>CAWGFV010000006.1:0-153544 GCA_963821975.1 uncultured Alphaproteobacteria bacterium | reverse complement strand
ATGTAATCGAAACACTGGTCATGTGCAGCGCCAATGACGCGATAAGGATGAGGGCAATAGCGCCGGCCGCCTGAGCGAGCGACGCGACGAATGCGAGTGTAATTCCGTTTCGTAATGTCTGGCGCGTGGCGAGGAGATAGGAAGATACCACAGCCTTTCCGTGGCCTGGCCCCGCCGCATGAATGACTCCATAGGCGAAAGAGAGTGCCAGCAAGGTCCAGACGGCGCTGCCGTCGTGGTGCATAGCGCGGACGGCCGCTGTCATGGTTTGGTCGAAGTAGACCTGCAGCCAAATTAAATAGCCGACAAGCCGCGGAAAATAAGACGCGCCTGGCACTCCTCCGCCGTCCGGCAAACCGGCACCAAACGGACCAATCGACGATGCCCAGGTAAGCGATGGATGCGTCAAAATCAACGATGCCACGAGACATAGGTGCAAGGCATAAGAGGAGGCGACAACACGAATTCGATGGAAGGTCATTTGCAGGTCACTGTCGTTGTGTTGGCGAGCTTGTCGGTTACCGCGAATAACTCTGGTGGCAGTGTGCGTTGATCTGCGGGAATCGCCGCGAGTTGACTGGCGATCGCGGGTTCCAAGGGCTCTGGTCGATGGACGAAGCTCTCACATCCAGACTTTGCTCCAACCAAATTGACCGGTCTATCCCGCGCGAACGTGATTGCAGCGAAATACTCGGGATCGTAGACGTCCAATTTCAACGTCTTGCCGCGCAGGTCGACTGGCTTCGTCAGCGGGAGAGTGAAGTGTAGAGTTAGTCTTTCATCGGCGAATATATCAAAATAATTCTTTGGATGCGCGAAGGCGACCGTCACGCCGCCTATCGTCATGTGAGTGAAATAGCCGTATTCGGCCAAAGATCGTAGATTGATCTCGGCAAACGGCTGCAATTCCTCTTTGGTCGGTTTGCCATCCCTTTTGCTGTCGTAACCTTGAATGGCGTAGGCCGAGAAGGCATCGTCAAAATCCCAAATATTGGTTACGCCGACGACCTGCCCTTGTGCGTTGAACAAAATTTCGCTTTGCGCTTGGATGAGAATGTGAGGATGCGCTTCTCCGCGTTGAGCGGTCGCGCCGAATACCGCGGCGCTGAGCATAGCAATCGCAGCCCAGTGCTTCAGCTTGCCCCCGCTCATCGCCTCTCACCATCATTACTGCGAGCACAGTTCATCAGGGCGACGCCTCATTGAGGGCGCCATGGATAGCGTTCAATTGGCGCAGCATCCACTGATAATAGTGAAGCGCGCTTGGCAGTTTCTCGCGTAATCCGACTACCGGAATCCCGGCTTCGTTTGCTTGTGCGACTAAATTCTTCGTCTCGGCTGTAGTAGCATCCAGATCGTAGAGAAGGATGCTGGCCTTTCTCATTTGGATGGCGTCTTTCAAGAGCGCGATCGACTTGGCGGACGGCATACCACCGGTTTGCATGCCCTTGATATAGGCCTCGTCCTGAATTTTAAAGTGCAACCGCTCAATAAGGCTGCGGGAGAGATTATCGGTCACGAAGACTTTGGAGCCGGTGTAAGCTTTGGAAATTTCGTCGATCTTGCGATCAATGTGCTGCAACTCCTCCAAGTACCCTGCGAGGTTGGACGCGATCCGCATCGATTCAGCTGGAGCGCGGCGGCTCAATTCTTTTGCAACGTCCTGCGCGAGATTGGACATCGTTCTTAAGTCGTAGCATGGAAGCCCGACTGTAATTCGCTGATTCGAAGCATAAAGCGAAGCCTCAATAACGACGGGCTGACGCGAAGCATGCCGTGCAGCATCACACAGCCACGCGTCAGCGGGCTTTCCACCGCAGAGAATGAGATCATACTGCGCCGCTGCTACAGCGCTGCGCTGCGCAGTGGCGTTCTTACGGTCGATAAGCGTAATCGTGACGGAGGCATCGCCAATTTGCTGCACCAAATCACTATACGTAAATTCAGACACACCAACTCGAATGCGGTCCGCTGCCATACCCGCGGTCGCAAACAAAAGGATCGGCAGGCAAAAATATGCGATGCTTATAATTCTCGCGCCGACCATGACCCCTCCGTGAATGGCCGCATGTTGGCGGAAACGGTGGCGCAATTGCGACAAACAAGCCGATAGCCTGTGATCGCGCGCACATTACGGCATTGCGTTGCACGCATGGCGGCGGCTCAGTAACGCGCGTCATACCCGAGACAATCGCGCAATAGTTTAGACCGGAGCAACGGCGGCGAAGCGCCCGGGCTCGGTTTCGTTATGCTAAGGGCCTGTACTCATAAACCGAGCTTGGTCGGCACCGGCTAGTCAATACGCGTGTCAAGCAGGTATGGGCTATTGGCGGCCGCGGCCCGAGACAATCAATCTTCGCCATCCTCGCCCATCTCGCCGATATGGTGCTGGGCGTAAAGTTCAAGGCCAAGCTTGGCAACGAGATCGAGTTGGGTTTCGAGGAAATCGATGTGGTGTTCCTCGTCCGCCATCAGCTGTTCGAACAGGTCGCGTGTGACATAATCCTTGACTGAGTGACAATGAGTGGCGGCCTCTTCGTAAAGCGAGCGCGCGTCAACCTCGGCCTGTAAATCTCGCTCTAGCACTTCTTTCACGGTTTGACCGATATGGAGGGATTCGAGAGTCTGCATGTTGGGAAAGCCATCGAGGAAGATGACGCGTTCGATGAGTGTGTCCGCATGCTGCATCTCCTCGATTGACTCCTTGCGCCATTGCTTGGCAAGCGTCTTGTAGCCCCAGTTGTCCAACAGCCGGTAATGCAACCAGTATTGGTTCACTGCGGTGAGCTCATGCCGCAGCGCCTTGTTTAGATACTCGATAACTTTCGGATCGCCTTTCATCGGCACACTCCTGTATCGGAAGAATGTAATATGCTCAGACTATCCCATTTTGTCAGCGCATACCCATGCATTTTGGTCTGTAAAGTCCAAGACTTTACGCAACCGCCGCGTTCGGCCGTCCAGGCTTAGTCGGCGCGAGCAGTCTTGTGAGAGAAAAGATGACGAGCAACGTGATCACGTAAACGATGACTTGCATTCCTGAAGGCTGATCCGTGTAACCAACGAGTGTGTGTAGCACGCGACCAATGAGACTGCTGTCGCGGAGGATTCCGGATGTGTCCCAAGCGGTCCGGTCCAGGGCGGTGACGAGGCCACCCTGTTGAAGGAATACGATACTCTGCGCGGCAAGTCCCGCCGCAAGGAAGGTAATCAGGGTCGTTGTGATACCAAACAGGTATCGAGCAGGAATTTTGACGAGCCCGAAAAACGTAAGGGCGCTGACGGCACAACCGAGCAACAGCCCGACTACCCCTCCGGCAAGCAGCTCCCACATGGATGCGCCGCCAGAAAGCGTAAGGCTGTACAAAAAAAGTACTATTTCTGAACCTTCGCGCAGCACAGCAACCCCAACAACGATCGCAAGCGCCGCAAGCGAGCGTGAGCCTGCTGCAACGGCCTCACCAATCTCTTTCGTGTGTGCTGCCAGTTCACGGCCATGCCGCGCCATCCAGATGTTGTGCCAGGATAGCATTACGACAGCCAAGCCTAGAATGCTTGCATTGAATACTTCCTGGCCAACGCCAGCCATTGCGCCGGAGAGTGCATCGGCAAAAACCGCCACAAGCGTAGCTCCCGCGACACCTGCTGCAATACCTGCGGCAACCCACCGTCCGCGGCGTGCGATGCCGGTCGTGACTGCAAGCACAATTCCAACGATGAGGCCGGCTTCGATGACCTCACGAAAGACGATGATTAATGCAGCGATCATTTTGGCCTCTATTACTGGACGACCAGATAGCCTTGCGTCTCTTGATGGAAGTCGTCAAAGAAGCGGTAGCGACCGGGTTCAAGTGGACGGATCCGTAACGTGATTGTACCGCCGCCGGTAACGACTTTCTCCACTCGTAACATGTTGCTCTCGAACTCCGCCGGTGCGGGATCGAGATTTTTTACTATGATCATGATCGGTTTATTGGCCGGCGCATGTAGTTCGGCCGGCTGAAAGCGATGATCCTTGAGTGAAATATTCACAGTCACGGAATCCTCGGCGCCCGCCGGCATTGTTGAAGCAAAAAAGGCGACCATTAGAGCCGCGATTGCGAGGCTAGATATTATATTGATGGTTGATTGTTTCATGCCCTGTCCCTCCTCCTCGAACGCGCTAGAATTCAATCTCGAACTTAAGATTGCCGCGATATTGTGAAAAATCTGTCAGATCCAATGCACGCGGATCATTTGCTGCGTGGCCCGCAACCTGCGCCATAAACGCCGCAGCAAGCAGTATCTTTGGACTGAAATTAATTTGTAAGGTCGGTCCAAGATAAAGTGCGTGGCCATCAAAGGTTTGAAATGCCAGACCATCATAAGCACGGTCGTATTCCAGCGCGGCGCCTGCTGCTACAGTTGGGGTAATTCGGTAGGCAAGCGCGGTTGACAAGCCGAGGCCTGAGCTGTTCTGCCAGTTGGGGTCCCCCTCGCCCTTTTCAGTCTCCGGCACATAACTGACGTTGAAGGCTGCGTACAGCCGATTGGAAATAAGTTCGGTATCCGCAACGATACGAAAGTCACTACTGTAATCCTGCGTCTGCGTGCCATCGGTTCCGTCGATACGCGACCATTCCGGCTCGGCAGAAATCGTCAAACCGATGGGCGAACCCGGCCCGCGCCCGATGACGAGATACCTCAGCTTCGCCGACGCGCCGCTGAAAGCCACGTTGTTGATATCATTGAGACCCTCGACGCCGCTAATCGAGTGCGCCATCGCATGGGCGCTCAGCTCATAGGCAAAAAACTGGGTCGGCACCTGTTCAAATTCGAGCTCCTGCTCGACTGCGGAATATGTGCCGCCGCGCTTCTGAAATGCTCCGGTTGTTTCAAATTCGATTGCCTTTTCTCCTTCGTTGCCAATGTCGGCTCCGTCAACGAATCCAAACATGTATTTCGATTCAGTTTCGTGAAAGGCGGTGTCCTGAGCGCGTGCTGAATTGCTAATGCCGAGGCAGAGCAACGCGGCTCCGACAGAGACGTAACTTGTGAAGTTATTGCGTCGAGCAATGCAAGACAGAGCGGCTTCAGTGAGGCTGTCGAACAAATAAACTTCGACGGAGACAAACAGCGCTGCAAGACGACAGCTTACGCAAGAACGCGCGAGGCAACGAAAAACCACTGTGACATCCTCCAATTATCGGAGTTCAAGGCTCCGCATTAAAGGCTACGCCGCATGATTACGGCTCGTCACTACTGATAGAGATAATCTTTGCAGTCAATAGATGATGACCAATATTGGAATTGCTCTAATCTCGATTTCGCTTTGCAATTTAGAAAACTACTAAACTGCACTTTGTAACGATCCTAAAGAGCTGGCGCCAGAATGCGATGCCGGCGTGGTTTCGGCTTTGCTTAGCCAAAATAATTTGCAGACCTCCGACGCCTGGCGGACACTGCTCGTGAGTCAGTTTTTGAATGGACGAGCGTATTCATCTTAGCGGGTAATAGGGGAAATGTTGGTTTGCTGCTGATCGTGTCGCGCTAGCTGTGATTTAAGGCTCCAGTTTGCAACTTTGCATCACGGCCAGTGCAATGCGATCAATAGCGAGACATCATGTCCGAAATGATAACGGATATGTCGTACGCAAATCGTAAAAGCGACGCGATACCAGCCATTTGTCCTGATGGCCCGTTCACGGGCTCTTCATCAGCAGCGCCTGCGCCCGCGACAGCTTCTTTATTCGCGCGCCGCTGAACCAGCGATGCAGACGGTCGAGATAAAGATAGACGACTGGCGTTGTGTACAGCGTGAGGAATTGGCTGACCACCAATCCACCCACAATGGCAAAACCGAGCGGGCGCCGGATTTCTGCGCCGGTTCCTGTGCCAAGCATCAAGGGCAGACCGCCCAGCAGCGCCGCCATCGTGGTCATCATGATGGGGCGGAAGCGGAGCAGGCACGCCTGATAGATTGAATCGGCTGGACTCAAGCCCCGCTCACGTTCTGCCGCTAAGGCAAAATCGATCATCATGATGGCGTTCTTCTTCACGATCCCGATCAACAGAATAATGCCGATAATGGCAACGAGGCTTAGGTCGAATCCGCCCGCCTTGAGGATGAGCAGCGCGCCCAGGCCGGCAGATGGTAGTGTGGACAGGATCGTGATTGGGTGAATGTAGCTTTCGTAAAGAATGCCGAGGACGATATAGACCGCGACAATCGCCGCGAGGATCAAAAGCGGCAGCGTCGAAAGTGAATCCTGAAAAGCCTGCGCAGTGCCTTGGAAAGTGGCGATCACGCCAGCCGGCTTGTTCAATTGAACCTCGGCCTTCTCAATCGCCTCGAAGGCCTGGCTCAGTGCCGTCCCGGTGGCAAGATTGAAGGAAATCGTTGCTGCCGGAAACTGACCCTGGTGGCTTATTGTTTGGTACCCCGTCTTACTGGTGTCGACCTTGACCAGCAGTGAAAGGGGGATCGGCTGGCCAGTGGCGGGCGAGTTGATGAAAATATGTTCGAGCGCCGAAGGATCAGCCTGGTACTTCGGGTTGATTTCCATCACGACGTGATACTGGTTGGTCTGAGTGAAGTATTGCGTCACCCAGCGCTGGCCAAATGCATCGTAAAGCGTGTCGTCGATGAGTTGCGGCTGGATACCGAACCGGCCTGCTGTATCGCGGTCGATGGTCAGGACGGCAGTTGTGGCATTGGACTGCTGATCGGTCGCAACGTCGCGCAGCTCCGGCAACGTTCGCAATTTGTCGAGCATTAAGGGTTCCCAAGCAGCAAGCTCTGCTAAATCAGCGTCCTGCAATGTGTATTGAAACTGCGAGCGCGCCGCGCGGCCGCCAGTACTGACATCTTGTTGGGCCTGCAAGAACAAAGTCACGCCCGGCACCCTTGCGAGCTGCGGCCGTAGCCGGTTGATTATCTCATCCGCTGATGCTTTGCGTTCGTTGCGCGGCTTAAGGTTGACCCAAAACCGGCCGTTGTTGATGGCCTGGGAGCCTCCGGTGACACCGACACTGAACGCTACGTCGGCGACGTCTGGATCCTTGGCGATGACATCAGACAGCGCTTTTTGGCGACTTAACATGGCGGCGAAAGAGATATCCTGGCGGGCTTCAGAAATGCCCTGAACATAACCGGTGTCGGCCTGTGGGAAGAAACCCTTGGGCATATTGACATAGTAATAAACGGTTGCTCCGAGTGTCACGAATAGAACCATCAGCATCAGGGGCTGATGCCGCAATGTCCATTTCAGCCCGCGATCGTAGGATGCCAGCAGCCAATCGAAGAAAGCCTCACACCTCATGTAAAGCCAGCCGTGCTGGGCATGCTTCTGATCGCTAAGATAGCGCGAGCACATCATCGGCGTGAGCGTCAGTGAAACTATTGCCGATACAGCAATCGTGACTGTGACCACGACTGCAAACTCGCGCAACAGCCGTCCGATGATACCCGACATAAACAGGAGCGGAATAAAGACAGCGACAAGCGATATGCTGATGGAGACGATTGTGAACCCAATTTCCTCGGAGCCCTTGAGCGCGGCCTCGAAGCGGTCCATCCCGTCCTCGATATGGCGGTAGATATTCTCCAGCACCACAATTGCGTCATCGACCACGAAGCCAACCGCAATCGTCAGCCCCATCAGGGATAAGTTGTCGATGCTGTAGCCGAAAAGATACATCACCCCGAACGTGCCGATAAGCGACAACGGAAGAGCGACGCTCGGGATCAGGGTCGCCCAGAAGTCACGCAGGAAAAGAAAGATGATCCCAATCACCAGAACGATGGTGATGATTAGGGTAAGTCCGACATCCTTGATGGAGGCGCGGATCGGACCGGTGCGGTCGATCAGGACATCGACCTTCATGCCCGAAGGCAGCGCCGCCTCCAGCCGCGGTAACTCCTTGCGCACGCGGTCAACCGTATCGATTACATTGGCGCCAGGCTGTTTGAATATGACGAGCAACACGCCCTGTTGGCCATAATGCCAGGCAGCAATCTTGGCATTTTCGGCGGCATCGACTGCGACGCCAATGTCGCGAACCTTAATCGGGGAGCCGTTCCGATACGCGAGCAGCAGGTCGTTGTAGGGCTCAGCGCGCAATAGTTGGTCGTTGTCGTAGATGGTGAAGGCCTGCGCTGTACCGTCGAAAATACCCTTGGGCCCATTAGCGGTTGCGCTGGTCAGCAACGCACGGATATCTTCGAGACTCATCCCGAGGGAGGCGATCTTGGCAGGGTCGACCTGCACCCGCACCGCCGGTTTCTGTTCGCCCGTGATGTTGACCTGCGCGATGCCCGGAATTTGGGAGAGCTGCTGGGCCAATAAGTTGTCGGTGTAGTCATCGACAACCGTCAACGGATAGGCGTCGGATTGGACAAACAGGTTCATGATCGGCGCGTCAGCCGGATTGACCTTCCGGAACGTCGGCGGGGTTGGAAGATTTTTCGGCAGAACACCTGACGCCGCGTTGATTGCGGTCTGGACGTCTTGTGCAGCGCCATCGATATTACGGTTGAGATCAAACTGGATGACAATACTGGTGATCCCGAGACCACTCGATGACGTCATCTGGGTGACACCGGGAATCTGCGCGAATTGCCGTTCCAGTGGGGTCGCTATCGCTGACGACATCGTCTCAGGGCTGGCGCCTAAGAACGTCGATGTGACCTGGATGGTCGGAAAGTCAACCTGCGGCAAGGCGCCCACAGGTAGGAAAGGATAGGCGATGCCGCCCAACAGCAGGATGGCGAACATCAGCAAATAGGTCGCGATGGGCCGGCGAATGAAAGGTTCGGAGATGTTCATCGCCCGGCCTAAGGCAACCGTTTGGCAGTCTTTTCCGCCGGAGGGGTCCTTTCGGGGGCCGGCATCATGGTAACAGCCACGCTGGCTCCTGGCCGCAATTTGAACTGGCCGTCAACGACGACGCGGTCGCCCGGCGAAAGGCCCTCCTCGATGATGGCCAGGCCATTCCGCACCGGGCCGACTTTGACGACGCGCCGCTCGACGGTCTGATCCGACTTGATCACGTATGCATAGAGTACATTCGGCCCGCGCTGAATGACCTGTGCCGGAACCACAATGGCGTCGTTTCGCATCGCTAATTCCAGACGCGCATTGACGAATTGACCCGGCCATAGAGCATCGTCTTTGTTAGGAAACGAGGCCTTGAGGCGGAGCGAACCGGTCGAGGCGTCGATCTGATTGTCGATCAGCAGAAGCGCACCTTCGCCCAGCTTGGTGAGATTGTCTGAACTGTAGGCAGTAACTTTGAGCGAGCCCTGCCTCATCGCCACCCTAATAGCTTGGAGATAGTCCTGAGGCACAGAGAAGATGACGGCGATCGGCTGGACTTGGGTGATAAAGACAAGCCCGCCAGGATCGTTTGCATGAACAATGTTACCTTTATCTATCAACCGCATGCCAATGCGGCCATCGAGTGGCGACATGATCGTCGTATAGCCGAGTTGCGTCTCGGCATATTCGATCGCCGCAATGTCGGCGGCGATCTGGGCCTTACCCTGATCGACCTTGGCTTGTTGTAGATCGACGTTTTGCTGGGTCTCAAAGCTCCTGAGCGCTAGTGATTTGAAACGTTCTAGATCTTTTTCCAATGCAATCTGGTTCGCCTGGTCCTGCGCCTTCTTGGCCTTGGCCTGGTCGAGGGTTGCCTGCAACTGGCGCGGATCAATCCTGGCGAGAACATCGCCAGCACGAACGAACTGGCCCTCTGTGAAGGCGATCTCTTGCAACTCGCCGTCCACCCGAACGTGAATCGTGACGCGGTTGAAGGCCTGCACCGTTCCGAGGCCAGCTAAATAGTCGGACACGTCCTGCTTTCTTGCATTTGTCGCGATAACTGGAATAGCAGGCGCGGAAGACGGATTTGCTGCGGTAGCGGACCCGCGTGTGTACTGCCAGAGTGCGGCGAGGGCGAGCGCTAAGATAATCGGCACTCCAACCCAAACATACTTGCGCGTCATTTAACTTGTCCTTTTCCCAAAGCAGGTGGCACTGCCATTATTGCCAAACGAACGCGACGGCTGCTTGGGCTGCCCGCAAAAATATGGCTGGCTTCTAACACGGCCCGAACTTCTGGAAATTCCCGAACTCATCCCACGCCGTGAACGTTGCTCAGTTGACTTAAATCAACCGCGATCTATCGCGGCCGGTGGGGATGCCACCTAGGCTGGTGGAGTCCAAAGCTCACGATGCTCGTTACGCCCATCGGCGCCATTATTGGACTTTCAGCGGCAGAATTCTGGCCAGATTGAGATACCAGCGATGCGGCCTGCGTTGGCGTAATCAAGGCTTAGTTTGTGGTATTTTTGAATGTGGCGCGATGTCCGACTTGAGTCCGCAATGCGCTCCTATGGACGATCCGTGCCTGGTCACAGCCTGAGGCGGCGAGAGCAAGATCCAGCGTGTCGGTCACGTCCTGTGCCTTCATCGTCGTGCACAGCTTCCAGGCGATGATATAGCGCGAGAAGTCATCCAAGACTGTGCTGAGATAGAACCAGCCCCAACCGGTCACCTTGTCCGTTGCAGCTCTGTCCCTTCTGAAAATCATATCCGGACGTATTGGTGGTGCAACCCGGCCAGAACAGGAATAGCGACGAGACTGCCAAACCGTTGGACAGCCCTTTGTAAGGGCGCATCTTTATTTAGAGCCACGGCGGAGAAACAGATTTTCAACTTCAAGCCGGCTGCGGGGCTTGAACAAGTCGGAGACGAATATTGCGAGCGCGTGGAGGATTGGGAACATCGCTCTCAACAATGCGACGATTCTGCTCTATTACGCGAATCCAGGCCGGATGGGATTTTCGGAAGGGACAGGGTAAGATCTTCGCAAATTGGACGTGGAAATTGGAATATCTACACTTGGACCTAGGTTCGCTCGAACTCGGTGACCACATTCCCTCCGATTGTCGTGAGAGGCGGCGTTACTCCGGCCGTAGGCACTATGACGACGCATACGGAATTCACCGACGACATCGTGCGCGTCGGACTCAACTACAAATTTGCAAGGTAATTGGCCAAAAAATTCAAGTATCCACGTGTCCCGTGATACGAATCCGGTTGAACTTTGAAGCATTCTTTCGTCTGCTTTTGGCACTTTGCTGCATTCGCTGCGCCGAAAAATCGAGGACGCTATCGGACTAACAACAGACAAAGGGGCGTCCGGGGCCTGAATTGCTAGGCCGCGATTGACCCTGGCTGTGTAAAAACACATCGCGGAAATTGATTCTCGGGATAAGATTCTCACGCGATTTGCGGGAGGATCCGATGAGGCGCTTCGTTGAAGGGGCGGATCGTGGTCAGAGCACGCTGTTTCCTGAATGTCTGGAAGACTGGATCGGAGAGGACAATCCGGTTCGCGTCATAGACGTCTTTGTCGATGAACTCGCTCTTGATGAGGTTGGATTTTGCGGGGTCGAACCCGAGGTAACCGGTCGACCTTCCTATCATCCGTCGGTGCTGCTGAAGCTCTACATCTACGGCTATCTCAACCGGGTGCAGTCGAGCCGCCGGCTGGAGCGTGAGGCGGGGCGTAACGTTGAGGTGATGTGGCTGGTGGGCCAGCTTGCTCCCGACCACAAGACGATTGCCGACTTCCGCAAGGACAACGGCCGCGCGATCCGGCAGGTCTGCGCCCGGTTTGTTGCGCTCTGCCGCACTTTGGGCCTGCTCACGCAAGCCAGCGTCGCGATTGACGGCAGTAAGTTCAAGGCGGTGAACAACCGCGACAAGAACTTCACGCGGGCCAAGATGGAGCGGCGCATGGCGCAGATTGAGGAGAGCGTCGCGCGTTATCTGCAGCAGCTCGACAGCGCCGACCGGCAGGAACCATCCGAGGCGCTCAAAACCAAGACCAGCCGTCTGAAAGAGAAGATCGAGAAACTGAAGGAGCAGATGCAGCGGCTTGAGATTCTCAAGGTAACTATGCTTGCCACGCCGGACCAGCAGATCTCGCTGACCGATCCCGATGCCCGCTCGATGGCGACTAGCGGCCGCGGCTCTGGCGTCGTGGGCTACAACGTCCAGGTTGCCGTCGACACCACACATCATCTGATTATCACGCATGAGGTGACCAACGTCGGGACCGACCGGTCGCAGCTCTCACCTGTGGCCAAGGGGGCGAAGGCGACGCTGGAAGTGGAGAGCCTCGATGCAGTTGCCGACCGCGGCTACTTCAGCAGTGAGGAGATCCTGGCGTGCGAGGAAGCGGGTATCACAATTACGCTGCCCAAGCCGATGACCTCGAACTCAAAGGCAGAAGGGCGCTTCGGCAAGCAGGACTTTCGCTATCTGGCTGAGGAGGACGTTTACATGTGTCCTGCCGGCGAGAAGCTTGCCTACCACTACACGGTCGAGGAAAAAGGGCTGATTCTGCATCGCTACTGGACTAACGCTTGCCAGGATTGCGCCATCAAAAATGCCTGCACCACCGGCAAGGAACGCCGGATCACCCGATGGGAGCATGAGCGTGTTCTTGAGGCGGTGCAACGCCGGCTCGACGAGCATCCGGAGAAGATGCGCCTGCGGCGCGAGACGGTCGAGCATCCCTTCGGCACGATCAAGGCGCGGATGGGCGCAACCCACTTCCTGATGAAGACGCTGCCGCGCGTGGCCACCGAAATGGCGCTGCACGTGCTGGCCTATAATCTCACGCGCGTCATAAACATCATCGGCATCCAACCGCTCATGGCGGCCATGAGGGCATAATCGCCACAGACACGAAGCCGTCTGCCATCAGAGGATCGCCGCAATCCGCATCAGCCGCGTCTACAGTCGGAAAAGCCGCCAAATCCAAAAAATGACCACGCACGGCCACATCGCCGATGTCTCTAGGCGTCAATGCTTCCGCCAAGGCGTTTTTACACGACCAAGACCCATAGCGGACGTCTGGATTAAGCGACGACGCGTGAGCCTATTTGGCGCGCTTCCATACGTTAACAGCCGACCCACCCGTTGAGATACGGGGGATGGTTATTGTCAGTTCGTCGCCCGCAAACGTGATGGTGCGTTTCAAATCCATGTTATCCCAGTTGGGATACGAGTTTCGCTCCACATGAAAAGTGAGGGTGGTGCCCGCCGCGTCTACGGAATATGTGCCGTAATAAGCCTGCGTCCCCTTGGCATTGGCCTTGTCCTCCTCGGGCGTTCCTTCAAGGCGATTATTCGCCGCGACTTTGCGGCGCGCATCGCCCGAGTATTGGGCCGAAAAGTAGCCCGTGCGGTCGAACATGAGAATGCCCTTCGTGTTGGCACCGAACGGCTCGAACCGCGTACCATCGGCGCGCGTAGCGACGTCCGAGACGAGAAACCAGGTGCCAACGAGTTGTTGCTTCACGCTCTCTGCCTGCTGCTGTGCGATCCCATGGCTTGCCATACCCACGGTGAGCGCGAGGCCCATAAATGCCGCGAGCGCCATTCTGCAAATTGCTTTCATACTGCTTCTCTCCTCTGCTTGAACGGCTTGACCATAACTAAGCGGAACTGACGGGAGCGTTTACCATGGTTCAGTCCACACGACCTTACACCGGAGTGTTCCCGGTCGCACCGACGCCGTTCAAGGCTACCGGCGATCTTGACCTCGAAGGGCAACGCCGCGTCCTCGACTGCATGATCGATCAGGGCGTCGATGGGATCTGCGTGCTCGCAAACTATTCCGAGCAGTTCCTGCTCACCGACCCTGAACGGGACACGTTGACCGACCTCTGCCTTTCCCATGTCGCCGATCGCCGTCCGGTCATCGTCACCTGTAGCCATTTCAGCACGCAGATCGCCGTCGAGCGGGGCCGCAAGGCGGCAGCCGCCGGTGCCAGCATGCTTATGTTAATGCCGCCATATCATGGCGCCGGACTTCGGGCCGACGAAAACGGGATATTCGAGCACTTTGCACGCGTCGCCGAAGCGGCCTCTGTTCCGATCATGGTTCAAGATGCGCCGCTAAGCGGCGTCCATCTGTCGGTGCCTTTCCTGGCCCGGCTTGCGCGGGAAATACCCCTCGTCCGCTACTTCAAGATCGAGGTGCCCGGCGCGGCCGGCAAGCTGCGCAACCTGCGTCAGGCCGGCGGCGACGCAATCGAAGGTCCGTTCGATGGTGAGGAATCAATCACTTTGATGGCCGATCTCGACGCCGGCGCGACCGGCACCATGCCGAGCGCCCTCTTGCCCGACCTGATCAAGGCGGTAGTCGCGCATCATCGCGCCGGCCGGCGCCCGGAGGCGGCAACCGCCTACGCGCGCATTCTGCCGCTGATCAACTACGAGAACCGCCAGTGCGGCCTGCGCGCGGCCAAGACGGTCATGGCCGAAGGCGGCGTCATCGGGAGCGACGCGGTACGGCATCCGCTCGAGCCGCTCCATCCGGCGACGCGGGCGGGACTGCTGGAAATCGCGCGCGAGCTAAACCCGCTCGCGCTGCGGTGGGGCAAATGAAAGAAAACGCGGCGTCCGCTGCAGCGCGAGCACTCATTGACCTGATCCGGCATTTTTTAGACGAAGCCTCTTGAGAGATTGGCGTCCCATCACGTTTCATAATCTCTCATTCTGCGAATCTGATGGTCCTTACTGAGCAAGGATTCACTCTGCGGACTTGGCGGGTCGCTAGTGCAGCTTGTCATAGGTGCATGGTGGGTAGACGCGGTGGCGTCCCTCGGCATCGTTTGGTTTCTTATTCGCGAAGGTCGCGAGGCTTGGAGCGGAGATGAGTGTTGCGCTCATCACCACTGATCCGTGTGTCTACATATGGCACTTTTTGGTCTTGGCGCGATGTCTGAATTGAGTCCGTAATGCGTTCTAAACCAAACCTTGACTAGCCGCTGCTGACCAACCTCGATTTATGAGTACGCGCCCTACATTAGCAATAACTCATCTATGCATGCTTGGCTCCTCCAAGTTGTGGAGGCCTTAACAGCGCCCACATTCATGGCGCTCACGTGCTGGCGGAGGAGCCGTCCACAGCATCAAAGACAGACATTTGCAAAACAGTATTCAACCACTTTCAGAACACTCCCGTCAGGGTCAGCCTAAATGCCAGCGGCTCGATGGGATGAAGCACACTGTCCATCACGCCATTCTGACATACGGCCGCTGGTGCCGTAGGTGGCCCGGAGGCCGGGAAACACATGGCAAACAATGAATCGGACTTGATCAGTGACCCGTAAGCGTAAGTGATCTGATTGGCTTTGCTGTCTAATAGATTGAGCGCATCGAGCTGGACGCGCCAGCCATTTTCGAACCGATAGCCGATCCGACCGTTAAAGATGCTTGTTGGTGGCGAACGGAATGCGTTGTCCTCCGTGAGCGGGGTCGACCCCAGATAGCGCCACCGCAGCGTACCGAACCAGCCGATCTTCTCCCCAAGCGTAATTCCGGCTGACGCCACCACGGAGGGCGCGTTGGGGATGAAATTACCGGGCGCATTGCCAATCTGGGTCTGCGGATAGCCGGCTAGCGACTGATAGATTTCCTCTTGCGCAGTATCAAAGCCGAGAAACCGGGCATGCGTGAGAGCTAGATCGGCATCGATATGGACCCAGGACAGCGGGCGGTATCGGTTGGTCCACTCGACGCCATAGCGCTGCGAAGGCCGACTCGGCGATGTGTCGCCACCGTCGCCGTTGAAGATGATCTCCGAATCCTGGTCGAGGATGAACAGGCTGACCGAAGAATCGAGGCCCGGCAAAGCCTTCGTGCGCACCCCAACCTCGGCGCCTTTGGTGCGCACCAGAAATGGTGAGGCGGAAAGTTTCTGGGTTGGATCGGTAGGCTCCTCGGTGATGGTCACGCCGCGCACATCGTTGCTGTGAAATCCCGTGCCCGCACCAAAGAACAGCTCGGTTTTATAAAAAGGTCCAAGTACCATCGCGAATTTTGGACTACCGATCCCAGCTTGGGTAGTCCCGGAATTATTGGGATCGAAGATGGAAACGTCTTTTGCAGCATAGACGTCGCCACGCCAACCGAGCGTCGTGCGGAACCAATCGGTCCAATGATAAGTGTTCTGGGCGTAGATGCCGGCGCTGGCCTCATTTACCTGGTCGCTGCGGATATTCGACAGGAATACGCGTTGATAGGTGTCGGTCAGCGCCAGGTTGATTTCGTCGTCGCGGATCTGGATGCCGAACGTGGTCTCCGTTGGCCGGCCACCGAAAGACCCGTTGAAGGTGCGCGATGCATTTCCGCCGGTCAGAATGCGGTCGTCGTGCTGGTGGAACTGGTCACCCTGGATTGGATTGGTGAGGAAATAGGTAAAATTGTTGAACAGGTCGAGTTCACTTTTAATGGCATAAACGTTGGCCTTCCATGATCCGGCGTCGTCGGTATTTGCAATCCGGGCCGACAGCGAGAAGCGTTTTGTATTGCCCCCGTCGGTCGGGTCTTCCTCGCCGTATAAGCCGATCTGTCCCGACGTGATTGCTCGCAATGGCACCTGGTCGGTGGAATTCCATATGTTGGAGTAGGCCATTGCGGTGACGGAAAAGCCGTCAGTCGCCGTCCCTTGGGTGTAGCGCAGCATGCCATTGATCTTGCGCACATCGTCAGGGTTAGCCCACGGGCCATTATACGCGCCTACTTCGCCAGCATAGAGCCACGTCCCTTCACCCGACTTAGCGGCGCCCATGCCGAATAGCCGCTCATAACCGAAGCTGCCCATCGTCACCGACGCAGTCGTCTTGGCAACACTATCGATAAGACCGATGTTCAGCGCGCCTGCCGACCCAAAATCTCCGATATCGGCGAAATACGGTCCCTTGCGGATTTCCAGCGAGTTGACGGTTTCCGGCATTAGCCAATTGAGGTCGGAATAGCCCTGACCATGGGCGTGGGTCCGCATGTTGATCGGCATGTCGTCGACCGTGATAGCCAAGTCGGTGCCGTGATCGAGATTGTAGCCGCGCAAGAAATACTGGTTTGCTTTGCCCTCGCCGCTATGTTGCGTCACGATGAGCCCGGGCGCCGCTTCGAGGATTTCGCCGGGGCGGGTGACCGGACGTGCATTAAGGTCGTCGCCAGTAACGGTCATCTGGCTTGCGAAGTTGGGTGGTGCCGTCGGTCCAGATGCGACATTCGGCGCGCCAGACACAGGCGCGCTGGGCCCCAGCACCACTGATTGCCGCTTTGCGGCGGCTGGCTTTTCAGCAGCGCTCTCGACCGTGATCGTTGGTAAGATGACGGAGCCTTGCGCGGGCGCATTGGCTACCAGGCCGGTTGGCGCGGTGGTTTGCGAATAAGCTGCACCTGGCGCCAAGGCAACGGCAAAAACGAACAGCAGGGGACACAGACGGGCCATAACGCGACCGCCGTAAAGTCGATTAATCTGTTAGATGTCCGCTGCAGAAACCGCAGCGAAAAATCCCCCGACCATCATAGGTTGGTACAAGAGTATGACGTTGTCAACAAAACATCATATACTCATCCAATGGGAAATGAGGCCATGCAGCGCATCACCATCACCCTCGACGACGAATTGGTGACCGACATCGATCGCATCATGACGCTGCGCGGCTATCAGAACCGCTCCGAAGCGATACGCGATCTCGCCCGCGCCGGCGTGGCCGAAGCCAAGCAGGACACTGGCAGCGCAGGACATTGCGTCGCTGCTTTGGTCTATGTCTATGATCACGCCGCACGCAATCTCGCGAGCCGGTTGACCGATGGCTACCACCACCACCACAATCTGGCGCTGGCGACATTGCACGTGCATCTCGACGAAGATACCTGCATGGAGGTCACGGCTCTACGGGGATCGAATGGCGACGTTCGGCATTTTGCCGATCACGTCATCGCCGAACGCGGCGTGCGCTACGGCCGGGTGGTGACAATTCCAACTGACGGAAAGAGGCGCCGGCACTCTCATCGAAAATAGAAGGAAAGACGCGTGTTCCAAAATCCATTCGACGACCGCCCAACACAAATCTCTTCAATAGCGGTCCGATGATCGCGGCAACCACAGGATGATTGGCTACGAGCTCACGAAGATGGCGTAGCCATTCTTTTCTTGAACGAAGGCTGGTGTTGGGATCAGCCCCACAACCCAGCCAGTCCGGAATACACACCGAAGATCACTGTTAATGCAATCACGATCGCAATAATGACTGCATAAACCCCTTGCAGTCGATAAGGTATTGGAAGTCGTCGGGCCAACAAATAAAGGAACCCCAACACGATCGGCAGCAAGAGCGCATTCATAACCTGAACGCCCACACTCAAACTGACGAGATTGACACCCGAGATGACGATAAGCGCCCCAGCGATAAGCGTGGCCGCATAAATGCCGTAGAACCAGGGGGCTTCATACGGTTCGTGCTCCAGTGAATGCTTGGTACCGAGAACTTCACTCAGGGTTCGAGCCGCGGTCAGCGTTACAACAATAGTCGCGACAACAGCCGCGCCTGACATTCCAAGACCAAACAAGAGCTTGCCAGTTGTTTCGCCAAGGAACGGTGTAATTGCTTGGGCAATTTGTTGCACGGTATCGAGTGAGCCGGATTGTGCAGCCTTTCCCAGCGTCGCGGCAGTGGCAACCAGTACCGCTGCCATTACTAATTGCGTCACCACCGCACCAAATGCGGTGTCAACACGCGCTGCGGACAAATCGTCGAGCGATAACCCTTTTTCAACGACTGATGACTGCTGGTAAAACACCATCCATGGCATAATCACCGCGCCGATATTGGCGGCGACGAGATAAAGGTATTTTGGTTCGCGCCACGCAATATCGATAGATCCAGAAGCCAGAGCGGTAAGTTCGGGATGGGCCCGCCAAGCGACAAACAAGAACACGAACTCGAATGCCCCAACGACGATCGCTATTCTTTCTACAGCGAGATAAGAGCCCCTATACGCCATAGCGATCAATGCGATGACGATCAGCGACATTGTGACGGGTGTGGGTACCCCCATAAGTAGACCAACACCCGCTAACCCGCTGAGTTCACTTAATAGCGCGCCGACACAAGCCAACACCAAGACCGCCACGGAAAACCATGCCCAGCCTTTTCCGAAGTGATCGCGGATGAGTTCGGCGTGACCTTTATGCGTGACAATGCCTAGACGTACGGTCAGTTCCTGTACGATGTACAAGATTGGTATCAGGATGAATTGCAGCAGCAGAAGTTGGTAACCCCACTGCGCCCCACTTTGGGCAGCCGTGATGATGCTGCCTGCATCCGTGTCGGCGAGCATCACGACGATGCCGGGGCCAGCGACAGCCATGACGTGACGCCAACCCAGATAAGGGAGCAGAGCTGGATGGTTACGGTCTGAACTTTTCATTTTCAAAAAACCTCTGGCAGCTCGAAGTTTAAAATACTCAAACGCAGACCTTTCGCTGGCAGCAGCGTGCCAGTTTTGTTTGATCATTCCAAAGATTTTTTCACTACTCATGCAAAATATACTTGATGGAGGATTGTTAAATCGCTGTCAGTTCAGAACCATTATAGTTTGTAAAATTTCTAAGCTAGAAATTTGCGCTATCGAAATTTTTTGTTGTTTGTCCGGTTGACGACTGCTAATGAAAATATGTGTGAATTCAATAGCTTAGAAAGATTCTAAAGTGTGCGTGTGGGGCAAGTTAAATCAAGTATTGCTGGATGACAGGTCGCACAGCTGGCGCTGTGGCAGTCGGTTCTGCCGACTCGCCCCGCAGTTTTGCGCGCGGCGAAACGCCGTGGCAGCGCTCGCGCCCGGAATCGCAGTGGGCCTGTTCTGCCTCGCGAATACATTCGCCGCTGCCCAAGATGCACCCGCAAGCGAAGCTATTCCATTACCTGAAATCAAGGTGACCGCCGAGAAGCAAAAGCCAAAGCGCGAAGCTGCTCAAGCAGTGCCTGCAGTCGTGCCTGGGGCGCCGACTGCTGCGCAGGCAGCGTTGGACCGAAAGATGCAGACGCTGGACCAGTCGCGCGAAAACCTGCTGCCCAAGATTGGCGCCACATCCTACAGTATCAATCGCGAAGCGATCGAAACGTTACCGCAGGGTGAGAACACACCTATCGACAAAGTAATTCTTCAGGCGCCGGGTGTCTCTTACGATTCGGCTGTCTCCAATCCCGATTTCCACGTTCGTAGTGAATACGCGAACGTCCAATACCGAATTAATGGCATCATCCTTCCGGAAGGGGTCTCGGGCCTCGGTCCGGTCCTGGACACTAATTTTGTTGGCAGTATGTCGTTGCTCACCGGCACGCTGCCGGCCCAGTACGGGCTTCGTACCGCGGGCGTCGTCGACATCACGAGCCGAAGCTTTTCCGCTCCCGCCGGCAATGTCAGCATCTATGGCGGCAGTCGCCAGACGATCACGCCAAGCTTCGATTATGGCGGCAGCGTCGGCAATACCGAGTATTTCGTCACCGGTCGCGGCAACTGGAATAGTCTTGGGCTTGAAAATCCGACCCCGGCCCTCAACGCGATCCACGATTATACTCAGCAGGGCAAGTTCTTCGGATATGTGTCAACGCTGATCAACGATTCAACCCGGTTCAGTCTGATTTCTGGTGCCTCCTCTAGCAGCTTCCAGATTCCCAACAACCCGAACCAAACACCACTCGGTGACTTCGGTCCTGCCAATTACAACTCGGCGATCCTCAACGAAAACGAATACGACCAATTTTATTACACGATCGCCGCGCTACAGACGAAAGGCGACGATATCGATACCCAGCTTTCGGTCTACACCCGTTATGCCAACGTGCATTTCGTTCCCGACGTCTTTGGCGACCTCGTGTTCAATGATGTCGCTTCCGACGTCACTCGCGAAAGTTATCTCACTGGCACCCAGTTCGACGCATCGTATCGATTGAACGACATACACACACTGCGGACAGGTTTTACGGTAAGCGCCGAAAAGACGAACGTCATTAACGTGTCAACCGTTCTGCCCGTCGATCCAATCACCAGCATTATTTCGCCAACGCCGTTTATGGTGACCGACGCCAATTCGCTACTGGGCTGGAATATAGGGACTTATGTGCAGGATGAGTGGAAACTTTCCAGCACGCTTACCCTCAATCTCGGCCTTCGCTTCGATCAACTGTATCAGTTCGTCAATGCCAATCAGGTCAGCCCGCGCGCCGCGCTTGTGTACAAGCCGCTAGAAGGCACCACGATCCATGCCGGCTACGCACGCTATTTCACGCCGCCGATGCAGGCGCAGGCGACCCAGTCAAACCTTTCCTTGTTCACAAACACGACAAACCAGCCAGCTGTTCCGTTAAATGATCCCGTGCAGCCGGAGCGTTCCCATTATTTCGATGTCGGCGTGGACCAGACGGTGCTGCCCGGCCTCGATATGGGGTTCGACGCCTACTACAAGATCGCCACAGACATGCTCGACGACGGCCAGTTCGGCCAGGCGGTGGTGCTCACCCAATTCAACTGGGCGCGCGGATATAGCGAAGGTGCGGAGTTCAAGGTCAAGTATCAGAACGGTAACTTCAAGGCCTATGCCAACTTCGCCTACAACATCACACGGGCCATCGACGCGGTATCAAACCAGTATCTCCTCGATCCTGCGACTTACGCCTATCTCCAGAATAATTACCACTACACCGACGATATGCAGCGGATGACCGGCTCGGCCGGCGCGTCTTACCGCTGGGACAAGACGCTGTTCACTATCAACATGATCTATGGCAGTGGCTTGCGTTCCGGATTCGCCAATATGGATCATACGACGCCCTACGCGACGGCGAATTTTGGTATATCGCGCGAATTCCAGGCGGCGCCTGACGCCAAGCCGGTCACGGTGCGGTTCGACATCGTGAACGTGCTCGACCAGATCTACGAACTTCGTGACGGCAGCGGCATCGGTGTCTTCGCACCACAGTACGGACCGCGGCGGGGATTCTATGTTGGGCTTTCGCAAAAGCTCTGATGGGTAGTGAAATGCACAAAGCTGCCCTCAAGAAGTCGGATTATGGAGTCAACCGAGCCGGCGAGGCGTAAGTCAGCGTTTCGCCGCATAGCTAAAGGATAAATGTCAGTTATGATCAAGACTCCCGCGTACAAGTTATGGCCTGGAGCCGGTCGCGCGACTGCCGCGCTGTTTTTTGTCCTTCTATGGTCTCCCGCATCAGCCCAGGCGCCGGCGCCCCCGCCGGTCGCGCCCATCACCAATTCATCGACCAATCCGGCGCTGTTGAATATCGCGCCTGCCGCAGCCTCGCCGGCTGCTCCGGTTGACCTGCCAATCGTCCCGGCTCCGGTGCAAAGCGTCGCACCCGCTGCCGCTCAACCCGCCGCTGCGCCGCTTTCTGGCGTCGGGATGGCGCTGCCGCGCGACCTGTCACCCTGGGGCATGTTCCTGGCGGCCGACATTGTGGTCAAAGCGGTGATGGTCGGTCTTGCGTTTGCCTCTGTACTAACCTGGACCATCTGGTTCGCCAAGACGGTCGAATTACTGACGGCCCGCAGCCGCATGCGTGCAGCTATCGCGGCGCTTGGCGAGGCGCGCTCGTTCGCCGGTGGCATCGCACGCCTGCGCGATGGCGACAACGGCGCGGCCGCGCTGCTGCGCGCCGCCGAGACCGAATTGCGGCTGTCCGCCGGCGCGATCGAGCCCGACGGCGTGAAGGAGCGCATCGCCTCACGGCTGGAGCGGATCGAGGCCGCAGCCGGCCGGCAGATGATCCGCGGCACCGGTATTCTCGCCACCGTCGGCGCCATCGCGCCGTTTGTCGGCCTGTTCGGCACAGTGTGGGGAATCATGAACAGCTTCATCGGCATCTCCAAGCAGCACACCACCAATCTGGCGGTGGTGGCCCCTGGCATCGCCGAAGCGTTGCTCGCGACGGCCTTGGGCCTGGTCGCCGCCATTCCGGCAGTGGTGATGTACAACATGTTTTCGCGCTGGATCGCCGGCTATCGCGCGCTGCATGCGGACGCAGCGGCAGAGATTTTGCGCCTTGTGAGCCGCGATCTCGACCGCGGTGCCTTCGATCCCATCAATGCGAAAGGCCGCCACCCAGCGGTAGCCGCCGAGTAATCATCCATGAGCGTGCGTCTCGACCACGGCGACGAAGATTTAAGCGAGATCCATGAGATCAATGTCACGCCGTTCATTGACGTGATTCTGGTACTGCTGATCATCTTCATGATTGCGGCACCATTGGCGACCGTGGATATTTCCGTTAACCTGCCGGCCGCCAATGCCGAGCAGCAGCAGCGCCCGAACAAGCCACTGTTCCTCACGCTCAAATCCGACCTAAGCGTGTTGCTCGACAACGATGCCATCAGCCGCAGCGCGCTGGGCGCAGCGCTTGATCAGGCGACCGGCGGTGACAAGCAGCAGCGAATATTTCTGCGTGCCGACAAGAGCGTGGCCTACGGCGACCTGATGACGCTGATGAACGATCTGCGTAGCACCGGCTATCTGCATGTGGCGCTGGTCGCTCTGGAAACCGAGAAGCTGCCGTGAGAGCGGCGCGCGAAGAATCAATCTTCCGGCAGCGACCCGAATTGCTACGCTGGGGAGCCTGCTTCGTGCTCGCTTTATGCTTTCATGTGGCCGGCGCATTGGCCCTGCTGGCACGTTGGAACGAGGATTCCGATCTAGTCGCGAATGCGCCCGTGATCACCATCGATCTTGCCCCAGTTCCGGTGGCGCCCGACACCAAGCTGACCGAATTGCCGCCCGGCCCGCAGCAGATGCAAGTGCTGCCGCAGCCGGAACCCGAGCCGCCAAAGCCAACCGAGAAGATCGAACTACCGCCCGAGCCAAAGGCCGAACCGCTGCTCGCAGTGACGCCACCGCCGAAACCGATCGAAAAGCCGAACGAAAAGAAGCCTAAACAGACACAAGCAAGCCTCGCCTCTGCGCCGAGCAACGCCGAGCAGAGAGCCGAGCGCGCGGCTGCACCGGCGCCTGGCGCATCCAGCCGAGATTCCAACGCGGTGCCAAACTGGAAGTCGCGCCTGGTGGCCATGCTCGAGCGTAACAAACGCTACCCTTCCGAAGCGCAAGAACGCGGAGAGCATGGCGTTGCCGAACTTTCCTTCAGCGTCGATCGTCGTGGCGGTGTGCATAACGCGCGCATTCTGCACAGCTCCGGCTCCAGCCAGCTCGACCGCGAGACCTTGACGATGGTACAGCGGGCTTCGCCCCTGCCACCGCCACCGCCCGAACTGCCGGGCGCACAAATCTCAATCGTGGTGCCGATCCGCTACAATATCCGTTGAATGGTTATCGCGAGCGTCGGCAAGAAACCCATAACTTCATCGCACCAGTTGTTGATACGCCGAACACCATATTGGCGAGATGATGGTGTGGATGACGCCCACTCTCCGGCATCTAGTGTGCCAAAATCGCAGCCGAGGCAACACGAGGGGAGTCATCCACAATGCATCCTACCATAATCGGCCTTGATCTCGCCAAACACGTTTTTGTACGACCTGAAAGTCGCGTGAGTTTCTGTTTCACAGGAGCAGGTATGCCCTGAAGAAACCGGCTGTTCCATCAGCCGTTTCCTACCCGGACATGCGGAGCCAGTAATAGCTCGGTGTGAAGTTCTGGGGACAACGTATCCGCCGGATATCCGGTACGCCGAGCCGCAAGGCAAGGCGGAATCTGCCAGCACGAAGGTGGAGAGGAGCTAGGGATGAGTGGGTACGACCAACATATGTGAACTTCCGATAAACGTCGTGAGTTTGAACAAGCCAAACGTGCTGATAGGCTTGAACCAAAACGGTACGCGGTGAGGAGTGGTCTTTGAATACTAGGCCACCATGGACGATCAACCGCCGGCGAAGAGGAAGGGTCCGCCTCGCTCAGAAATTCATGCGGAACAGGGTAAGCCCATAGCGCTGCCGGCAACGGTAGGCGAACTGCAAGGAACGCCGTTGGCGCTGTGGGTAAAGGAATGCGGAAAAAGCGAACGCCCGGCTGTAATGGACGGGATACGGGCTGAAACATCGCCTGACGCGAAAGCGGGCAGACTTCCGCGCGGTCATTCATGGCGAGAGAACTCTGACCAATCGTTATACGAGGGAAGGCAGATGACGGCGATCGGCGCGAAAGCGACCGGGGCTGGTGCGTCCTCGCGCACTGCGCAAACGTGGGATCAGGCAAACTGGTCGCACATTGAGGCAGATGTGAAACGACTTCAGGTGCGTATCGCCAAGGCAACCCGGGAAGGCCGATGGGGCAAGGCGCAAGCGTTGCAACATCTGCTGACCCGCTCGTACAGCGGCAAGATGTTGGCCGTGAAACGAGTGACGGAGAATCGCGGTAAGAGAACGCCGGGGGTGGACGGCAAGATATGGTCATCCCCGGCGGCCAGATGGAACGGGATGATGTCACTTCGACATCGCGGTTATCGTGCGAGGCCGTTGCGACGAGTGTACATCCCCAAGAGTAACGGCAAGAAGCGTCCGCTGGGAATCCCCTGTATGCGGTGCCGGGCGATGCAAGCGTTATGGACGCTCGCTCTGGATCCGGTTGCAGAGACACTGGCGGACCCGAACTCCTATGGATTCCGGCCCAAACGCTCGACGGCCGACGCCATCGAGCAGTGCTTCACCACTCTGGCCAAGCGAGTTTCGCCAGAATGGATTCTAGAGGGTGACATCAGAGGTTGTTTCGACAACTTCAGCCACCCCTGGCTCCTGGAGCACGTAACGATGGACAAGGTGGTCCTGAAAAGGTGGCTTCAGGCCGGATATATCGATGAGGGAACTCTGTTCGAGACGCCGGCGGGCACCCCGCAAGGGGGGATTATCTCGCCGGTGATCGCGAACTTGGCGTTGGATGGGCTTGAGGCAGCAGTTTTTGCAAGCGTGGGGTCGTCGAAACTCGCGCGCAGCAAGGCCCAGCTCAACGTCGTCCGCTATGCCGATGACTTTGTTGTGACCGGCGCATCGAAAGATGTGCTCGAATTCAAAGTTCTTCCGGCGGTCAAGCAGTTCATGGCCGCTCGAGGTCTGGAGCTCTCGGAAGAGAAAACCCGGATCACGAACATCGCGGAGGGTTTCGATTTCCTTGGCCAGAACGTACGCAAGTACGACGGCAAACTGCTGATCAAGCCAGCGAAGAAAAGTGTTAAATCGCTGCTCGACAAGGTCAGGAAAATCATCAAAGCCAACGCCAGCGTCACGCAGGAGGCGTTGATACAGAAACTGAACCCGGTCATCCGGGGATGGGCCATGTATCACCGCCATGTCGTGGCAAAAGCAAGCTTCTCATCGGTGGACTCACACGTCTGGCAACTGCTCTGGAAATGGGCAAGGCGTCGACATCCCACGAAAGGAGCACGATGGGTAAGGAAGAGATACTTCCAGGTAGATGGACTCCGGTCCTGGGATTTTGCTGCGAAGGCCTCACCCGAAGGCCGCGACAATGGACTTCGGCTCTTTCGCACAATGACGGTCCCGATCACGAGACACGGCAAAATCCGTGGACTGGCCACACCGTTTGATCCGGCGTGGGACAGCTACTTCGCCCGTCGTCGAACTGCGAAACGCGCCGTCGAGTTGTTCGGTGCCACGCCATGGTGCTGAAGAATGGCTTGAGCCGGATGCAGGGTGACTTGCACGTCCGGTTCTTAGGGGGCGGCAGCGCAGTAATGCGCTGCTGCTACCCGACCAAGTCCACGGCGTTGATGCCGCGGGCAAAGTCATCATCCGCAAGAAGCTCCGGCGATCGGAGCTGAAGGTGTTTTTCGCAAAACTTCCGCCCTGCCTGGTCGGCATGGAAGCCTGCGGGACTGCTCACTATTGGGGCCGCGAGCTGTCGTCGCTCGGACACGACGTACGTTTGATGCCGGCGGCTTACGTCAAGCCCTATGTCAAGAGAGGCAAGAGCGACGAGGTCGATGCAGAGGCGATCTGCGAGGCCGTTACCAGGCCGACAATGCGGTTTGTCCCGGTGAAGAGCGCCGAGCAGCAGTCGATCCTGATGCTGCACCGGACGCGGGATCTGTTCGTGCGTCAGCGCACCATGCTGGTGAATTCGTTGCGAGGGCAGCTCGCCGAGTTTGGCTTGATTGCTCCGCAAGGAGTTTGGCGCATCCGGGAACTCCACGCCCTGGCCCAGGATACCGACAACTCCGTGCTCCCCGATCCTGCTCGGGCCTGCGCTGAACTGATCATGATGCAGATCGAGGACCTGCAAGCGAAGATAACGCCGCCGTGACTGCGGACGGGGGCGAGATTGGTCGCGCCCAGGCGCTGCAGGCGCTCGCTTGTCGGACCCCGGCCAGCGGGCACATGAACCCCGTCCTGCTGAAACCCCAGAGCGATGTCGGAGCCCAGCTCGTCGTGCGCGGCAAGATGAGGGGCAACTGGACCGCGGCGAACTACCAGGAGCGCAAAACCAGCCTACTAGAGCACATTTCGCATGAGTTGAATCGGGGGGATTCCCAAGGCTTTTTTGATGGGCGAGTCTGCGCGCGTCGATTCGTTTATGGAGGCGAACGATGCCGAAGCCATGTTCCCTGGATCTGCGCGTGCGCTTGATCGAAGCCGTAGAATCTGGCGCGTCGCGACGTGAAGCGGCCGAAGGCCTCGATGTGAGCGCCAGTTCAGGTGTCAGATGGATGCGGCGCTGGTGCACAACAGGAAGCGTCGCGGCAAAGCCGAGCGGCGGAAGAAGCTCGCCATTGGAGGAGCACGCGCAATGGCTGCTTGCCTTGGTTGCCGACAAGCCGGAGTTAACGTTGGATGAAATCGTAATTGCAATGCACAAGCGGCGCATTGCGGGCAGCCGCAGCGCGGTCTGGCGCTTCTTCAATCGACGCAAGATCACCTTTAAAAAAAAGCCTGCACGCGGCGGAACAACAGCGAGCGGACGTGGCGCGGGCACGTCGGCGCTGGATGCGGGATCAAGGCCTGTTTGATCCAGCCCGCCTAGAGCAGTTTCCACTTTCTGTGAATCGAGGGGATTCCCTTCGAGCCGCGAATAAGATTCTGTGGCCTTCTGATCAGGGAGGCCTGCGATGGGCTATTCGAACGACTTGCGGGTTCGGGTGATCCAGGTGGTCGAGAGTGGGGTGGCGGCGCGGGCTGCCGCGCGCCAGTTCGTGATCGGAGATTCGACGGCGATCCGCTGGGCGAAGCGGTGGCGGGAGACCGGCAGCGTCGAGGCCAGATCGAACAAGGGGCAGAGCCGGTCGCCGCTCAAACACCACGAGCAATGGCTGCTTGAGCTGGTGCGGCGGGAGCCCGATCTGACATTGGAGGAAATCCAGCGCCGGCTGCTCGATGAGCGGGAGCACAAGGCGGGGCTCGGCTCGGTCTGGCGGTTCTTCGACCGTCACGGCATCAGCTTCAAAAAAAAGCGTGCGCGCGGCCGAGCAAGACCGGCCTGACGTCGCGGCGGCGCGCGCCGCCTGGGCGCAGGCCCAGGCCGAACTCGCCCCTGAGCGGCTGGTCTTCATCGACGAGACCGGCACCAGTACCAACATGGCTCGCCTACGTGGCCGGGCGCCGCGCGGTGAACGGCTGGTCGGCAAGGTTCCGCACGGCCACTGGAAGACCACGACCTTCGTCGCGGGCTTACGCTCGAACGCGCTTACCGCGCCCTGCGTCATTGACGGTCCGATGAACGGCAACGCCTTCCTGGCCTATGTCGAGCAAATCCTCAGCCCCAGTCTCAAGCCAGGCGACATCGTCGTGCTCGACAATCTTAGCGCTCACAAGGTGGCGGGCGTGCGCGAAGCGATCGAAGCCGCCGGTGCAAGACTGCTCTACCTGCCGCCCTATTCGCCTGACTTCAATCCGATCGAGCAGCTCTTCGCCAAGCTCAAGGCCTTGCTCAGAAAAGCCGCCGAGCGTTCCGTCGAAAGCCTCTGGAACCGAATTGCAGCTCTTCTTAACTCCTTCTCGCCTTCGGAATGTACCAACTACTTCCGCAATGCCGGATACGCTCCACACTAAGTGGAAAGCGCTCTAGTGTTCATCGATGAAACCGCAACCAGCACCAATATGATAAGGCTGCGGGGCCGCTGCCCGCGCGGCGAGCGATTAATCGGCTATGTTCCGCAAGGGCATTGGAAGACCATCACTGATCCTCCTCCGTTTCAGTGGACACCCGTAGTAGGCTCGAAGAGCCAGGAGGTGTCGGATGGAGAAGGCAAAGCGGCGTTCCTTTACCGAGGATTACAAGCGACAAACGGTTGAACTTGTTCGAGCGAGTGGACGCTCGATTGGCTCGGTTGCGGCCGAGATCGGGTTGGCCGAGACGGTGCTGCGCAAATGGGTGAACAAATTCGGGGTCGCGGGGCAGCCGGCGGCAGCGGCGCGGCGTCCCACAACGCAGGCGGCGCTGCCGACGGCTGATCAAGCCTCCGAGATTGCCCAGCTCAAGCGTGAGAACGAGCGCCTGCGGATGGAACGCGATATTTTAAAAAAGTCGATCGCGATCTTTGCTGGAACACGGACATGAGATTCCGCTTCATCGAAGATCGCCGCGACGATTATCCAGTCCGTCAGATGTGCGGGGTCCTGGGCGTCTCACCGGCCGGCTATTACGCCTGGCGCGCGCGGCCGGAGAGCCGTCAGGCTGCAGCCAATCGCATCCTGCTGTCCGAGATCGTTCGTGTCCATCGCGACAGCGGCGGGCGTTATGGCAGCCCTCGTGTCCATGCCGTCCTGCGGGCACAAGGCCGTGGCGCCAGCCGGGGCCGGATCGAGCGGCTGATGCGCCGCCATGGCATCCGCGCCATCATGATGCAGCCGCGACGGATGCGAACGACCGACAGCCGTCACAACCTACCGATCGCACCCAACCTTCTCGATCGCAACTTCATGGCTGCGGCACCAAACCACGTCTGGCTCGCCGACATCACTTACATCCCGACCGCCGAAGGCTGGCTGTACCTGGCCGCGGTCATGGACCTCTACAGCCGCAAGATCGTTGGCTGGGCCATGCGTGATCATCTGCGAACCGAATTGCCGCTCGCGGCTCTCATGATGGCGCTGCAGCGTCAGCGCCCGGGCGCCGGTCTGGTACATCATTCCGATCGTGGCGTTCAATATGCCTCAGACGAATACCGTGGCGCTCTGCAACTCGCTGGCATGCGCGCATCGATGAGCCGTAAAGGCGATTGCCTCGATAATGCCCCGATGGAGAGCTTCTTCCACACTCTCAAAACCGAGCTTGTCCATCATCAGAAATATGCGACGAGGGCGGACGCCAAGCGCGACCTGTTCGCCTTCATTGAAGGATTCTACAATCGAATGCGTCTCCACTCGGCAATCGGATATATCAGTCCCGTCGAGATGGAACGAAAAGCGACTTAACCCCGTCCACTAAAACGGGGGAAGATCATCACCTTCGTAGCTGGGCTTCGCAATAACAAGATGGTCGCACCCTTTGTTGTGGATGGACCAATGACCAGGGCCAACTTCCTCGCCTACATCGAGCAATGTCTGCGGCCAACGCTCAAACGCGGCGATATCGTCATCATCGACAATCTGCCGGCCCACAAGGGCGACGCGGTGCAGCAGGCCATCAAGACGGCACGAGCAAACCTACTTTACCTGCCGAAATACTCGCCCGATCTCAATCCTATCGAGCAGGCCTTCAGCAAATTGAAGGCGCTGCTACGCAAGGCTGCCGAGCGTACCGTTCCCGGTCTCTGCCGCAGGATCGGAAAACTGCTTGGCACTTTCAGCGCTAAAGAATGCCAGAATTACTTCGCAAACTCCGGTTATGCCTCTACGTGATCGGAATCCGCTCTAGATGTGTGTATGGAGAGCTTTCGCCAACTTGAAGCAGAGAGCGACCTCGTGATCGTCGAGGGGGGCTGGAAGTCCTGCGGAAACCAACCTCAGACGAGGCGACATCGCCAATATGGGTTTCGCCACGGCCGGCGGCGTTCCGGTCGTTCTGATCGGAGACATTGATCGGGGACATGTGATCGCCGCGCTGGTCGGCGCGCACGCAGTGCTAGATGACCAGGACCGGGCCATGATCCGGGGGTTTCTCATCAACAAGTTCCGGGGCGATCCGAGCTTGTTCACCGAAGGCCGGGCGGAGATCGTCCGACGGACCGGCTGGCGTGATCTTGGCATGGCGCCTTGGTTGGCGGCGGCGCGCCGGCTCCCGGCCGAGGACGCGGTGGTGCTTGATGGCGCAGCCGTCGACAACGGCCAGCGGCCGGTGAAGATCGCCGTTCCGCTGCTGTCGCGCATCGCCAATTTCGACGACTTCGACCCTCTGCAGCATGAACCATCAGTCGATTTCGCCTTCATCCCGCCAGGCACACCTTTCCCGGGCGACGCCGACCTAATCATCCTTCCTGGAACCAAGGCGACACTCGCCGATCTCGTCATGCTGCGCCGCGAGGGCTGGGACATCGACATCGCCGCTCACGTCCGACGCGGCGGCCGGGTTCTGGGAATGTGCGGAGGCTACCAGATGCTGGGGCGGCGTATCGCCGATCCAATGGGTGTCGAAGATCCCGCAGGCGAAGCGCCCGGCCTTAGCCTGCTCGATGTCGAAACGGTGCTGACCGGTGACAAGGTACTCCGCCCGGCCCGGGGGCGGCTCGTCTCAGGAAACGCTGCGTTCGAAGGCTATGAGATGCACGTGGGGCGCACCGACGGACGGGACACTGCGCGGCCGTTTCTGGTGATTGAGCCGTCCGGGCCCCATGGCGCCACATCGGCGAACGGCCGAATCGCGGGCGGTTACGTCCATGGCTTGTTCCACCGTGGGGAGGCGCGGGCGACACTGTTAGCAAGCCTCGGGGGAAGCTCAACGGGCACGAACCATGCGATCGCGATCGAGGCCGCGCTCGACGAAATCGCCGCGACGCTGGAACGAGCGTTCGATATCACAGCCCTAACCGAGATCGCCGGAGTGCCCAGCCAACCCAGGAGCCGCCTATAATATCCAGCCATGTCGCCGACGTTCCTTATCCCTACTTCCGGAATTCGGATGTCATTGTAATAGCGAGCATAGGCACACAAAATCCAACGCAGAAGCACGTAAGGAACCTTGATAGCAGCCCGATCATTGCGCGGGCTTAGGCGATTCTGTCACCCCATCAGCGCGGATATAGTCTTTGGTAAACATGCCTCATTGCGTGCGTCTCGCGCGCGCTGCATCGAGGTCTTTGCACATTTTCTGCGCGCCCTCAAGGATGCGTAGCGTGTACCGGCTGATGAGATCGGCCGTGATGCCAAACAAGTTACCGTGCGCCACCGCGTTGATGCGGGGCCAGTTTTGCCAACCGTTCAGATTCCCTTTTGGATTAGCCTCGGTCGTGGCGCCAAAAATCGCTTCGGGATCGGCGGTAACCACCGCCTCGGTGGATATCACCGGCACCGCCTGTGTCAACGCGGCGAACACGTTCTTGCCGCCGCACAGCCGAATCACATCGCTGATAAGATGATCGCCATTGATGGTCATCAGCGGTTTGTCCCAGATCTGATAGAATACTGTCACCGGCCGGCGGCCCGCGTAGGACGCGCGTATTTCAGCTTCCCGAGCACGAAATACGCTGGCGGCCGACAGTGCAATCAATTCGGCGCCGGCAAGCTGGCCAAACTGTTCAATCGATCGCGCAATGTCATCAAGCCGATGCGGCTCGTTGTAAAATACAGGAATCCCGATCTCCAACAGCCTATCGAGCTGGCGCTGCGAGTTCCCGTGCAGCCAAACCACGATCAGATCGGGCTTGAGCGCAATGATTCGCTCCAGATCGAGCTGCGCACTATCGCCGATGTGCGGAATGCGCTGCGCTGCCGCTGGATAATCGGTGTAAGCGACGGTGCCGACCACGTCCGCGCCTGCACCGGCGGCAAACAACAACTCGGTGATATGCGGCGCAAGACTGACGATCCGCCGCGCCGGCTTCGCGAGTGATACACTCCGGCCGCTATCATCAGTGAGCCGAATCTCAGCGGCATGTGCGGCACAGCCAAGCGCCAATGTGGCGGCGAGCACGAACCGGAAAGCCAATGCCGTCATGCCGTCCCCACCAGCAACGCGGCGGTAGCGGCGGGGTTTGAGGAAAAGTAAGTGTGCAGATAGGACGCGATGATCGGGCCCTGGCGGAAAACGTATTCGCCCGCGCCGTGGCCATGCGGAACGCAGCGCCACGCCGGTACCAGCGGGGTGTCAAGTTGCGAATAATGAAAACTGTGGCCGCGCAGCTCGCCACGCGATAGCGCCAACGACTGTAGGCCAATGGCTGCGAGATTCGGCTGCATCACCACCTTGCCTGGCAGTAGCCCAACCATTGCATGTGTCGTGCCGTCTAGTGTGGTGAGCGTATCAAATAGCACCATCATGCCACCGCATTCGGCAAGCAGCGGACGTTCTGAAGCTGCGAATGCGCGCATGCTTTCGAGCCAGCGGCGATTGCTCGCGATACGGCTAGCGTGCAGTTCGGGATATCCTCCCGGCAAATAAAGCGCTTCGGCTGGCGGTACTGGTTCGTCGGCTAACGGCGAAAAGAAGACCAACTCGGCGCCCATAGCGACCAGGCAGTCCAGATTGGCGGTGTAAAGAAACGAAAACGCCGCATCACGGGCTACAGCGATGCGACGGCCGGCGAGTAGCCGAGGAGGAGCAGACAGCTCATAAGTCGCAAACGGCACAGCGGGCGGCAGTGCGGTATAACCGGTTTCGCCGACCAGATCGGCCAATCCGTCGAGCATGGAGGTGAGTTCGGCGAGTTCGGCCGCTTGCACGAGGCCGAGATGGCGCTCCGGGAATGAGGTTGGCGCCTTGGGCAGCGCGGCAAGCAAATCGATCCCGGGTGGCAAGCTGTTGGCCAACATGCGCGCATGGCCCGCTCCCGCCACCCGATTAGCGATCACGCCGGCAAAGGGTAATGCTCGGTATTCCTTCAGACCTTTCGCCACGGCGCCGAAAGTTTGTGCCATCGCCCCGGCGTCAATTACCACGGCGATCGGCAGCCCGAACGTCGCGGCGAGGTCCGCGGTGCTTGGCTCGCCGTCATACAAACCCATCGCGCCTTCCACCAGGATCAGATCGGATTGATCCGCCGCTGCAGCGAGGAGTGCGTGCGAGCCTTCGACCCCCACCATCCAGCAATCAAGGTTGTACACTGGCGCGCCGCTGGCCGCTTCGAGAATCATCGGATCGATAAAATCGGGTCCGGTCTTGAATACTCGCACGTTGAGGCCAGCTCGACTGTGATAGCGCGCCAGTGCCGCCGTGACCGTCGTCTTGCCCTGCCCCGACGCAGAGCCCGCCACCATCAGTGCGGGACAGGATAGGGTCCTTGTGGTCAGCATTCCACGCTCCGTTGCGCGCGAACACCTGGACGGTACGAATGCTTCACCAAATTCATATCGGCGCCACGCCTCCAGGATCCAAAAAGCCCGCACGAGCTGCTGACCGTGACCTGAAGCACCGTCTGCATCTGTTACATCATTACTCCGGCACGAATAGCGTCCGTCCGTTCGTTTCAATTCGTGCCACACGGTGGCCGAATGCGTGGGTCAGATAGGGTTCGGTCATTACTTCACTGATCGGGCCTTGCTGCACCGTACCCTGTGGCGTCAGCATCAAAGCGTGTCCCGCAAATCGCGCGGCCAGATTGAGATCGTGGACCGTGAACAGCACACCTTTGTTGCTTTCGCGTGCCAGCTCGGCCAAATGCTCCAGTACCACCACCTGGTGGTGTAAATCGAGATGCGTCAGCGGCTCGTCGAGCAGCATTAACGGCGGATCCTGGGCAAGCATCGCCGCCAGCGAGACGCGTTGACGCTCGCCGCCAGACAGCGTCAACACGTCGCGCTGTTCGAATCCGGCGAGGTCCACAGCCTGCAAGGCTGCAGTGGCGATCTCGCGGTCGTTCTCGCCCTCCCACTGCCAGCGGGGCAAGCACGGATGGCGACCAAGTAATACGCTGTCCAGCACACTCGCGCTGAAGGCATCGTGCAGAGTTTGCGGCAGAAACCCGCGAATTCGCGCGGCTTCGCTCGGCTTCCAGTCCTCAAGGGCGCGGCCGCCCAGTTGAATCGATCCCCCCTGCGGCGCGCGTAGCCCCACTACAGTATGCATGAAAGTAGTTTTGCCTGCGCCATTCGGGCCAAGCAGGCACCAAATCTCGCCAGGGTCGAGACGAAAACTCAGGTCGCGCACGAAAGTGCGTGCGCCAACGCGCAGGGTCAGATCCCGTACTTCGAGTAGCGGTTCGCTCACGTTTTTCTCGGGCTTCTCATCAGCAGAAACATGAACGCCGGTACACCGATAAGTGCAGTGACCACGCCTACAGGTAACTGCACTGGGGCAAGTACGGTACGCGCCGCGGTATCGGCGGCCAACAACAGCACGCCGCCGGCCAGCGCACTCGCCGGCAGCAGCAGGCGTTGGTCATTGCCGAGTGCCAGGCGCAACGCATGCGGCACCAGCAGGCCGACGAAGCCGATCGTGCCCGCTGTAGTGACCGCGAGCGCGGTGGCAATCGATGCAACCAAGTAAACCATCCGACGCAGGGGCGCCACGCGCACGCCGAGCGCATGTGCCAGCGCCTCGCCACGTAGCAGCACGTTTAAATCGCGCGCTGCCGGATAGATTACGGCAAGGCATGCCGCCAACGTCAGCAACGCGGGTATCCAGGATCCCGCACCGTTGAGATCACCCATCATCCAAAACAGCATCCCGCGCAGCTTGGTCTCGGGCGCGAGAGTGAGGATTAAGATGATAATGGCGGTCCAGCCAGTTGCAATGATCACCCCGGTGAGCAAAAGGCGCGGTGAAGCATCAATCGAGCCAAACAGTTGTTGGCGCGTCAAGTCACGCCGGGCCAGTGCAAAAACCAACACGATCGCAGCAAATGCACCCACCGCTGCGCCGAAATTAACGAATAGTGAGCCAAGCCCGGCAAGCATGGCACCCAACGCACCAACGGCCGCGCCGCCCGACAAGCCCAGCACGTAGGGATCGGCAAGCGGATTGCGCAATAGCACTTGCATTAGCGCCCCTGCGAACGCCAATAGTCCGCCGGCAGCGAAGGCAGCCAGTGCGCGTGGCAGCCGCAACTTCATGAGGATCTCACCAGCGGCGCCGTCGCTTGGAGAGGTAAGTGCATGTATCACCTCAAATGGCCCGAGTCGGATGCTGCCCACACCCAACGCAAACGCAAATACCGCGACCGCAGCCGCCGCGAGGGTCAGCCAGACGAGTAACGCACGTCGCATAACCCCTCCAATTCCTGTCGGCCGAACAAATGAATAAGCCGCGAGAATGCTCTTCGACAGAGCGACCACAGATCCGAGCCAAAACGGCGGCGTGAGAGCGGCCTCAGGCGCAATTAGAACGTCACGCCGCCGCGCACCATGGCGTTCCCGCCGGGTTGCGGATAAGGCCAATGCAGCAGGTCATTGGAGCACAAGCCATCCACATCAACATCAGTTCGACAAACGTATGCCTCCGAACACACCTAACCCCGGCTGCAGGAAGCCAATCGGGTCCTCATACTGACGGTTGAGTAAATTATTGATTCGAGCGAATACGGTGACGTGTCGGTCGATCTCATAATTCGCCGCGACGTTGACCGTCGTATATGCGGGCGCGTCCAGTCTCGGAATTGACCCGTCGCGGCTGATGTCAACCCACGAACTGACATACAGAACCGTCGTGGAGACTGAGAGCCGATCGATCGGTGTCCAAATGGTCGATAGACTTGCTTTGTTTGCGGGGCGCCGGAGCAATCCTAGGTCGGTCGTGTCGTCCCTCGTGAATGTAGCTGTATAATCACCACGAACTTTTAATTGGTCGGTTACGACAACCGACGCAAATGATTCGACACCCTCGGTGGTCGCCTCTCCAATATTCGTATACGACGAGACGAAGGTGCTCGCATTGAATGTTCCAACTATGAGATTCCTAATGTCGTTGTGGAAATAAGTTGCCCCGAAACTAACCCGATTATGCAGTAGCGGTTGCTCGAACCCAAAGTCGTAACCTTTACTGACTTCCGGCAACAGATTGGGATTACCGACGGACATATATGACGGATTATTTACGTAAAGTTCCGTAAGCGTTGGGGCCTTAAAGCCAGTCCCGTATGTTGCCTTGAGCTTCGTATCCGTCCCCGGAACAATGAAGACGGGCGCAATTCGCCAGGTCGTATGTGGACCAAAACTCTCGTTATCATCATATCGAATATTTGACACAATGAAGAAGCGCTTTGCAAACTCGGATTGAAGTTCGACGTAACCAGCCTTGTCTCCCGTCTGCGCAGTCGTCGTCGTTGGAGTGTAATTGAAGGCAGCATCTACTGTGCCTGTTGAATTTGTACGAAGCGATTCAGTTTGGTCTTCCAGGCCGAGAACAAGAGTTTGCCCAGGCGCTACTTTTGCTTCACCGCGCCAGTCGTATTTGGTTTTTACTCCCAAATTCGTCGTTGGCGGCGATACCAAGGGTGATGTAAACCCACTGTCCGGATTTGGGTCTAGGTTCAAACTCCATTGATTCGTGTAGTTTAGCCCGAAGTAGTTTTTGAACTTATCATCGAAAAGTGACCAGACAACCTCTCCACGCGTAAACAATTGATGGTTCACTTGCGTGCTCTGCGCTGCCTCAGGGGCGGGCGAAGAAAAGTCATAATAATCTTCGCCGGTGAATCCAAGCTTTGCGTCCGTATATCGACCCACCAAATTGACGGCGACATTATCGGACAGATTGGCGCCAAGTTTCGTCGAATATGTCCAATTGTTATAGCTGTCGTTGATTCTTTTTTCGCCTGGCGCAAGTAGATTGAGCGGTGTTACCGGCGTTTCAGTCGAACTGAAATGCAAGATATTGAACGCATAATTGACGTTTTCCTGAGAGCCGCTCAGACTGGTCTTCTGGTTAAATGTTCCAAACGAGCCCCCTTCGAATGTTGCTGTCACCTTCGGTGGGCCTTCCCCCTTTTTGGTCGTGATTGAAATTACGCCGCCGATCGCATCTGAGCCATAGAGGCCACTTTGGGGACCGCGTAAGATTTCGATACGTTCAATATCCCCGGTCAACAGCTGGCCAAAGTCGAAAGCTCCGTTTGGACTGCTCGGATCACTAACATCAATTCCGTCGATCAATACTTTGACGTGGTTCGAATTCGTTCCCCGCATGAAGACCGAAGTCTGACCGCCTGGCCCCCCGGTCTGCACAACGTTGAGTCCAGGAACTGCATTGAGTGCGTCGGGAACCGTTCTTAGCTGATCACGCTCTAAGTCTTGCGCAGTGATTACCGTGACCGAACTGGCGACCTGATCGAATGGTGTGGGAATCGCAGTTGGACTGACTACGATTGTCGGAAGCGCAACCGGCTGGGCTGGTGGAGCTGCATCTTGAGCAAACGCCGCAGTGAAGAAAAGGCAAGCGCCGACGACGGCAACGCTTCCAGTGGCAACAAAATGACAGGCGTGGCAGACGCCACGTTGCGTGAGATTGATGATTGAAAACACGGGAACACCTCGGGCGGCACGCCATGTGGCACGTCACCGCGATCGAAGTCTCCCCAAAGAACCCCACTTGGGATCTTCAGTTCGGCTACCTGTCTGCACACCCCGGCCGACATGCTCGCGCATGACCACTGTTGACGGCAGGTCTCCTGGCTCGCGGCCTACAATTTTCGTCGCCTTCCCGGGACCGATCCCAGTGGCTTAGTGACGAAAAAAACGCCGCTTACAGTTGCGGGGACAGCCACGGGATAAGACTTCTAAGTCCGCACCGCGTTCCCTTTTGATCCCCTAAGGGGGAACCGTCGTTAACAAGATAGGAACTTTTCAGACGGCGAGTCAATCCACCGCGAGGCCGTCCGCTTTACGCCATTCGTCAATTATCTCTGGATGGGCAGCTAGCTCTGCAATGTCCTCCGGCCGATGAAGATAGAATTGAAAGACGGTTTTTCCTTTCTTGAAGTGCCCGGTACCGGATTTCGAGAGGCGGCCGTCTTTGATCCATCGCCGACGTTCGCGCGCACTGATGCCTAGAATTTCCTCGACGATTTTGGGTATCAGCCGCTCCTTTCGAAAGGTGTCGAGCATATGATCGGCATGTTCGGTTGCCGATCTGGCCCGTTCAATATCTGCCGTGTCCCAATAAGCCGTAATGATAGCTCCTGCATTCGTGATCTTTTGTGGGGACCATCTCTGTAGTCGTGCCCTGAGCCTCCGGCGTAGATCTTTTTCGCGCAATTTTGACCCAAGTGTCATTGACCAAGATAGTTCATATGAAATTACGATCGTCTCGCAATCCTGTACGACATCCAAGTTATGACTGGAAAGCGTCTCGATATCGCTGCCTGAATTCATTTTTTGCCTCAGATGTCGTCCGGCATAAGGGTCTCCAACGCATCATGAACGGCAGCGACACGTAAAACATGCCAAAATCATTCAGGGACTGTAATTATTATGACCGCTGCGTCAGGGTTGCACACTTGCGACCAAAAGAACGGGTGCCTTTGAGACGAGGCGGATCGCGACGGCCACGTAAGATTACACAATCAGGTTGCGTCATAAAGCGGGTCTAATGGGGCCGACTACACGGGTTTTCGAAGAGGAATGCTATGGTTGCGCCAGGACACCGGAGAGGATCACGCTGTAGCCGTCAGCCAGATTGAAACACATCTCTGGATCAAACTCTCCGCAGTACACGCACACCTACCGTGCGCGCCTAGTCTCACCATCGCCCTCGCCGACCCCAACCCGGACCATAATATCCAGGACCGTAATAACCGGGGCCATAAACGACAGCCGGCGGCGGGTAATATCCGGGTGCTTCGTAAACGACCGGCGGCCCATAGCCATCGTCAGGGTCCTTGGCATATCCGGGTTGCCCCGGGTATCGTCTGACCTGTCGCGGTCCTCCGGTGTCGAGGTTTCGAGCAATAGCGAAGCCACTGCGTCCATTCCAGATCACCGCGCACCATTCGCCGTTGCAACTGTTGATACGCACTGTGCTCCCCCCTGGAATAGTCGCGATGATAGGCGCGTTCGTGCCGGGTGCGCTGCGCAGATTCACATCAGCAATGACCAAGCCAGCTCGCGCCAAACCAGGGCGAAGCTGCGCCCCCGGTGGCTGACCGATCGGCGGCGGTTCTTGTCCCGCCACAGGCGGCCCCTGTTGGGCAAATACCGGCGTCACCATTGTCACCGCCGCAATGGCAACCATTCCCAACGTCCCAACCAACGCCTTGGAATTCAAAGCCATAATGATACTCCTCCCCGACCGGTCTATGTAACCTTGAAATATGGCTGTGATATGCACAAGTCGCTTGTCTAGATAATTAACGCAATTCAAACTCGCGCACTACCTGATTTTCTGCGACGGACAATTCTTCTGCCGACGCGGCTCATTTGTAGGTGGCGGAGTGCGGGATAGCACCGTTCGAGCTAGTCATCTGGAATCGAAGTTCGCCACATTATGCGAGGGGGCTTTATCGCGGATGCAGTGGTTAGAGGCCGGCGCTGAACGCGCATGAAGGGGCGAATTTGGAGAGGCACCGTTTTGCAAGGCAGTCCAAATGGACCAAATCTGCCGACCAAATCATTGCCACCGGTAGCGCTCCTACTACAAAGCACAGCAAACATTATGCGGCGAACTTTAGATTCACGGTAAGCGACGTTTAGAGGCCATTGAGATTTCAGTTTTCGAAGCAACGGCGGACGTTGCATTCTTCGGCTGAGTTATGCCGGAGGATGGAATGGGTCTGGATGTTGAATTGGACGAGGATCGGGTAAGCGGCTTTGCCGGTCGCCTTGAAGTTATTGAGGGGCCGAGCGGGCGTCGCAGTTGGCCGGACGTCGTAAAAGCGCAGATCGTGTGGGAGAGTTTTGAGCCCGGGGTGACGGTCAGCGAGGTTGCGCGCCGGCACCGGATGTCACCGCAGCATCTGACGTTGTGGCGGCGGGCCGCGCGAGAAGGTCGTTTGTCGGTACCCGTCGAGTGCAATGAGAATGGCGGCGGTCCCTTCGTGCCGCTTGCCGTCGAGGGAGATCGGGGCGAGGCACGGTCCGTCGTGAACGACCGCATCGTGATCGAGGTGAACGGCATCGCGCTGAAGCTGCCGGCGGAGACCATGGCGACCCGGATTGCCGAGATCGTGTCTGCGCTGGAAGCACGGCGTTGATTATTCCCGGACAGCGCCTGCCGATCGTCATTGCGACACGACCGGTGGATTTTCGGCGCGGCCACGACGGACTGGCGGCGACGGTTCAGAACGAACTGGGGCTCGATCCGCATTCCGGACTGACGGTGGTGTTTCGTTCGAAACGCGGAGACAGGGTGAAGATTCTGGTATGGGACGGCACGGGTCTGGTGCTGACATACAAGCGTCTGGAAAGCGGACAGTTCGCCTGGCCGCAGGTTCGCGATGGTGTGATGCGATTGTCGCGGGCGCAGTTCGAAGCGTTGTTCGAAGGGCTAGATTGGCGACGCGTCGCAATGCCTCGGGTGCGACCACCGGCTGCGACGAATTGAATCACCCGAACGGTTTGAATGGCCGCAATGGAGCGGATCAGTTATTGTTTCGGCATGACCGAAGCGCTTGATCCTGCCCGTCTGAGCGGCCTTCCCGAAGATCTGAGGGTGGCATTCAAGGCGCTTGTCGAGAAGTCTTTCCAACTCGATATCGAGCGTGCGGCGCGTCTTCATCTCGAGGCAGAGAAGTCCCACCTCGCAGCGGAGAAGTCCGACCTCGAAGCGCAGAACGCCTTTCTCAAAGAAGCCAATTCCCGGCTTGAGCATCTGGTGCGCGAGTTTCGCCGGGCGCGGTTTGGTCCCAGATCGGAGAAGCTCGACGCGGACCAGCAGCAGCTGGCATTCGAGGACATCGAGATCGCGATCGCAGAAGTTCGCGAATCCGTCGTTCGCCGAAGCGGAGCCTCGCGTGAGGCCAATGTCGAACGCCAGCAGCGTCACTCTCGCGCGCTGCCCAAGGAGTTGCCGCGCATCGAGCAGGTGATCGAACCGGCGAGTATCGCCTGCCCCTGTGGGTGCGGGACCATGGCCAAGATCGGCGAGGATCGGACAGAGCGGCTCGACGTTACGCCGGCCCAGTTCCAGGTGATCGTCACCATCCGTCCGCGTTATGCCTGCCCCAAGGGACGGGCTGGAGTGAGCCAGGCCCCGGCGCCGGCGCATCTGATCGAGGCCGGATTGCCAACCGAGGCGCTGCTCGCCCAGGTGATCGTGTCCAAATATTCCGAGCACTTGCCGCTCTACCGCCAAGCCCAGGTTTTTGCCCGCCACGGCGTGCCGATCGAGCGCTCGACGCTGGCCGATTGGGTGGGGCGCGCTGCCTTTCATCTGGCGCCCATCGTCGATCGGATGGCCGAGTTGCTCAAGCGCTCCAGCAAGCTGTTCATGGACGAGACCACCGCCCCGGTGCTCGATCCGGGACGGGGGAAGACCAAGACCGGCTACTTGTGGGCACTGGCGCGCGACGATCGTCCCTTCGGCGGCGCCGATCCGCCGGGCGTGGTGTTCCGCTACGCGCCCGGCCGCGGCGGCGTCCATGCAGAACAGATGCTCACCGGCTTTGACGGCGTGCTGCAGGTAGATGGATACGCCGGCTATAATCGGCTCGAAAAGACCGACCGCCAGGGCGGCTCTCCACTGCGGCTCGCCTATTGCTGGAGCCATGGCCGCCGCGAAGTGATCAAGGCTATGCCGGAGGCCGGTTCGCCGATTGGCAACGAGATTCTGCAACGCATTGCCGCGCTCTACGCAATCGAGAAGCAAATCCGCGGCGCCTCGCCCGAGGTGCGCCGCGCCACCCGGCAGGAACGCTCCAAACCGCTGGTCACCGAGCTCAACGCTTTTGTCCGCGCCCAGCGCGAGCGGCTGTCGCAAAGGTCCAACATGGGCCAGGCGCTCGGCTATCTTATGAACCACTGGGACGGGCTCTGCGTTTATCTCGACGATGGCCGGGTCGAAATGGACAGCAACCCGGTCGAGAATCTGATCCGGCCGCTGACTCTCAACAGAAAGAACGCATTATTCGCGGGCCACGACGAAGGGGCGCAAAATTGGGCACGCCTGGCCTCACTCATCGGCACCTGTAAGCTCAACGACGTCGAGCCGTTCGCCTACATGAAAGCAACGCTTGAGGCGCTCGCCACCGGCCATCGCAACGCCGACATCGACATGCTGCTGCCGTGGAATTTCAAGGCGCCGCGCGCCGCAGCCGCTGCATAACCAGCAGCGATCCGGCGCGATTTTCGCCAAAACTACCGCAAAGCTTTGCAACAATTATTGCAATCTTTATTGCAAACATCCCGTCACGGTCGCTGCGTCGACCGACGGCCGGGGGTCAACCGGAGATCCAATGTGCTCCGGACATCGCTTACGATTCACGTGACTAGTAACCTGACGTGTGTGCATTTCTTACGATGGGCTAAAATGCATATGCCTGCAACTCTGCCTAATCACACTGCTTGTAATTCGATGCCGTGCACTTTAGTGCCATAGCTTGCGCTTCTGCTATTTGTTGTGCGGTCATTTGGTTTGAAACGACGTCCAGATTTTTGACCGCATGAGCGTCGCCCTGAGAAGCAGCAATATTCCACCACATGTGAGCACGGACATTATCTTGAGTAACGCCATCTCCGTTGGCATACATCAAACCGAGGTTTGACTGCGCTTGCGAGTTTCCCTGTGATGCAGCTAACCGATACCATTTCACGGCCTCTATAAAATCCCGAGTAACACCTTTTCCATCAGTATACATCCAACCAAGATCGTTTTGCGCTGCCGCATCTCCTTGTGCCGCAGCTAACCGATACCATTTCACAGCCTCTATAAAATCCTGAGCAACACCCTGTCCCCCGTAATACATCGCACCGAGAGCGCTTTGCGCATATGCGTCTCCTTGTTCCGCAGCCAACCGATCCCATTTCAATGCCTCTTTATAATCCTGAGCCACGCCATTTCCTGTGCCATACATCACACCGAGATTGTGCTGCGCGTCTCGATATCCTTGGGCTGCAGACACCAGATACCATTTCACTGCTTCTTTGAAATCCTGGGCAACACCTAGCCCCTTCGCATACATAAACCCGATACCGAATTGTGCGGCTGCATTTCCTTGTTCTGCAGCTAACCGATACCATTTCGCTGCTTCTTTGAAATTCTCAGCAACACCCTCTCCTTCAAAATAGATCACACCGAGTTCGTATTGAGCTTCCGCGTTACCCTGTTCAGCTAATGGACGCCATAGCTGCAAGGCGATTGCATAATTACCTCGTTGAGCTGCTGCCAACCCATCTTCGAACGCATCTGCAAAAACAACACCACTGCTCATGCTAAACGTAGCGACGACAATCAATAGTCCACGAAGAATACATGCGCGCATTTGCTGCCTATTTTAAAACATACTCCGGTGTTTGCTCACATCTCACGGCGATCCGCAAACAAATGCGGGACTATCCCGCCGCGTTTCCGCCTCCAACAGCAGCCTGTGTGCACCGAAAACCCGGACGCAATGGCGATGAAGTCCCCCAAGAGTCGCGTGTGAATTGATGATTCCGGTCCATTGAACCGGGCGAGACCGGCATCTTTATCCAACGACCAATGCGTTCTGACGTTATTGTAATAGCGAGCATAGAATCGCAGAATTAAGCGCAGATGTGTTTCACCCAAGAGCCAGTTTCTTCGGCGAACTGCGCCGCAGGATATTGAGCTGGTGGCGAAGCACCAGGCTCTCTGCTTCCAGCGAGGCGCGCGGCCGAAACCGCCCGACGAACGCGTACCAGATCAGTCTGCAAAGATTGCACATCGGGCAAAAGCATCACCTAATTCGCAGTTCCTCACGAGCTGTTTTAGGTTTGCGGTAGGGAAGGCGCCAGTCGAAATGATGCGTTTTTTTCGACGGCCCTGTATTTAACCATGACGGTATGGCCGTCGCCTTTTTCCGAGCGACTACTCATTTGTCTCGACTTTCCAACATATTCCGGCAGTCGTCGCTGAGCTTGTCCTTCTGACCGTTAAGACACTCGAAAATTTGTCCACCGCCGCGTTCAACTCCGGCGCAGAGCCGGTGGACATCGGCGCGGCAAGCTCCCCTCTTGTGAGATCGGTCCCCATCCTGTGCAAGCGTCGCAGATGAGAATGATACAACTGCGATGGCAGTGATTAGCACAATATGGCGGAACATTTTAGATTCTCCAGTTAAGATTCCCACGGTAAACTCTAGAGCGGCGTTGACGATAGTAAACGGCTTGGCTGCATAGGGTAGCAGCATTGACCTAACCGAAACGCCGGCTGGCCGGCGCTGCGATCCTAAATCGTGTAAGTTGCTCATTGTGCTCCTGAGAGGCCGTTTCGAAAGTGGTTGAGTGATTGAAGTCTACGTGATTCCAGGGGGGTTGCGAGACCAACCCCGGAGTTGCCATGTGGACTCCAGCCACTCGAAAGCAGCATAGCCGCAAGGCCATCCGATACCAAACTGATGTTACCGATGAGGAATGGTTCGTGATCGAGCCTCACTTACCGATGGCGAATAGCACCGGACGACCGCGAGCCTGGCCGATGCGCGAGATCATCAACGGCATCTTTTATGTGATGCGGTCTGGCTGTCCGTGGCGTCTATTACCGAGCGATTTGCCGCCGTGGGGCACAATTTATCGCTGGTTTGCGGAGTTTCGTGACGAAAGCCGCTTCGAGAAGATTAATCACGCGCTGGTCATGCTCGACCGCGAACGGATTGGGCGTGATGCCAGTCCAACCGGTGCGATCATTGATAGCCAGAGCGTCAAGACGACCGAGGCTGGCGGGCCCCGCGGCTACGATGCGGGCAAGAAGATCAACGGACGTAAACGCCATGCGCTCGTCGACACCGATGGGCGCGGCCTCGTGCTCGAACCGCATCCGGCGAGCATCCAGGATCGCGATGGCGGCGGTCCGCTGCTGCGAGTTTCGCGTCGTATCTTCCCGTTCATCCAGCGGGTCTTCGCTGATAGCGGATATGCGGGTGAAAAGGTCGCAAGGGCAACGTTGATCGCGGTCGAGATTGTACGCAAAAATCCCGATCAGGTCGGCTTTGTCGTCAACCCGCGGCGTTGGGTCGTCGAGCGGTTCTTTGTCTGGATCGGGCGAAACCGGAGGCTGGCAAAGGACTTCGAGACCACCATCAACTCCGCACGCGCCTTCCTCTACGCCGCTTCCGTCATGCTACTTGTGCGCCGAATTGCACGGGCTTCATGACTTTCGAAACCGACTCTGAGACAGAAAGACTGCCTCACGGAGATCCCTTCAAACTTAGATTGTTTGCACTAGGCGGCGGCTTTGCCACCGCAGGGCAGCTGCGCTTCTGGCTACCACCTGCTACTTAAGGCGAGGCCTATAATGGCCGCGGGCCACGCTCCGACCCACGCGAACCGTGATGCCACCAGCCGCGGTGACCGTGTCCGCTACGCTCTTTGCCGAACTCGCCTCCGCCCAGATGAGCGAGCATGACAAAGCGCTGCTTCTGTGCCTCGTCTAGGCTCTCGTAGAGGGGGCCGGCAGCATCGGCGAGCTTCTTGAGCGCCGCGCCGCGTTGCGTCATTGCGTTGGCATGCAAATTCATGCGCTCGATAGGATCCTTCGGACGATCGGCGCTGGCGCGCGCGGCAAACCGCTCGGAACGTTGTTTGGCGAGATCGCGCAACGCGCTCTCCACCACCGGCCAATTCTTCTCCTGTTCGGCCGTTAGCTTCAGCCCGGCGTGAACAGCCGCAATTCGTGCATCACCGAACGCGATTATGTCTGCGATACTCGGGCGCCAGTGCGACGCACGATCTGGTCCACGGTGACCCTCTTGCGCGTAGACGAGCGAAGTGCAGGCGATCGCAAGCGCGGTCGTACCGGCGAGAACGGTCTTCCACATGAGATTGCTCCAAAAGTGTTTTCCATTGACGCCAATAGAAGAGTGCTGCCGCGCCTTATCAAGTTAAAGTTTTGACAGAAATTATGTTTACGCAATGTATATTACGCACGTTCATAAACTGCGCGTATTAACTTTTATGCAGAGTGCGACATCGCACGCATGTTGTGAAACGAATGAGACCCCCCAATTGAGGGGCCCTAGCGCATACTTTGCCAAGGGTCGAGCTTTTGGTTTGATGCCGGTATGTTTTTAAGCGCGTCCTTATATGCTTGCTCGGCGGCCTTCTTTTTTGCTTGGTCTTCCGCCGTCTTTGGGGAGTCCTGTTGGTGTCTTTTCCCTTTTCCCGCGCCTTGAGCATGAGCAGTCACCGTCAGCAACGCAATCGCGACTACGGCAATGACAGTTCTCATTTTCAGTCCTCCGGGTATCTGCGTTGCACGTGTGCCGCCATCAATAAAGCGAATGCGGTTTAATTTCTGCGACAACATCCGCCTTTGTTGGATCGACGACAGCTTTCCCCTGCGGTTTGACAAGATAGTCAGCATATTTCGGGTCGCTCGGTCTTGGTGGGACGTCCGGAGGCAAGCCCCCTGCCCAGTGCGGAATGCTGTCCGCCACAGTCGCTGATAGTGATGAATTAATAGCGCCGCATCCGGCGAGAAGAAGTGCGGCGGAAATTATCATGGTTATAAAGATTGAATTTCTAATCATCGTTTTTAGAACGCACTGGCTGACCGCGCATCTCCGCGACACCGGCTAGGGAATCTTAAATCATACGCGCCGTTCCGCGACTGCCAGCGACTAAGTAGGTGCATTTCGCCTATGATTTACGCCATCGCGGAATCAGATCGCGCCAACGTTGGCCGTCGAACCTGCGTTTCTTTTTGGTCAGATCTTCGTAATTAAGGTGCGAAAGACCAATAATGGTGCCGATAAGCAAGAAAAGCATGGTGAGCTTGGGGTCCATTTTTCGCTTCTCCTAATTTTGATTTCACAGTCACCAAAATACAGTCCCCCAAAAACTAAACGCGACTGAGCCTCATCACCTGCATAAATAGCGAGTAAATTTGTAGGGCGATTTAGATCAGGCACGTGTCGTGCCAACGCTCTAGGCCGGCGATGGAGAATTGCTCCGGCCGAGCAGACCAATTACGTCGATACCCGTGGCGAAAGGAGGTAGCGCTTGCCGCGAGTGGTACCAAATGCTTATCGCTTATTTTGTGCAATTGGCAGCGCCGACGAAACGCGGTGCAACGAATAAGAGCAAAATAACCTGCGCTTTTGTGATCAACGAATTTACGAGGATTTAAGGCTCGTTCCGATTGCTTCGCTACGCTGCCTCGTCTTTATTGCATTGGGGGCGCTGCCGACGACTTAATCTCATTGCCCATGCACGCTTGCAGCGAACGCGGCCAAAATTTCACTGGCAACGCGGGGGCACCTATCGCCGTCATCGGATTTCCGGGGCTTGGCGATCTGGTCCGATGTCATTCGCTAATTCAGATGATCACGGAGCAGAATCCGGGCCGTCCGATCGATATTGTCACCCCACGTCTCTTGGCAGAGATTGCCGAGTTCATGCCGGAAGTTCGTGAAGCGATCGGCGCGGATTTTCAGCATCGCCGTCTCAATCTGATCGCCCGGCTTGCGTTATCGAACACATTGCGCAAACGCCACTATGGGACGGCCTACATCGTCCAAAGCTCATTCAAAGCAGCATTAGTGCCGTTTCTCGCCAGAATACCCGAGCGGATCGGATGGGCGCAAGAATGCAGGCTTCCGCTCCTCACCAAGCCGCGGTTTGGGATGCGCCGGCTATCACGAATGGTCGATCGAACATGTTGGCTTGGTGTCGAAGACGAGCACAAGGTGCCTTCGACTTGGCCGGAACCCAAGTTACGGGTGCCCACCTTCCTGCAAGGCGAATTTGAAGCGCTTGCGGCAAAAGCACGGACGGTGGCGCCGGTCGTCGCAATAGCACCCGGCTCGTCTGACCCTCGTAAAGACTGGCCGGTGGAGAATTATGCGACTATTGCGCGCCATTGCATCGAGGCCGGCTGCGCCGTCTGGATCGTCGGGTCCACCGAACATCGTAATCTGGCGGCGGCAATCATGGAACGCGCTCCGGCGCGTGATTATCTGACCACCTCGCTGAGAAGGCTCGCTCTGACGATCGCTGCCGCGGATGTCTTCGTCGGAAATGATTCTGGCCCCTTGCACGTTGCAGCCGCGTTCAACAAACCAAGCATCGGGGTCTTCGGCTCGACCGATGCCGCCATCAATGCGCCGATCAACGCCGTTGTGAAAGTGGCTATTCCAGAGTTCGCCATTGCACGTAAGTCCAAAACCGAAATTTACTGGCCCTCGCTCGAACCGGTGGTTCGCCGGCTTGATCGCGCAATTAATTCTGTGCGCCATTTGCAGCAAAAAGCCCAGCAATCTCTCGTCGACACACCGCTGGCATCACAATGCTGAATGTCGGTTGTGCGTCATAAGCGGACATCCCGAGACATCCGGCGCGTGGCCGACCCCGAAAGCGAACATTGGCGCCCGCTAATTGAATGTCAGCTTTGTGCGAAAAATGAACTCATGCGCTGCAAACACTTTTTATTAGATAAACAATTACAACGCCCGCATTCATGGCACTCAGCTCGCCGCTAGAGAAGCCGTCCACAGCATCAGAAGCGGACACATAGGTTGTGGCTGGTCAATCCAGTGGCGAATGCTTTGATCTCGAAAATGGTCGCCGACTTCGGATGCCGTCTCAGTTGAACCATAGATCGAATTTCACTTTGCCTTGTGAGTTTGCGGCGCAGCCAAAACCGCATCTAATTGACTTTTTTCTTGTACCAAAAGCATCGCCTTTAGGGTGGCTTGGCTAAGCCGGCCTGATGTTGGCTTTGGTTTCCGCTCCGATCCGTCAATTGGGGAGAGATTATCGGGGAGTGGGTTGTTTGCAGATGCTGGTTGGCCAAGCCCGATCTTTTCGTCGATCTCCGCAGCGTCATCGGTATCTTTAATTGAGCCATCAGATCGAAACTGGATTCGACGCAGACTTCTTCGCCGTTCTAACTTCTTTGGCTTGGGCGACGTCACATAGGTGATCGGTGGCAGCTGCATATGATGGTGTGACATGATTCGTCCTTCTGCCCCTTAGGTTATGAAGCAAATGGCGGGCCAAGAAAAACCATTTAAAATCAATTAGCGTTTGGTGCATTGCTTGCCGACCCGGCAGCCTTTGCCTAGCAGTCGTTACACAAGCTGCTCTCGCACAGGAGCAAAGTGGAACTCGAGAACATTTCGTGGCAGGCGGCGCGATTCGTCCCTGTCATTCGCCCCATATATTTGTATTGGGTCGATACTGTTGAAAAAGTATCCAAAAAGAAGCTTAGGAATTAAAATGTGAAACAATCGAATCCGAGCAAAAGGGCTTCTGAATCGATGTTGCTCGTTCGGTGTTTACCTTGAATAAGTTTTGCTTGGATCTCCCTCTCAAAATCCTTTTTCAACACCATCGGTCAAAAGCGAACATTGGGGCCCGCTGCTCGAATGTCAGCTTTGTGCTGACATGGGGCCATCGTGCTAACGCCCGGTCGGCGTTGTTGGTTCGAGCCCGCGTCGAGCGAACGATCTACGCCGGCTCCACAGCCCGCTCCGAGGGAACGATGCTGGGCGCATCGATCTTGTTCTCGGCCTCCGGTGCAACGTAACGAAACTTGTGACCGTGCAGGGTAATGGTCAGGTTGACGCCGAAGTCGCCGGCGCCGAAGGCGCCGATCCGCCGTTCCAATTCCTGTTTTGAAATATCGAGCGCAAGATCGCACATCACCTTGTGCATAGCCAAGCGTGAAGCCTTCATCGAGCAAAAAGCGAAAGACTACGCGCGACTAACCCAGCTTAAGGCTTTTAGTGAGTATCTGGCTGGCCAGCCCCAGGAGCCCAACGCCGGTGCCGTCGCGTCTATCCGGCGGGTTGCTGAGGAGTTGGTCGACCGGTTGACGCACGCCCTGTCGGTGCCCGAACTGAACCAGGAGATTGATCGCCTGGGGCTCTATGCGGCAGACGACACCTGACAGCCTGACCGTTTGCCTGTCCGCGATCCTCGGCCTGCCCCAGCCCGCTCGTGGCCGGCGCCGCCGCCTGGTTTGTCGGCCCGGCGCGCCAGGCGCCGGCACCGGCACGCCTTGCGTTGGTCCACAGTGATGGTCCACAGTGCGCCGAGACGACCGCTGCGGCTGATGAAGAAAGTGCTGCAGGCCAAGGGTTTTTGATCGGCGACGCAGAGTCTTGGCTGAAATCCTAGTCCCCCAGCCATTCCTAAACTAATGCCGACATTTCAATGGCTTAGGCCCTTCCAAAACGCCAAAAACTGTAGCAGGTCGTAACAGTCCGCCGTGTGCTACGGATGTGGATAATTTCTATTTTGTGCACCGTTCGTTGTATCCGATTTTGTTCGCACATTATTTCTTGGACGAGTTGGGTTAGCACCCGAGACGGGAAACAATGAACACTGTTATTTCGGCTTCGGCAGCGAAGCGCATCAGACAACTGGTTGCTAATAAATTGGCTGAGACGAAGGCGCACAGTCTTCCAGCCGCATGCAAGCGCTTTGGTTTAGCCGACGGCACACAAGAGGAGGCGATGACTAGTAAGTATAGGTTCGCTGATATTCGTCTTCAGGCGGTGTCAGCAAGCCGTGTACTGAAGATTGCTAAGGAACTCGCGGCCGAAAACGACGAATTCTATATTGCTGAGGAACTGGCCAAACTCGTCGAGCAAACAGGACCTGAAGTAACAAAGCTAACACGCCGAAGGCTCATCGCATTGTTCGAGACAAGGCCGCTCGCAACTGAGATTGAAGAACTCGAACTAGTTCGAAGTGTCTGGCCGATTGCAGTAATGCAGCCGTTGGACGAATTTGGAAATGCCACTCTGGAAGACAGGATCATTCGGCACACGGTTCAGAATTACGACTGGACGCCTCGGGATCTTCTGGAACAGTTAGGGTTGCTTACCTGTTCACGTGCGCGCCTTTTTAAGTTCCTGGAAGCTGTATGTGGGCCTGAGGTCCAGAAATCCTCTGTGCAAGAAGAACTCGCCTCTGAGATTAATAGCCTCCTATTGAAGGATGGCTACACCCTTGCCGTTGTACGGCGCATGTCCGGTAGCCCCGTCTACGGTGTGAAGCAAACTCCGAAAGGCTCGCCCGCCGACGAAAGCATATCAGCCGTTTTGGCTGCGTTTAATCCTACGGACGTCCACGCTCGCTGGACGGCAGCAATGGAGCGACGCGCGACCGAACCGGCTGGTGCAATAACGCTCGCACGGACTCTTCTGGAAGATGTGTGCAAGTGGATATTGTCTGAGACAGATGAGACGTGGAAAGAGACTGATGACCTGCCAGCGTTATACCGCAAGCTTTCAAAGGTCCTCAAACTTGCGCCCGACGATCATACTGAAGCGGTATTTAAGCAGATCCTTGGCAGTTGTCAGTCAGTTGTAGAGTCCCTCGGTGCCCTCCGAAATAAGCTGAGTGACGCGCACAGCTCAGGTCCCAAACGAGCGAGACCGCAACCTCGTCATGCAGAGCTTGCTGTCAACTTAACCGTGCATATCCTTGCGGCGGTGGCTGAGCACGAACGGGAAATGATCTCGCAGAGAACGAAATCCGCCCTCGCCGCAGCAAAAGCACGCGGCACGCTGCTCGGCAATCGTACGAATATAGAGGTTGCTCAACGAAACTCCCGCTCCGTTCGCTCAAAAGCATCAGCGCAGTTCGTGCAAAACGCCATTCCAATCATCAAACAGGTTAAGGCAAGCGGCCTGACCTCGCTTCGAGAGGTTGCTGAAGCGCTCAATGCACGCGGCGTCCGGTCTGCGCGAGGCGGTGGATGGCATCCCACTCAGGTTAAGAGAGTGCTTGAGCGCGCTAACGAAGGAATTGCCCAATGACCAGCCCAAAACGACAATACAATCGCCTCGCGACCTCCACTTGGGCGGAGATTTGCGCCTTATGGGAAATTGGCGACGTCACGCTAGTGGAATTGGCGGAGCGGTATTCTGTTAGCACGCGAACGCTTCAGACCCACTTTGCCAAGCATAAGGTCGAAAAAGGATCGAAAGCTGCTGCGTTGGCAACCAGCGTGAAGAAGGAAATCTACGATTCTGGCTTGGGAGACAAGGACCTCACGATTGAGCGGGCTCGTGAGACGCGGGAGAAGGCGTATAAGAATGCCTGTGCTGTGGAAGACCAGATTATGGGGACTGTTGATGCGATGGGGAACGCTTCATCGAAGACGCTCGGCCTGACTTCAAAACTGATCTTCCCCCGTTTTAGTGGACGGGGTTAAGTCGCTTTTCGTTCCATCTCGACGGGACTGATATATCCGATTGCCGAGTGGAGACGCATTCGATTGTAAAATCCTTCAATGAAGGCGAACAGGTCGCGCTTGGCGTCCGCCCTCGTCGCATATTTCTGATGATGGACAAGCTCGGTTTTGAGAGTGTGGAAGAAGCTCTCCATCGGGGCATTATCGAGGCAATCGCCTTTACGGTGTCAATCGGCTTCCAACTTTGACCCCCGATCGGCGTCCAATTTTGACCCTCTTGGGCCACGGGTTTTGACGGTAGCGCTCGCACCGTCGGAGCTGGCCAGGGTTGCGGAGACGGGGCGAGCGCGGGTTGGGACGTGATCATCGTCGCGGCTCTTGAAGCGCCAACTGTCGTTGCCGGTCTCGACGATGTCGCAGTGGTGGGTCAGGCGATCGAGCAGCGCGGTGGTCATCTTGGCGTCACCGAATACGGCGGGCCATTCCCCGAAAGCCAAATTGGTGGTGACGATGATGGAGGTGCGTTCGTATAGCCGGCTGACGAGGTGGAACAGGAGTTGGCCGCCTGATTGGGCGAAGGGCAGATAGCCGAGTTCATCGAGGACGATGAAGTCCATGCGTGTCAGATGATCGGCGAGACGGCCCTGCCGTCCGTTCCGGGTCTCCGTCTCGAGCCGGTTGACGAGGTCGACCACGTTGTAGAACCGGCCACGGGTGCCGGAACGAATGCAGCTTCTGGCAATGGCGATGGCAAGATGGGTCTTGCCGGTGCCGGTCCCGCCGACCAGTACGGCGTTGCGTTGCTGGGCGATGAAGCCGCCGCCAACGAGGTCGTTAACGAGCGTCTGGTTGATCGGAGTGCCCTCGAACTGGAAGTCGTCGAGGTCCTTGGCGAGCGGCAGCTTGGCGATTGTGAGCTGGTATTTGATCGAGCGCGCCTGCTTCTCGCCGATCTCTGCCGTGAGCAGATCACCGACGATGCGCTGAGGTTCATGCTGTCGTTTGACGGCGGTGGCCATGATCTCGTCGAAGGCGGCCTTCATGCCGTACAGTTTGAGCTCGCCCATAAGGTCGAAGAGTTCAGTTCGTTCCATCAGATAGTCCTCCTGAGGTTGTCGTAACGGGCACAATCAGCGACGGGTGCATGGCGCAGCATCAGCGCGGCCGGCGTTGCAATCGTGATCGGCGGGCCAGGATCGCGCTGGCGGGCCAGGATGTTGAGGATCACATCGGCGGAGTGGACGCCGTGGGCGATCGCCTCGGCGCAGGCGGCATCGACCGCCGGCAGCCCGTCGATGAGCACCGCGGTGAGGATGTGGACCATCTGCCGATTGCCGTCGTCGGCGCCGGCAAGCTTACGCCGCACGCGTTCCATCGCGGCCGGCAGCACCCAGTCCTTGAACGGTGCGCCGTTGCGCAGGGCGCCGGGCTTGCGGGCAAGCACCGGTACGTAATGCCAGGGGTCATAGATCGTCTCGCCGCGGCCGAACGAGCGGGGATGCTCAGCGACGATCCGGCCGTCCTGGCGGATGACGATGCGGTCGGCATAGGCATGGACCTCGACGGGCCGCCCGACCGCGCTGGCGACCACTGAGTATTTGTTGTTGTCGAAGCGCACCAGGCAGGTCTTGGAGACCGATGCAGGCACCGCGTGGAATCCGTCGAAGCGGCCGGCATAGGGAACGAGCTTCGGCCGCTCGGCCTCGAATACGTCCCAGATCGTCTTGTCGGTGAACTCGGGATGTCTGTGCGCCTTGGCGTAGGCGATGCATTTATCGAGCAGCCAGGCGTTCAGTTCGTCGAGGTTCTTGAACCGCAGCCGTGGCGTGAAGAAGCGCTCACGGACTAGCCCAACCTGGTTCTCGACCTGACCCTTCTCCCAGCCCGATGCCGGCGTGCAGGCGACCGGATCGACGAGGTAATGACTGCACATCTGCAGGAAGCGGCGATTATAGAGACGATCTTTACCGACGAGGATCGTCTCGACCGCCGTCTTCATGTTGTCGTAGATGCCGCGCTGACATGCGCCCTTGAATAGGGCGAAGGCCCGGTCGTGGGCATCGAACACCATCTCCTGCGTCTCGCGCGGATAGGCCCGCACGAACAACATGCGGCTGTGGCAGAGCCGGACATGAGCGGCCTTCACAATCACCGTCACGCCGCTCAGCAGGACGACCTCGTGGCTCCAGTCAAACTGGTAGGCTTCGCCCGGCGCAAAGCTCAGTGGCACGTAGGCTGCGGCCGTCGATTGCCCGCGCTCTTTGCTCCACCGTCTGGCGTACCGGCGCACGGCATCGTAACCGCCTTCGTAGCCGCGCCGTCGCAACTCCTCGAATATACGGATCAGCGTGAGCTGTTCGCGGGCCGACTTGGCCGCGTTCCCGTCCAGCAGTTCATCGAGATCCGCCGTCCACCGCCCCAACTTCGGCCGCGGCTGGACGTCCCGATCGTACTCGAACGATGTCTCACCTGACCGCAGCACCTTGCGGACCGTGTTCCGAGCTACCCTCAGGTCCCGGGCAATCTCTTTGATCGTCTTGCCATTGCGGAAATGCTCGCGCCGAATCCGGCCAATCGTGTCCACTGTCAGCATTCCCCCTCGCTGCTTGCTTTCGAATCAAAGCAAGCAGCGCATCAGGCCGAATAGCAGGGGGTCAATTTTGGACGCCGATACCCCCGGTTAGGGGGTCAAATTTGCACGCCGAAACACAGCCGAGACCATAACCAATTGAGTCCCGCCAGTGACAGCATCCGCTGAGCGCATCAGCGATTGGCCTACCTACCGCGCCTTGAACGCCGCCATCGCATTCGCGCGCGTCGCAGCATAGCCGCGCTGGCGCAGCGGCCGTCGATTTGACGACTGCTTTGAGCTACAATGATCTCCATGCGTCGGGTTGCCCTTTTTGAGCCGAACGGACGCCGCCTCGATCTAACGCCGCGCACCCGGCGCGAGCGCCTTGTGGGCGCGTTGTCGCTGACGCTTGCTCTTATCGTCAGTCTCGCGCTGTGGGCGCTAGTCTTTTGGCCGCTGTGGCCCAGGCTGGCCGCCGCGCAGGCGGACCATGACGTTGCACTGGCGATCATCCGCGAGTGCGCGGCGATCTATCATGCCACGGGCCATCCCTGCGCATGTCCCGAGGACCGTGCGCGCAATGGTAGCCGATGTGGAAAGCGAAGCGCGTATACCCGGCCGGGCGGAGCGTCGCCGCGATGCTATGTCAGCGACGTGAGCGCACGGGAGATCGCCGATTATCGAGCCGGTAAAAAGACTTTCACCGGCGACTGCACGCCGAGCCGGTAAGCGCAGGCAGGCGGCCATGCCACAGCCATGTCAGCTTTACCCCCGAAAGCAGACAACTGTTGCGACGCAGCGAATGTCCGCTAAGTGCCATTAGCCGACATCGCGCACTCAGCTTGAAATAAAAGAGGCCGCCAATTTAGGCGGCCTAATGAAAGGGCTTGCGCGTGGTGAGGTTATGGTCTCCAGGAATAATACGGTCAATTGAGGGCCCTTCCAGCTCAGCGAACTCAAGCCACAACTTTTGCTCATTGTAATGCTGGGCGCGCGTTTGCGGGTCGGCGGCTTCTTTCGCCTTCAATTCGCACTGTTCGGCTTTGTGAAGATACCAATCAACTAGTGACATTGGGCCATCCGGCGGCTTGCGCCTGCGGACTCTTGCCTTGCTTGATTGCGCGCACGTCTCCGCAAGAAAAACAGCGAAAAGTATGTAATTCGGAAAATGACACAACCCGAGGATTGATCTGCACGAGCGTCATCGGCATCACGCAATTCGGACAGAGCGGAGCAGAATGATTGTCAGCTTTCCAAACCATTCAAACTTTTTAGGACGTGAGCCAAAGCGTTGAATGATGTAGCTCAAAAGGACAGGGCTACTGTCCGATTTCAAATTCCGAAAGTAGACCAATAAGCCGACAAATCATCTCTGGCCCAAGATCGGGTTTTGTCCACTTTGTTCCAATGGACATTGATTGCTCGGTTTGAATTGAAAGAGGCCGCCAACTGAGGCGGCCTTACGTCATTTCAAAATGGCGACGATGGGTAATCCGTTCCGTCTGCCTTAAGCGATCAATCATATTGGCCACATCGTTCCAGATTTTGTGACCGCTATGATCCCCCTTGGCTTTCATCTGTTCCGCAGTATCTCTCGCACGCTTCGCAGAGCCGTATCGGTAACGAGCTTCAAGATGGCGAGCGAACATCTCGACCGCTTCGGTCTGGGTCGGTATCCACATAGGGCACTCCCTCACGCTGACCGGCTATGATTGTTCGATGACAAACCATAGTTCCGTCAATTAGCAAATGTCATAAATCCGACCATGCCGTCATAATTCAAGACGGGGCATTATCGATTTCAAACGAGGCCACTAGGGGTCAAAACAGGCGAGCACCGCGAAGAGCCCCGGCCACCGCGAAGCGGCAACCAGGGCTCCCCGTGCGGTGGCGACTTTAAAGGGGCAAACCAAAAGAGCCGAAACCCGGCACAATTCGTCTGTGCATCATTTTTAATCAGCAATCAAACCAGGCTTGGATGAGGCCAGTGCCTAAGTTTTACAGCTTCAAATCTGCTAGACGACCAAAACCAACTGCGAACAGCCGAGGGAATTCATGGTGACCCCTGGTACTTACAATGGGCCTACAGCGCGGATTTGCGCTGAGCTGAGTTATGCAATCTACGAATTGCCAATTTTGTTCAAACAAAGAGCCGTTCAGCTTGTCGCGAACTCGCAAACTAGACTCTATAATATTTTTGCGAGCAATTCCGTTATTGGCATTGTTGCCGGAGACAACGAAATCTTCGTAGTGTTCCGAGGCACGGTGCCCCGTTCGCCCCGGAGCCTCGGCGCAAACATTAACTTGATGAAGGCTTGGTGGGGAAATGGGTTTGTGCATCGAGGATTCCTAAATATTGCTCGCGACGCTACGCCGTTGATTACAAATGCTCTGCGCGAATTTGGCGGCGCCTCGAAAGACCTTTATTTCACCGGACATAGCCAAGGCGGCGCCGCCGCCTATTTGGCAGCGATGACATTTGCGCTTCATTTCGGAAAGAAAGACCCAAGCGCAGCCTACACTTTCGGTCAACCGCGTGCTGGCGACGCTCAATTTACACGTGATGCAGAAAAACGTCTAAGTAGAAAACTGAGTAGGATAGTGAATGGCCGAGATGTTTTTGTTGGCGTTCCATTCGTCCACCAAGGATATGACCACACTCGCGAATATTTTCATTATGAACCGAACTGGATGATCGCGCGACAAATCCAGATGCCCGGTCAAGGCTGGCCCTTTGTTAGCGCAAGCCTTGCTGATCACGCGATACTGCAATATCTCAGGCGAAGTCACGTAAATTAACCACTTGAGAAAGTGTCGGAGCACCCCGCCCAATGCGTGCGGAATTGGGTCCCCTTTTGCCCGCGAAATCCGAGAAAATTTGCGATGCAATTTCAAATGTAGAGGCTATCGCGGAATTTTAGTCGCGGAAATAGACAAAACTCGGCGCGGTCGTTTGTACGGCGCAAAAGACGAGAGCGATTATTTCCGTTCGCGAATTTAACTATTTCAATTCAAGCCAGAATATTAACCGACTGCCCCGATGTCTGGCTTTGAGCGGCCGTCTGCCCCGATGCCTGGCTTTGAAGGGCCGTGACAGCGTTATTTACGGTGTTAGAGTTGAGACTGGACGTTAGATTTTGTTCCGCCGTGGCAAAAGCGTTTGCGTCAGCGCTCATAGAGTCCAAAGAATTGCTTGACGAGACCGAGTCAATCCAATCGGCACTGGCAGTAGAGCTAGTGGCTGACTGCAGCCAATTGCCGCTCGTAGTGAGCGCGTTCAGCCAGCTGGAAGCTACGCTCGAAATACCTGACATCGTTTTAATCCGAAGGCCCATGTCAAGCATACGCAGTAACGGTTAATGATTTCTAGCCGCCAATTTAGACTGTTCGGTCTCTACTACGGTACCTAAAGGTACTGTATTTCAATTCAAAAGCGTCTCTCAAGAAATGTTGCCGGTTCAACGGCGGTGCGCAACTGTATGAGTGATAAAGGAGTGCTCTTTGAAGCTGGCGATCAAGTGTCGAATTGACGCAATGGGTCTAACGCTGCGGACCAATTCAGCCCTAGCGCAGCCCTTTGTCCGTTGTTGTCCAATCGCGTCCTAAATGGTGCGGTGCCGCGAACGCAGCAACGTGCCATTAGGCGACATCGCACGCTTAGCTCGAAATGAACTTGGTTCCAAATGAAAGAGGCCGCCAACTGAATGGCGGCCCCGTTTGATCGAATGCCGAGACTGATTAGAATTTATAATTCACGCCCAAGCGGGCAATGTTGTCCGTCATCTTGCCGCTGACGATTGCCAGTGTGCCGGCCGTATTGGCAGTCACGGTCGGGCCATTACCGAAGTCTATATAGAGATATTCGGCCTTGGCGCTCCAATGATCGGCGAATGCCCACTCCAATCCGCCGCCGACCGTCCAGCCGCTGTAATCCTGCGAAGCGCTAAAAGCGTTGACCACCCCGGCGGGAGTTGTGGTGCCCGTTCCACTGAGAGTGCCATGCCCAAAGGCCCAGCCGCCAGTCACGTAGGGCAGCCAATTGCCTGTTGCACCCATTGCGTAGCCGACGCGGCCGCGCACGGTGCCGAACCAATCAAGTTTGTCGGTGTAGTTGGCTGTCAGCCCCGGGACGACGAGAAGTACGCCAGTAGGAGGAAGAAGGAACGTTCCATCCGCTTTTTGGGTCGATCCTTGGAAGTCGCCTTCGAGGCCAAAGACCCACTGATTGGCTTGCCAATTGTAGCCGATCTGACCGCCGCCTATGAAACCGTCCAGTTTGTCGGAACCAGAAAAGACGGTCAGGCCGCCAGGAACGGTGACGAGATCGTTCTCCTGACGTCCCCAACTGCCGCCGGCATTGAGACCGATGTAGAAACCGGTCCAATTATACATCGGCGCCATGACAGGCGCCTTTGTGTACATCGGTGCCTTAGCTGGTAAGTCAGCTGCGTAGGCCATTGAAGTGAAGCCGAGAACGGCGACGGCGGCGATTGTTGCACTACGGAAGCGAGCCATAATCAATCTCCACAAAATCCCCAAGTTGTTCGCAAGAAATATAGCAAACAACCTTAGATAAGCGGGGCCTAGCATAGCAAATCTGCACAGATGATTTTTGACCGTGATATTTATGTGACTCTTAGCCAACCAATTGTTTTATCGATTCAAACTCTATCCATTCTGTAAAGTGAACGCGCAAAGATATTGCTCGACGGCGTTCGCCGTTTCCAGATGAAAACCTGGGTGGCCGATGGCGGGCGGTGGTAATCGCCATATTGTCGCAGTTGGGTCATTTTCGACCGACGCATCTAGGCTCCAAGTCTGCCCGATGTCCGTTGTTGCCCCAATAGCCGACATGCCATCGCATGGCAGCGAAACGTCGCTTAGTGCCAAGAACGGACATTGCGTCTTGCTCTTTAGCTGCGGTCAGAAACCGCCCTACCTCCATTGGCCGAGCGCGGCGTTTCGCCAAAGGCTTTCCGAACCACTGGCAGAACGGGGTTAGGCCCATCGGTCTCTCAATATTGCAAGCATCATCTAAGATCGACGCTTGTGTTGCACGGTAGAAAAACATAATGCCCCGCACTTGAGACTTGAGCTTTAGTCAATCCAAGCCATAGCATTAGCATTCACGGTAGACGGCTGAAGACATGCTCGAACAAGTGCATGACGCTCTTTGGGTCGCAAAGGGAGAGATTGTCAGCTTCTTTGGTTTTCCCTATCCGACGCGCTCGGTCATCGCCCGATTAGCGAACGGCGACTTGTGGGTATGGTCGCCAGTCAAACTAATCGCCGATTTGCGCAACGAAGTGGATAGTCTGGGCTCTGTCCGACACCTCGTAAGCCCCAACAAACTCCATCACCTATACTTGCAGGAATGGAAAGCGGCCTATCCCGAGGCACAATTGTGGGGGCCGCAAACGACAATCAAGAAGCGGCCCGACATCAACTTCCAGGAAGCGCTGGTAGACAGCCCGCCGACTGAATGGCTTGCCGATATCGATCAAGCATGGTTCCGCGGCTCTCTCGCCATGGACGAAATTGTCTTTCTTCACCGCCCCTCGGCCACTGCGATCATCGCCGATTTGATACAGACGTTCAGCGATCATTTCCTCCGAGAACATTGGGGTTGCTGGCGCTTCTTGGCGCGCCTCGATGGCCTCACCCAGGACAAAGCCTGTGCGCCGCTCGAATGGCGATTATCGTTTATCAACCGCGCACCGGCGCGCCGGGCGCGCGACAAGGTGCTGAACTGGAATTGCCAACGCGTCATTGTGGCTCACGGCGAGTGGCCCCATACGAATGGCAAAGCCTTTCTTGCAAATTCGTTTCGCTGGCTTGGCACTTGATCTGATAAAGTGCACAGAAGCTGATAAAGCGCACGGATTTCACACACCAAGGCAATGACACTTGTGGCGCCGTAGCAATGGGGCCCAAGACTTCCGCTAATGGGATGGTCCGGCCGTGCTCCTGCCCCGCAGCAGTAAGCTGCCAAGGGGCGCCAAAGACAAGGAGTACGCCATGTCTCAGAACTTCAATACCGCAATCGCCGTAATCGGCATCGATATCGGCAAGAACTCGTTCCACGTCGTAGGCCACGATGAGCGTGGCTCCATCGTGCTGCGGCAGAAGTGGTCGCGTGGCCAGGTGGAAGCCCGCCTTGCCAACATGCCGGCCTGTCTGATCGGCATGGAGGCCTGCGTTGGCGCGCATCATCTCAGCCGCAAACTCACAGCACTGGGTCACGATGCCCGGTTGATGCCGGCGAAGTACGTCCGGCCCTATTCGAAAGGGCAGAAGAACGACTTCCGCGATGCGGAGGCCATTGCAGAAGCGGTGCAGCGGCCGACGATGAAGTTCGTCGCCACAAAGACTGCCGATCAACTCGACCTGCAGGCATTGCACCGGGTGCGGGAGCGACTGGTCAGCCAGCGCACCGGCATCATCAATCAGATCCGCGCCTTCCTGCTAGAGCGCGGCATACCGGTCCGGCAGGGACAAAGGTTTTTGCGCGCCGAGCTGCCACGCATCCTGGCCACACCCCCGGATGTTCTGTCGCCACGCATGGTGCGGGTGATTGAGGGCCTGGCCGGCGACTGGCGACGGCTCGACGAGCGGGTCGAAGGTCTGTCGAGTGAGATCCAAGCCATCGCGCGCCAGGATGCCGGTTGCGAGCGGCTGATGAGCGTGCCGGGGATCGGGCCGATCATTTCCAGCGCAATGGTGGCCGCGATCGGTTCTGGAGAAGTCTTCACCAAGGGCCGCGACTTCGCCGCATGGTTGGGGCTGGTGCCGAGACAGATGTCGACCGGGGGTCGTACGATCCTGGGCAGAATCTCCAAACGCGGCAATCGCTATCTACGCGTTCTGTTCGTGCAGGCGGCATGGGTTGTGCTGATCAGGCCCAAGAGCTGGGAGCGCTACGGGCTCAAATCCTGGATCGAAGCGGCCAAGAAGCGGCTACACCCCAACGTGCTTGCGATTGCGCTCGCCAACAAGCTGGCCCGCATCGCTTGGGGCGTTCTGGCTCATGACCGGGACTTTGAAGTGAGGAAAATCAGTGAGGCCGCCACCCAGTCGGCTTGATCACTCAAGGGCGAGATCAGGAGCAAACGATGATGTCGTCCGATAACCCTTACCTGCCGAGGTCTGCGAGAGGATGAGACGAGATGGAGGTTCGGTCTTCCCGGCGCGTGCGAACACTGGTGACCCAAATGGCCCGATCGAGGCCTTTCCGCTAATGAGATCGCACGCGCGCTAATATCCATGATGGCCCGGAGCACAACACGCTCCAATCAGAGGCCGGATACATTGATGCAAGACCGCTCACCGCCAGTTCGGCGAAGTCCACTTGCAACGCACGGCCGGACCATACATCTGGGTCAATCGCGCCCTATTTGGCCAAGGCCAGAACCCCCGTTTGTTCGCTTTGCTCCGTTAGCGACCATTCGACGGCTGAGGTCGTTTGTCCGAAAAGTGCAAATAAGCGACGTGGCGTGCCTCTACCAAGCCGCTAAGTCACTTTTCGAGGTTAATCCCTTTGGTCTCCGGCGTGACGAGAATTGCCAGAATCGCCAGCACTGCGTAGATCATCACCATGCCCCCGATATAGATATAGGCCTCCTTAATTCCGTAGGCGCGCAATATTACGCCGGCGAGAATCGGGATCAGTCCGCCGCCGTAGATTTGCGCGATTTGATAACCTGCGTTTGCGCCCGAAGCGCGATAGCGGGTCGGGAAATTCTCGGTATAGAAGGTCGGTATCGCGCCATAGCCGAAGCCGAACACGAAGCCAAATCCGATAATCTCCGCGATGGTCGCGAGTAAGAAGCTGCCGGTGTTGATCAGGTAAAAATACGGGATGGCGAAGACCAGGAACACAATGGCGGCGATCAACAGGATCGTCCGGCGGTTGATGATGTCGGCGAGCAGCGAACCGATGATCATGAACACCAGCATGAAAGCCGCAGCGATTAGCCCGATTATTTCGGGCGTCGATCCGGTGAAGCCGACTGTCTTCATGTAGGCGGTGCCGAACACGAAGTAGAGGAAGAATGCGCCGCCGAACATTGCGTTCACCAGCGATGTGCGCAGGATGGTCAGCGGCATGTCATGCCAGACCTGTGCCGCGGGATGAGCAAGAACCGCGGTCTGCGCCTTGTGCTGCGTGAAGACAAAGCTGTCTTCAGTGCGCGTCCGAATGATGAGGCCGACAATCGCCACTAGGAAACCGACGACGAACAGGATGCGCCAGCCCCAGGCCGTGAAGTGCTCCGGCGTCATCAGTGACTTGGTGAAGATCACCGAGCCGAAGCCGAGCAGCAGCCCGATCGGTATAGCAAACCCGACCCAGGCACCCCAGAAGGCACGGTACTTCGATCGCGCCGCCTGTTCGACCACCCAGGTCGAGGCGGTGCCAAATTCAGCGCCGAAACTAATGCCCTGTGCCAGCCGGAAGACGATCAGCAAGATCGGGGCGGCGATGCCGATGCTGTCATAGGTCGGCGTCAGTCCGATCAGCAGCGTGCTAATGCCCATCAGCACCAGGGCATAAACCAACGCATCCCTACGTCCGTGCCGGTCGGCGATGTTGCCAAAGATATAGGCGCCGATCGGACGGATGATGATGCCGATGCCGTAGACACCGATCGCCGCCGCGACGGCCGCGACGGCCGGCAGCTTGAAGAAGATGCCGCCCCAGACGGTCGCCGCGATTACGCCGGTAACGAGGAAGTCAAATTGTTCGATCACCGATCCGACGATGCTAGCCAGTGCGACTTTGTAAATCTGCTTTTGGGTTGGGCCTGAGGTTACCTCGTTCATTTTTTTCTCCCTTTCATGAAATTATTCGAATTTCTGACCAGATTGTCTGTCCGCGATCACGATTCCGGCGGTCGATTGACGACTATACAGTGAATAGAAATTCGGCTAACCGAGCATCGCTGGTCAGAAAGAAAACGCAGCGCGGCCACAACCATGCTGCAACATTATTGCAAATCCCGATTGTTCCGGCCAGCCATTCTCCTAGAAGGCCAGCCTTCTTCGCACGCCACTCTGATAAATTTGCATATCGCTACCGGGCAGCAAGTAGGTAGCGCCGGGACCTGCTTAACTGCCCACCGGCAGCGCATCAATTCCGCTTTGCAATGTCGCAGATGAGGCATTCGCTGCGCAGCTTTTCAGCCTCCGGGCCGACCTTTGTCTGCTGTTGCTCCAAGAGCGACCAGAAATGGTGCGTCGCGGCGAATGACGTGAAGTGCCACCAGGCGATATTTCCAGCCTAGTGGGCTCGCGCGGACGGCTGCAAAATGGTGGGATGGCAGTCTTACGAAAGTTTTTGTCGCACATCGCTAGCGTTTGGATAGGGCTTGGGTTTCCCGGCGCATGTCTCGCGCTTCTATTTGATTACCGTTATCAATGGCTGGACAACCGTCCGATATTAGCAATCGCAGCAATCGCGAGCTTTGTTGGCCCTCTTATTATCGTTGGATGGCTGGAATCCAGCAGACGAAAATCAGAGAGCGTCCAAAAATGAGCGGCAGCCACCGCAAAACGTCCCGCGATTATGACGACGTTGGACAACTGCGAAACCGCCAATTGAGATTGGCCAGTAAACGAAAATTTATTTGTTCAGTTGCCCACGAAGTCATAAAGTACCACTGTGCAAAGGCGTCGCCCACTTCTCTCCTTTCGGGCGATGTGAATCCTCCACTATTACTGCACAAAACCGCGCCTTAGCCGGCGCGGTTCTTTTTGATTACATAGGCGCAGCCGCGCATTTTTAGAAGTGCGGTGGAGCGCCGGCTCGGCAACCTACGCGCTCAAAATTAGTACCATCTTGTTGAGAGCTAGCGAGGATAAATCGATACTGTTTTGGCTACCGAATCGGCAACATGTTCCTTCGTGATCACGCCGCGAATTTGGCTAGGCCGTGCAATCGTGCGTTTGTTCGGTACATCAACCACGAGCGCCATTGTCACACCCCGCCGGGACATCCTGCGGATTACATCGAAGACTGCGTCTCCTTCCTGCACAATAGTAAAGTCCTTGCGCGCGACATCGCCCAACGTGACGCCTGTTTGAGTACCGGCAAGCTGCTGGCGAATGCCAGTATTGATTCGCACCACGCCGGATATTCGGTTACCGCGCGTCACTACAACGTGCCGGATAGCTCCTTTGTTCTCGGGCAGCAGCAAAAATTCATCAAGAGACATCTCTGCCGGCAAAATCGGCACGTCGGTTTCCATGACGTCCTTGGCGCTTTGCACCAGGAACATATTGGCGTGCAGACCACGCGGCACCGGATGGCCACGGCGGATGAGCTTTAGCGTATAGATGTTCTCGCGCGACAACAGGCGCCGGGTGGCGAGGCTCGCGCCGACCGCCAGGATCATCGGCAGCACGATGTTATAGTCGCGTGTCATCTCGAAGATCATCGTTACGGCTGTCATGGCCGCTCCGGTACCGCCGCCGACCATGGCACCCATCCCCACCATAGCGAAGGCTGGCACATTCACTGGCACATGGAGGAGTTGCACCAGCAGGCCGGCGAAGGCGCCGCCCAACGTTGCTCCCATGTATAGCGACGGCGAAAACACGCCACCGGAAGAACCAGAACCGAGACTGGTCGAAGTTGCGGCGAGTTTCCCGACAAATAGCAATGCCAAGAGCCCAGCACCGGCAAGCTGGCCGTTCAGGATCGCTTGGATCGTCGCATAGCCGACACCTTCCACGTAGTAATGACCGAAATAGCGGAATAGCAAAAACATCAAGATGCCGACGAACAACATGCCAATCATGTGCCTAAGGTAACGGCCGGGAATCTTGTCGAACACATCTTCCACAAGGTGAAGGCCACGGATGAAAGCCGCAGCGGCCAACCCCGTGAGGACGCCGAGTACTATGTAGAGCAGTAGCGTGAAGGTGCCGCCACCAAGACTGTTTGGCAGGGGAACCATGTCGGGCACAGAAAACGCGGGATCAGGCCCAAAAAAAAGCCTGCCAAGAAATGTCGCCACGCCCGTCGCGGTCGCGACTGGCAGGAACGTGTTCACGCTCACTTCCGGCAGCATCAATTCGGTGACGAACAGCACGCCGCCCAGCGGTGTATTGAAGGTCGCGGCAATGCCCGCCCCGGCGCCTGCGCCGACAAGAACGATGCGCTGAGCCGGAGTCAGTTTGAGAATTTGACCAAACGTGGAGCCCAACGCGGAGCCAATCTGGATGATTGGTCCTTCGCGGCCAACCGCCGCACCGGTACCAATGGCGACCGCTGACGCGATTGATTTGACCGCCGCCACCACCGGGCGGATCACACCGCCCTTATAGTAGATCGCGTCCATGACTTCGGGGACGCCGTGGCCCTTCGCTTCCGGCGCAAAATTCGACACGATGAAGGTGACGATAATGCCGCCCACGACCGGGACGAAAATGACAGCGGCGCCCCACGGGCTCCCCGGCGTGAACAGGCTCGAATTGTAGTTGAGAGAGAATGTCTTCAAAAAGAACAAATTATGGATGACGCTAATCATCACCCGAAAGACCAGCGCACCTACTCCGGTGATGACGCCGACGATTGCAGCCATTGCGCATAGCGCGGCTAGTCCAAAGCGTGAAGCATCTAGGCCAGTTGGTTGCAATAAACGACGTGTCGGCACGATGGGACCTTCGACAAACCGCAATGTGAGGAGGTGAGTTGATGAAGAATCTGTATAACAATGTTGGCCCGAAATTGGAACGAGAAGGCTCGCTTTACTCGTTGGCCGTATGACATCGCCGACCGCTTTGGGTCAAAGACGGCCTATTTGGCCGAGGCCGAAAGCCCTGTTTGTCCGCTGTGCACCCAAGAGCGACCGTTCTGGGCTTGCGTCTGAAAGGCCGCAAGTGCCATTAAGCGACATCGCGCACTTGGTTTGAAATGAGAGAGGCCGCCTATTGAGGGGGCCTAGTGCATGCTTTTCCGCGGATACAGGCATGCTTTAGGAAGCCCAAGCTTGGTTAACCAGGTCTTAACGAGTTTCCGCAATTCAATAGTCGCCGGGCGATACGGCGATGGAGCAGATTCGTGCTCGAAAAAACTCCTTTGCGTTTCGTCGAGCAGGAACAGCCCGGTCTTTCTTCGGTTCCGCTGAATCGCCAACAACGCCGTACCAATTCCAGGCTTCGCCGGGCATCGAGCGGGCGTCCTGCGGATGCCACGACGGGTGTCATCCTGCCGGACGTGGCCGAATTATTAAAGGTCGGGCTTTCACACCATCGGGCTGGACGCTTGGCAGAGGCAGAGGCGTGTTACCGGCGCGTCCTCGCAGCCCAACCAGACCACGCCGATACTCTACACATGCTCGGTTTGATCGCTCATCAGCGCGGGCGGCAAAACCGGGCCGTCGAATTGATCCACCAAGCCATAAAGCAGAATGGACAGACTGCGACGTATTTTTGCAGCCTTGGTGTGGTGTTCTACGACCAAGGCAAACTCGACCAGGCGATGGCCGCCTATCACCAAGCCATCCAAATCAAACCAGATTATGCCGAAGCCTATTACAACCTCGGCAATACGCTAAAAAAGCAGTGCAAGCTCGACGAGGCGCGTGCGGCGTATTGCAAAGTCATCCTCATCAAACCTGACTACGCCGATGCCTATTGCAACCTCGGCGCGGTGCTATTCGATCAAGGAAAACTCGATGAGGCGGTCGCTGCGAGTCGGCAAGCCATCGCTCTAAAGCCAGATTTCGCCATTGCGCAAAACAACCTCGCCATGGCATTGCAACAACTCGGGCGCTTGCCGGAAGCTCGCTCGGCTTTGGAACGGGCCATTCGGTTGGCGCCACGCAACCCAAGATATCGACGCAATCTTGCCGACATCACGCGTTTCGTTGCCGGAGACCATCGTCTGACGGAAATGGAACGGTTGGCGGAGGACAGTGTTTCGTTTTCTGTCAGCGAGCGAATCGAGCTGCATTTCGCTTTAGCCAAAGCCTATGACGATGTGGGCAGGTACGCGGAAGCTTTTCGACAATGGCTGGACGGCAATGCACTCAAGCGCCGGGAAATTATCTATAACGAAGCCGTAAGGCTTGGAGTGATGGACGGCGCCCGGGCAGAATTCACGGCCGATTTGATCCGGAAGTGGCAAAATGTCGGTAACCCGTCCTCGCTTCCGATGTTCATCGTCGGGATGATGCGTTCGGGTTCAACGCTGGTCGAGCAGATTCTTGCCAGCCATCCGCAAGTGTTCGGTGGCGGCGAGTTGGCGTATTTTCCGTTGGCCGTACAAGAACTCCGAACGAAAACAAACGGTCGGGCAACCTCGCCGGAGGCGCTGTCAGCCTTGACTGGTGAGGATTACCGCGACCTCGGCACCCGCTATCTTGCCGAAATCGAACGGCTCGCCCCTGGCGCCCGACATATAACAGACAAGGCACCTATAAATTTCATGTTCGCGGGCCTTATCCATTTGGCGCTGCCGAATGCGCCGATTATCCATACAGTCCGCGACCCGGTTGATACCTGCATTTCCTGCTTCTCGAAGTTGTTTACGGAGGAACAAAGCCACACTTTCGATTTAGCCGAACTTGGCCGGTATTATCGACATTACCAAGCATTGATGGAGCATTGGCATCGTGTGTTGCCGCCCGGTCGCATTCTCGACGTCCGATATGAAGACGTGGTGGCCGACCTGGAAGGCCAAGCAAGGCGCATTATTGCCCATTGCGGGCTCGACTGGGATGCGCGTTGCCTAGCCTTTCATCAAACGGAGCGACCAGTTCGCACCGCCAGCGCGGCGCAAGTGCGCCAACCGATTTATAACAACGCGGTCGGACGCGGCCGCGTTTACACGCAGTTTCTCGCCCCGCTCGTTGCGGAGCTTAATCCTTCCGCTGCGGGATTTGTCAACGGTGCCGCAGGTGGCTAGAGAAAATACTTTTTAGCGTGGGCGAAGGAGCGTTATTGCGTTTGTACGGCGCAAAAGGCGAGATCGATTATCTCAGTTCGCGAATTTACCGCTTGGAATTCTCTGTTGTCCAATGTCCAGGTGATTACTCCAATTCAACAATCGCGCGGCGAAAACAATAACAGTTCCCACCGTAAGGCCTTTCGTGGTCGCGCTGAATGGCGGTTTGGCACCGGGTCGTCCTTTTTTGCGGTTTCAGGCGCCAATCTGGCCGTTTAGGAGATAATTGTCGCGGCGCAACAACGATCGTCACCAAACATTCACACCAAGAATTGTTGAGGCTGTTGCCGGGACGGTAGTAGTCGAGCCGGACCTCGTCATCAAATTGATACGCGGGGCCACTTTTGCGACGTGGCAGCCAAATAATCCCATACCCTGAGGAAGCCGAAGAATGGCGAGGAAAGGTTCAAGCGTAGCTACTAAGCGAATTTCGATAATTAATTACAATGATTGCGTCTAACGTCGTCGGTTTCCTAACCCCTCCAAGTAAAATAAGTTAGCGGCGGTCGTAAAGAATGTGCCACAGGCCGTGTCGAACAGTGGACGTCACATGGGCCGGGGATGGCTTAAGCGCTTCTTTTTCTTCGCTATTGCGAAACCGGCGCTCGGCCATCGCCATTCGCAATTCTTGTGCCTTATTTCGCAGTACGTAATAGACGAGCGACAAGATTAAAACTGTCAGAAACTTTCGCTCTGTTTTTGATTGCGGCCTGTAATGAATTTCGAGCGAACAGATAGGGCGATCACTCCCGAAACGATAAATGATATATTATTACGAGATAAAGGTTATCCGCTCCCCCGGCCAATGCCAGCATTTCCTATTCAGCTTCAGAAATTTAAAGGTCACTCGATTATTGCACCGGCTTACGGCCTCTTTCCCGACGCAAGCGGCTTTCGGCGAATGAGCGCTTCGACTTGCGCACCTCGGCGATACGGGCCGGTGCGACGGAAAACATTGCGCGCGGGCGCCGGATGCCGCTTGTTCCCCTACGGTAGTTCTCGCCAGCCGTTCGATCGGACAGATGATTGACGACGGCGGCTATTTCCGCCTTGCTGCGGCCGGAACGCTTCATCGACGCGATCGCGAAATGGCGCAGCGCGTAGGGCGGAAACGCCTTGACACCCTCGCGCTCGCACGCTCGGTTGATCCGCTCGCGCATTGCCGCCAACAGCGCTTCGCTGCCTCCGTAGACCTGCAGCCAATGCGGTGCGCGCGCAATCCACTCGCGTAGCGCAGTGATTATTTTCTTCGGATAGCGTTCGCCGACGACGATCTCTAAGCGCTCGAATAGACCCCGATCGTGAGGCCCGCCGATCTTTTTTTTAGAAGCTTCCGTATTTTCCGTATCTTCAGTGTCTACCCTGCTGAATTTTTCCGCCGGGCCCGACAAGATATTTCCGTCCAGTCGCATACCGAACTGTTCGCACGGCCGCCATCCGTTGCGGCTTCCTATCCGCAGCGAGCCCGCGATCCACACATTGAATTCGTCGTCATCACCGGAAAGGCTTGCGATAACTTTGCGCAATGTCCGGTTGCGGACAGAACGGCTGGGTTTTTGTTGTTGGCGCTTTTTTGGATGCACTGCATCATTCGGGCCGACCGGCCGCGGTCGCTCTTCTTTCAGCGCGTGCAGCAATTTTTCGCCGCTTGCCTCCGGTATAAGACCGCAGACGGTAAGAACTTGCACGCGTTGCGCCATGGCCAGGCACTTCAGCGTCACATACGATTTTGCCCATCGGGCGCGCTGATCGAGGACCCATTGCGTTGCCGCAATCGTCAGATCCGGCGTGTCAAGGTCTGGAAGATCATCACGATCAGACTCATGAATGAATTGGTTGATCGTAAAGGCGGCCTCGTCGTTGTAGCGCTCATAAGTCTGGTTGCTCTTCGTCATGGCTTGTCTCCGTCTTGGCTCACGTTTTCCGGCTGATTGGCTCACGCTTCCTGCCGATCTTGGCTCACGCTGTTCCCGTTGTTCGACCGCTCCTCGGCCGCACCGAGGCAAGCTAAGTCGCGAACCTGCAAACTCCAAAAGGTCCAGGCCGGCTCGGGTTATGCGATGTGGAGATCGACGATCCCTCGACCTGCCGCCAAGCAACCAGCGGGCACGGCTGCCCGGCGGACGGGCGCTCGAATTCATGCCCGAGCCGAATTAGGGCGTCGGCGAAGGCGTCGGCGGGCCGAGACGTCGGGGAGCTCCAGGAAACCCGCCAAGAGGGGTCGTTGCCCCTGTGCGGGCTTCCCCAGCCCGTACCGGGGCCATCCACTAGGCGGCCGACGACGCACCTTTCACCCCCCCGACCAGACGCCCGCTGCGAACGACGGTGTCTCGCCCCTATTGATGCACAAAATTTTTTCACTACGTCCGGAGTTGTCTACTGCACACCAACACAGAGGAGATCACAGTGACGATTGAAACTTCGTATCAGCTGCGGCTGCGGGAGGCCGAGGCCGCGATGGCGGTTGCGCGCGGCGCGCTCGGCAGGGATCTGGCTGCTGCAATCGCCGGCCAGACGTGGGCGACGCAAATGCGCGATGTGCATGACGTGCGCGCATTAGCGACCAAAATTGTGCGTCGCGGCGAATGCAGCGAAGTGCCATTAGCGACCAAACGCATTGCAACACAATCAGCACAAAAAGAAAGACCGCCACGCGGCGGTCCTTCCGATATCCGATCAGGGCTTAGTCGATCTGAATGCGTCCGGCGCGCGCGGAGGTGTCATTAGTGGAAGAGGTAATTTAGACCAACCCGTGCGACCTGCATCGAAGTTAAATTCGATTGTGCGGAGCCGCCCGGGATTGTAAGCGTGCTGCCGTCTCCGAGGTCAATAAACAGATATTCAGCTTTGACGCTCCAGTTGTGTGCAACCATCCACTCTAGCCCGGCACCTAGCGCAAAGCCCCAGCGAAGCTGACTAGTCTGCGCGTAACCGCCATTTTGCAAGGCCGCAAGCTGTTGACTGGTCAACGCCAAGGTCGGTTCCGTAACATTGGAAACATTGAATGTTGTCGTAACATGCCCCCAAGCAAGTCCACCGGTGCCGTAGAGGAGCAGGCTATCATTGGCCCATCCCAAACGGCCACGCAGCGTGCCAAAATAATCAAGTTGCTGCTTCAGATTAATTTGGCCTCTTATAAAGACATTGTCGGGCTGCGATCCATTGACGAACCATGGCGCGGACGCTGAATCTTGCATGCCGCTCCAGTCGATGTCGGCCTCTAGCCCATACACCACTGAGTTCTGTTGCCAGTTGTATCCCAGTTGGCCGCCACCGAGCCAACCTTTGGGGTGCACGGAAAGCGCCACTGGGCCGCTGTCAGGTCCAGTATCCGTAAAAGTTGGAGTAGTACCCGCGAGAACTGTTGTGACATAAGTTGTCGGATTGAAAGTGGCGCTGGCGGGATCCCATCCATAGCCAACGTTACCGCCGACATAGAAACCTTGCCAGTTTGTGACGGGCGCTATGACCGGCGCCTTTGTGTACATCGGCGCTTTGATCGGCAAGTCAGCGGCGGAAGCCACCGAAGCAAAACCGAAAATGGCAACAGTGCCGAGCGCTACACAATGAATGCGACGCATGCATATCCCCCAAGCGAAGTAATTTTGCAATTATCTACTTTTAGCAAACCGGAGCAGCTAGGCACAGCGGGGCTTGGCATATTCTGTATAATTGATCTTAGGGCGTGATGTTTATGCAACGTCAGCCAACCAATTGTATCATCGAGCTAATCTCGGGTAAGGCGGCGGGCCTTTCAAATTCACCGCCGCGTAGGACCTACAGCAGTGCACAGCCAATGTCGGCTCGGGGTCTTGGTCGTGTAAAAACGCCTTGGCGGAAGCATTGACGCCTTGAGACATCGGCGATGTGGCCGTGCGTGGTCATTTTTTGGATTTGACGGCTTTTCCGACTGTAGACGCGGCTGATGCGGATTGCGGCGATCCTCTGATGGCAGACGGCTTCGTGTCTGTGGCGATTATGCCCTCATGGCCGCCATGAGCGGTTGGATGCCGATGATGTTCATGACGCGCGTGAGATTATAGGCCAGCACGTGCAGCGCCATTTCGGTGGCCACGCGCGGCAGCGTCTTCATCAGGAAGTGGGTTGCGCCCATCCGCGCCTTGATCGTGCCGAAGGGATGCTCGACCGTCTCGCGCCGCAGGCGCATTTTCTCCGGATGCTCGTCGAGCCGGCGTTGCACCGCCTCAAGAACACGCTCATGCTCCCATCGGGTGATCCGGCGTTCCTTGCCGGTGGTGCAGGCATTTTTGATGGCGCAATCCTGGCAAGCGTTAGTCCAGTAGCGATGCAGAATCAGCCCTTTTTCCTCGACCGTGTAGTGGTAGGCAAGCTTCTCGCCGGCAGGACACATGTAAACGTCCTCCTCAGCCAGATAGCGAAAGTCCTGCTTGCCGAAGCGCCCTTCTGCCTTTGAGTTCGAGGTCATCGGCTTGGGCAGCGTGATTGTGATACCCGCTTCCTCGCACGCCAGAATCTCCGCACTGCTGAAGTAGCCGCGGTCGGCGACGGCATCGAGGTTCTCCACTTCCAGCGTCGCCTTCGCCTCTTTGGCCACAGGTGAGAGCTGCGACCGGTCGGTCCCGACGTTGGTCACCTTATGCGTGATAATCAGATGATGTGTGGTGTCGACGGCAACCTGGACGTTGTAGCCCACGACGCCAGAGCCGCGGCCACTGGTCGCCATCGAGCGGGCATCGGGATCGGTCAGCGAGATCTGCTGGTCCGGCGTGGCAAGCATAGTTACCTTGAGAATCTCAAGCCGCTGCATCTGCTCCTTCAGTTTCTCGATCTTCTCTTTCAGACGGCTGGTCTTGGTTTTGAGCGCCTCGGATGGTTCCTGCCGGTCGGCGCTGTCGAGCTGCTGCAGATAACGCGCGACGCTCTCCTCAATCTGCGCCATGCGCCGCTCCATCTTGGCCCGCGTGAAGTTCTTGTCGCGGTTGTTCACCGCCTTGAACTTACTGCCGTCGATCGCGACGCTGGCTTGCGTGAGTAGGCCCAAAGTGCGGCAGAGCGCAACAAACCGGGCGCAGACCTGCCGGATCGCGCGGCCGTTGTCCTTGCGGAAGTCGGCAATCGTCTTGTGGTCGGGAGCGAGCCGTCCCGTCAGCCACATCACCTCAACGTTGCGCCCCGCCTCACGCTCCAGCCGGCGGCTCGACTGCACCCGGTTGAGATAGCCGTAGATGTAGAGCTTCAGCAGCACCGACGGATGATAGGAAGGTCGACCGGTTACCTCGGGTTCGACCCCGCAAAATCCAACCTCATCAAGAGCGAGTTCATCGACAAAGACGTCTATGACGCGAACCGGATTGTCCTCTCCGATCCAGTCTTCCAGACATTCAGGAAACAGCGTGCTCTGACCACGATCCGCCCCTTCAACGAAGCGCCTCATCGGATCCTCCCGCAAATCGCGTGAGAATCTTATCGCGAGAATCAATTTCCGCGATGTGTTTTTACACAGCCAGGGTCAATCGCGTCATAGCTGGCGCGGGCCAAAACTGACCTTTGTCCGCTTTGCTCCGTTAGCGACCGAATTTTGTGGCGCAGCGAACTTAGCCGCCCGGCCTGGGCCGCGGCAGTAGCGTTTCTATATGATAAACTGGCAGCATGGAGATCGACCTCGATAAGATCGACGACACCGTCCTGGGACTTTTGTGGCTAACACTGCATGGCGAGAGGCGTGCCTGGAAGGGCTTCGATTGGAGTGCTCTGGACCGGCTGCATAAAAAGGGATTGATCGCGGACCCGGCAAACAAGGCCAAGTCTGTGGTTCTGAGCGATGAGGGCGTTCGGCGGGCGGAGGCGTTATTTCACGCGATGTTCACACGACCAGCGCCATAAGCGCCTGTCCGCTATTCCAGTGCCAAGGCAAGCTGGCCCTCCTCTGTAACCGAGGAGTGCGACCATGCAAGACATTGCCAATACCGAGCTGCCAGCACCCAAGCGGACACCTTGGAACAAAGCGAAACTGACAGGCGCCAAGCCACCGTTACGGCAAAAGTACGTTTGGGCTATCCGGACCAAGCTCCAGATCGATCAGCGAACGCGGGATCTGGCCATGTTCAATCTGGCCATCGACAGCAAGTTGCGAGGTTGCGATGTCGTCGCCCTCAAGGTCGAGGACGTTGCTCCGAATGGCTATTCCGCCGATCGGGCGACCGTTCGGCAGAAAAAGACCCTCAGGCGGCGAAGCGTAACTCCCGCACATCCTCTAAAATCTGCCGAAAAGCGGGCTCGGGAGCTCGGCACATGGTTCGATATGTATCCAGGAAGGGCAGCCAATCCACAAATGACACCCGGCGCGGAGGTGCACAACGATAGTTCAGACGCTGCGCGCCGCTATGCGCGATCATTTTGCTGCTGGTCGTGCAGGATCAAATTCAACAGTGAATTATTCACTTCGATGTGGCCGTTATAGTCGATGTAGCCCAGTTTGCGGAACTTGTTCATAAACTGATTGATGCGCGAGCGCGTGGTACCGACCATGGTCGCCAGCATTTCCTGATTGATCGCCATCGTGATGGTATTGGACTGCATTCCCAGTCCGGTATTCGCCAGCGTCAGAAGAATTCGCGCCAGACGCTTCTCGCTCGAATTGAACAGCTGGTCGATCAAGTCCGCCTGCAGTTTTTGATTCCGGTCCAGGACAAAGTGCATGAAACTTTGTGCAAAGGCCGGATCGTCTCTGAGAGCGGCCATGACGACCGGGCGGTCGAGGCGGACAATCTCGCTGTCAGCCGTGGCCGCGATTGTCGAATTTCGCGCGAGCTGCCCATCCAGACAGCCCTCGCCAAAAAAATCGCCCGGGCCGAGAATTCCGATGACGGCTTCCTTGCCGTATTCGGATAAGATTGTGATTTTGACCGCGCCGCTAACAATATAAAAAAGGGCGTCGGCCGTGTCGCCCTGCGCATAGACCGCATGTTTGTCGGCGTACTTTGAGACCGTGCCTCCACCATGCTTGGCAACGAAGGCACGATAATCAAACGGCTCGTTCTTTTTACCTTCCGTCACGGCTCAACGTATCCCGTCATGAGTCCAAACCCTGCAAATGACACCATGACCATCCCCCACCCCGCCCCGCGCTCAGTAGTAATTTCTCCTCTACTGTCTTGGGTTCAACTATCCTGGTCTTGGCAAAGTTGCAAATCAGGCAAATGTGGATAGCGATTTTATGAACATTGCAATTTTACTGGAGAACATTAGCCCGATTTTCAGAAAAAAATCGAGTGCCGGGATGTGGAAAACCTAACTATCAACCCGATCGACCGAGAGTCTGTTCCGTTTTGAACACATCGCGCGGCTGGAATATTTGTTGGCAAATAAATATCGAAGTGAAAAGCGTCTTGCGACGCGCCCGCGGCAGGATTTTTTTGCCGGAATTCTTCCGGCAATTCGACAGATGAATATCGTCCTATTACGCACGGCGCGGCGAGCTGACGCCGTGCCCGCCGTGTTGCTCGTCGACAACGGGAGATACCGGCCGCTGCGCTGCACACGGCATTCGCGGAATGAGCCGCCCAGCGCCACCATCGGACCAGCCTGTATTGGCCACCACGTTCGCCCGTCCTGCTCGAAACACCGCGCGCACACGCCGCCCTGGCCCGGACCTCCCGGTTTTCACAAATCGAAATCGCGGCGGGGGCCATCAACATCGATTGTTGTGCCGCGGCGAGACAGGGCTAGGCAACGGTAGAATAGTATATCATGCTCCCAGGGTGTCTCATAAGCACGAATTATAAACGCGATAGGGGGAGTACGCCGTGGCTCAAACAATCGAGGGATTCGTCGGCACCGCGCTGGATGATGCGAAAATAACGCCGCTGCATCGAAGAGTTATCGCGCTGATAGCCGCAGGATATTTCTTCGACGTCATCGATTTTACCGTCTTCGGGTCGCTCGTTCCGTACTTGCTTCAGTCCAAGTTCGCGACGGGACCCGAAGTCGCGGCAATCGGCAGCGCCACCATTTTCGGAATGTTCATAGGCACAGCCGGCCAAGGTGAATTTAGCGACCGGTTCGGCCGAAGATTCATCTATCAGTTCAACCTGCTCCTGTTCGGCATCTTCACGATTCTGGGTGCCTTTGCTCCGACCGTTGCCTGGCTCATCGCCGCGCGTTTCGTCGCGGGAATCGGCCTCGGCGCCGAGCAGCCGCTCGCTTTCGCATATGCCGGCGAGTATTCGCCCAAGCGCATCCGGGGTCGCATCCTGGCGATCGTTCATTTCATCGGCGGAGCCTGTGTGTGGCCGATCGGAACGGCGTTGGTGCTTCTCATCGGCACCAAAGTCACTTCGCCTGAACTCGCATGGCGAACCGTCTGGCTGATCATCGGCATTGGCGCGCTGATCGTCTGGGTGTTGCGCTTCGCTTTGCCGGAATCGCCGCGCTATCTGGCGACGCACGGCCGCGGCAAGGAAGCGCTCGATGTGCTGGCGCGGCTCGGCATTGCTGGACCGACGCAGCCGCTCACGACCGACGCTGCCAGCAACACCAAAAGCGATCCCTTTGGTGTCGTCTTCAGTCAGTTCCCAGTCCGCGTCATCGCCGGCATGATCTGCTTCACGGCGTTCTTCGGCGTCGCCATCGGCCTCGGCGCCTGGTTGCCGAACATGATGGGCGCCAAGGGATTCAGCATCACCAAGTCGCTGCAATACACGCTGGCCATGAACTTCGCCGTGCCCTGCGCCAGCCTGTTCATGATGTACGCGCTGGACAAATACGGCCGCAAGATCACCTCGATCTGCGCCTTCGTCTGCGCCGGCCTGATGGCGATCGTGTTCGCCAATGCCGGCACCGCGACCCAGCTGATCGTTGCCGGCTTCATCATGATCTTCTTCGTGCAGGTCGCCGGCAATTCGATGCAGATCTTCGCCTCGGAGGTCTTCCCGACCAACGCGCGCGCGTCCGGCTTTGGCTGGGCCGCGGGTGTCGGGCGGCTGGCGACGGCGTTCATCATCCCGACCATTCTGTGGATCCAGAACGGCTATGGGCTCACCACGGTGTTCGTGTGTCTTGCCATCGCGCTGGTGATCGCGGCCGCTTCGGTGACGCAGCTCGGGCCAGAGGCGAAACAAAAGGGCCTCGACGAAATAGCCCCGCCGACCGGCTAGTGCGCGCGGCGCAAAGCTAAAGGGGCCCGGTTCGGCGTACTGCCGGACCGGGCCTCGCCCATTCAGACCGGCAATTTGATAGTCTCACGGCCATGATCCCTCCCGGCGCGTCCGCCAAGAACATCCGTTTCGTGTCGCGCTGCGATCAGGGCGGGCGGCCGGACGGCGTGCAGGTGATTCTGCACAAGGGTCACGCCTTCATCGGCCACATGTTCAGCGACGGCTATTCGGTCGTCGACGTGCGCGATCCGCTGCATCCCAAGACGGCCAATTTCATTGCCGCGCCGAAGAACACCCGGTCGCATCACCTGCAAATTCACGGCGATATCCTGCTCGCGGTGAACGGGCCCAATATTTGGGCGATGCAGCAATATGCCAGCCAGGCCGACTACTACGGCAAGTCGCTAGTCGAACTCGGTGCAAACCGAGCAGCCGTTCGGCGCCGGCATCCGCGTCTTCGACGCCTCACAGCCGGCGAGCCCGCGCGAGATCGGTTTCCTCAATACCGCAGGGCTCGGCGCCCATCGCATCTGGTGGGTCGGTGGCCGCTACGCCTATGTGTCGGTGCATTTCGAGGGCTTCATCGATCACGTGCTGGCGGTGGTCGACGTGAGCGATCCGACCAAGCCGTCGCTCGCCGGCCGTTGGTGGCTGCCCGGCATGCATCGCGCCGACGGCGAAACGCCGCCCGCCTCGTTCGGCAAGCGCACCGCGCTGCATCACCTCATCAGCGCGGGGAACGTCGGCTATGCCGCCTGGCGCGACGGCGGCTTCACCATTCACGACCTGAGCGATCCGGCCAATCCGAAGCTGCTGAGCCACCACAATTACGCCCCGCCCTTCGGCGGCGGCGCGCACACGCCCCTGCCCTTGCCCGGACGCAAGCTCATGGTGCTCGCCGACGAAGCGACCGCGGCCAATTGCGCCAATGGCCTCGCCTACACCTGGGTCATCGACGTGCGCGAGCCGGCAAATCCGGTGTCGATCGCCACTCTGCCGACCCCGACGGAAGAGGATTTCTGCGCCAAGGGCGCCAAATTCGGGCCGCACAATCTGCATGAGAACCGGCCCGGCGCGCTACAAACGGAAGACACGGTCTTCGCCACCTATCACAATGCCGGCCTGCGCGTGTACGACATCCGCAACGCCTTTGAGCCGAAAGAGATCGCCTATTTCGTGCCACCGCTGCCGGAGCGCATTGTCGATCAGCGGCCGAACCCCGCCAAGGTGATCCAGTCCTGCGACGTTTTTGTCGACAAAAACGGGCTGATGTATCTCACCGACACCAACGCGGGGCTTTATATTCTGCAATACGAAGGAAAGTGACGACGCATGACGGACAAGTTCGGGCGCCTCGCTCTGCATATGTGGACCATCGACACCACACCGCTCGCCACCGCGCTCGACGCGGCGAAACAGGGCGGTTTTGACGCGGTCGAATTGCGCCGCACCGATTTCAAGCGCTGCTTCGACGCCGGCATGTCGAATGCTCAAGTCCTCGACCTGATCAAGAAGGCCGGCATCCCGGTCGGCGTGCTCGGCGTCGAATACGGTTGGCTGTTCGCCACCGGCGAGGAGAGTACGAGACTGTTCAAGGTGTTCCGTGAGAGCTGTGAGAACGCGGTGGCGCTCGGCTGTGACACGCTGATGAGCGCGCCCGGCCAGGTGCAAGGGCCGATTAAGGACGCGATCAAGTTTCTCAAGGATGCCGGCGACATCGCCGCCGAATACAAATTGAAGCTGGCGATCGAATTCAATTCGCAGCACGACGTGCTCAATACCCTAGGCGTGCTGACCGAACTGATCGAAGGCGCTAAGAAGCCGAACTGCGGCTATCTGATCGACGCCTATCACTTCACCCGCAGCGGCGCCGGCGGCCGCGGCTTCGAGAGCGTGTCGGCCGACAAGATCTATTGCTTCCAGTATTCCGACCTGTCGCCCACGCCGGTCACCGGCGTCAAACGGCCGACCGACCGGCTGCCGCCCGGCAAGGGCGTGGTCAAATGGCGCGAGATGCTCGGCCTGTTGGCGGAAAAGGGCTACACCGGCTATCTGAGCTATGAAGCGCCGAACCCCGAGCAATGGGCTCGCTCGCCTTACGACGTCGCGCGCGAGGGCGTCGAGCTCACCAAGAAATTATTGCGGGACGCCGTCCCCACTTACGTCAGTTGAGGTCCACTATGGCAGAAGAACTCCCGCTCTTTCTCGGTCTGAACGACAAGACCGTCACCGATATCCCCAAGACGGTCGAGAAGCAGCGCTTCATGACCAGCGTCGCGCCCAAGGCCGCCAATCCCGGCAAATGGGTCAAGCAGCCGCGCATGCCGATCCCCACCGGCGAGCACGCCGTGATCGAATGCGGCGGCAAAATCCATTCCATCGCCGGCTATGCCAAGCACCGCGTCGATCAGCCGTTCCACCAGGTGTTCGACCCGAAAGCCGGCACTTGGTCGCTAAAGGCGCCCTTCCCGCACCCGTGCAATCACGTGGCGGGCGTGTCGATCGGCACCAAGGTCTACACCTTCGGCGGCTTCGTCGAGCAGAACCGCTGCCCGCATTCCAAGTGCTTCGTCTATGACACCGCGACCGACCAGTGGGCCTCGATCGCGCCGATCTCGCGCCCACGTGGCGCGATCTCGGCCATTGTGCTCGACGGCAAGATCCATCTGCTCGGCGGGCGCGACGTGCGCTCGGTCGAATGGCACGAAGTCTACGATCCGGCGACCGACAAATATTCCGACCGCGCCAGCATGCGCGGCTCGACCGGGACGCAGCCTTTCGTCGGCCAGCGCGACCACATGGGCGTCGCGGTGGTCGATGGAAAGATCCACGCCATCGCGGGGCGCATGGACTCTTACGACTTCAACACCGGCTTGAACGCCGTCTACGATCCGAAAACCGACGCATGGTCCTTCCGCGCGCCGCTGCCGACGCCGCGCTCGGGGCCGTCTTGCGTCTATATCGACGGCAAGATCGTGGTGTTCGGCGGCGAAGCGACCGGCAAGGTGTTCGGCACCAATGAAATCTACGACCCGAAGACCGATACCTGGGAAGCCGGCACGCCGATGGCGATCCCGCGCCACGGCCTGCATGGCGCGACCTGCGCGGTGATCGGCAACATGGTGCACGTGCCGGGCGGCGGCCCCGTGCCCGGCGGCCAGATGCAGGGCGCGTATCACGACGCTTTCACCTTCGGCTGACGGAGCATAAATAATAGCGGCCGCCCGTGAGGACGGCCGCTTTTGTCTTTAACGTTCGGTATTGACGCAGACGACGTGCTTACCGCGCTGGCCGCAGATCAATCCCGGCGACGCCGGCTGCAACGTTGAGGCCGGCCTGCCCCTGCACCGAGACCGGCTGCAAGGTCACGGTGTGGTTCGAACCGCCGACCAGGACGTTGGCGCCGACACCGGCGCCGACCGTCGCCTCGGCGGTGGCGCCGCCGTAGTGTCCGGCCAGCGCGCCGAAGCGACGATTGGTCGGCGCATAGACCGCCCAGACCATCTCGCCACCGGCAGTCGCGCCGAGATCGAGGCCGAACTTGGTGATCGATCCGGTATAGACCTCACGCGGACCCGGCTGGGACGGCGTGAACATGCAGGTCAGTTCCTTTTTCGACGTAATGATCAGGCCGATGCCGGCCGAAATATCGCAGGTCAACGTGCCGGCCTTGGTCCGCTCAGGGACCTGCGCCATCGGCGATGTCGGCGCGGCCAACGCCGCGACGGTCGCCAAGGCGGCGAAAGCGCTGAGACGCTTGTGCATGTCAATCTCCCATAGTGATTGAGATTGTCCAACAACGTGACGCGCCGCGAAAGGTTCCGTATACGTCCGACGGCGCCATTTTCATCCCGTCAGCGGACGCGCTATTTCCGCAACGCAGCGGCCGGAGACATTGGTGCGCGCCGACGCCAATAACCGGCTGAACGGTGGATCGCATCCAATCATGACTGGCAGCGGCGGCTCGGGCGCCGGCTGCTCGCCGACAGACATCGGCAGACTTAAGCGGTCACCCTTATGGGTCCGGTCGACGACTTGCGTTGTTGCATTCGGTTCCGACGAGGGCGTTGCGCCGACCACGAAGCCGAGACCCACCGGCGGCGCGAAAAAATTCATCGTTAGCACCACCAGGATGCCTGCCAACAGATAGGAAGCAAGGCCGCGCATCGACAATCTCCCGAGTCCCTCGAACTCGTGGGTTATGTAGCGGCGACTTTTTGCAAGGGACGGATGGATAATAGCCGACGGCGAAAATGGTTCCGTCCGCGTTCAGCGCGCGGCGAGGATCTGGCTTGCGGGAATCACAATATGACAGCGCAAGCCGTCTGGCTCAAACGCCACGTCGACCTTGGCATCGAGCGCGCGAACAAGATTGCGCTCGATCACCGTGCTGCCGAATCCTCTTTTTCGTCTCGCCTTCACCTTCGGACCGTTATGCTCGCGCCAATTCAGATCGATAGCGCTGTCGCGCAGCGACCAATCGATCGACACGCGGCCGCCGGGCACCGATAGGGCTCCGAATGTTGCGGCGTTGACCGCGAGTTCGTGCAGCGCCAGCCCGAGGTTTTGCGCCGCTTCCGGCTTGAGCGCGACGGGCTCCCCTTCGACCGCAAGCTGACCCTCGCCGCTGCCGATATAAGCGGCCAATTGCGATTGAATGAGTTCGCGCAAGGAAGCGCCGTGCCAGCTTTCGCGCACCAGCAGATCGTGCGAGGCGGCCAAGGCCTGCAATCGCGCGGAAAACTGATTGAGAAACCCCTCGACTGAACCGGTGTGACGCGCTGTCTGGCGCGCCATCGCCTGTATCACTGCCAGCAGATTTTTCGAACGATGGGTCAGTTCGCGCATCAACATCCGCAAATGCGCTTCGCCCTCCTTGCGCTCGGTGACGTCCACCGATGCGCAGGTCAAGCCAACGATGTCGCCGGCTTCATTGCGCAGCGGTTCTATATGCAGATCATTCCAGCGCAGGCCGGAGCCGTTTTCGAAGACGAATTCCGCGCGTTGCGCCTGGCCGCTCGTCAGTGCTTCGCGTTTCAACGCGATCACGGCCGCGCCGCTGTCGGGCGGCAAGATCTCGTCATCGGTGCGGCCGAGAATGGCGTCGATCGCGCGCCCTAGCATGGGATTGCTGATCGAGGTGTAACGCAGGTCGCGGTCCTGGGTATACACCGTGACCTGTGAGCCGCGCAGCGCCGTTTCATAACGCGCAAAGCGGGCCCGCAGCAGGCTGAGTTCCGTGCCTTGCGCACTCACCTGCGACTCGAGCTGCTGGCATTCCTGGCGCAGCCTGGCCAGTTCGGTGTCCGCCGCCCCCGACAGTTTCTGTTCCATGTCGGTCAATCTGTATACGTCGGTATGGTGGTCCCAACTCGTCGCAAGCGTCGAGACCAGTGAGATTGAAATCGGCAGCGATAATGAACACAGACGGCGCCGGCTCTGTCAATCAATGACGCCACCTCGCACCTCGTCCCTTGCCCCATGTATGCGCAGCAGATTGGGGCGACGGAAGAATACGTAAACGCCGAGCTTCTCGAAGGGTTTCGCGCCGCATAAAGAGCCGCCTGTTCTAAGTTGTTTTAGTGACGATTTTTGCCGGCCGCAGGCGTTTTGTAACCATCGTGGCGGGGTCGACGTTTGCCATAGGTGGGTTCCGTGAACAGCAAAGCAGGAATTGACGATGACCACACGTGCGACCAAATCCGCCACCGCCGAAGAAATCGCCGCCATCGAAGACCTGGTCAGCGATCTTGAGAAGCGGCTGCGCCGCCTGACTGCCGGCGCAAGCCGCGAGGTGTCGGGCGCGTCCGGCGATTTCGTCAGCGAAGCGCTCGCGCGCATCACGAACCGCGTGCGGGACAGCGCGTCCGAAGCAAGCAAGTCGTTGGCCGATGAAGCGACGCGCTTCGGCAGCGACGCGTTCAAGAAGCTCACCGACGAGGTCGAACAACGTCCGCTGCTTATGTTGGCAGCCGCCGCCGGCATCGGATTCCTCGCCGGCCTAGCCAATCGCAGGTAGACCCATGCGGATAGAAGACGTCGCTGGCGTCGCATTCGGCCATATATTTGGGCGCATTTTGCGCCGCGCCCTGCTCGCAGTAATCGTTTCGGCCCTGGCAGTTGTGGCACTTTATTTCTTTACCCTCGCCGGAACGATCGCCCTAGAAACGCGATACGGCGCGCTGGACGCGCGTGTGATCGTGGGAACGATTTACGCCGCCGTCGCCATTGTCATAGCGATCGTGTGGGCCGCGCGCGGCAAACCCGCCGGTTCCAGCGCGCCGGTGCTCAGCGGCCAGCGCGACATGCAGATCGCCATGCTCGTAGAAGCCGTGATGCTCGGCCATGCTCTGGCCCGTAAAGGCAACTGAGCAAATTAGCTCGCCTTCCGCTCCCGCCGCCGGGCGTTGCGCTCGAAGAACAGCGCCTGGCTCAGCACCGCCGACACCGTCGCCGGCTGGAACGGCTTAGCGATCAGGAAGGCCGGCTCCGGCCGCTCGCCTGTGAGGAAGCGCTCGGGATAGGCGGTGATGAAGATCACCGGCACCTCGAACGAGCGCAGCATCTCGTTCACCGCGTCGAGCCCGGATGAGCCATCCGCCAACTGGATGTCGGCGAGGATGATGCCCGGCCGCTTGGCCTTGGCCAGCGCCGTCGCCTCGCTATGGGTGCGCGCGACGCCGAGCACGCGGTGACCGAGGCCTTCGACCAGACCCTCGAGATCGAGTGCGATGAAGGTCTCGTCTTCGATGATCAGCACGTCGGTGGCGATTTCGGCGGCTAGCTCGCGGCCCGAGTCCTCGACCAGCTCCCGCAGCTTCGGCACATCGATATCGAGCACTTTGGCGGCGTCGTCTTCCGATAGCCCTTCCAGCGCCACCAGCAAAAAAGCCTGCCGCGGCATCGGCGCGATCTGAGCAAGATGCCGTTCGACCGGCTGGTTACTGTCCGACGCGCCGGGTTTGCCGTTGAGCGCGACCGAATTCCAGATTTTGGTGAACAGCCGGTAGAGCGCGATGCGAGTCGATGCGGTGGTGTCCAGAATTTTGGGGTCCTGGACCAGCGCCTCCAGTGTCGCCGCCACATAAGCATCGCCCGAGGCCTGGCTGCCCGAAAGTGCCCGGGCATAGCGCCGGAGATAAGGCACGTGCTGCGCAACTGTCTGAGATGTCGACAATAATCCCTCCCGAACCAATGTGCCCTGGGCGTGACGGGCAAGGCCCCCAACGTTCCGATCAAGCGTACTCAAGTGTCCTAACTAGGACACTGGAAAAAAGTTCCCTTTCCGTGGAACCATCCACCAATTCAGGGGTTTCGCATGAACGCAGAGGGGGACCTGCGCCTGGCTTCGCCAAGGAGATTTGGGGTTGATCGATGACCGAACGCAAACCCGTGGGACAACAAAAACCAATGGAAACCGCGGAAACCCGCAACCGTAAGCCCGGGTCCAAGCCGGCCAAGCTCAGCCGCGAGGTGCAGGCGCGGCTCGGTCAGCAACTGCGCTCGATGTACGACGACGTGGTGAACCAGGGCGTACCCGACCGGTTCGCCGAAATGATCAATCGCATCAATGGCGACGGTAACAAGGACGGGCAGTAACGCATGGACGAGCAGGTCCGTAAAGCCGTTCTGGGTGCGGTGCCAAGCCTCCGCGCATTCGCCATCTCGCTGTGCGGGAACGTCGATCGCGCGGACGACCTGGTGCAGGAGACGATGCTGCGCGCGATCGCCAATATCAACTCGTTCCAGCCCGGCACCAATATGTCGGCATGGCTGTTCACCATCCTGCGCAACCATTTCCGCTCGGAATATCGCAAGCGCCGGCGCGAGGTCGAGGACGGCGAAGGCCGCTATGCCGAGACGCTGAAGTCACAGCCCGAACAATACGGCCGCGTCGAGTTCCGCGAATTCCGCGAGGCGCTGACGCAATTGCCGGCCGACCAGCGCGAGGCCCTTATCCTGGTCGGCGCCTCGGGATTTTCCTACGAAGAAGCCGCCAATATCTGCGGCTGCGCGGTCGGCACCATCAAGTCGCGCGTCAACCGCGCGCGCACGCGGCTGGCCGAGCTGATGGCGATCGAGGACGCCGAGGATTTCGGGCCCGACCAGCAGACGCGCGCTGTAATGGCCGGCGGTGGGGAATAGTCGCCTCCCCGCGCCCCGATCTCACTAAGGAATGCGATAAAACGGATTGGGCAGCAGGAACTGCCGCGCACGATCGTCGGGATTGCCGCCGGCGAGATCGCTCGGCTGATCGCCCATGTTGGCGATGATCGTATAACCAGCGGCCGTGATCTTCGCCCGCTCCGGCGCCTTGAAATCGGCCGCGGATTTCACTTCCAGACCTATCGGCTTCATCACGAGGCGGGTCCAGCCACGATAGCCGGCGCGGTGAAGATTCCTGATCGTCGCGGCCCGCTCGCTTTCGTCGCGGCCGGTGATGAAGAATACGCTCACGCCTTTGGCGCGCGAGGCGTTGAACAGCATCAACGTCGGTTGGATGACGGGCGCCCCCGCCTTGAGCTCCCACGCTTTGGCACCGCAAGGGCCTTTCGGCAAGCGGTTGCACGCGCCGCTCGGAATGTAGCCGAAATCGTCGGCGACGATCCGCGGCCAATTCGACAATGAGGTTTCGTCGATATCGAGCACCAGCGCCGGGCGCGACACCTCACCCGCATGCCGCTCAACATAGGCCTGCGCCTTTGCCGCCACCGCCGCCAGTTGGCGCTCATAGTCGCCGGAATTTCGGTAGACGAGGAGTTGTTGTTTAAGTTCGTCGAGATTGGGCGGCTCCCCGCTGCGTGCCTCGACTGCCGGCTGCGCGAAAGCGTCGCCGCCGAGCAGGAATACCGCGACCAGCGATGCCCGCAGCACCTTGAAGGGCTGCGAATGCGATAAGGCCGTCCGTGGGGTCCACATGGGATAAGCGCTCCGGCAAGGCAAGAACCGCGATGCAAACATCACATTCGAGCGCGCCTCTTCCGCGCGTCAAGCGCCGGCCGAAACTGCCTGGGGCTTTTCCCGCCGGACGATTGCAGCTTACAGTCCCCCATGAAATTGCGTAAGACGCGGTAATCACAATATGAAATTCCCGCATGACGAATAGCGAAGTCGAAGTCGCGATCATCGGTGGCGGCGCGGCGGGCATCGCCGCCGGCCGGCGGCTGCGCGCGGCGGGCATCGATTGCCTAATCATCGAAGCGCGGGCCCGTCTGGGCGGACGGGCCTGGACCATGACCGATGCGTCGGGTTACGCGCTCGACCTTGGCTGCGGCTGGCTGCATTCGGCCGACCGCAATCCATGGACGAAAATTGCCGAGAGCCAAAGCCGCACCATCGACAAGTCCCGCCCGCCCTGGGGGCGGTCCTCACTGCCGGTTCGCTTCTCCGTCGCCGACCAGGAGGTATTTCGGAGAGCCTCCGACACCTTTCATGACCGTCTCGAGGCCTTGCTTGCCGAAGGCAAAGATGTCGCCGCAGCCGACGCGCTCGAGCGCGGCGGACGCTGGAACGCCCTGATCACCGCGATCGGCACCTATATCAGCGGCGCCGAGTTCGCACGTGTGTCCGGCCGTGATTTCGTCAACTACCAGGATTCCGGCGTGAACTGGAGCGTCGTCGAAGGTCTTGGCGCGACCATCGCCGCCGCCGGCGCGGAGCTGCGCACGGCGTTCGATTGCGCGGTGACGCGCATCGATCACAGCGGACGCAAACTGAAGATCGAGACCGCGAAAGGCACCATCGCCGCCGAGCAAACGATCGTGACGCTGCCGACCGCCGTGCTCGCCGCGCAGGAGGATTTGTTCTTCCCCGCCCTGCCCGACAAGATCGAAGCCGCGCGCAATCTGCCGCTCGGACTTGCCGACAAGCTGTTCATCGCGCTTGCCGGCGCGGAGGAGTTCGAGCCGAACAGCCGCGTCTTCGCGCACACCGACCGCGTGGCTACGGCGAGCTACCAGATCCGTCCGTTCGGCCGACCGATGATCGAGGTCTATTTCGGCGGCAGCCATGCGGCCGCACTCGAGGCCGGCGGCGAGCGCGCCTTCTTCGATTTCGCCGTCACGGAACTGGCATCGCTGTTCGGCAACGGCTTTGCGGCGCGGCTCGAGCCGATTGCCATGCATCGCTGGGGCGCCGATCCTTTTGCGCAGGGATCCTACTCCTATGCGCTACTGGGTCAGGCGGATGCCCGCGCGGCGCTGGCCGCAGCCGTCGACGGTCGCCTGTTCTTCGCCGGCGAGGCCTGCTCGAAGGGCGATTTCTCGACCGCGCATGGCGGCTGGTTCACCGGCACCGCCGCCGCCGAACAAGCGATTGCGGCGCGGCAAGGCGCGCAGGCCTGACGTGCCGCACGCGGTTTGACCTAGCTCAACAACCGGCTACCGACATCGTGCGAGGTCCTCGTCACCATTTGCTGGGAAGCCGCCGCGGATGTCGCTAGAACTCCTCGCGTGCTCTCGGTCGTAAACCCGAACGCACACCGGCTTACCACCACGTCCGGCCGGTGCCTGCGCATCATCATCGATCCTGCTGGGGTACTTTCCATGAACAAACCGAACTTGGCGGCCGTTGCGTCGGTTGCTGACGACATGCCGCACGGAATGGCGCTGCTGCGCGATCCTCTGCTCAACAAGGGCACGGCTTTCACGGACAAGGAGCGCGATGCGCTGGGCTTGCGCGGGCTCTTGCCGGCGCACGTGCAGACGATGAAAGCGCAGGCCGAGCGCATCCTGACCAACATGCGCAAGCTGCCGAACGATCTCGAACGCTACGTCGCGCTCAACGCGCTGCACGACCGCAACGAAGCGCTGTTCTTCCGCGTCGTCACCGACAATATCGACGAGATCCAGCCGCTCATCTACACGCCGACCGTCGGGCTCGCCTGCCAAAAATTCGGCGACATCTTCCAGCGCCCGCGCGGCCTGTTCGTCAGCGTCAACGACAAGGGCCGCATCGCCTCCGTGCTGCGCAATTGGCCCTATGTGCCGAAGCTGATCGTCGTCTCCGACGGCGAACGCATCCTCGGACTCGGCGATCTCGGCGCCAACGGCATGGGCATCCCGGTCGGCAAGTTGTCGCTCTACTCGGCCTGCGCCGGCATTCACCCCAAGCTCTGCCTGCCGGTGATGCTCGACGTCGGCACCAACAACGAAGCCTTCCTCAAGGACCCCTATTACGTCGGTATCCGCCAGAAGCGGCTCACTGGCCAAGCCTATGACGACTTCATCGACGAGTTCATCACCGCCGCGCGGCAAGTGTTCCCGGGCGTTCTGATCCAATTCGAGGACTTTGCCAACCACACCGCGTTCCATCTGCTGCACAAATATCGCGACAAGATTCCGACCTTCAACGACGACATCCAGGGCACCGCGTCGGTGGCGCTCGCCGGCCTGTTCTCGGCGCTGCGCGTGACCGGCGGCAAACTCAGTGAGCAAACCGTGCTGTTCCTCGGCGCCGGTGAAGCGGCGACCGGCATCGCCGACCTGACCGCGACCGCCATGGCGGCCGAGGGCATCAGCGAGACGGAAGCGCGCGGCCGCATCTGGCTGGTCGATTCCAAAGGCCTGGTGGTCAAGGATCGCGCCGGCCTCAACGCCGAGAAGCAGCGTTATGCCCATCCGCACGCGCCGGCCGGCGATTTCCTGTCGGCGATCAAGGCGCTCAAGCCGACGGCGATCATCGGCGTCGCCGCGGTCGGCGGCACCTTCACGCCCGAGGTGCTCAAGACCATGGCCGAGCTCAACAAGCGGCCGATCATCTTCGCGCTGTCCAACCCGACGTCGAAGGCGGAATGCTCGGCCGAAGAAGCCTACCGGCACACCAACGGCGCCGCGCTGTTCGCCTGCGGCAGCCCCTACGATCCGGTGACGCTCAACGGTAAGACCTTCGTGCCGCGCCAGGGCAACAACTCCTACATCTTCCCCGGCGTGGGCTTAGGCGCCATCGCCAGCGCCACCAAGCTCGTCACCGACGAGATGTTCATGGCGGCCGCGCATACGCTAGCCGACATGGTCAGCGAAGCGGACCTCAAGCAAGGCAGCCTCTATCCGGCGCTGCCGCAAATCCGCGAAGTATCGGCGCGCATCGGCGCGGCGGTCGCCGCCGTCGCCTATCAACGCGGGCTCGCCGACGGACCGGCGCCGAACGACCTGAGCGCCTTGGTGCGCTCGCAGATGTACGATCCGCGCTACTGAGCGCTTTGACAGACGGCGAGGCCCCGTGCGACTGCCGTCGCGCGGGGCCTCTTTCGTTCGAACGTTGACGCGTGACGCAACGCTACGCGACGCTACGGCACAGTCGGCGCGCGCCCTCGTACCAGCCCCACCAAAGCGGCGATGGCGAACAGGACGACCGCCACGAAGAACACAATCTTAGCGGCTTCGATCGCCACGCCGGCAATGCCACCGAACCCGAGCACGGCGGCGATCAAGGCGATGATGAGAAACGTAACGGCCCAACCCAACATGGTGTTCCCTTTCATCTATTGCGGATGAATTCGCGTGCCAAGAAAACGCGACGGCCGGAAAAATGTTCCGCGGCCGGGGGGACACGCGGACCGCATCCGCCTAGGGCGCCTCCTCCTTGAACTCGGTGTTGTGCCGGGGGAACCAGACGTAGCCCTTGAGCATGTAGTGCCAATACATCAGCGGCAGGCCGGTGAGCTTGATCCACCAGCCGATCCAACGCTCCTTGGACGGCGTCAGGGGCAGAGTCGGCGTGACTTTGCCGCCGTAGCAGAACTCCGCGAGGATGGTCTTGCCGATCGCTGTGGTCAGCGGGCACGACGCGTAACCGTCGTAAGCGTCAGGAACGAGTTTGCCGGCGATGGCCGACAGAATCTCGTTGGCGACGACCGGCGCCTGCTTGCGCACCGCCGCGGCGGTCTTCGAGTTCGGCGTCGAGCACACGTCGCCCAGCGAATAGACGTTGGCGCAGCGCACGTGCTGCAGCGTGGTCTGATTGACCTCGACCCAGCCGGCGGCATTGGCCAGCGGGCTTGATCTAATCTCGTCGTGCGGGCTCTGCGGCGGCGAAACATGCAGCAGATCGAAGGGCACGGTTTCGCGTTCGCCCTTGCGGGCGTCGACGGCGAACTCGAAGGTCGCGAGCTTGCCGGGGCCGTCGACCGCTACCAGGTTCTGCTGATAGTGCACGTTAATGCCGTAACGCGCGGCGACCTTGACCAGCGCCCGCGCGAAATAGGGCACGCCGAAGATAGCCGGCGCATGCGTGAACAGGTCGAGCTTGCAGTCCTTGAGGATGCCGCGGCGGCGCAAACGGTCGGCGATCAGGTAGACGATCTTCTGCGGCGCGCCCGGACATTTGAACGGCAGCGGCGGCTGAGTGCACACCACTTTGTCGCCGGCTTTCAGCGCCTGCACGCAATCCCAGGTGTAGCTCGCCGTCGTCGGCGAATAATTGCTGCACACGCCATTGCGCCCGAGCGTGTCGCTCAAGCCGGCGATCTTGTTCCAATCCAGCTTCACGCCGGTGCAGACCACCAGGTAATCGTAGGTGAGCGTATCGTCGTTGAGCAGACGCACTGTGTTCTTTTCCGGCTCGAACGTCTTCGCCGCGCTGTTGATCCAGGCGACTCCGGACGGCATCACGCTTGCTTGCGGGCGATGCGTCTTCGCCAGCGGATAAACGCCCGCCCCGACCAGCGTGAGCGAGGGCTGGTAATAATGTTCCTGCTGCGGCTCGACGACCGCGATATCGAGGCCGCGTCCGCGGCGGCGCAGAATCGCGGCGACGGTGACGCCGGCGGTGCCGCCGCCGACGATGAGAACCTGATGATGCCCGTTCGGCATAGGCTATTGCTCCCTGGTTTGCTTCTTGTTGAGCGCCCAAGCGGCGCCGATTCGTGCCGGCGCTTCGGCCGGACGGACGATCAAATTACAACATATATTGTAATTGCAATATGTTTTTTAACGTCTTCTGGCGGGATATGGGAAACATCCACGATTTCAGCGCGTTGTGTCCCTGTGTGGACGCGCCGCCGCGATCGGTGCTGCACCATGGAACCGCGGAACCGGACCGCGCGTTGACCGGTGTGCGCCTCCGCGCTTCGCGGCCGGTGCGCGGCCTCTGGGGATTTATGACTCAGACATCGACCCATACCGCCACGCGCGCGCGGCCGAACGGCTCGTCCACCCTCGCCGGGCGCTTTGCCAAATTCGCGCAGGCGACCGCGCTGTGGACCGGCCACCCATTCGCCTTCCTGCTGGCGGCGGCCGTGGTGCTGGTGTGGATCGTTACCGGGCCGATCTTCCATTACAGCGACACTTGGCAATTGGTCATCAACACCGGAACCACCATCGTCACCTTCCTGATGGTGTTCCTGATCCAGAACACGCAGAACCGCGACACGCTGGCGATTCAGCTCAAGCTGTCGGAACTCGTGCTGGCGATGGATGGCGCGCAGAACAAATTTGCGGACATCGAGGACCTCAGCGACGAAGAACTGGCGGAACTGCACGAGGAATGCCGCGCCCGCGTCGAATTGACGGCGCGCCACCTCGACAGCCGCGGCGCCGCTGGCCGCCGCGCAAGCCGCGCGCCGCCGCCCATCGCGCGACGGTGCAACGGCGCACCTCCGGCCGCGCGGCGAAATCCTAAGATGTGAGGTGCGCGGTCACACTTTAGCCGCCGGTTGCTTTTATCGATGGACGGCGCGAATCGAGGGGTGGAACGGCAAATGGCGTGGAAGAGTTTGGCGACGGCCGGCCTGGCGCTGGTGTGCTCATTTGCATGCGGTCCAACGCTGGCGCAGAGCGGCAAGCAAATTTCCGGCGTCGCCGCCTATTATAGCAAAGACTATCGGGGGCTGACCGCCTCCGGCGCGCGTTACGATCCGAACAAATTCACCTGCGCGCACCGCACGCTGCCGTTCGGCACACGCGTGCGCGTCACCGACCCCAGAAGCCACCGCAGCGTCGTGGTCATCGTCAACGATCGCGGGCCTTTCAGCAAAGGCCGCGTCATCGATCTGTCATTGGCCGCCGCCAAAGAGCTGCACATGCTCGGCCGCGGCCTGATCCGGGTGACGGCGGCGGTGCAGTAGCCGGATTACGACGACGCCAATAATTCAAGCGAACTGATCGACGGCGAGCAATGTCAGGCCAAGCGTGGCGGTGAGTATCTGAAGTCGATGGCCAACCATGGCGTGCGCCCTCGCGGGTTGTGAATTTTCAGCGGGCTTTGCGCTATACTGAGCAAAGCCTGCATCCCCCGTCACGCCCGCACCCTTCCGCCGTCCTGCCCCACAAGGAAACTCCCATGCCCGCTAAGCGTCCCTCGCCACGCCTGCCCGTCCTCGACGAAGCGCATATGAACGATGCCCAACGCGCGCTTCTCGAGGCGATCCGCTCCGGACCGCGCGGCAAGTCGGTCACCCCCCGCGGGCCCTTTGCGGTCTGGCTGCATGCGCCGGAATTCGGCCATCTGGCGCAGGCGCTGGGCGGCCATTGCCGTTACAAGACGGCGCTGCCGCCGCGGCTGTCGGAATTCGCCATTTTGTGCACGGCGCGGCTGTGGAAGGCGCAATACGAATGGTTCGCGCACGCGCCGATGGCCGAAAAGGCCGGCGTGAAGACAAAGACGATCACGGACCTGCGCGCGGGGCGCGAGCCAAAATCAGCGCCCAAGGACGAGCGCGCGATCTATGCCTTCATCCGCGAACTGTACAAGACCAACCGCGTCAGCGACCGCACCTACAAGCGCGTGCACGCCTTCCTCGGCGACGCGGCAACGGTCGAGCTGGTCGGCATCCTCGGCTATTACGTGATGATCTCGATGACGCTCAACGTATTCCGCATGATGCCGCCGGCGGACGCCGAACTGGCGTTCGCCGAGCGGTAGTCACGGCCGTCACTTCATCTGCATGCCGCCCATGCCCGGCATGTCGTGATCGCCGGCGGGCGCCTTGGCGCCGATGCCCTCGACCACGAAGTCGACGTCGACCTTACCGGCCTTGGCGAAATCCAGCGTCGCCTTGAAACGGCTGCCCTGCTTGAGCTGGTCCTTCAGGCCGACGAACATCACGTGATAGCCGCTGGGGTCGAGCGCGACGGTCTCGCCCGGCTTGATCTCGATGCCGCCGGCGACCGGCCGCATTTTCATCACGCCGCCCTCCATCTTCATCTCATGGACTTCGAAGCTCTTCGCCATGTCGGTCGAACCGCCAATCAGACGGTCGGGTTCGGATCCGTTGTTGGTAATCTTCATATAGCCGCCGCCGACGCTGGCGCCTTTCGGCGTGGCGCGCGCCCAAGGGTGGTCGATCTTCAAACCGCCGACGGTATAGTCGTGAGCGAACGCCAGCGACGTGGCGAATGGGGCCGACAGCGCGGCGATGATCATGAATGCAATCCGGGTCATAGTTCATTCTCCTGACGATGCAGCGCGCGCTTGTCGTTCAGCGTGGCGTGCAATTTGATTTGCGGAAATTAGGTTCGGAAAAATCAGACTGCGGGCGGCGCGCGCGGGATTTGCGGACCGCGATCGGCCAAGAGCACAACCGGCTCGAGCGCGGGCGCCAGTGTCACCGTGACGGCAGCGGTCACGCCGCGCGTGACCATGATTTGCGCCGGGCCGACAAATGTCTGCGCGCAGCATTGCACCCCGCAGCCGGCGGCACAGGGGTAGCCGCTCTCGTGACCGGCCGGCCGCGGCGCGCCGTCTGCCGACTCGGCCGTGGCACACAGTTTTGTCTTAAAGGGGCTCGCGGCCGCCGTCGAGAGCGGCAGCAGCAAGGCCTGCAGCGCGACCACATAGGCCGCGATCAGCGCGACGATCCGCCGGGTTCGGATGGTTTTGCTCATCGCGCCAAGTCTACGCGGGCGGCCTATTTGCGTCCACTTAAGGAAGATTTCCACGGCGTGCCGGCCCGGTCGAACAGCGACGCCCGCCGTGATAGACTGGGGCATTATGACCGGGGATCGATCATCGTCCTCCGACCGCGACTTGCGCGTGGTGCGCTTCCCGCGCGGGAGGGCGGCCGCCCACTGGCGGACGAGCGCCCCGTCGCCGGTCGACGATCTTGCCAAATTCGAACGCGGCGAAGGCACCGACGACTATCGCCACCGCATGACCGTCAATATTGCCGCCTTCGTGTTCGTGCTCGCCTTGATCGGGGCCGGGCTGTGGCTCGCCGAAACCATGGCCGAGCTGCGCAAGAACGAGGATTGCGTTCTATCCGGGCGGCGCGGTTGCGTGCCGGTCGAGGTGCCCACACGCCGCTGGTGAGGCGGGCGCGGGGGGCCGATCCGCCGCACGGCACAGGCACCTGGGGCCGTTTGCCTCTTTTCCCAACAAATACCGGCCGCCATTGAACTTGAGGCGGCGCTTCGCTATACGGGCAGCCTACCGAAAGCCGGTGAATGGCCGTGCCGGGGACTAGCGCGGGGGACCGGACATCGCGGCCGTTCGATCGCCAGAACTCCAAATTAATCAGAGAGTTACCGATGTCTTCGACGTTTGACACCATCGCCAATATTATCGCCGAGACCTGCGATATCCCGCGCGACACCATTACGCCCGAGAGCCACGCCATCAACGATCTCGGCATCGACAGCCTGGATTTCCTCGACATCGCATTTGCCATCGACAAAGCGTTCGGGATCAAGATGCCGCTCGAGCAATGGACGCAAGAAGTCAACGACGGCAAGGCCACCACCGACCAGTATTTCGTGCTCAAGAACCTCGCCGCCCGCATCGACGAGCTCGTCGCTGCCAAGAGCGCTTGAGCCGGCGACGCCGATGCGCCTTGAGTATTTTCTGCTGGTCGACCGGGTCCTCAATCTCGATCTCGCCGCTCGCACGATCAACTGCGAGGCCACGGTGCCGACCGAGAGCACAGTCTTCGAGGGACACTTCCCCGGCTTTCCGCTGATGCCGGGCGTCCTGCTGATCGAAACCATGGCGCAGACCTCGGGCTGGCTGCTGGTCGCGATCAACAAATTTGAGCGCATGCCGTTTCTGGCCTCGGTCAGGGAGGCCAAACTCCGCACCTTCGTGCGGCCGGGCCAGCGGCTGACGGTCGAAGCGAAAGTCACGCATGACGGCTCGGGCTTTGCGATGACTGAAGCCAGCATTTCCTGCGACGGCAGACTTGTCAGCAACGCCACCCTCACCTTCCGCCTGGTGCCGTTTCCCAGTCCCGAATTTGCGGCCGAAATGCGCAAGCGCGCCGAGGCGGTCGGCTTGTTGACTGACGAGGCGCGGGCCGATGGCTGAGGCGGCGCGCGAAGCCTGGATCACCGGTATCGGCATTCTCTCCTGCCTCGGCGAAGGCGCACTGGCGCACTGGCAAAAGCTGATGCAGGCGCAGCCAAGCGCGGACACGACAACATTCGCGCCCTTCGCCGTGCATCCGCTGGCGCCGGTTAATTTCGACGCCCAGATCCCGAAAAAGGGCGATCAGCGGCAGATGGAAGCCTGGCAGCGGATCGGCACCTATGCGGCCGGGCTCGCGCTCAACTCGGCAGGCGTCAAGGGCAAGCCCGAGATCCTGTCGCACATGGACATGATAGTCGCCGCCGGCGGCGGCGAACGCGATCTTGCCGTCGACAGCACGATCCTTTCCGGCCTGCCGAGTGCGACAAATCCGGCCGCCTTTCTCAACGAGCGGCTGATGAGTGACCTGCGGCCGACTTTGTTCCTGGCGCAGCTGTCCAATCTTCTCGCCGGCAATATTTCCATCGTGCACGGCGTGACCGGCTCCTCGCGCACGTTCATGGGCGAGGAATCGTCCGGCGTCGACGCCGTTCGCGTTGCGCTCGCGCGCATCGCCGCGGGGCAAAGCGACATCGCGCTGGTCGGCGGCTCGTACAATGGAGAGCGGCCTGATCTGCTGATGCTTTACGAGTTTTCCGGTTCCGCGCTGAAGGATCGCTTTGCGCCGATATGGGAGCGCGACAAAGGCGGCGTCGCTCTCGGCTCGCTCGGCGCCTTTCTGGTGATCGAAGAGCGCGGCCATGCCGAAGCGCGCGACGCCAGGCCCTTGGCGCGGCTGTCGGTGGTCTATTCCGACCGTTCCAAACGCGCGCCGGCCGATGTCACCAAGGCGCTCGCGAAGTTTTGGGACAAGATCAAGGACCGGATCAAACCCGGCCACGCCGCGGCGCTCTCTGGCGCCAGCGGGGCTGCCGCCGCGACCGCCGAAGAACGGGTTTTTCTGGCGGCGCATCCGGACCTTGCCGTGCGCGCCACCGGCACCTATCTCGGACACGCGGCCGAGCCGCAATTCGTCATGAACGTAGCGCTGGCGGCCATTGCCCTCGATCATGGTAGTCTGTTTCCGCCCTGCGACGCGACCGGGCTGGAGAAGCCTATGAGCGGCGATTTGCAGCAGGTCGTGGTGACCGGGGTCGGACATTGGCGGGGCGAAGGCCTCGCCTTGGTCGAACGGGCCGGCTGAGGGAGGGCGACATATGCCGTCGAAGGACAGACAGGGCCGGCCGACCGTCGTGGTCACTGGGCGCGGCGTGATCACCTCGCTCGGCGCGGGCAAGACCGACAATTGGGCCAAGCTCACCGCCGGCGAATCCGGCATCCGCGCCATCACCCGTTTCCCGACCGACGGCTTGCGCACCCGCATCGCCGGCACCGTCGATTTCCTGCCGCCGCAGAGTTCGACGGCGGCGCTGACCGAACGCTTTGCCGAGCTCGCCGCCGAAGAGGCGATCGCCGAAGCCGGCATCGGCGCCACGGGCAATTTTCCGGGGCCGCTGTTCATCGCGGTGCCGCCGATCGAGGTCGAGTGGACGCAGCGGATCGAAATCGCGGCGAAAGCCGGCGCCAATGACAAGGTGACCTACAGCGACTTGCTGCGGGTGAGCCCGAGTTTCGCCGCTTATCACGATCGTTTCATGATCGGTTCGGTCGCCGACTATCTGGCCGACAAATTCGGCAGCAAAGGTTCGCCGATCTCGCTATCCACCGCTTGCGCGTCGGGCGCAACCGCCATCCAGCTCGGCGTCGAGGCGATCCGGCGCGGCGAGACCGATGCCGCGCTGTGCGTGGGCACCGACGGCTCGATCAGCGCGGAAGCGCTGATCCGTTTTTCGCTACTCTCGGCGCTATCCACCAGCAACGACGTGCCGCAGGCGGCAGTGAGGCCGTTCTCGAAGAACCGCGACGGCTTCGTGATGGCGGAAGGCGCAGGAGCCCTGGTGCTCGAGAGCTACGAGTCGGCCAAAGCGCGCCGCGCCACGATCCTCGGCGTGCTGGAGGGCTGCGGTGAAATGACCGACGCCTTCCACCGCACGCGGTCGAGCCCGGACGGCAAACCGATCATCGGCTGCATCGCCAACGCCATCAAGGATGCCGGCCTGACGCCGGACGACATCGACTACGTCAACGCGCACGGCACCTCGACGCCGGAAAACGACAAGATGGAATATCTCGGCTGCGCCGCCGTGTTCGGCGAGCGCATCAAGAACCTGCCGATCTCCTCCAACAAATCCATGATCGGCCACACGCTATCGGCGGCCGGCGCGGTCGAAGCGGTGTTCTCGTTGCTCACGCTGGAACACCAGCGCATCCCGCCGACTATCAATTACAAGATGCCGGATCCGGCGATCCCGCTCGACGTGGTGCCGAACAAGGCGCGCGACGCGCGCGTCAGGCACGCCATTTCCAATTCATTCGGTTTCGGCGGGCAGAATGTCTCGCTGGTGATGGGCCTCGAGCCGGCCTGATAGCGCCCGCCCAACCCCGCCATGCACGCCTTAAGACTCATCGCCGATCGCAAGCTCGAACTTGCCGACGTACCCCCTCCTCCGCCGCCCGGCGACGGCGAGGTGCAAATCCGCATTGCCGCGGTCGCGCTCAATCATCTCGACCTCTGGGGCTTCCGCGGCATGGCCTTCGCCAAGCGGAAATTGCCTTTGGTGGTCGGCGCGGAAGCCTCCGGCGAGATTGCCGCGGCGGGCCGGGGCGTTGCCGGCTTCAAGCCGGGCGACAAAGTGGTGATGTACGGCGCCATGACGTGCGGCCAATGCGCCGCCTGCCGCGAGGGCCGCGACAATCTGTGCGAGAACGTCGGCGGCATCATGGGCTTTCACATCGACGGTTTCGCGCGCGAGCTGATCAATCTTCCGGCGCGGCTGGTGATCCCGGTGCCGGCCGGCGTATCGCTGCGCAATGCGGCCTGCGCGCCGATTGCCTTCGGCACCGTTGAGCACATGCTGTTCGACAACGCCAAGCTCAAACCGGGCGAGACCATTTTGGTGCATGCCGGCGGCTCCGGCATCGGCTCGGTCGCCATCAAGATGGCCAAGGCGATCGGCTGCACCGTCATCACCACGGTCGGCGACGATGCCAAGGCGGAAAAGGCCAAGGCGCTCGGCGCCGATCATGTCATCAACTACAAGACCGACCGCTTCGAGGGCGTCACCCGCAAACTCACCGCCAAAAAAGGCGTCGACGTCGTGTTCGAGCATGTCGGCGGCGAGGCCTTCAACGCCTCCCTGCTCTGCCTCAAGCGCGGCGGCCGGCTGGTGACCTGCGGCTCGACCGCCGGCCCGACCGTCACCATCAATTTGATGCAGCTGTTCCAGCAGCAGTATAAGATTTTCGGTTCGTTCGGCGCCTCCCTGCGCAATATCCGCGACAGCCTGTCCAAGATGGCCACGGGCATGACGCCGATCATCGATACCGAGGTCGCGCTCGCCGATGTCGAACAGGGCCTGGCGCGGATTGAAAGCCGGCAGGTGTTCGGCAAGGTGATCGTGCATTTCTGATGCCTAGTCCACTCAGGCGAACGATCCGGCGCACGCGCCGCGCGGCAAAGCGCATCGGCGACGCCGTAATCGGCACGCTGGCGATCGGGCTGATCAAATCATTGCGTATGGTCGATCCCGACCACATGGCGAACGCCGCCGGTGCGGTGATGCGCAAACTCGGGCCGCTGCTGCCGGAAAACAAGATCGGCCGCGCCAATCTCACGGCCGCGTTCCCCGAAAAAACACCCGAAGAAATAGAAGCGATCCTAAGCGGCGTCTGGAACAATCTCGGCCGCGTCGGCGCGGAGTTCGCCAACCTGGACCGGTTGTGGGATTTCAACGTCGAGCATCCCGAACGCGGACGCATCCAGGTCGATCCGAAAGATGTCGAGCGCTTCCGCACCCTGGCGGAGGACGGTAAACCGGCATTGATCTTCGCCGCCCACCTCGCCAATTGGGAACTGCCGGCGATATCCGCGCCAACCTACAAGCTCGACAGCGCCGTGCTCTATCGGCGGCCCAATATCGGGCGCATCGATGAATGGATTACCAAGACGCGCGGCGCCGTCATGGGCGAATTGATTTCAGCCGGGCTCTTCGCACCGATGAAGCTCGCCGACGCGCTCGGGCGCGGCGCCCATGTCGGCATGCTGGTCGACCAGTATTACGTGCGCGGCGTCGAGGTGGCCTTTTTCGGCCAGCGCACCATGGCCAATCCGCTGCTGGCGCGGCTGGCCCGACATTTCGAATGCCCGATCCACGGCGCGCGCATTGTCCGCCTGCCCGGTCACCGCTTTCGCGGCGAATTGACCGACGAGATCAAACCGGCGCGCGATGCGGACGGCAAGATCGACATCGCCGGCACCATGCAGATCATCACCGGCGTGGTCGAAGGCTGGATCCGTGAACATCCTGAACAGTGGCTCTGGCTGCACCGCCGCTGGCGGCCGGAAGACCGCAAACCCGCCGAAGCGCTGCCCTGATCAGGGAACCAGGATGCGGCCATCGACCGCGACGGCGCCGGATGCGTCGATATGAACGACCGCCATCTCTCCAGACGACAGATTCGCGCCGGCGATCGCTTGGATATTGGTGACATGCGAGACTAGCATTGTGAGCTGCTTCGCCGGAACGGTCTTCATGAACTTGGCGGCCTTTTCAGCGGTCTCCCGCATGCCGCCAGCGTCGGTGAGGAAGACTTGATTGAGCGCCGGCAATTCCGCGACGGGGCCAAGACCGGTCAGCCTGGCGGTTTCCAGCGCGCGACAGAATTGACTGGAGACCAGGCGCACGCGCGTGATGCCGTGCTTGCGGAATTCATTGCCGATGCGGCGGGCTTGCGCGCGGCCGGCGTCGTCAAGACTACGCTGGATCGCGCAATTCTTGAGATCGATGCCGTAGGGCTCCGGCATCGAGCCCGGCGCATTGGAATGCCGCAGCAATACGATATGGCCGGGTTTCTTGAGCAAAGCCCACACGGCACTGTCGTCCGCCCGCGCGCCTGAAGCGGGTAACAGGCCGATCGCGAGCAGCGTTAAAATAAAGAACTTGCGCATGGGGTTTTGGACATCAGCCGACGCGGGTTGGAAGCCCAGCCGCCTTCCAGGCGATGATGCCGCCGGCAAGGTGCGACTTATAGGGAAAGCCCCCGTCCTGAGCGGCAAGCGAGGCGGTCACCGAGCGGCGGCCGGAACGGCAGGCAAACACCACCTGCTTGCCTTGAGGGTCGGGAATGGTGGCCGGATCGAAGGCGGATAGCGGCACGATCGCGGCATTCGGATAGCTTTCCGCCGCCGTCTCATTCAGCTCGCGCACGTCAATCAGCAGCATGCGGCCGGCCTTGAGTTCCTGCCGCCACCTGCTCCGGCGTCAGATTCTCCACCTCGTTGGCGCGCGCCATCTCATCGGCCATGACACAACTCCAGGTCCCTGAGCCGCGCTTTTTAGCCGGAATTTGTCAGACGGTCACCTGGGTACCGACCTCCACCACCCGGCCGGTCGGAATCTGGAAATAGTCGGTAGCATCGTTGGCGGCGCGGGTGAGCCCGATGAACAACCGGTCCTGCCAGCGCGGCATGCCGGAATGGGCAGCCGGCTTGAGCGAGCGGCGCGACAGAAAGAACGACGTCGACATGATGTCAAACTGCCAGCCGAGTTTCCGCGCGATCGCCAGCGCCTTCGGCACGTTCGGCGTCTCCATGAAGCCGAAGCGCAGGTTTACCCGCGAGAAGGTCTCGCCCACCGGCTCGATCCGTACACGATCCGCGGGATCGATGCGCGGCGTGTCCGCCGTCTCGATGGTGAGGATGACGTTCTTCTCGTGCAACACCTTGTAGTGTTTGAGACTATGCAGCAGCGCGGTCGGCGCGCTCTGCGGATCGCTGGTGAAGAAGACCGCGGTGCCGGGAACGCGCGTCGGCGGCTTCTTTTCCAGGCTGGCCACCAGGCCTTCCAGCGGGATTTCTTGCCGTCTCGTCTTTTCAAACAGCAACCGGCTGCCGCGCCGCCACGTGTACATGACAATCATCACCACAGCGCCGAGCGCGAGCGGCATCCAGCCGCCCTCCACCACCTTGAGCAGGTTTGCGGACAGGAAGGTCAAGTCGATGAACAGGAACGGCACCATCAAGCTCAGCGCGCCGATCAGCGGCCAGCCCCACACGCGACGGATCACAATAACCGCCATCATGCCGGTGACCACCATGGTGCCGGTCACGGCGATGCCGTAGGCCGAAGCGAGTGCGCCGGACGAGCGGAACAAGGCGACCAGCAGCAGGACGCCGGTCAGCAACAGCGCGTTCACGCGCGGCATGTAGATCTGACCGAACAGCGATTCCGACGTGTGGCGGATTTCCAGGCGAGGCAGCAGGCCGAGCTGGATCGCCTGCTGCGTCAACGAATAGGCGCCCGTGATCACCGCCTGGCTCGCAATCACGGTGGCGGCGGTCGCCAAAACCACCATCGGCAGCAGCGCCCATTGCGGGAAGAGCAGGAAGAAAGGATTTACGATCGCCTTCGGGTTGGACAGCACCAATGCGCCCTGTCCGAGATAGTTAATCAACAGCGACGGCAGCACGATGACGAGCCAGGCAAAGCGGATCGGCCCACGGCCGAAATGACCGAGATCGGCGTAGAGCGCTTCCGCGCCGGTGACCACCAGAAACACGGCGCCGAGCGTATAGAAGGCGATTATGCCGTGGTGCAGGAGGAAGTGGACGCCGTAATAGGGATTGAACGAATATAAGACCTCGAAATTTTGCCCGATATGCCAAAGGCCGCCGACGGAGATGGCGGCAAACCAGATCAACGTGATCGGGCCGAAAAATGTGGCGACCTTCGCTGTGCCGCGCGACTGTACTGCAAACAGCGCGATCAGAATCACCACGGTGAGAGGCACCACGAAATCGTCGAACGCAGGGGTCACGACTTTCAAGCCTTCGATCGCCGAGAGCACCGAAAGCGCGGGCGTGATGATGGCGTCGCCGTAGAACAGCGCGCCGCTGATAATGCCGAGCAGGATGACGATCGCGCCGCCGCGGCTGCCGCCCAGCGCGCGCGAGGCAAGCGCCATCAACGCCAGCGTGCCGCCCTCGCCGTGGTTGTCGGCCCGCAGCAGGATCAGCACGTATTTGGCCGTGACCACCAGAAAAAGCGCCCAGATGATCAAAGACAGGATGCCGAGCACCACCGGCTCGCTCACCGCGTGGCCGGGACCTACCGCCGCCAGCACCGACTCGCGCAAAGCGTAGAGCGGGCTGGTGCCGATGTCGCCATAGACGACGCCGATGCAGCCAATCGTCAGAGCCCAGAAGCCGGCCCTGGCTGGCGCTTCGCCGCCATCATGGGCTGCGACCGAGCCACCGGGGGCGGCCTTGCTGGATGACATGCTCTGTTGGCCTGGATCGATTTTTGCAATGCAAAAAGTGTGGGACGCGGCTTATAACGCCGTAACCCATGTCTGCATAGTCGTTTGCGCTAAGCCTGGAAAGCGAGCCATGCGTCATTCGCAGAGCCACCGGCTTATAGGCCGGCCCAGGATTTAAGGGCCGTCAGGGGGCCAAATCGGCTGGAATAGGTGGCTCTTCCCGCATCAAGGTAATGGTGACGCGCCGGTTCGGCGACAGATACGGGTTGTCAGGGAACAACGGATCGGTGTCGGCCTTGCCGGCCACCATGAAAATGTGCCCGGGTGGCACGCCTTCGGCGGCCAGAATTTCGCGCACCGCGTTGGCGCGGTCGGCGGAGAGTTCCCAGGCGCCGTAGCCGGGCTTATCCGGGACTTTGCTCGACGCGGTGTGGCCGGTGATGGAGATGCGATACGGCATCGCCTTGAGCGCCGGCGCGATCTTCTGGATCAGCTTGCGGGTGCGCTCATAGGGTTCCTTGGCGCCGTCCGCGAACATCGAGCGGCCGTCCTGGTCGACGATCTCGATGTTGAGGCCCTGCTTAGTCTCCTCAACCATGATCTGCTTGGAGGCTTCGGCGATCTCCGGCATGTCCTGCAAGGCCTGGCGCAACGAGGCCGTCGCCATCGTGAACTGCTGATCTTTCTTGAAGAGCTGTTTGTCGGTGCGTTCGCGATGTTTGTCGTCCGGGGCCGGCATCGAGGATGCCTCGGACGGATCGATCTGGGCGGCATTCTTGAGCTTCGGCCGCGTCGGCAAGCCCAATATCTCGATGATGCCGGAAAAGCGCGCGGCATCCTGCACGCCGAAGGCGTCGCGCATCGAGCCGGCGACCATCTTCAGCTTCTCCTGGTCTTGCGAGGAAAACGCGACCAGCATCACGAAGAAGCTGACCAGCAACCCCATCAAGTCGGCGAAAGTCACGAACCAGCCGTGACCGGTGTGAGCCGCTTCCTTGCGTCTGGCCATTGTGGTTTGCCGTTCGGAGCCGCCGCGTTAAGCCGCGACCGCCTCCGCCTCTTTGTCTTCGTCTTCGTCGTCGGAATCGCTGTGGCGATGTTTCTCGGGCAGATAGGCGAGCAACATTTCGCGCACGAGAGTCGGACTCTTGGCCTCGCGGATCATCAGAATTCCGTCGATGATCAAAGTGCGGTTGACTTCCTCGTCGACCAGTTTGAGATGCAGTTTGTCCGCGATCGGCAGGCAGAACAGATTGGCGAGCGCCGCGCCGTAGAAGGTGGCGAGCAACGCGCCGGCCATGTAGGGGCCGAGCTTGGATGGGTCGGTCATGTTGGCGAACATCTGCACCATGCCGATCAGGGTGCCGATCATGCCGAAGGCCGGCGCGCAGTCGCCGACGGCGCGGTAGATCTTCTGGCCTTCGTCGAGATGGGTGAGGAAGTTGTCGCGGTCGCGCTCCAGATTGTCACGGATAAAATTCGTATCGTAGCCGTCGGCGACGAAGCGGATGCCCTTGGCCATGAAGGGGTCTTCGCTCTCGACTTTTTCAAGCCCCAAGGGACCTTGCTTGCGCGCGATTTCTGCGATCCCGGCCAGTTCATCGACCAGCTCGCGCTGGGTCATGCGCCGCATCGAAAAGGCGAATTTGGCGCCGAGCGGCAGCCCGTGCATGATGGAGGCGAACGGAAAGCGGATGAGCGTGGCGGCGAAGGACCCGCCGAAAATGACGATGAACGCATGCTCGCTGACGAACATGTGCAGGTCGCCACCCATCAAAATCACGAGGGTCACGACGCCGGCGCCGCACAGCAGGCCTAAACTGGTGGCAATATCCATGACTTCCCTACCAACGCGCACGTCATGCAGCACAAAACAGTATAGCGGCCGCTACGAAGGACCCTAGACTGGCGCTGTTAAGAGGCGGTAAAGGCTAACTGTTGGTGAAAGAAAAACGCCCGCATTAACGGGCCCAGCCCGTGACCGGCCTGCAAAAAGCTGCAAAAATCGCGGCGGATGGGCGCTAAAGCCCCAAAGTCCCGACCAAGGACCCGTTAAGAATTCGGAGGAGAGCGATATGCGCGAGATTGGCCACTTCATCGGCGGCAAGACGGTAAAAGGGTCCTCCGGACGATTCGGCGACGTCTTCGATCCCAACACCGGCGAGGTGCAGGCCAAAGTGGCGCTCGCCAAGCATTCCGAGGTCGAGCACGCCATCGCCAATGCGCAGGCCGCGCAGCCGGCCTGGGCGGCGACCAATCCGCAACGGCGCGCCCGCGTGATGTTCAAATTTCTCGAGCTGGTGCAGAAGGAATACGACAGCCTCGCCAAGCTCTTGTCCTCCGAACACGGCAAGACCCTGCCCGACGCGCGCGGCGACATCCAGCGCGGGCTCGAGGTTGTGGAGTTCGCCTGCGGTATTCCGCAACTGTTGAAGGGCGAATACACCGAAGGCGCCGGCCCCGGCATTGATCTTTACTCTGTGCGGCAGGCGCTCGGCGTCGTCGCCGGCATCACGCCGTTTAATTTCCCGGCAATGATACCGCTGTGGAAGGCCGCGCCCGCGATCGCCTGCGGCAATGCCTTCGTCCTCAAGCCGTCGGAGCGCGATCCATCGGTGCCGATGCGCATCGCCGAACTGTTCCTCGAGGCCGGCCTGCCGGAAGGCATCCTCAACGTCGTCAACGGCGACAAGGAAGCCGTCGACACGTTGCTCACCGACGACCGCGTCAAGGCGATCGGCTTCGTCGGTTCGTCAGCCATCGCAGAATACATCTTTTCGACCGGCTGCGCCAACGGCAAGCGCGTGCAGTGCTTCGGCGGCGCCAAGAACCACATGATCGTGATGCCCGACGCCGACATGGACCAGGCGGTCGATGCGTTGATCGGCGCTAGCTATGGCTCGGCCGGCGAACGCTGCATGGCGGTTTCGGTGGCGGTGCCGGTCGGCAAGAAGACTGCCGATGCCCTGGTCGGCAAGCTGATCCCGCGCGTCGAGAGCCTGAAGATCGGCCCCTCCAGTGACGATAAGGCCGACTACGGTCCGATGGTCACGCGGGACCTGCTCAACAAGGTGCGCGGCTACATCGATACCGGCGTCAAGGAAGGCGCCAAGCTGGTGGTGGACGGGCGCGGGTTCAAGCTGCAAGGCTACGAGAACGGCAATTTCCTCGGCGGCTGCCTGTTCGACGAGGTCAAGCCGAACATGAAAATCTATAAAGAGGAAATCTTCGGGCCCGTGCTCTCGGTGGTGCGCGCGAAGGACTACGAGGAAGCGGTGCGCCTTCCCTCCGATCATGAATACGGCAACGGCGTCGCCATCTTCACCCGCGACGGCGACACCGCGCGCGATTTCGTCAACCGCGTGCAGGTCGGCATGGTCGGCGTCAATTTCGCCATTCCGGTGCCGCTCGCTTATTACACCTTCGGCGGCTGGAAACGCTCCGGCTTCGGCGATCTCAATCAGCATGGACCGGATTCGGTCCGCTTCTACACCAAGACCAAGACCGTCACCTCGCGCTGGCCGACCGGCACCAAGGAAGGCGCCGAGTTCGTGATTCCGACCATGAAGTGAGGATGCGTTACGCTGGCTCGCCAGCCTCCTCGCCATATAGGACCCCAATGGCCGAATACCAGCTCTACTGCTTCGCCCAGTCCGGCAACGCCTATCGCGCCGCACTGATGCTCAATCTGATCGGCGCCGACTGGGAGCCGGTCTGGTACGACTTCTTCGGCGCGGCACCGCAGCGCACGCCGGAGTTTCGCGAGACCATCAATGAAATGGGCGAAGCGCCGGTGCTGGCGCACGGCAAGAAGAAATTCAGTCAATCGGGCGTGATCCTCACTTATCTCGCCAACCACACCGGCAAGTTCAAGCCGCAGGGTGAGGACGAGGAGTTGGAGGCGCTGCGCTGGATCATCTTCGACAACCAGAAGGTCAATGGCTTCCTCGGGCCGTTCCGCTTCCTGAAGAATTTCGCCAAGCCCGCGGGCGATCCGGCGGTGATGGCGTTCTTGCAGGGCCGCGCGCAGGGCAACCTCGCCATCGTCAACAAGCGGCTGACAGGACGAAAATTCCTGGTGAGCGACAAGCCGACCATCGCCGACATTTCGATGACCGGCTATCTCTACTATCCGGCGGAGGAGTTCGGCTTCGACATCGCCAAAGACTATCCGGCGATCGGCGTCTGGCTCGAGCGCATGAAGGCCCTGCCCGGCTGGAAGCATCCTTACGACCTGATGCCCGGTTACCCGTTCGGCACGCAGGGCTACCGCAATCAGTGACCGTGGTGGTCATGCGCATGATCGTGGTCGTGATGCGCGTGGTCGTGCGCATGCGATGACTCGTAGGCGCCGCCTTCCGGTTCGAACGGCGCCTCGAGCACGGTCGTCTTTGCGCCCAGCATCTTAAGCAGTTCTTCGACCGCGGCATCGCGGCGCGCGCGGATGCGATTGGGCAGCACCTGGATCGGCAGGTGGCGGTCGCCGAGGTGCCAGGCGAGCCGCGACAGCGCGGCCACGTCGGCGGCACGCGCTTCGATCAGCGGCTCGGGCGCGGCCACGACTTCCACCAGCCCGCCGTCGTCGAGCAGCATCAGGTCGTCGGTGCGCAGCCGCGTCGGCTCATGTAGATCGATCTCGAAGGCGCCGCCTTTGACGCCAGTGACCGCGATTTTCTGCGCGCTGCTGCGCTGGGCGTAGTCGAGGATCACCGTATCGACCGGCGGGCGGTCGCGGCGTTCGGCGGCGGCAAGGACGCGGATGGCGCGCATAACGTTTAAACGGTGCCGTGGGTGCTGTCGGTCAATTCAAGCGCCCGGGGCGCTCATCATCGGAGTCGCCGCCCGGGACATGGTCCGCCATCGCCATTGGCGCTTCGCTTGCGGCCGACGCGGCCGCGGCTGCAGCCGCCGCATCCTTACGTTGATAGTCGCGATAAGACAGCCAGCCGAACGGAAGACAGCCGAGGTAAGCGAGCGTGCCGATGGTGAGCACCACCCACGGATAGCTGATGAGTAGCGCAAAGAATAACACCACCACCACGAACACCGGCAGCACCATGTCGGGCGGCACGCGCTTGCCGACCCGCTTGCCGGAAAACACTGGCAAGCGCGAGACCATCAGCAGCGCAATGGCCAAGGTATAGAGGAACGTCAGCCACACCGTGACCAGCCCGTTAGAGGCGCCGAGGAAATTGAGATAGATCGGCAGCAGCACGGTGATGGCGCCGGCCGGCGCCGGAATGCCCGTGAAGAAATTCGCCGCCCAGGCCGGTTTGTTGGGATCGTCGATCATCACGTTGAAGCGCGCGAGTCGCAGCGCCGCGCAGATCGCGAATACCAGCGCGGCGATCCAGCCCGCGGATTTGAGTTCGTGCAGGCCCCAGAAATACAGGATCAGCGCCGGCGCCACGCCGAAATTCACGAAGTCGGCGAGGCTGTCGAGTTCGGCGCCGAAGCGCGACGTGCCCTTGAGCATGCGCGCGACGCGCCCGTCGATGCCGTCGAGCGTAGCCGCAAGGACAATTGCCGCCAGCGCCAGATCGAGTTGGCTTTCGACGGCCATGCGGATCGCCGTCAGCCCCGCACACATCGCCAGGAGAGTGATCAGATTGGGCAACAATGTGCGCACCGGGATCGCCTTGAAGCGGCGGTGCCGGGGTGGCGGAGCGGGATCGAACGGCGGAAAGACCATAAGACCAATATACGCGTTTACGGGCGGCCGCGCCACGGAGTGCGGACGCGGTTTCTCGCCCGCGTTAACGATTTATCCGCTCCGGAAGGCGCGCTCGGCGTCGTTATTGCTTAAATCGGCGAGCACGGTTTCACCGGCGAGCGAGGTCTGCCCCACCGCCACCATCGGCAGCGTGCCGTCTGGGAGATAAACGTCGAGGCGCGAGCCGAAGCGGATCATGCCGAAACGCTCGCCGGCGCCGAGCGGCTGGCCCTCGCGCACAAAGCAGACGATGCGGCGTGCGATCAGGCCGGCGATCTGGGTGACCGCGATGCGCGTGCCGGCAGTGGCGATTACCAGCGAATTGCGCTCGTTGTCGACACTCGCTTTGTCGAGATCGGCGTTGAAAAACTTACCCGGCTGATAGACGATCTTCTCGATACGGCCCGCGGCAGGGCTGCGGTTCACGTGGCAATCAAACACGCTCATGAAGATCGAGATGCGCAGCGCTGGCGCGTCACCCAGGCCAAGTTCGTGCGGCGGAGGCGCCGTGGTAATCTGGCTGACGCGGCCGTCGGCGGGCGCCACCACCAGCCCATCACGTACCGGGGTGACGCGCGGCGGGTCGCGGAAGAAATAGGCGCACCACAACGTCGCCAGCGTGCCGAACCAACCGAGCGGGCTCCATAGCCAGAACAAAACCAGGCTAGCGAACGCAAAAGCGCCGATGAAGGGATAGCCCTCCGGCGTAATCGGCACGATCTGCGCGCGAATCGAATCGTAAATCGACATGTCCTATCCTACTCCGCGGCGTCGACAGGCGCCTCGACCGACCGTACGGCGCCGGCCGAAATGACATCCGCGACCGGCGGCGGATTGCGGTTGGGCGCGGCCTCGTCTTCCGCGACACGGGCGAGCTTCTCGCGCGCCTCCTCCGCTTCGCGCTGGCGGTTCCACATGCTCGCGTAAAGCCCGTTCGCATCGAGTAGCGCGAAATGCGTGCCGCGTTCGACGATTTCGCCCTGGTCGAGCACGATGATCTCGTCGGCACCGACGATGGTGGAGAGCCGATGCGCGATGACGAGGGTGGTGCGACCCTTGGACACGCGTTCCAGCGCGTCCTGGATTTCCTTTTCGGTGTGGCTATCGAGGGCCGACGTTGCCTCGTCCAACAGCAGGATCGGCGGCGCCTTCAGGATTGTGCGAGCGATCGCCACGCGCTGCTTCTCGCCACCCGAGAGCTTCAGGCCGCGCTCACCGACCTCGGTGTCGTAGCCTTTCGGCGCCAGGCGGATCAGCGGGTCGATCTGAGCGAGTTTGGCGGCTTCCTCCACCTCGGCATCGCTCGCTTCCCAACGGCCATAGCGGATGTTGTAGCGAATGGTGTCGTTGAACAGCACGGTGTCCTGCGGCACCATGCCGATTGCCTGCCGTAGCGATGTTTGCGTGACCCTGGCGATGTCCTGGCCATCGATCAGGATGCGGCCGCCGGCCAGATCGTAAAAACGAAACAGCAATCGCGAGATCGTCGACTTGCCGGCGCCGGAGGGCCCTACCACCGCTACGGTCTTGCCGGCCGGCACGTCGAAACTGATCCCTTTCAGAATGCGGCGCCCCGGCTCGTAGGCGAAGCGCACGCTTTCGAAGCGGATAATGCCGCTGGTGACCTGGAGGGCGGCTGCGCCGTCGATGTCCTTGATCTCCGGCTCGCGCGCCAGGATCGAGAACATCAGCTCGATATCGGTTACCGCCTGCTTGATCTCGCGGTAGACCATGCCCATGAAATTGAGCGGCTGGTAAAGCTGGATCATCATGGCATTGATCAGCACGAAATCGCCGACGGTCTTGGTGCCGGCGCGCACCTCGTAGGCGCACATCACCATGGCGGCGGCGAGCCCGAAGGTGAAGATCACCGCCTGCCCGGCATTGAGCACCGCCAACGAGGTATAGGCCATGGTGCTGGCGTCTTCGTAGCGCGCCATCGACTTGTCATAACGCTCGGCTTCGCGTTGCTCGGCGGTGAAATATTTCACCGTCTCGTAATTGAGTAGCGAGTCGATCGCCTTGACATTGGCATCGGTGTCGCTCTCATTCATGCGGCGGCGAATGCCGATGCGCCATTCGGTGGCGTGATAGGTGTAGGTCATATAGATAGCGACCGTGATCATAATCGCCAGCACGTAGCGCCAGTCGAACTTCCACATCAGCACGCCGACGATCAGCAAGAGCTCGATGATGGTGGGCGCAAGCTGCAAGATCACCATGCGCACGATGGTCTCGATCGCGTTGCGGCCGCGTTCGAGCACGCGCGTGAGTCCGCCGGTCTTGCGCTCGAGGTGGAAGCGCAGCGACAATTCGTGCATGTGCACGAAGGTGCGGTAGGCGAGCCGGCGCACCGCGTGCATCGCTACCTTGGCGAACAGCCCGTCGCGCAACTGCGTGAGCGCCGCCATCAGGATGCGCATGCCGCCATAGGCAATGGTCATGGCGATGGGCGCGGCCGTGGCCCAGACCAGCCATTCGGAGGCGGCGACCGGGGCGCTGCCGTGACCGGCGAGCGCGTCGGTCGCCCATTTGTAGGTGAAGGGAACGGCAACCGTTGCCAGTTTGGCGGCCAGCAGCAGCAGCATGGCGCCGAGCACACGCAGCTTCAGGTCGGCCCGGTCGGACGGCCAGATATAGGGCCACAGGTGGATCACGGTCCGCAGCAGCGCGCCACGGTCACTGGATACCTGGGCGCCGCCATTGGCCGTGCGATGATGATGGTGATGGTCGCTCATTCAGAGCCTTCATATAGGCGGTTTCTCAGCCGTAATCACCCCGCCCCCCGCTATCGCCACCGATAGATCATTGTCTGTCGCGGCCTTGACGCTGCCCTATGTGCGATGCACATGCACAGGCATGAGCCGAATCAATAATTCCGGAAAGATCCGAAAGATCTGCGTCTATTGCGGTTCCGGGCCGGGCACCGATCCGGCTTTTGTGGAAGCCGCCCGCGCCTTCGGAGCGGTCATGGCCAAGAACGGCGTCGGTCTCGTCTACGGCGGCGGCCACGTCGGCATGATGGGTGAATTGGCAGAGGCCGTACTCGCTCATGGCGGCGAGGTCACCGGCATCATCCCGGATTTCCTGGTGGCGCGCGAACACGCCATCAAGGGCGCGCACGGGCTGATCGTCACCCGCGACATGCACGAACGCAAACGCAAGATGTTCGAGTTGGCGGATGCCTTCGTCGCGCTGCCCGGCGGCGTCGGCACGCTGGAGGAAGTCGTCGAGCAAATGACATGGGCGCAACTCGGCCGCCACAAGAAACCGATCCTGCTCGCCAATATCGAAGGCTTCTGGCAACCGCTCTGCGCCCTGCTCGATCATATGAAAACGCTGGAATTCATCCGCGGCGATCTCAACTTCGACCTGCTGGTGGCGGACAAAGTCGCGGACATCCTGCCGATGCTGCAGAAAGCAGCACAGGCGCTGCCGGAGGCTACCAGGAAAATGACCGCGGCCGACGCCGATCGGTTGTAATCATTGCTTGGCAACGAACGTCACCGCCTCGATGCGGTTGCCGTCGGGATCGCGGATAAAGGCGGCGTAATAGTTCTCGTGATAGTGCGCGCGGAGGCCCGGCGTGCCGTCAGACGTGCCGCCGGCGGCAAGCGCAGCGGCGTGGAAAGCATCGACCGCTTCGGTAGACGACGCACGCAGGCAAATGTGCACGCCGCTGTCGGTGGCGATCGGCGCCATCTCCGTGCGTCGATTGATCCAAAACTCCGGATATTTCTTGCCGTAGCCGATCGCGGCACCCGACCACTCGCGCAATTTGGTCATGCCGAGCGGAGCGAGCAGCGCGGTGTAGAAGCGCTCGCCCATTTTGAGATCGCGGACGGCGACGGAGATGTGATCGATCATGGCGCAACTATCTCACGCCGGGGCGCCGGATTTCACCAGCTTGTAAATGATGGAGTCCATCAATGCCTGGAACGAGGCGTCGATGATGTTGGCCGACACGCCGATGGTGGTCCAGCGATCGCCGGACTCGTCCTCGCTCTCGATCAGCACGCGCGTCACCGCCTCGGTGCCGGAGTTGAGAATACGCACGCGGTAGTCGGTGAGCTTCAGGCCGTCGATGTATTTTTGATACTGGCCAAGATCCTTGCGCAGCGCGCGGTCGAGCGCGTTGACCGGACCGTTGCCTTCCGCCGCCGAAATCATGTTTTCGTCGCCGACTTTCACTTTCACCACGGCGAGCGTGACCGTCACGCGCTCGCCTTTGGCATTGTTGCGTTGCTCGACATTGACGTCGAATTGGGTGACGTCGAAGTAATTCGGCACCGTGCCGAGCGTGCGGCGCGCCAGCATTTCGAACGAAGCATCCGCCGCTTCGTACGCGTAGCCGATAGCTTCGCGCTCCTTGACGATCTCCAACAAGCGGCCGATGCGTGGATCGTCCTTGTCCACTTTGAGACCGATGCGCTCAAGCTCCGCTAGGATGTTGGATTTGCCCGCCTGCTCCGACACCAGCACCTTGCGCTTGTTGCCGACGCTGTTGGGGGCTACGTGCTCATAGGTCGCCGGATCTTTGGCGATAGCGGAGGCATGAATACCGGCTTTGGTCGCGAACGCGCTCTCGCCGACATAGGGCGCGTGGCGGTTGGAGCCGCGGTTGAGCCGCTCGTCGAGTTCATGGGAGACATGCGCCAGTTTTTTCAGCGCAGCATCGCTGACGCCGACCTCGAACATCTCCGAGAATTCCGGCTTGAGCTTGAGCGTCGGAATGATCGACACCAGATTGGCGTTGCCGCAACGCTCCCCTAGCCCGTTGAGCGTGCCCTGGATTTGTCGCGCTCCGGCGCGCACTGCGGCGAAGGAATTGGCCACCGCCTGCTCGGTGTCGTTGTGGGCATGGATGCCGACGTGGTCGCCGGGGATCGCTTTGCAGACATCGCCGACAATCTCCTCGACCTCGTGCGGCAGCGTGCCGCCATTGGTGTCGCACAGCACGACCCAGCGCGCGCCCATCTCATAAGCTGCCTTGGCGCAGGCGAGCGCGTATTGCGGATTGGCCTTGTAGCCATCAAAGAAATGCTCGCAATCGAGCAGGACTTCCCTGCCCTTTGCTTTGGCGGCCTTCACACTGTCGCGGATTGAGGCGAGGTTTTCCTCCTCCGTCGTCTCCAGCGCTACGCGCACGTGGTAGTCCCAGGCCTTGGCGACGAAGCAGATGGCGTCGGCCTTGGCCTCGAGCAGCGCGGCCAGCCCGGGATCGTTCGAGGCTGAACGGCCGGGACGCCGCGTCATGCCGAACGCGGTGAAGGTGGCATTGAATTTGCGGGCTTGACCGAACAGTTCCGTGTCGGTCGGATTGGCGCCCGGATAGCCGCCTTCGACATAGTCGATGCCGAGATCGTCGAGCATTTCCGCGATCGCGAGTTTGTCTGTGAGCGTGAAGTCAACGCCATTGGTCTGCGCGCCGTCGCGCAGCGTGGTGTCGAACAAATAGAGGCGTTCTTTGCTCATGGCGCCCTCAGATTACGCCGAAGTAATAGAGCGCGAGCAGGATCGCGGCAGCGAGCACTGCGAATTTGAGGATGAGGTAGTAAAGCCAGTGGCGCGGGAACGGGGTGTCGGGCTTGGTCATGAGGCCTCCCGCTTGGCGGCAAGTTGTTTGTGCAGCGTGGTATTGGCGAGCCATTCATCGCCGACGGAGACGGTATTGCGCTGCTGCGCGACATAGCCGCGCTTTTCGAAGAAGCCGCGCGCGCTGTCGCTGGCGTCAACCACGAGTTTCGCCGCGCCGCGGCCGCCCGCAAGCTTCTCCAAGGCGTCGACCAACATGGCACCAACGCCCTGCGCAGCGGCTGCCGGATGCACGTAGAGCATGTCGATCTTGGCGCCGCCGGCAAGCGAAGCAAAGCCGACCGGCGAGCCGGCCATGGTGGCCACCAGCGTCAAGTGGCTGACGAGCCTTTTGCCGAACGCGGCTTCGTCGTCCGCGACGGAAGCCCAGGCGTCCTGCTGGGCCGGCGTGTAATCCTCGTCGGTCAAATCCGCGATGCTGTCGCGGAAAATCTCGCGCAGCAGCGCGGTATCGGCCGGCAGGAACGGGCGCAGCGCCAGCTTGGGATGCGCCATGGCCATCATCGCGCGATCTCCCAGGTGGTGCCGTCCTTGGAGTCCTTGAGCACGACGCCCATGGCGGCAAGCTCGTCGCGGATGCGGTCGGATTCCTGGAAGTCTTTTGCCTTACGCGCCGCATTGCGCGCATCGACCAAGTTGACGATCTTACTTTCGTCGATCACCAGCGAAGCCGGTCGGAATGACGACCATGCTGCAGCCGGCATGCTCAACAGACCAAGCAATTGCGCGCTGGCCTTTAGGCAAGCGGCGGCCGGCTTCGCACCCTTCGCCGCTTCGCCCCTCAACTCATGCATCGCGGCAAAAGCTTTCGGCGTATTGAGATCGTCAAGTAGTGCATCGAGCGCATCGGCACACAGATAGCCGGGTTGCGCGTCGCCGGTGAGCGCATACCAATGATCGAGGTTCTTCTCGGCCTCGCGTAATCCAGCAACCGTCCAATTGATCGGCTGCCGGTAATGGGTTTGCAGCATGGTGAAGCGCACCACTTCGCCTGGCCAATCTTTCAACAACTCATGGATGGTCACGAAGTTGCCGAGACTCTTCGACATCTTCTCGCCTTCGACCTGCAAGAAGCCGTTGTGCATCCAATAATTCGCCATCACCGGCGTGTGGAACGCGCAGCGCGATTGCGCGATCTCGTTCTCGTGGTGCGGGAAGACGAGATCGATGCCGCCGCCATGGATGTCGAAGGTCTCGCCGAGATGCTTCCAGGCCATGGCCGAGCATTCGATGTGCCAGCCCGGCCGGCCCGCCATCTTGATGCCAGCCGGCGACGGCCAGCTTGGCTCGCCCTGTTTCGACGGCTTCCATAGCACGAAGTCCTGCGGGTCCTTCTTGTAGGGCGCGACCTCGACGCGGCTGCCTGCGATCATCTCGTCGAGCGGACGCTTGGAAAGCTGGCCGTAGTCCGGCATCGACGGCACGTGAAACAGCACGTTGTCTTCCGCCGCATAAGCGTGGCCGCTTTTAACCAGCCGCTCGATCAGACCTTTCATCTGCTCGATGTGTTCGGTCGCACGCGGCTCGACAGTCGGCGGCAAGCAGCCGAGCGCTTCGACGTCGACCTTAAAATTCCTATAGGTCTCTTCAGTCAGCTCGCGGATCGAAATGCCGCGCTCGGCGGCGCGCGCGTTAATCTTGTCGTCGACGTCGGTGATGTTGCGCACGTAAGTGACGTGCTCTGGCCCATAGAGATGCCGCAACAGGCGGAACAGCACATCGAACACGATCACTGGCCGTGCATTGCCGATATGAGCGAAGTCATAAACCGTCGGCCCGCACACATACATGCGCACGCGCGCTGGATCGAGCGGGACGAACACCCGCTTCTCGCGCGTCAACGTATCGTAGAGCCGTAGTTCCATGGGTCACCGATAGCCGGCGTTCCCGCCGGCCGGGCGTCCCTTTGTATCTCGATTCGAGAAAAGACGGCCGCAGCCAGCGTGGTGCGCTAGCTAATAATCCCGCGGCAGATACCGCAGCTATGGTTAAGGCCGTTCATCTGGGGGCGCACAATGCTGCTTCGCGCCCACAGCGTCAAGGGCCGCCGATCCGGCGCCAGTACGGTTAAGAAACCTTTAACGATTTTGCTCGCATCCTCGCGATCAGCGCCGGGGCTGGCGCCTCCAACAAACGCGGGCCTTTTCATGCGTATACTCGTGGCCGGAATCGCCGCCGTCCTCTGCATCGTCACGTCCGCGCAGGCCGAACGGCGCATGTTCATCATCGCCAATGACGGCGGCGGCTACGGCGTCGACCGGTGCCTCGCCTCCGGCGACAAATGCCGCGCAGCGGCGGCCAATGCCTATTGCCGGGCGCACCAATTCGCCTCGGCCGCGTCCTACCGCAAGGTCGACCGCGACGACATCACCGGCGCGATCCCGGCCGGCGGCTCCGGCGGTTGCCGGAACGGCAACTGCGACGTGGTCGCCATCGTCTGCTCGCGCTGAGAACCTAAATCCTCATCCCTGCAGCGCGGCCCACATTTCATGGTCGCGCTCGACGGTCCAGATCGTCGGCCATTCGATGCCGCGTGCCTCGTCATAGGCGCGTACGACGCTGAACGGCAGACAGTGCTCGTAGATCGCGAAGGTCTTGAACTTTGGATCCATGGCGAGACGCGCGAAATCGAACGCGTCCTTCAGCGATCGCCCCTTGGCGACGCTCTCGCTCACTGAGCCGTAGAGCGTCGAGATAAAGTCGCTGGTGAGCGCGAGGCCCTCCGCCACCATCTCCGGGGTCGTGAGCGCCGCGCCACGGCCCGGAACCAGCGCAACCGGCTGTATCTCGGCGAGGTGATCGAGCGTCGCCAGCCAATCTGTGAAATGCGCGTCGCCGCAATAGCAGGCGGTTTTGTATTCCACCAAATCGCCGGCAAACGCCACGCCGGCGTCGGGTACGACGGCGATCGCGTCGCCTGCGGTGTGGCCGCGTCCGACGTGCATGATGCGCACCTCGCGCCGGCCGAGCCAGACCGAGATCTGGTCGGGAAACGTGACGGTCGGCCAAGTCAGGCCGGGAATCGGCTCGGCCGCCCGGAACAGTCGCGGGAAGCGGGCGATCTCCGACTCCATGTCCTGCTTGCCGCGCTCGGCAATCAGACCACGTGTCACGTCGGAGGCGAGGATTTCGGCACCCTGGTAGGCCGAGGCGCCGAGCGTGCGCACCGCGTGATAGTGCGTGAGCAGCACATATTTGATCGGCTTGTCGGTGACCTTGGCAACGCGGGCGATCAATTCTTCGGCCATCGCTGGCGTGGGCTGGGCATCGATGACCATGACGGTGTTGTCGCCGACGATGATTCCGGAATTGGGATCGCCATCGGCAATGCAGGCGTAAAGCCCGGAACCGATCTGGTCGAGTGAGACTTTCTTCTCGGCCGTGTCTTCGACTGACGCAAAAGCTTTGCCAGTCATGACATCAAAATTCCCGGCCAATCAGCGCGTCCAGCGACCACGGCCCGCCACCGCGAACGAGGAAATGCAGTACCACGATCGACCAGAACAGCGGATATTCGATGCCACGGTTCTCCCATGCGAATCCGAACTGCCAATGGTAAGTGACGATGGCGACCACAAGAAACCCGATAATCGGCGCGGCGACCACGCGGGTCAGCAAGCCAAGCGCGAGACAGAGGCCGCAGGCGAATTCGACCGCACCAACAACATAGGTCCAGAATAATCCGTCCTGGAAACCGACGCTTTCCAGGAACTTGGCAGCGCCCGTTTTATTGCCGAGCAGGATCGGGTACCCGTGGATGGCGAGCGAGCCGCCCGCCACCACGCGGATCAGCGGCTCAGTGATCGGCGCGAATCTGCGATAGAGGACGCCAAATGCCGGAATTAGCAGTTGCGGCTGCTGTTGCATCGTCGTCCCCGCTCGCTTCGCACGTCAACGCGAATAGCCCTACCACGGCAGCGTTGCCGCCACGGCAATCACGACAATATCGCCAACTGGCCTTGCCGCAGGTAAATTACCTGTGACGTTGCCTCTGCCGTCCAGGAGATGCTCATGAAGCTCTATAGTTATTTCCGCTCGTCCGCGGCCTATCGCGTGCGGATCGCGCTCAATCTCAAGGGCCTGCCCTATGAGATCGTCTCCATCCATTTGATCAAAGACGGCGGCCGCCAACGCGCGCCCGAGTTCCGCGCGGTCAATCCGCAGATGCGGGTGCCGGCGCTCAAGCTCTCCAGTGGCGAGGTGCTGACCCAATCGCTGGCAATCATCGAATATCTCGACGATATCCACCCCGAGCCGCCACTGTTGCCGGCCGATGCGCTCGAACGCGCCAAGGTCCGCGCCGTCGCGCAAATGGTCGCCTGCGATATCCACCCGCTCAACAATCTCGTCACGCTGCAATACCTCAAGCGCCAGCTCAAGCACGAGCAGCCGGAAATCGACGCCTGGTACCACCATTGGGTGATCGAAGGATTCAACGCGATCGAAGCGATGATCGCGCCGGGACCCTATGCCTGCGGCGCCCATGTGACGCTTGCCGACGTTTGCCTGGTGCCGCAGGTGTTCAATGCACGGCGCCTGAAGGTTCCGCTCGATCAATTTCCGAAAATCGTGGCGGCCGAGACCGCCTGCCTGAAACTACCGGCCTTCGGCAAAGCGCGGCCCGAGAATCAGCCGGATGCGGAGTGACGGCGAGCGGCTGGCTTGCTAGACACGGCCCGCGCCCGCCCTCCTCACATCTCAGTGAACCAAACCGTGACCACCAACAAGCTCGCCCGCGTCGTCCTCTGGATGGTCGGCGCGTTGCTTTCGTTTTCGGTCATGGCGGTGTCGATCCGCGAATTGGCCAAGGCGAACTTGAGCATTTTTGAAATCCTCGCCATCCGCAGCGGCGTTGCCGTCTTGGTGCTGCTCGTGCTGCTGGCGGTGCGCCCGGATTTGCGCGCCTACGCGCTGCCGCGCCGCATGAAACTCAACGTGCTGCGCAACACTGTGCATTACGCCTCGCAATATGCCTGGGCGCTGAGCATCACCATGCTGCCGCTCGCCATGGTGTTCGCGCTCGAATTCACCATGCCGGCATGGACCGCGCTGCTCGCGGTGTGGCTGCTGCACGAGCGGCTCACACCGAGCAGGATCGGCGTGGTCGTGTTCGGCCTGATAGGCGTGCTGGTGATCCTGCGGCCCGGTATCGCCAGTTTCAATCCGGCGGCATTTCTCGTGCTGACGGCGGCATTTGGTTACGCCATCACCATGATCACTACCAAGAAGCTGACCATGACCGAGACCACCTTTGGCATCGTGTTCTGGATGGCGGTGATCCAGTTTCCGTTTTCACTAGTCGGCAGCGATCCGACGGTATTTTTCCATCTCGAAGCGCGCCATATTTTGCCCGCAATTGGGGTCGGCACTGCGGGCCTAACGTCGCACTACTGCCTCAGCAATGCGTTCCGCGCGGGCGATGCCACGCTGGTGGTTCCACTCGATTTCATGCGCATTCCGCTGATCGCAGTTGTCGGCTGGGCGTTTTATGGCGAGCGGCTCGATATTTTCGTGCTGCTCGGCGCCCTGATCATTATCGGCGGCGTGTTGTGGAATCTGCGCGCAGAGACCATACGGCCGCACTGAGCACGAGGCTCGTACACCCATGATTTTCACGTTAGAGTGCCGGTCATGAATGGTCGCCTACTCAAGCTTGCCGTCGTGACGGCGACAGCGCTGGTATCGTGCGTCGGCGCGCTAGCGCAGTCGACCAACCCGAACTGCCAGCGGCTGGAAGCGCAACTTGCTTCGCTCGATCGCGGCAACAACGACCCGGTGCGTGCCGACCAGATCCGCCGTGCCGAGGACGCGGTCCACCATCAGCAGTTCGAGGTCGACCGGCTGGTCGCGCAATCGCGCCGCATGGGCTGCGAAAGCTCTGGTTTCTTTTCGATCTTCAGCAATCCACCGCCGCAATGCGGCAGCCTGAGCCGGCAAATCGACCAGCAGCGAAATGGACTTGATCGCCTGCAAAACCAGCTGGAACAGCTGAGCGGCGGCACCACCGAGCGCGCCGCGCAGCGGCAGTCGCTGCTGATCGCGCTCGGCAACAATAGCTGCGGTCCACAATATCGGTCTGCTGCGTTGCAAGGCCAGCAAGGCGGATTCTTCGATCGCCTGTTCGGCGGCAATGGCGGCATGTTCTCCGCACCCTCCGGCCAAATGGGCGGCACATTCCGTACCATCTGCGTGCGCACCTGTGACGGCTTCTATTTTCCAATTTCGTTCGAGACTACGCCGGATCGTTTCCACGACGACGAAGCGACCTGCCAGCGCATGTGCCCGGCGGCGGAGGTTTCACTTTACACCTATCACAATCCCGGCGAGGACGTGGCGCAGGCGGTCTCGCTCAATGGCCGGCTCTACACCGAACTGCCAACGGCTTTCAGCTATCGCAAGGCGCTCAATCCGGCCTGCAGTTGCCGCCGGCCCGGTGAAAGTTGGGCCGAGGCGCTCAAAGCGACGGGACCCGACCAAACGGTGGCGCCCGGGGATGTGATCGTTACCGAGCAGAACACCAAGCGACTCTCGCAGCCGCGGATTGGCGCGGACGGCAAACCGATCCATTCCGATCCGTACGCGAAGACACCGGCTGCGCCGGCCTCGATTGCGGAAGCGCCGGGCGAAACCGACCGGACCAAGCGCACTGTTCGCACGGTTGGACCAACGTTTCTTCCGGTTCGCTGACTAGAAATCGACCGCGCCGGTCGTTGCCGGCGAGCCGGTAACCAGCGTCGCGTCCGGCGGCGGCGTGCCGGGATCGCGGAAGCGGTTGGTGATCGGATAGCGGCGGTCGCGGCCGAAATTCTTCAACGTCACTTTCACGCCCGGCGCCGCCTGCCGGCGTTTGTATTCGGCGATGTTGAGCATGCGCTCGACCCGCACCACGGTGTCGCGGTCGAAGCCGGCCGCGACAATACTCGAGATCGGCTCCTCACGCTCGACCAGACGCTCAAGGATCGGGTCGAGCACTGCGTAGGACGGCAGAGAGTCCTCGTCCTTCTGGTTCTCGCGCAATTCCGCGGTCGGCGGCCGCGTGATGATGTTCTCCGGGATCACCGGACCGTCCGGCCCCATGGCGCCGTCCGGCTTCCAGCTGTTGCGCAACCGCGAAAGGCGAAACACTTCAGTTTTGTAAAGATCCTTGATCGGATTGAATCCGCCGTTCATGTCGCCGTAAAGCGTGGCATAACCGACCGACATTTCCGACTTGTTGCCTGTGGTCACCACCATGACGTTGAACTTGTTGGAAATCGCCATCAAGATGGTGCCGCGCGCGCGCGCCTGCAGGTTCTCCTCGGTAACGTCGCGCGATAATCCAGCGAATGCCGGCGCGAGCGCCGCTTCGATGCCTTCGACCGCTGGCGCGATCGGCAGCATCTCGTAACGCAGGCCGAGCGCCTTGGCGCAGGCCGCGGCATCGTCGAGCGATTCCTTTGAGGTGAACTTGTACGGCAGCATGATGCAGCGCACACGCTCGGGCCCGAGCGCGTCGACGGCCATCGCCGCGCACAACGCGGAATCGATGCCACCGGATAGACCGAGCACGACGCCGGGGAAACCGTTCTTGTTGACATAGTCGCGCAGGCCGAGCACGCAGGCCGCGTAGTCGGCGGGATCGGCTTCGGCGCCGGCGACCATCGGCCCGTTATCGCAACGCCATGTGTCGCCGTGGCGAACCCATTGCGTGGTGATGATCGTCTCCTTAAACGCCGAAAGTTGGAAGGCGAGCGAGCAATCGGCATGCAGGCCGAACGACACGCCGTCGAATACCAGTTCGTCCTGTCCGCCGACCTGATTGATGTAAACCGTCGGCAATCCCTGTTCGGTGACGCGCGCCACCGCGATGTTGAGCCGCACATCGCCTTTATGCCGCCAATAGGGCGAGCCGTTCGGCACCACCAACAATTCGGCGCCGGTTTCGGCGAGACATTCGACGATTTCCTCGCCCCAGATGTCCTCGCAGATCGGAAGTCCCAGCCGTACGCCGCGGAAATTCACCGGTCCTGGCATTGGCCCTGGCGCGAATACGCGCTTTTCGTCGAACACCCCGTAATTGGGCAGATCGACCTTAAAGCGCAGCGCCGAGATCCCTCCGCCTTCCAGCAATGCCACGGCGTTGTAGAGCTTGCCCGCATCGACCCAGGGCGTGCCGACCAGCAGCGCCGGACCGCCCGACGCGGTTTCCCGGGCCAGCGCCTCGATCGCCGCCCGGCAGACGGCCTGGAACGCCGGCTTGAGAACCAGGTCCTCGGGTGGATAGCCGGCAATGAACAATTCGGGGAAAACGACCAGATCGGCGCCCTGCGCGGCGGCCGTCATGCGCGCGCGCCTGACTTTATCGGCATTGCCGGCGACATCGCCGACGATGGAGTTGAGCTGCGCGATCGCGATCGCGAGCTTATCGGAAGGTCGCCCGTTCATGTTGATGATCTAGCGCCTGCGCTTTCGCGCCGCAATCAGGGGCCTGGACAGCGGAAAACGCAGAGCTTCCAGGGGTCACAGCCCGGCAACCGCCGGCATCGGCTTGGCGCGCCCATTGCGCTCTTTCCGCAAGAGTTCGGCCAACAGGAACGCCATGTCGATTGCCTGCTCCGCATTGAGCCGCGGGTCGCAGACCGTGTGATAGCGGTCATTGAGGTCGGCATCGGTTATGGCGCGGGCGCCGCCTGTGCATTCGGTGACGTTCTGCCCGGTCATCTCCAGATGCACGCCGCCGGCATGGGTGCCTTCGGTCTGATGGATATCGAAGAAGCTGCGCACTTCCTTCAGGATCAGGTCGAACGGCCGGGTCTTGTATCCGCTTGCCGAGGTAATGGTGTTGCCGTGCATTGGGTCGCACGACCACAGCACCACTTTGCCCTCGCGCTTGACCGCACGTACCAGCGCCGGCAATTGGTCGCCGACCTTCTCGGCACCGAAGCGGCCAATCAGTGTCAGACGCCCCGCTTCGTTGTCGGGGTTGAGAATATCGATCAGGCGCAGCAGATCGTCGGCTTTGAGCGACGGCCCACACTTCAGGCCCAGTGGGTTCTTGATGCCGCGCGCATATTCTATGTGGGCGTGATCATATTGCCGCGTGCGGTCGCCGATCCAGATCATGTGGCCGGAGGTTGCGTACCAGTCGCCTGTGGTCGAATTGACGCGTGTGAAGGCCTGCTCGAAACCGAGCAGCAGCGCCTCGTGGCTGGTGTAGAAATCGGTGGTACCGAGCGCGCTATCGACCGCGAAGGTCAGACCGCAGGCGCGCATGAAATCGAGCGCGCCGGAAACGCGATCGGCAAGATCCGCATAGGCTTTCGACTGCGGCGAACCGGACACCGATTGCAGCATCCACTGATGCACGTTCTCGACGCTGGCGTATCCGCCCTTGGCGAAGGCGCGCAGCAGATTGAGCGTCGCCGCCGATTGGCGATAGGCTTCGATCTGTCGGCGCGGATCGGGCGTGCGCGCTTCCTCGGTGAATGCGATGTCGTTGATGATATCGCCGCGGTAGCTCGGCAATTCCTTGCCGTCGCGCTTCTCGGTAGGTGAAGAACGCGGCTTGGCGAACTGGCCGGCGATGCGGCCGACCTTCACCACAGGCAACGCGCCGGCATAGGTGAGCACGATCGCCATCTGCAGGAAGACGCGGAAAAAGTCGCGGATGTTGTTGGCGCCGTGCTCGGCAAAGCTCTCGGCGCAGTCGCCGCCTTGCAGCAGAAAAGCCTGGCCGTTGGCGACACGCGCCAGCGATTTCTTCAAGCTGCGCGCCTCGCCGGCAAAGACCAGCGGAGGAAAGGTCGCTAACTGCTTTTCCACGTCGTCCAGCGCCTGCAGGTCCGGATAATCCGGCACCTGCTGGATCGGTTTCTTGCGCCAGCTATCGGGCGTCCACCGTTCGGGCATCAACAAATACTCCAATGACTTGCGCGGGTTATACACGAGCGTACCCCATCAATGCCAGATAGTCGCGAAAGTCGCTTAGTTTTACGGCTATTCCACCACCGCGCGGTCGTAACTGACGGCTTTTTCGCGCATGGTGACAAGTTCCTCGGCTGCGGTCGGGTGCACCGCCATGGTGGCGTCAAAATCGGCCTTGGTGGCGCGCATCTTCACCGCGATGCCGAGCACTTGGATCAACTCGCCGGCGTCGGGACCGGCAATGTGGCAGCCGACCACCTGGTCAGTGATGCCATCCACCACCAGCTTCATGAACACCCTGGTGTCGCGACCGGACAGCGTCGCTTTCATGGGCCGGAAGCTCGTCTTGTAGATGTCGACTTTGGCGAGTCGCTCGCGCGCCTGCTGCTCGGTCAGGCCGATGACGCCGAGTTCGGGTTCCGAGAACACCGCGGTCGGCACGTTGGAGTGATCGACCGGCGTCGGCTTGCCGCCATAGACCGTGTCGGCGAAAGCGTGCCCTTCGCGGATCGCCACCGGGGTCAGATTGACGCGGTTGGTGACGTCACCGACGGCGTAGATGTTCGGCACCGTTGTGCGCGAATACTCATCGACATCGATGCCGCCGTGCTCATGAATTCTGACGTTCAGGTTTTCGATCCCCAACCCCATGACATTCGGACGCCGGCCGATCGCGAACATCACCTTGTCAGCCGTGATCGCACTACCGTCGGATAGCCGCGTGATGAATTCATCGCCCGCCGGCTCGATCGCCGCGACAGTGTATCCGCAGGTGACTCTGATGCCGCGACCGCGCATCTCCTTGCGCAGGTGTTCACGGACGTCGTCGTCAAAACCACGCAGAATATTCTCGCCGCGATAGACCAGCGCCACCTCGCTGCCGAGGCCGGCGAAAATGCAGGCAAATTCCACCGCGATATAGCCGCCGCCCTGGATAACGATCCGTTTGGGGAGATACTTCAGGTGGAATGCTTCATTCGACGAGATGGCGTGCTCGAGGCCGGGAATTTTCGGCCCGTAATGCGGCCAGGCGCCGGTCGAGATCAGGATCGTATCGGCGCGCACGCGCTGGCCGTCCGCCAGGCGTACGGTGTGGGCGTCTTCCAGCACGGCGCGGCTCTTCACCAGCGCGACATTGAAGCGCTCGAGCGTCGCCGTATAGGCCGCTTCCAGCCGCGTCACTTCGCGATTAACGTTGCCGATCAGCGTCGGCCAGTGGAACGTGGGCTCCGGCACGGTCCAGCCGAACCCGGCGGCATCCTCGAATTCATCGGAGAAGCGTGAGGCATAGACCAGCAGTTTCTTCGGCACGCAACCGCGGATGACGCAGGTGCCGCCAACCCGAAATTCCTCTGCGATCATCACGCGCGCGCCATAGCTCGACGCGATGCGCGCGGCGCGCACGCCGCCGGAGCCGGCTCCAATGACAAAAAGATCGACGTCGTGGTCCGCCATCAACGATTATCGCCCAATCCGCCAAGCCGCCGGATATAACTCTGGCCACCGCGGCTTACAGGTTATGTCCGCGCTTCTTCAATTCTACGCGCATCTGCGCAATCACTTGATCGGACAACTTGTTCGCCCAGTCTTGGGCATATCGCATGCTAAGGTCCACCACCGTCGGCTGCTCGACCAGGACTTTCTTGCCGACCGGCGACTGATAGAACGCTAAGATCGCCTTAAGCTCCTGCTCGGTGAAGTGCGTCGCATAGAGCTTGGCCATCTCGTCGTTCAGCTCGGACATGCGCGGCTCCAGATCGGCGCGCATCTTTTCCGCAATTTCGTTAAGGTCCTTGGCGAGGCTAGGGTTCTGTTGAAGGAACAGGAGTTTCGCCTGCTCGACAACGCCAGCGATCAACGGGTTGAATACGGTCGTCGCTTTGGTCGCGGCGACGAGCTCCTTGGCGGTCGCTATTGCCGCGACGGACGTCTGCTGGCTATGCGCGGCCGGCCCAAACGCGACCAGCGCGACAGTGAGCGCAGCCAAGCGGCTGGTGCGTTTAATGGCCTGAATAATGCACGTCATTTATCACTCCGTTTTTATTCGAGAAATTACTACCGCTCGACGACTGTGATGCCATCCGGTCCGGCCAGAATGGCGGTCTGCGCGAGACCGATAAACAAACCATGCTCCATGACCCCGGGAATGCCCGAAAGCGCGGCTGACAGCACTTTCGGATCATCGATCCGTCCTAGAGCGGCGTCGATAATCCAGTGACCGCCATCCGTGACGAAAGCATGGCCATCCCTGCCCTGTCGAACCGCCAGGCGCCCAGTCCCCTGGCACGCGGCAATGGCTTTGTGCAGCGCGATCAGCGTCGCACCCAGGCCGAAAGGAGCCACCTCAATCGGCAACGGAAAGCGGCCGAGCTGAGCCACCCATTTGCTTTGGTCGGCGATCACAACCATGCGCGCCGAGGCTGCAGCAACAATCTTTTCCCGCAGCAGCGCGCCACCGCCGCCCTTGATCAGGCTGAGATCGGGCGCGATCTCGTCGGCGCCATCCACGGTCAGGTCAAGCTCCGGCGTTTCATCGAGCGTGGTCAGCGCAATACCGCAACGCTCGGCATCCGCTCGGGTCGCCTCTGACGTCGGCACTGCAATAATGTCGAGCCCCGCGCGCACGCGCTCCCCGATCAACTCCACGAAGTGCTTCGCGGTCGAGCCGGTACCCAGCCCGAGCCGCATGCCAGGGCGCACGAATTCGATGGCGCGAGCAGCAGCTGCGCGTTTTTGGGCATCGGCATTCATCGCGACCGGTCGCAAATTGGAGGGTGGATCGGGGATTTAATGTCACGCCTATCTAGCCCCGATCGCCCCGCCTGGGTAGCCGAAAATCGCCTCGCGAGGGCCTTCCACTTGACGGGATCATGCGCTAGCGATCTGCCATGGCTGCACCGACCATCGTTTTTGACCTCGACGGCACCCTGATCGATACCGCACCAGATCTCGTCGACACCCTCAATGTGGTGTTCAGCCGTGAAGGATGGCCGCCGGTGCCCTATGAAACCGCACGCAATCAGATTGGTGGTGGCGCCAGGGCGATGATAGCGCGCGGCGTAGCCGCAGAAGGCATCAATGTCGCGCCGGAAAAACTCGAGCAATTATTCGCGGATTTCATCGCACACTATTCCGAGCATGTTGCCGACCGCTCGCGCCCCTTTCCCGGATTGACCGAAGCGCTCGATGAACTTGCGTCTCGCGGCTGCCGGCTCGCCGTCTGTACCAATAAGCTCGAGCGATTGTCGGTACTACTGCTCAAGCAACTCAACCTGGCCGACCGGTTCGCCGCCATCTGCGGGCAGGATACTTTTGGGATGCAGAAGCCGGACCCGGAGGTACTGCGCCGAACTATCGCGGTAGCCGGCGGTGATCTGACCGATGCGATCATGATCGGCGATTCCGCCACCGATATCCGGACCGCGCGCGCGGCCGGTATCCCGGTGATCGCCGTCGATTTCGGTTATAGTGATCGGCCGATGTCTGAGTTCGATCCGGACCGCATAATCAGCCATTTTGCGCAATTGCAGTCGGCTATAGCCGCAATTTCGCCTGCAATTTGATGCGACTGGTAGCCGCAACGGTGAATACGGTATGGTTAACGGGGTGCGAAAGGTTGCACGCTGATCGCGGCAACCGTATTCTGTGAGTGGGCTGGCGCTTTCTGTCGTCAGAGCGGACGGGTTGAAACATTATGTATCGAGTGATCGCAATTGCATGCGGGGGTTTGGCCCTTGCAGCATGTTCTTCCACCCCGGATTGGATGAATCTTGACGCGCTGAAGCCGGCGCCGGTCATGGACACCGTCCGTTTCGAGTCGACGCCGCCGGGCGCCGACGCCAAGACATCTAACGGACAAACTTGCCGTACGCCTTGCGCGCTCGCCTTGCCGACCACCGGGCCGTTGACTGTCACCTTCTCGCTCAACGGCTACCTGCCCGACTCCGAAGACATCGATCCGGTGTCCTCCGGCTCCGGCGTGCCGGAGTTTCACCCCAACCCGGTGCAAGTCGAATTGATGCCCGCGCCGCCGCCGCCCAAACCGGTCAAGAGACCAGTGCGCGCGAAGAAGACGTCGACCGCCAAGCCAGCGGTGAAACCTAAGGCCAAGCCGAAAGCTTCGACAGCGCCCGCCCCTGCCCCTGCGGCGGCAGCGCCTCCGCCGCAGCAAGCTCCGGCGCCGTGGCCGGCGGCGCCACCGCCAAGGCAGTAATGCTACTTCCGCATACGGATGATTTGCGCCGCGGCATCGCTCGCGGCGCACGATCGGGCGCGTCGCGTCGGCTGGACGCTATGGCCAATATCGGTCAAACTTCCTATATGCGGAGGGGCGCCGATTGCCGCGCGGAGACGAATTATGGTTGCGACCCCCGGCACATCCTCACTTGATCTCGACAGCGCCGGCACCCGGCCGCGCGCGCTGATAGATCCATTTCAGCGCGCCATCACCTATTTGCGCGTTTCGGTGACCGATCGCTGCGATTTCCGCTGCGTATACTGCATGTCGGAACATATGACCTTCCTCCCCAAGGCCGATCTGCTCAGCCTGGAGGAACTCGACCGGCTGTGCAGCGCATTCATTGCCAAGGGCGTGGCCAAACTGCGCCTGACCGGCGGAGAGCCGCTGGTGCGGCGCGGCATCATGACGCTGGTCTCCTCGCTGTCGCGCCACCTCGAAAGCGGCGCACTCAAGGAGCTCACGCTCACCACCAACGCCTCGCAATTGGAAAAATACGCCGCTGAACTCAAGGCGAATGGCGTCCAGCGTATCAACGTGTCGCTTGATACGCTGGATCCCGACAAGTTCCGCGCGATCACGCGCTGGGGCGAACTTGCCAAGGTGCTGGCTGGCATCGATGCGGCGCTTGCCGCCGGCCTGCAAGTAAAGATCAACGCAGTGGCACTCAAAGGCGTCAACGAAGACGAAATAGGCGCTCTGCTCGCTTGGGCGCATGGGCGCGGCATGGACCTCACGGTGATCGAGGTGATGCCGTTGGGCGAGATCGGCGAAGACCGGCTCGACCAGTATATGCCCCTGTCGATGGTGCGAGCGCGGCTGGCGGAACGCTATACGCTCGAAGACATCGACTACCAGACCGGCGGGCCGGCGCGTTATATGCGCGTCAAGGAAACCGGCGGACGGCTCGGTTTCATCACGCCGATGACCCATAATTTCTGCGAGTCATGCAATCGGGTGCGCATCACCTGCACCGGCACGCTCTATATGTGCCTCGGCCAGGACGATGCCGCCGATCTGCGCGCCCCCCTGCGCGCCTCCGAAAGCGACCATCTGTTGCATGCCGCGATTGACGAGGCGATTACCCGCAAACCCAAGGGGCACGATTTCTTGATCGATCGCCGCCACCGCCGCCCGGCGCTAGCGCGCCACATGAGCACGACCGGCGGCTAAGCCGCCCGCTCCTGCGACGTCACCAGATCGCGCAATTCTTCGAGCCGCAACCGCGCCGGCGCAAAGCACAGCCCAAATCCATCGCCAGTTTCGCGCACGACCTCGGCGATGATCGCTTTCATGCCCGGGAACGTCAAGGCGACCTGATCGCCGACCGCAATGTTCTCCGCGGCATCGATGCGGACGCCACCTTCGCTGACGTCAAGGACCATCACCTCGATCGCCTGCTCGGCTTGGTCCAGACGCGCGGTCAGTTTCACATCGTAGCGCGGAAATTCGCGCAAATCGGCATTGACTGCCTTGCGCACGATGTCGGGGATCTCGCGGCGTAGAATTTGCGACGTCGCTTGCATCGTCTCAGCAACGGCCGAAACGTCCTGCGCGCTTGCGCGCGAGCGATGCACCATATCGGCGATGCCGGCCATGCGCCCGACGATATCGGACGTCGCGGCAATGGTTTCGCGCGCGCTAGCCGCGAAGCTCTCGGTGGCGTCCCGCTGCTGTTCGATCGCTTCGGATACCGAAACCGTGACGTCGGAAAGCTGATCGATGGCCTCGGCGACGTTCGACAACGCAACCACGACTTCGCGCGTGGTAGCCTGAATCTCGGCGACCTTGGCACCGATCTGCCCGGTCGATTTGCCGGTCTGCGTCGCCAGCGTCTTGACCTCGGAGGCGACCACCGAAAAGCCGCGTCCGGCCTCGCCCGCGCGCGCCGCTTCGATGGTCGCATTGAGCGCGAGCAGATTGGTCTGCGACGCGATGTTGTTGATGACGGTGACGATGTCGCCGATCTGATTGGCCGCCTTGGCCAGCGCGTCGATGGTGGCACGCGAGGCATTGGCGCGGGCGACCGCTTCGCGGCCGAGCCCGCTGCCGAGCCGCACTTTTTCGGATATCTCGGTGATCGCCTTGATCACCTGACCGGACAATTGACCGGCGGCCAGATTCATGGCGTGCGAGCCTTCGGCGGCCCGGACGGTTTCGTCGAACGCCGCCCGCACGATCTCCAATGCTGCCAACATGTCTTCCGCCTTGAGATGCAAGGTCGAGGCGCCGTCGATGATCGGCTGGATACCAACTTCGGTTGCCGACTCGACTTGGCGTGTCAGGTTGGACAAATTGCTTCGGCGCGCGGCCTGCCAGGTGCGATTGAGATCGTTATGCACCAATTCGCGGCGTTGGCGCTCGCCAATGACTTCAGCGAGCCGGTCGGTTGCGATCACCAGGCGCGCTATTTCGTCGCGGCCGGACGGCAATGGCGTTGAGGAATCCAACTCCGCATAGGCAAGGGCATCGATGGTATCTGCCACCTGCGCCAAAGGCCGCACAATTCCGCGCGCTATGACCAGGACCACCGCACCCGCGCTGCCGACGCCGACGAAGCCTATGAAAATCTCGGCGTAGGTGAGATTGGCCTGGTCGAGCGACGGCAGCAGCGCCGCGGTTAAAAATGGACCGGACAGCGCGGCGGTAAGCGGCAGAAGAACGGCCGCAGCAAGCCGCTCGGCGATTGTGAGCTGTCGCATGCTCTTTCCTCGCGCACCCGAATTCGACCGACGGGCAAAATGGACGAGCCGGCCCCCGAAGGGCCGCACGGTACTTTTGTAGCGGCAAGCTGGTTAACCGAGGGTTGTAAGTTCCTTAACCCCAGGTTTCGGCCGCCCACTCGTGGCGAAGGGCCCCATAGCCGCCCGTCGACGGCCCGGCGCACCGCGTTCTGCTACCAATTTGGCCATTGACGCCTCATGGCGGCATCGGATTAAGGTAGCGGGCTTGGTCGCAAGCCAAGCCGTGGGGGTATAAAACAAACATAAAAACTCCGGCCCGGGGCGATAATTTTGGCCGGCCAGAGGGGAGGTGCACGTGGGCGCTCTCGACGCAGTTCTGAAGGCATTGCTGCCGATGACGCGGCTCATCGATGCCATTACCACCTGGATCGGCAAGCGCCTGTCCTGGCTGATCATTGGCGCGGTGCTGGTCTCCGCTATCAACGCCACGGTCCGCAAAGTTTTCGATACCTCGTCGAACTCCTCTCTCGAGCTGCAATGGGTGCTGTTCAGCATCGTGTTCCTGCTGTGCTCGCCCTGGACGCTGCTGGCGAACGAGCACATCCGTATCGACATCGTGAACAACCTGCTACCGCGTCAGATACGTAACGCGATCGACGTAATCGGCCATGCGTTCTTTCTGCTGCCGCTTACCGTGGTGATGATCCTCACCGCGGTCCCCTTTTTCCTCGTATCCTATTCGCAAAATGAACAGTCCTTGAATGCCGGCGGCCTTCCGCAATGGCCATCGAAGGGACTGATCATGATCGCGTTCATCATGCTGTTCGTACAAGGCCTGTCCGAGCTGATTAAACGCCTCGCGATAATGCGCGACCTTATCCCAGACCCGCATGCGGACCAGAAGAGTTCGCTGGAAGTCGAGGCCGAGGAAATCATCAGCGCAATCGAAAAGCATTAGTCGTTTTCTGGGGTTACCGGGATCACGCATGGAAGCATTCTTCGTCGCCAATATGGCCCCGATTATGTTCGGCGCCTTGGTCATTTTTCTGCTGCTCGGGTATCCGGCGGCATTTTCGCTCGGCGCCGTCGGCTTGATCTTTGCCCTGATCGGGATTGAGCTCGGGCAGTTCCAACCTGATTTTCTGCAGGCCCTGCCCGATCGCGTCTACGGCGTGATGAGCAACGACACGCTGCTGGCGATTCCGTTCTTCACCTTCATGGGCCTGGTGCTCGAACGATCCGGGATGGCGGAAGATCTGCTCGACACTATCGGACAATTGTTCGGCACGATTCGCGGCGGCCTCGCTTATGCCGTGATTTTTGTCGGCGCCCTGCTTGCCGCCACCACCGGCGTGGTTGCGGCCTCGGTCATTTCGATGGGGCTGATCTCGTTGCCGATCATGTTGCGCTACGGTTACGACCGGCGCGTGGCGAGCGGCGTCATCGCCGCCTCCGGCACGCTGGCGCAGATCATCCCGCCGTCCTTGGTGCTCATCGTGATGGCCGATCAGCTCGGCAAATCGGTCGGCGACATGTACGAAGGCGCATTCATTCCTGGCCTCGTGCTCGCCGTTCTCTATGCCGTGTACATCTTCCTGGTGACACTGATTTTCCCGAAGGCGACGCCGGGATTGCCGGTGGAAGCAGTCGGCTTCCGCGAAACGAGCGGCAGTCGGGGCGTCTGGCAGCTTGGCCTCCTCGTCGTGTTCTCCGGAACCGTCGGCCATTACGTCATTGAACAGACCGACATAAAGGCCGGCGCGGACTTCGTCGTCTTGACCATGGGCGTCGCTATTTCGTCCGCTTTCATGTGTTCCGTGCTCAACAAATACTTTGGCCAAGAGAGGCTTTATGTAACCGCCATCGTGACCGCGGCGCTGGGCGGGGCTTGGTACGTGCTCCTTGGCAGCGGTCACGAAAATTGGGCGCTGCTATCGATCACGCTGTTCGCGGGCAGCGCCTATGCGCTCGCCGCGGCGCTGATCGAAAGGAGCACAGGCTTCCGTTTCATTTCGACCTTGGCCGAGCAGGTCATCTTCGTCATGGTGCCGCCGCTGGCACTAATCTTTTTGGTCCTCGGCACCATCTTCATCGGTGTTGCGACACCGACCGAGGGCGGCGCCATGGGCGCGACCGGCGCCCTCCTGCTGGGCGCCGCCAAGCGGCGGCTGAGTTTCGACCTGATCCGTCAGGCCACGGAATTCGACGGCCAAACTCTCGGCCTTTGTGGTCTTCATCCTGCTCGGCGCGCGTGTGTTCTCGCTCACCTTCTACGGCGTCAGCGGGCATGTCTGGGTCGAGAACATGCTCACCTCGCTGCCGGGCGGGCAAACCGGCTTCCTGATCTTCGTCAACGCGTTCGTTTTCGTGCTCGCGTTCTTCCTCGACTTCTTCGAGCTCGCCTTCATCGTCATCCCGCTGCTTGGCCCCGCCGCCGAGCACCTCGGCATCGATCTAATCTGGTTCGGCGTCATCCTTGGCGTGAACATGCAGACCTCGTTTATGCACCCGCCGTTCGGCTTCGCGCTGTTCTATCTGCGATCGGTTGCCCCGAAAGAGCCGTTCATCGATCGGGTCACGGGCAAGCGGACGGATGGCGTGACCACCGGACAGATTTATTGGGGCGCGATGCCCTTCGTCGTCGTTCAGGTGATCATGGTGCTGCTGGTAATCATGTTCCCGGCGATGGTCATGCACTACAAGGGCGCATTGTCGACCGTCGATCCCAACAAGGTGAAGATCGAGCTGCCGCAGATCGAGCTGCCGCCGCCGATCGATTTTGGTCCGCCGGCGAAATAGCGGCGGCCACGGCGCCAATAAAAAGCCCCGCAGCTTTCGCCGCGGGGCTCTTTCGTTCCGGCCGCTTAGGTCAGGTGGCGGATCATGAACGAGTTGTAGTTCAATTCCGCGACGCGGAACCAGGGATAGGCCGCGCCCTGGAAGGCTTCCATCGAGTCATAGACCTTCTTGAAGCTGGCGTTGGTCTTGGCGATGTCGCCGTGCAACTCCTTCGCCGCTTTCCAGCGGGCTTCCATGATCTGCGGCGAGAAAGCACGTAACTGCGCGCCGTTGGCGATCAGCCGCTTGAGCGCCGGCGGATTGACCTGGTCGTACTTCGCGATGCACCAGTCATTGGCGTAAGCCGCCGCGTTGCGCAGGATGGCCTGATAGTTCTTCGGCAGCGAATTCCACTTGTCGATGTTGATGAAGGCGCCGAGCATCGAACCGCCTTCCCACCAACCGGGCGTGTAATAGTATTTCGCCACCTTGTAGAAGCCGAGTTTCTCGTCGTCATAGGGACCGACCCACTCGGCCGCGTCGATGACGCCCTTCTCCAGCGCCGGGTAGATGTCAGGTGCGCCGAGCAACTGTGGCACACCGCCGAGCTTCTGGATGACCGTCCGGGGAAACCGCCGATGCGGAACTTGAGGCCTTTGAGATCGTCGACGGTTTTGATCTCCTTGCGGAACCAGCCGCCCATCTGGCAGCCGGTGTTGCCGCAGAGCAGCATCATGACGTTGTATTTTTTATAGAACTCGTTGAGCACATCGCCGCCGCCGCCCTGGATGAACCAGCCCTGATTGAGGCGCTGGTTAGGACCGAACGCGACCGACGTGCCGAAGGCGAAGGTCGGATCCTTGCCAAAATAATAGTAGGACGCGGTGTGCGCGATCTCAACGGTCGCGTTCGAGGCGGCATCGAGCGCCTGCAACGCCGGAACGACTTCGCCGGCGGCAAATGTCTGGATTTGGAATTTGTTGTCAGTCGCTTCGGCGACCGCTTTGGCCAGCACTTCGCAGGCGCCGAACAGCGTGTCGAGCGACTTCGGCCAGCTCGCCGTCAACCGCCATTTCACTTCCGGCATCGATTGCGCGACAGCCGGTGCGGCAATTGTACTGGCCGCCAAGCCCACGCTGGCAGCCTTGATGAATTGACGACGTTTCATTCCCATTCCCTCCCTGTTTATTTTTTATTACGGGGTGACCCCGCCACCCCGCGGTTCTCCGCCAGAGCGCGCCCAAGGGCATGTACGAGCGGATCGGCGTATTCCAGTATGTCGTCATTCGACTAAAGCCGCAAACGGCGCCCGCCGCCGCACGATTGCATCGCAAAAAGCAATCGGGGCCGGCTTGGCGCCGGCCCCGATGTATCGCTTCCTGATTACCTTGCTCAGCCTTTGGTGCGGCTGCGGATCATGAAGCTTTCGAACGTATACTCGGCGACCTGCCACCAGAGGTTCTCGTCGTTCTTGAACGGGTCGATCGAAGCCAGCACCTTCTTGTAGTTAGGGTTCTTTGCCGACTCTTCCACGTTCACTTCGTTTGACGCCTTCAAAGAGGCTTCCATGATCGCCTGGCTGAACGGCCGCAACTGGGTGCCGCCGGCCACCAGACGCTTGAGCGCCTGCGGGTTGCGTGCGTCGTAACGAGCCTGTTCTTCGACGTTGGCGTATCCGCAGGCCGCCTCGACCACCGCCTTGTAATTCTTCGGCAGTGAGTTCCACTTGGGCAGATTGATCAGCAGGTGGTTGGTCGTGCCGCCTTCCCACCAGCCGGGATAGTAGTAGAACTTGGCGACCTTGTAGAAGCCGAGCTTCTCGTCGTCGTAGGGACCGACCCATTCGGCCGCATCGATGACGCCCTTTTCCAGCGCCGGATAGATGTCGCCGCCGCCGATGAGCAGCGGCACGCCGCCAAGTTTCGCGATGGTCTTGCCGGCCCAGCCGCCGATGCGGAATTTCAGCCCCTTGAAGTCGTCGACCGTCTTGACCTCTTTGCGGAACCAGCCGCCCATCTGCGTCCCGGTGTTGCCCGCGAGCAGGGCCTTGCAATTGTACTTGGCGCTGAACTCGTCGATCAGCTTCTGGCCCTCGCCGTCGTAGAACCAGGCATTTTGCTGACGCGAATTGAGCCCGAACGGATGGGCGCAGAACAGCGCCCAGGTCGGGTCTTTGCCGATGTAGTAGTACATCGCGGTGTGACCCATCTCGACAGTGCCGTTCTGCACGGCGTCGAGCGCCTGCAGCGGCGGCACTATTTCGCCGCCGGCAAACGTCTGGATTTGGAATTTGCCGTCGGTCGCTTCCGAGACGAAGTTGGCGATGGTCGTGCAGGCGCCAAACAGCGTATCGAGCGACTTCGGCCAGCTCGCGGTCATGCGCCATTTCAACTCCGGCATCGATTGCGCGATCGCCGGCTTGGCGATTGTCGCCACTGCGGCGCCGGCGCCGAGTGCAGTCAGGAATTTACGTCGTTTCATTAGGGACCTCCCGTCAATTGGTGATTGGCTTAGCGAGCAGCCGGAAAGCGCCGCTCCCCCTATGGCGCCACAATGCGACCCGGACCGTTCTCGCGCAAGTCGCTATGGCACAAATTGTTAACATATCAAGCTGTTGCGCGCCATCCGGAGGACGCGAATGGGCGGGAACGCGGTCCCGTTCACGCTGGGACAATCGGTCGCGCGGCCTGCCCAAACCGCCCCTACGCCTCAATCACGATCTTCGGCGCCGTACGCCCTGCAGCGGCGCCGCCTTTGATCTGCTCGAGCACTTTGGCGGCGATGTCGCGGTAGATCTTGGCGTGCGGGCCGTCCGGCTCGGTGGCGACCACCGGCATGCCGGAATCCGATTTCTCGCGGATGGTCATGTGCAGCGGCACTTCGCCGAGGAACGGCACGCCCTGCCGCTGGGCTTCCTTGCGCGCCCCGCCATAGCCGAAAATATCCGAGCGCGTACCGCATTCGGGACACAGGAAATAGCTCATGTTCTCAACAATGCCGAGCACCGGCACGTTGACACGCTTGAACATGGCGACGCCGCGTCGCGCGTCGATCAGCGCGAGGTCTTGCGGCGTCGAAACGATGACCGCGCCTTTGAGCGGCACCTGCTGCGCCATGGTGAGCTGGGCATCGCCGGTACCGGGCGGCATATCGACCACCATGACGTCCAGCTTGCCCCACTCCACCTCGCGCAGCATCTGTGTGATGGCTGACATCACCATCGGCCCGCGCCAGATCATCGGCGTCTCTTCGTCGATCAAAAAGCCGATCGACATAACCGAAAGACCGTAACGGTCGATCGGCTTGAGCTTGGTGCCGCCGATGGTCTGCGGCTTTTCCTTGATGGCAAGCAGCTTGGGCAACGAGGGCCCGTAGATATCCGCGTCGAGCATGCCGACCTTCAGGCCGAGATCGCGCAATCCGAGCGCGAGATTGACCGCGGTGGTGGACTTGCCAACGCCGCCTTTGCCGGAAGCAACGGCGATCACCGCATCGACTCCGGGGATGCCGGGCTGTACCCGCTCGGCGGGGTGGGCATGTGTGTGAGCCGGAGGCGCGGCCGCCGCACGGTTTTGGGCAACATGGGATGGCTGCGGGCCGCGCGCAGCGCCGGCCGTGCGCTCGGCGGTGAGGGCGACGAGGGCGGACAGCACACCCGGCACCGCGCGCACGGCTTCTTCAGCCGCTTTACGCACCGGCTCCCAATCCTTCACGGCCGCAGCGTCAACCGTCATCGAGAAGAACACCTTGCCGTCGGCGACGACAACGTCGGACAGAACGTTAGCATCGGTGAGCGCCACGCCGCCCGGCGCCGACACCAGCGCCAAGGCCGCCAAAATCTGTTCCTTGCGCACCGCCATGATCGATATCCTTGCCTCGCCCGCCTGCCCCTTTGCGCCGACACCATAGGCGCAGGGAACCATGGGTCAATGCGGGCCGGATCAAGGCCGGTTGACGCGCCCGCCTGCCTTTTGAGAGATAGGCGGCACGCAGGGCCGGCCAAGGCCCAGGACAAGATTTCAGGGAGAACGGCGATGGCAAAGGTGGCGTTTCTGGGCTTGGGCGTCATGGGCTACCCCATGGCCGGACACCTCAAGAACAAAGGCGGGCACGAGGTGACGGTCTATAACCGCACAGCCGCCAAGGCCGACAAATGGGTCGCGCAATATGGCGGCAAATCCGCCCCCACCCCGAAGGCCGCCGCCGAAGGCCAGGATTTCGTCATGGCTTGCGTCGGCAACGACAACGACCTGCGCGAGGTCACGCTGGGCGCGAACGGCGCCTTCCAGGCGATGGGCAAGGGCAAGGTTTTCGTCGACCACACCACGGCGTCGGCGACGATCGCGCGCGAGCTGCACGCGGCCGGCAAGAAGGCCGGCTTCGACGTCATCGACGGGCCGGTCTCGGGCGGCCAGGCCGGTGCCGAGAACGGCGTGCTGACCGTGATGTGCGGCGGCGACGCGGAGCCCTTCGCGCGCGCGCAGCCGGTAATTGAATCTTACGCGCGCGCCTGCAATCTGATCGGCGCGCCCGGCGCCGGCCAGCTCACCAAGATGGTCAACCAGATCTGCATCGCCGGCCTCGTGCAGGGCCTCGCCGAGGCGCTGCACTTCGGCAAGAAAGCCGGTCTCGACATCGAGAAGGTGATCGCCACCATTTCCAAGGGCGCGGCGCAGTCCTGGCAGATGGAGAACCGCTACAAGACCATGGCCGCCGGCAAGTTCGACTTCGGCTTCGCCGTCGAATGGATGCGCAAGGATTTAGGGATTTGCCTCGGCGAGGCGCGCAACAATGGCGCCAATTTGCCGACCACCGCGCTTATCGATCAGTTTTATTCGGAAATCCAGGCGATGGGCGGCAAGCGCTGGGATACGTCGAGCCTGATCGCGCTGCTCGACCGGTAACCCTAGCGCGTAGGGTGGGTTAGCGCCACCCGGATCGGCGCTTCGCGCCGTCCGGGCGCAGGCTCCGGCGCGTAACCCACCGGCTGTGCGGCCACCTGCAAATCCGATGGTGGGTTACGGCGCTGCGCGCCTAACCCACCCTACATTGCGGCCTTTGCGTTCCTCGCTGTGGGTTGCCGCGTCCGCGGGAACGAACGGAGTGTGGGGGCAATCCCACGGAAAATATTTCAGTCCGTGGAGTAGCTTTTGGCCTTGGACTTGTTCAGCGCCACGGCGGCGCGAATGAGCGCCTTCAGCGCCTTTTCATCGATCCTGTCGCCCTCGTGGAAATCGATGGCACGCCGGGCATTGCCTTCGAGGCTGGCGTTGAAAAGGCGTGAGGGGTCCGCCAACGCGGCGCCCTTGGCGAAGGTCATCTTCACGGCGTTCTTGTACGTCTCGCCGGTGCAGATGATGCCGCCGTGCGACCACACCGGAACCCCTCGCATCGCGTTCGACGGCTTTCGCCATTTCACCTCCTCGACCATCTCGGGGTCCGCCTCTTTGATGAGTTTTCGGACCCGCGCCAGCGTCTCGCCCCGCCAACCGCCCAGCGCCGCGATTCTCGCATCGATCAGTTGAGAGGGAGAGGCTCCGCTTTTTATTTCCTTCGAGGCGGTCTTCGTCTTCTTCATGGTGGTGTCGCTTCCTTCATGGTGCTCGCCAGCCGAGGCCCGGCGCGACGTGTTTGAGGATCGCCTCGATGACGTGGGCGTTATAGTCGACGCCGAGCTGGTTGGGCACGGTCAGCAAGAGCGTGTCGGCCTCGACGATGGCCTCATCCTGCTTGAGCTCATCGATCAGCACGTCCGGCTCGGCGGCGTAGCTGCGCCCGAAGATGGCGCGCCCGCTGCCGCCGAGGAAGCCGATCTGGTCCTTCTCGTCGCCGCGGCCGAAATACATGCGGTCGCGGTCGTCGATCAGCGCGAAGATGCTGCGGCTCACCGACACCCGCGGCGTGCGCGTGTGCCCGGCCGCTTGCCACGCCGCCTTGTAGAGCCGGATCTGCTCCGCCTGCTGCACATGGAACGGCTTGCCGCTCTCGTCGATCTTGAGCGTCGAGCTTTGCAGGTTCATGGCCAACTTCGCCGCCCATTCCGCCGTGGCGTTGGTGCCGGCGCCCCACCAGATGCGCTCGCGCAGGCCCTCCGAATGCGGCTCGACGCGCAGCAGGCCGGACGGGTTCGGAAACATCGGCGACGGGTTAGGCTTGGCGAAGCCCTCGCCGCGCAGCACGTCGAGAAAGACCTCGGTGTGGCGCCGCGCCATGTCGGCGTCGGTCATGCCCTCGCCCGGCACGTAACCGAAGTAGCGAAAGCCGTCGATCACCTGCTCGGGCGAGCCGCGGCTGATGCCGAGCTGCAGGCGCCCTCCGGCGATGAGGTCGGCGCTTCCTGCGTCCTCCACCATGTAGAGCGGGTTCTCATAGCGCATGTCGATGACCGCGGTGCCGATCTCGATGCGCTTGGTCTTGGCGCCGCAGGCCGCCAGCAGCGGGAACGGCGAGCCGAGCTGGCGGGCGAAGTGATGCACGCGGAAATAGGCCCCGTCGGCACCGAGTTCCTCGGCGGCGACGGCAAGCTCGATCGATTGCAGCAGCGCGTCGGACGCCGACCGCGTCTGCGACTGCGGCGACGGGGTCCAATGGCCGAAGGAGAGGAAGCCGATGTGTTTCATGGCGACGGATCTTGGGGTGTGATGCGGGCGGTGTTCGCCTTATGTAGCGCGTAGGGTGCGTTAGGCGCAAAGCGCGGTAACCCACCACAGTGACTCGCGACTGGCGATAGCCCGGTGGGTTACGCCCCTTGGGCGCTAACCCACCCTACGGGCTAGACCTCAAGCTGCAGGCCGTCGGCGGCGATGAGGAGGCCGGCGGCTCGGATGTCGTCGAGCCACGCCAGCATGCTTGGATTCATGTGCGTGAGCATGAGGCGCTTTGCCGCGAGCGCGGCAATTTTCGTCTGCAGGATTTCCCAGCTCATGTGGCCGGTGAGCTTGCCGGCATAGGCGTAGCATTCGCAGATGAAGAGATCGGCGCCGCGCGCGATCGGCAGCAGCGCGTCGGTCCATTCGGTGTCGCCGGAATAGGCGAATGTCCGCTCGCCGTCCGACAGCCGCAGCGCGGTCGACGGCGCGCCGGATTGGTGGATGACCTCCGCAGTGATCAGCGAGTGTCCAAGCACGTCGGATGCAACACCGACAGGGATTTCCTTGACCGACCAGGAAAAGCGCCACTTCGTCCCGGTCGACTTCGGGAAGAACACTTCCAGCACCGCGTCGAGCCGCGCGCGCGTGCCCGGCGGACCCGCGATCGTGAGCGGCTGCTCGCGCCGCGCCAGATATTGGCTATCGAGCAGGAAGAACGGAATCCCGCCGAAATGGTCGCCGTGCAGATGCGAGAGGACGATGGCATCGATGCGGTTCGGCTCGATGCCCTGCCCTTTGAGCGCCGGCAATGCCGAGGCGCCGCAGTCGATGAGCAGTGCCGCTTTAGCCGTCTCCAGGAAAAAGCAGGTGTTCAGCCTTCCGCCGGAGCCGAAAGCGTCGCCGGAGCCTGCGATTGTGAGTTTCATTGGTTATTTCTTGCGCATGATCTTATCCGAAAACCGGCACCCATCCCCGATCGGGGTCGAGGATATGCTTTTTGGGATCATGCGCGCGCGCTCGGCCGCGCCGACACCGCGGCGTGCCAGCGCTTCACATGGTTCAGATTGTCGGGCATCGCCAGCTTGGCCGGCTTCATGAAATCGACGGCGACCAGCGTGGTGATGTCGGCGACCGAGTAGCGGTCGCCGGCGACGAATTCGCGCTTGGCCAGTTCCGTGTCGAGCAGTTCGAGAAACCAGATCGCGCGCGGCCGCATCGCTTCGGCATAGGCCGGCACCTGCGGCACCTCCAGATCCTTCATCGCCGGATGCAGATGGCGGAACACCGCCGCCACGTTGGCGAAGAAATTGATCTCGCAACGCCGGTTCCACATTTCCACCAGCGCGATCTCCTTGGCGCCGACGCCAAACAGCGGCGGCTCCGGCTGCACCGCCTCGAAATAGCGGCAGATGGCGATCGATTCGGTGATGACCGTGCCGTCGTCGAGCACCAGCGACGGCATGCGCTGCAAGGGATTGATCGCCGTGTACTCCGGCGTCTTATGCTGCATGGTCATGATGTCGACCTGCTCGGTCGGCAGCGCGATGCCCTTCTCGGCAAGGAAAATGCGGGCGCGCCGGGGATTTGGCGCCATCTTACTGTCGTAAAGCTTCACGGTTCGGCCCCCCCTAAGGATTTCCCCTCGCCGCCAGCCGACCACGCGGCCGCCGGGGCTGTCAAACCGGCGGTAATAATCCGTTAACCAGCGTCTTTAGGGGAGCCTTAAGCTTGGTCTTAAGGATTTTGGGCGAGGTTGGCGCCAGCGTTTTTCGTGTCCAAGCATCGCGTTTATGCCGATTCCAGGCGAACAGATCGATCTTTCTGCGTTGCCGCCGGTGACCTCGCCGGTGAAGCGCCGCCTTGCAGCGCAACACGTGCGCGAGGCGCGCGACCGGCTGACGTCGTCGAGCGGCACCCGCCCGGCCTTCGACTACGAATTGCTGCGGCAATACGCGCAAAACCGCCTGTCGGCGTCGCTGGTGATCCTGCTGCTGGTGGCGACCATCGGCTTCCTGTCGAGCCTGTGGAGCGGCGCGGTCGCCGCCGGCGCCTGGACCGCCTCGGTCCTGGTCATCCATGCCGTCATGATCAGCAAGTGCCGGCAGTTCCTCGAGCTGCCGATGGCCGACGTCGTGGCGCGGTCCTGGCGGCTGCGCTTCATCCTCCTCGACCTGTTCTACGGCCTGGCCTGGATGTTCGTATTGATTCATCCGGTCGGCGCCGACGAAAGCTCGGGCACCTTCATGCTGTTCGTGATGCTGCTGGTCGTGGCGGTGTCGAGCATGCTGGCCTCGAGCCTGCCGATAGCGGTGTTCGCCGCCACCTTCCCGGTGACTGCCGCGATCGCGCTCGACTTCGTGCTGCAAGGCTCGCTGCGCAGCTACATCCTCGCCGTCATGGCGGTCACCGCGCAAGCCTACTTTGCCGTGCTGGCCTACCGGCTCTATTCGACGACGCTGGCGACGCTGCAGGCGCGCGCCGAAAAGGATGCCCTGATCGGCGAACTGGAACAGGCCAAGTCGATTTCCGACGAGGCGCGGCAGCGAGCCGAGGCCGCCAACATCTCGAAGTCGCGCTTCCTTGCGCAAATGAGCCACGAATTGCGCACGCCGCTCAACGCCATCCTCGGGTTTTCCGAGGTGATGAAGTCGGAAGTGTTCGGCGAGCATGCGGTGCCGGCCTACAAGGAATACTCCGCCGATATCCATAATTCGGGCGTGCATCTGCTCGGGCTGATCAACGAGATCCTCGATCTGTCGCGCATCGAGGCCGGCCGCTACGAGCTCAACGAGGAATCCATATCGCTGGTCGCCATCGTCGAGGATTGCCATCATCTGCTCAAGCTGCGCGCGGCCAATCGCGGCATCGTCATCCACGAGATGTTCGAGGCGGACATGCCGCGGCTGTGGGCCGACGAGCGCGCGGTACGCCAGATCTGTCTCAACCTGCTGTCGAACGCCATCAAGTTCACGCCGCAGGGCGGCGAGATCTGGCTGAAAGTCGGCTGGACCGCCTCCGGCGGGCAATACATGAGCGTCAAGGATACCGGGCCGGGCATTCCCGAGGAGGAAATCCCGATCGTGCTCGCCTCCTTCGGCCAGGGCTCTAATTCGATCAAGTCGGCCGAACAGGGCGCCGGCCTCGGCCTGCCGATCGCCAAGAGCCTGGTCGATCTGCATGGCGGCACCTTCGTACTCAAATCCAAGCTGCGTATCGGCACCGAGGTGGTCGTTACCTTCCCGCCGGAACGCGTCGTCGCGGCGATGGCGCCGATGCCGTCGATGATGGATCATGCGCCGCCGATCGCGCCGGCGCCGGGCGTGCCCATCTTGTCGCCCGAGGAAAAGCGCCGGCTCAGCCGCCGTCCGCTGTTCCGCGCGGGCACGTAATTCCGCTTGCCGTAATCGTCGCGATTGCGTTCCTACCAGCCGTGCTTATGTTCGCTGCCGATTCGGCCCCGAGACCGCCCATGATCGAAAGTCCCTGCGTTAAAATATGCACGCTCGATGCGCATTCCGGGCTGTGTCTGGGCTGCGGCCGCACCATTGACGAGATTGCGCGCTGGACCGCCATGGGCGCAGCCGAGCGCGGCCGTGTGATGAGCGAACTGCCATGGCGCCTGGCCGCCAGCCGGCATTCCGAAACCGCCAGCCCGCCCGGATGACGCCGTGAGCCGCCGTTTGATCTGGATCTTCGTCTTTGGCGTGGCGGTGTCGCTGGCGGCTCTGATCGCCAGCAGCGATCAGGATGCCATCGCCACCCTCCTCAAGCACGACATCGGCTCGCTCGCGCTCAAGCTCGCGTTGGTGATTTTCGCCGGCGGACTGGTGCTCACACTGTTCCGCGATCGGCTGTCGCAGGCGCTCGAGGCCCTGCTGTTCTGGGCCGTGGTCGGCCTGCTGCTGGTCGTCGGTTACAGCTACCGCTTCGAATTGCGCGACGTCGGCGACCGCGTGATCGCCGAATTGATGCCGGGCCACGTCGCCGGCCGCGGCCGCCGGGTCGAAGTCGTGCGCAGCCGCGGCGGCGATTTCGCGGTCGGGGCGCATATCAACGGGGCGCGTGTCCCGATGGTGCTCGACACTGGCGCAAGTTCGGTGGTGCTCACGCAGGCGGCGGCCAAGGCAGCCGGCCTGCCGATCGAAGTGCTCGACTACACCGTCAACGTGGACACCGCCAACGGCCGCACCCGCGCTGCCTCGGTAACGCTCGACCGCCTCGCGGTCGGCGGGTTGATCGAACGCGCGGTGCCGGCGCTGGTGGCGCAGCCGGGCCAGCTCAAGAACAATCTGCTCGGCATGACCTTCCTCAACCGATTGGAAAGTTGGGAGGTGCGCGGCGATACGCTGCGCATGCGCGGCAATCCGTGAGCGGGACTACACGAGGCTGGCGATAAACCGCACGCTCACGAGCAGCAGGAAACAACCGAAGCCGATCTCAAGTTGGCGGCGCGGTAGCCAATGCGCGAGCCGGACGCCGTAGCTTGCCGTGTAACTCGATACCGGCGCCATCAGGACGAAACCGACCACCGACACGAAGCCGATCGACAGCGGCGGCAACTGCGCCATGTGCGACCAGCCTGCCAGCATATAGCCGACGGTACCGGCAATCGTGATCGGCACACCGATGCCGGCCGAGGTCGCTACCGCGCGCTGCATCGGCTGGCCGTAAAGCGTGAGCACCGCGTTCGACACCGAGCCGCCGCTCACACCCACCAAGGACGAAAACAGGCCGGTGATGAAGCCGTAGAGCGCCTGCATGGCGCGGCCCGGCAGATCGCTACCGAGATTCCAGCGGTCGCCGCCGAACAGCATCTTGGCGCTGATGAAGCCCACGAACAAGACGAAGGCGATTTTGAACACCGCCGCCGGCGCAAACGACGCAATGACCGACCCAACCGCCACCCCGGCAATTGCCGGCAGCGCCCACAGGCGGACCACCTGGGGAATCACCGCGCCCTTCTTCTTGTGCTCGATATAGGAGCGCACCGTCGTCGGCACGATGATGGCGAGCGAGGTACCGATGCACAGCTGGATGCGCACGTCTTCCGGCACCGCCATGACGCGAAATACTTCGTAGAGCACCGGCACGATGATGGCGCCGCCGCCGATGCCAAACAGTCCAGCGAGAATACCGACCAGGATGCCGGCGCCCGCAATCCAGAGCGCGAGCAGGACGACCTCGCCGATCGGATATCCCAGCACGGTGGATTTCCCCGGATAAAGCTTAAGCCGCTGCGATGTTCGACAAATCCGGCTTCAAGTCCAGCACCTTCGCCAGCGCATCAGGCATGACGGAGGCGGATGCATCGGGCTTTACGCCCTCGGTCGCGAGATGCCGGCGGAAGGCGCGCGCGCCCGGAACGCTATGAAACAGGCCAAGGACATGGCGGGTGATGGCATGCAGCCGCACGCCTTTGGCCAGTTCGCGCTCGATATAGGGAATGAACGCCAGCGCCGCTTCTTTCGGTGACGCGAACGGCGCCGGCTCGCCAAACAACAATGGATCCACCGCCAGAAGCCGCCACGGTTCCTGATAGGCCGCGCGTCCTATCATCACTCCATCCACATGAACGAGCTGCGCCTTCGCCTGCTCCAGGCTGGCGATGCCGCCATTGAGCACGATCTCGAAATCGGGATGCGTGCGCTTGAGCCGATGCACGATCGCATAATCGAGCGGCGGCACCTCGCGATTTTCGCGCGGCGACAATCCCTTCAGCCAGGCTTTGCGCGCGTGCACGATCAGTGCATCGGCCCCCGCCGCCCTAACCGCTTCGGCAAACGAAAACAACGCCTGTTCGGGATCCTGCTCGTCGACACCGAGCCGGCATTTCACCGTGACCGGAATCTTGACCGCCGCTTTCATGGCGGCGACGCAATCGGCGACCAGCGCCGGCTCGGTCATCAGACAGGCGCCGAAACGGCCCTCCTGCACCCGATCGGACGGACAACCGACATTGAGATTGATCTCGTTATAACCGAACTCCGCGCCGATGCGCGCCGAGGCGCTCAACGCCGCCGGCTCGCTGCCGCCGAGTTGCAGCGCCACCGGATGCTCGAACGGATCGAAACCGAGCAGCCGCGCGCGATCGCCACGCAGCACCGCGCCGGTGGTGAGCATCTCGGTGTAGATGAGCGCCTTGCGCGTAAGCAGGCGATGGAAGAACCGGCAATGCTGGTCCGTCCATTCCATCATCGGAGCGACACAGAAGCGGCGATCCATAAACTTGTCGGTTTTTCTCATTTCAGCCGGCATTGTAGCCTGTTGTGAGCTGGCGTATTGCCGCTTGCTTGCGTCTTTGACCGCGTCGTTTCGAGCGAACATGTCAGGCCACTCCGCGACGCGCCGATTTTTCCAACACGCCTGACCTTTTTACGCCGAAAAACTCACGATCGACTTTGAGGACCGCTCGATTGAGCTTATCCGAGGAGATCGTTGACCTATGGCGCATGACGTTCTTTTTTTCGTTCTTGTCGCAACCCAGGTGCGGGCCTGATTTTGATCTCCAGCGGCGAATTTGACATCAGCAGTCGCTAAAGTTGATTTTTGCAATGTTGCAACAAGAAATTTATTGCGGCGCAATATTTGCATGCAGTTCTATCGCTGGCTTCCAGTCGGAAATGGAATAACGACGATGCAGATTAAGACCGCGACGATACCGGCAATCCACGAATCTGCAGCATCGCAGCACTTTCATCGAATTTGGCCACGAGCAATGATTGTTTGCGGATTGGGTCTGTCTGCTGTTTGGGCCTCACTCTTAGGGTACGGGCTTTTTAACCTCATCTTGCTGGTAATTTAGGGCGCCCGGTTGGTGGTTTCTTTCACTCTTGCAGCTGAATTTTTGTGCCAGGTGGATGAAAGCCTGCGCAGCACGCCGGTCAATGGGACCTAGCGTTGCCGATCGGGGTCTGGGTGGCCGGCGATCGCCTGTCTTGCCAAAGGCTGCCTAGCCTGGCAGACAAAAACCCTCTGCTGGCTATGAACGCAGCGTTAATTCCGGGATGAAATTAGAATTATGATGCGAAATCGGAGTTATTTAGTTTGCAAAAAGAACGCCGTGCATAAGGGTTAGGCTAGAAAGTCGCTAAGTCCCGTCGCGCAGATTTTGAAATGGATGGAGGGGTACGATGCGTAAGCTGGTAATCACACTCTCCCTGGTAGCCGCCACATTGATATATGCCGCCACCTCCACGACCGCCCGTGCGGAGTACTATAGCGACTACGGCCTTTTTAGCGGTTACGGGCCCTACTACGACTGTAATGGGCACCGCTGCTACATCGGCCCTCCCTACACTTGGCAGAAACATCGTGGGCGCTACTACCGCGTCCCGGGCCAATATTATTACCCGGCTGGCGGAGGCTGGTTCGGTCCCGGCTGGCCGTTACGCGGTTGGCCTTTCAGCTGATGATGCAATGAATCAAACATATAAGGCCGCCTCAGTGGGCGGCCTTTTTCATTCGGCCCGGCTTTGATTCAGATCAATTCCATATTTCGGAATGGAACTAACGACGCGTCTCAGAGTTTTGTCTGCGGAGATTCGAACGTTCAATCTACGGGGATACCGGGATGTTAGAGCCATTCCTAACCGGTTTAATGGTTGCATTGACGCCATCGCTTCTCGCTACCGCATGGTTCTGCTGGCAAGCGCAATAATCGGGCCGCTTCTGTTGGTGGCCTCTTTTTGTTGTCTTTCAGGATGCCAACACTCACAATAGTGTTGAACTGCGCCAGCGCGTTATCGGCTCGCCTAAGATTTCCACCGATGGGTCCCCACCTTACGGAAACCCTACCCGGTCCATGCCGGTGCCCGACGCCATCTCTGTGTTCATCGGGTCGTACGGGGCATTAAGCAGACAGAGGGTCCGGCGCCAGCCCGACGTAGCCCCGAATTGCGCTGGGATGCGGCGCGCTGTGGATAACCCCATAAGCCTTGATATTTCAATTAGCTTCGTCGGTTTTAAGGAGAGCTTTCGATAGAGCAAAATGGGTTGTCTACCGGCATCAAAAGGTTTGGTTTTGGCCCATTTTCGGTATAGGTTTTGAGGCTGACGGAGGGACCTATGTCTAAAATCCTATTGATGCTGGTTGGTGGCTTCATATTTGCTTTTGCGAGCGTTGCAGTGTCGTTTGACGCGAATGCCGCAGATGTTGCCGTTCCAAGAGCGGACCAACACCGGGTTGCGTCGTACAATCGATATTGCCAAGACCTCGAGCGATGCGGTCCTGACGGCTGCAAATTGTACCACGTTTGCACGCGGCCCTGTCCTGATGGCTTTTCTTGTGCGCCGCTGTACGGCGCCTATGGCCCTTATGGCGGTGTCAGTTATTGGGGTGGCTACACCGACAACGGCTGGAGCTACTACCGCTGAGCTTTGCGCTGCTCATCGGGCCGTTGCGTTCGTCTTCAGAAAGCTGCTGTTCGCGGGCGTTGCCCTAGAAGGGCGCGCATTGGCGTTTTGATCTATGTGGCCGTCCGTTTTCTGCGATAATCCCGAGCTTCGAAACAAAAAGTTCAGAGTAGCCGCAGCAAGAGGCGCTGATCGCAATTTTCTTTGCCGGGTTACCCTTCGGCCTTCCATTCGGATTCCCAAACGAGGCTCAAGCGCGAGTGACCCTGAGCACTCAATCAATTCGTTTCCTCAGCTGTTCTCCAAACCATGAGCTGAAGTTCATGATGGCAGCTTTCGCATCGAAAGATGCGGATCTCGCTGTCGCCGCACGGCTTGGCCGCAAATAGGCACATTTCAGTGCCGCAACGGCAATCGGGTAATTCGGTCGATCCCGGGACCAACAGATTTTCAATCGAAGACATACTTGCCCCACAAGGCGGCCCGACGTGTTTAACGCTACACGTGTTCCGCGAACTCAATCAACAATGGAGCCCGGTCAACCTTAATTCTAAAGGCCTCAGTAGTACCAAGGAGGCGTTGGTCTGCACGCGGTCGGCGGCGATCCAACACGGCGCGACAGAGCGAAGCCGAAGGTTGCCGGTGCCCTCACCTGAGGCATCACCTAATAGGTTACCCGCTCGAAATCTGTTGTCGCGCCAATGCTCGAATCGAAGTACTATTCCCAAAAGGGTGAGATCGATGCGCGTTTCGCGGGATCGTGAGCACGGATTTCACTGCATCGTGAGCAAGTATTTCGCGGGATCGTGAGCAACGATTTCAGACGATCGTGAGCACCTTTTGGAGGTGCTGGACGCTTCGGCCGACAACTCAATCGGGCTACGGCTTCCTCATTCAACCAATGAGGAGACCCGATGCCCACCCAGAGATTGTCGATGCGCCGGATCAGAGAAGTTCTACGTTTAAGGCACCAAGGCCTGACCGAACGCGTCATCGCGCGCATGATCGGGGTGAGCAATGGCGTGGTGCATGGTTATCTGCGACGAGCCGGTCTCGCCGGCCTGACTTGGCCATTGCCCGAGGGCATGGATGACGATGGCCTGGAGCTCCTCCTGTTCCCGGCGCCGATTGCAGCATCGCAAAACAACCGGCGAACGGTCCCGGATTGGATTTATGTGGAGAAGGAGTTGCGCCGCCGCAGCGTGACACGCTTGCTGTTGTGGGAAGAGTATCGCGCGGCCAATCCCGACGGCTTTGGCTATACGTGGTTTTGCACGACCTTCGAGGCTTGGAAGAAGCGTGCCCGCCCGACGATGCGCCAGACCCACATGGGCGGGGAGAAGGTGTTCGTCGATTTCGCCGGCGACACCATCGACATCTTCGATCCCATTACCGGCGAAGCGCACGCCATGAAGTTGTTCGTCGCGTCGATGGGCGCCTCGAACTACACCTACGCCGAGGCTTGCCCGAGCGAGAGCCTGGCCGACTGGATCGGCATGCATACCAATCTGTTCCGGTTTCTGGGCGGCGTGCCGAAGTTCGTGGTCTGCGATAATCTCAAGGCCGCCGTCACCAACCCCGATCGCTACGATCCCGGTCTCAACCGAACCTACGCCGAGATGGCGAGCCATTACGGCACCGCCATCCTCGCGGCGAGGCCGAGACGCCCAAAGGACAAGGCGAAGGTTGAGGTCGCCGTCCAGATCGCGCAGCGCTGGGTCCTGGCGCGTCTGCGCAATCACCGATTCTTTTCCCTGGCGGAACTCAATGCCGCCATTCGCGTGCTTGTCGTCGAACTCAACGCCCGCCAGATGCGCGGTTTCGGCTCCAGCCGCGCCGAACTCTTTGCCGAGATCGACAAGCTCAAGCTGGCAGAGCTGCCGGACCAGCCATACGTCTTTGCGCGCTGGAAGCGTTGCCGCGTCGCGCCCGACTATCACGTCGAGATCGACGGCCATTGGTATTCCACCCCCTATCGACTTATCCGTGAACTCGTCGATGTGCGCATCGCGGACAAGACGGTCGAGATTTTCCACAAGGGCAAGAGGATCGCGAGCCACGCCCGTGCACCAAACCGGCGCGGCCACACCACGATTGCCGATCACATGCCAAGCGCCCATCGCCGCTACGGCAAGTGGACGCCCGGTGGGCTGATCGCGGCCGGCGAGAAGATCGGTCCATCTACCGCGGCCTTTTTCCAGGCCGTCATCGCTGCCCGGCCCCATCCCGAGCAAGGTTTTCGCACCTGCCTCGGCATCCTGTCGCTGGCCAGGAGCTACGACAATGCACGCGTCGATGCAGCCTGCCGACGCGGCATCCTCATCAAAGCACGCTCCGTCGCCTCGATCCGTTCGATCCTCAAGAACGGCCTTGATCGCGCTTTTCTTGACGAGACGCCCGACCACCAACCCCTGCGCCACGGCAACATCCGCGGTCAGGGCTATTTCCACTGAAACAGGGAGATCTCAATGCTGACGCATCCCACCTATGAACGGCTGATCACGCTCGGCTTGACCGGAATGGCCAAAGCCTTGGAGGAGCAGCGACGATCACCGGATCTCGATGCTCTGTCGTTCGAGGAGCGCCTCGGACTTCTCGTCGATCGCGAAGCAGCCGAGCGCGACACTAAACGTCTCACGACCCGCCTCAAGTTCGCTGCGCTACGCCAAAACGCTTGCGTGGAAGACGTCGATTTACGCACGCCACGCGGCATCGACCGCGCCGTCTTTGCCAAACTCGTCGGCGGCGACTGGATCGCCCACAACGAGAACCTGCTGGTCACAGGGCCAACCGGCCTCGGCAAGAGTTGGATTGCTTGCGCCCTCGGCCACAAGGCTTGCCGCGACAATCGTTCGGTCCAGTATTACCGTGTCCCGCGCCTGTTCGAGGCGCTCGCCCTCGCTCGGGGCGACGGCCGCTATGGCCGCCTGCTCAAAACCATCGGCCGTGTTCAACTCCTCATCCTCGACGACTGGGGCCTGTCGGTTCTCAGTCCGCCAGAACGGCGCGACCTCCTGGAGGTCCTTGATGATCGCCATGGTCGAGCATCGACCATCGTCACCAGCCAGATCCCCGTCGAACTTTGGCATGATATCATCGGTGACCCTACTCTCGGCGACGCGATCCTGGATCGCCTCGTTCACAACGCTCACCGCCTTCAACTTACCGGAGAAAGCATGCGAAAGAAGAACGCCCGCAATCAAACTCTTGACCACGCCTCAAACGCCTGAACAAATCAGAATGTCGGTCGAACCAGCCGCTCATGATCGCGTGAAACAACCGCTCACGATCGCCTGAAATCGCCGCTCACGATCAGCGAAATGC
>CAWGFV010000005.1:0-807222 GCA_963821975.1 uncultured Alphaproteobacteria bacterium | reverse complement strand
GCAGAGATCGAGAACAATAAGGGGTTTTGGAATAACGGTCTGCAGTTCGGAGGAAGGGCATGCAGCTGTTTTTAATTGGGGTCTTCGCTACTCTTACGCCATCCGTTTTAGCCGTGGCATGGCTACTTTGGCAGGCGAATGACGTTTCAAACGTGCCGGACTATGAAGCCGACCGTTAAGCTGATTTTGGTCTGCCTAAATTATTTTGAGCAGGTACAGCGGAAACCAGATCAGCAGTATCAGCCATGCAACGGTGAGCGCGACACCGAACACGATGAGACCTGCTCTCCATCGGCCTAAAATCGTTGTCATTAGATTTCTCGCAGTCATCGACTGGGACGCCAGCATCGTTGTTACAGCCCTGGTATTTCGGAGTTGCGGGTGCACCTAGCTACAACCAAGGCAAACAATCAATCGGAACCCAGATAAACCATTAAAAATATTGGTTTATTTAACCGGCTGGCATTAATTCTCGATACTGTTCTATTATTCTCTGACAACGAAATTATAACGGTCGTTTGTCGATCTAGGCTACGTTAGCAGTCCCTATCTGCTCAAACAGCTGGGCAGACTCTCGATGCAATGAATACGTTAACCGCATGACAAAACTGGCGAAGAGTTCGTTTTTGGTGGTGGTTCTCGCTTTGGCGGCGTATTTGCCGATGACTGATCCGTCGTCGGCCATCAGCGCGGACCTTGCAAACAAGTGTCGGGCAATGGCCATCAAGGCGCATCCGACCCCACCCGCAGGAAGTAAGGCGAGTGGAGCGGAGAAAGCTCAGCGCGATTACTTTCAGGCCTGCGTCGCCAAGGGCGGCAAAATAGACAATAACTGAGCGGGCTTCGACATAACTGTATAAAATTTCGCTCGGCCTTTGGTAATTTTCGGCTGGTGCACGTTAGCGAATTCGGTGGCGGGCGAACCTATCACTTCACATTCGCGTTGGTTCTCGATCCGAAGAAATGCCTCCTTCGGTGATTGCGCCCTTGATTTTCGTGAGACTCCTCACATGTCTTTTTGGTGATCTATGCCAAGTTAATGACTGCTGACGGGAGATAGGTCGTGGCACATACGAAAGCCTGCTCGTTCTTTGCTATAGCTCTAATATTTGGAAGCGTGACTGGCGTTCACGCACAAGGAACGGCGGATAGCATAACCAATCGCAACACTGGTATGGAGCGGAGCGGAAGTTCCGGGGGGACGGCGACAACTGGAACTAGCGTCAAGACCGGCCGGGGCCCATTGTCGCAGCCAATTCCTCCCGCAGCGAGCATTTTAAATCCCCAGCAAAATCCTCAGCGGCCTCTCAATACATGGGGCCCGACGCAAACGAACCCACCCGAACATCCGTTTGGAACGCGATAGATCTGATTGAGCTACGATAGATTGCCGAGAGCGCCCGGGACCAAGGGTGTGGCCGCTAAAGGCTAACGGGGAACAGGACTAATACGTCAATGCAGGCAAAACGCCTCGAGAAAACCCCACGAGTTACCGCCCGCATTTTTGACACAGAATTTAGGTTTGAATCTCCAGCAGTGAGGCTAGTTTGTAAATAACCGTTATTTGGAACTTTATCCAACTTTTGAAAAGGTTCGCGGATGATGCGCAAGACCACACTCATTCTACTCGGCGCGGCGGCCGGAACGGCAATAACGCTGTTTGCCACGGAACCGCGCATAGAGTTTTTCGGCATGAGCGCCAAGGCTGCGGTGGAGGACACCTACAGGGACCTCAATCTCTTTGGCGACGTGTTCGAGCGCGTGCGCGCCGACTATGTCGAGAAGCCGGACGACAACAAGCTGATCGAATCCGCGATCAAGGGCATGGTGACCGGGCTCGATCCGCACTCCGACTATATGGATGCGAAGAGCTTCCAAGACATGCAGGTGCAGACCCGCGGCGAATTCGGCGGGCTCGGCATCGAAGTCACCATGGAAGACGGCCTGATCAAGGTCGTGGCACCGATCGACGACACGCCCGCCGCCAAGGCCGGCGTCATGGCCAACGATATCATCACCCAGCTCAATGGCGAGGAGGTGCAGGGTCTCACCCTGAACCAGGCGGTCGAGAAAATGCGCGGCCCGGTGAACACCAAGATCAAGCTCACCATCATGCGAAAGGGCAAAGACAAGCCAATCGAAATGTCGTTGACCCGCGAGATCATCCGCGTGCACTCGGTGCGCTCGCAGGTGGAAGGCGACGACGTCGGCTATATTCGCATGACGCAATTCACCGAGCAGACTACCGATGGCTTGAAGAAAGCGTTCACCGACATTGCGGCGAAGGTGAGCAACGACAAACTCAAGGGCTACATCCTCGACCTGCGCAACAACCCGGGCGGTTTGCTCGACCAGGCCATCTCAGTTTCGAGTGCATTCGTCCAAAGAGGCGAGATCGTCTCCACACGCGGTCGCAACCCAGAAGAAGATCAGCGCTTCACTGCCCAGGGCGGGGATCTCACTAAAGGCAAACCGCTGATCGTGCTGATCAACGGCGGCTCGGCGTCGGCGTCGGAAATCGTCGCCGGCGCCCTGCAGGACCAGAAACGCGCGACCATTCTGGGCACGCGTTCGTTCGGCAAGGGTTCTGTGCAAACCATCATCCCGCTCGGTTCTGGCAATGGCGCGCTGCGGCTGACCACCGCGCGTTACTTCACGCCGTCCGGACGCTCGATCCAGGCCAAGGGCATCGTGCCCGACATCGAGGTCATGCAAGACCTGCCGGATGACATCAAGGCGAAGACCGATACCAGCACCAAGGGCGAGGCCTCGTTGCGCGGCCACCTCAAGGGTGACGCCGGCAAAGAGCAGACCGGCTCGCAATCCTACGTTCCGCCGGACCCCAAGAACGACAAGGCGCTGATAATGGCGGAGGATCTATTGCGCGGCACCAAGACCAATCCGGCCTTTCCGCCGAACATAAAGGACGCTTCGAGTCAGCACTGAATGTATTTCGCGACGACGTATATGCCATTTGGGAGGCGTGAACCTCTTTGATCACGATAAACGCCGCGTTCCCTGAGCCTACGGTTTGTGTGGTGCTCGGCATCATGGCCATTGCCAACTGAAGAGCATCACAGGGTCTACCGTAAAGTGCCTTAAGCCCTTAAGCCGGGTAAACAGTATAAACTGCAATGGCCAGAGCCAAGATTCCAACGATGCTGATAATCAGCACTAATGCATAAACGTGCTTCATCAACAAATATTAGCGTCGCGGAGGTCGCAAAGCGAATACTTAAGCGTTAAATATTCTTAAATAAAATCGACTATACGTGGCTCTCATGCCCGACGAACAAAAAATAGCGTCCCGCCAGAGAACGTTTCTCAAGGGAACGCTCTATTACGACAATCGCCGCGCCTCGATTGAGTGCGTTATTCGTGACGTGTCGGATAGCGGCGCGCGCCTCACCTTCGACCATCCGGCCACCGTCCCCGACAGCGTCGAACTCTTTATCCCAAGTAAGCAGCAAACGCTGCGCGCGCGTGTGCGGCGGCGCGGGCCAAATGAAATTGGCGTTGCGTTCGAGGTCGCTCGTTCGCTCGAATCGCGGCGCGCCTCCGACGCCGAACTACAGGAGCGCGTCGAGACGCTGGAAGCGGAAGTCGTTGCGCTCAAGCGGCTTGTTGCTAAGCTCAAGGCCAAGGTTCTGCCGCTCGACGTCGATGTGGCGTAGGCATACGTCGATATGACACCGGAACAAGTCAAATTAGGGTTTGTACCCAGATAGCTGTTTGAATATTTTGGACGAACATGATTCAACGTATGCGAAGGTGGATCATGCGATTTGATCTGAGCGACGAGGAAGGGGCGCTGCTCGAACCGCTGCTGCCAAAGAGCCGCAAGAGTGCGCGGGTTGATGACCGCAAGATCGTGAACGCCATCTTTTTATGTGCTACGCACCGGAATGCCGTGGCGGGATTTGCCAGCGCGCAACGGCCTCTACACGACCGCTTACAATCGCTTCAATCGTTGGTCCCGCCGAGGTATCTGGAAGCGTGTCTTCGACCAGTTGGCATTGGAATCGCGCGATAGTCCTAGATTTTGCAGCGCAGCGAACGCAGCGATGTGCCAAGAGCCGACATCGCACACTCGATTTGAAATGAAAGAGGCCGCCAACCGAGGCGGCTAAAAACAAGAGCCCCGACGTTAAAAGGGGGCGTTTTCGATTCAAATTTTTCAGGCGTGATAATCCGCTGCGACGGTCTCATCGATCTGTACCCGCCCTGTGCTCATCGCGTTGAACACCGGCGTAAGAACGACCGCCACCAGGAGGTTGAGGATCACGGTATAGAGCGCGGTGTAGCCCGGGAACGTATAGCCGCCAAGCGCGAGCGGATAGGTCGGGGTGAGGTTCACCGCCGCGGCCATCGTCGTGCCTGCGATTATTCCCACCGCCCAGCCGACAAGCAGCGCCCAGTCATTGAACCATCGGGTATAGACGCCAAGCATCACCGCGGGCAGCGTCTGAATAATCCAAATGCCGCCCAACAGCTGTAGGTAGATGGCGAATTTCGTCGGAATGAAGATGATGAACACGAGTGCGCCGAGCTTCACGATCAGCGATACCCATTTCGCCATCTGTGCTTCCTGCTTGTCGGTCGGATTCTTATTGACGAATTCGCGGTGAATGTTGCGCGTATACATATTTGCCGCCGCAATCGACATGATCGCTGCCGGCACCAGAGCGCCGATACCAATTGCAGCGAAGGCAATGCCGATAAACCAAGACGGGAAACTGTGGAGGAAGAGTGCCGGCACGGCGAAGTTGTTCCCAAACTGTTTGAAGCCGGCCGCGTACTCGGGAAGGTTCGCGACCCCGGCGGCAATTGCAAAGAAGCCGACGAGGGCAAGCAAGCCGAGCATCAAGGAATAGCCCGGAAGCATCGCGGCATTGCGGCGAATCGCGTGGCCACTGCTTGCGCTTAGAATGCCGGTCAGAGAATGAGGATAGAGGAAAAGCGCGAACGCCGAGCCCAAGGCCAATGTCGCATAGGCGCCATAGGCGCCCGTTGTGTTGGGTCCGGGAACCGCCAGCAGTACCTTTGCTGCCGGCACGGCGGCGAAGATCTTGCCGAACCCGCCAAGCTCGATCGGAATGAAAATTACAGCAGCGAAAGCCGTTACATAGATCAGGATATCCTTGACGATCGCGATCGAGGCTGGTGCGCGCAGACCGCTCGAATAGGTAAAGGCTGCCAGGATCACGAAGGCAATGATCAATGGCAAATCAGCGGCAATTCCCGTGCCCGAGATGCCGAGAGCTCCTACCACGACCTGAATACCGACGAGCTGGAGCGCAATGTAGGGCATGGTCGCGACGATGCCGGTGATCGCAACCGCTAGTGCAAGCCATCGGTTGCCGAAGCGACCGCGAACAAAATCTCCCGCCGTGATGTAGCCGTGCTTGTGACAGACGTTCCAGAGCCGTGGGAAAACCAGAAACAAGATTGGATAGATCACGATTGTGTACGGTACCGCGAAGAACGCGATGGCCCCCGCGCCAAAAGCGAGCGCAGGAACAGCAATGAACGTGTAGGCGGTATAAAGATCGCCGCCGACGAGGAACCAGGTGACGATTGTGCCGAAGCGCCGACCGCCCAGGCCCCATTCGTGCAACTGATCGAGATCGCCCTTGCGCCAATTGGCAGCGGCGAAGCCCAACCAAGTGATAAAGCCGAACAACAGCACGAAAATGGTGAGTGCAACCCAGTTCACGCCGTGCATGACGCACCCCTATTTGTCAGCATCATCTTTGGGGCCAGAAACAAGCAATACGTCATGGTGCTAATCCTCGGTCGCAAAATAAACAACTGCCGTGAGCACGGCGCCGACGAGCACCAATAGGAGCTGAAACCAGTAGAAGAACGGAATGCCGATCCAGTATGGCTCGGTCTTGTTGTAAAACGGCGGCCAGAGAGCCAAGACGAATTGGATTGCAAAGAGCAGGTACCACCAGCTCCAGCCGCTCGACTTTCTTTGTGTGCCATTCATTAAAGTGCTCCCCCGATACAGTACCCGGCGATGCGCCGAGGGATAACGTCCCTAGAATTCGGCTACTCAATGACCCTAAGCCGAACCTAAGGAGAGCTGGAATTTAAATGTTAATTTAACGCCGATATAGTTGCAATGGATGTTGGTACGGACGGGGCAGGCTCTGAAAAACTGATTGTGCCGTGCCCCCAGGGCAGGATGCCCGCATGTCCGCCTCGGGTCTTGGCTGTGTGAAAACTCATACATTTGGAAAATGTAGAAAATACAGTTCTCCAACATGACGTACAGCCGTAAGTCTGAAGCATTAACAGTTTCCAGAACGCAGTATTTCTAAAACATTCTTCTACCCGCACGGCGAGCGCCGGAGTTTTCACACGGCCTAGGTCATTCGCTGCGTACCAATCCAGCGTCCGGGCGGCTTTTTGTCCGTTGTTGTCCAATCGCGTCCTAGATTTTGCAGCGCAGCGAACGCAGTCATGTGCCAGAAGCAGACTCATGCACCGCAACATGATTGGTCCAAAAAGAAAGACCACCTTGCGGAGGTCCCTCCGAAATTTAGTCAGATGATTTAATCGGCCTCCGAGGGCACCGGCTAGTCAATGTCCGCACTTGTCCAAAACGGTCGCCAATTGAACCGGCCAGGTTCGGAACCACTTGCGCGGCGCAGTTGTTTATAAAGAGAACTTGTTCGTGGGGTCACGGGGATCAAAATGCCCGAGACCCGCCAAAATCGATTATGGAAGTGGGCTGGCAGAAAATGGCCTCAATTTATGATCGGATTTGGTGTTGTTTTAGTTGGAGTCTGGGCCATCGTTCTAGGTTGGCTAATAGTTGAAGCACTCGCGTCGATTTTCTGATCCCAAAATCGCTGGATTTCGAATCTGGAACGTTTCCTGAATGTGGCAAGCGCTTCATGTCTGAGTCGGGTCACTCTCGACCATTTGACGATGTCCGCGTCACGTCTCCTTTGCACCAGATAGCGACCGCAGAACGGCCATCGGGGGATGTCGCCTTTGTGCCAATAGCGGCATCGTAAGTGAGGCTAGAAATGGTTGAGGCCGCAAGAGTGACGGCCTCGTCATCCAACGGTTGCTCCCCCCGCGTAGTGCTGACGCCAGTGAGTGTTATTTCCTTTTGGCGGCGCTCAGCAAGGTGCCAATCGCCTCCATTGGACGATGGGCAACACCCAGTCACCGTCGAAGTGGCCGAAATCCGCGCGGTTACCATCCTTGCCGCAATTCAAGTCCGGCGACGCTAATCGCTAGATTAGTCTGCGGCTGCGCCGATGCCGGCTGCAAGATGACGCTGCGTTTCGAGCCACCGACCATGACGTCGGCACTCGGACCGCCGCCGACCGTCCCCGTCACTTCGGCGTTCGCACCACGATAGTTGCCGGCTAATGCGCCGAACGGACGCTCTATCGGCGCATAGACTGTCCACACCAATTCATTGCCTTCGGTGGCGCCGAGATTGCGGTCAACTTTTGAGATTACCGCGGTGTAATTCTCACGCCGTCCCGGTCGCGATGGGATGAACATGCAGTTCACTGGTTCCTTCGATGCGATAATTCGGCCTATACCGGCTGAAATATCGCAGCGTAACTGGCCAACCTTCGACCGTTCAGAATTCTGGGCTATGGACGGTAGCGCAAATGCCATCGTCACCACTCCCAGAGCGACGAGAGCGCTGAGATGCTTGTACATGGCACGCAACTCCATTGCTGAATGAAGTTAAACAATAACGCTTGCCGCAACGAGTGGTTCCATGGCCGGCGAGGTCCCATTTTGAGCAATGGACGTGAGCCAGTACTCGCAGTGGATGTCCGCTATGGGTCTTGGTCGTGTAAAAACGCCTTGGCGGAAGCATTGACGCCTTGAGACATCGGCGATGTGGCCGTGCGTGGTCATTTTTTGGATTTGACGGCTTTTCCGACTGTAGACGCGGCTGATGCGGATTGCGGCGATCCTCTGATGGCAGACGGCTTCGTGTCTGTGGCGATTATGCCCTCATGGCCGCCATGAGCGGTTGGATGCCGATGATGTTCATGACGCGCGTGAGATTATAGGCCAGCACGTGCAGCGCCATTTCGGTGGCCACGCGCGGCAGCGTCTTCATCAGGAAGTGGGTTGCGCCCATCCGCGCCTTGATCGTGCCGAAGGGATGCTCGACCGTCTCGCGCCGCAGGCGCATTTTCTCCGGATGCTCGTCGAGCCGGCGTTGCACCGCCTCAAGAACACGCTCATGCTCCCATCGGGTGATCCGGCGTTCCTTGCCGGTGGTGCAGGCATTTTTGATGGCGCAATCCTGGCAAGCGTTAGTCCAGTAGCGATGCAGAATCAGCCCTTTTTCCTCGACCGTGTAGTGGTAGGCAAGCTTCTCGCCGGCAGGACACATGTAAACGTCCTCCTCAGCCAGATAGCGAAAGTCCTGCTTGCCGAAGCGCCCTTCTGCCTTTGAGTTTGAGGTCATCGGCTTGGGCAGCGTGACGGTGATGCCCGCTTCCTCGCACGCCAGGATCTCCTCACTGCTGAAGTAGCCGCGGTCGGCGACGGCATCGAGGTTCTCCACTTCCAGCGTCGCCTTCGCCCCCTTGGCCACAGGTGAGAGCTGCGACCGGTCGGTCCCGACGTTAGTCACCTCATGCGTGATAATCAGATGATGTGTGGTGTCGACGGCAACCTGGACGTTGTAGCCCACGACGCCAGAGCCGCGGCCGCTAGTCGCCATCGAGCGGGCATCGGGATCGGTCAGCGAGATCTGCTGGTCCGGCGTGGCAAGCATAGTTACCTTGAGAATCTCAAGCCGCTGCATCTGCTCCTTCAGTTTCTCGATCTTCTCTTTCAGACGGCTGGTCTTGGTTTTGAGCGCCTCGGATGGTTCCTGCCGGTCGGCGCTGTCGAGCTGCTGCAGATAACGCGCGACGCTCTCCTCAATCTGCGCCATGCGCCGCTCCATCTTGGCCCGCGTGAAGTTCTTGTCGCGGTTGTTCACCGCCTTGAACTTACTGCCGTCAATCGCGACGCTGGCTTGCGTGAGCAGGCCCAAAGTGCGGCAGAGCGCAACAAACCGGGCGCAGACCTGCCGGATCGCGCGGCCGTTGTCCTTGCGGAAGTTGGCAATCGTCTTGTGGTCGGGAGCAAGCTGGCCCACCAGCCACATCACCTCAACGTTGCGCCCCGCCTCACGCTCCAGCCGGCGGCTCGACTGCACCCGGTTGAGATAGCCGTAGATGTAGAGCTTCAGCAGCACCGACGGATGATAGGAAGGTCGACCGGTTACCTCGGGTTCGACCCCGCAAAATCCAACCTCATCAAGAGCGAGTTCATCGACAAAGACGTCTATGACGCGAACCGGATTGTCCTCTCCGATCCAGTCTTCCAGACATTCAGGAAACAGCGTGCTCTGACCACGATCCGCCCCTTCAACGAAGCGCCTCATCGTATCCTCCCGCAAATCGCGTGAGAATCTTATCCCGAGAATCAATTTCCGCGATGTGTTTTTACACAGCCAGGGTCATTAGCGACCGAGCGATTCAACGCACGTGCCGATCAATGTACGCTATGCCCCCAATAGCGACCGAAATTTTCGCCGCAGCGAAACGTCGCTAAGTGCCACTCGCGTCGTTTTGGCGCTGCAGCAAAGTTAGCTTCTATGGCCGCCTAATCGATGTTGTCGACGCATCGTGAAAACCGCCCGGCGTGTCGATGCGTCCAAACAAAGCCGTGATCGCGACGGCGTTCCATCGCTTCTCCCCGCTCCGGGCCGAGATGACGCCGTCAGTAACCAACCCCTTCGCTTCGCTCGGCCCCGGAATAACGAGGACGTAGCCCGATTGAGCGCAGCGAACCCCCCGCGTCACCCGCTGAAGCCCTCGCTGTCTCCCCGGATTTCGCTCTGCGAAATCCGGGCTGCTTGCCACTTGCTCTGCCCGTTACGCCGCCTTGCTCGCCGCGGCGACATTGGCGCCGACCACGCGCGTTTTGAATTCGTCGACGGTCATAACGTCGGCTGTCGAGAACGCGAGTATAGTCAATGTGGCCCGATGGACATCGGCCGCCGACAGTGCGCCCTGACCGACGTCGGGATAGTCGAATGTTCCCGTCGCATCCGAGAGGAACACGACTTGATAATTGCGGAACATGGCGTCGCGTGCCGTTGCGTGACAGCAGTTTTCCGTCGTCGTGCCGGATATGATTACGGTTTTGACGGCCCATTCCCGCAATATCAGATCAAGGTCGGTCGCGAAGAACGCGCTATAGCGGTGTTTTTTGATGACGTGCTCGCCCGGCGCCGGCGCCAGGTCTTTGTAGATCTCGGCCCCCGGCGATCCATCGACCAACACCGAGCGATCCGCGACCACCGAATAAAGATCGTCGTATAGTCCCATATCGCAGCCGTCGCGGCGATGGACATGTGCCGTGTAGACAACGCGGATGCCCTTCTCCCGACAAAATCTGAGTGTCGCGGCGAGTTTTGGCACCATGGCGTGCGCTTGCGCCGATTGCAGCTTCGCGCCTTCGGCAACAAAGTCGTTCTGCATGTCGACGACGATCATGACCGTCGTCCTTGGGTCGATGTTGTCTATGCGGTAGGGCATCGCAAACCTCCTTTTCGATGGCGCCTCATTCGGAGTTCGCATCGTGTGAGCGCGGCGTCGAGCCTATCCGCGAAGGCCATGTCCTTGCGCGAATAGGGGATTAAGCCAAAATCGCCGTCACTCGGCAAGCGTTTAACGCATTTGGATGATCGGTGCGCAATGCAAAAGCCTTGGCGAGCCCATGTCAGTGAAGGGTCATCAGCGTCGTTTCGGCCCTCTAGCGCCACGTCAGCTTTGCCCTCGAATCGCGACCAGACAGCAGAGACCGGCGAACGTCCTTCAATGCCAATCGGGACCTCTGAGATGCAGTCTAGGCTTTGCGCGGAGCCGGAGATCGTCATAATGATTGAACACCAAAGGGGTTATGTATGGAATTAAAAGGGGCAAGTTACCTTTATGCGCTGGCGACATTAATGGTCACATTCGCCGGGTTCGCAGCACTTTTGCTCATCATTCGCCAGGGTGCCGGAGCACAACTGTCCGCACTCGACAGATTCATCACTCGAACGATTGTCGGACACTTGTTTATCTTTACGGCTGGGGCGCTGAGCCCCGTGCTCTTGAGCTTTTACGAAATACCCGAGGCATTGATCTGGAAGGCGTGCGCTTTGATATTTGGACTTCCCATGCTGGTGATCCTATTGACTTATCCGCGCCGGCGCAAAGCGGTGTATGTCAAACAGGCTCCGATGTCCGTGCTGGCAACAATGGTTGGACTAGGCTCCGTCAGCATCGCAGCAATGATCGCGTATGTATTAGGCGGTTTCGAATATCCGGCGGGAGCGTACATGTCCGCCCTGACAATCAACTTCCTGGCGACTGCTTTTGGATTTTGGGTAGGGCTGGACTTTGTCGTGACGAAGCAAACGAATATCACGCAGTGAGTTGACCCATCGCTCACCGATGTCGCTTTTGGGTGGATGGTGTTGAAAAAGGGCTCGTGATTTTCGGCGGACAGCTTCAGAGTTCAACCGGATTCGTATCACGGGACACGTGGATACTTGAATTTTTTGGCCAATTACCTTGCAAATTTGTAGGTGAGTCCGACGCGCACGATGTCGTCGGTGAATTCCGTATGCGTCGTCATAGTGCCTACGGCAGGAGTAACACCGCCTCTCACGACAATCGGAGGGAATGTGGTCACCGAGTTCGAGCGAACCTAAGTCCAAGTGTAGATATTCCAATTTCCACGTCCAATTTGCGAAGATCTTACCCTCTATCCCGCAGCCGACCGCGAAACCGACGTTTGTCCGCTCCGCGGCGAATGCACTCGTACCGGGCGTTAGAATCGAACCGACCTGCAGCAAACCATCAACATTGGTGCTCCCGGCGACTTTGACTCTGCCATACGCCAATCCTCCGGTTCCGTAGACCAGAACACGATCGGTCACCAAAACACCAAGCCTACCGCGAACGGTCCCGAACCATTGAATTTTTGCTTGATAATCGGTGGTCGCCGTGCCGTTGAAGGGAGCTGTGGTGCAATGAATAGGAGGGCCCGTGATGCCGACGCAAAACGGCGCAGAGAATGCATCCGTGAAAATGTCGGTGCCGCGCACGGCCGAGCTTTGAATGTCGGTCTCGAAGCCCACCAGCCATCGAGGACTGATCTGATAATTATAGCCGACCTGGCCACCGCCAACGAACCCATTTAATTCTGCAGTGTGTGAACCAGCAAAGGCAATGCTGTTTGAAAATTGTCGCCCACTAATGGGGCTAATCGTCATTGCATTGCCTGTTGTATCGACGCGCGGATCGGCCCAGCCGTATCCAAGATTCCCGCCAAGATAGAAACCGGTCCAACCATCGACCGATGGCGGCGGAGCAGGCGCTCTCGTCACAGCGAACGCGGGACTCCTGAACGCCAGAAGCGTAGACAGTAAGACAACGTTTCGTATGATGGCCCAAACGCGGTCGCACATGTCGTCACGATAGTGCCTTATTGCTCTCCGCGCCACATCTGCTCGGCCGAAATGAGCATAGGCAAAATTCTAAAGGCAGCTTTTGAAGACGACATCACACACCATGTCTGCTTCGGCATCATTTTCAACGGCCGCATCTAGGCCCCAAGTCTGCGCGATGTCCGTTGTTGCGCCGATTGTGTTGCAAAAGTCTTTTTGCACTACTGATCAAAAATTCTCTGGGCTTTAGATGCGATTTTGGAATAAATACGTGAGGGACCTCATCGCACAGCGATGAACTCACCGGCGACTTCGGTAATAAGCCTGAGGCTATATTAATAGGCGATCGCCGCCTGCCTTGTCTTCTGGCGGAAAAATTGTTGCTCCGCGATTTGAGACTTTTGCAACACAATCGCGCCAGTAGCCGACATGCTATCGCATGGCAGCGAAACGTCGCTTTGTGCCACTTTCGGACTTTCGCCTTCCATTTGTTGAGGCCACTTGAGCGCCCTATCCCGGCTCCATTCCCTGTGACTTGATGACCGGAATGGCCGTAGGCGTACCGAAGAATTTTAACAAATCTCGCGCGGCAGCCGGTACTTTGGATTGTGCGCTCACCCCGGCGGTAAACTGGAAAGAATATTGGATGTCCGGCGGAAGCGGGCCAACCAGCTCAACTCCCGGCGTGGTCAAAATCTGAGTGAGCACCACAATGCCGAGCTCCAGCTCGCTCTTGGCGACAAGCTCAGAAACGATATCGGAGTCCGGCACGGTGATTTTTGACTTCAGCTCGTCCGTCATTCCCAGCCGCTCGATCAATTCGCCCACGCGGTTGACCTTAATGTAGCCGATGGATTTCGCGTTGCGCAGCGCCTGCTTGAACGCAGCAACGGTGGTGATGTCCGGCTTTGGCGCGCCCGCCCGCGCTTCTACCCCCATACCGCTATGTATGAGATCGATGCGGCTGTCTGCGAGCAGTTTTCCGCTCTTGATCAGCCCGTCAATGATGGGAGGACCAGCAATCAGAATGTCGAAACTCTCGCCGCTGTCGATGCGTTCTACGAATCTGGGACCGAAGCCTGTTATGACGTTGAGCTTGTTTCCCGTGGCGCGTTCGAATTCAGGACTGATCTTTTCCAGGACCGTTGCGCCCGCCCTTGCCGTAAAGACTTTGATTTCAGCAGCATTTGCCCGCGGTCCGACCACGGCGAGCAGCACGAGCGCGATTGCAGTCAACTTTGCCACGACCCCCCCCCAGCGTTTACATAAGATAGAGCAGTCTTACGTGCTTGCGGGTGACCTGATAAGGCCTCGCAGACGTGATGGGTCATTGACGGCCTATTTGGCCGAGACCGAAAGCTCTATTTGTCTGTGCACCCAAGAGCGACCATTCAGGGCATCAGCGCCGTCGAGCGCGATGTGCCATAACACGACATGGCGACTATAATTTTCGTTTCGCCAAAGGCTTCGCAACTTCGCGGGCTTGCTCGACGAAAACGCGTGCGACCGGGCTGAGTGTGCGGTTCTTAAGGGTGACGATTCCGACGGGCACGCGAGCCATAGGCAGTTTAACTGGTAAAACTTTGAGCTCTGGACGCGTAGTGGGAAATCTCAAAGCGGAGACCGGGAGGATCGTGAGAAAGCGCCCGGTCGCTAATAGAGTCATCCGCACCTGAGCAGTAGCGGAAACCACTGCAATCCTTGGATTATTGAGCCCACTTGCGCGAAAGGCTTCGATTGCGAGTGACCCAGTTCCGCTGTCTAGCGGCGGTAGCGTCCACGGCTCGTTCACCAGTTCGGCAAGCTTGATCCTGCGCCGCGAAATCCACGGACTTTGCGCGCCCACCACGACGACATATGAGTCATCGAAAAGAAATTCGAACTCAAGTCGCTCGTCTGAAATAGGGCCCAATCTCCGAGCGATCAGAAAATCGACGTTGCGCCTGCTCAGTTCTTGGTACAAAGCTTCCACATGTTCTTCCACGAAATGAAACACCATTCGCGGATAGCGGCGGCAGAGCCGATCTGCCACGGCGGAAACAAAAGTCGCAGCTAGAAGAGGATTGCATCCAATCCGCACTTCACCGGCCGTAGGGTCGGTCAGAAACTCGATGTTCTTAATGCCTTGTCGCAGGTCATCGAAGACGGCTACCCCGCAATCCAATAATGCGCGGCCATATTCGGTCGGCTCGACCCCTTGGCGGTTGCGATCAAGTAAGCGCACGCCAAGAGCGTGCTCCAACTCAGCTATCGATCTTGAAACGGCAGGCTGAACGGTATTTAGCCGTTCCGCCGCCTTCCCCATGCTACCGGTCTGCACTACGGTCATGAGGACGTGGAGGTCGTGAAGCTTCACCCGGCGTCCAATGCGGTCGCTCAACTGCATGGCGGCGCTCATAGCGGTCTTGTTATGATGCCATCAGACAATAGCATTATACTTTAGACAATAGCATTATATTTTGACGGCGCTCAGCCGATCTTCTGAAGTCTGACTCAATCGGCGATCCAAGACCGTGCATCCCGCAAACGTGGAAGCACGGGCGTCTCGCAAACCGGAACGCAGAGGAGAGCGCGATGAAATTTTCCCGCAGGGCTTTTATGCATGTGGCAACGGGTGCGGCCATCATTCCGACTACGTCACGATTCTCTTGGGCGCAAACCTATCCTTCTCGCCCCGTGCGTTTGTACATCGGCTTCTTTGCCGGCGGCCTCACCGACATCGTAGCGCGCTTAATGGGTCAATGGCTGTCGGAGCGGCTCGGGCAGCAATTCATAGTCGAGGACCAGCCGGGCGCCGGTACAAACCTTGCGACAGAGGAGGTCGTGCGTGCGCGGCCAGACGGTTATACGTTTCTTATGGCCTCGTCGTCGAATGCAATTAATGCGACGCTCTACTCCAAGCTCAACTTTGATTTCGTGCGCGATACCATTCCAGTTGCGATCGTTTCCCGTACCCCACTCGTCGTAGTAGTTAATCCGTCATTTCCGGCCAAGACTGTGCCGGAGTTTATTGCCTATGCCAAAGCCAATCCTGGTAAAATCAATATGGCCTCACCAGGCATCGGCAGCTCGGTCCATCTCGCTGGCGAGTTGTTCATGAAAATGGCTGGCGTGAACTTTGTTGTGGTTCAATATCGCAACAGTTATGTGCCCGATCTGCTCGCCGGGCAGGTGCCATTATCGTTCAGCCCCATATCTACGACGATAGCGAACATCCGGGCGGGAAAGTTGCGCGCGCTTGCGGTGACCGGGGAAACTCGCTCACAGGCGTTGCCTGACATCCCGACCGTCGGCGAGTTTATACCGAGCTACGAGGCAACCGTGTGGAATGGTATAGTCGCGCCCAAGAACACGCCGGCCGAAATCATCGACAGGCTCAACAGCGAAATTAATGCAGGCCTTACCGATCCCAAGATGATGGCGCGATTGTCCGATATCGGAAGCGTTCCAACGTCGATGTCCTCCGCCGACTTTGGCAAATTCATTGTCGATGACACTGACAAGTGGGGCAAAGTGATCCGGGGCGCCAATATCGAGCGTATATAAAAGGATCATCATCGCGGCAACATTCCAAAGTGTCCGTTCCGTCAATTTGGTGGACTGATGCCTGCTGTGAAACATTTTGCGGTGCGGTCACGGCGCATTTTTTAGAAGGGCCAGAGCGTCCTTAATTACAATGCCTGGTCAAACCTAAAAAACACTGGAGGCCGTATTTTCGTGGGCCTCAAAGTCAGACTGGAAAGAGACCTAATGACATCCATGCCGGTTAGTACATGTTCCCTTGTACATCGCTTCGGTCCCGACGCCGAGGATATAGAGCTCCATAAAGACGCTCCGCCAGTTCATATTCAGCTTGGCGGGCGTGGGTCGGTGCGAGCATTTCAGCAGAAGACCATACCAGACCATATTTTGCGGCAACTCTGCGCGCTGGCACTGTGCGCTCCAACCAAAAGCGACCTTCAACAGCGCGACATCATCATCATCGATTCCCAAAATCTGAGGTCAAAAATCACCAACCTGATGACAGAAGGGCCAGGCGGTCAGGAATGGCTCGCAAACGTGCCGAACATGCTGATTTTTTGCGGCAACAATCACCGGCAGCGCATGTTGCATGCGTTGCGCGGTAAGCCGTTTGTGAATGATCATTTCGATGCGTTCTTTAACGCAGCCGTTGATGCAGCGATAGCGCTATCTGCCTTTGTCATTGCTGCCGAGGCCTCGGGTCTTGGCACCTGTCCGATCAGTGCCGTACGCAATCATTCGAAAACGTTGTCTCGTCTTCTTAAGTTGCCCGACCATGTCTTTCCCGTCGCTGGTCTCGCCGTCGGATACCCCGCTGCATCGCCCTCTCAGAGCTTGCGGCTACCGCTTGCTGTGACCGTCCACCACAATGCATATGCGGAGGGTCGTCTGACAGACGTGATAGATACCTATGACCGGCACCGCGCGGCCGTCCAGCCATACAAGACGCAACGATACGTCGATGAGTTTGGCACTGCCGAGGCCTATGGGTGGTCAGAAGACAAGGCGCGGCAGTACGCGCGGCCAGAACGGTCCGATTTCGGCGCCTATGTCCAGAAAATTGGTTTTAAGCTGGATTAATTCGTGTTGTTGTGGCGCGGTGTCATACCCCCAAATCCTGTTGAACTCTACGGAACGCCTCAGCTCCAACTGACCTGAGCCCCTGAACTTCCTCCAGATTTAGGTAGAGTCCGCCACAGCACAGCTCGGCAAGACCCAATACGTCGCCGGTCCCGCGTTCTCTTACGGCGACATTCCGGTCGGTGTGATGTGCTACCGCTATCGCCAGCTCGTGCCCGGCCGGCCGCCGACGCCGCATCTCGACCGCTGGTACGACGCCATCGCAAAACGCAAGGCGTTTCACGATCACGTCGGCAGTATTCCGCTGAGCTATGCTACAGCGCTTCGCCCCCCAGCAGCTTCGGCACGTCACCGGTGAAGCCGGCGGCAGCGGGGATGCTTGACCTAAACCGGCCAATTAGAGAAGCGACCGTTCAAGGCATCAGCCCGAATTGGACCGACCGAAGCTTTCGCAAATAGCACGCCGGGTGCACAGGTGTGCACGCAACAAAACGAAGCATTTCGAAGCATTCAATTGCAAAATATTGCATTTTCTTGCACGGCGTTTTGAAGCAAATTGAAGCAGATTGCAGCGTTTTGCAGGGGTTTGCAGAAGCTGCAACGCAATAGGTCCTGTTACAGCGGTGCTTTAAATGGCTCTGACCGGTCGTGACCGGCACCCGAGTAGCCCCTGTGTATCCCCGTGTGGTCGCTGTGTGGTCGGTAATGTGGTCTCGGTGGCCCAGCGATGCCCGCACTGCCGAAGGTGGATCCGCGAGAAATAGCCGCGTGAAAAACTCTACCAAAGTCGTGATAGCGAGCCAGGTTATTCCTTCACCGCGCCAGTCATTGCCGCAACGTAGTGTTCGACGAAGAACGCATAGAGAATAACCAATGGCAAAGAGCCCGCCACTGCACCAGCCATTAGCGAGCCCCAACGGTAAATATCGCCGTCGACGAATTCGTTGACGATCGCGACCGGCACTGTCTTATGCGAGGTGGTCGAGAGAAAGGTCAGCGCATATATGAATTCGTTCCAACACAGCGTGAAGCAGAAAATGAAGGCTGAGATAAGCCCCGGCACCGCCAGTGGCAACACTATCCTGGTCAGAATCTGCCAGCGGTTCGCACCGTCGATCAGCGCGCATTCCTCCAGCTCAAACGGTATGGTTTTGAAATAGCCCATTAGCAGCCAGGTCGAGAATGGGATTAAGATGGTCGGGTAAGTGAGAATGAGGGCGAACGGAGTGTCGAATAGCCCGTACTGAAACACTACCGTCGATAGTGGAATGAACAGGATCGAGGGCGGAATGAGATAAGCGAGGAAGATAGCACCGCCGACCCATGCAGCGCCGCGATAACGCAGGCGCACGATCGCGTAAGCCGCAAGCACGCTAGCGATGATCGACACGATCGTCGACGACACCGCGACAAACATCGTGTTCCATAGCCACAGTGGATAGTTTGTCTCAAACAGTAAATTGTAGAAGTGCTTAAGCGTCGGCGCCGTCGTCCAAAAAGGGCTCACTTTGTCCATCTCAAGTAATTGGTCGTCCGGCTTGATGGACGTGAGCAGCATCCAATAGAACGGAAATAACAGCACAAGCATGATGATCGAGAGCGGCAGATAGACCGTCACCAGCCGCCGCGGCAATGTTTCGAGATAGCTCATCCCCTCGCTGTGGTCGGCGATTGAACCGGTTAACACGGAGCGCGGATTAGCAGCTTTCGCGGCGAGTGCGTCAGTCATTGTTTTCGCCTTGCTGCCATTTTCTGCGCTGCAAACCAAACCACGAGATGAGAATGGCCGCTAGTAAGAATGGGATCATCGCAGTCGCGATCGCAGAGCCTTCGCCGAGATCACCGGACAGGATCGCGCGCTGATAGGATAGCGTCGCCATCAGATGCGTGGCATTGACCGGCCCGCCGCGCGTGAGTACCCAGATAAGCTGGAAGTCTGTGAAGGTGAACAAGACTGAAAACGTCATTACCACCGCGATGATCGGCGTCAACAGTGGATAAGTGATGTAGCGGAAGCGCTGCCATGCGCTGGCGCCGTCGATGGTGGCGGCCTCGTAAAGCGACGGCGACACTGTCTGCAGGCCGGCGAGCAGCGTGATGGCGACGAAGGGAATACCGCGCCAGATATTCGCGAAGATCACCGACCAGCGTGCATTCCACACATCTCCGAGGAAATTGATGTTTTCGTGGATCAGCCCGAGATGCCTGAGCGACCATGAAACAATGGAGAATTGCGCGTCGTAAATCCACCAGAAGGCGATGGCCGAGAGCACCGTCGGAACGATGAATGGGATGAGCACGACCGCGCGCAGGATTGCCTTGAAGGGCAGGTTCTCGTTCAATAGCAGCGCAAGATAAAGGCCAACGGCGAATTTGATAGTGCTGGCGACGGTCGTGTAGAGTAGAGTATTGAACACCGAGAGCCAGAACACATTGTCACCCCAGAGCCATTCGTAGTTTTCCAGGCCGACGAAAATACCTGAACGGCCGATGCGCGCGTCGGTGAACGAAAGCCACACGCCCAGGCCGAGTGGATAGGCGAGAAAAAGAATGAGGATCGCTGCGGCCGGCAGCATGAACCAAAAGCCGAGCCAATCGCGGTTGACCTTAAGCCGGTCCCACGCGGTGGCATCACGTATTTGTTTTACTGGCGGCCGTTCTAGTACGATTTGTGTCATGAGCATTTAGCCTCATGCCCAGGCCCGTTGTGCAGGCCCGGGACACGAAGGCAGGCGGTTTACGACCGATAGATGCGCTTGGCCTGCCGTTCTGCGTCGGACATCGCGCCCTTCACATCGGTACGGCCGGCGCAGTAGCTCGCGAACATGTCGACCACGATGAAGTCGGAGATCGCGGTCGCTGCTTTTTCGCCGACGGAGCCGAGACCGCCCGCTGTAAGCGTGCGCTTGGCGACATCGCGGAATGGGGTGGTTTTTGGGTCCATCGTCCACACCGGGTTCTTGTCGTAAGCGTTAAGCGTGTGGGTGAGATAACCCTGCGAGGCTATCAGCCAGGCGTTGAATTGATCCGCTTCCAGCATGAACGCCATCAAGGCCTTACAGGCGTCCGGATACTTGGTGTATTTCATCGCTAGCAGCGGATACATCAGGTGGAATTCAGTCGGCTTGCCGACCGGCCCAATGGGGTAATAGGCATGGTTCATATCGGCAGCGATCGCCTGCTTGGTCGGATCCTTTTTCGCGGCTACATAGATCGAGATGCCGTTATCGGTCCAGTGGATGTCGCCGGCGAGAAACGCCTTGTTGTTGGAAGCGTCGTTCCATGACAGCACGCCGGGGATCATTTGCTCGTAGAGCTTCTTGCTGTATTCGAGCGCTTTCGCCGTCTCCGGCGAGCTAATGATAACCTTGTCGTTCTTGTCGACCAGATTGCCGCCATGCGACCAGAGGCACCAATGCGCCCAGGCATTGGCGTCGCCAGGGGCGTGACCAAGTGCGAAACCACCGGGCGTGCCGTTCTTCTTGCAGGCGGTTGCATAGGCGAGGAATTCGTCGGTGGTCTTGGGGAATTCCTTGAAGCCCGCCTTCTCCATCGACGAAATGCGGTAGTTCATCAAGCTGCCGCTGTAGCAGACCGGAATGTCCAGCCAGGTCTTGCCACCGGTCCCCTTGCCGTAAACCTGCGCGCTGGGCACCCAGCCGCCGTATTTTTTGCCGAGATAGTCGGCGACGTCGGAGACGTCGAGTACTTTCTGCGGGAACAGGAAGGGTAGCGAGTAGAGACCCCAGAACATGTCTTGCCCGGCACCGGTATTCGCGGCGACCGAGGCTTTCGGCTGCACGTCTTCGTAGGATTCGCGCGAGATCGTCACCTTCACACCGGTCGCTTTTGTGAAGGCTTCCATGATCTTAACGAAAGCATCGTCTTCCGACTGAACGAAGTATTTCCAGCGCAGCATTGAGAGCTGTGCGCCAGCTTCCGGCTTAAAGGGCGACGATTGCGCCCAGGCCTTGGCCCAATTGAGCAGCGCAGGGCCGGTCAACGCACCGACCGCGGTGGCGGCTGTGCCGCCCTTCACCAAAGTACGGCGAGTAAAGTCCCTCATGGCAGTTCCTCCGTTTGAGCTTTTAGTTACTGAGACGCTTTCCGGTCGTCTCGTCGAAAAGATGTACAACCCGCGGGTCTGGTCTGAGCCGGATCCTATCGCCCGGCTTAAAATTATGACGTTCACGGAACACCGCGACGATTTCCTGCTCGCCAAGCTTGGCAACCACCTGGAGTTCGGAACCGGTCGGTTCGATCACCTTAACCACGACTTCGGCCCCATCGTCCGACAGGGAAAAATGTTCGGGTCGTACCCCATAGATAGCCGGGCGGCCGTCGCTACCGGCAGGCGCGCCGCTAAGCAAGAGCTTGACGCCTGCGGGACCTTCGAAACCGACGGTGCCGTTAGCGCGGATGCGGCCCTTAATCATGTTCATAGCCGGCGAGCCGATGAAGCCGGCGACGAACAGGTTGTCCGGCTTGTCGTAGAGTTTGAGCGGCGCCCCGCTTTGCTCCACCCGGCCGTCATGCATCACGACGATTTTGTCGGCCATCGTCATCGCTTCGACTTGGTCGTGGGTGACATAGACCGTAGTTGTCTTCAGTTGCTGATGCAGTTCCTTGATCTCCGTGCGCATCTGCACGCGCAGCTTGGCGTCGAGATTGGACAACGGCTCGTCGAACAGAAACACTTGTGGATCGCGAACAATTGCGCGGCCCATCGCGACACGCTGGCGTTGCCCGCCCGATAGCTGGCGCGGGAAGCGCGCGAGTAGATGCGATAACCCAAGAATATCGGCCGCGCGATTGACGCGGGTATCGATCTCGCTTTGTGGCGCTCCACGCAACTTCATGGAAAACGCCATGTTGGCACTAACCGTCATGTGGGGATAAAGCGCGTAGTTCTGGAAAACCATCGCGACGTCGCGCTCTTTCGGCGGCAAATTGTTGACGACGCGCTCGCCGATACTGATTTCGCCGCTGGTGACGTTTTCGAGTCCCGCAATCATACGCAGCAACGTCGTCTTACCGCAGCCAGATGGGCCGACGAGGACAACAAACTCCCCGTCGCTAATCGCGATATCGACGCCGTGCAGGACACTTGTCGTGCCGAAGGCTTTCCGCACCTCGCGGATCGCAACCGAAGCCATTTATTCCTCCCGGCCGGCGCGGTGGCCAACCAATATTTTCTTGGTTCTTGGTACTCTTGCATGCGGGCAGCCCTTTGCCCAGCAGGCTTCCCGCAGTTGCAGATCATCGGGCGTCTGCGGTCCGAAAATCAAGCTCGACTTGAGGTAAATCGGGAAATACCGCGGTGGGGGTAGAAAAAGCGCTAAACGCCATATCGCCATCGAAAATATGTAACTGGCCAGTGATTTTGTTCACTTCATCGAAAGGTAGGAGCGCCGCCGTTGTCAACGTCTGCGCGGTAACCGGCCCTAGTCGGCTGGCTGACAATAAATTCTCGCACACCTGCTTAAACGCGGGGCTGGTCTCTTTCGCGACTGCATTCACCCGTTCCTCGAACGACCGAGACCTGACAGTGAGAAGATGTTTTTTGGCGCGCCGTGGTATTTACCGAACAATATGAAGCGGCGTATAGAACGCGAGGACAGGACAGTAGTCATCCGAAAGGCTCCGAAGCCGCTCACGACGTTCGACACGCTGCAATGTTTGACGCGTTGACGTCTCGTCATGGCACGCGTTTTGTTTCACTGCGTTTCGATAATTAGCCGGCCTTCGGGGTATAACGAACTTTGCAGCATATAGGTATATCTTTAAGCTCACCGTAGCGGGCCGTCCGAAGCCGCTTGCCGGCAGCAGCTTTAGTGCGTGGGGTGTGACAGGAAATTTTACTGGCCTTTTGGTGGTACTTTGTTGGGCCTGTGTGGCCCTGAGTGGTACCGGGTGGTCTTTGTTGGTATTGTTGGTATTTGAGTTGGTAGCGCTGGTACCGAGCTTCACCGTCGTGCTGACTGTGGGAAGACGACTGCCGCCGGTCTCCATGCACCCAACCTGGCCGGCGGACGTTGGAACCGCCCCGGTATCGGCTGGGGAGACCCCGTAGAGGGGCAAGCGGCGATCGGATCGACCAAGTCCCCTCCCGGCGTCGGAGGCTCTTAGCGGGCGTCCTCTCCGACTTTTTCCAGCTCGGTCAGCAGGATTGCCTCGACATCAGGCGGAACCATAACGCGCCGCACGATGTTTGGCCAAAGCTCGATTGGCGGTGCGGCAAGCAGTTCATTTGATAGCGTAACGACACGAAGATCGTCATTGAGGTAATCGCGGCGGCCGCAATGCTCGGCGAGGCAGGCCCGGCGTGGGCGGCACTCGCGGTAATGGCAGATGCGACCGAGGTAGCGCCCGCCATCGTCGGCTAGGAATATATCGGCACCAAGGTTGATCGCTTGCGCGAGACCTTTGAGGCGGCGGCCCGCCCGCGCCAGGTTAGCCAGATCCATTGCGCCGTCGATGGTGACGAGGACGTCGGCATCTTTTGGCATCGCCTTGGCCGTCGTCAGCGAACCCACAAGTGCGATACGCCGCACTCCGGGACAATCGCGGGCAGCCTGCACGAAGGAGCGGACGGCAAGAAGAAGCGGCCGGCGCGGCTCGGCAACAGAGGGCGTGGGACCGTGAGATCGGTTGCGGTGCATCTGGTTGAATGACGGTTTAGCTCAAAATTGCCAGTGGCTGAAATCCGACACCTGGTACCCTGTTTCAGGTTCTGGACGAGGAAGATGGCCGGAGTTTGCAATGTGTGCCAGTTCCGAAAAATGTCGCTATGCGTCCAACAGCGACCAATCAAGGCATGGGTCTGAATTGTCGCAATGTGCAATAGCCGACATTCGACGTTCCGTTTGCAATGTAAGATATCATTTAAAATTTTATTCAATTGCAGCCATCATTTGCTTCTAAACATAGCTATATTTTCGTCAAATTGGCTCTTGCGATTTAGCGGCAATACAAAAGTGTTTTGCAATGAATGACGCCAACAAAATGGGTGGGCGTCAATCATGGTGCAGTCGCGTCGCAGCATATTCGCGAGCCGTAATGCTACAATATCGGTAGTTTTGGCCGGATACGTTTGCTTTTGGATCAGTGCGGCGAGCGCAGGACCGCGCTTTGCCGCGGTGGGCGAACGCACGCAAAGTCCGCCAATTGGTTGGGTGCAGTTTTGTCAGACTTACAAAGCGGTTTGCTATACGACGCCGTTGCCGCCCCGCGATGTTGTCTTGTCGGATCGCGCATGGGATGACCTCAAGCATGTTAACGACTGGGTCAATCATACGATCAAACCGGAAACGGATATGGATCACTACGGCATGATCCAGTGGTGGCGTTATCCCGACGATGGCATCGGGGCTTGTCACAGCTATGCTCTTCTAAAGCGACGCATGTTGATAAAAACGGGCTGGCCGCGCACTGCGCTTTTGATGACAATCGTGCACGAAGCAAACGGCGAAGGCCATGCGGTACTTACTGTCAAGACTGATCGGGGTGAGTACATTCTTGATAATCTAGAGGACAGAATACAGCTCTGGTCGGAGACGCCTTATCGCTTTTACAAGAGGCAGTCCCAATCAGACCCCAATGTCTGGGTGTGGCTAAATGATGCGCGCGATGCCGCCGCAATAAAGACATCCAGCTTGCACTGAATGTCGCAGTTGGGTCATTCGCTGCGTATTTATTCAGCCCCAGCGCCGCCCTTTGTCCGTTGTTAGTCCGCGTCCTAGCTTTTTGCGGCGCAGCGAATGACGCGACGTGCCAGAAGCAGACACTCACCGGCATCCGTTTGGCGCGCCCTTGAAAGCAGAAGCGCTGTCCACAGCTTCACAAGCCAAAGAGCTTTCCCACGCGAAAGAAGGATATAACTGCGAGAGCAGGCAATCCCAGCGTTAAGATCAATGCGTTCAAGTAGTCAGCCTTTGTTGTTGGTTGCTCGACTGCGACCGAAAGCGGCGCGCAAAGCAAGCCGCGAGCACCAACGCGGCCACTCCTATCAGCGCCACATAAATCCAAGTCCAGTACTGCAGCAATCCTAGCGCTCTGCAGATTCCCTGGATGAGCGGTACTGGCAACCCCAACGGTAGAGACGCTGCGAACGACGCGAAGTGCCATTGGCGAACATCACAAACTCACATGGTCATGTCTATTAGGAACCCGAGGCCGATCTCAGTGCGGAATAAAATTCCAGCTAGCAGAGCTCAGCGCACCGTATTCCACTCAGGAAACCTTACTCTTCGAAGTTATTCCGTTCTTACCCGCTTTAGGAAGGCTACTTTTTAATTCTCCCGCTCGCGTCGAACTGTTTGACGTAGGCCCACAGATCGTTGACCTGCTCTTGGCTCTTGAGGCCAGGGAAGATCATTTTGGTGCCGCGGACGAAGGCCCTAGGATACTTTACATATTCCTTGAAGTTCTGCTCGTTCCAAACAATGCCGGAGTGCTTGTTCGCATCAGAATAGTCAAAATTCGCAACGGTGCCTGCCGCTCGACCGTCGAGACCATTGAGTTCGGGACCAATTTTGTTTTTCGCACCGGGACCGATAGCGTGGCACACTTGGCATTGCTTGAACACGGTCGCTCCCTTTTCAACGTCCTGTGCCAAGCCCGCACCAGTCGATGCGACAATTAACACGATGACCGTGATCAACTTTTTCATAAACACATCTCCGTTTAGCCGTTGGCTGGACGTGCGACCTTGGTAATCGTTGACCTTCATCGTCGGGAACAACCTTGTTGTTTTTACTTAATGAAGCTGAGATACGAGGCAAGCGCCGCAATTTGGTTAGGAGACAACTGGCTTGCAACGTGTGGCATCGGGTGTCTTCCCGTCTTATTGTATCCTTCGCCCCACTGCTCAAGCCTCCTTTGCAAGTAAGGGAACGCGAGGCCACCCAAACGAGGAATTTCTCTAATGCCCTCGGCGTGCGGGCCGTGGCAAGCAATACATGCGACGATATTGGAATCAGGAACTCCATCTTGGTAAATCGCGCGCCCCATAGCCACGAGCTGCTGATTTCCGTCTTCGGCCGGTTTAGGCGACAGCTTCGAAAAATAAACTGCCAAATCATGCGCCGTCTGAGGGCTCAGGTTTGCTGCGGCGAACCACATATATTGTTTTGAGAAAGGATTGTCGCGCACGTGTTTCCTGTAACCTACAAGCTGATTCTCGATATATTGACGTCGCTGCCCGGCCAATCGCGGCGCTGGCAAATAACCCTGCGCCGATGTTCCATGGCACCAGGTGCAATTTTGAATAGCGTGGCTTTCTGCGTGACCTGCCAACGAGGAAACGGCAGAGAAAACAATTGCCAGGACCGCTGTATTTAGCCTGAGGAGTTTCATGATCCGAGCTTTCAAACCTTATGACTTCTACGAACGGCGAAGAACTTACTTAAGGGAGCTGACGTAGGCGGCGACGGCCTCGATTTGCGGTCTGGTCAAACTGTGCGCAACCGGCTTCATGATCGCTGACGTGTCCGGGTTTGCTGGATTTTGACCGCGTTCATGCGTCCAGGTCGTCAATTCCATGGCGACGTAGGAATCGAGTTGACCTGCCAAACGGGGGATTTCTCCATGACCGGTTGCGTCGGGGCCATGGCAAGCCGCACACGCGGCGACATTTGCGTCCGGAATACCGTTCTCAAATATATTCTTACCGGCTGCCACGAGTTTCTTTGGAGCGCCCCCAAGAGGTTTAGGATTTAAGTTCTTAAAACTCGTGGCAATGGCCGTTATCATTGCAGGCTTCAAGACATGAGCCACATTGAACATGATATTGTTCGTCCGCCGGCGCTCGACAAAGGCCTGTAACTGATTTTTCAGGTACTCGGGTTGCTGTCCGGCGAGTCGCGGTATGGGGAAAAATCCGCGAAAACCTTGGCCCGATAGGCCGTGGCAGTCTTGGCAGTACCTAATCTTGGCCTGTACGTCTCGCTTCGAAACGACGGCCGCATCTTTGGCATCCGCGCGACCTGCCGCCGACAATACAATTGCCAGGATCGCCAGTTGCAGCACCAAACATAAGCTGACGGCCTTCATAATCCGGCGCCCAATTGCTTCACTTGGCGGATTCGCATTAATGCGCCGGTTATTTGAGTCCATCGCTTCCTCACTATTTTCCACCCTCGCGGCGCGGAATGCGTTTTTTCGCCTATTCATTCCCGGGGCGCACCATTGTTAACTTGAGAACGTCATCATCGGACTTACAGAAAAGAGTTACTCCAAAGAACTTACATAGGCCGCGACCGCATTGATTTGTTGCTCGGTCAAGCCATGCGCGATCGGCGCCATGATGTTTGAATTTTCCTCCGCCCGTTCCTTCGCCCAACTCGTCAATTGAGTCACGACATAGGGATAGAGCTGTCCCGCTAACCGAGGAATTGCCCCGTTACCCTTGCCGTCTGCCCCATGACAGGAGGCGCATGCCGGAACGTCAGCGCTGGAACCTTCATCAAAGATTTTCTTTCCGGCGGTGGCAATTTCTTTTGGCGCGCCCCCAACAGGCTTCGGATTGAGATCGTGAAAATGGATGGCAAGAGCATTTATCATCGCCGGGCTCAGGACGTGGCCCACGTTGAACATGATATTGGTCTTTGACGGCGCTTCCGTATTGGCCCGCTTGTGCTCAACAAAGCCTTTTAACTCGTTCTCGATGTACTCGACTTGTTGTCCCGCGAGCCGCGGTACGGGATAATAGCCAATGAAACCTCGGGCCGACAAACCGTGGCAAGTTTCGCAATAGTCGACCTTGGCCTGAAGGTCGTGCTGAGAAACGGCCGCGGCAGCCTTGTCATCCGATGCGCGCGCCGCCGTATTGAAAGCAACCGCAAGGACTGCAATCTGCAACAACGATCGTAAACGAATGACTTTCATAATCAGGCGCCCTCGTCTTCCATTTTTTTCTAGAACCATTGTCTGATCACTTTGAAGCGCTCCCGCATTTCCCAACATTCGATACGCGATCTCTACGGCACGATTTATCGTCGCCGATCGGCTACATCGCAAACCAGATGTACCCGAACAGCGTATTGTTATCGTGGGCAAAGACCGTGTCCCCGTCGAACTTGTTGTAATAGGTGTATTGGAGACCGACGCGCATATTAGCCCATGGCCAACCGGGCGCCTGGCTGTTGATGAACGGGATATACGCGATTTCGAAGATGAAGCCATTGCTGTCCGGAACGTTTTGCACCTGAGGGGTAGCGCTCATATCGAATTGACTGCTCAATTGATACAGCGTCGCATCTGGTGAACCCCACGTGTTGAAATACTGACCTGTCAGCACGACGCGATTGTCGTTGCCATAAGCAAGCGACGCCAGAGCCCGGAAAGTATTCAAAGTATTTGACGGATTGTCCGAACCGCCGTTGGCGTAAGTCGCGTCAAGCTGTTGGTATTCGTGGATATAGGTGCCGCGGAGGGTCAACCAGTAATTCGGCCCTTGATACTGATATTGGGCATCGAATGCAGTGTCCGTATATCTATCAGTCAGAGGAATGAATGCCGGAATTTGATAACCATTCAAATCTACCTGCGATGTATCCCATTGTTGAAGTCGAGCCGACATTCCGTATGCGCCGAGCTCAAACCAGTGATTGCCCCAGTGCGGTTCGAAAGCGATGCGCCAGTAGGGAGCCACACCGCTAATCATGCCAACGTCATACGGGTCTATACCGAGGCTGGTCTGCGCATTCAAATTGAGCGATCGATAGCCGGTCAATTCCAAATACAACAGGTCATTGATGAACACATACCCGCCAACGCCAGCCACATGTCCGGGTCCAAGGCCAGCGTCGATAAGGGTTGCGGTTGCAGGCTTCGGCCCTGTAGTCGACGACGCATAGGGAAACGTCCAGGCCGGCGTCGTATTCCATGGGTCTTGGACGGTCGGATTATTATTGGCTGTAATGCCAAAAATCACGTCCATACCAGCCACTGTCGCAGTATTGGCGTAGCGAACGTCGGTATTATCCCATGACCATTGAAAGGTTGCGTATGGATCGGAAGGAGATGGAGCACCAAAGGGCGCGCCATTATAAGTGACCTGCGCAAAAGCACCGATATGGTCTGTGATTGCTCCGCCATAGAAAAAGCTAACCGGAGAAACAACAAATTGATTGTTACAGCTGTAAGGACCGCCACAAGGGGGCGTCTGCGACGCTTGCGTGTGCGTATAACCAGCAATCGCCATCATCGCTATCGGCGGCACCCAGGTGTCGCTCGTGTCCGACTGTCCATCCTTTGCCGCATCTGATTTGGCTTTGGCATCAGACTTCTTTTTGTCGATCCAGTCAGAGAAAAGCGTGGTCCGGTAGGGACCGCCACCCGCGGTGTAGCCACCGATTTTGAATCTGCGGCCATAGGGGGTCAGACCGGGGAAATCGGTGTGGCAGGTGCCGCAGGGTTGCCCCGTCTGTCGCGCGTAGCTCGGCAATGCATCGGCGGGTGAGGTTGCGCCAAAGATCGCGACGCTAAACGCAAACCCAAAGACGGCGACCGCAAAGACTACGCCCATTCCCGCTAGTATTTTGTCGACAGCCCCGAATAGGCCTGTCCGAATTTTTACCGAAGACATATCCCCCAGCCCTCACTGAAAATATGTTAGCCAATTCACCTCACGCTTCCGCCACTAAAGCCAATGCATGCGGTCGTCGAACGAGCTAGCACCCCCCCGAGCACCAATCAGCAGTGTTCAGGCCTTGCGCCAAAGCAGGCACCAGCCGTTTGGACTGATATCCCCAATCACGTTCTTGCAGGCATTCGGCGGAGCAAACAGACTGCACCCGCTGCACTGATGATCGCCCTTTGGCTTGTCTTGATAACTCACCGCCGTTTTTGGCAACGGATTCGCCTTTGCATAATTTACATTTGCAACGAGAACAGTTGCGGCGCCCGTCGCACACGCTGCCCCCTGCAGCAATACTGAACGCCGAGATATTTTTGTTGACGAGCGCTCCGCCTGATCGGCCATAACTTCATTCCTTTTTTTTCGCCGCACCCCAAGATAAATATCCCTTACGAGATTCTTGCAAGCTTTGACAGAAATCAAGTCGATACGATTTGCACCAGCAAAAACTATCGCTGTATTCTGCAGATCGTTCGTCGTTTGTCAGGTTTCTGTCAGGATTCGCATCCGAAATGAGGACGATGCTGAGTATCGACAAATTGTTTTGGCGCTCTACCAATTAATCGCTGACCCACGTTCTGCCACGGCCGCGCGATCGCCGATCTGTTGTTCGAGAGAAACGGGCGATCAAGCCGGTGTGAGCTTAAGCAATTTAATGATGGAAAAACGCTTTTTGTCCGCCGCTACATTAGACGCCAGACAAAGCCGATTTTATTTAGCCGCGATCTCCGTCTAGAAGACATTTTGTCTTTCGACCGGCGCTTCGTAGTCACCCACTGCCCAAGCTTGAACTCATTTTCGATGTGCAACGAAGGTACGCGGCAGTGACCTTCGCGGGCTTTGAATTTCGCTAGTGCTGTAAAGCCGTTTTCCCAGTAATGGTCGCGGCCATCCCAAACAAACCCGATCGCATCCAGCCGTTTTTTGCGCCCGGCGGATATAGTGTCTCTGCTCAACCGCTGTACTGACACCCACTGCCCAAGCTTGTATGCGCCCTCGACGTAATATCGCGGGACACGGCAATGCCCCTTACAAACCTTGAACTTAGTCAGCGCAGCGAAGCCCCCTTCCCAAGCATGCTCTTGCCCGTGCCAGATAAACCCAATCTCGTTCAGGCGCTTTCTGTGTTTAGGAGGCATTTTTTCTTTAGCCTTGCGCTGCAGAGTCACCCATTGGCCAAGCTTGAACTTTCCTTCGATATGTCTCCAAGGTACGCGGCAATGACCCTTGCGCGCCTTGAATTTTGCCAACGCAGCAAAGCCTTTTTCCCATCTGCTTTCGTACGGATCTAAATCAAATTCAATACGATCCAGCCGTTGCGTGCGTTCGGCGGGAAAGATGGGTTCGTCTCTCCGCAGCTTTATTGACTCGTAAGTTCGGATTTGGCACCCGTTCGACGCAGAGGCTAAAGGCACAGTCGTTTCCTCGGTATATAACTTTTGATGTGACACACTTCAGGCCGAACGATCTCGGGCCACCTCGCGCGGGTGGCCTTTTCGTTGCCCGTGAAGGTTCAAGCATTCATTCCCAACAAAAAGTATTAGCTCTTGTAGCTTGGGCATATTGAATGCTTAGCCCCGATATGCGCTGCATAGTCGGCTTATGTGCTGACAAAAGCCTGACGGGCAGCAAGCATACGTGCTTCACCATCTTAGCTCTTGGTTTTCGCCCATGCCGCCACGCTGCAGGGCACTATTACGCCGATGATCCAACTGAACTTGAGTTTATCGTAGGACTTTTGGCGATTGAGGCCCATGGGCTAGGTAACGCTATTCGCGCTACGCTCCGATAGGGCGCTCGTCTAGATCAATGATGGCGCCATCCGCTCGCACCATTCAAATGGACAACTTCAGTCGCTTTCACGGCTATATTTTCTATCCGCTGCAGCTTGCCTGCGAAACTTGCCGTTCGTTACTTCCGACCGTCGCCATTTGCGAAGTCCTGGTCCGGGAACATGCTGCCGCCTTCGGCAAGTGGAACCATAATTCTGATCTGGGGCTCCCCGGCCCTCACATGGCAAGCATTGCAGGCGGCGGTAAGCTCACGGTACGCGGTTTCAAATTTTGCCCCGTCCTTCGCCCTGATGGCTTTGGCCAGAGTGTCAAGATTGGAATCAACACCCTTGAGCATTTCGCCGACGGGTACTCGTTGCCACTGAGGCGACGCTGTTTGGATGTCCACAATGGTCTCCTTGACTTCCTCAATGGTCTCCTTAATCTTTTTCATTTCGTAATCTGCCAACACCCAATTAGCGGCATGGCCGGCAAACCACAGTTTGGTGTGATGCACCTGCATCGCTTCGTTCATCAGATCTGCAAGACGCGGAAGTGGCCCTTTACTCTTAACCTCCTGGGCGAACCCAGGGGACGCAATCAGATTAACAAGCAAGCCGGCGGCACCGACGAGCCCGAGGAGGAACATGACTACGAGCGCCCTTTTGATAATACTTTGCATGGCAGTTTCTCCCATAAATCCCATTCGGGGCCACCGAATTTTATGTTTGGATTCTAGATAACGCACCATTGATGACATGAAGGTATCGAGTCAGGTGATGAGGTCAATCGGTTGGTCGGCAGATTTTTGTATAAAGGCCCACTCGCTGCGTTCGAAGATTATTTCCGCACATGCGAATGATGCAGCATGGCCGCATATACCGGGCACAGATGATTAGCACGCAATCGAGGCGTTTGCGCCGTGGCATGTAAGTTAGGCGCTCCACACAGCCATTTTTTCGAGGCAGACCGGTGAAATCGGTCGGCTGCGAATACACATAACCGGGCGCCGATCTTGCTCTTTATCAAGGCACGTGAAGATTAATTGCGATTGGCTCGCAACTTCGCCTTGGTCGCAGCCACATCTCATACCATTTCCACATCAGAGTGACCTGACGATATATGGGAAGGACGTGATGGATTTGACGATTTTGGGATTGCGTTCGATATAGAGGATGGCTTGTTTGAGCTTGGCGCGCACGGCGTCGATGGATTTGAGGGCGTAGTTCTTGAAGATTTTCTCGCGGATTTCATCCCAGAGATTTTCCTTCGGGTTGAGCTCCGGCGAATAGGGCGGCAGGAAGAGCAGCGAGATATTGTCTGGAAGCGCGAGGTCGCCGCAGCGATGGTTGGGGGCGCCGTCGAGCACCAAGAGAATGTCTTGCCTGGCAAACTTTCGCGCGAGAATGTCGAGGAAGGCCTGGAAGCACGCCGTATTCGATGTCGGCATGATCAGATAGACGCAAGTCCCGTTCTTCGGACAGACCGCGCCGTACAAGTAGATGTATTCGCGAATGAGCTGGGAGGCGACCTCGGGCCTGGTACCGATTGGGGCCCAGCACGGCCGCGGGCGGTTGATCCGGCCGAACCGCGCTTCATCGGCAAACATGATCCGCAAACAACGGCCACGCCGGGCGGCAGCCCGCCTGGCCTTCCTCACAGCATTTGGAAAGCCGTTTTTTTAAATGAGTTTTGAACCGCGATGTTGCGCTTGGGATGAAAGGGACGCGGCATCAGCTTGCGCCAGCCATGCCGGGCCAGAAGATTATAGATCGTGCTGTTGCTGGTTTCGTGCCCGATGGCCTTTTCGTAGGCCGCCTTGAGATCGTGGATGTTTAACATTTCGCCGGCTCCAGCGGCTTTCGCAAAACGATCGAGCAGCGCCTTTTCTTCCGCCAAGGTCATGTTTTCGCGTTGGCGGCCACCGATCGGCTTGGGTTTGAGCGCCTTGAGCCCGCCGTGGTCATAAGCCATGTGCGCTCGGTTCACCGTGCTCAATGACACGCCCATCGCTTCGGCAATCGCAGGCTGCGTCATCCCACTTTCGCGCAGCAGCACCATCTGAATGCGCTGGCGCTGTTCTGGGCGCCCTTTCCAACGCAGCGCTTTCTTTAACTGCCGGACTTGGCCATTGGTGCATTTGATCATCTGTTCCCTCCGAATCAGATGGTCAAAGAATCACACCTCGCGTCGAAGGGAAAACCCCGGAAATGTCCGCCACCCGGTACCCAGAATCTTCGATTCAATTAGCTATGGAGGCGGTATCAGCTTTCTGCAGGGTGCGAAATCGGCTACTTATTAGATCCTTTTCATAATCGCCGCGGTTCGCTATGCGTATTCTACTGATCGAGGACCATAGTCGGCTGGCTGACTCGATCACTAAAGGCCTGGCTGGGCTCGGCTTCGGCGTCGATCCGTTCCTGACCGCAGGGGACGGTTTGAACGCCTTCAAATCCGTTGCTTACGACGCAATCATCCTCGATCTCGGCCTACCCGACCGCGACGGCATTGATGTGCTCTGTGAATTGAGACAACTCAGTTCGGCCGCTCCGATCTTGATACTTACAGCGCGTGATAGCGTCGACGCCCGCGTCACCGGGCTCGATGCCGGTGCCGACGACTACGTCGTAAAGCCCTTCGCCATGACGGAATTGGCCGCGCGGTTACGCGCGCTCCTGCGGCGGCCCGGCCAAGCCCTTGGGGCGAGTTCTCGTTATTGGAAACTTGCAGCTTCATACGATTTCGCGCCAGGTGATTGTCAACGGAACGACCGTGCGCTTTCCGGTGCGTGAGGTTGAAGCACTCGAATTGTTAATGCGCCGAGAGGGCCAAGTCGTTGCCAAAGGCACGTTCGAAGATAACCTCTATGGCCTAAGCAAGAATGTTACTCCGAACAGCATTGAGGTTCTGATTTCACGTTTGCGGCGCCGACTTGATTCTGTCGGTGCCAATTGTTCCATTCATACGCTTTACGGGATCGGATATTTGTTGAAGGATAAGAAGCATTGAAGCCTTATTCGCTCTTACGGCGGATTACAGTCGGACTGACAGCAACGATGCTGCTTGCTGGCCTGTCCTCATTCAGCTGGCTATATCTAAAGACAAAATGGACGGACACCGCTCTACGCGAACAGTCACTGTTCGAGCAGGCAAAGGTCATCGCCGGGTATCTTAAATCGGACGGCAATAATTCGATCACTCTGAATTTGCCGCCGCGTCTCGCCGAGGCTTATTCCAGTCCCGAAAGTGAGTACCATTACGCAGTTCGCGATGGGAATGGACAGTATCTTTTCCAAAGTGGGACAGCAGTCTCTGTGCTGCCAGTTTTATCGAGCAACCGTCAGAAGCTCTATGATTATGATCCCGACGGTCCGGGCCCGCTTCGCGTATTTGGGGCCGCGCTGCGGACTGAAGTCGGCCAGCGGACAGTTTTCATTCAAGTCGAGCAAACAACTAATGACCCCAATTACCTCAAAATGGCGGTTGTCGACGAGTTCATCACGGACGGCGGCTGGCTTGTAATCCCTTTCCTACTTGTGCTGCTCGCGATCAGCATCTGGATCGTGAAAAATGCACTTGCACCAATCACGCGAATATCAGCATTGGCCGAATCAATCGGGCCAACGAACGCGAATATTCGCCTACCAATCGATCAGGTGCCGCTCGAGATTCTTCCGCTCGTTCAATCGATGAATGCGGCTCTCGAGCACCTCGAACTGGGCCTCCAACGGCAGCGTGAATTTAATGCCAATGCCGCGCATCAATTACGCACACCGCTTTCTATTCTCATGGCCAACGTGGACACTCTCAAGGACCCGGAAATCTCCAACCGGCTGCGCACTGACGTAGAACAAATGAGCCGCATCGTATCGCAGCTTCTGCTCGTCGCCCAGCTGGAAACAGTCTCCATCAATCTCGATGAGATCGTCGACTTAAACGATGCCGCCGCGGAAATCGCTGGCAGTCTTGCTCCACTTGCTCTTGCTTCCGGCAAGAGCATCGAGTTAGTTCGCAGCGGCGAACCTGTCGTCATCCGCACTAGCACTTTTGCAGTACGGGCCGCGCTCGGCAACCTCATCGAAAATGCAATCAAGCACACACCGGCGGGAACTTCCGTACGATTGTGCGTCACGGATCGTCCTTCAGTCGAGGTCATGGATTGCGGCGCAGGCGTCCCGTTAGAACAACGCGCGAAGATCTTCGAGCGCTTTTGGCGGGGCGATAGAAGCGGCGCCGGTGCCGGATTAGGCTTGCCCATTGTCGATCGAATCATGAAAACTTTGCAGGGATCCGTTTCGGTCGGCGAGGCCCTGGGAGGCGGCGCTTTATTCACCCTTATTTTTCCGCGGACGGTAATCGTTTCAGAGCCAAATCAAATGGGCCCGCTTGCCGTGTGATGAGACCACGCTGCACGTCTTCACGACTAATTCCATAGTGCCGATGTTCTCCTCGCTCTTCCTGTTGTCGGTCAGGTTCCTGTCAGGAAACGTGAGGAAAATGTTAAACTCACTATGAGATCGGTACAGCGCATGTAACGCGTGAAAGGATCTCTATATGAGCATTTCAGCCATCAGTTCGTCTCACACTGCTCCGATCAGCCCGGAAAAAGTCGAGGGGCCCGGCCCAGAGCATGACGGCGATAGCGATGACAAGTCGGCACAGGCGCCGGTTCAAGCATCCCCTCCTCCGGGGACAGGGACGGTCGTTAACAAGACAGCTTGAGTGCAATTCACCGGCATTTAGGGACCCGGTTAAATAGCCGGGTTCTTTTTTGCCTTGCATGATTGACTGCCTGGGTTTGTAGTCGCGTTGCTCATGTTCGCTTCGGGTCTTTCGCTGCAGAGCTATTCAGCCTCCGGGACGCCCTTTGTCCGTTGTTAGTCCGATAGCGGCCTTTCGATGGCTGGGTTCGTTTGTCCGCTACCTTAACTTCCCGCACGATCTTGCCCGTGTCATCCACAATGCAGACGCTGGTCTCCTTGACCGATACGTCTAATCCAGCAAAATGGTCCATGCTGCGCTTCTCCTTCTGATGCTTGAGGCCCGTAACCACGGTGACCTCGTTTCACCATCAGCCTGAAGCGCAGCACCCAAAATCTTCAGCTATCCACAAGCTGCCGGCCGATTACCCCATCTAAGTGTGCCACTACCGAACCCGCCACCACCGCCCGTAGTGTCCTCAGATGGGAATATTTTCGTCGGTATTGTTGATTGATATCAATTCCATTCCTCCCTTCGCGTTATAGCGAAGCACATGCCAGAAGAAAAATATCACCGCACACATCGAACTGGATGGCTGCGCGCGGCCGTCTTAGGCGCAAATGATGGTGTGGTATCGACTGCAAGTCTTATCGTCGGCGTTGCATCTGCAGACGCCACTCATAGTAGCGTGTTGCTCGCGGGGGCAGCCGGACTAGTGGCAGGAGCGATGGCCATGGCAGCCGGCGAGTATGTCTCAGTGAGTTCTCAGGCAGATACAGAAAAAGCCGACCTTGCGCTCGAAAAAAAGGGACTTGAGACCAATTTAAAAGCAGAGCACCAGGAATTGGCAGAAATTTATATCAAACGTGGATTGGACACCTCACTTGCAATTCAGGTCGCTACCCAACTAATGGCCCACGATGCTTTAGGCGCACATGCTAGAGATGAACTCGGAATCAATGAAACTCTCCGGGCGCGACCGCTCCAGGCTGCGATGGCATCGGCCACGGCGTTCAGTGTGGGAGCCGCTGTGCCGCTGTTGACTGCGACGATTGTTACCGGAATGAGTTTGATAGCGCCGGTGGCTGCTATTTCGATCGGCTTTCTCGCGGTTCTTGGTGCGGTTGCCGCGCGCGCCGGAGGCGCAAGCATGATCAAAGGTGCAATACGGGTTTTATTTTGGGGTGTTATGGCAATGAGCCTGACCGCGGTTGTCGGTGCAATCCTTGGAAGGCCCGTATAGCGGAGCTGGTGGAATACGGGTCCGCTCTGGGTCTCGCTGCGGAGTTATTCGGCCTGCGGGCAGCCCTTTGTCCGTTGTTAGTCGGATATCGGCAACCGCCCGCAGGTTCTTAATCGAGATTAAGAAAGCAGAATGGATCAATTTACAGAATGCTAAGGGGAACTACCTAGTGTCGATTTCGGATCGGGGACGCATCTCCTACGCCGATCCCCCTTATTGTTGCCAAAACCCCGGTCGAAAGGCCGGGGTTTTTTTAGCCTCCGACTGAAGCGCCTTATTGAAAAATCATCTGCGATCTAACCAAGCAGAAAACAAGAAAAACATCGCGAACAAAAGTGCAAATACCGGCATCCAATATTGAATGCGAACGCCGAAAACGGAAAAATCCGCGAGGAGCCAATCGATAATATGCAACATGCTGGCCAGTAGGTTAGTAGCAAACTCGTACCCAAGGCGAAGCAGCCCGCAAGAGGATGCAGGAGCGGCTTGCGCGAAATCAAAATTCTCTCCGTCACTCCAGTGATTGAGTTACGCGATCGATGAATGATATTGGGGTTTCCGTGCCTGCGGTGACCTCATAGCCGCTCCGGCCATATATAAGGCACGTCGGACTGCCAATTCTTTTGCAGCCATCATTGGTGTTTCGCCATCGGCTAAAGTTACTGGAACTCAAGCCAACAATTTTGACTTCGGTTTGTAAAATCGCAGCACCGGATAATCGCGAAGCAGGCTGGGAATTAGCGGCAAGATTTCAATGCTTGAAAAGCGCTAACGCAAACTGAGCGGATTTACCCAGTGCAACGCCGGAAATCGCGCGAAGTCTCCATCAGTCGAATACAAAGTAAGTCCATGCTCCAATGCTAGCGCGGCCAAATGCGCATCAGGCACGAGATTGGCATGCACACCAGGCAGTGCAAGGAGCTCATCTAATACATCAGCATGGCGCTCAGTCGGTTGCGGTATCCACGCCATTCCGCATGTTAGCCAGGCCCGCACCTGCCGCCATGCATCGATCATCGGTTCGGGTCGCTCGAACACTCGCGAGTTGGTGACCAGCCGCAAAAAAGCCAGCAAGCTTACCCAAGGGAGCCCAACGCGAGTAGATCCGCTGAGCTGCTGATCGAGCCATTCGCGTGCGGCTTTATGCTGCGCGAACAATTCTACGTGCGCGTACACGAGAATATTTGCGTCGACCAAAATCACTTGAACGCTTCACCTTCGGCGATCGCGAGGCTTTCACTGATGTTATCGATGCTCGCTAATCGCAACCGCCCCAATGCTACGCTTTGGGTTTGGAAAGGCTCGCGCCGTTTGGGTCGAGTGTTCAGCTCATTCAGACCCCGACGCAGCGCGTCATTGACAATGTCCTTTAGGCTTGCATCGCGAGCCCGCTGTAGGCGCTTGAGCGTGACAGCAACATCATCATCGAGCGTCAATGTTGTTCTCATACATCAAGACATAACGTATTTGATGCGTTGATGTCAAATGATTTCTATACGAGATGACAGCGATCGCAGCCGCAATCATTGGGCGCGCTGGTCCGGCCGCAATAACAATATCCCTGTCGCCAGTAAGGAAACCGATACGAAGCCTGTTTGCACATTAGATCGAAGCGCGGAGCACAGCGAACGACGGGAACATTTATTTGGGTTGTTTTAGCTGCTGACGTTTGTGCAGTCGCACACCCGGGCCGCCACCGTTCTCGTCGATGAATTCGACGCCGGTGATCATCATTTGGGTCATTCCATATTTTGGCTTCGTTCTGCCAAAACGCTCTAATGCTATTTATGGTTGTTCCTATAAATACACACTCTCTTCTGGCGATCTGCTTATGCTCTATCGCGCCTATCAATGTTTGTTAGTTAGCTTCATGGCGTCGCTCCAGATGCTTGGATCCACGAGATGGTCATAGCTAACGGGCTGATGGCCGGGCGTAATACCTCCAATCTTCTTCATTAGTCCAATTAGTCGTTCAAGCCGTCCGCGGTCTAATCCGTCATTGTCGACCGGCCAGTAGTCAATATCGAGAAGCGGCTTGATGGCTGCCTTTGACACTGCTGCCGTGTGGCCGGTGATCGTCGCATCGGCCGCCACTCGATCGGCGTTCTTTGGATCATGGATAAAGCGTGCGGCGTCAATCAGCGACGCCAATACTCGAACATAATCATCGCGATTGGCCGTGAGTTTGTCTCTGTTGACGACAAATAACAAATAATGACCGTTCGGATTTGTCTTAGAGACAGTCAGGATTTGAGAAACCTTCTTGCCTGCGTTCTCGACCGAAGCAACATCGTCGAGGTGCAATATTCCGAAGGTAAGGCTGCCGGAAATCATCGCCGGTCCAACATTCGAGCTCAGCGCAACTTGGGTGACCTTTTCGATGGTGACGCCCGGACAGCCGCCAGCCAACATCGTTCGCAAAGCAATTGATCGGGCGCCGCCGACCGTATCGACGCCGACCGGTTGACCAACCACGTCTTTGCAGGATGTTTTCGCCGGATCAACCGACGCCAGCACCATGTCGGAATTGACTATGCCGTAGACCCCGACGATGGGAGCGCCCGTATTCGAGATTTGATTGATGATCAAGGCCGACGGCGACATGGCCATTTCGATGTCACCTGAGATGACGGCTCGTGCGGCTGAGGTCCCGGTGTCAAAGGGACGCACCTCTACATTGGCTCCGTATTTCTTGAAGAAGCCCTCCTTTTCAGCGACGTACAGGATCACCGAAGCAAAAATTGGCGGAATTCCTGGAGCGGCAATTACAACCTTCGAATTGGCGGCATTTACTGCAGTGGGACCAATGGCGCCCAAGGAATAGAGCACAGCTGCACTCGCGATTAGCTTGATCAGTCTGCAGTGCATTTCATCCTCCCTTGATATTTGGCTTTTGATTTAATTGGGGCAGCGGCTCCAGATCTCCGACCTATCGAAAAAGCAGTATGCGGTAGAGGCTACTACCTTTTGCGGAAACGGACACCCGCGCCACAACCGTTCTCGTCAATGACACAAATCTCCCCCCGCACATCATCATTCAGAAAAATAATTTGGGTTCGTTCTGCCAAACTGGAGTAACCAATAACCTCTACACGCTTTGAGCCGCCCAAGGATCGATTATCGAAATCTCTAGATCCTCAAAATGCCGTACATTTCTGGTGGCAAGCGTGGCTCGCCGGGCGAGCGTAATACCCGCGATTTGAGTGTCACGCATATCCACTGGTCGCCCTTTTTTCTGGCGAGCAGCCGCCAGTGATGCGGCTTCGGTCGCTGCGGCTGTATCAAAATCCAATACACGGTTTTCTAAATCTTCTTTCAGCAGACAGCCAAACGCCGCCTCCAGTGATTTCCGCCGCCGACCCGATGGCAACAGCGCCAAACCGAGAAGCGCCTCGAACAGGGTGATGCTGGTTATCCAGATGGATTCGGCGGGCTGGCGATCCAACCACGCCACCACGCGACCCTCGGGTACTGCACGCATTAACGCTGACAGTACATTCGTATCGAGGATAATCATTTAACGAATTCTGCCGAGAGTGGAATCTGACCGTGTAACTCCGGGAGGTCCGTGGTCAATCCCACTTTCGCGAAACGTGCCCCTATGCGTGACCCAAGCTTGGTTACAGGTTGATTTTGCTCTTTCACCGCGTCGCGCAAAATATGTCGTACTTCCTCTTCCATGCTGCGCTTATGATTCGCAGCACGCCGTTTCAGCCGCGCTTTCACGTTGTCTTCCAGATTGCGTACAATGAATTGGGCCATGGGACACCCGGTGATAATGCCTTTGATATCGTGATATCAAACAGAATAATTGACTACAAGTTAAAACTCGAGCGGCATCTATCCCCTGTCGGAGCGTAGAAGCTATTTGAGCTGATGTTTGACAAGCCGGACACCCAGACCGCCGCCATTTTCGTCGATGAATTCGACGCCAGCAGCTTCAAACGCGCCGCATTAGAAAATTGATCTAGGCTGCACGCAATACGATATCAACATGGACTGCATCGTAAGGGAAAACGACCAGGCTACCGTCCGATACTGTCGGGCAGCTCCATCGCTTCTCGATGCTGTTTGGAGTGCCGATAGGCTTATCGCAACGGCGATCTCAGACATCCGTGGAGGCAAGCGCCTTGCACACGGCCTCGGGGTCGCGGGCAATCACGGTGAGATAGGCGCGGGTGGACTGATCGGGAACCGCGGCACCTTGCTCCCAATCGCGGAGCGTACCGAGGGGGATATGAAAGCGTCCGGCGAATTCTTCCTGCGTGAGGCCGAGCGCGCGGCGGATCACCTTGACCTGTGGCGTGCGTTTCATACGCTTGAAGTCGGCGGGCGTAAGCGGCAACGCGTCTGGATCGTGCGTGGCGGCAGCGTTACGCTGCGCTTCAGTCATCGCGTTGAACCGGCTCCAGTCGTGCTTCAGCGGCTTAGCTGTTTTCTTCGTGGTATTGTCGGCGTTCATGCGGCTCGGCTCCTCGGGCCGATATGATACGAATAGCCTCACCCCTCAAGGGTAAGCGACAAAGAGCAAATGGTTTTTCACCATGCCAATTATGACATAGCGGTCTTCGCTATAGTCTTCAGGGCCGCCGCTTCCGCATTTTCAACATCGTAGATGACGTCACGCGTAAGTGCCTGGCAGCGATCCCTGATGCATCGATCTCGGGCAAACGGGTCGCAGGCGAGCTGACAGCGGATTTCCCCAAGCAAAGGCCCGCATCACGCTGTCTCCTTAAGCGACGGCCTCAGCAGTGCTTCCGCCGGAATTTTCCATTCCTCATTCAACTTCAACGCCTGCTCCATCGTCAGAGAACGCTTGCGCCGCATGATTTCCGAAGCCCTGGACCGTGAACCCAGGAGCCGCGCCAGATCGGCTTGACCCAAGCCTGCCTGCTCCATTCGGTACTTGATAGCATCCACGGGATCAGGCGGGTCTATAGACCAGTGCTTTTCTTCATACGCTTCGATCAACGTCGCGAGCACGTCAAAGCGATCGCCCTCCGCCGTTCCCGGCTTCGGCTGAACATCAAAATAACGGGCAATCTCCTTGAGTGCCCAATCATAGTCAGCCTCGGTCTTAATAGGACGTACATTCATCTTCATCACACCGTCTCCGCATCTATCCGATCATACTCGCCATGTGTCCCAACAAACTTGATGAGGACTCGTTTGTAAGGAAAAGCCACATGCGCCACCAACCGATATTTATTGCCGCTTATGTCAAAGACCACGCGGTTATCGCCAACGAAATCGACAGTCGTTCCAAACATCGCTTTCACATCACTCGGTCTATGCCATTGCGCTCGCTTAACCATCGCATACCAAGCACGTAGCGGACCTTCGGCTTGCCGATGCCGTAACCAGAACTGTTTCAATGTCCGCCGTGCAATGACCTGCATAAACCAGATTAGCATGTTCCACATATGGGAACAACTGAAATTTTACGTCGGACTGCTGACGTTTGTGCAGCCGCACGCCCGGTCCGCCACCGTTCTCGTCGATGAATTCGACGCAGGCCATTTCCAATGGTACGGCGATCCTAGCTGCCGACAAATGGATTTCGGATCTGCAATTTTTCGATTACCTGTCCCTGCTGCAAGCCTTCCGTATAGAGAATGGCACATCCTGCGCGCATGGCTGCCGCGACGATCAGAGCATCATAGATTGAGAACCTATGACGTTCCGCAATGTCGAGTCCAAGGTCGTGGGTCTCGATGTCCAATGGCATGACGGCGCAGGCCGCACGGATTGTTGATAGAATTTCTCGAATTTCCGCAATCGTCATCGCCAGTTTGCGGGACGCAACCGACGCAAATTCATTGAGAACTTGCACGCTGACGACTCCGCCGGACGCGAGGAGCGCCTCTGACCGATCCGCCTTCGTCGCGTCTTTTGACAGCAGATAGAGCAAAACGTGGGTATCGAAAAAACTGTCAGCCTCGCTCATTGGCTTCCAGCCGATCAAACTTGAACGCGGCGGGTAGCCGGCCGCGGTATTTTCGAAGTCGCTCTAGTAATTGTTTCGAGGTCCGCGCTTTTTCGATTGCGAAGACCCTTCGATCGGCGACGTGAATCTCGATGCTGTCACCTTCTTTGAGCCCAAGAACCTCAACCACCGACCGAGGCAGGCGAATCGCGAGGCTGTTTCCCCATTTTGCGACCTGCATGACGATCTCCTCTAAGATATACAAGTAGATAGTGTATATCCTAAACATCATTATGGAGATTTTCAAGGCGGTCGCTGCTAGCCACAGGCGACGATGTGTTTGGCGCGTGACGAACAAATTCGGCTTCGTCTCGCAAAATCAAAGCCAGCCTTGCTAAGGCTTCTTCGCTATCCGCACGCCCATTCCGCCGCCGGCATCTTCGTCCTGAAAGATAATCTCCGCCTTCTCAAACGCGGATTGGGTGCTCATCAGGGTGGAGACGTATATGCAGCCGCACACCGGGGCCGCCGCCGTTCTCGTCGATGAATTCGACGCCGGGAACCTTGTGTCCCTCTCCCTGACGTCGATGACTCCCCGTTTTGTAAGGATCGCATCCTTAGGTTGAGTCCGCTACTTTATCAACCAAGTTGTTCACTTTTCGATTTCCTTTAGCGGTTTATCGGGGGCCGCAATCGTTCGCTTTCCAAGACCGATCGCCTTCATTGTTTTCATTTGACCAAGTTGCTTGATGTCCCTGTCAATTTTGGCATCAAGTCGTTCCTCGAATGCCAGCTCTCGCTCCGAAAGGTCTTCGTCAGACAGAACATCACCGATCGATGGTGTATTGCTGCAGAGGAAATGGTGCGCATCTAATAGGTTTGTGATCAAATCATCGACGGCCGCGAGCCAAGCAGCATCATTGTCGTAGTTTTTTCGCGGAGCTGATTTCTTGATGTTCTCCGCGTAATGCTCACCTAATTTTTCGGACAGATTTTGTTCTGTGATCGAATTAGGAACCCCTGATTCGATCTCTTCTAATACTTCCAATAGCCGATCAAATTCTTTCGCTCTGAATTTTCTTTTCATTTCGTCATCTTCTTTGATTTTTCTGAGTTTGCTTTGCAAATGGCGGCGCAAGCGGTCCTTTCGCCACATGTTTTTCGCCACACTCATAACTTTGTCATTTTCACTGGGTCCTTCGCGTGGCGTCGCTGGGTTGGTAGGAATTGAGGGTGGCGTAGTCTCCGGGGTGATCAACCTCGAATCATCCGGCGTTGAAGCGCCGGACCGGAGACCACGCCATGACGAGCACTACCACGAAGCCTGATTCTTTGCAGCCTACAGCCGAGATGGCTGTTGATCTTTTCGACAACTGGTTTGATCCGATCGAGACCGAGGTGCGCGCTCGGGCGCGTGAGTTCATCGAAGAGATGATCCGCGGCGAGCTCGACACTGTGCTTGCCCGCCCGCGTTACAGTCGAAGCCAGATGGCCGGCAATGAAGGAAGAGCAGGCATTGCGGGCCACCGCCATGGGAGCCGGACGCGGTCGCTGACCGGGACCTTCGGGCCGATCGAGATCGCGGTGCCGCGTGCCCGACTGAACACCCCCGAGGGTAAGACGACGGAATGGAAGAGCCAGGCGCTACGGGCTTATCAGCGCCGCACGCTGGCCGCCGACGCGTTGATCGCGAGTACCTATCTGGCCGGCACCAACACGCGCCGGGTGCGCCGTGCGCTCGCCGCCCTGTTTGGCGGCGCGGTCGGCAAGGACACGGTGAGCCGAACTTGGCGCAAGGTGAAGAGTGATTGGGACGCGTGGAACACTCGTTCGCTGGCCGAGGAGCCGATCGTGCGGCTCATTCTCGACGGCACCGTGGTGCGCGTGCGGCTCGACCGCAAAGCGACCTCCATCTCGCTGCTCGTTGTCCTCGGCGTGCGCGCGGACGGCCAAAAGGTTGTGCTCGCGATCAAGAGTATGGGCGGCGAGAGCACTGAGGCCTGGCGCACCGTCCTCGACGATCTCATCAAGCGCGGGCTGCGGCGGCCCGAGTTCCTCATCGTCGACGGCGCACCCGGGCTCGACAAAGCCATCGCCGCCGTCTGGGACGGCGTGCCGGTGCAGCGCTGCACGGTTCACAAGCACAGGAACCTGTTCGCGCACGCGCCCGAGCGCCTGCATGACGAGATCACCGCGGATTACAACGACATGATCTACGCGGCGACGCGTGAGGAGATCGAAGCGCGCCGCAAGGCCTTCATCCGCAAATGGAGGCTCAAGCACCGTGCCGTCGCCGACAGCCTGGAGGAAGCCGGCGACCGGCTCTTCACCTTCACCCGTCTACCGCCGAGCCAGTGGCGTAGTGCCCGCACCACGAATGCGATCGAACGACTGCACGAGGAGTTCAAGCGAAGGATCAAGACGCAGACCGTGCTGCCGTCCGCGGACACCGCTGCCATGCTGTTCTGGGCGTTGCTCGCCTCTGGCCAGATCAACATGCGCAAGGTCGATGGCTGGCAGACGCTCGCCACAAAGCTCATCGATCAGCCAATTGACCTCGCAGCCTGAAACGATATCTTCATGTTACCGGAGATCGCGCCACGCCGAATTCCAACCGCTTTCCGGACGCCACGGTCCTTCGGGATTCCACTCATCGACCAATGACGCATGCAGCTTTTTAAACTCTTCAATGTCCTCGCCAGGAAGTATGAGTGCTTCGGCGAACGCACCATGCTTTACAGCGTTTTGGTTTTTCTTTTCGGCCATTGGCCACTCCTGTTTTGCATCTTGGTCTCATTGGACCAATGCGACAGCCTCGGCGTCCTCCAATCCATGGAGGTAGCGAGCGCAACACGGTTCTTCGTCTCAACGACGATACGGAACCGCAAAGTGCTCCGGGGCTATAAGGCTGGTTTGTGATCGTTTGGGTGCGCTCGCGTACACGCGATTATTGGCGCCCATATTTCCGCAAAGATCCCGATCACTCGAAGACCTTGGGTCGTCCGCGCGGTCAATGTAAGCCGCTCTTCTTTTATTTTGAGCGCAAGAACCGTTTAGACGCTCTTACAAAGATGACCGAAAATTATTAAGCGATAGTTTCTCAGCTTAGTATGACGACGTGGATGAGGCTTCAAAGGCCATGAAGCCATCGCAACATCGTCAGCAGAAACTCACTTAATTGATTTCGCCTGTTGGCGCTCGCGGAGCCGTACTCCAGGGCCGCCACCGTTCTCGTCGATGAATTCGACGCCGGCTCGCTCAAAAGTTTGTCGCACTACACTCAGTGTTGCTCGCCGAGGTTCAGTCGTGCCCGCCTCGATCTGTCGAACGGTCACAATGCCGACCCCCGCCCCACTCGCAAGGTCTTGCTGGCTCCAATCGAGTAAGCCGCGAGCCGCCCTGCACTGCGCCGGTGAAAGCATCGGACGAATATGCGCAATTTGGGTGATTTCATCAATTCTGTCGGAAAACGATTGACTGAGCTTAAATATCTATTATAGTCATTTCTGTTGTTATTAGATATGTATGGGGTCGCATCATGAATTTTGAATTCGCCGCCACCACCTACCGCGCCCTGCGCGAGCGTATCCGGGTGCAGGAGCCGCAGATCGACGAACAGACGCTGGCCGATACGGTCGAGGGACTGACCGACCTGCATGAGATCCTGGCCGCTGTTGTCCGGGCGGCGCTGGCCGATGAGGCACTGGCCACGGGGCTCAAATGCCGGATCTCCGACATGCAGCGCCGGCTGGATAGGCTGCAAGATCGGGCCGCCAAACGCCGCCAGATCGCCAAGGACGTGATGGTCGAACTGGATTTGAAGAAGTTGGCGGCATCCGATTTTACCGTCTCGCTGCGGCCCGGCATGCCCGCCCTGGTGGTGCTCAACGAGGATGCCGTCCCCAAGACCTATTGGGAGCCGGGCGAACCCCGGCTGCGGCGCCAGATCCTGGCGCTCGACCTCAAAGGGGGCGCCGAGGTCGCCGGTGCCACCCTCTCCAATCCGGAACCAGTATTGAGCGTGAGGACACGGTGATGGGCTTCTCGGCAAAACAGCTGCAGGCGCTGCGGCGTCAACCCAACCGTTCCTGCATCCGCACCCGCGAGGCCCATGGCCGCGAACTCACTTATCTCGAGGGCTGGTACGCCATCTCGGAGGCCAATCGGATCTTCGGCTTTGACGGCTGGAGCCGGGAGACGATTGAATCCAAATGCGTCCTTGCCCGCGAGAACCGCGGCACTTTCCTAGCGGTCTATATCGCCCGGGTCCGCGTCACGGTGCAGGCGGACGGGGCAACCATTATCCGGGAAGGCCATGGCACCGGGGAAGGCCGAGGCACTTCCCCCGGCGAAGTGCACGATATTGCCCTTAAAGCTGCCGAGACCGACGCCACCAAGCGGGCGCTCGCCACCTTTGGCAGACCATTTGGTCTTGAGCTCTACCGGGGTGGCAAGGCCACAGTACATAAGACCACGGCTCAGCAGACGCCCCTGCCCTCACCGTCTCCGTCGATATCCGTTGCCGATGCCGCCGTTGAGCGTCTCGGGTTCCACCCGGACGACACCACGCCGATCCCGAGGCCATCGCATTACTACGGTCGCCGGTACCAAAACCCCATCGCCCGGCACTTCAGCGACGAGCGGCGCCAAGCCGAGCGGTCGATAGAACCGTCTGCGCGAACACCCCTATCGCCGGCTCCACCGCTGGCGCCTGGGGTCCAGTCTCACCTCGCTCCCGGTCGGATCGACAAGAGCCTCCTCACTATCGCGGAGCCCAAACGGCTGCGCGACAGAGCGCACCTCAAGTTCGTTGCCTCACAGCCCTGTCTCGTCTGCGGCCGGCAGCCCTGCGATCCGCATCATCTCCGGTTCGCCCAGCCCAGAGCCATCGGCCTCAAGGTCAGCGACGAGTTCACCGTTCCTCTCTGCCGTGGTCATCACCGGCAGCTGCATCAGGCCGGCAACGAGGTACCCTGGTGGGACAACCTCAAGATCAAGCCGCTGCCAATCGCCAGGGGTCTCTGGGAACAGACCCATCCAAAATCCGCGGCCACGGATACGCAGCAACCCCACGACGATGCGGCCAAGGCCATCCCGGAAAACTGACTGGCAATTGCCGGATCAAATGGACATGATGCCCATGAATTTGGATATCTGCTCTACCCCCCAAATGCGGGTATTGATCCGTGGGATCGCCAATGTTCCGCTTTGTGCCGAAAGCAGACACCACCCACTCTGGGAAACGCAAGGCGTCACACAATAAGAGAAGCCGTCAACAAAAAAGGCGGCTTCTAAGAGGCCGTTTCGAAAGTGGTTGAGTGATTGAAGTCTACGTGATTCCAGGGGGGTTGCGAGACCAACCCCGGAGTTGCCATGTGGACCCCAACCACTCGAAAGCAGCATAGCCGCAAGGCCATCCGATACCAAACTGATGTTACCGATGAGGAATGGTTCGTGATCGAGCCTCACTTACCGATGGCGAATAGCACCGGACGACCGCGAGCCTGGCCGATGCGCGAGATCATCAACGGCATCTTTTATGTGATGCGGTCTGGCTGTCCGTGGCGTCTATTACCGAGCGATTTGCCGCCGTGGGGCACAATTTATCGCTGGTTTGCGGAGTTTCGTGACGAAAGCCGCTTCGAGAAGATTAATCACGCGCTGGTCATGCTCGACCGCGAACGGATTGGGCGTGATGCCAGTCCAACCGGTGCGATCATTGATAGCCAGAGCGTCAAGACGACCGAGGCTGGCGGGCCCCGCGGCTACGATGCGGGCAAGAAGATCAACGGACGTAAACGCCATGCGCTCGTCGACACCGATGGGCGCGGCCTCGTGCTCGAACCGCATCCGGCGAGCATCCAGGATCGCGATGGCGGCGGTCCGCTGCTGCGAGTTTCGCGTCGTATCTTCCCGTTCATCCAGCGGGTCTTCGCTGATAGCGGATATGCGGGTGAAAAGGTCGCAAGGGCAACGTTGATCGCGGTCGAGATTGTACGCAAGAATCCCGATCAGGTCGGCTTTGTCGTCAACCCGCGGCGTTGGGTCGTCGAGCGGTTCTTTGCCTGGATCGGGCGAAACCGGAGGCTGGCAAAGGACTTCGAGGCCACCATCGACTCCGCACGCGCCTTCCTCTACGCCGCTTCCGTCATGCTACTTGTGCGCCGAATTGCACGGGCTTCATGACTTTCGAAACCGACTCTAAGGTTCACTTAATGTTGACGGCGACGCGCCAGCCTCCGGCGACGGCGAGAAATGATCTCCCTAACACCGTATCCAAGTAGAAAGCCAATTAGCATCCATACAATCGGTGTAAATGGCACATCAGTACATAGGTTACGTGTCGCATATCGGACACGCAAAAATTGTAGATTAAACTTTTGTCGGTTCAATCAATTGCGAGTTTTAAGCTTACTGCTTAACGATTAGCCGAAGCGCGAAGTCCATCCGCCGCTTCGGCTGGCATGTTTGTAAAGTGCCGATAGGTGACATTTGGCTGTCAAAAGTTCAAATTACGCTCAGCGGCAACAAGAAACGAGGTCGCCGTGCGGCGCAACGACGGCCTCAGGTTAGACAAGAGGCCGTTCGAGGCTTGGGGCAGCATGCCGGTGAAAATGTTAAATTCAACGCAAAGAATCTTGCCTAGCTCAACTGCCCCTAAGCGCAATTGAAATGTCGGTTCTAATTCGCACTAACACTTAATGTGCACGGCAACATATACAGCTTCAGATCCACGCCGAGACGGCTTCTTTTGGTTTCAGTGTGTGTCGCAATAAAAGGACCAATATCGTCAGTCCCTCTGACAAGTGGCTTTGCTGGCATAACCTCATCGCCCGGCAACAACAATCCCATCCAACGGTAGCGCGCAGCAATAGCTTGTTTCTCTTCCCCGTTCATTATAAATCCGTCGACGCTTATGACGGTCATTTTTGGGAAGCCGCCCCTCTCGTGATGACATTTGGCGTCCTTCCAAACTTCTTGCTCATGCGAACCCTTGGTTGGATCAAAGTTCGATATTGTCGTCGGCACATCTCCGAAGAAGTTAGTTTCCCTTGAATGGGCGGAAAGTCGAATTTTGACCGTTAGTGTCGCTGAGCGCGCGTCATTCGAGCTGGGCTTCGCATTACTTGAATCGGCATCAGATTTAATGGCGACATAAAGTACATTTATGACGCCGCTTGGATCCGCAGCCTTGGCCCAGTTTGGGGCGCCAACAACCAGCGCGCCAAAGAAAGCCATCAATGACATAAAATTGATTTTCAAGAGTAGCGGTCGCTGCATTACTGCCCCCTCCAAATTCTGGCTGCGAATAACTCAAACGGGAGCTAGCCACACCGCAAACATCCGATTATTCCGCGGGCGCGATCATCAACCGGAATAACTCTGCGGCGAGGCGATAACTATACCAACTAACCTTACCCGCCATAATCGAGACACCCCGTCTTCCAATTGTAACTGATGCAAAGTATACTAAAAATCAATTAAGACTTGAAGCGACCTGAGGACTACGGCGTCGCTTTGCCCTATTTTGTATTGGTTTAGCGTGACTATGCTTTATCACCCGCATATCAAAGGTGGAATTGATTCCTCGGCGCCCCACCCGCCCTTATGCGCCGCAGGTAACGTTGCGTTTGGCATCAATCCGCGCCCGACAATACAATTGACAACCGCTCTCGCAACCTACATCGCAATTGAGTTCGCCGTAGTCGTTTGTTCAAACCTTATTGCACTTTATTTTTATCACAATTTTATTTTGCATATATGGTCTTGGGACCGATTGGCACATTACGCTCCGGCGGCCATTTTGATTGCGGTCATGGTCCTCGTTATTTCATTGGCGTTCCGCAATTTTTCCGCCATCCGCCTGAAAGAGCGAGGCAAGTTTTTGTGGAGCGGGTTTGGTGCAATTTGTTTTGCGTTCTCTATTTTTCTAACGTTTCTTTTCTTCGCCCAATCCGGCGAACTTTATTCGCGCGGCACCCTGGCATTCCAATTCATTGGGTGTTGTATGGCGGTAGGAGCTTCGCGAGAACTATTTATTTCTTGGCTTCATTCTGCGATTAGATCGGACCGGATTGAAGCTCGCCGTATCGCCCTTATCGGCGATAGCAACCTTTGTTTGATGTTCACCGATCGCCTCAAATCTAGCGGCATTCGAGCGGTCGGCTCCTTCTCCTTCCCTAAGCATCACAATGCTAAGGATAAAGGCGCTGTCAGTCCGAAAATTCAAAGGTTAAGTGATAAGCTCCGCTCCCTCCGGCTGGATGATATCATCGTCTTAGCGAATAAAAATATTTCACCAGAGCTGCTAAAGCTCACAGCGTTCCTGGCAGAACTTCCAGCAAGCGTTCACATACTCCCAACTGACTCCCTCGATATTATTGCGTCAGCGAAAATTACTCAACTCGATAGCTTGCGCACACTTCAGCTATTTCGGCCCCCGCTGTCTGCGGTTGACATATCCATCAAGCGAGCATTTGACCTTGCCTTTGCGACAATCAGCCTGATTGTCCTTTCGCCGTTATTTCTATTTGTCTCACTCGCGATTAAGCTTGACTCATCTGGACCAATTTTCTTCCGACAGGTTCGTCATGGTTTCAATAATGAAGAAATCAATGTTCTCAAATTTAGATCCATGACCACCGCGGATAATGGCGACTGTTTCAAGCAGACGGCCGAAAACGATGCGCGTGTGACACGCGTCGGACGAATTATACGTCGTACGAATATTGACGAACTACCGCAGCTTATCAATGTACTGCGTGGCGAAATGTCGATTGTCGGTCCTCGCCCGCATGCGATCGCACATAATGAACTATTCAATGGTCTGATCATCCCGTTTTCGCGCCGGCACAATGTCAAGCCAGGAATAACCGGTTGGGCTCAAGTCAATGGATTGCGAGGAATCACAGACACGGTCGAAAAAATGCAGCAGCGGGTAGAGTACGACCTCTACTATGTCGACAATTGGTCATTCCTACTTGATATAAAAATTGTTCTCATCACGTTGTTTTCTAAACGGGCATACATAAACGCATATTAACGCAGGCAGCGAATCTCATGATCTACTGCGGACAAGCTCTTGTTCTCGGTCGAGCCTCTGCTCATTTTTCCTTAAATGCCCGTTCAGCCTGATCCCGGAGAGGCTTTACAAGATACGAAAGCATCGTTCGTTCGCCGGTCTTTATGAACGCATCGACCGGCATTCCGGCAATCAGTTTGACATCACCAAGTCGCGCAATCTCCGATGGATCTGGCGTGATGTGGACCAAATAGTAGCTGGCGCCGGTTTTCTGATCTTGAGTGATATCCGCGGAGATCAGGGTCACATTGCCGTCAATTTCGGGGGTGGTTCTCTGATTAAATGCTGTGAACCGAAGGCTGGCGACCTGACCAACATACAATTGATCGATATCGCGCGGCGCGATCTTAACTTCAACCGTAAGAGCATCTGTGTCTGGCACGATCAGCATGATCGGATCGCCCGCGGCGATTACCCCGCCAATTGTGTGGACTGCCAGCTGTTTTACAATTCCACTTTGCGGCGCCCGAATTTCGGTATGTTTCAGTTGATCCGCCGCTGCAATTTTTCGCTCGACAAGTTCGGAAACTTTTGCCCGCGTCTCAGCGAGGTCCTTACCCACCTCACTCCGCAGATCCTGATCGACTTGAATAATCTGCAGTTCCGTTTCGGTAATTTTCCCTTTGGTTTCTGCTACCGTTCCAATCAGTTGGCTACGTTCACCTTCGAGTCGGGCTTCGTCTCGTTCCAGTGCGGTTAGCCTGGTCATCGGTACCAGCTTCGTCTTCCAAAGTTCACGAACTCCTTCGAGCTCTTTACCAATAAGTTCAATTTCATGTCCTTTGGCGTCCGTTTGTCCAACATACCCTTGAATTTGTTCTTTAAGTTGGGAAATGCGCTCTCTGAGTTGCGCCTTTTTTCCCTCTCGAGCCTCCCGCCGCAATACAAACAGCCTTTGTTCGGCAAGCATTGTGCGTGCGGCGTTAGAATTTGGGTCACGCGCGCGCTCCGTAAGGGTTGCCGGAAATTCGATATGATCTTCGTTATCCCGCTCTGCTTCTAGGCGCGCTTGCTGAGCAGTGAGATCATCTAAATTCTTCGAAACAATTGCGTCTGCTGCTTTGGTCTGGGTATTGTCGAGTCGAATCAAGATATCGCCAGCTTTAACGTGGTCGCCTTCTTGAACTAGAATCTCTTTAACTATTCCGCCGGAGAGATGCTGCACTTTTTTGACGTTTGATTCGACGACAAGCGTGCCTTGGGCGATCACCGCCCCCGCCATTTCCATCGTTGCAGCCCAACCGCCAATTCCAAATACTGCGAATACGACAATGGCGACGCCTAAAATGAGATGTCGCAGAATAGATTGATACGGAGAGATACCGGCGTTGTTCATCCGACATTCTCCTGAGTATTCACGGGCACCCTAGCTGGTGGATGGCTGGGAGTTGGAAACCGTAGCACCTTGCTCAAGATCTCGTCTTTGGCGCCGAAAGTCTGCAACTTCCCATCACGCATCACCAATACATGGTCAACGCCCGCAAGCGCACTTGGTCGGTGTGCGATTACAACTACGATGCCGCCGCGCGCGCGAACATTCAAAATCGCTCGCGTCAATGCTTCTTCCCCCTCCGCATCGAGATTTGAACTTGGCTCGTCGAGTACAACCAGGAATGGATTTCCGAAAAGCGCGCGCGCGAGCGCAATCCGTTGACGTTGTCCGGCTGATATTGCCATTCCAAGTTCACCGATTCGCGTCTCGTATCCGGTAGGTAGCGAAAGAATCAACTCATGCACACCGGCTGCTTGGGCCGCCAAGACAATCGCCTCAGCATCCGTCGTGGGGTCAAGACGGGCAATATTACTAGCAATTGTTCCGTCGAATAGCTCGACGTCCTGTGGCAAATATCCAATATGCTTGCCAAGTGATTCAGCCGACCAGTGATTAAGTTGCGCGCGGTCAAGGCGAATGCTTCCGCGCGCTGGCTGCCACACCCCGACTAATGAGCGCGCGAGCGACGATTTTCCAGAGCCGCTAGGCCCAATTATTCCGACCGCCTGCCCGCTCTTAAGCTCGAAGGAGACATCAACGACAACCGGCGTTTCGCTCCCCGGTGGCGATACCGCAATGCGCTCAACTGATAGAATTCGACTTCGGCTGCGGGAGGCGCATTGGTTCCTGTTCAGCGGGCAGTAGAACAAGCAGTTGGTTAAGCCGCTGCGCACCTTGGCGAGCCGCGACAAATCCCTTCCAGTTTGCGATGGCCATTTCAACGGGCGCAAGCGCACGAGACGTTAAAATCGAGCTTGCGATGATGATGCCGGCCGTCGATTCCTGATGAATCACAAGATAGGCGCCAACCCCAAGAACAGCCGATTGCAAAATCGTGCGAAAGATTTTTGAGATGCCACCAAGTCCGCTCGCAACATCGCTTGCACGCTCGTTAGCGGCTAGATACCCACGATTCGTCTCGCTCCAACGCGCGCCCACTCGCCGGCCCATGCCCATGGCACGCAGTACTTCGGCATTACGACGACCTGCTGAAGCAAGTGCCGTCCGCGTCGTTGCAAAGCGCGCTGCCTCCCTTGTTGGTTCGCGCATCCGAAATTCGGTCAACAGGGCCAGTGCAACGAGGACAAGTGATCCAGCTAGCGCTGTTACACCAATCCAGAAGTGAAATAGAAAACAGATGCCGAGATAAATCGGTAACCAAGGCAGATCGAAGAACGCCGCTGGCCCCCCACTAGATAGAAAGCTGCGCACATAATCGAGATCGCGCAGAGGCTGCATACCATCGCCGTCACCGCGCGTTTTCAATGGAAGGCGGACAAGCGCATCGTAAACGCGCGAACTAAGCGTCTGATCCAAATGCGTTCCGATTCGGACACTGACGCGGCTGCGGATCAGTTCAAGCGCGCCCTGAAGCACATACAGCGCGGTAGCCAGAACCGCGAGACCAACTAACGTCGGAACACTTTGACTTGGAAGTACGCGATCATAGACTTGCAACATAAAAAAGGAGCCAGTGAGCATCAAAACGTTAATCACACCACTGAATATGCCGAGACACACAAATACGCCGCGGCAGGATTTCAAAGCATTGCGAATGGTGGAATGGGTTGTCACGGGCGTTGTACCGAACCCAGGTTTACCTAATGACAATGAAGATCCCGAGCTCTTTGGGTCGCTGCTATTAACGTCGGAAAAGCCCAACTTCCCAAGCACATCTCCGCAGCGCGTAAGCGCACGATTAACCAGAACTCGAAATGGTCCTGATGTCGTCTCTACGGCCGTGCTTTCGAATTCTATCATCGCCCACCTGCTACGTTGCCGGCACGCCCTTATGCCATGCTTATGATAACGGCAGAGATTCGATTGAATGAAATCTCATTCTGGAGTCAGTACCAACCTGCTACCCGCACTATACGATGTGAATGTCGGTTTTTTGTAAGCTGGACAGATGGACATTCGTCAACGTGACGGTGTCGGCTGCATCCACCGTGATGACGACATTCGATCCGACTTGTGCCGCATGCGCCAGCACAGCCGCGAAGCTGTTAAAAGTATTATGACTGAACTGAAGGATATCGTGGCTCGACCCGGTCGCTTGAAAACCTGTAATGACGTCATTGCCGAGACTTGTGCCGAATGCGAATGTATCGCTGCCACCGAGAACTGTGACGAGATCGTTGGCGGGGCCAACATTAATTGTCTCGTGACTTGCAGGACCGTAGATAGCAACGTTAGAGCCTGAGCCGACATTGCCTGCAACGTCCACAGCCGTCAGCGTGAAGGTGTGCACGGCAGTTGAAAGTTTGCCCGTGGTGAAGCTCCACGTACCGTTTGCAGCAGTCGTAACTGTCCCGAGGTCTGTCGTGCCATCGTAGACCGAGACGCTACTATTCGCCTCCGATGTGCCGCTCAGCGTCACTGTACCGTTCGAATTATGGACAAGGTTGGCGATCGCCGGGTTTGGTGGGGTCGTATCTACTGTAACCGCCAAGGCCGAAGATGCCGCGCTGGTACCCGCCGCATCTGTATCGGTCGTCGTAAAGCTATGAGTGCCGTTCGCTAACGTGGCGGTGGTGAAGTTCCACACGCCGCTACTATTCACCGTTGCCGTGCCAAGTTCCGTCTTGCCGTCGAATACCGCCACCGTGCTGTTGGCTTGCGCCGCACCAGTCAGCGTCAACACCGCGTGATCGGTGATGCCGTCGCCCACGGCGCCAGTATCGGGCGAAAACGAAGCGATCGTGGGTGCGGCCGGCGGTGCGATTGTCGGATCGACGGCCTGCGAGGCCAGGCTTGTGTTACCTGCTGCGTCGGTATCCGTCGCGATGAAGGCATGATTGCCGTCCGCCAGTGCGCTGGTCGTGAAGCTCCATGCCCCGCTGGCACTCGCCAATGCTGTGCCAAGCTCGGTTGTGCCATCGAAAACGTTCACTGTGCTGTTCGCTTCAGCCGTACCTGCAAGCGTCACTTCATTCGCATTAACAACAGTGTCGCTCGTGATGACGGGCGCATTGGGCGCAACGGTGTCTACCGTAACGTTCAGGGCCGATGAGGGTTGGCTGTTGACCCCCGGTGTATCGGCATCCGTAGCGGTGAAGGTGTGAGTGCCGTTCGCCAGAACGCCGGTGGTAAACGTCCACGCGCCACTGCTATTTGCGGTCGTCGTGCCAATCTGCGTCGTCCCGTCAAACAAAGTCAGGGTGCTATTGGCATCCGCACTGCCGGTCAGCGTGAGGATTTGTGCGTTAGTGATACCGTCGCCAACAACGCCACTATCCGGCGAAAAGCTAGCAATTACAGGTGATGGAGCGACCACAATTGTCTGAGGGCTGTTCGCTACTGTCTGAGGGTTGTTTTCGACTTCGATAATGATCGGATGGTCCGTGATATCGATCTGAATCTGCTTCACGTTCGTGTATGACGCGATTGGCGTCGTGCCGACAAGCGGGTCAAAGACGAAGACGGTTCCTTCTACTTGACCGAAAGTCACCGTAGCTATGTCGTTGGACGCCGCAATTTCCATTTCGGTCGTAGGATTCCAAATCTGCGGTTCGGCCCAGAGGACAAGATCAAAGGCACCACTGCTCTTTTCCAACAGCAATTGATTGGCGTAAGGCGCCGTGAAATTTGTCAGCGTGTAACTTAAACTTCCCGGGATAAATGTTGACGAATAACCGGGATCGTTCAAAATGGTCGTGAGGTTGTGGATTGCCGTTGCAGCAAGCTTCGGTGTACCATCAGCGTTAAATAATCCCCAGCTACCACTGGCATCATCAAACAATTCATAGAGATAGGTTTCTGCAACTCCACTTTTATAAGCGTCCATCAAAGTATCGAGCGTCAGCTTTGCCTGAACGGTTTGATCCGTTCCGCTATAGGTATCAGCCGGATTAGTATTATAGCCGGTCTCGGTGATGACCGTTGGCAACCCTGGAGCGTCAAGCTGCGCGTAAGGCAGAATTGTGCTTAAGGCACTTTCTGGCGCACTGGAATCGGGCAAATATGCGTGACTGTTGGCGTCATTAGCAGCACCAGATAAGTTACCAAGCTGGGCATATTGTGAAGCATCCAAATATGCCATTGTGAGATTATAGACAGGGATGCCGCTAAGCGATGAGTCCCCCTGGACCGCGGCATAAAGCGCCTGCTGAAATTCGGCAGCATTGGCCAGACTACTTCCGCCATTATATGTGACAGGTTGCAGGTTTACCTCATTAGGCCCCTCAACGGCTATGATGCTACCTGGGTAGGTCGCATTGAAGGCATCGATCGTCGAGACGAACGACGAAATGTTTTGGAGCACCGGCTCTTCGATAAAGTCGAATTTATAGCCGAGCGCCATCAACGCCGTATATTCCACCTGCGTCTGCGGCCACAGAACAAGTTGATCGCGCAAATTGGAAATACCGAGATAAGCGAGATCGGTTTCTACAAGTGATAAATTCGTGTACGCAGAACCGCTTTCCCATAGGTGAACATTTACACCTATCGAATCGATGAAGCTCTCGGCAGATAGCGCAACGGTCGTATTTGCTGTCGTCGTAGCCATTTGTAATGCTCGCTTTCATGTTCACGTCCGACGCGAGCGAGGCTACGCTCAGGGTGTTTCGATATTTTATATGAAGATCGGACAATCCAAATTGCGTTTGCAAGTCTTTGTTAGTTCTAACCGGCAGCCGGACTTATCCGAGCCAGACCAATCTAGTTTTCACACTTTGCAATGTACATGGGCCCATGCGGCAAAAGAAAACGCGGTATTCGAATTCTTAAACGCCTTACGACAATTGCGAAAGCTGCGTAGCGAATTACCATTTTCTTGCCTTGGTGCCGAATAGTGTTATTGATCTCTAAATCGGAGTTCCGCTAGCACCTACACTTGAAGCGCCCTGGTTCCCTAGCGGAACTTATCCGCGGGCGGTTAGCATCGGCGATATTCGGATGACGACAAGGCGCGCGTCATTAAAAAGGCGCGGGCTTTGGATGCGGTAACTTCCGATATCGTGCCAGCAATAGTTTGCATCCCGAAACGCAACAAACCGACGATGCCAAAGAGAAGCAACCGCTCGTGTCGCAACGCCGCCACCATTTTTGATGGATTTTTCTCGTGAACCTCGCGGGCGAGCCCTCAAAATGGCCTGGCCGCAATTTCTTGTCATAATTACTCGCTGGCGTTTATGGGCCTGAAGCGCGAGAATGCGCAAATAAAGTAGATTCCGAACTACACAAATGGTCGCATTTGTGTGCCCGCGATCGACGAATGCTATAATCTCTCATCCGCCGCGTCGTAATAGCGTGCAAGCAATTTAACATGATCCAAGCAAAAATCATCGCATGACCGCTTCCGTGGCATCAGGTTCAATCGAATCTGATTTGTTTTCAAAGGGAGACTTTAGGTCATCAAAAGACTGCTTAGACAATACTGCACTGATAAGTTTCGAAAAACGATCCTCAAACACATCCATCGTGAAATAACGCAGCGCGCGATCCCTGCCGGCGACCCCAAGACGATGTGCGAACCCGCGATCGCGGAACAATCGCTCAAAGGCCCGCGCGAGTGCGCCGGCGTCGTTAGGCGGGACCAAAAGACCAGTAATTTCATTTAGCGTGACGTCGGTAACACCAGTCGGTAAACAGCTGGCAATTACCGGCAGGCCCATCAGTTGCGCTTCGACCTGCACTAGCCCGAACGCTTCCGTCGTGTCGTTTGAAGGCAGCGCCAGAACGTCCATCAGACCCATCTGACGTATCTTGTTGCGGTCATCGAGGTTGCCCATAAAATGTACCCTGTCGGCAACTCCGAATGTTCGCACTTGCGCTTCAATCTGCGGCCGTAATGGGCCGTCACCAATTAAAAGCGCATGTGCAGCGTCGAGACGTGATAGCGCATCGATGAGCACCGGAAGCGCTTTGTAACGAACAAATCGCCCTATGAAACCAATTACTGGTGCATCACCAAAGCGCAGACGCCGTTCCGCTGACAGCGCTGCGCGCGCATCATCGTCAGGTTTATAAACTCTGTGATCGACCCCCCAAGGAATTTCGATAAATTGACAGGATTTTTTCGGAAGATCCTTCGAAAGAGCGGCATTTTTCAATGAGTTTACAATCACGCAAGTCGATTGGCGCGCAATACGGCGATAAATCGGCATAACCGCATGCTTTAAAAGCGGACGCCCGTACACGTCGGCGTGATGCGTGATTATTAAAGGGGCATCACACCTCGCGAGCATCAGTACGCCGGCAGCCCAAAAATTTGGAGCATTGAAATGCACCAAGTCTGGTCGCAGTGAGCGCATATGTGTCAGCATCGACGGGCTTAAGGGCTGCGAACTGATAACCTTCGTAGTCCCACAGCGTATAACCGTAATATTTCCGTCGGACTCGATGAGGTCTTCTGGTTTTGTATTGTGGACAAGGACTGTCACCCGATGCGCTTTCGCCGCGGTGCGCGCCACGTCCGACGCGTAGCGTTCAACCCCTCCAAACTCCGGCGGATAATATTTCCCAACTATGACGATGTGTTTCACGCCCGAACGCCTATAGGGGATCTTGGACGTCGTTTCGCAGTGGAATACGTGTTAATCGCTTTAACAGGAAATTTGATTTTCTTCGTCACACCTAAACCTCCAGAAAATATAACTACATCATTGCCTACGATTATCCTCAACTTGCAGAATCACGGGGCCGCTGTCCTCAGAAACCTTTAGCTCGACCTGCGACGATCTATTACAAAACTCGATAGGTGAGCTATGCCCGAATATGTCTTTCAATTCGATTGGTTTTGCACCAAAATCAGCGAAACAAAAGTCTTGGTGTTTAGCGAGTTCATAGGTCCAAATGACATAAGATACCCGATGCTCGGCGCGGAAGGTTGCCGTGACTAGCTTTCGCGACAAGTCGACCCTGAATTCGTACGTTTTACAAGTTGACATTAAATTTGTAAGTGTGCGGAATACAATTGCGGATTCTTTTGGCTCGAATGTGTAGTCATACAGACCAAAATTCGATTCTTGATCTTGCGGGTCTGTGCCATCATCAATCAAGTCGTAGATGAGAGCAGCTTTTGCCTTGGCTAGCGCAGCGGTCAACATCAATCGAGCTGTCATGACCGCTTGTCGTCTGCGGGGATGGCTGGGATCAAGCTTAGCAGCCCAAACAACGCTATATCCCCATTCAGTGAGCCAAAGCGGGCGAGACTTGCCACCTATGACAGAGGACGCCGTGAATTTGGCAATGTCATAAAGGCTATATTCGGGGGCATCCTGTCTGTAGGGATGAAGGGCGATGCCATCAACCAAATCGAGGGCTCCGCTTGTCGCCAATGCATGCTGAAATTTAGATGGATCGTATTCGTTAGCCAACCCGCCCGATATGATCGTGGCAGTCGGATCGACCGCACGAATAGCCTTTGCGGCGCCGGCCAGCAGCCTACCGTAAGCCCTAACGTCGGTGGCAGGCGCCCAGAACAATGGCCAATTTGGCTCGTTCCATATTTCATAGGCAATGTCGGGACCATGGTAACGGCTCGCTACCGCCTGAACGTATCGGTAGAACGCTTGGCGCTGCTCTGAATTGGCCGGAGGAAGCGGCTGTCCGTTCTGCGAAAACCCATCGGTATGGGCATTATGGCCATACGCAAGGATAAGCAAAAGGTGCTTACCGGTCTTCCGGATTTTTGCCACGAGATTGTCGTAGGATCGAAAATTATATTTGCCATCTCGTTCGACCTCCGTCCACGCAATGTCGAAACGGACAATCGCTGCTCCTAATTCGGATAAAAGTTGAACATTGACTTCATCGGGGTTGTGCCCTCGGTGTGTATTCACTCCAAATTCGGGTAGATCACTGCAGCTTCCTTGCCGTTGCAGTTCAAGTAACTTCTGCTCAAATTGCCTAGAAGAAGGGATCGCCCACGATTCGATCGCCGTCGCGACAGCTATTAGAAATGCAAATATTTTTGACAGCATACAATATACACTAAATTGTATCCGCTGCCCTTTTCAATAGCTAAACGCATAGATGCCGCAAAAAGCTCTAAGCAGCGCACACTTCGATTAGTAAGACCAAAACACTCCGGGAGATTTAATTTGTGAGTCGAGATGCTACGAGTCGCGCTCGATAAATGAGGCCTCGATGACACGATTTTGGCGAAGTAATTGCTCGAAATATGCTGTTGTTCTTATGAGGCCCTCCTTCAGCGGCGTCGTGGCCTTCCAAGATAGCATTTCCTGAGCCAGGGAGATATCCGGCCGACGTTGACGCGGGTCGTTCTCCGGCAATGGTCGACGCACTATTTGCGACCGCGAACCAGTCATCCCCACGACCAGAGATGCAAGCTCGAGAATCGAAAACTCGGTTGGGTTGCCAATGTTGATGGGGCCTGTGACGGTGTCAGGTGTATTCATCAGCGACACAAGCCCATCAATCAGGTCGTCCACATAGCAAAATGACCGAGTTCTGGGAGCCGTCGCCATAAATGGTAATGTCGCGGCCAAGCAAAGCCTGCACGATGAAATTCGATACCACGCGTCCGTCATTTGGATGCATGCGTGGACCATAAGTATTGAAAATCCTGGCCACTTTGATGCGTACTTTATTTTGTCGCCAATAATCGAAGAATAACGTCTCGGCGCAACGCTTTCCTTCATCGTAACAAGAGCGCGGCCCAATAGGATTTACGTGACCCCAATAATCCTCTGTCTGCGGGTGAACATTTGGATCGCCGTAGACTTCAGAGGTCGACGCCTGCAAGATTTTTGCCTTAACTCGCTTGGCGAGCCCCAGCATATTAATGGCACCGTGCACACTAGTCTTAGTCGTCTGCACTGGATCGTGTTGGTAATGGATCGGCGAAGCCGGGCACGCAAGATTAAAAATCTCGTCGACCTCCATATATAGAGGGAACGTGACATCGTGCCGAATTAATTCGAAGCGCTTATGATCGAGCAGATGTTCGACATTCGAACGAATGCCAGTAAAGAAATTATCTACGCATATAACGTTGGCGCCTTGATCGAGCAGCTTTTCGCAAAGATGCGATCCAAGAAATCCGGCACCCCCGGTTACCAGAATCCTACGTTCGAGATGCATTTGTTGCCTCTGCACTTCAGTTATTAGTCAACTGTAGTTGGTCTTTAAATATCCTACAGCTGACCTCTATAAGCCCGCGATAGACACGCTAGAATCGATGCTGTGATCATAGTTCCGTTGATACGAAGGTTACTACAACGCGCGCATAACTCAATCTTGGCAGGGATACATTCTTAACGTTGTTGGTTAAAGCGGCGTTTGACGGCATTGGCCCCAAAGAGTGGCAATTGGCGTGAGTATTCAGCACATGAACTCTATTTCATATTGACCGCTAACACTCGTAGCAGACGCAAAGGCGTTTGCTGTGTCTCGAATGGATTGCTGCTTTTCAGAGCAGCCAATGCTCCAGATGCAGTTCCACAGACCCAAAATTTCTTCAACACGGCCGCGATTGCCCGTTTCGATCAAAGAAAAATTGCCGTCTAAAGACAAAAATCAACCAAGCTAATCGGTGTCGCATTAACCTGCTCGACATCAAGACAACTTGTGACTATACTTATTTTATTGTCGTTAGTTGCCGAAGCGGAGATCATTTGAGCTATCGTTGTTGGCTGCCTATCGCGAAACTTGGACGCAAAGCGCCGGTTTGCGTGAAATAAGGTCAAATTGTAGTCGATGAAACAACGCAAGAACGATGCGCGATTGTGGCGCGAATGATCGCGAGTCAGAATTCTAACTTGTCCCCGGTTGCAATATCGATAATGACACATCTAAAGCTTCGGAATTATGGATGCAGGACGACATTATTATTGAGGCAGGCCGGGCCGAACGGCACTATTGGCTAGATCTCTGGCGATATCGCGAGCTGTTCCGGGTGCTCGCGTGGCGGGATTTGTCCGTCCGCTATAAGCAAACGGTCATCGGTGTGCTGTGGGCGGTCATTCGCCCCGTTCTGACCATGCTGGTATTCACCGTCATTTTTGGCCGCATTGCCAAATTGCCGACGGAGGGCAATGCGCCTTATGCGCTCATGGTATTTGCAGGTATCCTGCCGTGGACTTTTTTCTCTAGTGGATTGAGTGAAGCATCCAATAGCTTGATCAACAATGCGCACCTGATCAGCAAAGTCTATTTTCCTCGCTTGATAGTTCCGATTGCCACTATCGCCGTGGCATTCGTTGACTTCCTTATCAGCCTTTGTATTTTGCTTGTGCTGATGGGTTGGTACCGGTATTTGCCGGATTGGCATATCATAGTTTTGCCTGTCTTCGTTCTATTGGCCTTCTTTACCAGTGTCGGTCCCGCTCTTTGGATTACGTCTCTCAATGTCAAATATCGGGATTTCCGCTTCGTTATCCCATTCATTGTGCAATTCGGTCTCTATGTCTCGCCAGTCGGGTTCAGTTCAAACGTCGTGCCAGCGCAATGGCGGCTATTATATTCGCTAAACCCCATGGTCGGCGTGATCGATGGCTTCCGGTGGTGCATCCTTCGTGGACAAAGTGAACTGTACTTGCCGGGCCTGTTGGCCGGTATTTCCGTGATAGCCTTTTTCCTATGGTTCGGAGTGCATCAGTTCCGAAAGACGGAAAAAAGCTTCGCGGATCTGATTTGAGTTCACCAGAGAAGCCATGTCAGAAAACGCGATCGTTGTCGAAAATCTGTCCAAACGTTATTTGATTGGGCACCGACACGCCTCTCCCAGGCCCGATTTCCGATATACGATGCTGCGCGAAGTCATCGGGCGCGAGATCACCAACTTTGTGCGCAAAGCGGCCGATGTCGTCCGCGGGCGCCAGGTGGTGCAGGGGGATGAGATCGAGGAATTCTGGGCGCTCAAGGATGTGAATTTCGAGATCAAGCATGGCGAAGTGCTTGGCATTATTGGCCGCAACGGCGCCGGCAAAAGCACGTTGCTCAAGATCTTGAGCCGCATCACCGAACCTACGAACGGGCGAGTCTTATTAAGGGGACGCGTTGCGAGCCTGCTCGAGGTCGGCACCGGCTTCCATCTGGAGCTAACCGGCCGGGAAAACATTTTCCTCAACGGCGCCATTCTCGGCATGACGCAGCGGGAAATTCGCGGAAAGTTCGATGAAATCGTCGCCTTTGCCGAGGTCGAGAAATTTCTCGATACGCCGGTGAAGCATTATTCGTCCGGGATGTATGTCCGACTTGCATTCGCCGTTGCGGCACATCTCGAGCCGGAAATCTTGATTATTGATGAGGTACTTGCTGTTGGTGATTCTGAATTTCAGAAGAAATGCCTTGGAAAAATGGATGAAGTCTCCAAACGGCAGGGAAGAACAGTTCTGTTTGTGAGCCATAACATGGAGGCAGTCCTAAGGCTGTGTACACATGGACTCTTCTTTGAGTCGGGGCGCATTCGATTGGCGGGCGATGTTAAAGCAGTGGTGTCGGCTTATCTGCATAGTCGACCCTCTTCCCCAAGGATCGTTGATTTGTCGAGCAAAGCGCAGCCGACGAATCTGACGAGAAAAGCACATCTCGCTACAATTGCTCCTTCAGCCGCGAAGGACGGCTGGTCTATTCCCTTTGGCCAACCGCTGGCGTTTGATCTCTCGATACATGTGCAATCCCCCGTGAGTCAGGTTGAGGTGGCGCTTGACGTGAAAGCTCGAGGGTTGGAGGTCGTGACATGGACAACCAAATGTAGTGGTGTGGAGCTTCTGGTACATCCCGGGATAAATACCTTTCGAATAGAGTTCCAGCATATGCGCCTGCTTCCCGGTCAATATTTTCTTGGTATTAATCTTGATTGTGGTCGAGGCTTCGAGAACTACATTCCTGAAGCAGTACAGTTTGAAATCATCTCCAGTCCTGACGCTGCAGAGATTAATGCCGAAAACTTTGGTGGCGTAGTTGTCCCGTCCGCAACCGTTTCAATTGTGGACTAGGTTGGATCCTCGGCGAACATAAGTATGGACGCATAGCTAGCTACTGGGCTTGGGAAGAATGCGACCTCTTGAATGTGAGAGTAGATTCGGATTCAGTTATCACTTCTAGCGAGCGCACATCGACGAACTATTCAAGCTTCGCATGTGTATCGAACCAACCTGGTAGCGGGCCCGCACAAAAAATAATTTCAACTTTGTACGATATTTGGCAGCTGCCAGCATTGTCCCGTAACGGCTAAGCTGAATGGTCTTGGAAACGCGGCGGAGCAGTCTCTGGCAGAATGGAGCGGTTATTAAGCCGAATAAGCGGACGCTCGACGCCATAAAAACTAGCCGACGCAAAAATCAGTGTAAGCGCGACCGCGATGAGCTTTTGAGGAAGCGAAAAACCGAATCCTCCGACTATGAACATTGATTTGATCGGAATGTGCCATAGATAAATGCCATAAGAGATTGAGCCAATATAAACAATGGGAGGCCAGGATAGCAGCCGAGCCAATGGCGCCCCCGAATTGAGATGGCAATCGGCAATGATCACAACGGCCGCAACGGCAATGATCATATAACCAATGATCGAAAGGGCTGCGGGACTAAGCATGCCTATGAGGGGTAATAATCCCAAGAGAGCGAAGGGCAAGAATGGACCTTTTCTAATGAGGAGACTGACGCCGATGTCTCGATAACTGTCAATCGAAATTGCTATGGCCAGAGCGCAACCGACCAGAAGCTGATCGGCTCTTGTATCAAAGCCATGATACAAGCGAAAAAAACTCGCGCCGGACCATTGAAGGTACCAGCGCCAGACCGTCACCGCCACGATCATGCTCACAACGAGGAGGAGTAATCCCCCTCGCGGAAGTCGGCGCCATACCACCGCCAGAATAATTGGCCAAGAGAGGTAGAATTGCTCCTCGATCCCGAGCGACCATGTGTGATTGAAAAAGGTTGAATCGCCAAACTGTTCGATGAATGCGCGTTTCCAGTTCGAAGTATATGTCAGAACCCACGCAACGTCGCTCCAAAGCTCCCTGCGTTGATCGAGCGAAAAGAGCGTTACAACCAAGACTGTCACCAAAACGGTGAGGCACAAAGCGGGAGCTAGAGTCTTTTTAGATTGATCTGACTCGCGTGGGGGTTCCCTGGAAGCCTTTTCCGGTTCAAGATTCGTGAGTCTTGATTCGGAGGCGGCGATGACACGGGCCTATTCGTCTGATTTGCGGGAGCGGGTGATTGGTGCGGTCGCGGGCGGCCTATCGGCACGCTCGGTTTCCAAGATATTCGCGGTGAGCACCAGCAGCGCTATCAAATGGGTCCGGCAGTGGCGGTTTGACGGACGAATGGCGCCGAGCCCGGTTCGCGGTCACCGTCGTGCGGTTCTTGAGCCCCATGCCGCGTGGCTGCTCGATCTGATTGGGGTACAGTCGGACATTACGCTTGAAGAAGTCCGGGCTCTGCTGCGCGAGCGCGGCATCGTGGTCAGCATCGCAACCGTGTGGAGCTTCTACGACCGACACGGCATCAGCTTCAAAAAAAAGCGTTTACGCGGCCGAGCAGGATCGGCCCGACGTGGCCATGGCCCGCTCCGTCTGGAAGGCGCGCCAAGGGCTGCTTGATCCGGCGCGCCTGGTCTTTATCGACGAGACCGGCACCTCAACCAACATGGCGCGGTTGCGTGGTCGCTGTCGTCGCGGCCAACGTCTGATCGGCAAAGTGCCGCACGGTCACTGGAAGATCACTACCTTCGTTGCTGCCCTGCGCCACGACGCCATCACCGCCCCCTTCGTCATCGACGAACCGATGACCGGCGAGATTTTCCGCGTCTATCTGCAGCGATGCCTGCTCCCAACTCTCAAGCCGGGTGACATCGTGGTTATGGATAATCTGCCCGCCCACAAGAATGATGAAGTCCGACGCATCATCGAGGCTGCCGGGGCCCAGTTGCGCTATCTGCCGCCGTACTCGCCCGATCTCAACCCCATCGAGATGGCCTTCGCAAAACTCAAAGCGCACCTGCGAAAGGCCGCAGAACGCTCGATCCCAGCGCTCTGGGACAGGATCGGCTCGATCCTCGATCTTTTCTCCCCACGTGAATGCTTGAATTTCTTCAATCACGCAGGTTATGCGTAATCTCAATCCAAAATGGCTCTAATCGGGCGGCACGCCGTCGAAAAAACGACAGGAACTTTATTTGCCCAGTATCAAGTTCCTTCAACAAAATTCCGGTGATAAGGTAGCCGCTCAGAACAAAGAAAATGTCCACTCCGACGAAGCCACCGGGAACGTAATGGCTCCAATAGTGAAACAGAATGACAAGGCCGACGGCCACAGCGCGTAGTCCATCAAGTGCGGCCACCCGCGAGTTTCCCAGCATCTTTCATCCAACCGTCGCCAATAGAACACATCTGACCATAACGAGCCGCCGCGTTAACCGCAACTTTGCAACGATCATTGCTTCCTGGAACAGATCGGGCAGCATGATAGCACGTCTCGCCATGATGGCCGTAGGTCTGATCGATCTGGATCGCGTCTCTAAAGCCGAGGGGGCTGCCTTGCTGCGCCTGCTTCCCGGTCAATATTTTCTTGGTATTAATCTTGATTGTGGTCGAGGCTTCGAGAACTACATTCCTGAAGCAGTACAGTTTGAAATCATCTCCAGTCCTGACGCTGCAGAGATTAATGCCGAAAACTTTGGTGGCGTAGTTGTCCCGTCCGCAACCGTTTCAATTGTGGACTAGGTTGGATCCTCGGCGAACATAAGTATGGACGCATAGCTAGCTACTGGGCTTGGGAAGAATGCGACCTCTTGAATGTGAGAGTAGATTCGGATTCAGTTATCACTTCTAGCGAGCGCACATCGACGAACTATTCAAGCTTCGCATGTGTATCGAACCAACCTGGTAGCGGGCCCTTATGGCCGGTTATAGTCCGATATAGCTTACGAATTGCCTTCTGCGCCTTCACGGGAAACTTGCGTATACGCCCATAGTCGCCGAAATACTTATAGCGGCGAAAAATCGCCTTATATTCTTCGATTGCTTCATCATAGGTCAGCCAAGGCGGCGGCAGGTCGTCTCCGAATGGCCCCGACGCGTGAGATCCGAACACGTACTCGAACTGTCGTCCATCGAGTGTAGACGTCTTGATCTTGCTTCCGCGGATATTCCCCTGCTGCACGACTTTGAATTTCGTGTATCCGAGATTCTTCAACAGGCCCATTTCACCTTTAAGCTGATCGAAGTCGATCTTCTCCGATTCTAGCGAGACGTAATACGGCCGATCGCGGAAACCCTTCAATTCCTCCAGGAGCAAACGATCGACGCCTTCAATGTCAACTTTCAGATAAAAGGGAATGCCGTATAAACGATAAATATCAGCTATGTCGACGCGACTTACCTCGATCCGTTCACTCGGACAGCCGAGTATCTCGTTCCGTAACGCCCACTCCGGTTTGATTGTGCCCCAATCCGATTGGCAATTTTCGTAGAAAATCACCTTATCACCCGCGGAAGCTGGGGCAATCGCTCCCTCTACAAGATGTAACTTCCCGCTGGAGATCGCTTGCTCAAAACGAAGCCTCGATTTTGCGACAAGGTTAGGGCTGGCTTCGATGCCAACAACCGAAAACCCCTTTCGAAGATAGAAGTCCGCATCATCCCCTGTATGAAGCCCGACATCGAATATCAAATCGTTCTTCATCACAAGTGCTCTGCTCCGTTGCCACTGGTCAAACAATGATAATCATAACTTAGCCTTCCATTATAAAACAGCTTCGATCATTTAACCCTAATAACGCATCCTTCTGGCGAGGCTAACATGGCCACTTTGGCCCGGTACGTAGCAGACACACCGGCATTCACCTCAATTTAGCAGAATTCTGGCAGTTGACAGCTTTTTTGTATATCGAGAAGCATTATGTGCCCCACTTTCTCTTGAACTCGACGAAACGGCATTGTGGACACAACCCGTGAGATGATGCCCATTATCCCGTTAGAGTGGATCGGGTCCGACGACCGGTCAGACATTAGAATGACAAAAAATAGAGTCCTCTCCCATGCCAGGCGGACGCGCAGATTCTTGGCGTCAAGGATTGTGAAGCCGCTCGTCATTGCTCCAATGGCGGCCGGATTTCGCCGCAAGCGGATATCGGCTATGATGCGTGTGAAAAACGAAGAAGCATTTTTGCGCGCATCCGTGGAATCAATTTTGCCGCTGGTTGATGAGATTGTTATCATCGACAACGACAGTTCGGATGCCACGCCACGTATTGCAGGCGATTTGGCGCGTGCCTGCCCGGAAAAGGTGCGGGTTTATCACTACCCTCATGAGATCGCGAAAGTCGGATCGGAAAACCAGGTCTTGGCGTCGACAGCGGCCGGCCGGAAGTCGCCCCGATTGCTGGCCAACTATTACAATTGCTGCCTCCAACAATGCCGTATGAACTTTGTGCTCAAGTGGGACGGCGATATGCTCGCAACTACCACGTTCGCCGAACACGTCGAATTTTTTAAGAACTCAGTATATATTATAATGGGCGTCTTTGGCGCGAACCTTCATCCGGATCGCCGTCATCTTGTGGCAGCTTCCGAAGTGGCCCAACTACAAATTCGAGAAGGCATGAGCTTGGATCAAACCAGCGTTTTGAATTGGACATCACCGTATACGGCACTAGAACCGCGGCTATTCCCGCGTTTTCTCTCGAGCTACCGGGCGGATCGCTGGTGGTGCGAAGTCCTTCATTCACCGTGGGCCAGATGGCCTTCCTTATCATTTGACCCCCGCCCCTCCGATTCTAGCTTTCTCGCGAAGGACTGTGGCTATCTGCATCTGAAGTATTGCAAACCGAGCCCTTATGAGAATTTTTCTAATGACTTTGCGGAACTGATCAAGATCGGCGTTGTCCCCGGACCCGCCGTTCCGCTCGAACTACGCGACCTCGCTGAAGCTGTCTAAATTGGATGTGTCTAAATGAGTGACAAAGCTGAAATTCGAGTTGCGATATTAGGTTGTGGCGCGGTAACGGAACTCGCGCATTTGCCTGTATTTAAACATATACCCAATGCGCACGTTACCTTACTCATAGACACCAACGCAAAACGACGCGAACAGCTGGCGTCAACATTTGGCGTGGAGCACACACATGACAGTATTGATGAGTGCTACGGCCTCTTTGATGCCGCCATCGTTGCGCTGCCGCACGCGTTGCATGCGCCTGCATCCATTAAATTGCTGGCACAGCGCAAGGCCGTGCTAGTCGAAAAGCCGATGGCGCTCTCTGTGGCTGAATGTGACGCCATGATCTATGCTGCCGAACAAACCGGCGCCTTGTTGGCCGTCGGCCTGATGCGGCGCTTTATTTGGGCGCATCGTCTTGCTCATTTTTTGATCAGAAGTGAAACTCTGGGACGGATCGAAAGTTTCGATTTTCGAGAAGGGAATATTTTGAGTTGGCCAATGGCCTCTGATTTCTGTTTCCGCAAGGAGGCTGCCGGTGGCGGCGTATTAATCAACGAAGGTGCCCACACGCTCGATTGCCTGCTGCATTGGCTGGGCGACTTTTCCGAAGTTGAGTATTTCGATGATGCTGAGGGGGGCGTTGATGCCAACTGCCTCCTCAACCTTCGCTTAAAAAATGGAATCTGCGGCGTTGTTGAATTGAGCCGCACTCGGCGGCTCCGTTGCACCGCCGTCATCCGCTGTGAACGTGGAGTGGTTGAAATCGGCCTTGATGCGAATAATGGGAAGCTGATTTTCCCCGATCAGCCTTATGTGCTCGGCGGTCCGGTTGCGAATTTACAAGAATCCGGCAAGAGCCAGGACTATCTGGACCTTATGAGGGCACAGGTTGAAGACTTTATTGACGCAGTGAGAAACAACCGCAAACCTGAAGTCGATGGGGAGTCGGCTAAGGCGTCAATTAGACTGATCGAGACCTGTTATCGCAATCGCAAGCCGCTGCAGTTGCCGTGGATGCGTGATGGACTGAAGGCAAACGGTTGAAGCCAATGGATCACAACGATCGAGTTTTAGTTACTGGTGCCACCGGCTTTATCGGAGGACGACTTGTAGAGGTGCTCGCCAGTCGAGGCGTGCGCATCCGCATTGTCACTTCTGATTTCAAGAATTGTGCTCGCGTCTCTCGTTTCCCAGTCGAAATGGTGAAAGTCGACCTCAGCGATCATGACGCTTTGGCTCGCGCTGTGGCCGGCTGCAACGTCATATTCCACGCAGCGTATCGGTTTGGCGGCAGCGCTAAACAGCAGAAAGTAAACCTCGACGGTACACGCGCCCTTGCAGAGGCGTTCCTCAAGAATGGCGGGAGTTGATTTGTCCACATTAGCAGCATGTCTGCATATGGTGATCCGCACGACGGAGAACTCACCGAAGAGAGCCTGCAGAGGCCGAGTGCCGACCCGTACTGTGATACCAAGCGGAAAATTGAGCGCGTTTTGCTTGAGCTGCATCGCGGTCGCGGTCTGCCTGTCACGATTCTCCAACCGGCTATAGTATATGGTCCTTATGGAAGCACATGGACGACCAATCTGCTGGCGCAGGTGCGTTCAATGCGTATCGCCTTGCCTGCGGGCGGCCTCGGCCTCTGCAACGCGGTTTATGTTGACGATGTTGCTTCAGCCGCCATCCTCGCCGCAGAGCATGATGCTGCTATCGGTGAGTCATTCCTTATCTCGGGTTCGTCGCCGACGACTTGGGGCGATTTTTATGGTGCTTATGAACGGATGCTCGACAAGAAGGCCGTCGTCTATCTTGACGATGCACAAGAGCAGCTAGAAGCGCGCCGCCAACGAAAGAGCCGGTCCCTGATTCAGAGACTTCGCCGCGCGTTAGCCAAGCGTCCAGAGCTTCGGCACCAATTACTCAACTTGCCGCCTCATGGATGGGCCCTTGCGGGCGTTCGACGGCTCTTGCCTAACAAGGCCAAGGACGCTCTCAAACGAGACTACAATTCGCTTTGGGAGGCGGCTACGAATGCATCGGACGCTGAGCCACCTATATTCCTGCCTGACGGGCAACTGCGTGCGCTTTATTCCTCAAAGACACACATTCGAATTGATAAAGCTCGCAAGAAGCTTGGATATAATCCTGCGTTTGACCTGGCCGACGGAATGGCACGTACTGCTGAATGGGCTCGCTGGGCCGACTTACTTTCCGCCTAGACCGCCCTCGCCGGCCCACAAATTTCACGTTCGGGTTTGCCAATGCGCAGATAATCCACGCGTCGATTACGCAAATTAATTATAGAGATACAGGTTTACACGCCGAAAGGAGCTATTCTCGATGTCGAATAATAGCGTTCTTTTCGTTTCGACAACGAATGGGTGGGCGGCGTGCGAGGAACTGTGGTCGCAGGCTGCGCTGGACCTTGCCAGACAGGGATTTGCCGTTTCCGCCAGCCTTCTCGAAACCGTACCGCTTCACCCTCGCGCGCAGGCTCTGAAAGCCAGCGGGATACACGTACATCTACGCCCCACGCAATATCCTCTGTGGAAGCGAGCGTGGCATTACCTGTATTTCAAGGGTAAGCACAAACAAGCCATGGAACTCGAAAAGTACTTGCGGACAAGGCCACCTAAGTTCGTCGTGTTCTCGGAAGGCACCACTTATCCGCCAATTGAATTCCTTGAACTGTGTATTTCTAAGAAGGTACCTTTCGTAACGATATCACACAAAAATTGGGACGACTTCTGGCAGCCTGACGAATACGCTGAGCGGTACCGTAACGCCCTCGGTATTGCGCGTCGCTGCTATTTTGTGTCCGAGGCAAATCTACGTCTCACTGAAAAACAAATTGGCCTTGACTTGCTCAACGCGGAAGTGGTTCGGAATCCTTATAACGCTGACTACAATTCATCGCCTGCCTGGCCCGTTTTGGAATTGGATGGAGAATTGCGCTTGGCATGCGTCGCCAGGTTGGATCCTGGCCAGAAGGGCCAGGACATTTTGTTTGAAACGCTCGCAAGTCCCGCTTGGGCTAACCGTCCTTGGCACTTAAGCTTATTCGGCGACGGCCCCATGCGAAATTCACTCGAGAGGCTTGCCAACCGATTGGGATTATCCAAACGCGTGACCTTTGCCGGACATGTAACTTCTATTGAAGAAATCTGGGCGTCGAATCACGTCCTGGTGATGCCGTCCCGATATGAGGGGCTACCATTGGCGATGGTCGAGGCGATGCTTTGTTCTCGCCCCGTGCTCGCCACCAGCGTCGCGGGACATCCGGAAATCGTCATTGACGGAATGACAGGCTTTTTAGTGGGCCCGCCCGCAGTTGAAACTCTAGCGCGGGGATTGGAGAGACTTTGGGCAAACCGAGCTAATCTTGAAAATATCGGCAAAGCCGGCGCCAAAAGGATAAAAGAACTTGTGCCTGCGGACCCCGGCCATGTGTTTGCTGAGAAGATCAAGCAACTAATGAACTAATGAAACTTCGCTTAAACCTGCACCGCACCCACCGCGACCTCGCGGTTGGTGAAGTATTCGCTATCTACAATCCGCGGATGGGACCACTGCCCGTACCACTTAGCGCATGGTGGCAAGCGCGGGCGGTAAGCGCAAGAATGGTAAGAGTAGGATTTTGACTTCCTTGGGACGGGAAGCACGCGGCATCGGTCACGTAGAGACCGCGCGCGTCCCAGCACTGATTATCAGCATCAAGCACCGAGCTTGCTGGATCGTTTCCCATCCGTGCGGTCCCGCATTCGTGGATCGCACTGCCCGGCGAGCGCGCCTCCTCATCCGCCCTTGTAAGCGATACGCCGGCGACCTCGGCAAGCTCTCGCAGCGCATTAACCTGCGCGGGTACGCGGGCCACTTCCCTCTCACCATACGCGCAGTCGATGTGCAATACCGGGATTCCCCATGCATCTCGCCGATCAGGGTCAAGCGTCACTCGGTTTTCAAGCCGCGGGAGCATTTCCGCAAACGAATAGGCGGCAAAATAGAGTTTTTCTCCGCCTACAGGAAATTGATACACCTGCACCCCATAACCTCGCCCAGGTTTCGGTACGTCCGATTCCCGCGCATCGAAGCGCGGCAGATAGATACATCGGCCCTCATCGGCTAGAAACTCCGTAAATTGGCGGCTCCCGAACCCCTCTGCGCTCACGATGACATGGTCCATCAGGTAGCGTCCCAACACGCCGGAGCTCGCGCCTAGCCCTTGTGGGCATCGCCGCGAACGCGAGAGCATAAGCAAGCGAGTTGATTCCAAAGCGGACGCACAAAGAAAGACCCGTGGCGCAGAAGCCTGCTGTTCTGATCCAGTCTGGTAATCGATCCAAGATACCCCGCGGACGTTTCCGGAGCCATCGACGCGAATTTCTCGTACGACGGCACCTTGGCGGCATTGCAGCCGACCGGTCTGCGCAGCGGCTTCCAGTGCCTCCAGCGGCGGTGCATAGCGGCTTACGATCGGCCGCGCACCAGGCCACCGAGCACATATCTTATCCCGGAGCATCGCCTCCGGTTGCGTCGGCGTAAGGAAGTTCGCGAGTTCGCTATCCGGCAACCAAGGAAGGTCATCGTGCATACCCGAGAGCCCAAGTTGACGTTCAACCAATGCATACCACGGGTCCAACTCGTTCGGCTGTAGTGGCCAAGGCGCGCTCAATCCATCTGGCGGCGCAAAATCATCGGGGCCCAGTCGAAAATACTGCCGGCCGTGACCTGGAACAGCAACGCGCCCACCCAACATCCGAGAGCGGATCCAGACGAAGGGACGATCCGGTGAGGTAACATATGGACAGTCGCGGTCGTCCACGTACGCGAGCGGTGCCCGTTCCCAAGCAAAGCAACGCGATTGAACCGGCTGACGCCATAGGCCGAGCGCTTTGACCGCATTCCTCGCACGAGGAATAACAAAGGGAGGCAAAAACCTTAGGGCTTCAGGCTCCAGTAGTCGACGAACCACATTTCCCGCAAAGCGGCGCAGCGGAGCATGCAACCAACTGGAAGGCAGGCCCGCATCAAGTACGAGTACGCGCATGCCGCCCTCGGCGAGCAGCATGGCTGCAAATCCACCAGCAGCACCGCCCCCAACAATTATGACATCATGTGTGCCAGCTGCACGCAACGACTCTAGTGTGGTTGCGGACAAAACTGCAGAAAGTGCAGATTCCAAGGCCATTAACTACTCTTTCCCACTCGGCGCGCGACCACGGCCCTTCCGATGCACGAGAGAAGCCCGCAGTCGGGAGCATCCGCTGACGAAACCAACTACGAGAATAACCTTATTCCGCCCTCAGCTTACATCCCGATTCAATGACATTCACGCTTTACCATTAATTTTGGTCCCGACAGCAGCAACGGAAATGGCGCGAGATCATCATCGATGTTTAGTTGCCTTTTTCAGTGCCTAGAATTACTATTCGTGTAACAACTGGAGCTAGTTTTATGGGCGACGATGCTCTCATTTCAGTAGTCATTCCTGTCCACAACGGCGAACGCTTTATTTGTCGCACCCTCGAATCCGCCCTTTCGCAAACTTATAAAGCTCTTGAAATTATAGTGGTTGATGACGGCTCAACCGACCACTCCGCAAGTCTCGTTGAGTCCGTTTCCGCTCGCGACAATCGTATTCGACTATTCCGAACCCATAACTCGGGGGTCGCTGCCGCGCGAAATTTTGGGATCAGTCAAGCACGTGGAAGCTTCATTGCGCCGCTGGATGCCGATGATCTGTGGAGTCCATACAAAATAACCCGCCAGTTTAAAGTTATGCGAGATTCCTCACTGGAAGTTGGCTTGGTTTATTGCTGGTCCGTTGAGATAGATGAAGATGATTTTATTATCCCAACGATTAGAAGACTCAAAATGAAAAAGAGCGCCGCTCAAGGGCGGGTAACAAGCGAACTCATAAAAGGCTGTTTTATCGAAACCGGAAGCTCCCCTTTAATCAAACGTTCATGCATTGATGCAGTTGGCGGCTATGACGATAGCCTACGGCCCCAAGGCGCCGACGATTGGAAACTCTATTTAGCGCTTTCAGAAATCTGTGAGTTTGCAGTGATCCCCGAGTACTTAGTAGGCTATCGACAAGCGAAGGGAAGCGTGTCGAGAAATATAACTGCAATGGGCCAATCAATGGATAATGTTGCGCAATGGATTTTTGAAAAGCGGCCGGATCTACCCAAAGACTTAAAGCACGAAACCACATACGGAATTGGAATGTTCATGTCCGGTCGAGCTTTGGATACTTTTCAACCTATGAAAGCTTTGCACTATCGCGCAAAAGCACTAAAAGCCCGTCCAGCGAAGTTACTCGAAGCGGCGACATTTGGCTTTGTCGCTCGCGTTTTTTTACGCATGATTGGATTCAAATGGTCTGAGCTTAAAACTTTAGTAGGCATTCGCTCACCCCGAACCTCGTTTCAGATGTTTCAAAAGACAAGTACCACTTTCTGACGTTTTAGAGTGATCGGGAGATCGGCATCCTTTTGAGGCTTCAACGAAGTCACCCAAGTTACCAACGGTCGAGATTACAATGCCTTTTAGTAGTGGCACCGTTAAAAAACAGCGCACTTTTATTAATCTACACTTATAAAGCGCCAGAATGATATCATTGTCCAAGATATTTTGTGGTGGAAGCTCTGGCAAGCTCATAACCCTGTCGGGTTACCAATGGTAGAACATTCTGTCAGCATCGTCATTCCTGTATTCAATGGCGAACGTTTCATCGAACGGACGCTCGCATCCGCTCTTAACCAGACCTACCGCCCGATCGAAATCGTAGTCGTTGACGACGGCTCAACTGATCACACTTCGGCGATAGTCGAGGCAGCCGCAGCTCATCACAGTAACGTTCGCGTTTTTCGTGGGCCGCGTTTAGGAGCGGGAGGAGCGCGAAATCTTGGGATCCGTCAAGCCTACGGAGACCTCATCGCTCCGTTAGACGCTGACGACCTTTGGCATCCGGAAAAAATTTCTCGTCAAGTCGCTATCATTCGCGCGTCTTCGTCGCGGGTGGGAGTTGTATATTGCTGGTCATTAGATATAGATGAAAATGATTTCATCATATCTCCGATCAAAGATAAAAGCTTCGTCCAGGGAAATGTCGTTAGAAAATTAATTGAAGAAAATAACTTTCTCACGAATGGTAGCGTGCCTCTTATTCGGCGTTCGTACCTGGAGGCCGTTGGAGGCTACGATGATTTGAAGATTATGCCGGGCTCGGAAGATTGGAAGCTTTACCTTGCTTTGGCCGAGATATGTGAGTTTGCCGTAGTCCCGGCACACCTCGTCGGCTATAGGCGTTCAGACACTAATACCTCAAAAGATACCAGTGCCATGGAACATTCAATCGAGTTGGTCGAACGCTGGATCATTGACAAATGGCCCTCTCTTCCTAAATCGGTGACGCAACAGATGTTTTATAACTCGAATTGCTATCTTGCCCACCAAGCGCTCACGACTAATAATCTACGCACGGCTATTCATTATGAAATAAAAGGCCTGAAAGCTAAGCCGTCTGCACTTCTTACCAAACAAAGCATCGTTTTTTTTGTCCGCGTTCTCGTTCGTTTGCTTGGAATTAGAAAGTTTACGATGCGCTTGCGCGCACGATCGATGAAGTTCAGTGAGTTTATGCCAAACCTGAAATTTTAATCATCTACTATCACTTATACAAAAGCTTAGAAATAGTGGGTCATTTTTTTCACACGTTCTGCTCGGATCATCGGATCATGCGCATGAGTTATGTTAAAGACGTTCACGGTCGTCCCCGATCTGTTGCAACGCCGTGGGCATGCCGCGCGTGACACGATTTTGTATTAGGGTCTAAACTCACAACTTGATTCAATAATGTGCGCCGATAAGCGTAGTGGCAGCCAAGAAGTTGCGGGCTGGTTTGCCATAGCGGATAACGATACGACGCCAATCTTCGACGCGGCAGAAGAAGTTTTCGATCTTGTGCCGCCATCGATAGAAACGTTTGGGGCAATAGGCTTTCTTTGTGGCGGCGCGGCGGTTCGGGATGACCAGCAAAGCGCCTTCATTCCTGATTTGCTGGCGCGCTTTTCTCTGTCGCAGGCCTTGTCTGTAGTGATGGCCAGCGGCGCCCTGGGCGTCTTTAGGATCACTTCGACGACTTGGCTGTCATAAACCTGTCCGCCGATCACAATAAAGCTCAGCGCCCGGCCTTTGCCATCGACAATCGCGTGGATCTTCGTGGTTCGGCCGCCCCGGCTGGATAACGTACAGAATCTTTCGCACTTTCAGGATTGACGGCTTCTTCATAGGATGAAGGAGCAACCGATGAGTGACGAGAAGACAATGGGCCAGGTCATCCAGATTGATGGGGCTCGCATCCGGGATCATCTTGGTGAGATGGTGCGCGGGACGGTCGAAGAGACGCTGAACGCGATGCTTGAAGCCGAAGCTGACCGGCTATGCGGCGCAGGCCGCTACGAGCGCAGCCAGGCTCGACAGGACACTCGGGCGGGCAGCTATGATCGGACGCTGCATACCAAAGCGGGCGATGTCAGCCTCAAGATACCGAAGCTGCGGCGCCAGACCTTCGAGACGGCCATTATCGAGCGCTACCGCCGGCGGGAGAGCTCGGTCGAGGAAGCGCTGATTGAGATGTACCTGGCGGGCATTTCGGTGCGGCGGGTGGAGGACATTACCGAGGCTCTCTGGGGCACGCGGGTGAGCCCGAGCACGGTGTCGAACCTCAACAAGAAGATCTACGCCAAGATCGAGGCTTGGCGGAACCGACGCATCGAAGGCGAGCACCCGTATCTCTATCTGGATGGGATCGTGATGAAGCGTAGCTGGGCGGGTGAGGTGCGGAATGTCTCCCTGCTGGTGGCCAGCGCCGTCAACTCCGAGGGATTTCGGGAGATTCTGGGCATCTGTGAGGGCGTTAAGGAGAACAAGTCCGGCTGGTCGGCGTTTCTGCGGCATTTGGTCGACCGCGGCCTTGCGGGCGTGCAGCTGATCATTTCCGATGCCTGCCGCGGCCTGCTTGAGAGCGTCGCGGAGTATCTACCCGAGGCCCGCTGGCAACGCTGCATGGTGCATTTTTACCGGAATGTCTTCAGTTACGTACCGGCGACGAAGGTTCGCGAAGTCAGCCACAAGCTCAAGGCCATCCATGCGCAGGAGAGCCGGGATGCCGCCGACAAAAAGGCTAAAGCGGTCATCGACGAATTGCGGGCCGGCAAGATGAGCAAGGCAGCCGATCTCGTCGAACAGGCTGTCCATGAGACGCTGACCTACTACGCCTTTCCGGACATTCACTGGCAGAAGATCCGTACCAACAACCCGCTGGAGCGGATCATGAGAGAGATCAGGCGTAGGACCCGTGTCGTGGGTGCATTTCCAGATGGCCAGTCATGTCTCAACTTGGCTGCAGCACGGCTGCGATACATCGCGGGAACGGCATGGTCAGCGAAGCGCTACATGAACATGCAGCCGCTCTACGCGCAGCAGTTCTCTGAAACCGGAGCTGTCGCCTGATCAAATGTGCGAAAGATTCTGACACTACCCCCGGCTGATGCCGATCGCCTAATTTTTCTCACCCCTTTTCCTCGGCCCGCCGCGCGGTGAGCTTTCACGACGGTGCTGTCGATCAAATATAGACTGTCGCGCGATGTAGATGCTAACGGGTCGAAAACACGCCTCTAGACGCCTCGGCGAGACTAGTTGCCGGAAACGATGAAGTTAAGCATCGCCGCTTATACGCAAACCGCGCCTGCGTAAAAGACCGCAGACTGGTTTACTGAGCGGAACAACAGGCTGCCGCCTTCTATCCTACACTTGGTGCAGGCATTCCCGCTCTGTGATGCTATATTGACTTCAGAACGATGCTCTTTGGCGGCTGGATGAGTTTCGTTAGCCTATGGCCCATACGGAGCGAAGGACGCTCTATCAGGTGATAGACGATAGCCGCCACGACGACTGAAGATACCAGTCCCGCACACGTAAACGCGGCGTCCTGCCAGATGCCAATCGGCGGGACGAGATTGAGCATAAAAGAAATGCAGATGGGGTGGAAAAGGTAGAGTGAATAGCTCACCAGGCCGAGTACCCTGAAGACCTTCCCTTTCGGCACGTTCAGCTTGGCCGCCGCGCAGAAGAGGCCAAGCGCCAGCCAGTAGGCGACGCAGAAGCTAAGCGGGGTGATGGGCATGTCCACCTGGCCCGGCGTCAGCCACAGGATCGGTGGCACAAGGGTGGCCCATATGGCGGTGATCGGAACCAACCAACGTTTCGCCGCCATGTCTCTCTCTAGCCAGGCGCGGCGCATCAGTGTGCCCAGAAACATCAATGCGAGGTTGAGCGGAACGTTAGCCGGCAGATGGCTGCCGCGCAGCGAGGCATAGGTCGCCACCGCCAGTGAGATGCTGAGGCCAACAAAGACTGCAACAATTAGGGCGCGATAGTCGGATAGAAGACGCGTGGCGAAAAGCCCCACGCAAAGAATGTAGAAGGTCAGTTCAATGAACAGCGTCCAGTAGACACCGATGACATCGCGTTGACCGAATGCAGCCTGCGCCATGGTGGTGTTGGCGATGATGCGCGATATTGAATAACTCTCCCCCGTGAGCGGCGGGAAGATCAAGAGCGCTACCGCCAAGGAGAGCCAGTAGGCCGGGTAGAGGCGAAAAAACCGGCTGATGCCGAAACGGAGGACAGGCCGTGGCTCCTTAAAGCTGAAGGGAATGACGAAGCCGCTGATGAGGAAGAATAGCGCGACGCCAAAACGTCCAGCATTGAAGAGATCGAGGAATGCAGGTTGCAGAATTGGCCGCGAGGCCGGATCGGCGGTAATAATCAGCTGCGCCATATGCTGAAGCACGACGGCAATTGCAGCGATACCACGCAAGCCGTCAAGGTAGTCTATACGCCCCCGCACGACATCCATACCGAAGATGTCGTGTGAAGCGTGAACTGCGCGTCGCAAATGCCGCCGATGGACTAAAGTCAGCCACATCCTCGTAATTGTTCTAATCACAATTGTCTCATCCAGAGCGGATAATATCTTGTCCAATAAGGGTCTTCGATATGCCTTTCTGTCCCTTGAGCCAGGGCAGGCACATTGACGTTATACTCGTGGGCCCGCCGTTTGACTAGATGATTCGCGTCCCGTCCCCACCAACCGCGCATGGCGCAGCCTTCTCGGTAGGTGCGCAAGCCGTCAGAGGCTGACGAATTCTGTCGGTCCATGGAACTACAATCGAACTGGCCTGAAGAATTATTTGACCAGATGGATAGAGATTACTGCATTGGCGTGCAAGCACCGTAGCGTGCCGGCAAGTCCCGCCACTGCATGCCGGTGTGCAGCACGTAAAAGATCGCATTCACGATCTTGCGGTCGTCAACCCGCGCGTTCTTTCTACTCTTCGGCAGCAGCGATTCAAGCGGCGCCCATTTCTCGTCGCCAACATAAAATCTCATGATCCACTACTACGCACGGTGACTCACGTTCGCTCAAAATATTCAAATAGTTATCTAGATAGTAAATGGTACGCAGTTGATCTACAAAAGCTCTCGTGCCCATACCTTAACTTCTTATATGCCACCAAAAAGTGAACGGCGTTCCCTGGTGGATTCTCCCGCGTTCATGTAGGGATTCTGCAGCGTTCACGGTGACAATAATTTTTCCAGGCTACCACAGTTTGGGGAGACGCTTTATCTCATGGAAATCCTGATTAACGGCAGATTCTTAACACAACGGATTACAGGCGTACAGCGGTACGCCCGAGAACTAGTTCAAGCAATGGATTCAATTATTGAGAATTATAGGGACTTGAGCATTAAGGTTATTGCTCCCCGATTGTCCGGGCCGCTTCCGCAGTGGAAACATATTATCTTATGCCAGAGAGGTCACCTTCAGGGTCACGCCTGGGAACAATTGGAACTGCCGCTACTATCCAGTGGTCGGACATTATTCTGTCCAGGCAATACGGCTCCAATAATTTCTCTCCTCAGTACACAGCGCGTCATCGTCACTGTGCACGATCTTTCCTACCGTTATTTTCCAAACGCGTACACTCTCCCTTTTCGAACCTTGTATGGAATCATCGTCCCATTAGTCTTGCGCTACGCCACCGCAGTTATCACTGTCTCCGAATTCGAGCAGGCCTCCATAGCAACATATTATCCCCACGTCGCGCCACGCATACACGCAATCCAGAATGGCGGTTTGCCGGTTGGATTTCATCCCCCAGACAACATGCCGTTGCCGGCAGATCGAGCGTACGTGCTTTATGTGGGTTCGTTAAGTAAGAGAAAGAACCTTCCAGGAGTGATCGAGACCGCTCACCGCCTGGCTCGCAAGCGAGGACTTAATTTCGTTTTTGTAGGTGGCAACTCCGATGGAATAACGGAAAATACGCTAAAAATCTCAAATGACGTCAGATCTCACCTTACATTCGCAGGCAATGTCGACGACTCGACGCTAATGCGACTGTACTCCCAGGCGTCTTGTTTCTTGTTTCCGTCATATTATGAGGCCTCTGGACTACCGCCGATTGAAGCCATGGCGTGCGGGTGCCCGGTTGTCGCATCGGATATTCCACCGTTGAAAGAACGCTGCGGAAACGCAGCGATCTATTGTAATCCGGCCGATATTGACTCCATCGTGGCTGCAGTCGAGACAATTATGGATGATTCAACTCTTCGAACTAACCTGCAAACTCTCGGGCGCCAACGTGCCGCGACTTTCACGTGGGAGAATTGCGCTGAGCAAACATTGAAGCTCATTTGCGGACCTAGCCAATTACCATGACCGATATTATTCAATACGCGCTGAGCGACGCCCGTTATGAACGGTATTTTAGTATCCGAACCGGATACATCTCGAAGGCTAAACACGCGTCACCAGTGATCGTTGTGAGGCGCAGTATCTGTCGCACAGATGCGGCGGGTTTTCATAGCGAATAACAATCACTTTTCCGCATGTTCCGAGGTGTCCGTCGTCAGATCATTTGCGAGAGACTGCGGCGTGAACTACGGGATGGACCGGCTCATCTGATTTTAGTTTAGGCGGCGTTCTTTCGGTGTTGCAAGCGTCGGTTTTGGATTGTCTTGCGTTTGATCCTTTCTCTTTCCAGCAGGATTGTTTGACCGCGCCCGAAGTAAACGTCGGCCGGCGTCAGATTGCTCAAGCTCTCATGATAGCGGTGGTGGTTATAGTGATCGACGAACCTGTCGATGCTGGCTTCAAGATCGCCAGGCAGGTAGTAGTTTTCCAGTAGGATGCGGTTCTTGAGCGTCTGATGCCAGCGTTCGATCTTGCCCTGTGTCTGCGGATGGTAGGGCGCGCCGCGAACGTGCTCCATGTTCTGTGCAGTCAACCAATCTGCCAACTCAGCCGAGACGTAGCTGGAACCATTATCGCTGAGCAGGCGCGGCTTGTGGACGATCCGTACCCGGTCACAGCCTGACGCGGCGAGAGCAAGATCCAGCGTGTCGGTTACGTCCTGGGCTTTCATCGTCGTGCACAGCTTCCACGCGATGATGTAGCGCGAGAAGTCATCCAGGACTGAGCTGAGATAGAACCAACCCCAGCCGGTCACTTTGAGATAGGTGAAGTCCGTCTGCCAGAGCTGGTTTGGCGCCGTCGTCTTGTCCTTGAACTCGTCGGCCGCCTTCATGACGATGTAGGCCGGGCTGGTAATCAGGTCATGCGCCTTGAGCAACCGATAGACCGAAGCCTCTGACACAAAATAGCCGGCCGTATCGGTAAAGCGCGTGGCCAGTTCCCGGGGCGACAGCTCGGGCTCATCCAACGCCAGCTGAACGATCCGCTCGCGTATGCCTTCAGGGATGCGGTTCCAGACGCGCTTCGGCCTTGGTGATTTGTCTTCCAGCGCTTCGGGGCCATCGGTCTGCAAGCGATCGTACTAGCGATAGAACCTTGAAGGCAGAACCCCTAGCATCTCAAGGGTCCGGCGTACCGGCAGATGGGATTGCTCGACCAGGCGGATGATCTCGAGCTTCTCGGAGGCGGGGTATCTCATTCCTCGTCTCCCCCATCCCCGATCATGCTTTTTTTAAGCAGGCGCAGTTCGAGCGCCTGCTCAGCCACGACCGCCTTGAGCTCCTGCGCCTCACGTCGCAGGTCCTTGACCTCGCCACTGGTCGCCGCCCGTGCCGTGTCGCCGGCCAGCCGCTTCTTGCCGGCCTCCAGGAACTCCTTGGACCATGCGTAATAAAGGCTCTCGGCAATGCCTTCACGGCGGCAAAGCTCGGCGATGCTGGACTCGCCGCGCAAGCCGTCCAGAACGATGCGGATCTTCTCTTCAGACGAATGACGTTTGCGAGTTGCCCGGCGGATGTTCTGCACGATCCGCTCGGACGGCGATTCAGGGTGCTCGGATTTTTGTCTCATCTCTCCACTCCTTGATGGTTACGATGAGCCAGAAATCCTCCGTTCCTCAAGCCGTTAAATCTGTCTCACAGGCGCTGATGCCGGACAATCCCATTATTGAGATCTTCGCAAAAGGCGCATTTATGCCTTTAAGCGATTTTCGTCCTACATCTTCACACGGCGATGATAACTTTGATTGACGCAATAAGCATCTTAACAAACGGAACTAACCTTACTTGAACAAATCGATTTCCCAGAACCCGTCCAATTAACATTTCAGCCTAGACCACAGTCCACCTAGCCATGGTAAAGTTCGGCTTATCGATATTTTAGATAGCTCCGCGAATGTTACAGTTGCAAACAGATAACTTACGTATAGCATGACAAACTCATTTCTGAGTGATGAATGTGGTGTGGCCGCAACAGCAATCTCTGTTTGGAAGTTTGATCCGTGAACGAATCGTCATCCGGCGGGACCACCTCGCTGCGCGCACGTGTCTTTCGCGCAACATCGAGCAACTGGTTGACCAAAGCGACAACTCTCGCTATTCGATTTTTTCTCACACCATTCATACTTTATAAGCTTGGCGATATTCAATTTGGGCTGCTCGCATTGATCAGCTCAATCGTTGGCCAAGGACAACTTCTCGACCTCGGAATTAGAGCTGCTCTGACAAAATTTGTGTCCGAACATCATTCACAAGGCAACTACGAACACGCACGCCAACTCGTCGCAACTTCGCTACGGCTCTACTGCGGTCTAGGTTTTCTTGCACTGCTTTTCGCTGCTATTCTCGCACCAGCCTTTCCATACCTATTCAACGTGCCGCGGGGCGACCAAGCTACCAGTACAATTGTCGTGCTATTGATGGGCCTGCAGGTCGCGCTGACATTGCCCGGCGCCGCTCCAGCAGCGGTGCTCTGGGGCATGCACAAATATCATTTGGTCAATGCGCTTATAATGATCTCGACTGTTTTATCATCAGCGATGACGGTAGCAGTGCTTCTTGCCGGCGGAGGCCTTGTTGCTATGATCGCCGCATACATCCCAATAACATTTCTTATGATGCCCGTCGGCATGCTTCTTCTACGACGCGTTGCTCCCGAGCTATACCCTAGGTGGCACGATGGCCGTCGTGAACTTTTCCGCTCCATACTTTCTTTCAGCGGCTCCACGTTCATTATTGAATCCGCATACAGTTTACAAATGAAAACGGATGAAATCATTATCGGAGCTATGTTGCCAGTTAGTGCCGTGACTCCTTATTCGATCGCGAGCCGCTTGAGTGCGCTACCGCAGACCGTGGCGGAGCAGACCGTAGGAGTGTTCCTGCCGCTTGCATCCGAACTTCAAGCTCAGGGCAACTTAGAGCGCCTTCGATCCCTCTATCTCGTCGGTAGCCGCCTCACCCTCGCGGTCGGCCTTTGCCTCTCGATTATATTGATTACTTTGGCACAGCCATTGCTCACTCTTTGGGTGGGGGCGAAATATTCGCAACACGCCGCAATCGTGACGATACTCACTCTGGCCGGCTTCGCTGAGATCAGCCACTGGGTTGGAGGCACAATTCTTCAGGGCATCGCACGCCATCGCAATTTATCTATAGCTTACGTCTGTGCTGCAGTCGCAAATATTGGTCTTTCCATTCTACTGGTAAGATCGTACGGACTGATTGGAGTGGCGCTCGGAACACTAATCCCCTCCACGATACTTAGCGTTTTCTTCGTATGGCCATACGCATCGCACGTACTTCACGCTTCGGCGCGCGATCTTTTAAGGAAGGTCCTTCTGCCTGCTTTGTTGCCGACCGTTCCGATGATAGCTGTAATCTTTGGCATATTCTCGATAGCTGCGCCGTCTGGACTAATCCTTACAGGCGCGGCGGCGACCATAGCTTTTGTAATTTATGCAATGACATATCTCGTGTTTTGCGCCGAAGATCCAGAACGACAACTTGTACGGACCCTCTGGTCGAGACTGAAGACCGCAACCTCGGTGGGCAAAGAGCTTTCATGAACCAATTGCAAGCCCACGAAGGATAGCAAGCACGTATAGCGTTTCACCCATTTCAACTGTTATTAAGTCACTAGGTGTTATTCACCCCGATTGCCGAAAACGAGCATTCTAGCAATTGGCTTGATGGCCGTGACAAAAAGTCGTGCAGCCCGTTGTCGCAGGCTCGTTAATTCTCGCCAGATTCGCAGATTTAGCTCTGCCGCCGCTGTATCTCCCGCAAGTTCAAAGGCGCGACTCTGATGCCACGCTAATTCTGCCACCAATGATTTGGCTCGAGTTTCCGAAAATCCAGGATGGCTATTCGAAAATATTGTGTGGAGCCGACACATGTCTCTTATATTTTCCGCCGTCCGGACCATTTGGGAGGTGTGGTTCGCAGCGAACATCCTGTAATAGCCCATCACATCGCTAGACACGATCGCGCCATGCTTCGCAATAATGCGCGCCCACACGTCGCGATCTGCGGTATGAATGAGAGCTGGCCTAAACCCGCCGAGCGCCTCATACGTCGACCGCCTGATAGTTATTCCCGCCCATTCCAAGGGGCAGGCATAATAAAAAGCTTCGGCTGATGTAGATGGTTGTTCTAAGCTCGGTATTCTCTCACTTACTGATGTAATCACAGAATTTTCGTCGACAAAAAAGCTGCGGGTCGCATACAAGCCGAGGTTTGGATGACGTCTTGCGATATTTTCAATGACGAGATAATAGCCTTGGCCGACCCAATCATCGCCGTGCAGGATGTGCACTAAATGTCCGATGCTGCGTTGGATGCAGGTATTGAAATTCTGCACCGCGCCTTCGTTTCGAGGCTTTCTATGGAACGTAACGCGACCACGGCCGAGCTCTTCAACGACCGCACGAGGATCGTCGGTGGTCGAGCAGTCGTCAACTACCTCAATCTGCATCTTCTCAGGACCAGGGTCTTGCGATAGCACGCTTTCGAGAGTTTGCCGTAAATATTTAGCGCAATTAAATGTCGGGATCATAACCGACCAAAGCGGCCGTTTAACTCCGTGGGGCATAATTTCAATTCGAGGCACTTCGGCTTGGAGACCAGAAAGGTCGCGTGCCATCTCATATTTTTTCGTCACGCAGCAATCTCCCCTTGGGCACAGAAGGATTCCAAATTCCTTATTTTGGCCAACTGTCACCCCCAGCCATCGAGTTTCAGAATACAATGCCCCGTGCGCTAGATGGCATATATTTGTATCAGTGAATTCGTCCGTGTCGGCGTGCAGCAATATATTTTCACCCTTTTGTTCCTAATAGCCCTAAACTATGATGAGGGCTAAGCTAACAGTGCGCGACATCATCGGGGCGCTGATAAATCACAAGCATAGTGATGGTGATGCTTACAAAACGCTCATTTTTCGTTGGATCAATATCTGTCGCTGCCACGTTGTTGTGTTGCGCGCGGCATAGGGACGTCTCCTATAGGGCAATTAACGATGTAGGGAGCTTTCTAAAGCTCCTTGGAACTTACGAACTATCCGCTCAGGCGTTAGGCCGAGAGTATTTGCGTCTCGTGCCGATAGAGGCCGATCCGACGGTCCTTATTGCGTTGGTACGAGACAGTTCACTACTGTCCCTCGAAAGCAATCCATTAGCCGTACGCGAGTGGGCTAAAGCGAAGGTGCGTAGAGATTTTGCCGCAGGACGCTTGATTACGATCCAGGGCTGGGTCATGTCTGTCACCGAAGCGCGACTGTGCGCACTCATGACCCTTGTCGCGAGCCGATCCTAAGCAGCCACGTCAACAAAATAACATGTTTTTCGACGCTCATGAGATCCCTGACGGTACAGTCTTAGAGACGGACGTGTGCATTATCGGCGCTGGAGCAGCTGGCATCACTTTGGCGCAAGAATTCATTGGAGCGCCTTTTCGCGTCTGTTTGCTCGAAAGTGGTGGTTTGAAATATGAAGTGACGACTCAGGACCTTTACAAGGGTGAGAACATTGGTCGAGACTATTACGAGCTTGAGGCCTGCCGTTTGCGTTTCTTTGGCGGCAGTACCAATCATTGGGAAGGCTTTTGTCGGCCCCTGAAATCGATAGATTTCGAGAAACGATCTTGGCTGCCTTACAGTGGCTGGCCGTTCGGACTGGAAGAACTCGAACCCTTCTACCAACGTGCACAGACAGTCTGCCAACTGGGGCCTTATGATTACGGTGCCAGCTTTTTGGAAGCGCAAACGGGGAAACGTATTCTTCCTTTTGACGCAGAGCAGATTGAGACAGAGGTCGTCCAACGAAGCCCCCCCACCCGCTTTGGCGAAACCTACGGGCCGGCAATTAAGACAGCCACCAACGTCCGGGCTTGCTTTCACGCAAATGTTTTGAACATCGAAGTCGGCGATACCCCGTCCGAAGTATCCCGCCTTCGTATTGCCACTTTGACCGGATCGCGATTTTGGATCCGTGCGAAACGCTACATTCTAGCGACGGGGGGAATCGAGAATGCACGATTGCTCCTCGTCTCTAACGAACGAGAGACAGCAGGACTTGGCAATCAAGCGGACCTTGTCGGTCGTTTTTTTATGGACCACCCTTATCCGATGGTCGGCCGACTCCTACTCGCCGACCCCGAGGATGAGAGATGGGCCGCGTACTGTACCGACTACTATGGCGATAAGCATTTATCCGCCAACGGCATCCTGTCGCCGGTTAGATCGATTTTAGAACAGGAGCAGCTTTTGCATTGCGTTATCGGATTCGAAGCCATCCCGCCGGGTTCAGAGGGATGGATCGCACTTCGCCGGATATTTCATAAAGAAGATACTTATCCAAAGCAGATCGCAGCGGATCTCTGGAGAGTAATCTCTGGCATTGAAGGAATTGGGGAAGATGCCTATCAAAAGCTAAGACACGGATCTATTCCGTTCAGTATGTTTAATATTCAATGCCTTGGCCAACAGGCGCCCAACCCAGAAAGTCGAGTGACACTTGGCGAAAAACGCGATGCGCTCGGCATGCCTGAAACGAAGCTTGATTTGCGCCTTTCAGAAATAGACAAACGGAGCATCAATCGCACGGTACAACTTTTTGTCCAGGAACTAGGAAAAAAGGGGTTGGGGCGGGCCCAAATCAACTTCCATGATTGGCCGCCGCATTTCTATTATGGAAACCACCACATGGGCACTACCCGAATGGACGCAGATCCCAAGAGAGGGGTCGTCGACTCGAATTGTCGTATCCACAATATTAAAAATCTCTACATCGCTGGAAGCTCCGTTTTCCCGACATCCGGATCCGCTAACCCAACGCTCACGATCGTCGCTCTGGCTCTACGCCTCGCCGACCATGTCAAACAATCCATGAGTTCATAACCGTTCGGTCTTCCGATGCCGTCATCCGTTTGCAAGAGTTGCATGGCGAAGCGACCGTTCAAATGCATCACCATCCGAATTGATTACATGGATCCGGGGCAGCGCAAAGACATCAGATCCAGCCCTCACCGGACTAAATTTGGTCGAACAGGCGCAAGTAAACCCGGCGTCACTGACGGCTGCTCTAACTTCGGCATCTAGAAAACCGAACGGATAAGCAAATGCCGACACCTCACCGCCGGCCAACGATTCGCAAGTCTTCTTGCTTTCCACAAGCTCGCGACGAATACTCACGTGGTCTAATTCAGTTAGCGTCGGATGACTAACGGTATGCGGTCCAATCGCCACTAATCTGTCCCTGACAAGCACATTAACTTCTTCTGGTGTCATCGATCGCCCGGAGACCGGCATTTCACATCGACCTGCGAAGACACCGCGGAGCTCGGCCATCACGGATTGGCGCTCTTGCGGTTCAAGTACGCGCAAGCGCTCCCAAATGACTAAATAGGCCGCTTGCCGGGCTGTACGCGGAGAATCGAGCCACGCGCGCCAGCCAGTTTCGCGCTGAGAATCCCCGTCAAGATTTCAATCGAATCTGTTCACACCCAATTGTCATTTCGAGCTTAGCCGGTCCAGGACCTACTAAGATTAGTCGTGCGAGTTCATCCCACCAAAACTCACCCCTACCAAGATAGCCGGTCGCCAAGAATACGGTCGCCGGCATATCGGCCGCAGCAAGATGCGGCTTGCCTGCAATCAAATTATCGACGTATCCATCATCGAAAGTAATTGCCACGGCACGCGAAGAAAGGGTGCCATCTTGATATTTGCGAACAAATTCTAGCAATGAAGTAGGATGTCGCTTGCGGCGCAACACATCGAGATGCTCCTGGAAGTTTTTCGGAGACACGACATTCCCCCACGGATCTAATTCTTCATCTGCAATACGATGATACATTAAGATCAGAGGCTGCGGCCGGGGCGGCAGAAGTCGTATCCGGATTGAGCGCAGAGCGCGGTGCAGCATCATTTCCTCCGCGTCCCCAATGCGCGATTCGCCACGACAAATAACGGACGCGAATCTGCTTTCAACGGCCTTAAATTTGTTTTACGGTCTACGCCAGACGCATTTCTAGCGCTCGGGTTTAACCCAATGAACGATACTGGCCAGCGTTATGCTACGAAAGCGTCGATAGCCATATTCTTTTAATTCGTGGGCGACCTTCCAGGGCGACGCCTGCAGTGCCTGAACGAATTGGCATATAGATCGCCCGCAAAACCCGCGTAAATAACTCGCCTCAAGTAGCCTCCAAGTGTAATGATCCCGCCAAATCACTCGCCCTTCTTCCAAGGCGGTGTGCTCCAAAGCGCTTGGCCTAATACGTGCCTCGTGTCGATCAAGAACCTTCAGTGTCCCGCGTAACATTTTCATATGATCTTCAGACGTATTTTGTCCGTGCCAGCGGTACTCCGCGACGAGATGCGGATGACAGGCGATGTCATGCTTACGAGATAGCCGAAGGTACAGATCGTAATCTTCAGCGACTTCCAGGGTCGTGTCATATCCTCCAATTTCCAGGAGATAATCGCGTCGAAAGATTGCGCTCGCCTGCATGCGAACAAGATTGCGTCGCATGAATGCCAATTGCGGATCTCCGTCAATTGGATAGTAGTGATATCTAATATCGTAATCGCGTCCATTTTTTACAATGTCACGGTGGGCCCCGTAGACAAAGGAGCAATCAAAATGATCCGCGGCGTAAATCGCCCCCCACTCAAGCGCTTGTGGGAGGAGTCGATCATCTGCGTCCAGAAATACGATATGGCTCGACGTGCAGCGTTGCAGGCCCGCGTTTCGAGCTGCTGAAGTGCCTAGATTCTCTTGCCGAATAAGCTGCACATTGGGGAATCGCGTTGCTACTATAGCCGAACCATCGGTTGACCCATCATCTATGACGATTATTTCATCTGCCGGTCGGGTTTGCGACAGAACACTGGAAATAGCTTCGGCTAAATATTTCGAATGATTATAGGTCGGGATGACGACTGAAATCGTAACAGGTTCGCACGCGCGCAAATTCAACACGCGAGCGTCTCGTCCGACGTTAGTCTCACCTGACATCACGGTTTCCAAAAAATGGGAAACTTACCCTTAAGTTATTTCTAGCATTATATTATAGCGCAATGTTAAATTGGATTGTTGCGATCCAGCAACAATCAAAATATTATAACATCTAAACGGTTCGCCAAAATAGCGACATTTCAGCACAATGGTTAACGCTTAATCTCCCCATAAATCGCTGACGGCGAACCAGCAATGACCGACCTGTAAAAGCTAAGATAGCGCTCCGCAACACGTTTTGGTGTCGTCTCGGCTCGAAAATGTGCGAACATCGCTTCCTTAGGCAGTGCGGCAATCCCTTCTTCGATGCGCTCGACAAGGATTTTCCGAAGCGCCGCTGCGTCGCCAGGCTCGAAAAGCCAACCAGTCGAGCCCTCTTCGACGAGATCGGCAATTCCCCCCATCCGCGATCCTATGACCGGAACAGCATTGGCAAACGCCTCGTGCACGACAAGTGGCCCGGGATCGGCCCAAATAGCGGGGACTACCAAAAGGTCAATCTGTGGGTAAAACTCGGACGCGGGGACAACCCCAAGCCACTCGACAGGCAAGCCAGATGTTCGCGCTTTCAGCTCTGCTGAATCAAATGGAGGATAGATCTCACCTGCAATAACTAATCGCCAACCCTGCGGTGGCAGGCCTGCCAAAGCATTAATGAGAGTCTCGATCCCCTTCTCTGGAACAATCCGCGCGATAAAACCAATCGTAAGCGGATCACTGGGCTTTCGAAGAAGACGTTCCCTAATAGCAATCGGCGGCATGCTCCAAATAATCTTACGTCGCTCTTGCGGAATATGGGTAAAGAAGCCACGATCCAGGTGACGCTTCAGAACATCGCGACTGACACCAACTACGCCTGACGTGAGCCGACTGAGGCGGCGCTTTGGCATGGTAATGCGACAACCAAGGCAAATTCCTTCACACATTCGGCCATCGTGAAATGCATTTGTGTTACGACAAAATAAATTAAATTCATGAAGTGCATGTACGATTGGAATCTTGCGCTCTGCCGCTGCCTTCCAGCTATCAACCGCGAATGCGACCATGCAATGACTATTCATAATGTCCGGCTGAAATGAATTAACAACACTTCGAACGCGGTTTAGAATAATTGGATTCCAATTTGCGAGAAACTTGTTGGCGTATCGCAGCGGCGCTGAGTGCCTTGCCCATTCCTCAAACCAAAACAGACTTGCGTGTCCGATCCGATGCACGAGAACGCCGTTTTCTATTTGCGGCAATTGCGGCTGCGGCGTGAGCGTCACAACGGCGACATTATGACCTAATTTTGCTTGTTCCTGCGCCAGCGTAGCGACAAACCGCTCAGCCCCGCCCCGCACCAGCGGAGGATAAAGAACGTTGAGGTGAATAATTTTCATTCAGTGGCGTCCGACATCTCGTGCTTGTGTTACTACTTAGCCAGGGAATTCAAAGAACTCTTCGATCGACTCTTGGTTAACTGCCACGGACCGGTTAAGATTGAATAATTGTCCGAAATCGGTAAATCCTGGCTCGCTTGTATACTCGTTTGAACGGCGTTCGATTTGCTATCTTTATAATATATATGATTGAGCCAGCCGAAGTTATCACCAATGCAAAGTATTGTAACCGGGTCAAAATGACGATCGCCCTCAAGACCCACGAAGAGCACAGCGCAGACTGCAGAATATTCGACAAATTTCTCCGTTTTCATTAGAGTGTTAACCAAGATGCGAATTCTTTGCGTACATTCGGTTATCAGTGAATTTGGCGGTGTTGAGTTTGCCGCGATGAACCTAGCACGCGGATTAGCTGCGCGAGGCCATGAGGTTCATTTTCTTGGAGCAATAAACAAAGGCGCCCCCACTAATTATTCCGAAGGACAACCTGCAGAACAAAAGCAGAGCTGGCTCGAAAACATACAACCCCACTACCGAACATTTCCTCGCCCTTATCCGCTGGGTGAAAAGGGCAATCTCATACGTAAGGCACTCTGGCATATTCAGGATCTTGCGAGTCCTACTAATGAGCATACGTTTAATGAAGTTGCGCGGAAAATTAGGCCCGACCTTATTATTCTCCATAATCTTACGGCGATTGGCCTAAACATTTGGCGGTCGATAAGGAAATCTGGCACGCCGTGCATACAAGTTATACACGATCTCAACCTCATCTGCTTTAACATGTCCCAATTTAGATTGGGAAGACAGTGTTCGGACCTATGTCTCCCATGCAGGATTCAGAAATGGTTTCGCTTTTCGCTAATTCGCGGAGCTCCGAATTTTACTTTTGTTTCTCCGTCGCGAGCAACATTGAACGGAATTGAAAAGTACGCGCCATTATCGGCGTGGCGAACAGAGGTCATTTCCAACCCCAATACTTTTTTCGTTAAGCCTCGCAATTGGCGGGAGCATGATAAGCCATATTTTATGTACGTGGGCCGGTTAGATCCATCAAAAGGCGTGGAGATGATGCTTCGCGCGGCCGCGGCCGCCCAAACTAGGGGCCCATTTGAGGTGCATGTATTTGGATCTGGCGAGCTTGAGCAGCCATTGAGACAAAGATATGCGAGCTCAAATTGGGTCCGTTTTCACGGAAGCGTTGATCAAGAGACCATCGCTGATTTTATGTCCCATGCAACGGCCTTGCTCGTCCCGTCACTGTGGTTAGAAACCGTTCCCGGTGTCGCCGTACACGCTCTCTTTGCAGGCCTCCCTGTCATCGGGTCGCGCATTGGCGGCATTCCAGAACATATAGAAGACGGTGTAACCGGTAGACTATTGCCACCGGGAGATGAAAAGGCTTGGAGCGCGGAGATGTCCCGCGTCATTGCCGATCCGAAGCAAATCGCCGTGTGGAGTGCCGCGTGCTCAATAGCAGCGCGGAAGTTCGATCCTCAGATCGCCCTTGATGCCTACGAAAGCCTTATTCGAGCATTAGCTAAACAATCATAATTCTGATGCGAGTATCTGCCTGAATTAGCGTCTGCCAATTTATATGTGACTGGATAACTTGCGAGCGAAAGATGACCTGTTGGGTCTCCACCCTACTTAAAGCTGAAAAGCGCATCATTGTCCTGGCTTGAAACAAGCTTGTCGATCGGCACCGGCGCATAATCTTCTTCGGACTGCGCCAATGGATGCATCAAACTCTGATTATTGGAATTCGGTATAGCCCTTGGGCCAAGCAGGCCCACCAAGCTCAGAGGCAAGCTTTAGAGCACGTGCACAAGCCTGATCCATATTATAATATTGGTAATCCGCTAGGCGGCCCGCAAATCGGACCTGTGGAAACTCAGCTTGAGCTGTCGCTGCATATTTATTGTATAGACCCTGATTTTCATCACGCGGAATGGGATAATACGCGACTGTTTTTCCCGGTTCATGCGGCCGTGGATATTCGGTAACGAGTGTCGTTACCGAAGACTCTTGCCCAGTAATTATCTTTTGTTCAGTAATTCTTGTATATTCGTGATTGTTCGGATAATTAATCGTCGCGACCGGTTGATGCTTAACCTTCTTAAGCGTCTGTTCTTCGAAGCGAAGACTGCGATACGGAAGGGGTCCGAATTTATAATTCAAAAACTCATCAATCGCTCCGGTAAATAAAATTTTCGCGCCGGTCATTTTGTAACTTATATCGCGCCAGTCACAATCGAGCGAGACCTCAATATTCGAATGATTCAACATTCGACGGAACATCGCCGTATAGCCATCCAAAGGCATTGCTTGATAGGTATCCTGAAAATATCGGTCGTCGTGGCTAATGTAGACGGGCACCCGGGCGGTTACGCTTGGACTTAGTTGCTCCGGCCGAAGCTCCCACTGTTTGATGGTATAGCGCTCGAAAACATTGGTATAAACATAATTTGCAAACTCCCGAAGCTCATTCACCTCTGACTCACGCAGTTTGAGGATGGGTACTTTCTTTCCGTACCCGTACTGATTTATCAGCAACTGTTCGATACGCTCTGCGTGGCTTTGATCAAACAAGGCCCTGAGGCTGTCCAAGTTGAATGGAATCGGAACCAACTTACCTTCGATCATTCCGAGAACACGGTGCTCATATGGCCGCCATTTTGTAAATGCCGATAAGTAATTCCAAACGGCCGTGCTGTTGGTATGAAAAATATGCGGTCCGTAGCGGTGAACCAGGATACCTTGGTCGTTATATACATCGGTAGCATTCCCACCAATCTCCCCACGTCGGTCGATAATGACCACTCGCTTTCCGGCTACGGCCATCCGTTCGGCGAACGTAGCGCCGGTAAACCCCGCTCCAACAATGATCCAATCCGCTTTCATGGCTTTTGTACCATCTATCTCTTTACCGTAAAGATTGACCTATATTTTGGACCGTTTTCTTCTATCAAAAACTGTTCTACGATGCCTACGGTTTATTGCTTTCGTGATTAAAGCGGATGCGCGATGAGCAACCAAGACGAATTCAATGCCGAAAGCGGCTGAAATCTGAAATACTATAGGCGCCTAATGAATCCCTCGACCGAAAAGCATGACTACGTAAGCTATCATTCTAAACGATATGACTACGTCATCACGAAATGCCTCGCCTGGAAGCCCTCGCCGAACACAACCGTTCTGGACGTTGGACGCAGCATCTTAACTCTAAAACTTTGCCAGCACTATCGGCACGTCACCAGCCTTGGTTTTCCATTGACAGCTGAAGAGCAAAAGGCTGCTGCACAGTTAAAGTCTGATCAACCGGCTACCTTGAACCACATCGAATTCGACCTGAACGACTCAAGGAATATCGAGCGGCTCGATCGCAACGATAAATTCGATCTAATTGTATTTGGAGAAACGATTGAGCATCTCGTAACGCCGCCTGAACTGGTGCTCATTTTTCTTAAATCACTGTTGGCAGATAACGGGATCATAATTTGTCAGACGCCAAATGCTGTTGCTTTGCACAAACGATTGCTGATGCTGTTCGGACATAACCCTTACGAACGGCTTCGTACAGATTTGTTAAATCCAGGCCATATTCGAGAATACACTAAACAAGAGCTGATCGAGATTGGGCGGAGCTCCGGTCTCCAAATAGTTGAACACGAATATCGCGAATATTTCGGTTCACAGGGAAGCAGACCACGACGAATTGCGATCGCAACTTCGGAATTAATATCTAAGGTCGTTCCTTCGTTTCGCCGAGGCCAAACAATTATCTACCAAATCCAAGGCGCCTGAGATTGAGCTACACTACTCACATCAACCTACCTCAGTTTTTCGGTTCGCCGCGATCAATCGAATCCTGCGTGTAACTCTGACAGACTGCCGAGAAATGACAGCAGCGGATCTGGCCATAAGTTCGTGGCCTATGCGAGTCTTGAGATACATACGGCCAATAAGCAGGCATAATACAAGGGCATAACAGTACGATATGGGCAGTTCTTCAAACATGAAGGATATGCTTACTTGCAGGGCCAAAAGCGCAAAAAAGGACTCTTCCCTGTTCCATGATCTTAAATTAGTTGCGATTGCAAATATGAGAATTAGCAATGGAATTATGCCGAAAACCGCACCGAAATAGACAAATCCATTGTGCGGCGATTCCACGCCGCCTGTGGCGGTAGCTAGCATCGATATAAAATACGCGTCGGACATTCCAAACGGGTGACTTAGCAATAATTGCAAAGCTGCAAAGGTGCTTGCAATTCGCTCATTGAAATTATGGCCGGCTGTCGCATCATCCGCAAAGCGATATGCAACTATATCCAGTTGCGAAATTAACAAGACAATAGCGGCAATCAAGCCGAGCCCCACCGCCAAGTACATGATATTTTGTTTTTTGGCACGAAATAGTAGTGGAATGGCGAGGACTACCCCGCCGGCAATGAGCCCTCCTCGGCTTTGCGTATAATAAAATACCGCCAGCAGGCCTGCGGCGGTGAGAACCAACGGTAAAAAGCGACGGTGAACGAATACGAAATAAGCTCCCGCTGCCGCCGAAAGTGCAGCAACGTGGCTTGCTTCATTGGGATGAACCCAAAGGCCTGCATATCGTAAAATATCACTCGTGTAGTAACTTAGAACGAAACCATATTCTGGAATAAGCCCAAGCTGCGTCAAAGCAGATGAATAGCCGGCCGCTTCAAGAACAAAAACCGGCACCGTTACCAATAAGCCGACGATTAACCCCCAGCAGAATGAATCAATTCTTGTAACAGTTCTAAGAATTATCGCCATATAAACCCCAACAAAACTGTATGCGACATAGTGAATGAAAAGAATATCTGTGCGTCGATCTTCACCGAATAAAGCGGCCTGAGTGCGCAAAAATACAACAGCTCCAACAATAAGCGCAAATACCGCAAGACCCGCCATGCGCCGTGGATTTAGCACATAAAGACCGAAAAGCCCGATTATACCAACCGTTATAAAATCTGAGAGACGGAAGCCGTAGCCACCGATTACGCCAAAGCCCTCGCCATTGCCTCCTACCAACACGTTAAATTGGATGCAAAAACCAACAGAAAACGCTAGCCCATTCAGCCAAAACGCCGTGCGCTCTGGCGTCGCCTTTATTCTTTTTGCCCCGAATGAATCTTTCGTAATTGACTTCACGGTCATGGGACTAATGTTTCTGCGCACGGATCAAATGTATTGAGCCTGTCAGTGGGCGCTACCGGTTCCCGTCTCATTACCGTTGCGCTACCGTACATTGTCACTGCTTTTCACCAAGTTAAAACTGATTCTCTAAGGTCGCCAATGACGCCTAGATTGTTCAATTCCAGGCACGCTGATATCATATCCACGTTGATAGAGTTCATGGGCGAATATCTGCCTCTGCTCGACAGAAACAGCAGTCAACCGCGGTAATAGTAAATCATGCATACGCGAAGCAGGCCCCAGAAAGGTATCGATCGTCGCGTCATAAAATCTATTGTTGAGTAGCTTTATGAATTCGTCAATTGCCAGTTCTGAGAGGTCGGATGGAAGATTTTTAGAAAATGAGAATGCGTACCCGTTCCGCTTCAATGCTATCCAGGCCTCATTCGGACCCTGTTCGTATGAAAGCTTTAGATAATTGAAAACCTGTGTCTTTTCTTCATGATGAGCATTTTCTACTGAACTCAAAACCAGCCACAGAAACGGATCTGCCGGAGAACAAGACAGTGAACTCCGGATCATTCTGTCTAACGACGTAAAGTTATCATCACTGAATTCGCGGTTGCTCTTAGCGGCCACCTCCACCATACGCAGCTGAATAATGGCCGCACTTCGAAGGGCGCCTGGGCGGCAATAGGTCGAGTTCCTAATATTATCTAGAACCGGAATTTGTCGGTTTAGTACTTCAGACTTGAACGGATCACCAGCAATAATATGTTTGGCGGTGCGCTCTAATAAAGACTCCTGCCAAAAACTTGGCAATTCGGTAATTCCCCACCAAACTGCAATGCAACCAAAAATGACAATGAAACTACGCGTCAGAAGAATATAATTAGTCATTGCTTTATGAGCAGTCCTTGTACTCATTCCGTATAGCCATATCGACCATAATGTTTATTGTAATAGTAATTTTCGTGATGTTTTGTATAGCGGCCAAAAATATTCATATCCACTTTGTTTAGTACGACGCCAAGCAGATTTTCGTAAATGCTTGGCGCGCTTGCAAGCGCATGCTCTACAACGTCGGTTTTGGTGCGACCCCATTCAACAACAAAAACGAATGAATCAACGAGGTGCGACGTTGCACGAACGTCAACGATTGGCGCGATCGGCGAAAAATCCGCTATCGTATACTCGTACCGCTCTCGAAGTTGCTCAAATAGCTTCTTCATTGCAGCAGAACTAAGTATCTCACTCGAGTGCGCAAGACGACCTTTCGCCGCCACTGGCAAGAATGCCAAGTTTGTAGACGGATCGTTCCAAATGGCCTCTTCTAAGGACACCTTGCCGGAGATCACATCAAGCAAACCAATTTTGGCTTTCGGAGCAAAAATTCTCGAAATCGACGGATTACGCAAGTCGCAATCAATCAAGATGGTCTTCACATTTACCTGCGATGTCAGCAGGGCTAAGGAAGCAGCGACGCTCGATTTGCCTTCATTCGGAAGCGCCGATGTAAATCCGATGACCCGATTAGTTTTGTCAATTCCGTTCAAATCTGCTGCAAGCTTGATCGAACGAATAGCCTCTGCATAACGCGAGAAGGGCGATTCGATGCCGGCCCAGATCGCGACATCATCACTGCTACGCTCGATTGTCCTCGGACCGTAAGATTGCGGCGAATTCGCAAAATTATGTGATACTGTGCCTTTTTGTTCGCCTTTGACGGAGGACGACGACGTAATGGAGTTTATTTTATGTCTAGTCGACCTAATCGTCCCGCGCATATCTGAAACCAACACAAATGAGCCAACGGCTTCTGCAATTCGCGCAAATGAGAAATCAGCGATTGTCCTAATCTTGCTTTGATTATGCGCGATCTGGTTTTGCCCGCTTAAATTCGCGGCGTTCGTTGAATTAGTGGCTTCCGCCGACACGGCTTCGTTACCCGTCAAGAGTGGGACGAACCCAATGCAATCCGTCGAAAGCGCGCTTTCGATTTGGTCGCTTGTGCGGAAAACTCGATCGGACATATCTCGCAGCGAAGCAATACCAAACCCGAGGATCATTCCGCCAAAGCTCGCAACTAGCAGCACAAGTTTGGTCCGGGGATGGCTCTTGCTCAAGGGACGCGTCGCCGACGAGATCAGCCGAGCTTCACTGATCGGAAAAGACTGCTGTTGAACTGACTCCATATAGCGTTGCAGGAAATTGTCATAGAGCGACTTGTATGTTTGAGCAGTACTTTGAAGCTCTCGTAAAGTAACCGATTTAGCGTCGGTCGCCTGTGATTGTGCTACGGCCTGCGCTAACTCTTTTTGAACACCCAATTCACGCTGCTTCGCAATCGCATAGTCACTTTTATAGGTTTCACCGAGACGTTTAAGCTCGTCGAATATCGAGTTACGGATCTCGCGCATCTGATTGCGTAAGTTTACGACCGCGAGATGATTGGGCCCATACCTTGCCGCCCAGTCTGATTCACGAGCGGCTAATTCAAGGTATTGCGAACGAAGCTTCGAAACGACTTCATTCTTTAAAGTGTCTGTGACTGTCGCCCCGAACGATTCATTTGGCGCGTCGGTCTTTAGCACCGAATCGATTCGGTCAAGGCGCGCTTTCGCTTCGGCGGAGTTCGCACGGGTGATAACGAGCTGACTACTTAGTTCAGCTACCTGTTGCTCGCCCACAAGCCGCTTATCAAGACCGCCAGTGCTGACAATATTATTCTTTGTTTTAAACTCCACCACTGCACGCTCAGCGTTGGCTACCTGATCACGTAGTTCCTTTATCCGATCTTGCAACCAGGCGCCGGCTCGCCGTGTCGCCTGGTACTTCGCCTCCAATTGATCAACGATATACGCATCCGCTACCGCATTCGCGATCGCAGCAGCGCGCTCGGGATTGTAGGATCGAAAGCTGATTTGGATTACGTAAGTCAACCCGATGCGTTTTATACCCAGTTTGCTTTCAAAGGCATTGACTGCACGGCGAGTAAGCTCGAACTCCGAGGCGGCCTGATCGGATTCAAATGGACTGAATACAAAACTTACTAGCGTCGTAAGCAATCCACCACCAGATCCGACGAATTCGGGATCCTCGGTGAGGTGGAGGTTTTTAATAACCGCAAGCGCAATATTTTCAGACTTCAAGACTTCAACTTGGCTTTCCACCTGCGCGGTATCAATTGGAATATCGCCTAAAATTGACTGCTGCTGAAACATCTGTACTTTTCGTGCATCAATCAACATTTCCGCCTGAGCCGTAAAGCTCGGCCTAGCTGTGACGCAATAAATTGCGCCGAGCGCTAGCGAAAGAAGCGCCACAAAAGCGATAATGGGAAATTGCCGACGGGCGAAGCCTATGAAATCCTGCAGGGTATCTGCACCCAGCATTGATTCAGGCGCTACCGAATCGCCGTGAATTTCAGATGGCGCTTTGTTGGGTTGCAGCATGCCGATACACTATGAAGCGCAATCTCGATGTAAGCGTTTACTGGCTACACTTCCGTTATCACGGCACGTCAATCCGTTAAGGCGTCGACCAAGTCGCAGCCTTCGATCAGATATCTTTAGAGCCAGGTCTGTTTATCCGTAGCTCATCAAGTTACGGGCTAACCGAAAACGTCACGCCTGGTCCGCTGGTGGTCGAGGAGGTGAACGTAAAGCCCTGGGTATTTGTGTTGTTTTGCGGGAAGGTTGCCGGCGTGCCGCCACCGCCACCCGGGCCGGCCGAACCGCCGCCAGACGAACCGAGGTTGCCACCGCCAACCGATCCCAGCTGAACATCGCCAAGTGCATTTGTGGCCGCTATTTTGAACGCCGGATCGGTAATAGCCGCAATCTGTTGCTGCCAATCTGCAGCGAGCGTCTGGTTTGTCAGCACTTCGATCTTCGCGGCTTGTGTAAGCGCTTCGCCAATAGCGCTTTTTTGCTGATCGTTTGCATTTGCCAAAAGACCAATAAGCACTTTGAAGGTCGTGGGATCAGCAAGCGCGAGTTGTTCGACCGCACTGATCATCAATGTTCCACCAACTGGGTATTGCTGAAGCAACTGTCCCGGATTGGCAAGGAATGCACTGACGGTCGGCGGCTGCTGCTGTGCGTGCGCGGGGCGCGCTTCGGCCGCCACCAACACGGCGATCCCAATGATCGCGCTCGCGATCAAACGGGTTGTCCGGTCAATAAGGTACATGGCGCATCTCCCAAACGAAAAAGTTAATAAAAACTACCACGTATTTGGATACTTGCCAATTGAACCGAAGGGGAATGTCGGCCTTGCAGCCGGCCATTTTTGAATTAACCTGAATACAGCGCCAAACAATAAAAAAAGCACTCCATGTAAATCCGCACAGTCAAAATAGGCCTCGAAGTTTACTTGATGTATTATTTCCATCAATACTTGAGTATGACTGTGCTAATCCGGCACCAACTATTGCAAATATGATTATTGCATAGCCAGGTATTTGCAATGAGAAATCAATACATGAATGTACTATACTAAGAGTTGCGACTGAAAGTGCTCCGACTGGTATAGCCAAGTCGCGCCGCCGGATCAGCACCCCCCGGACTAGCACGCCCAAGACGATCAGCCAGGCAACAGTGATCAAACTGGCGAGCGGCACGCCAAGATCCGAGGCAAGCTCCAAAGGCGTGCTATGCGCGCGATCCCATATACCCCACATCGAGATATTGGCACTGCGATAGGCTGGGAAGCTCCAAACGAAGGTCCCGAGCCCGGTCCCAAACCACGGATGGTCGGCAATCATCCGTAGCGTCGAACGGTAGACATCGAGGCGGCCTTCATCGGACAGCCCCTGCATTTCAAAACGACCGCTGACATTTCCACCCAGAAACTGGAGGAAGAGTATCGCGACCAGTCCGCCAATCATAAGCGTCAAGGCAATCCCGCCGCGCCGCGGCAAGTCGCGGTGGAAAAACGCCGCAAACGCGATAACGAGCGCCATGAGCGACAGCACGATGCCGGCTCTGGAATTCGTCATCAGCATCGCTGCGAGGCAGAGAAGCAACATCGCGAACGAAAGGACGATTGGGCGTGGCATCCCAGACAGAACCCGGCGTGGCAGGCTGCGCCAATAGATAGGCCCGGCTGGCAATTCCCGGCGGAGACGTCGCGAAAAAAGCAACAACCACAAGACGGCACATGAACCGAAGTAAACAGCAGCCGTATTACGATTGATAAAAGTCGATGTAAGCACGTCGCGGTAGGCAATTTTTTCGCGCCAAAGAATGTGGGTCGGGTCGACCAGGTAGGTCACAATTCCATAAATGGCATATGCCGCACCTGACCAAGCAACGACCATAAATAGTTGCCGGGCGCGGTCGCGATCGACGCAGACGATGAAGCTACAAATTATGGCAAGCATGTTCGCAAGGGGTGCCCCAAGCGACAAGAACGGCTGATTGCGAGCAATTGAAACAGAAGGCGCGATCGGGATGCCAAGAGCTTGAGCCGCCTCGCGCCAAAGCTCATGCGGCGACGCTATCCACGGTCGTACAGCCAGCTGTTCGTGCAACACGAAGGCATAGGCCAAGATCACAATCACGGCCAAGCCAAGCAGCGGAAAGTGCTCCCGACGAAGTCCTCCTGGAGAAGCGAAGACAACGCCAAGCCCAAGAACAATACACCAAAAGGCAATTGCGGATGGGTCAGTCGAACCAAAAGGAAATGGCGCGGCAGCTACCGTTGCAAAGAGGATAAGAGACGAAATCCGATTCGAAGGCGTTCGCGTAGCGCTCGTCACATTCCTGCCAGTGCCTTTAAAGAGGACTATATAGGAATCAGAGCACGGCGAATACTATTCGTCCACACCTTATACCAAACCAATCGCAGTTACGGTCCCAGAGTTCTTATCGTGTATCGCAGGTTGACTGCATTTGTCGTGGCGACGATCGGATCGTTCACTGTGGCCGTAACAAGCCTGATGTAATTCATGACCTTAGCCTGCTCAACTGCAGACGCATTGGAAGCAAAGATTACGTCTTTGTTCCGCATTTGGAATTTGGTGGCCATGAAATAACCGGCCGGATCGCGATAATTGACGTTATACACGACGGGAATAACCGGCCCCTGGAACTTTGAAACATCTATCCCCAACCGTTCGGCGACATCGCGGGTTTCGCCGCGATAAAGGAACACGGAAGCCGGGTCGGCCAGTGTATCATTGAGACCGCCGGCTTTAGCTTGGGCCTCAGCAAGCGAAATTCGCCAGGCGTCAAAAGTGAACTGACCTTGCGTACCTGAAGCACCAAACGAGACGAACGTCTGCGGCTCACGATAGACGTAAATTGTATCGTTGGGGCGAGCGTAAATATTGTTGGCGGGCTCATAGACGAGCGCACCGAACGGAATCGTCGCGCGCTTGCCTTCTCGCTCAAGCATGACCCACGTATCGTAACCTTGGTCCTTGGGACCCCCCGCTCGCGTGATTTCGTCGAGGATTTTTTCGCCGGCGAAACTCACCGGGAACCGCGATGGTGTATTGACCTCGCCGAGCACGCTGATCAAAGAGGTGTTCTGGGTGACAAGCGCCACGACCACTTGCGGTTCAATGGCCCGGTTCTTCAGCGCATTAACGATCGACAACTGCACTTCGGCTGGCGTGCGGTTGAGCGCGCGTATTGCACCAGCATACGGGACACTAATGTTACCGTCGTTGTCGACGGATTGGTTGGGAAGTTGCACGAAATTACCGGGGCGAACACCAGCCTCTGACGGGATGAACAAGCCGCCGGCCGCCGCCTCAAAGATTGTCACGCTGACGACGTCGCCAATGCCAAACTTGATTTGTTCAGGCGGGCGCTTGTCCGTGAAAATTTGCGAGAGTTTCGGTGCATCTGACGACAGCACGTCGATCACTTGCGGCGTCAGCTTCACCAGAGCGTAAGGAAGGCTGTTGGCATCCTGGACATGGCCACGGATATCCCAACTCTCAGGCCCTGCTACGGGCATCATCGGGTCGGTACAGCCTGTCAACAAAACCACGCCTGCAAACGCAGACGCCAGGGTGAATTTACGGAAAATCACCACGCTCCCCCAAATCCTAAAAACCAATCAAGCCAATCGATACTGCTCACAAAGGAAGCGTACAAACCAGCCCGACACAACCATTAGCTTAATGGGAACCGCAGATTTAGTGAGACCTGTTGCCGAATTGCCACCTTTGGCATTTCACATTTTTTCTAACAATTTCATATGGTTATAGGAATCTATGGCCGCCGGATCGCCCTCTGTCGGTATTTCTCGCAATCAAATTTTCCACACCGTTTTCCGTTTCTTAACCATTGGAAAACGGCTCAGACGCAAGGATGATTCTGCGACCATTGATCCTTTGAGGCTGACAATTGGGTGCAGAGGACTGAGAATATTGGAGAAATGACATTGATTCTGGAAATTTCGTTTTCGGCCCCAAGCTATTGAGTCGTCTGCTGGATCGACAATGCCCGCAAGTTTGCCGGTAAATCGATCCTGGACCCGGCTCACCCGTGGATCGACAAGGATATGATGAGGATTACAGCCCCGCGCGGCATCTCACCTCTCCTCGCCTGGCTATTTATCCTGGCGATTTTCAATACGTCCGCCGCCTGGGCCGCTAGTCCTGACATCGGCAGGGCTGGCAGCGCCGTGCCATTGGCCGGTTTGGAGCTGACCGGCGGCTGGCGTCTTGTACGGACGCCGAATCCGCAAGGTGGCCCTGATGCCGTATCCATCATGCACACGGCCGATCCGTCGAGGTCTGACTTGGATCTCGCGGGGCTCATGATCCGCTGCAAAGGAAACTCCACCGAAGTTGTCGTCGTTCTTCTTCGCGCGTTCCCCTTTAGAGCGCGGCCTCACGTGTTGCTTGGCGAGCCCGGACATGAAACCCGATTAGAGGCGACAATTGCTGCTCCTGGTACGGCGGTTCTCTTGCCGGGAGACGGGAAACTCCTCGTGGACGGGCCTTGGCAAGCCAAAAACGATCTTTCTATTCGCATTGAGGATGACCAGACCACAATTGCCGGCGTTGTTGCGCTTACTGGACTGCAGTCGGCTTTCAAGGCATTGGCGACGAATTGCGCCTCACAATGACAGCCCGCAGCTGCTCTAGGTTAAGCGGGTACCACATCGCACACCACAAAATTGCAATTTAAGAATTTATTAGGATTCCAGGGCGACAGTCTCGATCTGAGACCAAAATTTTGCCTTTGAACCCCTAGCGCAGATCCTTTTCGATGATGCCGATGATAGTCATGGTCATGCTCATCGGCGCCACCCTCGGTTTGCGCTTCAAAGTCTTTGTCCTTCTACCAGCTATCATTTTGAGCGTACTGGTCATCGTTAGTGCCGGAATCGCCCACAGCGATAGCTATTCGTCCATTCTGCTTACCGCAATTTTCGTTATAGCGGCGCTTCAGATAGGCTATCTTGCCGGATCAGCCGCCATTGGATTTGTCACTGCTCGTTCTAAATTGTCAGTGTGGCGCAAAGTTTGGCGCGCTCGGCACAGTCCGATTTCTTAGCAATCCAAATAACGCTAGCGACTTACGCTCCGATATTTCTGTAGTATATGCTGCTATCGACATCGACTCTGCTCGGTCGCCGAGTCAGCGGCGATGGCCATACGATTTTCCCGAGCAAATCTGAACGACGAGAATTACTACGACCATGTTTCCTGCCACGCTACTTCTCGTTTTGTCGCTTGTCACAACGCCGGCAATGTTGGTGTTTGACGGCCCGATCACGCATGGCGTCACTGTAGCGGCGGCAGCTGCGCTAAGCACAATCATCGGATTTCGAATTCGGGATGGTGAATTAGACTTCTTGTTATCCGTCATTCGTCCGATTGCATTAATCGCGGTCATTCCGGCGCTGTGGATGCTCATTCAAGTTCTTCCGTTGGGGGCTATCGGGTTCGCCCATCCAATCTGGGAAAGCGCGTCCTCGGCGCTCGGAAAGCCGCTCGCCGGCAGCATCAGTATTGATACCGGAGCCACTCTGATTTCTTTGGCCCGATATCTTTCAATTGCAGCGATCGCGCTCGTAGCGTCCGCCGTCGCGGTTGATCGGCATCGCGCTGAGTGGATTTTGTTCACGCTTACGATAGCGACGACGCTAATCGGATTTCTAATTTTAACGGAGCACCTCGGCATTATTACCGTATTTGATGACTACCAGGGTGGCTCAGTGAGGGTAGCGGCAAGCGACTGCGCGACTCTTGGGCTCATTCTCGCGGCGGCGGCGACGTTTCAAGCGCTTGAGCGTGGATACCTGAAAGCACAAGATCAAAACAGTCTAGCCGCATCCTACTGGCTAGCCTTTGTGGCGTGCCTCGGTGCCACCGTAATCTGCTTTTTGGCCGTCTTAGTCAGTGCGACAGGACAAGCCTATTTTGCCATTGCTTGTGGCATTGCGACCTTCGCAATCGCAATTGCTATGCGCCGTCTTCGCTTTGGACCATGGGGATACGCCGCAATTGTAGCGGTCGTAGTTGTCATTTTATTTGCCAGCGTCGCACTTCAGCCTAGCGTGCAATCAACGGACATTACGGTTGCATTTGCACCCCAAGATTCAAAACAACTAATTTCAGTTACTCAACGTGTTTTGGCGGGAAATGGTTGGTTCGGAACCGGAGCCGGGACATTTTCGGCCATCCTCCCGATTTATCGAGACTTTGATGAGCTAGCGACGGGGTCGCTCGCGCCTACGGCCGTTGCCGCAATAGCTGTGGAGATGGGCCGCGCTTTCCTCTGGGCAACACTAATCGCAGCAGCTGCGCTTTTGGTAGCCCTCTTGCGAGGCGCCGCGCGACGTGGACGGGATCCATTTTATCCAATAGCAGGGGCGAGTTGCACAGTGAGCACCACACTGCTGGCCTTCGGCAACGCAGGTGTGTTTAGCACACCGTTCTTGTTGATTGCTGCAGCGACAATTGGCATCGCAATTGCGCAGAGCAAGAGCCGTACAATTTGAAACCAAACCGCGCTAGCACTACCGCGCATTCATTGCGACACGTGCAGCACGCGCCACACTGATCTTCGACCAGAATTTCGGATTTTCTGCCTGTTGGGCGCGCACCCACTGGTAATGAATCTGGGCCACTGGGCGAACATTCCAATTCAGATTGTCGAGAACAACATCCTCTTCGCGCGTCCGTACCACCAGCACAAGGTGATGTTCCCCCGAGGCAACAACAACCTCCGCCAAAAGCAGCGAACTCGAGGGCCAACCGCGCGCTAGCAATTCGTGGCGCTTGGTGACGGCGTAGTCATGACAGTCCCCCGCGCGAGGAGCCACCAGCCATTCCTCCTCCATAACGCCATTGTCGTTTTCATGCGGCGTGATCGCGCGATTAACGTCGCGATTGACCTTCGCAAGTTCGGCCTTTCGCTCTTTTGTAAGCGTCATCGGCTCCTCGCCGGCCTGCACTCCACGAACTTTGCAATCCTCCGGATATCGCATACAGAATCGGAAAAACGACATCGGCGCGAGGACAGGAGCATCGAAATTAATCCGGTCGACGTTCGCCTCAAGCTGACGTGGCAAGCTCAAATGAGCCGCAGGCGCTGGGGGAGACGCGTTGGGATTAATTTGATGCGCGCTTTTAAGGCTCTTGGCCGATTCCGGTGGAACTACCTTAGGCGCAATTACGCTCGGCCATTGCGGTTCAGTATTGCCGCGCGTTAAGACAAACACTTTCAATGAGTCTGCCATAGACAAGTCGATGCTCGCCTGCACCGCATCGAGTTCTCGTGGAAAAGTGAGAAATTTCACAGACTCGGCGGCGGGCATATCAGAATTGGCTCGCCCATCCGCCACATTGGGCCCATACGTGTTGTCTAGATTGGCGCGCGTCGAATACGGCAGTGCGCAGGACATGAGAAGCGCAGCAGCGACCGTAACCACTTTATGAATTGTCTGACGCATGGTTCCGCCCCCAACGGGAAACTTTTCTGTTGGAGACGATTACCGAATAAACTCTTCGATCCAGTTCGGATCGACTTCGCATTTTGTTTCAAATACAGTCCTTATTCAGAAAACAATGTTAACCATGCATCGGCCGCTTATGTTTGATCTTTGGCTGATAAAACGCGAACGATGATTGTCCTCCAGCCCTCTATTTCACGCGACACGCAGCGGGCGCAGGCACCCGATGGTATTCGCATTTACGCGATCGGCGATATCCATGGTCGTGCAGATCTCCTCGACCGACTGCTCAAACAGGTAGACGCGGATCTGGCAAAGGATCCGCCCTCTCAGGCAATTCAGGTCTTTCTTGGCGATTACGTTGATCGTGGACCAGCTTCGCGGGAAGTGCTTGACCGCTTAATCGCTCGCGAAAGCACTCATCAAGCCGTCTTTCTAAAAGGCAACCATGAAGCGCTCCTGGCCCGGTTCCAGACCGACCCATCCATCCTCGATGATTGGCAGCGGCTAGGGGGCCTTGAGACACTAATGTCCTATGGGATTACGCCATCGATCAATGCGGACCCCATCGGACAGACCAGGCTTGCGCTCGCATTTGGTCAAACATTTCCGGAAAGTCATCGAACGTTTCTCGGCAATCTAAAAACGTCATTCACATGTGGCGATTATTTTTTTGTTCACGCCGGCGTACGGCCAGGTGTCCCGCTGACAGAACAGCGTGAAGAGGATCTGCTTTGGATTCGCCAGGAATTTCTACTGTGCGAAGATGACTTCAGCAAAATTGTCGTTCACGGACATACGCCTGTAATGCAGCCGGACATACGCCCGAACCGGATCAACATTGATACCGGCGCTTATGCAACGGGACGCCTGACCTGCCTCGCGCTGGAGGCCGATACAATCCGCATACTATGACGTGAGGAGAATAATATGAGCAAATCTGGCGCTCAAAAACCACTAAAACAATTGTTCAGGTCACATCAGGTTAGGCTATAATTCCAATCGTCAAAGATGGACCGTAACTTCATGCGCAGCTCTCCAAAACTTGGTAGTAGCCATCCAGTGAAATCCTATGGCTGGTTCCGTGGCGCGATGCTCGTCCTCGCGTTCGCGCTCGCATGCCAGGCATTTTGGATTCTGGCGGCTGAATTCTTCCGTCTCTCATCTGTCGGCTTCCCGACTAGTTCACAATCCGCGGCGGTTACTATCGCAAATCGAGACGATGCTCATATCGCGGCGTCAATTGGTTACCTCCGCGGCGATCTTTGGGCCGATGACGTGCTTACTTATCCTTCCGCTTATCAGATCCATGAAAAGGATAATTTAAGTACAAACAATTCGCCGCCTATCGAGCAAGTTCGCGACATCGCCGAACGCGCGCTGTCGTTCGCACCTCACGATTCCCGAATTTGGCTCGTGCTTGCCAACATCGACTCGCGATTTGACTGGCTCAACAAAAAAGCATCAAACGATTTGCGGATGTCTTATTACACCGGGGCAAACGAGGTCCAACTCATTCCTTTACGCTTGTCTTTGGCTGTGAGTTTTTCCGATATTTCTGACGTGGACTTTCAGCAACTCGTTCGTCATGACATCAGCATCATAATAACCAGAAAGCCGGAACTAAAATCTGCAATCCAGGACGTATATCGATATGCGCTGCCGGATGGCCGTCAATTCATCGAAAACACTCTCAATGAAATGGATCCAACTCTGCTTTCAAAAATCCGATCGAACTGATTGCCTTACCTCAATCAAGCGATACGTCGTTTATCAACGCAACTCCGACGTTTGGTGCCCCCCGCTTAAACGAATGAGATCATTAAATTGGCATGCCAATAGAGCGCCTTATTTTTGAGGACAAAAGCTAGCAAGAAGCTCGCTTTCCGAAAATCTAAAATACTGATAGGTTTATAGGCTGATTTAATTGGGAATATCAGACTGATCACACACTCATGATACCGTTTGAACCAGACGGAGTTTATGCTGGCATACCCTATCGGGTGCTGCCAGACGCTACGATTGAAGTGAACATGCCGAACGGCTTAGTCAGGTTCAAAGACTTAGATCAGCTACTAGCTTGGGCCAATGGCACACCTGCAAAATCCAATATGACGCGCCCAGCTATTTCTCAAGAAGGGGTCGGAGAGACAATCGCAAATGTTCCGGTGTCAGCGAAACAACTCGACTACCATTCGATTCTGTTGGAGGCGATAGACAAGACCAAACATAACTCGGCGCAGTTGCGTCAGCTGGTTTACGAACGAGCGCGCTTTAATTTCAAGCGAGATGTCCTCTTCGGACACTCGTCGTTGGGGCTGTCCGATCTGGTGCAGCACATAAATGATTTTGAACTCGCAGTCGCGCGTATCGAAGCAACCGCTACAGATGATCCGCCTGACCAAAAATATCAAAAAAGCGGGTACGCAGACGGGCTCATTCGTCTTGAAGCAACAAAGCCCGAGGACCGACGCGGCACTGCTCGTGCGGATGTCGGAAATGCGGCAATGCCTGCACGAAGCACGGCAGTTCAGATATTGGCGCCTCAGCCCACTGCGCCACCAAATGCGGGACTTACTCCAGTTCAACGAATGGAGAGCTACGACCGCCGATCCGAAGGGTTTGCGTCCTACAGGCGAGCTACGAATCCATTGGTCGGGATATCGATTATTGGAATAGTTCTTACCGGAATTATTCTCGCCTCCGGCACCTTATGGTTCTTGTTGAAGACCGCACCAGAGATGATCAGCGCGAATATAGCGCCGAAGGCGGAGAAGACTATCGTAATTCAGCAAAATGTCGCGCAAGAGCCTGTTCCGCCGAAGTTGCCGTATCCTTTACCGACGTCATTTGGAATTTATGCGTTGAGCGACAATAAGCTTGTCGAATTGCAAGCTTTGGCGATGAATGTACCAGACCCACGCGTTGCCCTTTCGGCAGAAATAAGAACGCCGAGTACAACAACGATATCCGACAATAGACCGGCTTTTATTCTTTTCCGGCGTGATCTTGTAAACAGCGTGCCTCAAAAGATCACTTTACGCGTCGTTGCGCGTCTAATGCATGAGACAAAGTTCGTTGACGGCAAGGCAACATCGGCCACTGTCGACGGGACTTGGCGAATTCGAAACATATCGCAGGAGCTCAGGATCTCACCCATCCCCGGTCAACGTGAAATGGTCATCGCGCATTTGGAAGATAACGTTTCACTTGCCGCCGGACGATACGAACTCGCGTTAAATCGTATCGGCTTTGATTTCACGGTCGCGGGGCCAATTAAGGCCGCCGCTCAATGCTTGGAGCAGTTTGAATCGACAGGTGGGCCGATATACACGGAATGCCGGACTCAATAGTATTCTCGTTGATCATGAGATGACTAGAACGTGAACTCATAAACGTGCGTAGGCTGGGCTGCAAAGTCCGCTGTACACCCAACAGCGGCCAAACGTTTTGCATCGCAGCGAATGCAGTGATGTGCCACAAACGGACTCCTCTAAGCGAAAGGGCCGCGCTTCAAAGAAGCGCAGCCCATTGCGTACTGGCCTAAACGCTCAGGGCCAGCTGCCACGCATCGAGGCGGGATGGCCCGGCAGCTTGAGCGAGCCCACCGGAACCAGCTTGTTGCCGCGACGGCGCAGGATAGTGATGTCATTGTCGAAGAAGTTGCCAGCGTAAAGGTAGCGGCCATCCGGACTGAACGTCACACCCTCCGTTAACGCACCGAGCTCGGTTTCTGACACCTTGCGCACCTTCTTGCCTTCAATCTTCAGGAGTGAGACATAAGAGTGATCGTGGTGAAAGAAGGCGGTCTTTGGAACATTGCCCACGCCGTTGAGGATAATCGAGGCCGCGTAGCCACCGGCCGGGCTTATCGCTAGACCCTCTGGCCCATCGCCCACCACGACTTGATCCACGACGCGCGGCGGATCCAAGGTCATGTCGATTACCGCTACCGTATCGACCTGGCCGTCCGACGCGCCACCGCCGCCGTTGTCGTTGACGAGGCCGAGCTTGCCGTCCGGGGTAATCTGCACGTTGTAGGGGAAAACCCCCGTAGTCATGTCGTAGCCCTTGTAGGTAACTGTCGTGCCATCGATATCAAGCAGCGCGACCTTATTCGCGAGCGCTTTGACCACTAGCGCCCTTTTTCCGTCTGGCGTGATTGCCACCGCAGAAAGCTGTTGGCTTGGAGCGTCCTTGGCTGCCAAAGCAACCGTACCGACGACCTTCACCTCCTTGCCGGATATCGTCAGGACACTGACTGTGTTGTCGGCGCGATTGGCGATGAGCGCTAATGTTCCGGCGCGGTTGATCGCCATGCCTGAAGCCTGCTTCCCGGCATGCAACGTGTCGATGAGTTTGGGCGGTTTCGCAGTCAGGTCGACAATGAAGACCTTGTCATCGGGCACGATTTTCCATTTATCGCCGTCCTGCACCGAGTTCGAGCGAATTGACGAGGATCGCCAGAGTTTGATCGGGCGTGACGGCGAGGTTAGTCGGCGGGCCGACGAGCGTATTGATCAGCGGCAGGTTCGCAAGGATGCGCGGCTTGGCGCGCTTGCTAATGTCGATGATCGATAACGTGTCCTTGCCCGGCGGGCCGACGATCATTTGCCCCGCGTCGGTGTAGGTCGCCTTCTCGTCGTTGCCGGAGATGATTATCTGAGCCTGCGCGCCAGTGGCCAGACCAATTGCCCCGGCCAACGCGGCCGCGCCCAATATTTTCCTCATTGCTTCCTCCCAAAAAGAGTTTTGCTGTGGGTTTGATCCACAAATTTTCCGAAGAGTTCTAATCTATACGAAACAGACTCCCCCGTTATTGGGCGTGATTAGTCATTTGGATTGCGGCCAATGGCCGAGATGGGTCAAAAGCTGCGGACCAATTCAGCCCTCGCACAGCCCGTTGTCCGTTGTTGTTACGGCACGCCACATTTGTCCTTGCAGTAGCGACTATTTGTGGGATTCTGCAAAAAGCCCGGCTGCGTGCGCATCTTGGTCCGGCAGCTCTCCAGGCACACCAGCGAAGCATCTGTTGCACGACCTGATTTGCGCAGCACGTCGACAGGTGCGGCGACATAGTAGTTGCATTGCTCCCGGCAATACCCACGCGGGTACTGGTTCAACTGACCCGCGCTCTTTAGTCTTGCGAGGCAGTTGTCCATGCAGGCCTTGCCGCTCGCGGCATAGACCATCGGCGCGTACGAACTCAACGCGAGCGTTGTGAGTGCCGCGGCAAAAGTCATAAGTATGCGCATGCATTCCCCCGCTGCTTGTGTCCTGCGGGTTATCGAAGACCACCGCCATCCAATTGTCCTCGACGCACCACGAGCGTGCAAGGGGGTAGGTGTCGTATGGAGCTAACAATGTCGCTCATCATCATTCGCGGCCGAGCCATCGGCGGCCAAAATTGACGTCTGTCCGCTTTACTCCGTTAGCGACCTTGGCACTGCAATGCAGCGAACGACGCTTTGTGCCAATACGCCCGTGCATGACGGGCGCTGTCTTCGGCTTGCGTTGGCTTCGGCGTGCCGCAGAGTCGGTAAACCTCATCAATGACGCCCTCATCGACAACTTGCGCGCGCAGCAGAACCACCGCCCCGGCGGCCCTTGGGATGCCGACGACTACGACGTGCTCGACGGCGAGCGGCACGTCGGCCGCATCCTGCGGACGCATGCCGTGCTCTGGCTGCTGGCACGGACTTAACGCAAATCGCCTTAGGCGTTATGTTCTAAACCATGGCCAGCCACAAAGGCCGCACCAGCCCTAAAACCACCGTGCGGAAATTTCCGCACGTAGTCGAGATCGCCGTGCCACCCGGTGGCCTTGGCGCGCAGTTGGACGCCATGCACTATTTTCACGAGGTGAGAGGCATAAAGGCGTGTCTCGGCCGTGGTCGCCGTAAAGATGACCCCGACTTCCTCCGTTGGTACTTTACTGGTCCAACAACCGCAGAAGCTTTTGCAGCCGAGTTCGGCGGCACGTGCCTACGAGCACCGGGCAAGAGTGCTTAGTTAAAGAGCCGCGGCGGTAAGGTATTTGCTGCCCGCCTTTTATTAATGAGGCGACTTGGAGGACGACTTTCCAGTTGAATATTGCCGCCGTAATTGGTCGCTGCCGATGGGAACATACTTGCATTCACAGTGGTCGCGGTTGCATTGAGCAAATGGCAGATGGGGCACTGTGTTGGCCGAATAATCGATGCCGAACTGTGCTACTGCCGCTTCGCAAGCGTTCCGCCCGGGCAGAACGCGGACCGCGCGTAACAACCCTAGCCTTTGTGCGTTCTTTAGCGCCCGTAATGAGCGGGCGATCTGCGACGGGCTCTTGCGCATCTCGCGCTAATATCAGAGGCCCGGAAAAATACGCTCGAACACGCTATTTCAGCCTAATTGTTAGCCTTAATGTGCCGACCCGCGAGGATGCGATGGCGGAATTTAAGGCGGCGTGGGAGCGCGCACCATGATCTTTGCAGAGGTTAAGCGATTGCAAAAGCTTAAAGATAAGGGCACCGAGGAAGAAAAAGTCCAAGCGGCTGATCAATTGGAGCGATTAGGCGTCCCGGGTATCTGGTTCCACCGCCGATTCTGCGAAAAGTATCCTGGCTTCACGAAAGAGCAGACGAATATGCTGTTTGCCTTTGCCGCGCGCGCGAGCCTCTAGGTTATGCAAAACAGTCCAACTGAGGGGGCCTATAAGTGGAAATTTATTTGTTTGTCTCTCCCCAAGGTCGTAAGATACCCCTGTGCGAAACGCCGATCTTTCCAAAGGCGGCGTAAATCCTCCACCTACTGCACAACCCACGCCCTAACCGGCGCGGATTTTTTTACAACTCATATTTTCCATTCTGCCATCGCAGCGGCTTCATGTTCATTTTTGAACTAAAGAGATCGGAAAATGGACAACGAGCTGTTCGAATTTAGACCTTGCGTTCAACGAGACACCTGCGCGGCGGACTGCCCCGCCAAACGGCCAAGGACGGTCGCGGTCAGGAGTCCGTTTCCCGACAGATAGCCCGCCGCGCCTTGGGCCTTTGCCGGCGAAGACCTAAGGACAGCATACGCGAAGCGCATCATTTGCCCAACAGCCTGACCGCATCGTCACGCACGCTGCTGTCGATCAGCGACGCTGTCGGCACGGTTTTTGGAATCACGCCCGCTTTGTGAAATAGGTTCTGCATCCAGTCGATCCGGTCGACGGGAATAGCGAGTGTAGGGTCGATCAGCTTGTTGGAGAGTGTTTCGTCGGTGATGAATTCGGCCCGTTTGTCGTCCGGCTTGGCATGGGTCATCTCGTGCGCCAGCTTGATGGTCTCATCGCGGTGTGTCGCGGCGTACCTGTAGGCGTCCATTTCCGCCGCCACGAATTTCACGAGGTCGTCCCGGCGCGTAGCGAGAACCTGGCTGTTGGTGGCCAGGCACAGGCGCATGAATTTTGGAACCGCGGTGCTGCCCTTTGCCAGCACATGGATCGTTGGCGGCATGATCGCTTCGAACTCGTTCGACACTACGGCAGCGTCGGTTATGCCGGCGACTAGCGATTTATAGCGGTCCAGATCGGCACCCTGCGTCGCCAGCTTCACATCCGAAAACGGGACATTTGCGGCGTCCAACATGCCGCGAAACAGCAAGTCGGGTAGCGAGCCCGGCGAAGAAATAGCGATGTTCTTGCCCTTGAGATCGGCCAAAGTTTTGATCTCGGCCTTGGCCAGCACGACCTGCGGCACGCCGGGCCATGTACAGCCGACGATCTTGACGCCGGTGCCGCGCACGCCCGCGACGATCGATTCCGCAGCTCCCATGTCGACGCTGTCGATTTCGCCGGCGATCAACGCCTTCATCAGCGTAGCCCCCGCTTTGATCTGAAGCAGTTCGACCTTCAGCCCGCGCTTAGCCGCAAAGTCGCCATTGGCGACCATGGCGATGAAGCCGGAATCGCTCTTGGCTTCGAGGATGCCGTGCTTCCAGACTTTCTCTTGCGCGTTCGCAATCGAAAGACCGCTGGCGACGAGGACGGCGGCGAGTGCCAATGATTTTGAATGTCCGGCCATAATCGTTTTCCTCCACACGAGGCCTGTTATAGCGAAATCCAGCATTGCTAGATGCGAAATTCGACGCCGCGTTTGCGACCTTGCGAAACATTGAGAAAGAGCTGCTCGAGCGTAGGCCTTTTCTTGATCAAGCCCTGTTCGTGCGAATAGCCGATCAACGTCTCCAGGTTGTTCCGGTTCTTGTCCGTCAGTCCGTATTCCCATGGATCTGGACCGAGGATGTTCTCCTGCTCCTCCCAAGCCTCGCGATACCAGGCAAGTGGAACGATGCGCGGGTTCTGCATGCGCTTCATCGCGATGGCTTTGGCCTCGTTCAGCGCCTTGAACAGGTTCACCGCGACCCAAGGGTGCTGCTCGACGAGCGATTGCCGCAAGCCGAGGACATGCATGATCGGGAAAATGCCGGTCTTTTTGTAATAGGCGATTTCCTCGTCTTTGTAGGAAGGGAACAGGCGCGCGACGCGCGCATCCTTGGCGAGGAACGGCTTGATCAGGTCGGAGTGCAGCACCGCGTCGAGTTCGCCGTCGGCCAGCATGGTCTCGACCGATTTTTCGTGCGGGAGCCGCGTCACCTTGAGGTCCTTGGGCAACGACACCTCGACGTCGTCCTCGAGCTCGGCGAACCATTCAATCGAATTCAGCGGCACGCCGTATTCGTGCTCTAGGATGCCGCGCATCCAGAGCACGGCAGTGGTCATTAAGGTTTTCACGCCGATCTTGCGGCCGATCAGGTCGGTCGGCTTGGCGATGCCCTTGGCCGTGTTGACGAACATGAAGCCGTGACGAAAGCGGCGGTGCAAAAAAACCGGAATTGCCAGGAATGGCCAGTCATTGTCACGGGCGGCGAGATAGGAGGAGCCCGACACTTCGGCGGCGTCGAATTCGCCGTCGCGCAAGAATCGCCAATGGCGCGTTGCCGAATCCATGTCCGTCAGGATGGTGAGATCGACGCCATCGACCTCGACTTTGCCGTCGATCAGTGGGCGGACGATTTCGTAGTTGCCGCAGGCAAAGGTGAACGAAAGTTTCTTCGGCATGACGACTTCCTGAATAGGCTGAGAAAATTCTAATGCCCTGTCGCTATGGCCGCCAGCTTGGCGGCATCGTTCGGCAGGCGATTGCCACGCCAGACCACGTGCAGATCTGGCCGCAGCAGCAATAGATCATATCCGTAGAGGTCGCGCGCCTGCTCGTCGTCGATAGCGAGGACCGTCAACGGCGCGCCCAAAGCGGTGAAACCCTGTTCGAGCGGGCTTGTATCGGCCTGCGTGCCGGCAAGCCGCAGCAGCGTATAGCCGTCACCGATGCGGTCGTGCAGGGACGTACCGTCGGCGAGCCAAAGATGCGGCAAACGTGCGCCCGGCCAAGTCGTCGGCACATATTTCATGAAATTGTCCTCTGGCCCCTCGCCTGGCTCCTGCCAGACGATCGGCGAGTCCCGGTAACGATACCCAAGTTCGGCCCCGATCATCTCGTTGCTCTTGCGCTGTTCCACATCGGCGATACGGGTCAAATTCGCCCGCGTTTCGGCGCCTTCGGGCGTGTGATCGCGAATATTCGGCCGATAGGCCGCGCGCCAGGCGCGCCGTCCGCGCGAGGCCTGCCGCGACGCCTCCACATTGCGGACGCCGATCTGGCGGCGTTCGATTTCGTACGAGGCCAGCAGGCCGGGCCCGCCCCAGCCTTGCAGCGTCGCCGCCAGTTTCCACGACAGGTCGATGGCGTCGCCGACTCCGCTGTTCATGCCGAGCCCACCGGTCGGGATCACCAGGTGGACCGCATCCCCCGCTAGGAAAATGCGTCCTTGCGAATAGCTGTCCGCCACCAGCAAATTCTGCCGCCATTGCCCGACCGACAGCACTTCATATTCAATCGGCATAGCAACGGTTTGCTCGAACATCGTTTGCATATCGGCGTCACTGTCGACGACCGCGTGCAGCGTGAAATGGCGGGTCGAATCCTGAACGATCAAAAATGTCGAATGCGCGTCGGCGACGTGGTAATGCCGCCCCTTGCCGATCGGAATACGATCGAAGAGATCATCGCAGCGATACAGCGCCTGCCGGAACTGCATCAAGTTCGCTTCACCTTGCAGCTTGATGCCAAGTTGACGGCGCACAGCGCTTGAGCCGCCGTCGCAACCGACGAGGTATTGTGCCGCCAGGTCTGCGGTCGAGCCATCGCTGTTTTTCACTTGCGCCCGAACGAAACCACCGTCCTGCTCACAAGCGATAAACTCACAACCGTAGCGGACGTCGACACCAGGAATGCTTTCGGCGACGGACTTGAGCAGCGGTTCTAGGGTATATTGCGAAATGAGCTGATATGGCTCGCGCGGCAACGTTCCGTCGTTGCATGCAGCGATCTCGGCCTGCGCCTGCGCAACCGACGGATAGGCAAGATGCAATAGCGGCGGCTCGATCAGTGACGTGACGATGAATACGTCCATCGGCACGTCGCGCGGAAATCCGGCATCGCGAATCTTTTCCGCGATGCCCATGCGGCGGTAAATCTCCATAGTGCGAGCGTTGCACCGCTCCATTTTTGGAAGAAATTGCGGCGCCGGTTTCTGCTCAAGCAAAATGCAGCGCGCGCCGCGGCGTCCCAGGTCGATTGCGAGCGTCAACCCGACCGGGCCGGCGCCGACGATGAGAACCTGCGTATCCAATCGAAAATTCCGGACTGACTGAGGGACGATGGAAACGGTATCATCTTGTCCGCAGGCGCGGAAGCCGCGCGCGAAGTTTGGCGAGCTTCGCGATAAGGTCAATTAATTCATTGCTTACCAGGGTCGCCCCGCCCGTGGCGGCTACGCGCTCAACTACGCGGAAATTTCAAGCGTTTCTTTGTGACCGAAACCCTTTGTGTTGTCGATCAAGACGATTCGATTTGGTTGCAGCCGATAGACCGCCGCGCGCGCAAAAGCTTGGCGCAGTTGCAATGGCCCCGTCGCTAGTTGCCTGAGAAACGGGTAACGCGCTTCAAGGTGCGCGACATGGCGCATTCGTTCATCTGCCGCCAGGATCCGACGAGCCGTGCCGGTAAGCTGCACGCCACGAATGGCCGCAAAATCTGAATAATCAGGCGCCACCGTAGCGGCCACGCGGGAATCCGCCTCGATTTCCCGGGAGTGCTGCGTATCGGGTTCCGATACCCAGATGAGCGCCAACCCGTCACACGCATAAAACAGGTTCGTCGCGTGCGCCCCCGCCGCACCACATGTGGCGAGCGACATCACGTGATGCATTTCGAGAAAGGATTGAATCTCCGGGCTGAGATTTATATTCGTCATGGCCGACGCTCGTCGTCCGTCGCTGGAGTTCTGTGGGGCAGTATCTTTCAAATTGCAATCGATCCAATCGGCGGCTTGAATTCACTCACCACAACACCGGTACCACAAAGCTTGCCGCTAGCCGCCACACGGCATCGTGAAACGAGCCCGATCGCTCGCATTGTCGAGGAACGCGCCGGTAAGATCTGCAGTAACATCCCTCCTGCGGCGCCCCAAAATTGAAATGCCGATCTGGTCTTGCGCGCGGCAGCGGCCTCAATTCGAATGCATCTTGCTTGCGTTGGCGGTGGCCTCGGGTCCGACCTTGACATGCACGCATTGCCTCTTGCACTTTGTAACGGCGCTTCCGGTGCGCGAATATCGAATATAATGTATCAAGCGGTGAGCGCGCGCCTCTTTGACCAATATCAAGCGTCCCGCGCCGAGCCGGCGCCGCGTGTCGCTTGACAGAGGCACAGCCTTATCCGTATTCATCTTGTTCAACGCTGGTTTAGGCCAGCGGGGCGATGGAGTTCCGCCGAAACCGCCCTTCAGGGCTGATGACTCCTTTCATCCGAGGTCGGACGAGAGGAATTGCGTTTGCAATCCCCAAGTTTCCCGGTCGAACAGTTTGATCAAACATCCATCTGCAAAGCGCGCGGGCGCTTTGCAGTTTGTCGCGTACCGCCGAAAAAGATGTGCGGAGCGCGTTATGCCGCGCGTCTTTGGGTGGGAAGGCCTCCGGGAGTTTGATTTAATCCGCAACTGCAGGGAGCACTGAGATTCAATGATTACTTATGTCTGGGTGGCAATCGGCAGCGCGCTTGGCGGAATGGCGCGTTATGGCTGCTCGGGACTGGCCGCCCGCTTGATTGGCGAGACCTTTCCCTGGGGCACGTTCATCGTCAATGTCGTCGGCTCCTTCATCATCGGATTCTTCGCCACCCTCACCGGCCCGGACGGCCGCTATATGGTCGGCTCGGTCGCGCGGCAATTCGTCATGACCGGCTTTTGCGGCGGCTACACCACCTTTTCGTCGTTCAGCTTGCAGACGCTCAATCTGATGAACGATGGAGAATGGTTCCGCGCCGGTGCCAATATTGGTGGTTCGGTTGCATGTTGCCTGGTCGCGGTTTGGGCCGGGCATCTGCTCGCCGCCAGCATCGCCTCGATGAAATGGATTTGACACATGCAGATACCTCGCGATGCCGTACTGCTCCGCATCTTTTTCGGCGAAGACGACAAATTCGACGGCCTGCCGCTTTATGAAGCGATCGTGTTGAAGGCGCGCGAAATGCATCTCGGCGGCGCCACTATGCTGCGCGGCCATGTCGGGTTCGGCCATTCCAGTCACATTCACACCACCAAGATTCTTCGGCTATCGCAGGATCTGCCAATCGTCGTGGAGATCGTGGACTCGAAGGAAAAGATCGACGCCTTCCTGCCGACGCTCGACAAGATGATGTCAAGCGGACTGGTGACAATCGAAAAGGTACAAGTCCTGCAATACGGCACCAGCAACAAATCGGCCGGCCAAAGCTAGCGGTGCGTCGCACCTTCCCAAACTCGCGAACAAATTACGTCCGGCCCGCGTAGTCGGCCATCGGCAAGGACACCGTGATCGTGTTCGAGCTGGCGCCGCCCTGCCCGGCGGCGCCATAGGCGCATACATGATAGCGATAGGGCATGCCCGCCAGCAGACCGTGATCCTCCCAGCGCGTCACCTTGACCGCGTCCGCAACCTCGGCCTTGCCGAGCGCATCGGTGCGGACAATATCGTAGCGGGCGGCGCCGGCCGCCTTGTTCCACTTCAGTGTAGCCTGGCCGTCGCCGGTTGTCGCCGTCAGGTTGGCGCCTTCCGCATTCCAGCGCGGCGCATCGTTCGCGAGATCGTCCGGCGGTGCCTGCAGAGAGCCTTGCGGCCACAACGCGCAAATGACCCGAGTGTGCGTGCCGTCGAGATGCTTGCATACATTGCAGTAGTCGCACTTCACGATGCGGTCGACTTCGCCGCGACGAACCTTGTTCGGCCAATCCGGATCTGCCAGCAGGCCCCGCGCGATGCCGACGATATCGACCGCGCCGGCTGCCACCAGTTGTTCAGCGTCATCGGGGTTGGAGATTTTTCCGGCGGTCGCGACCGGCGTGTCGAAACCATGCGCGCGGATAAAGGCTTTGATCTCCGCCGAAAATTGCACATGCGGCATGGCCGGATACCAGTCGCCCGGCATGCAGCGATCGCCCGAGTAGCCGGTGTAGGGATAGGGCACCTGCCCGGGCGCGTGAACGGCGTCCTCGAACTTGCCGCCGACCGACAATGACAGATACGCCGCGCCGAGCTGCGCCAGCCGCAAACCGATAAGCTTTGCGTCGTTGACCGTGTATCCGTCCTTGATGAACTCATCGGCCAGGAAGCGGACGCCGACCGGAAAATCGTCGCCGGCCTTGCGGCGGATATTTCCAAAAATCCGTCCGATCAGATGCAGGCGGCCTTCCAGCGTTTCGCCGCCATAGTCGTCCGTGCGCGGGTTTACGCGCGACAGGAACGACGCCAGCGTATAGGCGTGCGCCGAGTGCAGCTCGGCGCCGTCGAATCCGGCGGTCCGCGCGCGCGCCACCGCGTCGCCGAACTCCTCGACGATGCGGTCGATCTCGGCCATCGACAGCATATCGATAGTCTGCCGCCAGCCCGACTTGGCCACCTTCATAAAATGAATGATCTGCGGCACCACCTTGGAGTCCGACGTGCCGTGGATGCGGCGGACCAGATCGGTAAGACCCGGCACGAACTGGTCGTCGCTGATGCGCAGCAGCGGGCCGGATTTGGCCTGATGGACCGCCATCGCCTCGATCACGATGAGACCCGCGCCGCCTTGCGCGTAGCGCACATAGCGATCGGTAATGTCCTTGTTGACCAGACCGTCTTCGCCGGACAGCCGTGTCACCATCGCCGGCACCATCACGCGATTGGGAATGACCATCCCGCCGGCGTTGAGAGGTTCGAGCAATTTCATGGCCAGGAATCCTCAAGCATGCGCATTCACGGTCGCGTTCGCAGCCACTTCACGCAATTCGCGGCGTAGAATTTTCCCGGCCGGACTGATCGGAAATTCATTCACCACGGTCAGCCGTTCGGGCAGTTTGAATTTCGCGATCTTGCGGGCCAGCAGGAAGCTCTTGATCTCGTCCAAGCCGACCGTCTCGCCCGCCACCGGAATAACGAAGGCGCAGGCCTTTTCGCCGAAGGTCGCATCGGGCATTGCCACGATGCAGACGTTCTTGATCTTGGGATGGCCCAAAATGTAATTCTCGACTTCCTCGCAACTGATCTTTTCGCCGCCGCGATTGATGATGTCCTTGAGCCGTCCCTCGACATACAGATTGCCGCCGACCCGGCGCACCATGTCGCCCATGCGGTAGTAGCCATCGCCGGTGAAGGCAGCGCGATCCTTGTCCGGGGCGTTATAGTAGCCGCGCACGGTATACGGACCCCGGCAGATCAACTCGCCGACGATGCCATCGGCAACGTCATTACCCCGCTCGTCGACAATGCGGATTTCGTCCGCCGGCGATATCGGCCGCCCGGAGCTGGTGAAGCGGGTTTCCGGCGGATCGTCGAGGCGCGTCATATTCAGCAGCCCCTCGCCGGTCCCGAAGCTTTCCTGAAATGTGCAGCCAAATCTCTGTTCGACCCGCCGGCGCAGTTCCGGCACCAGCTTGGCGCCACCGTTCATCACCACGCGCAGGCTGGAAAGGTCGCGATGCCCGGCGAGATCGGCGTTCAGCCAGTTGACGATCAGTGGAACGGCGGCGGAGACGACCGTGACGCGCTCGGTTTCAATCAGCCGCGCGACGGTTTCGATACCGGCATCGGACGCGATCACGGCGGTGCCGCCGTGCGCCAGCGCGCCAAGCACGCCCGGACAGCCGAGCGTATAATTGTGCGCCATCGGCAGCACGGCCAGGAACACGGTTGCGGCGCTGAACCCGGCGGCGGTGCCGCTTTGCCGGCAATTGTAGACGTAGTCGTTGTGCGTGCGGGGAATGAGCTTCGGCAGGCCAGTCGTTCCGCCCGACAGCAGCATCAACGCGACTTCATCGGGCACCGGCAAAAAGCCGGCGGGGTCATCGCCATCTTGACGTTCGCCCTTGAGCGCCATGAGGTCGGACAAGGATATCTGACCGGACACCGGCTCGCCGAGGACGAGCACGCTGCGCAGCGACGGCGCCAAGCCGCTTACGTCAGCGGCGAGCGATCGATAATCGTAGCCGCGCCAGACGTCCGGCACGACGTAGCCCACCGCTTTGGTGTGGGCGAAAATATGCGAGATCTCTTCGCGCCGGTGCGCCGGCAGCGCCAGCACTGGAATCACGCCGATCTTCACCAACGCAAAGAACGCAATGACGAACTCGATCGAATTGGGCAGCTGGAACACCACACGATCGAGCGAACGGAATCCAAGACCGATCAGACGGCCGGCCAACCGATCGACCGCTAGGCGTAGTTCCGCATAGGTCACACGCCACCTGTCATCGATCAACGCAACACGGTCGGGCGTAGCGGCGGCCGAGCGCAGCAACATGCCGTAGAGCGTGATATTGGCCCAATAGCCCTGCTGCCGGTAGCGGCGAGCGGCTTCTTCTGGCCAGGCTGTGCATCCTTGCAGCATGTGCCGGCTAGCTTCTCCGACCTGCATGACGGCGACGATGGGCGATCTTCCCTGATGTTGAATAGCCACCGACGACCGAGATGACCTTGACCATCGTCAAGCTCGCCCCGCATTGTCCGGTCCGACCAAGCGAGGAATAAGCAGAATGATTCGGATCGGCATTATCGGACTCGGCTGGTGGGGCAAGCAGATCGTCACCTGCCTGGCGACAAGCCCTCGCTTGAATGTAGTGGCGGCCTGCGACATCGATCACAACACGGTCGCGCCGTTTGCCGCCGCGCAGGGTTTCGATCTCGTCGTCGACTACAAGGATTTGCTCAAGCGGTCCGACATCGACGCCGTCGCGGTGGTGACGCCGCATTTGCTGCATGAGGAAATGGCGATCGCCGCCTTCGCCGCGGGCAAACAGGTGTTCTGCGAGAAACCGTTGGCGCTCAATACCGCGAGCGCCGAGCGGATTCTCTCGGCCTGCGCCAAGACCGGCGGCGTGCTCGGCATCGGGCACGAACGACGCTATGAGCCAGCGATGGAGGAAATGCGCCGGCTGTTCGAGGCTGGCAGCATCGGCCGCCTGCTGCACATGGACGCCAATGTCAGCCACAGCAATTTCCGCAAGATGGATCCGGCGAACTGGCGGCGTGATTCCCGGCACGCCCCGGCCGGCGCCTGGACCGCGCTCGGCATCCATCTCGGCGATATGTTCGTGTCGCTCGCCGGTCAGCCGACGCGTGTCACCGCCCGCACCGCATCGCAGATCTTCCCGGCGCCGTCTGAGGATTTTGTCAGCGCGGAGATCGATTTCGCGAACGGCGCGCGCGGGCGCATCACTTGTCTCTCGACACCGCCGTTCTATGGCCGCTTTACACTCTTCGGCGATCAGGGCTGGGTCGAGACGCAGGAAGGCGGCAATGTCGACAAGGGCATTCCATCGAGCTTCGTGCATTGCGCCGCGGACGGTAACCGGCAGACGCGCAACTATGACCACGCCAATACCGTGCGGCTGAATTTCGAGGCCTGGGCCGACGCGATCGAGGGCCGCACGCCATATCGCTTTTCGACCGAGCAATTGCTCGGCAATATCCGCATCCTCGATGCGGTGGTCCGCTCGGCGGCGCAGGACGGCAAGGCGATCACGCTGTAATATTGGACCAAAGGCGCCGCATGCAGCACGAAAAAGAACAGGTCGCACTCACCTCGATCGCGGCATCCGCTGTTTTGACGATCGCCAAGGGCCTGGTCGGCATCGCCACCGGCTCGTTGGCGATCCTGTCGGAGGCCGGCCACTCGCTGATCGATCTCGGCGCCACGGTGATGACCTATGCCGCCGTGCGTATTTCCGGAAAGCCCGCCGATGAAGAACACCATTACGGCCACGGCAAGGTGGAGAGCATCTCGGCGCTGGCGGAAACCGCGCTGCTGTTCCTGCTCTCCGGCGTGGTGATCTGGGAAGCGATCAAGCGCCTGACCGAGCATGAGGACCATGTCGTCCTCGCCAATGCCTGGGCCTTTGGTGTGATCACGGTCTCGGTCGCCGTTGATTTCTTCCGCTCACGCGCGCTCTCGCGCACCGCCAAACAGACGCAGAGTCAGGCGTTGGAAGCCGACGCGTTGCATTTCTCGTCCGATCTGTGGGCTTCGCTGGCGGTGCTGGTCGGGCTTGCCGGCGTGCGCTTCGGCTTCTGGTGGGCGGATTCGGCGGCCGCGCTGATGGTCGCGGTGCTGGTCTGCGTCGCCGGCTGGCGGCTCGGCAAGCGCACCATCGACACGCTGACCGACGTCGCGCCCGTGGGCGCCGCCGAAAAGATCGCCGCCGCCGCCGCGAAGGTCCCCGGCGTGGTCGCCGTCGATCATGTTCGGGCCCGCGCGGTCGGCGAAAAGACCTTCGTCGATTTGACGGTCGCGGTGAGCCGGACGCTACCGCTCGATCGCGTGAGCGCACTCAAGGACGCCGTTGCCGCCGCGATCCGCCAGCGCCTGCCGGGTGCCGAGCTGACCGTCATTACCGATCCGGTGGCGCTCAGCAACGAAACCGTGCTCGACCGCGTCATGGTGATCGCGCGCAATCGCGCGCTCGCCGTGCATCACGTAACGGTGCACGACCTGAATGATCGGCTGGCGATCTCGCTCGATCTGGAAGTGGACGGCAAGCTTTCGCTGCGCGAGGCCCACGCCTTGGCGGACGGCCTGGAAAGCGCGATCGCCGGCGAACTCGGTGCTAGCGTCGAGATCGACACCCACATCGAGCCGCTGCAGCCGCACCGCGCCGCCGGCCGCGAGGCGCCGCCCGAACGCCTGCAGGCGGTCACGATCGCGCTCGCCGAATTCGCCGCCGACGGTCGCACCTTGCGCGACGTGCACGATGTGCGCGTGCGCGAGACCGCCGAGGGCGAGATCGTCAATTTCCACTGCCGCGTCGACCCGTCGCTGAGCGTGCAGGACGTGCACGAAAAGGTCGACGCGGTGGAACGCGCCCTCAAGCAGCGCTCGCCGTCGATCAAGCGCGTGATCGGCCACGCCGAGCCGGTGCGCTGACCTCAGGGAATAAGCACCGCGGCGCCCTGCAGCCGGCCCTCGCGCAAATCGGCCAACGCTTCGTTCGCATGCGCCAGCGGATAGCGCGTGACTTCGCAATGCACGCCGGCTTTGGGCGCCACCTGCAAGAATTCATGAGCGTCGGAGCGTGTGAGGTTCGCCACCGACATCACGTGCCGCTCTTCCCACAGCAGTGAATAGGGAAAGCTCGGGATGTCCGACATGTGGATGCCGCCGCAGACCACGCGGCCGCCTTTGCGCACCGCCTTCAGCGCCGCCGGCACCAGCGCGCCAACCGGCGCGAAAATAATTGCCGCATCGAGCGGCTCAGGCGGCACTTCCTCCGAGCCGCCCGCCCAAACCGCGCCGAGCGAGCGCGCGAAATCCTGCGCCGCCGTATCGCCTTTGCGCGTGAAAGCGAACACGCGGCGACGCTGCCAGACCGCGACCTGCGCCAGGATATGGGCGGCGGCGCCAAAGCCATAGAGCCCGAGTGTCTTGCCCTCGCCCGCCAGACGATAGCTGCGCCAGCCGATCAGCCCGGCGCACAGCCAGGGCGCGATCTCCGCGTCCTCACCTGCCTCACCCAGCGGAAAGCAGAACCGTGCGTCGGCGACCGCATGGGTCGCGTAGCCGCCGTCGCGCGTGTAGCCGGTGAACACCGGCATATCGCAGAGGTTCTCGGTACCAGAGCGGCAATAAGGACACACGCCGCAAGTTGCGCCCAGCCAGGGCACGCCGACGCGCTCGCCGATGCTGAAGCCGCTCACCCCCTGCCCTAGCGCCGCGACCCGGCCGACAATCTCGTGGCCCGGCACGATCGGCAACGTGGGATGCTCCAGTTCGCCATCGACCACGTGCAAATCCGTGCGGCAGACCCCACAGGCCGCGACCGCGACCAGGATCTCGCCCGGCCCAGGCGCAGGCACCGGCCGCTCGCGCATGACCAGCGGCGTGTGCGGCGCGTCCAGCACCATGGCGTGCATGGTCGCCATCATTCTTCCTTCCAATTCCGCGGCAGACATCCTAGATCAAAGCTCATGCGCACCGATACCACCCCACTCATCCGCCTGAAGGACTACCGCCCGCCCGATTGGCTGGTGGAAACCGTTTCACTCGATGTCTCGCTGCATCCGACGCAAACGAAAGTCCGCGCGACGCTTTCGCTTAAGCCCAACCCGGCGGCCGCAGCCGCCCCGCTCGTCCTTGACGGTGACGGGCTGACGCTGAGCGAGCTCAAGCTCGACGGAGCCGCGCTGACACCGGAAAGCTATGTGGCGACGCCCGACAGCCTGACCATTTCGCAGGTGCCGAACCGCCCGTTCACGCTGGAGATCGAGACGCTGGTCGATCCGACCGCCAACACCCAGCTCTCGGGTCTGTACCGGTCGAGCGGCACCTATTGCACGCAATGCGAAGCCGAGGGCTTCCGCCGCATTACTTATTTCCCCGACCGTCCCGACGTGATGGCGGTTTACACCACGCGCATCGAGGCCGACAAAACCGAAGCACCGGTATTGTTGTCGAACGGCAATTTGATTGAGAGCGGCGATCTTGCCGGCGGCCGGCATTTCGCGATTTGGCACGATCCGCATCCCAAGCCCGCCTATCTGTTCGCGCTGGTCGGCGGCAATCTCGGTCACATCGAGGATCGCTTCGTCACCATGTCCGGACGCAACGTCACGCTGCGCATCTATGTGGAGCCCGGCAAGGAAAACCACTGCGGCTACGCCATGGACTCGCTCAAGCGCTCGATGCACTGGGACGAAACGGCGTTCGGCCGCGAATACGATCTCGATATTTTCATGATCGTCGCGGTGTCCGACTTCAACATGGGCGCCATGGAGAACAAGGGCCTCAACGTCTTCAACGACAAATACGTGCTCGCCAGCCACGATACCGCGACCGATGCCGATTTTGCCGGCATCGAGGCCGTCATCGCGCACGAATATTTCCACAACTGGACCGGCAACCGCATCACCTGCCGCGACTGGTTCCAGCTTTGCCTGAAAGAAGGACTTACGGTTTTCCGCGACCAGGAATTTTCCTCCGACATGCGCTCGCGCCCGGTCAAACGCATCACCGACGTGCGCGGCTTGCGCGCAGCGCAATTCGTCGAAGATTCAGGTCCGCTGGCGCACCCGGTCCGGCCGGAGACCTATAAGGAGATCAACAACTTCTACACCAGCACCGTATACGAGAAGGGCGCCGAAGTGGTGCGCATGGTGCAGACGCTGATCGGGCGCGAAAAGTTCCGCGCCGGCATGGATCTCTATTTCGCGCGGCATGACGGCGAGGCCGCAACCGTCGAGCAATTCATCCAGTGCTTCGCCGATGCCTCGGGCCGCGACATGTCGCAATTCATGCGCTGGTACAGCCAGGCCGGCACGCCGGAGGTGACGGTCGCCGGCCGTTACGACGCTGCGCGCAAGACCTACACACTCGAAGCCAAGCAAAGCGTGCCGCCCACGCCCGGTCAGCCGACCAAAGCGCCGATGGTGATTCCGCTTAGCGTTGGTCTGGTCGACAAAAATGGCCACGATCTTCCGCTCGTCGCGCAAGGCGGCATTATCGCGCACGGCGTCTTGGTGTTGAGCGAGCCGACCGCGAGCATCGAATTCACCGGCATCGCCGAAAGGCCTGTCTTGTCGGTCAATCGCGGCTTCTCGGCGCCGATCAAGCTCAACAGCGATCTCGATGCCGGCGATCTCACTTTCCTTGCCGCGCACGACAGCGATGCGTTCAACCGCTGGCAGGCGCTGCAGACCATCTCGATGCGGCTGTTGATCGACAACGTGGCCGCGTTGCAGGCCGGAAAAACGCCGCGCACGGATGAAAAGCTGATGACGGCCCTGGCCGCCATCCTCGATGACGCCAAGCTGGAGCCGGCCTTCCTGGCTTTGGCGCTGGTGCCGCCAGGCGAAGGCGACGTCGCCCGCGAAATCGGCCGCGACATCGACCCCGACGCGGTGTTCAGCGCGCGCCGCGCGTTGCGCGCCAACATCGGCGACAGACTCGGCCGAGCTTTGATCGATATCTATGAGCGCATGACCGTCCCCGGCCCCTATTCGCCTGACGCGACCAGCGCCGGCCGTCGCGCGTCGCGCAATGTGGCGCTCGATCTGCTGGCGGCAACCGGCGCGCAGGACGCGATCGCGCGCGCCGCTCGCCAATACGACGCCGCTGACAATATGACCGACCGCATGGCGGCGCTGGCGACATTGTCCCTGCACGGCGCGCCGGAGCGCGCGCGTGCGCTCGCCGATTTCTACGTGCGTTACGCCGCCAATGCGCTGGTGATCGACAAGTGGTTCTCGCTGCAGGCGATGATCCCGCGGCCCGATACTCTGGACCAGGTCCGTGCCCTCACCGCGCACCCCGCCTTTTCGTTTGCCAATCCCAATCGCGTGCGCGCGCTGATCGGCGCTTTCGCCGCCAACCCGACCCAATTCAGCCGGGCCGACGGCGCCGGCTACGATTTCCTCGCCGGCAATGTGCTGGCGCTCGATCCGAAAAATCCGCAACTGGCGGCCCGCCTCACCACCGCCTTCCGCAACTGGCGCACGCTGGAGCAAGGCCGCCGCGGCAAGGCGCAAGCCGCGCTCGAACGCATCAAGACCGCGCCCAACCTGTCGCGCGACCTCGCCGACATCGTCGAGCGCGCGCTGGCGCCGGTATAAAACGCTGCGGCACAAAGGTATTTTTCGCTGGCGCGGTCACGCAAAAGCGACGGCCCCTCTCCAGATACTTGTGTGTAACGTTTTATAAATATTTGACTTTGGACTCTCGACAAATCAGCCGCCATCGATTCCAATCGACAGTGATTCGGACAGCGATGCGGCACATCCTTCCGATGCGGGTGGTGGGGAAATTCCAAAAACGGAGGCCGTCAATGGCGCGCGCCGGGGTGGCGAGTGCGTCTGCACGCCCTGATTCCATTCAGGGTCTCGCGCAATCGATCGCCAAGCCGGCGTATCGCCGCCTGTTGACCGCCGAGCCCTTGCTGCGCCGCGCCGTTCCGGTCCTCATCATCGCGTTTCTCGCCACCATTTGCGTCGGTGCCGCCGTCCAGGTCCTCGATCACCGCCGGCAAGCCATCAACGACATGGTCCTCGCGCTCGACGCGGTCGCCGATATCGCCGCCGAACGTCTGCAACAGCCGCACGGGCCGCCTGCCGACACGCTGGCGCGGCCGCAGGAGGTGCTGACGCGCGCGCTGCCGCGATGGGCCACGACCGCCGGTCGGCGCTTTATGCTCACCAATGCGGAGGGCGTGGTGGCGGCCGCCACGCCAGCCGGCGACGCCACCATCGGCCGCCGTCTGATCGACCTGCTGGGTCCGGCGCAACCCCTGACCACCTTCGGCGCCAGCGCCGGGGTCATGGAAATCACCCTGCCCGACAACAGCCGCGCATTGGCGACCGTGCGCATGCTGCAGCCCCCCTGGGGCAAGTCGCCGTCGTGCAGTCGCGCGAGGCAGCGCTGACGGCCTGGCGCTCACTCACCACCCTCACCGTTACCCTGTCGGCCACCACCGGCTTTGTCGTGCTCATCCTCGGCTTCGCCTTCCACTGGCAGGCGACTCGGGCGCGGGAAGCGGACCTGATCTACGAGACCGTCCGCAGCCGCATCGATACCGCGCTCAACCGGGGCCGTTGCGGATTATGGGATTGGGACTTGGCGCGCGGCCGCATTTTCTGGTCGCAGTCCATGTTCGAGATCCTGGGGTTGCAGGCCAAAGACGATTTACTGTCGTTCGGCGACGTCAGCGCCCTCACCCACCCGGATGACATGCACCTCTACGATCTTGCGGCCGAACTCGCCGAAGCGACGACGACCGCTATCGATCGCGCTTTCCGGATGCGTCACGCCGACGGCCATTGGGTCTGGCTGCGCGCACGCTGCGAGCTGGTGCGCCAGCAGGGTGAGCCCGGCCTGCATGTGATCGGCATCGCCGTCGATATCACCGAGCAGAAGAACCTAGTCGAGAAAACGGTGGCCGCCGACATGCGGCTGCGCGACGCCATCGAGACCATCCCCGAAGCCTTCGTCGTGTGGGATGCCGACAATCGCCTAGTGCTGTGCAATTCGAATTTCCAGGAGCTGCACAATCTGCCCGACGAGGCGATCATGGTGGGTGCCTCTTATGAGTCCGTAGTCGCCGCCGGCCGCAAGCCGGTGGTGCGCACCAAGGCGATCACCGGCGGCCCGAATATTCCCGGCGCGCGCACCTTCGAGGCCCAGCTCGAGGACGGCCGCTGGCTGCACATCAGCGAGCGGCGCACCAAGGACGGCGGTTATGTCTCGGTCGGCACCGACATCACCACCCTCAAGACGCACGAGGAGAAGCTGGTCGACAGCGAGAAGCGGCTGATGGCGACGGTCGCCGATGTGAGCGCCTCGCAGCATCGGCTCGCCGAACTCGCCGAAAAATACGCGGCCGAAAAGACCCGCGCCGAGGAAGCCAACCAGGCCAAGTCGAAGTTCCTCGCCAATATGAGTCACGAATTGCGTACGCCGCTCAACGCCATCATTGGATTTTCCGAGATCATGGAGTCGGCCATGTTCGGCCCGCTCGGCGCCGAAAAATACAACGAGTATTGCACCGACATCCGCACCAGCGGCCAATATTTGCTCGACGTCATCAACGACATTCTCGACATGGCCAAGATCGAGGCCGGCCGCATCCGCCTTGATTTCGAAGAGCTCGACCTCGATGCCCTGCTGGTAGAATCCATGCGCGTCGTTTCGGCGCGCGCGCAGGACAAGCAGCTCGAACTGGTCACGAAGATTTCGCCCGAGCTCGGGCTGCGGGCCGACCGCCGCGCGCTCAAGCAGATCATGCTCAATCTGTTGTCCAACGCGGTTAAGTTCACCACGGCCGGCGGCCGCGTCACCGTACGCGGGCGCGCCGCCGACGGCTGCATCGTGCTCACCATCGCCGATACCGGCATCGGCATCGACAAGGAGGCGCTGGCGCTGCTCGGCCGGCCGTTCGAGCAGGTCGAAAGCCAGCTTACCAAGAGCCATCACGGGTCGGGCTTGGGCCTCGCCATCGCCAAATCGCTGGTCGAACTGCACGGCGGCCACATGCGCATACGTTCCACGCTCGGAAAAGGCACGCTGGTGGTGGTGCGCATGCCCCGGCGTCCGCAATGCCAGTTGCCGAAGGAGGAAGCCGCTTAAGGGGCTTTACCCAAAATCTGTACAAAGCTCGCCCGCACCTTCGCTTGCGTCTCGATCAACGTCGCATCGAGCGCGGCGAAATCCGGCACGTCGGCGGCGCGCGCGAGCAGCCGCAGCAGCCCGGCGCCCGCGGTCTTGGGGTCGAACGGGCCGGCCAGGCATAGGCGCAGGATCTGCGTGAGGTCCTGATAGAGCTGAACCGCCGGACGCAGCACTTCGGCCTCTTCGACCGGCAGCACGTGCAGCGCCCAGGCCTTGTCGAGCACGTGCGCGGTCGAGGTATCGAGAATGTCGGGTAGCCAATGGGCGTGCACGAGCTGCAAATATTGCGCGATGAATTCGATGTCGATCAGTCCACCGGCGACATATTTGAGGTCCCAGCGCTCGCGGTCACCTTTTTCCTTGGCGATGGCGGCGCGCATTTCCACCACGTCGCCCGCGATCAGCGCGGCCTCGCGCGGGCGCTGCAAAATGTCGCTAATAACCTTCTCCACCCGCGCACCGAATCCCCGTGTGGCCGCGACCACGCGCGCGCGTGTGAGCGCCATGTGCTCCCAGGTCCAGGCCTCGCTCTCTTGATAGCTCGTAAATCCGCCGATTTGGGTGGCGAGCGGTCCGGCGCGGCCCGACGGGCGCAGTCGCATGTCGACCTGGTAGAGCGCGCCATAATTGGTTTGCGCGGTCAGCGCGTTGATCAACCGCTGCGTCAGGCGTGCGAAATATTGTGCGCCATAGAGCGGATGCTTGCCGTCCGATTCGGGGCGCTTGCCGTCGAAATCGTAGATCAGGATCAAGTCGAGATCGGACGTCGCGGTCATCTCGCGCCCACCGAGCTTGCCCATGGCCAGCACCGCGGTCGCCTCGCCACGTAAGTGGCCGTGAGTTGCGGCGAAATTGCGGGCAGTCGCGCGGTGCACCGCGCGGATCACCGCGTCGGCCAGCCGCGCGAAGGCCTCGCCCGCCTGCCGCGCCGTCACCGTGCCGGAAAGAATGCGCACCCCGATCAGGAACATGTATTCCAGGCCGAACATGCGGATGCGGTCGAGCAGATCCTCGTCGTAGCGCGATTGCGCGAGCGCCGCGTCGAGCCGGTGGCCGAGTTCCTTGTTGTCCGGCAAGGCCCCGAAAAAGCTCGGATCGACCAGCGCATCCATCACCTGCGGATTGCGCGCCAGCGTGTCGGCGAGCCTCGGCGCGATGCCGAGCACGAGCGCGATGAGGGCGATCAGATCGGGATTCTGCCGCAGCAGCGACAACAGCCGCGCGGCGCCGTGCAGATTGGCGAGAAATTGATCGAACAGCACCAGCGTGGCGTTGGCGTTGTCGGTGCGCGCCAATTGCTCGAGCAGAACCGGGAGCAACGCCTCAAGGTGGCTGCGCGCCATATCGCCCTTGAGCGAGCGGTGGCCGCCGGCGAGCCAATGGCGGACGATCGTCGAGGCTTCCAGCGGCGCGCGGAAGCCGAGTTCGGCCAGACGATCCAGCGTCTTGCGGTCGTCTGCCTCGGCCGGAAACACCAGCTCCGGCTTGTCGGCGCCCGGCGTCTTTTCGAACAGCCGCGAATAATGCCGCTGCACATTGTCGAGATGTTCGAGCAGAGCCTTGGCGAAAGTGTCGCGGTCGGCGTAGCCGAGAAACCGCGCGAACCGTTCAAGCTCCGCGCGCTCGGCCGGCAGCGTTTGCGTCTGCTCGTCATTGACCATCTGCAAGCGGTGCTCGACGGTGCGCAGAAAGACGTAAGCCGCCTTCATCTGGTCGCGCGCGGCGGCGTCGATCCAGCGGTCGTCACTGAGTTTGTCGAGGGTGGTGAGCGTATCGCGGTCGCGCAGCGCCGGATTACGCCCGCCGGCGATCAATTGCTGGGTCTGTGCAAAAAACTCGATCTCGCGAATGCCGCCGCGGCCAAGCTTGATGTTATGGCCCTCGACCGCGATCTCGCCATGGCCGCGATAGGCGTTGATCTGCCGCTTCATCGCATGCACGTCGGCGACCGAGGCGAAGTCGAGGTATTTGCGCCACACGAAGGGCGACAGCTCGTTGAGGATCGCCTCGCCCGCTGCTATGTCGCCGGCGCAGGCGCGCGCCTTGATCATGGCGGCGCGCTCCCAGTTCTGTCCCACGCTCTCGTAGTAGGAGAGCGCCGCCGCGGTCGAAATCGCGATGGCGGTCGAGGCCGGATCGGGGCGCAGCCGCAGATCGGTGCGGAACACGTAGCCGTCACCGGTGCGCTCTTGCAGGAGTTTCACCAGGCGCTGCGTCACGCGGACAAACAACGCGGCTGGAGCGGCATCTCCCGGCAGCGCCGGCGCGCTTGGATCGTAGAAGACGATGAGGTCGATATCGCTCGAGTAATTAAGCTCGAACGCACCCATCTTGCCCATGGCGAGCACGATGTAGCCGCTGCCATCCTGCGGGCGCGCCTTGTCCTTCGGCGACAGGCGTCCGTCACGCGCGGCCTCAGCCAGCGCGAACCGCACCGCGGCATCGACGGCGCTGTCGGCCAAGTCAGTCAGCGCGCGAGTCGCCCGCATCACCGGCCATACGCCGCAGATATCGGCGAGCGCGATCAGCAGCGCTGCTTCCGCCTTCATTTGGCGAAGGAGCCGCATCGCCTCTGCTTCGTCCGTGGTCAGGGTCACCGCGCGGCCGTTGTCGGCCAGCAGCGTAGCCAAATGCTGGTCAGGATCGCAGGTGAGCAGCCGCAACAGCCGTGCGGCGTCGTTGCTCATCAGTTCCCACAGATAGGGCGAGCTTTCGGCGAGGCTTTGCAGCAGCTTGCCAAGAGTTGGATGGGCGGCCAACAGCGCGTTGAGCGGCTGGGCCTGCGTCTCCGGCAAATCGGCCAGCCACTGCGAGAGACGCGCCCGCGCGGCCTTGGCCTCGATCAGATAAGGCGTGGTGACTATGCGTTCGACCAGCGGCGCACCGGTCTGCGGCGGATGCTCAGTGCCGCTAGCCGGCTCGCGCGCGGGCTTCTTGCGAGTGGTTCTCTTGTTGGCTGGCCGCCTCATCCCGCACTTTGTACGGGCCCTCCGCGCGGTAAGGCAATGACGCTCTTGAGCCCCGGCTGGTTGTCGCCAAGGATCAATTCGCCGCCGTGCAGGCGCGCCACCGCCGAAGCAAGGCTAAGCCCCAACCCCGAGCCTGGCTGCGACCGGCTCTGCTCGAGGCGGACAAAGCGCTCGACCACCCGCCCGCGGTCGCCTTCCGGAATACCCGGCCCGCTGTCGGCTACGGTGAGCAGGATACGATCGCCCTCGTTGAGCGCCCGCACGACGATTTCCGGTGTCGCGCCGTTCGCGGAGGTATTGCGCGGCTCGGCATATTTGATGGCGTTGTCGACCAGATTGGCAAGCGCCTGACTGACCAATTCGCGGTTGCCTTTGACCTTGGCCGGCACATCGGCCTCCACCTTGAGCGCGATGCCCTTCTCCTCGGCCAGCGGTTCGTACAATTCGCCGACGTCGTGGGCGATTTCGGCGGCGTCGAATTCGGCCATGTCGTCGCGCGCTTGGCCGGATTCCGCGCGCGCGATCATCAACAGCGCGTTGAAGGTGCGAATCAGCCCCTCGGACTCCTCGATGGTGGCTTCCAGCGCGGCCCGGTATTCAGCCTCGCTCTTGGCGCTGCGCAACGCTTCTTCGGATCGATTGCGCAGACGGGTAAGCGGAGTCTTGAGATCGTGCGCGATATTGTCGGAGACCTCCTTGAAGCCGGACATCAGCGCCTCGATGCGATCGAGCATGGCGTTGAGGTTCTCGGCGAGCCGGTCGAGTTCGTCGCCGGTGCCGGCAACCGCCAGCCGCTCGCCGAGATCGCCGGCCATGATGGTGCGGGTGGTTTCGGTCATGGCGTCGACGCGCCGCAGCACCCGCCGGGTGACGAACAACCCGCCGGCAAGTCCGAGCACGATCACGATCGCGACCGACCAGCGTCCGGCCGAAAGCACGATATGATAGAGCCGCTCGCGTTCGTCGAGGTCGCGGCCGACCAGCAAACGAAAACCGCCCGGAAGCTGGAACACCCGCACCAGCGCCTCGTGGCCCGGGTGATCCCCGGTCTCGGTTTCATCGATGCGGTGATAGACCGTCTCGGTCCATCCCGGATTGTCGAGGATTCCCGGCGTCAGCGCGGTGACGTTGCCGGCGAGCGCTTCGCCGGCAAAGGTAGTGACCAGATAGAGGCTCGAGCCCGGCCGACGCGCACGTGCATCGACCACGATTACCAGCCGCCGGATGCCGCCGAGCCGGTATTGCTCGGACAGCCCAGTGATCTCGGCGTTGACCGTATCGGTGATCTGTTCGGTAATCAGGCGGCGGGTATTGAGCGCGAAATAGCCGAGCAAAAACGCCGCGAACAGCGCGAACACGGTCAAATAGACCAGTGTCAGCTTGAACGTGGTGGTGCGAAAAAGTTTACCGAGCGCCGTCACGTATCATGTATCCCGCGCCGCGAACCGTATGCAAAAGCGGCTGGGAGAAACCTTTATCGATTTTCGAGCGCAAGCGCGAGATGTGCACGTCGATAACATTGGTTTGCGGGTCGAAATGATAATCCCACACGTTCTCGAGCAGCATGGTGCGGGTGACCACCTGCCCGGCATGCTTCATGAGGTATTCCAACAGGCGGAATTCGCGCGGCTGCAGCGAAATCTCGTCCGCGCTGCGGCGAACCTGATGTGACAGGCGGTCGAGTTCGAGATCGCCGACGCGGAGCACGGTCTCTTCGGTGCGGCCGCCGCGGCGGCGCGCCAGAACCTCGACGCGGGCCAGCAATTCGCTAAACGAATAAGGCTTGGGCAGGTAATCGTCGCCACCGGCGCGCAGGCCCTTGACCCGGTCGTCGACCTGGCCGAGCGCGGACAAGATCAGTGCCGGGGTTTCGATCCCCTTGTCGCGCAGGGTTCCGATCAAGGAGAGCCCATCGCGCTTGGGCAGCATGCGGTCGACGATAAGCACGTCATATTGGCCACCGAGGGCCATCGCCAGCCCGTCATCGCCGTCGGTGGCGGCATCGGCGACATGGCCGACCTCGCGGAATGCCTTGACTAGATAGTCCGCAGCGTTGCGGTCGTCCTCGATGACCAGAAGTCGCATGGTGACCCGATCCGGTTGCGCATCGGCCGCTCGGCCGAAGGCGCGAGCCCCTTGGATATCCGCATAAGTGGGCATCGGTCACACCAAATCCAGTCAAATCGGGCCGTCGTCAATTGCCCGTAACGGTCGCCCCTTCAATCCCAAGCGTTTTTGCCCATTTCATACGCGAGGGGGTGGCGGATTTGGGCCGCCACCCCCTCGACGACCCCACCCCAGCGGGGGCGACGGATGCCAGGGTTGGAGTTCTTTTAGAAGCCGGGGCAGTCCTTGCCGGACAGTCCCGATTTCCAGATTTATGCCGGGACGGGCCGAAGCCCGTCCCGTTCAGGTGCACCACCGGCGGGGGCGACGATTGCCAGTGGTACGCCCCGAGCTCGTTCAACCTTTGCCGACTGGCAGGGCGACGAAGCGGGTGTTGTCGCCCGACTTCAGCCGAACCAGCACGCTGCGCTTGCCATCCGTGCGCGCAGTCGCAATCGTGTTGCGCACGTCGGCAGGCGTCGAAACCGATTTGCCGGCGACCTCGAGGATCACGTCGCCGGTGCTAAAGCCGTGGTCGGCGGCGATCCCCGACGTATCGACGCCGGTGACCACCACGCCGGCGCTGCCTGCGCCCGCCACGTTGGCGGCCGGGGCCAGCGTAAGACCAAGCTTGGAAAGATCGACATTGCCATTCTCGGATGGCCCCTCGGCGCGCGCCTCCTTGGCGGCCGGCATTTCGCCAAGCGTCAGAGTGACGGTTTTCTCCGTGCCCTTGTGCAGGACGTCGAGTTTGACGGATGTCTTCGGAGCCAAGGCGCCGATCTTCTTGGCGAGATCGCGTGCATCCTTGACCGGCTTGCCGTCCACCGCGGTGATGACATCGCCGGCCTCGATGCCGGCCTTCACCGCCGGGCTGTCCTCTTGCGGCTCGGCGACCAGAGCGCCTTCCGCTTTCTTGAGGCCGAGGCTATCGGCGATGTCTTGCGTTACCGGCTGGATCTGCACACCGATCCAGCCGCGCGTGACCGAGCCGTGCTCCCTGAGCTGAGTGATGACGCTGTTGACGGTGTCGGCGGGGATCGCGAAGGCAATGCCGACCGAACCGCCAGACGGCGAGAAGATCGCGGTGTTGACGCCGATCACGTTGCCGTCGGTGTCGAAGGTCGGACCGCCGGAGTTGCCTTTGTTGACCGGCGCGTCAATCTGGATGAAATCGTCATAGGCGCTGGCGCCGATGTCGCGGCCGCGCGCCGACACAATGCCGGCGGTGACGGTGCCGCCGAGGCCGAACGGATTGCCGACCGCGAGCACCCAATCGCCGATGCGCGGCGACCTGTCCGACAGCTTCACGTAGGGAAATGGGCCATCCTCGACCTTGATCAGCGCGAGATCGGTGCGCGGATCGGTGCCGATCACCTTGGCCTTGTGGGTCTTGCCGTCGTCGGTGGTCACGGTGACGCTTTCGGCTTTTTCGACCACGTGGTTGTTGGTAACCGCATAGCCGTCGGCGGAAATGAAAAAGCCGGACCCTTGGCCGGTGATGATGTTATGGCCGTGACCTTCGGGCAGGCTGTGCGGATTGCCCGGCAAGTTGGGCATCCCGAACCGGCGGAAGAAATCGCGCAGGCCCGGCGGAACCTGGTCGCTGCTGAAACCGGTGGTCTGCGATCCGCCGTCGACCTTGACGCGTACCGAGATCACCGCGGGTTTGACCTTCTCGACGATGTCGGCAAAGCCGACCGGAGCCTGCAGCTTGTGCGCCTGTTCGGTCAGGTTCTGCGCGTGCGCGGCCGGATAGCCGGACAGATTGAGGCCGGGCGCAACAACAAGTGCAGCGGTCCCGAGGCCGACAATAGTGGTAGCAAGAAGAATGGCGCGGCGTGCCGACAGCACGCGCGTCTCCTTATGTGGGCTATGAGCGAGGGGGGCGCCCGGATTCATCGCAAAAACTCCATCAAATTCGAGGGGCGCGCTTGCACGCCTTTTCAACTCAAAAGATGGAGGGATGCGCCTTACAGCGTCCTGTCGGAGGGATTAAACTTTTGTAAGGTTGGAAACGGACTTTGATTGAGAATCAATAGATTAAGCAGTGCTCAGTCAGCCTGGTTCTCGACCAAAGTCGCAACCCGCTTCTGCTCGCTCGCGCTGAGTGCCGGCACCTGCAGATCCGCGGTCCGGCGACGGCGCGCCGTCACAAACAGCGCGATCATCCCGGCCACCAGCGCGAATGGCGGCAGCCCCCACAGCAATAGATTTTGCAGCTCGAAACGCGGCTTGAGCAGCACGAACTCGCCGTAGCGCGCCACCAGGTAATTGAGGACCTGGCTGTCGCTGTCGCCCTTGGTCAGCCGCTCGCGCACCAAGAGCCGCAGGTCGCGGGCGAGCGGGGCCGCAGAATCGTCGATCGACTGATTCTGGCAGACCATGCAGCGCAGCTCTTCCGAGAGGACACGCGCGCGCGCTTCGAGCTTTGGGTCTTTCAGGATTTCGTCTGGCTCGACCGCGAGCGCCGCGGTGGGCGCGACGAGTGCGACAAACAATGCGATCAAGGCGAGCCGGCGCATATTGCCCTACTCCGCCGGCTGCAGCGCGACCTTGGCCGCGGGCTTGGGCGCGCCGACGCGCAGCCGCCGGTCGGATAACGACAAGGCGCCGCCGAACATCATCACCAAGGCGCCGAGCCAAATCAGCAGCACCATCGGCTTGTAATAAAGCCGGATCGCGATCGTGCCGTCTTTGTTGGCATCGCCGAGCGACAGATAAAGCTGGCCGGCGCCGCGCGCCATCAGCGCGGCCTCGTTGGTCGAGGTCTGGCGCGCGGAAAAATTCCGCTTCGAAGGCTCCATCACGCCGATGGGGACGCCGCCCTCGCGCACCGTGAACCTGGCCACCTGTGCCGTGTAATTCGGACCGGTCCGCTCGACGATGCCATCGAAACTCAGATCGTAACCGGACAGCGACACGGTCTGCGTGGGCGCAAGCGTAACGATGCGCTCGCTACCCCAGGTGCCGGCGCTGATGATGCCAAGCATCGACATCGCAATGCCGAAATGCGCCACCGCCGTGCCCCAGGTCGAGCGCGGCAGGCCGGCCGCGCGCATGCGCACGGTCGCCATCGGCATGCGCATCAGGCCGGTGCGCTCCACCAGATCCACCACCGCGCCCGCCATCACGTAAAAGGCCAAGCCGACACCGAACGGCGCCAGCATCGAAACGCCGCCCTTGATCGCAAAAGCAGCCGCGACGGCGATAAGCCCGACAGCGAATGCCGTCATCAGCCGCTGCGCGACACCGAGCAAGTCGCCGCGCTTCCACGCCAGCAGCGGACCGAACGGCATCGCGAACATCAAAGCCACGAACAGAGGACCGAAGGTCAAATTGAAGAACGGCGCACCGACCGAGATCTTCGCGCCGGTCAATGCTTCGAGCGCTAGAGGATAAAGCGTGCCGACGAATACCGTCAGGCAGGCGGTGGTGAGGAAGAGATTGTTGAACACCAGCGCGCCCTCGCGCGAGATCGGCGCGAACAGCCCACCCTGCTTCAACGTCGAGGCGCGCCAGGCGAACAGCGACAGACCGCCGCCGATGAACAGCACCAGAATGCCCAGGATGAAGACGCCGCGCCGCGGATCGTTGGCGAAGGAATGCACCGAAGTGAGCACGCCGGAGCGCACCAGGAAGGTACCGATCAGCGACAGCGAGAAGGTGAGGATCGACAGCAGAATGGTCCAGACCTTGAGCGCATTGCGCTTTTCCATCACCACGGCGGAATGCAGCAGCGCGGTGCCGGCGAGCCAAGGCATCAGCGAGGCGTTCTCCACCGGGTCCCAGAACCAGAAACCGCCCCAGCCGAGCGTGTAATAGGCCCAATACGAGCCCATCGCGATGCCGACCGTCAGGAACATCCAGGCCATCAACGTCCACGGCCGCACCCAGCGCGCCCAGGCGGCGTCGATGCGGCCTTCGATCAACGCCGCAATGGCGAACGAGAATGAGATCGAGAAGCCGACATAGCCGAGATAGAGCAGCGGCGGATGAATGGCGAGACCGAGGTCCTGCAGGATCGGATTGAGATCGCGGCCCTCGAGCGGTGCCTGCGGCAGCCGCAGGAACGGGTTCGAGGTCAACAGAATGAACAGATAGAAGGCGACCGCGACCCATGACTGCACCGCCAGCACATAGGCCTTCAAGGTCGCCGGCAGATTGATGCCGAAGGCCGCTACGAATGCGCCGAAAATCGACAGGATGAGCACCCACAAGAGCATGGAGCCCTCGTGGTTGCCCCACACGCTGGTGAATTTGTAGATCAGCGGCATCATCGAGTGTGAATTCTCGAACACCGTCTGCACCGAGAAGTCCGAAGTGACGTAGCACGTCACCAGCGCGCCGAACGACAGCGCGACCAGCACGAACTGCATGAGCGCGGTGGAGGTCGCCAGCCGCATCAGCGCGGCGTCGCGCGTCTTCGCACCGATGATTGGCGCCACCGACTGGATCAGGCCGAGCGCCAGCGCCAGCACCAAGGCGTAATGGCCAAGTTCGGGGATCATGGCGTCTTGCCTCCGGCGACCTTGCCTTCGCTCTCATCCCAACGCCCGCTCTTCTTGAGCGCGTCGACAACTTCTTTCGGCATATAGCGCTCGTCATGCTTGGCCAACACGGTATCCGCGTCAAGCATCCCGCCCGGTTCAATCTTGCCTTCCGCCACCACGCCCTGCCCTTCGCGGAACAAGTCTGGCACGATGCCCTGGAATGTCACCGGAACGTCGCTTTTGCCGTCGGTAACCTCGAAGCGGATGCGCATATTGTCGCCGCGCTGCACGCTGCCATCCTTCACAAGACCGCCGATACGGACACGGGTACCGGCCGCAATATGCTTTTCTTTGATATCGGTCGGCGAATTGAAGAAGACGATCGCGCCGCTGAGCGCGTTGAGCACGAGGCCGACCGCAAGCGCGAGCACGCCGATGCTGCCGCCGATCAGAACCAGCCGTCGCTGCTTACGGGTCATTGCGTCTTGTCCTTACCAACCGGCCGGTTTGTTGAAGAAGGCTCGCCGGCGCGCGGCTGCACCATATAGAGACGCCGATACCGTAGCCATCCCTCGCCGCCGTAGCCTTTTTCGATAGCCCCCGCTCGCTCGCATACATCGCGCGCAATCGTGGCGGCATTGAGCAAGATCAATCGCGCCGAGCGAGGAAAATGCAGCGTTTTGGCTGCCCGCCTCAACTCAGCGCGGTCCAACTGCCATCAGGGTTGCGGCAGGCGGTGCCGCGGGCGGTCTGCGGCCGCCCGTCTATATAGATGGTGTGCGTATAGGAACGGCAATTGCGGCCACTTTCCACATAGGTCGGGCCCGGCACCACGGTACCGTAGCGGCCCGAGTCCGGATTTTTCCAGGACACCGGCGCGCCCGACTGGCCGCGTTCGAGCGCGTCCATCTGTGCGGCATAAGCGCTCTCGCGGTCCTCGTCGTCGAGCGAGGCGCCGATGCGGTTGCCGATCAGGCCGCCGAGCAAGCCGCCTATGGCCGCGCCGGCCAGGCGATTTCCGGGGCCGCCGCCCGCCACCGCGGCGCCGAGCAACGCGCCGCTCCCAGCGCCCAGCAAGGTGCCGGTATTCTCCTTCGGCCCCGGCCCCATCCCGTCCGGACTGCCGGCGCAGGCGGTGAGCGTGAAACCGATGACGGCGATAGCGGCGAATTTGGACGCGGACATGTCGACCCCCGGAAATCGAGGCCATGGCAACACGCCATCGAGACGGGAGGATTCGGGCGAAAGTCCGGCGACTGGCCTGTTATCCTGTCGGCAGCACCAGTTCGGCGCGCAGACCGCCGAGCGGCGCGGTGCCGAGCTTGAGTTCGCCGCCGTAGAGGCTGGCGAGTTCCACCACGATCGACAGCCCCAGGCCGGAGCCCGGCTTGGTCTCGTCGAGCTTTCGGCCGCGTTGCGCGACTTGCTCGCGCTCTGAAGGCGACAGGCCGCGGCCGTCGTCGTCGACCACGACGCGCAAGACCGGATCGGCGCCCGCTGGATCGGGCCGCTCGCACGCCACCTCGATCGCCACCCGCGCCGCTGCCCACTTGCAGGCATTGTCGACCAGATTGCCGATCATCTCTTCGAGATCCGGCCGCTCGCCGCGGAAGCGCGCGTTTTCATCGGCATGCACTTCGATGGCGACGCCGCGGTCGTGATAGATTTTCTCCATGGTGCGCGCCAGCGCCGTGACCACCGGCGCCACGTCGGTGATCGAGCCCACCACCGTCAGGCGCGCCGCCAGCCGCGCGCGCTCGAGATGGCGCGCCACCTGGTCGCGCATGATGTCGGCCTGCTCCAGCACCTTGCTGGCGAACGCATCGCCCGGGCGCGCGCCGGCTTCGTTCACCATCACCGACAACGGCGTTTTCAGCGCATGCGCGAGATTGCCGACATGGGTGCGCGCACGCTCGACAATTTCCCGGTTGGCGTCGATCAGCGCGTTGGTCTCGCGGGCGAGCGGCGCGATCTCTTCCGGGAATTGCCCGGTGAGATGTTCGGCTGTGCCGGAGCGGATGGCGGTGAGACTGTCGGTGATGCGCTTGAGCGGAGCCAAGCCGAAGCGCACCTGGAACATGGTGGTGAGCAGCAGCACGGCAGCGAGGATTGAAAACGTGATGATCAGCGCCTGATCGAAGGAATGCACCTCGTCAGTAATCTCGGCGGCGTCGCCGGCGACCGCGACGAGATAATGTCCGTCCTCGCCGAGATCGATATTGCGCTCGACCAGCCGCAGCCGCTGATCCTCCGGCCCGGAGACATAGCCCAGGCGCGTGCCGTCCGGTCCGGCAGGCACGCCGCGATCCTGCAGATGCGGCAGGCCGGCGTCCCACAGCGAGCGCGAAGCGCGCATGTCGTGCTTGTCGGGATCGAGCCGCGTCACTTGCCAGTACCAGCCCGACAGCGGCAGCTCGAACAGCGGCTCGCCGAGCGATTGCGGAAACTTGTCGCCCGCCTCCTCCGGCGAGGCGACGTCGGCCACCAGCGTGCGCAGATAGACGTCGAGCCGGCGGTCGAAGGCGCGCTCCACCGCCTGGCGGTAGATCGACGACAACACCACGCCGGTAATCAGCAGGATTACCACCGCCCAGGCGGTGGCCGAGACGAACAGGCGCAGCGCGAGGGAGTTGGCGCGCATCAGATCATGCTCATTCTTTCGCGCATGATCTTATCCGAAAACCGGTGCCACTTTTCGGGATCATGCGCCGGGCGCGGTGAGCAGATAGCCGAGGCCGCGCACGGTCTGGACGATCTCGACGCCGAGCTTCTTGCGGATGCGGCCGACGAATACTTCGATGGTGTTGCTGTCGCGATCGAAATCTTGATCGTAAAGATGCTCGACCAATTCGGTGCGCGAGACCACGCGCCCGGCGTGGTGCATCAGATAGGCGAGTAGCCGGTATTCGTGGCTGGTGAGCTTGACCGGATTGCCGTCGACGGCGACGCGCCCGGTGCGCGAATCGAGCCGCACCGGGCCGCACACGAATTCGCTCTTGGCGTGACCAACCGAGCGGCGCAGCAGCGCGCGTACGCGCGCCAGCACCTCCTCGAGATGGAAGGGCTTGGCGACATAGTCGTCGGCGCCGGCGTCGAAGCCCTGCACCTTGTCGCCCCAGCGATCGCGCGCGGTGAGCATCAGCACCGGCATGGCGCGCCCGGAGCGCCGCCAGGATTCCAGCACTGAGATGCCGTCCATTTTCGGCAAGCCGATATCGAGGATGACCGCGTCGTAGGGCTCGGAATCACCCAGATAATGACCTTCTTCGCCATCGAAGGCGCGATCAACGACGTAGCCGGCGTCGGTCAGCGCGGTCGTGAGCTGGCGGTTAAGGTCGGGGTCGTCTTCGACGACGAGCAGGCGCAACTGGGTATTCTCCGATCAGCGCCCGTTGATAACCTCGCCGTTCGCGGCGTCAACGGTCACCCGGGTCACTTTGCCACTGCGCGCCAATAGAGTCAGCATGTAGGCAAGACCCTCGCCGTGGCGGCAGAGCCGGGCGCGCACCAGTTCGGTCCGCCGGCCATGCGCGTGCAGGGTTTTGACGGCTTGCGCCAGCGGAATCGCCCGGCGCTCGGCCACCGCCGCGCGCTGCTCGGCCTTGTTCAGGCAGGCGCGTTGCGGCAGCTCGGCGGCCAAAGCCGGCACCGCCAGCAGACCGGTAAACAGGACAATAGAGAGAAGTCGGGAGACCGGCATGGGCGGGAACTTAGGCGCGCGCCGGTGAACGCGGGCTGAACGCGGAAAGCGTTTAAAATCAGCCTTCAAAGCCGGCAAACGACGCAATAGCGTCGAGCGGCTCGCGCGGGGCGCGCCATTTGTTGATCGGCGCGTCCGGATCGGCGTGGCCGAGAGCCAGGCCGCAGAACAAGATGTATTCGGGGGAAATCTTGAGGAGGGAATAGACGGTCTTGTGCCAGTGCGTCCAGGCTTCCTGGCCGCATGTGTGCAGGCCGTGCTCGCGCGCCAGCAGCATCACCGTCTGGATATAGCCGCCGAGATCCGACCATTGCGGCGGACCCATGCTGCGGTCGATCGACAACAGCAGCCCGACCGGCGCGCCGAAGAATTCGAAATTACGCGCGTATTGCCGATAGCGGCCGGGGCGGTCCTCGCGCGTGACGCCGATCGACTGATAAAGCGCGGCGCCGACCTGACGGCGGCGCGTTTCATACGGCTCTTTCAGATCGCGCGGGTAGATGTCGTATTCGGCACCCTCGCCGCGCGGCAGCAATTCGGGCCGCGCGCGAACCAGCGCCTTGAGAGCTTCGAGCTTCTGGCCCGCCAGCGCATCGACGCGCCACGGCTGCACGTTGCCGCCGGACGGCGCGCGCGCCGCGCGCTCGAGAATGTCGCGCACGGTCGCTTCGGGAACCGGCGTCGACAGGAAGGCGCGGCAGGAGAAGCGGGTGGCGACAGCGTCGGATACGTTCATGGAGAAGCTCCGCGAGAATTCGCGGCGAGTGTGATGGACGCCGGCTTCGCTGCCAAGCGCCTGCTGTCCTCACTTCCGCCCCAAGATCCTCGCCACTTTCTCCAGGCTGCGGCAGGCTCAAGCCGCGCAGTTCAGCTACGAACGCCAGGCCCTCGCGCTTGACTCGCCGAGCGAGCCCTTCGCCAGCAGCACGCGCAGATCCGGCTCGCTCCAGTCGACAAGCCAAAGCTCGGCTCCGGCGGCATCGTAGCGGCCGGCGGCCAGACCATCCTCGTTGAGCGGCTCGTCGGACAGCGCACCGGACATTTCCGACACGTCGACTGCCGTGCCGAGCTTGACGGTCGCCTCCGATCCGGAAAGGCCGCCATTGGCGCAGCAGGTGACGCCTCCAACCACGATGTCCTCGTCGTGCTCGGTGAAGCCCTGCACGATGCTGTCATTACGGGTGATGATCCAGCAGCGTGCGAGCGTGGTCACGCCTGAGTCGAGCTTGGCCTGAAGGGCGGAGGAGATGGTGCGCATGGAGCATTAATTGTGTAACATTTGCAAATCAGAGGACGGTGCCATGAATATGCGTTTCAAGAAGACCGAGAAGCGAACGGTCGACGCCAATGAAGATATCGGAACCGCGTATTTGGTCGTCCGCGTACGCAAGGAAATTGCGGCGGGCACGCCGCTCATTCCAAAAGCGATCGTCGATCGGATTGCCAACGGCGAAAATGCGTTGCGTGTGCTGCGCGACTGGCGTGACGTGACGCAGCTTTATCTCTCTTTCAAGACAAATATCGGCCAGGGCTATCTCTCCGATCTGGAGAGCGGACGGAGAAAGGGCACAACGGCGGCGCTAAAGAAGATTGCGGAAGCGCTCGACGTGCCGCTCGATCTCCTGGGCTCTTTCAGATCGCGCGGGTAGATACCGTATTCGGCCCTCGCCGCGCGGCAGCAATTCGGGCCGCGCCCGCAGCAGCGCCTTGAGCGCATCGAGTTTACGGCCCACCAGCGCATCGACGCGCCACGGCTGCACATTGCCGGCGGACGGCGCGCGCCGCGCGCGCTGGAACTCCGCTCTCGCCGAAGTTTAGTGGGTTCGTTCTGCCAAAAATTCCTATTTGTAGAAGTACGAGGGTTTACCCCCTATAGTTGTGGTTACACCCACCCGCCGCAATTTTTGGACGCAGTGGCAGAAAGCCTATGCTTTCAATATCGGAGGGTTTATTCCGAGGTCGATGTTTAGGCAAAGGAGTAAATGTGATGTCCCTCAACCGACGCGATTTGCTTATATCGAGCGGCGCGGCGGCGGCAGCCAGCAGCGTTGCCGCTGTAAGTCCTGTATCTGCTGAAGTTCCGCAGGTTCCGGCTAAGTGGGATCGCGAGGCGGATGTGGTGGTGATTGGGGCAGGCGCGACTGGATTTACTGCCGCCATCGTCGCGCGCGAAGCCGGTTTGTCGGTCGTCATGCTTGAGGCTGAGAAACATATCGGCGGTCATGCAATTACGAGCGGAGGCAACGTTCCCCTCGGCGGCGGAACTAGCGTTCAGAAGAAGCATGGGATTAAAGATTCGCCGGATTTATTGTTTCGCGATCTAACCGACTGGTCTGTCGTAGAGCCCAACGGCTTTCCGGATTATCGATATAACGACCGGGAGATTATTCGCGCCTTCGCCGACAACAGCGTACCGACTTTCGAATGGCTAGTCGCCCATGGCGTGATCTTCGTCGACAAGGCGCCGGACGGCGCTGGCGGGAATTCCGTCGGAAACTCGGTGCCGCGAGAGATGCACTGCGCGGTGATGAATTGGCCTATGGTCCAGACCGGAAAACCCGCTGACCCGAGTATTCAGGCCACTAAGTCATCGGGCAATGGCCTCATACGCCCGCTAGAGGTTGCGGGCAAAAAGGCAGGTGTTGAAATTCTGCTTGAGCATCGGATGACCGCGATCTACCGGCAGTCGCCGAATTCCGGGCGCGTCGTTGGCGTGGCAGTCGACGCCAAAGGTAGTAAACTCAACATCCGCGCGCACAAAGCCGTCATCGTCGCGACCGGCGGTTCGACGGGCAATGTAAATTTCCGCCGCATGTTCGATCCACGCCTCACCGAAGAATATTGCGGCCTGGCCGGCATGCCCTGGTCTAACCAAGACGCCAGCGGTGAACTTGCCGGCATGGCGATCGGAGCGTCGTTGTGGGGTCTTTACAATCAGACCGGTGAATTCGCCTACAAAATAACCAAGGCCGGTGCGATAGGGACCCAGTACGGCTACGTCAATCTGCGTTGGATACCCGGCAGCTCCGTGTTCGACCGCGCCCGCGCCACCGGTCTGCACGTCCGCGACTGGCAGGATGTCATCCTGGTGAACATGCTGGGTAAGCGCTTTTATGACGAGACCGGCAAGCAATTCACTGCGAACGACTATAACTCGATCGATCCCTACACCCAAGGAAGCTACCTCAACGCCAAAAACATCAAGTATAATCCCAATAACTTCATCAACGCCGCACTTGCCGGCATCGGCGACCCCCATAATGGCGGTGGCCCGATCTGGGCGATCTTCGACGGCGACGCGGTCACTCGCGAGAAATGGAATCCAGCGCCGCCCGATGTCGATGTCGGTGCTGGCTTCTTTTTTCAGGCCGACACACTTTCTGATCTCGCGAAAAAGATCGTTATGAAATACCAGCGGGTTCCCATGCCACCCGCTAATCTTGAAGCAACCGTCGCGCGGTATAATTCATTCGTCGATTCTGGCATCGACGAAGACTTCGGCAAGCCCAAGCCGTTACACAAGATCGTGACACCACCGTTTTTTGCCGCATGGTCAACGCCGGTTGTTCACGACACACGCGCTGGTCTGCGGATCAATGCAAAGTGCCAAGTCATGGACCTAAGCGGCCAAGTTATTCCGGGTCTGTATTGTGGTGGCGAATCTGCAGGTGGTTTCAGTGAACATGGCTTGGCGCGGGCCACATGTCAGGGCTATATCGCAGGTAAAACCATTGCTGCAGAAAGCGGGCACAACTGATCAATCACCGGTTTTAAGCGAAAAGGCTGTTGTGCCTTTCGTAAATGAAATCTGGACATATTGATCTTGTGACTATCACGACAGCTCTAGGGTCTGGACTCACAATTTGATCCAGTAGAGGACGGCGACGAGCGTGGTAGCGGCCAGGAAGTTGCGAGCGAGCTTGTCGTAGCGGGTGGCGATACGCCGCCAATCCTTGATGCGGCAGAAGAAGTTTTCGATCTTGTGCCGCCGCCGGTAGAAGCGCTTGGGGCAATAGGCTTTCTTTGTAGCGGCGCAGCGGTTCGGGATGACCGGCAAAGCGCCTTCATCCCTAATCTGCTGGCGCACGTTTACGCTGTCGTAGGCCTTGTCTGCCGTGACGGCCAGCGGCGCCCTGGGCGTGTTTAGGACCTCTTCGACGACTTGGCTGTCGTGGACCTGTCCGCCGGTCACAATGAAGCTCAGCGGCCGACCTTTGCTGTCGACAATTGCGTGGATCTTCGTGGTTCGGCCGCCCCGGCTGATGCCGATCGCCTGATTTTTCTCCCCCTTTTCCTCCGCTCGCCACGCGGTGATACGCGAGCTTTGCAGCACTATCTCGGGCACAAGAGCATTCAGCACACGGTCAGACACACTGAGTTGTCGCCCGAGCGCTTCAAGAGTTTTTGGCGCGACTGATCGAATTGTCAGTTTTTTCGCCAGCGAAATCCCCTTAAAGACGTTTCCGGAATTGCCGGCCATGTTCGCCGTTCTATCTTCGTGCATGAGCCGAGTTGCGCCGAGATTTCGGGAACTGCCCGATGATCGCACCTGCCTTGGCGAAGGCCCGGCGCCTGTGAGCCGCGTGCCGCGCGTCGGTGCGATGCCCGAGCTAATCACCTATCAATGTCCCGCGTGCGGGCATGTTGAAACACTCGAAAAACAACCAAATACACCGCCGACTAGCGGGCCATAGCGTTAGAAAGTGTTTACTGTTTGAATTTTATTCTGACGCATGACCTTCGATCAAAGCTTCACTAATCGCGCCAAGGCGAACACAAAGACCTGTACTGATTACGGTTGCGCGATCAAGCGAGGTCTGCGTTGCGCTCTCTGTCGGGGCATCGCGGATGAACGGCGCCGGCAAGCCGCTTATGCGGCAAAGAAAGCGTCAGCGGCGCGATAGCGGGATTTAGACCGTAGCACCGTCTTAGCCCGCGCGGAATGTCTGTTGCCCCAATAGGCCACATAACCCGGTGCGGTCGGTTTGTTTGCTAAGTGCCGAAGCAGACAATTACGCAACTTGAACCGACAAGCGACCTTGCCAATGGCTCATGAGGCGCCGCGCTGACGATACCGATAGGCGCTCGAAATCATCGTGAATTTTCTCAACCTGGAACACGCGGCTTAACGTGCCTAATCTCATCCCTAGCACCGCATGCGTCATCGGCCAATCCAGATCGATTGCTTTGCACAATACCATCACACCAAATGCACTTTCGTTACATATCAATCGATCGACCAATTCGATCGGCAAACCGCTCAAAACTGAAAGTGCAGCGACAATTTCGATAATTCGACCACTATCGGCAAGCTTGTGGATGTTAGTTCTCGTTTGTTCAATATCCTGCCTGAACGTCCGATAAAATCGCTGCGCTGCAGCCACGCCTCTTCCAGTTATCGTTACGCTCGCGTGCGCCGAAATCGAATTCAAAGCTCGGTTAATGACATCCGGACTCTCGGACGTCATTGCGAGCAAATGCTTTCTCGTATTCTCGGTCGCATAACTGAGCAGCTGCGTATATACGGCTGTCGGAATGTCACTCCTTTGAGCGATGATTGAAATCAATTCATCATCACCATCGGCACGCATAGCCAATGTTGACATTCCCAATCTGGAAAAACGCGCCCCATAATTCGCCGCAACTTTGCTTAGCACTTCTCGGTTGCCACGATCAACGAGAACATCGGTAATCATTTCACTCAAGTGTCGACGTTCCGCAATTTTAGCGAGGTGCAGTTGACTCTTGCGTTCTGCGATCTCAACGAGGTTTGCTTCGGATAGATGCTCTGAGCGCGCGAGGATTGGACCTGCTATTTCAATTATATTATCGGATGCAAATCGGCGCAGTACTTGCGGAGGCACACTTGGCGCGACAGCAATTCGCATTCCTAAATCAACAAGCGTTTGGCGCTCAAGATAGCCCGCTAGCTTCTGCACGATGTCGTCAAACAAAAATATCTGTTCGGTCGATAGCACCACTGGCGTCGTCAAAAAAAGATCGGTAACGCGCCGCATAATCTCTGCATGCTCCTCTGGCGTACCGCTATTAAGTCTCCGCTCGAGATCGGAGATGATAGATTTTGCTTCGTCCATAATTGCCGCGTTTCTATTTGCATTTGGTCACGCCCTTTCCCGCGTTCACACGCTGAGTGCTGTCGCACATATTTGGGCTGGTGCAGGTTTGTGCCAAAAATTGCTGCCAAATTCAAGAAATTTACGGTAATCCGAGTGAAATATACCTGAAATAATTGAATTGAAACACGGACTTAGACGGCTTGCCGCCCACAGCTTCCTATAGCGATCGTAAGGTAAGTGTGCAGATTTGGTTAGGTGGCGGTGCGGTTTTAACCCTTCCGCAATCGGTTCCGAAGATTCTGATTTGGCGTTTCTGGTTTTGAGTCGCGCACTTGGGAGCCTCGGCCCTTGGGACAAACTGGCCGGGGCTCTTTCTTTTTCGGTCGGGCTCGCTCCGCGCCGCCCGATACACTGAGTCGGCCCGACGCGGTTCAGCCGCTAACTACTTTCGGACACAGGGATACGCCTCATGGAAGGCAGCCATTAGCGAGACCGAGGCCAAAACCGCTTGCCCCCCCGAATGCTGCTTGAGTACATATGGGAAGGCGCGTTTGGCCAAATCGCTCCCTGTCGCGGCGGGCGGGATGCAGCTTTTTTCTTTTTCGGAAAAATTTTCTTGAAGAATAATTGCCGCGTCCGCTACACCGCGCACATAGGACCCACAGGAAGCGAGTTCTATTTCCGAAGCGCCCTCCGAGCAAACCGTTATCAAACGATCCACAGTAACTTCCGAATAAGCGGCCGTGCTCATTAAAGCCAATGCGGCAAGGGCGGCTAATGCTTTATGCACAGCTTCATTCCAAGTTGCGATGATCGTGTTGGATGGGGGTGGATATGAATACCTCGTTCAAATTGCTCCCGACCACGCCCGGTTGCAAGGGTGCCTAATTACTGGCTGCTTGTTGGATTAAATGGCGGTGTTCTAAATATGTAAAATAATTTCTGAGGCATTTGCAGTTGAGCAACAGCCTCATTTCATCCACTGTCAGTCAGCACTTGTAATTCTACCGATACACCTTTAATCACAAATTGAATTTCTGTTAATTTATGCCGCCGATAGTCGAGCCAGCTTCCCGCTTTTACGTGGTTATCCCCGGCCGATATTTGCGGCCCTATCGGTCGGAGGATTTTTAGGCTTGCTCCGATGACCACAATGAGCAATCGCACCAGCGCTACGATCTGGATGATCGTCGCTTTGATTTGCGGAATTATGATCATCTCTGCCATTTCGCGATGATCGCCATGCCGAAATACACAGTTGCTCACATACGTCAACAAGAGCAGGACCTGATCATTTTTCCCCTTGAGGCGAAATTCGGTCAAATGAGCGGATCGGAACAAGACCGGCAATTAGGCATTCTCGGATTTCGGGCGAAAATGGCTGGCCTTCAGGGCACCGCTGTTGCGGTTTGGGACGCTGGTGGGGGTCAAGCGGCTTTTAGGGGGCCGTCGCAATGTTGCGCCCTTCTTAGCCGCATCAACTTTACATTTGTGATGGCGAATTTGAATCGAGTGATTTCCTGGTAACCCTGTCTCTCTCCAGAACGAATGGCGCCTGCGTCACCATGAATGCTTAGGGGTCGGGTCTTTGTACGAGCCTATAGTGCGGCTGCAGAGCTGAGTTCCATTGAACCATTCTTCGTCGGCAACAGTCACAATAGACGCTGCCACTGTCAGCAATGGTCTCCCTTTGGTCAGGCGCGTGGCGATGGGAGTATTTATGGGCGCCGCGTCGTATCGTCGACAGCCACGATGATCGTTCCGATAGCCAGAGCGCTATTCGTGCCCGCGTAACAGACCTAACGCGCTGTGATATTCAGCTCCTTCACCAGGCGTGCGTATTTGTCCGAGTCGGAGCGCGCCAACATGCCGAGCTGCTCCGGCGTGCCTCCCGCCACTGCCAACGAGGCCTTCGTGAAATTCTCGCGTAGCGTCGGATCGTTGAGCGCCTTCGCGGTCGCGGTATTGAGCGCCTTGATCGTCTCGACCGGTGTCCCCGCCGGGGCGAACAGACCGAACCAGGATTCTAGCACCATGTCTTTGTAGCCAGCCTCTATCAAAGTGGGAACATCTGGCAAAGCCGCGCTGCGCTTTTCGCCGGTCTGCGCAATGATCGTAATGGTTCTTGCGCGAGCGTGCGGCACCAGCGACGCCGGCCCGAGAATGCCGAACTTCACATGGCCGGCGAGCAAATCGCTGACCGCCTGCCCGGCACCGCGATACGGCACGTGCTCAAGTTTGATGCCGGCTTCCTTGGCAAACCACGCGCCGAGCACATGCTGGTTGGAGCCAACGCCGGAACTAGCAAAGGCAACGCCGGGATTTTTCTTGGCATAGGCCACCAGTTCGGCGACCGATTTGACGCCGAGCGACGGGTTCACTGCGAAAGCGATCGGCTGCCGCGTGATCGTGATCACCGGCAGCAGTTCTTTGGTGTAGTCATAGGACAGCTTGAGGATATGGGGCGCAATCGCCGCATTGTCGTTGGTGGCGAGGAACGTGTAGCCGTCCGGCGTTGCCTTCATCGCCACATCCATTCCGATGGTGCCGCCGGCTCCGGTGCGGTTCTCGACAAAGACTTGTTGACCGAGATTGCGCGACAGAACAACGCTGCATTGCCGTGCGGCAAAGTCCAGGGCGCCGCCCGCAGCTAGCGGCACGATGAAACGCACTGGTTTGCTCGGCCATGGTGTCTGTGCCTGCACGGGCCGAAATCCGCTCGCAAACGTCAGGCTGCCAGCGCCTTTGATGAAGTTGCGTCGTCCAATTATTCGCATGAGCGTCTCCGTCGCGGATCGCGTCAGCTTTCGTTCAGAATTTGTCTTTGAAGCACTTTACCGAACGGTAGTCCCAATGTCCCCCCATCCGACGCCATAAACGGATGCCCAGCGGCGCTTTCGCCAACACGAATACAGACGCCACAACCACACCACGCGGACGTCTGCTCATGACAATCGTAGCGGCGACCGAAAGCTAGGCGACAAAGCTAGGATGCCAGAACCTTTAGACGAACGTCGGGGGGGCCGGGGCCGGTTCGGAATGGCCGGATGCCAAGCCGGCGGCCCGGAGCCCTCCACAATCATCCGATAGGCCCGGAGGCCGGAACTGACCGGTAACCGACTGGCAGCAATGCTCAGGACGGGGTCTAGAGCGACAAATTAGCCTGTCGGCTGCGCCCCGCGAAACAAACGTCCGCAGACTGGCTTTCGCCGCTTGGGCCCTTAGATGAGCCATTCAATTATTGAGGACGGTACGAACACCTCAATGGATAAAAGTGACATCGATGCACTTCGAAACGCGCTTCAATCGCTCGAGCATGCGAGCCTACGGAATATCACCAGCAGCGGATCGCGGTCGAATATAACGATCGGTCTCGATGTGTGCCGGCTATTCCTTCAGTCCGGCCAGTGCTGCGCTGCGCTGCCAGAGCAATAAAGCAGCCTGATCGTCTTGGGCCCGCGACGACGGCGCAATCGGCGCGGACTTGTAAAAGTATTGTCCCGTCGTATCGGCCACGGCCGGCGAGGACGCGAGATAGACCATCGTCTCTGCGCCCTTATCAGGGGATATCGCGAAAAACTTGGCAAGCCAAACGAGAGGCGAGAGCATGCCCCCACTCTGATCGCCGAAGCGTGTGGCGACGAAGCCAGGATGCAAGCAATTCGCAGTGACCCCCGTACCGTATAGGCGGCGAGCCAGCTCGCGCGTGAACAGAATATTACACAGCTTCGACCGTCCGTAAGCTTTTACGGCTCCGAAGCCCTTTGCTGATTGAAGATCGTCGAAATCCGGCGTGGCGCGCAGGTGCGCGGCGGATGCCGTGTTGATGATGCGTGAGGGTGCCGAGGCTGAGAGCCGTTCCCGTAGTCCCGCCGTGATGACGAAATAGGCCATGTGATTGAGCGCGAAGGTACGTTCAAGCCCGTCCTCCGTGAGTCGTCGCGTGCCGAATAGCGCGCCAGCGTTGTTGATCAGGACGTCGATACGCGGCTCCTGATCGGCGATCTGAGCCGCCACGCGTTTCATCTCGACCAAGCGCAAGAGATCGGCAGAATATACGGCGTGGGCGATGCCGGGCGCACTGCCGCGAAGCCGCGAGAGGGTCGTGGCCGCACGGGAATTGTCTCGTGCTACCAAGACGATCCGAGCCCCCATTCTTGCGAGCGCTATTGCGGCAACCTCACCAATGCCGGACGTGCCGCCCGTGATGACAACAGTCTTCCCCCTCATAGGCGTTCTCCTCGCCGCGCAGTGCTAGTGCTGACGTTTGCGCTTACTCTGTGAGGTGTCGCTGGCCGACCCCGTGTAGAAAAGGTTCGGCTCGCAGAAACCGCCCATGCCGCTGACCGTCACGCGGCACTGCTCAAGTGTGGGGAATCCGCAATTCCTGCCGCCGCCGCTACTGCCGCCGCTGTATTGGGCGCACCAGGGATATTCGATTCCCGCGAGCGCCGGCGTGACAAGAGCGGACGCAATCGCGGCGATTCCCATCACAACGACACAACGCATCGATTCCTCCTACGCTCGGTAAACCACGGAAGCGACAGGCGCGAATTATAGCCGACTGCGATTAAAATTGGGCAATGCAAATCCCGGCCCCAATGACGCTCGGCAACATGCGCGCGAACAACGGCAAGCGCAGATGTTTCGCCCCGTTACAATTAGCTCCCGCCCAACACAGTCACACTTGACAATTCAGCGCCGTGTACGGGAAGCGAGCCGAACATCAACATCAACAAAGCTGTCAGACCAAAAATAAACACCACAGCAAACAATACAAATCCAATTGCCAAATAAAAGCTGCTTGAAATTATTTTGCCCTTCATCGTTGCCTCCTTCTGAAAGGCATTCCTCTGCTGTGTTCTTGTTTTTGGCTTCGGACTGAAGCGATAATTGCGTTGCCATCCGTCCCCTCAAACCACTTTTACCACGCCCCCGCGTCTGAAACCGTGCAATCCAATGCCGTCCGACCGATGTGGCATGCGCCGTGCATGCTCATGATGCGATGTCCCAAAGCAGCGGTGATCCCCGCACCAATAGTCGACGACCTTTGGCGGTCAATTGCAGACAGCCATCTTGAGAATTAACAATCATGCCACCGTTGAAAAATTGACGCGCCAACATATGATTGGTTGTCCGCCCCATCAATTGAATCTCCTTCAAAGCTGATAGTTCACGCGGTGACAATTCATCGTCCTTGTCACAAGGCATCTCATCGTTGGGATTGCGGATGGACGCGACTATGGCCATGATCGCCTCCTTGGTTCTTCTTGTCTCTTGCCGCTTCGAGGCAGAGAGGATTTTGCAATTGTGAACATTCGAATTTCTCGTGCGATGACTTGCATTGATGTCGATCAAAAACCGGAACTTCTTTCTCATGATTAGACATTCGATGCCGCAATGCAGCATTGGACGTCTGCGTGCGGCCGATATGCACGCATAGAATTGCTCGATCCAGTATTTGTTATTCAACCAGCGAAGGCGGCGCCGATTTGAACATGCACGCGAACGGCGTAGGCACGCTCGCCGTCTGGTGCTCGGGGCTCTGTGCGCCGAGGCTTTTTCAGGTACTGGTCTGTTTAATAGTGAGCGAGCTTAAACTTTTAACAAACTTACCAGAGATTTAGCGATGATCTTTCTTAGCCGGGATTTAATTGCCTCAGGCCCATTGTGTCATGCACATCAACCCAAAAGGGGGTACGCTATGACCGAGGTTGGTGATATTTTTGATTATCAGATGTCTGCGATGGTTTTCGGCTATATCAGCGTCTCTTTTATGGCTGCTTATGGCCTTGTCGCAATCTTGATGGCAGCGCGTTCAAAAGCCCATCCGGTCGCTACGTTGCGGCCAGCCTGACAATCATCAAATCAATGAGTGGAATACGGGCCGCCTCAGTTGGCGGCCTTTTTCATTTCAAGCCAAGCAATCAATGTCTATTGCCGCGACGGCTGAAAGGTTCTCATCAACGCACTGCTGTTTGCGACGAAGCCGCTCGGGGGCTGGCCCTCAGACGCGCGTGATGAGCCTCCGCCAGGAACAAAGCTCAGGGCCGCCGTGCAAGCCATCAAGATCAAGCCGCTCGAAATCGCCAAGCAGCTTTGGGCGCAAACGCATCCACAATCGGCAACGGCAGATAATCTGGGAGAATAGTGAAGCCGAGGCAACGACAGATAAAGAATTCAATGGTTCAGCACGGGGGTGTCAGCAACATCGAACTTATATGTTATCCTTGAGACGCATGCCTCGCATCCTTCTTCCACTCATTGCGCTGCTGATCCCAATCGCCGCCTTCGCCATCACCGGCCAAGCGCCGCCGGCGCAAGGCTATGCGGCGCGCGCCATCGTCATGGTGGTCGATCCGCGCGGGGATCTCTGCACCGGCACGGCGCTGGCGCGTGACCTGGTGCTCACCGCCGCGCATTGCGTAGCCGCCGGGCTCGACGTCCAGGTCAAGACCTTCCAGACCGGACAGACAATTTCCGTGCGCGGCGTCGCGCGGCATCCGCGCTTCGATCCGGCGGCTTACGCGGCAAGTCGCGCCACCGCCGACGTCGCACTCATCAAGCTTGCCGCGCCGCTCGGCGAGCTGGTGCAGCCGGCCAAACTCGCGCCAGCCCGCCGCGTTGCCGTTGGCGAAGAGCTGACCGTCGCCGGCTTCGGCGTCACCGCCGCCGGCACCGCACGCGGCCTCGGCATCCCGCGCATGGCGACGCTCATCGTCACCGGCAAGCCGGGCGCGCTGCAGATCCGTCTGTTCGATCTGGCGACGCGCAACGCCCGCGCCGGGCTCGGCGCCTGCACCGGCGATTCCGGCGCGCCCGCCTTCGAGCCGGCGAGCGAAGCGGTCATCGGCGTGGTGAGCTGGACCACCGCCGCGCGCGACGAAGAAGGCTGCGGCGGGCTGACCGGCGTCACGCCGCTCTTGCTCTACCGCGACTGGATCGTCGACACCGCGCGCAAATTCAACAGCCCGCTTTAGTTTGCGATGCGTTCGATTGCATTCGACTGATTTTCTTCAGCGCCCGCTTACCGTCTTGCAGAACTCGCAGTTAATGATCGCCCGCTACGACGGCAGGCATGAGCATTGCCAGTTCCATCGCCGTGTCGGGACTGTCCGCGGCCGCTTTGCGGCTGCAGGTCTCGGCCAGCAACGTCGCGAACGTCTACTCGGCCGGCCCGTTGCCCGGTGCACCGGGGGGCGCGAGCTTCCCCGGCGTTTACGTGCCTAAGAGCATCGATCAAGTCGCGCTGTCCGACGGCAGCGTCGGCGCGTCGGTGACCGCCGTTTCGCCCGCTTCCGTCCCCACGTTCGCTCCCGCCGCGCCCTTTGCTGACAGCAGCGGCATGGTGGCCATGCCGAATGTCGATTCGGTGAACGAGGCCGTCCAGCAGCTCACCGCCCGCATCAGCTATGCCGCCAACCTGGCGGTGCTCAAAACCGACATGCAGATGACGTCGGCGTTACTCAACATCACGGCGTAAAGCCATCCGGTCGCGGCGAGCCGGCTTATCGTGCCGCGAGACGGTGAAGGCTGCAGCGGCCTGATCAGCGTTGCACCGCTCTTGCTCTATTGCGCGAGCTCCTCCTCCAGCACGACATCATTGTCGCGCTTGCTGAGCCGCTGGTCGTTCGTCTCCTTGAAGGCCTCGAAGGCGCGCATCGTGTCGCCATGCGTGACCACGGCATCGAGCGGGATGCCCGCCTTGGTCTCGAGTTCGTTGTGGGTATCGATATCCATTGAGGTTCTCCTGTTGAATGGATGTGAAAACGCGCGACGCAGGTCAGCCCCACATCGCGCCGCAATAGTTCGTCGGTCGCGCCTATGGTTGACGCCCGGCACTCTGGGCGTTCGACACACCCCTTCCCCCCGCCACACGTGAAGTGGCAGAGTTACTTTCAAGAAGCCGAAAACGACGGGAGGGGACGATGAAGAGATTATGGGTTGCGGCCGCCCTCATGGCGCTCGCGGGTAGCGTTCAGGCGCAAGACTATCCGACGCGAACGGTGACGGTGATCGTGCCGTTCGCGGCGGGCGGGCCGGCCGACGTGATGGGCCGTATCGCCTCCGACATTTTTTCCCGCCATCTCGGCCAGTCCTTCGTGGTCGAGAACGTCGCCGGCGCCGGCGGCACGGTCGGCGCAACGCGGGCCGCGCGTGCCACTCCCGACGGTTACACGCTGATTTCCGGCCACATGGGCACCAACGCGCTCGCGCCGGTGTTCTATCCCAACCTCGGCTATGACCCGGAAAAGGATTTTGAGCCGGTCGGCCTGATCGCCGTCCAGCCCGAACTGCTTGCGGTTCGCAAGGATATCCCCGCCAACAACCTGAAAGAATTCGCCGCTTGGGCCAAGGCGAACCAGAGCAAGCTCAACATGGGGCATGCCGGTGTCGGCTCAGTGTCGTATATCGGCTGCCTGCTGCTCAACTCGGCCATCGGCGTCAAGCCGACGCTGGTGCCGTTCACCGGCACGGCGCCGGTGATGAACGCCATTCTCGCCGGCAACGTTGACTACGATTGCGACCCGGTGCTCGGGCCCCTGCAGCATGTGCGCAAGGGCACGGTCAAGGCGCTGGCCATCGCCGCCAAGAAGCGCAGCCCGTTGTTGCCGGACGTACCGACCTCCTACGAGCAGGGATTCCCGCAGTTCGACTGCGCGCCTTTCTATGCGATCTTCGCGCCGAAAGGCACGCCGAAAGCGGTCGTCGACAAGCTTGCCGCCGCGCTCAACAAAGGCCTCGACGAGCCGGCCGTGCAAAAAAAGCTGACCGATCTCGGCGCCGAAATCGCCGAACCGGACCGTCGCGGACCGAAAGCCTTGGCCGAGCTGGTGCATAACGAAATCGCACGGCTGACGCCGATCTTGAAAGCGGCGGCCGCCAAATAGTCAGACTAGGCTGCGGACGTGCGGCGGCGAGAGTGCAACTTGCCTGCCGTCCGCTTGCGGCGCGGCGTCGACCGACCGGCCATCTAGATTTCCAGCCCGCCTTCGCCCAATAGTTGGGCCCGGGGCTGACAGGACAATCACTTTCCATCAGGGGGCGTCGCGATGAAACACTTGAACCTTGCCGTCGGTCTGACGATCGCGCTGCTCTGCGCTGCGCCGGTCTCGGCCGGCCCGCTCAACGAAGCGGGCGTCACCCGCGAGCAAATGGTCGACATCATGACCAGGCACGGCCTGCCGGCCCGCATCGACAAGGACAGCAATGGCGTCGTGATCGTCAAAAGCCGTGTCGCCGACGTCAACTACGACGTCTATTTCTATAATTGCGTTGCCGGAAGCTGCAACCAGGTCCAGTTCGCCGCCGGCTGGTCGAACGCCAGCGTGGGCGCATCCAAGGTCAACGAGTGGAACACCACGAAACGCTTCCTGCGGGTCTACACCAAGCCTGGCAAGCTGCTCTGGGCCGAGATGGACATGGTGATCAGCCGCGGCACGACCGAGAACATCGACGACAGCCTGACGATGTGGGCGACAATGCTGGGCGAGTTCAAAAAGTTCATGAAGTTCTAGACGCGCTACCGGTCGTCAGCCGTACGCATTCCGACGACTTAGCCTCACTGGTATGAATAATTCGAACGACCTTGCAGGTGCGCTTGTCGATCGTGACGATGGGAACGCTACCAAGCATACTGTTCGGCATTTCGTAGGTTAGCTCGCATAGATTGCCATTTTGAGTGATGGCCTGTCTAAACTCTTTCAGATCGAAAGCTGGATACATCTTAACGATACTGCGTTCAGCGACTTCCAACATGTTGCACATATTCGTTGCCATCGCTCGATCGCCAGAACTTATATGTCCTGCCTTTGCCGCCCGGCGTGGCGCGGTCGAGATGGTCGCGCCGGCTTTTGGTCTCGCCGCGGATCGAACGCAGCACGCCGTGCAAGGTATCCATCATTTGCCTCCGAAGTGCTCGTTGAAGCGCGGGAGTTCGCGCACGAAATCGTCGAAGCCCCGGCTCGCGGCGGCGAGTTCGCGTAGCGCGTACCAGGCGAGCGCCGAGGCCGACGTCGCCCACAGGAACAGCGCCAGATGCGCGAGGTCGCCGCACTCGCTGAAAATGGCGATGAGATCGTTCATATTGCGGCCAACCGCGCTGGGGACTAGATAGAAGACATGGGCGACGCCGAATTCATGCATGGAGACGACGATGCGTTGGCTCGCTGCAGCCCTCGTCCTGCTCGCCGGCACTGCCGCGGCGCAGGCGGACATCCGCATCAATGAATCGCGCTTTGTTGACGGTAATGTCATCATCAACGGCGAGACCGCGCCCAACCGCACGGTGACGCTCGACAACAAATATACGACCAAGAGCGACGGCGGCGGCTACTTCAACTTCACCGTGCGCTACAAGCCGTTCACCTGCATGAGCGACATCCGCTCCGCCACCGACATCTATTCCGCAGTCATCTCGGGCTGTCTCGATGCCGGCGACGTCGACGCCCCGCCGCCGGCGAAACCGGCCGCGAAAGCACCGCAGTAATAGTTTATGTCAGCAGCGCAGTTGGTGATTCCAATCGGTCGCCGCCGGCAAGCGCGCCATAGCCCACCGCCGCGCGCTTCTCGTTGACGGTGAGGAACGGCGCCTTGGTGACGCGGTCCCACAACGCAGCGCGGTCGGGAGACAGCGCCTCGACTTTGTCGAGGTCGACGGCGAGCGAAAGCCCCGCGCCGAATGCCGGCGACAGCCAATGCGCGGTGCCGCGCCGATGCGGTTGCCGAGCGGCAGCACCGTCTGCCGCCAGAACACGCGGTTCGCTTTCTGGTAATTCGAATAAGTGTTGTCGCCGGGAACGACGAGCAGCATCGGCGCCACGATCGCCCTGTCCGGTATCGGACTTCGCATTGTTGCCGCATCGATTTGAGCCCAGCGCGGACGCCGAAAAATGGTATAGTGAACGCATGGGAATCATGCGGAGCAGGATTGGCAGCGCCGAACTGCGATGGCCTAAAGGAGCAGAATAAAGACCCTCTGAGAGAGATTTGAGACATGCCACGTTACAGAGTCACCCACCTACGCCGGGAGGGCCAAGATATGATTGTCGTCCCTCTCGATAAATCATTCGGCGCCAAGAGCGAGCATGACAAGAAAGCTTTTATCGCCGAATTGCAGGCTTATGCCGGCAGCGCAGGCCTGGCAGGCCTCGTCATCCCGGTTTGGGAAGGAAGCGGCGGCGGCATGAATTTTATCGCACCGACGCCGTGGCATCCGTTTTTTCAGAGCATCGGCTTGGCGTTTGTGATGGAGAATGTAAACCGGGAACTTGCCTGGTAAGCTCCTACTCGAGCGTCTCCGTGTTGTGCCGTAACACCTCTTTCATGTCCTCCGATAATTCCGAGACGACATTGTTTGTGCCGGCGCGATAGAGAAATCGTTCTTTCATAACGTCCTCATCCGCGGCCCCTGCCGCGCCCCGAAACTCAACGCCGTCACCGCCCACGCCAGCGCATCGAGCCGGTTGGACGACAGAGTTTACGGCGGCGGGAATGTGTCCGCGGGAAGATCTGTGGCGGCAAGGCGCGCTTGGCTTCGGCGAGAAGCTCCGGCGCGATCTGCTTTCTTGCCGGCATATTGGTCGCCTCCCAATACAAAAAGCGCCGGCAATGCCGGCGCGAACAAATGCATTTGCGGGCGTCCGTCAGTGGAACGACACCGTCGCGATCGCGATCATCACCAGAATGGCGCCGATCAGGCTCGCCACCAGCACCTGGCGCACGCGGTGCCCGCCGGTTGCGGCGGCCTCCTCGGCCCTTGTCACGATGCGGTCGTTGTCGCTCTCCGGCATACTCGACCTCCGGGCGCCGGAATTTTCTCGGCGTTGGTTTCGAGACCCGTCGAGGCCTCGATAACGCGGCCGGACCGGCGGCAATGCCCGCCGACCCCCGCTCAACCGGATACAACTATAGAGCGTGCGCGATTTGTAGCAAGGGAGCGTTCGGCTGTCAAGGAGTTTTTTCCTAGGATAAAGTTCAGGCCGGCCCAGCCCGCCGGCCAAGCCAATTTGCCCCGATTCAGTGCGCCAAAAAGCAAAGGCCCCAGCAACCGACTGGGGCCTTTTATGCATTGCCATTGGACCGGCGATTAGCCGCCGTTCTGGGTCGCAAGATCGTTCGTGACGGTGGTGAACGTCGTGACCAACTGAGAGCCGAGGCCATTCACGACCGCAATGATCGCGACCGAAATGCCGGCGGCAATCAGGCCGTATTCGATCGCGGTTGCGCCCGAATTGTCCTTCAAGAAACGCTGGATATACTTAGTCATTTGGGTAACCCCCTTAAGTATTGTCGCCGCGTTTCTTATACGGGCCGGAACTTTTCGGCAGTTTAAGCAATTCAATTAACATTTATAGAAATGCACAACGTCGGCGACGCAGCCCATTACGTGTGTGCTCCGGCGAAGTGCCCATTCTATCGGCCTATTTGCGACATCGATCATTGCCCCGCGGTGCCCGGCAGCGGCGTCAGCCCCGCCAAGCGAGCCTCCTGGCTTTGGCTGCATGCGAATGAAATCGCCAAAGGGAAAATGCAAAGTCAGCGCAGTCGAGCGATTTTAATTTTCCGATGAAATATTTTGTTAGCCTCGTCGTCCCGCGCGGCATCATTCCCGCAATCGACACTGCCGATATGGTTTGGATGGGGGCCGCCGGGCAGGGCAACCCTGCATGCGCCCGCGCGGAGCGCCGGACGGCCAGAATATTCCGCAAACCCGCGCGGCTCGAATGTGGCGCGTGTCAGCCGGGCCGCGTTTCGTTTTCCGCCAGCAAGCCGGCCCCGCGCCGGCTGGCGGCGAGCAACTCCACCGGCACCAGCCGCGGCGTGAAGTCGAAACCGAGCGCGAACAGCGGATGGCCGCTGGCGTCGACCACCGTCAACATCCAACCCGACAGATCCTGGATGTGCGGATCGCACACCGCGGCCTTGAGTTCGCGCGTATGCCGGATGGCGTACGCGCGCGCCGCCCGCAGACCGCTCAGCTCGCGCCCGGTGCCGTCGCTGAACCAATGCGTTCCGTCGGTGAAATGGAAAAAATAACGTGGCACGCGGTGGCCCTCGGCGCCGGGGTACGAGCCCTTTAGCTAAGCGGCCGTCGATGACAGCGGTATTACGGGCCGATTACATGGGCCCGCGCGCGGCTATTAGATCGCGGTCCCACGGCGGGACCCGGGCAACGCGCCGCCTGATGGAACGAGGTCGCCTGTCGCGGCTTCGCTCCGACGGCATGCGGCGGGCGACGAGGCCTGAGGATCAACTGCCTCATCGCGTTCCGCAGCGGCAAGCGACACAAGGCGCCGCTCTAATCTTGCTTGGTTATATGCGCCGTCTCGATGAGATTGGACCATTTTGCGATGTCGGCCTTGAGGCGCGATTTCAACTCGTCCGGCGAACTGCCGTGCATGACCATACCCAGCCTCTGCCCGGTCGCTTGCACGTCCGGCAACTGAAGCGCCTCGTTCACGGCCGCACTGAGCTTCGACACGATCGGCACCGGCACGCCCGCGGGAGCCGCGATTCCGTTCCAGCTTGTCACGTCGAAATTCGGCAGGCCGCTTTCGCCGACGGTCGGCACGTCCTTCAAGAAAGGGACCCTGTTCTTGCCGGTGGTCGCTATCACGTCGATTTTGTCGGATTCCAGCAACGATTTCAGAGGCGCGTACGAATCCATGTCGATATCGACATCGCCGCGTAGTAATGCAGTGGCGGCGTCCGGCGAACTCCGGAACGGCACGGCCGTCACATTGACCCCGCCGGTGACCTTCAGAAGCTCAACGGCAAGATATTGAGTCGTACCCGGGCTTAGTGTCGCGATGGTCAGCTTGCCGGGATTTTCCTTCGCATAGGCAATGACGTCCTTCATCGATTTGCACTTTGAGCCCTTCTTGGTCGCAACGAGAAAATCGAACGTCGCGATCGCGGATATTGGCGTGAAGTCCTTCACGACGTCGTAGGGCAAGGATTTGAACAAGGCGGTGCTGATGGCGTAGCTGTTGCCGATCAGGACGAGCGTGTAGCCATCCGGCGCCGCCGCCGCGGCAGCCTTGGCGGCAACGATGCCTGCGGCGCCCGGACGGTTTTCAACGATGAAGTTCTTGCCGAGCTGGATGCTGAGCTTTTCGGCCAGGATGCGCATGCTGACATCGCCAATGGTGCCGGCACCATAGGCAATGATGATCTGCACCGGACGGTTCGGATAAGCCACCTGCGCCTGCGCTCGGGCCGGGACCGCAACCTCAACCACAGCGACGATGAAAGTGACCGCTGCCATGACCTGTCGGCACGCGGCCGCGAGGCGGGCCCTGGGTTTCGCTCGCTGCATGGAAATCTCCCGGCGGATACTCCGGCAACCCTATCAATCCCCCCAAACGACTGTCGAGACAGGCGTCATACAACCGGTCGTCCGCTTCGGGTCTTCGCGACCTAGCCGTTCCGCGCCGGTACCGGTCAATGGCCGTTGTTACCCACAGCGGACAAAATAAACGGAACCTAAAATGAAAAAGGCCGCGAATGCCCCAAAAGCCGTCCGGCCGCAATCTATCATTGAGGTAGTATCCAAATACGACTTGGTGTCACATCGAATTGCAAATTCGAGAATTATGGGCGTGAATTGTAAATCAGAATTGTTGGCATTGATTATCAGTCGCAGGACAAAAAGACATTTTCTTGTAAGTGCGGCCACAGAAGCACTTCATAAACCTGTGTCTAATAATCTTAGCAACAATCTGTATGTTCGGCTTCGGGTGACGAAACGAGCTGTCCGACATGAGTGCGCTTTTCTTGTCTTGATGAAACGTGTCGATCTAAATGGATGTCTCGCAGCCTGCCCCCCTTGTGCCGATCAAATTCCCCGCAGGATTTCCTTAAATGAAAAAAATAACATTTAGGATGACTGGCAAGATCTACGCGATCATTGCTCTCAGCTTTGTGTCGCTAATTGGGATTGCGATCTTTGAATTAAGCGAATTTAAGAGTGGCCTGGAAGATCAGAAGCGAATCGAATTGCGCCATCTTGGCGAGGTTGCGTTGCGCATCGTAAGCGAGGAATACGCGGCGGCACAGCGGGGCGAGACTTCTGTCGAGCAAGCGAAAAAGAATGCGTCGGCCCGCATCGGCGCTTTACGCTACGGAGCGGATGACTATTTCTGGATCAACGATTTGCAGCCGCGCATGATCATGCATCCGATCAAGCCGGAGTTGAACGGCCGCGATCTCACCGAGATGAAGGATCCGAATGGCAAGCGCCTGTTCGTCGAGGCTGCCGACGTCGTGAAGCGGCAAGGCGCGGGCTTCGTGGCCTATGAATGGCCGAAGCCGGGTGTGGCTGAGCCGCAACCCAAGCTATCCTACGTCGCCGGCTTCCAGCCCTGGGGTTGGGTCATCGGCACCGGAGTCTATATCGACGATCTGCAGCAGCAGGTATGGTCGACCGCCAAGCATGCCCTGACGGTTGCCTCTGTCATTATCGCCCTTATCGGCGTGGTCACCGTCTTCAGCGTGCGCCGGATGGCGACCGCGCTCAAGGCAATGACGGTTGCCATGGCCGAGCTAGCGGCCGGCAATTTTGACGTGGTGTTGCCGGGATTGGGACGCAAGGACGAGATCGGCGACATTGCTGCGGCGGTCGAGGCCTTCAAGCTCAAGGCCATTGAAAAGGCCCATCTCGAAACCGAAGCGGCCGCAGAACTAAAACAGCGAGAGGTCGACGAGGCCGCGCGTCGGCAACAAGCGGAACAAGAGTTGCAGATGAAAGCTGCCGAGGAACGCGCAAAGGCGGCCGAGGAAATAGCCCGGGTCGTGCGTTCACTCGCGGAGGGACTGAAACGGCTTTCAAGCGGCGATCTGGCCTGCCGGCTGAATGACGAGTTTTCTCCGGTCTATCGGCAGATCAGGGACGACTTCAACACTGCGCTATCCGGCCTGCAAGAAACTGTGGGCTCGATCGTCGAGGTCGCACGCGAGGTTGCCAGCGCCTCGGCGGAGATTTCGACAAGCACTACCGACCTTTCCCAGCGCACCGAGGAACAGGCCGCTAGTATTGAACAAACATCGGCATCAATGGAAGAAATATCAGGGACCGTGAAGAAAAACGCGGAGAATGCGGAGATCGCCAAGACGTCCGCCAACGCGACTTGTGAAGTCGCCCAACATAGCAGCGAAGTCGTCGCCAAAGCCGTCGCTGCAATGGCGCGGATCGAAGAATCCTCACATAAGATCTCCGACATCATCGGCGTCATCGACGAGATCGCACGGCAGACGAACCTGCTGGCGCTCAACGCGGCAGTGGAAGCCGCGCGCGCCGGCGAAGCAGGGCGCGGTTTTGCTGTGGTGGCTTCGGAAGTGCGAAGCTTGGCACAGCGCTCTGCGCAAGCAGCTAAGGACATCAAAGACCTGATCACCAATAGTTCGGTCCAGGTGCGCGAGGGGGCCGACCTCGTCAATGGGGCTGGCGCTTCACTGGGCGAGATCGCCGAATCGACAAAAAAAGTGGCGGCTATCGTCGCCGATATTGCCAGTGCCAGTGTCGAGCAGGCGACCGGAATTGAGCAGATCAACAAGGCGCTGAACCAGATGGACGAGGTGACACAGCAGAACTCGGCACTAGTCGAGGAGAACGCGGCGACCGCCAAGATGCTGGAGCATCAAGCCAAGGCAATGGACGAGCGAATATCGTTCTTTAAGCTCAACGGCGCAGTCGAGGATCGACACGCGGCGTAAGCGAAGACATCTCTAGGCTATCTCAATTGGCCGCCTCTTTCATTTCGAACGCTCAATGTCACCTGATGGCACTTCGCGTCATTCGTCGCGGCGCAACATTTCTGGTCTATTGGAATAGCTGACAAACATGGGCGCGGCTGCATTGCCCGCTAAGTGCCAATCGCTATCATCGCGGCTGCGGGTCATGGCGCATGATATGCGCCCGTTTGGCATGGTCTGCTAGAGTCGTAGTGAAAAGCGTAAAAAAAGCTTACGCTGATTTACTATTGAATGGCACGGAGCAGCCATGGGCCAGCTCTTGGTGATGCTGATCGTTCCCCCGTCCGTGGGAGTGGTCATCTACATCATTATTCGACGCCTCTGGGAACGCGACGAGAATGGTGCCAGTGAAGCAGTCGCGCGACGCGACCCATCCGCCGCAACGCCGGCGGAAGGAACGAGCACTGACCTTGGCAACATGTGATTACTAGAACCGTGCGGGCAGACTGAGCGTTTCATTGAGCGTCTGCGCCGTGGACGCAAGCCAACAAGGGGTACTTTCGATGCGCGCCGTTGTCATTATTCTGGTAGTCGCGATGTCTACAGTGCTTTCGAGTTGCGGTCAGCCAACGCCAGGCCCGCAAGGACCGAAGGGTGACACCGGCGCTAAAGGAGATGCCGGCCCGCAAGGACCGGTTGGGCCCGCCGGGCCGCAAGGTCTGCAAGGACCTCCAGGACCAGCGGGAGCCTCATCGCAGTTCCGCCTCGTTCGCGCGCCCTGCATGAGCTCTTCCGAATGCCAGGTGACCTGCCGTGACGATGAGGTAGTAGTCACGGCCTATTGTGGGACAAAAAGAGCGGCGGCGAGCTATCTCACCGATCGAACCGTGTCTTGCGGGATCAATCCGGACACCACCGGCGGCTCTCTGGTCGTGGTCTGTGCGAAGTAGCCGTCCTGCCTATGCGAGTCCGCAGGACGCGCGAGGAAGAGCCAAACCGAACTCGGCTGATGCGCCGCACTGGACCGCCGATGACCTCGGCAACATACGCGCCAACGGCGTGTGCACCCTCAGGCAGCATCCTCCGAAAGTGCGGCGTGGAGCAAGCTTTCGCGATCACGTTCGCCTTGTGCTGCCGATTTTAGGATACGTTCGGCAAGCGTGGTCTTGAGCATTGTCGCTTGCTGCTCCGGCCGGAGGCACGCCCAGGCATCGTCGAGCGTCTCCTTCAAAAGAGCGACGGTTTCGAGGTCAAAATAAACCGGATGATTTATGTCATCCATGTTCACCTCCCAAGCTTGGTTTCTGACAAAAGCCTTGGATGCGAATAGAGACGATAGTCTGGCGTTCGGATGACAATTGCATGAAGGCTAAATTGGAACTTAGACGGAGGGTGCGCGCCCTTTTTAGCGTAATGGCCACTCTGCGAAAGCGGACATCCGATAAGTTTAAATCCGCATCAAATTAACTATTGCACTGCCCCAGCTATCGTCGCATCGGATCGCTAAATTCGGATGCGAGATATTCCTTCAGATGGAACCGTGGAGTGTGCTTGTTACTGGAGTTCCAAAAAAGGAACGCGCCGTTAATAGTTAGCGTGGCCAATCGAATTTGTAATTCAGGCGCGCGACTACCTGATCGACGGTGAAGTGGCTCGTGTTGGTAACGATCCAAGGTGCGCCGCCACCGCTGCCCGGAGCAGTGAACGGATCATAGTTAAATTCGAAGTGATCGTATTCGACGCCGACAATTACATTCTGCCAAATCGCGTAATCGACGCCGCCGCCGGCCGTCCAACCACGGACGGTTTGCGAATTGGATGCTATGTCGCCATTGAGATTGACGTCGGCTTTGGTCGCGGCGCCTGCCCAGCCGCCTTTGACATAGACCAGGAAATGATCCCAGGCAGCCCATCCAATCTGACCGGTTGCCGTGTAGAGAGAGGTAACCTTGAATTCCTCGGTCCCGCCCCCGGCGCAAGGGTATCGCGCAGGCCGGCCCAATCCCACGTGCCTTCAATTCCAAGAACCAACTGGTTCCACTGCCACCGGAAACCGAGCTGGCCGCCAAACACGCCACCGTTGGGACGGAAATTTTCCGGGACGCAACCCCCGGCCCCCACGTTATCTAGCCAATCCTCACGGCCCCACGCGCCTCCCCCGTTGATGCCGAGATCGAGCCCGGTCCAATTGTCGGACGCGAGGGGCGGTGGCGCCTTGTAGGCCGGGGCCTTGGTCGGCAAGTCCGCAGCATTTGCGGAGGCCACACAAAAGAGCGTGGCAGTAATCGCCGCTGTCACAAGTGACTTTTGCATGACAACCACCTTGGCCGACAGGTTTGCCCAATCCTATGCGCAAACTATATCAAAATTCGCCGGGCGAGAATGTGTCCTTCACGCAACATCCGCAGAAAACTGAGCCTTTTTGATACCACCGCGTGAGAAAAATTTAGGCGTCCCGCAGCCATCGCGGGCTAAAAACTAGCAATGTCCGTTGTTAGTCCAATCGCGACAAAAATGGTGCGTCGCGGCGGACGCGGCGAAGTGCCATGTATGGACGACGCCCGCAGTGCAAGGGAAAAATCGAGCATTTCAGCGAAGCGTTCGGGTGCAGCCATGTATTCGGCCTTTGAATGCAGCCGTTGTGGCTGCTGGCCCTGATGTAATCCGCTGATCGGGTCCCAAACAATCGCTCGCGTTCTATACTCGCGTGGCACATTCACGGGTTTTCCCGATCGACGGTCTCGACCGTTTCGCATCAATGTCGTCATCACCCCTGCAGTTCTTGAACGCACGAACCCAACCTCATCATCTCATTGCCGAGTTCCTTGTCATGCCGCCATTAGGTGAGGCGCTCGGTAGGTCCCTCCCTTGGCCAGCAACGCCCAGGCGACCCGCGCCATCTTGTTGGCAAGCGCGACCGCAACGACCTTGAACGGTCGCCGGGCGAGAAGCTGTATGAGCCAGGGATACTTCTCCGGCTGCTGGCGCGCACGCCGCAAGACGGAACAGGCTCCAACGACCAGGATGCGACGCAAGTAACGATCGCCCTGTTTCGAGATTGGCCCGAGCTTCTGCTTGCCGCCGGTCGAATCTTGCCGCGGCACGAGCCCGACCCAGGCCGCAAAATCACGCCCCGATCGAAAAACCTTCGGATCCGGGACGGTCGCTGCGATCGCGGTAGCCCCGATAAAGCCGATTCCGGGGATGGTCTCCAGTCGCTTGCTCTCTTCGTTCGAGCGATGCTGCCTAACGACACGTTTCTCGATCAATCCGATCGTCGTCTGCACAGCCTGAAGCTGCGCCGCCAGCACGATCAGGCTGGCGTGGGCATCAACCGGCAAGCGCGAATCTCCATTCTGGGCGACGATCGCTAATAACTCTTTGACCCCTTCGCGCCCTTGCGCAGCCGCTATGCCGAGCTCGGCCAAATGTGCCCGCAAGGCATTGATCAACTGGGTGCGTTGCCGCATCAGCAGATCGCGCACTCGATGCTGCATCAACCGGCCCTGCTGCTCGGGCGATTTGACCACTACAAACCGCATGGTTGGACGCCTGACCGCTTCGCAGATCGCCTCGGCGTCGGCGGCATCGTTCTTGTTGCGCTTGACGTAGGCCTTCACATCCTTTGCCGGCATCAGCCGAACTTGATGCCCGAGCTTCGTCAGTTCACGCGCCCAATGGTGTGCCGTAGCACAGGCTTCCATGCCGATGAGGCACGGCGCCTGAGCTTCGAAGAACTTTATCACCTGGCCCCGGCGAAGTTGTCTTCTGACGACGACCTTCTCGGTCGCATCGATGCCGTGAACCTGGAACACGTTCTTGGCGATATCCAATCCGATCGTGGTAATCTGCATGTGGACGGCTCCTCTCATGTGATTCGTCTTCGACGAACCACTCTATGGCACCTCGATGCCGGGAGCGGGCGTCGTCCACCACATCATTCGCCGACATCAAAGCGTCACCCGGGATGCCGGCTTTAACCCTGATAACGGACACCAGATCGCGCGTGCAGGCCATGATCCGCCGCCTCTTCTGAAGAGGCGCAACTTACTGAAGTTTCCAAATTCGAAAATTGAGTTGCAAGGTCTCCGTAAAAAATAGTCGGCCCAACATGGTTCAGGCGACTTTGCAAATCGACCCAAATTTGACCGCCTATATCTGTCCAACGCTTACAAAAGCTAAAATCTTCACTGAGATAAATTCCAGATTTTTGATCAATCATGCATTCGAACAGAGCAAAACGATTTGGGCTGCTGGCAAGGGAGTCATTGATTGAATGTTCGCGACGGAACTGCAACGATTTATAATGTCCGCACATTTTTTCAAGCGCGCTGCGCCTAATCATGAGAAACCCAGCGCCAGCGTAGCGCGCTCGGGCAAATCCATCTACGACTGTTATATTGTCGGGATCTTCAACTTCGACAACATAGTTGAGGGCCGTAGACTGAACATTCGGCTTTCCGGTCGTTACGGCTTTTTCTACTTTTTGCCAATCAATCCGCTTAATTGGATATGCGCCAGCGACAACCTCGCCGCCGCTCGTCAATAATCGTATTATTTGATCTGGCTCAAATCCAATGTCGGCGTCTATGAACATCAGGTGAGTCGCTGTCGGATCGTCGAGAAACGCCGAAACTAAGTTGGCTCGGCCCCGCGTAATAAGCGCATCACCATCCTGAAAACGGACAGTCATTTTAACATTTGGGTGGGAGCGCAAGGCTATCTGCAACTTAAATATCGATGCAAAATAGATAGTTGAGACTTGCCCCCCAAAACACGGTGTACCTATGAAGAGATGGAAGGATTCGGTCATAATGTGCTCCGCTGTCTTACAGCGTACAGTTAGACTGACGCCCCCGATAATGAGTGGTACTGAATAAGTCTGATTCGGCCAAGTTACCCTCGAAGAAAATCGCTTGTTTATTGCTGTAAGAACGAGATATGCGTTTGTGCTTCGATTGCGATGAATATTCATTTCTTTAATTTCGAAGATTGACTTGGTCGCTTTGCATGTCCGATTCGGATCTTGGTCGTGTAAAAACGCCTTGGCGGAAGCATTGACGCCTTGAGACATCGGCGATGTGGCCGTGCGTGGTCATTTTTTGGATTTGACGGCTTTTCCGACTGTAGACGCGGCTGATGCGGATTGCGGCGATCCTCTGATGGCAGACGGCTTCGTGTCTGTGGCGATTATGCCCTCATGGCCGCCATGAGCGGTTGGATGCCGATGATGTTTATGACGCGCGTGAGATTATAGGCCAGCACGTGCAGCGCCATTTCGGTGGCCACGCGCGGCAGCGTCTTCATCAGGAAGTGGGTTGCGCCCATCCGCGCCTTGATCGTGCCGAAGGGATGCTCGACCGTCTCGCGCCGCAGGCGCATCTTCTCCGGATGCTCGTCGAGCCGGCGTTGCACCGCCTCAAGAACACGCTCATGCTCCCATCGGGTGATCCGGCGTTCCTTGCCGGTGGTGCAGGCATTTTTGATGGCGCAATCCTGGCAAGCGTTAGTCCAGTAGCGATGCAGAATCAGCCCTTTTTCCTCGACCGTGTAGTGGTAGGCAAGCTTCTCGCCGGCAGGACACATGTAAACGTCCTCCTCAGCCAGATAGCGAAAGTCCTGCTTGCCGAAGCGCCCTTCTGCCTTTGAGTTTGAGGTCATCGGCTTGGGCAGCGTAATTGTGATACCCGCTTCCTCGCACGCCAGAATCTCCGCACTGCTGAAGTAGCCGCGGTCGGCAACGGCATCGAGGCTCTCCACTTCCAGCGTCGCCTTCGCCCCCTTGGCCACAGGTGAGAGCTGCGACCGGTCGGTCCCGACGTTGGTCACCTCATGCGTGATAATCAGATGATGTGTGGTGTCGACGGCAACCTGGACGTTGTAGCCCACGACGCCAGAGCCGCGGCCACTGGTCGCCATCGAGCGGGCATCGGGATCGGTCAGCGAGATCTGCTGGTCCGGCGTGGCAAGCATAGTTACCTTGAGAATCTCAAGCCGCTGCATCTGCTCCTTCAGTTTCTCGATCTTCTCTTTCAGACGGCTGGTCTTGGTTTTGAGCGCCTCGGATGGTTCCTGCCGGTCGGCGCTGTCGAGCTGCTGCAGATAACGCGCGACGCTCTCCTCAATCTGCGCCATGCGCCGCTCCATCTTGGCCCGCGTGAAGTTCTTGTCGCGGTTGTTCACCGCCTTGAACTTACTGCCGTCAATCGCGACGCTGGCTTGCGTGAGCAGGCCCAAAGTGCGGCAGAGCGCAACAAACCGGGCGCAGACCTGCCGGATCGCGCGGCCGTTGTCCTTGCGGAAGTTGGCAATCGTCTTGTGGTCGGGAGCGAGCCGTCCCGTCAGCCACATCACCTCAACGTTACGCCCCGCCTCACGCTCCAGCCGGCGGCTCGACTGCACCCGGTTGAGATAGCCGTAGATGTAGAGCTTCAGCAGCACCGACGGATGATAGGAAGGTCGACCGGTTACCTCGGGTTCGACCCCGCAAAATCCAACCTCATCAAGAGCGAGTTCATCGACAAAGACGTCTATGACGCGAACCGGATTGTCCTCTCCGATCCAGTCTTCCAGACATTCAGGAAACAGCGTGCTCTGACCACGATCCGCCCCTTCAACGAAGCGCCTCATCGGATCCTCCCGCAAATCGCGTGAGAATCTTATCCCGAGAATCAATTTCCGCGATGTGTTTTTACACAGCCAGGATCATTCGCGACCATTCGTGATTTTATGTCTTGTTTATTTTGTCAGTTGTGGGTCAATCGCTGCGGACCAATTCGGCCCTCGCGCAGCCCATTGTCCGTTGTTAGTCCAATAGCTAACAAGGGCGGGCGCGGTTGTTTTGCCCGCCGCGTCGTAGCGCGCCCGCGCTGCCGGTCTCAATGCCGTCCGACAAACGCGCGCACCGCGTCGAAGAAGCGCTGCTCCTGCTCGATATAGACGAAGTGGCCGGCGCCGGGCAGGATCTTGAGCTCGGCCCCGGGGATGGCATCCGCGATTTCTTCCGACATGTGCAGCGGCGTGCAAAAGTCGTCGCTGCCGCAGACGACGAGGACCGGCGGCCGGATATCGCCGAGCCGCGCGAAAGCATCGTGCGCCATGATCATGTCGATGCGCCGCAGCGCAACCTCCCGTTCGGGCGGCAGCGCGGCGGCGCGGTCGATCCAGGCGGCCACGCGCTGCGGATTTTCGCTCGCATAGCGCGGCGAAAACAGAAACAGCGCGGCGCAGCTGTAGGTCGTCTGCATGTCGCCATCGGCGGCCAGCTTGCGGCGCAACGCGAATTGGCGCCGCATGACGCCATCCGGGCGCGCGAACGAGGATGCCATCGTGACGCTGCGCACGTGGGGCGCGTGGTCGAGCGCCATCAGTTGCGCAATGGCGCCGCCGGTCGACGAGCCGACGATATGCACTGGCGCGATGTTGAGATGCGCGATCAGCGAGGCCATGTCCGCTGCGTGCTGCGCGATGGTGTAGCCGTCGGCCGCCCGCGTGGTCGCTCCGGTGCCGCGGTGATCCGGCAGCACGACGAAGTGCTCTGCCGCGAAACGTTCGATCTGCGGCCCCCAGCCGGCGCCGACGCCGCCGAGCCCGGCAATCAGCATCAGCGGCGGCTTGCGGCGGTCGCCGAAGGTTTCGTAATGCAGAGAAATGCCCTGCGTCTCGAGCTTTGGCATGAGTTCCTCTTATACCTTCGCCGCCGCCGCGTCGAAGCGCTCGCGCGCTTGCGCGATCGCCGGGCGGTTCTTGCGCGCCCAAGAGCCCAATTCGCTCACCGGCTCGAGCAGCGAGCGGCCGAGCCGGGTGAGTTCGTAATCGACGCGCGGCGGATTGGTCGGGAACACGGTGCGCGTGACGAGCCCGTCGCGCTCGAGCCCACGCAGCGTCAGCGTCAGCATGCGCTGCGAGATCGAGCCCAGCGCCTTGCGCAATTCGTTGAAGCGCTTGGCGCCGTCGCCGAGCGTCGAGACCACCAGCACGGTCCACTTGTCGCCGACGCGCGCGAGCACCTCACTCACCGCCCGGCAGTCCTCGGGCACATTGAGGTTACCTGGTGTGCCTCTTGTGCCTGCTTGAACGTTTGGCTTGGTCATCTATCTAGCCTTGGTAACAATTCGTAACCACCAACAAGTAGGGGTTCCCATGGCAAAGCACAAGCTCGGCATTATCGTCGGCTCGAACCGGCGCGAATCCATCAACCGCAGACTGGCGCAGGCGCTGGCAAAGCTCGGTTCCGACGCCTTCGACGCCAAATTCATCCAGATCGACGACCTACCGCTCTATAACCAGGATAACGAGCAGCCGGTGCCGGAAAAGGTAGCCCGCTTCAAATCCGAGGTGGAAGCCTCCGACGCCCTTCTTTTCGTCACCCCCGAGCACAGCCGCTCGATCCCCGCCGTGCTGAAAAACGCCATCGACTGGGGCGCGCGGCCGTGGGGCAAGACTTCCTGGCCCGGCAAGCCTGCCGCGGTGATCGGCACCGCCAATGGCGCCATCTCCACGGCCGTCGTCCAGCATCACCTGCGCGCCGTTCTTGGCAGCGGCCTGGGGATGCACGTCATGGGCGGCGAGGCCTACATTCAGTTCAAAGACAACCTGGTCGACGCCCAGGGCGGGGTGGCCGACGAAAGCGTGCGCAAATTCCTCAAGGCCTATATCGACCAGTTCGCCAGCTTCGCGGCGCGGTTCGAACGACAGCAAGCCGCCGCCGCGGCCTAACTCCGAAAGGCAAAACTTATGTCCATCAGACCCGTCAAACGTATCGCGCAGTCCGTGCCCACCACGGAGGGCGCCGGCGTGAAATTGCGCCGCGCTTTCGGCTTCGGCGAAACGGCCGAGACCGATCCGTTCCTGCTGCTCGACGATTTCCGTAACAACAACCCGCAGGATTATCTCGCCGGCTTCCCCTGGCATCCGCACCGCGGAATTGAAACAATAACTTACGTTTTAAACGGCACGGTGGAGCACGGCGACTCGCTCGGCAACCGCGGCACGCTCGGCTCCGGCGACGTGCAGTGGATGACCGCGGGGCGCGGCATCATGCATCAGGAGATGCCGCAGGGCGACGCGCAAGGCCGCATGCACGGCTTCCAGCTCTGGGCCAACCTGCCCTCGTCGCTGAAGATGACCGCGCCGCGCTACCAGGACGTCAAAGGCGCCGAGATTCCGGAAATCACCGACGACGACGGCACCCATGTGCGCGTCGTCTGCGGCGAGTTCTGGGGCAGACGAGGCCCCGTGGAAGGCGTCGCCGCCGATCCGCGTTATCTCGACGTCTTCGTACCGGCGGGAAAGCGCAAGACGCTCAAGGTCGAGACCGAGCGCCATGCCTTCGCTTACGTGTTCGAAGGCGACGGCAAGTTCGCCTATTCCTCGAAGCCCTTCGGCGTGCTCAGCGAAAAGCAGGTCGACGGCGAGGAGATCCTGTTCCGCGAACCGGCCGGCGACCACTCGCTGGTCGTGTTCGACCGCGGCGACGAGGTCACCGTACAGGCCGGCGACAAAGGCGTCCGCTTTCTGCTGGTGTCGGGCAAGCCGATCGAGGAGCCGGTCGCCTGGTACGGGCCGATCGTGATGAACACGCAGGCCGAATTACAGCAGGCCGTCTCGGAACTGCGCAGCGGCACGTTCATCAAGGGCTGAACGGATCGGATGCGGCTTTATATCGTCTTTATGACGGAGAGTCGCATTCTACCTCGAATTTATACCTGGGCGGGCGCATGTGTAGGACGGCCGCTGACGAGCGACGCTCGGATTCCTGTACCTCGGATTCCTGCAAAATGCCGCATCTTGCTCCGGCAAGGATTGTCCCGCGGCCCGCGCCTCCAGGCCGGCCTCAGCGGCCCCCGTCTCACTCGGTCCATCGCCTGGCGATTTACGCCGCCGCCGCCGTCGTGATCCTTGCCGCCGTCATTCTACGTTTGGCGCAGCGGCTTGAGCGCGCCGGCGTCCTGAGCCTGGGCGGCATCGAAGCCGCGGTAAGCTTGAGCCGACGGCTGCGCCGGTTCGGGCGGCGCCCGTTGCACGGGTAGCGGCGCGCCGGCAAACGCCGCTCGTCCCGCGTTAAATGCTTGCTTGTGACACGATGTCATTTTAAGTGCAGAGGCGAGGCGCATGATCGGGCGAGAGGCTCGTTCACCGTGAGCCACGCCCGCTCGCATCCGCGGCCGGGTTCCGAATGTACCACTAGCCCGGACTGCGAGGCACATGCGCGGCAGCATCCCAATCTCCGTCGAGAAATCCGGGCGCGCCTTCACGCGCTGGGACGCGCTCGCCATCTTGCTGACGCTCGGTCTTTTAGTCTTCCTCGCCGAGGCGAGCCACCATCTGTTGCAGCCGCTGACGGAATTGCAGCAGACGCCGGTCTCGCTCGATCCGCACTATCTGCCGGAATATGCCGCGCGTACCACCCTGCGTATGCTCGTGGCCCTGGCGCTGTCGCTGGTTTTTACGTTCACTTACGCCACGGCGGCGGCGAAGAGCAAGAAAGCCGAAGTGGTGCTGATCCCGCTGCTCGACATCCTGCAGTCGGTGCCGATCCTCGGCTTCATTTCAATCACCGTCGTGTTCTTCATGTCGCTCGCTCCGGGGCGCGTACTGGGGGCGGAATTTGCCGCCATCTTCGCGATTTTCACCAGTCAGGCCTGGAATATGGCCTTTAGCTTCTATCAGTCGCTGCGCACGGTACCGGTCGAGCTGACAGAGGCCTCGCGCACCTTCCGGCTGTCGGGCTGGATGCACTTCTGGCGGGTCGAAGTGCCGTTCGGCATGCCGCAGCTGATCTGGAATATGATGGTGTCGATGTCGGGGAGTTGGTTCTTCGTCGTCGCGTCCGAGGCAATCAGCGTCGGCAACACCACGGTGACGCTGCCCGGCATCGGCGCCTATCTCGCGCTTGCCATCGAGCAGAAAAATCTCGCCGCGGTCGGTTGGGCGATTGCGGCGATGCTCGTGGTCATCCTGCTCTACGATCAGTTGCTGTTCCGCCCGCTGGTGGCCTGGGCCGACCGCTTCCGCTTCGAACAGCAATCCGGAGTCGCGCCCCCGCAATCATTGGTGCTCGACGTGCTGCGCCGCTCGCGCATCGTCGCAACGCTGGCCGTGCCGCTGTCGCGGCTGTGGCAGCGCAGCTACCGGCTGCCGGTGCTTGACCACGTCGCCGACGCTGCTCCAGCCCATGTTTCCGGAAAACGTTCGCGCTGGGGCGACCGCGTGTGGATCGGCATCGTCGTCATTGGCGCCGCCGCCTGTCTTTGGGAGGTCGGACAGTTCGTCGCCGCCAATATCTCGCTGCCGGAAGTCGGCAAAGCGGCTTTGTTCGGGCTCGCCACGTTGGCGCGCGTCCTCGTTTTGATCGCAATCGCCACCGTGATCTGGGTGCCAATCGGCGTCATGGTCGGGACACGGCCGCGGCTTGCCCAATTGATTCAGCCGCTCGTGCAATTTCTGGCGGCGTTTCCGGCCAACGTGCTGTTTCCGGTCGTCGTGGTCGCGATCGTCGCCTTCCACCTCAGCCCCGATATCTGGCTGAGCCCGCTGATGATCCTGGGCACGCAATGGTACATCCTGTTCAACGTCGTGGCCGGCGCGATGGCGATCCCGTCGCAGATGCGCGACGTCGGCACCAATCTGCAGGTTGGCGGCTGGCTGTGGTGGAAGAAGATCGCGCTGCCGGCGGTGTTTCCCTATTACGTCACCGGCGCCATCACCGCATCCGGCGGCTCCTGGAACGCCAGCATCGTCGCCGAAGTGGCGTCCTGGGGCGACACGCACCTGCAGGCGTACGGTCTGGGCGCCTATATTGCGAAAGCGACGGAGGCCGGCAACATGCATCAGGTCGTGCTTGGCATCGCGGTGATGAGTTTCTATGTGGTCATCGTCAACCGTTTGTGGTGGCGGCCGCTCTATCGGTACGCCGAGCAGAAATTCAAGCTCGAATAAGAGGTCAGGGTCATGAGCGACGCGTTGCTGCAAATCCAATCCTGCTGCCAGGCATTCCCGAAGCCGGATGGCGAAGAACTCCTCGTCCTCGACGACATCAATCTCACGCTAAAGGAAGGTGAAATCGTCGGGCTCCTCGGCCGTTCCGGATCGGGCAAATCGACGCTGCTGCGGCTGATCGCGGGGCTGGCGGAGCCGATTTCCGGCCAGGTCAATTACCGCGGCCATCCGGTGACCGGGCCGGCGCCCGGCATCGCCATGGTGTTCCAGAGCTTCGCGCTGTTTCCCTGGCTGACTGTTCTGGAGAACGTGCAGCTTGGCCTCGAGGCGCTCGGTCTGCCCGAGGCGGAAATCCGCCAGCGCGCGCTGGCCGGCATCGACCTGATCGGTCTCGACGGCTACGAGTTGGCCTACCCGCGCGAATTGTCCGGCGGCATGCGCCAGCGTGTCGGCTTTGCTCGCGCGCTGGTCGTGCATCCCAATATTCTGTTGATGGACGAGCCGTTCTCCGCACTCGACGTGCTGACCGCGGAAACCTTGCGCACCGACTTCCTTGATTTGTGGATGGAAGGCAAGCTGCCGATCAAGGGCGTGATCCTGGTGACGCACAACATCGAGGAAGCGGTGTTGATGTGCGACCGCGTGCTCGTCTTCTCGCGCAACCCCGGAAAGATCATCGACGAGATCAAGGTCGACCTGCGGCATCCGCGCAACCGCCTCGATCCCGCGTTCCGCGATCTGGTCGAACGCATTTATGTCGCCCTCACCGCTCGCCCCGCCGCGCCGCCGCGCGCTGCGCCGGATCGCTTCCCGGGCATGGGCATCGAAATGGCCTTGCCGCGAGCCTCCGCCAACACGCTCGCCGGTCTGATCGAGGCGGTCGCCGGCGCCCCCTACAACGGCAAAGCCGACCTTCCGGTGATCGCAAGCGCGCTGCAGATGGAGGTAGACGATCTATTTCCGGTCGCCGAAGCGCTGCAGCTGCTGCGCCTCGCCGAGATCGAAGGCGGCGATATCCGGCTGACCGATACCGGCAAGCAGTTCGCGGAAGGCGGGACCGACGATCGCAAGAAGCTGTTCCAGCGCCAGCTTCTCGCCTATGTGCCGCTGGCCGCGCACATCCGGCGCGTGCTGCAGGAGCGCGCCAATCATACGGCGCCAAGGAGCCGGTTCCGCGATGAGCTCGAGGACCACATGACCGCGGAGTCCACCCGGGCGACGTTGCAGTCGGTGGTGGCATGGGCGCGCTTCTCGGAAGCCTTCGCTTACGACGCCCGCTCCGAGACCTTCAGTCTCGAAAACCCGACCTGATCTCCTAAGCAAGCGGGACGCGCCGCGTCCGCGGCGCCGTTGTCGCGTCTAGTCTTTGATCGTCTCGTTCGGCAATTGATGATCGTGCCACACGGCATTGAGAATGCCGCAGCCGCAGGCAAAACCAAGGCCGAGAATCCAGGCGAAATACCACATTGATCTTACCCCTCAGTAATGATTGGCCGAATTGCCTTCGATCTCTTTGGCGGTGACCGCGCCGCGCATCACGCGGAAGGCGAAGCTGGTATAGGCGATCACGATCGGCAGAAAGATCAGCGTCGCCAGCAGCATCACGAACAGCGTGAGCTGGCTCGAGGTCGCGTCCCACACCGTGAGCGACGCCTGCGGCATGATGTCGGACGGCATCAGGAACGGGAACATGCTCACGCCCGCCGTCGAGATCACGCCGAAGATGCCGATGGCGCTGGTGACGAAAGCCAAGCCCGCGCGCCGCGTGACCGTGAACATGACGGTCAGGAGAGGCCCGACAATGGCGAGCGCCGGCGCCAGCATCATCCACTTGTAGGTGGCGAAGTTGGCGAACCAATGTCCGCGCACTTGCGCGACCGTCTTCAACAGCGGGTTCGACGGGCCGTCGACCACAATCGCGCTGGTGATCACATAGCCCTTGAGCACGAACGCCGTCCAAAGCCCGGCGACGATGAACAGCGCCACGGTGACCAGCGCGCCGATGCGTACATAAGCCGTGGCGCGCTCTTTCACCAGACCGTCCGCCTTTACCGTCAGATAGACGGCGCCGTGCGTCGTCAGCATGCCGAGCGAAACGAGACCGCACAGCAGGCCGAACGGATTGAGCAGTTCGAACAGCCCGCCGCCTTCGTACAGCACGCGCATATCGCTATCGATGCGGAACGGCACGCCCTGCAGCAGGTTGCCGAAGGCAACGCCGAACACCAGCGAGGGCACCAGCCCGCCGGCAAACAGCGCGTAGTCCCAGAACGTGCGCCAGCGCGCATCCTTGAACTTATTGCGGAAATCGAATCCGACCGGCCGCAGGATCAAGGTGGCAAGCACCAGGAACATGGCGATGTAGAAGCCGGAGAACGACGCCGCATAGACCGGCGGAAACGCCGCGAAGGCAGCGCCGCCGCCGGTGACCAGCCAGACCTGGTTGCCCTCCCATACGGGGCCAATTGTGTTGATGGCGATGCGCCGCTCGGTGTCGGTGCGCGCGACGAACGGCAGCAGAGTGGCGACACCGAGATCGAAGCCGTCCATGATGGCGAAACCGATCAGCAGCACGCCGAGAAACAGCCACCAGATGACGCGAAGGATTTCATAGTCGACGGGGATGGACATGACAGGGCTCCTTCACGATACGGTCTTGGCGGGTAGCGCGGGCGTGAATTCCTGACCGAGCGCCTCGACCGGCCCCATCAGCACGTACTTTCGCATCAGGATGAAATCGACGACCGCCAGCGACGAGTAGAAGAGGACGAAGCCGCCGAGCGTGAACAGGATCTGCGCGGACGACACCGAGGAGGACGCCAGGAACGTCGGCAACACGCCGTCGATCGCCCAAGGCTGGCGGCCATATTCGGCGACGAACCAACCGACCTCGGCGGCAACCCACGGCAACGGCAGCGACCACAGGAACAGCCGCAGCAACCAGGTGCGCGAGAAGTCGAGCTTGGACGTGTAGTAGAAGGCGGTCACGAACAGAGCGATGAAATAGAAGCCGAGCGCGACCATGATGCGGAAGGACCAGAACAGCGGCACCACGCCGGGCACCGTGTCGGCCGCAGCCTTGGCGATCTGGGCCTCGTCGGCCTTGCGCGGATCGGCGACGTAGCGCTTGAGCAGCAGCGCGTAGCCGAGATCGTGCGCATGGACGTCGAGGTCGACGCTGGCCTTTGAGTCCTTGCGGTCGGCTTTCAGCCGCTCGAGGGCGTCATAGGCCACAAGTCCGCTTTTGATCCGCGTCTTGGCCCGCGCCACGAGATCGTCGATGCCCTGCACCGGCGTATCGAATGAGCGCGTCGCGACGATCCCCAGCGCCCACGGAATCTTGATCTCGAAGGAATTCCGCTGGTTGGCGACGTCCGGCACCGCGAACAGCGTGAACGGCGCCGGTGCCGGCGCGGTCTTCCACATCGCCTCTATGGCGGCGAGTTTCATCTTCTGGTTTTCCGTCACCGTGTAGCCGCTCTCGTCGCCGAGCACGACCACTGACAGCGACGACGCCAGGCCGAAGGCGGAGGCGACGATGATCGAGCGCTTGGCGAAGGCGTGGTGGCGGTTGTTGAGAAGGTAATAGGCGCTGATCGCCAGCATGAAGATCGACCCGGTTACATAGCCGGCGCTCACCGTATGTACGAACTTGGATTGCGCGGTCGGATTGAACATAAGATCCCAGAACGAGGTCAGCTCCATGCGCATGGTGTCGGGATTGAACTGCGCGCCCACCGGATTCTGCATCCAGCCGTTGGCGATCAGGATCCACAGCGCCGACAGGCTGGAGCCGATCGCCACCAGCCAGGTCACCGCCAGGTGGCCGAGCCTGCTCATGCGGTCCCAGCCGAAGAAGAACAGGCCGACAAAGGTCGATTCCAGAAAGAACGCCATCAGGCCTTCGATCGCCAGCGGCGCGCCGAAAATGTCGCCGACGTAATGCGAGTAATAGGCCCAGTTGGTGCCGAACTGGAATTCCATGGTGATGCCGGTGGCCACGCCCATGGCGAAATTGATGCCGAACAGCTTGCCCCAGAAGCGCGTCATGTCGCGCCAGATCAGCCGGCCGGTCATTACGTAGGCGCTCTCCATGATGGCGAGCAGGAACGACAGGCCGAGGGTGAGCGGCACGAACAGGAAGTGATAGAGCGCCGTCGTCGCGAATTGCAGCCGCGCCAGGCTTACCGGATCGATGTGTTCCATGGTCGTCTCTTTCCTTGGTTCACGGCCGTGACGGCGGACCGAGCATGCGGCTGACGACCGCGGCGTCGGTGACGTTCGGATTGGCAAAATGCTGGAAGATCATCATGCCGGCGACCGCGATCAGTTTCGCGGCGAGCACGAACACGACGGCGCGCGCGAGCACGCTGCGCGGACGCAAGCCTGCGCGAACGAACGCCGTCAATGAGGCAAGCACGGGTCCCGGCGACATCAGTCGATCCCGACCAGCGTTCGATTCCATCGTATCCTTCTACTCCCGCTTCATACGCGCATCAAATGACGCCCGTTCGAGCGTTGCGATGACTGTGGTCCGGGCGGTTCAAAGCACCATGATGTATATCAAAGGCGGAATATGTCGGCGGGGCGACGGTATGCGGTTGCCCCTTGCGCGCACGATTCGTTTTGCGCGGCGGATAGAGGCGCGGCGTTTCCGCTTGAGCGTGGACTCATGAACGCACCGCCCAATGTTCGCGTTCCGAAGTAAAGCGGACGCCCCAACTCATGGCCGCCAAAGACTATTTGACATATCGCAAGGCGATTTCTGATTGATGGCTTATCTTGAACTGTATGGTGATTGAGGCGCGACGAAAATGTTGGAATGGGCAAAGAGAATTCTCGTTTCCCAGGGAATTCCAGATGTTCCGGACGACGGGCCATGCGAACTCTTCTGCCCGGACGTAGAGGCGTGCGAGTTGGCGCCGTGGGAGAAATGCGAGCGCAGAATTGCCCGCGCCCGCCAAGCATCACCTGACGCTGAGAGCATTCCGCTCTCGAATTCGCCCGATCAATACACCGATCGGATTTCGAGGGGCCATTCGAGCGGCGCCGGTTTATGTCGGCTTTCGGAGCAAAGCTGACATCGCGACTCCAGGCTGCCACGTCTGCTCGTGAGCCAACCGCGACATACCCGCAAAATTTTCTGCTTAGTCAAAAATAAATTGAAGGCAGCTTTTCTGGGATTGCGAGACAGATCAGCTTGCGCCTCTAAGCCGACAGGATGTGGTGCAGCTGATGGTGGTTCCACCGTCACAAACCTTGCACACGTCGACACACTCATCTAACCGCGTTGCATCGTAGTTTTTATGAACCTTTGCGGCACAAGCCAGCTCAGGATCTTTCTCGCCAGCCCCCTGCGAACATGCCGCGATGACAAGCGAAGCGAAAGCCAAAAGGCCGATGGCGAGATGCGGCATACGCCTTCTCCCAGCAATGAATCATCAAATTACATGGTATAATTGTAAGATAACCGGCAGCATCGCAATAGCCGGGCACCGCCAACGCACAACTTGTCTTGACTGTCAGAATAGCCAATGAGGGTGGACGCCCCACTCTGGCGGCGGCGCGATGTCGAAAAAAGCCAGGTTTTTTAAACGAGAAAGCGACTAGTTTATTCCGTTTTTATCTGACGCCGTTACAAACTAATATGGCCGTTATTTATATCTCAAGGCTCGTTTACGATCGGCGCTTACACTGACACCGTTTCGAGAGACCGCTCAGGTACGTAAGGCAAAGAGACCCCGGTTCGTCCTCCTCAGACACCGGGGTCTCTTTTACGTCAAACCCAAGCGGTTCGGCCGGCATTTTTCGAGTCAGGCACCGCTCACGTTTCCATGGGCCAAAGCTTTAGAGTCGATTCAATAGAATTGGCGTAAAGGAAATGCGGGCGGGCGGTCTCTTCCGCTGCTGGAAAAATTTTTCTGCCTCATGCGGCCGAAGACTCCGTAGTGTCCGCCGCCCGGCGCAGGATCATCGTCCGGGCCGCGTCCAAAATTCTGTCGACCGCTTGACGGCGATACGACCAGCGCTCGTCGGGGTCCGGCGGATTGACGACCATGGTCGCATTGGCCTCGAACAGCAGCACGTCGCCGGCCGGACTCAGGCCGAAATCGATGCCGCCGTAATCGAGACCCAGCCGATGTCCAATCGAGCAAAGCGCGGCGACCGCCTTGTCTCCGATAACATGCGCCATATCGCCGAGGAACGCCGCATCCTCCGCGCGATGGTCGGCGCGGTCGGCCATGTCGGCGGTGAAGTAGTGCACTTTCCAGCTCGGCGAAACAGCGAGGTGCAACGGATAGATTTGACCGTCGATGATCATCGCGCGGTATTTTCGCGCCTGGCCGTCGCGGCCGCGTGCGTCGAGATATTCGATCGCCAGCAGTTCGTCGCCGGGCAGGCCGGCGGCGGCGGCCGGCAAGTCGTCTGCTGATTCGATCATCGCGAAATGATGCCCGGTGTGAAATCCCGGGGCGCGGAGCAGCAGCGGGAAAGAAAAGCCTCGCCGCGCCAGCACCGCGACGCCTTCCGGGCCCGTTAAGGCGCCCCGCGGCACGGCGGCCATACGCGGCGTGATGACGCCCGGCAGCCCGCGCAGTCGCCTGGCATTCGCGAGACGCCCCGTCTTTATAACCCGCGACGGATTGTTGACGACGGGGGCGCCCGTCCGCTCGGTCAGGCGGACCGCGGCTTTGAGCGCGGGCGTGCAGACATCGGCCTCGCCGATGCTGTTGAAGACGATCTGGTGCGCCGGCAGCGGGCACGACACGTCGAAGTAGTCCGCGACGATCGCCGTCGTCGCAAAGATTCGATCATCCAGAAACGACGCCACCGGAATATTGCCGCTGCCCGAGGACACCAGCAGAAGCAGATTGACCGGCGGCTTGTCGCCCCGATACGGCAGCGACGATATAAAGTGGTCGCGGAAGCCTTTGTCGAAATGCGGTCGCGCCGCGTTGCGGTCGCCAAGCCCCGCGAGCACCGCACCGAGACCTTGATGCGCCTGCGCATGATCGGGATCGATTTGCAGGGCGCTTTCATAATGCTGGCGCGCTGCGGCGAGGTCGCCGCCGTGCAGCAGCAAGTTGGCCAGATTGATGTGACCGGTGGCATTGGCTGGATGACGGGTGACCGCTTCCGTATAGACGCGGCAGGCGGCGGCGGTGAATCCCGCTGACGACAGGACGGTAGCAAATTCGTTGAGGGCGCTGAAATGCGTCGGTGCCTGCAGCAGGATATCGACAAAGGCCTGCTGCGCGTCGGCGCGCCGTCCGAGCGCGTTGAGAAGAACCGCGCGCTCGATCCTGGCGTCGATGCCGGCGTGCCCGGCGGCAAGGAGACCGTCGAGATCGCGAAGCTTTTGCTCCTGCGCAACGCGCGGCGCCCAGGTGCTGGTGTCAGCCATTGAGTCCCATGAACGTGGAGCGCCATCAAATGCCGGCGCAGTACCCGCTACGCTCACTCGATCGCGCCGTGCTTCGTCAGCACATCTTGCACGAAACTGGCCACAAGACCGTTAACGGTCCGTTAACGATGTTTTTCCGCGGCTGGCGCGCGATTTCCGGCATGCCGGGCAGCCGGTTCACTTCCTTGCCGCCGCCGATTTCACCCCTGAAAAATTCGTCCGCCCGTCTTCGCCCGCGCCACCGAACGCCGCGCCCGCTTCGGGCTTCCTCCCACCGCCGTCCCAATGTTAGCCTCCCCCGCCGGCTTTAAGGCTTCACGGGCGTTGCGCATTCCCGCCGAACGGGAAGCGGCATCGCTCTATCGGGAGGGTGAACAATGACCAGAGGATTACGCAACGCATCGACGATACTGCTCGGCGCCGCGCTCGCGGCCGGGCTCGCCGCCGCCTCAAGCGCGCGCGCGGAAGAGCTGCGCATCGGCTTCATCGCGCCGATGACCGGCATCTTTGCCCAGGTCGGCAAGGACATGGTCAACGGCTTCCAGATGTATCTCGACGAGCACGGCGGCAAGCTCGGCGGCATGGACGTGAAGTTCATCGTCGAGGACGACCAGGGCAAGCCCGACACCGGCGTCACCAAGGCCAAGAAACTGGTGCTGCAGGACAAGGTGCACATGTTCATCGGCGGCGTGCTCGCCTCGACCGGCTATGCGCTGGCGCCGGTGTCGACCGAGTTGAAAACCATCTACATCGCCTCGATCCCGGCGGCCGACGATCTCACCCAGCGGCAGGCCAGCAAGTATCCCTATTTCTTCCGCACCGGCTGGTCGTCGTCGCAGCCAAACCATCCGTACGGCCAATGGGCCTGCGATCAGGGCTACAAGAAGATCGTTGCGGTCGCGGCCGACTACGCCTTCGGCTACGAACAGGTCGGCGGCTTCCAAAAGACGTTCGAAGATTGCGGCGGCAAGATCATCCAGAAGATCTGGCCGCCGCTCGGCACCAAGGACTTCGGCCCTTACATCCCCAACATCAAGGCGGACGCCGACGCGGTGTTCTCCATGATGGTCGGCCCGATGTCGCTGCAGTTCCCCAAGCAGCTGCGCGCCTCCGGCTTCAAGAAGCCGATCCTCGGCGGCGGCACCAGCTATGACGAGTTCGCGCTGCCCTTCATGGGCGACGAAGTCATCGGCGACGTCTCGGCGCTGCAATACTCGGCCGCGCTCGAGACGCCGAAGAACGAAGCCTTCGTCAAGGCCTACCGCGCCAAGTACGGCAAGGTGCCGTCCTACTTCTCCGAGTTCGAACTATTCGACCGCGCTGCTGATCGACGACGTCATCACCAAGGCCGGCGGCAAGTGGCCGGGCTCCGAGGAGTTCATCAAGATGGCCTCGGCGGAAAAGCTCGACACGCCGCGCGGACCGGTCTCTTTCGAGGATCGCAACCCGGTGCAGAACATCTACATCAAGAAGGTCGAGAAGAAGAAGATGTTCGGCTATCCGAAGGAAGAGCTCTGGAACACGGTGATCAAGACCTATCCGGCGGTGAGCCAGTACTGGACCTACGGCAAGGCCAAATTTCTCGCCCAGCCGGTCTACTCGCGCGACTTCCCGCCGTGCAAATACTGCGAATAAACGCGCACTTGGTTTGATATGAAATGTAAAACCCCGGCTTCACCGCCGGGGTTTTCGTTTGTTGGGCCTTCGCCCATGGCTTCCGCCGCCGCCTGCATCGCGATAGCGTGATGCGCGCCGGCACGATCCGCCACAGAACGGACGCCGACTTTGGGGAGGACGTCATGCATCGCTTATTCACGCTGCTTGCCGGCGCGTTACTGCTTGGCAGTTCAATAAGTTCGCTGGCGCAATCGCAAGACTTGCGCATCGGTTTCCTGGCACCGCGCACCGGCATTTTCACGCAGCTCGGCACCGATATGGTCAACGGCTTCCAGATGTATCTGGACGAGCATGGCGGCAAACTCGGCGGCGCCAAGGTCACCTTCATCGTCGAGGACGATCAGGGCAAGCCCGACGTAGACGTCACCAAGGTGAAGAAGCTCATTTTGCAGGACAAGGTCGACATGCTGGTCGGCGCCGTGCTCGCTTCCTCGGCCTATGCGCTGGCGCCGGTGTCGAGCGAATACAAGATGCTCTACATGGGCACGGTCTCCACCGCCGACGATCTCGCGCAGCGCCAGGTTTCCAAATATCCCTATCTCGTGCTTGCCGGCTGGGTGCCCTCGCAGCCGAACCATCCGCTCGGCCAGTGGGCCTGCGACCATGGCTACAAGCGCATCGCCGCCGTCGCCGCCGACTATGCCTTTGGCTACGAGCAGACGGGCGGCTTCCAGCAGAGCTTCGAGGACTGCGGCGGCAAGATCGTGCAGAAAATCTGGGTGCCGCTCGGCACCAAGGACTTCGGCCCCTACATCCCGACGCTCAAGAGCGACGTCGACGCCATCTTCACGCTGATGGTCGGCCCGATGTCGCTGCAGTTCCCCAAGCAGCTGCGCGCGTCCGGCAACAAGAAGCCGGTCGTCGCCGGCGGCACCAGCTATGACGAGTTCGCCCTGCCCTTCATGGGCGACGAAGTGATCGGCGACGTGTCGGCGCTGCAATACAGCGCGGCCCTGGAGACGCCGGCGAACGAAAAATTCGTCAAGGACTATCGCGCCAAGTACGGCAAGGTGCCGTCCTATTATTCTGAGGTCAATTACGCGGCGGCGAAATGGATCGACCTGACGCTGGCCAAGCACAAAGGCAAATATCCGGGACCGGTCGAGTTCATCAAGACCATGGCGACGATCAAGCTCGACGCGCCGCGTGGGCCCGTGCAGCTCGATCTCGCGACCAAGAGCCCGATCCAGAACATCTACATCAAGAAGGTCGAGAAGAAGAAGATGTTCGGTTACGAGAAGGATGAGCTCTGGAACACGGTGATCAAGACCTATCCGGCGGTCAGCGAGTTCTGGACCTACGACAAGGCGAAATTCCTGGCGCAGCCGGTATACTCGCGCGACTTCCTGCCCTGTAAATATTGCGAATAATTCCGCACGATTTGCCTGAGCAAAGATGCCAAACCCCGGCCTGCGGCCGGGGTTCTTTCACGCGCACATGACAAAACTTTCATGAACAACTTTTCATGCGTTGGTTCTTTAAACGCCAACAACTTTTTCGCCGTCGACGCATTCACATTACAAAACTTAAACGCACCAGACAGGCCGCCGTAATGCGCACGCGTTATCTATGCGGCAGCGAGCGTGCCCACGCTACCTTCCTTATTCGCCGATGGAGACTTAGCGATGACTGAACACAATCCGCCCAACTCCCGCAAACTGAAATTCCTAACCGCACGGCGCCTCCCATTGCTGGCGTCGGCCGCCGGCCTTGCTGTCGTCATGATCGCCGGCGGCCCGAAAATGTATCGCGCCCTCGATCTCGCGCCGATCTCGGCCGCGCAGGCGGCCGTCGCCGAGCATGCGCCAACCGGATTCGCCGATCTCGTTGCAAAAGTAAAACCCGCGGTCATCTCGGTCCGCGTCAGGATCGAACGGTCCGCCGACGCCAACGGCATGAGCTCGGACGGCAACAACAACGGCAACCCGTTCCCGCCCGGCTCGCCGATGGAGAAATTCTTCCAGCAATTCGGATTCCCGGGCATGCCGAACGGGATGCCTCAAGGCAAGCAGTTGATCACTGGTCTGGGCTCGGGCTTCTTCATTTCACCCGACGGCTACGCGGTAACCAACAACCACGTCGTCGACCACGCCAAGACGGTGCAGATCACCACCGACGACGGCGCGACCTACAAGGCCAAGGTGATCGGCACCGATCCGAAAACCGACCTCGCTCTCATCAAGGTCGATGCCGGCAAAACCTTCCCCTTCGTGCAATTTGCCCAGAACGAACCGCGCATCGGCGACTGGGTGGTCGCGGTCGGCAATCCGTTCGGCCTCGGCGGCACCGTCACGGCCGGCATCGTGTCGGCGCGCGGCCGCGACATCGGTTCGGGTCCCTACGACGACTACATTCAGATCGACGCGCCCATCAACAAGGGCAATTCCGGCGGTCCGGCCTTCAATGCCAACGGCAACGTGATCGGCGTCAACACCGCGATCTTCTCGCCGTCTGGCGGCTCGGTCGGCATCGGCTTCGACATTCCGGCGCAAACCGCCAAGCTGGTCGTGGCGCAGCTCAAGGAGCACGGCTACGTCAACCGCGCCTGGCTTGGCGTGCAGATCCAACCGGTCACGGCCGGCATCGCCGACAGCCTCGGCTTGAAGAAGGCGGAAGGCGCGCTGGTCGACGAACCGCAGCCGGCAAGCCCCGCCGCCAAAGCCGGCATCACCGCCGGCGACGTCGTCACTGCGGTCAACGATAAGCCCATCAAGGGTTCGCGCGAATTGGCGCAGACCATCGGCATGATGGCGCCGGGCACCAAGGTCAAGCTGACGCTGGTGCATAAGGGCGAGATGAAGAACCTGGACCTCACCCTTGGCAAGATGCCGGGCGAGCACACCGCGCAGGCGCAGACGCAAAGCAACACTGCTGAAAACGGCCTGCCGCATCTCGGCCTCACCCTCGCGCCCGCGAGCGATGTCGCCGGCGCCGGCGGCAAGGGCGTCGCGGTGGTTAGCGTCGATCCCGACGGTCCGGCCGCCGAACGCGGCTTCAAGACCGGCGACATCATTCTCGATGTCGGCGGCAAAAGCGTCGCGAATGCGCAGGACGTGCGCCAGGCGATTTCCGAGGCGCACACCAGCGGCAGGCGCGACGTGCTGATGCGGGTGAAAACCGCGCAGACGACCCGCTTCATCGCCGTGCCGGTCGGCCAAGGCTGAGTATTGCGGCGTCGCCGTACGCATGGCGCGGCGACGCCAACATTGTCAGGCTAACAACGCGATCAGTTCCCGAACATCGGTTTGCGCTTCGAGCGACCACACCACGTCGCGCGCTTTTTCAGCGCGCTCGCGTCCGATCACCGGCGTCGCATTGGCCAGAAACTTCGCTTCAATCGCCCCATCGCTCATCGGATTGTCAGCCGTGCCGCTGGCATGCGCGACGTGCATCTCGTGGCGCTTGCCGCCGGCGGTGATCGCGGCATAAGCCTCGTCTTTGCGCAGCGTGTCGTCGGCGACCGGTTTTACCTTTCGGCGCAAGGCCGCCACCACGGGGTCTGTGGCCTTGGCGTCGGAATATTGCGCAATGCCGGCGGTGCCATCGATCAATGCCACCGCCGCCGAATGCACCGTGCTGAATTTCGACTGCAATCCGGTCGATGGCTCGACCACGCCGGTGATCGCCAAAACCAGCGGGTGAACCCGCAGGCTGATCTCGCTCACCGTGGCGGGGTCGATTGTCTCGCGATTGCGGATGGCGACAATGGCGTCGATCAACGGGTGCAGCACCACGCCGCAGGCATAGGGCTTGTGCCCGTTGGTTTCGATCACCCAGCTTTGGCCGAGGCCGGTGGTCAGCTGGTCCGGCTCCGCCACGTCGCTGTAGATGCGGCAGAAGCCTTTCTTGCCCTCGATGATTTCCTGGGTCGAATCGAAGCCGCGTTCGGCCAACAGCGCCGCCAGCACGCCATTGGCCGCGGCCTTGCCGGCGTGGAACGACTTGCACATGGTGCCGCGGTTTTGCTGCATGCCGGCGGATTGCGTCGCGGCGATGCCCAGCGTGTAGGTCAGCTTCTGCCGGTCAAGCTTGAGCAGTTTGCCACAGGCAGCCCCCGCTGCGATGGTGCCGAGCGTACCGGTCAGGTGCCAGCCGCCCTTGTGATGACCCGGCGCGGTGCGCCCGGTGCGCACGCCCGCCTCGAAGCCGGTCACATAGGCCAGCATCAAGTCCGCGCCGCTCACCGGCGTGCGCTCGGCCAGAGCGAACAACGCAGCAAGCACAGGTGAACTCGTGTGCAGCACGACTCCGCCCATGTGGGTGTCGTCGTAGTCCAGCACGTGCCCCATCTGGCCGTTGGCCATCGACGCATCGAGCAGGCCGAGCTTCAGTTTGCGACCGAATACGGTCGCCTGCGGCCGGCCGGAGACATCCTGCAAGACGGACAGCAGCGTGGTGACGGTCTTGTGCCCGCTGCCGGCGAGCGCGCAGCTGATCCAGTCGAGCACGCCGCGCCTCGCTTGGCGCACCGCGGCGGCCGAGAGATCGCCGAACTGCGCCGCCGCCAGGCTACCGCATAGGGTCTTGGTCAGCGTTTCCGCATCGGTCTTGAGGTTCTGGTCCATGACTTCACTATTGGGGCTGCACGCCAGCGTCGCGAATGACTTTTGTCCAACGCACGACTTCCGACTTGATCCGCGCACTGGCGTCTTCCGGCGTATCGCCAATCGGCTCATAACCGAGCCTTTGGAACTGCACGATAAGCTGAGACGATTTCAATGCCTTGTTCGCCTCGGCATTGAGCTTGGCGATGACATCTTTCGGCGTGCCAGCGGGTGCCGCCAGCCCATACCAGCCAACCACCTCGAAACCCGGCAGCGTTTCCGCCACCGCCGGCAGATCGGGCGCCAGCGCCGATCGCTTGGGCGAGGTCACCGCCAGCGCGCGCAGCTTGCCGGCCTTGGCGAGCGGCAGGATCGATACCGCCGGCCCGAACATCATTTGCGTCTGGCCGCCGACTAGATCGGTGACCGCCTGCCCGGCGCCCTTGTAGGGCACATGAACAATGTCGATGCCGGCCTCGCGCTTGAAGAACTCCCCGGCCAAATGCAGCGACGATCCGATGCCGGCCGAACCATAGCTCAGCTTGCCGGGATTGGCTTTGGCATAGGCGATCAATTCGGCGACCGATTTCGCCGGCACCTGCGGGTTGATCGCGAGCACATAGATGCCCGACACGGCGGTGATGACGCCGTCGAAACTTTTGACCGGATCGAACGGCAGCTTGCGGTGCAGCGCCGGCATATAAGTCAGGCCGCTATGGGCCAGCAGCAAAGTGTAGCCGTCCGGCGTCGATTTGGCGGCTTCGTCCATGCCGACGATGCTGCCGCCCCCGCCGTGATCGTAGACCACGACCGGCTGGCCGAGATTGGCCGAGAGCGGCGCGGCGAGTACGCGCGCCACGGTATCCACGGCGCCACCGGCCGCGAACGGCACGATCAGGCGAATCGGCCGGACCGGGTAGCTGTCTGCCGATGCACTTGCGATGCCGAGGCTCAGCAGTGCGCAAAGCAGCAAAAGCCGTTTCATGGTTTCCTCCTCCTTTTTTGGTCTGCCTCTACTCCGCCGGGATCGGCGTCGCCGGGCCGGTCGGCGCTTCTGCCGCCGGCGTCGAGGGGCCTTTGAGCGCGCGCTCTTCCATCGCGATCAGGAACGCCATGCCGAAGGCGAGCACCAGCGCGCAGGTCATGAACACGAAGCGGAAGGCATAGGCGAGTTCGGGCGCGGAGGCCGTGCGCGCCAGCATCTCCACCGACATACCGGTGACGCCGCCGAGGCCGCCGAGCACGATCGCGCCCAGCACCGCCACGATGAGCGCCGAGAACAGCGAGCGGAAGAAATTGGCGGCGCCGGTAGCGACGCCCATCTGGTGCTGCGTCACCGCGTTCTGCATGCAGACGGTGGAAATCGGGAACAGCGTGCCAAGACCCAAACCGATCACCAGCAGGAGCAACAATACCAGCGCCGTCGGCATCGAGGCCGGCCAGATCGACAGCGCGACGAGCGCTAGGATCGACACCACCAGCCCGATGAGCGGCATGCGCTTGTAATGCACCACGTGCATCATCAGCCGGCCGGTGACGGTCGACGAGGCAACCGTCGCGCCCATCAGCGGGATCAGCGCCAGGCCGGACTGGCCGGCGGAGAGATGCAGCACCGTTTCGAAATAAAGCGGCACGAAGATGGTCATGCCGACCAGCGTCGCCATGTTGCAGGCGCCGGCGAGCGCGGCACAGCGCACCACCGGATTACCGAGCACGGAAAGCGGCAAGAACGGCTCTTCCGTCTTGACCAGCCGCCAGGCGAACAGGCCCCACAAGATCGCCGAGGCGAGCAGCAGCGCACCGAACGGGGCCGAGATCCAGTCGAACTTGCGCCCGCCCCAGGTGAGCGCCAGCAAGAGCGCCACCGCCGCCGCCATCATCAACAGCGCGCCGATCACATCGAGCTGGTGCTTGCGCGGATGATAGGGCACACGGCGGAGCACGTTCGAGGTCATGCCGAGCGCGGCGAGGCCGAGTGGCAAATTGATCCAGAAGATCAGCGACCAGTCGAGATGCTCGGTGAGAAATCCGCCGAGCACCGGCCCGCCCACCGAGGAGGTGGCGAACACCGCGCCGATATAGCCCTGGTAGCGACCGCGTTCGCGCGGGGAAACGATGTCGGCGATGATGGTCTGCGCCAGCGCCATCAGCCCGCCGCCGCCGAGCCCCTGCACCGCGCGGCCGGCGACCAGCACGCTCATGCCCGGCGCCATGGCGCAGATGAGCGAGCCGGCGACGAAGATGCCGATGGCGATCAGCATCATCACCCGCCGGCCGTGGATGTCCGACAGCTTGCCGAACAGCGGCGTCACCGCGGTGGCGGTGAGCAGATAGGCGGTGACCACCCAGGACAGATCCGCCAAATTGGCGAACCTGCGGCCGATGGTCGGCAAAGCGGTGGCGACGATGGTCTGGTCGAGCGCGCCGAGGAACATCGCCAGCATGATGCCGAGTACGATGGTCCTGATTTCGGGATGGGTGAGCGGGCGCGGCGCGTGCGTCTTGTCTTGGTGGGCCTTGATCATGGCCGCGTGTGATGCCGCGCGGGCGGCAAAAGCGCAATGGCCCCGAATGCGCAGGTGATATGCTCCCCGCCATGGAACCCCGCCTTGCCGCTGCGCTGATGTCGATCGCCCTTGTTTTGCCTGCGGCGGCGCTCGTCGGCGGCCTGCCGCCGGGCTTCGTTTACCTGCGCGATGTCGCGCCCGGCATCGTCCAGGACATGCGCTATGCCGGGGCGAACAATTTCACCGGCGATCCTTTGCCCGGCTATGACGCGGCCGAATGCGTGCTCAAGCGCGAGGCGGCGGAGGCGCTCGGGCGCGTCGAGGCCGATCTCGCCGCACAGAATCTTGGCCTGAAAGTCTACGACTGTTATCGCCCGACGCGGGCGGTTTCGGCCTTCGCGCACTGGTCGCACGCCAGCGAACCGCCAAGCGCGCCGACCAAGCGCTTCTACCCCAAGCTCGACAGACTGCGGCTTTTTTCGCTCGGCTATATCGCTTCGCATTCAGCGCATTCGACCGGCACCGCGGTCGATCTGACGTTGGTGCCGCTGCCGACGCCGCCGGCCGCGGCCTTCGACCCGCACGCGGCTTACGGCCCCTGCACCGGGCCCGCCGCCGCGCGCGCGCCCGACACCTCACTCGACATGGGCACCGGCTTCGACTGCTTCGACGACAAGGCGCACACCGCGAGCGGCGCCGTCACGGCCGAACAAATGCGCCACCGCGCTTTGCTGGTCGCCACCATGCGCAAGCGCGGCTTCCGCAATTATTTCCGCGAATGGTGGCACTTCTCGTTCGGGGCGCGCCCGGCGCAGGCTTACGATTTCGCGATCGCGCCGCACCCCTAGCGCGCGAGCCGCCTAACAATCCCCCGCCGGATGCGCCTGCAGCCATTCCCAGCGCTGGACCGCGAGATCGGCCGCGCGCATGAGCAGCCGCTCGACGCGGTCGTCGCCCCGCGCAGCCGAAGGCGCCTTGTCGCGCTCGTCCAAAAACCGGTTGAGCTCCTGCAGCGTCCGGCTGACCGTGTCATGGCGCGGATTTCCGCCTCCGCATGCTGCGCCGCCTTGGCCTTCTCCTGCGCCGCGCGCGAGGCCGCCTCCTCGCGCCGGCAGGCCGCGGCGGCAAGCGCGGCGGCGGCCGCATCGGTCGCCTTCAAGCCCGTCGCGAACGGCTTGCCCTCATCGGCGCGGCGGATGAAGCGCCCGCCGGCGCCCCGAACAGGGACAAAGTCCGACGCGAAGCGTTTCGCCGCGCGCCAACCGCGCGGACGCGAGCCGTCCGCCGCCCAGGCGTAGCGCGGCGTCCATTGCTCCTTGGCGGCATATTTGTAGATCGTCCGCTCGGTGACGCCCGCAAGCCGCGCGATTTCGGCGACCGGCACGGCGGAGTGCTCATAGAGCGAGCGCACTTTTTCAGTGAGATTTTGCGCGGTGAGGCCTTGCCCGCCGAAGCCGCCAGGCGAAGGCGGGTCGGCGGTGGGAGCCGCCCTCGCCGCCACCATCTGCCGACAAATCTCGCGCGCCAGCGCGCGCTGCGACGAACGGCGGCTCATGGGGAGGATTTGATGGGTTGGGAGTGTGCCATGCGCAGGAAGATAACAACCGCCACCGGGATGTCAAGGATTATATTCCCAATTGCGTAGTTGACACCACAGCACGCTAGGTGTAGAACGTTCCCGAAACTAGAACAAAGAACGGCTTTGCCGCCAAAAGACAGATCGGGAACGGTTATGGCTAACCATTTCAAAGAAGCCCATTTCCACGACGAAGATGCCGCCCGGAGGTGGTTTGAAACCGCCCGCTGGTCGGAAGGTCCGGTATGCCCCCATTGTGGCAACCTTAAGCACTACGCGACCAAGAAGGCCGGACGCTACCGCTGCGGCGAAAAAGAATGCCGTAAGGATTACACCGTCATGACCAAGTCGGTCATGGAGCGCAGCCATGCGCCGCTTACCCAGTGGGCCGTGGCATTCCAGATGTGTGCGTCGTCCAAGAAGGGCTTTTCAGCGCACCAGCTGCATCGGCAGTTGGGTTGCCAGTACAATACCGCGTGGTTCCTGCACCATCGCGTTATGGAAGCCATGCGCCGTGGCGGACTGGAGTCGCCGCTTGGTCAAGGTGGCAAGATTGTCGAGGCCGATGAGACGTACTTTGGTAACGTGCCAGAGTTGAAGCGCCCGACTAAGACGACTTCGGGCCGTCCTTTCACGAAAGGTGGCCGTACCGGACCATCCGGCAAGCGCGCCATCGTGGCCCTAGTCGAGCGCGGCGGCGATGTGCGTTCATTCCACGTTGCCGTCGCCACTCAGGCGACGGTCGAGGACATTATCAAAAAGAATACGGCCCGTGAGACACGGCTGTATACCGATGAAAGCAAACTCTATCATTGGATTGGCGAGTATGTGGCCTCGCACAAGACGGTCAAACATTCGGCTAATGAGTACGTGCGAACGGATTTCTCTTGGCAGGATGGCCAGCCAAAAACTGAGAAGGTTCACACCAATTCAGCGGAAGGCTTTTTCTCGATCTTCAAACGCGGCATGAAGGGCGTTTATCAGCATTGTGCCGAAAAGAACCTTCATCGGTATCTGGCTGAATTTGAGTTCCGCTATAACACGCGCAAGATTACGGATAGTGAACGTGCGGTGCTTGCCGTTAAGGGTGGCGAAGGCAAGCGCCTCACGTACCGGCAACCTCACTGACAGAAACTTTAAGTTTCAGGCAGCGCGATTTTTGCGATGGAAACGCAAGCGCCATAAACGAAAACTCACCTACTAGCGGCGATCTAAGGAACCCGATAGAATCCGGCTCGTTGACGCTACGGGCTTAAGAGCAAGCAGGAAAATGCCTATATTTGCAATAGTTCCTCAACCAAATCCAAATAACGCTAAATTGCCAGGCGCAATCGCTGAGCACTTTAAAGACGCTAGCCTCCAGTTGGAGGGTAATAGCGGCTGGTTAGTTTCTTTCAATGGAACTGCGCAGCAAATTTCAGATAAGATGCACATAACTGACGGTCTTAACGGCGCGGCAATGGTCCTAGAAGTTGCTTCCTACTTTGGTCGCGCCAATCCCAATATTTGGACTTGGGTAAAAAATAATTGGGACAAAGCAAAAAGTGCCTAAGGGTCCAAAAACAGAAGGATCATCTAGCGCGGATACGCAACCCCCGTCATCACTCGCGCAAACACCGCCGAGGGTGCAGCGGTCTTATGATGAGATGAATACTGGAGCCATGGTGTTTGAATTGCAGGGCACCGTTGGGGAAATAAAACATGCGGTAGCAACACTAGAGAAAACTCTGGATAAAGGACTTGCTGCTCTCGAAAAGAAAATCGACGAACATCAGAAAAGTTTGAGGTGGATCGAAAAAATAGTTTGGATCGTCACTGGCGGCTCGATTGTTATAGGTTCTCTAATCGGGTTGGTAACTGGTGTTGGACTACAAAATATCTTGATCTTTATCAATAAATTCCACTAGCCGGATTTCTGAGCGCGAGTCTTTCGCGCTGCTCTTGTTTTTTTATCTTCTTGAGCGCGCGTCGCTGCCCACTTCGTTTTGGAATATCCTTTAGCAGCCTCGGAGGAAAAATGATGAACAAGGAAAAGAAAAGTCGGAAAGAATTAGAGAGTATCGTTATGAATGGAGTAAGAGAAATTCCGGACACCGACGATATAGTCGGTGTGGCAATTATTTCGAGTGTACAAATAGCACCACATCATCGTAATTGGGATGCCGCTTTTACGGTGCATGGAAATCGGGTGGCTCCAGAGGCCGCGTTTCGCTTAGTTCGAGAATTGGGAGCAAAATTCGATTTAATTTGATCGTAGGCGCTGTCTTGGGCGTGATGGTTTTCGTTTTAAGTTCTTCTTGCGGTTTCCGCGGGACTCGCCGCTCCTGGTTGGAATATCCTTTAGCGGCGTCGGGGAGCCGGCGAATGCGCCGGTCAGAATTTTTTTTAATCGTTGCTTATCGGTCATCTCGACACCATGGCAAAGCGCAGTGCATGGAGAAATAACAAATATTACGGGCAGCGGTTTAACAACCGCGTCTTTCGACCTTATACCACGACAATCGGTGAATTGGTATTGGCTTGGAACGATCTGCACGAAGTTCTTGCATTAATATTTGTGTCAATGATCGGCCGATACGAGCGCAACGAACTTAAAAAGCATTTTCATGGAGAATTCGAACTCCATATCTTTGAGAGGTACGCTGGAATCTGGAGTTCTGCCTCTTATGACCGACCAAAGCGCGAGATGCTAAAAGCTCTATTAGATCCGTCGATTGCAGGGGCTTTGCCAACGCGACCGAAATTCATTGAAGATGTTAAATGGATTCTGGGGGAGGCAAGCGGATTAGAGGAAATAAGAAATTTTGCGGTCCATTCACCGTTTCAATATGGCCCATTCAAAGAGCATGAGGACATGGCAGACGCGCTTACAGCTTTGCGTGACGGTCAATATGGCGTGGTTCCAAATGTTCTTATGAAAAATAAAAGAGCTTTAGAGATGGCGGCTAAGGACCATTCAAAGCAGGAGATGCTTCGGAAGTTTAGATGGGCACGGGATTATATTCTGGTGCTGCGAGATTTTGCTATGATGATTACAATGGCCCTGACCTTCGACGAGTCTCCATGGCCTCGTAGACCAGACACGCCAAATCGTGGGCAGACCAAGAGATCATCACCCCGCCGCCGAGTTCGGCCAATAAAATAGATTCTCCCGCCTCAATCATCTCCGGCGTGATTTTAATTTTGTCGATTGCGGGAACTTTCCCCGCTGGCGCTGCCCTGTCAGGCATTGACTATATCCAGTATGTTGTGGTGTCAACTACGCAATTGGGATTATATTCCTGCAGGAGCGCCTTGTCCACGTCCTCGACATCGAATGCCTCGACGTCTAGGCAGCGTCAACCTTCATTGCTGCGTCAAAGACAGCACCGAAATCGATTTCAGAGGCGGGAACTGGGCGCTGGAAAAAATAGCCTTGTAGCGAAGTAACGCCAGCCACTTGTAGGAGTTGGCTTTGTTCAGCCGTCTCAACGCCTTCTGCCGTCGTGACAATGTCAAGGCCGCGCGCAAGGGTGAGCGTCGCCGAAACGATAATAGCGCAGTCCCTGCGTTTCTCGATATTTTGCGTGAATGATTTATCGATCTTGATTTTATCGAAGGGGAACATCGTTAGATGACTGAGTGATGAATACCCGGTCCCGAAGTCATCGAGAGCGATGACAACCCCACGCTCTTTAAGTTGCCGCAGAACGGGCAAACAATCTGCCGCCCATTCGATCAGCGCGGTTTCTGTTATTTCGAGTTCTAATCTCCTGGAATTTAGACCCGATTTTGTAAGCGCACGGTCGACAAGTTCGGCAAGATTGCGCTTACGCAACTGAACTGCCGAAAGATTGACCGCCACATGGACGTTGCTCGGCCACCGCACCGCTTCTTGACAGGCGCTGTTTAGCACCCACTCGCCGAGTTCTGAGATCAAACCGCTCTCTTCAGCAATCGGGATGAATTGATCCGGTCGGATCAAACCTTTGGTCGGGTGCCGCCATCGTATGAGAGCTTCTGCAGCGCAGATATTTCGCGATTTCGCATCGATGATCGGCTGATAGTGCAATTCGAATTGATTATTTTGAATCGCGCGGCGGAGCTCTTTCTCAAGCTCGTTCCGCACCACGATGGCCTCGCTCATCGTCGGATCGAAAAAGCAGTACCCATTTCGGCCGGCAGATTTTGCCTTGTACAGCGCCATATCGGCCATCTTCAAAAGGTTTTCTGGGTTTGTCCCGTACTCAGCCGCCAAGGCAATGCCGATGCTGGTCGCAATATTTACTTCATGACCTTCGATGCTATATGGCTTGGAAATGAGCTCGATGAGGCGATCGGCGAGCGCAATCGCAGCGTCGCGCGGCTCGCTCTCGCCTATCTGAACGATCGCAAACTCATCGCCACCAAGTCGGGCTAACACATCCGTTTCCCGCAGGGTCGACTTCAGCCGCGACGCTATTTCTCTGAGCAGCTCATCGCCGGCGCTGTGGCCCAGCGTGTCGTTGACGTTTTTGAACCGATCAAGATCCAGTAACAAGACGGTGAATGATTCGCCCCACCGACGATGGCGCGCACCAGCCTCTTCGATTCGCTGGATTGCGGCTGCGCGGTTCGCAAGGCCGGTCAGCATGTCATGATGCGCCATGAACGCTATCCGTTGCTCGGATTTTTTGCGTTCGGTGATATCATCAATCACCACCACGAGGTATTTCGGCTCCCCCCTGATGTCGCGGACGACGATCCGGCTCGTTGCCAAAACGTAATTTCCGCGCCGTGGCATTTCGATCTCATACTCAGCCGATATCACACCGACTCCGGGTTTCAGCGATTCGCTATCGGATTTGTCGATGAGCTTCGCCGCGTCGCTGGAGTAAAAGTCAAATACGTCCCGACCCAAGAGCTCTCCCCGCGGCAAATCAAGCATTGCTTCGAATCGTCGATTGACGAGGACGAATTTTCGGGTTTTTGCGTCCTTGACGGTGACGGCAACCGGGATGTTTTCGATAATCGAATTTAGGAATTTCTTGGTTTCATCCAACTCTTCCTCTTCCTGTCGACGCGCCGTGACATCCTCGTGCGTCGACACCCAGCCGCCGTCGCTCATCGGGCAATGCGTGACGGACACGTACCGGCCGTCGGTCAGCTTGGCCGCGGACTGGTCGGCAGTTCTCCGAGTAATTTCGTCGACCCATTCGCCGATCTTGGTTTCGCAGTCTTCTCTTCCGGTTCCATGCGCGACCCGCGCCGCGAGGACCTTCGCAAGATCCGTACCCGGCTTTGTTTCCTCTTCGCTGAGCCGGTATATTTCGGCGTAGCGCTTGTTGCAGACGATGAGGCGCTTCTGCGCGTCCCACATCGACAGACCCTGTGACATGTTCTCAACGGCCGCATTAAAGCGTACGTTCTGCGACGCCATATCGCGTTGCCGTTTTAATTCTGCTTCGGCAAGCGCTCGGTTTTTCCCGGACTCAATAATTTGCGCACGTGCTGCGTTGAGCCGGTCCTGCGTGCGCCATGAGCGAGCGACCAAGAAGGCGGCAATAATGAGCAGGGACACGACTGCGGCCGTGCCGATGCTCATTCGATAAGCCGTCGCACGCCACGCCGAAAATACGGCGTCTTCGTTTTGGGTTACGACAACGACAAGAGGAAAGTTCGCGAGCTTGTAGGCCGCAGCGATACGTGCCTCGTGATCGACGGGGCTTACGGAGCGGGAAATTGCTGATCTCGAATCACCGAATTTTCTTAAGGTGCTGGCTGGCGCAACCATTCCGACCCTTCCGGCCATCGGATATCGAGCCAACAAGGTGCCGTCAGTCTTGAGCAGGGCTGCAGCATACCCATCGCCAAGCGAGGTCAAGCGGAAGAGGTCCTCGAAATATTTGAGAACCGTCGAGCTAAATACAACGCCAAGAAATTCACCCGACGGCGTTCGGACGGCATGCGCAAGGACGATTGTCCATTTTCCGCTTGCGACTCCTTGTAGCGGGTCGCTTATATATGAAGCTGATTGCGCGTTTTGCTTGAGCGCCTGAAAATATTGTCGGCTCGAGAGGTCGATGGGTTCACTAGGCGACCCACGAGAGTGATCGACCCGCCGTCCGCTTGCGTCGAGGACACCTAATGTATCGATTTGTGGCAAGCCATCCATTTCCTCTTTGAGGAAACGATAGGTCTCATGATCTGAAAACTTCTTGAGGCTCGAATCTCTGGCGTCAGCGACGATCTTGTTGGCGACAGTATCCAGCACCAAATCCACAGACTGGAACGTCCGTTCAATCAGTTCCGACAGCGTCAAACTTTGACGTTGCAGGTCGACTTCAACGTCGCTCAAGGTGTCTTGATGCAAATGAAAAAGTAAAACGACGTTCCCGCCGATGAGTATCCCGGTCGTCAGGATAGTCGCGAGGATAAGCCTGTAGAGGCGATAAGGAGACAGCCTCTTGTTTCGGACTCTCAATTGCACGTTTGGATTTGCCCGGTGATCTGGGGCAATTTGTACAGAAAGAACATGAAGATTGGGTTCCGGCACTTTGACCGAAAAAGGCAGCCAACGCGTGCATTGGGCCAGGAATTTAAGCGATCATTATCCTTATTTTGAGCGCCCTCATTTCCCTTTGACGGCGCGCTTCCTCGCGCCCTTCGGCACCTTCCCCGGCCAGCTGACGATGTACTCCTCGAGCTTGTCGTCCGGCACGTCCGTCTCGCTCGCCGTGACGCGCCCGCGCACCGAGACGCCGGCCTCGTGCACCGTCTCGGCGCTCCCCGATTTGAGCGGGTGCCACCAGAAAAGGTCGCGCCCCTCGGCCACGAGCCTGTAGCCGCAGGTCGGCGGCAGCCAGGTGAGCCTTCGCACGTTGCGCGGGGTGAGCCGCACGCAGTCCTTCACCTTGGCCTGACGGTGGGCGTAATCGGTGCAGCGGCAGGTCTGCCCGTCTAGGAGCTTGCAGCCGACGTCGGTGAACACCGTCTCGTTGGTGTCCTCGTCGATCAGCTTGTTCAGGCAGCAGCGGCCGCAGCCGTCGCACAGGCTCTCCCACTCAGGCTGAGTCATCTCGCCGAGGCGCTTGACGCGCCAGAACGGGGCCGGCTCAGGGCCTTTGTCGTCGGGCATTCACGGGGGTCCTTTCCGGCGCCTTGTAGCCCTTGCCGGCGATTCCGTCATGGGCGGGGCCCGTTAACCCCTGCGCGGGACCGGAAAACGGCGCTTTTTCACCGCAATTGGCGTTCATCTTGCAGTGTCTTGACCGAGGCGGCGGCCTTGGCCCGGATCGCGCCGATCGGCTAAAATCGGCCTCCGGCGGCGATCCGCCTCTAGCCCAAACGAGCGAGCAGCCTTGCGCGACCTTTTTCCGGCCGATTGGAAGCCGAAAATCAAGAATTGGCTGCTCGGCTTCGACGCCCGCGTCGATTCCGGCCTGTTCCGCAGCTTCACCACGCTGCGCGATACCTATGAGCGGTTTTCCTCCTTCATGGACCGCTTTTACGTCGCCGGCTGGCGGCGCGCCCTCAACGAGCTTCTCTCGGAGACAGCGACGCTCGGCACCGTCGGCGCCGTGCTGATGCTGGCGCTCGCCATGCCCGCCTTCCAGATGACCTCGGACGACGACTGGCTGAAGAAGTCGGAATTGGCCGTCACCTTCCTCGACCGCTACGGCAACGAGGTCGGCACCCGCGGCATCAGGCACAACGATTCGATCCCGCTCGACCAGTTTCCCGATCATCTGATCAAGGCGGTGCTCGCCACCGAGGATCGCCGCTTCTACGACCATTTCGGCATCGACATCGGCGGCACGATGCGCGCCTTCGTCACCAACGCGCGCGCCGGCGGCGTGGTGCAAGGCGGTTCCTCGCTGACGCAGCAGCTGGCCAAGAACCTGTTCCTCAACAACGAGCGCACGCTCGATCGCAAGATCAAGGAAGCCTTCCTGGCGATGTGGCTGGAAGCGCGCCTGACCAAGAACGAGATCCTCAAGCTCTATCTGGACCGCGCCTATATGGGCGGCGGCGCCTTCGGCGTCGATGCCGCGGCGCAGTATTATTTCAACAAGTCGGCGCGCGACGTGAACCTCGCCGAGGCGGCGATGCTCGCCGGCCTGTTCAAGGCGCCGTCGAAGTTTTCGCCCAACGTCAACCTGCCGGCCGCGCGCGCGCGCGCCAACGTCGTGCTCGACAATCTGGTCGACGCCGGGTTCATGACCGAGGGTCAGGTGTTCGGCGCCCGCCGCAACCCCGCCACCCCCGTCGACCGCCGCGACGATCGGGCCGCGAACTATTATCTCGATTGGGCCTTCGATCAGGTGAAGCAACTGGTCGACACCTTCCCGAAATCGATGACCGAGCGCGTGTTCGTGGTGCGCACCGCGCTCGATGTCAATCTGCAGCATGCGGCGGACAGCGCGGTCGAGAATTCGCTGCGTCAATACGGCCAGGAATATCACGCCGGACAGGCCGCGGCCGTGCTGATGGATGTCGATGGCTCGGTGCGCGCCATGGTGGGCGGGCGCGACTACGGCGCCAGCCAATTCAACCGCGCCACCGACGCCATGCGCCAGCCGGGCTCCTCGTTCAAACCTTATGTTTACTCGACTGCGCTCGAGCACGGCCTCACGCCGAATTCGATCGTGGTTGATGCGCCGATCTGCATCGGCAATTGGTGTCCGCACAATTACGGCCATGGGTACGGTGGATCGATGACGCTAATCACCGCGCTCACCCATTCGATCAACACCATTGCCGTGCGCCTGTCGGTCGTGGTCGGCGACGGCAACGCCAAGCTCGGCCGCGCGCGCATCGTCAAGACGGCGCACGACATGGGCATCACCACCCCGTTGCCCGATACCCCGTCGCTGCCGATCGGCGCCGACGCCGTGAAGTTGATCGACCATGTCGGCGCCTACGGTACGTTCCCCAATCTCGGCATGAAGGTCACGCCGCACGCGATCCTCGAGGTGCGCACCGGCGGCGGCAAGCTGGTCTGGCGTTATGATCGCGACGGCCCGAAGCCGAAGCGTGTGCTGCCGGATCACGTTGCCGCCGACATGATCAAGATGATGAACAGCGTCGTCGAAAACGGCACCGGCCGGCGTGCACGTCTCGACGGCATCGCCGCCGCCGGCAAGACCGGCACGACCAACGCTTACCGCGATGCCTGGTTCATGGGTTACACCGGCAACTTCGTCTGCGGCGTCTGGATGGGCAACGACGACTATACCTCGACCAACCGCATGACCGGCGGTGCGCTGCCGGCGATGACCTGGCACAACATCATGGAATATGCGCACCAGGGCATCGAGATCAAACAGCTGCCCGGCGTTCCGGTGCCGCCGGCGCGCCTAGAGCCGGCCGTCGCCGAAATAAAATCGAAATCCGGCACGTCGCCACCGCCGCGTCCGACGGTCCTTAGCAAGCGGGGAGCCGACATCCTCGTCCGTGTCGAGCGCATGATGGATGACGCCAACCGCGCCATGGGGCCGCTGCCACCGACCTTCTCTGCCGGCAAGGAAAAACAAGCGGCTATCCCAAACAAAGGCGACGCCCTCGCCACTGCGTTGGAGGGACATGCGTTCGGCAGCAGGAACTGATTAGCCGCACACCTGCGGCCGGCGTAGTCTCCCTATCGCGAATCAAGGTTCCCCTCACCGCCAGCGTAACGAAACGTGCGGCTACTTCTCGGATCACTTTTTGCCCTCCTTGTGGCCGCCGTCGTCGGCCTTGGCGCGACGTATCTCGCGCTCACCCGCGGCAATACCTTTGGGCCTTTGACGATCGGCAGCTGGACGGCTTGGCCGAAGACCGGCACTGTCGACGCCGATCCTTATGCGCAGGCCTCGATTGCGCGCATCGGCCGGCTGCCGACCGCGCTCGGCGACGGCGTCGCGTTTACCGCGTCGGCCGACGATAACGGCCGCCCCCTCGACGGCCGATGCGACGTCGTCATCGCCGGCGTCACCCCGGCGGCCCGCTTTTGGACGCTGACCCTCTACAATCCCGACGGCGGACTGGTGGCCAATTCGACCAATCGCTTCGGATTCAGCAGTCAGGAAATCGTCCGCCATGCCGATGGCAGTTTCGAGATCGTCGTGGCGCCGCGCGCGAATCCGGGCAACTGGCTACCGACCGGCGGTATCGAACGCTACGTCCTCGTGCTGCGTCTTTACGACACCGCCGTCGGCGTCTCGACCAAAGCCGGCCGCGAAGTGCCGATGCCCAGCGTCAAGGTCAGGAGCTGCCCATGATCCGTTGGCTGCTCTTAGGCCTAGGCGGCGCCGTGTTGGGTGGAATCGTGCACTTGGCGACGATCATCATCTTACCGCGCACCGCCACCCAGGATGCCTATTCGCGGCTGGAACGGATCGTCCCGGTCAACACCGTGAACGCATTGCCGGCGCCAACGCCGCAATCCGAGCCGATGCCGTTCATGGATCCGGCCTTCGCCAGCGCCGTCTGCCGCTACGATCTTTCGCGAGGTCCGATTGAAACTCAGCGTCCCGGTTAGTCTCGCCTACACCTCGGTCTCATTTTATACGCGCTACGACGTTGCCTATTACGCCATCAACGACCGCGCGGCGGGCCGGCGCGTGATCGAGCTCGAGTTGATGACGGTGGACCAGCATAACCAGATGCCGGAAGACGAAGACATCACCGCCGCCGACCGGCTGATCGTGGAATCGCCGACGCTCACCGGCCTAATTGCGATCCGCGCGCTGGCACCGGAACCTGGATTGATGCCGATGGCGCGAAGCGCAATTGCCGCCGCGCGATGCACGCAAGCCGAAGAGGCGAAATAGTCAGCGGGCCGTCACGAGATTTTGCTCACGTACCCAGGTCGGCGCGGGGGATTGGTAGCGCGCGATCTGGGCTTGCAGTTGATCGATGGCGCGCTCGACCTGGACCGCCTGCGGCGACGGCGTCGCGACGACCAGGCGCTCGAGCGCATAACGATAGTACGACTCACGCTGCAGCAATTTTTCGCGCACCGATGCGACGATCGACGCATTCTCGCGTATGCGCACCTCGGCGTTTTTGCGTTCAGCGGGCGACAGTGCGGACACAAAATCGAGGCTCTTTTGCCGTTTCGCATCCATGTCGAGCACGCGCCCGGCCGTTTCGAAGAATTCCGGCAAGCGGGTGGTGTCGTCGCGGACATCGTCCATCAGTTGAGCATAGCGCGCCGAGGGCGAGTGATAGCGCGACGCCAACAGCTGCGTCGCATAAGTGGCGCGAGTCACCACCTGGCGCTGGGGTTTGACCAAGCCAATCTCAGCTGAAGCTGAATACCATGGTTGGCTGGTATAGGGCGGTGCGACCAACGGACGCGAGAGATCGCGCAACTGACGCTCGTCGTCGGTCAGCTCAAACGTCGACGCCAGGGTGGGCTTTACGGCACCAGTAACAGGCGTGGTCCAATCGTGAACGTCACTGACGAGGGTGGGACGCACCTCGCCGAAATCGCCGGTGGCGGTGCCGCATGCGCCGAGCGACGATAAGGCGGCAGCAATGAAAAAATATCGGCCCAGAACGAGCGCCCGAGTCCCCACCAGTAGCGGCGGATGTCTCATCGATAATTCGAGGCCGGATAAGTTCAACGCGAGAGACGACGACGACGTCGGCGTCCGGGCGTATTGCCGGTATTAGGTTCGAGACCGTTGGATCCGTCGATGTCGCGCTCGACGCGGATCACCGGCAAAATGATGACGGTCGCGGGTTCCGTGTTGGCGTCGACATATCTGCCGCCGCGCGCGTACCCCGCGTCGTCGGGAAACCGGATAACTTCGCCCATTGCAACCCCCTTGCCGCCGCGGCGCGATGCCTGGATCGGAACCGCCGGGTCGGCGCCTTTTGTCAATTAAACGGGTTGCAAGGTTAACGGTCTGCTAACGCGGTGCGACTAATGTGAGCCGTCCTAGCCCGGTAAAGTACGTAATGTTATGCCGAAGTCCTCCGCGTACCCCCCACTCGATAGTCTGGTCGATCTGGCTTGCCGGGACGGCGTCGATATTCGTCCGACCTTATTGCGCGTGATCACCGACCTCTACGTGCAAAAGCCGGTCCATAGCGCCGAGGAAGAAACCCAATTCGTCGAGCTTGCGCGCGGGCTGATCGAAGCCGTGGACGCGACGACGCTTGCCGTCGTAGCCGACAAGCTGTCGGTCTATCCGGCCGCGCCGGCGGCGATCCTCGGCAGGCTAGGCATTCCCTCAGCGCAGCCGGCCGCACCACCGCCCGCGCGGACTGCGGCGAAGCCAGCCGTCCGTACCGATTTGTTGGAGGCATTCTTTGCCGCCAGCACCGACGAGCGCCGCCTGATCCTCACCAATCTCGACGTCGAGGCCGAAACGCCCGGGCGCCCGACACCGGCATCGAGTGAAGTGATCCGCCGCCTGGAAAACGCTGCCCTGCAGCGCAACCCGGGCGAATTTGCCAGCATACTCGAACGCGCACTCGGCGTCACCCCGACGCTGGCCGAGCGCATCACGCGCGATCCGTCCGGCGAGCCGCTCGTGGTCGCCGCCCTCGCGCTCGGCATGCCGGCCGCGGTGCTCCACCGCGTTCTGCTGTTCCTAAATCCGACGATTGGCCAGTCGGTCGAACGGGTCTACGATCTCGCGCGCCTTTACGACGAACTCACAACGGCGACCGGCGAGCACATGCTTGCGATGTGGCGGCAAACGAGCGGCCGATCGCGGCCCGCGCACGAGCCGGTCCATTGGGACGACGAGCGCCGCGACGCCCGCTCGCTGTCGACCCCGGTGCGCTACCGCTCCGATCGCGGCCGCGTCTCGCAGCCCTCGCGCGCCAAGACCGGCGGAAAATAACCAGCGTCACGCCACCACGTTGTCATCGAGGAAGTTTCGTCCCGCACGATCCTCGACTTCGATAATCCATATGTCGGGATCGAAGCGGACCTCCCGCATCAGGCGGGCTTCGATATCGGCTTCCGGCACCGGCTTATCGCCGCCAAGCATAGCCGTGAACATGCGGTCCGCGGGTCGCGCCTCATCGAAAGTCGATTGCGCCGCCGGCCCGTACAAAATGGCGGTGCCGTCGAGCCGGCTGATCTTGATGAAAACCGCGCCGGCTTCCTCGGCCCCGCGCCGGCGCACCGCCGCGAAGGCGCCTTCGATATTGCAGCGGCGCAGATAAGCCGCGACCCAGATTCCGGATTTCAATCGCATGGCCTTCAGTAACACGAGGCCTGAGCGAACCGCTATTCATTCCAGCGGCCGACCGGTCATGGCCGACAAATCTTTTGTAAGCTGTTCGGAAATGACGCCGGTCACCGGCAGTTGGCGGTCGCGTTCGAATTTCTCAATCGCCGCCTTGGTCGCTGCATCATAGACCCCCGTCGGCTTGAGCTGTCCGTAACCGAAGTCGGCCAATGCGCGCTGGATCGCGAGGACCTGCTTGGTCGGCGCGATCAATTCAGCAATCGGATCACTGCGGGCCGGCGCGGCGGGTCGTGCCGGCTGGGCGACTGAATTCGACGTAACGATGGCATGCAGCAAGGATTCGCTTGCATCCACATTGATCTTCAACCCAGCGGCCTGCGCGAAATCGCGTGCGGCTGCATCGGTCTTGGCGCCCCAGATGCCATCGACCGCGCCATCGTAAAAACCTTTGCGGTTCAGCTCGCGCTGGATGTCGCCGACGATCTGCGCCTGACTGCGCGCAACCGTCGCCGCCGGCGCAGCTGCCGGTTCCACCGCGCGCGGACGCGGCAACACCACCGGCGCTTGCTGCGTCGGCTGCGGACGGGCCGCGAAGAACGGCGCCGGATGCGGGCCACGCTGCAAAAACAGCGCGTTAATGAAAATTGCCAAGACGGCCGCTGTCGCCATCAGAATTCCGACGAATTCGCGCGGATAACGGCCGATCGCGGCGGCCAGCCGGCCGGCGCCGCCATCGCTTTCGGTCATTTGCCCGCGCCGGCTGCGGCTACGCACTTTTCTTCACCGATATTGCGGCGGCCGCGGGAAACTCGCAGACCCGGTCGGTAACCAGCTTGATCGGCTCGACGGCCCGGCTGACGCCTTCACAGTCGATCGGCAAACGCACTGTCACCCGCGTGCCATCGCCCAGCCGGCTGCGGATATCCATGTCGCCGCCATGCAGCCGCACCAAGCCTTTCACGATCGATAGACCAAGGCCGGTGCCGTCGTGCCGGCGGTCGTAGGACGCGCGCGCCTGAAAGAAGGCTTCGCCCAGCCGGGGCAAGTCGGCCTCGCCAATGCCGACGCCGGTATCCTCGACCGACACGCTTAGCCTCGCGCCATCGCAGATCGCGCTCACGCTGATGCGGCCGCCCCGTGGCGTGAACTTGATCGCGTTGGAAATGAGGTTGATCAGGATCTGATTGATCGCGCGCCGGTCGGCCACGATTTCCGGCAGATCGGCGGCAATGCGGGTCTTGAGCTCGACGCCCGCCTCCTGCGCCTTGAGTACCAGGAGATCGCAGCAGCTTCTGATCGCCTGCGCTGGCACCAGCGGTTCCGGGGTGATCTCGAAATTGCCGCTTTCCATCTTCGACATATCAAGAATGCCGTTGACCACCGACAGCAAATGGTGGCCAGAATCGTTGATCAGCTTGGCGTATTCGCGTTCGCGCGCGGCGTCGAGTTCGATCGAATCGCTGCTCAGCATGTCGGAAAAGCCGATGATCGCATTGAGCGGCGTGCGCAGTTCGTGGCTCATGGTGGCGAGGAAGCGGCTTTTCGCGCTGTTGATGCGCTCCGACTCCTTGCGGGCGATCTCCAGCGCACGCTCGTGGATCTTACGTTCGCTTACGTCGCGCAGAACCGCGACCACCTCTCGCTCGCCGGATGTCGCGGCGGCGGCATCGAGCGGGCGGCAGCGCATTTCGATCCAGGCGAAATGCCCGCCATAGGGCTCCGCATCGCTGTTGCGTCGGATGCGAAATTCAACCGAGCGGTCTTCGCCGAGCGCGGCGGCGTCGGCCAACGCGGTCAGATAGGCCGGCCGGTCAGTCACGTGCACGCGATCGAACAGCCCATGGCCGGCAAGCTCGCCGGCACGCACGCCAAACAGCGGCTCGGCCGCCGACGAAACGAACAGCACGGCGCCATCGCGCCCATGCCGGGCGATCACATCGGTCATGTTGCGGGCAAGCAGACGATAGCGTTCCTCCTCCGCATTGAGCATGTTGGCGCCGGTTCGCGTGAGTTGCTCGGCGCCGAGCGCCAAGCCAGTAGCGTAGAGCGCGGCGGAAATGATCGTAATCGCGGCCAATACGCCATGCTCGCTTGCCAGCATGGTCGCCGGCGGCTGCAAGTCGAGTACGCTGAGGCTTAGCAACAATGCGGCGGCGGCGAGCGCAAAACTTGACGCCAACGCCACCACCCGGCGCGAGGCCGAAAGGGCTGCTTCCAGCGGTACCACCACCAGCCAAATCGCGGCGAACGAAGCGATGCCGCCGGTAAACCAGGCCACCACCGTCACCAGACCGGTGAGCGAGAACGAGGACATGACGTGCGCGCTTTCGTAACGGCCGGTGCGCGACAGGAAATAGGCGATCAGGATCGGTGCCACCAGCCAGCCGAACACGCCCAATTCAAGCCCGTTCGGCACGCCGCGAAAGGCGATATAGACCGGAAAGCCGGCAAGCGCGGCAAAGCTGCCGAGCAGGCGCGGCGCGATGAAGGCGCGGTGGCGCGCCGCCGTCAACGCATCTTGCTGCGCCGACGGGTGCACCAAAGCGTCAACATAGTTCCACACTGGCGTGAGGAAACTCACGATTCCTGTTTCACGTCTTATACGAACAGACGCGCCCCTTTTTCGTAATGGGAATCGTAGCCAGAGCCGCTTAAGCGAAAGCTAAGGCGGGGCCGACGCGGGCCTTTTGCCGGCGCCTTTGGGCCATTGCGGGCCAATGTCCGGTTCGTTTCTCCGGGCATGGTGAAATTTCTGTTGCCGCGCCAGCGGGCGCGCGCAAGCCAAACGTTACCATTGCGGTAACCATACCCAACCGTCCGGAAGCGCCCAGTGTACGCGCCGCTTGCCAGTACTTAAAATTTTAGTCGAATTCGACTCTGTCAAATTTGACGAAAACTTGCGTCATATTCGCATCGATTTTGCCCAAAAACCTCTCTTCAATGCCAACAACAGCTTCAAGCCTGTCTGCTACGGTTTAGTTCAAAGGCGGTAGAAAAACCGCCGGGGATAATGGGTAGGCTCATGTTTTTCCTGTTGCGGATGGCTTTCTGGTTGGGCGTCGTTTGCGTGCTGCTGCCGAGCAGCACGAAAACTGTGTCGCCGGAAGCCAACATCGACGCCAAGCAGGCCGTGACGCTGGCGAGCGCCGCCGTGTCCGACGTGCGTGGCTTCTGCGACCGGCAGCCCGATGCTTGCGCGGTCGGCGGTAAGGTCGCCGTCGCAATCGGCCACAAGGCCGAAGCGGGCGCTCGCACGATCTACGAATTCATCTCCGCCACGCTGAGTGAGAAGGCTGCGCCCGCCGACAAGACCGCCGCCAAGGTGGTCACTGTCTCGGCGCCCGGCCAAGGGACGCTGACTGCGGCCGATATGCAGCCGTCCTGGCACGCACCGGTTCCGTTGCCGCCACGCCGCGAAGCGCGGGCCGGCCGGCCGGCCGTCTAAACATCGCATTTATCGGCGTTTTTCGCAGGGCCTCGTCGGCCAGCGCGATCTTTTTTGGCCATCGCCGCGGGCCGGCCTATATATTGGCGTATGGCCGCCATCGACGAGATTATCGAGAATTTCACGCTGCTCGATCAGTGGGACGACCGCTATCGCTACGTCATCGAGCTCGGCCGCATGCTGCCGCCGCTGCCGGATAACGCACACAACGAAGGGAATAAAGTGCGGGGCTGCGCCAGCCAGGTCTGGCTGCTGACGCATGTAAAGCCCGATGGCGCCGCCGGTCCGACGCTGACTTTCGACGGCGACAGCGACGCCCATATCGTGCGCGGCCTAATCGCTATCGTGATTGCGCTCTACTCCGGCAAGACTGCGCGCGAGATCCTGGAAATCGACGCGCTCGATCTGTTCGACCGTATCGGGCTACGCGAGGGCCTCACGCCGCAGCGCTCGAATGGCCTGCGTTCGATGATCGAACGCATCCGCGCCGAAGCCAAGGCGGCGCTGGCGCCGGCCTGATTATCCCCCATCGACGCTGAACGCCGCGCCGTCAGCGAGCCAGGTACGGATCGGCGCGCGTGCCGGTCTCCTCACTCGCGCGGCGTAGCCGTAATGGAGCGCCAGCTGGTCGAGCGCGATCTGCAGCACGACCTTGGCCGAACGCGACGGCCAGCCCCGCTCGCTTTCAATATCCTCGAGACCTTTGAGGAAACAGCAGACGTCGAGCAGCAGCCCGCCGAATTCCGGCCCGGCGGCGTCCAGCGCGTGATGCACACGCCGCCGCGCCGCAATCATCGTCTCGGTGAAGCCGGCAGCGCGCTCGCCGCCGCGGCGGGCGGACGAAATCGGATTGGACCAGTACGACGTCGTGCGCGGCATCATGTGGGCGCAGGTGAAATCGGCGCGCAGCCGTTCGCCGGCCTCAAACTGATGCGGCTCGATCAAAGCACGTCCATTACGCCCGCGGCAGCGAGCGAGCCAGGCGAGCGGGCTCTCGGATTCATCGATGGTAACGTTTGCGCGCCCGTATTCGGTCGCGATCTGCCGTTCGGCCAGGTCCAGATGCCGGCTGCGGAACGTATCGATCTCCGGCGCCGGCGGCTCGCCGGCCCTCATGGGCTTTGCACTCATGGGCGAACCTGCGACACCGCGCCGTCGCAATGATTATGGGTACTCGGCTGAGAGATGCCAAACGCTTGGTTCAGGGTCATTGTCATTTTCGCTCCATAAAGCGTATTAGGATTATATTCCGATACACCCTCGGCAAAAATTTGGCAACACCCTATCCACAGATTTTAGGAATTCTATCCGCTATGGGCCATAAGCGAGCCCGGCGAGGTCATACCACGGCCGGATCCCCGATCGGATCTGCGGATGGTTACTTGGAGCCGCGCCGGCGGCGCTGCTGGCCGAGACCCATTTGTTTGGCCAATTGCGAGCGGGCGGCCGCGTAGCTGGGTGCGACCATCGGATAGTCGGCGCCGAGCGCCCATTTTTCGCGATATTGCTCCGGCGTCATGTTGTACTGCGTGCGCAGATGCCGCTTGAGCGACTTGAACTTCTTGCCGTCTTCCAAACAGACAATGTATTCGGGCGTAATCGACTTCTTCACCGAAACCGCCGGCCGCAGCGGTTCGGAGGGGGCATCGCCGGGCTTGCCGGACACCCGCGTCAGCGCGGCGTGCACTTGATTGATCAACCCGGGGATATCGCCGGCAGCCACCGTGTTGTTGCTGACATAGGCGGACACGATTTTCGCAGTCAGTTCAATGTGGTTTCCAGCTGCATCGCTCATGGAAGCTGCCTCACCTCGGCCGGCGAGCCGGGCGGCACGCGGACCTGACACGAAAGAAAACATCGCCCCGGCTGATCCGAGGTCTTAAATATAACGAGTATCACACTCAGACTTTATATTTTAAAGACTACTATCTAAGTCAAGTTGCCGCAAGAAGAAGATCGTCAAAAGCTCGATTAGACTTGGAATTTCAGCACAACGTTATCGAATAGCGAAATCGGCCGCTTCAACGACCAGCAATCATGCCGCCCGCGGCGCGCGGACGGCACCGAGCTGTCCTTCAGGGACTACGCGCTTTTGGCAAGATGATCGCGCAACTCGTTGATCGAGGCAAACCGCAGCGTGCCGTTCGGCAGTTCAGCTTCGATCGAACCGTCGACGTAGAGCGTATAGCCCATGCCGTCGACAACGCCCGATTTCAGAATCGCGGCAGGCTCATTTGGCGCTGCGGCCGCGGTCGCCGGCGGCAACTCCGGCTTCGGCTCGGGATTGGGCTCTTCAAAGATCTGGCGGTTCGCTGGCCGCGAGTCGGGCGGCCACATCGTATCGAAATAGCTCGATTGCGATTGCCGCTCCATGCGTGACAGTGGCGGTGGTGGCACGGGCGGCGGCATTGAGCGCGAAGGCAGTTCTTCGAAGGCAGGCGGTGGCTCTGGGTGTCTTTCGGGCGCCGGCGGGGCAATAGTGCTTTCCGGCGGTGGCGGCGCCGGTTCAGCGAATTTTGCAGGCGCAGGCGGAGCTATTGGCTCCTGTGGCGACAGCGAAACAGCCGCATATTCCTGGACTTCGAATTGTGCGACCGCGGCAACCGGCATGTCCGGATTGCGCAGCATCGGCGCGGCAATCGGAGCTGGGTGCTCTTTGGCGACCGGAGCGGCGGGCGGCGGCGGTTCGGGGATCTCGGTCGGCGGTTTAGACCTGGGCGGGAAAGGAATTCGGCTCGGCGAAGGCGCCGCACGCACGCTGGACGGCGGTTCGAACACCTCAAGCGGCCGGCTAGGCTGTTCCGGAGCACGCGTCGCCAGCATCTCGGCGAGCCGCTGCAAATGGCCGACCGCGACGCCGATGGCAAAGACGATGATGCCGCCGACCACAGCCGTGGTTCCCGCGGCGATAAGAGTATTGCCGAAGCTGAATTCATTGATCGGAATGCCGTATCCGATCATCCCGACGCCCACCGCCGCGACCAGCGCGCTGACGATAATTAGTAGTACTGACATACGCGTTAGAACCTCGTGTAAACAGCCAATTATCCGTCGTTGAAATTCCCGGTAAGGGCTTCCAGCAGCGGCGAATTTTGGCCGCTCCCGGCACCCCCCGCAACAGCAAATGTCAATCGCGCGGGCGATCGCCCTCAGCTTAATTAAACCCAGCCAGCACGGCCCGATTGCCGCCGGTGGCCATTCTAGGCTACTTCCGCGATCTTGGCCCATGGCAGCCAATCGACTTTCCGCAGCGCACTACCGCCAAGGCGTTGCCCCCGCCCGCGGCAGAGCCTAATTAACTTGATTGAGGAACTGGCCCGGGACATCCCGGTTTCATTAAGAGACCGGATTATTTCCCAATCATCGTTTGTGGATCGAGGAGGACCTGATGTCGTTCACGCTGCCCGACCTGCCCTATGCCTATGACGCGCTGGCACCCTATATGTCGCGGGAAACGCTCGAATATCACCATGACAAGCACCACAAGGCCTATGTCGACAATGGCAACAAGCTATTGGCCGGCAGCGGGCTGGAGGACAAATCGCTCGAGGACATCGTCAAAGGCTCGTTCGGCAAGAACGCCGGCCTCTTCAACAACGCGGGGCAGCACTACAACCACATTCACTTCTGGAAGTGGATGAAACCTAGCGGCGGCGGCGACAAAATCCCCAGCAAACTCAAGGCGAAAATCGATTCGGACCTTGGCGGCGTCGCCAAGATGAAGGAAGATTTCGCGGCCGCCGGCGCCACTCAATTCGGCTCCGGCTGGTGCTGGCTGGCGGTCAAGGACGGCAAGGTGATCGTGACCAAGACGCCGAACGGCGAGAACCCCTTGGTGCATGGGGCCATTCCGGTGCTGGGCTGCGACGTGTGGGAGCACTCCTACTACATCGACTACCGCAACCGGCGGCCCGATTACCTCAAGGCCTATCTCGATCACCTGGTGAATTGGGACTACGTCGAAGAGATGTTCATGGCGGCGACTAAGTGATCGCGGCCGCAAAGAACAAGCCGAACATCTACTTCTTCTTGATTTTCTCGCCCCCGATGTTCGGCAAGATCTTTGTCCCTTGAGCAAAAGATGTCCGGCATGCGATCGGCTTCCTCTTCTGCCGATCGCATTGCCGTTTTCATTCTTGTCGCGGTCGCCGTCGTCGCGGCGATAACCTTCCGCGACTACGGCCTGGGCTGGGACGACTACACCCATTCGCAATACGGCGATCTGCTGCTCAAGCTCTACGGCTCGGGCTTTACCGACACACGCGCGCTCTCCTTCGTCAATCTCTACAAATACGGCGGCGGCTTCGACATGGCGGCGGCGCTCGCCGCCAAGGTGCTGCCGTTCGGGCTGTTCGAGACGCGGCGGCTCGTCGGCGCCGCGGTCGGCATCCTCGGGCTGTTCGTGACCTGGCGTCTTGGCCGGCGCATCGGCGGACCGCTCGGCGGCCTGAGCGCGCTGGTGCTGCTCGCCATCTGCCCGCTCTATTACGGCCATATGTTCATGAACGCGAAGGACGCGCCCTTCGCCGCCGCCATGGCGGTGCTCCTCCTCGGCCTGGTGCGCGCCTTCGACGAATATCCAAAGCCTGACGCGCGCACGATCGTGCTGGTGGGCGTCGGACTTGGTCTTGCCTTCGGTTCGCGCGTGCTGGCCGGGATCGCCGCGCCGTGCGGGCTCGCCGCGCTGCTGTTCTTGGCTGTAACGGAAAGCCGCGCCGCAGGCTGGAAGCAGGCCACGCAACGCTGCGGGCAATTCCTCTGGACTTTGCTGCCGGCGCTGGCGCTCGGCTATCTGATCATGGGCCTGCTATGGCCATGGTCGATGCAATCGCCGCTCAATCCGCTGCACGCGGCAGAATATTTCGACACGTTCTTCGAGAAGCCGTGGGACGAATTGTACGAGGGCCGGCTGATCCCCGTCCCCGACATGCCGGCGAGTTATCTGCCGCATTTGTTCATGCTCACGCTGCCCGAGATCATGTTGGCGCTCGGGCTGATCGGAACGATCGGCGCCTTCATCGCCGCCGCGCGCGGCAGTGTGCCGCGCAACCGCCGCGCCACGTTGATATTCGTGGCGCTTGCCGCGATCTTTCCCGTCGCGCTCGCCATGGCGGTGCGGCCGGCACTCTACAATGGATTACGCCATTTCATCTTCGTCGTGCCGCCCTTCGCGGCGCTCGGCGGACTCGCGATCGCCTGGCTCGCCGAAAGCGCGCGCCGGCATGGCAAGGCCGCGCTCGGCGCGATTACCGCCGTCTTCGTCGCCGGCATCGCCCTGCCGGTAAGCGACATGCTGCGACTGCATCCTTACGAGTACACGTACTTCAACGCGCTTTCCGGCGGCGTGCGGCTGGCGCAGCACGGCTACATGCTCGACTATTGGGGCCTCGCCTTCAAACAGGCGGCCGACGAATTGCGCGCGAGGCTCGCGGCTAGCAACGAGCATCAGCCGCAAGGGCGGCGCTGGGTGGTGGCGATCTGCGGTCCGCAATCGTCGGCGCAGGAAGAACTGGGGCCGCAATTCGAGACCACCTTCGACAGAAAGACCGCTGACTTCGTCATGTCGCTCGGCACGTTCTACTGCCGGCATCTGACGGCGCCGATCTCGGTCAGTATCGAGCGCGAGGGGGTCGTCTACGCCCGCGTCTACGACATGCGCGGCGGCCAACCGCAGAAGCTGCTGACGCAGCCGCCGCCGTGATGAAAAATGCGGCGCGGGTTATCAAATCGTGAATTGGGCAATTGCCCAATCGCGGCCTCGGTTTTCGCGTTGAAACCGATGCTCGCCGTAGCGGACGCACCCACCGCACCATTTGCCTGGACAAAATTCAGGACAATTTTAATCAAACCCGTCGACGGGATTAGTGAATTAATAACGGTCCCGCGCGGGGACCATCAAAGTCATCGATTTACAATTGTTTTTAAACAACCTTCATCCAAAAGTACCGCTCCGGTGAAAAACATGTCCGTTTTGAAGGCTATAAAGGAGACCTTGTTCGGCGACGGCGCCTCGGGGCGCCGCAACGAAGTGCGCGTCATAACGGCACGTTATAATATCGGCAACAAGCGCGACCCTGGCGAAACCGAGCGCCGGTTTTTCGTATGCCGGATCGAGCAAATAACAGACAAAGCGATTGTTCTTACCGCCCCGGTGATTGGAGATGTCGGGGAGGAGATCATCGTTCAGTCGGACGAGTTTGGCGAGCTGAAAGGCCCGCTGGTGGATGTTGTCAATCGCGGATTCAGATTGGACATCAAGGCAAACGACGAAGAGCGAGGCCGGCTCGCCAGCAAACTCGATTGGTATGAAAAGCATATCAAAGATGAAGCGCCCAATCGCAGAAAGCATAAACGCGTCGTACCGCGCGAGCCTCTTTCCACCTTAATTCTTGCCGACGGCAGAACGCCGACATGTTTCGTCATCGACATGTCGCCGACGGGCGCCGCGGTGTCCGCCGACATTATTCCCGTGATCGGCATGCCGATCGCCGTCGGAAAAGTCATAGGCCGTGTTGTGCGCCATCTTCCCAACGGATTTGCGGTTCGATTTATGAGGAAGTGGAACATGCAGGTGCTTGAGCAAATGCTGATCAAGCCGCCAAAACCGCAAGCTGCCACCAGATCCAAGATCACCACGAGGCAGAGTGCGTAATCGCGATCTCGCTATGTATCCCGCTTTCGGGTCAATTGCGGCCGGCGCGTAAACCCGCGCGGCCAAGCGCCGGAAACGCCGCTCAGGGCAAACCCACGATCTCGATCCAGTTCGGGTTCTTGCCGACCGGATATTGCTTGAGCGGGCGCAACGTGCCGCGCTCGGGGTCGATCGCGTAACCGGTCAGGCTGTTCGATAATTGCCCGACCGCGAGCAACGTGCGTCCGGATGGATCGATGGCGAAGCCGCGCGGTTGCGTCTCGGTCGGACAAAAGCCGATGGCGTTGAGCGCGCCGCTTTTCGGATCGGCGCGGAAAACAGCGAGCGTGCTCGACGTGCGCTCGGAGGCGTAAAGGAATTTGCCGTCCGGCGTGAGATGAAGGTCGGCCGCCCAGGGCTTGCCGGAGAAGTCCTTAGGCAGTGCGCTCGCAATCTGCGTTTCCTTGGCGAGGCGCCCGGTCGCCGCGTCATAGGGAAAAACGTGGATCGACGCATCGAGCTCGCACAGCAGGTAAACGAAACGCTCGTCGGGCGAGAAGCGGAAATGGCGCGGGCCGGCTTTCGCTTTAACGCCGATGCTGGGCGGGTCGTTCGGCGTGAGCCGGCCGGTCACCGCATCGAATATCAATTGACCGACATAGTCGTTGCCGAGGCTCGTATAGAGCACGTGGCGGTTGGCGCGGTCGGCGATGACGGCATGCGCATTCGGCTGGTTGACGATCACCTGCTGCGCGGGCCCAACGACGCCATTGCCGCCGATCGGATTAACCGCGATCTTGCCGCCGCCATAAGACGCGCACAGCAGATATTTGCCGCCGCGGTCGGTGCCGATATAGGCCATGGCGTCGGCGAGCGGGCCGCTGCCGACGTAAGCGAGCTTGCCGGTCTTGCCGTCGATGGCGAAGGTCGCCGCGCTATAGGGCTCGTTGCGCAGACCGACATAGAGGAAGCGTTTGTCGGGGCTGACCGCCATGGGCGTGGTGCTGCCGGGCTTGGCAGGGCCCGGCACCGCTTTGGTGTCGACCGCCGTCAGCCCGCCGCTCGTATCAAGCGCGAAGATGGTCACGCTCTGGCTTTCTGAATTACCGACATAGACAAAGGTTGCCATCATTGCTGGTCCCGGTCGCGCGGCAAAACACTGATTGGATTGCAGTTGCGCCGGCCGGATTCGAAACACTCCTCGCTCTTGCGCGCATCGACCAGGGCGCTGACCAGCCAGATGCCGCCGCCGACCACCAAGATGGCGGCGCCCAACAGAAATAAATTGGTCACGCGGCGCTCGCGCTCGGTCTCTTCGCCTTCGTCGTCAGGCGGCAGCGGTTTGTCCATGAGCCTCGTTCCCGATGCGGGTTGCGTCGTCGGCCGCCCATTTGATCGTCTTGTAGTCGAAGCCGATCTCGATCGTCGGCTTTACCACGGCAAAATACGGCGAGATGTCAAAATCGCGCGGCGTATACAGCGATGAATCGCGAATATGATAAATCTCCTGGCGTGCGCTTTTACTTTCCACCCGCGTGATCTCCGGCAGGATCGGATAGCCGACCTTGCTGAAGGCCTGCGCGATGAGCGCCGAACAGATGAGCCTGGTGGGATCGCCCGAGCCGAGCGCGATCATGCGCCGCCGCCAGCGTTGCGGCACCGGAAGCGGAACCAGGTAACGCGCCAGGTCGATGATGTTTTTGAGATCGTATTGCAGGCCGATGCGTTCGACCGCGTAGTCGCAGACCGCTTTGCGGTCCTCGTCCGACAAGCCAACCGGCCGGCAGATCCGAGTATGATACGGGTAATAGCGCGACAACGGAACGCCGACGATGCCATCGTCCAGATTGGATTCCACCAGATCGCACGGCTCGCCCTGCGGCGATGCCCTGCCCGCGATCGGTCCGACACAGAGCGCCGCGTGCGACCAGGTCGACTGCGTCAGATATTTGATGATGCCGGAAATGTGGTTGCGGCCTTCGATCAGCAGGATGTCGCCGGGCTTGATGCAGGCGCGGAGCGCCGCTGGACCGGTCGGCGTGAACGGCTCGTAGCCGGCGGCCGGCCTCTGCAGATAACGGGCGATTAGACGCCCGACGTGATCGAGACCCCACGTCATGTGGCGGAATGCGCGTAAGCCCAATAAAGCTCGCGCGCCTTGCGATAGAGCGGGCCGGGCTGCAGCGAGCGCTCGTCGATGCGGTTTATCGGCATGACCTTGGAATAATTGCCGGAGGAGAAAATTTCGTCGGCGTTTTCCAGATCGGCATAGCGCAGCGTCGTCTCCACCACGCTGACGCCGGCATCGCGCAACAGCTTGATCACGCGCTGGCGGGTGATGCCGTTGAGGAACGTACCGTTGGGCGCCGGCGTGAACACCACGCCGTCCTTGCCGATGAAGATATTGGCGGTGGCGAGTTCGGCGATATTGCCGACGAGATCGCGTACCGCGCAATTGCCGAAGCCGCGCGCATTGGCCTCGATCAACGCGCGCGCATTGTTCGGGTAAAGGCAGCCGGCCTTGGCGTCGACCGGCATGCATTCCATGCTCGGCTTGCGGTAGGGCGACAGCGTAATGGAGAAGCCCTCGGGCGGCCGCATCGGCGCTTCGTAGAGCGTAAGGCACCATTTGGTCGAATCCGGATCGGGCGCGACCAGCAGCGTGCCGCTGCGCTCGGCCCAATACATCGGGCGGATGTAGAGCGCGGCATCCTTGCCGAAGCGTTTGATGCCGTCGCGCGTGAGCTCTTCCCAGGTTTCCGCCGGCACAGCCGGCTTGAGATGCATGGTGGTGGCGGAAGCGTTCACCCGCGCGCAATGCAGATCGAGATCGGGCGAGACGCCCTCGAAGGTGCGGGCGCCGTCGAACACCGAGGAACACAGCCATGCGGCATGATCGCGCACGCCCATGATCGGGACATTGCCCTCATGCCAGTCGCCCTCGTAGAACGACCATGTTTTCGACCACGTTCCGCCCGCCATTCCCGATCTCCCGGCATCGCGCGGGTCAACCGGGCCTGGCCGTTGGCCAGCCCGACCGTAAACTTGACCCGCGCCGGCATGCTACGCCAGCCTCGCTGCAAAATCCTGTGCGAATTTCTGATGGGAGGAATCAGTGTCCATTTTCGTATTCGACGCCTACGGCACGCTGTTCGATGTCCATGCAGCTATTGCCCGCTTCCGCGCCGAGGCTGGCCCCGAGGCCGACCGCATGTCGGAGACCTGGCGCGCCAAGCAACTCGAATATTCGTGGACGCTGACGCTGGCCGGCCGCTACTTCGATTTCTGGGCATTGACCGAGCAGGCGCTGGACTTTGCACTGACCCGCTTTCCTTCTGTCGACAAGGCGCTGCGGCCGAAATTGCTCGAAGCCTATTTCCAGCTCGACGCTTTTCCCGACGCGCGTGCGGCGCTGCGGGCGCTCAAGGCCAAGGGCCACAAGACCGGCATCCTCTCCAACGGTTCGCCCAACATGCTCAAGGGCGCCGTGGATGCCGCGGGCGTCGGCGGCGATCTCGACGCCGTGCTATCGGTGGATGTGTTGAAAATGTTCAAGCCGCGGCCGGAGGTCTACCGCCTCGTCACCGATCACTACCGGTGCAAGCCGGCCGACGTCACTTTCGTGTCGTCGAACCGCTGGGACGTGATGGCGAGCGTCTCGGTCGGATTCAACGGCCTGTGGGTCAACCGCAGCAAGATGCCGGACGAATATCTCGATTTCCCGCCTAAACAGGTGTTGAACGATCTCAGTTCACTCGCGCCATTCGGCTAACCGGGCTGGCGCGTCGCGGCAGCGCCCCTTATATCCGCTCAACGCGTCACGGCCCCGCCCCATGCAACCCATCATTTCCATCGAAAATCTCTCCAAGACCTACGCGACCGGGTTCCGGGCGCTGAAGGAGATCAATCTCGACATCAAACAGGGCGAGATTTTCGCCCTGCTCGGCCCCAACGGCGCCGGCAAGACGACGCTGATCGGCATCGTCTGCGGCATCCTGGTTCCGACCGGTGGCAAGGTCACGGTCGGCGGCCACGATATCCTCAAGGACTATCGCGCGACGCGCTCGATGATCGGGCTGGTGCCGCAGGAATTGCACACCGACGCCTTCGAGAGCGTCTGGGGCACCGTCAGCTTCAGCCGCGGCCTGTTCGGCAAGCCGCGCAACCCGGCGCATATCGAGAAGGTGCTGCGCGCGCTGTCGTTGTGGGACAAGAAGGACGCCAAGATCGTCACTTTGTCCGGCGGCATGAAGCGGCGCGTGCTGATCGCCAAGGCGCTGGCGCACGAGCCGCAGGTGCTGTTCCTCGACGAGCCGACCGCCGGCGTCGACGTCGAATTGCGCAAGGACATGTGGCAGGTGGTGCGCGATCTGCGCGCCTCCGGCGTCACCATCATCCTGACCACGCATTACATCGAAGAAGCCGAGGACATGGCCGACCGCGTCGGCGTCATCAACAAAGGCGAGATCATTTTGGTCGAGAACAAGGCCGAGCTGATGCGCAAGCTCGGCAAGAAGCGGCTGATCCTGCATCTGCAGAAGAGGCTGGATACCGTGCCGGCCGCGCTTGCAGGGCACCCGGTGATGCTGTCGCCCGACGGCGCCGACCTGGTGTTCACTTATGACACGCAGGCCGAGCGCACCGGGGTCACCGCTTTGCTGAGCGACCTCGGCAAAGCCGACATCCGCTTCCGCGATCTGGAGACGCGGCAGAGCTCGCTCGAAGATATCTTCGTCAATCTGGTGAGCGACCGGTCATGAACCTGCGCGCCATAAAAGCCATCTACCGCTTCGAAATGGCGCGCACCGGGCGCACCATCTGGCAGAGCATCGTCTCGCCGGTGCTGTCGACCTCGCTCTATTTCGTCGTGTTCGGCGCGGCCATCGGCAGCCGCATCACGCATATCGAGGGCGTCGCCTACGGCGCCTTCATCGTGCCCGGCCTGATCATGCTGACGCTGCTGACGCAAAGCACGATGAACGCCTCGTTTGGCATCTATTTTCCGCGCTTCGTCGGCACGATCTACGAAATCCTCTCGGCGCCGGTCTCAGGACTCGAAATCGCGCTCGGCTATGTCGGCGCAGCGGCGTCGAAGTCGATCATCCTCGGCCTGATCATCCTGGCGACGTCGTTCCTGTTCGTACCGCTGCACATCGCGCATCCGTTCTGGATGCTCACATTCCTGTTGCTGACGGCGGCAACCTTCAGTCTGCTCGGCTTCATCATCGGCATCTGGGCCGGCAATTTCGAGCAATTGCAGATCGTGCCGCTGCTGATCATCACGCCTTTGACGTTTCTCGGCGGCACGTTCTATTCGACCAGCGTGCTACCGCCGCTCTGGCAGAAGATCGCGCTGTTCAATCCGGTGGTCTATCTGGTGAGCGGCTTCCGCTGGAGCTTCTTCGAGATCGCCGACGTGAGCCCCGCCATCAGCCTCGCCATGACGCTGGTGTTTCTGGGCATATGCCTCGCCGTCGTGTGGTGGATCTTCAAGACCGGCTACCGGCTGAAGAATTAAGGCGAAAGCCCCGGAAAATGCCTTATGATCGTTCCATAGCGTTGGCCGAAAGCAATAGAGCTTGCGACGCTCGATCTCGTGCATGAAATCGAGAACGCGGTTCGGTAGCGGATATATTTTCGTGAGATCGCTCGGCGCTGTAGATCCGCCGCAGAGGCGGTGCGCCACGTCGGCAAATTCAACGGTGCGACCGTGCACTAGGAGACCCGGTACGACCTGTTCCGCAAACAGCAATCCGACAGCTGCGGCAAAAATAAAACCGCACCATCGATGACTCCAATTTCGCACATGAGTCCATATCCACGGCCGCTACCTTCACTTCCCGCACGATCCTGCCTAAGTCATCCACAATGCAGACGCTGGTCTCCTTGACCGATACGTCCAGTCCGGCAAAATGGTCCATGGCTCACGCTTCTCCTTCGGATGCTTGAGGCCGTCACCACGGACCTCGTTTCACCATCAGCCTGAAGCGCAGCACCCAAAATCTTTAGCTATCCACAAGCTGCCGGCCGATTACCCCATCTTTACCCCGCAATAGCGGACTTGGGCTGCGTGTTTATGGGTCCGCGACCTAACTGACGCATCGGCACGGCCCGCGAATAAAATCGCGGCGGTGGGGTATATTCAGGTCAGGGGCCGGAGCCCCGACCATGCCAGGGAGGTTGTCTCATGTCGCCGTTGTCCAAGGGTCTTGTCGGTTTCGCTGTCGCCGCTGTGCTGTCGTCGCCAGCCGGCGCGCAAGGGCTAACCACCCAGAAAAACATTCCACTCGCTTTGGCCCAGACCATCGCCAATGCGGCACTGGCGCAATGCGAAAGCATGGGCTTCAAGGTTTCCGTCGTGGTCGTCGACCGCGACGGATTACAGATCGTCATGATCCGCGGCGACGGCGCCGGCCTGCACACGCCGGAAGGCGCCGACCGCAAGGCATATACCGCGCGCACCTTCAGCCAGCCCTCGGCCGCCTTCGCCAAGCGGTTGGTGGATCGGCCGGACACCGTCGGCTCGCTGCAATATAGCCGCGTGCTCGCGCTCGCCGGCGGGCTGCCGATCAAGGCCGGCAACGAGGTGGTCGGCGCGGTCGGCGTCTCCGGCTCTCCCGGCAAGGACGACGTCTGCTCGCAAGCTGGCATCGACAAGGTGGCGGATCAGCTCAAGTAGCGCGTTGGCGCTAATGCTTCTGGATGCCCGCTTTGGCGATCAGCTGCGTCCATTTCTCGACGTCAGCCTTAATGCGCGCGGTCAGGTCTTTCGACGACATGCCGCGCGCATCCATGCCCGCCTCCGTCGAGTATTTCTGGACCTGGGGAGACTTCAGCGCTTCGCCGACCTCGCGGTTGAGCAGAAAGACAATGTCGTCCGAGGTGCCGACAGGAGCGGCGAGCCCATTCCAGCTCGTCACCTCGTAACCGGGCAAGCCGCTCTCAATGACCGTCGGCACCGCCGGCAAGTTGGCGGCGCGCTCGCTTGCCGTCGTGGCAACCGCCACGATGCGGCCCTCGGCGATCGACGACTGCAGGCCGGGATAGTACTCGAAGGCGACGTCGATATCGCCGCGCAGTACGGCCAGCGCCAGATCCGGCGTCGTCTTGTAGGGAATTGTCGCGACGTTTATGTCGGCCATGATCCGGAACAGCTCGGCCGACAAATGCTGCGTGCTACCGGCGTTGATCGTGCCGAAGTTAAGTTTTCCGGGATTGGCCTTGGCAGCCGCGATGATGTCTTTGACCGTTTTGAGCGGCGAGCCAGCCTTGGTTGCGATCACTAGACCGTAAGACGCCGTGGTTGAAATCGGCACAAAATCGGTCTCGATGTCATAGGGCAAAGACTTGAACAGGGCCTTGGCGATGGTGAGCCCGCCCCCGATCATTGCCAGCGTATACCCGTCCGGCGGCGATTCCTGCACGATCTTCATGCCGAGAATGCCGCCGGCGCCCGGCCGGTTATCGATGAAGAACTGCTGGTCGAAATGTTCGCTGAGTTGCTTTGCCACCATCCGCATGGTGACGTCGGCGATGCCGCGGGGGCCGTAGGGAACGATAATGCGAACCGGCTGCGACGGATAATGCTCCATTTCTTCGGCGTGGCTAGGCGCCGAGGCTGCGGCCGCCACGGCCAAGCAACAGGCCGCGCAGACGAGCCGGCGCGCAAATCCAACGACAGCAAAAGTGATGAAGCCCGGCATCGTTCCTCGCAGCAAACAAACCATGCCGACAATACGTAGGCCGAACAGAACTGACAATGCGCCGCGTGCATGGCGTCCCACCGGCGAGCCCAGTTGACGACTAGCGCAAAATCGGCGCAGTTGCGCCGGCAAAGCCGGATTGCCGCCTGATGACGACGTCCACGATCGATATCCATCCGCACATCATTGCCAGCGACGCGAAGCGTTATCCTTTGGCGCCGCTCGGCGGCCATCAATCCGACTGGTCGCGCACCCGGCCGGTGATCGTCGAAAAGCTGATCGCCGCCATGGACGGGGCCGGCGTGCAAAAGGCGGCGATCGTGCAGGCCTCGACCTGTTACGGCCACGACAATTCCTATGTCGCCGATGCGGTGGCGGCGCACCCCAGGCGCTTCACCGGCGTCTTCTCGGTCGATGTGCTGGCACCCGACGCGCCCGAGCGCATGCATTATTGGCGCGACAAGGGGCTCACCGGGCTGCGGCTTTTCACGTTCGGCAGCACAATGGCCGAACAAGCCAATTGGCTCGACGACCCGAAATCCTACCCGGCATGGGCTTGCGCGGAAGAGCTTGGACTTTCGATCTGCCTGCAGATGTCGGCCAAGGCGATCCCGCAGGCCGTCAGCATGGCCGAACGTTTTCCGAAGGTGCGTATCGTTCTCGATCACTGCGCGCGGCCGGCGCTCGAGGATGGGCCGCCCTACGCGGCCGCCGCCAGCCTGTTCGAGCTTGCGCGCTACCCGAATATCTTCCTCAAGCTGACGCCGCGCATCTTCGCCGAGGCACACCGCGGCAAGGCGACGCCGGAAACCTTCTTCCCCCGTCTCGTTGCAGAGTTCGGCGCTAACCGGCTTGCCTGGGGCTCGAATTATCCGTCGAGCGAAGGCGCGCTGTCGGCACTGCTCAAGACGGCGCGGGAGTTGCTTGCCGCCTTGCCGAAAGCCGACCAAGAGTGGATTTTCGCCAAGACCGCCCGGGTCCTCTACCCGGCGCTGGCGGATTAACTGGACGGCAATGGCAAAGACGAAACTGTTCACGCTGCTCGGCAGTTATCCGAACACCGCGGCGCTCAAAAAAGGCGACGTGAAATCCGACTTGGTCGATTTCGACTTTGCCAACGTCAAAGTGTCGAACACGGCGTTTAAGCCGCTGGTGCGCGAAGCCAAGTTCGACGTCGCCGAACTGGCGATCGTCACTTATTTGCAGGCGAGGACCTACGGCAAGCCGTACGCTCTCATTCCGGCGACCGTGCTCGGCCGCGGCCAGCACCACACCATCGCCTACAATCCGGAACACGGGCTCTTGAAAGCCAACGAGCTTGCCGGCAAGCGCGTCGGCGTGCGCGCCTATACGCAGACGACTGGCGCCTGGGTGCGCGGTTTTCTCGCCGACGATTACGGCGTCGATATCGCCGAGGTGCGCTGGATCACCTTCGAGGATCCGCATCTCGCCGAATACAAGGACCCCGATTTCGTCACACGCGCAGGCGAAGGCAAGACGATTGTGCAGATGCTGCTCGACGGCGAACTCGATGCGGCAATCGTCGGCGACACTTTGCCCGATCCGCGATTGAAACCGCTTATTCCCGACGCCGATGCGGTTGCACGCCAATGGGCGGAGACCCACGGCGGCGTGCCGATCAACCACATGATGGTGGTGCGCGCGGCAATCGCGAAATCGCGGCCCGATATCGTTCAGGAAATCTACCGTGTGCTGCAGGAAAGCCGGCGAGCCGTGCCGCCGCCGGAGGGTGGCCTGCTCGATCCCTGGCGCTTCGGCATCGAGGCCAACCGCCGCTCGCTCGAGATCGTCATCGATTACAGCTTCCGCCAGAAACTCATTCCGCGCAAATTCTCGGTCGACGAGTTGTTCGACAATTGAACTAGCCGCCGGCGATCTCCTCGCGCAGGATTTCGAGCGCGAGCCACTGTTCTTCGGCCGCGGCGATTCTGTGCTGGATCTCGCCGAGCGCGGCGGTGACCTTTTCGAAGCCGGCGCGGTCGCGCGCATAGAAGCCGGGATCGTCGAGCTTTTCCTGCAGCGCGCTAGCTTCGGCCTGCAGCGCGACGATGGTCTTCGGCAACGTCTCCAGTGCGTGCTTGTCCTTGAAGGTCATGCGTTGCTTGCCGGCCGGCGGCGCAACGGACGCGGCCGTTTTCGGCGGCTCGGCCTTGCGCTGCTCGCGGGTCAGATCGGCGCCGCGCTGCGCCAGCATGTCGGAATAGCCGCCGGCATATTCGCTCCAGCGGCCGCCGCCCTCCGGCACGATCACGCCGCTCACCAAGCGGTCGAGAAAATCGCGATCGTGGCTGATCAAGAGGACCGTGCCGGGATAGTCGCCGAGCATGTCCTCGAGCACGTCAAGCGTCTCCATGTCGAGATCGTTGGTCGGCTCGTCGAGTACCAGCAGGTTCGAGGGCTTGGCCAGCGCCTGCGCCAGCATCAGGCGGCCGCGCTCACCGCCCGATAGCTTGCCGAGCGGAGTGCGCGCCTGCTCGTTCGAAAATAGGAAGTCCCGCATGTAGCCGATGACGTGCTTGGGCGTACCGTTCACCATCACCGTGTCGCCGTGCCCACCGGTCAGCGCTTCGGCGACGGTCACGTTCGGATCGAGACTGTCGCGGTGCTGGTCGAGCGCGGCGACCGCCAGGTTCGATCCGAGCCGCACCGTGCCGCCGTCCGGCGGCAACGCGCCGGTGAGTAGACCGATCAGCGTGGTCTTGCCGCTGCCGTTCGGCCCGACGATGCCGATGCGGTCGCCGCGCTGGATGCGGATGGAGAAGTCGCGCACGATGGCGCGCTCGCCGTAACTCTTGGCGATGTCCTTCGCCTCGATGACCAGCGCGCCGGACGGCGCCGCCGAACCCGCCGTGATGATCGCGTTGCCGGCAGCGGCGCGGTGGGTGCGGCGCGCTTCGCGCAACGCCTGCAACTCGCCGACCCGGCGCATGTTGCGCTTGCGCCTTCCGGTGACGCCGTAGCGCATCCAGTGCTCCTCGGCGACGATCTTGCGGTCGAGCTTGTGCTGCTCGCGCTCTTCTTCCGCCAGCAACAAGTCGCGCCATTCCTCGAAATGGCCAAAGCCGCGCTCGACGCGGCGCGTCGTGCCGCGGTCGAGCCAAACCGTCGAGCGCGATAGCGTCGACAGAAAGCGCCGGTCGTGGCTGATGATCACCAGCGCGGCGCGGCGGGTATCGAGCTCGCGCTCCAGCCATTCGATGGTGGTGAGGTCGAGATGATTGGTCGGCTCGTCGAGCAGCAGGATGTCGGGCGACGGCGCCAGCACGCGGGCGAGCGAGGCGCGCCGCGCTTCGCCGCCTGAAAGATGGCCTGGGTCTTCCGTGCCGCTCAGGCCGAGCCGCTCGAGCAGCGAGCGGGCGGCGTGGCTATCGTCGGTCGGCCGCAAGCCGGCCTCGACATAGGCCAGGGTGGAGGCAAAGCCGGAAAAATCCGGCTCCTGCGGCAAATAGCGTACCAAGGTCCCTGGCTGCACGAACACCGTGCCGCGGTCGGGCTCGACGAGACCTGCGGCGATCTTCAACAGCGTCGACTTGCCCGATCCGTTGCGCCCAACCAGCGACACGCGTTCGCCGATGGACAGCGACAGCTCCGCCGCGGAGAGCAGCGGGGTGCCGCCGAAGGTCAGCGCGATATCTTTGAGTTGAAGAAGCGGAGAAGCCACGCCTTATGCTTCCGCCAGCGCCGCCAGGATGCGCGCCCAGCTCCTGATACCCTTGTGGTAGCAGGTGAGGTCGAACTTCTCGTTCGGCGAATGCACGCGGTCGTCGTCGAGCGCGAAGCCGACCAGCAATGAATCCATCCCCAGCACGTTCTTAAAATCCGCTACGATCGGGATCGAGCCGCCGGCGCCGACCGCCACCGCCTTGTGGCCCCACTCCTCGCCGAGCACCGCGCGCGCCTTGTTGAGCGCTGGGTTGTCGAACGAGAGCTGCAGCGGCGGCGCCAGCCCGAAATTGCCGAACTCTACATGGCAGTCGGCCGGCAGGCGGGCGCGCACGAAGGCGCGGAAGCCGTCGCGCACCTTTTCGGGGTCCTGCTCGCCGACAAGGCGGAACGAGACTTTCGCCGACGCCTGACCGGGGATGACGGTCTTTGCCCCCTCGCCGGTATAGCCACCGATAATGCCGTTGATCTCGGCAGTCGGCCGCGTAGTGATCTGCTCCAGCAGCAGATAGCCCTTCTCGCCGGCCGGGATCTTCAGCCCGATCGGGCCGAGGAACTTTTCCGGCGTGAGGTCGAGCGCCTTGAGGTCGGCCTCGATATCGGCGGGCAGGTCCTTCACCCCGTCGTAGAAGCCGGGGATGGTGACGCGGCCATTGTCGTCCCATAGCGCGCCGAGGATCTTGGCCAGCAGCCGGATCGGGTTCTGCGCCGCCCCGCCGAACACGCCCGAGTGCAGGTCGCGGTCGGCGCAGGTGATTTTGACGTCCTCATAGACCAGCCCGCGCAGCGAAGTGGTCACAGCCGGCGTCTGGGCGTCCCACATGGCGGTATCGCAGACCAGCGCCAGGTCGAGTTTGAACTCGGCGGCATTGTCGCGCACGAATTTGAACAGATTCCTCGAGCCGCACTCCTCCTCGCCCTCGATCATGGTGGTGATCGGCAGCGGCAGCTTGCCGGTGACCGCCTTGAAGGCGCGGCAGGCCTCGATGAAGGTCATCGCCTGGCCTTTGTCGTCGCAGGCGCCGCGCGCGACAATGATCTTGCGGCCGCCGGGCAGCGTTTCGATGCGCGGTTCGAACGGCGGCGTCTTCCACTGGTTCAGCGGATCGACCGGCTGGACGTCATAATGGCCATAAAACAGCACGCGCGGCCCGGAAGCGCCGTTCGTTTTGCCGACCACCACCGGATGGCCCTCGGTTGGGCGGACATCGGCGGTAAAACCGATGCCGCGCAGGTCGGCGGCGACGTGCTCGGCGGCGGTCCGGCATTGTTCCTTGTAGGCCGGGTCGGTGGAGACCGAGGCGATGCGCAACAGCGCGAACAAACGCTCAACGCTTTGGTCGATATCGCGGTCGATGCGGCTCAGGACCGCGTCGAGTGTGCTCATGAGGGGCTCCTGTCGGCAGGACACGCAAGCTAGCAATGCTTTTGCGCGATGAAAAGCGCCGCCGGTGCCCACAAACGTTCTAAATTGCCGCCGTATGGCAAGTTAAAGAGGCGGACTCGCGTTTTCCGGTGAAGTTTTTTCATTTTCTCTTCGGAATTTCGAAAGCATAACCTGCCGATGTGCCGTCGCCAGCCGCAAAACGACTAGTCGCAATTATTCGGATACTGCAGATAGTATTTGCGGAGGGATTTTCGATTGAGCAATTTTGCAGGGCGGTACATCGAAGCATTGACGGGCGAGTCGCGTCGCGTAAGCCGCCGCGCACATTTTACTTGACATAAAGCAATGACAGTGCGCGCGCATAACATAACTTTACGCACGTGGCAGAGCATCGTGCTTGTCATCGCGACGAACGCCGTTCAATATAGGAACAACCCGCCGGTAGTGCGGAAGCGTTGAGGGGGATCATGGACGAATTGATCGCGCGTCTCGTCGCCAATGTCGGCGTCGATCGGGAGACGGCGGAAAAAGCGGTCGGCATCATCCTCGATTTTCTGGTCAAGGAAGGTCCGCCCGACAAAGTACAGCCCCTCATCGACAAACTTCCCGGCGCGCAAGCGCTGATCCAAGCCCAGCAGGCCAGCGACGCCGGCGGCGGCATGTTCGCCATGGGCGGGCTGATGGGCGCCGGCACCAAAATGATGTCGGCCGGGCTGAGCATGGGTCAAGTGCAGGCCGTCACCAAGGAAGTCATCGCTTTTTCCCGTGAAAAAGCCGGTGAAGACGCGGTTGGCGAGATCGTGGGCTCGATTCCGGGCTTGAGTCAGTTCGTTTGAACTTTTCGGTCGAATTCGCAGACAGAAGACAGAAGTAAGAAGCAGGCGGGGAACTCCGGATGACCTATCCCATCACCGATATCGACGGGATCGACGGCGAAGCCGCCGCGACCTTCAAGTCGGCAGGCATCCGGTCGACCGGGCGGCTGCTCGAGGTGGCGCGGACGCTGCGTGGGCGCAAAATGCTCGCCGAAAAAACCGGGATCGGCGAAAAACAATTGCTGTGCTGGGCCAATATGGCTGACCGCATGCGCGTCAAGGGCATCCGCAAGGAATATGCCGGGCTGCTGCAGGCCGCGGGCGTGGATACCGTCAAGGAACTCAAGTATCGCAACCCGGCCAATCTCGCCAAGGCGATGGCCGAGGCCAACAAGAAACGAAAGCTGGTCGCCTTCCTGCCGTCCGAGAAGGTAGTGGGAAGCTGGATCGAGCACGCCAAGAAGCTGCAGATCAAGATCACATATAAATAGCCGATTACGGCTGCGGTCCGGGGCTTCTTGACAGCCTGCGGCCGACCGCGCAAAGCCTCAATCTATGGGTCCGCATGGTGATCCCGACACCGCTGGCGGCGTGATCGCCGACACGCCGCCATCCTGGCTCGCCGGCCTGTTGGCCGAGCGGCGGCCGCTAGTCATGGGCGTGCTCAATGTGACCCCGGACTCGTTTTCGGACGGCGGCCGCTTTATCGATCCCCAACTGGCGATCGGCCAGGCCCAACGCATGATCGCCGAGGGCGCCGACATCATCGATATCGGCGCGGAATCCACCCGCCCCTATGGCGGCGCGGAACCGGTGAGCTATGAGGAGGAACTGGCGCGGCTAAAGCCCGTACTGCCGGCCGTAGTCAAGCTCAAGACGCCGGTTTCGATCGACAGCATGAAAGCCGGCATCGCGACCTGGGCGCTCGACGAAGGCGCGGCGATGGTCAACGACGTCTGGGGCCTGCAGCGCGATCCGGCGATGGCCGAGGTCGTCGCCGAATACGACATGCCGGTCGTGATCATGCATAACCGCGACAGCGCAGACCCCGCGATCGACATCATCGCCGATGTGCAGGCGTTCTTCCACCGCTCGCTCGCGCAGGCGGAACGCGCCGGCATCGCCCGCGACTGCACTGTGCTCGACCCCGGCATCGGTTTCGGCAAGACGCCGGAGCAGAGCATCGCCTGCATCGCCCGGCTCGCCGGGTTCAAGCGCTTCGGGCTTCCTCTCTTAGTCGGCGCCTCGCGCAAGCGATTCATCAATGCGGTGACGCCGTCCTCACCCGACCGGCGGCTGGGCGGCTCGATCGCCAGCCATCTCGAAGCGGTGAGAAACGGCGCGGCGATCGTGCGCGTGCATGACGTCGCCGAGACCGTGCAGGCGCTGCGCGTCGCCGCCGCGATCGAGCGGGTACGATGAGCGACCGCATCTTCATCGCCGGGCTATCGCTGCATGCCTATCACGGCATCATGCCTTATGAGGGCAAAGTCGGGCAGACTTTCACCATCGACATCGAGATCGACATTGATCTCGCCGACGCCGCGTGTTCGGACAAAGTCGTCGACACCGTCTCCTATGACAAGGTCGTCACCTGCGCGAGCGCGGCCTTTTGCGCGCAGAAATACCGGTTGATCGAGGCGGCCGCCGGCCGGGTGGCCGACGCGGTGCTCGAAGCCTTCCCGCGCGTGCGCAAGATCAAGGTGACGATCCACAAACCGCACGCGCCGATCGCGGCCACTTTCAGCGACGTCGGCGTCACGCTGGAGCGCGAGCGGGACAATTCCAAATCATGACCGCGGCGTGGCTGGCGCTCGGCGGCAATGTAGGCGACAGCCGCATCATTCTCGACCGCGCGGTGACGCTGCTGTGCGACAGCACCGCAGTGCGGCTGACCGCGCGCTCCTCCGACTACCGCACGCCGCCCTGGGGCTTCAAATACCAGCCGCCGTTCATCAATCTCTGCATCGCGGTCGAGACGACGCTGGCGCCGCGCGAGCTTTTGGCGCACGCGCAGGCGGTCGAGCTGCAGCTCGGGCGCGACCGCGCCCATGAAAAGCGTTGGGGCCCGCGCACGGCCGACATCGATATCATCGCGTTCGGCAATCTGACGATCGACGAACTGGGCCTGACGGTGCCGCATCCGCGGCTGTTCGAGCGCGCCTTCGTTTTGTTACCGCTTGCGGAAATCGCCCCCGATCTGGTCATCGGCGGGCGGACCGTGCGGGAAGCGGCCGCTAGCGTCGACACCGCCGGGATCGAGCGATTGCCGCCGCGGCAATGACGGGCATTCAATTTGCATTATCTCAATGGCGAGAGCTCAATGGCGAGCCGGCACTAACTGTGGCACTTTGCGCCAATGAGTAACGAGCTTCCCCTTGCCGCCGAATTCCCGCCGACCAGCGAAGCGGAATGGCGCAAGCTGGTCGAGGCGGCGCTCAAGGGCGCCTCGTTCGAGAAACGGCTGGTCAGCCAGACCTATGACGGCCTGCGCATCGAGCCGCTCTATCCGCGCGCGGCGGGCGGCAAGCCGGTGGCCGGACGCGCGCCGGGTGCGGCCTGGACCGTGATGCAGCGGGTCGACCATCCCGATTCCGCCGCGGCCAATGCGCAGGCCTTGCAGGACCTGGAAAACGGCGCGACCGGGCTGACGCTGGTCATGGCCGGCTCGATCAACGCGAATGGCTATGGCCTCGACGCCGCGCCGGCGACGCTCGACCGTGCGCTCGAGGGGATCGCACTCGATGCCGGCATCACCATCGACTTCAACCTCAGCCCGGAAACCCGCATCGCCGTCGATCACGTCGCCGCGCTGGTCAAAGCGCGCAAGCTTGATCCGGCGGCCGTCGATATGCGCGCCAGTCTCAACCCGATCGGCGGTTTCGCCGCGGCGGGGATCAGCGCCAAGCCGTGGTCTGAACTTTCGAAAATCCTCGCGGCCGCCGTCCGCAATCTGGCGGAGCAGGGATTTCGCGGCCCCTTCGTCGTGGCGGACGGGCGTATCATTCACAATGCCGGCGGCTCGGAAGCGCAGGAGCTCGGCTTTGCCATCGCCGCCGCGGTGGAATGCCTGCGCGCGCTCGAAGCCGGCGGCCTGCCGCTCGATGCCGCGCGCGGCATGATCCATTTCCGTCTTGCCGCCGACGCCGACGAGTTCCTGACTATCGCCAAGTTCCGCGCCATCCGTAAACTGTGGGCGCGCGTGGAAGCGGCCTGCGGGCTCACCCCGACACGCACGACGGTCGCGGCGGAAACCGCGTGGCGCATGCTGACCAAACGCGATCCTTACGTGAACATGCTGCGCACGACCATCGCGGTCACCGCGGCCGGACTGGGCGGCGCCGACAATATCGTTGCGCTGCCGCACACTCTCGCCATCGGCTTGCCGGACGCGTTCGCGCGCCGCGTCGCGCGCAACACCCAACTCATTCTGCTCGAAGAATCCAATCTCTACCGGGTGGCGGACCCGGCCGCGGGCTCCGGCGCCATTGAAGGCCTGACCGAAAAACTTTGCAGCGCTGCTTGGGCGTTTTTCCAGAAAATCGAAACGGCCGGCGGGCCATGGGCGGCGCTTGAACAAAATCTCATCCAGCACGAGGTCGCCGCAGTGCGCGCCGCGCGCCAACGGGCCATCGCCCGGCGCAAGGATGCGCTGACCGGCGCGACCGATTATCCGCTGCTGGATGAAACGCCGGCGCGCGTGCTTGACCTTGCGCCCGTCGCTAGGACAAAAACGGCTGCAGCCGGCGTCGAACCGTTGCCAAGCATCCGGCTGGCCGAGCCGTTCGAGGCGCTGCGCGACAAATCCGATGCGATGCTGAAAAAGACCGGCGCGCGGCCGAAAGTATTCCTGGCCAATCTCGGCAAGATTTCCGATTTCACCGCGCGCGCGATGTTCGCCAAGAATTTCTATGAGGCCGGCGGCATCGAGGCGCTGAGCAATGACGGCTTCAAGGATCAGGCCGAGGTGATCGCGGCGTTCAAGGCGTCCGGCGCCAAACTTGCCTGCCTGTGCTCGTCGGACAAGGTCTATGCCGTTGAGGCCGCCGACGCCGCCAAGGCGCTGACGGCGGCCGGCGCGACCGTCCATCTAGCCGGAAGGCCGGGCGACCTAGAGGCGGCGTTGACTGGAGCTGGCGTAAAAACCTTTGTATTCGTGGGCTGCGACGTGGTTTCGACCTTACAGGCGGCGCATGATATTCTGGGGGTGAAATGAGCCAAGTCCCCAACTTCGCCAAGGTCGATTTCGCCGAGGCACCGCTCGCGGCCGGCAACGGCGCGGCCGCGCCGTGGATCACGCCGGAAGCGATCCCGGTGAAGGCCTCCTATGGCGAAGCCGATCTCGCAGGCCTCGACTTCCTTTACACTTATCCGGGCAAGCCGCCATTCCTGCGCGGCCCCTACCCTGCCATGTACGCGGCGCAGCCCTGGACCATCCGGCAATATGCCGGCTTCTCCACCGCGGAAGATTCCAACGCGTTCTACCGGCGCAATCTCGCGGCCGGGCAGAAGGGCCTATCCATCGCCTTCGATCTCGCCACCCACCGCGGCTACGACAGCGACCATCCGCGCGTCGCCGGCGACGTCGGCATGGCGGGCGTCGCCATCGACTCGATCTACGACATGCGCACGCTGTTCTCCGGCATCCCGCTCGACCAAATGAGCGTGTCGATGACCATGAACGGCGCGGTGCTGCCGGTGCTGGCGCTCTATATCGTCGCCGCCGAGGAACAGGGTGTGCCACACGAGAAACTGTCGGGCACGATCCAAAACGACATCCTCAAAGAATTCATGGTGCGAAACACCTATATCTATCCGCCCGGACCGAGCATCCGCATCATCTCCGACATTTTCGCCTACACGTCGGCTGAGATGCCAAAGTTCAATTCGATTTCGGTCAGCGGCTATCACATGCAGGAAGCCGGCGCGACGCAGGATCTCGAGCTTGCCTATACGCTCGCCGACGGCGTCGAATACGTGCGCGCCGGCATCAAGGCCGGCCTTGCCGTCGATCAGTTCGCGCCGCGCGTCTCGTTCTTCTGGGCGATCGGCATGAACTACTTCATGGAGATCGCCAAGCTGCGCGCCGCGCGCATGATCTGGGCCAAGCTGATGAAGCCGTTCAAGCCGGAGGATGCGCGCTCGCTGTCGCTACGCACGCATAGCCAGACCTCGGGCTGGTCCCTTGCGGCACAAGACGTGTTCAACAATGTTTCGCGAACCATGATCGAGGCGATGGCGGCGACGCAAGGCCAAACCCAGTCGCTGCACACCAATGCGCTCGACGAGGCGCTGGCGCTGCCAACCGATTTCTCCGCCCGCATCGCGCGCAACACGCAGATCGTCTTGCAGCAGGAAGCCGGCGCCACCCGCATCGTCGATCCCTGGGGCGGCTCCTATTACGTCGAGCGGCTCACTTACGAACTTGCGAAAAAGGCGTGGGGCCATATCGAGGAAGTCGAGGCGCTCGGCGGCATGACCAAGGCCATCGAGGCCGGCATTCCCAAGCTGCGCATCGAGGAAGCCGCTGCCAAAACGCAGGCGCGCATCGATTCCGGTCACCAGTCGGTGATCGGCGTCAACAAATATCAGCCGACCGACGAGGCGCCGATCGACGTGCTCAAGGTCGACAATTCCGCCGTCATGCAGATGCAGCTCGACAAACTCAGGCGCTTGCGCGCCGAGCGCGATCCGGCGGCGCTGAATGAATCGCTCGACGCGCTGACGCGCGCCGCCGACCGCGGCAACGGCAATCTGCTGGCGTTGGCGATCGACGCTGCCCGCGCCAAGGCCACCGTTGGCGAGATTTCCATGGCGCTGGAAAAGGTTTACGGACGTCACCGCGCCGAGATCAAAGCGATCACCGGCGTTTACAAGCGGGAGGTCGGCATGACCGGCGCGGTCGAACGGGTGCGCGTTGCGGTCGAGGCGTTCGAGGCGGCGGAGGGCCGCAGGCCGCGCCTCTTGGTCGCCAAGATCGGCCAGGACGGCCACGACCGCGGGCAGAAGGTGATCGCGTCGGCCTTTGCCGATTTGGGCTTCGACGTCGATATCGGTCCGCTGTTTGCAACGCCCGCCGAAGCCGCGCGCCAGGCGGTTGAGAACGACGTGCATATTCTCGGCGTGTCGTCGCTGGCCGCCGCGCACCTCGCGCTGGTGCCGGAGCTGAAGAAAGAGCTCGCGGCGCAGGGCCGCGACGACATCATGATCGTGGTAGGCGGCGTGGTGCCGCCGCAGGATTACGACGCGCTGATGAAGGCCGGCTGCGAGGCGATCTTCCCGCCCGGCACGGTGATCGCGGAAGCGGCCGAGAAGCTGCTCAAGACCCTCAATAAACGCCTGGGCCACGGAAAAGAGGCGGCGGAATAGCTAAAACCGGCGCGCCAATGATCCGACGACTTTCGCTGGTCCTGGGATTTTTGTTTTTCTTGCCGCTCGCCGGACACGCGGCCGAGCCGAAGCCGATCATCTCGATCGAGGCTCCGGTATTTTTCGGCAACCTCCGCATTGATGACGGCCTGCGCCGCTTCCCAATGCTCTACGCCTACATTTTCGCCGAGGCCAAGGAGAAACTTGTCGCTAACCAGCGTGACGCCGAACTTGACCTAGCCGGAGTTGCGCCCGACCAGTACAACCACTGGAGCGACGACATCCACTATGAACTGCGCGCCGCTGTCGGGCCTTTCGTCAGCGTGGAGCAGAATGAAACGAGTTACACCGGAGGCGCGCACGCCAATGCCGTGGTTACGACCCTTCTCTGGAACCTCAGAGAGCAACGGCCCGCAACGCTCGCGGATCTTTTCACCGAAAGTGCGGACGACGGCCCGACGTTGCGCGCATTTTATAAGCTCGCAGAAAACGATCTCGCACGCACCCTGAAAAAAATCGGCGAACCGGCCCCCAAAACCGTATACCGGATCATTCGCCTCTTGGGCGATCGGCGTTCCCATCCTTTTGCCGTCGACCGTCCCGGGCAAATCATCGGGTCTCGCCTATTATTATCAATATCTGAACTACGACAGTCACGTTCGGGTCGCATTCGTCCCCTGGCAGGCATTGCGCGGAATGATAAAATCTGAACTTGTACCGCTGTTCGCCGGTGAGCGGCCGGCATCCGACGTTCAGCGTTTTTCACAAGACTGAAAGACGGCATCGCCAACCACAACGCGCCCTTCCGCTCTTTTCGAGGATCCCCGTTGATGCCCCGACACCCCGCCATCATTGCCGTCCTTGTCGCGCTTTGCGGCCTCGCTCAGTCGGGCTGCATCGATTCCAAGGATGCGATCCTCGCCGACGCGAAGCCGGAATTGGGGCCGACGCTCAATCTACAGCTTTATACGTTGCGCGACGGCCATGCGCTCGATCCGGAGCGCACGCGCTTTAAATGGGACGGCAAGCGTTATGTGCGCGGCGGCGGCGGTCTGAAGGACATCGCGAGCTTCACGCTGCATCCGTTCGAGGGCGGCGATTCCATCGTGCAGTCGGTGTCGACGCGGCACCCCGAGCACGTCGAATACGCGCTGATGCACACGCTCGCCGACGGCGTCTACACAGTGGTCGTGATTGACGAGGACGACGCCGCCGCGGACGTCCGCGCCGCCCAATGCAAGCATCCGGGCGGCGTTGTCTGCCGCATCGAGACACCCGAACAATTGTTCACCTTCGCCCGCGCCACCGCGGCCAAGAAGAAGACCAACGGCGGGCTCGCCATCCGGCTCGACGACGCCAAGCGCCGGTAGCGAGATGGCCGCGCGTCCCGTCAAACCCTCTGCGCTCGCCGCCGGCATCAAGGCCGGCGAACGCGCGACGCTCGCCCGCGCCATCACGCTGATCGAGAGCAAGCGCGCCGACCATCGCAAGCAGGCGCACCTTCTCGTCCAGGAATTGCTGCCGGCGACCGGCCAGGCGGTGCGGCTCGGCATCACCGGCGCGCCCGGCGCCGGCAAGTCGACCACCATCGACGCGCTCGGCACCTTCCTCACCGCACAGGGCCACAAGGTCGCCGTGCTCGCGGTCGATCCGTCCTCGACCCGCACTGGCGGCTCGATCCTCGGCGACAAGACGCGCATGGCGCGGCTCGCCGTCGACCCGCACGCCTTCGTGCGGCCGTCGCCCTCCTCCGGCACGCTCGGCGGCGTCGCCGCCAAGACGCGCGAGACCATGCTGCTGTGCGAGGCGGCCGGCTACGACGTGGTGCTGGTCGAGACCGTCGGCATCGGCCAATCGGAAACCACGGTCGCCGACATGACCGATTTCTTTCTGGTGCTGATGATCCCGGGCGCCGGCGACGAACTGCAGGGCCTCAAGAAAGGCATCGTCGAATTGGCCGACATGATCGCGGTCAACAAGGCCGACGGCGACAATGTCGCGCGCGCGCGATTGGCGGCGGCGGATTATCGCGCCGCGCTCAATATCCTCGCACCGCATTCGCAAAATTGGTCGCCGCCGGTGCTCACTTATTCGGCGCTGACCGGCGACGGAATTGCGCTCTTGTGGGAGCAGATCGTCGCGCACAAAGAGAAGATGACGGCCTCGGGCGAACTCGCCGCGCGCCGGCGCGAGCAGCAGGTCAAATGGATGTGGTCGATGCTGGAGGAGCGCCTCACCGCGCGGCTGCGCGGCGATCCGGCCGTGCGCGGCACGCTCAAGGCGGCGGAAACCGCGGTCGCCGCCGGCAAGCTGGCGCCGACGCTAGCGGTAGAAGAGATCGCGCAGTTACTGGGAGTGTGATGGGCGTCACCATCCTCGTCACCGGCTTCGGGCCCTTTCCCGGCGCGCCGTTCAATCCGACCGGGCCGCTTGTCGAACGGTTGGTGCGCTTGCGGCGGCCAAGCCTGGCGGACGTGAAAATCGTCGGCTACGTTTTTCCGACCAGCTATGCGGCGGTCGATCGCGATCTGCCCAAGCTCATCGCCAAACATAAGCCGGACGCACTGCTGATGTTCGGGCTGGCGCCGCGGGCGAAGACGATCCGCATCGAGACCCGCGCGCGCAATGCAGTGGCGCTATTGCCCGACGCGGGCGGCGGCGCGCTTAACCGCCACGCCTTCGCCGCCGGCAGACCAGGGACAAAGGCCCTGCCCGCGCCGGCACTGGCGCTGCTGGCGGCGGCCCGCGCCGCTCACGTGCTCGCCGCTTTGTCGCACGATGCCGGGCGCTATTTGTGCAATTACCTCTGCTGGCGCGCCGCCGAGGCGGCCGCCAAGCCGGGCGGCCCGCAGGCCGCCGCTTTCATCCATGTTCCCAGGGTCCGGCGAACGTCGGTCCCGCGGGCGCGCGGGAAAAGCCGCCTTCTGACACCGGCCGATCTGGCGCGGGCGGGCGGCGCCATGCTGACCGCGGTCGCCGTTTCAGCACGGCGTTAACCGGCGCGGGCGCAAAATGGCGCCCGCATGGAATTGAACCGCCGCCATCTGCTTGCCGGGGCCGCTGCCGCCGGCTTGGTCGCGCCCGCCAAAGCCGCGTCTTTGTCGACCTTCGGTCTCGACGCCGCGCATTTCGGCGTGCGCGCGGGCGCGGCGGGCGACCAGAGCGCCACCTTGCAGCGCGCCATCGGCGAGGCGGCGCGCAATCGCGTGCCGCTGATGCTCGCGCCCGGCGTTTACCACGCCGGCGGTCTCACGCTGCCGGCCGGCGCGCAGCTTGCCGGCGTGCGCGGCGCCACTAAGCTGATTTACACGCACGGACCGTCGCTGCTGTCGGCCGAGCACGCGGAAACGATTTCGCTCAGCGGCCTCACCTTCGATGGCAGCGGCCAGACGCTGCCGGACGGCCGCGCCTTGGTGCATTTCGATGACGTGGCGGGCATGCGCATCGCCAATTGCGCCATCACAAGCGCCAGCGGCAACGGCATCACGCTGTTAAATTGCGACGGCGAGGTGACGCACAACACGATCACCGGCGCTGCGGACAACGCGCTATTCTGCAACGACAGCCGTGGCCTGCTGATTACGGCGAATATCATTGCGAAGTCCGGCAATGGCGGCATCCGCGTCTTTCAGAGCGACAAGCGCTACGACGGCACTCTCATTGCCGACAACCGGATCGAGGATACGGCCGCGCGCGCCGGTGGCAGCGGCGAGAATGGCAACGCCATCAACGTGTTTCGTGCCGGCGACGTGATTGTGCGCGGCAACCACGTCCGCAACGCGGCTTTTTCCGCGATCCGCGGCAATTCCGCCTCCAACATCCAGGTCGTCGGCAACAGCTGCACCGGGCTCGACGAGGTGGCGATCTATTCCGAGTTCGGATTCCAGGGCGCTGTGATCGCCGACAACGTGATCGACGCCGCGGAAACCGGGATTTCCATCGCCAATTTTAACGAAGGCGGCCGGCTGGCCACGGTGCGCGGCAATATCGTGCGCAATCTGCGCACGCAGCGGCCGGGCGAGGCTGGCAACGGCATCAGCGTCGAAGCCGACACCGTGGTCAGCGGCAACGTCATCGAGGGCGCCCCGCTCGCTGGCATCGCCGCGGGCTGGGGACAATACCTGCGCAATGTCGCGATCACGGGCAATGTGGTGCGCGAGGCGGGCTACGGCGTCGCGGTGTCGGTGGTCGCCAACGCCGGCGTGGCGACGATTTCCGGTAATGTGTTCGCCGGCACGCTGCATGGCGCGATTGTCGGCATGGAGTGGCACAAGCCGGTGACCGGCGACCTCGCGCTTGCCGGCGCCGAGCGCTATCCGCAGCTCAAGATCAGCGGTAATCAGGTGAACTGACCGCCACCTTTCAGCCGGAAAGCGTCCCTATCTATTCGGCATGCTGGCCACCCGCTATTCCCGCCGAAAGCTCATCATGCTCACGATTTTCGCCCTATTCCTGGTGCCGCTCATCGCCCGCGCCGCGCTCTATGCCGCCGGCAACGGCCCGCGCTCGTGGCGCGACGCCGACTGGTCGAGCACCGGCCTGCTGCCGAGGGCCATGGACTACAAGCCGGCGCGCGTGATCGTGTTCACCGGCAAGGCCGGCGCCTGGAAGGGCATTTTCGCGGTGCATAGCTGGATCGTTTTCAAGCCCACGAACGCCGCCGAATGGACCCGCTACGACGTGGTCGGCTGGGGCAACCCGGTGCGCACCAATGGCTGGCCACCGGACGGGCTCTGGTACGGCAACAAGCCGGTGGCGATCGCCGATATTTCCGGGCCGGACGCCGAAAAGCTGATCCCGCGCATCGAGGCCGCGGTCGAGGCCTATCGCTTCAACCGCGCCGGCGACTACCGCATCTGGCCGGGGCCGAACAGCAACAGCTTTACCGCCGCCATCCTGCGCGCGGTGCCGGAGCTCGGCGTGGCGCTGCCGCCGAACGCGGTCGGCCGCGATTTCCGCGACCGGCTCTATGCGGGCCGCACCGACAGCGGCACCGGCGTAGAGTTCAATCTCTATGGTATTGCCGCGGTGAAGCTCGGCTGGGTCGAGGGCGTCGAGGTCGATCTGCTTGGGCTGGTCGCCGGGCTCGATCTGCGTCATCCCGGCGTCAAGCTGCCGGGTTTTGGCCGCATCGGCGTCGAATCCCCGGTCGCTACCGCGCTCGCGCGCTGAAAATGTCATGGCCGGGCTTGTCCCGGGCATGACGGGTAGGCCTCACGTCCATTTGTCCCAATGTTACTTGGAGAAGGGTGACGCCAACGCGTAGCCCGTGGCAAGTTGACGGGGGAATCGAGGATCCCCATGCGCGACACGCGGCCGCTGCTCGACCAGGTGCCCTTCCCGGCCATCCGCCGGGCTAAGCTCGACACACTACAGATCAATGTCGGCTATCGCTGCAACCAGTCCTGCTTCCACTGCCACGTCAATGCCGGGCCGAACCGCACCGAGGAAATGTCGGCGCAAGTCGCCGATACGGTCCTCGACTTCCTCGCGCGCCGGCGCATAGCGACACTCGATATCACCGGCGGGGCGCCCGAGATCAATGCGAATTTCCGCCGCCTGGTGATTGGCGCGCGCAAGCTCGGCGCCAAGGTGATGGACCGCTGCAACCTCACCATCCTGAGTGAGCCCGGTCAGAAAGACCTCGCCGAATTCCTGGCGGCGAACAGCGTCGAGGTGGTGGCGTCGATGCCCTGCTATTTGCAGGACAATGTCGAGCGCCAGCGCGGCAAGGGTGTATTCGACGGCTCGATCCGCGGCTTGCAGAAACTCAACGCCCTCGGTTACGGCCGCGATGCCAAGCTTACGCTCAACCTTGTCCACAATCCGCAAGGGCCGTCGCTGCCGCCGCCGCAGGCCGCGCTCGAAGCCGACTACAAGCGCGTGTTGGGCGACAACTACGGCATCGTGTTCAACAAATTGTTCGTGCTTGCCAACATGCCGATCCAGCGCTTCGGCACCATGCTGATCAACAGAGACAAATTCGACGGCTATCTCCAGCTTTTACAGGACGCCCACCTCGACGCCAATCTCGACGGCGTGATGTGCCGCAATCTGATCTCGGTCGACTGGCGCGGCTTCGTCTACGACTGCGACTTCAACCAGATGCTCGACCTGCCGCTGATGCATGGGCAACACGCGCGCGTGCATCTGTCCGATTTGCTCGACCACGACATCGCGAACAATCCGATCCGCACCGCCGGCCACTGCTACGGCTGCACCGCCGGCCAAGGCTCGAGCTGCGGCGGCGCGCTGAAAGAGGCGGCGGAATGAACGCGGCGCCCTCGCATCTGCGTCTGGTGCCGGCGGAAGGCGCAGCCGGGCGCGTATGCCCTTACGACTATCGCTATTCGCCGCGCGTGTTCGCGCGTGCACCGGATTTCGCGACCGACACGCTTTACGTGATCGGCGGGCTCTACGGCAATCTCGCCGCGCTGGCGGCGATCGAAAAGCTAACGGCGCGTGAGCGCGCGCCGGTGACGCAAGTGTTTAACGGCGATTTCCACTGGTTCGATGCCGATCCCGATTGGTTCGCAGCCGTCGACCGCGGCGCCGCGCCGCACCGAGCACTGCGCGGCAATGTGGAGACCGAACTCGCGCGGCCCGCAGATATCGGCGCCGGCTGCGGCTGCGCCTATCCGGAGAGCGTGTCGGCCGACGTGGTGGCCCGTTCGAACGAGATTTTGGCCATGTTGCAAGAGGCGGCGCCGTCAGCGGCGCGCAATCGGCTGGCCCGCCTGCCGATGCATCTGGTGACAAAAGTCGGCGGCCTGCGAATCGGCATCGTGCATGGCGATGCCACCGCGCTCGCGGGCTGGCGCTTTGCCCAAGACGAACTCGACGATCCGCAGCGACGCGGCTGGCTCAGCGAAATTCACGGCGCCGCGCAGCTGGATGTGTTCGCCTCGACCCACACCTGCCTCGCCGCCTTGCGCGATTTTTCCTTCAGCAGCGGGCAGCTGACGGTCATCAACAACGGCGCCGCCGGCATGCCTAATTTTAGCGGCACGCACTTTGGCCTGGCGACGCGCATCGCCACCACGCCGTCGCCACAGCCGCCGCTTTACGGCATTGAGCGCGACGGCGTTCACATCGACGCCATCGCCCTGCCCTACGATAACGATGCATTCCTCGACCGCTTCCTTAAACGCTGGCCGGAAGGCTCGCCGGCGTACGCCTCGTATCATGCGCGCATCGTCGATGGGCCGGACTACACGATCGCGCTGGCGAGGCCGCGATGAAACTTTCTATCGTCATGCCGGTACTCAATGAGGCTGCCGACATCGCGGCGGTCCTGCAGGCGCTGGCGCCTTATCGCGCACGCGGCACCGAGGTCATCGTGGTCGATGGCGGCAGTAGCGACGGCACGCCCGAGTTGGCGCGTCCGCTCGCCGACCGCGTGATCGCCGGCCCGCGCGGGCGCGGCGCGCAGATGAATGCCGGAGCCGCCGCCGCGCAGGGTGACTTGCTGCTGTTTCTGCACGCCGATACTCGCCTGCCGGAAAACGCGGACCGGCTGGTGCTCGACGGCCTGACGCGGTCGGGCCGCAGCTGGGGCCGTTTCGACGCGCGCTTCGATGGCGGCGGGCTGCTGGCTGTGATCGCGCTGATGATGAACCTGCGTTCGCGCCTGAGCGGCATCGCCACCGGCGATCAAGCGATGTTCGTCACCCGCGCCGCGTTCGAAGTCGCGGGCGGTTTTCCGCTGATCGCGCTGATGGAGGACATCGCACTGTCGGCGCGGCTCAAACGCATCGGCCGCCCGCTGTGCCTCGCCGCGCGCGTCACCACCTCGGCGCGGCGCTGGCAGCGGCATGGCGTGCTGCGCACTATTCTGCTGATGTGGAAGCTGCGGCTCGCATTTTATTTCGGCGCCGATCCGGTCCGCCTCGCGCAAGCCTACGGCTATGCCCAACAGTAATCCTGTCGCCATCGCCATCCTGGCGAAGGCCCCGATCCCGGGGCTTGCCAAGACCCGCCTGATTCCTTCGATCGGCGCGCACGCGGCGGCCGTGTTGCAGGAGCGGCTGACCGAACGCACCGTGGAAACGGTGGCCGCGGCCGATATCGGTCCGGTGACGCTGTGGTGCAGCCCGGACATCGACCGCGCCTCGTTCCAGGACTTGGGCCGGCGCTTGCCCATCGTGCTCAAGCAACAGCCGGACAGCGACCTCGGCGACCGCATGTTGGGCGCCGTCGCCGCGCAGAACGGCCCGACGCTGGTCATCGGCACCGATTGTCCCGCGCTCACAGCGGAGCATCTGCGCGCGGCGGCAGCCGCGTTGGAAAGTTCCGACGTTGTTTTGATCCCGGCGGAAGACGGCGGCTATGTGCTGATCGGCGCGCGCGCCGTTCACCTCGAGCTTTTTTCCGGCATCGCTTGGGGCACATCAAGTGTGCTGGCCGAAACGCGCACGCGCATCGCCGCGCTTGACCTCAAGGCCGTCGAACTGCCCCCACTGTGGGACGTCGATACCGAAGCGGACCTCGCGCGCTGCGAAAAAATGTTTCCGGAGATGGCGCTTTAATTATTGCAAGCGGAGCAGCATCAGTCCGCAGAGGATCAACAGCGCGGCGCCGATCCGCATGACGCGCAACGGCTCCTTGAGCACGATGACGGCAATCGCCGCGCCGAACAAAACGCTGGTCTCGCGCAAGGTGGCGACGATGGCGATCGGCGCGAGCGTCATGGCCCACAACGCGATGCCGTAGGACAGCACCTGCAAGGCGCCGCCGGCAAAGCCGCGCCGCCAATATTTCTGCATCGCCGGAATGACGTCGCGGCCGTCGCGGTAGAGCGCGTAAGGCACCATCGCCAGCGCGATGCCGACGAACAGCGAGAGCGAATAGGCATTCGGATTTCCGGCGAGCCGCGCGCCGATGCCGTCCACCACCGAATAGGCGCAGATGGTGAGCGCGGTCATCAGCGCGAAGCCGACGGCGCGGCGGTCGATCTTGACCAGATCGCGGCCGCCGCGCGCCGACAGCAGGAACACGCCGGCCACCAGCGCGGCGATGCCGGCCCAGCCGATGAAGCTGAGTTTTTCCCCGACGAAGATGGTGGTCGCTGTCGCCGTCATCAACGGCGCCGAGCCGCGCGCGATCGGGTAGACTTGGCCAAGATCGCCGGTCCGGTAGGCCTCGATCAGCGCCGCGAAATAGAAGAGATGGATGATCACCGAGGCGATCAGCCAGGGCCAAGCCGTCCAGGCCGGCAATCCGACAAGCGGCAGCAACACCAGCGCCACCACGCCGGAGCCGATTGAAATCAGCGTCGTGGTCGAGAGCGGATCGAGCCCAATTTTGATCAGCGCGTTCCAGCCGGCGTGACAGGCCGCTGCAAACAAGACGGCGATGAAGACGAGGTTGGTCATGAGTTTTTGTCATTCCGGGGCGCCGCGAGGCGGCGAACCCGGGATCCATAAACACAAACCGGGATTATGGATTCCGGATCCGCGCCACCGATCTCGGGTTTATCCGAGATCGGCTGTCTATAGCACCCAAGTCGGCTATAGCCGGCTTGGGTGGCGCGTCCCGGAATGACGGTGGTAGTCACGCCTTCGCCGCCGCCGGCGCCCATAATTTGGGCCCGGCGCGGGCGTATTGCACCGGCCGCGCCACCTCGGCGCCGAGCGCCTTGGCGGCGTGCCAGCCCCAATGTGGATCGTCGAGGAAACAGCGCGCCATCGACACCATGTCGGCCTCGCCTTTCACGACAATGTCCTCGGCATGCTCGGGCTTGACGATGAGGCCGACGCAGCGCGTCGCAATGCCGGCTTCCTTGCGCACGCGCGCGGCGATCGGCACGTTGTAGCCGGGCGTGGTCGGGTTGCGGGTGTCGGCGGTGACACCGCCCGACGAAATGCAGATGAAGTCGATGCCTTCGCCTTTGAGCGCCTTGGCGATCGCCACCGCGTCGTCGGGGGTAAGTCCGCCCTCGCGCCAGTCGCTGCCGGTGATGCGCGCGCCGAGCGGCACGCCCTTGGGCACCACCGCGCGCACCGCGCGCGCGATCGACAGCGGAAAGCGCAGGCGGTTCTCGAACGAGCCGCCGTACTGGTCGATGCGCTTGTTGGAAATCGGCGACATGAAGCCATGCGCCAGGTAGCCGTGCGCCATGTGCAATTCGATCTCGTCGAAGCCGATGCGCAGCGAACGCTTGGTGGCGGAAACGAAAGCCTCGCGCACGCGCTCCATGTCGGCCTCGGTCACCTCGCGCGGCGTGTGCCAGCCGTCGCCCCAGGGCAACGGCGAAGCGGCGATGGTCGGCCACGGGTCCTGATCCGGGCCGAGCGGGCCGGCGCCTTCCCACGGCCTTTGCGCCGAGGCCTTGCGGCCGGCATGCGCGATCTGGATGCCGAACTTGGCGCTGCCGGCGCGGCGCGCCGAGTGCATGACGCGGGCGAGCGCCGCCTCGTCGTCGTCGTTGTAGAGGCCGAGGCAGCCATGCGTGATGCGGCCGTGGCGCTCGACATGGGTCGCCTCAACGATCACCAGCGCGGCGCCCGAATTCGCCAGCATGCCGAGATGCACCAGATGCCAATCGTTGGCGCAGCCGTCGTTGGCCGAATACTGGCACATCGGCGAGACGACGATGCGGTTGGCAAGCTCGAGGCCGGCCAGCCGATAGGGCGAGAAGAGAGCACTGCTCATGGGATGGATACTCTTGGGACGGATACTCTTGAAGGGGACGCGCGCCTAGCGCTGCTGGATGGACTTCAGGTAAGCAATGATGGCACCGACATCGTCGGCGTCAAACGTGAATTCCGGCATGTCGGGGTGGCCGGACATGAAGCCCTCGCCCAACGCCTCTTCCAGGTTTTCGACCGGATAGCGCTTGTCGAGGGTGTAAAACGCCGGAGCGGCCTTGTCTCGGCTGTCGCCGCTGCCTAGCGCATGGCAGGACCCGCAAGCGCGCGCCAGCAGCCTTTCGCCGCGCTTGATATCCTCGGCGGCGGCCGGCTGCATCAGCGCCGTCACCCCCAGCGCCACCAACACGATTGCCGGTCCAGCCTTCATGGGACGGGATGCAAATCGTCGGTATCCGAAGCCGAAACCGACGCCTGCCCGACCAATTCCCGCCAGACTGTCACCGCCTTCATGACATCGACCACCTGATCGGCAAAACTCTCCGCCGTGTAATAGCGCTGCCAACGGCCGCTGCGATAAAGCTCGGAAAAATATGCCAGCCGGCGCTCGGCGAGAGCAAGCCATTGGCGCGACAGTTCGTCGAAACGTGGGACGCCAAGCGTATCCGGCATGGGCGGTCCGTGGCGAACGCCGACCCAGCCGGACGGACAAGCCGGCGAGGATCAGCAGGTGCATAATCGCGCGCACGCACGAATTTTTGGATTACTCCTGCCATCTAGGCTGATTCGTCCATTTTTAGACAGCCCATGCGCCTCGCGCAGGGCCGCCGCCCACAGCGCTAGCCTTTGAACCTCTTGGCCAGCGCGTCCGCGTTCTTGGCCAGCAGGCCGACGTCGGCGCCGACCGCGACGAACAGATAGCCCCAGTCGATATAGCGGCGGGCTTCTTCCTCGTTGCCGGTGAGGATGCCGGCCGGCTTGCCGAGCTTCTTGAGCCGCGTCACCGCATCCTTCATGGCGGCCTGCGCCTCCGCATGTTGCGGATTGCCGAGATGGCCGAGCGAAGCGGCCAAGTCTGACGGGCCGATGAAGACGCCGTCGATACCCTCGACGCTGGCAATCGCCTCGAGCTCATCGAGCGCGATGCGGGTCTCGACCTGCACCAGCACGCAAATCTCGGCATTGGCCTTGGTCAGATAGCCCGGCACGCGGCCGTAGCGGCTGGCGCGCGAGGCAACCGACACACCGCGGATGCCTTGCGGTGGATAGCGCGTCGACGCGACCGCGCGCTTGGCCTCCTCGACATTCTGCACGTAAGGGAACAGCAGCGTCTGGGCGCCGATGTCGAGGCAGCGCTTGGCCAGCACCGCGTCGTTCCAAGCCGGCCGGATGATCGGCGTCGCGGTGCCAGCCTGCAGCGCCTGCAATTGCGTCACCAGATCGGGGATCTCGTTGGGCGAATGCTCGGTGTCGAGCAGGATCCAGTCGAAACCTGAATCTCCGATGATGTCGGCGGCGATATTGCTGCACAGGCTCGACCACAGGCCGATCTGCAACTTTCCGGCGGCGATGGCAGCTTTGAAGGCGTTGCTGGGCATATCCGGCATGACGGTTACCTTTCTTTGCGCATGATCTTTCCCGAAAACCGGTTCCCACTTTTCGGGATCATTCGCTAAACGAACTGAATGGCGATGCCGCCCAGCGTACCGAAGTCCGCGTGCAAGGTATCGCCTTTTTGCGCGAACACCACGCGGGTGAACGAGCCGGCGAGCACAATATGGCCGGGCTCGAGCGCATGGCCGTGCGGGCCAATCTTGTTGGCAAGCCAGGCGACGCCGAGCGCCGGATGGCCGAGCACGCCGGCGGCGAGCCCCGTCTCCTCGATCTCGGCATTGCGGTACATGATGCCGCCGACCCAGCGCAGGTCGACGTCCATCGGCCCGACCGGCCGTCCTCCCAAAGCGATACCGGCGGCGGCCCCATTGTCGGCGACGGTGTCGACGATTTTCCGCTGATCCTGGATACGGGCGTCGACGATCTCGATCGCCGGCACAACGTATTCGGTGGCGCGCAGCACGTCGGTGAGGCCGACGCCCGGGCCTTGCAGGCGCTTGCCCATGATGAAGGCGAGTTCGACCTCGACCCGCGGCTTGCAGAAATCGGCGTGGTTCACCTTGGCGCCGTCGGCGATCATCTGGTCGTCGAGGATATAGCCGTAGTCCGGCTCGTCGATCATCGACGAGCGCTGCATCGCCTTCGAGGTGAGACCGACTTTGTGGCCGATCAGCTTGGCACCGGCCTTGATCTTGCGCTCGGCGACGATGGTCGAGATCGCGTAACTGTCGTCGATGGTGATATTCTGGAACGTGACGTGCATCTGCACGGCCTGTTTGCGCTGCCTCTGCGCCTCCATCAAGATATCGGCGGCCTTGTTGCGTTCGGTGTCGGACAGCATGGAGTTTCCTTGGCTAACTCAGTTTCTTGTTATGCCGCGCGGCCTAGCAGCTTCACAAGGCCGCGTCATCTGTCCTTGGGTATTGCACCGGTTTGCTGGCTCAAGATCACCTCCAACGCCGTGACGACGGCATAGCCGTGCGTAATAAAATTGACGGTGATGGACGACGCGTAGGCCGCCGCCGGGTACGCGAGATTGGCAAACACATAGCCGATCATCGCCAGCAGGCTCAGTGAGCCGAGACCGATGAAGATGATGACAATCCGTGGCGGCGCGACCTTTCCGGTCGAGGCGATGCGGCGGCGTTGATAGGTCAACAAAAGCCAGAGCATCGGCAAGCCGAACAGCAGGGCCGAAACCCTCCAGACCCATTGCTCAGGAAGCTCATACAGGCTCAAGAGCGAGGGGAATATCCCGCCGGCAGCGAGCCAGAAGAAATGGCCGACCACGGTCCGCGCCAGAAAACGGTCGAGCGCCGACAATCCGGCGCCTGCCGATTGCCGAAGCATGAGCAGCAGCGCCGCAAAGCCGGCGAAGGTCACCGACAGCGTGGCCAGCGTATACAGCAGACCCGCGCCTTTAGCCTCCATGCGAGCACCGGCTCCGGGCTAATGCTTCAGCTTCGGATCGACCTTGAAACTCGCCTGCGTCTTCTGCGTGATCTCGTCAACGGTGACGCCGGGGGCGAGCTCGATCAGCGTCATGCCGCCCTTCTTGCGGTCGATGTCGAACACGCCCAAGTCAGTAATCACCATATCGACGACGCCGGCGCCGGTCAGCGGCAGGTTGCACGTGTGCAACAGCTTTGGATCGACGCTGCCGTCCTTGGCCTTGGCGGTGTGCTCCATCACCACGACGACCTTCTTCACGCCGGCGACGAGGTCCATCGCCCCGCCCATGCCCTTGACCATCTTGCCGGGGATCATCCAGTTGGCGAGATCGCCGTTTTCGGCCACCTGCATGGCGCCGAGGATGGCGATGTCGATGTGGCCGCCGCGGATCATGGCGAATGAATCGGCCGAGGAGAAAAAGCTGGTGGTCGGCAATTCGGTGACGGTCTGCTTGCCGGCGTTAATGAGGTCGGGGTCCTCGTCGCCCTCGTAGGGGAACGGGCCGAAGCCGAGCATGCCGTTCTCGCTCTGCAGCTGCACGGTCATGCCGTCGGGAATGTAGTTCGACACCAGCGTCGGGATACCGATGCCGAGATTGACGTAGAAGCCGTCGCGCAATTCTTTCGCGGCGCGTTCGGCCATCTGATCGCGGGTCCAGGGCATGGTTACACCTCTTCTCCGGTTCCGGCCGGCGCGACGCGTTTGCGCACGGTGCGCTGCTCGATGTGCTTCACCGCGTTCGGCACGTGGACGATGCGTTTGACGTAAACGCCCGGCGTGATGATGTGATCGGGATTGAAATCGCCCGGCTGCACTAGGTGCTCGACCTCGGCGACCGTGACCTTACCGGCAGTCGCCATCATCGGATTGAAGTTGCGCGCGGTCTTGCGATACACGAGGTTGCCCTCGGTATCGCCCATCCAGGCGTGCACGATGGCGAGATCGGCGACGATGCCGCGCTCCATGATGTATTTTTCGCCATCAAACTCGCGCTCTTCCTTGCCCTTGGCGATATCGGTGCCGGCGCCGGTGCGGGTGAAGAAAGCCGGAATGCCGGCGCCGCCGGCGCGGATGCGCTCGGCCAGCGTGCCCTGCGGGTTGAATTCGATCTCCAGTTCGCCGCCGAGAAATTGCTGGGCGAACAATTTGTTCTCGCCGACGTAAGACGAGATCATCTTCTTGACCTGCTTGGTCGCCAGCAGCAGGCCGAGGCCGGCGCCGTCGACGCCGGCGTTGTTCGACACCACCGTCAGATTCTTCACGCCGGAATCGCGGATCGCCAGGATGAGGGTCTCGGGGATGCCGCACAGGCCGAAGCCGCCGGCGTGGATCAACATGCCGTCCTTGAGCAGACCGGCCAGCGCGCTTTTAGCGTCGGGATAGACCTTCTTCATGCCACTCCACCCACTCTCCTGGACAATGGAACCGTACTCGACCATCAGAGAACATCAATAAGACGGTTCGATGCAAGCCTAGCGCGGTGGCGGCGCGGCCGGCGGTGATGCGGGCGCTGCGGGCGGCGGCGCTGGGACGGTAGCTGGCGGCGTGATATCGGTCACCGGGTTGCGCGGCTTGACCGGGGCGGCTGGAGCGGCAGGCGCCGCCGGCGTGACCGGAGCCGCCGCGTTCTGCACCCTGAGCGTGGTCGGCAGCGGCAGATGGTGCGGGTAATAGGTCCAGAACACGAAGGCCGCGGCGAACAGGATCGCCGACAACAGCGCGCCCATGAAGCGGCGCCCGAAGGACAGGACGCTGGCGATCAGCGTCGCGAGGAAGACGAATAGCGCCAGGACGATGACATAGAGCCAGTCCACGGTCGCCAGATCGATTGGCATGGAATTCATAGCACTCACTCTCCTACCGGCATTGGCGCCGAATATTAGCCCAGACCCACGATACGGGTCACCCGCGCCCGGTTATTTCCCTTACCTCTATTTCCCATTATACCAGCGCGCCATGCCAAATCTCCTCATCCTCACCGAAGTCCAGGAATCGATGCGGGCCCGTTACAAGGCCATGCTGCTGGACGAGTTCCCGCAATTGACCATCAACGTGGTCGGCCACCACACCCTGGTAGAGCCCTTTATCGCCGACACCGACATCCTGCTCTGCTTCTCGCCGCCCATGGCCGACCATGTGGTGCGCGAGGCGCCCAAGCTGAAGTGGATCCAGGCGCTCGGCACCGGCGTCGACAACATCGTCGACCTGCCCTCGCTTAGCAAAGAGGTGCTGGTGACCAATATCCGCGGCATCCATGGCGCGCCGGTGTCGGAGGCGACGATAGCGTTCATGCTGTCCCTTGCGCGCGACCTGCCGCGCTCGGTGCGCGCGCAGGAAAAAAGCGCGTGGGAGCGCTGGCCGTCGGCGCTGCTCGCCGGCAAGACCGTCGGCATTCTCGGCGTCGGGTTGATCGCGGAATATCTCGCGCCGATCTGCAAGACGTTTCACATGACAGTGGTCGGCATCAGCGGCAGTCGGCGGCCGACGCCGGGCTTCGACCGCATGGTGCACCGTGACGATTTGGTGAAGGTCGCGCCCGATCTCGATTTCCTGATCGCGCTTACGCCGCTGTCGCCCGAGACGCGCGGCATCATCGGCGAGAAAGTGTTTGCCGCGATGAAGCCGAGCGCATTCCTGGTTAATGTCGCGCGCGGCGGCGTGGTCGACGAACCGGCGTTGATCAAGGCGCTGGAGGCCGGCCAGATCGCCGGCGCCGGCCTCGACGTGTTTTCGCAAGAGCCGCTGCCGGGCGACAATCCGCTGTGGAAGACCAAGAACGTGACGATCTTCTCGCATCTCGGCGGCTATTCGCAGGGCTACGAGGATCGCGCCATGCCGACGATCGCCAACAATATGCAAAAATTTCTGGCGGGCAACCTCAAGAGCATGATCAACATCGTGCGTAAACCCGCGTCCTGGGGAGGATGATCCATGGCTTTGTCGGAACGCCTGAACACGCCGATCTCCACCGCCGAACTCGAACGGCGCTGGCGTCTGGTGCGCGCCGCGATGGCCGCGGAAAAGATCGACGTGCTGCTCATGCAGAACAACAACGATCACATGGGCGGTTACGTTCGCTACTTCACCGATATGCCGGCGACGAACGGCTATCCCAACACGGTGATCTTCCCGCGCGACGGCGGGATGTCGGTGGTGTGTCAGGGCCCGTTCGGCGGCGGCGAAGCGACCGCGCAGGGCGACCAGACCTGGCGCGGCGTCGAGCGCATCCTGACAACGCCGAGCTATGCCTCCGCCCATTACACCAAGGACTACGACCCCGAACTCGCCGCCAAAGCGCTGGCGCCGTTCCGTAACGCCACCATCGGCTACGTCGGCACCTATCAGATGTCTTACGCGCTGCTCGATTTCATCAAGCACACGTTTCCCAAAGCGCGCTACGTCGATGCTTCCAACATGGTCGACCGCATCAAGGTGATCAAGAGCGCGGAGGAAATGGAACTGGTCAAACGCGCGGCGCTGATGCAGGACGGCGCTATGCGCGCCGCCTTCGCCGCGGTGAAGCCGGGCATGCGCGATACAGAAGTGGCCGCTGTCGCGCAGCACTACAGCCAGTGCCACGGCAGCGAGAACGGTATTTATCTCTGCGCCTCGATGCCGCTCGGCAGCCCGTCGAAATTCGCCAACCGCCATCTGCAGAACCGGGTCATCCAGGCTGGCGACCAGATCGCGCTTCTTGTCGAGGATAACGGGCCGGGCGGCATGTACACGGAGCTTGGCCGTTCCTGCGTGGTCGGTGCCAAGGTACCGCAGGCGATGAAGGACGAGCTCGAATTCTGCAAAGCCTCGCGCAAGATGACGCTCGACCTGCTCAAGCCGGGCGCGTCCTGCAAGGACATCTGGGACACCTTCAACGCCTTCATGCGCAAGAACGGCCGGCCGATGGAGGCGCGGCTTTATTGCCACGGCCAGGGCTACGACCTGGTCGAGCGGCCGCTGATCCGCAACGACGAGCCGATGACCATCGAAAAGGACATGAATATCGTCGTGCACCCGACCTACATCCACGGCGGCTATCTCAACTGGCTGTGCGACAATTACCTCATCGGCGGCAATGGGCCGGGCGACCGGCTGCACCAGTTTCCCGAAGAGGTCGTCGAAGTCGGATAGCAGTCATTCGGGCGGCGCCCTTGACCGCCAATGAAGGGAGCGCAACAAGGCTCTCAAATCACAGTGGAGGAAACGATGAAAAAGGCGATTTATGGAGCCGCGCTGGCGGTATTTCTGGCGTTGACCGGAGCGGCAAGCGCGGCGTCCTTTCCGGACCGCACATTGACCATGGTCATCCCCTTTGCGGCGGGCGGGCCGACCGACGTGCTCGGCCGCATCATGGCGCAGGCCATGGGTGACATTCTCGGCCAGACGGTAATCGTGGAAAACATCGGCGGCGCCGGCGGCATGACCGGCGGCAAGAAGGTCGCCGACGCCAAACCCGATGGCTACACCATGCTGCTCGGCACCGTCGGCACGCAGGCGCAGGGCCAGACGCTCTACAAGCATCCGCTCTACAACGCTGTCACCGACTTCACGCCGGTCGCGCTGATCGCCGAAGTTCCGATCGTGTTGATCGCGCGGCCCGACTTTCCGGCCGACAACCTGAAAGATTTCGTCGCTTACGCGAAGGCCAATGCGTCGAAGATGACCTTCGGTTCCGCAGGCGCGGGCTCGGCCACCCATCTCGGCTGCGTCGTCGCCGATCTGGCGATGGGAGTGAATATCACGCACGTCCCCTACAAGGGCTCGGCGCCGGCGATGACCGATCTGATCAGCGGGCGCATCGACTTCTTCTGCGAGGTGCTGTCCACCGCGAAGGCGCTCATCGATAGCCACAAGGTGAAGGCGATAGCGCTGATGACCAAGCAACGCTCGCCAGTCGAGCCCAACGTTCCGACGGGCGAGGAACAGGGCATCAAGGGCTTCGAGGCCTATACCTGGAACGCGCTCTTCCTGCCGAAGGCGGCGCCGCCCGACGTCGTCAAAAAGCTCAACGATGCGGCGGTCAAGGCGATGAATTCGGCCGCAGTGAAGGACCGTCTGCAGAAACTCGGCGCCACCGTGGTGCCGGCCAACGAACAAACGCCAGCCTATCTCGGCGAGTACGTGAAGAGCGAAATCAAGAAGTGGGAAGCGCCGATCAAGGCCAGCGGCGTGCAGATCGAGTAACATCGCGAAAGCCGCGGCGCGCGGGAACGGGGGTCAACGATGGCCGACATCAAGATTCTCAATCCCGACGCGCTCGGCAAGCCGCTCGGCCAATACTCGCAGCTTACTCGCGTGAAGGCGTCGGAGTTCGTCTTCATCGCGGGCCAAGTCGGCGTGCTCAAGGACGGCAAGCTCGCCGGTGAGGATTTCGACGCGCAATGCGTCCAGACCTTCGCCAATATCGAGGCGGCGCTCACATCGGTCGGCGCTGGCTGGGGCAATATCGTCGAGTTCACCACTTATATGGTGCACTCGCAGGACATCCCGAAATTCATGGCGTGGCGGCTGCGTGAGTTTCCCAAGATGTTCGCCAACGGCGCCTACCCGCCCAACACGCTGCTGATGATCGACCGCCTGGTGCAAGAGCAGTTCCTAATCGAAGTCTCGGCGGTCGCGGCGCTTTAAGTAGGCTTATCGATCAAGCTGACGTGCGCGGCCGCCACGCGCCAGCCTTCGGTAAATTTGACCCAGGTCTGCATCTGCCCGCCGATTTTGCCGGGCGCCGAAGGGCGCTTGTAGAGCGTCGAGGCGATGGCGAAGTCGCGGCCGAAGGTGGTGATCGCCATGCGCGACAGCGTGTGCCCGAGCGCCACCGGCGAGCGCGCGGCGCGGAATGCCTTGATTTCGTCGTAGCCGTAGAGAATTTCGCCGGCGCCGTAGCGGATGGTGCGCGCGTCGTCGTGGAAGAATTCGTTGAGCGCCGGCACGTCGTTCGATACCAATGCCTGTTCGTAACGGCCGAATGCTTCGCGCACTTCGGCCACGACCTCCGGCAGGTCGATCTCCATGTCCGCTCTCCTTAAAGGTTGGGTTTAGGCGCAGTGACCGCACCCATTTGTTTCAGCGCAAGCGCCACGCGCGCGCCGAACGCGTCGGTGCCGAGCGGGCCGCCCATGTCGGGTGTGCGCCATTCCTTCTTGGCAATGACGCGGTCGAGCGCAGCCTCGATCGCCTGCGCCGCGTCGATGAGCTTCTTCTCGCCTCGCCGTTCGCCCAGCCAGGCCAACAGCATGGCCGCCGAGCCGATCAGCGAAGACGGGTTGGCCATGTTCTTGCCGGCGATGTCGGGTGCCGAGCCGTGCTGCGCCTGCGCGACGCCATGTGCGTCGCCGGCATTGAGCGAGGCGGCTAGCCCCAGGCTGCCGGCGATCTCGCTCGCCTCGTCGGAAAGAATATCGCCGTACATGTTGGTGGTGACGACGACGTCGAATTGGCTGGCGTCGCGGACCAAAAGCGCCGCCATGGCGTCGATGATGCGCTCCTCGTATTTGACCTGCGGATAACGAGCGGCGACCGCGCGCACGCATTCGAGGTAGAGGCCGTCGGAAACACGCAGCACGTTCGACTTGTGCACGGCGGTGACGTGCTTGCGCCGCTGCATCGCGAGCCTGAACGCGCTTTCGGCGATCCGGGTCGAGCCTTGCCGCGTGATCTTGCGCATGGCGATGGCCAAGTCCGGCGTCGGCATGAATTCGCCCGGGCCGAGATGCATCGAGCGGTCGGCGTAAAAGCCTTCGGTGTTCTCGCGCACGATCACGAGATCGACCGGCTTGCCGCAACGCGGGGGAAAACCCTCGCGCGAGCGCGCCGGACGGATATTGGCGTAGAGGTCGAGACCCTTGCGCAATTCGCCGGACGGATTGCGTCCACCTTCGGCGACCGGCGGATATTCGTTGTGCGAGACCGGCCCAAGCAACACGCCACCCGCGACCTTGGCCTTGTCCAGCACGGACGGCGGCAGCGTGGTGCCGGTTGAGCGATGCGCGGTCCAGCCGACCATCGCCGTCTCGAAGGCGAAGCCAAGGCCGAATTTGGCGTCGGCTGCGCGCAGCACGGCGAGCGTTGCCGCCATGATCTCAGGCCCGATGCCGTCGCCTTCCAGCACCAATAGGTTGATTGCGCCTTTTGCACGCGTCGCATTCATTGCCGCCTCATTCTTCCCGCTTTTGCCGCCGGCGCTTTTATCACGTCGCGGGATGTCGTTTTCGCTTTTCTCATGGCTCCGCGCCGCTTGGCCGGTGTCATCGCATGGCCTAAGCTATGCCCACGCGGTATAGATGAAAATGGACGCGGTCATGGAGCTCAAAGAGCTGCGCAATTTCATGCAGGTCGCGCGCGCTGGCAGCGTCAGCCGCGCGGCCGAGGAATTGCGCCTGGCGCAGCCGGCGCTGAGCCGCCAGATCAAGAAACTGGAGCACGAGCTCGGCGTTTCGCTGTTCGCCCGGCACGGCCGCGGCGTGCGCCTCTCCGCCGCCGGCTCGCTGCTGCTCGAGCGCGCCGAGGCGATCGCGCATCTGGTGCATCAGACCAGTGAGGAAATCAAGGACGACCGCTCGCCACAGCGCAGCCGCATCGCGCTCGGCGTGCCGCCGGCGGCCGGACGCATTCTCATCCCACATTTCGCCGAACGATTTCAGAAAGTCTGGCCGCAGACCACGCTGCACATGCGCGAGGGCGTCGCCAGCTCGTTGCAGGAATGGCTCGTGGAGAAGCGCCTCGATATCGCCATGCTGCATAACCCGCCGCACCTGGAAGTGCTGGATATCAGCCCACTTCTGACCGAACGCATGTGGGTGATCGGCCCGCCGGCGCACCACGGCAAGGGGCGCCAGCCGCGCGCGATCTTTCGCATCCGCGACCTCGGTGAGCTGCCGCTGATCCTGCCCAACATGGCGCACGCCAACCGGCGGCTGGTCGAAAACGCCGCGGTCGAGCACGGGGTGCGGCTGCGCATCAAGATCGAGGCCGATAGCGTCGCCTTCGCCAAAGCGCTGGTGGCGAACGGTCTCGGCTACACTATTCTGACTTACGCCGCGGTGCAGGACGAAGTCGAGCGCAAGGCGCTGACAATCTACCCGATTATACGCCCGACACTTTCGACCAAGGTCACCATCGTGACACTGCGCGACAAACGACTGCCCAAGGCGACACAGGACGCGAGCGCGCTGCTGCACGATGTCTGCCGCGCGCTGGTGCGCAGCAAACAATGGGCCGGGGCGCAGCTGTCCTGAACGACAGCGCGCGGCTGCGGCGTCGCGTCAACCGCGTTTCGCCTGCCATGCCGAAAAAGTATCGCTGGTGAACTTTCAATAATGGCCGCGCTCGTTTACCCTTGGCGGCGCCAAGAATAAACGGAGCCGGCCGGCTCGCCACGCGGCGTGCGGCCGATGCTTCGCAAAAACGAACTTGGGAGGAAATCGTGAAAGCCATCAGATATTTGCTGCTTGGACTTGCATTGCTGTGCCCGGCCTCCGCTATGGCGCAGTATTTTCCCAATCGGCCAATTCACCTGATCGTACCCTTCCCGCCCGGCGGGCCGAACGACATCATCGCCCGTGTCGTCGGTAAGCGGATGTCGGAAATCCTCAAGCAGACCATCGTCATCGACAATCGCGCCGGGCAAGGCGGCGTGCTCGGCACCGACATCGTCGCCAAATCTAGTCCGGACGGTTACACGATCGGCATCGTCAGCGCCGGCGCGTTGGCGATCAGCCCGAGCATGGAGAAGGTCGCTTACGATACGCTAAAGGATTTGCAGCCGGTCACGCTGGTCGCGAAGGTCCCCGAGATGCTGGTGGTGGCGACCAGCGTCCCCGCCCACAACATGGCTGAGCTGGTGGCGCTTGCCAAAAAAGAACCAGGCAAGCTCAACTTCGCCTCGTCCGGTGCCGGCAGCATGCCGCATCTGGCCGGCGAGTTGCTCAAGCTCACCGCCAAGATCGATATCACCCACGTGCCCTATCGCGGCGCCGCCCCAGCAGTGAACGATCTGCTCGGCCAGCAAGTGCAGATGGTGTTCCTCGATCTGCCGATCCTGCTGCCGCAGATCAAGGCCGGAAAGCTGAGGCCGATCGCCGTCGGCTCGCCGACGCGTGTTGCCAGCGCGCCCGACGTTCCGACCACCGCCGAAGCCGGTATGCCGAATCTGCTCACAGAGAACTGGTACGGCATGGTCGCGCCGGCGAAGACTCCGCCGCAAATCGTCGCCGTGCTCAACAAGGCCGCTGTCGAGGCGATGAAGGATAAGGAAGTGACCTCCAAGCTTTCAAGCCAGGGCGCGATTTTGGTCGGCGATACGCCGGACCAGTTCCGCTCCTACATCGCCAGCGAGACCCAGAAATGGGCGATGGTGATCAAACAAGCTGGCGTGCCCGTGACCAAATAGGACGGGCTCGTCGCGGCTCCCCTGCGCCGGTAAAGGGCCTTAATGGCGCTCTCTCCTGAGACCTTTGTGCTGCGCACTTCGCTCACTTCGCCCTTCGGCCGCAAGGTGCGCATGGCGGTGGATGTGCTCGGCTTGAGCGGCCGCGTGATGCTCATGCCGGCCGATCCGCTCGACGAGAACGACACGCTGCGGCAACAGAACCCGCTCGGCAAAATGCCGTGCCTGGTGCGCGGCGACGGCGACGCCATTTACGACAGCGGCGTGATTATCGAGTTTCTGCAGGACGTCGCCGGCTCCGATCGGCTGCTGCCGGCGCGCGGCGATGCCCGCATCCAGGCGCTCACGCGTGCGCGGCTTGCCGACGGCATCCTGGACGCCTCGATTTTGGTTGTTTACGATAACCGGTTCCGACCCGGCGAGCCGCCGGCGGAACGCTGGCTGGCGCATCAGCGCGGCAAGATTAATCGCGGCCTCGCCGCCTTTGCGGCGGCGCCGCCGGACCCGGAAAAAACCGACATCGTCTCTATCGGCTTATCATGCGCGCTCGGCTATCTTGACTGGCGCAAGCAGGTGGATTGGCGCGCGGCCTATCCCGGCCTGGTCGAATGGCTGAGCCGGTTCAGCGCGCACGAGCCGGCCTTCGTGCGCACCCGCGCGTCCAACTCGTGAAAGCCGCACCATGGCCGCACATACCGCCGATGCCGCCGCCGTCCCGCCGTCCTGGATGGAGACGCCGAGCAAGCCGAAACTGAAGCTGCCGCCCGGCGCCTGCGACGCCCACGTACACGTGTTCGGGCCGCACGCGCGCTTTCCCTTCGGCGGCAGCTACACGCCGTCCGACGCGCCGAAAGAGACGCTGTTCGCGCGTCATAAATTCCTCGGTATCGAGCGCTGCGTGATCGTGCATAGCGCTGCGCATGGCTTCGAGCTTGCCGCCACCGCCGACGCGCTCGCCGCCAAGGACGGTGCCTATCTCGGCGTCGCGCTGATGCCTATTGACATCTCCGATGCCGAGCTCAAGCGGCGCGACGCGGAAGGCTTCCGCGGCGTGCGCTTCCACTATATGGAGCATCTCGGCAAGGGCGCGCCGATCGACGAGGTGATCAAATTCGCCAAGCGGCTGGCCGAGATCGGCTGGCATCTGCAGATCCACATGGCGGCCGACCGCATCGCCGAACTGGCGCCGGCGCTCAAGCGTTCGCCGGTACCGGTCGTCATCGACCATATGGGCCGGATCGATGCATCGCGCGGCCTCGACCAGGAGCCGTTCCGCAATCTGCTCAAACTGATGGAAGACCCAAACGTCTGGGTGAAGGTGAGCGGCGCCGACCGCGCGACGCGGCAAGGCCCGCCTTATGCCGACGCGGTGCCGTTCGCGCGCAAGCTGGTCGAGGAATTCGGCGACCGCTGCGTCTGGGGCACCGATTTTCCGCATCCCAATCTCGACGGGCCCATTCCCGACGACGGTGTGCTGGTCGATTTGCTGGCACAGATCGCGCCCAAGCAGGCTGAGTTGCAGGCTTTGATGGTCGATAATCCGCAGCGGTTCTACCGCTTCGGCAAGCTCGGCCCGGCCAAGGAGGCATGATCATGAGCGGACGTTTGCAGGACAGGATCGCCATCGTCACCGGCGCCGGCTGCGTCGGACCCGGCTGGGGCAACGGGCGCGCGACCTGCGTGCGCTTCGCCGAGGAAGGCGCCAAGATTTTCGCGGTCGACCGCAATCTCGACAGCGTCGCCGAGACGGTCGAGCGGGTGAAAACCGCCGGCGGCGAGATCGTGGTGCAGCATTGCGACGTGACCAACAGCGCCTCCATCGCCGCTATGGTGAAGGCCTGTCTTGATCGCTTCGGCCGCATTGACATTCTCGTCAACAACGTCGGCGGCTCGGCGCATGGCGGGCCGGTGGAAATGCCCGAGGAGGTCTGGGAAGGACAGATCGACTGCAATCTCTCGAGCGTCTTTCTCACCTGCAAGCACGTGCTGCCGGTCATGGAGAAGCAAAAGTCGGGCGCCATCGTCAACGTCGCCTCCACCTCGGGCATCCGCTTTACCGGCGCCAACCAGGTCGGCTATGCCGCGACCAAAGCCGGCGTGATCCAGATGTCGCGCGTGGTGGCCGTGCAATACGCGGCCAAAGGCATCCGCGTGAACACGGTCGTGCCCGGGCAATTGCACACGCCGATGGTGGAAGCCCGCCTTGCCAAGCAGCGCGCCGGCGGCGACGTCGAGGCCCTGCTGAAGCAACGTGTCGCTCGTATTCCGGCCGGCTTCATGGGCGACGGCCGCGACACCGCCAATGCCGCGCTGTTTCTCGCCTCCGACGAAGCGCGATTCGTCACCGGTACGGAGATCATCGTCGACGGCGGGATGTCGGTAAGGTGCGATTAAATTTTCCGCCGATTTCAGCAAATCCCGGTTCCGTGAACGTGCGTTCATGGAACGTCTTGCCGCCTTTTGAATTGAACCCTTGGGGAATACCGAAACTATGAAAACACCCCAGGAGGGTTCAATGCGCAATATTACTTTGGCGATTGCCGCGCTTGCTGCGATCGCGTTCGCTCTACCGGTCATCCCGGCAAGTGCCAAAGATGCGGTCATCATCAAGACCGACCGCGATCACGACCGTGATTGGCAACGCCATCACCACCACAAGAAAATTGTGGTGTTGAAGACGCATCATGATCGTGACCACGACCACGACTAGTTCGGTACGCAACGGCCCCTCACCGGGGGCCGTTGTTTTACCCGGAAACGGCGGATTACTTGTTCAGCCACCGCCGCGCAAAGCCCAACAATCCCTGCGGCAGGAAGATGATCATCACGATGAAGATCGCGCCAAGTGGGATCAAATACGGGAACTGATCGCCGAAGATGCGCGACATCAGTTCGCGCAGCAGCTGGAAAAAGCCAGCGCCGACAATCGGACCGACCAGCGTGCCGATGCCGCCCATGACGTTGAAGATCACGGTGTCGCCCGAGGTGACGAAGAAGACGAAATCTGGCGCGGCGAACTCGTTCTGGATGGCGTAGAGCACGCCGGCTAACCCCGCAAACAGACCTGACAGCATCACCGCGACGATCTTGTAGCGCTCGACCGAATAGCCGATAGCGCGGGTGCGCGCCTCGTTCTCGCGGATCGATTGCAGAACCATGCCGAACGGCGAGCGGGTGACGCGGCGCAGGAGCAGATAGGAACCGGCGACCAGCGTCAGCACGAACCAATGCATCGTCATGGTCGTGAAGCGCACGTCGACGAGAAACGGAACGGAGAAATGCGGGCGTGTGAAGATCAGCCCGTTCTCGCCGCCGGTGACTGCCGTCCAGGTGAAGATGATGACATAGAAGATCTGCGAGAAAATCAGCGTGGTGATGGCGAAGTAGATGTCGCGCAGGCGCGTCGAGAAATAGGCGACGAACAGCGCGACGCAGGCCGCGCCGACGAGGCCCATGAAAATCGCGGCCCACAGGTTCGGCGGGCTCGTGTGTAACAGCGCGCCGGCCGCGCCGTACATGCCGAGCCCGAAGAAGGCCGAATGGCCGAAAGAGATCATGCCGGTGTAACCGATCAACAGATCGGACGACATCGCCAGCAGGCCCCAGATCAGGATCTCGGTCAGGAACTTCGCCCAGAAGATCGGTAACACCAGCGGCGCCACGATCAGCACCGCCATGACCCCGCAGAAACCGATCCAATAAACGGCCGTGTGGCTCAATCCGGGTTTGCTGAGCGGCATGGGTTTGTCGAGCGGCGCGGTTGTCATTTTGGTGTCGCGAATAGGCCGGTTGGACGGAACAGCAAAGTGAGGATCAGCACGACGAAGGAAACAATCACCGCGCGGGAGGGGTCGACCCAGATCGCGGCGTAGGCTTCGAGCAGGCTGACGAAGATCGCGGCGGCGATCGAGCCGCCGAGGTTCCCCATGCCGCCGACCACGACGACGATGAAGGCCTTGAGCACCCAGTCGAGGCCCATGGTGTGGTTGATCGAGCCGAGCGGGCCGAACAACACGCCGCTCGCCGCCGCCATGGCGGCACCGATGGCGAATACGCCGGTGTAGACCCAGGGCACCGGGATGCCCATTGCCTGCGCCATCACGCGGTCCTGCGTGGTGGCGCGGATCCAGATGCCGAACTTGCCGTATTTCAGGAACAGCCAGAAGCCGCCGATGATGGCGGCCGACAACGCCGCGATGACGATGCGATACCAGGGGTATTGCAGATAGAAAAGATTGAAATGGGAGGTGATCGGCTCCGGCAGCCTGCGCGACACCGGGCCGAACTCCCACAGCGCGAAATTCTGCAGGATCAGCGAAATGCCGAAGGTGACGAGAATGGTGTTGAGCGGCTCGCGCCCGATCAGCGGCCGCAAGGTGACGACCTGCAACGCCGCGCCCAGAATGGCCACGATCAACGTGGCGACGATGAGCGCCAGCCAGAAGTTTCCCGTCGACGCCATCACCACTACGCCTAGATAAGCGCCGAGCATGAACAATTCGCCATGCGCGAAATTCACCACGTCCATAATGCCGAAAATCAGCGTCAACCCGGAGGCGACCAGCGCCAGGATCAGGCCGGTGACGATGCCGTTGACGGTCTGGATCAGCAGCAGGTCGAGCGGGAAGTTCTGGAAGAACTGGATCATCGTGTCCATCGCTACACTCCCAGATACTGCTTGATGAGCGGGTCGTCGACCTTGAGGTCGGAGGCCGCGCAATGATGGCGCACGGCGCCCTTTTCCATGATGTAGACGCGCTGGCTCGCCTGCAATGTGAGCGGCACGTTCTGCTCGACCAGCAGGATGGCGACGCCTTCTTTGTGCAATACCTCGATAATCTCGCGGATTTGTGAGACCATCCTGGGCATCAAGCCCTCGGTCGGTTCGTCGAGCAAAATGATCTTCGGCTCCAGCATCATGGCGCGGGCGATCGCCAGCATCTGCTGCTCGCCGCCGGACAGCGTGCCACCCGGCTGGTTGCGCCGCTCGGCGAGCCGCGGAAAGTAAGCGAACGCCTTGTCGAGCAATTGCTTGCGACGCGCGTCGTCGACGCCGGCGCGGTCGAAGCCGGTGCGCAGGTTCTCCATCACCGTGAGCAGGCGGAAGATGCGGCGGTCCTCCGGCACGTAGCCGACGCCGAGCCGCGCCAGGCGATGTGGCGCGACGCCGGTGATCGGGGCGCCGTCGAGGAGGATCCGGCCCTGGCTCGGCTGCACCAGGCCCATGATCGACTTCAGGGTCGTGCTTTTGCCGACACCGTTGCGTCCGAGCAGCCCAACCACCTCGCCGGGCCCGACCTCGAGCGAGACGCCGTGCAGGATGTGGCTCTTGCCGTAATAGGTGTGCAGGTCCTCGACGCGGACCAGCGGGTGCGTGCTGATGTCGACGGCGGCGCTCATGTCTTGAGATAGACCTCCTGCACCTTGGGATTGCGCTGGATTTCCTCCGGCGTGCCGTCGGCGAGAACGGCGCCGTAATGCAGCACCGTGATGCGATGGCAGAGCTCCATCACCACCTGCATGTCGTGCTCGACGATCAGGATGGTCAAATTCTTCTTGGCGACGCGGCGCACGAGCTGCATCGTCTCGTGCGTTTCGGCCGCGCTCATGCCCGCGGTCGGCTCGTCGAGCAGCAGCAGCGCGGGTTTGGTGGCGAGCGCGATGCCGATCTCAAGGTTGCGTTGTTCGCCGTGCGACAGGTTGGCGGCGAGTTCGTCGGCCTTGCCCAGCAGCCCGACCGAATCGAGCGCGGCTTCCGCCTTCTCGTTGATGTCCGGGAAGCTCTTATGGTCGCGCAGCAGATTCCAGCCGTGCCGACGTGACTGCGCAGCGATGCGCACGTTCTCCAGCGCCGAGGCGTTCGGCATGATGTTGGTGATCTGATACGAGCGGGCGATGCCCTTCTGCGAGATCGCGTTGGAAGGTAGGCCGGTGACGTCCTCGCCGTTGAACACAATGCGGCCGGAGGTCGGCCGCAACACGCCGGTCAAGCAGTTGAAGAAGGTGCTCTTGCCGGCGCCGTTCGGCCCGATGATGGCGCGGACCTCGTCGCGAGCCACCTCGAAACTGACCTGGTTGAGCGCCGACAGCCCGCCGAAGCGGACGGTCAATAGCTCGGTCTTTAGGATGGGGGCCGATGCGGCTCCCCGGCTCTGCGCCGGGGAGCCAGTGTCGGACGACTGTTGCACGCGTACCTACGCTGCGGGGAAGTGGCACGCCGGCGGCACCAGGGTCTTGTCCTTCGGCACCGCTTGAAGAAGTTTGTAGTCCCCGTCGTGAATCTCGAAGATGAACTCGGTCAAGAAGGCCTGGTGGTCTTCCTTGCGCAAGGTCTTGTCGCCCTGCGGGAAGTCGTCGCTCAGCTTGACCTCGAGACCCTCGAGCGCCTCGATCAGCTTCATGGTGTCCTTGCGGCCGTCAAACTTCGACTTCTCCATGGCGATCTTCATCGCGTTCAAGGCTTCGTAGTTCGACTGTACGTATTTGTCCGGGCGCGGACCGCTCGGATCGACTTTGACCAGCCGCTTCTTCGCCTCGTCGTAGAACTTATGGTGCGACGGCGTGTCGAGCGGGCCCTGGAACACCGGGATGTAGCGGTTGATGGCGGTGAAGCCATCGACCTTGTGGCCCTGCGCCGGCAAATTGGTCGGCTCGGTGATAGAGCCGTCGCCGGCCATCTTGTATTTCTTGGAGAGGCCGAGATCGTAAGCCTGGTTGACCAGCGTCACACCGTCCTTGCCGAAGAAGATGCCGAACAGCCCATCGAAATTGCCGGAGATCTTCGACAGGAACGGCGTCATGTCGGGCGTGCCGAGCGGAATACCGGTGGTGCCGACAACTTCGCCGCCGTTCTTCTTGATTTCCGCAGCATAGGCGTCGCGCGTCGATTGGCCCCACGAATAATCGGCGTAAACGAGGTGCCACTTCTTGCCCATCTTGGCGAGCGTCGGCCCCATGGCGACCGCCTGCGCCGGCGCGAAGTCGTGCAGGCGGAAAGTGTAGCGATTGCAGGCGCTCGTCGTCAGCGTAGTGTCGAGGCAGACGCTGATCATGTTGACGATCTTGGCCTCCTGCCAGACCGGCATGCAGGCGAGACAGATGTTGGACAGGAAGCCGCCGACGTGGATGTCGATGTTGTCCTCTTCCACCAGTTTTTGACTCTTCCGGCGCCCGACGTCGGGCTTGGACTCATCGTCGACCAGCACCAGCTCGACCGGCCGGCCGTTGATGCCGCCGTTCGCATTGATGCGATCGGCCGACATTTGCAGGCCAACCACCGCGGTTTTGCCGCCGATGGCGCCGGGACCCGACAGCGGCTGTTCGGAACCGACCTTGTAGGCCTTGGCGGCCCCGAAAGCGGCGCGCCAGGGCGCCAGCACCAGCATCATCGCGCCGATGGCGCCGCCGCCCCACCCGACGAGCGTGCGGCGCGTGACCTTGCCGCTGTACCAGAAGTCCTGCGCCCAGGCCTCGTCTTTCCACTTTTCAGTCATTGCCAGTCCTCCCTCTAGGGTCCGATTGTTCAAATAGAAAATCGCGCGCCCGCACGGCCGCGCGGGCGTTGAAGCATCGTCAGCAAGCCGTAGTTGGAATGCGCGGCACAGCCGCTCGGTGTGCTGGTGGGCGCATCGCACCCAACAAGCACCGACGTGAGCCCGATCACCGCACGCCTCACCGTGCCGGCACAAGGCCGCATAGCCAATTCCTCCCTGCCAGCCCTTCGCGAGCTCTTGGCCTTATGAGTCCCATAAGCAAACGCGATCCGGGCGCAAGATTCAACCGCTTTTTCAATATGGATGTATGCGGCCTCACATGGTCGGATACTGCCCGCCAATTCTGCGGCGCCGCCCTCGAACTACGCCGTGGCCGGTGCTAGATTTTTCACCACGGATCGTTTGTTCCAATGACAGCGGACGGGAAGACTTATGGCTGTTACCCCCATGCGTCGCGACGAAACGCCGCCGCTAGGCAGCGGCCTGGCGGCGCGTTTGATGATCCGCGCCGACAAGCATCGCGGGCCAACTTCGGGCCTGGCGCCGGGATTTGTGCAGGGCAACCTGGCCATTCTGCCGCAGAAGCTCGCCGCCGATTTCCTGCGGTTCTGCCAGCTCAACCCGAAATCTTGCCCGCTGATCGGCATGTCGGCGCCAGGCGATGGGCGCGTGCCGGCACTCGGCGAGGATCTGGACATCCGCACCGATCTGCCGCGCTACCGCGTCTGGCGGCATGGCGAACTCGTCGCCGAGCCGACGGATGTGCGCGAGTTCTGGCGCGACGATTTGGTTGTGTTTGTCATCGGCTGCTCGTTTTCCTTCGAGGAAGCGCTGACCAGCGACGGCATCGAGCTGCGCCACATTACTCAGCGGTGCAACGTGCCGATGTACCGCACCTTGATCGCTACCGCCGAGGCAGGGCCGTTCCACGGCCCGATGGTGGTGTCGATGCGGCCGATGACGCCGGCGAATGCCATCCGCGCGGTGCAAATCACCACGCGCTTTCCGTCCGTGCACGGCGCGCCGGTGCATATCGGCAAACCGGAGCTAATCGGGATCAAGGACGTGATGAAACCGGATTACGGTGACGCGGTGGAAGTTCGCGCGGACGAACTGCCGGTGTTCTGGGCCTGCGGGGTGACGCCGCAATCGGTGATCGCGACGGTGAAGCCGGACTTCTGCATCACGCATTATCCCGGCAGCATGCTGGTGACGGACAGGAAGAATACGGAATTTGCGATTATGTAGTTTCTGTCATTCCGGAACGACTAAACTCGGATTGTCCGCTTGCGCCGAGTGCAGTCCTGTCGGGACCGGTTCCAATTCGCGTCCTGGCGCTCATTCTCTTTGCTAAGCTACCGCTGATTCTGGATGCTCAGTTGCGTGCCGATCGAGTTGAGAATCTGCTGCTGCACAAGACCATAGGCCGCCGGGTTGATGCCGGACCTGGCCGGCGCGTGCTGTCCCAGCACCATGCGCTTGCCCTTATTGGGCCCTGGCGCAAACGCCACCGTCATCTGGTCTGTGTTTACTTCGGACAAACTGGCCAGTGCACCAATATTTTTGTAGAGAACAAGCTGCCAGGTCGGGCCCACGGCCGTTAGGTTTTTCGTCACGACGAACTGCACGGTGCCGCCGAACACGTTGCTATTGAGCGATTCGTTGAGATTGGGAGTCGAAGCCGCCATTGACACGAGGTCTTTAAGTCCCAGGCTGCCGGCTAGGTTGGTGTCCGCGGCCGGACAATCATAAGGTTTAAGTCCTGCCTTCCAATCCACATAAATCTGGCGCGCGGACAGTTGGATATTGTCGGTAAACGTGTGTGAGCGCGCTTTGCTCAAGGTCGCACCCCCGCTCAGGGTGAAGTGCGTCGCCACATTGGCCAGCGGACTGACGTAAGTGAGGGTGGGCGCCAACCCGCCGCTGTCGTTGACCGTGAGCGACAGCGACACGACCACATCGTAATCTTCGTTCAAAAGTAACAGGCGGTGGAATGAGTCCGGATCGTTGGGACGGTCATCCCGAACCATGTCGCGGATCTCGCACTGGATGCGCTCCACGATCGTCTTGACGGTCGGTTGATTGTAGTCATCGCGCGGCACGTCATAAGAGAGCGGAAACGCGCAGCCGCCGCATAAGACGCTCCCGAGCAGCGCCGTCCGCGACAGCAATCGGCCGATGTTTCCCATGGACCAGCCCCCCAGCCGGTGTTCAGCAAAGCTCGAAGTCAAGGATCGTCGGGTTGAGCACAGAGTCCCGGGACCCAGTGGTCGTTCTTGCCTTTTTGGATTCCGAGAAGGCGGCATTCCTCTTTAGTCAGCCCTTCGTGCTGTTCGTCCGGGCCACTTCCCGACAAGGTGCAGCAGCCGCGCTGAGGCGCGGCAGCCGCCATCTTGTTGCTCACCGGCTTTTCGACTGGCGTGTTCATCGTGGGCCCTTTTTTTTGCGCGCGGTTATTCAAAATCGCTATGTCTAGTACGGCAACGCCCTGATTGTATTCAGCCGTATTGTCAACCGTCAATTGATTAGGATAAAAAGACCCGGCACCGGTCGTGCTTCTTTCTGGTCTCCATAACGTCCGTTGATGGCACATGCGAACGCGGCATACGCGCCCTACGCCGCGTCGCGGGCGGCATTCTTGTCGAGCAAACCCGCTTCGATCAGCGCCTGGCGGATCGCTGCGATCTCCGCGCGTTCGAGCTTGACCAGAGGCGGGCGCACCACCGCGCGCGGCAACTTGCCGAGCAGCACCAGCGCTTCCTTCATGCGATTATGCATGTCGACGAAGGGATCGGCGTAGAACACGCGCGCGGTCGGCTCGATGCGGTCATTGAGCCGCTTGGCCTCGGCGAGGTCGTTTTCCTGCACGGCGCGGAACAGCCTGGCCTGCAAGTCGGCAATCACACTGCCCGAGCCCGACAGCAGGCCGTTGCAGCCGGTGACCAGCGAGGCGAACAGCCACGACGAGTGCGTGGTCAGCACGTTCACCGGCCGCGGCAGATTCTGCAGCGTGCGGATGTGCCATTCGTGATGTGGCACATTGCCGATCCAATCCTTGATGGCGCGGATGGTCGGGATTTCCTCGCATATGCGCAGCAAGGTTTCCTTTGGGTAGCCCTGTCCGGTCGCCAACGGATACTGGAACACGATCAGCGGCAGATCGGTGGCATCGGCTATGCGCTTGAAGTGCGCGAGCGCCATTTGCGGCGATTGGCCAAGCGTGAACGGCGCCGGCGGAAACACCAGGAGCGCCGAGGCGCCGCCCTGCTCCGCCATGCGCGCCAGCCGCACGGCTTCGAGACTGCCGTCAGCCCAGATGCCGTTGATGAGTGGCAGCCGGCCGCCAATCTCGTCCTGGGCGACGTCGAGCACGCGGCACTGTTCCTCGAAGGTGCAGGAGGCCACTTCCGTCGAATGGGCATTGATGGTGATGGCGGACAGACCTTCGACCGCGGCCACGTCGCGCAGATGCTTGCGGAAACTCGCCTCGTCGATCGAAAGGTCGTTCTCGAACGGCAACAGCACCGCCGGGATCACACCCTTGGGAACATAATTCGCGTGCCGTGGCATAACCGATCTCCTTAATTCTATACCGCGGCTTTGATCCGCGGCTGCTCGCCGGCGTAGCCGAATTCTGACGACAGGCGGTCGGCGGCTGCCCGCACCAGCCGCGCGCGCTTGTGCAGGGCGTCGATCGACAGCCGCCAGACCGGGCCGGAAATTCCGACGGCGCCCATAATCCGGCCGCTGAAATCGCGCACCGGCAACGCCACGCAGCGCACTTCCGGATCGAACTCGCCGTCATCGACGGCGAGGCCCGAACGCCGCACTTCGACGATCTCGCGTGTGAGCCGCTCGGCCGAAACGATGGACTTCTGCGTTTGGGCCTTGAGTTCGGCGCGCTGCAGATAGCCCTCGAATTGATCAGGGGCCATGGCGGCCAGCATGATCTTGCCGAGCGCAGTGCAATGCGCCGGCCGCACCACGCCGACGCGGTCGGTCAATTGGAAGGCGCCCGGCCCGCTGGTGCGCGCCAGCACCACCACGGAGTCGCCCATCGGCACCGAGAAATGCGCGCTTTCGCCGGTCGCGCGCGCGAGGTCGTCGAGCACGGGCGTCGCCAGACTCATCATTTCGACCTCGTCGAGCGCGCTCGCGGCGAGCGCAAAGAGCGGCCGTCCGATGCGATAGCGTTTGGTATCCTTGAGCTGGCGCACGTAGCCGAGCGACACCAGCGTCTTCACCAGATGGAAGGTGGTCGAATTGTGCAAGCCGACGCGCTTGCTCAAGTCGGCAAGCCCGATGCCGTCGCGGCTGCGCGCGATCTCCTCGATGATCGCGAAGCCGCGGCCGATCGACTGCACGCCGCCGGCCGGCCGGACGACGACCTCCTCGCCGGCCTCGGCAAGGTGGGGCCGCGATGGCCGGCCACTCGCTGGTTTGCGTTTGGCTCGCGCAGTCACCTGATCAGTCCTCCGTCGCCTCGGCGCACGGTCTGTGGCCGACGCCGTTCGAAGATTCAAGACAGTTTTTGCGGTTGCGATAATGCGACAGGGACTTTAACCATACCGGCGACGGATCGACAATATCGCCCCGCCCTTCGCGCCGGAGACCCCGATGCAATCCCCCAAGGCCTTCACGCTTTCAGCCCACGGTGCCAACATGCCGGCGATCGGCTACGGCACCATGGAGTTGCCGCTGCGCGGGTCCGAACTGGTCGCCTACGCCATCAAGAGCGGCTATCGCCTGATCGACACCGCGCGCAAATACGGCACCGAGGAAAAGGTGGGCGAAGGCATCCGCCTAAGCGGCATCGCCCGCAAGGAGCTATGGGTCACCACCAAGGTGACCGAACTGGACGCGCGCGAGGCCGATTTCCTGCGCTCGGCGGAGGCCAGCCTGAAGGCGCTTGGGCTCGACTACGTGGACCTGCTGCTGGTGCATTGGCCGCAGCCGAAGGTGCCGTTCGCCGAGACGCTCGGCGCGCTGGCCAAGGCCAAGCGCAGCGGCATGGCGCGTCATATCGGCGTGTCGAACTTCACCATCGCCATGCTCGACGAGGCGGTCAAGATCTGCCCTGAGCCGCTGGTCACCAACCAGGTCGAGTACCATGCCTACCTGTCGCAGGACCGTATGCTGGCGGCGCTCAAACGGCATGGCATGATCCTGACCGCCTATTGCCCGATGGCGCGCGGCAAGCTGCTCGGCGACCCGATCGTTGGCGCCATCGCCAAGGCGCACGGCAAAACGATCGGACAAATTTGTCTGCGTTGGCTGATCCAGCAGCCGATGGTGGCCGCGGTGCCGCGCCCGCTCGAAGAGGCGCATATCGTGGAAGATCTCGACGTGTTCGATTTCTCGCTCAGCGACGACGAGATGCGGCGGATTTCGGCCTTGCGCAGCCGTCACGTGCGCATTGCCGATCCGCCCGAGCGCGCGCCGAAGTGGGACGTGGAGACGGTTGGCTAGCGACCGCGCCTAACGCTCTCAACAGAATAGTGCGGATCGGTCTAGAGGAACGGCTCCGCACGCTTGATCAGTTCGTCGAGCCCGGGCTCGTTCTGATTGCGCGGCTTACCGGGATGAATGATCGAGATCTGGCAATTCTCCGCGGCTTCCACGAGCTGACGGTAGGTTCCGGCATTCACATCCTTGATGAATGCCTGTTTGTTGGCGTCGTAGCCGAACATCTTCTCGTTGATCTGCGTGCACTCGTTGCAACTGGTGCAGCGGGCGGTCTCGATATACGCGTCGTCCGAAGCCTTCTCCGGCGCCGCTTCGGTGGCGGGCGCAGCAACGGCAGCAGCCGGTGCGGCTAATGCTGCGGCCGGCGTGGCAACCGCCGCGCTGGATTGCTGGCTCACGACGGCGGCCGCCGTCTGTGCCTGCTCGGCCCAGACTTTCCGCTCCCGTTCGAGCAACCTCGCCGCATGCGAGTTATGAACGCCGCCGAGCTCCTGCAGGCTGCGCCAGGCATCGGCGCAACGGCGCGCCTCGCGCACCAGCGCATCGTTGACGATCACTTTCTGCAGACGATTGTCGCCATCGACCATCAACAGGCACGGCACCTTGTCGGCGAGGTCTTTCGGCGCACGCGTCAGGAATTCGCTGACCGGCAGCAGATCGGCGCTCCACTTGGCGCGCGGGACCTTGGCGAAATACTTGGCGCAGCGCGGATCGCAGGCGGCGAAGTCGACCAGCGTGAAGGCGACGTTTTCCGAAATCAGCTGCTGCTCCGCGTCTTCATAGTCGACGCGCTGCACCGGCCAATCGAGATCGACCTGGCTGTTGGTGGCAAGCGAAAACCGCGAGGCCCAGTCAGCGCCAGCCGACGGGTCGTAGACGAACGCCGGGAATGCCCGGGATTCCGCCGCCGCGGCGGCGGCAAGGTACGGCGGCAGGCTGCCGCCGCCCGCGCCGGAGAAGATGCTGAACACGGCCGGGCCGCGATAGGCCAGCCCACGCTGAATCTGTTCGCGCAGCTGAACCAGATTGGAGCTGCTCGACTGCATGACAAAGGACGCGCCCAACCCGATCGCCGCGCTGGCGAGTTCACGTCCGCGCAAGCCCGCGATCACATAGTCGTCGCGGAGCGGCGATAGTTCGAGCAGATCGTTGGTCTGCACGACCAATTTGGCCGGCATGCCGGCGACGAAAGCGCGCAGGATCAGGTCCTGTTCCGCCGCCCGGAAGTCGTTGGCGCGCAGGCAAATCAGATAATCCGGAAAGGCCGCGATGTCGTCGGCATCGAGACCGTTGTCGCCGAATTCGGCGAAGAAGGCGTCGTGGTTCGCCTCGTTGTATTCGCCATCGGTTTCAAGTTTGGCAACCGCCATCGCCTTGGCGAGTTCGGTCATTTTCGGCAGCCGCTCGCGGTAGGCGGCGACGGCTTCGGCGCAGGATTCGAAGGTGAACGCGTAAGGCTCGGCGACGCCGATCCACTTGTCGCTGTCGGCGCCCGGCGGGATGAAACGTTGCGTCCTGAGCGATGCGAGCAGCCCGCGGATACGCTGGCGGCGCTTTTCCGCCATCGGCACGTTGACCGTAGACGCGGTCAGCATGCGCGACATCGCGGCGAAATCAAATGCCGCCCGGTGCGCCGAACCGATCGAGGCCTGCAGACGCTCGGCGCTCATCCCTTCCTTCGAATTTCCGAAATCCGCGGTCAGGATGTCGGACAGCTTCATGATCAACTTATTGATCTCGGCGCGGGACTTTTGCGCCTTGCGGTCCTGCAAGGTCTCCCAGGCGTGCCGGAATAACCGGAACGGCATTGCCTTGTCGCAGTCGATGACCTCGCCGTCGTGCTTGAGCACGGCGCGCAGGCTCTTCAGGCTTTTCGCCAGTTGCTCGTCGCTCCTAGCCCCCATACTGGCGGCGGCGGCATCGCAAAGACTGGACAGCGTTCCGGTCGCGCCCCCCGCGACCAGCTTGCGGATCTCGCGCTCGAGCCGGTTGGCGTGCTTGCGCGTGCGCTCGCCGTCGCCATTCGCCGCGACCGCCAGAGCCGCGGCATCGAACAGAGCCGAGAGCGATTGCACCGATTGTCCGTCGCCGCCCGAAAGCAGGACCAGCGGGAAATCGTAGCGCAGCGCCGTGAGATCGCGGTAGCCGGCGAAAATCGCCGGCTGCAGGTCGTTGCGGACCAGCGCGTCGCCCTCGCCCTGGGGCATCCGACCCGTGAGATGAAACGCGATGTGCGCTTGAGTTTCTACTTGCATGCTGAATTCGCCTTAGTCGTTTTCGTCCGAGCCCGCCAAATCCTCAGGCGCCTGGTTGAGCTTTGGTGTCTGCGTCCTGCGGCCAGACCGTGAACTTGTCGAGTTCCGATTCAAAACCCGCCTTGACGTATTTCGCCGAACGCTGTTGTCCGGCATCGCGCAACACTTCGTAGCAAGGGACATCCGGATTGCGGTAAAGGATGCCGACCGGGATCGGATCGGCGAGCGAGGCGACCTCGCGCGCCCGGTTGATGTTCGCAGGATCGTGCTGTTCCTGGGTCTTGTAGACCTTGGACATGTTGGGGCTGAGCGTAATGCCGTCCTCGTGGGTCAGCAGCAAGGTCCTGAGCGGATCGTGCACCCACGGGTCGAGCATCTTCGGCAGCCATTCGGGGCAACGCTGCAGGATACGCACGAACGACAGGCCCTTGTGGTGATAGGCCGCCTTGATGATGTCGTAGAGCACTTCCGGTATCCAATCGACCGCCTGCGCGACGAAGGAAACGTTCTGCACGCCGAGCGTCACGGTCAAAGGATTGAGCCCATCAAGATAGCTGCCGCGCGGCGTCGTATTGCTCTTGGTTCCACGCGGAGACGTCGGCGACGCCTGCATCTTGGTCAACCCGTAGATCTGGTTGTCGTGCAGCATCACCGTCATGTTCATGTTGTAGCGGATGGCGTGGATCCAATGCGCCGCGCCGATGCTGCAGCAGTCGCCGTCGCCGGTATTCACGAACACGTTCAGGTCGGGCCGCGACATCTTGATGCCTTCGGCGACCGGCAGCGCGCGGCCGTGGATGCCGTGGAAGCCGTAGGTCTTCATGTAATGCGGGAAACGGCTGGAGCAGCCGATGCCCGATACGAACATGGTCTTCTCGGGCCGCAGGTCCTCGTCGCGGCACAGCCGCTGCACCGCCGCGAGGATCGCATTGTCGCCGCAGCCGGTGCACCAGCGCGGCACGCCGCTCTGATAGTCCTCAAGCTCGTAGTGCTGATCGTGCAGCCGCAAGAGGCATTCGGTGGCGTGAATGGTCATGGCTTTGTGCCTCTTATTTCTGCTTCAGCTTTTCCAGGATGACGCGCTGGATGGTCGCCGGCTTGATCGGCGCGCCGCGCACTTCGCTCCAGCAATCGACGTCGATGAGGTAACGCGAGCGCAGTAGGGTGGCGAGCGCCGAATAACGGCGATTGGATTCGTCGATGATCTCGTCCTTCGGATCGTCACTCCAATTGCCTTCGATGGTGATGACCTTCTTGAACTTCTGCATGATCTCTTTGATGCCGGGCGCCATCGGCTGCAGGAACGTGAGATGCAGCGAAGACACCTTGCGGCCTTCGGCGCGGAGTTTCTCGATCGCTTCCTCTATCGCGCCCTTGGTGCTGCCCCAGCCGATGACCAGGAGATCGCCCTTGTCGCCGCCGAACACCGTCGGCGTCTTGAGAGTCCGTTGCAGCGCGGCGAGCTTGAGGGCCCGCGCACGAATACCCGCCTGGTTACTGTCGGGGTCATAAGCGACGTGGCTCAGCCGGTCATGCGCGAGGCCGGTCAAAGTGTGCATGCCGCCGGGCTGGCCGGGAATAAAGCGGCGCGCCAGGCCGGTCTTGGCATCCCAGTCGTAAGGCTTGAGCCCTTCCGGGATTTCACTCTGGTCGATCGGCGGTGCCAGCCAGGCTTCGCTGAATTGCGGCCGCGGGAACGGCTGCTGCGATGAGGCCAGGCTGGTGTCGGTGAGTACGACCACCACCATGTTGAAGGTCTCGGCGATCTTGCGCGCGGTGATCACCGAATAGAAGCATTCCTCGATCGTGCCCGGCGCGAGCACCACCTTGGGCGCGTCGCCGTGGCTGCCGAAGATCGCGGTCATCAAGTCGCCCTGCTCGACCTTGGTCGGCTGGCCGGTCGAGGGACCGCCGCGCTGCACGTTGATGACGACAAGCGGAATTTCGCCCATCACCGCGAGCCCGATCGCCTCCTGCTTGAGCGAATAGCCGGGTCCGGAGGTGACAGTGACGGCGCATTTGCCAGCGTAAGAGGCGCCGATCGCGAACGTACAGGCCGCGATCTCGTCCTCGGCCTGATGCACAATGCCGCCGACCTTCTCGAAAACGCTGCTCAGATAATGCGAGACCGACGTGGCCGGCGTGATCGGGTACATGGCGCAGATTTCCATGCCGGAAGCGAGCACGCCAAGCGCCAGCGCGGTGTTGCCGTTGACGACGATTTGCGGCTCGGTGCTGCGCGTCGCTGGGATGCGATATTTGAAGTCCAGATTCTTCTCGGCCCACTCGTAGCCGGCATCCAACAGCATCACGTTCGCTTGAACGACGCTTGCGTCTTTCTTGCCGAAGGTGACGGCGATCTGCTTATGGCCGTGCTTGGGATCGAAGCTGAAGATGCTGCAGAGGATTCCGAGCGCGAACATGTTCTTGCCGCGCCGGGCATCGGCCACAAGTTTGCGGCATTCCGTCTCCATCGGAATTTCGATGACCTTGTAGCCAGCCTTCACCAGCTGCTCATGGGTCTCGACATAAGACTCGACGATTTTCGGGTCCTTGCTCTCGCGCCACATGCTTTCCAGCAAGATTGTGCAGTCGGGCTTGAGTTCGCCGGTACGCACGCGGCCGAGCAGCACCTGCTCGTTGAAGGCGATCACTAGGTCGGTTTCATTGCCGGCATTGGTGATGCGGCCAGCGCCGATGCGGATGCGATTGCCGCTGCCGCCGGCGACGCTGCGCGCGGGCGGGCGGATTTCCGCCGGGATGATCTCTTCGGTCCAGACGCCGTTGCCCATCTGCGAGGCGATCGCGCCGAAGGTCTGGCCGCAGCGCTGCGCGCCTTCGCCGGAATCGCTGACGATCTCGACAACATGCTCGCTCAACGTGACAGCGGCCTTGCCCTTTTGCTCCGAACGGGCGCCTTTGCCCGGGCGCGGGCGAGGCTTGGCATCGATTTCGGCAGTGTCGGTCATAATGTTACCTTAGGCGGCGCGAATGCGCGCGAAGTTGCGTTCGCGCAGGTCGATCCCGAAGAACGTGCCGGCGGACTTGCCGGCAGCGTCGTCGCTGGAATCACGGATTTTCAAGTAGGCCTTCATGCTGCGCGCGGCCTTGCGGCCGGCGCCCATCGCTTCGATCACGGTCGCGGCGCCGGTAACGATGTCGCCGCCGGCGTACACACCCGCCGTCGACGTCGCCAGCGTATCGTCGGCGGCGATGTAGCCGCGTTTGTTGAGGCGAAGGTGCGAGGTCTGGCCGATGATCGGATTGGCGTTGGTGCCGATCGCAAACACGACTTGATCGCACTCGAATTCAAACTCGCTGCCCTTCACCGGGACCGGCCGCCGCCGGCCGGAATCGTCGGGCTCGCCGAGCTCCATGCGGATGCAGCGCATCCCGCGTACACTGCCCTTGCCGTCGTCGAGAACTTCGACCGGCGCGGTGAGCCAATGGAATTCGACGCCTTCCTGCTCGGCGTGGTGCACTTCTTCCACGCGCGCCGGGCACTCCGCCCGCGAACGGCGATAGATGCAGTAAACTTTTTCGGCACCAAGCCGCGCGCTGACGCGCGTGGCGTCCATCGCGGTGTTGCCTGCGCCGATCACGGCGACGCGCTTGCCGAGCGGGATCGGTGTGTCGAAATTCGGGAATTCCTTGGCCCGCATCAAATTGCAGCGGGTGAGCAGCTCGTTGGCGGACAAGACGCCATTGAGCGAGTCGCCGGGAATGCCGAGCATCGACGGATAACCGGCGCCGGTACCGATGAAGACGGCATCGAAGCCGAGTTCGTCGCGCATCTGTTCGATGGTGAACAGGCGGCCGACCAGTGTATTGCATTCGAACTTGACGCCGAGCTTGCGCAGGTTGTCGATTTCCGCGTCGACCACCGAATTGGGCAGACGGAAATCCGGGATGCCATATTTAAGAACACCGCCGGCCTGGTGGAACGCCTCAAAGACCGTCACATCACATCCGGCCTTGGCCATATCGGCGGCGCAGGCCATGCCGGCGGGGCCCGAACCGACAATCCCGATCTTGTAGCCGTTCGGCTCGATATAGGGGATGTTGGTCCACTTCTCCTTGATGGCGGTGTCACCGACAAAGCGTTCGAGGCGACCAATCGCCACCGGCTCCAACGTCTCGCCGACGATGCACACGCCCTCGCATTGCGTTTCCTGCGGGCAGACGCGGCCGCACACCGAGGCGAGGAGATTGCTCGCGGTTATGACGTCGTAGGCGCCGCGCAAATCCTTGTTGGTGAGCGCCTCGATGAATTTCGGAATGTTGATATTGACCGGGCAGCCGGCGATGCAGCCCGGTTCGGGACACAACAGGCAGCGCTCGGCCTCGTTGAGCGCCTCGTTCAACGAGTAGCCGCAGTTCACCTCTTCGAAATTCTTCACCCGCACCTGCGGAGCGAGTTCGCGCACAGGCGTGCGCGCTTGAGGAATACTACGGATGGTTTTCTTCTTCTTCGCCGCTTTAGCCATTGTGCAAATCCCGTGCGCCTAGCAAATCTTGTGCGACCAGCAAGCCATCTCGCGGAGGTGTCGCTATCCCCCGAATGTCTCCTCGAACGGATCGGGCAGCGGCTCGGCCGCTTCGCCCTTCGGCGACATGACGGGAACTTGCTGCAACATGCGGCAGTTTTCCGACCAGCGATCGAGCGCGGCCTTTTCCTCTTCCTTGTAGCGACGCAGACGCATCATCAGATCGTTGAAGTCGACCTTGTGCCCGTCGAAATCGGGACCGTCGACGCAGGCGAATTTCACCTCGTCGCCGATCTTGACACGGCAGCCGCCGCACATGCCCGTACCGTCGACCATGATCGGGTTGAGGCTGACGATCGTCTTGATCCCGTACGGCCGCGTCGTGTCGGCGCAGGCCTTCATCATGATGGGCGGGCCGATGGCCACGACCTCGTCGATATCCTTGTGTCCTTCGATGGCAACCTTGATGCCGTCGCTGACGAAACCCTTCATGCCGACGGAGCCGTCATCGGTGCACAGGATCAGCTCGTCGCAGCACGCCCTGAATTTGTCGGCCCAGAAAACCAGGTCCTTGGTGCGGAAACCGAGCACGCCGATCACATAGGCGCCGTTTTCCTTAAATCCGCGCGCCTGCGGGTAAATCGGTGCGACACCGAGGCCGCCGCCGACGCAGACCACTTTTTTCTTTCCAGCGAGCGGGCTCGGCACCCCCATGGGCCCGACGATCCCGTAGAGCGAGGTTCCCGGCAGGCAGGTCTGCTGCATCTCCTTAGTCGACTTGCCAACCGCCTGCACGACCAGGGTCACGGTGCCCTTCTTGCGGTCGAAGTCGGCGATGGTCAGCGGTATGCGCTCGCCGGATTCATGCGACATCACGATGACGAATTGCCCCGGCTGGGCTGCCCGCGCCATCAGCGGGTGGAGGACGACCAGGGAATACGTCACATCGGAAAAGTCTTCACGCGTCAGAATTTTGAAACCTGCCGCGGGGCTTGCGTCGACCATCGATTCGGCTCTCGATCGTGGCTGGGAAAGTACGGTAATTACTAGTGGATCGGGCCGAGCGCTGTTTTGACATAGCGCAAAGACCCGCGCGGATTCGGCATTAATCTTTAGTGTTAGCTGTAGAGCCGCCGTCCAGGCGGGACGATTACTGCGCAATCACGATCTTGTTAAAACGAACGCGGCCGAGATCGATCGATGTCAAACATCATTAAAATTCTGCTCGAAGAGCATCGCAACATCGACAGGTTGCTCCTTGTTCTGGAGCACGAATTGGAGGTATTCGACCGCAGCGAAGAGCCCGATTACGAGATTCTGCGGGCGATCATCGAGTATTTCCAAGATTATCCCGAGGATTGTCATCATCCGAAAGAGGATATGGTATTTGAAAAATTAAAAATGCGCGATCCGGCCGTCGCCAGCCGCGTCGGCGACGTGGAAGCCGAGCACGAAATTGAGACCGAGCGACTGCGCAAGCTCGTCGAGGCGATCGAGGAGATCTTGGCGGGCCGGGAGTTCTTGCGGCAGACGTTCCATGACGTTGTCAACGACTTCATCAAGCACCAGCGCCAACACATGGACAAGGAAGAGCGCCTGTTATTTCCGGCCGCGGTTCAGCGCTTGCGGCCGGAGGATTGGGCCGCTATCGATGCGCGCTTGAATGATCGGAAAGATCCGCTGTTCAACGGCGCCGTTGAAACGAAGTTTCACGCGCTGCAGCGAACGATCCTACGCTGGGAGCGGGAGACCGAGACCGGCCGCGCAAAAACGCAGCGCGCGTAGAATTAACGGCGGCGGCTTGGTTCGGCGGACTGGATAGAGGTGTACCGCGCGTACTCCTATGAAAACCTCATTTTGGTTTTCGGCAGGTCAACCCGATCACCGCCGACATGCCGCCATGCGATGTGCCTTCGCGCAAATCCAACTCTTCTTCCGTGAAGACCATATCCTGGAAGCCGGCGAATGCCTTTTCCAGCATCGGCCTTGTGTAGAGTTGATCAAGCTGCTTCGGGCCCCCCGTCCCATAGGCTAGCTGCTTCGGCGTGTAGCCTTGGATGATGAGAAGGCCACTCGGCTTGAGCGCCTTGCGCATGCCGGCCCACTTCAGCGACCGCTCCTCGGGCGTCGAGAACTGGGTAAAGATTTCGCATACGACGTCGTAGGCGGCCTCCGGATAGGCCCAGTCGTGAACATCGGCGAGTTCGAAATTGACGTTCACACCCCGCTCCCGCGCAAGCGCGCGTGCCTTGTCCTGCGCCGTCGGCGAGAAATCGATCGCATGCACGTCGAGCCCCTGCTCTGCAAGCCAGACGCTGTTACGCCCCTCGCCGTCGGCGACGGCCAAGACGTGGCCCGATGTCGGCAGCAAAGGTTTGCATTTGACAAGAAAATAGTTTGGCGCTTTGCCAAAGGCATAGCCGGGAGCGCTATAACGCGCTTCCCAACGTTTATATTCCCCGCTCTCGCCGGCCATCTCAACTCCGCTATTTTATTTGTCGACCCGGATATCGGCCTTGCTGACGATCGCCTCGTTCGCGCTGGTTTCGCGTTTGATGCGCTCCACAAAGGCCTTCAGGTCTTCGTTGGTCGGAATCGCTCCGAGCGCCGCGAACTTCTTGGCGACATCCGCCTCCGCCAAAGCGGCCCGAACGTCAACCTCCAGCTTGTGTACGATGTCAGCCGACACGCCCTTCTGAACGAAAAAGCCTGACCACACTCGAAATTCGCTACGCCCTGCTCAACGAGTGTCGGCCAATCGGGCCGCGAGGCGATGCGTTGAGAAGCGCGACATAGGAATAATAACAGTTCCGACCAAAAACCCGATGACATTCCCGCCGTGTTCACTTCTTTGACTCTTCGCTAGTCGACAAGATCGGACTTGGCGACCGCATCCAGACCGGCCGCGCGTCTGGCCGGCAGGGAGCGGCGCGCTCCCTTTCCGCCCATCCAGCGCCGAACCTTGCCGATTTCGATATCGAACAGGTCGAGCACGCGGCCGAGCGTGTGATCGATCATGTCGGCAAGCGATCTCGGCTGCGCATAGAAAGCAGGAACCGGCGGGTAGACGATCGCACCCGCCTCGGTGACCGCCGCCATGGTGCGAATGTGGCCGATGTGCAGCGGCGTTTCACGCAGCAACAAGACGACGCGCCGACGTTCCTTCAATGCCACATCTGCCGAACGCGCGATGAGGTTGCCGGTGGTTCCGGTTGCGATCTCGGACATGGTCTTGATCGAACAAGGAGCAACGATCATGCCCATCGTCTTGAACGATCCGCTTGAACATGCAGCGCCAATATCGCTGTACGAGTGCACGACGGTCGCCAGCCGTTCGACCTGAGCGACTTTCAGATCGGTCTCGTATGTCAGTGTCGTTTGTGCCGCCCGCGAAATGATCAGGTGGGTTTCTATACCGCACACCTTCAGTAACTCAAGTAAGCGCACTCCATACAAGGCACCCGATGCGCCGCTGATACCGACAACGAGCGGGAGCCTTTGTTTGCTATTCGGTTTGATCATGCGATCCTCTCGGTGGCGGCCGCTGAAGGCCTATTGCACGGTAATACCGGCGGCCTTTGCAAGTTCAGTATCACCCACCAGCTCGTGTTTGACGAGGTCGACAAGCTGTTTGTCATTCATCGACATCGGCTGAATGCCGAATTTGACGAGCTTGTCCCGAACTTCCGGCATCTGCACCGCCTTTTCGATTTCTTTGCTCAAATTATCAACGATGTCGGCGGGTGTCTTCGCCAGCGTAAAAATCACAATCCAAAAGCGGTACGCAGAGTTCGGATAGGCGGTCCACATCGGACCACCACAGTACAACGGCAATGCCGTTGCCGTCTTCTGGGGAAGTAAAGGTATTCATGTGTCGTAATGATTATATTTCCGGCCGCGCTACGATATGATGGCACTTACCACAGGCTTGTAAGATGACACCCAAATCTCTGCGGTAGACCAAAGACACCGTGAAGAGGACGACTCGGACTAATGGCGGCGATGGACAGCACGGCATCGCCGTGGCCAACGTCAATGCCGCAGACTTTATCGAGATTATCGCTCTCGACGCACGGATCACAGGCTTCGCGCGCGCTGACTTCTGGACGAACCTCTTTCACCACCGAGAAACGAGCGAGACCCTGTGCGTGCTGATCGCCAAGAGCGGAGGCAAGATGATCGGCTACGCGCTTGGCGAGGTCCGCTTATGGCCAGTGTGCGCCCCGGCGGGCGGCTGACACTATGCGATCGGTGTCCGGCTGCATGAAGAAGCCTCGGCGCTCATGACTAAGCTGATTGCAAAATTCAAGAAATGCGGCGTTGGAACGATCCGCATGGTAGATCTGCCTCGCGCCCGGATGAACAAATTCCGGCGCAAGAGCTGGCGGAATCGTATCAAGTTTCCGAGAGCCACCTGGTGAGAACTCCTGTACGCGCTGACGCGTAGCTGACGCAGAAGATGACGCCGAAATTGACCGGATTGACGTGCGTGTCGTGCTGCGCCAACCATGTCCTGTATCTAGCATTCAACATTGGCCAGAGTTCGTGAAAGCCAGGAGAACGGAATGAGCGTGGAGAGAAAGCCGGTTGCTTTTGGAGACCTTCGCGGCTGGATTGCCGCGCTGAAGGCCGTCGGCGAATTTCAAGAGATCAACGCCGAGGTTGACTGGAATATCGAGCTTGGCACCATTTCGCGACTGGCGCAGGGCGCGGGAACTGGTCCAGCGCTGCTGTTCAACAACATCAAAGACTATCACAAAGCGGACAGCCGCTGCCGCCGAGTCTTCAGCAATGGCCTGTCGAGCTACCGGCGCGTCGCCATGATGTTGGGGCTCTCACCCGATACACACCCGCGCGAGCTCGTGAAGATTGGCCGCAACGTACTTTCCGGCGGCATTCCGCCGCGAGTCGTCAAAACCGGACCGGTGAAAGAGAATGTCATCACCGGCAAAAACATCGACCTGAACGAGTTCCCGGTGCCGCATTGGAACCGGCTCGATGGCGGCCGCTACATTCTTACCTATGGAGGCGTGGTCACCAAGGATCCCACGACAGACGTGATGAACGTCGGCATTTATCGGGGCATGCTGGGAAGCCGCGACCGAATTCCGATCCTGATGTGGCGGGCGCAGCATATCGGCCACCATGTGACCGCTTGGCAGAATGGCGGCAGCGCCGAGATGCCGATCGCGGTGGCGATCGGATGGGAGCCGACGCTCGGCTTCGTCGGCGGCACACCCGTGACGAAAGGCGTCTGTGAATACGACGTCATGGGCGCTATTCGTGGTGAACCGGTCGACCTCGTCAAATGCGAAACCGTCGATCTCTACGTGCCGGCTGCCGCCGAAATCGTCATCGAGGGATATCTCGGAATTGATCCCGCGACCTACTCGATGGAGGGACCGTTCGCCGAATTTACCGGCTACCTCGCCGGCGACCGTTCGCCCAAGCCGACGATCCGCGTCACGGCCATCACACATCGCAACGATCCGATCCTGCGCGGCAGCATCGAAGGTTCATTGCCCGGTAGTTACTCCGAAAATGCAATCTGTTCATCGATCATGCGCGCGGGCACGGCCTGGAACGTGCTCGATCGCGCCGGCGTTCCGGGGATCATGGACGTCTGGTGCCCGCCGGTGCACGCCGGCATCAACCTTCTCATCGGCATGAAGCAGAGCTACCGCGGACAGGCCAAACAGGCGGCAAACGCGATCTGGGGCTCGTCGGCGGCGCATGTGCGCTACAAGCACATTACCGTCGTCGACGACGACATCGACATTCATGATTACGCGGCGGTCGACTGGGCCATCGCCTACCGGGTCAACGCCGGCGAGAACGATATTGTGATCATGCCCGCGACGTTTGGTGCCGGACTCGATCCATCGACACGCCGGCGCGACCGTAATCCGGCGCTGTTCGGCACCGGCAAGTGGAACCGTATGCTGATCGACGCCACCATGAACCTCGACTACGACCCGGATCCAGATCTCGGCGGGGCCCGCTTTCCGCCCATGGTATGGCCGGAGCCGAGCGACACCGAAGCGGCCTATGCGCGTTTTGCCGAGCTCGGGCTCCGCAAGCCGCCGAACGCGGGAAAATGAATCGATGGATTCAGAATTTCAGAATAAGGCATTCGCCGATTTCAGGGTGCAACATGCACCCTCCACGAAGACGTTGAAACGATCGTTGAAAGTGGCTGGCGCAGCAGTGCAGATGACTCCCTGCCCTGCCCGTTTTCCCTGCAAACAGGGAATTTTACAGGGAATATTGCAAAAAAACAGCTTCTGGCACTCCAGAGACTCCCAATAATGACGTACGTACAAGACGTTAGATGCAAATTTCCTACTCAACGGAACAGGGAATTATTTTGGTGGAACAGGGAATCTTGATGGGAGAACAGGGAAATTTATCTGCAAGAATCGGAATCGTTTCCGGATAAGATTTTCGGTACACACACTGCCAATAATCGGTAAATATAGGTTTGCAACGGGGCGCAAAGCTAAAGGTACTGTATCGATAGAACTTCGGGAGGCAGCGTTGAAAAAAGTAGTCCAGATTATTGCGACGACAACGCTCGTTTTATTTCTCGCACTTGTGCCTGCGGCCGCACAGGATTACCCAGCGCGGACAACGACCATTATCTGTCCCTATGCGCCCGGCGGCGCCACCGACATTCTCGCCCGCATGCTTGCGCGCGGGCTGGAAGAACGTCTCGGCAAAAGCTTCGTGGTCGAAAACCGGCCGGGTGCTGGCACGGTGCTGGCCGCGCACATCGTGGCTAAAGCGCAGCCGGATGGTTACACACTGCTGATGGGCACCAGCACGCCGCTCGCCATCAACGCGACGCTGCACCACAAGCTGTCCTACGACCCCGGCAAGGATTTCGTGCCGCTCGCGCTGGTCGCCAATGTGCCGTTCGTGCTGATCGTCACACCGTCATTGCCGGTGAAGTCGGTCGCCGATCTGATCAAATACGCCAAGGCCAATCCGGGAAAACTGTCGTTCGGCAGCAGCGGGCCCGGTTCGCCACATCATCTGTACATGGAATTATTCAAGACTATGACCGGCACCGATATGGTGCACGTCCCCTACAAGGGTAGCGTGCCGGCCCTGACTGACGTCATCGCCGGCCGCATCCCGGTCATGTTCGTGGATTTGGCGCCGTCGCTGCAGTTCATCAAAAACGGCAATGTGCGCGCCATCGGCGTCTCGTCGAAGACGCGGGTGCCGCAGCTTCCCGACGTGCCGCCGGTCGCCGACGGTGTACCCGGTTTCGAAGCGGTGGCCTGGCAAATGCTGGCGGCGCCGAGCGGCACGCCGAAGCCGATTGTCGACAAATTGCATGCGGCACTCAAGAACATCGAGGCGCAGCCGCAATTCAATGAGCAGGTGGCCAAGCTCGGCATGGTTCCGGTCGACACGCCTTCGGTCGCGGAGCTGCAAGCCTACGTGAAGTCGGAAATCGTGCGCTGGGGCAAGGTCGTCGAAAAATCTGGCGCCGCGATGGACTGACCTTCGACCAATCTCATTATCGCGGATAACGAAAGGAATTGGCTGTGTCGGTCATCGATATTCATACCCACATGCTTACGCTCGAATGGATCGAGCTGCTGCGCGGCAACGGCGGCGGCAAATACAGCGTGAAGAAAACCAAAGCGAACCAAGACGCAATACATCTTTACGATGCGCCGTTCATGACCTTAATGCGCGGCATGTGGGACTACGATCTGCGCATCGAGAACATGGACAAGGCCGGCGTCGACGTGGCGGTGGTGTCGCTGACCTGCCCCAACGTGTTCTGGGGCGGCCGTGACGTCAGTCTGAAGGCCGCGCGCATGGTCAACGATTCGATGGCGGAGCAGCAGCGGGCGCGGCCCGACCGCATCCGCTGGTTCGCGTCATTGCCATGGCAATATGCCGATGACGCCAAGGCGGAACTGGCGCGCGCCACGAAAGCGGGCGCCGTCGGCGTCATGGTACTCGGGTCAATCGACGGCAAGGATTTGATCGATCCGCAGTTTGCGCCGGTATGGCAAGAGATCGACCGGCTCGGGTTGCCGGTGCTGGTGCATCCGACCGCGCCGCAAGGCGTGCGCGAGATGCACATGGAGATCTTCAACCTGATTCCGCCGGTCGGCTTCATGTTCGACACGACGCTTTCCTTCGCGCACATGATCTTTTCGGGCTTTATCGACAAATATCCCAAAATTAAACTGATCGCCGCGCATGGCGGCGCTGCGCTGCCCTATCTCGCCGGCCGCTTCGATATCTGCCACGAGAAAATTCCGGCCTGCTCCAGCGTGATCAAGGACAAGCCGAGCAGCTATTTGAAGCGCATCTATTATGACACGGTGGTCTACGAGCAGGCGGCACTCGAATTGTGCGTGAAAGTTGCCGGCACAGCCGACAACGTGCTGTACGGATCGGATTATCCGCACAATATCGGCGACATGGCGGGTTGCCTGGCGCGGGTCAGCGCGCTGCCGAGCGATCAAGCCAAGCGCATCGCCGGCAAAAACGCGGAACGGATTTTTAAACTTTAGACTTGCTGGCAAAGATGAGAGATTACTGCATCGACATGATCTCATCTAGATGGCAAGCCAAGGGGGCGAATGTCTGGGGTACAGGTGGCCTGTAGTTGAGCGCCGAGTGCGGTCTGATCGTGTTGTAGTGCTTGCGCCATTGCTCGATGACGATCTGTGCTTCCTTCAGGCTGAACTACGTATTTCTCCGTAGCCGTGAGTTAAACCACGATTCATATTAGTAACCTAAATTTACCCCACTCCGCGCGTGTATTTCCCCAGCCGTCTAAGGCAGCGGCCGGGGTAAGTCTGGGCTCGCTATGCTATTCTGCTCTGACGAAAAATGCGCTGTTTGTTTGCTGAGTGAAGGCTCTGCCGACTGCCTTCGAAGGCAGGCGCATAACTGCGTAATCGCCTCAAAGAAGATGTTGAGGGGCGGCATTCGCGACGCATTGGATGCGCTGAGTTTGAACTTGATGGACGAGGCTAGCGCCGTTGAAAAAGAGCAAAAAATTCCGCCAGCAGTTCATTCAAATTACTGCATCACCGATGCATGCTCGCGGTTAGACGACGCGATAGATTCTCCTTAACGACAAAAGGGTGCGATCAATGAAACTCCTGACAATTCCTGTGGCTGTTATGGCCCTTCTTATTGGCGCGGTCCTTGCGCTTGCCGGTGGACCTGCGACCAAGGACGCGGCTGTGGCGATGGTGAGAAAGACCGTTGCCGCGATCAAAGCTGACGGAACGGAAAAAACCTATGCCGCAATCAATGCGGGAGGCCAATTCGTGGACGGTGAAATCTACGTGGTCGTTTCGGATTTTAACAGCGTGACTGTGGCGCATGCCACCAATCCGAAACTGATCGGAAAAAACATGAGCGAAACGCAGGATGTCGACGGAAAATACTTTAGCAAAGACATGACCGAACTCGCAACTAAGCAGACGTCGTTCTGGTACGACTACAAATTCGTAAATCCGGTGACCAAGAAGATTCAGGTGAAAGACAATTATTGCGAAGTCCTCGGATCGACGAGAGTTTGCGCGGGGGTCTACCGACCCTAAGAGATGGATAACCCGCCGCGCCGCTAGTTGCGGTTGAGCGCTTCATAAATTCTTTCTGAGTGCAAGAGGGTGCGACCCATGCAATTCCGGATAATTCCTGTGGCTGCTATGGCCCTTCTTATTGGCGCGACGCTTGCGTTCGCTGCTTCGACCAAGGAAGACGCTGTGGCGATGGTGAAAAATGCGGTCAATTTGATCAAGACCCAAGGGCCGGAAAAGGCCTACGCGGAATTCAACAACGGCGGGCAGTACGCGAAAGGTGAGCTCTACGTAATGGTTCGAACTCTCGATGGTTTAGTGCTGGCGCATGCGACGAATCCAAAACTGGTCGGAAAGAACTTGATCGATGAGCAGGACGTCGATGGGAAGTATTTTTCGCGGGATCTTGGCGAACTCGGACGAAAACAGGCCTCATTCTGGTACGACTTCAAGTTTGTCAATCCTGAGACCAAGAAAATACAGACAAAAGATATGTACTGCGAAAGTCTCAACCAGACGATCGTTTGCACCGGCGTCTACCGGCCTTAACAGACGGCCACTGCCATTGAATGGCGGGCAGCGAAGCCAACACTTGCCTGAGCACGCCAAATTGCGGCTTGCAGGCGAGCAGCGCGATCAGCACACCGGCAACGATCAGCCGGCGATCGAGGAGACAAAGTACAGTGCCAATCAGCGCCGCGGTGAGAAAGCCGTTATCGCACTCGTTGGCGGCGTGGCTGTCGGCGCTCGACCACGACGGTGCACGGTGCCGAGGCCGGACCCACATTCGTGCCGATGAAGAATATCGAGAAGGCTACAATCCGACGTTTGAAAACTTAACAATCAAGCTGCCTTTCAAAGAGGTCGGCATTGATAAGGCCGGCGTCTTGGAAATCCTCGAGGGCTCGGGCTTAGGACTTCCAAAATATTATGCATGGCGTAAGGGTACCACGCAGTAAAATTCACGGTCTATGAATATGCTCCGTCGCAATGACTTCACCTGTCCGCATTGCGAAGCGCAGTACGTCGTTAGCTATGCGGAGCTACCCGTTGCTGATAGTGGCAGCGTCTATTGTAAGTGTTGCCGACGAAGAATGGTCCAATGGAACTCAGCTCTGGAACCTCGCTATAGGCTCGTACAAAGACCCGACCCAAAGCATTCATGGTGACGCATCTGCGTACGTTCTAGAGGAAGACAGAGCTACCAGGAAATCACTCGGTTCAAATTCGCCATCACAAATTGGAAATTGATGCGGCTAAGACAGGCGCAACATTGCGGCGGACCCCTAAAAACCGCTTGACCCCCACCAGCGTCCCAAACCGCAACAGCGGTGCCCCGAAGGCCAGCCCTATTCGCCCTAGAGCCGAGAATACCTAATTGCCGGTCTTGTTCCGATCCGCTCATTTGACCGAATTTTGCATCAAGGGGAAAGATGATCAGGTCCTGGCCTTGCTGACGTATGTGAGCAACTTTGTATTTCGGCATGGCGATCATCGCAAAATCATAGGATACCTGGCTCGTCGTAATTGACCCGCTTTACAAGCCACTCTAAAGCCGCGTCCCATTGAGTAGGTCTGCGGTTCTGATCATTGTCGCGCTCCCAGCGTTCCGCAGCGATGGCATCCGCCACAATCTTCATTTCTGCCGCGGAAAATTCTATCGAGTTGTCGGGCAGCTGGCGGGGCTCGACAAAAACCCTTCTCTTCACCAGCACGGAGAACAGCTGGGCCATTTGGTATGGCGTTAATGGCTGTGTCTTCATGACGCGACGCACTCGACTTCAGCGCCGAAAACGTACAAAACAATCGATACACGCCTACCGACTTCAGCTTGCTTAAAAACTTATTTCAAATCGTATCAAATGTTTTGCGATGTCCGGTATGGGTCTTGGTCGTGTAAAAACGCCTTGGCGGAAGCATTGACGCCTTGAGACATCGGCGATGTGGCCGTGCGTGGTCATTTTTTGGATTTGACGGCTTTTCCGACTGTAGACGCGGCTGATGCGGATTGCGGCGATCCTCTGATGGCAGACGGCTTCGTGTCTGTGGCGATTATGCCCTCATGGCCGCCATGAGCGGTTGGATGCCGATGATGTTTATGACGCGCGTGAGATTATAGGCCAGCACGTGCAGCGCCATTTCGGTGGCCACGCGCGGCAGCGTCTTCATCAGGAAGTGGGTTGCGCCCATCCGCGCCTTGATCGTGCCGAAGGGATGCTCGACCGTCTCGCGCCGCAGGCGCATCTTCTCCGGATGCTCGTCGAGCCGGCGTTGCACCGCCTCAAGAACACGCTCATGCTCCCATCGGGTGATCCGGCGTTCCTTGCCGGTGGTGCAGGCATTTTTGATGGCGCAATCCTGGCAAGCGTTAGTCCAGTAGCGACGCAGAACCAGCCCTTTTTCCTCGACCGTGTAGTGGTAGGCAAGCTTCTCGCCGGCAGGACACATGTAAACGTCCTCCTCAGCCAGATAGCGAAAGTCCTGCTTGCCGAAGCGCCCTTCTGCCTTTGAGTTCGAGGTCATCGGCTTGGGCAGCGTGACGGTGATGCCCGCTTCCTCGCACGCCAGGATCTCCGCACTGCTGAAGTAGCCGCGGTCGGCAACTGCATCGAGGCTCTCCACTTCCAGCGTCGCCTTCGCCCCCTTGGCCACAGGTGAGAGCTGCGACCGGTCGGTCCCGACGTTGGTCACCTCATGCGTGATAATCAGATGATGTGTGGTGTCGACGGCAACCTGGACGTTGTAGCCCACGACGCCAGAGCCGCGGCCGCTAGTCGCCATCGAGCGGGCATCGGGATCGGTCAGCGAGATCTGCTGGTCCGGCGTGGCAAGCATAGTTACCTTGAGAATCTCAAGCCGCTGCATCTGCTCCTTCAGTTTCTCGATCTTCTCTTTCAGACGGCTGGTCTTGGTTTTGAGCGCCTCGGATGGTTCCTGCCGGTCGGCGCTGTCGAGCTGCTGCAGATAACGCGCGACGCTCTCCTCAATCTGCGCCATGCGCCGCTCCATCTTGGCCCGCGTGAAGTTCTTGTCGCGGTTGTTCACCGCCTTGAACTTACTGCCGTCAATCGCGACGCTGGCTTGCGTGAGCAGGCCCAAAGTGCGGCAGAGCGCAACAAACCGGGCGCAGACCTGCCGGATCGCGCGGCCGTTGTCCTTGCGGAAGTTGGCAATCGTCTTGTGGTCGGGAGCAAGCTGGCCCACCAGCCACATCACCTCAACGTTACGCCCCGCCTCACGCTCCAGCCGGCGGCTCGACTGCACCCGGTTGAGATAGCCGTAGATGTAGAGCTTCAGCAGCACCGACGGATGATAGGAAGGTCGACCGGTTACCTCGGGTTCGACCCCGCAAAATCCAACCTCATCAAGAGCGAGTTCATCGACAAAGACGTCTATGACGCGAACCGGATTGTCCTCTCCGATCCAGTCTTCCAGACATTCAGGAAACAGCGTGCTCTGACCACGATCCGCCCCTTCAACGAAGCGCCTCATCGGATCCTCCCGCAAATCGCGTGAGAATCTTATCCCGAGAATCAATTTCCGCGATGTGTTTTTACACAGCCAGGGTCATTGACCGTCTAGCTGGTCTAGGCCGACGCCCGTTTTTGTCCGCTTCTCTAATCGGCCGGTTGGGGTCAAGCGCTTTCAGACTATCCACCACTGCAGTGTCGATGTCGCTCACGGGCTCGTGCTTCTCTTCGGAATCGGCACGAAGGCCGTTCCATCATGGGATTCGAGGACGAGGCGGAACAATCTCTTGGGCGGCCTTACCGTCAGTGTAACGGCGGGTCCAAGCGGACAAGCGAACTCACCTCATCCATCGTCCCGCGAGGGACATCTTTCCACTGCTCGGTGGAACTCGAGATTCCTCCTATCGTATTAGATTGCCTACGACCTTCATGCCACTGCGGCCTCTCGGGTCCAGCGGAACTCGGTGCCATCAACCCATATGCGGTGCATGATCACGGCCAACCGGCGTGCCAACGCCACGATCGCCTTCTTCATTCCGCGGCGCCTGGCGATTTGCATCGCCCAGGCCTTGAGCCAGGACCATTTCTTCGAACGCAGCATGGCTTGAGCGGCTTCGTAGAGCATGACCCGCATCATCTCATCTCCGCAGCGTGATATTCTGCCGCTCCAATCCACCTCGCCCGATTGATACTTGGCACACGTCAGCCCAAACACGGCCCCGACCGACTTGGACTTCCTGAAGCGCGCCGGTACATCGACGGTCGCGCGATAGGTCAGCGACACCACGGGGCCTACACCGGGCGTCGTCATCAAGCGCCGGCACACCTCATCGTCCCGCACGATAGCAAGCAAGCGGCGGTGCAGGACGCAGAACTGCTCGCGAAGCGTCCGTCGGACAATGAGCAGTGGTTCGACCAGAGCGGCCAAGTCGGGCAAGTTTTCGACGAGCTCCCTGATGCGGGCTTCGAACTTTACCGTCCTGACCACCCCGACCTTGAGGCCGAAGTTGCGCAAGGTGCCGCGCAGGTCATTGTCGATAGCGATGGCCTTGGACTGCAGCAACTTTCGATGCGTCAGCAGCATTCGTAATTTCTGACTGCGCAGCGTCTTTACATGTACCGGGCGGTAAATCCCGGCCCGCATCATCTGCGCTATGCCGCGTGCATCGTTGCGGTCGGTCTTGTTGATTTGTGCTTTCAACACCGCCCGCATGTGCCGCGTCTCGACACAGATTACCGGCAAGCCCGCTTCGGCGAGCGCACTGAACAGCCATTGCGATAATGGTCCGGCTTCCAGTCCGATCCGCTTGAAGTGGTAGGCGGGATTCTTCAAGACTTGCAGCAGCGCTTCAGGCTCGCTCGCTACCTTCACTTCTCGCACGATCTTGCCCATGTCATCCACAATACAGACGCTGGTCTCCTTGACCGAAACGTCCAATCCTGCAGAATAGCCCATGCTGCGCTTCTCCTTCTGATGCTTGAGGCCCGTTACCTCGGTGACCTCGTTTCACCATCAGCCTGAAGCGCAGCACCAAAAATCTTCAGCTATCCACAAGCTGCCGGCCGATTACCCCATCTCTTGTCCGAAAGCGACCATTTTGTTGCGGTACCGCGATTGTCCGCTAAGCGCCATTAGCGACCAATCGCAACCGATGTACCGCAGCAATTAGCATCTTTACTCGATCGTCTCGTCGGCCCGCGTGTCGCTCTGAAATGCGCGATTGCCGCAATGAAGAGAAGAAGTGTCGTAACTGCAGAGACGAGACAGTAAATACAGAAGGCATGGATAAAGGCGACCTGCAAGTACATGAAATAAATCGAGAAGCACACGCCCAAGGCGGAATAGGCAAGTGCGGCGAAACGCAGTCCGCGCGAGAACGGATCGAATGCGAGCAGTGCCGCCAATCCGAACATGTACAAGTAGTAGACGACGCCGAAATACCCCACAGGCAGATTGTAAATGCGCCCATATGGGCTGTTCGCGACCTCGTTGCATCCATCGATAGGCGGCGGACACCACAGCGGCTGGCCGTTATAGAGCTGGTAGGCGTCATAGAACGCGACTGTAATCCCCACGAATGCGAGCGCGAGCAAGACGTAGGGCGCGTAAAACAGTTTTTTCATGTTTCTTACTCCCGCCCGGCCTCAAATCGGCTATCCCGTTTGCGGGCCAGGCTGTTCACCTCAATCACGCGGCCATTTTCGACCGGCTTGCCCCCTTAGACGGGACGCGATCGAAAAAGGTTACAGGGTGCTGGGTGCCGATCAGCGATCGGATTTGACGCCGTCCGGAAGCGTAGCGGGTGGGCAGCAGGTCGGCGAGCTCGGTGCACAGGACAGTTCGGTACGGTAAAAATCGCAGCGCGCTCCGATGGCCTTCTTCAGCGCCTGCCGCGCCCGGTGCAACCTCACTTTGGCATTGCCCGCTGTGATGCCGAGCGTCTGGGCAACTTCATCGTCGGTCAACCCGCCAAGCTGGCCGAGGATGAGGACGTCCCGATGAATTTCCGGGAGTTGTCCGATCTCGGCACGGATGCGATCGGCGATGTCCCTGCGGACGAGTTCCTGTTCCGGCGATGCGTGCATTTCAGAAAATGCCGCATCTACAGCGCTCTCGCCCGCCTCGTGATCCAGCGTTTCAGGGAGCTGGACCGTGACCTTTGCCTCATGGGCCGCGCGTCCGCGTAGCCAATCCGAGGCAACATTCGCTGCGATCCGGTAAAGCCAAGTCGATGTTTGCGCATCTCCACGGAACTCCGGCAACGCCTTCGCCGCTTTGGCGAAAACCGCCTGTGTCAGGTCCTCCGCGTCTTGAGGTCCGACAATACGTCCAAGTAGACGAGTAACGCGCTGGTGGTTGGCGTCATACAGCGTCCGAAACGGGTCTGCTTCGTACTTCATTGCAGCGCCTATCGACGACGTCGCCGTACCATAAAATATGGCAGCAAACGGGTGGCGGGGCTTTGCGAATTATCAACTTCACCCATCGCCGCCTATTTAAGCCCTTGTGATCCTTGTTGATCTTTTGCGTAAACGGATGCGATGGGCGCTCGGACTGCTGCGCCGATAACCGCACTACGCGCCGAGCTTAAACTCAGCGAGGTAATGCGGCTTCAGTGCGATGAAATCTGGTCGTTCTGCTATGCAAAAAATAAGAACGTCCCGACCGCGAAGCGGAAGGACGTAGCCTATGGCGATGTGTGGACTTGGACCGGCTTGGATGCGGACAGCAAGCTGATTGTGTCTTGGATGGTTGGTGCTCGCGACAGCGACTACGCAATGGGGCTCATGGACGATCTGCGGTCACGGCTTGCCAACCGCGTCCAACTCACCACAGACGGCCACAGGGCCTATCTGGAAGCGGTCGAGGGTGCATTCGGTGGTGACGTTGACTATGCCCAGCTTGTGAAGCTGTACGGCCCGTCTCATGATGCCTTCAAAGGTCGCTACAGCCCCGCCGAATGCATCGGTGCCCGCAAGGAACGGATTGAGGGTAGCCCCGATCCCAAGCACATCAGCACGTCCTATGTTGAGCGCCAGAACCTCACCATGCGGATGCAGATGCGCCGCTTTACCAGGCTCACCAATGCGTTCTCGAAAAAGATCGAAAACCATTGCCATTCGCTGGCGCTCTATTTTGTTTGGTACAATTGGGTTCGCATTCACAAGGCGCACAAGCTGACGCCCGCGATGGCTGCTGGCCTCACCGATAAACTGATAGAAATGAAGGATATTGTGAACTTGATGGACGATGCCGAAATGAAGGCCACTATTCAAAAGCGGGCCGGAATGCTTTCCGTGCCACAATCAAACTGAGACACTACCGGATTCTGCCACTACTATTCCGCCGCAGCGGTTAGACAGGTCGAAGTTGCGAGATCGATCCCGGCTTGCAACCGCGGAATCGGTGCGCGCTGGACATCCGATTATCGCGTGCATTTCGACTGGTGTTTGGGTGCCGCCCCGGCCGCTGCCGAAGCCGAAAGGGCTGCACGCACGAATTGGATTCGGAGTTGCCGCGGGATGTGATGCTGAGGATCGAAAAATCGATACAGTCGATTTTCAACTTAGTCGGCAGACAGAGGCCTCCAAAGGAGCGCGATCCGTGCTGCCGGTCGTCCGCCACGGGTCTTGGTCGTGTAAAAACGCCTTGGCGGAAGCATTGACGCCTAGAGACATCGGCGATGTGGCCGTGCGTGGTCATTTTTTGGATTTGGCGGCTTTTCCGACTGTAGACGCGGCTGATGCGGATTGCGGCGATCCTCTGATGGCAGACGGCTTCGTGTCTGTGGCGATTATGCCCTCATGGCCGCCATGAGCGGTTGGATGCCGATGATGTTCATGACGCGCGTGAGATTATAGGCCAGCACGTGCAGCGCCATTTCGGTGGCCACGCGCGGCAGCGTCTTCATCAGGAAGTGGGTTGCGCCCATCCGCGCCTTGATCGTGCCGAAGGGATGCTCGACCGTCTCGCGCCGCAGGCGCATCTTCTCCGGATGCTCGTCGAGCCGGCGTTGCACCGCCTCAAGAACACGCTCATGCTCCCATCGGGTGATCCGGCGTTCCTTGCCGGTGGTGCAGGCATTTTTGATGGCGCAATCCTGGCAAGCGTTAGTCCAGTAGCGACGCAGAACCAGCCCTTTTTCCTCGACCGTGTAGTGGTAGGCAAGCTTCTCGCCGGCAGGACACATGTAAACGTCCTCCTCAGCCAGATAGCGAAAGTCCTGCTTGCCGAAGCGCCCTTCTGCCTTTGAGTTCGAGGTCATCGGCTTGGGCAGCGTAATTGTGATACCCGCTTCCTCGCACGCCAGAATCTCCGCACTGCTGAAGTAGCCGCGGTCGGCGACGGCATCGAGGTTCTCCACTTCCAGCGTCGCCTTCGCCTCTTTGGCCACAGGTGAGAGCTGCGACCGGTCGGTCCCGACGTTGGTCACCTTATGCGTGATAATCAGATGATGTGTGGTGTCGACGGCAACCTGGACGTTGTAGCCCACGACGCCAGAGCCGCGGCCACTGGTCGCCATCGAGCGGGCATCGGGATCGGTCAGCGAGATCTGCTGGTCCGGCGTGGCAAGCATAGTTACCTTGAGAATCTCAAGCCGCTGCATCTGCTCCTTCAGTTTCTCGATCTTCTCTTTCAGACGGCTGGTCTTGGTTTTGAGCGCCTCGGATGGTTCCTGCCGGTCGGCGCTGTCGAGCTGCTGCAGATAACGCGCGACGCTCTCCTCAATCTGCGCCATGCGCCGCTCCATCTTGGCCCGCGTGAAGTTCTTGTCGCGGTTGTTCACCGCCTTGAACTTACTGCCGTCGATCGCGACGCTGGCTTGCGTGAGTAGGCCCAAAGTGCGGCAGAGCGCAACAAACCGGGCGCAGACCTGCCGGATCGCGCGGCCGTTGTCCTTGCGGAAGTCGGCAATCGTCTTGTGGTCGGGAGCGAGCCGTCCCGTCAGCCACATCACCTCAACGTTGCGCCCCGCCTCACGCTCCAGCCGGCGGCTCGACTGCACCCGGTTGAGATAGCCGTAGATGTAGAGCTTCAGCAGCACCGACGGATGATAGGAAGGTCGACCGGTTACCTCGGGTTCGACCCCGCAAAATCCAACCTCATCAAGAGCGAGTTCATCGACAAAGACGTCTATGACGCGAACCGGATTGTCCTCTCCGATCCAGTCTTCCAGACATTCAGGAAACAGCGTGCTCTGACCACGATCCGCCCCTTCAACGAAGCGCCTCATCGTATCCTCCCGCAAATCGCGTGAGAATCTTATCGCGAGAATCAATTTCCGCGATGTGTTTTTACACAGCCAGGGTCATTCGCGCCCTATTTTGCCAAGGTCAAGACCCCTGTTTGTCCGCTTTGCTCGTTTCGCGTCTCAATCTCCATCGCAACATAGCTCATTTTGGTGCACTGCAACATACCAATTCTGCGTTGTGCCATTAGATCTAAGTTGGGTTTTAAAAATTATCGATAATTCTATTGACACTTTACCGCCTGCTGCGACATATCCCCGCTATGGGTACAGCTGCAGCTCGCCAACATTCTCAATCGCCGACTATCGGCAACCGCGGGCTATCGGCGCAACGCGCCGTACATTCGATCGCCGAACAACTTGAAGAGGATATCGTTCTCGGATTCCTGCATCCGCGTGAGCGCTTGGTGGAGGACTCTTTGATCGAGCGCTTTCGGGCCAAACGCTATGCAGTGCGCGAGGCGCTCGCCCGGCTCGAACGCTTAGGACTAGTGCAACGGCTCCCGAACCGGGGAGCGATGGTGCGCGCTCTCACGCCCTTGGAAGTCGAGGACATCTACGCGGTTCGCGAGATATTAGAGACGGCGGCTGCAAGCGAAGTGCTGCGACGCGTGACGCCCGAAATCGTTGACCGCCTCGCCCAACTCCAACGGCGGCACGATCAGGCTGCAAACGCTGGTGATCCAAGAGCCGCCTTTCGCGCCAACATAGAATTCCACCGTGCGTTCTTCTCAGTTTGCGACAATGCCCAACTCGTCGAGGCGATTGAGCAGTTCGGGCAAAAGGCGCACTGCATCCGATCGGTTTCGATCACACGCCAAGAATATCTGGAGCGTTCCCGCAACGAACATTGGCTGATGATCCAAGCGCTGCGAGATCGCGACGAGGCCAACCTGATTGCTATTTGCCGCGCTCATATTCGTGTCGCGAAAGACACTTACATCGAATCTTACCGTCGCCGCTTTCCGGACCATCGGGCAGCGGTCAGCCCGTCGTCGTCCGAACATGAAATCACGGCCGACGAAAAACTGAAGGCAACACCGTAACGCCTCGTTCGGGCAACGCTCGCAACAAGCCCTGCCCTTCGTCTTTGTGGAGACTCCGTTGTTCGACATTTCAAGTGATCAAGTCAGGTTGGGCGAGCAGACAATTCCCATCGCAGCTCATGTCGACGTTCTAGTTTGCGGCGGTGGCGTCGCCGGTATCGCAGCCGCTGTCGCAGCTGCACGAAATGGGGCGAAAACGCTCCTCATCGAGCGGGCTGGCTTTCTCGGCGGAACCGCGACTGGTTCGGCCATGGGCTTAATTGTGATTCCGGCGAGCGAACTTGTCGGTTTTCCCCGCGAGTTTTTTTCCCGCCTGGCACGCGAACAGGGCGCCGGCCTTGGCGACGTCGTGCCTTGGGATATCGAGGCCTACAAATTGACAGCGCTCGATCTCGTGCTTGAGGCGGGCGCCGACCTCTTATTGTACACGTGGGTTTCGGAGCCTTTGGTCCGCGATGATAAGATCGAGGGCGTCATCATCGACAATAAATCCGGGCGTCAGGCGATTGTGGCTAAAGTCGTCATCGACACCACGGGCGACGGCGATGTCGCGGCACGGGCAGGCGTTCCGTTCGTAAAGGGGCGCGAGGATGACGGCGCGATGCGGCCGACGACGGTGATGGGCCGCTTTGGCAACATCGATCTGCGACGATTCAAGGACTATATCGACAACCATCCCGAGGACTTTTCGCAGGACGACGGCCGTCGCGTGGTCGACTTGGAACAGGGAATGGTTCGAATCGACGGCTTTTTCTCGATCGTAGAAAAGGCCAAACAAATGGGGCTGCTGGGTGCCTCGTTGCCGATCCACTACCTGCGCTTCAGCGGAATAAACGCACAGGAGCACATCGACCGCGCCATCCTGATTTGCAATAGCACGCGCATCTACAACATCGACGGCACCAAAGCCGCAGATATTACCCGAGCTGAGATCGAGGGACGTAGGCAGCTCCGCGATTTGGTGCGCACCTGTCGCGCGCTATTGCCAGGGTTTGAGTATAGCTTTCTGATCGATACGTCGGCATATCTCGGCGTTCGTGAAACTCGGCGCATCACTGGTCGCTACACTCTGACCTATGACGATCTCGCCAACGGACGGCGTTTTGACGACTCGATTGCCGTGATGACATCGGTGGACTACGGCAACGCCGAAATTCACGGACCCGACTACGGCCACGAAGGCTCTGCCAGCGACGAATGGGCGCGCAAGCTTTCGCTCAAGCTGATGAGGTTCGAGTTTCCGCTTAGTTGCATGATCACCGACGAAATTCAGAATCTTGTGGTTGCCGGACGCTGCGCATCGATGACGCACGAGGTCGACAAATTCGCGCGCAACATGGCGCCCACTGGCCTGCAAGGTCAGGCCGCCGGGACATTTGCGGCTTCGATCGCGGGCCGCGATTGGAATCGGCTACCGGTGGAAACAGTACGGGCCTGTCTCGAGCGCGACGGGGTGCCGGTGAGTATTTTGGCGGGTGAGGCCCACAGCAGCATCGAAAAGCGATCAGCCGCGCCCGCGTAGTTCCACGCACTTTCATCGATACAAAAAGCTATTGGCAAATCGCCAACCAAAAGGAGGAGACATTAAATGCGCTACATATTACGGACCGCGAGGCTGGCAATCGCGGCGGTATGCCTTGCCGCCGCGCCAATGGTCGCCGCCGCCCAGCCATATCCAACCCGAACAATTCACTTGGTTGTTGGCTTTCCGCCGGGCGGCATCAACGACATTGTTGCTCGTATCGTCGGACAAAAGATGTCCGAAAGCCTCGGGCATGCCGTCGTGGTGGAAAATCGCGCCGGCGCCGGCGGCACGATTGGTGCTGATTGGGTATCGAAGGCAAAACCCGATGGCTATACGCTGTTGCTCGGTTCGGTGAGCAACCTCGCGATGGCACCCAGTCTTTACGGGAGCCTGCCCTATGATCCGACCAAAGATTTTACTCCAGTCGCGCTTGTCGCCGCAGCGCCGAACATTATGGTGGTGAACCCCGACTTCCCCGTGCACAGCGTCAAGGATTTGATCGCGCTTGCCAAGCAGAAGCCTGGCACAATCAACTACGCTTCCGCAGGCATTGGAACATCAAATCACCTCACGGTCGAGCTCCTGAAGGTGATGGCGGATATTGATCTCGTACATGTGCCGTACAAAGGCGACGCGCCGGCTATTACGGCTGTCCTTGCAAATCAGGTACCGATGATGTTCCCAACCCTTCCCGTGGCGCTTCCGTATATCAAATCGGGAAAGCTTCGCGCTATAGCGGTATCGAGCGCAAAGCGATCAGCACTCTTGCCGGATATCCCGACCGTCGCTGAGTCTGGCGGACTTCCCGAGTTCGCCGTAAGCATTTGGGTTGGCGTCGTTGCGCCCCCGGGAATGCCGAAGGAAATTGTCGACAGGCTCAATGCGGAAATTCGCAAGGCCGTGGCAATGCCGGATGTTCGCAAGCACATTGAGGCGCTCGGCGCCGACCCGGCGACTGATACACCAGAACAATTCTCAGCGTATATTGCTGCGGAAACCGCTCAGTGGCTCAAAGTGGCGCGGGCAGCAAAACTCAAGCCGATTTGACGGGACAAGGTTCGATGACGCGACCGGCAAGCGTAGGCATCACAATGGGCGACCCCGCGGGGGTCGGCCCTGAGATCGTGTGCCGCGCGCTTGCCGATCTGTCACCTGCTGACCGCGCCGCAATTGTTGTGTTCGGCACCAAATCGATTCTGGAGCGCGCCAACAAGCTAACCAGCGCTGGTCTGTCGTTCGGCGAGCTGGGTTTGGCTTTGTCACCTGGAGTCGTTCCGGTCGTCGATATTCGTATACCCGGTTCGGAGTCGGCCCGCGACGGCACAATGACCGCCGCTGCAGGGGCTTGCAGCTACGCCTATATCGAGCGCGCTGTTTCCGCCGCACTCGCGGGCGACATATCGGTGATCGCCACCGCCCCGATCAACAAGGAAGCACTGCACGCGGCCGGCTACCCGTTCGAGGGTCATACGGAATTGCTAGCCCATCTCACCGGCGCAACATCATCCTTTATGCTGCTGGCGTCTGAGAGATTGTCGACGATCCACGTTTCGACGCACGTGTCGCTCGCTGGCGCGGTGCAAAGAGCGACCATGGAACGCGAGCTCGCAACAATTCGAGTGGGGAATGCCCACCTCAAGCGGCTGGGCATTGCTCGCCCGCGCATTGCGGTCGCCGGGTTGAACCCTCATAGCGGAGAGAACGGTCTATTCGGCACCGACGAGATCGAACGCATCAAACCGGCTATCGAAGCTGCCCGCAGCGAGGGCATCGCCGTAACAGGGCCGATTTCTGGTGATACGGTGTTCTATCGTGCGCTGCAGGGTGAGTTTGACCTAGTCGTCGCGCAATATCACGACCAGGGTCATATCCCTACCAAGCTGATCGCGTTCGATACCACCATTAACGTAAGCCTCGGCCTTCCGATCTTGCGCGTATCGGTCGATCATGGGACCGCGTTTGACATTGCCTGGCAGGGCATCGCGCGTCATGAAAACATGATCGCAACGATTGCCTACGCGCGGCGGCTCGCTAATTCTTAACCGGCGCGAAATCGAGAACACCAAGCCGATCAGTTTCGATATGACGCATCGTAGTCTCGACGTTGCCATCGTCGCCGATGATCTCACGGGCGCGCTGGATGCTGCAGCGCCGTTTGCAGGGCACGGCCTTGAAACACGTGTATTGCTCGATCTTGATCGAGTCGCGTCTGCCATCGGGACCACCACTCAGGTATTGTCCTTGACCAGCGAAAGCCGGCACCTTTCGGGGCACGTTGCCGACGAGCGCGTCTGGAATGCGACACGTGCTGCGCTTGCGGGTACGCCCCGCATTCTATTGAAAAAAATAGATTCTACTCTGCGCGGCAACATTGCCGTCGAGATTATGGCCGGGCTTAGTGCGAGCGGACTGCGGCACGCCCTGATCGCGCCGGCCGTTCCCAGGCACGGCCGCACCATGCGCAGAGGCGAGATATTCATCGATGGCGTGCCGCTTCGGCAGACGGAGATCGGGGCTGACGCCTTATCGCCGCCGCCTTCAGCGCCGCTTCCGCAAATCTTGAGAGCAGCATCGAGGGAACTGATCGTCCATGTTTGGCCGCGTGGCGCGGCATTCGTGCTCGGCGTCGAAGCCGGAATTCACGCCTACCTCGCCGATTGTGATACCGAGGCCGATCTTGATGCCATCGCTCAATTTGCACTGAGTCGTTGCGACGAAGTCCTACCCGTCGGGGCTTCAGGTCTTGCTACAGCGATAGCCCGTCGCCTCACCAAAACCCTGTCACCGGAAACTCGGTCTGCAAAACCAAGGGTCAGCGAACGAGCTCAGAAGCCGATTCTCTTTGTCATCGGCTCACGAACCGGTGCGAGCGCCGAGCAAACAGCGCGATTGTGCGTAGCCGGTGCCAAGGAGCTGACAATGTCTTTTTCGGCACGCGCGCGCGATGGGGACTTTATTTTCGATCGGATCGTCAACTGGCGTGCGATGCCAGCATCGTTGATTGTGCGACCAGAGTCGTCGACGGAACCAAACCTATTTTCTGCTTCTGAAGTAGCCCAAGCACTTGGACGCACAGCGGCAGGCGTAGTCCGCCGTATGCAAATAGATGCGATCGTTATGGTCGGAGGGGATACTGCGTTCGAAACTTTTCATGCCCTTGGAGTTGCCGACGCCTCGGTAGCCGGGGAAATTATGCCCGGTATCCCGAAAGGAAAAATGCAGGTAGATGGACGCTCAGTCACCTTCATTACTAAAGCCGGCGGTTTTGGTGACGCCGACACACTCGTTGAAATATTTAGACATTTGAAAGATCAATAAGTCGCGACGCGCGAATAGACTTGGGCCGGCGGGCATCACGACGCGATGGTTAAATCGGGTCTTAGCTGATTTTGTTCCGGAACTCGCAATTCTGCGAATATGCATTCAGTCCACGCAATATGATTTAACCCCCACACTCGCTTTCACGCCATCAGCAAACTGACGCTTGCAGCACCAAAATAAAGCCGCATAAACTAAAACCAGGTCAGCCGGCCACTCCCGTAAATTAGACCGCCATCTGTCTCAAATTGTCTGACGACGGACACTTTGGGTCGAATGAGGTGAGGTCGAATTTGTGCCATTTATTCATGAGGAGACCTCCAGTAGTAGGTCCGATCTATCAACCAATAACGTAGACCCGACAGGAGTGACCGACCAGCACATCCAGGCAAAGATGGCTATAATACCTTTTCATGCAGTGCGATGGGTGAGGTGTGACAAGCATCAAAGTGAAGCATGGGCGAAAGGCGGTGACCAAGACGCCGCGCGATATCATCGGAACCGAGAACATCACGGCGCTTAAGCGTGCAGGCTTTGTAGTCGTGCGCCTGTCGGAGTTGTCGAGGCTTCGGGCAAAGGTCAAGTCACTGCTCGATATTTTGTCGAGGAAGGCGCCTCGAAGCGATCGGGCCTAAATTGCTCCGATGCTGCCGCGCGAAGCAGGCAACGGGGTGGATTTGATTTGGATCAAACGGTACCGGCGCCGGCGCGTATTGATCAGTCCGCACACCACGCTGCGGACAAACCACTAGCATCGAAACGTTACGCCCGGCGCGGCCGGCCGCGCCGGAAGTCGCCAACTCTGCGATCAATGCAATTAAAGCGAACCGAAGGTTGAGGAGCCCATGGATTACCGTGAAAAAAATGAAATCCGCGATAGCATGCGGATCGACTGGGATGTGCCGATCAAAATGGATGACGGCCTCGTGTTGCGCTGCGACATTTACCGGCCGATCGCCGAGGGCAAATATCCGATGATCATGACTTACGGCCCCTACGGCAAGTGGCTGCATTTCGAAGATCTTTATAACGACCAGTGGCGCCGCATGTGCGCCGACCAGCCCGATGTGCCGACCGGGTCGACCAACAAATATCAATGTTGGGAGGTGGTCGATCCTGAGAAATGGGTGCCGGACGACTATGTCGTCATCCGCGTCGACAGCCGCGGCGCCGGCCGCTCGCCCGGTGTCATCGACATCTGGTCGCTGCGCGAGGCGCAGGACTTAGCGCTCTGCGTCGATTGGGCCGGCGTGCAGCCCTGGTCGAACGGCAAGGTCGGCCTCAACGGCATCTCCTACTACGCCGAGAACCAGTGGCAGACGGCCGCGCTGCAACCCAAGCACCTCGCCGCCATCTGCACCTGGGAAGGCGCCGCGGATTTCTATCGCGACATGGCGCATCACGGCGGCATCTTCTGCCGTGGCTTCGTCGAGGGCTGGTCGAAGGCGCAGGTTTATACGCTGCAGAACGGGCGCGGCACCCGCGGCTTCAAGAGCCGTATGACCGGCGACTGGGTATCGGGACCGGAGACTTTGTCGGAAGAGGAACTCGGCCAGAATCGGCGCAACTTTTACGAGGATTGTCTAGCGCGCAAGCTCGACACCGACGAATTCTGGCAGTCGCGCATGCCGGACTGGAACAAGGTGAAAGTGCCGCTGCTCTCGACCGCCAATTGGGGCGGGCAAGGCCTGCATCCGCGCGGCAATTTCGAAGGCTTCGTGCGCTCCGCGTCTGAGCATAAGTGGCTGGAAGTGCACGGTATCGAGCATTGGACGCACTTCTATACGAATTACGGTCTCGACCTGCAGAAGCGGTTCTTTGGCCGCTTCCTCAAAGGCGACGACTCCGGTTGGGCGAAGCAGCCGGCGGTGCAGCTGCAGGTACGCCATCCGGGCGAGAAATTCGTCGAGCGGCACGAAAACGAGTGGCCGCTGGCGCGCACGCAATGGACCAAACAGTACATCCACCCGGCCGATATGACGATGTCGGCGGCGGCGCCGAAGGCGGAGAGTTCCGTCACCTATGCCGGCCTCAGCGAAGGCGTGACTTTCCTGACCGAGCCGCTCGATCAAGACACCGAGATCACCGGCCCGATCGCGGCGAAGCTCTGGGTTTCGTCGGCGACGGAAGACGCCGATTTGTTTTTGGTGGTGCGCGCGTTTACGCCCGACCTCAAGGAAGTCACGTTCCAGGGCGCGCTCGATGCACATACGCCGATCGCGCAAGGATGGCTGCGCTGCTCGCATCGCAAGCTCGATCCGAAGCTCACGCTGCCGTACCGGCCGTATCACACGCACGACGAAGAGCAGAAGCTCACCCCCGGCCAAGTCTACGAGGTCGACGTCGAAGTCTGGCCGACCTGCATCGCGCTCCCGAAGGGTTACCGGCTGGCGCTGTCGGTGCGCGGCAACGATTACGTCTTCCCGGGCGAGCCCGGCGAAGGCCTCGAAACGCTGGGCAAAGTGTGGACCGGCTGCGCGGTATTCACGCACGATGATCCGCGCGACCGGCCGCCGGCGGTGTTCGGCGGCAATGTGACACTGCACGCCAGCCCGGACAGGCAACCCTATGTCTTGCTGCCGGTTATCCCCAAAAAGTGAAAGCCGCCGCTCGACGACACAACGCCCCAATGTTGCAAGCGAATTTTCGGAGAAAGACGCCATGAGCTATCGTGAGGTCAGCGAAGTCCGCGACGGCATGCGGATCGATTGGGACATGCCGATCACGATGGATGACGGACTCGTGCTGCGCTGCGACGTGTTCCGGCCGGTCAAGAAAGGCCGTTACCCGGTGCTGCTCAGCCATGGCCCCTACGGCAAGTGGCTGCATTTCGAAGACGGCTACAAGACCGCCTGGGATCGCATGGCCGAGAAGCTCCCCGATGTGATGGGGGGCTCCACCAACAAGTACCAGAGCTGGGAAATCTGCGATCCGGAGAAATGGGTGCCGGATGGCTATGTCGTCGTGCGCGTCGATTCGCGCGGCTGCGGCCGTTCGCCCGGATACGTCGAGCACTGGTCTCCGCGCGAGACCAAAGACTACTATAATTGCGTGGAATGGGCGGGTGTGCAGCCGTGGTCGAACGGCAAGGTCGGCTTGAGCGGCATCTCCTACTACGCCATCAACCAATGGCAGGTCGCGAGCCTGCAGCCCAAGCATTTGGCCGCGATCTGCGTCTGGGAAGGCTTCGCCGATTTCTATCGCGAGCTCAGCCACAACGGCGGCATCTACAACACCTTCGCGCAGAATTGGTACGACATGCAGGTCAAGACCGTGCAGTACGGGCTTGGCATCAACGGCCATCGCAGCCGCATGAATGGCGATTGGGTGTCCGGACCGGAAACGCTCACCGACGAAGAGATGGGCGCCAACCGCTACGATCTCGGGAAGACCTATTTCGCGCATCCGCTGGACGACGAATTCTACAAAGCCATGTTGCCGGATTGGTCGAAGGTCAAGGTGCCCTTGCTCTCCGCCGCGAATTGGGGCGGGCAACCGCTGCATCCGCGCGGCAATTTCGAAGGCTTCTACCGCTCGGCGTCGAAACAGAAATGGCTTGAAGTACACGGCATCGAGCACTGGACCCATTATTACACCGACTACGGCGTCAATCTTCAGAAGAAGTTCTTCGGCTACTTCCTTAAGGGCGAGAAGAACGGTTGGGACAAGCAGCCGCGGGTGCAACTCAACGTTCGCCATCCGGCCGAGAAGTTCGTTATTCGCCATGAAGACAGTTGGCCGCTGTCGAGCACCCAGTGGACCAAGTTCTACCTGGCAACCGGGAGCCAAAAATTAGCGACCGAAACGCCGAAAGGCTCCGCGGCAGTCACGTTCGATGCGCTCGGCGACGGCGTCACGTTTCTGACCGAGCCGATGACCGAGGCGACCGAAATCACCGGCCCCGTTGCCGCCAAACTGCACGTTTCGTCCTCGACCGCAGATGCCGATATTTTCCTGGTGCTGCGGGTGTTCGCGCCCGACATGAAGGAAGTAGTGTTCCAGGGGGCGCTCGACCCGCACACCGCGATCGGGCAAGGCTGGCTGCGCGCTTCGCATCGCAAGCTCGACAAGAAGCTTTCCTTGCCGTTCCGGCCCTATCACAGCCACGACGAGAAACAGCCGCTCAAGCCCGGCCAAGTCTACGAACTCGATATCGAAATCATTCCGACCTGCATCGCGGTGCCGAAAGGATACCGCGTGGGCCTGAGCGTGCGCGGGCGTGACTATGTCTATCCCGGCGGCTCCGGCGGCAGACTGTCCAACATGAAGAACGAATTCACCGGCAACGGCCCGTTCCTGCACGACGACCCGCGCGACCGCCCGCCGGCGATCTATGGCGGCAAGACCACAATCCATCTCGGCGGCGACCGCGAAAACTATCTGCTTTTGCCGATCATTCCAAAAAAAGCGGAGGCAAAAGCCGTAAAGGCCACAGCGGGTAAGCCGGCGAAGCGCACAAAAACATCGACCAAAACGAAAGAAAAATCAAAGCGGCGAAGATGAGCGATCGAGAACCGCGCCTTCCAAGCGACTTTAGCAGAGTCGCCTTCGGACGGCTGAGAGCCGCGTAATATTTTGCGACGAGGCCTTGTACCCATAATGCCCATGCAGTTCTGGATCATTCAGACCCTTAACAGCCTTTCCCTCGGCGCGTTGTTGTTTCTGCTGGCGTCTGGATTTTCGCTGATCTTCGGTCTGATGCGGATCGCCAATTTGACGCATGGCGCTTTCTTTATGCTCGGCGCCTATTTTGGCGCGACCGCCCTGCGCTCCTTCAATTGGATCGATCTATGGGGCGCGGCGATCGGCAGCGGGGTGGCGCTCGCTGTTATCGGCGGCTTTCTCGAACGCTTCGTGTTGCGGAAACTCGGAAACAACCCGCAAGGTCAGGTGCTGGTCACGCTCGGGATGTCCTTCATCATCTCGGATGCCTGCCTCGTCATCTGGGGCGGCGATCCGATACCGATACCGACCCCGCATGCCTTGCAGGCGCCGACTTTTCTTTTCGGCTTCGCCTTTCCGACCTATCGTCTTGTGTTGGTCGTCTGCGCCGTCGGGGTCGCCATCGCGCTCTATCTTCTTTTGGAACGGACGCGGCTCGGGGCGATGATTCGCGCCGGCGTCGACGACATGCAGATGACGCGCGCGATCGGCATTCCGATTTCGCGGCTGTTCACGGTGGTGTTCTGCCTCGGCGCCGCCGTCGCCGGAGCGGGCGGTGTGCTAGGCGGCCCGATTTTGTCGGCCTATCCGGGACTTGACGCCGACATGCTGCCGCTCGCGCTGATCGTCGTCATCCTTGGCGGCGTCGGCAGTCTCGTCGGCGCCTTCATCGGAAGTTTCCTGATCAGCTTCACCTACACGTTCGGATCCGCGCTATTCCCCGATCTCGCCTACGTCATTCTGTTTCTTCCCATGATCATTGTCATTGCATTCCGTCCCCAAGGATTGTTCGGGAGGCGAGCGGCATGAACAAGATTTGGGTTCCGATCGTCGTCTTTGTTTTCGCGCTGCTGCCGTTCGTTGCCGGCGATTTCTATATTAATCTGGGCAGCCAGATGATGATCGCGGCGATCTTCGCGCTCAGCCTAAATTTGCTGGCTGGATACGCTGGGCTTACCTCGCTCGGGCACGCCTCGTTCCTTGGACTTGCCGCCTATATCTCGGCTTGGCTCACCACGCGCGGCGGCTTCGGCAACGGCACCGCTGCATTGCTGTCGATTGCCGGCACGACGGTCAGCGCGGCATTTTTCGGCATGATCGCGCTGCGGGCCTCTGGTCTCGGTTTCCTAATGATTACTTTGGCGTTGTCGCAGGTCCTGTGGGGCCTCGCCTACCGCTGGGTTTCCGTCACCAATGGCGACAATGGCATGGCCGGGCTGGTTCGTCCGATGCCGTTCGGCATTTCGATTGATAGCGCCGCATCGTTCTATTGGTTCGCGCTGATCGTCGCCACCGTCGCCTTTATCCTGATCACGGTGTTTGTGTCGTCGTCATTCGGTGCTTCGCTGAAGGGAACCCGAGATCAGAGCCGGCGCATGGCGGCGCTGGGCTACAATGTGTGGATGATCCGCTGGATCACCTTCATTTACGCGGGCTTCTGGGGCGGCATCGCCGGGCTGCTTTACGTTTACTACAACAAATACATCCATCCCACGTCGCTTTCGATCACGAGCTCCGCCGAAGGCCTGCTGGGCGTCATCGCCGGCGGCTCCGGTACGCTGGTCGGACCGATCGTCGGATCGGTCCTCGTGACCTTCCTCAAGAACTATGCCTCGTCCTACATCGATCGTTGGAACATGCTGCTCGGCTTCGTCTTCATGTTCATCGTGATGGTCATGCCCGATGGCATTGTGCCGGGCGTTCGCCGACTTGTGGCCCGCTGGAAGGAGTCCCGCAAGTGACGGCGCAAACCGACACCTATGCACTTGAGATCGTGCGGCTGAACAAGTCCTTCGTCGGCCTCCCGGTGACGCAAGACGTATCGATGACGATCCGCCCCGGCGAACGGCGGCTGCTTCTCGGGCCAAATGGCGCCGGTAAGACCACGTTGTTCAACCAGATTACCGGCGAAATCGTGCCGAACTCCGGCCAAATCAAGTTGTTCGGGCGAGATGTCACAAAATTGAAGCCGCATCAGCGCGCCCATCTTGGGCTATCGCGCACCTACCAAATCATCACGCTTTTTCCCAATGATACGCTTCAGCACAATGTCGCGCTTGGACTGCTCGGGCTCATGCCAGCGCGTTGGAACATTTTCCGCCCAATGTCGCAGCACATCATCGTCGAGGCCCGGCGCGTGCTTGGCCTCGTCGGCCTCGAGCATCTCGCTGACCGCCCGATTTCAGAAATAGCCTATGGCGAAAAGAGACGCGTTGAGATCGCGATGGCGCTTGCGCAAAAGCCAAAGGTCCTGCTCCTCGACGAACCACTGGCAGGCCTGTCCTCAGCGGAACGCAACACAATCAAAAAGCTGATTGCCGACATTCCACGCGAGACAAGCCTCGTCATGATCGAACACGACATGGACACGGCACTCGATCTCGCCGAGACCATTACGCTGCTGCATTACGGCAAAGTCATCATCGACGGCATGCGCGACGCGGTAATCGCCGACGAGAGAGCGCGCGAGGTGTACCTTGGCCATTGATGCTTTGAAACTCACCGACGTCGACACGTATTATGGCGATAGCCATGTATTGCACGGCGTCGGATTCGCGCTGGAAGAGAAGCGCGTTCTTGCGCTGCTCGGCCGTAACGGCGCCGGCAAGACGACCTGTATTTCGAGCATCATGGGATTTCTTGCACCGCGAAAAGGCGAAATCACACTTTTCGGCAGACCGATCGGTGGACTGGCGCCGGAAGCGATCTCGCAATTGGGCATCGGCCTCGTCCCGCAAGGGCGGCGGATTTTCTCGTCTTTGTCGGTGCGAGAAAATCTCATCATCGCCCGCCAGCGCGAAAAAGAGAGCGAGAAGCCGTGGACGTACGATCGCATTCTGGATCTCTTCCCGAGCCTGGCGGAGAGATCCCGGCAGCTTGCGGGCATACTGTCGGGTGGCGAGCAGCAGATGCTTGCCATCGGGCGCGCGTTGATCGGAAACCCGAGAGTTCTTTTGCTCGATGAACCTTCCGAAGGTCTCGCGCCGCTGATCGTCGCCGAAGTCGCACGCACTATCAAACAGCTCAAGGACGGCGGACAATCGATCGTGCTGGTCGAACAGAACAGCGGATTGGCGCTCGACGTCGCCGATCAGGTGGTCATTTTCAATACCGGCCGTTGCGTGTTCACGGGCCCGGTCGACGAAGTGCGCAACAACGACGATCTCATCGCACAGCACCTCGGCGTTTTCCACGCTCACTAAGAAAAACGGTCATCGGCGTAAACGGCGGACAACAAAGCGCGGCACCAAGGCGTAAAATGCCCGAGCAAAAACAGAACTTTAGCTGCACGAAGCCTACTTCAATCCACGCTTTGGCGGGCGCGGGAGGCTGCCAGCGCAACGTTGACTTGGATCAATGTTGCCGGGTCGGCGTGCGGGATGATTTTCGGTGTCGGTTCAAAGCGAACACATCTGGGCATGTTCGCGCCGGCATAGTTCATTAGCGGGAGATGCACATGGGGAATTAGGCGTCCTTAGTAGGTGTGTAGCAGATCGAGATAATCGGCAACCAGACAGAGGAAATACCCATGAGTCTCTCACGTCGTCGTTTCGTACAAGGCGTCGCAACGGCGGGCGCGCTTACGCTGAGCGCTCCCTACGTCCGCGCGCAATCAAGCGGCACGATCCGCATCGGTCTTCTCGGCGATAAGACCGGTCCGGTAGCCTCGGGCGGCATCGACATGGAACGCGCCATGCTGATGTACCTGGAGGAGCGCAAATACATGATGGCCGGCCGCAAGGTCGAGCTTTTCTCCGTCGATTGCGCGTCAAACCCTACGACCACCCGCACCAAGGCGCAGGAACTGGTCGAGAAGAACAACGTCCATGTTTATATCGGCCCGCTCGCCGCTTTCGAGGCGCTGGCGATTCAAGACTACATAGAGGCAAAGCAAGTCCCGACATTATCCGTGGCCGCAGCCGAAGATATGACCCAGCGAAAGGCTATCCCGTGGTTCGTGCGCGCGACGTCGACCTCCGCGCAGTGCGCCCATCCATTGGCGGAATACTGCGCAAAGACGCTCGGCTACAAGCGCATGATCACAATCGGTAGCGACACCGCCTACGGTCAGGAAATGTGCGCCGGCTTTCAGCGGGTTTTCGAGGAAAACGGCGGCAAGATCATTCAGAAGCTTTGGCCGACGTTGGTGGCACCCGACTATGCCACCTATATCGCGCAGCTCAAGACGAATGCCGACGGCATGTTCTCGGCCTTCGAAGGATCGAACGGATTCCGCTTTACCCGCCAGTTTGTCGAATACGGCCTAAAGGACAAGTTGCCGATCGTCGGTGGGATGACCCATCTCGACGAAGCGGTGCTGCGTAACATGGGCGACGAGGCGCTCGGGACGATCACGTCGTGCTGGTACTCTGCCGAACTCGACAATCCAATCAACAAGGCTTTCGCGCCCGCCTTCCGCAAGAAATACTCCTACGATCCGGGCTTCTACGCAGCGGCGACCTACACCAATGGCGCCGTACTAGAGGCGGCGGTCACAGCGGTAGGCGGCAATGTGGACGACAAGAACGCTTTCATGAAGACGCTGCGGACCGTCAAAGTAAACACCTGCCGCGGGCCGGTCTCTTTCGACAGCTACGGCAACGTCATCGGTAACGTATACATTCGGAAAGTGGTCCGTAAGGAAGGTCGTCTCGTTAACTCGATCATCAAGACCTATCCGAACGTGAGCCAGTTCTGGACCTACGATCCCAAGCAATTCCTCGCCAATCCGGTCTACTCGCGCGATTATCCGCCGGCGCGCTATCTCGAGAACTGAGCCAAGCCGGGAAGCAGCGGAGCAACGCTGCTTCCCGCTCGCCTCGTGCCCTAGGCCGGGAACGGATCGAGCCAACTGAAATCGAATGTCGCCGCAAGTCGGTATGCTTGGGATCGCGTCCTACTCTACGCCACTGGCGGCGCGGCGTTTGGAAACCTCAAGAGTAACTTCGCCGCCAATATAGGCGTGTCACAGTCGAACGTGGGGTGGACTGTCGGCTGCGGCGCAGAGTACGCGATCGCCGGACCTCTGACTGCGAAAATTGAATATCTCTTCGTCGACCTGGGTACGGAAGACTGCGGCACGAATTGCAGCGCTCCGGCAGGCGGCGGTCCCGTCTAAAGCTCAAATAAAAAAGCCGAAAAACCTTCAGTGGCCGCCTTTATCAACACTATCGGTCATTCGCGACCTAGTCATTCACCGCCCAATCCGAGCTGGATGGTGATTCAAGATCTTGACGATCCCGCAGGCTACGGCGCCTTCTGGGGCGAGGTGTAGCCACAGCCCCCGCTCTGTACGGCCCTGACGACCACCACGCCATCCGCCGCGACGACGCCGCGACCCCGCGGCAGTACGAATAGCGGATTGATCTCAGCTTCCTGAAGTTGACTGCCTATCGCCCCGATCATGTCGGAGAAAGCGACGATAGCGTCGACGAGCGCTTCAATATCCGCGGTCGGGCGACCGCGAAAGCCTTTCAAAAGTGCAGATGTTTTCAGTTCACTTATCATCTCATGGGCATCGCGCCGCGAAACCGGAGCAAGCCGCAACGACGTGTCGTGATACAGCTCGGCCGCAATGCTACCCATGCCCAGGAGGATCACGGGGCCGAGTTGGGTGTCGTGATGAAAGCCGAGCATCAATTCGACGCCCTCGGTAACAAGCTCCTGCACCAGAAAACCTTCCGGCTTATGCTGCGTCGCCATGAAGAATCGCTCAGCCATTTGCACGCAAGTGCGCGCAACGTCTCTAGGCGCAATGTCTACCACGACACCACCAGCTTCGGACTTGTGCAACACATCGCACGACAAGACCTTGTCAGCGACCCATGCTAGCCGAGCGGCGTGGCACGTTCAATTGGGGCGCTCCATCGAGCTCAGCCCGGTAGCCGCTCGAGAAATCCTGAAGGAACGATCTTGCTTATGTTCGATGGAAAGATGCTGGTGCATGCACCCGTTGTGCGTAACGAAAACCTAGGCTCGCACATAGCGGTGATAAAGCCCGCCAAAAATCGGACGTGAATTTATGATTCCAGTCCGCAGAACTGATCTGCCCCCAGATTCGTAGTCTGGTGCACATCCGCAATAGAATGGGGTTCCGAGCCAAATCACCATTAGCAAAGTTCCGAAGGCGACTGGAATCATTAGAGTGCCTGTCTATAGGCGCGTCAGGTCAGTCCTCTAGATTTCGATCTGCCGCCCGATTTCCACGAATTTTTCCGGAGGAATTTTGAAAAGATCCACTGCCCGCACTGAATTTCGGAACATTAGCGTGAACAGGCGCAGACCAGCGCGCACCGACCAACTGCGCCGTTTGGAGCAGACCACGGTATCCCGCGCGCCGAAATAGATCGCGTCTTCAAGATCGATGGGACACCCGTAATCTTTCGCCTGCCGCAAGGCGGCGGGAATGTCAGGTACCTGGACGAAGCCGAAGTGCACGGTGATGTGCCAAAATCCTTCGGCGAGCTTCACCAACTCGATACGGTCGCAAGCCGCAACGCGCGGGACATAATCGAAGTTTACCGTCAGCGCGATTGTGGTCTCGTATATCGCTCTCATCTGCGCGACGTGCTCGACAATGAGGAACGGCGTCGTCGTAGCGAGCCGTGTCAGAAAGACGGCCGTGCCGGGCACGCGCGGGATATGGTCCCGCTTGAGTTGGCGGAAGAATTCATCCGGCGTCTCGGTCAACACTGTGTGGCGGTGACGCATGGCCTCGAAGCCGAAGTGCCATGAGATCATGATGATGAACACCAACGTGCCGAACGCGAGCGGGATCCAGCCGCCTTCCTTGATCTTGAACAGGTTGGCAGCGAAGAACGTGAAATCCACAACGAGAAACAGGCCGCTCGTTATCAACGCCAGTCCCACCGGCCAGTGCCAGCGCTCGCGCATGACATTGTAAAGCAGCGCGGTCGTCAGCAGCATGGTGGTCGAAACCGCGGTGCCGTAGGCACCCGCCAATCGATCCGAACTACCGAAGCTGACAGTGAGCGCAATGGTCAGCACCATCATCGTCCAGTTCACAAACGGTACGTAGATCTGCCCGTATTCTTCCGAGGAGGTTTGGCGGATCCGCACGCCCGGAAACCAGCCAAGTTGCATCGCCTGACGTGTCAGCGAGAACGATCCCGTGATGATCGCCTGGCTAGCGATGATCGTAGCAATGGTGGCAAGTCCCACCAGCGGATAGATCGACCATGACGGCGCCAGCCGGAAGAACGGATTGCCGTCCATCGCCGGATCACCGAGGTACAGCGCGACCTGCCCAGCATAATTGAGGAGCAATGCCGGCAGCACGATCCCGTACCAAGATGTTCGGATCGGATTGCGGCCAATGTGGCCCATGTCCGCATACATCGCTTCGCCGCCGGTCATCGCCAGAAAGACCCCGCCGAGTATAGCGATCCCACTCCAGCCGTGGCCGGTCAGGAGCGCGATCCCGTAGCGCGGATCGACTGCGGCGATGACCTCGGGGTAGCGGGAAATGCCAACAACGCCCAGCGCGGCGATAACTGCAAACCAAAGCAGCATCACCGGCCCGAACGCTTTGGCGATTTGCGCGGTGCCCCGGCTTTGGACGGCGAACAGACCCAATAGGATCACCAACGCCATCGAAACGATATGCGGCTTAAATACATCGGTGGCGACGTTCAGCCCTTCGAGAGCGCTCAACACCGAGATCGCCGGCGTGATGATGCCATCGCCGTAGATCAACGCCGCTCCGAACAGCCCCATGACGATAAGGAGGCGCCGACCTTCGGACCAGTTTGCGCCGGTCATCGACATCAGTGCCAAGATACCGCCTTCGCCGTGATTGTCGGCGCGCATCACGAACAAGCAATATTTGACGGAAATGGTGACGATCAGTGCCCAGAAGATCAGCGAGAGACTACCGAGCGCCGCCTCCGAGGAAAAATGCCCACCGGTCGCACTGACGACCGCCTGCAACGTGTAGAGCGGACTGGTCCCGAGGTCGCCATAGACGATCCCGAGCGCGGCGAGTGCCGTCGCTGGCGTGGTTTTGCGAGCGACGCGAGTAAGCACCGGGTCGTCTACGTGAACGATGTCAGCTGGCATCGATCCTAGATCCGTTGCGTCATAAGCTGACATTCCAAAGATAATCGTTTAAGCGGCCAATGAACGCGCTCGATTAGTCAGCTTTCGCTTTCGTTATCAACTGCCTAATTTCGTCGGGGTTTCTAACGTATGCGCCGACAACCTGGTCTGCAAATGGAATTACTCTATTTTCGCACCATTGAAGCGTTTTTGCGGATAGTTGTTGAGATCGATAATTTGATAAAGCCTCGAGCTCCGCTCTTGAAACCGCTTTAGCCTGATCGGAAGTCGACCTAAGAATAAAATTGACATCGGCATCGGCCAACCCTGCAACGACAATTTTTCTGATTCCCTCGGCATACACCTTTGCGCTCGTGAAGCGAGTCATGTCATCGTCAGACAAAGGGATATGTGCGCTCGTGCAAATTGTAGACATTTGTTCCGCCGCAAAAGCGGCATACAGTATTCTCGTCAATACATACAAATCCTTGGCAAAGACCGGGGAAAAGCTCCAGAGAACAAAAACCATTAACATGCAGTATTGCGCAGTTTGCGTCGCGGTCTTACGCCGCATCGACAAAATATGGTTCACGGGCCAAGGCATGACGGGGGTCGACGCTGATGGTCGACAAAAAAATGAGCTGATTTGGTGTAGAAGCTCTCGGTTACGAAAAACTGCATCCGCGGTTCCGTTTCAATTCTGTTACACTACCGCTTACTCGGGTTTGACGTTTAGATCATCTGCGGCTTGAGTGGATGTCAAGTCAGCTCGATTCCACCACCCACCACCTAGCGCTTGGAATAGTGCTACGGTATCCGATAGGCGGTTAGCTCTCGCCTGGATCATTGCTATTCTTGCCTGCAGGTACGTTTGTTGAGCGTTGAGCAACAGTAATATGTTTGCGTAGCCTATATCAAATTGTTGTCGCACAAGATCAAGACTTGTCTTTGCCGCGCGTTCGAAGGCTGATGCAGCATTTAAAGCATTGGCGTCGGCTTGGAGTGCACGCAGAGTATCGGCAACATTCTGTAAGGCGCCGATGGTTGTGGCACGATACTGCGCTGTTGTTTGGTCATAGGCCGCTTCGGCCGCGCGCTTTTGATGCAGCAAGCTAAACCCATCGAAGATTGGTTGGGTTGCATTGCCAGCAAACGTAAAAAATCGATTCGTTGGAGAGAAATAATCAGCGAAATTTGCAAGCGCGGTGGACGTGTTGCCTCCGTTGGCATTGATCGTGAAATTTGGTAGCATGTTGGCAACCGCAACACCAATTTGAGCGCTTGCCGAATGGACCAGTTCCTGTGCCGCACGAACGTCAGGCCGTTGTTCGACGAGACGCGATGGCAGACTGACCGGCAGATCGCGAGGTAGATGAAATCCGGAGAGCGTAAATTTTTCTGGTGGTTCTTCGCTCGGGTATCGACCCGCAAGTGCGGCGATAAGATCGCGTTGTTGTGCTAATTGCTTCCGCAGTGGAGGCAACGTTGCTACCACTTGCGCCAATTGAGCTTCCTGGGCTGCGACGTCGACCCGATTGGAATACCCGGCTGATAACTGCCGGTGAAGGACACCGAGCATTTTTGTGTTGATGTTTATAAGTTCCTGTGTGGCCGTAATTTGATCCCGCAACGAGGCCTCTTGAATTGTGGCAAGTGCGATATTGGACGTGAGCGTGAGGTGCGCAGCTTCGACCAGAAACCGCTCAGAGTCCGCCTGTGCTTGTAAGGATTCGACCGCCCGTCGGTTTTGACCCCAAACATCGAGGGTGTAGGATACAACCACCTGGGTTGTAACAACATTGAATACGGTGGCGCCAGTTGCGAGCGGCGAAGACAAGGCGTTGGGAATTTGCTGCCGTGTCGGATTAAAATTTCCCTGAACGAGGGGGAAGAATTTTCCTTCTTGAGCACGAACGTTTTCCTGCGTAACGCGCAGCGCGGCCATGGCCGCCTCCAAATTGGGATTGGCCTTCAATGATCGCGCGATAAGCCCATTCAGTTTAGTCGAATGAAAAAGGGTCCACCACTCGGCGGGAATATCTAGGTCTTTCACAAATCGCTGCGCCTGACCGCTGGCGGCATTGGTGGCCGTCGTCTGAGCGGGAAGCGGCTCTTTTGTGTAACGGTCAACTTCTGGAGGCGTCGCGGGCTTGAAATCTGGCCCCACAGCGCAATTTGACACCAACGCTGTGCCCGACAGCAAAGCAGCGAATGCGAGAATACGCGTCGCGGACATGTCTTTTCCGTGTAACTCGCACGCGATTTTTGGTACGGAAGTTCACCTATCGGCCGCGCACCTGACCCCACCTTAAATGCTAGCTAATAGTGAGTCGTCAGGGAAACTGCGATTAATCACAGTAGACGCGGTCTGGGGGCGCCGGCAATTGTCAGGACAGGTGAAATCATGACGCGCGCTTGGTCGATCCATGAGCTCCGACAAGAAAACGACAATTGGTGATCTCACGGTTGGCATTGCGCTGCTGACCATCTTGCTCACAGCCTATCTTATTGGCGGGTTTGGCGGCGGCCAGGGGTCGCAATCTGAGAGTCCCAGATTGGCCGCCATTGTTACGGATTCCGCTAAAGGCAATCCGGTTGCGACAACGGGCTCCGGTCAAACCTTAGCTAATCTGCCGGCAGCGCAAACAGTCACTTTATCGGACCAGCAACTAGCAGAGGTGAAAATCGAATCCGTCGGATATCAAGTATTCCCGATCGAAAAGTCGGCCGTCGGCAATCTTGATTTCGATCAAGATATGTCAGTCCAAGTGTTCACCCAGTATCAAGGTCGGATTATCGAACCATTCGCGAAGGTTGGTGATGATGTAGTGAATGGGCAGCCCTTGTTCACCATCGACAGCCCAGACTTACTACAGGCCGAGTCAACATTAATATCCGCCGCGGGGACGCTAGAGCTGCACACGCGTACTTTAGCGCGTGCCAGGGAACTCTATAAAACGCAAGCGATTGCACAGAGAGAGCTGGAGCAGGCTGTTTCGGATCAGCAATCGGCCGAAGGCGCTTTGAAAGCGGCGCGAGACGCAGTTCGAATTTTCGGCAAATCCGATACAGCGATCGATCAAATAGTCGCCGACCGCAGGATTGATTCTTCGCTCATCGTCTCGAGTCCGATTTCCGGCCGCATAACCGCCCGCAATGCAGCACCGGGACTTCTTGTACAGCCAGGCGGAACAGCACCGTATACGGTAGCCGACATATCAAAAGTGTGGCTGATCGCCAATGTGCCAGAATCTGATAGTCCCAATTTACGCGTCAATCAGAACATTAGCGCAAGCGTGATGGCCTATCCGGACCGGGCGTTCGTGGGGAAGATTACCACGATTGGTGCGGCGGTTGACCCCAACACACATCGTTTCTTTGTGCGCTCTGAGATCAACGATCCGCAGCATGAGCTGCGACCAGGAATGTTTGCAACGTTCGTAATTAAAACCGCTGAACCAGCGCGAGCTCTTGCAGTGCCATTTGATGGTGTGGTCCGCGAAGGCGACGGTACGATGACAGTATGGGTTACCAAGGACCGCCATCAATTTGAGAGACGCACGGTACAAATTGGTCTGCAGCATGGTGGATACGATCAGATTCTCGATGGCCTGCAGCCTGGCGAATTGATTGCCAGCGAGGGGGCGCTATTCCTTAGCAATTTCTTCGCGGCAGCATCACCCGATTGAAAACACACCCTCAATAACCCGCTGTGGTCGGCAGAGAGATAAACCGTGCTCAAGCCCGTTCTGACTTTTGGTCTGAACTCGGCGCCCCATCGTTTTATCGCTGTTGCTGGTTTTCATCGGTGGTGGTCTCGTAGCATTTTCGAAACTCAACATAGAGGCCTATCCAAATCCCGCGCCGGTAATCTTGGAAATAACGGCGCAAGCGCCGGGTCTCTCCGCCGAGGAGATGGAGCGTTATTACACAGTACCGATCGAGGTCGGACTTGCGACCACGCCAGGGGTCGACATTATTCGCTCTACATCGTTCTATGGTTTGTCTTTCGTCCGCGTCGTCTTCAAATATGGTGTCGACTATTATTTTGCGCGGACGCAAACTGCCTTCAGCCTTCAGCAGAACGTCAGCCTACCAAATAACGTGCAGCCGACAATTCAAGGTTCCAGCCTTGTTGGTGAAATTTACAGATATCAGGTGGTCGGGCCGCCGAATTTCGGCTTAACCAATCTTCGAACGATCCAGGATTGGGTTCTGCAACGACGGTTCCTGACAATTCCGGGCGTCATCCAAGTAAACACTTGGGGCGGCACAACCAAGGAATATGAAGTATCGGTCGACCTGCACAAGCTCGAAGCTTTTAATGTCACATTACCTCAAGTGATTGCCGCAATTGGTAATGCTAATGTCAATGTCGGTGGGCGCACAATTAATATCGGTCAGCAATCAGTGAATATCCGCGGGATAGGGCTGATCAACGACGGTGGCGATGAGAATTTGACCCAAGGCTACAAGGTCGGAGACATCGAAAATATAGTCCTCGGGCAATCGAACGGCGTTCCCGTGCAGGTAAAGAATGTTGCGAGGGTTTACGTTGGCAATATTCCTCGCCTCGGCAAGGCTGGTCGCGATCATGACGACGATGTGGTGGCGGCGATCGTCGTCATGGACCGCACAATGCATACGAATGACGTGCTTCCCCTTGTCGAGGCCGAGGTCGCAAAAATAAACAGTGATGGGACTTTGCCGCCTGGAGTGAGGCTTGTCCCGTATTATGATCGCGGGTCGCTCGTCTCGATCACAACCAAAACAGTCGTACACAATCTTGCGTTTGGCTGCCTTTTTATTTTTTTGATACAATGGATATTTCTGGGCGATCTTCGCAGCGCAATCATTGTTGGCGCCAATATTCCTTTTGCGCTGTTCTTCAGTGCCATGATCCTCGTTTTGCGTGGCGAGGACGCGAATCTTCTTTCGGTTGGCGCGGTCGATTTTGGAATCATTGTCGATGCGGCCGTCATTTTGGTGGAAAACATCTACCGGAATTTGCAAGCGAATGACGAAGGAAGGCGGCGGCTGCTCGACGATCTTGACGAAGAGACATGGGGAGCCGATCCTACCCGAGCCAAGCCTTGGACCGACCGGTTGCGCCTCATCCTTGTCAGTGCCCTACAAATCGATAGAGCGGTGATTTTCTCTACCGTAATTATCGTTGCAGCATTCATCCCGCTATTCACCATGCAAGGTGTCGAAGGGCAGATCTTCGGACCGATGGCGCGGACTTACGGTTATGCCCTAGTCGGAGCACTAATTGCCACCTTTACGGTCACGCCCTGCCTTGCATCACTATTGCTTCCGGACCATGTCAACGAAGTTGAGACGCGCCTGGTTAGGACGTTGCGCTCCATTTACTTGCCAATTTTGCGCTTGTCGCTCGCTAACCGAAAGGTCACGGTTGCGATCGGGTTGGTATTTCTTGTGGTGTCGGGTCTGGTGGCCTCGCAACTCGGGACAGAGTTCTTGCCTGCGCTCGAAGAAGGCAATCTCTGGATTCGCGCAACAATGCCGCCGACGATTTCGCTGGAAGCCGGTGTGCCGATCGTCAAAAGAATACGCGAAATCCTGCTCCGCCATCCGGAGGTTATCACAGTTGTCTCGCAACATGGCCGACCGGATGATGGTAGTGATGCTTCCGGGTTTAACAACGCCGAATTTTTTGCCCCGTTAAAGCCGTTTGATCAGTGGCCTTCGGGGATGACCAAGGAAAAGCTAATTCAACAATTGCAAGCGGAATTTGCGAGCAGGTTTTCGGGGATCGGGTTCAATTTCTCGCAATACATTCAAGACAATATCGAGGAAGGGCTTTCGGGTGTAAAGGGCGCAAATTCGGTCAAGATTATTGGCCGCAATCTTAGAACACTGGAGCGGCTCGCCGATGAAGTGTTTCTCGAAATGCAGCAGGTCAGAGGCGTTACCGATCTCGGCATATTTCACGTCTTAGGGCAGCCTAATTTGGATATTGTCGTGGATCGCGAACGGGCCGCACGTTATGGCCTTAATGCCGGCGATATCACGACCGTTGTGCAAGCCGCGTTGGGCGGAACGGTTGCGACAACGCTTTTGGAGGCCGACCGTCAATTCAACGTCACCGTGCGGGCCGCGCGCAAATATCGGAATGACATTGATTCTGTCGGCAATATCAAGATCGGCTATGCGGCCGGAAACGGTGTAACCGCGTATATACCGCTGAAAGAGATCGCGACAATAACCCTCGATACCGGTGCATCCTATATTTTCCACGAGCACAATCAGCGTTATATCCCCATTAAGTTTAGCGTGCGCGAGCGCGACCTGGGAAGCACAGTCGCCGAGGTACAAAAGCGAATTGCGCAGAAGGTCAAACTGCCAAGTGGGTATCGCATCGATTGGGCTGGAGAGTTCGAGGGATTACAGCAGGCCAAAAATCGCCTCGCGGTAATCGTGCCGATCAGTCTCATTTTAATTCTTATGCTGCTCTACGGTCTGTTTAATTCTTTGCGCGATAGTCTCATGGCTTTGGCCGGGATTCCATTTGCTACCGGCGGTGGTGTGCTGGCCCTTTACGTAGCCGGTTTGGATTTCAGTATTTCAGCGGCCATCGGCTTTATTTCTCTGTTCGGCGTATCGGTAATGAGCGGCATACTAATAATCAACGGATACAATCGAGTTGCCGCAACCGGCATGCCGAAAATAGAGGCGATGTTTAAGGCCGTGGAGCAACAAATGCGGCCGATCTTGATGATGGCGCTGTCAGCCTGCATCGGCCTATTTCCATCCGCGATTTCAACCGGAATCGGCAGCCAAGTGCAACGACCGCTCGCAACTGTTGTTGTCGGAGGCATGTTGATTGGCCCCATCATGTTGCTTGTGGTCGTACCGGCACTGCAGATGTTGTTCATGCATCGCGAAGGCAATCATGCGGCGCAAATCGACTCCACTATTCCCGCAGATGATCGACCATAATCAGAAATAAATTGTACGATTAGAGCGCTTTCCACTTAGTGTGAAGCGTATCCGGCATTGCGGAAGTAGTTGGTACATTCCGAAGGCGAGAAGGCGTTAAGAAGAGCTGCAATTCGGTTCCAGAGGTTTTCGACGGAACGCTCGGCGGCTTTTCTGAGCAAGGCCTTGAGCTTGGCGAAGAGCTGCTCGATCGGATTGAAGTCAGGCGAATAGGGCGGCAGGTAGAGCAGTCTTGCACCGGCGGCTTGGATCGCTTCGCGCACGCCCGCCACCTTGTGAGCGCTAAGATTGTCGAGCACGACGATGTCGCCTGGCTTGAGACTGGGGCTGAGGATTTGCTCGACATAGGCCAGGAAGGCGTTGCCGTTCATCGGACCGTCGATGACGCAGGGCGCGGTAAGCGCGTTCGAGCGTAAGCCCGCGACGAAGGTCGTGGTTTTCCAGTGGCCGTGCGGAACCTTGCCGACCAGCCGTTCACCGCGCGGCGCCCGGCCACGTAGGCGAGCCATGTTGGTACTGGTGCCGGTCTCGTCGATGAAGACCAGCCGCTCAGGGGCGAGTTCGGCCTGGGCCTGCGCCCAGGCGGCGCGCGCCGCCGCGACGTCAGGCCGGTCTTGCTCGGCCGCGCGCACGCTTTTTTTTGAAGCTGATGCCGTGACGGTCGAAGAACCGCCAGACCGAGCCGAGCCCCGCCTTGTGCTCCCGCTCATCGAGCAGCCGGCGCTGGATTTCCTCCAGTGTCAGATCGGGCTCCCGCCGCACCAGCTCAAGCAGCCATTGCTCGTGGTGTTTGAGCGGCGACCGGCTCTGCCCCTTGTTCGATCTGGCCTCGACGCTGCCGGTCTCCCGCCACCGCTTCGCCCAGCGGATCGCCGTCGAATCTCCGATCACGAACTGGCGCGCGGCAGCCCGCGCCGCTACCCCACTCTCGACCACCTGGATCACCCGAACCCGCAAGTCGTTCGAATAGCCCATCGCAGGCCTCCCTGATCAGAAGGCCACAGAATCTTATTCGCGGCTCGAAGGGAATCCCCTCAATTCACAGAAAGTGGAAACTGCTCTAGTGTAGGAAGAGAAACTCAGTTAAGAGTGGCGTTTAGGTACTTATTAGCATCTGTGCAATTGTCGGGCTGGCGCCAGAAGTTCGATTGGCCGGGCAATCCGCATTTGTAGACATAACAAATTCTGACAATTGCAATTGGCGATCGAGCGTCAAGGCAGATCGGTGCCCGAGAGAACAGTTCTATACGTCAATAAGACGACCCGTCGCAGCTTTGACCGCGGCTTCAACGCGAGTTGCTGCAGCAAGCTTGGTCCGAGCGTTCTCGACATGAAAATCTACGGTCCGTTTGGTGAGTCCCAATATCTGAGCGATGTCAGCCGATGTCTTTCCGCGCGCTACCCAAGTCAACGTTTCGATCTCGCGTTCGCTGAGTGCGATTTGCCTCGCCCAATTGTCAATGCGCGCGACGCGTGACAGGCGAGCATTGATGATCGCACCAAGGATTCGGAAGTCGATCGGTTTGATGACGTAATCATCGGCACCAAGCTGACGACCGTGAAGTTCATTATCCCGATCGGCGAGCGCGGTGAGGAACACAAACGGCATGTCCTTAAAGCGCGGCTCGAGCGCGGTTAAGCGAGTCAGGACCTCAAAGCCGGACATAATTGGCATGCTGATGTCGCAAAGAACGAGATCCGGCATGACCTTCAAAATTGCAGCGAAGCCTTCCTGGCCGTCGTGAGCGACGGTGATTTCGAAGCCGCTTTCAGTGAGTTCCTCGGCGATCAGCGTCGAAGTTTCGCGGTCATCCTCGATGCAAAGAATTTTCTTTCGCACTTCGAGCATCCAACACACTGCGGCGTTCCACCGTCCCTGTCAAAATTTGCTGATGATAGACGTCCTATAGAACGCCGTCTGATCCAGATCGAAACCTGAGACCTCGACGGTCCTTTTGCCAGTCCAACAATACACCTGCCCTTTATATGCGCCATGCTCCCCGTAAACTATCATGCCGTTTTCCGCACGGACAACACCGAGGTGTTCGCCAAAATCCGCATCGCGCATGGCGAGTTTGGCGCTTCGCACGCATTCGCCAACTGAAAGATCAGTATATTGCGCGGTATTGATGCTGCAGCTCGCCGTGAGGCATCCAGTGAAGCAGACGGCGATGCTTATAATCGACAACTTATTAGTCATCACACGCACCCGGTAGAATTGTGATCCAGTTCATAGATCTTAATCACGCGCGCTCAGCTTCTTTTATTGCTTAAAAAGAGTATAGTTGCCCAGTCCGCACTCCAATAGTCCTAGTCTAGGAGACTGAAAGGAGGCTTTATGAAGCGAGTGAAATCAATTAGTTTCCGTCTATCTGCAATTTTCTTTTCATTTTTTTTCATAATTGTCATCCTTGGATTGTTTGGCATTGGACAGCTAAGCAACTTCAATCGCGCTTCTTCAGAGCTTGGGAACCGTTGGCTGCCAAAAACACGATTTATTGGTGATCTTAACAACTATACATCCGACTTCCGTGCGGCCGAAGCAAGCAGCCTCCTTTCATCTGATTCAGAGCAATTTGCCAAAGTTGAGAAAGAAGCTGAGGAGATCGCCCGATTTATATCAACGGCCATGAAAAGATACGAACTAATTCCGAAGAGCGCCGAGGAGGCCGACCTCTATAGCAATTTTCTTGGGAAATGGAACAACTACCTTAAATTTGTCGACCAAGAAAAACTATTGGATCGCTCGGGTCGCAAGGCTGAAGCCATCGTTATGTATATGACGACGTCGCAAACCGCATACGATGCCGCAAGCGACATGCTCGGAAACCTGACCGATCGCAATGTTGCGTACGCTCTTGCTGCGACCAAACATGTAGATGAAGCATACCAACAAGCGCGCTGGCTAATCAGTGCTGCGATGCTAATCGCTGGGGCGCTGATAACAGTAGCAATATTGTACATGAAGCGGTTTATCTCCAGACCTCTTCTCCGCCTAGCAGGTGATCTGCGCCGTCTCGCCGTCAATGATACGAGTGTCGAGATCCAAGCCACCGATCGGCACGATGAAATTGGTGAGATGGCGCGCGCCGCGGTTGTGTTCCGTGCCAACGCGATCGAACTTATGCTTACGCAGCGCGGATTGGTGCAGGAAGCGTCAAAGCTCGCGGAGAAACTCGAACACGAGCAAAGGCTGGCACAATCGCAACGGAATTTCGTGTCCATGGTATCACACGAATTCCGCACCCCACTAACAATTATCGATGCGCATGCACAGCGGCTGATTAAGATGAAAGACCATCTGCGAACAGATGATTTTACTGAGCGCGCTGGCAGGATTCGTCGTGCCGTCTCTCGGATGACGAATATGATAAACGATTTGCTGGATGCGGCGCGTTTGATGGAAGGCGATGCGCAGTCACATTTTAGTCCGACTGAAATTGACCTAAGGCCATTGTTGAAGGAAGTATGTCAGTTGCATCGTGAGATTTCTCCAGGATCGGAGATAGTGGAGAATTTTGATGTGCTCTCCGCAAGGCTGAATGGCGACCCTAAACTACTATTCCAGATGTTCAGCAATCTACTGAGCAATGCCGTGAAATACTCAACGGCAGGCAATCGTATCAGGGTCAATGGTACTGTCGACGCAAAACGAATAACTGTAGAGGTACAAGATCAGGGAATCGGCATTCCGGAAAAGGATATCAACCGGCTGTTCGAACGCTATTCGCGCGGGGGCAATGTTTCCGGCATAGTCGGGTCTGGAATCGGCTTATATATCGTCAAGACAGTCGTCGAATTACATAACGGCGAAATCACTGTGGAAAGCAAAGAAGGACATGGCTCGCGGTTCATAGTGCGATTGCCAATACATCAGTCGTTCAAAACTGAAGTCGTTGCATCACATCAACCAATAACGGAATCGCGAGACAAAGAGGACTCGATGGTCATATCTGCACCGGCAGAAGAGAGATCAAGCACACCTATGTGACCCACAGTGTAGCGAAACGTTATGAAGCAACACAAATTTTGCGCTGTCCAAAATTAAGATTTCTGAGTATTTATTTCTTCGGCACTCGCCGTCAGGAACCTAATATGTCAACTGCCAGGCGACGTACCAGGAGTACAGGTTTGTCTCAGATGCATGCTGAATGCCTCGGCCGGCTGAAAACAAAAAATGATTGTGTTCATCAAAATCGTAAATTCCACCAAGATTGAATCCGGTGCTATCGACGCCTCCAACGGTGTCAGCGGTCTGATGGAACACTTCGCCACCTAGCGTCAGCTTTTCGGTGACTTTCCGTTGGAGCAGCCAGCCGGCGAACCAGTAATTTCTGTCGCCTAGATTGCCGTCTTGATTTATCCAATATCCGCCGCCACCATAAGTCGTCCATTCGCCAAAGTTTTTCTGCACCCAAACCGGCAGGAATGCGCGAACGTGACCTGCTCCTAAACCCTTATTTTCATCGCCTGTCGGCAACTGGACAAGTGGAAATACGGCGACTTGTGGTCGCATGCCGTCCTTTTCCTCGTCGATAAATCGATACTTAAAGCCAACCTCGGTATCGCCATACCCGAATTGCGTTGTGCCGCCAGCGGGACTATTAAATGCGGTAGAAGCCCCGAAATGCAGCTGACCATTCGGGATGAGGCCATAGTTGAACTCAAAGGCCGGTGTGACGCCTGAAGTGTCGCCGTTGACACGCGTACCCGTTGAGAACGTATAAAATTCCCAATGTTGGTAATCTACGGGCTCGGGATCGTCGGTGCGGAACGGCGGGCCAGCGATCGCGGCAGTAGGCGCCATTATGGCCAGAATACACAAGGCGGCCATCACAGCAGAACGCGACAGGATCCTAACATTTCGCACCGTTCAGGACTCCGCCGTTCTCGCAGTCGCAAGCAGTTTAGTGCTGCACGTTGTTATAGATCATCCGACGGCCATCAGAACTTTTGACCGGTTCACTCTCAGTAATTCCAGGTCGAGCGGATTCCAACCACCTTTGCGTCACGGCCAGCCTGACCGTTTGGATGCGAGATATATTGAAGGTCGGGCTGCACCGTCCAACCAGATACTACCTGAGCGACATATGTAAATTCCACGCTGATTTCGCGGTCCTGAACTGGTCCCGGCACCCCAGTGTAGGCAATTTGGTCTTGATTGTAGCCGCTCACGCTGTCAGAAAATCGTGCATAGATGAAACCTGCACCGAAGCGGTCATTGGGTCGATTCTGTATCAAACCCGCAAACACGATCCCGCCGTCAATATAAGCATCAATCAGATTGCGGTCGGACGGGCTCAATGAGGCGCGGCTGTAGATTGAAACTCCGCTATCCGGCTCGCCATGCGGCGGACGGTAGATTTGCTGGTCAATGACGCCGTAGATTCCAAAATCTCCAAAATGCTTGGCCGGAATCCCACTGCTCGCGGGGTCGGCAAGAGGCAAACCATCATTGGCATAACGCTGGTCATTAAACTCGCCAAGATGGGCCCAGCCACCCATTTTTAGTGTGGTGGCGAGGCCACTGTCCTCCTTACCGTGATTTTTCCGGAACTGTGACTCTGCAATAACAAATGCTGGATCGGTGAGGCGGAAGTTGAGACCATATCGATCGCGCGCTTGTTCATCGCCAGGTCCTGGTCCTGCTGGATTACCATTAAACACGGCGAAGAGCAGCGATACATCCTTGGTTGGATCGAACTTCAATCGCGCGCCTGGCGTCGATAGCGGATAAGCTGGCCCTCCGCTCGGTAGGTTGGCGGCGGCAATTGTCGGCCAATCGCTTTGAAGAAACATAGTGCTGAGATCGCTGAAGAAAAATTCAGTGTCGGCGGTGAGTTGGCCAAATCTGAAACTGGCCGCGCCATCCAAAAATTTTTGTTCAAGCCACAATTCGGACAATCGCGTTGTTGGCATCGCCTCAATGGCAGCGATAGTATTCATCCCACCAACGTAGTCCCGCAACATGCGTCCTGTATTGTGAATCTGGAATACGTTGGAATACATGGTTAGGCCATGCCATCCAGCAAGCTGTTCCAGGTCGATGGCCAGTCTACCTTCAAGCAAACCCTGATCTATTGTGCCACGCTTATTGCCCCCGGACAGATTGCTCAGCACGTCATTCGTGTATATCAAGCTATAGTTGATACCGAGGTCACTCATCCACTTACGAATTCGGGACGAATCGTTATTCTGCTGCAGGCTGGTGCCAATTGACGGGCCAACTGGGTCGACCGCGCCCGTATTCGAAACGATCTGGGCTTGTACGAGCGTCACACCGATTAAAAGGCTTGCGCCTACGCCACACGCGGTGCTCCAGGCCCTAATGGACTTATCGGGTCTCAGCAGTCTCATTCACATTCCGAAGGTCACTGAATTAGGCGATTGTGAGCGCCGCCGCTGAGACGACGAAGTTGAATACAACAATCGTATTTAGAAAGCATCGCCCGATCAATCTAAAAAGCGCAACTCAGAAATAGCAAAGCTCTAAACTGCACGGAAGCTACTAATCCGTGGAAATTCGCTTCTCTGTCATGAAGGGTGAAATATCTAGTGCGATTGGCAATTTTAGCGAGAGCAAGTGGTTAAACTACTTATTATCCCCGAACTGCAGAGCGCGAATGAAAGCATCTGATCTCATTCTTTGGCTTTCTTTATAATCTTGAGAAACTCATCATGTTCCTGCTGATTTTTGCGGATGACATTCAAGATGTACGGTTTTGCGTCATCATGGCACGGGCCGCAAAATAGCGGGTGCGCCGGTAAGGTCGCTTGGGCGGAATTGCTTCGGGGTCTGCGCCAGGCGAAAACAGCCGTAGCGATTCATCAATGTGGATCAGGTTTGCCCGAAGGCGGCCGATCTTCTTCTCAAGCTCATGAATATAGCCGCTGATCTCGGCGCGCTTGGCCCGGAGGGCGGAAACTACATGCGGTTCGCTCATGCCCGCAAAATATGGGGGCGGAGCCTAGATCAAAGTGGAATGTTCCGGCGTTTGCGCCATAATACCGGGAATTTTGCAAAATCGTGGCTTCAGGGACGCTAGAGACTGTAAATAATGCCTTCATTATAGGACTTTCGATGCGAATTCCCTACTCAACAGAACAGGGAATCATTTTGGTGGAACAGGGAATCCTGGCGCGGGAAACAGGGAATTTAAGCTGGCAAATTTGAAACTTTCGCCGGATGAGGTTTTCGGTACGCACAGCCGCCGACAAACTGCGCCGCGCGTTAGCGTTTATTGCGGTCATCGAGCTCGATCGCACCGCCCAGCATGAACTCGGCCGCAGTGCGCAGCGTGACCGGATCCCAGTGCGGCGCCAGCGCCGTCAGGATATCGATGCCGGCGCGTGACAAATGGCGGGTGAGTAGTGCCGCCACTAGGGCCGACTGTCGCTTCTTGCAGGCCTGCAGGATTTCGCGATGCTCTACCGCCGCGCGGCGGTAAATATCGACCAGTCCGGATTGGATGGAGTTGTAGACGTAGCGTTCGCTGCGCTGGCAATCGACATACATCCGCTGCTGCAGCTTCGGGTTGGCGCCCGAAAATAGCATTTGATGAAACGCGCGGTGATTCAGGATCCAGCGATCGAGATCCTGCTGCCCTTCATCCTTGCGCATATTATCGAAATAGCCGGACAGCTTCACGATGTCCGCATCGCTCATATTCTCGACAGTGATTGCCGCCGATATCCCCTCGTTCATGATGCGTGAGGCATAGAGGAGCTCAAGCTCCTCCGGATCGAAGCCGAGCACGCGGCAGCGGAAGTTCGGCTCCGCGCTGATCAAGCCCTCCTCCTGCAACATGCGGAAGGCTTCGCGCACCGGTGTGCGGCTGACCTTGAGGCAGCCTGCCACCTCGACCTGCGAAAGGATCGTTTCCGCCGCCAGCGCATTGGCGAGGATCGAATTGCGCAGATATTGGTGGATGTCGACGGAGGCGCGTCGGTGACTGCCGCCGGCCAACGGACGCAGGAGCTGCTGCAAGCTGCGCGGCTTTTTCTGCGCCCTGCTTCTTTGCGGCAACGGCTTCCGCGCAGCCTGTTGCCGCGCTGAAGCGCGTTTCACCGAATTGCACTTTGTTCCCATCTCTGGATCGTGGAACCGACGCACCGCTGAACGTCGCTATTTGGCGGCACGCAGCGCCTTCGTCCCTTTCTCATCCACCTCGAAAGTGACCGGATCGACGGCGACCTTGTAGACATTCCGCGCCGTCTCCGCGGTGATGAATTCCTTCCTCAGGTCGTCGGCGACCATTTGCGGATCGCGCTCCTCGGGCTTGCCGACGCCGCCGCCGCCGGCCGAATGCTTGACCAGGATGTCGCGCTCCTTCACCGGCACCAGCCGGTGCGGCTTGACGCGAATATCCTCGCCGTTGCGCCTAAGATAAGTGCGCGACAGCGGCGTCGGCTCGCCGCCGAGCGCGCCCACGCCCTGCACCACGTCGCCGTCCGAGCTGCCGGTCGCCATCTGTCCATCGGAGCCCTCATTGAGCGCCTCCCAATGAATGCCGGGACCGCCGCGCCAGCGGCCATTGCCGCTGAGGTCGGGCACGAACTCCCATTGCAATGCGCGCCAGGGCACACGCACTTCCATTTCCTCGACATTGTCGCGATGCGCGGCACCCAGGGCGGTCAGTGTGCTCACCGCCTGATAGCCGTCATAGCCCGCCACCGCGCCGGCGCTGCCGTCATAGTCGAAGCAGGTGCGCACATAGCGCTCGCCGGTGCGCGGATCGACCGCGAACAGATAATCGCCGCGATGCTTGCCCCAGCAGGCGATGGCGCGGTGCGGCAAGGCCTTGGCCAAGGCCTCAACCACCGCCTCCATGATCTGACAACCGACATTGACCGGAGAGGCGCCGACTGTCGCCGGGTACTCGCAATTCACCACCGAACCTAGCGGCGAGATCACCTTGATTGGCGTCATAGTGCCCTGATTGTGGTAGTCGGCGAGCGCGGGATCAAAATAAAGGATCGCCGCAGCCACCGCGATGCCGTAGGTCACCGATTCCGTGCAATTGATGAAACCCTTGCGCTGCGCATCGCTTTCCGAAAGGTCGATGGTCATCTCATCGCCTTTCACAATGATGCGCGCACGCACCCACACCGGCTCATCCAGCGTCGTGCCGTCGTCGTCGGTGGCGGACGCGCCGGTATAGATGCCGTCAGGCATCTTGCGGATTTCCTCGCGCACGGCGAGCTCCGTACGACGGATCATTTCCTCGATGCTCGCCAACACCACGTCGCGGCCATACATGTCGAGCAGCGCGAGGATGCGCTTTTCGCACATCGTCGTCGAGCCGATCATGGCGTGCAAATCGACCCGGACGCCGTCGGGAAATCGCACATTGCAGAGAATGAGATTGACCAGATCCTTTCGTTCCTTGCCGCGCTCGAACACCTTGATCGGCGGGATGATGAGGCCCTCGGCGTGGATATCGTAGGCATTGGGGAAATAGCCGCCCGGGAACGACCCGCCCGTGTCCATCTGATGACCGCGGCAAAGCGTGAAGAACAACAGCTCGTCCTTGTAGAAGATCGGGCGGATATAGCCCCAGTCGGGCAAATGCGTATTGTGTCCGCCATGATAGGGATCGTTGGTCAGGAACACGTCGCCGGGATGAATGTTGCCCTCGAACATCTTGACCAGTTCCTTGACGGCAAAGGTCGTCCCCAGATGCTGATTGGCCAAGCCGACGGGAACGGCGATGGTCGAGCCGTCGGCGCCCCAGATGCCGACGGAGAGATCCTGCAACTCGCCGATCAGGTAATTTTGCGCTGTGCGTTTGACTATGTGCCGCATCTCCTTGCAGATGGTCTGCATGGAGTGCCAGACCGTGGCAACGGTGGTCGGATCGATATTAACGTTGCTCATCATGGCCTCCCCTGGTCTCAATTGCGCGTCAGCACGTAGTTTTTGTATTTGTCCACCGAGCAGACATAGGCGTCGGGGACCACGACCGTGGTGGTCGTTTCCTCGATGATCGCCGGCCCGCTGATGACGTTGCCGGCTAGCATCTTCTCGCCGTCATAGACCGGCGTGTCGACGTCGGCGCCGCCGAAGCGGCAGAAGCGGCGGCGCTTGAGCGCCGCCGCGGCATTGGCGCCGGCCTGTTTGACCTCCGGCAGGGCGAAGGGCGCGTTCGGTGTCGATGCCTTCAGCCGCAGCGTCAGGATTTCCACTGCCTTCCAGGGCATCGCGAAGGTGTTGTGCTCCTCGTGTTTCTTGGCGAAGAAGTCGGCGGCCGCGTCGATGGCTTCGCGCCCGAGCTTGCCATTCGGCATGTCGGCCTCGACCTCGTGGAATTGGCCGACATAGCGCATGTCGGCCGTGCGCTTGAGCGTGATGAACTCGGGATCGATGCCGTGCACGCGGAACGATTTCGCCGCCTCTGCCTCCATCTCCTCATAGACGCGGTTGAGCGCGTCGAGATCGATATTGGTCACGCGACCAACGAAGGAGCGCGCATAGTCCTGGCCGATATCCATGGCGAACATGCCGAACGCGCTGTAGAGCGCCGCCACCGGCGGCACCACCACCTTCTTGATGCCGAGCATGTCGGCAATGAAGCCGGCGTGGATCGCCCCGCCACCACCGCCCGCGATCATCACCGTGTTGCGAACGTCGTAGCCGCGCTTGGTCGAGACCTCGGTGATCTTGTTCGCCATGTTGGCGTTGACGGTGCGGAAGATCGATTCGGCCGCGCCCTTTTCGTCGGTGCCGAGATGTTTCGCCAGCGGCGCCACCGCCTTGTGCGAAGCTTTGACGTCAATTTGCATTTCGCCGCCGAGGAAGTAGTCGGCCGGCACATAGCCGAGAATCAGATTGGCGTCGGTGACCGTCGCGTCGGTGCCGCGGCCGTAGCAGGCCGGCCCCGGATCTGCGCCGGCGCTGGCCGGGCCGACGCGCAACAAGCCGAGCGCGTCGATGTTGGCGATCGATCCGCCGCCGGCGCCGATGCTGGCGATGTCGACCATCTTGATGGCGACCCGCTGGTCGTTTTCCCAGTGTTCGGTGGTAGTCGGAATCTCGCCTTTGTCTACTAGGCAGATGTCGAAGCTGGTGCCGCCCATGTCGACCGAAAGCAGATTATCCGCGTTGAGATGTTTGCCGAGATAGACCGCGCCAGACGGCGCCGCCGCTGGCCCCGAATGCAACAGGAATACCGGGTGGCGGATGCATTCGGCGATGTTCTGCACCAGACCGTTCGCCAGCATCATCAGGAAGGTGCCGCGGAAGCCGGACTGCTTCAGCACCTCTTCGAGATTGGTGAGATAACGCGCCACGGCAGGCCCGACATAGACGCCGACCGCCGTTGTGTTGAAGCGTTCGAACTCACGCCACACCGGCAGCGTCTCGTGCGAGGTGGAAACGAATACGTCAGGCGCCACTTCCCGGCAGATGTCGGCGGCGCGCCGCTCATGGGCCGGATTGATATAGGAGTGCAGGAAACAGATCGCGACCGACTCGATATCTTCTTTTTGCTTCAGGCTGGTGATCGCGTCCCGCACTTCCTGCTCGTTGAGCGGAGTCTGGATATCGCCGTTGTAGCGCGTGCGCTCCTCGACCCCGATGCGCCGCCAGCGCGGGATCAAAGGCTCGCTCGGCGGGATGAATACATTGTAAAGCGATACGTCGATCGGCTTGATCCCGCGCCTTATCTCGATGCTGTCGCGAAAGCCCTTGGTGGTGATCATGCCGGCCTTGGCGCCGCGCCCGGTGAGCAGGATGTTGGTGGCGAGCGTGGTGCCGTGCACCAGGATTTCGATCTGGCCGAGGAATTCCTTGACGTCGAGCTTGTAGAAGCGCGCCGCCTTCTTCATCGCATCCATCAGGCCGATCGACGGATCGCGCGGCGTCGTCGATGCCTTGAACTTCTGCAGCAGCCCCGACTCGTCCATCACCAAGCAGTCGGTGAACGTGCCGCCGACGTCGATACAAACGCGCTTGTTCTGCATTTCCTTCCCCTTATCTCGACTTTTTTCTGATGAGAAACCCGCGAGGCGCGACACTGCCGGGAAATATTCGACAACCTGAAAAATCTCCGCGCGGCTTCAGCCTTGGCTCATCGTTCGAATTCGATGGAACGGAGCCGGCAAGACGGCGCGACACACCGCGAGGTCTTGGGCAAGACCGCCTCGGCGCGGAGCTGACTCGAAACCTCCTTTCCCGGCGGAGCAAGGAAGGGCGCGCAACCTAGTTGGTTTCTGCTGAAAAAGTGGATACACTTTTGCCGGAGCGGAGTCAAACCCGTCGCCGGCGCAACGTCGTGTTCAGCGCATCGTCATGGTCGCGATACCTGGATAAGATCGAATGTCACGCCGCTTGACGCCAAGGGAGGACGGACAATCGTGACCTCATCGCCGCAAATGGCGACCGTATCGCCTGTTCCGTCGCTTGCCTCAGCCGAGGAAGGTCTGCGCCTGCTGCGCGCGATGCAATTGATCCGCGCTTTTGAAGAGCAGGTGCGCAATCTTTCCGCCGCGGGCGTTATCCCCGGGCTGGTGCATCTGAGCGCCGGACAGGAAGCGGTGGCGGTGGGCGTGTGCTCGCTCTTGCGCGCCGACGACATGATCGCCAGCAATCATCGCGGCCATGGCCACTGTCTGGCCAAAGGCGGCGATGTTGGGCGCTTGCTGGCGGAGATCATGGGACGCCGCACCGGCTACGGTCTCGGCCGCGGCGGCTCATTGCATATCTTCGATGCGGCCAACGGCAATCTCGGCACCACCGGCATTGTCGGCGGCGGCATTCCGCTCGCCACCGGCGCCGCGCTGAGCGCCAAGCGGCAGGGGCGCGGTCAGGTAACTGCCGCCTTTTTCGGCGACGGCGCACTCAATCAGGGCCTGCTGTTCGAGGTCATGAACATGGCGGCGATCTGGCGCCTGCCAGTGCTGTTCGTCTGTGAAAACAACGGATTCGGCGAATTCACCGCCATCGAGGACGTCACCGCCGGGGCCGATCCGCTGGCACGCGGCCAAGCCTTCGGCATCCCCTCCGAAACTGTCGACGGCATGGATGTGTTGGCGGTGCGCATGGCGGCGCAAACCGCCATCGAGCGCGCGCGTGAGGGCAACGGGCCGAGCTTCCTGGTCTGCAATACCTACCGCTATGGCGGCCATCACGCCGGCGACAAGCAGGATTACAAGGATGCCGAGGAGGCCAAGGCCTGGCGGCTGAAGGACCCGATCGAACGGCTGTCCCGCTTGCTGAAGGAATCCGGCTTGGCGAGCGAGGCGGCGATCGCCGCTCTCACGCAGGAGATCGACAGAGAAGTACGGGCTGTCGTTGATCTCGCAAAGGTCGCTCCCCTGCCCGCCGCCGACGATTTCGAGGCGCACCTCTATGCCTAGCCCGCACACCATCACCTATCGCGCCGCGGTGCTGGAAGCGCTGTTCGGCGAAATGCGCCGTGACGGCTCGGTCATTTTGATGGGCGAGGACATCGGCGCCGCCGGCGGGGTGTTCAAGCAGACCGACGGCCTGTTCGCCGAATTCGGCAGCGAGCGCGTGATCGATACGCCGATCTCCGAAAGCGGCGCCTTCGGCATTGCGGTCGGCGCCGCTATGACCGGACAGCGGCCGGTGTTCGAGGTGATGTTTGGTGATTTTATCACCCTGATCATGGACCAGTTGGTCAACCAGGCGGCCAAGATCAATTATATGTCGGCCGGCCAGTTCCAGGTGCCGCTGGTAGTGCGCACCGCAGTCGGTGTCGGCGGCAATCTCGGGCCGCAGCATTCGCAGAGCCTGCATGCCTGGCCGGTCCATATCCCCGGCTTGAAAGTCGTGATGCCCGCGACGCCGGCCGATGCTAAGGGCTTGATGGCCGCTGCCATTCGCGACCACAGTCCGGTGGTCTTTTTCGAGGACCGCATGCTTTACAATCTGCGCGATGCGGTCCCTGACGGCGATCACCTAGTGCCGATTGGCAGCGCGGCGGTCAAACGCGAAGGCCACGACGTGACCATCATCGCGGTGAGCCGCATGCTACATACCGCCCTGGCCGCCGCCGAACTGTTGGTAAAAGAAAACATCTCCGTCGAGGTCATCGATCCGCGCAGCCTAGTGCCACTCGATATCGATACCCTCGTCACATCGGTGAAAAAAACCTCGCGCGCCATAGTCGTCGACGGCGGTTACCGGCAATACGGCATCACCGGCGAGATTGCCGCCACCGTCGCTGAGCACGCTTTCGATTGGCTCGATGCTCCGGTGCTGCGCATCGGCGGCGCCGATGTACCGATTCCGTTCAGCAAGACGTTGGAGCCGCTGGTGTTGCCGGACGCCCAGCGGCTGGCGCGCGACGCCGCCGCGTTGGTGCGCGGCCAACGATGACAATTTGGGAGGACTGAATCGATGACAACACTCGCCCTCGATCGGCAGACCAGCCTGTCGATCTTCGAGCGCATGCTGCTGATCCGCCATTTTGAGGAGACGGTGATCCGGCTCTACAGCGAAGGCCGCTTCGCCAGCCACTATCACATCTATATCGGCCAAGAAGCCACCGGCAGCGCCGTGCTTGAAGTGCTGGGCGACAAGGACCTGATCTGCACCACCCACCGCAACCACGGACACATCATCGGCCGCGGCTGCGACCCCAACCGCGCGATGGCGGAAATCCTCGGCCGCGCCACCGGCTTCAACGGCGGCCGCAGCGGCACGCTGCACCTGTGCGATGCCAGCCGTGGCTTTCTCTCCACCTCGGCCATCGTCGGCGGCTGCCCGGGGCTGGCGACCGGCGCAGGTTACGGCATCAAGGTCAATCGCGAGCCGCATGTGTCGGTCGGCTTCTTCGGTGACGGCGCGCTCGAAGAAGGGCTAGTGATCGAAAGCTTCAATATCGCGGCGCTGTGGAAGCTGCCGGTGGTCTATGTCTGCGAGAACAATTCCTCCGGCGCCATCGGCCCGCAGCATGGCGGCTATCCGACCGCCACCACCGCCACCGACAGCTTCACCCGCCTGCCCGCCGCCTATGGCATTCATTGCCTGCGGGTCGACGGCACGGACATGACCGCGGTTCATGAATCCGCGGTCGAAGCGGTCGCGCGCTGCCGCGCCGGCAACGGCCCGGTGTTCATCGAGGCCTTCACCACGCGCTGGCCTGGCAGCAGCCCGTTGTGGCCGGAGCTGGCGACCGTCACCGATCTCAACGAGGCCTGGGAGCCCGAGCGCATCAGCGGACCGCATGCCGACTGGGTGTGCCACCATGACCCGCTGCTGCGCGCGGCGCGTGAATTGCTCTCCGCCGGCTACGCCACGCGCGACGAACTAATGGCGCGCGACAAGGCCGCACGCGCGGGCATGGCGGCGGCGGCGGAATACGCCGTCGCCAGCCCAATGCCCGAGCCGGCGAGTGTCGGCGACCACGTGTTCGCTTGAGCAGGGAGCGTGTGATGCGAAAGACAAGCTATGCCGCCGCCGTCGCCGAAGCCCTGCGCATCAGCTTGGCCGAGGACCCGCGCGTCAGCCTGGTGGGAAGCTACGTGCTCGGGCTTGGCCCCAAGCGCGTGCTCATGGACCCGATCCGCGCCGAGTTCCCCGACCGCGTCTATGATCCGCCGATATCGGAAGCTGCGGTCGTCAGCATCGGCGCCGGCGCCGCGATGGCGGGCGCGCGGCCGTTCGTCGATATCGGCACCGGCAGCTTCGCCTATGTCGGATGGTCGCCGCTGGTCAACGAGGCGGCGGTCGCCTGTCACATGTCGAACGGCACAATGCGCGTGCCGGTCGTCTATCATTATCTGCATGGTCTGCGCGGCGGCGGCGCCGCCCAGCACAGCCACAGCCCGCAGGCGATGTTGTGGAACGCTGCCGGGCTCGAAATCGTCATCCCGTCGAGCCCCTACGACGTCAAAGGACTTATCCGCAGCGCCATCAAAAGCGACAACCCGACCGTGTTCGTCAATCACGCCCGGCTGATGGATATCGAGGGCGACGTGCCGGAGGAGGACTACATGGTCCCGTTCGGGCGCGCCGACATCAAGCGGCCCGGCCGCGACGTCACCGTGATCGCGACCTCTTATGTCGTGCACGTCGCGCTGGCGGCGGCCGAGACGCTGGCCGGCGAGGGCATCGATGTCGAAGTGCTCGATCCGCGCACGCTGGTGCCGCTCGACCAGGACATGATCCTGGACTCGGTCGGCCGCACCGGACGGCTGGTGGTCGCCGACGAGACCAATCTGAACTGCGGCATCGCCTCCGGCCTATCCGCCATCGTGGCCGAGCACGGCTTCAAATCGCTGCGCGCGCCGATCGCGCGCGTGGCGCGGCTGGATATCCCGACCCCGTTCAGCCTGCCGCTCGAACTGGCTATCACGCCCACAGCCGAGCGAATCTGCGAGGCCGTGCGCAAAACCGTGGCCTGGACCTGACCGCCATGAAAGCCGTCCGCCTGTTCGAATTCGGGGGACCTGAGAAGCTTGTCTATGGCGACTATCCGGAGCCCGAAGTCGGCGCCGGCGATGTGCTGGTGAAGGTGATTGCCACTTCGGTATCGCGCTGGGACATCAAGTACCGCAACGGCGAGGTGCATCACTTCTACGGCAAGGCCACCGGGCACCATGGCGGCATCCACGGCCGCCCAGCCTTTCCCATGCCGATGCAATTGGGGCGTGACGTGGCCGGCGACGTTGTGGCGACCGGCCCAGAGGTCGACGGCTTCAAGCCGGGCGACCGCGTTGTCGGCATCGTGCATCCGGAAAATCCGGCGTCGGTCAACACCATTCGTGGTCTTGGCAATCTCTCGACCGGTGTCGAACTGCCCGGCCACACCATGTTCGGCGGCTATGCGCAGTACGTTTCACGGCCGCAGCATTACTGGATCAAGATCAGCCCGGCGCTCGACTACGATCAGGCCGCCGCCGCCATGTGGGCCTGCTCGACCGCGCACCACATCGTCGCCTCTCGGCTGAATGTGCGCATGAACGAAGTGGTTCTGATCACCGGCGCCTCCGGCGGCATGGGCACCGCAACGCTGCAACTGGTCAGGCTTGCCGGCGGCACCCCGATCGCCACCACCCGCCACGCCGCCAAGGAGCACGCGCTGCGCCGCGCCGGCGCGGAAGCCGTGTTCAACACCAACTCGCCCGATGTCGTGCGCGCCATCCGCGACGTCACCCGCGGTGAAGGCGTCGACGGCGCGGTCGAATATACCGGCGCAACGGCCCTGATGCGCCTGTGCATCGACGCGATGCGGTTTGGCGGCACCTTTTGCCCGGTCGCCGGCGAGATGAACGAGGTTCCGCTGCGGGTGATCGATCTAGTCAGCCGCGAGCTCAACGTGCACGGCGTGCGCGCCTCGACGCGCAACGACCAGCGCATTGTCGTCGAACTGCTGGAAAAAGGCCGCATCGTCATGCCGATCCACGCCGTGTTGCCGCTGTCGCAGGTCGGCGCCGCCCATCATCTGCTCGAAACGAGCGACAAATTGCTTGGACGCATCGTTTTGCACCCGTGGGACGACTGAAACGCTTCGGCTCCGTGTGCCGAAAACTTAAACCCGCACATAATGGTGATGAAGTCCGCCGAGGATGGCTGTGACGCGATGTGCCCGACGCACTAGGACGGCACGAAGGGCAGATGCATCTTTATCCAGTGACCGATGCGTTCTGATCTTATTGTTATAGTGAGCATAGCCTTGCAGAATCCGACGCTGTTGTAACGAGAACCTCATCCGTATTGATAAGCCGAAGGAATCGCCTAACGTCAGCAGACCATGATCGCTCTGTTTTGTTTCGTACTGGCCGTTTTGGCCGCGCCATTCAAGTCGAAGAGTCGGCTTGAAGCCGAGAACGCGGCGCTCCGACATCAGTTGATCGTTCTACGGCGTAAGGTGCACGTCCGCGCTCGACTCACGAACAACGACCGCTGGTTCTTTATCCAGCTGTATCGCCGATTTCCATCGATCCTGCAGGTCCTCACGATCATCCGTCCCGAAACCCTTGTGCGCTGGCATCGGGCGGGCTTTCGCTACTATTGGCGTTGGAAATCGCGTCCACTGGGAGGGCGACCGCAGATTGAGACGGACCTTGTGTGTACCGAAAACCTAAACCCGGACGTAGTGGTGATGAAGTCCCCCAAGAATTGCATGTGAATTTATTGATCCGATTGGGTGAACGGGGCGAGAGACAGGCGTATCTTTGTCCAACGACCGATGCGTTCTGATCTCATTGTAGTAGTGAGCATAGGTTCGCAGGATACTGCGCAGATGCGCCTCGCCCAAGACGACGAAATGGTCCACACACTCGCGCCGGATAGATCCGATCAGCCGTTCGGCAAACCCATTCTGCCAAGGCGAGGCTGGCGTCGTCGGTTTGTCCCGGATGCCCATGGCGCGCAACCGGCGCGTGACGACGGCGCCATAGATGCGATCCCGATCACGGATGAGGTAGCGTGGAGCCTCATTCCATGGGAATGCCTCGGTTAACTGGCGTGCAATCCATTCAGCCGTTGGGTTTGTTGTGACGTTGATCCAGACGAGGTCTCTTCGGTCTAACCGAACGATGATTAAGGCATAGAGCAGATCGAAGCCGATGGTCGGGACAACGAACAGGTCCATCGCGGCGATGTCTGGCGCGTGGTTACGCAGAAAGGTGCGCCACCCCTGACTTGGCGATCCACACCGCTTGACCATGTATTTGGCGACGCTCGACTGCGCGATCTCAAAGCCGAGCTTGAGCAGCTCGCCGTGGATGCGCGGCGCTCCCCAAAGCGGGTTCTCCATGCTCATCCGCCGGATCAGCGCCCGCAGGTCCGCATCAATCTGGGGCCGCCCTCCCCATGGGCGGGATTTCCAACGCCAGTAACGGCGAAAGCCCGCCCGATGCCATCGCACAAGCGTCTCAGGTTGGACGATCGTGAGGACCTTCAAAATCGATGGAAACCAGCGATACAGTTGGATAAAGAACCAGCGATCGCTGTTTGTGAACCGGACCCGACCCTGCACACTACGCCGCAGAACGATCAATTGATGTCGGAGCGCCGCGTTCTCGGCTTCAAGCCAGCTCTTCGACTTGAATGGCGCGGCCAAGACGGCCAGTAGGATACCTAGCAGCGCGATCATGGTGCGCTGAGGTTAGGCGATTCTTTCGGCTAATCTATGTGGATAAGGTTTTCGGTACACACAGGTTTTCGGAACCGACAACCTTTCAATCAGCTGCAAATGTCAACTAATTGCTTAGGCAAGCCGCGTACTTAGGGCATGAAGAGAGGGACGAGGCACAGAACATGGACGCGAATACGAACGGCCGAAGTTCCGCCGGCTCTCGGCTATTCACCATTGACGGATTGCACACTCTCTATCGCCACGGTGAGATAACCGCCGTAGACGTGATACAGACCGTCTATGAAACGATCCATCGGGCAGCCAGACCGGACGTGTGGATCAATCTCAGGCCTCAGCCGGAGGCCCTGGCGGCCGCGCAGACATTGACGGAGAGTGCAAAGAACAAATTGCCACTCTACGGTATTCCGTTTGCGGTGAAGGACAACATCGATGTCGCCGGTTTGCCCACGACGGCCGCATGTCCGAGTTATGCCTACAAAGCGGATAAATCCGCGGCCTGTGTTGCTCGGCTCGAACAGGCAGGCGCGATCTGTATCGGCAAGACCAATCTCGATCAATTTGCCACCGGCCTTTGCGGTGTTCGCTCGCCATACGGGGCCTGCGGCTCGGCCTACAATCCCGACATGATCGCCGGCGGATCCAGTTCCGGTTCGGCGGTGGCTGTCGGCCTCGGCGAAGTCGCTTTCTCTCTGGGCACCGACACAGGAGGATCAGGCCGCATTCCGGCCTCGTTCAACAATGTCGTGGGACTGAAACCGACAATCGGTGTGATTTCCACAAGCGGTGTGGTGCCCGCTTGCCGGACGCTCGATTGCGTTTCAGTCTTCGCCAATTCGGTCGGGGACGCAATCCTTGTGGCGGAGACCATGCGGGCGTTCGATCCGAAAAATCCGTTTTCGCGGCGCCCGCCGCCCGGCTTTTCCTTCACCCGGCGTGAGGCCCCGGCTTCGTTCCGCTTCGGCATGCCACGTAGGGAAAACCTCGAATTTTTCGGCAACCGGGAGGCGCCCGGCCTGTTTGATGCCGCGCTGCAACGGCTGCATGATATAGGCGGCACCGCCGTTCCCATCGATTTTGCACCGTTCCGCGAGGCCGGCGTTTTGTTATTCGACGGTCCGTGGATTGCCGAACGGACGGAGGCGCTCGGTCCCTTTTTGGCGGAGAACGCCGACAAGGTATTGCCGGTCACCCGCGGTATTCTCGCATCGGCTGCGCGCTGGAATGCCGTGGACACGTTCAAGGCGTTCTATCGTCAGCAAGCGCTGAAACGCGAAGCCGAGTGGATCTTCTCCTCTATAGACGTTCTGGCCGTGCCCACGGTCGGCACCTACTTCACCATTGCGGAAATGGAAGCGGAGCCCGTCGCCCGCAACACTATGATGGGTTTCTACTCATACTTCGTGAACATGCTCGATCTCTGCGCGATTGCCGTGCCGAGTGGGTTCTACAACAACAGCCTACCTGCAGGGATCACGCTGGTTGCGCCGGCATTCCACGAAGGCGTCTGTACGGCGATCGCGCAGCGATTCCATCAGCCACAGACCGTCACCGCCGCTTGAAGTAGTCCCCGCAGCCGACAGCGCCTGGATGGCTCTCGGGAGTTCACATCACGGCTCACCGAAAAAGCGGCGGCATCAACTCCAGTGTCCGTTCGGCGCCGGCGTACCACCCCTGCGGCGCGTGATTGTCGCGGCGAGCTCTCCATAAAGGTGAAGTACCGGCTCATCGGCAGACAAGTGACGGTAGCGCCAGAAATTCGTCCGACCTGAATGTCCATATTTTCGAGGGCGATCGGCGGGCCGTTCTCGGTGTCAAACTGCATCGCCAAATCACGACCTTCGATAACGACTAAAATTTTCAGCGCTAGGGCATGGAATTTGGCGCAAGCCTGACCCTCAGCCCATCAAGTTTATCGGACATCGGCACCTGGCACGCTAATCTTGAATTGGGCCTGCAATCGCCAAGCTGCGTCAGCTGATCAAGCTCGTCGTCGGTCTTGATCGGCGCCTGGCGCGACCCGAACACGGTGGTGCGGCGAGTGGCCGTTTCCGCACTTGGTTTCTCGTCGAGCCCCCACGGCACCCATGCCGTCATTGGCGCGCTCGCCGACCCCAAGTGGATGGTGCGCGAAATCACCGCAGAAACGCTCGCGCGCAGGACCGGCGACGATGCCGGCGCACCCTTGATCGCCGCACTCAACGACGAATACTAGCAGGTGACGCTCATGGTTGCCCGCGGTTTGGGGAAATTGCGCGTGGTTGAGGCCGTTGCAGCCATGTCCCTTTGCTCGATCACGACGCAGGCAATTTGCGCGATGAAGTCGCCGGAATGCTCGGCGAGATTGGCCATCCATCGGCGTTCGCCTATTTGCAACAACACGTCGATGACCCTGATACCGACATGCGCAAGAATGTCCGCTGGGCCATCGGCCGGTTGCGGGAGGGCAAACGTTGCCGCGCCCCATGGCCGGCTCAACGAACCTCTCAATTGGATTAACCGCAGCCCACAATTATGAGTTCCGCTGATTTTTCGCACGGGCAACCCAATTGGCGAGCAGGCCGGATCGAAGCCAGGATCAGCAACGAGCCTCAATCTCCAAATTAAATTTGCAGGCCAATAACTTAGCTGAGATGGCGCCAGCCTACAAAGTTGGCACGATATTTGCGTCATATCGGCCGGCCCCCAAAAAGATTCGATCACCGAAACGGAGGGGAACGGAAAGCGCAGGAATAACCCGTTCGTTGCTTTCGCCGGTCGCCGCTCAAACCGATGCAATTAATTGCTTTTGCACTGCAACAAGTCCGGGCACCTTATTCGGCAACGCGGCAACACGCTTGCGCCCCTGTTCAGGAGATGCGGTCATGAAACGATATGCGTCACTAATCGCCGCCACGGTTGCCTCACTCGTCATTCGAGCCGGCTTGGTCCCCGCCGACGCTGCGGAGAGCGCTCGTCTTGCGCAGAATCTCTCGCCGATTTCGGGCATGGTTCTAGTGGCGGAAAAGGAAGGCTTCTTCGTCAAGCACGGGCTCGATATCAAGCCCGCCAATTTCACGAGCGGCAAGCAATGCCTCGATACGATGATGGGCGGCGCCGCCGATATCGCAACGACGGCGGAGACGCCGTTTACGGCAGCGATGCTGGCGAACCAGCCGGTCGCCTTCCTCGCGCGCATGGAATATTCCAATGATAACATGCTGACCGCGGTGTCCGCGAAAATCAACAAGTGGACGGATTTAAAAGGCAAACGGATCGGTTTCTCTGCCGGGACGGGCAGTGAGATCACGACTGATATGATCCTCGAAAAAGGAAAACTCACCCACGCCGACGTGACGCTGGTCAATCTGCGTCCCCAGGACATGCCCTCAGCGCTCGCCAGCGGCAGCATCGACGCCTACGACACGTGGGAGCCGCATGTCTACGATGGCAAGAAGGCCCTCGGAAGCAAGGTCAAGGAACTCAGTGCCGACGGCATCTATTCGGAGACTTTCAACATCGCAGTCACCCAGGACTATCTGAAAACGCACGAGAAACTGATTGAGAAGTTCCTCGCCGCGATGATCGATGCTGAAGCGTGGATGAAAACAAACCGTGAGGCGGCCATAAATGACGTCGCCGACATGGTGGGGATGAAACCGGCCGACCTGGAACCGATTTGGGATGGCTACGTTTACCACGTCGCCTTGGATCCGAAGCAACTCAGCATTTTGAAGATCAATACGACATGGCGCCTGAAGACAGGCAATCATCCGGTTGGCGTGACCACAATGCCAGATATGGCCAAGTTCATCTTCTCCGGACCCCTGCACGCCGTCGCGCCAGGGCTCGTGACGATTCCCGCGGGATCGTCGACCGTTTCGTTGCCCTTAAAAAACGGATAGCGGAACAGTCCGATCACGGCGATTATAAATGGCAGTTCATGCGCGCGATAACGGACCTGGCGTAAACCGCTTACTACAGGTCATATCGATCCCTCTCTTCTTCGGCGCTTGGGAACTCGTATCGCGCTCCGGGGCGGTGAACCAGTTTCTCTTTCCGCCGCCATCGGCGGTTGCTCAAGCACTCTATGATTGGGGAGCGCACGGACATCTCACCCTGGACATCGCGATGAGCGTGTCCAGGGTTCTGGTCGGCTATATTATTGGCGCCATCGTCGGCGTTGTGGTCGGCATCGCCACTGCCAGGTATGCGTCACTCTCAAGCCTCCTGACGCCGATCTTCCAGATCTTGCGGCCGATACCGCCCATCGCCCTAGTTCCTATAGTCATTCTTTGGCTCGGCCTCAACGAAACAGGCAAGTACTTCCTCATCCTATGGGCCGTCTTTTTTACCGTGTGGATCGCCACCCACCTGGGCGTGAAACGGGTGGATCCGTTGCTGATCCGCGTCGCTCAGACACTCGGCACGCCGGAGCATCGTATGCTTCGCGAACTACTATTGCCTGGCGCTTTGCCGTATATCTTTGTCGGCTTGCGTACCTCGCTGAGCATCGCTTTTTACACGCTGGTCGCCGCCGAGCTCGCAGGCGCTTCTGCTGGCGTCGCCTATCGGATCGATATCGCCCACGAAAACCTGCGAATCGGTCTGATGATGGCCGGCCTCGTGGTACTCGGCGTCATTTCCGCTTGCCTGGATTTTGCATTTGAGGAATGGGCGCGGCGCGCGATGAGGTGGCGCTGATGTCCTACCGGCAAAATCTCGCGCCGGATGCAATACGCGGGCATAGCATCCCGAACGTCACAGCCACGGGTTTCACGGATACGCCAGCGCGTGGCGCCATCGCGGTCAACAGGATAAGCATTATCTTCGGCCAGCCGGACAAGGAGTTCCTTGCTGTCGACCGCGTATCGATCGATATCAAACCCGGTGAATTCGTCTGCATTGTCGGGCCGTCCGGCTGTGGAAAATCCACGATCCTCAACGCCGTGGCGGGATTCGACTTGCCGACCGAAGGCAAAATTATCCTCGACGGCGCCGTCATTACCAAACCGGGTGTCGATCGAGGGATGGTGTTCCAGCAACCGAGCCTGTTTCCCTGGAAATCGGTTCGCGCCAATGTGGCTCACGGGCCGCGCATGGCGGGACTTTCGAATTCGGAGGCCTATCGTTTAGCCGCACGGTACCTCGAAATGGTGGGCCTCGTCCGGTTCGCAAACAACTATCCGAAAACCTTATCCGGCGGCATGCAACAGCGCGTGGCTATCGCCCGCGCCCTGGTCAATCGGCCGAGCGTACTGCTTATGGACGAACCTTTCGGTGCACTCGATGCGCAGACGCGCACGATGATGCAGGAAATGCTCCTGACCATCTGGGCCGACAACAGAACGACGGTGATATTTGTGACCCACGACATCGACGAGGCAATCTATCTCGGCGATCGAATTCTGGTCATGAGCGCATCGCCGGGCCGCATCCTCTTGGACGTTCCGGTCACGCTTGGGCGCCCGCGGTCGGCGGATATCAGTCTCGGCCAATCGTTTCTTTCTATCAAAAAGCAATGCCTCGACATCATTCGCCGCGAAAGTCTCCTGGCATTCGAACGACAAACATAGACATGCAGCGGGGTATTCGGTCGGAACGATCACGGTCGACTAAGCACAATGATTGACTTCCGCAAGAGGATAATCCGACCCATGACGGAACTTTACGATCTTTCCGCCGTAACATTGCTGGCACTGATTCGGGGCGGCGATTGCTCGGCAAGCGAAATCGTCCAATCCTGCTTCGATCGCATCGAGGCTTCGGAGCCTGCGGTCAAGGGCTTCGTGCAGTTCAACCGGTCCGCTGCGATCGAACAAGCGCGGCGACTGGACTCGGGCGAACCGAGGGGCGCGCTGCACGGCATACCGATCGCAATCAAGGACACGATCGACGTCGCCGACTTTGTCTGCTCGTGGGGCACGCCGATCCATGCCCACCGGATTCCGCCCCGAGATGCCTCCTTGGTGCGACGCCTGCGTGAAGCCGGCGCGATTATAGTCGGCACCACGGTTTCAACAGAATATGCCATCGCACGCGCGGGTCCGACGCGGAATCCACATGATTTAACGCGAACGCCCGGCGGCTCATCGAGCGGATCGGGCGCTGTGGTCGCGGCGCACATGGTTCCGCTCGCGGTAGGGACCCAGACGCTTGGTTCGATTGTGCGTCCGTCGACCTACTGCGGAATTCTACGGCTACAAGCCTACCATCGGGGCCATCAGCACCGACGGTGTAATGACCATTTCAGCCGTTTTCGACACGGTCGGTCCTATGGCGCGATCCCTAGACGACATTGAGCTTTTCAATACGGTATTCTCGCTGGCGAAGAGCAATTCTTCCGATGAGCCGACGCGGCACCGGCCCGCGACAGGTACCCCGATTTTGCAGATCGATGGTCCTTACACCGACCGAATCGAGCCTGAAACGAAGCAGGCATTGCAAGAGGCGGCGGTGATTCTGCGGACAGCGGGGCATCCCGTTAGCTCACACGACCTGCCCGCTCGGTTCGGCACGCTCACGGAATGCTTTGAAACGATTGTATTTCGCGACGTTGCTAACGCGCATGGCCACGATTTCGACGAACATGGGGACATGATGAGTGATCGTTTCCGCGAGATCGTGACGCGGGGGCGAGCGGTGACAGAAGCCGGTTACAGCGCCGCCTTGGCGGACCGACAATTCTATCTCGAATACCTCGACGGCATTTTGGGCGAGAATGGAGTTATTCTCGCCCCGGCAACCGACGGGGTCGCGCCGCCGTATTCCGAACAGACCGGCAATCAAAAGATCCAGAGCTTGTATACCGTCATTGGCTATCCGGCCGTGGCGGTTCCTTGCCGACCCATTGGCGGCATGCCCGTCGGCGTCCAACTCGCGAGCAGGCGCAATCATGACGCATTGGTTTTGGCGACTGCGCGCGTTCTCGAAGCTGGACGTGTCGGAAAGGATGAATCTAAGACGGCCGAGGGACTCAAGGCCGTCGAAATTTAAATGTGGGGAGCGGGGCCACCTGTGTGTACCGAAAACTTAAACCCGCACATAGCGGTGATAAAGCCCGCCAAGGATCGGACGTGAATTTATGATTCCAGTCCGCTGAACGGAGCGAGAGACCGGCGCATCTTTGTCCAATGACCGGTGCGTTCTGATCTCATTGTAATAGCCAGCATAGGCTCGAAGGATCCGGCGCAGATGCGCCTCACCCAAGACGATGAAATGTCCACACACTCGCGCCGGATCGATCCAATCAGCCGTTCGGTAAACCCATTCTGCCAGGGCGAGGCTGGTGCAGTAGGCTTGTCCCGGATGCCCATGGCGCAAAGCCGCCGCGTGACGATATCGCCGTAAACGCGATCTCGATCGCGAATTAGGTAGCGCGGAGCATTATTCCAAGGGAATGCCTCGGTTATCTGGCGTGCAATCCATTCAGCCGTCGGATTTCGTGTCACGTTAATCCAGACTAGGTTTCTGCGGTCCAGCCTGACTATGACGAAAGCAAAGAGCAGGTTGAAGCCAATGGTCGGTACAATGAAAAGATCCATGGCAGCGATGTCTGGCGCGTGGTTCCGCAGAAAGGTGCACCATCCCTGACTTGGCGATCCACACCGCTTGGCCATGTATTTGGCGACGCTCGACTGCGCGACTGCAAACCCGAGCTTGAGCAGTTCACCGTGGATGCGTGGCGCACCCCAAAGCGGATTCTCGATGCTCATCCGCCTGATCAGTGCACGAAGGTCCGCCTCAATCTGCGGCCGCCCTCCCCGACGGCACGACTTCCAGCGCCAATAGCAGCGAAAGCCGGCACGATGCCACCGTACCAGCGTCTCAGGTTGGACGACCGTGAGGACCTGCAAAATCGACGGAAATCATCGATACAACTGGATAAAGAACCAGCGATCATTGCTCGTGAGCTGAACGCGGCCGGGCACCTTGCGCCGTAGAACAATCAACTGATGTCGGAGCGCCGCGTTCTCGGCCTCAAGCCGGCTCTTCGACTTGAATGGCGCGGCCAAGACGGCAAGTACGAAACATAACAGCGCGATCATAGTGCTCTGACGTTAGGCGATTCTTTCGCCTAATCAATGCAGATGAGGTTTTCGGTACACACAAGTGCAGCAACGCGTTTCCGATCTCAATCTCGATCGATCGCTGCCTGCGTTCTAAGCACGCTATATGCTCCGGTTTTGGCACGGTACTCTCGGACCTCCCGCATTGGGTTGTTCGGAAAAGTGAGCGGGCGCTTTCGGGGCAAAGGTCAGAGGCTGTTCTATTGCGGGGCGTTGCCTCACACACTGCCCGAAGGCGTCCGCTCAGTTTGCGGCTGAAGGAACCGTCCGACAAAAAGGGATCCCTCCAGCGCGCGCCATAATCAGAGCGGAAGACCGCAAAGGATTCTTTGACCTCAATCAGACAGCATTGCTGACCGATCGCCCCAGAATTGCGTGAGAAAATTTCGCTGGGCTGCCGCTTTGGCACGAGGTCGAACGCCGTGTCTTTAGCTTCTGGGCGAGCCGAATAAACTCGGTGCTCGCTCCTGCCAGTTCGGCCGCGCGTCGGCGCCGAGGTGGCCGCATCGCTCGCAGCGCATGCGTGGCCCGAACCACGGCACGGGCACGTCGTCGCCGTAGCGCTCGACGTCGATCACGCGATAGTGGCCACGGTCGGGCCCGAGCACCAGACGCTGAGCGTCCTGGGTGGAGACGTATACTATTAGGCCGTCCGGCTAAGTCGGACGGCCTGATGCAATTTACTCGCTTTAGCTTGCACGCATATGACGGCTGCGAATCTTGCGCAGAACGGTGATGGCCAACAATGCAGTCACCGCATCGAGAATGGCAACGATGATGAACACCGAGGTCCAACTGCCGGTCGTCTGCTTGAGAAATGCGGCAGCCGGCCCCCCCAAAATCGAACCCACCCCTTGCGCGATATAGAGGAAACCGTAGTTGGTGGCGGCATATTTCGGGCCGAAGGTGTCGGTCAGGGTTGATGGGAAGAGCGAAAAGATTTCGCCCCAGCCAAAGAACACGAGGCCGGTCAGCACGACGAACAATGCCGGACGATCGATAAATGCAAATAGGACGAGAATCGCGGCGCATTCCAATGAGAACGCGAGCGCCATCGTCATCTCGCGGCCGATATGATCGGAGACCCAGCCGAAGAACGGCCTCGTCAGTCCGTTGGTAAAGCGCGAGAGTGTCAACGATAGCGGCAGCGCCGCCATGCCGAATACCAGCGCGTTGGCAACGTTATATTCCTTCGCGAATGGTCCGACGTTGGAGACGACCATAAGCCCGCTGGTCGACATCATGCTCATCATGAGGAACAGCAGCCAGAAGGTCGGGCTTTTCAGCATTTCAGTCGGCGTGTAGCTGCGCTTCGACTGCATCGTGGTCGCGGATGCTGGTGTATAGCCAGATGGTTGCCAGCCTTCCGGCGGAATGCGCAGCCACTGCGCGGCGATGATGCCGATGACGCCCTGGATGATGCCCCACACGACTAGTGTGTGCGCATACCCCGCGGTCTTGATCATGCTGTCGATCGGAAAGCTGGTGAAGATCGCGCCAAACCCATAGCCCGCGGCGGCAAGCCCCGTCGCTAGTCCGCGCCGGTCGGGAAACCAGCGCACCATCAGGCCGATGATGCCGACATAGATGATACCAGTGCCGAACCCGCAAATGACACCGTAGGTGAAATATAACGCCCAGATATTGTCGACATGACTGGACAGAACCCAGCCACCGCCAGACATCAGCGCACCAATGGAGATCAGAAGGCGCGGGCCGAATTTATCAACGAGATAGGCCTGCAGCGGTGAGCACCAAGTCTGCAAAATAATCAGCAGGGAGAACGTCCACTGCAATTCAGCAAGCGTTGTTCCAAGTTTCTGGTTGAGCGGCCCTGTAAATAACGTCCAGACATATTGCGGCGACGAGATCGTCATCATTGCGATCAAGCCGAGAACGAGCTGATTCCAGCGGTTCCAGTACCACGCAGTCGGAATTGCCGGCGCTACTGTTGTCATGACAGCTACCCCTTTTGCCCAATGGGTCGGCCCTGGCTCCGACAGAAAGATCATTATTGTTCCGGTAATCGGCGACCGCAATGGCGGAGAATCCGTCTCACACCGCTTTAATCCACGCGGCGAGGGGTCCCATGACTATCGTCTAGACACCTAACGACCTGAACTGATCATTCCAAACGGCATAACCATCTCTGGCCCGGCAAAATGACCAATCACCGCCGGTTCGTTCCAGCCTCCGGGCCCGCCGGATGATTTTGGAGGGCTTCCGGTCGCCGGCCTGGTAGCCGAACATGCCGAACCGGCCCCGGACTCCCTGCGATCATCCAAAAGGCCAGGCCGCGATTAATTGGCCAACAAGACCGGCAGGGCAGCGTTCGCCAGGACGTGTTGGGTCGCGCCGCCGAATATCATCTGTCTCAATCTACTCTGTGTGTAGGCACCCTTGATCAGAAGATCGCAGCTCAACGATTGTGCTGTCGCCAGGATGGCCTCGCCGGTGCTTCTGCCGTCGAGTCCGACGGTCAGCGGCTCTGCCTTAACGGCGTTGCAGTGAAGGTGTCGGATCAATTGCTCGGCGGAGGGCCCCGGCACCGCAGTTCCGCCGGTGACCGTCAGGACCGTGACCCGATCGGCCTTATGAAGCAGCGGCATCGACAGGGCCGTGGCTCGCGCCTGCTCGGTGCTGCAGTTCCACGCGATCAGCACGTTGGTGGCGATTTGGCGTGGCGGCGATGGCGGGGATAAAAGTATCGGCCGACCGCTCTCAAACAGGCCGGCTTCAATCGCCCTGTCGTGCAAACCGCCCGACTTATTGTCGGACCGATGCATCACGATGATATCGAAAACGCGCCCATGGCTGCCGACGAAGCTCTCACCTTCTGGCGCCCCGTCCAACCAGCCGAACGACAGCGTTCCTGCCGTTTTTGTCGAGCGCGGGACATCGTGCTCCTGCATGAACGACTCATATAATTGGCGCGCCTTCCGCTCCTCTTCCGCGTTGTCGCGGACAAATATCTCAATAGGAAAGGCTCCAACTATGTCACCGCCGGCGACTTGGTTGACGCTCCAGCGTAGCGCGAACCCCTCGATGTAGCTGCCGCATCGCCGCGCTAAGAGCAGCGCAGTTTCCAGAGCCGACCGCATGGCGTCGTGGTTTTCCGTTGGAACCAAAATGGTCTTCATGCTCACCTCCCTATGAACTTCGTCGTGTGCGCACGTTCCCCACGAACGGCGATAGAAGGATATATGTGAACAGATACTACCGAAGCCGGCAGGTCTGCGGAATGGGGCGCAAGACGGGGGGCGGCGCGAACCATCTAATCGGGCAATGACCCCCATAAATAATCCAACGCGACAAGTCGGAACGCGAAGGGAGCAGGCGTGACCAACCTCAAGCAATTCATCGATCGTCAGCATGGAGCGCGACGGCTGCCGAGACCGTGCACGGCGCCCCGTCACATGCGCGAGAACGTCGGCGACGTTAGCGTCACGCGCTCACCCGGCCTCGACACGGCGCACGTCTCGCTACCGGGTGGCATCGACCTCGAGGACCGCGCGGCCCGAATGAACGAATTTTGGAGAGCATTGGTCGAGTTTCAATATCGAGATGTGGTGGTCGTCGCGCTGTGCGTGGGTGAGGATTAGGACCTTCTCGGCTCTAAAGTTGCTGATGCAAAATGTGGCCAAGCACAGCCAAGAACCTAATAGCGGCTCAAGGCTCAAGGCTCAAGGCTCAAAACCCAAGGACCTGATAGAAATGCAGGACCCGGTTGACCCGGGCCCTGCCTGCTTTCCATTCTGAGCGGTGATCAGTCGGCTAACAGTCCGTGATCGCGCAGGACCTGAAAGCGGATACTCGGGTCCGGATCGCGGCCGATAATCTGGTTGTCATCCACGACTGTGTCCGGATCGTGCATCTGGTACGCGTACGCTCTGTTGCCTTCGTCCCAAACGGAAGTTTGATCGTTGGCGTTGTGTGTACCGAAAAGCCTAAACGCGGACGTAATGGTGATGCAGACCGCCGAGCAGAGCGTGTGATTTTATGATTCCGCTTCGCTGAACCGGACGAGAGATGGGCGCGTCTTTGTTCAATGACCAGTGCGTTCGGATGTCATTATAATAACCGGCGTAGGTTTGCAGAATCCGGCGCAGATGTACCTCGCTCAAGACGATAAGATGATCCAAACACTCGCGCCTGATCGATCCGATCAGCCGTTCGGCAAACCCGTTCTGCCAAGGCGAAGCCGGCGCCGTCGGTTTGTCCCGGATGCCCATGGCGCGCAACCGGCGCGTGACGACGGCGCCATAGATGCGATCCCGATCACGGATGAGGTAACGTGGCGCCTCATCCCAAGGGAAGGCCCCAGTCAGCTGGCGTGCGATCCATTCTGCGGTCGGGCTTGTTGTGACGTTGATCCAGACCAGGTTTCTGCGGTCCAGCCGAACAATGATGAAAGCATAGAGCAGGTCAAAGCCGATGGTTGGGACAACAAACAGGTCCATCGCGGCGATTTCCGGCGCTTGATTACGCAGGAAGGTACGCCATCCCTGGCTGGGTGGCCCGCGTCGCTTCACCATGTATTTGGCAACGCTCGATTGCGCGACCTCAAACCCGAGCTTGAGCAGCTCGCCGTGGATGCGCGGCGCTCCCCAAAGCGGGTTGTCGATGCTCATCCGCCTGATCAGAGCACGTAGGTCATTGTCGACCTGCGGTCGCCCGCCCAGTGGACGCGATTTCCACCGCCAATAGCAGCGAAAGCCGGCGCGATGCCATCGCACGAGGGTTCCGGGCTGGATAACTTTGAGAACCGTCAGGATCGATGGAAACCAGCGATACAGCTGGACAAAGAACCAGCGATCACTGTTCGTGAGCCGAATGCGACCGTGCACTTTGCGCCGCAGAACCATCAACTGATGTCGAAGCGCGGCATTCTCGGCCTCAAGTCGGCACTTCGACTTGAATGGGGTCGCTAAAACGGCCAGGACGAAACACATCAGCGCGATCATGATGCGCTGACGTTAGGCGATTCCTTCGCCTAATCAATATGAATAGGGTTTTCGGTACACACAACACGCCAACGCCGCAGTCGTCTCCGGTCATCGCGGCAGGAAGAGCACATTTCGCGAATCAATTTCGGTTCCCCAGCTAGTATTCTTGCCAAGAGCAGCAATCACGGGTAGTGCCGCGAACTTTTCGCCGCGCTGGATGATGAAGGCGTCGTAACCAAAACTCTCGCAAATCGCCGCCGTATAGGCGGCAGGGTCCTCGTGAGTGCCGGACAATAGTTCAAGCAAGATTATCGGTCGGTCGCGCGCGAGGGTTGCCCGTGCGCCATCAAGCACCTCGCGCTCGCTGCCCTCGACATCAGCCTTGACGAAACGCACATTCATCAAGCCACAGTCGTCGAGCGTGCGGATCTCAACGTCATAGGTCTTGTTGTTGCAAAACTGGGAGTGCGTTCGCTTTAGGCTCCCGGCGAGGTGAAGGACCATCCCCTGGTCCGAAAGCGGCACGTGCAAAGTACCACGACTAGACTCGTCTGAGAGTGCCAGTTCGTAGACCTCCGCGCGGCCGCGCAACATCCAGCGCGCGAAGAAGGCATAGTTGGGGTTGGGCTCAAAAGCGACGACCCGGTCGGCGATGTCCGCGAGGGCGTAGGCGTAGACCCCTTGGTTGGCACCTATATCGACGGCAGTGCCGCCGGACGGCACCAGCTTGGCCAGGACAGCGAGCTCCGGCTCGCCTGAGCGCGCCTCTTCCGCGATACGTCTTCGGTAGAAGTAAGACGGCGGCACCAGCATCGTGAGCCATTCGCGGAAGGGCAGCGACATCGGCATCCTCTGAATCCAGCCTACCAGCAGGGAATGGCTTAGCAGAGCCATTAGCGTCATTCGCTGCGCCGCAAAAAGTTTGGTCGCTTCTCTAATCGGCCGGTTGGGGTCAAGCGGCCTGCCTTGGGACGACCGCTGCCGAGGGTTGGTTCGGAGTGTTGACACCAACTCACGCCCGGCTCCTACTGGAGTCCGTTCAACTCTGAAAGGATCACTCAATGCCGGTATTTGGTAGCGCTCGAATGACATTATCCGGTCTGTGCTTCGGCCTCGCGGCGCTGATGCTGACGGCAACCTCCGCCTTCGCCACGACGTCCGCCAGCACGGTCGCGGCGCCGAACGCTAGTAGCGTCCGCAACGCTTCGCCCAATACGACTGCAATTGCAAGATTCCGATCTGCAGGTACAACAGCCAGGTCAATTGTTACGATCATCCATCCGTCTGCTACATGAAGAAATGCATGGGCCGCTAGCTGGGCGGGTTGGCTATTGGTTGCGGCGCACGAGTTTGGAAAATGGCCCATCGCGACAGTTTATCGAGACGGGCATGCTTTCTGACAGCTTACGGCATGTTGATGGAAACACTTCTCATTCGTCGCATCTAGACAGGCGGCATGTGCCTTCTCGACACAAAGTCGGATGCATGCGGGGTCGTGGAGCGGGGCAGCCGCCGCGCTGGCCGTGGCCATGAGAAAGATGCATACGCTTAGCGACGCAAGGCGCGCGCCTGTGACGTGACCCGGTGCGTGGTTTTGCATTTGCGGAACCTTCTTCCTGGCTAAGCTGAAACCGGGCCCCCCGCGCGTCTTCGGCCAGTGGCGTCACGCGATGGATGAAATGGACATCGAGTTGAGCCGTGATGGCGGATGGTCCGATTGCGGCTCTTGTCGGCCGGTCGTGACAACCGTCCCCACGAGACCGTACGGCGTCATTAGCGAGATGCGATTGCACTTGGCATCACACACGGCGATTGGGTTCGCACGCTTGTTGATGGCGGTACCAAATCTTGGAACCGGGCTCATCAATCTGTCCTTGGTGGTAACATGCCCTCTGCTCCCGAACACATTGTTCCATGCACTGGCGCAAGCGCTCCCCCCTCGTAGAGCGGGGCTGAGCCACGCCCTCGTTACATGGTCCTAACACCCCCGACATCGTAATGATGAGCGCGATACCGAGCTTGTATGGATTGGGAACTCGGTGGAAGCGGGTCATGTGATTTGATCTTCTGCTTCGCGGCGCCGTTACGCCGCCCTCGGCGGGTGACGGTAACGACGCGCTGAACCGCAGGCAACGGAATATTTTGCCTCGATCGGGGGCCAGCGACGTCGGCCGAAGTCGTCGGCCGTCGGTGGCATACCCGGAGCCGCCCGCGATTTCGGCTCTCGGGGCCAATGTCGTGCGACGAAGTCAATGACCAGCGGCTAGAAAGCATGGGCGGTAGATCGAACTCTGCCCAAGCCGCAATGTAAGCTCTGCTGCGGTGCATGAGTCCGGAAGTGGGCCGAACCGGCCCCTCGCAGACTCATGTTGCTAATACGCCACCCATGGCAGCGGTGGTCAGCCCATGTCGCATCGCTCGCCGATCGCTCTTCCCGACCCGCAGCGCTTAATGCCCGTGGGATTTCTACGTCCCGTGGCGGGCGCTGGCACGCGATGACCGTACGCAACGTTCTTGCAAGAACGTAACCAAGGAAGCAGCACATGACCCGGCCAAAACGCAAATATACTCGGCTGTCGCCCTCGAAATGGGTTGAACTACGCGCCTAGACCGATCAAAAAGCCCCGGGCGATTGCTTGCGTTCTGAACATATGGAATACTTAGCTCGGTAAAGCGCCATCGTGCTCCATACTGCGGCGAGTCCGCCTCATGAAAAAGCGCCAGCCGATATTTCCCGCCCTCATGTGCGCAGCCGGCATCGTGCTGAGCGCCGCGATCTCCGTCGTCTCGGCGCCGACGCACGTTCATGCACAACAAGGCTCGTGTTCGAAGAACTGTTACGACCAGAGCCGTCAGTGCGTGCGTCGAGCCAATGAGCCTGGGCTGAGCGGCGCGGATCAACGCAAGATCGTCAAAGATTGTCTTCGGGCGGAGGCGCAATGTGTCGATCAGAAGTGCCACGGTTACTGATGGCCGTCGAGCCGCCCACGCCAACCGCCATAATGCCGCGCTTTTCCTTCGCAACGCCGGGCTACAAGAAACCATTCCTTTACGTCCGCTCTCTGGGGCATATCGCCTTTTCCGGCTCGTCGTTTTTCCGGACGTCGCCACCCAAAGTCCCTTTACGGCCGGGATCGGATTACAGAAGGGATGCCAAACCGAAGAAACAGGTAAAGGTTCCAACAGGAAATGCTCGACTTCCCGCGACACGAGGATGCGTTTACGGCACGACCGGACTGATGCCGTCGACGTGGCGAGCGACTATGCGAAGTCACTGTGACAGAATCTGTTGAAAGCATCGGCACCACCGGGCGGGCCCGCGACTCCACGGTGCCGCGGCCGCGCCCCTGGGGCGTGGTCATGTCAATCGCCTGGGTCGCGCTAGCGTTCGAGTTTTTTCTCGACCGAGCGTGTGATTATGTCTTCGCGCTTCCCGCCGTGAAGGCATTTGTAGATGACAGCCGGGTTTGGCATGCGGTCGAGCTGCTTGTGGCCTGGGCCGTAACTTTGCTCGTCATCATTGTTGCGGTCTTGCTGAAGCGCTGGCCGGTCGTGACGTATCTGAATTGGTTCAAGCCACGCGGGAGGGATGTCGCGTTCGGTATCGCCGTGATTATGATCTGGTGCCTGCTCTCACGAACGGTCCTGCGATATTTCGCGACCGGAGATGCCTTTGGCGTGGCGGATTATCGCGCGGCTCTCGCGGCCGGCACGTCTCCGTGGTGGTACGTCCTGCAATGGTGGCCGACCTACATCTGCTCGCCCTTCGTGGAGGAAACCGCGCTGCGCGGCTTCATGTGGCGTGGAATGGAATATCGCGCCGGACGCGTCGCCGCGCTTGTCGTCACTTCGTTTTATTTCGCCGGGATGCATTACAGCTATTACATCAGGGGCGCCGAAATCGACCCGTTCGGCTTCGTCGACTATCTCATAACCGCGATTCTGTTGGGTTGGCTGCGCTGGCGCAGCGGCACCAGCACTGTCAGCATTATCGCCCATTGCATCGACAATCTGTGGGTCTATCTACCCGCGGTCATTGCGTCGGCGTTCATCGCCTGAGCGCGGAGGATATGAGCTGAAGCCCTGGGAGGACCACTGCGACGTGGTTCGCATGAATCCAAGAGAGATTATCGGTCGTTGCGATTAGTGGGTTTTGCCCGCCGGCAGGCGCGGCTTATCGCCGACAGCGGGGAGGAGAAACTTGCAAAAGAATATCCACGTCGTCAGTGCAGACCCGACTGGCGGGAGCGCCGACGGCAAACCGTGGGGGTTCTGGACGACCGCGCTCTGGGTCGCGGCCGCGATGGCGTTGTTCGTCGATCTCTTTCCGCGCTTCCAGCATCTGCTGCTCAAGGGCACCGCCGTCGGCCACGCGATCGACGCTCATTTTGCGCTGGGCGCGTTGAACCTTGCGCTGCGCTGGGCCGTTCCGATCCTGCTGCTGCTCCTTGCCGTGCGGATCAAACGTATCCCGGCGCGGGATTATTTCGCCTGGGTGGCGCCACGGCCCGGTTACATTCTGATTGCAGTGGCAGGCGGCCTCGCGTTGCAGGTCGCGAGCTATGCCGTGCCGTATTTGACTGGCGGCGATTTGACCGCGCCTGGCGTCGCGCAATATCGGCACGCGCTGAGCGTTGGCGATCCGGTCTGGCTGCCGCTGCTGTTGAGCTGGCCGGCCATCATCGCCGCGCCGCTGGTCGAAGAGAGCATCTTCCGCGGCTTTCTCTGGCGCGGCTGGGAGGCTTCGCTCGGCGCTAAATTGACCTTGATGCTCACCGCGCTGGTGTTTTCCGCCTACCACATCATCCGGGTGGTCGACATGGATGTGCTGAACGCCGGGATCATCCTGACCGAGGACCTCGCCCTCGGCCTCGTGTTCGGCTGGCTGCGCTGGCGCAGCGCCAGCCTGCTGCCGGGCATCGTGGCGCATATCACCTACAACATTGTTCCGCCGATCTTCGATTTGATCGCCGGCGTGCTGCTGGTCTCGCACGTGTGACCGGGCTCGCCCCGCGGCCTGCCTGAGGCGGCGCCCGCCTGGGGTTCGATGATCTTGCGAGCAAGTATGTCAGCACATCCTTTGCCGAGCGGTCGAATTTGAATGTGCGAATGCAGACTCGCCGCTTTACTCGGCTCACCAACGGCTTTTCAAAGAAGGTCGAAAACCACGCGCATTCCGTGGCGCTGTTCGCGATGTATTACAATTTTGTTCGCATCCATAAGACGCTGCGGACCACGCCTGCAATGGCCGCGAAGGTCACGTCGCGGCTCTGGGAGATTGGCGAAATTGTGAATGTGTTGGAGGCTTCGGAGGCCACCTAATAGAGCGGTGCGGTCGTCAATTTAGGCACTATCTACATCGCTGCGCGCAGCTACGCTGAACCATTTGGCAATTCGAATAACATCCCCTTTTTTCGGGCGAGTACCGATAATCTCGTTCACATCGCATCGAACAAGACGCATAGTTCACAGCACAGGAGCGGCACGAAAGTTGTGCCAATCTATACGGGCCGCCGGAGTCTTGCGCGATAGCGAGTTCCCCAGAAAGCAGCAAAAAGCTGATAACTGCAAAGACAGTCTCAGACATGCTTTTCTCCCATAAATTGTATTGTGCGCAATCCTATCAAACCTCAAAAAACCTGTCAGCTTTCCTCGGGAACGGAAATACGAACCGACTCTAGTCGAATGGGCGAATAGCCAGCGGCCCTGACCGCCACGGCAACGGGGGGATCAATATTCGCCCCTTGATGCAGTCGTCCTTGGCAATGGATGTTTTGGAAAAGCTTTCTGAAGGGACGTTCGTGCGCGTGCAGCGCTCGCCTTCGCGGCGGTGACGTCGGCGTCAGGGCGAGCAAGGTGAAGGCTACTTCACCCCGTGGCTCGCGTAGACCGTCGCGATGTCGGCCTTGATCGCCTTGGCGGCCGCGATGTCGGCTTCGCCGGCTGCCGTATCGCCGCTCCTGAGCTTGGCGACGCCGCGCGCGTAAAGCGAGCCGGCGTCCTTGGCGTTCTTCGCAATCGCCGCGCTGTAGTCCGCAATGGCGCGGTCGAACGCGCCGAGCTTGAACTGCACCAGCCCGCGGCTGTTGAGCACACGGGCGTCGTCCGGGGAAAGCCGCAGCGACTCGTTGCAGTCGGCAAGCGCCTGGGCGAGGTCGCGGCCGGCGACCGCGCGGGCCCAGCAGCGGCTGTTAAAGGTGTTGGCGGATTTGGGATCGAGCCGGATCGCCTCGGTGAAGTCGGCGATGGCGCGGTCGGGGTCGCGCTTGGTTTCGTACGTGAGACCCCGGTTGGTGTAGCCGGTGGCGTCTTTGGGGTCGAGTTGGATCGCGTCGGTGAAATCGGCGATGGCGCGGTCGGGGTCGCCCTTGAGGGCGTAGGCGATGCCCCGGTTGTTGTAGGCGACGGCCTGTTTAGGCCTCGTTTCCTGACCGGACTGGATCAACGTCGAGCAGCTTCGGATCTGCTGATCCCAGTCGCCTCCCGGATTTCCCGTGCAACTCTGCCACTGCGGTGCTCGCTGTGCGTGCGCTTCGGGCGTCAGCAGAACGAGTTCGGTCGGCGTCAACATAACTCCCAAAGTTGCCGACAGCACGATCGCAGGGACGGAGAGGGAGCGGAAGGGCCGCGATGATTTCAACATGGCGGCTCCTTTCGAGCGCGATTGTTCAGTAGATATCCCTTCGGCGTCGACAGTAGGCCTACTTGCATTCGGCGAGACAGACCTTGCGCCATCGTTCGCAGTCCGCTCGAGATGCTTGGCATGCCTGTCTGTCGCATCGTTCGCGACAGCCGACGACCCGGCCCCTGTCGGCCGCCATCGCGGGTAATGAGGATTGCATCACGACGAGGACGGCAAGCGCAGCAAGTGCGGATTTGGCCATTGAGACATACTCCAATTCAGGCGGGTGAAGACTGTGCATTCGCCCTCCGGTTGGAAAGCCTTTTCAACCGGGATTATCTATAGATTTTATTGATACAGTAGCTCGAGCGGTGTGTGTGGAGACAATCATTGAGGGCGCGCTCTTTGGGCGCATCAACTTTGTCGCGTCCCGCTAAGGGTCTCTCCTTCGTTCGATCGAACCCCGGTCGGGCCCATTGCTCATAGGTATAACATTGCTTTTGAGTACATCGAACGGTCGTTATCAGAGATGACGACCGATCTGTTTGAGGGGTGAAGCCGGTTGCGCCGGCTCCAGTCGCTAACACGAAAAGCATGGCGGCGACAGCGTTCAGGCTCATGTTTCTCTCCACGTCGGCGCGAAAATCGGTCGAAGTTCAGCAGCCCTGATTGTGCATGCCCGCCTAGAAAGCACGCTCGCTGCTTGGCAATGGCGGATCAGGTCATCGGATCCCCGCCTCCGGCGGATTGGCATTCGTGCTCACAGCGCTGGTGCGCCGCGCGCTCGTTACAAGCGATCGCTTCCAGATAACATGTCGCCCTATGAGGGTTGTATTTCATGGCATCGAGTGAGGCGACATTGGCAGCGCGACGACTGATGCCATGCAGATCGAAGCTGAGATTGATGACGATAACAAGAACAGGTCCCCTTTGATGCCGTTAGACAGCTTGGTTCGAGGGCGATCTTGCCGGTTTATGGACAACCGTTTTGGCTTGAGGCATTTTCGCGGCAATATTTTTTACAACCCGCTTCACTGTACGTTCCGCGCCTGTGGATCTGACTGTCGATGCAAAATTTCACGCACTTGTTGAACTGGTCGCGAGAACAAGAAATTTGAGTGAAGGAATTTGCTTGCAATCCATGAAGTTGATCTTTGAGTTCTTGCGGCCCGACGGTTGGTGACGCTAACGCATTCGTGCCGGTCACCATTGCGCCCCATGCGATGGAAAGCATGATGAGAAAGGAGGGTTTGCCCAAGCTGCGGAGGGGAGAGGACGACATGGACGGGCTCCTTCGGGGACGGTGGGCCGGATGCCCTGGCCGCGCCAGCGCGGGGTGGGTCGATCGAGACATCGTTGTGCTCCTGTGACGGTCGTTAATGACAGTTATGCTTGAAGCATTGGTATTGACAGTCCCGCCAGCGATTATGCCGCAGAAGGGCAGCGATGATTTTAACATGGGAGCCCTTTCGAACGAGACGCTTCAACTCGTGGAGGCTTTTTATGGAGTCAGTCGCAGCGCTTCGAATGACTCAGTGAGTGCAGTCCTGTTCGCCGGTCCTCGAATCGGTGCGGCAATGCAATTGGATCGTCCCACGCGGCGTCGGCCGCCTCGCATTTTCCGCCTTTTCGCAATTATCCCTACAGGCTTGGTGCCCGCGGCAGTTTTTCAGGCATTGTATATAGGTGGCGCTCTGAGCTTGGGCTTCCGGTGCGAGGACGCCCGTCAGAGCCAACGGCAATACGGCCATCGTTCCGAGGATTAGATATTTGAGGATCACATTTTTCATGAACTCGCCTCCGGTGGCAGATTCTGAATTGTAAGCGTGTCCGGATCCGAAATTCAACAGCGGTCATCTGTTATGACAGCGGCGACTGTTATTCGGTCGGGAACATTATTCGGCCAGAAACTTCCAACATGTTCCTGTTTTGACCTCGCTCGCAAAGCTCACGTGCTGCGGCTTCGCCACTCCGGCGACTAGGTGACAGTTTGTCGCGTTCGCACTCGACTCTCCACAGAGCCTTTTTCATTCAAATATTTTGTAGTATGGCTTATGAGCGAGTGAATCTCTTGACTCGCGTCGAATGCCTTTTCCACGAACGGCGGCGTGGCGACTGCAAGCTCGGAAGATCAGTGCGCCGCTTGACTCTCTCCGCTTTGTGGCGGCGTCAAAAGGGGATCACATGCAATCACTGCGTTTGAAGCGCGAGCAGATCGTCAAAACTCTCGCGGCCGGAAGCGTTATATTTGCAATCGGCGCTGTTGCACCGGCGTCCGCCTGGGCCGCGTGCTCGGGCAGATTTACCTGCGGCATCGGCGAAAGCTCGAAGTGCTACTTCGCGGTCGCCGACGGCAAGAACAAAAAGTTTTTTACGGTGGAGGCGGGCGACGCCAAACGGATTTATGGTCTGCACTCCGGTGCCGTCTACTGCTCTAGCAACCACCCGCTGAACATGGGCCGCTGCGTTGGAAGTCTGAATCTCGTCAAATTGAGCTGCGACTGAAGCAACTGTATGTACCGAGAACCTAAGCTCGACCATGTTGGTGGTGTAGCTCGCCTAAGACGGCGGGAAGGCGTTGACCGATGGTCGGGTGCGGTCGCCACCTCTGCGAGGGAAGTATGGGTTATTTCGACGGACTGACCGAGGGCCAGTTCAAGATCGCGGAAGACGGCCGCAGGCTGTTTTTTCCACGAGGATTTTGGGGACGCGGCTATGTCGTCGACTCCGAATCCGAATTTCAGCGCCTCCGCCGGCGGATGAAAATCTATCAAGCCGTCGCCCTCGTGCTAATCATCGCCGCTGTGGTGCCTCGGCAGTACAACCCGTATCTTGTCATTGCGGTCGCGTTACTTGTTATCGTGTTTTACCTTGTTTGGTCGCGCTCGCTGGTGGCACGGCTGCAGCCGGCCGAGGATCGACTGAGGTGGCGAGAGACATCCGCTGCACAGGCGCGGGCTTTTGGTCCATTTGCCCTCTGGTTTCTGGAGATAGTGGCACTAGCGTTCGTCGCCGTCGGCATCGCTCTTTTGTTGACCGACCCGACGAGCCGTTTGCTGGCAATCGGCACCATTGCGTTCTTCGGACTGTGCGCCGCCTCCGGCGCCTATTTGCTCGTGCTACGTGGGCGGACGATGTCGACACGGCGTTGAGCGACAAGTCTTCCAGGGTTGGCGACTTGGGCCGCGCGATTCTTCCGAAGGATCAACGAGCAAAGGCCGGTAGGACTGACGATCGACAAGCAGACGATCGCGAACGCTTCATTAAAAAGGGTACGGCCGCGACTGCGCTTGAGATGTACGTCGGAGGGCAATCAGCATAGTAGGGCACTTTTCGACGCTAGAAAGTAGGCACGAGGAAGGGCCGCGCAACGCCGCAATACTCCGTCGCCGCTCTCAGTTGCTGTTACGATTTTGGGCCCCGGTGCCCGCGTCGATCAGGAGCATCGTCTTGACCAAAGCGTCGGGCACATGATCGCCCGGAAGGCGAAAAGTTTGGAGTGCTCCATCAGCCTTGCGGCACAAGGTATAGCTCACATCCGCCGTTGGCCGTGTCGGGCTCACACCCGGCATCAAGGAAGAGAGGAAATCAAGCGCCCACATACTCCAATAGGGGAAATCGTGATGAAATTTGATGGCCCGGATAGACCAGCCGTCAGGTACAACCAGATTTTGTTGCGACATCCGGCCCCCGTGAAAGCTCTCCGCCCGACATGTCGCCGAAGGCCAAGAGCGTTCCGGCACCGCGACTATATATTCAGTCTATCGCCGATCATCGACATGTTCAATCCCGCGTCCTCGTGTTTTTCTTTTGACGCTTATCCGGACGCGACTTCCGAGTTGGGTCATTAGACATGGCGACAGGTCCGCTCGATGTCTGTTACTCCAATAGAGACCAAGTATGTTGCAGCGCTGCGAATGACGCTAAGTGCAAAAAGCGGCCATCAAGCGCGGTCAGAAAACCACATTTTGGATATGAGGCACATAAAGGCAAATCAGGGAAGCTGGCTGCGCGACTAGATTTATAGCTCCCGTCCGGGAAAATTTTGTGTTTGGCACGAACCTTAACCTTTAATTGCCTCCCAGCGGCCGCTATGATTTACCGTCCGCGACCGCGATCAATTTCCAGCAATCAGAGAGAGCAGTGCCTCAAACTGTCGCCTCGCTTCTCGCCGCACATCGGGCGGGCGAGGTCACCCCGGAACAGACCGTCGCCCGTAGTTTCGAGCGGATACGCGCGCACGGCGACCCGGCCATCTTCATCAGTCTTCGCGATGAGTCCGACGCGCGCGCGCAAGCACGTGCACTGGCGGCATGCGGCGACAAGGGAAAGCCCCTTTACGGCATTCCGGTTGCAGTCAAGGACAATATCGATGTACAGGGCCTGCCGACGACGGCGGCTTGTCCTGCGTTCAGCTACAAGCCGGCGCAGGATGCGACTGCGGTGGCGCGGCTGCGCGCTGCCGGCGCCATCGTCATCGGCAAGACCAATCTCGACCAGTTTGCCACCGGTCTCGTCGGGGTGCGCTCGCCCTATGGCGTGCCGAAAAATCTGTTCGGCGAGAAACTTATTCCGGGCGGATCGAGCTCGGGATCTGGCGTCGCGGTGGCGGCCGGATTGGTGCCGCTCGCGCTCGGCACCGATACGGCCGGCTCCGGCCGCGTTCCCGCCGGTCTCAACAATATTGTCGGTCTCAAACCGAGCCTCGGCCTGATCTCGACTTTCGGCGTGGTGCCGGCCTGCCGCACGCTCGATTGCGTCTCGGTGTTTGCTCTGACGGTTGAGGATGCCTGGACGGCGCTGGCGGCGATGGCGGGGCCGGATAGCGCCGACCCCTATTCGCGCACGCGAGCGCCGGGGATGCTCGGTGCGATGCCGCCGCATGTGAGGCTTGGCGTGCCGTGCGTGGCACAGCGGCTGTTCTTTGGCGACCGGCAATTCGAGACCGCCTATGAGGCGGCCCTGGCGCGGCTCGTCCGCCTCGGCTGCGAGCTCATTGAGATCGATATGGCGCCGCTCTACGAGACCGCACGCCTGCTCTATGAAGGTCCTTGGGTCGCCGAGCGCGCGCTTGCGGCCGGCTCATTGCTGACCGACCGACCGGACGCCATCCATCCGGTGACGCGACAGATCTTGCAAGGCGGCACACGCCCGAGCGCCATGGATGCCTTTACGGCCTTCTACAAACTCGAAGAGCTGCGCTCCGTCGCCGCCGAAACCTTCAAGACGATCGACGCACTGGCGCTGCCGACTGCGCCCACGGCCTATACCGTCGAACAGGTTCTGGCCGATCCAATTACGCTCAACAGCCAACTCGGCACCTATACGAATTTCGTCAATCTGCTGGACCTGTGCGGTGTCGCCCTGCCCGCGTCGATGACCGAGGCCGGCGTGCCGTTCGGCATTACGCTGCTTGCGCAAGGCGGCGCCGACGCTCGGCTGGCCGAGATCGGCAGCGTCTTCCATGCCGACACGCAGCTCCCGCTGGGCGCGCTCAAGCAGCCGCAGCCGAGATTCACGCCGCCTGTGAATTCCCCGGCGCAAGGCGAGATCGCTGTCGCGGTCGTCGGCGCACATCTGTCAGGCCTGCCGCTCAACGGCGAATTGCGCGCGCTCGGTGGACGCCTGCTTGAAGTCGCCAAGACCGCGGCCGATTACCGGCTCTATGCGCTCACCGGGACGACGCCGGCCAAACCCGGCCTGTTACGGATCGAGAGTGGCAAAGGCCATTCTATCGCGGTCGAGATCTGGGCATTGTCGACTGAAGCGTTCGGCGGTTTTGCCGCCGCAGTGCCTGCCCCGCTATCGATCGGTACGGTCACCTTGGCCGACGGCCGGACGGTCAAAGGCTTCCTGGTCGAAGCCGCCGCTATCACTGGCGCGCAGGACATCTCCGCTTACGGCGGATGGCGCGCGTACCAGGCAACAGAATAGTGCGCGGTTTCAAAGCGACACGGAATAAGTTTCGTATTCCTCCCGCACCGTCACAATGTGAGCGTGCATAGCCGACGCGGCAACGCCGCGTTCACCACGCAGGATGGCCTGCACGACACGGTCATGCTCCAGGTGGGACTTCGCCAGCCGTCCAAGATTGCGAAATTGTGCGCGCCGAAACGGCTGCACGCGCGCGCGCGTCGCCAGCGTGATCTCGGCAAGATAGCTGTTGTGTGCGCCGTCGTAGATCGCGTTGTGAAAGGCTTCATTGACTTCGTGGTAGCGCTGCGGATCGCCGCTTTGGGTCATCACGCGCAGATTCTCGTGTATCGCTTCAAGGGCCCCACGTTCGATGCCGGACATACGCTCGGCGGCAAATTCGGCACACAGCGCCTCCATATTCGCCATCACTTCGAACATGCCTTCCAGCTGTTTCACACCCGGCCGCGCCACCACGGCCGCACGGTGAGCGCGCACCTGCACGAGGCCGCTCGCCGCCAGCGCGCGGATCGCCTCGCGCACCGGAGTCCGCGAGACGCCAAAGCGGCGCGCCAGGCCGTTCTCGTCGAGCGCGGCACCCGGCGCCAGCGCTCCGCGCACGATCTCGTCGGCGAGCCGCAGCCGAAGCTCGTCAGCCAGAGTTCGCCGTGGCGCCTCGCCCGCCCTCGGCATGGTGAGCATAGAAGCGTTCATATCGACAGCACACGCGGGTCATCGATTAAGGTCACATGCGCGGCCACCACGCGCCAACCTTCCGGGAATTTGACCCAGGACTGCATTTGCCTGCCGACTTTGCCTGGCGTGGAGGAGCGATTGAACAGCGTCGACGCGACGGCAAATTCTTTGCCGAACGTCGTGATGACCGTACCCACCAGCGTGCGCGCCAGCCCCGCCGGCGAACGGGCGCTGCGGAACGATTTGATCGCCGCGTGACCGTAAAGGTTTTCCGCCACGCCATAACGAATTGTGCGAGGATCGTCGCGGAACAGTTCGTTCAGCGTAGCGACGTCGTTCAACACCAAAGCTTTTTCGTAACGCGCGAATGCATCGCGGACTTCGGCTACGACCTCCGGCAGGTCGATATCCATTGCGAGCTCCTTACGTGGCAGGTCTGGGCGCCGCGACGACGCCCATCTGCTCGAGTGCATGCGCAACACGCAAGGCGATGTCCTCGCGCCACGGCGCGGCGATGACCTGCACGCCGATCGGCAACGGCGACAAAGGACTCGGCATCGCGGCCACCGGCAGCCCAATAAAGGAGATCGGCTGGGTGTAAAGGCCCATATTCGGCCGGACCGGAAGCTCGGCACCGTCGAGCGTAAACGTCTGCTGCCCGATCTTCGGCGCGGTACAAGGCGTCGCCGGCGCCAGGATCGCATCGTAGCGCCCGAATAGGTCGAGCACGCGGTCACGATACCAGCGGCGGAATTTCTGTGCGCGCACGACCAGCGAAGCCGGCAGTATGGCGCCGGCGATCAGCCGATCGCGCACCGCGGGATCGAATTCGCGCGCCTGATGCCGCAGGCGGTCGAGATGCAGCGCGGCGCCCTCCGTGGCAGTGATGACATAAGCCGCGGCGCGGGCCCGATGCGCTTCTGGAATCTCAATCGTGTCGCGTGCGCCAAGCGCTTGGGCCACGCGATCGAGCGCGGTCAGTGCCTCCGGCGAAGCGCCCTTGCGGAAGTAGCCGCCGGCTACCGCGACACGCAGACCATCGAGACCGCGGTCGAGCCGGTGCGTGACCGGCTCTACCTCGCGCCCGGCGCAGGCCGGATCCTCGGGGTCCGGCCCCTGCATTGCGTCGTAACTCAAGGCCAGATCGCGCGTCGAGCGCGCGAACGGCCCGAGATGGTCGAGGCTTGCGACAAACGGAAACGTGCGCGCGCGGCTGAGCCGCCCATAGGTCGGCTTCAGCCCGAAAATTCCGCACAGCGAGGACGGCACCCGGATCGAGCCATTGGTATCGGAGCCGAGCGCGAGCGGCACCATACCACTGGCGACCGCGCCGCCCGAGCCGCCCGACGAGCCGCCGGTCATACGCGTGGTATCGTGTGGATTGCGCGAAGGGCCGTCATGCACGTTCTCGCCGGTGAAGTCGTAGGCGTATTCGCCCATGTTGAGAGCGCCGACGAGCACCGCACCGGCCGCTTGGAGCCGCTCGATCAGCGGCGAATCTTTGCCGGCAGGCGCGTGACAGCGATTAATCTTCGAGCCGGCGACCGTGGCAATGCCGGCGATGTCGAACAGATTCTTCACCGCAAATGGCACGCCGGCGAGCGAATAGGCTTTCTTTACGTCTTTGGGCTCGGCATCGATCGCGCGTGCCCGGCTGCGCGCGCGCTCGACCGTGACAGCGGTGAAGGCATTGAGCGTCGGATTGAGCTTGGCAATACGCGCGAACGCGTCCTCGACGACGGCCAGCGCGCTTACCTTTCCTGATGACACCGCTTCGGCGATTTCGCTGGCACTCGCCCAGGGATGGTGCAACTCCATGGCTTCAGGCCTTGAACACCGGAGCCGGCTCGGCATCGTCCGGTAAGTCGAACTCCACCACCGTCGCAGCGTGCTTAAGCGTGACGTCGAAATTGGCTTTCACGGCCGGCATCCATTCCGGCTCGATCGCGATATCCAGCGCGCGCGCCGCAGCTGCGATGAAGTCGTCCAGAGAACCGGTCGACATCGTTGGTCCTTGCTTACAGCGGCGGATGCGGAATCGCCGACAACAGGTCGCGTGTATAGCTCGCTTCCGGAGCGCTCATCACCCGCTCGGTCGCCCCCTGCTCGACGATCTGACCCGTCTTCATCACAATGACGCGGTCGCACAAAAGCCGCACCACGTTGAGGTCGTGGGACACGAACAAGTAGCTCATCCCCAGCGAATCCTTCAGGTCCTGCAAGAGATTAAGGACAACGGCCTGGACCGAGACGTCGAGCGCGGCTGTCGGCTCGTCGAGGATGACGAGATCGGGCTTGAGCGCGATGGCGCGGGCAATGCCGACGCGCGCCTTTTGTCCACCTGAGAGCTGATGTGGGAAGCGGTCCAATAGGTTAAGGGGCAGGCCAACTTGCAGCGCCAGTTCCTCGCAGCGCGCGCGCACGGCGTCGCGGGCGATGCCGCCGAGGCGCAACAGCGGATCGGCGATGGCGCGAGCGGCGGTGAAGCGCGGATTGAGACTGTCCGTAGGGTCTTGAAAAACCATCTGGATTTTCTTGCGCAGCGGCAGCGTCGCGAAATCGCGCGCCGGGATTTCGCCGATGTCGTCGCCGGCAAAGACGATCTGGCCCGAACTCTTGTCGATCAGCCGCATCACCATCATCGATGTGGTCGACTTGCCGCAGCCGGATTCGCCAACAAGTCCAACGCTTTCGCCGCGCGCTATGGAAAAGCTGATGCCGTCGACGGCGCGGAAGGTCTCCGGTTCGACCGGCGGCTTGCGGCTGAACATCTTCGTCCACGAAGCCGGCGCGCCCTTGCGCGGATATTCCTTGACCAGCCTGTCGACGACCAAGAGGTCGCCGAACATCTTCTTCTTCTCGACTTTCTCGCCCGCTGAAGAAGCAAGACGTTCGGCCGAGGATGCCGTCGCTCTGATGATCGAATTCTCCGCTTCCTCTTCCGGCAAAAGATCGCGCAACGACACCCCGAGCCGGGGTGTGGCGCGCATGAGTTTGCGGGTATAGGCGTGCGAGGGGTTCTTGAAGATGGTGTCGGACGCCGCGGTCTCGACCACGCGGCCCTTCTCCATCACCATCACGCGGCTGCAATAGGCGGCGGCAAGCCCGAGGTCATGGGTGATGAGGATGGTCGACATGCCGCGCTCGCGCGTGAGCTCGACGACGAGATCCATCACCGCTTTCTGCGTGGTGACGTCGAGGCCGGTGGTCGGCTCGTCGGCGATCAGCAGTTGCGGCCGGCAGGCGAGCGCGAGCGCAATCACCACGCGCTGGCACATGCCACCACTGAGTTCGAACGGATAGGCATGGTAGCGCTCGCGCGGCCGCGCGATGCGCACCTGTTCGAGCATCTCGATCGCCTTCTTGCTCACTGCCGCGCTGTCAACCTGGGCGTGCTGCAAGAGCACGTCCTCGATCTGACGGCCGACTTTGCGGATCGGATTGAGCGCGAGCCGCGGCGACTGGAAGATCATCGACATTTCGCGGCCACGCAGGTCGCGCATGTCGGCTTCCGGAGTCGCCAGCAGGTCGAGCCCGCTGAAGCTGACCGAGCCTTCGGCGATCTTGCCGGCGCGGTCGAGGATGCGCATCACCGCGTAGGAAGTAACCGATTTGCCGGAGCCGGACTCGCCGACGATCGCCAGCGTCTCGCCTTTGGCGACCGAGAGGTTGACGCGCTCGACGGCGCGCACGGTGCCCCGGCGCGTGGCGAACTCGACGGTGAGGTCCTTGACCACGAGCAGCGGCAGTGCAGCGTTGTGCTCCTTGAGCTTGCCCGGCTTTACCGTTTTCGATGTCTTCGCCATGATGCTCAAGTCCTGCGCTGCGGATCGACCAGATCGCGCAAGCCGTCGCCCAACAGATTGAAACAGAACACCGCCAGCATCAGCGCCGCGCCGGGAAACAGCGCGATCCACCATTCGCCGGAGATGATGTTGCCGGCGCCTTCCGCCACCATGATTCCCCATTCCGGCGTCGGCGGCCGCACGCCGAGACCGATGAAGGAGAGGCCCGCCGCGTTGAGGATGGCGTAGCCCATGGTTAGCGAGATCTGCACCATCATGATCGGCATGATGTTGGGCAGGATGTGCATCAGCAGGATACGGAAATCGCCGTTGCCGGAGAGCCGCGCTGCCTGCACGAAGCCGGCGTCGCGCCGCACATTGGCCTCGGCGCGGGCGACGCGGACGTAGAGCGGGAAATTGATGATCGCGGTGGCGATAACGATGTTGGTCACCGTGTTTCCGAGCGCGGCAACGATGCCCATCGCGAGCACGAACAGCGGAAAGGCCATGATGGTGTCGGAGATGCGGCCGACGACGCGGTCGGTCCAGCCGCCGAAGAAGCCGGCGGCGATGCCGGCGAAGCCGCCCATGGCGAAGACCAGCGCCACCGAGGTCACGGCGATGATGAAGTCGAGCCGTGTTGCCACCACCACGCGGCTGAAGATGTCGCGCCCGGTCTGGTCGGTGCCGAACCAATGCGCCCATGACGGCGGCGACAGCGTCGCGCCGCCGCTCGCCAGCGGATCGTAGGGCACGATATGCGGGCCGAGCAGCGCGCAGAGCGCGATCAAGAGGAACAGAGCGAAGGCGAAGCCGGTCACCGGATTTTCGGAAATCACATAGCGGGCGTGGCGCAGCATCGAGTTGCTGGCCGGCTTGGCTTTGATCTCCGCCGCCTGGCGGATGATGGACGCGTTCTCGGTCATCCTTCGAGCCTCACGCGCGGGTCGATGACGCGGTAGAGCACGTCGATCGCGAGGTTGAGCGCCACATAGAGGATCGCCATCGACAGTACGAAGCCCTGCACCGGAGCGAAGTCGGATTGCAACAGCGCCTCGACCGCGTAGGAGCCGATGCCGGGCCAGGCGAACACCTTCTCCACCAGCACGTTGGCGCCGAGCAGGAAGGAGAACACCATGCCGAGCGTGGTTACCACCGGCAGCATGGCGTTGCGGAAGGCGTAAGTGAAAATCACGGTCTTGCCGTCGAGCCCGCTCGCTCGCGCGGTGCGCACGAAATCGGAGGCGAGCACGGCGAGCATCGAGGCGCGCGTCATGCGGGCGATCGGCGCCAGCGAGAAGATGCCGAGGGTGAAGGCCGGCAGCAGCAGCTGGCCGAAGGCGGAGCGGAAGGCTTCGAAATTGCCGGTGACGAGGCTGTCGATTAGGAAGAAGCCGGTGATCTGCGCCGGCGCGTCGGTGAAGGCGTCGAGCCGGCCGATCGGCGCCGGTGTCCAACCGAGCCGATAGTAGAAGATGTAGACCAGCAGCAGCCCGGTGAAGAACACCGGCAGCGACACGCCGGCTGTCGCCACCACGCGGCAGGTGTGGTCGATCCACGATCCCTGCTTGACCGCGGCAAGAATGCCCAGCGGCAAAGCGATGGCGAGCGACAGGATCAACCCGGCGAGGGTGAGTTCGGCGGACGCTGGCAGGCGACTCTTGATCTCGGTCACCACCGGCCGGCCGGTCGACAGCGAATTTCCGAGGTTGCCGTGCGCGAGGTCGCTGACGTAGCGGGCGAATTGTTCGGGCAGCGGCCGGTCGAGACCGAGCGACTTGCGGATATCGGCGATCGATTGCGGCGTCGCCGCGGGGCCGGCGAAATAGACCGCCGGGTCGCCCGGCAACACGCGTGTGAGCAGGAAGGTGACGACGACCACGCCGATCAGCGTCGGGATCACCGTCACCAGCCATTTGCCGAGGGTCGCCAACATGGTTCGGCCTTAGCCCCCTAGCTTGCCGCCTCTCGTCCCGATCGTCCCCGCGGAAGCGAAGACCCAGCTCTTTAGACTCGCGCTCGCGGCCCTGGATTCCCGCTTGCGCGGGAATGAACGGAATTTGGGTCTAAGCACGTCGAACGCAAACCGGGCGCGGAAGCTCACGCCTTCACCAGCGAGCGATAATCCACCTGCCGGTGGAACCAGTAGCTGTAGCCGGAGATGTTCTTCTGCGTCGCCACGTTGAGGTACGGCTGGAACAGCGGCACGCGGGGCACCTCGTGCCAGGCCTTAGAGATGAAGCCCTTCACGTCGGTGTCGTACTTGGGCATATCCTTCACCGCCGCCGCGGCGCGTGCGCCGTCGATGAAGGCGTCCATGTCCTTGTTGACGTAGCTCGGCGTGTTGAAGATGGCGTTCTGGCCGGAATAGCACCAGAAGAAGAAGTACTCGGGGTAATCCAGCCAGCCTGAGAAGAAGTTGACCATCATCGGCATCGACTTCTTCGCCATCTCGCTGCGCCAGTTGGCGCCCGGCACCTTGTTGATCGTCGTCTTGATGCCGATCTGGCCGAGGCTTTCCTGGATCAGCACGGCGATCGGCTCGGAATTGACGCCGTCGCCAAGGTCGAAGGAGATGGTGGTCTCGATCGGACCGGCGCCCGATTCCGCCATCAGCGCTTTGGCCTTGGCCATGTCGGTCATATAGGCGGTCGGCTGCGGCCACTGGGTGGTCGCGACGTCGTTCGACTTGCCGCCGAACAGCGGATTGGCGATGCCGAACATCGCGTCGGCGACGATCTTCTGATAGGGCAGCGCGTAAGCGACGGCCTGACGCACCTTCTCGTTGTTGAACGGCGGGTGCACCACGTTCAGCTCAAGGCTGTACATGCCATTGCCGATCGGGCTGGAGATCATCTTCAGCTTGCCCTCCTTCTTCATCTCGGCGAAGTCCTTGGAAGGCAGATCGAAGGACATGTCGGCGTCGCCGCGCTCCATCAGCGCGCGGCGGTTGCCGGAGGAGGGGATGGTGCGCCAGATGACGCGTTTCAACTCGGGCAGCTTGCCGCCGACCCAGGCGTCGTTGCGCTGATAGACGGTTTCGACCCCCGGCTTCCAGCTCGTCACCTTGTAGGCGCCAGAGCCGGCGGTGTTGCTCTTGGTGTAGTCGAGGCCCCAGGGGTCTTTTTCCGTCGCGTTCTTCTTCAAGAGCTCGGAATTGTAGATACCGGGCACGATCACCGCGAGATCGGGAATGGTGAGGCGGTCCTTCTTGATGAAGTCGACGCGGAAGGTCGCATCGTCGACGGCGACGAACTGTTCCTTTTTGATGAGCGAGCCGGCCTTCATCTGCACAGTCGGGAAGCCGCCAACCGAGATGGCGCGCTCGAACGACCACTTGACGTCCTTGGCGGTGACCGGCGTGCCGTCCTGGAACTTGGCGTTCTTCTTCAGCTTGAAGGTGACCGACATGTCGCCGATCGACATGTCGTCGGCAAGTTCGCCCTTGAACTTGTCGCGGTCGTAGGAGGTCGAGCCGTCCGGCAAGGTTTTCTTCTCGTGGGTGATGAGGCGGTCGTAGCAATTCCACGAAGCTTCATAGCCAGGGCGGTTGGTGCCGAGCCCGTGGATGTCGAGATTGTTCGGTCCGTTCTCGGTGACGAGCAGCAGCGTTTCTTTGCGCGACTGCGCCTTGGCCGGCGACCAGACCGCCGGTGCGGTGATGGCGGTGGTCGCCGCCACCGCGCTCGCAGATTTCAGAAAGTCACGACGTCGCATGAAACCCTCCCGAGGTACCATGGGAGGGTCTTCCGCAAGTGTCGTGCCAAGCGCGACAAGCCCTTTGGAGTTGAGCCAAAGCTTTGATTTTAAGTGTGGAATATGAATTCCATCGGTATTTAAAGGCCGGGTTCCAGAGATTCTGAATTGCATACAATCATATAAATGCGCCTAATAATTAGGCGTACACGGCCGGTGAAGGCCATTCAGATACCAATATGCGCTAATTGCAATTGATCAACGCCGCAACCCATCTCTAAGGTCCTATGTGTACCGAGAACTTCATTCGCATTGATTTGCCGAAGGAATCGCCCAACGTTAGTACATTGTGATGATCGCGCTGCTATATGATGATCGCGCTGCTATGTTTCGTACTGGCCGTTTTGGCCGCGCCATTCAAGTCGAAGAGCCGGCTTGAAGCCGAGAACGCGGCGCTCCGACATCAGTTAACCGTTCTGCGGCGTAAGGTGCACGGGCGCGTCCGGCTGACGAGCAACGATCGCTGGTTCTTTATCCAGCTATATCGATGGTTTCCGTCGATCCTGCAGGTCTTCACAATCTTTCAGCCCGAGACCATCGTGCGGTGGCACCGGACCGGCTTTCGGCGGTTGTGTGTACCAAAATCCTAAACGCGTACGTAGTGGTTATGGAGACCGCCGAGGATTGGTCGTGAACTGACGACTCCAGTTCACTGAACAGGGCGAGAAACCGGTGCATCTTTGTCCAAGAACCGGTGCGTTCTGATGTTATTGTAATAGCGAGCGTAGGTTCGCAGGATGCGGCGCAGATGCACCTCGCCTAAGACGATGCAATGGTCCACACATTCGCGCCGGATCGATCCGATCAGCCGTTCGGCAAAGCCATGCTGCCAAGGCGAGGCTGGCGCGATGGGCTTGTCCCGAATACCCATAGCGCGCAATCGGCGTGTGACGACGGCGCCGTAGACGCGGTCCCGATCCCGGATAAGGTTGCGCGGCGCCTCATCCCAGGGGAACGCCTCGGTTAACTGGCGTGCAATCCATTCTGCCGTCGGATTTGTTGTGACGTTGATCCAGACCAGGTCTCGGCGGCCCAGACGCACGATGAGGAACGCATAGAGCAGGTTGAAGCCAATGGTCGGAACAACAAACAGATCCATAGCAGCGATGTCTGGCGCGTGGTTACGCAGAAAGGTGCACCATCCCTGACTTGGCGGACCCGTCGGTTGACCATGTATTTGGCCACCGTCGACTGCGCGACCACAAAGCCGAGCTTGAGCAACTCACCATGGATGCGCGGCGCTCCCCAAAGCGGGTTCTCCATGCTCATCCGCCGAATTAGCGCGGACAGGTTTGCATCGATTTGCGGGCGCCCTCCCCGCGAGCGTGATTTCCAGCGCCAATAGCGGCGAAAACCGGCACGATGCCAACTTAGAAGCGTCTCGGGTCGGACGATCGTGAGGGTCTGCAAAATCGACGGAAACCATCGATACAACTGGATAAAGAACCAGCGGTCATTGTTCGTAAGCCGGACCCGGCCGGGCAGCTTGCGCCGTAGAACGATCAACTGATGTCGGAGCGCCGCATTTTCGGCCTCAAGTCGGCTCTTCGACTTGAATGGTGCGGCCAAGACGGCCATTACGAAACACAGCAGCGCAATCATGATGCGCTGACGTTAGGCGATTCGTTCGGCTAATCAATGTGCATGAGGTTTTCGGTACACACACCGGTATTGGCACAAAGCGGACAACACGACCGCGACCGAATTTGTCTGCTTTTGGGCTAAGAGATGGGGTAATCGGCCGGCAGCTTGTGGATAGCTGAAGATTTTTGGTGCTGCGCTTCAGGCTGATGGTGAAACGAGGTCACCGAGGTAACGGGCCTCAAGCATCAGAAGGAGAAGCGCAGCATGGGCTATTCTGCAGGATTGGACGTTTCGGTCAAGGAGACCAGCGTCTGTATTGTGGATGACATGGGCAAGATCGTGCGAGAAGTGAAGGTAGCGAGCGAGCCTGAAGCGCTGCTGCAAGTCTTGAAGAATCCCGCCTACCACTTCAAGCGGATCGGACTGGAAGCCGGACCATTATCGCAATGGCTGTTCAGTGCGCTCGCCGAAGCGGGCTTGCCGGTAATCTGTGTCGAGACGCGGCACATGCGGGCGGTGTTGAAAGCACAAATCAACAAGACCGACCGCAACGATGCACGCGGCATAGCGCAGATGATGCGGGCCGGGATTTACCGCCCGGTACATGTAAAGACGCTGCGCAGTCAGAAATTACGAATGCTGCTGACGCATCGAAAGTTGCTGCAGTCCAAGGCCATCGCTATCGACAATGACCTGCGCGGCACCTTGCGCAACTTCGGCCTCAAGGTCGGGGTGGTCAGGACGGTAAAGTTCGAAGCCCGCATCAGGGAGCTCGTCGAAAACTTGCCCGACTTGGCCGCTCTGGTCGAACCACTGCTCATTGTCCGACGGACGCTTCGCGAGCAGTTCTGCGTCCTGCACCGCCGCTTGCTTGCTATCGTGCGGGACGATGAGGTGTGCCGGCGCTTGATGACGACGCCCGGTGTAGGCCCCGTGGTGTCGCTGACCTATCGCGCGACCGTCGATGTACCGGCGCGCTTCAGGAAGTCCAAGTCGGTCGGGGCCGTGTTTGGGCTGACGTGTGCCAAGTATCAATCGGGCGAGGTGGATTGGAGCGGCAGAATATCACGCTGCGGAGATGAGATGATGCGGGTCATGCTCTACGAAGCCGCTCAAGCCATGCTGCGTTCGAAGAAATGGTCCTGGCTCAAGGCCTGGGCGATGCAAATCGCCAGGCGCCGCGGAATGAAGAAGGCGATCGTGGCGTTGGCACGCCGGTTGGCCGTGATCATGCACCGCATATGGGTTGATGGCACCGAGTTCCGCTGGACCCGGGAGGCCGCAGTGGCATGAAGGTCGTAGGCAATCTAATACGATAGGAGGAATCTCGAGTTCCACCGAGCAGTGGAAAGATGTCCCTCGCGGGACGATGGATGAGGTGAGTTCGCTTGTCCGCTTGGACCCGCCGTTACACTGACGGTAAGGCCGCCCAAGAGATTGTTCCGCCTCGTCCTCGAATCCCATGATGGAACGGCCTTCGTGCCGATTCCGAAGAGAAGCACGAGCCCGTGAGCGACATCGACACTGCAGTGGTGGATAGTCTGAAAGCGCTTGACCCCAACCGGCCGATTAGAGAAGCGGACAAACATCAAACATCCCATGCTGCTTTGAAATCCGCCATTGCATCCCCGCGCGTTGCCGCGTAGCCCCGCTCGGTTAGCTTTTGTGATACCCGCACGGTGATCGTCCAGAACCAGCGGCGATCTTCCGGCGCCGCATACGTCCACAGGATGCGCCTAATATTTCGGTCGCCGTCGAGCACGTCGTAATCGTCGTCATTCCAAGGGCCGCCAGGGCAGGATTTAGAGGTTGGTTTGAGGGTGAGCATCGGTCGAACAGGTGTCGAAGGTGGCTCCGACGGATTGCCAAAAAGTGCAATAAATTAATTAGAAATTCATTTGTTCTTATGTAGTACGCGCCTTCACATCAAAAATGAAGGATCGTTACATGGCAAAGACTCCAAGGAAAATTGTGAAGCGTAAACCGTGGAGCAAAGATGAACATCGCGCCCTAAAGGCGCACTCAAAGGCGAAGACTCCGGTTGTTAAAATCTCCAAGCAGATGAAGCGTACCATTGGTGCTCTGCGCCAGCAGGCAAACAAGCTCGGTATCGGCCTCGGCCATCAGCGCTAGAGGTTGATGAAGTTCAATTGGCTGGCTGACAAGATTCGCCTATCCAATCGCAACTGACAAATTGCCGCACGGCGGGGTCGAACTCCCGCTGTGCGGCATTGTATCTTGCCGCGCGTCGCGTCGGGTATCTCTTTGGCGCGTCTGCCCAGCGTAACAATAAGGAAACAATTAGGCTGGGAGCACCTATCGCTCAGCCTTGATGGATGTTTTAGGCGCCTCGCTGCGGCGCACCATCGCGCGATTAGTAAAATCGCCGTCATCAGGTTGACTCATTCTTATGGCTTGTATGGCAAGCAGTCAGACGTATCAGCAATCAAAAATTGGGAGGCATTCATGGACGAAAAGAAGCCGGTATATTTTGATATTGAAACTGTTTCCCTTTTGAGAGACGCGCTCGATGACGCGTGGGCCTGCCTTCGACCGCAGGAGCGAGCGACGATGAGCCGGACCCAACTGGCAGAAGGCATCCTCGCGCTGGCAGCAGAAGGCGAGCGCAATCCTGACCGCTTGATCGACGCCGCCTTGATGGCGGCTAGTAGTCTGCGTCACGCTGACGCCGCCGCATAGTATGGCGCGCTAGTGCGGAATACGCGGCGAGCGCGCCGTTGGCGCGTGCGTTACCGTTGGTCATTAACCGCATCCTATAAGCTAACCTTCTCAATCAGCGTCGCATCATCTTCATCCGCGCGCGAGCTATTGACCCGCTTGCTGACCGGATGGCACGCGAGGACGCGCTCGCCCGCCGGCTTAAGCATCTTCATCAGCGATGTCGGCACTGCGCTGTCGTCGAGCCACGCGTCAAACTGCTTCTCCTCTAAGATGACCGGCATGCGGTCATGACTCCGGCAACGAACTTATTGGGCTCGGTGATTATCATCGTGCAGGTGTTCTGCGGCTTGCCCGTCTCAGGGTTTGTCCACTCGGACCACAAGCCAGCAATCGTCATGATTTGCTCGTCGCGGCGCGTGAAATAGTACGGCTGCTTTTCTTTGCCGACAGTCCGCCACTCGTAATAGCCGGATGCAGGGATTAGGCAGCGCGTGTGCTTGAATGCCGAGCGGAAGAATGGCTTTTCGGCCACCGTCTCCGCCCGCGCGTTGAAGGTTGCCAGCCGCAATTCCTTGAGCGGCTTATTCCACCAGCTAGGCACCAAGCCCCATCGTATTTGCGCTAGCTCGCGCTTGCCATCGCGCTCGATTACGGCGTCAATCGTCGTCGTCGGGCAGATGTTGTGGCGCGGCTGGAGATTTGACCGCGGGGCAGGGTCGGTTAGCCGATAAAGGGTAACCAGTTCCCGCCAAGTGTACATTCGGGTGAAGCGACCGCACATGGCGGACTATTGTTGCATTGGGCGCCCGCGCACAACAAGGACGTGGGCGCATAGCGGACAATCCAGCCGCGCCCGAGTTTGTCGGTTATTGGACTAACAACGGACAAGGAATGGTCCGAACGCTGAATAGCTCCGCAGCGATTGACCCTAAACTGATATCGCGCCGGCATCTTTGTCGGCGTGAGGCGGCTGCGCAAGACTTTCGTACTCATGCACCGCAGCGAATGGCTCGTTGCACGCAATTTATATTTCACCCACTATGGCATCCGAGAAAAACCTAATCTGCTTACGTTGACCGAGCGACACATAGGCGCGTTGTGGTAAGAGATGAAAGAGACTTTGCCATGTGGATTGTTCTTTTAGCCGCAACACTGCCATTTTTTGTTGCCATCGTGGTCCTCAAGTTAAGACTCGGCGCAAGTCGACGGTGCGCGCAATGCGATGCGAATGGTTGTCACCGTAAGGCGACCATTGCGGTCAAGGCTTCGCGCAGTTGTGCTGCCATAGTGGCCAGTCTTTTTGTCGGGCTGGGCTTGTCTGCTGATGCGGCCGCGCAAGGCGTTGCGGCGCCCAGGGTCTCGTCGTGCTCCTCTCGTTTCGTGAACAAAGCCAATGCAATGCTCGAAAGCTATTTGGCGAAGAGCAAAGCCCCAGGGGTGGCCGTCGCATTCTTCGACAACAGCCATGCCTGCGTCCTCGCCAGCGGCGTCAAGGGCGGAAGGAGCCCTGGTCCAGTCACGCCCAAGACAGTCTTCGCCATGGGCTCGGTGCAGAAGGTCTTCAATTCGACCCTCCTGGCTTACGAGATTGCGCAAGGAAAGGCGGCCATCGACGACGCGGCGGCTAAATACTTGATCGCGGCGAATGGCAGCAAGGTGTCACCCATATCCGCTTTTTCGGGGATCACGCTGAGAAATCTTGCGACCCACACAGCGTCGCTTCCCGGGGCACCGAGTGCACAGGAGGCAAAAAAGGCCGGCTGGAGTCGCTATAGAGATCCTGGCTGGGCTCTCTATCATGATCAGCCCATGCCCCCATCGGTTACGGCGTTTTTGAATTCCTGGCAACCGCCCTATCCTCCGGGAACGCGCTACAGTTACTCGAACCTCGGTTTCGTTCTTCTAGCGTATGCGGCGGTGACGCTAGCCGATAAGCCCTACACCAAGCTTCTCTCGGAGGTCGTCACCGGGCCCGTCGGCATGACCCGCACAGCGCCGGCGATTTGCGACTCGCCAAATCCATTGTGCGCATTAGGACATAATGCGGGGGGACAGCCCGTGATGGGGAGCCTCGTGGGGCTGTGGACCACTGCTGACGATATGTTGCTTTTCATAGAGGCCAATCTCGGTGTCCTCAAGTTGCCCGCCATGCAGGTCCGCGCAATCAACATTGCCCATCAGGAATTGTTCCGCGAAAACCAGAACCACGCGGTCGGCATGGCTTGGGAGGAGCAGCACAGGGGCGATGCCTTGCTTCTATCCAAGGATGGCGTTGAATTAGGTTTTTTCAGCTGGCTGGCCATTGAGCCCAATCGCTATCGTGGGGTTGCGGTGCTCAGCAATGGACCGGGAAACCCCGCAAGTCTCGGGCAAGAGCTGTTGACGTTGGCAGAAACGACCTACTCCGACGTGTGCGATCAGATCACCGCGGCTTGCGAGCACGCGGGATTTGCGGCCAACCGTTTCAAATCCGGTATTGGACTTGAGGTGGACTGCATCTGGCCGATCATTGAGGGCACGTCCCAACCGCCGAAAGCTAGCCGGCCTTTGCCGCAAATTGATCCGCAAGTCGTGACCGCGTGCAAAGCGAGCAATCCAAGCTTCGGGCATTAGAGTTTTCGAAGCTGTTCGATCATGCGCTGGGCAAATACTTGTTGGGACAATTTTGTAATTGCCGGTTGAACAACCGACAAAATATGAGCTGCTGTCAACTTCAAGACCGCTAAGGCATTCGGCGTCACTATTCCCTAATCGATCTTGCTGCGTGCAGAGGACGTGATCGAATAGCGATTCTGTTTGCTGCGGTGCAAAGTGTCGCGAATGGCACTTAGCGAACATCGCTAGGCCGTCGCCGAATGTCTGCTTTTGGGATAAGAGCGGACATGCAGGTTATTTTATGAGTACGCGCTCTAAATTCCGATTCAAAAATCAATACTGCAATTATGATCGATACCTGGCAGGTGGCCTACTTTTCTAGCTATCTATAACCCCTACGCAACAGAACAGGGAATTATTTTGGTGGAACAGGGAATCTTGACGCGGGAACAGGGAATTTTCTCGGTCGGAATTGAAATCGTCGCTTAGAGAGAATCTCGACACAAACGACCACTGAGTGATGTCCGTTCCCTGTCGCCCGGGGCTCAGAATTCTCCCGAACAAGATAACGGCAGGTTTCGTTTATCAGGCCCTCATGTCATATTAGTATATCGCCGTTCGCCCCCCTTCAAGATGCAGCACAATGGCTAATATATTGGTCCACTGTAGGCAGTCGCGCAGCCCTCTTCTTTGATCCAAAGACGCGCTGGGCAAATCAGGCTTTCTGTCATTCCTCCTTCAACCCCAACGCCAACGCGTTGCCGGTGGCGCCGTAATATTTGTACGGCAGGAATTTTCCGGTCATGCCGAGGCTGACGCGGTCGCCTTTGGGATCGGCCTTGCGGACGATGTCCATGTCGAAGTCGATCGCCGACATGATGCCGTCGCCGAATTCCTCCTCGATCAGCGCCTTGAGTGCCGGGCCGTTGACCATGATCAGCTCGTAGAAGCGGTAGATCAGCGGATCGGTCGGCGGCATCGGCGTGCCGGTGCCGCGGAACGGCACCTCGTTGAGCAAGGCCTGTTCGGATTTCGACAGACCGAACAACTTGGCGGCGGCGGCGGCCTGCGGCTTGGTCAGCTTCATCTGGCCGAGGATCGCCCCCGTCACCAGGATCGGCGACATGCCGCCGATCTCGCCGCAAATGTATTTCCAGGTCCAGCCCTTCTCGCGCTTGATGTCGAGAAGCTTTTCAGTCAGCCCTTCGCGGGTCATATCGCTCTCCTTGTTTGAACGGCACGAGTGAAAACCGAAGTCGAACCTTACTCTTCGCGGATCCAGCTTGCGCGCCGGATCGCCTGTTCGCAGATGAGGTCGAGAGTGAAGCCGATGATGCCGATAATCACGACGGTGGCGGCCAAGCGGTCGTATTCCAGAGCGTCGCGGGCGTCATTGATCGAGTAGCCGAGCCCGGACGTCACCCCGAGGAATTCAGCCGGCACCAGCACGATCCAAGCGACACCAACCGCCAAACGAATGCCGGTCAGCGCGTCCTGCGCAATCGCGGGCAGAATGATGGTGAACAGCATGTGCCAGGGGCGCGCGCCGAGATTGCGCGCGACCTTGAACCAGGCCGGATCGATGCGTCGGAAGCCGTGTGCGGTTGAGAACAAAATCGGCCAAACCGCAGCAACGCCCACCAGGAAAATGATGGCGCGGTCCCAGGTCGCGAAGGCCATGACGGCGATCGGCATCCAGGCGAGCGGCGAGATCATGCGCAGGAACTGGAACGGCACGGAACTCGCCTCGCGCACCGTGCGGAAGCGGCCCACCAAGATGCCGAACGGAACGCCGAAGGCAATCGCCCAGCCGAGCCCTGCGCCGATACGCGCGAGGCTTGGTATCGTCATGCGCAAGGCTTCGCCGCTGAGCACCATGCGCCACAGGCGCTCGAAAGTTGGCGCCGGGGCGAAGCCGGCGAAGTTCATGGTCGCCGGATTGGAAGCGACGATCCAGCCGCCAATCCACCAGACAATGAGCATGACGCCGATACCGATGAGTGCGAAGCCCGCGCTGCGCGCCACCCCGCCCATGTGCCGGCTTGCCTCGGCCGGTAGGGCGGCCGGGCCATTGTCGATGGTGAGATCGAGGGTCACAGCGCCAGCACCTCTGTGCGGTTGAAGGGATCGGCGGGATTGACGCTCGGGTCCTTTTTCCACTCTGGGTATTTGTTCATCGCGTTGCGGACGAAATCATAATTGACCAGATCCTTGGCGGCGAAGTCCGGATCGAGCTTCTTCAGGAAAGTCGTGTCGCCGCTGACGATCGTCTCGTTCATCGCCTCGACGATCAGCTTGGTGGCCGAGGGATAGGGCCAAGGCTGGAAGTCGATGCGGCCGATCTTCCAATCCGGATGCTCGATCGCTTTTGTCGGGCCGTAGAACGAATTGTCGTAATAAGTCATCGCCCGTTCGATGATCGGCGCCGGCAGCGGCAGATAGCCGGCGCCGTCCTTGGACAGCAGCTTGGCAACCTCCGTCTTGTGGCCGGAGGCGTAGATTTCCGCGCGCACCAGCGCGTTCATCACCTTCTGCGTCCACTCCGGCTTCTTGGTGGTGACCTCCTCGTGCATGCAGAGCACGCAGCAGGGATGGTTTTTCCAGATGTCGCCGGTAAACCGCAGCATGCGGCCGCCGGCCTTGGTCTCGCCCAGCGCGTTGAACGGCTCGGCCACGATGTAGGCGTGGATCTTCTTGGCGGCGAGACCGGCCGGCATGTCCGGCGGCGCCATCACCTGCAGATTGCACTCACCAGCAGCGAGCGGATCGCTCTGCGACTTGATCACCGGCTTGATGCCGGATTTGCGCAGCGCGTATTGCAGCACGATGTTGTGCATCGAATACCAGAACGGCACGGCGATCTGCTTGCCGCCGAGATCGGCGAACGACTTGATGCCGGTGTCCGCACCGACGACCACGCCGGAGCCATTGGTATGCGCCCAGGCCATGATCTTGACCGGAAAGTGGTTGTTGTAGCGCATCCACACCGGAATGGGCTTAAGCAGATGCACGAGGTTGAACTTGCCGGCGGCGAAGGCCTCGACCAGCGGCGACCAGCCGCGGATGAGCGTCGGACGCTCGGCGGTCAGGCCCTCATCCTTGAAGTAGCTCATGCCGTGCGCGACCAGGAGCGCGGTCGCGTCAGTAATCGGCAGATAGCCGATGCGCACGACGTCATCGTCGGCGGCGCGGGCGGCCGAGCCGAAGCCGCCCATCATGGTGCCCAGCGCTGCCAAACCGCCGGCCGCCAGCATGTCGAGCGTTTGCCGCCGATTGGGCCGAAGCCGGAAGCGGCCATCCGCAGCATGCACGACATCGGCTCCACAAAATTCACACATCTACGTCCCCTTTACGTGGCATCAGCGGTTACTGGCAGCGACGATTTTGAGTGTGTTCTGGCCGGAACGCGCCGCTAGCGGCTCGACCGCGCGGCCGGTTGCCCGCTCGAATGCGACCTGCAGCTTCGCTTGCGTCACCTGCGCGCCGGCACTGCGGCGGTCGCGATCGTCGCGGTCGACCTCGATGGGCACGATCTCGGCGATCCGGCCCGGATCAGAAGTCATGACGAAGGCGCGGTCGGCCATGGCGACCGCTTCCGGGATATCGTGGGTGACGATGACCAGCGTGATGCCGATCTCGGCGGCGATGCGGCGTACGTCGCGTTGCAAGGCGCGGCGCGTCACGGCGTCGAGGGCGGAGAACGGTTCATCGAGCAACAGCACTTCCGGATGCACCGCGAGCGAGCGAGCGAGCGCGACGCGCTGCTGCTGGCCGCCGGACAGATCCTGGACATTGCGCGCCGAATAGCCTTCGAGTTCGACGAGGTGGAGCAATTCGCGCACGCGCTCCTTGATCTCGGCGCGCGGCCGGCCGGCGAACTTCAAACCGAGGCCGACATTCTGTTCTACCGTCATCCACGGATAGAGGTGCGGCTGCTGAAACATCACGATCCGGTCCGGCGAAGGTCCTTCGACCAGCGCGCCGTCGATGCGGACCTCACCGGCGCTCGGTACAACCAGGCCGGACAGAATGTGCAGCAAAGTCGACTTGCCGCAGCCTGAGCGGCCGAACAGCGCCACCGCCTCGCAGGGCAGCACCTCGAAGTTAATGTCGCTCAGAGCATAACTCGCACTGCGGCGATAGCGGTGGCTGACGTCGGTGACCGCTATATGGGCGCCGGGGCGCCGCCCGCCGGGATAAATCGCCTGCATCGCCTATGCCGCTCCCTCAAGGATATTCTCAAGTGGCGCCGTTTCGTCGGCGATCCGCCTCCGCGCCAACATGTGCGCACGTGCATCGTTGACCGCGTCGACCGCGATCAAGCGGCCATCGCAACGATATTCAGCCGAAAACCGCGCCGCCGGCGGCTCGCCGACGATGTCGCAGCGCGTGTGGCCATCGCTTAGTCCGGCGATTTGCAGCTTGACGTCGTATTGATCCGACCAGAACCAGGGGACCGGGTCGTAGGCGACCGGCTCACCCAACAGAGCAGCGGCAGCCGCCTTCGCCTGATCGATGGCGTTGTGGACGCTTTCGAGCCGCAGGCGGCGGCGATAGCGCCGGCTCGGCAACCGGGTGCAGTCGCCGATGGCGTAGATATCGGGCGCGGAGCTGCGGGTGAATTCGTCGACCAAGATGCCGTCGGCGCAGGCAAGGCCGGCAAAGCGCGCCAACTCATCATTGGCGCGCGCACCAGTGGCAAGTAGCACAACGTCGGCAGGCAGCGCCTCGCTGTCGGCAAGGGCGATGCCCGTGGCGTGGGTTTCGCCCAGAATTGCCGCGAGCCGCGCGCCAAGCCGGATCTCAACGCCGTGCCCGCGATGCAACGTGTCGAAAAATCTCGATACGGCCGGCGCGGTGACGCGCTTGAGCACCCGCTCTTCAGCCTCGACCACCGTGACCGCGCGCCCCTCGCCGCACAGCACCGCCGCGACCTCGAGGCCAATATAGCCACCGCCGACGATGACGATGCGCTCGGCCGCGTCCAGCGCCGGTCGCAGGCGCTGCACGTCGCCGATCGCGCGCAGAGAGAAGACGTTTTCAAGCGTCGCGCCCGGCAGTCGCAAAGCGGACGCACGCGTGCCGGTCGCCAGCACAAGACCCCCATAGGCGAGTTCGCGGCCATCGGCGAGCGTGACGGTCTTGCTGTCCGGGTCGATGCTGGCGGCGGCGACGCCGAGCACCATGTCGACACCCTGATCGCGCCAGAAGGTTAGCGGCCGCAGGAACAGGCTGTCCGGCGGCGGGCGTTCGGTAAGAAATTTCTTCGACAGCGGCGGCCGCTGGTACGGCAGATAAGGCTCGGCGCCAACGATGAGGATCTCGCCGGCGAATCCGCCCTGGCGCAGGCTGATGGCGAGTTGCGCCGCCGCCTGCCCGGCGCCGATAACGACGATCCGCTGTTGCTCGCCTGCGCGGCTCATGCCGCACCCCCTCGACTTAATTGCAACCGATATGCGGCGCCGCCCGCGTGGCGAGCGGCGCCGTAGTCTTGCTCAAGCCGCCGCCATTGACGGCGTGCTCTTGAACGGAAGCCCCTCGTCGATCGGCAACGATGGATCGCGCGACCATTCGTTCCACGAGCCGAAATAGAGGCTGACATTCTTGATGCCGGCTTCGTTCAGGGCGACCAGCGTGTTGGATGCGCGCGCGCCCTTGAAGCAGTAGAGAACCACCGGCGTTTCCGGCATGATGCCGACGGTCGCGCATTCCGCAAGAATTTCAGCCGGCGATTTGAACATCGGGCCGGCCGGCGTCGGCTTCATCATGCGGTACCACTCGATCCAGACGGCGCCGGGGATGCGGCCCTTGCGCGGGCAGAAATCCTTGCCGTAGGGCGAGGAGCTTTCCGCGATCCATTCGTCGACATCGCGGGTGTCAAGCTTGACCTGGTTGGGATCGGCGACCGCGGCTTTCATCGCCTGCAGATCGACCAGGATGCCGGCGGCTTTCGGGTCGACGGCGAAGCTCTTCGGCTGCGGCGTCGGCACTTCGGTCGAGGTCGGCAGACCCTCCGCAACCCAAGCCGCGTAGCCGCCGTGCAGGACCTTCACTTTCGGGTAGCCGAGGTAGCGCAGCAGCACATAGCCCCGGCAGGATTGGCCGAAGCCGCTGTTCATCGATTGCTCGTAGATGACGGCAGTCTCCTCGCCGGAGAGACCAGCGGCGCCGAAGGTCTCCGCGAACTTGTCACGCATGGCGGCGACGCCGTCCGGCGTCGACATGGCGAGATAGGTGAAAATGTCACGAATATTGACGGCGCCGGGCAGATGACCGGCGGCGTAGGCGTCAGGGTCACGGGTGTCAATCACAACCGTGCCGGGGGACGTCAGCATCGTGGAGAGTTCAGCAGGTGTAACGAGGACCTTCTCACTCATGTGTCGCTCCTGTGCTCGATGTTGAAAGGGTCCCGGCAGTTTTCACGCGGGCATGGCGCTTAATGCGCCATGTCCGCGAGCATTTTTCTCAATTGCTTGGTCGCCGGCGTGACGATGGCAACGAAATAGGCCTCGCGCAGGCGGCGTTGCGCGGCGCCGTTCTGAACGTAGCCGCGCGCACCGCAGTGAAGCATTGCCCCATGCGCCGCCGTGATCGAAGCTTCGCCGGCGACGAGCCGCGCTTCGATCACAGCACGCCAATAGCCCGGGTCGGTCTCGAAGGGCGTGGCCGCGAGCCGCGCAACCTCGGCTTCCATCGCCACGAGCTGCTCGGCGAGGGGCTCTGGCTGCACGTCGAGATATTTGTTGACGTGGCCAAGCGAGGAGCGGGTCTGTTGCATCAGCTTGATGCAATCACGGATCAGACCGAAGGCCATGCCGGCTTGCAACAATACGAAACCGGCGCGAATGCGCTTGACGTAGTCGTCGGCCGGATCGGCGATGACCCAGGATTCTGGGATCACGACGTCGCGCATCTGCACCGCGAAGGTCCGTGTGCCGTCCAGCGCGACAAATTTCGTGTTGGCGGCGAGACTCAGTCCCTCGGCGGCGCAGGGGACGATCGCCATCACATTGCGCTTGGAGCCGCCGTCCTCGACCTCGAAGATGGCTCCGAAGTAGTGGTCGTCACCGAGATTGGAGACATAGGGCAAGAGGCCTTTGACCACATAGCCGCCGTCGCCGCGACGCCCCTTCAGCCGCATCGCTTCGATGCCGAAGAAGCTTTTCATCGGGTTCGACAGCGCAGTGCCGCCCAGCGCCTCGCCGTTCGCAACCTGGACGCCGATACTTTGCTTCAACGTGTCGTTGTCTGAGGCATAGATGTACCAGGCGAGCGCGTCCTGGCACCACATACAGAACGAAGTCGATAGGCAATATTCGCCCGCGGCCGCCATCGCGTTGATCGATGTGACCAGATCGACGGCATCGCTCTTCCCCGGAAGGTGATGCGCGTAGGCGCCGAGCCGGCCGAATTCGCGCATCACACTTTCGGGATAGTAGCCTTCCACGTCTATTTTCTGCACGAGCGACGGCAGCTCACGCGTGGCCGCGGCGCGCACGGCCGCAACCACATCGGCGCGCGGCGTCGCCGTCTGCTCGCGTCTCAGCAACGTACCTGTATCCAGCATGAATTCCCCCACGCGTGCATGAGTACCGACGTGAGCGACTGACCGTTCAGGCCAGCCCCACTTCGAGATTGACCGGCCGCGAAAATGTGTTCGCCACCGGCGACCATTGCCGGGAATGCGCGACCAGTGCGGCGAGCTCCTCGCGCGGGCGGTCGGCCTCGAACGTCACCTTGGCGCGCACGTCGGTGAAGCCGACCGGCTTTTCCGAGAGATCACCGGTGCCCCAGACCGCAGTGATGTTGAGATCGCCCTCCAGCTCTATCTCGAGCTTGAACACATTTATGCCGCGCGCGACCGCATTGGCGTGGATTCCGACCGCGAGGCAGGAGCCGAGGGCGGCAAGTGAGGCTTCCGACGGATTGGGCGCGGTGTCGTCGCCCAAGAGCCCGGGCGGCTCATCTACAATGTAGGGCGGCAGGGTGCGGATGAAGTTGAGATGGCGGAAGCGTCCTTCGGCGACCGTCTTGCACTTCAGCGTCTTGATCACCTTGGGATCTGCCTTGCCTTTGGCGATCAGCTCATCGAGGCCCTTCTTGTCGATGGGCGCCAGGCAGCCGGTCATCGCGGTTGGCGTGTCTGGCGTGAGGCAACCGGTAACCGCGGTCGCGGCAACAACTTTGTTCATGGGGATCTCCTCTCCTTACCGCCCGGTCTCGGTGGCGGACCCAGTTGAAGCTACAGAACGGTCTGTATCTTGCATGATCCATGCCAAACTTTTGCGGCGAAAAAAATGTCGATGAATCAACGAGACGAGATTGAAGTGATCAGAAGACGCCTCGCGCGGCCGCCAAATTGACGGTCAAATAACCGGCGGACTGCCGCTTTCTGCGGCAAACGGCAGCCATGCCTTCGACCGAGATACAGACCCTTCGGTTTCCTGGATTGAGCTTTTCCATCGCTGGCGGTATGGGGTGATCATGACCAACGCGGAACAACTGGCGCCCGAGTCGACCGCTGAAGAAGTGCAGACACCGCCACGCGAGCGGTTGATCGAGAGCGCCAAGAATTTGTTCTGCCGCTACGGCATCAACTCCGTCGGCGTCGACGCCATCGTCGACCGGGCCGGTACGGCGAAGACCACGCTCTACAAATTGTTCGGGTCAAAGGATGGCCTCGTCGAGGCCGTGCTCGATCGCGAGGGCCGAGCCTGGCGGTCGTGGTTCCTCACCGCCATTGACGGACCGGGCGGCTCCGCGCACGAGCGTCTCGCGCGCATCGGCCCGGCGCTCAAGATTTGGTTCAACCGTGACGATTTCTTCGGCTGCCCATTCATCAACGCGGTCGGCGAATCGGACAAGACTGATGACCGCATGCGCACACTCGCCATCGCTCACAAGAAGATCGTTATCGAGCGCTTGTCAGCGCTCTGCGCCGAGGCTGAAGTGCCGGAGCCCGAGTTAACAGCGCACACCATCGGCCTCATCATGGATGGCGCCATCGTCATGGCGCTGATAACGCGCGATCCAGCGGCGGCAGATGTCGCCGCGCGCGCCTGCGCTGCCGTCATTCCTCGCTAAATCTGCATTCAATGTCGGCGTTTTGTTGGCCGCGCGTAACCCATGCTTGAGGGAACGGTTAGCGAGTTGGGATACCGAATTGATTGCCGGATGATTTTGGTACAGACAGCCAGGAGCAGCCATTTTGTGTTGCTGTTCGCGGCAACAATAACTGTTTTGAATCCGGTGTAATGCTCAGCCCAAGCTGATCAACGCGCCCCGCAAAATCGAAACGGCGACGGCAAGCGCTTCAACCGATTTGATCGGCCGCGATTACGTGGGGGCGCCGGTTGGATCAATCGCGCGTCAGATAGCGCTTGTCGAGCATGACATGAATGCCCTTGTTGCCATTCACAACCTGCGTGACGCGGAGGTCTGCGGCAAGGCTCGTCAACGCATAGGCTTGATAGCGGTCAAGACCGGTACGCGCGCAAATAAGATCGATCATCTGCCTTAGGGCAATTACCACGCAATCATCGAGATCGGGATCGAATGCCATGGTGATTATATGCGTGGGTGTCTCGGCAAGCGGCCATTCCAGTCGCATATCGTTACGGACGGTGAGGCGAAAAGTTCCGACAAGCCCGGTCTCGATCGCGGTGACGCAGACTTCTCCATCGCCTTGCGCGCCATGCCCGTCACCGACGGAGAACAGCGCGCCATCCGTAAAAATAGGAAGGTATAAAGTTGTGCCGGCGACCAGTTCCTTATTGTCCATATTGCCGCCGTTGCGGCGCGGCGGCGGGGTCGGAATCCTGCCCCACTCCACCGGCGGCGCCACCGCCATGACCCCGAAAAAAGGCCGTAGCGGAATTTCCTGGCCCCACGGCAATCGTCCGGTCATACGGGCACGATCGAGTGAAATGTAAATCGGCCGATATTCCGGAAAATCGTCGGGTAATGCGCCTGCGAGCGGGCGAATGACGTTGTATCCCCAATCGTAATGCAGATCGATTGCCTCGATATCGACCTGCAAGGTCTGTCCCGCCTTTGCGCCTCGTATCGCGACTGGCCCTGTACACATGTGACCGAAGAAACGTTGCGGGCCGTTGGCGGCATGAATAGCGGGCAACGCCGGCGGAATCTTGAATGGCGGCGGCGGCAGCACCTCGGGGGCGCCGGACACCGACGAAATCGTTATGCGATCGCCGCTGTCGATGGTGATGACCGGCGTGAGCTTGGCATCGAAGAAGCCCCAATGGACTGTAGCTGGACTTGCATCGATGCATGGCACGCCGACTGGTCCGCGCACGAAGATCTCCGGAACTGGATTTGTCACGAATTAGATCAGCAGCCTATCGACATTTCGTGGAGTTGCCAGGGTACATCAAGGCGTTTCATTTCGCCACGCGCGGTTCGATCGGCAGCGGCCTGAAAACCGATGGTGGAATTCTGCTATGGCCGCCGTTATCGGCAGCTTGCTTGCAGCGGTAACTTATTTTTCCGTCGCTTCAATGCGAATGATCTTCGCTCCTTCCCAAAGGACGGACTTGCAAAGTTCCGAGAGGCGATCGAGGCCCGAAGTAATTGTTATGAAATGGTTGCCGGCCAGCTGGCCCATTTTGCTGGCAAATCGCACCCCGCCATATGCCAGCAAAATCTCGGTCTCGTTGATGCCACCGGGGTAAAAAATCATCTGCCCAGGTGCCGGGTAGCTGGTGTGGTTTTCGAATGCCAGTCCAAAATCGTGCTCGCCCAACGGGATCCATACCGCTTCGCCACTCCAGCGAACGTGGATTACCTTATTTTCATACGGCAGCAATTTCTTGAACGCTGCGACGGTCTTCGGCGCCGCTTCGGTTTCGAAGCGCGCATCAAAACAATATGTGCCGGATGTGATGCGAAGCTTGTCCATCAAACTTTTTTCTCGGCTAAGAGCATTCGCTCACTTGGTCCCGTAGGCGCGGTCGCCGGCGTCGCCGAGCCCGGGAACGATGAAAGCATGGTCGTCCAACCCCGGATCAATCGCCGCTGTCCACAGCGAGACGTCCGGATGAATGCCACGCATCCGATCAATGCCCTGCGGGGCGCTGACCATGCAGACAAGACGGATGTCCCGTGCTCCACGCTCCTTCAGCCGATCGACGGCAGCGACCGCGGTATTAGCGGTGGCGAGTACCGGAACAATGACGATTACCAAACGCTCGGCGAGATCGGACGGGGCTTTGAAGTAATATTCAACTGCAACAAAAGTTTCCGGTTCGCGATAAAGACCGATATGGGCAATACGCGCCGCGGGGACTAGATCGAGCATGCCTTCCGCGAAGGTTAGGCCTGCGCGTAGTACAGGCGCGAACACCAACTTCTTGCCCGCAATCTTGCGGCCGGTCATGCGAGCCAGCGGCGTTTCGATTTCCACATCTGTTAGCGGCAGATCGCGCGTGACCTCGTAGCACAGCAACATTCCGATCTCGCTCAAGAGCTCGCGAAACGATTTGGTCGAGATATTCTTATCGCGGATGAGCGTAAGTTTGTGCTGGATCAGCGGGTGCTGGCAGACCGTGACGCCTTCCATATGCGTTCTCCTCGATGATTCTTGCACGTAAACTTTTCCGAAAACCACTATCAAGATATTGAGATCATGCCCTGGTGCCTAAAATACAGTACCGTCGCTTAGGACCTTGATCGGCGGCGTGCCGCCGTCGCGGCGCTCACGCGCTATCGCGCGGCCAGCCGACCAGGTTCCCCCTTCGAGAATTTTCGCCAGCGGCAGTTCGCTTGCGTCTTTGTTCAACTTTTTTCGGACCGCGACAGCAAGCTTATCGAGTAGTGCGATGGTGAGCGCACGCCATTCGACGACCAATTCTGAACCCACATCGCACACGGACGCCGATTGGCATTGCTCGCGCAAGGTGATGACGCCCGTATCGATGAATAATCCCCCATTGCGATATTCGGCAAGACCCGTGAGACCGTCGATTTCGGTGACGGCCAGTCCCGCCCGCTGCAATGGCTCGATCAATGAGTAGGCTAGCCACTGCGACAGCTTATGCAGCGGCACCAGCCCACTAGTTGCGTCGGATGTGGTTATTGCCGGATGGCGCCAGCAGTCGCCTAATGGGATGCCGCCGAGCGTTATGCGCGACGGCCAAATCGGCCCCAGCTCTCGGAGCAGTTCGGCTAGGATTTCGGGCGCGTCGATTGCGCCGCCCTCGGCTAGCCCGACTAAGTGGTCGAACAACCCGCCCGGCCGTGCGGTGTCGTTACGTGCAAACACATTGGTATTATCTACAACCAGATTTCCGAGTGCGCGCAACAGGGCAGCGCGGCCCTCAAGGCCTACCAATGCGTTATCGTCCGTAACCTGGAAGCCTTCAACCAATTGCGCGGGAGTGAGCCGCGCCAAAACAGCGGCATCGACGCGCAAGGGGTCAGCCGGATTTGCAGAAAAGACGCCGCGCGCGAATATATCGAGGCTCGCGAGTGCCAGCCCTTCCGAGCGGCCAATGTGTTCGCCGCTCGGCGCGTCGAAATAGCGCCATTGCATCCCGGCGCCAGCATCGAGAAAGACGCTGACGATCGCCAGATCGAATTCGGCGCGCGCGCGCGCCGCGCGATCGATGAAGTCGCCCTTTTTCGCGATTTTGTCAAAGCGGTCGATGCCATCAACGACAAAATGCCGCCAGCGCGAATGGAAGGGAATGTCGAGCGATGGATAGGCCTTGTGCATGGTCGAGGTGACCAGCTCGGCAGCGTCATCGAGCCGCGTCAGGTCGACCCGAAAATTCGACAGCCGGTCCTCTAAACCAAGCGCCAGCATGCGCTGGGCGCGCGTGCGAACCGCCTGGGCACTCAATAGCGAATTAGCGGCCGCCGTATCGGAATTCATTGTGATTGCCGCCTTCGCTCAATACTTGTCGAGCGAGCGGCCGACCGAACCGGTCAAATCCTGCGGCTTCGGGAGTTCCGGCGAATAATATCCGGCAGCCTTCTTGGCCGCGATCTCCACGTGCGCGTCGGCCGGTACAAGCTCATCGGGGATGGGCACACGCTCGACGATTTCGACTCCTTGCTGGACCAGCGCGTCATATTTCATGTCACTCATCGACACAAAACGGTCAATTCGCTTTAAGCCGAGCCAGTTTATGACGTCGGGCATCAGCTGCTGAAAGCGCGCGTCCTGCACGCCGGCAACACATTCGGTGCGCTCGAAATAGGCTGACGCGGCGTCGCCGCCCTCTTGCCGCTTGCGCGCGTTGTAGACAAGGAACTTGGTAACCTCGCCCAGTGCGCGGCCTTCCTTACGATTGTACACGATGATGCCGAGGCCGCCCTCTTGCGCGCTGCGCGCGCATTCCTCGATGCCGTGAATCAAATAGGGCCGGCAGGTACAGATGTCGGAGCCGAACACATCGGATCCGTTGCACTCATCATGCACGCGGCAAGTGATCTTGTTTGCCGGATCATTGAGCTTGGCGACATCGCCGAACAGATAAATCGTGGTGCCGCCGATCGGCGGCAGGAAGACGTTGAGGTCCGGGCGTGTAACGAGTTCGGGGAACATGCCGGCAGTCTGCTCGAACAGCGTGCGACGCAGACTTGTTTCCGAAGTATCGAACCGTTCAGCAATGCCGGGCAGATACCATACCGGATCGATAGCAACCTTGGTCACGGCAATGCTGCCATTGCTGTGGACCAGTTCGCCGTCAGTTCTCAGCCGGCCTGCTTTGACCGCGTCCTGCATCTCGTGCAAATCCAGCCGCGCCTTGGTAACCGCAATCGTTGGCCGGATATCGATGCCTTCAGCTATCTCCGTCTTAAAACTTTCGGCGGCGATGTGACCCCATGGATCAAGCGAGACGATGCGGCGCGGATCGCTCCATTGCGCGAACGGTCCAATGCTCGCCGCCGGATGGGTATTTGTGAGATCGGGCCTGCGGATCGGATCGAGCGCGCCGGAAGACACCGCCAAGGCCCTGTAAAGTGCATAGGAGCCACCGTGGCTGCCGATGACGTTGCGGTCACCTGGCCGCGACACCGTGCCGATGATTGGGCCGCGCTCGCGTGCCGTTGCCGCGCCCCATTGAATCGGGAAACGTGGCGTGCTGCCCGGCTCGGGGTGCGAGGTCAGGCGGATATGATCGGGTCGGTTCGTACGACTCATGGCAGAGGCCCAAAAGGCGATGGCCCGCCGAAATGACGGGCCAGACGATCAGATTTGACTGTTATTCCTACGCAGGCTTGGTCGAATGGACCGAACCTAGCCCATCGAATATAGCGATCCTCGCGTCGAAGGCAATGTCGCAAACCCTGCGCCATCGGCATAGCCGCTAATCACGGCTTACGGCCTGCATTCTCGTCCTTTGCGACGACCATAGCTTGCAACCGACCCACAACGCGTTCGGCAAACACGGCAGTCGCAACCGGCAGAGTACGATCGCGCAAGCGGCCGAAGACGAGTTTGGCGCTGGGCACATCGCGGTCGTCAATCTCACGCGCCACCAAACCGAGCTTGTTGCCTTCCGGCATTGTCCCTATGCGGATCTGGAACGATATCAAGCCGGCATGGCTGACAAGGCCGCGCAACATCTCGAACGAGTTGGACTCCGCCGCCACATTGAACGCGATCCCGGTTCGCGCCACTACCTCTTCGAGCAGTTGCCGGCCGCCGATAGAGCGCTCTGGCAGAGCAACCGGATATGCCGCGCAGTCGCGTAGCCGTAGCTTGCGTCGGCCAGCGAGCGGATGATTTTTCGCCATGACGGCGACCAGCCGCTGCTCAAGCGTCATCAGCGGCTGAAAATTGGCAAGAAACGGAGGCCTAAATACCAGCACAAGATCGACATCGAATGCGGCCAAGGCCGCCATCGCGAATTCGTGGTCGACGACTTTCACGTCAAATTCGACGAGTGGATAGGTCTTGCGAAATTCGGTGATCGCGCGCGGTAAGAAGTCGAGCGCCAACGCCTGGCTGCAAGCAATGCGTACCGTGCCGCGCCGCAAACCTTTAAGATCCTCAATCTGCGACTTCATCCTCTCAACATCGCCGTTTTGTTTGCGCAGGTAATCGACGAAAACCTCGCCGGCGGCGGTCAGCCGCACGCCGCGTGCGCGCCGCTCGAACAGAGGGGCACCAAGCTCTTCTTCGAGATCCATGATCCTGCGGTTGACGGCGGACGCGGTGACGTTGAGTTGCTCGGCCGCCTTGCGGATCGAGCCCGCGCGCGCCACCTCGTCGACATAGCTCAAAATCCGCAGATGCTTCATCGCGCGCCGGTCATTTTCAGTGATGCCTTTTCGGCACCATACTAGCAAAAAATCGGCTGTAGAAAGCAACAGTGCGGCGACCTAGGCTTCGGGGCGTCAAATTTGTGTAGAGTTAATGGGCAATGGGTTGCCGGACCCGACGCCTGAAAACCTCAGTTCAATAGTTCCATCCCTGACAGGAGCGCGCCAATGACCGCAACCCTCCGTTCCCTCGCAATCGCGCTTGCCGCCGCGATCGGCATTGCCGCCCCGCTGGCCGCCGCGACCCCGGCAACCGCCGAGACAAAGCTCAAAATGGTCTTGAATTGGAAATACCAAGGCCCGCAGGGCTGGTTCTTCCTCGCCCAGGACCGCGGCTATTTCAAAGCGGCCGGACTCGACGTGACCATGGACCAGGGCAACGGCTCCGGCGCGCCGATCCCGCTGGTGGCGAGCGGCACTTATGACGTCGGCTTCGGCGATATCAATGCACTGATCCAGTTCGCCGCAACCAAGCCGGCGGAAGCGCCGATCGCGGTATATGTCATGTACAATCAGCCGCCCTTCACCATCGCCGTGCGCGCCGACAGCGCCATCAAGACGCCGAAGGACCTGGATGGAAAGACGCTCGGCGGCGCCGCCGGCGACGGCGCACTCAAACTGTTCCCTGCCTTCTGCGCGATCGCCAAGATCGACTGCACGAAAATCAAAATCACTAACATGCAGCCAAGCCTGCGCGAGCAGATGCTGATGAAGAAAGAGGTCGATGGCGTGTTCGGCTACGTCAACACCATCCGCTTCAGCGCCAAACTGATGGGCGTCGCCGATAAGGACATCCGTTACATCAAATACGGCGACTACGGCATGGATCTCTATTCCAACGCCATCATCGTCTCCAAGAAGCTGACCAAGGATAATCCGGCGGCGGTGAAAGGCCTGATTGCCGCGGTCAACCATGGTCTCCAGGATGCGTTGAAGGACCCGGATGCCGCGATCGCGGCCGTCGCCAAGCGCGAGCCGCTGATCAAGGTCAAGGTCGAGCGCGAGCGTTTCGATGCGACGCTCAAGGATGAGATGAACTCGCCGGAGATCGCCAAGATCGGGCTTGGCAATGTCGATCCGGATCGTCTGAAGAAGTCGATCGATATCCTGGTGAAGGCAGAACACCTTCCCCGCACGCCTACAGTGGACGAAATCTACACGTCGAAATTCATGCCACCGGCGGCCGACCTGCCGCATAAACTCTTCTGAGCGCAACCGGCGCGGCCGATCCTCCGCGCGGAGGAGCGGAAAGACCTTCGTAACGGGCGGTGTGACGAGGCGCGCGATGGATCTGAAACTCGACGGGCGGATCGCCATGATCACCGGCCCGGCCAAGGGGATGGGCACGGCCGTCACCATGGCATTTGCCGGGGAAGGTGCCCGGCTAGCGCTGATCGGCCGTGACATTAAGGCGATAGAGGCGGTCGGTGCAGCGGTCAAAAATGGAGGCGCCCAGGCTGTCGTCGTGCCGTGCGATCTTACCGATGCAGCGGCATGCGAGCGGGCGGCTCAGGCAACCAAGGCTGCTTTTGGCGGCCGCATCGACATTCTGGTCAATATTGCCGGCGGGTCCGGTCCGGTCGGCAGGAGCGGCGTAGATACTACGCCGGAGGAATTCGACGATATCGTCCGCCTCAACATGGGCGGATGTTTCCACACCATGCGCGGGGTACTCCCCACCATGATCGCTCAGCGCTACGGCAAGATCGTCAATGTTGGCGGCACGTTCGGCATACGTGGACGCGCTGGCCGCATGGCCTATTCTGCCTCGAAATGGGGTCTTCGCGGGATCACGAAAAGCTTTGCGCTCGAGGTCGGCCAGTACAATATCAACGTCAATTGCGTGGCGCCAGGTATGGTCGAGGGGCCACGCTTTCGCGACAAAGTCTGCGCCGACATGGCCAAGCGGTTTGGAATTAGCATTGACGAAGCGGCCGAACGTCACGCTTCCGAATACGCGCTCAAACGCATAACCGTCGACAACGACGTTGCCAATGCTTGTCTGTTCTTAGCGAGTGATGCCTCGCGCCAAATTACTGGAATTGATCTTCCGGTCGACGGCGGCTGGGCCATGCTGTGAGATAGTCCAATGACCGAAAACACCGCCGACCTGGTGATTCATAACGGCAAGATCGTGTCACCCGATGCTGTGATCGATGCCAGCATCGCCATCAAGTATGGCCACGTATTGGCAATCGGCGCGGCCGAAGCCATGCCGCCCGCCGCAGAGACCTTCGACGCCACGGGTCTCCACTTGCTGCCCGGAGCCATCGACGATCACGTGCATTTCCGCGACCCGGGCTATCCGCACAAGGAGGACTGGGCGAGCGGCAGCGCGGCGGCCGCGTTCGGCGGCGTCACCACAGTGTTCGATATGCCCAACACCATCCCGCCGACCGGCACGGCGGATATTCTCGCCGCCAAGCACGCCATTGCCGCCGCCAAGACGCACGTCGATTTCGGGCTTTATGGGTTGCTCGGCGAAGACACCATCGCCAGCGTTCCAGCTTTGGTCGAAGGTGGCGTAATCGGCTTCAAGCTCTATATGGGCAATACCTTCGGCAAGATCCCCTCGCCGTCCACCGGCGCGATGCTGGAAGCCTTCGAGGTGGTGGCACCGACCGGCAAGCGCATCTCGCTGCATGCCGAGACCAACTCGATCATGGAGCGGCGGCAGAAGCGGCTGATGGCTTCCGGCAAGATCAATCAATTCGCCCACCTAGCAGCGCGACCTGCAGTAGTGGCGGTAGAGGCAGTGAGCCGCGCCGCCATTCTCGCCGAATGGACCGGCGCGCGCATACATATCCTGCACATCTCATCGGCCGACGAGCTGCGCCCATTGCGCGACGCGAAAACGCGGGGCGTCGACATTACCGGCGAGACCTGCCCGCATTATCTGCTGCTGTCGACCGACGACTATACCCGTGTCCCGGGTGTGATCGCCGTCAATCCGCCGGTGCGCGAGGCGCGCAATCGCGAGCCGATCTGGGCGGCTCTGCTCGACGGAACCATCGACCTCATAGCCACCGACCACGCGCCGCACGCCCCGGAAGAAAAGACCCGCAACGACATATGGACCGTCGACTGCGGCTTCCCCGGCGTGGAAACGCAAATGCCGCTGATGCTGACCGAGGTGAACGCCGGTCGCATGTCGATTTGCGACTATGTCCGCATGAGCGCCTTCAACCCGGCATTGATCTGGGGTCTCTATCCGCGCAAGGGGGCGCTCACGCCGGGCTCGGAGGCTGACATCGCTATGGTCGATCTCGACCGTGGCCATACGATCGAGGACGCTGCGCTGCAATCGTCCTCGAGGATCTCCCCGTGGAATGGCCGTCGAGTGAAGGGTTTACCGCTTCACACGCTGGTGCGCGGCCGCTTCGTGATGAAAGACCGCACGCTGGTCCCTGCCACCCGAGGATGGGGACGCTCGGTGCACACGATCCAGGCGATGCCGCCGCCGACCGTGCGCAATGCCGAAACGACGACGCGGGCAGTCGCGCCCTAGCCGGCCGGTTAGCGAAAGGACGATACGGCATGAGCTCGCTGATCCACGCCGAACCCCCGCAGCGGTCGGAAAGTTTCGTAGAGCTTGAACATGTGACATTAACTTACGGGCGTGGAGACAAGCAGATCGTCGCGCTGGGTCAGACTGATCTACGCATCAGGCCCGGCGAGTTCGTCGCTTTGGTCGGACCCTCCGGCTGCGGGAAATCTACGATCCTCAAGCTGGTCACCGGCCTTCTGAAGGCGACCAGCGGCTATGTCTATGTCGCCGGGCGCGAAGTCGGCGCCGAGCCGGTACGGGTCGGCATGGCTTTCCAAAATCCGACCATGCTGCCTTGGCTCACCGTGCGCGACAACGTCATGATGCCGCTTAAGATCGTACCGCCGTTCCGGCAGGAATACCGGGCGAAACATAAGACCGAATTTCGCGACCGTGCCGACGCCCTGCTCAAGGAGGTCGGGCTCGCCAGTTTCGGCGACAAACACCCTTGGCAGCTTTCCGGCGGCATGCTGCAGCGCGCTTCATTGTGCCGCGCGCTGGTGCACGAACCTCAGCTCCTCATGCTCGACGAGCCATTCGGCGCGCTCGATCAATTCACCCGCGAGGAGCTGTGGGCAGTCATGCAGGAACTTTGGATCAAGCTGCGGCCGACGGTGTTGCTGGTCACCCACGATCTCAAGGAGGCCGGCTATCTCGCCAACCGCATTTGCGTGATGCGTACACGGCCGGGGCAGATCATCGACGACGCCGAGGTGCCGTTTCCGCGGCCGCGCACGATCGAAATGTCGTACCTGCCGGAATTCGTGTCAATGACGCAACGGCTGCGCGGACTGATCGTGTCCGCACGCCCTGTAAAGGAGACCGCGTGATGAGCCAGCAGCTGCGCCGCCACATCGCATCGACCGCCTTTATCATCGGGTTCTTCCTGCTGTGGGAGGCGCTGTGCTGGATGTTCGGCATCAGCGACATCGTGGTTCCCAAGCCGAGCCAAATCATCGTCACGCTGGTCGAGAGAATGCCGGCGCTCTGGCCGCACACCTTGCAGACTCTGTACACGACGCTCGTCGGTTTTGCCTTTGGCATTCTGATCGGCATTCTGCTCGGGATGCTAATCGGCTCGTCGCGGCTCGCCTACGATGTCGCCTATCCGCTGCTCGTCGGCTTTGCGTCCATCCCCAAGGTCGCCGTCGTACCGATCTTCGTGCTGTGGTTCGGGTCCGGCACGGTACCGGCGATCCTCACGGCGATGATCATGAGCATCTTTCCCATCGTCGTGAACGTAGCGACAGGTCTTGCCACCACCGAGCCTGAACTCGAAGACGTGATGCGGGCGCTGCGCGCGAGCAAACTCGATATTCTCTGGAATGTCGGACTGCCACGCACGATGCCGTATTTCTTCGCCTCGCTCAAAGTGGCGGTCACCCTCGCCTTTGTCGGCACCGTGATTTCAGAGACAGTCGCTTCTAATCGAGGCATTGGCAATGTAATGATGATTGCCAGCTCGAACTTCGACGTACCGCTAGTCTTTGCTGGCCTGCTGATCCTCGCCATACTCGGCGTCGCGCTTTACGCTGTGTTCTCCTTCATCGAGTCCCGCGTCACTGGATGGGCGCATCGCAAGGACGAGTTTGCGATGGGATGAGCTTTGACCTGCCTTGGCTTTTTTAGACCAAGCGATGTGAGAAAATAGCGTCTTGTTACATTCCATAATCTGCCAATTCTGCGAATCCGCGGCAGAGGCCCTGAACATTGCCATAGTGCTTTCAAATCAGGCCACCGCCAGGGGTCGAAACAGGCGAGTACCCTCGGCTGCGATGGGAACAAATCAGAAAACCAGAACCCTTCGTGAGTCCACGCAGAACTTGCGCCGCACTATCTGACGCTCGGCCGGCCTTCGGTTGATCCGGTGCTTATGATCCGGATGCTGATCATCGGTTATGCCTTTGCGCTGCGATCGGAGCGGTTGCTGTGTCGCGAGCTTCAGGTGAGCCTCACCTATCGATGGTTTTGCAAACTCGGCATAGAGCACAAAATCCCCCATCATTCAGTGTTTCCGCGTGCATGCAATGAGCGCTTTCGTGACAGCGGAACGACATCTAACCTCAGATGAGGCGCGGTTGGACGCCAACGCCTCCGGCGTGAACACTAGTGCGCCGTAGTGGAATCGCTTCGGGTATCCATTAAAATCGGCATTTCACGTGGCTAAGTCCAAAAAAGGCTTGGTCAGGTCACCCCCGGATTCAGTTTTTAGACACACATAAGTATTCAAAAGGCGTCACCGGTTCATCTATGAGTCGCGGCCTTCCATGCGGAAACTCTTGACCAGCTCTTCGTCCAGCTCGGCATAGACGCGCCGTTCGATGCTGCGGAAATCATCGGCGGTAGGATCGCGCGGATGCGGCAGATCGATCGGCAGCACCGCCTTGATGCGGCCGGGACGCGCGGTCATCAGTACGATGCGGTCGGCAAGATAGATCGCCTCCACCACCCAATGGGTGATGAACACTACCGTCTTGCGGTGTTGTTGCCAGATGCGCAGCAGTTCGTGCTGCAGATGGCGGCGGGTGAGCGCGTCGAGCGCACCGAAAGGTTCGTCCATGAAGATGATCGATGGTTCGGTGGCGAAAGTGCGGGCGATGGCGACTCGTTGCTTCATGCCGCCGGAGAGCTCGCGCGGGCGCTTGTCGGCGAAATCGGCGAGCCCGACCATGTCGAGATAGCCCATCGCCATCTCACGCCGCTCGCGCCGCGGAACGTGCTTGCGCTCGATGCCGAATTCGACATTGCCGATCACATCGAGCCAGGGAAACAGCGCATAGTCCTGAAACACCATGCCGCGATCGATGTCTGGCCCTTTGATCACAACGTCGCCGACCCGCGCCTCGCCCGCGGAGGGCGCGGTCAATCCGGCGAGAATGTTGAGCAATGTCGACTTGCCGCAGCCGGACGGTCCGACGATGACCAAGAACTCGCCTGGCGAAATGTCGAGATCGACCGGCATGAGTGCTTCGATGACGCGCCCATCGGCGGTCGCGTAATGCTTGGCAAGCCCGCGCAGCGAAAGCGGCTTGGCAGGATTGGACTTGACCGTGTTCGGCGTAGCCGCATTGGGCGCAGTGAGGTTCATTCGCCCATCCAATTGTAGCGGTGGTCGATGAAGCGAAACACGGCATCGAACAGCACGCCGAGCACGCCGATGGTGACCATGCCGACTAGCACATAATCCGAGCGTAGCACCTCCATGCCGTTGGAGATGAGGTAGCCGAGTCCCGAACGGGCGGCGACAAGCTCGGCAGCGATGATCGCCGCCCATCCGGTGCCGAAGGAGATGCGAAGGCCGACGATCACTTGCGGCAACGCCGCCGGCAGCACCACCTTGCGAAACAACGAGGCATCGTCCGCGCAGCCGAGGATGCGCCCGGCGCGGATCAGCACCGGGTCGATGGTCTTGGCGCCGGCGATGGTGTTGAGCAGGATGGGAAAGAAGGTGCCGATAAAGATAACGAAAATCTTGCCGCCTTCGTCGATGCCGAACCAGAGGATGGCCAAGGGAATCCAAGCGAGCGGCGAAATCGGCCGGAACAATTCGACCACGGGATCGAGCACGCGCTCAAGCCGCTGCCAGCGCCCCATGGCAAAGCCGAGGGGCACCGCGATGACTGCGGCAAGCGACCAGGCGGCGAGTACGCGGCCCACGCTATAGGCCGCATCGATCGGCAGTTCGCCGCTGACCGTCAGCTGGACGAAGGTATGCGCGGTCAATAGTGGCGACGGCAGCAGCGACATATGTGGCTTGAAGATAAACACCACCGCCCACCACACCGTCAATACGCCGACCGCGGCGTAAAGATAGGGCAGCAACTTTGCTAGTGGGCCGAGCAGCCGAGCCACCGGCCCGCTCGGTTTGCGACCTGCGGGCGCGGAGGCGTCGGTCATTGCGGAGCCGGTCGCGTCATTTGACGTCCTTCAACGCTTGCAACGCAAACTTGGTCTCGATCTTCGGATTGTCGGCATCCTTCAACAGCCCTGCTTTCTTGAGGAAGGCGGTGTAGGCGTCGACCGTGCTCTTATCCGGCACGATGTTGCGGTCGAACACCGAAATCTTCTGTTTGACCGCATATTCGATCACGGGGCGCGGGAATCCGTTCTCTTTGGTCCAGATGTCGATCGCCTTGTCGGGATCCTTGAGGATCAAATCGATCGCCTTGACCTGCACCGTGATCAGGTCCTGCACGATATCTGGATGCGCCTTCATGAAGTCGTCGCGCACATAGGTGCCGTCGCCGACATAGTGGCCGTTCTTGATCGGCATGATCTGCGCCGAACTTGCGAGCACGGTGGCGACACCATCGGCGAGCGCGCGCGAAACGTGCGGGTCCCAGGTGATGCCGGCATCGACGCTTTTGTTGGCGAGCAGCGTCGCCACCTGAGAGCCGTCGGTCTTGAACAATTGCACATCATTGACCGTAAGCTTGGCGTCGGCCAGTGCCTTGATCAGCAACGGATATTGCTGCGAGCCCTCACCCGGGTAGGCGATCTTGGCGCCCTTGAGTCCAGCGACAGTAGTGATCTTGGAGCCTTTCGGCACCAGGATCGCGGTCTGATCGAGGATATCGATCGCGACCAGCGTCGCCGGCAAGCGCGCTGCCGCGAGGATGGCCGGGCCCATTCCCGCGGAAGCGATCTGCAGCTCGCCGGCGGCAAGCGCCTGATTCTCTGGCGCACCGTAAGAGAAGGAGCGAAGTACAATCTTTATCTTGTATTTGTCTTCGATCGGCTTGAGGTAGCCGGCACCGTGCGCGATCAGGATCGGCTGCGTCGACGGCTGGACTCCGAAATTGACGACGTCTTCCGCGATCGCCGGGGCCGAGAGGCCAAACGCAATCGCTATCGTCAAGACATTAGAAGCGCGGATGATCGGCATGCTCTTTTCCCCTCTGAACAAACTGCACGCGTTGTCGAACCGCACGAGTTTGTCGGCCCAGCATGCCCGGCTTTTGGACCGATAATTTCAGGATCGCGTGTATAGGAACGACTGTCAACCGCAGTGAAAGGGCGCGAGGCCTTGTTTTGCGCCAGCGGAAAAATTGAACGCGCAAGTGCTATTGTGTTTAGGCGTGCGAATACTAAATCAAAAAAGCGCAGCAAGCAGTACGGCACGGACTCAGCACCGTCCATCCGTCAATCAACATTCGGCAATACTCGAGCCGCGCACTAGTTATCGAACGAATAATGACCTGCTTGGTCAATTTAGTAAAAGAGTTGTCAGTCGTGCGAACCGCTGCCAGCTTGCGTGCGCACGACGCGAGAAGTTGGCGCGAGCGCCGAATTAGAAAAGTGGCCCACGATAAAGTCTGCCATCGCTTCGGCCGCCGGATTTGGGCGGCGTGCAGAGCGAAAAAGCACGAGATCGACCTTTGGTAGCGCTGGAAAGCTTTCGCTACGCCCGAGTTCCCGCATGCCCGGCAGCACGGAACTCTTGCCGACGACGCTTACGGCGATGCCGGCGAATACCGCAGCTTGAAGTCCGCCGATGCTCTCGCTCACGCAAGCGAGGCGCCACGTGCGTCCGATGCTCTCCAGCGCGGCGAGCCCATAGTCACGAAAGATGTTCCCCGGCGGGAGCATCGCCAGTGGGACCGGATTGTCGTCGTGTATCGAACTTTTTTCTGCGGTCACCCAAACTAGCTTTTCCTGTGCGACCAATTCTCCATTTTTGAAAGCCGGCATGCCCGTCACCAGCGCGAGATCGATTTCAGCCCGCTCCACGGCGCCCATGAGTTTGCTCGACAGCGCGCAGCGCAACTCGACATTGACGTTCGGGTAGGCCCGGCGAAAATCGGACAGCACTGCCGGAAGCAGATACGCCGCGTAGAGATCAGGCGTTCCCAGGATCACCTGTCCGTCGAGCTTGGGGGCCGCCAGGCGGGCTCGCAATTCATCCTGCAGGCCCATAATCGTGCGCGCGTAACCTAGGACGACTTCTCCATCATCGGTCAGCACGAGCTTGCGGCCGACCCTGGTAAACAATACCGCGCCGGTAATCTCTTCCAAGCGACGCAACTGAAGGCTCACCGCCGGTTGCGTTCGTCCCAGCCGGCGCGAAGTCTCCGAAAAACTGCCGGTCTGCACCAGGACGATGAACGCCTGCAGCAGACGGAGATCCAAGGGTGCGAGCATAACCCAACTATAAGACCAGCTTATGATCACGATTTAAACAATAAATTTTGAAAAATATTGCACCGCACCTACAGTCCTCAATGCCGGAGGCCGTCGCAGCGAGGGGAAGCCATGCAAACCAAATCGCGTCGAGAATTTCTGCGCCTGGCGGCGACCGCCGCGGCGCTATCGACCACCAGCCTGAGCGCAATGGCGGACGACCGAGTCATCAAGGTCGGCACGCTCAAACTCATCCACGGCATCACGCCCTATTTCTACGAGAAATTCGTGCCCGCCGGCACCGCGGTGCAGGTGTTTCCCTTCGAGAGCCCGACCGACGGCAAAAACGCCGTTGTCACCGGGACCGTCGATTTCGGGATTTACGGCCTTGCCGCCGCCACGCTCGGCGCCGCCAACGGTGAGCCCGTGGTCGTCGTCGGCGCGGCCTGCAACCGCGGCATGGCCGTGGTCGCCGGCATCAATTCGTCCATCAACTCGATCAAGGATCTCAAGGGCAAGAAAGTGGGCATCTGGCCCGGCTCCACGCAAGAGGTCGTCATCCTCGACCGGCTGTCGGCGGAGGGCATGTCGATCAAGGACATCCAACCCATTCGCGTCTCGTTCAGCGACATGGCGCCGGCGCTCGCGCGGGGCGACCTTGACGCGTATGTTGGAGCCGAGCCGGGACCCGGCATCAGTCTCGCCAACGGCACAGGCAAGATCGTCGAATATCCCTATTCGACTCCGACCGGCTCGCTCAACATGGTGCTGAGCACGCGCCGCGAACTGATCCAGAAAGACCCCGAGCTGATCCGCACGCTACTCAAGATTCACCGCAAGGCGAGCGAGTATGCGATGGGCAACCGCGACGCATTCGTGATGATGGCGATGCAGAAACTCGGCCAGCAGAAGCCTTCGATCGAAAAGGCCGCACCCAATGTCGAACTAACCTGGAACATCGACGATCTGTTCCTTAAAGAGGCGCACTATTACGGCACGCAGATGCTCGCCAAGAAGCAGATCCGGCAGCTGCCGGATTACAAGACCTTCATCGATCCGAGTTTCGTGAAAGCCATCGCGGCGTCGTGAGAGAAGGCATGAGCCTGCAAATGACGGTGGCCGAGCCGAGCAATGGCCCGGCCGCCGCACAGGAAGCGGCCGGCGCGAAACCGGCCGCGATGTATGGCTGGCGGCAACGCCTTCGCGCGATTGCGCTGGCGATGATCGTGCCGCTCTGCCTGTTGCTGTTCTGGGACTTCATGGTGCGGTGGACCGGGACGCGGCTCATTCCGCTGCCTGGCGACGTCGCCATTATGATGTGGGACTTTGCCTTTGGCGGAATCTATAACGACGCCTATAGCGCAAGCCTGCCGATTCATTTCTGGAAGTCGGTGCAACGGGTTTACGGCGGCTTCTTTCTCGCCGCCTCGATCGCCATTCCGCTAGGGCTGATGATCGGGCGCATACCGTTGCTGCGGGCGATGCTGGATCCGACGCTGTCGCTGTTGCGGCCGATTCCGGTGACGGCCTGGCTGCCGCTGTCGATGATCTTTTTCGGTCTCGGCCCCAAGTCGGCGATCTTTCTTGTGTTTCTCGGCGCGTTCTACCCGATCCTGCTCAACACCATTTTCGGTGTGAAATCCGTCGATGCCCGCCTCTTCGAAGCCGCCGAAATGCTCGGCTGCAGCGGGTCGCAGCTGTTCCGCGCCGTGGTTCTGCCGGCGGCACTGCCGAGCATCTTCAACGGCCTGCGGCTCGGCGGCGGCTTTGCCTGGATCCTGATCGTCGTCGGCGAGATGACCGGCGTGTCGGAGGGCCTCGGCGCGGTCATCATGGATGGCCGCACGCTATCGCGCACCGATCTTGTCATCACCGGCATGATCATCATCGGCATCACCGGTTATCTCTCCGATCGCATCCTGGTCATGCTCAGCAACTACTTCCTGCGCTGGAGCCCTCAGCACCATGCTTGAAACTCAGACCGCTCACCGCGCGCCGCCGCTGCTGCGCGTCAACGGCGTGCACAAGGTGTTTGCCGCCTCCAACGGAACGGTCGAGGCGCTGCGCGGCATCAATATTACGATCGAAAAGGGCCAATTCGTCTGCGTGCTCGGCGCCTCGGGCTGCGGCAAGTCCACGCTGCTGCGGATCATCGCCGGCTTCGAGAAGGCCACGCGCGGCTCGGTCGCCGTCTATGGAACGGATGTCGACCGGCCCGGCCCGGACCGCGGGATGGTGTTTCAGGATTACGCGCTGTTTCCCTGGCTGACGGTGCGCGAAAACATTAATTTCGGCCCGCGCCATCGCGGCATCCCCGCGCAGGACATTGCCGACGTGACGGATCGATTCCTGACGATGGTCGGATTGACCGCCTTTGCCGACCGCTACCCGCATCAACTGTCTGGCGGTATGAAGCAGCGCGTCGCCATCGCGCGCGTGCTCGCCAACGACACCGATATTCTTCTCATGGACGAGCCGTTCGGCGCGCTCGACGCGCTGACCCGTAGCAAATTGCAGGAAGAGCTGATCGATATCTGGCAGAGCACGAGGCTGACGGTGATCTTCGTGACGCATTCCGTCGAAGAGGCCGTTCTCCTTGCCGATCAGGTGATCGTGATGACGGCCGGACCCGGGCGCGTCGATTGTCAGATCAAGATCGATTTGCCCCGACCGCGGGAAGTTTCATCTCCCGAGTTCAACGCGTTGCGCCGCGACGTCACCCGCCGGCTGACGAGCCACATCGCGCGGGGACGGCCCGCCGGGGCAACCACGGACTCCTAACGTGACCGACACCGCGCAGCCTGCGGCCCGTGCCGCGCCGATCTATCGCGGAATGGACCGGGCGGCACTCGACGCCGCCTACAACAACAGCGCCGCCGTGGCCGACAGCGCCGCGTGGCTGGCGAATTGGCGCAAGCACAGCGTGGCGCCGCGTGCGCGGCATGGCGTCCAGCTCGACGTCCCCTATGGGCGGCAGGAGCGCGCGCGCCTCGACTACCTGCCGTCCGGCGTTCCCGGTGCGCCGCTGTTCGTATTCATTCACGGCGGCTATTGGCAACGCAATGCCAAGGAGATTTTCTCCTTCATCGCCGAAGGGCCACAGGCGCACGGCATCGATGTCGCGATCCTCGGATATACGCTCGCACCCGCCGCCCGCTTGTCGGAGATCGTCCTGGAAATTGAGCAGGCGCTGACGTTCCTAGCCGAAAACGCCGGCCAATTCGGTTTCAACGCCGAAAGTTTGTACGTCGGCGGCTGGTCGGCGGGCGGGCACCTTGCCGCGCTCGCTTGCGATCTGCCGATGGTGCGCGGCGGGCTGGTGATCAGCGGCATTTTCGATCTGGAACCGATCGCGCTAAGTTATATCAACGACCCGCTCCGGCTCAATCGTAACGAGATCGAACAATTGAGTCCGCTGCATCTGCTGCGCGCTGGCGCCGCGCCGCAATGTCTCACCGTCGGCGGCAACGAACTTGCGGAGCTGCAGCGGCAATCCGCGGTCTATGCCGATGCAGCAAGCCGTATTGGCATGCGGGTAAAATTGCACGTGCTTCCGGGCCACCATCATTTCTCGATCCTGGACGAGCTCGCCAAAGCCGACGGCATTTTAACCGACGAGTTGCTGCGCCTCATTTCGATGTCCAGGTAGAGGTCCTGCATCGCTCTCGTTGCTGGGCCTCGGCCACCAGCCGCCGACCCCCTGTGTGTACCGAAAACCTAAACCCGGGCGTAGTAGTGATGTAGTCCGCCAAGAATTGCATATGAACTGATGATTCCGGTCCGCTGAACCAGGCGAGAGACTGGCGCATCTTTATCCAATGACCGGTGCGTTCTGATGTTGTTGTAATAGCTGGCATAGGTTCGAAGGATCCGGCGCAGATGTGCCTCGCCCAAGACGACGATGTGGTCCACACATTAGCGCCGGATCGATCCGATCAGTCGTTCGGCAAAGCCATTCTGCCAAGGCGAGGCCGGCGCGGTGGGCTTGTCCCGAATGCCCATGGCGCGCAATCGGCTTGTTACGACGGCGCCATAAATGCGATCCCGATCGTGGATGAGGTAAAGCGGAGCCGCGTTCCAAGGGAAAGCCTCGGTTAACTGGCGCGCAATCCATTCAGCCGTTGGGTTTGTTGTGACGTTGATCCAGACCAAGTCTCTTCGGTCCAGACGGACGATAACGAAGGCATAGAGCAGATCAAAGCCAATGGTCGGAACGACGAACAGATCCATGGCAGCAATGTCCGGCGCATGATTGCGCAGAAAGGTGCGCCATCCCTGACTTGGCGGCACACCTCGCTTGACCATGTACTTGGCGACGCTCGATTGCGCGACATCAAACCCGAGCTTGAGCAGTTCGCCGTGGATACGCGGCGCTCCCCAAAGCGGATTCTCCATGCTCATCTGCCGGATCAACGCACGCAGCTCTGCATCAATCTGCGGCCGCCCTCCCCGGGAGCGCGACTTCCAGCGCCAGTAGCAGCGAAAACCGGCACGATGCCACCGCACGAGCGTTTCGGGGGGAACAATCGTCAGAACGTTTAGGATTGACGGAAGCCACCGATAGAGCTGGATAAAGAACCAGCGGTCGTTGTTCGTCAGCCGGGCCCTGCCCTGCACCTGGCGCCGCAGTACGATCAACTGTTGCCGGAGAACCGCATTTTCTGCCTCAAGTCGGCTCTTCGACTTGAATGGTGCGGCCAAGACGGCCATTACGAAACACAGCAGCGCAATCATGATGCGCTGACGTTAGGCGATTTGTTCGGCTAATCAATGTGCATGAGGTTTTCGGTACACACAAGCCTACAGATAGCGCCGCAGATCGGCTGCCGCGGCCTCGGGCTTGCGATCGAGCTTGAACGGCGCGACGAAACGACCCTGCTTGTCCATCAGATAGACCAGTGCGGTATGATCCATGCTGTAGTCGCCATTGTCGGCTGGGATTTTCTTGGCGTAGACGCGGTATTCCTTTTCCGCCGTGTCGATCGCCTTGCGGTCGCCGGTGGCGCCGCGCAGATGCGGATCGAAGCTCGACAGATAGTCCTTCATCGCCGCTGCTGTGTCGCGCTCCGGATCGACGGTGACGAACAGCGCATTAACGCGGTCGGCGTCCTTGCCCATGGCGCGCAGCACTTCCGACATTTCGAACAGCGTGGTCGGGCAGATGTCCGGACAGTGCGTGTAGCCAAAGAACACCAGAAATGGATGACCTTTGAAATCCTGATCGGTGATCGGCTTGCCGTCCTGGTCGATCAGTTTGAACGGCCCACCGATCGCCGATGGACCGCCGCCGGTTCCCTGGTATTGGGTCGCGAACAGAATAACGCCAAGAAAGAAGACGAGGCCGCCGATAAAAGCGGAGAAGAGCACGAGAATATGAGCTGTTCGGGCCGTCATCGGGCGTCACCGAGGCTGCATCAGAAGCACGCGACCCAACCGGTGCGCACAATTTCGAAGAACACGACGATGCAATAATAGGCCCAAAGCGTTGCCACCATCGTCAGGCCTCCAGATCAGCGCGAGAAACAGCAGCGGCCGCAACAACTTGGCCGTGGATTCGATCACCGGCATTGCAGGCCTCTAGGTGGAACACTAGTTTAGATAGGACCTATCCCACGCGGCAGCACCACGTCGAAGCCGCGACCAGCTGCTGCTGATGGAATTAGCCATCTTATGTCACTTCATCTGCATACCGCCCATACCCGGCATGGCGTGGTCGCCGCCGGTTTGGGCGCCAATGCTCTCGACGGTGAAGTCGACATTGACCTTGCCGGCCTTGGCGAACTGCAGTGTCGCCTTGAAATGATCGCCTTGCATGAGTTGCTTCTTCAGGCCGACGAACATCACATGATACCCGCTCGGATCGAGCGTGACGGTCTGCCCCGGCTTTATCTCGATGCCGCCAGCCACCGGCCGCATCTTCATTACGCCGTCTTCCATCTTCATCTCGTGGACTTCGAAGCCGCGAGAGATGTCTGTGGAGCCACCGATCAGACGGTCGGACGCGGTTCCGGTATTAGTGATCTTCATATAGCCGCCGCCGACGCTGGCGCCTTTCGGTGTGGCGCGCGCCCACGCATGATCGAGTACGAGATCGCCGGCTTTGACCTGTTGCGCCGACGCTGGCTCAGCACAAATGGCGGCGAGCGCAAGAAGCGCAAGTGCGGATGACCTAAAAGATGGCATGAACGTCATGACAAGACCCCTTCGTTTATCGGTTCCAAAGACATCGGATCGCACACATCGTTAATTGGCATTTCGGCTTTCCCTTAGTCAGGCAAGTCCATTGCGGGAAAGTATTGGCAAAGGACAACTTTTTATCGTCGACTGTGGCACCGGGGCCGTGCGGGTTATTGGCTGACGCGGAAGCTGAAGTCTCCCTGCGTGCGATGGGTGTCCACCGATAGAACATGCCAGATCACTTTGTAGGTCCCTGGTGGCAGTGCCTTGAGTGCGACACGCAGCTGCGTGTGGTTATTCGGATCGAGCTGCGCCTTGCCAATCTGGACGGCAGCGCCCTTTGCATCGTGCACTTCGATGGTGGAAAAGGCCGGCTCCAGTTTTTCGGTAAACCACAGCACCACCTCTTTGGGCGCTGGAGTGACCGTGCTGTTGATCGCTGGGGTCGCATGACCGAGATGGGCATGGGCATTGGCCGCGACTGGACCGAGGAGAAGCAAAGGCAGAGCGCTGAGGAAGAGAGCTATGCGATGCATGGTCGGTTGCCGAACAACGGCCTCCCTGAAGTGATAGCTGTCAAGCAGCCGCTCGATTTTTGCGCCATCTTTAATTCCCCCGCCAATCAAGAAAATCAACGGCATACTTTCACGTAGGTGCATATTTTCTTGAAGTTCACCCAGTGGCATTGCTGTTCCATCCGGCAAGTTTTCCCCTTTGTCCCCTGAGCGCCGATTGCTTTGGCATCTTGAGCGACTGCGAATGTTGGGGTCACGCAAAAGCCGATGCCGAGCGTCAGCAACACGACCTTCACCGAAGCAACGCGTTTCATATCTTGACCTCCTCAGATGTTTTGGCGTCCGCGCACGAAACTTTCGTACTACCGTCGTAAGATGCGTTATCGGCGGTTTCGCTAAAGGCACGTCGACAATGGAACACCAACAGAAATTTTTTGCTTTCCGCCAATCAGGCAACCATCCTTCCATGTCCCTTTAAAGACGCCATGTTGACTCTGTAAGGGTTCCAAATCCGTTCGGCTTCCCGTTGTGAAACGCGCCGTCGTAGCGATCTGCCTTTAGTGTTAAGACGCCTTGGCCGTTTGGCTCACTGTTCACGACTTCGCCGTCGTAGCGGCCTAACGGCCATGCCTGCGAGCCATGGCCAACCTGACGACCCGCGCTCCATTCGCCTTCGTCCGTCTCGTAAATTTTGCCATTTTGCAGCCATTGCAATTTGCCGCGGCCTTGAGCAAGGCCATTGACGCATGAACCAAACCAGACGATCGTTTCGACCGATTTTGGATTCGGATTCCAGACTTTGCATCCCGTATTTCCGTCCACGATGAAGATGCCTTGCGTAACGGATTGGGAAAATGCCACCGAGCAGCCAAGCGCTAATACCAACGCGCTCAGTTGCGCCGCCATGCGGGCGATGTTTGCACCCTTGATGTTGCTACTTCGCGGGCGCATTTGGTGACCTCGGCAACAGAGGAAGCACTACGCTCTTGAGTAACTCATCTCGGACTTCGATGAACTTATCGCGGACGAGTCCATTACCATCAACGACATAAGTGAGCGGAAAACCTTCCGGCGCGCCAAATCCATCACTGGAAATCTGATTAAATAATGCCGTCGGATATGCGAGCGTCTTACTCATCTTGCGCATTTTAGCAAAATCCTTCGGCCGATCGGCGCTGATCCCAATCAATTCGAGACCTTCGCCGTGATGGCGCCGGTAAAACGCGTTGAGCGTTGGCATCTCCTTTTTGCATGGCGCGCACCAGGTCGCCCAATAATTCACAAGAACAACCCTTCCGCGCATCTTGGACAGATCGAACACTTTGCCGTCTGTTTGAGTAAGAACCAATGTCGGCGCGGGTTGATCTAATCTTGGGGCGCTCCAAGCGAAGTCGGTTCCCAATGCGCAGGCACCGCATCCGAAAAAGATCCCGACGGTCACACTAAAGGCACGCCGTGCGTTTGCGCGCACCGCCAAGGCCCACATCAGGCGATGGGTTCCCCACATTTTGATTTGTCCCGAGTTGGCCACAACTTTTGCGACGGCCCCATGTGTCACCTGGACACCATGGGGCCGTCGAGGCATCAGAAGTTGTAGCTCGCCACCAATTTGTACATCACGGGCGCGATCAATTGTCCTTCGTTTCCATTGTCGGGGTTAAAGGCAGCATTTGTGCGATCATAGATGGGTACCTCGACGTCAAAATAAAATTTGACGACCTTCTTGTTGATCTCGTCGACAACTTTTGTGAACTCGACCCCGGGCGAGATCATGACGCGATCAAATCCGGAATTTAGGGGATCGGCGGCATCGCCGCCATCTCGCACGCGGTGTGATCCAATGAGTTGCAATAGCGGTGCAACTTTGTCGAACCCAAGAATATGGTATCCGTTGTTGTAAACGATGCCGATGGTACCATCGACCTGGTAGCCGGGCTTATACGTTTGCACGAGACCGCTGCCGGTAGGATCGAGGGCGGAGCTATATGCAAAAGGAATGCGGGCCATCACTTGCGTGAAGTATTGCCAGGCATTGTCGCCCGTGATCATGCCCCGTTTGAAGCCGCCGATCATGAGGTCGGTGCTTCCCGTGCCGATTTGTGAGTCGCGGTCGAAGCCGGCCTCAGTATAAGTTCCGGTCGGTAGCTTCAGGCCGAACATCAGCCCGAGCGACATGTCCTTTGAAAAGCCGGTGTACATGCCCATCAATTCGATGTCGCCGATGCTCTTGGAACTAAAATGGTCGATCGTCACACCGTCGGCATCGAGGGTCTCGAAGCCTCGCACTACATAGGGCACCTTTGCCGCAATTCCCCAGTCGCGGTTAAACATGTATTCGAAGCCTACATTGTACCAAAAGGTCGAAAGGCGTTTATCGCCATTCAAATTGGGGTCTCCTTTCGACGTGCCAATCCAGTTTTGAGTTTGGTTGGAACGGTCCAATTCAAAGAAAACCCTGCCGCCATGATCGTCTTCTTGCGGTAGGCCGCCGAACCCCACATCGAAAACGCTGCACCCGCAGGCGCACGCGAATGCAGCGCTCGGCGCGAAACAGAAAAGCAAGGTGAATGCCGAGCCAACGCCAATTACGGCAGAACGAATCCAAAATACTTTGAGCATGAGAAGTCTCCCCGATATTACGGACATGATTGTTTCAGGGGGGTCGCCTATCGACCCCAACATCAAGCCGTCAGGGGAGGACCTCGGGCAAGTTTCGGATCGGAAGTAACACCGGTGCGCGCTGCCGCTGATACCGGGCGAAGCACATGCAGGATACGTGCGGGTCTAAGGTCAACGTTGAACGCAACGTCCGGCGCCGGGGGCGGCGCTGTAGCGCTGCACAGATTGCAATGCTCGCAGGCGTGTCCTGGGATGAGGTCCGGATTTGCCGGCGCCTCATCGCCCGCAGCACCAGCACTGGCAGCATTATGACAGATCACCGAGAATGGATCGACCGCAGCTGATGTATCGGCGGCGACCGACGCTAGCCCAAGCAATATTGCGTGAAGGGCGACCGCATAGATCGCCATCCAACTCACCGTTCTCCGCAAGCCGATGCGCATAATACGCGACGCCCTTATCGCCACGGCAACAGCCTATCATCAGCCTATAATGCCCGGAAAGGCAATTTATTCCATCCCGGGCCCAGCAAGATTTTTGCCGTCGGACTCGTTTTCGCTAAGAGCGCGGCCTGCCCCGGTTATGACTGGCGCACCTTTGACCCGGAGAGCTTTGCGATTATCCACCAATCAGAAATATGTCCATAAATTTGGCGTTTACTAGTCTTACTGCGTCATGAATGACTTTGACACGATCGCGTCTGGATTTGAGCGGCGCAGCAGGGGCATCGCGATAAAGTTCTGACCAGTGCAACGATTAATCGCCGGCGCATGGTTGCGACGGAGTTCGGAATGTGACGTTCAGGCCGCAATGGCGGCGCCTCTGGGTCGGTAATCATCGGGTACGACAAGTTCCTGGAACCGTGGGATGGAACGAGGTCCTGAGGGGGGAATTGTCTCCCTCTCGGAGATCAGGAATCCGTAGGCTGCGATGCACAGCGTGGCGTGGTGATGGAAGCCACGCCATCCGCGGCCTTCGAAATGCCCAAGCCCGACCTCTTGCTTGAGTTCCTGATAGTCGCGCTCGATACGCCAGCGCAGCTTGGCGGTGTTGACCAACCGGCGGAATGAGACGTCTTTCGGAAGGGTCGAGAGCCAGTATTTGGTCGGCTCATCCTCGCCCTTGGGCCACTCGATCAGTAGCCACTCTTCCGGCCGCGCCTCAGTGAGATTGTAATCGCGATGCGCGATCCGAACGCGCACGCGAGCAAATCGCGATGACAGCCACTCGGCCGTGCCTTCCCGCCATTTGATCGTGCGCCATGCGCGCTTGCGCAGTCCGAGAGCAAGTTGCTTGACCGAGATCGGCTGATGCTTGCCGTCGCGACGCATCAGCTTCGGTGGTCGCCCGTGGCCCGACCATCTTTTTGGCGGCAATGGCACCGTGCCCGTCGGCCAGACCGTTGTGTTTGGTCGCGTGCCGGCGACGTAGCTCAATCCCAGCGTCGTGACATTCGTACGCAGATCGGTCTCGGCGCCATAGCCGGCGTCCATCAGGACTACACCGCGCGCAAGGCCGGCCTCACACGCCCAGCGCAGCTGCTCAAGCGCGATCTCTGGCTTGGTCTTGAAGCTGACCTCTTCAGGCACACCCGCCTTGCGCCGACGTTTGCGATCCTGCTCCCAGTCTTGTGGCAAATACAGCTGATAGGCCACCGGCAGGCTTGCATGGTGATTGGCAACCGACAGCGACACCGCAACCTGACAATTGTCTTGCTTGCCAAGCTGGCCGCAATATTGCCGCGCCACCCCGACCGAGTGCCGCCCCTGTTTGGGAAAGCCGGTGTCGTCGATGATCCAGGCCTCAATCGGCCCGTGACGCTCGACCTCCGGCAGCACCATCTCGCGCACCTTGGCCAACACCCTCTCGTCCGACCAAGCCGCGTTGCCGACGAAATGCAACAGTGATTGGTGCTGCGCCGCCGTTCGCCCAGGTGCCGTCACCGCCGCCATCGGCTCTACGCTCTTGCGCTCGCTCGGCAGCATCAGGCCGACGCAATAATCCCGCAGCGGGCCGGCACGGTCCGCGTGACCAATCACGCTCACAAGCCCCTCGACATAAGCCGAAAACCGCGATTCACTGTCGTCTGCCAATCGGAGATCCATATCAGCCTCCATCCGCTGATCTCTGAATCTCTCCCCTTATCTGAGTCGGATCGTCAGTCGCCTGCGACTTTCTGACTCAGTAAGACTAGCTGACTACCCGCAAATGCAGATAGTCAAATTGAAGGTGTTAAGTGCGTAAGTTGCTGCAATCAAGCAATTTAGTATGGGCGTCGCATCAAGTCATGGATGGCTTGATATGACGATCACGAAGAAGACGCTGCCAACGCCTTTTCGGTTTCGCTTAGCTGCGTCAGCATCCATTTCTGATAGGAAAGGTTCGGCGGTGCGGTTTCGGTCACGCCGACCACCGGAATCTTGGCGGCGTGAGCGATGTTGACCAGTCGCTGCACCGCTTTGTCAGACGCCTGCTTGTTGTAGAACATGACGCGGACCTTATGTCCCTTGAGATCGTTCTCGAAGGCGGCAACGTCGTGTGCGCTCGGCTCAGTATTGTTCATGATCGAGAGTTGGAAGCTTTCGTTATGCATCTTCAATCCGAGCGCGGCTGCCATGTAGCCGAACACCGGCTCGCTCGCGGTGACCGGCGTACCGGCAAACTTGCCACGAATGGTCGCGATTTTCGCGTTGATTGGTTTCAGCGAGGCAAGAAACGTCTTGAGCCGCGCAGCATAACCATCCTTGTGCACAGGGTCGGCCTTTACAAAGGCGTCCGCCAACGCCTTGGCGGCCGCCGGCATAGTACCGGGGTCATACCATAGATGCGGGTTGTCGCCGGCCTTCTTGCCTAACAGGTCGGCAACGACGATCGCGCTCCGACCGGCCTTGGGCGAGGCCTTGAGCAGCTTATCCATCCATGGGTCGTAGTCGGCGCCGTTGAGGATAACGACCTGTGCCGCCGCAATCTCCCGCACGGTGCTCGGCGTGGTTTCGAACAAATGCGGGTCCTGGTCGGGATTACTCATGATGCTGGCGACCGTCACATCGTCACCACCGATCTGGCGGACGACGTCGCCATAGAAATTCTCCGCCGCCACTACGTTGAGCTTGCCGTCGGCGGCGCGGGTGCTCGGCGCTGAGGTGAGGATCAATCCTAATACGAGCATCAATCCGATGATTGTTTTCATGAGTCCGGATCCTTTCTGACTGTTCAGTAAGCCCCGCCATTCGCGGAAACACGGTTGACATCGGAAAATTTATGTAATGTTATAATATCACATTTTGCTGTCAAGACGTTTCGAGAGGGTTCCATGTCATTAGGTGTTTATCGGGTTCCGCTCCGGGCGGCGTTACCGTTTGTGCTCCTGGGTGTGTTGCCCGGCTTAGCGGCGGCGCAAGAAGTGCTTCCGGAAATCGTTGTCGAGGCGCAACGCCCGGCGCCACCACGTCCAGCCGCAGCCCCGGCGGCGCAGCCGAAAAACGATCTCGCCTCCACGAATACAAAATTCGACGTGGCGCGCGACAACCTGTCGCCGCGCTTCGGCGCCAGTTCATTCGACATGAACCGCACCTTCGTCGATACCCTGCCGCAGGGCACGGACGCGCCAATCAACTCGGTGTTGCTGCAAGCGCCCGGCGTTGCGGCCGACAGCGCCGTGAACGGCGACATTCACGTGCGCAATGAGCACGCCAACGTCCAGTACCGGATCAACGGGATCATTTTGCCGGACGGGATTTCCGGTTTCGGCCACGTGCTCGACACGGGTTTCGTCGGCTCGCTCGCGCTGATCACCGGCGCGCTGCCGGCACAGTTCGGCCTGCGCACCGCCGGCATCGTCGACATCCAGACCAAAAGCGGCAATTCGCTGCAACAGGGCGGCAGTATCGGCATCTATGGGGGCAGTTTCGGCACTCTGACGCCGAGCTTCGACTACGGCGGACGCAGCGGCAACACTGAATATTTTGTCACTGGTCGCGGCTTCACGAGCAATCTCGGCATCGAAAACCCGACCGACAGCTCCAATGCAATCCACGACCGCACCTACCAGGGCAACTTCTTCAGCTACACTTCGACGGTGCTCGACCCGAACACGCGCGTGAGCACGATCTTCGGCAACACCACCAACCAATTCCAAATTCCAAACAATCCAGGGCAAATGCCGGGGTTTACCGCATTCGGCGTCAGCAATTTCGACTTGTCGATGCTCAACGAGCACCAGGCCGAGCAGAATACTTTCGGCGTCTTGGCATTGCAGAAATCCGTCAATGGCTTCGATTATCAATTAGCCGCCTTCTCCCGTTACAGCACGCTGCACTTTGTCCCCGACACGATCGGCGATCTTGTCTTCAATGGTATTGCGTCGGACGTCTACCGCCGCGGCTTCGCCAACGGCCTGCAGGGCGACGGTTCTTATAAGCTCAGCGACGCGCACACCCTGCGCGCAGGTTTCACGGTCGACGGCGAAAGCACGCAGAACAACAATATCTCGACAGTGCTACCGCTTGTTGGCGGCGTTCCAGTCGATGCGCCGTTCACTATAACCGATGATAGCTCGAAGCTCGGGTGGATCGCCGGCGTCTACGTCCAGGACGAATGGAAGATCACCAACCAACTGACGGTGAATGCCGGGCTGCGCTTCGACCAGATGTGGCAATTTGTCGACGCCAACCAACTCAGCCCGCGCTTTAACGTCGTGTACAAGCCGCTCGACGGCACAACGCTGCACGCCGGCTACGCGCGCTACTTCACGCCGCCGCCGCAGGCCATCGCCGCGCCGGCCGCTATCGCGCCATTTGCAAATACGACGGCGCAGCCGGAAACATTCCAGCAGAGCCCGGTGCTGCCCGAACGCGCGCATTATTTCGATGCCGGCATTGTGCAGAAGATCACACCGCAGCTCGAGGTTGGTCTCGACGCCTATTACAAGATTTCCCAAGACTTGCTCGACGACGGGCAATTCGGCACGGCGCTGATCCTCAACGGCTTCAACTACGAAAAAGCTTATAACGACGGCGTCGAGTTGACCGCCAACTACAAGGACGGCAACTTCTCCGCCTACGGCAATCTCGCCTGGGGCCGCCAGGTGGCCACCGACATCGTGTCGAACCAATATCTGTTCAGCGCCGCCGATCTCGCCTGGATCGCCAGCCATTACATCAACACCGATCACGCGCAGCAATGGACCGGCTCGGGAGGCGTGTCCTATCTCTGGCACGACACCCGGTTCAGTGCCAGCATGGTGTACGGCAGCGGACTGCGCGCCAATCTCATATTGCCGGACGGGACAGACATTCCGAATGGCGACCATGTCGCGCCCTACGCCACGGCCAACATCGGCATCTCACACGAGATCAAGCAGCCCGACGGCAAGCCGGTCACGGTCCGCTTCGACGTCATCAACGTGTTCGACACCGTCTATGAGCTACGCAACGGAACGGGTGTCGGCGTGTTCGCACCGCAATATGGTGAGCGGCGCGGCTATTTCGTCGGGATTTCGAAGAAACTGTGAGGTCGGTCACGATGACCCAAACAGACCGCCATTCTCGTCCGCCCCGCCGCCGCAACCGCGCAAGTGCGGCTTGGAACGCGGCTTGGGACGTGTCCCGACTGACGAGGAACCAAACGTCTCGCCGTCCGCCACAGCGCCGACGCGGCCATCGGAAACTTCGATTTCCAACGGCATTCGACTGGTGACGTCGACAGACTCGCGGACCGGCGCAGCCGATCTGCAAGCGCAACGAAGCGGCCAACGGCAACTGCCATGTGGTGCCGTGCATGCATTTGGGGGAAGCCGAGAGGACCAAGACACGATGACATATTGCAGCAAACTAACCCTGATCCCGGCCGTAGCGATCGCTGCCGCACTGTTGCTGCCAGCGTTCGCGTTTGCCCAGGTGCCACCTGCGCCGGCAACTGCGCCGCCGGCCATCGCCCTCCCCGCTATTCCGCCGGCTCCAATCGCGCCGCCCGCGTTACCAGAGCCGAACGCGGTGGCGGCCCCGCCCAGCGCCATCGCGCTCACGCTTCCACGCGACCTGTCGCCGTGGGGGATGTTCCTGGCCGCCGATATTGTGGTCAAAGCGGTGATGGTCGGCCTTGCCTTTGCTTCGCTACTGACCTGGACCATCTGGTTTGCCAAGGCTTTCGAATTGCTGGCTGCCAGGCGCCGACTGCGCACAGCAATCGAAGCGCTCAATGAGGCGCGCTCGCTCGGCGACGCCATGACCCGCCTCAATGATCGTGGCGGCGACGTGGCCACGTTGCTGCGCGCTACCGAAACCGAATTGCGGCTCTCGGGCGATGCCATCTCGGCTGAAGGCGTCAAGGAGCGCATCGCCTCGCGGCTGGAGCGGATCGAAGCCGCCGCCGGCCGGCGGATGATCCGCGGCACCGGCATTCTCGCCACCGTCGGCGCTACCGCTCCGTTCGTGGGCCTGTTCGGCACCGTGTGGGGCATCATGAACAGCTTCATCGGCATATCCAAGCAGCACACGACCAATCTGGCGGTGGTGGCCCCTGGTATCGCCGAAGCGTTGCTCGCAACGGCCTTGGGGCTGGTGGCGGCCATTCCGGCAGTGGTGATGTACAACATGTTCTCGCGCTGGACCGCCGGCTATCGCGCACAACAGACCGATGCCGCCGCCGAGATCCTGCGTTTGGCGAGTCGCGACCTTGACCGAGGCGCGTTTAACCGCCCGGCGGGTGAGCGCCGCCGACCCATAGCAGCCGTCGAGTGAGCTGCTGCCGGAGGGAATGCAAACCATGAGTGTGCGTCTTGACCACGGTGACGATACCTTAGACGAGATCCATGAGATCAACGTCACGCCGTTCATCGACGTGATTTTGGTTCTGTTGATCATCTTCATGATCGCGGCGCCGTTGGCGACTGTAGATATTTCCGTAAACCTGCCTGCCGCCAATGCCGAGCAGCAGCCGCGCCCGGATAAGCCGTTGTTCCTGACGCTCAAATCTGACTTGAGCCTGATGATCGACAACGATGCGGTAAACCGCACGACGCTTTCCACCGCGCTCGACCAGGCGACCGCCGGCGACAAGCAGCAGCGCGTGTTCCTGCGCGCCGATAAGTCCGTTCCTTACGGTGATCTGATGGAACTGATGAATGATCTGCGCAGTGCCGGCTATCTGCATGTCGCGCTGGTCGCTTTGGAAACCGAGAAAGTGCCGTGAATGTGGCACCGCAAACCGCGATCGTACGCCGCGTGCCCGAAACGCTACGCTGGGGCGCCTGCTTTGCGCTGGCACTGTGCTTCCACGCCCTCGGTGTGGCCGCGCTGCTGGCACATTGGTCCGAGAATTCCGATCTGGTGGCCAATGCACCGGTGATCACCATCGATCTGGCTCCATTAGCAGTCGCGCCCGACACCAAACCAAACGAACTGCCGCCTGGCCCACAGCAGGCCGAAGCAGAGCCCGAGCCTGAGCCCGACCCGGTAAAGCCAGTCGAGAAGCTCGAACTGCCACCGGAGCCGCAAGCCGAGCCGCTGCTAGCGGTGACGCCGCCGCCGATACCGCTACAAAAGCCGAAAGAGGAGAAGCCCAAGCAGCAGCACGCGAGCCTCCCCAGCGCGCCAAGCACCGCCGAAAACAAGGCCGAACGCGCGGCAGCGCCGGCACCCGGCGCTTCCTCGCACAATCCTTATGCGGTGCCGAACTGGAAGTCGCGATTGGTCGCCACGCTGGAGCGCAGCAAGCGCTATCCGTCCGAGGCGCGCGCGCGCGGCGAGCAAGGGGTAGCGCAACTAGCCTTCAGCATCGATCGCCATGGCGGCGTGCATCACGCCCGCATCGTGCACAGCTCCGGCTCGGAACTGCTCGACAGCGAAACGTTGGCGCTGGTCGAGCGCGCGCAGCCGTTGCCGCCGCCACCACCCGAACTCGCCGGCGCGGAAATCGCAATCGTGGTGCCTATCCGTTACAACATTCACTAACGGCGCGAGTCTGCAAAATCGACACCATTTGGGGGCCGTAATGAGGAATAGCAGACTACAGGAAGTGCCGGAGCGTGACGCCGCCAATCACCAACTGGTTCTTCGCGTACTGCAATCGGCTAACGCGCCAATGACGGCATATGAAATCCTGCACGCGCTTCGGCGAAGCGGGTTCCATTCCCCGCCGACAGTCTACCGCGCTTTAAAGCGATTGATGGACTCAGGGGACGCGCATCGCCTGGAATCGATCAACGCGTATGTAAGTTGCAGCAATCACAAGCACCATAATGGTCCTGTGGCTTTTGCGATATGTCGAGAATGCGGCCATGTCGACGAATTGGCGGGAAATGCACTGACGAAACATCTCAATGCGGATGCAAAGCAACATGGATTTCGTATCGAGGCCACCATGATCGAACTCAAGGGGAAGTGTGCATTCTGCGCCAAGCAAAGAACTGCCGAATGAACGCGGCTCTCGACAGCGCCGTCATCGGCCGCAATTACGGCGTGATCGCCAGCAAGAGTTCATCTGATTCCTCAATGCCATTGAGACACTAGTGCGAGTGCGAATGTAATTCCATCATTGCTGGCAATCGCGCAACCCAGGCATGTGAAGGCGCGCAAATGACTCACCCGCCATCCTGGCCGGAGGCACGACTTTACAGGCCTCTGCTAGCGGTTTTTGTCGCAGTCTTGGCGCTGACAGCAACAAATCCGGCGCACACGCAAGCGCGGAAGGATCTTGAATTTCGCGAATGCCCCGATTGCCCAGTGATGGTTGGCATTCCTGCCGGCACGTTTTTGATGGGCAGTCCGAAGAGCGAGCCGGACCGCTTTGATTCCGAGGGGCCGCAGCATGTCGTTTCGATAAAAGCATTCGCTTTGGGCAAATACGACATTACCACCGCACAGTTTATCGATTTCCTCAAGAGTACCGGTCATCGGCCGATACCCTGCAACCGGATCCTCGGCTACGCATGGGGTTCTCCCGGTCGCGGTTTGGAATTGCAACTGCCAAACTGGCCGGCTGTCTGCCTCGGATGGATTGACGCAGAGGCCTATGTCGCATGGCTCAATGCCAAGGCGCATAAGGAGCGTCCGGCCCTCGCGCCGGGCCCCGGGCCGTATCGTCTTCCGAGTGAAGCGGAGTGGGAATATGCCGCTCGCGCGGGGACCAAAACAGCCCGGTGGTGGGGTGACGCGATCGGACGCAATCGAGCAAATTGCAACGGCTGCGGCAGCCCATGGGACGATCGATTGCTCGCCGCCGTCGAAAGCTTCGGCCCCAACTCGTTCGGTCTCTATGGCCTGTTAGGAAACGCCTGGCAATGGACCGAGGATTGCTGGCATCCGAACTTTATACACGCTCCCGACGATGGCCGTGCGTGGACGGAAAAAAATTGCGCGAAGCACGTTATTCGCGGTGGTTCCTGGAACAGTCTGCCCGTTCTCGTCCGTTCGGCCAGCCGAAGCTTCAGCACTAGCGACGGTGGCGACTACGATAATTCGAGCCTCACCGGTTTTCGGGTCGCCAGGGACCTGCCGTAGTCCGTGACGCGTCCGACATTGCTATCGTAATGCATCTCTGGTGTTGAGCGTGAGAATTACATTCATAAACTCCGGATAATGCCCCCGGCGGCAAGGCCAATGGCGAGGACAAGAGTGCGGCGTTTCGCGCGCTCAGGGCGGCTTCATCGTATGCGGCGTCGATACCGGACTTTCGATTGTTCACGACCTGAGCTCCGGTGACAACGCCAGCCTTTGTGATGGCGACACGGATAAGGACAGAAAAATCCTTGCCATGGAGAGCCGCTAGATCGAGACCCCAATGATGCTCGATCTGATCGCGCAAAAAGTCCTTAAAGGTCGCATCGAATCCGAGCGCTGCGTCCGGTCTCGTTACCGCAATGCGCGAGAGGCCCTCGCCCTGTTGCGGCAAGTGCGGGTCGACGATCGGCTCGCGCAGCTCGGCAAGCCTGCGCAACTTGACTTCGAGGTCATCGGGCGGCGGCCTTTTTGAAGGCGAGAGGTCGACCGGTATCGCATCGGGCGAGGAAGGAGCTGCCGCCTTTTGCTGCGGAATGCTTGCTTGATCGGGCGCCTTTGGGCCGACCATCTCATTCGCGAGTTGTACGATATTCACAGGCACTATGAGGGGAATATCGATCGGAATGGCCGTCAGCCATAGACCTACGATCAACCCCGACAGAGCAAGTGCGTGCAGGACTAGCGAAACGACGAACCCCGCGCTGAAATTCCGTTGAGGTCGTTTCCCGACGTTTCGATCGTCGGTGCCGTCCCGGTCGTTGGTAGGTCGTGATTGCATCGCGCGGTTTTAAGGTTCACTCGCTCAGGTATGCCGCCCGTCTGGCCCCCGAATAAGGCACCAGCATAGCCGGTGTGGCGCCGCGCCACCATTGCGCCGCAGTCCGCAGTAAGGTGGCGACATACATGGCCACATCGATGCATCGACCGTCCGCTGGAAGCGGACACGTACGATAATTGTAACGGTCGGCAGAGCGCGTGCTTCGACAGGAGAATTGATCCGGTGAGGTTCCGATCTGTCCTTCTCAATATTGTTCGTATCCTCAGCCACTTCATCATCGTCGTCGCCTTATCGGCGTCGTCCCGATCTTTTGCCGCGGAACGACCATCGGTCATTCCGGCTTGGCTGACGGTCCATGTCGGCGAAGCAGACGGTCAAATCGCACAAGTGGTCCTACAGAGGGCGCGTGCGCTTTACCTGCAGAAAGTGAGCGAAGGCGCCGTTAAAAATCCCTGCTACTTCGCCATGGACGCCACGCGCCCCAGTGATTTAAGCGATGGCAAATTGGGGCGCCGGTTTTACGTTATCTGCGAGCCAGAACGGTCGTTTCGTGCGATTTCGGCCGGGCACGGCGGGGGTCGCGATTTGAAAGGCATTGCGGATTTCGCAAACGGGAGACGGTGTGCAAGGAACTTCGGCAATGCGATGGATTCAAGACTGACGGCCGGCGGGCCCTATGTGACGGGGGAAACGAAAACCTCTTTCAAAGGCTATTACCGCGTCTCAGCGAGAAAAGACGCGGTTTTGATACGCTCGTTCGTTCAGTTCGACGGTCAAGGCGAGACCGCAAACGCCAGACAGCGCGAGATCGGCGGACATGCGGCCGAATTGTTGAGGAGCGTCTGTCTTCGAAAAGATCCGCGCAGTCCATACGCTAACCACGGCGGTTACGTTCCATTTGGAAAGCTGGTTGATTATGCTGGCGGCCGTAGCGACGGCTGCACGAGCTGGTCGCCGTCGGACGCCCGGCAAATCGTCGCGATGCTGAAGGACGATCCGACGACGCTGTACATTTATCCTGACGCAGCCGACATCGACGCCATCGCGCGAGCGGTGGCGGCCGGCCGATCACTGTCGCGCGCGGGATTATATTGGAATGCTTCCTGCTTGAAAGAAATCAACTCTCCGAAATTTTGGCCGAGGGAAACCCTTGATCGCATTCTTGCTCAATACAAGAAGGATCATCCGGCGCCGCCGCAACGGCCACTACCGATTTGCCAGGGGCGGTGAAATCTGTCTCTTGTTTCTTCGAGTTATATTCCGCCTAGCCGCGTACAGCGAGAGGATACGTCGATTTCTGCTTTTGGCCCTTTGCGTTGCGGGCGAATCGTAAAACGAATATGTGTTTTTGCTGAGCAACTCTCTCCGGAAACGCTTTCGACCTTGCGAGATCGGACCGCGCCTATGTCGACAAGGGATACCGCCGGTGGGTCGCGGTTGTTGAAGGAGAGCGGGGGATGGGCTTCCGTGAAGCGACACTTCACGGCACTGAGCATTCCTGTCGGCGTCACCGGATCCGGGCCGGGTGCACAGGTGTGCACGCAACAAAACGAAACATTTCGCAACATTCCGAAGCATTTTTTTGCACGAAATTGCATTGATTTGCATTGGCGGTTTTGAAGCGATTTGAAGCAGATTGCAGCATTTTGCAGAGGCGGGCTAACGCTGACTGAGCTGGCGGGGCGAGATCAGATACGTCACTCCGGGTGATGGAGAGTGATCCGCGGCAAGATGACAGACCGACTTCACGACGGCGCAAGGCAGTCAAGGCTCGTCGACCGCGAAGCGGCGCGTCGAAGGCGCGGCCTTGACGGCCGCAGCGGCGCCGTGACCGAATTGCCCCGCGCTGCCAACATTCGCAGACGCCGCCGCTGTCTCAGATGGGGGTTGATCCGGCTCCAGCAGCTTTAGTGCGTGGGGTGTGGAGGTCAAAGTTACTGGCCTTTTGGTGGTACTTCGTGTGGCTCTGTGTGGCCCCTAGTGGTACCGGGTGGTCTTTGTTGGGCTTGTTGGTATTTGAGTTGGTAGCGTTGGTACCGACCTTCATCGTCGTGCTGACCGTGGGAAGGCCACTGCCATCGGTCGCCATACACCCGGTTTGGCCGGCGGACATTGGAACCGCCCCGGTATCGGCTGGGGGAGACCCCGCAGAGGGGCAAGCGCCGATTGGACCGACAAAGTCCCTCCCGGCGTCGGAGGCCCTTACCGGACGTCCTCTCCGACTTTTTCCTGCTCGGTCAGCAGGACTGCTTCAACATCAGGCGGAACCATGACGCGCCGCACGCCGTTTGGCCAAAGCTCGATTGGCGGTGCGGCAAGCAGTTCATTTGATAGCGTGACGACATGAAGGTCGTCATTGAGGTAATCGCGGCGGCCACAATGCGGCAGGCACGGCGTAGGCGGCACTCGCGATAACGGCAGATGTGACCGAGGTAGTGCCCACCCTCATCGGATAAGGCTCGCTTCATCAGTCTGCCCTCACTTAGGGCGTGCGAGGAAGCGGGCGAACGCCTTCAGCGTCGTTTCCGAGGTGTGGTGCTCCATGCCTTCCGCATCGGCTTCGGCGGCCTCGGCGGGGACACCGACGGCAAGCAGCAACTTGACCACGAGCCGATGCCGCGCGCGCACGCGGTCGGCGAGTTCGCGGCCCGCCTCGGTCAGGAAGATGCCGCGGTAGGGCCTGGCCGTCGCCAAGCCTTCCCGTTTGAGACGTGCGATGCTCTTGATTGCGGTCGGATGCGTGACGCCTAGACGCTTGGCGACATCGATCGTCCGCGCTTCGCCATGGGCCGCCAGCAGATCTGCGATAAGCTCGACATAGTCCTCCAGCAAGGCGGCCGAACGTGCCGTGCGGGCCTTGCCGAACCGAAGCGCCTGGGTGGGCTCCTCCGGCATTTTGGCTACCATAATTGGCCGGTTCGCAGTCGAGGTTCGTCTCACCCGGTTTTCTCCTCGCCGATCCATTTTGCAGGCGCCTGAGTCATACCTAGCTGGCTGACCGTCCGCCGACCAGACGCTCTATCGCCCTGCGGACCAATGCAGCCAGAACTCCTTACAGCAAAGCCTCAAGCGATTCTTTTTAGCAGGAAAATAGCAATCACGCCATTATAAACCCTTATCTCCTAAACGACCCATCTACGTTACAAACATGCCAATTGACTTGAATATAGCTATGGCTACATTGCGCTAAAGGCGACGATATAAGAGCCGCGGAAGCCCGCGGCTACTGGTTCTGGAGACATCGTGAGCGAGAACGCACTGAACCTCAGCCTTTCAGCCCTACCTGGGAGCATGGAGGAGCGCTTCACTCAAGAGGATATCTTGCGGGCGCGCGATCGTCTGAAGATCCTTAAAACCCGCGCCGCCAAGAGCTCACTGCGGCTGCTCTGGCTCCTCGCCGGTCCGGGTGTGCTGGTCATGCTGGGGGAAAATGACGGCCCCAGCATGGTCTCCTACGCCACAACCGGCGCGACCTATGGGGTAGGTTTCTTCGTCCCATTCATCCTGCTCACCTTCCTCATGGCATTCGTCGTACAGGAAATGACGGTGCGGCTCGGCGTGGCGACGCATCGCGGCCATGCCGAGCTCATATTCCAGCGTTTCGGCCCGTTCTGGGGCTATTTTGCGATGGGCGACCTTGTGTTCGGCAACTTGCTGACGCTGGTTACGGAGTTCATCGCAATCCAGGCCGGTGGCCTCTATTTTGGGCTGCCGTCCTGGCTCTCAGTTGCGATCGGCGTGTTGCTCGTCATCGGTTCGCTTGCCTTTCGGCGATACGCAACTTGGGAACGCGTGCTGATGGGGCTGGCGGCGTTCAACTTGCTGTTCATTCCAGCGGCCTTGCTCGCGCATCCGAGCGGCGCAGATCTGGCCCATGCGCTCGCCACCTGGGGGCCACTGCCGGGCGGCATCGGCGCTGCATTCCTCACGCTGATCCTCGCCAATATCGGCGCGACCGTGACCCCGTGGATGATCTTCTTTCAGCAGAGCGCGGTCGTGGATAAGGGCTTGACCCGGTCGGACCTGCCGCAAGGCCGGACAGATACTGCGATCGGCGCGGTCTTGGCCGCCGTGGCTGCGATTGCGACGCTGGTGGCGACCGCGCCGCTTTTCGCCGCGCATGTCGATGTGTCGCAGTTCGCGAGCGGCACTGATTTCGCCACCGCCCTTCAGCCGCTGATCGGCACGACCGGCGCTACATTGTTCGCGCTCGGCATCGTCGAGGCGGGGCTGGTCGCCGCTATGACAATCTCCACCAGTTCGTCCTATTCGCTGGCCGAGACGGTGTCGGCACGGCACAGCCTGAATCTCGATTTCGCTCACGGCCGCCTTTTCTATGGGGTGGCTATCGCCTCAACTCTTTTGGCGGGGGGCATCGTGCTGATCCCAGGGGCGCCCCTGCTCGCCATGACCCTGACGGTCAACGTCATCGCCACCCTCCTAATGGCGCCGGCGCTGTTGTTGCTGCTCCTGCTGGCCAACGACCGTGAGATCATGCGCGATCTCGCGAATGGCTGGTGGGCCAATCTGGCCGGAGGAACGATCGTCGTCACGATCTCGGTGATTGGGGCGCTTTACGGCGTGATCACAGTCTTCCCGAACCTGTTGGGCAAGTAGGAGAGGTTCCATGCAATACGATCCCTCGCTGATCAGCGCGCTTGAACCAGATCAGCTCGCAGCCGCGACAATGCGCCCGTTCCCGCGCCGCAAGTTGGGCCGGGGGGTCCTGGCCCTGCTGATCCTGCTGCGCGTCTATATCGTGATCGCAATCCCGATTGTGGTGTATGCCTTCGTCCACGCGTTGCTTGTGCCGCAGCACTAGCGACTGCGGCATCCTCAAAAGCAAGAAGAGGGCTTTAGGCGTGAGAACTAACCGGCATTCCTTTTAATCTAATTGAAACGCGTGCGGCTGATCAGTGAACGCTCAAACTGTGTCCAGGTTTAGCATCTTGATTGCAGTTGTAGCCGCTTTACCGATTTCTATTGCTGTTCCAGCGCTTGGCGAAGATTCCGTTTCCCACATACCGCTCAAAGTCCCCGTTAGCCCAAATTTCGATTGGAGCGGGTGGTATGTCGGCGGCCACGTCGGATACAGCCGAGGGTTCGGGCGCAACACGCTGTTCGATTCCGGCCCGACTGCTTCCGATGCCTCCTTCGGCAGTCTCTTTGGCGGGTTACAATTTGGATACAATTATCTGCTGCCATCGCATTTGCTTGTCGGAATCGAAGGAGATATCTCGTTCCCGAATTTCCTCGAAGACGGCGTCGTCACGTCGCGGATGACTGCAACTAGCACAGTGACCGAAAAGCTCGACTTCGTCTCGACGTTGCGCGGCCGCGTTGGTTACGCATTCGATCGTTTGCTGGTGTACGGAACTGGCGGGTTCGCCTGGTCGGAGGCGCGGTTCCTTGAAGACCCGGGCTTGATCAACGACGAAGATCAGGTTCAGCGCCTGCGAGCGGGCTGGGCGGCGGGGGCGGGGGTGGAACTTGCCGTCGCGCCTGGCTGGACCGCCAGATTGGAATATCTATACGACCATTTTGGACAGGCCAGCGGCGTATTCCCGTCGGGAACGGGATATGAGTCCACTTCGATAGACCTCCACAGTCTTCGGCTCGGGCTCAACCGGAAGCTTGACTGGTCGGATGCAGTACCTACCCCGGGCAATGTTGGTGACCCCTGGGCGGTCGACCGCAACAACTGGAACGTCCACGGGCAATTCACCTTTATCGAACAGGGGTACCCCGCATTCCGCTCGCCTTATGAAGGCGCCAACAGCCTCTCGGGTGCCAGTCAGGCCAAGAATACTGTGAGTGCAACCGCGTTCATTGGCTTTCGCCCATGGGACGGCACCGAAATTTATGTGAATCCGGAGCTCATGCAGGGTTTTGGCCTCAGTGACACGTTGGGAGTGGCAGGCTTTCCAAACAACGAAGCGCAGAAGGCGGCCTTTGCGATGCCGCGGATCGACATGGCGCGCGTGTATCTGCAGCAAACGTTCGGTCTGGGCGGCGAGCAGGAGACGATCGAGGACGGGCCCAACCAACTCGCCGGCAAGAAAGATATCTCACGGATCACCGTCACGGCCGGGAGGTTCGCGGTGACCGACTTCTTCGACGGCAACACCTATGCCCATGATGGGCGAACGAGCTTCTTCAACTGGCAATTGAATTGCTGCGGCTCCTACGATTGGACCATGGACAAGATCAGCTACACGTGGGGTGCTCTTGTGGAACTCAACCAGAAATACTGGGCCTTTCGTACCGGGTATTTCCTGGTCCCTAATATATCGAACGGCAACAATTTCGACACTCATATCCCCGAGCGTGGCGAATACATCAGCGAACTGGAATTGCGGTATTCGCTTTTCTCACAGCCAGGCAAATTGCGTTTGATGGGATGGACGAATATCGCCAACGCGGGCAGCTATGCTGATGCCCTCGCCATGCCGGTCACCACCCTGAACTATCCCGACATAACTCAAACGCGCCAAGTTCGCACGAATTACGGGTTTGCCGCCAATGTCGAACAGGCAATTACCAGCGATCTTGGCGTGTTCTCGCGGGCGAGTTGGAGTCCGGGTCTCGTCGAAATCATCGGCTGGACTGACTGCGACGAGAGCTTGTCTTTTGGCACTGTGCTGAAGGGGACGGGTTGGGGGCGGCCTGACGACAAGATCGGGGTGGCGGGGGTGGTCGAAGGTCTCTCATCTGAGGCCCGCGCGTACTTTGCGGCCGGCGGCTTGGGGATTCTGATCGGCGATGGTCAGCTAAACTACCGCCCGGAGCAGATCCTCGAGGCTTATTACGCGTACAAGCTCAACAAATGGATGACGCTCACTGCCGATTACCAGTTCATCGATAATCCTGGATACAATGCCGACCGCGGGCCAGTTTCAATTTTCTCTGGACGATTGCACGGGGAGTTTTGAGGCGAACATTTGATGGCTGTGTGTACCGAAAACCTTAAGCGCCTGCGCAAGAACCAAAATTTTGTTAACGGGAATTCAAACTGCCTTTTCGGGTAAATTTAAATTGACCTGGCCGTTGTGTGTACCGAAAATCGTTTCAGTGGCGGTTTTAGTGGCGGTAGAAAATGTGGCTGTGGACCGCTTTTCAAAAGCCAATTAAAATTAACTGGTTATATGGTCGGAGTGGCAGGATTTGTCATTTGGACTATTCGCCATTCAGATTACTTGGGTTTTCGACTGCGACTTTCATTTCTGTGTACCGACCTTGTGTACTCTCGGCTAGCCTTGGAAATACAACGTCGGGGCCTTCGTCGAGTGCAAATTTTAGTCCCTCGGGCGTATTATAGAACCGTCCCTGCAGTGAGCGCTCCATCGGACCGTTCGCTAAGTTGATGCTCGCCGTAAATGCACAGTCAAACCCGGATTTCGTCGCCATTGGCCGGCAACCGACTTTCTGGAAATGACGTATTTCAAAGAGGTCGTTTCCGGCCGTGCGCACACGCTCGACCGCTTCACGACCTCCGCTCTCGCCAATGAAGGCCATAGTGTCCGCTACTTCAGCGGCCAGGCTGCGCTCAAATGCGGTCCGCATCTGATTTTCGGTGGGCTCGTCGGTATGCAAGAAAAATATCACGCCGACGGCAACGACAGGCAACACCAGAACTCGCATCTATCCCTCCTGGACGGACGCGCCTCAATTACGACAAATGCTTTTAAGTTACGTTGAATAAATAATTCAAATTGTCTCTCTTGAAACGCCCGCGTGACTAAGCGGTGAAACGGCGGCGCTCCCTGGAACATGGTCGCTATCGGACCACGAGCGGACAGAGGCCAGTTTCGAGGCTGAACGGGTATGCGGCGATTGACCGAAGCGGACATGGCAAGGCATGTGTCCAGACACCAGAAGTGTTTCGTAGAAGCGTTTGGAGGCGTCGAAATCCTACTTCGGCAGGAACGGCCACCCGCTTTCGGTTTTGCTGGGGATCTTGCTCATTTCGGAATCTCCTGTTCGAAACGCAGGCGGTTTCCGAAGGGGTCGGTCGTGTACATCACCTTTGCGCCATAGGGCGCGATGTCGAGGCTGGGGCGGTTGTATTTATAATTCTTGCCAAGAAGCTCGGCGTGGAACTTCTCAATGCCCGTCGTTCTGACCACAGTTGTACCGCCGGGCGCGACGTCGCCGTGATGTTCGCTCAGATGCAGCGTCAGGCCATCGCGCGAAAGCTGCATATAAAGCGGGGCGCCTTCAAAGATGTGGCCTTCCCAATCAATGGTGAAGCCTAGGAAATCGACGTAGAATTCCTTTGCCTTGCCGACATCGAACATGCGAATGACCGGAATTGTGGCGAAAAACTCAACGCCCTCACTGCCTCTTGGACGTTTTACAGCATCGGTCACCTTAGCTGCCAAGATGTTCCAGTTGTCGAAGCCGAATTGCTTGGCAACGAGTTCCAAGCTCTCGGCTACTGAGAGGGTTATGTTTTTGCTTGCCAGATTGTCGTGCAAGGCTTGCGCCATTGCTTTGGCGTCGCGGTAGTCGCGCATATCCTTCCTCACATTCTGCGAACAGAAATGCCAGCGCTTGCATTGCCGACCCGTTCGCAATGTGCGGAGGATCGAGGATTGCTAAACGATGCGTTCACCAAGAGGGCCAATGCGCTCTTGCCCTTCACCTCATTGCAGAAGATCGCGATGGCCGCGAGATAGGCCCGGAGCGGGAGCTTGTGATTGGCGAATAGCGTACCGGAGGTGATGGTGAAATCCTTCACGCAGGCCCGGCAGCGGAAGCGCGGCGCACCCTTCAAGCGGCGGCAATTGTAAGCGTCGGTCCCGCCACAGTGCGGGCAAACCGGATCCCTGTCCCTTCCGAAAATCATATCCGAATGTATTGGTGATGCAGCCCCGCCAGGACAGGAATGGCAGCGATCCTGCCAAATCGCTGGACCGGCCGTTGCAGCGGCGCATCTTTCTGTAATGCCAAGTGTGTGCGCGCCTGATTGTAATACGCCGCGTAGGCGGAAAGGATCTGCCGCAGATGCGCCTCGCCGAAGACGACGATTTGATCCAGGCACTCGCGGCGCAACGTACCGATCAAGCGCTCCGCTATTCCGTTTTGCCATGGCGATCTCGGTGTAATCGGCCGGTCGCGGATACCCATTGCCTGAACCCGCGCGGTAAAAACACGCCCATAAGCTCGATCATTGTCACGAATCAAATACGTCGGCGCCGAAGTCCACGGGAACGCCTCCGTAATCTGCCGGGCAAGCCATTCAGCCGTGGGGTACTGTGTCACCTCGAACCACAGCAGCTGCCGGCGGCCATGACCCACAACCAGAAAGGCGAACAAGCGCTCGAAGGTCACCGTCGGAACCACGCACATATCGATTGCTGCAATCGCCTCGGCGTGGATGCGCAGAAAGGTCTGCCAGCTCTGAGAGGGCGGTTTTCCGCTTCTCGACATGTACTTCGAAACCGTCGATTGGGCCATCTCGAAACCCAGCATCAACAATTCGCCATGGATCCGCGGCGCACCCCACAGCGGGTTCTCCCGGCTCATCCGCCGGATCAGATCACGCAGGTCACGATCGATATTGGGCCGCCCTGCCCGCTTCCGCGATTTCCAACGCCAATAAGCCTTGAAACCCCCACGATGCCACCGAAGGATTGTCTCTGGTTTCACCACCTGAGCCAATTCGAGCAGCCCAGGACAAATTCGAGTGATCCAGCCCAGCACGGCTCGATCACTCCAACGTAATCGAGGCCGAGGCGATAGCCGCCGCAAGGCAATATTGAGTTGATGGCGGAGAAACAGGTTTTCTGCCAGGAGCCGGCGCCTCGATTTGAACAGATCGCGGACAAATAGCCCGAGCACGTGCAGGATGGCAATCATCACACCGGATGATGTGATGATTTTAGCTTACGATGCGAATCCAGGCCGGATCGAATTTTCGGAAGCGACAGCCAACGGAATCGGACCTTCGTCTTTAGCTTGGAAGATTGTAGGTGGTCGGCCGTTAACGAGCCAATTTGAGTTTGGGATCGTCTTCAAGCGCGCTGTGTAGCGCGCGCCAGGATCGGGCACAAAAGAATCCTTAGCCAGGCGACGATGAGGATTTTTTGCACCTGATTATGCAGGTGCTATCGCACTCGTTCGCTGACCATCTTGAAAGCAAATTGGCTCCTTAACGGCCGACTAAATTGGCAAAGGTACTAAGCTGATTGATGCGACAGAGTTGGCTTCAAAAGCCTGTTTCAGACCCTCGTAATATCAAGCCGCCTTCTCATTTCGACCGTTGATTGATACTATCAAAGCAGCCAGCTCGTTTGCCGGCTTTGCGGTGCTGAAAAGAAAGCCTTGAACCTCGCTGCAGCCTTCCTGCCTAACGCAGGCAAGCTGTTCAGGCGTCTCTACGCCTTCCGCCGTCGTTTTTATGCCCAGACTCCGACCAAGCGTAACTATCGCGCGAATGATCGCCAGTGAATCCGGCTGGTGAACAATATCTCTTACAAACGAACGATCGATTTTGATCTTGTCGAATGGAAAGCTGCGCAGATAGCTAAGACTCGAGTACCCGGTACCGAAATCATCCATTGATATGCGGATGCCGAGCGCCTTTAGCTGGCGCAGAGTTGAAAGGTTGGCATCTGTTTCGGCAAGGAGTACAGACTCTGTGATTTCTAACTCAAGTCGGCCCGGATCAAGTCTTGAACGCGCAAGCGCATTCATGGTTATGGTCACCAGGTTTTTGTCGCGGAATTGCGCGGGGGATAAGTTCACGGCGACGCCGATGCCTTGAGGCCAAGTTGCCGCTTCGCTGCATGCCGTCCGCAGAACCCATTCACCTATGGAGCCGATAAGTCCCGTCGCTTCTGCAACGGGAATAAATTCTGAAGGCGGAATAAAACCATCTGCATGCCGCCAGCGCAATAGACTCTCAAAGTTCGTCACGCAACCAGTTTCGACGTCGACGAGCGGTTGGTAATACACCTCCAACTCGCCAGCCGACAACGCCTTGCGTAAGTTAGCTTCCATAGTGCGGCGCTTTTGCACCTGCTCGTCCATGGATTTTTCAAAGAAATGATAAGCGCCGCGGCCTTCCGATTTGGCCCGGTATAGTGCCATGTCGGCATTCTTTAGAAGATCGTCGGCAGTCTCGCCGTCGGCGGGAGCAAACGCTACCCCAATGCTGGCTCCAATCACAATCTCGAGCCCATCGATGTTATATGGCAACATAAGAGTATCGATCAGACGCTCGGCGACTTGAGCTGCATCTTCCGGCGAAACAATCGAATTTAGAATGATGGCGAATTCGTCGCCGCCAAGGCGGGCGACCATGTCGTCACTTTTCAAGGCGTGTTTGAGGCGATCGCCGACAACCTGCAGCAACTTGTCGCCGATGGGATGGCCAAATGAGTTGTTAACAATCTTAAAAAGATCGAGATCAATGCATAATACGGCAGTGTGCTCAGTGTGTCTCCGCCGGGCCAAGCTCTCGGACAATTGCTTGTGGTATTGGACTCGGTTTGGCAGTGCGGTCAATGCGTCGTGATGAGCTAGATAGGTCACTTGGGCTTCGGCCCGTTTTCGCTCAGTAATGTCAACTACTGCGACCAGATATGCGGCGCGATCCTCATACTTGATACGCCGACCGAAAGTGAGAACCTCAATTTCTGTGCCATCTGCCTTTATGTGTCGCCAGCTGCGTGTCGATTGATAGCTTTCTCCCAACTCGCTTAGGGCATCAAGATGCGGATCAACCTCATCCGCTGGCCAAAGCTGCTTGGTGTTCATGCTCAGGAATTGATCGCGGCCATATCCGTAGTGCGAGACCGCCGCATCGTTGACGTTCAAGAAACATAGCGTCGCCAAATCGAAGATCCACATCGGCATCGGATTGTTTTCGAACAGAAGACGCGATGAATGTTCGCGCCGCTTCAGCTCCGTAACGTCAGTTAACGCAACACACACGAGATCACCCATTGATGTCGCGCTGGCGTTCAGATGGACGATGGTGCTTGCCGCCGAGACCGTCAGTTCGAATGTTTCGTGCTTTCCGGTTTGAGCGACTTTTGACAGCTTGTTAAAAATGCGAGCTGAATTAAATGAGGGACTGCGCTCACTCAATCTTCCCCAGCGCAACTCGCCGATTGTCTGCTGCAGCAGGCGCGCAGCTCCAACGTTGAGATCGACAATCTGGAAATCGATCGTTTGCTCATCTTGATCTCGGACCACTGCTAGCGCGATGACGCCTTCGTCAGTTGAACGGAAGATTGCGTCGACCAGACTATAACGAGGCCCATTTTCGCGGACATAAACCGCCACGATCGGCGGCCCCCATCGATTTGCGAGAGGCATGGCGAACAGATCATAGCGCTGCACGAGCCCGTCGCGAGCACAATTTGCTTGGGCAAGGTGCGGTTCGCCAGATTGGATCGCCATGTTGGAGGCAGACGAAAGAGCTAGCGCACTGTCGGGTAAAAGATCGCAAACCGCCATCCCCGAGGCTTCGCGTCCAAGCCAATCTACCAGGCGACGCCCGGTGCGCATGACGGTCCAACATTCTTTGTCGCGGCCGAGAAGGACAATTTTGTCAGCAAGCGAGCCAAGATTGCCGAGCATAACATCTTCGTAAGGAGCTAATGTTTGCCGCGCTGCTGCGCGGCTCTCATGCCACCTGCGGCGCAACTTCTGAACACCGTCTTCCGCACCTATTTGAATAGTGCGCTTTCGGATCATTGGTGATGCGGCAGTCATGTCATCCAGCAGGGCTCGTTGGATGACCGCAATAAATCACGTAAGTCGAAGAAATCTGTATAAACTGCGGTCTTAATTTCTAAGGTAGTTAGTCATTCGTTGCTAACCCATGACGTCGAAATGTTTGTAATAGAACTGTCACAATTTGGTGACTTCACGCAAATTCAGGATCCAGATGAAAATGCCAAGTCGCTAGCACAGAGGTAGATTTGCCGAAGCATTGTTTAGTTTGCTCGTTTCTAACCTCTCGGCCCTTTAGGGAGGCTATTTGTATTCGCCGAATTCTAATCGCCTGATGCCCGCACCTGTCAGCGCGAGAGTGCTAGCGTCACCGCAACGGCCGGTCACTTCCCTAACGAATCCAGTCGCAATGAGGCGGTCTCGGTGGTTATCCGGGATCGGGCGCTGCATCGGCCAGTTGCCTACCTCTTTCAAGGAGGCAAATTCCTCCTTCGTCAGCGGTACACGGTGTCGGGATAGGGATTGGTGTTGCAAGCGTGCCATTTGACAAATATGCGTCAGATCGATTGTCACAATCAAATTGACTAATCTTATCAGCAACACGAGGATTCCTCTGCGCGGCAACGAATGAAATTGGGAAGAGCCGATCGAGAAAGCGGCATCGGCGTGATTGGGTGCACCTGCCCATAGACGGGGCAAAATTCCAAAGGCCCGCGCCACCATTGCAGAGCACTACAAGACCGGAGATGGTGGAACTCAGGTCATATTAATGCTCCGCAAAAATTCGCCATTTCTTGAGGAGAGTCCCCGGCCGGACAACGCCATGCACGAGTCTTCCACAGTCTTCGTCACGATAGGTTCACCTAACGAGAAAATATTGCACTTTTTAGATTGCCTTCCAATGCGATGAGCTGAGTGCTCGATGAAAGTGCAGAAATGAACGTTGCAATGTCTCCTCACACCAGAACGGTATTTGACGCCGATCTGCAAGAGCTCATGCGGATGATTGCGGAAATGGGCGGGATAGCAGAGCAGCAAATCATGCAAACATTTGACGCTCTCGCTCAAAGAAATACAGAACTTGCCCACCAGGTTATCGACCGCGACGCCGCACTTGATACACTTCAGACCAGAATCGAAGAAAAGGGCGTCAATATCATAGCCCAGCGCCAACCCCTTGCGAACGACCTACGCGAAATAATTTCTGCGCTACACATTTCCGGCGATCTCGAACGGATCGGCGATCTGGCAAAAAACATCAGCAAGCGAGCAATTGTGATTGGAAAAGAACTTCTTCCAATATCTCTCATTGCCGGCATCGAACATATGACGCGAATGGTAATGGGGCAGTTCAAAACGGCCCTTGACAGCTACGCGGGGCGAGATGCCAGCGGAGCGCTCGCGGTTCGAAATGGGGATCTACAAATTGATGCGCTCAATAATGCGCTGTTTTACGAAACAATGGTCTACATGAGTGAGGATCCGCATAATGTGGTCGCTTGCACTCAAATCCTGTTTTGCATCAAAAATCTAGAAAGGATCGGAGACCACGTAACCAATATAGCAGAGGCCATTCACTACATCATCTCCGGCCACGTATCGGCAAACGAACGTCCAAAGGGAAATACCACAAGCCTTGCTGCGCTGCGCCCATGACGCTGCGCGCTCAAGATCATTATCGTCCCTCGGCTGCCGACATTCCATAACCTGTCATTCTGCGAATCCAACGCACCGCACCCTCGCCGGCCGAGCTCGACCAGTTTAGTGGCAACGGTTCCGCCCGTTCAGGAAGCCCTACCCTCGCCGGCCGCGGCAGGCCAGTTCAGTGACAGGGGTCCCGCGCGTTCGGAAACCCCTAGCCTGCCTCACGCCACCCCCAGCGAGCTTACCTTGCGAGTACAATTGACGCGTCTCTTCAGAAGCGCGATTCTTGCGCTGGAATACAGCTAGGGAGCACTCAATGGGCGTTTATTCACCCTCTTCGTCCGGTCCCGCCGAACTGCCACCGCCACCGCCATCGAATGACCCCCGATGGCAAGAGCGTGATCGTTTCGGGCTGGCCGTCTTGCCGCCCACTTTGCTTGCCGAAAGCGCCGAAGAGAGACGTGCGAGAATAGCTACTATCGAGCGCCTCGTAACTGATCTGTTCAAGACGACGACCACACATCTTGGCCGACCCGAGGCTCGGCGCTTGTTCAACGAGGTTACCAAAGCACCTTGGACGAAAGGCAAACAACCTAACCGTGACCAGAACGATCAGCTTCTTGATAAGTACTACAATGCGGTGCGACAGGAACCGGACCGCATTAAGTCTATCCCACGACTCTTGGCGCAACAGCGGCACCCAACTAACCCGCGCTCCGTTCCTCAGCAGAACAGGGAATTATTTTGGCGGAACAGGGACTCTTGACGCGAGAACAGGGAATTTTATCCGCCAAAACCAAAATCGTTGCTGGATGAGGTTTTCGGTACACACAAGGCCCATCAATAGTTAAAAGAAGAGCTCGGCTTGACCACTTCGAGAGACTATCCAGGCAAGGCCTTCATCGCCACGCGATTATGGCACGATTGCTTACGCCCTCCTCCAGCATCGCCGCCTCACAAAAGCAAAGCGCGGAAAAACGAATCAACAGACCACCGCCTTAACCAAGCATGCCGGTCGTGCACCACGCCATCGTCAAGCTCATCGGTTGATTGCCGCGTCAGCGATGCCCGCACTGCCGAAGATGGATCGGCACCGCCACGTGAATAACTCTTTTCAGACACAATAGGGCTCTCACGCGGCGGAAACCTTCGGACCCCGCTTGGCGTGGAAGTCGATGCGATCCTCCGGCAATTCGACGTCGAGATGGAACGGCTCTGTCAAGCGGGCCGACAATGTCCACATGCCGCAGAGGAAGGTGATTTCGACGATCTGCCGGTTGGTGAAGTGACTCTTCAAAGTCTGAAAGGCCTTGTCGTCGTCGCGTGCGGTGCCTTTGGTCACGGCGACCGCCCAATCGACGGCGGCCTTCTCGCGCGGTGAAAGCGATTCGGTCTTGGGCCAATCGTTGCCCTCGATTGCGTCGAGTTGATCCCAGGTCAGGCCGACGGTGCGTCCGAGCCCGACATTATGACCCGTGCAGTAGCTGCCGTGATTGAGAATGGCGGTCTTGACGATCACCAGCTGCAATATCTTCAGAAATTCCGGATCGGTCTTGAGATAGCCGAAGCGCACGCGTGAATCGATCAGCTGCCAGGCCTCGACCAGAACCGGCGAATGCGCCAGCATCTGGAAGAACCGCGGCACTGTTCCCCATTTCTCGACGCTCTTGGTGTAGAACGGCTCCAGCTCCGGGCGCAGTTCCTCGGGAATATGACCCGGCTCGATCAGGGGAATGCGCGGCTTTGGATGAGCCATCATCTCAGTCGTGATGCCCCAGGCCTGGGGCAGGTCGGTGCTGCGGTCGATAGCCATGAGATTCCTCCACTTGGTTTATTCGCATAGGACGCCGGAGCGGCGGTAGCGCCGTCGCCCGTCTAGTTGGTTTGAGGCTTGATGACGTAGACCTCCGGGTTGACGCAATTCGGCGGCAGCCGCTCATCGAGAATGGCAATCACATTATCCACCACGATGTGCGCTAGCGTCTCGCGCACCTCCATAACGCCGCTGCCGAGATGCGGCGTGAGCACGACATTGCTCATTGTCAAAAGCTCCGGCTCAACCTGCGGTTCGTTCTCGAACACGTCGAGGCCGGCGCCGGCGATGCGCTTTTCCGCCAGCATGCGGGTGAGCGCCTTCTCGTCCACGATCGGACCGCGCGAGGAATTGATCAGGAACGCGCTGCGCTTCATTAGCTGTAACTCGCGCATGCCGATGAGGTGGCGCGTGTCGGCCTTGAGCGCGGGATGCAGCGAGACGAAATCGGATTCGGCCAGAAGCTGGTCGAGCCGCACATAGGTCATGCCAAGATTTTTCTCGTCGGCTTCCGCCATGCGGTGCGGGCCGCAATAGAGAATGCGCATGCCGAAGCCGCGCGCGCGCCGCGCCACCCCCTTGCCAATGTTTCCCTTGCCGCCGACCAGCCCGATCGTCTTGTTCCAGACCCAGGCGCCGGCGAGATAGTTCGACTGCGCACCCGGAAAATAGCCGGCGCGGACAAGCCGGTCGCCTTCCACAATGCGGCGCGCGACCGCGAGCATGAGACCGAAATGCAGGTCGGCGGTCGCCTCCGAAACGGCGACGACCGGGATGCAGGTGACGGGAATTTTCAGCGCCGTCGCCGTCGCCACGTCGATGCGGTCGGCATTGCCGGACATCGAGGTCACCGCTCTGAGCTTCGGGTTCGCCGTCAATACGTCGCGGTCGACCTTATCGTGCAGGAGCGCAAACAGAATATCGTGCTCGCGCACGGCGGCGCACAACATGTCTTTCGGCAGAATACATGTGCCGTCGGGATTGACGGTCACCTCCGCGATATCGCGCAGCCGCGCCAGCGCGCTTTCGGCAATAGGCTGCGTGACGAATATGCGGGGGCGCATCATGCCGGCTTTCCTCCGGTCAAAGGCACCATCGACAGGTTCGGATCGGCGGCCGGAATATACGCTTCCGGCAATCCCAGTTCCTTGCGCACGATATTGGCGCCGCGCACCAGCGCCACCATTTTGTAATAGGCGTGCATGCGGCTCATCGACTGCCGGCCGAAACCGCAGTCGCTGGTCATGATCAGCCGCTCCGGCTCGATATGTTTGAGCGCGCGCCGGATGAGTTCGGCGACTTCCTCCGGCCGCTCGACCTGCAGCGTGCGATGGCTAATGACGCCGAGCGCGACCTTCTTGGTCTTGGATATCATGGTGCCGAAATGCTCGAGATCCATGCCGCGGTTGAAGGCGCCTTCGACCGTGAGTACGTCACAATCGAGCTGGTCGAGATAGGGCAGCGCCGCCTTGTAGGACTGATCCTTGCTGGCGACGCGCTGCGCCGCCGGCGAGCCCCAGCAGGTGTGGCACCACACTTCGCATTTGCCGCGCAGGCCCTTCACTTCGATGTTGAAGGCTTCCACCCATTGCTCGGGTTTGATCGGTTGCTTGGGATCGCCGACGATCTGATGGATGGCCGGCTCCTCGACCTGCACCATCGGCGCGCCGGTGTCGGCCAGCGCGTGATATTCCTTGTTGAGCGCGGCGGAGAGATCCATCAGTAGATCGAGCCGGTTCTTGTAGTGCTCGTTGGTGAGCATCAGCGCCAGGATTTGCGCCGAGATCGAGCCGATCTTCACCGGCCTGTCGGTCATCGGCGCGATCGCCTTGTAGGCGCGGTCGAGCTGCAAATCCGCCGCGCCGATTTTGCCGGAGACCGGCGGCGTCATGCGCGTCTCGATCACCTCCCACATCAGGTCGCCCGGCCCTTTGTCGGCCATGAAGCCGGCGGGCGGCACCTCGACGCGTGGGCTCCCGATGCCGGCGACGCGTTCGGTGACGTAGCTCACCCAAGCACGGCCGGCGACGTCGTCGTCGAGCCTGGTGTCGCCGTCCACCATGATGTCGATGCCGGCGCGGTGTTGCGCCGCCACGTGGCAGGCGAGACAATCGAAATGCTGTTCGCGGTAGGCGAGGCGGGAGAAGCCCTGCGCGAGCGGGATGCCGCGCAGATTTTCGGTGTACCAGCTCGGCCGCGGCAGCGCGCCGGTGGTGGTGGTGAGCAGCGCCTTTTCCTTGGTGGCGGTGAACATCGAATTTCCTCCAAATCCTGCCTGCGGAGAACGGCGCTGCCGCCTAACGGATGAGAAGCGCCGCGCGTCCGATGACCTCGCCGCGTTCGACGCGCGCATGCACCGCTTCGGCCTCCGTCCATGGCTGGATGTCGGTGACGATCGGCCAGATCTCGCCGCGCGCCACCAGATCGAAGGTGTCCAGGATCTCGCGGCGCGTGACGTAGCGGCTGCCGAGCAAGGCCTGCTCCTTGTACAGCATGTCGAAGGCCGACACCTGGAATGATTGGCCGGCGCCACCCAGCGTCACCATGCGTCCGCGGCGCGCCAGCGCCTTGGCGGCGGCTTCCAATGTCGAAGTGACCGACACGTAATCGATCGCGACGTCGACGCCTCGGCCATGGGTCAGATCGAGCAGCGCCTGCACCACGTCGCCGCCGGAAGCATTGACCACTTCGTCGGCGCCGGCCTTGCGGCAGGCTTCGAACTTGTCGGCGGCGACGTCGACCGCGATCACCCGGGCGCGCGCCCATTTCGCCAGCATGAGCTGATGAATGCCGACGCCGCCGCCGGCGCCGAACACCGCGACCGTCTCGCCGGCCTTGACCTGCGCGCGGCTGAGCACCTTGTAGGGCGTGGCGAGCGCATCGGTGACCACGCCAATTTCGGCCGGATGCGCCTTGTAGTCCACGCCCTCCGGCAGTTTGAGAAACACATGCGCCGGCAGCTTGATGTATTGCGCATAGCCACCGTCGCAGGCCATGCCGACCATGCCCGTGCCGCCGCCGGTGTTCTCGCACAGCGGCTCCAGATTGCTCAGGCACCAGCGGCAATGGCCGCAATTGAGATAGGCGTAAGCTGTGACCGGATCGCCGACCGCGACGCTTTTGACGCCGGCGCCGGTCTGCACGATCTCGCCAGTAATCTCATGGCCGATGATGCGTGGGAACTGCACCGGCAGGCGTCCGGCTTTGACGTGCTGGATGGTCAGCCCGGAGCCGCAGGCGAACACTCGCGCGACGGCCTCCCCCGGCCCGGCAACCGGATCGGGAACCTCGCTCATCTCGAATGGCGCGTTCGGCTCCTTGAGAACCAGTGCTTTCATGGTGTCGTCCTTCGTCGCTAGCGAGGGTCACGCCCGGAACATGAAGTTCGCGGCTTTGAGAAACAGCGTCCGGTTGACGCCGTCGGAATGCAGATAGGCGGCGGCATCGCGCATCAGCTTCTCGACGCCGAATTCCTTCATGTAGCCGTGGCCGCCGTGGATCTCGAGGCACCACTGGGCGATCGTCCAAGTCGCTTGCGATGCCATCACTTTCGGCAACGCGCCCAGTGCTTTGTCCCAGCCGTGCTCGGGGTGAACGGCGAGCCAGCAGGTGCGATGAATGTACGAGCGGGAGGCATCGATCAGCATGCGCATCTCGGCGAGCTGTGCGCGGATGCCGTCGTGCTCGATCAACGGCTTGCCGCCCTGCACGCGCATCTTGGCCCAGGCGACCGCCTTGTCGTACAACGCGACAGCGACGCCGAGGATGGTCGCGCCGCCATAGGCGTTCGACCACGGCATGAACTTGCCCAGTTCGCCGAAGCCGTCGCCGACCTTGCCGACGACGTTTTCATCCGGGATGAAGCAATCCTGGAAAATCATCTCGGCGTTGTTGGTGAGACGCTCGCCCATCTTGTCGTGCACGCGGCCGATGCTGAAGCCGGGCCGGCCGCGCTCGACCAGGAAACAGGTTGAGCCCGACGTCATCGGCTTGCCCTTCTCGGTCTGGGCGAAAAACAGATGATGGCTCGCGCGATTGGCGTTGGAAATAAAATGCTTCATACCATTGACGATCCAGCCGCCGTCTGTCTTCACCGCGACAGTGCGGAACGGCCCGGCGTAGGGCACCAAATAGTTCGAGCCGTTGTCGGGCTCGGTGATGCCGATCGCCAGCATGCCCCGCGGATCCTGCGCAAAGCCCGGCAGCACCCGCTGCTTCTGCTCTTCGCTGAGCCCGCTTTGAAAGATCTGCGCCAGCTTGAGCGTCTGACCGATGGTTATGGCGACGCCGAGATCGCCCTTACTCAGTTCCTCGATCACCATGGCGGTGGTCAGCGGGTCGGTGCCGAGCCCGCCCCACTTCTCGTCCAGCGTCATGGTGCGGATGCCGAGTTCGTGCGCCTTCTCGACGATGTCCCAGGAATAGCATTTTTCCGGGTCTTGCTCAGCGTCGAGCGCCGCCGCCCGCGGCGTCACTTCTTCTTCGACGAAGCGCCGGACGGTCTCGACAATGGCGCGCTGGTTCTCGGTCTGAACGTAGAGGCTTTCCATGACGACCCCCGTTTATTGACCGACCCAAAAGCGCTGGAACACGACCCTATTTACTGAAACATGAAATTCGCGGCCTTGAGGAATAGCGTCCGGTTGACGCCGTCCGAGTGCAGGAAGGCCGCCGCGTCGCGCACCAGCTTTTCGACGCCGACTTCCTTCATGTAGCCGCTGCCGCCGTGGATCTCGAGACACCAGGTGGCGATCTTCCACGCCGCCTGCGACGCCATCACCTTGGGCAGCACGCCCAGCGTCTTGTCCCAGCCATGCTCCTGGTGATCGGCGAGCCAGCAGGCACGATGGATGTAGGAGCGCGAGGCGTCGATCAGCATGCGCATCTCGGCCAGCTGCGCGCGAATGCCGTCGTGCTCGATCAACGGCTTGCCGCCCTGCACGCGCACCTTGGCCCAGCCGACCGCCTTCTCGTACAGCGCGACCGCGACGCCGAGAATGGTGGCGCCGGCATAGGCGTTGGACTGCGGGAAGAAATTGGCCAGCACGCTGAAGCCTTCGCCGACCTTGCCAACGACGTTCGCATCGGGGATGAAGCAGTCCTGGAAGATGAGTTCGGAGTTGTTGGCAAGGCGCTCGCCCATCTTGTCGTGCACGCGGCCGATGCTGAATCCGGGCCGGTCCCGCTCCAACAGAAAGCACGTGCTGCCCTCCGCCAGCGGCTTGCCCTTTTCCGTCTGCACAAACAGCAGATAAAAGCTGGCGCGGTTTCCATTCGAGATGAAGTGCTTCATGCCGTTGACGACCCAGCCGCCGTCGGTTTTTTGTCCGGTGGTGCGGAACGACGTCGGGTACGGCAGGAAATAATTCGAGGCATTGTCGGGCTCGGTGATGCCGATCGCCAGCATGCCGCGCGGGTCCTTGGCGAAGGCCGGCAGCACGCGCGCCTGTTGCTCGGGGTTGAGCGCCTTCTGCATGATCTGCGCGATTTTCAAGGTCTGTGCAAAGATCACCGAAACGCCGATATCGCCGATGCCGAGTTCCTCGATGACCATCGACGTGGTCAGCGAATCCGTGCCCAGCCCGCCCCACTTCTCATCCAGCGTCATGGTGCGGATGCCGACGTCGTGGGCCCGCTCCACGATCTCCCACGAAAAGCCCGCCGCCGGATCCTTTTGCGCATCGAGCGCCGCCGCGCGCGGCAACACTTCGGATTCGACGAAGCGTTTGACGGTTTCGAGAATGAGGCTTTGACTTTCGTTCTCGATAAAAATGTCCTGCATGATCAGGTGCCTTGCGCTTGCCGATCGGCGGGCGATCGGGGCCACGATAAACGGAGACGATCCCGCGGGCTGGCTCGTTCGGACGGTCTTGCCCTTACGCTCCAACAACGCGGCTTACCTGGACGCCGTCGTCTTATTGAGCGTATGCTCATTAACAGGATCGAGTCAATGACGCCATCGCTCAAGCTTTTGCGCCGCAAAAGCTTGTCATGACAATCGTATGGACCTAATCAATGCAGGGCAGGCATTCCGCGCCCGCGCTCCTTGCGGGCAAATTATCCCGGTTAGAGTCGTGAAAACCCCACCGAAATCGAAGCCCGCCAAAAGGCCCGCGCAGCGCTTGCAGGCGGCGAAGCTGACGTCAGCCAAACGCCTAGCGCCGACGCTGCGGGCCGAGCAAATTCTGAAAGGCGCAATCCGTTTTTTTGCCGAGCGCGGTTTCAGCGGGCAGACGCGCGAATTGGCGACTGACCTCGGCATCTCTAAGGGGCTGTTGTACCGCTACTTTCCCAGCAAGGAAGCACTGATCGAGCGAGTCTACCAGGAAGTGTTCCTGCGCCGCTGGAGCCCGGCCTGGCAGGCAGAGCTGACCGATCGCGGTCACGTGCTGATCGAGCGCCTCAAGACTTTCTATGCCGACTACGCCAAACTTCCGCTCGAATACGAATGGGGGCGGATTTATCTCTATGCCGGCTTGGCCGGCGCCTCGATCAACCGGCGCTACGTCAAGCTGGCCAGCGAACGCATATTCAAGCCGGTGATCGGCGAGCTCAGGCACGAATTCGGCTATCCGCTGATCGAACAGGTGGCTATCACCGAGCCGGAACTCGAGCTGATGTGGGGCCTGCACGCCAGCATTTTTTACATTGGCATGCGCAAGTGGGTCTATCACGTCAAAGCGCCGTCGGACGTCGATGGTGCGGTCGAGCAATTGGTGGAAGGCTTTTACGCCAACGCGAAAACCGTGATGCGCGCGGCCTTGTCACGCGACGCTACTTAGTGGCGGAAGAGAGTGGGAGTCGAACCCACCAAAGACCGGCTCGCGGCCCCTCCCGGATTTGAAGTCCGGACGTTCCACCAGGAACGCTTCTCTTCCTTCTGATTTCGCCTGCTCGAATTAGTCCGCCGGCGTCCGGAAAAGGTCAAGCCGCGCGGCGTTCAGCAAGCGCAAGTCGCCGCGCCGGCCGGTAACGCCGTGACGATCGAAAAATTCCAGAATGTGCAGCGCGATCTTGCGGCTGGTCTCCAGCCGGTCACGCACTTGCGCAATGGAAAATCCGCCGCCCTCGGCGGTCGCGCCTAGTTCGCCGATGGCGTCGGCTATTTCCAAGATAGAGGCGCGCGTCAGAAAATGATCGCGCGCGATCTCGTGTGCCAGGCCTTTTCGCCCAGCGAACTGCATCACACGCCGGACGTTGTCTTCGGCCAGCACGAGCTCGCGCGCGATGTCGCGCACGCGTGGCGGATGAAAGCGCGCTGTGCCGCCTATCAGCGGCACGATTTTCTGCCACAGGGCCTCGTCGGCTTGCGTCATTGCCACGCTATGCGTCGCAAGCCGCACCCAACCGCCATCGAGCGAAACTTCCGCGTCGCGCGCCAAGCGTTGCAGCACGGCCGCGAGAATATTTGCCGGCAGGCGTGGCTCGAGCGCGAGGCGAAGTTGCTCGGTGCCCGGCCCCGGCAGAGCCGGGTTCTGGGCATGGAATTTTTCCAGCGCACCGCGCAGATTCGCGGTCAGCCGCGACCAGGTTCCCGGCGCAAACAACGCCACGCCGCCGCGATGCGCGACATGCAGCGCGCCCGTTTGCGTGACAGCGTTTCCGACTTCGCTATCGCTGAGAGCGCGGTCGCGCGCACAGCCCGACAGATCGACATAGCCGGGCGGCAGGTGCAGCAGGGCGGAAAGCGCCTCTCGCACATCGGCCAGTGCATGCGCTTCAAGCTGCGCTAGGCGCTCGGGCCGGCGCCGTTTGCGCGCGGGCGCGCGCAAGTCGAGAAAGCATCCGCCGCCCAGCGTGCGTTGCCCGCTGGTGTCGCGCAACACGAAACGGTCGCCCGCCGCCGCGGCGATCGGGCGCTCGAGCACAAGCTGCACGACGCCTTGCATTCCGGGGCCGATCGTCTCGTCAGACAGCGGCACGACGCGCGCCGCGATTTCGGCAGCCGTATGATGCAGGCGCACTGGCGTCCATTGACCCAACCTTTTCTGTTCGCACGGCAGCAGGCGCAGACTGGCGTCGATGCGGTCGGTCGGCGCGTGCAAAACCGGATCGAGAACCACGTCGCCGCGCGCGATGGCGTCCTTGTGGATGTCGCGCCCCGCGAGGTTGAGCGCGCAGCGGTCGCCCGCCTGTCCGGTGATGGCGGGCCGGTTCTGCGTGTGGATACTGCGCACATGCGCTTCGATGCCGGAGGGGCTCATCAGCACGGCATCGCCGACGGCGACGCGGCCGGACAGCACCGTGCCGGTGACCACGGTGCCGGTGCCGGCAAGCGTGAACGAGCGGTCGACCGCGAGGCGAAAACGCCCGGCTGCGGCGCGGCGGCCGAAAGTGTGCGCCGCCGCGAATAGCGCGTCGCGCAGGCAATCGATGCCAGCGCCGGTCACGGCGGAAACCGGGACGACCTCGGCCGCGATAGCAGTCGCCGACAGTGCGTTCGCGATCTCGCGCTTGGCCTCGCTCAGCCGTTCGGGCGAAACGAGATCGGACTTGGTGAGTGCGACCAGGCCGCGGGTGACGCCGAGCAGGTCGACGATGGCTAGGTGCTCTATCGTTTGCGGCATGACACCATCGTCGGCCGCCACCACCAGCAGCACGAAGTCGATGCCGGTCGCGCCAGCGAGCATATTGCGGATGAAGCGCTCGTGCCCCGGCACGTCGACGAAGCCGAGGATGTTGCCGTCGGGCGCCGGCACATAGGCGAAGCCGAGGTCGATCGAAATGCCGCGCGCCTTTTCTTCTTGCAGGCGGTCGGTGTCGACGCCGGTCAGCGCGCGCACCAGCGCCGTCTTGCCGTGATCGACATGCCCGGCCGTTCCGACGATCATGGCGGCGCCGGCATTTGAAATTTTTCGAGATTGCGCGTGAAGGCCGCTTCGTCCTCGAGACAGCGCAGGTCGAAGATGACGGCGTTGTCAGCAATCCGGCCGATCACCGGAACAGGAAGCTGCCGGAAGGCGGCGGCGAGCGCCGTCAGCGCGCGCCCGGGGCCGCGCGGCGTTGTAGGCCGGATGGCGATGCCGGCGCTCGGGATGGTTTGTTGGGGCAGAGCGCCCGAGCCGACTTCGCTTGCGCAGTCCGCGATCTCGCAGCGGAAGCCCGGTCCTACCGCCGCGGCGACCAGCGGCAGCATGCGCCCGGCGAGCGCATGGATGTCTTCGCGCCGGCGCGCGATGAGGCGCAGCGTTGGCAGCCGCGCGCTGAGCCGCTCCGGATCGCGGTAGAGCCGCAGCGTCGCCTCGATGGCGGCGAGCCGGATCTTGTCCACCCGCAGCGCCCGCTTCATCGGATTGCGGTTGATGCGCACGATCAGTTCCTTGCGGCCCACAATAAAGCCGGCCTGCGGGCCGCCGAGCAATTTGTCGCCGGAGAACGTCACGAGATCGGCGCCGTCCGCCACGGCCTCCGCCGCGGTCGGCTCCTTGGCCAATCCATAAACGGCGAGATCGACCAGCGTGCCCGAGCCGAGATCGTACACCAGCGCAACGCCCCGTTCGCGCGTGAGCGCTGCGAGCGCGCGCGCCGGCACTTCGGCGGTGAAACCCTCGATGCGATAATTCGAGGTGTGCACCTTGAGCACGAGGCCGGTCTTCGGCCCGACTGCCGCCGCGTAATCTTTCAGATGCGTCCGGTTGGTGGTGCCGATCTCGACCAGTTTGGTGCCGGCGCGCGCCATAATCTCCGGCAGGCGGAAGGCGCCCCCGATCTCGATCAGCTCGCCGCGCGAGACCACGGTCTCGCGGCGCTGGCCGAGCGTGTTGAGCACCAGCAGCACCGCGGCGGCATTGTTGTTGACGACGGTTGCGTCTTCCGCCCCGGTCAGCTCGCACAGCAGGCTGCGCACCAGCTCGTCGCGTTCGCCGCGCTGGCCACTGTCGAGGTCGAACTCGAGCGCCACTGCCTCGCGCATCGCCATGGTCGCGGCCGCGATGGCGGTTTCGGCCAGGATCGCGCGGCCGAGATTGGTGTGCAGGATGGTGCCGGTGAGATTGAACACGGCGCGGATGTTCGGCACCGCCTCCGCCTCGAGCCGTGCGACCGTCTCGTTCGCGACGTCGGTCGCGCCCGCGCTGCGTTCGCGGCCTTTGCGCCGCGCCGTCCGGACGGCCTCGATCGCGGCGCGCAGCGCCGCCACCGCTGCCGGCCTGCCGTAGTGATCGATGGCGGCCGCCATGACCGCCGTCTTGAGCACGTCGTCGACCGATGGAATATCGCGCAGACTCACATTCTCGCTCATTGCCGCTCCACACCGTCTGGCGCCGGTAACACGCACCGATACGAATGTTAGGTCAAGGACAACCACTGCGCTACCGCACGGCGTTCGGCACGCGGCGGCGGTTGCCGGACGCCCGTTGCCGTGTCATCATGCGCGCGCAATCACGACAGGTTTGCCCCATGGCTGACGACGAATTCGCAGTTTGGAACGAACAAAATTTCGAAGCTGAAGTTCTGCGACAGCCTGGCCTCGCGGTGGTGGACTTCTGGACCGAGAATTGCGTGCCGTGCAAGCAGCTCACGCGCGTGCTTGCCCAGCTCTCTACGGAGATACCGGCGGGCGTGCGCATCGGCACCGTGAAGGTCAACGACAATCCGGATCTAGCGGCGCGTTTCGGCGTGCGCGCGTCGCCGACGCTGCTGTTCTTCAAAGACGGCGCGCTGGTGGATACGCGAACCGGCGTCGACCGCCGGCAAGTGCTCAAGAAGCTAGTCGAAACGCACGCGTGAACCGTACGAAGCGGATGCGATAGGAGGTTCCACAGAACCATGCCCAATATCACCATGCTGGACATTGAGGAGCTGAAGAAGACCAAGCTCCGGCCCTATATCGAAAAATGTCTGGAGCATCGCGCGCCCGATCCCGGCTTCCACGCCATGATGGGTCACAACATCGATCTCGCTGAATCGATGTTCGTCGCCTGGGACGCCTGTTTCAACAAGGGCCGCGTGTCGCACACCGTCAAGGAAGTCATCCGCGTCCAGCTCTCGCGCATGGCGGCCTGCAGCTATTGAGGGAATGTTCGGTCTGCTTCGGCGAAGCGACAGGGACTATCCGAAGAGCTGCTGGACGAAGGCATCAATAATTACGCGGCCAGCGAGCGGTTTTCCGCCGCCGACAAGCTTGCCTTGCGCTACAGCGAACTGATGGCGACCGATCCGGACGCAATCGACGCCGCATTCTTCGATGAACTGCGGAAATACTACAGCGAGGAGGAGATCGTCGAGCTCGGCCTCTTCATCGGATTCAATCTTGGTTACCACACCTTCTTCGGCACGCTGAAATTCTATCCGTTGTTCTCGCCCGACGGCCGGCTGCTGACGCAGACCGAATCGGAAAAAATCTACGGGCCCGCGCCCGGTTCGTTGCAGCCTTCGGAGCCCGCCAAATGACTTATGTCGCGCCGCTGCCGAAAGAAGCCATCACCGATCCCGAGATGCGCGAACTGATGGCGCAAGGCGAGGCGCTGGGCGTGCCCGACGACGTGTTCCCGCGCATCGCCGCGCGCTCGCCCGATCTGGCCAAGCCGTTCATGCGCGCGCTTCTGATGAGCCACGCCGAAGGCAATGTCGATCATCGCCTGAAGGAGGTCATCCGCATCCTGCTGGCGCGCTTTGCCGGCGACCGCTATTTCGCGGCGCTGCGCTCGCGCAAGGCGCGCGACATGGGGCTGACCGAGGAGCGGATCGAGGCCGGCTGCAACGATTACGAGGAACTCCGCTCTGTTCACGGAAGCCGAAAAATGCGCGCTGCGCTACGCCGATCAGATGTATCTCGACGCCAACAAGGTCGACGCCGCGTTTTACAATGAGCTGAAGAAGCATTTCAGCGAGGCGCAGATCATGGAGCTTGGCGCCTTCATCGCCTTCCACTACGGCGTGCAGATGTTTATGCGCTCATTGGGCGCGGCAGCGCCGCAGGGCGCCCGCTAGCCGCCGCGCGCGGCTTGTCACGCCGCCAATTCTCACGTTCTATAAACGTTACGCCGGAGCTTTTCCGTTGCGTCCGGAGAACGTGAGCCATGAACGTTCCGCAAATTCGGCTGACCAGCCTCGCCCATGGCGGCGGCTGCGGCTGCAAGCTGGCGCCGTCGGTCCTGCAGCAATTGCTGGCGGACCAGCCGGCCGCCGCGCTGTTCCCGCAGCTTCTGGTGGGAACGGAGACCGGCGACGACGCCGCGGTGTGGCAGATCGACGCCGACACCTGCGTCATTGCCACCACCGACTTCTTTACGCCGATCGTGGACGATCCGTTCGATTTCGGGCGCATCGCCGCGACCAACGCCATTTCCGACGTCTACGCCATGGGTGGCAAGCCGATCATGGCGCTCGCCATTCTCGGCATGCCGCTTGGCAAGCTGTCGCCCGAGATCGTGCGCGAGATTCTCAAAGGCGGCGCCGCGGTTTGCGCGTCGGCCGGCATCCCGGTCGCCGGCGGCCATTCGATCGACGTGCCGGAGCCGATTTACGGGCTTGCCGTCATCGGCACCTGCGCGCCGCAGCATGTGCGGCGCAACGCCGGCGCCAAGCCGGGCGATGTGCTGATCCTCACCAAGCCGATCGGCGTCGGCATCTATTCCGCGGCGATCAAGGGCGACGCGCTGCCGCCGGGCGGCTACGCGGAAATGATCGCGACGACGACGCAGCTCAATAAAATCGGAGCCGAAATCGCGCGCGATGAAAGCGTGCACGCGATCACCGACGTGACCGGCTTTGGCCTGCTTGGGCATGGCCTGGAAATGGCGCGGGGCGCCGGCTTGCGGCTGGTGATCGATGCCGGCGGCGTGCCGCTGCTGACGCAAGCCGCCGATCTGGCGCAGCAGGGCTTCGTCACCGGCGCCTCGCACCGCAACTGGTCGAGCTATGGCAGCGATGTTGCGGTGCCGGCGGAGATCCCCGAGTGGCGGCGGCATCTGCTCACCGATCCGCAAACGTCCGGCGGGCTTTTGGTTGCCGTGGCGCCCGAACGCAGCGCCGCGGTCCTCGCCACGATCCGCGCCTCCGGCTGTCCTTTCGCCTGCATCGTCGGGCATGCGGAAGAGGGTGCCCCCGCGATCAAGGTTACGGCCTGATCGTCCCGCGGCGATTTGCGCGCTGACGCATGACGCAAGCGCGAAGGCAACGGGCTTGCGCTGAGTGGCGCGCGTTCGGCTCATCACGCATCGCGACAACAATGCAACTCAGGCTCGCGCTCGGCGCCGAATGCGCGGTGGCGGCATTTGCGAACGCGCGGACCGTTTTGATCTAGATCAATATAGCCAAGCGGCGGCCAAGGTCAGCTTGCTAAACTTTTCGGCACAACGACGTTGCGCGCGACATCGGCTGATTCGCTCTCTTTTAGAATTTGAATCACGGCGTGTTCGCACCTTTTTGCAATTTTTGATCCGCACTGGACATCGCTCGCAATGGTCTAGTCGGCATAAAGGCGATCAACGCTAATGCGATCCGCTCCGAAAACAAAAGCCTTTGAACGCCGGCGATGCGGCGATCTCACGGGAGCGCGTCGTAAAAAATGAACACGCAGTTCTGGGTCGTTCAGATTTTCAACGGTGTGTCGTATGGCGCGCTGCTGTTCCTCGTCGGCAGCGGCCTGTCGTTGATTTTCGGCGTCATGCGCATCGTCAATCTTTCCCATGGCGCCTATTTTTTGTGGGGCGGCTATATCGCTTTGTCCGTCATCAAGGCCACCGGCTCCTGGGCGCTGTCGCTGCCGGTGGCGGCGCTCGCCGTTGCCGTCATCGGTTTGACGATGGAGCGCGTGTTCCTGCGCCCGCTCGGCTTCGATCCGTTGCGGCAGGTGCTGCTCACCGTCGGCTTCGCCTTTCTGTTCCAGCAAGCCGCGCTCGACATCTGGGGCGGCAACAATATGGACATCAATCCGCCCGCGGCGTTGACGCAAAGCATCGTGGTCGGCGGCATTTATTTCCCGCTCTACCGCGCCTTCATGATCGCCATGGCGCTGCTGATCGGCATCGCGCTGTGGCTGGCGCTGGAAAAGACCCGCATCGGCGCGGCGGTGCGCGCCACCGTCGACGACGCGCAAATGGCGCGCGGCGTCGGCATCGATACCAACCGTATTTCCATGTTCATCTTCGCGCTCGGCGCGTTCCTGGCCGCGCTCGGCGGCGTGATCGGCGGCGCCTTTCTCGGCATCTATCCCGGTCTCGATTTCGAAATGCTGCCGCTTGCCTTCGCGGTCGTCATCATCGGCGGCATGGGCTCGCTCGGCGGCGCCGCGATCGGCGCGCTGCTCGTCGGTCTCGCCGACAATTTCGGCAAGGCGCTGTTTCCGGAAGTTTCCTACTTCACCCTTTACGCGCCGATGGTGCTGATCCTGGCGATCAAGCCCACCGGCCTGTTCGGCCGCGAGTGAGCGAAGACCAATGGTAAGTCAGCAAATCAAGATGCTGATGGTCGTCGCCGCGCTGGCCGTGTTGGCTCTGGTTATTCCGCACACCAGCTCGTTCGTCGTGCTGTTGGCGACGCGCGCGCTGGCGTTTGGCATCCTGGCGATGAGCCTCGACATTCTGATCGGCTTTACCGGCCTCGCCTCGCTCGGCCAGGCGGCCTATTTCGGCGTCGGCGCCTATCTCACCGCCGTGCTCGCCGCCAAATTCCATTTCGGCGTCGGCTGGGATTTCTGGCTGGTGGTGGTGTTCGGCATTGTGGCGGCGGCGCTGCTGGCGGCGTTCTTCGGCCTGTTCGCCATCCGCGCTTCCGGCGTCTACTTCCTGATGATCACGCTGGCGCTCGGGCAATGCGTCTGGGGCCTCGCCTATCGCTGGAATTCGGTCACCGGCGGCGACAACGGGCTTATCATAAAAGCGCGGCCGAATTTCGGTCTCAACCTAGCGGACGACGTGACGTTCTTCTTTCTCGTGCTCGGCTTTTTCATCGTGTCGATGATTTTAATGTACGTGCTGGTGCGCTCGCCGTTCGGGCGCAGCCTGAAGGGCATCCGCGAGCGCGAGCTGCGCATGTCCATGCTCGGCTACAATGTTTGGCTGCACAAATACATCGCCTTCGTCGTCGCCGGCGCCTTCGGCGGGCTGGCCGGCGTGCTGTGGGCGCACACCAACGGCATCGTGACGCCGGAAGACGTCGTTCTTACCACCTCGGTCGACGCATTGCTGATGGTCGTGCTGGGCGGCGCCGGCACGCTGGTCGGCGGCGCCATCGGTTCTGCGATCGTGTTGTTGCTGCGCGAATATCTCTCAACGCTGGTGCCATGGTGGCAATACGTGCTGGGCGGCGTCTACGTGCTGACGATTCTGTATCTACCGACTGGCCTGATGGGTATTCCCAAGCGAATCCGTCAGGGGCTGAAGCGGTCGGAAAATAAATCGGGCGCGGATTTGACATCCGCGCGTCGATGAGCGTTCGGGTTGATAAGATGAAACCACAAGGGAGGTAAGATAATGACAAACACGCTGATACGAAAACTAAACCCGTTGCTGCTGGGCGGCGCGGTCGCGCTCGGACTGGGACTGTCGTCGAATGCCCAGGCCGAGGAACTGCGGATCGGCTTCTTGGTGCCGGTGACCGGCATCTATGCCCAGATTGGCAAGGACATGGTCGACGGCTTCCAGCTCTATCTCGATCAAGTGAAAGGCAATTTCGGCGGTGCTACGGTGAAGCTCATCGTCGAGGACGAACAGGGCAAACCGGCGACGGCGGTGCTCAAGGCTTCGAAGCTGGTCGGCCAGGACAAAGTTCAGATGCTGGTCGGCGGCTTGCTCGCCTCCACCGGTTACGCATTGGCGCCGGAAAGCACGCGCGAGAAAGTCCTCTATATCGCCTCGATTCCTTCCGCCGACGATCTGACGCAGCGCAAGCTCGGTGAATTCCCCTATTTCTTCCGCACGGGTTGGACGAGTTCGCAGCCGACGCAGCCGCTCGGGCAGTGGGCCTGCGACCAGGGCTATAAGAAGATCATCACCGTCGCGGCCGACTATGCCTTCGGCTACGAGTTGGTCGGCGGTTTCCAGAAAGTATTCGAGGACTGTGGCGGCAAAATCATCCAGAAGATCTGGCCGCCGCTCGGCACCAAGGACTTCGGACCCTATATCTCGACGCTGAAGGGCGACGCCGACGCCATCTTTACGCTGATGGTCGGGCCGATGGCGTTGCAATTCCCCAAGCAGTTGCGCGGGGCCGGCATCAAGAAGCCGATCATCGGCGGCAGCGTCAGCTATGATGAATTCGCGCTGCCGTTCATGAGTGACGAAGTCATCGGCGATGTCTCCGCGCTGCAATACAGCGCCGCGCTCGAGACGCCGAAGAACGAAGCCTTCGTCAAGGCCTACCGCGCCAAATACGGCAAGGTGCCGGGCTACTATGCCGAGAGCAACTACACGACCGCGCTCTTGATCGACGAGGCAATGAAGAAAGCTGGCGGCAAGTGGCCGGGCTCCGAGCAGTTCATCAAGATTTTGTCCTCGCTCAAGGTCGAGGCGCCGCGCGGGCCGGTCAGCTTCGACGACATGCGCAATCCGGTGCACAACATCTACATCAAGAAGGTCGAGAAGAAGAAGTTGTTCGGCTACGACAAGCCTGAGCTCTGGAACACCGTGATCAAGACGTACCCGAAGGTCAGTCAGTTCTGGACCTACGGGAAAGACAAGTTCCTCAAGCAGCCGGTCTACGATCGCGACTTCCCACCCTGCAAAAATTGCGAGTAGGCAACACCAACGTGTGCCGGGGCTCTGCGTAAGAGCCCCGGTTTGCTTGGTTTCGTAGGGACTTAAATATGAGCCAGGGCATCGAGGAGAATCAGGCGCAGCCGATTCTCGAACTCAAAGGCCTCTCAAAGCGTTTCGACGGCTTGCATGCCGTGCGCGACGTCACGCTCAAAATCATGCCGGGGGACCGGCGCGCCATCATAGGCCCGAACGGTGCCGGCAAGACCACGCTTTTCAATTTGATAACCGGCATCTTTCCGGCCACCTCGGGACAGGTGCTGCTGTTCGGGCAGGACGTTACCAACTGGCCAACCCACCGCCGGGTCACTTTGGGAATGTCGCGCACGTTCCAGGTCACCAGTCTGTTCCCGATGCTGACGGTGCTCGACAACGTGCTGATGGCGATCGACGGTCCGCATAAGAAGAAATTCGTGATGTGGCGCTTTGATTCGTCTTATCGCGCAACATACGAGAAGGCTTATAATTTTCTCGAGCAAGCTGGATTTCTCGATCGCAAAGACGCCGAGGTGCAAAGCCTCTCGCACGGCGAGCAGCGCCAACTCGAGATCGTCCTTGGCCTTGCCAGCGATCCGAAGATTCTTCTTCTCGACGAGCCCGCCGCCGGCCTGTCCTCGGGCGAATCCACCGAAATGGCCAAGTTCCTGATGAGACTCGATCCGAAGCTCGCGATCCTCTTGATCGAGCACGACATGGACGTGGTGTTCGACGTCGCCTCGCAGATTTCGGTTCTGCACTTCGGCGAAATTCTCGAGACCGGCACGCCGCAGCAAATCCATTCCAGCGCCAAGGTGCAGGAAATCTATCTAGGAACTGACTAGCGCGTGATCCCGAAAAGTGGGAACCGGTTTTCGGATAAGATCATGCGCCAACGGGAATAAGTCATGGCGATTCTCGAAGTTCAGGACATCCATACCTATTACGGGGACGCCTATGTCCTCCAAGGACTGTCTTTGCAGCTGGAACAAGGACAAATTCTTGGTCTTCTTGGCCGCAACGGCGTCGGCAAGACCACGCTGGTGAATTCAATCGTCGGCTTCAACCCGCCGCGCCGCGGCAAGATCGTGTTCAAGGGTGACGACATCACCGGGAAATCCTCGTTCGCGACCGTGCGCAGCGGCATGGGCCTGGTGCCGCAGGGCCGTCGCGTGTTTCCCACCCTCGGGGTCGAGGAAAACCTGCTGGTCGCCGAACACAGCCCCGATCGCCACGGCTGGACCCTCGAGCGCGTCTACAACCTGTTCCCGCGGCTGCGCGAACGCCGCAATCAGCGCGCCAAGACGCTGTCCGGCGGCGAGCAGCAGATGCTGGCGATCGGCCGCGCGCTGATGACCAATCCCGACTGCCTGATCATGGATGAGCCGTCGGAAGGGCTGGCGCCGATCATCATCCAGGGCCTGTGGGAAGCGATCGGCAAGCTGAAGGAAGAAGGCCTGTCGATTCTGCTGGTCGAGCAGAGCGCGCACCTTGCCCTCAAGCTGGTCGACTACGTGCACGTGATGAGCAAGGGCCATGTGGTCTATTCAGGCAAGCCGGAAGCGCTCAAGGCCAACGACGAAATCAAGTCGAGCTTTTTAGGCATCTAATCGACGAAATCACGGCGAGTTTTTATGGAGCCATCCGGTCTCGTCGGAGCGGTTTCTGCCGCTGTCCTTTCCGAAAATTATATCCGGATATATTGGTGATGCAGCCCAGCCAAGATCGGAATGGCGACAATAGCGCCAGATCGCTGAACTGATCGATGCAAAGGCGCGTCTTTTTGCAATGCCGAGTGCGTGCGCGCTTCATTGTAATACGCTGTATAGGCGGAAAGTATCTGGCGTAGGTGCGCCTCGGTGCGCCCATGGACAGCCGTATGCGGCGTAGAGCTGATAGCGTCCCGGCTCCGCCTTGTAACCCGACGAGCCATCGGCGGTGATACGGTCGCGAAAAGCACTCGCGGTGCGCTCGAAACCCCCGCTTCGGCCAGTTTCCTGAGGCAGTTCGCCATCGGTCCACCGGCCATCGATCAGCACTCCCATGATCGACCATCCTTGGCTTGGCTGTTGTTGAAAGAAATTTACAGACTTTCGATCTTGATTTTGTATCAATCGATACATAACGTCAAGGCAACCTGATCGAGGTTAGAGCCCGGACCGCACTGCCATGCCGCGACCGAGGGAATTCGACGAGACGACGGCGCTGGAGGCGGCGATGGAGTGCTTTTGGCGGCGCGGCTATGAAGCCACCTCGCTACGCGACCTGACGGCGTCGATGGGGCTCACAGCGCCGAGCCTGTACAATGCTTTCGGCGATAAGCAGCAGCTGTTTTCGCACGCGCTCGAACACTATCTCGACCGCACGACGCGCGGCAGGCTGAAGCGGCTCGAAAAATCTTTCGCTCCCAAAGCCGCGTTGCAATGCTTTTTCGACGAGATCATCGAACATTCGATCAACGACCGCGAGCGCAAGGGCTGCTTTCTGGTGAACTCGGCGCTCGAAGTCGCGCCGCACCAGGCCGAATGCCGCGCCATGATCGCACAGCAGTTCGCCGACATCGAAGCCTTCTTCAAAAGATGCATTGTCGCGGCGCAGGCCGACAAGACGGTTTCGCCCGATCTCGATGCCCTCGATACCGCGCGTCTCCTGCTCGGCGTCCTGCTCGGCATCCGGGTCCTGGCGCGAACCAGACCGGACCGCGCCGTGCTCGAAGGCCTCGCGCGGCCGGCGCTTAAGCTGCTTGATCCCTCCCCCCGCAAAAAAAGAGCAAAGCGATGATCGACCTTTATTATTGGACGACCCCGAACGGCCACAAGATCACGATTTTTCTCGAGGAAGCCGAACTTCCCTACCGGATCGTGCCGATCAATATCAGCAAGGGCGAGCAGTTCCGGCCGGACTTCCTCGCGATTTCGCCGAACAACCGCATTCCGGCCATCGTCGACAAAAAACCGAAGGACGGCGGCGCGCCGGTCGCGGTTTTCGAGTCCGGCGCGATTCTGGTCTATCTGGCGGAGAAGACCGGCAAGTTCCTGCCGGAAGGTTTCCGCGACCGCGTCGTGGTTATGGAATGGTTGTTCTGGCAGATGGCCGGGCTTGGACCGATGGCGGGCCAGAACCATCATTTCTCCCAATACGCGCCGGAAAAGCTTCCCTATGCAATCGACCGCTACGTCAAGGAGACCAATCGGCTTTATGGCGTGCTCAACAAGCGTCTGGCGGACCGCTCCTTCGTCGCAGGCCGTTATTCGATCGCCGACATGGCGGCCTATCCGTGGATCGTTCCGCACGAGCGGCAGAGCCAGAAGCTCGAGGACTTTCCGCACCTCAAGCGCTGGTTCGAGGCGGTGCGGGAGCGGCCGGCGGTGCAACGCGCCTATGCTCGCGCCAAAGAGATCAACAGCGCGCCGACGGTCAGCGAGGAATCGAAGAAGATTTTGTTCGGCCAGACTGCGGCGCTTACCCGGTGACCGGCGACGGTGACCGATCCGCTCCGGTTCCCCCAAAGGGGTGACGTATGACACGACGTCTTTACGACCTCGCCGGCGCCGAGCCGGATCGCCGCTTCAGTCCCTATTGCTGGCGTATCAGGCTCGCGCTCGCGCACAAGAACCTCCCGGTCGAGACCGTCCCGTGGCGCTTCACCGAAAAGGCCGAGATTGCCACCTCCGGGCAGGGCGCGGTGCCGGTGTTGGTCGACGGCGACTGCTGGGTCGCCGATTCCTGGACCATCGCCAATTATCTCGAGGACACCTATCCGGAAGCGCCGTCGCTGTTCGGCGGCGGCGCCGGACGCAAGCTGACGCGGCACTATTCGAGCCTCGCCGATGGTCTGGTCCCGGCGATCTTTCCGTTCATCGCGCTCGACATCCTGCACCACCTCGCCGACAAAGACCGCGACTATTTTCGCGGCAGCCGCGAAAAACGCGTCGGCACGACACTCGAGGCCTTCGTCGCCGACCGCGACGCAAGACTCGTCGGCTTTCGCGCAAGCCTCGCGCCGTTACGCCATACCCTGAAGACGCAACCGTTCTTCGGCGGCGACGAGCCGCTCTATGCCGATTATGCGGTGTTCGGGCCGTTCCAATGGGCGCGCTGCATCAGCCCGTTCCCGCTTCTGGAGGACGGCGATCCGGTCAAGCAGTGGCGCGACTGGCTGCTCGATCGCTTCGACGGCCTGGCGCGCCGGGCCGTCGCCTATGACGTCTAATCCCTAATTCCGACAGCAACGAAAGTGAGGTCATCATGTCGCTGAAACAAGAACTCGCCGATTATCGCGCCGGCTGGTTCAAGCGCGTGCCGGCGGAACGCCAGGCGATCATGGAGCGGCACATTGCCTCGCTTCGCAACGGGCTCGCCAAAACGGCGCTCAAGGTCGGCGATCGCGCGCCCGCCATCGTGCTCGGCAATGCCAAAGGCAAGACCGTCGATGTCGGTGCGCTCCTGAAGAACGGCCCCGTCATCGTCGCTTTCTACCGCGGCGGCTGGTGTCCCTATTGCAACCTCGAACTGCGGGCGTTCCAGCGCATCCTTCCCGACATCAAGACGACGGGCGCGTCGCTCGTCGCCATCAGCCCCGAGAAGCCCGACGATACCCTGTCGACCGTCGAGAAGAACGCGCTCGGCTTCGAAGTCTTAAGCGATGTCGGCCAGACGGTCGGCCGCGCCTTCCGGCTGGTCTACGAGTTCGACGACGAACTGAAATCCGCCTACCGGGATTTCGGCCTGGACATCCCGGTGAAAAACGGCGCGGTCGACGAATGGGCGTTGCCGATTTCGGCGACCTATGTGATCGATCGCGACGGCACGATTATCTATGCCTATACCGATCCCGATTACCGCGACCGGGCCGACCCGAACGGCATCCTCGCGCTGTTGCAGCAGAAAGCCGCCGTCGTCTGACCATCAGGATGCCGACTTCATGAGGTCACACTGTTGATGTTCTGTGTTTGCAAGTGGCCTATAATTGCGGCTTCGTCGCGCCGGCAGATCGCGAACATGACCCGCGACGGGTCCTTTCCAGCGTTCTTAATCTGATGTGGCGCGGGCGGTGGCTTCGGCCGCAGCTCTGCAATCAGCTGCAAAATCTCCCGGAACATTTGCTGGGGAATGGCGACCTCGGCCAAGCTGCACGCATTTGAAGCGCCCGGCCAGCAGCATCATTGGCACGGTATCGCGTGCGTTGCCAGTCCGACTGGCTGTCCTTTCCGAAAATCATATTCGGACGTATTGGTGATGCGGCCCGGCCAAGATCGGAATGGCGACAATGGCGCCAGATCGTTGGGCTGTTCGGTGCAAGGGCGCATCTTTCTTTAATGCCAAGTGCGTGCGCGCTTGATTGTAATACGTCGCATAGGCGGAAAGAATTCGCCGCAGGTGCGCCTCGCTGAAGATGACCATTTGGTCCAGGCACTCGCGGCGCAAGGTGCCGATCAGACGTTCTGCATAACCATTTTGCCATGGTGATCCAGGAGAGATCAGTCGGTCGCGGATAAGCAAAATATCAAATTTGGGACACAGAGACTCTCCGCTTGACGCAAGAAGCCCGCCAACGGCGGGCTTTCGAGCGACATTGTGGGGAAAAGCGCTAGAGACTGGACTGGCTGGCTGGGGCGGGAGGATTCGCAGCCGGCCCCGGCACTCACCTAATCCATTGAAATAACGCACGCTTTCGCTGCGGCGGATTTCTGTGTAGCAGCAGTGTGTAGCAGGCGCAAGCACCGTTGCACGACATGTCAGCGCATCGAACGCCGGCTGGCGCCGACGGCAAAATCGAACGCGCCGAAAATTCTTTTGAGCAGCAGCCGGCCGCGAAGCAGGTCGAAATCGTCCTGAACAAGTCAGGCGTCGTCAACATCTCGACGCCGCCAATGATGGCAGCGTGCCCGCGCACCCCCTAGACGAGTCGAATTTCGCGATCCACCTCCCGATCATCGCGATTCGAATCGTTCGCGTTCCGATGCACACACACGAGGAGGACGACATGCAGCCCGAAGATCTTTCCACCGCCGCCGCCGCCGCGCCCGAAAACGCCGCGCAGGAGGAACCGCAGGCCGCGCAAAGAGAAGAGTCCAAGCCGGCGACGCCGGAAAAAGACGCCGGAGCCGCCGATCATAGTTCCGGCGCCGGCGACAAGCCGCGCGCGAAAGCCAAGGCGCAGTCGCGCCGCGGCAGCAACAGCAGCCGTGCGACCGGGAGCGACAATGCATCGAGCGACCAGCCGCCCAGTCTGCGGGAACAGCTGCTGACGCCGCTCACCGTCCCGCCGGTGTCGCTCGATCGCCGGCTGCTGCCGACGAACCTCATCGACGCGCTCGATGCGGCCGGTCTTGGCGCCCGCGAGACGCTGCCGGCGGCGGCGCTAATGTCGCTGGCGACGGTCGCCGCCGTCGCCGGCCCGGCGGTGCGCTGCGAGATCGGCGGCGATCGCGGTCTGTTCGGAAACTCGAGCGACACGGCGCTGCGCGTGGCGCTGATCGCGCCGGACCGCCGCGCATCCCTGGTGCCGTCGGCGATCCTTGCCGGCGCCTACGCCGCGGAAAACGCCCTGCTCGATCGCTACGCGCAGGCCGAAGAGCTCGACGCCGAGCGGCAGCGCGCCGCCGCCGAGCACCGCCGGTTGCACGCCAAGGCGGCGGAGATCGCCATCACGCTCGGCGCCCCGCCCCCGCCCCCTCTCACCGAGGCGGCGCCGGCGCGGTGGGGCGCGCGGCCCTGCATCGTCGTGCGCGACGGCGCGGCCGCCGCCATCCGCCTCGCCGCCGCCGGCGGCACCGGCCTGTTGGTCATCGACGAGCGGCGCATGACCTCGATGACTCGGGTCGCCGGCTTCTATGACCGCCCCACCGAGGACCTGCTGACTGCCTTTGCGCGCGGCGATCAGGTGCCGATCGCAGACCCGAAGAGCAGGCGAACGACAATGCGCTCGCTGCCGGCCTCGGTGATCGGCGGGCTCACCACGGCGGACTGCGCGCTGCTGGATGAGGTCGCCGCCGCCAGCTACCTGGCGACGGTGTTCGTGCCGGCGGTGCCGGCACCCACCGGCGACAGTACCGGCCTGGTTACGCTGGTGCGCCGCGTCGGCGCCATCGCCGGCGACGCCGCCGTTAACCTGCAACTGCCTGCGGAGACGTTGACCGGCGCCGCCGAGGCCTGGGCCACGCTCGCCTTGGCCACGCAGCCGCCGCGGTCGCACTGGCTCGCCCAACTGCCGGACGTGGCCCGGCGGCTGGCGGCCGCGCTCCATCTGGTGGCGGCGGCCGGCGCCGACGGCAAGATGAGCGCGGCGATCGCGCCGGCGGCCGTCAAGCGTGCGGTGTCGATCATCGACGCCTGCGTGTTGCCGACGGCGCGGGCGGTGCTGTCGCCGGTGTCGACCGCCGAGGCCATCCGCGACGCGCGGCGGGTCGTCGGCTACCTGCGCGCCGCGACGAGCGCTCAGAACCGCGTGTTCGAGCGGCGGCCCTTGTTGCGGTCCTGGCAGGCGTCCATGTCTACGGGCCGCCTCGATGCGGCCATCAAGCTGCTCGAAGCGGAAACACTTCTGACCGCGGTGGAGAAAACGGGCGGACAACAGTACGAGGTGGCGCTCGCCGTCTACCGAGCGTAGGGCGCTGTCAAGCACCCCCCGACGCAGGTCGGGGCGGAAACATTCGAAGGGGGCCGCTTGACAGCGGCCCCCTCGTCGTTTTGCGGCATGGCAGCGTCCCCGGCTCACCGCGCGAACGGCGTCGACGCGCACGGCTTCCGACCGCACGTCGTGCTCCTAAGGCTCTGACGCTGCCGGCCCTGGCGCGCTCCGATCCCGGCGGCTGGTGACGCGCCACTGCGTTGCTCACTCTGACGCGACGGGTGCGCACTGTCGGCCGCGCTGCTGATGGCGGCCGTCGCCGCCTGGGCGACGCTGGCTTGCCAAACCCCTGCCGCGATTGTCGGCCATTGCGGCGGCGTTGGCGGATCTCACATGCCGCCTGGCGGCGATGCTGAATCCGGCGACGGTGGCCGGCGGCGACGGCCACCCCCTGCCTTAGACCTCGCCCGCCACGATCAAACGGGCGGTGGTGATCATCAACCGGCGCGTCGCGTCGGCCCACCGCTCGGTGCGCGGGCCGGTGGCCGTGGGCGAAGTCGAGCGCGGTGCGCGGCGGATCATTGCTAGACTGGCCACGACCATGAGATCGCCAATCGGACCGTCGGCCGCTCCTACGCGCCTCGCCTCGCCCGTCGATCGCCTTCAGCATGGGTAGAAAGCCGAACCGGGGCTATGCGCCAACGCCGTTCGCCTGGTGCGCTCGACCTACGCTCATCATTGCGCGGCTTGATCATCTCGCTGAGATCGAAGCTGATACGTTGTTCCGACTTTCATCGAGGAGCATGCAATGCCCTCATTCTATCGATGCAGACTCGGAATTGTTCAACGAAGCCGAGGCGGCTCAACGCGGCGCTCGGCTTGCTGCAAGAGCCAGAGCTGTTGGTGGCCGTCGACGAGAAGGACGGCCCGGGCTTCAAGGTCGATGCCGCTGTGTGCGCCGCGGGCTAGGTGGTCAACTAGCCCCGCGCAATGGCCGGGGCACGAACCGTAGGGGGCCGGTTGACAGCCGGCCCCCTTAAACATTCCGACGGCGGGCCAATGCCCAGATCGCCGTAGCCCATTTTTGCCGTCCTTAGGGAACCCGCATCGTTCGCCCAAGTCCCCGCCCCCTCGCGCATGTATGCTCGGTCTCCGAGGAGCGTATTGACCGGCGCCCGGCCTTGCCGCAGCTCGCAGGTTTTATGCGAATCCACCAGTGGTCTGAGAGAATATTTTGCTATGAGCAGCGAGTTCGCACTGACGACGTCCGTCAGATTTGCAGTTGCCGATAGCTAAGGGCTGAGGCGGACGCAGCGCGGCTATGCACTACGCGATTAGCAAAATGTCAGGCGGCGGACTCTAAAAGTTCTCCCCCCGTTACTCCCCCCAAAAGGAAACGTCCTGTTGTGGAAAAGGAAACAAATTTTTGGTCAAAGAGAAACAAATTGCAGAGGTTTAGAAACATTTTGCCGAGGAAAAGAAACGCTCTATTTATGACAATCGGCAGTGTTCGCGCCTAAACTTCCCATTTAAATTCTAGCACACTTCTGCTGCGAGGATGCGATTTTATAGAATTAAATTTTGACTGGCAGCGATTCTAGACCATTCTTCGCCCGAAAAAGCGCTGTCGGTAGAAGCGTTTAGATCGTCAAACCGGGCACGAACAAGCATCCAGGTTCGTCAGCCAGGCTCAAGACCTGGCGATTGGATGCTGATTAACGCTTGGTGGCGACGATCCGCCTTGGCATCGCCTTCCATGGTGATGGCCGGCACTGTGATCGTTGGCGCTTCGGCAGTGCGTTGCTAGCTCGCGACTCGATCCCTTGAGATGCGATGCAGAAGAGCGACCATCACGACAGAGCCAACGTAAATTCCGATAACGTTGCCGAGAACGATCGTGCCGCTGACATACATGAGATTGTTGTCCTGCTTCGCTATTCCGATGCCCAGGCCGATGCCCAGCATGACGATCGGTGGAATTACCGCGACGGAAATCGCGATGCCGGCGACGGCTTCGTGAATTTTAGGCGAATAGAACGCATACGTTCCGGCCAGGCCGGAAAAGAGCGCGACGAGAACATAATCCGTGCCTGAACCGCCTAATCGATCGACAATTTCCGACCGGAATGTCGTCGCGGAAATAAGGCCGACGGCGACCGCGGCAGCCACGGCAGCGATGAAGCCAACTGCAAATGTACCGACGGCCCTAATGAGTGTGCTCCAATCGGCCTGATACGTAGCCGCGCCAGCGCAGATGACCGGATAGAGCAGCGGGGAAATCACCATGGCGCCGACAATGACGGGGGCGCTGTTCATCTTGAAGCCCAAGGCACAAATGGCGGCTGCCGCAACGGTGAGCAGCAAGAAATCGAGATCGATTTTCGCGCGCTCCTTGAGATCGCGATAGGATTGATCGATGCCCTTTTGGGTAATGTGTCCTATCATTGCCGCCCCTTACGAATTGCCCGCGGTTGGAAATGCCGCGACGGTGCAAACCGTCACCGGATTTCTATTCTTTTCAGGAGTTCCCAGACCGGCACTGCGGTAATGCCGCCGACGACCCCGCTCAGATAACTCGGAATGTCGGTGTTGAAGAGCCAGCGCCACAGCAGGCCGGCAATGAAACTTGTCAGCAGCATGGTCACCAGCGTGATCAGCAATCTCTGCCAGAGCGGCATATTGTCCCCCCTTGGGCTGTTGAGCGCTTGCCATTGACGGACATTGCAGTTGCATGTCTTGCGTCGCGCGCAACCTTCAGACAACCGTGCCGAACAACTTCCCGATTCCGGCGGTGAGAGCCATCGCCAGCGCACCCCAGAATGTCACGCGGGCCGTGGCGCGCAGAACGTCTGCACCGCCCGCTTTTGCACCGATCGCGCCCAAAAGAGCGAGAAAGCCCAAAGACGCCGCGGACACGATTGGAACGAGTAGACTGGTGGGTGACACGATTACCATCAGCAAAGGCATGGCGGCGCCGGTGGAAAATGTTGCGGCCGATGTCAGCGCGGCCTGCACCGGACGCGCGGTGGTGATTTCCGAAATCCCAAGCTCGTCGCGCGCATGCGCGGTCAATGCATCTTTCGCCATCAGCTGCTCGGCAACCTGCCGCGCCAGCGCCTGATCGACACCGCGTTGGACGTAGATTTCCGTCAGCTCATCAAGTTCAAATGCGGGATTTTCGCTGAGCTCCTTGCGTTCGCGCGCAAGATCCGCCCGTTCGGTGTCGGATTGCGAGCTGACCGACACATATTCGCCCGCCGCCATCGACATGGCGCCGGCCACCAGTCCCGCGACGCCCGCGACCAATACGGCGTTCTGGTTCGCGGCCGCTGCAGCCACGCCGACAATCAGGCTGGCAGTCGAGATAATGCCGTCGTTGGCCCCAAGCACAGCGGCTCGCAGCCAGCCGACGCGGTCGACAAAGTGGTTCTCCGGATGCCGGCGAAGACGGCTCATCCGACGCCCGCCTGTCTGGTCAGAGCCGCCCGAGCAGCATCAGTACGACAACAATGATCAGGATGGTGCCAAGCACGCCGACGCCACCGTGACCGAAGCCGTAACCGTAGCCGCCGAAGCGGCCACTGAAGCCGCCGAGCAGGAAGATGACGAGGATAATGACAAGAATGAGTCCGAGCGACATGGCCGTTACCTCCCTTGACAGGGTCTAACTGAACATTCGGTCTCTTCGTAACTCAAAGCCCGATGCCGTAGATCGCCTTCCCATCACATGAAGGCTAAACAGCACTTGCAGAAAGATCATGCGCATTCCAAATCGACCGGCGAGCATTCCGATATGGCGGCCTGCCAAGATTGTCATCGCAACGCTGCATTTGAAGCAGGACTTCCCAAGCGAGCATGCAATCCCATCGCAATCAGCGATGCGCCGCCGACGATCATGTTGATTCCGATAAGCAGTCCCATTGTCCAGGCAGAAGTCCCCGGGAGATCAAAAATTATGACGGTCGCCAAGCCTATGTCGAGGACACCGCTTGCCAACATCCAGGCCCAACGTCCCGAGAACTGACGACGGTGCTCGAACGCGAACATAATCGAGGCGCCGCCTTCAATTAGGAAAAACAGCACCAATACCATTCTCATGGGCCCGGCCGCCTCTAAAGGCCACCCCATCAGGCCGCCGTAAAGATCGTTAGATCTGTGCGCGACTAAGACGGTACCAACAAGAACGCTGATCAAAGCAGACACCAGAGACCACCAAAATCCAGGTAGGTGTCGCGCCAAGAAAGTTGTCGCGAGGCCGATAATTCCACTAACGATAAAGAGCCAGCCTATGAACAGCGTCGCAGCCGAACTGGTAATTGACGGAATTGCGACTGCTATTAGTCCCAACAAAACTAAGGCGGCCCCCTCAAAAAGAAAGAGCGTCCAGTAGTCGTGTATCGATCTTATGGCTTTCTCTGACGTCCGGTCGACTTCCATTTTAATGCCTTGTCTCCGGATGCAGCCGAAGGTGGCTCAACCGATGCTCCGCCTGTCAGATCAGAGCCGCCCAAGCAGCATGAGAACGACAACGATAATCAGGATCGTGCCGATGACACCGACACCACCGTGACCGTAGCCGTAGCCATAGCCGCCGAAGCGGCCGCTGAAGCCGCCGAGCAAGAAGATGACGAGGATGATGACGAGAATAAGTCCGAGCGACATGGCCGTTCCTCCTTTGGCGGGGTCTAACTGAACATTGAGCCTCTTCGTAACTTGGATCGCGAAGCCTTCGGTCAGGTTTCCCAAAGTGCTGCCCCGTCGAGAGCGCATTCAGGGCACAACGCATTACTTCTTCTCAATGGAAATGCCGGCCTTGCCGACACTGATCTCGATTCCGGTGGTCTTCTGCCGCTCCTGGTAGAGCTGATAGCCAATCACCGCGGTGATGATGGCGAGAACGCCGATGACGAGGTAGAGAACGTTGCGATTCATGGTCTGGTAGCCCCTTCAGGTTCCGGAAACGCCTCCTCAGCTCAACCTACCCTTAGCGCATCCCGCTCCCCATGCGATGTCCAGTCGAAGCAACCGTCGCGACGACAGCATCGGGCGGGCAAAGTTGTCAGCTGCGGCTAAAACCAATTAATTCCCGCCAGCGGCAACACCCGCTGAAGGATTGCTCCCAAGCAGACAAGCACCATGAGTATTTTTAGAAGATTTGCCAAACGACCGTCATTGACGAACTTTTCGATAACCCAAAAACAAATTGCGCCAACGACGCAAATAATCAGAATTCCGATTAAGAGTGAAAGCATAGCAGCCCCCTGTGCTGGTGTCGTAACGGCGCCCGGCCGGCAACGCTCGTGACTTTAGTGCTAACCATCAACATTGCGCGTCGACGACCCAAACACTTTGAACGTCTTTTCTCTGCCTCTCAAAGCAAACGCACGCGCCCAACTTACGCCGAACTCGTCCCACCCAGAGCGTGTCGCCCGCGCCGGGCGATGATCCGATCGTGAGCAAAATCTCGCTCACTAGACCCTTTAAACCGTGCCGCGACTCTGAGAAACCCAACCGGGCGATCGCGGCCTAGCAAGCGGGCATTACTGCCACGGGCAATAAGCCACGCATTGCGGGACGACATCGCCTTCTATCGTCTCCACGTCCTGCCACATGAGTTCGCAGCCGTCTTCGGTCAGCCCCTCGCAGTAATTCTCGGGCGCCGAAATGTAGGCATAGGGGTAGTATTGATCCGACCCGATCATGATCGCGCCCAGGGCGCTGAGCGCGCCAAACGTCCACCAGCCGCCGCCATGACGCACGCGGTGTCCGCTGCGCCACGCCGAGTAATTGTGGCCAGCAACGACAGCGCGGCCGGCGCCGCGTGCCGGCACCCCGCGCAAGCGCGATGCGGTAACGGTTCTCGTGCCGCGTGGCGTGACAACGCGCGGAGCGGCGGCGTGTGATGCCACTTTGCTACCGGTTGCAGCCGGGGCGACAACTTTCCGAGCGGCCTTCGGCTGTCTAACTACGCGGGACGTAGCGTTTGGTTGTTTGACGACGCGTGATGTGGCTTTCGGCTGCCTGACCACATGCGACGTCGCCTTCGGTTGCTTGACGACGTGTGATGTGGCTCTCGTCCGAGCGCCCGTGCGCGGCGCCGTCCGCTGTGGCGACGCCACACGTGGCGCCGCTCGATGCGGAGCCGCCCGCTGGGGAGCTGGGCGCGCGGCCGGGGCCGCTTTTTTCTTGTCTTTGTCTTGCTGTTGCTGCGCGGAAAACTCGCTGGTGATTGCAGCCCCTCCTTGTGCAACACTCGGTGCGAGCGGCGTACATAGAACGGCCGCCGCCAATAGTCCTGCCGCAATGATCGTCAAGCTCGTCTTTTTTGTCATAGTGGCCCCTCACTTTGTGAGCGATCAGGCGAATTGCACCGTAAATCGCGTGCCTTGGTTGTTATCGCCTCGACCGATCTGAAACGCACCGCCGATCCGTTCGACAAACGATCGAATAATCTTCATTCCCATCCCTTTGCCGGCGGCTGGATCAAACCCTTTCGGCAAATGCGGGCCGTCATTGCAGACCGAGAGCGCGTAGCCCTTTACGGGGTTCCGTTCCAACCTGATGGTGATCCGGCCTTTGCCGTACTTGGCCGCGTTCGTGACCAACTCGTTGACGATGAAGCCGAGCGGAACGGCGGTGACGGACGGAAGCTTGATTTCAATGCCCTCGACAACGATGATCCGTTCCGGGCACTGATCCGAGGACAACATCGTGGAGAAATCGCGACAAAGGTCATCGAGAAATTTCTTGAACGCGACGCTTTGTACGCCATCGCAGTAATGGAGCCGGCGATGCATGCGCCCGATCGTGGCTATGCGATCGGCTGCGGCAGTCAATTGCGAAGCGACCTCGACATTCGCCGATGCCCGGCTTTGCAGCGAAAGCAGGCTTACGATCACTTGCAGGTCGTTGAGCAATCGATGATCGGACTCCTTGCTCAAGAGCGCCTGGCTTTGGATCAGCTCGTCCTTTCGACGAAGCAGCGCGTCGTCGCGGGCGAGCGCTGCCCGCAACCGGATTTCCGTCAGCCGATATGCCGCTAACTTTCGCTTACAGCTCGCGACCGTGCGGCACTCCGGGCCCTCAAACGTGACGATCGCAGGCGCGTCCGTGCTGTGCGGCAAATGTGCAATTGTCATCTCGTCAGGCCCCCTCGGTGTCCGCGGTTCGTTCCAATGACACCTGTAAATCGGCCTTCACACCTGATTAAAGCTGCGAATGTTACGGCCGAATTGCAATGATCCAGATCAATTATGTCCGATACCAGACATTCACTTTGTCGTTCCGAATCAATTCGTGCCGGCACGCTATTCATCCGGCTCAATGGCTGCGTCCGGCGCCAACCGGAATTCCAAGCAAGGCCGCTACGAACATCGCCGCAACGAATTGCTGCGGTTTAGCGTCATATTTTCATCCGATATTCTCCGAAGCGAGGGCAACGGACGCCGGTACCAGGGGACTAATATCAGGTCGCAACTTTGACCGGCTTTTCCTCTTCTCCAGCCAACAGTTTCAGGACAAATTCTTCGGCCAACAGCTTCAAGACCACATTGCGCCTATCAGGATCGGTTTCGGTTTTAAGCTGCTCAACGTAATGAACGACGTTTTGGCGCTCGACGAATGGTTTCATCGATTCATCCATGACTCGGCCTCCTGCGCAGAGAGAAAAAGCGGTCGGATCGCGCGACCGTTGGGAGCACTTCGCGCTAGAAAGCGCCCTACGTCGGGGGTGGGGCACGGGGCAAGCTCAAGTGCAGGAGCGGCCCTTTTGGTACCGCGACCGGGCCGCTACCGGACGCTGCGCCTTTGCACGGAATGAGTCGAGCGATATGTCCGATTCCGGACATTCTAGGTGGCAACCCTGCCATGTCTGCCATGCGGCCGCGGGAGAACTAAAAGTCTACTCAAGTGTCCGATACGAGACATTAGCCTTGCCTCGGACGCCAAACGAGCGCAGCGTTCGCAGCCAATTGGCCGCTGGGCTCCATCGACGAGACCCTGCGACAAAAAACCGGAAGAAATCGCTGGCCGAGGCTAGGCGCGTGTAACACGCGCCAATTCGAGCCGTATGAGCGCGACCAAAATGAGCAGCAAAGTGGTGGCTAGCCGCGAGGCATCGGACCTGCATGCCAACCGATTGCTCGGTTTGCTGCCGTCCAGGGATTACCAACGGCTGCGCCCGCATCTTCAACGTATTCCGCTGGAGTACAGGCAGTCTCTCTATCGTGCGAATAAGCCTATCGAATTTGTCTATTTCATCGAAACTGGCGTCGGCTCCCTGGTAAATACCATGAGGAACGGTGAGGCAGCCGAGGTCGGAACCATCGGCAACGAGGGCGTGGTGGGTCTCCCCATCGTATTGGGCGACGACAGGGCGCCGACAGCCGTCTACGTCCAGGTACCCGGCACCGGCCTGAGAATGAAGGCGACACTGTTCAAAAAGGAACTGGCGCGAAGCGCCTCGATGCAGGCGGTAATGCTTCGGTACGGTCACGCCTTCTTCAACCAGGTCGCACAGTCCGCCGCATGCAATCACTTTCATTCTCTACAGCAGCGATGCTGCCGTTGGTTGCTGATGACGCACGACCGCATGCACTCGGATGAGTTTCTGCTCACGCAGGAGTTCCTGGCCATGATGCTGGGGGTGCAGCGCACCGGCGTGACGGCTGCGGCGGGCGCCCTGCAACGGGCCGGCCTCATCCACTACAAACGCGGCAACGTTACGATCATCGATCGGCGTGGCCTGATGCAGCGTTCGTGCGAGTGTTACGGCGTTTCCAAGAGGGAATTCGATCGGCTGCTCGGCGAGCAGGCCAAAGCAAAGTCCGGTCTTCAATTACGCAATGGTCATAACGTTTGAGATCAACCACGTTCTAGTTCTCATCGAAAGGAAATTCACATGGACAAAGACCGTATCAAGGGATCTGCACAGCAGGCTAAAGGTGCCGTGAAGGAAGTCATCGGCAAGGTCACTGGCGACGCCAAGCTCGAAGCTGAAGGCAAAAGCGAAAAGGTTGCCGGCAAGATTCAGAACGCGGTCGGCGGCTTCAAGGACACGCTTCGCGGCAAATAGCTTAGTAAAATCCAATCCATCCAGGAGATGCCCAGGCAATCTCCGTCATTCACTGACAATGAGGTCATCATGGTTATCACTGCCGCACACTTATCGCCGATCATTGCCCTCATAGCAGGCATCTTGATCTTGGTTATGCCGAGATTGTTGAACTACGTCGTCGCCTTTTACCTTATCGCTGTCGGTCTTATCGGGCTGAACGGCATCTATCATTTCATCCATTGACACTCCGGATATCCATTCGCCCGGACGTAGGCGCGCCATGCAATCGGCCAAAAACACAAGAGTGCTGGTGGTCGAGGACGAAGCCCTCGTCGGAATAATGATGGAGGATTTCCTCGGTGACTTTGGATATTCAGTCGTTGGACCGATAGAAAATATGCAAGCAGCTATACTTCTCGCAGCCACAGAAAAAATCGATGTCGCGGTCGTTGATATCAATATCTCGGGACAAGTAGCGACTGCCGTGGCCGACAAATTAATCGAGCGAGAGATTCCATTCTTGTTCATAAGTGGTTACGAAAAAATGCGCGGCTCCCGCTATGCGTCGATTCCGCTGCTCCGTAAGCCATTTGAGCCTGAGGACTTACGCGACGCGATCGAACGCGTTTTGCGCCACTGATGGCACCCCGACCGAAAGCTCCAAAGTTCTAGTCGATGACGTTATTGAACGGCAGTCGACGGCGAAAAGTGCAACAGCGACACAACACGAACTTCACGGACATCGCAGGCCTAGCCTGAGCAACTTCAATCTAATAAGGAGATTCGGTCAGACATGCTCGCCGCGCCATTGGGGGCGTAGGCCGCGCCGGGTGGTCATTAAACAGGGCCCCTGACGTCCCGGCTTTTCGCAGGGATGGGGCCCAGGGAGTCGACTTGATAACGATGCTTCGGAAACTGAATTCCATGCACCAGGCGCGATTGGAGGTAGGTATCGGGCCCTACCCCCTTCTCGCGCGTAGCGCTGCTATATGTCTGATCGTGTTGCAAAACTCCCGTTGAGACGACTCGCGAACCGTGATTCCGTTGGTTTGAGGCGGACATCGTCGGGAGCTTCGCATAGACCCCTCTAACGAAGCTAGTGCAGCACATCGATCAAAGGCGGGACAGCGGCAATTTGTCCTCGGCTATCCGCGTGTTCGTATTCAATCACATGCGCGCGCAAATCGCCGAAAAATGGCCAGATTGATCGACGAGATATAATCTACGGATCGCGCCTCCGCAGACGATCACACGCAATCGTTTTTCCGTGTAAGAATCTTAATTTAGAGATCATCCAGGGACTCGTGAGCAACACCGACGATCAAGCTCGCGATCGAGATGACGCCGTCATTGGCACCAAGTACTGCGGCACGCAACCATCCAATGCGGTTGACCAGATGGCCCTCCGGCTGCAGTCGAAGACGACTCATCATCATGCTTACTGCCGTTCGGGTTAGAATCCTGCGCTGTGCACGCTATGATAGGCTTAGACGCAGCGACTAGCACTAGGTCTTGACGGCGGTTATGTCCGGTAGCGGACACGCAACGACCCGATCAATCGATCATGAGAGGCGTCACTTCGGCGGGCTCACTGTGCGTGGATCGTCGGCCAGAAGTACGCCCACCAACGAGGTATGGACTTCAAGATGTCCGTTGTAATCGATGAAACCCAATTGACGGAACTTGTTCATGAAGTGGCTCACGCGCGACCGGGTCGTACCGATCATCTCCGCGAGTGTTTCCTGACTGATCTTGGCGAGAATTGGCTCCGGTCGACCTTCTTTTCCAAAATTGGCCAATAGCAGCAACAGGCGTGCAAGCCGTTTTTCGGTTGAGTTGAAGAGCTGATCGACCAAGTCTTCTTCGACGCGGGCGTTCCTTGCCAGAATATGCGAGACAAACATTGCCGAAAATGCCGGCTCGTCATGAAGGACCCGCTGAATTTCCGTTTTTGCCACTCGCATCGTTTCGCATTCCGTCATTGCCGATGCTGTCGCCAAACGCTTCGGCTGTCCGATCAAGCATCCTTCGCCGACAAATTCGTTTGGCCCAAGCAGTGCGACGACGGCTTCCTTTCCTTGCTCGGACATGACGGCGACTTTGACCTTGCCCTTCTTGATGTAGAAAACCGCATCCGCGTCGTCGCCCTGAGCAAAGATGATATCTTTCTTTGAGTGCTTGGAAATATCGCGACCAATGGCCGCTGTTGCTAAAAATACCGCAGGATCGAACGGCCGAGCGCCCGCTGGTTTGCGAGCTGAACTTCCCTTGATAGGCCTTGATCTGGGTGCTTCTGGCCTCACGGATTCCCTCCAAACAGGCGAGAGCTCAAGCGCCTCTCGGCCACCAACTCCTGATACGGGACCGCTGCCGGTGATGTACAGTGTACGCTTCCAGACATAGGGGGGCCAAGACAATTTGACGCCTTTGGGTCGAAGCGAATTAGCTCACGTTCGTGTGAAAGCCTGCCGTGGACGTGAATTCCGGCGTATATCGACCATTAAAAGAGCGAAAGGTGGTCTGTATGGATCAGCTATCGCCTATTCCGGACGGGTAGCTTGTTCCATCACCGAAACAGCTTCGAGCCTCGGTGACTGAGAGACCCTCTTGCGCTCCCGCTCGTACCTTTCGGGAGGTCCCTATGAATGTCATTCCGGTCCAAAACGTTGAGTTCGACGACACCGCGATCTTGGGTATGGGCGAGGCTTTCGATAGCGCCTGCGTGCTGCTCCGCCGTTTCGGAACATTAATCACAGCGCGCGAACTGATCGCGAAGCGAATTATTGACGCCGCCAAATATGGCGAACGCAGCCCCGCACGCCTCTGTGAGCAAGCATTGATACCTTTTGGCATCGAAGATATGTCGATGCTGGTTATTAGCGTAGGCCGCGATCCCCCCGTCGCAGCCTATGCTTCGGTCGCGCACGCAGCGTGATCATAGAGAGCCCCGCCCTATGCAACCCATCCCCCAGCGCATAGAGGCGGGGTATTTTCAGACCGCAAGGTTTATTCGTGTCGGCCAATTCGCACTTTCCGTACCCGAGCTACCAACGACCACCGTGCCCAAAGTGCGGCGCAACGATGATGCTTTCCCGTTTCGATCGTCAGAATTCGGATTCCGCTAAGCGCACATTCGATTGCATCCCCTGCGACCACACCGAAACTGTGATCGTGCAGTACCGCTAGGCGGTTTTAGCACCAACCAGGAAATTAGGTATGCCGGTCGATAAATAGGAGCTCGTGATGACGCTGAAGGTACTCACTAGAGAATTAATTACGATGGACCTCGACGTCTTAAGCCACGGAGGAAAAGAGGCGATCAGGCTTTTTGTGGAAATGAGCAAGCGACTACACGAGGACGGCGCAGAAGACGCGCTACATGACTGGATAACTATCGCCGCCCCCGCGATTCCCGAAAGGGAACGAAACGAAGTCCTCGTGATGTTGATGTGCTCACATTTATATCTGAACCGCCGAAAGCGATCGGAGGGCTCGCCAGCATCGGTACCGTCCCTTCACTGAGAGGGGAAAACGAATAAGCCTCGCTTGCGACGAAACTATACGGTGTGAAGCACGTTGTAATGCGCCCCCAAGGAGGGAGGCTACCAATGAAGATGACACTTATCGCTGGCGTCACAGTTATCGGCTTTGTCGTTCTTGCCGCAAGCGCAAATGCGCAGGGCGTTCCACAGACGGTCGCCATTACCAAGGTGGATGTGCAGAAGGTGGAGGCCGGATATCAGGCGTCCAAGGTCATCGGCAGTAGCGTTCTCAACGACGCGAATCAAACAATCGGCAAGATTGATGATCTCCTTGTGACACGCGATGGCAAGGAGCCATATGCCGTTCTGTCTGTTGGTGGCTTCTTAGGTATGGACACCCATATGGTGGTCGTTCGCTACGACAGCCTCAAGTTTACCGACAACAAGATTATGTTGCCTGGCGGGACGAAGGACGGGTTGAGGATGTTGCCAGCGTTCCAATACTCAAAGAAGTAATCTTTCATGGCATCGCAGGCGCCACACATAAAAGCCCCAACTGGAAAGTTGGGGCTTCTTTTATAAAATGATTAATTTTGCCCTCCTCATTGATTTCCAATGTCCGATCAAAGAATTTCGGATGGAAAAACTCAGCGAGGCCTTCCCGCTGCCCTTGTGCAAAAGAAAAAGGACATCGGCATTCAGGGCAGCTTGAAGCTCGCGTGCAATTCCACGTCGCAAACGACGAGTTGAGGAATACCAGTCCATGAGATTCAGCCACACTGCTCTCGTGCTGGTGCTTTGCACTTCCCTACTTGGCGCCTGCGCAACCGCGCCGCGAACTTCCTTCACCGAAGCTGACCAGATAGCGGCGGTTCCGACCGGCAATAATGCCATTCGATACTGGGCTGACACGCCGGCAAGCGCATTCCAGGGCGGCGCGCGGCGCGCCATCGTCCCGAAAGGCCGACCGTTCATCTATCTGGCGCTATCCGGTGGCGGTGGCAGCGGCGCCTATGGCGCCGGCATTCTCAACGGATGGACTCAATCCGGCACACGCCCCGAATTCACTATGGTCTCCGGCGTTTCGACCGGGGCGCTGATCGCTCCATTCGCATTTCTCGGGCCAGCCTATGACGACACACTCAAGCAGATGTATACGAGCGGCGAAGCCAAACGCTTGATCGAGCAACCAAATCCGCTTGGAGCTATCTTCGGCCCGGGCCTGTTCGGTCGGCTCCAGCTACGCCGGCTCGTCGAGCGCTATATCGACGAAGATTTTATTAGAGCTATCGCCCGTGAGGACCAGAAGGGCCGCCGCTTGCTAGTCGTTACCACTGACCTTGACGCCCAGCGCGCAGTCATATGGGACATGGGCGCCATCGCCTCGCGCGGAGGATCGGACGCATACAAGCTGTTCCGCGACGTTCTCGCTGCCTCCGCTAGCGTCCCTGTCGTTTTCGCGCCGCAGCTCATCGACGTCAACGCGAACGGTCGAAGCTTCCAGGAAATGCATGTCGATGGTACAGTGAGCGCGCCGATTTATACGCTGCCGGACGCCATATTGTTCGGCAATAAAACGATTGTCTCGCGCAATGCGCGGCCGAGTATTTATGTCATCGTAAATGACCGACTCGACCCGGGCTTCGAGGTTGTACCGGACCAAGCTGTGGCGATAGCCGAACATTCCTTCAGCACTATGAACAGGGTTGGCACTAAGGCAGTGCTCGGGGAAACATATAACGCCGCCAACCGCGAAGGCTTTAGTTTCCATCTTAGCTATGTCGGCAGAGACCTTCCCGACTTTGGCGGCACAGGATTTGAGACCGACGCAATGCGCCGAATCTATAACTATGGTTACGAGAAGGCCCGTTCCGGCTCGTTTTGGGTGACCAAGCTGTCGCAGATCGAGGTAGCAAAGGATGCAGCGTCACGATCTGATCTGCGCTGAACCGCGATCAACAAGCTAGACGCTTTACTCTGAGCCCCGTCCTCGTAATCATTTCACTTTTCTTCTCGTTCTGAATGTGGGGTGTTCTCATCGCTATTTAAACTGCCTCGAGCGGCCAACGCGCCGGCCGTGGTCGGCTTGCCTTTAAGAACCCATTCAAAGCCCACAGCGATGATTGCGATGAACCCGCGTGCGCGGAGGCCATTTCCATTCGCAGCTATCAAAGCGCTGGGCCGCGGGGTCAACCGATCCAGACTGCGCTCGGTCGTTTATTTTTTCTTGGGGATCTTGTGACCATTGGCCGCAAAGGCCTGTCCGAACGCGGTGCGTGGACCACCGCCCGCTGGATTGACGTGACAACGCCCGCACGGCAATCCGGTTTCAGCCGCATATTTTGGCAGTGCGTGTGCAGGCTGGGGCGACAGCCAGAGAGCCCCCCGAGCAGCAAAACTCCCGCGATAGCGGCGACGCAAGGGGCGATATTCATGGCCAGTTGCGATGGCAAACTGAGCGTTTGCATCGTTATTCTTCGCGCTGTTGGGTCGCCCCTCGCATGCGAGTATGCTTTTTTGCATCAATTTCTGACGAAAACGTGGTAAATCAGCGAAATTAAATCGCGTACCGCCTTCTCCGATCGATCACTCGATAGATGGAAATGGAACCATTTGGACGGACTAGGGTTTTTAGAACCAGCAATAGGGGGCGACAGTTTTAGTTCAAAACAGCGCGTAAAGTAGCAAATGTGGTGAGCGCACGGTGGGATTAGCCTGCCAGATCCTGACGCTTATCGGAGCCGCGCTGATCACGGTGGGGTGCGTGCGGTCGGCATCGTCGACTCCGAGGAGTGAAGCTATAGCTGCCTCGCAATGCAGGGCTTGCCACGGCCTTCAAGGCAAGGCCGTCGCGCCGGGCATTCCGAATCTCGCAGGGCAGCGCCAACGCTATTTGGAGAAGACCTTCGACGAGTTTCGCGACGGAAGCCGCGTGCATGGCTCACTACAAACAGTCGTCACTCAGCTGAGCGAAGATGAAGGCCGGGCCGTTGCACAATACTACGCCAGTCTTCGGCCAATCAGCCCCGTTAAAGGCATTGTTTTCGATGCTTACGCGCTCGGCGAGCGGCTTTCTGAAAACTGCGAGAGTTGTCACGGCAGCGACGGCAATAGCAAAATGCCCGGCGTGCCGAGCCTCGCTGGACAGCAGCCGAAATACATTTTCAACGCCACACAGGAATACATGACCGGCGTGCGCCGTTCCGCTCCAATGAACCCGACGCTCGGCAAACTTGATAAACTCGATGTTGAAAGTCTCGCGCTGTTCTACGCCTCGCAAAAGCCGATTTCTCTGCATGCGCCGGCAAATGGCGATGTTGCGAATGGGCGGTCATTGAGCATTGTCTGCAGCGGATGTCACGGGGCGCGCGGAATTAGCACGGACACGAATACTCCCAGCCTTGCTGGGCAAGATCCCAACTATTTTAGCGAGGCTCTGCAGCGCTATCGATCGGCCGAGCGCAAGAATGATGTCATGACGCGCATGGTTGCCAAGCTTACGGACCAGGACATCGGCGACCTCGCGGCGTTCTATTCGAACCAGATATCCAAGGCGTCCGAAAATGGACAAACCCTGGTGACACAAACGATTGCAAAATGTGAACGCTGCCACGGCGGGAGCAGTGACAATCCTTCGCTGGCAATTCCCGTGATCAAAGGACAAGACAAGGAGTATCTCGCCATGGCGTTGCGAGCCTATCGCGACGGTAAGCGCGGCAGTTCGCTGATGCACTACATGAGCGAACCATACAATGACGCAATAATCGAAAGCATCGCGTCGCACTACGCGAGTCAGTAATCGCTTCTGTCGCACATAAGGAGGCGGCACGCTTCACATGTTGTTGCAAACAATGATGACGCTGCGTCAATTGCCGATCCCGTTTCGTGCCCTATTCAGCGGCTTCTTGGTATTGATCGGCATCGGCTACATCGCTGCCTTGTCGCTCCTTTTCCTCGTCGATATCAGACCGCATATCGGCACCGAGCAAACTATCATTCAGGACATCGCGCAACAATATCAAGGGCTTCCGAACAATACGCGTCTTGAAGTCGCGCTGAAGGGATCCATGTCAAGCATGGCAACATCCGAAGACCGCAATCGAATCATTAATTGGATCCACGAGGGCGCCGCACAGCAGGGCTTCGTCGCCGTCGCGCCAATCTTCAAGAACAATTGCGCCGTCTGTCATAATCCACAGAATAACAGGTTAATTCCAAATCTTACCAGCTACGATGAAATCAAGAAGGTTGTTCGAGTCGATACAGGGGAGAACATCGTCGAGCTGGCGCGAGTTTCGCACATCCATCTCTTCGGTATCAGCCTGATCTTCATTGCGACCGGTACGATCTTCGCATTCAGCGAAACGCGGGTTTGGTTTCGAGCCGCTATCGTGGCAATTCCTTATCTAACGATAATAATTGATATCGGCTCATGGTGGTTGACAAAATATCTCAGCCCAACTTTTGCGTGGACCGTTTTGGGCGGTGGTGCCGTGATGGGAGTGGCACTGGCCGTGCAAATTTTTATTCCACTCTGGGAAATGTGGGTTGATCCTCTGCAATCGGGTGCAAGGCTCCTGAGGCGCGGTTTTCAACAAATTGCCGCGGGGCCAGCGGAATAGCACGCAAGAAGCCCCCGACATGTAGGCGGCGAATCGCTTAGCGGCCAGTTCGAGGCCCGCATCAAGAAGCTTGTCGAGAACCTCCCCGACTTGGCGGTTCTGGTCGAACCGATGCTCATTGTCCGACGGGTGTTGCGCGAACAGATCGTCATTCTGCATCGCCGCCTGCTGGCCATCGTTCGGGATGATGAGGTGTGTCGGCGTCTGATGACGGTCCCTGACGTTGGCCCCGTGGTGTCGCTGACCTATCGCGCCACGGTTGACGTGCCGGCGCGCTTTCGTAGGTCCAAGGCGGTCGGGGCGGTGTTTGGTCTGACGTGTGCCAAGTATCAATCTGGCGAGGTGGATTGGAGCGGCAGAATATCACGCTGCGGAGACGAGATGATGCGGGTCATGCTCTACGAAGCAGCTCAGGCCATGATGCGTTCGAAGAAATGGTCCTGGCCTAAGGCCTGGGCGATGCAGATCGCCAGGCGCCGCGGAATGAAGAAGGCGGTCGTGGCGCCGGCACGCCGGTCGGCCGTGATCATGCACCGCATCTGGGTTGACGGCACTGAGTTCCGATGGACCCGGGAACAGACCACGGCAGCATGACAACCGTACCGGATCAAATCCGATAGGAGAAAATTAGAGTTCCACCCTGCGGTGGAAAGATGTCCCTCGCGGGACGATGGATGAGGTGAGTTCGCTTGGTCGCTTGAACCTGCCGTTCGTTGGACGGCAAGGCTGCCCGATAGATTGTTCCGCCTCGTCCTCGAATCCCATGATGGAAGGGCCATGGTGCCGATTCCGAAGAGAAGCACGAGCCCGTGAGCGACATCGACACTGCAGTGGTGGAAAGTCTGAAAGTGCTTGACCCCAAACGGCCGATTAGAGAAGCCCGAAGCGCAGCACCCAAACTCTTCAGCTATCCACAAGCTGGGCCGGCCGATTACCGCATCTAAGTGCCAGACATCACTGATACCGTCCTGTCCCAATGCACGGGAACAATTAGCCTCCATAAATGGCCTAATTCTCGCCTTCAAAGCGTCCGACCCAACATTCATCAGCACGGCATTCGGCGGGGGCCAATCTTGGAGTGTTAAAATGGGTGTGCGCTTGGGCGCCGCGATTTGCGGCGCCGCGATTATGCTCGCCTATTCACCTGCTGCCATGGCTGAATCTGGAATCGCTTCTATTTATGCATATTCCGCCGAAAAAACGGCGAACGGAGAACACGCGAATCCCCAAAAACTTACCGCCGCGCACCGTACGCTGGCATTCGGCACGCATGTGCGCGTAACCAATCAGCGCAACGGGCGCAGCATCACTGTACGAATCAACGATCGCGGCCCGTTTGTGCACGGCCGCGTGATTGATCTTACTCCGGCGGGAGCGCGCGCGTTGGGCTTTTCCGGGCTTGCTCCGGTTAGGCTGGAGATCAGTCACACCTCGTAACCCTGAATGTAACCGAACGTCGAGGCTTTCGACCATGCCTGCGTATCGCTCCGCCGTTTCAGAACATTAATCACAGCGCGTGAACTGATCGGAAAGCGAATTATCGCCGCCGCCAAGAGTGGCGAGCGCAATCCCGCACGCCTCTGTGAGTAATCATTAGTACCTTTTGGCATCGAAGATATGTCGATTCTGCTTATTAGCGTAGGTCGCGATTCCCTCGTCCGAGCCTGTGCTTCGATCACGCACGCAGCGTGATCCTGGAGAGCCCGGGTAACCCCAAGCCGGGCTCTTCGTTATGCAGACCGCCCGAGTTGGCGACGGTTCTAATTTCTTGTCAGATCAGGTCCATTCTCTAGGAGCGCGTATCGCTATTTGCAAACGTGGTCGGAGGAAAAATTATGATTGGAACGATTTTGGCCCTGCGCGAGTTGAGATGTGTATTCAGCCAGTTGATTAGAATCTGAAGCGGCGCCGGTTATCGCGGACGCTGTCCGCAACACATCTCCGCGACGCCTCATTCTAAAAGAAGGCTTCCAATGGAATTACTTTTGATTATCGTTGTGCTCTTTCTGCTTTTCGGCGGCGGCGGGTACTTTGGTCGCCATCGCGGCTACTGGTGAAGCAATGTCTTGCCGTCCGCGCTGAAATTGATCGGATCGAATCTTGAGGATCCTACTCGGACCTCTTTTCTCGTAGGATCTTCTAAGCTAGAGGCCGCCTCAATTGGGCGGCCTCTTCTCTAATCGGCCGTTCGGAGTCAAGCGCCGTCAGACCTATCCAACACTGCAGCGTGCGATGTCGCCCGGTCTCGGATTAATCCGGATCGCAATTAAATCCTATTGCGCAAGCCGCGACTGCCGTCGTTCTTCGAAGAGGCGACACTGCACAATCTGCGTCTCGGCCAATCGGTCGTAGACTTAATGCTGCGCCGACTTGGAAACGACGTGTCGCTGCAGGTGCTGCGCAACGAGGCCAGATCATGGTCGCGGCGGTTTATTCGGGACGATCGCCGCAGACGTGTGCGCGATGCGCCCCAAAATAGTTTCTCGACGCCCATCCGCACATCCATCTGAGACGCTCGGACCTTGATGAGCTCCAGCAGCGTCTTGTCGATGCCGGATTTTCGTACATAAGCCTCAATCTCTAAGAACTGATCCAAGAAGTTTGGATTCAGAGGCAAAGATTTGGTCCGGTCAGGCGCCGCAACATGATGCGGACCATGGCGAGACGGATCTCTATAACGACATGCGGTGAGCAATTGTGCACAGTCCTCAAACGGTACTCGCACATTAACTTTAGCAAATAGCGGAACGAATAAGTGGCGTGCGCTCTTTAACTAGGTTCGTCCCAGAGACGAATTTTGCAACACTTAGGAATTCTACCATGCATAAAACTGCATTCGCGTCCGTGCTCACCTTGGCGCTAGTCGTTTCGGGAGCTGCTTTTGCTCAGTCCACGGCCGCAGCGCCTAATGCGTCCTCAACACAGGCCGTTACTCAGCAAAAGACCCATGAGCATTCAGCTATGACCATCGGGAAACTCACACAAGATCTGCAAAAAGCCGGGTTCACCGAGGTCAAGGTCATGGCCGATGCCTATCTGATTCAAGCCAGGACCAAAGACGGCAACCCCGTCGTGATGACCTTGGGGCCGGATGGCGTAACCGCCTTGGAGATGTCCAACTCAATCGGCAACGTTCAGCCGGAGACAACCGGCCAAGCTACTCCGAATTCCAAATTTGGCACAGAGCCGGTGAAACCCGCAAAGCATTAGGCCACGATGGGGAGCGGTAAACTCCGCTTCCCTTCGACAGCAAGAAGGACGCGAGCGCCTAGCATAGCGGCTCGCCTGTCATCAGGCCCAGCCGTTCAGCAGCTTTGCCTCAGCCTCTGCGAGGAAAACCGGCATCTGTCCGCTTTGAAGGGAGCAACGCCATGTCCGATACAAATATGTTTAGCTATCTCGCCCCGTTTGCCGGGTTCTTTGTGCTGATCTTGGCTCTGGCCATTATCAAAGCCAGCGTGAAAATCCTGCGCGAATATGAGCGTGCCGTGGTCTTTACTCTCGGACGCTTCCAGAAGGTCAAAGGGCCTGGCCTCATCCTGTTGATTCCCTTCATTCAGGAAATGGTGCGCGTGGATTTGCGTATCCAGGTGATCGAGATCCCGAGCCAGGACGTGATCTCCCGCGACAACGTCTCGATGAAGGTCGACGCGGTGCTTTACTTCAACGTTGTCAATCCGGAACGGGCCATCATCCAGGTCCAGCACTATCTTCCAGCCACGAATATGCTCGCTCAGACGACGCTGCGCGCCGTGCTGGGACAGCATGAGCTCGACGAGATGCTGTCCGAGCGCAAGAAGCTCAGCGCGGATGTCCAGAGCATCCTGGATACCCAGACCGAAACCTGGGGCATCAAGGTCAGCAATGTCGAGATCAGAACCGTCGAGCTGACCGACAACATGGTGCGCGCGATCGCCAAACAGGCGGAAGCCGAGCGCGACCGGCGTGCCAAGGTCATTCATGCCGAAGCCGAGTTCCAGGCTTCGCAAACGCTGGTCAACGCCGCCAAGATCCTCTCCAGCATTCCGGCAGCTATGCAATTGCGCTACCTGCAAACGCTGACCGAAATCGGCGCCGAGCAGAATTCCACCGTCGTCTTTCCGATGCCGATCGACATCATCAAGCCGTTCCTCGACATCGTTGAGAAGACTGGCAAGCCGGCTGGCGCGAACGGAGCCACCGCGCATGTCCAGTCTACGAAAGATGCTCCTTCTGCCATGTGAGGAAGAAGCTCATTGGGCGGCGCTTTTCATAGTGAAAAAAATCAACATCGCACATGGAGTATCCAGCATGACCAATGAAACAACAGGCCCCAAAGAGACCAATAAACAAGCTGAAGTTGCTCATCCTGGCATGATGGGTGACGGGAGCGAAGAACAAAATCTTGATGAGCCTGGCAATCCGTCGGCGCGCATTAAAAAGAAAGACGTGGACGCCGCATTCGGCAAAACCTCCCGCAAAACAACTTCGTAATAGGAAAACCCGCCTCGGTGAGCGGGTTCTTCTTTCATTTCGGCGGCTGACGTCGCGTTCGCTTTTGGCGCGACGCGGACTTGAGAGCTGCACCGAACCATTGCTGCGAGGTGGCGCAGTCAGAGACTGCGGCACATCGAAAGCAAGTTGCGCCGCGCCGAAACGTGCTGCGGTAATTTCACATTAATACGCATCCATGTGAGCACTTTTGCTCAGTAAATAATTAGATCGGAGACCAGCATGCTTTTTCGGGCGCGACAGGGCCGCACTTGGAAGCATGCCCATGAATTTGATTGCCCCGGACTTGGCCACGAGATTTATGCCGCGGGCACACGAGTGCCGGCATGAGGTTATCGCGCTCCGAGGAGATCATCGAGATCTCATGCGCCGTCGCGTACGATACCGTCCAGCCCCCAGGGCAGACAAATCCTGAAAGAGGATCAAATGGAAAAAACTAAAATAGACTCGGTCGTCGCCGTATTCACGGACCACAATGCAGCGGAAGCAGCCGTGAAGAAGCTAACGACGGCCGGCTTCGAAATGAAGAATCTGAGCGTCGTCGGCAAGGGCTATCACAGTGACGAAAAGGTCGTCGGCTTTTATAACATGGGTGACCGGGTCAAGTTTTGGGGCAAGCGCGGCGCATTTTTGGGCGGTTTCTGGGGCTTATTCTTGGGCGGACTGTTTATGACGATTCCTGTTGTGGGGCATGTCGTCGTGCTCGGATATTTGGCTACCATCGTAATTGCCGGCATCGAGAACGCCATCGTGGTTGGCGGGCTGAGCGCGATTGGCGCGGCGCTCTACAGCATCGGCATTCCGAAGGACAGCGTGATCCAATACGAGACCGCCTTGAAAGCCGATAGCTTTCTGGTGATGGCGCACGGCACCGCGGAGGAAATGGCGCGCGCCAAGACCATCCTCTGTACGGGCAATGCCTCACGTGTCGATGTGCATGCGGGTGCGAAAGTGAAGGAGCCAGCGGGTCAACTCGTCGATGCAGGTAGCTGACGGCGGAACGCTAACTGCACAGATTTGAAATTTAGAATTTGTCGTCACGGTTTGGCGACAACTTTTATCAACCGCATTGGCCATGCAACGGCGGTCAAAGTTGGTGTCGAGGTCAATGCACAACAAGGAAAGGCATTTAACATGACACGCTCGACTTTCGCCGGCTCCGTGGCAGCCTGCTTTTATCTTGGTCTTGTTACTCCACTGCTCGCTGCCCAGCCTGCTCCAACCAACACGATGACACGCGCTTCTCCCGGTGACGAGAAACTCGCCGCCGTCGAGCCAGCGAAGAAATGTCTGGGCGATCTGCTTGCCTTCGATAAGCAGATGCAAAAGGACGGCTACTGGCTGGGCGGATCCGGCTATGGCTACGGCTATCCTATGGACGGACTCAGCTCCGGTTACGGCCCCCCGGTAATGGGCGAGCACACGATGATGGGCAGCCACCCGATGATGGACGGCCGCCCGGAAGCGACCTCGGCCGGCTACCAGAACGCCCGGCCGGGCTACGAGGTTCGCATCCTGCTTGCCGCCGCCAACATTCTGGCCCAACGCGGTCAACAGCAGCCGTGCGAAATCGTGCTCTCCACAACACGCGAAGTCTACAAAGTCTACGCGGCCAATATGCACAAATCCGGCGTGCGCATGGCGGATGTGCCGGGATGGCGCCGCGAGCAAATTGCCGCCGCGTTGCCAGTCACAAGTAAGAAAGTTTCGTTTCGGTCCGACGAATTGCTCGGCACCGATGTGCGCGATCCGCGAGGCCAAATCCTTGGTAGCGTCGAAGACCTCGTGATGAGTCCAAAGACCGGCACGATCGCTTATCTCGTGATTGCGCGAGGCGGAATTTTCGGGATCGATGAAAAATACGTTCCGCTGCCCTGGGCCGACTTCAAGATATCTCCAAACGCGAATCTGCTCGTTCTTGACACCACCAAAGTCTCCTTGGATGCCGCCCCGCAGGTAAGCAAAGACCAATTCACGACCCCCGGCCAATTCGACCAGGAGAGTCAGAAGGTAGATGCCTATTGGAAGGCGAAAATCCCGGACAAAGACACCACCGGCTCAAAGAACTGATCACATATCTATAGACCAGCCCGATTGCTGGGGAGTGTAAGTGTAAGGAGCACGCGATGTTGCGGAATGCGTCAGCGATCAACGGCTACGCCATTGCGGCAAGCGATGGCCGGATTGGTACCGTCAGCGACGTTCTATTCGACGATGCCACTTGGCTGGTTCGTTGGTTGGTCATCGACACCGGCAGATGGCTCTCCGGCCGTAAAGTCCTTTTGCCGCCGTCCGCCATGGGGCATCCACCTGCAACGGGAAACCAATTCCCGGTCAACTTGACCATGCAGCAGGTCAAGGACAGCCCCGATAGCGACATTGATCGGCCTGTGTCTCGACAGATTGAAGCCAACATTTATGACTACTATGGCTGGCGTCCATATTGGGGCACTGACCTTTTGATGGGCGGCTGCGCCGGTTTTGGCGGCGGCGCCATCTCACCTTTGCCAACCCGTGGGTCCAGGCGGCGCGCGGAGGATATCGCCACCGGTCTACAGAGCGACAACGATCCACACCTGCGCAGTATTGCAGCGGTCACCCGGTACCGTATCCATGCCAGTGACGGCGAGATTGGTCACGTCGAGGACTTCCTCGTGGAGGATACCGATTGGAGCATCCATGATCTTGTCGTCGATACGAAGAACTGGTGGCCCGGGAAGAAGGTCCTGATCTCGCCACGGTGGGCGCGCGACATCAATTGGACGGATAACGTCATTAAACTCAATGTTGACCGTAAGAGGGTCAAAGACAGCCCTGCATATGGTGCAACCACAACCATCGATCGTGCCCTGCAAGAAACATTTCCATAGCCACCATGGCGACGGCTGAGCCTGGCGTTCAACGCTACGCGGGGCTGCCGCGCGGTTGCGGGCGCCAGGGAAGCGACCTTGCAATATTGTCTTAGCCGCAGTGCATGAAACCGGAAGCCCATGACTCCCGCCGAGACAACTTCGGATTCGTGCGCTGGCGATTATTCTGCCGTGATGGAAGTTACTTTGAGTCTGACCGCATTCTTATCTGCGTAAAGCGGGAGCATAGATGGAAGGGTTGAGACCTTCCAGACTACGGTGGCACGGCGTCATTTTCATTAAAACGAGTCCATGTGAGCACTTTTGCTCAGTAAACCATTGGACCACGGGCCAGCATAGATTTCTGTCGGGCACGATAACGTCGCACCTAGTGCTCGGTCCATAAATACGGCTGTTTTATTCCATGGTCGCCGAATTTGCGCAGCCGGCCATTATGTCGGCATGGAGAATCTGCAGCTGCGGATATTGGTAGTACCGCATCTGCGGGACGCATTCGGCTCCGAAATGGGCTAGCGGTCCCCGTCAATTAGAAAGAGACGGCATGATGCTCGACAAACCAGCGGACCTTCGTAGCGATCTCGAGGTTGGCATCTACGGCACGTCGGCGGCGGACCTGTCCGTTCCAAAACTTAAAATGCCCGAGGGCGGGCTGCGCTCCGATGTCGCGCGTGCGCTGGTGCGCGACGAGCTTTTTCTCGACGGCAATGCCCGGCAGAATCTCGCCACGTTCTGCCAGACTTATCTCAACGACGACATCCATAAGCTGATGGATCTGTCGATCGACAAGAACATGATCGACAAGGACGAATATCCAGCCACGGCAGAACTGGAAAGCCGCTGCGTCCATATTCTTGCCGATCTGTGGAATTCGCCGGAAGCTGCCACTACGCCCGGCTGTTCGACCACCGGGTCGAGCGAAGCCTGCATGCTAGGCGGCCTGGCGCTCAAGCATCAATGGCGCGCGCGCATGAGCGCGGCGGGCAAGCCGACCGACAAGCCTAATCTCGTTACCGGCCCGGTGCAGGTCTGCTGGCATAAGTTCGCGCGTTATTTCGACGTCGAGCTGCGCGAGATTCCGCTGGAGCGCGGCCGCATCGGCATGACGCCGGACGAGGCGCTCAAACGCGTGGACGAGAACACCATCGGCGTCATGCCGACTTTCGGCGTGACCTTTACCTGCCAATACGAACCAGTGGCCGAAGTTGCCGCAGCCCTCGATCGCCTGGCGCGCGACAAGAAGCTCGACATTCCGATGCATGTCGATGCCGCCTCTGGCGGGTTCGTCGCACCATTTGTTGAGCCCGATCTGGTCTGGGATTTCCGCATCCCCCGCGTGCGGTCAATCAACGCGTCCGGTCATAAATTTGGTCTTGCGCCGCTGGGTGTCGGCTGGGTGGTGTGGCGCAACAAAAGCGATCTGCCGGAGGATCTTATTTTTTACGTGAACTATCTTGGCGGCAACATGCCGACATTCGCGCTGAATTTCTCACGGCCAGGCGGCCAGATAATTTCGCAGTATTACCTGTTCCTGCGGCTTGGACGCGAAGGGTACCGCCGCATTCAGCAGAACGGCTACGACACCGCGCAACACATCGCGCAGGAAATCGTAAAAGTGGGCCCCTTCGAACTTTTGTTCCACGGCGACAGCCGCAAAGGTATTCCCGCCGTCTCTTGGACAACGAAAGATGGCAGCAAGCCGGGCTATACGCTGTTCGATCTGTCTGAGCGGTTGCGCATGCGCGGCTGGCAGGTCGCCGCCTACACGATGCTGCCCAATATTACAGACCTCGTTGTGATGCGCCTGCTGATCCGTAACGGATTCAGTCGCGATATGGCCGACATGCTGTTGGAAGATATTCGGCGTTCAATCGACCACTTGCAGAAGCATCCGGTGACCAAGCCGCTGACAGCGGCCGAAGGCACGACCTTTACGCATCACGCCTTACCGAAGGAAATGTTGCCCACCCGACATGACGCATAACGCTAAACCGGCCGGCGGGGAGAAAGGCGTCGCCTGGATTTCGATGAACCTGGAGAAGTCGACCATGTCTAACAAGATCAAGGCGATGGCAGCACCGGCCGCCACGATCAGCATCTTTACCCTTGCGATCATGAACATCGTCGCGGTCGTCAGCCTCAGAGGGCTTCCGTCGGAAGCCGAATATGGCCTGAGTTCGATTTTCTATTACCTATTCGCGGCCGTGGTGTTTCTCATTCCCGTGTCGCTCGTCGCCGCCGAACTCGCTACCGGATGGCCGGAGAAGGGCGGCGTGTTCCGCTGGGTCGGAGAGGCGTTCGGCCCACGCTGGGCTTTTGTCGCCATGTTCATGTTGTGGACCGAAGTGACGGTGTGGTTCCCGACCGGGCTTACCTTCGGTGCGGTATCGTTGGCGTTCACCGGTCCCAGCCAACATTGGGACGCGGCACTTTCTTCCAACAAAATGTTTGTGCTGGCGATCGTCCTGTCGATCTACTGGATAGCCACCTTCATTGCTTTCCGTGGCGTGAGCGTCTTCGCCCGGGTAGCCAAGTGGGGTGGCATTGCCGGCACGATTATTCCGGCGATCATCTTGATCGTGCTCGGCTTCGCTTATCTCATCGGTGGCGGTAAGCCGCAGATCGATCTAGCCTGGAAGGACATCATTCCGGACTTCAGCAAATTCGACAATATCGTTTTGGCAGCCGGAATCTTTCTTTTCTATGCCGGCATGGAAATGAACGCCATCCACGTCAAGGAAGTCAGCAACCCATCCCGCAATTATCCCATCGCAATTTTCATCTCTTCGATTGTGACAGTCACCATCTTCATCCTGGGAACTTTGGCCATCGCTTTCGTTATTCCAAAGGCATCCATCAATCTGACGCAGAGTCTTCTTGTCACCTATTTCGACATGTTCAAATGGGCACACATCGAATGGCTCGCTCCGGTCATGGCAATCGCCCTTGCGGTGGGCGTTCTCGCCGGCATCGTCACCTGGGTGTCGGGGCCGTCGTCGGGCCTGCTCGCGGTCGCCAAGGCCGGGTATATGCCTCGGTTCTGGCAACATACCAACAAGCACGGAATGGCTACTCACATCCTGCTGGTCCAGGCGCTGCTCGTGACGACGTTGTCTATTATGTTTGTTGTGCTGCCGACCGTTCAGGCGACGTATCAGATACTCAGCCAACTGACCGTGATCCTCTATCTGGTGATGTACCTCCTCATGTTCGCGGCAGGAATTTACTTGCGCTTTAGTCAGCCAAACCGACCGCGACCTTATAAAATTCCGGGAGGAGACATCGGCATGTGGCTTGTCGGCGGCCTCGGCTTCCTCGGCTCGCTGCTGGCCTTGATCGTGTCATTCATTCCGCCCAGCCAAATCAAGGTTGGAAGCCCGACCCTATACGTCGCCATCCTCATTGTGCTGACGGTGCTATTTGTCGCCATCCCATTTGTCATTTTCGCGATGCGAAAGCCTCACTGGCGAGAGGCAGACAGTGCCTTCGCGCCGTTCACTTGGGAAGCCGAGGGCGGTCACCCTGGTATTCCAACGGCATCGGCAACTGCCACCGGTAGCGTGGCGGCGCCGGCCCGCCCCGCCAAGGCGGTCGCGGCCAATGCTGCTTGAGATGGTTGGCCTCGCCTCGGGCTCAGCCTCTGCCGTCTCTTCAGCTCATGTGCGGAGTTCAGAATGTTCTTTTCAGCGCAAGCAATCCAGGCCGCCGTAGATGCCGCGCACGCCTCCGGCGCGGCAAGGACCGGAGGCGACAACGCGAGCTACATTCCCTATCTCGCCTCGGTACCCTCGCACCTGTTCGGCGTCGCCGTGATGACGGCCGACGGGAAATGTTTTAAGGCGGGAGATGTCGACTACGCCTTCGCTGTCGAATCAATCTCGAAGGTATTCACGCTGGCCCTGGTTACCGAGCTCATCGGATCAGAAGCCGTTCGCAAAAAGATCGGCGCGAGCTCCACCGGACTGCCATTCAATTCGGTCATGGCGCTGGAGCTGCACAATGGAAAGCCGCTTTCGCCCCTTGTTAACGCCGGTGCTATCGCGACGGCAAGCCTGGTGCCAGGTAAAACTGCCGACGAATGCTGGGCGAAGATTTTGGATATGCAGAGCCGGTTTGCCGGAAGACCACTCGCGCTAAGTGATGAGGTCAACCGATCGGAGCAGACGACAAACTTCCATAACCGGGCAATCGCTTGGCTCCTCTATAGCGCAAAGACTTGCTACAGCGATCCAATGCGTGCGGTCGATGTCTACACGCGCCAATGCTCAACGCTCATCACCACCGTCGATCTTGCGACCATGGGCGCAACTCTTGCGAACGGCGGCGTTAACCCGGTGACCAAGCAGCAGGTTGTCGCGACAGCGAATATTCCGCACCTCCTCGCCGAGATGACAATGGAAGGCCTATACACGGCATCAGGTGAATGGGCCTATTCGATCGGGCTGCCCGGCAAGAGCGGCGTCGGCGGTGGTATTTTGGCTGTCTCGCCGGGGAAGCTTGCTATCGCTGCCTTCTCACCGCCGCTCGATCCGGTCGGCAACAGCGTGCGAGCGCAGTTTTCTGTTGCTCTCATCGCCGGGACACTTGGACTTAACCTCTATGCTGTCCCAAACCGCGGACCGAGCGGCAGCCCGTCTATTCAACATCATCAGGAGACTTTGGTTTAGTAGCACAATCTTCTGGCTATTCCCCACTTGACCTCCGAGGTGCGTCCGATCGCACTTAGACCTTGAGAAAGCAACATGAAAAAAAAATAGTGCATGACATACTCAAGAGCTAATCAACATGACCCGCGCCCCGACAACATTGAATTCGCGCGCTGACGAATATTCTGTCGTGATGGACGCATTTGAGCCTCAGGGCATTCTTCGCTTCGTAAAGTTCAGGCGTAGATAAAAGGAATACCGATCATGCCGGCACCTGCCGTCGAAACCAAAACGACCGTCTCCAGATCTGGATTGAAGTCAAATGCGAAGAACGATCTGAAGTCCCTCCCCCTTGCCGAGGTGGAGATAAAATTGGGGACGACGCCGGACGGCCTCACACAAGCCGAGGCGCAGAAGCGGCTGGCCCAATATGGGCCCAACGAGATTGAAGAAAAGAAGACCAATCCTCTCCTGAAGTTCCTTAGCTATTTTTGGGGCCCCATCCCGTGGATGATCGAAGCTGCCGTGGTCCTTTCGGCGGTGGCCCGGCATTGGCCAGACTTTGCCATCATCCTCGTTCTGCTTCTGGCGAACGCCGTAGTCGGATTTTGGGAAGAACACCAAGCGGGTAACGCCATCGCTGCGCTGAAGGCCAGACTGGCGATTAAGGCCCGGGTGAAACGCGATGGAAAATGGGTCACCCCGCCGGCGCGCGAACTGGTGCCCGGCGACGCGATCCGCTTGCGCCTGGGCGACATCGTGCCGGCGGACGCGAGGTTGCTGGAAGGTGACGAAATTTCCGTCGATCAATCCGCGCTGACGGGAGAATCTTTGCCGGCCGCGCGCAAATCCGGCGACGCCGTATTTTCTGGTTCGATTGTTCGTCGCGGCGAGATCGGTGCGCTGGTCTATGCCACTGGCGGGAAAACCTATTTTGGCAGGACGGCGGAACTGGTGGAGACCGCGGTAACCGTCAGCCATTTCCAGAAGGCCGTGCTGAAGATCGGCAACTACCTGATCATGCTGGCGGTGGCCATGGTGGCACTGATCATCGCCGTCGGAATTTACCGCAGTAACCCGATCCTCACTTTATTGCAGTTCGCCCTGGTGCTGACCGTGGCGGCGATTCCTGTGGCGATGCCCACAGTGCTATCGGTGACGATGGCAGTCGGCGCGCGCCTGCTGGCGAAGAAAAAGGCGATTGTGAGCAAGCTGGTCGCCATCGAGGAACTGGCCGGCGTGGGCGTGCTGTGCGCCGACAAGACCGGCACTCTGACGCAGAACAAGCTGACGCTTGGTGATCCGTTCTGCCTGGATAACATCACTGCCGACCAGGTTATTCTCGCCGGCGCATTGGCCTCGCGAGCAGAAAACGACGACACCATCGATCTCGCCGTCCTGGGCGGCCTGAAGGACAAGCAGGCACTGAAGCCCTACCACGTCACGCATTTTGTACCGTTCGATCCGGTGCACAAGCGCACCGAGGCCACCGTCAAGGCCGCGGATGGAAGCACCTTCAATGTGACGAAGGGCGCGCCTCAGGTTATCCAAGGGCTGTCAGCCAATGCCGCAGCCGTGAAGGGCGCCGTCGACAAGGCCGTCAACGACTTCGCCGCTCGCGGCTTTCGCGCGCTCGGTGTGGCCCGCGCCGACGGCGACGGAAAATGGCAGCTTCTCGGCGTGTTGCCGCTGTTCGATCCACCGCGTGACGATGCCAAAGCCACCGTCGCAACCGCGGCCCAGATGGGCGTGAAGATCAAGATGGTGACAGGCGACGCCCTGGCGATCGCCCGGGAGACCGCCAAAGCGCTGGGGATGGGCACGAACATTCTCGACGGTGCCAGCCTCGGCGACTTAAAGACTGAGGAGACTGCGGCGGTAACCAAGTCCATCGAGGAAGCAGACGGTTTTGCCCAGGTATTCCCGGAGCACAAGTTCCATATCGTCGACGTGTTGCAGAAGCACGGCCACATCGTCGGCATGACGGGCGACGGGGTGAACGACGCCCCAGCACTGAAGAAAGCCGACTGCGGCTTCGCCGTTTCCGGCGCGACGGACGCGGCGCGTGCGGCGGCCTCCATCGTGCTGGTGGCGCCGGGGTTATCGGTGATTATCGACGCGATCAAGGAGAGCCGGAAGATCTTCCAGCGGATGAACAGCTACGCGATGTACCGCATCGCCGAGACGCTGCGCGTGCTGTTATTCATGACGGCGGCGATCGTCGTCTTCAACTTTTATCCCCTGACGGCGATCATGATCGTCATGCTGGCGTTGCTCAACGACGGCGCGATCCTGTCCATCGCCTATGACAATGTCATCTACAAGAACCAGCCCGAAGCCTGGAACATGCGCACGGTTCTGGGCATCGCCACGGTGCTAGGTCTCGTCGGTCCGTGTGCCGCATTTGGGCTGTTTTATCTTAGCGACAGCGTCTTTCACATCGACCGTCCGCAGATCCAGACCATGATGTATCTGATGCTCTCGGTGGCTGGACATCTGACGATTTTCCAAACACGCACGCGCGGCCCGTGGTGGTCGATACGCCCGGCGAGAATTCTCCTGCTGGCGGTAGTTGGAACGCAGACGGTGGCAACGCTGATCTGCATCTTCGGGTTCCTTGTGACCCCTCTGTGGTGGGGTTGGGCAGCGTTTGTTTGGGGATATGCTTTCGCTTGGTTCCTCGTGACTGACCCGGTGAAACTGCTCGCGTATCGGATTCTCGATCCCGTCAAGGCCTTGCCGAAGTCTAAAGCCAAGGTTGAAGCTAAAACCGAAATCGGGGCCGAGCCAAAGCTAGAAGCCAAAGCTAAGGCCGGGCCTAATTCGGAAGCCAAAGCTGCGCTTCAGTCTGAAACCAAGGCCGCGCCGAAGTCTGAAGCCGAAACTGAGCCCGAGCCCGCAGTCAAAGCCAACTCCAAAGCCAAAGCCGCGGAGATGCTCAAAGTCGAGTCCAGGCCTGAAGCCACGGCCGAGCCTCAGCCGAACGCCAAAGCCGAGCCTAAGCCTCAAAGCAATGCCAGCACCGCGACACTGCTCAACACGTCACTCGGCGACCTCCTCGTGGCAGGCCTCATCAAAGACCCGGAGGATGCCGGGCGTATCATCGCAGCGGCGATCACCCAAGCTGGGGCAAGTATTGCGACCGCGAAGGCACCTGATGTCGACGCCGAGCCACAACCCGAAGCTAAAGCCGCGACTAAATCCGAAGCCAAGGTCGAACCCAAGCCCGCAGCCAAAGCTGAGCTAAAGCCTGCCCCCGAGCCTAATCGTGAAGCCAAGACGCCGTCCGATTCGGCACTGGAGCCCGCCAAGTGAGCCGGTGAATGATGCGGCAACGCCGCCGTGAAAATAAATCGACGCGGCTTCTGCGGCCAGCATCATTGAAAGGAAAAAGATGAAAATAGACTCCAAAGACTTTCGCGTGCGGGAAGGAGATAAGGTAAATCTCAAGAAGTGGCCGACGATCGTGAAGCCGGTATACAAGTCGAAGGAGCAGTATAAAAAGCTCTTGGAAGAGCACGTTGCGCAACTAAGCTCACAGCAGCAGCTTCTCTACGCATCCAACCGCCATGCTGTCCTGCTGATATTTCAGGCGATGGATGCGGCGGGAAAAGATGGTGCCATCCGGCACGTCATGTCCGGGGTCAATCCGCAAGGCTGCCAAGTCTTCAGCTTCAAACATCCCAGCGCCGCCGAATTGGAGCACGATTTTCTCTGGCGCGCGACGCGCGATCTACCTGAACGCGGACGCATCGGCATTTTCAACCGATCCTATTACGAGGAGGTGCTGATCGTCCGTGTGCATCCAGAGATTCTCCACAGCGAAGCGATTCCGGACACGCCGCATCACGACAAGAAGATCTGGAACGGCCGGTACCGTTCGATCGTGAATTTGGAGAAACATCTTCATGACAATGGAACCAGAATCATTAAATTCTATCTTCACCTCTCGAAGGAGGAGCAGCGCAAGCGTTTTCTGGCGCGTATCGACGAGCCAGACAAGAATTGGAAATTCAGCCTTGCGGATATCGCGGAGCGGAAATTCTGGACGCAATACATGAAGGCGTTTGAGGAATGCCTCAGTGCGACAAGCACCGATCACATGCCTTGGTACGTCGTTCCCGCCGATGACAAGGAGAATGCCCGGCTTATTGTCTCCAAAATTATCCTCGATACGTTCGAAGGACTCAAAATGACTTACCCCAGAACGAGTGCAAAGCGCCGGCGTGAATTGCAGTTGATCCGCAGGCGACTGGGAAAATGAAAGTTGGAGTGTGCTAAATCTCTATCTGCCGTCCGACTTCCACAAATTGCTCCGGAGGAATGTTGAACAGATCCACTGCCCGCACTGAATTTCGGAACATCAGCGTGAACAGACGCAGGCCGGCGCGTACCAGCCAGCTGCGCCGTTTGGAGCAGACCACCGCGTCCCGGGCGCCGAAATAGATCGCGTCTTCGAGGTCGACGGGACAGCCGCGGGCCTTCGCCTGCCGCAACGCTGCGGGAATGTCAGGTACCTGGATAAAGCCGAAGTGCACGGTGATGTGCCAAAACCCTTCGGCGAGCTTTGCCAGCTCGATGCGGTCGCGAGATGCGACGCGTGGAATACTCTCGAAAGTTACTGTCAGCGCGATCGCGGTCTCGTACATCGCCTTCATTTGCGCGACGTGCTCGACAATGAGGAACGGTGTAGTCGTGGCGAGCCGCGTCAGAAAAACGGCGGTGCCGGGCACGCGCGGGACATGGTCGTGTGCGAGGCGGAAGAAGAACTCATCCGGCGTCTCCGTCAACACCGTGTGGCGGCGACGCATAGCCTCGAAGCCGAAGTGCCATGAGACCATGACGCAAAACACCAGCGTGCCGAACGCAAGGGGGATCCATGCGCCCTCCTTGATCTTGAACAGATTAGCTACAAAAAACGCAAAATCGACAGTGAGAAATAACCCGCTCGTTATCAACGCTAGTGCCATTGGCCAGCGCCAGCGCTTGCGCATGACATTGTAAAGCAGTGCGGTCGTCAGCAGCATGGTGGTCGAGACCGCAGTGCCGTAGGCGCCCGCCAGGCGATCCGAACTGCCAAAGCTGACGGTGAGCGCAATGGTCAGCGCCATCATCGTCCAGTTCACGAATGGTACGTAGATCTGTCCGTATTCTTCCGAGGACGTTTGTCTGATCCGCATGCCCGGGAACCAGCCGAGCTGCATCGCCTGGCGCGTCAGCGAAAACGATCCCGTGATGATCGCCTGGCTGGCGATGATCGTGGCAATGGTGGCAAGTCCCACCAGCGGATAGATCGACCATGACGGCGCCAGCCGGAAGAACGGATTGCCGCTCATCGCCGGATCACCGAGGTAGAGCGCGATCTGCCCAGCATAATTGAGCAGCAACGCCGGCAGCACGATGCCGTACCAGGAGGTGCGGATCGGATTGCGGCCGATATGACCCATGTCTGCATACATCGCTTCGCCGCCGGTCATTGCCAGAAAGACTCCACCGAGCACGGCGATCCCACTCCAGCCGTGCGCTGTCAGCAGCGCGATCCCGTAGCGCGGGTCGACTGCGGCGATGACCTCGGGATAGCGGGAAATGCCAGCAACGCCCATCGCAGCGATAACTGCAAACCAAAGCAGCATTACCGGCCCGAACGCCCTGGCGATTTGCGCCGTGCCCCGGCTTTGGACGGCGAATAGACCGAGCAGGATCGCGACGGCCATCAGGACGACATGTGGCTTGAACACATCGGTTGCGACGTTGAGGCCTTCGAGGGCACTCAGCACCGAGATCGCCGGCGTAATGATGCCGTCGCCATAGATCAGTGCTGCCCCGAATAGCCCCATGACGATGAGGAGACGCCGGCCTTCCGACCAGTTCGCGCCGGTCATCGACATCAGCGCCAGGATGCCGCCTTCGCCGTGATTATCGGCCCGCATGACGAATAGGCAATATTTGACCGAAATTGTGATGATCAGCGCCCAGAAGATCAGCGAGAGACTGCCGAGCGCCGCCGCTCGAGAAAAATGTCCACCGGTCGCGCTGACGATGGCCTGCAGCGTGTAGAGCGGGCTGGTTCCGAGATCACCATAGACAATCCCGAGTGCGGCGAGCGCTGCCGCTGGCGTGGTCTTGCGAGCGACGCGTGCCAGCACTGGATCGTCTTCGTGTATGACGTCGGCCGACATCGATCCAAGTCTCCGTGCGCTGTTAAACGACATAGTGAACTTTGGACCAGCCAGAAGAGAAGTTGGGGTCACTTCTGCCCAAGAACGTCACCTGGAGACATTGTCGTATCAGGACTGTTAAATCATAGACAGACACTGGGAATTGCCAAATTTCGGAATTGCCCGCTGTCTCGCTGCGCGATTTCCAGATTATTCGATAGACAAATAGGCAAATTGGGACGGTCGTCAGGACGATCAAAACAAAGATCGCTCCAAATAGTCCGAGCTTGTGGATGACTGCGGCAATATCGGACCCATGCTTACCAAGGTAGAAGCCCGCCATCGTCCAGACGACGACCCAAAGAGCGCCGCCGAGTGCGTTGAACACAAGAAATCGCCGCCAATCCATTTCTAGTGAACCGGCGACAACACCGTTCAACTGGCGCAGTACGCTGAAGAAGCGTACGAAGCCGACAGTCAGGGGGCCATATCGCGCAAAGATTGCCTCAACCTTCCGCAGACGATCTGACTTCAGCCCGACCACTCCGCCAAAACGCAATAAAAGCCTATGGCCGAGCCTCCTGCCGATCAAATACCCGATATTGTCGCCGATGACCGCGCCAGCCCAAGCTGAGAAAAGCAAAGCGGGAAACGAGAGTTCGCCGCGACCGGCTAAAATTGCAGCGACAATCAGCAGTGATTCGCCTGGAAGTGGCGCTCCAAAAGACTCGAGGGTCAGGATCAGGAAAATCGCGACAGCACCATATTCGTGGACCCACGGCTCCAGCGTTCCAAGGACCTGACTAAACTCCGTCATGATGTGTCCGGTCGAGAAAATGAAGGTCGCAAAAAGGGAGGTAACAATGCCGATACCAAGCGGTTTTTGTTACCTGATCTTTGCCTTTTCCACCTCAGATCGATCGTTCAAGCCGTGAGCGCGCAATGCAAAAGACCGTTGAGAGTCTTCTCATGACTGTTTCGGGGTTTTCTCATCGCCGCCTAAACTGCCCTGAGCGGCCAACGCGCCGGCGGCGGTCGGTTTGCCCTTAAGAATCCATTCAAAGCCCACCGCGATCATGGCGCCGATTATCGGGCCCGCGAAGTAGATCCAGGTCGTGCTTAAATCGCCACGGACCAGATCGGGGCCGAATGACCGAACAGGATTCATAGAGGCGCCGCTGATCGGTGCTGCCCATAGCCCAGCAAGGGCAATATAACCGCCGACTGCGAGCGCGCCGTTGGAACCAATGTTTCGCGCACCGGAGGCAGTGCCGAGAATGGTGCTAACCAAGCCCGCGGTTAGCAGCACTTCCATGATGAGCGCCTTGAAATCGCTAATGCCCAGCCCAGGTGTAGTGGCGCCGAGTAGTCCAACAGTGCCGAACATTGCCCAGAGAAAACACGCTGCAACGATGCCGCCGATGAACTGCGCGGCGATATACCCCGGCACGCGATTCCACGGGAAATTGCGGCGGACTGCGAACGCCAACGTGACCGCAGGATTAAGGTGGGCCCCGCCGACAGCACCCATGAAGTAGATGACGGCCATGACCATCATCCCCGGTGCTGCAACCTTCATACTCAGCGTTATCGCTCCACCGCTTAGCGCCCCTACAACCCCGGCGCCAGCAGCGACAACGACGAGCAGGAATGTGCCCCAGGCTTCTGAGAAAAGTCGTCGCCATTCATGCGCAGTTTCCAAAAAATCCGGCGGTGCTGAGGCATAGACCATCCGCTGCTCTGGCGTCGATTGCATTGGTGACATCATTCATCCGATCTGCTCAGATAATTTTGCAAGGGATCATGGCATCTTCATCAAACTTGTAAACCGCGCAGAGCCGATGATAACCATCGGCGATAATCAACTTGCCGTTCGCTTTGTCCCTGTAAAGCAACAACGGAGACAGCCTTTCATCCCGAGCAATCTGGGCACGATCTTTTTCCACATGACTATCGCTGATCCCAAGCAATGATAGGCCGGATGCTCGGAATATGTCTTTAGCCGCAAATTCCGTCATCTTTGCTTTTTTCAATTTATTGGCGACTTTCTTTGCTGCCGGGAGGTCCAGCGTCAAACATAGATACGACGCAGCGGCCGGATAGTCGTGCTTCTGCGGCTTATCAAGCCATTTAATTTTCATTGGAGACGTCCTTATGGATGTTGTTGTCAGCATTCGGAGCGTCAGCGAGCATGCCATTTTACATACCCAATGGCGTTATGTCCGCCGCAACGAGGGCAAGAATATCATGGCTCAATTTTGAGATCAGTGACGGACTTCAGGGTGCGCCGGCGGCGAAAGGGCTTGTTGTTTTTCGCAGCGGAGGTGGCCAACTATAAATCAATCGCCGCCTTTGGTTCGGCGGACACACTGCCGCTCTCTTTGATTTTGTGACCTGCGGCCCGGCGTATCCGGTTCCGAATTATGCCGGTATTAAGCCTCCCCAGCAGAATTCAACTCGGAGCATATTGCTGACCGCACGTGAGCCGCCCTGACTGTAGGCTGGCTCGAAACGGATATGAGCGTGCGCGCATGCCGCGGACCGCACCCTCAGTCGCATCTACGCGCGCTGATGGCGAAGCGCTTGGGCGCAAAGATCATGCAGGTAACGCCGGGCTATCTCAGCACCATTCAGGCGCGCGCTCGCGACTACCGTCGCCAGCCCGGCGTTCGGCTCGCGCCCTTCGGCGTCGACATGCCGGAAGCGATCGAAGCAATTGCCTCGGCCGCGCGTGCAACCGGGATTGAACCGGACGAGGTCTGGTGCGCATCGGGCTCGGGCGTGCTCGCGCGCGGACTTGCGGCAGCTTGGCCGCTGGCGCGCCGGCACGTCGTGTAGGTCGGGCGCAAGTTAGAGCTGGATGAAGTTGCCCGAGCAACGATCCACGTTTACCTGCTGCCGTTCGGGCGTGAGGCGCGCGCCAAGCCGCCGTTCCCGAGTGACCTGCACTATGATGCGAAAGCCTGGAAGTATTGCGCGGCCCCGATACAGTCCGGGCCGCGTGCTGTTCTGGAATGTCGCGGGGCCTGCGCAGCCCTAACGTCACGTCCGCTTTGCCCCGATTGCCACTATTTCTCCTGTGACGTGGAGTGCCATAAGCGCCCAACGCACCGCAGCAATTTTTTCGTTCGACAAACCCACCAGTGCACTTGTAATCATGCCACGCGTTGGAGAGAGCGTAGGCGCGATTCCGCATGTGACTCAGCGAGCGATATGGCGTTCTCCCGCCACCGGATGACGTTTTGTCGCCACCGGCTTGCGCTTCAGGCAGGCGCTGGCGGCTCGTACCTCATCATGACTCAAGGTGGCATCAGCATGCGCTTTCGCCGCCTTGTAGCCATACTGCACCACGGCGGCGCGGACCTGACTGCATTGGTCTTCGGTCTGCGCCAAGGCCGCGCCGCCCAACAGAAGCATCAGCCCCGCGGCGGCCACCATTATACTTTTGATCATCCCGCGAGCACCCTTATCGCGGACGACAAAATTTGCTTTACCAGTAGCCCCGACGGCGACCAAAGTATCCTCCGCCACCGAAGAGCAGAAAGAGCACAACGATAATCAAGAGCAATTCCATGGGAGCCTCCTTGGGAGTGAGGCGTCGCGGAGATGTTCTACAACAGCATCCGCGATGATCGGCGCCGTTTCAGGCCTTAGTCGTTTGGCTGAATACGTAACTCAATCCTCGGAGGGTCAAGAAGTTCCAAAGATACTGACCGCTCTGGGTCGATTCTGTTGAAAAAGTCCGAAGCTTATGCTCGCTCCAAAACTGGCAAAATGACAACGACATCTTCGACCGTTTCAAATTGCCACTATAAAACCATTTAGACCTCGCGACGCTTGTTGGCCCGCCGATGACGAGGTCCTCCGCGTCCGCGTATCAAAAAACGCATCTACGAGGCCGAAAAACTTTGAGTATGTTGATGCACGGACTTTTTCAACAGAATCGGTCAATCGCGACCTAGCAAACCGGCCTAATTTCAAGCCCTTGTCCGTTGTTCACGATAACAGTTCGCTTGTCCGAAAATTGCCACCAGGCGACGTTACGCGGTTAAGCGCAATCGACCGCTTTTGCCACAAGCACGCCGCGTCTCGTTACGCTACTGCCAGTGCGGCCCGATTTTCCTTGGTCCAGAACGTGGCGTGAGTGATCGAGACTGTCGTGCCCGCTGGGTCAGCCAAAGTCTCGACCTTGGCACCAAGCTGTTGTGCGAGCGCCTTTACGATACCGGTTCCTAATCCGGTTTTCGATTGAGCAAATGTGCCGTCGGGCCTGCCAATCCCATTGTCAGCGATGGAAAGCTTCCAATTTGTCCCATCGACGTCATAGGCGATGACGATCCTACCGTCACTTTGCGTGGGCAGGAACGCATGCTTTATAGCATTCATGACAAGCTCGGTCGCAATCAAGCCGATGCATTCAGCCTCACGGGGGGTGGCGGGTCCCCCCTCACCGACGACTTTGATCGTGATTTGCCGAGTGTCGCCAATCATCGAGGATGCGAGGGAGGCGGATAGCTTCGATAGATAAGGCAGCATATCGATGGGTCCGGCGGTTCCGGACGCGTGAAGGTAGGTCTGCAAGGCCGCTATCGACATGACGCGATCGTGCGCGTCGCGCAGCTGAGCTCGCGTCTCCTCGGATTCGACCCTCGACGCTTTCATCAAAATGATCCCCGCGATTATCTGCAGGCTATTTGCGATTTGGTGCTGTAGCTCTTCCAACATCACTTCCATTTTTCGCACCAGCCCGTCCTTGTCGCGCTCCAAAGCTCGCCGTTCGGTGACATCCTCTATACCGAGCAGAATGGTGTTTTCGGCGCCTGCTTTGTAGACCACCTGACGGGCGTTCAAGTACATCGTGCGATGTCCAATGTCGGGGAACTCGTGCTCGACCTCGTAACCCTCCATTACGCCGTGTTCAGGTATGATCTGCTCCAGAAGTATACGAAGTTTTGGAATGTCCCATTGACCATCGCCCAATGTGTAGAGAAGTCTGCCTTGGGTATCTTCGGGCCGGACCTGGAAACTTGAATAAAAGGAACGGCTCGCCGCAATCACACGAAGTCCTTTGTCGAGAACCAAAACGGGCTCACGGACGGTGTCGACAATGCTTTGCGCCAGCGCACACGCATCCGCGACGTCGGTGAACTGGTCCCTGAAATTGGTTGTTTGCATAGAACGCTCCATCACTCTCTCGGAAGGCGGTCTCGAATTGTTAATAAGAGCGCCCCGCCTCTGTGCGCTGGGGATGGGTTGCATAGGGCGGGGCTTCTTATGATCACGCTGCGCGCGCGACCGAAGCATAGGCACCGACCGGGGAATCGCGGCCTACGCTAACAACCAGCATCGACATGTCTTCGATGCCAAAGGGAATTAATGCTTGCTCGCAGAGGCGAATGGGATCCCGCTCACCACTTCGGGCGGCGCCAATGATCCGCTTTGCGATCAGTTCACGCGCCGTGATTAATGTTCCGAAACGGCGGAGCGACATGCAGGCGCTATCGAAAGCCTCGCCCATAGCCGACGTCGCAGCGTCGTCAAACGAGTCATATTGAATCAAATTGGTAGTCATTGTAACCTCCCCAAAGAACGAGTGGGAGCACAACAGCGTCTCTCGGTCACCGGGGCTCGAAGCGTTTCGGTGATGGTTCGAGGCTAGCCCAGGCGAAAGGACGACGACTGGTCGATAAAGACCACATTTCCTGGTTGTAACTGTCTGATTGGCTGCGTAATCCATTGAGAATCCTGTGCGAGTTGGGCTCTCACGCAATCGTGAACCGATCGCCGTCTCGACCGGCGGCAGCCGAATTCTCTAGGCCTCCGTATGTCTGGAAGTGTACATTGGCAAATCACCTACAGCGGCCCTGTGCCAGGCGTTGGTGGCTGAGAGACAGTTGAGCTCCCCGCCTGAATGGAGGGAAAGCCATAATGTCTCGTGCACCTAGATCAAAGCTCGCCAAGCGAAGCCCAAACAGCAAAACTGGGAAAGGCGCGCTGTTTGACCCAGCGGCGTTTTTAGCAACGGCAGCTCCCGGCCGTGAAATTTCCGCGTATTCAAAGCGAGATATCATTTTTTCTCAAGGCGACGCTGCGGATGCGGTCTTCTATATCAAGAAGGGTAAGGTCAAAGTCGCGGTCCTATCCGAGCTTGGCAAGGAAGCCGTCGTTGCATTGTTGGGGCCAGACGAATTTGTCGGCGAAGGTTGCTTGATCGGACAGCCGAAGCGTCTAGCCACGGCGTCTGCAATGACGGAATGCGAGACGATGCGAGTAACGAAGTCGGAAATCCAGCGGGTCATTCACGATGAGCCCGCATTTTCGGAAATGTTTGTCTCGCATGTCCTGGCAAGGAATGCCCGAGTTCGAAGAAGACTTGGTCGATCAGCTCTTCAACTCAACCGAAAAGCGGCTTGCACGGGTGTTACTGCTGTTGGCCAATTTTGGAAAGGAGGGTCGGCCGGAGCCAATTCTCGCGAAGATCAGTCAGGAGGTACTCGCTGAGATGATTGGCACCACCCGCTCACGGGTAAGCCACTTCATGAACAAGTTCCGTAAATTGGGTTTCATCAATTACAACGGGCACCTCGAAGTCCATAATTCGCTATTGAGTGTACTCTTGGCCGACCAGCCGCGCACAGTTAGCCCGCCGAAGTGATATCTCTCGTCTCTGCCAGTTGCTTTCGAGTAATAGATTCTCGCGGCAGATGAAGTACTCCATTGGAGCCTCCATAAGGCACGCAGGCGTCGGCAAAAGCGGCAAAATCCGATCTCACCCTCGTCAGTGAGGTGAGAACACGCCCAATAAGCTCAATGAGCCGGACGCTGTCTATGGTTGTGAACTAAATATAGCGTTGTGCTTCATATCTGACATACGGGGGCTTAGACCCGACAGTCGAGCGCCTCATTGCGCTGGCGCAGTTTCTGCCATTCAAGCCGTTGAAATCCTCGCTTGGTCTTAACCAGCTGCTCGGCGACGAGCTGCTTGAGCCATTCGACGTCGACGCCGCGCGGAAAATGGATGTAACCGGCGGGCCATTTACCACCGGGTGCAATTTCCTCGTCGGTGGGCCTGACGAGCCGCAGAAAACGGTATGTCTCACTCTTGAAGGTCGCGACCGCGACCGTCCATAGCCGCGCGCCGCAGCTTCTTGCCGCCTTCGGTCACATCAACGTGGGTGGGCCTACAACCGGCGCCCTCGATCGCAGACCGCAGCGTGTGTCCATCGTATGGATTGCCAGGCAGCGCCTTGGCATGGAGGACGAACTGGCCACGTGGGGCGCGGCGTTGGTGGGGACGATCGAAGCCTTGACGCCTAACTCATAGGGCGCGCTGGCCTTACCCTTAGTTTTTCAACCGTTCGGGAAATTCGTCGGCGTAACCCGCCGTTACCACGCCAGCCAGCGCCTAGTCAGAGACTTGAGTGCCGGGGTCAAACGTGTGCGGTTATAAGCCTCCGCCGCCATTTTTATTGCGTCTGCTTGCGTCGGGTAAGTATGAATGACCCTAGCGAGCGCGCGTAAGCCGATACCGGATGTGATCGCGAGCGAGATTCCGTTGATCATCTCCCCGGCATGGCGCGCGACGACGGTGGCGCCCATGATGCGATCGCTGCCCTGTCGCACATGAATTTTCACGAATCCCTCCTCTTCGCCGTCGGTCACCGCGCGATCGACGTCGTGCATCAGAATCGTGACCGTCGTCACCGGGATGGCCTTTTCCCGCGCCTCACGGACATAAAGGCCGATGTGGGCGATCTCCGGATCGGTATAGGTGCACCAGGGGATCATCAGCCTGCTTAGCCGTTTGCGGCCAAGAAATAATGCATTTCTGATCGCGATGCGCGCTGAAGCCTCTGCGGCATGAGTAAACTTGTACTCCAGACATACATCACCTGCCCCGTAGATTCGCCGATTGCTGGTTTGCAGGAAATCATTGACATGGATTCCGATCTCGGTGTCGTAGCGGACGCCAGCAGCCTCGAGATTCATGCCTTCGACATTGGGCGTCCGGCCGATGCCGGCAAGAATTTCACTTACAGAAACACTAAATTTGTCGCCACCAGACATAAGGTCGACGATTTTCCGTGTGCCTTCCAAACGAACACCGACCACCGTTGTATTGAGATGAATCTCGACACCGTCGCACGCCAAAGAATTTGAAAGAACCTGCGCCGCGTCGCGTTCTTCCTTGGGCAGGAACATCGGGTCGTCTTGCGCGATAATGACGTGCGAACCAAACCGGCAAAATGCCTGCGCCAATTCGCAGCCAAGGGGGCCGCCGCCGACCACCAACAGGCGGGGCGGGCATTCGGTCAGATCGAAGACATTCTCGTTGGTCAAATAGCCGGCTTCGGCGAGCCCCGGGATCGGCGGTGTTAGCGAGCGCGCACCGGTCGCGATGAGTGCCTTCTTAAACCGCAGCAAATCGCCGGCCACCTCGACTGCGTCAGGTCCCCTAAATTGTGCTTCGCCGAAATACACGTCAACGCCGGCCTCGCTCAATCGCTGTGCGGAGTCCGCCCGGCTGAGGCGGGCCTGAATCCGCCGCATCCGCTGCATCACCGTTGCGAACCCGATGCCGATACTACCGGGCACCTTGGCGCCGACATTGTCCGCGTCACGCATTTCCGCGTAGAGCCGTGCGGTGCGAATGATCGCCTTCGACGGCACGCAGCCGACATTCAGCCGATCGCCGCCGAGGAAATTGCGTTCGATAAGCGCCACCTTTGCGCCGAGCGAAGCCGCTTCGCGCGCTGCGGTGATCCCTCCAGGCCCCGCACCGATGACGACCAGATTATATTTGCCCGAGAATTTCGGATTGCGCCATGCGGGCGGGTGAACATCGTGCAGGAGCGCTCGATGGAAACGATCATCCGCCGGTACGCTTAACGGTGATTGATCGTTCCGCGTAGCAAACTCTTCGGGTGAGCAAGAATTTGTCATGACAACCAGCCGTCGGTAAATCCGGCGCGACGCAATCCGTTGCCGATATAAGGACATCGCCGCATCAGTTTCCAAATCAATCCAGAGCGATAATTCTCAATCATCAGTACAATGATCCCCTGGTCGAGCCCGAAATAGCCTTCTGAAACCCAGCCGGATGGCCCATTGCCAGGCAAAGTCGGATTGAAGCTACTCGGCAATCTGGAATCCCGGAGCATTTCTGGGTAGTGCGCACAAAAATGGCGCAACGCCGGCAAGGAAAGCTCGGGCGCGAACGGCAGCGATGCGAGCACCGCACACGGGTCGATGGTGCCATCATCAGGCCCGTAAGGCACGCCGCGTGCGGCATAGCCGAGAAAGCGACGCTTCATGCCGTCGATCTTCAATGTCTGAAAACCGGGCCCGTCGTTCGCCGAGATACCCCAACAGTCCTCGCCATAGCCTTCAAACCCGAACGGATTACGCCGTGCGTATTCGCGCTGCACATACGTGGCGCGCCGGCTATTTTCGAAATAGTCGCTCTTTTTCTCGCGCATGAAGCGATCGCGTATGCCGGCAAAATCAATCCAGGTCTGAGAAAAATGATGAATGAAGAGCGGTCCAGCATAAAGAAATTCGTAATCGTAAATGTTTTCCCACTGATAGGTAGTGGTCCATTCTAGGTAACTGTGCTCCGGGAGCGGATGGGTCGGCGACGCTAGGCCAAGAACATAGAGAATGATCGCTTCGTCATAGCCATCCCAGCCATAATGTATAAATCCGCTTTCCGGTTTCCATCCCTGCCTCACGGTGGCCACGCCGCCCTGCGCCCATTGCCAATCGATACGCCGATAAATCGCATCGGCGCGTTCGCGAATCTCATTCTCGCTCGGCGTGTTTGCGTCGAAATATGCGCTTGCGGTCAACATCCCCGCCAACAATAACGTAGTGTCGATCAGCGACACTTCCGACTGCCACACGCGTCTGCCGGTCTTCATGTCGAGAAAATGGTAATAAAAACCCTTATAGCCGGTCGCGTCTGGATGTTCGCTTTGCAAACTGCTGCTGAAGAAACGCAAAGTCGCGAGTGTCCGCGCTACAGCATCCGCGCGCGTCATCCAACCACGCTCCACGCCAACCGGATAACAGGACAGCGCAAAGCCAACGACCGCGATGCTGGCGGGTGAGCCCGTGCGGCTTGTATCGGCCACCAAGCCGTTTTCAAGATTGCACTGATCCAAGAAATAGCCGAACGCAGCACGCTGGAAGCGACCCAGCAATTCTTCATCCGATTGATCGGGGCGATCATCCACGATCGGGCGCCGCAAACCGGAAGGTGACCGCCGCCACCGAGAGCGGCGGCATGGTGATCTCGAAGCCCAGTATGCCATCCTGGAATGCGAAAGGATGAGGTTCGGGATCGCAGCGCGATACGGCATTGAGTTCGGCTACGGCCGCCGCGTTGAGATATTCCGGAGACCCCATTTCCTGCCAACGCCGCTTCGCATTGGCGTGATCCGAATCGATCCTGCGGATTGTCGCCTGGGTCGGTGGTTGGGCGTTGCCAAGTTTAATTTGTATCTTCTCCGTGGCGATTGGATGCCGCGGCAAGGCACAGTTCGTGAGAAGAGCGGTCGCTGTGCCTTTGCCAACAACAACCCAGACATCAACAGTTGAATGTGCCCCTAGGACCGTCGTCATTTCAGTACCAAGCGCGTGCAACAATTCGTAGGCACGGTAGGCGGGCTTGGCGATGCCGTGAATGTTGAGCAGACCAAAGCCGCCCTGAAACGGCACCGACGGAAAATAATTTTCCTCGAAAATATCGGAAAAAGTCCAATAGCTGTAGCCCTGAACCAGACCGTTCGCTTCCATGATGGTCTTGGTGATGAAGGCCGCGGCATATGGCTCGTCGTGCATCGGGTCGCGCGGATTAGAAGAAGTGCACCATTCCGTGTAATAGATCGGACGGTTACCAGCTTGCTTTCGCACCTCGCGCGTTTCATCGCGCAGCACGCTGCGCCGGCTTTTCGAAAGTTGCGCTTCCGTGTCATCGCCAGGCTGCCCGAAAGCGTCTGTCGGATAATGATGCGTGCTGATAAAGTCGGCGGGCAACTGGTTTTTCGTGCAAAACGCAATGAAATCGTCGATCCAGGCATTTGCTGCGGTCGCCGGGCCGCCCACCTTCAGTGCGCCATCGACCGATTTGATTGCCTCGGCGGTGTAACGATAGAGCTTGAAATAATCGTCTTGTTTGCCGCTGCCAAAGGCTTCGAGGTTCGGCTCGTTCCAGATTTCGAAGAACCACTGGCGAACTTCGGACAGGCCATAGCGCTCGACCCAGTGGGCGACCAGCTTGCGGATCAGTGTCGCCCATTGCGCGTAATCCTTAGGCGGAGTGACGTTGGCGCGATAATGGAAGACAGTTTTGTCGCCGGACGCCAGTGCGCTAGGCATGAAGCTCAGCTCTACGAACGGCTTCATATTGATCGAAAGCAGAAAATCGAATATCTGGTCTGCATTGAAGAAGGAATAGAAAAGTGTATCGCCTTCGCCAATCAGCGTGCCCATATCGTCGCATAACAATCCGTGAAGGCGCACATGGCCAAATCCAAGCTCATCATGCGCGCGTCGCATTTGCTCCTGCCAGTCAGCCCGTAACGCCAACGGTGCGTGACCGCTGCCAATGGTATGCTCCCAGAAATGCGGCAGGCTCGAAGCCGCACTTTTAAGGTCGCAACTGAAATACGTCGTCATGATCGGTCTCCCTCAGCCGGTCGCCGCTGCGTCGGCAAACATCCAAAGTGTGCCGGTCGGATGAAGACGGGCTGCCGGCAGGCTTTCGTCCCCCCGGCGAAGCCGCTCGAAGATCGCCCGCTTCTCGCCTCCCGAGACCAGGAAAGCCGCATGCGCGCTGCTGTCGAGCGCCGGATAGGTCAAGGTAATGCGCGCTTCCGGCTTGGCGCCGACGACGGCACAGACCCAGCGTTCACGTTCCGCCAGCGCAGCATTATTCGGGAACAGTGAAGCGGTATGGCCGTCGGAGCCAAGCCCAAGAAGATTGACATCGAACAGCGCCCGGCTCGGATCGAGGCGCTCGGCCCCGTAGAAAGTTTTGAGTTCACGCTCATAGTTCGCCGCCGCGGCGTCGGAGGCTATTCCCTCGGTCGAAATTGCATGAATATTGGCCGGCGGAATGGGCGCGCGCGACAGCAGCGCTTCGCGCACCATGCGATAATTGCTGAGCGGGTCATCGTGCGGCACGAAGCGCTCATCACCCCAGAACCAATGGGCGCGCGGCCACGGAAAACGATCACGATAGCCCGATTCGGCCAGATGCCGATAAAACAGTTCAGGAGTTGAGCCGCCGGACAGGCAAATCGCGAAATTGCCTGCCTTCGCGTTTGCGAGGTCGATGATCCACTCCGCGACCCGGCGCGCTATCATTTCCGGATCATCGAGAACTTCCACTTTCGCCTCGGCCGTCATGCCGAGAGGCTCCTTTGCTTGGGCGGCGCGGCATTGCGAATGGCCGCGATCGCGCCGGCGTAATCGTCCGTTCCAAAAATCGCCGACCCGGCAACGATGGCGTTCGCGCCGGCCTCGATCGCCTGCCCGGCGGTTCCACGATTTTCTCCGCCATCAACCTCAATGAACGGATCGAGGCTGCGCGCGTCGCAGATCTCGCGCAGACGACGGATCTTGGGCAGCATCTCCGGCAGGAATTTCTGGCCGCTGAAGCCAGGATTGACGGTCATGACGAGAACGATATCGCAGAGATGCAAGACGTATTCGATCAGCTCGATCGGGCTCGCCGGGTCGAGCACAACGCCGACCTTTTTCCTGAGATTCCGGATTTGCGACAGCACAGCATGGAGGTGGACCGTCGCCAACATCTCCGCGTGAACGAGGAGATGATCGGCGCCGGCCTGGGCAAAGGCGGCGAGATAGCGCTCCGGTTCGACGACCATCAGGTGCACGTTGAGCGGTTTTTGCGTGTAGCGTCGCACCGCTGCGACAATCGCCGGTCCGAACGTGATATTCGGCACGAAGCGCCCGTCCATCACATCGATATGGATCCAGTCGGCGCCGGCCGCGTCGACGGCGCGGACCTCGTCGGCGAGATGCCCTAAATCCGCCGACAAGATCGACGGCGCGACGATAATCGGCCGCGTCCCGGCAAGATCGGCGCCATGCCGAATCGGAATCGTGCCGGTCCGGGCCATCATCACTTTGCAGAATCTTTCGCCGGCGGGTCCGCGATCGGCACAAAGTCGCCGAGGAGAAAGACATAGGCGATAATGCCAATGATCAGCACGACACCTGCGGTTATGAATGCGCCGGCGAACGAGTGCGTAGCCCCGACGATGTATCCCGTCGTCACCGGCGCCACGACGCCCATCATGTTGTTCAAGAAATTCATGATGCCGCCGATGGTGCCGGTTCCGCCGCGCGGCGCGATCAGCGATGGAATTGACCAACCTACCGGCGCCGCAGCGGCCAAGCCGCTCAGCGCGACCGATATCCAGACGACGGCCCAGATCGGGCTGGTGGTAAAGGTAGCGCCAAACACTGCGAGGCCGAGCAGCATGCCGCACACGAGCACGGTCTTGCGGACCGGCGTTTCGTCGTAGCCGCGCGCGATTAGATGGTCGATCAGCCAGCCGCCGACGACGAGATCCGCGACCGTGGCACAAGCCCACGGGATCGCCGTGAAACTGGCGGACTTCAGGATGCTCATGTGCATCGTCTCGACGAGATAGTTCGGCAGCCAGGTCAGAAACAAATAGAACGAGTAGCCATAGGCTGCAAAACCAATCGTCAGGCCCCACACTTTTCGGTTTCGCAGGAGGTAGCCGAGCATGGCAACCTCGCCGCTCTGCGCCGGGCCTTCCGGTGTCGCCCCACCCGCGCGAATGTATTCACGCTCCTCCGCGCTCAGCCGCAGATGCTTGCTGGGATCGCGGTAGATGATGAGGAAGGCGATGAAATAGCAGAAACTCAGCAGAGCAGTGATGCCAAACCCCCAACGCCAGCCGAAGTTGACCACCGCCAGCGCGACCAGCGGCACGCCAATGACATTGGAAAACTTTGCCGCGGCATCGAAGAGCGATGTCGCAAGCGCACGTTCCTGACGCGGAAACCAATACCCGGTGGCCTTCGAACTCGCAGGAAAGCCGGGCGCCTCCGCGACGCCCAGCAGGATGCGAGCGGCGAGGATACCGCCGAATCCGCTGGCGAAAGCCGTCGCGGCAGACATAACAGACCAGAGAAAAGTGCTGATACGATTGACCCACGTGACGCCGAAGCGGTCGAGGATCATGCCGGTTGGTATCTGCAGCAGTGCGTAGGACCAGAAGAAACCGCTGAACAGCCAGCCCAGTTCACCATCGGTGAGATGGAATTCGTGCTGCAACTGTGGCGCCGCCACGGACAGATTGATCCGGTCAAAATAATTGATCAGCACACCAACGCCGAGCAAGACGCCGATGCCCCAGCGCAGCTTCGGGATGCGTCGGCTGGAGGCAACACTCTTCGGCGCGTTGCCGTCATTCCGAGCTGGGATTGGCACATGGCCTGGATGGATTGACGTCATGGTGCGCGCCCTCGTGATAAGAGTTTGCTGCTTTGACTGCCGACTTGCCGCTCTTCCATTTGATGCACGATCTCGGTGACGATCTCGATCGGCTTGGCGCCGACATCGACAGTGATCGGATGCTCATCCGGCGTCGGCTCCTGCAGGGTGGCAAACTGGCTGTCGAGCAGGGCCAGCGGCATATAGTGCTCGTGCCGCGCGGCCATTCGTCTGTGGATGAGGTCGTGCGAACCTTTAAGGTAGACCAGCGTCACGTCCGAGCGGTTGCCGATGATGATGTCGCGATAGGACCGCTTCAACGCCGAACAGGTGAGTACGCCCGATTCGCCGCGCGTGCGCCAACTATCGATTTCCTCGGCGATCTTACGCAGCCATGGCAACCGATCCGCGTCGGTCAACGGCGTACCGCTGCGCATTTTTTCGACGTTCGCGGCCGGATGCAGATCGTCGCCTTCCTGGAATTGGCAGCCGAGTGCTGCAGAAAGCAGGACAGACACCGTGGTTTTGCCCGATCCGGAAACGCCCATGACAATGGCGATCACAGGCTTTGCAATGCTGTTGCTCAAGGCCGGCGACCAGATGCGCTGCGGCGGACGATCAGACGGCATCATGCGCTCCTTGTTAGCTGCGAGTCATGCGGCAGCCTGCTGAAGCACGAATTTATGGACCGCATTGGCGAAGCCCTCGGCTTCGTTGCTGTCGGTGACTGCGCTGGCCTGCGCCTTCACCTCATCGCTGGCGTTTCCCATGGCTATGGAAAAGCCGCTCTCGCGGAACATGAGGACGTCGTTTGGCATGTCGCCCATTGTGGCGATCTGCGCTGGCGGAATGTTGAGAAGCTTGGAAAGCGTGCCGACCACCGCGCCTTTGTTGGCTTGCGGGTGGGTGACGTCGAGGTAATAAGGCTGCGACCGGGCCGCGCTCGCCATCTTGCCAAGCTTTTTTTGCGCCAGAATCTCGCAGGCCGCGACTAGCTTAAGGTCGTCCGATATTCCGACGATCTTGACCGCGTGCGCGAGATGCTCGTCGGTGAATAACGGCACCACCTTGGCGTCGAACTTCACCGTCCAGGCTTCGCGCGCCAAATGCGGCGCATCGCGCCTGCGGATCAGCCATTCATCCGCTGTGTAGACCCAGGCATCCAGCCCCTGGTCAAGCATGAGATCGACAGTCCTTTTAGCAATCGCCGGCTCAAGTGTGTGGCTCTCGATCACCGAGAGATGGGGATGAACGAAGACGCCGCCGTTGAAGCCGGCAATCGGCGTCCGCAAATCCAACGGCGCAATCAACATCGCCATGCCGCGTGGCGGCCGACCGCTGGTGATCGCAAAGCCGATGCCGGCGACGGCGAGTGCCCGCACGGCTTCGACCGCACGCGCGGTCAATACTTTTTCCGTGGTCAGAAGCGTGCCGTCGACGTCGGCGAGCACAAGGGCAACTTTCGAGGGGCTGCGGTCGATCATGCGGGACTGCCTTCGCGCACCGCTGCCGCTGGCCCATTCGGCCGTTCGCCGCCAAGAATGATTCTGTCGACTGCCTGGGCGAAGCCATCGTCGCGGTTGCTGCCGGTGACGAAATCCGCCGCCTGCCTTACCTCTGGGCTGGCATTGCCCATGGCAATGCTGAGACCGCCGCCCTCGAACATCGCGACATCGTTGTGGCCGTCACCTATGACGGCGATTTCCGCCAGGGGCACCGCCAACAGCTTCGCGATCGTCGATAAAGCCTCGCCCTTATTGCCGAGCGGATGCGTAATATCGAGATAGTAAGGCTGCGAACGCGCGACCGTCGCCTGCCCGGCCAACGCGGCGCGTACATCGCGCTCGCACTGCGCTAGACGTTCAAAATCCGCGCTGACGCCGACAATCTTGACCGTCTCGCCCAGGAACGGTCCGAAATCCGCCACTACGGTCGGCTGAAACCCGACAGTGCGCTCCTCGCGCCCGATGTACAGTCCGTCAGAATGACGCGCCAGCCAGTCCTGGCCGGCAAACACCCAGGGCCGTGCGCCTTCGGCGTCAAGCAGCTCTAACGAACGCCTAGCGACGTCGGGCGACAGGATGTGCTCGCTTATTACTGAAAGATCGGCCGTCGCGATTACGCCGCCATTGAAGCACCCTATCGCCGTCGTGATGCCGAGGGGCTCGGTCAGCCCGCGCATGCCGCGAGGGGGACGACTGCTTATGATGGTAAAAATAATCCCGTTAGCGCGCAGCTTTGCCACCGCCGTTTGGGCCCGCGCGGTCAAGACCTTGTCATCGGTCACCAAAGTACCATCGACATCCGAGACGACTGCGGAGATTTTTGCCGATGGTATCCGGTGCGTTTCGGTCATGAGGGTTTCGCGGTTTCGGCACGCTTGACGGGCCGCCAGCGCCGGTCGTCATTCGTCAGGAGCGAATCCGCTTCGGCCGGCCCCTCGCTGCCCGCCTTATACATCGGCATGTCCTTTGGTCGATCCTTAGCCCAAGCGTCGAGCACCGGCTGCACGATACGCCAGGCCTGCTCGACCATGTCGGCGCGCATGAACAGCGTCTGGTCGCCGCACATGACATCGTAGAGCAAGGTCTCGTATCCGACATTCGGCTCCTTCGGAAACCAATCGTCGTAGCGGAAGTCCATCTTCACTGCGGCAAGATCCATCACCGGTCCAGGGCGCTTGACCTCGAACTGAAGCGAAATCCCCTCGTCCGGTGCAATGCGCAACACCAGCCAATTTGACCTTAGGGCATCGACGGGCGTGTCGTGGAACGCCGTATATGGCGCCTGCTTGAAACGAATTGCGATCTCGGTATTGCGCGCCGTCATGTGCTTGCCGGTACGGATATAGAAAGGCACGCCGGCCCAACGCCAATTGTCGATTTCAAGCTGCATTGCGACATAAGTCTCGATATTCGAATCCGGCGCCACATCGGGCTCCTGCCGATACGCCTTCACTTTCTTGTCGAGCACCGTGCCGGCACCATACTGGCCGCGCACCGCCTGCACCGGCTTGACGGCCGGCATTGCGGCGAGCACTTCGGATTTCTTTGAACGGATCGCGGCGGCATCGAAGCCGGTCGGCGGCTCCATCGCCACCATCGAGAGCAACGAGAACACGTGGTTGGGTACCATGTCACGCAGCGCGCCGGTCTGCTCGTAGAACTTACCGCGCTTCTCGACACCCACGGTTTCCGCCACCGTGATCTGCACATGATCGATCCGGTCGCGATTCCAGATCGGCTCGAACAGCCCATTAGCAAACCGAAACGCCATGATGCTCTGCACCGTATCTTTGCCGAGAAAGTGGTCGATCCGAAATATCTGCTCTTCGTCGAGCGTGCGCAGGATGCTGGCATTGAGTTCGCACGCCGATTTCAGGCTGTGGCCGAACGGCTTCTCGATCACCACGCGGCGCCAGAATTGAGGCTTGCCGTCCTGATCCTCGTTCTGGTCGGTCAGCTTGGCCTTGCCGAGTTCTTCCACCACGGTCCCGAACAACCGGTCGGCGACCGCGAGATAGAAGATGACATTGCCTTTGGTGCGGTGATCTTTCTCCGCTTTGTCAAGCAGACCGTGCAGCCGCCCGTATACCTCTGGCTTGGTGATGTCGCCGTGGATATAAGACATCTTGTCGGCCATCCGCGTCCACAAATCTTCGTCGATTTTGTCGACGTCGAACTCGGCGGCAGCATTTCCGATGAAGCTGTCCAGCATGGTGTGAAGGTGGTCACGCCAACTCTCGGCGCTCTCCTCGGTGCGCGCGACGCCGATCAGTGAGAAATTCTCCGGCAGGATGTTGGTGCGCGCGAGATTATAGAGTGCCGGAACGACAAGGCGCTTAGTCAGATCGCCGCTCGCGCCGAAGATGACGATGGTGCAAGGGTCCGCCGGCTTGGCCTGGCGGCGGGGTGCGGATTCGGCCACCCTGATGGGCGGAACCGGCGGGGATTGTCTGTCGAGCATGACATTCTACTCCGCGGCGTTCTGGGTCACGGAAGGCGCTTTCGATGCCGCCGGCTTTTCCGGATCGATCGACTCCTGACCTTCGATGTGACCGCCGAAGCCGAAGCGCATGGCCGAGAGCATCTTTTCGCCGAAGGTATGCTCCTGCCGCGAGCGGAAGCGGGCGTAAAGCGCGCTGGAAAGGACATCAGCGGGGACCGCCTCTTCGATCGCCGCCTGCACGGTCCAGCGGCCTTCGCCAGAATCCTGCACGAAGCCGGAGAACGCCTTTAACTGCGGGTCCTTCGCCAACGCAGCAGCGCTGAGATCGAGCAGCCAGGATGAGATGACGCTGCCGCGCCGCCAGACCTCGGCAATGTCTGGCAGGTTCAGCGTGAAGCGCTGGTCTTCCGGCAAATCCTTCGAATCCTTGTTACGCAGGATGTCGAAGCCCTCGGCATAGGCCTGCATCAGGCCATACTCGATGCCGTTATGTACCATCTTGACGAAATGCCCGGCGCCGGACGGACCGGCATGAATATAACCACGCTCGGCGCGGCTATCGCCTTTGGCACGGCCTTTGGTGCGCGGAATATCGCCGAGCCCCGGGGCAAGTGCCGAGAAGATCGGATCGAGGTGATCGACGGCCTGCTTTGGGCCGCCGATCATCATGCAGTAGCCGCGATCGATTCCCCAGACACCGCCAGAGGTGCCGCAGTCGACGTAGCGAATGCCCTTCACCGCCAGTTTTTTGGCGTTACGGATGTCGTCCTTGTAAAAGGAATTTCCGCCGTCGATGATGATGTCGTCTCGGTCCAGCAGGCCGCCGAGTTGCTCGACCGTCTCTTCGGTAACCTTGCCCGCGGGCAGCATCAGCCATATGGCGCGCGGCTTTTCCTTAAGCGCCTTGACCATATCCTCCAGCGATGCGACCGCCGTTGCGCCCTCCTTTGCCAGCGCCTCACGCGGCTTGGCATTGGCGTCGAACACCACGCAGGCGTGTCCCGCCTTCATCAAGCGTCGCGACATGTTGCCGCCCATTTTGCCGAGACCGACGAGACCGATCTGCATCCGCTTCACTCCTTATAAAAACTCCTAATTGAGAGCTTCATCCGTCGCGCGAACCAGTTCAGCCAAGCCCGCGTCGACATCCTTGAGGTGAATACGTAGCGCGCGACGACCGCGTTCAACCAAAACCTCAAGATCACCACTGGCCTGTGCGGCCTTCACCACGCTGAAACTGTATGAATGGCGGGGCACGTCGATATCGGCCGGGTCGTCGCAGGTGATCTGCAAAAATACGCCGGAATTCGGCCCGCCTTTGTAGGCCTGCCCGGTCGAATGCTGGAAGCGCGGCCCGAAGCCAAGGCAGGTAGCGGCATGGGTCTTATCGCGAATGTGCGCGCGCATCGCGGTCAAGGCTTGTGTGTGCTGCTCGTCGCGCTCGATATAGGCTAGCAAGGCGACATAGTCGCCGGAATGCACGCGTCCGAAATGGCTCTTCAGATAGCCGGTCAACGTATTATGCTGGCCAAGTTCGGCAACGTTGCGCGGGTCGGCGTAGAGAGCCAGACCGTTCTCACGGAACACCGGTTCCTGCTTTTGCAGGTCGTGTGATTTCTCGTATTCCGCGGTCAGCGCGCTAGTCTTGATCTTGCTCGCCTCGACATCCGGCTGGTTGAACGGATTGATGCCGATAATCGCGCCGGCGACCGCGACGGCGATCTCCCAGCGGAAGAATTCCTGGCCGATATGCCAGACATCTTTCACTCTGATGCGCGCGACCGGATGACCGGCGTCTTCCAATGCTGCGATTGCCTGGCGCTGCGACGGATCGTGCTGGCCGTCCAGTTCGAGGTAGGCAAAGAAGCGGTCGCTGCCATAGTTTTCGGGCGCACCGAGCGGCTCATCGGCCAGTGGGATCAGCCCACGCCCCTGCTTGCCCGTGCTCTCGGCCAGAAGCTGCTCCAGCCAGGCACCGAGGTCGGCTATTCCTGGGGAAGCGATGATAGTTACTTTGTCGCGGCCGAAATGCTCTGCCGCAACACCCATGGCGATGCCGAGTTGCACGCCGGGGTTCTCGGAAGGCGGCACGTCGGCGCCGCAGGCGCGCTGTATCGGCTGCACCGTCTCAAGCAGGCGCTTGACGTCAAGACCCATCGCCGCTGCCGGCACCAGACCGAACTTCGACAGCACGGAGTAGCGTCCGCCGATTGAGGGGGCACCGTAAAAGATATGACCAAAGCCGAGTTGCTTGGCACGTTTCTCGAGCGACGAGCCCGGATCGGTCACCGCGACGAAATGTTCGCCCACCTTATCCTTAGCCAGAACCGAACCGACGCGGTAGAGAAAATAGTCGAGAAAAATATTGGGCTCCAGCGTGCCGCCGGATTTGGACGAGACGACAAACAGCGTCTTGTCGAGATCGATCTCCTGCTCGATCGTCTTGATCTGCGCCGGATCGGTGCTGTCCAGCATGTGGAAGCGCGGCCAGCCGGCCTGCAGTCCGAACGTTTTTCCAAACACTTCCGGCCCCAGGCTCGAGCCGCCCATCCCCAGTAGAACGAGGTCGGCAAACCTGCGCTGCTCCACTTCTTTTGCAAAGGCGATCAGTCGCTCGACACCGGCCAGTTCCTGCTCGATTATGTTCAGCCAGCCGAGCCATTTATTCTCGTCGGTCCCGGTCCACAGCGGCGTATCACCGGCCCAAAGACGGCGAATCCGCCCGCCCGCCCGCCAAGCTTCCATCTCGGTGTCAAAGGCTTCCTTCATTTTGGGAGAGCCCGGACTAATTTCCAGGCGAGCGCGATCGCCGTCCAGCAGCGCGCGCCGCTGCCGCGCGATGGCGCCGAACAGCTTGTCGAACGAATCGGCGAACTGCTGCACGCCCTCTGGGACCAGTTCTGTCGTGACCTGCGCCAGCGATATGCCGCGTCGCTCAAGCTCGGCGAGGATCGCGCGGGCGCCGGCTAAGTCCTGTTCGATGGAGTCCGTTACCACCTCACCGTGATCGCGGAACGCGTCCATGGTCGACGGCGGGATGGTGTCCACGGTATCGCTGCCGATTAGCGCCTCGACATACATCGTATCCTTGTAGGCCGGACTTTTGGTGCTGGTGGACGCCCAGAGCAGCCGTTGCGTCTTCGCGCCCGACTGCAGCAAGACTTTGCCAGCGCGGGCCGGAGAACAGCGCCTTGTAGCGAACGTAAGCGATTTTGGCGTTAGCGATCGCCGCCTTGCCGCGCAACCGATCCGCCACCTGTTTGTCTCCGAGCTCATCCAGGCGATTATCGACCGCGACATCGATCCGGCTGACGAAGATGCTGGCGACACTGCCGGCCTTCGACACGTCGCCGCCGGCCTTCTTCAAGTCCTCGAGGCCGGCGATATAGGCCTCGACCACCTGTTCGTAGACGCCGACGGCAAATAGCAGAGTGATATTGATGTTAAGGCCCCGGCCGATCAAATGGCGGATCGCGGCAATGCCGGCCGGCGTCGCCGGCACCTTCACCATCAGGTTGGCGCGGTCCACCGCTTTCCAAAGCCGCAGGGCTTCTGCAATCGTGGCATCGGTGTCATTGGCGAGGTAGGGCGAACATTCCAGGCTGATATAGCCATCGTGCCCTTTGGTCGCGTCGTACACCGGCCGCAACACATCGGCGGCGGCCTGAATGTCGGCAATCGCCAGATGTTCGTAGATATCGGAAATGCCGTGGTCGCCCTGCGCCTGGAATTGCTTGAGCGCCTCTTTGTATTCGTCGCTTTCGCCGATCGCCTTTTCGAAGATCGACGGATTTGACGTTATGCCTTTCAGGCCGTCACGCTCGATCATCGTCTTCAATTGGCCCGTTTCGATCAGGCTACGCTTGAGATAGTCGAGCCAGGGCGACTGGCCGCAGGCTTCGAGTTGCTTGAGGGGATTCATGCTGGCTGCTTCCGATGTGTCGCGATCTGGTCTTTAGCGGCGGCGACGATTTTTCCCCGCGTGAAGCCGAATTTTGTCATCAAGTCCTTGATCGGCGCCGACGAACCAAATGTGTGCATGCCGATCCTGGCGCCATCCGAGCCGACATAGCGATCCCAGCCGATGACCGAGCCGGCCTCGACCGACACGCGTGCGGTGATATCAGGCGGCAGCACGCTATTGCGATAGGCCAGGTCTTGTTGCTCGAACAATTCCCACGACGGCATGCTAACCACGCGCGCCGCGACGCCCTGCTGCTTGAGGGCCTCGTGCGCCTCAACGCAAAGCGCAACCTCGCTGCCGGTGCCGATCAGGATCACCGCCGGTTTGCCACCTTCGGCATCGGCCATGACATAGGCACCGCGCGCAACGCCAGCCGCCGAGGCGTAACGCTTGCGGTCGAATGTTGGCAGCGGCTGGCGGCTCAGCACCAAACAGGCAGGTTCATGCTTGAGGTTGATAATAACGCGCCATGCTTCAGCGACTTCGTTCGCGTCGGCCGGACGCAACGTGATCAGACCGGGGATCGCTCGCAGCGCAAGGAGCTGCTCGATCGGCTGGTGCGTCGGGCCGTCCTGACCGAGGCCAATCGAATCATGCGTAAATATGGTAATGGCCGGCAACTCCATCAGCGCGCTTAGGCGAATGGCCGGTTTCATGTAGTCGGAGAAAATCAGGAAGGTCGAACCGTAAGCGCGGAGCTTTGACAGGGCGAGTCCGTTCACCGCCGCACCCATGGCGTGCTCGCGAATGCCGAAATGAAGATTGCGGCCGCCGTAACTTTCGGTCTCGAAGTTGCCAGCCGACTCGAATGTCAGGTTCGATTTCGTCGACGGAGAAAGGTCCGCCGCGCCGCCGATCAGCCATGGGTAGTGTTGCGCGATGGCGTTGAGCACCTTGCCGGAAGCGTCGCGACTGGCGATACCCTTGGGATTAGCGGTAAAGCTGGGAAGGTGGGCGTCCAAACCGTCCGGGAGCTCACGCCGTTGCATGCACTCGATCCGATCAGCGAGATCCGGATAGGCAGCGCGATATTTCTCAAACAGAGCCGTCCAGGTCGCTCTCAGGTCGCCGCCACGACGGCCGATGCCGGCGCAGAAATGCTCTTGCACGCCGTCGGGCACCAGAAACTTGGCATCTTCCGGCCAGCCATAACTGCGCTTGGCCAGACGTATCTCCTCGACACCGAGCGGCTCACCATGCGCGGCGCTGGTGTCCTGCTTATGCGGCGCGCCGAAGCCGATGTGACTGTCGACGATGATCAACGTCGGGACGTCGTTGGTGCTTCGAAATTGTTCAATCGCCTGGGCAAGACGCTCGGCGTCATTGGCGTCGCCGACCCGCGTCACATTCCAGCCATAGGCCAGAAAGCGCGCCGCGACGTCGTCGCTGAAAGCGAGATCGGTATGGCCTTCGATGGTGATGCCGTTGCTGTCGTAAATCCAGCACAGATTGCCGAGCATCAGATGACCGGCGAGCGAAGCCGCTTCGCTGGTGATGCCCTCCATCATATCGCCGTCGCCGCACATCGCATAAACGTCGTAATCGAACACCTTCAAATCGGGCCGGTTGAAGTGCTTGGCCAGCCAGCGCTCGGCGATCGCCATGCCGACGCTGGTCGCGCAGCCTTGGCCCAACGGGCCGGTCGTCGTCTCGACGCCGGTCGTTACATGATACTCAGGATGTCCCGGGCATTTACTATCGAGTTCGCGAAAATGTCTGATGTCGTCGAGTGAGACCGCGGGCTTGCCGGATCGCCGGTAGTCGGCGGTGACTTCCTTCACGCCGGTGAGATACAGCATCGAATAGAGCAGCATCGAGGCGTGCCCATTCGACAAAACGAAGCGGTCGCGGTTCGGCCAGATTGGATCGCCCGGATCGAAGCGCAAAAAACGCTGCCAGAGCGTGTAGATGACCGGCGCCAGTGCCATCGGCGTGCCGGGATGACCGGAATTGGCTTGCTGCACGGCATCCATCGACAGAGTGCGAATTGTGTTGATGCAAACTTCGTCGAGTGCAGGTGCGCTCGGGGATGCCCTCGTTTTTTCATCTGCACCAGTACTCATGAATGCATTCCGCGCGGTGGTGATACCGTGGCGCAATTTCGCCGGCTGCGCCGCTGCCTTTTCGCCGCAGTCGCGGGTGATAGTTTCTTGGGCGTGATCTCGATCCGCCATGCCTCCCCCATGAAGCTGAAACTGCCTGAAATGACGCCACCCCCATGGGAACTCCTTCCGGGCGGGAAAGTTCAATCTCAGCCAGGAAACCTAGCCTCGACGCGCCCCGCCAGCGCCATTCGAAAAGCTCGCCCAACTGGGAGCGCTTAATCAGCGGCAATGGTCCATTCGCCGTTTGCGGCACGGAAGCGATAACAACCGCGGCGATAACGAAGGCGATGCAAAAATACAGTTGCCCCATCGCACCCCAACGCCGAGCCTGCAGCGATCAAGGCGACTGCCAGAAATAATGGAATTCATGCTCGTAACCCCGGAGGCAACCCGATCGCCCCCAACCGATATAAATATTGGTCTTCGGCTCAGTCATTTACTGAGCAATAGTGCACACATGGATTCTTATTAATGTAGTGGTTATTAAGCCCAATGCTTTGGCGAGACAGCTCGCTTTGCGACGTCCTCATAATGCACGTGGATGCTTTCCTGCCCGCCAATGCGCTTCAATCTCCTCAAGGGTCTTGCCTTTCGTCTCCGGCACCATGAAAAGCGCAAACAGCCATGCCCCGATGCTGACGACGCCGTATAGACAGAACGTCGCCGGCTTACCCAGAACTTCTGTCAGCGTCAGAAATGACAAGGCGACGATCAAGTTGGCGGTCCAATTGGCGACGGTGCCGACGCTCATGGCTCGGCCGCGGATGCGCAACGGGTATATCTCCGAAAGCATCAGCCAGAAGACCGGCCCTAGCCTGGATATCTCACACTATCTTTGCACGATCGGGTCGTTTTGCGGATCGATTGATCGTCTTTTCTGGTTCGCGCGCCACCGTGGCGCCGAGAGACGCGGGGGCTGCTGGGATTTTAGCGGGCTGCGGTGGGCAGCGAAGAGATGGTCTCTGTGGGCCTGGGGATGATGCCGCGGTTGTGACGCGTTGCGGCGCCGCGTGTCAGGCGGGCGAACCGCGCGCACTTGCCGCGGCATTGAGAAGGACGGCGGTTTCGCCCCAGGTCTGGGCGACGGGACAGCCCGACGCCATCGCGATCTTGATGCGGCGCACGCTGATGCGCACGAGCGCGCCGATCTTGAGGAACTTGAGACGAATGGTTCCGCAGGTGGCGTTGGCGAATCGCGTATGTTGCAGCCCGATCCGGCGCAAGGCACAGAGCAGCACGTAGGCCATCGAGGCGAACCACAGCCGCAGCTGGTTGGCCCGCAGCGTGGCAGTCGAGGTGCGATCGGCATAGAGATCGAGCTGGCACTCCTTGATCCGGTTCTCCATCTCGCCGCGGGCGCAGTAGAGCTTCTCGTAGAGGTATTTGGGTTTGCACTCGGTTCGCTTGAGCGAGGTGACGACGAAGCGGGGATTGGCCTCGCCGCTGGTGAACTCGGCTTTGGCGACGATCCGGCGCTCGCGGCTCCAGCTGCGCCGCGTCGTCCATTTGAACTCCTTGAAGTAGCGCGCCGGCTTGCCGGTCCGCCGGCTCTTCACCTCGGCCCGCGCCAGCTCGCTCGCGATCTCGGCAACGAGCCGGTCGTTCTTGGCCAATCCCAACAGGTAGTCCACCCCGTTCGCCTCGCACCAGGCCATCAGTTCGTCGCGCGCAAAGCCTGAGTCGGCGCGCACCAGAATGCGCACCTGCGGCCAGTGCCGGCGAATGTGCGCGACAAGGCGCGCCACCTCCTCGACCGCCCCCTCAGCCGCGTCCTTGCTCGCCGGCCGCAGCCTGGCCACCAGCAGGTCGCGCCCGCAGAACACGTAAAGCGGCAGGTAGCAGTAACAGTCGTAATAGCCGTGGAAGAACCGCCCCTCCTGCATCCCGTGCACCGGGTCGTCGGTCGCATCCAGATCGAGGATGATCTGGCTCGGCGCGCGCTTGTGCGCCTCCAGGAACTGGTCGACGAAAAGCCGTTTGATGGCGATCGGATTGTGACTGATCTTGTGATAGCGCGTCGGCTCAAGCTGGCTCAGTTCCAGCCGGTTCAGCGTCGACTTGCCGGCAACCGGCGCACAATCCTCGCGTCGCGCCGTGAGCTTGCCCGCCAACACCGCCATCATCGGATCGTGGCGCAAGTGGTCGTGGTCGTTGAGATCCTCGTAGCCCAGCGCAATCCCGAACACCCGCTGCCCGACCAGTGTCGCCACCTCATGCTCGATCCACTCCGCACGCCGCACGTCGTGAAAACATGCCGCAAGCCGATCTATCAGTCCGATCGCACGATCCGCCGCCCCCAACAGTAGCGCCCCGGCGTCCGACGTGATTGTGCCTCCGTCGAACGCTGCAACCACCTCGCGGCCTTCCACCGGTGCAAATCCAAACAAATCTGCGCTACACTCTGTCGGCATCGGGGCGCTCCGTGAATCGCTGAGAGTCGTTCTCGCACAACAACTTTCGCTGATTTGGCGCTCCGATGCACTCAGTAGTGTGAGATATCCGCGCTAGACCCACGGCGAATGAGCCGACATAGACCATGAGGCTGGCGACCGCGATCCACCCGAGGCTGCCGGACAATAGCGGCAGTGAAAATGCCAGCCCCAACGCAAATAGACTCAGCGCCATTCCCGCCAAACTGACCAGCAAAAGCGGCCGCCGCCCGACCCGGTCAATCAGTTGCATCGCAATCACCGTCAATACGACATTGACGCCGCCAACGCCGACACTGGCGAGGATCGCCACCGACGCCGACGACATCCCGGCAAACTTAAAAATTGTCGGCGCGTAATAGATCACCGTGTTAATGCCGGTGATCTGCTGCGCGATCGCCAATCCAACGCCAACGACCATCGCCGGCCGCAACAGCGGGCTGAAAAGTTCGGACCAGTCGCCCTTTTGCTGCGCAACGCTGTGCTGAATCTCTCGGAGTTCGCCATCCACCTGGTCCGGTCCCCGGATCCGCTTCAGCACCGCCCGGGCCCGATCCGTGTATCCACGGCCGACCAGCCATCGCGGGCTGTCGGGAATTAACAACAGGCCAATTCCAAATACGGCTGCCGGAATCACCGCCAGTGCAAACATCCAGCGCCACGCCTGCGACCCGGCAAACGCATAGTCGATGAGGTAGGAAATAACGATGCCGCTGGTGAGAGCGACTTGATTGATTGAAACGAGCTTTCCGCGAATTTCAACTGGGGCAATCTCGGAAATGTAAAGCGGCGCGACAAACGACGCGATGCCGATGGCGGCTCCGGCTACGAGCCGGGCGGCAATTAGCGATATCGTACCCGGCGCCAGAGCCGCCCCGACGGCACCCAAACCGAAAACTCCCGCGGTGATAATCAATAATCTTCGACGCCCGATTCGATCGGCTAGGATTCCTCCGACTACGGCGCCAATGAGCGATCCCAATAAGACCGCGCTGACGACGATTTCCTCCAGGCCAGGAGAAAGAGAAAACTCTATCTTAATGAACAGTATAGCCCCGGAAATGACGCCAATGTCATAGCCGAAAAGCATTCCGCCCAGCGCCGAGATGGCAGTGGCTAGATAGACAAAATGTTTCCCATCAATTTTGGCCATTTTCATTTTCAGTGGTGCCCCATTCAACAGACCCTGGCACGTCGCATTGCGAAGATGGTAGCGAATGGCGTATTTCACCACGTTCTGATAACTGTCCGGCCAGAAAAACGTGGATTCGACCTGCGTTCCTTCGGAATGCGTTTGGTCGTTTGTCCGCTGGTTAGCGCCCACTAGGCACTATTCATGACGACGGCTCCGGAAAATGTGACTAGACACGCACCTTATTGACGCGCAGTGTAAATAAAATTGAGATTTTTATTATTCCATTCCTCGCTCCGAAGCATGTCGGCGAAAGGAAATCATATGCGTACGCTCGTCCAGCCGCCGCCCTCGTCGCGCTGCGACCTCTGCGATGGCGAATTGCGGCTCAAACAAGTTGAGTCATCCAACCGCACACTTGATTTGGACAACGAAGTATTCGTCTGTGTCAACTGCGGACGGGAGCGGCTCTATACGGTGAGCCACGACCACACAGCGCCAAATCCTAAAGCGGCCTAGCCGAGCAACTGCAGTCACATTACCCGAGTATCACCCGGACTTGGTGTGTTGTGCCGTCATCGACCAGACCAATCTGTGTCGAACCGGGTGGAAGCGCTTGGCCATCCAGTTCCAAGCGAGCGATACCTCGGCAGGCCCCAGCCGGGTTTTCGACCTGTATCTCGTATAGAGCCGTTTTGTGTCGATACACAATTTCAAAATCCCGCCACGCTTTGGGCACGCAAGGATCAAGCCGCAATATGTTGCCTTCCACACTGAATCCTAAAATCGATTCGAGACCTGCACGGTACATCCAGCCGGCCGAGCCCGTGTACCATGTCCAGCCGCCGCGTCCGACGTGCGGCGGAACCGAATAAACGTCGGCACAAACTACATACGGCTCGACCTTGTAGCGCTGGGCGGCAGCCCAGGTGAGAGCGTGGTTGATCGGATTGAGCACCGCCATCAGCTCGGCGGCCTTTTCGCCATCGCCGAGTTTGGCAAAAGCCTGCACCGACCAGGCAGCGGCATGCGTATATTGGCCACCATTCTCACGGATGCCGGGCGGATAGCCCTTGATGTAACCCGGCTCTAGCGTGGTTTTATCGAACGGCGGCGTGAACAGCAGAGCCAGTCCGATCTCGCGGGAGATGAGGTTCTCGTCGACCGCGGCCATGGCGCGCTTTGCGCGCGCCGGCTCTGCCGCGCCGGAGAGCACTCCCCACGATTGAGCGATCGAGTCGATGCGGCATTCGCTGCTCGAAGCCGAACCAAGCGGCGTTCCATCGTCAAAATAGCCGCGGCGATACCACTCACCATCCCAACCATCCTGTTCAACGGCGGCGCGTAGCGAAACAGCGTACTGCCGCCAGGTTGCCGCGCGCTCGTGTTGACCTCGCTGCTCTGCAAATGCGGCGAAGCTCGCGATGGTGGCGTAAAGAAACCAGCCCAGCCAGATGCTTTCTCCCTGCCCTCCCACGCCGACCCGGTTCAACCCGTCGTTCCAGTCTCCGCCGCCGATCAATGGCAGCCCGTGCCGCCCTGACGCCAGGCTTCGATCGATCCCGCGCGCGCAGTGTTCGTATAATGCAGCCTTCTCGTCCGCAGGCATTGGCTGAAAAAAGGCATCGTGCTCGTGTGGCGCCAGTGCCATGCCATCGAGAAATGCAATCTGTTCGTCAAGGACGGCAAGGTCCCCGGTTGCCGTTACATATTGAGCAGCAGCATAGCCCAACCAGAGCAGGTCATCGGAAATGCGGGTACGAATGCCTTTGCCTGACGATGGCAACCACCAATGCTGGACATCGCCCTCGGAAAACTGTCGGGCCGCCGCGCGCAGGAGATGCTCGCGCGTCAGCGCGGGCTTCGCCACGCAGAGCGCCATACCATCTTGCAGTTGATCACGGAAGCCATAGGCACCGCTTGCCTGGTAAAATCCCGAACGCGCCCACAATCGACAGACGATTGTTTGATACAAAAGCCAGCGGTTGAGCAGAATATCCATTGCGCGATCAGGCGTCCTCACTTGGACCGTTCCCAGCGCTTGATCCCAGTATTCTGTTACATCGCGGAAAATTTGGTCGAGATTGGCTGCGCGATACCGCATGACCAAAGATTTGGCCTCCGCTTCCGTCGCCGCGTCGCCCAGCAAGAATGTGATTTCTGTTTCGCCGTTGACTGGGATCTCTATTGCGGTTTGCAGCGCGCCGCATGGATCGAAGCCGGCGCCAACCCGGTTCGACAGCGGCTTGCGATCTGCGAGCGCCGCCGGCAACGCCAAAGTGCCATTGCGGCCAATGAACTCCGTGCGATCACCGGACCATGACTTTTGCCGGCCGGACAAATCGACGAAGGCGACACGGGAACCGAACTCCATGCGCCACGGATTTCGCACCAGCATTGCACCGGTTTCGGGATCGACCGCCGTGACCACATAGGGTGCGCCGGCAGCGCGCGAAGGTCCGAGTACCCACTCCACATAGGCGGTGACCGACAGCCGCCGGCGGCGGCCCGAAACATTCCTGATCTTCAGCCGGGAAATCTTGATGGGATCTCCGGGAGCGACAAATTGCAACAGGTCGAGCGAAATCCCATGCGACACATGCTCAAACCGGCTGTAACCTTGGCCATGCCTGGCAATGTATCGGGAGGCATCGTTGCGGATGGGAAGAGGGGTCGGAGTCCAAACCTCTCCACCGTCCTGGTCGCGCACATAGATGACTTCGCCGGGACTGTCGCTGATCGGATCGTTCGATCGGGGAGTGAGTTGGTTTTCGCGGCTGTTCACCGACCACGTGTAGCCGCTGCCCTCGGCGGAGACCTGGAAGCCGAACGAAGGATTGGCGATCACATTCACCCAAGGAGCGGGCGTCATTTGATCCCCGTCGAGGATGGTAACGTACTCCCGTCCATCCTTATCGAACCCGCCGATGCCATTGAAAAACTCGAGTGCCGGCGGCGCGGCAAACTCAGGCGGGCTCGCGCTCCGTGGCTTCAAATGCGGCGGTTCGGCAGCCGGTGCGACTTCTTGCAGACGCTTGACTTGCTCGGCCAGGCCGCCGCGTCGGCTCACGATCACCACGCGCGCAACCGTCTGCAGCAGGTTGCGCACATCGGCTGACAACAGATCGGCGCGCAGCAGGAACACGGATCCTGGGGCGCTATCCTTATCAGACGGCGACCGTGCCAGGCTTACCCGAACGACCGACTCCAGAGCCGAGTGCAGATCCTGAACATACGAGGTGCTTCGCTCATTGACGATCACCAGGTCCACAGCGAGCTGCTTCATCCGCCAGTATTGGTGCGCGCGAATTAGCTGGCGAACGGTCTCGAGATGTTCGACCTCATCGATTCGGCACAGCACAATCGGCAAGTCGCCGGAAATGCCATGCGCCCAGAGAGCTGATGGTCCGAGTTCGTTCCGCTTCAAGATTTCAGCCGACGGTCGTAGCGTTGGGTCCGAGTACGTGACCCGATTGGCCAGGCGCTGAAAAAGGTGAGCCTCGTCCGGTGTAATTCCGAGATGATGCAGCTGGACCTGAGCCTGAGTCCACGCCAAAGTAGCTGCGCGTTCGAACGCGGCAACATCATGGTGTTTATCGGCCAGGCCGATAATTTCGTCGCGCGAACGAGCGACAAGCGTCCAAAACGAGACCCGAACGGTCGCGCCGGGCGGGATGCGAACGCGCCTGCGAATGCTGAAGATCGAATCGAGTACCGTTCCGACCGTGTTTGAAAGTGGCCGATCGCTGCTCATGGAAACAGGCGAGCTAACGCCATTGCCACGCCCAAGGAAGCGCGCCCGATCGGTCTCGAATTGCAGTTCGCCTGCAGCCTCCCCTTCCAATACGGCCAAATGCGCGGCCCATATCTCTACTTCATCTGGCCCACGCTTTCGGCGCGTCGCCAGCAGCGCGCCTAATTCAGGAACGAATTCGGTTTGGACGAACAGTTTCGAAAATGCCGGATGCGCCGCGTCGTCGTTCGCAGGCGCCAAGACAACCTCCGAATAAGAGGTCAGCTCGATATCGCGCGTGCGCGCGCCAAGATTTGTCACCGAAACGCGTCTGACGTCTCCGTCATCCTCCGGTGACACGACGACTTCGAGACTTGTCGTTAGGGCTCCATCGCGTCTCGTAATTTCGGCTCTATCTTCCGAAAACGCGACTTTATAATTGTCCGGCCTGGCGCCGCTCGGTTGGTAACCAGCCGACCACACAGTACCGTTTTCGACGTCGCGCAAATAAATATATGACCCCCAAGGATCGCAGGTGACGTCTTCGTGCCAACGCGACACCGCAAGATTTTTCCAGCGGCTGAAACCCGAACCGGCGGCGGTTATCATGACGCCGTAGCGGCCGTTCGAAAGAACATGGGTCCGCGGAATGCGATCGTGCGGCGAACCAAACTGGCGCAACATCGGCGGCACGAGTTCGCGCACCATCGTCGTCTGATTGACTTCCTCGACGCGAACCCATTTGACCGAAACATCGCGTGGAGGCCTTTCCTGCAACAAAAGGTCCGTCGCCTGCACGATCGGGTTGGCGTGAAAGCGCGTCCGCATGATCCCGCCGCGAAGGGTGTTCGCGATGGCAACCACACTCATCCCCTGATGGTGCGCCATATAGGCGCGTACGACGCCGACACTTCTGCCCTCTGGGATCCGCCCTGGCGTGTAGTCGAGGGCCTCGTACCAGCCAAAATGGCCACCCGCGCCCGCCTTGGCGAGAGCAGCAAAATTCCGCACGGCCGCGACAGGATTGACCATTGACGCAAGCGCCGTTGCATAGGGGGCGACGACCATGTTCTCGCTGAGCCCGCGCTTGAGCCCGAGGCCAGGGACACCAAAATTGGAATATTGATAGGTGAGATCGAGATCGCGGAAGTTATACGCCGACTCGGAAATACCCCATGGAACGCCAAGCTGCGCGCCATACTCGATCTGCCTACTCACGATCAGCCGCGCCGTCTGATGCAAAAGGCTTCCTTCCGGCTCGCGCATCACCAGTTCCGGCATCAAATACTCGAACATCGATCCCGACCATGAGATCAGGGCCGAGCCGCGGTCGATCGGCGTGACCGCTCGTCCCAATTTGAACCAATGTTTTGGTGCAATGTCGCCTTTGGCGATCGCGATGAAACTTGCCAGCCGCGCCTCGGATGCGAGTAGATCGTAACAGCTGGGGTCCAGCATGCCCTCGGCATGCTGATATCCGATGGAGAGTAGCTGCCTTGCGGGGTCCAACAGAAACCCGAATTGCATCTCGTCGAACATCTTCCCAGTAAGCTCGTCTAGATTTTCAATTCTTCGAATGAGAGCTTGCGCACGCGCTGCCGATTGCTCCAACGCCGCAATAAGGCGGTCATTGTTCGCAGCATCATTATCGGCGCCATTTGGCGCGAGGTTGACCCTTTGTTGAAACAGTTTTTCAAGCAAAGCGTGACAGTGATCTGGCAGATCAATCAGAGTCAGCGCAGACAGCGATGCTGCAGCGCCATCGGTGAGCTGCATCCACTGGAGCAATTCATCGACATCGCGCAGATGGTGTCGGACGCTCGCTGCAACTGCATCTGTCCAAGTCACTACATCTGCTCTGGTCTCAGCGTCACTTTCGCCTTCCTGGTCAAGAGCCTGTACAAGTTCAGAAAGCTCATCGGCCTGTTGCTTGAGATTCGACAGTCGAGCGACAAGATCCGTCGGCGATTCGACAGCCAATTCCAGCGAAGTCGTAAGCGAAACAAGCGCTGTTTGCAGCCGCTTATGAGCGAGCTCCGATATGCGCCCGCCCCTGCTTAGTGCATCGACAGAGTTTTGCGCAAGTTTTACGGCGTCCGCGATCCCGGTAAGCTGCTCCGGGCCGATCACAGGCGCAGCAATCATCTCGCGGCAGGCGCTGCGCAGAACAATCAGATGCCCGGCCAGATTGCCGCTGTCGACCGACGACACGTATATTGGTTCAAGCGGACGAAGATCTTGCGTGTCGTACCAATTGAAAAAATGACCGCGGAAGCGCTCCAGGCGATTCATTGTACTAAGCGTTTCTTCCAATCGGTCGACGGCCGACGTGATCCCAAGCCAACCAAAATCTCGCGCAGCGAGGACCGAGAGAAGATAGAGGCCCAGATTTGTCGGCGAGGTACGGTGGGCAAGGACAGGCTGTGGGTCCTCCTGAAAATTATCCGGAGGAAGCATATGATCCTCCGCCGTAACGAATGTTTCAAAGAAATGCCAGGTGCGCCGCGCTATAAGGCGCAGGCTTTCCGCCTCCGCCTCCGACAGAACACTCTGATCTGGCCGCGGCGCCCGGCTGGCCCACCATGCCATCGCCGGTGACAGCATCCAGGCAGTAACTAACGGAGCGGCGATCAACAAAGTCCCATGATCGGCGAAAGCAACAGCAACGACCGCGCATACAGCCAAAACGACGGCGCCGGCCATCCGCCGATAAAAGCCGCCGAGTTCGAGTTCTCGATCTGAGTCTGCTGCCGCGGCTGTCACCCATTCCAGCAACTCTCGCCGCCGATACAGCCTCGACAAAGTCCGCACGATTGCGTCGCACATCAGCCATGCCTGGTGCGAGACCAGCACGACTTGCAGCCCGCACTGCGATAAGGCGACTCTTAGATCGAGACGAAAAGCGCGGAAGTGGCTCCCGGTCGTAATTCCGGAGCGACGCGGAACCACGCGCGTGACGAGGGGCAGAAAGGCGGTCAACAGGAATGGAAGAAAAACAAATCCGGTCCAGATGAAAGCCGCCGTTGCTGGCAGCAGAATCCAACCGGCCAGGAGCGCGAAAACACTTGCCGGGGCCGATAGTGTCCGGCGAAGGTTATCCGCAAGTTTCCAGCGGCCGAGCAGAGGAATGCTCGTTCCACCGCCGCCGGCGACAGGCCCCCTGCCGATGATCCAAGGAAGCAATTGCCAGTCGCCGCGCGCCCAACGGTGCTGGCGGGATGCGGCAACATCGTAACGCGACGGAAAGTCTTCGAAGACTTCGACGTCCGATACCAGCCCGGCGCGGGCAAAAATTCCCTCCAGCAGGTCGTGACTGAGCACGCTGCTTTCCGGGATCCGGCCTGCGAGCGCGGCCTCGAAGGCATCCACTTCATAGATACCCTTGCCGCTATAGGACCCTTCTTCGAACAGGTCCTGGTAAACGTCGGAGACTGCCGCGGCATAGGGGTCGATGCCGGTCGGGCTCGAGAACACACGCTGGTAAATCGAACCATCCCGCGCGGTAGGAAGCGATGGAGTTACCCGCGGCTGCAGCACACCGTAACCCTCGACCACACGGCGAGACACGAGGTCCAGTTTTGGCCGATTGAGCGGGTGCGCCATTTTTCCGATCAGGCGCTTTGCAGCTCCAATGGGAAGCCGCGTGTCCGTGTCCAAGGTAATTACGTAACGAATGCCTGTCGGCACCAGCGGCAATGGGCCGCCCACCCCCAAGAACGTAGTGTCCGTGGCGCCGCGAAGCAGCCGATTCAGTTCATGCAGTTTTCCGCGCTTGCGTTCCCATCCGATCCATTTGCCCTGGCCCTGGTTCCAGACGCGCCGACGATGCAAGAGGAAGAAGCGCGCGCCGTCCGATGCCGGTCCGTATTTGATATTGAGGCGGGCGATTCCTTCAATCGCTGTACCCAAAAGCTTCTCATCGCCTGCCTCATTCTCGGTCGCCGAGTCCGTCCAGTCTGAAAGCAGAGCAAACCGGATATCGCCATCAGTGCTCGCGAGATAATGGATTTCCAATCGTTCAATGAGTTGTTCGATTGCGGCATTAGTTGTGAGCAGCGTCGGCACGACGACGAGGGTGCGGAGCTCATTCGCAACACCTTCGCGAAGCTCAAGTCCGGGGAGCACGGCGGGGCCGACCCGATCCGTGACTGCGCGATTCACCAGCGTGATTGCGGCATCGATGGAAATAAGGAGCCCTAAAAACGCCAATGGCAGGAAAACCCATCCTGCGGTGGCGGCCGGCCCGACCGCGAGCAATGTCAAGGCGAGAATTAGCCCCGCAGCGAACCCGACGGCTAACAGATAGCCTGAAATCCCCACCTCCGCGTTGGTGCGGACCAGCCAATCCTTTAGCGGAGCGCGAAAGCCAAGTTTCCTTTCGAACGCGCGCCGGCCTTGCCCGATCAAGGAATAGCCGGGATCGCGCGAGCGCGGATCGGGCTCCGCCGTTCCGGCTTGCTGGTCAGCCCAAGTGCGTTTTGCAATGAGAACGGCTGCCCGAGCGACAGCGATTTCCGAGTGGGCCGAACCGCGCGCAAGCCCTTCGATCGCACGGCGATACCTATCGCGCGTTGGAAAATCCATGGCGGCGAAGTCACTGCCTGCCCGCAGTTCCTCGTCGACCAGGCTGACGCTTTCGAAAAACTCCGTCCAATCAAATTCGGAAATAAGCCGCATGCTGGTGACGATATTGCGGATAGTGACGTTCGCCGCGCCCTGTCTGCGGTGCTCTTCGCGCACAATTTCGTCGGCGTAAGTGCCCTGCGAACTTAGCCGCTGGTCCAGCCACAGAAGCGCCGGGGTCGTGGCCGGATCTTCATCGCGCAATCGTTGGACAAGTTGGACCGCAAATGACCGCGAGAGCGGTGCATTTTTATGTGGCCGTAGCGCCATGTCGGCCGATTCCGGTGTCCTAATCCCGGGGCCGAGTAGACGCTCGGCTAATTCATCTGCGGCATCACGCGCCGTCTGACTACCCACAATGAGATCGGCCAAGCGCCGAAGATTCTCCACCAGCACAACGCGAATTGTTATTGCGATGGCCCATAGCTCACCGATCGTAAGCCGCTGAACGCGCTGATAGGCCACTACAAAGCGCCGAAGCATCTCCGCTTCGAAACGGCTATCAGTATGCGCAACAAAGGCCCATGCCACCTCGAAGATGCGCGGATATCCCTCGAACGGGCCCTCCGTCAACTTAGGAAGCTGGCGGTAATAACTTGGTGGAAGATCGGTTCGAATCTCGCGGATCTGATCTTCCGCAATATGAAAGTTGTCGATCAGCCATTCGGCCGCAGGCGTTATCGAGCGCTTGTCCTTGATTGCGGCCGCGATGACGCGATAGGCCGCAAGCAGAGCTTCATCGTTGTCGCGAACCCGTTTCGTAAGCGGTCGCCCTGTCTCCGGCTGTGAGCTAACGGATTGAGCCGCGGCCAAGCTTTCGGCATGCTGCTCAAGGCGCTCAACGCTGAAGAGCTCTTCACGGATTACCTCGTCGCCGGCCCAAGAAGGAACCGATGACATTTTCGGTAGGAATCCTGACAAAGGCCAATTCAAGTGACCACCCTACAGGCCCCATAATGTCCGCGACGCCTCAGCTGGCTCGCGTTTGCGGATCGGCTTTGGAAATCGGCAGTATCGCTACAGTACTGGAGAAACAAGATGATAAGGCTAGTTTTATAGTCCGTATGTTCCCATGCACGGCTGGACGTCTCGCAGCTCTGACCTGATGGATTTTTTTGAACCAGCGGGATAGAGATTACTGCATCGGCTTGAGAAGACCCAACACTATAAAATTCGAATATGAGCGAGGAAGAGCCTCTGTTTAGCGCGAGCACATTCAGCGACGGTGCGCGGTCTGTCATGCCGGATCCAGCGGCAATCTTCGTACTCACAAGACCCAGCACCAGTCACGAACCTCGGGCATGTCTTCGCCGTGTTCGCTAATATAGAGCTTGTGGCGCTCCATAGCGGTCCAGTAACGGGAGGTCGCGGTCTCCACGTGATCGCTGAACCGTGGAATTAGCTTGATGGCATCCAGCGCGAGTTGATAGCGATCGAGATTGTTCAGCACGACCATGTCGAAGGGCGTCGTCGTGGTGCCCTCCTCCTTGTAGCCGCGCACATGGATATTGTCGTGATTGTGCCGGCGGTACGTCAGCTTGTAAATCATCGCCGGATAACCGTGGAAGGCGAAAACTACCGGCTTGTCTGTGGTAAACAATTCGTCGAAATCCTCATTCTCCATTCCGTGCGTGTGCTCGGATTGGGGCTCCAGCACCATCAAATCAACGACATTGACGACACGGATGCGGATGTCCGGGACATAGGCGCGCAGCAGCGTTACGGCGGCGAGCGTCTCGAGCGTTGGCACGTCGCCGGCACAGGCCATAACCACGTCGGGGTTGCCTGCATCGTTGCTGGCCCATTGCCAGATACCGGCGCCGGCGGTGCAATGCCGAACGGCTGAATCGATGTCGAGCCACTGCCATTCCGGCTGTTTTCCGGCGACGATCAAGTTGATGTAATTGCGGCTGCGCAAACAGTGATCGGCGACCGACAGCAGGCAGTTTGCGTCGGGCGGCAGGTAGATACGCACAATATCGGATTTCTTGTTCGCGACATGATCGATGAAACCGGGATCCTGGTGGGAGAAGCCGTTGTGATCCTGCCGCCAGACATGCGACGTGAGCAGATAATTCAGCGATGCAATCGGCTTGCGCCACGGGATTTTTCGGCTGACCTTCAGCCACTTCGCGTGCTGATTAAACATCGAGTCGATGATGTGGATGAATGCCTCGTAGCAGGAGAACAATCCGTGGCGCCCCGTGAGCAGGTATCCCTCAAGCCAGCCCTCGCAAAGGTGCTCGCTCAAGACCTCCATGACGCGGCCATCGACGCTGAGATCGGTGTCAACCACTTCGACCTCGGCCATCCATTCCTTGCCGGAAACGTCGTAAACGGCCTCCAGCCTGTTGGACGCGGTCTCGTCAGGGCCGAAGAGCCGGAAATTCCGTTTTTCGAGATTAAGCTTCATTACGTCGCGGAGGAGTTTCCCCAGATTGCGGGTCGCTTCAGCCTTGACGGCTCCAGGGGCGGAAACCTCAATTGCATGGTCCCGGAAGTGGGGCATCGATAATGGAACGAGCAATTCGCCACCGTTGGCGTGCGGATTGGAGCCCATGCGGCGATGGCCAGTCGGAGCCAGCACGGCGAACTCGTCACGAAACTTGCCCTTCTCGTCAAACAGTTCATGCGCCCGGTAGCTCTTCATCCACTCTTCGAGTTGCTTCAAATGTTCAGGGTTTTTCATATCCGCGATCGGGACCTGATGTGCTCGCCAGGTCCCTTCGACTGGCTTGCCATCGACGAATTTTGGACCAGTCCACCCCTTGGGCGTGCGAAGTACGATCATCGGCCACCGCGGGCGCTCGAGACCTTCGGTCCTACCGCCAGATCGCGCGGCGCTCTGAATTTGGCCAATCTTCGCCAAGATCGTATCGAGCGTGCCGGCGAGACGATGATGCATGCGCGCTGGATCGTCGCCCTCGACGAAATGCGGATCGTAGCCGTAGCCGCGCAACAGCTCCGTCAGTTCCTGCCGGCTGATGCGAGCGAGCACCGTCGGATTGGCGATCTTAAAACCGTTGAGATGAAGGATCGGAAGGACCGCGCCGTCGCGCTCAGGATTCAGAAATTTGTTCGAGTGCCAACTGGTGGCCAGCGCACCGGTTTCCGCCTCACCGTCGCCGATGATGCAGGCGACGATCAGGTCCGGATTATCGAAAGCGGCGCCATAGGCGTGGACCAATGAATAGCCCAATTCTCCGCCTTCGTGAATCGAGCCCGGCGTCTCCGGCGACACGTGACTGGGAATTCCATAGGGCCAGGAGAACTGGCGGAACAGCCGATGCAATCCGCTCCGGTCGCGCTCAAGAGCCGGATAGCGCTCGGTATACGATCCTTCCAGATAGGTTTGCGCTACCAGCCCTGGGCCGCCGTGACCCGGACCGATGACGTACATCATATTCAGATCGTTTTCCTTGATCAGCCGGTTGAGGTGGACGTAGAGAAAGTTCAATCCCGGCGTTGTACCCCAATGGCCCAGCAAACGTGGCTTGATATGTTCGAGCTTGAGTGGAGATTCGAGTAGCGGATTATCTTTCAGATAGATTTGCCCGACCGAAAGGTAATTCGCTGCGCGCCAATAGGCGTGCATTTTCCCCAGGAGCTCGGGTGACAAGACATCGGGCATCAGCATCTCCAAAACTGGTTGGCGCTCTCTCACCATAAGAGCCCAGGCAAGACTTACGGTGGCTCTCCGACCCGTGCGCATAACGCCTGCCCAAAAAGTCTGGTCAGGTCATTTTTTCGAGAGGTTTGATCCACATTTCCCATAGCGCAATAAGAATCTGGCCACCAAGCGCCAAACCCATGCACGCACCACCTGCGACAACGACATAGGCGAAGAATGCCGGATCGAGATATTTGGTGAACCACCAAGAGCCTATATCCGCCAGGATGGTCACGTAGGGCACTACAACAAGACTTACGCGTAGCCAGATCGGCGTTTCGCTCAGAGCGAAAATCGCGCCGGTCAGCAGGAAGATGATGCTGATGCCGAACAGGTGGATGTGAGACACTTTGGCCAAATCGGCGATGCTCGTTCCAGTGTCCGCTTTCGCGACTTTCTGCACGGCCGCGAAGCTCGCCAGTGGCGGAATCGACTGAGCGTCCTCCATATGGCAACTGATACAATTCGCGGCGAAGATCGGTTTGACTTGGGGATAGGTCGCAGCTTTTGCGCCATCATGCACCCACTTTAGAAGGCGCGTGCGATCGGTGGCCGATAGTTTGTCGGCCATCGGCCCCATCAGCGCCGACTCGATCAAGGTCTTTCCTTTCGGCAGCCCGTGATATTCGTCGCTGATACCCGCAACCAATCCCTGCCCCATCTGTTGATGAGGCTCGATCACAACCAGGTACATGAACGACAGCGCCATCAGGTATCCGACACCAATCAGGATCAGGAAGCTGCTGAAGAGTGCGCGAAAGGTAATGGGCAGGCTGCGTAACGAGAACATTGAATTTCTCCAGGATCGCCCCCCGGAAAATACTTCCAGGTTTTGCCCGACGCATGTCGGACAAAACCATTTCTGCCGTCGGCGAAGCGGCTTGCCACGGTGCGGTAGGAGCCGGATCGTCGCCGCCGCGTTAGGTCTCGATGATGACCTTTAGCGCCTTGGTCTTGGCGGCGTTGCCGAAGGTCTCATAGGCATCGAGAATTTTATCGAGCTGGAAGTGATGCGTGATGAGGCGATTGGGGTCGATCTTGTGAGCTCCGACCGTCTTGAACAGCATCGGTATGGTGGCGGTATCGACCAACCGCGTGGTGATCGAAATGTTGCGATCCCATAATTCCTCGAGATGGAGATCGACCTTCTTTCCGTGCACACCGATATTAGCGATAGTGCCGCCGGCCGCGACAAGTTTTTGGCACAGTTCGAAAGTGACCGGGATGCCCACCGCCTCGATGGCGGTATCGACGCCGCGCTTGCCGGTCATTTTCATGACCGTCTCTAAGGCCTTGCCGTCGGCGCTGTTGATAGTCGCGGTGGCGCCGAAGCGCTTGGCGACCTCCAGCCGATTGTCGTCGAGATCGATCATGATGATTTCGGCCGGCGAGTAGAACTGGGCAGTGAGCAGCGCTGCGAGCCCAATCGGTCCTGCGCCCACGATCGCCACCGTACTGCCCGGCGCAACCTTGCCGTTGAGCACGCCGCACTCGAAGCCGGTCGGCAGAATGTCGCTGAGCATGACCAGCGCTTCTTCATCGGCACCATCGGGAATGGGATAGAGGCTGTTGTCCGCGTAGGGAATGCGGACGAACTCGGCCTGGGTGCCGTCGATCGTGTTGCCCAGGATCCAGCCGCCGGTCGTGCAGTGCGAAAACATCTGCTTGCGGCAATATTCGCATTTGCCGCAGGCGCTGACGCAGGAGATCAGAACATGGTCGCCCGCTTTGAACGCCGTCACGGCCGATCCAACCTTGTCGACGATACCGACGCCCTCATGCCCGAGAATGCGGCCAGACTGGCACGTGGCGACGTCGCCCTTGAGGATGTGCAGGTCAGTGCCGCAGATTGTCGTTTTGGTAATTTTGACGATCGCGTCAGTAGGCGCCGTGATGTCCGGCTTCGGGCGATCTTCCAGGGCTTTCTTGCCCGGCCCCTGATAGACGAGCGCCTTCATCATCGCGCCGGTTGTTGCCTTGGCGCTGGTTTCTGGTTTTGGCGTTGTCATGACGTTCATGGCTGGCCACCTTTCGGGTGAGCTGGAAAGGTCTGGACCGCAGCTTCCGGCAACCAGGAGCGGTCGAGACCGACAGCGATCGGCAGACAAAGCGAAGATGTGAGACGAAAGCCGATATCCGTGACACTTGGTGTGTGGCGTACTTCGGCTTGGGTGGGCGGTGGGTGAACGCGCTTAAGAGCTAAATGCCTAGGTCTTCAAAAAGTTCCATTTGAGAGGTCCGCCGTCGCGGCACTTCGAATCCTGGGAAGCCTTTTATTAGGCTACCGCCTAACGCTTGGTCTAAAAAAGCCAGGGTATGCGGCGCAGCAACGCGGCAACGATTACCTCATCCACAATTAAAGAGACTTGGACGATCCAGCCCATTCAGCCACGCACCGTTCGAGATCTTTGAAGTTGTGGTGCATCTGCTCAAGCGCGAATCCGAGTGCGAAGAAGCGTTCCGCCACGTCGCCGGGAAGACTTCGCGTGAGGCCTTCCCGACGGAGCACGGCGATCTCGGCAGCATAGGCATCAAGAGCCGATTCCACGGCATTGAGCGACGGCGGACCCCGACGCGCCTGCAGCGCGGCCCCAGTCGCGCGCAAGTAATCGGCGAAGACCACGCCGGCATGCGCCAACGGCGATTCGAGCCGCATCGCGAACGCCTCGGGCAGCGGACTGATGGCCACTCTTCCGATCATCACAAGGTCGTGGCGCAACCTGAGCAGCGTGCGCAACAGCGGTCCCGTATCGGGCCCAACGGCGAGACGTGCCGACCGCTCACGCTCGGCTTCGGCGCCCAACACATTCAATTGCACCAAAGCCCGACCGATGCCGTCCTGAATGCGGTGGAGCGCGTTCACATCGAGACCTTGCGTCAAGCCCGAAAGCAGATCGCCAAGAGCCCGCGCCATCTGATCAAGTGTGCGGGCGGCCGCCCCAGCGACCAATGGATGGGCGTTTGATGGCAACAGGAGAAGCGAAACAACGAAACCGATGACGCCTCCGAGTACTACCTCAAGTACGCGATCAATTGCCGAAGCAATCTGACTCGCGTGGGTCATCATAGGAACCAACAGCACGATGATGGCGGTAATCGGCGCGACAGAGAATCTGGGGTTTATCGCCGCAATGAGAGCAAGCGGGGCCACGGCGATGGCGAGAACAGCGAGAAGCGCGATTTCGTTCGAATGCGGAACAAGCACACCGATGACGCCGCCGTAGATCGCACCGCCGAGCGTCCCCACGAGATAATCGAATGTTGCCTTTAGCGACCGTCCGATGCTCATCTGCGTCACGATGACGGCCGTCAGTACCGCCCACAACGGCAGGGGAAGGTGCAATAGTTGCGCAAGCGCAAGAGACGCCAGGGCAGCAATCGTCACCCTGATCGAAAGTGCCAACTGCACTCGGTGCTGACGGACAAGGGCGCAGAGGCCCGACCAGAGTCTTGTGATGCGCTTCACGATGACAGTCCCGGTAGGGCGACTTCAGAAGTGTACAACTCTATCCGCCCGCATTCGTCGCTCAGCTATTGACCACCGGTGCCGGAGATCATTATGCGGCTGGTCAGTCAACCGTAGCGCCACAACCGCCACTAACTTAACATTGTGAGTGGCTCCGTCAGCGGGGGAGTTCATATGATGAGCCAGAAATCCTCTCTTACGCAATCAGCTCATTCTGTCCGACAAGTCCTGACGGGCTAAATCGTTAATATCGCTACAGTACTTGAGAAGTGGGATGATAAAGCTAGTTTTATGGCCTGAACGTTTCCATATATGTACGATTCTCACCAACCGAATTTAACATTGGGACACAACCAACAACTTGCACAGCCATCGAAAGATACAACGAGGGAACATCATCACTATCACCAGAATCTCGGTTGAAAGGGCCGGCCATGGACAAAACCACGAATATAAAATGGCGAAGCAAACCGCAGAAACATGATTATCCCGCTGCCGATTTATATTTGAGTCTGACCTTAGGACAGCAGGCGGCGAAGAATGCTGCCGACGAATTGGAACGTGCCGAAATGTCTGAATTTGCTGCGAAGGACATTTTCCGGGCTTCCAAACTGTCGCTGCTTGGTGTCAGCAACAGCCACGTGGAAAAAGATCGAGCAAAGATCATTAGGCACGAAAAGCTGCCCCCCTCTTGCTGTTCAGGGACAAAAACAACGGAGTGCTGGTTATCGCCGACGGCTATCATCGCCTTTGCGCGGTCTATACGTTTGATGAAGATGCTATGATTCCTTGTAAGATCGTCTGACCAAATTGAAATCACCCAATCTTACGCGAGCACACTATGACACCCGTGCGCACTGACCGAACCGAAGCGACACTAGAGCAACGTATGCTAAATGGATCAGTGGCACCCGATTTCTTGGAATCCGCTCACGAATGGCGGCGCCTTTTTGCAGAAACCTGGGGTACGTTCCTCCTCGTCGTCGTCGCGGCGGGCGCTGTGGTTGTTGGTGCCCAGAGCGGCGGGGCAATCTCTCTGAGTATGAAGGTCGTCGCGCCGGGCCTGATGGTTATGGCTATCAATCTATTTCATGGGCGCGGTCAGCGGCGCCCATTTAAATCCAGCGGTCACCTTGGCTTTCGCCATACGGCGCAATTTTCCCTGGTCCCGAGTGCCGGGCTATATCGCGGCGCAGATCATTGGGGGCATTGCCGCAGCGTCTTTCCTCAGGGCGATGTTCGGCACGGAAGGATTAACCGGCGCCACCACGCCCGGGAGTGAGTGATTTCAAGGCGTTCGCCATGGAAGTGCTATTGACCACCGGTTTGGTCAGCACCATTCTTGGCACCGCCTCGGGCGCCCGTAATATCGGTTCCAACGGAGCTCTCGCAGTCGGCGGTTATATTGCTTTGGCGGGCCTTTGGGCCGCGCCAATCAGCGGCGCCTCGATGAACCCGGTACGCTCATTCGCGCCGGACCTGATCCGCGGCGATATGGGCACCACCTGGATCTATGTCCTTGGTCCCGTGCTGGGCGCAATCATCGCTGTGGGCTTTGAATGGGTTCTTAAAGGCAAACCGACCACGGCCGGCGCGTTGGCCGCTCAGGGCAGTCTAGACAGCGATGAGAACACCCCGAGATAGTCACAAGCAAACCTCGAATAAGATTGGTACAGCCCGCACAGAGGATGTGTTTAGGCTGTGCGTGGATACCGATGGCTATTGCCGGGTCTAACGTTCTTCTGAGTGAACAGAGGCGCGGAATGGCAGATTGGTCACTGACCATGAAGTTTCCGCTCAAGCCCGCTGCACCACTGGCCGGATATCAAGCAATTATCCCGACGCGTCGCCTCAACCAGTTTTTTCAAGAAAAAATAACCGCCGACGCACATCAAGGCTGCAACTACCAAGACCATCAGGGCGTAAACGGCCGATAGTCCCTGGGCCCCATCGTGGCCGCCTGATGGGCGTGAATGGCCACCTTCATCATTCATCCCGGGTGCCCTCTAGCTCCAGCATTAGGCGCTCACGCCGAGAACCCGACACCTGCCTACAATCTGGCGCAGGTTCACTCGCTTATAATATGCATCGGCTCATTATGTTCACATGTAATGATCCCGTGGTGAAAATCTGGATCGGTGGCGCGCCCATCAGTTATCTCCTACGCCTCGCTGCTGGACACCGCCGAGGGAATTTTCCGCCGCTTATGCCAATTGCTCAACCGATCGAGGTAGAGATACACCACCGGTGTGGTGAACAGGGTGAGCGCCTGGCTCAGCAGCAGGCCGCCCACCATAGCATAGCCGAGCGGCTGGCGGAGTTCGGCGCCGGTGCCGCTTCCCAACATCAGCGGCAAGCCGGCTAAGATCGCGCACATCGTCGTCATCATGATCGGTCGGAAGCGCAATACGCAGGCCTGATAGATCGCTTCCTCCGGCGGCAGATTCTGCTCACGCTGGGCGCTCAGTGCAAAATCCACCATCATGATGCCGTTCTTCTTCACGATACCGATGAGCATGATGATGCCGATCAGCGCGATGACGCTGAGGTCAAAGCCGAACAGCATCAGCATCAGGAGAGCGCCGACCCCGGCCGATGGGAGTGTCGAAATAATGGTCAGTGGGTGAACGAGGCTCTCGTAGAGCACGCCCAGGATGAGGTAGACGACCAGCAGCGCGGCAGCAATTAAATAGGGAGTTGTCGCCAACGAAGTCTGGAAAGCCTGCGCCGTACCCTGGAATGACCCGGTCAGTGTCGCCGGAACCCCGAGATCGCTCTCAACCTGCTGAATTGCCGTCACTGCATCGCCGAGCGCTGCGCCTCCCGCAAGATTGAAGCTCACCGTCACCGATGGGAACTGGCTCTGATGGTTGATGGCAAGATAAGCCGTCTTTGTCATGTCTAGGTGCACGAAGGTCGACAGCGGCACTTGCCGTCCCCCTATGAGCGGCGAGGTGATGTAGAGCTTGTCGAACAGGCGCGGATCGGTCTGCAACGCCGGGTCGACCTCTAGGACGACGTGATAGCTGTTGAGCTGAGTGAAATACTGCGCCACCTGACGCTGGCCAATGGCGTCGTAGATTGTAGCGTCGATCAGCGTTGGCTGGATTCCAAAGCGTGCGGCCCGGTCGCGATCGATGGTCAGCGTTGCCGTAGCGGCGTTCGCTTGCTGGTCGCTAGTGATGTCGGCGAGCTGCTTTAGTCCTTGGAGCTTCGCCACCAGCTTGGGAGCCCAGACATCGAGTTCATCGAGATTGGCGTCCTGGAGGGTGTATTGGTACTGGGTTCGGCCGAGACGACCGCCAACCTTGATGTCCTGCAAGACTTGGAGATAGAGATTCGCACCCTCTATGGTGGCCAGCTTGGGGCGTAGCCGAGCGATGATCTGGTCGGCGCTCGCGTTTCGCTGAGCCCGTGGCTTCAAGTTGATGAAAAAAGTGCCGCTGTTGAAGGCCGAGGAGCCAGCGGAGTAACCAACGCTTGCCACGTCCGGATCCCGTCCGATGATCGCGGCCATTGCGCCGAGATGGCCCCACATTGCCGATGAGGAGATGTCCTGTGCCCCCTCGGCACTGCCGAAGATGGATCCCGTGTCCTGCTCCGGAAAGAAGCCTTTCGGGATCATAACGTACAGGACCACCGTGATCATCAGCGTGCCAAAGAACACACAAAGCGTCACCAGGCGGTACTCCAGGGCACGCTTCAGGCCCCATTCGTAGCCCGCCAGCAGCCGATCGAACACCCGCTCGGAGAAGAGATAGACACGGCCGTGACGGGCCTCTTTGCCGCTTTTGAGGAAGCGCGAACACATCATCGGCGTTAAAGTCAGCGCGATGGCGCCCGAGACTAGAATCGCCACCGTCACCGTGACGGCGAACTCTCGGAATAGCCGACCGACAATTCCGCCCATTAGCAGCAGCGGGATGAACACGGCAATCAGCGAGAGGCTCATCGAGACAATGGTGAAGCCGATCTCGCCGGCCCCCTTGAGCGCCGCCTCAAGCGGCGTCAGGCCCTCTTCGATGTGGCGGACGATGTTCTCCAGCATGACAATCGCGTCGTCCACTACGAACCCGACGGCGATTGTGAGCCCCATCAGCGAGAGGTTGTCGAGACTGTAACCAAGAAAATACATTGCCGCGAACGTCCCGGTCAGCGACAGCGGCACCGCGATAGCGGGGATGATTGTCGCCCAGAGATTGCGAAGAAAGAGGAAGATCACCATGACCACCAGCACGATGGTGATTGTTAGGGTAGTTTCGACGTCGGAGACTGAAGCGCGGATCGTCTGGGTGCGATCGGCCAGGATGGTCACGTCGATCGCAGCGGGGATCGTTGCGCGGAGGTGCGGCAGTGCCGCCCGCACCTGATCGACTGTATCTATCACATTGGCACCGGGCTGTTTGAAGACCGCTAGCAGGATGCACCGTGTGCCGTTCGCCCAGGCAGCGAGCTTGGTGTTCTCGGGCCCGTCTACCGCCTGGCCGATGTCGCCGATGCGCACCGGCGCGCCATTGCGGTAAGCGACGATGACGTCGTTCCAGGGCGCTGCAGCGAGGATCTGATCGTTGTCGTACACGGCGAAGCTTTGCCGCACGCCGTCGATCATGCCCTTGGGGGCGTCGGCCGAGGCAGCCACGATTTGTGTTCGGACATCCTCGAGAGAAAGACCGAGCGATGCCATCTTTGCGGGATCGAGCTGAATGCGTACCGCGGGCTTCTGCGCGCCGTTGATCGTCACCTGTGCAACGCCGCTGATCTGCGAAAGCTGTTGGGCTAGGATAGTATCAGCGGAGTCGTCGACCACCGTGAGCGGCAATGAGGTGGAGGTCAGCGCCAGGAGCAGTATCGGCGAGTCCGCAGGGTTGACCTTCCGGTAGCTCGGCGGGCTTGGCAGGTTGGTCGGCAACTGTCCACCGGCGGCGTTGATTGCCGATTGGATGTCGCCCGCAGCAGCATCTATGTCGCGGTTGAGATTAAACTGCACTGTGATAGAGCTTGAGCCGAGCGAACTCGTCGAGGTCAGATCGATTACTCCGGCGATCAAGGCAAATTGCCGCTCGAGTGGGGTCGTCACACTCGCCGCCATAGTCTCAGCGCTTGCTCCGGGAAGCGTCGCAGTAACCTGAATTGTAGGAAAGTCGACCTGCGGCAGCGGCGCAATCGGCAGCATCGGAAATGCGACCACTCCGATCATTAGCAATCCGACGGCCAGCAGCGCAGTCCCAATCGGCCGGCGGATGAACGGCTCGGAGATGCTCATGACGGAGGCGCCGCGGGGATCACTTTGACGCTCGCGCCTGGGCGGAGCCTCAACTGGCCGTCGACGACGACCTGCTCGCCGCCGGTCACTCCGGATTCGATCAGCGCCATGGGGCCGCCGGCATTGGCCGCCGACACTTTGATCGGCCGCATCTCGACCGTGTTATCGGACTTGATAACATAAGCGTAGACGCCCTGGGGACCGCGCTGCACAGCAGCCGCGGGCACCGTAACCGCGCCATGGCGCGTCTCGACCAGCAACTGCACGTCGACGAACTGCCCGGGCCAGAGAGCATGATCCTTGTTCGGGAAAGTCGCCTTCAACTGGATCGTGCCAGTGGTCTGGTCGATCTGATTATTGATCAGCAGCACTGTTCCCTGGCCCAGTACTTTGTTGTCGGCCCGGTTCGATGCTGTGACCGTAAGAGGTCCTGCCGCCATCTGTCGGTTGACCACGCCGAAATCATCCTCCGGCAGCGTAAAAAGCACCGAAATCGGCTCGATCTGCGTCACCACTACCAGCCCGGTGGTGTTAGTCGCTTGCACGATGTTGCCGGCATCTATCATTCGCACACCGGTGCGGCCGGCGATTGGCGAGGTAATTGTAGTGTAATCAAGTTGAACCGCGGCGAAATCGATTTGCGCCTGATCGTTCTTGACCGTCGCGGCGTACTGCGCGACCAGCGCAATCTGCGTGTCGAGTTGTTGCTTTGGGATTGCCTTCTGCGCGGCCAACTCTTTGTAGCGCTGCAAATCGATATTGGCATTGGCGAGCAGCGCTTCATCGCGCTCTTTAGCGGCAACGACCTGATCGAGCTGTGCCTGATATGAACGGGGGTCAATTTGGGCGAGCAGTTCGCCGGCTTTCACGTCCTGACCTTCGACGAAGGTGACTTTGTTCAAGATCCCGCTGACAAGAACATGGACGGTCACAGTGTTATAGGCCTGAACCGTGCCGAGCCCCGTGAGATAAATTGGTAGGTCGCCCGTCTGTGCTGTCGCGATCACAACCGGTATTGGGGGAACAGCTGACGCGGGCGCGCGTTTGAGGAACTCCGTCAGGAGCGCCCACACGCCGATGGCGGCGGCGCAGACTAGGACGCTCCCTAGAAGGAGCTGCCAGAGGCGACGCCGAGATCGACGGGGAGCGCCGACGCCGGATGTGGCAACATCGGTTTTTATGTCGGGCTCGCTGGATCCGGGCCATCGCGGCCACCGGCGGGCCTTGGAGAATCGGCCGGCTGGCCTGTCGCTGTCGCTCCTCGTGCTGTGCCCTGCTAACCTCGTCATTGCAATGCTGCATTTGAAGCAGGACTTCCCGAGCGGGCATGCAATCCCATTGCAATCAGCGATGCACCGCCGACGATCATGTTGATTCCGATAAGCAGTCCCATGGTCCAGGCGGAAGTCCCTGGTAGATCAAAAATGATGATGGTCGCCAAACCGATATCGAGGACACCGCTCGCCAACATCCAGGCCCAACGGCCCGAGAACTGACGACGGTGCTCGAACGCGAACATAATTGACGCCCCGCCCTCAATTAGAAAGAACAACACCAATACCATTCGCAGGGGACCGATTGCCTCTAAAGGCCATCCCATCAGACCGCCGTAAAGATCATTAGATCTTTGCGCGATTAAGACGGTGCCGACAAGAACGCCTAGCAAAGCGGACACGAGTGACCACCAAAATCCAGGTATTTGCCGCGCCCAGAAAGTCGTCACGAGGCTGATAATTCCACTGACGATAAAAAGCCAGCCTATGAACAGGGTCGCGGCCGAACTGGCAATTGATGGAATGACGATTGCCAATAGTCCTAATGCGACCAAGGAAACTCCCTCAAAAAGAAAGAGCATCCAGTGGTCGTGCATTGATTTTGTGACCGTATTTGAAGTCCGGTTGAGTTCCATCTTAATGCCCCGTCTCCGGATGCCGGCAAAGACGGATCATCCGACCTGCCGCGTGTCAGATCAGAGCCGCCCCATCAGAACCATACGACGTGCACGATCAAAATGATCCCTATGACACCGATACCACCGTGACCGTATGAGCGCCGCGGCAATGCATTGTCGCATTTGAACGCCATCTTTTTCGTCCAATGTTCTGCCAAGCGAGCGCAAAGGACGCCGGTACTGGGGATGGATATCAAGTCGCAGCTTTGACCTGCTCCACCTCTTCTTCAGCCAACAGTTTCAGGACAAATTCTTCGGCCAACAGCTTCAAGACCACATTGCGCCTATCAGGATCGGTTTCGGTTTTAAGCTGCTCAACGTAATGAACGACGTTTTGGCGCTCGACGAATGGTTTCATCAATTCATCCATGACTCGGCCTCCTGCGCAGAGAGAAAAAGCGGTCGGATCGCGCGACCGTTGGGAGCACTTCGCGCTAGAAAGCGCCCTACGTCGGGGGTGGGGCACGGGGCAAGCTCAAGTGCAGGAGCGGCCCTTTTGGTACCGCGACCGGGCCGCTACCGGACGCTGCGCCTTTGCACGGAATGAGTTCGAGCGATATGTCCGATTCCGGACATTCTAGGTGGCAACCCTGCCATGTCTGCCATGCGGCCGCGGGAGAACTAAAAGTCTACTCAAGTGTCCGATACGAGACATTAGCCTTGCCTCGGACGCCAAACGAGCGCAGCGTTCGCAGCCAATTGGCCGCTGGGCTCCATCGACGAGACCCTGCGACAAAAAACCGGAAGAAATCGCTGGCCGAGGCTAGGCGCGTGTAACACGCGCCAATTCGAGCCGTATGAGCGCGACCAAAATGAGCAGCAAAGTGGTGGCTAGCCGCGAGGCATCGGACCTGCATGCCAACCGATTGCTCGGTTTGCTGCCGTCCAGGGATTACCAACGGCTGCGCCCGCATCTTCAACGTATTCCGCTGGAGTACAGGCAGTCTCTCTATCGTGCGAATAAGCCTATCGAATTTGTCTATTTCATCGAAACTGGCGTCGGCTCCCTGGTAAATACCATGAGGAACGGTGAGGCAGCCGAGGTCGGAACCATCGGCAACGAGGGCGTGGTGGGTCTCCCCATCGTATTGGGCGACGACAGGGCGCCGACAGCCGTCTACGTCCAGGTACCCGGCACCGGCCTGAGAATGAAGGCGACACTGTTCAAAAAGGAACTGGCGCGAAGCGCCTCGATGCAGGCGGTAATGCTTCGGTACGGTCACGCCTTCTTCAACCAGGTCGCACAGTCCGCCGCATGCAATCACTTTCATTCTCTACAGCAGCGATGCTGCCGTTGGTTGCTGATGACGCACGACCGCATGCACTCGGATGAGTTTCTGCTCACGCAGGAGTTCCTGGCCATGATGCTGGGGGTGCAGCGTACCGGCGTGACGGCTGCGGCGGGCGCCCTGCAACGGGCCGGCCTCATCCGTTATATACGCGGCAATGTCACGATCATCGATCGGCGTGGCCTGATGCAGCGTTCGTGCGAGTGTTACGGCGTTTCCAAGAGGGAGTTCGATCGGCTGCTCGGCGAGCGATGAAAACGCAAATAGCCCTTTAATCTTCAACTACATGGTGGTTACGGCCCAGCATTGGTGACTGAGAGACAGTCGTGTCTCCCACCTGAACGGAGGGTAAATCGCGATGTCTTATGCTCCCAAATTGAGGTCCAGAATGAAAAACGTGAGCCGCAAAACAAAAAGTGCGGCCCCGTTTGACCCCGCGGTTTTTTTGCAGACGGCAGCCGCGGGCCGCATCATTTCCACGCATAAAAAGAAGGCCATTATTTTTGACCAAGGCGATCCGGCGGAATCGGTCATCTATATCAAATCGGGCAAAATTAAAGTCATAGTCATCTCCAAGGAGGGCAACGAGGCCGTTGTCGCAATCCTTGGAGCGAACGAATTTCTGGGTGAGGGATGCCTGATCGGGCAGCCGAAGCGCTTGGCAACAGCGTCCGCAATGACAGATTGCACGCTCATGAGCGTGAGCAAGATCGAGATCCAAAGAGTTCTTAATGACGAGCCCGCATTTTCCAAAATGTTTGTCACGCACATCTTGGAACGCAACGCGCGAGTTGAAGAAGACTTGGTCGATCAGCTTTTTAATTCAACCGAAAAGCGCCTGGCGCGTGTACTCCTGCTATTGGCCAATTTCGGCAAACAAGGCCGCCCGGAGCCAATTGTCGCTAAGATAAGTCAGGAGACCTTGGCTGAGATGATTGGCACAACGCGGTCGCGCGTTAGTCATTTCATGAACAAGTTTCGCAAGCTCGGCTTTATTGACTACAACGGGCATCTCGAAGTTCACAGTTCATTGTTGAGCGTAGTTCTGACTGAAAAGACGCGTTCGGTGGGGCCAGCGGCGTAGAATTGACGTGAGCGCTCTGGCTACATTGTGCAGAATACTCGATCGAATTGCCGCCTAGCGTGAAAACCGCTGCTAGCGCTGGACTATTGCAATAGTCCGCGGTCGGGGCGCGATTATTAATCGTCAAAGTGAGCTTTTTTGCACAGTGCGGGTTTCGACCGCGTGTCACCGTCAAACAATGAGCACGACCACAAACGAAACGGTGGTTCGGTTCCCGGCGCGGCGCGAGATCGGACACGATAAGCGTGGGCGGAAGCAGTTCGATGCGATGGCTAGGGAATTGCAGGCTGCGTTAGCGCGCGAACAAGCGCTGGTAAGCGATAAGGCCGCGCTTTCTCAACGCCAAACCATGCTGGCCCAAGAATTCGAGCACCGGCTGATCAACGGTCTGCAACTGGTCGTCAGTCTGCTGACCTTGCAGAGCCGGACTGCGACAACGCCAGAGGCAGCCGCCCAATTGACGATTGCTAGCCGCCGTGTGTCGGCACTGGGACGCGTCCATCATCGGCTGCATCTCCTCGATCATCAGGACAGGGTCGAATTCAAGCAATATATTCAGCGCTTATGCGAAGATCTTTCGGGCCTGCTGTTCGAAGTTCAGACAGGTTATGTCATCCAAGTCGAAGGCCCCGAAATCGAAATTCCGACCGCCTCGGCGATCCCTCTCGGCTTCATCGTGAATGAGCTGATCACCAATTCGGTGAAACACGCAAAAAGTCACGTCACCGTTCGAATCGACACATTGTCGGCGACCAGTCATTTGTTATCGGTGCTGGACAATGGGCCGGGATTGCCGGTGGATTTCGATCCCGCCAACAGCCCCGGGCTTGGGATGAAAATCATCCTTTCACTGGTCAAGCAGATCGGTGGCACGTTTCAAATCCTGCCCGTCGAAAACGGCCGCGGAGCCCGTTTCACCGTCACGTTTTGCTCCGCATAGACCGGTGGCACATCCGCCAGCCCGTCCGTCCGGGCTAACGCCCTGGCTGGCAACACCAGCAGGAGCTCTCCTCGACTAGTGTGCGACAAGGATGCGCCTCACCGACCCCGCCGTCACGTTTCTTTAGCGGATGACGGAACTAAAAGGTGGCGTGCTCTATTGATCTAAGTTCGCCAATAAACAAGCTGAAATTGCTCATCCTGGTATGATGGGTGACGGGAGCGAAGAACAAAATCTTGATGAGCCTGGCAATCCGTCGGCGCGCATTAAAAAGAAAGACGTGGACGCCGCATTCGGCAAAACCTCCCGCAAAACAACTTCGTAATAGGAAAACCCGCCTCGGTGAGCGGGTTCTTCTTTCATTTCGGCGGCTGACGTCGCGTTCGCTTTTGGCGCGACGCGGACTTGAGAGCTGCACCGAACCATTGCTGCGAGGTGGCGCAGTCAGAGACTGCGGCACATCGAAAGCAAGTTGCGCCGCGCCGAAACGTGCTGCGGTAATTTCACATTAATACGCATCCATGTGAGCACTTTTGCTCAGTAAATAATTAGATCGGAGACCAGCATGCTTTTTCGGGGACGACCGGTGCGCGTCTGGAGGTATGTCCAGGAGTTCTATTGCCCTGGACGCGGCCACGAGATTTATGCCTTGGACTCGCCGGTGCGGGCTCGAGGTTCATTGCGCTCAAAGAGATCATCGAGGCTCACGCGCCGGTGCGGCGATGGCCATCCGCCCCATTAAGGCAGACCAATCCTGAAAGAGGTTCAAATGGCAAGCGCTAAAGCTGACTCGATCATCGCCGTATTTGCAGAGCACAATGCTGCGGAAGCAGCTGTCAAAAAACTGAACGCGGCCGGCTTCGACATGAAGAATTTGAGCGTCGTCGGCAAGGGCTATCACACCGACGAAAAGGTCGTCGGCTTTTATAACATGGGTGACCGGATTAAGTTTTGGGGCAAGCGCGGCGCGTTTTGGGGCGGTCTCTGGGGCTTATTCTTCGGTGGGCTGTTCCTAACGATACCCGTCGTTGGGCACGTCGTCGTGCTTGGATATCTGGCGACCGTCGCGATCACTGCCCTTGAGAATGCTGTCATGGTTGGCGGGCTGAGCGCGATTGGCGCGGCGCTCTACAGCATCGGTATCCCGAAGGACAGCGTGATCCAGTACGAGACCGCCTTGAAGGCCGATAACTTTCTGGTGATGGCACACGGCACTACGGAGGAGATGGCGCGCGCGAAGACCATCCTTGGTGCGGCCAATGCCTCACGTGTCGATGTGCATGCAGGCGCGAAAGTGGCAGAGGCGGCTCACTGAATGCGATCAATTCCGAAGCTTCCACAATGCCAAATACCAAGTGTCCGTTGACCTAGATCAACGACAATTCCTGATTCCTGCCGCAGCGTGCCAGATGTCTGATACCGGACATATGCAATTTCTTTCGACCGATAGACTTTAAATTATAAGAAGAATCCGTTCGCGAGCTATTTTCAAGACTTAGGTTGCAAAGCGCTTGAACTGGAGGGCGTCATGTCGACATTCAATATCAGGATTGCGGTGATTGTTCTTGCGACCGCGCTGTCGGCCGCGGCCTACGCCGCACCACCTGAGACAGAAGCTCCAAAGAAAGCCGCTCCGCAACATGCAGCTCCGCAACGCGCGGCTGCGCCTCGGGCAGCTCCGCAGAGGGCCGCTCCGCAACGTGCGGCGGCACCTAGGGCGGCTCCACAGAGGGCAACTGTGCAACGTGCCGCTCCGCAACGCGCCGCTGCGCCTCGGGCAGCTCCACAGAGGGCAGCTGTGCAACGCGCTGCTCCGCAGAGGACGGCTCCGGCTGCAGCCGCTCAGCGCAACGCTAGCACTCGAGCTGCCGTCAACCGCAACGCCCCGACCAGCCCGGTCGGCAGCAGGGCGCTGACAAACCGCAACGCCACCCGCAGCGCATCCCGAACCGCAACGTTCAACACGAGGCTGAACTCGACCGCCAAGGCCAACGCCGTGCGCGAGACGTTGAGGTCACAGACCGTCGCTGGTGCAATGCATAATCGAAGTGCATTACGCAATCCGAATACTCGCGCCCGCATTACGGCGAGTGCGGCGACGGCGGGATGGCATAACGGGCTCGACGGCGGAAGGGGCTGGTGGCGGCACAGGAACGGTGGCTACGGATGGGTCGGCCCACTATATTGGCCGTTCGCCTACAACGACATGTACGACTACGCCATGTGGGGCGATAACGATTACGACTCCTTCTGGGGTTACGGTTACGACGACATCTATGTCAGCCTGTTCGCGCCGTACGCCTACGACGACCTCACCGGCTATCTGCCGGAGCAGGCTAGCGCCGCCCCGGGCACAATGGGAGCAGCGCCGCCCGCGTCCGCTACGCCGGGCGCCGAAGCCAGCCAACTGGCGCAAATGTGCGGCGAGGACAGCCACGACATCGCCGGTCTCCCAATCGATCAATTTCAGCAGGCAATCCAGCCGACCGAGGCACAACAAGCCGCACTCGACGATCTCGCCAATGCCTCGCTAAAGGCTGCGCAGGACATCCAGGCCGCCTGCCCGACCGATATCGCGTTGACGGCCCCAAGCCGCCTTGCCGCGATGCAACAGCGCATCGAGGCAATGATCGCGGCGGTGGCGACCGTGCAGCCAGCGCTGGAGAAGTTCTACGGCCTCCTGAGCGACGAACAAAAGGCCCGCCTGACCGCGCTCGGCAATGATCAGAGTCAGACCCAGGCCCAGGCCGCGGACAAGCCCGCCGGCTCACTCGCCAAGAGCTGCGGTACCGCTCAACCCAGTGTGATGGCATGGCCGACCACAGAAATTGACCAGGCGGTGCGTCCGACCGAGACGCAACGCGTGAGTCTGGCTGCGCTCCAGAATGCTACCACCAAAGCGGCGGACATGCTCAAGGCCGCGTGCCTCACCGACAATCCGCTCACGCCGCCGGCGCGGCTCGCGGCTGTTGGCAAACGGCTCGACACCATGCTGCAAGCGATCAAGACGGTGCGTTCAGCGCTCAATGACTTCTATGGAAGTCTGAGCGACGAGCAGAAAGCAAGGTTCGAGGCGATCGGTCCGCAGCGGACCAGTCAGCTTGAGTTGCTGGACGTTGTGCACACAGCCGTCCGCCGTCGGCATGGCGTTGTCAACGTTGGGCAGGTCATTCGGCGTTTGATGTCGATCGCGCGCTGATCTGCAGATATCGGTTGGTGCCTCAAATCGTACTTAGATTTTGAGTAAGTAACATGACCATCGTACATGAAATACTTAAGAGCCAACCATTACTCGCGCTCTTCATAACGATCGCGCTCGGCTACTTGGTCGGAAAAATCAAGATCGGCAGCTTCGTTTTAGGCGGCATCGCCGGCACACTTTTGGTCGGTGTCGTGATTGGACAACTTGGCATCGATGTCGACAGCGGCATTAAAAACATATTTTTTGCGCTGTTCATTTATGCGGTTGGGTTCCAAGGCGGACCGCAGTTTTTTCATGCCCTGAACATGCGGTCGTTAAACCAGCTCGCATCCTCGTTCGTCATGTGCCTCGTCGGCCTGCTTTGCGTTTTGGCCGCTGCCTGGATGTTCGGCCTGGATCGGGGATTGGCGGCCGGCCTTGCCGCTGGCGGCCTCACCCAATCGGCGATTCTCGGTACGGCAGGAGATGCCATCGGAAAGTTAAGCGCATCCCCGGCGCTCATCAAAACCATGCAAACGAACGTCGCCGTTGGCTATGCCGTTTGCTACATCTTCGGGTCGCTCGGACCGATCATCATGGTCAGCTGGTTTTTGCCACTTATCATGAAATGGAATATTCGCCAAGAAGCAGTGAAGCTTGCAAAACAAATGTCCGGCGGGCACGCAGAGCTCGAACCGGGTCAATTCAACGCGGTGCAAGATATAGCGACCCGCATCTACGAAGTCGCCAAAGACAGCAAGGCAGTAGGCAAGGCAGCACTGGCGATCGACAAAGTGCTTTCCGATGCTTCGATCGAAGCCATTTACCGCGAGGGCAAAGCGATCGAATTGACGGACGCCGCTGTCATTCAGGTCGGCGATAGCGTTGCGATCACCGGTACGACAAAAGTCTTGGAGACCGCTTCCGGATTCTTTGGTCGAGAGGTGCCTGCCCCGAACGGTCTGATGCTCGTGCAAGAGCACCGCGAAATCATTTTGACCAACCGCGCTCTCAGCGGGCGAGAAATTGGCAAGATCCACGATCAGGTCAACGCCGACACGCGTCATGGTGTTTTTTTGGCGGCGGTCAAGCGCATGGGACTGGATCTGCCACTACTGAACAAGCTTGAGTTGAAAACGGGCGATGAATTGCACTTCACGGGCAGTCCAGCCGACCTCAACCGTGTGCAACCAAAGATCGGCTATAAGATCAGCGCTGCAGAAGTCACCGACTTCATATTTTTCGGCATTGGAATGCTGATCGGAATGCTGATCGGCATGATTGAGTTCAAGATATGGGGCGTACCTATTTCGATTGGCAGCGGCGGGGGATGTCTGTTGTCGGGCCTTTGCTTCGGCTGGTTGCGCAGCGTACATCCCAGGTTTGCCGCGTTGCCGTTCGGCGCTTCCAACTTCCTTCGTGATTTTGGATTGGCCGTATTTGTCGGTATTGTTGGCATCGACGCTGGTCCTCAGGCGCTGGTCGCCATCGAAAAATCGGGCCTTACGCTATTCTTCCTCGGAGTCGGCGTGACGCTGATCCCGCAGATTGTCACCTTCTTTTTCTCCTACTTCGTCCTGCGCATCAAAAATCCTATCGAGGCATTAGCCTGCGTCGCTGGTGGCCGCAGTGCCAACCCCGCCTTTGCCGCCTTGCTGGTGAAGGCTGGTAACGCCACCCCGGTGGTCGCCTTCACCGTCACCTACGCTGTTGCCAACGTATTCTTGACCCTTTGGGGACCGGTCATCGTTGGAATCATCACGAAAAACGCTGGTTAACAATCATTCGAATTCGAGGCGGCTATCATGACAGAACAAGATTTCAGCAAGTTTGCAAAGCTGAGCCCCTTCGAGCTTAAAGACCAATTGATCGCCATTGCCTCATCGGATGCGCAGAGATTGATGCTGAATGCGGGGCGAGGAAACCCCAATTTCTTGGCGACGTTGCCGCGCTGGGCGTTTTTAAGTCTCGGCGACTTTGCATTGCGCGAAGCAGAACGGTCTTACTCGTACCTGGACAGCGGCTTCGGCGGCCTGCCGGAGCACGATGGCATTGTGCGGCGGTTCGACGCCTATGCGACCAGTCATCGGTTAACGGACGGTATCCGATTTTTGCGCTCGGCAATTTCCTACGTCAAAGATCAGCTTGGGTTAAATCAAGATGCATTTCTTTTTGAAATGGTCAGTGCATTTTTGGGCAGCACCTACCCCACGCCGCCAAGGATGCTCCTGCATACCGAAGAAATTGTGAAAGCCTACCTGGCGCAGGAGATGTTCGGGTCGCTGCCGCGGCGTGGCGAGTTTTCGCTATTTGCGACAGAGGGTGGTACGGCAGGAATGACCTACGTATTTCAAAGCTTGCGCGAAAACGGCCTGATCAACCCCGGCGATAAAATCGGAATTGCCACGCCGATTTTCTCGCCGTACCTGGAAATTCCAGTTCTCGACGACTACCAGCTTGAAATTGTCGACATACGCATGGATCGACTTGACGATTGGCAGCTGCCGCAATCCGAACTCGATAAATTACTGGACCCCGCCATCAAGATATTTTGTATCGTCAACCCGAGTAATCCACCATCATCAAAAATGTCAGATGCCGCTCTGGACCGACTGACCGCGCTGGTCACGAAGCAGCGTACGGATCTGTTTATTGTAACCGACGATGTGTACGGAACCTTCGCCGATGACTTCGTTTCCATCTTTGCAAGATGCCCGCGTAACACGCTATGTGTGTATTCATTCTCAAAATACTTCGGTGCGACCGGATGGCGTCTCGGCGTCATCGCCTTGCATGACGACAATGCATTCGATGCAGCCCTCGCCGCTCTGCCGGAAAAGCAGAAGCTCCTCCTTGATCAACGCTATTCCTCGTTGACCACCAAGCCCCGCGATGTGTGCTTTATTGATCGTCTGGTCGCCGACAGTCGAGCCGTTGCGTTGAACCATACCGCCGGCTTGTCGGTGCCTCAACAATTACAGATGGCGCTATTTGCGCTGAACGGATTGATGGACCGCGAGCATCGTTACAAGGATGCCGCCAAACAGCTGATCCGACAAAGATACCAGACGCTCTACAGCCATATGGGCGTCAAGGCCGCGCGGCAACCAGACGACGTCAACTACTATTCATTGATCGACCTGCAAGAGATCGGCGGATCGCTGTACGGACCGGAATTCAAGGCATGGTTTATCAAAAGCAACCTAGGTATCAGCTTTCTGTTCCGCCTTGCGAAAGAAACCGGCGTCGTATTATTGCCTGGCAAAGGGTTCGAGGTTGTCGATACCTCGGCAAGAATCTCGCTCGCCAATCTCACCGATAACGAATACGCGTCAATCGGAAAGTTTACGCGGAAGATTCTCGACGAGTGCTATCAAGATTTCAAAAAGATTAAGACCGCAAAATAAGAGTTTTGCAAATGCCTCGCTACACAATGCAGCGGAAGATGTTTTGAAACACTCATTGACGTCTCCATAAGTAAAGGGCCATCGCTTCCGATGGGAAGGTGAGAGCCGTTCGGCCGAGGGAGCAATTACGATGCTGCATACCCTCTTAACCGCCCGCCCGGAACTCGCAATTTTTGCGACGCTGATTGTCGGCTACGCTATTGGCGCAGTTAAAGTTGGGCCATTTCAACTTGGCGGCGTGGCAGGCACGCTTCTAGCCGCGCTGGTGATCGGCCAGTTCGGCGTGCACATCGACCCCAGTCTCCAGCGGTTCATGTTCACGCTGTTCATTTACGCGCTTGGCTTTTCCGTTGCGCCGCAGTTCTTTGCCAGCATCGACAAGACGACCTGGACCTGGACCCTCCTGGTAATAGTCGAGGTCGTTCTGATTATCGTCGTAGTGTTTGTCGCCGCGTATTTATTCAAGCTGGATGTCGGGACGGCAAGTGGCCTACTGGCCGGAGCTGCAACCGAGTCTGCCTTGGTCGGAACCGCGAGCGAGGCAATCGGCAGACTGGGGCTATCGCCCATGGCTACGCAGGCATTTCAAGCGAATGTCGCGACCTCATACGCGCTATGCTACATTTTCGGCCTTATAACCATCGTGTTGTTTGCGAGTCAGGCTGCGCCCAGGCTGCTCGGTATTGACTTGCGCAAGGACGCGCGCCGGGTTCTGGCCGAGCTTGGCGGGGCCGATGAGAACCTAGATTCGGATCAGAGCCATTCTTTCCCCACGTTAGTCAGTCGCGGTTTTCGCGTGACGGCTGCCGCCGGAAAGACTGTCGCGGCGGTGGAAGGCGAGCTTGTCGGGGACGCTACAATCGAGAGCATCCGGCGCGGTGATGGGCAGATACCAGTGACCGGAGCTTTTCTGCTCAACAAGGGAGATGAAGTCGCCGTTTCCGGTCTGCGTAAGGCGCTTGCCGACGCGGCCCACGTCCTCGGGCCCGAACTTGGTGACCCGGCCGCAGTTAAGTTCATCGTCGAAACGCGTGACGTAGTGCTCACGAGACGGCCCATGCATGGATCGACCATGGCGGACATCATCAAGTTCCTGCGGACCTCAGATTGCCACGGCGTGTACCTCGCAGGGATCACGCGCATGGAACGCATCCTGCCGCCATTGCTCGGCTCCAAAGTGCGCCTGGGCGACGTATTGCGCCTGTTCGGCAAACCAGAGGATGTGGCGCGGGCGGCACGTCTCCTCGGTGAGGCCAAGGCCCCAGACAATGTCACGGACTTCGTCTATCTTGGCGGAGGACTGGTCATTGGCATTTTGATCGGCATGGTGACGGTGCCCCTCGCTGGAGCGTCACTTTCACTTGGGAGTGCTGGCGCACTTCTGTCCGGTCTTGCCTTCGGATGGTTGCGCTCCCTACGTCCGACCTTTGGCAAGTTTCCGCCGGCGGCGACGCAAATCTTGAAGGACCTAGGACTGGCTGTCTTCATCGCCTCGATCGGGCTGACGTCAGCGCCGAGCATTCTGGCGCTGCTGGAGAAGCGTGGTTGGGAACTGCCAATCGCGGCAATATTCCTTTCGCTCCTGCCGCCATTGGCTTCCCTCTATATCGGCCGCTATTTGTTGCGTATCGAGCCGGCCATACTCTGCGGCGCAATTGCCGGTCAGCATGCCAGCACGCCGGCGATCAATGCGACCGAAGCCGTCGCCGGCAATCCTGTTCCAGTGATTGGCTACACCGTAACCTACGCTATTGCCAACATTCTGCTGCCACTGCTGGGGCCCATCTTTGCGGCCGCGTTTGCTGCTACGCATACGATCACACCGTAGAGCCACTCGGCTAATTTAGAGGGCTGGCCTTATCCACCAAACTGATATTCAAGGTGGGATAGTAAAAGAGCGCGTCAATGCAGGGCCTCAACACATTCCTTCTCGTGCTCGCGGCGATCTTTCCGGTGGTCAATCCGCCGGGATCGGCGCTCATCTTCCTGGGATTGACGCGTGGCGCGACACCCGAAATCCGCCGCGTCCTTGCGCGGCGGGTGGCCATGAATTCGTTCATCGTACTCGTGTGCTCACTCCTGCTCGGCGCGCTCATTTTGCAGTTCTATGGGATTTCGATTCCGATCCTTCGCGTAGCCGGTGGGTTCATCGTTGCGGTAGCCGGATGGAAACTTTTAAACGAAGGCAGTCACAAATACATAGAAGCCCCGGCAGGTAAGGCTTCACAAACAGAAATCCTCAATCTGGCCTTCTATCCTTTGACCCTGCCGCTGACCACCGGACCTGGAACGATTGCGGTGGTGATTAGCCTTGGGCTTTCCAAAAGACCGTCCACGGACGTGGTGGACGAGTTCATATTTGTGTTTGCGTGCCTTCTCGCCGTCGCAGCAATCGCAATGACCATCTTCTTCTGCTTTAAATATGCGGAGCGTATCCAGAGGCTGCTCGGCCAAGGCGGTACCGATATCGCAGTACGGCTATTTGCGTTCATCCTTTTTTGCCTCGGCGTCCAAATTCTATGGTCCGGCGGAAGCGAGCTGTTGAAATCTGTAATCCACGCCGGGCTCCCGGCTGCTTCGTCCGCCACATTGAAATGAGTCGCGAAAAACTGCTCAATAGATTGAACTGTCCGCCTGGCCGCTCCAAATTTCATCTGAGGAACCTCGGTTAGTAGCGCACGGATACTTGGATCAATGTCGGCCGACGCCATACACGAAGACGATCGAGTGCTGGCACGCGTCGCTCGCAAGACCACACCAGCGGCGGCACTCGCCGCCCTTGGGATCGTCTATGGTGATCTCGGAACCAGCCCGCTCTACACGCTTCAGGCCATCGTCAGCGCGATCGGCGGACACTTTTCCCCAGAGGCAGCGCTCGGCAGCCTCTCGCTGATCTTCTGGGCTCTGGTCCTCACCATTTCCGTCAAATATTGCCTGTTCGTGATGCGCGCCGACAATTGTGACCATGCAACTGATTGACCCCGTCGACCCCGAGGATTTGCGTGGAATGCTTTATACCCCGAACGGTTTACACAAGATTGCGCATGCGGTCTTTAAGAACGAAGCGCGAGCCCATGTGGATTCGATCATGTTTTCGTCGCCGCAGCAATTGATGCCGGAGTCTCCTGGCGTCCAGCGTATGTCGGCCCCGGTGCTCGTGCTTAACAACGACAAGGCGAAGTTTCCCACCGAGGCTGCCCGCTCGGTATTTTGCGCCGGCTAGAAAGAACGATGACCAAACGCAGGAACAAGCGCGGCCAAACCTTCGCCGAATTCATGGCCAGCCTTCCGCCGGAAGAGATCGCGCGCGTCAACGAGCTAAACCGCAAGGAAGCCGTCGAACAGCACAAGCAGTTTAGCGAAGCCTTCAAGGCGGGCCGCTGCAGCTTTTGTGGCGACGCGCTGACAAGCTTCGACCCCGCGAAGCCTTGCCGCCATTGGCTCCTTAAGCCCGACGACGTCCACAAGGAGCACATCGAACAGGTCGCGACCCAGTTCAGTTGGGGCATCCTTGAAAATTATCTGCGCTGGGTGGCGAATGAAGATGCGTTCGCCAAGAACATCAACGATCTGGACGACGAGGGTTCGGGCAAGCTTCTTGAGTTGACCATCAAGTATAAAAATCTGCAGTGGTCATTCTCGTGCGGTGAAGGCGACCTCGCTGGACACGAGGGCGGCGGTGAGCATTCGAAGCGGCCGCACTGGCATTTTCAGATGTATGTCGATGGCCACCCTTTCGTTCGCTACAACGATTTCCATCTCCCGTTATCCGAAGCCGACACGGGATTTCTTGAATTCATGCGCGCCAATCCGGGCAAGGTGCAGCGTCGGATCGCCGGGGGCGCCGGCATGAACGAGGCGCTCGATGAATCCACAGTTGAGCATCTGGTCACTATGGGCCGCTCGGGCACGACCGACGCTGAGGCGGAGAGCGCGCCGATTAAGCTCGACACGCTTGTCATAGCCAAACCCGGCAAGACGATCAGCGGCGAAAACATCCACAATCTGATTAAGCAGGCGCAGGCCGAAGGCGTGACGATATCGAGCAAGATGCGCGAGCTGGAGGGCGTAAGGGTGCAGACGTTCGTGTCCCCCGGTCCGGGGGTCGTCCGACAGGCCTTACGCTCAGGTCGGAAGCGCCGCGGCGATCCGCAGGTTTGCGCGGAAGATCGCGCCTGGCGCGAGCGGCAAAAGCGGGAATCCTAGCAGCCGGCGTCACCGCGTCTCCGGGACAACAACGCTACGTATTGGTTGTGCACATGGCGAGATAACCCTTTAGGATGCGTGCCTAGCGAACGCGTTCTGTCGCTACATTGAGATGGCGGAAAATATCAAAGCGGCGGCAAGGGCACCGGGCTAATCCTCCGCCAACGCGGGCACAGATGCCGACGAAAGGCCCTCAGAAAATAGCTGACAAATTCAACGAGCCCACCCTGGCCTCAGAAGGTCAAGCTGCCGGGCGATACGATGGTCCAAAGACCGCGATCAGATTACGGCACTACTTCGCGCCCGTTTCCTACCGGGTTCTCAAGCCACTAACTTGAAGCGCTCAAACCGCAGCGCAAGACGATCCGGATCAGGACGGTCTTTAGTACGACTTGGCAGATGGATAATGCCGCCATTGAGGCCCTTCAGCGCCTCAAGCATTGGTCCATCTTTCTGCCCAAGTAGTCGCTCCGATACGTGCAGGCGATAGTCAGGGTCGATGCCGATCAAATGCGCATCGAATGCCGCGTGGTGAATTTTTGATAGAGGAATTCCATTCGGAACCACCGGCTGGCCGAACTTCTCGTCGGTGTCCGAAACGATGTGGGCGGCATCAAGCAACAATGGCTCCGGGAGGCCCGACAATGCGCAGCGACCGTCATAGGCGGTGATGACCGCTTCACGGAACGACGCTTGATGCAGCCGTTGCTTGACGGCACGTAGGGCGTAGCGCCGTTCGAGCGCGGACCCAGGCGGCGCCAAGTTTTCTTGATCGGGCATTCCGAATGCAACGCGCGCCTTCAGCGCCTTGGCGTCCCAGCCGGTAATGAAAGTTGGCAGCATGGCCTGATAACGTCCCGGCGCGATACCGAGGAAATAGATGACCGGTATCCGGTTCTCATAAGCCTCGCGAAGCCACCGGTTGTCGGCCGCGTCCGGATCCTGACCCATGAAGGCGTAGTCGATCGTCTCGTCGCCTTCGAAGATCTGACGATGCACTTCACGTTGATCGTCGTACCAAACTCGGCCGCCCGGCTTGGGGAATACGGTCTTAATCGACAGCAAAAACTTCATCTGCTGCGGCTTAAAAATGCCGCGTTGCGGATTGACGAGCGGAATTCGCTCGCCGCCAAAAACAAAACCCGGTTTCAGTTCGGTTGCGGTGAGGTGATCGTGGACCTCAGCCAGCCGTCGGACATGCTCGAAGGCGGCCATTCGAATGAGCGTGTCAACATCCTGTTCGCTCATCGCCATACCAATCATAAGTGAAGCGACAGCCGGCGTATCAAGTCAAAGCGCGACCGTCGTCACTCCGCTAATTTTTTCAGTCGTTGCTGCGTCTTCCCTCTGGCCGCGCGGCCGGTACGAATCCCAACTCCGATCACTCCCTCGAAAATAAATTCGATGCCCATCGCTTCAAGACAACTTTGCAGATCCCGAAGCGTCCGATCGTACGGGACTGAAAGGTTCTGCTCGAAGCGAGCGATGGTGCGCTTCGCGACTCCGGATCGCCGCGCCAAATCTTCTTGGCTGATGCCGAGCCAACTTCTGGCCGCCCTTATTTGCTCCGCATTAACCATAAGATGGCTCTTTTAATGATTCATGGCTCCAAATATGCCATCCTAATCGTGGACGGGACAACCCACGGCCAAGGAGGCCGAAGACCATGAAGAAGTGCAATGACTTGAATAATGACGTCTCGGAGGCGGCGCTGACGCGTGCCGCCCGCGAGGCGGTGGCCGGCGCGCTGGCCGGCGACTTTCCGATCGACCCGCTGATCGGCAAAGACCTGTCGCGCGCCCTTTCCTGTATCGGGAGCGTGGTCAAACGCCATGGCACCCTGATCGAGCTCGGCGTCGCCGGGGCGCTTGTCGCCAGCGACCGCTTCATCGTGCTGCCCAATGTTGCCGTTCCGTTGACGAAGGCCGCGTTGCAGTTGCTCGATGCCAAGAACACCGACGAGACCCTTTCCAAGATCAAGCTCTCGGCTGATTCGGAAGCCGACGGCATCGTGAACCTCGACCTGGTCGTTGTCGATCCTGAGGCCCACTGGGCCGGGAGCTACGAGATCAAGCGGGGCAACGGGGCCACCGAACACGGCAAGCGGCGTCCCATCATGCGCAGGCTGCGCGCGGTCCGGCTGGTGCTCGCCTCCTTCGTCGACCAGCTCGGCTACGGGCCGATCGAGACGGTAACTAGCGCCGTGATCGACTACTACGGCGCGTCCGGCTTCGACCCGAACTTCACGATCACCCGCAACCGGCTCGACGAACACTTCGGCGTGCCCGTCGTGGCCATGGTCGATGCCATGACCAAGGCGGCCCGCGACGCCCTGGAGGTCGAGCTGCCGGCGCTGTTCGAGCCGGTCTTCGAGCAGATGACGTCGTCGGACGCCGGCATGCCGACGTTGCCCAATCCGGGCACTACCACCGTGGGAAAGTTCGTGGCGACGGCCGCAACCGCGTTGCAGGTCACGACGGCGGCGCCGGTCGGCCCCGGCAAGCGGCAGACCAAGAGCCACCAGATCCGCCATTAGGACCAGGCAAGTGGAAGGCGGCGCCCTGGGGCGCCGTCCTCGCCTCTCCGTCAAAACATCACCGCGTACACCGTGGAGTTTGTGTCGTGTCATCCAAGCAGTTCAGTCGGGTCCCCTCGCGTAGGACGCCGCGAGGCCGGAGCCAATCCTCGACACGCCGTAATAGAGCATCGGTCTTGCGCTTGGCTGGTCATTCGGTGCCGCCGCTGCATTGGTGGCGGCGGCTGCCGGCGCCGGTCTTCACCACCGCCCACGTCGCGGTTCTGCGCAAAGCCATTGCCGGCATCATTATCGCCGATGAGCCGAACTGGCCGGCCGCCGAAAAGGGCGATCCGGTGGCGGCGGTTGGCGTGGCTTTGCGGGGAATTAAGAGCCGCGAGTGGCCGAGCCCCGGCGGCGACCTCGTGATGTCGGCGCTGTTGCGCTGCGCCATTGTAGGCAGCCCTACCGCCGCTCTCGTCCTGGAATTCGCGCTCGGCCGCATGGCCGCTAACGATCCTGCATGTGCGGCGGTTGCCGCGTCGTGGCGGGCCGTCACCGTCGCGCCCAAGGCCCATCGTGTACCGAAGGGTGCATGAGATGCGGCTCCAAGTCTTCTCCGATCTGCACGCCGACGTGAGGCCGCCCAGACACATCGAGGTCGCCCCTGGCGTCGATGCCGTAGTCGTGGCCGGCGACACCTGCGAGGGCGCCGAACGCGGCTTTGCACTGCTGCGCCAGATCGTGCCGATGCAGATCCCCATCGTCGCAGTCATGGGCAACCACGAATTCTACCGGCGCTGCCTGCCCGACGAGCTCGGCGAGGCGCGCCGCTCGGCGCCGCTGTACGGCATCCATCTCCTGGAAAACGACACCGTCGTGCTGGACGGCGTGCGCTTCATCGGCTGCACGCTGTGGACCGACTACGCGATTTTCGGAGAGGCGAACGTCGCCCGCGCCATGCGCGCGGCCTCCGACGGGCTCAACGACCATCGGCGGATCGCCTGGGCCAAAAAGCCCGAATGGCGCCGCTTCCGTCCAGCCGAGGCCCTGATGCTGCACAAGCGCTCGCGCAGCTTCCTTGAAGGCGAATTGGCGAAGCCGTTCGACGGCGCCACCGTGGTGGTGACCCACCATGCGCCGCACCCGCGCTCGATGCATTCGCGTTATGGATTCGATCTCTTGTCGGCGGCCTATGTCTCCGACCTGACCGCGGTCATCGAGGCCGGGCAGCCTAGCCTGTGGCTGCACGGGCACGTCCATGAAAGCTTCGATTACCGGGTCGGCGCGACGCGGGTGGTCTGCAATCCGCATGGCTACGGCACCGAGAACCCTAATTTCGATCCCGGCCTGGTGCTGGAGGTTGGGTCATGACCGCAGGCGTCGACAACATCGACAATCTGGAATTGCCAGCGGAGGACGACGTTGCTTCCTCTGGCGCCGCCGCCGAAAGCGCCGAATGGGATGAAAAACTCCAACGCCTGCCGCGCATCCTACGTTATGCGGTCCTGGGCAAGCGCCGGAAAACATATCTGCGCGAACGTCTGGTCGCCGAGATTGCCGAACTCGCCCCGGGCCTGATGCAGACAATGCGCTGGGTGTACGATGACGATCCCGGTCAAGGGACAGCGCTTGCTGCCGAGCTTGATCAACTGGCGGTTACGCGCGACCGCCCGGATCTGCGCAGCCTCGCTGACTGCGTGCGGCTGCTGAGCCTGCCGCTGCCCGACGCCCCAACCTATGACCACGATCATCGCCGGGTGGCAAAGGCGCTCGCGCAGGCGGCGAGCCAGCTTCCTCCGACAAGCGACATCGAGCTTGCCGCCGAGGTCGAAACCATCAATCTCGGCTGGGCCGTCCTTCCGACGTCGATGGACGCCCTGACCCGGCTGCGCGAAGACCATGCGATCACCGCCGCCTATCATGCCGGTCGACATATGATGCAATGGCGGATCGCGCTCACCGAGGCGACACTGCGCAAGGAATTCGCCGAGGAAAGGCAGGAGAAGGAGCAAGCGGCGGCGAAAGCCGCGGAACAAACAGGCTCAGCCGCAGAAGCGACCAAGGTCCCTGACGATCATGTCCTCGTCTGCTCCATGGCCGACAGCGACGTGAAGAACGGGAAAATGCGCGAGGTCATCACGCCCTTGAAGTCCGCAATCAATATTGCGCTGCCGCTGGCGCCGGTGCCGCCCTTGCATGAGGTGCGCAACCAACTCCTGTTTGAGTTCCCCTACGCCGCCAACGTCATCGACTTCGCCTTGGCGGATCTTGTCGGCCGCAGGACCGTTAAGCTCCGCCCGATCATTTTTTGGGGTGAGCCCGGCGGCGGCAAATCGAGATTCGTCCGGCGGTTGTCGGAGGTCCTCAACGTCTTACGGTGGCAAACAGATGCCAGCCGTAGCGATGGCGCCGTCTTCGCCGGCACCGACAAAAGGTGGTATTCGGCCGAACCCTGTCATCCCTTCCTGGCAATCGCGCGCGCCAATCACGCCAACCCCATCGTGCTTATTGATGAGATCGAAAAGGCCGGCACACGCAACGATTATGGCCGCTTCTGGGATTGCCTCCTGGGATTTTTGGAACCGGAGACGGCTGTTCGTTATCCCGACCCGGCGCTGCAGGTGCCGCTCGATCTCAGCAATGTCAGCTATATCGCTACGGCCAACGCACTCGATCCGTTGCCCGCGCCGCTGCGCGACCGCTTCAGGATCGTCAACTTCCCAAAGCCCGGCCCCGAACATCTCGACGCCTTACTCCCGCCGGTGATCGCCGACCTTGTGGCCGAGCGCGGGCTGGACTGCCGATGGATCGAGCCCTTGAACGGGCAAGAACGCGACGTCGTCGCCGCCCACTGGCGCGGCGGCTCGGTCCGGCAATTGCGCCGTGTCGTCGAAGTCATCCTGCGTGCCCGAGAAAAGGTCGCCGTACGTAACTGATGCTGGCCGCCTATGGTGCTATCCAGTCAATAATAGACCCTTGGAATGCAATAAGATCAAACTCACTGAAACGGGATCGAACCCATGAGCGAACCGCAAATCGTTTGTCCGAATTGCCACACGGAAATCAAACTGACCGAGTCGCTGGCCGCCCCTCTCATTGCCGAGACCCGTAAGCGATTCGAGGAGCAGCTTGCGCACAAGGAAGCAGACTTCGCCAAACGCGAGGCCGGCCTCCGCCAGGCCCGGGACGAGCTCGACAAGGCGCGAGCGGCGATCGACGAGGAGGTGGACAAGAAGCTCAAGGTAGAACGCGCTTCTATTGCGCAATCCGAGGCGAAGAAGGCACGTCTGGCACTTGCCGGCGACCTCGAACAGAAGGATCGCCAAGTCGCCGATTTGCAGCAAGTCCTTAGCGCCAACAACGTCAAGCTTGCCGAAGCGCAAAAGGCCCAGGCTGACGTCATGCGCAAACAACGGGAACTGGATGACGCCCGCCGTGAACTGGACCTCGCCGTCGAAAAGAGAGTTCAAGAAGCCCTGGTTGCCGTGCGGGAAAAGGCCAAGTCTGAGGCGGAGGAAGGCCTAAAGGGCAAGGTCGCAGAAAAGGAACTGCAGATAGCCGGAATGCAGCGGCAGATCGAGGAGCTGCGGCGTAAGGCCGAACAGGGCTCGCAGCAGCTCCAGGGTGAAGCCCTCGAACTGGAACTCGAATCATTGTTGCGCAGCCGATTTCCGGGGGATCTCATAGAGCCGGTGCCGAAGGGCGATTTCGGCGGCGATGTCCTCCACCGTGTGATCGGTCCGTCGGGACAGGCGTGCGGCACCATCCTTTGGGAATCAAAACGGACCAAGAATTGGAGCGACGGCTGGTTAGCGAAACTTCGCGACGATCAGCGCAACGCCAAAGCCGAGATTGCCCTGATCGTGTCGAGCGCCCTGCCCAAGGACGTCGCGAGCTTCGACATGATCGATGGTGTTTGGGTGGCTGAGGCCCGTTTTGCCATCCCGCTCGCAACCGCGCTGCGTCAGTCGCTAATCGAAGTTGCGGCGACTCGCCAGGCGCAGGAGGGTCAGCAGACCAAAATGGAGCTCATCTACCAGTACTTGACCGGCCCGCGCTTCCGCCATCGCATCGACGCGATCGTCGAAAAATTTACAGACATGCAAGAGGATCTTGATCGCGAGCGAAAGACAATGATGCGAGTGTGGGCGAAGCGTGAAGAACAGTTGCGAGGCGTGCTGGATTCAACAGCTGGCCTCTACGGCGACTTCCAAGGGATCGCGGGCCGCGCCATGCAAGAGGTTGAGAGTCTTGATATGCTGATGATCGAGAGCACGAGCGCGACCACACAAAAATAATACACAAAAATAATAAGGAACATCGCAGAAGGTCCATTATGGAATATCAGCGGCGAAAGCTACGGCGGTGCGGCGGACGAGATCGTCACCGATCCGAGGCCAAGGTCGTCCAGAACTTTTCGGATGCGGTCGCGCGCTCCCGCTTCGCATTTCGGTCCGAGCATGATCTCAACGAGGTTCGGCCGCAGCAGCGGCTGAGGAAGTTCGACCCGCGGGCGTACCTCCCCGTTCACGATCTTCAACTGCGGATCCTTCCTGTTGTTGACGGCAAGTAACCGCGTCTCGTTCTGATGGCTCCACTTGTCCGCCTTCGTCGTCACGGAGTTCCAGAGAATTTCGACGTACATCTGCGCGGCGATCTCCCGCAGGAATTCGTTCTGGTCATCCGGGCCGCCCAGTAGCCCCTGCCGGTAGGCCTGGCCGACGGTGTGCAGAGCGCTGTCGATCACGCCGGCATGACGCGCCTTCGCGGCAAGCTCGCCGTAGGCGACTTTACCGAGAAAGATCTTCTCTTCGGGTTTGAAGTCCCTGTCCTTCAGCAGTCCGAAGAAAGGCGTCGCAAACCCTAGGGCGACGCCGGTTCCTTCCGCGGCATATTTGGTCCACTGCTGGGCATCGTCACGCTGCCCAAAGCTCACCGAATAGAATTCGAACCGCTCCTTGATGCGCTCGAAGCCATAGTCCTCCACCATCGGCGCCAGGAACGTGATGACATGCGGGTCACCGCGTGCCACCGCCACCTTCATCAGGCTGTGCGCAACGGCAAATCCGAACGACAGTTCTTCGTCGTCGTCCATGTGGTAGATGCTAGTGAACCAGAAGACCTCTGATTTTACGATCGCATCCAAAGCCTGCTCGGTCGTGTAATGGAAGAGCGGCTGCGTCGGTGCCTCCCGCGCGTTCGCCTCGGCCATCCGAAGCACGCTTGAAGCGGCAAACCTGTCGGCGAGCTTTTGAGCCCGGTTTTCCATCCCCAAGCATTACAACAACCGGGGCAAACGCGTCATGAGCCGCGTGTTGCGGATGTTTGTGACGGGAGCCCCACCATAAGCAGACGGCCCCGGCATTCCCCACCTCAGCCTTAGTCAATTCGCGTACGCCATCGGGAGCGTTGCGGACGATCGGCGCAATCTGATCCGGGAAGATGTCGGAACGGCGCAGCAGGTTGCCTGCGGAATCGCGAAGAGCCCGTACGAAGGCGATGATGGGCCGCTTGGCTTTTGGTGATGCTGTAGAGATTGCACATCTCATTCACCGCCCCCCGCGGGGCTCCATCCGGACGGCGGTGCTCGCAACTCGGTCCAGCGGTCCATGGGCCTCCGCGTGAAGCCGGCGCTTGCCTGAGAAGCGATGTCCCGGAAGCGGCCGTGAAGGACAACGTTCGCGCGCAGCGCCGCCACCGTGGCGGCACGTACGTCTCCGGCGAAAGCGTCGATCGCGCGATCAATGTCGGTCGCAAACTCGCCGTCGGAATGGTACGCCGTCGCCTTCACAGGTCGCTCCTTGCCGGTCGGATCCTAGAGGCCGGCCCACCAAGTGAAATATTCTCTTTTCGTTCTTTTTTCTGAGACGGGACTTGCGGACCGATAGCCGCATCCTAAAGTTGCCCAAGCCGAATCCGTCGCCAAATGGACGAAGTTTTTTCGGACGGCTTCCGGTTTTGGCTACCGGCGACGACTGAGTAGGAGGTGCCCAAAAACTGCGGAGGCTGAGAAGAATGGCAGAACAACAGGACCTCGAAGAGGTCGAGGAAGATCTCGACGAAAGCGACGAAGCGTTACTCGGGGCGACAAAAGCGCGGTCGCCGGCCTCCAAGGCGCACCTGGCAAAGGTGGAGACCGAGTATCAGGCATTACGCTCGACGGACGCGAAGTTGTTGCAGACCGTACTGCGCGAGGTGATCGCCGGCACGCGGGATGTCTCGACCGAAGCGCTCGTCCGGCTGACCGATCACTTCCACAAGACGGCCAATCGGCAGCTGATGTCTTTGGCCTTCGAGGCGGCGCTGAAGACGGCAACCGGACTGCTGATCTCGCAGGCTTGGGATCTCGAAACGAAAGACCAGAAGGATGAACAGGCTCACCAGATATTCGTGAAGCTCTTCGAGGATATCAGCCGCGGCAAGCTTGGTCTCGCGGGACGCTTCTTCTCCGCATGGGCGTCGCGCCGTTCGATCGACGAATACCGCAAGCGCCACACGCGCTTCGAGGGCACGCACGAAAGGGTCGAACCAACCGAAGAAGCCGATCCGCTCGACGAGATTCAGTCCCAGCAATTGGGCCCCGAAGACCTCGCCAGGCTTCAGCAGCAGCTGAAGAAGATTGCCAATGAAAAGCATCGTGCCGTGTTCATCAAGTTCCACATGCTCCAGATGACGCAAGAAGAGATTGCAGAGGAATACGACGTAAGCGTCCGCACCGTTCACGATTGGCTGAAGAAGGCAGCGGCCGCGGCCGGACAGGAAGGAGAGGACGAATGACCGAAGACAAGAACCGGAATGAAGAGCTGGAAGTGGTACTCGACGAGTTCGCTTCCCTGCCCGAGCTTCCCGATGCCGAAACACTTCGCGTCTGGAAGAAGAACTATCCGCAGTTCGCCCGTGAACTTTCCGACTTCGCCGCCGATCGCATTGCCATGGCAGCCGCTTCGCACGGCCGTACGGTAGACGATGCTCAGATCAGCAGCGTCATCAACCGCACGATGAGTCGCGTGCAAGGCATGATCGACGCCGCTGGCCGCGCCGAACCCCTTACCGATCTCGGCAGCGATATCTTCGCGTCCGGAAACGACTACGAATCCTTTCAACAGCAGGTCCGGATCGACCGTACGATACTCGACAGTCTCATACGGCGGCTGCCGAAGCGCGAGACGCTGCCCGCACTTCTACTCCGGCTAGCGGCCGCAGCGCTGAACAGAAAGATCGAAAGCGTCCGCGACTACTTCTGCCTGCCCGGTCTTCCTGCCGCCGCTCATAGCGCGCGCCGGCAGCCCACGGTCGTGCAGGTGGACTTTGCCGTCCTTGTCAACGATTCCGCCCTGTCCGACGATGAGAAAAGATTTTGGTTGAGCGAGCCGCCCGACCCGGAACTTAGAGCGAGGGCGGATGGATAATTTCGGCGCCGTACGCAAGCTGGCACGCGAGAAGCACGCCGAGATGCGGAAGCGTTCCGGCGGCGACGGCTCGGCGACCGCCCTGCTCAACGCGGCGCGGACGGAAACGAAAGCCGTCGTGCGGAGCGTCTCCGGCGAAAATCCGCTTCTGGACGGCGGTTTCGGCGCACTCCACCGTCCGGCAAACGCGGCGCCGGCCATCTATCTATCCTCTGAGCTCGCGCCCGATCTTGCGGCCTACGTGGAAGCCCACGAATACGGACATCTTTGGATCGAGACGCCGACCGAGCCGGCGGTCGTATCGAAAGCTTCTGACCCCGGCGCCCCGGAGGAGAATTCGCCGACCGGGATACGGCGCGTCGAAGCGTACAGTCCCGAGGAACTGCGCGAGCGATATGCAAACGTGTTCGCCCGCGAATTTCTGCTGCCTGGTTCGGAAGCGAAACGCCTGTTCGCAGAGGGCAAGTCGGCCAAAGGCATCACGCGGCAAGTCGGCGTTCCGCTCGCGCTGGTGAACCAGCAGCTTGCCGTCTCGCTTCTGTTGCCGGAGGTGCCGGATGCACCGGAACGGAAGGCTCCGCCGCCGCTCGACGATTCGCAGAGAGCCGCAGCCGAGCACGAAGGATCGCCCCTGCTCGTCGAGGCCGGGCCGGGCACGGGCAAAACGCGCACCCTGATACGCCGCATCGAATTTCTGCTGGCGAAGGCCGTTCCCCCGGCGGGCATCCTGGTTCTGACCTTTTCGAACAAGGCAGCCCGTGAAATCCGCGAACGCGTCGCCTTGACCGCTCCGTCAGCCGCAGCCGAAATCTGGGCCGGCACGTTCCACGCGTTCGGACTGGAATTCCTGAGGAAGTTCGGCTCGCTCGACCACATCGCGCAACCGGTCCGGCTGCTCGATCAAGCGGACCAACTGCAATTTCTCGAATCAGAACTCTCGAAGCTCGACCTCGACCACTACCTGTGGCTCTCCGAACCGGCCTACGCGCTCCGGCATATTCTCGGAGCGATCTCGCGCGCAAAGGACGAAGTGGCGGGCCCGGACGAGTACGAAGCAGCCGCCAGCAACCTGCTGGCCGCGGCAGGCGCTAATCCCAAGCTTGAGCTCGACGCGAGAAAGGCGCAGGAGGTCGCACGCGTGTTCCGCCACTACGAAAGGCGGCTGCGTGAGGACGGCGTGGTCGATTTCGCGGACCTGATCAACCGGCCGTTGTCGATACTCCGCAAACATCGAAACGTTATCGACGAGGTGCGGGGTCAGTATGCCCATGTCCTCGTCGACGAATATCAAGACGTAAACCGAGCCAGCGCTCTGTTGCTGAAGGAACTCGCTCGCGACGGCAAGACGCTTTGGGTCGTCGGCGATGCCCGTCAGTCGATCTACCGTTTCAGAGGCGCCGCGCCCACGAACGTCGCCAACTTCGGCGACGATTTTCCCGGCTCGCAATTCAAGTCACTCGGAGTGAACTACCGCTCAAGACGTCAGATCGTCGACACCTTCGTCACTTACGCGAACGATATGGAAGTCGCGAAGTCGATGAACAACGGCCTCGCTGCAGACCGTGGGGACGGGCAAAACGCCGTTGATTTCAATGTTGCGACCGACGGCGGTTCCGAGATCAGCGGATTGGCGGAAGCCATTCATAGCCACAGAGCGGAGGGCCGCGGCTACAGCAGCCAGGCGATCCTATGCCGAGGCCACTCGCATCTTCGGCGCATAGCGACCGGCCTCGAAGCGCTCGGAATTCCGGTTCTCAACCTTGGCGACCTGTTTGAGCGGCCCGAAGTAAGAGATCTGCTCTCGCTCATTTCGTTCACGTCGGAGCCGCACCGCCGCGCGCTGATGCGCGTCGCCACGCTTCCGCGATACCAGATGGGGCTCTCCGATGTGAGCGCGTTCTACGAAGCGGCCGACGCGATGGAGAAAACGCCGATGGCCGCGCTCGCGCACGTCAACGCCATGGAAGGCGTTTCGGCGGACGGCAAGGAGAAACTCCAAGTGCTCGGCAAGGATCTCGAAGGCGTCGGCTACAAGACGGGTCCCGGGCACATGCTGTTCGAAATCCTGTTCGAACGCGGCTTGATCCGCGAATACCTCCACGGCGACACTGCCGCAGATCAGCAAAGACGTCTCGCGATCCATCAGTTCCTTCAGTTCGCGGCCGAGAACAACGGGCCCACAGCCAAGGATCCTAAGAGACAGCTTCTCGACTGGATTCGGCGGCTGGCGGTTTTCGGCGACGACCGCTCGCTCCGTGAAATGCCCGCCGCGGTCGAAGGCATCGATGCCGTCCGCATCATGACGGTTCACATGAGCAAGGGGCTGGAGTTTCCCGTCGTGCACCTACCCTGCCTCGGGAACGGGATGTTTCCCCTCAAGCCGACGGGAAAGGTCTGCAAGGTACCGGAAGCGCTTCTTGCCGAGCCTCCGGACAGGGCACAAGCGGACGAAGAGCAGTGCCTCTTCTTCGTAGCGCTCTCGCGCGCGAAGGACCACATCTCGCTATCGCGTGCCGAACGCTATTCCGAACGCCAGCGCTCCAACCCGTCGCCAGCTCTTCCGGTCATCCGTGGCCACCTCCCGCGCGCTCCGGACGCCGACCCGACATGGACAAAGGCGATGCCGGAAGCGGCCGTCGTGGCGGCGCGGCCGGACTTGAAGGTCGAAGCTTCCGAGCACAAGGCCTTGGACATCGAGACCTACGACGAGTGTCCGCGTCGCTACCTCTATGAGGTCGTCCTAGGACTGAGCAGGTCCCGTCAGGACAACGCCTATGTCCGGTTTCACCGCACCGTCTACCGGGTACTGAGGTGGCTAACGTCGCAGAGAGGACCGGTCAGCGCAGACCAGTTGAAGGCGGAGTTCGACGCGAGGTGGGCCGAAACGGGGCCGTCGGCTGAGCATCCGCTCGAAGCCATCTACCGAAGTCAGGCATCCGCGATGATCGAGCGCGAGAGCCGGCGTCCGAAGGACGGCATTCGCGTCGCGGAGACGATCTCGCTCAAGATCGCGGGTCGGACCCTGCAGATTGGGATCGACGAGATGGACAAGAATGGGCGCACGACGGTCGTGAGACGGCTTCGAACGGGCCGGCCCCGTTCGGATCCCGATCACCGCATGCTGCATGCCCTGATGCTGCATGCAGTACGGCAGACGGACGCTGGCGCCTCATTCGAGATAAGATATCTGGCGGCCGACGAGGAAGTTCCCATCAGCTTCGATCGCGTCATGCAGGATCGCCTCAAAAAGGCGGAAACCGCGTTGAAGGGCCTTGGCGCCGGAGACTATCCGCCAAAGGAGTCCGAAAAGAATTGCCCACGCTGTCCGCACTACTTCATCTGCAGCGCAGTCCCGAACTGAATCTACGGTCGCGGCTTCCGGTTTTTGCGAGCCGCCACGACTAATCCTCCGGAGGCCGTTCGACGGGGACGGACCGAATGGAGAAATACCAATGAAAGCTATCGATGTCTTCGTGCAGGGCGGCGAATTCGCCGAAATCCTCGTCGGCCAAGCCACGCCCACGCACTCCATCGCCGAGGTACTCGCCGGCTTCGAGCACATTGCGAAAGACCGCGAAGGTCTTCTGATCTTCGTTGAAGATGCCCACGCGCCGCTCGATCCGGACACTATAGTCGAGGAGCTCCTGCCGCTCTGCGGCGATGACGAGACCGTGCTGGTGCCGCTGAAGCTGCACGTCACACGCTGCCGTCACGTTGAGGTCACGGTGCGCTTCAATGGCGAAACCGCGAAGCGCCGCTTCCAGCCGGGAGCCACGATCGGTCGTGTGCATCACTGGGCGGCCCGCCGCGCGTTCGGACTCTCGCCACGCGATGCCGCCGAGCACGTCCTCCAGATCCAGGGCACGCAGAAGCGTCCCGACCGCGACGTCCACATCGGCGCGCTGGCCGACGGCAAGGTGTGCGCGGTCGCGTTCGATCTGGTGCCACGCAAGCGAGTCGAGGGCTGAGAGGTGGGCACTGTGGCCACCGACGAAGCCGCCTTCCGCCGCCACCTGGCGGAAGGCAGTTACCTGCTGGGCGCCTCGTCGGGGCGCTGGCGCCTCGCCTCGATCACTTGGCCTCACGCGGTATTCAGCATCCGCGCCCGCGACGGTGCGGAATACGGGCTGCGCTTCGAGGCTTCGAACTATCCGAGGACCGCGCCCGCCGCCCGTCCTTGGGATATCGACGCCAACGCGCCGCTTCCGGCCGAGCAGTGGCCCAAGGGGAAGGTCAGGATTCCGTTGGCGTTCAACCCGAGCTGGAAGAACGGCTGTGCGCTCTATCTGCCGTGCGACCGAGTGTCGATCGAAGGTCACGCCAACTGGAACCATGAACATCCGAGCCTCATCTGGAATCCAGCGCTCGGCATCGTGCACTACCTCCGCGTGGTGCACGACCTGCTCAACTCCGGCGACTACATCGGAGCCAAGGTATGACGGTGCTGAGTTTTTCTGCGGCGCTCTGGGGCAATCTGGTATCCGAGCTGCATGCAAAGACCGAAGGCCTGCATGAGTTGGGCGCCTTCGTCCTGGGGCGACGCAGAGATAGAGAACGGACGGCGGTCGATCTCGTCTTCTACGACGATCTCGATCCGCACGCCTACGCCTCCGGGATCTGCGTCCTTCACGGCGAGGCGTTCGCAGACCTCTGGGAGCGGTGCGCCCGCCGCGATCTGACGGTCGTCGCCGACGTGCACGTACACCCGTTCGGCGCGGGTCAAAGCTGGTCCGATCGCAAAAATCCGATGATCGCCCGCCCCGGCCACATCGCCATCATCCTTCCGCGGATGGCGAGACCGCCGGTGAGGCGATGGAGTATCGGCGTCTACGAATACCTCGGTAACCACGAATGGAGCGCGAAAGGCGGATGCCGTAACGCGACGCTCCGCATCGGAGACTGAAACATGACCGAACTGGAAGCAATGTCCGAAGCGATGAACAGGCTGCTCAAGATCGCGCTCGACACCGGACAGGCGGACAGCCTCGAAGAGGCCGAACGAATCTTCGCGGGACACCGCGTGCAGATCGTCGTCGGTCCGGATGCGGTAGAGAATCCGGTCCTGCAGGCTGCGGCCTTGACCGCGGTGAATTCCGCCGTCCGCGCCTTCCTCGGGGGCGTCACCGTCGTTGGGATGCGCGGACCCCTCAGAATCTCCCTTCCGCCTTTCGCGACGCTCGAAGACGCCACACTAGCATTCGGCGCGAGCGCTGCGGACTGCATCAGCCCAGATATCCCTACGCTGGTGTTTGGCGATCCAGCCGGCGGTCCTTTCGAGTCGCTTGCACTCCGCGCCACCTACTCGGGGTGGTCGGCGGGCGTAGCGCCCTTCAGGAGCCGAACGCGGCTACCGGAAGTCGGCACATTCATGCCCGCCGGCGTCATGGCCGGCGGGTTGGCCATCTCGGAGATCTTCCAGCGCGTGCGCGGCGATGCTCCGATAGCATGCAGACGTTCGATCGGATTCGATCTTTGGGATCTCAGCCGTGCGTGGACGCGCGGAGCCGACGCCCCCGCGCTGGACAAGCTACCTAGCGAACTCTGGTTGGTCGGTCTCGGCAACCTGGGGCAGGCCTTCCTTTGGACGCTCGGACTTCTTCCGTACAAGCAGGGCGAGGCTCACTTCGTCCTACAAGACCGCGACACAGTAGCGGAATCAAACCTGAGCACTTCGATGCTCACGAACCGCACGATGCTCGGCGCAAAGAAAGCCCGGGCCCTCGCCCAATGGTGCGAGGTACGCGGCTTCCAGACTTCGATCGTCGAGCGTGACTTCGCGCCCGACTTCAAGGTCGGAGCGCGCGAACCAACGGTGGCATTGGTGGGGGTCGACAACGCACTGGCACGACAGGCCATCGAGGACGTAGGCTTCGGGCGGATAATTGAAGCCGGACTGGGCCGGGGGCCGCAGGACTTCCTCGGCATCGACGTGCACACGTTTCCCGGCTCGCGAACCGCCCGCGACGTGTGGCCCGAAATCGGCGCCAATGACGTCGACATCACGCAGCCGGCCTACCGCGCCCTATTGGAGCGTTCCGGCGATCGGTGCGGGGCCGTGCGGCTCGCCGGCCGCTCCATCGGCGCTCCGTTCGTAGGCTCGGTGGCGGCCGCGTTAGCGGTCAGCGAGGTCCTGCGGCTCTGCATGGGGGGGCCCTCCTACGAAATGGTGTCGTGCCATCTCCGAGAACTGCCTCAGATGACTTCGGTGCTCGGGCCCGTCGGTCCGTTAAATCCCGGGACGGTGGCGATTGCTGCATAGCCGATTATTCGGTGGGGGCGGCGTCTGCACTATCGCGACACGACAAGCGAGCGCCTCCTTGAGCCGAGTATCGGATCGAGGTGACAATAGTAACGATCCGCGGTCATCGGCTCGTGGCTCACTTGTTTTCATCACAGGGCGGCTTAGCTAATGCCTCCAGCGATGTGGAGCTTTCCGTGCCCTGCAATGGTTGGAATCATTCAGCGACCTGTGAATGCGGATGGGGCGGCATGTGGCACGGAAATACGCCCTGCGGTGGGAATTCCGTTGACGTTGCACAATCGAATGGCAACGCCTTTAAAGTTATCGCACCAACCATTGGACATAACCGATGCCCGAGCAATTGGACGACGATATCGCGGCCCTTAGTATGAGCGATGTCGAAAAGAACGGCTTGCAGATTTACCGAAACTATTCGCGAGCGTTTGAAAATGACCTGCGTAATAAATTTGTTGCGGGTGTCGACAAAACGAAAGTCGATATCGAACAATTAAAGAGCGTAATGGAGCTAGTCGCAACGGACGACATCCGCTTTGTGCCAGTAATCGCCTGCGCTTACGCCGACGATCTTTTTAAGGAGATGTTCAAAAAATTCATCCCGGACGGCGTCCCTGGGGGGAAGAGAGACTTTCTAGGCGGCTTTGGCCCAATTTCAACACTCGCCAGCCGAATACAGCACGCGTTCGCTTTCGATATGATGCATCAGGACATATTAAAAGGCCTCGATATACTGAGAGGGCACCGCAATAAGATTTCTCACAGGTGGAATCCAAACGACTTTAAGGACTTCTTCGAGACACCCCTTCCTGGTATGGACGAGATCGAGAGCGCGATTTTGCATCGTCTTGCGAAACAGGGGGAGCAGTTTGAGCCGCCCGCCGAAGCTCGAATGCGCATGCAGGTAATTTGGCTACTCAGTCGCGTCTTTTATGAAGCGCACTTTTACCCTCTGGCAAAAGCTGCCAACCTCAATCCACAGCGTACACTTTATCAAGGCTCCTCACCGGTGCTGCTAAAGCAGATCTCAATGCTAGCAATCGAATTCACTAAGCAGGTCATCGACGCGCTGCCATGAAACACATCCTTCTCACGGGTGCAGGCTTTAGCCGCAATTGGGGCGGCTGGCTCGCTAACGAGGCCTTTGAGTATTTGCTCGGCAGCATCCATGTCGACGACCTCTTACGTCAGAAGCTCTGGCAAACGAAGGAACGTGGCGGAGGATTTGAAGACACCCTGTCGGAGATGCAAAGCGCCTATGCAGCACATCCCCACGGGCAGGAAGAGTTCTCAACTGCGGACACTAACCAACGGTGTCATGGCGATGTTTGCCGAAATGGCCAGCGGCTACGATGATGTGAAATTTGATGCCACAGAAACAAAATGGCCGATCAAGACATTCCTGGCTGAGTTCGACGCAATATACACCCTTAATCAAGACACCCTCATCGAACAGAAATACGCCGGCCCAAGGTGGGGTGAGCGCTTTGTCGGGTGCACAATGCCCGGCCTTAAGTCTATGAGCACCAGTCTTTCAATTGCCGGCCGTAGTTATTTCCTTTTTGAACCTGACCCGACCAGTTTCAAGTTATTTTCCGATCACCAGCCTTACATCAAATTGCATGGTTCATTTAATTGGATTCAAGACCAGGGTTCGATGCTCATTCTCGGCGGAAACAAAGCTTCGAATATTGAAAAGTATCCGCTTCTAAAATGGTATCACGAGCTATTTCGTGCGGATTTGGAAAGCGAAGACGTTCGTCTGATGATTATCGGCTACAGCTTTAATGATGCTCATATAAATGAAGCAATTACAAACGCCATATCCAAAAGGCGAAACATGAGAGTCTTTATAATCGATCCAGATGGCGTTGATATTTTGGACAAACGTAAGAAAAACGCCCCTATTCCTCAGCCTCTATCCGACGCCCCCCTTCTCGAAGCTATTTCGCCATTGGTGATTGGAGCGTCGAGAAGGCCTTTGCGTTCAACTTTCGCGGATGACGTGGTTGAACAGAATAAGGTTTGGCGATTTTTCAAACGCTATCAGCAGGCCGCCATCGCCACAGAACAGATCAAAACCACTTAAAGACTTTTCCCAATGCCCATGCCACTAGAATGAGCGCCTCAGTGATGAGGAGATCGAACGGCGCAACTCGTAGCGCGAGTGCTCCTACGAATATTGCTGATACGGCAATCAGCAATGTGCGGGATGCGGAATCCTGAGCTGGCCGGAACAGGCCGTCAATGTTTCATGCTGGCGTGGAACGGTCGTCCTTTTTGGCCCAACACTTGGACAGCTTCTCTAAATCAAAAAAGGTCTTTGGACCTCCCAAGGCAGGGGTCTTTCGTATGTGTTCAATCAGCGGAAGGCCTTGGGCGTCCGATAATGACATTATCGGTGACCACGATTGTTCTTAATCACAAATCTGCCGCGTAGTGATCGATGACCATGTGGGTAAGCTGCTCCCTATGTCTTTCTACGCGCTCGCCCGCGCGCGTCAGGCGGCGGCAAATTATTCTGCACCCAAGGCAGCAAGCGGATCGGCTGCGGCTGTAGGTGCGACGTCATGATCGGAATTTTCGCCATAAGCTCAAGCGCCCGTTTGAGCTCGATGGGGTCGACATAAACTTCCTCGTTCACGTTTGCTCCTGCGTGCCCCATGAGATCCGAACGTTCTTCCGAATGGACACCCTGTCGCTTTAGCTCGGCTCCGAAAGCCTTCCGCATTTGCCGAAATTTGAACGGTTGTTCAATTTTCGCTCCGCCACGCCGATTGGGCCCGTCGGCTTGGCCTCCGATATTGGCGCTCCGGATGAGCTTCAATCCCTTCTGAAAATTCTTATAGAACCGGTCTCCTACTGGCATCGTGGCATCGCCCCAATAAAGTTCGGGGAAGGCAAGGTCATAGCCAAGCTCCTCGATTGTTTTTAAATATGTGGGCAAGCCCAACCGCAGCAGTTCCGGATGCAGCGGCATGCCGCGTTCGGACTGCAAGTTCTTCAGCCCACGATACCGGTTTGGCAATATCTCACAATAAGGTATCTCGTAATCGGCAAATATCTCTTCCACACGCAGACCACAGGCCTCCTCGCGCCGCGGCCCCTCATAGTACAACAACAGCGGTACCCAGTAATTGGCGCAGTGATAGATCTCTGGACCGTCCTCGAACGGCTCCTCGGCGCTCGCGCATCCGGTAAACGGCGGCAAGTTAAACATGACTTGGACACGGCTTGGATTGGCTGATTGTGTGCGATAACGGGCGCGCCCCTTACTCGACATACGTAAACGCGAAGGCTCGATCGTCGGTGAAAGCGGCTTGCCTTTGTCGCGCATGTAGCCTACGAGCAACGACAACACCGTCACATGCTTATTGACGGTCGGCACGTCTACACCACACAAATTTTCAGGCTTTGATCGGCCGATCGCGCGCAGTTCCTCCAGCGAACGAGTCTTGTCGTTTTTGCTTTTGCCGTATGATTTCGCCAATTGCCCGAGCAGGTCCCGGTAAGCGGAAAAGTCCTCCTGCTCCAGCGCCGCGATCGAAAATTTTCTCCGCTCCAATAGGAGCAGGGTGAAGAGCCGGCAGGTCTGCAAGAATTGGTCACGGCCGCCGTCGTTGCGCAGCTTGTATTGCGCCATGTGGGCGGCGAGTGCTTGCGCGGTGAGCCAGACGGGATGATTGTCGAACGTGCACGGCTGCGCCTGAACCGGCGGCTTGTCGGCGATTGTGCCACCTTCAGTCGGCAGTGGTTGCTCAGCTGGCACGTTTGACGCAGCTGCGATGATCGTGGCCAAGGGCATCTGCGCTTCGCGCAACATAATGGCGTCGGCCCGCGCACTGTCGTCAAAGTGGCCTTCGCGTTGGTGACGGATGCTGATTGCCGAAGCCTCCGCCAGCGCGCGGAAATACGCCTGCTGCGCGGCGGCGCGGTTCGCGTCGGTCGGCTCCGCCTTGACCTCGCCAAGTAAGCTTTCAATTTTCCGCTTCGGCACCGGGACCATCTTGTTGTCGCGCAGCATCCGCAGCTGCTCGGCTACGCAATAGATGTCCTGCTCGGAGAGGCCGGCGGTCTGCATCTGTGCCGCTGCGCTCTCATCGACATTGGCGTTGGTGCCGCGCGCGGCGAGCAGCCGGTTAACCCAATGCCAGCGTTGATCCATCGCGACGCTTCCGCGCCAGTCGAAATCAGGATCGGCGCTTTCGGCGGCGACGACGTTGGCGAGCTTATGGGTCTGCTTGAGCAGCACGGCGCGAAAGATTTCGTTCTGCTGATCTTGGCTCAACATAGGTATGCTCCGAAAAATTTCTTCGGCGGCGGCGTTGAGTTGCGCAACAAGAAATCGCGCGCGCGCAAGTTCCTTGGTACGCAGACTCAGCATCAGCCAGCGCGCGTCGTGGCTGCTATCATTGCCTGTCGGCAGCACTCGGCGTCGCCAGTAATAAACTGCCCCACGTTTGAGCAAGTACGAAGGCAGACCCATGCGCCATCCACACCAATGTTGGATTTCGTGTGTGACAGCCGCGTGCAACAGCAGCGCAGCTGGCGCAGGAAATTGTGTTATTGCAAAGAGTTAGCTGGGTTTGGCTGGGGCGGGAGGAATCGAACCTCCGAATGGCGGAATCAAAATCCGCTGCCTTACCGCTTGGCTACGCCCCAATACCTGCACTGGAAAAAGCCGCGCCAATCTGCGTAGCGCGCGGTGCGGACCATAGCTGCGGCAGCCCGCCCGATCAACGCCCGCATGGGCTGAATATATGCGATAAGCGCGTCATTTTCCGGCTTGCGTTGACCCGCATCTAGGCGGGGCTAGGATGAACCATGGCCTATCGCGCCCCCATCGCCGACATCGCTTTTGCGCTCAAACATGCCGCCGGCTTGAAAGCCGCTCTGGCGGAAGGCCTTTACGGCGATCTCGACGAGGACATGGTCGACCAGGTGCTGGAAGAAGCCGGCCGCTTTGCCGGCGAGGTAATCGCACCGCTCAACCGCGTCGGCGACAAATTCGGCACGCCATTCAAAGACGGCGTCGTCACAACCGCGCCGGGCTGGAAGGAAGCCTACACCGCCTGGGCCGCGGCCGGCTGGAACGGCGTCGCCGCACCCGCGGAATTCGGCGGCCAGGACCTGCCGCACGCGGTGAACGCCGCCTGCATCGAGATGTGGAATTCCGGCTCCATGGCCTTTGGCATCGGCCCGGTGCTGACCATGGCGGCGATCGATGCGCTCGCCTCGCACGGCAGCGACGATCTCAAGTCACGCTATCTCGACCGGCTCATCAGCGGCGAGTGGATGGGCACCATGCAGCTCACCGAACCGCAGGCCGGCTCCGACGTCGGCGCGCTGCGCACCAAGGCCGAGCGCGCCGCCGACGGCACCTATCGCATCACCGGCTCGAAGATCTTCATCACCTACGGCGAGCACGACTTAACCGACAACATCATCCATTTCGTGCTCGCCCGCCTGCCCGACGCGCCGCCCGGCACCAAAGGCGTTTCCTTGTTCCTCATCCCCAAGGTCATGCCCGACGGCACGCGCAACGACGTGCGCGCGCATTCGCTCGAGCACAAACTCGGCATCAACGCCTCGCCCACCTGCACCATGATCTACGGCGACAAAGGCGGCGCCGTCGGTTTCCTCATCGGCCAAGAGCACAAGGGCATGCATTGCATGTTCACGATGATGAACCGCACTCGGCTCGCGGTCGGCCTGCAGGGCGTGGCGATTGCCGAGCTGGCGACGCAGCAAGCGCTCGCCTATGCGCGCGAGCGCAAGCAGGGCTCAGGTGGCGCGATCATCCATTACCCGGACGTGAAACGCATGCTGCTCACCATGCGCGCATCGACCGCCGCGGCGCGCGCGATCTGCTATGCGACGGCAGTGGCCATCGACCGCTCGCAGCGCGGCAAGACGGAAGCCACGCGCAAGGCCGGCGATCAGCGCGCCTCGCTGCTCACCCCGGTCGCCAAGGCATTCTCGACCGACATCGGTATCGAGGTGGCCTCGCTCGGCGTGCAGGTCCACGGCGGCATGGGCTTCATCGAGGAGACCGGCGCGGCGCAGCATTATCGCGACGCCCGCATCGCCGCGATCTACGAGGGCACCAACGGCATTCAGGCGATCGACCTCGTCACGCGCAAGGTTCCACTGGAGGGCGGCAACACGGTCCGGCTCTATCTCGGCGAATTGCGGGAGACCGTGAAAGCGGTGCAAGCGAGCAATGCGCCGGCCTTTGGCGAAACCGCGGCGCGCCTGGGCGAAGCGATAGACAGCCTCGAACGTGTGACTCAATGGCTGCTGGCGCAAAAAACGTCCGACGCTACGCTCGCCGGCGCGACACCTTACCTGAGGCTATTCGGCAATGCCGCCGGCGGCTGCATGTTGGCCGATCAGGCGCTCGCCGCCTTGCGCGACAGCGGCGACGGCGCCGTGCGTATCGCGTTGACACGTTTCTTTGCCGAAAACATCACGGTGCAAGCCGCCGGCCTTGAACGCGGCATCATCGAAGGGGCGGACAGCATCACGCAGGCGCAAGCCGCGTTGGCTGAGTGACCGATGGATCAGAAGCGTCCATCCAATTTCCGTTCATTCCCGCGAAAGCGGGAATCCAGAGCCACAATAACCGCTACTCTTTTTTGCTCTGGGTCTCCGCTTTCCGCCTTCGCACTCCGCGCTTCGGCGGACTGCATACGCGCCGAAGCTCGCGAAGCGAGCGGAGGCGGGTCGCGGGGACGAGCGGATAAGTGGTTGCCATGACCGATTTGGTCATCATCAGCGACGACGGCCCGGTGCGCACGGTGCGCATGAACCGTCCGGACAAGAAAAACGCACTGACCTTGCCGATGTACGACGCCATGGCCGCCGGCATCGAGAGCGCGGCGCAAATTTCGGCGCTGCGCTGCCTATTGATCGCCGGCGCGCCCACGGCCTTCTGCGCGGGCAACGACATCGGCGATTTCCTGCAAATGGCAGTGGGCACGGGCGCGCTGGGCGTGCCGATCCTGCGCTTCCTTTATGCACTGGCGCGCTGCGAGCTGCCGCTGGTTGCGGCGGTGCAAGGCAACGCGGTCGGCGTCGGCACCACCATGCTGATGCACTGCGACCATGTGGTGGCCGCCGACAATGCGCGCTTTGTAACGCCCTTCGCCGGCCTCGGCCTGGTGCCGGAAGCGGCCTCCAGCCTGCTCGCGCCGCGGCTGATGGGGCAGCGCCGCGCCTTCTCGCTGCTGGTGATGGGCCGGCCACTCGGCGCCGACGAGGCGAAAGCCGGCGGGCTGGTAAACACCATCGTTGCGCCGGACGCCGTCGAAGCCGAAGCCATGAAGGCCGCGCGCGAGATCGCCGCGCTGCCGCCGCAGGGCGTCTTGGCCTCGCGCCGGCTGATGCGCGGCAAGCCCGACGAGATCGTCGCGCGCATCGATGAGGAAGCCGAACTGTTCAAGACCCGCCTGAAATCGGCGGAAGCGCGCGCCGCTTTCGAGGCGTTCATGACGAGGAAGAAATAGCGATGTCGCTCAAAGGCAAGACGCTCTTCATCACCGGCGGCTCGCGCGGCATCGGGCTTGCCATCGCGCTCAAGGCTGCGGCCGACGGCGCCAATGTCGCGATTGCGGCCAAGACCGTCGAGCCGCATCCCAAGTTGGAAGGCACGATCCACAGCGCCGCTGCCGACGTCGAAAAGGCCGGCGGCGAGGCGCTGCCGCTCGCCGTCGACGTACGCGAGGAGGCTTCGGTCAAGGCGGCGCTCGACGAGACCGCGGCGAGATTCGGCGGCATCGACATCGTCGTCAACAATGCCAGCGCGATTTCGCTCGCCCCAGTCGCGGCGACCGACATGAAGCGCTACGACCTGATGATGGGCATCAACGCGCGTGGCACCTTCATGGTGTCGAAATACGCGCTGCCTTATCTGGCCAAGTCGACCAACCCGCATATCCTGATGTTGTCGCCACCGCTCGATATGCAGACCAAATGGTTCGCGCCGCACACCGCCTATTCGATGGCGAAATTCGGCATGAGCCTGGTGGTGCTGGGCTTGTCCGGCGAGCAGCGCGGCAAGATCGCGGTCAACGCGCTGTGGCCGCGCACCACCATCGCTACCGCCGCGATCAAGAACCTGCTCGGCGGCGACGCCATCATGCGCATGTCGCGCAAGCCGGAGATTTTGGCGGAGGCCGCCTATCGCGTCTTCCAGAAGCCGAAGACGTTCAGCGGGAACTTCCTGATCGACGACACGTTCCTCGCCGGCGAAGGCGTCACCGACTTCGACCAGTACCGCGCCGATCCGAGCCAGCCGCTGCAGGTGGATTTCTTCGTGCCGGACAATTTCCCGCCGCCGCCCCCTGTGAGTTTGAAGGCGATGAAGTAACCCCGCTCAATCTTCTCCCCTCCCCCTTGTGGGGAGGGGTTGGGGGTGGGGGTCGCTGTCGTCGATCGTCACCACCCCCACCCCGGCACGCCATAGCGCGTTGAAGACGCGCGTGACGCGCTTATGGCGTGCCGACCCTCCCCACAAGGGGGAGGGTGAAGAAAGTGCAGCAATTGCCACCTACCGGCCGGCGGCTTAGATACAGCCAATGTCCACTTTGCTCCTTACGCATCCGGCCTGCCTCGAACATTTGATGCCCGCCGGTCATCCCGAACGGCCGGACCGCCTGCGCGTCGTCGACGAGGTGCTGGCGGATGAGCGATTCCAGTTGCTGGCCCGCGAGCAGGCGCCGCGCGCGCCGCTCGACGTCGTCGCGCTTGCCCATCCGATGGACTATGTCGAGGCGATCCGCGGCGCTTCGCCGTCGGAAGGCTTTGTGCACATCGACGCCGACACCTCGATGTCGCCCGGTAGTTTCGAGGCGGCGTTGCGCGGCGCCGGCGGCGCCATGCGCGCGGTCGACGAAGTGATGAACCAGAAGGCGGACAACGCCTTCGTCGCCATTCGCCCGCCCGGCCACCACGCCGAGACGGCGCGGCCGATGGGCTTCTGCCTGTTCAACAACGCGGCGATCGCGGCACGCTACGCGCAGAACCGCTACGGCGTCGAACGCGCGGCGGTCGTCGATTTCGACGTGCACCACGGCAACGGCTCGCAGGATATTTTCTGGGCGGACAAGAGCGTCATGTATTGCTCGACCCACGAGATGCCGCTTTATCCGGGCAGCGGCGCGGTCGGCGAGCGGGGCGAGCACAACACCATCGTCAACGCGCCGCTCTCGGCCGGCGACGGCGGTGACGCCTTCCGCGAGGCGTTCGAGACCGTGATCCTGCCGCGGCTGCGCGAATTCAAGCCGGACATCCTGGTGATCTCGGCCGGCTTCGACGCGCACACCCGCGACCCGCTCGCCAATCTCAATCTGGTGGAAGCCGATTTCGCCTGGGTCACCAAGAAACTGATGGAGATCGCCGACGCAAGCGCGCAAGGGCGTATCGTTTCGCTGCTGGAAGGCGGCTACGATCTGCAGGGCCTGTCGCGTTCTGTGGCAGCGCACGTCACCGCGCTGATGCGCGGATAACTTTTTCCTTGGTCGCGCGGCGCGCAGATAAGTTTACGCAATCTGCGCAAGCTTGATTGCTTTTGCAAAACCGGTACCCACTTTTGCTGGCCGCGCTCCTAAGCGGTTAGCCCGCCGTCGATCGGCAAATTCGCGCCGGTGATGAAGCCGGCCTCGTCCGACAATAGATAAACGCAGAGATCGGCGACCTCGGCCGGCTGGCCGAGACGACCGAGTGGAATTTCGTGGCTCATCTTCTGTCTGGCGGCTTCCGGGTCGCGCGCGGTTTGCACGATGGCCTCGACCATCGGCCCCTCGACGAAAGCCGGGCATACGGCGTTGCAGCGCACCGGCGGCGTCAGCCGCGCGCCGTGCAGCGCAACCGATTTCGAAAGCAGCGACAGCCCGCCCTTCGAGGCGTTGTAGGCGGCGAGATTGTGCCCGCCGACCAGGCCCGACACCGACGACAGATTGACGATGGCGCCGCCGCGCTTGCGCAAGAGCGGAAACGCGTATTTGCAGCCGAGGAACGCGCCGTCGAGATTGACGGCGAGCACCTTGCGCCAGGTGGCGAAGTCGAGCTGTTCGACGGTGCCGAGCGCGACGACGCCGGCCGCGTTCACCAGCCCGTCCAGCCGGCCGTGCCTTTCGCCGATCTCGTCGGTGATCTGCTGCCAATCGGATTCGGACGTGACATCGAGCATTACGTCGCCGACTAGATCGGAGGCGATCGCCGCGCCGCCGGCGCGCTCGATCGCGGCAGTGATGGCGGCGCCGATGGCGCCCGCTGCGCCGGTCACCAAAATAATCTTGCCCGTAAGATCGGCCATCGTGCTAGGCGCTCCCGGTGAACTGCGCTATCGTTATTGTCGAGTATTCCAAACAAGATGTCATCAATGGCCGAGACCACCAATCCCGACGTGAAGAAGATGCCCTTCGAGCGGGCGATCGAGGAACTGGAATTGATTGTCAAGCGGCTCGAGGAAGGCAAGGTGCCGCTCGAGGAATCGGTGGCGATCTACGAGCGTGGCGAAGCGCTCAAGAAGCGATGCGAGGAATTGCTGCGACAGGCGGAAGCGCGGGTGGAGAAGATCACGCTCGACTCCTCCGGCAAGCCGGCCGGCAGCGAACCTCTCGACGTGGATTGATCGCGCGCGCGATCCGGCGGCCCGTGTCACCGCGCGGCAGCCGGCCGAGGCCGCCTGGCGGGCCAATTTGAACCGGATTTCGGGTCCGGGCGTTGAATTGCCCGGAACCTCATATCTGGTGTAAGCCTAGCCAAAGTTCCCAACTGGCCGGTCCGGCCACGTTTACCGGCATATTCATTGCGGAGTTACGTTTGTCCGACACATCCAAGACCCCCCTGCTTGACCGCATCCGGCTACCGCACGACCTGAAGAATTTGTCGGCGGAGCAGCTTCGGCAGTTGGCGGACGAGTTGCGGCAGGAGACGATCAACGCGGTGGCCTCGACCGGCGGGCATCTGGGGGCGGGGCTTGGCGTGGTCGAACTGACGGTGGCGCTGCACTACGTGTTCGACACGCCGGTGGACCGGCTGATCTGGGACGTCGGGCACCAGGCCTATCCGCACAAGATTTTGACCGGCCGGCGCGACCGCATCCGCACATTGAGGCAGGGGGGCGGGCTGTCGGGCTTCACCAAGCGGGCCGAGAGCGAATACGACCCATTTGGCGCCGCGCATTCCTCGACCTCGATCTCGGCCGGATTGGGCATGGCGGTGGCGCGGGATTTGGCCGGCAAGAAGAACAACGTCATCGCCGTGATCGGCGACGGGGCGATGTCGGCGGGCATGGCCTATGAGGCGATGAACAATGCGGGGGCGCGCAACGAGCGGCTCATTGTCATCCTCAACGACAACGACATGTCGATTGCGTCGCCGGTCGGCGCCATGTCGGCTTATCTGGCGCGGCTCGGCTCGGGGCACACGTATTTGAAGCTGCGCGACGTTGGCAAACAACTGACGCATCATCTGCCCAAGGTGCTCGACCGGGCGATTACGCGGGCGATCGAGCACGCGCGCACCTATGTGACCGGCGGCACGCTGTTCGAGGAGCTGGGCTTCTATTACGTCGGGCCGATCGACGGCCACAATCTCGATCACCTGTTGCCGGTGCTGCGCAATGTGCGCGACGCCGAGATCGGGCCGATTCTGGTGCACGTGGTGACGCAGAAGGGCAAGGGCTACGCGCCGGCGGAGACCTCGGCCGACAAGTATCACGGGGTGGTCAAGTTCGACGTGGCGACCGGCGCGCAGGCCAAATCCAAGGGCGGCGCGCCGCAGTACACGAAGGTGTTCGGCGAGAGCCTGATCAAGGAGGCGCGCAAGGACGATCGTGTCGTGGCGATCACGGCGGCGATGCCGTCGGGCACGGGGCTCGATCTGTTCGAGAAGGAGTTCCCCAAGCGCTGCTTCGACGTCGGCATTGCCGAGCAGCATGCGGTGACCTTTGCCGGGGGCTTGGCGAGCGAAGGCTTCAAGCCGTTTTGCGCGATCTATTCGACCTTCCTGCAGCGGGCCTATGACCAGGTGGTGCACGACATCGCCATCCAGCGGCTGCCGGTGCGCTTTGCGCTCGACCGCGCCGGCCTCGTCGGGGCGGACGGGCCGACCCATGCCGGGGCCTTTGACGTCGCTTACTTGGGCTGCCTGCCGGGGTTCGTGCTGATGGCGGCGGCGGATGAGGCCGACCTGGTGCACATGGTGGCCACCCAAGTCGCCATCGACGACCGTCCCTCGGCGCTGCGCTATCCGCGCGGCGAGGGCCGCGGCGTGCCGATGCCGGAGGAAGGCAAACCGCTTGAGATCGGCAAGGGCCGCGTCCTGCGCGAGGGCCACAAGGTAGCGCTGTTCTCCTATGGCGCCCGTCTGGGCGAATGCCTCAAGGCGGCCGACGAGCTTGCTGCCCTCGGTCTCTCGACCACGGTGGCCGACGCGCGCTTTGCCAAGCCCTTGGACACCGACCTGCTGCTGCGTCTGGCGCGCGAGCACGAGGTGCTGGTGACCATCGAGGAAGGCGCGATCGGCGGCTTCGGCTCGCAGGTCTTACAAACGCTGGCCGAGCACGGCGTGCTCGACGCTGGCCTTAAAGTTCGCACCATGATCCTGCCCGACATCTTCATCGACCAGGACACGCCGGCGGCGATGTACGCCAAAGCCGGCCTCGACGCCCGCGGCATCGTCGCCAAGGTGTTCGAGGCGCTCGGCAGAGACGCCGCCGCCGAGACGGTGAAGCTCGCGTAGGCTGATTGGTGTCAGCGAAAAAAGATCGCATCGATCGTCTGCTGGTCGAGCGCGGCTTGTTCGACAGCCGCGCCAAAGCGCAGGCCGCAATTGCGGCCGGATTGGTCACCGCCAACGCAGCGCCGATCCACAAGGCATCGGAAGAAATCGCGGTTGACGCCGAGTTGAGCGCGACGCCGGCGCATCCTTACGTGTCGCGCGGCGGGGTGAAGCTTGCCGCTGCGCTCGATCATTTCGGTTTCGATCCGAGAGGCTGCGTCTGCCTCGATGTCGGCGCCTCCACCGGCGGCTTCACGCAAGTGCTGCTCGAACGCAGCGCCAAGCGCGTTTACGCCATCGATGTCGGGCGCAGGCAGTTGCATGAGAGCCTGCGCGGGCGGCCCGAGGTCATATCTTATGAAGAAACCGATATCCGCGCCTGCTCCCCTGCCCGCTTCCGCGCGACGCCAAATTTGGTCACCATCGACGTCAGCTTCATTTCGCTGAAATTGGTTCTCCCGGCAGCGCTCAAGCTGGTCGCGCATCGCACGCAGGTTGTCGCATTGATCAAACCGCAGTTTGAGGTCGGGCCTTCGCAGGTCAAGAAAGGTATCGTCCGCGATGTCGCCCTGCACGCCGCCGTGTGCGACGATATCTCGGCCTTCGTCACCTCGCTCGGCTGGCGCGTGCTCGGTATCATCCCCTCGCCGATCGCCGGCGGCGACGGCAATGCCGAATTTCTGCTAGGGGCCGTGCGTGACTGAACAACTGACCATCACGCGTCTCGGCCACCGCGGCGACGGCGTTGCCGATACACCGGCCGGACCGGTCTATGTGCCCTACACGCTGCCGGGCGAGACGGTGACGGTCGAGTCGGTCGCCGGCCATCCCGATCGCCGGCATCTGGACCACGTCGACAAACCGAGCCACGAGCGCGCGGCGCCGGTTTGCAAGCATTTCACCCAATGTGGCGGCTGCGCCATGCAGCACTGGTCGCTCGCCGAATATCACCTGTGGAAGCGCGGGCTGGTGGCCGAAGCGCTCGCTCAAGCTGGTATTGTCGCGCCTGTAGCCGATATCGTCGACGCGCATGGGCAAGGCCGCCGCCGCGCCGTGCTGCATGCCAGACGCGGAGCGCGCGACGTGCTGGAGGTCGGCTTCACCGCGCCGCGCGCACATCACATCGTCGCCATCGACCGCTGCCCGATTTTGGCGCCCGGCCTCGACGGCGCGATTCCCGCGGCCTGGGCGATCGCCGAAATCCTGAAGCCAGCGGACAAGCCGCTCGACATCCAGGTGACGGCGACCGACTCCGGCATGGACGTCGACGTGCGCGGCTCCGGCCTGCTCAATTCGTCGCGCACCACGGCGCTCGCCGGCGTCGCCGAGAAACACAAACTCGCGCGCATCACCCGGCATGGCGAGTTGGTGGCGCAAGCCGCGCAGCCGTTCATGAAAATCGGGCGCGCGCAGGTGCCGCTGCCGCCCGGCGCGTTCTTGCAGGCGACCGCCGAAGGCGAAGCGACGCTGGCGCGGTTGGTAGGCGTCCATGTCGGCACGGCCAAACGCATCGCCGACCTGTTTTGCGGCATCGGCACGTTTGCCCTGCGGCTGGCCGAGCACGCGCGCGTGACCGCAGCCGACAGCGAGGCGAGCGCGGTCAAGGCGCTCGAACGCGCGGCGGCCAATACCAGCGGTCTCAAGCCGGTCGAGGCGCAGACGCGCGACCTGTTCCGCCGCCCCTTCATGGCCGCCGAACTCAAGAGCTTCAATGCCGTGGTGTTCGATCCGCCGCGCCAGGGCGCCGAGGCGCAGGCACACGAACTCGTCAAAAGCGCCGTGCCGGTGGTGGTCGCGGTGTCATGCGATGCGACGACCTTCGCACGCGACGCACGAATTCTGATCGATGGCGACTACAAGCTCGTCAGCGTCACGCCGGTCGATCAGTTCCGCTATTCGTTCCACGTCGAGATAGTGGCGAAGTTCGAGCGCTAGCGCATGATCCCGAAAAATGGGTACCGGTTTTCGGAAAAGATTATGCGCAACCGTGTAAAAATTACGTCGCTCCATGCCGAAATGCTGGCACGTGCCAAGGGCGAAAAAAGGCCGTCAGCCGTCGAGGGTCTCGGTGCCGATAATTTCGATGCCGAAACCGCCAAGGCCGACATACGTGCGCTTGCTGGAAGACAGCAGCCGGATCGAGGAAATGCCAATATCTTTCAGAATCTGCGCGCCCAAGCCGATCTCGCGCCATTGCCGCGAGCGCGCCGCCTCGGTGCCAGTGTCGTCCTTATGCGGGATTTCCGCCACCGGCACGCCGGCGGTGCCGTCGCGCAGATAGACGATGACGCCGCAGCCGGCGGCCTTGAAGCGCGCGAGCGCGCTATGGATTTGTTTGGCGCCGCCAAACACATCGCCGATCACGTCGGCGCGGTGCAGGCGCGCCGGCACGTTCTTGCCGTCGCCGATCTCGCCATAGACGAAGGCCATATGATGCACGCGGTCGAACGGCGTCACATAGGCATAGCCACTGAGCGGCCCGATCTCGGACGCGACGCTAAATTCGGCGACCCGCTCCACCAGCTTGTCGCGGTTCTGCCGGTAGGAAATCAGCTCGGCGATCGAAACCTGCACCAATTTATGTTGCTGCGCGAAGGCGGCGACGTCCGGCCCCCGCATCACGGTGCCGTCGTCTTTCATCAACTCGGACAAGACGCCGACCGGCGGCAGGCCGGCGAGCCGGCACAGGTCGACGCAAGCTTCGGTATGGCCGGAGCGCATCAGCACGCCGCCCTCGCGCGCGATCAGCGGGAACACGTGGCCGGGACGCACGAAATCGGCCGCGCCGCTGTTGTCGTTGGCAAGCGCGCGCACGGTGTTGCAGCGCTCCTCGGCCGAAATGCCGGTGGTGAGCCCGTGCCGCACGTCGACCGAGACGGTGAAAGCGGTGCCGAGCGGGGCGTCATTCTCCGCCACCATCGGGTCGAGGTGCAACCTGCGCGCATGCTCGGCGCCGAGCGGGGCGCAGACGATGCCCGACGTATTGCGGATGACAAACGCCATCTTCTCCGGCGTGCAGAGCGAGGCGGCGACGAACAGGTCGCCCTCGTTCTCGCGGTCGTCGTCGTCGGTGACCACCACGATCTCGCCTTTGGCGAAGGCCTTGATCGCGGCGTCGACTTTGCTGTGAGAATCCGGCACGCGTTTACCTCGAAGCGACATCAGGCGGGCTTGAACGGCCACACCGTCCCCTCGCCCATCTGGCCGCGATGCATCAGATAATGATCAGCCAGCACGCAAGCCACCATCGCCTCGCCGATCGGCACCGCGCGGATGCCGACACACGGGTCGTGGCGGCCCTTGGTCACGATCTCGGTGTCGCGGCCGTAGCGGTCGACCGTCTTGCGCGGGCTGAGAATTGACGAGGTCGGCTTGACCGCGAAGCGCGCGACGATTTGCTGCCCTGAGGAAATGCCGCCCAGGATGCCGCCGGCGTGGTTGGACAGGAACACCGGCTTGCTTTCATTACCCAAGTTCGGATTTTTGCGCATCTCGTCGGCATTGTCCTCGCCGGAGAGTGCTGCGACCGCGAAGCCGTCGCCGATCTCCACGCCCTTGACTGCGTTGATGCCCATCAAAGCGCCGGCCAAAGCGCCGTCGAGCTTGGCATAGATCGGCGCACCGAGACCGGCCGGCACGCCGTCCGCCACCACCTCGATCACCGCGCCGCAGGACGAGCCGGCCTTGCGCACGCCGTCGAGATATTCCTCGAAGAACTTCGCCTGCTTGGCGTCCGGGCAGAAGAACGGATTGTTGCCGACCTCGTTCCAGTCCCAGCGCGCACGATCGATCTTGTGCGGGCCCATCTGGATGAGCGCGCCGCGCACGTTCATGCCGGGGACGATCTTGCGCGCGATGGCGCCGGCGGCGACGCGGGCCGCGGTCTCGCGCGCCGAGGCGCGCCCGCCGCCGCGATAATCGGTGATGCCGTATTTGACGTCGTAGGTGTAGCCGGCGTGGCCGGGCCGGTACTTGTCCTTGATGTCGGAATAATCCTTCGAGCGCTGGTCGACGTTCTCGATCAGCAGCATGATCGGCGTGCCGGTGGTGACCTGCTTGCCCGTCGCTTCGTCGGTGAACACGCCAGACATGATCTTCACCGCGTCCGGCTCCTGGCGCTGGGTGGTGAAGCGCGACTGTCCCGGCCGCCGCTTGTCGAGATCGGCCTGGATGTCGGCGGCCTCGAGCGGGATGCGCGGCGGGCAGCCGTCGACCACGCAGCCGATCGCCGCCCCGTGGCTTTCGCCGAAGCTGGTGAACCGGAACATATGGCCGAAAGTGTTGAACGACATGGCTGTTTCACGCTTTGCGCGCTGTTGGTACAGCGCGCCTCTGCGGCGGTCAAATCAGCCGCCGGCGGCGGTTTTGCCCATCGCTGGACCCTTAAGCCCGATGCTTACGTTCCGACACCGCCGCGCCGAAGGCCTGAAACAGCGCGCGGTTGACGGGATTCCGTTGCGGATCGTACTCGGCGTGCCATTGCACGCCCAAGGCAAAGCCCGGCGCATCGGCAACGCGGATCGCCTCGATGGTGCCGTCTTCCGCGACCCCCTCGACCACGATGCGCTTGCCCGGCTCGAGAATGCCCTGGCCGTGCAGCGAGTTCACTCGGATGGTTTCACGGCCGAGCAGCGTGGCGAAGACGCCGCCCGGGACAAGGCGCACGTCATGACGCTCGCCGTAGACCACCTCCTGGTCCGGATGAATTTCTCCGGTCGGCAATCGCGGCATGCGGTGGTTCATGCGGCCTGGCAAATCCCTGATCTCTGGATGCAGCGAGCCGCCGAAGGCCACGTTCATTTCCTGGAATCCACGGCAGACGCCGAACAGCGGCACGCCGCGCTCGACACACGCCTTGACCAGTTGCAGCGCCAGCGCGTCACGGCGCCTGTCGTAGGGCTCGTAACTTGGATGTTCTTCGACGCCGAAATGCGTCGGATGAATGTTGGCGCGGGCGCCGGTCAGGAGCACGCCGTCGACCGTTTCCAACAACGCGTCGATATTCGTGAGCGCGGGATCGCCGGCAAAGATCAGCGGCAGCGCGCCGACGACGTCGGCCACCGCCATCAGGTTTCGCTCGCCGACGCGCTGGGCGGGGAATCGGTTTTCGGCAAGGTGCGCACTCCCGATTACGCCGACCACGGGCCGTTTCATCGTTTCTTTCTTCCCAATTCATCGCGGCGCACCCGGTCGCACGCGGGTTCGTCACGTATAGCGCGTCAGCCGCTCGCCCTCAAAGACGTAGACCATGCCCTGCTCGATATCGAGAAGCGGCGCTGCGGCCGGCTTGGCGATGCCGAGAATGGCGATCAGCCCGCGCGCCGTACCGCCATGGGCGGTAACCACAGTGTCGCGGGCCAAGCTCTCATACCAATCGCGCATGCGCACCGACACCATTTCATAGCTCTCGCCGCCCGGCGGCACGAAATGCCATTTGTCGTGCTCGCGCTGCGCGATGCGGGCGGGATCGCGCTCATGCAATTGCGCGATGGTGAAGCCCTCCCATTCGCCGAAGGCGATTTCCGCAAGCCGCGCGTCGCACCGGTAGCCGTCACCGGCAAGACCGAGCGCCGTGCGCAGCAGCTCCATGGTCTCGCTGGCGCGCCTGAGCGGGCTCGACACATAATCGAGGCTGTTCGGATGGCGATTATCGCGCACGAACAGATCGCGCAGGACGTCGCCACAATGGCCGCATTGCGCCCGGCCGCGTGCATTGAGCGGCACGTCGCGGCGACCTTGCAGGCGGCCGGCGACGTTCCAGTCGGTCTCGCCGTGACGGACGTAATAGACGGTCGGCCGCGGCGCGGCCATTAGATGATTGTTTGGCGCATGATCTTATCCGAAAACCGATTCCCACTTTCCGGGATCATGCGCTAGTCACCCTTGTCGACCGCCATGTCGGGCGCGTCGGGATTCTTGATGCCGACGATATGATAACCGGCGTCGACGTGGTGAATTTCGCCGGTCACACCGCTCGCCATGTCGGAGAGGAAATAGACGCCGGTCTTACCGACATCCTCCAGCGTCACATTGCGCCGCATCGGCGTGTTGTATTCGTTCCACTTCAGGATATAGCGGAAATCGCCGATACCGGAGGCGGCCAGCGTCTTGATCGGCCCCGACGAGATGGCGTTGACACGGATGTTCTTGATGCCGAGGTCGGCGGCGAGATAGCGCACCGAGGATTCGAGCGCGGCCTTGGCCAGTCCCATCACATTGTAATGCGGCATCCATTTTTCGGCGCCGTAATAAGTAAGCGTGAGCAGCGAGCCGCCGTTCGGCATCAGCTTTTCTGCGCGTTGCGCGATGGCGGTGAACGAGTAGCAGCTCACCAGCATGGTCTGGGTGAAGTTGTCCGCCGTGGTGTCGACGTAGCGCCCAATCAGTTGTTCCCGGTCGGAAAACGCGATGGCGTGCAGCACGAAGTCGAGCGAGCCCCAGGCCGCCTGCACGGCCGCGAACACCGCGTCGATGCTGGCCGGATCGGTGACGTCGCAATGCCCGACCACCAGGCCGTCCACCTCCTCGGCCAGCGGCTCGACGCGCCTCTTGAGCGCTTCGCCCTGGTAGGTGAAGGCGAGGTCGGCGCCGTGGTCGCGGCAGGCGCGCGCGATACCCCAGGCGATCGAGCGGTTGTTGGCCACGCCCATGATCAGCCCGCGTTTGCCGCGCATCAGATTTGAAGTTTCCGACATTCAATTTCCCGCCAAGCCGGCGGACGCCGGCCACGTTCGTATGGCATAGGGTCAAAGGACCAGCAAGCAATGCACCCGGCTCTCCCGGCTGGCACCGTTAAATCAATTCGTTTCGGGGAATATGACTGCGATTGCGGGGTTTTATCGGGTGAATGGCGGTGCCGGCAGGCACGCGGATCGGCGAAGGGGGGCCTGATTGGCCACGTTTGGACAACAGGTCGAGGCGACGATACCGGCGCTGCGGCGCTACGCCCGGGCGCTAACGCGCGATAGCGACATCGCCGACGACCTGGTGCAGGACACGCTGGTACGCGCTCTGCGGTCGGAGCATCTGTTTCATGGCGGCGAGGTTCGTAGCTGGCTGTACACGATCCTGACCAACCTCAACCGCAACCGGCTGCGCTCGCTGGCGCGGCGGCCAATGCTCTCGTCGCTCGACGAGAACGACGCGCCCGACCTGGCGGGCCCGGAAGCCGGCGGCCGCGACATCGAACGGGCGCTGGCGACTTTGGTGGAAGACCAGCGCCACGCCTTGCTGCTGGTGGTGCTGGAAGGCCTCACCTACCGCGAAGTCGCGGAGGTGCAGGGCGTGCCGATCGGCACCGTGATGTCGCGGCTGGCGCGCGCGCGCGCCCAGATCAAGAATTTTCTCGATGGCGGGCGCCCGGCGCTACGCCGCGTGAAATGAGAGAGAAGGTGGAGCTATGAACGATCGCAATTCACCCGTAACCGAGGACGAACTGCACGCCTATGTCGACGGCGAATTGCCGGCCGACCGCCAGGATGCAGTCGCTGCCTGGCTGGTTGCGTATCCGGAGCGGGCCCTGCTGGTCGCCGCGTGGCGCGCGCAGGCCGAAGCCATCCGCGCGCGTTACGGCGCGGTCGTCAACGAACCGGTGCCGGACCGTCTCAAGCTCGACCGCGTGATGCAGCTGGGCCGCGCGAGCGTCAGCGGCTCGTGGAAAGCGCTGGCTGCCGCAGCGGCCGTGGTCGCATTCCTTGCCGGCGGCGGCACCGGCTGGGTGGCGCGCGGCGCTACGACTGGCGCGCCGAGCAGCTTTGACACCATCACGGCCGACGCACTGGAGGCCTACCAGCTTTACGTGGTCGAGGTGCGCCATCCGGTGGAAGTGCCGGGCAACGAGCGCCCGCACATGACGCAATGGCTGACCAAGCGGCTCGGTTATCAGCAGCACATTCCCGATCTGGAATCGCTCGGGCTGAAGCTGATCGGCGGCCGGCTGCTTCCGGGACCGACCGGCGCGGCCGCAGCGTTCTACATGTACGAGGGCGCCTCGGGCGAGCGCTTCACAATTTATTCGGCGCCGGCGACGTCGCCGGAGACGGCGTTGCGCTACAAGGAAGGCAATCGCTTCGCCGCCTTTTATTGGGTGGACGACAAGCACGCCTATGTGGTGAGCGGACCGGCCGACCGAGACCGGCTTAGGCAGGTCACCAGGGCAGCCTGGGAGCAGATCGACCGCAGCGCCGGCCGGAAGTCGTAAGACGCACTGGTCACTCTTTCGCTCGTCCCCGCGAAAGGGGGACCCAGTCTTATAATTCAGTTCGGTGGTGCGGCACTGGATTCCCGCTTACGCAGGAGTGAGCGGAGTATTGGTAAGGCCTACTCCAAATCCTTCCTCGGATCGTAGGGCTTGCCGTCGCGCCACTTTTTCATCAGCTCCTTGAACTCGTCGTCGCTGTGCTCGGGCAGCATGATGCGCACGGTGGCAAGCAGGTCGCCGGTGCCGCTTTTCGATTTCAGCCCTTTGCCCTTGAGGCGAAAGGTGCGACCCGAATTGGTGCCGGCGGGGATCGCCAATTCCACCGCGCCACCGAGCGTCGGCACGCGCACCTTGCCGCCGAGCGCCGCCTCGTAAAGCGTGATCGGCAGGTCGAGCCGCAAGTCGGCGCCGTCCGGCTTGAACAGCGGATGCGGCGCGACATGCACGGTGATCAGCGCGTCGCCGGCTTTGCCGTTGGCGATCGGCCAGCCCTGCCCTTTCAAGCGGATCGATTGGCCGTCGGTAAGGCCGGCCGGAATTTTCACCTCGACGTCCTTGCCGGTCGGTAGATGCACGCGCGTCTTGGTGCCCTTGGCGGCATCGGCCAGGCCGATGGTCATCTCGGCATGCATATCCTGACCGGTGGTGGGTCCGGCGAATTCTTCCTGTTCGAACGGCGCACCGAAACCGCGTCCGCCACCGCGCGCCGCGCCGCCGAACATGTTGCGCAGAACGTCCTCGAAGCCGCCGGCGCCACCGCCCCGACGCTGGAAACCGTCTGATCCGAAACTGAAGCTCTCGAAATGCGCGCCGCCGGGTCCGAAGCCCGCGCCGCCACCCGGCTGCGCGCCGTAGCCTTCGAAGCCCTGGAAGCGCGGCTTGCCCTCGGCGTCGATCTCGCCATTGTCGAACGCCTTGCGCTTCTTGTCGTCGCCGGCGATCTCATAGGCGGCGTTGAGTTCGGCGAAGCGCGAGGCCGCCTTGGGATCGTGCTTGTTGGCGTCGGGATGCAGCTTCTTGGCGAGCCGCCGGTAGGCGCTCTTGATCTCAGCCTCGCTCGCACCCTTCGATACCCCCAGAACCTCGTAGGGGTCGCGCATCCGTCGAAACTCCCGTGAAAAATGCCCCAGCCTCCCGGTCCAATGCCGGCGACTCGATGCTCAATGTGGGGGTCAAATCGCCTGGATGCAACGCGCCTTCGCCCTTTCCGGGCTACGGCCTCAGGCTTAGGAGCGTTTCCAAGGCTTGAGCGCGCGGATTTCCCAGATGCCTTTGTCCAGTTTGCAGGCTTCGCCCTGCATCCAGGACTGCGAATTGTCGGTGACATAGCTGGCCAGGAAATCCCTGCAGGTCTGGCCGCCCTGGCTATAGGCCGAGGCGATCGGGGTAACAGTGCCGCGCGCGCCGGTGCGCGGGTTTTCCCAAGGCGCACTGGCGTCCTTGCCGCCGCGGGCAAGCACGTCGGAAGCGGCGGCCCGCGCATAGGCCAGATCGCCGGGCGGCGGCATTTCGGTCACTCCTTTGGCGCCGGGCGGCGGGGTGATCGAGCCGGTGGTGTCGGCCGTGTCGGTGCCGCCGAACAACGAGTTGAAATGGGAGGTGGATATGCTGCAACCGCCGCCGGCGAGCACCAGCGTGAGCGCCCCCGCCAGCGGCAGCACGCGCCATAGGCGCGCACGTCCGCATCCATTATAAAGGCGGCAGGCAAGACAGCTGGCTAAGGCACCGGCCACTCAGACGCTCCGGACACAATGACGGACACGGCTCCCATAGAACACCCAAGTTGGTTAACGGGCGGTGATTTCACCGCGGCGGACGAGCCTTTCCGGCTGTTTACCGCCTGGCTCGGTGAAGCCACGACCGCGGAACCACGCGATCCAACCGCCATGACGCTGGCCACCGTCGACGCCGACGGGTTGCCGAATGCCCGCATGGTTCTGCTCAAGGGCGTCGATGAGCGTGGATTTGTGTTCTACACCAACATAGACAGCCAAAAGGGGCGGGAGTTGGACACCCAGCCCAAGGCGGCGCTGGTGTTCCATTGGAAATCGTTGAATCGGCAGATACGCATACGCGGCACGGTGGAAAGCGTTACCGCAGCGGAGGCCGACGCCTATTTCGCCACGCGTCCGAAGCAGGCGCAAATTGGCGCATGGGCTAGCAAGCAATCGGCGCCGCTGGAAAGCCGAGTCGCTTTCGAAAAAGCGGTTGCGCTCTATGCCGCCAAATACGCGCTCGGCTCAGTGCCGCGACCACCGAATTGGTCCGGCTACCGCGTCATCCCGCTGCGCATCGAATTCTGGCACGACCGGCCGTTCCGGCTGCACGACCGCATCGAATTCGTCCGGGAAACCTTGGGCGCGCCGTGGAACAAGACGCGGCTCTATCCGTGAGCTACCATTCCTTTCAAAGACAACTTAGTTAAGGACGTAATGCCGAATACCCCGTCGAACCAGCCGCGCCGCACCTTGCTGCTCACCGGCGCAAGCCGCGGCATCGGCCACGCCACCGTCAAGCGCTTCTCGGCGGCGGGCTGGCGCGTCATCACCTGCTCGCGTCATCCGTTCCCGGAGAATTGTCCGTGGGACGCGGGACCGGAAGACCACATCCAGGTCGACCTCGCCGACGAAGCCAACACGCTCGCCGCGATCGAGGAAATCCGCCGCCGGCTCGACACCCACGAGCTGCACGCGCTGGTGAACAATGCGGCGATCTCGCCCAAGGGCGACGGCGGCAAGCGGCTCGGCTCGCTCGACACCTCCGCCGAGGTGTGGCGCCACGTGTTTCAGGTGAATTTCTTCGCGCCCATTATGCTGGCGCGCGGACTGGTCGAAGAATTGAAAGCGGTCAAAGGCTCGGTGGTGAACGTCACCTCGATCGCCGGTTCGCGCGTGCACCCGTTCGCAGGAGCTGCTTACGCCACCTCGAAAGCGGCGCTCGCCTCGCTCACGCGCGAGATGGCGAGCGACTTCGGCCGCCTCGGCATCCGCGTCAACGCCATCGCGCCGGGCGAGATCGACACCGCAATTTTATCGCCGGGAACAGAAAAGATCGTCGAGCAGATTCCGATGCAGCGGCTGGGCACGCCCGACGAGGTGGCCAAGATCATCTACGTCCTGTGCACGGAAACGAGTTCTTACGTGAACGGCGCCGAGATCCACATCAACGGCGGCCAGCACGTGTGAGGCATTGCGCTCGCGCGCGATGCATTCTCTGCCGTCGCGCGCGCCTCACCCAGTCCGATGACTATCGATCGGCTTCGGTTCGCGCCTTCCTGAATGCCGGCCGGCAAAGGTGAGCTTGTGCGTTTCGCCGCACGGACAGGCAAAGTACTTCGGGCTTTTGCCGGGCGTGACCATATCCTCATAGGCGATCCTGGTAATGACCACGACGCCGGTCTGCGGACAGGTCACAACGATGCGCGTTTTGCCCATGGCCTGAGAACGCGCGTGAGCGCGCCGGAGTTCCGCGCCTACGCTCGTGCGAAAACTTTCAACTTCGATTCAACTTTCAAACAGCCTTCGCTCACGCTTCGGCGCGGCAAGCCAATGCCGCGCGCGCCGGGCTTGCCCGGTTCGCGCCAAGGCAAGACTCATCGCCCGTATTCTTTGCGGCGCCGGGTACGCCGTCGTTCTTCCTGCGCTCCCTTAGAGGGAGCGGAGCGCCGAAAAACGCCGAGGGCTTGGTGCTAAGCCCCCCGGGGCGGCTGGCGAAGCCGCCCGACACGCCTTTTCGAGGCGCGTCGCCTCCGTTGGCGAACGGAGGCGCGCCTCTCGGCGCTCCGCGGCGATTTTTGTCCCCGGGGCCGTACTTCCGGGCACGGACGGGGGGCCTTTGCCCTCCCCTGATCCGGGCAGCTTTCGCCGCCCTTCATCCGCACCGCGTCCAGCCATTCAAGGCAGTCCCCCGTAGTGGGGACGGACGGCGACCCGAGGCCTCCCGGTGATGAGGTTACGGGCCCCACCAGCAGGCGCCGCACCCTGCTCCATCATCAAGACGCCTCTAGATAACGCCCTCGAATGAGCAGGACGGTGATAGGAATATATTGATATAGGATTATAGTCAAAACAATATGCTTGCCGCCGCAGCCGGGGGCGCGGCCGCGTCGGTCAGGCGTGGCGATGGTGAAAGCTGGTGTGAGGCCGGCCTTAAGACCGGCTCGCCCGGCGGTTCAGTCGCTGTCGTTGGGCAAGAAGCGGGTGTCGCTGACGTTGCGCTGCTCGCCCTGGTGGCGGACAGCGGCGGCAACCGCCGAAATTCCGATCTTGCCGTAACGATCATCGAGATTCTTGTAATGGCGCTGGGAGTCTTGGCTCAGCTCCGTCGCCCGGGTAGCGTCCATTGTCGTAGTCTCCAGTCCGTCCTTGGGTGCCTAAGGCGGTTAACCTGCCTGATGAGTGGGGCAGAATTGCGCGACAATTCTTGTCCCTTTGTGACTTTTGGCGAATAACCGCGGGATTCTCTTTGATTTCGATCATAAAGCGGCCCTTATGGTAAACCTTCTCTTAACGCCTTGTAGGCAAAGTCATTTCTGAGCTTTGCGCGCGGCCAAGCGGGCCGGTCCGGGCCGCCGGGAGCCAAGTGCGGCATTCGTGCAACAGATCGCGGCAAGCTGCTGTGGACGGCATGGAAATCATGGCAATCGTGCGGATTTTTCGTTTAATTGCGGTTGGAAAGAGCTTCAATGCGGTGGCCCTGTCGGGCGGCCCGGAAAGAGGATGAGATGCGGGTAAGGGGGTTGTCTTTTGCGCTGGTCGGCGTCGCCGTTTTGCTTGGCGGCTGCATGCAATCAATGGTGGAGCCGGCGTCGGAAGCGAACCTGACGGTTCGCGACAAGAAACTGCTGGCGGCAGCGCCCTACGAAAATGCGATGATCCCCGAACCTTATCGGCGGCACATCGTCGAATATCACCGCAAGGAAGCGCCCGGCTCGATCGTGATCGATTCCGATGCGCGCTATCTCTATTACGTACTCGATGGCGGCAAGGCGATCCGCTATGGCGTCACCGTCGGTGAGGAAGCCATGGCCTGGTCGGGCGTCGCCAAGATCGAGCGCATGACCGAATGGCCGTCGTGGACGCCGACTCCGGGCGAACGCGAGCGCATGGACGTGCCGGCTTACGTCTCGCCGGGCCCGCAGAACCCGATGGGCGCGCGCGCCATGTATCTGTTCGAAGGCAACAAAGACACGCTCTACCGCATTCACGGCACGAACCAGCCGGAATATATCGGCCAGGCCATCTCCTCGGGCTGCATCCGCATGACCAACGAGGACGTCATCGATCTCTACAAGCGGGTCAAGCCAGGCACCGTCGTCGTGGTGCTGGCGCCGAAACAGGGCGATTCGCCGTTCAATCCGCGCGTGGCTTCGACCGGCGGCATGTTCCGCTGACGAAGCCATAGGGCTGAGGACAAAACGGCGCTTCCGGGCGCCGTTTTCGTTTGAAGCCTGTCATTCCGGGACGCCCGCGCAAGCAGGCGAACCCGGAATCCAGAAACAACCGCAGAATTTGCATCTGGATTCCGGGTCCGGCGCTGATGCGCCGTCCCCGAACGACCGATAATATCACACCCCGAGCGTCACGCGCACGATCTCCGGCGGCACGCCGAGGCGCAGCGGCACCTTGCTGCAGCCCAGCCCGCCGGAAACGATCATGTGGCGGCCCTGCTCCACGATATGGCCATAGGCGAAGCGCGCGCCGTATTGCGACGGCGTCCACAGCGGCGGCATGAACGGCAGCACGATCTGCCCGCCGTGGGTGTGGCCGGCAAGCGTCAGTGCGACACGCGACGGAATCTCCGTGAAAATATCCGGCTCGTGCACCAGCAGGATGACGGGATCGTCGGTGGTGACGCGCGCGAGCGTGGCCGGCAGATCGTCGACGCCCTCGAAGTTGCCGGGCCCGATCCAGTGGGCGAGTTGATCGCCGAGACCGGCGAGCCAGAAGCGGCGGCCGCCGTCGTCGAGCAGCACGGCGTCGTTTTCCAGCACCGGGATGCGTACGCCGGCAAGCGCCTTGCGTACGCCGGCGACGTCGTACCACCAGTCGTGATTGCCGAGAATCGAATAGACGCCGAGCCGTGCCTTGAGGCGGCCGAACTCGGCCGCCCAGGCCGCATGCGGCACCCGCTCGGTGACGAAACGGTGGGTGGCGAAATAATCGCCGAGGATGACGATCAGGTCGGAATTGAGCGCCTGCGCGGCGTCAGCCACCTGGCGCACGCGCGCCAGCCCCATATTCGGGCCACCGGCATGCAGGTCGGCGATGACGGTGATGGTCAGCCGGTGAGCGTCGGACCATTTCGGCGGCACCAGCCGGTAATCGGTGACGATGAGATTGTCGGCGGCTTGCGCGGCCGCATAGGCGGCGGTGCCCGGCATCGTCAGGCCGGCAACGCCGGTCAGCGCCAGCCCGCCTTTGAGCAGGCGGCGGCGCGTCACCCCGGCGGCGGAATGCAGCACGGGCGAAGACTGGTGCGGAACGATTGGATCGGGCGTATCGATGGTCATGCCGGAGAACTAACCCCGCAATCGTGATCGCAAAATGGTAACGCGGGCGGAGTTTGCGGGAATGCTTAACGCGCGCCGGCGGCGGCCGGACGCGGCGGCGGCAATGGAACAAGTTTGCCGTCGATTTGCACGCTGGCGACTTCGGCCGGCGGCTCGCGCACGTCCCACTGGCAGATGCGGTAACCATTGTGGCGCGAGAACAGGTCGACATGGATATGGCCTTCGTGATGGCTATCGGCTCCGGGCCCGAGCACGGTGGTGAAACGGCGACAGGCGCTCTCGCGCAAGGCTTCGCGCAACGGCTTGTCGACCGTCGCGTCGGTCAATTCGAACCGAAGGCCATCGGCGAGGTGGAACGCGCGCACGTCGATCGCATCGCCATGGGCGTGATCGCTGAGCTTGGCGCCTGGAACGCGATTGCGGCTGCGGCATTCGTATGAATCGTAATTCTCGACCGCGCGCAGCGGGCTGCCGAGCTTGACAACGTCCGGCGCCGCCTCGTCGCGCAGCCAGCCGGCGAACGATTCCGCCATCGCGCAGGTGACCACCGCCGCCGGCTCGACCGCGATGCGGCTGCCGTCCGCCAGCAGCACCGCGTCGAGCTCGACCATATCGCCTCCACCGCAGGCGCCGGGACCGATCAGGCGCGGCAGCGGTTCGATGGCGGCGAACTTGGCCAGCCGATCGTCGCAGGCGGTCGGCTCACTGGTGACCTCGGCGCTGTTGAAGTCGGGACCGGCGGCCTCACGGAAGGTCAGCGGCTCCACCCAGACCGGCGGGCGCGGCCGCGGTAGCGGGATATCCTCGGCGGCGGCAAGGCCGCAACCATATACCGCCAGAAAGGCGGCGGCGATGAGTGACCGCAACGGGGCATGATTGGGCATGGCAGCGACCGTTATACGGGATTTCTATCGATCACGAGACCATTGCGCCGCCCGGCGCTGCCGCTAACCTAGCGCCAGATCCCGCAAGACGGATCGGCTGGCGAGGGGCCGGCTCAAAAAGCGACGCGTCCAGGAGGGGAATCATGCTCGGGCTCATGCAGGATTGGCCGCTGCTGATCCACCGTATCATCGACCATGCCGCCAAGTTCCATGGGCAGCGCAAGGTCATCACCCGGTCGATCGAAGGCCTGATCGTCGAGACCAACTACGCGGCGGTCCGCGCGCGTTCGCTCAAGGTCGCGCAGCGGCTCGCCAAGGACGGCATCAAGCTCGGCGACCGAGTCGGCACGCTGGCCTGGAACACGTGGCGGCATCTGGAAGCCTGGTACGGCATCACCGGCATCGGCGCGATCTACCACACGGTCAATCCGCGGCTGTTCCCCGAGCAGATCGTGTGGATCGTCAACCACGCGGCCGACCGGATGATGATGGTCGATCTCACATTCGTACCGCTATTGGAAAAGATCGCCGACAAGCTGCCGGCCATCGAGCGTTACATCGTGCTCACCGACGCCGCGCATATGCCGGCGACAACGCTGAAGAACGCGGTCGCCTACGAGGACTGGATCGCGGAGGTCGACGGCGATTTCGCTTGGGTCGAGTTCGACGAAAACACCGCCGCCGGCATGTGCTACACCTCGGGCACCACCGGGCACCCGAAAGGCGTGCTCTATTCGCACCGCTCCGACGTGTTGCACTCGATGATGGCGGCGATGCCCGACGCCATGAACTGCTCGTCGCGCGATGTGATCCTGCCGGTGGTGCCGATGTTCCACGCCAACTGTTGGGGGCTCGCGCTCACCGCGCCGATGGTCGGCGCCACCATGGTGATGCCGGGCGCCAAGATGGACGGCGCCTCGATCTATGAATTGCTCGACACATTCAAGGTGAGCTTCACCGCCGCGGTGCCGACGGTGTGGCTAATGCTGCTGCAAGATTTGGAGAAGACCGGCGGCAAACTGCCACACTTGAAGCGCGTGGTGATCGGCGGCTCGGCCTGCCCGCGCGCGATGACCAAGACCTTCCAGGAGGTCTACGGCGTCGAAGTAATCCATGCCTGGGGCATGACCGAGATGAGCCCGCTCGGCTCGCTCTGCACCATGAAGCCGGAACACGCGACGCTCGCAGGCGAAGCGCGGCTCGACGTGCAGATGAAGCAGGGCCATCCGCCGTTCGGCGTCGAGATGAATATCACCGACGACGCCGGCGAGGAACTGCCGTGGGACGGCAAAACCTTCGGCCGGCTGAAAGTGCGCGGGCCGGCGGTGGCGCGCGCCTATTACAAGGTCGACAACGATCCGGTGTTCGAGAAGGACGGCTGGTTCGATACCGGCGACGTCGCCACCATGGACCAGTACGGCTACATGCAGATCACCGACCGCTCCAAGGACGTGATCAAGTCGGGCGGCGAATGGGTGTCGTCGATCGACCTGGAAAACCTGGCGGTCGGCCATCCGAAGGTGGCGGAAGCCGCCGCGATCGGCATCTCGCATCCGAAATGGGGCGAGCGGCCGCTCTTGGTCATCGTGCTGAAGAAAGGCGAGACCGCGACCAAGGAAGACATCCTCGGCTTCATGCAGGGCAAGATCGCCAAGTGGTGGATGCCGGACGACGTCGCCTTCGTCGATGAAATTCCGCACACCGCGACCGGCAAGATCCAGAAAATGACGCTGCGCCAGCGCTTCAAGGACTACCGGCTGCCGACGGCGCAGGCGGCGGAGTAAACGCAGGCTGCCCGCTTGCCAGCGTCTGTCAATAACGCCAAGCTCCGATGAGGGGCCTCGCGATGCCGCTTATCTACCGACCTGCCCGCGCCGGCGACCTCGAGCGGGCCGATGCGCTCACGGTCGGCAGTATCAACGACCTCACCGAACGCCACGGTTTTGGACCGATGGCGGCCGCGAGCCCACCGCGGCTACTATCGTTCTCCTTGCAGGACGATCCCGAGGGATTGTGGGTCGCCGAAGATAACGGCGAGACGCGCGGCTTCGCCTTCAGTTGGGTCTGTGGCGATCTTTGGTTTCTGGCGCAGCTTTTCATCGCGGGGTCAACAGGGCCGCGGCATCGGCCGGGAGCTCCTCAAGCGAACTTTGGCGCACGCGGACAAATCCGGCGCAGGCAACCGCGCACTCATTACCTTCACCTTCAATTGCGTTTCGCGGGGGCTTTATATTCGGCACGGGTTCTACCCGCGCTTTCCGATCTATTTCTTCTCTGTCGCCCGCGAGCTGCTCGCCGCCCTGCCGGATTCGCCCTTGCGCGCCGTGCCGATGAGCGTGGCCACGCATGAGCGCGATCTGGCCGCCATCGACCGCGCTGCCTTGGGCGCGTCGCGCGCCAAGCATCACGCCTATCTCGTCGCCGACGAGGCGAATACGGGCGCGATGCTCTACGACGGCGACGACTGCGTCGGCTACGCCTATTTGACCTCCGCTGGACATATCGGACCGCTTGCGGTAGCCCGCGCCGAACTTGCCGGCCCCGCTTTTGCGGCCGCGCTGAAGCCGCCGGGCAGACACCGCAGGTTTCGGCATTCATTCCCGGCGCGGCCGAAGCGCCGCTGAGCTTCGCCGTCGCGCGAGGCATGCGCATCACGTTCCCCATGGTGCTGATGATAAACCGCGATTTCGGCGATTGGCGCTGCTATCTGCCGCGAAATCCGGGATTCATGTGAGTCCAAAAACGTCGATGCCCGGCACGAAGGCCGGGCATGACAGTTCGCAGTCTGGAGGTTTGCGAGACTATGTTATTCCGCCGCTTGCGTCGTGTATTGCAGCTTGTCCTGCGCGGCGACCAGGCGTTGCATCACTTTCAGATCGCGGTCGCGCAGCTGTAGGCAGGCATCGGCCCAGATCTGCACGATGCCATCGAGTTCTTCGAGCGTGACCGGATTGACCACGTGGCCGGCTTTGTAGACCGCGCGTCCGCCGACGTGCCGCCGCTTGTTCTTCTGCATGTAGTCGCGCGCCGTTTCGATCCCCTGCCCCTGGTCGACCACCAGGTGCACGAGGCCCACCTCTTGCATTTCCTCGGCGCTGTAGATGCGGCCGGTCAGCATCATCTCCTCGGCGAAGGCCGCGCCGACCCGGCGCGCCACCAGGCTGTAGGCGCCCATGCCGGGGAACAATCCGAACATGGTTTCCGGGAAACCGAACTTGGCATCGCGTTCGGCGATGATGACGTTGAACGACAACAAAGACTCGAAGCCGCCGCCGAGCGCGTCGCCTTGCGCGAGCCCGATGGTGATCATCGGCAGATCGAGCGTGTTCATGTTCCGGTGCAGGATGCGCACGCAGGATTCGCCGTAGTTGACCAACCCCTGCCGGTCGCTCGCCTGAATCTTCTTCAGGAAATGATTGAGATCGCCGCCGAGATTGAACACGCCGGGCGTGCGCGAGCCGAGCAGCAGATAGCGCAGGTCGTCCGGCCGGTCGGCGAACATCGCCGAGATGCCGCGCTGCCAAGCGTGGAAATCCTCCAGGAAATCGGGATTGTAACTCGGGCGGCCGCGCGGCCGCATGAAGGTCCAGAGCGCGCCGGCCTGCTCGTCCCAGTTAACTTCTAGCTGTTCCAACCTGAAAAGGCGCCGCGCGTCGGCGCCTTTCATCAAGTCCGGCAACTTCGCATCGTTGGCTGGAGCGGCCGGCTCTTTGGCGACCTGAGGCAGCGGCCAAGACAACGCCCGACTGGGCGCCGAAGCGTGAGACAACGCAATACTCTGCATTCTTACTACACCACATTAACTATTCCTTTACCCTAACAGAAAGTTGAGCCCCAAACAATCTTCAATCACCCATTAACCATGTCGGGAGCGCAGGACTCGCCTGCCCGAATCGTGGTCATGCAGGCAAAACGCCCGGAAAATCGCAAGGAAAGCCCGATTAACTACAAGACAAGGTCGCGCGCTGCGCGGTCAGTCTCCAAGCACGGAGACTGCCGCTTCCAATAACCACCGCTTCTACAAAATAGCCGGGGCTACTGAAGTACAAATTTGGAACAAATTTATCGAAACGAGCAAACGATCGTTTGCCACTTGTTCATCACAAGTCCTGATCGGGCCATCAATTTGCATCGTGTTGAAGATTGGACGGTACCATCGGAAAGGTCGAGAACGCTGCGTAAGGTCAAATGCTTATCAAGAGGCTTACCGAAACCTGCAAGGCGGACGCGGAGCTGCCTCCGGAAATCCGCGCTGCGCTGGTTAAATTGCTGTTTGCGCCGATCGCATCACTGATCGTCGGCGCGATCGCCTGTTCCATCACCGGGGCGGCGGTGGCTTTGCGCGTCGGCAACGAGTGGATCCTGGCAAACTCGATCGCGATCTTCGCGGTCGGCATGCTGCGGGTCGTCTCGGCAGCGCTCTACAGGCGCTACAAGAAGGCGGCGGACCAGCCGACGATCACTAAGCGGTGGGAGCATGTCTACGAAGCTGGCGCCTGGGCTTTCTCCGGCCTGTTCGGCCTGTTGTGCTGGCTTACACTTATGCAGACCAGCGACGGCGCACTGCAACTCGCGGTGACCACCACCGCGGCCGGGTACGCCGCGGGCATTTCGGGCCGCAATGCCGGACGTCCGATCATTGCCCTTGGCCAGCTCACGCTGACCACGCTGCCGATGGCGATCGCGCTATTCACCTATCCCGACTTGTTGCACAAGTCGCTAGGCATCGTGGTGCTGTTGTTCGTCTACGGGATGATCGACATCACGCTCTCCATCCGCGACGTCATCATCCAGGCATTGACCATGACGCGCAAGGAAGCAGCCCTCGCCTCCCGCTTCGCCGAACAGGCGAAGCGATTTGACATCGCGCTCAACAACATGTCGCACGGGCTGTGCATGCTCGATCCGCAGGATCGCCTGCAGGTCTGGAACGAGCGGTTCCTCGAACTGCTGCACCTGCAGAAGGTGCCGGTGCGCGTCGGCATGCGTATCTCGCAACTCATCCGCCACAGTATCCGCGCCGGCAATCACCGCGCCAAGAGCGTCAAACAGGTCATCAACGAGTTAGTGCACGGGCTGCGCGAGGACAAGTTCGACCAGTTTCATACCTCGCTCGACGGCGACCGCACCATCGCCGTATCGCGGCGCATGATGGCCGACGGCGGCTCGGTCATCATCCTGGAAGACGTGACCGAGCGCAAACGCGCGCAGGAGCGCATCACGCATCTGGCCAAGTTCGATGAACTCACCGGCCTTGCCAACCGGACGCAGTTCCGTGAACGCATCAACGCCATGCTGGCGACCGTGCACGAGCGGCAGAATCCCCTCACCATCCACCTGATCGACCTCGACCGCTTCAAGGCGATCAACGACACGCTCGGCCATCCGATCGGCGACAAGCTGCTCAAGGAAGTCGCGAACCGGCTCAGCGCCGTCATCAAGCCGGGCGACATGATCACGCGCTTCGGCGGCGACGAGTTCGTGGTGTTGCAGACCGTGACCGAGCGCCGTCAAGATGCCGAATGGCTGGCCAAGCGACTGGCGCGAACGCTCAAGGAGCCGTTCGAAATCGACGGCCATCGCATCGACATCGGCGCCTCGATTGGCATCGCCATGGCGCCGATCGATGGCGTCAACGCCGACGAGTTGCTGAAGAAGGCCGACATGGCGCTGTACGCCACCAAGAACGGCGGCGGCGGCAGCCACCGCTTCTTCGCTATGGATATGGAGGCGGCTGTGCAGGAGCGCCGCGCGCTCGAACTCGACCTGCGCGATGCGCTTGCTTTGGGACAGTTCGAGCTGAATTACCAACCGCTGGTCGACCTGCGCACCGGCCGCGTGACGACCTGCGAGGCGCTGCTGCGCTGGACGCATCCGATCCGCGGCGAAGTGCCGCCGGCGGTGTTCATCCCCGTCGCCGAAGAAACCGGCCAGATCATCGCGATCGGCGAATGGGCCTTGCACCGCGCTTGCGCCGAGGCGGCGAGCTGGCCGCACGGCGTCAAGGTTGCCGTCAACCTGTCGCCGGTACAGTTCCGCGACCGCGGTCTCGCCTTACAGGTGGTGACGGCGCTGGCGAAGTCGGGTCTGCCGCCGCAGCGGCTCGAACTCGAGGTCACCGAACGTCTGCTGCTCGAGGATAATGACGGCACGCTCGCGACCATGCAGCAGCTCAACAATCTCGGCGTCAGTCTGTCACTCGACGACTTCGGCACCGGCTATTCCTCGCTTAATTACCTGCGCAAGTTCCCGTTCCACAAGATCAAGATCGACCAGTCGTTCATTTGCGACCTCGGCGACGAGCGCGGCGCCAGAGCTATCATCGGCGCGGTGGCGAGCCTCGGCGCAGGCCTGGACAAGATCGTGGTCGCCGAAGGCATCGAAACGGAAGAGCAGATGAAGCTTGTGGCTTCGCAGGGCTGTCACGAAGGCCAAGGCTATTTGTTCGGCCGGCCGATGACCGGCGAGGCCATCCGCGCGCGGCTCGAGACGCGGGTCACGCTGGCGCAGATGGTCGCCTAGCCTCCAGGGCGCCCCGCCCTGCCAACGAGACGCCATCGCGACAAAATTGCCGCGCGGCGAAAGGCGCCGCGGCGAGGTCATTGCCCGTACGCACGCTTGCCAGTATCCCTGTCCGCCGATGGGCGGCACGGTCGGTTTGGGGTAACGCATGGCGCGACGAATTCGTTTGATTGATGAGCCGGTGTCGCGCCTGGCCGCATGGTCGCGCCGGCTGGCGCTGTTCGCGCTCGCCGTGGCGGCGCTTTCGATCGTCATCGTGCGCTCGGGGCTGTTGGAGATCGTGCCGGCGCTCGCCACCTTCGCCGCCGCCCTGATCTTCGCCGTGCTGGCGGTGCTGCTGTCGCTACCGGCCTATGTGGTGATCTGGCGGCACGGCAGCACCGGGCTCGGCTCGGCAATTTCCGGCATGGTGCTGGGCCTGCTGCTGCTCGTTTATCCGGCCTATCTCGGCTACAAGGCCACCAAACTGCCGCCGATTTCCGATATAACCACCGATCCTGGCAACCCGCCGCGCTTCGACGTGCTGGCGCGGCTGCGGCCGCCCGACCGCGTCGCCTATCCCGGCGCGGCGGCGGCGCAGATGCAGCAGAAGGCCTATCCTGACGTCGTGCCGCTGCAGGTGAACGCGCCGGTCAAACGCACCTTTGACGCTGCGCTCGCGCTGGTAACCAAGCGCAAATGGCACGTGGCCGATGCCCGCCCGCCGGGCGCCGGGCGGCGCGACGCTGTCATCGAAGCGACGGCGCGCACGCCGATCATGGGCTTCCGCGACGACGTGGTGATCCGCGTCAGCCCCAACAGCGACGGTGCGCGCGTCGATATGCGCTCGGCCTCGCGCTACGGCCTGTACGATTTCGGCGCCAACGCCACGCGCGTGCGCAGCCTGCTCGAGGATCTCGACGACGCGGTGGGCACGGCGCCCGAGCCGCGGCCGGAGCCGGCGAAAAAGGCGCAGCCCGCGCCGAAGCGGCCGCCCAAACGATAATTCGTCCGTTTGTCGCCACGAACGCGGGACCCAGGGGCTGGATTCGTTGACCGTCGTTCATGGCTCTGGATTCCCGCTTGCGCGGGAATGAGCGGGTCGTGAATTCCCTTAGCGCGCAAGGCGGTAGACGCCGTCGATAGCTGGGATGCCGTCGGTTTCGACCAGTTTGCGCGTCACCAGATCTTCCATGTGCGCCAGCACCGATAAGCCGGCCGCGCCGGTCAAGCGCGGGTCGATGCCGATATAGATCGCACGCACGATGGACGGGATGTCGGTTTCGCCTTTGGCGAGCCGATGCAGGATCGACGCCTCGCGCGCTTTGCGATGCAGGATGTAATAATTCACGAAGCGGCCGGCGTCGCGGATCGCCGGGCCGTGGCCGGGGAAATAGGTCGCCTCGCCGCGCTTGGCGAGCTTTTGCAGCGACGCCATGTAGTCGCTCATGGCGCCGTCGGGCGGGGCCACGATCGAGGTCGCCCAGCCCATCACATGGTCGCCGGCGAACAGCGTGTTGTTCTCCTTGAACGCATAGGCCATGTGGTTGGCGGTGTGACCGGGCGTCGTCACCGCTTGAATCGTCCAGCCGTCGCCGCTGACAACCTCGCCGTCCTTGAGCGCGACGTCGGGCTTGAAGTCGCGGTCGCCGCTGGAATCGAGCGGATTGTGCTCGCCGATATGCAACGGCCGCGCCGCGCGGTGCGGGCCTTCGGCATAGACGGTGGCGCCGGTTGCAGCCTTCACCGCCGGCACCGCCGGCGAGTGGTCGCGGTGAGTGTGGGTGACGAAGATCGCCGTCACCGTCTCGTTGCGCACGGCTTCGAGCAAGGCGCCGATATGGCGCTCGTCGGCGGGACCAGGATCGACGATGGCGACGCGGCCTTTGCCGACGATGTAGCTCATCGTGCCCTTGAAGGTGAAAGGCCCCGGATTGTCGGCCATCACCCGGCGCACGCCGGGCATCACCTCGTCAACCGTATCGGGCGCGAGGTCGAGATTTTTATCGAAGGGAATGTCGTCGCTCATGCGCCGTTCGTCGGACTGTTAGCAGGGGAACCTTGCTACACCAATTTTGGCCATACTCGCCGCATAGCAGGCCTGCAATGAGAATCTTTTTTCAATCGCTCATCCCGGCGCTGTGGGTTTTGTGGCTGGCCTATTGGGTGGTCTCCGCCCTAAGCGCCAAGCGCATCGAACGGCGCGAAAGCATCGGTTCGCGCCTTGGCCATCAACTGCCGATGACGGCAGGCGCGTTTCTGCTAGGCGCGCCGCACATCGCTGGCCCGGCGCTGGAAGCGCGGTTTCATCCGCACACATTCGGCTGGTTTCTGGCCGGTTTGGCGGCGGTCGCGCTGGGCCTCGCTTTTTCTGTCGTCGCGCGCCATTGGCTCGGCGGCAACTGGAGCAGCGACGTCACGCTGAAAGAAGGCCACGAACTGATCCGCAGCGGGCCTTACGCCGTCGTGCGTCACCCCATCTACACCGGCATGTTGCTGGCGCTCTTGGGCACCGCGATCGCAATCGACCGATGGTGCGCCTTGATCGCCCTTGTGATTTTGACCGGCGGCTTGATCTACAAGATCGGCGTCGAGGAACGGCTCATGGCCGAGCAATTCGGGGACGCCTACGCGCGTTATCGCGCCGAGGTGCCGGCCCTGATCCCGTTCCTCGTCTAGGCTATTTGACCACCACATAGCCCTGCGTTTCTGGGTGGAAGTCGTCGAAAAAACGGTAGCGGCCAGGCTCCAGCGGGCGAATCCGCATCGTGATAGTGCCGCCGCCGGTCACCACCTTCTCCACGCGCAGCATGTTGCTTTCGAACTCGGCCGGCGTGGGGTCGAGATTCTTCACGATGATCGTGATCGGCTTGCCGGCCGGCGCGTGCAATTCGGCCGGCTGGAAGCGATGGTCCTTCATCGTGATATTGAGCGTCACCGCGTCTCCGGCTCGCGGCGCCGGCATCATGACGAGCAGGCCGAGCGCCAGGATGGCGAGTGCGAGCCCGTGCTTTGCGATCGTCGCCCGTTTCATGGTCTCATCCTTTTACGCCAGCGCCGGACACTAGAATTCGAATTCGAGCTTCAGATTGGCACGGTAGCGCTCGAAATTGGTCAGGTCGAGCGGCTGCGGATCGTCGACCGCATGGCCGGCCACTTGCGCCATGAAGGCCGCGGCCAGCAGCACCTTGCGGGTGATGTTGATCTGTAGGGTCGGCCCGACAAACAAGGCGTGCCCGTCGAATGTCTGAAACACCAGGCCGTCGTAGGCGCGGTCGTATTCCGCCGCGACGCCCATGGCCCATGTCGGCGTGATCCGGTAGGTAAGGCCGGCGCCGACGCCGGCGGACGAACTGCGCTCCCACATGCCGGTATCGGCAGGTTTGGCAGTCTCCGGCTCGTAGACCAGGTTGATCGCCGCAAAGAGACGGTTGGTGATCAGCTCGGTGTCGGCGACAATCCTGAACTCCGAACTGTAGGCCTGCACGGCGGTGCCGTCGGTGCCGTCGACGCGCGCCCACTCCGGCTCGGCCGACACGGTCAAACCGAAAGGCGAGCCGGGACCGCGGCCGATGATGAGGTAGCGCAGCTTGGCCGACGCGCCACTGAACTGCGTCGAGTTGCGGTCGTCGAGATCTTCGACGCCGCTGATCGCATGCGACAGCACGTGCGCGCTGAGTTCATAGGCGAAATTCTGCGTCGGCACGTGTTCGAATTCGAACTCGTTCTCGATCGCCGTGTAGCGTCCGCCGCGTTTCTGGAACGATCCGGTTGATTCATACTCAAACGACTTTTCGCCTTCGTTGCCGATGTCGGCGCCGTCGATGAAGCCGAACATGTATTTCGACTCGGCTTCGTGAAAGACGTCGGCGGCGGCTTGGGCGCCGGGGTTTGGCGCCGGCGGCGCGCCTTGCGCGCGGGCGCCGAAATCCGTCGCAACAAAAAACAACGCGGCCATCATCCCGGCGCGCGCGAAACGATCGATGTGCATTTTGCCTTTTCCTCATCCGCCGGGTTCAAGGCCCGGCAACAAGTTTCTGCCACGCGCGTTGGAGCGCGGTGAAATTCAATACGAAAAATTTCCGCGCGGAAGTCAATGCGCGCAAGTAAACATTAGAGGTTTTCTAATTGAGAGGCTTTCTAGTTGAGAGCTTTTCTAATTTAAAAGAGCGCGCCAGCGAAAGATAGGTGGGCCGATAAAGCACGCCAAGCTAGTTAGCCGTGACGCTGGTTTCCTTGATGATGCGCGCATATTTGCTGCTCTCCGCGGCGACGAAAGCGCGGAATTGCTCGACCGTCATCGGCTCGACGTTGGCGCCGGCATCGACCAGCTTCTTGCTGACTTCCGGGTCCGCGAGCACTTTGTTGATCTCGCTGTTGAGCTTGGCGACGATCGCCGCCGGCGTGGCGCGCGGCGCGAACACGCCCGCCCAGAGCGTGAAATCGAAGCCCTTGATGCCGGCGCTTTCGGCGACGGTCGGCACATCCGGCGCGATCGGCGAGCGTTTGGCCGACGACACGGCGAAGACCTTGACCATGCCGCCCTTCAACAGTGGCATCACCGCCGGCATTCCAGGAAAATAGAAATCGACGTGGCCGCCGATCAGATCGTTCAAGGCAGGGCCGGCGCCCTTGTAGGGCACGTGGGTGAGGTCGCCGTGCGTCATGGCCTTGAGGAATTCGCCGGCGAAATGGCCCGGCGTGCCAGTGCCGGCCGACGCGAAGGTCAGCTTCTTTGAGCGCAGGGCCGCCATGAATTCGGCCATGTTGGAATACGGCGCCTTGGCCGGAACGGCGAGCGCCAGCGGCACCACCGCCAGCATCGCGATCGGCTCCAAGTCCTTGTCGGGATCGTAGCTCAGCCCCTTGAGCCAATGCTGGTTGATGGCGACTTCCGCGGTCTGGCCGATCAGCAGCGTCAAGCCGTCGGGGGACGCGGTGGCGACGTTGTGCGCGCCGATGGCGCCGCTCGCCCCGGCGCGGTTTTCCACGATGACCGATTGGCCGAGCGCAATCGACAGCTTGGGCGCGACGATGCGCGCCACCACGTCGCCGGTGCCGCCGGCCGAATAGGCGACGATTAGGTGCACGGGACTGCTCGGATAGTCTTGCGCCAAAGCCGGCGCGGCGGCCAATGCCAAGCCGACGGCGATGGCGAACGCGCGAACCTTTTGCGCCGTGGTCAGCATCATGCCGTCCTCCTGTGGTCGATAGCGGTTAATGGATTTCCGGCTCGGGGATCGCACCGCCGGCGCCGAGGAAATCGAAATCGCAACCCTGGTCGGCCTGGCCGATGTGATCCGAATAGAGCGCCCCGTAGCCGCGCGGATATTTCGGCGCAGGCTTTGTCCAGGCGGCCTTGCGGCGGGCGAGTTCTTCGTCGCTGACATGCAGATGGATCGAGCGCTTGTCGACGTCGATCTCGATCTCGTCGCCGGTCTGCACAAACGCGAGCGGGCCGCCGACGAAGCTTTCCGGCGCCACGTGCAGGATGCAGGCGCCGTAGCTGGTGCCGCTCATGCGGGCGTCGGAAATGCGGATCATGTCGCGCACCCCCTGCCCCAACAGACGTTTCGGGATCGGCAGCATGCCCCATTCCGGCATGCCCGGCCCGCCCTTCGGCCCGGCGTTCTTGAGCACCAGAATGTGATCAGGCGTGACGTCGAGATCGTCGCGCTCGATCTCGCGCATCATGTGGTTGTAGTCCTCGAAGGCGATCGCCTTGCCGCGGTGCTTGAGGAAGCGCTTGTCGGCCGCCGCCGGCTTGATGACGCAGCCCTGCGGCGCGAGGTTGCCCTTGAGCACCGCGGTCGCACCTTCGGCATAGACCGGGTCGTTAAGCGAGTGGATGACGTCGGGGATGTAGACCTTGGCGCTGTCGATGTTCTCGGCCACCGTCTTGCCGGTGACGGTGAGGCAGGAGAGGTCGAGCTTCTCGCGCAGGTTCTGCATTAGCGCGCGCAATCCGCCAGCGTAGAAGAAATCCTCCATAAGATATTTGCCCGACGGCCGCACGTTGGCGAGCACCGGCACCTGGCGCGACAGCTGGTCGAATTTTTCCATATCGACCGGAACGCCGGCACGGCGCGCCATCGCCACCACGTGGATGATGGCGTTGGTCGAACCGCCCATCGCCATGTGCACCTTGATGGCGTTGTCGAAGGCGGCGGGCGTCATGATCTTCTTCGGCGTCAAGTCTTCCCACACCATCTCGACGATGCGCCGGCCGGCGACGCCGCACATGCGCGGATGATTGGCATCGGCCGCGGGAATCGAGGACGCGCCCGGCAGCGACATGCCGAGCGCCTCGGCGATTGCCATCATGGTCGCCGCGGTGCCCATCACCATGCAGGTGCCGAACGAGCGGGCGATGCCGCCTTCGATTTCCTCCCATTCCTCGTCATTGATGTTGCCGGCGCGCTTCTCGGTCCAGTATTTCCAGACGTCCGAGCCGGAGCCGAGATACTGGCCCTTCCAGTTGCCGCGCAGCATCGGGCCGGCCGGCACATAGATCGCCGGAATACCCATGCTGATCGCGCCCATCAAGAGGCCGGGCGTGGTCTTGTCGCAGCCGCCCATCAGCACCGCGCCGTCGAGCGGATGGCTGCGCAGCAGTTCCTCGGTCTCCATCGCCAGGAAATTGCGATAGAGCATGGTGGTCGGCTTGACGAAGGTTTCGGCGAGCGACATCGCCGGCAGTTCGACCGGGAAGCCGCCGGCCTGCAGCACGCCGCGCTTCACGTTCTCGGCGCGTGAACGCAAATGCGCGTGGCACGGATTGATGTCGCTCCAGGTGTTGATGATGCCGATGACCGGCTTGCCCTTCCAGTCCTCGGCGTCATAGCCGATGCCGCGCAGCCGCGAGCGGTGGCCGAACGAGCGCATGTCGTCGACGCCGAGCCAGCGGTAGCTGCGCAGGTCTTCCGGACGCTTGCGGTCTGTCATTGCGGAAAACGTCTGGTTACGAGCGTCACTGGATCGACAGGTTGGCCGCGTGCACGACCTTTTCCCACTTGGCCGTCTCGGCCGTGAGAAACTTGCCGAAGTCGGCCGCCGAGCCTGGCTCCGCAATGCCGCCGAGGTCCTTGAGCTTGGCCAGGATACCGGGATCCTTGAGCGCGGCGTTGATCTCCTTGTTGAGCAGATCGACGATCTCCTTCGGCGTGCCATGCGGCGCGCCGAAGCCGAAGAAAGCCACCGCTTCGTAGCCCGGCACGGTTTCCGCGACGGTGGGCACATCCGGCAGTTCCGGCGAGCGCTTCAACGTGGTCACCGCCAGCGCGCGCAGCTTGCCGGCTTTGATGTGGGCGATCGACGACGGCAGGTTGTCGAACGTCACCTGCACCTGGCCGCCGAGCAGATCGGTGAGCATCGGCGCCGAGCCTTTGTAAGGGATATGCGTCATCTTCAGACCCGTCATCATCTTGAACAGTTCGCCGGACAGATGGATCGAGGTGCCGTTGCCGGAGGAAGCGACGTTGATCTTGTCGGGGTTGGCTTTGACGTAATCGATGAATTCCTTGACCGTCTTGACCGGCACCGACGGATTGACCTCCATCACATTCGGCACCTGGATGACGTTGGCGACCGGGTCGATGTCGCGCAGGAACACGAAATTGAGTTTCTTGTAGAGCGTGGCGTTGATGGTGTTGGCCGGATTGATCAAGAGCAGCGTGTAGCCATCGGGCGCGGCCTTAGTGACGAGTTCCGTGCCGATATTGTTGCCGGCGCCGGGCTTGTTCTCGACGATGAACTGCTGGCCGAGCTTTTGGCTCAGCCAATTGCCGATGATGCGCGCGACGATGTCGGTCGAGCCGCCGGCCGGATAGCCGACGATGATGCGCACCGGGTGATCGGGATAGGCCGCGCGCGCGTTACCGGCCCCGATCAGCGATAGACAGAGGAAACCAAGCAACAGGCGAGACAGAAATCCGACATTCCGTTGCATAGGCGCCAGCCTCCCCAAATGGCCGGGTCGAGCCCGACCGTATCGTTTTTCTGGCCGGACGTTACGCGGCGCGACGGCCCTCGCCAAGGGTGTCGGACGGAAACCCATTGTGCGTTAGGGGACGGCCGTTCCGGCCCTGGGGGCTGAAGCGGAGATGCGCGGTAAAAATCTAATTTGGCGGCCGGCCGGCGGATTTTGGAATTGGACTATTCACCGTTGAAATTACTTGCGTTTTTCGTCTGCGACCATGCGTAAGTGGCCGGGCTGCGCCCTATCTGCGAGACACAATAAAACGGTCGCTTAACCAAGGCTCCGTAGACTGTGCGCCAATCCGTGGTCATTCGAAATTTATGGGTCCCGCATATCGCCTGAGGTGGCGCTATGGCCGTACACGCATCATCCCGCCGTTGGCTCTCACGGCAAATTCGGCCGACCTATGTGGTCGTCGTTTCGGTCGCCTGCGTCGTCGCCATTCTCACCTATTTTGTTGATCGGCCCACTTTCGTTAATGGACCCATGGTTCGGCGCGAGCACGCGGCGCCGCCCGCGAACGACAATGTTGAACAACGCTATACCGGCTCGATCATTATCCCCTCGGGCGAGGGTCTGTGCTGGCGGTACATTCTAGACAATCGGACCGGGAATTTACGGTATGGAGGTCACCCCCGATGCGTCGAGGCTACGCGCCAATTTAAGGAGCAAAATTCGCGCGAAAGCATCGACAAGCTGCGTCTGCGCGAAGTCGGCAAAGCATTTCGCCACGAAAGCAATTGACCGGGAAACCCTGCGCTGAACTATCGCGTTGCGTTTCATGCCGTTAATCTTTATTGCGATGGCTTGACCGCGAGGATCGGCTCGAACTTGGCTGCGACGATTCCAAAAATTTCCGTCATTCTTCCAACTTATGGTCGCCGGCATGTCTTGCCGCGCACCATCGCCAGCGTATTCGCTCAGGATGAAAAAGATTTCGAACTGATCATCGTCGACGACCGTTCGAAAGACGACACCGGCGCCTATCTGGCGTCGCTCGCCGATCCGCGCATCCGCGTCTTGACGCCGCCCAACAACCTCGGAACCGCGGGCGCTCGCAACTTCGGCTTAGCGGAGGCGCGAGCCGACGCGGTCGCCCTGCTCGATGACGACGATACCTACCGCCCGCACAGGCTCTCCGCACCGCTTGCCGTGTTCGCGCGCGAGCCCGATGTAGTTGCGACTTTATCCTCATCCGTGAAGTTCGATCTCAAGCGCACGCACACCGCGCGCATGCCCGAGATTACGCTCGCGCCGCCGGCATTCGAGTGGGCGCTGATCTGCGATCTCGTTGGCGTCGAAGGCACGAGCATCACGGTGCGGCGGCAGACGGCGCTCGACATCGGCGGCTTCCACCAGGGCATGAAATGGATCGACGATCGGGAATTTCTGATCCGCGCTTCGCGCCGAGGCAGCGGGCATCTCATTGCCGAGCCGCTGTGGGAAAAATACTGGTCGGACGATGGGCAATCCAATCAGTGGGGGAACGCCGGACTGAGCCTGCTCAACTACGTTTCTGCGCAGCCCGAACTCGTGGGCCGGTTTCGTAAAATCGGTTCCTATTTCGCCACCAAGATTTTGGTATCGGATCTGCGGCACGGCATGTTTCGGCCGCTGATGCGCGACTTGCGGGAATTCAAGCGCGCCGGGCTGATTGACGGAAACCTGCTGCAGATGTGGCGGGAACATCGTGAGGTCCGCCGCTACCGGCGGGCGATGTCGCGGCACGATGCGCTCGCGACGCTTGTCCCTGCGTCCGATGAATGGCGCTAGCCCACGGCACGCGTTTGCGGCCTCGCGGGTCTCCGACGCTCTTTAGCAGCTACAGAGAGTTGCGACAGACGGACGGTGCGCCTTGAAATTCAGGCGCCAGTTCGTGCCCTGCGCGACGACCGCGGCCTGAAAGCCGGCCAAGGGCTCGAAGCTCTGCACCGACCAGCCTTCGCAGCCGCGCCGCAAAGCGGCCGGCTCTCCCGGTGCGAGCGAAACGTCGAAACTGTCGAGCGCGATCGAAAGCCCGTGGCCCACCGCCTTGATGTAGGCCTCCTTGCGCGTCCAGCAGTTGAAGAAGGCTTGCGTTTGGTCGTGCAAGAGCAGCGACCGCAAGGCGCGGACTTCGTCGGGAGAGAAAAATCGCTCGGGAATTTGCTCAGCGGCGAATTTTGGATCGCGCCGCTCGATATCACAGCCGACTTCCGCATGGCGGCAAAAAGCATAGAGCGCCATCCCGTGCGAATGCGAAAGGTTGAAGCGGAGATCGCTCTGCGCGACCGCCGGCTTGCCGTAGGCGTTGTGAACAAACGCAACACCGGCCGGATCGCAATCCAAGTATGAACCGATGAGTTCGCGCAGAATGCCTCTGCGTGCAACATAGCGACGGCGGTGGCGGTCGAATCGAAACTGTCCCGCGCGATCGCGTTCTTCCGCCGATAGGATGGCGCCGTACCGGCTAGCGTCTACTTCCGGCGTATCGACATCGACGCAATAGGTGTCAACGACAACTTCGGGCATCGCATCAACCGGCGAGCCGCCGGACCGGCCGGCTCTTCTCCTGCGCCTTGCGCAGACAGACGCTGATCTTGGCGCCCAATTCGCTGATGTGCGGGCGTTCCATCAAAGTTGCGTGGGTTCCGCTGATGTCCTCGGTGATAAACTTGCCGGTCACCAAACCCACCCAAGCGGCCCGATAGTCGAGCGCACGCGGACGCTTGGCCGGCTGCAACAGAGCGACCGCGCCGGCATAAGGCTTCGGGACGTAGACAATAGCGGCGCGATCCTGCACCTCGTCGAACGCATCGGATTCGTCCTCGGGCTTGCGCCCTTCGTTCAACAGCCGCCGGCCATTCCACACCAGCCGTTCGGTTAGCGCGCGCCATTTCTCCCTGCCCGGCAAGCTTAAAGTCTTGCGGAGGCCGTGACTAAATCTATCGAACTCAAGGCCGAGCTTTTGCTTCCACCCGAACAACGCCGGATTGGCCGAATGCAGCATCACCACCAGCCCGACCTCGCAACCCGCGGCCGTCAACTGCGACGCGACTTCGAAAGCGACGATCCCCGACGTGCAGTAGCCGCCTATAAAATACGGCCCATGCGGCTGCTGGGCGCGAATGATTTTCACCAAGCGGCTGCCGATATCGGCGAGCCTCGGCGCATCCGAAAGCTCTTGCTTGTCCGCCGGATCGAGCGCGACGGTGATAAACGGCTGGTCCGGATCGATCTCTGCCACCAATGAAAGCGCGGCGTGCGGATCGCTCAGCCAGAAAAACGGCGGCCGCGATCCGTTCGCCCGCAGCACCGTCGCCCGCGACTGCTTCGCGCCGGAGCGCGGATTGGCCAGCAACGCCGCCATCGATTCCAAAGTCGACGCCTGAAAAGCCGACGACATCGACAGGCGCACGCTGAATGCTTCCTCGATCCGCCGCACCAGCCGGGCGAACAGAAGCGAATGTCCGCCGAGATTGAAGAAATCGTCGGTCATGCTGACGCTTTCAACCTGCAAGATAGTCCTCCAGATATCCGCCAGCCTGCGCTCGAGATCGCTGCGCGGCGCCACAAACGCCAGCCGCGGCGCTGTGTGACCGGGTTCGGGAAGCGCGTTGCGATCGACCTTCGCATTCGGCGTCATCGGCAGCGCCGGCAGCCACACATAACGCGAGGGGATCATGTAATCCGGCAAGCTTTGGCGGAGGAATTGCCGCAACTCCGCGACATCGGGTGCGGGCTCTTCGCGGCCGACCATATAGGCGCACAGGCCCAATTCGCCCGACGGATCCGGCCAAGCCTTGAGCGCGACCGACGCAAGCGCGGGATAACTTGCCAATGCCGCCTCGATCTCTTCCAATTCGATGCGGAAGCTGCGGATTTTCACCTGGTGATCGTTGCGGCCAAAGCATTCGATCGTGCCATCCGTCCCATACCGCGCCAGGTCACCAGTGCGGTATATCCGCTCGCTTGGCGCGGCTGCGACCGTCACAAAGCGCTCACGCGTCAGGTCGTCGCGCTTGTGATATCCGCGCGCGACGCCCGCCCCGCCGATGCAGAGTTCGCCGGTGACGCCGACAGGAACCGGATTGCCATTGGCATCGAGAATGTAGATTCGCGTGTTGGCGATCGGGCGTCCGATCGGAACCGATCGTCCGCCGCGCGCGACCTTGTGGATCGTGGACCAGACGGTCGTTTCGGTCGGGCCATACATGTTCCAGACTTCGCTAGCGCGATCGAGCAGCCGGTCGGCAAGCTCACGCGGCAGCGATTCCCCGCCACAAAGGATTTTCAGGCCCTTCTTTCCCGCCCACCCAGCTTCGATCAGCGCACGCCATGTCGCAGGCGTGGCCTGCATGATGGTGCACCCCGAGCGCTCGATCAGACGCGCGAGGCGCGCCGGATCAGACACGTCATCCTTTTTCGCGATGATGACACGGCCGCCGGACAGTAATGGCATAAACAATTCCAGCGCGGCGATGTCGAAGGACAAAGTCGTCACCGCAAGTAACGCATCCGTCGCGCCGCAGCCGGGCTTTTGCTTCATGGACGACAGCAGGTTGGCGGCAGCGCGGTGCGGGATTTCGACCCCTTTCGGCTTGCCGGTCGAGCCCGACGTGTAGATGACGTAGGCGAGGTCTCCGCCGCTCATGTGCGTCGGCGCGACCTTCGGGCCGGTCACGGCGCGGTCATTGCCCTCATCACAGAAGACAATTTTCACATCCGAATCCGGCATCGCTTCGACCAAGGCAGGCTGCGTGAGCAAGAGCGCCGGCCGGGCGTCTTCCAAAATCATCGCTAGGCGCTGCTGCGGAAAGGCCGGGTCGAGCGGCAGATAGGCGCCGCCCGTCTTCAGAATCGCGAGCAAGCCAACCAACATATCGACAGACCGTTCGACACAGATCGCAACCAGCGTGCCGGCCGTGGCGCCCTGTTCGCGCAAACGGTTCGCCAAGGCGTTGGCCCTGCGATCCAACTCTATATAGGTCAAGGACTTGCCGTCACATTCGACTGCCGTGGCGTGCGGAATACGCGCCGCCTGATCCTCGAAAAGCTGATGGATCGTCGCGCGGGGAGCGTCCGCCGCCGTATCGTTCCACTGCGTCAGCAACTGCCGGGTCTCGTCCGGCGTCAAAAGCGGCAGGCGTTCCAGCAAACAGTCCGGGTCGGCAACGACCGCTTCCAGAATGGTGCGCCAGTGCTCGATCATGCGCCGGATCGTCTGCGGGTCGAGCAGGTCCGTGCTGTAAAGAAACCGTCCGATCATGCCCTCGGGCCGCTCGTCGAGCTCGAGATAGAGATCGAACTTGGAGGCCCCGACGGTCACGTCCATCTGGGTCAGGTCCCAGCCCTGGGCGAAATCCGGTGCCGGCGGCTCTACCGAAAAGAGCACCTGGAACAGCGGATGGGCGCTCAGTTCGCGCTTGGGCTGAATGTCGCGGACGATACGATCGAACGGCACGTCGCTGGCGCTCAGCGCACCGACGACGGTGTCGCCGACTTGCGCCAGAAATTCCCGGAACCGCAACTGACCTTGCGGCTTCGTGCGCAAGACGAGCGAGTTGAGAAAATAACCCACCACTTTTTGCAGTTCGGGCCGCCGCCGCGTGTCGGTGACGCCGCCGATGATGATGTCTTCCTGGCCGGAATAGCGATGCAGCAACGCCTTGAACGCCGCGAGCAGTGTCATGTAAAGCGTCAGTCCTTCCTTGCGGCTGAATGCCTTGAGCGCCTCCGTCAACGGACCGGGCAAGGAAAACGTTTCCATCGACCCGCGGTAACTGGGCATTGAGGGCCGCGGCCGGTCGAACGGAAGCTGCAGGACAGGCAACGGCCCGCGCAGGTTCTGCCGCCAATAATCCATCTGCTTGACGATTGAATCGCTCGACATCTGACGCTCGCGCCAGACGGCATAGTCGCCATATTGCAGGTCGGGCGGATCGAGCCGCGGGGTCCGGCCCGCCGCGTAGGCGTCATAGATCGCCGACAGTTCCGGCACCACGATGCGGTAGATCGAAACGCCGTCGAAGATGATGTGATGCAGCGTCAAATGCAGGCGGTGATCGTCTTCGGCGATCTTGAACACGCGCGCCCTGAAAAGCGGCGGCGCCGTAAGGTCGATCGGCGTATGGGCATCTTCCGTGGCAAGCCGCAGCGCTTCCGCCTCACGGTCGGCGGCCGGCAATCCGGTGAGGTCGACAAGCGGAAGAGTGACGCAGAGATCGCAATGAACGATCGGCGCGACCTCGCCGTCGACGATTTGGAACGACGTGCGCCAGGCTTCATGGCGGCGCAACATCTCATTGAAACTCTTCTCCATCAGCGCGAGGTCGAAAGATCCCTTGCGATGAATTGTGATCGGCTCGTTGTAGAGCGGCTGGCCCGGCGCCATCGAGGAATGCAGCCAGACGTTCTGCTGTTCGAGCGAGATCGGCACCGGGTCGTGGGCGCCACGCTTGGTGACGCCTTCGGCCTGCCGCTTGCGTGCCGTGCCGCCGCTCAGCATCTTCTCAAGCAGCCGACGCTTCGCTTCCGGCAGATCCAGATTGGTCACTTTATTCTCGGCTGTCATGACTATTGCGCGCCCGTATGCGTCGCGAACCGCACGGGCAGCGCCTTGAGGCCGCGCAGGCCGAGGTTCTCACGCCATTCGAGGCGTTCCGTTTCGAGCGCGAGGTCCGGCAGACGCCGCAGCAGCGTTGAAAAGGCGATCTGGCCCTCCATTCGGGCGAGCGACGCGCCGAAGCAGAAATGGGCGGCCCAGCCAAATGCGAGGTGGCGATTGTCTTTGCGCGTCAGATCCAGCCGGTCGGGATCGGGGAACCGATTGGGATCGCGGTTGCCCGCGGCCATCACCGCCATCACGGCGTCGCGTTTACGGATGAGCTTGCCGCCCATGACTACGTCGTCCGGCGCAAGCCGCGCGGTATGCTGGCTCGGGCTCTCATAGCGCAGCAGTTCTTCGACACCGGTCTCGATGACCGACGGGTCGTCGCGGAGCTGCGCCAACTGCGCGGGATTGCGCAACAAAGTCAAAAGGCCGTTGCCGATCAGGTTCGTGGTCGTCTCTTGCCCGCCGACCATGGTCACAATCGTATTGGCGATGACTTCTTCCTCGGTCAGCCGGCCGCCATCGACCTCCGCCGTCATCAAGGAACGGATCAGGCCTTCACGCGGTGAGCGTTCCTGCTCGCGGATGGCCGATCTGAAATAGGCGGTCATCCCCTGCACGCTACGCAACACGCGGTGTGCGCGATCTGGATTGTGCTGAAAATTGCCGAGCATTTCGGCGAAATCGGCGGACCAAGCCTTGAGCTGCTCGTGGTCGGAGGTCGGCACGCCGAGCAGTTGCGCGGTGACGATCGCCGGCAATGGCGCGCCAAAGTCGGCAACGATGTCCATCCGGCCGGCTGCCAGGGCCTTGTCTACAAGACCGTTGGCGATGTCATGGATCTGCGAGCGCAGGTGCTCGACGCTGCGCGAGGTAAATGCCGCCGAACACAGCTTGCGCAGCCGCGTATGCGTCGGCGCATCCATGAACAGCATCTGCTTGGTCATCATCTGGGCGATCGGCTCCAGCGTCTCGAGGCCCATCGACTTGATCTGGTCCGGCGCCGGCGTGCGGTCGGCCGAAAATTTGTGAAGAACGGTCAAGACGTTGTCGTAATCGGTGACGACCCACGCGTGCAGGAACGCATCCCAATGCACCGGGTCGTGCTCGCGCAGCCTCCGGTAAAGCGGATAGGGATTGGCGAGAACGGCCGGATCCAGAAGCTGATAAAGACTGAGCGACGGATCGGGCGCCGCTTTCGTCATTGTGGGCGCGGAAACTGTCATATCGATGTCCTCGGTCCCCGCTTCAACTGGCGGCTTTCTGCTCGGCTTCGGCGATGCTCATCGCGGCCACTTTCTCGAAGGCGAGGCCCTCGATCAGGGCCGCAAGCTTTGCCACCGTCGGCGCCTGGAACAGGTGCCGCAAAGTCAGATCGACATCGAAACTATCGCGCGCGCGCATGACGACTTGCGTTCCGAGCAGCGAGTGGCCGCCCGTCATGAAAAAATTATCGTCGATGCCGATCTGCGCCGTTCCGAGAACGCCGGCAACAATCTCCGCGAGCCGGATTTCGGTCGGCGTTTGCGGCGCACGATGTCCGGTCTGGCTAAGCGTGTTGTCGGGGCAAGGCGCCGGCAGCGCCTTGCGATCGAGCTTGCCGCTTGTCGTCAGCGGCAGCGTATCGATGCGCACGAAGATCGCCGGTATCATATAGTCGGGCAACAACCCGGCAAGGAACTCGTGCAACTCATTTGCATTCGGTTCGCCGCCGGCCGCCGGGACGACATAGGCGACGAGCTGCTTGTCGCCCAGCTCGCCAGCGCGCGCGACCACCGCGCAAGACATCACCTGCGGATGACGGTTAAGCGCCGCGGCGATCTCTTCGGGCTCGATGCGATGGCCGCGAATCTTTTCCTGGTTGTCGACGCGGCCGTGAAACCCGATCTGACTGTCCTGCCAGAGACGGCCGAGGTCGCCCGTCCGATACATACGGGCGGCGGGAGCCGGGCGAAACGGGTCAGGTAGAAACCGCTCCGCCGTCAGCGCATCGCGATTCCGGTAGCCGCGGCCGACGCCGGTGCCACCGATATAGATTTCGCCGACTTCACCGGCCGCGACCGGTTGGTGCTTTTCATCGAGCAGATAAATTTTGGTATTCGCAATGGGCATGCCAATCGGTGGCAGCTCTTGGCTGTCACCCGCGGCGTTGATCGGACCCGAGGTCGCGACGACCGTGCATTCGGTCGGACCATAGTTATTGATCAAGATGAACGGCAGCGAGGTGCGCGGCCTTCCATGCAGCGTGTCCGCGCCGGTCAACAGGAAGCGCAGCGCCGTGTCGGCAGGCCAATCGGCCGCGATCATCGGCTCGGCCAGCGCCGTCGGCACGAACGCGACGTTGATCTTTTCATCGATGATGAAGCGGCGAAGCAGATCGGGCGACGTGCGGGTAGTCTCGTCGACAAGCGCCACTGTCGCGCCGGCGGTCAGATAGGGCCAAACTTCCCAAACCGACGCGTCGAAGCCCAATCCCGCCAGGTGGCTCGCGCGGTCCGACGCCGTCACGCCGAAGGCGCTGCGGTGCCAGAAGATCAAGTTCAGCAGATTGCCGTGGGTGACTTCCGCGCCCTTCGGTTCGCCGGTCGAGCCCGACGTATAAATGACATAGGCGAGATTTTCACGACGAACTTTCGGGACAATCTCGCTGCCGACCGCAGTTGCGATTTTATCCTGATCGCGGCCCGGAACGATTGCAGTGCGGCCGTCCGCCGTCAGCAACTCAGCATGCTCGGCACTCGTAACGACAAGCGGCACCTGCGCATCGTCGAGAAGCTTTCGCAGACGAGACGCCGGCCAGGCCGGATCGAGCGGCAGGAAGGCGCCACCCGACTTCATCACCGCCAGGATGGCGATGATCTGATCGAACGAGCGCTCAAGATAAATTCCGATAAGAGCCTCGGGACCGGCTCCGAGCGAGCGCAAATATCCGGCAAGGACGTTCGCGCGCGCATTCAGTTCGCCATAGGTGAGCTGCCCCGAAGCTGTCGTCAGCGCGACGGCTTGCGGCCTCTCCTCCGCGACTTTGGCGATAAGATCGGCGACGACCTGTTTTCGCCGGCAGTCTGGATACGTGGGGAGCGGAGAAATTTCGGAGGCGGAATGACGCACGTGAGACATGCAGCTCATCCTTACAAACGTTATCGCTTAGAGGTGGTATCGCGCGGCTCGCAGGCTGACAATTGCACACGATGATTAACCTCAATTGCGCGCGACATCGCGTTTTTATACGCAGCATATTTCCTAAAAATTTACGAAGAACCGCCGCAGTTGGTGAACCGTGGCGCCAGCACAGTGGTTAACGTTGTGGGGCGATCTCAAACTCGACGTGAGGCGACGCCTCAAAAAGAATCTGTTTCAAACGGCACGTGGAAACCGTATTCCGCGCGAATGGGCGGAGCCGCCGAGAAAGCGGCGCTCAAGCGAGAGGAACTAGAGCCCTACCCGCTGGCGCTCGACCAAGATCGCCGAAGTTAGTGCGGCCCACGGCAGCAAGCGGGCGACCCTGGCGACGGAACAGCATAAGAACCGCGCGTCAAAATCGCCGATGGGAAAGCGTGATAAAACAAGGTGTTAGTTGGTCGGAGTGGCAGGATTTGAACCTGCGACCCCCTCGTCCCGAACGAGGTGCGCTACCAGACTGCGCTACACTCCGACTGATGGCGGCCTTATAACCACGCCTCCCTTAAAGTCGCAAGCTTGAGAGAAAAATGACCGCCGTGCCAGGAACGCGGGTGCTGAACGCCCAAGGCAATGAGACTGTGCCCGCTATCGCGGCAGCTGCCGCCTGCCTTGCCGCCGGCGGGTTGGTCGCGTTCCCGACTGAGACAGTCTATGGGCTCGGTGCCGATGCCGGCAATGGCGAGGCCATCGCCCGGCTCTACGCCGCCAAGGGCCGGCCAAGCTTCAATCCTTTGATCGCCCATGTCGGCAGCATCGACGCCGCGCGCCGGCTTGGGCGCTTCGATGCCGCCACCGAGAAGCTTGCCGGCGCGTTCTGGCCCGGACCGCTGACGCTGGTGCTGCCGAAAAAGCCCAATTGTGGCGTGGCCGATCTCGCGCTCGCCGGCCTCGACAGCGTCGCGGTGCGCGTGCCGGCGCACCCAGTTGCACGCGCGCTGCTGGAGGCCTTCAAAGGGCCGGTGGTGGCGCCCTCCGCCAATCGCTCGGGCCATGTGTCGCCGACCAGCGCCGCGCACGTGCTGGCCGATCTGCGCGGCCGCATCGACATGGTGATCGACGCCGGCCCCTGCGCAGTCGGCGTTGAATCCACCATCGTCGCTTGCCTGGACGAACCGACGCTGCTGCGGCCCGGCGGACTGCCGCGCGAGTCGATCGAGCGCGTGCTCGGACGCGTGCTTATCGTCGCACCAACCGACGACACGGCGCCGATCGCGCCCGGCATGCTGTCGTCGCATTATGCACCGAAGGCCAGACTGCGCCTCGACGCCGACGCGGCCGAGCCCGGCGAAGCGCTGCTCGCCTTCGGGCCGGCGCCGGCGGCAGGCGTATCGCTCAATCTGTCGCCGCGCGGCGATCTGATCGAGGCGGCGGCCAATCTATTTTCGCATTTGCGCGCGCTTGATGCTTCCGGCGTCCAGCGCATCGCGGTCATGAAAGTACCACACGAGGGCCTGGGCGAAGCAATCAACGACCGGCTCAAGCGTGCCGCCGCGCCGAAAGCAGGGATCGCGCCATGAATCTTCGCTCCATGCCGCAGCCGACGCACGTGCTCGCGCCCGACCTGCTCGCCCGTTTCATCGGCATTGTCGGAGAAAAGCACGCGATCACGGACCATCAGGCGCAGGAGCCTTATCTGGTCGAGATGCGCGACCTCTATCGCGGCCAGACGCCGGTGGTACTGCGGCCGGCTTCGGTCGCGGAAGTGGCGGCAATCCTCAAGCTCGCCAACGAGACCAAGACCGCCATCGTGCCGCAGGGCGGCAATACTGGGCTGGTCGGCGGGCAAATCCCGCTGAACGGCGAGATCGTGCTGTCGCTCACCCGCCTCGACAAGATCCGCGAGGTTGATGCGGTGTCGAACACCATGACGGTCGAGGCCGGCGTGACGCTGCAGCGCGCGCGCGAAGCGGCGGCCGAGGCCGACCGGCTCTATCCGCAACTGCTGCCCTCGGAAGGCAGTTGCACCATCGGCGGCAATCTGTCGACCAATGCCGGCGGCACCGCAGCGATCGCGCATGGCATCGCGCGCGCGCATGCGATGGGCCTCGAAGTCGTGCTGGCCGACGGCCGCATCTTAAACAATCTCAACAAGTTGAAAAAAGACAACACCGGCTACGACCTCAAGAATATTTTCATCGGCTCCGAAGGCACGCTCGGCATCATCACCGCGGCGGTGCTGCGGCTGGTGCCGCGGCCGCGCTCGATGGAAACCGCATTCGCCGGTGTACCGTCTCCGCAGGCCGCGGTCGACCTACTCAACCTGGCGATGGATCGCACCGCCGGCGGCGTCACCTCGTTCGAGCTGATGCTGCGCGCCGGCGTCGAAGCTGTGGTCAATTTCGATTCAACGAGCCGCATGCCGCTCGCCGGCAACGATCCCTGGTTCGTGCTGATCGAATTATCGTCGCAGGCGCAGAGCGGCTTACGCGAGACGATGGAGGATATTCTCCACGCCGGCCACGAACGGGGTCTGGTGCTCGACGCCACCATCGCCAACAGCGGGCAGCAGGGCAAAGCCTTCTGGCGCATCCGCGAAATGTTCGGCGAGGTGCAGCGGCACATCGGCGCCTCGATCAAGCACGACGTGTCGGTGCCGGTGGCCGCGATCCCGGCCTTCATCGCGGAGGCCAACGCGGCGGTAACCAGGCTCATTCCGGGATGCCGCCCGCTGCCGTTCGGCCATGTCGGCGACGGCAATATCCACTACAACGTGACGCAGCCTGCGGGCTCGGACAAAGATCAGTTCCTGGCGCGCTGGGACGAGGTCAACGCCGTGGTATTCGCGGTGGTGAAGAAATTGAGCGGCTCGATCTCGGCCGAGCACGGTGTCGGCGTCATGAAGCGCGACATCCTGCCCAACTACAAGGACCCGGTGGCGATCGATTTGATGCGCAGCGTGAAGAAAATGCTCGATCCGAACGGGATCCTCAACCCGGGCAAGGTACTCTAGAACAATGCGCCCTGCCCGCCGTCATCTTTGGCGCGTTTAACACGTATGGCCGGCTTCGGCGCGGGCACTGGTTCAAGCTTGCCGGCCACGACGGGCTCCAGCAATTTCGCATTGTCGTTCGCCGTGCGGTTGACCGCGGTGGAAATCTCGTAGGCCTCCAGCAGATTGTCAGGCGCGGGCGCGATCAGCGCCGCGGCGGTCGCCGCATCGACCTCGCCGGCATTGAGCCAGAGGTCGAACGCCTCCGGCGGCACGATCACCGGCATGCGCTCGTAAATGGCGCTCAGCGTCTTGTTGGCGCGCGTGGTGACGATCGCCGCGGTGTCGAGCTCTTCGCCGTTCGGCCCGGTCCAGGTCTCCCACAATCCGGCGAAGGCGAGCGGCGCGCCCGATTTCGCGTGCACGTAGAACGGCCGCTTGCGGTCGCCCACCGCCTGCCATTCGTAGAAGCCGTCGGCCGGGATTAGGCAGCGCCGCCGCTTCATTGCGGCGCGAAAGGCAGGCTTTTCGGCCACCGATTCGCCGCGCGCGTTGATCAGCAGCGTGAAGGTTTTTGGGTCCTTGACCCAAGATGGCAACAGGCCCCAGCGCACCAGCGCGAATTGGCGTTGGCCGTCCACAAGGCGGACGACCGCGATCGGTTGCGATGGGGCGATATTATAGCGCGCCGGAAAATTGGGCTGCTCCCCATAGCGGAAGAGCGCCCGCAGCGCTTCCGGCGAGGAGGTGAGAGTGTAACGACCGCACATTTTGGGTCTTTCTAGGCGTGCTTAATCGCACCTTAACCGGGAAGAATAACACTGTGGCCGACGATACAGGGACTGCGGGGTCGCGATGAGTTATCAGCATAGTGCCAGGAAGCTGCAAGCCAATGAGGCCGCCGCTCGCCGGCCGGGCCACGCCGCCCGGCTTGCCAACGTCAATATCAATCCTGCGACCGGGCTTGCCTCCGACTACCTCAATCACTTCAACGAAGCGATCATGCTGCTTGAAATGCTGTCGAGCTGCCCGGATTGCCTCGACGATTTCCTTAGCTGGCGGCCGTTGAGCTATCGCGAGCATTTCGAATCCTCGCGCGTCAAGGGTCGCTCGCTCGCCATCGCCGCCTACGACGCCGCCGATCCGAGCCGGCGCAAAAGCCTCGACAATTTGGCCGGCGCCATGACCGCCGTTTTGGAAGCGACCCGCACGGCGATGAGTTCCCCAGAGCCGCCGCAGTCCATGGCTGCGGTCGCCGACCGGGCCGCCGCGCTGCTCCGGCCGCTGGTCGCCCGCGCCGGTGCGGTGATTAATGGCGACGACACAGTCGTTGCCGGCGAGCCGATGACGCCGCAAGCGATGGTCGACGGGCTGATGAAGGGTTAGATGCCCGACCCGCGAACCTATCCGCAGCGCCCTGTCCTCGCGGTCAGCGCGGCCATTATCCGCGACGGCAAGGTGTTGGTGGTGCGGCGCGCACGCAAGCCGGCGCTCGGCGTTTACACGCTGCCGGGCGGCGGCGTGGAAACCGGCGAAACGCTGATCGAGGCGGTGACCCGCGAAGTGCGCGAGGAGACATCGCTCGCCATCAAGCCGGTCGCGCTCGCCGGCCACCGCGAGGCGATCGTGCGCGACGCGCAAGGCCGCGTCGAGCGCCATTTCGTCATCCTGTGCTTTGCCGCACGCTGGATTTCCGGCGAGCCCGTCCTCAATGAAGAGCTCGACGATGCGCGCTGGCTCGATCCAGCCGACCTCGCGGGCCTGCGCACCACTGAAGGCCTAGCCGAGATCGTGGCCGCGGCGATCGAACGGCTGGCCCGGCCGGCCTGATCGCCCGCCTTGCGATTGCCCAAGAGCGTGGGCATATCATGCTGGCCGCCATGAAAAGACTGCTGACCACCGCTTTGATCCTGCTCTGCCTTGCGCTGCCCGTGCAGGCACAGATGGCGCCGGCGCCGTTCGACGGCGACTTGCAGCGGCTCGCCGAAATCCTCGGCTCGCTGCATTACCTGCGCGCGGTCTGCGGCGCGAATGAAGGGCAGAAATGGCGGAACGAGATGCAGGCGCTGATCGACGCCGAGGCGCCCGATGGCGAGCGGCGGCGCAAGATCGTGGCCGGCTTCAATCGTGGTTATCGGGGTTTTCAACAGACTTATCGCACCTGCACACCGGCCGCAGATCTTGCGATTCGCCGCTATCTCGACGAAGGCGCCAAAATCGCGCGTGAAATCACCGCGCGATACGGCAATTGAGCCCGCCGTTATTAACCTATTCTTAAGCTGCAGGCTTGGTCGGCCCCGCGCGCGTGCTAACGTCCTTTTCGAGATTACGGATTCGCGTCCGATTCGGACGCCCGGGGACAAAGGCTAACATGACGACGATCGAGCGAACGACGCAAACGCATGATCCGGTGCCGGATCACGAACAGAAGCGCGTGGCCTTGGGCTATCTGCACGAAGCCTGGGCGGAAGCGCGTCTCGACGGCGTCGAGGACGATTGCCTGGCGCAAGCCTGCCTGTTCGCTGCTTTCGCTGAATTCGTCACGACCTATGGCGAGGACGCCGCCGCCAAGTTCGCCGAAGGGCTCGGCGCCCGCATTCGCAACGGCGAATTCTCGCTCGATCAGCGCCGGCAATAGCCGCTCGCCGCGCACAAGTACTAAAATCCGACGATGGGTCAGCGCGGCCCGAGCAAGCCGAAATAGCGCTCGAGCACGGCATCGACGTCGGCCGGATAAAACGGCTTCTTCAGAAACGCGAGCGCGTTCCACAGATGCGGGCGGCCTGCGGCGCCTCTGACCAGCACTGAAGACATCATCACGACGTCCACGTTCGGGCACTCGTGCTTGATCCCATGCAGGATGTCGGCGCCATTGACGCCCGGCATGTTGTAGTCGAGGAACACCAAGCCGATACGACCTTTGCGCAATCGATCGAGCGCGGCCGCGCTGTCTGAAGCTTCGTGGATATTCAGATCGAAGCGGCTGGCAGTTAAAATCTTACGCACGACACTGCGCAGCGTTTCGGAATCTGCCGCGACCAGAATATCAGTGGGCATTTTCGCTCGGACGCAAATTCCGACCAGCTTGACCGCATCGTCGCCATCGGCCGGCACCGCCAGAATACCGTCGGTCTTATCGGGACGCGGGCTGCCGGGTTGCGTGGAGGCAAAGACCAGCGTCGCCGGCCGCTTGGCCCGCGCGGCCTCGATCACGGATGCCTTGTCGACATCGGCCAAACCGTGGGCGAGCACGCAGAAATCGAAGTCGGCGCGGCCGAGCGCGATCTTGGCGGCGTTGGCAGTGCAAGTCTCGAATTCGATAGGAAGCGAAGCCTGCGCCACGCCAGCGCGCCACCGCTCCTCATATACCGGTGTAGCCCCGACAAGCAGCATGCGGAGCACAACAAGATCGCCGCTCATGGATTTCAGTTCTCCCGGCCCCGGTGAAATTCGGGCGGTCGAGGATGATTTGCCGCGGTTGATAATCCCGCGCTGAAGACCTTCAATTCTACAGAATTTGTCTGAGAAAAAAAGGGCCGGAGATAACTCGCACAACTCAAGCCGGCCCCAATCGAGCCTTGCTAGCGGCTAGGTTCCGGCAAATTCTTGACCGCCCAAGGCTTCCAGGAACCGAACGCGCTCGCCCTGCGCCGGCGTAGTGACGCTACCGTCCCACATCACCTTGTGACCACGTATCAGGGTACCTACTGGCCATCCAGTGACGGTGACACCGGCGTAAGGCGTCCACCCGGCACGCGAGGCAATCCAACGGTCGGTGATGGTCTCGCTCCGCTTGAGATCGACCACCGTAAGGTCGGCGTCGTAGCCCACGGCAATGCGGCCCTTGGCGGCGATACCGAAAACGCGCGCCGGCCCGGCGCTGGTCAGATCGACGAAGCGTAACAGCGACAGACGGCCTGCATTGACGTGGTCGAGCATGAGCGGAACCAGCGTCTGCACGCCGGTCATGCCGGAATGGGTCTTCGGATAGGGATGCGCCTTTTCCTCGCGCGTGTGGGGGGAATGGTCGGAACCGATGCTATCGATGACGCCCTGCGCAATGCCGTGCCAGAGCCCCTGCTGATGAGCCTTGTCGCGGATCGGCGGATTGAGCTGGGCGAATGTGCCAAGCTTTTCGTAACAGCCCGGGGCCTCGAGCGTGAGATGGGCGGGCGTCGCCTCCGCGCTGGCGACGTCCTTGTGCTGGCTAAGGAAGACCGCCTCTTCCTTGGTGGTGACGTGCAGAACGTGCACGCGTTTTCCCGTCTCGTGCGCAAGGGCGACCAAGCGCTGCGTGCACATCAGCGCAGCCTGCGCATCGCGCCAGACCGGGTGCGAGCGCGGATCGCCTTCGACGCGCAGGTTCATGCGCTCGCGCAGGCGATACTCGTCCTCGGAATGGAAGGCGGCGCGTCGGCGGATGGCCTTGAGCACCGCGCGCACGCCGGCGTCGTCCTCGATCAGCAGCGAGCCGGTCGACGAGCCCATGAACACTTTCACCGCGCAAACACCCGGTAGCATTTCCAATGCGCCTAGATTATTGGTGTTCTCGCGCGTGGCGCCGACATAGAAGGCGAAATCGCAATGCATGCGGTGATGGCCGCGTTTGACCTTGTCGGCGATCGCCTCCGCCGTGGTCGTGGTGGGGTCGGTGTTCGGCATCTCGAACACGGCGGTGACGCCGCCAAGCACGGCGCCGCGCGAGCCGGATTCCAAATCTTCCTTGTGGGTGAGACCGGGCTCGCGGAAATGCACATGGCTGTCGATCACGCCCGGCAACAGATGCAGGCCGCGGCAGTCGATCACCTCGCCGGCGGACGCGCGTGAAAGGTCCCCGATGGCAGCAAAGCGCGCACCACGAATGCCGAGGTCACGCAGCCCCTCGCCGTCCTGGTTGACGACGGTGCCGCCCTTGAGGATCAGATCGTATGTGTCAGCCATGCTGGACCGGCTATAAACGGGGCTTGAGGCTTAGCCAACAGCGCTTACGTTTCGCCGCGAGTTCTGGCAAGAGATTAGCCCAAGGGAGATGAGAGAATTCACATGCAGGCAGCGCTTCTGCCAGACCGCGGTGTGGTCAAGGTCGCCGCCGACGACGCCCGGCGGTTCCTCAATGGGCTGATCACCAACGACATGGACGAGGTCGGCCCCGGCAGCCCGCGTTTTGCCGCGCTGCTCACGCCACAGGGCAAGATCATCGTAGATTTCTTCGTGGCAGAGGCCGAGCCCGACGACGGCGGCGGCTTCTTTCTCGATTGCCCCCGCGCTCTGGCGCCCGCGCTCGTGGAAAAGCTCAACTTCTACAGACTGCGCGCCAAGGTCACGGTCGACGACCTGTCCGATCCGCTCGGCGTCATGGCGGTGTGGGAAGGCGCGGGTTTGAGCGAATTCGGGCTGTCTTATGCCGACCCGCGCCTGCCCGCGCTCGGCACGCGCACCATTCTCCCGCCCGATCTCGCCGCCGAAGCCGCCGCCGATCTCGGCGCGACGCTCGCCGATGCGGAAGCCTATGACGCGCACCGCATCGCGCTTGGCGTGCCGCGCGGCGGCGAGGATTTCATCTATGGCGACGCTTTCCCGCACGAGGCCGACATGGACCAGCTCGGCGGCGTCGATTTCCAGAAGGGGTGTTATGTCGGTCAGGAAGTGGTGTCGCGCGTCGAGCATCGCGGCAGCGCGCGCAGCCGTGTGGTGCCAGTCGCCTACGAGTTTGCGCCTGCGTCCGGCCAGCCGGTGATGGCGAGTGAGAAGGAAGTCGGCACGCTGATGTCGACCGCCAAGGGCCGCGGGCTGGCGATGATACGGCTCGACCGCATAGCCGATGCGCTCGCCGCCGGCACGCCACTCTTGTGCGGCAATCTGCCGATCCACGTGGTGAAGCCGGATTGGGCGCGCTTTGCCTGGCCGGGCGAGGCCAAGGCATCATGAGCGCGGCCATCGTTCACGCCGATGGCCTAAAGCGCTGTCCCTGGCCGAAGCAGGACCCGCTTTACGTCGCCTATCACGACCAGGAATGGGGCGTGCCGGAATGGAATGACCGTGCCCTCTACGAAAAACTGGTACTCGACGGCTTTCAGGCCGGGCTGTCGTGGATCACCATTTTGCGCAAGCGCGAGAATTTCCGCCGCGCTTTCGACGATTTTGCGCCGGAGAAAATCGCCCGCTATACGCCGAAGAAAATCGAACGGCTGATGCAGGACTCCGGCATCGTGCGCAATCGCGCCAAGATCGAGGGCGCGGTCGGCTCGGCGCGCGCATGGCTCAAGATCATGGAAAGCGGGCCGGGATTTTCCGACATGCTTTGGAAGCACGTCGGCGGCAAACCGATCGACCATAAGCTCGGCAGCCGTTCGCGGACGCCGACCGAATCCGACGAATCGCGGGCGATGTCCAAGGAACTTCTCGGTCACGGCTTCAAGTTCGTCGGGCCGACCATCGTCTACGCCTTCATGCAGGCGGTCGGCATGGTCAACGACCATCTGGTGGACTGCCACCGCCACGCGGCTGTCGCGAAATTAGCGAAGAAGGCGCGCTGATCGTCTTGGCAACAAAGCGCAGCGCACCCCCCTCCCCAACCCTCCCCCACAAGCTGGGAGGGAGAAGTGCGCGCGCCTGGCAACGCATGCTGTCGGGGCGCCGCCTCGATTTGCTCGACCCATCGCCGCTCGACGTCGAGATCGAGGACATTGCGCACGGGCTCGCGCGCGTCGCGCGCTGGAACGGGCAGACCAAGGGCGCGCATATTTTCTCGGTCGCCCAGCACGTGCTGCTGGTCGAGGCGCTGGCGCGCGCCAAGACGCCGCGGCTCGACGCGGCCGGGCGCCTCGCTGTGCTGCTGCACGACGCACCGGAATACGTGGTCGGCGACATGATCTCGCCGTTCAAGGCAGTGATCGGCGACAGTTACAAGGCAGTGGAATACCGTTTGCTCGCCGCCATCCATCTGCGCTTCGGCCTGCCGCCCACGCTGCCAGCAACCCTGAAAACTTTAATCAAGTCGGCCGACCGCGCCGCGGCTTTCCTGGAGGCCACGCGCCTCGCCGGCTTCGAGAGCGCCGAGGCACGCCGCTTCTTCGGCCCGCCGCCGAAATTCTCCGCCACGCTGGAACGGGATTACCTGATGCCCTGGCCGGCCGGTACCGCCGAAAAGAGATTCCGCGAGCGTGTCGAGAAACTTTCGCGCGGATGATGCTTTCCAGACGACGGCCGGCGTCACAGATAAGACAAAAGAACCGATTACCCTCACGCATCCATGATCTACGTCTGCTCCCTGGCGCGCCTGTACGCCACCGTCGATGAGACCGGCGCCCGCCACATCGTCACACTGCTGCGGCTGACCGACCGCGTCGAGCGGCCGCGCCATATCGCGCCCGAAAACCACCTGGTGCTGGCGGTCGACGACATCACGGCGCCGCTCGAAGGTTACACCGTGCCGGGCGAGGAGCACGTGCAACGGCTGATCCGCTTCGTCGGCCAATGGGATCGCGCGGCGCCCATGGTGGTGCATTGCTACGCCGGCATCAGCCGCTCGACCGCCGGCGCCTTTGTGGCGGCCTGCGCGCTTAATCCGGCCCGCGACGAGCAGAAAATCGCTTGGGACATCCGGCGCGCCTCGCGCACCGCCCAGCCGAACTCAGCGATCGTCACGATCGCCGACCGTCTGCTCCAGCGCGACGGCCGCATGGTGCGCGCGATCGAGACCATCGGCCCGGCCGACGCCGCCACGGAAGGTGAGCCGTTCCGGCTCGATCTCGCCTAAGCCCTTTTCGGTCATGCGCGGGCTTGACCCGCGCATCCATCTTCATCGACAAAGTGATGGATTGCCGGGTCAGCCCCGGCAATGACAGGAATGAGTTCGGTGGGGGCGGCATGGTCGGCAGAAAATACGGCGTGGTGACGCCCGAGGTGCTCACCTCCTATGACGGGCTCGGCTTCCTCAAGGCGATGATCGAAGGCAATATTCCCAATCCGCCGATCAGCGAAGTGCTCGGCTTTCACCTGATCGACGTCGAGTACGGCCGCGCGGTGTTCGAGGGCTTGCCGGAATTCCGCCACTACAACCCGATCGGCACGGTGCATGGCGGTTTCGCCGCCACGCTGCTCGACTCAGCGCTTGGCTGCGCGGTGTTTTCGACGCTTGCCAAAGGCGACACCTGGACCACGCTGGAGTTAAAATTCAATTTGGTGCGGCCGATGACCAAGGATACCGGACCGGTGCGCGCCGAAGGCCGCATCGTCCATCGCGGCCGCACCATCGCCACCTCGGAAGGCGACCTCAAGGACAGCGCCGGCAAGCTCTATGCCCACGCCACCACGACGACGATGATTTTCCCAGGGAAAAGTTGACGCCGCTCAGTTGTTGTCGGCGGTGAGCGACGGCCGCAGGCCGAGCGGGCCGTGATGGCCGTTATGCGCGCTGTGGATCGCGTGCGCGCGGCCCGGATTGCGGGTGAATTCGCAATAGGCAAAGCCTAGGCCCGACACCGAACCGCGGAAGCTGGTCTCGCTGGTCCGTTCCAGATTGAAGCAGGGCTCCATCGGCAGTCCGCGCAGCGACGCGCAAACCGATTCGCCCTTCACGCGCAGCGTGCCGGCCGGCAGCGCGGCATAGCGCACCTGGCCTTGACCCTGGAATTGGATGGAGCCGACCACCGAGCCGTCGGCATGGACGCGGCCCTGGCCGCGCGTGCCCTCGAAGCAGGTGTAGGAGAACAGCTTGCCGATGACGAAGCGGCGCGCCTCTTCGGCGCTCATCTCGCCCGCAACCGCCGGCACCGCGGCCAGCAGGCCAATCAGCAACGCCACCCCACGCACCATAACCGCACTCCGATTAACGCCACTGGTTTACAAAACCCTGGGCCGGCCTTTCAAGACCAGCCAACTGTACCCGGCGTTCGTCGCCAAATCCTGAAGATGTTTACCCGATCTTGACCACGATTCGACCGCGCACCTGACCGGCCAGGATGGCCGCGGCGACCTCCGGAACCCCGGAAAGGTCAATTTCCCGGGTCATTAAGGCCAGTTTTTGGCGGTCCATGTCGTTTTCCAGACGTTTCCAGGCTTCTCGCCGGCGGGAAATCGGGCACATCACGGAATCGATGCCGTAAAGACACACCCCGCGAAGAATGAACGGGGCAACCGAGGCCGGCAGGTCCATGCCTCCGGCAAGCCCGCAGGCGGCCACTGCGCCGCCATAGTGGGTCATCGACAGCAGGTTGGCCAGCATGACCGAGCCGACGCAATCGACCGCGCCTGCCCAGCGCTCCTTGGCAAGCGCCTTGGGCGGACCGGCTAGGTCCTTGCGTTCGACGATCTCGGCCGCGCCCAGGCCTTTGAGGTAATCGGCCTCCTGCGGCCGGCCGGTGATCGCGCTGACGGCAAAACCGCGTTTGGCCAATATGGCGACGGCCACCGAGCCGACGCCGCCCGCTGCGCCGGTGACCGCAACGGGCCCGCGTTCGGGCGCGAGGCCGTGCCCCTCGAGCGCCATCACCGCCAGCATCGCGGTAAAGCCCGCTGTGCCTATCGCCATCGCCTCGCGCGCGCTCATGCTGGTAGGCAGCGGCACCAGCCAGTCGCCCTTCACCCGCGCCTTTTGCGCATAGGCGCCGAGATGGGTCTCGCCGCAGCCCCAGCCGGTGAGAATCACCTTGTCGCCCCGCTTCCAGGCCGGATGGCTAGAGGTTTCGACCGTGCCGGCGAAATCGATGCCGGCGATCATCGGAAAGCGGCGCACCACCGGCGACTTGCCGGTGACGGCGAGGCCGTCTTTGTAGTTGACCGTCGAGTATTCGACGCGGACGGTGACGTCGCCATCCATCAGATTGGCTTCGTCGAAATCGGTGAGCGCGGCCTTGGTGCCGCCGTCAGCCTTCTCGATCACGATCGCCTTGAATGTCGCCACGCTGAGGTTCTCCCGGTGAGATCTCAGCCATTCTTGGCGCGACCGGTGCGAGCGCGCAAGCGGTTGCGCGTCTTCGCGCCGCGGCGATGCGTTCAGCTCTCGGCCGGCTCGACCACGCCGCCAATCAGGCTGAGCAGCGTCGAGACGAGCAGCGCGCCGAATGCGGCGACCACTTTACCGGGGTCGGTACTGACGAGCGGCGGGACAGCCAAGGCCCAAAAACCGAACGCGACGGTGGACGCAAACAATTTCCACCAAGGCCACTGCGCATACGACTCCGGCAGCGGCCGCAGCTTCTGGCTTCGCCGCTTTCCGACATAGATCAAAAGAAACAGAATAGGCGTGAGCACGACGAAGCCCCAGTACAGCCGGCTCGTCGTCAAATAAGGAAAAGTCGCCGTGAGACTCGACATCGCCGCCGTTGCCGCAACGTAGAGCGTGATGGACTCGGTCGGGATATATTTCACCAAGCCGTCGAGGGCGCTTGACGCCGACGTCTTCTTGATAGGCGTCTCCGCAGCCAAGGGCCGCAGTGCCTGGCGCAATTGCGTCGCGGCGTCCTGGTTGAGTTGAAAGTCGGCGATAACAGGTTGCAGGTGCGTATCGATGACGGGCGCTAAATCCAGCGTTCGCCGATCAGTCCGCAGAATCTCCTCATCGGCTAGCGATGCAATGCTCATGTCCGTCCCCCTCGGATTGGCCGTCGCGTCCCAAAATTCGCGGAACCGGCACCTAACACAACGCAAACTACCTTTGATTGCAATACGAAAAAATAAACGTAATGCGGGGAGATTTGGGCGACTGTGTTTCCGCGACAAGACGGCGGCGATGGCAGCGCTAAAAAACAGATGCGGCAATACCGTCTTGTTACGAGGGCTTTAGACCGCCGCGGGCTCGAGCCGGCCGACCGGCTGCTCGACGATCGGCAGATTGATGATTGCCGACATCACGCCGAAAAACACCGACAGCCACCACACCGGATTGTAGGAACCGTAATTGTCGAACACATAGCCGCCCAGCAGCACGCCGAGAAAACCGCCAACCTGATGGCTGAAGAATGCAAAACCGAACAGCATAGCCAGCCAGCGCGTGCCGAACATGATCGCCACCAGCGACGACGTCGGCGGCACCGTGGACAGCCAGAGCAGGCCTGTGACAGCGCCGAAGATAATCGTAGTCACCGGGCTCGCCGGCAACGAAATGAATACGGCGATCGAGAGCGCGCGGGCGAAATAGATGATCGACAGGAGGTGGCGCTTCGGCATGCGGTTGCCGAGATAGCCGGAGGCCAATGAGCCGACGATGTTGAACAGGCCGATGGTCGCGAGCGTCCAGCCGCCGATCTGGGCGGAAAGCCCACGATCGATCAGATAGGACGGCAAATGCACGGTCACGAAGGCGAGTTGGAAACCACAGGTGAAGAAGCCCAAAACCAGCAGCACATAACTGCGATGGCCGAACGCTTCGGCCATGGCCTGGCGAAATGACTGCGGCGGCATGGCGACCGCCGCCGATGCGGCGTTACCGCGCGGAGTCGTCAGCGCAATCGCCAACGGCAAAATGAGCATCGTCACACCGGCGAAGATCGTCAGCGCCGTCTGCCAACCAAACTTGTCCATTAGCGCCACGCCGATCGGCGAATACAGGAATTGCCCGAACGAGCCGGCGGCGGTACCGGCGCCGAAGGCGAGCGAACGCCAGCTTGCCGGCAACAGCTTGCCGAAGGCGCCGATCACAAGGTTGAATGAGCAACCGGACAGTCCGAGGCCGATCATCACGCCGGCGGTAAGATCGAGCGTGCCCGGCGTGGTCGCATGCGCCATCAGCGCCAGCCCGAGTGCATATAGGGCGGCGCCGACCATCATGACGCGATTGGCGCCGAACCGATCGGCAACGCCACCGGCAAAAGGCTGCCCGATGCCCCACAACAAGTTCTGGATCGCAAGCGCCACTGAGAATACGTCGCGGCCCCAGTGATGCTCCTGCGACAGCGGCGTGAGGAAAAAGCCGAGCGAGGAGCGCGGGCCGAAAGCGATCATCGCAATCAGACAACCGGAGACAACCACAACGATCGGCGTGCGCCAGCCGACGGCGCTTACCACTCTTCCAGTCGCCCCTTGCAATGACATTGCCGCATATCTCCGGCGCCCAACCGCACTCCACACGGGCGGACGCGGAACATAATGGGTCCATTGGCCGGTCCAAAACGAATTATCGTGATCGAAGCCATTTGCCCCGCGCATGGCTCGCGCGCGGCGGATTCCGCCTACATTTTCTTGACTTCTGCGGCCGTCGTCTTGGCGTCGCCCCAGACCGGCTCGTCGGAACCGTTACCCCAAGCGCGCGGACGGTAAAAGATCAGCCCGCCCAGCCGGTCCATCTGTTTCATCTCGCCGACCCAGTTCGGGTGCGCCCAATAGTCGTGATAGTGAGTCGACTTGGCGACGTCCGGCATCCACAGCTTGCCATCGAGCATATCGCGCGCGATGTGCGTCGCGCGCGCCCAGGCGGCCGGCTCGGTGACCACGTCGGGAACGCCGTCGCAGGCGAAGGTGAACTGGCAGGCGAGATGGCGGTTGGCGTTCTGGTAGACCACGCCGCAGACGTCGTTCGGATAGAACGGCGAGAACACCCGGTTCATCACCACCTGCGCCACCGCGATCTGCGCGCGCACCGGCTCGTCGCGCGATTCGAAATAGACCGCGTTGGCGAGACACTTCTCCGCCTTGGCGCGCGCAAGGCCGGTAAGCGCGAGCCGCTCGGCCGGCGATTTCGGGCGCTGATCGACGCCAGTGACTTCGCCCTTGTTGGCGATGCTCTCGCCGACTTTGTCGGCGCCGCCCGGCGGTCGCGGCGCGAGCGCGGATTGCTTGATGTCCGGATCGACCGACGCCATCACCATTGGCGCTTCGCCGCTTGCCCAGGGTGCGATCTGCTCCTGCCCCGGCGCAAGCGGACTGGCGCCGAAAAACACGCGCGCGCTGTCCTTACGGTCGGCCGGAGAGGCCGGCGCATCCGGCGGCGTCAACTGCTCGTCGGGCGCCGCAGCAAACTGGTAGTCGGCGTAAGGGTCGAAACGGCCGGCTTCATCGCTCTTGAGCGGCGCGTCGGCCTGCGCCTGTGGCACCGGCTCGACGGCCAGGAGCGGCGGCAAAGGCGGCAGCGGCGCGCGCGAGCGCGCCAGGAACGAATCGTGCTTGTCCTTGCGATTGACCCTTGGAAATTGCAGCGGCGCGTTCGGGTCGCCGAGAAACTGCGCGGCGATCGAGGCGGCGATGCCGGTCGGATCGAAATTCGCCAGCGCGTAAAGCGGCGGATGCGGGATGCCGGTGCCGATCGGGTTCGGCAGACTGAAGGTGGCGGCGTCGATCGTGCCGAACGGCGAGGCAATAAGGTGCTGATAGGCGCGCGCAGCGACGCCCGGCTGGCGCACCAGCAGCGCGCCGAGATCCTGGAACCCGATCGTGTTGGGCAGCAGCGCGATGACCAGCGCGCCGAATCCAACCGACGCCCGTCTCCGCCGCCGACGCTTCCGCGAAACCGCCATGACTGCGCTCACGCCATGCGACACCATTGACTTGGCCCAGGTCGGAAAAAACGGTTCTCCCCGCGTTCTCGACCATGCCCTCGCCGGCGCACGGGGGCGGATTGCCGACAATGCGACCGATTTTTTTATGGACTGATTAACCTTGCGAACGCGTTAACCGGGCGCGCCGCGGCAGCCACCGCGCAATGACTCGCGCGCAATTCCAACGTGTTTTGTGGGCTTGGTCGTTGGTAACAACGGTTAACCATAACGCGCGCGGCGCGCCGTGCCGGGGTAGGCTCTCGCCTGCGGGGCCGACAGACGAAATGACTTACGCCGTGCTGGCCGCGCTCTTGCCCAAAGCCGCCTGCGCAGCTGCGAGCCGCGCGATCGGCACGCGGAACGGCGAGCACGACACGTAGTCGAGCTTGACCTCATGGCAGAAGGCGACCGAAGCCGGATCGCCACCGTGTTCCCCGCAGATGCCGACCTTGAGCTTGGGACGCACTTTCCGCCCGCGCTCGACGCCGATCTTCACCAACTCGCCGACGCCCTGTTGGTCGATCGACACGAACGGGTCGCCGGGCAGAATGCCGCGCGCGGTGTAGATGCCGAGGAAACTCGCCGCATCGTCACGCGAAATGCCGAACGTGGTTTGCGTAAGATCGTTGGTCCCGAACGAGAAGAACTCGGCGGTTTCCGCGATTTCGCCGGCGAGCAGCGCGGCGCGCGGCAACTCGATCATGGTGCCGACCTGGTAGTCGAGTTTGGCGCCAGTCTCCTTCGTCACCGCCTTGGCCATGGCGTCAATGCGCGCCTTGACCAGATCGAACTCCATCTTGGTCGCGATCAGCGGCACCATGACTTCGGGCACGACCGGCTTGCCGGTGCGCTTGGCTGCCTCGACCGCCGCCTCGAAAATGGCGCGCGCCTGCATCTCGGCGACTTCCGGATAGGCGATGGCGATGCGGCAGCCGCGGAAGCCCAGCATCGGGTTGAATTCAGAAAGCTCCCTAGCGCGGTCGGCGAGCTTCTTCGGATCGGCGCCCATGGCGGCCGCCACTTCCGCGATCTCTTCTTCGCCGTGCGGCAGGAACTCGTGCAGCGGCGGATCGAGCAGCCGGATGGTCACCGGCCGGCCGGCCATGATCTCGAACAGCTCGACAAAATCGGCGCGCTGCATCGGCAGGAGCTTGGCGAGCGCGGCGCGGCGCGATTTTTCGTCGTCGGAGAGAATCATCTCGCGCACCGCCTGGATGCGGCCCTCGTCGAAGAACATGTGCTCGGTGCGGCACAGCCCGATGCCTTCGGCGCCGAAGCGCACCGCCGCCTTGGCGTCGGCCGGCGTATCGGCATTGGCGCGCACGCCGAGCCTGCGCACCTTGTCGGCCCAGCCGATCAGCGTGGAGAACTCGCCGGACAACTGCGGCTCGATCATGTCGACCTTGCCGGCGAGTACCTGACCGGTCGAGCCGTCGACGGTGATGAAGTCGCCTTTCTTGAAGGTCTGTCCGCTGGCCGTCATGGTGCCGGCGGCATAATCGACGCGCAGCGAACCCGCGCCGGAGACGCAGGGCTTGCCCATGCCGCGCGCCACCACCGCCGCATGCGAGGTCATGCCGCCGCGGGTGGTGAGGATGCCCTCGGCCGCGTGCATGCCGTGGATGTCTTCCGGCGAGGTTTCCACCCGCACCAGGATCACCTTCTTGCCGTCGGCTTTGAGTTGCGCCGCCTCGTCAGGCGAGAACACGATTTCGCCGGAGGCAGCACCGGGCGACGCCGGCAGGCCGGTGGCGATGACGCGGCGATGCGCGCGTGGGTCGATGGTCGGATGCAGGAGTTGATCGAGCGCCAGCGGATCGACGCGCAGCACGGCTTCGTTCTTGGAGATCAAGCCCTCGTTGGCGAGTTCGACCGCGATGCGCAGCGCGGCCTTGGCGGTGCGCTTGCCGTTGCGGGTCTGCAGCATCCACAGCTTGCCCTGCTCGACCGTGAATTCGAGATCCTGCATGTCGCGATAGTGACGTTCGAGCGTATTGTAGATGCGCTTGAGCTCGGCATACGCCTTGGGCAGCGTGCTCTCCATCGACGGCTTGTCGGAACTGGCCTCGAGGCGCGCAGCCTCGCTGATTTCCTGCGGCGTGCGGATGCCGGCGACCACATCCTCGCCTTGCGCATTGATGAGGAACTCGCCGTACAGTTTCTTCTCGCCGGTGGACGGATTGCGGGTGAAGGCGACGCCGGTCGCCGAGGTTTCACCCATGTTGCCGAACACCATCGCCTGCACGTTGACCGCGGTGCCCCAGCTTTCCGGAATATTGTGCAGGCGACGGTAGGTGTTGGCGCGCTGATTCATCCAGGAGCCGAACACCGCACTTATTGCGCCCCATAGCTGCGCGTGCGGGTCCTGCGGGAAGGGCTCGCCGCGTTCCTGCTGCAAACGCTTCTTGTAGCGCTCGACCAGCTCGGCCCAGTCGTCGGCGGTGAGGTCGGTGTCGAGCGAATAGCCTTGCCGCTCCTTGTGGTGGTCGAGCAGTTCCTCGAAATGCTCATGACCGACACCGAGCACCACATCGGAATACATGGTGATGAAGCGCCGGTAGCTGTCATAGGCGAAACGGCGGTCGCCGGATTTCTTCGCCAACGCCTCCACCGTCTCGTCGTTGAGGCCGAGATTGAGCACGGTGTCCATCATGCCCGGCATGGAGGCGCGAGCGCCGGAGCGCACCGAGACCAGTAGCGGGTTACTCTTGTCGCCAAAAATCTTGCCGGTGACGCGGCCGACCTGAGCCAGCGCCTTCTCGACCTGGGCGCGAAGCTCTTTCGGGTATTGCTGCTTGTTGGCGTAGTAGAAAGTGCAGACCTCGGTTGTAATGGTGAAACCGGGCGGTACCGGCAGGCCGAGATTGGCCATTTCGGCTAGCCCTGCGCCCTTGCCGCCCAGCAGATTGCGCATGTTGGGTTTGCCCTCGGCGCGGCCGCCGCCGAAACCGTAGACCCACTTGCCTTTGGCAGGCGCCGCCCGGGCCGTGGGCTTGGCTTTGGCAGCCCTTCGTGTGGGTTTTTTGGTTTTTGCGCTGGCGCGCAAGGATTTTCGTTTGGCCATGGCTCAATAAAATAATGGAGGGCTGACGGCCCTTAAAAGCACCGCAAGCGCCGTCGACGCAAGCCCACATTTCAGCTTAATGGATAAGTCCAAGCCCGAGGACCCCGACTACGATCAGGTAGGCCGCAACGATGAAATTGAGGAGGCGCGGCACGATCAGGATCGCGATTCCTGCAATCAGCGCGACGATGGGCTGCAGATGAGCGATGCCGATGACCATAATGTTTGCCCTTGGAGTTGAATGCAGTGATGCAACGGTGGAGGAGGCGGAGAGTTCCATATTTCTTTCCCTCACCCCACTCTTGCGGGTAGAGGTGAAGAGAATTCAGCCTTCGATTCTGGAAAAATCCGCCACCGCACGGGTCGCTTCCCGGATTTCGTTGAGCAGCTTGAGGCGGTTTTCGCGCAATGACTTGTCATCGACGTTGACGGTGACCTTCTCGAAGAAGGCGTCGACCTTGGGGCGCAATTTCGCCATGGCAGTCATGGCAGCGGCGAAGTTCTCGTTGGCGACTGCGGCGGAGGCTTCCTTCTTGGCAACGCCGATTGCTTCTGCCAACGCCTTTTCTTCGCCCGCCGCGAGCCGCGCGACATCGGGCGCGCCGGCGTAGCTCTTGCCGTCTTTCTTCTCCTCGATGCGAAGGATATTGGAGGCGCGCTTGACGCCGGCGAGCAGGTTCTTGCCGTCGTCGCTATCGAGGAATTTGCCGAGCGCGTCGACGCGGCGCACGATCATGAGCAGATCATCCTGGCCATCGAGCGCGAACACGGCGTCGACCAGATCGTGCCGCGCGCCGTCTTCGCGCAATGTCACCTTGAGGCGGTCGGCGAAGAATGCGAGCAAATCGAGCGTCTGTTTGAGGTAGGAATGGGCCTGCAACAACACGGGGCCGGCCAGCCGCTTTGCCTTCTCCGACACCAGGACTTCGAGCTTCACAGCCAGTCCGATATCGGCCTCGCTTAGATTCAAGATTTGCTCGTGCAGCGGATGCAGCAGCGCGATGGCTTCCGCCAATTGTTCGTCGCGGCGAACCACCCCGAAGTGCCGCCACAACTGGGTGCGCAGCGGCAGCCGCAATTCGTTTTCGATCACGATGCGGATGACGCCGAGCGCAGCGCGCCGCAGCGCATAAGGATCTTTGCTGCCGGTCGGTTTTTCGTCGATTTCCCAGAAGCAAACCAGCGTATCGATCTTGTCGGCGAGCGCGACCGCAATTGCCACCGGATCGGCGGGCACCAGATCGTCCGGTCCCTTCGGCTTGTAGTGATCCTCGCAGGCGTGGGCGACCGCCTCGTCCTCGTTCTGCGCCTCGGCGTAGTAGCGGCCCATCAGGCCTTGCAGCTCGGGAAATTCGCCGACCACGTCGGTGAGCAGATCGGCTTTGCACAATTGCGCGGCACGCACGGCCAAATCGGCATCGGCACGGACGATCGGCGCCAGTTCACCGGCGAGCGCGACGATGCGAGCGATACGCTCGGCCTGCGAACCGAGCTTCTCGTGGAAGACGATGTGCTCGAATTTCGGCAGCCGGTCTTCCAGCCTCGTCTTTAGATCTGTGTCGTAGAAGAACTTGGCATCGGACAGCCGCGCGCGGATCACGCGCTCGTTGCCGGCGACGATCGCCTTGCCGCCGTCACTGGCTTCCTCGTTGGCGACCAGGATGAACTTGTTGGTGAGCTTGGCCGTGGCGGCGTCGCGCAGCACGAAGCATTTCTGGTTATTGCGGATGGTGGCGCGGATCACCTCTTCTGGGATCGTGAGGAACGCGGCGTCGAACGCGCCCATCAATGTCACCGGCCATTCGACCAGCCCGGCGACCTCGGCGAGCAGGCCATCGTCCTCGACCAACTCGTAGCCCTGCGCGAAAGCGAGGTTCTTGGCGTCGGCAAGGATCATCTCGGCGCGCCGCACCGGATCGAGCACAACTTTGGCGGCCTCGAGCTTGGCTTGGTAATCGTCGAAACGGCGGACCTTGAACGCGCTAGGTGCCATGAAGCGGTGGCCGCGCGTGGTGTCGCCTGATTTGATTCCGCCGACCTCGAACTGGACGATTTCCGGTTCTTCAGTCTCGGGACCAAAAGTCGCAAGGATCGAGTGGAGTGGACGAACCCAATGTATCCATTCCTGATTGGGGACAGCGCCACCCCCAACTCCAACACTCCTCACAAACCCGGCTAACGTCGGCGAGCCCCAGCGCATCGATTTCGGCCACGGAAAGGTGCGAACGACGTCGGGGATCATCTCGGCCAGCACGTCGAGCGCCGGCTTACCCTGCTTCTCGATCACCGCCACGTAGAAGTCGCCCTTCTTGTCGGGCTGGACCTTGGCTTGCTCGATCGATGTCAAACCGGCGGCTTTGAGGAAGCCGGCAACGGCGTTCTCCGGCGCGCCGACGCGTGGGCCCTTCTTTTCTTCCTTGATGTCGGGCTGGCGCACCGGCACGCCGTGCACTGACAGCGCGAGCCGGCGCGGCGTGGCGAAAGCCTTGGCGCCCTCGTAGACGAGGCCGGCCGCCATCAGCCGGTCGGTGACGATCTTCTTCAAATCCTCGGCGGCGCGCGCCTGCATGCGCGCGGGGATTTCTTCGGACAGGAATTCAAGCAGAAGGTCGGGCATGGCGGCCAGGGCGTGAAGAAGTCAGCGTCGCGGGGCCTGCCTAGCAAGGCGGCTCTCAGAAGTCACCCTTGCCGTCTGCGCCTACCAGCCTCCCCCGCCGCCGCCGCCACCTCCGCCGCCCGATCCGCCTCCGCCGCCGCTAAAGCCCGAGGAGCCGGAGGAGACCGGCACCGCGCTCGCCAGCGCGCTCGAAATGCCGCCGACGGTCGAGGCCACCGCGGTACCGAAGTTGCCGCCGGACCAACCGCCGCCGCTGCCCCAGCCGGGCTGATAGTGCCGCATCGGATCGGCATCGTCCGGATGCGCGCGGCGCAGCGCCGCCCCGAAGGCGTCCGCCCAGGGCTTCTCGACATCGAGCGCGACCGCGTAAGGCAACAACGCCTCGAAGCGATCGGCGGTGATTTCCGGCGCCTGCATGTTGAGCCGGTCCTTCTCCGCAGTTTCCAGATAAAGCCGGAAGCCGTCGAGCTGATCCATGATCGGGCGGCCCTGCACGGTCGGCGCCCGCATCAGATAGAGGAACAGTCCATTAACCGCGGTGAAGGTCGCCACCAGCACGAAGGGGAACGGATCGTCCGAGACGAAGTCGCGCAGCGCTGGCCAGCCCTGGCTCATGAGCCCACTGAGGGCAGCGTGCAGCCCGTTGACGAAGACGGCGACAAACGCAAACGCCACCGCGATCCAGACGACGACGTTGAATTTCGCGCTGCCGCTGTGCATCGCCTGAACGGCCGGCACCATGAACATGCCGATGAAGAAGCCGGCAAAGCCGAGCACGACCAGGATAGCGATGTCCTGATCCTGCAGACCGCCGAACATGATCTCCCAGGCAACGACCGCAATGGTGATGATGAAGCCGAGAATCACGTAGCCGAGATTGCGGCGGAAGAAGCGGTTGCGGTTTTCCGCTTCGATGCTGGTGGTGAACTCGGTGCCGACCTTGGCGACCGCTTCGCCGTGCGCCTTGTCGATGGTCGCGGCGCCGCCGACATTGACCCAACTGAAAATCGCGCGTTCGCCGGCCGGCAGGTCCTGGTAGCCGCCGGGCGGCTGCTGGCCGGTCCTTTTCAACGTTAGCGTCTTGCCGGTCTGATCAAAATGGACCAGCCCTTTCACCGCGAGCGACAGCGCCGCCGCAGTGAAGGCGCGCCATTTCTCACGCGTAAGGCCCCAGTTATGGATGTAATTGGCGAGCGCCGGCGAAATGCCCTGCGGCGGATGGAACAGCGGGATGACCGTGCCGCCTTTCGGGTCGCGGCCGACCGCGCTCCAGGCCACGGCATAGTAGATGAGCACGACGAGGAAACCGAAGCCGCCGATGAGCCATTGGCGGTTATCCAAGATCTCGTACCAGAAGAGCGTATTGGCGCTGGGCGGATCGACCGCGGTTGCCGGAAGCTCGGCCACCACGGTGAGCCCGCTGCCTGGCGGCAACCACCGCGTCGTCGACACGCTGAGCGTGCCGAGCGGGCCGACGCTGCCTTGCCAATCTGTGCCACGCGCGCCGAGCCGGCCGGTGAATGCGGTCCAGCGCAGTGGTTTGGCGCCGTCGACAAGTCGCAGATGATAGGTTGCCGCCTCGATGGGGAAGCGCCAGAGGTTGCCGGTGACGTTCCAGTTGAGTTCCGGCTTGCCGTCGAACCAGCGTATCTGCCGCCCGGTGCGATAGACGAACGCGTAACTGTGCTCGCCGGGCCGGATCAAAACGTCTTTGCTGCCGGCATAGATGCGGATGAAGCCGTGCGTGCGCTCGGTGTGATAGGGCTCGGCATTGCCGTCGCGCGACACGCTGACCAGGCTGAAGGTAACCTCGCGCAGCGTCCCGCCGGCGTCTTTGAATGTGAGCGGAAAGTCGCGATAGATACCGTGCCGCATCTCGCTGCCCTCGGCGCGCACCTGCAGCGTCTCGGTGACGGTGAGCTCGCCGTCTTTGGCGGCCTTCACGTCGGAGACGAAGGAATGGATGACCTCGGCGGCACCCGCCTGCCCGGCGCCGATCAGCGCGACGAGCAAGACGGCGGTGCACCAGAGTTTGTTCATCGCGGCGCCAAACTGACTTGCGGCACGTTGCGCTCGCCGGCGTCGTCCAATTCGAAGAAGTCACGCGGCGAGAATCCGAACGCTCCCGCGAGCACATTGCTGGGGAAGGATTGCACCAGCACGTTCAGATTGCGCACCGTGCCGTTGTAGTAGCGTCGCGCCATCTGCAATTCGTTCTCCAGATCGCTCAATTGCTGCTGCAGGTCGAGAAAATTGGCGCTGGCCTTGAGGTCGGGATAATTCTCGGAGAGCGCAAACAAACGGCCGAGCGCGCCCGACAGCGCGCCTTCCGCCTGCGCGCGGGCCGCCACGTCGCTTTCCGACACCGCGCGCGCCGCCCCGCGCAGTTGCGTCACCTCGTCGAGCACGCCGCGCTCGTGCGCGGCGTAGCTTTTGACGGTTTCGACCAGATTGGGGACGAGGTCGGAACGGCGCTTGAGCTGGACGTCGATGCCGCTCCACGCTTCGTTCGCCATCTGGCGCGTGCGCACCAAACGATTGAACGCGACGATGGCATAGACGACCGCGGCCGCGACGACTGCGAAGATGATCCAGAGCAGCATGGGTGTGGGTCGCCGCCCGAACGCGGAAGGTTCAACTATAGCCGTTTATGGCTGCCGTCGCAGAGCGGCTTTTTCGCCGAGCGCTTGCAGGTGCAGAAAAACGCTTTCTCACTCTTTTCGGCCTTGAACTCGATCGGCGTGAAAGAAGTGACCTTGTGCGAGCCGTCGCAGAATGGTTGCGCCTTCGAGCGTCCGCAGGCGCACCACCAATAGCTCTTGCCCGCCTCGACTTCGATCGCAATCGGCGCCCGCCCGCCAATTTCAGGTTCGGTCATATTGCCCCTCCCCCTTCGGTGGCGAGCCAAGCTTCGCCACATGCCTTGGCCAGTTCGCGCACGCGCAGGATATAGCTCTGCCGCTCGGTAACCGAGATCACGCCGCGCGCGTCGAGCAGATTGAACACGTGCGAAGCCTTGATGCACTGGTCGTAGGCCGGTAGCGCCATCAGGTGGTGCTTGCGATCTGCATCCCAGCCGGCCGCGATATATTTCAGGCAGGCCACCTCAGCCATCTTGAACTGCTCGAACAGCATCGCTGTGTCGGCGAATTCGAAATTGTGCCGGGAGTATTCCCGCTCGGCCTGCAGGAAGACGTCGCCGTAGGTCACCTTCTTCGCGTCGCTGCGGCCGTTGAAGTTGAGATCGAACACGCGGTCGACGCCCTGCACATACATGGCGAGCCGCTCAAGCCCGTAAGTGAGCTCGCCGGCGACCGGATTGCATTCGACGCCCGCGACCTGTTGGAAATAAGTGAATTGCGACACCTCCATGCCGTCGCACCAGCACTCCCAGCCGAGTCCCCAGGCGCCGAGCGTCGGGCTTTCCCAGTCGTCCTCGACGAAGCGGATGTCGTGGATCTTCGGGTCGATGCCGATGACTTTCAGCGAATTGAGATAGAGGTCCTGGATGTCGGGCGGCGACGGCTTCAGGATCACCTGGAACTGGTAATAGTGCTGCAGCCGGTTGGGGTTCTCGCCGTAGCGGCCGTCCTTGGGCCGGCGCGAAGGCTGCACGTAAGCCGCGTTCCAGGGCTTGGGCCCGAGCGCGCGCAACGTGGTGGCCGGGTGGAACGTGCCCGCCCCCACCTCCATGTCGTAGGGCTGCAGGATGACGCAGCCCCAACTCGCCCAATACTGCTGCAGCGCGAGAATGAGCCCCTGGAACGACCGCGACGGGTCCAGGTTGGACGCGGCCGAGCGGTCAATGCCGTCAAGTTGCGGTTCGGCCATCGGAAATTACTGATTTTTAAGGACGGGAATCGATCGGGACCCTATCGGGGGGTCAAAAAGGGGTCAAGGCGGCGAAGATTTACGGGGCTTTGAACCTAAACCGGTAGACCAGCGACCAACAAAAAGAAGCGGCAAGATAACAGGAGACGAGCAATGCTGGCTTTCCAACTTATCGGTCTGGCGTTCGCGGTGATGTTCTTTGGCGCCATGGTCACCGGCAACGCGCGCACGGCCCGCCGCTAAGCGGCCCTCCACCCCGAAAAACACTAGGAATTACGGGCGATATTCGCCAGTCCGCGGGTCCCGACGCAAGGTCGGCCGGTTTTCCTGATCCGTAATGCGCGCCTTGACCCTTCTCGCCTGGTCCAGCTCCTCATTGATCCGGCGCGCTTCCTTCACCGCCCAATGGATGACCATCGCCCCGCCGAGCGCGGCAAGCGACCATTTCAATAGCGGCGACAGCAGGATCGGGTGCATTGCGGCATCTCCTCAACGGCAATGAGGTAGTTTTTTGCCCGGAAAACAAGGCAAATTCGCGGCCCGCCGATTGTTCGCAATCGGCGGCATGGCGCCTTCGTTTACAGCCCGTAGCGCCCCCACAGCGCGCGCTCTTCCAGCGCAGAAATGAGATCGGCAGCGAGGCCGCCCTTGGGCGCCAACGCCTCCAGCGCGCCCAAACCCGGAATCTTGCGGCCAAAAAATCCGCGCTCGGCGGAAATCAAGGGCGTGCGCACTTTTTCGCCGTAGCGTTGGCGCAAAACCGAGCGCAAATCGCCGATGCTGTCGGCGAGACCCAATTCGATCGCCCTCTCGGCCGTCCAGAATTCGCCGGAGAACAACGTCTTCTTCTCGCCCTTCAGCATGCTTCCGCGGCGTTCTTCAACCAGAGCAATGAAATTCTGGTAAATGTCTTTCTGGATCGCCTTGATGCGTTTCACGTCTTCCGGCTTCTCCGGCAAAAACGGGTCGAGCATCACCTTGCGCTCGCCGGCGGTGTAGAGCCTGCGCTCGACACCGAGCTTTTCCATCAACTTCGGAAATCCGAACGAACCGCCGACCACGCCGATCGAGCCGACAATGGAAAATTGATCGCAGATGATCTCGTCGGCGGCGCAGGCCAGCATATAGCCGCCGGATGCACCGACATCCTCGACAAAGGCGATGACCGGCAGCTTCTTTTCCTCGGCCAATTGGCGGATGCGGCGAAAGATCAGGTGTGACTGCGCGGGCGAACCGCCCGGCGAATTGACGATCAGCGCGACGGCGCGCGCATTGCGCACAGAAAACGCCCGTTCCAGCGAGCGGGCGGCCGAAGACAGCATCAGCCCCGGCCGCAACGGCGAACTCACGCCGATGACGCCCGATAGCCGCACCACCGGCACCACGGGGATGTCGGGGCGGAAGCGGGCCGGCACCAGTCTGCCCAGCAGCGCGAGCGTGCTTTTGAGGATGTCCGGCATAGGTTTGGTCGCGGTAGGCGCCATACCGCGCAGTTAGGCATCATCGGAACCCAAGTCAAAGCCGCCGGTTTGACATTGCGGGTGGATCAATCTTTGATGCACCGCAGTATATTTTTCGTAACCGGCCTAGAAATGCCCTTAATTGCCCAATATTTAGGTTTGGAACGGTTTTTGCCGTGCGATAGGCGCGTCCAATAGGGGCGGTTTTTGAAAGAGGCGGGTCGATGGATCCCAAGCTCACCATTTTGTTCCTGCTTATCGGCAGCATTATTACGCTTTCGCATCTGAGCGATGACAACCTGGCCCGCATGCGGCGCCAGATCATCAACCGGCGATGGCGCGAATTCGTGCCGGGTCGGCGCAAATCCTAGGCAAAATTAGCCGTGTTCAGGATTCAGCAATAGTCAGAGTTCCCGCGCCACGCAGCACGGCCTCGGCAGCCGCAGACGGCTTGCCGAGCCGGTCGTTCAGGACGAGGCCGGGAAAAGTCACCGCCGCGCCGCTGCCCGATTTTACCGCGCGCACCAGCACGCGGATCGTTGGCGCATCGGGGCGCGGATAGACCGGCAGCACGGCGATACCGCCGAACTCGCCCGCCAGCGCGCTCTGCACGTCGGCCAACGCATCGGCGCGCCAGATCAAGGTCAGCACGCCCTGCGGCTTGAGCAGCCACGCCGCGCTCGCGATCCAGCGCGGCAGCAGGCCAGGCGCCGCCGCATGCGCCAGACGCCGGCCCGGATCGGGCGACAGGTTCTGCCGCGTGGCGTCGTGAAACGGCGGATTCATCAGCACGCGGTCGACGCTGCTGGGCTTAAGGCCTGACGCAGCGAGCGCTTCTGTATCTTCGGCATCGAGCGTGAGCACATCGACACGATCGTCCAGCCGATTGAGACGCGCATTGCCGGCGGCGAGCGCGCTCAGCGCCGGGTCGAGTTCGGCCAGCGTGACCTTCAATCCCGCCACCCGCGCCGCCAGCGCCAGACCTGCTGCGCCGACGCCGGCGCCAAGATCGACCGCATGTTCGCCTTTGCCTCCGCCGGTGGCGGCGGCGAGCAGGATCGCGTCGTGACCGACGCGATGGCCGCTGCGCGGCTGGCGCAGCCGCAAGCGGCCGCCGAGCACCGCGTCTTCGCTGGTTTCGAGGACCTCAGTCCTCATCGGGACGCAGCTCCTTGCCGAGCCCGGCGTCCTGCAGGAGCTGCCGCGCCGTCAACTCGTATCCTTCTGACACCAAAATCCGCCGCGGCAGGACGCCGAGTGAGCCTTCCAGCACGCTCATGTTCTGGTCGAGCACCATGTGCCGGATGCCGGCGCCGTCGAGCAGCGCCACGACGGCCGAAACCAGAACCATGTCGTTGGTGCGAATGAGTTCACGCATGCCGCTTTGTTCCTGGTGCCTCGTCGGGAACGATTTTATAAGGCACTATTCTACGTTCTTTGCCATCCCCAGCCGACAACGAAATTGCAGCATCCCATGTCCGATCAATCGCGTCTTTGGCGGGCAATACGCAGCCCAGACACGTCGCAGCCATTCCGGCGGCTGGTCCCGTTCAATTGGGGCGGCGAATTGCTGGTCATTTGCTCCGGTATGCTGCTGTCGTTCCTCGTCGCCGGCTTTTGGTATCCCTATTGGCGCATTGCCGATATGGATCTGTGGGTCGTCTACAATGCGCTCCTGCTCAACGTTCCCTTGCCGCAGGAGTATTTCGATCATCCCGGTTATCTGTCGATCCTGCTGCTGAGCTATTGGCTGCACGCACTGCACGGCCTCGGCATCGTGCACGTGGTGTCATTCGCAGCGGTGCCGCCGCTGAGCGACACGGCGGGTTTCGCCAGCGCCTGGACGGCGGCGACCCGCGCCGGACGGGTGCTGTCGCTGCTGTTCGCCATGGGCTTCGTACTGTCGTTCACTTATCTGCTGCGCGCGCTGGTGCGCGACTGGCGCATTGCGGCATTCGGCGGATTTCTGCTGGCGTTCTCCGGCGGCATGGCGATGGAAATGCGCATCCTGCGCACCGAATTGCTGCCGGCCGCGTTTTTCACATCCGCTCTGCTTATGCTGATGATCGCCGCGCAACGCGGCGGAGGCTGGTGGCGGCCCGCCGTCGTTGGCTTCGCCAGCCTGCTGATCACGCTGGCGATGCTCAATAAGATTCAGTTCTTGTTTCTGATCTGCGCCTTACCGATTCTGCTGCTGCCGTTCGGGCTGCGCGGCGCGCCGCATCGCGAATTCTGGGACGAACCGCGCCGCGCCTGGCCGGCGCTGGCGGTCGCCGTTGCGGCCACACTGCTCGCCGTCTATCTCGCCAAGGACATCGTGATTTTCGGGCTGTCGACCACAAGCACCGCGACCCTTCATCTGTCGGCGCTCAGGATCGGCGCTCTGGTCTATTGGACGGCGATCGCGGTCTGGATCGGCCTCGGCATGGCGGCGTTCGCAGTGCTGTGGAAGGTGCCGACCTTGGAAGCGCTGACCACGGCGCTCGCCGTGATCGCCGGCTGCATGGTGGCACTGCTTGCGATCGACATCCGCTACGAACCGAACAATGTCATGGTGGTCTTCCACCCGTTCGAGCAGATGTTCACCTGGGCATCGGGCGCGACACCGCAACTCGCGGAAGGCGGCTCTTTCCTCAATGCCGACCGGCTGAAATTCTTGTTCGAGGCGGTCGCCGGCGTCGTCGCGCGGCGGACCTTCGTGCTGTCGTCGTCGCCGCGGCCGACCATCTTCCTGGAATGGTTCGTCATCGCCGCGACCGTGATCGCCATCCGCCGCCGCGAATGGCGACTCGTGCTTCAGGTCGCCGCTCTCATGCTAACGGACTGGGGTGTCGACACGCTCGGCATGGCCCGCGGCCTGAAGCAGGAATATTTCATCCTGACCGATCCGCTGGTCATTGTCGCGGCCGCCTTGCTGGTCGCAAAGCTCACCGATTTGCAACGCCACCGCTGGACCTATCCGCTCGGGACGGCGCTGATCGTCGCGCACATCCTGGTGAGCCAGGCCGAGCCGGTAAAGCATATCTTCCGGACCGACGGCCCGGAGGTGCTTTGCGGGCTTCAGGGCTATGTCAAACGGCTTCAGTTGCAGCCGTTCTGCAAGCCGCAATAACCGAATTTAATTTCGCCGGCGTTCCTCGCCCGGCGCGCGCAGCGCGAGATAGGCGAGCAACTTCATCTCGCGCCGGCCGCGCGTCACGGTGTCGAGCACCAGCCCGATGGCAACGGATAACGAGGCCAATATCATCATCCCGGTCGCCAACACCGCGGTCGGCAGCCGCGGCACTAATCCGGTTTCCAGGTAGGTTGCCACCACGGGCGCGCCAAACCCGATCGATATGATCGCCAGGGTCAGGCCGATCGCGCCGAAGAACCGCAGCGGCCGTTCGACGCGATACAGCTTGAAGATGGTGAACAAGATGCGGAAGCCGTCGCTCCAGGTATTGAGCTTGGAGGCGGAGCCTTTCGGCCGCGCGTAATAGGGCGTGTCGATCTCGGCGACCGCCATGCCCAGTTCGAGCGCATGGATGGTGAGCTCGGTTTCGATCTCGAAGCCGCCCGAGAGCACCGGAAACGATTTCACGAAGCGGCGCGAGAACACCCGGTAGCCCGACAGCATGTCATTGAAGGTGGAACTGAACACCGTCGCGACGAACGACGTGAGCAGCCGGTTTCCGGTGCGGTGGCCGGCGCGGTAGGCGGCCTCATCGTGGTCGACGCGGTTAGCCACCACCATGTCGAGCCGATGATCGAGCAGCCGCCCGATCATCGCGGCAGCGCTCGGCGCGTCGTAGGTGGCGTCGCCGTCCACCAGCACGTAGATGTCGGCCTCCACGTCGGTGAACATGCGCCGCACCACGTAGCCTTTGCCCTGGCGCTTCTCCTTGTAAACCTCGGCGCCGGCGGCGCGCGCCGCCACCGCGGTATTGTCGGTCGAATTGTTGTCGAAGACGAAGATCGTCGCGGTCGGCAATACAGCGCGAAAGTCCTTTACTACTTTCGCAACTGCCACCTCTTCGTTGTAGCAAGGCACCAGCACGGCGACCGAATATTGGCCGAAGCCGCCGGATTTACGTACCGCCGACGTCGAGGTTTGTTTCGCCAATTGGTACCCCCCTGCCTCTGCCCGGCGCCACATTGCCGTGAGTGGGCAATTTAACGCACTTGCCCCATTAACACAGCGTTTCTATGCTCGCCCGCCGCAAGACCCCGGAGAGATCATTTTGGCCGTCATCGTCCCCTTCGAAAGCCCGCAAGGCGCTTCCCTCACACAACTCGCCGAACTGGTCGCACCGGATATGGAGCGCGTCAACACGACGATCCTGACGCGCACCGGGTCGGATGTCGCCATGATCCCGGAGGTCGCCAACCACCTGATCTCCTCGGGCGGCAAGCGGCTGCGGCCGATGCTGACGCTAGCGATGGCCAAACTCGCCGGCTATACCGGCGACGGCCATATCAAATTCGCCGCCGCGGTCGAATTCATGCATACCGCGACGCTGCTGCACGACGACGTGGTCGACGAAAGCGACATGCGCCGCGGCAAGCTCGCTGCCCGCATGCTGTGGGGCAACGAAGCGAGCGTGCTGGTGGGCGATTTCCTGCTCGGCCAGGCGTTCAAGATGATGGTCGAGGTCGGCAACCTGCATGCGCTCGATATCCTGTCCTCGGCCGCCGCGGTGATCGCCGAAGGCGAAGTGATGCAGCTCGGCGCCGCCAAGAACACCGCCACCAACGAGGACGAATATATGGCGGTGATCCGCGCCAAGACCGCGGAATTGTTCGCCGCCGCCTGCGAGGTTGGTCCGGCGCTGGCGGTCAAGGATAAGACCGAGCTTGCCGCCTGCCGCTCGTTCGGCCTCAACCTCGGCATCGCCTTCCAACTGATCGACGACGCGCTCGACTACGGCGGCAAGTCCGCCAAGCTCGGCAAGAACGTGGGCGACGATTTCCGCGAGGGCAAGATCACCTTGCCGGTGGTGCTGTCATTCCGCCGCGGCACCGAAAGCGAGCGCGCGTTCTGGAACCGCACGCTCGGCCAGGGTCAAATCGGCGACGGCGATCTCGACACCGCGATGGCGCTGATGGCCAAGCATCACGCCATCGAGGACACGGTCGGCCGCGCCCGCCATTACGGCGCCATCGCCACCGACGCGCTGGCGCTGGTGCCGCCGTCCGAGATCAAGACGGCGCTGGAAGAAGCGGTCGCCTTCTGCATCGCGCGCGCGCACTGAGCGGCTCGCACTGGAACTCAGCGCGGCCAATAATAGGGGTCAGGATCGCGCCGCAATTGAATGCGGATATTCGGGTCAGGATCCTGTCCGACAAAATGGCCGACATCGTAAACGGGCGGCGAGCAGCCGTTCGGCTGCGGATCGGGCCGCAACGCCCAGATGAAGTCCCAGGAAAAAGTCACGTTCTGGTCGACGCAGCGGGCCTTGGCGTGATGGTACTTGGCAGCGTGCCGGTGCTTGACCCGCGCCAGCGCCGGATTGGCGGCGATGACGCCCAAAGCCGCGATGGCAACCACGATCAACCTGGATTTCATGTCCATCTCCTGCCCGCGCTGCCTAGCCGTAAACCGCCAGACACGCAACGGTTCCGCGCGAAGGCGGCGAATTCAAGGGCGATTTTCGTCTAACGCAGCGTTGTGGGTTGAATCCACCAGTCTTTGTGGTCGGCTTGCAATGTGCGGCCCGCCGCGGCGGCCGCGGCGGCCGAGCCGAACAGGGCAAAGCAGGTCGGGCCAGATCCGGACATGCGCGCGCGCCAGACGCCCGGCAAGGCGCTTAAAGCGCTCAGCACGTCGGCGATCACGGGCACGCAGGCGATGGCCGGTTGCGTGAGATCGTTGCCGTTCGCGCCGAGCCATTCGATCAACGCGCCGAACTCGAGCGGCACCTGCGCCGGCGACGGCGCGTCGTCGAGCTTGCCGGTGAGCTTGGCGAACACCTCACGCGTCGACAATGGCACCCCCGGATTGACCAGAAGCGCGGGAAGCGGCGGCAGATCGAGCGGGTCCAACAGTTTCTCGCCGATGCCGCGCATGATGCGCGCGCGCGAGGCGAGACAGACCGGCACGTCGGCGCCAACGGCGAGTGCCGCTTCCTGAAGGCGGGAATCGGCAAAGTCGACGCGACTGAAGATTTGCCGATTGGCGTGGACGAGCAGACGCAATGCCGCCGCCGCATCCGCCGAACCGCCGCCGATGCCGGAGGCGACCGGCAATTCCTTGGTGAGAACGAAGCGGCCAAGCCTCAGTCCCTCGACCCGCGCGGAGAGCGCGGCGGCGGCCCTGAGCACCAGATTGTCGGGCGGCGCACCGCAGGCCTCGGCGAAAGGACCGTCAATCTCCAGAGCGAGCAGGGCGCCCGTCTGCAGCTGCAACGTATCGCCGACATCGGCGAACACCACCAGGCTTTCGAGCTCGTGATAGCCGTCGGCACGGCGGCCGAGCACGCGCAAAGTCAGATTGATCTTGGCGAACGCCGCGTCGACAAGAGAAGCTTCAACGACAGCCATCGAGACGCTAGCCGCCGTCGCCGCTTTTCTTCTCGGACTTGATCGCCTTGGCTTGCGACGAGGTCTCGTCAGGCAGCCCGTTTTTCAGCTTGGCTTCGATCTTCGGCAGATCTTCGGGATCGGGCTTGAGATCGCGCGCGTGCGCCCACTGGAATTTGGCTTCGAGCGTGCGCCCAACGCGCCAATAGGCGTCGCCAAGATGGTCGTTGATGGTCGAATCTTCCGGCTTGAGTTCGATCGCGTGTTCGAGCTGCTTGACCGCTTCCTCGTAGTTGCCGATGCGGAAATAGGCCCAGCCCAGCGAGTTGACGATGTAACCGTCGTCTGGACGCTGTTGCACGGCGCGCTTGATCATGTCCATGCCCTGATCCAGGTTTACGCCTTGGTCGATCCAGGAATAACCGAGATAATTGAGCACGTGCGGCTGCTCGGGGAACAAGTCGAGCGCCTTCTTGAGATCGGCCTCGGCCTTCGGCCATTGATGCGCGCGCTCGAAGCAAATGCCGCGGAAATAGAAGAGCACCCAGTTGGCTTTCTCCGGATGTGGCACCAGGGCGACGGCCTTCGAATAGACGTCGGCGCATTCGGCGAACTTCTTATGCCCGCGCAGCACGTTGCCGAGCGCGACGATCGCCTCGAGATCATCCGGATGATCCTTGATCAGCGCGCCGAGGTGCTTTTCCGCCTCATCCGCGCGGTCGAGCGAATCGAGATTGGTGGCCATCTGGATCGCGGCATTGCGATGCAGCGGCGAATTCGCCGGAATGCGTTCATAGGCATTGATCGCGAGTTCCGGCTTCTTGAGCGATTCATAAAGGTCGGCGAGCGAGAGCAGCGACAGCGGATGGTTGGGCTCGAGCGCGAGCGACAGCTGCAGATAGACCAGCCCGAGATCCTCGCCGCCGCGGCGGCCAAGCGAGGCGCCAAGGCCGTAAAGCGCTTCGGCGGCGCCGGCCTGCGCGGTCGTCACCAGCGGCGGCAATTTCTCGCCGGCCTTGATCTTGTTCATCGCCTCGACCACCAGCGGATGGCGCGGCAGCGCCTTGTCGAAAGCCTCGAAAACGCCGAGCGCTTCCTTGCGCGACGCGTTGCGCGACAGCCAGCTGCCATAGGCCTCCACCACCCGCAGCGCGGTGGGATCGAGCTTGTAGGCATGCCCGAAGCGTTTTCCCGCTTCCTTTTTGTTGCCGGCGAGGTCGTAGATCATGCCGGCATGCAGTTCCTTGAAGATCGCGTACCAATCCGGCCCGGCCAGCCGGTCGATCGCCGCAACCGCGCCTTTAACGTCGTTGGCCCCATCCATCGACCAGGCCGAAAGCAAGGTCGCCGTCAGATCGGTGATCGGACCGCGGATCGACTGCGCCAGATCGCGGCGCGCGGCGGCATATTGCTTGTGCTTGAGCGCATGCACGCCGAGCACCAGTTCGGCGACGCGGTCGTTCTTATCGGCCTGCACGATGCGTTCGGCATATTTCACGGATTCTTCGATATCGCCGCCGACCACCAACGACAGGAAGGTGCGATCGAGCAGTTCGCCGTTCTTCGGATCGTGCCTGAGCGCGATACGGTAATAGGCGGCTGCCGCCGCAGCCTCGCGCAGCTGGCCGGCATGGCGGGCAGCGAGATAGCTCCCCGAGGCGGTCATCCCCGAAAGGTCCAATGGGGTTGGCGCCTGCGCGGAAAGCCTAATCGGCGCCGCAACCAGGAATACAACAAGCGCGGTGCCTAGAATGCACCGGGCGAAGCTCGAAGACGTCACGGGCGATGCTCCAATGGGGCGGATGACTGCGGTTTTACGCGAACCGCCGAGGTTGGGCCGAGAATGGCCTTTTTGCGCCGCCCCCGCAAGAACGACAACCGCGGCGCTTCGCTGCCACCTTGAAAGCCCCGATGTGGCAGTATCGTGGCCGGAACCTCGGCCGCTCATCACATATTCGGGTAATTCGGTCCGCCGCCGCCCTCGGGTGGAACCCAGGTGATATTTTGATTCGGGTCCTTGATGTCGCAGGTTTTGCAGTGGACGCAGTTCTGCGCGTTGATGACGAATTTGGGCTGCCCGCCCTCCTCCACCCATTCATAGACCCCGGCCGGGCAATAGCGCGCTGAAGGTCCGGCGAACACGTCGTGTTCCGAACTCTTCTGCAGGCTCAGGTCCTTGACGCGCAGGTGCACCGGCTGGTCTTCCTCGTGATTGGTGTTCGACAGGAACACCGATGACAGCCGGTCGAAGGTGAGCTTGCCGTCCGGCTTGGGATAGACGATCGGCGTGGATTCCGACGCCGGCTTGAGCGTGGCGCTGTCCGGCTTGCCATGCTTGACCGTGCCGAAGAACGAGAAGCCCAAGGTGTTGCACCACATGTCGATGCCGCCAAGCGTGATGCCGACGAAAGTCCCAAGCTTCGACCACAACGGCTTGGAGTTGCGCACTTTCCAAAGATCTTTGCCGATCGCCGACGAGCGCCAGGAGGCGTCGTAATCGGCGAGTTCGTCATGCGCACGCCCGCCGCTCAGCGCGGCGGCGGCGGCTTCGGCGGCAAACACGCCCGACAGCATAGCGTTGTGGCTGCCCTTTATGCGCGGCACGTTCATGAAGCCGGCACTGCAGCCGACCAATGCGCCGCCGGGGAATACGAGCTTGGGCACCGACTGGTAGCCGCCTTCGGTCAGCGCGCGCGCGCCATAGGCGAGCCGCTTGCCGCCGGCGAAGGTGTCGCGCACGAGTTTATGCGTCTTGAAGCGCTGGAATTCCTCGAACGGCGACAAATATGGGTTGGTGTAATTGAGATGCAGTACGAAGCCGACCGACACCAGATTGTCGTCGAAGTGATACATGAACGAGCCGCCGCCGGTGCGCCCGTCGAGCGGCCAGCCGAATGAATGCTGCACCAGTCCTTTGCGGTGCTTTTCCGGCGCGACCTGCCAAAGCTCCTTGAGGCCGAGCCCGAATTTCTGCGGGTCGCGTCCTTCGCTGAGGCCAAACTTGGCGATCAACTGCTTGCCGAGACTGCCGCGCGCGCCTTCCGCGAACAGCGTGTATTTGGCGCGCAGCTCCATGCCGCGGGCGAACGAGTCCTTGGGCTCGCCGTTCTTGCCAATACCCATGTCGCCGGTGGCGATACCGGTGACCGCGCCGTTGCTATCGAACAGCACTTCGGTGGCGGCAAAGCCCGGATAGATCTCGACCCCAAGCGCTTCCGCCTTGGCCGCCAGCCAGCGGCAGACGCTGCCGAGCGAAACGATGAAATTGCCGTGGTTGTTCATCAGCGGCGGCATGGCGAAATTCGGCAGCCGGATGCCGCCGTTGGCCGACAGCCAATAAAAGCGGTCGTCGGAAACCGCAGTCTTGATCGGCGTGTCCTCGCCGCGCCATTCCGGCAGCAGGCGGTCGATCCCGACCGGGTCGATCACCGCGCCGGACAGGATATGGGCGCCGACCTCTGAGCCCTTCTCCACGATCACGACCGTGATGTCCGGATTGATCTGCTTGAGGCGGATGGCGGCGGCAAGGCCGGCCGGGCCGGCGCCGACAATTACCACGTCGAATTCCATCGCCTCGCGGGCGGGTAGGTCGTTCATATCGGTCTCCTCGCTCCCGATATTCCACTTTTGCACAGCGGGGGCAATCGCACGCCTGCCGTGCTAAAGTCCGGGCCATGACCCCGGCCCACGACAAACCGGCGCGCGACCTGCTCGACTTCTACCTGGAAGCCGGGGCAGACGCGTTGGTGGGCGAGCAGCCGGTGGACCGTTTTGCACCCGAGCCCGCCGCGCCGCCGGTCCGCGCGCCACAGCCTGTTTCGCTGCCGCCCGGCCTCGAAACCAAAGGCCGCGCCGCCCCACTTGCCGCACCGCAAGCGCCTGACGAGGCGGCCATGGCCGCGCGCGAAGCGGCAAAAAACGCCAAGACGTTCGACGAGTTGCGTGCCATTCTGGAAAAGTTCGACGGCTGCGCGCTGAAGACGACCGCGACGCAACTGGTATTCGCCGACGGCAATCCGCAGGCACGCGTGATGTTCGTCGGCGAAGCGCCCGGCCGCGACGAAGACATCGAGGGGCTGCCTTTCGTCGGCCGTTCCGGCAAGCTGCTCGACCGTATGCTGGCGGCGATCGGCCTCGATCGCTCATCCGTCTACATCGCCAACATCGTGCCCTGGCGGCCGCCCGGCAACCGCACGCCGACGCCGCAGGAGTCGGCGATCTGTCTGCCCTTCATCCGACGCCAAATCGAACTCGTCGATCCCGATATTCTCGTCTGCCTCGGCGGCCCATCGGCGCAGACTTTGCTCGGCATCAAGGAAGGCATCACCAAGATGCGCGGGCGCTGGTTCACCTTCAACACGGGAAAACGCGAAATCCGCGCAATGCCGACATTCCATCCAGCGTTTCTGTTGCGCAGCCCACTGCAGAAGCGTTTCGCCTGGCGCGATTTTTTGGCGATCAAGAAAGCCTTGGCCGAAGGTTCGGCGTAGGACGCGCCTAAAGTCTAAACGGACGCGCGATTGAACGCGCACCGCCAAGCCTTATTTGGACGGATGATGACCTGGACCGCAGCAACTACCGCCATTACGGCGGCTTTTTTGAGTTCGCTGGTCGAGGCTGTCGAAGCGCTCACCATTGTTCTTGCGGTCGCGACCGTGCGCGGATGGCGTCCCGCCGGCCTCGGCGCGGTCTGCGGACTTGCTCTTCTGGTTGTCGTCGTGATCGCGCTGGGCCCGCTGCTCGAGCATGCGCCGCTGCATGTTTTGCAGGTCGCCATTGGCGTTCTCCTCCTGCTCTTCGGCATGCGCTGGCTGCGAAAAGCGACGCTGCGCGCCGCGGGTGTAATCGCGCTGCATGACGAGACCAGCGCCTTTGCCGCAGAGGCGGCGGGGTTGCGCGAGCAGGAGCGTCGTCATGAAGCGAGACTGGATTGGCTCGCTGGCCTGGCAAGCTTCAAGGCGGTGACACTTGAAGGGCTGGAAGTTGTTTTCATCGTAATCGCCGTCGGCTCAGGGCATGGCCTCCTTTGGCCTGCAAGCCTCGGGGCGATCGCTGCGTGCCTGCTCGTGGCCGCAGCGGGCCTCGCCGTTCACCGCCCGCTGGCGCGCGTCCCCGAGAACACGCTGAAATTCGCTGTCGGCGTCATACTGTCGGCGTTCGGCGTGTTCTGGACCGGCGAAGGCCTGGGCGTACCTTGGCCGGGCGAGGATCTCGCCATCATCGTCTTCGTGATCTTGTTTCTTTCCGTCGCCCTCGCGGCCGGCGCGCTGCTTCGCCGCATCAAAACGGAGCCCGCGGAATGAACACGTTCGTGGGCATTCTGCGTGAGCTCGGCGGCATGTTCGTCGACGACGGCGCGCTTGCGCTGGCGATCGTCGCGGTTGTCGCGGTCGCCGCCGTTCTTGCCGTACTGATGCCAAGCATGCCGCTCGTTGCGGGGGCTGTCTTGTTGTTCGGATGCCTCGGCGTTCTACTCGTCAATGTGATGGCAGCCGCGCGTTAAATCTTCGCCGCCGCGAGGCGGTCAGCCGGACACCGCAAACTTGATCGCGAACAGCACCGCCAGCACAAGCACCGCCGGTGAAGCGTCTTTGACCTTGCCCGAGATCAGCTTGGTCAGCGCGTAAGTGATGAAGCCGAGCCCGATGCCGGTGGCGATCGAATAGGTCAGCGGCATGGTGATCGCCGTCACCACCGCCGGCGCATATTCGGTGATGTCCTCCCAGTCGATTTCGGCAAGGCCGCGCGCCATCACGCAGGCGACATAGAGCAGCGCCGCCGAGGTGGCGTAGGCCGGGATCATGCCGGCAAGCGGGGCGAACAGCAGCGCCAAAAGGAAGAAGATCGACACGAAAGCGGCGGTCAGGCCGGTGCGACCACCGGCCGAGACGCCGGCCGCGCTCTCGATGTAGCTCGTCGTCGTCGAGGTGCCGATGGCGGCGCCGAACATGGCGGCGAACGAGTTCGAGATCAGCGCCTCCTTCATGCGCGCGAGCTTGCCGTTCTTCATCAGCCCGGTGCGGTGGGTGACGCCGATCAGCGTGCCGGCGTTATCGAACACATCGATGAACAGGATCGAGAAGACCACGATCAGGAAGGTGCCCTCGAACACGCGCGAGAAGTCAAGCTGCAGCAGCGTCGGCTTGATCGACGGCGGCAGCGAGACGATGCCGGAATAATGCGCCAGGCCGAACGGCAGGCCGATGGCGGTGACGACCAGAATGCCGATCAGCGTGCCGCCGATCACCTTGCGATAGTTGAGCGCGACAATCAGCACGAAGCCGAGCAGCGCGAGCAGCGCCACCGGATTCTTCAGGTCGCCCATGGTGACCAAAGTCGCCGGCTGCGCCACCACAACGTCAGCTTCCTCCAGCGCGATGATGCCGAGGAACAACCCGACTCCGGCGGAAACCGCGAGCTTGAGGTTCTGCGGGATCGATTCGATCACGTATTGCCGGATGCGGAAGACAGAAATCAGGAAGAACAGCACGCCGGAGCAGAACACCGCGGCGAGCGCCTGCTGCCAAGTGTATTTGTAGGTCAGCACGACGGTGAAGGCGAAGAAGGCGTTGATGCCCATGCCGGGCGCGAGCGCGATCGGGTAATTGGCATAGAGCGCCATCACCATCGTGCTCACCGCGGCGGCGACGCAGGTGGCGACGAACACCGAGCCCTGGTCCATGCCGGTCTTGCTCAGGATCGCCGGGTTGACGAACACGATGTAGACCATGGTCAGGAACGTGGTCAGGCCGGCGATGAATTCGGTGCGGATGTCGGTGCCTTGCTCCTTGAGGCCGAAATACTTCTCCAGCATTCCCGCGAACCCGCTTTTGCTGGTTGCCGCCGCCTTCGCTTCCGCGTGCTTTGCCTGCTTGGCCATAGGACCCCCTCCGCCGACTGCCTCGGATGGCAAGCCTAACCTGTACGCCCGCGGCCCGCAGGCGTGATTATGGATGCTGTGGATACTGCTCTACGGCGTCTGCGGCCGCAGCATCGCCCAGCCGAGCCGGTTCAGTGGCAGCAGTCCCTGGATCCGGCGTGCGAATGAGCGCGGCACTTCCGACACCATGGCGGGGAACTGCGCTTTCAGGTCCGCCGGCGGGGTGCGGGTATTGTCGGGGGCCGGCCATACCAGCAGGCCGCCATGCGCGTTGATATCGGCGGCGCTCGCCCACGGACTGCGCTCCGGCGCCCAGTCGAAATAAACATGTGGCCGGCTGGGCGCGCCGAGCGCGATCAGCGGCGCGAGCTGCTCATCGCCGGTGACGTAATCGAGCGGCTGGCCGGTCCGGCGCTGGAAGCTTTCGGCAAAGAAGCGGCCCTCGGCCATGGCCGGCTGGGTTATCCTGAGGTTGACGGACGCTATCCACGGCAGCAGCACGATGCCGAGCACGATAACGGCGGGCGGCACCACCAGCAGGCCAAGCCAGGTGAAGGAGACGATGCGCTCGCGATAAATCGGCACATGGTCGCCGGCGGCGACCACCACCGCGAGGCCGGACAGCACCACCAGCGGCGCGACGCGATCGAGCGGTCCGAGCCGGCCGCCGGCGAAAGCGATGACGATCGCCACGGCCGGCGGCATTAGCGCGAAGAAATACACGAACGCCCGCTCGAATTGGTCTACCGGACTACGCTCGATCAACGGCGCGCGTTCATTGCGCTTGCGCGGCCAGCCGCCGGCAAACGCAACCATCAGGCCGAGGCCGAGATGCGTCACCACCAGCGCAAAGCAAAGCCAAAGGCCGGATGACAGCGTGCCGGCCGCGGCGACGCTGTCGTTGAGCCCGGCGGCGACGAGATCGCGCGCGCCCTTGAGCCAGGCGAGATGCGGAAAGATGACGATGAGAAACAGCAGCACCGCGAGCCACGGCTCTGGATGGAACAGTGCGCCGCGCCCGCGCGGGTTGGCGATCGTGAATACGATGAGCAGCGCGAGCAGGATCAGCCCGACATAGCTGGCGAGCAGCAGCAAGCCGAGGTCGAACGCGAGCAGGAACCAGCAGCCGCGCTCGCGCTCGCCGACCGCGCGCCAATAGTGCAGCAAGGCAAGCGCCCATAACGGCGCCGCCAGAACTGCCGGGCCAAAATCCGGGCTCGGCACTGCGAAAGCCGCGATGCCGACCATCAGCAGCACGGCAAGCACCGCATGGCGGGTACCGACGATACGGCGTCCGAGCGTGAACACCGCCCAATAGGTGACAACGACGCAGGCTTGCGCCAGCGCGTAGAGCCCGAACGCACCGGCGAGGCGGTACGCGATCTCGCCGAGCCAGAACGAGAGCGGCGGTCCGAGATAGCTGCCGAGCACGAATTCGTGGCCGATGGCGAGCAGGAGGGGCACCTCGCCGGGCGGCGCCGAGTAGAACAGCGCCGGCATCAGCGTCCACAGCGCCGCTTGCGTGAGCGCCACGGTCCAGAACGCCACCGTCGGGCGCCCGCGCAGGAATTCAATGATCAGGGAGACGTAATGCATTTATCTCTTAATCCCTCCCACGCTTGCGGGGGAGGGTGGCGAGCGAAGCGAGCCGGGTGGGTGCGAGCATTGGCGACAGTCTTCACCCCACCCGGCTCCTTGCTTCGCTCGGAGCCACCCTCCCCTTTCAGGGGAGGGATGAAGACGGCACGATCTCAAAATCGCGCAACGGAGGAATAAAGAAGCCCGGCTAAAGAGGCAACAGCGCGCCGACCGCCTCGTCGGAAGCCCCGCCCAGTGCGGCAAGCTTGGCGGCCACCGGCGCGAAGGATTTGCGGTGATGGATGGTCGGCCCGAGGCGTGCGAGCGCCTCGAAATGCTCGGGGACCGAATAGCCCATGTGGCGCTCGAAGCCGTAGCCGGGATGCGCCAGCGCGAGCCGCCTCATCAGCCGGTCGCGGGTGACCTTGGCGACGATCGAGGCGGCGGCGACCGACAGCAGCAGCGCGTCGCCGGAGACCACCGCCTCGCAGTCGCAGCCGCAATCGATCTTCATGTTTCCGTCGACGTACACCAGCTTGGGCGCGATCGGCAGCGCCCTGACCGCCCGCGCCAGCGCCCACAGCGAGGCGCGCAAAATGTTGTCGCGGTCGATGCGCTCGACCGTGCCGAAGGCCACCGCCACTTGCGCTGTGGCGCAAATCTTTTCGTATAGTTTCTCGCGCGCGGCGGCGTCGAGTTTCTTGGAGTCGTTGAGGCCGCGCGGGATGCGCTTAGGGTCGAGGATCACCGCCGCCGCCACCACGGGACCGGCGAGCGGTCCCCTGCCGGCTTCGTCGCAGCCGGCGACCGGGAAAATGCCATTGTTGAGCGCGCGCCGCTCGCGCCGGAAGGTCGGGCGCAGGATCGGCTCGGCGAGCGGCAAGCGCGCGACCGCTTTGATTGCCGGCCTAGCGGGCTTCGCCGCTGACTTTTGTTTTTGCTTGGGCTTCTGCGCCATGCCGCGATGAGTGCGCGGCAGGGCGTCGCAAGTCAATGACGATGGCCGGGGTTGTGGATGGCCGGGACAAGCTCGGCCATGACAAATCAGAACAAACTCAACTGCTCGTTCGCCGGCTTGGGCGCGCGGAAATGCGCGGTCGAGAGCGAGGATTTTGACGCATTGAGTCCGAGCTTCTCGCAGGCCATTTCGAAGCGCCGGCCGATCATCCAGGCGTAGGGCCCGGCGCCCTTCATGCGCTTGCCCCAAGTCGAGTCGTAATCCTTGCCGCCGCGCGTCTCGCGGATCAGCTTGAAGACGTGGCGGTAGCGGTCGGGATAATTCGCCATCAGCCATTCGCGGAACAAGTCGCGCACCTCGAGCGGCAGCCGCAGCAGCACATAGCCCGCCTCCCTGACGCCGGCGGCCGCCGCCGCGTCCAGGATGCGCTCGATCTCCATGTCGTTGAGCGCCGGGATGATCGGCGCAACCATGACGGTTGTAGGAACGCCAACCTGCGCCAGCCGCCGCAGCGTCTCCAGGCGCCGCATCGGCGTCGCCGCGCGCGGCTCCATCTTGCGCGCCAACTCGGGATCGAGCGTGGTCACCGACAACGCGACCTTGGCGAGCTTGCGCTCGGCCATGCGGGCAAGGATGTCGAGGTCGCGCAGCACCAGCGCCGACTTGGTGACAATGCCGACTGGGTGGCCGGCGCGATCGAGCACTTCGAGGATGCGGCGCATGACTTTGTAGCGCCGCTCGATCGGCTGATAGGGATCGGTATTGGTGCCGATGGCGATCACCTTGGGCGAATAGCCGGGCGCCGAAAGTTCACGTTCGAGTAACTCAGCCGCTTCCGGCTTCACGAACAATTTCGATTCGAAATCGAGCCCGGGCGAAAGGCCGAGATAGGCGTGGGTCGGGCGCGCGAAGCAATAGACGCAGCCGTGCTCGCAGCCGCGGTACGGATTGATCGAGCGGTCGAAGCCGATGTCGGGCGAGTCGTTGCGGGTGATGATCTTGCGGGTGGCGTCGGTCGCCACCGTCGTCTTGAACGGCGGCAATTCATCGAGCGAGCGCCAGCCGTCGTCGAAGGCGATACGCGCCAGCGGCTCGTAGCGGCCCGAGGCGTTGCTCTGCGCGCCGCGGCCGCGCCGGCGCTCGTGCTCGACCACGACGCCGAGCAGTTCGGTCGCGTCATCGACATAGACGCCCGCCGGTGTGGAGGGCAGCTCCTTTTCCAGCGGGCGTCTCAGGGCTGCGGTGTTTCGAGCCATGGTCTTAACCTAATAGCGGTATGTGAACATAACAAGAACATTTTTAGAAGGTCCACAATTTGGGTAGTGGACCAGTCAGGACCACTACCACAATTTGAGCAGTTTAGGGCCCGATCTCGTGGCGCGTTCGGCAAATTCCACATGATATGGTGCAAACCGATCCACAAGAGCCGGGTTCCATGCTGAGCGCGATTATTGCCACCCACGAATCGGAACAAACCCTGGTGCCGACGCTGGCCGCGTTGGTGCCGGGCGCCACCGCCGGTCTGCTCGCCGAGGTCATCGTGGCCGATGCTGGCTCGCGCGACGGCACCGCCGAGGTGGCCGACATCGCCGGCTGCCGCTTCATGGCTTCGAACGAGACGCTGGGCGCTCGGTTGAAGGCGGCGGCGGCGATGACGCGCGCGCCGTGGCTCATGTTCCTGCGTGCCGGCTGCGTGCCGGAGGTGGGCTGGGAGAACGCCGCCGAGCGTTTCGTCGAAACGAGCGACCGGCTCGACCATGGGCGCGCCGCGGTCTTCCGTCCACCCGGCGTCGCCGATCTGCTGCGGCCGGGTTTGGCCGAGTTGTTCGCGCTCATGCGCGTCGCGCTCGGCGGCGGCGCTAAACCGGAGCAAGGCCTGCTGATCGCGCGGCGGCACTACGACGCACTCGGCGGCCACCCCGACGGCGCCGACGCCGAAGCCGCCATGCTGCGCCGGATCGGCCGGCGGCGCCTCGCCATGCTGGCGACCGGCGCGCGGTTCGGTGGCTAATTTCCGCTCATGCCCGCGAAAGCGGGCATCCAGTCCTTAACCCAGGCCTTCCATTTGGCTCTGGGTCCCCGCTTTCGCGGGGACGAGCGGGTGAACTCTCCGCGTCTGGCATATACTTGACTTTGTCAACTAACTGGCCGATGCTTGCAAAATGTCCGACACCTTCCAGCAACGCACCGGCGCCGTGCGCCGCTTCAACCGTTTCTACACGCGGCAGATCGGGGTCTTGCGCAAAAACTATCTCGACAGCCGCTACTCGCTCGGCGAGATGCGCGTGCTCTACGAGCTGGCCCAAGCTGACAAACTTGGCGGCGCCACGACCGCCAGCGACATCGGCCGCGCGCTCGATCTCGACGCCGGCTATCTCTCGCGCGTGCTGCGCAGTTTCGAGAAGCGCGGCCTCATCAGCCGCAAGACATCGCGTGCCGATGCGCGCCAGAGCCATATTGCGCTGACCGCGCGCGGCGCCAAGGTCTTCGCGCCGTTCGAGAAGCGCTCGCAGGACTTCGTCGGCGGCATGCTCGGCAAGCTCAAGCCCGACGAGCAGCAGCGGCTGGTGGCGGCGATGACCACCATCGAGACTTTGCTCGGCGAGCCGGCCGCCGCCCCCAAGCCGTCCTACATCCTGCGCGCGCCTCGCCACGGCGATTTCGGCTGGATCGTTTCCCGCCATGCCGAGCTTTACGCCCAGGAATACAATTGGAGCGAGCCGTTCGAAGGCCTGTGCGCGCAGATCGTCGCCGACTTCGTCAACAACTATGACCCCAAACTGGAGCGCTGCTGGATCGCCGAGATGAACGGCGAGAATGTCGGCTGCGTCATGCTGGTCAAGGACGCGCCGGGCGTGGCGCGGCTGCGCCTGTTGCTGGTCGAGCCGAAAGCGCGCGGCCTCGGCCTTGGCCGGCGGCTGGTCGACGAATGCGTGAAGTTCGCGCGCGAGGCCGGCTACGCGAAGATCACGCTGTGGACGCACAGCATCCTCGCCGCCGCGCGCCATACCTATGAGAAGGCCGGTTTCACGCTGACCTCCAGCGAGAAGAAACATAGCTGGGGTCAGGACGTCGTCGCCGAGTATTGGGATTTGGAGTTTTAGGTATCACGAGATACGAGGAGTCTTCACGCAAATAATCTTTCCCACTCTTAAAACCGGGTCATTCTTGGCCTGTTGAATGTGCTTGTCGGCATCATCAATTTTTTCACGGTGGATGGCGAGCGGACCAGGCAGTTGGGCCTTCAATTCCGCAAAATCGGTTTGATTCTGAATTTGCCACCAATTGAGCGTCGCGCTGCAAACATCCCATTCGTCTAGGTACAGTCGCACGTCAACGTCGCTGTCCGGGCGATGATCTCCTCGGACGCGGCTTCCAAATAGATAAACTTCCTTGACGCCGGGTGCACCATCGGCCCATTTCGCCAAGATTTGCGCGAGTATCGCCAACTCATCATTGGTTGCAGACATTGCCTAAGCTGTCGCACCTTTCGCCTTCGGCCGCCGCATGTGCTCGTCGAGCCGCGGCAACAGCTCGACGAAATTACACGGCCGATAGCGGTAGTCGAGCTGGTGCACCAGGATCTCGTCCCAGGCGTCCTTGCAGGCGCCGGGCGAGCCCGGCAAACAGAATATATAGGTGGCGTTGGCGACGCCGGCGGTGGCGCGGGTCTGGATCGCCGAGGTGCCGATCTTCTTCTCGCTCACCAAGAGGAACATGGTCGAGAAGCCGTCCATCTTCTTCTCGAACAGCGGCTCGACCGCCTCGGGCGTGACGTCGCGGCCGGTGAAGCCGGTGCCGCCGGTGGTGATGACCACGTCGATGAACTTATCCTCGATCCAAGTTTTCACGTGACGGCGGATCGCCTTGACGTCGTCCTTGACGATGGCGCGCTCAGCGAGCGTATGGCCGGCGGCGCGGACGCGCTCGACCAGCGTGTTGCCGGATTTGTCGTCGGCGCGCTCGCGCGTGTCGGACACGGTCAGCACCGCGATCTTGAGCGGCACGAATTGTCGGCTTGAGTCGATGCCAGGCATACGAAACGTCCTTACAGTGAAGCCGCCGCAAAGGCGTCGCAGGCCGACAGCTTGCCCTCTTTCAGGCCGGCGGTGAACCAGCGCTGGCGTTGCGCCGAGGTGCCGTGGGTGAACGAGTCGGGCACCATAGTGCCGCGCGACTGTTGCTGCAGCCGGTCGTCGCCGATGGCGGCGGCAGTCTGCAGCGCCGCCTCAACGTCGCCCGGTTCAATCGAGTTCCAGCGCTGATCGGAGTGATGCGCCCAGACGCCGACGAGGCAATCGGCCTGCAATTCGACGCGCACCTGGATGCGGTTGGCTTCCGCTTTGCTGCCGGCGGCGCGCTGGGCGGACTGCGCTTTGGGCAGCGTGCCAAGCAGGTTCTGTATGTGATGGCCGACCTCGTGCGCGATTACATAGGCTTCGGCGAATTCGCACGCTTTGCCGCTGCAGCCGCGGAAGCGCACCTGCATGTCGTTGAAGAACGAGGTATCGAGATAGATGCGCTGATCGGTCGGGCAGTAGAACGGGCCCATCGCCGCTTGAGCGAAACCGCAGCTGCCCTGCTCGCCGCCGCGATAGAGCCGCAACCGCGGCGGACGATATTGCCGCCCCGCGCTTGAAAATATTTCGGCCCAGGTGTCCTCGGTATTGCCGAGCACGGCGGCGACGAACTGGCCGGTGCGGTCGCTCGGCGCTCCGGTGCGCCGGCTACTTGGGCGGTAGTCCTGCTGATACTGCGAACTGCTGTTGATGAGCTCCGCGCCGCCGATCAGAGTGCGTGGATCGATGCCGGTCGCCCAGCCGATCAGGCCGAGCACGATGACGGTGCCGATGCCGAGCCCGCCGCCCGGAAGTCCGAAGCCGCCGCCGCCATAGCCGCCGCCGTATCCGGCGTCGCGGTCGTCCTCGATATTGTCGCTGCGGCGGAAATCATCCCAGCGCATTCAAGTGCCCTCCAAACGCCAATTGTAATCATTGCCGAAGCCGGCGGTGGCGTCCAATTCGACCCTTTTTGCGGCGGTGCCGCGGCCTGTTAAGTCCAGGTTAGATAGGCAGAAATTGCCCATCGGAAGGTGCGCCTCATAAACCGATTTTTCACCTTAGGCGGCCATGATGCAGGCCTGTCGGTTGTAGGTCCCGCGTCGCCGGCCGCGTCGTCCTTGAGTCAGAAGTCCTGAGTCATGGTTGTGTCGCGTCGCGGGGCGCCCTCAGGGGCGCCCCGTGGAGTTTCAGAGACTCCACATCATCGCATCCTCATCGGCGACTGCGTCGCCGAGATGGCGAAATTGCCGGCGGCTTCTGTCGATCTGCTGTTCGCCGACCCGCCCTACAATCTCCAGCTCGCCAACGATTTGAAGCGCCCGGACGATTCGCACGTCGATGCGGTCACCGACGACTGGGACAAGTTCGCGAGCTTCGCCGCCTATGACGCCTTCACCAAAGATTGGCTGAAGGCCTGCCGCCGCGTGCTCAAACCCGCCGGCACCATCTGGGTGATCGGCTCCTACCACAATATTTTCCGCGTCGGCACGATCATGCAGGATCTCGGCTTCTGGATCCTCAACGACGTGATCTGGCGCAAGACCAACCCGATGCCGAATTTCCGCGGTCGCCGTTTCACCAACGCGCATGAGACCATGATCTGGGCTTCGCGCGACGCCAACGCCAAGGGCTACACCTTCAACTACGAAGCGCTCAAAGCCGGCAACGAAGACGTGCAGGTGCGTTCGGACTGGACCTTCCCGCTCTGCACCGGCGAGGAGCGCCTGAAGGGCGCCGACGGCAAGAAACTGCACCCGACGCAGAAGCCGGAAGCGCTGCTGGCGCGGGTTATTCTTTCGGCGTCGCGGCCGGACGACCTGGTGCTCGACCCGTTCAACGGCACCGGCACCACCGGCGCGGTGGCCAAGAAGCTCGGCCGCCGTTTCATCGGCATCGAGCGCGAAAAGAAATATGCCAAAGCCGCGGAAAAACGCATTGCGGAGGTGCAGGTCGTGCCCTCGCCATCGATCGCGCCTTTCGTCACCGCGCGCGAGGCGCCGCGCGTGGCGTTCTCGGCGCTGATCGAGCGCGGGCTGGTTTCGCCCGGCGCGCTGTTGGTCGACGCCAACAAGCGGCACAAGGCGACGGTGCGCGCCGACGGCGCGGTGTCGCTGGGCGATACGGTCGGCTCGATCCACCGCATCGGCGCGCTGGCGCAAGGACTGGAAGCCTGCAACGGCTGGACCTTCTGGCACCTGCAGACGCCGAAAGGCCTCACGCTGATCGACGAGTTCCGTGCACAAGTCCGCGCCGAGATGGCGGAGGCGGCGGAGTAAGTCACACTCCGTTCATTTCCGCGAAAGCGGCAATCCAGTTCTTTCTTTCTCCGCTGAAGACTATGGCCCTGGGTCCCCGCTTTCGCGGGGACGAACGAAGCTGAGACGTCGCCTAGCGATCAGCGCAGAACATCCAGTAGCAATTCAAGCGCGCGCTTGGCAAAAGCTTGCATGTTCGCCTGCCGGTCGGCGCTTCCCGTTTCCAAGGTGATCGCCCGCTCGACGGGTCCGGCGACCGCGATGCAGGTGTGGCCCGCCGCGTCGCCGTAGCGGTTGCCGGTAGGACCCGTAGCGCCGGTTTCGCCAAGCGCCCAGGTCGTGCCGAACCGCTCGCGCACGCGCCGCGCATTCAATTGGGCATAGGCTTCGGTCGACGGCCGCAGGCCTTGCATGTCGGCGTCACCGATGCCGAGCAGCACCGCGCGCGCCGTCTTGGTGTAAACCACCGCGCCGCCGATGAAGTAGGCGGAGGCGCCGGCAACGCTCAGCAAAGCCGCCGCGATCAAGCCGCCGGTCGAAGACTCGGCGACGGCGACGGTTTCCTTGCGCTCGATCAGACGCGCGGCGATTTTTTCCGCCAGCGGAAACAGCGATTGCATTCAAGCTCCTCCATTTCCCAACTGACACAACACGCGGAATACGCCGACGTCGGCGCCGGTAAATTCCGTCGCCAACCGTTCGCCGAGCTTTTCCGCTTCGCTTTGGCGCAGCGTATCGACCATCAGGCAGGCTTTGATCTTCTTGTCGCCGCCGCGCAATTTTTCTTCCATGGACGCCGGCTGCCCTGTGGGGTCGACCGCGGTCCAAACTTCGCAGGCGGCGACGCCGGGGTCTTGCACCAGCGTTTCGCAGAGCCGCCTCAGCGCGGCCACGTCGGGCTGCGCATCGAACCGCACGGTGACGGCGTAGGCGCCGCGAAAGCAGCCCACGCGCAGCGTGCGGTGACAGACCGTGCGGTTCATGTTGATGAAAATCTCCGACATCACCTTGCGCGTCATCGGCGTCGGATTGTCGAGCCGTTCAAGATAAAGCTTCGATGTCAGCACGGCCGGCGATTCAACCAGATAGAAATTGAAATAGCCGGCGCTGCCCGAAATCGCCTGGTGCCGCCGGCCGAACAGAAAACCGGGCACGGCGAGGCGTTCCTGCAGATGCTCGCCCTGAAACCATTCCTCGAATTCGGCCTCGCGGCCGGCGACGCAGTCGTTGAAGATCGCCAGGACTCCATTACCGGCCATGACTCGGCTCCCGGTCGAGCGCGTGCGCCAGCACCTTGCGCATCACATTGGGCAAGGCTTCGCCCGGCAAATCATCGATCTTCACCCAGCGCGCGCCCTTCGGCGCCGGCGTCGCGCGCGCGACCTGCGCGGTAAAGACCATCAGTTCGAGCGGAAAATGCGTGAACACGTGGCGCACGACGCCAGCGAGCCGCCGCCACTTGGCGCCTTTGAAGCGCGGCGCGCGGCGCAGCGCCTGCGCACCGTCGAAATCATCCGACCATTCGCTGCCCAGCACTTCGGTCATGGCGCCGAGCAGGCCCTTGTCGGGCCGTCTGCGCAGCAGCACGCGGCCATCGGCGCGCACCGCGACGAACGCCGCGCCGCGGCGCAAGCGGCCCTCGCGTTTTGGCGCCTTGCGCGGAAACGTCTCCTGATCGCCGCGCTCGAACGCGAGACAGGATTCGTTCCACGGGCAGAGCGTGCAGGCCGGCCGCTTGGGCGAGCAAATCGTTGCGCCGAGATCCATCAGCGCCTGCGCGAAATCGCCGGCGCGGCGCGCCGGCAGCAACGAGGCGGCCAGCCGTTTGATCTCCGGCTTCGCTGCGGGCAATGCTTCTTCGACCGCAAACAGCCGCGTCACCACACGCTCGACATTGCCGTCGACCGGCACCGACGGCACATCGAAGGCGATCGCTGCTACGGCGGCAGCGGTGTAGTCGCCAATGCCGGGCAGCACGCGCAACGCTTCCCGGTTTGCCGGAAACGTCGCGCCGTGGCGCTCGACCACCGCGCGGGCACAGGCGTGCAGATTGCGGGCGCGCGCGTAATAGCCGAGGCCTGCCCAAGCGCGCAGCACGTCGTCGAGGCTGGCACGGCTAAGCGCTTCGACCGTCGGCCAGCGGGCCAGAAACTTGGCGTAATAGGGCGCGACCGTCTTAACCGTGGTCTGCTGCAGCATGATCTCCGACAGCCAGACCCGGTACGGATCGGGCGTCTCGCCGCGCCGCGCGCGCCAAGGGAGCACACGGCGATGGCGGTCGTACCAGGCCAGCAGATCGGCCGGATCGGGCGCGCTTCCAGCTTTCTTCCGCCGCGGCAATCGGACTGCTACGCTCATGGCGCCGACGATGGCACGGGACACCCGGTTCATGAACAAGCCCTCCCGCAGTTTTCCCCGGCCGCTTTCGGACTTCGCCGGCGCGGCCTTGGGCGACAGCCTCAAGGCGCAGGGCTTCGCCTCGACCGAGATCATCGCCCGCTGGGCCGCCATCGTCGGGCCGGAAATCGCCGGCCACAGCGAGCCGATGAAGATCAACTGGCCGCGCGCCATCGGCGAGAACACACCGGAACCGGCCACGCTGGTGCTGCGCGTGGAAGGCCCGGCGGCGCTCGAAATCCAGCATTTGTCGGCGGTGATCCTGGAACGGGTCAACCGCTTCTTCGGCTGGCAGGCGATCGGCCGCATCGCCTTGCGCCAGGCGCCGCTGCGCCGGCGCGAGCCGCCTACCCCGCCACCGCCGCCCGACCCCGAGGCTGCCGCCCGCATCGCCGCCAGCCTGCCGACAATCGAGGACGAGGACCTGCGCCAGGCGCTCGCCCGTCTCGGCGCCGCCACCAAACGAAAGTGAGGCCTTCGGGTCCCTTGGCAGAGCGGCTCGCCATTGCCACAATTGTTGTATCCAGCTAGCCATCGCGCATGATCCCGAAAAGCGGCAACCGATTTTTGGATAAGATCATGCGCAAAAAATATGCCAGGGACATCACCGTTTAGTTGAACTTTCAAGCCCCACGGAGTTTCAGTTGCATATCACCCGACGCGAGTTCTGCCTGAACACCGCCTCTGTCGCGCTTAGCCTTGGCGTTCTCGGCGCCTCCGCGCTGCCCCCGCTCGGCCGGATTGCGCACGCGGAAGATGTCCCTGTTACCGACCTGATGAAGCCGGATGCGATGCCGGACCTCGCTTTGGGTGACCCCAAGGCGCCGGTCACCATGATCGAATATGCCTCGATGACCTGTCCGCATTGTGCGCATTTCCAGGAGACGACGTTCCCGGAAATCAAGAAGCGCTACATCGATACCGGCAAGGTCCGCTACATCCTGCGCGATTTCCCGCTCGACAACCTGGCTGGCGCGGCCTTCGTGCTCGCGCATTGCGCCGCCAAGGACGATCCGGTGAAATATTATTCCATGGTGGACACCCTGTTCAGCCAGCAACAGCAATGGGCGGTCGAGAAACCGATTCCGCCGCTGATGGCGATCGCCAAGCAGGCCGGCCTTTCCGAGCAGGATTTCAATGCTTGCCTTAAGAATCAGAAGGCCTGGGATGCCATGGAAAGCGTGCGTCAACGCGCCATGAAGCAATTCAAGGTGGAATCGACCCCGACTTTTTTCATCAATGGGACGCAAGTCACCGGCGCCGTCTCGATCGAGGAATTTGCCAAGGTAATCGACCCCTATCTCAAGGGCGGATAAGGGTTTTTCGGTGCGGTGCGGGCCTCTTCCGCCCGCCGGTTCCGGCCGGGCAGGCCCGAAAGGTCTGGAAAACAACGCTTCGGCGCCGTTGTTCTGTTGCTCTAACGAGCGCGCCGATTTATTCTCCCGCCGATGCGGCATCAGCCGACCAGCTTTCGGGGCTATCCCCCGGACAGGATTACGATTTTGCCAAACGCCAGCCGACGCGGGACCATGGGCTTTGACCCTGCGCCGCGCATGCGCAGACAAGAAAATTCGGGGCCTGAATTATGAAACTTACGCGGCTGCGCCTGCTCGGGTTCAAGTCGTTCGTCGAACCGACCGATTTTATGATCGAGCCGGGACTAACCGGTGTCGTCGGGCCGAACGGCTGCGGCAAATCCAACCTGGTGGAAGCGCTGCGCTGGGTGATGGGCGAGTCCTCCTACAAGTCCATGCGCGCCTCCTCCATGGACGAGGTCATTTTCTCCGGCACCAACAACCGCCCGGCGCGCAACAACGCCGAGGTGGCGATCTCGATCGACAATGCCGAGCGCTCGGCGCCGGCCGCATTCAACGATGAGGACAAGATCGACATCGCGCGCCGCATCGAGCGCGAGGCGGGCTCCACCTATCGCATCAACGGCCGCGAGGTGCGCGCGCGCGACGTGCAGATTTTGTTCGCCGACGCCTCCACCGGCGCACGTTCGCCGGCGCTGGTGCATCAGGGCCGCATCGGCGAGATCATCCAGGCGAAGCCCGAGCAGCGCCGCCGCGTCCTGGAGGAAGCCGCCGGCGTCGCCGGCCTGCATGCGCGCCGGCACGAGGCCGAGCTGCGGCTGAAGGCGGCGGAAACCAACCTGCTGCGCATCGAGGACGTGATCGGCCAGCTCGCCGCGCAGGTCGACGGGCTGAAGAAGCAGGCACGTCAGGCGATCCGTTATCGCACCGTGTCGGCGCAAGTGCGCAAGTCGGAGGCGATGCTCTATCATCTGCGCTGGGCCGCCGCGACCGCCGAGGTCGCCGAAGCCGAGCACGCCAAGGACATCTGCGTCCGCGAAGTCGCGGCCCGCGTGGGCGCGGAAGCCGAAGCCTCCAAGCGGCAGGCGCTCGCCTCCGCCGCGTTGCCCGAACTACGCGAGGCCGAGGCGCGCGCCGGCGCCGCGCTGCATCGGCTCAACGTCGCGCTGCAAGATCTCCACCGCGAGGAGCAGCGTGCCAAGGACCGCATCGCCGAACTCGATCTGCGGCTGGTGCAATTCGCCGCCGACGGCGAGCGCGAGAAGCGGCTCGCCGCCGACGCCGAAGCCGCGCTGGCGCGGCTGGCCGCCGAGGAAGACACGCTACGCAAGGAAGCGGCCGAAAGTGCCGGCCGCCGCAGCGGCGTCGACGCCAAGGTGGCCGCGGCCGACGGCGAACTCAGCGCCGCCGAGAAAATCTTTTCCGATCTCACCACCGCGCTCGCCGATCTCACCGCCCAGCGCCACGCTCACGAGAACGCCGCGCGCGAGCATGGCGAGCGGGTCGCGCGCGTCACCGCCGAGATCGCCGAGATCGAGCGCGAACTGGCGACGCTGAGCGCCGACCATGCCCCGCTCGACGCCGCGGTCGAAGGCGCGCAGGCAGCCCTCACCGAGGCGGAAGCCGCGGCGGTCGCCGCCGAGGCCGCGCACAACAATGCGCGTGCCGAGGTGGAAGCGGCGCGCGCTGCATTAGGCGAATCCGAAAAGCGCGTGCAGCGGCTGGAAACCGAGGCCAAGACGCTCGGGCAGATGCTGTCGCTGGAGACGCGCAATCTGTGGCCGCCGGTGATCGACCATGTCGCGGTCGACAAGGGCTTCGAGAAGGCCCTGGGCGCGGCGTTGGGCGACGACCTCGACGCGCCGGTCGATGCGTCTGCGCCGATGCACTGGTCGAAAGCACCAATCGATCCGAGCGATCCGGCTTTGCCGGCGGGAGCCGAGCCGCTGTCGCGTTTCGTCAAGGCGCCGGAACAGCTCGCCCGCCGGCTGGCGCAGATCGGCTTGGTCGACCGTGAGACCGGCGGCCGGCTCGCCACGACGCTAAAGACCGGCCAGCGGCTGGTCTCGCGCGAAGGCGATCTGTGGCGCTGGGACGGCTATGTCGCGGCTGCCCACGCGCCGACCGGCGCAGCAAGGCGCCTCGCACAGCGCAGCCGCCTCGCCGAGATCGATGCCGAACTAGTGACGGCGCGCGCCGAAGTGGACCGCAAGCGCGCCACGCTCCAGGCGGCGCAAGCCGCTTTCGAAGCCGCAGGCCACACCGAAAGCGAGACGCGCACGCGCGAACGCGACCTCAACCGCCAGGCAGCGCGATTGTCGGCGCTGGCCGAGGCGCGCACGCGCCTCACCACTAGCCGCGACGAGGCGAGCGCCGCCAAGGCCGAGGCCGAACGCGCGTTAGGAGCGCTGGCGCCCGCCGCCGAACTCGAAAGCAAGCTCGCCGCCGTGCGCGACGACATCACGGGTAAGCGTGCGGCGCTCGCCGAGGTGCGCGCCGAGCAGCAGGCGATCGTGCGCGAGGCGGAAATCGCCGACCGGCGGCTGGCGATACTCGCCACCGACCGGGCCGGCTGGATCGGGCGCCGCGACGGCGCGCACAGCCAGATCGCCATCCTCGACCAGCGTATCGCCGAGACCAAACGCGACCGCGCCGAACTGGAAAACGCGCCGCAGATTTTCGCCGAGAAGCGCAAGGGCCTGATCGGCGAAGTCGCCAAGGTAGAAGCCGAGCGGCGCGCCCGCGCCGACCGCCTGGCCGAGGCCGAGGCCGCTTTGGCCGAAGCCGACCGCGATGCCCGCGCCGCTTTGGAAGCGGCCTCCGCCGCGCGCGAGGAACTCGCCCGCGCCGAGGAACGCTTCGAAGGCGCCAAGCGCCGGCTCGCCGACATCGGCCGCGAAATCCGCGACATGCTGGAGATCGAGCCGGGCAAGGTCGCGGAGTTAGCCGAGATCAAAGCGGGTGAGGCCCTCCCCGAACTGACTGAGATCGAAGAAAAGCTGGAGCGGCTGCGCCGCGAGCGCGAGCGGCTGGGCGCGGTCAATCTGCGCGCCGAGGAAGAACTGCGCGAGGTCGAAACCCAGCACACCACGCTCACCACCGAGCGCGACGACCTGGTGCAGGCGATCGGCAAATTGCGCCAGGGCATCCAAAGCCTCAATCGCGAGGCGCGCGAACGGCTGCTATCGTCATTTGAACAAGTGAACAAACACTTCCAGCATTTGTTCACGAAGCTGTTCGGCGGCGGCACCGCCGAACTGCAGTTGATCGAAAGCGACGATCCGCTCGAGGCCGGCCTCGAAATTATGGCGAAGCCCCCGGGCAAGAAGCCCGCCACGCTCTCGCTGCTCTCGGGCGGCGAGCAGGCGCTGACTGCGCTGGCGCTGATCTTCGCCGTGTTCCTCACCAATCCGGCGCCGATCTGCGTGCTGGACGAAGTGGACGCGCCGCTCGACGATCACAACGTCGAACGGTTCTGCGATATGCTCGGCGACATGACGAAATCGACCGACACGCGTTTTGTGATCATCACCCACAACCCGATCACCATGGCACGCATGAACCGCCTCTACGGCGTCACCATGGCCGAGCGCGGCGTGTCGCAACTGGTGTCGGTCGATCTGGAAGCCGCGGTGCGATTCCGCGAAGCGGGCTGATACTTCCCGCCATCATTCCGGGTCGCTCGTGTTGCAAGCAGCCCGGATTGACCAGGAATAAATTAAGCCACCGCGGTCGGACGCTGCCCGTTGATAAGCCGCGGCTCGTCGGCAAGCCAGGCGGAACCCGTCGCCCAGATGTGTTCCTGCCCGCAGGCCGAACACAGCATGCGCCCTGCGACTTTCGGCAATTTGCGGAACACACTCGGCTCGACCTCGACCGCTGTCGACACCGACTCGCGGGTAATGGGGCACCTAATCATCACGGTGCTCATGGCAGACCCCCTTCGATTAATGCAGCCCGGCAACACCGAATGGAACTCTCGCAATCATGGAACCTGCAGATCGTGACCGACTTAAGACCAGCCGGCCCCTTGTGGATAAAGTCTAAGTGATCGCTGCGGAGCCTGGAACCAAAGCCCGACGCCGGCGTTATTCGCCCATATGTTTCAGTCGGGCGGCTCCCCCCTTACCCCCCGAATAGCCGTCTGGCGAAAAGACCTCGGGCTCCGGCCCGGGGTCTTTTTTTTGCAACATCAACCGGTTATGCGGAGTTGCGCCGGCTAATGGAGGTTCCGCACAACCCCTACCCCGTTGTCGTTGGCGGCGTGCTACCCATCTAGGTTAGGCTTGTTCCATTCGGACGTTTTTTTCAGGAGCCGCTACCCATGTCCACCACTGGCTGGATCATCATCGGCATCGTTGTCGTGATCGTGATCTGGGCGATCAGCGTTTACAACGGCCTCGTCGCCATGCGGCAGAGGACCAACCAAGCCTTCGCCGACATCGACGTGCAACTCAAGCTGCGCCACGACCTGATCCCCAATCTGGTCGAGACGGTAAAGGGTTATGCCGCGCATGAGAGCGGAACCTTGGAGGCCGTCATCCAGGCGCGCAACACCGCGATCGCCGCGCCGGGCGTGGAGCAGAAGGTCGCCGCCGAGAACGTGCTCACTGGCGCGCTCGGCAAGCTGTTCGCGCTGTCGGAGAACTATCCAAATCTGAAGGCCAACGCGAACTTCCAGCAGTTGCAGAGCGACCTGTCCGACATCGAGAACAAGCTCGCCGCCTCGCGCCGCTTCTTCAACAACGCGGTGCAGGAATACAATACCGGCATCCAGGTCTTTCCGGCCTCGCTGTTCGCCGGCATGTTCGGCTTCGCCCAGCGTCCGTTCTTCGACGTCGGCTCCGATCGCGCGCAACTCGATCAGGCGCCGAGCGTGAAGTTCTAACGTTGCCATTCCGGGGCGCGGCCGTAGGTCGCGAACCCGGAGTCCAGACACAAGCTCCGGAGTCTCTCGCTGGATTCCGGGTCCGGCCCACCGATCTCGGGTCTACCCGAGATCGGAATCACAGATTGCCCAGGTCGGCTAAAGTCGACCTGGGTGGGCCGTCCCGGAATGACGGAAACCAAAAATGGCCGCCTACGGTCTTTACACCCACATCCAGTCGAACAAGCGCCGCTCGGTCGCGCTGCTGATTGGGCTGTTCTTTTTGGTCTATGTGATGGTGTTCGCCGGCGCGCTGCTCGCCGAGGCGCTCACCGCGCGCGGTTATAACGGCTATTACAGCAGCCCGCCGCTCGACTATCTGATCCACGCCGCCGCGTTCGATTTCGTCAAGGCGCTACCCTTTGCCACGGTCGGCACGGTGATCTGGATTTTCATCGCCTACAGATTTCACCAGTCGATGATCGACGCGGTGACCGGGGCGCGCGAGGTGAGCCGGACGGAAGAACCTCGGCTCTACAATCTCCTGGAAAATCTCTGCATCTCGCGCGGCATCACCACGCCGACGCTGCGCATCGCCGACGACGAGGCGCTCAACGCCTTTGCCACCGGCATGAACGACAAGCAATATTCCATCACCGTAACGCGCGGCCTGATCGAGGCGCTCAACGACCAAGAGATCGAGGCCGTGCTCGGCCACGAGCTTACGCACATCCGCAACGGTGACGTGCGTATGATGGTGGTCGCCATGGTGATCGCCGGCGTGCTCGGCTTCTTCGGCGAACTGGTGTTCCGTATCTTCTTCCAGAACATGATGTGGGGCGGCGGCCGGCGATCGAGTCGTGACGAGGGCAAAGGCGGCGCCGGCATCGCCATCGTCATCGCAATCGCGCTCATCGCGCTGGTCTGGATCCTGTCGATCGTCATCCGCTTCGCGCTGTCGCGCCAGCGCGAATATCTTGCCGACTCCGGTTCGGTGGAGCTCACCAAAAATCCCGATGCCATGATTTCGGCGCTGCGCAAGATCGAGGGACGCGGCGAGATCCCCGGCGCCAATTCGGCGGTGATGGAAATGTGCATCGACAATCCGCGCGAGGGATTTTCCAATATTTTCGACACGCACCCGTCGGTCGAAAAACGCGTCGAGGCGCTGGTGAAATTCGCCGGCGGCCACGATCCCGGGCCGCTGGTGCTGGAAGCACCGGAGCCGCAGGCGCAGGTCGAGGATCAGTCCGCGCAGGAAGGCCCCTGGGGCAACGCGTCGCCGGAGACGCCGCAGCAAGGGCCGTGGGAACCGGAACCGGGCGCGCCCGGGCCGGGCGGCCCGTGGGGGCCAAGGCAAAATTAGGCCGCCCGATCAAATCGCTAACGCGGCCGACCGAGGCTTGACTATTTGTTGCGATACCGCGGCAGGACTCACCGCAATAGCGGGAAGCAAACCAATCACCAAAAAATTAGTGAAATTATAGGCAGCAACCGCCTTAAAGTTAGGCAGCGCAGCCACATGCGTCTGATAGCCGAATCAATTAATCAGATACCTTTGCTGGGCCAGTGCGATTCCACATTTGCGGCCTCCATGACAAATCGATTTAAAGGCATCGATCTGAACGGCCGCCTGGAAAAAATTGTTCCGCACATGGCCGTTGCGGAAAAATATGGCGGCGAACTGCAGGACCTGCAGGCAGTTTGGGACAATCTGAGCCTGCTTGGCCAACTATCCGGCAGCGGCGCCGACATGAGCGATACGCGCCAGGCTTTTGGCGAGCTCGCATCCAGCCTGCTCAATCAATTGGGAACCGAAGCACTCAAGAAGTGCGTCCAGGAAATCGGCTTCAAGGCTCAAGTCGCGATCAATATTCTGGTCAGAAACTTGTTCGAGCGAACCGCCGATATTGGCTTTCTCTCCAGCGACGAAGACATCCGCGCCTTTTTGCGCATCCCGCGCGACTCGGCCGATCGGAACCACGCGCGCGACGCTCTACGGCGTCGGTTCGATGAATATGTGCGGAAATACTCGGTCTATTCCGATATCATCTTGACGGACCAGCACGGCAACATCGTCGCCCGCCTGGATGAAGGTCCTGCGGTAGTCGCAAGCTCAGATCCGCTTATCCATGAGGCCATAACGACCGCGGCCGGGTACGTAGAGAGCTTTGGCGAGAGCGATCTTGTCCCGAACCAAAAACACTCTTTGATCTACGCATTCCGCGTCACCGACGATGACGGCTCGGTGCTAGGGGTATTGTGCCTTTGCTTTCGTTTCGTCAACGAAATGGAATTGATATTCTCGAATCTCGCCGGCCATGACGATTGGACCGTCGTCACGATCCTGGATGCGGCGGGCCTCGTCATCGCCACCTCGGATCCATTTCATATTCCGCTTGGAGCGCGGCTGACCCCGGTTCTGAACTCCGATTTCAAAATCGTGAAATTCGGCGCGATGGAATATCTCACCACGAGCCGGGCCGCTCTGCCGTACCAAGGATATGGCGGGCCCAAATGGTACGGCCACGCCATGGTTCCGCTTCAGCATGCGTTTGCACCGGTACGTCGAGTTTGCGCAGGCGCTCGGCGCCGCCGAGGTCCAGCAAATCGATGACGAAGAAGGCGGCCAGAACGTCGGCGCCGCCCCGTGCACTCATAAAATAGGCCGCGTGTCCGCTGTTGCCCCAAAAGCAGACAAAATGTTGGCGCGGTTAGTTTGTCCGTTAAGTGCCAATTTCAGCCGCGAGCCACCTTTCCTCCTACGTGAGCTGTCGTATATGAGAGAATTGCCACCGAAACGTGCCGATAGTCCCCAGGAGCGAATTGGCGGCGTAGATGGCGGCGGCTGTTAGTTATCCAGAAATCACGATTTGACACGCGATTCGACGCAGGCGCGCACAGGCATTCCAACCGGGCATGGCATGGTCAATCGATTGAAGACGGCACAATCCACCGTGGCGATACGCCGTTGGCGGCCTCCCGTCCTTGTGACGCTCGCGGCGATGGCTGCGCTGACGGCATTGAGCCCCGGCGCCGCGGCCACACAGGCGCGCCCCGCGCCACCGACCGAGGCGACGGCTCCGCGCGAGGCGGGCGAGCCGATCATGGCGATCGTGTCGATCAAGACCCAGCAGGTCACCTTCTACGACGCCGACGGCTGGATCCTGCGCGCGCCGGTGTCGACCGGCGTCAAGGGACGCGAGACGCCGGCCGGCGTCTTCGCCCTCATCGAGAAGGACAAGGACCACCACTCGACCATGTATGACGATGCCTGGATGCCGAACATGCAGCGCATCACTTGGAACGGCATCGCGCTGCACGGCGGACCGCTGCCCGGCTATGCGGCCTCGCACGGCTGCATACGGATGCCCTACGGCTTTGCCGAGAAGCTGTTCGACAAGACGCAGATCGGCATGCGGGTGATCATCGCGCCGAACGACCCGGCCCCGGTCGCGTTTTCCCACCCGGCGCTGTTCATGCCGAAGGCGGAGGCCATCGCGGCCGCTCCGGCCAAGGCCGAGACGCTCGCCCACGAGGCCGCGGAGGCCATCGCGGCCGCCGCCGAGGCGAAGAAAGCCGTCACGACAACGGCGCGCGAGACGAAATTGCTGACGGTGTCGCTGCGCAAGCTGGAGCAGCTCAAGCGGAGCGCCGACGCCGCGCTCGCGTCCGCCGACAGGGCGCTCGCCGCCGCGAAGTCGGACCAGGCCAAGGCGCAGGCCGAGGAGCGCAAGCAGAAGGCCGCCGCCAAGGCCGCGGCACTGGCGACGCAGCTCGACACGGCAAAAGCCGACGCGACGTCCAAAGTCGACGCCGCCGCCGCCGCAAAGGACGCCGCCAAGGCGGCCGAAACCAAAAAAGCCGCAGCCGTCAAGGCGGCAACCGAGGCCAAGCTCGCGCTCGAGCCGGTCTCGATCTACATCAGCCGCGCCACGCAGAAGCTTTACGTGCGGCGCAACACGCATAAGCGGTGGCCGGACGGCGGCGACGTGTTCGATGCGAGCATCGAGGTCCCCGTCACGATCCGCGATCCCGACAGGCCGATCGGCACGCATGTGTTCACGGCGATGGCGCGCAACGGCGCCGGCCTGCGCTGGACCGCGGTCACCATCGACGGGGGCGACGACGCCAAGGACGCGCTCGACCGCATCACCATCCCGCAGGATGTGCTCGCCCGCATCGCGCCGACGGCAGTGCCGCGATCCTCGATCATCGTCTCGGACGAGCCGCTGAGCAAGGAGACCAACTACCGCACCGAGTTTGTCGCGGTGCTGAGCAATCAGCCGCAAGGCGGCTTTATCACGCGCAAGGTTACGCCCGACGACCGCATTGCAAACGGCAACGGCTGGGGCGACGACGGCTTCCCGTTTTTCGGGCGTAATTGGAACTCCCAAACCCGGCGCGACGACTATCGTCCAGTACAACGGGGCTGGTGGCGGTAAGACGCGCATCTCCGCTTTGGGGGAAAGCCGACATCCCAATAAACGGAAGTAACGTCCGGCAGCATCATTCGCGACCGAGCCATCAGGGGCCAAATCAGCCTTTGTCCGCTTTCCCCCAAGAGCAGAAATTGGAAAGCGTATCCAAGGCGGTCTTCGGCACGCCGTTTTATAAGTCGACGCCCTAGTGCCCCTCGAACGAGATCAGCGTCTGCACCGGTACGTCGAGTTTGCGCAGGCGCTCGGCGCCGCCGAGGTCCGGCAAATCGATGACGAAGCAGGCGGCCAGAACGTCGGCGCCGAGCTGGCGCAAAAGCTTCACCGCCGCTTCCGCCGTGCCGCCGGTGGCGATCAGGTCGTCCACCAACACCACGCGCTCGCCGGCAACCAGCGCGTCGGCATGCATCTCGATCGTGTCCTCGCCGTATTCAAGCGCATAGGCGACGCTCACCCTCTTATGCGGCAGCTTCCCCTTCTTGCGAATCGGCACGAAGCCGGCCGAAACTTGGTGCGCCACCGCGCCGCCAAGGATGAAGCCGCGCGCCTCGATGCCGGCGACCTTGTCGATCTTCATGCCGGCCCAGGGCTGCACCAGTTCGTCCACGACGCGGCGGAACGCGCGCGCGTCGCCCAAGAGCGTGGTGATGTCGCGGAACATGATGCCCGGCTTGGGATAGTCGGGAATCGAGCGGATCGAGACGCGCAGGTCGCTGTCGAGGGCGATCATTGTGGCGGCTATTTCTTCATGCGTTCGACGAAGGTCTGACCGCCCTTCATCTTGTCGGCCGGCGGACATTCGACGATCTGCACGACAACGGCCTCGGCCGGCACGTTGCAGTTCTTCATCACCGCCTGAGTGATGTCGTACATCAGCGCCTTCTTTGTCTCCTCGCCGCGGCCGGCAACGAGATTGATGGTGATTTCGGGCATTCGGTCCTCCTGCTGGTCCCCTAAAGAAGCCCGCGCGGTCAAAATGTTCAAGCCCTGACAAGTGCCGAATACATCAGCGGCCTCCGAGCACCCTGCCCGCCACAGCGTCGAGCTTCTTGATCAATTCGGGATCGCGCGCATTAGGCGCGGTGATCAGCGCCGAGTCGAGCGCACGATCCGACCCAATGGGGCACGGCTCGTGTTCGCGCGGGAAATCCGCGGCCAGCCGCGCCACCAGCCGCTTGGCGCGCTCGGCGTTCTCCAGCAGCACCTTGATGATGTCCTGCACGGTGACCGCGTCGTGGTCGGGATGCCAGCAATCGAAATCGGTCACCATGGCGACGGTGGCGTAGCAAATCTCCGCCTCGCGCGCGAGCTTGGCCTCCGGCATGTTGGTCATGCCGATCACCGAATAGCCGAGCTGCTTGTAGGTCAGGCTCTCGGCCAGCGTGGAGAACTGCGGCCCCTCCATGCAGACGTAGGTGCCGCCGAATTTCGGCTCGATGCCTTCGAGCAACGCCGCCTCGCCGATGCGCGCGCGAAGGCGCGGCGATACCGGATGCGCCATCGACACATGCGCCACCAGCCCTTTGCCGAAGAACGAGCTCTCGCGCTTGTAGGTGCGGTCCACGAATTGGTCGACCAGGACGAAGGTGCCGGGCGGCAGTTCTTCCTTGAACGAGCCGCAGGCCGACAGCGACACCAGATCGGTGACGCCGGCGCGCTTCAAGATGTCGATATTGGCGCGGTAGTTGATGTCGGAAGGCGACAGCCGGTGGCCCTTGTCGTGGCGCGAAAGAAACACCACCGGCAGGCCGGCGATGTCGCCGATGCGCAAGGCGCCGGACGGCTCGCCCCACGGACTGCCGATGCGCCGCTCGCGCACGTTTTCAAGCCCCGGCAGGTCGTAGATGCCGGACCCGCCGATGATGCCGAGGACTGCTTTGGTCATGGCCGCCTCAGTTGATGCTCACAGAAAACAAAGGGCCCCAAATGGGGCCCCAGCGTCAAGAAATATGTTCGAATCGGGAGCTAATGCACGTCCGACCACACCTTCTTCTTGGTGAAGTATAGCAGGCCGGCGAACACGATCAGGAAGATGAACACCTGGAACCCAATGCGCTTGCGCGCGTCGAGCTTTGGCTCGGCCACCCACATCAGGAAGGCCGCGACGTCCTTGGCGTACTGCTGCGCGGTCTGCGGCGTGCCGTCGTCGTAGGTCACCTGCCCGTCCTGCAGCGGCTGCGGCATGGCGGTGTTATGGCCGGGGAAATATTCGTTGTAGTGGCCGTTCTCCGGCAGCACGAAGCCCTTCGGCGGGTCCTTGTAGCCGTTGATATAGGCGGCGATGTAGTCCGGCCCCTGCTCCTGGTATTGCGTGACCATGTCGAAGACCCACCACGGGAAGCCGCGGCTGTAGCTGCGCGCCTTGGCCAGCGTCGACATGTCGGGCGGGGCAACGCCATAGGTCGCCTTTGCCGCCAGTTCGTTGGCGAATGGCGGCGGGAAATGGTCGGCCAGCCGGCCGGCCCGCTCGATCTGATTGCCCTGGTCGTCGAGGTCCTTGATCTTGTATTCGGCCGCGACTGCCTCGGCCTGCGCCTCGGTAAAGCCGGGGCCGCCCTCGTCAGCCAGATTGCGGAAGGACACCATCTCCGCCGAGTGGCAGTTCGCGCAAACTTCGCGGTAGATCTTGAAACCGCGCTGGAGCTGCGCCTGGTCGTACTTGCCGAACGGTCCGGCGAACGACCATTTCTGCCGCGGCGGCGGCACCTGCTCGGCCAGTTGCGCGGAGGCCGGCGCGGCGGCGGCGAAAAACGAGCCGGCCAGGACCAGGGCCAAGATGGTACGCTGCATGCTCATGACCGTCCTCACGCCTTCGCGCCCAATACCGATTCCGAAATCGAGTTCGGCAGCGGCTTGGTCTTCTCGAAGATGCCGAGCAGCGGCAGCACGATCAGGAAAAAGGCGAAATAGTAGAACGTCAACACGCGGGCGAGGATGACGTAGATGCCCTCTGGCGGCTTGGTGCCAAGCCAGCCGAGCCCGATGCCCGCGATCACGAACAGCCAGAAGAACTGCCGGTAAAGCGGCCGATAGCGCGCCGAGCGCACCTTCGACGTATCGAGCCAAGGCAGGAAGGCCAGGACGCCAATCGAGGAGAACAGCGCAATGACGCCGAGCAGCTTGTTCGGGATCGAGCGCAGGATCGCGTAGAACGGCAAGTAATACCATTCCGGCACGATTTCGGACGGCGTCACCGCCGGATTGGCCGGGATGTAGTTGTCGGGATGGCCAAGGAAGTTCGGGATGTAGAACACGAACCACGCGTACAACAGGCAGAAGCACACGATCAGGAAACCGTCCTTGACGATCGCGTAGGGCGTGAACGGCACCGTGTCCTTGTCCGATTTCGGCTCGATACCGGCCGGATTGTTCTGGCCCGCCACGTGCAGCGCCCAGACGTGCAGCACCACGACGCCGGCGATGACGAACGGCAACAGGTAGTGCAGCGCATAGAACCGGTTCAGCGTCGGATTGCCGACCGCGAAGCCGCCCCACAGCCAAGTGACGATGGCGTCGCCGACGACGGGAATGGCGGAGAACAGATTGGTGATCACGGTCGCCGCCCAGAAGCTCATCTGGCCCCAGACCAGCACGTAGCCCATGAAGCCGGTCGCCATCATCAGCATGTAAAGAATGACGCCGAGGATCCACAGCACCTCGCGCGGCTCCTTGTAGGAGCCGTAATACATGCCGCGGAATATGTGGATGTAGACGGCGAGGAAGAACATCGCGGCGCCGTTGGCGTGCAGGTAGCGCAGCAGCCAACCGAAGTTGACGTCGCGCATGATGGCCTCGACCGACTTGAAGGCGAGATCGACCTGCGGCGTGTAGTGCATCGCCAGGATGATGCCAGTGAGGATCTGCACGCCGAGCATGAACGAGAGGATGCCGCCGAACGTCCACCAGTAGTTCAGGTTGCGCGGCGTCGGATAGGCGATGAACGAGGAATGGATCAAGCCGCCGATCGGCAGCCGCTTCTCGAGCCACTGCAATGCCGGATGGGTCGGCTGGTAAGTCGATTTTCCGCTCATGGTCGAACCTTAAATACGACGTTTCGCTCAGCCGATTTGAATCTTGGTGTCGGACACAAATTTATACGGCGGCAGGTAGAGATTTTTCGGGGCTGGGCCTTTGCGGATGCGGCCAGCACTGTCGTATTGCGAGCCATGGCAGGGGCAGAACCAGCCGTCATATTCGCCCTGATGGGCGAGCGGGATGCAGCCGAGATGGGTGCAGATGCCGATCACGACCAGCCACTGCTCGTGGCCGGGCTTGACGCGTTCTGAATCCGGCTCGGGATCGGGCAGGCTCGCGACGTTTACGTTCTTCGCCAGTTCGATATCGTGCTTGGTGCGATGGAAGATGAAGATCGGCTTCGAACGCCAGAACACCTTGACGATCTGCCCGTCGGCGATCGGCGCCAAGTCGATTTCGACCGGCGCGCCCGCCGCGATGGTCGAGGCGTCCGGATTCATTTGCGCGATCAGCGGCACGAGGGCCGCTGCAGCACCCACCGCGCCGACGGCGCCAGTGGCGATATAGAGAAAGTCGCGGCGCGAGTGCCCCGCCGAAGACACGGTCGTCACTTCTTTAGGTCCTCTCCCCCGGCTGGCTTAGTCTTCCGCCCGCGGCTTTAAGCCGGCAGAACAAGTCCCGCGGCGGCGGGGCGGACCGGTTGCGGCAGCCCTGCACAAGTCAGGACGGCGCTGCGGTACCGTTTTATTGGCACCCTTGCGGTAATAGCGCAAGCCCGCTATCGCGCGCCGTGCCCATAAGTCGCATAAACCGTTCGTCTAGAGCGGGTTACCACGGGCGCAATTGGAATATCGACAGGCCGGCCGATGCGGATCGCCCTTTACGAGCCGGACATTCCCCAGAACACGGGCACGATTCTGCGGCTCTGCGCCTGCCTGGGGCTGGAAGCCCATATTATCGAGCCGGCCGGCTTTCCAGTCACCGACCGCGCCTTCCGCCGGGCCGGCATGGATTACCTCGACCGGGTCGCCATCACCCGCCACGGCTCGTTTCGAGGCGTTCGAGGACTGGCGCCGCGCCGAGCGGCTGCGTCTGGTGCTGCTGACGACCGCCGCCGAAGCCGCCTATCTCGACCATACCTTCCGGGACGACCAGGTGCTGCTGTTCGGGCGCGAAAGCGCCGGCGTACCGGAGGCCGTGCACGAGGCCGCCGACGTGCGGCTGCGCATCCCGATCGCGGAGGGCCTGCGCTCGCTCAATGTAGCGATGGCGGTAGCGCTGGTGGCCGGCGAGGCGCTGCGGCAGACGGGGGGCTTTCCGCAGTGATAAAATCGCCGCCATGCCCAGGTTGGTGGCCATCGCCGCACTACCCGCGCTGCTTGTGTTCGGCACGAGCGACGCCTATGCCGCGCGCCCGCTGCTCGCCGAATTGCTGGCGCGCGCGCCGGTCAAGGCCGGCCAGCCGGCGATGAGCCCGCTCGCGCTGGAAGCCTGCCTGCTTAAGGCGCGCGAGCTCGACACGACCGGCACCGCGATCGACTACGAAATCGCCGCTATCGACCGCGAAACCGCCGAAGCCATGTTCCTGGAAAACCAGATCAACGCCGAAATCCCGATGCTGGGCGGCTATGACGAGGCGGGCCTCAACGCCTTCCAGAAACGCGTGATCCGCCACGAGGAGTTGGCGAAGAAGTTTAAGGCCGAATTCCCGCTGTACCAGCAGAAGCAAAAGGCCTACGACGCCGCGGTCGTCGAGTTCGACCACGACTGCGCGCAGGGCTTTCATGCGGGCGACCTCGGCGCGGTCAAGGCCAAGCTTGGAATCAAGTGATGGATTCGAGCCAAATCGAAGCCCGCAAGACCCGCGCACGAACCTGGTTCGAGAGCTTGCGCGACGATATCTGCGCCGCCTTCGAAACGGTCGAGGACGCGCTGCCGGCCAGCGCACCGCTTGCCGAGCGCGCGCCCGGCCGCTTCGTGCGCACGCCGTGGTCGCGCACCGATCATAGTGGCCAACCGGGCGGCGGCGGCGCGATGTCGCTGATGCGGGGCCGCGTGTTCGAGAAGGTCGGCGTGCATTGCTCGACCGTCTACGGCGAGTTCGCGCCGGAATTCCGCAAGGAGATTCCGGGCGCCGCCGAGGATCCGCGCTTCTGGGCTTCCGGCATTTCGCTGATCGCGCATCAGCAGAACCCGCACGTGCCGGCGGTGCACATGAACACGCGCTTTGTGGTCACCAGCAAAGCCTGGTTCGGCGGCGGCGCCGACCTCACGCCGGTGCTCGACAAGCGCCGCACGCAAAAGGACCCGGACACCCTCGCCTTCCATGCCGCCATGCAAACGGCCTGCGATGCGCACGCGGCCGTCGCGCCCTACGGCAAATACAAGAAATGGTGCGACGACTATTTCTTCCTCAAGCACCGCAACGAGATGCGCGGCATCGGCGGCATCTTCTACGACTATCTGGAAACCGACTGGGACTTGACCTTCGCCTTCACGCAAGCCGTCGGCCGCGCCTTCCTCGGCGTCTATCCCGAACTGGTGCGCAAGAACTTCGCCACGCCCTGGAGCGAGGCCGAGCGCGACGAGCAACTGGTGCGCCGCGGCCGCTACGTCGAGTTCAACCTGCTGTACGATCGCGGCACGATCTTCGGCCTCAAAACCGGCGGCAATGTTGAGTCGATCCTGTCCTCGATGCCGCCGGTCGTGAAGTGGCCCTAGCGCATGATCCCGAAAAGTGGGAACCGGTTTTCGGACAAGATCATACGTAAAATAAACTAACGTAACGCCGCCGCAATCATCACAACACCGCCCGCAAACACCACCGCATCGAGGATTGCGGTGTGCACGTGCACCGGCATTCGCTCGACAAACCGTCGAGCCAGGAACGCGCCCGGCAGCGCCACGATGCCGATCAGCAGCGCGAAGGCTACCACCTGCGCGGTGAGCACTCCGGCAAACCCGAACACCGACGTCTTGATCACGCCGATGACAATCGACACCGCGGCGTCGGTCGCAATCACGCCGGCGCCGCTGACCCCTGCGGCCATCAGAAGCGAAAGCAGGATCACGCCGGAGCCGGCGGTGCCGCCAACCACGACGCCGTAGCCGACGGAAACGAGCGCCAGTCCACCGTCGCCGACCTGGAAATCGCGCTTCTTCAAATGCCGCCGCAGCGGCACGCTCAGGATCAACATGGCGCCGATCACCAGCGCCGCGCCCGCGCTCGACAGCCGCGTATAGCCCCAGGCGCCCAGCACGCAGGTCGGCGCCGAGCAGGCGAGCACAATGGCTGCGCGGCGGAAGTCGGCGTATTTGAAAAACGCGGTGAGCCGGCTCGTATTATTGAACAGCGCCGAGATGGCGATGATCGGCACCACTGGCTCCGCGCCGATCAGCGGCACCAGCACCAGCGGCATCAACGCGCCGGTGCCGTAACCGGACACACCGCCGACGACGGACGCGCACAGGGCAACGCCCGCGACCAGCGTAAGCTGGAAGATCGAGATATCGGCAAAGCCGGAAAGGATGTTCATGACGTCGATCGCGGCGGCATGCGCGTCTGTTGAACGCGCTTAAGCTGCGTGCCGTAGCCAGCTATCGGGGTCAAGCCGCGAACCGCACGGCAATCCTTGCCGGCGGCTGGGAGATTGAGAAAAGATCAACTGGCGTAATGGGTTACTCAACGCAAAACGGGCCGACCGTTATACCCGGGTCTTTTCATTTTTTCTGCACAGCAGACACCGCGATCGCATCGAGCTCCTCCGGATTCTCCGGAAACCCCGCCGCGACCCACGCCTCTTCTGCGACCGCGAGCGCTAAGCCGAGCGCCGGACCCTTCTCCACGCCGCGCGCAATGAAGTCTACCGCCTTCAACGGAAACACCGGCGCGTTCCAGCGCTGCGGCAGGTTTGCCAGCGCATGCCAGGCCTGATCGTGCGCGGTTGCCGGCGAACGCGCCCAGGCGAGCAGCACGCGGTCGGTGAAATGCTGCGCGCGCAGGCGGTAGAGCAACGCGCGCGCCGCTTGCTCGCCCGCCGCCGGCGAAATCTCGCGCCAGTGCTCGGCCATCGAGGCGAGCCGCTCGTGCTCGGCGTTGGCGAGCCGCAGCTTCTGCCAAAGCCGCTCGGCGTCTTCGGCGACGGCGACAGCGAGCGCGCCAAGCCGGCGCACCGCGTTGGGCGCGAGACCCGCCGCCACTTCGACCTTGGCCATGTTCTCGAACGAGCCGAGGTAATCGACGCTGCCGATGACGCGCAGCAGCAGGCCGGAATCGGCCATGGCGATGAGAGTGGGCACCGCGTGTTGAGCCACCACCAGCTTCATCATTTCCATGCGCATGCGTTCGCGCGAGAGCTGGTCGAGACCGCCGCGGCCGGCGATGCAGGCGGCGAGACCCTCGGCGTCTGGATGGCCCCCGTCGCTATAGGCGGCGTGGAAACGGAAGAAGCGCAAGATGCGCAGATAGTCTTCCTCGATCCGCTTTTGCGGATCGCCGATGAAGCGCACGCGCCGCGCATCGAGATCGGCGAGGCCGCCGACATAGTCGTAGACCGTGCCGTCGCGCGAAGCCGACAACGCATTGACGGTGAAATCGCGCCGCTCGGCGTCCACCTTCCAGTCGCGCCCGAAGGCAACCTTGGCATGGCGGCCGTACGTCTCCACGTCCCGGCGCAGCGAGGTCACCTCGAACGGGTGTTTATCGATGACGACGGTGACGGTGCCGTGCTCGATGCCGGTCGGCACCGGTTTGAAGCCAGCGGCGGAAATACGCCTGACTACCTCTTCAGGCACGGCCGTGGTGGCGACGTCGATTTCCTCGACCGGCATTCCGATCAGCGCATTGCGCACCGCGCCGCCGACTGCGCGCGCCTCCTCGCCGTCGCCGTCGAGCACGCCGAGCAAACGCGGCAATGCGCCGGCAGTCAGCCAGCCCGCGTCCGAAAGGCTGCGTGAGGTCGCGCCGGCTGTCATCTGGTCTGCCCCGGCACGAGTTTGCCGTTCTCAACATGCGCCGGCACGTAGGCCGAGCCCGGCGGCGCGCCGGTGAAATGCGCGAAATAGATGAAGCTGCCGACCACCAGCAACAGCGCGGCAATGGCGAGCCAAGCGAGACGCGAGACCGGCCAGGATTCCGCGTCCATCACGCCGGCCTTGGTCGCCCACAAGAACACCGCGTAGAGCACGAACGGCGCCAGGAACAGAGAGATCTCGGTGAATCCGATGCGGATCATTTTTTCTTCCTATCCGTCTCCTGCAAGGGGAGGGCGGACGCGAGCCAACGGGTCCGCGCAATGCGCGGCCCGATGACAGGCTCCGCGCGCGGCCGGGTGGGGTTAAGTCGCGGCGGCCCCCACCCGGTCGGCTTCGCCGGCCACCCTCCCCCTTCGGGGGAGGGATAAAACAGCCGCGTCCCGCTCATCGATAAATCCGTTCGTGCAGATTGCGCAGGATACCAGCGGTCACGCCCCAAATGTAGCGCTCGCCGAAGGTGATCGCGTAATAGTGCCGCATCATGCCCTGCCACTCGCGCGCATGGCGCTGCACATTGGCCTGATCCATGACAAAGGCGAGCGGCACCTCGAAGCTGGCATCCACCTCGCTGGCGTTGAGCGTGAGCGCAAAGCCGGGCTTGACCCGCGCCACCACCGGCACGATGCGGTAGCCGAGCGTGGTCATGTAGAGATCGAGATAGCCGAGCGGCTCGACGAAGTCGCGGGCGAGGCCGATCTCCTCGTCCGCTTCTCTCAGGGCGGAAGCGAGCGGACTGTCGTCGCCCTTGTCGATCTTGCCGCCAGGAAACGACACCTGCCCGGCATGGTCCGGCAAATGCTGAGCGCGCTGGGTCAAGAGCACGGTCGGCTCGGGGTGATCGACGATGGGCACTAGCACCGCCGCCGGGCGGATCGGCCGCACCGCGGCGATGTTCGCCATCACCGGATCGGCGTCGTGATCGCCGCGCGCCGGCGTGAAGCTGGGATCGGTGATGCCGGCGGGCACGTCGAGCGTGAGCCGGGCCCGCGCGCGCGCGAAAAATTCATCCGCCGTCATGGCCTGCGCCGCTCCCGTGCCGTGCATCAAGCGAACTCCCGCAACGCGCTTGCTTCCGCCATCGCGAAAAAATCGCCGCCGGAGACGACGCCGAACATCGCCTTGCCGTCAATGGCGCGTTCCTCGCCGAGTTCGACCAGATCGTAGAACAGCGCGCGCGTCACCTTCGCCCATAGCTCGCGATGGACATGGAGATAGGGCTTGAGGCCCCCGTTGCCGGCTTGCGGCTCGAAGCGCAAGGCGCGCCCGGGACCGGCCGTGACCCAGTCGTCGACATTTGTCCTAAAATTGAGAACTTGCCCCCGAGCATCATGCTCGACCCTAAGCTCGACGGCGAGGAATGGAACTTCTTCGACGATTAACCCAACTTTCTCCACAGGGGTGACCAGGAAATATTTGTCACCCTCGCGTTTGAGAATCGACGCGAAAAGCTTGACCAAAGCGGGCCTTCCGATCGGCGTCTTCTGGTAGAACCAAGTACCATCGGCGGCGATCCGCATGTCGATATCGCCGCAAAACGGTGGATTCCACAGATGAACCGGCGGCGGACCCTTGCGTTTTTCGCCGGTCGCCGCTGTCACAATCCCATCCAGCCCGCCCTGCCCTGTCTTCGCCATTGTTTACCTACGTTATTCAAGCCGTCTCAGGCCTGTTCGCAACTTTGTGACTCAACCAATCAGGCCGCGGAAGATAGCGTAAGCTAGCCCATAGATTGAGGCAGATTCGGTCCAATTGGCGCAGCAAAATTCGTTTTGGTGTGTTTGTTGCATGACGCTTCAACGGGCCCAACGTTCTCCCTAAGGGCAGGCGATGAAAGGACACGAGATCATGGCCTCGGCAAGCGGCGAAAACCTTGAAAAGCTCGAAGATATGATCGTGCGCGCGGCGGAATCCACAGCCGCCCACGTGCGCTCGGCAAAAACCGCCATCGGCTCCGTGATCTTCGGCCAGGACACCGTGGTCGAGCGGGCGCTGGTCACCGTGCTGTCGGGCGGCCACGCGCTCTTGGTCGGCGTGCCCGGCCTCGCCAAGACCAAACTGGTGGAGACGATGGGGATCGTGCTCGGCCTCGACGCCAGGCGCGTGCAGTTCACGCCCGACCTGATGCCATCCGACATCCTCGGCACCGAGGTGCTAGAGGAAGGCCCGGGCGGCAAGCGCAGCTTTCGCTTCATCTCCGGCCCGGTGTTCTCGCAATTGCTGATGGCCGACGAGATCAACCGCGCGAGCCCGCGCACCCAATCGGCGCTGCTTCAGGCGATGCAGGAGCAGCACGTGACGGTCGCCGGCGCGCGTCACGATCTGCCCAAGCCGTTCCACGTGCTGGCGACGCAAAATCCGCTCGAGCAGGAAGGCACCTATCCGCTGCCCGAAGCGCAGCTCGACCGCTTCCTGATGGAAGTGGACGTGGACTATCCGGACCTCGAAGCCGAGCGCAAGATTCTGTTCGATACCACCGGCGCGGAGGAAACGCGCGCCAAGGCGGCGATGACATCCGACGATCTGATCGCGGCGCAACGGCTGGTGCGCCGGCTGCCGGTCGGCGAGTCGGTCATGGAAGCGATTCTCAAGCTGGTGCGCTCGGCGCGCCCCGGCCCCGAGGCCGGCGATCTCGGCAAGTTGATCTCTTGGGGCCCGGGACCGCGCGCCAGCCAGGCGCTGATGCTGGCGGTGCGCGCCCGCGCGCTGCTCGAAGGCCGCTTCGCTCCGTCGGTCGATGACGTGCTCGAACTGGCCGAGCCCGTGCTCAAGCACCGCATGGCGCTGACCTTCGCCGCCCGTGCCGAGGGCGAAACCGTTCCGAACGTCATCGGGCGGCTGAAAACGCGCATCGGATAACCGCAGATGGCCGAGCTCAGGCTCAGCGACATCGAGGCGAGCGCAGTTCGGCAGGCAACCGGCAGCGGCCGTTTGCTCGCCGATGCCATGCCGCGGCTTATCCTCGAAGCGCGCCGCGTGGCGGCCACCGTCATCCACGGTTTGCATGGGCGCCGCCGCGCCGGACCGGGCGAGAATTTCTGGCAGTATCGCCGTTTCATGTCGGGCGAACCCGCCTCCAATGTCGACTGGCGGCGCTCGGCGCGCGACGACCATCTCTACGTGCGCGAGCGCGAATGGGAAGCATCGCACACGGTCTGGATCTGGCCTGACCGTTCGCCGTCGATGGCCTTTGCCTCCGCGCTGGTGACCGACAGCAAGCTCGAACGCGCGCTGGTGGTGGCCTTCGCCTTGGCCGAGGTGCTGGTGCAAGGCGGCGAGCGGGTCGGCATTCCCGGCCTGTTGCGGCCGACCGCCAGCCGTAACGTGATCGACAAGATGGCGCAGACGATCCTGCACGATCCGCTGGGGCGCGCCAGCCTGCCGATGTCGTTTGCGCCCTCGCCGCTTGCCGAGGTCGTGCTGCTGTCCGACCTGTGGAGCCCCATCGGCGACGTGCAGCAAACCCTCTCGCAGCTCTCGACCACCGGCGCGCACGGCCATGTGGTGCAGATCGTCGATCCGGCCGAGGAAAGCTTCCCCTATTCGGGCCGCGTCGAATTCATCGAACCGGAGGGCGCAGGCTCCGTCACCGCCGGCCGCGCGGAGACCTGGCGTAACGATTACCAAGGCCTGGTGGCGCGCCACCGCGCACAAATCCGCGCCGAGACCGACCGGCTAGGCTGGAGCTTTGCCATCCACCACACCGACCGGCCGGCCAGCGAATTGCTACTCGTGCTGCATTCGCGCATGGGCGCCCATATGCAGGCGACATCGGTGAGCAGCCGCTATACGCCGCCGAATCCTGGGAGAGTGGCGTGATCGGCTCCCTGTTCGGTTCATTGCCGCTCGGCTTCGCGCAGCCGCTGGTGCTGCTCGGCCTGCTCGGCCTGCCGGCCTTATGGTGGTTGTTGCGGCTGGTGCCGCCGCGTCCGCGCCGCATCAACTTCCCGCCCACCCGGTTGTTGTTCGAGATCGCGCCCAAGGAGGAAACCCCGTCGCGCACACCGTGGTGGCTGATCTTGCTGCGGCTGACGCTGGCGGCGCTGGTCATCATCGCGGCCGCCGGTCCGCTGTGGAATCCACCGCTCGCCAGTTCAAACCGAGGGGCGCCGCTTTTGGTCATGCTCGACGACGGCTGGGGCGCGGCGGCCTCCTGGGACGCCCGGCTGCGCGCCGCCGACGAATTGCTCGCGCGCGCCGATGCCGACAATCGCGGCGTCGCGGTGCTGCCGCTGTCGGAGACCGCACGCGATCTCTCCTTGCAGACCGCAGGCGCCGCGCGCGTGCAGATCAAGCAGCTCAAGCCAAAGCCCTACACGATCGACCGCGCCGAGGCACTGCCTTTGCTCGAGCGGTTCCTCAAGGGCGCGCCGGATGTCGAGATCGTCTGGCTCTCCGACGGCGTCGATCTCGGCAAGGGCGGCGAGTTCATCGTCGGCCTGCGACGCATCGTCGGCAGCCATCCGCTCACGGTGGTTGCGGGCGGCTTGCCTGCGCCGCACGCGCTTGCCGCCGCCGACAACGCGGCCGGCGCGCTGACGGTGAAGGTGCTGCGCGCGCAAACTGGCGGCGCCGATACCGGCTTGGTGAATGCCATCGATCTTAAAGGTTTGACGCTCGGCGAAGCGCCGTTCACGTTCAAAGCCGACGCGCCGGAAGCCGAGGCGGTAATCAATCTGCCGGTCGAAATCCGCAACGACGTGGCGCGGCTGGAGATCGCCGACGAGCACTCGGCGGGTGCGGTGCAGCTGCTCGATAAGCGCTGGCGCCGGCGCACAGTGGGCATCGTATCCGGCTCGGCCGCCGACCGCTCGCAGCCGCTGATCGGCGCCACTTATTACCTGTCGCGCGCGCTCAACCCATTCGCCGACATCCGTCTTGCCGAAGGCATCGCGCCCGCCGAAGCGGTGAAGCGTTTCCTCGACCAGCATCTGCCGATGCTGATTCTCGCCGATGTCGGCAACGTCGCCGAGGCGCGCGACCGGCTCGATAAATGGATCGACAATGGCGGCGTGCTGGTGCGCTTTGCCGGTCCGCACCTTGCCGGCGCCGAAGACGACAACCTGGTGCCGGTGAAATTGCGCCATGGTGGCCGTATTCTCGGCGGCAGTCTGAGCTGGGAAAAGCCGCAACAGCTCGCCGCATTCTCGCGCGACGGCCCGTTCGCCGGCATGCCGGTGCCGAACGACGTCACTGTCAACCGCCAGGTTCTGGCCGAGCCGGATGCGCAGCTCAGCGACCGCACCTGGGCAACACTCGCCGACGGCACGCCGCTGGTCACCGCACAGCGTTACGGCAAAGGGCTGCTGGTGCTGTTCCACGTGACCGCGGATACGCGCTGGTCGGACTTGCCGCTGTCCGGCACCTTCGTCGACATGCTCCGGCGCATCGTCGCGTTGGCGAACGCGACCGTGACGGCCGACAACGAAGCGACAGGCGAGGCTACCGTCGGCGCCGGCCACGCCAACCAAGCCGTGCCGGCGACCCGCGTGCTTGACGGTTTTGGCGCCTTCTCGCCGCCGCCGCCGACCGCCCGCCCGGTGCCCGCGAATTTCAACGCGCGCGCCAATGCCGATCATCCGCCCGGCTTCTACGGGCCGCCGGAAGGCCTGGTCGCGGTCAATACGCTGGCGCCCAGCGACCGGCCGGCGCCGCTCGATTTCTCGCCTCTCAACGCCCGCATCGACGTCTATCGACATGGCGAACCGCTCGACCTGCGCGGCCCGGTCTTCCTCGCCGCGCTCGCGCTGCTGCTACTCGACGCGCTGGTGGTGATCGCGCTTTCCGGCGGCTTTGCCAGCATGCTGGCGCGCCGCCGCGTGGCGACAACGCTGCTGGCGGCGGGCGTCCTTAGCGCGCTGGCCCTGCAGCATCCGGCACAGGCGCAATCGGCGCCGTCACAACCTCCGGCACTGACCGCGCAGCAGGAACAATTCGCCATGAAGGCGACGATGCAGACCCATCTAGCCTATATCATCACGGGCGTCGCCGACGTCGACGCCGTCAGCAAGGCTGGCCTGCAGGGTCTGACGCTGTTTTTGGCGCAGCGCACCGCGCTGGAAGCCGGCGAGCCAATCGGTCTCGATCCAGCGCGCGACGAACTTGCCTTTTTCCCCCTGATCTATTGGCCGGTGTCGGCGAGCGCGCCGAAGCCCTCGCAGACCGCGCTCGATCGCATCGACACCTACATGAAACGCGGCGGCACCGTGCTATTCGACACCCGCGACGCGATCGACGCACCGCCCGGTCCGGGCGGCGGGATGCAGGGGCCCGGCATGGTGGCGCTGCGCTCGATCCTGTCCTCGCTCGACATCCCCGAACTCGAGCCGGTGCCGCGCGATCACGTGCTCACCAAGACCTTCTTCCTGCTGCGCGACTTCCCCGGCCGCTTCACCGACGGCCAGCTTTGGGTCGAGGCGCTACCGGAGGAACAAGAAGAAGACGTCAACCGGCCGGCGCGCGCCGGCGACGGCGTGTCGTCGATCCTGATCACCTCGAACGATCTCGCCGGCGCCTGGGCCATGCACCCGGACGGCCAGCCCATGCTGCCGCTGGTGCCGGGCGAACCGCGCCAGCGCGAATTGGCCTTCCGCGCCGGCGTCAACATCGTAATGTACGCGCTTACCGGCAACTACAAGGCCGACCAGGTGCATATCCCGGCGCTGCTCGAGCGGCTGGGACAGTAGGAGTTGGACGTGAACCTCGGCGTGTCATTCGCTCCGCTGCTGCCGGCCACCTTCGTGTGGGCGGCCTTCGGCATGGCGCTGCTGGTTTCGGTCATGCTGCTGCTGGCGCGCAGCCGCGGCGCGGCGACGCGCGCGCTCGCGCTCGGATTGATGGTGCTGGCGCTCGCCAACCCATCGCTGACCAGAGAAGACCGCGATCCGATCCCTTCGGTCGCCGCCGTCATTATCGACAAGAGCCCGAGCCAGGATTTCGGCGACCGCAATGCGCAGACGGAAGCCGCGCGCGCGACGTTGGTGGAACGGCTCAAGCGCATTCCCGGCCTGGAAGTGCGCGTCGCCGAAGCGGGCGCGGCCGACGGCGAGACCGACGGCACGCGGCTGTTCTCGGCCCTGTCGGCGACGCTCGCCGACGTGCCGCCCGACCGCGTCGCCGGCGCAATTCTGATCACCGACGGCCGCGTGCATGACGTGCCGGCCGACGTCACCGCGCTCGGTTTCGCCGCGCCGCTGCATGCGCTGATCACCGGCCACAAGGACGAGATCGATCGCCGCGTGGTGCTCACGCAAACGCCGCGCTTCGGCATCGTCGGGCAATCGCAGACCATCGGATTCCGCGTCGAGGACCATGGCGCCAAGGCCGGCACCGCCGAAGTTACCGTGCGGCGCGACGGCGAAATGCTGGAACAGCGCTTCGTGAACATCGGCACCGACGTCAAGGTGAGCGTGCCAATCCCGCACGCCGGGCAGAACATCGTCGAGGTCGAGGCCGCGCCGCTCGCCAATGAGCTCACGCAAGTCAACAACCGCGCGGTAATTTCGATCGACGGCGTGCGCGACAAGCTGCGCGTGCTGCTGGTGTCGGGCGAGCCCCATGCCGGCGAACGCACCTGGCGCAACCTCTTGAAGTCCGATGCCTCGGTCGACCTGGTGCACTTCACGATTCTGCGTCCGCCGGAAAAGCAGGACGGCACGCCGATCAATGAGCTGTCGCTGATCGCGTTTCCGACGCGCGAACTGTTTCAGCAGAAGATCTCGGAGTTCCAGTTGATCATCTTCGACCGCTATGCGCGGCAAGGCGTGCTGCCGATGGTCTATTTCGACAATATCGCGCGCTATGTGCGCGACGGCGGCGCGGTGCTGATCGCCGCCGGCCCCGACTATGCCAGCCCGACCAGCATCTGGCGAACGCCGCTCGACGTGGTCCTGCCGGCGGAGCCGAGCGGCGACGTCACCGAAGAGCCGTTCCGCGCCACCCTCACCGAGGCCGGCAAGCGCCACCCGGTGACGCGCGGGCTGGAAGGATCCGAAAGCAATCCGCCGCATTGGAGCCAGTGGTTCCGGCTGGTCGACACCAAGCGTAACACCGGCACGGCCGTGATGCAGGGGCCCGACGGCAAGCCGCTTCTGGTGCTGGCGCACGAGGGCGAAGGCCGCGTGGCGCTGCTGCTGTCCGATCACATCTGGCTGTGGGCGCGCGGCTATGAAGGCGGCGGACCGCATCTCGACCTGCTGCGGCGGCTGTCGCACTGGCTGATGAAGCAGCCCGAACTGGAAGAGGAATCGCTGCGCCTGATCGTCAAGGGGCACGACATCACCGTGCAGCGCCAGACCATGGCCGACAGCGTCAACGGCGTGACGCTCACCTCGCCGACCGGCAAAAGCCGCACGCTGGTTTTGCAGCCGACCGAGCCGGGCGTCTGGCGTTCGCAGGTCAGCGCCAACGAGCTCGGCCTCTGGCGCGCGACCGACGGCAAGCTCACCGCGCTCGCCAATGTCGGACCGGCCAATCCGCGCGAGTTCGCGCAAGTCACGTCCACCACGAACGTGCTCCAGGCCTTGGCCAATGCCACCGGCGGCGACGCGCGACGGCTGGCGAACGGCAATTCGCTCGACGTGCCGCGCGTGGTGCCGGTACGCACCTCGACGACGTTCAAGGGCGAGGACTGGATCGGCCTGAAGATGCGCGACATCAGCGTCGTGCGCGGCATCGGCGTACTGCCGATCTTCGCCGGGTTGATCGGGCTCTTGCTGCTGGTCGGCTCGCTCGCCGTTACATGGGCACGTGAGGGGCGGTAGCTCTCTCCCGCTCATTCTCGCGCAAGCGGGGATCCAGTTCTTAATCTTAAATCGGCATGCTCAGCCCTGGGTCCCCGCTTTCCGCCTTCGCGCTCGGCGCTTGGGCGGACTTCAAACGCGCCGTAGCTCGCAAAGCGAGCGTAGGCGGGTCGCGGGGACGAACGGTTTATTTTGTGATTTCGGTTTTCCAATCCGGCCTGATCATCCCGCCGACGCCGTCGAAGGCGGCGGGCTTGAGTTCCGCGATCAGCAGCCGCGCCGGATCGACCGGACCCGGCATCTTCACCTGGCCCTTGGGGATGCGCTTGAAGCCAGACTTGCCGTAGAACGGCTCGTCGCCGACCAGCACCACCAATATATGCCCGGCGGTCTTGGCGTCCTTCAACGCGCGTTCGATGAGCTTGCCGCCGACACCGCGCGCGCGAAATGGCGGCTCGACCGTGAGCGGCCCCAACAGCAGCGCGGGGGTATTGCCGATACAGATCGGCGTCAGCCGTACCGAGCCGATCAGCAGCGAGCCGACGCGCGCGGTGAACGACAGCGCCAGCACATGCTCGCGGCTTTCGCGTAATCGATAGGCGCTTTTCGTATAGCGGCCGGGACCGAAAGTGCGCTCGTGCAGCCGCTCGATCGCCACCGCATCGGCGGGCGTTTCCGGCAGGATTGTGAGGGCAAGTTCGCTCATTGCCGTGCCGATTAGCACCTGGGCCGATTGAGGTCCATCGCCCGTGGCGCTTTGCACCCGAATTGCCTAAATGTTAGCGGCAAGAGCGGAGGTTTTCGGCATGGGACAACTGGTTGACGGCGTTTGGCAGCAGGACGGCGTGCGCACCAAGGACGGCCATTTTATCCGGCCGACCACGCGGTTCCGCAACTGGGTCACGCCGGACGGCAGCGCCGGCCCTTCCGGCGAAGGCGGCTTTGCCGCGGAGGCCGGCCGCTATCACCTCTATGTTTCGCTGTCCTGCCCCTGGGCGCACCGCACCGTCATCTTCCGCAAGCTCAAGGGCCTGGAGAACGTGATCTCGATGTCGACCGTCTCGCCCCACATGCTCAAGGACGGCTGGACCTTCAACAAGGACGAGGGATCGAGCGGCGACGCGGTCAACGGCAAGAGCAAGCTCAGCGAAATCTATCTGCTCGCCGACCCGAAATATTCCGGCCGCGTCAGCGTGCCGGCGCTGTGGGACAAGAAGCGCAAAACGATCGTCAACAACGAGTCGCCGGAAATCATCCGCATGCTCAATTCGGCGTTCGACGCCTTCACCAACGTGCACACCGACTATTATCCGCAAGCCTTGCGCGCCGAGATCGACCGCATCAACGATCTGGTCTATCCGAACATCAACAACGGCGTCTATCGCGCCGGCTTTGCCACCGCGCAAGGCGCTTACGAGGCGGCGTTCCGCAATGTGTTCGACGCGCTCGACGAGATCGAGCAGATGCTGGGCCAGCACCGCTATCTCGTCGGCAACACCATCACCGAGGCCGACTGGCGGCTGTTCTGCACGCTGATCCGCTTCGACGCCGTCTATTATTCGCACTTCAAGTGCAACTGGCGGCACATCTATGAATATCCGAACCTGTCGAATTACGTACGCGATCTCTACCAAGTGCCGGGCGTAGCCGAGACCGTGAGCCTTGAGCAGATCAAGCGGCACTATTACGGCAGCCAGCGCCAGGTGAACCCGACCGGCATCGTGCCGGTCGGCCCGCATCTCGACTTTGCCGCGCCGCATGACCGGGGAAGGTTTGGGTAGGTTTCCGCTCATTCCCATCCCCGCCCGCAGGTGCCGCATCCCCTCCTGCTGTCAGGACGTCCCATGACAATGCCCCCGGTAGAGGAGAGGACGAGACGAATATTGTCAGCAATAGGAATAAAATCACGAGACAGGTTATGGTCGGGTCACGGCGTCGCTTAAGAAATCGGTAATTTTCCTCTTATAATATATTGTAGGTTTTTATAGCACAGGCGGTCCAAAAGTGTCTGAGAAGAGACGCTGGCATAGGACAGCGCCCAGTGGTTCTGTCCCTCGAGTCGGAAAGATCTTTGTCGGACCAAAGAGTCCGATGATCGATTGCCGCGTCATTGATCTGTCGGCCGGGGGAGCCTGTCTAGAACTGCGGGCATATCACGATCTGCCAAAGAAGTTCGAATTTATTCATGGCAGCACCCGCAGGCCCTGCTATCTGGCCTGGCATCGCGGTTGCCGTGTGGGCGTTAGCTATGAAGAATCATATCAAACGGCAGGAAATTCAAGCGGTCTAAGCCGGTCCACGACCAGTGCGAGTTTTCTTTCCCGACCAAGGCGCTAGTCTGTCGTTACCCCTACCGACCGTCGTCCAGTTTGTATTCTTGATTATGTTAGCAGTGCTCGGATCAGGCGCCCTAGGCCAGTGGCTTGGATATTCCGTACTTGAGACGGAAACGCCACAGGACATCAAAATAAATGGTATCGTGATCGATGGCGTGAAAGTAGTAATCGTCATGTCCCGGCATACGGTGCTCTTGAAAGACCACGATCTGTATGTGGTGCCGACGGGCGACATATCGCAATTTCATAGGGTGAGGCAGCCCTGGCAGCCTTAGGCGCTCAGTTCTCCACAGCCCCGGTTTAAGCCAGAATGTCTGCTTCTGGCGGATTTTGTTGAAAAAGGCCGCGGTCAATCGAGGTTGGTCGCGCCGCCAGATTGGAGGCGCGCTAGATCGGCGGCCCAATCTGTCCTCAGGCCGGTTTTAGTTGGGGTGGGAGAATCAGCTTGGCCAACTTCCGGAGGTTCTGAGCTGTTGCTGCGAGGAGGAACTCATCGCGAGCGCCATTCGGTCCTCGTAGTCGAAGCCGGCCGAGGTTGAGAATGCGCTTGAGATGCGCAAACAGCATCTCGACCTTTTTTCGCAATCGTCGAGACGTTCGGCCTTCCCATGATTTGGCGATTTGACGCGCCATATCACGAGCACCTTCGTGGACCGAGCGCGGTACTTTCCGGGCTGGGCTATTCGGACAGCACCTGGACTTCAATGTGCATCCCGCGCAGTCGTGTTTGCTCGCGCGATAAAGCATCGTCGCATCATCATTCACCAGGGTGCCCGTGGTCGTCAGCGTCTTGCCACCAGGGCAAAAGTAGATGTCTCGTTCGTGGTCATAAGTGAAGTCGCCGCGTGAGAAGGTGCCATCCTTGCGAGCCGACTTATCGAACACGGTCACATGCGGCTCGATGCCATGCTCGTGGACCAGCCAGCCAAGCATGTCGGCCGAGCCATAGGCGCTGTCGGCCATCAGTCTGGCAGGATAGAGATCGAAGCGTTTCATTGAACGTTCGATCATGCGCCTTGCAGCAAGGACCTCAGCCTGTCGGATCGCCGTGGTTGCTTCGACATCGACAATGATCGCGTTCTCGACGTCGATCAGATAGTTGGTGGAATAGGCGAAGAAGGCTTGCCCGCCATGGGCTCCCGTCCAGCGCGCCGCCGGATCGGCCGGCGAGATGAACTTGGGTGTGACCTCGCTCGCAGCGCCGAATGCAGCGTCGTCGAGCACGGCCAGATATTCCTTGGCTGCACGTCCCGCGGCTTCAGGCGCAAGACCCTTCTCGCCCTCTATGCCCTTCTGCCGGTTGGCGTCCGCCTTGATCAGGCTGGCATCGACCGCGAAGCCTTCGCCGCCGACCAGACCCTCACGAATGCACCGCCGCAGCACCGTCTCAAACAGCCGTCGGAACAGGTCGCTCAGCCGGAAACGGCCGTGCCGGTTCTTCGAGAACGTGGAATGATCGGGGACACCACCGTCGAGCCCGAGCCGGCAGAACCAGCGGTACGCCAGATTAAGGTGGACCTCCTCGCATAGACGCCGCTCGGAGCGGATGCCGAAGCAGTAGCCCACGAGCAACATGCGGATCATCAGTTCGGGATCGACCGACGGCCGACCGATGACGCTGTAAAAGGCGGCCAACTCTTGCCTCAACTCGCCCAGTTCGACGAACCTGTCGATCGACCGCAAGAGGTGATCAGCCGGAACATGCCTTTCGAGCGAGAACTCGTAGAACAGAGCAGCCTGATCGACTTGCCGATGTCCCATCATGATCTTCAGTCCTGCCTCTCGCAGCGACTGAATCAGCGAATGTCTTGCGTCGCAACTGCTGCCTTTTTCAACGGAATCGGCGCTTAGCGGACATTCCATTTGCCCGCTATTGGAGCCAAGGCAGACCTTCTACGGCACCGACTTGCTTGCGCGGGGATGAGGGAAGAGTACGGCCTCACCACAACTCGCTCACCGCCACGCCGTCGAACACCTCGGCGATGCGGGCGCGCGTGGCGCGGCTGGTGCCCTCCGGCAGCGCGTCGGGCGCAAAGAAGCCGTGCGCGACGATTTCATGGTTGGGCACCGGCGGACTGTCCTGGCGGAAGTCGCGCACGATGTAGAACGCCACGTGGTCGCGCCGCGACGCCCGCTTGTTGAAGAACAGGCCGTGCAGCAGCGGCGGCGCGGTCATGACGATATTGCCCTCCTCGGCGAGCTCGCGCGCCAGCGCCACGAGGATCGTCTCGCCCGTTTCGACCCCGCCGCCCGGAAATTGCCAGCCAACCACATAAGAGTGCTGGACCAGAAAGATGCGGCCGCTGCCGTCGGTCACCATGGCGCGGGCGCCCAAGGTCGCGGCGCGCGAGAATCGCCAGTAGAAATGCAGCACCCGCCGGATCAGCGGTTCAAGCGCGCGGCGCAGGCGTTGCAATGGCATCCCCCTCGATTGGCATCGCTTCCGCCGCCGCACATGTTACCAACAATAGCGGCCAACAGGACCCTTTCACGACTTGGCCGCTTCTAATATATGAAATCCATCCGCCCGCCGGCGGCCAGAGGGGCCCCCTTGAAAAAGTTTTCCGAGCTGACCGAACAGGAAGTGCTGGCGCTGGCCATCACCAATGAGGAAGAGGACAGCCGCATCTACCGCGGCTTCGCCGAGGGCCTGCGCGAGCAATTCCCCTCCTCCGCCAAGGTGTTCGACGAGATGGCGGACGAGGAGGTGCACCACCGCACGATGCTGTTCGACCTCTACCGGCAGAAATTCGGCGAATACCTGCCGCTGATCCGCCGCCAGGACGTCAAGGGCTTCCTCCATCCCAAGCAGCCGCTGTGGCTGATACGCCCGCTCGGGCTCGAGCAGGCCCGCAAGTTCGCCGAGAACATGGAGTTCGAGGCCGAGCGCTACTACCGCAAGGCGGCCGAGACCGCGCGCGACGTCTCGGTGCGCAAACTGCTGATCGAACTTGCCGAAGCGGAAGCCGGCCACGAGTTGCTGGCGCACAAGCTGTCGGAGACAATTCTCACCCCAGGCGCGCGCGAAAAAGAAGACGCGACCTCCAAGCGCATGTTCATGCTGCAATACGTGCAGCCCGGCCTCGCCGGCCTGATGGACGGCTCGGTGTCGACGCTGGCGCCGCTGTTTGCCGCGGCCTTCGCCACCCACAACACCTGGGCAACCTTCCTGGTCGGCATGGCGGCGTCCGTCGGCGCCGGCATCTCGATGGCTTTCGCGGAGGCGCTGTCGGACGACGGCTCGCTTACCGGGCGCGGCTCGCCAGTCATCCGCGGCCTAGTCACCGGCGGTATGACCGCGCTCGGCGGCCTCGGGCATACGCTGCCTTATCTCATTCCGCACTTTCTGACCGCCACCATCGTTTCGTTCGGCGTGGTCGCGGTCGAGCTGACGCTGATTTCCTGGATCCGCACCAAATACATGGACACCCCATTCCTGCAGGCGGCCTTCCAGGTCATGGTCGGCGGCGCCCTGGTGTTCATCGCCGGCATCCTGATCGGAAGTTCGTAGTGGCCCGGCCGCGAGAGCGATGTTCACCCTCGCCCATCTCTCCGACCCGCATCTGGCGCCGCTGCCCAAGCCGCGCTGGAGCGAACTGATCGGCAAGCGGACGACCGGCTATCTCAATTGGCAGCGGCGGCGGCGCTTCATTCACGACCCTAAAGTGCTGGGCAAGATCGTCGCCGACCTGAAAGCGCAGGCGGCAGATCACATCGCCGTCACCGGCGACATCTGCAATATCGCGCTACAAGAAGAATTCGAGCGCGGGCGAAAATGGCTGCAAGACCTGGGCTCGCTGCATGACGTCAGCTTCGTCCCCGGCAATCACGATGCCTATGTGTCCAAAGCTGTCCGCTATGCGCCGCTATGGGCACCCTATATGAGCGGCGACGATGGATCCGTTGGCTTCCCCTTCGTGCGCCAGCGCGGGCCGCTGGCTTTGATCGGATTGTCGACGGCGGTGCCGACGGCGCCGTTCATGGCGACCGGCCGGCTCGGCGAGGCGCAGTGCGCGCGGCTCGCCGAGACGCTTGTCGTGCTCGCCCGCGAGAAGCTCTTTCGCGTCGTGCTGATCCACCATCCACCGGTGAGCGAGGCGAAGCGCCACAAGCGCTTGACCGACGCGGCCGAATTCCTGCGCACGATCGCCATGCACGGCGCCGAGTTGGTGCTGCACGGCCACGATCATCTGCACATGATCAACTGGCTGAGCGGCCCGAATGGGACCCGCGTGCCTGCGGTGGGAGTGCCGTCGGCCTCGGCCGCCTGGGGTACGAGCAAAGACGCCGCCGCCTATAATCTCTACGCTATCGACGGCGAACCCGGCGCCTGGACCTGCAAGATCACCTCGCGCGGCATCGGCGCCGACGGCGCGGTCATGCAGCAGCGACGGCTGAAGTTGTCGGCTTAAGGGTGCGGCTGGCTGAGCAGCGCCAGCACGAACAGCGCCGCCGCGCCGCCGATGAAGCCGAAGACAAACGTCCAGAACAGGCCCCAGCGCTGGCGCGAGCGTTCCGGCGGCTCCCTCTTGCCGGCGACCGCGTGGCCTGACCAGGCATCGTCCGCCAGCGCGCGCTCGCGCTCCACCAGCCGGCGCGCCACGTAGCGGGTCACTGCCTCGGCCATGGCGGGAACCTCGTAAGTCTCGGCGATCACCGCGCGGCCATAGCGGGTGTCCTGCACGAAACGGTATTGCCGCTTGTCGCGGCCCATCTCGACATGCGCGACCACGTCGATCCACAGCCGCGGCACGTCGCCGGTGCTAAGGCCGCGGTCGAACAGATCGACGCTGTCCGGAATGTCCTTGAAGGTCGGATCGAGCGCCTCGCTGAGCAGTTCGAGGCGGGCCATTTCGGCGTCGCGCAGGTCGACTACCACGGCCGAGCGTTCGGCCGCCTCGATGCGCGCCTCGCGCACCGCTTCTTTCAGCGGCGGCGCGGGTTCGGCGGCCGGTTTGTCGATTGGCTTTTTGCCGCGTCCGAACATTGGTTAAGCCTAGCAACCTTCAAGACCGTGGAAAAGCCAAAAAGCGTGGCTTTTCAAAGGCGTTGGTGGTTAACGCGGCGCCACGCCGTAGGGCTTGGCCCAGCCCAGCCCCGCTTCGGTGCCGAATCGCGGCCTATATTCTGCACCAATCCAGCCGGCATAGCCCAGCCGGTCCACTTCGGCGAACACGAAGCGGTAATTGACCTCGCCGTCGTCCGGCTCGTGCCGCGAGGGCACCGCGGCGCATTGCAGATGGCCGATGACGGCCATGAATTTCTCCAGCCGGCGGACGATGTCGCCGCCAACGATCTGCACGTGAAAGAAATCGAACTGCAGGCGGATGTTCGGCTTGCCGGCCTTGGCGATGACGTCGGCGGCGTGCTCGACGCGGTTGAGGAAATAATCCGGCCGGTCGATGGCGTTGATCGGCTCGATCAGCAGATTGATATTCTTGGCGGCGGCCAGATCGGCGGCGCGTTTGAGATTGTCGATGAACACGCGCTCGGCCGCCGGCCGCTGTTCGGGCGGCACCTTGCCGGCGAGGCAATGCACCGCGCTGCCGCCGATCGTCGAGATGTAATCGAGCGCGCGGGCGAATACTTCCTGAAACTCTTTTTCGCGGCCCGGGATCGCCGCCAGCCCGAACGCGCCGTCACCCGCGCCGGGCGGCGTGTTGATGCCGAGCACGGTGAGCTTGTTCTTGGCGATTGCCTCCTTCACCTGCGACGCCGGCACGTCATAGGGAAATTGCAGCTCGATCGCCTTGAAGCCGCTCGCCGCCGCGGCATCGATGCGGCGGAGCAACGGGCGGTCGGTGAACAGGTAACCCAGGTTGGCGGCAAAACGCGGCATAGCTTTGGTCCCTTGCGCAAAAACGCACCGCCGTATTCATTAGCGGCCCTGCGCGCGCAACGCCATCCCGGGATTGCCCATGTCCGCCAATACCGCTTTCCATATCGCCGTGCTCGCCGGGGATGGTATCGGCCCCGAGGTGATGGCGCCGACGCTGGAGATTTTGCATCGCATCGAGGCGACGACGCCGAGCCTCAAATTCCGCTTCGGCGAAGCGGCGGCCGGCGCCGGACATTACAAGGAGACCGGCAAATCAATGTCGGAGTCGACGATCAAGCTCTGCGAGGAAGCCGACGCCATCCTGCTCGGCGCCTGCGGCCTGCCGAGCGTGCGCTATCCCGACAACACCGAGATCATGCCGCAGGTCGAGTTGCGCTTCATCTTCGACCTCTACGCCGGAGTGCGGCCGGCCCGCCTCATTCCCGGCGTGCCGAGCCCGATCGTCGGCGCCGACGTGCACGGCATCGACTTCGTGCTGATCCGCGAGTCGACCGAAGGCCTGTTCGCTTCCATGGGCAAAGGCGTGGTGACCGACGACGAGGCGCGCGAGACGCTCGTTGTGACACGCAACAAAACCGAACGGTTGTTCGACTTCTCGCTCAAGCTGACCGAGCGGCGGAAGAAGCGCGGCCGTCCCGGCCGTCTGACGCTGGTCGACAAGGCCAACGTGTTCAAGGCTTTCAACTGGCAGCGCGATATCTTCGCCGAGCGCAAGGCGAAATTCCCCGAAGTCAAAACCGACCTGCTTTATGTCGACGCCTGCGCCGCCATGATGGTGAAGAAGCCGTGGGACTTCGACGTCATGGTGATGGAGAACATGTTCGGCGATATCCTTTCCGATCTCGCCGCGGGGTTGGTCGGCGGCCTCGGCATCGCGCCGTCGGCCGACATCGGCGACACGCACGCGGTGTTCCAGCCCTGCCACGGCACCGCGCCCGACATCATGGGCCAAGGCAAGGCCAATCCGACTGCCATGTTTCTGTCGGCGGCGATGATGCTCGACTGGCTGGCCGACAAGCACGACCATGCGCCGGCGGCCGACGCCGCGCTGCGCATCGAGCACGCGGTCGACAAGGCTTATGCCGGCGGCCTCAAACCGATGGAATACGGCGGCAAGGACGGCACGACCGCGATCGCCACGGCGGTGTTGCAGGCGGTGGGCTAGCCTTCGGCGAACAAGATCGGAGCGGCGAATGACGGGGAGGAGCTGACGGCCATGAAAGCTTCCAAAACCGCCGCGCTGGCGCTGACCGCGCTCGCGCTGGTATTGGCGCAAACCGGCTCTGGCCTCGCCGAATATCCGGAACGGCCGATTCATCTGCTGCTGCCGTTCCCCGCCGGCGGCGCGGTCGATATCGTCGCGAGAGTCATGGCCGCGCAGATGGCGGAAGACCTCGGCAAGCCGATCGTGATCGAGAACAAGTCGGGCGCCGGCGGCATCGTCGCGACTGACGCCGTGGCCAAGGCCGCACCCGACGGCTACACGATCCTGCTGACGACGCCGAACCACACGATCAACGCCGCGCTGCAGCCGAAGCTACCCTACGATACCGAAAAGGACCTGGTTCCAATTTCGGTCATCGCCACGATCCCTGAGGTGCTGGTCAGCAACCCGAACGCGCCGTTCAAGACGTTTCAGGAGTTCGTCGCCTATGCCAAGCAGAATCCGGGCAAGCTCAATTATGCCTCGGCCGGTGTCGGCACGCTACCGCATTTGACCATGGAACTGCTGCTGCAACGCGTCGGCGTCAAGGTGACGCATGTCCCCTACCGCGGCGCGGCGCCGGCAATGACCGACCTGCTTGCCAATGTCGTGCAGCTCAAGCTCGACACCTACGCGACCTCGCATCCGCAGGTCGCCGCCGGGCGGCTGCGTATGCTGGGCATCGCCAGCAGCCATCGCTCCAAGCTGATGCCGGACATCCCGACAATCGCCGAGATGGGGCTACCCGGCTATGAAGGCAACCTCTGGATCGGCATGATGGCGCCGGCCGGCTCGCCGCGGGCGGTCATCGACAAGCTCGCCGCCGCGGGCGCCCAAGCCGCGCGCGCCCCGAAAGTGGTCGAACGCCTGAAGCACGACGGCGTCGAACCGGTCGGCGGCACGCCGGCGGACATGGGCGCCCTGATCGCGCGCGAAATCCCGCAGTGGCGCGATCTCGCCAAGGCCGCCAATATCAAGCTCCAGTAATTCGCCGCGCAAGGACGCCAATGCCACTTCAACCTGAGAGGAAACCATGCGAAAGTTTGCGCTGAGCCTGCTCGCGGCCACGATTATGATGATCGGCGGTGCGGCCGCGCAAACGGACTATCCGTCCTATCCCGTCAGTCTCATCGTGCCTTTTGCGCCAGGCGGCAGCACCGACTCGCAGGCCCGCGTGCTGGCCGACTATCTGGGCCGCGCGCTCGGCCAACAGGTGGTGGTCGTCAATGTCGGCGGCGCCGGCGGCACCATTGGCCTCAACCAGGGCGCCAAAGCCGCGCCGGACGGCTACACGCTGGTGACGGCGACGCCGTCGATGACGATCAATCCTTACATTCAAAAGAACATCCCTTACGACCCGATCAAGGACTTCGAGCCGATCGCGCTGGTGGCCACCAGTCCGATCGTGCTGGTGGTGCCCAAGGATTCGACGATCAAGACCGTGCGCGATTTGATCGAGATGGCCAAGGCAAAGCCGGGGCAAATCCGCTACGGCAGCGCCGGGATCGGATCGGCGACGCATTTGAGCACGGCGCTGTTCGCGACCATGGCCGGCGTCGACCTTGTGCACGTGCCTTATCGCGGCGCCGGGCCCGCCCTTCTCGACCTGATCGCGGGCCGCATCGACCTGCAATTCGAGAACGCGCCGAGCGTGCTGGGCCACGTGCACAGCGGAACCTTGCGTGGCGTGGCGGTCGGCTCGGCGAAGCGATCGAGCCTGTTCCCGGACTTGCCGACCATCGGCGAAACCGTCCCGGGCTATGAGGCGACGTCCTGGTTCGGCGTGCTGGCCCCGGCCAAGACGCCGCGCGCCGTCGTCGACAAGGTCAATGCGGCAATCAACAAGGCGCTCACCGATACGGCTGTCCGCAAGCAAATGGACGCCTTGGGCGTCGAGTTGATCGGCGGAACGCCGGATAAATTCGCAACTTTCCTCAAGGCGCGCATGGGCGAACTCAAGACCGTTTCGAAGGCGGCAAATCTGGTGCCGCAATAACGCGCAAGCCGCGTTCGGCTTCGCGCTGTCCGGGAACGATTACAGCCCGCAGAAATCCTTGATCGCGGCGAGAAACGCCTCCGGCTGCTCGAGCGGCGGGCAATGGCCGCAGCCGGGCAATTCGACATAGCGGCTGCCGGCCACCTTATCCGCAATCTGCTTATTGAGGGGCGGCGGCGTGGCCTGGTCGAACTCGCCGCAAACGACAAGCGTCGGCGTCTTGAGGCGATGCAGCAGCGGCGTGAGGTCGGCCTCCTGCAAAATCTTGCAGGCATGCTGGAACGCCTTGGCATCGATGCCCATCAGCACGCGCTTGCGCTCGTCGATCAGTTCCGGGTGCGCGGCCAGATAGGCCGGCGAGAACACGCGCTTGGCGGCGATCTCGGCAATCGCGCCGAGGCCGCCTTCGGCGACTTTTGTCGCCATCGTTTCGAACTGCTTGCGTCCCTCGTCCGGGAAACAGGCAGCGGCATCGCTCACCACCAACTTGGAAATGCGTTCGGGATGGGCCAGCGCGAAAGCGAGCGCCACCGTGCCGCCGAAACCGCTGCCGATCAGCACAGCGTCCTTGGCGATGCCGAATTCATCAAATCCGTCCTCGATGCAGGCGATGTAGGCGTCCATCAGCGCCAGCATGCACGGCTGCGAACCGTGGAAGCCCGGAAGATTGAACAGCGTGACGCGATGCTTGGCTGCAAACACCGGCAGCACCGGGTCGAAGGCGTGGCGGTCGGCAAGCAGCGAATGCAGCACCACCAGATCGCGGCCCTTGCCGGTGCGCACCGCCGTGAGCGAACAGTGGCCGGCGGTCAGTTGTTCCATCGGCATCGAATCCTCCGTGCCGCATAGACGAACGGCCGCGCAGCAGGCGGCGCAGCCGTATTGAAGTTAGAACGCGATCGCCTCCAGCTCAGTTCCCTTCCCGCCAGATGCCGAGCGCTTCCTGCGCCGGCCGGTCGGAGATCGAGAACAGCACGACCTCGCTCGAAGCGTTGTGCTGGTAGCGCTTCCACGGCGGCACCACGAACACATCGTTGACGCCCCAGTCGAACGGCTTGCCGTCGATGGTCGTCGTGCCCTTGCCCTCGGCGACCGCGAAGATGGTGCCGTCGGTCGAGCGGTACGGCTCGCCTTTGAAGCCGGCCGGCAGCAGCGCGAGATAGGCGCCCATGGTGGGGAGCACCGGCCCGCCATTGATCGGATTGGCATAGCGCACGCGCGCACCGTGGCGCTTGTCGACGTCGCCGGTGTCTTTCAGCCGCTGCAAGATCGGCCGCATCTTGGCGTAAGGATAGTTGATCACCGGCGAGCGGTTCATGTGCGCCGGCGCGCCGTCCGGTAGCACGCCGGAGGCATATCGCTCGAACGAGTCGCCGTCGTCGTGATTGGTCTTCTGCATCCGCTCGTCGGGATGGCGGGCAAACGACGTCTCGAAATGATTGATGGTCGGCAGGTCGAGCACGTCGAGCCACATCACCGGCTGCTTGCCGGGATTGCCGTGATCGTGCGGCGCCCAGTTAGCGGTGATGATGAAGTCGCCGTGGTTCATCATCGACTTCTCGCCCTCGACCGCGGTATAGGCGCCCTCGCCCTCCAGCACGAAGCGGATGGCGGAGGCGACATGCTGATGCACGTCGGCGATTTCGCCCGGCAAAATGAGCTGGATGCCGGCGAACAGCGAATTGGTCACCCGCGACTGGCCCGGCATGCCCGGATTCTCCAGCACCAGCACGCGGCGCTCGGCCTCCTCGGTGCTGATCACCTCGCCGGCCTCCAGCATCAGCTTCTTGACGTCGTCGAAATTCCACACCACCGGCTGGCATTGCGTCTTCGGCTCCGGCGTCACCAGATTTTTCAGCACCTCCCACAACGGCGCCATGTGGAACTTGGCGGCCTTGTCGTAATAGGCCCGCCGGGCGGCCTGGATATTGTGCTTGGCACCGGCAGCTTGGGTCGCGGCGACCACCATGAGCGTGTTCCTTCCGGATCGTTGAATTCGCAGCTTTATATCGTAGTTCGGCAGCGGCAGGAATATGCCCAAAAACGCCTATCCGTCGGCTAATTATTGACCGCCCCGCCGTCCACCACTAGCGACTGGCCGGTGACGAAGTCGCTGTCGCTGCTGGCGAGGAACACCAGCGCGCCGATGAGGTCCTCCGGATAGGCGTCGCGTTTGAAGGCGCGCGAATTGCGCACCGGGATGCGCTCCTCCTCGACATGCGTCGCATTCTCCAGGCCGGTATCGCTGAGGATATAGCCGGGCGAGAGTGAATTGACGGCGATGCCGTGCGGACCTAGTTCGCGCGACAGCGACCGTGTGAACGCCAGCATGGCGCCCTTCGAGGTGACGTAAGGCAGCATGCGCGGCACGCCTTTGTAGGCGGCGCCCGAGGCGATGTTGATGATCTTGCCCGAGCGGCGCGCGATCATGTGCGGCGCGACGTGACGCACCATCAGCCAGGGTCCGCGCACGTTGATCGCCATCACCCGATCCCACAGGTTAGGATCCCATTCGTCGAAGTTTCGAGGATGGAGCTTGGAATAAAGCGCCGCGTTGTTGACCAGGATGTCGATCTGGCCGAAGCGGTCGATGGTCTGCGCCACCAGGGCCTTGACCGCCGTCTCGTCGCTGACGTCGAACGTGCTGCTGGCCGCGGCGTTGGCGCCATGCTGGCGCGCAATCTCCGCGGCGAGCGCCGCGCCGTCCTCGATATCGGCAATCATCACGCGCGCGCCTTCGGCGGCGAACGCCAGCGAATAATGCCGGCCGATGCCCTTGGCGCCGCCGGTGACGATCGCAGTCTTTCCTTCAAGCCTTGCCATGGACGCTCCCCCGACGTACTCGTCTGACGCTTGATTTCAGACAATAAAGACGTGGGTGGGCCGGACAAGCCCGGCCACGACTGGGGGAGTAAAATGGCGAAAGATACGGCCGATCGGCTGGAGATCCGCGCGCTGATAGAGAATTGGGCGCTCTGGCGCGATGCCCGGCTGTGGGACCGTTTCCGCACGGTCTGGCACAAGGAAGGCCAGATGTGGGCGACCTGGTTTCAGGGCTCGTACGAGGACTTCATCAAGGTCAGCCAGGAAGGCTACGACAAGGGAGTGCGCATCTGGCACATGCTCGGCGGCATGACGATCGACATCAAGGGCAAGCGCGCCATCGCGCAGACCAAGATGACGATAACGCAGCGCGCCGAGGTCGAGGGCGTTAAGTGCGACGTGGTCTGTACCGGACGCTTCTACGACTTCCTGGAAAAGCGCAAAGGCAAATGGGGCCTGGTGCTGCGCCGCCTCGCCTACGAAAAGGATCGCATCGATCCGGTCGATCCTTCGGCCAAGCTAGCGCTCGACCGGAACCATCTGGCGAAATTCCCCGAAGGCTACCGGCACCTCGCCTATCTGCAGAGCAAGATCGGCTACCCGATCAAGATGAACCTGCCCGGCCTCGACGGCCCGGACCTCGATGCGCTCTATGCCAAAGGCGACGCCTGGCTGAAGGGCCGCAAGTTATAACGGGTATACGCAGCTACCGCCCGAGGGGTTGGCGCGCGCATCAAGAAGTGCCAATTTCCCGGCGCGCCGGCGGGCAAAAAGAAACACGATTTGGGGGGGTATTATGTCGATTGCCGCCAACTTCAATCTGCTCAATGAATTCAACATTCTGCGCTTGATCTGCGGCCTGTTCTTCATCCCGCATATCTACGGCAAGTTCTACGAGCCGGCGGCGCTCGGCTTCTTCGTCGCCGCCAAGTTCAAACCGCCCAAATTCTGGATGTATCTTTCCGGCGCGATCGAAACGGTGCTCGCAATCGGCCTCATTTTCGGCATCTATACGACGCTCGCCGGGGCGATCGCAGCCATCCACCTTGGCATCGCCACCGTCGCCGTCGCCCGCCTCACCGGCAAATGGCTATGGAATATAGGCGGCTACGAATATTGCCTATTCTGGGCGATCTGCATGTGCCGTTGTGGCCATGCACGCCTATCACGCGGGCGGCATCTGGGGCTGAACCGAAATCTTCCGTAAGAATTCTTTGCTACCCGAAAGGAAAATCGAAAAATGGCTAGCGTCCTGTTTTCTCCCATCACGCTCCGCGGCCTCACGCTGCCGAACCGGGTCGTGGTCTCGCCGATGTGCCAGTACAATTCCAACAACGGCTCGGCCAACGACTGGCACCTCATGCATCTCGGCAACATGTCGCTCGGTTGCGCCGGGCTGGTGATGACCGAGATGACCGACGTCAATCCGCAAGGCCGCATCTCGCCGAAATGCGCCGGCATGTATTCCGACGAGAACGAAGCCGCACTCAAGCGCGTGCACGATTTCTGCCGCCAATACGGCGTCGCCAAGCTCGGCGTGCAGCTCGCGCACGCCGGCCGCAAAGGGCCGACCACGCCGCCGGCGGCCGGCGGCAAGCCGATCCTGGAAGGGCCGGACGCCTGGACGCCGGAGGCGCCGTCGGCGCTCGCCTACGACACCGGCTGGCCGGTGCCGCACGCCATGACCAAGGACGACATCAAACGCTGCATTGGCGAATTCGCTTCCGCCGCCAAGCGGGTCGACCGCATCGGTTACGATCTGATCGAACTGCATGGCGCGCATGGTTATCTCGCGCATCAGTTCCTGTCGCCGCTGTCCAACAAGCGCACCGACGAATACGGCGGCTCGAGCGAAAACCGCATGCGCTTCGCCATCGAGATGTACGAAGCGGTGCGCGCGGTGTGGCCGGCGGAGAAGCCGCTCGGCATGCGGGTCTCCGCTACCGATTGGGTCGACGGCGGCTGGACGCCGGAGGAAACCGTGGTGCTGGCCAAGGAGCTTAAAGCACGCGGCATGGACTACATGGACGTGACCACCGGCGGGCTCGATCCGAAGCAGAAGATTCCGCTCAGCGCCGGCTATCAGGTGCCATTCGGCGAGAAAGTGAAGGAAGAAAGCGGCATCACGGTCATGACGGTCGGCCTGATCGCCGGCGCGCAGCAGGCCGAGGATATCGTCGCCTCCGGCAAGGCCGACATGGTCGCGCTGGCGCGCGGCGCGCTGTGGGATCCGCGCTGGGCCTGGCACGCCGCCGAGGAGCTCGGCGCCGAGACGCCCTATGCGCCGAAGATGATGGCCTGCCACCCGAAATTGCGGCCGCAGCTGTTTCCGAAGCGGGCGCAGCCGGCGGGGTAACTCACTCCGCTCATTCCCGCGCAAGCGGCAATCCAGAGCCAAATAATTGGCGAATGAGATTTCCGCCCTGGGTCCCCGCTTTCGCGGGGACGAGCGGATTTTAGCTCTTCATCTTCGCGATGAACTTCGCGAAGGCGGCGAGCTGCTGCTTGACGATGTCCTTGGTCGGCTGATCGGTCAGATCGAGCGTACTTTTGTCGAACTTGCTCGCCGCGCTACCGACGAAAACCTCGGGTGTGCCGAAGATGTAGGCCTTGAGGAATGTCATCGACATGCGCCAGTGATACTGCATGCGGGCGCCGCCGAGCGGGCCCTGGCTCGCCGATTGGATCGCCACCGGCTTTCCCTCGAACGGCTGGTCCTTCATGCGTGAGACCCAGTCGATCGCGTTCTTGAGCACGCCGGGCATCGACCAGTTGTATTCTGGCGTCACGAACAGCACGCCGTCGGCGGCGCGGATCGCGGCCGCCAACTCCTCGGCTGGGCCCGGAAAGCCGGATCTGTCCTGGACGTCGGCGTTATAAAGCGGGAACGTGCCGATCGTCGGCGCGGTGATCAATTTCATCTCCGGCGGCGCCAGCGCCGGCAGCGCTCGCGTCAGCGCGGCATTGTAGGAGCCCTTGCGCAGCGAGCCGCAGATCACCAGCACATTCAACTGATCGGCCATATCACCCTCGTCCTTTGTTCCGGCGTCAACGTTCCGCCGCTATTTTTGCTCGATCCCCGCCTTTTCACGCACCGATTTCCATTTGGCGGTTTCGTCCTCGATGTGTTTGGCAAATTCCGCCGGCGTCGAAACATGCACGATGGCGCCAACCTTAGCGAGTTGGTCGCGGATGTCGGCACGACCGAGCACCTCCTTCAGCGCCGCGTTGGTCTTATCGACGATCGCCTGCGGCGTGCCGGCGGGATAAAGCCAGCCGTACCAGCCGACAACGTTATAACCGGGGACGCCGGATTCGGCGACGGTCGGCACGTCGGGAAGCGTCGGCCAGCGCTTGGCCGCGCCGACGGCGAGGATCTTCAACTGACCGGCCTGCACCTGGCCGCGGACGGCGTGCGCCAGTTCAACGCCGTAGTCCACCTGACCGGACACCAAAGCGGTCACCACGCCCGGCGTGTTGCTATAAGGAATGTGCTTCGCATCGATATTCGCCATCTGGCGCAGCAGTTCGCCGGCGAAATTCTGGGTCGAGCCGATGCCAACGTCGGCAAAATTAAGCTTGCCCGGGTCCTTCTTGGCCAGCGCGATCAACCCCTTGATATCGTCGGCGGGGAAATCCTTGCGCGCGACGAACACGAAGGCCGAATCCGCAACCCAGGACACCGGCGCGTAGCTCTTGACCGGCTCATAAGGCACCGCTTTGAGCATCGCCGCCGAGACGGTATGGGCGGGGCTGGTCATCAAGGCCGTGTAGCCGTCCTTGTTCGCGCGCGCGACGGTCTCAGCGGCGATGGTGCCGCCGGCGCCCACCTTGTTTTCAACGATGACGGATTGATGCAACACCTCGCCGAGCGGCACGGCGATGATGCGCGACACGATATCGGTGCCGCCGCCGGCGCCGAAGCCAACCAGCACGCGGATCGGCCGGTCGTTCGGCCATTCGGCCACAGCCGGCGCGGCCGCGGTCATTATGAAGCTAGCCGCTATCGCCGCTGCGACAAAAATGCGTTTCATGAAACTCCCCCTTGTTCCGGCAACGCGCTCCGTTCAGGCCTTCTCGTCTTCGATTGGATTGCTTAGCATGCCGACGCCTTCGATCTCGATCTCGCAGACATCGCCCGGCTTCATCCACACCGGCTCCGGCTTGCGCGCATGGCCGACGCCGGATGGCGTGCCGGTCAGCAAAATGTCGCCGGGCTCCAGCGTCATTCCCTCGGTGAGATAGACCAGCGACTCCGCTACCGGGAACATCAGGAGATCGGTGTTGGAGGATTGCATGGTCTTGCCGTTGAGCCGGCTCTCGATCTTGAGGCCCTTGCCGCCACGCGGCAATTCGTCGGCGGTGACCATCCAGGGACCGATGCTGCCGGTGCGGTCGAAATTCTTGCCCATGCCCCACTGCGTCGTGTGGCGCTGATACTCGCGAACCGAGCCCTCATTGGCGCAGGTATATCCGGCAACGCAGTCGATCGCGTTGTCCATGGTCAGGTGCTTGGCGCGTTTGCCGATGACCACGACCATCTCGGCTTCGTAGTCGAGCTGGATTGATTTTTTCGGCCGGATCAGCGGCTGTAGATGCGGCGTAAGCGACGTCTGCACACGGAAAAAGATGCTCTGGAATTTCGGAATGTTGTCCTTCTGCGGGCCTTCCTTGACGTGGTCGAGATAATTCAGGCCGAGGCAGATGATCTTGCCGGGCCTTGCGACCGGAAATCCGAATTTCAACCCGGCGAGCGGGCGGCGGGCGGAGGCCGGCGCCTTTTTGGCTAGATCGGCCAACGCTTTGAGGTCGCCATTGCTCCGGCGCAAGACTTCGCCGAGGTCGCTGGGCAGCGCGGCGTCGACCGCCTGCAGATCGATGACGGCATCGCCCTCGACCACGCCGAGCCGCAAGCCATTATTCGCTTCAAAACCGACGATCTTCATAAGCCAAGCCCCTGCCTTGTCACGATGGGCGCAAGGCTTAGCGCAGGAAGGCGATTTCGGAAAGGTCCGCGATCAGGCGCGCGGCGCGGAGCGTGTCTCGGCCAATGTAAATGCCTGGATCGAGAAATAATTGCGCTCGTCGGTCCATACGGCCGCCGGCTGCCAGCCGGCACCGCGCGCCAGCGCGCCCAGGGACTCGACGCTGTATTTGTAGCTGTTCTCGGTATGGATCGTTTCACCGGCGCGGAATTCGATAGTTGCGCCGGCCACCTTCACCTTCTGCCGCTTCAGGCTGGCGAGGTGCATTTCGATGCGGTGACGCTCGCGATTGTAGAAGGCGTGGTGCTCGAAGGTGTCGAGCTTGACGGTGCCGCCCAGTTCGCGGTTGATGCGCACCAGCAGATTGAGGTTGAACTTGGCGGTGACGCCGGCCGCGTCGTTATAGGCGGCGTTGAGAACCTCTACCGGTTTGATGAGATCGACGCCGACGATCAGCGTCGCGCCGGCGCCGAGGATGCGGCCGGCATTGCGCAGGAAGGCCGCCGCTTCGTGCGGCTCGAAATTGCCGATGGTGGAACCCGGAAAGAATCCGACCCGCACCGGCGCGGCTTGTGCCGGCGGCGGTAGCACAAACTTCTGGGTGATGTCAGCGGTGACCGGCAGCACCTTGAGGCCGGGGAAATCCGGCCGCAACTCGAGCGCCTCCTGTTCGATCATCTCGCCGCAGATATCGACCGGAACGTAGGCCGCGAGCGGCCGCAAGGCGCGCAGCAAAATCCGCGCCTTCTTGCTCGAGCCGCTGCCGAATTCGACCAGCGCCGCGCCTTCCGGAACAAGCTTGGCGATATCGCGCGCATGGTCGCGCAGAATGCGCATTTCGCATCGCGTCGGATAATATTCGGGCAGTTCGGTGATGCGCTCGAACAACAGCGAGCCGACTGCGTCGTAAAAATATTTCGGCGGCAGCCGCTTCGGGATCGCGCTGAGGCCCGCGAGCACGTCGGCTTCGAAGGCAGAGTCCTCGACCGGTTGCGGCCGTACGCGGGGGGATCGTGCAAGCGCGACCATGTCTACTCCCTCAAACGAATTCAGCCAGCCGCAGCCCGCTGAACTGCCAGCGCGCCGGTGGATAGAAGAAATTGCGGTAGCTGACGCGTGCATGCCCCTCCGGCGTCGCCAGCGACGAGCCGCGCAACACCATCTGGCTCACCATGAACTTGCCGTTGTATTCGCCGAGCGCCCCTTCGGCTGCGCGGTAGCCCGGATAGGGCAGATAGGCGCTGCGCGTCCATTGCCAAGCGATGCCGAAGGCATCACCGATCACGCCTGCGCGAGCGGCCACTTCCCATTCGGCCTCGCTCGGCAAGTGCTTGCCGGCAAAGCGAGCGAAGGCCTCGGCCTCGTAGTAGCTGATGTGGGTGACGGGAGCGCTAGGATCGACCGGCTTGAGGCCGGCGAGCGTCATCGAATGCCAGGCGCCGTCTTTCTGGCACCAGTAGTCGGGCGCCTGCCAGCCTTCCGCCTGCACCGCCGCCCAGCCATCCGACAGCCAGAGCGACGGCGTCGCGTAGCCGGCGGCCTCGATAAATTCGAGCCATTCCGCGTTGCTGACGAGATGACGCGCGATGCGGACCATGGGGATCAGCTCCTCGTGGCGAGGGGTCTCATTGTCGAAACAGAACCCCTCCCCTTCATGACCGATCGAATGAATGCCCGCGGGAACATCTACGAAACCGCGCGGACCTTGTGTCGCGCGTTGCACCTGCCACTCGGCGTCGTAAACCGGGTCGGTCGGGTTCTGCGCGAAGGCGTGCAGGATGTCGGTGAGCAGCAGTTCCTGGTGCTGCTGCTCGTGGTGCAGGCCAATCTCCAAAATTGCGAAGACGCGCGCCGCGTCCGCCGCCAGCACTTGCTCGATCAGCCGTTCGACCGCCGCGTCGACATGGGCGCGATAGCCTGCGACGTCCTCGCCGTTCGGCCGGGTGATCAGGCCGCGCTGCGGGCGGGCGTGGCGCGGCCCGGCGGCGACATAGTAGGAGTTGAACAGGAACGGAAAGCGCTCATCGAAGATCTTGTAGGCGGGATCGTTCGGCACCAGCAGGAACTGCTCGAAGAACCAGGTGACGTGCGCGCGGTGCCATTTGGCCGGCGAGGCGTCGGCCATCGATTGGACGATCTGGTCCTCAGCCGACAAAGGCGCGGCGCGCTTTTCCGTCTCCGCGCGCACGCGGCGGAAGGCATCGCGCCAAGCGGCGCGCGCTGCATCGAGCGCCTGGACCGTCGGCGTCAGCGGCGTGCCGGCAATGCCTCGCGGTGCGTGCGAAATAGCCGTGCGCGCCATGGATAGTCTCCGCGATGAATTCAAAGAGCTGCAGCAGTCGATCCAGGTACGGATACGATTTATGCATACAATTGTTCCATCGGAAGCCACCCGAGGCAACCTTGAATCGCCTTGGGCTTGCCAACCTGACAAGGATGTGACCGCGGCGTGACGACGCGTCCCGGCATCGCCAGCGCGCCTTAACGCTGATTCAGGCGCGAATTGACAGTCAACCGGGCTTTTCGCGCGATTTGCGGGCGATAATGGCACCGCCAGAGCTTCGTTGATGATTACGAATGGCGACCGGCGGGTCGATGATCACGCTGATAAATAGCGCAGGAACCGTGCACTTAAACACGATCGCGCCTGCGACCTCTCCCGTGAAATTAATTGGGGGGCAGCGCCGCTAGCGCCACTCGGCGGCGCGACGCAATTCCGCGTCATCGAAAATCGTGAGCGTACGGCCGCGGATTTCGAACAGTCCAGCCCGCTGGAACTCACCTACCACCTTGCTGACGTGCACCGGGGTCAGCCCGGTCGCGTCCGCGATATGCCGCTGGCGAAGCGGAAATTCCATCGTATTGCCGTTTCTCATGCCGCGCTTGGCAAGCCGATCCGCGATATTGACGATCAGCCGGGCAATTCGCTCGTCGGCGGTGCGGCGGCCAAGATCGAGCGCCATTTGATCGAAATGGATTCTCTCCTCGCTCCATATCTTGGAGACCTTATCCATCAGATCAGGATGCTTGAACAAAACGACCTTGAGATCGCTGCGCTTGAACTTGCGGTATTCCACCTCGGTAATCGCCTCGACGGTGCGGCCGGACATCGGCTCCAACAGGCACGCCGCGGAGACTATGTCGCCGGCGAGGAGGAACGAAAGGGTTTGCCGGCGGCCATCCGCCAACGTGATCGAGGATGAGGCCCAGCCGCTGCAAATGAACGGAACGTATTCGGACCATTCCTTATGGTGGAAAATCGTATGCCGGGCAGGAATCCGGTGAACGGTCGAAGCAACCGGCACCGTGCCGGGCAGCCATTGCGCTTGAGCAAATTCCTCCCGTATGTCCCCGCACAGGCTCAACTGATACGCTGGGCATACGGTGCAGCCTGAAATGCCTTCGGACGAGCGCACGTCGTCTTGGCCACTCAATGCGTGATCGCCATTCACCGGTCGAAACTGCGCGGGATTGCGGATTTCACCGCTGGATTGTTCGACGAGGAATTCGGTGCTTGTCGTGTCCATGTTGCTGTCGAGTTGCCGGTTTCTACCGATTTTCTGCCTGGATGGGTTGATCAATTTCTGTGCCCCATTTTAAGAAAGGCGACCGCCGCTACAATCTATTACGCGCACAAACGAGAATTACTACTCATGCAGGTAATAACTGCCGCAACTACGCAGTTATATAATCTACATTTATAAATACATTACTCTACCGCCCCGCCGGCCTTGACCTGCATCAATCTAAGCAAATGTCGCCGGCGAATCGCATATGAAAATATGTATTCGTATTATACAGACCGTGTATAGTAGATTAAATTTTAATTTACATTTCCGTTTTGGATTTCGTTTTTCACGCAACATTTGCGAATTTCGCGCCTGCCAACGGCATTTTGATGAGTACGGGTGCCGATCCAGCCAATCCGAGCCATGGGGATAGGCCGCAACTCTTAACAATGATTTAACCATACCGAAATCATGCGCGGCGGGCGCCGGCGGGTAGTCGGCATTTTTGATTATCATCTTAGATTGTTATTTTGAAGTGCATCTATTTTTAATCGCGATTTATCCCGGATCGTCGATTCTAGTTCGGCAGAACTAGGTCCCGGTGGCGTTAAGTAAACATTGCACAGAATGTTCGAGTTAATTGGCCCCATCCGTGCCAGCCATACGGCACGCGCAAGAATGCGCTCGCATTCTTTGTCTGTCACGCGTCCGCATGGGCCGCTTGACCGCGCCCGAATACCATCTGGAGCACTCGTAGCGGCGTTCGCGCGGCGACCAACAGGCGCCCGATGAAAAACGCCACCGTCAATCTGCGGAATTTGGTGATCCTTGTGGCGGACCCCAGTTCATACTGGCGGCGCGCCATTTACGGGATTTTGCGCAGCTTCGGAGCCAACAAGGTGATCGAGGTGGAACACTCGATGGACCTGATCCGAATCTTGTCCAGCCAGAAAGTCGATATTCTCATTTGCGATACGCAGATTCATCCGCACAATTGGCTCAAGCTCACGCAGATGATCCGCCGCAACGCGACCAATGAGAACCGTGCCGTGCCGATCTTGCTCATGTCCGGCGACACGAGCGAGCGGATCGTCAAGAACGCACGCGATGCCGGCGCCAATATGGTGGTCGCAAAGCTGCTGTCTCCGAATATTCTCTACGACCGGCTTTGCTGGATCGCTTTCAATCCGCGTCCCTTCGTCGACTGCCCGACTTATTTTGGACCGGACCGTCGCTTCAAGATCGAAGGCTATCCGCGCGGCGTCGGACGCCGCAGAGGCGACAAAGTCATCAAAGTTGCCGAGGAAGCCGGGCCCGCTCTTGCCCAGGACGATATCGATAGTCTCTTCAAGGCAGCCAAAAAAGAGCCGCAAGATGCGTGAGACCTCCAGCTCCGAAGTGCGCATTTTCTTTGCCGATACGCGCTTCGAGAGAATGGCGCGCCGGCCTGGCGGCGTACCGCGGGAAAAGGCCTTGGCGCAGGCGGATAAAATGGTCGACGAGCTAAGGCTGGATTTTGGCGGTTGGCTCGACCGGGAACTCCAAGAGTTAAGCACCGCGCTTTCGAAAGCCGAAAGCGATCCGAACGATAACGCGGCACTCGAAGACGCCTATCGCAATTGCGCGCAGCTACAGGGCGTCTGTACGGCCATGGATTACGGCCTCGTCACCTTCGTTGCCGAAAATCTCTGCAAAATCATTTCAGCCGTCATGACCGGTGCGCCTTACGATAAGGAAATGATCGATTGCCATGCCGATGCACTCCTGCTTGCGAAAACCGACCAGTACCGCGCCTTGCGCCCCGACCAGGTGCCGGAAATGGCTAGCGGCTTGCGGCGCGTCGTCGAGCTCGCGGCCAAGACCTCGGTTCCGACGAAGAAATAAATCATCCGCCGGCCCATCCTAGGGGCCAACGGCAGATTCGATCGGTCAAACTGGGATTGATTTAGCGGTTTTGCGAGTTTGGTGAAACTTCACAACCTGCAAAGCGGTTTCGCGCTTCAACTTCGCGTACACGATCCGGCACTGCTCGAGAATATTGGCCGGCATGCCGCCCTTGTCGGCCGACAGCATTAGAACCGCCTGGGTGGTCGCCCACGACAGTCCGATAGCTTTGCCGACGATCAGAACTGTCTCCGCACTGTCCTGCACCATGGCGCGCTCGACCACATCGATCGGCACGCCGCACATGATCGCAAGCGCGGCAGCAGTCTCCTCGAATTTTCCAGCGCGAGCGAACGCCACGATATTGCCTTCGGTGAGCCGACCGGCAGCCTGCATGGACTCGATCAACGCTTGCGCGGCCGCAAAATCCCGCGATGCGGTCGCCGTTTTCAACTGGATAGCGCTCGCAACCTCGGCCACAACATCGCGAACCTCGTGCGCGTAGCCGGGGTTAGCCACCTCGAGAGCCTGACGAACGGCACTCGATGCCGACGTCAAAAGCTTCAGGAATTGCTGACGCGGAATTTCCGGCCGCGAACCGACGGCTTGCGCCAATTCATCGTCGCCTTCAGACCGCCGGACAAGCCTGACGTAGCCGGTCTCAGAGAATTTCGCGCCCGCGTTCTGCGCCGCGCTGAGTGCCACATCGCGGTCGCCACGTTCGACAAGCACGTCGGTGACGGTCTCAGCGATGACCTTTCGCCGTGAGATCGCGAGCAGGTGCTGCTGGCTCTTGGTTCTGGCATTCTCGACAAGGGTGACGTTATCGAGCTGCTCCGAGCGCGCGAGAACCGGGCCGGCAACGTCGATCGCGTCATCGAATGCCAGGGCACGGATCACCTGCGGCGGCGCATGGGGAAGCGCCGCAAGCCGGTCGGCGAGCGTGACGCGCGCGGAACGCTCAATATCCGAAATGAGATGCTTGAACACATTGTCGAAGACGGTAATGTGCTCCTTGGAAAATTGACTCGATCCAAAGACGAAAAGGTCCGTGATGCGACGCAGCGTTTTGGCGCGCCTTTCGGCCGAGCCGTGCGAGAGCGCCTCTTCCAGCTCGTAGATAAGTGCGTTGTGTACGGTCATTGTCCGACAGACCATATTGGTGTGATCGTCCGCGATATGGCCAATCCATCGCGGATCGAATGGCTCAGAAATTCAATTCCATACATGGCCACGTTCCTGCTGAGTGTTTTCACATCCTCATCTTCCGTGTGCCACCTTACGCCGCAACGCTTTGCACTTGGCTAGTAAACCACGTCGACGTCGACCTGCGCCGCCTCCTGTTCGGATATTTCCGGGGCGGCAAACTCGGGCGGGTCACCCTGCAGACGAGTCAAGAGACGGTCTTTGAGATCCGCCACGGTAATGGCAGAAATTACTTTCTGCTCGAGCAGCGCGCGCTCATCGCTACCCAGCGACCCAGCATTGGCTGCCTCCGCGTAACGCGTGAGCGCGTCGCCGAGCGCTTCAAATTCCTGCTTGTGGCGATCGAAGCTCTGCAGTGTGACAATCAGTTCACGGTCTGGCCGGCCGCTTCCCATCACAAGCTTGGTGACCTGATCGACCGTCTCTTCCAGACGCAACACATTATCGAGCAGGAGCGCGGCGAATACGGCGATGAACGCGCCAACGTCATTTTTTGACTCTTCGACTTTCACGACCGCATTCCCTCACTGACACAACCGATCACGCCAATATCCCGGTCAAAGCCGCTACGACAGTTTCCCCATGACCTGCTCGATCTTTTCGCGCAGAATCGCCGCCGTGAACGGCTTGATAAGATAGTTGTTGACACCGGCCTGAGCCGCTTTGACCACGAGTTCCTTGTCGCCGCGTCCGGTGAGCAGGATAAACGGAACCTTGCGAACCACGGGGTGTCCCCGCACGGCTCGCAAGAGGCCAAGACCGTCCATCTCCGGCATATTGTAGTCGGAGATGATCAGGTCGAGCGGCTGCAACGAGGCGATCTCCATTGCCTGCTTGCCGTGCTCCGCCTCGTGGATGTGCCGAAATCCGATCTCTTCCAGCGTCATCCGGGTCATTTGCCGGACGCTGTTCTGATCGTCGACAACGAGCACCTTGATAGCTACCGCGTTTGGCATTCTCGTCGCTCCTGAGCGGCGGCCCTACCGTCGTATACGGCGGGCGCCGAATATTTTACGTCTTCAGTTCACCGCGAACTTTGCGGTCGGTGCAGTATTCGTGGTCATGGTCGAGCCTGACGGAGAGTTAACCGCAAGATCGGACAGTTTCTCGACGTCAAGAATAAACGCGACACGCCCATTTCCAAGAATTGTTGCTGCGGCTATTCCCGGCACAGAGCCGTAGCTCTCTTCTATGCTCTTGATCACCACTTGCTGGTGGCCGCACAACTCGTCGACAACTAGGCCGAAGCGTGAGCCTTCCCCCGCATCCGTGATGATGACGACGCTGTCGCCGGAATCGCCCACATTCGAACCGATTTCCAACAAATCGCCGAGTTGGACGAGTGGCACGAATTCTCCACGCAAGTGGAGCATTCCGCTCGTACCGATCAAACTGCTGACGTCCGATCGAGCGGGCCGCAAGCATTCGACGATAGACGACAATGGCATGACGTAAGTCTGTTGACCGGTCTTGATAACCATGCCGTCCATGACCGCCAGCGTCAGCGGCAACGCCAATTGGATCGTCATGCCGCGGCCGCGTTCCGATTTGAGCGATATTCGCCCGCCAATGTCCTGGATATTGCTGCGAACAACGTCCATTCCGACGCCGCGGCCCGAGATATCGGAGATGGCTTCGGCCGTCGAAAATCCCGGCAACATGATGAGATTGCTGATCTCGTCTTCGGTCAGCGTAGCATCCGCGCCGACAAGACCTTTTTCCCGCGCCTTCTTGAGCACGCGGTCGGAGTTGATTCCAGCGCCGTCGTCCCTGATCTCAATAACAATGCGGCCGCCGCGATGCTCGGCGGAAAGCCGGATCGTGCCTTCCTCGCTCTTTCCGGCAGCCAATCGGTCGGTCGGCGATTCGATGCCGTGGTCGACCGAATTGCGGATGATGTGCGTCAACGGATCGCCCAGCCGCTCGATGATCGACCGATCGACCTCGGTCGTCTCCCCGACCATTTCCAGCCTGACTTTCTTGGCCGTCTTGGTCGACAGTTCGCGGACAAGCCGAGGCATCCGCTGGAACACCGAACCCACCGGCTGCGCGCGCATGGACATGACGCTGTCTTTCAGCTCGCGCGTATGATGGATGACCTCTTCTAGAATCTGCGACAAGCGGCCGCTGGTGCCTTCCGGCAATTCCTGGACGATCTGCCCGAGCATGGCTTGGGCGATGACCAATTCGCCCACCATGTTCACAACACGATCGATTCGTTCCAATTCGATTCGGGTGGTGGTGGCGGCCGCTTTGGCGGTAGGGGTCCGAACCGCAGGTGCCATCTCGACGCGTTCGCCGACCGCGGCTGCCGGGGCTGGTTTGTCGGCATGCAGCTCCGGCACCAGCGGCGGGGCAACAACGTGTTGTTCTTCAATCGCAGATGCGGCCGGACTAACGCTTTCCGGCGCCCCGGCAAGATCGGAAGGAGGGGTCGTGTCAACAATCTCAAGATCGCAATCGTCGACGACGAACTCGAAGACTTCATCGATCTGTGCGCGTGGAGCCGACGTTTGCAGCGTACCGGTCCACCAGATGTGCGGATGATCGGCTTCAAGCTCGGTCAATTCGGGCAAGCCATCCAGATGTGCCTCCAGGTCGAGCGTGCCCAATTTGCGCAGATTGCGGAGAATATAGAGAGGCTCGTTCGCCTTCTTCAGCATCTCCGGCTTTGGCCGGAAGGTGATCGCGTAAGTTCGCACGACATCTGTGGCATCCGGTTCAACGGGCACCGGCGTGAAATCCATGGGAACCGGGGTGAAATCGATCCCCTCGAAATCGGCCGGCGCCGGAGCGTCGTCGTTTTCCTCAGCATCCTTACGATCTTGTTCGATGATATGCTCAAGCGACGCGCGGCATTCGCTGCCAAAGCCCTGGGGGACGGCTTCGCCGGCCTGCGACATCTGGACGAGGTCGGACAGCACGTCGCTGGCGGACAACAGGACGTCGATCGTTTCAGGCGTCGCCGTCAGGCTGCCGCGCCGGACGCCGTCAAGCAGAGTTTCGAAAACATGCGCAAACCCGACCAGCGCTTCGAAGCCGAAGATGCCGGCGCCGCCCTTGACCGAATGGACCGCGCGGAACACCGCGTTGACCGTATCGTCCGAGGGGTGACCCTCCCGAATCTCTGTAAGCCCAGCCTCAATCTGCTGCAAGGCTTCGTTACATTCTTCGAAGAATGTTTGCTTGAGTTGGTCCAAACTTGCCATAACTGTAAGCCCTTACCCGCTCTCTACGGAGCAACCTTGCGTACTGTCTCGACCAGCCGGTCTGGATCGAATGGTTTGACCATCCAACCGGTGGCACCCGCCTCGCGTGCGAGGTTTCTCTTGTCCGCCTCGCTTTCGGTGGTCAGCACCAGAATCGGCGTCGTCTTGTGGCTCGGATTACTGCGCAACTGCCGAATGACTTCGTAGCCGTCCATCCTCGGCATATTGATATCGGTGATGACGACGTCGACCCGCTCATTGACGAGGACATCGAGCCCATCTTGGCCGTCGACCGCTTGCAGAACGTCAAATCCCGCCTCGGCCAGTGTCAGCATCAGCATGTCGCGCATCGTCTTGGAATCGTCGATGGTCAGAATTCTTTTACCCATGACATTCTCACTGCTTTGCCAAAGATTGGAATCGTCCGATTTACCCTGCGGGTCGCCATCACCGGCGGCCTGCGGCGAAACACTTTCGACCGAATTCTGAATTTGCTCCGAAGCTTGGATTGCCTGCTCGCCGGGATCATGGCTCCAGGTCATATTGATGCCGAGATCCTCGAAGGCTGACATAAAGGCGACCGATGGATTCTCGATCGAGATCCCGCCGCGATACGATTGCGCGGCAAGAAGCACTTGGATGCAGGGAACCGTCAGCGTTTCCACGACCGACGCATCAATGCCGAGTGGCTGTTCCTCGGTCACTCGCTGCTGCAACGACGCGCAAAGGCCTTCGGCTACCGCAAGATCAAGGATCTCCGGCAAAACCATTCTTGCTGTATTCGCGTCGTTGCTCATAGAATTGACCTGTATGCTAATTTTCTATCGGGCACATATTTCGATCAGCTTGCGCGCGACGCGGCGCTTGCTTGGAGTTCTCGCGCGTGCGCTTTTGGATCCGTCTCGCAGGCGCTCATGATCGCATCGGCCATGCGCGACAACGAATGTTGATGCATCACGGCGCCGCGTTCGAAGGCCACTTTCGGCATGCCGTAAATTAGCGACGAAGCTTCGTCCTGACCGAGCGTGATCGCCCCAGCGGCGCGCATCTCGAGAAGGCCTTCCGCGCCATCCTTGCCCATACCCGTCAGAATTGCGCCAACCGCGGCGTTTTTTGCCACGCGGGCGAATGAGTGGAACAAGACGTCCACGGACGGGCGATGGCCGGAGACGGTTGGCCCGTCATTCAGGCAGCAGCGATAGACGCCTGCGCTGCGAACCAGTTCCAGATGATGCGCACCGGGCGCAATATAGACATGGTTAGGCTCGACGATTTCGTTGTGCACGGCCTCGGACACCGTCATCGGGCATTCCTTGTTGAGGCGTTCGGCGAAGGCAGCGGTGAAACGCGGCGGCATGTGCTGCGTGATGAGGACCGGCGGACACTCTGCCGGCATATCCATAAGCACGACTTTCAGCGCTTCCACCCCACCGGTCGATGCACCGATTGCGATAATCCTCTCCGTATGGCTGCGCGGGCGGTCGAGACGCGGCGGACGCGCGGCCACCGCAGGGCGGCGCGTACCGACACGCGCAGTAGCCGCGGATTTGACCTTCGCTTGCAACTCGGCGGCGATGCCGATTAACGCGTTTGAGACGTCAACCGTCGGCTTGGCGATGAAATCGACGGCGCCGATCTCAAGCGCCTCAAGGGTGATTTCGGCGCCAGCCTGTGTAAGTGTAGAAACCATCACCACCGGCATCGGCCGCAGCGCCATAATCTTGCGCAGGAACGTTACGCCGTCCATGTTCGGCATCTCGACATCGAGGGTGACGACATCAGGATTGAGTTCCTTGATGCGGTCACGCGCCACATAAGGGTCGCTGGCCTCGCCGACGACCTCAATTTCGGGGTCGGCGCTCAGCAACATCGTTAGCAGTTGTCGAATGACTGCCGAATCGTCGACTATGAGAACTCGCACTGGTTTTGTCATATGATTGCCCATCACTGGTCGAATAGTTGAATGTCGCCGGCCGTTGTGCGCGACGACAGCCGACGGACGTACTCAGTCTCCTCGCGCGCGACGGCAACGGACTCGCCGGTTCCCAGCAATCGGCGGACTACCTTTCCGGTTGCAGGGGTATAGTGTATGCGCCGCGGCAGTTGCCCGCCGAGGTCTTGGGCTACGCACTGCAGGCCTTCGGCCTCCAGGTAGCGCAGAATGAATTGGGAATTTTCGGTGCCGATCGCGTTGCTGCTTTCAGTGACATTGCCACCGCCGAACACCTTGATCTCGAGCGAGTCGCGCGAGCAACCGGCCTTCATCAATTCGTTGATCAGCTTCTCCATGGCAAAATTGCCAAAGCGCGTCGACTGGAGATCGCCGGCCCATTTGCCGGCATGGCTGTGCGGCAGCATGAAATGATTCATGCCGCCGAGACCTGTCCGGCGATCGCGGATGCACGCCGAGACGCAAGAGCCGAGCACCGTCACGAGGACCTCGTCGGGTTTCGACGTAACGTAAAATTCGCCCGGAAACACTTTCACCATCCAGCCGGCGCTTGCCGAGTCGAAGAATCGACGCGTGGCGATGGCGTTAGCGCCGTTTACAATACCGCTATCGGCGGGCTGTCGTAGTGCCGTCGCTCCGCTCACACTTGCCTCCGGTAGGTCGTCCGGCCGATAAGCCGCAGTCCCGGATGCGAGCCAATCAACGACTCGGAATGGCCGATATACAACCAGCCACCCGGCTTGAGCTTTTGAGTGAAGCGTTCAACCAGCGCCGTTTTGGTCGGGCTGTCGAAATAGATCATCACGTTGCGGCAGAAGATGGCGTCGAAGTTGCCGGTGAACGGCCACGATTCCATCAGGTTTAGGCGACGGAAAGTCACGAGGCTCCGAATATCTCGCCCGACCTGCACTTGTTCACTGTTGCGATCGCCCCCGACCGGCTGGAAAAATTCGCGGTAAGTCTTTGGCACTTCGTCGATCGAATTGGCGGGATATTCACCACGTGCGCCTTTGGCGATCACTTCGGTATCGATGTCGGTTGCTAAAATCCGCACGTCGTGGCGATCGATGTCGCGGATCTCGCGTTTAAGCACGACCGCTGCCGAGTACGGCTCCTCCCCGGTCGAGCAGCCAGCCGACCAAACCCGCAGACGGTGCCCGACCTTCCCATGCGCCGCCTGCACGAACGGAACGGCGACGTGAGTCCGGAAATGATCGAAATGATGGCCTTCGCGAAAGAACTTCGTGAGATTGGTCGAAATTGCGTTGATGAAGCCTTCCAATTCGGAGGTATTGGCGGCGAGATATTCGCGATAGTCACGGAACGACGTCAGTCCGAGCACGCGCAAGCGGCGCGACAAGCGGCTGTAGACAAGGTTGCGTTTGCTGTCCGCCAGCGCAATTCCGGCCTGCTCGTAAGCGAATTGTACCAGACCGCGGAAGTCAGCGTCGGAGAAGGCAAACTCGCGCGCAGGCTCGACGGCGGCGGGCTCGCGTAACGCGAGCGCCGCCGCAGCGCCGCTATTGTCACGCGACATGCTTGTAGCTTTCATTCTTCAGTTCTTCCGTGCCGGAGCGGTCATGGGTGTCGCTGTCCAATCGGAAGAACGAGACTCGTTCATCCATCGCCTTGGCCTGATGCTCCAGCGTCTTGGCAGTAGCCGCGTTCTCCTCGACTAGCGCCGAGTTCTGCTGGGTGACGTCGTCCATCTGGGTCAGCGCCTTATTGACCTGCTCGATCCCGCTCGCCTGTTCGGCGCCGGCATTGGCGATATCCGCTACGAGCGCGGATACCTTTTTGATGGACTCCACGATCTCATGCAGCGACGCGCCCGCCTTATTGACGAGATCGACGCCCTCCTTCACTTGGCCCGAGCTATTGGTAATTAGATCCTTGATGTCTTTCGCTGCCTGCGAGGAGCGCTGCGCCAGGCTGCGCACTTCGGAGGCAACGACGGCGAACCCGCGACCGGCTTCGCCCGCACGCGCGGCTTCCACCGCGGCGTTCAAGGCGAGCAAGTTGGTCTGCCGGGCGATCTCGTCGATGACGCCGATGATGTCGGAGATCTTGCGCGAAGAGTCCTCGATCTTGGCCATGGCCTCGACTGCTTTGGCAGCCACCTGGCCGCCGCGATCAGCGAGATCGCGGGTGGTGATGGCCGACTGGTTGGCCTCGTGAGCATTCTCGGCGTTCTTCTTGACGGTCGCCGAGATCTCCTCCATCGAAGCAGAGGTTTCTTCCAGGCTCGCCGCCTGTTCCTCGGTGCGCTGAGACAAGTCCGTCGTGCTGGTCGATATCTCGGCCGACGCATTGGTGACTTCGTGCGCCGAGGCCTTAATCTCAGCAATGGTCGAACCGATCTTATCCGCCATCGTGTTGGCGTCGTCCTTCAGCTTGCCGAACATCCCCTGGTAATCGGCCTCGATGCGTTGCGTCAGATCGCCGCTGGCGAGTGCGCTCATCACGCGGGCCAAATCGTCGAGTGTCCTGCCGGTGTTCTCGCATAGCGCATTCATTGCCGTGGCGAGATTGAGCATGAAGCCTTTCTTGCCATCGAGCGGAACGCGCTGGGCGAAATCGCCGCCGACCGCGGATTTGACGATGCCGTCGATCTCTTCTTCGATCGCCTTCTCGACGGTCTCGTTTCGCCATTCCACGACGGTACCCGCACGCTTGCCGTGCTGATCGATGATCGGCGTCGCGATGTGATGGAATTTCTGGCTGCCGACCTCGACGTGAGATTCACCGCTTTCCGTCAGACCATCGATCAATCTGCGCTGATGGGCGGGATCCTTGTGGAACAGATCCATGTTGCCGCCGAGCAGCTTGCCGCTGTCGAATTGCGGCAGCGCCTTGCGCAGCTCCGGCTCGGCCTCGCGCAACATCTCTTGCAGGGTCGAATTCATGTACACGACATTGTAGTCCTCATCGGCGACCATGACGTTCGACTTGACCACGTCGAGCGCCGAACGCGCACGCAGATTGACGACTTTCTGCGCAATCGATTGCTTGAAGATTTCGGTCGCCTTGGCGATATCGCCGACCTCGTCGCCGCGATCGGTGTACGGCACGGCAACGATGTGGTCCTTTGTCAACTCGACCAGAACGCCCGCCATATTGACGAGGGGTTTCGAAATACCGCGGCTGATGAGGAGCGACGCCACACAGCCGACAAGGACCGCGATCAGCGTAATGATCGCACGCAACTTGCTGTCCCAGTCTTGGGCGAGATCATTGAGGGCGACCTCACGGTCGCGGACGTCTTTGCTGGAGTTGGTCAGGTCGTCGGTCAGATTTGCGATCGTCGTAAAAGTGCGCGTCGCGCCCATCATCAATGTCAAGGCGGTGCCGGCGTCGCCGTCAGCCATGTCGATGACGCCCTTGGCTTGCTTGATGTAGCTCTCGACCGCTGTGTTGAGCTTGGCGATTTTCTCGCCGGTCTTTCCTTTGTTGAATTCGGGATCCTCGAGCGCCTTCAACTTTTCGGAAACGTCGTTTAATCCATTGGTGGCGGTGTCACCGAGGGTTTTGATCTTCTTCTTATCGGTCTCGTTGGCCGCCGTCGCCATGAGGCGATAGAGGTGAACCTGCGATGTCCACGCCGAACCGGAAAAATCCGAGACGACTTCCGCCTGCCGCACCGGGCCGACCATGAGTGCATGGACCTGGGCCTGGTTGGAGCGCTGCCCGAGGAAGGCATAGACCCCGATCCCGATCAAGACCGCGATCAGGAAAGCGGGCGCGGCCATGACTTTCCAACCGAGACGTAAATTCGCGAACCAGATCAACATCGGACTAGCCTTTTCGTTTTCAGTGCGACCAATGCACTCGGAAGAAAGAAGCGGGGCCGCGGCACGGCCCCGCATTGTTTCGTTATTGTTTGTAGACGCCGGAGCAAATGATCGCGTCGCCTTCCACGTCGCAGTAAGCCTCCTTTGGCTCGATCTTCTTGGTCACCGGATTGGTGAACTTGTAGTCTTGCCAGAAGGTCTTCTGCTTAGCCGCAAGCGCGAGGCGGTCCTTGACGTAGTACTTGCCATCCACGTCCTGCGCCTCGTTCATGTCTTTGCCAACAAGCTTGATGTTGGAGCCATGCGCGAGCACCTTGCCGCTCGTGCTATAGACGAGGACGTACAAATCGCGGTCGGTGAAATCGCCGGGCTTCTTGTCGAACGCGGCAAAGGCCTTTTCGGCGCCTTCTTTCTTGTAGAAGGCGACGGCCTTATTCACCATCGCAACAGCTTCATCCTTGGTGGCAAGTTCTCCGCCCCAGGCGGGGACGCTGACACCGGCAGCAATTGCAATTGCAGCCAGAATTTTAGTCGCTTTCATTTCATTTCCTCCTCAGACTAAGCCCCCACTCAGAACTCTTTCCAATCCGGCTCACTATTGACAGCGGTTGCGAGCGCGGCCTGCATGCGGCGGACCGGCCCGCCAGCATTTGTTGCCACGGCGGCGCGCTTGGGCGCCGCAGCGGGTTGTTGTTTTGGCGCCGCCGGCTGCTTCACCGCGGCCGGCCCGCGTGACGGCGGCGCGGCGGTGGCCGGACGCTGCTCGCGCACGGGCGCAGGCTTCGCCGCCGGCCGATTCTCGGTGGTGCCGTTGAGCTTGAAGAACGAGACCCGCTCGTCCATGGCGTGGGCCTGATGCTCCAGCGTCTTAGCAGTGGCCGCGTTTTCTTCGACCAGCGCCGAGTTCTGCTGGGTGACCTCGTCCATTTGCGTGAGTGCCTTGTTGACCTGCTCAATGCCGGTCGACTGCTCGTTGCTAGCACTGGCGATGTCGGCGACGATTTCGGCCACCTTCTTGATCGAATCGACGATCTCGGTCAGTGCGGCGCCGGCCCGATTGACCAGACTGACACCGTCCTTGACCTGGCCGTTGCTGTTGGTGATCAGGTCCTTGATGTCTTTCGCTGCTTGTGAGGAGCGCTGCGCCAAGCTGCGGACTTCGGAAGCAACGACCGCAAAGCCGCGGCCTGCTTCGCCGGCGCGCGCCGCTTCCACCGCGGCATTGAGCGCCAGCAAGTTCGTCTGCCGGGCAATCTCGTCGATGACGCCGATGATGTCGGAGATCTTGCGCGAGGAATCCTCAATTCTGGCCATCGCCTCGACCGCCTGAGCAACCACCTGGCCGCCGCGGTCGGCGACATCGCGGGTACTGCTGGCCGACTCATTGGCCGCCTGCGCGTTCTCGGCGTTATTCTTCACGGTCACCGAGATTTCTTCCATCGAGGCGGAAGTCTCTTCCAGGCTCGCCGCCTGCTCCTCGGTGCGCTGCGACAGGTCCGTCGTGCTGGCCGATATCTCGGCCGAGGCAGCAGTGACTTCTCCAGTCGATTCCACCAGCGCTCGAACCGTCTCGCGCAGTTGGTCCATCGTGCCGTTGAAATCGTCCTTCAAGTCCTTGTAGGTGTCTGGAACTTCGCTGCTCAGGCGGAAGCTGAGATCGCCGCCGGCGAGTTTGCGAAGCCCCACACCGAGCGCTTTGACGGCCTGCGTCTGCTCCTCACCTGCCTTGGTCCGTTCTTCCGCGACCTTCGCTTGCGCCGCGGCTTCTACTTGCGCGAGCTTTGCCTGCCGATCGGCTTCGACCTGCTGGCGTTGCATGGCCTGTTCGGCTTCGGCGCGCGCTTTCTCATCGGCGAGCACCTTGAACCGCTCCACCGCGTTCGCGACGTCGCCGATTTCGTCCTTGCGATCGAGCCCCGGCAGCACGACGCTGAAATCGCCGGCGGCGACTTTGATCATCCCCTGCTGGATTTGCACCAGCGGGCTCGTGACACGGCGCGATACGACCAACATCATGCCGGCTGCCAGCACGATGGCCGCCGCTAGCAAGCCAAGCTCGGACCAAAGGGCCCAGGAAGCCTCTGTGCGTTGACTTGACGCATAGTCCTTGGCCGACTTCAGCGCTGCCTCGGCAACACCCAATATCGATCCAAGCATCGGAACGGAATGATTTGACCAGTCAGTGGGCTTGAACGAATTCGCTTGATGCGCAACCAGCGCTTTAATTATATTCAACCGAAGTTCCGTGAATTCGCGTCCAAAATATTCATTCTTGGCTCTCTCAAGCGCGGCGGCGAAGTAAGGTGGCGTCGGCAGGCCTGAAGCTATTTCCTGCAGTGAGGCCCATGCGATTTCGATCTTGGCGTCGTTGACCGCGTATTTGATAGCCAAGTCCTGCGGCACCGGCAGTCCGCTGAGACCGTTGGTGATTATGACAGCATTATCGCCACCGGCGTCGCGCGCTGCCCAGGCCAATAGTTTAATATCCATCAACTGGTCGACGTAGGAGTCGGTAAGCTTCACCGACTGGGTCAATTGCGTCGATATCGTCTCGAGCAATTTTAAAATGGCGCCGGTTTCGTTGAAGTACTCACCAGCGAGGCCTTGTCGTCTCGCTGCTTTCGGCTTCAAGAGCGCAGCCGCCGACTCTTCGTGCAAAGCCGTCAGCTTCTTTATCGCGTCACGCAGGCTATCGACGGATTTTTGCCGTTCCGGAAACTCGGCGGCTTCCAATTTCGTCAGCGCCGACTTCAGCGCAGGCATGTCGGCCTCTCGCAATTCTTTGAGAGCCGGGGGCATTGCCGTGAATTGTTTGTCGGAATTCAAGTCGCGGGTTGAGTAAGAGCGATCGACCCGCAAGTTATGCAGCGCCGTGAAGATGTCGGCTGAAACGTCGGCGGCAATCGCGATCCTATTCACCGTCGCCAGTCGCACCCACGAGTTCCAGGCACCCAGCGACAACACAACGATAGCCACCACCGCCAAGATGGCGATGACTGACTTCAGAAGGGTACTTACCGATATCCTGTTTAGCATCGTGCATTCCGACTATGAAATAAATGGCCGAGTGATCCCGTGTGCAGTTGCGTGGCAAGCGCGCGCGCCATCGGCATGACTCCGACGATGGACACGATCACGAGTTTGGTGGCGATGCGGATATTCGGTAGCCGGCGCATAAAGGTATTCTCTAATTCAAGTCGACATCTAGGTTGCGGGACTGAGTCGAGTGCGATCGCGGACCAGCTTTCGCGGGATGGTCGGCGAGCAACCTCGCTCATGTCAGTTCCTTTGCGCAGTGGCTTTCGATTCGCCGGAAGAACGGTCGGCGTCACCTTCATGCACCGACAGCAAATTGCGAAGATCGATCAGCGCGATCATGGTGTTGTCGTGCGTCACCAGGCCGGACAGGAAGTCCGAGGTCGTCGCTTGCGCGGTGCGCGGCACCGGTTGAATCTGATTGGCGTCGATCGACACAATGTCGAGCACGCGGTCGCCGATCAGGCCGACCTGGCGGCCGCCGATTTGCACGATGATCACGATGTGCAGCGGCGTGGTCTCGGTCAGCCCCTGGCCGAAACGGCAGCGCAGATCGACGATCGGCACAATGGCGCCGCGTAGGTTGAGCACGCCACGCACGTATTCCGGCTGTTTCGGCAGGTGGGTGATGTCCGACCAGCCCTTGATCTCGCGCACCGCCATGATGTCAACGCCGTACTGGTCGTCACCGATGGCGAAGCTGATGAATTGGGTTTGCGCCGTGGCATTTTGCGCGCCGCCGGTGCCGCTCCAATTGTTCGCATTGAGTTGGCCGGTGGTGGCTTCTGGTGACGCAACTGCTTGATTCATGGGCCTATGGCTCGCTGCTTACGACTTGTTGCAAGGTTGATTTCTTCACGACGTCCGTACGGTTGTTCGGAAATGGCGCAGGCAAAACGTGCAACCGTGCGGACAACAAAACCCCGCACACCCACGGTGTTTCAGCCGCAAAATCTAAGTTAATGCTGTGAGGAAAGGCTTTAAGGGGATATAGATATAAAACGTTATCATGGATCGATAATCTAGATTAAGATTTTGTCTGGGCGAGCTATCGGCTAGAAATTCGGCAGAAAATATTGCCCTGACATTCGCTTGCCACTGCCGCTTACCACCGCCGAGTCCCGCTGCGGCTAAATTTGGTTTTTTGCCGTTAAGCCTATATTGCCGATTTTCGCCTAAGCATTATCGATCAATTCCTCCGTTGACCTGAAAGGCGAAATCGATCGCCGACCGGGGTAGATTTAAAATGGCATCAGAAGCACGATCGTTGATTGTTGAGCTAGACGCCGCGGTCGGCAGAGCTTCGAATTCCTGGCGTTCCGAGTTGCTGCGGCGCGTGACGGATCTGCTTGTTGGCGACGTTGAGAACTATTCCGACCACCAGATCGCGATCTTCGGCGACATCATGGGTCGTCTGATCGAAAATGCAGAAGTTCCAGCGCTGATCGAGCTAAGCGCGAGGCTGGCACCGCTAAATCGCGTGCCAATGAACGTGATCACCAGCTTGGCACGAAACGACGATATGGCGGTCGCCGGTCCGGTACTTGAATTTTCGGGCATGCTTTCGGACGACACCCTTGTCAATATCGCCATGACAAAATGGCCCAATCAGCTCGCCGCAATTGCCGGCCGCGACGGCCTCACCGAGACGATTACCGACCTGCTCATTGACCGCGGCAATGCTGACGTCATGCATAAACTGATCGGCAACCACGGCGCTCGTATTTCCGAGCTCGGCTTCGTTCGATTGATTGGCCAAGCAAAGACCGACAAGACTATCGCCGCGGCGATTGCGACCCGAACGGACCTGCCGGCCGAGCTTACGCCATTTCTCAAGCTGACGCTGTCCTGAGGGCCGCTCAAAAGCGCCGCTAGTTCCCCAAGGTCTGCCAGCGGACCGATTGCAAAACTTTCCGCCGGCGCGCCGTTCTGTTGAGAGCCGATGATATTCGGTAGCGGAGGAGGGACGCTCCATATTCCGAATATCAACAAATCTCGTTTAAAATTACATAGTTAGCGATAATTTTTTCATCGCTATAATCGTGACCATGCCGCTGGTCATTGCGCTCTACTTGACCCGCTTCAACCAGATCTCCGCTATCGAAAAAATCCAACCGCAGTTTCGCGCCGTCGCGACATCGTTTGACCCGGGCGATTAGCAACCGCAGCTCTGCGCTAGCATTTTGTGTTTCGCTATCGTCGTTAAGCTTCTTTGTGTCCGCGCGGTTTGCCCATCAGCGCAGGCTGGAACAGCACCGCCGCCGCCATAGTGCACACCAGCGACAGCGCCAACAGCTTGCCCATGCTGGACGTCCCGGGATGCTTCGATAGCCAAAGGCTTCCGAAAGCCGTTGCAGTCGTCAATGCGCTCCAGATGACCGCGCGGGTTAGGCTTGATTGCAGAAGGTTGGTCTGCCCGGCCCGCCACGCGGTGATATAATAAATCTTGAACGCAACGCCGACGCCCAGCAACAGCGGCAGCGCGATGATATTGGCAAAATTCAGCGGCATGCCGATTAGGACGCAGATTTCGAGCGTCACCACGCCGGCGAGCAACAACGGGACGAGCGTCAGCAGCACATCGCCGAACCGGCGCAATACGATCCAGAGCAGGATCGCGATCGACAATAGCGCGTAGGTGCCGGCCTCTAAGAACGCCGTGACAACGGTATCGCCGGATTTCAGGATCGAAATGGGCCCGCCGACCGCATCCGGGAAAACCGTAAGAACCGTTCGCGCGAATGTTCGCAGCACCTCCGTCTTGTTGGTGTCACCTTTCGGCGCCGCCTCGACCCGGGCGCGCCCATCCGGCGCTAGCCATTGGCGCTTGAGACTTTGCGGCAGGTTGGCAATCGTGACCGGCTGAGCTTTGAGAAAATTCGACAAATTGGCTACGTCGATCTGAAGCGGAACAACAAAAGCCTCTTGCGCCGTCGCGCGAAGCGGCGCGTCCGCTTGCGCCAGTTTCCGTGACGCCGCGGCGAGACGCTTCGCCGCAACGGCACCGGGTCCTTTCGCATCGCCGGCGATCTTGTCGAGTTGATCGGCAATGCCGTTGAGTGCGGCGATGGTTTCCGCATCGGTCGGCGGTTTGCTCGTGGCCGGCCGTTGCAGGATCGGACCGAGGCGCTGCGCGAGACCCTGGATCAATCCAAGTTTCTTCTCCTGATCCTGCGGCACGAAATTTTGCAACGTTGTTGTGCTCGACACCTGCGGCAGCTTGTCGAGGCGCGCAGCGGCGGCATTGGCGGCGTCAAGCGACGGCGTCACGACGTTGATCGAATTGATGCCGACCCTGGGATCCGCGCCCAGGTCGAGCAACGTCGAAATCGATTCGGTGGCGGGACTTCGCAGGTGAATCGGATCGAAGTCGAACGTGAGGAAATACAATAGCGGCGAACCGAGCACGGCAATCGCTACCGTGCCGACGATAACCGGAATGCGATAGGTCTGCAGAAAACGGTCGATCGGTGCCAGCGCACGGTATCCGATCGGTTCGGGCTCGCCCGGCGGGTTCATCACCGCCAGCAAGGCGGGCAGCAGCGTGATGCTGGTCGCATATGCGATCAGCATGCCGACGCCGGCGATCTGGCCCAATTCGGAAACGCCGCGGTAATCCGTGGGCACGAACGACATAAAGGCGGCGGCGACCGCCGCCGCCGCCAGCGTCAGCGGCACGCCAATCTTGCTCGCCGCCTGCGCCAGCGCCGAGCGAAGCTCGGGAACGTCGTGGCGTTCAGCCCGATAGCGGACCGAGAACTGAATCGCGAAATCAACGCCGAGGCCGACGAACAACACCGCGAAGGCGACCGAAATCATGTTCAGCGCGCCGACCATCATCAGTCCGAGTGCGGCGGTGATCGTCAACCCGACGAACAGGTTGATGAACACCGCTGTTATGATGCGCGCCGACTTCAACGCCAGCCACAGAATGACGAGCACGATGACGACGGCCGCCATGCCGTTGACCAGGGCGCCCTGTTGCACGGTTGCGAATTCTTCGTCGGCCATCGGCACCGAGCCGGTCAGCCGGATGCGGGCATGGTCCTTGGACGCGAGATCGAGATTGGCGGCGGCCTGACGTATCGCGTTGCTGGAGCGTCGCCCAGGCTCCAGCGCGGAATAGTCCAGAATTGGATGGACTTCGATAAAGCGCCGCAAATCGCTCGCAGCCGGGCGCTGACCGTTCAGCATTTCCTGCCACGAAAATACCGCGGGACGCCGGGCGAGCACGTCCTCCGTCGTCGCTGCGGCCATCGACAAAGGCCGCACCATAGCGTCGAGCGTCGTCGTGTGATTTTGGATGCCAATGAACGCCAGCGACATTATCCGCGTGAGACCTCGCAGGCTTGGATCATCGACCAGAGTCGCGATCAGGGGGCTGGCTTGTCCTAAACCTTGCGTCAGGCGCGCGACGTCGGCCGTCTGGCGAAACAACAATCCGTTGCGCGAAAAAAATTGATTGCCGCTCATGTCCTCGGCCGAACTGAATATTTTCGGCCGCGCCGCCAATCGCTGCGTCAGCGCAGCGCTCGCCAGCGAGGCGAGTTCGGCCGTGGGGGCGTCGATGACGACCAAAGTGGAGCCGAAATGTCCCGGAAATTGTTTTGCGAACTCTAGCTCGCGCTTACGCCAATCCAGGTCGGGTGAAATGAGCTTGTTGACGTCGGTATTGATCGCGAAATGGGTGGCGGAATAGACCGCCGACGCACCGGCGGCGGCAATACCCAAGATAATGATCAACCAGGGGAATTGGGTGCAGGCCCTGACGATGGCCGTGACGGCTGCCGCTAGCATCGGGGGCCCCGAACTGGTCTCGCTTCAGCCATGGGCTCCATCCGTCTCAAATCGCGCCGCCACCCCGGTTCCCGCATGGAACTCACATGTACTAATGCGCAGGACCGCGCCTGGTTGCCGACAAAATTCGGTCAAGGATTTCAACTGGTTGAGATTACCTCCGCGGTGGCTGGAACCGCATGATGGAACTGGCCGTTATGCCAAGACCCCCTGCCGCTTTCCCGCGGCAGCGGCGGCGAATGCGAGGCCGGTCATGCGCGGGCAAAAGATTCTCCTCATCGTGTTGTTTGCCGGTACGATGGCGCTGCCGAACACCGCACAAGCCCAATTCTCGCCGCGCGGCATCATCGGCGCATTCACGCATCCCTTGCGCGAAATGCTCGGCCGCTTCGGCCATTTCCCGCGCGGGCATCGTTCTACCGCGGCGCAGGAGGCGCACCCGTCCGGTTCGCCGTCGGCGCAATTCGGCGATGTCGGGCCGGCCGGCTGGCCGAGCGCCTATGAAGACATTGTCGGCTTCACGTTCTGGCCCGGCCGCTATGCGGGGCAAATGCGCGCGCACGGCTTCGACGTCGTCGCTGGCGCCCTCATGGGCGCGGGGCGCGGCCCCGAACTCGCCCGCAATACGACGACCGGCTCCGCCGTACAGAGCGACAGCAATGGCAACGCGGCGGAAGGTTGCGGCGAGGCGGCGAGCGCGAAGGTAGAATGGCCGGCGTCGCAACTTGAGCAAGACGGCAAACTCGACGACGCGCAGCACTCGGCGCTCGCCAAATTGCAGAGCGCGGTGACCGAATTGATCAAGGCCATCAAACTCGGGTGCCGCGATCTCCATTCGCTACAGCCGCTCGAACGCCTCAAGGCGACAGTGCAGGAGCTATGGTCGGTGCGCGACGCCGGCATCAATATTCGTCCGTCGCTCAAGGTTTTCTACGACTCACTCAGCAATGAGCAGAAGGCGGGCTTCGACTGGAGGCAGCCAGCGGACCGTGCGAAGCAAACCGGCAAGCCCGACAACGGCGCCATGGCGCAGCAATATCAGGCCTGCGCGTCGCCTGGCATGGAAAGCTCGGAACGCATGCTGAAGGACATCGAAGAGAAAGTGCAGCCGAACAAGCAGCAGACCGAAGGCCTGGAGGCCTTGCGCAAGACATCGGCCGATATGGCGAAGCTACTGACCGCATCGTGCGCGCAGCCGATCCCCGCCGATCCGGTGGCCAGACTTGATGTCGCGAACGATCAGCTATCGAGCCTGAGCTTTGCGGCGACGTCGGTGGAGCTCGCACTCAACGGTTTATACGCGCAGCTCGACGACGAGCAGAAGGCGAAGTTCAATTCACCAGGCCGCTAATGCGCGACGAATGCACCATAATTGACAACGGTATTCGCGGACAAAATCCAATGCAGGTTAGAGGGAAAGCCGGTGATGCCGCTATCAAAAGCAATCCAACTTACATTTTATCTTTTATAATCATATACTTATTTGACTTTTTGGTAGAGGGGGAGGGACGCGCTACCACATCGAAAGAGTTGGTAGCGTCCTAATTTACCGGTGGTCTCAACCGATCGACGCAACACTTTATCTTAGACGCAAAAGATGGAGTGTACAGCGATGAGCCAAAGCTATTGTCGAGGTTTCACTGCGGAAGAGAAAACGGAGTTGTGGGATCGCTGGCAGCGTGGGGAGTCGCTCAAATCAAATCGCATGATCCGCCTCCGCCCACGGTGAATCATGTTCGTCTAAACTATTCAATCATTTATGTGGGTACAGACCCCAGAACGCGGACTTCGCGATACACACAATCCTACAGTGTTACCCGACGCCTAGGTAATACCGGCGGACAAGCTCATTTTGCTGGAGCGCCTGCGGATCGTCGGCCGACAGCACGATCTGTCCGTGCACCAGCACATAGCCGCGGTCGGCGATGCGGATCGCCTGCCGGAAATTCTGTTCCGCCATCAGCACGGTCAGCCCAAGCTGCCGCTTGAGATTTGCAATCGTCTCAATCGTCTTTGAAACCAGGATCGGAGCCAATCCAACTGACGGCTCGTCGACGAGCAGGATCTTCGGCAAGGCCATCAAGGCGCGGGCAATCGCCAGCATTTGCTGCTCGCCGCCACTCATACTGCCGGCCAGTTGCCGACGCCGTTCCTTAAGGCGTGGAAACGCCTCGAAACAAAAATCCAGGCTGTCCGAAATACGCGTACGGGCAAACTGACGGAAGGCCCCGAGCAGAAGATTTTCTTCCACCGTCAATTTAGGAAACAGACGACGCCCCTCCGGCACAAGCGAAATGCCGATCCCGACGATGTCCTCTGTGCTGCGCGTGGTCAAATCATAAGTCGTTCCATCGACAGTCGCCACAATAGTGCCGGCCGTGGGCCTCACCTGCCCCATGATGCATTTGATCAGCGTGCTTTTGCCATTCCCATTGGTGCCGAGCAGGACGACGGTCTCGCCGCCTTGCACGGTCATGCTGATGCCGGAGAGTACGCGGACCCCTCCGTAACCGGCATACAGCCCCTCGATGGCAATACTATTCGCCAAGATAAGCCCTTTCGACTTCTTCCTGCTTCATGACGTCGTCGGGAAGTCCGTCGGCGATTTTGCAGCCGGCGACGATCACGACGATCCGTTGCGAGAACAGCATGACGGCACGCATGATGTGTTCGATCAGCAGAATCGAAATCCCTTCCGCATTGAGCCGGTTCAAAAGATCGAGGATCTCGTCGACTTCGCTTTCGGAAAGGCCCGCCATGACTTCGTCGGCAATCAGCACCTTCGGTTGTGCGGCCAATGCCCGGCCGAGTTCGAGCTTCCTCAGCTCAACCTGGGTCAGCCCTTTCGGGCTGAGTTCGGCCTTGGCGCCAAGTCCGACTTGCTCGAGAACCACCAGCGCCGCTTCAGTGATCGTGCGCCTGGACGTGTGGCCAACGGCGAAACGCAGCGGCACCTCGATATTCTCTCGAACGGTCATTCCACGGAACGGGCGCGGAATTCTGATAGGTCCGGGCCAGCCCGCGCTTGGCCCTGAGCCAAGCCGGCGTTTTGGTGATCTCGTGGGCGTCGAACGTGATCGATCCTTCGTCAGGCGCCAGAATTCCAGTCAAGCAATTCACGAACGTGCTTTTGCCCGATCCGTTCGGGCCGATCAGGCCGACACGTTCGCCCTTCAAGAGCGCGAAATCGACATTCGTGAGCGCAGCGAAGCCGTCGAACCGCTTGGTGATGCGCGATGCTTCTAGAATATTCGCGGTCATCGGCCCCTCTGTTTCCAGCCGCGCACGATGCCGACGACGCCGCGCGGGGCAACGGTTAGGAAGACCACGAGCAGAATTCCGACGATGAACAAATTTGCCGCCGACGAAATCGTGACCGTCAGGATCTGCTGCGCCGATCCGAGCAGGATCGCGCCCACCACCGGCCCCCACCAAGTGGCGGTGCCGCCGACCAACGGCATGGCGATGGAGTTTACTGCGATTGGGAGGCCGAAGGCGGTCGCCGGATCGACATAGGTCACGTAAAAAGGAAATGGCGCACCGGCCATGCCCATGATAGCGCCGCTCATGGTGGTTGCGATCAGCTTGAGCCGCAGGCTCGGCACACCGGACGTCTCTGCGGCGGCTTCGTCGTCCCTGATTGCCGCAAGTCCGATGCCGATCCACGATTTTTCGACTGCCCACGCTACGAACACAGCGAAGGTCGCCAGCCCGATCATGAGCACGACCAAGAATTGAACGTACGAAACGAACGCTCCGGAGATCGCCGGCCGAATGACGTAGACGCCACGCGCGCCGCCGACGAAGCTCCAGTTGACGATCAGCGTCTGCAAGACGATGGCGAGCGCCAGCGTCGCAATTGAGAAGAACACGCCACGCAACCGCAATGTCAAATAGCCGGTACCCAATCCAATCAGACCGGCGGTCACCGCCGCGACGAGCACTTCGAAAAACAGCGGCATCGGCAAAATCTTATTGAGCACGATCGTCGTGTAGCAGCCAATCGCGAAGAAGCCCGCGGTGCCGAAATTGACGTAACCGCCATAGCCGCCAAGGATGTTCCAAGCCGTGCCGAGAACGACGAATTGCAGGATCGTATATGTGGCAAGGTAGTAGTATTCGTTGATGCGAGCGCCGGAGACCATTGTTACGGCAATCAGCGCGGCGCCGATCAACAGGATTGCCGCGCCAGACAGTCGCCGTCCGGACGCCGGCAACGCCGTCGTAGGCAATCCAGGCAGCGGCGCAGCTTGGTCACTCATCGTCCAAAGATCCCTGCCGGCCGGAAGATGAGCGTGAGCAGCAGTAAGCCGAAAGACACGGCCGGCGACCAGGACGGGCCATAGAATGTCGTCGTGAGGGCCTCGGCAACGCCGAGGATCAGCGAAGCAACCAGAGTGCCCGGAATGCTGGCGATGCCGCCGAGCACGCAGATCGCGAATGCCCGTCCAATATATTCGCGTGTGATCGACGGCTCGACCGGCTGGATGATGATGAGCAGAACGCCGGCGACGATGGCGGTCGCAACGGCGATGCCGAATGCCACTTCCTTCGCGTGGATTGGATTGGCGCCGATCAAGCGCAGTGCTTCGACGTCTTGCGAAACGGCCAAGATTGTTCGTCCGGTGAACGTGCGCGTGAGGTAAAGATTAATGCTGCCGAGCATGCCGAGACCGACCAGAAACGGCACCAGCATCCGCCAGGGAACCGAGACAAATCCTACGCCGATCGTGGATTCAAGATAGGGCTCGCTAATGGAGCGATAGTCCACTCCGAATATCAGAACGACGCCAATCTCGACGATGAAAAGAATACCGAAAAAGAAGGCCAGTCCTTGCAGTGACTCGTCGCCGCGACGCTCGAAGAAAAAATGGTAGGCGCGATAGAACGCCCGCCCGAAAAGATACCCGCACGGCGCGAAGACAGCCATTGAGACGAACGGATTGAAACCAAACTTTTCACTACTCCAAAACGCAAGATACGCGCCGGCAATCATGAAAGCGGGATGCGCGATGTTGACGATATCGAGCATTCCGAAGGCAATGGTCACGCCGATCGCCACCGACGCGTAGAAACCACCCAAGACAATGCCGGTAACGATGGCATTGATGACGAGGTCCCAGCTGAATTCCATCAGCTGTCTCCGTTCCGTTCAAATACGGCTGGAGCGATCAGAAACTTCGATAGATGCGTTGGCATCGCGTGGTTAGCGAGCGTCCCGCTCACGATGCCGGTAATGATCGCGCTGCGCTGCTTCCACACGCTCATCCTCCCGGGAGAACCAGCCGCCAAGCTTTCTTGAGAGCCACAGGCGATTTGCGCAGCGATCCCACTATCAAGAATGAAAAATCACATTCAAAGCGGAAAACCTTTGACTTAAATCAAGCGCGAAGCGCTCGACGCCGTTCGAGAATGCTGGCGAAGAACCGCTTCACAGTATTGGCGCGACAAAGTTCAACGGTCCGTCAGCAGTCGCTGCGAGCAAACCGTCCGACCATTTAACCAGCGGGACCACCAACAAGATCGAATCGCTTTCGCAAACCGTTCCGCAAAAAACCGCAAGCCATAAACCCTACGGAGGAAAACAATATGAGTGGAATTACTAGACGCGAATCGACGGCCTTGATCGGGTCGGCACTGCTGAGCTCGACATTTCCGGCGCTAGCGCAGACCAATCAGCCACCGATCAAAATCGGATTCAGCATGGCGTTGAGCGGCGGTCTTGCCGGCGGCGGCAAGGCGGCGCTCTTGACCTACCAGATTTGGGCCGAAGAAGTGAACGCCAAAGGCGGCCTGCTCGGCCGCAAGATCGAGCTGGTCTATTATGATGACCAGAGCAGCCCCGCGACGGTGCCAGCCATCTATGCCAAGCTGCTCGACATCGACAAGGTCGACTTGGTGATCTCGGGCTATGCGACGGTGCCGACTGCCGCGGCGATGCCCACCGTGATCCAGCACAAGAAGGTGTTCTTGTCGTTGTTCGCCTTGGCCTTGAACGATCAATTCAAATACGACCGCTATTTCCAACTGCAACCGAACGGACCCACGGCCAAGACCGAGATCTCGCGCGGATTCTACGAAGTCGCCAGCGCGCTGACTCCAAAGCCGAAAACGATCGCTCTCACCGGCGCCGACGCGGAATATTCGCAGCTGGCGTTGGAAGGCGCCCGTATCAACGCCAAGAAGTACGGGATGAAGATCGTTTACGATCGGACCTATCCATCGAATACCGTCGACTTTGCCTCCATCATGCGCCCGATCAAGGCTGCTAGCCCAGATCTCATTTTCCTGGCGTCCTACCCGCCCGACTCTGCCGGTTTGGTCCGTGCCGCCTACGACGTCGGCATCAAGGCCCAGCTGTTTGGCGGCGGAACGATCGGACTGCAATTCGCGACGTTCAAGCAACAGCTGAATACGATGTTGAACAACGTCGTCAGTTACGACTTGTACGTGCCCGAACCAACGATGAAATTTCCCGGAATCGACCAACTGCTGGTGCGCTATCGCGAGCGGGCCAAGGCAGCTGGCGTCGATCCGCTTGGCATCTATATTCCGCCGTTTGCCTATGCGGAAATGCAAATCCTTGAGCAGGCGATCAAAGCGGTCGGCAGCCTTGATGATGGCAAGCTCGCCGAATACATCCACAAGACAACGTTTAAAACCGTCGTCGGCGATATCAAGTTCGCACCCGATGGCGAATGGGCCAAACCGCGCATTCTGCTGGTGCAATATCAAGACATCGTCGGTAACGATGTTGAGCAATTCAAACAGGCCGGCAAGCAAGTCATCATCTACCCGCCAGAACTGAAATCAGGCAACGTGAGGACGCCGTTCGACGCCACTCATCGCTAAGCGCCTGCGGATCGTCGGCCGCGTAATACTGCCCCCCGGCGTCCATGATGCCGGGGGGCTTTTTATTGTATGTTTGCAATGCGAGCGTATGCACGATTTCTATGAATAAGAGGCTGGTCCGATGAAGGCAGTTCGGTTTTCGCGGTTCGGCCGCGCTTCGGAAGTCGCCGAACTCGTCGACATCCCAGAGCCCTCGCCGCCCGGACCGGATCAGGTCCTGATCGAGGTCGAGGTGACGCCGATCAACCCATCGGACTTGCTCCATTTCGAAGGCCGCTACGCAAAGCAACTACCCCTGCCCGCTTTCGCCGGTTCCGGCATCCTCGGCCGCGTCGCGGCAATCGGGCGTGATGTTCAGCATATCGAGCTCGGTCACCGGGTCATCGCCGTGAATACCGAGCGCCGCGGCTGGTGCGAGCGTTTCGTCTGGCCGGCCGCGCGCGTCATCCCGGTATCGGGGGCGGACCCGGTCGACCTCGCGCTACTCGCCGCGAACCCGCCAACGGCGCTGCTCATGCTCGAGCGCTTCGGCCATCTGCAGCCCGGCGACTGGGTGATGCAGAACGCGGCGAATTCCTCGGTGGGTGTGAGCCTGATTCAGATCGCCAAGACCAAGGGTCTGCGCACTGTCAACGTGGTCAGGCGTTCGCAACTGGTCGGCCACCTCGCCGCATTCGGCGCCGACGTGACGCTTGTCGACGGCGCCGACCTGCCGGCGCGGGTGAGCGAAGCCATCGGCGGCGGTTCGATCAAGCTCGCGATCGACGCCATCGCCGGCGATGCAACACGCCGGCTGGCGAACTGTCTTGCCGACGGCGGCACGGTGGTCAATTACGGCCTGCTGTCGGGCAAGCCCTGTGAAGTCGACGCCGCCGACATCGTGTTTCGCGACATCAGCCTGCACGGCTTCTGGTATTCGCGCTGGTTCGCGAGCGCGAGTCCCGCCGCGATCAAGTCCATGTTCGACCGCCTCGTCGGCATGCTGCAGGCAAGGACGCTACGGGTGCCCGTTGAAGCCAGCTATCCGATCGAACGGCTCACCGAAGCGCTGGCACATGCGGAGCGCGAGGGGCGCTTGGGCAAAGTGGTGCTGCACTGGACGCGCTGAGCACCTCTGGTCACTTGACGGCTTGCGGATTGATCGGTGAGCCCGAGCCGCCAGTAATGATGAGTGGCGGCGCGGTAAAGAGAAACTCGTAGACGCCATCAGCCGCGCAGTCTTCGGAGAGCTCTTTCACGTCGAAGATCTCGCCCATGGTCAGCCCCATGGCCGGGATCACCACCCAGTGCCACGGCTGCTGCGCCTCCGTTGTCTCGTTCGGACGCACCTCGACGCCCCAGGTATCCGAACAGATAGCCGCGATCTCCTTTTCATGGCACCAGTAGCAGTTTTCGAACTTGACGCCCGGGCCGTCGCCGCCAGCATAACCGCCCCACTTTCCCGCCTTGCGGCAGGCTTCCATCTGGCCGGTCCGGATGATGACGAAATCTCCGCGCCGGATCGCCACGCCTTGTTTTTTGGCGCAAGCGTCGAGCTCCGCGTTGGAAATTCCATAGCCGTCAGGCAGCACGTCCACGCCCTTGAAGCGCGCGACGTCGAGCAGCACACCGCGTCCGATCATTTTGTCCCGGGTGTGCTGAATGCCGTTCTTCTGGATGCCTGAGCTGTTCGCCAGCGCGGCGTCGTACCCATTGTACATCTTGTTCTTGTAGAAGACGTGGCCGAGCGAATCCCAATGCGTTGCGCCTTGCACGCACAACATCAGGACGTCGTCGGCATAGCTGGCCGTGCTCGTCCCTTCGTATTTGAGCGCGATGCCGTCGACGCCGCTGTGCAGCATCATATGGATCGGATTGAAGCGGCGACCGAACAGTCCGGTTTGCGGACCGCTGGCGTCGAGCGGAATGCCGAGTGAAAACGCCTTGCCCTTGCGCACCAACTTGGTCGCGTCGACGATGTCCTGCGGCGTTACGAAATTGAGAGTTCCGATTTGGTCGTCCGCCCCCCAATGCCCCCAATTCGAAAGCTTCTTGCTCGCTTCGGCGATAGCTTCGAGTCCGACTTTGATATCCATGGGTTTTCTCTCGCGTTTCCAAATGGCTTTGAGATGGCCAAAACATCAAGTCGCGCGGGCATGCTTCTTTGACCAATGTCAACCCTATCCCTTAGCCCAGCCGAGTTGCGGCTGTGTGCGGGCCAACAGATCAGAAATTCACCTTGTCGCCGCCCTTGAGTGAAAGAATCTCGCGCGCCTCGTCGGGCGAGGCGATGTCGAGGCCCATACCTTCCAAGATCTTGCGCACGGTGGTCACCTGCTGGGCGTTCGATTCGGCGAGCTTGCCGGCGCCAATCCACAGCGAGTCCTCCATGCCGACGCGCACATTGCCGCCCATCGAGGCCGCCATGGCGGCGACCCGCATCTGGTTGGCGCCGGCGCCAAGCACCGACCAGTGGTAATTGTCGCCGAGCAGGCGGTCGGCGGTGCGCTTCATCATGATGACGTCTTCCGGATGCGCCCCGATGCCGCCGAGGATGCCGAATACCGACTGCACGAACAGCGGCGGCTTGACCACGCCGCGGTCGAGGAAATGGCGCAGCGTGTAGAGGTGGCCGATGTCATAGCACTCGATCTCGAAGCGAGTATTATTCTGCGCGCAGGTGGTGAGGATGTATTCGATGTCGGCGAAGGTGTTCTTGAACATACCCTTGCGCGATCCCTCGAGATACGGCTCCTCCCAATCGTATTTGAACTTGCCTTTGTAGCGCGGGATCATCGGGTAGAGCCCGAAGTTCATGGTGCCCATGTTGAGGGACGCGACCTCCGGCTTGAAGGTCGCGGCCGGCTTGACGCGCTCCTCGATCGACATCGTCGGCGCGCCGCCGGTGGTGATGTTCACCACCACGCCGGAGCGCTGCTTGATCACCTTGAGGAACGGGGCGAAAGCCTCCGGCGTCTGGTCGGGGCGGCCGTCCTGCGGATTGCGCGCGTGCAGATGCACGACAGCGGCGCCGGCTTCCGCCGCGCCGATAGCCGCGTCGGCGATCTCCTGCGGGGTAACCGGCAGATGCGGCGACATCGAGGGCGTGTGGATCGAGCCGGTTACGGCACAGGTGATGATGACTTTGCGCGACTTCGCCATATGCAGGTTTCCTCAATACATTGACTTATTGGTTGCAGCTCTTCGGCGAGCCGTTGACATGCTACGAACGTACCGCTTGCCACGATCAGGGCGCAGAACCTAAACCTATCGCCCGCTCCTCCATAGCAACATCGACGCGCCGTCACTAGCGACGGCGAACATAATTTTACTGCCTTGATCAAAGTCAATTGAAACATCCAATTCATTAAATTTTTTTGTGCACACGCGCGCACTCTATGCTGCTCTTGGCTGATATCCTTGCGTGGACGAGACGAAAGGCTTTGGGAGGATTGCAATGAGAAATCGCCACACGCGGTTACATATCGGGACTGCCTGGGCAGTTGCTGCCCTTGTCGCTTGTATGACGTTTGCAGTTCCCGGTCGGGCCCAGACCACGGAGCCAATCAAGATCGGCTTTGGCATGGCGCTTAGCGGTCCGCTCGCGCCCAACGGCAAGATGTCGCTGGTGGCGATGCAGATTTGGGCGGACGATATCAATACGAAAGGCGGACTGCTCGGACGGCCGGTCAAACTCGTCTACTACGATGATCAAAGCAGCCCAGCGCAGGTCCCCAGCATTTACGCGAAGCTGCTTGATATCGACAAAGTCGATCTGATCGTCAGCGGCTACGCCTCGACCCAGATTGCCGCAGCAATGCCGACCGCGATTGAAAGGAAAAAGCTATTCGTAAGCTTATTTGGGACCGGCATTAATGAGACCTTCAAGTACGGAAAATATTTCTCGATGATTCCGAACGGTCCTACTCCGAAGCCCGCATTCACACGCGGCTTCTTCAAGGTGGCCGAAATGCAGCAACCAAAGCCGCAAACAATCGCTTTGGCCTATGCGGATGCCGAATTCGGACAAAACGCTTGCGAAGGCGCGCGTGAGAACGCGAAGAAATCAGGGTTCAAGATCGTATACGACAAGAGTTATCCGCCATCGACGGTCGATTTTGCGTCCATCGTGCGAGTGATCCAAAGCGCTAACCCCGATCTCATGGTGGTCTGCTCCTACCCACTCGATACATCGGGAATGATAAAAGCAATGCATGAGGTCGGCTTCAAGCCGAAGATGTGGGGCGGCGCCATGGTCGGCCTGCAAGCCACCGCTTTCAAGACGCAGCTTGGTCCGCTGCTCAACGGTGTTGTCAATTTCGAAACCTGGCTGCCGGTCAAGTCGATGAACTTCCCCGGAGCTTTCGACTTACTCAAGAAATATCAAGCGCGCGCGAAAGAAGCCGGCACTGATCCGCTTGGCTATTATATGCCGGTTTGGGCCTATGCCGACTTGCAGGTGCTCGGTGACGCCATCGCAGCCACCAAGAGCCTTAATGACGATGTGCTTGCCGACTACATGCACAAAACGACCTTCAAGACCGTGGTCGGCGACGTCAAATTTGGCCCGTCGGGCGAATGGGTGGAGGAGCGAACCTTGGCCGCCCAATTTCAGAACATCAAAGGCAATAGCATCGACGACTTCCGCGATCTAAAGACCGAAGTGATCATCTATCCGCCTCAATATAAGAGCGGTGAAGTGATTTATCCCTACGCGAAGACGCAATGACGAACAAAGCAGCAGTCTAGCAATACGGAATTCGGGCCAGCTCTAACCAAAGAACGCTGACGAATGCCAATGCGCATACAAAACCACGAACGTCCCTATCAACCAGCCACCCCAGGATTGCCAGCAGAAAGGACACCGCGATCCAAACCCCCGTAACTGGCAAAAGACCGATCCCACTGCAGCGCGTGTCCAAGCACGATAAAGAAACTGCTGAGGCGGAAAACATTGCAAAAGCTCCCTTGAAAGGAAGCGTTGCAACGCCTCCGGCGACCTACCGGTGGACGGCAAAGGTTATCTCCCGAGTGGGTTGAATGCGCGCCGGTATTGCTGGCGCTTTAATGCGTGACGACGTGCGCTTCTTTGATCACATTGCCCCAGACGGCGGTCTCTTTTTTTATGAAAGCGGCGGCCTCGGCCGGGGTACCGCCGACCGGCACTAAGTTGATGTTGGCGAAGTGGGCCTTGAGTTCGGAGTCCTGCAATACGTCGTTCATCGCCTTGTTGAGTTTAGCGATGATTGCATGCGGCGTTTGGGGCGGTGCGGTGATGGCATTCCACGCATAGGATTCGAAGTCCTTCGCTCCGACCTCGTTGAGCGTCGGGATATCAGGCAGGCTCACGATACGCGCCGCCGTCGCCACTGCCAGGATGCGTGCGCGCCCCGCCCGGTGCAAATTGATGGCGGAGGCGAGCTCCATGAAGATCATGTCGACATGACCGGCGATCAGATCGTTGAGCGCCGGCGCCGTGCCTTTATAGGGCACATGCACGAGCTTGGTGCCGGATACCCGTTCGAACAAGGCTGCCGTCAGATGCGACGTCGTACCGATGCCCTGCGATGCATAATTGATCTTGCCCGGATTGGCCTTGGCATAGGCGATGAATTCCTGCGCCGTCTTGGCGGGAAAATCCGGCCGCACCAGCAGCACATTGGGGATGCGGGTCATAATTGCGACCGGCTCGAACCGCGTCGGGTCGAAATTCATTTTCTCGTAGAGCAGCGGATTGATCGTGAGCGGCGATGCCTGCGATGCGAGCAGGGTGTAGCCATCCGGATCGGAATGGAACACGATGTCGGAGCCGATATTGCCGGCGGCTCCGGCGCGGTTTTCCACCACCACCGGCTGACCGAGCCGTTTCTGCAGACCGTTAGCAACCATGCGCGTGACGGTATCGACGCCGCCGCCGGCCGGCACGCAGACAATGATGTGGATAGGCCTGTTGGGATAGTTGGCGCCAGCATCCTGTGCCCAAACTGGTGACCATGCGCCTGATGCGTAAAGTATAGCTGCGTAAATCAAAGCTAGACGAGTTCGCATTTTTCTCACCCTGGGTCGCTTCGGAGTCCTGGTTGGCACTATCGAAGCGTTCATATCGACTCGATGCGCGCCTACTTGTCGCTGCGGGAAAAGCCCGGACCCATGTTCCAGGCCAGCGGATGATAGGGCCGCTCCACCTTGCGGCACCAATTCTCCCAGCCCCGTTCAAGCGTAAAGCCGGCGCGGCCTTTGGTGCTCGCGGCTATTTCGCCGTCGCTCAGATAGGTGACCTCGCCCATCGCCAGCGCCTTGCCGAGCATTTGGGCGTTGGCTTCCGTGTAAATCGAGGTGAACACCACCTCGCGCAGCGACCGACCCACCACCACGCAGCCGTGCCCGCGCATGAGCGCCACGGTGCGCATGCCGAGCGATTTGGCGAGGTCGCGCGCCATCTCCATGTTGGTCACCAGCAGGTTGGTGGCATCCCCGAACCTGTCGCGAATGTCCCAATTAGGAACGTTGCGGCCGACCGGTGCGGCCATGTGCATGACCGCGCAGAAGCACTGATTTTTCACGACCGTGAACGGGACTATATTGGGACTGTGATTGTGCACAACCGAGGTAACGTCTCGTCGAGCCTCCAGAATGGCGCCGTGGATGAATCGCTCAGAATACGGCTTTCCGGGTTCGGGGCCGACGACGCTACCGTCGAGCTTAAACTCCATGATGTCGTCGATCTCGACGCACATTGGCGCACGGGCACGTGCCATTAGAAAGTGGCCGGGGTTGTCCGGATGACGAATTGACACGTGGCCGAATGAATTGAGCACATTATTATCGGCGAGAATACGATTAGCGGTGACGAGGTCTTCCTTCAGTTGGTTCAAGTCGGCCATGCGGCTGCTCCAAGTTCGCCTACGCGCAAATCAGAGACATCCTCGACCAAGATGATTCCACGCACAACCGTCATAAGCGATGACAAATCAGGACTGGATTGCAGACAGACTAGCTTGGCTTTGTTTTCTCTTTTTCCCCGTTCAGCACCCAGGAAAACATTTCCTTGGTGCGGCGCGCCGTTTCAGGCAGCGGCATATTCACGATCGGATACTGGTCCTTCCAATGGAACGGCCGGCAGGCATCGATGATCGCGCGGCTATTGGTAAAGTCGCCTTGCGCCTTGCGTTCTGGCGGAATTGATGGATCGAGCGGTGTCGACCAGGCACCGCGAATAAAATCGATCGATGTCGCCGGGTCCGAACGCGTGCAAACCGCCCACATCAGTTCTTCGAGATTGGATACGTCGATGTCGTCGTCAACCACGATCACATATTTGCCGGCATAGGCGGCCGAGCGGCACATGGCGGCGAGATGTCCAGCCTGGCGGGCGTGTCCCGGGTAACGCTGCTTGATCGATACGGCAGTGAGCTGGCGCGATCCGCCGGCCTCATGGCACCAGGTGGCGACCACGTCGGGCAGACCGGTTTTTTTCAGTTCCTGCTTGAGCAGCGCCGACCGCACTACCGCGCGATAACGCGCCTGCTCCTCCGGCGGCCGCTGCGGCGGGCAGCCGAGCAGAATCGGGTCGTTGCGATGGTAAATCGCTTTGACGTCGAGTACCGGTTCGGCTCGCATCTTCGAGCCGTAATAGCCGGTCCACTCACCGAACGGTCCTTCTGGTAGCGAGTTGCCGGGTTGCACGAAACCCTCGATGACGATTTCGGCGTTGGCTGGAAACGGCAGGCCGGTATGCTTGCCGATGACGACTTTCTGCGGACGGCCGCGATAAGCGCTGGCGATTTCGAATTCGCAAATGCCTTGGGGCACTTCCGTGCAGGCCATTAGGAAAGTCAGCGGATCGCCGCCGATGACGATACACACCGGCATCGGTTTGTTGAGCGCTTGGTATTTGTCGCGGTGGATGCGGCCATGCTTGCCGGGCGAGATGTAGAAGCCAAGCCGCTTGGCGTCATGGATCATCACGCGATAGGTGCCGGCATTGATCCAGCCATCTTCGGGATCACGCGTGACGTTGAAGCTGCCGGTGCCGATATAGCGCCGCCCCTCGTCGCGGTCGTGCCAGACCGGGGTGGGGAAACGGGTCACGTCCACCGCGTCGCCTTCGATCACGTTCTCCATGACCGGGCCGGTCTCGACCACCTCGTAAGGCAGAGGCTTGTCGGAGATCTTCTGGAAGTCGGTAAGGAACGCCTCGGACAACTCGATTTTATTGAGGTTGGTCGGCAGACCGAGCGTCATGTTCTGCCGGTGGCCGCCAAAGAAATTGGTCAGGACGCGGAAGCCCTTCGGGTAGCCCGGAATATTGTCGAACAATGCGACGGGTGCCCCGGCATCGTGTTGCAGCAGTTCGGCCGCCATGCCGATATCTTCTTGCCAGGAGTATCCGTTGGCGCGTACCAGCTCGCCGAGCTTGTCGGCCTCGGCAATCCATTCGCGCAAATCGTCATAGCGCACCCGCGCCTTGCGATTGTCGATGACGGCAATATTCATGAGCGTTCTTCCTCTCCGATCTGTCGAACCAGATCACATTGAAATATTTTTGAATGTTAAATCGAATAGTCCATTCGGAGGGCGCCCACGTCCTTGACTTGGGTCAAGCACCCCACGGCAGAGATCAATTGGGGACGAAGATCGAAAGCGCGGGCTGACTTTGCCGCATTGCGGAATTAGGTGACTTTCTTGGGGTGGCACTATATCGGCCGTGACGCGTTGAAAGCGCACGGTACCGCAAGCGCTAGGCCTGAAACGCGCACTCAATTCTTGGCTCGCTCGGGCTGCTGCGTTGAACACCTAGCGTCGAACCAGTGTCCGGACAACCGTTTATCAGCTGCAGCCAGCTTGCATCATTCTAGCCAGCAATTTAATGACTTCGGCCATAAAGAGAGGCCTGAAGTCTCTGGTCCGAGACATTGGGCGATGCTTCAATCAGCAAGCGAAGCTTGGCTGGCGCCGCGACACGATCAATTAATTTATTGCTTTCCAATTCAATTCGCAGAATACATTTTGGAATTGTGGGTGAGCGGCGGTAACACGGCGGCGGAGAAGGAAAAAGACAAATGCGACGCATAATTGTTGGCATGACCGGCGCAACCGGCGCAATTCTCGGGGTGCGACTACTTGAGGCGCTTAAAGATTGCGACGTCGAATCTCATCTGGTCATCAGCAATTGGGGTCGTCGGACGATCGAGCATGAGACGCCATACACCATTAAACAAGTCTGCGCATTGGCCAGTGTTTATCACAATTCGGCGAACATGGCGGCAGAGATTTCGTCCGGCTCGTTTATTACCGAGGGTATGGTGGTGATACCATGCTCGATGCGAACGCTCGGTGGCATCGCCACCGGTTATGGCGAACACCTCATCCATCGGGCTGCCGATGTCATCCTCAAAGAGCGGCGACGTTTGGTGCTGGTCGTGCGTGAGTCGCCATTGTCCGAATTGCACCTCGAAAACATGCTGAAACTGGCCCGCGTCGGGGTATCGATCATTCCGCCTATGCCGGCCTTCTACAATCATCCGAAAACGGTCGACGATATCGTCGACCATATCGTGGCGCGCGTGCTTGATCAGTTCGGCATTTCTGCGCGCTTTGCTAAGCGTTGGGACGGCAAGATGAAAATGATGCCCGAGCTGAAACCTGAACCGACGGGCAACGAGTAATGGCCGCGCCATGACTGCGGTAAATGCCCTGCATCGGGGATTGGTGATCTTACGTGCGATCAACGACGGGCACGCGCAGGTTCGCGAGATAAGCGCGGCCGCCAATCTGCCGAAATCGACTATCGCGCGCATGCTGGAGACTTTGGTCGCCGACGGCTACGTGGTCCAGGACGATCAGAAGGGCTACCACGTTACCGCCCGCGTCTTGACCCTGTCGCGCGGCTACAACGCCCACGAATTCCTGCTCAAGGCGGCGCAACCCGTGTTGGAGGGACTGCGTAAGCACCAGATCTGGCCGAGCGATCTCGCGGTCTTCGATCAGGACGCCATGGTGATTCTCGACACCGGGCGTGATCCAGGCACCTTGTCGCTCAACCGCACGGTCGGTTCGCGTCTGCCGGTGCTGGTGACGTCGCTTGGCCGCGCCTTTCTCGGTTTTGCCGACGACGAACTGGTTGAGCGGACGCTCTCGCGCTTGGCCCGGTCAAACAATGCGTTTGACGCACCGGCAAGGAGCACGGCCGCGATGCGGCGCGTGCTCGCGCAAGTGCGACGGCAAGGTTATGCGACCGGCGACCGGGAATACCAGCGTACCACGCGCACGCTTGCAGTGCCGATCCTGGTCAATGCCGCGCCGGTGGCGAGCCTCAATATCATGGTAGTGCCGAGCGCGATGCGAATGGAACAACTGGTGAAAACCTTGCTGCCGGCGCTGAGCACCGCGGCCAAGGCTATCGGCAGCGCATTGTCGCAAACGCCGCCGGCCCGCAGCGCTGGCTGAGCCGCAGCGCGCCGGCCGTTTTGCGTCAGCGGTGAGAGTCCTTTCGTTTTCCGGGCATCAAAACTGAAGCCTTTGAGGTCGCTGATCTTTTCGGCATTCGCCGCGCGTGACGGTGCGGTGCGTTCCGTATAACGGAACGATATTCCGAAATTTCTTGAGGCGCGCGGCACGACCCGCTAGCGTCGGCTACTTTTTTGGGTGCGCGGGTTCGTGCCGCCGTCATCCCGTACGAGAAGAGAACCGCAAATGAACAAGATTGTCGACGTGGCGATCACGGGTTCGCGTAAAGCAAAAACAGTCAAAGCCAACGGCAAAAAGCCGATCGCGGATTTGCGCGAATGGTTGAAGCGGGTGGAGGGAATCGGCGAGCTGACGCGCGTGCTCCAGCCGGTGGGTCGCGACGAGGAAATGAGCGCGATCTCTTATTTGGTTGCCAAACAGCAGCCGTCGCCGGCAGTGCTGTTCGAACACCCACGCGGTTTCGAAAAGAGCCCGATCGGCGCCAAGATGTTGTGGAACATATTAGGCCCGAGCGTGAAGCGCGTCGCGCTCACGCTCGAGGAGCCAGCGGACACGCCGACGGTCGAATTGATCCGGCGGGTAAAGGACAAGCTCAAGCGGCGTTTGCCGCCGATCGAGGTTTCTGCCGCTCAGGCGCCCGTTTACGAGAACACGGTCACCGGAAAAAATATCGATTTGAGCCAACTGCCGATCCCGCGGCACTGGCCGCTCGATGGTGGCCGTTATGCCGGCACCGCCGATGCGGTGGTTACGCGCGATCCCGACAGCGGTTATCTCAATATCGGGACCTATCGAATGATGCTGCAGGGAAAATCACAGGTCGGGCTCTACCTCTCGCCCGGCAAGGATGCGCGCCTGCACATCACACGGGCTTGGCAACAGGGCAAGTCCATCAACGTCGCCGCAGCCTGGGGCATAGATCCGCTGTTCATGTTGGTCGGCTCGCAGACATTTCCCAAGAACGTGTCCGAATATGAATACGCCGGCGGCATCAAGGGACAGCCAATTCCGGTCGTTCGCGGCAAGACGACCGATCTTCTGCTTCCGGCCAATGCGGAGCTCGTCATTGAAGGCGTCATCAAGCTCAATTCGGTGAAAGCGGAAGGACCGTTCGGAGAATTCCCCGGCTATTACGGCCGTCCGGAAGCCGGCTGTCCGCTCGTTGACGTCACCGCGGTGCACTACCGAACGCAGCCCATTCTGACCAACGCCCTGATGGCGGATTATCCATCCTGCGAGCAGAGCGGGTTTTTCTCCGTCATCCGCTCGGCGAAAATCTGGGACGACCTCGACAAGCTCGGCATTCCCGGAATCCACGGCGTCTATTCGCATCCCGCGGCGGCCGGTGGTTTCGGCATGACTGTCATCAGCCTCGAGCAGCGCTACGCCGGCCATGCGGCGCAGGTGCTGGCGCTGGCGGCGCAGGTTCCCGGCGGCGCCTATTACACCAAATGGATCATCGCGGTCGACGAGGACATCGATCCGACCGACATGGACCAAGTGATTTGGGCGATGGCGAGCCGCTGCAATCCGATCGACGATATCGACATCCTACGCAATACCTGGAGCACCTGGCTCGATCCGACGCAAAATCCGCCGGAAAAACGGCCGTATGGCTCGAAGGCGCTAATCAACGCTTGCAAGGAGCATCGTCACTTGCCGGTCTTTTCCAAACGCACCACGCTGCGCAAGAACATTTACGATCAAGTTGCTGCGCGTTGGAATGATCTTGGCTTGCCGGGTCGAGCTCCGACCGTCCGGGCATTCGAAGCCGAGAATAAAGTCACCTATCACGAGGTCGGCGGGTTCGAACCTGGTCGCCAGCCGGGCGAAAGAAAGCCGACCGACAATGCCGAGGTCAAGAAGGACAAAAAGACGAAAAGGAAAAAGTAGTGCCTGGCTCGTTCTGCTGGAAGAATCCTAAGAAAAGTTAACGACCGAAATTACTGCTCCAGATGTCTCATCGCGCGCCATCTCGTTAACGCGGAGAACCTCGACTATGGCTTCCAATATACATCCGAAAGATATGCGAACCTGGATCGCAGAACTCGAGGAAGCCGGGGAACTCATTCGTATCGCTAAGCCGGTCGACCCACTCACACAGATGGGCTCGCTGCTCTATCAGTCGCGCGAGAAGGCGCTCTTCTTCGAAAATCTTCCGCATGGCTGGCGCTCGCTTGGCCAGGCGCCGGCCAATACCCGCCATGCTGCCATCGCCTTCGGCACAAGCCTGGAGACAATGGTGCCAACGATCGCCGAGCGCATGGGCAAACGCATTGCGCCAGTGATGGTCGAGGACGGTCCGGTCAAAGAGGTCAAGCTCAGCAGGGATGAGTTCGACCTCAAGAAACTTCCAGTTCACATTGCCGGCCAACGCGATGGTGGACCGGTGATCGGCTCTGGCCTTGTCGTGTCCAAGGATCCCGACACCGGACAGCGGAACGTGAGTTTCCACCGCCTCCAGATCAAAGGGCCGAACAAGTCCGGCATTTTGCTTTACCCGCGCCATACCTGGAAGAACTACGTCAAATACCAGGCAAGGAATGAGCCGATGCCGATAGCGATTTTCATCGGACATTACCCGCTCTATTACGCTGCGGCCGCAACGACGGCAGCCTATGGGCTCGATGAATTTGAGATCGCCGGCGGCTATCTCGGTGAACCCGTGCGCCTCGTAAAGTGCGAGACGGTTGATCTTGAGGTACCGGCTGACGCGGAGATCGTACTTGAGGGTCACATCCCGCCGCATTATCGAGAGGAAGAAGGGCCGTTTTCCGAATTTCAGGACTATTACGTGACGGGCACGGGCAAGAACCCGATCGTCGAATACCAGTACATGACGCGCCGACGCGACGCCATTTTCAAAAACCTCCAGAATGGTTCGGAGATGGAGGGTTGCGTCTTCCATAAAATTCCGATGAGCGCTGCCATCTTCCGGCGGCTCAAAGATGTTGGCGGCGGCCCCATTCTGCACAATGTGATGGTAACGCCCGGCATCTTCGGGCTGGTCGTCCAGATGACACCGCGCGCTTATGGCGAGGCCAAGAACCTGCTGATGGCGGCGCTCTCCTCCGAATACCAGCATCCGAAAGTAGTCATGGCGGTCGATGCCGATGTCGACATCTTCAATCCGTCTGAATTGCTATGGGCGCTGAACACACGCGTCGATCCACAAAAAGACGTTACGATTATCTCCGGCACACATAATCACGCCATGGACGCAAGCTTGACGGAACTAGGCGCGCCAGGGACGCCTCTTTGGCAGCGTTTCGGGTCAAAGATGTTGATCGATGCGACGATTCCACCGCCCGCCGACGCCGAAGCTCGTTCTATGTTCGAACGCATTCGGCCGCGCAATCCGCAACTGCGGCTTGAAGATTTTGCTGCCGAAAGCTCTCTCCCGCTGGTTCGCGCGCTTTCCCCGATGTTCTTTGGATCAAAGCTCTTAGGTGAACGCTGACCCCGCGCAACTCGCAACAACACCAATGGTTCGATGATCTGTGGAGGCTAAAATGTCGAAACGGTGGTTTTGCACGATAGCGCTATTATTGATGAGCTTCTCTACTCAATCATGGGCGCAAAGTTGGCCAACCAAACCGATCCGGGCGATCGTCCCCTACAGCCCCGGCAGTGCGACCGACATCATTCCGCGCACGGTTTTTGCTAAAGTCCAAGAGCAACTGGGCCAGCCGATTATCGTCGAAAATCGTCCCGGGGCATCGAGCACGATTGGCACTGCGGCAGTAGCTAAGGCTGAACCCGACGGCTATACGATTCTGGTCGCATCCTCCGCCTATACTATCGTGCCTTTGACGATTGCGAACCTCCCCTATGATCCGTTGCGCGACCTCGCGGCCGTGACCCCACTAGCCAATATGGCCAACGTATTGGTTGTCGCTCCGAATAAAGGGACCAAGACCGTCGGCGAGTTCGTCACAGCGGCTCGCGCGCGGCACGGATTGATGAATTATGTCACCATCGGAGAAGGAAGCGCGGCACATCTTAACTCCGTTCGGTTTCTCCGTGCCGCGGGTTTTGAAGCCCAACAGATCCCATATAAGGGATCGCCGGCAGGGCTCACCGACGTCATGACCGGTCGAGTCGATTTTTATTTCAGTCCACTATTGCCTGCGCTTTCGCTCATTCGCGATGGCAGACTCACTGCACTGGCGGTGAGCAGTTTGCAGCGCTCACAGGAATTGCCCAACGTGCCGACCACTACCGAAGCCGGGTTCCCGGACTCAGAGTATAATTTCTGGTTTGGCGTTTTCGCGCCTGCCAAAACGCCACCCGCGATCATCCAGCGGCTCTATGAGGAGATCGCCAAGGCGCTCAACGATTCGTCCGTCAAGGAAATATTGGCGAAGCTTGGTGTGCAACCGATGCCGATGACGCCGGCTCAGTTTGATGGCTATGTCCGCAAGGAACTCGAGCAAAATGCGGTGCTCGTGAAGGCCGCCGGCATCAAAGCGCAATAACTGCAGACTCTTTTGTCATCTTTGTCCCGGAGAAATATCCATGATCGTCGATTTCCAGCATCACTTCACGCCGCGTGAGTTTTTCAAGGAAGACTTGGGCGACAAATTGATCATCGCTTTCGATGAAACTGGTGCGCCGAGCTACACGTCGCACAAAATGCTTTACGATCTCGACGAGCATATCCGCATGATGGATATGGCCGGCATCGACGCCGCTTTTCTGACCAGCGCCTCCGCGATGTGTGCCGACCTTGAACGATCGAAAATCGTCAACGACAAGGCTAGGCAAGCCGAACGCGACTACCCGGGGCGCTTCATCGGAGCCGCTCATGCCCATCCGCTGGGCGGCGCGCAAGCATTCAAGGAACTGGCTCGCTGCGCTCATGAGCTTGGCTTTCCGGGCGTAGTCATCACGTCAGAAGCCGATGGGCTGTTCCTAGATGCCCCGGAATTCGAACCATTCTGGGCAGAAGCCGTAAAACTCGGACTGTTCGTTTTCGTCCACCCGGCGTTGAAACTGAATTTTCCGCAACAATTTGATGCCTACGACACCGCGCGCTCGGTCGGACGTGAATTTTCGCTGATCATGGCGACGATCAGGCTGATCAACGGCGGCGTCTTCGACCGCCATCCGTCGCTCATGGTGCATATGGCGCACCTCGGCGGCGGCATCGCTTCCATGCTCGGCCGTATCCGCAGCTATCAGGACAAAGACTTCTGGGGTTTGCGCGGCAACGCCAAACATGGCCGCGCCTGCGAGAGGGATTTCGATTACTACCTGCGCAATAACCTCATGTTCGACACCGCTGGTTTCTGCGGAGCCATCGGATGCGTCAAGACGGCATTGGTGGAGATTCCGGCCGAGCGTCTGGTCTTCGCCACCGACTATCCTCAGGAAATTCGCGGACGCGAAGCGGTGCGAGATTTCGTCAGCGATATCCGCAACCTCGGATTGGTCGGCGAAAAAATTCTGTCCGGCAATGTCGACGAATTGCTGAAAGGACGCAGCGTGCATCGCGCCGCTTAAGTCGTGCATACATCACACGCCGCCATTTGGTTTGACATTAAGAAGGGAGCCAAGACGGCAATTTCGATCCTAACCGGTAAGTCATAATGATCGCAGTCAATAAGCAGGTCAGCATAACAAAAACGAGCTCAACACGACGGAGGAAGCACAATGTTATCTAAGCTTGTGATCGGCGCGATTGCTTCCCTGGCAGTTGGCGCTTGCGCGGAAGACGGCGCATATGCCCAAGACACCGTCAAGATTGGCCTCATCGTGTCGATGACCGGGGAACAGGCATCGACCGGCAAGCAGATCAAAGCGGGCGTCGATCTCTACATGAAGGAACATGGCGACACGGTCGCCGGCAAGAAGATCCAGGTGATCCTCCGCGATTCCGGCAGCGTACCTGACCACACCAAACGGCTGACGCAGGAATTGATCGTTAACGGCAAGGTCAACATCATCGCCGGCTTCGAGATCACACCGGCCGCGCTCGTGGTCGCCCCGCTCGCAACCGAGGCAAAAGTAGTGGAAGTCGTGATGGCGGCAGGCACATCGATCATCACCGAGCGTTCGCCCTACATCGTGCGCACAAGCGATACCGTACCCCAATCAAGCGTCATCATTGCTGACTGGGCCGCGAAGAACAAGATCAAAAAAGTCGTCACCATCGTCTCCGACTATTTGCCGGGCTTCGACGCGGACAAAGCCTTCACCGCACGGTTCAAGGCGGCCGGTGGCACAGTGGTTGAAGCGATCAGGGTACCACTTGCCAATCCGGACTTCTCGCCATTCCTGCAACGCGCGGCCGATGCCAAGCCGGACGCCATCTTCGTCTTCGTGCCCTCCGGTCAGGGCGGCGCATTCATGAAGCAATTCGCCGAGCGCGGTCTAGACAAGGCCGGCATCAAACTGATCGGCCCGGGTGACGTGACCGACGACGATCTGCTTCCCGGTATGGGGAACGCTGCGATCGGAACGGTAACCGCTCATCATTATTCTGCCGACCACAATTCGGCGATGAACAAGGCCTATGTCGCGGCATTCGAAAAGGCCAATAACTTCCGCCCCAATTTCATGTCGGTTGGCGGCTACGACGGCATGAACCTCATCTACCTAGCGCTGAAGAGGACCGGCGGCAAGGCCGACGGCGATTCGCTGATCGCCGCTATGAAGGGAATGAAATGGGAAAGCCCGCGCGGGCCGATCGAGATCGATCCCGAAACGCGGGACATCATTCAGAATGAATACATTCGCAAAGTCGAGAAGAAGGACGGGCAACTCTATAACGTGGAGTTTGCCACCTTCGATGCCGTTAAAGACCCGGTGAAGGCCGCGAAAAAATAGATCGATAAAGAGGAGATTGCGTTGACCCAGCTGTCGGGCGGAACGACGCGCCTACCGAATCCCGTTGCGCGCACGCCCAACGATGAAGTCGACAATTGCTGGTAAAGCGGCACGCTTGGTCAATTACGCGGAAATTTCGAGCGTTTCCTTGTGACCGAAACCTTTTTTATTATCGATCAGAACGATGCGAGCTGGCTGTAGCCGATACACGGCCGTCCGCGCAAAAGCTTCGTGCAGTTTCAATGGCCCCGCTGCCAATTGCCTAAGAAAAGGGTAACCAGCGCGCGCAGCCACGCGCCGGAGCCTGTTTTCCCGCTTCTTTTGAGCCAAATCTACTCTCAAATCCTCCTATTTCACGGGTAACCGATGCCCATCGCGTGGCCTGGGCTAAATTAAGTTTAGCGTTGGCATTGGCGTTACGGGTTTCATCGTTGGCGATGTGGTCATTAAGCCGGCGGTGATGTTCGATCGCGTGCCGAGGACGTTGGCGAATGCGCGCCGCCGCTACCGGCAGCGCCGCGCTGGCATCGACCGAATGCGTCTTGATCGCCATGACCGGGACCAAGCGCGTACGGCTTTGCCAAAAAGTATCCGCGGATGTATCAGTGATACATCTGGAACCCGGACCCGCGGGCGATCGGTTTCAGTGATTTCAGGAGGTTACGGTAGATTTGGTAGCGGGGGAGGGACTCGAACCCCCGACCTCCGGATTATGATTCCGACACTCTAGCTTTATCGCTGCATCGCCAGTCCATTTTGAGGAAGCGTAGGACGCTACGCTTCCGCTTGAATCGTCTCGCGAATCCTATCACGAATCCTGTTAACGCTGACAGGAGCCGACCGTTGATACTTTTGTCGGCTACGGTGCATCGTCGCCATGAAACCACCCCCCAACCACCCCGAGCGGCGACGATGGCGGCAAGCGGACGGAGGCGCACGCCGAGCACGTCCAGCGCGTGCTGTCGTCGATGTGGACGTTCCTGTCGGGCCCCGAGAACCGGCCGACCACCGGCGTCGCGCCGGGCGCGATCCGACACGTCCGCGCGCCGGAGCGCACCCGGCGCGAGATCGGAGACTATAACGACCCCGCCGAGGCGCATGCCGGGCCGCCCGACCGGCTGCAGATCGGCCGCTTCGTGGCGATCGCCCGCCTCGGCGTCTACGGTGAGCGCATGTCTGCCGCCCTGCTCCTGCTGGCCGGCTCGGCGCAGCGGCGCCGGCCGGTCGCCGGCGCTCACGCCGCCGACTTCGGTCAGTACGGCGACGAATGGCTATGGTCGATGCCGCCGTACTTCCGCAAGACGGCGCGCAAGAAGCGCTCCAGCGGCAAGCACCAGGTTCCCCTGATCGGCCTCGCGGCGTCGGCCGCCGCCGAGCTGCATCGGCTGGGCGACGGTCAGGGATGGCTTCTCCCCGTCGCGCGGGCCAGACGGCTCGGGCAGACGCGGAAGCAACCCCACATCGATCCCCGGGCGATTTCCGAGGCCATCGAGTCCATGCCGGGCGTATCGTTCTCCGCACACGGCTTCCGGGCGGCGCTGGCGACCTACGGCAGCGAGGATCTCGGATGGGCGCCGGCCGACGCCAAATTGATCCTTGACCATATGGAAGGCTTCGAGGCCGGCGACGTCACCGCGCAGCACTACAACACCGACCCCGCGATCGCGAAGAAGCGCGCGATGATGGCGGCGTGGGCGACGTGGCTTGAGCAGCGGGCGGACGACGCAATCGCTGCCGACCCTACCCTGCTCGACCGCGAGGCAGTCGGCGAACAAGTCTACCGGATCCGGTACGGCGACGAGGCCTGGAAGGCGGCGTGCGGGCGCGGGAAGAAGCCGTGGCAGTTATAGGTAAAACGCCGGATCACACCCGCCGCACAATGCTCGCCGGCGCGGCCGCGCTGGTCGTGGCCGCTATCGCGCCGGCACCGCTGCTCGCCGACGAATACTCCGATGTCTGCGGCGTTCTTCGTGGCGGCTGGCGATATAGGGACGCGCCCGTAAGCGTTTTTCCGCAGCCGAATCTGTTTTTCCGCAGCCGCTTGCTGCGCGGGCAGTCCTTAAGCGAGTCCTACGGACAAACCAGCGTCATTTGACCGCCTTATGTTATTCTGGCGGACAATCCGGTGCTCAGTCCCGACTGCGCGTGAAGTGCGCGCATCCTTGATGTTCGTTGGTCAACAATCCGCATCGGTGTGATTTCGGATTGGCACAGACGCCCCAGTCGTAGCCGAGCCACTCGCCGTCGCGGTGCTGCAGCGCGTAGAATTTCATGCAGCCGCCGGAGCAATCATAGCCGTCACGCTCGGCGTCTCCGTACGGCCGATAGTCCTCCGGCAGCTTGCGGCATGCGCCCCACAGTTTGTCATGATGGCTCATCGCGTTATCCTTGGTCGTCGAGCGCGTCCAGTCCCGCCTCGGCGACCTCCATCGTCACCGGATCCACGTAAGGCTTTTTGTCTCTCGCTGCATGCCACACATCAAACATCGTGCCGGCGAGATGATTCATGAACAGCTTCCGCTCTTCATCGGATTCCAGCGACGACCAGCAAACCCAAACACCGCTGCGGCGCCTCCAGGTCATTGCCCGGTATAGCGAGATCGCGGCGCCGACCGCGGCGAGCCGATGCCGCCAGCGGGAGACGTAATCCGCGCCACGTCATCCTGTCGCTCATGTCTGCTTCTCCGCTTCCTTTGCTGCCCACGCCGCGGCCTTGGCGACGAGCGCCCACACGGACTGCTCGCGATCATGACCGGAGATCATGCCGCGCGCCTCCCATTCCGGCTGCCACGACGGCTGCGCGCGCAGCGCCGTCTTCACGGCGACGGCGTAGTCCGACCTGTCGGCCAGGTTCGACATGTTTGAGATGTCGGCCGTCGCCAGCGTGCGCTTGTGGCCGCGCGATATGATCTCAATCGTGATCCGCAGCACGTTCCTTATCCCTGCATTCGGCGCAGTAGTGCTCGACGTCCTCGTGCCGGAACCCCTCGGCGATGATCGTCCAGCATCGATTGCACAGCAGCGCGCCGTTGCCGTTGTTGAACTTCACGATCGCGCGGTCGTATCTCATCAGCTCACGGTCAGGCATGGTCACCTCCTCATAATCAGTCCCCGGCCGCGCGCGGACTACATCGGCCGTCCGTACCGCCGGGGCCTACCGGCGACAGATCATGCCGCCGGCAGCATTCAGTTCCTCGGGTTGGTTTCTCGATAGGACAGAATTCTCTCGACGATGCCGCGCAGGCGCCGCACGCTGCCGCCGGGCCACAGATGCTCGGCGATCGCCATCTCTCCGTCGTTGAGCCCCGGCCACCAGCGTCCGTCGCCGCCCTTTTCCTTGGCGATGTCGACGACGATGGTGCGCGCCAACGTCGGCAGATGCTCGACACCTGGCTCGGGGATCCTGACGACCAATAGGCGATCGCGCAGCGGGCCGGAGAGCGAGGTCTCTTCGTTCGCCGTCAGCATGTAGCCGATGTGCGACAGGTCCACCGTAGCCTCGATAAACAGATCGTGATGCGCGCGCGCCGTCTCCGGCTCAAGGAACGGCAACAGCGCGCCGGCAATCGAACCGTTGTGCCGCGCCGTTCCAGCCTTGTCGATCTCGTCGATCAGCAGCAGCGGATTCGCTACGCCGAGATGCCTGACGGCCTCAAGCGGCGTGCTGTGTTCGCCGGACGCCCATCGCCGCGGCGTGCCGCCGAACGCATTGTCGGACGCCGACGATGCGTCGTAACGATGCAGTCCTACGCGGAGCGCTTCCGCAAGACGCCTGACCAGACGGCTCTTGCCGCCGCCGGCGGCGCCGGTCAGCAGGCAGTTGCGCCATCGGATCGGCTCGCCTTCAATCATTCCCGTCAGCAGCGTGTCGACCTGACTGCAGGCATAAGGGAATTCGTCATGCAGGATCCGGCGCGCCGATGCGATGTCCGGCGCCGGCGACAAGGGCAGTCGTTTCCCCACGATGTCCTTGAATTCCCGCATCGCCTCTTTAGCCGACGTTGTTTCCTTAGTGCCGCCGATGCGCGGCAGCACGATAACGCCGGAGGGCGGCGCGGTCACCGGCTCTGGCGGCTCGATCACCAGTAACGCGTCATTCCTGACGTGCCGGTCGCCGATGCGGTAGGCCGCGGCGATCGGATCGGTGATGTTCTCGCCCAACGTCAGACCTTCGCCGAGCATTTTCCAGCCGAGGATGAGGGCGTTGAATTCCGGCGACTGACAATCCGAGGCATGTCTCGCCAGCTCGCCGTGCGCGATCACGCGCGCCGCCAAATTTCCGGCTGCCAGCAGCAGCCAGGCGCTGCCGAGCGCGCGCCGTCCGACGAGATACATCTCGTCGGCGATGAGGCGTCCGGTGCCATAGCGCGACGGCCAATCCATCTCGGCGACATCAAGCGCGATATTGATCTCGCCGGTCAGCGTATGTCGGCCGGTCATTTCGACGAGCAGGCGGAATGCTTTGGACCACGTCATTGCCGAGGCGGCGCGCACGACCGGCGGCAGCGTGCTCTGCTGGTAGCCGAGCACGTAGATCGAATTCCGCGTCCTGATCCACGTTCGGTCGACATTGATCAGCACGACCTCGGAGGTCGTTATGACGCTGCCGGCGTCGAATCTGTAACTACCGGCCACCCTTCCGCTTATCCGCGGCGGACCAGTCAGCGCCCACTCCCAACCGTCGATGATCGCGGCCTCTGCCAGCTCGGCCGGTGTCGGGACTGTCGGTGGTGTTTCCGGGCTTGCCATGACGGTGAGACTCGGGTCCAATCATTAATCCACCGTCGGCGACGGTCGGACACAGTAGGCTACAGGCGGACGCCATTTTCAAGGATTCGTTGGCAGCATGGTAAAAAAACCCCATTCCGAGGTGCGCTGGAAACAAGGGCGCATCTCGATCCGTGTCCATGACGACCTGCGGGACGCGCTCGAATTCCTCGCCGGCCGGGATCACCGGCCGCTGTCGAACTACATCGAGATGGTCTTATTGCAGGCCGCGCGTGAGCGGCTGGCAAACGGTCTTGACGACTACGGCGAGCGGCTCGACGACCGACCGTGGGTCCGGCGCATAGACGTCGACATCGTCCACCCGCCGCAGCGGGCCACGAGCAGCCTCGCCGGGCTGCCGAAATCCCGCAAATAGCGGTCAGCCGGGGTTATCCACAGGGATCTGCGGTCGGCGCCGGTCCGACCGGCGGCTAGGCCGTGAGCGCAAACTGCCGCCAATTTCAAACCAGATGCCATGCAATCTGATTCGAACTTCGAATCATTAGCCAGGCTCATCAACTGATACAGGATTCGAACCACATTGGCGGTCAAAACCCATCGTATGAGGCGCAAAATCAGGTCTATATTATGGGATTTCAGCAGCTTAGCTCAAAATATGCATCAAAACGAGATGTTCGCAATCTCGAATCATATTGATTGCACCAGTCGCCACCCTGCGGAATAACGGCAACTGCTGCCAATTTCGTATCATCCTGCCTGTACACATGATTCGAGACTTGTAGCAGTTGTCGGCAACGGTCGGCGACGGTCTTGTGTCTGAAACGCAAGCACCGCATATTGGCCCGGGTGACTGCCTCACAGATTGCTTCCGCGTCAGTGGCATCGTTCTTCTGCCGCTTGACGTAGGGCTTCACGTAGGCCGGCGGCATCAGCCGCACGGTGTGCCCGAGCGCCTTGAGTTCGCGCGACCAATGGTGCGACGAGGCACACGCCTCGATACCGACCAGGCATGGCGGCAGCTTCTCAAAGAACGCCAAAACATAACGCCTGTGTGTACCGAAATCCTAAACGCGTACGTAGTGGTTATGGAGACCGCCGAGGATTGGTCGTGAACTGATGATTCCGGTCCGCTGAACCAGGCGAGAGACTGGCGCATCTTTATCCAATGACCGGTGCGTTCTGATGTTGTTGTAATAGCGAGCGTAGATTTGCAGGATCCGGCGCAGATGTGCCTCGCCCAAGACGACGATGTGGTCCACACATTAGCGCCGGATCGATCCGATCAGTCGTTCGGCAAAGCCATTCTGCCAAGGCGAGGCCGGCGCGGTGGGCTTGTCCCGAATGCCCATAGCGCGCAATCGGCTTGTTACGACGGTGCCATAAATGCGATCCCGATCGTGGATGAGGTAAAGCGGAGCCGCGTTCCAAGGGAAAGCCTCGGTTAACTGGCGCGCAATCCATTCAGCCGTTGGGTTTGTTGTGACGTTGATCCAGACCAAGTCTCTTCGGTCCAGACGGACGATAACGAAGGCATAGAGCAGATCAAAGCCAATGGTCGGAACGACGAACAGATCCATGGCAGCAATGTCCGGCGCATGATTGCGCAGAAAGGTGCGCCATCCCTGACTTGGCGGCACACCTCGCTTGACCATGTACTTGGCGACGCTCGATTGCGCGACATCAAACCCGAGCTTGAGCAGTTCGCCGTGGATACGCGGCGCTCCCCAAAGCGGATTCTCCATGCTCATCTGCCGGATCAACGCACGCAGCTCTGCATCAATCTGCGGCCGCCCTCCCCGGGAACGCGACTTCCAGCGCCAGTAGCAGCGAAAACCGGCACGATGCCACCGCACGAGCGTTTCGGGGCGAACAATCGTCAGAACGTTTAGGATTGACGGAAGCCACCGATAGAGCTGGATAAAGAACCAGCGGTCGTTGTTCGTCAGCCGGGCCCTGCCCTGCACCTGGCGCCGCAGTACGATCAACTGTTGCCGGAGAACCGCATTTTCTGCCTCAAGTCGGCTCTTCGACTTGAATGGTGCGGCCAAGACGGCCACTACGAAACACAGCAGCGCAATCATGATGCGCTGACGTTAGGCGATTCGTTCGCCTAATCAATGCGGATAATGTTTTTGGTACACACAACTCAGTTCGCTGCCTTATCGTCCAGCATCACCTCAAGCAACCGCGCCTGAACCGCGGCATCTTGCGTTGACCCACTGCAGATAAGACGGCCCTTATTGAGCACGATCACGTCGTCAGCAATCGTCAACGTCGCTGGGTTATGGGTGACTACGACGACCGTGCGGCCGGCGTCGCGCTGATCGACAATCATCTTACGAATCAGGGCATCGGTCGAGGCATCAAGATTGGCCGCCGGCTCATCGAGCACCAGCACGGAAGGGCGGCTGGCAAGCGCGCGCGCGAAGCTAATTCGCTGTCGCTCGCCGCCGGAAAGACGAAAGCCATTTTCGCCAAGACCGGCATCGTAGCCGTCCGCAGCCCCAGCTAGTCGGCCGTGAGTTCCGACCTCCATGCTGGCGGTAACGATATCTGAATCTGCAATCTGTCTTCCAACGGCGATGTTTTCGCGCGCGGAGCCGTGGAACAAGACCGGCTCTTGCGGTACATAACCAATGTGGCCCCACAACGCTTCGCGCCGATATCTTTCGATTGCAATCCCGTCGACCGTTACCTGACCTGTCTGCGGCTCTATGAGCCCAAGCAGAAGCAGCGTTAGCGTCGTTTTTCCCGCCCCGCTGCGCCCGATGACGGCGGTAATCCTTCCTGGGTGAATGGTTAGCGACACGTCGCTCAAGGCTACCGCATCGCGATAGCGGACCGTGACCTGTTTCAGTTCGAATGCGCCACGCAGTGTTTGTGGGGCCAGAGCTCCAGCGTCTTCACGCCATGATGGCGAGGTCAAAATCTCTTTTTCCATGCGCCCGAGCCGCAGCCAGGCGTCACCGAGCCCAACATAGGTCGGTGCAAGCTGATTCATGGATCCGATCAGGAAGCTCACGAGCGCGGCCATTGCGATTAGCGAGCCAGTCGTCGCGCCTCCGCCAGCTACCAGGTAGGCTCCCGCAAGATAGAAGCAGAAATAAGTTGCGGTACTGACCCCCTCGCCTGCGACCATTATCCAGTTAGGCACCACGCGCCGGCGGACCAGCATGTTGCGATAGCGCTCCAACAACTGCTGCAGTCGCGTGCGCCCCCAATCGGGGGACGCACTGGCACGAAGAAACAGCCCTCGCAGGCTGAGCATCATCAGCAGGTGTTCGACGACAGATTCATTCGCCTCGATTTCGCTCGCGAGCGCCCGATTGGTGAGGCGGGAGGCGAGCCAGATCAGCGCTGCACCGGCCCCAAGCCCGACGATGCACAAGAGCGCGAGCCGAGGCTCCCATACGACGATGACGACGAGCGTCACGATCGTTTGGAGTGTCGCAATGATCGCCTGGCCCAAAATTTGCCCAACGCTCACTTCGAGCACCACCACATCGTTGCGTAGGAGTTGCAGAAACCGAGCCTGCGGATGGTCGAGAAAATACGAAAGCGAATGATTTTGGAGATGATCAAAAATTCTCAGGGTGAGATTTTGCCCAAGGCGCGCACTCGCCCGCGCGAGTAGATCGAATGCAAAGCCCGCCAGCGCCCCGCGCGCAAGAAAAAGCGCCATCTGCAGGGCCATAACCGGGATAAGTATCGAAACCTGTCGTCCGAGAACCCCCTTATCGAAGAGTGGTTGAAACAACAGTGCCGTCGATACATTCGCAACAGTCGCCAGCAGCAAAATGATCGAGCCAGCGACAAAGGTCGGAAGCTCCTGCCGCAGACACCATCTGGTCAGGCGAATGCCATCCGGTTGCGACGCACGTTTGACCGAGACCCGAGGCATTGTGCCTTTGTTGCCCACACCGTTCGACGACTCAAGTGGATCATGCCTAAGTTACTCACGCTACGTCATTTTTGGCCGATCTGCATAAACTGAGCCTTGACAGTATTGGGCATTAAAATTACCTTGTTTGCCTAGCCTGCCACTTTCCTGGCTAGAGGGAGATAGCATTCATGAGCCACATGCATGTCGAAACCGGGAGCAAGGCCAAGCTCACGCCGGCCGATCTCGTCAACTCGAAACCGGACGAGACCTTTCTGTGGCGCTCGGAAATGGTTCATTGCTCGTACGATTACGTGACGCAGACACGCCTCTGGACCGAGAGCGAAAAGATTCGGCAGCTTATGATGACAACAGGTGCGCCGACCAGCAGCACAGGATTTGACGGGGAAAAGGACGAATAGTCCAATTCTCTGTTTGAAGACTTGACGCGTCAGACTCATTCACTTCCCGCTCCGGCATCGCCGCGGCGGGAAGTTCATTTTTGCAGAACGACGATTGGCTAGAAACAGATGACTGCAAAATCGCAAGTCACGCTGCTGATCACTAACTCCATCGATTATCTCGCTGATCTCCTAGTGGCCCGATTGGGCAGCGACCGCGTATTTCGGTACAACACTGACCTCTGGCGCGACTACGCGTTTTGTTTTTCTCCTGCAGGGATAGAGATTTCCGATCCGACGGGACGCAGCGTTAACGATTTGGATATCGCGAAAGTTTATCGGCGATCTTCGATGCGCGGCTCCGTGATTTTTCCGCAAATGAAGTTGACCGACCTTGAACGTTACGCCGAAGAAGAGGTCTATGCGGCATGGGCTGATCTTTTCAATATCTTCTGGCATCAGGGAAAGATCGTCCTGAGCCAGCCGCTTGGCACGCTACGGTCCGGGAAATTAATGCAACTGCGGATCGCACCAAAATATTTCGAGATAACCCCATACAGTTTCGTGCTCAATCGGGGCGATCGCCTGCGTGCCGGAACCGTATCGGTGTGCAAAAGTTTCAATTTCAAATACTCCGACGGCGTTGGATTTTATAGTTCAAAAGTCGACGAGGGCGATCTTGATCCCGCTCAGCCGTGGTTTCTCACCGATTTTGTGGACGCCACGCATGATGTCACAGTTGCGGTCGTACGCGACCAGCTGTTCGCCTTCGAGCTCGATCGCTCAAACTTTATCGACAAGACGATCGACTGGCGTCGGGCTCCTTTTGTTTACTCGCATCGCGGCTGGAAGCGCGTCGATATTCCTAAAGATTTGCAGACCGGGATTTTCGGGTTCATGGCTGAGGTAGGCCAGCATTTTGCTCGCGTCGACTTTTTACGTAAGGATGACCGCTATACTTTCCTCGAAGCCAATTACAACGGCGAATGGGGCTGGCTTGATCCTGATTCGACCGAAGGCCTTATGGCGAAGATTGTCTACGAGATTGATCCGGATACGCCATGCGTCAGTTGCCCACGTCCGCGGTGGTAGCCGTCATCGTTCCGGCTTTTGTCGGTCGATCAACGATTATCGATCGGTAGCAAGGCCCCTGTTGGCTTTTCGATTCGCCAGCACGACACATCATTGGAAACCCAGTTTGCGACGTATAGGAACCGCCCCGCTGGTTCGACGGCCATGCCGCACGGCATCCGGCCGCTTGGAAATGGCGCCCCAGCAAGCATTGCAGGTGCACCTGTCAAAGTATCAGTTCGGTAAACCGCGATTCCGTCAGATTCTCCGTTAGCGACGAACAAGAACTCACCCTTCGGGTCGGTCGTTATCCCAATCGGAACTTTCCCCCCGCTGCGATAGGGGGCGGCCGGCAATGGCGTGAGCGCGCCGCTGGACCGGTCGATGCGATACGCGCCGATGTCGTCGGATTTAAAGTTAGCGAAATAAATAAATTGCCCCGACGGATGAATCGTGATTGCGGTCGGGCCTTTACCGGCCGGATAGGGAGATCCCGGCATCGGTCTAAGCATTCCGCCATCGATCCTATAAGCCCAGATATCGGATCGACGGTTGGCGACATAGGCAAACCGGCCAGACGGCTCGATTGCCAGCGCCAGCGGTTTCTCGCCCGACTGAAACGGCGATCCCGGGAGCTCCTGCAAGGCGCCGCCAGTGCTATCGATCCGATACCCGGAAATATTTCCCGCAAAACCGTTGCACACATAGGCGAATTCGCCGGAGGGAGAAATGGTGACGAATTCGGGATGGTTGCCAGCCCGATATGGTGATCCTGCTACTTGCTCAAGCGCCCCTGTTGCCTGATCGATGCTGAAAGCCGACACATCGTTAGAGTCCCCATTGGCGGAATACAAAAACCGTTCCGAGGGCGTAATCGCCAGGGAATGCGGCCACCGCCCGGATGCGAAAGGTGAGGACACGACCGGCACAATCGCACCCGATGAGCGCTCAATCTGGTATGCGGAAATATCGTGCGCGCCCCAATTGGCAACATAGACGAAATTTCCCGAAGGTGAGGCCGCAACCGCGATTGGGTGCTGCCCCGCAGCGATTGTATTTCCGCCGCGGCCGGAGCCTCTACTTTCTTCGTTCGTGCTCAACCGGCTATCTTTCCCGGCTCTCCATCTCACCCACTACCGCCGATCGGCCCCGCGGCCATGAGCCGCATTCGACCGCCGTCGAGTTTAATGGAGACCCGCAGTCTCGCTAAACTCGTCGTTGAAGACCACCTTCAAGCTCAGCAGGTGCCGCCCTTCTTTGCGCAATCCTTAAGCTGCTTCATGGCGCCGCCCTGCTGGGCATATGCGAACGGCGCTGCTGCTACAATGAGGGAGAGAGCTATGAGCGCAACAAAAACGCGGCGCATGGGTATCTCCTTGGGTTACGTTCCTTTGTCACCACACTTAACACTTATGCCTGCTAGTGCGGGCACGACCGTCGTCGACAGCGGTTTCTTACGGCAAAATAATTGCACCGAACTCAAGCATTCACTGCGCGCGGTCAGCACCATCGTTTACAAACACAAGTGCCTGAGCGTTGGTCGCAAGTATACCCGCCGCAACAGGTTTTTGTCACCAGAGGCGCAACACGAATCCACTCGGATCGCGGAGCCACTGACTGCTTCTCAAATATGTTTCCAGTCGACAAATCGCGGGCTGCCGGCGCAATAATTCCGGCGCTTTTGTCCGTATCCGCCAATGCGGCCAAGATCACACTCTTGGCGACAACGGTCTGTTGCGCGCCCTCGGCCTTGTTAGGATTTGTTGCAAAAGCAAGATTGCCAGAGAACAATAGACCAATAACTAACACTACGATCGATGCTAGTGTCCAATCGATCCGACCGTGTCGAGGTGACATGATTTTTCGCCCCTTATGGTTTGATGTGGCATCGTTTTCCAGTCGTCATTGCTAAAGCGTTTCTATCAGTACTGGAATGTAGGCCGCCAAATAAGGAGACCTATGCTCCGTTATATCATCTTGCCCGGACTCGGTTTCCCGAAAGGAGAACAAAGTCCAATTGAATAATGAAGAGCGATGCTAATCGCAGCATTGATGGTTACAGTGTCCGTTTTCATCCCTTCCACAGCAGTAACAGTGCAGTGCGAGGCGGATGTGAGAATAATTAGTTTGGCGCGCACTACGACCGAGCAAACCGTTATCCGTGAAGCAGATCGGCGTAGCATTGGTAATGCCGTCGGCCGCGTTGGCTGGACTTAATGACGCGAGCGATGCCCCGGAAACCAGGACTATAAGAAGTCCTAAAAATGCGACAAAACGAAAAGAACGGTTGGTCATGGGTGGCCCCCCTTTGCTTCCCAATGATCGTACGTGGTCATCACAGATAATCAGCAAGCTAACCCAAGAATGAAGGGATTAACGCTAAGGCGCAAGTATTAAATTGCTTACGCCACACCATGGCATGCACAGCCATCTCAATCGTTGTGTCTCTCCTTGCAAGCGTATCTTGGCCACCACAACATCCGGCACACGGGGCGCTATCGCGTTGGCGCCGACGCGGTTCAAAGAGATTTGACGCGACCATTAGTTGTCAGAATTTTGTCAGCTAAAGACTTAAGGTATTTCCCTGAATTGTTGGCTGTGCCTTACACCCTATCGTTCTGGCATGAGTCGCGTCTTGCCGAAGTTTCGAGAACTGCCCGACGAATGTACCTGCCTGGGTGAAGGGCCGATGCCATCCAATCGCCTGCCGCGCGTCGGTGCGATGCCTGAACTCGTTACCTATCAATGCCCAGCCTGCGGACACGTTGTAACAATCGAATAACAGGAAAATGCAATTTCGCCTGTAAATGCCGCTACCGACTTGATCATAGCGGCGCATGCCTCGGCAAAGTGCGCGCGACTTGGCCATGCGACATTCTTAAGAGCACACCTGCTGTCGGACACCTAGTTTGGTCTCAAGCCATCCTTGCTCGGCCGGCATGGCCCCTGCGCGATGACCGTCGCTCCTGCGGCACGCGCGAAGCATGCGTTCGAATAAGTCTTGACGACTGTATTGATGCGTCCGCAGACTGGAAGATACTGCTCGGTACACACTGTTGGCCGCCGAAGATTCCCAACATCATCCGTGGCCCAGGCATTGAAGGTAGACCCCGCAACTAGTGCTAAGGCAATCAGGGATACCGGCAAAATCGTGCGTTTAGACGTCATCTGAAACATCATTTCGACCTCCATAATCTTGAGTTGCTCATGGTTGCTTTGTAGTCGCCGCGCTCACGCTCATCGTGCGAGGTAGCTGCGACTGATCCAGGCAGTCGCCGGCACAGCCGTTGCAGGCCTTGCCTCAAACATCATCGCCTTGTTGCTCTGCCTGACATTGACCATCGCTGCATCCGCGGCGGTCCGATCGACGCCATGCGCATGCCCTGCTCCATCGAGAAAATACATGACCGCGGCGACCGTCGGCAATGACGCCCTCACTCCGCTCCGATCTTCGGTTGCGTTCGCGCGCAATAACAGCGGCCACATCTTTCGGAACAGCCTATTGGACGGATCGATTTCGGCGCTGTTGAGACGCCCATTGATGGCGACGACATACCCAACAATGTCGTTGTCCTGCACACCGTACTGCTGCAGGCTTTTGATGAATGCAACTTGATCGCGGTCTAGTTCCTTGTTCTCCGGCACCAGTTGCAGACTGCTTTGCGACGTCGGTGCCGCGACGGGAACGCCGATGCCGGACGACAATTTGCCTTGAATAGCGGTCACGCTCTGCCAGATCTTCTCCTTCTGCGCGAACACGGTGTTGCGTCCCAAGGGTGCCGTATCGGTCGCAGTCGCGCGCATCGCCATCTTCGCGGCTAGCGAAGGCAGTAGCGCATTCGAGCTGCCGAATTCTGCGCCACTGTCGCCGCTACGCGCTGACCAGCGGTGTTGTTCGACGCAAAACACCGGAATCGGAATGGTTCGCGAATGGGGCTCCAGGATCATGCTGACCGTAAGGACGCGATCCTGTCGTCCGCCTTTGGCGACACATGCGCCATCGCAGGTTCCATTTCGCTGAAACTCTCACTATAGGAGAAATAGCTACGTGCCGTGCCAGAAATATCCCGCGCTCCGGGAAATAAAAGAAAATGGGCATGAAAACAGTGGGCGTCATGACCGTCGGCATCCTCGACACAAGCGGCCATGCGCCCATGTTCTGTGACTAGGCAGCTTCCATACTTTTGGGAAAGCTGACCTGCTAGATTTTGAACCAATAGGTCTCGTTGTTTCCGTAGAGAATCTGGCAGATCAGCCATTGACCTTATGTGGCTTTTCGCAGCGAGTATTGAATAGCCATCGACCACCGGCCCAAGTCCCGCTAGCGCAAAAAAGTCCGCGCATTCGAAAAAGAGTAGATCGCGTGGAGGGGCGCAAAGAAAACACTCTTGCCCGCCCGGATGCGACCCGTGTTCGTTTTCGGTCATGATCCCAATGTGTCCTCGACGCCATTGCAATGAGTAATCTTTTTGCTGAACCCTTCAGGCCGAAAGCGTATTCAGCAGTTGCCCAAAACGGAGCAAATGTCGCTGGCAACACGGCACCAACGGCGCAGAAGACCCCTAAGAATAACATAGCAAGTAGCAGGAGTTGCGATGTGACCCTGTAGATATCCACGATTGTCCAATTGGTCTTTGATGACGCTTGCGAAAGGCGTCCGATTGTCAACCTATTGGCGCGCAATGCGGATTCCGCTCTCGCGGCGCTAACAGGGCTTTAACTGCCGCGTCTTTCGACTTCTGAGCCGAGAAAGCCGCGGAGAGGAGACTAGACAGTTGGCTAGGGTGGGAGGAATCGAACCACGAGATGGCCATTCCTTTCGATACCTATGGACAATGAATGCACCGGCAACTCCGGCAAGTGACGGGATAATCGGCTAATCGCTCCGTGTGACTTTGCGGCAAAAGCTGATCGTCATCGCCAACCCCCAGCTGACGTGGAATGCGGGGGAAAAATTCGACTAAAAACAATCTGTCAAAACTTTTTGCCGCTACCCCAACGCTACCCTGCACGGCAAAATTTGTTGACGCGCCGCGCTACCCCAAAATGGGCAATTGCTATCGCCTTGTATCTACGAGAGTTTATTGGCGGGAAGTGGTGGGCGCACCAGGGCTCGAACCTGGGACCCGCTGATTAAGAGTCAGCTTGCCACCTCCAACCGCCCATGACGCAAGCGTTCGGTGTTGAATTCTGACAGCAGTCCCGTCGGCCGAAACGCAGGTTAGGGGTCTTTGACTACGAAGTCACTGCGCTAAATCCGGTCATTTCCGTACGCGGTATACTGCGACGATGGTTAGCTTTGAAGTTCTTGCCAGTCCAAGAACGCTACGCAGCTGATGCCACGAAAATATCGATCTGCTGATCGGACATCCGCTGTAGCGTCCCATTCAAATTGGACGCTTGAATTTTCAAGGCTGCACGTTTGGCCAAAGCCACATCAGAAGTGGCGAGTGGCCTACTCCAACAATTTGGTTCAGCCCCACAGCTGAACTCTCTTGGTCCCGCTCACGAGCGGAAAGTCTAAATCTCGGGCATAAACAGAGTATCAATTTTACTGTTA
>CAWGFV010000004.1:0-1409733 GCA_963821975.1 uncultured Alphaproteobacteria bacterium | reverse complement strand
TGGGAAGCTGCCGTTCTACCATTGAACTACGCCCGCCTATTTGAACAATAGCGAAAGATGAGCGCGTGCGGCAAGCGCGCCCCCGCGGCTCGCCTTACCCCTTGAAATGCTTCGACAGCTTCAGGCTCTGCGCCTGATAGTTCGAGCCGATGCCTTGGCCGTAAAGCTTGTCGGGCTTGGCCAACATTTTCTCGTAGACCAGCCGGCCGACGATCTGCCCGTGCTCCAGGATGAACGGTACCTCGCGCGAGCGCACTTCGAGCACGGCGCGCGACCCTTTGCCGCCGGCACCGGCATAGCCGAAGCCGGGATCGAAGAAGCCGGCATAGTGCACGCGGAATTCGCCGACCAGCGGATCGAACGGCACCATCTCGGCGGCATAGTCGGGCGGCACCTGCACCGCTTCCTTAGAGGCGAGGATGTAGAATTCGCTTGGGTCAAGGATCAGACTTTTGTCGGCGCGCGCGGTCATCGGTTCCCAGAAGTCGTGCACCGCGTAGCCGGCGCGCCGCTCCACGTCGATCACGCCGGTATGGCGCTTGGCGCGATAGCCGACCAGGCCGTCCGGGCCGAGTCCCGCCAAATCGACGCTGACCGCGACGCCCTCGCTGACGTCGGCGTCGTCGGCATCCACCAGCCGCTCGCGCACATGCAGGTCGCGCAGCGCCTCGGCGCCGAGCAAGGCATGACCGCGGCGGAAACGGATTTGCGACAGCCGCGAACCCTCGCGCACGAGCACTGGAAAAGTGAGCGGACTGATTTCGGCATAAAGCGGCCCGTGGTAGCCGGGTTCGATACGGTCGAAGCCGCGCATCTCGTCGGCGATCACGCGGGTGAACACATCGAGCCGTCCGGTCGAGCTTTTCGGGTTGGCGGCGGCGGAAATGTCGTCGGGCAGCGCCAGGCTTTCGAGCAGCGGCACGATATAGACGCAGCCGGTCTCCAGCACGGCGCCGTCGGTAAGCGCGAATTCGTGCAGCTTCAGTTCGTCGATACGCCGGGCTACGGTGGTCGACCCGGGCAGGAAGCTTGCGCGCACGCGATAGGCCACCTCGCCCAGCCGCAGATCGAGGCTGGCCGGCTGGATCTGGTCGGGCACGAAGTCGGCGGACGGTAAAATCCCGCCGCCAGCGCCCAACGCCGCAATCATGCGGTCGGGCAGGATGCCCTTGTCCTCAACGGCGAATGTGAGTGCCACGGTGCCCCTTCACTCTAGGTGCGACGATCTAACCCGACGGGCAGCTTGACGGGAAGCGGGCGGCCCCGCTACAAACACCTTATCCCGTGGTCATTTGAGCCGGCCGGCTTGCAGCCACGTAAAATAAATCGCTAAAAGGCCGGGGACGCGTGTGCCCGGCTGAGAATTTTTCTCCGGCCGGTTTTTTATTGGCCGCTCATTTGGCCATAGGAGGCACGCATGTCGTCGAACCAGAAGACCTATCGCCCCGAAACTCGCCTGGTGCATGCCGGAACGTTGCGCTCGCAATTTGGCGAGACCTCGGAGGCGCTGTTTCTCACGCAAGGCTACATCTACGGCAGCGCCGAGGAGTGCGAACAGCGCTTCGCCGGCAAGATCCCGGGCTACGTCTATTCGCGCTACTCGAACCCTACCATGGACATGTTCGAGAAGCGCATGGCCGCGCTTGAAGGCGCTGAGGCTGCGCGCTCGACCGCGACCGGCATGGCGGCGGTCACTACCGCACTGATGGGCTTGGTCAAGGCTGGTGACCACGTCGTTGCCGCCAAGGCGCTGTTCGGCTCTTGCCGCTGGGTGGTCGAGGAGTGGCTGCCGCGTTTCGGCGTCACCTCGACGCTAGTGAATGGCAGCGACCTTGGCGCCTGGAAGGCGGCGATGCGCAAGAACACCACCGCCTGCTTCATGGAAACGCCGACCAATCCGACACTCGAGGTGTACGACATCGCCGCGGTCGCGGAGATCGCGCACGCGGCCGGCGCCAAGCTGGTGGTCGACAACGTTTTTGCCACCCCGCTCTACCAGAGCCCGCTCAAGCTCGGCGCCGACGTCGTGGTCTATTCGGCGACCAAGCACATCGACGGTCAGGGCCGCGTGCTGGGCGGCGTTATTCTCGCGTCCGAGAAGCTGATCATGGACCACTACCATCAGCCTTTGCGGCAGACCGGGCCGTCGCTGTCGCCGTTCAACGCATGGGTGATGCTGAAAAGTCTGGAGACTTTGTCGTTGCGCGTGCAGAAGCAGACAGAGAATGCCGGCGCGGTGTCGAACGCGCTCGCCGGGCACAAGAAGATCAGCCGGTTGATCTATCCCGGCCGCGCTGACCATCCGCAGGCCGACATCATCGCCAAGCAGATGAAGGCCGGCTCGACGCTGTGTTCATTCGAGGTCAAGGGCGGCAAGGAGGGCGCCTTCCGCTTCCTCAATGCGCTCACGCTGATCGGCATCACCAACAATCTCGGCGACGCCAAGAGCCTGGTCACGCATCCGACCACGACCACGCATCAGCGGCTCACGCCCGCGCAGCGCGCCGAACTCGGAATTGGCGATGGATTGATACGGTTCTCGGCCGGCCTCGAGCACCCCGACGATCTGATCGAGGACCTGCTGACAGCTCTGGACGCGGTCTAGCGCAATGCGGCCGGGCGCTTACGGCACCATCGACATCATGGTGGCCGACAGCACCGGCCGCTGCGCCGCCTCGACGATCGCCATGCCGAGGCCCTTGGCGAGGCAGCCATAGCTCCAGTCGTTCATGTGCAGCCCGTCGGGCGCCACGAACGACGCAAACGTCAGGTGGTCGACATTGTACCAATGCTTCATCACGTTGAAGCGCGGGAACAAGTCGACGTCCTCCTGCTTCGCGGTGCTGGCGAGCAGTTTCACCATCGGCCCGACTTCCGCCTTGGCGATCACCTTCGGCGTGTATTGCGGATCGATCAGAACGATATCGGCACCAATCGCGCGGATCTTGGCGAGGCCCTGGCGGATCGACGAGCCATGATCGGTGAGTTGATGGTCGCGCAGCACCGAATTGGTGCCGAGCTGCCAGAGAACAAGGTCAGGCTTGGCCGCCACCACGGCCGTGTCGAAGCGCTTGAGCATATCGGCGATTTCCTCGCCGTTGACGCCGCGGTTGATCACCGTGATCGGGTGACCGGGAAAACGAAGTCTGAGTTCGGCTTGCAACCGGCTCGGATAATTCGCGGCCGACGACGAAGCGCCGGCGCCTGCGGTCGACGACGAGCCGATGGCGACGATGGTGATCGGCGCGCCGTCAGCCAGTTTCTGCGTGAGGCGCGACAGCGGATTGGCAAGTCGAATGACGTCGAGCGGCGTGTCGCAGGTCGGCGCCGGCGTTTCGGCGCGCGCGGCGAGTGGCAGCGCCAGCACGATGAGCAGCGCAGCGACAGAAGTCCGCTTCATCGCCCGGCGGGCGACATTAAGTCCCGGCACGGCAGTTTCCCCCGAATGATTCCTAACGAACACCCTCGGCATGCGGTTCGTCAGGTTTGGCCGCTTCGACTACGAGTTCGGCAAGCAGGCGCCCTATGCAATCATGAACACGCTCGGCGATGTCAAGTTTTTTCGTCGCTGAATACAGATCGAACGTTCCAAAATCGGCCCAGAGTTTCATGATGCTGAAGCGATCGAAAATCGGCACTTCTTGTTGCAGTGCAACCCAACGCATGATTTCAGCATATGTCCCGAGCGCGATCATTAACTCCGTGCGCGGACTGTACTGCGCATTGATTAATATCACATCAGCGCCAGCGGAATGAGCAATGCTTATACCACGGTCGAGGGCCGCCTTGAATTGATCAGTATCAATTGATTGCATCGCATCGACTGTGCCGGTCTGCCAAATCATCAACGCGGGCTTCGCGGCCGCTAACGCCGGAATCAAAGTTTTAACCATCTGATCGGCCGTGCGCCGAGAACTAACGTCGGTCGTCACCTTCACCGCGACGCCCGGGAAAAGCTCGGCGAACGCGACTTGCAGCCGCGCGGGATAAGCATTTTTGACGCCGTTCGGTCCCGGCAGCTGCGAGGACCCGGCGCCCAACACCAGGATGTCGAGCCGCTTGGCGGCTAGTGCGCGCATGACCTTCGGCAGCGGAAAATCGCGCTCGATCAGATGCTCGGCCACCTGGCAGGCGCCCGGCATCTCGGCCCAAGCCGGGCCGGCAAGCGCCAGCAATGCCAGCGAAAGTAAAACGCGCCCGATCATGCGTCGCCCCCCGCGTAGCCCGGCTTGATCGAAGGCGGACGCGGTCCCGGTCCTTTTCGTTCCATCCGCTTATACCACGATACCAGCGCCGCCGCGGCCACCATAATGGCGATGCCCGAAACGCTGACGATGACGTGCGTGAGCAGGCGGTTGGACACTTCGGTGAAGACGAAGTGACCGGCAAACGCCAGGAACACGCCGAGGCAGAACGTTTCCAGCGAATGCTGCCCACAGACAATCGCCGGCCAGAAAAACCGCGACCGCAATACCGGCCAGTCGCGCGGCACGAACCACACCGTGATCACCGCCAACGACAAAAAATGCACGATGCGCAGCACGTCGAGGTTGGGCTTGTCGATCGGATAGATCGCATCGCTGACGACGTGCGGCACGAACATGGCAAGGCGCGGGAAATACCAGGTCATGGCGATGCCGAAGGCGAACAGGATATAGGCGGTCGCAAGACTGATCACCACCGGCGAATTGATCCAGCGCGCCAGCCGCTGCGCGCCGCCGAGCGCGCACCAGGCGCCGAACACAAAAAGCAATTGCCAGGCGAACGGATTGAAAACCCAAACGCCGTGCGGATAGGCCGGGATGCTCCAGTCAAACCACCAGGTCAGCGCGTAAATCAGCGCCGAGCCGGCCAGCGCGAACGACGGCACGCGGATCAGCAGCCATAGCATCGGCGGGAACCACAGCAGCAGCACGATGTAGAGCGGCAGCACGTCCATGTTCACCGGCTTGAACTTCAGGATCAGCGCCTGAAAGATGGTGACGTCCGGATTTTGCATGAAATCGAGCACGCCCATTTCTTCCGTGAACAGCGGATTGGAGAAACTGTGCGCGACATAAGCGATCTCGGCGAGATAGATCGTAAACAGGAACACGTGCGCGATATAAATCTGCCACGCGCGCTTGAGCACGCGCGCGCTGGCGACAATGAACCCGTGCTCGCGCATGGCGCGGCCATAGACGAAGGCCGCAGTATAGCCAGAGATGAAGACGAAAATCTCGGTCGCGTCGCTGAAGCCGTAATTGCGGATGGTGATCCAACTCACCGCATTGGAAGGAATGTGGTCGAGGAAGATCAGCCAGAGGGCGATGCCTCGGAACAGGTCAAGCCGTAAATCGCGTTCGGTTGTTACCGGAGCCATGAACGGCTTTTCTTTCGTGCGGTCTTTCGGCCATAATCCCGGCGCAAGCGCCGATAGCAAGCCCCGGCGAGGTAAATTGTACGGTCTATAGATAGATGTACCGCGCCATCACCCGCAAGATCGAGGTTACCGTGACGCCCCGCTTCGTTTCGGAGCGGTCGGCACCTAATAATGGCTATTACTTCTGGGCCTACACCATCGACATTGCCAATCTGGGAACCGAGACGGTGCAGCTCAAGACGCGCCATTGGCGCATTACTGACGCTCTCGGACGGCTGCAGGAGGTCAAAGGCCCGGGCGTGGTTGGCGAGGAACCGACGCTCAAGCCCGGCGAGTTGTTCGAATATACCAGCGGGGTTCCATTGCCGACGCCTTCCGGCTTCATGGTCGGCAGTTATGGAATGATGACGGCGGCCGGCGAGCATTTCGATATCAACATCCCGGCGTTCTCGCTCGACTCGTCTTACGCCGAGCGGACGATTAACTAGCGCATCTTTCCTTGGCATTGCTCCAATTCCGCTCGCCCGCGCGAAAGCGGGACCCCGTGCTTCAGCTTTCTGGATTCCCGCGTTCGCGGGAATGAGAGGTGTTGCACGCGATCAACCGGCCTTCACCTCGACCTCGCCGGGCGCAAACACATAACTCGCGCTGCAGAATTCGCAGGTGACGGAAATCTTGCCGTTCTCGACCATGTGGTCGCGATCGTCCTGCGAAAAACTTTTCAACATGGCCTCGACGCTGGCGCGCGAGCACGAGCACTCCGCGCGCACCTCGTTGCCGCGGAACACGCGCACGCCCGGTTCGTGGAACAGGCGATAAACCAGCCGCTCGCTAGACAAATCCGGGTCGATCAGTTCGACGTCCTCGACGGTGGAGACCAGCGCGCGGCCTTCCACCCAGGCGTCGTCCTCCGGCACCGTATGTGGCACGGTCCCTTCCGGCGCATCGCCGGGATCAAGATCGGCGACACGCGCGCGCTCCGGCGCCTTGGGCAGGAATTGCAGAAGGATTCCGCCGGCGCGCCAGCGATGATCGGCGCCGCCCTGGCCTGCGCGCAATTCTTCGGCCACCGCCAGGCGCACCCGCGTCGGGATCTGCTCGGAGCGGTGAAAATATTCATGCGCCGCGTCTTCCAGCGACCCGCCCTCGAGCGCGACCAAGCCCTGGTAGCGGTTCATGTCCGGGCCCTGATCGATGGTCATGGCGAGATGGCCTTTGCCGAGCATTGCGCCGGCGTCGGCCTTGGCCTCGCCAATCGCTGCGGCAACGCGATCTTTGTCGAAGCGCGCGCAGGCGCGCACCTTGCCTGGGGCTGTGAAATCCACCACCAGCATGCGCACCGGGCCGTCGGTCTGTGTCTGCAGGATGAAGCGGCCGTCGATCTTCAAAGCCGAGCCGAGCATGACGGTGAGCACCACGGCCTCGCCCAAGAGCTTGGCCACTGGTTGCGGATAGGCATGAGCGCAGAGAATCCAGTCGACCACCGGCCCGAGCCGCACCACGCGGCCGCGCAGGTCGAGCGTGGCCACCTCGAAGGGCATGACGGTATCATCGGCCGCGGTGGCCGATGGCGCGCGTGAGGGGATTTCGATGCGGGGACTGGCGGCGGGATCGGTCATATCGGAGGCCATGGGCGTTATGTAGCGTTCATCGATGCGAAATCGAGCCCCCGCCCCGGTTTCTGGATTCCGGATTCGGCCATTCAAACCGCTCCGGAATGACAATCAAGCGGTCGCGTGCAGGCACCAGGCCAGCAGGCCTTTTTGGGCGTGCAGCCGGTTTTCCGCCTCGTCGAAGACCACCGACTGCGGCCCGTCCATCACCTCGTCGGTGACCTCCTGGCCGCGATGGGCCGGCAGGCAATGCATGAACAGCGCATCGGGCTTCGCCTTAGACATCAGGCGGGCGTTGACTTGATAGCGCTTGAGCATGTTGTGACGGGTCTTGGCGTCGCGATCGCCCATCGACACCCAGGTGTCGGTGACCACGCAGTCGGCATCCTTGACTGCGGTCTCCGGGTCCTCGCCGAATTTGATGGCGGCGCCCGATTTTTTCACCCAGTCCATCAACCATTTCTTCGGCTTGAGCTCGGCCGGCGTCGCCACCTTGAGCTGGAAATCGAAGCGGTCGGCGGCATGCATCCAGGACGCCAGCACATTGTTGGCGTCGCCGGTCCAGGCCACCGTGCGGCCGCGGATCGAACCCTTCTTCTCTTCGAAGGTCATCACATCGGCCAGCACCTGGCAGGGATGCGATTTGCGCGTAAGGCCGTTGATCACCGGCACGCTGGCATGGCGCGCCAATTCGGCCACCGCCTCGGCGTCGAGGATGCGGATCATGATGGCGTCGACATAGCGCGACAGCACGCGCGCGGTGTCGGCCAGCGTCTCGCCGCGACCGAGCTGCATCTCCTGCGCGGTAAGAAGGATGGCTTCGCCGCCGAGCTGGCGCATGGCGACGTCGAACGAAACGCGGGTGCGCGTCGACGGCTTATCGAAGATCATCGCCAGCGTCTTGCCGGCAAGCGGCTCCGAAACGACGCCCCGCGCCCGCTCCGCCTTCATGGCCCGGCTGTTGTCGATCATTCCGGCCAGCGCCGGCTTGGAAATGTCGATCAGATCGAGGAAGTGCCGCACGCCGTTTCCGGTCATGACACCGCCTCCTGCTTGGTCGGCCGCGGATGCGCCTTCGCCAGACGCGCGCAGGCGCGATCGATGCGTGCGATCGCCTCGGCAACCTCGGCTTCACCAATAATCAGCGGCGGCAACAACCGCACGACATTGTCGCCGGCGGCCACCGTGATCATCTTCTCGTTGCGCAATTCGTCCACCATCTCGGGCACCGGCGGCACCATGCGCAGGCCGATCAGCAACCCCTCGCCGCGCACTTCGGCGACCACCGCGCTGTGGCGGTCCTTGATTTCGGCCAGCCGCTGCTTGAACAGCAAACCTATGTCGCGCACGTGCTGGATGAAGCCGGGCGCGAGCATCGCGTCGAGCACGGCATTGCCGACCGCCATGGCGAGCGGATTGCCGCCGAATGTCGAGCCGTGCGTGCCCGCCGTCATGCCCTTTCCCGCTTCCGCGGTGGCAAGACAAGCGCCGACCGGAAAGCCGCCGCCGAGCGCTTTCGCTATCGTCATGATATCGGGCTTAACGCCGACACGCTGATAGACGAACAGATCGCCGGTGCGCGCGAAGCCGGTCTGAATTTCGTCGAAAATCAGCAATAGCCCGTGCTGGTCGCACAGCGCTCGCAAGCCGCGCAGGAAACTCGACGGCGGCACGCGTACGCCGCCCTCGCCCTGGATCGGCTCGACCAGGATCGCGCCGGTCGCCGGGCCGATTGCCTTCTTGACCGCGTCAAGATCGCCGAACGGCACCTGGTCGAAACCGTCGACCGGCGGGCCGAAGCCGTCGAGATATTTCTTGTTGCCGGTGGCCGCGAGCGCGGCCAGCGTCCGCCCGTGGAAAGCGCCTTCGAAGGTGATGATCCGGTAACGCTCCGGCTTGCCGCTGACCGATTGATATTTGCGCGCCATCTTGATCGCGCATTCGATCGCTTCGGCCCCTGAATTCTGGAAGAACACGGTGTCGGCAAAGGTCGCCTCGCACAGCCGGTCGGCCAGCCGCTCGCCTTCCGGAATTCGGTACAAATTCGAGACGTGCCAGACCTTCCTCGCCTGTTCCTCGAGGGCGCTCACCAGTCGAGGATGGGCATGTCCAAGAGCATTAACTGCGACGCCGGAGGTGAAATCGAGATAGCGCTCGCCGTCAGCCGTGAACAGCCAAGCGCCCTCGCCCCGCTCGAAAGCGAGGTCGACACGCGCATAAGTCGGCAATAGATGCGAGTTCACGGCCAGTTACGTCCATTGAACAATTTCGTTGGCGCATGATCTTTTCCGAAAACCGGCACCACCTTTTCGGCACCATGCGCAGGCCGAAAAGAAATGTGCCGCCTCGCCGGGCGGCACTTTTTTCATTCTATTGCAGGGCTTTGCCCTGTCAACACACGGCACGAACCCACGATTCGCGGACTCAAATTCGCCGCAAGCGCCGATTCTAAAGGAAAACCTGTTGGTAGCTGGGATCCGGGGGTTGCAAAAGCTTGCACGAGAGTCACTCCATATTGTAGCGTTTTGACCGTCTAGTACGACATCTCGTGCTAGGAGGCGATTTCTAGTCCATCTGTGAAGCGTAGGCGTCAGGCGCGCGCGGCAGCGCCCGACGGCGGGGATGGATTCTACCCAAGGCCTTGAAAGGCTAGGAGAAACCCGATGAGCTGGACCGACGAGAGGGTCGAACTCCTGAAAAAATTGTGGGCGGACGGCCTGTCCGCCAGCCAGATCGCGGCTGAACTCGGCGGGATCACTCGCAATGCAGTGATCGGCAAAGTCCATCGCCTCGGCCTGTCGGGGCGCGCCAAGAGCCCGTCCTCGACCGCGCCGCGCCCGCGCAAAGCGCGTTCATCCGGCATGATGCGGGTGCCGAGATCGTCAATGCGCGGCAATACCGCGCTGGCCTACGATTTCGAAGTCGAGCCCGAGCCGGAATTGATCGAAATCCCGGTCGAGCAGCGCAAAACCCTGCTGCAATTGACCGAAAAGACGTGCCATTGGCCGGTCGGCGATCCGGGCGGTGCGGAATTCTACTTCTGCGGCGGCGACACTGCGAACGAGCTGCCTTATTGCGCGTTTCACTCGCGCGTCGCCTATCAGCCCGTGACGGACCGGCGGCGCGACAAGCGCCCTTTTCGAGGCTAGCTCAGCTCACCCGCCCGAAACGGTCGTCTAGCGCGTAGCCCGCCCCGCGGACGGTGCGGATCGGGTCGGCCATGTGGCCGCGATTGATGGCCTTGCGCAGCCGGCCGACATGCACGTCCACGGTGCGCTCGTCGATATAGATATCGCTGCCCCAGACGCCATCGAGCAATTGCTCGCGCGAGAACACCCGGCCCGGGCGCTCCATTAAGAATTCCAGCAGGCGGTATTCGGTCGGGCCGAGGTCGATCGGGCGGCCGTTGCGCACGACGCGTTTCTTCTCGCGGTCGAGCTCGATGTCGCCGATAGACAGCACAGTGGCGACCTTGTCCGGGTTGGCGCGGCGCAATAGCGCGCGCACCCGCGCCAGCAGTTCGGGCACCGAGAACGGCTTAACGATGTAGTCGTCGGCGCCGGTGGCGAGCCCGCGCACCTTTTCGCTCTCCTCACCGCGCGCGGTCAGCATGATGATTGGAAGTTGCTGGGTTTCCGGCCGCGCCCGCATCCGGCGGCATAATTCGATGCCGGATAAGCCAGGCAGCATCCAGTCCAGCACCACCAAATCCGGGGCCCGTTCCTTCAATTTGGTATCGGCATCGTCGCCGCGCGCAGCGGAATCAACCTCGTAGCCTTCCTTCTCGAGGTTATAGCGGAGCAGCATGGTGAGCGGCTCTTCGTCCTCGACGATCAGGATGCGCGCGCTCATGATCTATCTCCTTGGCGCATGATCTTGTCCGAAAACCGATTCCCACGTTTCGAGATCACGCACCGCTCCGCTATTTGTCGCCGGCGGTACGCAACGCGGCAATCGTTGTGGTATCGCCCTTCGGCCGCTGGTCGGCGATCGGCCGGCCTTCGATGACATAGTGCACCGTCTCGGCGATGTTGGTGGCGTGATCGCCCATGCGCTCGATGTTCTTGGCGCAGAACATCAGATGGATGCAGAACGTGATGTTGCGCGGGTCTTCCATCATATAAGTGAGTAGTTCGCGGAACACCGAGGTACAAACCGCGTCGATTTCCTCATCGCCCCGCCATACCGTCATTGCCTTGGTGATGTCGCGCCGGGCGTAGGCATCGAGCACCGCCTTCAACTGACCAAGCACCAGGTCGGTCATGTGCTCGACGCCGCGGATCAGCTTGGGCGGCGGAAATTCGCCGTTGAGCGCGATCACGCGCTTGGCGATATTCTTGGCAAGGTCGCCGATGCGCTCCAGATCGTTGGCAAGCCGCAAGGCGCCCACGATCTCGCGCAGGTCCACGGCCATCGGCTGGCGACGCGCGATCGTGAGGACCGATTTTTCCTCGATTTCGCGTTGCAACGCGTCAATATTGCTGTCCGCCTGGGTGATGCGTTGCGCCAGCACACTGTCTCGCTTGGCCAGCGCGTCGACGGAATCGGCAACCTGCTTCTCGGCGAGGCCGCCCATTTCCGCGACCATGCGTGCAAGGTCCTGCAGATCGGTATCGAAGGCCTTGGTCGTGTGCAGATCGTTCATTTTTGTTGTCCCTTAGTCGCCGGGCTTTTGACCGCGCGAAATCGTCGCGCTTAGCCGAAGCGACCGGTTATATAGTCCTGGGTGCGGCGATCGTTAGGTGTCGTAAACATGCGGGTCGTTTCGCCGTATTCGACCAATTCGCCGAGATACATGAAGGCGGTGAAGTCGGACACACGCGCGGCCTGTTGCATGTTGTGGGTCACGATGGCGATCGTATAGTCGTCCTTGAGTTCGTCGATCAGCTCTTCGATCTTGGCGGTAGAGATCGGGTCGAGCGCCGAACACGGCTCGTCGAACAGGATCACCTCCGGCCGCACCGCGACGGTGCGGCCGATGCAGAGCCGCTGCTGCTGGCCGCCGGAGAGCGAGAGGCCATTGGCGCCGAGCTTGTCCTTGACCTCGTCCCACAGCGCGGCGCGCTGCAGCGCATGCTGCACGCGGCCTTCCAGTTCAGACTTCGACAGCCGCTCATAGAGGCGGATGCCGAAGGCGATGTTTTCGAAGATCGTCATCGGGAAAGGCGTCGGCTTCTGGAACACCATGCCGACCTTGGCGCGCAGTAAATTGAGGTCTTGCCCCGGCTCCAGGATGTTCTCGTTGTCGAGCGTCACCTCGCCGGTTGCCCGCTGGTTCGGGTACAGGTCGTACATGCGGTTGAGAACGCGCAACAGAGTCGACTTGCCGCAGCCTGACGGGCCGATGAAGGCGGTCACCTTGCCCTGGTACAACGACACATTGATGGTCTTCAGCGCACGATGGTCGCCGTAGAAGAAATCGAGATTGCGCACCGCGACCTTTTCGGTGAGGTCCTCGGCGTGTGACGGCCCATGGGTAGCTGTCGGCGTGGTGAAGGTTGCTAAACTCATGACGATTTTCTCTGTGCCGAGAGGATGCGGGCGATGATGCTGAGCGCAAGCACCGCCAAGGTGATGATCAGCGCGCCGGTCCAGGCGAGCTTCTGCCAATCCGCGTAGGGGCTCAACGCAAACTGGAAGATGACGACCGGCAGGCTGGCGACCGGAGCATTCAAATTGGTGCTCCAGAATTGATTGTTGAGCGCGGTGAACAAGAGCGGCGCGGTCTCGCCGCTGATGCGCGCGACCGCCAAGAGCACGCCGGTGACCATGCCGGCGCGCGCGGCGCGATAGGCAACTTTGGTAATCATCAGCGAGCGCGGCAACCCAATCGAGGCGCCGGCCTCGCGCAGCGTGTCAGGCACCAAGGTGAGCATGTCCTCGGTGGTGCGCACCACCACCGGCACCACGATTACCGCCAGCGCCACGGCGCCGGCCCAGCCGGAGAAATGGCCCATCTGGGCGACCATAATTTCGTAGATAAACAGGCCGACCACAATCGACGGCGCGCTGAGCAGGATGTCGTTGATGAAGCGCACCACCATGGTCAGTTTGTCGTAGCGGCCGTACTCGGCCATGTAAGTGCCGGCGAGAATGCCAACCGGCGTGCCGATCGCTACCGCAATCACCGTCATGACAAGGCTGCCGATGATTGGATTGAGCAACCCGCCGGCTGAGCCGGGCGGCGGCGTCATCTGCGTAAACACCGCAAGCGAGAGGCCACTGAAACCGTTCCACAGCAGCACGGCCAGGATCAGCACCAGCCAGCTCAAGCCGAAGGCCGTCGCGGCAAAGGACAACCCCATCGTGATGACATTGCGGCGGCGGCGCTTCGCGTAGAGGGGGGAGGAGGCGCCAGAAATCATGACCATGGTCAGGCTCCGACCCGCGCGTTGAGGCGCATCAACATCAGGCGCGCGAAGGCGAGCACGATGAACGTGATCACGAACAGAATGAGGCCGAGCGCGATCAGCGACGACGTATAGAGGTCGCCGATCGCTTCGGTGAATTCGTTCGCGATCGTCGCCGAAATAGTCGTTCCCGGCGCTAGGATCGAGCCGGAAATGCGGTGCGCATTGCCGATCACGAACGTCACCGCCATTGTTTCGCCCAGCGCGCGACCAAGCCCGAGCATGACGCCGCCGATGACACCGACCCGGGTGAACGGCAGCACCACATAGCGCGCCACTTCCCAAGTGGTGCAGCCGAGACCATAGGCTGCCTCCTTGAGCACCGGTGGTACGGCCTCGAACACGTCGCGTGAGATCGAGGTGATGAACGGCAACACCATGATGGCCAGGATCAGGCCAGCGGTCAGGATGCCGATGCCGTAAGGCGGGCCTTCGAACAGTGTCGAAAAATCGGCACATTGCCGAATACGGTGATCAAGAACGGCTGCACGTATTGCTGCAGAAACGGGGCAAACACGAACAGGCCCCAGATGCCGTAAATGATGCTGGGAATGCCGGCGAGCAGCTCGATGGCGATGCCGATTGGGCGGCGTAGCCACAGCGGACACAACTCGGTGAGGAACAGTGCGATGAACAGGCCGACCGGCACCGCGATCAGCATGGCGATGAAGGATGTGACAACGGTGCCGTAGATCGGCGCGATGGCGCCGAATTTCTCGGTCACCGGGTTCCAAGTCTCGACGTACAGAAATGAGAAGCCAAAAGTCCGCAATGCCGGCAGCGAGCCGTGAACCAGAGAAATGATGATCCCACCAAGGATAACCAGAACCGCTATAGCGGCGGCGCGCGTGAGATGACGGAACCCGGCGTCGCCCAATCGCAGTCGCTGGAGGACCTTGGCGCGATCGACCTGCTCGGTCGCCGACATGGTTCCACCCTGCAACGCAACGTCAACCACGGCTCGCCTCCCGGCGGGTTGCATCCGGCCCTCCCTGCGGCTCAAACGTATCCAGGGGAGCCACTCAAGCGGCCCATTAGCCGCAGCACAAGCCGCCTTGTGAACGGCGGTGGACAAGGAAAGGGCGCCATGCCGGCGCCCCTTCCCATGTTGTCGTGCCGATCACATCGACGCCTTGACGTCGCTCTTCCACTTGGCCTCGATCAGCTTCACGACGCTGTCGGGCATCGGAATGTAATCGAGGCTTTCGGCCATCTTGTCGCCGTTCTTGTACGCCCAGGCGAAGAACTTGAGCGCTTCGCTGGTGGCGGCCGTATCCTTCGGCTCCTTAGGGATCAGGATGAAGGTGGCGCCCGCGATCGGCCAGGACTTGGCGCCCGGCGAGTCGGTGATGATCATGTAGAAGCCAGGAGCATGCGCCCAATCGGCGCCGGCTGCGGCCGCCATGATGGCCTCGGGGGTGGCGACAACCACCTTGCCGTCTTTGTTGATCATCTTAGTCGTGGTCAGCTTGTTCTGCTTGGCGTAGGCGGTCTCGACATAACCGATCGAGCCCTTGGTCTGACCGACGTTGTTAGCAACGCCTTCGTTACCCTTGGCGCCAATGCCGGCCGGCCACTCGACCGACGTGTTGCTGCCGACCTTCGACTTCCAATCCGCGCTCACTTTCGACAGATAGTTGGTGAAGACGAAGGTGGTACCGGAGCCGTCCGAGCGGTGCACGAGCGCGATCGCCTGCGACGGCAGTTTCACATTCGGATTGAGCTTCTTGATCGCCGGGTCATTCCAGGTCTTGATCTCGCCGAGATAAATCTTGGCGAGAGTCGGACCATCGATGGTCAGGTCGCCGCTCTTGATGCCCTCGAGGTTGACGACCGGGACGATGCCGCCCATGACGGTCGGAAACTGGATGACGCCGATCTTGTCCAACTCTGCGGGCTGTAGCGGCATGTCGGATGCGCCAAACGTCACGGTACGGGCGGTGATCTGCTTGATGCCGCCGCCGGAACCGATCGACTGATAGTTCAGCCCATTACCGGTTTCCTTCTTATAGGCGTCGGCCCATTTGGCGTAGATCGGATAGGGGAAGGTGGCGCCGGCACCGGAAATGTCGGCGGCCTGAGCCGGAACGAAAGCAGCGGCGGCGAGGAAGCCGGCAACTGCCAATGTCGTCCAGTGTTTCACGGGGTCTCTCCATGTTGGCGGCCAAAAGCGTGCGCGGGGCGACATGCCCGTGATTTCCGCCTTTGCGCCCGTGGTCAGGGCGGCCGCTGTTGATTTAAGACGCTCTCCAAGACTGAGCTTCGGACAGGCTTTTTTGTTCGTTTGGATCGAGTTTGTTTCCGAAGTCGAGGACAGCCATAGGCGTCGCATGTCACCGTTCTATAAACGTTTGATGACAATCACATGACATCATAACTAATTGATCTATATGCAATTATTTTGTTTGATGGGAATCGGTGGTGTGCAAAGGCAGGTGCATTGTGAAGGTCGCTCCGGCGCCCGGCGTGCTCTCGATGGCGAGCCGGCCGCCGTGGCGGTTGAGCACATGCTTGACCAGCGCCAAGCCCAACCCGGTGCCGCCCTGGGCGCGGCTGTCGGCGACATCGACCCGGTAGAACCGCTCGGTCAGCCGTGGCAGATGCTCGGGCGCGATGCCCGGGCCGTAGTCGCGTACCGCTAGGCGCACCTCCGGTGTACCGGCGCGGGTTGGGCTGCGCGCCAGCGTAATGTCGATACGTTTGCCGGCGGCGCCGTATTTGAGCGCGTTCTCAACCAGGTTTTCCAGCACGCGGATTAATTCATCGCGGTCACCGAGCACGATCAACGGATCCGGCGGTGTGGCAACCTTGATCGTGACGTCCCGGTCGCGCGCCAGCGTCTGCAAGCCGTCCGCCACCTGACGTACGATCGGCGCGAGATCGAGCGGCGTGTTCGGCTGCAGATGCGCATTGAGTTCGATGCGCGAGAGCGAGAGCAGATCGTCGATCAGGCGCGCCATGCGGGTGGCCTGCCCTTGCATGATGGTGAGGAACTTAGCGCGCGCCACCGCATCGTCCTTGGCTGTTCCCTGCAGGGTCTCGATGAACCCGAGCAGTGCCGCCAGCGGCGTACGCAGTTCATGGCTGGCATTGGCGATAAAGTCGGCGCGCATTTCCTCGACCCGGCGCAGCGGCGTGAGATCGTTGAACGTCATCAGCAGGATTTCGGCGCGAGCGTCGCCGATATTCACCAGCTTCACCGGCGTCACAAAGGCTTCGAACCAGCGGTCGAGCGGCACACGCTCGAAGAATTCCACCCGTTGCGCTGTCCGGCTGGCGGTGGCGCGGCGGATTGCATCGACCAGTTCGGGCATGCGCAAGGTAATCAAAGCCGGTTCGCCGCGGCGCAGCGACGGCGCGATCGTGGAAGCCGCGGCGTTGAAGGCAATGACGCGGCCATCGCGGTCGAGCACGATCGCCGGTCCGGGCAGGCCGCCGATCAGAGACTCGATCAGCAGCGCCTGCGGATGCATGGCGGTGCGGTCGTATATTGGCAGCCCGCGCCCGGCATCGGCGTCCGCGCCCAACTTGCCGAGTAAAGCAAGCCATGCGCCGCGCAAGCGGCTCGGCCAATCGGCGCCGCGCGACAGATTTGCGCTGTTGTCTTCGCTCGCCATGGTCAATCGACGCTGATTTTCTCGGTCTTGGCTTCGATCTCGCTGCGGATCGGCGCGGTCGCGCTCGTCACCGGATGCAACGCGGGTTTCGCACGCGCGCCCCGCGTATTCAGCCATAATTCACGCGCGCCCAGAATAATCAGCGCAATGACGAACGGCGCCAGATAATAAAGCAGCCGAAATAGCAGCAGCCCCGCCAGCACGGCTTCCTTGTCAAATTGCCACAAGGCCACCAGCATGGCGGCGTCAAAGACGCCAAGGCCGCCCGGCGCGTGGCTGGCGAAACCGAGCAACGTCGCCGCTACGAACACAACCGCCAGCGTCACGAAGCCGATATTCGGCTCGTCCGGCAGCAGCATATACATGGCGAGCGCGCAGCAGCCGAGATCGAGAATGCCAATGGCGATCTGCAGCAGAGTCGACGGTCCGCTCGGTAGATGCACTTTCCACTCGCCCCGCCCGATCTCGCGCGGCGCACTCCAGACCCAGCCGAGATAGGACGCAAGCACGATGAGCAGCGCGCCCGCGATGCAGCGGTTGACCCAGACCGGCAGTTGATCGAGCCACCCCGCGGCGTGCGGCGAATGGAAGATGCCGAGACCCAGTACGGTGGCGTTGCCGAGCCAGAAGGTCAGGCCGGCGACAAAACAGATTTTAGCCACCTCGATGGCGTCGAGGCCATAGGCCGAATAAATGCGGTATCGCACCGCGCCGCCGGTGAAGACGGTGGCGCCGATATTGTGGCCGATCGAGTAGCTGGTGAATCCGGACAATGCCGCAATCCGATATGGGATTTCCACGCGCCCGATCGTGCGCAGCGCGAACCAGTCGTAGAACGTGAGCGTAAAATAGCCGCCGGCGACGAACGCGGCGGCGGCGACAATGTGGCGCCGCTCGACCGCCTTTAGCGCAGCCATCACTTCGTCGACATTGATGCCGCGTAGCATGTGGACCAGCACCACCACGGCCACGGTGATGATGGCCAGGCTGAGGAACACGCCGACCCTATTCCAGCCGATACAGTTCTGGAAAAATCGCGCCCCCGCGCGCAGCAATTCGAGCATCTTTCCTCCGGCATCCGATCTCGGATTTACCCGGAATCGGCTCCTACAAACGCAAGTCTGCTATGGCCGACTTGCGGCGCACAGGTCCCCCGGCCAAGAAACCCGCGGCGCCGCGCGCCTGACGGCGCGCTACGCGACCCAGTAGCAGAACTAACCCCCCGGCGCGAGTGGACTGCCACCAGGCCGCGCGATTTGCTAGTTTGCTCCGGAAACGGCCGCACCCTTCAACCGAGGCCGATCGGAGGATGCCCTATGACCACGTCCGATGGTTCCATGCCGCGTCGCGCGCTGTTGCAGGGCGCCGGCGCCGGGATGCTGGCCGGATTGGCCGGCTCGACCCACGCGCAAGCGGGCCCGGCCGAGGGCGACATCTGGAGCAAGAATTATTGGGCCAAAAAAGGCGACGTGAAGCTCTATCTTTGGCGTAAGCGCGTCGGCGCGCCTCACCCGGGCGAACCGACGCGGCCGGTCGTGTTCCTTGTGCATGGCTCGTCGAACTCGTCGCGCTCGTCTTATGACCTCACCGTGCCCGGCAAAAGCGAGTACTCGCTGATGAACGTGCTGGCGCGCGACGGTTACGACGTCTGGACCATGGACCACGACGGCTACGGACACTCCGGCTCGTCCGGCAACAATTCGGACATCGCTAGCGGCGTCGAGGACCTCAAGGCGGCGATGCCGGTGGTGGCGCAGGAGACCGGACAGCAGAAGGCGCATTTCTACGGCACCTCGTCGGGCGGCATCCGCGCCGCGGCCTTCGCACAGGCGCAGCCGGACCGCGTCGCCCGGTTAATGCTCAGCGCCTTCACCTACAAGGGCAATGGGGCAGCGGAGATCGAACGAAGACGCAAGAAGATCGAGGCGCTGCGCGCGAGCCCGCGCCGAAAGCGCGACGCCAAGATGATCGGTTCCATCTTCACCCGCGATGGCCATCCCGACCTTTACGATCCGGCGATGGTCCAGGCGCTGATCGCCGACGAGATGAAATTCGGCAACGAGGTGCCGAGCGGCACCTATCTCGACATGGCGGCGAACCTGCCGATCGTTGACCCCAAGAAGGTCATGTCGCCGGTGCTGATGCTGCGCGGTGAGTTCGACGGCAACTCAACCAACGCCGACCTGCTCGACTTCTTCGGCCAGCTACCGAACGGCGACCGGCAATTCGTCATCCTGCCGCAGACCGCGCACAGCGCCGGCTACAGCAAGAACCGGCATCTTTTGTTCTACGCGCTGCGCAGCTTCCTGGCCGAGCCGGCGCCTGAGAGCTGAGATCGGCCCAGTTACCGCGATGTAATGAAACTAATCAGCCACTCTGCAGTTATCCGATCAATTCACCAAATCCTGGAGGGCTGCCATGAAAGCATTCTTGGCGATTGCGTTGATTACTGCTGGTATTGGGGTCGTGCCGACGCTTGCCAGCGCAGGCGAGCGGATGGGTGACGCGGCGGGCGGCGCGGTTGCCGGCGCCCTGGTCGGTGGCCCGGTTGGCTTGGTAGCGGGCGGCATCATCGGCTATACCGCCGGGCCGAACATCGCCCGCGGCATGGGCATCCACCACCGGCACTACCGTCGCTACACTTACCGTAACGGGCACCGGTTCTATTACTAGAATTAGCTCGATCTTTAATTTGCAGGCCGGAGAGATTTCTCTCCGACCTTTTTCTTTTCTGCAATAACTAAAGGTTTTCTGGCAATTGAGCGGACACATTACCGCGCCGCAAATTCTCATCTAACCAGCAAAGAATTCGCGCAGCGCCGCGGTCGTCTCTTTTGGCGCCTCCTCGGACAGATAATGTCCGGAAGGCATGGCTTTGGCGGCGACAATATTCGACGCGTAGCTCTTCCAGATTTCGGCCGGTCCGGGATTGTGATTACGCCCGACGCCGCCGGTCGCGCCCCATAACAGAAGAACCGGACATTCGATCTTGCGCCCGGCTTCGAAATCCTTGGTGTCCATGTCGAGACCGACGCCGAAGCAGGCGCGATAATCCTCGCAGACGGCGTGGATGGTCTCCGGATTGCGGAAACAGCGCTTGTATTCGGCGAGCGCCCCGGGATGGAAGAAACTCAGCCCCTGCTTGGTTTTCGCCAGCTTCTTCTCGATGAACCAATCCGGATCGGCGCCCATCATTTTTTCCGGCAGCGGCTCCGGCTGGATGTTGAAGAGCCAATGCCATGAGAAGCGGCCCCATTCCTTGGTCATGTGATTGAGCAGATGATGCTGCGGGATGATGTCGAGGATCGCCGTGCGCTTCACCTTGTGCGGATGGTCGAGGCACATGCGGTGCAGCACGCGGCCGCCGCGATCATGACCGGCGGCCATGAATTCGTCGAAGCCGTACGCAGCCATCACCTCGACCTGATCCTGCGCCATGGCGCGGAACGAATAGCCGGAATGGTCGGGACCGCCCGGTGGCTTCTCGCTATCGCCGTAGCCGCGCAGATCGGTGGCGACCACGGTGAACTCGTTGGCCAGCACCGGCGCGACCGCATGCCACGACAGATGATTGAACGGATTGCCATGCATCAACAGGAGCGGCGGCCCGCTGCCGCCGACTACAGTCACGATGCGCGCACCGCTGGTCTTGATCTCGCTACGTTTGAATCCGTCAAGCATGTCAAATTCCAAAATGCTGCGAATACTTCTTCTTGAGTTCCATGGCGGCCGGTCGCGAGGCGAACGCCGGTATGAGCGGCAAGGCCAAGGCGCCGGCGGAACGCAATGTCGGCAGGATACTCATTTCGCCCTCCCTGAAGCGCGCCGATTTAGTCCGGCGGCCCATTTATCGGCTAGCATAGCAAAAGCCCGCAGGTTTCCGCCGCCCTCCACCGATTTTTAGGCAAAATGCTTCGTTTTGCCGAGTCCGCCGCGGCTTTGGCTTGCCGAGTCATGGCGGAACGGGGGAAACTGGCGCCACCGTCCCGCCCCAGTTCCGGGCCGGGGGCGGGGCAATTTTCTTCGATTTTGCTTGAACCTAGCCGTCCCCACCAGCGACCCATTCATGAGCTGATAGGCCTGCGATGCAAACGACTTCGGATGAAGTTCTGATCGCAAGGATCGCAGATGGCGACCGGCTCGCCATGCAGGTGCTGTTCGCACGGCACCATGTACGGGTTTACCGATTCGTGTTGCGTCTGGTGCGCAATGAGGCGACGGCGGAGGATTTGATCAGCGAGGTGTTCCTCGACATCTGGCGGCAAGCCGGAAAATTCGAGGGCCGCTCGGCCGTTTCCACCTGGATGTTGAGCATTGCGCGCTTCAAGGCCTTGTCCGCGTTGCGCAAGCGGTCGGACGAGGAATTGGACGAGGAGACTGCAGAGCAGATCGAGGATCACTCCGACGATCCCGAGGTCGCCCTGGCGAAGAAGGACAAGGCCGCGGTCTTGCGAGAAGCGTTAGGCAAGCTCTCCGCGGAACACCGGGAGATCGTGGACCTCGTCTACTACCACGAGAAGTCGGTGGAGGAAGTTGCGGGAATTGTCGGCATCCCGGAGGCGACCGTGAAGACGCGCATGTTCTACGCACGCAAGAAGTTATCGGAGATCTTAAAGGCGCAAGGAATTGATCGAGGTTGGCCATGAACACGACAAACAAAGAAATGCACAGCGATATCGAGGAGCTGCTGCCGTGGCATGCGGCAGGAACGCTGAGCCGCCGCGACACCCAGCGCGTCGAAGAGGCGCTGGCGCGCAATCCTGAACTCGCTCGCCGCTACGCGCTTGTGCGCGAGGAACTGGGCGAAACCATCCTGCTCAACGAGACGCTGGGCGCGCCTTCGGCGCACGCAATGGAGAAGCTGTTTGCCAAGATCGATGCCGAACCTGCGCGCAAGCCGGCCATGTCGCGCGGTCTCAGCGCGCGCATTTCTGAATTTTTCGCGAGCTTGACGCCGCGCACGCTGGCCTGGTCGGCAAGCGCCGCCGCGATCGCGATCCTGTTGCAGGCCGGACTGATCGCCGGCATCGTGATAAAGGACAGAAGCCCCGTCGGCTACGAGACCGCCTCGGCCCCGACCAGCAATCCCGGCGTCGGCGCCTTTACCGTCATCCGCTTCGCGCCGCAGGCTTCATCTGATGACATCACCAAGTTTCTCGAAGCCAACAAGCTGCAGGTCGCGGCCGGCCCGATGGCCGGGGGGCTCTACAAAGTCCGTGTGTCGATGACCGGATTGCCCAAGAGCGAGCTCGCGCGCATCGTCAAGCAGCTGCAAGGTGACAAGGTCGTCGGTTTCATCGCCACGATCGAGTGAGATGAACTGGCCACACCGGAGATCTCGCCATGCGCGCGTATCGTAACGCTATTATTTGCGTGGCGGCCGCTGCGACGATGGCCCTGGCGGCGGCCGATGCCGCGGTTGCGCAAAAGATTTTCAGCCGCAGCGGATCGCCGAATGTCAGCGTTGGCCGCGGTGGTGACGGCGGGTACCGTGGCGGGGGCTGGCGGGGGCCCGGTGTGCTGATGGCGATCCCGCAATTCGTGCCACGCGGCGGCGTCTATATCGAGGATGACGCCTTGCCGCAGGGCCCAAGGCGGTCAACGCGGCGCGGCAAAAGTGACGCGCCTTCGGCCAATGAGCGGCGGCTGGTGCCCGACGAAGTGATAATCGAAGTCGCCAACTCCGTCAGCCCGCAGCAAATCGACGCGCTGCAACGCCGCTATCGGCTCACCCGTACCGAATCCCTGACTCTCCAGCTGTCCGGCACGACCCTGTTTCGCTGGCGCATTCCCGACCGCCGCTCGGTCGCTTCCGTGGTACGCGCGCTGGAAGCCGACCGGGTTGTGACATCGGCGCAGCCGAATTACCTGTTCACCCTGCAGGGTGACGAAGTGAAGGCCGAAGGCGAGGCCGCGCAATACGAACTTGCCAAGCTGCATTTGCCGCAAGCGCACACTCTCGCCAAAGGTGACAATGTGTTGGTCGCGGTGATCGATTCCGGCATCGACGCCACGCATCCAGAACTCACCGGCGCGATCGTGCAAAGTTACGACACCCTGTCGTCGCCGATGACGCCGCACAAGCACGGCACCGCTATCGCCGGTCTGATCGCCGCGCATGGCAAGCTGATGGGCGCGGCGCCGGCGGCGCATATCCTGGCGATCCGCGCCTTCGACGGCACCGGCGCGAGCGCCGAAGGCACCACCTTCAACATTCTCAAGGGTCTCGACTGGGCGGCGACGAATGGCGCGCGCGTCATCAATATGAGTTTTGCCGGACCACCCGATCCCGCATTGCACCGCAGTCTGGAAGCCGCGCACATGAAGGGCATCGTCCTGGTGGCAGCGGCCGGAAATGCCGGACCAAAATCGCCGCCGCTTTATCCCGCTGCCGATCCGATCGTAATTGCGGTGACCGCAACCGACGCTGACGACAGACTGTTCCCGCAATCCAATCGCGGCCGCTACATTGCGGTGGCGGCGCCGGGCGCGCAAATTCTGGTCGCTATTCCCGACGGCGGCTACGAGGTGTCGTCGGGCACTTCTTATTCGGCGGCGGAAGTCAGCGGCATCGTCGCGCTGATGCTCGAGCGCAAGAATGACCTTAAGCCCGACAAGGTGCGCGGCATCCTGCTGGCGACCGCAAAGGATCTCGGACCCAAGGGCCGCGACGTCATGTTCGGCGCCGGACTTGCCGACGCCTATGGCGCACTCATGGCCGAAGCGGCCCCGGTGACCGCCGCCATGCCGCGGCCGGTCGAGCGCGCGAGCGCCGGCGCGCGCTGACGGCCAAAAAACTGGGCCACACTGTGAACATTGCGCGGCCTCGCGCGTTGCTGCCATAGAAGCCGCGCGGCGAAAGCCGAGGGCGGCGGGGCGATGACAGCAACTCAACGCCGGTCATGGCTCGCGCAATTTCGCATCCGGAAAAAAGCCCCGCACCGACACGCCGCGATTTTCTTTATATCGCGACTGCCAGTGTTGGCGCGGTCGGCGTCGCGGCTAGCCTCATTCCGCTGATCGACCAGATGAACCCCGACGCCGGCACGCTCGCCGCCGGCGGCCCCGTCGATCTCGACCTGAGCAAGGTTGCACAGGGCCAGCAGGCGGTCGTGCGCTGGCGCAGCCGGCCGGTTTTCGTCATCAATCGTCCCGCGAACGTGCTCGATGCGCTCAAATCGCAGGCCTTGCAGGACCGGCTCGCCGACCCACAATCGCAGCAGAACCAGCAACCGCCTTACGCCAAGAACTGGCACCGCTCGGTGAAGCCCGAATACGGCGTGCTGGTCGGCATTTGCACGCATCTCGGCTGCATTCCGATGTTCTATCCGCAGCCGAATGCAAGCCAGCCGGCAGCCAACTGGCCGGGCGGCTATTTCTGCCCCTGTCATGGCTCCAAATATGACCTCGCCGGGCGCGTCTTCAATGGCGTTCCGGCACCGTACAATCTGCCGGTGCCGCCCTATCGTTTCCTCAGCGACACGCAAATTCGCATTGGTGAAAACCCGGCCGGTACGAGCTTCGATTTTTCCTCGATCCGGCAGATTTAAAGATGCCCGCCCTCTTGCCGCCGCCGTATAAATTCGCCAATTGTGGGGCAACGCATCGTTATTCACTGGGACCGAATGACCACGTCCGATCAGCAGCCGATGTTGCCGCTCCGCGTCATGCACAACGACAAGATCGCCGACGGTATCTACTTGCTCGAATTTCGCGATGTCGAAGACAAGCCGTTGCCGGAATTCTCTGCCGGAGCGCATATTGCCATCCGGGCGCCAAACGGATTGCTGCGCAAATATTCGCTGTGTAACGATCCGGCCGAGCGCGACCGCTATCTGGTCGCGATCAAGCGCGAGGCGAACGGCCGCGGCGGCTCGTGCAATCTCATCGACAATACCAAGGCCGGCGATAGACTGATGGTGTCTCCGCCAGTCAACGACTTCGCCTTGCCGCAGCGGGCGCAGGACTTCCTGTTCATTGCCGGCGGCATCGGCATCACACCGATCATGGCGATGATCAAGGAGGTCATGCGGCAAGGAAAACGCTTCCGCCTGTTCTACTGCTCGCGTTCGCCGGAGACGACGGCGTTCATCGACGAATTGAGCGCTCCAGAATTCAAGGACCGGGTCGTCATCCATTACGACCATGGCGATCCAGGCAAGTCGCTCGATCTCAAGCCAGTCCTCGCCGAAAGGAAAAACCGCGAGCACTTGTATTGCTGCGGGCCGCGCCCCTTGATGGAGGCGGTGCGGCATTTCACCGACCATTGGTCGTCGGCCGCGGTGCACTTCGAGGCGTTCAGTGACGCCGAGACGCACAAGCCGACCGACAAGCCGTTCAAGGTGCGCCTGGCGCATTCCGGCGATGTGGTCGAGGTGCCGATCGACAAGACTATCCTGGAAGTCTTGCGCGCGCACGGCCTAGAAGTACCGAGCTCGTGCGAGACCGGCACCTGCGGCACCTGCCGCACGAAACTCCTCGCCGGCAAAGCCGACCACCGCGATCTCTATCTTCCCGACCACGACCGCGCCGACAGCATCATGATCTGCGTCTCGCGCGCGTTGACCGATGAGATCACGATCGACCGCTGAAAATTATTGGCGCGCCCGGAGAGATTCGAACTCCCGACCCTCAGATTCGAAGTCTGATGCTCTATCCAGCTGAGCTACGGGCGCGCGCGTTTATTGTTATAGCAGACCGGCGCGCTCAAGCCACCGGCGGACCCAGGATCGCTTCGAACCGCACGCGATAGGCCGGCCAGATTTCCGGATTGACCAGGCGCGGCGGCCGGACGCCTTTGAGCAAGCCGACGACTTGCTCGGCACCCTCTGCGGCAACCCCGCGGCGCGCCTCAACCGTCACGCCGGCCGTGTGATAGGTCGCGATCACGTTATCGAGCGTCAGCAACGGATGCTGCAACGGCGGCGGCTCCTTCTCCCAGACGTCAAGTCCGGCGCCGGCGAGATGCCCGGACTTAAGCGCATCGAACAGCGCGGCCTCGTCATGGATGCCGCCGCGCGCGGTTGTCACGAACAGCACGCCTTTCTTCATCCGGGCCAAGGCCCGCGCATCGATCATCCCCATCGTTTCGCCGGTGCGCGGACAATGGATCGACACAAAGTCCGATCGCGCGAGCAATTCGTCGAACGTCACAGAACGCGCGCCGCGGCGGGCGATTTCCTCCGCCTCGACGTAGGGATCGTAGGCCAGCACGGTCATGCCAAAGGCCTGCGCCAGGTGCGCGACACGCGTGCCGACGTGGCCGATGCCGATGATGCCGAGCGTTTTTCCGGAAATCTCCCTTCCCATCAGGTCTTCACGCGCGAAGCCGCGCTCGCGCCGCAGCCGCCGGTCGGTTTCGCCGATCCGCTTGGACAGCGCGAGCATCAGGCCGAGCGTGTGTTCGGCGACCGCCGGCGCGTTGATGCCGGCCTGGTTGACGACGATAACGCCGGCCCTGCTGCAGGCCTCGACATCGACGGTGTCGTAGCCGGCGCCGCTGGTCGAAACGCAGAGCAGCTTCGGGCAGCGTTGCAGCAGTTCGTCCGTCACGAACCAACGGCGCGGCAGCTCGTCTTTCGCCGATGAAATCATATAGACGTGCGCCTCGTTGAGCGCGGACCAGGCGAGACTCTCGGCGCCCGCCCGCTCGCAGGTGCACAGATCGATATCGTCTTCGCGCGCAAACCGCTCGGCCATTGCCGGATGGTAGGGAAAATCAAATCGAACGACGATCTTTGGATTGGCGGGCATGGCTGATTTGTTCCTGAGTGCGGATCGAATAGTAATGCAGGACACGATTTGCTGCTATCTTACTTCCCGGACCGACCGGGAGACTTGAGAATGACGACAACCGTCGAAGTGCTGGCCGCAGCATTCAAGGATGCCGGCACGCCTTTCATAGTGGGTCATCCAGGCGGCGAGTCGGTCGAACTGATGGAAGCGGCGCGCCAGCGCCAGATGCGTTTTCTCCTGATGAAACAGGAAGTCGCCGGCGCCATGTTGGCCTCGACCTGGGGCGACCTCACCGGCAGCCCCGGCGTCTGCCTGTCGACACGCGGACCCGGCGCCGCCAATATGGTCAACGGCGTGGCGCACGCGTTTCTCGACCGCTCGCCGCTAATCGCGATTACCGATTCCTATTCGCGTCCGACGTACGAGACGGGATTGCGCCAGCGCATCAACCAACTGGCGGTCTATGAGCCGATCGTGAAGTGGAGCACGACCATCGACGCCAAGACCGTGCGCCAACAAGTGCGCCGCGCCATGCGCACTGCAACCGGCGCTCCTCCCGGTCCAGTGCATTTCGAATTTCCGCAAAGCGAGACCACGCGCGAGGCCGGCGACTACGCCGCCGAGCCGCCGCTGATGCCAAATTGGATCGTCCCCGGTCCCGACCGCGCCGATCTCAAGCCGGCGCTGGACATGCTCGGCAAGGCGAAACGTCCGATCCTGATTGCGGGCTTGGGCGTCTACTGGTGCGGCGCGTCGGCCGAGTTCGTGCAGTTCGCCGAGCGGCTCGGCGCGCCGGTGCTCACCACGACCAAATGCAAGGGCATGATCCCAGAGGATCACCCATTGCGCGCCGGCTGCATCATCGGCGGGCTGATCGAGCGCAAGCTGGTGCTGGAATCCGATCTGATCGTCACGGTAGGTCTCGACGCGGTAGAACTGCAGCCCAAGCCGTGGCCCTATACGCTGCCGGTGCTATCGCTGTCGTCGGTGCCCAGCACCGACGCATTGGTACCGGCCGATCCGGAGATCATCGGCGATCTCAAGCCGTTGCTCGCTGGGCTCGCGCGCTGGGCGCCCGAAGGCACGAACTGGGGCGAGAAGTCCGCCAAGAATTTTCGCACCGAGGTGCGCGACGCCCTCAACACGCCGAGCAAGGGCCTGTCGCCACAGCGCACTATGGAAGTGGCGCGCGCCATTCTGCCACGCAATACGATTGCGACCTGCGATGCCGGTGCCAGCCGCCTGCTGGTCGTGCAGAAGTGGGAGTCCTACGGGCCGCGCGAATTCCTCACCTCGAACGGCCTCGCTTCCATGGGCTATGCGGTGCCCGGCGCCTTGGCCGCGCGCATGGCTTTTCCGAACCGCCCGGTGGTCGCTTTCACCGGCGACGGCGGCTTCCTGATGACTGTCGCCGAACTGCAGACCGCGCAGCGCGAAAACCTGCCGATCATCGTGCTGGTGTTCGACGACCGCGAAATCGGCCTGATCCGCGTCAAACAGGAGATCAAGGGCATTCCGCTGCACGGCGTGGCGCTCGGCGGGGTCGATTGGGAGAAATTAGCGCAGTCCTTCGGCGCCGACGGCGTGGTGGTGGAAACGGAGCAAGCCCTGAGCGCCGTGCTCAGCGCCGCGGTGCAATCGAAGCGCACCACCGTCATCGGCGTGCGCATCGACGCCTCCGGCTACGTCGCCCAGTTCAACGCGCTGCGCGAGCTCTAGGATTTCAGCCCGTCGCGGATGCCTTTGGTCCAGGCTGAGGCAGACGCCGACAGAAAACCGATATCCGACTGGGTGGTGAGGAACAGGCAGCCCTTGCGCACCAGGTCGAGCTGACGGGCCACGTCGCGATTGCCGCCGCGGCCGGCGAACTTGCCGTGCTTGCGGCAGGCGGCAATAAGTCGCTCCTGCGCCGCGACCAGCACCGGATTGTCGAACTTGCCGGGCTTGCCCATATTGGCGAGCAGGTCGTTGCTGCCGAGATGCAGCACGTCGACGCCGTCGACCGCGGCGATCGCCTCGACGTTCTCCAACCCCTCCACCGTCTGGATCATACAGACCAGGAGGCAGGCATCGTTGAGCTGCGGCACGCTTTCCGTCAACGGCATCGAGCGATAGTCGAATTGCAGATAACCGGCAGCAACCGACCGCTTGCCGAGCGGCGCGAACTTGCAGATGTCGACCGCCTTTTTCGCTTGCGCGGCATTGGCGACATTCGGACCGTCACGCCATCCGCGTCCTCATGCCAGTTCTTCGCCCGAGGAACGTCCCAAAGCACGAGTTCGGCGTGTTGCGCGGCGTATTCGACGCCGGTCGGGAAAAATGAATCGAGCACATAGACTTTCACTCGCCGGCCTCCCGACCGCGTTTCGTCAATCCGGATGAGGTATCGACTTAGCTGCCTTTGAGTTCGTGCGATTCCGGCATGTACATATCCTTCCACGACGCCGGCAGCCGCTTTATCGAACCCACTTTGTGCATGAAGCTGGCAAACTCCATCGACTGTTGCGGCGCCGTCGTCCACACATTGTCGGGATCGGATATGAACTTGACCATCTCGGCTTGGCTACTGCGCTTCTCATTGGTAGTCTTGATGTAGATCTGCGCCGCCTCGCCCGGATTCTTGTTGATGAATTCCTCGGCCTCGCTGAGCGCGGCGTAGACCGCGCTGGTCACCTTCGGATTCGCATCACGGAATTTCTTCGCCATGATCATGACACCATTGGTCGCAGGGCCGCCTAACGTGTCGTAGGACTTGAGCACGTTGTGCACGCCAGGCGTCGCCAGTTCGTAATAATAGTAAGGCGCGACGGAGTAATGGCTGTTGACCTCGGTCGCCTTCGACATGACCGATGTCGCGGCGTCCGGATGCGGGAGGGTGATGGTGAAAGCATCGAGCTTGGCATATTGGCCCTGACCCCACTCCTTGGCCGCCGCCATCTGCAGACAGATCGCCTGGCTCGACACTTTGACCGCCGGCAAGGCGATCTTGTCGTGCTCGTTGAAGTCCTTGATTGTCTTGATCGCTTCGCGGTTGGTCAGCAGCATGAAGGGCATCGACTGCACGGCGGAGAGCGCCCGCACTTCATTCGGCGTGCCGGCGGTCTTGGCCCAAAGCGTCGCTAGGCCGGGCACGCCCGTCACGCCGAAATTCATCTGTCCGCTCAACAGCGCGTCGATCAGCGATTGCGTCCCGCCCAAGGTCTTGAAGTCGGGCTTGAGCGAGGCGACGCCGAGTTTCGCTGCATGTTTTTCGACGAGCTTGTGCGTATCCATCACCATCAGCGGCAAATAGGGAAGACCGTGCTGGCTAACCAGCACGATGCTCGACACTTCGTCGGCGAAAGCCGAGCGCATCAGCATCGGCGTTGCTAGCGCAGGAGCGGCCGCGAGAACTTTGCAGAACGCGCGTCTGTGGATCATGAATCCCTCCCTTTGAACTGAACCGGGCTCGCCACCCAATCAGGATTGCATGCCCCAGCGTTGCACCGTTCTCGTCTCGATGAAGCGGAAGATGACGTTTTCGACCGCAAGCCCGATCAGGATGATGGTGAGCAGGCCGGCAAACACTTCCGGAATGTTGAGCTGATTCTTGCTCTCGAAGATGTACCAGCCGAGCCCACCCTGGCCCGACGACACGCCGAACACCAGTTCGGCCGCGATCAGCGTTCGCCATGCGAAAGCCCAGCCGATCTTGAGCCCGGCGAGAATGCTCGGGAACGCGGCCGGGATTAGAATCTTGGCGACGAAACGCAGGCCGCTGAGATTGTAGTTGCGCCCTACCATGCGCACCGTCGTTGAGACGCTGCGGAAGCCAGCGAGCGTATTGAGCGCGACCGCCCACATCACCGAATGCACCAGCACGAAGATCAAACTGCCGGCACCCAGGCCGAACCAGATCAGCGCCAGCGGCAACAAGGCGATGGCCGGCAGCGGATTGAACATCGCGGTCATGGTCTCGAGGAAATCGGTGCCGACCCGCGTGCTGATCGCGAAGACGGTGAGCAGCCCTGCGAGCACCGTGCCGGTGGCAAAGCCGACCAGCAGCACCTCAATCGAACTCAGCGCCCGGCTTGGAATGGTCCCATTGCTCACGTCCTCGACCAGCGCGCGCACCGTGTCGGCGAACGTCGGCACCAGCAGCGGGTTGTCGAGCCAAACTCCGTAAAGTTGCCACGCCACCGCGAGCACGACGAGAATGGCGACTTTGCGCAACCAGCTCTGGTTATAGATCTTTTCGGCCAGCGTCAGCGGCTTTTGGATAATGCCGAATTGGTCGGGCCCCAAGGTCTCGCTGTAGACGATATTCGCCCGTTGAACCGCCTCAAGCATTGGGCGCCTCCTCGATTTGATCGGCGAACAGCATGTCGTGAATCTTGCGGCCGAGCGTGGCGGCCTCGTTCGAGCTTTCCTGCCCGCGCGGCACGCTGTTGATTTCGGCCTTCACCTGACCCGGGTGCGGCGACAACAGCAGAATGCGGCTGCCAATCTTGATCGCCTCGGGGATCGAGTGGGTGACGAACAGCACCGTGAAACGCGTCTCATCCCACAGCGCCAGCAACTCATCCTGCATGCGCGTGCGCGTCAGCGCATCGAGCGCGGCGAACGGCTCATCCATCAGCAGGATATCGGGCTCCATCGCCATGCCGCGCGCGATTGCGACGCGCTGCTTCATGCCGCCCGAGAGCGTGTGCGGATAGCTGTGCGCAAATTTGGTGAGGTTGACCTTCTCGATGTAGTGCATGGCGCGCTCACAGGCGGCCTTCGTGTCAAGCGTTCCCGTCGTCTTGAGCGGAAAGACGACGTTCTCGAAAACCGTCTTCCACGGTAGCAATTGATCGAATTCCTGGAATACCATGATGCGGTCAGGGCCGGGCTTCTTGATCAACTCGCCCTTCAAGCGGATTTCGCCTTCGGTCGGCTGCAGATAGCCGCCGACCGCCTTGAGCAGGGTCGACTTGCCGCAGCCGGACGGCCCGAGCAGGACGAAACGGTCGCCCTGCAACACGTTGAACCCGACGCGATAGGTAGCCGTGACCAAGTGGGCCTGCGTCTTGTATTGGATGGTCACCCCGCGCACGTCGAGCAGCGGTTGCGACGGATCGGCGGCCGCGCGCACGCGCCCGCCCGTTGGCTTCGGCTCGCCGGCGCCCGCAGTGGCGGGTTTTGATGCCAGTGTTGCGCCGCTCGGCATCGATTGTTCCTCCCGACATCGTCTTTTTCGTTCTGCGAAAGTTTATTGCTCCGCAGCGTCGTATAAGTTTGGCCGCTTTCCTTGAGCTTGTCTATCGGGCCCGGTCCCTGCACACTCCGCCGCGCGACGAAGGAAATGCAGGATGAAATCGCGCGAAACGATCCGAGTCGGCGCGGGAGCCGGCACGTCGGACGACCGCATGATACCGGCGCTCGAACTCGCCGAACGCGGCGATATCGACTATCTGGTGTTCGAGTGCCTGGCCGAACGCACCGTCTCGCGCGAAAACCTCTCGCGCAGCAAAGACCCGGAACTTGGTTATTCGCCGTCGCTACACGCACGCTTGCGCATGGTGCTGCCGACCTGCGTCAAGAAGGGCATCCGCATCGTCAGCAACATGGGCGCCGCCAATCCGCTCGGCGGCGCGCGCGCCGCGCGCAAGGAGGCCGCCGATCTCGGGTTGGGCGACGTGCCGGTTGCGGTCGTGCTCGGCGATGACGTGTCGAGCATCGTGAAGCATCGCCCCGAATTGAAGCTGATCGAGAACGGCGAGCCGCTGGAATCTATTCTGCCGAAGATGATTTCAGCCAACGCCTATCTCGGCGCCGACGTGGTGTGCGAAGCGCTTAATACTGGCGCACCGATCGTGTTGTCGGGACGCGTTGCCGACCCGTCGCTGTTTCTAGCGCCGATGCTGCATGAATTCGGCTGGGCCTACGACGATCTGCCGAAGATTGCGCAGGGCACCGCCGCCGGCCACCTGCTCGAATGCACGGCGTCCGTTACCGGCGGCTGTTTCGGCTGGCCGGGCAAGAAGGATGTGCCCGACCTCGCCCGCAATGGCTTTCCCTTCGCCGACGTCAGAGCCGACGGCACGATCGTGATCGGCAAGACGCCAAGCACCGGCGGACGGCTCGACGTCATGACCTGCACCGAACAATTGATCTACGAAATCCACGATCCCACGGCCTACATCACGCCCGATTGTGTACTCGACATTAGTGGCATCGCGCTGACCCAGGACGCCGCCGATCGCGTGCGTGTCGAGGGCGCCAGGGCGCGGCCGGCAACCGAGACATACAAGGTCAATATCGGCTATGCCGACGGCTATATCGGCGAAGGCGAGGTGTCCTATGGCGGCATCGACGCCGTCGCGCGCGCCAAATGGGCAGCCGAGATCGTCAAGGAGCGGCTGAAGCTTCAGGGCTTCGTCTATGACGACTTCCGTGTCGACCTGATCGGCATGTCCAGCCTGCACGATCGGGTCGACATCCGGCCGGAGCCTTACGAGGTCCGGTTGCGCATGGCCGGACGGACGCGTGAACGCAAGGCTGCCCACGCCATCGGCTTCGAGGTACGCGCCATGCACATGCATGGACCCGGCGGCGCCGGCGGCGCCTGCGAGCCGCGCGTGCGCGACGTGCTGGCGGTGAAATCGGTGCTGCTGCCGAAGAATCTGGTCAACGCGCAGGTCGTGGTGGAGGGCTCACCATGAGCGTCCGCGTTTACGATATCGCGCACGCACGCGCAGGGGACAAAGGGAACACATCGAACATTTCCGTCATCTGCTACAATGCCAGGCATTGGGATTTCCTGGAGCGCGAACTCACGCCGGAACGTGTGACGGAGGCGTTCAAGCACATCGCCAAAGGGCCGGTTAAACGTTATCCCTTGCGCAATCTCAAGGCTTTCAACTTCGTCATCGAGAACGCGCTCGGCGGCGGCGTCACGGTGTCGCTGGCGCAAGACATCCACGGCAAGAGCCTGAGCAATGTGATGCTGGAAATCGAGTTGCCCGATCCGAAGTAGGGAGACGCAAACGTGAAGGCGAGTGACATCGTTCGCAATGTGGTCAAGGAGAAACTCGCGCGCAACGAGGTGGTCGCCTCGATGACGATCCGCCTCACGCGCGGCGTCGAGATCGCCCAGCTCGCCAAGACTGCCGGCTTCGACATGATCTATGTCGACATGGAACACTCGACCATCACGCTCGACATGACCGGGCAGATCTGCCTCGCCGCGCTGAGCGCGGGCGTCGTGCCCATGGTGCGCGTGCCCGCCAACACGCCCGAATATATCCAGCGCGTGCTCGACGGCGGCGCGCTCGGCATCGTCGCGCCGGGCATCGGTTCGGCGGCGGAGGCGCGTGAGGTGGTCAAGGCCGTGAAATTTCCGCCGCTCGGCGAGCGCGGCGCCGGCGGCGCCCTGCCGCATCTGGAGTACCGCTCTTTCCCGACCGCCGAGGCCAATGCCGCGGTCAACGATGCGACCATGGTGATCGTGCAGTTCGAATCCGCCGCAGCGATCGAGCGGGCCGACGAGATCGCCGCGGTCGAAGGCGTTGATATGGTGCTGATCGGCGTCAACGACATGCTCGCCAGCATGGGGCTGGCCGGCCAGCTCGAACACCCCAAAGTGCGCGAGGCCTATGCCCAGACCATCGCCGCCTGCCGCAAGCACGGCAAGCACGTCGGCGTCGGCGGACTGTCGACCAAGCCAAAGCTCGCCGCCGAGTTCATCGCCATGGGCGCACGGCTGGTGTCGACGGGGACGGACATCCAGTTCCTGCTCGCCGCCATGACCGAGAAAGCAAAACAGGTACGAGATATCCTCATATGACGATCCTCGGCGTCAATCACACTCTGCCGAGGCTTTATCAGTTATAGAAACAAGAAAAGCACGGAGGAACCCATGTGGAGAAAGCTCGCAATCGCCGCGTTATGCGCCACCGCGCTTGGCGGCGCCGCTCAGGCCGAAGTCAACCTTGTGAACATGTCGAAGCAGTTCGGCCTGCCCTACCTGCCGATGATCGTCATCGAGGCGCAGCATCTGATCGAGAAGAACGCCAAGGCCGCAGGGCTCGGCGACGTCAAGACTATGTGGACGCAACGCGTCGGTCCGGCAGCCGAACTCGACGCTTTGCTCGCCGGCCAGGCCGATTTCATCGGGCCGGGTGGCACGACTCTGGCGACGATTTGGGACAAGACGGCCGGCACGCCGCAAGAAGTGCGCGCGCTGATTGCCATGCAATCGATGCCGTTCGTGCTGGTGACGCGCAATCCGAGCGTCAAGACGATCGCGGATTTCACCGACAAGGACAAAATCGCGTTACCGGCGGTCAAGCTCACCGGTCATGCGCTCATCCTGGAAATGGAGTCCGCCAAAATCTGGGGCAACGATCACTACGACAAGCTCGACTCGATCACCATCACACGGTCGCATGCCGACGCAGCGGCCGCGGTGATGTCGGGAAAATCGGAAATCGATTCGCATTTCGCCAGCGCGCCGTTCTACTATTATGAGTTGGCGACGCCCGGCGTCCATCAAGTGCTCAAGTCCTATGACGTCGTCGGCGGCAAGCACACCAACGGCGTGCTGGTGGCGACTAAGAAATTCCACGATGCCAACCCGAAAATCTGCGCCGCGGTCGTGGCCTCGTTCAACGAGGCCAATGCTTTCATCAAGGCGCATCCGCGCGAGGCGGCGGAAATGTACAAGACCGCCGCCAGGGACAAGAACTCCGTCGATGCGCTCGAAAAGATGGTGGCCGATCCCGACGTGGACTACACGACGACGCCGGTCAATCTGATGAAGTTCGTCGACTTCATGTACAAGGTCGGGCGCATCAAGAAGAAGCCCGCATCCTGGAAGGATATGTTCTTCCCCGATGCCTATGGCTTGAACGGCAGCTGACATGACGATGGCGAACGAAAAGGCGCAAGGCGCGACGGCGAAAGGGCCGTTCTACGCGACAGTGGAAGCGGCCGAGACTTTCGGCCGCCGCCTGCTGCTCGCGCACGGGCTTTCGGAACGCGATGCCAATATCGTCGCAAGCTGCCTGGTGCGCGCCGACTTGCGCGGGGTCGATACGCATGGGCTGCAATATCTGCCGCATTATCTCGAACGGGTGCGGCGCGGCCTGATCAACCCCAAGCCGGAGCTCAAGGTCGAGCGCGTCACGCCGATGGTTGGCGCGCTCGATGGGCAGAACGGCTTCGGCTTTGTCGTCGCCACCGAGGGGATGGCGGCGGCGATCGACATGGCGCACGAGTTCGGCGTCGGCATCGTTACGGCGCGACGCAGCACGCATTTCGGCATGGCGGCGAATTACTCGCTGCAGGCGCTCGACGCCGGCTTCATCGGCATCGCGTTGACCAATGCCTCGCCGGGCATGCCGCCGTGGGGCGGCATGGCGCCGATCATCGGCACCAGCCCGATCGCGGTGTGCGCGCCGGCGGGCAAAGAAATTCCCTTCGACCTCGACATGTCGCCGGCGGCGGCGGCACGCGGCAAGGTGCGGCGCGCGGCTCGGCGCGGCGAGAGCATCCCGCTCGGCTATGCGCTCGACGCGCAAGGCCGGCCGACCACCGATCCGAACGCCGCGCTCGACGGCGGCGTCATGCAGCCGATCGGTGGGCCGAAGGGCTCCGGCCTGTCGATGCTAATGGACGTGCTCTGCGGCGTGATCACCGGCGCGGGCTGCGCTGGCGACGTCGGCAACCAGTTCCTCGACTTCGAGCGCCCGCAGAACGTCGGCCATTTCCTGCTGGCGATGAAGCCCGACCTATTCATTTCCAAGGACGACTATTTCGCCCGCATGGATAAACTGGCGCAACGCGTGCACGGCTGCGCACTGGCCGATGGCTTTAGCGAAGTGATCATGCCCGGCGAGCGCGAGCGCCGGTTCGAAGCGAAATACCGCCGCATCGGCGTCCCTTACAACGTCAAGGAATTAGCCGAGCTGCAGAAGGAAGCGGCCAAAGCCGGCTTGCCGCCTTTGCCAGTTTCGGAATCACCTCTTGCGTCGGACGGGCCATGAAACTGGGCGGCTACGATCTCGACATCGTCGTGCAGGGCTTCCCCGGCAAATCGGTTTGCCATGGCGGTCTCGGCTGGAGCACTGTGGTGCTGACCCGCGCGCACAGCCGCATTCTGGTGGTCGGTACCGGCGGCTTCAGCATGCGCACCATGCTGTTGAAGCGTTTTGCCGAACGCGGATTGAAGCCGGCCGAGGTCACTGACCTGCTATTGACGCATTCGCATCACGATCACTCGGTGAACTACCCGATGTTTCCCAATGCCCGCATCGTGATCGGCGCGCATGAACTGGGCTGGTCGTTGACCGTGCCGTGGGGCAAAACGCCCGTCCCTGAATTTTATATGCGCGAACTCAAGAGCTATCCGAAGCTACACACCGCCAAGGAAGGCGAAGAAGTCTTCCCCGACATCACCGCGCATCTTGCGCCCGGCCATACGCCCGGCTGCCTCGTCTACGTACTGCATGCGCCGGACAAAGACCTGATCTTTGCCGGCGATGCCGCCAAGAACCGCGCGGAGCTGGTGTCAGGCACTACCGACATGACCTACGACGCAGCGGTCAGCAAAGCTTCTATCGCAAAAATCTGGGAACTGTGGTGCAAGCGCCCGGGCAGCATCATGGTGCCGGGCCACGACATGCCGATGACGCAGGAGAACGGCGTCACAAAATATATCGACAAGCGCGAAGCCGCTATCGTCGCCTGGTATGACGACGACATGGAAAAGACGACGCTATTCAAGCTGACGGTGTAATGACGTCCAGGGCGGTGAGTTCACGCAGCGAGCCGTAAAGACATTGATCGTGACGTCGGAGAACAACACCGCGAAAGAACCGAAGATTTCCGCGCTTTGTCCGGCGCTGGCGCAGCCGTCCAATTGAAGGTCGACGCCCGCACTGCCTAACCGAAACAACATGAACGACGCCACGAAGCAATATCCTGACGCCGGATATGAACCGGCTTTCGCCGCGCCAGCGGACGCCTGCGACGCGCATTTCCATGTGTTCGGGCCGGCCGGCAAATATCCTTATGGCATCGACATCCGCTACAAGCCGCCCTACGAGCCGCTGGAAACCTATCTGAAGCTCGCGCGCCGCCTCGGCTTTGTTCGGTACGTGTTCGTGCAGCCGAGCGCCTACGGTTTCGACAATTCCTGCATGCACGACGCCATGCGCGAGCTCGATCCGGCCGTCAGGCGCGGCATCGTCGATCTCGACGAGAGCAAGACCGGCGACAGAGAACTAACCGGTCTGAATGCGCTCGGCGTGTGCGGAATCAGGGTGAATATTTCACCGATCCACAAGCCGGAGGTGGGCTTAGCTGACTCCATGAAGCCGCGCATCGCACGGCTCGCCAAGCTGTGCCAGGAACTTGGCTGGCATCTCGATTTTCTGGCGCCGGGCTGGCTGACCAGCGAACTGATGCCGACGCTGCGCGAGTTGCCGATTGAATTTTCGGTCGCGCATATGGGCCTGTTTCCGGCCAAGGACGGACCGCAACAGGCCGGCTTCCAGGACTTCCTCAAGCTCGTTGGCGACGGCTCTAAGCGCTGCTGGGTGAAGCTCACCGGCATCTATCGCTTTTCGACCGCGCCGGGCTTCGCCGACGTCAAGCCAATCGCGCAGGCGCTGATGGCCAATGTGCCGGACCAGTTGATCTGGGGCAGCGACTTTCCGCACCTGTCGTTCCACGACCGCGTCGGCACCATCCAGCTCTATAACCTGCTCGGCGAATGGGCGCCGGATGCCGGCATGCGCAAGCGCATTCTCGCCGACAATCCCGCTCGGTTGTTCGGTTTCAAGTGAGACGGAGTAATCATAAACAATAATGGGAGGATGACGTGAACAGATGAGAATTCGTCACTGGACTCGTCGCCATGCGGTTTTCGTGGAAGGACCTGCTCTTCGCCGAGACGCACGACCTCAAGGGCAGTTGAGGGCAAAAAACGCCGCGCCGTCACCGGCGCGGCGCCAATGCTGAGGCTAGTGGGCCGTAATATGCCCTTGCTTGACGACGCGACCCCATTTTTCCGTTTCGGCAACGATGTATTTGCCGAATTCGTCCGGCGTCATCTTAATGACAGAAGCGCCCTCTTTGGCGAATTGCTGCTGCAATTCAGGCGCATCGAGCGCGGTCGATACGGCCTTGTTCAATTTTTCGACAATCGCCGGCGGCGTGCCGGCGGGCGCCAGCATGCCCCACCAGTTGTTCGCCTCATAGCCGGGCACGGTTTCGCCGATGGTCGGCACGTCGGGCAGCACCGGATTGCGCTTGGCGCCGCCAGTGCCGAGCGCGCGGAGTTGGCCGGACTTGACGTGCGGCGTCGTCTGAATCAGCGAACTGAAGATGATCTTGGTATGGCCACCCATGACATCGATCATGGCCGGGCCGCCGCCGCGGAACGGCACGTGCACGATGTCGACACCGGCCAAGAGCTTGAACAGTTCGCCGCCCAGATGCTGGAAACTGCCGACGCCTGCCGACGCATAGTTCAATTCGCCCGGCTTCGCCTTGGCGAGCGCGATCAATTCCGCGACCGAGTGCACCGGCAAGTCCGGATTGACCGCCAGCACGTTGGTACCGCTGCCGAAGCTCGCGACCGGAACGAAGGCCTTCTCGTGATCGTAAGGCAATTTGTAGAGCCACGGATTGACCGCGTGCGCCAACGAGATGACCAGCAGCGTGTAGCCGTCCGGCGCAGCGTTCGCCGCGACATCGGTGCCGATCGTGCCGCCCGCGCCGCCGCGATTGTCGACAAAAACTTGTTGGCCGAGCGCATCGCTCAAATGGCGGGCGACCAGGCGGCCAACCACGTCATTGCTGCCGCCCGGCGGGAACGGGATGATCAGCCTTATCGGCTTGTTCGGGTAATCGTCCGCGGCAGCAGCGCCGGCGGTCAATGCCAGCAGTACAACGCCGGCTTTGAGCACCCGCAAAAACAGATCGTACATTCTCTTCTCCTCCCCCTTACAGCTCGCCCCGAAAATCTTGCTTGCACCGCTTGATCGGGTGCCTGGGGACGCGAGCTTAAGTCAAAGCTAGCACCTCGTAAGGTCTTCCTCGCATTTTGCAGTTTTGCCAGCCAAGAAATTTCGATATATAGTATATGTATATAACCGAAATGAGCGGTTTTTCGATGACAATCGAGGCGGTTGTGACGTTGAAGAGCGAAGACGTCGCCGGCGTCGGACGCGAGCGCATTCGGCTGCTGCAGGCCGTCGCGCGCGAAGGCAGCATATCGGCCGGGGCCAAAGTGGCCGGGCTTACCTACAAGGCTGCCTGGGACGCGCTCGACGCCATGGCCAACCTGTTCGGCCGGCCGCTTCTCGAAACGCGGACCGGCGGCAAAGCGGGAGGCGGCGCCCGCCTCACACCAACCGGCATTCGCGTGATCGAGGCCTATAACCGCCTCGAGGCGGAAATGACGCGCGTGCTGCGGGTGCTTGAGCCTGAGCTCGCCGGCAGCGGCATTTCACCGCTCCATCTCGTATCGGGGTTTCTGATGAGAACGAGCGCGCGTAACGCGCTGCGCGGCACGATCAAGGAAATTCGCTCCGACACGCTCAATGCCGAAATCGCGGTCACTGTGTCGGACGGCACGACCATCTACGCGCTGGTGACCAATGAGAGCGTGCGCACGCTCGGGCTATGCGTCGGCCGTGAGGCGATCTTGCTGATCAAGGCCTCGTTCGTCGTGATCGTGCCTGGCGAACAGGCGCCGCCCACATCGGCGCGCAATTGCCTGCATGGCGTAGTACTGCGCTGCGAGACGTCGCCCGTCAGCGCCGAGGTCGTTCTCGACATCGGCGGCGGCAAGACGCTCGCCGCCACGGTCACGGCAACCAGCGCCGCAGCGCTCGGCCTCGCGCCGGGTCAGCCGGCCTGCGCCCTGTTCGACGCCGCCCATGTCATCGTCGCCATCGACTGATCAGCAGGAGAAAAATCATGACGTTCAAAAAACTGCTTCGGCTTGTCCTCGGTGTTGCGATGGCCTCGCTGATCGGTAGCAATGCCTTCGCGGCGCAGACCAACATTGCCGTCGCCGCCAATTTTACGGACGCGGCCAAGGAAATCGCGGCCGCGTTCAAACAAAAGACGGGTCACGACGCGGTGTTGAGTTTCGGCTCAAGCGGGCAGTTTTATACCCAGATCACGCAAGACGCGCCGTTTCAGATCATGCTCTCCGCCGACGAAGAGCGGCCGAAAAAACTGATCAGCGATGGCCTCGGCGTAGCCGACAGCCGATTCACCTACGCGATCGGAAAACTCTTGCTGTGGAGCAAGAACCCTAGTCTCGTAAAAGGTGAGGTAACGTTGAAAAGCGGGACTTTCGCCAAGCTTTCGATCTGCAATCCCGTTGCGGCTCCTTATGGCGCCGCCGCCGTCGAGACGATGAAGTCGCTCAAACTCTACGATACCCTGCAGCCGAAGCTGGTCGAAGGCGCAAACATCACGCAAGCCTTCCAGTTCGTCGCCACCGGCAATGCCGAAATCGGCTTCGTCGCCCTCTCGCAGCTGCGCGGGAATAGCGGCGGGTCGCGTTGGCTCGTCCCACAGAATCTATATAAGCCAATCAAGCAGGACGCCGTGCTACTGAAGAGGGGCGCCGGCAATGCGGCGGCCGTCGCCTTCATGGCGTTTCTGAAAGGCCCCGAAGCGCGCGCGATCATCGAGAAATACGGATACGCGTTCGACAGCAACAGTTGACCGGCCATGCAGGATCTGCCTCCTGAGATCTGGACTGCGATCCGTCTGACGATCGAACTCGCGACGACGACGACGGTCACCCTGCTCATCGTCGCGACGCCAATCGCGTGGTGGCTGTCACGCTCGCGCGCCCGGTGGAAGGAAGCCGTGGCTACGATTGTGGCCCTGCCGCTGGTATTGCCGCCGACCGTCCTCGGGTATTACCTGCTCGTCCTGCTGGGCCCAGGCGGGCCCGGCGGCTTCATTGCCGGATTGTGGGGCGCGCGCACACTCGCCTTCACTTTCGAGGGCCTGGTCATCGGGTCGGTCATTTATTCGATGCCGTTCGTCGTTCAGCCGATCCGAAACGCTTTCGATGCCCTGGGGGACCGTCCGCTCGAAGTTGCGGCGACGCTGCGTGCTTCGCCCACGCGCGCATTCTGGACCGTGGCGGTGCCACTGGCGCGCCCAGGCTTTCTGACAGGAACGGTGCTCGGCTTTGCCCATACTGTCGGCGAATTCGGCATCGTGCTGATGATCGGCGGGAGCATTCCGGGGAAAACCAAAGTGCTGTCCGTCGCCATTTACGACTACGTCGAGACTTCCCAATGGCGTGAAGCGAGCATCCTCGCCGCCGGCATGGTGGTGTTTGCCTTCGCTGTCATTCTATCAATGATGCTGATTGAGAAGCGCGTGGCGCGGGTCGGTGAATGACCGAATCGAAAGTCATCGAGGTCTCATTTCGCGGCACGCTGGGCCGGTTTGCCCTAGATGCAACATTTACGGTTCCCGCAACGGGCGTCACCGCGTTGTTCGGTCCATCCGGATGCGGCAAAACCACCGTGCTCCGGTGCATCGCGGGCCTGCAACGCTCAAGCGAGGGCCTCTTCGCCATCGGCGGGGATGTCTGGCAGGACCGCACGACGTTCCGGCCCGCCTACAAGCGGCCTGTCGGTTATGTCTTCCAGGAGCCGAGCCTGTTTCCGCATCTGTCGGTTCGCCGTAACCTTCTATATGGCGCACCGCGCCGGCAGCAGATTTCGGCGGCGGAACCCCATTTTAAAGAAGTGATCAATCTGCTCGGCCTTGAGGGGCTGCTCGATCGCTCACCACAAAACCTTTCCGGCGGAGAGCGCCAGCGGGTCGCGGTCGGCCGTGCGCTGCTCTCGGAGCCGAAGCTGCTGCTGATGGACGAGCCCCTGTCGGCGCTCGATCGGCAGACCAAGGACGAGATTCTGCCGTTTCTCGAGCGCCTGCATGCCAGCCTGTCTTTGCCGGTCATCTATGTCAGCCACGACATCGCCGAAGTGGAGCGTCTCGCCGACAATCTGGTGCTGATGCAGGCGGGCCGCATTATTGCAGCCGGCCCCTTCAGCGAGGTCAGCAGCAACCCCTCGCTTCCTCTGGCCCTGACGAAAGAGGCCGCCGTCAGCCTCGATGCCGTCGTGCGGACTTACGATCAGAAATACGGCCTTGCGACCTTGGAAGTGGACGGAGGCCGCTTCACAGCGCCGATGCCAAGCGCATCGGTTGGCAGCCGCCGGCGCCTCACCATTGCGGCGAGCGCCGTTAGTCTGGCGCGCGAGCCGCCGCGCGCGACGACAGTCCTCAACATTTTGCCCGCCGCCATCATCTCGGTCACTCCCGCCGGCGAGCACGAGGTCGTCGTCCTGCTCGGCCTGGGCCCGGAAGGCACCGGTAGCCATCTGCTGGCGCGCATTACCCGGCGATCATGGGACGAACTCGGGCTCGCGGAAGGCATGAATGTCTACGCTCAACTCAAAGGTGTTGCCCTGGCGCCAGCGTAACGTCGCGGGGTTGCGCCCCGAAATCATCGCACGAGGTTAGCTGGGTCGCGCGATCCGCAATGGCAGAAACCGAGCTTATGGCGCGCCCGAAGAGATTTCGAACTCCTGACCCCCAGATTCGTAGTCTGGTGCTCTATCCAGCTGAGCTACGGGCGCCGATGCCGCGGCAGGTAGATCGGACCCGCGGAATCGAGGGATAGCTATCGCCTCAGGCTACCATTGGCAAGGGTAACCGGTCTGGCGGCGGGGCAATCGGGGTTAATATCGGTACGCCGCGAGCGGCAATCTTGTGCGCCGCGCGATGGTTCCGATCAGCTTTGGCATCATGACCGCGGCGCCCAACAGAATGCTGCGTCCGGCGCCGGTCGCCGCGAAGCCTGAAACGGCGCTCGCAAGCCGGATCGTGCGGCCGGTCAACCGCCGCGCGGCCGTGAGGTAAGCGGCCGGCGAACTGCCGTGCCGGATATGCTCGGCCGCGAGCGCGCCCGAGCCGAGTGCGATCGCAATCCCATCGCCGGTGAACGGCGGAATATGCGCGAGGCGGTCGCCGACGCGATAGACCGCGGGTCCGGCTTCGCTGTGCAGATGGCCGCCGGTCGGACAGACGACGGCCATGGCCTTGTCCCAAAGCGGATCGGCGCTTTCCAGGCGCTCGGCGAGACTGGGAAGCTTGGCGGCAAGATATTCGCGCAGCCCCTGCCATCCGGGCGCAAGCCGAGCGACAGTCCCGCGCGGCAGCACGCAGCAAAGATTGGCAATGCCGTCTTCGATCAGTTCAAGCCCGACATAGCTGCGATTGAGCAGGAAAAGCTCCACACGCCCAGTAAGCGCACGTCGAATTTCAGCCGTGGGGCGCAGATGCATCTTCAGTCCGACCAACGAATTATCGCGCGCATCGCCAATGCCACGCAGTCCCAATTTGCCCGTCGCCAGCACCAGATGACGGCAGCGCAAAGTCTCGCCGTCATCGCACGCAACTCTCCAACTCCGGCCATCCGGCGTGACGGTCCTCACCGATACGCTTCTCTTTACCTGAGCGCCGCGTTCCTGCGCGCGGCAGAGGAGCGTGTCGTCGAACCGATAGCGCGAGAGCGACAAGGCGCGAAACGGCAGCTCCGCCATTACGCTACGCGCCGAAGAATAGACGGCGACATGATCGATCGGCATTGCACCGAGAGAGATCGGATCGACCCCAAGCCGTCGCAATTGTGCTTGTGTCTCGACGCTGAGGAACTCGCCGCAGACTTTGTGATGCGGCGCGCCGGCGCGCTCCACCAGCACAACTTCGCAACCCATGCTTGCCAGACAGCAAGCCGTAGCGGCGCCGGCCGGCCCGCCACCAACAATGACCGTCTCGATCTTTTTCATCGCACACGTCCAATCACAAAGCGGTACAGGAACCAGCGCAGATCGACCGCATCGCTCGCGATCCCCGCGGACGCGATGTGGTGCTGCCACTCAGCACGCGTGAGCGAGCGCGCCACCGATATCCGCCCGTCATGGATGACGATCCGGTGCAGCGACGTCACCTTGCCCATCAGCCCGATGAAGAAATACGGCACCACGTGCCGTTGCAGATCGTAGATCAACCAGCCTTTGCGGGCGGTCGATTCCATCCAACGCAGGAAGTTGACAATCATCGCGTCGGAAAAATGATGCGTGAGCAAGCTGCTGACCACAAAATCGACCGGCTCGGCGGCACGATAGTCAAAAATATCCGCTACCCGGTATTCGATTTGATCGGCGTCATCCGTTGCCGCGCGCGCGATGTCGATCGTCTCGCGGCTGACATCGAGACCAACCAACCTGATGTTCAAACCGCGTTTGCGCGACCAGCGCCGAATTGCGCGCAGCAAATCGCCGTAGCCGCAGCCGACATCGACCACTGTCAGCGGCTCGTCGCGCGGCGCGTCCCTGATGGCGCGGCGCAGCCAGGCAATAACCGGTCGGTGGCCGAGCATCGCTCCGTTGAAGCGCGCTAGGTCGCGCAGCACCAACTGCAACTCGGCCGCGCCGACGCCGGCGTCGTCCAGCCATTCGGACTCGGTGCTGCGGCGCGACAGATCGCGTGACGATGCCGTTGCGGTGGCCATCGCGATCGCCGTCATGCAGGAACCCTAAACAACATGGTTTCAGCGGTCAGCCCCGGCCCAAAGGACATTGCGCAACCCTTCTGTCCACGGACGCCGGACCGTAGCAGGCGTTCGATCACGAACATCACGGTTGCCGACGACATGTTCCCGTAGCGACGCAAAACCTCGCGCGATGCGGCGAGCGCCGGCGGCGCCAGATTTAACGCGCGCTCCACGGCGTCGAGCACCGTGCGGCCGCCGGGATGCACCGCCCAAAGATCGATCGAGCCGACCGGCGCGCCCTCAAGGATTTCGTCCATGTGCTCGTGCAACGCCTCGTGGATCGCGGCTGGAACTTTGCCTGACAAGATCATGTCGAAGCCGAAATCGCGAATGTTCCATGTCATCAAGTCGCGCGTGCCGGGCACCACCACGGCCCGGAAGCTGTCGAGCGCGGTGCCGACCGGGTCCGCGCTTACCAGACAGGCCGCGCAGCCGTCGCCGAACAGGAGAAACGATAGAATTTGCTCGATGTCGGCGGTCTCCTTGAGGTGCAGGGTGCAGAGCTCGAGGTTGACAACGAGGACGCGCGCGGTTTGTTCCGAGCGCACAATGTGCCGGGCCAGCTTGAGCGCGTTGATGGCGGCATAGCACCCCATGAACCCGATCATCGTGCGTTCGACGGAACCCGGCAGCTTGCAGCGCTCGATGACCTCAAGATCAAGGCCCGGCGCGGAGAACCCGGTGCAGCAGGTGATCAGTAGGTGGGTAACACGGGCACGCTCGTTTCCGAGCTGCAGGCCGTCGACCGCGGCCTGCGCCAATTCCGGCGCGTACCGCTCGAACAATCGTATGCGCGCCGCGGTATCGGGAAAATGGCCGCGCGTGTAAAACCCGTCGGCGTCAACGGCACCAATTTTCGGCTGCAAACCCGTTGCCATGTATGAATAGCGATGATCGATTCCCGCCTTGGCCGCCATCTTCCGGAACAACACGCCAGTGTGCCTGTCGCGGTTGAACAGAGACTGCGCAAACCTGCGGAAGGCGTCATGAATGTCGTGCGGCGGCACCGCGCTGGCGACGCGATTGATATAGGCGATCGTCATCGGAATTCCCCGTTGCGGCTCAGCCACGGCCGTCGACAGGCCGCATGTGCCCCGATGACTAAACACCGATGGACACGCATTCATTGCCGCCGCCGCGCCGCCGGCGTTCACTTCGGTGTGAGCGCCTGCCTCGCAATTCATCGGAATTTACGCAGTTTTAGGCGCGCTCAGGCCCGCGCCCGCTCGCCGCGCCGGGAATTAAGATCAACCGCGCGGTCTGGGATGGTAATGCTGAAGGTCGCCCCGATGGTCCCCGGTACCAAGCGGATGTCGCCGCCATGCGCGCGCACCAGTTCGGCGGCAATGGCGAGGCCAAGCCCGGTGCCTCCGGCCCGCGTCGAGCCCTGAAAAGCCTGAAACATATGGGCCCGCGCCTTTTCCGAGACCCCGGGGCCGGTATCGGACACTTCGATCACCACTACGCTGCCCTCGCGCCGGCCGGTGATGCGGATCTGGTCGCGCGCCGGATCGCGCGCGCCGCGCGCCTCCAGCGCCTGCACTGCGTTACGCGCCACGTTGACCAGCACACGGAACAACTGATCGTGATCCGCTTCCACGGTGAGCCCGCGTTCCACCGACACGATCCAGCGGATCGGTACATCGAGGCCTAGGCCAAGCGCCTCATGCACCTCTTCGATCAGCGGCTCCACCTCAAGCGTCTTGCGTTCGGGCGGCGACTCCTGCGCGGCGCCGTAGGAGAGCGTGGACTGGCAGAACGCGATGGCGCGCTCGAGCGCGCGCATCAGCTTAGGCGCGAAGCGCTGCACCTTTGGATCCGGCAGGGTCGACAATTGATCCGAAAACAACTGCGCGGACGCCAGCAGGTTGCGCAGGTCGTGATTGATCTTCGACACCGCCAGACCCAGCGCCGCCAGCCGGTTCTTCTGGTGCAGCATCGAGGCGAGCTCGCGCTGCATGGCGGCAAGCTCGACTTCTGCCGTGCCAATTTCATCGCCGCGGCCGGATTCCGGAATGATGCGCGCCGGATTCTCAGGATCGGCACGGAACGTGATCATATTCGCGGTGATCCGCCCCATCGGCCGCACCAGCAGGTAGTGCAGCGCAAAGAACACCAGCATCGCGGTGATGCCGGAGATCGCCAGCGACAGCAGCAGGATGTTCACGGAAAAGGTCAGCATCGCCTTGCGCAGCGGCGCTTCGTCGAGAACGATTTCGATGAACTGGCCTTCCGCCATCGGCGCCGGGCCTACCAGGCGCATCACGTCGTCCGGCTGGCAAAACAGCATGGTGTCGAAGGCGTCTACGATGGCGCGCCACCACGACACATTGCGCATGTCGATGTCCTGTTCGATCTGCGACGGCACGTCGTTGGCAGCGAGCAGGCGGCGCTGCGTGCCCATCTTCATGGCCACGGCGCGCGCACCGATACTTTTCAGGATCTGCTTGGCAAGGCTCTCCGGCACCATGCCGCTGGGCGCGGCGTCGAGCACCAGCGCGGCAGTGTGCGCGGCGGCCAAGCGGTCGTTGAGCCAGTTGAGCCGGAAATTGGCGATCGACGGCACGTAGATGAGGACTTCCGCCACCATCACGAAAAGAACGGTGAGGAACAGTAGCTTGCCCGAAAGGCCAATGCGCGGGCCCGCCGCGGGGCGCAGCGCCGATGACGCAACAGGCTCGCTCGTTGGCTCTGTTTCCGGTTCCAATGGCGTCTCAACCGAAAATTCGCAGCCAACCTATGATGCGCCGCACCCAAGGGCTCGTCAAACTTGGCGTGAAATAGTCGATGGCCGCGCGTTTGCCAATTTCCGAAAGCGTCGGATAGGGCAGCACGATGCCAGTGATGGCCCGGATATTCAGCCCCTGCGTGATCGCCAAAGTCCACATCGCAATCAATTCTCCGGCCTGCGCGCCGACGATGGTAGCGCCGAGGATCTTACCCTTCCCGTTGGTGATGACCTTTATATGACCGTGCGTCTCACGCTCGGCCTGAGCGCGATCATTGTCGTGATAGGGCCAGCGCAAGACGCGGAATTTGAGCTTGCGCGCGCGCGCCTGCGCCTCGGTCAATCCGGTCTGCGCCAGCTCCGGCTCGGTGTACGTCACCCAAGGAACCGCATCATTGTTAACCTTGGTCCGAAGACGAAACAGCGCATTCCGGATCACCAGGCCGGCGTGATAGTTGGCGGCGTGGGTGAACTGCAATTGTCCGGCCGCGACGTCGCCGATCGCATAAACGCGTCGATTGCTGGTCTTGAGCCTCTTGTTCACCTGGATGCCGACGCGATCATATCTGATGCCGGCGGCCTCGAGATCGAGGCCATCGGTGGTCGGCTTGCGGCCGGCGGCGACTAGCAGAGAATGACCTTCGACGGTCTCCTCGCCGCCGGAGCCCGCGAACGTCACCGACACGCTGCCGTCCGCGCGCTTGACGCGGGTGACGTTGACGCCGCTGCGAATGACGATGCCCTCACGATCGAGTTGGTCGAGCACGATCGCGGCACATTCCGGATCGTCTTTGGCGAGCGGCGCCGCCGCTTCCAGCACGGTTACCGCGCTGCCGAGCCGGCGGAAGGCTTGCGCCATTTCCAGACCGATCGGACCGGCGCCGACAATGATCAGACTGTCCGGCCGTTTGGTGAGATCGAAAACGGTCTCGTTGGTGAGATAAGGACTCTCGTCGAGACCCGGGATCGGCGGCAGCGCCGGCGTCGATCCTGTCGCGATCACGAAACGACGCGCGCGGATTTCATAATCGTCGCCGACAACAATCGTTCTTCGGTCTTTGAATTTGGCGTGGCCCTTGATTACGCGCACACCCAGCCCGCCAAAGCGCTCCGCCGAGTCGGTCGGCGCGATCGCGCCGATCACGTGCTGGACATGATCGTGCACCTTGGCGAAATCGACCTCGATGGCTTGCGCCGTTACTCCGAACGGCGCCGCGTCACGCATCGTTTCGGCCCGCTTGGCCGCCGCCAGCAGGGCCTTCGACGGCACGCAGCCGGTATTGAGGCAATCGCCGCCCATCTTGTGCCGCTCGATCAACACGACCGGCACGCCGAAAGCAGCGGCGGCCGCGGCGACCGACAAGCCGCCGGAGCCGCCACCGATGACGCAAATATCGGGTTTGAGTATTTCCGCCATGTCTTTAAAGCTCGTGCCCGCAGAATGAATGCAAATTTCACATCGTCGCGCGCGAGCGCGCGCGCAATCTTTTTACCACCACCGGCACCAGGGCGAGCAAGCCGAGCGCGATCAGCGCGCCGATCAGGTGCGGCGTCAGCACGTCCTTGGCGTCGAACACCATATGGCAATCGGCTCGGCCCGCAGCGAGACAATCGCGATTGGCGGCCTGCTGCGCGGCAATAACGCTATCGAGGCCGGTACCGGCGAGGGCAAAGGCCAGCGCTCCGGGAATGACGCCGAGCGCGGTCGCGGCGACGAACGGACCTAGCCGCACACCCGCGAAGGCTGGCACCAGGTTAACCAAGAAAAACGGAAAGGCCGGTACCAGCCGCAGGAACAGCAAGTAGCTGAAGGCGTCATCGCGAAAGCCCTGCGCAAGCTGCACCGCGCGCGGGCCCGCCCGCCGCAGCAACGGCTCGCCAAGCGCGGTGCGCGCCACCAGAAAGATGAGCGTCGCCCCTGCAGTCGCCCCGATGACGGCCGCCGAAGCACCGACCGCAAGGCCGAACAGGAAACCGCCGGCCACCGTGAGAAACACCGCCCCCGGGAGCGACAGAGCAACGGCTGCGATATAGAGCGCGATATAACCGAGCACCGCCAGGACCCGATGCTCGCGCACGAAGCCATCGATCACCATGCGGTGCCGGACCAGCGCCTCGAGCGAGATGCCGCCATGCCCGACGGCGAAATAGGTGGCTGCTGCAAGCAGAACGACCACAATCAACGGCAACAGCCGACGGATCAGGCTGCGCGGTCGGGCGGCGGACGGCGGGGTGGCGGACATCCGCGCTATATACACGAGATGGGCGGACCTGCGGCCCGAACGGGCCGATCTCACCGCCTTGTGAGCCTTTGTGAGATGCATGGAAAGGGCCGGCGTCCATACGCGCGGGTCGCATTGACGCGCCCCAGCCCCTCCCTTATAAGCCGCGCAAATCGCGTGCCGATCCGTGCCTTTGCGGGTTTTCATGGCCGATCTTGGGGCGACCCTGACGTCCCGTCGCCACGGCGCGACCACCGGAGAACTAATCGTGAAGCGGACCTATCAACCGAGCAAGCTTGTACGCAAGCGCCGTCACGGTTTCCGCACGCGCATGGCCACCAAAGGTGGGCGCAAGGTGCTTTCGGCACGGCGCTCACGTGGGCGCAAGCGGCTTTCCGCCTGACGGCGAGCCCAAGAGCCGCGCGCGTTGCTTCCATGGAAAGACTGAGGCAACGAGCGGATTTTCTGGCTGCGGCGTCCGGTATCAAGTCCACTGCCACGGCATTCGTGCTGCAGGCGCGCAGACGGATCGATGACGGGCCGGCGCGGTTTGGCTTTACCGTGTCGAAAAAGGTCGGCAACGCGGTGGAGCGAAATCGGGTGCGCCGCCGCCTGCGGGAAATTGTCCGGGGCGCCGGGTCAAGCCGGATACGAGCCGGACATGATTATGTGCTAATCGGCCGGCGCGCGGCGCTCAAGGTTCCGTTTGCGCGAATTGCCGCAGACTTCGAGGGGGCGTTACAGCGGGTGCATGCGGGGCGCAACGACAAAACGGCATTGGGATGACCGATAACAAAAACACCATTCTCGCCATCGTGCTGTCGGCCCTGGTGCTGATCGCTTGGCAGTTCTTCTTCGCCATGCCGCAAGAAAAGGCGCGGCAGGAGAAACTGCAGGCCGAACAGCTCGCGCAAAAGCAACAGCAAACGCAAGTTCAACCGAACCGGCCGGCGCCCGTACAGCCGGGGCCCGCGCAGGTGCCCGGTCAGGCGCCGCAAACTCCAGCAGCCGTTGCCGCCAATCGCGAGGCCGCCGTGGCGGCCTCGCCGCGCGTTGCGATCGCGACCGACAGCCTGCAGGGCTCGATCGACCTCAAGGGCGGGCGCATCGACGACCTGTCGCTCACCAAGTTCCGCGAGACGGTCGATCCGAAGTCGCCGCCGATCGTGCTGTTGTCGCCTTCCGGCGGCCCTAATCCGTTTTACGCCGAATTCGGCTGGACCAATGCCGTCGCCGGCAACGTCAAGGTGCCCACCGCCGACACGGTGTGGACGCAAGTCGGCTCCGGCGCGCTCAGCGCCACCCATCCGGTGACGCTCGCCTACGACAACGGCCAGGGCATCGAATTCCGCCGCACCGTCAAGGTCGACGACAAGTATCTGTTCACGATCAAGGACGAGGTGGTGAACAAGGGCGCCAACCCGATCTCGCTCTATCCTTACGCACTGATCTCGCGCCACGGCACGCCGCCGACGCTCGGCTATTACATCCTGCACGAAGGCATGGTCGGCGTGCTCGGAAGCGACGGCCTGCAGGAATACACCTACAAGAAGATCGAAGAGAAGAAAGACGTCGCCTTCGACGTCACCAATGGCTGGCTCGGCTTCACCGACAAGTATTTCGCCGCCGCGCTGCTGCCGGACACCACGGCGCATCTCAAGGCGCATTACAACGCCGGCGAGATCGGCACGCTGAAGACATATCAGACCGATTACCTGCTTGACGGCGTCACTGTCGCGCCGGGCGCGACCGGCTCGGCCGATGCGCGGCTGTTTGCCGGCGCCAAGGAAGTGGCCGTCATCAACGCCTACGAGCAACAGCTCAAGCTCAACCGCTTCGACCTTTTGATCGACTGGGGCTGGTTCTACTTCATCACCAAGCCGCTCTTCGTCGTCATCGACTATTTCTATCACCTGGTCGGCAATTTCGGCATCGCGATCTTGCTCGTCACGGTACTGATCAAGGCGGCATTCTTCCCGCTCGCCAACAAATCTTATGCCTCGATGGCCAAGATGAAGGCGGTGCAGCCGCAGATGACGGCGCTGCGCGCGCGCTATCCCGACGACAAGGCCAAGCAGCAGCAAGAGTTGATGGCGCTTTATAAGAAAGAGAAGATCAATCCTCTGGCCGGTTGCCTGCCGATCGCGATCCAGATTCCGGTGTTCTTCTCGCTCTACAAGGTGCTGTTCGTCACCATCGAAATGCGGCACGCGCCGTTCTTTGGCTGGATCCACGACCTGTCGGCGCCCGATCCAACCAATATCTTCAACCTCTTCGGGCTCATCCCGTTCGATCCGACCATGGTTCCCGTGATCGGCCACTTCCTGCATGTCGGCCTTTGGGGCGTGATCATGGGCATCACCATGTGGGTGCAGATGAAGCTCAACCCGGCGCCGCCCGATCCGACGCAGCAGATGATCTTCAACTGGATGCCGCTAATCTTCACCTTCATGCTGGCGAGTTTCCCGGCCGGGCTGGTGATCTACTGGGCCTGGAACAACTCTTTGTCTGTCGCCCAGCAAAGCATCATCATGCGCAAACACGGCGCCAAGATCGAGTTATTCGACAACATCAAGGCCCTGTTCGGCAAGAAGAAGCCGCAAGCATAATATTCTTCTGAAACGTTGTTCTGGATCGCCGGGCATGCCCCGGCGATTTCGTTTATGGTGTAGGCGATGGCAAAATTCACCTCAAGCGAGATCGAGGCCGGCCAGCGCCTGTTGACCGGCGACTGGGACTTCACCGCCGCCGCCGGCTCGGCCGTGTCGCTGCCGCCGATGCGCGGCGTCGAGATCGCCTTCGCCGGCCGCTCCAATGTTGGCAAGTCGAGCCTGATCAACGCGCTCACCGGGCGCAAGAGCCTGGCGCGCACGTCGCGCACCCCCGGCCGCACCCAAGAGCTGATCTTCTTTTCCGCCGGCGGCCGGCTCAACATCGTGGACATGCCGGGTTACGGTTACGCGGCCGCCGCTAAAGCTAAGATCGCGGCCTGGACCGAATTGATCCACGCCTACCTGCGCGGCCGCGCCAATCTCGCGCGCATTTATGTGCTGGTGGACGCCCGCCACGGCCTTAAAGACACCGACGATCAGGTCTTCGAGGCCCTCGGCCAGGCGGCGGTCAGCCATCAGATCGTGCTGACCAAGTGCGATGAGGTGAGCCCGGCCGAGCTTGCCGGCCGCATCGCAGAGGTCGAGGCGGCGCTCGCCAAGCGTCCGGCGGCTTATCCGACGGTGCTCGCCACCTCGGCCCATGACGGCACCGGCGTTACCGAGCTGCGCGCGGCGATCGCGCGGCTTTTGCAGGAGCAAACCCGGTAAATCAACGACTTCCGTAGGGTGGCGGGCGGCCGCGGCGGTGCCTAGGTATACCGACGGCGCCCGATCCACCCTCCCCCAGAGCCCCCATGCTGAACCCGGAACAACCGATCCCCACGCAGACGACGCGCGAACGCTCCGGGACGAGGCATCCCCTGCGCAAGCGCATGATCATCATGCTGGTTCTGACCGGGGTGGTGCTGGCCGCCGTGTTCGGATTCGAAGCGTTCAAGAACGTGATGATTCATAAATACCTGGCGAGCTTGACCAACCCGCCGCAGACCGTTTCGACCATGGTTGCCGCGTCGACGGAGTGGCGCTCGCAAGTCGAAGCCGTCGGCACCGTGCGTGCGGTCAACGGCGCGAATTTGAGCCCGCAGGTCGCCGGCACCGTGTCGGCGCTGCATTTTCAGTCCGGCGCCGACGTCAAGAAGGGCGACCTGCTGCTGGAGCTGGAATCGGCCGACGATGTCGCGCATCTCGCCGCGTTGAAGGCGACGGCGACGCTGGCGCAGATCACCTACGACCGCGACCGCAATCTGGTCAAAACAAACGCGGTCAGCCAGCAGACCGTCGACACCGACGAAGGCAATCTGAAGAACGCGCAGGCGCTGGTCGCGCAGCAGCAGGCACTGGTCAACTACAAGTTCATCAGGGCGCCGTTCGCCGGCCGCCTCGGCATCCGTCAGGTCGATCTCGGCCAGTATCTCGCGGCCGGCACGACAATCGTGACCCTTCAGCAGCTCGATCCGATCTATGTCGACTTCTTCCTGCCGCAGCAATCGCTGGCGCAAATCAAGATCGGGCAAGCGGCCACCGCCAAGGTCGATACCTTTCCCAACCGCAGTTTCGACGGAAAGATTCTGGCCATCAATTCGCTGATCGATTCCGCCACCCGCAACGTGCAGGTGCGGGCGGAGTTCTCCAACAAAGACGATCTGTTGACGCCAGGCATGTTCGCGACCGTCGACATCGACACCGGTGCGCCGCAGAAATTCGTGACCCTCCCGCAAACGGCGATCGCCTATAATTCCTACGGCGACATCGTTTATCTCGTCGACGACAAGGGCAAGGACGCCAACGGCAAGCAACAGCTGGTCGCGCGCCAGATCTTCGTCACCACGGGCGCCACTCGCGGCGACCAGGTTGCGATCGTCAGCGGCGTCAAGGACGGCGATACCGTCGTCTCTGCCGGGCAGGTCAAGCTGCGCAACGGCACGCCGCTGCTGATCAACAACGCCGTGCAACCGGCCAACAACCCCAATCCGAAACCTGTCGACTGATCATGGGCGCGCGATGATCGCGATTTCTGCCTGCCCGGCCTCGAGGCGAACCGTATGAACTTCACCGATATCTTTGTCCGCCGTCCTGTGCTGGCAACCGTCGTCAGCCTGACCATCCTCGTGCTCGGCCTGCGCGCGGTCGGTTCGCTGCCGATCCTGCAATATCCGCGCACCGAGAACACCGTGGTCACGGTGGCGACGACCTATTACGGCGCCGACCCCGACGTCATCGCCGGTTTCATCACGACGCCTTTGGAAAACGCCATCGCGCAGGCGAACGGCATCGACTACATGAGTTCGACAAGCCAGAGCGGCGTGAGCACGATCACCGTCTACCTGCGGCTCAACTACGATGCCGACAAGGCGCTGACCGAGATCGCCACCAAAATCACTTCGGTGCTCAACCAACTGCCCACCGGCACGCAGCAGCCCGTGCTGACCGTCAAAGTCGGTCAGACCATTGATGCCATGTACATGGGCTTCGATAGCGACGTGCTGCCGCGCAACAAGATCACCGACTATCTGATCCGCGTGGTGCAACCGAAACTGCAAGCCGTGCCCGGCGTGCAGACCGCCGAAATCCTCGGCGGGCAGAATTTCGCGCTGCGGGCATGGCTCGATCCGGCCAAGCTTGCAGCTTATGGGCTTACCGCCACCGACGTGTCGGCCGCCCTGCAAAACAACGACTACATCTCGGGCCTGGGCAACACCAAGGGGCAGATGGTCCAGGTCAGCCTGACGGCGTCGACCAGCCTGCACAGCGCCAAGGATTTCGCCAACCTCGTGATCAAGCAGGCGAACGGCGCAATCATCCGGCTGAAAGACGTCGCCCACGTCATGCTCGGCGCCGACGATTATGAATCGCAGGTTGCCTTCGACGGCAAGCAGGCGGTCTATATCGGCATTCAGGTCGCGCCCGCCGCCAATCTGCTCGACGTCATTTCCGGCGTGCGCAAGGCCTTCCCCGGCATCCACGACGCGCTGCCGCAGGGTCTGCGCGGCGCCGTCATCTACGACTCGACCGACTTCGTGAACAGTTCGATCCGCGAGGTGATCTGGACGCTTGGCGAAGCGCTGGTGATCGTTACGCTGGTGATCTTCGCCTTTCTCGGTTCGCTGCGCTCGGTGTTCGTGCCGACCATCGCCATCCCGCTGTCGCTCATCGGCACGTTCACGATGATGCTGGCGTTCGGATTTTCCATCAACCTTCTTACGCTGCTGGCGCTGGTGCTGGCGATCGGCCTCGTCGTCGACGACGCCATCATCGTGGTCGAAAACGTCAATCGCCATCTCGATGAAGGCATGGAGCCGGTGCGCGCCTCGATCCTCGCGGCGCGCGAACTCGGCGGACCGATCATCGCAATGACCGTCGTGCTGGTGGCCGTGTACGTGCCGATCGGATTTCAGGGCGGCCTAACCGGCGCGCTGTTCACCGAGTTCGCTTTCACGCTCGTCGGCACGGTCACGGTGTCGGCGATCATCGCGCTGACGCTGTCGCCGATGATGTGTTCGCGGATTCTCAAGCCGCACGACCCCGACCGGCGGGGTTGGCAGGAGAAATTGATCGATTTCATAGACCGCACATTCGAGCGCGTGCGCCACCGCTACCAGCGCTGGCTGCATGGCAGCCTTGGGTACTTGCCGGTGACCGGCACGTTCGCGCTGATCGTGCTCGGCAGCATCTATTTTCTCTATGCCGGCGCCAAGAGCGAACTGGCGCCGCAGGAGGATGCCGGCGTCATCATCGCGTCGTCGACCCCGGCGCCGAACGCCACGTTGGAACAGAAGCTTCTCTATTCGAAGCAAGTCTACCAGATCTTCGCCAAGCATCCGGAAACGGCGCATGTCTTCCAGATCGACGCGCCCGGCACGTCGATCGGCGGCATGGTGTTCAAGCCTTGGGACGAGCGCACCCAGACGACGAACGAATTGCAGCCGATCATCCAGAACGAGCTCAATACCATCGCCGGCGCGCGCGTCGCGGCCTTTCAGCTGCCGCCGCTGCCGGGCAGCCAGGGACTGCCTGTGCAGTTCGTGCTGGAAACCACCGATTCGTTCGATCGCCTCAACACCGTTGCGCAGAATTTCCTGCAGGAAGCCGTCAAGAGCGGCATGTTCATCTTTCTCGACAGCGATCTCAAGATCAACACGCCGGAGGCGACCGTACAGATCGATCGCAACAAGACCGCGCAGCTCGGCTTGAACATGAGTGACGTCGGCGCGGCGCTCGGCAACATGTTGGGCGGCGGCTACGTCAATTATTTCAGTCTCGACCAGCGATCCTACAAGGTGATCCCGCAGGTGGAGCAGGCCAGCCGCTTGAACACGCAACAGCTGCTCAATTATTACATCGGCACCGTAAACGGCGTACCGATCCCGCTGTCGTCGGTGGCAACGATCACGACCAAGACGATCCCGCAATCGATCAGCCATTTCCAGCAACTCAACAGCGCGACCATCCAGGGCGTTGCGGCGCCAGGCGTGGCGCAGGCTGACGCCTTGAAATTCTTGCAGGATCTTGCGGCGCGCTCGCTGCCGCAGGGCTATGCGGTCGATTACGGCGGGCTCTCGCGGCAATACATCCAGGAATCGAGCGCCTTCATCGCGACGTTCGGATTTGCGCTGATCATCATCTATCTGGCGCTGGCCGCCTTGTTCGAAAGCTTTCGCGACCCGGTGATCATTCTCGTCTCGGTGCCGATGTCGATTGCCGGCGCGTTGCTGTTCATCAGCGTCGGCATCGGCGGAGCGAGCCTGAATATCTATACCGAAGTCGGCCTGGTGACCTTGATGGGGCTGATCAGCAAGCACGGCATTTTGATCGTCGAATTTGCCAACACGCTGCAGCAGCAAGGCAAGTCCAAGCGCGAAGCGATCGAGGAGGCCTGCGGAATCCGGTTGCGGCCGATCCTGATGACCACGGCCGCCATGGTGCTGGGTGTGATCCCGCTGATCATCGCCAGCGGCGCCGGCGCGGTGTCGCGCTTCAACATGGGGCTGGTCATCGCCAGCGGCCTTTCGATCGGGACGCTGTTTACCCTATTTGTCGTGCCCGCGGTTTACACGATGATCGCCGCGGACCACTCGAGGCGCGCCACCTTGGAAGAGGCGGCCGAGCCGGCTTAAATGCCAGCAAAATTTCACCGCGAGCGCTTTTTAAAAGGCAGGCGTAGGCCATGTATCAGATTTTGATCGCCCTTGGCGGCTTAATAGGCGCAGCCGGCATCGTGCTCACGGCGGCCGGTGCGCATGGCAAGCCGGGCGTCGGTCTCGACAGCGCTGGCTACCTGCTGCTGATCCACGCCGTGGCCGTGCTCGCCGGCGTCATGGCGGCCCGGCAGGCCCTCATCCTGCGTCCACTCGGCATCGCCGTCGTCTGCGGCTTTATTCTCGGCGCTGCGCTGTTCGCCGCCGACGTCGCCGCACGCGCCTATCTTGGGCATCGGCCGTTTCCCTTCGCCGCGCCAACCGGCGGCATGATCATGATCGCGAGCTGGCTCGGCCTGATCGCAGCCGCGCTCGCGGCATTGCGTGCCGGCTAGCCGCCTTTTTGGCCGACAGCACTATTGTGACAGACGTGAGCCCGACCGCATTGTCGGATGCCGCTGACTTCGGCTAGAACCCTGCAGCCTTTTCACGGGAAAGTCGGCGCGATGGCCAAAGCCCCCAAAATCGACCCAGTCGAGCAAGCGCGCATCCTGTCGGAAGCGCTGCCGCACATGCAGCGCTACGACGAGGAAACCGTCGTGGTCAAATACGGCGGCCATGCCATGGGCCAGGAGCAGATGGCGCGCGATTTCGCCCGCGACATCGTTCTGCTCGAGCAGACCGCGATCAACCCGGTGGTGGTGCACGGCGGCGGGCCACAGATCGCGGCCATGCTCAAGAAGCTCGGTATCAAGTCGGAGTTCGCCGCCGGTCTGCGCGTCACCGATGCCGCGACCGTCGAGATCGTCGAAATGGTGCTGGCCGGCTCGATCAACAAGCAGATCGTCGGGTATATCAACGCCGCCGGCGGCAAGGCGATCGGGCTGTGCGGCAAGGACGGCAACATGGTGCAGGCGCGCAAGGTGACCCGCACCGTGGTCGACCTGGACTCCAATATCGAGAAGCTCGTCGATCTCGGTTTTGTCGGCGAACCCGATAAAGTGGATCTCACCGTGCTCAATCATGTGCTCGGCAAGGAGCTGATCCCGGTGCTGGCGCCGGTGGCGGCCGCGGCCGATGGCGGCACCTTCAACGTCAACGCCGATACTTTCGCGGGCGCCATCGCCGGCGCACTCAAGGCCAAACGGCTGCTGCTGCTCACCGACGTCCCCGGCGTGCTCGACAAGGACAAGAACCTGATCTCCGATTTGTCGGTCGCCGATGCGCGCAAGCTGATCGCCGACGGCACCATCTCCGGCGGCATGATTCCCAAGGTCGAGACCTGCATCTATGCGCTCGACCAGGGCGTCGAGGGTGTGGTCATCATGGACGGCAAGATCCCGCACGCCGTGCTGCTCGAACTGCTGACCGATCACGGCATCGGCACGCTGATGCATCGCTGAGCCATCCGATCGGCTAGCATGGCCGCATGATTCGCAGTTCGAACTGCATCCTTGCAGCAGCCGGCGCGGCGCTGGTGCTGGCGGCGACACCCGCGCACGCCGAACTGACTTTGTGCAACCGCACCAGTTATCGCGTCGAAGCGGCGATCGGGCTGGAAAAGCGCCCTAACGTCGCGACCCGCGGCTGGTTTCGCATCGATCCCGGCGCCTGCCGCCAGGTCGTGGACGGGCCGCTCGACGTGGACATGGTCTATGTGCACGCGCGCACGCCGGCCGTCTACGGCAGCGCGCCGCTGCCGCAGGCGAGCCATGCCGAGCTGTGCATCCGCGACGGCGATTTCGAAATCGCCAATGCGCGCAGCTGTCCGCTCAATCAGCAGGCGCGTTTCACCGCCGCGCGGCCGTCCGATTCGCCGAAAGGGCCGGCGGTCAACCTCGCGGAAGAAGACGACTACGACGACACGCAAGCGCGGCTCGCCGGCATCCAGCGCCTGCTGACGATCGCCGGCTATGACGCCTACCCGATCGACGGCGTGCAGGGCGCCAAGACGCAAGCCGCGATCGCGAAATTTCTGGCTGATCGAAAATTATCGGCGGATGCGGCATCAAAGCCGGAGTTTTTCGATGCGCTGCTCGCCGCCGCCGCCAATCCGGAAGGCGCCGGTTTCTCCTGGTGCAACGACACCAAATATTCGGTGATGGCCGCGCTCGGCATCGTCGAGATGGGCGCGATCGTCAGCCGCGGCTGGTATCGCCTGGCGGCCGGGCAATGCTTGCGGCCGGACCTGCACGGCGACCCGCACCGGCTCTACAGCTATGCCGAGGCGATCGATGGCAACGGCCGCACCATCATGCGCGGCGATGCGCCGCTCGCCTGGGGCGGCAATGTCGCGCTCTGCACGCGCGACGGCAAGTTCGAACTCGCCGACCACAAGGATTGCGCGGCGCGCGGCCTCAATACGGCCGGCTTTGCGACCATCGATCTCGGCGGCAAGGCCACGACTGTCGTGCATTTCAAGGAACCGTAAACTCAGTGTCGAAATCGTCCCGTTCTACGCCGCGCGGATTTGGCCGGGTCGACACCTGGGTGTTCGACCTCGACAACACGCTCTATCCGCATCACCTGCTCTGGCAGCAGGTCGACGACCGCATCCGCGCTTACGTCGCCGAATTCCTCAAGGTGTCGAAGGACGAGGCGTTCCGCGTCCAGAAGGACTACTACAAACGTTACGGCACCACCATGCGCGGCTTGATGACCGAGCACGGGCTCGACCCGGACGACTATCTCGAATACGTGCACCAGATCGATCACTCGCCGCTCGAACCCAACCCCGCGCTCGGCGCCGCGCTGGAGAAATTGCCGGGCCGTAAGCTCATCCTCACCAACGGCACGCGCAAGCATGCCGACGCGGTGATGCGACGGCTGGAGATCCACCAGCATTTCGAGGACGTATTCGACATCGTCGCCGCCGAGCTCGAGCCGAAGCCGGCGCTGCAAACCTACGAGCGTTTTCTGGCGCGCCACGCGGTCGATGCGAGCAAGGCTGCCATGTTCGAGGATCTTGCGCGCAATCTCGAAGCACCGCACGCGCTAGGCATGACGACCGTATTGGTGGTGCCGGAAGGCCAGCGCGAGGTGTTTCGCGAGGCCTGGGAATTGAGCGGCCGCGACGAACCACATGTCGACCATTTGACCGACGATCTCGCCGGATTTCTTGCGCAAATCCTGAAGAACCGGCGCACGGCTTGACATCCCTCGCCCCGCCACCGACAAACCGCAGCCGAAACGGCTGGGGGACGCGATGTCCGACGACAAGCTTGCCAAAAATCTTGAAAAGATCATCGACGACGCCTTCGAAGGCCGCGACAAGATCGGCCCGAAGACCAAGGGTGCGGTGCGCAAGGCCGTCGATGCGGCGCTCGAACTGCTCGACCGCGGCCAGGCGCGCGTCGCCGAGAAGCGCCCGGACGGCTCCTGGCAGGTCAATCAATGGCTGAAGAAGGCCGTGCTGCTCTCGTTCCGCCTCAACGACATGAGCGTGATCGCCGGCGGGCCGGGCAAGGCGGTGTGGTGGGACAAGGTCGATTCCAAGTTCAAGGGCTGGAGCGCCGCGAAATTCAAGAAGGCCGGCTTCCGCGCCGTGCCCGGCAGCGTGGTGCGCCGCTCGGCCTATATCGCGCCCGGCGTGGTGCTGATGCCGTCCTTCGTCAATCTCGGCGCCCGCGTCGACTCTGGCACCATGATCGACACCTGGGCGACCGTCGGCTCCTGCGCGCAGATCGGCAAGAACTGCCATTTGTCGGGTGGCGTCGGCATCGGCGGCGTGCTTGAGCCGTTACAGGCCGGCCCTGTGGTGATAGAGGACAATTGCTTCATCGGTGCGCGCTCGGAAGTGGTCGAAGGCGTGATCGTGCGCGAAGGCTCGGTACTCGGCATGGGCGTCTATATCGGCCTCTCCACCAAGATCGTCGACCGTGACAGCGGCAATATCTACCAGCGCGAAGTGCCGCCCTATTCGGTCGTGGTGTCGGGGACCATGCCGGGCAAGCTTTTACCGAACGGCAAGCCGGGCCCGAATCTTTATTGCGCGGTGATCGTCAAGCGCGTCGACGAGAAGACGCGCTCGAAGACCAGCATCAACGAGCTGTTGAGGGATTGAGCATTGCGCCGCTCCATACACCGCTCATTCCCGCGCAAGCGGGAATCCAGGGTCGCGATTGCAGTACCGAAAGGTTCTGGGTTCCCGCTTCCGCGGGGACGAACGGTTAAGAAATGACCGCCGACCCCGTCGCCCTTGCCCGCGATCTGCTGCGCTGCCCGTCGGTGACGCCGACAGAAGGCGGCGCACTGGCGTTCCTCGAAAGCACATTGAAAGCCGCAGGCTTCACCGTGCACCGCATGACGTTCAACGAGCCGGGCGCCGACGACGTGGAAAATTTCTACGCCCGCATCGGCACGACATCGCCGCACCTGATGTTTGCCGGCCATACCGACGTGGTGCCGCCCGGCGACGAAAAGGCCTGGACGCATCCGCCGTTTTCCGGCGAAGTCGACGGTGACGAGCTTTACGGCCGCGGCGCGGTCGACATGAAGGGCGGCATCGCCTGCGCGCTCGCCGCCGTGCTCGATCACCTCGCGGCCGATGGCGGCAAGTCGAAGGGCTCGATCTCGTTCCTGATCACCGGCGACGAGGAAGGCATCGCCGTCAATGGCACGCCCAAGCTGCTGCAATGGGCCGCCGAACGCGGCGAAAAATTCGATCATTGCATCCTCGGCGAACCGAGCAACGTGAATGCGCTGGGCGACACCATCAAGATCGGCCGCCGCGGCTCGCTCAACGGCCATCTGATCGTCACGGGCAAGCAAGGCCATGTCGCCTATCCCGACCGCGCCGAAAATCCGATCCGGGGCCTGGTGGCCATCGTGTCGGCGTTGCAGGCCGAGCCGCTCGACGCCGGCAGCGCGCTGTTTCCGCCGTCGCATCTGGAATTCACCTCGGTCGACGTCGGCAACAAGACGGTCAACCTCATTCCCGGCGAAGCGCGCGCGCGCTTCAATATCCGCTTCAATGACAAGCACACGCTCGACTCGCTGAAGGCCCTGATCGAGCGACGCGTGGCCAAAGCCGTCCAAGATTTGGCGGCGGGCGGCGCGATCAAATTCGCGTTCAAGTGGGAGCCGTCGAACGCCGGCGTGTTCGCCGTCAAGCCGGGACCGTTCACCGACCTCGTTGCCGACGCGATCGCCAAGGCCACCGGCCGCAAGCCGGAATTCTCCACCAGCGGCGGTACGTCCGACGCGCGCTTCATCACGCAATATTGTCCGGTAGTGGAATTCGGTCTGGTCGGGCAGACCATGCACGCCGTAGACGAGCGCGTACCGGTCGCCGACCTGCGCGCGCTGACGGCGATCTATCGCACGATTATCGACCGTTACTTCGGTTCGTAATCCACCCGCATCAGATAGAGCCCGTCCGGCGGCGCCACCTGGCCGCAGGCGGTGCGGTCGCGCGCGGCGAGCACGCGGGCCAGATCGTCGGCGCTCCACTTGCCCTCGCCCGCCATCACCAGCGAGCCGACCATCGAGCGCACCTGACTGTGCAGGAACGAGCGCGCCGACGCCCGCACGACGATGTCGTCGCTCTCGCGTTCGACGTCGAGTTGGTCGAGTGTCTTTACCGGCGACTTCGCCTGGCACTCGGTGGAGCGGAATGTCGTGAAATCATGCTTGCCGACCAGCCGCTGCGCGGCCGCATGCATCGCAGCGGCGTCGAGCGGCCGCGGCACCCGCCAGGCGTGGCCGGCATCCAGCGTCAAATCGGCGCGACGGTTAATGATCCGATAAAGGTAATGGCGCTTGATGGCCGAAGTCCGAGCATTGAAGTCCTCGGCCACATGCTCGGCGGCGAGGATCGCTATAGGATAGGGCCTTATATGAGCATTAAGCGCGTCGCGCACGGTGTCGGTGTCCCAGTCCTTCGCCAGGTCGACATGGGCCACCTGGCCACGCGCGTGCACCCCGGCATCGGTGCGGCCGGCGCCCTGCACTAGGATTTTTTCGCCCGATAAAGCCTCGATCGCCGCCGTCAGGACGCCCTGCACCGTCGGCCGGTCGGCCTGAATCTGCCAGCCGGCGAAGGGGCTACCGTCATATTCGATGGTCAGCTTGTAGCGGGGCACGATTGATTCACCTCAAATCCGCCGGCGGGCGGGCTTCCTATACTGGAGCTTGAATATGAGGGCCTTTTCCATGAAGCGCGAATTCAAGCGGCAAATCGTCAATCTGCTCAATGAGCATCGTATCATGACCATCGCCACCAATCGGCCGGACGGCTGGCCGCAGGCGACCGTGGTCGGCTACTGCAATGACGGCATGGTCATCTACTGCCTGATTTCCCGCGACAGTCAGAAATACGCCAACATCATGCGCGATCCGCGGGTGTCCCTCGCCATCGCCAAGGACTACCCGCAGCCGCTGCAGATCAAGGGCCTGTCGATCGCAGCAACCGCCACTGTGGTCACCGACCAGGGCGAGATCGACCATGCGGCGGACATCCTGCTGCACCGTTATCCGGAATACCGGGTGATGCCGCGGCCCGACCCGCACGCGGTGCCGACCATCAGGCTGACGCCCGAAATCGTCTCGGTCCTCGACTATTCCAAAGGCTTCGCGCATACCGATTTGGTTCGCGTCACTGACAACGATCTCGCCGAATTCATCGAAGCGCGCCGGCACCATTGGGCGGGATTTCACGCGGCCTAGCGCGCCCATCATGAAAGCCGTGCACCGGGCTCGACCTTCGTGCCGCGCAGGAATTCTTCCGCACTCATCGGCTTCTTGCCCTCACGCTGCACTTGCATGAGCCGCACCGCGCCGTCACCGCAAGCGATGGTGAGGCGATCGTCGAGCACCGTGCCGGGCGCAGCTCTCTTTTTGCCTCTCCTACCGCGCTTCGAACCTAACGCCTTAATGCGTATGCGAGCGATCTCAAACCAAGCGCCTGGAAATGGCGACAGCCCGCGAATGTGGTTGTGAACGTCGTCCCACGATTTCGTCCAATCGATACGGGTCTCGTTCTTAGAAATCTTCTCCGCATAAGTGACGTCTTGATTTAACTGCGGAGTGGGCGAGGCTTTACCTCGCTCCGCTGTGCGGAGCGCTATCGGCATGCGAGTGGCTCCAATCCGCGCTAACACGTCATGCAATTCGCCCGCCGTCATATTGCGTGCAATTGCGACGCTTTTTGTTCTGACAATGGGCCCAGTATCGAGCCCTTCGTCCATCTTCATAATTGTGATACCGCTCTCCTTGTCGCCTTCCATGATCGCGCGGTTGATCGGCGCCGCGCCGCGCCAGCGCGGCAAGAGCGAAGCGTGTACGTTGAAGCAGCCGAGCCGTGGCTCTTCGAGGATCGGCTTCGGCAGGATCAGGCCGTAGGCGACGACCACCGCGGCATCGGCCTTGTGTGCGCGGAATTCAGCCTGCGCCGCTTCCTCCTTCAGTGTCTTCGGTGTGAACACCGGCAGACCGAGCCGGCGCGCCTCGCGCTCGACCGGCGTTGGCTGCAACTCCATGCCGCGGCCGCCGAGCTTGGCCGCGCGGGTGTAGACCGCGGCGATGTCATGCCCGGCCGAAATGAGCGCTTTGAGCGTCGGCACCGCGAAATCGGGCGTACCCATGAAGATCAGGCGCATGCAGGCCCCGCCCGGATTATCCAATATGGTGCGACGCTTCTTTATCCTCGGAGAGCGGCTTGCAGGTGCCAAGTTTGGCCGCCTTCTTGAATCGCTTCATCACCATGTCGCGCTTGAGCTTGGAAATATAGTCGATGAACAAAACACCGTTGGTGTGATCGATCTCGTGCTGCAGGCAGGTGGCGAGCAGGCCGGTGGCCTCAATCTCGTGCGGTTTGCCGTCGAGGTCGAGATATTTAACTCGCACAGCCGCCGGCCGCACGACTTCTTCGTAGTATTCCGGAATCGACAGGCAGCCTTCCTCATAGGTCGACTTCTCGTCCGCTTTCCAGACGACTTCCGGATTGATGAAGACCTGCGGCGCCTTCGGATCGTCCTTCTTGGCGAGGTCCATGGTGACGACGCGCTGCGGCACGCCGATCTGGATGGCGGCGAGCCCGATGCCGGGCGCCGCGTACATGGTCTCGAACATGTCGTCGACCAGTTTGCGAAGCGTCTTGTCGACCGCGGTCACCGGCTCGGATTTGAGCCGCAGCCGCTTGTCGGGGATGATGAGGATGTCACGGACCGCCATGCGCGCGATGTAAGGGTAAGGCGCGGCGCGGTCAATGCGCGCCTTACCCCTTGAGCCATCGGTCTAATCGCCCTACCGTTCGCCCTTCGTTCGCATCGCTAACCGAATCACGCTAGAAGCGGCCTCATGTCCGAAACCCTCCTCATCGTTCTCGGCCTGATCATCGCGGTCGGCGTCGTCGCAATCATCGTGCTGCAGCTGCGCCGGCAGCCGCCCGCCGTGGATCCCGCGGCCGAGCAGCGGCTGCGCGAACTCAACGCGCGGCTCGATGCCATGGGTAGCTGGCTGCAAAATTCGCATACACAATTGCAACAGACGGTGAACACGCGGCTTGATGCGGTGACGCAGAATCTCGGCGAGTCGATGAAAACCTCGACCAAGAACACCACCGATCATCTGCAGCAGTTGCACGTGCGGTTGGCGGTGATCGACTTGGCACAAAAGAACATCACCGATCTGGCCTCGACAGTAACCTCGTTACAAAAAGTTTTCGACAACAAGCAGCGTCGCGGCGCCTTTGGCCAAGGCCGCATGGAGGCGATCGTTGCCGACGGGTTGCCGCAGGGCGCTTATGAATTCCAGTTCACGCTATCCAATAATTCGCGTCCGGACTGCTGCATCCACATGCCGGACAATCGCCATCTGATCATCGACGCCAAATTCCCGCTGGAGGCCACGACCTCGCTGGAAAATGCCAAGACCGATGAGGAGCGACTTCAAGCCACGCGCCAGTTACGCCAGAATCTCGGCAAGCATATCGATGACATTTCCGGAAAATATCTGATCAAGGGCGAGACGCAGGACGTCGCCTTCATGTTCATCCCGTCGGAGTCGATGTTTGCCGAACTCTACGACGCGTTCGACGATGTCTTGCAGAAGGGCTACCGGGCGGGCGTCATCATTGTGTCGCCGTCACTGCTGATGCTGGCGATTCAGGTCGTGCAGCAAATCCAGAAAGACGCGCGCATGCGTGAGGCGGCGGACAAGATTCTGAAAGAAGTCGCGCTCATGATTGAAGACGTGCAACGGCTCAAAGACCGCGTCGAAAATCTCGATAAGCATTTCGGCAACGTCAACAAGGATATCGAACAAATTGTCACGTCGGCTGAAAAAATCCTGAGTCGCGGGGAGAAGATTCAGGGCGTTGATTTCAGCGAAGACCCGCCGACCGCACAAATCATCCCCGCGCCGATGACCCGCAAGCTGGAAGCCGGCGAATAGCGCATGACCGCCACGCCCGGCACCGCGCAGCCGCGCCCATCCATTCTCGACGCCGCCGCGGTCTACCTTAAGCCGCGCGTGCTGATCGTCTTGTTCCTCGGCTTCTCGTCCGGGCTGCCGCTGGCGCTGTCGGGCACGACGCTGCTGGTGTGGCTGACCGAGTCCGGCATCGATCTCGGCATCATCGGCCTGTTCGCGCTCGCCGGCACGCCCTACACGGTGAAATTCCTTTGGGCGCCGCTGACCGACGCGCTCGATGCGCCGCTGTTCTCGCGCTGGCTTGGTCGCCGCCGCGGCTGGCTGGTGTTCACGCAACTACTGCTGATGCTCACCATCGTCCTGCTCGGCCTGTGCGACCCGATGACGTTCCACTGGCTCGTCGTCTTCGCCGCAGCGGTTCTGGTGGCAACGGCGTCGGCCACGCAGGACATCGTCGTCGACGCCTTCCGCATCGAGAGCCTGCCGGAGAACGAGCAGGCCGCCGGCTCTGCGGCCTATGTGGCCGCCTATCGTGTCGGCATGCTGGTCTCGACCGCCGGCGCGTTGTTTGCGGTCAGCGGCTTCCAGGCCTACGGCTTCGGCAAGGCTGCGGCCTGGCACTTTGGCTATGCGGCGATGGCTATTCTGGTGCTGATCGGCACCGTCACCGCCCTCGCCGCCACCGAGCCGGAGCGCTCAGCGCTGGCGGAAGCCGCCCATGCGCATCAGACGCCATTCGCGCGCGTGGCCGAGGCCGCCGTCGGCGCGTTCAAGGATTTCCTGAGCTACGAGATGGCCTTCACGATGCTCGCCTTTGTGGTGCTGTTTAAATTCACCGACGCGCTGTCGGGCGCGATGACCGCGCCGTTCGTGATCGATCTCGGCTTTACCCGCAACGAATATGCGGCGATCGTGAAGGGCGTTGGCCTTGCGGCGCTGCTCGCCGGCGGCTTTGCCGGCGGATATGTGGCGCGCGCTTTGCCGCTCGCCACCAGCCTGTGGATCGGCGCCATCCTGCAGGCGGCGGCCAATCTCGGCTTCTGCTGGGTCGCAACGCGCGGCCACGACCTCACCGCGCTGACCGTCGCCATCACGCTGGAGAACTTCACCAGCGCCATCGGCACCGTGATGTTCGTCGCCTATTTGTCGGTGCTCTGCCAGAACCCGCTGCACACGGCAACGCAATACGCGCTGCTCACCGCGCTGGCCGCCGTCGGCCGCACCTACCTGTCGTCGACCGCAGGCTTCATCGCCGAATCGACCGGCTGGGTGTGGTTCTTTGTGATCTGCGCGCTCGCCGGCCTGCCGAGCCTGGTGCTGCTGGCGTGGCTGCAGCGGCACGGCCATTTCAAGCGGCTGGAGCCGAAGACGGCCTAAAACAACGTCCGCTGCTTGATCGCCGCCGAGAGAGTGCCTTCGTCGAGATAATCAAGTTCGCCGCCGACCGGCACGCCGTGCGCCAGCCGCGTCACCTTCACGCCGGCGTCATGCAACAGCTCGGTGATGTAATGCGCGGTGGTCTGACCGTCGACCGTGGCGTTGAGCGCCAGGATCAGTTCCTTCACCTGCGGCTCATGCGCGCGCGAGATCAGCGCGTCGATGGTAAGGTCTTGCGGGCCGACACCGTCGAGCGGCGACAGCGTGCCGCCGAGCACGTGGTAGCGGCCGTTGACCGCATGCGCGCGCTCGAGCGCCCACAGGTCCGCGACGTCGGCCACCACCACGATGATCGATTGGTCGCGCTTGGTATCGGTGCACACCGTGCACGGGTTCTGCGTGTCGATATTGCCGCAGGTCTTGCAGATGACGATCTTGTCCATTGCGGTCTGCAAGGCGGAAGCGAGTGGCGCCATCAACAGTTCGCGCTTCTTGATCAGGTGCAGCGCGGCGCGGCGCGCTGAGCGCGGGCCCAGGCCGGGCAGCCGCGCCAGCAACTGGATCAGGCGCTCGATCTCGGGTCCGGCAACGGCGGTGGGCATCTAAGTGAGATTCAATCCCGGCGGCAGCGGCAGACCGCCGGTCAGGCCCTTCATCTTCTCCTGCATGACGGATTCGGCCTTGCGCCGCGCATCGGCATGCGCCGCCACCAGCAGGTCCTCGACGATTTCTTTTTCCGACGGCTTGTAGAGCGAATTGTCGATCTTGACGCCCTTGAGGTCGCCCTTGGCGGAAAGCCGCACCGTCACCAGCCCGCCGCCGGCAGCGCCCTCGACCTCGATGGTGTCGAGTTCGGCCTGCAGCGCCTGCATCTTCGATTGCAGTTGCGCGGCCTGTTTCATCAGGCCCATGAAGTCGGCCATGGCCTAGTCCTCCGGCTCCATATCGGCGTCCGGCACGGCATCGCCGGCTTCGGCAACCGGCACATTCTGCGTCACGCCGACCACTTTGGCGCCGGGGAAGCGGTTGAGCACCGCCTGCACCAGCGGGTCGCTGTGCACGCCGCGCTCCAGTTCCGCCTGCCGCGCTTCGGCTTGCGCGCGCACGGTTGAGCCGCCCTGCTCCTGCGACACCACGACCATCCAGCGTTTGCCGGTCCAGCCGGTGAGCTTGCGTTGCAGATCGTGCACCAGCGTCTTCGGCGCGCTCGCTTCGAGCGCGATCTCGAGCTGGCCGTCCTCGCAACGCACCAGCCGAACGTCGCGCTCCAGCGCTATCTTCATCGAAATGTCGCGCTTCTCCTGCGCCATCGCGATCAGCGCTTCGAACGAACCGATCGCCAAAGTCGGAGCGGCAGCGACCGGCTCGCTGGCCTCTACCACCGGATTCTCAGCTGGCCGCGGCGACACCGCCGCCGAGGATCGGGGCGAACCGCGCGGCGCGTCGTAGCGCGGCGCGAAATTCTGCGCCGGCGCCTGCGAGGATGCTGCGCCGCCATTGCCTTGCGGACGCGCGGGCGCGCCGTCCTCCTCGCTCAATGAACGGACAACCTCGTCCGGGGTCGGCAGATCGGCCGTGTAGGCGATGCGCACCAGCACCATCTCGGCGGCGGCGACCGGCCGGCCGGAGGCCTGCACCTCGCCGACGCCCTTGAGCAACATCTGCCAGGTACGCGACAGCACACGCATCGACAGGTCCTTCGCGAAGGCGCGGCCGCGCACGCGCTCGGCCTCCGACAGCGACACGTCGTCGGCGACAGTGGGGACGACTTTGACGCGGGTGACGAAATGGGTGAATTCGGCGAGATCGCTCAGCACCACGCCCGGATCGGCGCCGATATCGTATTGCTCGCGCAGTTCCTGCAACGCGGCCGCGACGTCGCCCTTCATCAGCGCCTCGAACAGATCGACGATGCGCACGCGGTCGGCGAGACCGAGCATCTGCCGCACATCTTCCGCCGTGACCTTCCCTGTCGCGTGCGCGATCGCCTGGTCGAACAGCGACAGCGAATCGCGCACCGAGCCTTCCGCCGCGCGCGCGATCATCGCCAAGGCCGTCGGCTCGACCTCGATCTTTTCCTTCGCGGCGATGCCTTCGAGATGTTTCACCAGCAGCGCGGCATCGACCCGGCGCAGATCGAAGCGCTGGCAACGCGACAGCACCGTCACCGGCACTTTGCGGATTTCGGTGGTGGCGAAGATGAACTTGGCGTGCGGCGGCGGCTCTTCGAGCGTCTTGAGCAACGCGTTGAACGCCGCGCCAGACAGCATATGCACTTCGTCGAGGATGTAGACCTTGTAGCGCGCGCTCATCGGCGCGTAGCGGATGGCGTCGTTGATTTGCCGCACGTCCTCGACGGAATTGTGCGAGGCAGCGTCCATTTCCAGCACGTCGGGGTGACGGCTCTCGATGATGGCCTGGCAGTGCAGGCCCATGGCCGGCATTTTCACCGTCGGCGCGGTGACGGAACCGTCCGGCAATTCGTAATTGAGGGCGCGGGCGAGGATGCGCGCGGTCGTCGTCTTGCCGACGCCGCGCACGCCGGTGAGGATCCAGGCCTGCGGAATGCGGTTCGCCTCGAACGCGTTCGAGATGGTGCGCACCATGGCGTCCTGGCCGATCAGGTCGTCGAAGCTTGCCGGACGGTATTTGCGCGCCAGCACGCGATAACCGGTGTTCGTCGGCGCATTGCCAAGATTCAGGCCGGTGGGTTTCGCGGTTTCACTCATCGTGCCATCCGACCGGCGGCCGCGCCTGCTGCGCTGTTGGATCGCGGAAATTGGTGGGAGGCTGACGAGCGACCCGATCCGTGCTCGTTAGGGCTGCTTCCTTCCGGACCTGACCCGGTTGGCGAGTGGCTCGTCCACCGCCAACCTCCCGGAACCTATATCGGGCCAAAGGGGGCGGAAAGCAAGGCGGCGAGCTCACGCCGCCACGCGCGGGCTTGACCCGCGCAGCCATGAGGCGATTCTGCCTGTGGAAAGCCACCATGGATGGCCGGGGCAAGCCTGGCCATGACGAGAAAATGGAATCGCTTTGGTCCCTCCACCCGCAACTCGCACAGGACACGGTTCCTGTCGGCGACCTGCCGCTGTCGCGCGTGCTCTTGGCGAACGACGCCAATTTTCCTTGGGCAATCCTGGTGCCGCGGCGGCCAGGGCTGGTTGAACTCATCGACCTCGAAGAAAACGCGCAGATTCAGCTCTTGGGCGAAGTCGCTGCCGCGGCACGCGCGCTTAAATCCATCACCGAATGCGAGAAACTCAATATCGCCGCACTCGGCAACCAAGTCTCGCAATTGCATGTGCACGTGATTGCACGCCGGCATAGCGACGCCGCCTGGCCGAAGCCGGTTTGGGGCGCGGCGCCGCCTGCCGCCTACGATCTGAAAGTACGCGACGGCCTGATCGGCGCCTTGCGGCGCGCCCTTCACGTAGCACCGGTTCGCGATTAGGCTCGGCCGCAATCCATCGCAGGAGCAAAGTTCATGACCTTCCGCATCGCCGTCGTGCAGCCGATCACCAACGTGATCGGCGAAGACGAGAAGAACGTCGCCGACGCGGTGGGCTTCATCGCTCGCGCCAAGGCGGAAGGCGCCGACTTCGTCTGCTTTCCGGAAACCTATCCTGGTCCCTGGCGCATGCCGGCCTCGTTCGATCCGACCCCGCGCATTGCTGAAGCCGCCGCCAAGCACGGCATCAACGCGATCTACGGCACCATCGAGCCGCTCAGCCACAACGAAGGCACCGCGCATAATCTGATCTGCATGGTCTATGGCGACGGCCGCGCGCCGGTCAGCTACCGCCGCACCCATCCGAACGGGCCGTGGATCTATACCGGCGGCAAGTGGTGGGAATTCCAATACGTGCCGGGCAACGAGTTTCCAGTGTTCGACACGGCACACGGCAAGGTCGGGCTGGCGATGTGCAGCGAGGCCTATATGCCGGAAGTGACACGCGCGCTGGCGCTGCGCGGCGCCGAGTTGATCTTCATGCCGGCAGGCACCGACAAAGGGAAATTATGGGCGAGCTGGCGCAATTTGATCTGGTCGCGCGCCATCGAGAACCTCGCGATCGTGGTGACCACGCAGAATTTGTTCAGCCGCGCCGAGCGTGGCCTCGCCATGGTGGCTGCGCCAGAGGAGATCCTGTTCGAAAGCACCACCGCCGGCTTCTTCACGATAGACGTCAGCCTTGAACGAGCGCGCGAGATGCGCGCCGGCAGGGACGCGGTCGGCTCCTCGGCGCAGTATGGCGCCAAGCAAGGCGTGCTCGGACCGCAATGGCAGCGCCCGGAATTGCGCGAGACCATGTATCCGCGCCCGCCGCACGCAACGGAGTAATTAGTCGCGATTGCGCCTCGCGCGCGTCCGTGCGAATTTCCGCGCCCATGTCGCCCCGCCCCGATCTCGGCCCCAGACCGCGTCTTGGCTACACGCAAAGCCGCATCGAGCGCGCCGCTGAGCTGCGCCCCGACGCTGCCGCCATGGCGCAGCTCATGGCTCAGCCGGCCGCCAGCGCCTATGTCATTGGCGGCGACTGGATCGTGACGAAGAAGGGCGCACCGCTCAACGATCCGCTGTTCACGATGGATGAGGCGCGCGCGCTTGGCGCCACGCGTGAAACGGTTTTTCTCGGCCTGCTCGGCGGCGTGGCGCGCTTCGGCCACGGCCTCGCGTCGGCAGCAGCCGAAGCGCTCAAGAGCAACGACGATTACTTCATCACCGACCTGCGTTCGGTCGCGGTGCAAGGGCTGGTCGACGCCGAACATCTACCCCTGATCGCCGAGGCCAAGGCGGTGCTGCACTGGCACCTGCGCCATCGCTTTTGTTCGAACTGCGGCGCGCCGACGCAAGTCACTCAGGCCGGCTGGAAGCGCGATTGTGCGTCCTGCAAGGCCGAGCATTTTCCGCGCACCGATCCGGTAGCGATTATGCTGGCGATCGCGCGCGACCGATGCCTGCTCGGCCGTTCGCCGCGGTTTCTGCCGACGATGTGGTCGTGCCTTGCCGGCTTCATCGAGCCGGGCGAAGCGATCGAGGACGCCGTGCGGCGGGAGACGCGCGAGGAAGCCGGCATCACCTGCGGCCGCGTCACTTATTTCCACTCGCAACCCTGGCCGTTCCCTTCGTCGCTGATGATCGGCTGCCACGCCGAGGCGCTGACCCGCGAGATTGTGGTCGATCGCACGGAACTAGAAGACGCGCGATGGTTTAGCAAGGCGGAGGTGGAGAGCATGCTGCTGCGCCGACACCTGCAAGGGCTGACAACGCCGCCACCAGTGGCGATCGCGCATCATCTCATCCGTGCATGGGTGGAGGACGAGATTCGTTTTGACTGACGCTGCAAACCCTCCCCGCATTCTCTGTGCCGGCGGCGCCGTGCAGGATATCGTGATGCGGGTCGACAAATTCCCCGACGCCGGCAGCAAGGTGCAGGCGTCGGAATTTTTGATTACCAGCGGCGGCCAGGCTGGCAATGCTGCCGTTGCAGCGGCTCGGCTTGGCGGCGCGGTCAGCTTCGCCGGTCCCCTCGGCGACGACAACGACGAATTCGCTCGTCGTATCGTCGAGAGCCTGCGGCGCGAGAAGATAGATTGCAGCAACTCCGTGCGCGTTCTCGGCGCGACCTCCTCGGTGTCGCTGATCCTGATCGACGCGGCCGGCGAAAAGATGATCGCCACCCGCCGTGACCAGGGCCTGAGCGACATCGCGCCGGCAAATGCTGCGGAGGCGGTGGCGACGGCCGACGTCGTTGTGCTCGACAACCGCTATCCGAATTTTGTCATCCCGGTCTGCCAGGCGGCCGCGGCGCGCGGCATCCCGCGCGTGCTCGATCTCGACCGGGCGGCGGAACCCAATGATCCGCTGCTGCTGGCGTGCAGCCACGTGATCGCATCAGCGGAAGCGCTGCGCGGCGGCACGGCGGCGAAAGACCTGCGCCAGGCGCTGCGTAAACTCGGAGAAGGATTCAAGGGGTTCCTCGCCTTCACCGACGGCGCCGACGGCGTCTATTGGCTCGAAGACGGCGAGGTCCGCCATATGTCAGCCTTCAAGGTCAAGGCCGTCGACACGCTCGGCGCCGGCGACGTGTTCCACGCCGCCTTCGCCTTCCATCTGGTCGAGACCAGCGATCTGATCGCGGCGATGCGCTTTGCCGGCGCCGCCGCCGGCATCAAATGCACCCGCTTCGGCGGATTGATGGGCGCGGCGACGCGCGCCGAGGTGGATGATTTTTTGAAGCGGAACTGACCCAGCTATTTCTTCGATGGACAGGGCGCGCCGCAGGGTGCGCAGGCGCCGGCGAAATCCTCCGGCGACACCGCACGGCCGCTCGACGGGCTGATCAGGTGATTGCCGACGATGGCCACCAAACCCAACAAGACAACGACGATGTAGACTTTGCGCATTGCCTAGTCTCTCGACAGCCCGAACAATGGCCGCAGGCGGATGCCGATCAGGCAGCCGGGCAACGCGGCGGCAAACCACACCCAGCCATGTAGCGAGCCGGAGGCAACGCCACCGACAAAGGCGCCGATATTGCAGCCGAAGCCGAGCCGCGCACCCCAGCCCATCAGCAGGCCACCAATGGCAGCGGCGAGCAGCGATTTGACAGGCGGCCAGGCGGTCGCCGCGAACGGTTTGCTGGCGGCTGCTGCCGCCATGGCGCCGAACAGCATGCCGAAGTCCGTTAGGCTCGAAGTATCGGACAACACCGACTCGGACAGCGCGTGCTTGGGCCCAGGCCATTGCCAGAACGCCGCATGCGAAAAATCGAAGCCGAGCGCGCTCGCAATCTTTGCGCCCCATATCGTGTAGCCGAAGGTCACGCTCCAGGGATGCCCGCCAGCGACGAACACGGCGACGCAGAGCAGACCGATGGAGGTGCCGCCGAGCACATAGTTTCGCGACGGCATGAAATTCGCGCGACGCCGCTTGGCGACGGCGGCGATCAGCGCGGCGGCCAACGCGATGCTGGCGAGCGTCGCCGCCAGGCCACCCCAGGGACCGAGATAGTCGGAGGCAAGAATCGGATCGACGCCGCCGAGCGCCAGAAACGACGGCAATGATAGGCTACCGAACACGCTGCCGATGACAAAAAACAACAGCGCGATCAGCATGCGCCCCGAGCCGCCGCCGACGGTGTAAAGCGTGCCGGAGCCGCAGCCATTGGCGAGTTGCATGCCGATGCCGAAGGTGAAGGCGCCGATCAGCAGCGACGGCCCAAGCGGCGCGATGGCGCCGCCGAAATTCTTCGACAGCGCAGCAACCGGCACCACCGCCAGCGCGCAGATGGCGATGACGATCAGCCCGCCGATCAGGCCACCCGCCTCGCCGCGCGTCAGGAAACGCCGCCAGGATGCGGTGTAACTGAACTCCGCCTTGAGGAAGACGATGCCGAGGCCGAAGCCACCGAGGATCAGCGCCGCCGACGCTGGCTGGCCGTCGAGCAACACCAGCGCGATGAGGATCGCGGTGGCGACGAGCGCCAACGTAAGGAACAGGATGTCTGTGCTTGTCGCGGCGCCCGCTTTGGGCGCCACTATTGTTGCCGTCGTCATAAAGGTCGCCGCAATGGAACTGTTAGGAGCCGAGGCCGAGCTTCTTCTTCAAATCGTCCCACTTGGTGCGCGCGGATTCAATGGGGTGGCTCGCGTTACTGGTCCACTCCACCATCGAGCCGGCGTAGAGCCGCGCATTCTTGCGGCCGAGCAATTCGTGCAGCACGAACCAATCGGTCGCGGCCCAGTGGCCAGTGTTGCAATAGGTGATTGCCGCACCGGCCGGCAGCTCGCCGGCGATTGTCGCAAGTTCCGCCTTCGGCTTCAGCCGGTTGGTGGCCGGATCGTAGAAGCGGGCGCTATCGACATCGACCGCACCGGGGATGTGGCCGTAGGCCTGCGCCGCGGGCGCCTTCTCCTTGCCGAGGAAGAACGACGCCGGGCGCGCGTCAACCAGCGTGGCGCCGCCGCTCTTCTCAATGGTCTCGACGTCGGAGGCGAGCGCCAGGATGCTATTTTCGATGCTGGCGGTGAAGATCGTCGGCGACGGCGCGTGCGGACCCTTGTCGAGCGCATAGCCCGCCGCCTTCCAGGCCGCGAGGCCGCCGTCGAGGATCGAAACATTGCCGACACCGGCATATTTCAACGTCCAGTAAGTGCGAGCGGCCGAGCCGAAATCGAGCACGTTCACGCCGGCCGGCACCACGACGACGTGGCTGGTCTCGTCGATGCCGAGATCGCCGATTAGTTTTTCGAGCTCGGGCGTGGTCGGCACCATGAACGGCACGTTGTTGCGGGTCACGCGCCAGCCGGCCTTGTCGTAGTCGCTGTGAACCGAGTTCGGGATATGGCCCTGCGCGAAAGCCTCCGGCTTGCTGCCGTCGATCGCCGAGCGGATATCGAGCACCACCAGGTCCGCGTCGTGCAGATGGATGCTGAGCCATGCGGGGCTTACCAGCGGCTCGCCGCCGGCGGCCGCGGCGGGGGCAGCCAGCGCAAAGATGAGCGCGACACCGGCGATGAGACGGCGCAGCGAGGCGGCGAAACGATGGGCGAAGATTGTTCTCATGGGTGCAGATCCGGTCAAAATGTAGTTTCAGCGGCAGCGATAGATTGGGCTTGAAATAGAATGTTTTTCTATGTAAATACAGATGCAAGCTTAAAATAAGAAAATAATTCTAAATTACTCAAGTTTCTTAGGCCAACGGTTCCAAGTTTTGAAGGATATGGAGAATGGACGCTATCGACCGCAAGATCCTCGCGGTGGTGCAAGAGGACGCCTCGCTTTCGGTCGCTGAGATTGGCCAGCGCGTCGGACTGTCATCGACACCGTGCTGGAAACGATTGCAACGGCTGGAGGCCGACGGTGTGATCATGCGCCGCGTCGCGCTGATCGATCCGGAAAAGATCGGCCTCGGCATTACGGTGTTCGTGTCGATCGAGACCGGCGACCACTCACAGGACTGGCTTAAACGCTTCGCCGAGACGGTGAGCGGAATGCCGGAGGTGATGGAATTCTACCGGATGGCCGGCGACGTCGATTACATGCTGCGCGTCGTGGTGCACGACATGCAGAGCTACGACGGCTTCTACAAGAAGTTGATCGCAACTGTCCCGCTCAAGAACGTCACATCACGCTTCGCCATGGAACGGATTAAATCGACCACCGCGCTGCCGATCCTGGAAGCTCGATAGATACGAGAACGATCAGGTACAGGCGACCCCGTTATAGGTCGGCGCCGTGATACGTGGGGCCATATACATTTGATCCGACAGCGTCAGCGTGCCGCTGATGGTGTAGCCGATCGCCGGTGTATAGCCATAGCTTGCCTCACCTAATAGCAGCGAGGTGCTTGGTACCGCCAATGCCGAAGGTATCGTAACCGACGATCCGACTGCGCGCGCGGTGCCATTCGGCGTGGCGGCGCTCCACGCCACCGTTACCGCGCCGTTTGCGGCGATTGTCAAACAGGACACGGTCGCTGTCAACGTGCTCGTCGAATAGGGCGCCATGATCGAACTGGATGCATTGAGTATATCGGTCATGTTGGCAGTGGAGATGGTCGTCACTTCTGACGACAGATTGGCGAGCGCATCGACAATCAGACTGACTTTGCGGTCGGCGGCTACGCCATCCGAAATCTCGACGCATCCAAGGTAAAGCCCGATCATCACCGGCGCAATGATGGCAAATTCGACGGCCGAAACGCCGCGGCGGTCGCGCGCGAACCGCGAAAGCTGTCCAAGTTTGGTTTTCAACATGCTGCCGGCCCATAAGGTTCGTTGCGGAAGACCGCCGTCGCCGTCAGCAGGCGGTTGCCGCCATTCAGATTGGCTAGGTTGTCGCCAAGCAGCGACACATAGATCGGCCACTGGTAATACAGTTGCACGGCGACGATGCAGTTCGGGCCGCTAGGCTGATAGTTCAAGTTCGCTGTATTGAGCTGGCCGTTGGTGACCGGCGGCGCGGTATTGACCGTACCAAAACTGGAATAGCTCGTGACATTCACGTAGACGCCGTTGCAATCGAACATGCTGCCGGCGAGATACGAGCACACCGCATTCTTAAAGTCATTCTGAGTGAAACCGACGCTGCCGGTCGTGGGCGACAAGTCTTGCTGCGTCTGCCCGGTCATGATCAGCCGGCCCGCATCGGACGCGGCGGATTCCAGAACTTGTCCGGCGTAAAACACGAGCGCCGTTTCAATGATGGCGAACGTCAGCGCTAGAAACGGAATCGCAACCAGGGCGAATTCAACGGCGGCGGCGCCTTTCTGATGACGCGTGAATCGGCGTGCGACGCGCGTCGGTGTCAGCCGGTGCAGGCGGGCGGCGATCTGGCTCCGAATACGTTCGAGCATGGCTACCTTCGAGACCGTTGTGAGGTGCCGAAACACCGTGGGAACTCATACCAAACCCGCGTTTTCGAATTGTTGCTGGGATCGGGAAGTAGCGCGGGTGCCCGTTAAGCGGCCGCTAACCATGATCGCGCCGGGAGACGTGGCGCGGGTGCGGCCGCTATGGCGTGAAGCGTTCAGCGCGGTTGCGGGTCAGTCTATTTTTTTAGGTCGGTACGGTCGTGGCTCTGGTCAAGCGCGGCTTTGAAATAGTCTTTCGAGTCGCCGAGGGTGATGCGGTGTTCGCAATCCGGCGCGCAGCTGTAAGTTTCGCGCTCGGCGCCCTTATACACTACCACCAGATTGTTGCCGGACTCACCGAGAACCTCGACGGTCTTGTTCATCACGACGCTGCCCTGGCGGTCGAGCGCCAGCATATTGGTGGTGCCATAGCCTTTGCCGGTGACGACCCAGACGCCGCCGCTTACCGGGCTGACGTCGGCGATCAATGGATTGCCCGGGACTATGGTGGCGACGCCTTCAGGCAGGTGCATTACCTGCGCTTGATCAACAGCGACGGTCAGGGTCTCGGCCTGCGCCGCTGGAACGCCGAGCGTGGCCGCGAAAATGATCGTCCAGGCCCAAGCGCGGATCAGTCGCCTGCGACGCCCCAACACGGCCGACATTGAACTCTCCAGTACGCTACACGCAACAGGACCCGCCGCAACGTCGGCCGGCCGACCTCAAGAGTTGACTGCAAATTGGTGAATGAACTGCAAAGACCACCCATTCGGCGCTTGAGCGGACATGGCGTCGAGCCACCGAAGCTACCGGCAAAGCTCTACTCGTCGGTGTCACAGGAATCCGCAATCTGTTTCCCGAGGCCATCGCCCGCGCACATCAAAATACAAATAAGATTTCGCAATCAGGCAGAGGTTCTCAATACTCTCAACCAGCGTAATCTGGCCTCCCCCATAGCCATTATTGTAAGCCTCCAACAAAAACATGTGTATTGCGACCAGTACATTTTGAATACGATAAGTATATATCGGAACAATAATTTGTTAACCATGCTATTTTTTGCGCTATAACTTGTTAACTACGACGTATACACGCGACATTACCCTGTATTTCTTCAATCAGATTAACCTGCTCGCAAGACCTCGTTGTTACGGTCGGGCGTGGTTCGAAGTAGCCGGAGTTAATCCGGTCTTTTGGACCTGCTCAGACAGCCACGTGTGGATCACCCAGGAGTTACCGATGAAAAATCTCTTCGTGCGTTTTGTGAAGAACGAATCTGGCGCGACCGCCATCGAATACGGCCTCATTGCGGCGGGCGTTTCGGTCGCAATCATCGCGGTCGTGAATGGCCTCGGCTCTCAGTTGGTCACGACGTTCACCACCGTCAAAAACGATCTAGCAAACCAGAACGGCGGCTAATCGCCGGTCCAATGGCAATGCATAAAAGGCCCCGGTCCGCTTGCCGGGGTCTTTTCGTTTCGGCGCTGACTGGCACAGTCCGCGTTTACGCGCGATCAACCGGGGCCGCGCTAATGCCACCAAGGCTTCGGGGAGGCGGCATTTGCCCGAAATGCGATCCGCGCGTAATCGCCTTTAAGGTCATGCCGAGCTACGCCGAATGCGTATGACGGGCAGGTTGGAGGTGTAATTAACGAAAGACTGAGAACTCGCACTCTAACTTTGCCGGCGAATTTGAGACTGCCGGCCGCCGCCGAAGACCGCCGCAGAGATTTCGATTGAACAATGAAACAAGCCGAGGAACCAGACGCAGGGAAATCGAGCGGCGCATGTGGCGCGCGACGATGAAAGGAATCCGCTCAATGCGCCGGGCAATTCGCGTGCAGCCACGTCTCTTCAATTTGTGGCGTCGCTGCGATGCCGCGCCGAAGGAGGCCACCCCTGCGCCCCTGACCCACAACGCGATTCTATTCGATGTCGCCGAGCGTCTTATCGTCGCGATGGTGTTCTGCAGCTTTGTCTATCGCATGCTCGGCAGCTTCTTGGATACACTCAACGTTCGGACGCTGCTATTGATTATCGCCGAACTGTTACCCTTCGTTTTTGTCATGTCGCGCCGATGGTCGGCCCATCTATCGCGTGAGCCGCTGGACTGGGTCTTCGGCATCATGGGAACAATTGCACCCTTACTGGTCAGGCCGATTTCGCAGGAGCCGCCACACAGTCCCGTTCTCATTGCACTTTGCCTCGCGCTGATGATCGGCGGCATGTTCCTCCAGATCACTGCCAAGGTGGTTCTGGGACACGCTTTTGGAATTATCGCCGCCAACCGCGGCGTCAAGGTGATCGGCCCCTACCGCTTCGTGCGTCATCCGATGTATGCCGGCTACACAATGACGCATATTGGCTATCTACTCGCCATGCCGGCGCTCAGCACTGCAATCTTGTACGCCTTAGCGCTATCCTTTCAAGTCGTGCGCATCTTCCGTGAGGAGCGCGTGCTCATTGAGGATCCGCGCTATCGCGAATTTGCCGCATGCGTACGCTACCGCTTGGTGCCGGGCCTATTCTAAGGTCTACGCACAAAACGTAACTTATTGATACGACTCAGTTATTCTTGATGGTCTTCAAAGTTGGAGGTTTAGAAAGTGAGTCGGTCTCAACAAGTCATCAGTCTTAAGAGTTTTGACCGTAGTAGCTGCTTTCGAAGCAGCCGCTTGTTCCTACAAAAGCGGGGACTCAGAGCCAAGAGCACTAGCTTAGCGAAATGGGTTCTGGATTCCCGCTTGCACAGGAATGAGCGGAGCGTGAGTCAATCAAGCAGGACATGCTCACGAGTCCGAGGACAAAAGCCATGCTAATCGATGCGATTAGGCTCTTGCTGTTTCCGGCCTTGATGGCGTTTGCCGCCTCGAGCGACCTCTTGACTATGACCATCTCCAACCGGCTGTCGCTCTTGCTCGCCTCCGGCTTCTTCCTGCTCGCGCTGATCACCGGCATGAGCTTCGGCGCAATCGGCATGCATCTTGCCGCCGGGGCGCTGGTGCTGGCGGTTTGCTTCGGCTTCTTTGCCATGGGCTGGATCGGCGGCGGCGATGCCAAGCTCGCGGCAGCAACCGCGCTCTGGTTCGGTTTCGAGCACCTGATAGATTACATGATTTCTGCGTCGCTCTTAGGCGGTGTGCTCACTTTGCTGCTTTTACAATTCCGCACGCTGCCGTTGCCGGTCGTGCTCGAATGCCAGCCATGGATTCAGCGTTTGCATGCAAAGGGCGGCGGCGTGCCCTATGGCATCGCGCTCGCGGTCGCAGCACTCGCCATTTATCCCAAGACCGGTTGGATGCCCAGCCTGTAAAGCCGCAAGGCACGGGCGCAAGACAATATTAACTCGATTTAGATACCGCTCCTTAACCATACCTTGACCTTTAGCTGTTGAAATCCGGTGCAGGCGGTCGCACTGGCCGCCATGTCGATTACGCGGCCGGCCCGGCCGTCATGTCACGGTGAGAGTGAAGCGTATGAAAGCCGCGCGTCTCGTTGTGTTGACCGTTGCCATCGCCGCGGGCGGCGTCGCTGCCATGCTCGCTGGCCGTACGGAAAAGCCGGCGCAGGTCAAGACCGCGCCTGTGCAGCAGATCGCCACGGTCGATGTTCTCGTCGCCAAAGGCGACATCGGCATGGGCCAGACGGTTTCGCCAGGCGACGTGCGATGGCAGGAGTGGCCGGCCAACGCAGCTACTGGAAATTTCATCCGCAGGCCCGACCGGCCCAACGCTATTGAGGCCCTGTCCGGCTCTATCGCGCGCGCGCCATTCGTCGGCGGCGAACCGATCCGCGAGGTCAAGCTCGTCAACGCTAAAGGCTCCGGCTTCATGGCCGCGATACTGCCGACCGGCATGCGCGCCATATCTACACAGATTTCGCCGGAGACCGGTGCCGGCGGATTCATCCTGCCGAACGATCATGTCGACGTCATCCTGACCCGCCGTGGAACCGATAAAACGGCCGGCGGCGAGACGCACAGCAGCGAAACCGTTCTTACCAACGTCCGCGTGCTGGCGATCGACCAGAATGTCCAGGAAAAAGACGGGCAGAAGGTCGTGGTCGGCAAGACCGCGACGCTCGAATTAGCGCCGCGTCAAACTGAGACGCTCGCGCTTTCCCAGCAACTCGGCACGCTGTCGCTGGCGTTGCGCAGCATCACCGACGCTAGACAAGACGCGCCGCAATCCGAAGACACTCTGGGCGGACGCCGCACCGGCGTGAACGTCGTGCGTTTCGGCGTAGGTACGATGACGACACCGAAATGATCGAGCGAGGGGAATCGGGGACATGGCGATGACGACTTCAATTCGCGCCGCCGCGCTGCTGGCACTCGTTTTGGGCACCGGCCTGGCACCATCGGCCCCAGTTGCGGCGGCCGACAGACACACGCCAGTCATCCAAGTGGCGGCAAGCGAGGCGACTTCGCGCTTCGTACCGCTCGGCATCGGCAAGTCGGTCGCTATCGACCTGCCGGCCGACATCAAGGACGTTCTGGTCGCCGATCCAAAAATCGCCAACGCGGTTATCCGTTCCTCGCGCCGGGTCTACATGATCGGCGTCGCAATCGGGCAAACCAACATCTTTTTCTTCGACGCCGAGGGCAAGCAGATTGCCGGATTCGACATCGCCGTCACGCGTGACCTCAACGGCGTGCGCGCCGCGCTCAAGCAGACGATGCCGGATGCCGACATCCATATCGAGGGCGTGGGCGATGGTATCATGCTGTCCGGAACTGCCGCCAGCGCAGCCGAGTCACAGCAAGCCTATGACCTCGCTTCGCGGCTTGTTGGCGACGGCGCCAAGGTGGTCAACGGCATTTCCGTGCGCGGGCGCGACCAGGTTATGCTCAAAGTGACGGTTGCCGAGGTGCGTCGCGACGTCATCAAGCAACTCGGCATCGATCTGAGCGGCACACTCAACTACGGCAGCGCCGTGGTAAATCTCAACACGCAAAATGCATTCTCCGCCACGGGCCAACCGCTCAGCAACACCGCGTTCGCCGGCACCTTTAACAATGTCACCGCAACACTGCGGGCAATGGACCGCGCCGGCGTGTTGCGCACGCTGGCCGAGCCGAACCTGACCGCAATCTCAGGCGAGACGGCGAGCTTCGTCGCCGGTGGCGAGTTTCCGATCCCCAACGGGCTATCGTGCGACACCACCAAGTCGCCGCCGGTCTGCCAACCCCAGATCGATTTCAAGAAGTTCGGCGTAAGTCTGGTCTTTACGCCGGTGGTGCTGTCGGAAGGCCGCATCAGCCTCAAGGTGATGACCGAAGTTTCCGACCTGTCGACGGATAACGCGATGACTATCGCCGTGCCCGGCACTACGCAGACGCTGACCGTTCCCTCGATCAGCACCCGCCGCGCCGAGACCACGGTCGAAATTCCGTCGGGCGGATCGCTGGCCTTGGCCGGCATGATCCAGCAGACGACCAAGCAGCAGATCAACGGCGTTCCCGGCTTGATGCAGCTGCCGGTGCTCGGCAGCCTGTTCAGAAGCCGCGACTACGTCAATAACCAGACCGAATTGATGGTTTTGGTCACGCCCTATGTGGTGCGTGCGGTGGCGCAGAAGCAACTGGCGCGGCCCGATGACGGCTTCTCCGATCCCAACGATCAGTCGACCGCGCTGCTCGGGCGTCTCAACCGCATCTACGGCGCCGGCAAGGTCGACGCGCCGCCGAGCGAATACCACGGCAAATACGGATTCATTCTCGATTGAGCGGCATGAGGAGACGATCGATGACAGGTTTGCTCACAACGATTGTCAAACGCCGCAGCGCCACGGCGCTTCGCGCGTTAGCGGTCGTCGGTCTCGCCACCTCGTTGGCCGGTTGCTACACGCAACACGTCACGCAACAAGCGGCCTATCCGGACGACTATCACGAACGCCATCCGATTACCCTGAAGGAACGCGAGCATACCGTCGAAGTTTTCGTGGGACGCAATCGTGGCGGGCTTACCCCGAGTCAGCGGGCCGACGTGCTTTCGTTCGCACAGTTGTGGCGCCGCGAGGCCACCAGCGGCATCATCGTCGATGTTCCGCAGGGCCGATCGATCGAGCGCGCTGCAGCCGATTCAATGCGCGAAGTGCAATCCATTCTCGCCGCGGCCGGTGTGCCGCGAAACGCGATCTATGTGCGTACCTACAAAGCGTCGGGTCCCACGCTCGCCAGCATCAAGCTTAACTATGCCAAGATCGCCGCCGAGGCCGGCCCTTGCGGCCTCTGGCCGCACGACCTCGGAACCAGCCTGGACGCCGCCTACACCGAGAACCAGCCATACTGGAACCTCGGCTGCGCCAGCCAGCGCAATCTTGCCGCCATGGTCGCCAACCCCGAGGATCTAGTGCAGCCGCGCGCCGAAGCGCCGGCTTATGCGCCGCGTCGCTCGGTGGCGATCGACCACTACCGCAAGGGTGAAATCCCGTCAGGCAATTATTCCGACGAATACGGCAAGAACAAAATCAGCGATATCGGCAAATGATCAAACACGCATCTCAAGTCGCAGTGGCTGACAACGAGGCAAAGTCGACGGCAGCCGATGGCGCCACCGACGAACACATCGCGCCCGCGCCGCGGGTTTCGGTCCAGGCCTTCTGCGAGACGGTCGAGACCGCCGCGGCCGTGCAAGCCGCCGGCGACGATCGCCGCCTCGCCAAGGCTCATTTGAAAATCCAGATGGGCGGCATCGCCGCTGCGGCCGAGGCTTATCGCGGATCGCCGACGCCGAACGTCATCGTCATCGAATCGGAACATCATTCCGATGAAATCCTGCACGGCCTCGATCAACTCGCCGAGGTCTGCGATTCCGGCACGCGAGTGATCGTCATCGGCCGCGTCAACGACGTGACGCTCTACCGCGAGCTGACGCGGCGCGGCGTGAGCGACTATATGATCGCGCCGGTCGGCACCATCGACATCGTGCGTGCGATCTGCGGACTGTTCTCCGCGCCCGATGCCAAGCCGGTCGGCCGCATCATTGCCGTAGTCGGCGCCAAGGGCGGCGTCGGCGCGTCAACCGTCGCGCATAACATCGGCTGGGCGATCGCGCGCGATCTCTCGCTCGATTCGGTCGTGACGGACCTCGACCTGGCTTTCGGCACCGCCGGCCTCGATTACAATCAGGATCCGCCGCAAGGTATCGCCGACGCAGTGTTTTCGCCCGACCGCGTCGACAGCGCCTTTGTCGATCGCCTGCTGTCCAAATGCACCGATCATCTGAGCCTACTGGCCGCGCCGGCGACGCTCGACCGGGTTTACGATTTCGGCGCCGACGCGTTCGATTCGATTCTCGATTCGCTACGCAGCACGATCCCCTGCGTTGTACTCGACGTCCCGCATATATGGTCCGGCTGGACTAAGCGGCTGCTGGTCGGCGCCGACGAGATCCTGGTGGTGGCCGGGCCCGACCTTGCCAACCTGCGCAATGCCAAGAACTTGGTTGACTTGCTGCGCGCCGCGCGGCCGAACGATCACCGCCCGTATTACTGCCTCAACCAAGTCGGCGTGCCGAAACGGCCGGAGATCACGCCAGCGGACTTCGCCAAGGCGCTTGAAGACCAGCCGCTCGCGGTGATTCCGTTCGAGCCGCAGATTTTCGGAACCGCCGCCAACAATGGTCAGATGATCGCCGAGGTGTCGTCAAACCACAAAACCGCGGAAATGTTCCGCCAATTGGCGCAGACGCTGACCGGGCGCGCCGAGGCGAAACGATCTCGCGGCGGTCTGCTGACTCCCCTGCTCGCCAAGCTGATGAAGCGATCGAGCTGATTTTTGTCCGGAGACCATTCCCGTGTTCGGTAGGCGTAGTGGAACATCTGAGGCGCGCGCTGCGGTCCCGGTGGCGGACGCGGCGGCTCCGGCGCAACCGGGCGCAGTGCCGAAGCCGGCTGCCGGCGGTGGCATGGACACCGGCCGTGCGCCGATTCCGGCGGACGGGCTGGGCGCACCGCTGGTCTCGGCGCCCTCTGCGACCCGCGCGCCGACGACGGTCATTATGCCAGCAGTCGATTCACGCCGCTCGGAAACCTATTACGAGGTCAAAGGCGTTATCTTCGGCGCGCTGATCGAGGCTATCGATCTGGCGCAGCTCGCGCGCCTCGATGCCGATAGCGCGCGCGAAGAAATTCGCGACATCGTCAACGAGATCATCGCGATCAAGAACATCGTGATGTCGATCTCCGAGCAGGAAGAACTGCTCGACGACATCTGCAACGATGTGCTCGGTTTTGGCCCCCTTGAGCCATTGCTTTCACGCGACGATATCGCCGACATCATGGTCAACGGCTCCGGTACGGTCTACATCGAAGTCAAAGGCAAGATTCAAAAGACCGGCATCCGCTTCCGCGACAATCAGCAACTGCTGAACATCTGCCAGCGCATCGTCAGCCAGATCGGCCGCCGCGTCGACGAATCCTCGCCGATCTGCGACGCACGCTTGCCAGACGGCTCGCGCGTCAACGCCATCGTGCCGCCGCTGGCGATCGACGGACCGGCGCTCACCATCCGCAAATTCAAGAAAGATAAGCTGACGCTCGACCAACTGGTCAGGTTCGGCACTATCACCGAGCAAGGCGCGGAAATCCTGCGCATCATCGGACACAGCCGCGTCAACACGCTGGTGTCCGGCGGCACCGGTTCCGGCAAGACCACGCTGCTCAACTGTCTCACCCAGTTCATCGCCGACGACGAGCGCATCATCACCTGCGAAGACGCAGCCGAATTGCAGCTGCAGCAGCCGCACGTGGTGCGCCTGGAAACGCGGCCGCCCAACCTCGAAGGCGAAGGCCAGGTCACCATGCGCGATTTGGTGCGCAACTGCCTGCGTATGCGCCCTGAACGCATCATCGTCGGCGAAGTGCGCGGACCCGAAGCATTCGACTTGCTGCAGGCGATGAACACCGGCCATGACGGCTCGATGGGCACGCTACACGCCAACAACCCGCGCGAAGCGCTGTCGCGTCTTGAATCGATGATCACCATGGGCGGGTTCTCGTTGCCGTCGCGCACCATTCGCGAAATGATCACCGCCTCGGTGGACGTCGTCATCCAGGCCGCGCGCCTGCGCGACGGCTCGCGCAAGATCACCCACATCACCGAGGTGATGGGGATGGAAGGCGACGTCATCATCACCCAGGACCTATTCGTCTACGACATGGCCGGCGAGGACGCGCAAGGCAACATCCTCGGCCGCCACCGCTCGACCGGCATCGGCCGGCCGCGCTTTTGGGATCGTGCCCGTTACTACGGCGAGGAAAAGCGCCTGGCCAACGCCCTCGATGCTGCGGAAGCCGTCAGCAACGCTATGCGGACCTAGTTCGGGGGCACCATGCAAGCAACCGCCCTGTTCTTTCTGGCGTCGGTCGCAGTCGGCGGCGTGGTCTGGGTATTCATCTATCCGCTACTGTCTGGCGAGCGTAAAGCCGAACAACGCATGGCCAGCGTCGCAAAGCCGGAACCGGCTGTGCGCGCCGCGCGCGGCCACCAGAAGTCGCGACGCGATGTCATCGAAAATACACTCAAGGAATTCGACGAGCGCCACAAGAAAACCAAACACGTTCCTCTCCTGGTGCGCATCGCGCAGGCCGGCCTGTCCTGGTCGAAGCGGCAATTTTTCCTTATCTCGGGCGGTATCGGCGCGGTGTTGTTCGTGCTCGGCCTGTTGACCGGCGGCGGGCTTCCGGCAGCCGCTTTGCTGGGCCTAGCCGGCGCGTTCGGTCTGCCGCGCTGGTTGTTGTCCTATTTGAAGAAACGGCGCGAGGGCCAATTTCTCCATGCCTTCCCGGACGCGGTCGACATCATCGTGCGCGGCGTGAAGGCCGGATTGCCGCTGCTCGACTGCCTCAAAATGATCACGATCGAGGCGCCGGAGCCGGTGAAATCCGAATTCCGCGCGATCGTCGAAACCCAGGCTATCGGCATGCCGCTCGGAGAAGCCTGCGCCAAACTTTACGAGCACATGCCGGTGGCGGAAGCGAATTTCTTCGGTATCGTCGTCTCGATCCAGCAGAGGTCCGGCGGCAATCTCGCGGAAGCGCTCGGCAACCTTTCGCGCGTGTTGCGCGACCGCAAGAAGATGAAGGCCAAGATCCAGGCCATGTCGCAAGAAGCGAAGGCCTCGGCCGGCATCATCGGCGCGCTGCCGCTCGCGGTTATGACCATGGTCTACATCACGAGTCCGAACTACATCTCGCTGCTGTGGATCGAGCCGCTCGGCCGTTTGATGCTGGCCGCTTCCGTCGTGTGGATGGCAATGGGCGTGATGGTGATGAAGAAAATGATCAACTTCGATTTCTAACGTACGCGCCTCGTGACGATGTAGGGTACCAATGCTCGATTTCTTGATCGAACTCGCTCAATACCAAGACGCTGACGATGCTGTTCGCCGCCATCGCCGCGGTCGCCACCGTCTTGACGTTGGCGATGCCGCTGGTGCTCGCCGATCCGCTCGGCAAGCGCATGAGGGCGGTCGCGCTCGAGCGAGAAAAGATTCGCCAGCGCGAACGCGAACGCATGGCGCAGGCGCAACAGAAGGTCAATTTGCGTCCTTCGGCGAAGCAATCCATTCAAGCGATCGTCGACCGCTTCAATCTAAAGAAATGGGTCGGGCAGGAAGAGGCCCGGCTCAAGCTGGTGCAGGCCGGTTACCGCGGGCAGGCGCCCTACGTCACCTACCTGTTTTTCCGCATGGTGACCCCGGCGGCGACCGCATTGTTCGCCGCGGTCTATCTGTTTGTCGTGCTCGATTTCCAACAACCGGCGATGGTCAAGCTCGGCATGTGCATTGCTGCCGCCTATATCGGCATGCATCTGCCGCTGATGATCCTCAAGAACAAGATCCAGCGCCGCCAGCTCTCGATCAAACGCGCGTTTCCCGACACGCTCGACCTGCTGCTGATCTGTGTAGAATCCGGCATGTCGATCGAGGCCGCTTTCAAAAAGGTGAGCGATGAAGTCGGCACGCAATCGGTGGCCCTCGCCGAGGAACTCACGCTCACCACCGCCGAATTGTCCTATCTGCCCGACCGCCGCCAGGCCTACGAGAACCTTGCCAAGCGTACCGATCTGGAAGGTGTGAAATCGGTTTGCATGGCGTTGCAGCAAGCTGAGCGTTACGGCACGCCGCTCGCAAACATGTTGCGCGTGATGGCGCAGGAAAATCGCGACATGCGCATGGCGGAAGCCGAGAAGAAGGCCGCCGGCCTGCCGCCGAAGCTTACGGTGCCGATGATCCTATTCTTCCTGCCGGTCCTGTTCGTCGTCATTCTCGGCCCGGCCGTAATCAAAGTCATGGCGATCCGCTGATCGCCCCCGACGGCACGGCGGTCATACCGGCAAGATTACCCGCAATTACAATTGATGGTCAGGTCCCGGCATCGGGCGCGGGGACGTGCCGCCGGCCACCTTTTTTGCCCACTGGCCGCGTTGCGCAAGCACCTGTTTCAGATAGGCGACGTTGGCGGCGGCTTCGTCTGGCGGCAGATCGGCGCGCGCGATCTGCTCGGCTTCCGCGAAACGGCCCTGCAGGCCCACCACGAGAGCGAGGTTTTGCCGAACCTTGGGTGCCGCATCGGGGCGCGTCATGGCCTGCCGTAGGGTGGCCTCGGCGCGTCGCAGATCCTTGGTCAGCGCGTACGACAGGCCGAGATTGGACAAGATCGAAGGCTCGCCCGGCATGATGCGCAGCGCGGCCATATAGTGCTGCTGCGCCTCGGTATAGCGGCCCAATTGGTCGAGCACGGCACCCTGAGCGTTGAGGATGCGCCAGTCCGGATTGTCCGGCGTATGCGCACGGGTCAGCACGTCGAGCGCCTGATTGTAGTCGCCGGCCTCGGCCAAGGCGCGGCCGTAGGCGCCGAGCAGTTGCATGTTATGCGGGTTGCGGATGGTCGCCTGCTGCAGCACGGCGACGGCCTGGGCGCGCTGGTCGGTGGCGCGCAGCGCGCGGGCATAGGCAATGGCCGCGTTGGAGTCGTTGGGATTTTCGCGGTAATGCGCGCCCCAGACATCGAGCGAGCGCCGCCATTCGGCATCGGTCCGCGGTGTTTCCGGGGCGGTGATGGAACCGGTTATATCGTCGCCGGTCGTCATGCAGCCGGCGACCGACAAAGCCAGTACCGCCGTAAGGGCGGCGGAGGCAAACAGGCGGGCGGCAAAGGCCGGTCTTGGCATGCCCCGAGCAATAAAACGTTAACCCTAACGAGTGGTTAACTTGTATTCTGGTCCATACAGCGAGCTTAAAGATTACGGCATGGAACTGACCCTGACCCCGGATGAAATCGCCCTGCAGGCGCGCGCCCGCGAATTCGCGCAAGGCGTGGTGCGGCCGAGGGCCGCGGCCGTCGACCGCGACGAGCAATACCCCTGGGATATCGTCAAGGCGCTGACCGAGGCCGGATTCGTCGGCATGACCATACCGTCGGCGCTCGGCGGTCAGGGCCGATCCTTCCTCGACGCCGTGCTGGCGATCGAAGAAATGGCGAAGTGCTGCACCGTCACCGCCCGCATCGTGGTGGAAACCAACATGGGCGCCATCTCGACGGTCATGGCCTATGGCAGCGAGTCACAGAAAAAGCTTGCTGCGCGGCTGGTGCTCGCAGGCGACAAGCCGGCTATCTGCATCACCGAGCCGGACGCCGGTAGCGACACGACCGCCATGACAACGCGCGCCGACAGGCGCGGCGACGTTTACGTGATCAACGGCATGAAGCATTGGATCACCGGAGCGGGCGTCTCGAAGCTGCATCTGATCTTCGCTCGTGTATTCGACGAGCGCGGCCACGATCTAGGCATTGGCGGCTTCCTGGCGGTGCGCGACAAAGCCAATGGATCGAACTTGGGCCTGCGCGTGACGCGACGCGAACAGACTATGGGCCTGCGCGGTATGCCGGAAGGCGAACTAACCTTCGAGAACCTCGAGGTGCCGGCGGACATGGCCGTGTTGCCGCCATCCGGTTTCCGGCACGGCTTTGCCGACCTCATGAACGCCTACAATAGCCAGCGCGTCGGCGCCGGCACGGTGGCGATGGGCATCGCCGCCGGCGCGCTCGATCACGCGCTGGACTGGGCGAAGACGCGGGAGCAGTTCGGCCGCAAAATCGGCGAATTCCAGGGCCTGCAATGGATGCTGGCCGACATGCAGACCCAGATCACCGCCGCCCGTCTGATGCTTTACGCCGCCGCGCGCTCGCGCGGGCCGGACGGCAGCGCCTTCCCCGATCCGATGCTGGCGGCGCAGGCCAAGATTTTCGCTTCAGAAAGCGCGATCAAAATTGTCAACGACGCGCTGCAGCTTTTCGGCGCGCGCGGCTTTTCACGCGATCTGCCGCTCGAACGCATGGCGCGCGACGTGCGCATGTTCACCATCGGCGGCGGCACGGCGCAGGTTCTGCGCACGCTGGTCGCCTCTAAGATGCTGGGCTGGAAGCTGCCGCAGACGCGCGACGGCTATGCGCCAAAACCCTCGATACGCGACGCCGCGGAGTAGACATGCATCCGATGTTCGTCAAAGCCGCCGATGGCGCAACGATCCCGATCCTGTTCGTCACTGCCGCCACATTCGACGGCGTCGTTCAGAAGGTCGACGACCGCGAGCAAGTCTACATCCGCGCCACCGACTACGAGCCCAAGCCCGGCCGCCATCTCGTCGTGCCCAAATCCGACGGCACCCTAGCCGGCGTGCTGTTCGGCATCGAAGCCGCCGACGCGCCGGTGAAAGACCTGTTCCGGCCGGGACAGCTTGTGACCCTGCTGCCGCCGGGCACCTACCGCTTCGCCAATGCGTCGCACGATGCGCGGCTGGCGGCTTTAGCATTTGCGCTCGGCGCCTATCAATTCACCCGCTACCGCAAGGCGGAGGCGCGAAACGTGCGGCTGGTTGTGCCCGAGGGCGTCGATGGCGAGGACCTCACCCGCATTGTCGCGGGCGTGACGCTGGCCCGCGACCTCATCAATACGCCGTCGAACGACATGGGCCCAGCCGAGTTGGAGGAGACGGCGCGCGCGCTAGCCAAGCAGCACGGCGCCAAGATCGAGGTCACTGCCGGCGATGCGCTCGCCAAGAATTTCCCGCTGGTTGCCGCGGTCGGCGCCGGCTCGGCGCGCACGCCGCGACTGATCGATATCACCTGGGGCAACGAAGCCGCGCCGAAGATCACGCTGGTCGGCAAGGGCGTGTGCTTCGATACCGGCGGCCTCGACATCAAGAACGACACCGGCATGCTCAACATGAAGAAGGACATGGCCGGCGGCGCCACCGCGCTGGGGCTGGCGCACATGATCATGGCGCGCAAGCTGAAGGTGCGGCTGCGCGTAATTATCCCGGTGGTGGAGAATTCGATTTCCGGCACCAGCTTCCGCCCGCGCGACATCTACACCTCGCGCAAGGGCATCAGCGTCGAGATCGGCAATACCGACGCGGAAGGGCGGCTGATCCTGGCCGATGCGCTCACACTTGCCGACGAGGACAAGCCGGCGCTGATCGCCGATTTCGCGACGTTGACCGGCGCCGCCCGCGTCGCGCTCGGGCCGGACGTGCCGGCCGCCTTCACCGACGACGACGCCCTCGCCGAGGAAATTGCCCGTTTCGGAGCCTCCGAGAACGATCCGCTTTGGCGCATGCCGCTATGGAAGCCCTACGAGGCGATGCTCGATTCCAAAGTGGCCGATATCAATAATGTCAGCACCGGCGGCCAAGGCGGCGCCATTACCGCGGCGCTGTTCCTGCGCAAATTCATCGCCGCGAAATCCTGGCTGCATCTCGACATTTTCGCCTGGTCGGCGGCCGCCAAGCCCGGGCGTCCGGAAGGCGCCGAACTGCAGACGGCCCGCGCGCTTTATGCGCTGTTGTGCGCGCGTTACCCGTGAAAGCAATGGTCGCGCTCGATCCCCGCATCAATCCGTTCCGCCCCGAGATCGCGGCCAAATATCTGCAAGGCCAAGTCGAGGCCGCGCGCTTTGTCGAAGGTGCACGCCACGAGGTGATTGAGCCGATCGCTGCCTTGCGCCGCGCGCCCTCGCATGAGGCCCGCCTCGACACGCAGGCACTAATGGGCGAAGGCGTGATCGTCTACGAGACGACCGACGAGGGTTGGGCCTGGGTCCAGCTCGAAACCGACGGCTATGTCGGCTGGCTGTCCGCCAACGCGCTCGGCCAACCGGGACCGGCGGCGACACACAAGGTGTCGGTACCGCGAACGCTCGGCTTTCCCGGTCCGGACATCAAGCTGGCGCCAGCGGTGGCGCTGCCGATGGGCGCTAGGCTCGCCATTGCACGGCAAGATGAGCGCTTCGCAGTCAGCGCCAGCGGCTGGCATCTGCCAATCACGCATCTGTCGCCGCTCAAGGCGCGGCAACAGGACTTCATCGCCGTAGCCGAGGAGCTTCTCCACACGCCTTACCTGTGGGGCGGCAAGACATCGCTCGGCATCGATTGCTCCGGCCTGGTTCAGGTTGCATTGCAGGCTGCCGGAATTGCCTGCCCGCGCGACAGCGACATGCAGGAGCTGGCGCTCGGCAAATTATCGTCGCTCGGCGAACTGCGCCGCGGCGATCTCGTGTTCTGGAAGGGCCACATCGCTATCGTCTTCGATGGCGAGAGGTTGCTGCACGCCAACGCGCATCATATGGCGGTGGAGATCGAGCCCGCTGCCGAGGCCATCGCCCGCATCAAGGCGGCCGGCAACGAGGTGACCAGCGTGAAGCGTCTTTAACGCGCGGCGCGGAGGATGTCCGCCACACGCGCGCGGTTGAGCGCCAGCCATTGCAACCCGACAATCAGCGGCCCATTGTGCATCGAGCCTTCGTTGAGCGCCGCGAGCGCCATGTCAATCGGCACCCGCATCACGCTGATATATTCGCCCTCGGTCGGATGCGTTCGCTCCGGGACGCGCGAGGCATCGACAGCGGCGACGAAAAACGTCACCTCCTCGTCGGTCAATCCCGGCGTGGGCAGATAGCTGAACAGCTCGACCAGCGCCGATGGCGTAACGCCGATTTCTTCCTGACACTCGCGCCGCGCGGTTTCCATCAGTTGCTCGCCAGGCTCGACGCGTCCGGCCACGATTTCGATCAACTCGCCCTTGCCATTGGCGAGATGCGCCGCCGGCCGGAACTGGCGGATCATCACGATCTCTCCGCGTTCGAGATCGAGCGGCAGTAATGCGATGACCTTGCCGGCGCGCACGACGTCGTGCGTTTGCGGCCCGGCCGGCAGGGTCACGCGGAAACGCTGGTAGTCGAAAAAGCCCTTTGCCGGCCGCTCGGGCGCCGATAGTTCGGCCTGCGCGGCACGGTCGGCGAGGTCGGGCGTGGCCATCGCTCAGCACACGACCTTGCCGCAGGCGCGCACCGAGCGGACCACGCTTTGCAGCGCCTTCAGCCCGGGATGGCCGACGATGGCGACGCCGTCGATGATATAGGCCGGTGTCGCCGCGAGGCCCGCCTCGCCGCCGAACGTCGCGTTGTCGCGCAAGACATTGAGCGTCGCCTCGGTGTTGGCAACGCCCGCCAGCCTCTCGAGGTCGAGCCCCATATCCTTGGCAACCGCGAGAACCTTCGGACCGTCGATGGTGCCGCGGTTGACATAAATGCGCTTATGGAAATCGAGATATTGCTCGGGCGTCAGTTGCTTGGCGGCGGCGATCTCGACCATCGCGCCACGCACAGAAGCCACCGACAAGACGGCATAAGGCACGAAGACTAACTTGAGCTTTTTGTCGGAGCGGACCAGCGTATCGATATCGGCCGCGGCCTCGCGGCAATAGGGGCAATTGAGATCGTAGAACTGCATCAGCGTCACGTCGCCGTTCATATTGCCCACGGCGACTTTGCCCGGCAGTCTGTCGAGCCGCGCGGAAACCGCGGGCTTGAGATCGAAATTGGCGATCGGATCGCCATCATCGGCTTTGATGGGATAGCGGGCAGGCATTTGCGCCATCGCCGCGGCGGCGCCGAATAGGCAGAATACAAACGCAAGACAGAGAGAGAACCGATTTTTCATTGTGCCACCACGCCCTCGGGCGCGGTCTCCAGGTTGAAGGCGGCGGCCAGCAGCGCGCGCGTGTAGTCGCTTTTCGGCGCCTTAAACAGGTCGGCGGCCGCGCCCTCTTCGACCACCTTGCCGTTGCGCAGCACCAGTAGCCGGCTCGCCAGCGCCGCCACCACGCGCAGGTCGTGCGAGATGAATAGGTAAGTCAGATCGCGCCGCTTCTGCAGGTCGCGCAACAGATCGACCATCTGCGACTGGATCAGCATGTCGAGCGCGCTGGTCGGCTCGTCGAGCACGATGAAGGTCGGTTCCAGCACCAGCGCGCGCGCCAAGGCGATGCGCTGGCGCTGGCCGCCGGAGAATTCATGCGGATAGCGATCGCGGGTATCGGCGTCGAGCCCGACATCGGTGAGCGCGGCCACCACACGGCGCGTGCGCTCCTCGGCCGAAAGCTGCGGATGATGCACCCACAGGCCCTCCTCGATGATGTCGGATACCGACATGCGCGGCGACAACGAGCCGTAGGGATCCTGGAACACGATCTGCATGTCGCGGCGGTACGGCCTCATTTCCTTGAACTTCAGTCCCTGGATAGTGTGGCCCATGAAGACCACGGGGCCGTTCGACGAGATCAGCCGCAGGATCGCGAGGCCAAGCGTGGTCTTGCCCGAACCCGACTCGCCGACCACGCCAAGCGTCTCGCCCTTGCGCACTTCGAGGCTGATGCCATCCACCGCCTTGATGTGACCGACGATCTTGCGCATCAGGCCGCGCTTGATCGGGAACCACACTTTCAAATCCTTGGTCGAAACCACTACCGGCGCCTGCGGCCGCGGCGGCGCCGGATCGGGCTTCGGCTCGGCGGCGAGCAGCGCGCGTGTGTAAGCGTGCTCGGGAGCGGTGAAGACACGCTCGACCGGCCCATGCTCGATGATCTTGCCGGCATTCATCACGCAGACCCGGTCGGCGAGCTTGCGCACGATGCCGAGGTCGTGGGTGATGAACAGCATCGACATGCCGAGCCGGGTTTGCGTATCCTTCAAGAGCTTGAGGATCTGCGCCTGTACTGTGACATCGAGCGCAGTGGTCGGCTCGTCGGCGATCAGCAAGTCCGGCTCATTCGCCAGCGCCATGGCGATCATTACGCGCTGGCGCTGACCGCCGGAGAGCTGGTGCGGATAGCTAGCCAGCCGCCCTTCCGGATCGGGAATGCCGACCTGGCCGAGCAAATCGACGATGCGAACGCGCGCTTTCTCGCCTGTAACCCCCTGATGCAGCAACAATATCTCGCCAATCTGCTTCTCGATGGTGTGCAGCGGATTGAGCGACGTCATCGGCTCCTGGAAGATGATGGTGATGTCGTTGCCGCGTACGCGACGGATCTCGTTCTCCGGCATGGTCAGCAGCTCGCGGCCCTTGAAGGTGACCGAGCCGGAGGGATGGTGCGCGGCCGGATAGGGCAAAAGCTTCATCACCGACAGCGCGGTGACCGATTTGCCGGAACCGGATTCGCCGACGAGCGCCACGGTCTCGCCCTTGGCGATGTCGAACGATACGCGGTCGACCGCCAACACCTCGCGCGCGCCCTGCCCGAAGGCGACCGAGAGATCGCGGATCGACAGAAGTTTTTCGCTCGGCGCACTCATCGGAAGGTCTTTCTCGGATCGAAGGCGTCGCGCACCGCTTCGCCGATGAAGATCAAGAGCGAGAGCATGACCGCGATCGAAAAGAACCCGGTCAGACCGAGCCACGGCGCCTGCACGTTGGCCTTACCTTGGCTGAGCAACTCGCCGAGCGAAGGCGAGCCGGGCGGCAGGCCGAAGCCGAGGAAGTCGAGCGCCGTCAGCGTCATCACCGATGACGACAGAATGAAAGGCAGGAAGGTCATGGTCGCCACCATGGCGTTTGGCAATAGATGGCGGAAGATGATCACCGCGTTCGACACGCCGAGCGCGCGCGCGGCCTGGATGTATTCGAAATTGCGTCCGCGCAGGAATTCGGCGCGCACCAGACCGACCAGCGACACCCAGGAGAACAACAGCAATATCCCAAGCAGCACGAAGAAGCCCGGCACCAGGACCGACGAAATGATCAGCAGCAGATAAAGCGAAGGGATCGAGGTCCAGATTTCGATGAATCGCTGGAACAATAGATCGGTCCAGCCGCCGAAGTAGCCCTGCACCGCGCCGGCGGCGACGCCGACGATCGACGACACGATGGTCAGCGCCAATCCGAACAGCACCGAGATGCGGAAGCCATAGATCAGCCGCGCCAGCACGTCGCGGCCGCCGTCATCGGTGCCGAGCCAGTTGTATTCGAGTTCGCCGCATTTGGCGAAGCCGTGGGTGGCGGCGAAGTCGCAATCCTTTTGGCTCAGCATCCAGGTCGGCTTGGACGGGAACGGCGACGGCGGCTTGCTCACCTGCGTGTTGTAGGAGAAGCGGATCAGCGGCCAGACCACCGTGCCGTGCTCCTTGTGGATCAGGCCCATCAAATAGTCGTCGCGATAATCGGCGGCGGTACCGAACAGGTTGGGGTCCTTGTCCTTGGCGAAGGCCGTGTCGGGATAGGTCACCACCGCCGGAAAATACGAATGGCCGTTGACGTGGATGTAGATCGGTTTGTCGTTGGAGATGAATTCGGCGAACAGCGAGATCAGAAATAGCGCCAGGAAAACCCACAACGACCAATAGCCGCGCCGGTTGACCTTGAAATTCTCCCAGCGCCGCCGGTTGAGCGGCGACAACGTGAAGCGAAACATCCACGGTTGCAGGCTGCCGGCGGGCGTGTCGACTGCGGCTTCCGAAAAATCCTCGCGCGCCTTGGCGTCCACCTCAAACCTCCCGCGTCTCAAAATCGATGCGCGGATCGATCCATGTATAAGTGAGGTCGGAGATCAGGTTCACCACCACGCCGATGAGCGAGAAGATGTAAAGCGTGGCGAACACGACTGGATAATCGCGGTTGAGCACGCTCTCGAAGCCGAGCAGGCCGAGACCGTCGAGCGAGAAGATGGTTTCGATCAGCAGCGAGCCGGTAAAGAAGGCGTGCACGAAGGCGCCCGGAAAGCCGGCGATCACGATCAGCATGGCGTTGCGGAAAATATGGGCGTACAGCACCTGGTTGCTGCTGCAACCCTTGGCGCGCGCCGTGAGTACGTATTGCTTGCGGATCTCCTCGAGGAACGAGTTCTTGGTCAGCAGCGTCATGGTGGCGAAGGCCGACAGCGCCATCGAAATAATCGGCAGCGTCAGGTGCCAGAAATAATCGCCGATCTTGGCGTACCACGGTAGTTGCCAGAAATTCTCCGAGACCAGACCGCGCAGCGGGAAGATGTCGAAAAACGAGCCGCCGGCGAACAAGATGATCAGCAATATCGCGAACAGGAAGCCGGGAATAGCGTAGCCGACTATGATTACGCTCGACGTCCACACGTCGAAACGCGAGCCGGCGTCGACCGCCTTGCGGATGCCGAGCGGGATCGAGATCAGGTAGGTGAGCAACGTCATCCAGATGCCGAGCGAGATCGACACCGGCAGCTTTTCCTTGATCAGCTGCATCACGCTGATGTCGCGGAAATAGCTCTTGCCGAAATCGAAGCGAATGTAGTTCCACAGCATAATGCCGAAGCGCTCATAGGCGGGCTTGTCGAAGCCGAACTGCTTTTCCAGCTTCTTGATGAATTCCGGATCGAGCCCTTGCGCGCCGCGGTACTTCGACGTCACGGCGTCGACGCCCGAGCCGCCCTGCACCAGGCCGCGGCTACCGAAGTCGCCGCCGGGCGAGCCGGAAATGCGCGAGGTCGCACCGGTGTCGGCGCCGGTGAGCTTGGCGATTACCTGTTCGACCGGCCCGCCCGGCGCGAACTGCACCACGGCGAACGCCACCAGCATGATGCCGAACATGGTCGGCACCATGAACAGCAGACGGCGGATGATGTAGGCGGTCATGCGACTCTCACTATGTCATTCCGGGGCGGCGCGAAAGCGGCAACTTCCTTCTTCCCACCGGACTAGCCCTTTTGTTCCAACTTCGCCGCCTTGTCGCGGTCGTACCACCACGTTTCCGGGATACCCCGGAAATAGCGAGGTCTTGTCGCGGGCCAATTGAACACGTCCCAATAGGCGATCCGGTGCGCCGGCAGATACCAGTGCGGAATCCAATAGCGCCCCGAACGGAACACACGGTCGAGCGCCCGGCAGGCTACAGTGAGTTCGTCGCGCGTTTTGGCGGCGATGATGTGGCCAATCATTGCGTCGATCGCCGGATCGGCAATGCCAGCATGATTCTGCGAGCCTTTGATCGAGGCGGCCTGCGATGACAGGTAGGTGCGCAGCGAATCGCCCGGCGTAGAGGAAAAGCTCAGGCGGTCGACTGTGATATCGAAATCGAAGTCGTCGACACGCTTGCGATATTGCACCGGATCGACAAGGCGCAGGCTGGCTTCGATTCCGAGCGTGCCGAGGTTCTTGATGTAGGGCAGATGATGTGGCTGCAGGCCCGGCTCGTCGTCGAGAAATTCGATTGTGATCGGTTCGCCGCTCGGCAGCACCCGTCGGCCATTCACGACGGGGTAGCCCGCCTCGGCGAGCAGTTGCGCGGCGCGGCGCAACAAAGGGAGATCGTGGCCGCTACCGTCAGTCACCGGCGGCACGTAAGGCTCGCCAAACACCTCATCGGGCACCTTGCCACGGAACGGCTCGAGCAGCGCGAGCTCCGCCGAGTCCGGCTTGCGCGCCGCCATCAACGGTGAATTCGGGAACAGCGATATCGTGCGCTTATAGGCGCCATACATGATGTTTTTGTTTGTGTACTCGAAATCGAAGGCGTCGATCAGCGCCTCGCGCAAACGGCGGTCCTTGAATTTCTCGCGCCGGGTGTTGATGAACCAACCTTGCGCGCCCGACAGAGTTGCATCCGGTATCTCTTCGCGCTTGACGCGGCCGTCCTTGAAGGCGGGAAAATCGTAACGCGTCGCCCAAGTGCGCGAGGTGAACTCCTCGCGGAACAAATAGTTCTTGGCGGTGAAGCCGACGAAGCCGACCTCGCGATCGCGGTAATATTCGTAGCGAATGGTGTCGAAATTGTTCACGCCGCGCGCCACCGGCAGTTCGGCGCCCCACCAGTCCTTGACCCGTTCGAATTCGACGAAGTGCCCGACATCGAAACGTCCGACTTTGTAAGGCCCGCTGCCGAGCGGGATCGTCAGCGTCGACTGATCGAATGGCTGCCTGGCGTAGTAGGCTTGGGAAAAGATCGGCAGGCCCGCCACGAGCAGCGGCACGTCGCGCGCGCGCTTTTCAGCAAAGCGCGCCACCACGGTGCGGTCATCCAGCGCCTCGGCGCCTTGGCAATCGCGCAGCGACTGCGTGATGATCGGATGGCCCTTGTCCTTCAGCGTATTCAGCGACCATGCCACGTCGTGCGCAGTGAGCGGCGCGCCGTCGTGGAATTTGGCTTCGGCCCGCAAGGAAAAACGGTAGGTCAGACCGTCGTCGGAGATGCGGACGCTCTTTGCCGCCAGCCCGTACATTGCATCGGGCTCGTCACCCGAGCGCGCCATGAGCGCGGCGAACGTGGTGTCCATACCAAAGGCGCCCGTGCCTTTCAGGATGTAGGCGTTAAGCGAATCGAAGGTGAGAAAGGAGCCGTTGTAGCCGCGGCTCGATATCGCCTCCGAATAGACGCCGCCCTTGGGCGCATTCGGATTGACATATTTGAAGTGCGGGAAATCCGCCGGGTAAGCAAGATCGCCGAAGGCCGACATGCCGTGACGTTCGACCTCCTGCGCGCCCGTCGGCGTGAGCTTCGCGGCGGCGACCGCGCCAGCCGATAACACCAGCGCATGCCGACGGGTGATCAAGACCGCCGCGGCACCTTGGCCGCCTTGTCCGCGTCCCACCACCAGATGGCTGGGAATGCGGCGAGCCCGTATGTCGGCATGTTCGGCGGGTGGCCGAAGCGGTCCCAACGCGCGGTGCGCTGCTTGCCGTAAGTCCATTGCGGCACGACGTAGAAATTCCACAGCAGCACCCGGTCGAGCGCTTGAGTGGCGGCGACCAACTCTGCGCGGTCCTTGGCATAGATCACGCGCTCGATCAGCGCGTCGACCGCCGGATTTTTGATGCCGATCAGATTGCGCGAGCCGGGTTGGTCGGCGGCCTGCGAACTCCAGAAACCGCGTTGTTCGTTGCCGGGCGACAACGACTCGCCCCAGGACGCGACGATGATGTCAAAATCCCACTGCCGTAACCGGTTTTCGTATTGCGCGCTGTCGACCACGCGCACGTTTACCGTCATGCCAACGCGTTGCAGCGAGGGTTTGTAGAACAACACGAATCGCTCGGTGGCCGGGTCCTCGGCCAGAAATTCGACGCTGTAGGGCTCGCCGGTCTTCACGTTGGTGAGCTTGGTGTCCTTGATCTCGTAACCGGCCTCACGAAATAGCGCGAGCGCCGCGCGCAGATTGTCGCGGTTGGCCTGCTGACTACCGCCGACCGGATTGGTGTAGGGCTTGGTGAACAGGTCGGCCGGCACCTTGTCCTTCACGCTTTGCAGGATCTCCAGTTCCTTGCCCTGCGGGATTCCGGACGATGCAAGTTCAGTGCCCTCGAAATAGCTGGCAATGCGCTTGTATTGGCCGAAAAATATTTGCTTGTTCATCTCCTCGAAGTCGAAAGCGAAATTGAAAGCGCGGCGCACGCGCGGATCCTTGAACTTGTCGCGCCTAATGTTGAAGGCGAAGGCCTGCATCACGCCGACATTGCGAATCGGGAATTCTTCCAGCACCACCTTCTTGTCGTGCACCGCCGGAAAATCGTAAGCGGTCGCCCAGTTCTTGGCGCTGTTTTCGGTGCGCCAATCGACCTGATCGCCTTTAAACGCTTCCAGCGTGACGGTGGAATCGCGGTAGTATTCGTAGAGGATCTGCTGAAAATTATTGGTGCCGATATTCAGATTGAGGTCCTTGCCCCAATAATCGGCGACCCTTTCGTAGACGATCAAACGCCCAGGCGCGAATTCCTTGACCCGGTAAGGTCCGGAGCCGAGTTGCGGCTCCAGCGTGGTCTGCGTCACGTCGCGTTTCTTGCCGGACTTGTCGGTTCCTTCCCACCAATGCTTCGGCAGTACCGGCAACTGGCCGACAATCTGCGGCAATTCGCGGTTGCCCGGTCCATCGAAGATAAAGGTGACCTCGCGTTCGCCGGATTTCTCTGCCTTGGTCACGTGCCGGTAATAGGCGCCGAGTTGCGGGCTATTCTGCTTGAACGTGTTGAATGAAAAGACCACGTCCTCCGGCGTCACTGGCTTGCCGTCATGCCAATGCGCGTTGGTGCGCAGCCGATAGGTCACCGACGAGCGATCCTCTGGATAGCTGACCGCTTCCGCCAGCAAGCCGTATTCGGTGGAGACTTCGTCGAGCGCCGGCGAGGTCAGCGCTTCGGTGAACAGCTCGGTGCCCATGGCCAGGCTGCCTTTCAAGCCCGCCACCACCTGATTGAAATTGTCAAAGGTGCCGAACGCGACCTGCCGCACCGTGCCGCCCTTGGGCGCGGCCGGATTGACGTAATCGAAATGCTTGAAGCCGGCCGGATAGCGCGGCTCGCCGAACAGCGAGAGACCATGCTTCCATTGCCGCGTCTGTGCCGCGGCCTCGCCGACGAGCGATTTCGCGCCGAGCGCACCCAAGGTCGGCGCGGCGAGCGCGGCGGCGGTACTGCGCAGAACGGTACGGCGAGTCAATTTCATCGGCTAAGCTCCAGCGCCTCACGCGCTGTCTCTGCAATCGGGGGCGATTATGTCGGTTTTTCGGTCCGCCACCAGCGGCCGCGCGTCGCTCTACGCATGAAAACGGCCGGGTTTGCCCGGCCGTATCACAATCACGCGATGTCTGCGTCACTTCGCCGGCGGCGCGGGTGCGGCAGGCGCCGCCGGCTTGGGCGCCTCGGCGGGTTTCGCCGGAGCGCCGCCCGGAGGCGGAACAGCTTCCGCCGCCGTGGGCAGCGGCGCAGGATTGTCTGCCAGGGTATGCAAGTAATCGATCACGTCGGCGCGCTGCTGGTCGTTCTTGATGCCGGCGTAAGTCATCGCCGTGCCCGAAACATAGCCGCGCGGATCGGAAAGGAATTTGTCGAGCTCCTCGAAGCTCCATTTGCCGCCCTTCGCCTTCATGGCAGCGGAGAAGTTGAAGCCGTTGCGGTCCTTGCCGCGTTCGTCGTCGACAATATTCCACAGATTAGGTCCAACGCGGTTCGGACCGCCCTTTTCGAAGGTATGGCAGGCCTGGCATTGCTTCGCAGTCGCCTGGCCCTTCTCCACCGAGGCTTTAGCCAGCCGCACGGCTATTGGCGCGACCTGTGGCGCGGCCGGTTTCTGTTCCCCGCCTTCAGGGCTCTTCACTGCGATTGCATAGCCGGGCTTGGCCGGCTTCTCTGGCGCGAACAGAGCGCCGGCCGCGATATTGAGGGCGAGCAGAACTAGGCAGGTGCCGAGGATGGCGCCAAGGACCTTGTTGAGTTCGAAGGAATTCATCGAAAAAAGGCTCCCGAAAGGGGCGCGAACCGGCAGGGGGACAAATTCGCCGCCAAAGGGCTCGGCGGCGGCGGACAGATACCGTTTTGCCTCAAGTCTGGCAACCCGTATAAGCGCCGCGGCCCGCTCGACATTCGTTCAGGGCGGGCCGCCGACGCCGATCGCCAAACCGATGCCCGATACCATCGTCCTCATTCCGGCCCGCATGGCCTCCACCCGCCTGCCCGGCAAGCCCTTGGCGGACATCGCCGGACTGCCGATGATCGTGCACGTACTGCGCCGCGCGCAGGCCGCCAAGATCGGCGAAGCGGTGGTGGCAACCGATTCCGAGGTGGTGCAGGCGGCGGTGGAAAAGTCGGGCGGCCGCGCCATCATGACGCGGAGCGACCACCTGTCCGGCTCCGACCGCATCTTTGAGGCGCTGGAGGCGCTCGATCCCGAGGGACGCATCGGCGTGGTGGTCAACGTGCAGGGCGACCTGCCGACCATTGAACCCGCCGACATCCGCGCGGCGCTCGGGCCGCTATCCGATCCCGCCGTCGATATCGCAACACTGGCGGCAGTCATTACCGACAAATCGGACCTCACCAACCCGAATGTCGTCAAAGCCATCGGATCGCCCGCGGCATCCGGCCGCTTTCGCGCGACAGCCTTCACCCGCGCCGATGCGACCCGACCGGGCCCGCACTATCACCACATCGGGCTTTACGCCTACCGGCGCGCGGCGCTGGAACGTTTCGTCAAGCTGCCGCCTTCCGCCAACGAGCAACGCGAACGGCTCGAACAATTGCGCGCGCTCGATGCCGGCATGCGCATCGATGTCGCGGTGGTGAAAAGCGTTCCGCTCGGCGTCGATACGACGGAAGAGCTGGTGAAAGCGCGTCAAATGCTCGCCGGTTGACTAAGACACAAAGGTCTGCGTACGGATCGGGTCGTAAGGCAGGTATTCATGGCCAAGAAAAAGATTATCTTCCAGGGAGAACCGGGGGCAAATTCGCATCTCGCCTGCCGCGAAGCCTATCCGGATCACGAACCGGTGCCCTGCCCAACCTTCGAGGATTGCTTTTCGGCGCTCACCGCCGGCGACGTCGATCTCGGTATGATCCCGATCGAGAATTCGGTGGCCGGTCGGGTCGCCGACATTCATCATTTGATGCCGACATCCAAGCTGCACATCATCGCCGAATGGTTCCTGCCGATCCGCAATCAATTGATGGCGCCGAAGGGTGCGTCCTTGCAAACCATCAAGTCGGTGGAAAGCCACGTGATGGCGCTCGGCCAGTGCCGCAGGATCATCCGCGAACTCAAACTCAAGCCGGTCGTCGCCGCCGACACCGCCGGCTCCGCGCGCGAAGTGTCTGAGAGCAAGGATGTCACACGCGCGGCCATCGCTTCACGGCTGGCCGCGGAGATTTACGGCCTCAACATCCTAAAGGAGAACGTAGAGGACGAAGCGAATTCCACCACGCGTTTCATCGTGCTGTCGCGCGAAAAGAAATGGGCCCCGCCCGGTAAGGGCAAGGTGGTCACCACCTTCGTGTTCCGCGTACGCAACGTGCCGGCCGCGCTCTACAAGGCGCTCGGCGGTTTCGCCACCAACGGTGTGAACATGACCAAGCTGGAGAGCTACATGGTCGGCGGCAATTTCTTCGCCACCCAATTCTATGCGGACGTCGAAGGCCACCCGGACGACCGCGCGTTGGTGTTCGCGCTCGAGGAGCTTGCCTTTTTCTCGAAGGAAATGACTGTGCTCGGAGTTTATCCGGCGCATCCTTATCGCGACACATTCAAGGAAGAGAAAGACTGAACGTCAATCGCGGGCGCCGCCCGTGGCGTCATTTCTTTTCCGGTTTTACTTTCTTCAAATCCGCCAGCTCCTGCTGAAGTTTCGCCAGCGCCGTCTTGAGGGCGGCGAGTTCGGCTTTGTGCGTGGCGATCTCGCGGTTCGCGTCGACAAGCTTGGCCTGCGTTTCGCGCGTCTGCTTCGTCAGCGCCTGCTGAAGAAATTCGACATTGCTTTGCAGGCAGCTGGTGCGCCTATCCATCGCCTTTTCGGCGGTGCATATTTCGAGGCCGCGGATGTCCTGGGCCATCGCGGGCGCGGCGATCGCGAGACCAGCCAGCAAAGCCAAAAGGCGAGGCGTCATGATCGCAGCCTATATGAGTTGCAGGTGGCGGCGAGCGGGGGTTGCGCGGCTGAGCCGGGGTTTCCCCATACCGTTTCGTGTGCCTATGATGGCGCCGTCTCAAACTGCTGGGGGGACGTCATGAGAACCATCATCCGCCTGCTTGCTTTATGCGCCGGGCTGCTCATCGCCACCGGCCCTGGCGCCGCGGGCCAATATCCCGATCATCCGGTGCGCGTCGTGGTCGGCTTCGCCGCCGGGGGTCCAACCGATGTGATCGCCCGCATCGTCGCGGAAAAGCTGTCGGCGTCCCTCGGCCAGCAATTCTACGTCGAGGATAAACCCGGCGCCGGCAGCAACATCGCCAGCGCCGAAGTCGCCAAGGCCGCACCCGACGGCTACACGCTCACCGTGGTGAGCACCGGCTTCATGGTCAACATGAGCCTGTACGCCCACGTGCCCTACGACGCGGTCAAGGACTTCGCGCCGATCACCATGGTGGCCTATTCGCCCAACGTGTTGGTGATCAATCCGTCGGTGCCGGCGACGAACGTCAAGGAGTTGATCGCGCTGATCAAGGCCAATCCGGGCAAATACAGTTTCGCCGGACCCGGCATCGGCTCGACGCCGCATCTGTCGGGCGAATTGTTCAAGCAGAAATTCGGCCTCGAAATGGTGCACGTCCCCTACCCGGGCGCGGCGCCGGCGATCACCTCGACCATCGGCGGCCACACGCCGATCGCCTTTACCGCGCTGCCGCCGGCGCTGGCCAATATCAAGGACGGCAAATTGCGCGCGCTTGCCTTGCTCGCGGTCAAGCGCAGCAAGGAAATCCCCGACGTGCCGACCATGCAGGAGGCCGGCTATTCCGGCCAGGAAGCCGACACCCTCACCGGCGTGCTGGCGCCGGCCGGCACGCCGAAGGAGATCATCGACCTGCTGCATCGCGAGATCGTCAAGGCGGTGGCCCAGCAGGACGTCGCGGACCATCTGATGAAGCTCGGCTTCGTGCCGGTGGCGAACAAACCGGAAGAGTTCGGCGTTCGCATCAAGAGCGAAATCGCGAAATGGGGCAAGGTCGTGCACGATGCGCACCTGCGTATCGAGTGACAGGTAAGGCCGTGGGGGAATGCAACGTAAGGTGATAATCGCTTGCGCGGTGACCGGCTCGGCGGATACGCCGGGCCGCAATCCGGCCGTCCCCGTGACGCCAGCCCAGATCGCCGCTTCCGCGATCGACGCCGCCAAGGCGGGCGCGGCCATCGTCCACATCCACGTGCGCGACCCAAAGACGACGAAGCCGAGCATGGACGGAGCGCTCTACCGCGAGGTGGTGGAGCGCATCCGCGCAAGCGGCACCGACGCGCTAATCAATCTCACCACCGGCCCCGGCGCGCGCTTCATTCCCGGCGCCGACGAGCCGCTAAAAGCCGCGCCCGGCAGCACGCTGTCGCTGCCGGCCGCGCGCGTGCGCCACGTGGTCGAGATCAAGCCGGAAATCTGCAGCCTCGACATGGGCAGCATGAACATGGGCGGCCAGGTATTCGTCAACACGCCGGCCCATCTCGAAGCCATGGCCGTGGAAATCCGCGAGGCCGGCGTCACGCCCGAACTTGAAGTGTTCGAGGCCGGCCACCTGATGCTCGCCAGGCGGCTGATCGAGACTGGCCACGTCAAGCCGCCCGGCCTGTTCCAGATCTGCCTGGGGATTTCCTGGGGACAGCCGGCCACGTCGGAGGCCGTCAGCTACATGCGCAGCCTGCTGCCAGGCGACTGCGTCTGGTTCGCCTTCGGCATTTCTCTGCACCAGTTTCCGATTGCCGCGCAGACCGTGCTGCTCGGCGGTCACGTGCGGGTCGGGCTGGAGGACAATCTCTATCTCGAGAAGGGCAAGCTCACGCCAAGCAACGCCGCCTTGGTCGAGAAGGCGGCGAAGATCATCGAGATCCTGGGCGATCAGGTCGCCACCCCGGCAGACGCGCGGCAGATATTGGGACTGCGGGCAGCCTGACTCTACGCGTTATTCCGCCGCCTGCTTGGCCGGCGGATGCATAGATGCAAGGCCGTCCGCTTCGGTCGCCGAGATCGTCGTTCGCACCATCAGGCGTGCCTCGTCGGCAGGCCACGGCCGGCCGCGATGCATGGTGGCGCGGTTGTCCCACATCACGACGTCGCCGTTGCGCCATTTGTGCGCGTAGCTCGATCCCGGCGCCGTCGCCGCCGCCATCAATTCGTCGATGAGCCGTTTACCGGCCGCCGGGTCCATGCCCTCGACCGCATATGCGTGCGAGGCAAGATAGAGCGCGCTGCGTCCGTTGATCGGGTTCTGCCACACCATGCGCCAGCATTGCGGCGGCAGCGCCGCGCGCTCCTCCGGGGTCGCGAGGCCCGGCGCGATCTGGCCGCGCGAATGCGCGTAGTCGTGCCAGACGAAAGAATTTACTGCCTTCTTCTGCAGCGCGGGATCGAGCCGTTCGAAGGCGAGCCGGGTCGAGACGAATTCGGTTTCGCCGCCATGGTCTGGCACGATGCGCGCGGACAGCACCGAGGTGAGCGCCGGCACGCTCTTGAATGATGAATCGGTATGCCAGAGCTGGTTCGCTTTGTTGCGCAAGGCAAATCGGTGATCGGATGGCACGACCTTGCCGTCCGGACCGATGGTGGTCAGCGTGATGAAATGCGTGCCCGTTCCGAGCGAGCCGACCTTGGTCACCTCGGGCGGACCGAAACGGCGCGAAAAGGCGAGTTGGCCCTCGTCGGTTACGTTTTGGCCACGAAACACCAGCACCGAATATTCTTCGAAAGCAGCGCGTGCCGCCGCATAGGCGACATCGTCGTCGGCCATATCGGCGAGCGTGACGCCGCGCAATTCGGCGGCAAAACCCGGACCCAACGGGACGATGTCCATCGGCAAGCCCTCCCTGATTTTATTATTTGTTTGATTTTCCCCCAAAATGGGCAAGCAGGCAAGGAAACAAAATCGTGCCGATCTTGTGCCGGGCATTAGCATCTTTTACACAACCTCAACGCAGCCACGGGGAAGTCATGAGCGAAACAACAAGCAAAGTTGCACTGGTGACCGGCGCCGCGCGCGGCATCGGGCTCGCGACCGCCAAACGATTTCTCGCCGACGGTTGGCGCGTGGCGCTGCTCGACATCGACGGCGAAAATCTGCAACGCACCGCCGCGGCGCTTGCCAAACCCGACACCACCATCGCCATTTATTGCGACGTTGCCGATGCCGAAGCCGTCGCTCGCGCCTTCGACATCGCCGCCACACAATTCGGCCGGCTCGATGCGCTGATCAACAATGCGGGCATCGCCATCTTCAAGCCGATTCTCGATATCAGCTACGAGGACTGGTCGCGCGTCCTGGCAGTCAACCTCTCCGGCCCGTTCTTGTGCACGCAGGCGGCCGCGCCGTTAATGCGCGACAGCGGCGGCGGCGCCATCGTCAACATCACCTCGATCTCGGGTCTGCGTGCCTCGACGCTGCGCACCGCCTACGGCACCAGCAAAGCCGGCCTTGCGCATTTGACCCAGCAACAGGCGGTCGAGCTCGCGCCGCTCCGCATCCGCGTCAACGCCGTCGCGCCCGGTCCGGTCGATACCGCCATGGCGAAAGCCGTGCATACGCCGGAAATCCGCGCCGCCTATCATGATGCCATTCCGCTCAACCGCTACGGTCTTGAAACGGAACTGGCCGAGGCGATCTTTTTCCTGTGCAGCGAACGCGCCAGCTACATCACCGGACAGACGATTGCCGTCGACGGCGGTTTCGAAGCCACCGGCATTGGCCTGCCGGCGCTGCGCGAGGCGAAGCGGAATAGCTGAACCATTCCGTTCGTCCCCGCGAAAGCGGGGACCCAGTGCCAACCTTCCAAGCTTGCGGTGGCTGCCCCTGGATTCCCGCTTGGGCGGGAATGACCGGGGTATTCAACTTCGCTCCCGCTCGTAGCGCTCCACGAATTGCGGCGACAACTTGCGCAGGCGATCGAGATCGACGCGGCCGGAGCGCGTGATGTAGCTCATGGCGAAGTCGGCCGGCGCCTGTTCCATGTGCTCGGTGAAGTTCTCGTACCAGGCCGCGCTGGCAATGGCACCGGTGACCAGCTTGTCCACGATCGGGCGCCGCGCCGCCTCGAACGCCGGCAACGCGGCGGCAATGTCGTCGCCGTGCTCGGCCAAAGCGCGGTCGAGCGCGATGGCGTCCTCCATGGCGAGCCGCGTGCCCGAGCCGATGGAAAAATGCGCGGTGTGCAGCGCGTCGCCGATCAGCACGTATTTGCCGTGGTGCCAGCGTGCATTGAGCACCTGCGGAAACCGCCGCCAGATCGAATTGTTGGAAATCAGCGGATGGCCACCGAGCGCGTCGGCGAAGATTTTCTGGCAAAGGCTGCGCGATTCCGATTCTTCCATGCGCTCGAAGCCGGCGCGCGCGAAACTCGCCTCGTCCGTTTCGACGATGAACGTGCTGCGCCCCAGCGCGTAGCGGTAATGGTGCGCATTGAAGCCCCCGATCGGCGTGTGGCGGAAGGTATGCGTCAGGGTGTCGTAGCGCTGGCCGGTGCCGAACCAAGCGAAGCGATTGGCGAGATACGTGACGCTGGCGCCGAAGGCTTCCGCGAAGCTGCGTCGCACCAATGAATTGACGCCGTCGGCACCCACCACCAGATCGGCAGCGCCTAACTCATCGATCGACGTTACCGCGCGCGCAAATTCCGGTTCAATGCCGACCGAGCGCGCCCGCTGCTGCAGCAACTGCAGAAGCCTCAGCCGGCCTATCGCCGCAAAGCCGATGCCGTCGATCACGACGCGCTCGTTACGGTGCACGAGCGTCATATCGTCCCACGATTCCATCTGCGGCGTGATCGCGGCGAAGGTTTCCGGATCGTCCTCGCGCAGGAATTCGAGCGCACGGTCGGAGAACACCACGCCGAAGCCGAAGGTGGCGTCGGCCGGGCTCTGTTCGACGATCGTTATGTCGGCGTCCGGCCGCCGGCGCTTGAGCAGATAGCCGAGATAAAGTCCTGCCGGCCCAGCCCCGAGTATGGCAATGCGCATGAATTTGTTTGTAGCGTAGCAAACATTCCTCGTCATGCCCGGCCTTGTGCCGGGCATCCACGCCTTTCCCACCGAAAATCAAAAGGCGTGGCTGGCCGGGACAGGCCCGGCCATGAGGGCTTAAAGTACGGCATTACCGACACGGAGCGGACCCATGCTTGAAACCAGCCTCGCCCTCGCCTTCCATGTCCTCGGCGCCGTCGTCTGGGTCGGCGGCATGTTCGCCGCCTATGTCTGCCTGCGCCCAGCGACCGGCGCGCTGGAGGGACCCCAGCGCCTCAAGCTGTGGCGGAGTTTTTTCGCGAAATTCTTCCCCTGGGTCTGGGTGTCGGTGCTGCTGCTGCTCGGCAGCGGCTACTATATGCTGTTGACGACGTTCGGCAGCTTCAAAGGTGCGCCGCTCTATATCCACGTGATGCAAGGCGTCGGCTTGCTGATGGTCGCGTTGTTTGTCTGGATGTTCCACGGCCCGTGGCTCAAGTTCAAACGCGCGGTCGATGCGCAGAATTGGCCGGCGGCCGGCACGGAAATCGAGCTCATCCGGCAGATCATCATGGTGAACCTGCCGCTCGGACTGATCGTGGTGGTCGTCGGCGGCACCGGGCGGTATTGGGGGTTTTAGCGCTATTCACTCCCCGCGTGCGGAGAGAGATAAAATTCAAATCGTCTGATTGTATTCGCCCACTTCCGGATGCGTGCGCAGCACACCGTCGATCGCCTTGAACATGTCGTGCATACGCGCTTCCGACGCGGGGCTCTCCACCACCACCACCAGTTCCGGCTTGTTCGAGGAGGCGCGTACCAGGCCCCAGGTGCCGTCTTCGACCGTGACGCGCACGCCGTTGACGGTGACCAGGTCGCGGATCGTCTGCCCGGCGACCTTGTCGCCTTTTTTCTTGGCAACCTCGAAATGCTTCACCACGGCGTCGACCACGCCGTATTTCTTCTCGTCGTCGCAATGCGGCGACATGGTCGGCGAGCCCCAGGTTTTCGGCAGCGCGTCCTTGAGCTGCGACATTTTCTTATCCGGGTCGCGGTCGAGCATGTCGCAGATCGCCAGCGCCGAGACGAAGCCGTCATCATAACCGCGGCCGAATGGCTTGTTGAAGAAGTAGTGGCCGGACTTCTCGAAGCCGGCGAGGGCCGACAATTCGTGCGTGCGGCGCTTCATGTAGGAATGGCCGGTCTTCCAATAGTCGGCTTTGACGCCGTTCTTCTGCAGGACGGGATCGGTGGCATAGAGACCGGTCGACTTCACGTCGACCACGAAGGTTGCGCCCGGATGCAGACTCGACATATAGCGCGCCAGCATCACGCCCACTTTGTCGGCGAAGATCTCCTCGCCGGTGTCGTCGACGACGCCGCAGCGATCGCCGTCGCCATCGAAGCCGAGACCGACGTCGGCCTTGTGCTTGAGCACGGCGTCGCGAATGGCGTGCAGCATCTCGAGGTCTTCTGGATTCGGATTGTATTTAGGGAAGGTATAATCGAGATCGCAATCGAACGGCACGACCTCGCAACCGATCGCATCGAGGATGCGCGGCGCGAAGGCGCCGGCGGTGCCGTTGCCGCAGGCGGCGATGACTTTCAGCTTGCGCTTGAGCTTCGGCCGTTTGGTCAGGTCGGCGATGTAACGTTCGGGGAAATTCTCCACAAACACGTAGCTGCCGCCGCCCTTGAGATCAAACTTGGCGCCGAGCACGATCTCCTTCAGCCGCGTCATCTCGTCGGGCCCGAACGTCAGAGGCCGGTTGGCGCCCATCTTCACGCCGGTCCAGCCGTTGTCGTTGTGCGAGGCGGTGACCATGGCGACGCAGGGCACGTCCAGCGCGAATTGCGCGAAATAGGCCATCGGCGTGATCGCCAGCCCGATATCGTGCACCTTGCAGCCCGCCGCCAGCAGCCCGGTAACCAGCGCCAGTTTCACGGAAGCCGAATAGCTGCGGAAGTCGTGGCCGGTGACGATCTCGGGCTTGACGCCCATTTCGCGGACCAGCGTGCCAAGCCCCATGCCGAGCGCCTGCATGCCCATCAGGTTGATTTCTTTTTCCAGCAGCCAGCGCGCGTCGTATTCGCGGAAGCCAGTCGGCTTCACCAGCGGCGAGGACTCGTAGGCGTAGGTATTGGGCGTGAGCGCAGATTTCGGCGTGGGAAACATCAAGGCCTCAAATCGGGACGTGACAACATTCATGTGCATACCTCAACGTTGCGGCCCGGCAAAGCGATCCGGCCAAATTCCAGTGTTTAGGGGGTAAATTACTGCTCGAGCAGCATACGGCCGTCGGCGTATTCGTAACGCCGCAGCCGCGACAGAAACGCGACGCCGAGCAGGTTCGTCGACAACGCCTCGTCGGGCATGATCAGGGCAGGAACATCGAACACGGTGATGTCGCCGACCTCAATACGCTCGAGCTTGGCGGGCGCCGCCTTAGTTCGGCCGTTGGCGGTGGAGACGATGGCCGTGTAGTCGCGCGGCATCGGATGCAGGCCGACTTGCGCCGCATCGGTCTCGCGCAGGATTACCAGCGAGGCGCCGGTATCGACCATGAAACCGATGTGCCGGCCGTCGATCCGGGCATCGACGCGGAAATGGCCGTCGCGGCCGCTGGTCAGCTCCATCTTGTGCTGGCCGGCCGAAACCTGCATGGGCTGTTCGGCCGTTTGCACCGTCGCTGCCTGCGGCGCGGACGTCTCGACCACAGTCTTGTCGGCATAACGCGCGAGATAGCTGCCGGCGACCAGCGCCACGACGGCAAAGGCGATAATCTGACGCATGCGGCAAGGCCCGATGGTTGCGCGCGACAGTCGCATGCGACCGCCCAAGGCAGCCTTAACGCCGTGCCGCGGGGCATGGCGTGCTGCGGCGATGGTGAGCGATCGGTTAAGACGCCGATGAAAATCTTATTCACCGCGCCGTTTGGCGCGCCGGGTGGCCAGCGCATGCAGCGGATCGTCCGGCCAGGGATGCTTGGGGTAACGGCCGCGCATGTCGGTCTTGACGTCTTTATAGCTGCCGCGCCAAAAACCGGGCAGATCTCGCGTCACCTGCACCGGCCGGTGCGCCGGCGAGAGTAACTCGATCACCAGCGGCACGCATCCACCGGCGATCGCCGGATGCGTGGCCAGCCCGAACAACTCCTGCACGCGGATCGATGCCGTCGGCCCCTGCTCGGCATTGTAGTCGATCGGCACCTGCGATCCGGTCGGCGCGGTGAAATGGGTCGGCGCTTCGGCGTCGAGCCGCTTGCGCAAAGCCCACGGCAGCAGGGTGTCGAGCGCGGCGGACAGATCGTCGGCGCCGATCTGCGACAAAGCCGTCTTGCCGCCGAGGAACGGCGCCAGCCACTCGGCCGCCGTGCGCGAGAGCGCATCGTCGGATAGATCGGGCCATTCCTCGCCTTCCGACCGGCGCAGAAACTTCACCCGGTCGCGCAATTGCAGTGGCGCCTTGCTCCACGGCAGCTTGCCGACGCCGAGCGCGGCGATGCCTTCGGCCAGCAGCCGCGCGCTGTCGGCACCGGGTTCGATGGCTTTGACTTGTTCGCTCAAGACCAGCGCGCCGAGCCGGCGGCTGCGCCGCGCGCGCAGCGACGCCGAGGCGGCATCGAAGGTCACCGTGTCGCGGTCCTCAATCTGATGAGCAAAGCGCGCCTCGATTTCGTCGAGCGTGATCGGCGCAACGAGGATGATGCGGCTCGCCGCCGCGCAGCCGGTCAATTCCGCCACCGCCAAAAACGGCTCGCGCGCCAGCGGCGATGCGGCGTCGACATTGCCGCCGCGGCCGTTGGCGAGCAGGAACGCACCGCCTCCACCGCCGCGGTTCTTGGCAATGCGGTCGGGATAGGCGAACGAAAGCAAGGCGCCGATGGACTGCTCGCCGCCGCGCACCTTTCCGCCAGCCGTGTCGGCCCACCGCTTCGCCATCTGCCGCGCGTCCTCGGCGCGGCGCGAGCGGTCGCGGCGGAACTGATCGAGCCGGTGGCGCAGGTCGGGGTCGTCACCGCCAAGCCCGCGCTCGGTGAGCACGGCGGCGATCTGCGCGGCCAGATCGCCGGCGCCTTCCGCCGCGGCGTCAACCAACATGCGCGCAAGGCGCGGCGGCAGCGGTAGCGCGCGCAGCTTGCGGCCTTCATCGGTGATACGGCCTTGCGCGTCGAGCGCGCCGAGTTCGGTGAGCAACGTTTTGGCTTCGCTGAGCGCCGCTTGCGGCGGCGGATCGAGGAAGGCAAGCTTGCCCGGATCGCTGGCGCCCCATTGCGCCAGATCGAGCACGAAGGACGACAGATCGGCCGACAGAATTTCCGGCCGCGTGTAGGGCTCCAGCGAACCTGTCTGCGGCTCGTCCCATAGGCGATAGCCGACGCCCGGCTCGGTGCGCCCGGCGCGGCCGCAGCGCTGGTCGGCGGCGGCGCGCGACACCCGCACGGTCTCCAGCCGCGTCAGGCCCACGTCGGGCTCGTAGCGCGGTACGCGCGAGAGGCCGCTGTCGATCACCACGCGCACGCCCTCGATGGTGAGCGAAGTCTCCGCGATCGAGGTCGCCAGCACCACCTTCCGCCGCCCGGCCGGCGCCGGCGAAATGGCCCGGTCCTGCGCGCACGCATCGAGCGCGCCAAAAAGCGTGACGATATCGACATTGGAGTCGGCGATTCGCTCCTTGAGCAACGTCTCGGTGCGGCGGATTTCGGCGGCGCCCGGCAGAAACACCAGCAGCGAGCCCGGCTCGGCGCGCAAAGCGCGTAGTACAGCGTCCGCCACCTGGCTCTCGATCCGCGCGCGCGCATCGCGGCCGAGATAGCGCGTCTCCACGGGAAAAGCGCGGCCCTCGCTCTCCACGACCGGCGCGCCACCGAGCAATGCCGCCACGCGAGCGCCGTCGAGCGTCGCCGACATCACCACGATTTTCAGATCGTCACGCAGACCTTGCTGCACCTCGCGCGCCAGCGCCAACCCGAGATCGGCATCCAAAGACCGCTCATGAAATTCGTCGAACAGCACGGCGGCGACGCCGTCGAGCGAGGGATCGTCGAGCACAAGCCGCGTGAACACACCTTCGGTGATCACCTCGATACGCGTGCGTTTCGAAACCTTAGAGCCGAAGCGAACCCGCAACCCCACGGTGTCGCCGACCTGTTCGCCCAGCGTCGACGCCATGCGCGCGGCGGCGGCACGGGCGGCCAGTCGGCGCGGCTCCAGCACAAGAATCTTCTTGTCCTTCGCCCACAGCTCGTCGAGCAGCACCAGCGGCACGCGCGTGGTCTTGCCGGCGCCCGGCGGCGCCACCAGCACGGCGCAATTGTTTGCCGCCAGCGCCGCAGTCAGCCGTGGCAGCGCGTCATCGATGGGAAGGCGGTCAGGAAATTCGCGCATGTGAGACGGGCACTTTTAACCCTCTCCCCTTGCGCGGAAAACAGCTACTTCTTATCCGTCGCCCGGCGCGCCAGGTTAACTCCCGGTACATCGCCGCGCGGCCGCCCGACGCTCTCGTAAACAAAGCCGTGGCGCGCGATCTCCTCGGCGCGATAGATGTTGCGCAGGTCGATCAGCACCGGACTCGCCATGGTCGCCTTCAGCCGCTTGAAATCGAGCGCGCGGAATTGCTCCCATTCGGTCACGATTACCAGCGCGGAGGCGCCCTCGGCGCAGGAATAGGCGTTGTCGAAGAACATAACGTTGCTCATCAGCGGCTTGGCCTGCTCCATGCCGACGGGATCGAAGGCGCGTACCTTGGCGCCCATGTCCTGCAGCGCGGTCACCAACGGAATCGACGGCGAGTCGCGCATGTCGTCGGTGTTCGGCTTGAAGGTCAGCCCCAGCACGGCGACCGTCTTGCCGCGCAATTCGCCGCCCAGCGCATGCGACACCTTGCGCGCCATCGCACGCTTGCGCGCATCGTTGACCGCTGCCACCGCCTCGACGATGCGCAACGGCGCTTCATAGTCCTGGCCCGTCTTGATCAATGCCAGCGTATCCTTCGGGAAGCACGAGCCGCCATAACCCGGACCGGCATGCAGGAATTTCGAGCCGATGCGGTTATCGAGCCCGATGCCGCGCGCGATCTCTTGCACGTCAGCGCCGACTTTCTCGGCTAGGTCGGCGATCTCGTTGATGAAAGTAATCTTGGTGGCGAGGAAGGCGTTGGCGGCATATTTGATCAGCTCAGCGGTGCGCCGGTCGGTGAACAAAATCGGCGAGCGGTTGAGATAAAGCGGCCGGTAGATTTCCGTCATCACCTCTCGCGCGCGCTCGTCCTCGGTGCCGACCACGATGCGGTCGGGATGCTTGAAGTCCTGGATGGCGGCGCCTTCGCGCAGAAATTCCGGGTTCGACACCACGGCGAATTCCGCGTCGGAGCGCGCTTCGCGGATGACGCGCTCGACCTCGTCGCCGGTGCCGACCGGCACGGTCGACTTGGTGATAACCACGGTGAAGCCGCCAAGCGCTGCCGCGATCTCGCGCGCGGCGTCGTAGACGAAACTCAGGTCGGCATGGCCGTCGCCACGGCGCGAGGGTGTGCCAACGGCGATGAACACCGCGTCGGCGGCTTTCACCGCACTGGGCAGATCGTTGGTGAATTTGAGCCGGCCGGCGCGCGTATTGGCGGCAACCAGATCGGTCAGCCCCGGCTCGTAGATCGGCACTTCGCCGCGCGTCAACGCGGCAATTTTCGCGTTGTCCTTGTCAACACAGGTCACGTCGTGGCCGAAATCGGCAAAGCAGGCCCCGGAAACGAGGCCGACATAGCCGGTGCCGATCATGGCAACGCGCATGGAATGCCCTTGTCGAAATCGGTTGTTCTAGTCTGGCCACTGGGGCCGGCGGTCTCATAGCAGAGACCGCCGCGAGTGGCGAGAGCCGGCATTTTCTGTGAGGGCGTTATGCGACAGATTGATTAACGCCGCGCGCGGGCCCACATTCGGGCCATGCCGACCAGCGCAAAATCCAAGCCCGCCACCAAGTCCAAGGCCGCCGCCCCCGTTCCATCAAATCCGGCGGCGCGCCCGCTTAAGAATGGCGACCACCTGTTCCTGGTGGACGGCTCCGGCTACATCTTCCGCGCCTATCACGCCCTGCCGCCGCTCACCCGCAAGTCGGACGGCTTGCAGGTCAATGCCGTGCTCGGCTTCTGCAACATGTTGTGGAAGCTCTTGGCCGAAATGAAGGACGACAGACCGACCCATCTCGCCGTGGTGTTCGACAAGTCCGAGAAGACCTTCCGCACCGAATTCTATCCCGAGTACAAGGCGCACCGGCCGGACGCGCCGGCCGACCTCATCCCGCAATTCCCGCTGATCCGCGAGGCGGTGCACGCCTTCGAAATCCCGTGCCTGGAGCAGGCCGGCTTCGAGGCCGACGACCTAATCGCCACCTACGCGCGGCTCGCCAGCGCGGCCAAGGCGACCACCACCATCGTCTCCTCCGACAAGGACCTGATGCAACTCGTCGGCAACGGCGTCACCATGTACGACACCATGAAGGACAAGCGTATCGGCGCCGCCGAGGTGATGGAGAAATTCGGCGTCGGGCCCGACAAAGTGATCGAGGTGCAGGCGCTGATCGGCGATTCGTCCGACAACGTGCCGGGCGTGCCCGGCATCGGCGTCAAGACCGCGGCGCAATTGATCGGCGAATACGGCGATCTGGAAACGCTGCTCAAGCGCGCGAGTGAGATCAAGCAGGACAAGCGCCGGCAATCGCTGATCGACAATGCCGAGATCGCGCGCATCTCCAAGCGCCTGGTCACGCTCGACCAGAACGTGCCGCTCGACGTGCCGGTCGACCAGCTCGCCGTGCACGAGCCCGATTACAAGCATCTGATCGCCTTCCTGAAGGCGATGGAGTTCAACACCATCACCCGCCGCGTTGCGGAAAAGGCCGACATCGATGCCTCGCAGGTCGAGGCGGACGCGAAATTGGTATCGGGCGCGCCCTCCGCTGCGCCCGCCGCGCCGGCCGGGAAAACCGGCGATCTGTTTGCGTCCGCTCCGCAAGCAAAGCCTGCCGCCAAGAGCGAAGCCAATGGCGCCCTCACCCCTATCTCGCTTGCCGTCGCGCGCGCGGAAGCCGCACGAAAGCAAAAAATCGATCGCAGCAAATACGAATGCGTCCGCACGTTGGCGCGCCTGAAGAAATGGGTCGCGCGCGCCTACGATCTCGGAGTGGTCGCGGTCGATACCGAGACCACCAGTCTCGACGCGATGCAGGCCGGTCTGTGCGGCTTCTCGCTCGCCGTCGCACCCAACGAAGCCTGCTATGTGCCGCTTGCACACAAAAAGGATGGCGGCGGCGATGGATTGTTCGATGCGGGATTAGCCCCCGACCAGATCAAGGAAGAGGATGCGCTGGCCGTTCTCAAGCCGCTGCTCGAGGACAGGAGCATCCTCAAAGTCGCGCAGAACATGAAATACGACTGGCTGGTGTTCGCCCAGCGCGGCATCGAGATTGCCGGCTACGACGACACCATGCTGATCTCCTACGTGCTCGACGCCGGCAAAGGCGGCCACGGCATGGACGATCTTGCCAAGCGCTGGCTCGACCACGATACCATTCATTTCCATCACGTCGCCGGCTCGGGCAAATCTCAGGTGACGTTCGACTGCGTCGCCATCGACAAGGCAACCGATTACGCCGCCGAGGACGCCGACGTAACGCTGCGGCTGTGGAACGCGCTGAAGCCGCGGATGCCGGCCGAGCATGTCGCCACCGTCTACGAAACGCTGGAGCGCGCCATGCCCGCGGTGCTGGCACGCATGGAGCGGCGCGGCATTTCCATCGACCGCCAAGTGCTCTCGAGACTGTCCGGCGAATTCGCGCAGAAGCAGGGCGCGCTGGAAGACGAGATCAAGACGCTGGCCGGCGAGCCGCTCAATCCCGGCTCGCCCAAGCAGCTCGGCGATATTCTGTTCGGCAAGATGGGATTGGCCGGCGGCACCAAGACCAAGACCGGGCAATGGTCGACCGGTGCGCGCGAACTGGAGGACCTCGCCGAGCAGGGCCACGCGCTGCCGCGCAAGATTCTCGACTGGCGGCAGGTGTCGAAGCTGCGCTCGACCTATACCGAGGCGCTGCCGACTTACGTCAATCCGACGACGCATCGCGTGCACACGTCTTACGCGCTCGCCGCTACCAGCACGGGGCGGCTGTCGTCGTCCGAGCCGAATTTGCAGAACATCCCGATCCGCACCGAGGAAGGCCGCAAGATAAGGCGCGCCTTCGTCGCGTCCCCCGGCATGAAGCTCGTCTCCGCCGACTATTCGCAGATCGAATTGCGCCTGCTGTCGGAAGTCGCCGAGGTACCGACGCTGCGCCAGGCCTTCAAGGACGGCGTCGACATCCACGCCATGACCGCCTCGGAAATGTTCGGCGTGCCGGTCAAGGACATGCCGAGCGAAGTGCGCCGCCGCGCCAAGGCGATCAATTTCGGCATCATCTACGGCATCTCGGCTTTCGGCTTGGCGGCGCAGCTCGGCATCGACAAGAACGAGGCCGGCGCCTACATCAAGAAATATTTCGAGCGCTTCCCCGGCATCCGCGACTACATGGACGAGACGCGCGAATTCTGCCGCGCCAACGGCTATGTGCTCACGCTGTTCGGGCGCAAGTGCCACTACCCCGACATCAAGGCATCGAACCCGTCGATCCGCTCGTTCAACGAGCGCGCTGCGATCAATGCGCGCCTGCAGGGCTCGGCCGCCGACATCATCCGCCGCGCCATGATGCGCGTGGAGGACGAACTTGCCAAGGCCAAGCTCAGCGCGCAGATGTTGCTGCAGGTGCACGACGAATTGATCTTCGAGGTGCCCGAGGACGAAGTGGCGGATACCATCCCGATCGTCAAAAGCGTCATGCAGGACGCGCCGCACCCGGCGATAGCGCTGCACGTGCCGCTGCAGGTCGACGCCCGCGCCGCCGATAATTGGGACGAGGCGCACTGAGGGCCTTGTGCCCCGGATGCGGCGCCTCAATGCTTCGTCGCCGGCTGATGATGCTTCTCGAGAAACACCAGCGTGCGGGCGCGCGCGGTCTTGGTTGCGGCTTCATTGTAGGCCGGACGCACGTCGTTGGCGAAGGCATGGCCGGCCTCGTAAATGTGAGTTTCGGCCGACGGAAACGCCTTGCGCACCTGGTCGATGATTTCCGGCGCCGAATTGGGATCGGTCTTGCCGAAGTGGAACAGCAGCGGGCATTTCGGCTTCAGGCTCAGATACGTCGGCAGCCGCGTGCCGTAGAAGGCAATCGCGCCGCGCAGATCGAGCTCGGCCGCCGCGCGCACGATCACGCCGCCGCCCCAACAGAAGCCGAGCACCGACACGCCGCGATTGCTCTGCACCCGCGCCACCGCGGCGCCGACGTCGAGCATCACCTTGTCGAGCGGCAGGCCGTAGGCGAGATCCCTGCCCTTGTCCGGCTCGCTGAATGGGATCACCGTGCCCGGCGCCACGCGGTCGTAGACGCAGGGGAAGATCGTGTCGTAGCCATTGCGCGCATAGGCGCGCACGACGCCATTGAGTTGGTCAGTCAGGCCGAAAATTTCCTGCAAAATGACAAGGCCGCCCTTGCTGGCGCCTTTGGGCGCGGCGTGAAAGGCCTCGAAGAAATGGCCGTCGGCCGCTTTCAACTTGATCGTCTCTTCGACAATATCCTGCGCAGCATTCGTCATCGTCTTCTCACTTGTTAGGGTTTAAGGAATTCAGGTCGCTGTCAGCGCGGGCGCGCTTCGATCATCGGCTTCATCACCGCATAAAGCGCATTTTTCGCCTCAAAGCCAATACCCGAAATTTCCGGCATGGCGACGCGGCTGTCGACCACCTTGCAATTGTCGGCAAAGCCGCCGAACGGCGCGAACACCTGCGGATAAGACTCGTTACCGCCGAGGCCGAGACCCACCGCGATATTGAGCGCGAACTGATGACCGCCATGCGGCACGCAGCGCCGGCGCGACCAGCCGTGCGCCGCCAGCATGTCGAGCGTGCGCAGATATTCCACCAGCCCGTAGGACAGCGCCGGGTCGAATTGCAACCAGTCGCGGTCCGGCCGCAGGCCGCCATGGCGGATCAGGTTGCGCGCGTCCTGCATGGAGAACAGGTTTTCGCCGGTGGCGAGCGGCGGCCGGTAGCGCGTCGCCAGCGCCGCATGCAGCAGATAGTCGAGCGGATCGAGCGGCTCCTCGTACCAGCGCAAGTTATAGGGCGCGATTGCCGCGCCGCAGGCGAGCGCCTCGTCGAGATCATAGCGGCCGTTGACGTCGACGCAGAGATTCTCGCCTTTGCCGCCGACCACTTTGAGCGCCGCTTCGATGCGCTTGATGTCGTCTTTCAGCGGCACGCCGCCGATCTTCATCTTTACGGTCGAATAGCCGAGGTCGAGATAACGCTTCATCTCGTCCTGCAGCGCGCTGATATCCTTGTCGGGATAGTAATAACCGCCGGCGGCATAGACCCAGGCGGTCTTATCCGCTTGGCCATTGTTGTGGCGGTCGGCGAGCAGCCGCCAGAGCGGCACGCCTTCAGCTTTCGCCAGCGCGTCCCATAGCGCCATGTCGAGCACGCCGACGGCGACCGAGCGCTCGCCGTGCCCGCCCGGCTTCTCGTTGCGCATCATGACGTCCCAGCATTTCGCCGGATCGAGCGTGCCGCGCGCGTCGACGATCTCCTCGGGCTTGGCACCCTTCAGCCGCGGAATGAAGCGTTCGCGCAACAGGCCTTGCGGCGCATAGCGGCCGTTGGAATTAAAGCCAAAGCCGACCACCGGCTTTCCGTCGCGCACGACGTCGGTGAAAATCGCCACCACGCTCGCCGTCATCTGCGAGAAGTCGATATAGGCGTTGCGGATGGCGGAGGAGATCGGGACGACGATGTCGGAGATGGCGGTGATGCGCATGGATCAGACTTTCGAATAAAAGCCGTCATGCCCGGCTTTATGCCGGGCATCCACGTCTTTCTATCTTTCTCACAATGAAGCAAGACGTGGATGGCCGGGACAAGCCCGGCCATGACAATTTTATTACCGCCGTTTTTTCTTCGCAGTCTTCTTTTTGCTTTGTGTAGCAGCAGCCTTCGCCGCCGCTTTCGCCGGCAGCACCGCGATCGCCTCGATCTCGAACAGACCGCCGGGCCGCGCCAGCGCCGGCACGCCGATCGTGGTCGAAGCCGGCGGCGCCCGCGTGTTCAGGTAGCGGTCGCGCACCTCGCGGAAGGCCGCCATGTTGCCCGCTATATCGACGAGATAATTGTTGATCTTAACCACGTCGTTCCAGCGCGCGCCGGCGCCTTGAAGCGCGAGCGTCATGTTCTCGAACGCCTGCACGCACTGGGCGCGGAAATCGCCGGGCGCGCCGACGAACTTGTTCTCGGTATCCAAGCCGAGCTGGCCGGCGAGGTAGATCAGCCGGTTCGGCCCGGTCGCCTCGACCACGTAGCTGTAGCCGGGCGGCTTGGCCAAGGTGTTCGGATTGCTGAAGCGAAGATTGCCGGCCATCGGGTCGCCTCCCTGTTTCTATTCCATCAGTCCCAGGCGCTGTCCCAGCCACTTGGTGGTCGGCGCCTGAATCAGGATCGTCATCAGGATCGCAATGAAGGTGACCGACGCGATCACCGGCGCGCCCGGCGCCTTCATGCCGAGCAGCAGGCCGGCGAGCGCGGCGGGGATGACGCCGGTCTCGCGCGTCCAGCACATGAACAGCATCTCGTTGAAGCTCCACTTGGCGCGCCGGTCGGGCAGCGCGCAGGCGAAGACGGTCACGGGCCGCGCCACGAATATCAAGATCAGCACGACGACGACGCCCCCAGCCCAATACTGCGCCATCAGGCCAAAATCAACCTGCGAGCCGAGCAGAATAAAAATGAACAGTCGCATGATGAACGCCGTCGTCATCACATAGTCGTCGAGCTTTTGCGACTCGCCCGGCTCCATTTTGAAGCCGAACGAATCCTTATTGCCGATCATGATGCCGAAAACGAACACGGCCATGAAGCCGCTCGCCTGCAGGCCGTCGGCCGCGAAATAGGCGCCGATCACCGCGACCAGCGTCACCACCGGTGCGTATTGTGATAGGAACGCCCAGCGTTCATGCGCGATCAGCAGCGCAGCGAAATAGCCTAGCAGCGCTCCGGCGACGATGCCGACCGCCGATTGCTTGAACAGCTCGAACAGCGACGCGGAAAGCGAAAATTCGCCGGTGCCCATGGCGACAGCAAGCACGCCGAAGGTGACGATCGCGCCCATGGCGTCGTTGAACGCCGATTCGCTCATCACTGTCTGCGCGACGCGGTCGCGGATTTTGACCTGGCGGAAAATCGGCACCAGCGTCGCCGGGTCGGTCGAGGCGAGCGCCGCGCCGAGCAAGAGCGCTACGATCCAGGGCAGCCCGAGGGCGACATGCGCGGCAAAGCCGGTGATCGCCGCCGTGATCAGCACGCCGATCGTCGCGATCACCACAATGGTGATCCACACACGCTTCAAGATGTTGAGCCGGAGCGACGCGCCGCCGTCGAACAGGATGTAGCTCGCGCCGAACAGAAGGATGATCTGGTAAAGGGCCGAATCCGCCTTGATGTCGATCAGCCCCAACGCTTGCGGGCCGATAGCAATGCCAACGATCAGGAATATCGCAACGTCGGGAATCTTGCACTTCTGCGCGACAAAGCCGGTGACGGTGCCGATGGCCAGGATGAGGCCCCCGGACAGCAATGTATGTTTGGCGACTTCGACGGCCGACGACGATTCCACGACTCCCCCCGATCCGGCCGCAACTCATGAATTTATGTCCGGTCCGGTGCGCCGGATGCTGCCCGACACCCCGTGAAATGACAAGGCGCTCGCGCCCGCACCGCTGCAACCTTCCGCGCGTCCATGCGTTGATTAATGCCGCCTCGCCTGATGCGCGAAGCGTAATCAACCACAGGGGCTTACCATGGCCGCCCGCGCGAGCGCGCTTTTGCGCGCGTCGACAGGCATACTCGCTGCCGGGCTGCTGACACTGGCAACGCCGGCGTCGGCGCAGGGCCTGTTCGAAATGCTGTTCGGCGGGTTCCACCGGCAGGCGCCGCCGCCGGAGGCGCAGGCCTATGCCGAGCCCTTCCACGACTTGTTCCGCTCGCCCGACCGGCTGCGTGAGCATGCCGACAACGGTCCGGCGAGCGCCTACTGCGTGCGCATGAGCGACGGCTTTTATTTCCCGGTGCAGGCGCATGCCGGCGTCAGCGCCGCCCAAGCGTGCCACGCGTTTTGTCCGGCAAGCCGCACGCGGCTTTATTCGGGCAGCGGCATCGACCACGCGGTCGCCTCCGACGGCAGCCGCTACGCCGATCTCGACACCGCATTACTCTATCGCAAGGAACTCGTCGCCGGCTCGACCTGCAACGGCCGCGACCAGTTTGGACTGGCGCATGCCGACGTCAACACCGACCCGACGCTGCGGCCCGGCGACATCGTGGCGACCAGGGGCGGTCTGGTCGCGGTCAAAGCGATCAAAAACAAGGTGGCGGATTTCACGCCGCTTGGAAGCGACCGCGCCGTTCCCGGGAGCACGCGTGAGAAACTGGCGGGCACAAAGATCATGCCGACCGTCCTGGGCGCGACGCCGGTTACGCTCGGCGGCTACGCGCGCAGCAATGACAACCGCAGCGCTCAGCTGTCGAGATAGCCGGCCACTTCCTCGCCAAGCGACAGCGAACTCGTCAGCCCCGGCGACTCGATGCCGAACATCTGCACAAGCCCCGGCAGGCCATGCTGCGCCGGCGCATCGATCAGGAAATCCGCCTGCGGCTCCTTCGGCCCGGTCAGCTTGGGCCTGATGCCGGAATAGTCCGGCGCCAGCGAGCCGTCCGGCAGGCCGGGCCAGTAGGTGCGGATGCGCTCATAGAACGAGGCGGCGCGCGCCGGATCGACGTCGTAATTTTCGCGCTCGATCCATTCGACGTCCGGCCCGAAGCGCATGCGGCCGCCCATGTCGAGCGTAACATGCACGCCGAGCCCGCCGACGATCGGCGTCGGATAGATCAGCCGCGTGAACGCCGGCTTGCCAGCGTAAGTGAAATAATTGCCCTTGCCCAGCACCAGCCGCGGCACGCGCGTCGCCGGATAATCGCTCATGGTGCGCCCCACGGCCTGCGCGCCAAGTCCGGCGCAATTGACCACGGCGTCGAAGGCGAATTCGCCGGCGCTATCGCCGCCGAAGGCGACATGCCATTGCCCGCCTTTACGCTTGGCGCCCGTCACCGGCGTATTGAAGGCGATGGCGCCGCCCAAATCCTCGAGATCGCCGCGCAGCGCCAGCATATAGGCGTGGCCGTCGATGATGCCGGTCTCCGGCGAATGCAGCGCGCTGATGCAGAAAAGCTCCGGCTCCATCGCGAGCGCCGCATTGGCGCCGAGCATCTCCAGGCCCTCAACGCCGTTGATGTGGCCTTGCTTTTCGATCGCCTGGATTTTTTCCAGCTCCGCAGCATTGGTGGCGACGACCAGCTTGCCACATTTGCGGTGCGGCACGCCGTGCGAGGCGCAGAATTCGTAGAGCATGCGCCGCCCGCGCACGCAGTGGCGCCCGCGCAAGGTGCCGGTGGGGTAATACATGCCGCCGTGAATGACCTCGCTATTGCGCGAGGAAATGCCGGTGCCGATGGCGTTGGCCGCCTCGGCCATCACCACGTCGTAGCCCTTGCGCGCGGCCGCGCGCGCCACTGCCAGACCGACCACGCCGGCTCCGATCACCAGGACTTGCATAAGGGGACTGTCTCGACGGCAGGGGCAGCAAGAGGTTCATGGAACTGCCATTAATCGATGGTTTGCACAAGAATTGCTTTTAGGGCTTATCGGTATTGGACCTTGACCGCGAACGGGGCTCAGGCAAATTCGCGCGAGAATCGTCGAAAATAGGTGGAACTTCACAATGCGCAAAACGGCGTTGAAATGGGCGGTCGTTGCGTTCGCCACGGTCCTGGCGGGCCAGGCGCTTGCTGCCTCCTGCCACAATACCGGGAACTACGAGACGTGGCTCTCAGCCTTCAAGAAGGAGGCCGCCGCGCAAGGCATCTCGCAACGCGTGATCGCCGAAGCTTCGCCGTCCATGACCTTCGATCCGGCGATCGTGCGCCGCGACCATGGCCAGTCCGTCTTCAATCAGACCTTCCTGCAATTCTCCGACCGCATGGTGGGCGGCGGCCGCATCCCGAACGCCATCGCCAAGATCAAGCAGCACGCCAAGCTGTTTGCCGATGTCGAAAAGAAATACGGCGTACCGGCCCCGGTGCTGGTTGCCTTCTGGGGCCTGGAGAGCGACTTCGGCGCCAATTTCGGCAACTACAAAATCCTCAGCGCGCTGGCGACACTCGCCTATGACTGCCGGCGTCCGGATTTCTTCCGCCAGCAATTGCTCGATGCGCTGCGCATCGTCGAGCGCGGCGACCAAACCGTCGGCAGCATGATCGGCGACTGGGCCGGCGAGTTTGGCGGCCTGCAGTTCACCGCTTCCGACTATCTCAAGAACGCGGTCGACTTCGACGGCGACGGCCGGCGCGATCTGATCCACAGCATTCCCGACACAATGGCTTCCGGCGCCAACTTCCTGGTCACCCTCGGCTGGAAACGCGGCGAGCCTTGGCTGCAGGAAGTGCGCGTGCCGCAAAATCTGCCGTGGCAGGAGGCCGACCTGACGATCAAGCATCCGCGCTCGCAGTGGGTGGCCTGGGGCGTCAAGGCCGCGCATGGTTTGCTGCCAGCGGACGATCTGCCGGCGTCAATGATCCTGCCCATGGGCCGCCACGGCCCGGCCTTCCTCGCCTATCCGAACTTCCAAGCCTTCCTCGGTTGGAATTCGGCTTACGTCTATTCCACCACTGTCGCCTATTACGCCACCCGAATTGCGGGCGCGCCGACGGTCGACCATGAGGGCGCCAAGACGGTGCAGCCGCTATCGACGCCGCAGGTCATGGAATTGCAGCGTCTGCTGATCAAGCACGGCTACGAGGGCGTCGGCGAAGTCGACGGCAAGGTCGGCTCAGGTACGCGCGGCGCGGTCAAGAAGGCGCAATTGAAACTCGGGCTGCCGGCGGATTCCTATCCGACCGTCGAGTTGATCGAACGTCTAGGCGGCAGCCGCTAGTTCCAAGACCGCAGCGCTTCATCCCCGATCACGACATTGCGAACCGGCCGCAGGTTAGGCGGCGGTCGAACGTTGATTTTCATGCAAAGGCATCGGTGAGCGCTGTGCGATCCAGTGGATTGCGCACGGCAAAAAATTCGATGCCGAACGAATGATTGCGGAATGTTCATGATCGATCACAAGAACGCCGATCAGAGCACACGTCATTCTGATTCCGGCGAACGAATGAGGTCTTGCAACGTTTAATGATGCGCCCCGGGGACGGGGCGAGGATTGTGGAGGACATTGCATCATGCCAAAATTTTCCGGTTGCCTGATGGCCGCATTGCTGGCGAGCGCCCTGGCAATGCCAACCAATGCCGGCGCGGAGCCGCCAAAAAAGGGGGCTGTCGCGGCGCCAGCGCGTGCCGCACCGGTCGTGCATGCCGCACCCCATGTCGCGGCGCCGCACTTCGCTCCGCGCGGCGGCAGCGGAGCGCCGCATTTCACCGCGCGTAGCGGCGGCACGCCACACTTCACGCGCCGCGTCGGAACGCCGCACGTGACGAACCGGACCGCAACGGTGAACCGCAGCCTACACGTCACACAGCCCAATAACGTAACGGGCTCGATCACCCGCGGGTCGTCGTCCGCGCGGTTGCGCGACCGCATCCGCCATGAGCATGAGCGCAATCTCGGCCATCAGCTCGCGACTCCCAATGCGATCCAGGCGCAGCCGAATCTGGCGTCGACGCCCAATGCGCAGACCAATCGGCGTGGCCACCGCAACGGCACCGCCGGCATCAGCACGCAGGCCGCGCGGCAAGGCCGCTTCGCCTCGCGCTTTGCGGCGCGCGCGCAATCGGATCCGAATTTGCGGTCTGAGCCAATCGCGGCGCGCCGGGCCTGGCGTCACCATCATCGCGCCGGCTTCGTCGCCTGGTACGGGCCGGTGTTCTGGCCTTATGCTTATTCCGATATTTTCGACTACGCGTTCTGGCCCGAGGGCTATGACGAAGGCTACTGGGACTACGCCTATGACGATTTCGTCGATGGCCTATTCTGGGGCGAATACGGTCCGCCCGAAGACTATGCTTATGCGCAGCCGGCCGGCCCGCGCGTGAGCTATGCCGGCGTGCAAGAACTGTGCAAGCAGCCGGGCACCGGCATCACCGCTTGGCCCTTCGCCGAGATCCAACGCAAGGTCGGCCTTAACGACGAGCAGAAACAGTTGCTCGGCGAGGTGCGCAAGGCCGCCGCCGATGCCGCCGCGACGTTCAAGGCGTCATGCCCGGCCGAAAACGCTTTCCCGCTCACCCCGCCGGGCCGATTGACCGCGATGACCGGGCGCCTGCAAGCGACGCTCGACGCCGTGAAAGTCGTTCGGCCCGCGCTCGACAAATTCTACAATTCGCTGAGCGACGAGCAGAAGGAACGCTTCAACCAGCTTGGTCCCAAGCAGCCAGCCAACAATCCGGAAACGACGGCCGCGCTGCCGCAGGACAGCAAGAGTTGCTCGGAGGCGAAGCCCGGTCTCGCCAACCTGCCGATCGAGAAAATCGCCGACGTGGTCAAGCCGACCGACGCACAGCAGGCCAGTCTCAAGAATCTGCAGGACGCGACCGACAAGGCGGTCGCGACACTGCAGGCGGCCTGCCCGGACGAAATTCCATTGACGCCGCCCGGCCGGCTGGCCGCCATGGGGAAGCGTCTACAGGCGATGGTCGACGCGGCCACCACAGTGAAACCTGCGCTCGACAGCTTCTACGCCTCGCTGTCCAATGAGCAGAAGGCGCGTTTCGACCGCATCGGCCAAGTGTTGGCGCAAGCCGGCGGCTGATGGCCGGCCGATGGAACAAAAAGGCGGCCGCCACGGCCGCCTTTTTTTTGCCGTGTTCCGTTCTCGCAATGGCAAATCCGGCACGCATTGAGGATTTTTCTCCTGCGCGCATTTGTACCTTGTTCAGCAATGCGGAACATTGCTGTACTCGGCCAATTAGTTTCGGCTAGTTTGAAGGTTCCACCGCGGGGGGGGCTCCGGCTTGAAAAGCGCAGGAACCGGCGAGGCGAGACGTCCCGCGCTTCGCAATATACTCAGCGTCGCGCTCTACCTGCTCGAACTCGTGGCGATCGCGGCCGGCTACTTCGGCTTGGCCGAGTCCGGACAATTGCTGCCAGCAATCAATCCTTCCGTCACTCCGCTGTGGCCGCCCACCGGGATCGCGCTGGCGCTCGTCCTGCTGCGCGGCCGTCGGATTTGGCCGGCGATTTTAGCGGGGTCGTTTTTTTCCGGCGCCATGGCGGCGCGTTCCATTGTGGATTCCGGTTCGATCGCAATCGGCACGCTGCTGGCGGCGATGGCCGGGGCCTGGCTGATCGGCCGCTGGTCGCGCGGGCGCCAAACGTTTGCGGCGCCGTTGGACGTCATCAAGTTTGCGATCATTTCGTTTGTCCCGACCGCGCTGTTGAGTTCCACCATTGCGGCGGCCGGCTTGTTTCTGGTGAGTGGCGCACCTCCCGCCGCGCCGATCGCCACTTGGGCGACCTGGTGGCTGGCAGACGCAGCCGGGACCGCGATCACGGCTCCCGTTATCATGCTCTGGGCCGTGATGCCGTTCCGCCCGTTTTCCAAGTGGAGCTTTTTGGAAGCAGCCGGCATCTTCCTTCTCACAGGCATCATCGGCGTCATCGCTTATAGTCCCCTCATCGCCAGCGACCTGATTGGCGGCAACCTCAACGGCCTCTTGCCGTATCGAAGCCTGCTTGGGTTCCTCGTTTTTCTCCCGCTGATGTGGGCCGGCTTACATGGCAACCAACGCAACACCGCCACGGCTGGGCTCATATTCTGCGGAATTGCCGTGTGGGGTTTCTCGGCGGGTGTCAGTCCATTTCCGAAGACGGATTTAAATGGATCGCTGTTAGTGCTCCTCGTCCTGGCGATGAGCGCGTCGGTGCCGCCGCTCGTTCTGGCCGCCGCCGCCGCGACGCGCCACGACATGGAAGTGCATCTGCTTTCGGTGCAGGACCAATTGAACCGCAAAATCGCCGAGACGAATTTGGCGCTCGGCAGCGCCAAGCGTCATTTCCAGATCTTGATCGAAGGCGTCGTCGACTACGCCATTTTTGTGCTCGACACGGCGGGGCGCGTGGCGAGCTGGAACAGCGCCGCCCAGCAGATCATCGGCTACACCACGGAAGAAATCATCGGCAAGCATTTCGGCATATTCTATCGGCCGGACGAGCGCCGCGCCGGCGAACCGAACCGCGCGCTGGAATTGGCCATCCAGAAAGACAAGCACGAAGTCGAGGGGTGGCGCATCCGCAAGAACGGCACGCTGGTTTTCGTCACCGGCTCCGTCTCCGTGATCCGCGACGACGACGGAAACCTGATTGGCTTCGCCAACATCATCCGCGATGCAACGGAGCGGCGCGACGCCCAGGAAAAACTGGTGCAGGCGCGCGAACAGCTCGCGATGGCGCAGAAAATGGAGGCGATCGGCAAGCTCACCGGCGGCATCGCGCACGACTTCAACAATCTCCTGATGATTATCGGCGGCAATGCCCAGACCTTCAAACGCCTGCTCGACCCAAAATTGCCGAGAGCGATCGAGGCCATCCAGACCGCGGCCAAACGCGGCGAAAGCCTAACCCGCCAATTGCTGACCTTCTCGCGCCGCCAGCACCTCAGTCCGACCGTTGTCGACTTGAATGCCTGTATCCGCAATATCCGGCCGATGATCGAAAGCTCGCTGCGCGGAAACATCGTCTACATTGAAAAGATCGTCGCGGGCGTCGCGCCGGTCAAAGTCGACCAGGCGGAATTGGAACTGGCGATCGTCAATATCGCCGTCAATGCCCGCGATGCCATGCCGACCGGCGGCACATTCACTTTATCCGTCGGCGACGTCACGACGACGCACGATCTCGGGCCGGATCACATAAACGGGCCCTTCGTCGCAATCGAGTTCAGCGATACCGGCATGGGCATTCCGCCTAATCTCCTGACCAAGATATTCGATCCGTTTTTCACGACCAAGGAGGTCGGCAAAGGGACCGGGCTCGGATTGTCGCAGGTTTATGGTTTTGCCCATCAGGCCGGCGGTACGGTGCGCGCGGAAAGCAAGGTCAGCCAAGGAACGACTCTCACGGTGTACTTGCCGCTGTGTTCGGATAGCGAAATCGCCATCAAGGAAGCGCCCACCAGAGACACCTCGCATACGACGCGGCCGACGGTGCTCGTCGTCGATGACAGCGCCGAAGTGGCGCAAGTCACGTCGTCGCTGTTCGAGCATCTTGGCTACAATACCGTCTACCGGGACTCGGCTGAGGCCGCATTGAAGCTGCTGGCGGACGGCACGAAACTCGATCTTGTTTTCAGCGACATCGTGATGCCCGGAACGATCGACGGCGTCGGGCTGGCGAGCGAAATCCGCTCGCGCTATCCGAATTTGCCGGTAATCTTGACGACCGGCTACAGCGACGCCGCGCAAGCCGCGCCCCCGGATCTGCCGATCTTGCGCAAGCCTTTCGACACCGACGCGCTCAGGGGCTTTATTCAGGATACGGTGGACGTGCGGCTGAACGCCTGACGATTGCGAAGCCAGGCAAGCCGCTCGCGCTAGAAGCAAAGATTGCTCCAGACCTCGCCGCGCTTGTTCTTCAGCACGTAGGGACAGTCGAGGCGCTTGAGCGCGGCCTTGGCGTCCTCATCGCCGAGCGCGGCGGCGCGCTCGTAATAGGTCTTGGCGGCGCGGGTATCCTGGGCGCCGCCGCGTCCGCTTTGCGCAAACGCGCCGAGCCACTCCAGCGCGCCGGGATGATTTTGCGCGGCGGCTTTTTCAAACAAAGCGCGCGCGGCGACCTCGTCCTTGGGACCGCCGGTGCCCTGCGCATACATCACGCCGAGCTGGAATTGCGCTTCCGCGGAATTCGCCTCGGCCGCTTTCGCCAGCATGGCGCGTGCCTCGGCTGGATTTGTCGCCGTACCACCGTCGATCGCGGCGAGATTGGTGACGCCGCGCGGATTGCCGGCCTTGGCAGCGCGTTGGAACAGTTCGCGTGCCTTGGCCTGGTCCTTGGCGACGCCCGTCCCGGTTCCGTACATCACGCCGAGCTCGACCATGGCCGAGGTGTTGCCCTTGTCGGCCGCCTTGCGATAGGCGCCGATCGCTTCCGCCGTTTGCTGATTGGCGGCGTAGGCGCGGCCGAGTTGGTACATTGCGCGGCGCGACGACGTCGACACGACCTTGCAGAATTTGATCGCGGTCGCGACATCGGATGGCGCGATGACAGCCGCACCTTTGACGTCTTTCGGCTTGTCCGGATCGTTGGGATCGGCGGCGATGCGATCGCACAGCACGAGATCCGCCGATTGGGCGAATGCCGCCGAATGCAGCGACAGCGTCAACAGGGCGGCGGCGAGCGAAACGGCGCCAGATGGTCGCATGATTTAATCACTCTGAACTTCTGTCCGGCGGCCTAAGCTTAGGACCGGGGCCCTTCGGCCGGCAATAAAAAAGGCGGCCACAGGGGCCGCCTCTTGTCCGGATAAACGGACGATTTATTCCGCCGCAATCCTCACTTCCGGCGCCGCCGCCTTGATGTCGGGCGTGACGTGGTTCTCGTACTTGGCGAAGTTCTTCTGGAACATGCCGACCAGATCGCGCGCAGTCTTGTCGAACTCGGCCTTGTCCTTCCAGGTCTTGAACGGGTTGAGCAGATGCGGCTCGACGCCGGGCACCGAGGTCGGCACCGAGAAGCCGAAGTAGGGATCGGTGCGGAAATCGGCATCCTTCAGCGAGCCGTCAAGCGCGGCGGTGAGCAGCGTACGCGTCGCCTTGATCGGCATGCGCCGGCCGACGCCGTATTTGCCGCCGGTCCAGCCGGAATTGACCAGCCAGACATCGGAACCGTGCTGATTAATGTAATGACGCAACAGGTCGGCATAGACGGACGGATGCCGGGGCAGGAACGGCGCGCCGAAGCAGGTGGAGAATTCCGGCTCGACGCCGACCAGACCCTTCTCGGTGCCGGCGACCTTGGCGGTGTAGCCGGAAAGGAAGTGATACATCGCTTGCGTTGCCGAGAGCTTGGCGATTGGCGGCATCACGCCATAGGCGTCCGCCGTCAGGAAGATGATGTTCTTGGGGTGCCCGGCGCAGCCAGTGCGCGAAGCGTTCGGGATGAATTCGAGCGGATAGGCCGAGCGGGTGTTCTCGGTTTTGGAGCCGTCGTCGTAGTCGGGAATGCGCGTGACCGGATCGAACACGACATTTTCCAGCACGGCGCCGAAACGGTTGGTGGCGTCCCAGATCTGCGGCTCGGCCTCCTGACTGAGTTTGATGCACTTGGCGTAGCAGCCGCCTTCGAAATTGAAGATGCCGTCCGGGCCCCAGCCGTGCTCGTCGTCACCGATCAGCGTGCGGTTGGGATCGGCCGAGAGCGTCGTCTTGCCGGTGCCGGACAGGCCGAAGAACAGCGCGCTGTCGCCGTTCGGCCCGACGTTCGCCGAGCAATGCATCGGCACGACGTTTTCCGCCGGCAGATAGAAGTTGAGCGTGGTGAACACCGACTTCTTCATTTCGCCGGCGTAAGAGGAGCCGCAGATCAGCACGATCTTGCGGGTGAAATCGATGGCCACCATGGTGTCGGAGCCTTCGCGTCCGCCGTGGCGCTTGGCGTCCGGCTTGAACGAGGGCATGTCGACGATGGTGAGCTCGGGGACGAAGCCGGCGAGATCGGACCGCTCGGGGCGGATCAAAAGCTGCCGGATGAACAGCGAGTGCCAGGCGTATTCGGTGAAGACGCGCGTCTTGATCCGGTATTTCGGATCGGCGCCGCCGTAGAGATCCTGCGCGAAGAGTTTCTTGCCTTTGGCATGCGCTTGGAAATCGGCGAGCAGATTGTCGAAATTCTCTTTCGACATTTTGCGGTTGCCGTCCCACCACACCGAATTCTCGGTGAGCGCGTCGACGACGGTGTGCTTGTCCTTAGGGCTGCGGCCGGTGTGGTGCCCGGTCTCGGCACAGAGCGCGCCGCCTTCGACCAGCGCGGCTTCGCCGGCGGCGATGGCGTGCTCATAGAGCGTGGGTTCGGTGTGGTTCCAGTGGACCGCGGCGAGATCTTTGAAGCCGAATTTGTCGGCGCCATGAGCGCCGTTCCGCACACCCGTTTCTTGCACGCGAAACCCTCCCAAACCAAAAAGCCGCTCCCCGGACCCGCGCGAGGTGATGAGCGGTATGCAACACTAAGACCTTAGTATAGCCCCTCGTTCCAAGGCGCGCGACCATAGTCATCGACCACGCCAATGCCAAGAAAAAATCATATGTATCGTAAGCAAGCGTCATTGCGGTGCACCAATCTCGCGAAGGCCACGCCAGGACCGCTGATGTCTGAGCAATCAATCCCTCGCCGGATTCCGCCGATCTGACGCCCGCCGACGGTCACGTTAACCACGGCCGCAGGAATCGGCGCGGCAGCGCCGTCAAATGGCGCCGATCGTCCAGGCCACAATCTCGCCGGCCACCTGCGCGAAGGCCTGGTTGAGCGCGGCGACCGCGTCAGGCGCCGCCACGCTTTTGGCCGCGATACTGGCCGAGAACGCACGCGAGGCAGCGATCGCGCCCTTGTCGCTGACCAGTCGCGCGGTCAGGCCGACGACGGCGCTGGGTGATGGCCCTTCGGCGATCTGGAAGCTCTGGATCGTCAGTTCCAACCGATATTCCGGCGTAAGCTGTTCGATCGGTCGACTCACCGCGCCAAGTTGATGCGCATTCTCGAAACTCTGCACCAGCCTCGCCTGGATCAGCTTCGGCAGGTTGTCGGCCCATTGCGCATTGTCGATAGTCGCGTAGGTGCCGGCATCGCTGCGGATCAGGATTTTCTGCGAGTCGAACAGAATAAGCGCGTTGGGATCGGGCACCACCAGTTGCGCCTTGATAGCCTTTTCGCTCAGTGGAAAGCCGGTCGCGGCGGCGAGGTCGTAGATCGTCGGCCCCTGCTTGGCCGCGCCCGTACCGGCCAATTTTTCCAATCCGCCGAGCAGACCCTCGACGCGCTCTGAGTTGCGCCCGAGCATATCGGCGAAGGCGGCGACGCCGGTGACCGCCGTATGCAGCGGCTTGGCGTTGTCGTTCAAGATGGCGTCGACGCGGCGCAGTGTGTCCTGCGCCGATTCAGTCAAGCTGCGGCCAACGTCGGGACCTGCGATGAGCAGCGGCGGATGACCGTTGCTCGGCGTCAGGCGCGGCGCCTGCGGCGAACCGCCTTTGAGCGCGACGGCCGCAGCGCCGGTGAAGCCTTGGTATGTGATGTCGATCTGGGTGTCGGCGCGTACCGGCGTCCCCGGATCGAGCGAGATGGCAACCGTGACCCGCTTCGGCTCGTTGGCATCGAGATCGATGCGCGTCACAGCACCGGCGCGAATGCCGTTGAACAAAACGTTCGCGCCCGCGGTCAATCCCGAGACCGGCTGTTCGAAGCGAATATCGTAGAGCTCCCGCTCGCCGAAGCCGCCGAGCGTCTTGATCCAGTAGACAAAGCCGAAGCCGCCAAACAGGCAGGCCAGCGTAAAGGCGCCGATCAGGACGTAGCGCGCGCGGGTCTCCATGATGACGATCCTCGCAGCGACCTCACATCCGGCTCAGCGCAATGGACGCCTTCACGATCTGTCCGCCGCCCTGTGAATCGATGCTCACGCTTTGCCGGCGGTTGCGCGTCACGATGACAAGATCGGCGGAGAAGGCCGAGCTTTCGGTGTGGATTTGCAGGCGCTCGCCTTGCGCGTCGCCGATGGCGGTGCCGCCGACATTTCGGCTGCGCTCGGTCCAACGCCCGGTGATCTGGTCCTTCTCGTCGGCGGTGAACTGGCCGCTAAGATCGAAATTGTAGCTGTCGCTGGCGCAGCGTAGTTGCAGATCGACTTCATGCTCGCTGCTGCCGCGCGGGCGGTACTCGGCTTTGCAGCGGATGCGTTCGGCCGCGCCGCCCTCTGGCCTCAGGGTTCCCGTGCCGGTCCAACTGCCGGAAAAATTGGCAAACGGACCCGACGCAGCCAAAGCCGGTGGCGCTGCGGAACAGACCAGCGCCGCGGCGCCAAGGCAGCCGGCGAGAAGCAACGAATAAGGCGATAAACGGTGGAAGCTATGCTGCAAGGTCAAGTTCCCCTTTATGTTCGGGTAGCAAAGAATGCTGGTCACCGCTTTAACCTTGAATGGGGCCGCTCTGGTTCCGGGAAATCTTGCCTTCCCTCCCATGCGGCCCCTGAGATCGCATTGCGCTACATCAATCCATCAAAACCCGCGTGACACTTGCATCAAGGCGCCCGTCATTTTGCGCGCGCGCCGTCGGCGAGTTGCTTGAGCACGGCGCGCAGCGGCCCCGGCCCGGTGACGCGCTGCGAGAAAAACAGCCGCAGCGCCGTGCTTCCCTTTTGCAATTCGAGACCCTCGGGATCGATGCCGACGCAAGCCCAGTCGCCGTCAGGAACGCCGAGTAGCTTTGTCGCGTAGAGCCGGCAGGCTTCCGCGTGATCGGCGTTCATGTGGGCGATGGCGCCCTCCTCAGCTTCGATCAATGACTCGGCGCCGGCGATATCGCTGAGAACGTCGGCGGGGCTAAGATCGGCGGCGCGGGCAAAGCCGCCATTGAGATGGGCCGAGACGACGCCCATGCGCCAGAACGCGAAGTCGCCGAAGCCGGCATAGAGCTTCGACTTCGGATGGCGCGCCAGGAAACGGCGGCGGATGCGGGCATCGTCGGCGCTCTCGCGCGCGACCGGCGCAAAAGTGCCCAGCACTGTCAGGCGGGGATGCGCCAGGGCGTCGCCCTTGCCGGTCTCCGCCAGCAGCAGCGAAGCGCGGCCGTCAACCTCTAGATTGGCGGTATGCGTGGCCAGCTTCGACACCAGGATCAGCGGCGCGCCGTCGGCATCGGTCGCGACATTAACCAGCGAGCCGAACGGATAGCCGGTATTGCGGTCGAGCGTCGCCAGCGTGCCGGCGCGGCTTACGCGCAACAGGGTCTTGGCCACGGTGCGCGGGGCGAAGTCCGCCGGGGGCCGGGCATTCTCAGGCGTGCGGCCCGGCATGGTGCCGGGCAAGGGTGTCTCAGGGCTCATGGCCGTCCGATCGTTGACTCGGTCCGCCCAGTGCCGGCTTTCGGCCCGTTGGGCTTGAATTCGCTACAGAATCACATAGTTGTTGCAAAGAGGCCACATTTCGGACCCCGTTTATGGGGTTCAAACCGTGCGGGACGTCAGCCAAGAGGGGCTCCATGCCGACCATCGCTCTCGTCGACGACGACCGCAATATCCTTACCTCCGTTTCGATCGCCCTCGAAGCCGAGGGCTACCGGATCATGACTTATACCGACGGCGCCTCCGCGCTCGACGGTTTCAAGACCTCGCCGCCGGATCTCGCCATCCTCGACATCAAGATGCCGCGCATGGACGGCATGGAGACGCTGCGCCGGCTGCGTCAGAAAAGCGACATTCCCGTCATTTTCCTCACCTCCAAGGACGAGGAAATCGACGAAATGTTCGGCCTCAAGATGGGGGCCGACGACTTCATCCGCAAACCGTTCTCGCAGCGGCTCCTGGTCGAGCGCGTGAAGGCGGTGTTGCGCCGCGCCTCGCCGAAGGACACCGCGGCGCCGAAGGAAACCGACGCCAAGGCGCTCGAGCGCGGCCAACTGCGCATGGACCCGGAACGCCATACCTGCACCTGGAAGAACGATCCCGTAACGCTCACGGTTACCGAGTTCCTCATCCTGCAGGCGCTCGCCACCCGGCCCGGCGTGGTGAAAAGCCGCAACGCGCTGATGGACGCGGCCTATGACGATCAGGTCTACGTCGACGATCGGACCATCGACAGCCACATCAAGCGGCTGCGCAAGAAGTTCAAGGTCGTCGACGACGACTTCGAAATGATCGAGACGCTCTACGGCGTCGGTTATCGCTTCAAGGAAACATGACGCATCTTTAATGATGTGCCGGTCCTGGCGGACTGACACGGCGTCGCGGCTTGCGGTAAAATCACTGGGGCAAGCGCATGATCCCGAAAAGCCTGTCCCTGACGCGAACGGGGATGAGGTACCGGTTTTCGGATAAGGTCATGCGCCGGTAAGAACGGCCCACGATCAACCCGGCTGGATTGAACGACGTGCTTGATCGAACCGCGGAAATTCTGGCGCAGAACGCCGAAGCCGAACGGCCAGGCGACGAAGTCCCGCGTCCCGAGCCCAAGCGTTTCGCCGCGATCCGGCGGCCGTTGCGGGCGGCTTGGCAGTTTTTCGTCTCGCAGAGTTTTTCCAGCCTCACCCGCCGCATCGTCTTCCTCAATCTCACGGGTCTGGTCGCGCTGGTCACCGGCGTCCTCTATCTCTCGCAATTCCGCGCCGGCCTGATCGACGCGCGCGTGCAGAGCCTGCTGGTGCAGAGCGAGATCATCGCCGGGGCGATCGCCGCCTCGGCGACGGTGGAAAGCGACGCCGTCACCATCGACCCCGAACGGCTCTTGGAATTGCAGGCCGGCGAAAGTTACGGGCCCGCCGACGAGGGCCAATCCGGCATCGAATTTCCCATCAACCCGGAGCGGGTGGCGCCGGTGCTGCGCCGCCTGGTATCGCCGACCAAGACGCGCGCGCGCATCTACGACCGCGACGGCGTGCTGATCCTCGACAGCCGCAATCTCTATGGTCGCGGCGACGTACTCCGTTTCGACCTGCCGCCGCCGGACGCCGAGCAATCCGGCTTGATGGAGCGGGCCTTTATCGCCATGCGCCGCTGGTTCGGACGCGGTGACCTGCCGCTCTACAAGGAACTCGGGCCGGAGAACGGCAAAGGCTATCCGGAGGTCGAGCAGGCGCTGGGCGGACTGCATGCCAGCATGGTGCGGGTCAACGACCGCGGCGAGGTGATCGTCTCGGTCGCGGTGCCGGTGCAGCGCTTCCGCGCCGTGCGCGGCGCGCTGATGCTGTCGACCCAAGGCGCCGATATCGACGACATGGTGGAGGCCGAGCGACTCGCCATCGTCAAGGTGTTCCTGGTCGCCGCCAGCGTCATGGTGGTGCTCTCGATGCTGCTCGCCGGCACCATCGCCGGCCCGGTGCGGCGGCTCGCCGACGGCGCCGAGCGCGTGCGCCGCCGTATCCGCAGCCGCGTCGAGATTCCCGATTTCACCCGAAGACGTGACGAGATCGGCGAACTGTCGGGAGCGCTTCGCGAAATGACCAACGCGCTCTATACCCGCATCGAGGCGATCGAAAGCTTCGCCGCCGACGTGGCGCACGAACTGCGCAACCCGCTCACCTCGCTGCGTTCGGCGGTGGAAACCTTGCCGCTGGCGAAGTCCGACCAAAGCCGCCGCCGGCTGCTCGAGGTGATCGAGCACGACGTGAAGCGGCTCGACCGCCTGATCTCGGATATTTCCGACGCCAGCCGTCTCGATGCCGAACTGCAGCGTCAGGAGGCTGCCCAAGTCGATCTCGCCAAGATGCTCGACGCACTGGTGACCGCCGCCAACGAGGTGCGCCCGGACGACGTGAGCGTGACGCTCACCTTCGAAGGCGGCAGCCCGGCGGTCTTCAAAGTGCCCGGCCACGACTCGCGGCTCGGCCAGGTGGTCAGCAACCTGATCGACAATGCGCGCTCATTCTCGCCACCCGGCGGCAAAGTGCGCATCACCTGCCGGCGGCTCAAGAACGAGGTGGAGATCGTGGTCGACGACGACGGCCCCGGCATCCGCTCCGAAGCCTTGGATAAGATCTTCGAGCGCTTCTATACCGACCGCCCTACTCAGAGCTTCGGCCAGAATTCGGGGCTCGGCCTGTCGATCTCCAAGCAGATCGTCGAAGCCCATGGCGGCAGCATCCGGGTCGAGAACCGCACCAGCGTCGCCGCCGCCGGCCAAGGAGAACAAGAGCCGCGCGTGCTCGGCGCGCGTTTCGTGGTGCGGCTGCCGGCGACGTGATGAGCTTTCAATGCCCGCTGGTCCCCGCGAAAGCAGGGACCCAGGCTAAGGCTGGATTCCCGCTTGCGCGGGAATGAACGGATTGAGGACACACGTCGGTGACAGAAAATCCGACCATCCACGCCTCCGCCATTCTCGTTGGCGCCAAGGCGGTGCTGATCAGCGGGCCCGCCGGCTCCGGCAAATCGCAACTAGTGTGGGAGTTGTTGCAGGCGGCTGTGCAAGGCGCGCTGTCCTTTGCGCGGCTGGTGGCGGACGACCGCGCTTATGTCGAGGCTTGCGCCGGCCGCCTGCTGGTGCGGCCAGCCCCGGCGCTGGCCGGCATGCTCGAAATCCGCGGCCTCGGCATCCGGCGCCTGCCCTACGAGTCGGTGGCGGCGGTCGCCTTGGTCATGGATCTGACCGCAGTGGACGCCACCCGGCTTCCGGGTCCGGAGACCGGAAAAATCAGTATTGGCGGGGTTTGCCTGCCGCTGCTGACGGTTGCCCCCGGCATGTCCGCCTTGGCCATGGTGCTGGCGTACCTAGGGACTCCCCCCGCGGCCAATTGACCTTGGGCGGCCATCTGGGCTAACCCCCCGCTCCCGCGGCCGGGTTGGAAAAATTAACCATAGTAGGCCTAGGATCGCGGCTGCCGGGAACGGATACGTCTGAGCACCCTCTTTGGCCCCACCTTTTCGCAGTGCAGCAGAGCGCTTATATAGCGAGGCAAGCCCTTGCAACGGGCCTTCGAATGGGCCTCAATGCGCGCCCATTCGTGCGGCGCAACACAATCGCGCCCGCGAGGAGTTCGGGATGATCGGCCTCGTATTAGTAACTCATGGGCGGCTCGCCATCGAGTTCCGCTCAGCGCTGGAGCACGTGGTTGGTCCCCAGCGTCAGATCGAGGCGGTTACCATCGGCCCCGACGATGACGTCGAGCAGTGCCGGAAGAATATTCTCGATGCGGTCAAGCGGGTCGACAGCGGCAACGGCGTCGCCATCCTCACCGACATGTTCGGCGGCACGCCCTCCAATCTCGCGATCTCGGTGATGAGCCAGCCCAAGGTCGAGGTGCTTGCCGGCATCAATCTGCCGATGCTGATCAAGCTCGCCAAAGTGCGTGAGACCTGCCCGCTCGAACAGGCGGTGACCGCCGCCCAGGAAGCTGGCCGCAAATATTGTACGATTGCCAGCCGGGTACTGACCGGTAAATGAACGGGCCCGTTCAAGCGAACGGCGATCCCGCCCAGGATAGCTCCGCCGCCGTCGTCCGCGACATCGAGATCGTCAACAAGAAAGGCCTGCACGCCCGCGCCTCCGCCAAATTCGTGCAGACCGCCGAACAATTTGAAGCCGCCATCACCGTGACCCGCGGTCATGAAAGCGTCGGCGGCACCTCGATCATGGGCCTGATGATGCTGGCCGCAGGGCCCGGCGTCACCATCACCATCCACGCCACCGGCCGGGATGCAGCGGCGGCCGTAGACGCGCTCTGCGCCATGGTGGCGAACCGGTTCGGCGAGGAAGAGTAGCGGTTACCGCCCCATCGGCACCGTTCCGTACATAAAGAAATCTTTATATATGCGTTGCGGGAGCGGCGGCGGCCTGTTATAGGCTCGGGCCAACCCACCGGCATTTTCACGCGCGCATAGGACCGTCATGACCGCATCCGCCAAGTCTAAGCCCAAAGCCGGCGACTACGTCGTCAAGGACATCGCGCTCGCGCCTTGGGGGCGCAACGAGATCAGCATCGCCGAAACCGAAATGCCCGGGCTCATGTCGACGCGCGAGGAATATGGACCGCGGCAGCCGCTGCGCGGCGCTCGCATCGCCGGTTCGCTGCACATGACCATCCAGACCGCGGTGCTGATCGAGACGCTCACCGCGCTCGGCGCCGACGTGCGCTGGGCTTCGTGCAATATCTATTCGACGCAGGACCATGCCGCCGCCGCGATCGCGCAAGCCGGCACGCCGGTGTTTGCGGTCAAGGGCGAGAGCCTCACCGACTACTGGGACTACACCCACCGTATCTTCGAATGGCACGACGGCGGCTTCCCCAACATGATCCTCGACGACGGCGGCGACGCCACGCTGCTGCTGCATCTCGGCTTGCAGGCCGAGACCAATGCCGACGTGCTCAAGCATCCCGGCAACGAGGAAGAGGAAGTGCTGTTCGCCGCCATCAAGAAGCGGATCACGGATCAACCCGGCTGGTACAGCAAGCTCGCCAAGGAAGTGCGCGGCGTCACCGAAGAGACCACCACCGGCGTGCACCGGCTCTACCAGATGGCCAAGGAAAGCCGCCTGCTGTTCCCGGCGATCAACGTCAACGACAGCGTCACCAAGTCGAAATTCGACAATCTCTACGGCTGCCGCGAGTTGCTGGTCGATGGCATCCGCCGCGGCACCGACGTGATGATGGCCGGCAAGGTGGCGATGGTCGCCGGCTTCGGCGACGTCGGCAAAGGATCGGCCGCCTCACTGCGCCAGGCCGGCTGCCGCGTGATGGTCTCGGAAGTCGATCCGATCTGCGCGCTGCAGGCGGCGATGGAGGGCTACGAGGTGGTCACCATGGAAGAGGCCGCACCGCGCGCCGATATTTTCGTCACCGCCACCGGCAATGTCGACGTGATCACCATCGAGCACATGCGCAAGATGAAGGACCGCGCCATCGTCTGCAACATCGGCCACTTCGATAGCGAAATTCAGGTGCACGCGCTGAAGAACCTGAAGTGGAACAACATCAAGCCGCAGGTCGACGAGATCTCGTTCCCCGACGGCAAGCGCATCATCCTGTTATCGGAAGGCCGGCTGGTGAACCTCGGCAACGCCATGGGCCACCCCTCGTTCGTGATGTCGTCGTCGTTCACCAACCAGACGCTGGCGCAGATCGAACTGTGGACCAATCCCGGCAAGTACAAGAACCAGGTCTACACCCTGCCAAAACACCTCGACGAAAAGGTCGCGCGGCTGCACCTCGACAAGATCGGCGTGAAGCTGACCAAGCTGACACCCAAGCAGGCGACTTACATCAGCGTGCCGGAAGAAGGCCCGTTCAAGTCGGACCACTACCGGTATTGAGCGGCTACGGGCGCGGCGGCACGATAAAGATCGTATAGCGCCGCGGCTTGCCGGGAAACCGGAGGAAGTTGCGTACGATTTCGGTTTCGATGCGGCGGCCAGATGCTGCTTGTGCGCCCGCTCTGTCGCGGCAGCTGGTGTCGTCGGCAAAGCAGACGATCACCATGCCGTCGCGCCTGAGTTCGGCGGCGTCCGGCGGCGGCATGTCGGTCAGAACGCGCGGCCGTTCGACCGCGTAGGTAGCGATGCCGTCGGCGAGATCGCCGGCGCCGCCGACGAAGCGCAGCGGCTGCGGGATGGTCTGATGCCAGAGCTGTTCGACCTCGCCGGCGAGCAGCGCGGCTTGCGCTGAATTCGGCGGTGGGCCGTTGCGCTGCGCGAGGATGGCGACGGCCGGCGCGGCGATCAACATGACGAGCGGGAAGATGACCGCCGCGGCGAGGATGCCGCGCAGGTCGACGTCGCGGACGGTTACCGCGGGTGGCGACAGCAGCAGCACCGGCAACAAGATCCAGGCCGACATCGACCACAGCGAGGTGATCTCGGTGCCGCTCGCCAGCGCGGCAACCGCAGGCATCAACAAAGGCGCCCAAAACGTCGCCGCCATCAGCCGGCGGTCATCGTCGGTGGGCCACATTATGTCGGCGATCGTTGCGCGATTTGCCCGCACCGCGATCAGCACGGCGATCACCGGGATCACCACATAGCCAAGCGAGCCGGCGAGATAGCCGAGCGCGCTCGCCACCGCGGCGGCGAACGGCTTGTCGCCGTGCACATACATGGCGTAGGCGAACGGCTCGAAATGATTTCGATAGAGCCAGAGGAGATGCGGCGCCATGGCGGCGAGACCGACGGCGACGGTGAGCCATGGTGCGGCGGAACGGAAGTAAGCGGCGCGGCGGCGGTCGATCAGCGCGGCGATCACAATGCCCGCCAGCAGGAATATCGACCAGTATTTGCCGAGCATGCATAAGGCCGCGCCGAGGCCGGCGAGCGCGGCCCAGCCGGCGCGGCGCGTCTTGTACGAGCGAAGAAACCAGAACGTGGTCGCCGCCCAAGCCGGCAGCAGCACCGTATTGACGTTGAACTTGATCGCATGGAAATTGAAAAACGGCACAAACATCAAGAGCACAAGGCCGGCGACGCGCTTCTCGAGCGTGAGATAGTCGGCCGACAGTCGCCAGGCGATCCACAGCGCGAGCGCCGGCATCAGAATCGCCAGGAGGTAATACGACCACTCGGCAACTGGAAACACGACAAACCACAGCCTTGCGATGGCGGCGGCGAGCGGCGGATGCTTGTAGCCCCAGGCGAGATCGCGCGACCAGGCGATCACCTCGGTCATGTCCGGATTCAGGCCCTGGCTCGATTTGGCGACGGTGCCATAGGCCGTCCATAGCAACGTATAGACGGCGAGCGACATCAGCACGGCGCGCTCGCAGCGCGCCGGATCGGTCAGCGCCGCGCACAGGCGGGCGATGGGCGAAAGCAGACGCATAAGCAGGTTCTATGACATGCAACAGCGGTATGCGTCCACGCGCCACGGCACAGCGGAACTCCCTCTTCCACCCGAACTCGGGTTTACCCGAGTTCGGGCAATTTAAGATGGTCGAAGTCGGATATATCCGACTTCGACTGGGGAGAGGGTTGGGGTGAGGGGGCAAGTGACTCTCGATAGGCCATAACCCCTCACCCGGCGTACTTCGCGCCTCGACCGCTCCCCATGGGAGAGGTGAAGAGCGCCCGCTGCGCTTGTACGAGCCCATTCCGAGTGTTATCTCGCCGCCATGACGGCCGTCCCCATCGAAAATATCCGCAATTTCTCCATCGTCGCGCATATCGACCACGGCAAGTCCACGCTTGCCGACCGGCTGATCCAGCTCACCGGCGGGCTCGAGCTGCGCGAGATGAAGGAGCAGGTGCTCGATTCGATGGATATCGAGCGCGAGCGCGGTATCACGATCAAGGCGCAAACCGTGCGGCTCAATTACCGCGCGCGCGACGGCAAGGACTACATCCTCAACCTCATCGACACCCCCGGCCACGTCGACTTCGCCTACGAGGTCAACCGCTCGCTCGCCGCCTGCGAGGGCTCGCTCTTGGTGGTGGACGCCAGCCAGGGCGTCGAAGCGCAGACGCTGGCCAATGTCTACCACGCCATCGACGCCGGCCACGAGATCGTGCCGGTGCTCAACAAAGTCGACCTGCCGGCGGCGGACCCGGAAGCTGTCAAGAAGCAGATCGAGGATGTGATCGGGCTCGATGCCTCGAACGCGATTCAGATTTCGGCCAAGACCGGCGAAAACGTGCCCGAGGTGCTGGAAGCCATCGTCACCCGCCTGCCGCCGCCCAAGGGCGACCGCGACGCGCCGCTCAAAGCGCTCTTGGTCGACAGCTGGTACGACGTCTATCTCGGCGTGGTCGTGCTGGTGCGGGTGGTCGACGGCACCCTGAAGAAGGGCCAGCGCATCCGCATGATCGGCATCGCCGCGCACTACGAGGTCGACCGCGTCGGCGTGTTCAAGCCCAAGCTCACGCAAGTCGACGAGCTCGGCCCCGGCGAAATCGGCATGCTCACCGCCTCGATCAAGGAAGTAGCCGATACGCGCGTCGGCGACACCATCACCGACGAGCGCAATCCGGTGGACGAGCCGCTGCCCGGCTTTCGCCCGGCGATCCCGGTGGTGTTCTGCGGCCTGTTCCCGGTCGACGCCGCGCAGTTCGAAGACCTGCGCGCGGCCATGGGCCGGCTGCGCCTCAACGACGCCAGCTTCACCTATGAGATGGAGACGAGCGCCGCGCTCGGCTTCGGATTCCGCTGCGGCTTCCTCGGCCTGTTGCATCTGGAGATCATCCAGGAGCGGCTGGCGCGCGAGTTCAATCTCGACCTGATCGCGACCGCGCCTTCGGTGATCTACAAGATGAAATTGCGCAACGGCAAGGAAATCGAGATCCACAATCCGGTCGACATGCCGGACCCGACGCAGATCTTGTCCATGGAAGAGCCTTGGATCGAGGCGACGATTTTGACGCCGGACGAATATCTCGGTTCGGTGTTGAAACTCTGCCAGGACCGCCGCGGCAGCCAGAAAGAGCTCACTTACGTCGGCAACCGCGCCATGGTGAAATACGACCTGCCGCTCAACGAGGTGGTGTTCGACTTCTACGACCGGCTGAAGTCGGTGTCGCGCGGCTACGCCTCGTTCGACTATCACCTCACCGATTACAAGGAAGCCGATCTGGTCAAGCTGCAGATGCTGGTCAATAGCGATCCGGTCGACGCGCTGTCCATGCTGGTGCACCGCACCCGCGCCGAGCAGCGCGGCCGCGCCATGGCGGAGAAGCTGAAGGAGCTGATTCCGCCGCACATGTTCGTGGTGCCGATCCAGGCGGCGATCGGCGGCAAGATCATCGCGCGCGAGACCGTGCGCGCTTTCCGCAAGGACGTCACCGCCAAATGCTACGGCGGCGACGCCACGCGCAAACGGAAGCTGCTCGATAAGCAGAAGGAAGGCAAAAAGAAGATGCGGCAATTCGGCAAGGTCGACATTCCGCAGGAAGCGTTCATCGCGGCGCTGAAGGTGGATGTGTAGGACGCTGTATTCTTACGATCGTGTCACGGACGCGCTTTAGCAGGCGACGCCTGGATGTTTGATCCTGAAAAGTTTCAATTTTTCGGCAGTGGTGAGCGGCCGCGTGCACCAACGAATAAGATCATAGTTGTATACAATTTCACGTGCGTAGCGGGCGGAGAACCCACCCGCAACTAACCTTCGCTCCAATTCGCTGCCGCTCATTTTGCGTCCATTGGAACAGACAAACTCGTAAAACATCCGCCAATCATTTTCATGAAGCCGGCTCGCATTTGCAGTGCAGATGAAATTATCGAGAACCCGCTCCCATATTGGCGTGGCGTTGCGATGGCGGAACAAGGTGCGGTGCGCCGACAATGCGCATCGCAGTCAAGCTTGCGCAGACTGCGCGAGCTTGACGGAGGCGCGCCGGGGGGGGCGCAGCCCGCTTCGCCAAGCGGGCGCGCCTCGCCAAGGCGCGCGGCGGGTTGCTCCAACCCGCCAAAGGGCGGCATAGCACCACCGCCCTGGCGCCCTCCCGGCGCTCCATTCCCCTTCGGGGAAGGAAAAAGGGAAGTCCCCTTCGGGGAAGGAAAAAGGGAAGCCGGCGTGTCCCGCGCCGTAAAGAATAGGGACGATCAAGCTCGTCCGCGTTTCATCGCGCGGAACTCCACGCCAAATTCGCGCGTTCAAATCGAAACGCAACGACACGAGGAGGAACGTCATGCCGCTCGGCGCGCACGCGCAAGGCGCGCGGGCACTAGCCGGCGTTCGATGCGATCAGCGGCGGTCGGGCTCGAGGAAAAGGCCGCGTTCGCCGGATGAATTGTGCCAGCTATTACTCTCGCCGACGACAGTCTGCGGGGCGGCGGCCTGACGGGCGCGATGCGGCTCGTGCTTGTCCGCCTCGCGCGCACGCACCTTCTCCGGCCGCTCGCCGGTGATCACGATGGTGGTGTCGTCGACATGGTCCTTCACCAGCGCGAACAGCAGCGCGGCGTTGTCCGGGCGCAGGCGGACGCAGCCATGCGAGGCCGGCCGGCCGAGATGCGAGATCTCGTAGGAGCCGTGGATGGCGTAGCCGCCGTCGAAGAAGATCGAATAGGGCATCGGCGACCAGTCGTATTTGCGCGAGAACCATTTGCGCGCCAGCCGCTGCGGCTTGTAGGTGCCGTTCGGCGTGCGGTAGCCGATGCGCGCGGTCGACACCGGCCATTCGTAGCGCTGCGCGCCGTCGACCGTGACAGCCAGGCGCTGCGCCGATTTGTCCACGGTCACGACGATGGCGGCTCGCGCGGGCGTAAGGCCGCCGAGCAGAACGGCGATAGCGGCAAAGGCGGCGGCAAGACGCGGCATCGCAAGCTCCTCCCAGAAGCGATTTGCCGCGCCATCCTGGCAAGACTTCTTGAACTTTGCCTTAAATCCCGCGGTTTTGGCTCCTGCCCGCGCCTCGCCGCAATTTCCTGGCATTTTACCTGACAAGCCAAGGCAGAATCGCTAAATCGGAAGCATCATGACAGTCCGCGTCACTACTGCATTTGCCCTGTCGCTCGCCTTTGCCGGCGCTTTCGCCGGCAGCGGCCTGGCGCAAACGAAGGCGGCTGTGGCGCAGGCCGTCGCGGTGCCCGTGCCGCCGGCGAAACCGGCGATGGCGGAAAACAAGCTGCCGGCCAAGCAGTTGTTCTCGGCGGTCAAATTGCCGACGCTCGGCCACGCGATGGCGATCGGCTATTACCCGCGCGGCTGCCTGCAAGGCGGCGTCGAATTGCCGGTCAACGGAGTGAACTGGCAGGTGATGCGGCTGTCGCGCAACCGCAATTGGGGCCATCCCGAACTGGTCAAGTTCCTCGAGCGCTTCGCGCCGCTCGCCGCCAAGGCGACCGGCTGGCACGGCATCCTGGTCGGCGACATGGCGCAGCCGCGCGGCGGGCCGCTGCCGTTCGGCCATGCGAGCCACCAGATCGGGCTCGACGTCGACATCTGGTTCATGCCGATGCCGAACCACGAATTGAGCAAGAAGGAACGCGAGGATATTTCGGCGAGCAATCTCGTCGCCGCCGACGGCTTGCACGTCAATCCGCAGACCTGGACGCCGTCGGACGTCGCCTTCATCAAGACCGCGGCGGAGCAGCCCGAGGTCGAGCGCATTTTTGTCAATGCCGCGATCAAGAAGGAACTGTGCCGCATCGAGGATAAGAAACACGACGCCTGGATGGAGAAGGTGCGGCCCTGGTACGGCCATGCCGACCACATCCACGTTCGGCTGAAATGTCCGCCCAATTCGCCGAACTGCCGCAGGCAGGAACCGGTGCCGGCGGGCGACGGCTGCGCCGAAAAGGACCTCGCTTTCTGGTTCAAGGATTCGGTGCTGCATCCGAAGCCCGGTCCGCCGCCGAAGGTCCCGCCCAAGCCGATCACGCTCGCCGACATGCCGCCCGCCTGCAAGACCGTGCTGGACGCGCCGGCCAATCCGAAGGCCGTGCAGCGCTGATCGATCAAACTGGGTGATCGAAGCATCTTGAAGTTTCGTGCTGCCGATATTCCAGCCATGCACCGATCGCGCTAGACTGCGCCATGGCCGACGACATCGAGACCTTGCGCGAACTGGAAAAGAAGATCCTCTGGCTCGCCAGCTGGACCATCCACAACGCCAATCACCTGCGCGAAAATTCCGACGGGCTGAAGGTCGGCGGCCATCAGGCCTCGTCGGCCTCGCTCGCCACCATCATGACCGCGCTTTATCTCGACGTGCTCAAGCCCGCCGACCGCGTCGCGGTGAAACCGCACGCCTCGCCGATCTTCCATGCCATTCAATATCTGCTCGGCAAGCAGACGCGCGAGCGGCTCGAGACGTTCCGCGGCTACAAGGGCGCGCAGAGCTATCCCTCGCGCACCAAGGACTTGGACGACGTCGACTTCTCCACCGGCTCGGTCGGCCTCGGCGTAGCGCAGACGCTATTCTCCTCGCTGGTGCAGGATTACGTGCGCGCGCACGGCTGGGGCACCAATCGGCCCGAGGGGCGGATGGTCGCGCTGGTCGGCGACGCCGAACTCGACGAGGGCAACGTGTTCGAGGCGGTGCTGGAAGGCTGGAAGCAGGGCCTGCGCAATTGCTGGTGGATCATCGACTACAACCGGCAGAGCCTCGACGCGGTCGTGCGTGAGGGCCTGTGGGAACGCTACGAGCAGCTGTTCAAGAATTTCGGCTGGGACGTCGTCATCCTCAAATATGGCTCGCTGCAGCAAGCGGCGTTCAAGGAGCCCGGCGGCGCGCGGCTGAAGGAATGGATCGATAGCTGCCCGAACTCGCTTTATTCGGCCCTGGTGTTCGCCGGCGGCGCCGCCTGGCGCAAACGGCTCAACGACGAGATCGGCGATCAGGGCGACGTCAGCCGCCTGATCGAAAAGCGCTCGGACGCGGAGCTTGCCGCGCTGATGAACAATCTCGGCGGCCACGACCTGCCGTCATTGCTCGATGCTTTCCACAAAGCCGACAGCAACCGGCCGACCTGCTTCATCGCCTATACCGTCAAGGGCTTCGGCCTGCCCTTCGCCGGCCACAAGGACAACCATTCCGGCCTGATGACCCCGGCGCAGATGGAAACCTTTCGTAACGCCATGGGCGTGCGGCCCGGCCACGAATGGGACAAGTTCGAAGGGATGCCTATCCCGCCGCAGCGGCTGAAGGAATTTCTCGACCGCGTGCCGCGCGCTCAAGGCGGCGAGCGTCAATTGAAGTCGCCGCACATTGCCGTGCCTGACGAGCTGACTGTCAGCATTCAGCCGATGATGTCGACGCAGACTGGCTTCGGCACGATTCTCAACGAGATCGGCCGCGGCAGTAACGAGTTCGCCAGCCGCATCGTCACGACCTCGCCCGATGTCACCGTTTCCACCAATCTCGGGCCTTGGGTGAACCGGCGCGGCCTGTTCGCGCGCGAGGCGATAGCCGACACCTTTAAGAGCGAACAGATCCCCTCGACCTTCAATTGGGAGTTCTCGCCCAAGGGCCAGCACATGGAGCTCGGCATCGCCGAGGCGAACCTGTTTATCCTGCTGTCGGCGCTCGGCCTGTCGCACACCATCAACGGCGTGCGTCTATTGCCGATCGGCACGCTGTACGACCCCTTCATCGCGCGCGGCCTCGATCAATTGAATTACGCCTGTTACCAGGACGCCCGCTTCATGGTCGTGGCCACGCCGTCGGGTATTACGCTGGCGCCGGAAGGTGGGGCGCACCAATCGATCGCCGAGCCGCTGATCGGCCTAGCGCAGGACGGGCTTGCCGCCTTCGAGCCGGCCTATGTCGACGAACTCGCCGTCATCATGCGTTGGGCCTTCGATTATATGCAGAAGAGCGGCAGCAAAGTATCGGAACGGAACTGGCTGCGCGACGAGACCGGCGGCTCGGTCTATCTGCGGCTGTCGACGCGGCCGGTCGAGCAGATCGAACGCAAGATGACGGACGAATTGCGCCAGCAAATCGTCGACGGCGCCTATTGGCTACGCAAGCCGGGCCCGAACGCGCAGGTGATCGTCGCCTATTCCGGCGCTATCGCGCCGGAAGCCATCGAGGCCGTCGGCCTGATGGCGGAGGACCGCCGCGATGTCGGCCTGCTCGCCGTCACCTCGGCCGACCGGCTCAATGCCGGCTGGACCGCCGCGCAACGCGCGCGCGAGCGCGGCCTGGTGCATGCGCGCTCGCATATCGAGCGGCTCTTGGCGGACGTGCCGCCGCATTGCGGCATGGTCAGCGTGCTCGACGGGCACCCGGCGACGCTCGCCTGGCTCGGCGGGGTCGCCGGCCATAGGACGCGTGCGCTAGGCGTCGAGCATTTCGGCCAGACCGGCTCGCTCGCCGACCTCTACCGGCACTACGGCATCGACGCCAACGCCATCGCTGCCGCCGCCCAGGCGATCGCACCGGGCAAGCCGATCAGGCACTTGAAAGCGCTGCCTTAGTTCCGAAGGATTGCAGCCGCCCTCCGTTCGTGCCCGCGGAAGCGGGGACCCAGGCTATAGCGGCATGCGAGGCCAGAGAACTGGGTTCCCGCTTTCGCGGGAACGAACGGAAATAATTAAGCGGCGCCTACTTCGCATCTTCCAAAATCATGGCTGCGCCCTTCTCCGCGATCATCATGGTCGGCGAATTGGTGTTGCCGGAGGTGATCGACGGCATCACCGAGGCATCGGCCACGCGCAGGCCATCGATGCCGATCACCTTGAGCCGCGCATCGACCACCGCCTTCGCATCGTCGGCGCGCCCCATGCGCGCGGTGCCGACGGGATGGAAGATCGTGGTGCCGATATCGCCGGCCGCCTTCACTAATCCTGCCTCGTCATCGTCGCGCACCTGCGGCCCAGGCAAATATTCGACCGGTGAATAGGGCCGCAGCGCCGGCTGCGCCACGATTCTGCGGGTGACGCGGATCGCGTCGGCGGAGACGCGCTTGTCCTCCGGCGTCGCCAGATAGTTCGGATGGATGGCCGGCGCGGCGGCCGGATCCGCCGACTTTAGCGTCAGGGAGCCGCGGCTGGTCGGCTGCACATTGGTGACGCTGATGGTGAAGGCCGGAAACGCATGTAGCGGGTCACCGAACTTGTCGAGCGACAAAGGCTGGATGTGATACTGCAGGTTGGCGCGGTCTTGCGTGGAGTCGGATTTGGTGAAGGCGCCGAGTTGCGACGGCGCCATGGTTAAGGGCCCGCGCCGGAACAGCGCATAGTTCACGCCCATCCAGGCGCGCTGCAGCAACGAGCTATACATTTCGTTCAGCGTCGTGATGCCGGTCACCTTGTAGATCAGGCGCAGCTGCAGATGGTCGTGCAGGTTGTCGCCGACGCCAGGCTTGTCAAGCACGACGGGAATGCCGAATTGCGCAAGCTTCGCCGCGGGTCCGACGCCCGACAGCATCATGATCTGCGGTGAGCCCAGCGAGCCCGCCGCCATGATCACCTCGCCGCGGCAGCGCGCCGAGCGTTCGACATCATCCTGCCGCCAGCGCACGCCGACGCAGCGTTTGCCCTCGAAGATCAGCCCTTCGACCAGGCAACCGGTTTCCAGCCGCAGGTTCGGTCGATTCAACACCGGCTTGAGGAAGCCGCGCGCCGCCGACCAGCGCCGCCCGCGCTTCTGGTTGACGTGGAAATAGCAGGAGCCCTCGTTGTCGCCGGTGTTGAAGTCGTCGACCGGCGGGATGCCGTATTGCGCCGCCGCCTCGCGCCACACATCGATGATGTCCCAGCGCAGGCGCGGGAACTCCACGCGCCATTCGCCGCCGACGCCGTGATGCGCGCTCGGCCCGAGAAAACTGTCCTCGTGTTTCTTGAAATAGGGCAGCACGTCGTCCCATGACCAGCCGGGCAACCCGAGCTGGCGCCAGTGGTCATAGTCGCCGGCCTGCCCGCGCATATAGACCATGGCGTTGATCGCCGAGGAGCCGCCAATCACCTTGCCGCGCGGATAATTGAGGCTGCGACCGTTGAGGCCCGGCTCGGCTTCGGTCTTGAACATCCAGTCCGAGCGCGGATTGCCGATGGCGAATAGATAGCCGACCGGGATGTGATACCAGATCCAATTGTCGCGGCCTCCGGCTTCGAGCAGCAGCACGCGGTTCTTCGGATCGGCCGATAGGCGATTGGCGAGGACGCAGCCGGCCGAGCCGGCGCCTACGACGATGTAGTCGAATTCGCCTTCGATTGGTGTCGCGGCCGCCATGGTCGGGTCCTCGCCCTCTTGAAGCGGATTTTACGCTGCCCGGCGGAACTTACTAGGCGTCGTCGGAGCTGCGGCCATAGGCGGACGGTGTATGATGGCGCGATGTTCCCGCCCGAACGAATCGTCTGCCTGACAGAGGAAACCGTGGAGACGCTCTATCTCCTCGGCGAAGAGCGCCGCATTGTCGGCGTGTCCGGCTATGCGGTCCGGCCGCCGCAGGTGCGCAAGGAAAAGCCGCGCGTTTCCGCTTTCATCTCCGCCGACGTGCCGAAAATTCTCGCGCTCAAGCCCGATCTGGTGCTGACCTTCTCCGATCTGCAGGCCGATATCGTCGCCGAACTAGTGCGCGCCAATGTCGCCGTGCACGCCTTCAACCAGCGCGACGTCGCCGGCATTTTTGACATGATACGCACGCTCGGCGCCCTGGTCGGTGCGGCGGAGAAAGCCGACGCGCTCGCCCGCTCCCTCGCGGCTCGCGTCGATGCGGTGCATGAGCGCGCGTTAGCCCTGCCGCGACGGCCGCGAATCTATTTCGAGGAATGGGACGAGCCGATGATTTCCGGCCTCGGCTGGGTGTCCGAGCTGATCGCGGCTGCCGGCGGCATCGAGGTCTTTCCTCAGCTTGCCGCGCGCAAGAACGCCAAGGACCGCATCGTTTCGCCGGCCGACGTGATCGCCGCCTCGCCCGACATCATCATCGGCTCCTGGTGCGGCAAGAAATTCGTGCCGGCCAAGGTTGCCGCCCGGCCGGGCTTCGGAGAGATTCCGGCGGTCGCTACCGGCTGGCTGCGCGAGGTCAAATCGACGCTGATCCTGCAACCGGGCCCGGCGGCGCTGACCGATGGGCTCGATGCGCTCGCTGGAATTATCGCCGGCTGGGCCGAAGGCCGGGCGCTACCGGCCCAAGAATAACGTCAATCGGAGGCGTGAATTCGGCTGCCAGGCGTGCTAGGAATGGCGGGCTTGCGAAGCAGAGGACACGACATCGATGCAGCCGAACAAAGCCCGCGCCGACCTGTGGATGGATATGGGACTGATCGCCTTCCTGATCGCCTTTGACGTGGCGGCACGCCTGTTGCCGCACGCCCCGGGCATCTGGCCGTTCGCCGCCACCGCGCTGTTCGCCGGCCGGGTCTTGCGCGTGCCGGCTCTGGCCGTTGTCGTGCCGGTCGCCGCCGTGCTGCTCAGCAATGTCGCGCTCGCGGGCGAAGATTGGCGGGTTACCGCCGTGGTCTGCGCCGCCGTCACCCTGCCCGCCTTCGCCGGCATGCTGGCGCGCCGCTGGCATGGTGCGGTTCCCGTCATTGCGGCGATGCTGTCGTGCTCGCTGATCTTTTTTGTGACGACGAATTTCGCGGTCTGGGTCTTCAACGGCATGTATCCGATGAATTTCCAGGGACTGGTGCAATGCTACGTCGCGGCTCTGCCGTTCCTGGACAAGACCGTGCTGGGCGATATGTTCTGGACTGCGGTGCTGTTCGGTGGCGCCTGGCTGGTGCAACACGGCCCGGCGCTGGCGCGGCGGGCGCACTAACCGAAATTTTTCTGAACCCGCTTCCATAGCGATTTAAGCCGGCCGACCGGGTTGGCCGCCTCTCCCGGCTCGTCCAGTCTTAGGCCAACGGTGGTCACGCGGTTATTGGCGACCGCGTGCGCCAGCAGCGCGATCGGGCCGAGCTGCACGATGTCGCCGGTCTTGGCCGCGCGGCCGAGCTGCTCGGTGAAAAAGTCGGCCAGCGCCACCTTCACGTGGTCGGCAGCGACCTGCAGGCCGTAGATGTCGGCCAGATCGCCGAGCGCCGCGTCTCCCGGCACGAAGAAATCGCCCAGCAGCCGCGGATCGGGCGCGGCCAGCGGCGGCATGTTGACGAAAAAGCGGTCGAGCGCCTGCGCCTTTTCCGGCGGCGCCAATAGATAGACATAATCGCCCGCGCGCACCGGATGGGCTTCCGTCGGGGTGAGAATTTCCTCATTGCGCACGACCAAGGTCGGCCGCGCCCAATTCGGGATCAGTCCGCGGCGCAGGAACGGGCTGTTGGCCGGCACCGGATAGCCGACGATTTCACGCGTCAGCTGGCCGGGCAGATCGAGTTCGACGCGGCGCGGCAGCGGATCGCTGCGCGCGAACGACACGTCGAGCTTGCGGGCGGCAAAGGCCACGGTCCAGCCTTGGACCAGCAGCGACGACAGCACGACCACAAAGGCCACGTCGAAGAACAGATAGGCCGTCGGCAAACCGACCAGCAGCGGAATGGAGGCGAGAAAAATCGCCACCGCGCCGCGCAAGCCGACCCAGGACACGAACAGTTTCTCGCGCCATTGGAAGCCGAAAGGGGCGAGGCACAGGAACACCGAAACCGGGCGCGCCACCAGCATCAGCGCCAGCGCGACGATGACGGAACCGACCAGACTGTCGGCCATCCTCTGCGGCCACACCAACAGGCCGAGCAGCACGAACATCACGATCTGCGCCAGCCAGGTGACCGCGTCGAGAAATACGACGACGGAATTATGCGCGCGCGTCTGCCGATTGCCGACGACCAGTCCGGCCAGATAAACCGCGAGAAAACCCGACGAGTGTGCGGTGTTGGCGGCGGCGAAAACGACCAGCGCGCTCACCGCCACGAACGGCGCGTGCAAGCCCTGCGGCAGATTGAGTCGGTTGAGCACACTGGTGATGATCCAGCCGCCGGTCACACCGATGATTAAGCCGAGCACAGTATCGCGCAGAAAGACGACGATCGCATGCGACCAGCCATGGTCGCCGGCCAGCAGGAACTCCACTAGCAGCAAGGTAAGAAAGACCGCGAACGGGTCGTTGGTGCCGGATTCGACTTCCAGCGTCGCGCGTACGCGCGGCCGCAGCCTTAGACCCCGCGTGTTAATCAACAAGAATACCGCTGCCGCATCGGTGGAGGCCACCACGGCGCCGACCAGGAGCGCCTGCATCCAGGAGATGTTCAGCACCAGCTTGGCGACCGGCGCGGTGAGGAGCGTTGTGATCAACACGCCGACGGTCGCCAGCATGGTCGCCGGCGCCAGTACGTTGCGGAAGGTGGCAAACCGCGTGCGCAAGCCGCCATCGAACAGGATCAAGGCCAGCGCAATCGAGCCGACGGTATAGGCGGTGCGGACGCTGTCGAATTTGAGGCCGCCCGGACCGCCCTCGCCGGCCAACATGCCGAGCAGCAGGAACACCAGCAGCAAGGGCGCGCCGAAGCGCAGGGCGATCAGGCTCGACAGGATGCCGGCCAGCACCAGCAGGCTGCCGAGCAGGATGGCGATGCTGATGGTATCGAGCGAGGCCACAGGGCGAATCTCCTGTGACTATAGGAGAGTTTCGCACGGCGAAGAGCAATGCCAATTCCGCTCGCCCCGCGCGGAAGCGGGGACCTGGTTCTTGGCCAAAGAGCGGGATTCCCGCTTACGCGGGAATGAACGGGAGTGTATCGCGACGTCGGTGGAACGACCTAGAACGCCACCTTGTCGCCGCCCTTGAGTGAAAGAATCTCGCGCGCCTCGTCGGGCGAGGCGATGTCGAGGCCCATACCTTCCAAGATCTTGCGCACGGTGGTCACCTGCTGGGCGTTCGATTCGGCGAGCTTGCCGGCGCCAATCCACAGCGAGTCCTCCATGCCGACGCGCACATTGCCGCCCATCGAGGCCGCCATGGCGGCGACCCGCATCTGGTTGGCGCCGGCGCCAAGCACCGACCAGTGGTAATTGTCGCCGAGCAGGCGGTCGGCGGTGCGCTTCATCATGATGACGTCTTCCGGATGCGCCCCGATGCCGCCGAGGATGCCGAATACCGACTGCACGAACAGCGGCGGCTTGACCACGCCGCGGTCGAGGAAATGGCGCAGCGTGTAGAGGTGGCCGATGTCATAGCACTCGATCTCGAAGCGAGTATTATTCTGCGCGCAGGTGGTGAGGATGTATTCGATGTCGGCGAAGGTGTTCTTGAACATACCCTTGCGCGATCCCTCGAGATACGGCTCCTCCCAATCGTATTTGAACTTGCCTTTGTAGCGCGGGATCATCGGGTAGAGCCCGAAGTTCATGGTGCCCATGTTGAGGGACGCGACCTCCGGCTTGAAGGTCGCGGCCGGCTTGACGCGCTCCTCGATCGACATCGTCGGCGCGCCGCCGGTGGTGATGTTCACCACCACGCCGGAGCGCTGCTTGATCACCTTGAGGAACGGGGCGAAAGCCTCCGGCGTCTGGTCGGGGCGGCCGTCCTGCGGATTGCGCGCGTGCAGATGCACGACAGCGGCGCCGGCTTCCGCCGCGCCGATAGCCGCGTCGGCGATCTCCTGCGGGGTAACCGGCAGATGCGGCGACATCGAGGGCGTGTGGATCGAGCCGGTTACGGCACAGGTGATGATGACTTTGCGCGACTTCGCCATGAGCGTTCCATCCCGGTAAAGTGAGGCATTTGATTTCGCGATTGGACTAGAGCGCCGATCCTAGAGTATCAGCCGTAGGCAAGTCACCCTGTTCACTCGCGCATGACCCATTCTGAAAACGGGTCCCATCCCGGATCAAGTCGGGTCACGCGCCGGAGGCGTCGCCGTGGATCGAGACAGCCAACCTGCGGTGGCGAAGACATCCGGCATCCTGATCGGGGTGTTGTGCGGCACTGGCGCCGCATTCGGTTGGGCGGCCGGTTTCGTCGCGGCCAAACACGGCATCAGCATTGGCTTCTCGGCCGCCGATCTGGCATTGCACCGTTTCTTGTGGTCCGGGCTGCTGCTGATGCCGCTCGTCCTGCGTGACGGCTTCATGGATCTCGGCGGCATCGGTTGGGGCGGCGGCCTGGTGATGAGCGTATTGTCCGGGCCGCCGCAGGCGATGATCGCCTATACCGGTTTCATGCTGGTGCCGCTCGGCCACGGCACCACGATCCAGCCGGCCTGCGCGGCCTTGTCGGGGCTGATCCTCGCGACGCTGGTGCTGGGCGAGCGACCGACCGGCCAGCGCATCCTCGGCGGCGCGACCATCATCGGGGGCCTACTGGTGTTCGGCGTGGAGTCGATCACCACCATCGGCAGCCACGGCGTCGGCGGCGACCTTCTGTTCGCCACCGCCGGATTGTTCTGGGCGACCTTCGGCATCCTGCTGCGCTATTGGCGCGTGTCGGGCACGCGCGCGGTCGCTGCGGTCGGCGCGCTGTCGGTCGTGGTGTTCGCACCGCTGTACGTCGTGTTCGTCGGCTATGACGGACTGCTACAGATGGGTTGGTATGAAAACCTGCTGCAGGCCGTCGTGCAAGGCGTTCTCGCCGGCATGTTGCCGATCTATCTGTTCGCGCGCGCGGTGATCTTGCTCGGCGCCGGACGCGCGGCGACCTTTCCGGCGCTGGTGCCGGGATTCTCGATGATCGTCGGCTTTCTCGCGCTTGGCGTGATCCCAAGCATCCCGCAGCTGGTCGGGCTGGTGATCGTCTGGATCGGATTCTACTTCACGCTGCGGTAGCGCTTATTCGGGCCCGGCGTATTTCCCCGCCGTCTCCGGGAACATGTTCTTGATGATCTTGAATTTCGAGATGTCGACGGTCGCATCCATGTGCATGAAGATGACGGCGTCGCGCAGCACCTTCTCGATGCCGAAATCGAGCATGATGCCGTTGCCGCCGTGCAATTCGACCGCGTGCTGCGCGACCTTCATGATTTCTTCCGAGGCGAACATCTTGGCCATGTTGACCAGGGTCTCCGCCTCCGGCGCGTTTTCATCGACTGCAGCCGAGGCGCGGTCGAGCAGCGCGCGCACCGCCTCGATCTTGGTCGCCATATCGGCGAGCCGCAACGCCACCGCTTGATGCTTGATCAAAATGCGGCCGCCTTGCACGTAGTTCTGCACATAGTCGGCGGTGGCCTCAAAAGCGCGCACGCCGACGCCGAGGTTCTTCGCCGCCTGGATGATCTTGCCGGGGCGAAAATAGACGCCGGCCGAGCCCATCGCGCTATCCTGCACCAGCAATTGGTCGTCGGGGATGAACATGTCCTCGAACACCATCTCGCCGTTGTTCATGAAGCGGCAGCCAAGGGTCTCGTTGCAGCGCGCGACCGTAAAACCCTTGGTCTCACGCGGCACTAAGAACGATGACGTTCCCTGCAGCATGCCGACCTTCGGATCGGTATTGGCGTAGACGACATAGAGGCTGGCATCGTAGCCGTTGGAGATGAATTGTTTGCGGCCGTTTATGACCCAACCGCCGTTGGTTTTCATCGCCCTCGTCTGCATCGCCGCTTCCGGCACGTTATACGGCAGCCAGCGGTCGGAGGCGCCGCGCGGCTCGGTCAGGCAGTGCGCCATCAGGAAGCTCGGCTCGGCGACAAGGCGTTTGAACCAGTGCTCCTGATGATGTTTGGGCGCGAACTGGCGCAACAGCACCGAGACCTTCCAGTTCTGCACCAGCTTGTCGGCAAGGCCGGAGTCCCCGCGCGCGATTTCTTCGGCGACGAGCGCGAAGGTGCGCACTTCGGTGCCCTTTTCGAGCTCCACGCCGCCGTATTCTTCCGGCACGCCAAGCGTGCGAATGCCGACCTTTTCGGCGCCTTGCAGGATCGAGAGCGGCAGCCGCTCCTCCGGCACCATCGACCATTCTTTCTGCCAATTCTTCTTGATGTAAGGCAGCACCATATCGTCGACGAAATCGCGGCAGCTCTGCCGCATCATCTTTTGCTCTTCGGACAATCCCCGATCGTACATGTGATTTTTTCCTTGCCTGGGCCACGGCGAATGCCGGGCACCTCCCGGCTTGGATATTGGTCCGGTTTGCGATCTATTTCCAAGGGGCAATTGTCGGGGAGAACATGCATGCAAGTTGGAGTGATCGGCGTCGGCCGCATGGGCAAGGCGATGGCGCGCAACCTGATCAAAGCCGGGCACAGACTGCATGTTTTCGATACGGCGAAAGAACCGCTGCGCGAATTGGAAAAGGAAGGCGCGGTAATCGCGGCCAACGCCAAGGACGCCTTCAGGGGCGATGCGGTGATCTCGATGTTGCCGAACGACGACGCCATGCGCGCGGTATTCGCGCAGGGCGACGTGCTGCCCGCGAACGGATCATCAACCGTTCACGTGAACATGGCGACCGTTTCGGTCGCCTGCGCCGAGGAACTCACCGCCCTGCACCGCCAGCGCGGCGTACCTTATGTCGCAGCGACCGTCTGGGGCCGCCCCGATATGGCGGCGGCAGCGAAGCTCTCCATCGCGGTGGCGGGCAATGCCAAGACGATCGACCGCATCCAACCGCTGCTCGATGTCTTGGGCCAGCGCACCACGCGCGTCGGCGACGAGCCGCGCATGGCTAATGTCGCCAAGATCGCCGGCAATCTACTGGTCGTCTCCGCCATCGAGGCAATGGCGGAAGCGGCCGCGCTGGTGCGCGGCTATGGCATGTCGGCGCCCGATTTCCTCGATCTTATCGTCACCGCGTTGTTCGAGGTGCCGGTCTATCGCGGCTGTGCCGAACAGATCGGCAGCGGCGTCTACGAGCCGCCCGGCTTCGACATGAAGCTCGGCTTCAAGGACGTGCGGCTGGAGCTGGCCGCGGGCGAGAAGGCGAATGTGCCGCTGCCATTCGCCAACGTGTTGCGCGATGCGTTTCTCGATGCACTGGCGCATGGCGACGCCAACAAAGACCGGGCGGCGATCGCCAAGGTAGCGGCAAGACGGGCGGGGTTGGATTCCTGAACCGCTCGTCCCCGCGAAAGCGGGGACCCAGAGCACTAAAGTGCTGGATTGCCGCTTACGCGGGAATGAGCGGTCATGTGCTACGCCGCCTTACGGCTAGCCAGGAATTCACCCATGCGCCCGAGCGCTTTGAGAATGTTTTCGGTCGAGTTGGCGTAGGAAAGCCGCACATAGCCCTCGCCGAGAATGCCGAAGTCAGGCCCGCCGATGATAGCGACGCCGGCGTCCTCCAGCAGCGATGAGGCGAGCGGCTTCGCCTTCCAGCCGGTGCGCTTGATGTTGGGGAAGGCATAGAACGCGCCCTTCGGCGTCGCGCAGGAGACGCCAGGCAATTTGTTGAGACCCTCGACAACGACCTTCCGCCGCTTGTCGAACTCCGCGACCATCTTGTGCACTTCGTCCTGCGGACCTTTGAGCGCCGCGAGCCCCGCATATTGCGCCGAGGCGTTGACGCAGGAATGCAAGTTGACGGCCAGCTTGCGCGCATAGTCGTAGAGCTTGCCCGGCCACACCGCGTAGCCGAGCCGCCAACCGGTCATGGCGTAGGTCTTCGACCAGCCGTTGAGCAGGATCAGCCGGTCGCGGATCGACTGATAAGTGAGCAGGCAGACATGCGTCTCACCGTCGTAGACCATATGATCGTAAATCTCGTCCGACATAATGCAGACGTCCGGCCACTTTTCGAGGCCGGCGACGAGCTTGTCGACTTCCACCTTGCCGGTGACGCCGCCGGTCGGATTAGCCGGCGAATTGAGGATCAACAGCCGCGTCTTCGGCGTGATCAGCTTGAGCGTCTCCTCCGCGGAGAAGGCGAAGCCATTCTCCTCGCGGATCGGCACCGGCACGGGCTTCGCCCCGGTGAACTCGATCATCGAACGGTAGATCGGGAAGCCGGGATCGGGATACATGATTTCGACGCCCGGCTCACCGAACATCAGGATCGACATGAACATGGTCGGCTTGCCGCCGGGCATGATCATCACGCTGTCGGGGGACACCTCGACCTTGAAGCGCTTGTGCAGGTCGGCGGCCACCGCTTCGCGTAAGGGCGGAATGCCGGTCGCCGGCGTATAACCGTGATGGCCGTCGCGCAGCGCCTTAACCGCCGCATCGACAATGAAATCCGGGGTGCGGAAATCCGGCTGGCCGATGCCGAGATTGATGATGTCGCGGCCTTGCGCGATCAAGGCGTTGGCGAGGGCGAGCACCGCAAAGGCATTTTCCTCGCCGATGCGGTCGAAAGCCGCGATGGTTTTCAGCATGGTATGGGCTCCCCGGGCGAACTCGCGGGCAGTTCACCCGATCGGGAGCGGAAAATCAAATTGGCCGGCGGTCAGGGCTCGCCGCCGTAATGGGCGCCGATATCGCGCTGCAGCTGCAGGCGGATGAATGGGTCTGGATCGTCGCCCAAATAATCATTGGCGTGATAGACCGGCCCGGCCGGGAACAGGTTCGTGCCGCGGTAGCGCAAATTTGCAGTAACCGGCGCGGTATGCGCCGCCATATGCTTCTTGTGCTTCCGCGCATTGGCGGCGTCGGCCGGCACAGCGGCGGCCAGGACCACGGCGAGAACGCCGATCGATCCCATCAGCTTGAGCGGTAGCGATGCCATGGATGACCCCTTTGATCGCGTCGCAGGCGAGTGCATTATCCCCCCGGCGCGGCGGAACAAGGGCGCAGCCAAGCGATTTCGATCACAACTCGGTGTCGGAATATTTGCCGCCGGCAGGGGTTAAACGCGCCACCAACGCGCTGTCATAATTCGAAAGCCGATCGCAGGCCCGATTGCAATTGCTATTGGGTTCGGCGCATCCTCGCGGCAAAATTGTCGAATTGGCGGGAACGACGATGGGCATTCGGGCGGCCAACCGGGACTACGAACGCTGGCTCGCGCGCCAGCTCTGCGGCGAAGTCGTCGATAGCGATCTCGGCAAAAAATACAAAAAAATGAGCGAGAGCGCCTTCGGCTTCCTGCGCGCCACTTATTGGCGCTGGGCCGGGACCATTCTCGACGTCTGCCCGGATCTCGCAAACGCGCCGCCGGTGTTAGCCGTCGGCGACATCCACCTGGAAAATTTCGGCACCTGGACCGACAGAGAAGGTCGCCTGATCTGGGGCGTCAACGACTATGACGAGGCGGCCGAAATGCCCTACATCCTCGATTTGGTCCGGCTCGCCACCAGCGCGGCGCTGGCGACGACGCCGAGCCAGATTTCGCTCAAGGCGATCTGCACCAATCTGCTCGAAGGCTACGAGCAGGGCCTCGAAGCACCCGATCCCTTCGTGCTCGACCGTCAGCACATGTGGCTGCGCACGCGCTTTGTCGTCAGCGAAGCCGAACGCGCCATGTTCTGGCAGAAAATCGAGAACCAATATCACGAGCTGTTGGCGAAAAAGAAAGCGGAGCAGCCGCCGCCCCGTTGGCTCAAGCTGTTTGTCGCCGCGCTGCCGGAAAATTCTATCACGCTCGCTTATTGGCGGCGCACCGCGGGCACTGGCAGCCTCGGCCGCCCACGCTGGCTCGGCTACGGCAGTTGGCGCGGCGGTCCACTGCTGCGCGAGGGCAAAGCGTTGGTGCCGTCCGGCTGGACGCGCGCGCACGGCGATGGCGCGCGGCTGCGTCTCAACGACATCGCGCTCGGCAGATATCGCTCACCCGACCCGTGGTACAAAGCGAGCGGAAACCTGCTGATGCGGCGGCTGTCGCCGAACAACCGCAAGATCGACGTCGAGGACAGCCGCGACGCCGCCCGCCTGCTGCATCCCGACCTGCTCTGGGCCATGGGTCGCGACCTCGCCGCAATCCATCTCGGCGCGCGCGACCGCCGCGACGCGCTGCGTAAGGACCTGGAAAAGCGCAAGCGGCGCTGGTTTCGCGCTCACGTCGAGACGGCGGCGGAGTTCGTCGCCCGCGAATTCGCAGAGTGGAAAAAATCCGCTAAATAGGCGCCGAGCCTGCTGCCTATTCGCGAGGACTCCCGATGACCCCCGCCGACAAACGCCGTATGTTTCGTGCGCTGCACCAAAGCGGCTGCTTCGTCATCCCCAATCCGTGGAACGTCGGCACCGCGCGTTACCTGCAAGGGCTCGGCTTCAAGGCGCTGGCGACCACCTCATCGGGCTTTGCCCATGCGCAAGGTTACGCCGACGGGGCGCAATCTTGCGATCAGGTTCTTGCTCATTTTACTGAGATCGCCGCGGCCACCGACGTGCCGGTCAATGCCGACTTTGAAAATGGCTTTGCCGGCGATCTCGGCCGCCTAGTCGAGAACGTGACGCGCTGCGTCGCGACCGGCGTCGCCGGGCTGTCGATCGAGGATTCAACCGGCGATCCCGATCGGCCGCTCTACGATTTCGATGTCGCGCTGGCGCGCGTAAAGGCCGCGCGCGCGGCGATCGACAAGGCCGGCGGCGACGTCGTGTTCACCGCCCGCACCGAGGGCTTCATCCGCGGCCGGCCGGACATGAATGAAACCATCCGGCGGCTGAAGGCCTTTGCCGACGCCGGCGCCGATTGTCTTTATTCACCGGGCATCAAGACCCGCGAACAGATCGAGGCGACCGTCAAAGCGGTCGCGCCGAAGCCGATTAATTTTCTCAACAGCGGTGCCTTCGGCTTCACCGTCAAGGACCTTGGCGAGATGGGCGTGCGCCGCATCAGCGTCGGCGGCACGCTCGCGCGCGTCGCCATAAACGCTTTCATTAAATCGGCGCGCGAGATCGCCAGTGAGGGTAAGTTCGACAGTTTTGCCGGCGTGATAACGAACGCCGAGCTCAATAAATTCTTCCAAGACAATTTGCCACGGCGGCCGATGCCGTGAGCGAATACGTCCACCCAAAAACCGGGCAGCCGATTGGCGCTCCAGTCGACGACAAGCCGGCGCAATTGCCCGGTTCGGTGACGCTCGTTGGCCGCTATGGCCGGGTCGAAAAGCTCAATGCCGAGCATGCGGCCTCGCTGTGGGACGAGGTGCAAGGCCACGACAAAATCTGGACCTATATGTCGCAATACGGGCCGTTCACCGGCGCCGAGAAATTTTCCGGCTGGGTGCGTCAACGTATTGCCCTCACCGATCCCTATTCCTACGCGATCGTGACCAGCGATGATCGATGCCTGGGCATCGCCACGCTGATGGAAATCAAGCCCGCGATGCGCGTCATCGAAGTCGGTCACATTGTCTACTCGCCAGCGTTGCAGCGCACCCCGCTGGCGACGGAGGCGCAATATCTGCTGGCGCGCTATGCCTTTGAGACGCTTCGCAATTGGCGCTACGAATGGAAATGCAATGCGCTCAATGCCGCCTCGCGACGCGCCGCCTTACGCTTCGGCTTCACCTTCGAAGGTATCCTGCGCCAGCACATGATTGCCAAGGGCCGTAACCGGGACACCGCATATTTCTCGATGCTCGACAGCGACTGGCCGGCGCACAAGGCGAATTTCGAACGCTGGCTGGCGCCGGAAAACTTCACCACCGACGGCCGGCAAATCGTCAGCCTGAGCGCGCTGAACGGCATCATCGAATGACGGCGTCTGCGACCTCCTCGCCCGGTCTTCTGCAGCAGCGGCCCTTCGTCTTGTTCTGGCTGGCGCGCGTGTGCACGACGGCCGGCTATCAGATGATGGCGCTGGTGATCGCTTGGCAGCTCTATGAGTTGACCAACAGCGCACTCGATCTCGGCCTGATCGGATTGATCCAATTCGTGCCGGCTGTGATCCTGACGCTGCTGATCGGACATGCCGCCGACCGCTACGACCGCCGCCTTATCATCCGGGTTGCACAAGGCGCCTATGCGCTGGCTGCGGCGTTAATCACCGCGGCTCTTGTCGGCCATGCCCTCAGCCGGGAGATCTTGTTCAGCATCGTATTCCTGATCGGCTGCGCACGCGCCTTCGAGGTGCCGACCGGCAGCGCGCTGGTTCCGGCCCTCGTCCCCGCGCCACTGGTCACGCGCGCCGTTGGCGGCTGGACTTCCGCCAACCAGGTGGCCGTGATCAGCGGGCCGGCGCTGGGCGGACTGCTCTACGCCGTAAGCCCTGTCGCGGTTGCCGCGCTCTGCGTGCTGTTATTTTGCACGTCCATCACCTTGGTGAGTTTCATCGTCGCCAAGGGACCGGCCGCGGTCCGCGAGCCGCCAACCTTCGCGTCGGTATTGGCCGGCTTCAAATTCATCGCCACGCGGCGGCGGCTCCTCGGCGTGATCACGCTCGACCTGTTTGTCGTGCTGCTCGGCGGCGCAGTCGCGCTGCTGCCAATCTTCGCGCGTGACATCCTGGCAGTGGGTCCGATCGGGCTCGGCCTGCTGCGGTCGGCGCCGGCGGCAGGCGCGCTTATCACGGCCGTGGTGCTTTCGAACCATCCAGTGGAACGGTACATCGGCCCCAAGATGTTCGCTGTGGTGGCGATCTACGGCGTGACCACTATCGCGTTCGGACTGTCGACGTGGTTTCCACTCTCGCTGATGGCGCTCGCCGTGCTCGGCGCCGCCGATGCCTTGAGCGTCGTGATCCGCTTCTCGCTGGTGCAGATCGAGACGCCCGATACCATGCGCGGGCGGGTTAGCGCAATCAACTATCTCTTCGTCGGCTCCTCGAATACGCTGGGCGACTTTCGCGCCGGTGTGAATGCACAAGAGCTCGGCGCGGTTGGCTCGGTGCTAATCGGCGGTGCCGGCTCGCTGATAGTCGCTGCCTTGTGGATGTTCCTGTTCGCCGGCCTGCGCAAGATCGATCGCTTCGAACCGGCAGATAAAGATAAAGACCTAGAGAGGAGCGCCCATGCATATCCTTATCACTGGCGCGGCAGGCATGATCGGGCGCAAGCTGACCGAACGGCTTGTGATGGACCGGGCGCTCGGCGATCAGCCGATCGATAAATTGACGTTGATCGACATTGTCACGCCGGCGCGCCCTGCGGGCTTTTCCGACCACGTGAAGACCCGGGCCGCCGATCTCGCCGCATCGGGCGCTGCCGAAAAAGCAGTCACGGAGCAGCCGGATGTAATCTTTCACCTCGCCGGCGTGGTATCGGGCGAGGCGGAAATCGATTTCGAGAAGGGTTACCGGGTCAATCTCGACGGCACGCGCGCGCTGCTGGAAGCCATCCGCGCCAGCGGCAATGGCTACAAGCCCAAGGTCGTGTTCACCTCGTCGATCGCGGTGTTCGGCGCGCCATTTCCGGAAGCGATCGACGACGACTTCCATCTCACGCCGCTGACTTCCTACGGTAGCCAGAAGGCGATCTGCGAACTGCTGTTCGCCGACTACACGCGGCGCGGCTTCCTCGAAGGCGTGGGTATACGATTGCCGTCAATTGTTGTGCGGCCGGGCAAGCCGAACAAGGCGGCCTCGGGATTCTTCTCCGGCATCATCCGCGAGCCGCTGGCCGGACAGGAGGCGATCCTGCCGGTCGCCGACAGCGTGCTGCATTGGCATGCCAGCCCGCGCTCGGCGGTCGGATTTCTCATCCACGCCGCCGGACTGACACGCGCACAATTGGGCGACCGCATCAATCTCACCATGCCGGGCGTGTGCTGCACGGTAGGCGAGCAGATCGCGGCACTGCGGCGTATCGCCGGCGACAAGGTTGCCGACCGCATCCGGCGCGCACCGGACGAGTTAATCGAGCGCATCGTCGCCGGCTGGCCCAGCCGATTTGAACCGCGCCGGGCGGTCGCGCTCGGCTTCAAGGTCGAGGCGACGTTCGACGATATCATCCGCGCGCATATCGAGGACGAGCTGGGGGGCAAGATCGCCTAGAGCTTGCTGCCACCGGCCGCAAACCTTACATTACCGCCATGACCTACGTTGACGCCGCCGTCGCCCCCCTCCGCAAGACCGGACAGATCAAGATCCATGGCCCCGAAGCCTTCGAGGGCATGCGCAAGGCCGGGCAACTGGTCGCGCGCTGCCTCGACACGTTGGTCGAGCATGTCAGGCCGGGCGTGCCGACCGAAAAGATCGACCGGCTGGTATTCGACTACGCGATGGATCACGGCGCCCTCCCCGCGACGCTGATGTACCGCGGCTACACGAAGTCGACCTGCACGTCGCTCAACCATGTGGTCTGTCACGGCATCCCCGGCGACAAGCCGCTCAAGGACGGCGACATCATCAATATCGACGTGACGCTGATCCTCGATGGCTGGCATGGCGACTCCAGCCGGATGTACACCATCGGCGAAATTCCGCGCCGCGCCGAGCGGCTGATCGAGGTGACCCACGAGGCCATGATGCGCGGCATCGCCACCATCCGGCCCGGCTCGACCACCGGCGACATCGGCGCCGCGATCCAGAGCTATGTTGAAGCCCAGCATATGAGCGTGGTGCGCGACTTCTGTGGTCACGGCCTCGGCCGCCTGTTCCACGACGAACCCAACATCGTGCATATCGGGCGCGCGGGCGAAGGCATCGCGCTCAGGCCCGGCATGTTCTTCACCGTCGAGCCGATGATCAATATCGGCCGCCCGCATGTGAAGGTGCTATCCGACGGCTGGACCGCGGTGACGCGCGACCGCTCGCTGTCGGCGCAGTTCGAGCACACCGTCGGCGTCACCGACAAAGGCGTCGAGGTGTTCACCTTTTCGCCGGCCGGCCTGCACAAGCCGCCTTATAAGCGCTGACGGCACCTCACAATTTTATGTGGCTACCCTCGTCGAGGGGATTGTAACCTTGACAAAGCAGGGTAGCACTAATAGGCAGGCCATGCCCGAAAGGGATGGCGCGCCCGAAATTTTCACGGTCTCTTGTCCTGATCTAGCCGCAGCTATTCGGGCTGAGTTGAACGAATATTTTCACGACGGAGTTTCTCCAACTCTGGCCGAATATGAGGTCGGTCGCATAGTTGGCGGTATAATTCAGCGTATCGCGGGGTAGTCGTATCCATGCCCGCATAACGTAAAAGATTAAACCAGATGTCTCCCAATTCTTTGAAGTCATCAAAAATTTTTGTGAGATCAGGGATTCGATAAACAGATATTTGAGATAGGAGGTCCATGTGGCGTTGATCGTTCCATTCCCTGGACGGCGTAAATTCGATGCTCGCTCTAACCGTGACGTAATTATTTGTATTCATCCAAATTAAATCATTGGGAAGTTTGCTTGAAGTGCCAAAATGACCATGGGCGAGAGCATTTCGTTCGCTCTCCATTGATTTGTGTACACCTAAAATTGCCTCCAAAAGTTCTTGATTAGCCGCATTTAGAACAGCCTTTGCCGCTTCTGAGATCACAATTCGTTGCGAACGGGATTGCCGAAGAGCTTGGAAAAGAGCCATTGCGGCGGCATTTTCAGCACCGAGTATTTGGCCTAGAAAGAGCGCCATTTCGGCCTCTGCATGAGTCCATGCCATTAAACATCTGCCGATAAGAACTTCTAATTCAGGTCGTCTTCCAATAGACTTTGTTCCAACATCAATTTCTCCGCCTTTGGGGTCAGGTACAATTTTGAGATAAGGTTGTCGCGGCATGACAAAGGCCCAGAAAGAATTAGAAATTTGCCCCGATGCATGGGCGCGCTTTGAACGCGCTGTTGGCGTGGTGGCAAAAAGCCCCCCGCAGCATAGAACCAAGGGAAAACCCAAGGCGAGTCAGAAAAAGCGTGCCAGATCGCGTAAATCTAGGCTAAAATAGAAACGGCCCTCGGTGCCAGCCGGGGCCGTATGTAAATAAGTTAGACCGTTGCGCGATCCGGTTCGCAATTTAACCGGAGTGCGCAATCATGTCTACTGTCTCGTTAGTTTTGCGGACACAATCTCCGCAAGAGCCGGCGGCAGATGTTCCAATATCAGCCCCGCAATTTGAGGGGACAACCCATATACCATCCGACCCTGAGTGGAGGATTGAAGCGTTAACAACACGCTTGTTCCCAAAGAATCCGGCTGTATCCCAATATGAGATACAGGCGTCACCACTACCGCCGAAACATCCCCTCCTTCTGGAGACCGTCGTAAAACGATACGCTCGCGCAAAGCAGGCGCTGATTGGCTGAGGATAAGTATTTGTGCTTCGGTCAATCTAACTTTTGAAACGCTCCCGTCCACACCGGTTACGCTGAGAATGAAATCGTCGCCTTCTTCTTCGACGTTAAGACCCGCTGTGTTTTCAGACATAATACCCTCCCGTTCAGCACTCTAGAATAGCGAAACAGAAGCCGGGCTTACACCCGACTTCCGTGCTTTTTACACCAGCGCAGAAAGCGCGCTGCTTGATGCTTGAAATCAGGCTTGGTGAGGCCGTCGATAGGTCAGACGCTTGCCGACGATACCAGCCGCCAAAGTCTCCGCGCGGCTACCATCGTCCACGCCTAGCGCGGCGCGGTTATTGTAGCGGAAATCAAATTCCGCGAGATAACGGTGCAAGTGCTTCTCGCTGCAATGCTGATAGACACCTTTCATACCGCGTTTGAAAATCGAGAAAAAACCTTCCGCTGAATTGGTATGAACCTTCTCAGTTTTTGGCTGCCCATCCTGCCAATAGAATTTCGTCCGCACGTATTCGCCATACGAGTGCGTAACGGTTTCGTGGGCGGCAAATTCCTTGCCGACGCGATGATAAAGCTTGCTCTCATCGGTATGTAGCCTTGTTTCGCGGGCGATGTTGTCGCGCACGATCTTAGTAACCGTTTCACCGTCAGCGACGGCTGGATGGAATGAGCGAACACGGCCACCGCGCTCGACAAGGGAGACAACGGCGCGCTTATTCTTCGGGCCACCGGGGTTTTTGGAAACCCGCCTGCCGCTCTTTGTAAACTTGGGACGTTTTGCCTCGGGAATGTTGCCGAAATACGTTTCGTCTGCCTCCACGACTTTGTCGGCGCCACCAAGCGGTTCAAGACCGCCTGAGCGCATAGCTTCGCGCAAGCGGTGCATCATGAACCACGTGGACTTGTAGCTGATGCCGAGCATACGATGGACCTGATGGGCGCTAATGCCCTTCTTGCTGGCAGTCATCAGGAACAGTGCGGCAAGCCACTTGGTAAGCGGAATTTTGCTGCGCTCGAAAACCGTCTTGACGGTCACGGTAAACTGTTCGCGGCACTCGGCACACTGATAGAGGCCAGCACGATGGGCTTTTCCCTGTAGCGCCGTGACCTTGGCGAGGTCAGCGTTGCCGCAATGCGGGCAAGTCGGACCTTTCGGCCAAACCCGTGCCTCAAGCCACTCGCGGGCTTTGGTTTCGTCGTTGAAGATCGGGTTTTTGAGCAGGTCAGTCATCGCCGTGTTTCCTTATCTTGGGGAAACACTACCTTATGTGGTCTGCTTTGTCAAGGTTATAATCACATCGTCGATTGCATCCGCCTGAACTACACTCATGCCGTCTTTAGGCGGTGTGGGCGTCGAAGTCATGGTCGAAAAGCAAGCCAAGCACGGACTGTCCGAGGCGCCGCCACATTATCACGGCCACCGCGAACGGCTGCGCTCGCGCTTCCGCGAGGCCGGCGCCGAGGCGGTCAGCGACTACGAGTTGCTCGAACTGGTGCTGTTCCGCGCCATCCCGCAGCGCGACGTCAAGCCGCTGGCCAAGGAATTGATCGCCAAGTTCGGCTCTTTTGCCGAAGTCGTGGCGGCACCGGCGGCTCGCCTCGCCGAGGTGAAAGGCCTGGGCGACGCCGCCATCACCGAGCTCAAGGTGGTGCATGCCGCGGCCAGCCGCCTGGCGCGCGGGCAGGTGCAGAAGCGGCCGGTGCTGTCATCCTGGTCGAGCGTGCTCGACTACTGCCGCATGACGCAGGCTTTCGCCGACAAGGAGCAGTTCCGCGTGCTGTTTCTCGACAAACGCAATCAATTGATCGCCGACGAACTGCAGCAGATCGGCACCGTCGATCACACGCCGGTCTATTCGCGCGAAGTGGTCAAGCGCGCGCTCGAACTATCGGCGACCGCGCTGATTCTGGTGCACAATCATCCCTCGGGCGACCCGACGCCGTCGCACTCCGCCATCCAGATGACGCAGGTGATCGTCGACGTGGCCAAGCCGCTTGGCATCGCCGTGCACGACCACATCATCGTCGGCAAGGAAGGGCACGCCAGCTTCAAGGGGTTGCGGTTGATCTAGGCGCGACCGTTACTGTTGGCGGACATAAGCTCCGGGCGCGTCGGCAAGCATGACGCGATCCGGCCCGCCCATCGCCGGCGGATCGATCACTTCCCCCGAACGCGCCGCTAACCAAGCTGACCATTCCGGCCACCACGAGCCATCCCGCTGCGGCGCTTGTGCGAGGAATGTTTCAGGATCGACGTAGTGGTCGTCCGCTTTCCTGGTCATGACCTGGAAGCCACGATGATCGTGGCCGGGCTCGGAGACGATGCCGGCATTGTGGCCGCCACTTGCGAGCAGATAGGTCACGTCCGCATCGGTCAAGAAATTGATCTTGTAGGTGGAGCGCCACGGTGCGACGTGATCGCGCACGGTGCCGACCGAAAAGATCGGCGCGCGGATATCGGTGAGCGCGATCGGCTTGTCGGCGACCATATAGCGCCCCTCGGCCAGATCGTTGTTCAGGAACAGACGCCGCAGATATTCCGAATGCATGCGATAGGGCATGCGCGTGGCGTCCGCGTTCCACGCCATGAGGTCGATCATGGGCGCGCGCTCGCCCATCAAATATTCGTGCACCATGCGCGACCAGATCAAGTCGCTTGAGCCTAGCATCTGGAAGGCGCCCGCCATCTGTTTAGCGTCGAGGAAGCCCTGCTCCCACATCATGTCTTCCAGGAAGGCTACCTGGCTCTCGTTGATGAACAGCATCAGTTCGCCGGCTTCGGTGAAATCGGTCTGCGCCGCCAGCAGCGTGATCGATTTGAGACGATCATCGCCGTCGCGCGCCATGGCCGCGGCGGCGATCGACAGCAGCGTGCCGCCCAGGCAATAGCCGACGGAATGGACTTTTTGGTTCGGCACGATCTTGCCGACCGCATCGAGCGCCGCCATGACCCCGAGCCTGCGATACTCGTCGAGGCCTAGATCGCGGTCGTCCGGAGTCGGATTCTTCCACGACACCATGAACACCGTGTAGCCTTGCTCGGTCAGGTACTTCACCAGCGAATTGTGCGGCGACAGATCGAGAATGTAATATTTCATGATCCATGCCGGCACGATGAGCACGGGTTCGGGGCGGACCTTGCCGGTCGCGGGTGCGTATTGGATCAACTCGATCAGGCGGTTGCGATAGACGACCTTGCCGGGCGTGACCGCCACATTGCGACCGACGACGAAATTTTCGGTGCCGACCGGCTTCTTGCCGCTGGCGGCGCGCTCCCAATCTTCCGCCAGATTGCGCAGGCCGGCCACCAGGTTCATGCCGCCTTTGCTGACGGTTTGCCGGAGCGCTTCGGGATTGGTCGCCAGAAAATTCGACGGCGAAACCATGTCTAGGATCTGGCGCGACACGAACTCCACCATCGTTTCATGATGCTTGGAAACGCCGCGAATGCCAGTGGTCGCGTTGTGCCACCATTGCTGTTGCAGCAGGAAGGCCTGAGCCATGAAATTATACGGAGGCTTCTGCCAATCGGCGCCCTCGAAGCGGTGATCTTGCGGCAGGGGCTCGATGCAGCAGGATGTCTTGCCGCCCTCCGCCGCAGCGCGGACCGCATAGTTGGCGAAACGGACCGCCTTCCGCGTTGCCTTGTCCACCAGCTGCAATCGTTTGCCGGGCGAAACGGCAAGATGGATGGCCCAATCGAAATAGGCCTCGGTCAGTGCCGCCGGCGACAAACCTAATGTGAAGCGCGCGAGCGTCGCATGTAGCGAGCGATCCATGATGTCGGCGACGGCGGTGACCGCATAGGAATCGCGCCCGTCGCCATCTTCGGCCGGAGCCATCGCGGCCTTGGGAACGAGACGCAGCGCCGCGTTGCCGGCGGACGGTTTCACGCTTGCTGCATCCGCGGGTGAAGTCATCGTCATCGCGCACCTGTTGTTGTTCTTGGCGTTCGCCGCAGCTTAATATGAACGAATAATTTAGCGAAAATATAGGCGTCACATTGTGAGGCGCCATGACTTGGATCAATCGAATAACCACGCTTACGCCGCGAAACACCGCAGCCGCAGCCGTTATTCGCGTACCGCCGCTGAAAAGCTACTGGCGGACCAACATCATGGGGTTCGCGCCTTCGGGGATCCGGCGCCATCCCGTGCCTTCAACCTCCTCGAAGCGCCAAGGGGCGCCGCGGCCGGGCACCAGCACAAGCTCGCCCTTGTCGAGACGCCATTGCGAGAAATTGAGCTGCGCGATCGACGGCGCGCAGCCCGGCTTCGCCGTCATCGCCATGCCGTCGCCTTGCGCGGTCGACGTGAGCGAAAAGGCACAAAGCGGCGCGCCCGCTCCGCGGGTGAGCAGCCAATTTCCGGCGAGCTCTTCGGGTGGCTTTTCCGGAGGGCCGGCCGCCGCCGCAGCATTTTGCAGGAACAACACGCCGACGCCCGGCGTCGGCGCTTCGAAGATGCCGTCCTCGACCTCGCTGAACTCGACCAGCGCCTTGCCGGTTGAATCGAGCAGATAGAGCAGGTCGTTGTCGGGAAATTTCCAGCCGACAATATCGGCCACCAGTGGAAATTGACCGGCACAATTCGCGTCGAATTCGACCTTGAAGCCGACTGCAGTCCGCTCGCCGCTGAAGGTTGCCGTGCATTTTTTGTTGCGGTCGGCGTTGGAGAATTCCCAGGTGCCGATGATCCCTTTGGCCGACTCGCCGAACTGAGGCGGCGGCGTCTGCGCCAGCGCGGCGGCCGTCATAAAGAGCGATATAAAAAAGATCGGCGCGAGGCGGGCCATGACGTCACTATACCACGGGACCGGCGCGGCAATCCTCACGAAGCTTTGGGCGGCGTTTCCGGCACCGGCGTCAGTGGCGGCTTGCCCGCCACCCAGGCCAGGATGTTGTCGACCACGAGTTGGTCCATGGCGGCGCGCGTCACCTCGGTCGACGACCCGAGATGCGGGAACAGCACGATGTTATCCATTTCCATCAGTTCCCTCGGCACCTGCGGTTCCTTGGCGAACACGTCCAGGCCGGCGGAATAGATGGTGCGGTTCTTGAGTGCCTCGATCAGCGCCGGCTCGTCCACCACCGAGCCGCGCGCCATGTTGATGAGGATGCCGTTGGGGCCGAGCGCCTTGAGCACCTCGGCGTTGATCATGTTCGCGGTCGCCGCACCGCCCGGCACGATTACCATCAACGTGTCGACGTCGCGCGCCATGTCGATCAGTTTCGGGTAATATTTGTAGCTCACGCCCTTCTGCCGATTGCGGCTGTGATAGGCGACCGGCACGCCGAAGGCCTCCAACCGGCGCGCGATCGCCTTGCCGATACGGCCCATGCCGACTATGCCGACGGCGCGGTTGCGCAGCGTCGCCTTGGTGAGAGGATAATGCCCCTGCGGCCATTTGCCGGCGCGCAGATAGCGTTCGGCCTGCGGGAATTCTCGCACCGTGCAGAGCAGGAGGCCGAGCGCGGTGTCGGCGACCTCTTCGTTGAGCACTTCCGGCGTGTTGGTGACGACGATGCCGTGCTCGCCCGCCCATTTGGCGTCGATATGATCGTAGCCGACGCCGAAGCTCGAAATCTGTTCGAGCTTCGGCAACTTCTGCATGAACGCCGCGTCGAGCTTGTTCGCAGTATAGGCGATCGCGATGGCGCGCACCTTGTCGGCAATCGACTTGAGGAATGCGTCATGGTCCTTCGCATCGGCCAGATAGTGCAGCGTGACTTTCGGTTCGAGGCCTTTGACCAGAACCGGTTTCTTGGCGCCGATCAGCAATACATCCGGCTTTTCGCCAGCCATAGTCGCTCTCCTGTTACACCAACGCGGTGACTGGCTTTTCGACGAAGGTCTTGAACGCGGCAAGCAGTTCGGCGCCGAGTGCGCCATCCACCACGCGATGATCGCAGGACAATGTGACGGTTATCTGGGTGATGAACTTGACGCCGCCGTCCGCCGTTTCGACCGGCGCGCGGCGCGTCGACCCCACCGCCAGGATGGTGGCGTGCGGCGGATTGATGATGGCGGCGAATTCGCGCACGCCGTACATCCCTAAGTTCGAGATCGCGCTGGCGCCGCCTTGATACTCGTTCGGCTTGAGCTTCTTGGCGCGGGCGCGTTCGGCAAGGTCGCGCATTTCCGCCGAAATCGCGGTGAGCGACTTTTGTTCGGCATTGCGGATGACCGGCGTGATCAGCCCGCCGTCGAGCGCCACCGCAATGCCGATGTCCGAATGTGTGAAGAGTAAGGTGCGATCCGCGGCCCAGACCGCGTTGGCGGCGGGCACGCGTTGCAGCGCCGCCGCCCAGGCCTTGATGATGAAGTCGTTGAGCGAGAGCTTGAAGGCGGGCTGCCCGTCATGGACCGGCGCGGCGGCGTTTGCCTCCTCGCGCATGGCGATGAGGCGGCCGACGTCGAGGTCCGCCGTCAGATAGAAATGCGGGATGGTCTGCTTGGCCTCGACCAGCCGTTTGGCGATGGTCGCGCGCATCCCGTCGAGCGGCACTTCTTCGTAAGCGATGCCCTCGTAAAACGCCTTGACCTGCGTGGCACTGGAGCCGGTGGCCATTACGGGTGCTGCTGGAGCAGCCTTCTCGACGTCGGCCGCGACAATGCGGCCGTGCGGGCCGGAGCCGCTGATGCGCGATAGATCGATACCGCGTTCGCCGGCGAACCTTCTTGCAAGCGGCGTTGTGAAGATCCCGCCGGACAATTTCGCCGGCCCGTAATTGCGCTCGGGCGTGCGCACTTCGCGGAACGGGTCCATATGAGGATAGGCATGCGACTCGCTCGCAGCCCGCTCGTCCCCACGGGGACCCAAGGCAACTCGGCTCTGGGTTCCCGTTTGCGCGGGGACGGCAGGAGGAGGCGCACTCTTCGGAGCCTCCGCAGTTTTGGGCCTTGCCGCCTCGCCGGCGCCGGCAATCACCGCCACCACGGCGCCGACCTTGGCCACCTCGCCAACTTGAAAACGGACCTCGCTCAGCGTGCCGCCGAACGTCGCCGGCACTTCCATCGAGGTCTTGTCGGTCTCGATCTCGAACAGATTGTCGCCCGGCTTCACGGCATCGCCGGCCGACTTGAACCATTTCACGATCTTGCCTTCGGCGACGGTTTCGCCGAGTTGGGGCATCAGGACGTCCATATACGATCGTCCCCTCTTACCACGTCACCGACACATATTGCGTCTCGAGAAATTCCTTCATGCCTTCCGACGCGCCTTCGCGGCCGAGACCGGACTGCTTGACGCCGCCGAACGGCGCCGCCGGATCGGAAACGAGGCCGCGGTTGAGGCCGATCATGCCGAAGTCGAGCTTCTCGGAGACCCGCATGCCGCGGCTGAGATCCTTTGTATAAAGATAGGCAACCAAGCCGTATTCGGTGTCGTTGGCGCGTTTGATCGCCTCGTCCTCGCTCTTGAAGGTCTGGATCGAGGCGACCGGCCCGAAGATTTCCTCGTTCAGCATCTTGGCGTCGTTGGCGACATTGGTGAGTACGGTCGCCGGATAGAAGAAGCCGGGGCCGTCCGGCGTCTTGCCGCCGGTGAGCACCTTGGCGCCCTTCTTAACCGCATCGTCGACCAGTTCGACCACCTTGTCGCGGCCGTCTTTGTTGACCAGCGGACCGACATTGATGCCGTCGTCAAGGCCGTTGCCCATCTTCAGGGCTTTCATCTTGTCGGTCAGCTTCTTGGCGAACTCGTCATGCACCTTCTCGTGCACGTAGAAGCGATTGGCCGCCGTGCAGGCCTCGCCCATATTCCTCATTTTCGCAATCATGGCGCCTTCGATGGCGGCGTCGATGTCGGCGTCCTCGAACACCAGGAACGGCGCGTTGCCGCCGAGTTCCATCGACGGCTTGAGCACCTGGTCTGCGGCTTCGTGCAGCAGCTTGCGGCCGACTTCGGTCGAGCCGGTAAACGACAGCACGCGCACTCGCGGATCATGCAGCATGGCGCTCACCACCGGACCGGAGCGGCGCGACGGCACCACATTGACCACGCCGGCGGGCACGCCCGCCTCCTCCAAGACCGGCATCAGCGCCAGCATGGTGAGCGGCGTGTCGGACGCGGGCTTGAGCACCACCGGGCAACCGGCGGCGAGCGCGGGGCCGATCTTGCGCGTGGCCATGGCGGCGGGGAAATTCCACGGCGTCACCAAGACGGCAATGCCGGCCGGCTTGTGTTGCGCGACGATGCGCGCTCCGGAAGCCGGTGCCGTCGAGATTTGGCCTATATTGCGCACCGCTTCTTCGGCGTACCAGCGGAAGAATTCGGCGGCATAAGCGACTTCGCCGCGAGAATCCGACAGCGCCTTGCCGTTCTCCAGCGTGATCAATTTGGCGAAGCGCTCGGCGTCGCGCATGATCAGCTCGTGGCATTTGCGCAGGATCTCGGCGCGCTCGCGCGGCTTACGCTTGGCCCAGCCTTCAAAAGCGGCCTGCGCGGCATCGACCGCGGCCTTGGCGTCGTCCACCGTGGCGCTGGCGACGGAGGCAATCTTCCGCTCAGTCGCCGGGTCGATCACATCGAAACGGGCGCCGTCGGACGATTTGCGCCATTTGCCGCCGATCCACAGATCGGTCGGGACGTTGGCGAGAAGATTTTCATACATGAGAGCTCTCCACTTGCTCCGCTCATTCCCGCGCACGCGGGAAACTAGTTCTTGTTGCTCTGGGTCCCCGCTTTCGCGGGGACGAGCGGGAAACTAACTTCCGAGCGACCGCCGCACCGTATCCACGATGCGATCCGGCGTCGGCAGCACGGCGTCTTCCAGAATATCGGCGGCCGGAAGCGGGATGTGCGGCGTAGTGATCCGCACTGGCGGCCCATCGAGGTCGTAGAAAGCCTCGTCGGCGACGATCGACACGATCTCGGCGCCCCAGCCGCACAGCCGCGGGTTTTCCTCGACCGTGAACAGCCGGTGCGTCTTCGCCACCGAGCCGAGGATCGTTTGCATATCGAGCGGCACCAGCGAGCGCACGTCGACAACTTCCGCGTCGATGCCGTGTTCCGCCTTGAGCTTCTCCGCCGCCTCCAGCGCGCGTGGCACCATCAGCGCCAGCGCGAGGATCGTGGCGTCCTTGCCGGGACGCACGATCTTGGCGGTGCCGAGCCTGTCGACGATCTCGCCGTCTGGCACTTCGCCTTTGGTCGCGTAGAGCGACTTGTGCTCGAGGAAGATGACCGGGTCGGGATCGCGCACCGCCGCCGCCAACAAGCCGATGACGTCGACCGGCGAGGACGGCGCCACAACCTTGAGGCCTGGGATCATCATGCACCAATTCTCGACGCTCTGCGAATGCTGCGCGCCGAAGCGCGAACCGGCGCCATTGCCGGTGCGCACCACCAACGGGCATTTCACCTGCCCGTTCGACATGTAACGGCTTTTGGGGAACTCGTTGGCGATGTAGTCGAAGCAGACTGCGAAAAAGTCGGAGAACATGATCTCCGCGATCGGCTTGAGGCCCGTCATCGCCGCGCCCATGGCGGCGCCCATGATCGCCTGCTCGGAGATCGGCGTGTCGCGCACGCGTAAGGGTCCGAACTGCTCGAACAGTCCCACGGTCGCCTTGAACACGCCGCCCGCTTTCGCCACGTCCTCGCCGAGGAACACCACGTCCGGATCGCGCGCCATTTCCTGCGCTATGCCGCGGATGACGGCGTCGCGGTAAGTTAGTTCCGCCATGCCCAGCCTCCATCGGCGTAGACGTCGGTGGTGATGATATCGAGCGGCGGATTGGGTGCGGCCTTGCAAGCCTCGGTGGCGTCGTCGACGACCTTGCGCACTTCGGTATCGATGGCCGCGATGACTTTCTCGGCAATGCCGAATTGCAGCAAACGCTCGCGATAGATCTTGATCGGGTCGCGCAGCTTCCAGCGGTTAAGCTCGCCTTCGGGGCGGTATTTTGCCGGGTCCGCGCGCGAATGGCCGCTGTGCCGGTAGGTCATGCATTCGATCAACGACGGGCCCTTGCCGGCACGCGCCTTGTCGAAGGCGGTCTGCGCGGTGCGATAGACCACGTCGGCGTCGTTGCCGTCGATCACGATGCGCTCTAGCCCATAGGCCGACGCGCGGTCGGCCGCCGGATGCTCGACCGCGGTCACGTCGGCGATCGGCGTGTATTCCATGTAAAGATTATTCTCGCAGACGAAGATCACCGGCAGCTTCCACACCGCGGCAAAATTGAGCGCTTCGTGGAAGGCGCCGATATTGGTGGTGCCGTCGCCGAAGAAGCAGACCGAAACGTCCTTGGCGCCCTTGTATTGCGCGCGCCAGGCGGCGCCGCAGGCGATGGGAAGATGTGCGCCGATGATGGCGTAGGAGCCCATGACACCGTGATCGACCGAAGTAAGATGCATCGAGCCGCCTTTGCCGCGCATCAGTCCGTTGTCGCGCTGCATCAGCTCGCCCAGCACCTTCTCCACGCTGACGCCACGCGCCAGCGTGTGGGCGTGGCCGCGATAGGTGCAGAAGGAGAGATCGCCCTTCTTCATAGCGCCGGCAAAGCCGGCCGCCACCGCCTCCTGGCCGAGCGAGAGATGGCTGGTGCCCTTGACCAAGTTCTGCAGGAACAGGTCGAAGGCGCGCTGCTCCGCGTCACGGATCGTCACCTGCGTCCGGTACAACTCCAGGCGCTTGGCCTCGCCGATATCGTCGTTCAAGCCCGCGCTGGCCGGGCCCGGCGCCCGGTCCTTTACTGTCGCCATGAATGATCCTCGAAGGGTCGAGTTCCAATTTATTGTTTTCGCACGATCTTTTCCGAAAACCGGTATCCATTTTTCGGGATCATGCGCAGGATGGCGGGAACTTAGCCCCGATACCGAAGGCCTCGCAACTCTCCTATTCGAGCGGTCCTTCGACCACCCCTTCGCTGGTGGTGGTTTTGCCCAGCTTGCGCTCCCTATACAACAAATAGAGACCGGAGCTGATGACGATCACGGCTCCCGCCATGGTCCAGCTGTTCGGCACATGATCGAACACCAAATAGCCGAGGATCACTACCCAGATAAGCTGGGTGTAGACGAACGGCGACAGCACCGCCGCCGGAGCGAGCCGGTGGCCCGAGATCAGGAAAAAGTGCCCGGTGCTGCCGAGCACGCCGGTTCCCATCAGCATGAGGGCGATCGCCCAACTCTTCGGCGTGGTCCAGACAAACGGGATGACCGGCAGCATCACCAGCGCGCCGACGAAGTTCGCATAGAACAGCGAGGTTTGGTTGGAATCGACGCGTGACACGATGCGCGTGATCACCGCGTAAAACCCGTAGCAGATGGTACCGGCGAGCGTGATCAGCGCCGCCGGGTGCATGCCGCCGAAACCGGGCCGCGTGATCAACAGCACACCGCCGAAGCCGACGCAGATGGCCGACCAGCGCCGCCAGCCGATCCATTCGCCCAGCATCGGCCCCGAGACGATGGCGACGATGAACGGAAATGTGAAAATGATCGACAGCGCCTCGTCGAGCTGCAGCCAGCGCAGCGCCAGGAAATTCATCGCGGTCGAAGCGACCAGCAGGATCGAGCGCGTGATCTGCAGCTTCAGCCGCTTGGTGCGCAGCAAAGCCGGATGGGTCAGCGGATTGGAAACGATCAGGGTCAGCACGAAGGCGCTGGTATAGCGCGCCCAGGCGATCTGCAGGCTGTCCATGTCGGCATTGAGATATTTCGCCGTGGCATCGAGACAGGCGAACAGCGCCACCGCCCCGCACATCAAGGCAATGCCGGTAAGCCGCTGGCGGCGATGCTGCGCGAGGTCGGACATTTTATGCTGTCATTATGTACCTAGCGAAACGGCCCCACGGTGACGAGGACCGTAGCAGACTGGCGGCAATGTGAAACATTGGATTGAAAGCCACCGCGGTTTGCTTTAAGAATTGCCGCGTGGGGCCAACGACGAGCGCCCCGCAACTCCCAAGGCTTGCAAGCCCAAGCGCCGTCTCCTTCGTTCACGGAGGGGACCTATGCTGTCTCCAAGCTTTTCGATCTCAGCGAAAGATCTCTGGAACGCGATGGCGACGTCCGACGCGCCTTACATCGTCGATGTGCGTCGGCGCGACGTGTTCGAGCCATCGCCACAACTCTTGCCGGGCGCGATCTGGCGCGATGCCAGCCAGACGCAAACATGGTCGGCCGAACTCGGCCGTGCCCGGCCGATCGTCATCGCCTGCAAGGCCGGCCATGAAATGAGCCAGATGGTGGTCGCGCAGGCGCGCGCCGACGGCTTCGATGCGCGCGTGCTGGAGGGCGGCTACGAAGCCTGGGCGAACGCCGGCTTGCCGTTTGTCGCCAAGGCCGAACTCGACCGGTTGACGCCGAAGCGCCCCAGCCTTTGGGTCACGCGGCGGCGGCCGAAGATCGACCGCATCGCCTGCCCTTGGCTGGTCAGGCGCTTCCTCGATCCGCAGGCCCGCATCCTCTACGTTGATCCCGAAGAGGTCGTGAACGTTGCGCGCGAGACCGGTGCCGTGCCGTTCGATATCAAGGATATCGAATTGAGTCATGACGGCGGGCGCTGCACCTTCGACATCATGCTCAAGCTGTTCGGCCTGGAAGGCGAGCTGTCGCTCGCCCGGCTTGCCTTAATCGTGCGCGGCGCCGACACCGCGCGGACCGACCTCGCGCCAGAAGCGGCCGGGCTGCACGCGGTGTCGCTCGGTCTGTCGGCGCTGGCCGGCGACGACGATCATGGCCTGCTCGAACGCGGTTTCATGGTCTACGATGCCTTGTTCGCCTGGCTGCGCTTTGTCGCCGAGGAACGCCATAACTGGCCGGCCAAGGTTGCCTAAACGCATGACGACAATCGACAACAAGATGCACCCGAGCTTCGGCGAAGCCGTTCTGGTCTGGCTGAAGATCGGCTGCATCAATTTCGGCGGGCCCGCTGGCCAGATCGCCATAATGCATCGCATCCTGGTCGACGAGAAAAAATGGATCGACGAGCCGCGCTTCCTGCACGCGCTCAATTTCTCCATGTTGCTGCCGGGACCGGAGGCGACGCAGCTTGCGACCTATGTCGGCTGGCTATTGCACGGCGTGCGCGGCGGGCTCGCCGCCGGCATCCTGTTCGTGCTGCCGGGCGCCTTCGTGATGCTGGCCTTAAGCCTGCTCTATGCCTATGGGCGGGGCCTAGGTCCGATCGACGACGCATTGTTCGGCATCAAGGCCGCCGTGCTCGTGATCGTCTTCGAGGCGCTCATTCGGATTGGCAAACGCGCCTTGAAGTCGTCACTGCTGGTCTCGCTCGCGGCACTGGCCTTCATCGGCATTTTCTTTCTCGCCGCACCGTTTCCGCTGATCGTGATCGGCGCGGCGCTCATGGGCTATCTGGTGGCCCGATCGCACCACGATTTGCTCGGCCTCGCCGCCAAGCCACCTGAAGTTACGAACTATTCCGGCAATCGCTGGCGGCAATTCACGATCGCCTCGGTGACCGGTCTGGCGATCTGGTGGGCGCCGGTCGCCCTCGCCGCGCTACTGCTCGGCCGGCATCATGTACTCATTGCCATCGGCATATTTTTCTCCAAGCTCGCGGTGGTGACCTTCGGCGGCGCCTATGCGGTGCTAGCCTACATGGCGCAGCAGGTGGTGGATACGCACGGCTGGATGACGGCGCCGGAAATGGTCGACGCGCTCGGGCTTGCCGAGACGACGCCCGGCCCGCTGATCCTGGTGACGCAATTCGTCGGCTTCCTTACCGCCTTCCGCGAGGCAGCGCCGTTCACTCCGCTCATCGCCGGCCTGCTCGGCGCCGCGCTGACCACCTGGGTGACCTTCGTGCCGGCCATGCTGTGGATTTTCGCCGGTGCGCCGTTCATCGAGGAATTGCGCGGCAACCGGCGGCTTGCCGGCGCGCTCGCGGCCATCACCGCCGCGGTGGTCGGCGTCATCCTCAATCTCTCGGTCTGGTTCGCGCTGCACGTGCTGTTCGGCCGTGTCACCGAGCAGCATTGGGGACCCTTGCGCTGGTTCGCCTTCGATCCGCGCGCGCTCGACACGCACGCCGCCATTCTCGCGGTGACCGCGGGTATCCTGGCATTCCGCTTCCACCGCAGCCTGATCGAGGTCATCGTTGTGATGGCGCTGCTCGGCATCGTCACGCAATATTCGTTTTAATGTTCCCGTTTGACTGCGCTTTCGTGCCAGCGGCGCAAGATCAGATGCGAGGCCGCCGACAGGACGAAGAAGATCACCACGCCGGCGAGCGACAGCAGCAGCAGGGCGGCGAACATGCGCGGGATGTTGAGACGGTAGCCGGACTCGGCGATGCGATAGGCGAGCCCCGAGCCGGCACCGGCGGAGCCCGCGGCGATTTCGGCCACCACTGCGCCGATCAGCGACAGGCCACCGGCGATACGCAGGCCGGCGAGCATTTGCGGCAGCGCCGACGGTAACTTGAGCTGCCACAGCATCTGCCAGCGTGAAGCCTTGTAGAGTTCGAACAGCGCGATGAGATTATGATCGACAGAGCTTAATCCCAGCATCGTGTTGGCAAGCACGGGGAAGAACGCGACGATCCAGGCGCAGGCCAGCACCGCCAAAGGCTGCGGCAGATAGATCAGCAGCAGCGGCGCAATGGCGACCACCGGCGTCACCTGCAGGATCACCGCGTAAGGATAAAACGAGAATTCGATCACCCGCGACAGGCTGAACAGGACCGCGAGAGCAATACCGCCAACCGCGGCCAACACGAAGCCCTCGAACGTTGTACCGAGCGTCACCAACAGCGAGTGCCAGAGCAGCCCACCGTCGGCGATCAACGTGTTCAGCACAAGACCAGGACCCGGCAGCACGTAAGGCGGGATAGCCAAAGCGCGGACGATTCCGTCCCATGCCAACACGACCAGCGCCAGCACCAGCAGGGGCAAAGCAATGCGCCAGGCGGTCGCGCTCATGATGCGTCTCCCATCGCCTGGCCGAGCGCCTCGGAGACGATGCGGCAATAGCCCGCATAATCGGCCGAAGTACGGAAGCGCTCGTCGCGCGGATAGGGCGCGGGGATCGCGATGTCGGCAAACACGCGGCCCGGGCGCGGCGTCATCACCACGATGCGCTCCGACAGATAGACCGACTCGAACACCGAATGGGTGACGAAGATCACCGTGCGCCGCAGCGTCTGCCACAAGGTCAGCAGATCGTTGTTGAGCTTGAAACGGGTGATCTCGTCGAGCGCAGCGAACGGCTCGTCCATCAGCAGCACGCCCGGCTCGGTCACCAGCGCGCGCGCGATCGAGGCGCGCATCTTCATGCCGCCGGACAGTTCGCGCGGAAATGCATTTGCGAAGTCGGCCAAGCCGACATGCTCGATCGCCTGGCGCGCCGCGGCGCCCGCCTGCGTGTCGTCCGCATGCGCGAGTCTGAGCGGCAACTGCACATTGGCTTCGACGTCTGCCCAGGGCAGCAGCGTCGGCTCCTGGAACACGAAGCCGATCTTGGCAGCGCCTGCAGGCCACTCGATGACGCCCGCGGACGGCGCGCTCAAACCCGCAATGATCCGCAGCGCGGTCGATTTGCCGCAGCCGGACGGCCCCAGCAGCGAAACGAATTCGCCGTCGTGCACATCGAGACTGAGGCCGTCGAGCGCGACCGTGCCGCTGTCGAACGTCTTGCCGACGCCACGCAGCGAAACGATCTCCGAACCGGGCGAATTCATTTGGGCCGCAAGTCGACGCCGACGCTTTTGTTGACGAACTGCAGCGTATAGCCGCGTCTGTAGTCGAGGCCTGGTTTCACCACGCCAGCATGCACCATCTTTTCGTAGAAACTCTGCCAGCGCGCGTCGGTCATGGCGCCGATGCCGAGCTTCAGCGAATCGCCGGAATCGACAATGCCGTCCTGCTTCATCTGCGCGATGGAAAAGGCCAACTGGTCGTCCGTCATTTCCGGGTTCTGCTGCTTGATGAGCGCATTGCCGGAACGTGGATCGCCATAGAGATAGTGATACCAGCCGGTGGCCGAGGCATCGACGAAGCGTTGTACCAGGTCGGGCTGCTTGGCGACCAGATCGCGCCGCGTCTCGATCAGCGTCGAGTAGCTGTTGAAGCCGTGATCGGCGAGCAGGAACACGGCCGGCTTGAAATGCGCCTGCTTCTCGATCGCGTAGGGCTCGGAGGTGACATAACCCTCCATGGCCGAATTCTTGTCGCCGAGGAACGGCTGCGCGTTGAAGGTGTAAGGCTTCACCTTCGACTCGTCGAAACCGAAGTCCGCCTTCAGCCACTGGAAATAGGTAACCATGCCTTCCTTGGAGACGAACAGCGTGTGCGTCTTCAGGCCGGCAAGCTTGCCGACGCCGGGATGCGCGATCAGTACCTGCGGATCTTTCTGGAAGCTCGCCGCCACCGCCACGGTCGGGATATTGTGCTCGACCGCATCAAAAGTTTGCAGGCTGTTGGCGCTCATGAAGAAGTCGAGCTTGCCGACCGGCAGCAGGATGCGGTTGTTCACGTTCGGCCCGCCCGGTACGATGGTCACGTCGAGCCTGTATTTCTTGTAAGTGCCGTCGGCGAGCGCCTGATAGAAGCCGCCGTGCTCGGCCTCAGCCACCCAATTGGTGCCGAAGCGGACCTTGTCCAGCGCTTGCGCCTGCACGGCGCCCAAGACGGCGGTAAAGCCCAATAAAATTGCGGCAAATCTCGTCATCCGCGCACTCTCCCATTGCCGGGCCCGATCGGGCAAGCGCCAGCATAAAACCTTCTTTGAACCTTTCACGGGACCCGCGCGACTGATGGTCACGCGGCCGATGAGGGCCGCCCCAATTCAAACCCAGTGGAGACCCGCCATGACCAAGTCCAAGACCATCGCCGCCGCGATTGCCGCTCTTACCGTCGCCACCTCGCTCACCGCGTTCAGCGGCCAGGCGCAGGCCCATCACTGGGGCCATCACGGTGGTTGGGGCATCGGCGCCGGTTTCGTCGCCGGGACGCTGATCGGCGCGGCCGCCGCGTCCAACGCCTATTACGACGGCTACACCGAGTGCCACTACGTCAAGCGCTTCGACAGCTGGGGCAACTATATCCGCACCGTGAAGGTCTGCGACGTCGCCCCCTACTAAGCCCATTCATCCGATACGGTCGACGCCGCCCCCCGTCCACCCGCGCGTCGATCGCTAAGACCCGCCCGGCCAGTCCCCGTCCGGGCGGGTCACCTTTATGCGCCGCCGGCCGCAACACTCATCGCCAGCACGCGGGCGACATGCAGCGCGTCGCGATCGGTCCCGTCATGGATCTGGTGCCGGCAGGAGGTGCCGTCGGCGACGATCAGCGCATCGGCGGGCGCCTTGCGCACGGCCGGCAGCAAGGACAGCTCGCCCATCTTGAGCGAGACGTCGATGGTCTCGGCGTCATAGCCGAACGAGCCGGCCATGCCGCAGCAACTCGAACTCGATGGTCTGCACGTCGAGCCCTGGAACCATCTTGAGCACGCTCTCGACCGCGCCCATGGCGTCGAAGGCCTTCTGGTGGCAATGGCCATGCAACAGCGCCCTTTTCGGCAATGGTCCCAGTGGCAATTTCAGCCGGCCTTCCTTCTGCTCGTGGGCGAGGAATTCCTCCAGCAGCATGGCCTGGGCTGTGAGCGCATCAGCCGCATCGCTCTTGATAAGCGCCGCCATCTCGTCGCGGAAGCTGAGCAGGCAGCTCGGCTCAAGCCCGATCACCGGCACGCCGCGCGTCACATAGGGCGTCAACGCAGCAAGCGTGCGCTGCATCTCGCGCCGTGCCTCGTCCACCGCGCCGACCGAAAGAAAAGTGCGGCCGCAGCACAATGGCCGCTCGTCGCCGTCCGCCGGCGTCGCCGCATAGACATGATAGCCTGCGGCGACCAGCACGCTCAACGCCGCATCAAGATTTTCGCGCTCGAAATAGCGATTGAAGGTGTCGGCAAACAACACGACCTCGCGCATCGGCTCGGCCGCCGCGGCGTTGTAGGCCCAATCGGAACGGTCGCGGTAAATGTCCTTGCGCCATTGCGGCAGGCTGCGCCGCCCGGAAAATCCCGCGAAGACTTCGGACGCTTTGCGCAACGCCGGAACGCGGTCACGCAGATTGGCGAGCCAGGACAAACGCGCGGCCTTGGGCGCGTAACGCGGCAGAAAGCCGACCAGCCGGTCGTGCGGCGAGTGGCCATACTTGGCCGCGCGCGCCGCATTGACCTCGATCTTCATCCGCGCCATGTCGACGCCAGTTGGGCATTCGCGCCGGCACGCCTTGCACGAAACGCACAGTTTCAACGTTTCCATCATCTCATCGGAGGCGAGCGCGTCGGGCCCGAGCTGGCCGGTGAGCGCCAGCCGCAGCGTATTGGCGCGCCCGCGGGTGACGTCGCGCTCGTCGCGGGTGACGCGGTAGCTCGGGCACATGGCACCGCCGGCGAGTTTACGGCAGGCGCCGTTGTTGTTGCACATCTCGACCGCGCCCTGGAAACCGCCGCCTGAGCCGGGAAAAGCCGACCAATCGAGTTGCGTCTTGATCTCCTCGCCGCAATAGCCGGGCGCGTAACGAAAGAGACTCCGGTCGTCGAATTTCGGCGGGCGCACGACCTTGCCGGGATTGTACAGGCCCTGCGGGTCGAAACGATCCTTCACTTCTTCGAAGGCGCGCGCCAGGCGCGAACCGAACATCGGCTCGTTGAATTCCGAGCGCACCAGCCCATCGCCGTGCTCGCCGGAATGCGAGCCCTTGTATTCGCGCACCATGGCGAAGGCCTCTTCGGCGATTTCGCGCATGGCATGCACGTCTTTTTCCTGCCGCAGATTGAGGATCGGCCGCACGTGCAGGCAGCCGGAGCCGGCATGCGCGTACCAGGTGCCGCGCGTGCCGTGCTTCTCGAAGATGGCGGTAAGCCGGCTGGTGTAGTCGGCGAGATGCTCGAGCGGCACCGCGCAATCCTCGACGAAAGAGACCGGTTTGCCATGCTCCTTCATCGACATCATGATGTTGAGGCCGGAGGTGCGCAGGTCGGTGATGGCCGCCTGCAGATCGGGATTGAGCACCTCGATCATGCCGCCCCATTGATCGCCGCTTTTGTCCCAGCCAAAGCCGAGATCGCCCATCATTTCTTTCAGGCGGCGCAGCCGGCGCAGGTTTTCCTCGTGATCGGGCTCGCCAAATTCGACCAGCAGGATCGCCTCCGGCGTGCCGCGCACGAATTTATCCAGCGTCGGCCGGAAGATCGGGATTTCGCCAGCGAGTTCGATCATGGTGCGGTCGATCAGCTCGACCGCGATCGGCAAGAGATGCACGATGTGCTGGGCGGCGTTCATCGCCTCGCGGAAGTTGCCGAAATGGCAAGCGCCGACGGCGCGGCGACCGAGCAGCGGCGACAGCTTCAATTCGACGCGCGTGGAAAAGCCGAGCGTGCCTTCCGAGCCGACCAGCACATGCGCGAGGTTGATGTCGTTCTTACCCGGCACCAAGGCGTCGAGATTGTAGCCGCCGACGCGGCGCTGCACCTTGGGGAAACGCGTGGCGACTTCGTCAGCTTCGCGCGCGCCGATCGCCAGCAGGTCCTTGGCGAGCGGTCTTAAGGGAGCCGGTACATCGTCGGTGTTGCCGCCGATACGGCCGAAATGCGCTAACGTTCCATCGGCCAGCACCGCCTCGATCGATAGAACGTTATCGCGCATGGTGCCGTAGCGCAGCGAACGGCCGCCGCAGGAATTGTTGCCGGCCATGCCGCCGATGGTGGCGCGCGAGGAGGTCGAGATATCGACGGGAAACCACAGGCCGTGCGGCTTGAGCTGGCGGTTGAGCTCGTCGAGCACGATGCCCGGCTCGACCGTGCAGCGCGCGCCCTTGATGTCGAGATCGAGGATCCGGGTGAGGTATTTGGAGCAGTCCACCACCAGCGAGGAGCCGACGGTCTGCCCGGCCTGCGAGGTGCCGCCGCCGCGCGCCATTACGGTGACGCCTTCGCTGCGGGCAATACCTATCGCCCGTTCGGCTTCTTCTATCGTGCGCGGGGCGACGACGCCGACCGGCATGATCTGGTAATGCGAGGCGTCGGTGGCATAACGGCCGCGGGTGAAGCGGTCGAATTGCACCTCCCCGCTCAATTCGGCCTTCAGCCGCCGTTCCAGGCCGGGCATTACCACCGCCACGGCGTCCGTCCTTTTTGAGCCTCGTTTAGCCTATGCATAGACGGGTTGTTTGCTTTGCGGAAAACCGCTTGACCGCAATGTTGCATTCATAGTTCAACGCCACAAGCGCCGCCCCTCGCCGGGACCGCGCCATGGCCGAGTCACGAAAATCCTTGAAAAGCGGCGGTTTAGGAGCGAATGCCAATGGCTAAGAATTCATCGCGCGCGGTGGGGCGTCATTTTCTCCACATCCCGGGTCCGACCCCGCTGCCCGACCGCGTGTTGCGGGCGATGGATACGCCCATCATCGACCACCGTGGGCCGGAATTCGCCAAGCTGACCAAGAAGTGTCTTGAGGGCATCAAGACCATCTTCAAGACCAGCAATCCGGTGATCATCTACACCGCGACCGGCACCGGCGCCTGGGAAGCGGCCCTCGTCAACACGCTGTCGCCCGGCGACCGCGTGCTGATGGTGGAGACCGGCCAGTTCGCCACGCTGTGGAAGAAGATGGCGGAGAAGATCGGGCTCAAGCCCGAATTCATCGCCACCGACTGGCGCAACGGCGCCGATCCGAAGGCGATCGAAGCGAAACTCCGCGAAGACAAGAACAAAGAGATCAAGGCGGTCTGCATCCTGCATAACGAAACCTCGACCGGCGCGCTGACCCCGGTCGCGGAGATCCGCAAGGCAATTGATGCCGCCGGCCATCCGGCGCTGTTCTTCGTCGACACCATTTCCTCGCTCGCCTCGACCGACTACCGGCACGACGAATGGGGCGTCGACGTTTCCGTCGGCGGCGCGCAGAAAGGCCTGATGCTGCCGCCCGGTATGTCGTTCAACGCCATCAGCGACAAGGCGTTGGCCGCCAACAAGACCTCCAAGATTCCGAAGTCGTTCTGGGCCTGGGACGAGATGCTGACCATGAACAAAGTCGGCTTCTTCCCCTACACGCCGGCGACGCAAATGCTGCAGGGCCTGAGCGTCGGCATCGACATGCTGCACGAGGAAGGGCTCGACAATGTGTTCACCCGCCACGACCGCCTCGCGGAAGCTACCCGCCGCGCGGTAAAGGCCTGGGGACTGGAAAACCTCAACAAGAACGCCAGTCAGTATTCGCCGACCATCACGGCGATCCTGCTGCCGGAAGGCCACGACGCCGACAAGCTCCGCGCGCTGGCGCTGGAGAACTTCAACATCTCCTACGGCGCGAGCTTCGGCGCCTATGCTGGCAAGTATTTCCGCATCGGTCATCTCGGCGACGTCAACGACACCATGATGATCGGTGCGCTGGGCGCGACCGAAATGGCGCTGGGACTCGCCGGCATTCCGCACAAGAAGGGCGGCGTGCAAGCAGCAATGGATTACCTGATCTCGGCGCATTCGAGCGCGGCCAAGCAGGCGGCGGAGTAATCTTTACAACAATGACTGAAATGGCCGGTCTTGTGCCGGCCATTTGTTTTTGGAATTGGCTATGCGGCCTTCACCCAGTTATTCATCGCCACCACGCGGGCGACGAAATCCGACATAGCCTTAAGCGTCGCCTCCGGCGCGTCGCGCTGCGGCGAATGGCGCGCGCCCTTGAGCAGCGCCACCTCGACCGGGCAGTAGCACTCGCGCTCCGCCACTTCGATTTGCTTCACCGTGCCGTATTGATCGTCCTCACCCTGCACGATCAGCACCGGAACGCGGATATAGGCGAGGAACTCGGTAATATCCCATTTGCAAAAGTCGGGATCGAGCCAGGCGCCGTTCCAGCCCTTGAAAGCGTTGTCGACGTCCGCATGCCAGCGCGCGAGGCGCGCCCGCAGATCGCCGGTCGCGTAGGCCTTGCGCGCCTCCTCTATGGAGGCGATGCCCATATCCTCGGTGAAGAAGTGCGGCGCCATCAGCACCAGGCCGCCGACGCGGTGATCCTGATGGCTGCCGGCATAGATCGCCGCGATGGAAGCGCCGTCACTATGGCCGATCAACAGCCCGCGTTTATATCCAATGGCGTCGAGCAGACGCGGCAGCGTCGCGCGCGCCTCGTCGTGCATATAAGTGAGCGGACGCGGCAGCGTCACCGCGCTCGACTGGCCGTAGCCGGCGCGCGAATAGACGAACACGCCACAGCCGGTCGCGGCTTGCAGCCTGTCGGGGAAATCGCCCCACAGGTCGACGCAGCCCAGACCCTCATGCAGCATGATGATCGTCGGCGCCGCATCCGGCCGCGGGCCGATCATGCGGTATTCGAGATGCTGGGAGCCGATGTCGAGAAAGCCGGACTCTGCGAGGGCCATGACAGGACTTATAAGCGATCTTCCGCCCTTAGCTTAAACCGCTGAATTTTTCCCGTCGCCGTCTTCGGCAGTTCGCTGCGGAATTCGATCCAGCGCGGATATTTGTAGGGCGCCAGCAGATGCTTGACGTGATCCTGCAAGGTGCGGGCGAGTTCCTCGCTTGCCTTGTCGGGCAATTTGAGCACGACGAAGGCCTTCGGCTTGACCAGCCGCTCCTCGTCGAACCAGCCGACCACCGCCGCCTCCAGCACCTCCGGATGCGAGGAGAGCGCCGCCTCCACCTCGAAGGGCGAGACATAGATGCCGGACACTTTCAGCATGTCGTCCTGCCGCCCGGCGCAGACGTAATAGCCTTCCTCGTCCTGAAAATATTTGTCGCCCGAGCGGGTCCATTCGCCCTGAAACGTGGTGCGGGATTTTTCGCGATTGTTCCAATACATGATGGCGCTGGTCGGCCCGCGCACGTAAAGCTCGCCGAGGTCGCCCTGCTTGACCGGCGTCCCGTCGTCGCCGATCAGCCTGATCTCATAGCCCGGCACCGGTTTTCCAGTGGTGCCGTACTTGGTCTCACCCGGCTTGTTGGTCAGATAGATGTGCAGCATCTCGGTGGTGCCGAGGCCGTCGTAGATGTCGATGCCGTAGCGCTCCTTCCAGCGTTGCGCGATCTGCTCGGGCAGCGCTTCGCCGGCCGAAATGCAGCGGCGGATCTTGACTTCCGATTTCCGCGGCGCGTTCGAGCTGGCAAGGAACGCGGCATAGAAGGTCGGCACCGCGCAGAACAGCGTGACCGGATGCTGGCGCAGCAGCGCGGCGACGCCGTCCGGCGTCGGCCGGTCGGCGAGCAGCACCGTCGTGGCGCCGACGGTAAGCGGGAAGGTCATGGCGTTGCCGAGACCGTAGGCGAAGAACAGCTTGGCCACCGAATAGACCACGTCGTTCTCGTGGAAACCGCCGATCGGCGTGCCATAGAGATCGGCGGTGAGCTTGAGGCTCGCATGCACATGCACGGCGCCTTTCGGCTTGCCGGTCGAGCCCGACGTGTAGAGCCAGAACGCCATGTCGTCGGCGACGGTCGGCGCGGTGTAGTCCTCCGGCTCGTCGGCGCCGATGACGTCGTCGAACAGCCGGTAGCCGTGCGGATTGGCGCCGGAGACGATGATATGCTCGAGATCCGGGCTTTCGCCGATCAGCTTTTCGAATTTCGGGAACAGCGCTTCCGACACCACCAGGCATTTGGCGCGGCTGTCGGCCAGCATGAAGCGGTAGTCGTCCTCGGTGAGCAGCGTGTTGACCGGCACGGCGATGACGCCGGCCTTGAGACAGCCGAGGAATGCGATCGGCCAGTCGACGGTGTCGAGCATCGCCATCAGCACGCGCTCTTCGCGCCGGACGCCCAGTCCGCGCAGCGCCGCGCCGAAGCGCGCCACGTGATCGGCGAGTTGGCGATAGGTCAGCGTGTGCCGGCCATCGATATAGGCCGGCTTTTCCGCGCGGCCGGCGGCGAGGTTGCTTTGCAGCACATCGGCGGCGAAATTGTATTGGCGTGGGACCGCGCCCACGGGTTCGTCCGCGCTTTGGTCTGCCGCACGTGTTTCGGCGGCTGTCATTGCTTTTCCTCCCCGGACGATGCGTATTATGCGCCCCAGCGGCTAGGCTGCAAAGCGAACTATATTTCCAACCGCCACATGGAGTTACGCCTCATGATCTTCAGCCGGGACCGCATTCTGACCACCCATGTCGGCAGCCTGCCGCGCAATGAGAAGCTGTCCGACCTGCTGGTACGCCAGGAAGCGGGCGAAAAATTCGACGCCGCGGAAATGGCCGCGGAAATGGATAAAGCCGTGCGCCACGTGGTGGAGAAACAGGCTTCCGCCGGCATCGACATCGGTAATGACGGCGAGCAGCAGCGCGTCGGCTTCCAGACTTATGTGCCGCAGCGCATGAGCGGTTTCGGCGGCGTATCGAAACGGCGTCGCGGACGCGAATTCGAGGAATTCCCCGATCTGGTCGAGCAGCTCAAGCGGCGTTTCCCGCATGTCAGCAAACAGCAGAACGCGCCGGAATGCCAAGCCGAGCTGAAATATCTCGACATCAAGCCGTTGGAGAGCGAGATCGCGCGCTTCAAGAAAATCTCGGCCGGCAAATTCGCCGAGCAGTTCATGACGGCGCCCTCGCCCGGCATCATTTCATCGACCATGCTCGATGCGTTCTATGGCTCGCAGGACAAGTACCTTTCGGCGCTGTCGCGCGAGATGAAGAACGAGTACCAGGCGATCCACAAAGCCGGCCTGCTGCTGCAGATCGACGCGCCCGACCTCGCCATGGACCGCACCATGATGTACCGCGATCTCGACGACGGCGGCTTCGTCAAAGCGGTCGAGCGCCACATTGCGGCGATCAACGACGGCATCGAAGGGATTCCGCGCGACCGCGTGCGGCTACACGTGTGTTACGGCAACTGGGAAGGCCCGCACATCCACGACATTCCGCTGGCGAAGATCTTGCCGGAGCTCTACCAGGCGAAGGTCGGCGCGCTATCGATCGAGTTCTCCAATCCGCGCCACGCCCATGAATACGAGGCGTTCAAGACGCATCCGCTGCCGAAGGACATGATTCTCATTCCCGGCGTGATCGAAACCACCAGCAATTTCGTCGAGCACCCCGAAGTGGTGGCGCGCCGCATCGAGGATGCGGTGCGCGCCGTCGGCGAGCGCGAGCGAGTGATCGCCGGCACCGATTGCGGCTTCGGCACATTCACGAATAGAGAGTGGGTGATCGAGCCGGCAGTCTGGCTCAAGCTGCGCTCGATCCGCGAAGGCGCGGACATTGCGTCGGCCAGGCTTTGGGGCCGCAAGGTCGCTTAGCCAACGCTCCGCAGTCCCTATTCTTTGACGGCGCGGGACACGCCGGTTTCCCTTTTTCCTTTCCCTAAGGGGAATGGAGCGCCGGGAGGGCGCCAGGGGCGTTGGCGCAACGCCCCTTGGCGGGTTTGGCGAAACCCGCCGCGCGTCTGGCGAGACGCGCGAGCCCTTTGGCGAAAGGGCCCGGCGCCCCCGGGCGCTCCATCCAGCGGTACGCATTGTCGGCGCACCGCATCCGATCCGACCTCAAGGCGCCTCATGAAGCGCTGCTTGGCCGACCGGACGCGTAGGATTATAGTCATAGAGGTATCCAAGTCAAGCATTCGCGAAACGCCGGGCGGCGCGCTGAATTTGCCGGGAACTCGGCCTATAATGCCGTCAACCCACCCGCTATAAAGCCGGCCAGCCGATCGCCAATAAGGAGGACGCCATGGACGAAAGAACGCGCGACCCAATCAAGATCACCGCCGAGGACATCAACCCGCGCTACAATTGGGGCCGCCATCTGCCGGTGCTCGGCACCATGGGCGTCGATTTCGAGGAGCGCGTCGACTATCGCCGCATGCACCGCTACCGGCTAGCGCGCGCGCAGGCTGCGCTGGAAGCCTCTGACCTCGGCGCGCTGCTGCTGTTCGACGACAACAATGTCCGCTACGTCACCTCGACCAAGATCGGCGAATGGGCGCGCGACAAGCTGTCGCGCTGGACGCTGCTGATGCGCGGCCAAGAGCCGGTCCTGTGGGACTTCGGCTCGGCGGCGGTGCATCACCGGCTCTACTCGCCCTGGCTCAAGCCGGAAAACTGCAAGGCCGGTCTGGTCGGCCTGCGCGGCACGGTCGATCCGGCCTTCGGCCTGATGAAGCGGCACGCCGAGGAGATGGCCTCGCTGCTGAAGGCCGCCGGCGTCGCCAAGATGCCGATCGGCGTCGACATCATCGAGCCGCCGATGATCTTTGAACTGGAAAAGGCCGGGCTCAAGATCAAGGACGGCCAGCAGGTCATGCTGAGCGCGCGCGAGGTGAAGTCAGCCGACGAGATCGCGTTGCTCAACCGCGCCGCCGCCATGGTCGACGGCGCCTACGACCTGGTCAACGAAATGCTGCGTCCGGGCATTCGCGAGAACGACATCGTCGCCGAGGTCAACAAGTTCCTCTACACGCACGGCTCCGACGACGTGGAAGCGGTCAACGCCATCTCCGGCGAGCGCTGCAGCCCGCACCCGCATAATTTCACCGATCGCATGATCCGCCCCGGCGACCAGGCCTTCTTCGATATCCTGCAGTCGTTCATGGGCTATCGCACCTGCTACTACCGCACTTTCAATGTCGGGCGCGCCACGCCGGCGCAGCACGACGCCTACAAGAAGGCGCGCGAGTGGCTCGACAACGCCATCGCCCGCATCAAGCCCGGCGCATCGACCGCGCATATCTGCGACGTGTTCCCGGAAGCGAACGAATTCGGCTTCCCCGACGAGATGACGGCCTTTGGTTTGCAATTTGCGCACGGCCTCGGGCTCAATCTGCACGAACGGCCAATCATCTCGCGCGTGGTGTCGATGGACCACCCGACCGAGATCAAGGAAGGCATGGTGTTCGCGATCGAAACCTATTGTCCGGCGACCGATGGTTTCTCCGCCGCTCGTATCGAGGAAGAGGTCGTGGTCACCGACAAAGGCTGCCGCCTGATCTCGCTGTTCCCGGCGGAGGAATTGCCTATCTCGGCGAAGTATTGATCCACGCAGCAAAACCCGCTCGTCCCCGCGACCCGCCTACGCTCGCTTCGCGAGCTTCGGCGCGTTTGAAGTCCGCCGAAGCACGGAGCGCGAAGGCGGAAAGCGAGGACCCAGTGCTTTATAAAAACTCGATTCCCGCTTAGGCGGGAATGAGCGGATTCCAGCCGTGCCCGCACCTGCTAAGAAAGACTATTGGATGACTGCCACAAACGTCCAAGTCGCGCTGCCCCAAACCGCCGCCCAGACGGTGTGGCGCGGATTTTGCGGCCGCTGTCCGGCCTGCGGCGAGGGCCGCATGTTCCGCGCCTTTCTGAAGGTCGCCGACAAATGCCCACATTGCGGCGAGGAGCTGCATCATCACCGCGCCGACGATTTTCCCGCCTACCTCGTGATCGTCATCGTCGGCCACATCCTGGTGCCGATCATCCTGGTGGTGGAAACCGAAATCGCCCCAGCGATCTGGGTCAGCATGACGCTTTGGCCGTCGCTCGCGCTGGTGATGACGCTCGGCCTGCTGCAGCCGGTCAAAGGCGCGGTCGTCGCCATCCAGTGGTATGGCGGCATGCACGGCTTCGAAGCGTCGAAAAAGGCGCGCGCGCGTGCCGCCGCGAACGCCGGCTAGCGCGCCCGTCTCAGCTTTTTCCGGCCACCACGCCTAAATCTTTCTGCGCCAGCATCGCCGCCGGCAGCGCGACGCTCATGGAATCGACCATCGAAGTCGGCATCAGGATGGTGGCGCCGCGTTCCTTGGTGGTCTCGTAGATGATGTTCATGGCGCGCAGATGTAGCGCGGCGGCGTTGCTGCCATAAGTATTGGCCGCCTCGACGAATTTTGCCGCGATCGCGGCCTCGGCGGAGCCGAGGATCACGCGCGCTTCCTTTTCGCGCTCGGCCTGCGCCTGGCGCGACATGGCATCTTGCAAGCCGACCGGAATGGCGACGTCGCGGATCTCGACCGCGTTGACCGAAATGCCCCACTCGGCGGTCTTTTCCGCGATCTCTTTGCGCAGCACCTCGTCGGCCGTCTTTCGGTCGGACAGCAACTCGGTAAGGTGCGACGAGCCGATCATCTCGCGCAGCGAGGTCTGCGCCACCCGATCGATCGCCAGGCGATAGTCGGTGATGTTGAGCGCAGCGCTTTGCGCGTCGTGCACGTGCCAGAAGATCACGGCGTCGACATTGACCGGCACCGTGTCGCGGGTGAGCGCCTGCTCGGCATTGAATTGGGTAGTCTGGATGCGCTCATCGATGACGGCGGCGATGGCGTCAACCACCGGAATGATCATGAACAGGCCAGGGCCCTTGACGCTCGACAGCTTGCCGGCGCGCAGGATGACGAAGCGTTCCCAGTTGTTGGCCATCTTCAATGAGAACAGCACGAGCACGGCGAGGACGCCGACGATGATTCCAGCGATTTTCAGGCCGGAAACGAACAGCAGCGCGCCGATGACGGCGAGCACGATGGTAACGAGTGAGGTGATGGGATTCATGGGTCAAGGCCTCCGTATTTGAAAAATAACGTGGCGCGGCCGGCACTATGCGCCGGCCCCTGATCCCAAGATAGGTGCTCGAACGGATGGCGCGAGGCCGTCTGGCGCGGCCGTTCAGGCTGGCACCTTTTCCCGCAAATGCGGGAAGCGCTCGCTCAAGAGCGAGCCATGATAAAACGTCGGCTTGAAGGCGGGGTGCGCGCGGATGTTGTCGAACCAGGTAACGATGCGCGGTAGACCGAGCCAGCCCGGCATGTTGAGGTCGTGCATGCGCACCAGCGCCGGCATCACCGCCACGTCGGCGAGCGAAATGTCCTTGCCGAGCAGCCACGGGCCGCCGCTCTTTTCGATCTCGGCGTCCATGCGCTCATAGGCGCGGCGCAGGCGTGCGAGCGCGGCGTCCATCTCAGCCTGCGGGAAACCGGTCTGCCCCATGGCCATCATGAATTCCTTGCGCAGCGGCTTTGACTCCGCCATCGCCACGAAATCCTCGCGGCTCATCTTCTGAAAGCTCGGCAGGAAGGCGAGATTGAAGGTGGGCACGCGCACGGCAGCCGCCGGCATCTCGTCGATGAAATGCATCAGCGCACGCATACGGGCGCGCGCGACCGGGGATTCCGGTGTGAAGCTGTTTTCCGGCGCTACTTCGTCGAGATATTCGGTGATGACGGTCGAATCGATCACGATCTCGCCATCGTGATCGAGAGTGGGCACCACCCCATTCGGATTGAGCTTGAGATAGTCGGGCTTGAGCTGGTCGCCGGCCAGCAGGTTGAGTTTCACCTCGTCGAACGGAATTTTTTTACCGTTGAACACGAAGCGCACGCGCTGGCTGCAGGTCGATTGCGGCGCGTTGTAAAGCTTGAAGGCCATAGACAACTCCCATCCCCGATCGGATTGCAGATTGCCACTCATCCCTCGTCCTTGGCCAGACCCTTGCGCAGCTCGGCGAGCCGCGCTTGATAGTTCTCGCCGTCGCCGTAGTCATCGAACAGCGCATAGCGCGCATGCGTGCCGATGACCCGGCGCGCATGCTTGATCGGGCACCAATATTGCTCGGTGCGCGCCGCGATCTCGCGCGTGAAGGCGATAATGCCGTTGGCATAGGAGCAGTAGGCGCAGTTGAGCTTTTCGAGCGCGTTGAGGTAAGCGAGATGGTGGCGATCGAACACCAGATAGTCGGCGCGCTTGATCTTGGCGATGCCGTAAATGGGAAAGCACACGGCCTGATAGAGGCTGACGAACAGATCGAGCAGCAAGAACGGCACGATGCCGGCATAGATCACCGGCGCGGTCAGGACGACCAGCGGGTTGGCGCCCAACAGATAGGGCAACAGCCTCAGGCGCAACTCGCGATGGCGCCGCAGAAGTTCCGCCTCGAAGGCGATACGGCCATGCTCCAACCCGATGCGCAGTTCGGCACGGCGCTTGGCGAGCTCAGCGTCGAGTTCGCCTTCGAGGACGCGAATCTTCTCGATCAGCTCGCTGATCTGCGGCGTCATGGTGTCGCTCCGTCAGGCGCGCAACAGTGGGAAACCATGCATAGCACTGCCGGCCGAAGTGCATTGGGCAGGCGGCCGCGTGCCCACCGAATGAATTTATGGCCATTTTACTTGTGATAACCGCCTGCGCCCGGTTGAGTGGGTTTCGTGCGCAGCCGCCGTTTTTCCTCCCTTTAGGCTTTTACGGCGGCCGAATCCTCCACCTTATGCACACAGGGCCCCGCAAGGGGCCCTTTTTTTAGTGCGCACATCCCGCAAGCGGGGTGTGCGATGCCCCGCAAGGGGCCCTTTTTTATGTGCCGCGCTGACGGGACCGGAACCTACTCCAGCCCGGTCGACACATTCTTGTTTTCCGGCGTGAGCTTCATGCCGGCGGCAAGCGCCATGGTCTCGGCCATCGCGGCGAAGTCCTTGGCCAGATATTCTTCCGGATTCTTCTGCAGCTGGGCTGCTCCGAAATGCGTCTGCAGCACCTCGCGCGTGGCGGCGGTGACCGGCATCGGCACATCCCATTCGCGGCCAAGCTCGAGGCCGAGATCGAGATCCTTGCGCAACAGCTCCGGCGTGAACGTCGTGGTCCAGTCGAGATTGACCAGCGCCGGCGTCTTGTACCTGGTGAACATCGAACCCATGACGCCGTTGTTCATGAAGGCCAGGAAGGCATGGCGCGGCACGCCCATCTTGTTGGCGAGCAGCGTGATCTCGATCAGGTTCTCGATCACCACGCCGAGCATGACATTGTGTGCGATCTTGCAGATGCGCGCGAGTTCGCCGTCGCCGACGTAGGAGACGCCCTGCGGCGCAAACACTTCGATCAGCGGCATCGCGATCTTGGCGTCGGCTTCCGGTCCGGACACCACCGATGACAGCTTGCCGGCCTTGATCACCTTGGCATTGCCGGACACCGGCGCGGCCAGGAAGCTCACGCCTTTCTCGGTCAGGCGCTTGCGGATGGCGGCGGATTCCTCGACCGAGATCGACGAGCAGTCGACCACCATGCGCGGCAATTTGCTGCCGGTGCAGAGGCCGTCTTTGCCGAAAAGGACTTGCTCGACATCCTTGCCGGTGGAGACGATGGCGAACACGACCTCGCAACCGGCGAGTTCGACCGGCTTGTCGACGATCGTGCCGCCCTTGGCGGAGAGCGGCTCGGCCTTGGCGCGGGTCCGGTTCCATATCGACACGTCGTGGCCGGCCTTGAGCAGACGTTCCGCCATGGGCGTGCCCATGCGGCCGACCCCGATCCAGCCGATCTTTTGTGCAGTCTTCGACATCCTCAAAACTCCCGTTGAATTGGTGCCGCGCGCAAGCGGAATTCGGCCCGGGCTTTAGCCGTTTTGCGGCAAAATCGCCAGGGCTGTACCGCCCGGCGGATATGCGACAATGCCCATGCTTGTGGTCGCCGTTCAAAGCGCACTATTCTCTCAAAACAGGTCAAAGGCCGGCAAAAGGGCCAGACCGCAAAGGCTCGGGAGGAGCGCCGGCACGAATGCAGGATGCCGTCACCACCATAGATGTGGCGGGCGCGCCCGAGCGCCCGGCGGGCGCCGGCGGCGCACGCTGGCGCGTGATCGCGCGCAACGCGTTTCCGTTCCTGGTGGTCGGCTCCATCTGGGAAATCGTCGCCTGGGCCGGGGTGTTCCCGCACCAGCTGTTTCCAACATTGGAGGAAGTGGCGCTGTCGTTCGTGCGGCTGACCGTCGCCGGCATCCTGCCGCATCACGCCATCGACACCATGATCCGCCTACTCTCCGGCTTTGCGCTCGCCAGTGTGCTCGGCGTCAGTATCGGCGTACTGATGGGACGCTCGCGAAGGGCCGAAGACATTTGCCTGCCGCTGGTCAGCATCCTAGCGCCGATACCCGGCCTCGCCTACACGCCGCTCTTCCTGCTCTGGTTTGGCCCCGGCCAATTCTCCGCCCTGCTGCTGGTCGGCTTCGTCTCGATGTTTCCGATCATCTACAACAGTTGGACCGGCGTGAAGGCGGTGAAGGAAATCTGGGTGCGGTCGGCGCAATCCATGGGCGCCGACAATCGGCGTATGTTCCGTTCCGTCATTCTGCCGGGCGCGCTGCCCTACATCCTCACCGGGCTGCGGCTCGGCTTGGCGCAGGCCTGGCGCATCCTGGTGGCTGTCGAAATGCTGGCCTCCGTGCCCTGGGGGCTCGGTTGGCTGATTTTCGGCGCGCGTGAGTTTCTCAACACGGATGCCATGCTGGCCGGCGTCGCGGTCATCGCCGTCATCGGCCTCTGTCTGGAGAAGTTCGTGTTCCAGAAGATCGAGGATTACACCATCGTGCGGTGGGGAATGATGGTTGCATGAACGAGCAAGCCGCACGCAAGCGATCGATCCGGCGCGCCGTCATCACACTGGCGGTGGCCGCGGCGCTTTACCAGGCGCTATCTCTGAGCGGTTACTTTCCGCGCGTGCTGATGCCGACGATTCCGACCGTGCTGGAGACGCTCTACGCGATGCTGGCCGACGGCAGCATGTTTGAGCACGCCGGCGCCACCCTGTCGCGCGTGCTGATCGGCTTCTCGCTGGCATCGGCGGTCGGAATAACGCTCGGCATTCTGATGGCGCGCTTCAAGCCGGTGGAGAATTTCTTTCTGCCGCTGGTCAGCGCGCTGATGCCGATCCCGTCGTTCTCGCTGGTGCCGCTGTTCATGCTCTGGTTCGGCATCGGCAATACCACCACCGTGCTCGTCGTCTTGTACGGCGCCACCTTTCCGATCCTATTCAACACCTGGTCTGGGGTGCGCTCGGTCAATCCGATCTGGCTGCGCGCGGCCGGTGCCATGGGCGCCGGCGAGCACAAGATATTTTGGAAAGTCATTTTGCCCGGCGCCTCGCCGTTTATCATCACCGGCATGCGCCAGGGTTTCCTGCGTGCGTGGATCGCGGTGGTCGGCGCCGAGATGATCGCGGCGTCCGATTGGGGGCTCGGCTGGGTCATTTTCGACGCCCAGCAGTTCCTGCAGACGGACGTCATGCTGGCCTCGATCGTGGTGATCGGCGTCATCGGCTTTTTGTTCGAGCGCGTGGTGTTCGGCTCGATCGAAAAGGCGACCGTGCAGCGTTGGGGCATGGTGCGAATCGTGAAAGGCTAACAAGTGAGTGAACGATCCTCCGCCGGTCCGGTCCTCTGGAGCGTTGATGAACGCGGCGTCGCGCGCGTCACGCTCAACCGGCCGGAAGTCTACAACGCCTATAACGGCGACATGATCTCAGGCCTGCTCAAGATCTACGACACGCTCGCCGCCAAGGCGCCACGCGCGGTCGTGATCACCGGCAAGGGGCGCAATTTCATTGCCGGCGCCGACATCAATTGGCTCGACGCGGTGCGCCGCTCCACGCCCGAGGAAAACCTGCGCAATTCGCGCATGACCGCCGAAGCCGTGCAGCGGCTCAATCTTATCCCAGTGCCGACGGTGGTGCTGGTGCAGGGCGCCTGCTACGGCGGCGGCACCGGCATCATCTCGGCCTGCGACATCGTCATCGCCGCCGACAATGCCCACTTCTCGATCGCCGAGGTGCGCATCGGCGTCGCCGGCACCATCATCATCCCGCAGCTCAACGACGCCATCGGCCTGCGCCAGGTGCGCCGCTACGCGCTCACCGGCGAACGCTTCGACGTCCAGGAAGCCCACCGCATCGGCCTGGTGCATGAGGTGGTGCCGCTCGCCGAGCTGGAAGCCGCCGGCGAGCGTGTCGTCAATGAACTGCTGACCAACGGCCCGGAGGCGGTCGCGGCGACCAAGGTCTGGGCGCTCAAATCGGCCTGGAGTCATCTTGACGACCCGGCGTTCAACGCGCTCGTCGAGGCGCATTCCGCCAAGCGGCAGACGGCGGAAGCCGCGGAAGGCTTCGCCGCGTTCCGCGAGAAACGTCCAGCGACCTATAACGCCGCGCGAAAGACAAAAGGCTAGCACGTGTGGCATTCAAATACCCGCTCGTCCCCGCGAAAGCGGGGACCCAGGGACCAAAGCAAGGCTTATCTGGATTCCCGCTTACGCGGGAATGAACGGGGTTGGTGATCGAATGTTGCCCATCGAAATCCGCGATGTGACGCTCACTTACGATACGCCCGGCGGCAAGGTGCCGGGCGTCAAGGACGTGAGCTTCGACATCGCGGCGTCCGAGTTCCTCTGCATCGTAGGTCCCTCCGGCTGCGGCAAGTCGACTTTGCTCAACATGATCGCCGGCTTCCTCGCGCCGGCCTCTGGCGAGATCCGCATCGGCGGCAAGACCGTCACCGGCCACGGCATGGACCGCGGCGTGGTGTTCCAGGATTTCGCGCAGTTGTTCCCCTGGCGCACCGCGCTCGGCAACGTGTCGTTCGGGCTGGAAATGAAGGGCGTTCCCAAGGTGGAACGCGAGGTCATTGCGCGCGAACAATTGCGCCTGGTGAAATTGGAGAAATTCACCAATTCCTTCCCGCATCATCTGTCTGGCGGCATGCAGCAGCGGGTCGCCATTGCCCGCGCGCTGGCGTACAATCCGGCGGTGCTGCTGATGGATGAACCGTTCGCGGCGCTTGACGCGCTAACGCGCGACGACATGCAGCGGCTTTTGGCGGAGGTGTGGCGGGAAACCCGCAAGACTGTCATCTATGTCACGCATAATGTCGCGGAAGCTGTCTATCTGGCGGACCGCGTGGTGGTGATGACGTCGCATCCAGGCACGGTGAAAGCCGTGATCAAGATTCCGCTGCCGCGCCCGCGCGATCCGCTCAGCGTCGAATTCGTCGAATGCCAGAAAGAATTGCTGCGTTACCTCGGTCACGAGACGAGTGAAAGCGAGCCGGAGAAACCGGCGGCCAACGGCAAATCAAAGGGAGGATCGATATGACGTTACTGCAGAAAGGCATCACACGTCGCGACGCGCTGGTGGCGACCGGCGCCGGACTTCTCACCGCGGGATTGGGCGTGCGCGGCGCGAACGCGGCGCTGGAGACGGTGCGGCAAGGCTACCAGACCAATATGTGGGGCATGCCGACCTATTACCTGATGCGCTCCGGCTATCTGGAGAAGCACGGCGTCAAGTTCGAGGAATTCGCCGTGCCGTCGGGCAACCTCACCATGCAGCAGATGGTGGCGCGCCAGGTCGACATGGGCACCTATGCCGGACCTTCATTTGCCATCGGCAGCGACAAAGGCGGCCTCGTCGCCATCGCCATGATCGAATATGTCGGCAAGACCGCGCGCGTGATGGCGCGCAAGGATCTCGGCATCAAGACTGTCGCCGAACTACGCGGCAAGAAGGTCGCCAACCAGACCGGATCGTCGACCGGCAATATCTTCGTCGACCAGATCGCGGCCGGCGCCGGGTTAAAGAAAGGCGACTATCAGGAAATCCGCATGAACGTGAACGACATGGTGGCCGCCATGGCCGCCAAAACCGTGGACGCCATGGTCAATGTCGAGCCTTACAACGCCATCGCCGAAGCCGACGGGCTCGCCAACACGCTGGTCGACTTCTACTCCTTCGACAAGCTGCCGGTGTTCATGGCGGCGACGCCTGAATTCGTGGCGAAGAGCCCGGAGACCGTGGTTGCCTACCTCAAGGCCTGGCTCGACGTGGCCAAGGACTTCAAGACCAATCCGAAGAAGGTCGCCGACACGATCTACAAGTTCTACACCTCGAAGGGCTACAAGATGGCGCCCGAGACCTTCGCCAAGGCAATCGCGCGCGTCGAGGTCGCTCCCGGCTGGCCGGCCGACATCAAGCCCTACATGCAGAAGCAGGCAGAAATCCTGCTTGCCGCCAAGAAGATCAAGGCCGTCCCCGACTGGAATAAGGCGCTGCGCGAGGAATTCCTCAAGCAGGCCAGCGCCTAGTTCTATCGCTTGCGCCCTCCCCGCGCGCGCCGGGGAGGGCGCAAGCGGGATGGGGGCTGGAACGAATACCTCGTGCGTGCAAAACTCAATTGACTCTTCCAGTTCTCCCCGCCTCACTCTGCCCCCACACGCCACCCTGTTCGCATCGTGGACAATACGCGAACTTCCTCGCCGCCGCTCGGCGTGAGGACAAGCAAGACAATGGAGACGCCCATGGCCGCCGCTAGCAACCCGCTCACCCAGACCGGGGAGCCGATCACCTGGAATTTCAAGCTGCTCGCCCAGAACGATCTCGGCGGCTTCGGCGGCATGGGCGAAGGGATGTCGATTACCATCGCAAAGGACGGCAGGCGGATCATGTGGCTGGCACATGAGAGCGCGCCGAAGAATTTTACCGGCGTCGACGTGTCCGATCCGCGCAATCCGAAGGTGGTGGTGCAGACCGATCTGCCCTACGCTCACATGCGCTCGAATTCACTTGAATGCTCCGCCAACAATATCATGGCCGTCGCCTATCAGACGCAGAAGGTCGGCCAGCAGAAAGCCGGACTGGAGTTGTTCGACGTCTCGGTACCGGAGAAGCCGCGCTCGATCTCGTTCTTCGACTGCTCGGGGCCGACCTCGCGCGGCGTGCACCAGTTGTGGTTCTGCGACGGCGAATACGTACACATGGCTTCCGGCGCGCCCGACTTCAAGCCGAGCAACCCGCTCGACGACCAGTTCTATCGCTGCATCGACGTGCGCGATCCGACCAAGCCGAAGGAAATCGGCCGCTGGTGGATGCCCGGCACCTCGGCGACCGACAATATCGCGCCGCCGCCGCGCCATCCAATGGACAAAGGGTACCGAGCGCACAACACAAACGTTTACCAGTCGCGACCGGACCGGCTTTACCTTTGCTACATCGACGGCGGCATGTTCGTGATGGACATCAAGGACAAGGCCAACCCGAAGGTAATCTCGCACTGGACCAATTCGCCGCCTTACACCGGCTTCATGCACACCGCGGTGCCGCTGTTCGACCGCAACCTGATGCTGGTAACCGACGAATCGACCGAGAACGCCGGCAAGGACTGGCCGAAGCTGATCTGGATGCTCGACATGCGCGACGAGACGCACCCGGTGTCGATCGCCACCTGCCCGCTGCCGCCGGTCGATGCCTACAAGGCCCGCGGCGGCCGCTTCGGCGCGCACAACATCCACGAAAACGTGGAACTGCCGACGGCGTGGCGCTCCGATCAGATCGTGCTCGGTACCTTCTTTAACGGCGGCTTGCGCGCCTACGATATCTCCAATGCGTACCAGCCGCGCGAAATCGCCGCCTTCGTGCCGCCGGCGCCGAAGGGCTCGCCGGTCGGCGCCATCCAGCTCAACGACGTGTTCGTCGACGAGCGCGGCATCGTCTACACGCAGGACCGCTTCTCGGGCGGGCTGTACGTGCTGGAGATGGATTTCTGATCTTCCCTCGCCCCGCGCGGCGGGGCGGGGTAAAGTGAGGCATGAACGAACTCTTCCCCTCCTCGGCCGCCGGGATGTTCGGGCGCCGGCTCAAGCGCGAGCGCGGCCACCGCATTCCGGTGACCGTGCTCACCGGTTTCCTGGGCGCCGGCAAGACCACGCTGCTGCGCCGATTCCTTAGCCTCCCGGAGGGGCAAGGCACCGCCGTGGTGGTCAACGAATTCGGTGCGACCGGCATCGATGACGCGCTGGTGCGCTCGTCGACCGACGAGACCGTGCTGCTCGGCAATGGCTGCCTGTGCTGCATCACGCGCACCGATCTGCAACAGGCGCTACGCCGCATGGTGGTCGAACGCGAGCGTGGCGAAATCCCCGACTTCTGCCGCATCGTGATCGAGACCTCAGGCCTTGCCGATCCCTCGCCCATCCTGCAGACCTTCGCCACCGACCGCGCGCTCGGCGAGGTGTTCCATGTCGACGTGGTGATGACGGTGGTCGATGCGGAAGCCGGTGGCGAAACGCTCACCTGGTCGTCGGAGGCGCGCCGGCAGGCGATCCTGGCCGACCGGCTGGTGATCACCAAGACCGACATCGCCGGCGAAGGCGCCGCCGAAGCACTGGCGACACAACTGCGCGCGCTCAATCCGGGCGCAGAAATCCTCGAAGCGGTCAATGGCGAGCTCGATCCCAGCCGGCTCACGGAAGCCGCCAACGACCAGCGCAACGCCTTTGTCGCCGAGGCCGCGCATTCGGACGGCATCGGCAGTTTCGTGATCGCGGACAATACGCCGATGCCGTGGCCGGCCTTCGCCAAGGCCATGGACATCCTGATGACGTTGCGCGGGCCGGACCTGCTGCGCGTGAAGGGCTTCCTCAACGTCGAAGGCTGTCAGGGGCCGGTGGTGGTGCAATTCGTGCAGCACCTCGCGCATCCGCCGGTCGAACTCGACGCCTGGCCGGACGGAAACAGGCAAAGCCGGGTGGTGTTCATCACCAAGAATATTTCGGAGCAACAGGTGCGGGATTTGCTGAAGGCGGTGCGTGCAGTCGCTTAATTCGCTCATTCCCGCGCAAGCGGGAATCCAGCTCTTTTGTTTGTGGCCTGGGTCCCCGCTTTCGCGGGGACGAACGAAAGAATTACTCCCGATCCCGCCCCGCGATTTCCGCCTGCCAGGGCGCGACCTTGTGCTCGACGAAGCCGATCAGGCCGTTCAGGCCGACCGCCATCACCATCAAAATGATGATCGGCACGAACATGGTGGCGGTATCGAAATTATTGGCCGAATTGATGATCACCGCGCCCAATCCCGAAATGGTGGTGAAGAACTCCGCGATCACCATCGCCACCACGGCGCGGCCGACCGCTAGGCGGATGCCGGCCATGATGTAGGGCAGCGTCGCCGGCAGGATGATGCGGCGCAGGATCACCGTGTCGGGCGCGACGAACGACTTGCCGACTTCGATCAAGGTCTTGGGCACCGCGATGACACCGAGCCAGGTGTTGATGCAGATCGGAAACAGCGACATCAGGAACACCACCGCGACCTTGACCTTGAAGCCGAGCCCCAGCCACAGGATCAACAGCGGCACCAGCGCGACCAGCGGCATGGCGTAACCGGCGGTGATGTAGATGCCGAACACGGCTTCCGCGGTGCGAAAGCGGCCGACAATGAGGCCAATGGGAATGCCGGCCACGATGGCGAGACCATAGCCGACGAAGAAAGGTTGCAGGCTCTCGGATAAAGCCGACCACAATTGTCCGGTGCGCAGCAGCTCCCAGAACGCCACAGCGATCGCGCTCGGATAGGAGCCGAAGATCGGATTAATGTGGCGGCCAAAAATTTCCCACAGCGCCAGCACGCAAGCGACCGAGGCGAGCGTGATCGCCCAGCGCGGCCATGGGCGACGCTCCGAAGGTTCGGGCGTGGCGGTCGTGTTCTTGCTGTCGGCTATGTCGGCCACTAACTAGCTCTCATCCGTTCGTCCCCGCGAAAGCGGGCACCCAGTGCAAAAAATTCTGAACTCGCCAATGAAGAGTTGGATTCCCGCTTGCGCGTGAATGAACGGAGTGTGGTGCGGCGCCTGTGATCCACGATCAGTGCACCGTCTGCGTTGCATGCAGCATGCGCCAGATCTTGTAACGGGTGTCGTTGAACTCCGGCAGGCCGCGCACGATGCTCAGATCGGCGCGCGGACGCGTCAGCGGCACGTCGACGATTTCCTGCACGCGGCCATGGCTCATAACCACGATGCGGTCGGCGATCAGCACCGCTTCGTCGAGATCGTGGGTCACGAACAGGATGGTCTTCTTGGTGCGGGCATGGATGTCCAACAGCTCGGCTTGCAGGGATTCGCGCGTCTGCGCGTCGAGCGCGCCGAACGGTTCGTCCATCAGCAATACCTTCGGATCGATCGCGAGCGCGCGGGCGATGCCGACGCGCTGCTTCATGCCGCCGGAGAGCTGATGCGGGCGGCGGTTCTGCGAATCGGCGAGTCCGACGAGGTCGAGATATTTCTTCGCCGTGTCGCGCAAGGGCTGCCCGCGCATACCCTTCATTTCCAGGCCGAACATCACGTTCTGCATGGCGGACAGCCATGGCAGCAGTTCGGCGTGCTGGAACACCATGCCGCGGTCGTGGCCGCAACCGTTGATCGCGCGCCCGTCCACGGTGACGCGGCCGGCGTTCGCCGCATCGAGCCCCATGGCGACGCGCAAAGCCGTGGTCTTGCCGCAGCCGGACGGGCCGATCAGCGTCACGATCTCGCCGGCGCGCACGGTGAAGCTGACGCGATCGAGCGCCTGCACCTGATGCAGCTCGCCGTCCACGCGCAACGTGAAGCGCTTGGAAACGTCGACGAAACTCACCTCACCCATACGATGCGCTCCGCGTTGCGACTTCAGTGACTGGCGTTTACCAGCTTTAGAGCCTTCTCGCGATATTCCGGCGCGCTGATCTTGGCGAGCGGGATTGGCGCCTTCAGCTTGCCGGCCTTGATCAATTGTTCCTGCATCCATTCCAGCTTGGCCGCCGGGATCGGCAGATCCGGATCGATGGCGTGATGCGCGACCGCGTCGTCATAGACGAAGGCCGGGCGCGGGTCGTCGGGCTTGGCATGGATGATTTCCTGCGTCAGCGCCACCGTCTCGGCCTTGTGCGACAGCGCATAACGCAGTGCCTGCATCTCGGCAGCGAGAAAGCGTACGACGTCGTCGCCGCGCTCTTTCAGGACCTTGCCGCTGGTCATCAGGCAGACGCGCAGGAAGTTCGGCACCGCATCGCGGCCGGCGATCAGCAAATGCAGGCTCTTGGGCATCGCCGGCTGATATTCGTTCGACACCACGGCGCCCTCGACCACACCGCCGGCCAGCGCCTGATAGCGCTCGCGGTCGCCGCCGACGGCGGCAAGCTTCACCTGATCGGCGGTGATGCCGTATTTCGCCAGCGCGGAACGCGCCAGCAGATCCGGCATGGTGTTGGGCGACGACACCGCAATCGACTTGCCCTTCAAATCCTCGACCTTGTGGATGTCGTCGCGCACATAGATGCCGTGCGGCACCACCACCCAGTGACAGCCGATGATCTTGACGTCGGCGCCGCGCGCAGCGGCGGCAAACGCGCCCTGCGGGCCGCCTTCGAAGCTGTCGACTTCGTCGGCGATCAGTGCCTTGAGGCCGATCTGGTCGTCCTTCACCTGCAGCAGGTCGAGCTTGAGGCCCTGCTTTTCGGCAAAGCCGCGTTTGGCCGACATCATGAAGAAGCCGGCATCGGCTTTGGCGTTGAGCAAGGCGTGCTTCCACGGCTTGCCTTGGGCGGCGGCCGGCTGCGTCAGCAGGCCGAGCGTAGCGGCAAATACGGCAGCAAGCGCGACAAACCGGATTCGGATGACGGACATGGCGCAGTTCCTCCCTTTTCGTGGGCCTTTTGCGAGGCCTCTGGCGTTTGTTTCCCCCGGCGATCCTAGCATCAAATTAATGCCAGGGGACGGCGGTTTTAAAGGGAGTGGGCCGGCGGAAATTAGACGACCGCGAGGCGCTTAACGCCTTCGCGCGCCGCCTTGATGATCTCCGGCACGGCGGAGTCGTGGCCAGGCGCCATGATGTGGACGCCGGCGACATGCGGCACCTCGGCCAGCTCGGCGATGAGATCGAGACAGATGCGGCGGCCTTCCGCGGCGGGATCGCTGGCGCGTTCGAGACGAGTGATGATCGCGTTGGGAATGATCGCGCCGAACAGCTTGTCGGTGATCCAGCGTGCCGACTTGGCCGAGCGCAGCGGCGCGATGCCAATCAACATCGACAGCTTGCCGGCGATGCCCAGATCGGCCAGCCGCGCCAGATAACGGCGCACCACGCCGGCATCCATGCAGAACTGCGTCTGCACGAATTGCGCGCCGGCGTCGAGCTTGGCTTGCAGCCCGTTGGGCTGCCAGCCGGGCTTTGGGTCGACCGGATTGTCGGCGGCGCCGAGAAAAAAATCGGCATGGCCGGAGATCTTTCTCCCCGACGGCAATTCGCCGGCGTCGCGCAGACGCCGCGCGGTATCGAGCAATTGGCGCGGATCGAGATCGAACACCGGCTTGGCGTCGGGCTGATCGCCGGCCGACGGATCGTCGCCGCGCAACACCAGCAGATTGCGCACGCCGGACGCGGCGGCGCCGAGCAAGTCGCTCTGCAAGGCGATGCGATTGCGGTCGCGGCAGGTGAGTTGCAGGATAGGTTCGATGCCGTGCTCGACCAGCATCGCCGCCGCCGTCACCGCGCCGAGATGCGGACGCGCGCCAGCACCGTCGGTGACGTTCACCGCATCGGCGAGGCCCTTGAGCGGCAGCGCCTTGACGAGAAGCTCGTCGCGCGACGCGCTCACCGGCGGTGTGATTTCCGCGGTGATGACGAAGCGTTTGGCGGCAAGTTTGTCCTTGAGCGATGTGGGCATACGTTCACGTGGCAAAAATGTGTAGACCTGGCAAGCGGAAGAATGAGAAAGTAAGTCATGTTTCAGCCGGTGAAATCCCTTAACGATGCATTGGCCGCAGTGACCGACGGCTGCATGGTGGTGGTGCCGCGCGAAGTGTCCGGCGTGCCGATGGAAGCGACGCGCGCGCTGATCCGCCGCGGCGTGAGGCGGCTGCATCTGGTGGCGCTGCCGACCTCGAGCCTGCAGGCGGACTTGCTGATCGGAGCTGATTGCGTCGCCACGCTGGAGACGAGCGCGGTGAGCCTCGGCGAATTTGGCCGGGCGCCGCGCTTCACCGCAGCGATCACGTCAGGCGCGATCAAGATGATGGATGCGACCTGTCCGGCGCTGCACGCGGCCTTGCAGGCATCGGAAAAAGGCGTGCCGTTCATGCCGCTGCGCGGCCTGATCGGTTCCGACGTGCTGAAATATCGCGACGACTGGAAGGTGATCGATTCGCCGTTCGGCAATGCCGATCCGATCGTGCTCTTGCCGGCGATCAAGCCGGACATGGCGCTGTTCCATGCGCCGATGGCCGACCGTTTCGGCAATGTCTGGATCGGACGCCAGCGCGAACTCGCCACCATGGCGCATGCGGCGGAGAAGACCGTCGTGACGGTCGAGAAGATTCACGATGGCAATCTGCTCGAAGATCCGCTGCTGGCCGCCGGCACGCTGCCGGGCTTCTATGTCGAGAGCATCGTCGTGGCCGAGCGCGGCGCCTGGCCGCTGCCGCTGCCCGAGCATTACGCCGCCGATGGCGAGCACCTGGCGCTCTACGCGAAGATGGCGGCGACCGAGCAAGGGTTTGCGGAATATTGCGAGAAATATGTTTATGAAAAAGTCACGGCGTGACTTGTTTGCGTCCCCTCCCCCCTTGAGGGGGAGGGACAGGGAGGGGGGTAAGCACCACCCCCAGTGCCCGTGGCTTACCCCCCTCCCGGCGAGCTTCGCTCGCCGACCTCCCCCTCAAGGGGGGAGGTGAGCCGTGCGCGCCTTCAAGACCGAAGAACTGCTTGCCGACGTCATCGCGCGGCTGATCGGCGACGTGCGTCATGTCGCGGTCGGCAACGCCTCGCCGATCCCGGCGACCGCCGCGCTGCTCGCGCGCGAGCGCGGCAAGTTACAAGGCTTGGGCCGGCCTTACGTCTCGTTGCTGGGCAGTCCCAAGAACACGTTCTGGACGGACGGCGCGCGCGAGCTGTTCGATTGCGCCGGACAAGGCCGCATCGACGTGTTTTTTCTCTCCGGCGGGCAGATCGACGGCCATGGCAACGTCAACTTGGTGAGCACGGGCGACTACGCGCATCCGAAAGTGCGTCTCCCCGGCTCGTTCGGTTCGGCCTATCTCTATTACGTGGTGCCCAAGGTGATCCTGTTCCGCACCGAGCATTCGCGCCGCACGCTGGTTCCCAAAGTAGACTTCATCAGTGCACCGGGCGCCAACGAGCAAAACGTCTTTCGCCCGGGCGGACCGATTGCGCTGATCACCAACCGCTGTTTGTTTTCGTTCGCTGGCGGACATTTCACACTTGCGAGCGTACATCCCGGCCACACGGTCGAGGAAGTGATCGAGCACACCGGCTTCGATTTCGACCGGCCAGAGACAGTGCCGAAAACGCCGGCGCCCACGCCCGAGACGCTCAAGCTACTGCGCGAGACGGTGGCGCCGCAGCTCGCCGAGGTCTATCCGCAGTTCGCCACGCAGGTTTTCGGGGTCGGCAAGTCCGCCGTTGCTCGCTGAAAATATCAGTCTTTTCAACGGCCTGTGCAGCATCTTAGATTGCTTGCGGCAGCCCCTTTGGGCGCGCGCCGGTTTGGCATAGTGTGCCGCCGCGGCCGTCCGGCCGCGCGCAATCAAACGCAAAAATAAAGAGGAAGGCGTCCGGTGAAACGAGTTGAAGTCGCGGTGATCGGTATCGGATGGGTCGGCGGCACGCGCGCGGAAACGCTGGCGCGCACCGCGCTGGTCGATCAACTGCATTTGTGCGAAATCCGGCCCGACCGGCTGGCCGAGGTGAAGGCGCTGTGGAAGCCGGCAACGGCGACGCTCGATTACAACGACATCATCAACAATCCGAACATCTCGGTGGTCTATATTTCGACCACGCCGGAGACGAACCACTATCCGATCTGCCGCGACTGCCTGAAGTCCGGCAAGAACGTGATGCTGGAAAAACCAATCTCGCTCGAACTGTGGGAAGCCGACGAGTTGATCGAGCTCGCCAAGCGCAACGGGTTGAAGTTCACCATCGGCTACTCGCAGCGCTTCAATCCGAAGATCGCCTACGCCAAGAAGAAGATCGTCGACGGCACGCTCGGCAGTGTCGTTTCGGTGCTGGTCAGCCGCAACCTCTCGCGCAGCCTGGGTAAGAAGATCGCCGGCCGCGTGCGGCTCTCGCCGGTGGTGATGGAATCGACGCACGACCTCGACTTCGTGTTCTGGCTGCTGGAGCCGGCCAAGCCCGTGCGCGTCTACAGCCAGGGCGCATACGGCTACATGAAGCCGGTCAACGGTTCGCATGACGTGATGTTCACCACCGTCACCATGGACAACGGCGTGGTGGTGATGATCGGCGGCGGCTGGAATTTCCCGCCGAGCTATCCGAACTACTGCTCGACCTGGATCGAGATCACCGGCACCGAAGGCGCGCTAGTGCTCGACGACACGCAACGCGACAACTGGCTCAACACCATGAGCAACGGCCAGGTATTCCCGATGTCGACCATGCCGGGCGAGCAGGTCGGCGAAGTGTTCGCCGGCGGCATGGGGCCGGAGACCATCCACTTCCTGGAAGCCTGCATTCGCGACACGCCGGTCATGGTGACGCCGGAGAGCGCGCGCCGGGTCATGGAGACCTACAGCGCCGCCGATCTGTCGGCCTACCGCAACGAGCCGGTCGATCTGCCGCTCACCAACGAGACGATTTCAGGGATAGCGGAATTCAAAGAAAAGAATCGGTCAGGAGCGAACCCACAATGAAGAAGTTTGCCAAAGGCATTGGCCTTGCGATCATCGGCGGCGGCCGCGTCGGCCTGTTCCGCGGCGAGGTGGCGGCGCGCCATCCGGCGGTCGAGTGGATCGGGCTTGCCGAAAAGAACCCGAACCGCGCCGGCGAAGTGGCGCCCAAGATCAGCGCCGATTTCGTCACGCAAAGCCATGTCGAGTTGCTCAAGCGGCCGGAAGTGACCTGCGCCATCATCGCCACCGACGAGCACTTGCACGTAGACCCGATCATGGTGGCGCTCGAGCGTAAGCTCCCGCTGCTGATCGAGAAACCGCTGGCCACGCGGCTCGATGAATCCGCGCGCGTGCTCAAGGCGATTCAGGAGGCCAAGGTCGACGCCGTGGTCGGTTACACCCAGCGTTTCCGCCGCCGCTGGCTGGGGGCCAAGGAAAAGTGCCGTACCGGCGCGCTCGGCGACGTGACGCTGGTCACCTCGCGTGCCTTCATGAACCGGCTGGTGGCGATCGACAATTACAAGCGCACCGACGATCCGACGACCATTTCGCCGATGGTGATTTCCGGCACGCATGCGCTCGACATCTGCATGTGGTGCCTGGAAGGCAAAAAGCCGGTCGAGGTCTATGCGCGCTCGATCGACAAGGTGCTGGGTCCGCTCTACAAGGGCATCGACGCCACCGCCGGCATGATCATGTTCGACGACGGCACGGTCTATCACCTCAATATTTCCTGGGCGCTGCCGGTCAACTGGCCGGCCGCTGTCTATTCGCTCGAAGTCGGCATCGTCGGCACCACCGGCGTGCTCACCATCGACGACACGCATCGCGACATCGTGCTGGCGGTCGCCAAGCCGCAGTCGGAAGGCTACAACCCCGACACCTCGCGGCTGGTGGACTTCATGGGCAGCTATCCGCCCGGCGACATGGCGCTCGGCGAATTGCGTGGGCCGATGGCGCTGGAGACCGATAGCTGGCTCAATCGCATCGCGATGGGCCTGCCGACCGCGGCGGCCACGGTGGAAGAAGCGCACCGCAACCTGATGCTGACCAAGGCGCTCGACCTGTCCGCCAAGCGCAAGCAGCCGGTGAAGCTGCCGCTCGATGCGGATGATTTCAAGGCGGTGGCGTAAGTCGTCAAGGGGAGGACGAAATGATGGCGGCAAATGGTTGGTCGCACCTGCGTGGCGCGTTGCTTATTCTGCTGGGGCTGCTCGCCGCGACCCACCTATGCGCCGCCGAGGATGTCGCCAGCTATCCCACCCGGCCGATCCATATCATCGTGCCCTTCGCGCCGGGGGGCGCATCCGACTTCGCCATCCGACTGATCCAACCGAGCTTGGAGAAAACGCTCGGCCAGACGCTGGTGATCGACAACCGGACCGGCGCCGCCGGCAATGTCGGCATGGAGGTCGCGGCGCGCGCGGCGCCCGATGGCTACACCTTGTTCCTGGGCAATATTGGCACCATCGCGATCAATCCGCATTTCTTCCCCGACCTGACGGTGAAGCCGGAGCGCGATTTCATTCCGATATCGCTCGCTGCCGAAACGCCCGGCATCATCGTCGCCAGTGAGAAATTTCCACCGAACTCGCTCAAGGAGATGATCGCCTACGCCAAGGCGAACCCCGGCAAGATCAATTATGCCGCCGCCGGCGTCAGCACGCTCAATACCCTGGCGATGGAGCAGTTCCGGCACCGGCTCGGCTTGCAGATGACGCAGGTGCCCTACAAAGGCGGTGCCGGTCCTGCGATCATCGATCTCCTAGCCGGCAATGTGGACGTGATGTTCGTCACGCTGTCGTCGGCGGCGCAGTTCGTGAAGGCCAGCAAGCTGAAAGGTCTCGCCGTGACCACGAAAGAGCGCGTGGAATCGCTGCCCGAGGTGCCGACCGTGGTCGAACTGGGCTTCCCCGAGGACGTCAGCGGTTCCTGGCAGGGGCTTTTTGCCGTGAAGGATACGCCCGCTCCGATCGTCGCCAAGCTGCACGCCGCGGTGCTCAGGGCGATGGCCGATCCGGACGTGTCCAAGCACATGATCGCCGCCAGCATGGTGCCGACGTCGAGCGCGACGCCGCAAAGCTTCAAGGACTTCGTCGCCGCCGAATCGGCGAAGTGGAAAAAGGTCGTGGAGCAGATCAACGCCGCCGGCAAAGGCAAAGCCAGCCATTGATTTCCGCTTTGAACCTTTGGCGCGGGTGCGGCGACCCATAATCATCGCCGGGACACACCCACCCAGCGGGGGCATTGACTATGATCATATCGAAACGGGCGGCCGTCGTCGCCGCGCTCGTCGGTTTTGCGCTGCTGCTCGCGGGTTACTTCGGCGAGGAGGAAGCGCAGCGCAAGGCCTTCATCGAATTCCTGCGGACGCGGATCATCGACAAACCCGGCCTGCATATTCCGATCATGTCGGATCAGGACGTCGCCAATTTCGGTCCCTACGCCGACCAATACCGCATCATGAACGGCTTCCATCACCAACTCGACGCGGCGATCGCCAAGGATTTCGCGCGCGCCACGCAGATCGGCAGCCCGCGCTCGGTCGAAGACCTGGTGCAGCATCGCGCCATGTTGCCGGTCGTCACACAAGGCATGACCAAGATGAAAACCGCGATCGACAAGGCGCTCGCCGACGCGGATGCCGCGCACGCCGCGCTCAAGCAGCCGCCGGATCTGAAGGCGGTTTACGACAAGGCTTATGAGCACATGGTGACCAAGCCCGCGAACGTGTTCCGCGAGCTCATGCCGATCATGGTGAGCGGATTGCCGGTGATCGAAAAACTCGCCGCCTTCCTCGATGAGCACCGCAATGCCATCGAGTACCGCGGCGGCATGCCGTACGCCCGTGACGCGGCCTTGCGGCCGCAACTCGCCGCGCTCATGCAAGAAGCGATCAAGGTTTCGGAAGCCTCGAACGAAGGCAAACGCAAATTGCGCGCGATGGCGGAAGGGAAATAAGTTTCGGGCCAGCCTCAGCGCGCCGCCAGCGGCTTGATCGCGAGATCGCCAGCCAGCTTGTCGAGCTGCGTCAGCAATTCCGGCGGCAAAACGAGGCCGTTGGCTAGCCGATCGGCGCGGCGCTTTGCCCGCTCTTCGCCGGGCAGCCGCACGCTCTCGCCGGGCAGCGTCTTGGACGTGCGTAGCTCGCGGATGTGGCGGTCGACTTCCGCCTTGAACTGAGCGAGCGGCTGGAACCGCGCCGGATCGAGCGCCAGCACGAATTGCCCGGTATTGGTGACCTTGCCCGGGTCGGCGTTGAAATCGACGCAATCGCGGCCGAACAGCGCACCGTTGAGCGTGCCGGCGAGCAAGCCGAGGATCATGGCCAAGCCGGCGCCTTTATAGCCACCCATCGGCAGCAGCAATGCCGCCCCGCTTTTCTGCGGATCGGTAACCGTAGCGCCGGTTTTTGGATCGATCATCCAGTCGGCGTGCAGCGGACGGTTGAGCAGTTTGTGATTTTTGATGGTGCCGTAAGACACGATCGAGGTCGCGATATCGAGCACCAACGGCGGCTCTTCGCCTGCCGGAATTGCAATTGCCAGCGGATTAGTGCCGAGCAGCGGCTCGGCGCCGCCGGCGAGCGGCATGTGGTTGGCATTGGCCACCGCCGAATAGATGCCGATCATGTCGTGCTTGAGCGGCAGCGCCGCATAGACGCCGGCAGCCCCCGCATGGCCCGACATGCGGCAGCCGACCCAGGCGACGCCGTTCTCGCGCGCGAACTCGATCGCGGTTTCCGCCGTCTTGGCGACGACCAGATGGCCCATGCCGTTGTCGCCCTCGACCAGTGCGGTCGCCGGCGCACTACGCGTAACCTTGATGTTGGGACGCGGATTGGTCGAACCCAGCTTCAGCCGCTGCACATATTGCGGCAGGCGGAACACGCCGTGCGCCTCGGCGCCGACGAGATCGGCCTCCAGCATCAGCTCGGCGATCTTGCCGGCGTCGCCCTCCGGGACGCCTGACTTCTGCATAGCGTCGATAATGAAACCGGTGACGGCCGCCGTCGGGATGCGGCCGGTCTTGGGCGACGCCTGCACGTTCATGGCTACTTCCCCGACAACATGGCTTCGGCGTTGCCGTTCAGGATCGCGTCCTTGTCGGCGTCGGAGATTTTCAACGACCGCACGTGGGCGACGCAATCCATCATGGCCATGTCGTAGGGATAGTCGCTGCCGAGCATCACGCGCTCGCTGCCGACCAGGCCGATCATCGCTTCCAACGTCTGCGCCGAATGCAGGATAGTGTCGTAATTGAAACGCTTGGCGATGCCCTTGGGCTGCGTCGGCACGTTCTTCTTCGGCTCGGGGCGCACCTTCCAGCCGTGCTCCCAGCGCGCCGCTTGATAGGGCGTGAAGCCGCCGCCATGCGCCAGCATGATCTTCAACTTCGGATGCCGGTCCATCACGCCGCCGAAAATCAGGCAGGCGGCGGCGATGGTGGTGTCGAGCGGATTGCCAATGAGATTACCGAGGTAATAGGACTTCAGCCGATCAGCGCCGGCGACATTGTTGGGATGGATGAACATGAAGGCGCCGAGTTCTTCCGCCGTCGTCCACAGCGGCTCGAAGCTCGGATCGTCCAGATTCTTGCCGAGCACGTTGGAGGCGAACATCGAGCCCTTGAGACCGAGTTTGGTCATCGCGCGCCTGAGTTCGTCGGCGGCGCGCTTGGGGTCCTGCATCGGCAGCGTGGCGATGCCCATAAAGCGCGTCGGATGCGCGGCGATGTGTTTCGCCATCTGGTCGTTCTGGATGGAGGAGAGCACGGCGCCCAGCGTCGGCTCCTGGTTGTAGAGATAAGTTTGCGGGGTGGCCGACAGCACGTGCACGTCGACGCCGGTCGCGTCCATGTCCTTGAGCCGGCGCGGGATATCGAAGCCACCGGTCGGGAACGGCCGATAGAGCACGCCACCCACGTCGAAGGCCGCGGTCTCCGCATTGTCGGGTGTGATGGTGACCGGCGTCTTCGGTGCCTCCTTGGTCAGCATCGCGGCGGTTTCCAGGGTGCAGATATGGGTGTGGGTGTCGATGGTGCGCACTTTGCTCATTTCGTCCTCTGAAAACTGCCGCAAGGCCGTGGGGTTATTTCGAGGCGTCTGAGTGCCGCAGCCGGACAGCCGACGCAAGCCCCTGTCGATGGCCGCTCATTCCGCTATAAACGGGGCCCCAGAAGCACGACAGATGGACCTCCATGAGCGCCACCAGCCCTGCCCGCAGCAAACATGAACCCCGCGTCGAGGACGACGCCCTGGTGCGCGGCCAAGGCCATTTCGCCGACGACCCGCGGCTGCCGAGCCAGGCCTATGCCGCCTTCGTGCGTTCGCCGCATGCGCATGCCCGCGTGCTGGCGGTGAGGACCGACGCGGCGCGCACGGCCAAACAGGTGCTCGCCGTGCTCACCGCCGAAGACATCAAGGCGGCCGGCGTTGCCGGCATCTCGCGCCACCCGCCGGTGATCGGCCGCGGCGGCGCCAAGATGGTGATGCCGTTCCGCCCCGCGCTCGCGGGCGACAAGGCAATGCATGCCGGCGATGCGGTGGCCATGGTGGTGGCGGAAACGCGTGCCGCGGCGCAGGACGCTGCCGAGCTTGTGCAAGTCGACTACGAGGAATTGCCGGCGGTGGTCGACCTGGAAGCCGCTATGAACGGCACGACACAGCTTTATCCGGACGCGCCGGGCAATCTCTGCGTCGACTGGCCGGGCCCGGTGGCCAGCGAGCAGAACGAGCGCGACGTCGCCGAGATCGTCGCCAATGCGCCGCATGTCGCGCGCGTCAGCGTCAACCACCAGCGCCTGGTGGTGGCCTCGATGGAAACGCGTGGCGCCACCGGCGTCTACGATAAGGACAACGACAGCTACACGCTGCGCGCCTGCTCGCAGAGCGCCGACGCCTTGCGCGGCCAGGCGGCTTCCATCATGGGCGTGCCGAACGAAAAATTGCGGGTGATCACCGAAGATGTCGGCGGCGCCTTCGGCATGAAGACCACGGTCTATCCGGAATATATCGCGGTGATGGTGGCCGCGCGCAAGCTCGGGCGGCCGGTGCATTGGCAATCGACTCGTTCGGAAGCCTTCATGAGCGACTGCCAGGCGCGCGACGCGGTGACCCACGTCGAGCTCGCGCTCGACGACAAGGGCAAGTTCCTGGCGTTGCGCGTACGCCATCTCTGCAACCAGGGCGCCTATATCGCCAACGCTGGTATCAACATCAACACCAACAATTTCGCCCGTTGCCTCCCCGGCATGTACCGGATCGCCAAAGTCGACGTCGGCGTCGCCTGTTACTTCTCCAACAAGGTACCGATCGCGCCCTATCGCGGCGCCGGACGCCCGGAGGCGAACTACGCGCTCGAGCGCGCGGTCGAGGAAGCCGCGCGCGTCGTCGGCATGGACCCGGTGCGGCTGCGCAAGAAAAACCTGATCCCGCCGTCGGCCATGCCGTTCAAGACGCCGATCAACACTTACGACAGCGGCGATTTTCCCGGCATCGTCGACAAGGCGCTCAAGCTCGCCGACGTCGACAATTTCAACAAGCGCAAGCGCGAATCGGCCAGACGCAAGAAGCTGCGCGGCATCGGCATATCCTGCATGCTGGAGCATTCCGGCGCGACGCCAATGGAAATGGCGTCGGTGGCGTTTGCCGACGGCGACAAGATGATCCTCGGTTTGAACGTGCAATCGACCGGACAGAGCCACGCCACCGTATTCGGGCACCTGCTGGCGCACAAGCTCGGCATCGATGCGGCCAAAATCGAGCACCATCACGGCGACACCAATTTGGGCCTGACCGGCGGCGCTTCGGTCGGTTCGCGCTCGGCCATGTGCGCCGGCAACGCTATTGTCCATGTCGCCGACGTGATGCTGGTGAAGGGCAAGAAGGTCGCCTCAGCCGCGCTGGAAGCGGCGGAGAGCGACATTCAATATCGCAATGGCGGTTTCGAGGTGGTCGGCACCGACCGCAGGATTTCGCTGTTCGAGACCGCCAAGCGCGCCAAGGGCATGGGCGAAAGCCTCGACACCAAGGACAGGGCGGAGACGCCGCTCACTTTTCCGAATGGCTGCCACATCGCCGAGGTGGAGATCGATCCCGACACCGGTTTTGTCGATCTGGTGACCTATACCGCGGTGGACGACTGCGGTAACCCGCTCGACACCACGATCGTCGAGGGCCAAGTGCACGGCAGCCTGGCGCAGGGGCTCGGTCAAGCGCTGACCGAAAACGCGGTCTACGATTCAAACGGGCAATTGGTAAGCGGTTCGTTCATGGATTATGGCATGCCGCGAGCGCACCACATGCCGTTCGAACTGCGCGAGGCGATGCACCCGGTTCCGGCCACGACCAATCCGCTCGGCGTCAAAGGCACCGGTGAGGCCGGGACCACGGCGGCGATCGCTGCGGTGATGAACGCGATTGCACACGCGATCCCGAACGGCGCCGCCGATCACATGGACATGCCGGCGACGCCAAGCAAAGTCTGGGCCGCCTGCCAGAAGGCGCTGGCGAAGTAAGCGCGGTGGCGTTTCTGCCGGCTGATCAGTTAGCGGCGCCGGTTTGCGCCCGGCGAAGATTATCGAGCGCGTCGCTCGCCTGCCGGTGCAGCGCCGTAAAATCGAATTCGGCGGGCGCCGCTTGCGGAATGGCGGCGACTTGCTGGACGGCGACGACGGGCCGTTCCACCATGGCGGTGAGACCGACGCCGCCGGCCATGATCGCTATCATAATTACAATGTTTCGCGGTCTCATCAGTGGAGCCTTCTGGCTTGTTCAGAAGGCCACAATAATCACAAACAGATTGAAGCCGCGCCAAATCGATCCCGGCAATTGGTCCGTCTGCGTTCAGCTTTTGGTAACACCTCGCGCCGGGTCAGGCGCCCGGCACCACCAGCGAATACCGCGGATCGGCAGCGAGAACCTCGGCCTGCGGCAGGCCAAGCTCCTTGCGCACCATATTGGTGCCGAGCACCAGCGACACGATCTTATAATAGGCGTGGCGTCGGCTCATGCCCTCGCGGCCCATGCCGCAGTCGGACGAGATGATCAGCCGCTCGGCCGGGATATATTTGAGCGCGCGGCGGATGTGGTCGGCGATCTCCTCCGGCTTCTCGACCTGCAGCGAATGATGGTCGATGACGCCGATGGCGATCTTCTTGTCCGACGAGATGATCTTGCCGAAGGCCTCAAGGTCCATGCCGCCGGCGCTGACCGATTCGAAGGTGATCACGTCGGCGTCGACCTTGTTGAGCGTCTCCAGCGCATCCTTGTAGCTCTGCACTTCCTTGAACATGCGCTGTTGCGACGGGTTGCCCCAGCAGGTGTGGCACCAGACCTCGGTCTTGGCGCGCAGGCCTTTCACGGTGCGATTGAACACCTCGACGCTAAAGCTCGGATTGATCACCTCGTCGACGACCTTACGGATCGCCAGCATGTGGATCTGCGGTTCTTCGAACTGGATCACCTGGCAGCCGGCGTTGGCGAGCTCGGTGAGCTCCTGGTTGAGCGCGTCGGAGATCGCAAGAATGCGATCCTTGATCGACTTGTAGTGCTTATCCTGCACGGCAAAGGCGACCAACTCGGGACCGATGGTGCCGAACTTGACCGGCTTCTTGGTCATGCGCTGAGCGACCTTCCACATTGCGGCGTATTGCAAGTCGCCGCGCGTGACCGGGCCGTTGATGCCGGGCATCACGCGCGATTCGAGGTAGTCGTGCAGGATATGACCGGGTGGGAACATGAGGCCGCCCTTGCCAGCCGGCGTTGGCTGGGGATTTTTGTCGAAGCCGCCCATGTGGCGCGGCGGATAATTGGTCCAGCTCTGGCCGCCGACATCCGAGTCGAAATGCGCGTCGCCGTCGGTGACGATGTCGAGGCCGGCCATCTCCTGCTCGTGCAGATAGATGCCGACCGTGTCGACATATTGCTCGCGGAACTGGTTATTCACCATGGCGTCGAGGAAGCTGCGCATGCCGAGGTTCTGCGTGTACCAGCTCGGCCGCGGCAGCGAGCCAGTGATGGTGGTCGGCAGCATGATGTCTTTGGTCGCGCGCAACATGGATGGCGTCTCCCCGTGACTTTATGGCGTGATGTCGTTGCCATCATCTTAGGCTGGCTGCACGCCGCTTGGGAACAGGGCAGGCGATTTTTGCCGCGTCACGCATAGACAAATGCAGCGGCGCTGCCCACCTAAAGTGGGCAGATTTCAAAGGGCGGCAAAATCTCTGCTATAGTCGCGCCATGGACAAGAAGATTGACACCTACATCATTCGGCCCAACCCGCAGGACCCGCGGCTGACCGAGCGCGTCACCGGCATCGACCAGACCGGCGCCAAGATCGAAACCTCGGTCACGATCGAGCGTGCTTTGACAATCTTCCTCAACTCGCAGGAAATCGTCACCGCCATGACCATCGGCGATTACCCGGACTACCTGGCGGTCGGCTATCTGCTCAACCAGAACATGCTGCTGCCCGACGACGTGGTCACCGGCGTCGATTACGACGAGGAATTATCGGTCGTGGTGGTGCGCACCAAACGCAAGACCAATTATGAGAAGAAGCTCAAGAAGAAGGTGCAGACCTCGGGCTGTGCGCAAGGCACCGTGTTCGGCGACCTGATGGAAGCGCTGGAGACCGTCACGTTGCCGAAGGCCGAATTGCGCACCTCGTGGCTTTATGCGCTGACCAACAAGATCAACACCACGCCGTCGCTTTATCTCGAAGCCGGCGCCATCCACGGCTGCGTGCTGGCCCGCGAGGATCAGCCCCTCGTTTATATGGAAGACGTCGGCCGCCATAACGCGGTCGACAAGATCGCCGGCTGGATGTTCAAGGAGAAGGTCTCGCCCGCCGATAAGATTTTCTACACCACCGGGCGGCTGACCTCGGAGATGGTGATCAAGACCGTGCGCATGGGGATCCCGATCCTGATTTCGCGCTCGGGCTTCACCGCTTGGGGCGTCGAACTGGCGCGCAAGGCGAACCTGACGCTGATCGGGCGCGCGCGCGGCAGGCGTTTCGTCGCGCTCGCCGGCGAGGATCGCATCGTGTTCGACCAAGACTTGGCTTACGTGGAAGAAGAAAGTTCGAAGCACCACCGCAAGGCCGCCGTGCATGACGACTGATGGCTGATATTCCGGTTCCTCCCACCTTCGGCCTCGTCCTCGCCGGCGGCCTGGCGCGCCGCATGGGCGGCGGCGACAAGGCGCGCATCGAGATCGGCGGCATTTCCATTCTCGATCGCGTGCTGGCCCGCCTGTCGGGGCAGTGTGCCGGCATCATCATCAACGCCAATGGCAACCCCGAACGCTTCGCCGACACCGGCTGCACCGTCGTACCCGACAACGTGCCGGACTATCCTGGCCCGCTTGCCGGCATCCTAGCCGGGCTCGACTGGCTGGCCGCCGAGGACAACGGCATCGAATGGCTGCTCAGCGTGCCGGGCGACTGCCCGTTCCTGCCGGACGACCTGGTCGAACGCCTGCACATCGCCCGTGTGAAGATGGGCGCCGGCGTGCCGCTCGCCTGCGCCCGCTCCGGCGAATGGCGCCATCCGGTTGTCGGCCTATGGCCGCTGGCGCTGCGCGCGAGCCTGCGCAAGGCCTTGGTCGACGAGGGCCTGCGCAAGATCGAGGTCTGGACGGCGCACCATGGCGTCGCGGTGGCCGATTGGCCAGCCGAGCCGGTCGACCCGTTCCTCAACGTCAACACGCCCGAGGATGCCGCGCGCGCCGAACAGGTTGCGCTGCAATATCAGGGCATCTGAATTCTTGACCGGCCGCGCGCCGCGCCCATATCTGGTATAATAGTCCGATAAGGGGCGTCCGGGAGAGGAGCCAATTTCATGAAGACGTTCGTCATTGCTTGTGTAGCCGCCATCATCATCGCGGTGATCGGCGGGCTCGTGCTCAACAGCGTGCAGGAGCCGGTCGACAAGGCTTTCACCACCACGGCCGTGCGGCTGGGCGCGTAATTTCCCGTCTAACCGATGAGCACCGCGTAAGACAGGAAGCCGACGCGGGCGCCCGCTTCGATCGCTGTCATGTCTTCGGGAAATTCCAGCAAGCCGTCGGTCTCCGTCAGTGACGTCAAGATGCCGGCGCCGTCCTGCGGATGTTTGACCGCTTCCAGTTCACCGTCGGCGGCGCGCCGCAGCGCGACGCGTACATATTCGCGGCGGTCTTTTTTCTTCTTGTAGGCGAAGGCGGCGCGCACCAGCAACGGCGTCAGGCTTTGCGGCCGCGCGCCGGCGAGCCGCCGCAGCAGCGGTTTCACCACCCGCACGAAAGTCACGAACACGGCCACCGGATTGCCCGGCAGTCCGACGAAGGCAGCACCCGCGTGCGCGGCGTAATCCTTGCGCGGGGCGGCGCGGATCACGCCCATCGCCACCGGCCGGCCCGGCTTGATGGCAACGCGCCAGAACACCAGGCTGCCGATGCGCTCGACCGCGCCGCGCACATGGTCGGCTTCGCCGGTCGAGACGCCGCCCGAGGTGACTACCAGGTCGTGGCCGGCGGCGGCTGCTTGCAGCGCGCGCGCCAGCACGTCGGGATCGTCGGCCAGAATGCCGAGATCGGTCACCACGGCGCCGAGCCGCTCCAGCAATGCGCTCAACAAATAGCGGTTGGCGTCGTAGATCGCGGCGCCGCCGCGCGGTGAGCCGGGCTCGACCACTTCGTCGCCGGTGGAGAAGATCGCCACCTGCAACCGCCGCCGCACCTCGATCTCGGTGATGCCGAGCGCCGCGGCAAGCGCGATATGCTGCGGCTCCAGCACTGTACCTACCGGCAGCGCCACCTGCCCGGCTACCACGTCCTCGCCGGCCAGCCGCCGGTTGGAGCCGAGCTTTAAGCCCTTCGGCACGACCACCTGGCCGCCGTCCACCGTCACGTCTTCCTGCATGAATACGGTGTCGGCGCCCGCCGGCATGGCGGCGCCGGTAAAAATGCGGATCGCCTGCCCCGGCTCGATCGCGGTCTTCGCACGCGCACCGGCGGTCAGCCGGCCGGCGATGGCCAGCCGGGTGTCGCCATCTTTAAGCAAATCGGCGTGGCGCACGGCATAGCCGTCGACCGCCGAATTGTCGAACGGTGGCAGGTCGACCGGCGCCTTCACATCCGCGGCAGTAACGCGGCCGCGCGCCGTGCGCAGCCCGACGCGCTCGGTGCCGTCGACTGGCGTCACGCGCTCGCCGATCAGCCGCGCCATGTCGTCGAGCGGCAGCAACGGTCCGGCAAAGGCGAAGCAGTCGTCGGTCAGTTGCGCCATTACACGCTCCGCACCGCCGCAATGGGAGCCGCGTGCTTGAGCAGCAGATCGGCAATCGCCTCGGTGTCGTTGAGATCGACCACTCGCACCTCGGCTTGCGGCAGCGCGGTGTCGGAGGCGACCGCGACGATATGCGGGTCTTCCGGATAGATCAGCGGCTTGCCGTTGGCGACGCGGTGAATCTCGAGCTTCGGGAACGCGTCGCGCTTGAAGCCTTCGACCAGCACCAGATCGACTGGCGACATCTTGCCGACCAGAGCGGCCATGTCCCATTCCGGCTGCTCGCGCAGTTCGTGCAAGATGGCCCAGCGTTTGGCCGACGAGATGATCACCTCGGTGGCGCCGGCGGTGCGGTGGAAAAAGCTGTCCTTGCCGGGCTGGTCGAGGTCGAAACCGTGATGGGCGTGCTTGAGTGTGGATATGCTGATGCCGCGCGCGATCAGGCGCGGGATGAGTTTCTTGATCAAAGTGGTTTTGCCCGACCCACTCCAGCCAGCGAGACCGATGATGCGCATGGTTTCCTTATAGCAAAACGCCCGGCCGCAAGGCCGGGCGTTTTTATCGTCGATTGCGAGGACCGGCTATTCGGCCGGCTGCTGCGCCGTCCGGCCTCGAGGGACGGTGCCGGCCTGCATTTCCTCTTCGTACCAGAGGCTATGCCGCTCCTTAGCCCAATTGACGTCGACGGTGCCCTCGCCCATCGCCTCGAAGGCCCCCTCCACGCCGATGGTGCCCATGTAGATGTGGACAAACATGGCGGAGACATAGAGCACCGCGACCACGCTGTGGACGATCTCGGCCAGTTCCATATTGCCGACGGTGGTGCCGTAGAACGGGAACAGCAGCACAAAGCCGGTCACGATGACCCCTGCGCCGCCGAAAGTTGAGATCCAGAAGATCAGCTTTTCGCCGCCGTTGAACTTTTCGGCGGGCGGCTCCTTGCCGCCGAACATGCCGCCGCCGTTTTTGAACCAGACGAAGTCGTTGTAGCTCGGCAGATTGCGCGCTACCCACATCAGGAACATCAGCACGAGGCCGATGGTGAAGGCGAAGCTGAGATAGTTATGCGAGAACTTCGCCCATTCCGACCATTCGCTGAACGCCGACGGTCCCAGCCACGGCAAGATCAGGCTGCGGCCGAAGCTGATATTGAGGCCGGTGATCGCCAGGACGACGAAGGTGACGGCGGTGAGCCAATGCACGAAGCGCTCGAATGCGTTAAAACGCAGCATGGTGCGTCCCGAGCGACCCTCCTCAATGCGCATGGTGCCGTGCCATGAATAGTACGCCGTGAGCACCGCCAATATGCCGAAAATGGCGATGCCGGCGATCCATTTCAGCGTGACGGAATGATATTCGCGCCACGCGCGGCCAGCCGGATGCTCGAGCACGTAGGACTTCACGTCCGGGATGGAGCCGCGGCCCTGGATCACCTTGAGCTGTTGGAGCAATTGCTGCTCCTTGACCGCCGCGGCGGTCGGGTTGACCGAGTTCGGCTGCTGCGCCGCGGCCGGCATGGCCGTTGCGACGACGAAGGCGAGCGCCAACACTCCGGCGATCAGGCGCATCTGCGCAAAAACTTTCGCCATGCTATGTCTCCTTAAATCCAAGTCTTCTTCAACGGCGAAACTGGCGGCGCGGAACCTCCGCACCGCCGCCATGACATCAAGTCGCGATCGTCTCATGATAGGCAGTCTGCCAGCCCCAGGCGCCCGAGCCGTAGCCGCGCTTGGCCACCCGTTCCTTGTAGATCTGGGCGATGACGTCGCCGTCGCCGGCGAGCAGCGACTTGGTCGAGCACATCTCGGCGCACAGCGGCAGCTTGCCTTCGGCGAGGCGATTGGCGCCGTATTTCTCGTACTCTTCCTTAGTGTTGTCGGCTTCCGGGCCGCCGGCACAGAAGGTGCATTTGTCCATCTTGCCGCGCGAACCGAAGTTGCCGACCTTGGGATATTGCGGCGCGCCGAACGGGCAGGCGTAGAAGCAATAGCCGCAGCCGATGCACAGGTCCTTGGAGTGCAGCACCACCGCGTCGGCCGTGGTGTAGAAGCAGTTCACCGGACAGACCGCCGCGCAGGGCGCGTCGGTGCAGTGCATGCACGCCATCGACACCGATCGCTCGCCCGGCTTGCCGTCGTTGAGGGTGACGACGCGCCGGCGGTTGATGCCCCAGGGCACCTCGTTTTCGTTCTTGCAGGCGGTGACGCAAGCGTTGCATTCGATGCAGCGATCGGCGTCGCAGAGGAATTTCATACGTGCCATGGTCGTTGCTCCTTATGCCGCTCTGATCTGACACAGGGTCGCTTTGGGTTCCTGCATGCCCGTCGCCGGATCATAGCCGTAGGTGGTGATCGTGTTCGCGCTTTCGCCGAGCACGATCGGATCGGCGCCCTGCGGATATTTGCTGCGCAGGTCCTCGCCCTCGTACCAGCCGCCGAAGTGGAACGGCATCCAGGCGACGCCCTTGCCGACGCGTTCGGTGACCAGCGCCTTCATCCTGGCCTTGGCGCTGTTCTCGGCGCCGGTGACCCAGACCCAGCCGCCGTCCTTGATGCCGCGCTCGGCGGCGTCGGACGTGTTGATCTCGATGAACATGTCCTGCTGCAGCTCGGCCAGCCATTTGTTGGACCGGGTTTCCTCGCCGCCGCCCTCGTATTCGACCAGGCGGCCAGAGGACAAGATGAGCGGGAACTGCTTGGCGATGCCCTTGTCCACCGCGGTCTTCTGGACGGTGAAGCCGATATTCGGCAGCCGGAACTGCTTGGCATCGGGCAGAGTCGGATACTTGCCGACCAGGTCCACCCGCGCCGTGTAGATCGGTTCGCGGTGCACCGGGATCGGGTCCGGCAATCCGAAGGCGTTCATGCGGGCCTTGGCATTGCCATAGGGTACGCAGCCATGCTTCAGGGCAACGCGCTGGATGCCGCCGGAAAGATCGATCGACCAAGCCACCGCATCCGGTGTTGTCGGATTGACCTTGTTGATCACCGCCATCTCGGCTTCGGTCAGGTCTTTGTCCCAGCCGAGCTTCTTGAGCACGCCTAGCGTGAATTCGGGATAGCCGTCCTTGATCTCCGAATCCTTGGAATAGGACCCGTCGGCCAGCAGGCTGACCTTCACGGTCGTGCCGTCCGCCTTCTTTTCCTCGCGCTCCACGCCAAAGCGGGCGCGGAAACAGCCGCCGCCGTCCATGACGTTGAGGTTGGTATTGTAGAGCAGCGGGGTGCCCGGATGCTTGACCTCCGGCGAACCCCAGCACGGCCACGGCAATCCGTAATAATCGCCGCCGACTTCGGGCGTATCCTTGGGCGCGCGCATGCTGACCAGGTCGAACGCCGCCTGGTTCTTCAGGTGCGCCTTCAGCCGTTCGGGCGACTGACCACAATAGCCGGTCGACCAGCTTCCGCGATTCATCTCACGCAGGACGTCCTCCGGCACGGGCACGTTGTTTTCGACTTTGATGTTCTTGAACATCTTGTCGGCAAAGCCGAACTTGCTGGCCATCAGATAAATGACCTCGAGATCGTTCTTCGTCTCGAAGATCGGCTTGACGATCTGCTCGCCCCACTGGAGCGACCGGTTGGAGGCGACGCGCGAACCCGACGCCTCGAACTGGGTGCAGATCGGCAGCAAATAAGTGTTTTCCTTGCGGCCACCGTTCACCGCGAGCGAGGCCCAGGTGGTGGGATGCGGATCGGCGATCACCAGCAGATCGAGCTTCTGCAGTCCTTTCACCGACTCCGGAATGCGGGTGATGCTGTTGCTGGCATGCCCCTGCACGAACATCGCCCGGATGTTGTCCTTCTGGGCGACTTGATCCTTCGGTAACAGCACCGCGTCAAACCAGCGCGTGAGCGGGATGCCGGGCGTCTCCATGTTCGCCTTGGAGGCGAAGCGCGACTGCAGCCAGGTGTAGTCGGTCTCCCAGACACGCGACCAGTGCCGCCAGGCGCCCTCGATCAGGCCGTAGTAGAACGGCAGCGTCACGATATCGAGGCCGACGTCGGTGGCCCCTTGCACGTTGTCGTGGCCGCGGAAAATGTTGGCGCCCTTGCCCGGGCCTCCGACATTGCCCGTCAGCAGCAGCGCGATGCAGCTCGCCCGCACATTGGCGGTGCCGACGGTGTGCTGGGTCTGCCCCATGCACCAGATCAGCGTCGACGGTTTCTGCGTCGCAAACATCTTGGCGACGCGTTCGAGTTGCGCGCCGGGAACGCCGGACACGCGTTCGACTTCCTCAGGCGTCCACTTCTCGATTTCCTTGCGCGTGTCCTCGAAGCCGTAAACGCGCTGCTTGATGAATTCCTTGTCTTCCCAGCCGTTCTTGATGATGTGCCACATCATGCCGTAAAGCACCGGGATGTCGGTGCCCGGCCGCAGCCGGACATATTCGGTGGCATGCGCCGCGGTGCGCGTCAGACGCGGATCGATGACGATGACGTTCGCCTTGTTAAGCTCGGCGCCTTCGATGAGATGCTGCAGCGACACCGGATGGGCTTCCGCCGGATTGCCACCCATGATGATCTGCGTCTTCGAATTGCGGATATCGTTGAAGCTGTTGGTCATCGCGCCGTAGCCCCAGGTATTGGCTACGCCGGTGACGGTGGTCGAATGGCAGATGCGCGCTTGGTGGTCGGTGTTGTTGGTGCCCCAATAAGCGCCGAGTTTGCGGAACAGATAGGCGCCTTCATTGGTCATCTTGGCCGAGCCGAGCAGATAGACGGAATCCGCCCCGGATTTCTCGCGGATTGCCATCATCTTATCGCCGATCTCGCTGATGGCCTGGTCCCACTTGATGCGGGTCCATTGGCCGTTCACGAGCTTCATCGGATATTTCAGGCGGCGTTCGCCCATGACCAGTTCGCGCACCGCAGCGCCCTTGGCACAATGCGAACCGCGGTTGATCGGCGAATCCCAGCTCGGCTCCTGGCCGATCCAGACGCCGTTCGATACTTCCGCGGTGACGGTGCAGCCGACCGCGCAATGCGTGCAGATGCTTTTGCGGATGGTGACCGCCGCGCCCTTGGCCGGCGGCGGACCGGCCATGGCTTTTTGCACGCTGGCGAGCGGCAAGGCGCCGAGCGCGGCGAGGCCTCCGGCGGCGAGACCCGAGCGGCGCAGGAAGCTGCGGCGGTCGAGGCCGTTGGTGGCTTGGCCGGCGAGGGTGGCGAGCGTACCGCGCCGGGCCTGGCGTTCTGTCCTTTTGATCAGCACGGGGTGCCTCCCTCAGCTCGGATAGCGGTTGACGCGGTAATAGGTTTTCACTTCGGCGGAGTCGGCCTTGTAGCGGGCCTTGCGCTTTTCATCGTTGTTCTCCGAATCCGCTTTCGCCTCGCTCACAAGGACGGCGGGCGCCATCGCGACACCGGCACCGGCGCCGAGCGCGCGCAGGAAGTTGCGGCGTGCCAAGTTGGCTTTCGGGTCTGTTGTCATCGCCAGTCCTCCTTGAAAACGAAAAGCGTCGAGGCTTGCGTGCTTTATTCAGTGAGCGCGAAAGCCTCCGATTCGATCTCGATGAACACGCGTCCAAGCGTTCCGACGCGGCGGTAGAAGTCCGCGCTGTCGGCGCGCTCCAGGTCCGCGAAGAAGCGGCCAAGCCAGGGCGCCAGATGTTTCTCAAACAATTGGCGGCCGGCGCCCGCGGGCGCCGGGAATTGTCCGCCGGCGATGCCGGACATGATCTCGCAAAGGATGGCGACGTGATCTTCCGATTCATATTGCTCCTCGACGCGTTCGATGCCGAAGCGGCCAAGATCCTCGCGCAGCCGCGCCAGCGGACGCTCGTGCAGGAACCCGGCAATGTAATAGGAGCCGTATGGCATCAATTCGCCGCGGCCGATGCCGATGAACAGGTTGAAGAATTCGCGCTCAACCGTGCCGGCGTCGGCTTTGCCGGCCGCTTCGGCGAGGCCGGCATGAGCGAGGCCGAGCGGCGTCGGGTCGCCACGCAGCGCAGCTAACCGTTGCAGGAATGCAGCGTCCGGCGCGCGCGTCAGCAATGCCGCCAGCAGCGCGTATTCCTGCGCGCGGGCGGAATCGACTTCGTCGACGCCAGTCGATTCTTTGCTGTCATCGTAAAGGTCGGGTCGCAGGATCGCGCGCGCGACGCCGGTTACTGCTTCGACGGTGAGAACTCGCTCTGCGGGAATGCGCGACCAGTTTGATACCGATGGTTGGGAAATCCCGATGCGCCGCGCAAGCTCGGTGACCCCACCGGCGGCGCAAATCGCTTCCTCGAGTCCCCTGTCTGTCATGGTCGCTCGGCTCCCCCCGAGCCCCTTCTTTTTGGCACGACCAGCTTTTTAAATGGCCGGTTTCGAACGGGTAAAAGCTAGGCCTGCATGGAACATAGGGTCAATAGCCGGAGGCTATAAGCTCGATCATTATTTCGGGAGCGCGCTGCCATGCCCACGTGGGCGAGACCGTGGGACGTTTTGCCGATCATCAAGATTATTTTGCAATGCAGCATCTTCTTCGCCGCCCTGCACAGAATCTTGTTCAGCCGCCGCGACTTCTTGCTTTGGCAGCGGCTGATTTTGCGACAGCCGCTGCGCCTGTCCGGAATCAACGGCCGGCGGCAAATTTTGTTCGGCATGGCCTAGCGCTTGGGCGGCTTGCTGCGGCGCGCCAGTCTCCGCCGGCGCCGGCGGCACACCGACCAGTTGCGCCAATAGACGCGCCACCTCGTCGGCCGCGATCGGTCCAAAACCGGGGATGCCGTTGGGATCATTGAAATCCCACCCGTTCTCAACCAGGCCGATGAAGTCGCGGATCGCCGGATCGGCGGACCAGGCGCGACGAAGCGCCGCACGCGAGAGGTCCGACGGAACCCCCGGTTTGAGAAAGGCGCGAATATCGGATTCCGCGCTGATCGATTCGATCGGTGGCAGGCTGGCGGGATCGAACGGGGGCTCCGCTGCGGGCGCCTTGGCTTCAGCGGGCGGCGCCGAAGCAGCGGCGGCGTCCTTTGCCTCGATTGGCGCGGGCTCGTCCGCCGCCTTGCGTTTGCGTCGCGACCAACGATCGATAAATTTCTCCGGCTCGCTCATGGTTGCTCGTCGTCGCGCAATAGACGCCGCCCCAGCGCTTCGGGATCGGCGCGATCGCGTTTTCGTTTAGAAAATTCCCTTTCGACATGGTGCTCGCTGACGAACGCCGCAACCGCCTCTTGGATCGCCCTCGGCATCGGCACGGTCTCGACCAGGTCGTTGCCGGCCTCGGTCATAGCTTCGCCTTCGGCCGGATCGGCCGTCACCGTCAACAAAGCGTATGGCATTTCGGCCTCGCTTGGCCGCAACACCACCCACAGCAATGGCTCGTCGTTCGTCAGGTTGCCACGATAATTCGTCGTTTCCGTTCGGTGCAGTTCGATTGTGGCGGTGCCGGCGAAAAATGTCGTTCGCTCGCCGTCGTCGGAAAGCTTGGTCCAAGGCGGCGTCGCCGGCGCGCCGGTGAGCACGCTGAGCGGCCGCCAGAGGAAGTCGCTCCAGGGGCTGGTGCTCTTGCAGCGCTCGACCACGACGCCGACGGCGATGCTTTGCAGCGGGGCTATGACGCTCATCCGACCGCCTCCAGATGCCGGATCGGCAGGCCGGCGACCAGATTCTGCGGCTTCATGCGGATGGTCTTATCGCCCGCCATGGCCAGGATCAGATGGACCGGCTCGCCTTTGACCTTATCCAGCACGATCGCCGGGTCGCGGAAGGTAAGCGCGAAAAGGCCAATCACGCCGGACAGGGTTGCCTCGTCGAGTTCCTCGCCGTTCCACAGCCGGTCGCCGATCTTGGTGGCGTCGGCATCGAGCCCGACATACCAGCTAAGCGGCGCGTCGCGCAGTCCGGTGAGCGGTTCGATCGTCACCTCGACGCCCAGCACATGCAGGATCCAGCGCCGCATTGCTTCGGCGAGCGCCACTTGCCCGGAACGTCCTCCGGTCAGGTCGAGCGCCATGTCGAACTGGTCGCTGCGCTGCCAATAGCTGTCGGCGTTGTTGTCATTGATGATGTCGATCTCGGCTTCGGCCGGGATGCCCAGCATCGAGACCAAAGGCGTCACCGGCGCGGGATTGATGCCACCGATGGTTTCTTCATCGGCCGCGATCAGCGAGCCGTCGTGGAGGGTGACCCGCTGGGTGCGGAAGAACAGCTCGGCGGCGCGCAGCACGCGCGCGTCGGCGACGCCGTCGAGCGCGTTGCGCAAGATCACGTGCACCAGCTGGTTGATGAACAAAGGCGGCGTATGGCTGAGATCGCGCCGCACCAGATCGGCATAGGCGGCCTCCAGCGTCTTGTGCCGCAGCAGGTGGTCGCGAAAAGCGATCAGCATTTGCCAGTTCTCGCGCGCATCGGCATCGGCAATGGCCGCAATGTCGGCGGCGGAAACTGGCATGCGCGGATCGGCGAGTAGCGCTGAATGCAGCGTATGCTCAACCGCGCAGGCCTCCGGCGGAGGGATTAATTCCGGCCGCGCCAGATAGACTTTCAGGAAATCGTCGGTCACCTTGAGCCCACCGCCTTCGTCGCGGTCGAGCAAATGATGGCCGCAGGAAATCCAGAAGTCGTTCACTTGCGCTCCCGCCCGGCCAGGCCGACCAGATCGACGGTTTCAGCCGGCTGTTCGTCTTCCCCTTCGACCTCGAGGAAGGAGAACGCCCGCGCCGGCTTTTGTCCCGCGCGCGGACGCAGCGTGCGGAAGGTTTCGCGCACTTCGCCCTTGTCGAAGGAGCGATGCACAGCCACTAGCGTATCCCGAGGCTGGCTGCATAGCGACTCGGCAAAGGCGACTTCTTCTTCCGCCGCGGCGACCGCATCCGCAACCGTGGGCGCGCCGAAATGCGCGGCCAGATGTTTCGCCAGTGTGTCGATGACGGCCAGCCGGTCGGCGTCGTTCGCTTCGACAATCTGCACCAGCGTCGACCAGCCGAAAGAAGCAACACCGAGAAAGCCGCCGCGGAACGCCGAGCGCGCCTTGCCTTCCAATGTCGACGGGTCGCGGTCCCAGAAGGCAAAGGCGCCCGACACCGCCCACTCGCCCGGCTCGGCTGCCTTCTCGAACACGAAAGTGTCCGAGGCATCGAGGCGGATGGTGCGCAGCAATTTCACGTGCGCGGCCCCTTCGTCGCCGGATCGAACCAGGACGGCGCGGCGAGTTTCGGCAAGAATTTCTTACGCTCTATCTCGGCGTTGCCCGCGCGGCGGATCAGCAGATCGCCGTTGTCGTCGATGTCGCGGCGCAGGCCCTTTTCCATCGGCAGCCGTTCCAGATAGCTGCGCGCCACCGCGCCAAAGCCGTGCTCCCGCCAGGCGTCGATGGCGACCATGAAATGCCGGGCGAAGCTCTCCACTACCTGATCCGACATGGCGTCGGAAAAGCCTTCCTCCTCCAATGCCGTGACCAGCGGATTGAGGCCGGGCTCGGCGCCGGTCATCGACACCGTGCGGATCATGGCGCCGAACACCAGCCAGGGTGGCGTTTCATCTTCGAGCGTTTCTTGCGGCCAGGCCAGGCGGCCACCGCCCACCATGCCGCGATTGACCGAAATCGAATCCGGCCAGTCGATGGCGATGGCGGTTTCCGGTTGCGCGTGGGCGGTGAGCGCGTCGGCCAGCGCCGCCATGCCGGCATAGAATGCGCGGCGCGCCAGCCGCAACGGCTCGTCCGGCTCCAGCACCACGGCGAATTCCGCAAGATCGAAGCGGCCGACATAGACCAGTGTGCCGGCGCCCTGCTCACTTGCGATCGATGTCGCATGCGCGAAGGCGTCGCCCAACTCACGTAGACGAACCAGCGTGAACGGCGGCGGCAGCGTCAGTTCCGGCGTCAGCGGGCTTGCCCGCGTCTCCAGCGCCATTGGCTGTTACTTTCTCGACTGAATACCTATAATTATAGCCACAGGGGGTCTCGAGGCCCAGTCCCGCGGCCGCGAGGATTAAGAGCGAAAGCGACGCCGCAGGCGGCATTTCGCCTCCAAAACGCGGGGACAAGCGAAACGGTTAGTGAGCCGAATGGCCGAACGGCCGCGTAACGTCCTGATCTGCTCCTGCGACGACACGATGCCGCTCGATGGCGGAGCGGTGGCGCGCGTCTGCCGCGGCGCCGATGTCATCGAAGGCCGCCAGCTGTGCCGCGCCGAACTTGAGCGCTTTCGCAAATTGGCGGCCGGCGGCGCGCCGCTCACCATCGCCTGCACGCAGGAAGCGCCGTTGTTCGAGGAAGTCGCCGGCGAGATCGGGGGCGCGGCGACGCTGAACTTCGTCAATATCCGCGAGACCGCCGGCTGGTCGAAGGACGCCAAAGCGGCCGGCCCGAAAATGGCGGCGCTGATCGCGGCGGCGGCAGAACCGGTGCCGGAGATCGCCTTCGTTCCGCTCATTAGCGACGGCGTGACGCTGATTTACGGCAAGAACGAAGAGGCAATCGAAGCCGCCAAACTGTTGAAGGATCATCTCGACATCACCGTGATGATCGAGCCGCCCGGCAACCTGTTGCCGCAGCGGGTGACCGATTTCCCGGTGGTGAAGGGTAGCATCCGGCAGGCCAAGGGCTATCTCGGCGCTTTCGAGCTGACCGTCGACGACTATGCGGCTCCCGCCCCATCCTCGCGCGGCGAACTCAGTTTCAGACCGGCGCGCAATGGCGCGACCTCGCGCTGCGACATCGTGCTCGACCTCACCGGCGGGCCGTCGCTATTCCAAGCCGCCGACCTGCGCGACGGCTATCTGCGCGCCGACCCGGGCGATCCGGCAGCCGTGCTGCGCGCGGTGCTCAAGGCGCGCGATCTCACCGGCACCTTCGACAAGCCGCGCTACATCGATTTCACCGCAGACCTGTGCGCGCATTCGCGCTCCAAGATCGTCGGTTGCCGCCGCTGCCTCGACCTGTGCCCGACCGGCGCCATCGCGCCGAACGGCGATCACGTGGCGATCGATCCGCAGATTTGCGCCGGCTGCGGCCAATGCGCCGCCGCCTGCCCGACCGGCGCCGCGGCCTATGCTCTGCCGCCGTCCGACGCGTTGCTGCGACGCTTGCGCACGCTGCTCGGCGCCTACCGCGAAGCGGGCGGCACGCAAGCGGTGGTGATGTTCCATGACACCGAGCACGGCAGCGCATTGATCGACGCGCTGGCGCGGCTCGGCGACGGTCTGCCGGCGAACGTGTTGCCGGTCGAGGTCAACGAGGTGACGCAGGTTGGCCTCGAAGCGGTGGCGGCATCGTTCGCCTATGGCGCGTCCGCGGTGCGACTCCTCGTTCGCGCCAAGCCGCGCCACGATATCGCCGGCCTCACCAAGACCGTCGCGCTGGCGGAGCCGATCCTTTCCAGTCTCGGCTTTGCCGGGGCGCGCGCCGCCACCATCGAGACCGACGATCCGGATGCGCTCGGGCTAGCCTTGCGCGCCATTGCGCCGATGGTTGGCGCGGCCAAGCCCGCTACCTTCGCCGCCGTCGGCCTCAAGCGCGACGTGGTGCGCCTCGCGCTACGCGAGCTGCATGCGGCGGCGCTTAGCCCCGTCGACATTGTGCCGCTGCCGCAAGGCGCGCCGTTTGGCACCGTCGAAGTGAATGTCGCGGGCTGCACGCTGTGCCTGTCCTGCGTCGCGGTCTGCCCGACCGGCGCGCTGTCGGACGATCCCGAAAAGCCGATGCTGCGCTTTGCCGAAGACGCCTGCGTACAGTGCGGCCTGTGCCAGGCAACCTGCCCGGAAAAGGTGATCGTCCTCAAGCCGCAGATCGATTTCCGCGCCGCGACGGCCCAGAGCCGCATCATCAAGCAGGAAGAACCCTTCGACTGCATCCGCTGTGGCAAGCCGTTCGGCGTCAAAAGCTCGGTCGAACGGGTGACCGCCAAGCTCGAAGGCGCGCACTGGATGTTCAGGGACTCAAAGAAGCGGCTCGACGTCATCAAGATGTGCGCCGATTGCCGCGTCGCGGCCATGGCGGAGGAGAATTTCGATCCGTTCGGCGGCCCCAAGCGCCCGGCCGTGCGCACGACTGACGATTATCTGCGCGAGCGCGAACTGGAAAAGCTCAAGCGCGAATACGAAGAAAAGCAAAAGCCCTGATCGGTCGGACGCGGGTAGCGGGCACCCTATTTCTTCGTCGCCTTCGCCAGAAACTCCACCAGCGCCTGGCGGTCCTCGGCTGAGCCGATCTTCTGCTCCGGCATCTTGGTGCCGGGCGTGTAGGTCATCGGGCCGACCTCGAACATCTTCGCCACCGCCTCCGGGGTCCAGACGATATTCATATGTTTGAGCGCATCCGAATAGCGGTAGCCCGGCAACGTCGCGATCTTGCGGCCGAAAATACCGACAAGACTCGGGCCCGCCTTATTGCCTTCGTCGTGCGAGAGCGTGTGGCAGGCGACGCAGGCGCGGAACACCTGCGCACCGTGGTCGCCGGCATACTGCTTCAGCGGATCGTCGGGCGCGCCGACCACCACGCCGCCGACCGGCTCGCCAGAGACCGCGTCCCAACGGCGGATGGTGCGGTCGGTGCCGCCGGTCAATAAAGTATGATTGTCGGGAAAGAACGCCACCGACCACACCGGCAGTCCGGGCCCGACCAGCGTACGGCCGAGCTTGCGCGTCTTGCGCTCGATCACCGCCACCGAGCCACGGATGCCGGCGGCGGCCACCAGTCTGCCATCGGGCGAGATCGCCAGGGCGATGATGGGGGCCGGCGATGCCTGCAATTCGCTACGCATGTCGCCCTGCGGCGATAGGAAATAGACCTTACCGTCGGCACCGGCCGCGACGATCTCGCCGTCAGGTGCGACGGCCACGCTGTTGAGCGGCGTCGGCAAATTGTGAACGTTCTCGCCGCCGCCGCTGAGCCGCCAGATGCGTAAGGTCGCGTCGTAGCCCGCGCTGACCACGCTCTTGCCGTCCGGCGTGAACGCGACGCCGTTGACGTTCTGCGCATTGCCCTCCAGCACGCGCGGCGCGCCGCCGCCAAGCGGCCACAGGCGGACGCTATGATCCCAGGACGCCGAGGCGAGCCACTTGCCGTCGCCCGACACCGCCAAGCCGGCGATTGGGCCGCTGTGCCCGTCGAGCACCGCATCGGGCTCTGGCTTGCCTTGCGTCCAGATCGCGATATGCGCGTCGGCGCCGGCGGTGACAATGCGGCCATCCTTGAGCCAAACGACCGCATTCACGGCATTGTCGTGGAAGCGCATCACCTGTTCGGCGACGTTACGCGTCAGCGACCAGCGGATCGCTGAGGTGTCGAAGCTGCCGGAGACCGCCTGGCTGCCGTCGGGCGAAATCGCCAGCGCTCGCACCGGCCCGCCGTGGCCGCGCAATTGCGCCTGCGCCGCGCCGAAGTGGAGCGGCAACAGCAGCAGCGCGACGCAGTAGCATTTGATGTGAGATGTCATGACGCCGGTCCGGTCCGCTCGCGGCATAGGCCGCAGCTTAGCCGTCGACGGGCTGCATGCCGAGTGCGCGGATGCGTTCTCGCGTCGCAGGGTCGTGCAGGGCCGTGAGAAATGCCTGCACCGCAGGCCGATCCTTGCGGCTCTCGACCAGCAGAAAATCGTAATGTTCCGGCGACAGCGGCAAGAATCCGAGGCCGTAGAGCTTGGCCACTGGCTCGATGGCGACGCCCCAATCGGCGCGGCCCTGCGCGATCGCGACGGCAACCGCATTGTGCGACTTTGGCTGGTTGGCGTAGCCGGGCGGCCGCGCGCCATAGAGCAGTTTCTCGATCAGCACGCGGGTGCCGGCGCCGGCGTTGCGATTGACCATCAGCGCCGAAGGATCGGCGAGGATCGTGGCCAGCGCCTCTTGCGCCGTGTGTCCCTCGAAGCGCTTGTCGCCCGGGCGGAACAACATTCCTTGCATGCGCCGCCAGCCGGGCAACAATGTCAGGCCTGGCGTGACAAGATGCACATTATATAAGCCGCTTTTCTGATCGATCAGATGGACCGGCGCGATATCGCATTCGCCGCGGTTAGCCGCCGCCACGCCGCCCAGGCTGCCGACCGCAAGCGTGCGCGCGGCAAAGCCATGCTCGGCCAGCGCGCCGACCACGACGTCGAGCGCGACGTCGTGGCTACCCATGATCACCAGGTCGGGCGCGTGCGCCGCGCTGCCGATGAGCGTGACGTCGACGACGCTGTTGGCGTCGAGCGAGGAAGCCAGCGCGTCAATCTCGAGGAAACCGTCGGATTGCGAGAAACTTGTCACCGAGCCGGAACCCTTGCCGGTCGGAAACGCGATGGTGCCGTCGTCGCTCTCGACCAACGACACCAACACGAATTCCTTGCGGCCGAGTTCGGAGGCAATCCGCACCGGCACGCGCGCGGTGATCGTTTCGGCGGCTTGCGGCGGCAGGCCGGCGCGGGCGCGGATTACCGGTGCGGCAAAAGCGTGGAAGGTGAAGATCGCCGATGTTGGGAAGCCGGGCAACACCACGATCGGCTTGTCGCCGATGACGCCGAGGCAAAGCGGCTTGCCGGGCTTGAGCGCGACGCCATGCACCAGGATGCCCGGCTTGCCCAACTGCGACACCACGCGGTGCGACAGGTCGCCGGCGCCTTTCGAGGTGCCGCCGGACAGCACGACGATGTCGCTTTGGGCCAGCGCTTGCCGCACCGCCTGTTCCAGCGCCGCCGCATCGTCGGGAAAGGCGCCGAGGCTGAGCGGCTCGCCGCCGGCTTCGGTAACGGCGGCGGCGATGATCGCGCCGTTGCTGTCGTAGACGCCCGCCGGCGTCAGCGGCAAGCCCGGCGCCACCAGTTCATCGCCGGTCGACAGCACCGCCACTTTCGGCCGCCGCACTACGTCCACTTGCGCCAGGCCGCAGGCTGCCAACATGCCGATCTCGCGCGAGCCGATGCGCGAGCCGCGCCGCAGCAGCGTCTCGCCGCGCGCGATGTCGGAACCGGCGTAGGAGATGAATTGCCCGGGCGCGGCGGCGCGGCGCAGCTCTATCGAGGGCGCGCCCTCGGCCGTAAGCTCGGTCGCCTCGATCATCACCACGGCATCGGCGCCGCGCGGGATCACGCCGCCGGTGGCGATGGCCGTAGCGGTGCCGGGCGCGACCTCCAGCGCCGGCGCATCGCCGCAGGCGATCACTTCGGCATTGAGCCGGAAGATTTTCGGGTTACTGTCGTTGGCGCCAATGGTGTCCGTCGCGCGCAGCGCGAAACCGTCCACATTGGAACGGTCGAACGGCGGCGCATCGACCGCCGCCACCACATCGTGCGCGAGCACGCGCGTGAGCGCTTCGGAAAGCGAGACGGTCTCCGCGGCAAGCGGCGTGAGATCGAGATGCCGCTCGAAGCGTATGCGCGCCTCGTCCGCCGAGACCACGTCGAGAAATTGCTCCTGACGCGCCGCCGCGCGCACGCGCGCGAGCAATTCGGCATTGGCGTCCGGCCGCGGTTTGCGGGTCTCACTCATGCTACGATTCTCATGGCCACGGCCTTACCTGAACCGGCGCGCCGGCGGAATAGCCTTCGCTATCGGCCGGCACCAGCAACCAACAGTCTGACCGCGTCAGCGCAGACAACGAAAGATATTTTGCGGCCAACGGTTCGGCGGCGGCGCCTGAACGGCGCAGCGGAACGACTTCGGCAAGGCCGACGGTAGACGAGACTTTGCGCGACAACGTGAGTGTTTCGGCCGGCTCGTTCGACGCGCCGGCGGCAAGCCCATCCAGCATGCGCCGGCCGATGGTCAGCCATACCACCAGCGCAGCATCGAGACGGCCCGGCAGCAGCAGCACCGGCCGCGTCCCGACAAATCCGAACGCGGCGGTTTCGCCCGGCGTAAGCGCGATGCCGTGCACGACGAGCCGTCCCGCATGCGCCAGCGTCTGCACGCTCGCGTCGTTGCGGCCGCTGCCGGTGCCGCCGATGGCGACGATGGCGTCTATGCTGTCGTCTGAAAACGCTTCGCTCAATGTGCCATTGGCCTCGACCGTCGCCCCGCCGCAGCGGGCCGCGTCGGTTGCGATCAGCCGTGCAACATTGCCGAAAATCGCATCGGCGCGAACCGGCACGATACACAGCCGCGGCCTGCGCACGCTAACCTCGCTCACGCCGGCGCCGCCCAAGGCGGCGAGATCGATGGCACGCAGGCGCTCGCCGGCGCAACGCATCGGCACGGAGACATCGCAGTCGCCGCCGCCCGGCAGCACACCATCCCCCGGATCGACCGGGGCGAGCGCCTCCGCGCCGCCCTGCGTCAGCTTCACAATGTCGAACGCCGCAACGCTGTCGGTCCCGTCCGGCATCGGGCGGCCCGCTTCGATGCGCACCGGCATCCGCAGCAAAGGCGTCGGCGCATAGCCACCGGCATCGCACGTATGGTCGGCGGCAAGCGCCCAGCCGTCGATCAGTGCCAACGGCGCGGCGGGCCGCGTTTCGGCAACAACATCCTCGGCGAGCGTCGCCTGCCAGGCCTGCGTCAGCGCAATCCGGCAGGGCGCGACCGGCTTCACTTCCCGGTCGATCAGCGCCAGCACCTCGGCAAGCGGCGTCAGTCGCGCGATGGTCTGGATCGTCTCGGACGCCATATACCGGTGCTTGACCTTGTTGCGGTGAACTTATTCAGTCTACCCCAACGAGGCGGAAAGCGCATGAACGAAACCACCATGAACCTGCGCGGCCTGAAATGCCCGCTGCCGGCGCTGCGGGTGCGCAAAAAGCTGTCCACCCTGAAAAGTGGCGACCTGATCGTGGCCGAATGCACCGATCCGCTGACCATGATCGATATCCCCAACCTGCTGCGGCAGACCGGCGACGCGCTGGAAGGCAAGGCGGAAGCGGACGGCATCCTCACCTTCCACATCCGCAAAAAGTAATGCAACCGGTCGAATGCGCGGTCGCGCGCCGCCTCACGTAACGCGCAATGCCGCGCGTCCTGTCACCTGCCCGCGCTCGACCAGATCGTGCACCACCTCGGCCTCGGCCAGGGGCCGCAAGACCGTCACCAGCGGCCACACTTCGCCGCGCGCCACCAGATCGCACGCATCCAGTATCTCGGCGCGCGTGACATAGCGGCTGCCGAGGATCGCCTGTTCCTTGGTGAGCATGTCGCGCGCCGGCACGTTGAACGGCTGCGCGGCACCGCCGAGAATGACCATGCGGCCGCGCTGACCAAGCGCCTTCACGCCGGCCTCCTGCGTCGCGGTGGTGGACACGTAATCGACCACCACGTCCGCGCCCGCGCCGTGCGTGAGATCGCGCAGCGCTTCGACCACGTCGCCGTCGCGCGGATTGACCACTTCGTCGGCGCCGGCCTTGCGGCAGGCGGCGAATTTGTCGGTCGCCGTCTCGACGGCGATCACCCGCGCATTCGCCCATTTCGCCATCATCAGCTGATGAATGCCGAGGCCGCCGCCGGCGCCGATCACCGCGACCGTTTCGCCGCCTTTGACCTGCGCGCGGCGCAGCACCTTGTAGGGCGTCGCCAGCGCGTCGGTGATAACGCCCGTCTCGGCCGGATGCGCTTTGTAGTCGAGCTCGTCCGGATACTTGATGAAGATGTGCGCCGGCAGCTTGATGTATTCGGCATAGCCGCCGTCGCATTCCAGCCCGACATTGCCGCCGCCGTGGATGCAGAGCGGCTCGAGGGTGGTCAGGCAATACCGGCAGTGGCCGCAGTTCAAATAAAAAAACGAAGTGACGCCGTCGCCGACTTTCAGCGTCGAGACGCCGGCGCCGACGTCGACGATTTCGCCGGTGATTTCGTGGCCGATGATGCGCGGAAAGTCGATCTTCCGCCGGCCGGCCTTAGCGTGCTGGATGGTCAGACCCGCGCCGCAGGTGATGACGCGCGCGACCGCCTCGCCCGGACCGGCGACCGGATCGGGCACCTGCGCCAACTCAAACGGGGTGTTCGGCCCCCGCAACACCATCGCTTTCATGCATTGCCCCTACGTCACCAACCCAAGCATTTTTCTTGCGCATGATCTGATCCGAAAACCGGTCCCCACTTTTCTGGATCATGCGCTTGTCATGTCATAACGATTAGCGGAGATTGGCAAGACACAATGTCGGGGCAATCATGATCAATGTAGCTATGGTGGGTCTCGGCCGTTGGGGCCAGACCGTTCTCGGTTCAATTCAAGGCAAGAGCGACCGCATCCGCATCGTGCACGGCGTGACCAAGGAGCCCGAACTCGCGCGCGAGTTGGCGGCCAAGCATGGCTTCCGGTTGTCGACCGACCTGAAAGACGCCATCGCCGACCCCGAGGTGCAGGCCATCCTGCTGGCGACGCCCCATTCGCTGCACGTCGAACAGGTGCGCATGGTCGCGGCGGCCGGCAAGCCGGTCTGGTGCGAAAAGCCGCTGGCGCTCACTCGAGCGGAAGCCGAGCGCGCGGTCGCCGCGGTCAAGGCAGCCGGCGTCTCGCTCGGCACCGGCAACAACAAGCGCTGTTTCGCCTCCATGCGCGAGCTCAAACGCTTGGTGGAGTTGGGCGAAATCGGCAAAGCCATGCACATCGAAGGGCATTTCTCCAACGAACACTCGACCCGTGTCTCCGGCGGCTGGCGCGACGATCCGGCGGAATCGCCGGGCGCCGGCATGACCGGCGCGGGCCTGCACGTGCTCGACGCCTTCATCAATTTGGTCGGGCCGATCTCTTACGTCGACGCGCGCTCGATCTCAAAGAAAGCGCCGCCCGATCCGCGCGACGTCATCGCCGCGCTGGTCGAGTTCGAAAGCGGCGCTACTGGGCTCATGGCCACCGTGCGCGCCGCGCCGGTCTACTGGCGTTGCGCCGTGTTCGGCACCGACGGCATGGCGGAAGCGCGCGGCGAGGATACGCTGGTTGTCGGCAAGATCGGTGGGCCGACGGAAGAGCGGAAATTGGAGCACGTCGATTCGCTGCGCGTGCTGCTCGAAGCCTTCGCCGACGCCATCGAAGGCAAAGCGCCGTTTCCGGTAAGGCCGGATCAGATGCTGAACTTGATCGGCGCCTTCGAGGCGGTGATCACCTCGCTCGATACGGCCAAGCCGGTGAAGCTGGCGTCATAGTTTCCCGCTCGTCCCCGCGAAAGCGGGGGCCCAGGGCGACGATTGCCAGCACCGCGATTGGGCTCTGGATTCCCGCTTGCGCGGGAATGAGCGGATATTGCCTACGCCGCCAGCCTTCGCGCCACCTTCATGCGCGACACGCTGTCGCCGGCGAGATGGTTCCAGATGAAGGCGTCGCGCACCAGCTTGTCGGTATGGTGGTCCATGTGGCAGCCGTTGGCGCCGCGCACTTCCATGTAGAGCTCGGACACCTCGTTCACCACGTCGCAGGAATAGTTCATCGCCAAGCCGGCATTGTGAGAATGGACTTTCAAGTCGTGTTCCCAGGCCACCCGCATCACGAACGAGCGTAGCGCTTCGGTCAGCATGAACATCTTGTTGATTTGTAACTGCACGTTCTGCTGCGCCCACAGCGGCTGACCGCCCTGTTTGGTGGTCTTGGCAAATTTCAGGGCGGTGGCGCAGGCGTCGTCGCAAATGCCGAGACCGTTGGCGGCCAGCTCGAGATCGCCGAACAGATCGCCGCCGGTGGTGTCGCCGCCCGAGCCGCCGGTCTTGCGGATGGCACCGCCGACGTCGCCGACCACGTTGGCGTGCGGCACGCGCGCGTTTTCGAAGATCATCTCGCCGTTCTGATAGAAGCGCCAGCCGCTCTTGTTGAACACCTTGCCGATGCCGAAGCCGGGCGTGTCGCTCGGCACCAGGAACAGCGTGGTGCCCTGCTTGGGCGGCACGGTCATGTCGGTGCGCGCGTCGATGAAGAACAGTTTGCCGACCGGCGCGTTGGCGATGAAGGCCTTCTCGCCGTTGAGGATCCACTCATCGCCCTTGCGCTCGGCGCGTAGCTTGATGCCGGTCTTCGGGTCATCCTGCGGCATGCGGTTGTCGGAGCCGGCGCTCGGCTCGGTGATGCCCTTGCCGAGCACCCAGGTATCGTCGGCGACGAAGCCCGGCAGGAAGCGCTTTTTCTGCTCCTCGGTGCAGGACGCCGAAATCAGATGACTCCATTTCCAGTTCTGGCTGAACGCCTTGGAAATGGCGCTGTCGGCCTTGGCGAGTTCGGTCATCACCAGCGCTTGCGTCACGAAATCGGTGCCCTGCCCGCCCCATTCCTTTGGCACCGCCATGGTGCGGAAGCCGAGCTTGGAGCCCTTCTTGATGATGTCCCAGTCCCAGGTCTCGCGCGGGGTGTTGATCGTGTCGCGCTCGAGCGTGATCGGGCGGATCTCCTCGTCGGCGAATTTGCGCGCCGCCATCTGCCAGGAACGCTGTTCATTGCTCAGATTGAAATCCATGGGAGCATCCTCACCTGAAACTTTTGGTTATTCGCCCGCCAGCGCCATCGCGCCGTTGCCGGCACGCCGATAGCCGGCAAGCTCTTCCGCGATGCGCAGCTTGGCGTCGGTATTGCCGTCGCCGCTGTGCTGACAAACGCGGGCGTCGTGGATGTATTTCGCCAGCGGCATATCGCGCATCACGCCCATGGCGCCGAAGATTTCGGCGCAGTCCTTTGTCGCCTTCATGACCGCTTCAGACACGAACACCTGCGCGATGGTCTGCAACGGCAAGTCGGACAGGCTGCGGTCGGCGACGGCCTCCAGATGATCGGAGGCCCAGGCCGCCTGCCAGACGGCGGTGCGCGCGACCTCGAGCCGGATCGCAGCCTCAGCCAGTTTGGTGGCAATCGCCTGATGCTCGATCAGCGGGCGGCCGCCCTGCACGCGCAGATGGGCATAGTCGAGTGCGGCTTCGTACGCCGCGCGGCCTATGCCGAGATTGAGCGCCTGCGCCAGCGGAATGCTGCGCCCGGGCGCGGCCGAGCCGGTCAACAGCGCCGCCGCGTCGTCGCCGAGTAGATTGCCACCCGGCACCTTGCAGTCCTTGAACGTCACTTCGCCGCAGGCTCCATGCTGCCACGGCTTGCCGTGCGCCTTCACGCTGACGCCCGGCGCGGCGGCGGGGACCAGCAATACGCTCGGCGAAGGCCGCCCAGGAATTTGCACCAGCACCGTGAATAGCCCGGCGACAGGCGCATTGGCGACGCAATCCTTCACGCCGTTGACGATCCAATCGTTGCCGGACTTCGCGGCCGTGGTCTTCACCGCCACCTCGGTGTCCGCCGGCCGGTGATAATTTACGCCAAGCCGCGTATCGCTGCCCGGCTCGCGGCCGGCGAAGGCGAGATGATAACGGTCGCCGCTTTGAAAGTTCGGCAGGTACGCATCGCGCTGCGCATCGTTCATGCACCGGTCGAACAACAGATGCGCGAGCCGCGAGCTTTCCGACAGCACGGCGGCAATGTCGGCATCGCCCGCCGCCAGCTCCTCGGTGACGATGCAGGAGGTGAGCGCATCGACGCCGGCGCCGCCGCGATCCTCCGACAGCGCCAGGCTGCGCAAGCCCATCTGCGAGGCCTGGTCGAGCAGGTCGACGAGTAAAGTGCGGTCGCACTGGTCGAGCCGGTCCGCCTTGAGCGCCACCGGCTTGATCTCGCGCGTGACGAAATCGCGCACCGTGTCGCGGATTTCCAACTGTTCGGAGCTGAGCTGAAGGCTGTACATGGCGTTTCCGTTTTATGTTCTATGCCGCGTTATTGGGTGACGGCCGCCGCGATGGCGTCGCCCATTTGTTGTGTGCTGGCGTTGCCGCCGAGATCCTTGGTCAGATGCTTTGCTTCGACAATGACCCGGTCGATCGCCGCCTGCATGAAGTTCGCGGCGGCGACTGCTTTCGGTTCGTTGTGCTTGCGGCCGAGCCAGCCGAGCAGCATTTGCCCCGAGGTGATCATGGCGTAAGGGTTGGCGATGTTGCGGCCGGCGATATCGGGCGCCGAGCCGTGCGTCGCCTGCGCCATCGCCTGCTTCTCGCCGACGCACAGGCCGGGCGCCAAGCCCAAGCCACCGACCAGTCCGGCGCCGATGTCGGTCAAAATGTCGCCGAACTGATTGGTGGTCACCACCACGTCGTATTGCTGCGGCGCCATGACGAGTTTCATCGAAATGGTGTCGATCATCGCCTCTTCGAAGGTAACGTCGGTGTATTCCTTCGCCACCTTGCGGCATTCCTCGGCGAACATGCCGCAGGCTAGCCGATAGACCGGCTCCTTGTGTGCGGCGGTCACCTTCTTGCGCTTGCGCGTGCGCGCGATCTCGAAGGCCTCGCGCGCGACGCGGTTCGAGCCCTTGCGGGTGATCACGCGCATGGCAACTGTGATGTCGTCATTCGGCCGGAATTCGGGCCCGCCGGCGACAACCGTTTCCGAATAGAGCATGCCTTCCGACAATTCGCGCAGGAAGACGATGTCGACGTCCTTGTGGATTGACTTGATGCTCGGATAGGAGCGCGACGGCCGGATGGCGCCGAACAATTCGTAGCGCTTGCGCACCGGCGGCATAACCCAGGTGGGATCCTTGCGCGGATAGGCGGCGTGGCCGATCGGCCCCATGATCCAGCCGTCGAGCTTCCACAACGCCGCCTCGGTCGACGGCGGCAGCGTATTACCTTCCTTGTCGTGCCCATCCTTGCCGATCGGCAGCTGGTGCCATTCGACGGCAAGGCCGGCGCGCGCGGCCGCGGCTTTCATCACCTTGACGGTCACCGGCACGACTTCGAGACCGATGTCGTCGCCAAGCAAAATTCCGATTTTCAAGCAGGCGTCTCCCCGGACGGCACCGCGCGGCAAAGAAAGTGGTCGACAAAAACCGCGGCAGGTGCGCTTTATGGCCGCACTTTAGGCACCCTTTGAACGGTGCCGCAACCGGCCCGGACGCAAGGCTCGCTTGCGTTCGGGGCGCTCGGCACGTGCGTTCACAACGTGGACAGACGGTGCGCTGTACGGAGTATAGGAATAAGGCCGCCCCAAATTTTCGGAGTGCGAAAGCTGACCGCATTTCCGCCCTCCAATGCCGACCACGGGCTGTGTTTGACCGCGCCAGCAACAAGCCCGGGCGCTAACTCGCCATGAACCCGCCGTCGACGGTGAGCGTCTCGCCGGTGATCGCCGAAGCGCCGGGGCTGGCGAGGAACACGACCGCGGCCGCGACCTCTTCCGGCGTAATGAAGCGGCCGATGGGAATGCGCGCGACCATGCGGGCGCGCGTCGCGTCGTCGTACATCGCCGCGCGCGACGGCGTCAGCACGGTCGACGGCGCCACCGCGTTGACGCGAATGTTATGCGGGATCCATTCGATCGCCAGCATGCGCGTCATCTGGATCAGCCCGCCTTTGCTGATGCCGTAGACCGCGCGACCCGGAAAGCCGGTCATGCCGTGGGTCGAGACGATGTTGACGATGCAGCCGGGTCGCTTTTTGGCGATGCAACGCGCGGCATAGGCCTGCGCCATGAAGAACGGGCCCTTGAGGTTAGTGTTGGTGACGTCGTCCCATTCCGCGCTCGTCACCTCGACCGCCGGCTTGACCAGCGAGCGCGCGGCATTGTTGACCAGGACGTCGATCTCGCCGAGCGCCTCGGCCGCGGCGGCAAGCGCTTCCGCGATGTCGCCCTCGACGCGCACGTCGAGCTTGACCGGCGCGACCTTGCGCCCTTTCATCGCCGGCTCTTTGAGGAGCGCATCGAGTCGCGCCGCGTCGCGGCTGGTCACGGCGAGATCGTAACCCGCCTGCGCCAGCGCGCAGGCGATGCCGTAGCCGACGCCGGTCGAGGCGCCGGAGATGAAGGCAGTGGGAGCTGTCATTGTGTGCGGTCCGTTTTTGTGCCGCGGCAACATTGCAAACCGGCGGCGCGGCGGCAATCACGTGACGCGCGAAATTCTTGACGAACGATACGGTAGTATTTTCGTAGAGTGAAATCAGCGCCCGGCGGCGTAGCCCTGCATGCCGCGCGGATTGGCGGCGGCGCGGCGGCGCTTGCCCAGGCGCGAGGCGGCCGTCAGCCGGCCTTCCGACCAGGCCGGCCCGACCTCGACCTCGTGGCCGCGCGCGCGCAGCTCATTGACCGTCGCCTCGGGCACGCGCTGCTCGACGACCATCACACCGGGGCGCGCCATGCGGGGCCAGAACGACGACGGGAAATGCTCGGAATGCCAAGCCGGCGCGTCGATCGCCTCCTGCAAATTCATGTTGGCGTGCACGTGGCGCAGGAACATCTGCGTGATCCACTGGTCCTGCTGGTCGCCGCCCGGCGAGCCCCACGCGAGATAGGGCTCGCCGTCGCGCAGCGCCATCGTCGGCGTCAGCGTCGAGCGCGGGCGTTTTCCCGGCGCGAGCGCTGCCGGATGATCCTCATCCAGCCAGAACATCTGCGCGCGCGTGCCGAGACAGAAGCCAAGCTCCGGTATCGTCGGCGAGGAGTGCAGCCAGCCGCCCGACGGCGTCGACGAAACCATGTTGCCGTCGCGATCGATGATGTCGAAATGCACGGTGTCGCCGGGGATCGCGCCGGCGCGTTCGCGCAGCGCGGCGGCATCGGGCAGGCGGTTCTCATCGTGTGTCCAGTCGACGCGGCCGACCGTCGGCTCGCCGGCGCCAGAGCTCGCGACCGCGGCACGCGCGCCTTCGGCCAGACGCACGTCGAGTTGCTTGCCGAAGCCCGGCACCGTTCCGGGCCGCAGCTCCAGCGAGGCGCGCCCGGTGATCAGTTTGCGGCGTTCCTCGTTATATGCATCCGAGAGCAGTACATCGACCGGCACTTTCACGAATTTCGGGTCGCCGTAGAACGTGTCGCGGTCGGCGAATGCGAGTTTGGTCGCCTCGATCTGCAAATGAATGAATTCCGTGCTGGTGGGCGCGAGCGCGTCGAGGTCGTAGCCTTTGAGCAGAGCGAGCGTCTGCAAGGTAACGAGCCCTTGCGTCCACGGTCCCGGCTTCATCACCGTGTAGCGGCCGTAATCGTAAGCGATCGGCGCTTCGACGCTTGCCTGCCAGCCGGCCATGTCCTGACCGTTGAGCACGCCGCGATGACGCCGGCCCGAGGTATCCATGACTTCTTGCGTGCGGCAGAAGCGGTCGATCGCGTCGGCGACGAAACCCTGCGACCACGATTTCCGCGCGCGCTCGATCTCCGCTTCGCGATTGCCGCCGCCGCTTTGCGCCTCGCGTAAAATACGCTCGTAGGTCTCGGCCATCTTCGTATTGGTGAACATGGTGCCAGGCACCGGTACTTTGCCGTCAGGCATATAAAGCGCGGCGGAGGTCGGCCAATGATCGCGGAACTGGTCCTTGACCGTGTCGATGGTGGCGCTGATCCGCTCGACCAGCGGATAGCCGTTTTTGGCGTAGCCGATCGCGGGCGCGAGCACGTCGGCAAGCCGCATGGTGCCGTAGCCACGCAACAACGTCATCCAGGTGTCGAAGGTGCCCGGAATACAGGCGGCCAGCAGTCCGGTGCCCGGGATGAGATCGAGGCCCAGTTCGTCGCGGTAGTACTTGATCGTGGCGCCAGCGGGCGCCGGGCCCTGCCCGCAGATCACTTCGGTCTTGCCGCGCCGCACGTCGTGCACGATGACCGGCACGTCGCCGCCCGGCCCGTTGAGGTGCGGCTCGACCACCTGCAGCGTGAAGGCAGTGGCGGCCGCCGCGTCGAAGGCATTGCCGCCCTTTTCCAGCGTTGCCATGCCGACGGCGGTTGCGATCCAGTGCGTCGAGGCGACGACGCCGAAGGTGCCTTCGATTTCAGGACGGGTGGTGAACGGATTAGGATTGATATTGGAAGTGCGGGCGGGCATTGCGGCTCCGTGTTGCTGCCGTCATTTGTAACAGAGATATCGCCCTAGCGCAGGTGGCAGGCAACCATTTGCCCAGGCTTGACCTCGCGCAACAGCGGCGTTTCCGCCCGGCAGCGCTCGACCACGTAGGGGCAGCGGGTGTGAAAATGGCAGCCCGAGGGCGGATTGATCGGGCTCGGCACGTCGCCTTGCAGCACGCGTTTGGTGCGCTTGACGCGCGGGTCGGGCACCGGCACCGCCAGCAGCAGCGACTCGGTGTACGGGTGCAGCGCCTTGGTGAACAGCGTGCGCTTGTCGGTCAATTCGACGATGCGGCCGAGATACATGACCGCGATGTGGTGGCTCAAATGCTCGACCACAGCGAGATTGTGCGAGATGAAGAGGTACGCGAGCCCCATTTCGCGCTGCAGGTCCATCATCAGATTGAGCACCTGTGCCTGGATCGAGACGTCGAGCGCGGAGACCGGCTCGTCGCCGACGATCAGCTTCGGCTGCAGCGCGAGAGCGCGGGCAATACCGATGCGCTGGCGCTGCCCGCCGGAAAACTGGTGCGGATAGCTGTCCATTTGCGCCTTGCGCAGGCCAACCCGCTCGAACAATTCGGCCACCCGCTTCTTCACCTCGCCGCCGCGCGCGGTGCGATGCACGCGCATCGGCTCGGCGACGATCTCGCCCGCCGACATGCGCGGGTCGAGCGAGGAGAACGGATCCTGGAAGATGATCTGCATCTGCCGGCGATAGGGCCGCAGCTCGGTCTTGCTCAAATGCGTAATATCGAGGCCGTCGACGCGGATGCTGCCGCCGGTCGGCTCGATCAGCCGCAGAACGGTGCGCCCGACGGTCGACTTGCCGCAGCCGGATTCGCCGACCAGGCCGAGCGTCTCGCCGGGCTTGATCGAAAAGCTGACGCCGTCGACCGCGAACACCGTGCCGGCCGCGCGCTGCAACAGCCCCTTGCGGATCGGGAAATGCTTCTTAAGGTCGCGCACCTCGAGTACGGCGGGGGTAGATGCATCAGGCATTGCGATCACCGAACAATTCGGCGGAGCGCCAGCACGCGGCCCAGTGCCGCGGCCGTTTCTCCTCGTAAGGCGGATAGGCGGCCCGGCAGCGATCCTCGGCATGGGCGCAGCGCGGCGCGAACACGCAGCCGGCCGGAAGGTTGGTCAAGGCCGGCACCATGCCGGGGATTTCCTGCAGGCGTTCGCCGGTATTGTCGGCCTCCCCGCGCATCAGCGGCAGGCGTGGGATCGAGGCCATCAGCCCGCGCGTATAGGGATGCTGCGGTCGCGCGAACAATTCGTCGACCGGTGCCTCCTCCACCTTGCGCCCGGCATACATGACGATGACGCACTGCGCGGTTTCCGCCACGACGCCGAGGTCGTGGGTGATCAGGATGATGGCGGTACCGAGCTTGCGCTGCAGGTCCATGATGATGTCGAGAATCTGCGCCTGTATAGTAACGTCGAGCGCGGTGGTCGGCTCATCGGCGATCAGCACTTTCGGATTGCAGGCGAGCGCCATCGCGATCATGGCTCGCTGGCGCATGCCGCCGGACAGTTGATGCGGATATTCCCTGGCGCGCTGTTCCGGCTCGGGAATACGCGCGAGGCGCAGCATGTCGATGGCTCTTTCGCGCGCCTGCTTGCGGTTGATTGGTTCATGCAGCAGCAGCACCTCGGCGATCTGGCTGCCGATGGTCAACACCGGATTGAGCGAGGTCATCGGCTCCTGGAAGATCATGGCAATGTCTTTGCCGCGCACGGAGCGCATCTCCTCGGCGCTGAGCGCGAGCAGATCGACGCCGGCGAGTTTGACCGAGCCGCCGGCAATACGGCCGGGCGGATCGGGCACGAGGCGCATAAGGGAGAGTGCGGTGATGCTCTTGCCGCAGCCGGATTCGCCGACGATCGCCAGCGTCTCGTGCGGGGCGAGCGCGAAGGAAACGCCGTCCACCGCCTTCACCACGCCGTGGCGCAGGTCGAAATAGGTGCGCAGGCCGTCGACCACGAGCAACGGCGCCGCGTTGGAAATATCGGCCGGCGCCGGACTGCCGGTTTTAGGCTCGCTGACGATGTTCATGTCAGTTGCGCAGCCGCGGGTCGAGGATATCGCGCAGCGCATCGCCGAGCAGGTTGGTGCCAAACACCGCGAGGCTGATGGCGGCGCCCGGGAAGATCACCAGCCAGGGCGCCGTGCGCACGTATTCAGCCGCCGATTCCGACAGCATGCGGCCCCATGAGGGATGCGGCTCGGGCACGCCGAGGCCGAGGAACGACAGTGAGGCTTCGGTCAGGATCGCCGCGCCGAGCTGCGCAGTGGCGATCACGATCAGCGGCGCCAGCGTGTTGGGCAGCACATGGCGCACGGCGATGCGGAATTCGCTCATGCCGATCGCCCGCGCCGCCTCGACGAAGGGCTGCTCGCGCAAAGTGAGCGTATTGGAGCGGATAATGCGCGCGGTGTATGGCACCAGCGGGATGGCGATGGCGACGATGGTGTTGTCGAGCGCGGGGCCGAGCGCCGCCGCCATCACCAACGCCAGCACCAGAAGCGGCACGGCTTGCAGTACGTCGACAATGCGCTGGATCACAAGATCGACCCAGCCGCCAATATAGCCGGAGGCGAGGCCGAGCACGACGCCGAAGAGCGAGCCGAGGAAGGTCGAGCCGAGGCCGACCGCGAGCGAGATGCGCGCGCCGTAGACGATGCGACTATAGATGTCGCGCCCCATCTGGTCGGCGCCGAGCCAATGCAGATGGTTGGGCGGCAACAGCGTGATCGCCGAATTGGTCCTGATCGGATCATAAGAGGTGATGAAGTCGGCAAAAATCGCCGCGAAAACGAACACCGCCATGATGGCGGCGCCGACCAGACCGAGCGGATGCGCGGCTGCGTGATAGCGGATTTTCGACCACAGGCCTTCGGCGCGGGCGGTGTCCGCGGGCGCCGGAGCGATGTCGATGCTGGCCATGCGCGCTCCCGTCACGAATACTTGATGCGCGGATCGAGCACCGCGTAGAGCAGGTCGACCAGGAAATTGATGGATACCGCGACCACCGCGATGAACATCACCAGGTTCTGCACGATCGGGTAGTCGCGCCAGCGGATCGCCTCGACCAGGAATCGCGCGACGCCCGGAATGTTGAACACCGTTTCGGTGACGATCAGGCCGCCCATCAGAAAAGCGGCCTCGAGGCCGATAACCGTGACCACGGGCAGCACCGCATTGCGCAAGGCGTGATGGTAATTGACGTTCGAGTCGGACGCGCCTTTGGCGCGCGCGGTGCGGATGTAGTCCTGCCGCAGCACTTCCAGCATCGACGAGCGCGTCAGCCGCATCACCAGCGCCGATGAGCGAAAGCCGACCGCCGCCGCCGGCACGCTGTAGAGCCATAAGTTGTTCCAGAAGCCGTGCGGCGGATCGGTATAGATCGGAATCGTGCCGAAGAATTTAACGAACCCCATCAGGATCAGCAGGCCGAGCCAGAATGCCGGCATCGACAGTCCGCTCAGGCTGATCACCCGCAGCGCGTAATCAAGTTTGGAATTCTGCCTGACCGCGCTGATGACGCCGAGCGGAACCCCGAACAGAATTGCAAAGCTCAACGCTAGGCTGGCAAGCTTGGCGGTGATGGGAATGCGCGGAAGAATCTCCTGCAGCGCCGGCTTCTCCGAGACGTAGGAATAGCCGAGATCGCCATGCGCCAGCCCGCCGATCCAGTGCGCGTATTGCACGACGATCGGCTTATCGAGGCCCAACTCTTTTTCCAGCTTGCCCTTCTCGGCCGTGTCGATCATGCCGGCCGCGTCGAACAGGATGTCCGCGATGTTGCCGGGCACTATCCGCAGCATCGTGAACACCAGCACGGAAATTCCGAACAGCGTCAGGAGCATCAAGAAGAAGCGCCTGATCAGGTAACTCCCCACCAAGTCCTCCCATGGTGTGCGGGGAAAGCGGGCCAAATCTTCCAAGATCTTGCCGCCCCTCACGGCTAAATCTTGGACGATCTTGCGCGCCCCGGGCTGGCGTCTACTTGTCCAGCCAGATGTCCTCGTAGCGGTAGCCGTTGTAGGCGCTGTTGCTCTCAATCGTCATGTTCTTGACGTAGGGCTTCCAGCAGGTGCCAGTGCGGGCGTGGAACAGGATAGGCCGCGCTCCGTCCTCCTGGATTTTCTTGTCGATTTCCCACACCAGCTTCTTGCGCTTGGCGACATCGGTCTCCGCCGACTGTTGATCGAACAGCTTCTCCAGGTCCTTGTTGCAGTAATGCGTGTAGTTGCGCTCCGACCCGCAGGAGTAGTTCTCGTAGAAGGCCTGATCGGGATCGTCGATGCCGTTGCCGGTGAGGTTGAGCCCGACCTGATAATCCTTGCGCGCCACCTTGGCGAACCAGGAGCTGGATTCGACCGGATCTAGCTCGGCGTCGATGTAGATGCTCTTGAGCTGATCGATCAGCACCGCGGCCGGATCGCGATAGGTCGCGAGATTGCGCGTCGACACTTTGATCTTGAGCGGCTTTTCCGCGCTGTAACCCAATTTCGTCATGATCGCGCGGGCTTGCTCGCGATCCTTCTTAACGTCGCCATAGCCTGGGATTGTTTTGAGAATATCCGGCGGCAGGCCCCAGACGCCTTCCGGCGGCGGCAGCAATGAGCCGCCCTGATCGCCCTGCCCCTGCAAGATGATGTCGATGAACGCCTTGCGATCGAGCGAGAGCATCATCGCCTTGCGCAGTTCCGGATTATTGAACGGCGGCGACTCGAGATTGACGATCAGATTGGTGCTGACATTGATAGGTTTGATTTCGCAGATCGCCTTGGGGTCCTGCGACTTGATGTCCTTTACCAGCGCCGCCGTCATCTCGGTCGGGAAGGTCATGTCGACCTTGCCGGCGACGAAGGCGAGCACCGCGGTCGCACGGTTCTTGATGATGGTGTATTCGATGCCGTCGAGATAAGGCAGGCCCTTCTTCCAATAGTCCGGATTCTTCACGAGCTTGATCGACTCGTTCTGCTTCATCTCGACGAACTTGAACGGTCCGGTGCCGATCGGATGCGTGCGCATCTGAGCGGCCGGCACGTGGCAGGGATAGATCGGCGTGTAGCCGGAGGCGAGCATGGCCAACAGCGAGGGCTGCGGCCGCTTGAGATGGAACGTCACCTCGCTGTCGCCGTTGATGGTTACATCCGTCACAAATTCGTACCAGTCCTTGCGCGGGTTCTTGCGGAATTTATCCTGCGCCTTGCCTTGCAGCAGGTCGAAGGTGCATTTCACATCCTTCGCGGTGAACGGTACGCCATCGTGCCACTTGACGCCTTGCCGCAGCTTGAAGGTGAGCGCGGTGTTCGACTTGTCCCAGGCCCAACTGGTCGCCAGCTCGGGCCTGATCGTGGCCAGACTGTTCTGCGCGATGTGTTGATCGTAGATGATCAAGTTGTTGAATATGCCCATCGCCGGCGCGTTGACCGAGAACGTCGCCTCCTCGTGAATGGAAAGGCTGGGCGGCGTCTCGCGATGATAGATATGCAGAATGCCGCCGTGTTTCGGTTCTACCGCCTGCGCGGCACAAATCGAAAGGCTAGCGAGAAGCGCCGTCGCCAGTGCGACAAATTTGGTTCCCATCGGATCCTCCCCAGATGCGCGACTGACGCCAGTTATTATCGGTCGGCAGCCTGTTTTTTGCTTTTTATGACGGCAACGCTACCCGGTATGGTAGCCCCGATCAACTCGACAAAAACGACCCTGCCGGCGCGAGCTAGAGCCGCTTGCCAACGGTGCGGCCGCACCGCACGATGGCCCCATCAGGGCGCCCGCCAGCGCCTGGAAAGCCGGAGCGGCAAGCGTGACCGAGAGCGATAATATCGTCGCCGAAACGGCGGCGCGGATTTTTGCCGATCTGGCCGATCCTCAGACGATCAATCGCGCCCGCGATACGAGTTGGAAGGAAGTGCTGTGGCGCGCATTGGCCGACGCGGGCCTGACGCTCGCCTGGGTGCCGGAAAACCTGGGCGGTGCCGGCGCGAGCCTCACCGACGGCTTCGCCATTCTCGGCGCCGCCGGGCGCTGTGCCTTGCCGGTTCCGCTCGCCGAGACGCTGCTGGCCGGGTGGCTGCTAACGCGCGCCGGCATTGATGCCCCCGCCGGCCCGATGACCGTTGCCCCGGCCCGTCCGCGCGACGGGATTACGCTGAAACCCGACGGCACATTGAGCGGACTCAGTCGCGGAGTTCCCTTCGCCAAGGATTGCGAACACATCGCGGTTGTAGCGTCGGGCGACAAAGGCGCCACCATCGCTTTGGTGAAAGCCACCGACTGCCACATGGGCGACGGAAAAAATCTCGCCGGCGAGAGTTCGGATACCGTGACTTTCGAGCGCGCCAAGGTGGTCCGCAGCGCGCCGGCACCGGGCGGTTTCGATCAATCGGCGCTGATGCTGATGGGCGCGACCGTGCGCAGCCTGCAAATTGCCGGCGCATTGGAAACAATCCTGGCGATGAGCGTTGCTTACGCCAACGAACGCGTCGCCTTCGAACGCAAAATCGGCAAATTCCAGGCGGTGCAGCAGAACCTCGCGCGCCTTGCTGGCGAAACCGCCGCCGCGCTCGCCGCCGCCGGTTCCGCCGCCGACACCATCACGCAGGCCGAGGCCTTCGACGATACGGTCCTGCTGGAAGCCGCCTCGGCAAAAATCCGCTCCGGCGAAGCGTCGGCTGAAGGTTCCGCCGTTGCGCATCAAGTGTTCGGCGCTATTGGCTTCACCAACGAGCATGTGCTGCATCGCTTGACGCTGCGCCTGCTCTCGTGGCGCGACGATTTCGGTAGCGAAAGCCATTGGGCCGCAACGCTCGGCGGCGTGGTTGCCGCGCGCGGCGCCAACCAGTTCTGGCCGATGCTGGCGGCTCGGTGAAACCATGAGCACCAATCTCCACTTCGACCAAATCCGCCTGCCGCCCGAGTGCCAGAAGCTGCGCGAGGAAGTGCGCGCCTTTATCGCCGAGGAAGTCGCCTCCGGCACTTTCGTCCCCGACCGGCCCGGCCACGGCGACACCCAGAACCGCGAATTCAGCAAGCGCGTCGGCGCCAAAGGCTGGATCGGCATGACCTGGCCGAAGAAATACGGCGGTCACGAGCGCAATTTTCTCGAGCGTTACGTCGTCACCGAAGAATTCCGGGTGGTCAATGCGCCGGTGCGCCTGCACTTCGTCGCCGACCGACAGAGCGGGCCGATCCTGCTCAAATACGCGCCCGAGCACATCAAGCAAGATATACTTCCGCGCATCTGCCGCGGCGAATTGTGCTTCGTCATCGGCATGAGCGAGCCGAATTCTGGCTCCGACCTGTTCGCCGCTAGGACCAAGGCGACCAAGGTCGACAGCGGCTGGAAAATTAATGGCACCAAGATCTGGACCAGCAACGCGCATATCGCCGATTATATGCTCGGCCTGTTCCGCACCTCGCCGCCGACGAAGGAGAACCGCCGCCACGGGCTCACTCAATTCCTCGTCGACATGAAGTCGCCGGGCATCACGGTCAATCCGATCATCCAGATGACCGGCCAGCACGATTTCAACGAGGTCGTGTTCGACGACGCCTTCATTCCGGACGATCACTTGCTTGGTGAACCCGATGGTGCTTGGAAACAGGCGACCAGCGAGCTCGCCTACGAGCGCAGCGGGCCGGAACGTTTCCTCGAGACCTATTACGTGCTGGCCGAATTGGTGCGCACGCTCGGGCCAGAACCAGACCTGCGCAGCGCCGAAGGCCTCGGCCGCCTGGTGGCACAACTCCATACGTTGCGACGCATGTCTGTCTCCGTCGCCGGCATGTTGCAGGCCGGCAAGGAGCCGGTGGTGGAATCCTCAATCGTCAAGGATGTCGGCACCATCTGGGAACAGAAATTGCCCGAGCGCGTGCGTGAGCTTAGCGCGTTTCTCGAACCGGAGGCGAGCAACCGGGTGACGCTGGATGAGCAACTCGACTTTGCGTTCAAAATCGCGCCCAAGCTCACGATCCAGGGCGGCACCACCGAGATCCTACGCGGCATCATCGCGCGCGGACTTGGTCTGCGGTGAACGGGGGGTCTGGGTGCCTGATATTGGAAAGCTGCTCTGGCCGAAAACGGTTGCCGTGGTCGGCGCATCGTCCGATATCACAGGCCTGCGCGGGCGCATCCTGGAAGTGATCCTGAGCCACCCTTACGCCGGCAAGGTCTATCCGGTGAGCCGCAGCGCGACGGAAGTGCAGGGGCTCAAGGCCTTTGCCTCGGTCGCCGACCTGCCCAAGCCCGCCGATCTCGCGATCCTCATCGTGCCGGCGCAATATATTCCGGCCGAGCTAGAGCGCTGCGGCAAGGCCGGCATCAAGGCGGCGGTGATCCTGTCGTCCGGTTTCGCCGAGGAGCCGGGCGAAGCAGGCTTACGCATGCAAGCCGAGATCGCCACGACAGCGCGGCGCTACGACATGGCGGTGAGCGGGCCCAACACCGAAGGCTTCGCCAATATCGAAGCGGCGCTCTGCCCGACCTTCTCACCGGCGATGGACAAGAAGGCCGGTGCCATCCGCCCGGCGCGCGCGCTCGGCAAGGGCCAGGTCTCGGTGATCTCGCAAAGCGGCGGGCTCGGCTTTGCCTTTTTCGACCGCGCGCGCTCACGCAATCTCGCTTTCCGCCACATCGTCACCACCGGCAACGAGGCCGCGCTCGATGTCGCCGACTTCCTCGACTACATGCTCGACGAAGGCGGCACCGACGTCTTCCTGCTGCTCTTGGAAGACGTGAAATCACCGGAGAAATTCAAACGTGCGGCGGAAAAGGCGCTCAAGCTCGGTAAGCCGCTGATCGTCGCCAAGATCGGCCAGTCCGAGGCGGGCCGCCGCGCGGTCACCTCGCACACCGCAGCCCTCGCCGGCTCGGCCGCAGCCTATCGCGCCATCTTCGAACATTACGGCCTGATCGAAGGCCGCGACTTCGACGAGATGATCGACATCGCCGTGGGCTTCCTCGCCTGCGGCGACAAGCTGCCGGCGGGAAAACGCATAGGTATCTGTACGTCGTCCGGCGGCGCCGGGGTGTGGATGGCGGACGCCTGCGCCGCCGAAGACCTCGATGTACCGGTGCTCGACGAGGAAACGCGCAAGGCGATCGACGTGCATTTGCCCTCTTACGGCAGCTCGCAGAACCCGGTCGATTCCACCGCGCAAGGCGTGCACAAGCTCGGCTACGCGGAATTCGCCCGCCTGGTCGGGCTGTCGCCGCTGATCGACGGCGTCATCGTCGTGGTGACGGCGCGCCGCTCGGCGTTTCTGGAAACCGACCTGCCGAAGCTGCAGGCGCTCGGCCGCGAGTTCGAAAAAGCCGGTGTTCATGTGGACCTACACGCTGCCCTCCGAGCGCAGCGTCGATATCCTCAACGAGGCCGGCTATCCGCTGTTCACCGGCGCGCCCGGCTGCGCGCGCACCATGCGGGTTTTGGCCGACTTTCGTGAGGCGCGCACACGGCTAGTTCAGTCAAGCGAAGACATAACCGTTCCTCCGAGCGCACACGAGCAAGTGCGCGCCAAACTCGCCGCCACAGGTTCGGTGCTGTGCGAGTGGCAGGCGCGACCTTTGCTTGCCGCATACGGCATGGGCGCGGAGACCGGCGCGCTAGCGCATTCCGCCGACGAAGCGGAAGCCATCGCCGAAAAGCTGGCAACGCCCGTGGCGTTGAAAGTCCAATCGTCCGACATACCGCACAAAACCGAAGCCGGCGCGGTGGCGCTCAACGTGTCGGGCGACGGCGCGGGCGCCGCCTACGAGCGCGTGCTCGCGGCGGCAAAGAAACATGCGCCGCAGGCGCAGATCGACGGCGTGCTGGTGCAGCCGATGGCACCGCCCGGGCGCGAGGTCATCCTCGGCGTCAACCGCGATGCCACCTGGGGCCCGCTGCTGATGGTGGGCTTGGGCGGCGTGCTGGTCGAGGCGCTTGGCGACGTCGTGTTGGCGCCGGTGCCGCTCGATCGCGCCGCGGCCGCCGCCCTGCTCGACCGCCTCAAGGGCGCGGCGATCCTCGGGCCTTATCGCGGCATGCCGTCGGCCGACGCGGATGCGCTGATCGATTTGATCGCACGGCTGTCGCACTTTGCCGCCGACCATGCCGACGACATCGCCGAGATCGATCTCAACCCGGTGATCGTGCACGCCAAGGGCGACGGCGTCTCGATCGTGGATGCCCTGATCGTCAAGCAGCAGCGGCCGGCGCAACACCGTGCGGCCGAATAAAGGAAGAATGCCATGGGCCCATTCAAGGATATTGCCGTCGAAAAGACCGGCCACGTGGCACTGATCGAGATCTGCCGGCCGCCGAATAATTTCTTCGACATCGCGCTGATCCAGGAAATCGCCGGCGCGCTCGAGGCGCTCGACGCGGACGTCGGCTGCCGCGCGGTGGTGCTGGCCGCGCGGGGCAAGGCATTCTGCGCCGGCGCCAATTTCGGCGACGGCTCGACGCTCAACAAAGAGGGCCAACGGCCCGGCGACCTCAACCGCGAACAGGCGGTGCAGCATCTTTATCTCGAAGGCAACCGGCTGTTCCGCACCAAAAAGCCGATCGTCGCGGCGGTGCACGGCGCGGCAGTCGGCGGCGGGCTCGGTCTCGCCATGGTGGCGGACTTCCGCGTCGTCTGCCCGGAGACGCGCTTTTCCGCCAATTTCACCCGGCTCGGCTTCCATCCCGGCTTCGGGCTGACCGTCACGCTGCCGCTGGTAATTGGACCAACGAAAGCGGCGATGATGTTCTACACCAGCCGCCGCGTTCCCGGTGAGGAAGCCTATGCCATGGGGCTCGCCGATGTGCTGGCGCCGCAGAATCAGGTGCGCGAGGCGGCGATGAAGCTCGCCGCCGAGATCGCCGAGAATGCGCCGCTCGGCCTGATCTCGACTCGCACGACCATGCGCGGCGATCTCGCCGACCGGGTGCTCAAGGCCACCGAGCACGAGCTCAAGGAACAGACCTGGCTGCGCAAGACCGAAGACTTCAAGGAAGGCGTCAAGGCGACGGCCGAACGCCGGCTGCCGAATTTCACCGGCCATTGATGGCATCGCAGGGACGCCGCATGAGTTCCCCGTTCTGGAATTTCTCGCTTGCGGTCTACGGCGCGGGCGCAGTGCAGAACGAATGCCTCGATTTGCAGGATCAGTTCGGCCTTGATGTGAATTTGATTTTGTTGTGCGCATTTCTCGGCGCCGTCCACGGCGTCGCGTTGACGCCCGACGACATTGCGGCGGCCCGCGAGACAGTCCAGCAATGGCAGGAACAAGTCGTGCGCCCGTTGCGTGCTGCGCGCCGCAATCTTAAGTCCGTTGAACTGCAGGATTTGCAAGACGGAACGGCCGCAATGCAATTGCGTGCGCAAGTCAAAGTCGCCGAGCTTGAAGCCGAGCGCACCGAGCAAATGATGCTCGAACGATGGGCCGAGGCGCGGCTTGCGACGTGGCCGCGCGGCAAAGCGGGCGACGCCGTGTCGGCAAACCTGCAAGCACTTTTCGCCGCCTACGGCATCGGCAGCGAGCGGCTCGCCGCTGCGCAGCACATCATTGCGGCGGCACTCGATCGCACGGCAAAGAAATAGCGGTTCACGGCGGCGGTAATTAATTATATCCGCCAGGTAACGTTCCCGGCCTGTGCTGCAGGCGTTCCCGCCTGGCAACGCGACTTAGTGGCAGTAAAGAACAGATCGGAACGCGTATCCCGGACGCCGCCAATAGCGGCGCACAGTGTTACTGCGCACTCATCAGATGTTCGACGACAAGCTTGTTGGCGACTTGGCGCACGCCGGGCGTGACCTCGACCGCGATGCGGATTGCGTCCTTCTCGGTCTCGGAATCGACGATGCCCCAGAGTTCGACGTTGCCGTTATTGACGACGACATTGATCGTGGACGGATCGACCCACGGCTTCGAGCTCAATTGATCGAGGATGTTGCCGTGCAGCGTCAAATCGTCAACCGGCGTGCCCGGCGGCTTTTCACGACCAAGATTCACCAGCGCCTGTATAAGATCGGCGCGGCTGACGATGCCGACAAGCTTTCCGTTCATCACGACCGGCACGCGTTTGATCCGATGCTTTTCCAAAAGCGACGCAATGTCGGCCAGCGTCGTGTCCGGCGTGACGCTGATCACCCGGCGCGTCATCACGTCGGATGCCTTGCCGGCGTGCGACTTGACGAATTCATGGGCCAGCATCTCCCGCCCGGTCAGAAGTTCGAGCCACCATGAGCGTTGCCGCTCGGTGCCGGCTTCGATGCGATGGATCAGGTCGCCTTCGCTGACGATGCCGACCATGGCGTCCTTGTCATTGACCACCGGCACGGCGCTGATGCGGTTTGCCAGCAACACCTCGGCGATCTTTGTGACGGGCGTATCCTGGCGTACCGTAATAACGTTCGTCGCCATGACGTCATCGGCTTTCATGCCCTTGCTCCTCTTCAAACCGATCGAATATTTTGCCATTCAAACCCCTGCCGCCTTGATATGTATCAATGGGTTAGGGCAGTTGGAGGTCGAGAAAACTGCCGTGGCGACATAGGTCGTCATTCTGACGCTTTTTTGCCCTTGAAGTGTCTTTTCGGGCAGCAATTCCAACGGCTTAACGGGTAGAATAGTTCAATGACACTCTGGCTCGTGCTGGTACTGATGACGGCGGCCGCGATGTTCGCGGTGCTCTGGCCCCTGGCGCGGCGCACGCCCTTGCGCCACGGCAGCGATGTCGCCGTCTACCGCGACCAACTGGACGAAATTCAGCGCGACTGCTCCACCGGCCTGATCGGCGACGCCGAAGCCGAAGCCGCCCGCGTCGAGGTGTCGCGCCGGCTGATTGCCGCCGCCGACGCCGAGGAATCCGAACGGCCCGCAGAGGAAACCGCTACGCTCCGGCACCGCCGCGTCACCGCCATCGCCGGACTCGTCCTGCTGCCGGCCGGCGCCTTTGCGCTCTATCTCACGCTCGGTTCGCCGGACTTGCCGGGCGAACCGCTGGCGGCGCGTGTGCAGACCGCGGCCGAGGCCCGCAATGTCCAGGACATGGTCGCCCGGGTTGAGGACCACGTCGCCCGCAATCCCAATGACGGCAAAGCCTGGGAGGTTCTGGCGCCGGTTTATATGCGCATCGGCCGTTATGACGATGCCGTCCGCGCCTGGAGCAACGTCATCAGCCTGAACGGCAGCAATGCCGAGCGCGAGGCCGATTTCGGCGAAGCCATGGTGGCCGCCGCCAATGGTGTGGTCACCGCCGACGCCAAGGCCGCCTTCGACCGTGCGCTCAAGATCGACCCGCAGGACGTGATGGCGCGCTTCTATACGGGCATGGCTGCCGATCAGGATGGCCGGCGCGCAGATGCCGATAAGATTTGGAACGACCTGATTGCCGGCGCGCCGCCGAATGCGCCGTGGATCGAGGTGGTCCGTCACGCCTTGGCGCGCAATGCGCCGGCAGCCGCGGCGACCGCACCGGCCGCGGCGGCGCAAAGCGCTCCCCCCGATCACGAAGTCAACGCCATGGTCGAGCGCCTGGCCGAGCGACTGAAGAAGGACGGCTCCGACGTGCAGGGCTGGCTACAGCTCGTGCGCTCGTACCGGGTGCTCAATCAGAGCGACAAGATGGAGGCAGCGCTTGCCGACGCGCGCAAGGCGCTGGCCGGCGATGCGGACAAGCTGAAACAGTTCAACGACGGCGCCATGGCGGCGGCCTCGGCGGCCCCGGCCGCCGCCCTGCCAGCGCCCAACGCGGCCGAAATCGCGGCAGCGGCCAAGCAGACGCCCATCCAGCAGGACCAATCGATCGTCGGCATGGTGCAGCGGCTGGCCGACCGGCTGAAGAAGGACGGGTCCGACGTCAATGGCTGGCTGCAGCTCGTACGCTCGTACCGGGTGATCGAGCAGCAGGACAAGATGCAGGCCGCGCTCGCCGACGCGCGCAAGGCGTTGGCGAGCGATCCGGACAAGCTGAAGCAGTTCAATGCCGGGGTCGACGCGGCGACGTCGGTCGCGGTGGCGGCACCGCCAATGGCGCCACAGGCGCCAGCCGCCCCGCCGGCCGGCATGCCCGGGCCGACCGCAGCCGACATGGCGGCCGCGGCGAAAATGAACCCCGACCAGCAGAACGACATGATCCGCACCATGGTGGCGCGGCTCGCCGACAAGCTCAAAGCGGACGGCTCCGACCTCGCCGGCTGGGAACGACTGCTGCGTGCCTATATGGTGCTGGGCGACCACGCCAAGGCGGTGGCCGCCGCCGCCGACGCCCGCAAGGCGCTGTCCGGCGACGCCGACAAGCTTCGCCAGATCGACGCGGTGATCAAGGATTTGAAGGTCGAAGGCTGAGCGCCGCCGCTCAGTTGTCCTTGGCGCCTTCGCGAATCCAGGCGCGGATGTCGTTGCGGTCGCACGAATTGAGCTGCTTCATGCCGTGCGGCATGCGCAACTCCGGCGACGCGCGCCAATCGAGCAGCAGCATCAGGTTGCTGCTTTCCGGATCGCCCGGGATGACCATGGGCCCGAATTTGGTGCCTTTCATGACGCCGGTATAGCTCGTGAGATCCAGGCCGCTTTTGGCTGTGCCTTCGCCGCCCGGCTGATGGCAGCTGACGCAACGGCCGACGAAAATCGGCATCACGTCTTCCTTGAAGCTCTTCTTCGTCTGGCTGTTGACGGGAAGCGGCTTCTTCACCGGGCTGTCGCCTGGCGCGCAATAGGCGGGTGACGAGGTGGTGATCTCCATGCCGGCCACCGCCAAAATGGCGAGGCCCGCTGCCGCCGCTGCGATTAAAAGACGTTGCCGCTTCATAGCCGGTCTCCTTCGATTCCATAGTCTTTGTAGTATAATAGTGTGGCCCCCGCCATTCGGCATGATTTTTTTACCGCAAAATGATGTTGGCCTTTTGACGAATATCAACGGGCCGGGCGCGGGCGGGCCTGCGCCGCCGGCTGCGGGGTACTAGCGGCCTAGCCTCCTGGCTCCTCCCGATGCGACGGGTCGCCGGCGGCCCAAAGAAAGGAGCGGCCCAAAGGCCGCTCCTCGCCAATCGCGGTTGTTTTGCCAAGCGGCGGACTAATTCACCGGTCCATACCAGACCGGGGCCCAAGCGCCTTGGCTGTTACGGCGCAAGACGCAATTACGGTAGTCGCAATAGTCGTACATGAAGTGCGTATAGTAGGGACGGCGAAGGCTCCACGCCTGCGCCTGCGCGTAATCCAATTCGACCGGAAATTCGCCATAGTAGCCGATCGACGGCGGCGGTGGCGGCGCCGGCGGACGAGAAAACTTTGCGCTGCGGGCATTCGCATCCATCGGAATCATTGTCGAAGCGAACGCGATCACGGTCATCACAATTGCTGCGGTCTTTTTCACATATCCCATGGGAATCTCCTCTGCCGCCAGCTCACCCTAACCAGACGCTCGTGAGGTGAGAGATAAGAGCAGACCAGAGAAAACGCCAAAGCCGAATGGCAGTTCCTTCGGCGTCCAAAACGAAAGGAGCGGCCCGAAGGCCGCTCCCGTCAGGTCGATGTTGTCCGGACGACTACTAGGAAGCAATGAATATCAACGGGCTGGTCAGGACGGCTGCGTTTGCCGCGAGAACCATAAGCCTTCGGGCGGCCAATATTGACCTGACCTGGCTTTTTTAGACCAAGCGATGTGAGAAAATACGCTTGGAAAGGAGCTTTGGTCATGCCGAAGAAAAGGTTCATCGCGGAGCAGATTGTGACGCTGCTTCGCCAGATTGAATTGCTGATGGCGCAGGGCAAATCTGCCCCGGAAGCCTGCCGAGATGCGGGGATATCGCAGCAGAGCTTTTATCGCTGGCGCAAGGAATACGGTGGCCTTGAGATCGACCAGGCGAAGCGGATGAAGGACCTAGAGCGTGAGAATGTTCGCCTGAAGCGTCTCGTTGCCGATCTGTCGCTTGAGAAGCAGGTGCTCAAGGACATCGCCTCGGGAAACTTGTAAGCCCCGAACGGCGCCGGCAGGCCGTTGAACGCATTCGGGGGAAGTACGGTCTCTCGGAACGTCATGCCTGCCGGATTGTCGGTCAGCCGCGTGGAACGCAGCGTTACACCACCATTGTCCGCGCTGATGAAGATGCGCTGACGCGGGCTATTATTGCTCTCGCATCCCAGTACGGCCGATACGGCTATCGTCGGATCAAGTCACTACTGGACGATGCCGGCTGGGACGTGGGCTGGTTCAAGTGATCGCTATCGGCGCCCCAAAACCAAGGAGCGGCCCGAAGGCCGCTCTGCGGATCCAAGTCGATCGGAATTCATGCCTGTACTATAACATACAATTTTTTGGTACCGCTTGCTGACAACAAAGAACCCCCGCGTCACGGTCGCGCGGGCAATTCGCCATTTGCATCCTTTAACTTGGATTGAAATCTTTGAGCAAGCACGGGTTGCTATGGGCGTTGGTTTCTGTCGCATTTTTTCTGAATAACTTGGTAAAGATCGACGCCACCGATCGTGAAAAACTTTGGTGGAATTTCTAGATTTTGCAGAGTTTTGCCTTTTTCGCTTCCAATATCAACCGTAACCGGCCCCTTGACGTACCAATTCCCGCGATTGTTTTTCGTGAATGCTTGACAAGGAATTGTGTCTGGCGGGAGCGGCGAGCCCTCCTGCTTCGCAGCGGCGGCTGGCAGTTTCTCCAGTCTCTTCTTTGTCGGTTGCGTGTCCGTCGGCGGCTCAGGTAAATCCGCTTTATTCACCCAACCCTGTTGCAGCGCATAGGCAATAATCTTGTCTGCGATTGCGCGCGCAAGCTCGCGCGCCTGCGCCTCTAGGTTAGGCGACAATTTCACTGCAAGCGCACTTTTCGCCCCAAGCGCAGCGACGATTGCCGCATTGCGTGCGGCGGCAGTCGGTCCGGTAATTGCGGCGCGGTGTTGGCGTCCATTCTGTGCTTGCGCCGTGAAGGCGAGCAATCGCTTTTCTACACCCTCGGAGACTTGCGACACTGTTATGTCGGCGACCACACCGCCACCAGTGCCAAAATTGACGGGGCGGCTGCCCTGACCAACGGCGTGCAACTGTCCGGCAATGACCAGTGCGCCACTTTTGATCGCGGAATTCTCCTCGCTGCCCGGCTGTGCATTAAGACCAGCCTCGTCGCGCAGGATGGTGGCGATGGTGACGACTATCTCGTCATTCACCCGCTTGGCGACCAAATCTTTACTGATCGAGAGGTCGCCGATCTGACGCTCCAGTCGCGCGCTGAATTCGCGGTCGGCCACCACGACGTCGGGGGAAAATGTAAAGTCATAGACGAGTACTATTTTCGGCCGCGACAGTGTGGCGGCGATCGAAGCTTGTGTTGTTTGAGCGCCAGTGTTGGCGCAGCCAGCAACAGCCAGCGCGACCAACATGAAGAGATTGATACGGATTAAAGAGAACATTGTGCGAGACTACCAAGGAGAAGCACAAAGGAAAAGCCGAAGAGACCGAAGCCGACGAATGGCAATCGTGCCCGCAGCCCTTGATGTCCTGCTACATACTCTGCTGGAAATAATCGATTAGGGCGAGGACACTTGGGCAATCGCGCACTGTGTAGAATACTGTAATGGCAGCGCTTGCACGTCTATGACCCTATCTATACTTTTGAAAGAATTCTACGAGTTGATGGGACTTCGGACATCTTCTCAGAGCGGCACGCTGCCGTTTGCAACCCGACTGAATGCAAAGGGCGTGGCGATAGTGGCCAATCAGAAGTTGACGGAGCATGGGCACATTGGAAACGACCGCCGGGTGCTGTAAAATGAGTGCAGAAACGCTGCGAAATGCGAATGCGGCGGAGTTGGTTAAAATAGAAATATTGCTTTCGAGGTGATTGATACCTAACTTTGTTTGGGTTGGTCGTGAGCAGGCAACGGCGGTTGGTGTGAGATCTACGAAGACGAAGGGACAGAACCGCGTGTGCGGAGCGTGTTCGCTTTGCTGTAAGCTTGTTGCTTTTTTCGAAATTAATAAGCCAATGGGTCAATGGTGTCCGCACTGCACTAAAAACAAGGGTTGCAGCATCTACGATACTAGACCAAACGAATGTCGCAGCTTTAATTGCGGTTGGTTGATCAACCCGGAGTTTGGCGATGAATGGCAACCAATACGCTCAAAAATAGTCATTCGTCATGTTCGAGACGGGGACATGAGTATCTTAGTCTTTCACGTTGATGCTGGGTCACCGCTTACTTGGAGAGAGGAACCATACTACAGCCAATTGAAACGATTGGCTCGAAGCGGTCTCGAGCATAATGGATGGGTCAATATTTTTGTCGGTAAGCGGCTGATCGTAATTTTACCAAACAAAGACGTAGATTGCGGTATGTGGGAACCAAGCGATAAAATCTCATACCAAATGAATTGGAATGGGTTCGATTGGGAGGTTGAAGTGCATAAAGTCCCGCAAGAGGCGCCGACGTCATGAGGGGCATTTGTGTGGCACTATTGTTATGAGGAACTATCAGCGCCGCCGCAAATCTAAAGCTGGCGAGTGAGGGGTCTTGGCATTGTCGAGAAACCGAAAACAGAAGCGCGTATTTCAGCAGTCGGCTTCAGCTGCAATCCGAGCGAAGTTCCAGCAAATTCCCACTTTGTATCAGCAGGGTAGGCTCATTGAGGCGGAACATATTTGTGAAGAAGTGCTTCAGCATCAACCGAGGCACTTTGATGTGCTTCATCTGCTTGGTGTGATTGCGCTTCAAACATACCGTACCCAGCGTGGCGTTGAGCTGATAAAGAAGGCAATCACTTTTAATCCGAATCTCGCCGAGGCTTATAGCAATCTCGGTGCTGGGCTAAAGGACCTGAAACGATTTGATGAGGCGCTGGCGAGTTACGACAAGGCTATCGCGCTGAAGCCAACTTATGCGGAGGCATATTATAATCGGGGAATTACCTTAACCCACCTAAAACGTTTTAAAGACGCGCTAGCGAGCTACGACAAGGCTATCGAGCTGAAACCGAATTATCCATCTGCATATAATAACCGCGGGAATGTATTAAGTGATCTCGACCGCTTCGAGGAAGCGCTTCCAAATTTCGATAAGGCTATAGAGCTTCAGCCAAATTATATCGAAGCGTACAATAATCGCGGAACTATATTAAGCCTTTTACGGAGGTATTTGGAGGCATTAGAAAGCTGTGAAAAGGCAATCGCGTTGATGCCAGATAATGCCGAGGCGCATAACAATCGAGGCAACAGTTTATGCAAACTAGAGCGCTACGATGAATCATTTGCTGCCTATGACAAAGCGCTGGCGCTAAAGCCTGACTTAGCTGAAGCCTGGCTAGGTAGGGGCAACGTATTCGCCGAACTCAAGCACTACGATGAAGCCTTTTCTGCCTATGATAAAGCGCTGGTATTCAGACCCGACCTTACTGAGGCGTGGTTTTGTCGTGGAAATGTTTTTAGAGATCTCAAACGTTATGACGAAGCGTTTGCCGCGTATGACAAGGCAATAGCTCTTAAGCCTGAACTCGCCAAAGCTTGGCTTTATCGTGGCAGAAGTCAGATGAGTCGAGGCAAACTGGATGAGGGGCGAAAAGATTTCGAGCAAGCGCTAGCGTTAGGTGCCAATAAAGACACTGTAGCCTTCGAGCTTGCTAAGTTCAGTATAACAAAAACGCCTACTGTTGTCCCGCAAAGTATTGTCGTCGATTTGTTCGATAGTTTTGCAGGTCGCTTCGACCAGCATTTGGTGCATCAGTTAAAATATCGTGTCCCGACTAATCTATTTAATCTTATGCGTCAGTACAACCAACCTACCTCCGTAGATATTCTTGATCTCGGTTGTGGTACGGGTTTAACGGGGATTCAAGTTCGATCAAGTGCAAAACGCTTAGTCGGCGTCGATCTATCACAAAAGATGTTAGACATAGCAAAAAGACGTGCCGTTTATGACGACCTCATATGTGAGGAGATCATTGAATTTCTGAATAGCCACAAACAAAAATATGATGTTGTTATATCTACTGACGTGTTCATATATTTTGGTGATTTGGCGCCAATTTTTATTCTGGTGCATCGCAGCCTAAATGATAACGGGTATTTTTGTTTTTCTGTAGAGTCGACAAATGACGGTGATAACTATCGACTAAGAGAGACCGGTCGCTATCAACATTCAAAAGGCTATTTAGAACAATTAGCGTTAGGTTTTGGATTTATGGTTCAAGCGATTGAGGAAACTATCATAAGGCAAGAGTCGAATACGGGAGTTCCTGGTTTTCTTGCTATAATGCGTCGATTGTAATTTTGAAGGGTATTGTCGGTAATACCTCACCGCCGTGTTGACCTGACGGTTTTTTGTCCCAGCGGATGAGAGATTACTGCATTGGCGTGAGCCCGACTAAATACAAATCCGACCTCGCCAAGCACCGCAGCTAGCGCCCACCGATCCACCTCGGGGGCTTCAGATTGGGATACGAGCAAATTCCCGAACGAAGCCAATTGATGAACAATCCGCACTGCGAGGGATACCGACGCCCAAACGAAAAGAGCGGCCAGAAGGCCGCTCCCATCCAGCATGTTGACAGTAACGTGGCTACCAAGAGGCGATAAACGACCCTGACAGCATTACGACATTGTAGTTCGGGTTGTCCCAGCCCATCCACAGCCCTGACGAGACCAGGGAGTACGGCGTCAACGGATCTTGGGCCCAGTTAGTTTCCGCATTGCGCTCCCAGGTGAGGTGCAGTTTAGCCTTCAAGTCACCCTTCCATCCCAGCCGCGCGACGGTTTCCTTGTCGAACGTATAGAGCGCGGACGCATCCATGCGCTGGAACCAGGTTGTGTTTTCCGGGTACTGGCCGCCGCTCGGCGGGGCGCCGCCGACAAAAAGTTGCATGTTATCCACGCCATACGACGCGGTGTAGCGCAGTTCGGTGTCAAGCTTTTGCGGAATGGCCGCCCATTTCACTGCGGCGGTGAACGTTTGTACCATCGTCGTATCATTTGTCAGAGTTGCAGAAGCCGTTGGCGGTGGGGCGCAGTTAGCCATAACGCCGCCAGCATCGGTGTTGCCGTTGCAATTAATCCCGATGAGCAATGAGCTGCCCCATTCATACATGTAGCCGACCGTAAACGACGTGTCGGGGTTCAACACATAGGTAGCGTCAATGCCCGCAGCCGATTTACGGCTGTCTGCCAATCCCTGTTGCGTGGTGGGATCGATGCCATAGTTGGCCTCCGTGTATTTGAACGTCGGAGTGAATGTGAGGTTATGGATCACAACGAGGTCGGCGGAAACGTTTGAGGTCCACAGCTGGCGATTGTCAATCATCAGCTGACGGTAGGTGCTCGAATACAATTCACTCGCATCGCACGTGGCTACTGATGGGCAGCTCCACTGGAAGAGACCGACATTGCCAGCGTAATTGTAGTTGTCGTAGGTCCGCACGCCGTAAGAAGTGCTCGCACGCAACGTAAACCACTCCATCGGCTTCCAGTCGCCATAAATCTTGCCCGAATTCTCGTTGGTAACGTCGACGTCGGCGCGCGTCCAATCATAGCGCTCGAAATTGTATGCGGCGCCCAGGTTCCATTCCTTCGTCGGGCGCCAATTCAATGCAGCACCGGCATCCTGCTTGATGTAGCCCATCGAGAGGGAGTTGACGCTCTCATCAGTCGGCTTCCCAGCCGAGTAATCATAGTGTGGGTTACTGGGGAAATAGAGCTCTGGCGTCGCGTTATTGAAATCGTAATAGCGATAGGTCAGTTTGGAGGTGAGATCCGGCGTGATCTTTGTGGTGAGCTGATTGTTACTCAGCAGGGTATTGATCGCGCCGTTAAGGCTCGAGGCCGGCAGCGCAGTTTGATCGGCAGGAACCGTGTTGTTCGGAAGGAACGCGGCATTCTGCCTCATCATCGTATAATTGAGGACGCTGACAAAGCGGCTCTTCCATGGCAAGTCCGCGGCCAACGTTCCGCCAAATCCATTGGCCTGATTGCTGGGCCATGTTGCATCGCTCATGCCTAGCGGCTGCGTGAGGAAGCTCGGGCTTTGCACAGTGAAGTTTGAAATATTATCGGTGTACGTCGAACCATTGTAGGCCAGCTTGAAAATAATCTTCTGGCCCCACGGCGACATCCCAACCTTCTCGCCGTTCACCCCGTAATTCTGTGTGGAGTCGTCTACGGGCTTCGGCAACAGGACAGGAGTGCTACCGCTTCCTGGCGTGTCACCACCAATGAGACCGATAACCTGGGTACCAGTGCGCGACATATGCGAATAATCGGCCTTGACGTCCCAGTCGTCGTTCGGAGTCCAACGACCCTGGAAAGCTGCCGTATCGCGTATGATGCCGATATCCATTGGCTGCGCACAAGTCGCGAGTGTGGGCACAGTTGTGTGGGGCGTGGCCGCTGCGCATGGATCTAGCGTCACAGCGTTCCCGTTCACCACAAAGGGCGTCAGAGCACTGGTGCTGTAAAGATGTGGAGTTTGATCCCAACCGAAATTAAAGTAGACTTGGCCCGCTTTCGAAGCATCGAGGTAGTAGTACTGATCGTCATAACCGACATTCTTGCCGCCTATGTCGAACTCGGTAGAGGCCGTCCTTGCTCCCGGTCGAGAACCAGAAATTCCCGAACGCGCCCGGCTTGATATCACTATACTCATAATACTTGGCCAAGCTGTTGCCCGCCACTCCGGGGTACGTAATTCCACCACTTATCGGACCGTTAGCGGTTTGATATCCGTCTTGCGGGCTGTTGAGAAAACCGCGATAACCGGCCTCTACACTACCGTGGAACCACCAAAGCGCCGCAGCTTCGTCGGCCGCCGGAGCCTTCAACGGCATGTCGTCCGCCTGAGCCTGCATGGCGGGCAATGCCCATGCCGCGCTGCCCAGCAACGCACTAACCATACACGTCTTGACCAAGCCCATCCGCGGTTTCATCGAAACGCCCCCAAGCATCTTTTTCATTTTACACGCCCTAACCCATGACGCGATTGCTATCTTAGCGGAACAACAGCGCACCATTAGTCGCATTGCTGCCGTGAATTGCCGAGTGACAGTTCTCGCAAGCTTGACCGACGGCATGGGCACTGGTTGGCCCAGCGGTGCTATCCATGAGGTTGTGACATTCGTTGCACAGCCGCGGACGGGGCATCTTGAGCGAGTACTGGTTGATGCTGCCGTGCGGATCGTGGCAGTTGTCGCAGTTCTCGCGCACCGGCTCGTGTTCGAACAGGAACGGTCCGCGCTTCTCGGCATGGCAGGTATAGCAGACGTCGTTGATCGAATCTTTCTTCAGCAAGGCTTCGGTGACACTGCCGTGCGGATTGTGGCAATCCGAGCACACGACCTTGCCTTCGCGCATCGGCATGTGCGACGAGCGGAACATCTGCGCGCGCCGGTCCTTGTGGCACTGGAAGCAGGTGTCCGGCTCGAACGCGGTCTTGAGCTGGTTCTTGCGCGACACGCTCTTCATGATCGTGTGGCAATTCACGCAGGCGAGGCCACGCTCTTCGTGGACGCTGCCCTGCCAAAGCGTGCGATCGCCGCGTTCATGGCAGGCGAGACAGATCGAATTCTTTTCTTCCGAGGTACGAGGATCGTCCGCCTCGAACGACATGATACCGCCGACGCCGCGTCCGCCGCCCGCCTTGGCATGCGCCGAGCCGGGTCCGTGGCAGTTCTCGCAGGCGAACTTGCCCGGTTGCGTCAGGCTTATGCGGCCCATAAGGGTCTTCTGGAATTCCGCGATCTGCACCGCATGGCAACCCGCGCAGACCTTGTCGCCCACGAAGTGAGCTTCGACCGGAGGCGCCGTGTGCTTCCCTTTCGCGGCTGAGCCTTTCGCCGGCTTGGCCGCCGGGGCGGCTTCCTTTGGCTGGCTCAGCCAATCCAGCAGATTGTCCGCTTCGGCCAATTTGGTCTGGCCCTTAAGCGATGCCGGCTGATCGGAGCCCATGCCCTGCGCGAACGATTGCAGCGCGGCAAAAGTCTGGTCGTCGAATTGGGAGCTCTGCGCCGTCTTGGCGCCGGCTACCTGCGGCGCATTGATCTGCTGCGCGTAGGAGGTCAGCGCCGAAAGCGCCGAGTCGTCGGAAACTTGGCCGCGTGGCTGGCTGGAGTCTTCGGCTTTGGCGGTCTGCGACCAGGCCGGCAGGGTCGAATTGATGCCCGCGACCGTGAAGCCGCCTTCGGCCTTGGCCGATTGAGGCAAATAAAATGCGGCGCCCAATAATACCGCGGCCGCGGCAAGCAATCCGAACTTCTTGCCTAGTCTAAATCTCGGCTTGTCCGGAATATCCGTAGACAAAGCCCCGGTGGGCACGAATCCGACAGTCTGACGACCATTGTGTTTCACTGAACGACCCTCGCCACCGCTAACAAGTCTAGATCAGCGTCGGCATGACGCTGATCAGGTGAACGCCTCGAGCAGGGGAAGGATCAGTAATACTTACAGCACGTGTTCGACCGCAGCCGATTTTGATGGTCTTCAAGCGCCCCGTTTGAAACAGGATGTGTTCTAAACCGCACACCCTATCGTATTACTACCGCCCCAGTCCCCGCTTATGCAGATATCACTTGAATTTGTTTACCCACACAAGATCAATCTGCAAGTTGATCAAGATCAATTTTTTAATACCGCGCAAGAGCCTGAATCTGTTTTTCTCCGCGCTGTGTTGATAACATCACAGTCGCGCGACGCTACCCGGGTACGGAAACCAGTCGAGCGCGAATGAACGTTGTCTGCACACATCTTGGAAATGGGAGAAGACGGCATGCAAGTGAATACAAAAAATCTCGTCGCGTTTGTCTGTGGCACGGCGGCCGCAATACTGATCGCAGTTGCGTTTTCACTAACTGGATCTCAAACGGCAAATGCTTTGCCGGCATATGCCCAGCAAACCGGAAAACCTTGCGGCTTCTGCCATCAGAATCCGGCGGGCGGCGGCGCGCTCAAGCCGGCCGGCGAAAAATTCAAAGCAAACGGCCACAAGCTCTAATCGCGAATATCCGGCGCTCGGCGAATCGACACGCGTCGAATGGATTCGTGCAACGTCATGTTCGACAGCACGTTCGCGTTCGATTGAGCGAAGCCGCGCCACTGCTTGCGGTGTAGAATTAGAGCGCGCGGCCGAGTGCCGCGCGTTCGCTTTTTCGAATGCAGGAGAGTGAGCCATGCAGGCCGGCAAATTTGCGCGACGCGCGGTCGTACTAACGATCGCATTCTTCTGGGCGCAAGCCGCGAGCGCACAAGGGGCGGCCAATCTCGACAACGCGACTTGTCTCGGCTGCCATGGCATACCCGGCTTCGCCGCGCGGCGCGCCGACGGCCAAGCGCGCGCGCTGTCCGTCGTGCCGGATCAATTTGCCAACAGTGTGCACGGCAAGGCGTCGGTGCGTTGCGTCGACTGCCACACGAAGATTACCGAGCTGCCGCACAAGAACGTGTCGAAGACCGCGGCCGAGTGGGACAAGACGCGCATCGCGATGACGAAGAACTGCATCGCTTGCCATGCCAAAGCCGCGCAGGGTTACACCGAGACCTATCACGGCCAGGTCGTCGTCATGGGCTTCGCGCACGGCGCGACTTGTGCCGACTGCCACGGCAGCCACGATGTCCTGCCCGCCGCCAATCCGGCCTCAAGTGTAGCGCCCGTCAACCTGCTCAAGACCTGCCGGAAATGTCATGCCGACGCGACGCCGGGTTTTGCGACCTTCCAGCCGCACGCCACGACCAACGACTTCGCGCATTATCCCTACACGTGGCTCGCCTCGAAGTTCGTGAACCTGGCGGTCGGCGGCGTGCTGCTGTTCTTCTGGGCGCATTCGGCGCTTTGGTTCTATCGCGAGTATCGCGACCGCCAGCAGCAAAAGCCGCGCCCGCATGTGCGCGCCGACGCCGTGCCGCAAGGCGAGCGCCGCTACTATCAGCGCTGGAGCGCGACGTGGCGCTGGGCGCACCTGCTGTTCGCGGTCAGCATCATCCTCTTGGTCGCTACCGGCATCACCTTGCTTTATCCGAACACGTCCTGGGCGCCGGTGCTCGAACGCGCGATGGGCGGACCGGAAATCGCCGGCATCATCCACCGCGTCGCCGCCGTGGTGATGGTGGCGGTGTTCGCCTGGCACATTCTCTACGCCGCCATCCACATCGCGCGGAACTGGTCGAGCTTCAAGGTCTTCGGCCCCTACTCGCTGATGCCGAACTGGCAAGATGCGGCCGACTTCACCGCCATGTTCAAATGGTTTTTCGGCCGGCGGTCGCGCCCGTCATTCGATCACTGGAACTATCAGCAGAAGGTCGACTACTGGGCGCCCTTCTGGGGCATCGCCATGCTGGTCGCGACCGGCGCGGTGCTGTGGTTCAAGACGCTGACCGCGGCCTATCTGCCGGGATGGGCGTTCAATGTCGCCACCGTTGCGCACGGCGACGAGGCGCTGCTCGCTGCCGCCTACCTGTTCACGGTGCATTATTTCGTCAATCACTGGCGGCCGGACAAATTCCCGCTCGACATCGTCATGTTCACCGGCGCGATGCCGCTCGACGAGTTCAAGCGCGAATACGCCGTCGAATACGCCCGGCTGGCGGCAAGCGGACAATTGCAGCAGCATCTGGTCGACGCGCCGTCGCAGCCGCTGACGCTCGGCGCCAAGATTCTGGGCTTTGCTTTGGTGGCGGTCGGGCTGGCGCTGCTGGTGATGATGGCGATCGGCTTCGGCGGCCATTTTATTTGAGCGCATGATGTCGACGAATAGCCGGGTCATTGCGCTTTATTATTCGACGCGCGACGGACAGGCGCGGCGCATTGCCGAGCATATTTGCGGCCGGCTGGCGGAGAACGGACCGCTCGCCCCGCCACAGGATGTTGCGATCGCAAAGCCGACGCCGGAAGACCTCACCGCCGCCTCGCTGATCGTGCTGGTGGCCGCCGTCCGTTACGGCAAGCATCTGCCTGAAGCGGACCAGTTCCTGACGACCTATCGATCGCTGGTGTCGCCACCGCCGCTGGCGCTGGCCTCGGTCAATCTCACCGCCCGCAAACCGGAAAAGACCACTGCGACGGGCAACGCATACTTGCGCAAGGCCATCGCGCGCCATGGCCTCGCGCCGACGCTTGCAGTCGCTTTCGCCGGGCGGCTCGACTACCAGCGCTACAACTGGCGGGATCGCCAGATCATCCGCTTCATCATGTTGCTGACCGGGGGGCCGACCGCCCCCCGTACCAGGGTCGAATATACGTCTTGGGATGCGGTCGACGACTTCGCCGCCCGCATCGAAGAGCTGCGCCGGCAAAATTAGCGCGCAAGTCTAGCGCAAGCCTCACACGTCGTAGCTCGCGCGGTCCCGAACCATTTCCGGCGCCGCCATGAACCACATCTGATAGAGCGCCACCACCCACATGAAGGCGAAGCACGCCGCCAGGATCATGCCGGCCGCGATCTCCACAAACACGAAGGGATGGAACACCTTGATCAGATACCAGGAGGCGACGTCGATCATGATGCCGGCGAACGGCGTGGCGACGACGGCGCATTTGAACCACACCGGCCGCACATAGGCGTGGCTGAACATCAGGCCGGTGAGGAAGAAGATGAAGGTCATGCCGAACAGGTGGATGTGCGACACCCGCACCAGAGTCGGGATGGCGGCGCCGGTGTCCTTCTCGGTCACCTTCTTCAGATTGTCGTAGCCGTTGAGGTTGGGCAGATGCGGATTGCTGCCGTCGTGGCAGGTCATGCAGTATTTGTCGAGCAGCGGCCGCACCGTCTTGTCATAGGCCGGATGCGGGGCCCCTTCGGCCGCCCAAGCCATGATGACGTTGCGGTCGTCGCCCGGCAGCATGGTCGACATCGGCCCGCGCAGCGCGCCTTCCAGGCGCGAGCCCTTGCCGCTGCCCGAATAGGCCACGATGAGATCTTCCGCCGTGAGCATTTTCGGATTGCCGCCCCCGCGTCCGGCGTAGGTGAAGTACACGTTCAGCAAGGCGAACAGATAGCCTACGCCGAGGACGAGCAGCGCCGCCGTATAAAGGACACGCTGGCTATACGGCAGCTCCGAGTAATGAAGGTAGTGCCGGTGTAGTGGCAGTTCACTCATGGTCGTGTCCCATCGGTTACGGCTTGATCTTCGTCACTTGGCCGGCAGCGGCACGAACAGCACCGCCCGCGCTTTTTGATGCGCATAGAAGGCCGCGAGATTGTCGATATCGTCTTCGCTCAGCCCACCGGCCATAGCGTGCATCTCGCCGCTCTTGCGCGTCTGCGCCCGGTAATCGAGCAACGCCTTCTCCAAATACTCGACCCGCTGGCTGGCCAGCATGGGGAAGCGCGGGTCGGTGCTGTTGCCGTTGACGCCGTGACAGCGATTGCAACGCTCGACCCAATCCGCGGTCGAGAGCGGCTTGCGCACATTCAGCGCTTTCGGCTGCTGCGCGGAGAAATAAGCCGCCAGATTCTTCATACCGTTGTCGTCGAGCGAAGCGGCAAGCCCTTTCATCGTGTCGTTGGCGCGCGAGCCGTTTTTGTATTCGGTGAGCGCGGTGACGATGTATTGTGCGTCCTGTCCGGCCAGACTCGGCGTCGCCGGACTGCCGCTCACGCCGTCCTCGCCGTGGCATCCGCCACAGCTCGCCGAAGCAGCCTTGCCGGCAACTGCGTCGCCGGAGGCCGGGGTCTTGGCTCGTGCCGGCTTTTGCAATGCATAAAACAACGCGACGTTGCTCATGCCCGTATCGTTCACCGCCGCCAGCATTGATTTCATGGTGTCGTTCTTTCGCTGGCCGTTCTTATAGGCCTTCATCGCGTCGACCAAATATTTCGGATCGAGCCCGACCAGACTCGGAATGCCTGGGATCTGGCTGACGCCGGCATTGCCGTGGCAGCCGGCACAGGCCGCCGACGCCGCCTTGCCGGCTTCCACCGGATCCGGTTTGGCCGGCGCGGCCGGCCCGCCCGGCAGCGGCGCGGGATCGAGGCTGGCGAAATAGGCCGCCACTTTGATCAGCGCGTCGTCGCTGAGGAACTTGATCGCATTGGTCATAGCCTCGCTGCTGCGCGCGCCTGATTTGTATTCCTTGAGCGTCAGATAGAGATAAGCCGGCCGCTGCCCGGCGATGTGCGGGGTGCCCTTGACGGTGCTGATGCCATTGAGATTGTGGCAGGCGGCGCAATCCATTTCCGCCACATGCTTGCCGTCGGCGATGTCCATCGGCGCGGCGTTGAGTGTACGCATTTCCTCGCCCGACTGCGCGAGCGCGCCTGGGCTGGAACCCGCGATTGCGGCCAGCGCCACGGCCGCGACGATCGTGAACCTCTTCATGGACGTTACATCCCGCTCGCTTTTCGTTGCAGGCCGCCGAGGCGCGCAGCGAGCGCGCGCGCCTCGATTCGTTTTTCGTCCGCCACGGCTACTTCGCCGCTAGGCTTGCGTAGTACGACGCGATGGCCTCGATGATGGCGTCGCCGTAAGGCACGCTCATGTTGTGCATCAGCGAATTGCCGCGCTTGCCGTCGCGGTAGGCGCGCAACGCTAGGACCAGATAGTCCTTGTCCTGCGCGTTGATGATCGGGATGGCCAGCGCCGGATTGTTGATGTCGCCGGCGTGGCAGCGATTGCACTTGTCGGTGATGTCCTTGAGCAGATGCTGCCCGTCTTCGGCGAGCTTCGATTTCTGCGTCGCGTAGAAGGCGACGATGTCATCGATCTCCTGATCGCTCAGGTTGACGACGACGCGTGACATAGTGTCGTTCTTGCGCGTGGTACGGTACCCCTTGATGGCTTGCGTCAGATATTGCGGATCCTGTCCGGCGAGACTCGGCGTCGCGGTGTCGGTGCTCACGCCATGCGAGCCGTGGCAGCCGCCGCACACCGCGGTGCGCGGTTCGCCGAGCGTCGCATTGCCGACCGGAGGTGCGGGGTGCGGAATCGGCGTCTGCGAGGCGAAATACAGCGCCACGCTTTCGATATCGAGCCGGCTCAGCTTGCGCAGCATCGGATCCATCGGCGCCGACGCACGCCGGCCGGTGAGGTACTCCTGCGTTGCAGTGACGAAATAGATCGGCTGCTGGCCCGCGAGGTTCGGCGTGCCGGCGGTTTTGCTGTTGCCGTCGGCGCCGTGGCAGGGCGCGCAGGCCGCCGACACCGTTTTTCCGTTCTCATACGGAGAGAAGACGGGATCCTTTTCCGGCGCGGCGGGCGCCAGACTGGAATAGAAAGCAGCGACGCCGCGGGTCTGATCTTCACTCAGATCGGTGGCAATGGTGCGCAAGGCGGCATGGACGCGCTTGCCTTCCTTGTATTCCTGCAACGCGGCCATGATGTAGCGCCCGCGCTGTCCGGCGAGATTGGGGATCCCCGGAGCGACGCCTTTGCCGTCGAGGCCGTGACAGGCCTTGCATTCCCTCTCCGCTACGCCCTTGCCGACGCGAATATCCTCGGCGGTCTGCTTGTCGGGACCACTGCCTTGGTCCGAACATCCGATCAGCGCCACCGACAGAAACATGGCGAGCAGCAGGTGTCTCATGGGAAACCCCGGTTTTTGACTTGTTAGTTTCACTCTCATCACGTGATCACCCTCCGAAGAACAGGTGGCGGGTGAAGCCGTAAAGCACGAAGACCAGCAGAAACAGACCGGCGCCCATCAAGGTAAAGCCGAGTGCTGTGGACGCGAGCGTCATCGGCCGCGACGGCGCGTCGACCAGGTACTTCTGCAGCTCACCGTTGGCGACCAAGCGATTGTATTCGACCAGATGTTCGCGCTTGAATTCCTCCAGCGGCATCTTGCCGGTGAACATCAGGATATCGAGCGGGAATTTGTCGGGCCGCCAGTGATTGTTGAAGAAGTGTACGGTGAACAGGAAGCCGGCGGCCAGCACCGCTTCCTCGCCGTGGAAGATGGTGGCGACGTTGAACACCCAGCCCGGCAGGTAGGTGGCGGTAAAGCCCTTGAACCACAACATGGCGCCGCTGCCGCCGATAATGGTGACGCCCCAGAACGGCGCCCAGTAGTCGAACTTCTCCCAATAGGTCCAGCGGTCGAGCTGCGGCTTCGGCGTGAGACCGAAGAACCACTTGAACATGCCGATGGCGTCGTTGAGGTCGTTCAGATTCGGGATCATCGAGTCGGGGCCAAACCACTGGAAGGTCTTCCAGTTGCGGCCGATCCGTAAGAATATGTAACAAATGTGCCAGAAGAAGATCGCGAGGAACGCGGTCGCGAAGATTCGGTGTACGGTGCCGGTGACGCGCGGGCCGCCGAACAGGTGGCTGATGACCTGGGCCCAGGTCGTATCGGAATTGAACAGCGTCATGCCGGTGAGCACCAACATGATGACGCTGATGGCAAAGCACAGATGCGCGAGCCGCCAGATCGCGGGCCAGCGCCGGTAGTAGACGACTGGCTTGCCGTCCCCGTTTTGCAGCGCCTCGGCCCGCACGTGCGGCCGATTCTTTTCCTGCTGGTGGTCGCGGTATTCGCGGAAGAACCACAAAGCCGAATGTGTCCAGAAGAACGAGAAGGTGCCACCCAAGAGCAGCAGCATAAATTTCGAGGCGATCCATGTGCGCGGATATAGATTGAGGTTGTGCGTGGTCGCGTGCGGCTCGAAGCTCAGGAAGCCTTTGGTCGCGTCGAGATGGCACTTCTGGCAGGTCTGCAGACGGTTGGCCGGGTAAACACTCGATTTCGGATCGTTGACGCGCTGGATCGTGTGGTAGCCGTGGCAGTCGAAGCACTTGGCGGTGTAGGCGAAGCCGAGCGTGTTGACCTGGCCGTGGTATGTGCCCTGGTACGACGCCAGTTCCTCTTTGTGGCAGCTGCCGCAGTTCTTGGTGATCAAGAGCTGGGTCTTGTCGAGGAACGGATCCTGAATGTCGTGCGTGGTGTGGCAGTCGGAGCAGATTGCCGCTTTCGGATTGCCCTGTAGCAAGGTCAACTGGCCGTGCACCGAGGTCTTGTATTCGGCAAGCTCGGCGGTATGGCAGGCGCCGCACGCGTAAGGCAAATTGAGCCGCCACCAATTGTAGTTCGGCGTGTTCGGCGGATAGACGTAGTGCGCGTCGTGGCAATTGTAGCAGGTCGCGTTGGTGTGCGACTGATCGACGGCGCTCGGCTGTGCATGGATCGACTTCATGTAGCGGCCGATCATGTCGATGACGCGGGACAGCTTGGCGATCTGAGCGGCGTTATTGTTCTCCTTGGCGTCCTCCAGGCGGCTCTCGTGGCAGGTGACGCAGCTCACCTGCACGGTGACCGGGTCGTGCGGAATCTTGGTCACGTTGTTGTGGCACTCGACACATTGCAGCGTGCCGTGCACGCTGCCGAGGAAGCGGTCCTTCAGCACCATGGGGAATTGCTTCACGCCCGGCGTCGCCGGCGGCGCGAAGCCTTCGAGGCCGTGACAGCCGAGACACATTTCGCTGGTGAGCTTGGGGGCGGCCTTGTCAGCGCTTTGATCCTGCGCTCGGGCGGCGGAGGCCCAGAGGCCGGCAACCATCAGAGCGGCGGCAAAGGCGGTCGCGAAACGCGCGATGCCTCCGCCCACCCCACGATTTTTGGCGGCGGTCGACTCAGTCAGCTCGGTCATAACTTCTCCGCCCTGGCGGGTCGATGGCACAACGAACATCCCGTTCATGGTAAGGAATTCGACCGAGTTTGCCGAATCCAAACCTTCATAACCATTGTCGATAAAGGGCTTCTTGACTGAAATCAAAGTCGCATTTCGCCGACTTTTCGGGTGCGGCGTTGCCGCTGCTTGCGCGGCCGCGCGGCGGTATGTGGGTACCGGCCGGCCATCATGCTGGACCGCCGACGGCGAACGCAACACGCCGGTGAATCAGCCAGACGGTCAAATTCCAAGCGAGCGGAATAGCCAGCGCCGCGGCAAGCGCGACCGGCACGCCGAGCGGCACCGCGGCAAGCGCGATCGCTGCCAGGCCGAAGCTGATGCCGAATAGGCTCCACACGCTATTGGCCAGCACCGCAGCCGAGGCGCGGCCGCCGATGCGCGGGTGCAGGATGAGAATGAGACTGGTGCTGGAGATCGGAAACACGGCGAGCAACCCGGTCACCACCGGTCCCGCCCAGGTGCTGGCTTGCAAGACGATCGCCATCAGGCCGCAGACCAAGAGCGTCCGCAGCGGCACATCGTACCAAGCGTGGCGCAGGCGCGGCATCTTGGCATTGCGCAATCCGGCGCCGAGCCACAGCGACGCGGGATAGACGACCAGATTGAGCAAAGCGGCTGTCGCAAACGTCCAGCCGGTCGAACGCGCAAGCATCGCCAGCACAAACCAGCACGTCGCCGCCAGCGCCAGGCTGACGAAAGTCTGAAATCTTTGCGCTAGCCGCGCATAAATCAGCAGAAACACGCCGGTCGCAGCATTGACGGCAAGTCCGCTGAGGGCGGCGCGCGCGAGATAGGCGGGGTCATGATCGAGCGAGAGAAACACATAGGCCGGCCAGATCGTGACCGGCAAAGTGGCGATCAGCGCGCCGGTCAGCGCTCCGACGCGCTCGGCGACCACCGAGGCGGCGACCACGACGGCCGCCGCCAGGATTAATTTTATCGCCAAGGGAAGCCAGGAAACGAGATCGGCCGACATGCGCCACCGTGCTGGCAGCCGGCCGGACATCGTCTGCCGCTGCGGGCCGATCGAAGCGCAAAAATGGCTCTGGCGTATTGATCTTCCGCATATGCGAGGGCGGGTTGCGCCGGAGAATGATTTGCTTACCAATTGACGTGGATCAAGGCCCCCGAAAAACCCGCAGATTATTCATTGTAGGATGCAGGAGGCGGTCATGCTGGCATCGAACCCGATCAAGACCTATCCGGCTTCCAAGTCGTTTATCGCGGCGTTCCGCGATTGGGTGCGTCATCGCCAGTTGATCAGCCAATGCCGCCACCGACTCGAGGCGTGCGACAGCAATGAAATCGTGCGCATCGCGCACGACGTCGGCCTCTCACCGCATGATTTGCGTGAGATGGCGAAACTTGGGCCCGATGCGGCCCAGCAATTGCTGGATCGCATGGCCGTACTGCACCTCGACGCCGACCGGCTGGCCAAGAGCGAACCGAGCACGATGCGCGATATGCAGCGGCTGTGCTCGAGCTGCGTTGCCAAGAAACGTTGCCAGCGCGAACTCTCGCTCACTCCGGACGATCCGATGTGGCGGCAGTACTGCCCGAATGCGGACACGCTCGACCTTCTGCAAAGCGAGTCCGCCAAGACCAGCTGAGTTGCGGGAGCCGTGCAACCGAAACATTCCGGATAGCCATGCATGCGCTCAACCAGTTCACAAAATTTTGCGCCACAATCGCCGGTGGCTTAACCGGCGCGCGCCGAGCGCCAAGCCCGGCGCACGACGATCGCGACCGGCAACAAAACACGTCCCCGCAAAGCGGCCAACCCGCCGCAAGACCGGCGTCGGCCCCCCGCGACGAGCGAGAGCAGCCGCAGCCGTCGCACAATTCCTTCCCGGCGGTCTGGCCGCGTTGAGACCTCGCGTCGCAACTCATTGAAGTGCCCCCGTCCCGCGCCATTCGGTTGACATAAGTCAATCGGCTCGCACCAAGGCGGTATATTTAACTCGGGCTGGCGATCAGGTGATGTGAGTAGCTCGAATGGCAAATATGCTCGAAAGAGCGGTCCCCCGGTACACGTCTTATCCGACTGCGCCGAATTTCAGCGCGGCTGTCGATGCGGATGTTTTCGGTTTGTGGCTCGCGAGCCTGCCGAGCGCAGCCGCGCTGTCATTATACTTGCACGTCCCCTTTTGCCGGGAGCTTTGCCACTACTGCGGCTGTCACACCAAAGCGACGCTGCGGGACGAGCCGATCATCGCCTACGCGCAGCGCCTTACCGAAGAGATTGCGCTGGTTGCCAGCCACACCGGCCGGCGCAAGGTTACGCACATCCATTGGGGCGGCGGAACGCCTTCAATTCTTGATGCCCGCCAGCTCCAATCCATCGCCGATAAGCTCGCGCGCCATTTCGATCTCTCGGCGATCCGCGAGCACGCGATCGAATTGGATCCGCGCTATCTCACGCCGGAGCTGGCGAAGGCGCTCCGCGATATCGGCGTCAATCGCGCGAGCCTCGGCGTGCAGGACTTCAGCGAGCATGTCCAGCAGGCGGCCGGCCGCATCCAGCCATTCGACACCGTCAAAAAGGCCGTCGACACGCTCAACGATTTTGGCATCGATCGGATCAACATCGATTTGATGTACGGCCTGCCCAAGCAGACCGTCGCCGACGTGCGCCGTACCGCAGGCCTGGCGCATTCGTTGCAGCCGCAGCGCGTCGCGGTTTTCGGTTACGCCCATGTGCCCTGGTTCCGGCCGCAGCAGCGGCTGATCGCCGATGCCGATCTGCCGTCATCGCCGGAGCGGCTCGCGCAAGCGGAAGCGGCGCATGAAACTTTGGTGCAATTTGGTTATCGCCCGGTCGGCCTCGATCACTACGCCAACCCCGACGATCAACTGGTCGCCAAAAGCGGGCGGCTGCAGCGAAACTTCCAGGGCTATACCGACGACGACGCCGATGCGCTGGTGGGCCTCGGCGCCTCGGCAATCAGCCGCGTGCCGCAAGGCTTTGCGCAGAACGCGCCGCCGGTCGGGACCTATTCGCGAGCCATCGCCGACGGTAAGCTCGCCACCGCGAAGGGCATCGCATTGTCGGACGACGATCGCTTGCGCGGCCACATCATCGAACGGCTGATGTGCGACATGGCCGTGGATCTGGATGCGGTCGCTGACGAGACTGGTTTCGACATCGACACCGACTTTGCCGACGAGATCGAATCGCTGCAGCCGTTTCAGGACAACGGCAGCGTGCTGATCGACGGCCGCCGCATCCGCATCACCGAAAGCGGCCGTCCGTATATGCGGCTGGTGGCGTCGGTCTTCGATACCTATTTGGCGCAGGCCAAATCCCGCCATTCGATGGCCGTTTAGCGCCCTCACCGGCCGTGCCGCCGTTGACGTAGGTCAAAGGCAAAAAGCAGTACTCAGGTATATGCAAGCACTGTCGCGCGGCATGACGGCCGGCGCGGCGAGAGGAGTTTAGAATGTCGGTCCAATTTAGCGGAACCAAGCGCCGCTCGCTGATCCAGGTCGTTCAGCAGTGGTGGCAGGCCTGGACCAGCAACGGACCCGCTTTGGCAAACCCCTGCTGCAGCGCGGAGAGCGAAGTCGAGCGGATTGCAATCGATATCGGCATCTCCGCCGCCGAACTTCGCCGGCTTGCCAGTCTCGGTCCGGAAGCCGCCGACCTCCTGCTGCGCCGAATGGCGGCGCTCGATCTCGATCGCAAAGAGGTGGCGCAGGTGGAGCCGCAGACCTTCCGCGATCTCCAGCGCATCTGCACCATGTGCGAAAGCCACCGGCAATGCGCGCGTGATCTGCTGCGCGATTCAAGCAACCCTGCCTGGAAAGGCTATTGTCCGAACGTCGCCACGCTGAGAGCGCTCAACGCGATGCCGTGGCCGTCGCGGAGCGAGTGGTAGCGCCGGCGCGCATCAGGTTACCAGGGCCCCGCCGTCGAGATAGAAGATGGAGCCGGTGGCGAAGCCGTTGCGCATGAAGGCAAGGATTTGCAGCGCGATGTCCTCGCCCTCGCCGACGCGTTTGACCGGCAGCGCAGCCGCGGTTTTCGCCAGCATGTCCTTGCGCGCGGCTTCCGGCATGGCGGCGCGGATCGGCGTGTCGATAAGGCCGGGCGAGACACAGTTCACACGAACCGGCGCAAGTTCAAGCGCCAGCGCGCGCGTAAGCGACTCCAGCGCGCCGTTGGCGGCGCCGACGATCGCGGAATTCGGCCGCGGCCGCACGCTGAGGAAACCGGACACCAACGTGAGCGAACCGCCGGCGCGGATGTCGGCCGCGCGCGCGACGCGCCAGGCGCCCCAGAACTTGCCCTCCATGGTCGAGCGCACGTCGTCCATCGATACGGACTTGAATGGGCCAGTCTTGAGCTGCGCGGCAGTGACCACCACGTGATCGGCCGGGCCGCATTGGCGAAACAGATTGGCGACGCTGTCGTCGCTGCTAACGTCGGTCTGGATCGCCTTCACGCCAAGCTTCGCCGCCGCGGCGTTGAGCTTCTCGGCGCTGCGCGAGGCGATGATGACCTCGGCGCCTTCGCTCTTGGTCAATTCGGCGGTCGACAACCCGATGCCGGAGGAGCCTCCGACCACGACGACTTTTTTACCTGCAAGCTGCATGTCCGCTTCCCCCAATAAATTTTCTGACGCCGGTCAGGCCGGCTCGTATCTGGTGCCGATCGACGGTTTGCTGCGTCCGAGGCCGGGTAGTTCCCAAATGCCGGCGCCAGCCGGATTGATGTCGGCGGCGATATCGACGTCGATCAGATAGGGCTTGTTGGCGGCGATGCCCTTCTTGATCGCCTCGGCAATATCGGCGGCGCGGTCGACGCGCACGCCTTCGACGCCGCAGGAACGCGCCATCGCGGCGAAGTCTGGACTATAGCGCTGGCCGGTCAACGGATCGTGGAAGTCGGTGGCCAATTCGCGCTTGTTCAAATAACCGCGCTGCAAGCCGCGGATCGAGGCGTAGGCATAGTTGTTCCACACCACCCAGACTACGGCGAGATTATATTCGACCGCGGTGCCGAGCACGTTGGCCTGCATGAAGAAGGCGCCGTCGCCGCACACCGACACGCACGGCCGGTCGGGCGCCGCGTACTTGGCGCCGAGCACACCGGCGACGCCGAAACCCATGGCGCCAAACCCCATGCAACTGATCAGTGAATCCGGGCGCCGCGGCTTGCAATAGCCGAGCAGCCAGTTGTGGTGGACACCTATGTCGCTGACCAGGATCGCATCGTCCGGCAGCCCGCGCTGAATCTCGAATGCCGCGCGCTGCGGATTGACCGGCTGGCTGTCGTCGGTGAAGCCCGGCGCGACCAGTCTGTCCCATTCCTTGCGATAGCCTTCGATTTGGCCGAGCCACCTCTTGCGGGCGTCGAGCTTCTTGTCGACATCTTTGCGGCGATCAAGTTCGGCCAGCACCTGACGCAGGAAGGTGCGCGTGTCGGCCATCAGGCCGAGCGCGACCGGATAGTTGCGGCCGATCTCGTCTGGATCGATGTCGACGTGAATGAGCTCGGTCGGCGGAATGGTGAAGGAGTAGCCCGGGATCCACGAACTTGACGTGCGATCGTCGAAACGGGCGGCCAGCGACAACAGCACGTCGGCCTGACGCGTGGCGTGGTTGGCCTGATAGTGGCCGCCGCGCGCCACCATGCCGAGCGCAAGCGGATGATGGGTGTCGATGGCGCCGAGCCCGCTCATCGAAGCCGCTACAGGAATTTGCAGACGCTCGGCGAGCTTGAGCAATTCCTCGGCCGCGCCGCCGTGCCGCACCGCCTGACCGACGAAAATCACCGGGCGCTCGGCGCCGAGCAGCATATCGACGGCTTTCACGACGCCTTCGGGATCGGCGCCGCAACGGCTGGAGATGTTGCTGTTCCATTCCTCCGCGTTCGGCGCCCCCTCCGCGGCCGATTCCATGAAGACGTCGTAGGGCACGTCCAGCACCACCGGCCCGGGCCGTCCCGTCATCATCGTCTTCCACGCCTGCCGAACCGCGAGCGGCACCATGTCGCCGCGCGTCGGCTGGAACACGCGCTTGCAGAGGCTGCGCACGGTTGACGGGAAGTCGGCCTGGTTTTGCCGGTACATTTCCTGGAAGGCGCCGCGGTTGAACTGGCTGGTCGGCACGTTGCCGGTGACCGCCAGGAACGGCACCGAGTTGAGATAGGCGGTGGCGAGCGAGATCGGCAGTTGAGCCGAGCCGGGACCGCACGAGGTGAAAGTCGCGGTCGCCTTGCCGGACACGCGGTAGTAAACGTCCGCCATGAAGCCGGCGACGCTTTCGTGATGCGTCGAGATGGTCTTGATTTCGGACGAGCGCTCGTACAGCGCGTCGATGAACTGGATGTTGCCGTGGCCGCACAGGCCGAACACCTGCGGTACCTTCTCCTGAATCAGATAGTCGACAATGACCTGTGCGCCGTTGAGCATGTTTGTCGACATCGGATCGTTCTCCATACAGGTTCACCGCCGCCCGGCTTCGAGCCGCGCCGGAAACTATGTCTCATAATGCTGTACGTCAATTGATATCGTGGTAGACGAGGTGTGCGCATATCTAAAAGGGACAGAGCGTTATGGCCACCGAACGCAAATGGTTCATCCGCAACATCGCCGAAGTGCCGTGGCGACAATTCCCCGATCACTTCGGCGGCGCGCTGTCGAAGCCGCTGGTTATGCGAGAGACCGCCGGCTCGCAGCATATCGACTACCGCATCTCGATGTATCAGCCCATGGCCTATGTGAAGGTGCACCAGCACAAAGTGCAGGAGCAGGTCTATCACGTGATCGAGGGCGAGGGCCTGATGCACATCGACGGTAAGGCTCACGTCGTGAGCAAGCACGACTTCATCTTTTTACCGCCCGGCGTCGATCACGACATCCACAACACCGGCCTGGTCGATCTGGTGTTTCTCGTCGTCACGTCGCCGGTCAGCGACGAGTTGAAGTAACTATTGGCCGGCGGCCAGCGCCGCATTCCGTCCGGCGCGCCGGCCGGACGCGAAGGCCCAGCCGAGATGGTGGCCGTGCCCCTTGAGCAGCAGGCCGCCCTGCCCGGTCGAGCCGGCTGCGTAAAGCCCGGCAATCGGTTCATCGTCCGCGCCGAGCACGCGATGCTCCTGGTCGACGGCAAGCCCGCCTTCCGCATGCACGAACACCGCGCGCAACGGCCCGAGCGCCACGTACGGCCCGCCGCCGATCGAACGCCGGTTGCCGGCGTTCGCATTGTGTGCGTTTACCGTGGCCGTCAGCACCGCCGCCGGAATGGTGAGCTTGCTTGCCAATTGGTCGAGCGTCGCGCCGGCGGTGAAAATATCGGCACGGTTCCGGCGGTAGTCGTCGACATAGGCATAGGCGACGCCGGGCGCAGTCGAGATGAAATGCGGCCAGCCCGAAAACAGCGCCGTCATGCGCTGGTCGAACAGGATATAGCCGACCTTGTCCGGCTGATCCGGCAAAGCGTAAGCCGGGTTGTCGCGCTCGTCGGTGAAGCGCTCGCCGCGCTTGTTGATCAGGATCGCGCCCTCGGCGAAGAGATCGGGTGCAGGCGCCAGCGCCGTGGTCACGAAGCTCATCACGAACGGCCGCAGCAGCGCACTCGGCATGTATTCGAGCGACCAAGCCATCAGATTGGCCAGCAAGCGCCAGGGCGGTAGGCTGAGCAGGACGCTGCGCCCCGGCGGCGGCACGAAGCGCAGCTCGGGTCCGAGCGCGAGGTCGCCGTTGATGATGCGGGCGCCGAGCGCCACCGCGAGTTTCTGCCCGTCGCCGGTCGCGGTCACGTTGACGCCGTCGATTTTGGCTTCCTGCGGCCCCATGAAGCGCGCTTTGAGCTCCGGATCGCTGGTGAAATCGCCGGCTGCGAGGACGATACCGCCGCGCGCGCGAAATCGGCGAGGACCGTCTGCGGTCGCGCAATCGATCGCGGTCACGCGGCCCTGCTCCTCGACCAGCGCGGTGGCGCGCGTACCGCACACGATGGTCACGCCGGCACGCCGCGCGGCGCGTGCGAGATGCGTAATGAAAGCGCGCGAATTGGGCAGCACATTATGCATGCGCGGCTTAGTGTGCGGCGGCTCCGGCATCGGCCCGTAGAAGCGCACGCCGTGCTTGAGCAGCCAGCGGAACGTCTCCGGCATCTCATCGACGAGCACGCGGCGCAGCGCCGCATTGTCGCGCGCGTCGAGTTCGCCGTTGAAGCCGGCCATGTCGCGCCAGTGGTCAGCCGGATTATCGGCGATGCCTTTGCGCGCTTGGTGCGGCGTCTGGCTCGCCGTCACCGAGCCGATCGACCAGGCGGTCGAGCCGCCGAGTTCAGGGTTCTTTTCAAGCAACACCACCGTGCGCCCGGTGGCGCGCGCCTCGATCGCTGCCGCGAGCCCGCTTCCGCCGCCACCGACGACCACGACGTCGAAGGTGGCGTCCGCCGTCACGGCGATTGCTTGGCGCGCTGGCCGGCGGTGGTGCCGGCGATCTTGCCGAACACGGCGCCGTTCATCAGGCCGGTGCCGCCGGGATAGTTGAACCAGAAGATGCCGCCGACCAGTTCGCCGGTGGCGAACAGTCCCGGAATCGCCGCGCCGTCCGAGTCGATGACGCGCGCGCTGGTGTCGATCTTGAGGCCGCCGAAAGTGAAGGTCAGCCCGCACGTCACGGCATAAGCCTCGAACGGCGGCTCATCGACCGTGTTGGCCCAGTTCGATTTCGGGATCGCCAGCCCGCGGGTGCCACGCCCGTCCTTCACGTTCGGATCGAACGGCACCTCGGTCATTACCGCCTTGTTATATTCCTTGATGGTCGCCAGCGCCTTCTCGGCGTTCACGTCCTCCATCTTCTGGCACAATTCTTCCAACGTGTTGGCGCGGATCTTGGTCACGCGCTTTATGCGGTACTCGTCGCGCAGCATCGGGATGATCTTGTTGTCGAACACCTGATAGGCGAATTGCTTGGGCTGCATCAGGATGATGCGGCCGTTCTTGGCATAGGTGTAATTGCGGAAATCCGAGCCTTCGTCGAGGAAGCGCTCGCCGTTGGCATTGATCATGATGCCCCACGGATAAGAGTGCTTCTGGAAGTTGTCGCCGACCGTCAGATCGCCGGTCTCCGGGGCGTTGCGGTCCCAGGCAACGGCGTGGCCGCCCGACCAGTTGCCGATCGGCTGGGCGCCGATTTCGAGCGCCATCTTGATGCCATCGCCAGTGTTGAAACGCGTGCCGCGGATCTTGGCGAGTTCCCAGCCGGGTCCCAAGTAGCGCGTGCGCATTTCGGCGTCAGCCTGGAAGCCGCCGGAGGCAAGCACCACGCACTTGGCTTTCACTTCGTGGGTCTTGCCGTTCTGCTTGAGGCGCACGCCCTTGACGCCATCGTCATCGGCAATCAGCGAAAGCGCGCGGGCGCCATAGGCGATCGTGATTTTGTTCTTGCGCGCGATCTTGGTGAGCGCATCGACCAGGCCCGGCCCGCCGCCCACGGCTTCGACCGTCAGGCCGCCCCAGAACTTGAACATGCCGCCGATCTTGTAGGCCTGCCGCCCCCAGATCGGCATGAAACGCACGCCCTTGTCGCGCATCCACAACATGGTCTCTTTGCTTCTCTTGACCAGAATCTCGCAAAGATCCGGGTCGGTGCGGTATTCGGTGATGCGGCCCATATCGTCGAAGAATTTTTCCTCGGTGTAGGTGCCGAAATCGGACTTCGAAACTTCCTCGTCGGACAGATCCGGCATCAGCGCGCGCAGATCCTCGACGCCGTCATAGACACAGCGGAAGGCGCCGGCCGTGAAGCGGCTGTTGCCGCCGGCCTCGTCTTCCGGCGCGCGCTCCAGCACCAGCACCGAGACGCCCTGCTCGGCTGCCGCCAGGGCCGCGCAAAACGCGGCATTGCCGCCGCCAACAACGATGACATCCGGGGATTGAGGTAGCGCTATGGTCATGACTGCTTTTCGAACCTCGGTGATTGAATTTGATCGGCAAGGGTGAAGCCTAGTAGCGCGAGTTCGCCGGCGCTGGCAATAATGTCGCGATCAGGATCGCGCGAGATGATTTCCAGCATTGGCCGCGCGTCATAGCCGACCGCGGCCAGCGCGCGCGGCACCTCCGCAAACGGCACCGTGCCGAGGCCCACCGCATCGTGGCGATAGACTTGGCGGCTGGTGTCCGAAAGATGGACAAGCGCAAGCCGTGCCTGGCACAGCTTGAGGCCGTCGGCAAAATCTTCAGCGATGAAATGCGCGTTGGCGACGTCGTAGACGATACGCACCGCATCATTGTCGTAACGCGCGAGCGCCTTCATCAATTCGCCGATCGCCGGCAGGAACGCAAACGGCATGTTCTCGACCCAGAGCGCGGTGCCGGCCGCCTCGGCGACCGGGCCAAGCCGGTCGAGCGCCGCGAAGAAATGTCCGGTCAACGTCTCGGTGTCGGCGGGGAAAAGCGGATTGGCTTTGCCGGGCCCGATCACAACGCCGCGCGCGCCAAGCTCGCCGGCGAGCCGCACCGTTTCGCTCAACAGATTGAGCGAATAGCTGCGCATCTCCTGCGCTGCGCCGGCGACGTTGATGTCGATGTTCGGCATGTTGAGGGCGGTGAGTTGCAGGCCGCGCTGGTCCATCGTTCGGCGGATCACGCTGCGTCGTTCGGCCGACAACTCCGCGGGCCACAGATGGCCGGGATAGACCATCAATTCGAACTCCTGAAAGCCCTGCTCCGCGAGCCGCGCGAGGCAGGCCTCCGCGCTGTGTGCATGCATATAGGAGTAGGTGTTGCACCCGAACACGGCTGCGTTGAGGCTGCTCACTCGGTTCACTGATCCGCGCCCTTGTCGCTAGCCCGGTTGCCGCCGCTCCCGGCGATGGCCACTCATAATCCCGGCGGCGCGTGAGTCAATGGCTATCCGACATGGTGAGTAGCCATTTGTCATCCTAGAATGAAGGGTGTTAGGGTTCCCGACCTTGATTGTGCGCGACCGTCATTCGACCGACCGAGGAGGCATCCCATGAATCCGTCACCGTCCACCCTCAAGCGCGCTGTCGAAGCGGAGCCGGCTGAAATTCCCATGCTGATCGGCGGCGAATGGCGCGCCGCTTCGGAAACCTACGAGGTGCACGATCCCTACCGCGGCACGTTGGTCGAGCGCGCGCCGCATTCATCGATGAAGGATCTCGACGATGCGCTCAATGCCGCGGTGAAAGCCAAGGCGAAAGCTGCCGCCACGCCGGCCTATGAGCGTGCCGCACTGTTGCGCCGCGCCGGCACGCTGCTGGTGCAGCGCGCCGATCAGATCGCGGAGATCATGGCGCGCGAGACCGGCAAGGCGATCAAGGACGCCAAAGCCGAGATCGTCCGCTCGCAAGACACGCTGAGCCTGTCGGCCGAAGAAGCCGTGCGCATCGAGGGCGAGCACGTCCCGCTCGACTCCAGCGCCATGGGTGCCGGAAAAATATGTTTCATACTGCGGTTTCCGGTTGGCGTCGTGGCGGGGATCACGCCATTCAACGCGCCGGTGAACCTCGCCTGCCACAAGATCGCGCCCTCGATCGCGGCAGGCAATACGATCGTGCTTAAGGCGCCGCCGCAGTCGCCGGGAGTTATCCACGAGTTGGCGAAAATTTTCGTCGATGCGGGGACGCCGGCCGGCGTGCTGAACGTTCTATACGGCGAGACCGTTGGCCCGGCGCTGGTGCGCGACTCACGCGTTGACTTCATCACCTTCACCGGCTCTCCACGCGCCGGCGCTCAGATCAAGGCGGCGTCAGGCCTGCGCCGTGTCGCGCTCGAACTGGGCGGCAACGGCGTTACTATCGTGCATGAGGACGCCAACATTGCCGAAGCGGCTCCCATTTGCGGCCGTAACGCCATGCGGCTTGCCGGCCAAAGCTGCATCTCGGTGCAGACCGTGTACGTCCACCGCAGCCTCTATGCCAAATTTGTCGATCTCGTCGTCGCCGAAGTGAAGAAACTCAAAGTTGGCGACCCGCTCGACGCCGCGACCGATGTCGGCACGCTGATCGACGAGGGTGCGGCACGGCGGGTGGAAACATGGATCGGCGAGGCGGCGAATAGCGGCGCGAAGGTCCTCACCGGCGGCAAGCGCAATGGCGCGCAGATCGAGCCGACGGTGATCGCCGACGTCAAGCCGGAGATGAAGGTGGTGTGCGACGAAGTGTTCGGGCCCGTCATCAGCCTGTTGCCGTATGACGACGTCGATGAGGTATTCCGTATCGTCAGCGAAAGTCGTTTCGGCCTGCAGACCGGCATCTTCACAAAGTCTATGGAGCTCGCGATCCGTGCGGTTCGCCGTCTGCGCACAGGCGGGGTCATCATCAACGGCAGTTCCACCTGGCGCACCGACCAGCTCGCCTATGGCGGCGTAAAGGATTCCGGCATCGGCCGCGAGGGTCCGCACTATTCCATCCGCGACATGACCGAAGAGCGCATGGTGCTGTTCAATCTCTAGGTCAGCCCTTTGCGCAATGGCGCCGAAACGCCGATGATACGGTGCCGACGCATTGTTGGCGCCTAACTTGGAAAATCTTGGTGAGACCGCGGACCAAAACGAAGAAAAGCGAGAAACCGTCACCCGTGGTCAGGACTGCGGTCGCCCGCCTTGTGCAGCCGACGCGGCCCCAATTCGGCGACGACGTCGAGGACCGCCAGCGCGTCGGCGTTCAGTCGCTCGGACGCGCCTTCGCGATCCTCGAGGAAGTCGCGCGCCACCGCGAAGGAATCGGGCTGGCGGATCTGAGCAAGCGGGTGGGGTTGCACAACTCCACCACGTTTCATCTCGCCAAGACGATGGTGTCGCTTGGCTATATTCGCCAGGAAAAAGACACCAAGCGTTACCGCGTCGGCAGACCTTTGTTTGCACTGGCCGCCAGCGCGCTCGACGAAATCGAGATGGTGAACCTCGCGACGCCGGTGCTCGAAGAGCTGTCGCGCGATACCGGCGAAAGCAGCCATTTCTCCGTCCGCATGGGCGACGTCGTGGTGGTGATTGCCCGCACGGGCGGTCCGGGCGCCTTCCAGTTGGCCGACCGGGTCGGCGTCGTCCGCCCGGCCCACTGCACTGCACTCGGAAAGGCGATCCTCGCCTCGCTGCAACCCGACCAGTTGGCGCATTTTCTCAGCCGCGTGAAGTTGAAGCCGTCGACCGAGAAGTCGATTACCGAAATACCGGTGCTGCTGCGCGAGATCGACGAAATCAGGCGGACCGGTGTCGCGTTCGACGACGGCGAATTCAATCTCGAAGTCCGCTGCGTGGCGGTCCCGGTCAAGGACTTCACCGGCAAGACCGTCGGCGCGATCGGCATTTCCGGCCCGGTCTGGCGATTGCCCAACCAAGTGCAGCAAAAACAGGCGAAAATCGTGCAGGCGGCGGCGGCTCATCTGTCGGCCGAATTCGGCGCCGGGAAATAATCGGCGTTGTCGCCGCCGTCGAGATCGCGCTGCACACTAACGGCTTAGCGTACCGCGTCGCGCCGCGCGGCCGGGTTTTGGATTTCTTCGACATTGACAGCGGCCCAAGGCTCGGAAAATATATCCGATAATAAAAAAGCGTCTCTCACAATATCGCATAGACGGTATCAGGAGAGTGACCCCATTCATCAGCTCGGGAGGCGAACTGCGATGACGAGCCACAATCGAAGAACAATATTGAAAACCGGCGCCGCGTTTGCGGGCGCGTCCGCCATTGGGTTTCCAGCGATCGTTCGCGCCCAGACGGACAAGATCAAAATCGGCCATCTCACGCCGCTGACCGGCTTCCTGGGCGCGCTCGGCGCCTATGCCCAGTCGGGCATCAGGATGGCCGAGGAAGAGATCAACAAGGCTGGCGGCGTCATCGGACGCCAGCTCGACATCATGTCGGAAGATTCGGTCAATCCGGCGACCGCGGCGACCAAGGCCCAGCGCATGCTCGACCGCGACGGCGCCGCATTTCTGATGGGCGAGATCAATTCGGCCTCGGCCGTGACCATCATGCAGGTGGCGGCGCGCAACAAGCGCTTCTACCTGCAGATCGGCGCCCGCTCGGACGCGCTACGCGGCAAGAACTGCAATCGCTACTCCTTCCACGTCGACATCCCCAGTCACGTCATGGTCTACGCGGTCGGCAAGGCCTTGGTGCGCGACAACATGATGAAGGGCAAGAAGTTCTACACCCTCACCGCCGATTATATTTTTGGCCATGATCTGGGCAACGCCGCAAAGCAGTTCTTCAGTGAAAACGGCGGCACGGTCATCGGCGACGAACTGGTCGCAACCGACGTGACCGAATTCAGCCCTTATTTGCTGAAAATCCGTCAAGCCAAGCCGGACGTGGTCTGCTCGAACCTCGCCGGCAATCAGGTCACCAACCTGATCAAGCAATATGCCGAATTCGGCCTGCCCTATCCGATCGTCGGCTTCAACCTCAACACAGCCGACGCCTGGGCGGCGGGCGAAGGCAATCTGAGCGGCACCTGGCCTACGGTCTGGTACCACACGCTCGACGTTCCATCGTCCAAGACCTTCGTCGCCAACTTTATCAAAAAGTACGGCAAGCCGCCGGAGAACCATGCCTGGATCGAATACATCTCGCTCAAGATGATGGCGCAGGCCATGACCGAGACGAAGTCGACCGACACGGAGAAGCTGATCGCCTACTTCGAGAGCGAAGCCAAGTTCGACATCCTCAAGGCGCGTCAGGGCTACTTCCGCAAATGGGATCACCAACTGATGCAGGAGGCCTATCCCTTCACGGTCAAGGCGAAGGGTAAGGCGAAGGACCAGTGGGACCAACTCGAACTCGGCGCCGCCGTTCCGGCGGCGAACGAATCGCTCGAGGTCCTGTCCGTCAAGAAAGAGCAGAACAGCTGCGTCATGTGATCGACGCCGGCGCGTTCGGATAAACGTGTTGGCGATGGGCACATCGTCGCCAATGCGCTCTTTTGCCCTCCTGGAACCAGAATGCAATTCACGTTCTTGCTTGAACAGGTGGTGAATGGCCTTGTGCTTGGAGGCTACTACCTGCTCATCGCGCTCGGCCTCTCGCTGATCTTCAGCGTCGGTGGCGTGGTCAACCTGGCACATGGCGCCTTCTATGCGCTCGGCGCCTATATCTCGATTACGATTACAAGATACCTCGGCTTCGGCCCGGCGGTCGTGCTATCGCCGATCTCGGTCGCGCTGCTCGGCATCCTGTTCGAGCGTTTCCTGTTGCGCCGGTTCTATGCGGCCGACCCGATCCTCAGCCTGCTGGTGACCTTTGGGCTGGCCATGATCGCCGAGCAGCTGATCCGCATCGTCTGGGGTTCCGCACCACTCTCGGTGAATATGCCCGCCATCTTGAAGGGCTCCGTCATCTTCGGCGACTTCCTGTTTTCGCGGTACCGGCTACTGCTGCTCGCCATTGTCGTGGTGGTGCTGGTCAGCATCTGGCTGCTGCTGCACAAGGCCTCGTTCGGCCGCGTCATCCGCGCCGGCATCCAAAAGCCCGACATGGTCGCGGCGCTCGGCATCAGATTGCAGCCATATATGACCGCGATCGTCATGCTCGGCGTCGGCATGGCAGCGCTGGGCGGCGCCTTGTTCGCGCCGATCACGATCGTGCATCCGGCGATGGGCGCGGAAGTCATCACGGTCGCTTTCGTCGTGGTGGTGATCGGCGGGCTCGGCAGTTTCTGGGGCGTGGTGATTTCCGCGCTGTTGGTCGGCGTGGTGCGCGGCATCACCATCAATTTCATTCCGGCGGCCGGCGAAGCCTCGATGTACGTGCTGATGTTCCTGGTCCTTATGTTCCGGCCGCGCGGCCTGCTCGGCGAGCGCATCGAGAAGTTTGAAACATGACTGCCCACCAATCTTCGAAGTTTCAACCGCTGTGGATTGCGGCGATCGGCCTCGCCGTGCTGCCGCCGGCCATGCACGTGGTCGGCCTGACGACGGATACCGCATCGACCGTGGTCATCCTGGCCATCGCGGCCATGGGATTGAACCTGTGCGTGGGCTACTCCGGCTTGGTGTCGTTCGGTCATGGCGCATGGTTCGGCATCGGCGCCTATGCCGCCGCGATCCTCCAAAGGACCTGGTTCGCCGGCGAGATATGGCTACCCATTTTCTTGTCCATGGTCATCGTCGCCGTCCTGTCGACCTTCGCCGGCGTCCTCATTCTGCGCCGGCGCGGTGTGTATTTTTCACTGCTGACGCTGGCGCTGGCCGCCCTCACCTATACCGTTTCCTTCCGCTGGACCAAGGTGACCGGCGGTGAGAATGGGCTGGGCGACCTCAAGCGCGGCACACTAGGGCCAATCAGCCTCGACAATGCGCTCACCTATTACGCCTTGGTCGCGGCGATCGGACTAGGCATTCTCTATGTCCTGCTGCGCGTGCTGCGTTCGCCGTTCGGCCATGTGGTCGTGGCGATCCGCGAGAACCAGTTGCGCGCTACGTTCCAGGGCTATTCCGTCGAGCGTTATAAGCTCGCCGTATTCGTGCTTTCAGCCGTGGTCACCGGCACGGCGGGCGCTCTCCTGGGATTCCTGACGTATCTGGTGTCAGCCGAGGGAGTCTCGGTTCCATTTTCCGGCGAATTGTTGGCCATGGTCGTCATCGGCGGCATGCGCAATTTGCTTGGCCCGGCCTTCGGCGCGCTGTTTTTCATTCTCTTTCGCGAGCTGTTTTCGATATGGACCGCGGACTGGCTGCTTTGGTTTGGACTGATCTTTGTCGGCTTCGTGGTGTTTTCACCGAATGGGCTGGTCGGCATTTGGGCTCAGTTGCGGCGGCACTGGCGTTCGACGCCGGAAGAAGCTGCGGCCATGAGCAAGAGCAAGATCTTCGATGGTCTGGCGCTGCCGGAGTTCCTGCGCCCGTTGGGTAAGCAGGGAACCGTGCTAATCGCCGATAACGTCTCGAAACATTTCGAAGGCATCCGTGCCGTCAGCGATGCGAGCCTGACGGTCAACGCCGGCGAAATCCACGCTTTGATCGGCCCGAACGGCGCCGGCAAAACGACCATGTTCAACCTGATCTCGGGACTCTACGAGCCGGACCGCGGCACCGTGCACCTCTATGACCGCGAGGTCCAAGGGCTGACGCCGTTTCAGATCTGCAATAAGGGGCTCGCACGATCGTTTCAGATCACGAACCTGTTCCGCGGTCTGTCGATCTATGAAAATATTCGTCTGTCGCTGCAGGCGCAGCATCCCGGGCGCTTCAACGCCTGGCGCGACATCGACAGCTACGCGGATGTGCACGCGGAAACCGCAGAGCTGATCCGCTATCTCGGGCTGAAAGGCACCGAGGAGATCGAAGCCGGCGAACTGTCCTACGGCGGCCAACGGCTGGTGGACTTAGGGATTGCGCTAGGCTGCAAACCGCAAGTCCTGTTGCTGGACGAACCGCTGGCGGGGCTGGCCGCAGCCGAGCGCGAGCGCGTGTCCAACCTGGTGACGAACGTGGCCGCCAATATTCCCGTGCTCATCGTCGAGCACGACATCGATCGCGTGCTCGGCATTTCGCATCGCGTCACGGTGATGAGCCAGGGCGAAGTGCTGATGACCGGCACGCCGGAGGAGGTTCGCGCCGACAAGCGTGTGCAGGAAATCTACACCGGGACAGGCACCGCGGGCATTGTGCACAGTTGGGGCACCGCGGAGGCGGCGGCCAAAGCCAAGCATATTCTGCGATTCGACGGCGTCAATTCTTTCTACGGCAAGAGCCATATTCTTAACGACGCATCGCTCGACGTGCGCGAGGGCGAGATTGTCGCATTGGTCGGCCGCAACGGTGCCGGCAAATCCACGCTGCTGAAGACCTTGACCGGATTGGTTACGCCGGCTTCCGGCACGATTGAATATGAGGGACAAAATATTGCCGGCATGCCGGCACCGGATATCGCGCGCTTGGGGATGGGTTACGTACCGCAAGGACGTCAACTGTTCGCCGGCATGACCGTGGCGGAAAATCTTGCGCTCGGCCGTTTGGCTCGGGAGACCGACGGCAAAGACGCCATAGTCTGGAGCCAAGAGCAGATCTTCCAATTCTTCCCGCGGCTGGCGGAGCGGGCAAACGTCGCGGCGGATTATCTGTCGGGTGGCGAACAGCAAATGCTGGCGGTTGCCCGCGCACTGTCGGGCAACGTCAAACTGCTGCTGCTGGACGAACCGTTCGAGGGCTTGGCCCCCAACATTGTGCTTGATCTGTTCAAGGTCTTCGACGGTCTGCGTGGGCAAGCCTCCATCCTGATCGTCGAACACAATCTGGATTTGGTGCTGGCGCTCGCCGACCGCGTGTTCGCGTTGGAGCGCGGCGCGATATTTCATCAGGGACCCGCAGCACCGCTGCTTAGCGATCTCGACTATCGCAAGAAGATTCTATGGGTCTGACAAACGCGTCGTGAACCGGTAGCTTTGACGTATCATGAGTGCACCATTGCAAAACCTCATTATCGTCGGCCAGGGCGCGGGCGGCCTCGCCGCCGCATTGACGGCCGCCGATGCGGCGTGCGCGAATGGCTCGCCATTCAGTATCACACTCATCGACAAGGCAGCGGAAGGCGAAGCCGGCGGCAATACGCGCTGGTCGCCGTCCAACATGCGCATGGCATCGCCCGAACACGTGGAAACAACTTTCGTGCAAGACATGCTCGACGCCACCCAATCTCGCGGCGACGAGCGCTATTTCGCGCGGCTGGCGGCCGAAGCACCGGCCACCATCAAATGGCTCACCTCGTTGGGCATCCAATTTATTCAACCGCCCTACTACCTGGCGAAAGGCCCACCCCGCATTCAGCCGGTCGGCGGCGGTGAAGTCCTCGTCAAGGAGCTGACGCGCGCCGCCAGGCAAGCCGGAGTTGTCTTTCTTTATGAATGCGAGGCCAAGGAGATTGCCAGCGCGAACGGCCGCATCACCGGTCTGCTGGTCGAGCAGAATGGCGCGCGCCAGACATTACCGGCGGACGCCATCGTGCTGGCCTGCGGCGGCTTCCAAAGCAATGCCGAGATGATGCGCCAGCATTTCGGCGCGGGCGGCGACACGATGCGGCTGATCTCACCCGGGACACGGTTTAGCACCGGCGACGGCCTTCGCATGGCGATGCAGCTCGGCGCCGACAAATCCGGCGATTGGAACGGCATGCATTGCGAGCCGGTCGATGCGCGCAGCAAGAATTCAGCGCCGGTGGTGCTGGTCTATCCCTATGGCATCGTGGTCGACAAGAACGGCCGCCGCTTCTTCGACGAGGGCGGCGGCCTCGTGCACGAAACCTGGGAGTGGTTTGCGCGCACCATTCATTTCAAGGCGCCGGGTTCGGTTGCCTATGCGATCCTCGACAGCCGCCTGTTCAACATTGCCGACCACCAGCGCGCCATCCGTTCCGATGTGCCGCCGGTGCGCGCCGACACCTTGCCTGAGCTCGCAAGGCTGATCGGCGTCGATGCCGATAATCTTGCCGCCACCGTCGCCGCCTACAACGCCGCCTGTTCAGGCGATCCCAACAGATTCGATGCGACGCAACGCGACGGGCTTGCCGCCGCACACACGCTACGGCCGCCGAAGTCGAACTGGGCGCGCGCGATTTAATTTCCGCCATTCCTCGCCTATCCGCTGGTCGGCGCCGTGGCCTACACGTTTGGCGGCCTTGCAACGGACGAGCGCACCCGCGTGCTGCGCGGTGGCACAGCAATCCCAGGCTTGTTCGCTGCTGGCGAGATAACCGGAAACTTCTATGCGACGGCGCCGAATGCAGTCTCGGTGCTGCGCGCATTCGTGTTCGGCAGAATTGCCGGACATGAGGCGGTCGCCGGTTTGGCGGCGAGACAGGTCCAAGGTGCGGGAATTTGAATGCCAACTCGCACGGCGGATTTTCAAAGATTTTCCGAGTGTTTTGCTGTATGAAAAGATTCAACAAAATAAAATAAACTTTTGGGAGGAAACGAAAATGCGCCGATTGTTGCCGATTGCGTTCGCCGGTGCGGTTCTCGCCATGTCGGCAATCTCCAGCGTGCACGCGGAATATCCCGACCGGCCGATCCGGCTGATCGTCGGCTTCGGCCCGGGCGGCGCCACCGATACCTTCGCGCGCATTTTCTCCGGGCCACTCGCCAAGGCGCTGAACCAGACGGTGCTTGTCGAGAACGTGCCCGGCGCCAGCGGCTATATCGGTTGGCGCACCGTCGCCTCGTCGAGCCCCGACGGTTACACGCTGATGATGGCGGAGAACGCGCTGGTCATCCGTCCCGGCTTCAAGGACATCAAGCCGCAATTCGACCCGACCACCGAATTTACGCCGATCGCCTTTGCCGCGACCTCGCCGCTCGCCGTGTGCGTGGCCAATGTCGTGCCGGCCAATTCGATGCAGGAGCTGATCGCCTATTCGAATTCGGCGGCGAAGAAGCTGACCTTCGCTTCGGCCGGCGTCACCTCAGTGTCGCAACTGGTCTGGGACGTGGTGCGCGACGGCGCCAAGATCGAGGCGATCGACGTGCCCTATCGCGGCGGCGGGCCGGCCATGGCCGACCTGATCGCCGGCCATGTCGACATGACGCTGCCGTCGAGCCAGGTGGCGAAACCGCTTGTCGACACCAACCGCATCAAGTGCCTCGCCGTCACCGGCAAGACGCGTTCGCCGGCGCTGCCGCAAGTGCCGACGCTGGAAGAGGCGGGCATCAAGCATGCCGACGTCGATCTGCGCTTCTGGTTCGCGGTGTTCGGGCCGAAGAACCTGCCGGCCGACGTGACGGCGAAACTGCAGAAGACGATCAAAGCCTCGCTGGAGACGCCGGAGCTGAAAGAGCGGCTCAAGGAGCTCGACATCACGCCCGAATACGCCGGCGGGCCCGAACTGCACGCGCGCGTCGTCAGCGACGTGAAGAACTGGGGCGCCTTCATCGCTGCGGCGGGGCTGAAAGGACAATAGACATTCACGTAAGATCGCTCGCGCCGGCCCATGAGCCGGCGCGATTTTTTCTCAAGGAGGCAAGCTTTGGAAGACCGCAGCCGGCGCGCGCAAAAGTGGGTGAACGAGGAATTCTTCAAGGTCCTCGACGTCTTCGGCTTCCGCTCGGTGATGTTCGTCGAATGGGGCTTCCGCCCGGCCGATGTGCGGCGCACCACCGAGCGCATCAAGAGCCCGATGGCGGTGGTCAAGCAGTGGGTGCGCACCGCCGAGCAGGAGCAGAAGCTCGCCGAGGAGGCCGAGGCGTCCGGGCACCGCGAAAGCGCCGCCGAGTTCTACTACCGCGCCGCGCTCTATTACGGGCCGCCCTGCGGCGTCATGCACGCCAACACGCCGCGCAAGCTCGAACTCTACAAGCGCATGGTGTATTGCTACACGCGCTTCACCGAATTGTTCGACGAAGCGCCGGTGCGCCGTGTCGAGATCCCGTTCGAGAACGGCAAGACCATCCCCGGCATTCTACAGACGGTGCCCGGCGCCAAGGGCAAGACACCCTGTGTCTTGGTCATCCCCGGTATGGACACCATCAAGGAATACATGCCGAGCCCCTATCACAATCACTTCCGCCGCCGCGGCATGGCGACGCTGAGCATCGACGGCCCGGGGCAAGGCGAGAGCAACACGCGCGAAACGTGGGTCACGCTCGACAACTTCGAGCGCGCCGGCAAGGCGGCGCTCGACTTCATCGAGGCCGTCCCCGAGCTCGACGCGAGCAAAGTCGGTATCTACGGCTGGAGCATGGGCAGCTACTGGGGGCCGCGCGTCGCCGCCTTCGACCCGCGCGTCAAGGCGCTGGTCGGCGCCATGGGCAACTACCTGCAGAAGGACACGATCTTCAAGCACTCCAAGCCCGCCTACCGCGCCAACTATATGTATATGTCGAACACCTACGACGAGGACGCGTTCGACGCCATGGCCGAGCAGATGACGCTCGAGCCGCTCGCCGGCAAGATCAAATGCCCGATGCTTCTGGCGATGGGCGAGTACGACGAACTCTGTCCGCTCGCCGACGGCGAGCGCATGTTCGATCTGCTGACGTGCCCGAAGGAATTATGGGTCTACGAGGACGAGACGCACGTATTCGGCGGCCGGCTGCCGGATTTCTATCTGCACGTCGCCGACTGGATGCGCGACGCGCTCGCCGGCAAATTCCCCGCCGGCTACCAGAAGCGCATCGATCACGCCGCGCGCTAAAGGAGTGCTCCGCACTGCGGACTGAGACGTTTTGTACAATCGCTGTCACGACAAACGTAGGGGATCTCAATGCCGATAGCATCGAAGTACCTATTCGTCGCGAGCATGGACGTCGATCCCGACAAGGAAGCGCTTTTCAACGAAGTCTACGACACCGAGCACGGGCCCAATCTCTTAGGCGTTCCCGGCGTGCACGCAGTCACTCGCATGGAGGGCGAGCCCTTCGCCATCAGCATCGGCGGCGAAGAAAAGCGGGTTACGCATGATGGCCCGCGCCACAGTGCGCTCTACGAGATCGACGGGCCTCACGTGCTGGTGAGTCGCGAGTGGGGAAAGGCCGTCGAAGCGGGGCGCTGGCCAACGCAGGTGCGGCCGTTCACGCGAAACCGACGGCACGCGCTCTACCGGCTGCGGTAGCTACGTTTTCACCCGTGCCCACCGCGGCACCACTCTCGTCGGGCCGCGCGCCAGGCCGTGTACTCATAATATAGGCCGCTTGCCTGCTGCTGCTCCAAGAGATGGGGTAATCGGCCGGCAGCTTGTGGATAGCTGAAGATTTTTGGTGCTGCGCTTCAGGCTGATGGTGAAACGAGGTCACCGAGGTAACGGGCCTCAAGCATCAGAAGGAGAAGCGTGAGCCATGGGCTATTCTGCAGGATTGGACGTTTCGGTCAAGGAGACCAGCGTCTGTATTGTGGATGACATGGGCAAGATCGTGCGAGAAGTGAAGGTAGCGAGCGAGCCTGAAGCGCTGCTGCAAGTCTTGAAGAATCCCGCCTACCACTTCAAGCGGATCGGACTGGAAGCCGGACCATTATCGCAATGGCTGTTCAGTGCGCTCGCCGAAGCGGGCTTGCCGGTAATCTGTGTCGAGACGCGGCACATGCGGGCGGTGTTGAAAGCACAAATCAACAAGACCGACCGCAACGATGCACGCGGCATAGCGCAGATGATGCGGGCCGGGATTTACCGCCCGGTACATGTAAAGACGCTGCGCAGTCAGAAATTACGAATGCTGCTGACGCATCGAAAGTTGCTGCAGTCCAAGGCCATCGCTATCGACAATGACCTGCGCGGCACCTTGCGCAACTTCGGCCTCAAGGTCGGGGTGGTCAGGACGGTAAAGTTCGAAGCCCGCATCAGGGAGCTCGTCGAAAACTTGCCCGACTTGGCCGCTCTGGTCGAACCACTGCTCATTGTCCGACGGACGCTTCGCGAGCAGTTCTGCGTCCTGCACCGCCGCTTGCTTGCTATCGTGCGGGACGATGAGGTGTGCCGGCGCTTGATGACGACGCCCGGTGTAGGCCCCGTGGTGTCGCTGACCTATCGCGCGACCGTCGATGTACCGGCGCGCTTCAGGAAGTCCAAGTCGGTCGGGGCCGTGTTTGGGCTGACGTGTGCCAAGTATCAATCGGGCGAGGTGGATTGGAGCGGCAGAATATCACGCTGCGGAGATGAGATGATGCGGGTCATGCTCTACGAAGCCGCTCAAGCCATGCTGCGTTCGAAGAAATGGTCCTGGCTCAAGGCCTGGGCGATGCAAATCGCCAGGCGCCGCGGAATGAAGAAGGCGATCGTGGCGTTGGCACGCCGGTTGGCCGTGATCATGCACCGCATATGGGTTGATGGCACCGAGTTCCGCTGGACCCGGGAGGCCGCAGTGGCATGAAGGTCGTAGGCAATCTAATACGATAGGAGGAATCTCGAGTTCCACCGAGCAGTGGAAAGATGTCCCTCGCGGGACGATGGATGAGGTGAGTTCGCTTGTCCGCTTGGACCCGCCGTTACACTGACGGTAAGGCCGCCCAAGAGATTGTTCCGCCTCGTCCTCGAATCCCATGATGGAACGGCCTTCGTGCCGATTCCGAAGAGAAGCACGAGCCCGTGAGCGACATCGACACTGCAGTGGTGGATAGTCTGAAAGCGCTTGACCCCAACCGGCCGATTAGAGAAGCAGACAAACGCGGTCGCAATTGGTTTGTCAGTTAAGTGCCATCCGTGTCACTTCGCAGCCCAATGCTTCGGATTTCAGCCTCGGGCCGAGCCGATCAGATGTTTATTGCTGTCACCGGCGTACGACTGTCAGCCTGGCGCTAACCACACTTATGGGATCGACGTTAGAAAGGAGGCCGCCAACGGAGGTGGCCTGTCGTCGATTTTTTACGCAAAGAATACTTTGCTACCGCGCCGCCATTGATCAAAGCGATCGGGCTGAAACCGGGGTGTTTTGTGGCTTTGCAATTGCTATACGGCGTCGGGCTATTCTTAGCGGCCGCTGCAATGGTTTGGTTCGCCCGGCCAGCGAAGGGGCAGGATTCGGCCCCATTCTTACGCGTCTGGATCGCAGGCCAGATCTACTTGATGGTCGCGATGATAAGCGGTGTCATAGACGTCACCCCGCTGATCTCCAATTGGCCCTAAGCGGGGCCCTAAGGCAAGCTTTGTAGTCGATTGAGTTGAAGGAGGCCCCGGACATTCCGGAGCCTCCAGATGCAAGTTTCTGACGATAGGTTTCAATCAGCCGACAATACTCGGCCGCGGGTTTCTGGCAGAGCGAATGCGGCGATAAAAAATAAAGAATAGGCCGCAACAGCAAAGATTGCGATTGCGTTTGCGAGCGTGGTCGTTTGTGAAAGGTAACCTACGAGGAATGGGAAAAGAGCTCCAATTCCACGTCCGAAATTATAGCAAAATCCTTGCCCCGATCCTCGCAAACGTGTCGGAAATAGTTCGGTTAGAAATGCACCAACTCCCGAGAAGTAACCCGAAGCAAAAAATCCCAAAGGAAACCCGAGAACCCACAACGCCTGATTCGAAAGGGTAACTTGCGTATAGACGAGGACAACTGCAATCGCCCCTAATGAGAATGTTAGAAACAGTTTGCGCCTGCCAATACGATCCGCCAGCCACGCGCCAACGAGATAACCTATGAACGAGCCAATAATAAGTGCGGCCAGATATCCGGTGGACCCAACGATTGATAGCTTGCGCTCAGTAGTAAGGAAACGCGGCACCCAGAATGTGACGGCGTAATATCCGCCTTGGCATCCAGTTGCCACGAGCGAGGCTAGAATTGTCGTTTTTACTATCGACGCCGAAAAAATCTCCCAGATCGCAGGCCTATCACCTGACTTATATTGATGAGCCCGCGTTTCAGCAGCAACTTTCGGTTCTTCGACAAACTGGCGAAGATAAAATACAAGAAGCGCTGGCAGTACACCGACCGCGAACATCCAACGCCACGCCTGTTCGGCAGGCAGATAGCTGAATAGCAACGCTTGCGACAGCACTGCCAAGCCCCATCCCACCGCCCAGCCTGACTGCACTGATCCCACTGCTCGACCGCGATACTGAGCACGGATTGTTTCGCCCATCAGCACCGCGCCGGCGGCCCATTCGCCGCCGAAACCCAATCCGAGCAAAGTTCGAGCAACGAGCAGTTGGTTAAAGTCTTGGACAAAAGCACAGACCAAAGAAAAGACGGAAAACCAAATGATGGTGATCTGTAGTGTCAGAACTCGACCAATCCGATCACAGAGATAGCCGGCTAACCAACCACCCACGGCTGACGCAAGTAGCGTCGCGGTGCCGGCAAGACCGGCCATCCCAGGTTCAACCTTCCAAAGAGCGATGATTGTCCCGATGACGAGCGGGTAAATCATGAAATCCATACCATCCAAGGCCCAACCGGTAGCGCAGGCCCAGAATGTGCGGCGTTCGGGATCATTCATGTCCCGATAAAAGGCTGTCAGGCTGGTATCGTCAGGTAATACGACCTTCACTGCACTAGTGCTCATGTCGATCCCCCATTTTGTGATGAAACTTCATTAGCTAATGATTAGAGCGCCCGTCTCTAATTTCGCATAATAAATCGTAGCCTACTCACCCGAGAAGCGCTTTGAGAAAAGTCAATGTCGCTTATGGGTCTTGGTCGTGTAAAAACGCCTTGGCGGAAGCATTGACGCCTTGAGACATCGGCGATGTGGCCGTGCGTGGTCATTTTTTGGATTTGACGGCTTTTCCGACTGTAGACGCGGCTGATGCGGATTGCGGCGATCCTCTGATGGCAGACGGCTTCGTGTCTGTGGCGATTATGCCCTCATGGCCGCCATGAGCGGTTGGATGCCGATGATGTTCATGACGCGCGTGAGATTATAGGCCAGCACGTGCAGCGCCATTTCGGTGGCCACGCGCGGCAGCGTCTTCATCAGGAAGTGGGTTGCGCCCATCCGCGCCTTGATCGTGCCGAAGGGATGCTCGACCGTCTCGCGCCGCAGGCGCATCTTCTCCGGATGCTCGTCGAGCCGGCGTTGCACCGCCTCAAGAACACGCTCATGCTCCCATCGGGTGATCCGGCGTTCCTTGCCGGTGGTGCAGGCATTTTTGATGGCGCAATCCTGGCAAGCGTTAGTCCAGTAGCGACGCAGAACCAGCCCTTTTTCCTCGACCGTGTAGTGGTAGGCGAGCTTCTCGCCGGCAGGACACATGTAAACGTCCTCCTCAGCCAGATAGCGAAAGTCCTGCTTGCCGAAGCGCCCTTCTGCCTTTGAGTTCGAGGTCATCGGCTTGGGCAGCGTAATTGTGATACCCGCTTCCTCGCACGCCAGAATCTCCGCACTGCTGAAGTAGCCGCGGTCGGCAACTGCATCGAGGCTCTCCACTTCCAGCGTCGCCTTCGCCCCCTTGGCCACAGGTGAGAGCTGCGACCGGTCGGTCCCGACGTTAGTCACCTCATGCGTGATAATCAGATGATGTGTGGTGTCGACGGCAACCTGGACGTTGTAGCCCACGACGCCAGAGCCGCGGCCGCTAGTCGCCATCGAGCGGGCATCGGGATCGGTCAGCGAGATCTGCTGGTCCGGCGTGGCAAGCATAGTTACCTTGAGAATCTCAAGCCGCTGCATCTGCTCCTTCAGTTTCTCGATCTTCTCTTTCAGACGGCTGGTCTTGGTTTTGAGCGCCTCGGATGGTTCCTGCCGGTCGGCGCTGTCGAGCTGCTGCAGATAACGCGCGACGCTCTCCTCAATCTGCGCCATGCGCCGCTCCATCTTGGCCCGCGTGAAGTTCTTGTCGCGGTTGTTCACCGCCTTGAACTTACTGCCGTCGATCGCGACGCTGGCTTGCGTGAGTAGGCCCAGGGTGCGGCAGAGCGCAACAAACCGGGCGCAGACCTGCCGGATCGCGCGGCCGTTGTCCTTGCGGAAGTCGGCAATCGTCTTGTGGTCGGGAGCGAGCCGTCCCGTCAGCCACATCACCTCAACGTTGCGCCCCGCCTCACGCTCCAGCCGGCGGCTCGACTGCACCCGGTTGAGATAGCCGTAGATGTAGAGCTTCAGCAGCACCGACGGATGATAGGAAGGTCGACCGGTTACCTCGGGTTCGACCCCGCAAAATCCAACCTCATCAAGAGCGAGTTCATCGACAAAGACGTCTATGACGCGAACCGGATTGTCCTCTCCGATCCAGTCTTCCAGACATTCAGGAAACAGCGTGCTCTGACCACGATCCGCCCCTTCAACGAAGCGCCTCATCGGATCCTCCCGCAAATCGCGTGAGAATCTTATCGCGAGAATCAATTTCCGCGACGTGTTTTTACACAGCCAGGGTCAAACGCTACCGGGCCATTGGGGGCCAAAATCGACCTTTGTTCGCTGTTCCCCAAGAGAGACATTGGAAAGCGTATCCAAGGCAGTTTTCGGCACGCCGTTTTATGAGTCCGCGTCCTCGTTGCGCCGCGCGGCCCGCTACATATTGTCGGCGAGCCAGTCTGCGGCGAAATCGATGCCGACCTGGCGGTTGTCGACGTGGGCGTGCTCGGCGCCGCCTTCTTCGGTGGTGAATATCTTGATCGTCTTGTTCTTCGAGCCGACGGCGTCATAGAGTTTCTGCGCATTCTCGACCGGCACCACGCGGTCGTTACCGGCATGGGTGACGAGGAAGGGGCAGGTGATGTTCTTGGCTACGTCCTTGAGCGAGAACTTCTTGGCGATCTCGATGCCTTCGTCCTCGTCCTTGCCGCCGGCGACCCAGCGCCATTGGAAATTCGACTGCGCCACCGAGCCGGGCGCGTTGCGGTTGGCGTCCTTGATCTTCTGCTGCCAGGCGGCGAGATCCCAATGCAACGCCGACAGCGCGATGCAGGCGGCGTAGCGTTTCTCGAAGGCGGCGATCCGCGACGAATAGTAGCCGCCGAAACTGTAGCCCATGATGGCGACGCGCTTGCCGTCGACCTCGGGGCGCTTGAGCAAATAGTCGAGCGCCGCCGAGCCCGGCACCTCGTAGTCGTAGCGGCTCGGCATGTCGCGCATGCGCCGCATCTCGCCCATGCCCGGGCCGTCGAGGCAGAACGTGTTGTAGCCGCGTCGCGCGAATTCGAGACCGCAGAAGAAGACGCTCATCTCCTTGGCGTTGTCCATGCCGTTGACCACGACCACGGTCGGCTTGGCTCCCTCGCCCGGCGCCTTCATGAACAGCGCCGGCAACGTGGTGCCTTCGTACGGCACTTCGATGAACTCGACATTCGGCTGGCGCAGCCGGATGCCATGGTGCCAGACTTTATAGGCGTGCGCGCACTGCGCCTTTTTCTCCGGGCCGGGCATGATGAAGCGCTCGGCGTTGTAGTGATAGATGCCGGCGCGCAGGTAATAGTCGCCGGCGGTGATCTTGTGATTTTTGGCGAGCGTGTCGTCACCGCGCTTCTCGATCTCATCGCCGAGCGCACGCCATTCCTCGAACCAGGTCTTGCCGCGGTCCGCTTCGCCCCAGCGCGGCCGCAATTTCTCGCAGGCGCGATCGATCTCCTCGAGCGAGACCACGCCGTAAGGCGCCATGCCTTTGAGGATCAGGACCGCGTTCGACCAGAGAAAATTATCGCCGAAGTGATTGATCCAAGGTCCACGACTCATCGATTGCTCCTTTGCGCGGGGCGGGCTTGACGGCTTCGACCGCCGGAAATGGCTTATTGCGGCTTGATGCCGGCGTCCTTGATGACCTTGGTCCAGAGCGCCAGCTCGGACTTGATCAGCCTGCCGAACTCTTCTGGCTCGCTGCTGACCGGCGCCATGCCCTGCTTCTTGAATTCGGTGACGAGCTCGGGCATCGCTACGGCCCTGGCGACTTCGTCGCGCAGCTTCTTGGCGATCGCCGGCGGCGTGCCGGGCGCCGCGAGCAGGCCGAAGTAATTGTCCACCACTAAATCCTTGTAGCCGGACTCGGCAATGGTCGGCACGTCGGGCAGCGCCTCCGAGCGCTTGGCGCTGGTCACGGCCAAGCCGACGACGTTGCCGCCCTTCACCTGGCCGACCTCGACCGGCATGGCGTCGAACATGGCGTCGATGTGACTGCCGAGCAGATCGGTAAGCGAGGCCGCCGCGCCCTTGTAGGGCACGTTGACGATGGAGATGCCCGAACGCAGCCGCAGCAATTCGGCGGCGAGATAGAGCGAACTGCCGGCGCCGCCACCGGAGCCGAAGGTGAGCTTGCCCGGGTTCGCCTTGCCGTAAGCGACGAGGTCGCCGACCGTCTTGAATGGCGCGGTCTTGCGCGAGACCAAAATAAACGGCCCGCTCGACACTTCGGTGATCGGCGTCATCTTGGCGAGATCGAACGGATAGTTCTTGTGGAACGGCTGGGTGACGACGACGCTCGCCGAGATCATGAACAGCGTGTGGCCGTCCGGCGGCGAACCGGTGAGTTCGCGCAGCGCCGGCTCGAAGGCGGCGCCCGGCTTGTTCTCGACATAGACATTGGTGTGCAGGCTGTCGGTCAGCTTCTGCGCGATCAGCCGCGCGGTCACGTCGGTCGCGCCGCCGGCGACCAGACCGACGATGATGCGGATCGGTTTGTTGGAGAAATCCTGAGCGTGCACCGGTCGGCCATGCGCCAAAACAAGCGCGGCACATGCGAGCATAATGGCAGCTTTTGCAGCTTCTAATACCTCTTTCATTCGAGCGTCCTCCGGCTGGAATTCTAGCTTTGTTTTCGGCTTGCACGCAACGAAACACTCAAGCGCGCGCGAGTTTGCGTGCACACAGGTTGCTCCGATACGGTCCGCAACTACGCGGCCGCCGATCTCGGGCGCGCTTGCAGCGGCCTTCGTGCCATGGTTCACACCTTCTGCATTTGCTAGCGGCCGACCACGAGCATACCGATCGCCGGAACGAGCAGAGGGATTTGTTAGAATGACGGAAATACCCGAGCTGTGTCAGGGCCCGAATCCGCATCCGCGAAAACCTCGCTTCGAAATGCCGCCTGGCGCGACGGACACACACTTTCATCTGTTCGGACCGCAAGACCGCCATCCGCTCGTGAGCTTGCGCGAATACACGCCGCAGCTCATAACGCCGGCGCTGGCGCGGCAGCTGTTCGACACGCTGGGGATTCAGCGCGCGGTGGTGATCCAGCCCAGCGTCTACGGTGAGGACAATCGCGCGCAGCTCGAAGGCGCCCGCGACATCGGCATTCCGACACGCGCCGTGATCGTGGCCCGGCACGACACATCCGACCAGGACCTCGCGGCCTTGCACCAGCAGAGCGCGCGCGGTCTGCGCTATGTGCTGGCGCATCCGGGCGGGCTGCCGCTGGCGGATCTCGATCGCTGGGGCGCGCGGGCCAAGGAACTCGGCTGGCACATCCAGTTGCTGGCCAAGGGCCCGCAACTTCTGGAGATCGCGCCGCGCCTCGAGAAGCTCGCCTGTCCCGCCGTCATCGATCACATCGGCATGTTTAAACCGGGCGATGGTCTCGATCAGCCGGTGTTCCAGGCGGTGCTGCGCCTGGTGCGGCAGGGCCATTGGGTGAAATTATCCGGCGCCTACCGCCTGTTCGAACAGCCGCCGCCCTATCCCCAACTCAAGCCTTATGTGGCGCAACTCGTGGCGGCGCGTCCCGACCGCATCGTCTGGGCGAGCGATTGGCCGCACGTCTTCATCAAGAAGCCGATGCCGAACACGACCGATCTTCTCGATCTCCTGGCCGACTGGGTGCCGGATGAGGACGTGCGCAGACGCATTCTGGTGGACAATCCCGCGCGTCTGTACGGCTTCTAGGATCCGACCGGCAAACCCATGATCGCTTCGAACCGCGCACGATAGGCCGGCCATGCTTCCGGGTTGACCAGACGTGGCGGCCGGGCGCCTTTGAGGATGCCGACAATCTGTTCCGCCGCGATGGCGGCCATGTTGCGGCGCGCTTCGATCGTCACGCCGGCGGTGTGGAATGTCGCAATCACGTTCGTCAGCGTGAGCAGCGGATGCTCAAGCGGCGGCGGCTCCTTCTCCCACACGTCGACGCCGGCGCCGCGCAGATGGCCGGATTGCAGCGCCTCGAACAGCGCCGCCTCGTCATGGATGCCACCGCGCGCCGTGGTCACGAACACCGCGCCTTTTTTCATCCGGGCGAAAGCCCGCACGTCGATCATGCTCAGCGTTTCGCTGGTGCGCGGACAATGGATCGACACGAAATCCGACTGCTCGAGCAGTTCGTTCATCGCGACCGAGCGCGCGCCGCGCCGAGCAATCTCATCCGCGGAAACATATGGATCGTGGGCAAGAACGGTCATACCGAAGGCGTTCGCCAGGTGCGCGACGCGCGTGCCGACGTGACCGATGCCGACAAGTCCGAGGACCTTGCCGGAAATATCCCGCCCCATCAACTCCTCGCGGGCAAAGCCGCGCTCGCGCCGCAAGCGGTGATCGGATTCGCCGATCCGCTTGGAAACGCCGAGCATCATGCCGATCGCGTGCTCCGCGACGGCCCGGGCATTGCCACCGGACTGATTGACGACGATCACGCCGGCCTTGGTGCAGGCGGCGACATCGACCGTGTCGTAGCCTGCCCCGCTGGTTGAAACACACAACAGCTTGGGACACTTTTCCAGCAGCTCGGCCGTCGCGAACCATCGACGCGGCAATTCGTCCTTCGCCGACGAAATATGATAGACGTGCGCCGCGCCGAGATCGGACCACGCGCTATTCTCCGGCACTTCGAGATCGCAGATCCGAAGCTCGATGTCGGCTTCGCGCGCAAGCCGTTCGCCCAAGGCCGGATCGCACCAGAGGTTGAATTGAACGACGATTTTCGGATTTGCAGACATCGGTCTCTCACATTTGCCGGCGAGACATCGCACTGTGCTCGCCCCGTCCAATCCCAAATCGGACGGAGCCTGTTACATGGATTGAATTGAGAAGTCACTTATCTTGACGGCCGCTAGACGCCCGACCCTGAAATCACTCCCCAGCGCCGTACGGTCACCGACTCGATCGTCTGAAACACAAAGCGTTCGAACAACACGCCGATGACGCCGATCCAGGCGCAGCCGAACGACAGCCGCAACCCGTTGATGACATAGAGCAATGAGTCCGGCCAGATCACCTTGCGCAGGCGCGCGACCGCGCGCGTGAGCTGCGCTCGACCGAAACGGCAAAAAAGTAACGAAGATGACGTAATTCCATCGGGCGATGTCCGTGGCTATGCGCAGGATAACCTTTGCCGGCGCGGCCCACACCCGATGGCCGAACGCACGTCAGCGTTTGGCAAGCGCCACGGCACAGGTCGTGACAATGTCGTCGACGCTGGCGCCGCGCGATAGATCGCTGATCGGCCCGGCAAACCCTTGCAGAAATGGCCCGATCGCCTGCGCTCCGCCCAGCCATTGCGTCAGCTTGTAAGCGATATTGCCGGAATCGAGATCTGGGAAAATCAAAACATTGGCGGCGCCGGCGACCGTGCTGGGATCTTTCACCTTTTTCCGCGCCACCGCCGGCACCAGCGCAGCATCGGCCTGAAATTCACCGTCGATGGCGAGTTGCGGCTCGCGCTGGCGCACTAGACCGAGCGCCTGACGCACCTTATCGACGCGCGCGTGCTGCGCGCTGCCCTTGGTGGAAAACGACAGCATGGCAACGCGCGGCGCCTCGCCCAGCAGCGCTTCCGCGCTACGCGCCGAGGCAATGGCGATATCGGCGAGTTCTTCGGCGGTGGGATCGGCATTGACCGCGCAATCGGCAAAGATGAACGGACGCGGCCCGCTTTTGAGAAAATCCGGCACGACGATGATAAAATAGCTCGACGGCAGCGAGATGCCTGGTGCGAGCCCGATCGTCATCAACCCGGCCTCGATCACGCGGCGGGTCGGATTGGCGGCGCCAGCCACCATGGCGGCAGCATCGCCCTGCCGCACCATCATGCCGCCGAAATACAAAGGCTTCGCCATCAGCCGTATCGCAATCTCCGGCGCCATGCTGTCGCGCACCGAGGCCAAAGCTTTGCTGTAAACTTGCAGCCGCGGGTCGCTGCGCGGATCGACGATTTCGATCCCATCGAGTGAGACACCGGCCGCCGCTTTGCCGATGGCGTCTGCGGTTCCCAGCAGAATTGGCCGTGCGATCTTCTCGCTTCTGAGCCTTGCCGCCGCCGCGACAATGCGCGCGTCGTCGCCTTCCGGCAAAACGATTTTGCGATCGCCCCGGCGTGCGATATCAAACAAGCGGTCGAGCAATTCCATGCTTCTCACCGTGTGAGAATACGTCGCGTAACCGAAGAGGCTAGCAATGACCGAAACAAACGAAGCGATCAAGATTCATCGCGGCCTCACGGGTGTCTATTTCGATCGTTCGCCGTGCACCTTTATCGACGGCAAGGCCGGCGAGCTGCGCTATCGCGGCTATTCGATTCACGATCTTGCCGAACATTCCAGTTTCGAGGAGACCGCATGGCTCCTGCTGCGCGGCGATCTGCCGACCGCGCAGCAGCTCGCGGGTTTCGATGCGGAGATCAAAGCGGCGCGCAAATTGCCGGTACCGGTCTTGGATGTCATTCGCTCGATCAAGGCGGCGCATCCCATGGACGTGCTGCGCACGGCGGTATCCGCGCTGGCAGCCTTCGATCCGGACACGCCGGACAATTCGCGCGAGGCGACGCTGCGCAAGGGCGTGCGCCTATCGTCGCAGGTGGCCATGATCGTCGCCGCGCACGCGCGTATCCGCGCCGGTCTCGAGCCGGTCCCGGCCGATGCAACTCTTACTCACGCCGCTAATCTTTTGTGGATGCTGCGCGGGGAGAAGCCGAGCGCCGACGCCGCGCAATTGATCGATCGCGACCTCATTCTGCACGCCGAACATGGTTCGAATGCCTCCTCGTTCACCGCCCGCGTGGTCGTCGGCACCCAGGCGAATCTGCACGCCGCGATCACCGCGGCGATCGCCGCGCTGTCCGGACCGGCACATGGCGGCGCCGCCGAGGACGTGATGAAGATGGCGGAGGAGATCGGCGATCCGGCCCGCGCCGCTGATTACGTCAAGGAGAAGCGCAAGGCCGGTGTGGCGATCACCGGTTTCGGCCATCGCGTCTATCGCGCCGAAGATCCGCGCGCGCGGCATATGCGCGATGGCGTCGAGCGGCTGTCGAAGGAAATGGGCCAGCCGAAGTGGTTCGAGATTCTGCAGGCCGTGGTGGCGGCGATGGCGCCCTATGCGCGGCATGGCGTCAACGTCAACGTCGATTTCTATTCCGGTGTCGTCTATCACCTGCTCGGCATCAAGCGCGACCTGTTCGTGCCGATCTTCGCCATCGGACGCGTCCCCGGCTGGGTCGTGCAGGTGCTCGAGCAGCTCGAAAACAACATTCTGATCCGGCCACTCACCCTCTATAACGGCCCCGACGCGCGCGCCTACGTGCCGCTCACTCAGCGATAGGCCGAACCGGGCCTGACACTCTGCTACCTGCGAAAACGCGCAAACCTCCGATAATTTCCGCGGACGAAATCTCAATCTGCGAGACGCAACGGCCCCGTTTCCCCATTGCAGGGGCGTGGTCGTCTGTTATCATATTGAGAATGGCAGTCTCATTTAATGGGACCATGGCGAATGGGATCAAACCCGCCGCGGCCAGCATCCGGTAGCCAAAAAGCCGGAACGGCGTCCTGACCTGCGCGGCCGCAGGCAGACGAAAACCAACCAAGCGGCCGTCGACAGGGAGGAGTTTGTCCATGCGTTCGACCACACGAAGCTTTGGATTGCTTTTGGCGGCCGCCGTCGGCGCCGCGCTGTTTGGCGGCCAGGCGGCCGCCGCCGGTTATCCGGAACATCCCATCAACTTCATCGTGCCATGGGGGCCGGGCGGCGGCGCCGATATTCTGGCCCGCACCGCCGGCAAGATCATGTCGGAGGACCTCGGCGTCTCGGCGCCAGTGATCAACGTGCCCGGCGCCACCGGCATGACCGGCATGACCAAGCTGCTGACCTCGCCGGCTGACGGCTATTCGCTCGCGGTTCTGATCGGCGACACCTATGCTCTCTTGGCGGGGCCACGGCCGGCATTCAATCCGGACGAAGTGATTCCGCTCGCGGTCATGATTCAGCAGCCTTCCGGCCTTTGGGTGAATACGAATAGCCCCTGGAACACATGGGACGACCTGGTCAAGACCGCGAAGGAACGCGCGCTCAAGGTCGCAGTGCTGGGCTTCGGTAGTGCCGATGACATCACCGTCAATTATTTGAAGACCAAGGGGATGAAGCTCGACGCCATTCCCTATGCAAAGCCCGGTCTCCGCTACACCTCGATCCTGGGCTCAAACGCCGATGTTCTTTACGAGCAGACCGGCGACGTGCGCAGCTATTTCGACGGCAAGAAGATCAGGCCGCTGATCTTTTTCTACGACCACCGGCTCAACATTCCCCAGTTCGCCAATGTGCCGGTGGGCAAGGAATTCGGCTACGACGTCACGCTTCCTCAATTCCGCGCCATCGTGGTCAAGGCCGGCACCGATCCTGCGATCGTGAAGCGTCTGTCCGACGAACTCGCCAAAGTGGCGCAGAGCGCGGAATTCAAAGCCTATCTCGACCAGCAATACGCCGATCCCAACAGCTACGTGCCGATGGATAAGGCGCGGGCGTTCATGGACTCCTGGCTGGTGCAGGCCAAGAAATTCCGGGCCGAGACCACGACGGGGGCGAAGTGAGTGAAGAGGCTGCAGTTACGCCGCTTCACCGGCTACGGGCCGCACTACCCTATGTGGTCGTGCTGGCGGTTGGCGTATTCTTGTACATCCAAGCAAACAACTTCGAGTTCGAACAGGCCTCGGGGCGGATCGGCCCCGGGGCATGGCCGAAGCTCTGTCTCGTCCTGATGTTGGCGACCGCGCTTTGGGGCGCGGTCTCCAGCGCACTCAAGGCCGGCAAGTCCGCGCCGGACAAGGCAAGTGAAGCCAAAGCAGACGAGGCTTTGACTCAGCTGCCTGAACTGTATCCCTGGCTGGTCTGGCTCGCCGTTGCAGCTACGGTTGCCTATCTCCTCCTGCTTCCGTTCCTCGGCTTCTTTATCGCGACGATCATCTACTGCTGCGGTCTGATGTATCTCGGGCACTATCGGCAGCGCTTGCGGGTCGCGGCGCTGAGCGTGGCGGTCGCGCTTGTCTTCATGTTCATGTTCATGCGCGTCGTCTACGTCTCGTTGCCGCCCGGCGTCGCGCCATTCGATAAAGTCTCGTACGCATTGATGGCGGCGATGGGCGTGCACTGAGGTAAATGCCGTGGCATTGATCAATCTCGCGCACGGGTTCGTTCAGGTCTTTCAGCCCTTCGAACTGCTCATGCTCTTCATCGGGCTGGTCGTTGGCATGGCCGTCTCGATCATGCCCGGGCTGGGCCTGGTGATGGGCGTGGTGCTGGCGCTCCCTTTCACCTACCGGATGGAGATCGAGCCGGCGGTCATCCTGCTGACGGCGATTTATTTCTCCGGCACCTACGCCGGTTGTTTCTCGGCGATCCTTTACCGCATTCCCGGCGAACCGATGGACGTGCCGATGCTGTGGGACGGCTACACCATGGCGCGGCGCGGCGCGCCCGCAAAAGCGCTCGGTTGGGCGTTGGTCGCCGCGCTGATCGGCGGGCTGGTCTCCTCGGCGGTTATGGTGGCGCTCGCAGGACCTATGGGCGAGGTCGCCCTCAAATTCGATTCACCCGACTATTTCGCTGCGGTGTTTTTCGGCCTCACCACGGTGGTCGCGCTGGCCGGAAAGTCGATGGTGAATTCGCTGATCAGCCTGTGCGTCGGCCTGCTGGTGGCGACGGTCGGCATCGACAGCATCTACGGCACCGACCGGTTTTCCTTCGGCGTGCCGATCCTGCGCGACGGCGTTCAACTGGTCGAGGTTCTGGTCGGCATGTACGGCCTCGGCGAGATCCTGACCCGAATTGGTCAGGGTCTGCATATCGAACAGCCGAAAGAGACATCGCAAAAAGTCTCGACGCAGTTCCCGACCCTGCGCGAACTGCTGGCGATTAAGATCACTCTATTGCGCAGCACGGTTCTCGGCACCGTGCTGGGAATCGTGCCGGGTGCGGGCGCCACGATCACCGCATTCATCGCCTACGGTATCGAAAAGCAATACGGCAGGCGGCGACAACTTTTGGGAACCGGGGTGCCGGAAGGCATCGTCGCGCCGCAGATCGGGGCGACCGCGTCGGTCGCGGGCCACATGATTCCGCTGCTCACTTTGGGCCTTCCCGGAAGCGGCGCGACGGCGGTGATCCTCGCCGCCTTCCTGCTGCATGGCGTACAACCGGGTCCCATGCTGTTCGAGGACGCCTCCTCGACCCTCATGGTCTACACAATTCTGGCCTCGATGTTCGCCAGCGTCATCGGCATGTGCCTTCTCGGATTTTTCTGGATCCGGGTCGTCGTCAAGGTCCTCACCATCCCGCAGGGCATTCTTTCCACGATCGTCGTTATGTTTTGTCTGGTCGGCGCCTACGCCAACCGCAACAGCATGTCCGACGTCTGGATGATCGTGATCTTCGGCGTGCTCGGTTACGTGTTCGAGAAATTCAAATTCCCGATCTCGCCCATGGTGCTGGGCGCGATCCTCGGGCCGATCGGCGAGACGGCGTTCATGCGAAGCATGATCGGCAGCGGCAACGACTGGACGGTGTTCTTCAAGGGGCCGATCTGCGGCACGCTGATGGTCGGCTCGCTGCTGGCCTTGAGCTATCCGTTGCTGCAGGAGTTCCGGACCGTGTGGCGGCGACGCGCGACTTCTGCTTGAACCTTGGTTGGGTGACCCATGCGTAGCGATGTCGATCATAAAATCCGCAGCGTAGACGTCCTGCCAGCGGCGGTGGGCACCCGGCGGCCGGCGGTCGGGCATCCGAATACGGTGCGCGCCGCCGAACCGGCGCAGGCTCTCAAATCCAAACTCGGCGCCACCGCTCGCTCCTTCGCCATACTCGAGCACGTTGCGCGCGCCCGCGCGCCGGTCGACGTGCTCGACATCATTGGCTCGCTCAAGCTGCCGAAGGCGACCGCGTACCGGCTGGTGGATTGGTTCATCACGCAGGGGTACTTGTCGCGCGAACCGGGGCGCAAACGGCTGATCGTCGGACCAAAGCTCGCCACGCTAGCTTTTGGCGCCCTGTCGTCGTCGATGCGTCACGATGCGCCGCATGTGGTGTTGCAACGGCTCGTGCACGCAATTAACGAGACCTGCAACATCGGCACGCTGCTCAACGGCGAGGTCATCTATCTCGACCGCGTCGAGGCCGAGCATTGGCCGTTGCGGCTGCAGTACACGAGCGGCTCGCGCGTGCCATTGCATTGCAGCGCGATCGGCAAACTGTACCTGGCGCTGGCGCCGTCTCCGCGCCGCCGCCGTTTGCTGCAAAGCATGGAATTGCGCCGTTTTACCGACCACACCATCACCGAAGGTGGCCGGCTCGATGCCGAACTGCGGCAGATCCGCAAGGAGCAGGTGTCGTTCGACCGCGAGGAATATATCGCCGGTGTCATTTGCATGGCCGTGCCGGTGATCGGCAGGAATGGCGAACTGCTCGCCGCTGTCGCCATTCAGGCGCCGGAAGCGCGCATGAGTGTGCAGACCGCGCGGCGCCATCTGCCGACGCTGCGCGACGCCGCCGGCGAACTTGCTGAAATCTTTCAGGCCAAAGACTGAAAAATACCGCGACGAAATCAGTGAATCACGAAAAAGGGACGCAGCTATGAAGATGACGACGGAAGAGGCCTTCGTGAAAGTATTGCAGATGCACGGCATCGAGCATGCTTTCGGTATCATTGGTTCGGCCTTCATGCCGATTTCGGACCTGTTTCCCAAAGCCGGCATCACATTCTGGGACGTCGCGCACGAGAGCAATGGCGCGCTGATCTGCGACGGCTATACGCGCACCACCGGCAAAATCGCCATGGCGATCGCGCAGAACGGCCCGGGCATCACCAACTTCGTCACGCCGATCAAGACCGCCTACTGGAACCACACGCCAATGCTGCTGGTGACGCCGCAGGCGGCGAACAAAACCATCGGCCAGGGCGGCTTCCAGGAAGTGGAGCAGATGGCGCTGTTCCGCGACATGGTCTGCTATCAGGAAGAGGTGCGCGATCCCTCGCGCGTTGCTGAGGTGCTCAATCGCGTCATCACCAAGGCCAAACGCCTGTCGGCGCCGGCGCAGATCAACGTGCCGCGCGACTACTGGACGCAAGTCATCGACATCAGTCTGCCGGCGATCATCGAATTTGAGCGGCCGGCCGGCGGCGCCCAGGCGATCGCGGAAGCGGCCAAGCTGTTGTCGTCGGCGAAATTTCCCATCATCCTGTCGGGCGCCGGCGTCGTGCTCGGCAACGCGATCCCGGAATGCGTCGCGTTGGCCGAGAAGCTCGATGCGCCGGTCTGCAACAACTACCAGCATAACGACAGCTTTCCCGGCAGCCATCCCTTGGCGGTCGGTCCGCTCGGCTACAACGGCTCGAAGGCCGGGATGGAACTGGTCGCCAAGGCCGACGTGGTGCTGGCGCTCGGCACCAGGCTCAACCCGTTCTCGACCCTGCCGGGCTATGGCATCGATTACTGGCCGAAGGATGCCAAGATCGTCCAGGTCGATATCAATGCCGACCGTATCGGCCTGACCAAGCCGGTCACCGTCGGCATCTGCGGCGACGCCAAACTGGTGGCGCAAGGTATTCTGGCGCAACTTGCGCCGACCGCCGGCAATGCCGGCCGCGCCGAGCGCAAGGCGCTGATCCACCAAACCAAGTCGCGCTGGCTGCAAACGCTCTCCAGCATGGATCACGAAGACGACGATGAGGGCACCACCTGGAACGCGGACGCGCGCAAGCGCGAGCCCGACCGCATGTCGGCCCGGCAGGCCTGGCGCGCCATCCAGGCCGGACTGCCGAAGAACGCCATCATCTCCAGCGACATCGGCAACAATTGCGCCATCGGCAACGCCTATCCGACGTTCGACCAGGGCCGGAAATATCTGGCGCCCGGACTCTTCGGTCCATGTGGATACGGATTCCCGTCGATCATCGGTGCCAAGATCGGTAACCCGGATACGCCTTGCGTCGGCTTCGCCGGCGACGGCGCCTTCGGCATTTCCATGAACGAGATGAGCTCGATCGGACGCGAAGAGTGGCCCGGCGTCACCATGATTGTGTTCCGCAACTACCAATGGGGCGCCGAGAAGCGCAATTCGATCCTCTGGTTCGACGACAACTTTGTAGGCACCGAGCTCGACCCGCATCTCAGCTATGCGAAGGTTGCCGTGGCCTGCGGGCTCAAAGGCGTGCAAGTCAGGACGCCCGCCGAGTTGACCGAAGCGCTACGCGAATCCTGCGAAGCGCAGAAGAAGCGGGTGACGACCTTCATCGAGGTGATCCTCAATCAGGAACTCGGTGAGCCGTTCCGCCGCGACGCCATGAAGAAGCCCGTCATAGTGGCGGGCATCCGGCGCGAGGACATGCGGCCGCAACAGGTGAGCTGATGCAGGTTGGCTTCTTTCTCCGCTCGTCCCCGCGAAAGCGGGGACCCAGGGCGGCAAAGACGGTTTATACGGCTCTGGATTCCCGCTTGCGCGGGAATGAGCGGAGCATGCGGAGTGGAATGACATGACTGTCGCAGTGAAACCGATGGCCGATCCGAAGGCCTTGACCGTCGTCGACGAGCTGATGCGGCGCGCCCGCGCCGCCATGGCCGTGTTCGCGCAGGCCGATCAGGCCCGCACCGACGAGGCAGTCACCTCGCTCGCCTGGTCACTGTACAAGCCCGAGCACGCCAAGGAACTGGCTGAACTGGCGGTCGCCGACACCAAGCTCGGCAATGTGCCGGACAAGATCGTCAAGAAGCAGCGCAAGACTTTCGGCACGTTGCGCGATCTCCTGCGCGTGAAATCGGTCGGCATCATCGAGAAAGACAAGAAGCGCGGCATCGTCAAATACGCCAAGCCCGTCGGCGTTGTCTGCGCCATCACGCCTTCGACCAATCCAGGCGCTACGCCGGTCAACAAGGCGATGATGGCGATCAAGGGACGTAATGCAATTGTCATTGCCGCCTCGCCCGCCGGCCTGAAGACGACCATGCGCACGGTCGATTACATGCGGGCGGAGCTGAAGAAAATCGGACTGCCGGAAGACCTTGTTCAAATTCTTCCGCCGCCAGCCTCCAAGGACATGACGCAGGCGCTGATGCAGGCCGCCGACCTGGTGGTCGCCACCGGCTCGCAGGACAATGTACGCCGCGCTTATTCCTCGGGCACGCCGGCGATCGGCGTCGGCACCGGCAATGTACCCGTGATTGTCGACGAGACCGCCGATCTCGACGAAGCGGCGCGCAAGATTTGCGCCTCGAAAATCTTCGACAATTCCACCTCCTGCTCGTCGGAGAATTCCGTCATCATCGTCGACGCGGTCTACGAGCCGATGCTGGCCGCGCTCGAGCGCGTCGGCGGCTATCGCGCGACAGCGCCGGAGAAGCAGCAAATCCAGAAGGCGCTGTGGCCGGACGGAAAACTCTCGCGCACGCTGATCGCGCGCGATGCCGACGTGCTGGCGCGCGGCTGCGGCCTGCCGGCGGCGGCCGAATCGAAGAAATTCTTCATGGTCGAGGAGACCGGCGTCGGCCGCGATTTCCCCTTCTCCGGCGAGAAGCTGACGCTGGTGCTCACCGTCTACCGTGCCAAGAATTTCGACGATGCGGCGGCACGCGCCAATGCCATCCTCGCGCATCAGGGGCGCGGCCATTCGGTCGGCCTGCACAGCAAGGACATGGCCCGCGCGCGCAAGCTCGCCGAACAAACCGACGTGGTGCGCGTGCTGATCAACCAGGCGCACACTTTCGGCAATGGCGGCGGCTTCGACAACGGGCTGAACTTCACGCTCAGCATGGGCTGCGGCACCTGGGGCGGGAATTCAATCACCGACAACCTCAACTACATGAATTTCATCAACATCACCCACCTTGTCACCACCATCCCCGAAGACAAGCCGAGCGAGGACGCGCTGTTCGGCGCCTACTGGGCGAAGTACGGGCGCTAGAGGGACGGTGGAATGAACTTCGAAGAACACGCCGCCAAATCGCTCGTGCTCGCGCCGGCCGGAATTCCGATTCCGCGCGGCGTGCTGTGCGTCAGCGCCGCAGAGGCCGCGCAGGCCACGGCGGCGATAGGCCCCTGCGTGGTCAAGGCGCAGGTGCCTACGGGAAAGCGCGGTAAGGCCGGCGGCATCAAGCTCGCCGGCACGCCGAAGGAAGCCGAGCAAATGGCCGAGCAGATCCTCGGCATGCGCATCGGCGACTATATTGTCGAGCGCCTGCTGGTCGAGCAACAGGTGAAGATCGTCAGTGAATTCTATGCCGCGGTGCTACATGAGACACAGGCGCGCAAGCCGCTGATCTTGTTCTCCACCGAAGGTGGCATGGATATCGAGGAGATCGCCGCCGAAAAGCCGAAAGCGATCCGCCGGCTGGCAGTCGACATCGACAAGGCGTCGTCGCCCATGGATATCGCCGGCCTGCTCGCCGGACTCGACCTCGGCGCAGCGGAAGCTCAAGTTGGCGACATTCTGCAAAAACTCTACGCCGCCTATCGCGAGCGCGACGCCGAACTCCTAGAGATCAATCCGCTGGCGCTGCTCGCCGACGGGCGCGTGGTCGCGCTCGACTGCAAATTCGTGCTCGATGATGCTTCGATATTTCGTCAGGCGCAGCTCGCGCCGCATGGCTCAGCCGGCGCCATGACCAACCTGGAGCGACGCGGCGCCGAAGCGGGCCTCAAGCTGATCCAACTCGACGGCAATGTCGGCGTGCTGGCGAACGGCGCCGGCCTCACCATGACCACCATGGATGTGATCCGCCACTACGGCGGCAAACCGGCGAATTTCCTCGAGATCGGCGGCGAGGCCTATACCAAGGCGGAGATCGCGCTCGACCTGGTGCTGTCCAATCCGGGCGTGAAAAGCCTGGTCATCAATTTCTGCGGCGCCTTCGCCCGCACCGACGTGATGGCGGACGGCGTGGTCAAGGCCTGGGCCAAGCTCAAGCCAAAGGTGCCGGTGTTCTTCTCCATTCACGGCACCGGCGAGGACGAAGCGGTGGGGCTGGTGCGCGGTGCGCTCGGCATCGAGCCCTACGATTTCATGGAAGACGCCGTGCAGGCGGCGGTGCAGGCCGCAGAATGATCGTGCGGAAAAAAGATCGCGTCGTCGTGCTCGGCATCACCGGCAAGCAGGGCACGTTCTGGACCGAAAAGATGATCGGCTACGGCACCAATGTCGTCGCCGGCATCAACCCCAAGCGCGCCGGCGAGACGCATGCCGGCGTGCCGATCTTCGCCTCCCCGGCCGACGCCGTGCGCGCGGTCGGCGCCGATGTCGCCGTCATGTTCATCCCGCCGCCAATGGCGCGTGACGCCGCCGTGTTGGCGGCGCAGGCCGGCGTCAAACTGCTGGTGGTGCTGACCGAGCACATTCCGGCGCAGGATGTGATGGCGATCCATGCCGCCGCCGCAAAACACGGCACCCGCATCGTCGGCCCCAACACCGCCGGTCTGGTGACGCCGGGCGAATGCTTCGTCGGTATCATGCCAGCTTTCGTGCCGTCGGTGTTCAAGCCCGGCGGCGTCGGCGTGATCTCGCGCAGCGGCAGCCTCGGCACGCTGGTTTGTCTCAACCTGACGCGCGCCGGTCTCGGGCAGTCGGCTTTCATCGGCATCGGCGGCGATCCCATGCTCGGCACCACCACGCGCGACGCATTGGAAGCACTCGACGGCGATGACGGCACCGACGCTGTCGTGATTGTCGGCGAGATTGGCGGAGGCATGGAAGAAGCCGCGGCCGAATACGCCAAAGGCGTGGCCAAGCCGATGGTCGCCTTTATCGCCGGCGCCGCCGCGCCGCCGGGCAAGAAGATGGGCCACGCCGGCGCAATCGTCACCAGCAATGCCGGCAGCTATGCCGGCAAGCGCAAGGCGCTGGAAGCGGCCGGGGTGGTTGTTGTCGATACCCCTTCGCAAATCGCCGCGGCGGTGGCCGCGGCCCTCAAAGGCGGTCGAACCGCCATGCAAGCCGCCGTCAGTCGGCAGTAAGGATAGTTCTCGTGCCAGCAGAAAACTCGCAAGCCTTGCGGCCCTCCATGGCGATGGCCGTCGATTATACCCCCGGTGTGATCCTCTCGGCGATCGTCGCAGTGATCGGCTACGTGGCCGCGCCCTATGTCGCGCATGTGGCGCCGATCCCCAACATGGTGATCGCGCTTGTGGTCGGCATCGCGCTCAATCCGATTGCCGCGCGGCCGGCCGTTCAGCCCGGCATGGCGTTCTGCGTGCGCACGGTGTTGCGCTGGGCGGTGGCCTTGCTCGGCTTGCGCGTCGGGCTTGCCGATATCGCCGCGCTTGGGGCAGAGACGGCAGCGTTGATTGTTGTCGCCATGGTGGCGACCGTGGCGTCCGGCTTTATCATCGCGCGCTGGTATGGACGCGGACCCGGCTTCGGCGCGCTGGTCGGCGTCGGCACCGCGGTGTGCGGCGCCTCGGCAACGCTGGCATGCTCGACAGTCGTGCCGGAATATCCCGGCAAGCAGCCCGACATCGCCTTCGTCGTTGTTGCGGTCAATGCACTCGCCACGCTGGCCATGCTGGTCTATCCGCCGATCTGCATCCTGCTCGGCTTCGATCCGCAGACCACCGGCGTCATGCTGGGCGGCAGCATCCATGACGTCGCCCAAGTGGTGGGCGCCGGCTACGCCGTGTCGAACGCGGTCGGCAACACGGCGGTGATCGTCAAACTGTTCCGCGTGTTTCTGCTGTTGCCGGTGGTGCTGGGTGTCGGCTGGTATTTCACCCGCATGGGGCTCAAGCACGGCGAAGCGCGGGTGCCGGTGCCGGTGTTCGCCATCGTGTTCCTGGTACTCTGCGCCGTGAATAGCGCCATGCCCTGGGTGCCGTCGCTGCTGCCGACCTATGCGCCGATCAAGAGCGCGCTGGTTGAAGCCTCAACCTGGGGGCTGCTGTTGGCGATCGGAGCGCTCGGCCTCGGCACCTCAATCAAGACCATCATCGGGCTGGGCTGGCGGCACATCACCACGGTGCTCGGCTCGACCGCCGTCATCCTCGTGATTGTGACCGGTGGCCTCGTGCTGATTCGAATCCTCTGATCGGTCGCGCGGGTGTCCTAGCATGAAGTCTGCCGGTAACCGCGTACCCACCACCGAACTACTGTCGCGCTTCGCGGCCATCGTCGGCGGGAAATACGCCGTCACCGATCCGGCGGCACTCGGGCCGTTCCTGGTCGAAGGCCGCGGCCTCTATCATGGCCGCTCGGCGATGCTGCTGCGGCCCGGCTCGGTCGGCGAAGTAGCTGTGATCCTCAAGCTCGCCAACGAGACCGGAACACCGCTGGTGCCGCAGGGCGGCAATACCGGGCTGGTCGGCGGACAGATTCCGCTCGACGGTGAATTGATCCTTTCGCTCACCCGGCTCGACAAGATCCGCGAGATCGATCCGGCTTCCAACACCATGACCTGCGAAGCCGGCGTGGTGCTGGCCAAGGCGCAGGAAGCGGCCGCCGACGTCGACCGGCTGTTCCCGCTCTCGCTCGGCGCCGAGGGAAGCTGCACCATCGGCGGCAACCTTTCCACCAATGCCGGCGGCACCGGTGCGCTGGCTTACGGCATCACGCGCGATCTGATGCTCGGGCTGGAAGTGGTGCTAGCCGATGGGCGTATCCTGCGGCTGCTGCAAAAGCTGAAAAAGGACAACACCGGCTACGACCTGCGGCACACCTTCGTCGGCGCCGAGGGCACGCTTGGCGTCATCACCGCGGCGGTGCTCAAGCTGTTTCCGCGTCCGCGCGCGGTGGAGACCGCCTTTGTCGGCGTGCCCTCGCCGGCCGCGGCGCTCAAGCTCTTGCATCTGGCACAGGCACGCGCCGGCGGCACGGTCACCAGCTTCGAGCTGATCGCGCGCGAGATCATCGAATTCGCAATTCGCCACGGCCACGGCGTGCGCGATCCGGTTGCGGGAGCGCATCCCTGGTACGTATTGATGGAAGTGTCATCGCAACACAGCGACGGGCCGCGCGAAAGCCTGGAGAACCTGTTAGCCGAGGCCATCGGGCAAAACATCGCCACCGACGCGACCATCGCCGCCAGCCTCGAACAGACCAAGGCGTTCTGGCATCTGCGCCACGTGCTGCCGGAGATCCAGAAGCCGGAAGGCGGGTCGATCAAGCACGACGTCTCGGTGCCGGTCGCGGTGGTGCCGGACTTTCTCGCCGAGGCGAGCGACGCGGTGCAGGCGCTGATCCCGGGCAGCCGGCCGGTGCCGTTCGGCCATCTCGGCGACGGCAATATCCACTTCAATGTCAGCCAGCCGATCGGCGCCAATCAGGAGCAGTTCCTGGCGCGCTGGGGCGAGGTCAATGCAGTGGTCGACAAGATCGTGCTCAAATATCACGGCTCGATTTCCGCCGAGCACGGCATCGGCCGGCTCAAGCGCGACTCGCTGCCGAAGGTGAAGGACAAGGTAGCGCTGGAGCTGATGCGCAGCCTCAAGCGCATGCTCGATCCCAACGGCATTCTCAATCCGGGCAAGGTGCTGTGAGGCTCCGACGTGTGACGAGCCACCGGTACAGCGCCATCAAGGCATGTCGAAACCCGCCGACTTGAATTTTTCCCTAGCGCCGGGCGTGACGAGGGACCGGATGATATCTTCGGCCGCAGGCTTGTTTTTCGTCGCAGCATGCGCGGCCGTCGAGAACATCACGCCACCCTGAATTCCGGGCGGGAACGGGCCCGCCAAGGCGCCAGCGGCGCATAGCGCTGTTTTGGCGGAGAGGGAGGGATTTCGAACCCCCGATACGGTTGCCCGTATGCCGCATTTCGAGTGCGGTGCATTCAACCGCTCTGCCACCTCTCCGAAGCCCATAATGAGCCTGAAAAAGCCCGATTTGGACGGCTGCTATCTAACCAAGCGGGCCAAGAGAGACAAGGGACAGACAAGGCTTGGCCAGCGTATATTATATGTAGCTAAAGGAAAGCCGGCCGCCGACTGGCATCGGGATGCGCCCCACCGTGAATTTCGACCGCATACGCAAGGAAACGCGCGGCATTTTGCCGACATTGGGCATGGTCGCGGCGGTCACCGTCTTTGTCTACGCCATCATCGTCGAGACCGGGCTCGGCCACGGCTCGGTGGTCTACCTGATTCCGGTGGTGATCGCGGCCACGCGCTTCGGCATCGTGTCGGCGATCGTGGCCGCGGTCTGCGGGGTGCTCGCCTCCGCCTTCTTTTTCTATCCACCGCTCTACAGCTTCCGCATCACAGACCCGCACGAAGTCCTCAATCTCATCTTGTTCATCTTCGTCGCGGTAGTGGTGAGCCAACTCGCGACCCGGCTCAAACGTCAATTGGAGACCGCGCGCCAGCGCGAAATCGACCTGCGCGACCTCTATGCGTTCTCGCGGCGCCTCGCGGTGGCGTTCGACGTATCCGACATTCACGCCGCGATCGAAGACCACCTCGCCGCCGTCATCCAGCGCAATGTGGTTCTGTTCGCGAGCGCGCCCGAAGCGTCCGCCTCGAGCGGACGGCGCGCCGGTGCCACCATGCCGGAGCAAGTCCTCGCCGAGGTTGTGGAAGCCGCGTCCGGCCAGCGCGACGCCGGCAACGGCGCGATGGTGACCGTGGACGGCGGCGATATCTGGCTGGTCCGCGCGGTGTCGCCCAAGAGTTCCGAATTCGGCGTCATCGCCATCAATCTTGGCCAAGGATCGCCGGAAAGCTTGGACGAGTTGCGCATCCGGGTTGACGCAGTGCTCGCTGACGCCACCGCCACACTGGAACGGCTGGGCGTCGCCCACGCGATCAACGAGGCGCGCATGCGCTCGCAGACCGACGAACTGCGCGAGGCGCTGATCGGCTCGGTCAGCCACGAATTGCGCACGCCGCTAGCCTCCATCCTCGGTGCCGCCACGGTCCTGAGCGCGGCACCGGCGCTGGCGAACGAGAAGAAGCTCAAGGCGCTGGTGCATGACGTGCGCGACGAGGCCGAGCGCCTCAACAACGACATTCAGAACCTGCTCGATGCCAGCCGCATCTCAAGCGGCGGCATCAAGCCGCATATCGAATGGGCCGATCCGGCCGACATCATCAATTCGGCGATCGAGCGATGCCGCCGCCGCATGGCGGACCGCCGTATCGTGCTCAATCTGGTGGCCGACCTGCCGCTCATTCACGTCGATCCGGTCCTGGTGCAGCAGGCGTTGGTGCAGGTCTTCGACAACGCGGTGAAATACTCGCAAGCCGGCTCGGAAATCTCAGTCAATACGCGCGCCCGCGACGGCCGAATGATTGTGAGCGTCGGTGACCAGGGCGCCGGCCTGACCTCGGCCGAGCAGACGAAAATTTGGGAACGTTTCGCGCGCGGCGAACGCCATGCCGCGACCACCAGCGGCTCCGGTCTCGGCCTCTGGATCGCCAATGCGTTCATTGCCGCCAACGGCGGCAAGATAAGCGCTATCAGTGAAGGCCCCGGTTTGGGCACCGCGGTGATGATCGAGCTGCCGGTGACGCAAGCCGCGGTCCCGCAAATGGAAGGCGACAGCGATGAATGAGCCGTCCCCGATCGTGCTCGTCGTTGACGACGAGATTCAAATCCGCCGTTTCCTGCGCACCGGTTTCGAGCTCAACGGCTTCGTGGTGCACGAGGCCGGCAGCGGCGCCGAGGCGATCCGTTCGGCCACGTTGCGGCCGATCGATCTGGTGATCGTCGATCTCGGCCTACCCGACATGGATGGCTCCGAAGTGGTCGAGCGTATCCGCTCCTGGTCGAGCGTGCCGATCATTGTGCTGTCGGTGCGCTCCACCGAGGCGCAGAAGGTCAGTCTGCTCGAACTTGGGGCCGACGACTACGTGGTCAAGCCGTTCGGCATGGCCGAACTGCTGGCGCGCGTGCGCGTGGCGCTGAGGCGTCAAATGCGCGCTGCGAACGGCGAGCCAACGGTCAAGATCGGCCCACTCACCATCGATCTGGCCGCCCGCGCGGTAATGCTCAACGACAAGCGGCTGACGCTGACGCCGAAGGAATACCGACTGCTGCAGGTGCTGGCGCAGCACGCCGGCAACGTGGTCACCCATCAACACCTGCTCAAGGAAGTGTGGGGTACGATCCACGTGCACGACACGCATTATCTGCGCATCTTCGTACGCAAGCTGCGGCAGAAGATCGAACCGCATCCGGATTCGCCCAAGATCCTGGTGACCGAACTCGGCGTCGGCTACCGGCTGGCGCAGGGCGAGGGCGAGAGCGGCGCCTTGGCTGAGGCCGAAGCGCCCGCCAAGAGCGAAAGCTAAGAGTTACCGCAGGAGGGGCGCGGTAGGCAGCGAGAGGTCGCCATGCGCGCCTTTCCTTGACATTTTGCACCCTTCCCCGCCATAAGCATGGCCATTGTGGGCCCTTGGGTCCGCATGCTTTTTCAAGGGCCCTTAAGCCCTTAAAAACAAACGCAAATCCGACTGAAAGAAGCCGGTCCGGAATAATCCGAGCACCGGGGTCGAACACAAGGGAAGAACGATGTTCGCAGTCATTAAAGCCGGTGGCAAACAGTACCGGGTGGCCGCCGAAGACGTGATCCGGATCGACCGGGTGACCGGCGAGCCGGGCCAGATCGTCGAGTTCGGCGAGGTGCTGGTGCTGGGCGGCGACGCTCCGCAGATCGGCACGCCGACCGTCGCCGGTGCGACGGTTGCCGGCGAGGTGCTCCAGCACACGCGCGGCGACAAGGTGATCGCCTTCAAGAAGCGCCGGCGCAAGAATTCGCGCCGCAAGCGCGGCTATCGGCACGAATTCTCGGTGATCCGCATCACCGAGATCCTCACCGATGGCGCCAAGCCCTCGAAAGAAGCGAAGCCGCGGCCCAGGCGCGAGCCCAAGGTCAAGGCCGAGGGCGAAGCCAAGGCCAAACCGGCCAAGGCCAAAAAGCCGGCCACGAAAAAACCGGCCAAATCTGCCAAGAACTTGGCGGCCACAAAGGGCAAGAAAAAGTGAGATGATTCCTTCACGGAATCGGTGTAAAGAGTAACGGAATTCAAGAGAGCGGATATGGCACACAAAAAGGCAGGCGGATCTTCACGCAACGGCCGCGATAGCGCGGGCCGGAGCCTTGGCCTGAAGAAGGCGGGCGGCGAGATCGTCGTCGCCGGCAATATCCTTGCGCGTCAGCGCGGTACCACGTGGCATCCGGGTCGCAATGTTGGAATTGGCACGGATCACACACTGTTCGCGCTCGTTAACGGAAAGGTTCAGTTCGCTACCAAAGCCAAAGGCCGCACCTACGTGTCAGTTGTACCGATGACGGAGGCCGCGGCCGAGTAAAGGTAGACCAAAATTCGAGGTCTGCCGGACATCTAGTCAAACCGGCAGAGCTCAACGGGCTCTGAGAGGGGGAGACGGGTGACCGGCTCCCCCTTTTCGCATTTTAAGCTGCAACCCTGGAGCCCGTGTCATGACCCTGCTGGAGCAAATACCGAGCGAGACCTTCCACGAGGCGAGTATCCCCGTCCTCGAGACGAAGCGGCTTTGCCTGCGCGCGCCGCGCCTCGGGGACGCTAAAGCGGTAGTGACGCTCGCCAACGACCGCCGTATCGCCGAAAACACGGCGCGCATTCCGCATCCGTACAAGATGTCGGATGCCGAGAGTTTCATTGCCGGCGCCAACCGGGCCGGCGGCGAGGCGGTGTTCCTGATCACGCTGCGCGACAAGACAATCGTCGGCGCCTGCGGCGTGGTGCTGCAGGAGCCCGTCCCCGAGCTCGGCTACTGGCTGGGCGTCGACCATTGGGGCAAAGGCTACGCCACCGAGGCGCTACACGCGGCGATCGACTACGCCTTCACCGACCTCGCGCACGAGGCGCTGCAGGCAGGCGCGCGCGTCACCAACCCGGCCTCGCGCCGGGTGCTGGAAAAGTGCGGCTTCCAGTGGACCGGCGTCGGCCTCTACCGCATCTCGTCGATCAAATCGTCGGCCCCGATCGACCGCTTCCGCCTCGAACGCGGCATTTGGTCGGCGCTCAAAGGCTGGGGACGGTCGAAGAAGGTGATGTGATAGCGACGCGCGCAAACACGGAGTCAATGCAATGTATCAGCCGCCGCACTTTCGCGAAGACCGGCTCGAGGTTCAGCACGCGCTGATCCGCGCGCAATCGCTTGGCCTGCTGATTACGGCGGGACCGGGCGGGCTACAGGCCAACCCGGTGCCGTTCCTGATCGACGCCGATGGTTCGGAACGTGGCACCCTGCGTGCTCACCTCGCACGTGCCAATCCGCAGTGGCATGAATTGGCCGCTGTCGCCGAATGCCTTGTCGTGTTCCAGGGATCGCAAACCTACATCAGCCCGTCGCTTTACCCGACAAAGCACGAGCACGGAAAAGTCGTGCCGACGTGGAATTACATCACCGTTCATGCCTGGGGCAGACCACAGGTGATCGACGACGTGGCCTGGCTTCGACGCCAGGTCGATGACCTCACGTCGCATAAAGAAGGATCTCGCCCCGCGCCGTGGTCCGTTTCGGACGCACCGGAGCCATACGTCGCCGCGCAGTTGAAGGGCATCGTCGGGATCGAAATCCCGATCGCGCGCATCGAAGGCAAATGGAAAGTCAGCCAGAACCGGCCGGCGAGCGACCAGGCAGGCGTCGTTGCAGGCCTCCGCGGCAGCGGTAACGACGCCGAGATCATGGCGGCGCTGGTTGCGGAGCGTAGCAAGAACGGGCCGTAGACCGCTGGCATCCAGCGCGATCTTGCGCGACACTGGCGAAAAATATCGTCAGGGAGGACACCATGGCCCAGAAATCGGACTACGACCTCGACCAATTCCTCGCCGATTGCCGCACTTCGCTCGCCCGCGATCCCGGGCCGCAAGGGCGCGAACAGGTGCGCGCCAATCTCGAGCGCCTGCTGGCGAACCCGGAGTTCATCAAGGGCTATTGCGGTGACGACCAGCCGCGCGGCGTGAAGGTTTTGTACGAGGATCCCAAGCTCGGCTTCCAGGTGCTCGCCCATATCAACGACAAGGCGCACGCTTCGCCGCCGCACGATCACGGCGCGTCCTGGGCGATCTACGGCCAGGCCACCAAATACACCGACATGATCGAATGGGCGCGCGAGGACAACGGCGCCGATCCCAAGCACGCCAATGTCAAGCCGGCAAAGAAATACCGCCTCACGCCGGGCAAAGCCGGCATCTACCAGGACGGCGCCATCCATTCGATCGATTATCCCGACCATGCGCGCTTTGTCCGCGTCACCGGCACCGATCTCGAAAAGATCGAACGCATCAAAATCGACTTGAAGACCGGCGAAGTGCAGCCGATCACCTCCCGGCAGGCTTCGTGAATCTGCGCGCCGCCATAGCGACGCTGCGCCCGGTCGCTCCCGCTGCCGTCAAAGCCATGCTCGGCGACGGCGGCGAATTGGCGCTGATCGACGTGCGCGAGGAACTGATCTTCTCGCGCAGCCATCTGTTGTGGGCGCGCAATGTGCCGCTGAGCCGGCTCGAATTGCGCTTCGCCCGCCTGGTGCCGCGCACGGCGACCCGCATCGTGCTGGTCGACGACAATGACGGCCTTAGCCAGCGCGCCGCCGTCGTTCTCGCGCGCGCCGGCTACAGCGACCTTTCTTATGTCGACGGCGGCAACGCGGCTTGGGCCGCCGCCGGCTTCGAGCTGTTCTCCGGCGTCAACGTGCCGAGCAAGGCCTTCGGCGAATTCATCGAGCATGCGAGCCATACGCCCTCGATTGGCGCCGACGAGCTCAACGCACTGATGCAGGCCGGCACCGACATGGTCGTGCTCGACAGTCGGCCCTATGACGAATATTCGCGCATCTCGATCCCGACCGGCGTCAACGTGCCGGGCGCCGAGCTGGTGCTGCGCGCGCATGACATCGCGCCCTCGCCCGACACGCTGATCGTGGTCAACTGCGCCGGCCGCACGCGGAGCATCATCGGCGCGCAATCGCTGATCAATGCCGGCGTGCCCAACAAGGTGGTGGCGCTGCGCAACGGCACCATGGGCTGGCATCTCGCCGGCTTCGCCTGCGACAAAGGCAAAGACACACGCTTCCCGGCCGTGTCGAAGGACGGCCTCGCCTGGGCGAAATCGGCGGCCGCGGCGGTGGCACGCAAATTTGATGTGCCCCGGATCGATAGGACCGCGCTCGAACGCTGGCGCGCCGATGAAAGCCGCACGACTTACGTCTTCGACGTACGCGATCCGGCCGAATATGAGGCCGGCCATTTTCCCGGTGCGCTCTCCGCGCCGGGCGGCCAACTGGTGCAGGCGACCGACCAATATGCCGGCACGCTTCAGTCACGCATCGTGCTCTCAGACGGCAACGAGGTGCGCGCGGTGATGACCGCCTCCTGGCTCAAGCAAATGGGCTGGAAGGACGTATTCGTGCTGCCGGAAGCCGGTTCCGAAAAGGGCCAGCCGGCCAATGTCGTGCTCGGCACACCGCCGGCGGACGCAAGCGTCGAATTCTCCGACGTGCTGGCGATCGACAATGTGAACGTCATTGACCTGTCGAGCAGCCCTAACTACCGGCGCGGCCATATTCCCGGCGCCTGGTTTGCCATCCGTGGACGGCTCGACCGCGCCCTGCCGAGCATAACGTTGCGCAGCATGATAGTGCTCGCCTCCGAGGACGGACTGCTCGCCGGCCTCGCTGTCGAGGAAGCGCGCGCGCTCACCGACAAGCCGGTGCGCTGGCTCAAAGGCGGCAACGCCGCCTGGACCGCCGCCGGCTTTCCGCTTTCCACCGACGTCAAAATGGCGGACGAACCGCTCGACGCTTGGCTCAAACCGTATGAGCGGCCAGGCGATCCCAAGGCCGCCATGAACGAATACCTGTCGTGGGAAATCGACCTGCTGACACGCATCGCACGCGACGGCACGACGCGGTTCACAGCGGCGGCGCGATAAGACTCTGTTCATTCCCGGGAAAGCGGGAATCCAGTGCTTTTGACCCTGGGTCCCCGCTTTCGCGGGGGCGAACGGGAACTCTTACTGCTTCAACCCCGCCTCGAATTTCTCGCCGAAGTCCTGAAGCTCGTCCGCTTCGATATCGCTGACAGCCCAAAGATTGAGGCCGTTCTCGCTCCAGCGCCGCACGTTGAAGCCGTGCAGGCTCTCCATCGTCGCGCTGTTGTGGCCGGAGCTGGGCGCCGGCGCGCAGAACAGATTGATGATGTGCACGCGCCGCCGATAGACGATCGCCGCCACCGGCTTGGCGTCGACATAGTCGAGCCGCCCGCCCAAGAGCGTGAAGCCCTGCGCGGTCAGATCCACCACCGGCGGGGCGGCATCGAGGCGGCCGTTGAACCACGGCTTCACCGTGTGCTGGTCGCTCGACTGCACGTCGATCAGATGCTGCGCCTGCAGCGAGCGCAGATGCGCCGACACCACCTCCTCCAAAATGCGCTTTTGATCGTCGCCCTGCATCACCATCAGCAGCAAGCCGGACGCCGCCAGCGCGCTGGCGCCGGCGCCGAAGGCAAAGCCCTTGATCGCCGAGCGCCGGCTGGTCATAGCGACAGCCGGCGCCGGCAGCTTGCCCTCGATGCGCGCGCGCAGGCTCGCCGGCGCCGAAAAGCGCAGACCTTCCGGCGTCAACATTTTGCGCAGATCCTGGAATTCGCACAGGCGCGCCGCGCAATCCGGGCAGCCGGCGATATGCGCCTCGACCTCGCGCGCGTGACCGGCGTCGAGCTCGCCGTCGATCAGCGCGTGCAACAGCACGCTTGCTTCCTCGCATGTCATGACGTCTCATCCCCGCCTTCGGCCGCGATCCAGGCCTCGCGCAACAGGCCGCGTGCGCGCGCCAGCCGCGACATCACCGTGCCGATCGGTGCTTCGATCACCGTCGCGATGTCGCGGTAGGACAGATCGTTGATCTCGCGCAGCACGATCACTTCGCGGAATTCCGCGGGCAATTCGCCGATCAGCCGGCGCATGACCTCCGAGTCTTGCCGGCGCAGCATCGCCTGTTCGGGCGTATCGCCGTCCTCGCCCCAGACCGGCTTGGCCTCGCTCTCGTCATCCGCCATGAACACCAGCCGCGCGTTGCCAGCGAAGGCCGCGTGGCAGACATTGCGCAAAATCGCGAACAGCCACGGCTTGATCGGCCCGCCGCGGAAGGTGCCGAAGTGGCGGAACGCGCGCAGGTAACATTCCTGCACGGCGTCGTCTGCATCGCTGGCGCTGCGCGTGAGATAGCGCGCCAGCGTGTAGACATCGTCGAGATGCGGCAACGCCAGCGCCTTGAACCGCTCCGCCCCACCGCCGCTCAATTCAACGCCGCCCGCCATCATCGTAGTCCCAGCCTCGCTCGCGGACAGCACAAATCGTTCGGCGCCGCTCACTCGACCACAATCATGCCCGTCATGTGCGGATGCAAGGAACAAAAATACGGGAAGCTGCCCGGTGCCGTGAATGTGAACGAGAACTTGTCATCGCTGTCGAGCGCCTTGGAGCGGAACGCAAGCGTCTTCGACGTCACCGTGTGCGGGATGTCGTCATGGTTGACCCAGGTCACGGTGTCGCCGGCATGCACCGTGATCTGCTGCGGGTTAAAGACGAAGTTGTCGATCTTCACTTCGACGGTTGCGGCATAGGCGGGGCTTGCAGCCGCAATCGCCGCGACAACGCAAAATGCGAATAGTCTAACCATTTTCACTTTCCCTCGTAATTTCTGCGGCGCTTTCCCACACTTCGTTCATTCCCGCGCAAGCGGAAATCCAGAGATGCAATTGCAGTTGCTATTCGCCCTGGGTCCCCGCTTCCGCGGAGACGAACGGGATTAGGTTTTCAGCGGCGTGTCGATGATGGCGAGGCGTTGCTCGCCTTGCTTGAAGTTCACCGATGCCGTGCCGAGCATGGTGCGCAATTTCTCGTCGGGCACTTTCATCGGCCCGGGCGACGGCGCGCTGCCCGGCGCCGGCTGCGGGAAGGCGGTCGAGCGCGCGGTGTGGAAGGTGACGTTGCCTTCCACCTTCTGCATCACCTGGTGGATGTGGCCGTTGAGCACGGTCACCGAGCCGAAACGCTTCAGGTAGCCGAGCGCCTGCGCACTGTCCTCGGTACCCCAGCCCCACTGCGTATAGACCGTCCACAACGGAATATGCGCGAACACCACGATCGGTGTCGACGCCGAGCGGTCTTTAAGATCGGCCTCGATCCATTCGAGTTGCTCGCCGCCCAGACTGCCCATGCCGCCACCCTTGAGATTGGCGACGTTGACCAGGCCCATGAGATGCACGCCGTTGGCGTCGAACGAGTAGTAGCCCGAACCCTTGGTGCCGCGGCCGTAGCGTTCCTTGTAGAGCTTGATGTCGGGATCGATGATGTCGTGCTCGCCTGGCACGTAATGCACGTCGAGCTTGGCCTCGCCGATGATCTTTTCCGCATCGTCGAACTCCTGCTCCTTCGACAGATGGGTGATGTCGCCGGTGTGGATCATAAAGGCGGGCTTTTGCGGGATCGCCTTGATGTGGGCGATCGCTTCTTCCAGCGTGCCCTTGACATTCGGATTGGCCGGCTTGTCGAAGCCCATATGGCTGTCGCTGATCTGCAGAAACGTCAGCCCCTTCGGCTCCACCGCCTGCGCCTGATCGACCAGGCCAAGCGAATGCGGCACGCCGCCGGAAATGGTCCACAGCACCCCGGTGCCGGCCCAGGTCATACATTCCAGCACCTTGCGGCGGCTTAAGCCGTCGTTGCGGTCAGTCATGGTCGATCTCCCTGACGCGTTATGCGTTTCGAGGACTAGATCGGGCGAAAGCGAGATTTATTCCCGGCCAGACCTGTGGCGCTGCGCGCGCCGATCACATATACGCTAACGCCATGAAATTCCTCGACGAAGCCAAGGTCTATGTCTCGTCAGGCGCCGGCGGCAACGGCTGCATCGCGTTTCGGCGCGAGAAGTTCATCGAATTCGGCGGCCCCTCGGGCGGCGACGGCGGCAAGGGCGGTGACGTGGTGATCGAGGCGGTCGATGGCCTCAATACGCTGATCGACTACCGTTACCAGCAGCACTTCAAGGCCAAGTCCGGCGGCAACGGCATGGGCAAGGACATGCACGGCGCCAACGGTAAGGACGTGGTGCTCAAGGTTCCGGTCGGCACGCAAATCTACGAAGAAGACGGCGAGACTTTGCTCACCGATCTCACGCGCACCGGTGAACGCATCACGCTGATGAAGGGCGGCAATGGCGGTTTCGGCAACGCCTATTTCAAGACCGCGACCAACCAGGCGCCGCGCCGCGCCAATCCCGGCCAGCCCGGCGAGGAGCGCACCATCCGGCTGCGCCTGAAACTGATCGCCGATGCCGGCCTGATCGGCCTGCCCAATGCCGGCAAGTCCACTTTCCTTGCCGCGGTCAGCGCGGCCAAGCCGAAGATCGCCGACTATCCATTCACCACACTGCATCCCCAGCTCGGCGTGGTGCGCGTCGATGAGCGCGAATTCGTGCTGGCCGATCTGCCGGGGCTGATCGAAGGCGCGCATGAAGGCGTCGGCCTCGGCGACCGCTTCCTCGGTCACACCGAGCGCTGCCGCGTGCTGCTGCATCTCATCGACGGCACCGCCGAGGACGCCGGCGCCGCCTACAAGACCGTGCGCGCGGAACTCGAAGCCTACGGCCAGGGCTTGACCGACAAGCCGGAGATCGTGGCGCTGTCAAAGGCCGACGCGCTGACGCCGGAGGCGATCAAGAAGCAGACCGCGAAGCTGAAGAAGGCCTGCAAGAAAACGCCAGTGGTGCTGTCGTCGGCCTCCGGCCAAGGCGTGCAGGAAGTCTTGCGCGCGCTGTGGAAATACATCGACCAGGCGCGCGCCGACGCCGACACGTCAGTTGCCAAAGAAGAAGCCTGGCAGCCTTAAGCCGCCACGCATCGACCCATATTCCGCTCATTCCCGCGCAAGCGGGATCCAGGGCGACAAGCAATGAATATTTGCTAAGTACTGGGTCCCAGCTTTCGCCGGGACGAACGGAGAGTAACGGAATTCGTGTAACCGGAGGTCCCCTCAATGCAAACCCGCGCTGCCGTCGCCTGGAAAGCCGGCGAGCCGCTCAGCATCGAGACCATCGACATCGAAGGCCCGAAAGCCGGAGAGGTGCTGGTCGAGATCATGGCGACCGGCATCTGCCACACCGATGCCTACACGCTGTCGGGCGCCGACCCGGAAGGCCTCTTCCCAGCCATCCTCGGCCATGAGGGCGCCGGCATCGTGCGCGAAATCGGCGAAGGCGTCACCACGCTCAAAGCCGGCGACCATGTCATCCCGCTTTACACGCCGGAATGCCGGCAGTGCAAAACCTGTCTTTCTCGCAGGTCAAATCTGTGCACCGCCATTCGCGCCACGCAAGGCAAAGGCGTGATGCCGGACGGCACATCGCGCTTCAGGTGCGATGGCGATTCCGTGTTCCACTATATGGGCTGCTCGACCTTTTCCAACTTCACCGTGCTGCCGGAGATCGCGCTCGCCAAAGTGCGCGAGGACGCGCCGTTCGACAAGATCTGCTACATCGGCTGCGGCGTCACCACCGGCATCGGCGCCGTCATCAACACCGCGAAAGTCTGGCCCGGCGCCAATGTCGCGGTGTTCGGGCTCGGCGGCATCGGCCTCAACGTGATCCAGGGCGCGCGCATCGCCGGCGCCGACAAGATCATCGGCATCGATCTCAACCCGGCACGGCGCGCCATCGCCGAAAAATTCGGCATCACCCATTTCATCAATCCGGACGAAATCGGCCGCGACAAGGTGGTGCAGGTGATCGTCGACCTGACCGGCGGCGGCGCCGACTTCTCGTTCGAGTGCATCGGCAATGTGCAGGTGATGCGCCAGGCGCTGGAATGCTGCCACCGCGGCTGGGGCGAGAGCATCATCATCGGCGTCGCCGGCAGCGGTCAGGAGATTTCAACGCGGCCGTTCCAGCTGGTCACCGGCCGCGTCTGGAAGGGCACCGCCTTCGGCGGCGCGCGCGGCCGCACCGACGTGCCGAAAATCGTCGACTGGTACATGGACGGCAAGATCAATATCGACGATCTGATCACCCATACCATGCCGCTCGACAAGATCAACGACGCCTTCGACCTCATGCACGAAGGCAAGTCGATAAGGAGCGTGGTGACCTACTGAGGCGGCTTGCCCTTGGTGCACAGGCGCCGCTCGCCGAGGCTCGGGATATAAGTGCAATCCGACGCGCGGAAGGTGAGATAGGCGGCGGCGCAGGCGGCAATGTCGCACAGCGGTTGCGGCGCTGCGGCCGGCGTGGCGGGCTTTTGCGCCAGCGCATCGCCGCCGGCGGCGCCGAGCGGCGTCACGATCAGCGGCGCGAGCGGCTTGTCGGCGGCTGCCTTCGCGTCGGGCGTCTGGGCGCCGGCGCCGACGGGCGTGCCGATATGGCTCACCGCCCGCATCTCGCGCCGCGTCGCCGACGACGGCACCACCAGCGCGTCCCATTCCAGCACGACGCTGAACACGGCCGTGATCAGAACAGCGACATAAACAAAAAACGGCATCGCGCAGCCCAAACCTCGCTTAATCCCGCCGTCAACGCGGCGCGGCGGTTCCGAGTTCCCGCCCCTCCCGTGACCGCCGCTCCTAGTATAGCCTGCCGGCGTGCCGACGATTTTGCTTACCCACAGCCCCGACATGCTGGCGAACTACTACGGCGAGCGCGCGCTCGCCGCACTGCACAAGCTCGGCCAGGTGCGGCGCAACGGCACCGGCCGCGTGTTCGACACGCGCGCGCTCATCGAGGCCGCGCGCGGCTGCGACATCGTCATCTCCGACCGGCAGACCGCGGGCCCGGCCGAATTCTTCGACAACGCGCCCGACCTCGTCGCCTTTTTGCGCGTCGCGGTCGACATTCGCAACATCGACGTCGAAGCCGCGAGCGCGCAAGGTATCCTGGTGACGCAGGCGAGCCCCGGCTTTGGCGCTTCGGTGGCCGAGATGGCGATCGGCTTCATGATCGATTGCGGCCGTCACGTCACGCAGGCCGCCGAGGCCTATCACGCCGGCCGCGCGCCGCAGGCGCGCATGGGCCGCCAGCTGAAAGGCGCGACCGCCGGCATCATCGGCTATGGCGTGATCGGCGAATATCTCGCGGACCTAGCGCTCGCCTTCGGCATGAATGTGCTGATCGCCGACCCTTATAAGAAAATCGTCGCGACGGGGCTGACGCAGGTCGCGCTGCCCGACCTCTTGGCGCGCTCCGATTTCGTCGTCTGTCTCGCCATCGCCAACGAAGCGACCGAGAACCTGATGAACGCCACCGCCTTCGCCGCGATGAAGAAGACGGCTTATTTCATCAATCTGTCGCGCGGCAATCTGGTGGACGAGGCGGCGCTGGCCGAAGCGCTCGACAACAAGCGCATCGCCGGCGCCGCGCTCGATGTCGGCCGCGCTGCCGATCAGATGCCGACGCCGGCGCTCGCCCGCCGCGCCGACGTGATCGCCACGCCGCACAGCGCCGGCCTGACGCCGGACGCCGCCGAGCACCAAGCCTTCGACACCGTGCGCCAGGTCGAGGCGCTCATCGCCGGGCGCGTGCCCGAGGGGGCGGTGAATGCGGAAAGCGCGCACCGCCTGCACCACTTCAAGCGCAAATGACTTCTGACTACTAAGGCATTGACCAGCCGTCGTCTTGATTTCAACCTCTCCGAGTTGTAGAAAAAATAGCGAACACAGGGACGAGTAAACGAGGAAATTGGGACGTACATGAATGTTGGATGATGACGGATTGCCGCTCGACGAAGTCGGCGCGTGGGCGAAAGAGAAGCACACTCGGCTTCGTAAGTACGTGGACATAACCCCCGCGACGCGACGCAAATGGATTCAGCAGTCCGGATGAGCGACTTACATCGACCTGTTTTGTGCGACGGGTCGAGCCATCATTCGCGGAACTGACGAGAAAATAGATGGAAGTCCGCTCGTTGCATTTAGGTCCGCCAGGGACGGTGGAGTGCCCTTCTCGGAAATTCACATCGTCGATTCATCAAAAGAAAGTTGTCGCGCGGCCGAAAGCCGACTTCGTGCACTTGGCGCGGCACCAATCGTTCATGTAGGCGAGGCCGAAGGCACTGCACGAGAAATCGTAGGGCATTTGAACCCGCGCGGATTACATTTCGCGTTTTTTGATCCTTATAAATTGGAACCGCTTTCATTTAAAGTGATCGAGACATTTGCACGGCTGAAGTACATCGACATTCTCATTCACGTCAGTGTTCATGACCTCCAGCGTAATCTGGACCTCTATTCGATGTCGGCAGACGGGCCGCTGGATAGCTTTGCGCCAGGCTGGAGGGCGAGCGTCAACTTAATACAATCAAAATCGGCTACGCGCGCAGATTACATTGCGTATTGGACGTCAAAGATGGAAACCGTCGGTCTTCCGCCTGCTCGCTATGAACTTGTATCTGGTTCAAAGAACCAGCGGCTTTATTGGCTAGTTTTTGTCAGTCATAGCGAATTTGCAAAGGGTCTTTGGGATAAAATTAGAAACGTATCAGGACAGGGTGAGTTGTTGTAAACTGTAAGCACAAGGATTCACCATGGCCGCATCTGACATCGAATGGACCGAGGCGACTTGGAATCCGATAGCCGGCTGCAAGGTACTCTCGCCCGGCTGCACCAATTGCTACGCTATGCGGATGGCAGCGCGCCTGCAGGCGATGGGCATGGCGAAATACGCCGGCACCACGCGAAAGTCAGGCAAGCGCCATATCTGGACCGGGCGCGTGAACACTGACAAGGCCGCGCTCGCTGCGCCGCTCAATTGGAAAAAGCCGCAGCGCATCTTCGTCAATTCCATGTCGGACCTGTTCCAGGATAAGGCCGACGAGGCCTTCATCCGGCAAGTCTGGCGCGTGATGGAGCAGGCCCATTGGCATTCGTTCCAGGTGTTGACCAAGCGCCCGGAACGCATGCTGGAAATCCTGTCCAAGCCGGAATTTCCGACGCTGCCCAATGTCTGGCTCGGCACCTCGGTCGAAAGCGAGGACTATCTCGAACGCATCGACCTTTTGCGCCGCGTACCGGCGCGCATCCGCTTTATCTCGTTTGAGCCGTTGCTGGGGTCGATCGCCGACCCCGATTTGAGCGGCATTCATTGGGCCATTGTCGGCGGCGAATCCGGCCCGCGTGCGCGCCCGATGGAAGCGTGGTGGGTGGAGCAATTGCACGAGGCCTGCGAACGGCAAGGCACGACGTTTTTCTTCAAGCAGTGGGGCGGCAAGCGCAAGAAGAAGGCGGGTCGGACGTTCAAGGACCGTACGTGGGATGACTATCCGTGCGTTACGGTTCAAGCGTAGGTCGAATTTCCAAAAAGCTTTTGGCCTTATGCCGCCCATGACTTGCTTGCGCGGCCCATGCTAAACCCCCGGCACCCTTAACCCCCGCCGGGCCATGTCGAAATCGCCGCAAATCCCTACCCTCTCCTCCTTCCGCCGCATCGTCGTGAAGGTCGGCTCGTCGCTCCTGGTCGACGCCGCCGCGGGCTCGCTCAAGCGCAACTGGCTGGCGAGCTTGGCCGCCGACCTCGCCGGCCTGCACGCGCAAAAGCGCGACGTCATCGTGGTGTCCTCGGGCGCCATCGCGCTCGGCCGCGCCGTGCTCAAGCTGCCGGCGGGCGCGCTCAAGCTCGAGGAGGCGCAGGCCGCCGCCGCGGTCGGGCAGATCGCGCTGGCGCGCGCCTGGTCGGAAAGCTTAGGCGCGCACGCGCTCGCCGCCGGCCAGGTGCTGGTCACCTTGGGCGATACCGAAGAGCGCCGCCGCTATCTCAACGCGCGCTCGACCATCGCCAAACTGCTGGAATGGCGCAGCGTGCCGGTGATCAACGAGAACGACACCGTCGCAACAAATGAGATCCGCTTTGGCGACAACGACCGCCTCGCCGCGCGCGTCGCCACCATGATGAGCGCGGACCTGCTGGTGCTGTTGTCCGACGTCGACGGGCTCTACGACAAGCCCCCCGGGCAGGCGGGCGCCAAGCGCGTGCCCGTGGTCGCGCGCATCACGCCGGAGATCGAGGCGATGGCGGGCGCTTCCGAATCGGAAACCGCGCGCGGCGGCATGCTGACCAAGATCGAGGCCGGCAAGATCGCCACCACGGCCGGCACGCACATGATCATCGCCTCGGGCCACGTCGAGCATCCGCTGAAAGCGATCGCCGACGGCGCGCCCTGCACCTGGTTCCTGACGCCGGCCAATCCGGTGACCGCGCGCAAGAAGTGGATCGCCGGTTCGCTCGAGCCGCGCGGCGCGCTCATCATCGACGCCGGCGCGGTGAAAGCGCTGCGCGGCGGCAAGAGCCTGTTGCCGGCCGGCGTCACCAAGGTCGAGGGCGCGTTCGGGCGCGGCGACGCGGTCGTGGTGCGCGGGCCGGACGGGCACGAGATCGGCCGCGGGCTCATTGCGTTTGACGCCGAGGACGCCGAGCGGATCAAGGGCCACTCCTCGGCGGATATCCCCGCCATCCTCGGCTTTGCCGGACGAATCGAGATGATCCACCGCGACGACCTCGTGCTCGGCGGCGAATAGAGCAAGCCAGAATTGGCCCGCGCACTTCGGGACCGAGGTTCGCGACCATCTCCGGGAAGAAGAGTCAGAAGGAGTAGATGTTCGGCGGAAAAACGCCACGGTTGGCGCGGGAACCTGCGTCATGTGTCGGCCAATGGCCGACCCCGCACGGTGCGCAACCCGCTCGGCCTATGGCCGAGTCTCTAATGCTTTCGCGTGCGCGATTTGGCGGAGCGGCGCGTAATGCCGGACTTGCGCCGCACCGGGTGCGTCGGCAACGGGAAGAACGTGCCGTCGGGAAATTCCAGATACCGACTATAGACTTGCACTTCGTCGCCGGATTGGCCTTCGCGGCGGCGGCCTTCGATCACGAACTTGGTGCCAACCGGAAAGCGGCTGGGGAGACGGGTTGAGCTGTACGCCATGACACCCTCCACGCGCATGATCTCAAAAAAGCCAGTCCCGTATTTGATCCGGGATGGCAACCGGTTTTCGAAAAGATCATGCGCCATTTGAACTGCCGCACCCTGCCAACCCAATGTGTAGGTCAATTGACGGGTTGCGCCGGATGGCCAGTTATCCACGCAATCCCCAGCTACACCTGTGATTTTTGCGAGATTGGGCCCACCTCGCCCCGAACGTCCCGACGTGTTAGGTACTAGCCATTGGGGTTTGATGGACTTTTCGACATGAGCGCGCCGCTGAAACGCATTGAAGGGACTGGGGATATTGCCGCCCTGATGGCCGAGATCGGCCGCCAGGCGCGAGCCGCCGCCCGTACGCTCGCGCTCGCCTCCACCGCGCAAAAGGACCGCGCCCTGCAGCTCATGGCGGACGCCGTGCGGGCGGAAAAGGCCCGGATTCTGGCCGCCAATGCCGAGGATATCGCCGATGCGCGCGCCTCCGGCGTTTCCGGCGCCTTCTTCGACCGCCTCTCCCTCGATGCCGGCCGGGTCGAAGCGATCGCTTCGGCCATCGACGCCGTGCGCGGGCTCAAGGATCCCGTTGGCGTTGTTACGGAATCCTGGACGCGGCCGAACGGCATGACCATCGAACGGGTGCGGGTGCCGCTTGGCGTCATCGGCATCATCTATGAAAGCCGGCCGAACGTGACCGCCGATGCCGGCGCGCTGTGCCTGAAATCCGGCAACGCGGCGATCCTGCGTGGCGGTTCCGACAGTTTGCGCTCAAGCCGCGCCATCGTCGCCGCGCTCGGCCAAGGCTTGCGCAAGGCCGGACTGCCCAAGGCCGCGATCCAGCTGGTGCCGACACGCGACCGCGCCGCGGTCGGGCTCATGCTCGGCGGCCTCGACGGCAACATCGATGTCATCGTCCCGCGCGGCGGCAAGGGCTTGGTTGCGCGCGTGCAGGCGGAAGCACGCGTGCCGGTCTTCGCGCACCTGGAAGGCGTCTGCCATGTCTACGTCGATAAGGCGGCCTCGCTCGACATGGCCAAGACCATCGTGCTCAACGCCAAGATGCGGCGTACCGGCGTGTGCGGCGCGGCCGAGACCCTGCTGGTCGATCGCGCCGCGGCCGCCAAGTTCCTCAAGCCGCTGGTCGAGATGCTAATCGAGGCGAAATGCGAAATCCGCGGCGATAAGGCAACGCAGGCCGTGGACAGCCGCGTCAAGCCGGCGACCGAGGAGGATTGGTCGACCGAATATCTGGACGCCATTATCGCAGCTAGGGTGGTGGATGGTGTCGACGCTGCCGTCGAGCATATCGAGCGCTACGGCTCGCATCACACCGATGCCATCGTGACCGACGATCAGGCTACGGCGGAGAAATTCTTGCGTGAGGTCGATTCGGCGATCGTGCTGCACAACGCCTCAACCCAATTCGCCGATGGCGGCGAATTCGGCTTCGGCGCCGAGATCGGCATCGCCACCGGGCGCCTGCATGCGCGCGGACCGGTCGGCGTCGATCAGCTCACCACGTTCAAATACCGCGTCCACGGAAACGGTCAGATCCGGCCGTGACAGCGCAAGTACTCGCCCGCACCGAGCGCGTTCTTCCGCCCCACGCGCCCGGCATGAAGATCGGCCTGTTCGGCGGAACTTTCGATCCGCCGCACCAAGCCCATCTCGCCGCCAGCCTGCTCGCGCTCAAGCGGCTCAAGCTCGACAGCGTTTGGTGGCTGGTGACCCCGGGCAATCCGCTCAAGAACACCCACGGGCTCGCCCCGCTGGAGCAAAGAATTGCCGCCGCCCGCGCGCTGACAAACCATCGGCGCATTTACGTGAGCGGTCTCGAGGCTGTCATTAAGACGAGATACACGTATGACACAATCAAATGGCTCAAGGTTCGATGCCCGCGAGCCCGATTCGTTTGGGTCATGGGAGCGGACAATTTACGGAGCTTTCACCGCTGGCAGAAATGGCGTCGCATAGCGAAGCTGGTCCCGTTCGTGGTGATCGACCGCCTCGGACCAAGCCTTTACGCCGCAGCCAGTGCAGCCGGCCAAGCGCTCGCCCGCGCCCGCATTCCGGAATGCGCCGCCGCCAGCCTCCCCTACTGGAAGCCGCCGGCCTGGACCTTTCTGCATGGGCTCAAATCGCCTCTGTCTTCCACCGCATTGCGCGCGCTGCGCCGGCGCGGGGGAATTTCCGTCCGCGCGGGCGGCAAGAAAAAGACAAAGAGTGGAAAGCGTCGAGCGAAGTCACTATCTTGATCATGGCCCCAAAGCGAGCCGGGGTGGGTGCCACGAACGTAAAGGGAAACAACCTCTGAGCAAACCTGCACTCTCTCGGGCAGCACGTCACATGCCCGAACCCGTCTCCAGGCGCCCGAGCGCCGAGGAGACGCTGAAGATCGTCCTCGCGCGCCTTGACGACATGAAGGCCGAGGACAGTGTCACCATCAATCTCACCGGCAAATCGACCATCGGCGATTTTATGGTCGTGACCTCCGGCCGGTCGAACGTCCATGTGGCCGCTATCGCCGACAACTTGGTCAAGGACCTGAAGCGCGCCGGCGTTACCGGCATCCACGTCGAAGGTTTGCGGCAAGGCGACTGGGTGCTGATCGACGCCGGCGATGTGATCGCCCACGTGTTCCGGCCGGAAGTCCGCAGCTTTTATGGCTTGGAAAAGATGTGGTCGTCGGCCCGCCCAGACGCGGGGCGATCCAGCTGATACACTGATGATACAATGCGTATCGTCATCGCCGCCGTCGGCCGCCTGAAACAAGGCCCGGAAACCGAGCTTTCCGAGCGTTACTCCAAGCGCGCTGCACAAACCGGCCGGGGTCTCGGTCTGCGTGACATTGAGGTCATCGAAATCAGGGAAAGCCGCGCCGACGACGCCGGCAAGCGCATGCTCGAAGAGTTGATCGCGCTTGCCAATATTATTCCGCAACACGCGGCGGTGGTGCTGCTGGACGCCCACGGCGAGAACCTCGACAGCGCCAGTCTTGCCGCCCAATTGGCAAAATGGCGCCGCGACGACCGGCCGGCGGCGGTCTTTATGATCGGCGGCGCCGACGGCATGGCCGCAAGCCTGCGTGACAAGGCCGAATTGCGGCTAGCGTTCGGCGCGGCCACATGGCCGCATCAATTGGTGCGCATTATGCTGCTGGAGCAGCTTTATCGCGCCACCACGATCCTTGCCGGGCACCCGTACCATCGGGCCTGACCGTCGCAGATTGGTCTTAATCCGGCCCAATAGATTGGCTCGAACAATAGTCTTGCCGTCCCAATCTGCGGGCGTAACGTGGCTCAAATGATTTGCCTTGAAGGATTCGAACCGCGATCCGCGCTTGTCGCGGTACTTGCGCTCGGAATGCCGATCACCCTCGCGGCCACGGTGCTGGCGCAAGAGCGACCGGCGCACCTCGCGCAATCCGACAAAGCCGAAAAGCTCGACTCACTCAATCAGCGCGACCTGGATCTCAGGGCCGCCCGCGATGCGCAAAAAAAGTCGATCGAGACCGAAGCCGCGCTCAAGCGCGAAATTGAACAGATCGGCTCCGACCGGCGCAAGCTCAACCAGGACCTGATCGACACGGCTGGCCGCATCCGCGGCGTCGAATCGCAGGTGACGGCGACCGAAGCGCGGCTCAAGCCGCTTGACGACAACGAGCGCAATATTCGTAAGTCGCTTGACGGCCGCCGCGCCGTGATCGGCGAAGTGCTGGCCGCGCTTCAGCGTATGGGCCATCGCCCGCCGCCGGCGTTGATTTCCAGCCCGGAGGACGCGCTGCAATCGGTGCGCACCGCCATGCTGCTGGGCGCGGTCCTGCCCGAGATGCGGCACGAGGTCGAGGCGCTCGCCAGCGACCTCACAGCGTTGCTCACTGTTCGAAAGCAGATCACCGCCGAACGCGACCGATTGAAAAGTGAAGTCGCCTCGCTCGGCAATGAGCGTACGCGCATGACGGCCCTGATCGAGGAACGCCAAAAGCAGCAGACCGAGCGCGAGAAGGCGCTCGACGCGGAGCGGACGCGCGCTGCCCAATTGGGGCGTCAGGTCGATAATCTCAAAGATTTGATCGCCAAGCTGGAGCAGGGGCTCGATCCCGCGACTCGGGCCGCCCGCGAGGCCGCCCGCAGCGATACGCGCCCGGCCATGGCGGCGCTGCACGATGCGGGACGGCTAGCGCCGGCGGTTGCTTTTACCGCCCTGCGCGGGCGAGTTCCGATTCCAGTTAACGGCGTTAAATTGAAGGAATATGGGGCGCCCGACGGCGTCGGCGGGCAGGAAAAGGGCCTTTCCATCGCGACCCGCGCCGGCGCCCAGGTGACCGCTCCGGCCGACGGTTGGGTGGTTTACGCCGGACCCTTCCGCTCCTACGGACAACTCTTGATCCTCAATGCCGGCAACGGGTATCATATCTTACTCGCTGGGATGGAGCGGATATCAGTAGATCTCGGACAGTTCGTGCTGACCGGAGAGCCCGTTGCGGTGATGGGAAATGGCTCCCATATCGCGGCTATCCTGGCGACAGGTTCCAGCCAACCGGTGCTCTATATCGAATTTCGTAAGGACGGGACTCCTGTCGATCCAGGCCCATGGTGGGCAGCTGGCGAAGGCGAAAAGGTTCGCGGATGATGCGCAAGACCACACTCATACTCCTCGGCGCGGCGGCTGGTGCGGCAATGACGTTGCTTGCAACGCAGCCAAACATGATCTTCTTCGGTGCGAGCGCCAAAGCGGCGGCCGCGGACACCTATCGGCAGCTTAATCTGTTCGGCGACGTGTTCGAGCGCGTGCGCGCCGATTACGTCGAGAAGCCGGACGACAGCAAGCTGATCGAATCCGCCATCAACGGCATGCTGGCCGGGCTCGACCCGCATTCCAGCTATATGGATCCGAAGAGCTTCCGTGACATGCAGGTGCAGACCCGCGGCGAATTCGGCGGACTTGGCATCGAAGTCACCATGGAAGACGGCCTGATCAAGGTCGTGGCGCCGATCGACGAGACGCCCGCCGCCAAGGCCGGCATAATGGCCAACGATATCATCACCCAGCTCGACGGCGAGCAGGTGCAGGGTCTCACCCTGAACCAGGCGGTCGAAAAAATGCGCGGCCCGGTGAACACCAAGATTAAGCTCACCATCATGCGAAAGGGCAAAGACAAGCCAATCGACATATCGATCACGCGCGACATCATTCGCGTGCGCTCGGTACGCTCGCAGGTGGAAGGCGACGACGTCGGCTATATCCGGCTCACGCAATTCAATGAACAGACCACCGACGGGTTGAAGAAAGCGATCACCGACATTACGGCGAAGGTGAGCAACGACAAACTCAAGGGCTACATCCTCGACCTGCGCAACAACCCGGGCGGTTTGCTCGACCAGGCGATTTCGGTGTCGGACGCGTTCCTGCAGAAGGGCGAGATCGTTTCCACCCGCGGCCGTAACCCGGAAGAGACCCAACGCTTCAACGCGCGGCCCGGCGACCTCACGGGCAACAAGCCGGTGATCGTGCTGATCAACGGCGGCTCGGCGTCGGCATCGGAAATCGTCGCCGGCGCCCTGCAGGATCACAAGCGGGTCACCGTCCTCGGCACGCGTTCGTTCGGCAAGGGTTCTGTGCAAACCATCATCCCGCTCGGTTCTGGCAATGGCGCGCTGCGGCTGACCACCGCGCGTTACTTCACGCCGTCCGGACGCTCGATCCAGGCCAAGGGCATCGTGCCCGACATCGAGGTCATGCAAGACCTGCCGGATGACATCAAGGCGAAGACCGATACCAGCACCAAGGGCGAGGCCTCGCTGCGCGGCCACCTCAAGGGTGACGCCGGCAAAGAGCAGACCGGCTCGCAATCCTACGTTCCGCCGGACCCCAAGAACGACAAGGCGCTGATAATGGCGGAGGATCTATTGCGAGGCACCGTGGTCAATTCGGCGTTCCCGCCGAACACCAAAGTTCCGGTCCCGAACTAAACGCGGTTCGATCCGCAAGAAGCCAGGTTCCGGCGGGGCGGCTCAACGGCCGCCCCGTTTGTTTGTGGCAAGCCCCGCCCGAGTCGTCGCGTGCTAGACTCCGCGGATGATTCGCCAGGATTTTGGCCTTGTCATTGGATGATCTGAACGCCCCCCTCGGCCAGAAAAAACGGAAGAAGCTGCCGAAGCTCCCGGTCGCCGGCCCGCAAATTCTGGCGGGCGTACTTGGGCTGTTCGGTATCGCGGTCGTGGCCTGGGCGATCTTCGCCAACGACCCCCTAGGCGGCGAGCCCACCGCAGTGGTCGCCACCGGTCCGACCACTAAAATACCGGCAAAACCGGATGGCGACGGCCAGCCGCACGCCCGCCACGACGGAGCGGCGTCCAAAGCTACGTCCCCGGAAAAGGTGGCCACACCCGCCATCGTCCCCCTGCCTCCCGGAGCCAAGACCATCACTATTATCGATGGCTCCAGCGGCAAGCATGAGAATGTGATCGTTCCGGGCAAATCGAGCGATCTTGCGCCGAAGGCGGCAGGCGACCTGCGGTTCCTGGAAGAAACTCGCCACGGCGCCATCCCAAAAATCTCGGCGGACGGTGGGCGGCCGTTCGTCGTCTTCGCACATCCACGCAAGCTGCCTGCGGAAAAGACCGATGCGCCGCGCATCGCCATTATCGTGGGCGGGCTCGGCATCAGCGCGACCGGCACCGCCGAAGCATTGGCGAAATTGCCGGCGCCGGTGACGCTGGCTATTGCGCCCTACGGCGCGAATCTCGAGACTCTGGCGGAGCGCGCACAGTCGGCTAATCACGAGGTGCTGTTGCAGGCCCCGATGGAGCCGTTCGACTTTCCCGACAACGACCCCGGACCCGAGACGTTGCTGACCACGCTCACTTCGGACCAGAACATCGACCGATTGCATTGGCAGATGAGCCGCTTCCAGGGCTATGTCGGGATCGTGAGCTATATGGGAGCGCGCTTCACCTCGTCCGAACCATCGCTGGCGCCGGTGCTGCGCGAGACTGCCAAGCGCGGGCTGATCTACGTGGATGACAGTTCCTCGCCGCGCAGCGTCGCCGGCCAAGTCGCCGGCAGCCATAACTTCCCGTTCGCCAAAACCGACGTCACGATCGACGCCGTACCGACGCCGGTCGAGATCGACCGCGCGCTGGCGCGACTGGAATTGACGGCGCGCGAGCATGGCACCGCGGTCGGGCTCGCTAATGCGCTGCCGGCAACCGTCGCGCGCATCGCCGAATGGGCGAAAAAAGTAGAAGGCCGCGGCTTCGTGCTGGTTCCCATCACTATGGTGGCGTCGAAAGAAAAGTCGTCGTAACGTCATTCACCCGCTATGAATGCGCGATGCGAGTGACGGAGTTGGAATGCCCCCCTTCGAATCCCTGCCCTATCGTCCCTGCGCCGGCATGATGGTGCTCAATCGCGCCGGCCTCGTATTCATCGGCCGCCGCTCGAGCGGGCCCGAGCACATCGACGCCGTCCACGTCTGGCAGATGCCGCAGGGCGGCATCGACGAGAACGAAGACCCGTACAAAGCCGCGCTGCGCGAACTATACGAAGAGACCAGCATCCGCACGGTCGAGAAGCTGGGAGAGATCGCCGATTGGCTCGCCTACGACATCCCGCGTGACATTGTCGGCGCGGCCTGGGGCGGCAAATACCGCGGGCAGAAGCAGAAATGGTACGCGCTGCGCTTCACCGGCGACGACAGCGAGATCGACATCGTCAATCCCGGTGGCGGGCACGACCCCGAATTCATCGCCTGGCGCTGGGCGGCGATGAACGACCTGCCCGGCCTGGTAGTGCCGTTCAAGCGGCAGACCTACGAACGGGTGGTGAAGGAATTCGAAAAGCTCGCGCTCGCTTGAGCCGTCAATGCATCGCCGTGCCGGTCAGATGCCGGTCGACGGTCTTGTAGTGATCGAGCCGCGTGATCAGCTTGTCGAATTCGGAACCGGGCTCGGTCTTCTCGATGCGGCTCTCCAATTCGCTTATGCGGGTAGCGATCGTGGCGCGATCAATGTCTTCGACCGCTTCCGCCACATCGGCGAGGACGGTGAGCCCCTGCGCCGACACTTCGGCGAAGCCGCCGAGCACAACGATCTTCTGTGCGCCGCCCAAACCGTGGACGGTCAGAATGCCCGGCCGCAGCGTGGCGACAAACGGCGCGTGATTGGCCAGCACGCCGAAATCGCCTTCGGCGCCAGGCACATCGACTTGCTCGACGTCGCCCGAGAACAGCAGCTTTTCCGGCGAGACCAGATCGAAATGAAAGCTTGCCATTATTTACTCACGCCCTGTTCCTGCCGATCGCGAATCCCACACCCATGCCGATTACACCGCCGATCAATGTGATGATCGCGATGTGCCGAACCTGGCTGCTGGTCAGCGGCCCGTTATCGCGTGCGACCTGGTTTCCCTTCACTTCGATGCTCAACGGCCCCAACTTGATTTCCGCCGATTCGGGCCGCGTCATGTAGCCGGACACCGCGCCAACCGCCAGCCCGATAAGCAGAAACACGATCAGGTTGGAACGGGCCAGCATGATTACGCCGCTTCCGCCGCGAGCTTCTTGCCCTTCTCGACCGCCTCTTCGATGGTGCCGACCATGTAGAAGGCTGCCTCCGGCAGATGGTCGTACTTGCCTTCGCACAAGCCCTGGAAGCCCTTGATGGTGTCGGCAAGATCGACCAGCTTGCCGGGCGAACCGGTGAACACTTCGGCGACAAAGAACGGCTGCGACAAGAAGCGCTCGATCTTGCGCGCGCGCGCCACCGCCGTCTTGTCCTCTTCCGACAATTCGTCCATGCCGAGAATGGCGATGATGTCCTGCAGCGCCTTGTAGCGCTGCAAAATCTGCTGCACCTGGCGCGCCACCGCATAGTGCTCTTCGCCGACGATCAGCGGCGACAACATGCGCGAGGTGGAATCGAGCGGATCCACCGCCGGATAGATGCCCTTGGCGGCGATGTCGCGCGACAGCACGGTAGTCGCATCCAAATGCGCGAACGAAGTGGCCGGCGCCGGGTCGGTCAAGTCGTCGGCGGGCACGTAGATCGCCTGCACCGACGTTACCGAACCCTTGTGGGTCGTAGTGATGCGCTCTTGCAACGTGCCCATATCGGTGGCGAGCGTCGGCTGATAGCCCACCGCCGACGGAATGCGGCCGAGCAGCGCCGACACTTCCGAGCCGGCTTGGGTGAAGCGGAAGATGTTGTCGACGAAGAACAGCACGTCCTGGCCCTGATCGCGGAAATACTCGGCGACGGTGAGGCCGGAAAGACCGACGCGGGCGCGCGCGCCCGGCGGCTCGTTCATCTGGCCGTACACCAGCGCGCACTTGGAGCCCTCGACCGAACCTTTGCGCGGGTCCTTGTTGACGCCCGATTCGATCATCTCGTGATAGAGGTCGTTTCCCTCGCGCGTGCGTTCGCCGACGCCGGCGAACACCGAATAACCGCCGTGCGCCTTGGCGACGTTGTTGATGAGCTCCATGATAAGCACGGTCTTGCCGACGCCCGCGCCGCCGAACAGACCGATTTTGCCGCCCTTGGCATAGGGCGCGAGCAGGTCGACCACCTTGATGCCGGTGACCAGGATCTGCGCTTCGGTGGACTGATCCGTATAAGTCGGCGCTTCCTGATGGATCGCGCGCGTGGCTTTCGCGTTGACGGGGCCCGCTTCATCGACCGGGTCGCCAATCACATTGATGATGCGGCCCAGCAATTCCGGGCCGACGGGGACGGCAATCGGCAGGCCGGTGTCGGTGACTTCCTGGCTGCGAACAAGGCCTTCGGTGGAGTCCATGGCGATGGTGCGCACGGTCGACTCGCCGAGATGCTGGGCGACTTCCAGCACCAGCCTATTCCCGCCGTTTTTCGTCTCTAAGGCATTGAGAATAGCAGGCAATTCGCCCTCGAACTGCACGTCGACGACGGCGCCGATGACCTGGGTGATCTTTCCGACTGCGTTCGGTGCTGTGGCCATTTTAATCCTCTTAGAAACCCTATTCCTCGGTGTCAGAGCGCCTCTGCTCCGGAGATGATCTCGATCAATTCCTTGGTGATCATCGCTTGGCGCGTGCGGTTGTAAGTAAGCGTTTGTTTGCGGATCATTTCGCCAGCGTTGCGGGTGGCGTTGTCCATCGCGCTCATGCGCGCGCCCTGTTCGGAGGCGGCGTTTTCCAGCAGCGCGCGGAACACCTGCACCGACAGATTGCGCGGCAGCAATTCGGCGAGGATATCTTCTTCGTCCGGTTCATATTCGTAGGCCGCTGCCGGGCCGGCATCTTTGGCCGCCTCAAACACCGGCGGAATGATCTGCTGCGCGGTTGGAATCTGCGCGATCACCGACTTGAAGCGCGAGAAGAACAGCGTGCAGACGTCGAATTCGACGGCATCGAACAGAGTGACGATCTTCTTGGCAACCATCTCGGCCTGCTCGAAGCCGATCTGCTTGATGCCGCGCAGCTCGATCGTCTCGGTGATCAGCTTGCCGTAGACCCGGCGAAGCTGGTCTTGCCCCTTGCGGCCGACGCAGAGGATTTTGACCTCCTTGCCTTGGCCGACGAGCGAATTGATCCGCTCGCGCGCGAGCCGCACGATCGATGAATTGAACGGGCCGCACAGGCCGCGCTCGGCGGTGCAGACCACCAGCAGATGAACCTTGTCGTTGCCGGTGCCGGCCAGCAGCCGCGGCGCGGAATCGCTGCCCGCCACCGCCGCAGCGATCGATCCCAACACCTTGCTCATTCGCTCGGCATAAGGACGCGCCGCTTCCGCGGCCACCTGCGCACGGCGCAGCTTGGACGCCGCGACCATCTGCATGGCCTTGGTGATCTTCTGCGTCGCCTTGGTCGCGGCGATGCGAACGCGCATGTCCTTGAGGCTAGCCATTCGGTATCAATCCTTGCGGATCACGCTTTCGTGGGCTCACGCGAACGTCTTGGCGTAGCCGTCGACCACGTCCTTGAGCTTGGCTTCGTCGTCTTTGGAAAGATCGCCGCTCTTGCGGATGCTGTCGAGCAGCGCGGCGTATTTGGTGCGCACCAGTGTGAGCAGACCGTTCTCGAAGGCGCGCACGCGCGCCACTTCGAACTTGTCGAGATAGCCGTTGACGCCGGCATAGATCACGCAGACCTGCTCTTCCATCTTGAGCGGCGAGAACTGCGGCTGCTTGAGCAATTCGGTCAACCGCGAGCCGCGCGCCAGCATGCGCTGGGTGGTGGCGTCGAGGTCGGAACCGAACTGCGCGAAGGCCGCCATTTCGCGGTATTGCGCGAGTTCGCCCTTGATCTTGCCAGCGACCTTTTTCATCGCCTTGGTCTGCGCCGCCGAGCCGACGCGCGACACGGAAAGTCCGACGTTCACCGCCGGACGGATGCCCTGATAGAACAGATCGGTTTCCAGGAAGATCTGGCCGTCGGTGATGGAGATCACGTTGGTCGGGATATAGGCCGACACGTCGTTGGCTTGCGTTTCGATGACCGGCAGCGCGGTGAGCGAGCCGCCTTTGTTGGCGTCGTTCATCTTGGCGGCGCGTTCGAGCAGGCGCGAATGCAGGTAGAACACGTCGCCGGGATAGGCTTCGCGGCCTGGCGGGCGGCGCAGCAGCAGCGACATCTGGCGGTAGGCGACGGCCTGCTTCGACAGATCGTCATAGATGATGACGGCGTGCATGCCGTTGTCGCGGAAATATTCGCCCATGGTGCAGCCGGCGAACGGCGCCAGGAACTGCATCGGCGCTGGATCGGACGCGGTGGCGGCGACGATGATCGAATAATCGAGAGCGCCCTGCTCTTCCAGCACCTTGACGAACTGCGCGACGGTCGAGCGCTTCTGCCCGACCGCGACATAGACGCAATAGAGTTTGATCTTCTCGTCGGTCTGCGCGTTGAGCGGCTTCTGATTGAGGATGGTGTCGAGCGCGATCGCGGTCTTGCCGGTCTGGCGGTCGCCGATGATCAGTTCGCGCTGGCCGCGGCCGATCGGGATCAGCGCGTCGATCGCCTTCAGGCCGGTCGCCATCGGCTCGTTTACCGACTTGCGCGGAATGATGCCGGGCGCCTTCACGTCGACGCGGGCGCGTGTCTCGCTCTTGATCGGGCCCTTGCCGTCGATCGGGTTGCCGAGCGCGTCGACCACGCGGCCGAGCAAGCCCTTGCCGACCGGCACGTCCACGATCGAGCCGGTGCGCTTGACGGTCTGACCTTCCTTGATCTCGCGGTCGTTGCCGAAGATCACGATGCCGACATTGTCGGTTTCGAGATTGAGCGCCATGCCGCGCGTGCCGTTCTCGAACTCGACCATTTCGCCGGCTTGCACGTTGTCGAGTCCGTAAACGCGGGCGATGCCGTCGCCGACGGACAACACCTGGCCGACCTCGGAGACCTCGGCTTCCTGGCCGAAGTTCTTGATCTGCTCTTTCAGGATGGCGGAAATTTCTGCGGCGCGAATATCCATCAGCGGGCCTCTTTCATCGCGATCTTGATCGCATTGAGCTTGGTGCGGAGCGAGCTATCGACCATGCGGCTGCCGACCTTGACGATGAGCCCGCCAATGATCGCGGGCTCGATCTTGACGTCGAAGTCGATCTCCTTGCCGCCGGTCACCGATTCGAGCGCGCCCTTGAGCGCGTCGAGATTCTTGTCGCTGAGCGGCTCGGCGACGGTGACCTGCGCGATCACCTCGCCCCTATGGCGGGCGGCGAGCCCGCGATAGGCGCGGATCATGTCGCGCACAGCGAACAGCCGGCGGTTGGTGGTGATGACGCGCAGGAAGTTGGCGGCGAGACCCTTGATGCCGGCCTTATCGAGGATCGCAGCCAGCGCGCGCAATTGCTCGTCGGCGCCGAATACCGGGCTGCGCACCAGGCGATTGAGGTCGGGATTGTCGGCGATCAGGCGGTCGAAGCGTTCGAGATCGGCTTTGACGGCGTCGACCGCCTTGTTGTCGAGGGCCAACTCGAACAGAGCATTGGCATACCGCCCTGCCATGCCGGAAATGATCGGATCTTTGCCAGCCACTGGACGCTCGTTTTCGTTACTTCATTCACAGGCCGGGCGCCGGCGCAGAATGGCGGCGCAAATAGTTGGAATCCAAGAGGGAATTCCGATTCTTGAGGACGTCGCGGAAGCCCGCGGAAACCCCCATGAAATCGAGGCGCTAGCTAACACAGGGCCGGGGGCGGTGCAACACGGCGCGGCGCTTAACGGCGAAACTCGTCGTGGCTCGCAGGCCGGCAGCCCCCAATTTTGCATCACAGAGATACCTCGCCACGTGCGCGGGCTGCCTATAGCTTGCACGGCGATTTCTGACCCAGGAGCCGACGGCCCATGTCGCCAAGAAATCCCAAGAGCGACGCTGCCACCACGGCCAAACTGCTGGTCGTGCTGCTCGCCTTCGCCTGGGGCTTCAACTGGATCGCCGCGGCGGTGGCGTTGCGCGAAGTATCGCCCTGGAGCCTGCGTTTTGACGGCGCCGGCATCGGCGCCGCGATCTTGTTCGCCGCCGCCCTTCTCACCGGGCACGATCTGCGAGTGCCGCGCGGCGAACTCCGCCACGTGATGGTGGCCGGCTTTTTCAACGTCGCGGCGTTTCAAGTCCTCTCCGGCTTCGCGCAATTAAGCGGTGCAACCAGCCGCGCGATCATCATCACCTATTCGATGCCGATCTGGACCACGCTGCTCAGCGCCCTCCTGCTCGGCGAGCAGCTCACCCGCATCCGCATCATCGCCTTCGCGTTGTGCGTGGCTGGTTTAGCCGTCCTGCTGTGGCCCCTGTTCGCCCACGGATTCCCGCCCTTCGTATTCTATTCGCTCGGCTGTGCGCTGAGCTGGTGCATCGCAACGGTCTACATCAAATGGGCGAAGGTCAAAATCGAACCGCTGGCCAATGCGGCCTGGCAGTTGCTGTTCGGTTTCCTCTTCGTCGCCGCCGGCACTTTCGTCTTCGAAGGCCTGCCGCGGCTGTGGCCGCTGGCCGGCGAAACGGTGCTAGCGATCCTTTACGTCGGTTTGTTCGGGGTCGGTCTCGCGCATTTCCTGTGGTGGTCGATCATCGGACGGCTGCCGACCATTACGGCGTCGCTCGGCTCGCTGCTGGTGCCGGTGATCGGCGTTAGCGCCTCGGCTGTCATACTCGGCGAGCGGCTGACCGTGCCCGATATCGTCGGCTTCCTGTTGATCTTTGCCGCCGCGGCCTGCGTGCTGCTGCAGCCGAACGTAAAGCACACCGAGATGCCGGAATAATTTTCAGTAGAAGCTCTGCGGATCGACGTCGACCTCCAACCGCACATTGCCGCGGGGGCGAGGCGCGGCGGAAAGCCATTGCCGCAAATAGGCCGAGAGATCGAAGCCGCGCGGCGCCTTTACCAGCACACGGAAGCGATGGCGGCCACGCACCACCGCGATCGGCGCCTCGGCGGGGCCGAGTACGCGCACCTGCTCGTCCTTGGGGGTGGCTGTGGCGAGCGTGCGGCCGTAGGATTCCGCCGCGTGCCGGTCGTTGGCGGTGATGACGAGGCCGGCGAGGCGGCCGAATGGCGGATAGCCGGTCTTTTCTCGCAATTCGATCTCGCTCGAATAGAACGCCTCGCGGTCGCCCAGGATCAGCGCCTTCATCACCGGATGCTCGGGCTGATGCGTCTGCAGGAAGCCGACGCCGCGCCCCTCCTCGCGGCCGGCGCGGCCGACCACCTGATGCAAGAGCTGGAAGGTGCGTTCGGCGGCGCGCGGATCGCCGTTGCCGAGGCCGAGATCGGCGTCGACGATGCCGACCAGATTGAGCTTGGGGAAATGATGACCCTTGGCAACCAACTGCGTGCCGATGACGATATCGAAGCGACCTTCCGCCACGTCGTCGAGCTCCTGACGCAGACGCTCCATCGATTCCACCAGGTCGCTCGACAAAACGAGGATGCGCGCGCCTGGGAACAGGTCGGCGGCTTCGTGCTCTAGCCGCTCGACGCCGGGGCCGATGGGCGCGAAGCTTTCGGTGGCGTGGCATTGCGGACATTCCGCCAGCGGCGGCATGGAGAAGCCGCAATGGTGGCAGACCAGTCGGCGCTTGAAGCGGTGATCGACCAGCCAGGCGTCGCAGTTCGGGCATTGCAGGCGGAAGCCGCAGGCGCGGCACAGCGTCAACGGCGCGTAGCCGCGGCGATTGAGGAACAGCAGCGCCTGCTCTTTGCTTTCGAGCGCATTCTTGACCGCTTCCGCCAGCCGCGGCGCGATGAAGCGGCCGCGCGGCGGGCCTTCGCTGCGCATGTCGATTGCCTCGATGGTCGGCAGATGCGCGCCGCCAAAACGTTCCGGCAGATGGATGCGCTTGTAGCGTCCGCGCCGCGCGTTGACTTCCGATTCGACCGAGGGTGTCGCCGAGGCCAGCACCACCGGGATCTTCGCCACGCTGCCGCGCACCACTGCCATGTCGCGGGCGTGATAGTGCGCGCCGTCCTCCTGCTTGTAGGCCGGGTCGTGCTCCTCATCGACCACAATCAAGCCGAGATCGGCATAAGGCAGAAACAATGCCGAGCGTGCGCCGACCACGACCGAGACTTCGTTGCCGGCGACAGCAGCCCAGGTGCGCGCGCGCAGGCGCGGCGATACTTGCGAATGCCATTCGGCGGGCCGCGTACCGAAGCGAGCGGTGAAGCGGTCGAGCGATTGCGACGTGAGCGCTATTTCCGGCATCAGGATCAACGTCTGGCGCTGGCGTCGGATGTTTTCCGCCACCGCCTCGAAATAGACTTCGGTTTTGCCCGAGCCGGTGACGCCGTCGAGCAGTGTCACGGTATAGCCGCCCTGATCGACGGTCGTGCGCAGCGCGTCGGCGGCGGCGAGCTGGCCGAGCGAGAATTCCGGCTTGCGGAAATCCGGATCGGGCGGCCGCGTCACTGGCTCCGGCGGCAGCACCACGGTGTCCAGCGTGCCCTCGTCGATCAGGCCGTCGATCACGCCGGCGCTGACGCCGGCTTCACGCGCGGCGTCGCCCTTAGCGCGCGTCATGCCATCGGCAAACACGGACAGCACGCGTGCGCGCGCTGGCGTCATGCGGGCAGGCTGCGGCCCGGCGAGCCGCACGCCGACGCGTTCGCGCGCCGGCCCGAGATGGTCGCCCATGCGCAACGCCATGCGGAGCACCATGCCGCGCGGCGCCAGCGTGTAGTCGGCGACCCAATCGACGAATTTGCGCAGTTCGGGTTTGAGCGGCGGCACGTCGAGCTTGTCCGCCACGTCCTTCATGCGGTTGTGCAGGCGCGGATTGGGCGCCGGGTTCTCCGCCCAGACCACACCCATGGTCTCGCCGCGCGCGCCGAGCGGCACGCTCACCAGATCGCCGGGCGCAAGCTCAAGCCCCGCCGGAACCCGGTAAGAATAGGTCTGGTCCAGCGCCACCGGCACCAGAACGTCGATAATGCGCGTGCTCATAATGATTGATCTAGGCCGATTCCGCGCGCTTAAGGAAGGGTGAAGAAAGCAGTGACACTCTGCCCGCCATGAGCACGCCTAGCGCCGCCCCCGACGTTGCCGCCGAAATCGGCCGCTGGCTAAGGTTTCTCGGCGCCGAGAGGCGCATGTCGGCGAAAACGCTGGAGGCCTACGCCCGCGACGTCGGCCAGTTTCTCGGTTTCCTCGCCCAGCATCTCGGCGGCGCGCCCTCGCTCAAACAATTGGCCAAGCTCACACCCGCCGACGTGCGCGCTTTCATGGCGGCGCGGCGCAGCGACGGCCTCTCCAGCCGGTCGCTGATGCGGGTGCTGGCCGGCGCCCGCTCGTTCGCGCGCTTTCTGGAGCGCAACGGCAAGGGCAAGGTCGGCGCGCTCGCCGCGGTGCGCGCGCCCAAGATCGGCAAAACCCTGCCCAAGCCGCTGGCGATCGCCGCGGCCAAGCGGATCTCGGATACGCAATTACGCGTCGGCGAGGAACGCGAGCCATGGATCATCGCGCGCGATGCCGCCGTGCTGGCGCTTTGCTACGGCTCGGGCCTGCGCATTTCGGAAGCGCTCTCGCTGAAGCGCAAAGACGCCGGCGCGCACGACGCCATCACCGTCACCGGCAAGGGCAACAAGACGCGCATGGTGCCGGTGCTGCCGCAGGTGACGAAATCGATCGCCGACTATGTCGCGCTCTGCCCGCTCGATCTGCCTGATGAGGGGCCGCTGTTCGTCGGCAGCCGCGGCGGGCCGCTGTCGCCGCGCATCGTGCAACTGGCGATGGCGCGCTTGCGCGGCGCGCTCGACCTGCCCGATACGGCGACGCCGCACGCGCTGCGCCATTCCTTCGCCACGCATCTTTTGGCGCGCGGCGGCGATCTGCGCGCGATCCAGGAACTGCTCGGGCACACCTCATTGTCGACCACGCAAATCTACACTGCGGTCGATTCCGAGCGTTTATTGGAAGTATACGCCGGCGCTCATCCGCGCGCCTAATGCCCCTCTTGATGCCCTCTTGCGCGTGGACCAGATTTCATAGCAACGTCGCCGCGCCATTTATTGGGGACGGCGATGAGCGCACACGAAAACCTGGAACATGTCGAGCATGCCGAACATGCCTCGCATGGCGGCAACAAGAAGATCGCGCTGCTGATCTCGGTGCTGGCGTTGTTCCTGGCGTTTTCCGAAACGCTCGGCAAGAGCTCGCAGACCGCGGCGATAACCGAGAACGTCCACGCCAACGACCTCTGGGCCTTCTACCAGGCCAAACACATCCGCGGCACCATTCTGCGCACCGGCGCCGAGCACATGCAGATCGAGGCCGATCGCGCCACCGACCTTGCCGTCAAAACGCAGCTCGCCAAAACCGCGAAGGAGTGGATCGACACCGCGAAACGTTACGACGACGATCCGGAAGGCGGCGAAGGCCGCAAACAGCTCATGGCCAAGGCGCAAGCGGCCGAGCACAAGCGCGACCTCGACATGGCGCGCTATCACAATTACGAATTCGCTTCGGCCGCCTTCCAGATCGGCATCGTGCTTGCCTCGGCGCAAGTCATTACCAGCATGGTTGTCTTGGGCTGGCTGTCCGGGCTGCTCGGCGTCGCCGGCCTCGCGCTTACCGGTCTCGGACTGTGGGCGCCGCACGCCTTGGATTTCCTAACCCACACCGCGGAACATTAACCGGGGCCGGTTCCGGCGCAATCACGCCGCCCGGCGGTAGGCGTTCCGGCGCAGCTTCATCAGCCGGCGCAGGAAGCGTCCCGCGCGCTGCGGCTTCAACAGCCAGGCCAATTGCCGCGCGCGTTCGCGCACCGGCTCGGTGATCTCGTGCGCCCAATCGCGCGCCCACATCAACCAGTCGAACATGCGCGCGAACCAGCCCATCTGCAGCAGCTTGCCGCGCGTCGCGTCGAACACGAAGGCGGTGACGCCGAGGCCGATGAGCTTGGCGAGGATCAGCACCAGGCCGGCGGCGAGCCATTGCCGCTTGGCGAGGAAAAAGACCTCTAGGAACTTGAGCGGCAGTAGGACGATGAAGGGAACGATGAAGACGCCGAGCGCCGCCCAGGGCGGCAGGCCTTCGATCATGCCCTTCAGCCAAACTTTGACCCGGCCCCAAGGAATGAGATTGACGACGCGCGCGACGATGGGCTCGAGATGGTCCCACAGCCACGCTTCCAGCAGGAACAGCAGGGCGAGAATAACCCAGAGTGGGCGGAGCCAGCGGCGCATGGTGGGAGATATAAGGTGGCTTGCTGCCACAATAAAGGCAGGGGCCTGCTTCCCGCTCCGCGTCCTTACGGGGAGAGGGATGAGCGCCTAACTCCTCACCCGTCCGCCATCCACGTTGAGCGTCTGCCCGGTGATGAAGGCGGCATCGTCGCTGGTCAGGAACGACGCGGCGCCGACCAGGTCGTCCGGCACCTCGACACGTTTGATCGCCTGCATTTGCGCGATGGCGGCGAATTCGTCGTCCATGGTCTTGAACTGCGGCCGCGGCGCGCGCACCAGCGTGCCGGGCGAGCGGGTCAAGCCCGGCGCGATGGCATTGACGGTGATGCCGTCTCCGGCGAGATCGGACGCCAGCGCGCGGGTAAAGCCGACAATGCCGCCTTTGCTGGCGACGTAATGCGCAAAGCCGGTGACCACCGAGCCGAGCGTCGATGACGCCATGTTGACGACACGGCCCCATTTGCGCGCGCGCATGCCGGGGACGAAGGCGGCGGTGACCAAAAAGGTGCCGTCTAGATTGATCGAGAGAACTTTTCGCCAGTCGGCGAAGGTCATGTCGGCGAATTCTTTTTGCGGGAAGACGCCGGCGCAGTTGATAACGATGTCGACGTGGCTAAACTTGGCACCGACCGCCTTGGCCATGGTGGCGACAGATTCCTCCGAAGATACGTCGGTCTTGACGTAAATCGCCTGCCGGCCGGCGGCTTCCACCAATTGCATGGTGGCGCTGCCATCGACGAGATCGACGATGGCGATGTGCACGCCGTCTTCAGCCAGCCGTTTGGCAAACGCTTGCCCAATGCCGTTCGCCGCGCCGGTGATGACGGCGACTTTGTCCTTGTGCCCCTTGGCCATTATTTCTCCCTGCGAAATTTGTCTTCGGGCGCCGGGCCTATCATTTGTCATCGCCGCAGCGCGCGCAAGCGCGAGTCTCGGCGCGCGGCCATGACGCAATGTTGGAGTTTTGTGCGCTTCGATTGCGCTACATATGAATCGCGCGTTTTGCCACCGCCATGGCGGCTTCCTTCACCGCCTCGGGCAGCGTCGGGTGTGCGTGGCAGGTGCGGGCGATGTCTTCCGCCGAAGCGCCGAACTCCATGGCGAGTACGACTTCGGCGATCATGTTGCCGGCGTCGGCGCAGACCATGTGCACGCCGAGCACGCGGTCGGTCTGGCTATCTGCGAGGATCTTGATGAAGCCTTCGGTGGTCTGGTTGACCTTGGCGCGGCCGTTCGCGGTCATCGGAAACTTGCCGACATTGTAGGCGATGCCGGCGGCTTTCAACTCTTCTTCCGATTTTCCGACCGTAGCGATTTCCGGATAAGTGTAGACCACATTGGGAATCGCGTTGTAGTTCACATGGCCAGCCTGCCCGACCAGGATTTCGGCAAGCGCCACGCCTTCGTCTTCCGCTTTGTGCGCCAACATGGGACCTGCGATCACGTCGCCAATCGCCCAGATGCCCGGCACGTTAGTGGCGTAATAGTGATCGACAACGACGCGGCCACGGTCGTCCAGTGTGACACCGATCTCCTTGAGGCCGAGCCCGTCGGTGTACGGCACGCGGCCGATCGACACGAGCACGACATCGGCCTCGATGGTTGCCGCGGCACCGCCTTTGGCTGCCTCGACCGTCGCCTTCAAGCGCTTGCCCGAGGTGTCGACCGCCGTGACCTTGGACGACAGCTTGAACGTCATGCCCTGCTTCTCGAACAGACGCTGCACCTGGCGGCGCACCTCGTTGTCCATGCCGGGCAACACGCCGTCGAGAAATTCGACGACGGTCACTTTCGACCCGAGACGTCGCCAAACCGAGCCTAATTCAAGCCCGATCACGCCGGCGCCGACCACCAGCAGATGCTCCGGCACCTTGGGAAGCGCGAGCGCGCCGGTCGACGACACGATGCGCTTCTCGTCGATGTCGATGCCTTTGAGACGCGCCACATCGGAACCGGTAGCGATGACGATGGATTTAGTTTCCAGCGTCTGCGTCGTGCCGTCGGCGGCAGTGACCTCGACCTTGCCGGGCGCGGCGATGCGACCGGCGCCGAAAAACGTATCGACCTTGTTCTTCTTGAGCAGGAAGTCGACACCCTTGACGTTGCCATCGACACCCTGGTCCTTGAACGCCATCATTGCGGCGAGGTCGAGCTTGGGCGCGGACACGCCGATGCCCATTTTGCCGAAGCTGTGGCCGGCTTCCTCGAACAGTTTGGACGCGTGCAGCAACGCCTTCGACGGGATGCAGCCGATGTTGAGGCAGGTGCCGCCGAAGGTCGGGCGCTTCTCGACCACCGCGGTTTTCAGGCCGAGCTGCGCCGCGCGAATGGCGCAGACATAACCGCCGGGGCCGGTGCCGATGACGATGAGATCGTATTGGGGCATTCAGGAAACTCGCAGCTAAGTGTGGACGACTTTAGCCATGCAGGTCACGTTCAATATCTGCAGCAAGCGACTTCCCCCACAAATATCGATCCTTGTCACGCAAGGACAAATCCGACGGGGTGCTTTCAATCACTGCACGTTTGAAATCGAGGTATCCTTTCCAAATCTGAGACCAGGTACGGTCCGAATATTCCTTGCGTATTGGCGCAAGCTTCGGATTCCGAACAGAATTGATGGCCTTGCGGACGCGCACATCCCAGATAGTAAATTCTTCAGGATATAGAATACTTAAGACCGCCGTCGCAGTCGGTAGACGAAATTTCCACTCTTTCATCAAAACCTTCAAACGCTCCTCTGCACGAGCCTTGTACAACGACTTGGCAATTTCTTTTGTCGCTTGCGTGAAATTACCCTTCACTGCACCGGAGGAGCGCTTCTTAACCAATGCTTTCAAGCGATCTCTTGCTTTTGTGCGAGCGCGAGCCGACTTCCAATGAAGAATTAAGAAAAAATCTAGAGGAGCCAGTTTTCCTGATTTCCGGAATTGCGGGCTCACCTTATCAAACAAATATGTCTCAAGATTGTAGTAGTCGAGGTAGCTAGGCATCACGTGCAACCCCAATAGCGCTACAAATCCAGTACCAGCCGCGCCGGGTCCTCCAGGCATTCCTTCACCCGCACCAGGAAGGTGACCGCCTCGCGGCCGTCGACGATACGGTGGTCGTAGGACAGCGCGAGATACATCATCGGCCGCACCTCGATCTTGCCGCCGACCACCATCGGCCGGTCCTGGATCTTGTGCATGCCGAGGATGCCGGACTGCGGCGCGTTGAGGATCGGCGTCGACATCAGCGAGCCGTAGACACCGCCGTTGGAGATGGTGAAGGTGCCGCCCTGCATCTCGTCGATCTTGAGCGCACCTTCGCGCGCGCGCTTGCCGAACTCGGAGATCGTCTGCTCGATCCTGGCGAGCGACATGGTGTCGGCATTGCGTACCACCGGCACCACCAAGCCGCGCTCGGTGCCGACGGCGACGCCGATGTGGTAATAATTTTTGTAGACGATGTCGGTGCCGTCGATCTCGGCATTGACCACGGGGATTTCCTTCAGGCCCTGGATGCAGGCGCGCACGAAGAAGCCCATGAAGCCGAGCTTCACGCCGTGCTTCTTCTCGAACAGTTCCTTGTATTGATTGCGCAGGCCCATGACCGCGCCCATGTCGACCTCGTTGAAAGTCGTCAGCATGGCGGCGGTGTTCTGCGCGTCCTTGAGGCGGCGCGCGATGGTCTGGCGCAGCCGCGTCATGTGCACGCGCTCTTCCCGTGATTGATCATCGGGAGACGACGGCGCCCGCATCTGCACTGGCGCGGGCGTCGCGACCGGGGTCGGAGCCGACGCGGCGCGTTCGATCGCCGCCATCATGTCGCCTTTGGTGACCTGGCCGCGCACGCCGGAGCCGTCGACCTTGGCGGCGTCGATGCCGCTTTCGGCCGCCATTTTGCGCACCGAAGGAGGCAGCGGCATCGCGGATGGTGCGGACGCTGGAGCCGGCGCCGGTTTCGCCGCTTCGGAAGCCTTGGCGGCCGGCGCAGCTTTGGCGGGCGCGGCGCCGGCGCCATCCGTGATCTGGCCGAGCAAGGCGCCGACCGCAACCGTGTCGCCGGCCTTCACTGCGACGTCCGACAGGACACCGGCGGCGGGCGCCGGCACTTCCAGGGTGACCTTGTCGGTTTCCAGTTCCACCAGCGGCTCGTCCACCGCGACGCTATCGCCCGGCTGTTTGAACCACTTGCCGACGGTCGCTTCGGAAATCGATTCACCGAGGGTGGGCACGCGGATGTCAGCCATGGTTCGACCTTTTCAAATCACGCAAATGATGCGTCAGCCCAACGCTTCTTCCAGCAATTGTTTAAGTTGCGCCAAGTGCTTCGGCATCTGCCCGACCGCGGTCGAGGCCGAGGCCGGCCGCCCGGCGTAGCGCATGATGCGATGCTTGGCGCCGATCTGGTTGAGGATCCACTGCAGGAACACGTCGACGAAGAACCAAGCGCCCATGTTGCGCGGCTCTTCCTGGCACCACACCATCTCCGCGTGCTTGAAGCGCGATAATTCGGAGATCAGCGCCTTGGTCGGGAACGGATAGAGCTGCTCGAGGCGCAGCAGATAGATGTCGTCGATGCCGCGCTTTTCGCGCTCCTCGTAGAGATCGTGATAGACCTTGCCCGAGCACATGACGACGCGGCGGATCTTGTCGTCGGGCACCAGCTTGATCTTCTCGCCCGGTAGCGCCTGCGCGTCGTCCCACAGCAAGCGGTGGAACGCGGTGCCGGCCGCCATCTCGTCGAGTCTCGAGATCGCGCGCTTGTGGCGCAGCAGGCTTTTCGGCGTCATCAGGATCAAAGGCTTGCGGATGTCGCGCTTCAGCTGGCGGCGCAACGCGTGGAAATAGTTTGCCGGCGTGGTGAGGTTCGCCACCTGCATATTGTCTTCCGCGCACATCTGCAGGAAGCGTTCGAGCCGAGCGGAAGAATGTTCCGGCCCCTGCCCCTCGTAGCCGTGCGGCAGCAGGCAGACGAGGCCCGACATGCGCAACCATTTGCGTTCGCCTGACGAGATGAACTGGTCGAACAGCACCTGCGCGCCGTTGGCGAAGTCGCCGAACTGCGCCTCCCACAACGTCAGCGCGTTCGGCTCGGCGGTAGAATAGCCGTATTCGAAGCCGAGCACCGCTTCTTCCGACAGGCTCGAGTTGAGTACCTCGAAGCGCGCTTGGTCAGGGTCGAGATGGTTGAACGGCGTGTGACGTTCCTCGGTCTGCTGATCGAACAGCACCGAATGGCGCTGCGAGAAGGTGCCACGCTCAGAATCCTGGCCGGACAGGCGGACGGGATGGTCCTCCTTGAGCAGCGTGCAGAAGGCAAGGGCTTCCGCGGTGGACCAGTCGATGCCCTCGCCGGATTCGATCGCCTTGGCGCGATGATCGAGAAAACGCTGGATCGTCTTGTGGACGTGGAAACCTTGCGGCACGGTCGTGATCTTCTTGCCGATGGCGCGCAGCTCGGCGATGTCGACGCCGGTATTGCCACGGCGCGGATCTTCGATGCCGCGTGCGGCCTTCAGCCCCGACCAGCGGCCATCGAGCCAGTCGGCCTTATTCGGCTTGTAGCCCAGCGCCGACTCGTATTCGGCGTCGAGCCGCGCGCGCCAGTCGGCTTTCATCTTATCGACTTCGCCGGCGGTAACGACGCCTTCGGCGATGAGTTTCTTGCTGTAGATTTCCAGCGTCGTCGGATGCGACCGGATCTTCTGGTACATCAGCGGCTGGGTGAACGAGGGCTCGTCGCCTTCGTTGTGGCCGAAACGCCGGTAGCAGAACATGTCGATGACGACCGGCCGCTGGAATTTCTGCCGGTATTCGGTCGCCACCTTGGCCGCGAACGTGACCGCCTCCGGATCGTCGCCGTTGACGTGGAAAATCAGCGCCTCGATCATCTTGGCGACGTCGGATGGATAGGGCGAGGAGCGCGAGTAGCGCGGATAAGTGGTGAAGCCGATCTGGTTGTTGACGATGAAGTGGATGGAACCGCCGGTGCGGTAGCCCTTCAGATCCGACAAGCCGAAGCATTCCGCCACCACGCCCTGGCCCGCGAAGGCGGCGTCGCCGTGCATGAGCAGCGGCATCACCATCCGCCGTTCGTCGGGCGTGGCGCCGTGCTGGTCCTGCTTGGCGCGCACCTTGCCCAGCGTCACCGGGTCGACGATTTCCAGATGCGACGGGTTGGCGGTGAGCGACAGGTGAACTTTGTTATTGTCAAACTCGCGGTCCGACGAAGCGCCGAGGTGATATTTTACGTCGCCGGAGCCTTCGGTCTCGTCCGGCGTCGACGAGCCGCCCTTGAATTCGTGGAACAGCGCGCGGTGCGGCTTGCCCATCACCTGCGTCAACACATTGAGGCGGCCGCGATGCGGCATGCCGATGACGATTTCATTCACGCCGAGATTGCCGCCGCGCTTGATGATCTGCTCGAGCGCCGGGATCAGCGACTCGCCGCCGTCGAGACCGAAGCGCTTGGTGCCGGTGTATTTGACGTCGAGGAATTTCTCGAAGCCTTCCGCTTCCACCAGCTTGTTGAGGATGGCGCGCTTGCCTTCACGTGTGAAGCTGATCTCCTTGTCGCGGCCTTCGATGCGTTCCTGGATCCAGCTTTTCTGCGCGGCATTGGAGATGTGCATGAACTCCACACCCAACGTCTGGCAATAAGTGCGGCGCAGGATGGCGACGATCTCACGCATGGACGAGAATTCGAGCCCGAGCACCTTGTCGAGGAAAATGCGGCGGTCCATGTCGGCTTCGGTGAAGCCGTAGGAGCGCGGATCGAGCTCTTCTTCGTTTTTTTCCGGTTCGAGCCCAAGCGGATCGAGCTTGGCGTGGAAATGGCCGCGCATGCGGTAGGCGCGGATTAGCATCAGCGCGTGGATCGAATCGCGCGTCGCCTGCTGGACGTCGGTCGAGGAGATTTCGACGCCCTTGGCTTGCGCCTTGGCGGAGATTTTTTCGCCGACACGCTTTTCGGTTTCCGCCCATTGCCCGTCGAGCGCTGCCACCAGGTCGCCGTTGGGACGCAGCGGCCAATTCGGCTTCTGCCAGGAGGCGCCGCGCGCGCTTTTTTCGACGTCGGCCGGCGGGTCTTTCAGGCCGGTAAAGAACTCGCGCCATTCGGCGTTGACCGAGGCGGGGTCGCTCTCGAATTTGGCGTACAGGTCTTCTATGTAGGTGGCGTTGCCGCCGTAGAGAAACGAGGTGCGGGCGAAAACGGCATTGGCGTCCTGGCGGGACATGGCTGATCCTTGCAAAGCTTCAAACGGCACGTCGCAAATGGCGACGGCCCGTGGGACCGGCATCCAACGGCGGACTGCTGTTTTAACTCTATTTATGACGCCTGTAAGTCTACAAAAGACCTAAGTACTGAATCAGGATTTCAGCACTTCTACCAGGGTTTTCCCGATTCGGGCCGGCGACGGCGAGACCTTGATGCCCGCCGATTCCATGGCCGCGATCTTGGACTCGGCGTCGCCTTTGCCGCCGGAAATGATGGCCCCGGCATGGCCCATGCGGCGGCCCGGAGGTGCGGTGCGTCCGGCAATGAAGCCAACCATCGGCTTCTTGCGACCGCGCTTGGCCTCGTCCTTGAGGAACTGGGCAGCGTCCTCCTCGGCCGAACCGCCGATTTCACCGATCATGACGATCGACTCGGTCTTCGGATCGGCGAGGAACATCTCCAGCACCGCGATGAATTCGGTACCCTTGACCGGATCGCCGCCGATGCCGACCGCGGTGGTCTGGCCGAGGTTCTCGCGACTGGTCTGGAACACGGCTTCGTACGTGAGCGTGCCGGAGCGCGAGACGATGCCGACCTTGCCAGGCTTGAAGATATTGCCCGGCATGATGCCGATCTTGCATTCGCCCGCGGTCATCACGCCCGGGCAGTTCGGCCCGATCAGCCGCGACTTCGAGCCGGCAAGCGCGCGCTTGACCTTCACCATGTCCATCACCGGAATACCTTCGGTGATGCAGACGATGAGCGGGACTTCGGCTTGGATCGCTTCGCAGATGGCATCGGCCGCGCCCGGCGGCGGCACGTAGATCACACTGGCGTCGCAGCCGGTGGCCGCGCGCGCCTCGGCGACGGTGTCGAACACCGGCAGATTGAGATGGTCCGTGCCGCCTTTACCCGGGGACGTGCCGCCGACCATCTTGGTGCCGTAGGCAATCGCCATTTGCGAATGGAAGGTGCCGTTCTTACCGGTGAAACCCTGGCAGATGACCTTGGTGTTCTTGTCGATGAGGATGGCCATTACGCGGCCTCCTTCACGGCTTTAACAATTTTTTGAGCGGCGTCGTCCAGATCGTCACCCGACGTCACGTTGAGCTTGGATTCGGCGATGATCTTCTTGCCGAGATCGACATTGGTGCCTTCCAGGCGAACCACCAGCGGCACCTTCAATCCGATTTCTTTCACCGCCGCCACGACGCCCTCGGCGATCACATCGCACTTCATGATGCCGCCGAAGATATTCACCAAAATGCCCTTCACGTTCGGATCGGAGGTGATGATCTTGAACGCCGCCGCGACCTTTTCCTTGGTGGCGCTGCCGCCGACGTCGAGGAAGTTGGCCGGCGCCATACCGTAGAGCCGGATGATGTCCATGGTCGCCATCGCCAGACCGGCCCCGTTGACCATGCAGCCGATCGAGCCGTCGAGCGCAATGTAATTAAGGTCGAATTTCGACGCCTCGGTTTCCTTCTCGTCCTCTTCGCTGAGATCGCGCAGCGCGACGATATCCGCGTGGCGGTAGAGCGCGTTGTCGTCGAAGCCTATTTTGGCATCGAGGCAGATCAGCTTCTTGTCCTTGGTCACCACCAGCGGATTGATTTCGAGCAGACTCATGTCCTTCTCGGTGAAGGCGGCATAAAGCTTGGGCAGGATGATCTCGACCTGCTTGGCGAGATCGCCGGTAAGCTTGAGCACCTGCGCCACGCGGCGGCCGTGATGCGGCATGATACCGGTCGCCGGATCGACCGAGAAAGTGAGTATCTTCTCGGGCGTCTTGTGCGCCACTTCCTCGATGTCCATGCCGCCTTCGGTCGACACCACAAAGGCGACGCGCGAGGTTTCGCGGTCGATCAGCGCGGAGAGATAGAATTCGCGGTCGATTGCCGAGCCTTCCTCGATATAGAGGCGGTTGACCTTCTTGCCGTGCGGGCCGGTCTGATGCGTGACCAGCGTCGAGCCGAGGATGCGCGCGGATTCCTTCTTCACGTCGTCGATGGATTTGACCACCTTGACGCCGCCGGCCTTGCCGCGGCCGCCGGCGTGGATCTGCGCCTTGATCACCCAGACCGGGCCGCCGAGTTCCTCGGCGCCCTTGAGCGCTTCATCGACGGAAAACGCCGGCACGCCACGTGGCACCGGTACGCCGAATTCGCGCAATACCGCCTTGGCCTGATATTCGTGAATGTTCATGAAATGCTCCGGGCCGCGGCGGGTCCGTCCTAATTGGCGAGCGTGGGGGCGATCTTTTTGCAGGCCTCGACCAGGCTCTGCACCGAGCCGACCGACTTCTCGAACATGGTGCGTTCGTTGCCGTTGAGCTCGATCTCGACGATACGTTCGACACCCTTGGCGCCGATCACCACCGGGACGCCGACATAAATATCCTTGACGCCGTACTCGCCATTGAGCCAGGCGGCGCAAGGCAATACGCGCTTCTTGTCGAGCAGATAGCTTTCCGCCATTGCGATCGCGGAAGCCGCCGGCGCATAGAATGCCGAGCCGGTTTTAAGCAAGTTGACGATCTCGGCGCCGCCATTGGCGGTGCGCTTGATGATTTCATCGACGCGCGCCTGCGTGGTCCAGCCCATCTTCACCAGATCGGGCACCGGAATGCCGGCGACCGCTGAGTAACGGATGAGCGGCACCATGGTGTCGCCATGGCCGCCGAGCACGAAAGCGGTGACGTCCTCCACCGAGACGTTGAATTCATCGGCGAGAAAATAGCGGAAGCGCGCCGAATCGAGCACGCCGGCCATGCCGACCACCTTCTGCTGCGGCAGGCCGCAGGATTTCTGCAGCGCCCAGACCATGGCGTCGAGCGGATTGGTGATGCAGATGATGAAAGCGTTGGGCGCGTATTTCTTGATGCCGGCGCCGACCTGCCCCATGACCTTGAGATTGATGTCGAGCAGATCGTCGCGGCTCATGCCGGGCTTGCGCGGCACGCCGGCGGTGACGATGCACACATCGGCCCCTTCGATGGCATCGTAGGTATTGGTGCCGGTGAACTTGGCGTCGAAATCGTTGACCGGCGAGGATTGGGCGATGTCGAGCGCCTTGCCTTGCGGGATGCCTTCCATGACGTCGAACATCACGACGTCGCCGAGCTGCTTGAGGCCGATGAGGTGGGCGAGCGTGCCGCCGATTTGGCCGGCACCAATCAATGCGATTTTGTTACGCGCCATGGTGGGAAAACTCTCGAATGGCTGGAGCCGCGGAACGCGGCCACGCGTGACTTATCGAGTTTGCTGTATTGCAGCAATACGGACCTGTACTTAAGCCATACGTGTATACATTATACCAGCAGACGTTTCGCTCGGAGTCCAGAGCCAAGTCGTATTTGGGTCGGGTCCGACGAAGTTACCCGCGTACCGCGCTCAGCGTTTCCGAAGAGCTGGATCCTGCATCATCTCCAACTGAATTTGTTGAATTTCGGCCAGCCGCTCCCACTGCCGGGTGAGGATATGATCGATCTTTTCATGCAGGTGTCGGATCTCGAGCTCGGCTTTGAGATTGACCCGGTAATCGTTCTCCGACCGCAGGCGATCCTTCGCCTCCTGGCGCTTCTGGCTCATCATGATGATCGGCGCCTGAATGGCCGCCAGACATGACAGAACGAGGTTGAGCAGGATGAAGGGATAGGGGTCGAAGCGTTCCTTCTCAATGAGGACCACGTTGAACGCCATCCAAGCGAGCAGCACGACAAAGAAAAAGATGATGAAAGTCCAATGCCGCCGAAGCTCGCGAGGTGATCCGACAGCCGCTCGCCGAACGACCCTGGCTGTGTAAAAACACATCGCGGAAATTGATTCTCGGGATAAGATTCTCACGCGATTTGCGGGAGGATACGATGAGGCGCTTCGTTGAAGGGGCGGATCGTGGTCAGAGCACGCTGTTTCCTGAATGTCTGGAAGACTGGATCGGAGAGGACAATCCGGTTCGCGTCATAGACGTCTTTGTCGATGAACTCGCTCTTGATGAGGTTGGATTTTGCGGGGTCGAACCCGAGGTAACCGGTCGACCTTCCTATCATCCGTCGGTGCTGCTGAAGCTCTACATCTACGGCTATCTCAACCGGGTGCAGTCGAGCCGCCGGCTGGAGCGTGAGGCGGGGCGCAACGTTGAGGTGATGTGGCTGACGGGACGGCTTGCTCCCGACCACAAGACGATTGCCAACTTCCGCAAGGACAACGGCCGCGCGATCCGGCAGGTCTGCGCCCGGTTTGTTGCGCTCTGCCGCACTTTGGGCCTGCTCACGCAAGCCAGCGTCGCGATTGACGGCAGTAAGTTCAAGGCGGTGAACAACCGCGACAAGAACTTCACGCGGGCCAAGATGGAGCGGCGCATGGCGCAGATTGAGGAGAGCGTCGCGCGTTATCTGCAGCAGCTCGACAGCGCCGACCGGCAGGAACCATCCGAGGCGCTCAAAACCAAGACCAGCCGTCTGAAAGAGAAGATCGAGAAACTGAAGGAGCAGATGCAGCGGCTTGAGATTCTCAAGGTAACTATGCTTGCCACGCCGGACCAGCAGATCTCGCTGACCGATCCCGATGCCCGCTCGATGGCGACTAGCGGCCGCGGCTCTGGCGTCGTGGGCTACAACGTCCAGGTTGCCGTCGACACCACACATCATCTGATTATCACGCATGAGGTGACCAACGTCGGGACCGACCGGTCGCAGCTCTCACCTGTGGCCAAGGGGGCGAAGGCGACGCTGGAAGTGGAGAGCCTCGATGCAGTTGCCGACCGCGGCTACTTCAGCAGTGAGGAGATCCTGGCGTGCGAGGAAGCGGGCATCACCGTCACGCTGCCCAAGCCGATGACCTCAAACTCAAAGGCAGAAGGGCGCTTCGGCAAGCAGGACTTTCGCTATCTGGCTGAGGAGGACGTTTACATGTGTCCTGCCGGCGAGAAGCTTGCCTACCACTACACGGTCGAGGAAAAAGGGCTGGTTCTGCGTCGCTACTGGACTAACGCTTGCCAAGATTGCGCCATCAAAAATGCCTGCACCACCGGCAAGGAACGCCGGATCACCCGATGGGAGCATGAGCGTGTTCTTGAGGCGGTGCAACGCCGGCTCGACGAGCATCCGGAGAAGATGCGCCTGCGGCGCGAGACGGTCGAGCATCCCTTCGGCACGATCAAGGCGCGGATGGGCGCAACCCACTTCCTGATGAAGACGCTGCCGCGCGTGGCCACCGAAATGGCGCTGCACGTGCTGGCCTATAATCTCACGCGCGTCATAAACATCATCGGCATCCAACCGCTCATGGCGGCCATGAGGGCATAATCGCCACAGACACGAAGCCGTCTGCCATCAGAGGATCGCCGCAATCCGCATCAGCCGCGTCTACAGTCGGAAAAGCCGTCAAATCCAAAAAATGACCACGCACGGCCACATCGCCGATGTCTCTAGGCGTCAATGCTTCCGCCAAGGCGTTTTTACACGACCAAGACCGCTGGCCGACCCACTCGGCTTCGATGCTTTCGGCCAGCGTCTCGTGGTCGGCGAGACTCTGTACCACTTCCTGCTCGAGCTTGGTGAGTTCGCCGCGCTCCTGCCCCAGCAGTTCGGAGACATAGCGCGAGCGAAAGCGGTCGAGATCGTCGCTGCAGATGTAGCCCTCGCCGGAAGTTCCGGGTTGTCGGCCTTGATGCGGTCGAACAGGCTCGGGCGCACCACGTCGAGCTGGGTGATATCGCGGGCGGGCCGTTCCCGGCCGCAGATGACGCAGGGGAAGCGGACCGGCCGCACCCGCTTCGGCCGGGCCGGCGTGCTCTGCACGGCGGTGTCGCCGTTGCCCGGCGCGCCGTTTGCGGCATTCGCGGTTGCCGGCACGAGCGGTTGTTCGGCCATCGCCGACTTCTTATTACAGATTGCTCCCCGAGCGGATATTTTGCACGCGGCCGTGCAATTGACAATGAAAAATCGACCGCACCCGTTAGGTTGATCGCGGGATTCAGGTTTCCACGATCTTGCCGGTGTCCACCACGAGGCCTTGACGCGGCCCGTGCGGCAGACCGAGATAGGACTGCGAGCGCATCTCGATCAGGCGCGAGGCCGTGCGCTTGAATTCCAAAGCTTCATAGCCATCGGTGCCACTATACAGTTCGTCCGGCTGCGCTTGCGCGGAGGCCAGCAGCTTCACCGCATGGTCGTAGAGCGTATCGATCAGAATGATAAAGCGCTTGGCCTCATTGCGGTGGGCAACATCCATGACCGGAATGCGGTCGAGCATGATGGTGTGGAACTCGTGCGCGATCTTGAGATAGTCGGCGGCCGCCAGTGGCTGCGCGCACAAGTCGTCGAATGAAAAGCGGGCGACCCCCATCGCCGCCTTCGGCACCCGCACGATATGACCCTTCACCACCAACTCATGCGGCGCGCCGGCGTGCTCGCCGACCAAGCGCCGCCAGGCCTCGTCGAGAGCGGCTTCCGCCTTCGCGTTGGCCGGCACATACCAGGTCGGCATGCCGGTAAGCTTTTCGAGCCGGAAATCGATGCGTGCATCCAGCCGAACGATCTCGCAATGTTTGTGCAACAGCGCGATGAAGGGCAGAAACAGTCCCCGATTGAGCCCATCCTTGTACAGTTCACTGGGCGCCAGGTTCGACGTCGCCACCACCACGATGCCGAGCTCGAATAGCCGCGTGAACAGGCGGCCGAGGATCATAGCATCGGCAATGTCGGTCACGTGAAATTCGTCGAAACACAGCAGCCAGGTTTCCTCGGCGATGGCGGCGGCGACGCGCAGGATCGGATCCTGTTCGGGCAGCGCGCCGTTCTTGATCTCCTGCCGGAAGATGTGCACACGCTCGTGCACGTCGGCCATGAATTCGTGGAAATGGACGCGGCGCTTGCGCTGCACCGCGCTGGTCGCGAAGAACAGATCCATCAGCATGGTCTTGCCGCGGCCGACCTCGCCATAGACGTAAAGCCCTTTCAGCGGCGGGCCGGCCAGTTCGCGCTTGCCGAACAGCCAGCCGAGCGAGGACGATTTTCGCGCCAACCTGCGCTGCTCGAGGCGATGCGCGAGCGCCGACAACTGACCCGCCAAGATCAGTTGCCCGGGATCGGCCTCGATTTTTCCCTCGGTAATGAGCGCCGCGTAGCGCGTCCTGAAAGTGGCGGGCATGAAGCTTAAGACATTGCGGGCCAAGCGCGCGGCGGTTCGCCGGAGAGCGCTGCGGGGCGGGGGCGGCGTGACGCGAGACCTATGGTTATCCGCGCTTTCTGTAAATCGAGCATAAATACGGAGCCGTCTGTTTGTGATGCAAAATGCTGCACTACGTGGGAGCTTTTACCGCTTAAAAATTACGCTAATACCTTGTCAGTCATGCGTTTTTTGCAGGTTTGGGTCCCACGCCTACGAAATTAATCCTTCATTTTGCTGCAATGCAGCATATACCTGTCGAGCCTACGATTCGCTGGGACCTTGGCGAAGGCCAAGGCAAGGACGTGACGATGCAGGGCGGCGTGAGAGTCAGGAGACCCCACATGAACGAGCTTTTGCCGGACGGCGGTACCATTCGCAAATTGTGGCCCGGCGAGACCGACGCCTATCGCGACCACCTGCTGCGCCTCGACCACGATAGCCGGCACCGGCGATTTTCCGGCGCGATGGCAGACGAAGTTATCGTGTGCCATGCGGCAACCGCCAGCGGGCTTGGCGTCGTGGTGTACGGCTTCTTCGTCGACGGCGTGATGCGCGGCGCCGCCGAATTGCGGCAGAGCGGCTCGCTGTTCTCGCACGAGGCGGAAGCCGCCTTCAGCATCGAGCAGCCGTGGCAGAGTCACGGCGTGGGAACTGAATTGCTCGAGCGCACGCTGCTCAGCGCGCGCAATCGCGGCATCAAGTCGCTGCGCATGGACTGCCTGGCCGAAAATCGGCGCATGCAGCAACTCGCGCGCAAGTTCGACGCCGAGTTTTCGTTCGATTTCGGCAGCGTCGTCGGCGAAGTCGACCCACCGCGCTCGACGGCGCTGTCGCTGTTGCGCGAGGTCATGGCCGACACCCACGCCATCGCCGGCCGCGTCTTCGAAGTGCAGGCGCGCCTGTTCGGGCCGGCGTGACGTTCCAAGCTAATTGAGCGGATAACTCGCCTCGACCACGTAAGGGCCGCCGCCGACCGAGGCGCGCGACGAAAACAGCACAAAACGCGAGACGCGGAACGCCGCGGTGCGGAAAAGCCCACGCGCCGACAGATACTCGGCGACCGCGCGGCTCGAGGAATCGCGCAAGCGCGCCAGCGTCACGTGCGGCGTGTATTTGCGCCCCTCCGGCTCCAATCCGATGCGCTGCATTAGCCGTTCGTGCTCGGCCTGCACGTCGAGCAAGGCCTGCGCCTGCGCAACAGAAGCGACCACCGCGCGCGGCTTGCGGCCACCAAATGATGTCAGTCCCTCGAAGTAGAGATCGAATGCGCCGCGTTTGACGCGCCCGAGCATCAAGGCGACTTCCTGGGCGACCATGTCGTCCACGTCGCCGATGAAGCGAAGCGTCAGGTGATAATTCTCCGGATCGATCCAGCGCGCACTCGGTAATCCGCCGCGCAGCATGCCGAGAGCCTGTCCAACGTCGGCGGGGATTTCGACACCGGTAAAGAGACGCGGCATGGCGGCCCCCGTTTCACGATGCGCGCGCCGCACGCACAGCGGCTATCAACTGCTCGACCCGCGGCATGATGCGCGCGACGATCTCGTCAACGCCGGCGGCATTCGGGTGCAGGCCATCGCCCTGGTTCAGTTTGGGATCGGTGGCCACCCCGTCGAGGAAGAACGGATAAAAGACAAGCCGATGCGTCGAGGTAAGCGCCGGATATATGGCGTCGAAGCGCCGCACAAAGTCGGGCCCCATGTTGCGCGGCGCCTGCATGCCGGCGAGCAGGACGAAAATGTGCCGGTCGCGGAGTTTCGTCAGGATGCCCTCGAGCGCGGCCTTGGTTACCTCCGGGTCGATGCCGCGCAAAGCATCGTTGGCGCCGAGTTCGAGGATCACGGCGTCGGTTCCCTCCGGCACCGACCAGTCCAGGCGGCCGAACCCACCGGACGCGGTATCACCCGACACCCCGGCGTTGGTGACCTCGACGGCAATGCCTTTGCCCTTCAGCGCTTGCGTGAGCTTGGCGGGAAAAGCGGCGTCCACCGGCAGGCCGTAACCGGCGCTCAACGAGTTGCCGAGCACCACGATTTTCACCGGCCGGTCGGCGGCGCGGGCGCCGTTCGGCACCACCCAAACCAGCGCCGTCAGCAGAATCGCCGCAAGGCATTGGAGCCGGCCCGGTTTTGCCCCATATGTGCGGGGTCGTGAACGGTAAGACCACATGAAAGCACCTTCCCAAGGCCCGGCGATTGCGCTTGCCGGTGTCAATCTCTCGCTCGGCCAGGGGGCGGCCCGCGTTCATATTCTCAAAGACATCGACTTGAATATAGGCAGCGGCGAGGCAATCGGCCTGGTCGGACCGTCCGGGTCGGGCAAATCCACGCTGCTGATGGTGATGGCGGGCCTGGAGCGCTCAGACAAAGGCGCGGTCACGGTCGCCGGCGAGGACCTGAACGCACTCGACGAGGACGCGCTGGCGCGCTTCCGCGGGCGTCACGTGGGAATCGTGTTCCAGTCGTTCCACCTGATCCCGACCATGACGGCGTTAGAAAACGTGGCGGTGCCGCTGGAATTGGCCGGCATCGCCGGAGCGCAAGAGCGCGCGCGCGACGAACTCGTCGGCGTCGGTCTCGGCGAAAGGCTGCATCACTATCCGGCCGAGCTCTCCGGCGGCGAGCAGCAACGCGTGGCGGTCGCGCGCGCGCTGGCGCCTAACCCGGCCATCTTGGTCGCCGACGAGCCGACCGGCAATCTCGACGAGGACACCGGCAAACAGATCATCGACCTGTTGTTCGCCGGCCACGCCCAGCGCGGCTCGACGCTGGTGCTGATCACGCATGATTCCGCGCTCGCCGCGCGCTGCGGGAGGATCGTGCGGCTGCGTTCCGGTCGCATCGACAATCTCTCTCATACCTCCCCCTATAAGGGGGATGTCGGCGAACGAAGTTCGCCGGGTGGGGGTCACCTTGATAAGTGACCCCACCCGACCCGCCGTCACTTACGCGACGCCGGGCCACCCTCCCCTTTCAGAGGAGGGAAAAGGAAGAATGCTACCGCTGCGCTTTGCATTGCGCGAAATGCGCGGCGGATTGCGTGGCTTCTACGTGTTTATCACCACCATCGCGCTCGGCAGCATGGCGATCGCCGGCATCGGCTCACTGTCCGCCAGCCTAGCCAGCGGGTTGGCCCGTCAAGGCCAGGTCGTCCTCGGCGGCGATTTGTCGTTTACGCTCGTCCAGCACGAGGTCACGCCGGAAGAACGAGCGTTCCTCGACCGTCATGGCAAGGTTTCGAGCACCGCGACCATGCGCGCCATGGCGCGCACCGCCGACGGCAAGGCCGCCTTGGTCGAGATGAAAGCGATCGATGGTGCCTATCCGCTGTTCGGCCGAGCCGAGCTCGATCCACCCGGCGGGCTCGCCGGCGCGCTGGCGCGGCGCAACGGTGTTTTCGGCGCTGTCGCGGACCCGGTGCTGCTGACGCGGCTCGGCATCAAACAAGGGGCGCGGCTTACCATCGGCAATGCGACGTTCGAGATCCGCGCCGCGCTCGCGAGCGAGCCGGATAAGCTCGCCGGCGGCATCGGCTTCGGGCCGCGTCTCATGGTGAGCGAGGCGGCGTTGCGCGCGACCGGCCTGCTGCAGCCCGGCAGCCTGGTGCGCTGGCACTATCGCCTGCGCTTGCCCGCCAACGACACGAGCGACGCCGCCGCCAAAGCCGTGACGGCGCAAGCGTGGACCGCTTTCCCCGAAGCCGGCTGGGATATCCGCAGCCGCAGCAATGCCTCGCCGCAGCTCGAGCGCAACGTCGAGCGCTTCACGCAATTTCTCGCCATTGTCGGCCTGACCGCGTTGCTGGTCGGCGGTGTGGGGGTCGGCAACGCGGTGAAAAGTCATCTCGACCGCCGGCGCGAGACCATCGCCACCCTGAAGGCGCTCGGCGCATCGGGCCGGCGCATCTTCGCGATCTACCTTATGCAGGTGCTGATGCTAGCAGCCATCGGCGGCGCCATCGGCATGGTGCTGGGCGCGATCCTGCCGTTTGTGATTGCGTGGACGCTCGGCGCCATCATTCCGCTGCCGATCGAACCGGCGCTGCATCCGGCCGAGCTGATACTGGCGCTGATTTGCGGACTGACGACGGCGCTCGCCTTTGCGCTGTGGCCGCTCGGCCGCGCCCATGACGTGCCGGTCGGCGCCCTGTTCCGCGACGCGGTGGCGCCGCAGCCGCGCTGGCCCGGGAAAAGCTATCTCGCACTGACGGCGCTCGCGGTGCTGACGCTGACCGCGCTCGCCGTCGTGCTGGCTTACGACCGGCGCGTGGCGATCATTTATGTCATCGTCGCCGCCGGCGTGTTCGTCACCTTGCGGCTGGTCGCAGCGCTGCTGATGCTGGCGGCGCGCCACGCACCGCGCGCGCGCTCCACCGTGCTGCGCATGGCGGTCGCCAATATTCACCGGCCTGGTGCGCTGACCGCGACCATTGTGCTCTCGCTCGGCCTCGGCATTGCGCTGCTGGTCACCGTGATCGAGATCGACGGCAACTTGCAGCGGCAATTCTCCAACGAACTGCCCGCCAAGGCGCCGTCGTTCTATTTCCTCGACATTCCGGCCGACCAGGCCACGCGTTTCGACGCCTTCGTACGCGCGCAGGCGCCGGGCGCGAAACTCGAGGAAGTGCCGATGCTGCGCGGCCGCATCGTCTCGGCCAACGGCATCCCGGCCGAGCAGATCAAGCCGAAAGAAGGTGCCGCCTGGGTGTTGCAAAGCGACCGCGGCATCACTTATGCGAGCGAGGTGCCCGCCGGCTCGCGGCTGGTCGAGGGAAAATGGTGGGCGCCGGATTACGACGGTCCGCCGCTGCTCTCGTTCGAAAAGAAAATCGCCGACGGCCTCGGCCTCAAGCTCGGCGACCCGGTCGTCGTCAACGTGCTCGGCCGCAACATCACCGCCCGCATCGCCAACATGCGCACGGTCGATTGGGAGAACCTCGGCATCAATTTTGTGATGGTGTTTTCGCCGCACGCCTTCGACGGCGCGCCGGCGACCCATCTCGCCACCCTCACTTACGCCGATGGCGGCACGCCGGCGCAGGAGGGCGCCATCACCCGCGCGGTCGCCGACGCCTTTCCAATGGTCACCGCGCTGCGGGTAAAGGACGCGCTGGAGGCGATCGGCTCCATCGTCGCCAATCTGGTGCTGGCGATCCGCGGCGCCAGCGCGCTTACCCTGGTGATCGCGGCTTTGGTTCTGGGCGGCGCGCTCGCCGCCGGACACCGCCACCGGGTCTATGACGCGGTGATCCTCAAGACGCTCGGCGCCACGCGGGCGCGGCTGCTCGCCGCGTACACCATCGAATATGCGCTGCTCGGAACCGCCACCGCGCTGTTCGGCGTGCTCGCCGGCTCGCTCGCCGGCTGGCTGATCGTCAGCGACCTGATGCATCTCCGCTTCGCCTGGCTGCCGCTGCCCGCCCTGGCGGCGGCGCTAGGCGCGGTCGCGGTTACGGTCACCTTAGGGCTTCTCGGGACCTTCTCGGCTTTGGGGCAAAAACTGGCCCCGGTCTTGAGAAACCTATAGTTTTTGCGGCATTACGACGCGCGACGGCTTTCCGGCTGGGTGTTTTACCCTATAGTGCCGGGCCGGCATTGTTAACGATAGGCAATAAAGCTGGGCCATGATCGGGCCATATCTGGCGTACAGGCTTGGGCCGCACTAAATTCAACTCACGAACGCGACGGCTGCCGCCGGCGCGCCTGATGTAACCGGCGAAGGGCCGGGACAAAGAGAGGGAACTTCGATGTCGGATTTCGACCGTAACGTAGCTGCCCGCGGCATCGGCTCCGCGCGTGCCGCCGAGATCGATGTGGGCCTGCGCGCCTACATGATCCGCATCTACAATTATATGGCCAGCGGCGTCGCTCTGACCGGCGTGGTCGCCTGGCTCACCTACAATGCCGCGGTCGTGACCAACTCCGCCGGCAAGATCACCAGCCTGACGCCGTTCGGCCAGGCGATCTTCGGCGGACCGCTGACGATCGTGTTGTTCGTCGGCACGCTCGGTATTGTCTTTTTCCTGAGCTTCCGGATTAACAGGCTGCAGGCGGGCACCGCGCTCGTTCTGTTCATGCTCTACGCCGGCCTGCTCGGACTGATGCTGTCGACGGTGTTCCTGCAATACACCGGCGCGTCGATCACCCGCACCTTCTTCATCTCGGCGGCGTCGTTCGGCGCGTTGAGTCTTTACGGCTACACCACGCAGCGCGATCTCTCGCCGATCGGCTCGTTCCTGGTGATGGGCTTGTTCGGGCTGATCCTGGCGATGGTCGTCAACATCTTCCTGAAGAGCACCGGGCTCGACTTCGCCATCTCGGCGATCGGCGTGCTGATCTTCGCCGGGCTGACAGCCTGGGACACCCAGAAGATCAAGGAGATGTACAGTGCCAACGACGACGGCACCGTCTCCGGCCGCAAGGCGGTGATGGGCGCGCTGACGCTCTATCTCGACTTCATCAACCTGTTCCTGTTCCTGCTGCGCTTCATGGGCGATCGGCGCTAAGCCGCGTCAAGAACGGACATCCCTGTTCAACGCCCGGGCCTAGTGCCCGGGCGTTTTGTTTTGCTAGCATTCCTGACGTATGACCGTCGCCATTCGCCCCGCCAAAACCTCCGATATTCCGGCCATTACCCGGATTTACGCGCACGCGGTCGAGCATGGCACGGCGTCGTTCGAACTCACCCCGCCTGACGAACCCGAGATGAGGCGGCGGATGCAGGCGATCCTCGACGGCAATTTCCCTTACTTCATCGCGGAGATCGGCGGCTCCGTGGCCGGCTACGCCTACGCGTCGCTCTATCGCACGCGCCCAGCCTATCGCTTCACCGTCGAGGATTCGGTTTATCTCGCGCCCCACATCCATCGCCGTGGCGTCGGCAAGGCGCTGCTGATGAAGCTCATCGAGGCCTGCACCGCACTCGGCTTGCGGCAGATGATCGCGGTGATCGGCGATTTAAACCAGGCGGCGTCGATCGGCCTGCACAGAGCCTGTGGCTTTTCCGATGCAGGCAAATTACGCGCTATCGGTTGGAAATTCGGCCGGTGGCTCGACACCCCGCTGATGCAGCTGACATTGGGTCGGGGAGCGGCCGCGCCGCCGCAAGAGGCCGAAGCGAAGCCCGGCCAAGGCAGTGCGGCCGGCAATAACCTGCACTGACCGAACTAGTCACGTGAATCTAAAGTTCGCCACATAAGGTCTTTTCTGCCTTTTGGCAGAAGCGCTTGACGGCCGAGAGGATCTCGTCGGCGGACTTGGTCCACTTGTAAGGTTTGGGGTTTTCGTTGTGCCGCTCGATGAATGAGCGGATGTCAGCTTCGAGCTGGCTGGTTGAAGTATGGACGCCGCGCCGCGGCTTCTTGCGGGTAAGCTCAGCAAACCAGCGTTCGACCTGATTGATCCAGGAGGCTGATGTTGGCGTGAAATACACATGATAGTGCGGCCGCCGCGCCAGCCATGTCCTGATCGCTGCCGTTTTGTGGGTCGCGTAATTGTCCATGATGATGTGGACATCGAGATCCTTGGGGACCCGGGCGTCGACCTGTTTAATGAAGTCCAGAAATTCGGCGGCCCGATGCCGCTTGTAGCATTTGCCGATGACAAAGCCGGAGGCGACGTCGAGCGCTGCGAACAGCGAGGTCGTGCCATGACGGACATAGGAGTGAGTCCGACGTTCCGGCACACCTGGCATCATCGGTAGGACCGGCTGTTCGCGATCGAGCGCCTGAATCTGGCTCTTTTCATCGACGCTCAGAACCAGCGCCCGATTGGGCGGGGACAGGTAGAGCCCAACGATGTCACGGACCTTGTCGACGAACAGCGGATCACTCGAAAGCTTGAAGGTCTCCGAGCGATGCGGCTGCAGCCCAAAGGCAGCCCAGATCCTGCGGATTGTCGTGTGCGAAAATCCGGTGGCCCCAGCCATGGAGCGGATCGACCAGTGAGTGGCGTCGACCGGCGTAGAACGTAGCGTGCGCTCGATCACAGCAGCGACCTGATCGTCGTCGATCGTGCGTGGTCGGCCGGGCCGCGCCTCGTCCAGTAGACCTTCAATGCGACCTTTCAGGAACCGCCGACGCCACTTGCCCACGGTGTGTTCGTGTATGCCCAGCTTTGCCGCGACGACTTTGCTGGGCAAACCATCGGCACATCGCAGGATGATCCGACACCGCTCGGACATCGATCGTGCAACACGATGTCGGCGCACTTGCCGTTCGAGGTAGTCCCGCTCATTCGAACTCAGCACCAACGGTGCCGTTGGACGGCCGGTCGCATTGGCCATGGCTGCGCTCTCCACCAAATGGAGCAGGCATCTTATAATGTACTGAACTTCAGTTCCAGATGACTAGCACTACTTTGGCAGATTTGGCTGAAGGCGGCCTGCGAGCAGCATCTCACAGTGCGTGCATCGTAGTGGTGGAGGCCGCACGAACAGGTCGAGGATGGCTTGTCTGATGGCCGGCATGCTCGGTTGTGGCGGTGGACCTGAGACTCTTTTTTTTCCGTCCCGCTGCGGTGAGGCGGCGGGATTGAAGGAAGGCGTAAGCGACCATCGTCATCAAGGCATGTCGGTGTAATCCGGCCCACGACCTGCCTTCAAAATGGTCGAGCCCCAGCTCTTCCTTCAATTGCTGATGCGCCTGTTCACAGATCCACCGCGCCTTGACGGCAGCTGCCAGCGTCTTAAGCGAAACGTCAGCGGGCAGATTCGAGATGTAGTACTTCTGCTCTCCGCTCGATCGTCGTTCGCCCAGAATCCACACTTCATCGCCAGGCATACGCTCGACACCTTTATCGAACACGCGGTGTTTTTGGCCATCCGCGATGCGGACGCGCCGTGCCGCGAAGAGGCATGTTAGCGGGCCTTTCGTGCCCCAGCGCCAGCTGATCTGCTGCCACTTTACACCGACCAGCATCCTCTCGGCAGAAACTGGCGACACATCCGGGATATGGTGTTTGCGCGGCTTACGGGCTTTCTCCGTCGGAAAGATCATGGTGACATCGGTCGGATAGACTTTCTGGCGCCGCGACATACCAACTGCCCACAAGAGGCCGCGTTCGCTCAGAGCATGACGGAACGGCGCGCTCGATCCGTATCCCGCGTCCGCCAGCACACAACCGAAGCGAACACTGGCTGCGATCACGCGGTCGATCTCAGCCAGCGCGATCTCTGGCTTGGACCGTGCCGTGCGATGCTCGATTGGAACGCCGGCACGCTTCAGACGTGCCGGATCGCTCGTCCAATTCTCGGGAATGAAGAGACGTAGCGCCACCATTACCGGCACTTCACCGCGCGCAAGCGTCAGCGACACCAACGTTTGGCAATTGGCCGTCTTGCCGAGAGTTGATGCATATTGCGGAGCTACACCAACCGAGCGATCGCCCTTCTTCGGCATCGATGTGTCGTCGATGACCAGCACTGCATTTTTGCCGCCGACGAGCCGGTCGGCCTGAACGAGCAATTCTGCTTCCAACGGCGCTGCGTCCCAGACGCCATCAGCGATGAAATGATGCAATTGGTCATAGTCGCCCGGCGCCAGCCGCGCCGCCATTGGCTGGACGCTCTTGCGATCGCCCGGCCCAATCAGTCCCGAAACATAAAGCGGACACATCCGCCGCCGAGCCTTGTGACCTAAACGATCCAGGAAGGGCTCGAGCCAGCGTCTAAGCTCATCTTCCCACCTCGACGTCGTATCCACCATGGTCAGCCCTCCAAAAAGCCGACCACCCATGAATCATTGCAAACGTGATTCGGGAATCCCCAGGGCCTCATTCCCGCGTAAAATCTGCCAAAGTAGTGCTAGTTCACCACCAGCGACAGCGGGTCGATCGCGTGCAGCACCCGGTCGAGCTCGTGGCCGCGGCGCACGATCAGTCCGGTCGCCGAGATCACGCTGAAGACGCCCTGGCGGCGCGCAAGCTTCGGATTTTTTTCGATGCGGTAGAGCGGGACTTCCGAGGTGCGGCGGAACACCGAGAACACCGCTCGGTCTTTGAGGAAATCGATGGCGTAATCGCGCCATTCGCCGGCGGCGACCTTGCGGCCGTAGAGATCGAGGATGCGTCTGAGTTCGCGGCGGCTGAAAGTGACTTGATTGAAGGGAGCGGGGGTGCTGCGCGCCGAGGCCGCGCCCCCGAGGGACTGGCTCGGATCGATTTCGCCGGAACCGAACGTCATGCGGCGCCTCCTTTTGTTGGTGCAATGATCGCGCCGGGCGCGGCCCACGGCAAGAGCCTCATTTTAGCGGCTATGCCACGAAAAACGGGCAAAATTAGCCGATCGGCCGATCACGAACTCGTTAAAGGTCCCACAATAACGCCCTATTTCCGTCAATCGCCGGTCACCGTGGCTTGGGATAACGCCAGCGTTGCCTCAAAGGCCCGGTCCGGTTTGAGTTCCGGATTCCTCAGCCCCCCAGCCCCCCGGGGCTCAGCTGACCGGGCCAAGTTGAGTACCGCGTACGGTTCAATCCCCTAAGCCTTCGGGTCGGCTCGTCGCCGGCCCGATTTTTTTGTCGGTCATTCCGGGGCGCACGCCCGAGCGTGCGAACCCGGAATGACAGAAAAAATTTAGTGCAAATTCGCTACGGCGGCGCCGAGCATCAAGCCCGGCTTGGCGGCGACGCCACTTTGCACGACCACCGCCACGCGGTCGATGTCCTGCAGCGACAACTCGGCGGTGGCGAGACTGGCCACCGGCACGCTGAAGCTTGCGGCCTTGCCGCTCCAGATGCCGAGCTTCACCCAGCGGCGCACCACATTGGTGTAGGTCAGCGTGTGGCCACGGTTTTCGCCGCGTTCGATCGCGACTTGCACCTTGCCCGTGACCGGGCAAAGCCAGACCTCGGCGCTGCCATGCTCGCCGGCGGCCGCCGGAATATTCACCGACACCTTGCCGTCCGCCACCGTCAACGTCACCGGCACCGTCAACGGCGCTGCGCTTTGGCGCGTCTTTGCGATTGCCCGCTCGATCGCCGCCTTGTCGCTGCCCAGCACAGGTGCGACGCCATTGACCACGACTTGCGGGGTGTACACGTCACGGTCGCCGCGCGCGTCGGCATAAGCCCGCTCGCGGTTGGAATGGCCGTGCAGCGCCAGCGTGTCCTTCCAGCCCAGATAGTCCCAATAGTCAACGGGCAGGCTCAACGCGATCAGCGTCGGATCGCGCGACAGCTCGCTGAGCAGCTTGTCGGCGGGCGGACAAGACGAGCAGCCCTGGCTGGTGAACAATTCGATGACCGCACGCGGCTCAGTCGCGCCGGCAGGCGGTGGCATCAAGGCGGCGGCGCAAATGGCTGCGCCCGCAAAGGCGATGTGGCGAAAGCTCATGCCGATCCCACGATCTCCCCTGCCCGGCTTGGCCCCATATAAAGCGCCTCGTCGATCACCCGCCACTCACTTCACGGTGAGCGGATTTCGGCAGCGGCGGCTACCCAATCCGCGGCTAGGTGGCCAGATGCCGCAGGACGTATTGCAGGATACCCCCGTTTTTGAAGTAATCCAGTTCGTCCAGCGTATCGATGCGGCAGATCAGCGGCACGCGCTTGAGCGTGCCGTTGCCGGCCACGATCTCGGCGATCAGCCGCTGGCGCGGCTTGAGATCGCCATGCAGGCCGCGGATCGTGACCTGCTCGTCGCCTTTGAGGCCGAGCGACTGCCAGGACGTCCCCTCTTCAAATACCAGCGGCATCACGCCCATGCCGATCAGGTTGGAGCGATGGATGCGTTCGAACGACTGGGTGATGACCGCGCGCACACCGAGCAGCACAGTGCCCTTGGCGGCCCAGTCGCGCGACGAACCGGTGCCGTATTCCTTGCCGGCGAAAATGACGAGCGGCACGTTGTCGGCTTTGTACTTCATCGCCGCGTCGTACATCGTCATCTTCTGCTTCGACGGATAATGGATGGTGACGCCGCCTTCGACGCCCGGCACCATCTGGTTCTTGATGCGGATGTTGGCGAAGGTGCCGCGCATCATGACCTGATGATTGCCGCGGCGCGTGCCGTATTGGTTGAAGTCTTTCGGACGGACCTGGTGATCGCGCAGATATTCACCGGCCGGGCTCGATTCCTTGATCGATCCCGCCGGCGAGATGTGGTCGGTGGTGATCGAGTCGAGGAACAGGCCGAGGACGCGGGCGTCGACGATGTCCTCGATCGGCCTCTGACGCTTGTCCATGCCCTCGAAATAAGGCGGGTTCTGCACGTAGGTGGAGCGGTCGTCCCACGCATAGGTCAGTCCGCCCTTGACCGCGATCTTGCGCCAGTTGGCGTCACCCTTGAACACGTCGGCGTATTTCTTGGCGAAGATCTGCTTGGTGACGTTCTTGGCGACGAACTCACCGATTTCCTTGTTCGAGGGCCAGATATCCTTGAGATAGACCTTCTTGCCTTTCTGATCGACGCCGAGCGGATCCTTGGCGAGATCGACATACATCGAGCCGGCGATGGCGTAGGAGACGACGAGCGGCGGCGAAGCGAGATAGTTCGCGCGCACGTCGGCGTTGACGCGGCCTTCAAAATTGCGATTGCCCGAGAGCACCGCGGCGGCCACCAGATCGTTTTCGTTAACCGCTTCAGAAATCTCCTCCGGCAGCGGGCCGGAGTTGCCGATGCAGGTGGTGCAGCCGAAGCCGACCAGGTTGAAGCCGACCTTGTCGAGGTCTTTCTGCAAGCCGGCTTTCTCGAGATATTCGGCAACGACCTGCGAGCCCGGCGCGAGCGAGGTCTTCACCCACGGCTTGGCGGTGAGGCCCCTTGCCGCCGCCTTGCGGGCGAGCAGACCGGCGCCAATCATCACGCTCGGGTTCGAGGTGTTGGTGCAGGATGTGATCGCCGCGATCACCACGTCGCCGTTGCCGAGGTCGTAGTCTTTCTGGTTGACCGGCACGCGCTTCTTGAGTTCGTTGCCTTTATTGTATTCCTTTTCCATCGAATTGGTGAAGCCGGACTTGACGTCGCGCAGCGCGATGCGGTCCTGCGGCCGCTTCGGCCCCGACAGCGACGGTTCGACGGTGGCGAGATCGAGCTTGAGTATGTCGGTGAAGATCGGATCGGGCGTGGTCTTGACGCGGAACATGCCCTGCGCCTTGGCGTAGGCTTCGACGAGCTTGATCACTTCCGGCGGACGACTGGTGTCCTTGAGATAGCGGATGGTGTCGTCGTCGATCGGCGAGAAGCCGCAGGTGGCGCCGTATTCCGGCGCCATGTTGCCGATCGTGGCGCGGTCGGCGATCGTCAGATGCGTGAGGCCGGGTCCGAAGAATTCGACGAACTTGCCGACCACGCCGCGCTTGCGCAGCATTTCGGTGACGGTGAGCACCAGATCGGTGGCGGTGAGGCCTTCCTTGAGCTTGCCAGACAGTTTGAAGCCGATCACCTCGGGCAGCACCATCGACAACGGCTGGCCAAGCATGGCCGCTTCCGCCTCGATGCCACCGACGCCCCAGCCGAGCACCGAGAGGCCGTTCACCATGGTGGTGTGCGAGTTGGTGCCGACCACGGTGTCGGGATAAGCGACTTCCATGGTCGCCTGCTTGCCGTCGACCTTGACCTTGTCCTTCTTGCTCCAGACCACGCGCGACAGGTATTCGAGATTGACTTGGTGACAGATGCCGGTGCCCGGCGGCACCACGCTAAAATTGTCGAACGAGCGCTGCGCCCATTTCAGGAATTTGTAGCGTTCTTGGTTCTGCCGGTATTCCTCGTCGACGTTCTTCTTGAACGCCTGGTTGTTGCCGAAGAAGGTGACCGCGACCGAGTGGTCGATGACGAGATCGACCGGCACCTGCGGATTGATCTTCTTGGGGTCGCCGCCGAGTTCCTTCATGGCGTCGCGCATGGCGGCGAGATCGACCACCGCCGGCACGCCGGTGAAATCCTGCATCAGCACGCGCGCCGGGCGGAAGGCGAATTCATGTTCCGACGTCTTGGTCTTGAGCCATTCAGCGAAGGCCTTGATGTCGTCCTTGGTCACCGTGCGCCCGTCTTCGTTGCGCAGCAGGTTTTCCAACAGCACCTTCATCGAGAACGGCAGGCGGGAAATTCCTTTGAGCCCGTTTCTCTCGGCGGTGGGGAGACTGAAATAGGCGTAAGTCTTGCTACCAACCTGGAGGGTCTTGCAGCATCTAAAACTGTCGAGCGAAGTCATGTCGGAGGTTTCCATTCCCGGTCGGGACAATGGCGCTGCTTCGGTCTAAGCTCCTAGCAAGACTTAACTTTTCTCGCCGGAGAGACCCGCGCCCGAATTCCACTAAGTTAACGTCATAACGGCGGGCTTATAAGGTCTTTTTGCGCCGGACGCCATATTAACGATGGAACTTCCGTAAAAATGCGCGGCATATCTGGGTTGTCGGCCGCGAGCATGGCTTTCCCGCCGGGCATTGGCAGGCTAAAGCGCGCCTGATGCAATTCAGAGGCAATAATCTCACGTGCAGCCGGGGCGGGCGCGAGGTCTTTACCGGCCTCAACTTCAGCCTGTCCGGGGGCGAAGCCCTGGTGGTGACCGGGCGCAACGGCGCCGGCAAATCCTCGCTGCTGCGGGTGATTGCCGGGCTGGTCCATCTGGCCGGCGGTGAGCTCGAACTTGACGGCGGAGAGCCCGATACCTCCATTGCCGATCAGTCGCATTATGTCGGCCACCAGGACGCGGTGAAGCCGTCGCTGACGGTCGGCGAAAACCTGAAATTCTGGGCGCGCTATCTCGGCGGCATCGAGCTGCCGATCGATCTCGCGCTGCAGGCGGTCGATCTCATGCCGCTCGTCAACCTGCCCGCGGCCTACCTGTCGGCCGGGCAGCGGCGGCGGCTGTCGATCGCGCGGCTGGTCGCGGTGCCGCGGCCGCTGTGGCTGCTCGACGAGCCGACCTCGGCGCTCGATGTGCCGTCGCAAAACCGGCTCGCCGACTTGATGCGCAGCCACCTTGCCGGCGGCGGCATGATCGTGGCCGCCGCGCACGGATCGATCGGCCTCGAACGCGCCCGCGAACTGAAGATAGGGGCGCCATGACCGCATTCATGACACGGAGACACGCGTGAGCGCGTTTTTGGCCCTCGTGGTCCGCGACATGCGGCTCTCCGTTCGCGTCGGCGGCGGCGCGATGATGGGCGCGCTGTTCTTCCTGATCGTGGTGACCATGATGCCGTTCGCGCTCGGCCCCGATCTCAATTTGCTGGCGCGCATCGGCCCGGCGATCCTGTGGCTCGGTGCCTTGCTGGCGACGCTGCTCGCGCTCGACCGGCTGTTCGCCACCGACAATGACGATGGATCGCTCGACCTCTTGATGATGGGCCGCATGCCGCTCGAATTGGCGGTGGCCGCGAAGGCCATCGCGCATTGGCTGACCACGGCCCTGCCGCTAGTGATCATCAGCCCGGTGCTCGGCCTCATGCTCAATGTCGAACTGCGCGCCATGGGCACCGTGGCGCTGACGCTGCTCGCCGGGACGCCGGCGCTCACCTTCATCGGGCTGATCGGCGCCGCGCTGTCGGTGGCGCTGCGGCGCGGCGGCCTGCTGCTGGCGGTGCTGGTGCTGCCGCTCACGGTTCCGGTGCTGATTTTCGGCGTCGCAGCGGCCAACGCCGCCATCGTCGGACCCGCGCCGTTCGGCCCACCTTTCACCATTCTTTGCGCGCTATCCTTAGCGAGCCTGGTGCTGGGCCCGTTCGCCGCCGCGGCCGCGCTCCGCCACGGCCTGGAATGATCGGTTTGCCGGCCAAAATCGGGGCGGCTTCATGATGCAAATCAAACCGACAGGGCCCGTGACTGGGCATATGTGTGCCGCCGGCCGGCATTGCCCGGCCCGGTGGGGCTGACTACAAAGGCTACCGATGGCCGTTATCGATCTCGCTAATCCGACCCGCTTCCTGACGCTGGTCAACCGCGTGTTGCCCTGGCTGGCGGCGCTGACGATCGCGTTATTCGCGGTCGGGCTGGTGCGCGCCATGCAGGCGCCTGACGACTATCAGCAGGGCGCCACCGTCAAGATCATGTTCCTGCACGTGCCGGCGGCCTGGCTCAGCATGATGGGCTGGGGCGTGATGAGCGTGGCCGCGCTCGGCACGCTGGTCTGGCGGCACCCGCTGGCGGATGTTGCAGCCAAGGCGGCCGCGCCGGTCGGCGCCGCCTTCACGTTCATTTGCCTGGTCACCGGCTCGCTCTGGGGCCGCCCGACCTGGGGCACCTATTGGGTGTGGGATGCGCGGCTCACGTCGGTGCTGGTGCTGTTCCTGCTCTATCTCGGCGTGCTGGCGCTCTATTGGACCGCCGAAGACCCGGGCCGCGGCTCGCGCGCGGCGGCGGTGCTGACGCTGGTCGGCGCCGTCAATATTCCGATCATCAAGTTCTCGGTCGACTGGTGGAACACGCTGCATCAGCCGGCTTCGATCCTGCGCATGGGCGGCAACGCGATCGATCCTTCCATCCTTTGGCCGCTGCTGATCATGGCGGTGGCATTCACCTTGCTGTTCTTCACGCTGCATCTCGCCGCCATGCGCAATGAAATCCTGCGCCGGCGCGTGCGCAGCATGAGGATCATGCAAGCGCAGGAGGTGCGCGCATGAATCTCGGACCGCATGCCGACTTCATCGTCGCCGCTTATGCGGTGACGGCTTTCGTGGTGGCCGGCCTCGTCGCCTGGGTCGTGCTCGATTATTCGGCGCAACGGCGCATCCTGGGCGATCTCGAAGAGCGCGGCGTGACGCGGCGCTCGCAGCGCAAGGACGGCCGATGAGCTCGGCAACGACCGAACAAGCTGGCAAGAAACGGCTCAACGTTTTTGTGCTGCTGCCGCTGATTGTCTTTGCGGCGCTCGCGATCCTGTTCCTGGTCCGGCTGTGGAGCGGCGACCCGTCTCGGCTGCCGTCCGCGCTGATCGGCCACCCCGCGCCGAAGACCGATCTGCCGCCGCTCGCCGGTCTCGCCCGCGACGGCAAGGGCGTGCCGGGGTTAAGCAATGCGGCGTTCCCGGGCGAGGTGACACTGGTCAATGTCTGGGCGTCGTGGTGCATACCCTGCGCCGAAGAGGTGCCCTACCTGGAGCAATTATCGAAGGACAAGCGAATCAAGCTGGTCGGCATCAACTACAAGGATCCGACCGACAACGCGCGGCGCTTCCTCAATCGCTACGGTAATCCGTTCGTCGCCGTCGGCGTCGACGCCAGCGGCCGCACCTCGATCGATTGGGGCGTCTATGGCGTGCCGGAAACCTATCTGATCGGCCGCGACGGCACTATCGCCTACAAATTGGTTGGCCCGGTGACCGCCGAGAATCTTGACGGCGCGCTCAATCCGGAAATCGCCAAGGCGGCGGCGGTCGCGCGCTAGGACTTTCGCTCGACGCTGTATTTGTTGATCAGCGGCATTTGCAGCGCGCCGAACAAAAACGTTAGCGGCACTACGCCGAACAGTTTGAAGCTGACCCAGAAATCGGTGGTCTGCGTGCGCCAGACGATCTCGTTCAGCACCGCCAGCGCGAAAAAGAACAGCGCCCAGCGCCAGGTGAGCTTGCGCCAGCCTTCTTCGGTCAGCTGGAACATCTGATCGAACAGCGTGCCGAGCAACGGCTTGCCGAACGCAAGGCCGCCGAGCAACGTCCCGCCGAACAACAAGTAAATGATGGTCGGCTTGAGCTTGATGAACGTGTCGTCGTGCAGCACCAGCGTCAAGGAGCCGAACACCACAACGATGACCGCGGTGACCAGTGTCATCACCTCGATGCGCCGCGTCATGACGTAGCCCGCGGCGAGCGCGATCAACGCCGCGACCATGAAAGTACCCGTCGCCGCGAAGATGCCGAGCTTCGAATTGGCGCCGAAGAACAGCACCAACGGCCCGATGTCGAGCACCAGTTTGAGAATCGGATTGAGTTGCTTCTTGTCGGCCATGGGGCGGCTTTTAGCGCGCGTCTCTATCTTTGTCATTCCGGGGCCCGAGCGAAGCGAGGGAACCCGGAATCCAGAGCCATACTCTGATGATGCATCTGGATTCCGGGTTCGCGCCTTCGGCGCGCCCCGGAATGACAGAAAAATTAGTCCAGCCCAACGATGGCGCGCGCAAAATCGCGTGCGGTGAACGGGCTGAGATCCTCGACGCCCTCACCGACGCCGATGAAGTGCACCGGCAGGCCGAAGCGGGCGGCGATCGCGACCATAATGCCGCCGCGGGCGGTGCCGTCGAGCTTGGTCATGACCAGGCCGGTGACGCCGGCGACCTTGCCGAAAATATCGACCTGATTAAGCGCGTTCTGGCCCACCGTCGCATCGAGCACCAGCAGCACGGCGTGCGGTGACGCCGGGTCCACCTTGCGCATCACGCGCACAATTTTTTCCAGCTCGCTCATCAGCTCGGCGCGGTTCTGCAGGCGGCCGGCGGTATCGACGAGGACGATATCGATGCCTTGCGTCTTGGCGGCGCCGAGCGCGTCGAACGCCAGGCCCGCCGCATCGGCGCCCGGTTCGCGCGCCATCACGCTGGCGCCGGTGCGCTCGCCCCAGATCTTGAGCTGGTCGATGGCGGCGGCGCGGAAGGTGTCGCCGGCAACCATCATGACGCTCTTGCCCTCGGCGCGGAACTTGGCGGCGAGCTTGCCGATGGTGGTGGTCTTGCCGGAACCGTTGACGCCGGCGACCAGGACGATGAAGGGCTTTGCGGTCACCTCCAGCGGCTTGGCCACCGGGCCGAGCACCTTTTCGATTTCGCCGGCAAGTACGGTCTTCATTTCGTCGGGCGTGATCGCCTTGTCGACGCGGCCTTCGCCCAGCGCGGCCGCCATGCGGCCGGCAAACTCCGGCCCTAGATCGGCGCGGATCAGTTCATGTTCCAGCTCCTCGACGGTATCGGCATCGAGCTTGCGCTTGGTCACGAGACTGGCGATTGCACCGCCGAGCGACGACGAGGTGCGCTTAAGCCCGCCGCTCAGGCGTTTCCACCAGTTTGTTTGAGTGCTGTCGTTCATAGTGCGTCCTTGGCGCGTCCGTGATAGCCGTTTCGGCAATTCTTGGACAGTGACCATGACACCGGAAGAGATGCTTGCTCGACTGCTCTATCGCGACGGGCTGATGTTGGTGATCGACAAGCCGGCTGGCTTTGCCGTGCATCGCGGGCCGAAGGGCGGCGAGAGCCTTGAGGATCACTTCGGCGCGCTGCGCTTCGGCCTGCCGCGCAACCCGGCGCTGGCGCACCGACTCGACAAGGACACCTCCGGCTGCCTGGTGCTCGGCCGTCACCGCAAGGCGCTGGCGCTGCTCGGCAAGCTGTTCAAGCAGGGCAAGATCGGCAAGACCTATTGGGCGGTCGTCGAGGGCGCGCCCGACGCCGACGAAGGCCGCATCGATCTTCCGCTCGGCAAGCTCGACGAGACGCGCGGCTGGTGGATGAAGCCGGACCCGCACGGCGCGCCGGCGGTGACGACATGGAAAGTGATTGGGCGTAGCGCTGGCAAGACTTGGCTCGCGCTCGAGCCGCTGACCGGGCGGACGCATCAACTACGCGTGCATTGCGCCGAGATGGGCTGGCCGATCCTCGGCGACAATATTTACGGCCGTGCGCCGCGTATCGGCGGACCGCCGCTGCACCTGCACTCGCGCGAGATCGTGGTGCCGATTTCCAAGAACAAGCCGCCGGTGAAAGTCACCGCGCCGGCGCCTCCGCATATGCGGGACGCGCTGACCACCTGCGGCTGGCGCGGAGAAAGTCAATAAAGCTGCGCCTTGATGCGCTCCGGCATGGCGCGGTCGTAGGCTTCACCGCCGAGTTTGCCCTGGCTCAACTCCGCGACGATGGTGCCGGTCGACGGCAGGCTGCTGCGGTCGATCTTGGTGGCCTCGTCCCATAGTTTCGAACGCACAATCGCCTTCGAGCAGTGGAAATAGATGCTCTCGACGTGCACGATCAACACGCAGCGTGGCAGCTTGCCGTTGACGGCAAAGCTTTGCATCAATTCGGGATCGACCGAAATCGAGGCTCTCCCATTCACGCGCAGAGTTTCGCCCACGCCGGGAATGAGAAACAACACCGCGATGCGCGGATCGCGCACAATGTTGCGGAAGCCATCGATGCGGTTGTTACCCGGTCGGTCGGGAATGGCGATCGTCTTGTCGTCGAGGATGCGCACGAAACCGCGCGCGTCGCCTTTGGGCGAGCAATCGAGACCCTCCGGTCCTGAGGTCGCCACCGCCACGAACGGCGCCGCCTCGATCAATTGGCGGTAGCTGCCGTTGATGTGGTCGATCTCCTTGACCACGGAAGCCGGCATTTTTTCGCCGTAGAGCGCCTGGAGCTGTTCCATGGTCGTTATCAGATGCTCGCTCGTGCCCATGCTGTGTTCTCCCTAGGCGGCCAGCAATTGCCGGCCGTCATGCCCCGTCATCGTCAGATCAAGAATAGCGCCCGGCGCGACCGGCGCCGCAAGCTTAACCGAAGTGAATTGCTCTGTGTGGCCGACGCCGCCGCGTTCGGTCAACACCAGGCGCCGGTGGCCGACTTGCCCGTCGAGATGAGCGCGCAATGCCGCCTCGCCCTTTTCGCGTAAACGTCGGGCGCGCTCTTTGACGATGTCACGCGCCACCTGCGGCATGCGTGCAGCCGGCGTCCCTGGCCGGGCCGAAAACGGAAAGACATGCAGCTGCGTCAGGCCGCATTCATCCACCAGATCGAGCGAGCGCGCGAACATATCCTCGCTCTCGGTCGGGAAGCCGGCGATAATGTCGGCGCCGAATGCCACATCGGGCCGCAGCCGGCGCACCTGATCGCAGAACGCAATGGCATCGGCGCGCGTATGCCGCCGCTTCATGCGCTTGAGGATGAGATCGTCGCCGGATTGCAGCGACAGATGCAAATGCGGCATCAGCCGCGGCTCATTGGCCAAGGCGTCGAGCAAATCGCCGTCGGCTTCCACCGAGTCGATTGAGGACAGTCGCAAGCGCGCGAGCTCAGACGTCTCCTTGAGAATGCGCTTGACCAACGCGCCCAGCCGCGGTGCGCCGGCAAGGTCCGCGTCATAGCTGGTGATATCGACGCCGGTGAGCACCAGTTCGCGATAGCCGCGCGCAGCGAGCCGTCGCGCTTGAGTCACGCAGTCGTCGATCGGCAGCGAACGCGAATTGCCGCGCCCGAACGGAATGATGCAGAAGGTGCAACGATGGTCGCAGCCGTTTTGCACCTGCAGGAACGCGCGCGTATGGCCTTCGAGATGATCGACCGCGTGTCCAGCGTGGCGCTTCACCGCCATGATGTCGCCGACCGCCACACGCTGATCATCGGCCCATGCGCGTGGATTGAGCTTTTCCGTATTGCCGAGCACGCGCGCGACCTCGGGCATGGCGGCAAATACGTCCGGCTCGATCTGCGCCGCGCAGCCGGTGACTGCGATATACGCATGGGGCCGTTCGCGCTTGATGCGCCGGATGGTCTGGCGGGCCTGCCGCACCGCTTCCGCGGTCACCGCACAGGTGTTCACTACCACTGCGTCGTCGAGCCCGCCGGCGGCGCGCCGGATCACTTCCGATTCGGTGATATTGAGTCGACAGCCGAAAGTGACAACGTCGACGCTCATGCGGCGCCTGCCTTGTTGAACAGCGCCGGATCAAACCTGCCGGCGAATTCGAACTCCACCGGCCCGGTCATCAGTACGTGGTCGTCGCTTTCACGCCAGTCGATGGTCAGCCCTCCGCCGGGTAGCGTCACCTTCACCTTGCGGTCGGTGCGCTTGAGCCGTGCGGCGGCAACCGCGGCGGCACAAGCCGCCGAGCCGCAGGCGCGCGTCAGGCCGGCGCCGCGCTCCCAGGTCCGGATGACGATCGCGTCACGCGAAACGATGTGGGCCAATGTGATATTGGCGCGCTCGGGAAAGATCGGATGGTTTTCCAACAGCGGCCCGAAGCGCGCCAGGTCATAGGCGTTCACGTCGTCGACCCAGAAGATCGCGTGCGGATTGCCCATGTTCACGACCGAGGGCGAATGCAGCACCGGCTTGTCGATCGGCCCGATCTGCAATTCGATGGCGCGGGTGTCGCGGAATTCCTCGGCCAAGGGAATCTCGTTCCACTTGAAGCGCGGCGGACCCATGTCCACCGTGAACAAGCCGTCGGCGCCCTTCCAGCAGTTCAAAATGCCGGCGGTGGTCTCGAAGGTCAGCGCGGTCTTGCCGCTTTCCTTCGACACCATGTCGGCGACGCAGCGCATGCCGTTGCCACAGGCGCCGGCTTCCGAGCCGTCATTGTTGTAGATGCGAATGAACGCGTCGGTGCCGGGCGTGCGCGGCGGATAGAGCGCCATCAACTGATCGTAAGGCGCGCCTGCGGGCGCAGCCGCCGCGCGCGCCTCCTCGGGCGCGATCGCGACCGAGCGCGCGCGCAGATCGACCACGACAATCTCGTTGCCGATGCCGTTCATCTTCACGAAAGACTGGTTGGCAAGCGCGCCCACATCACCGCCTATGAATTCGGCCAAGCCCCGGCTTTTGCCGGGGTTTCGCCCGGTTTATATGGCGAATAAACGCCGATTGGCCAGAGGCGCATGATAGGATAAGCCGAAATGCCGGGTTCGTCGCATCCCGACGGACGGAGAACCTCGATGTTGTGCAAGCGCATTGCGGCGCCGTTCATGCTCGCTGTGGCGCTCGCGTTCGCCGCGAGCCCGACTTCAGCGCAACGCGCCGCGCCGCCGGCCAGCCTCGATTCGCCGGCGCCGCTGCATCCCGGCGACGCTTTCGGCGAAGAGGTGACGCTGCCGCAGCGCACGATGGTCTACCTGAAGGGTCGCAGCAATTGGGATGCCGCCTTCGATACCCTGGTCGACGCCTTCAAGTCGCTCGGCGAGTACCTTGACAAGCAGGGCATCAAGCCGACCGGCGCCGCCATGACGATCTACACCGCGACCGACGACAAGGGTTTTTCATTCGAAGCAGCCATGCCGATCGCCACAGCGCCGGCCGATTCGCCAAAAGGCGACATCGCCACGGGCCCGGCGCCGTCCGGCAAGATGCTCAAATTCGTCCATCGCGGCTCCTACGACGCCATGGATTCGACCTACGAGGCGATCACCAATTATCTCGACGACAGACACCTCGAGGCCCAAAGCCTGTTCATCGAGGAATATGTCACCGACCCGGTGAAGACCAATCCGGAAAGTCTGGTGGTCAACGTATTCGTTCCAGTGAAGTGATGGTGAGATGACGATGACAATATCGCGTTTCCTGACTTGCGGTTTTCTGATCGTCGTGGCGCTGGCGCCTTGGTCCACGCAGGCCGCCGAGCGGGTCGACAAGCTGTTGACGGTCACCGGCGAGGGCACGGTTGCGGCGGCGCCCGACAGCGCAGTGCTCCGTCTCGGCGTCTCCAGCACGGGCAAGACAGCACGCGCCGCGATCGACGCCAATGCCCGCGAGATGACCGTGGTGTTGGCGGCGATCAAAGAGAGCGGCGTGGCCGACCGCGATATCCAGACCACTTCGCTGTCGCTGCAGCCGCAATACGATCCGAGCAAGACTGGCGCCGCGCGCCTGATCGGCTTCCAGGCGAACAACCAGGTTACCGTCAATATCCGCGACGTCGGCCGCCTGCCGGCAGTGCTCGATCGCGCCATCGCGGGCGGCGCCAACGAAATGTCGGGGATCGAATTCGTCGTGTCTGAGCAGGAAAAATTGCTCGACAAGGCGCGCACCGAGGCGATCGCCGACGCCCGCCGCAAGGCCGAGCTTTATGCGACTGCCGCCGGCATGAAAGTCGGCCGTGTCATGGCGATCTCGGAAGAGGGGTCGGCTCCGCCGCCGCGGGCGTTCCAAGCCTTGCGCGCCGGCGCGGCGACCCCGATTGCGCCCGGCGAGCAGACGCTGCGGGCGGTGGTCACGGTGAGCTATGAATTGACGTCGTAACGCCCTGCCCGTCATTCCGGGACGGCGCCTTGGCGCCGGACCCGGAATCCAGAGGCAAGCAACGGAATTGGTTCTGGATTCCGGGTTCGCTCGCTTCGCTCGCGCCCCGGAATGAAACGAAACTTCAGCGCCTTGACTTGGCCACACGCCAACCTTAGGTTCCGCCCGCTTTTGCTGAAGACTTGAAAGTCCAGTTCCGCCGCCCGGTCCTTGAGAGGCCGGAGGCCACCGCCCGACAGCGCAATGCGCCCTCGGGCGTAAAGGTGTTTTGACATAGGCCCGCCCGAAGGGATGGCCGTTCTTAAGAGGCTAAAAGTTGTTCGACACACTGTCGGAAAAACTGGGCGGCATTCTCGACCGCCTCACCCGCCGCGGCGCGCTCAGCGAAGCCGACGTCGATGCGGCGCTGCGCGAGGTGCGCCGCGCGCTGCTCGAAGCGGACGTCGCCCTCGACGTGGCGCGCGCGTTTACCGACAACATCAAGAAGCAGGCCATCGGCGTCGAGGTGATGAAATCGGTCACCCCCGGCCAGATGGTGGTCAAGATCGTGCACGACCAGCTCGTGCAGACACTGGGCGGCGACAGCCAAAGTGGGAATCAAGGCATCGATCTTAACGCCGCGCCGCCAGTCGCGGTCATGATGGTGGGCCTGCAAGGCTCCGGCAAAACCACCACCACCGCGAAAGTCGCCCGCCGCCTCACCGACCGGCAGAAGAAAAAAGTTCTGATGGCCTCGCTCGACGTACGCCGGCCGGCGGCAATGGAGCAGCTTGCCGTACTTGGCCGCGAGGCGGCCATCGATACGCTGCCGGTGGTCGCAGGCCAGCAGCCGCCGCAGATCGCCAAGCGCGCGCTGGAGGCCGCCCGTCTCGGCGGCTACGACGTGGTGCTGCTCGACACCGCCGGCCGCACCACGCTCGACGACGAAATGATGAACGAGGCGGCCGAAGTCAAACGCGCCGCCAATCCGCACGAGGTTCTGCTGGTTGCCGACGCGCTGACCGGCCAGGACGCGGTCAATCTGGCGCGCGCGTTCGACAGCCGCGTCGGCCTCACCGGCATCGTGTTGACCCGCGTCGACGGCGACGGCCGTGGCGGCGCCGCGCTGTCCATGCGCGCGGTGACCAACAAGCCGATCAAGCTGATCGGCACCGGCGAAAAACTCGACGCGCTGGAGGAATTCGACCCGGCGCGCATCGCCGGCCGCATTCTCGGTATGGGCGACATCGTCGCGCTGGTCGAAAAGGCGGCCGCCAATATCGACGCCGAAAAGGCCATGCGCGCCGCCGAGAAGATGCGCAAGGGCCAATTCGATCTCGGCGACTTGCGCGAACAATTGCAGCAGATGCAGGCGATGGGCGGCATGGGCGGCCTGCTCGGCATGATGCCCGGCGTCGCCAAGATGAAGAACCAGATCGCCAATGCCGGCCTCGATGACAAGCTCTTGAAGCGGCAGATGGCGATCATCGACTCGATGACCCCGCAGGAACGGCGCAACCCAGACATTCTCAAAGCCAGCCGCAAGAAGCGCATCGCGTCCGGCTCCGGCACCACGCCGGAGCACATCAACAAGCTTTTGAAAATGCACCGCGGCATGGCCGACATGATGAAGGCTATGGGCGGCGCCAAGCGCGGCCCACTCGCCGGTATCGCACAGGCCATGGGCTTCGGCTCCGCCACGCCGACGCCGGAGCAGATGGCTGAGCTCGCAAAGAAAATGCCGCCCGGCGCGCAACTGCCGCCCGGCATGTCGGGACTGCCGCCGACCATGCCGACATTGCCGCCGAATATTCCGGGCATGCCCGGCCTCGGCGGCGGAAAGTTTCCTGGATTGCCGGGATTACCCGGTTTCGGAAAGAAGAAGTGATCAACGTTCAACCAACCACACGTCATTCCGGGGCGCTGCGAAGCAGCGAACCCGGAATCCAAAGTCGCAAGCTCCCATTTGCTGCCCTGGATTCCGGCTCTCGCTTCGCTCGGCTGGAATGACCGGATTTTTGTAAGAAAGGAAAACTGAAATGTCTCTCGTCATCCGCATGGCCCGCGCCGGAACCAAGAAGCGGCCAGTCTATCACATCGTCGTCGCCGACTCGCGTAGCCCGCGCGACGGCCGTTTCATCGAGCGGCTCGGCTTCTTCAATCCGTTGCTGCCGAAGGACAAGACCGAACGGCTCAAGCTCGATCTCGAGAAGGTGCAGGCCTGGATGAAGAAGGGCGCGCAGCCGTCCGACCGTGTGACACGCTTCCTCGATGCGGCCGGCATCGTCAAGCGCGAGAAGCGCAACAATCCGGAAAAGGCGGTGCCGCGCAAGGAGCGCAAGGCCAAGGCCGAGGAAGCGCAGAAGGCCAAGGAAGCCGGCGACGCGGCCGCCAAGACCGCCGCTACCGCCAAGGCTGCGGCCGCCAAGGCTGCGGCCGACAAGGCTGCCGCGCCGGCGGCAAGCTGACGCTTCGCTAACGCGCCGTGGTCGACCGCATCCGCGTCGCCCGTATCGGTGCCGCGCACGGCATTCGCGGCGAGGTGAAACTGTGGTCTTTCACCGAAGACCCGCTGGCCGTTACGAGCTATGGCCCGCTGGAGACCGCAGACGGCGCGCGGCGCTTCGACATCGAGGCGGCGCGCCTGGCCAAGGACCATCTGGTCGCGCGGCTCAAAGGCGTCGCCGACCGCGATGCGGCGGAGAAATTGCGCAACACCGATCTGTTCGTGCCGCGCGACCGCCTGCCGCCGATCGAGGACGCCGACACGTTCTATCACGCCGACCTGATCGGCCTTGCGGCGGTCGGTGAAGACGGCGCCACGCTCGGCACCGTCACCGCAATCCATAATTTCGGCGCCGGCGATCTGATCGAGATCGCGCCAGCCGCCGGCGGCGAGGCGCTGTTGCTGCCGTTCAACGAGACGACCGTACCGGCGATCGACCTTAAGATGGGGCGCTTAGTCGTCGTGCCGCCGGCGGTGATCGAGGCGAAGGAAGAAGACTAACGATGTGGCAAGCTTCGGTCCTCACCATCTTCCCGGAAATGTTTCCCGGCCCGCTCGGCGTCAGCCTCGCTGGCAAGGCGCTCGGCTCCGGCATATGGTCGCTCGACACCCACGACATCCGCAACGCGGCCATCGACAAGCACCGCACCGTCGACGACACGCCGGCCGGCGGCGGGCCCGGCATGGTGATGAAAGCCGACGTGCTGGCAAGAGCTTTAGATAGTCTTGCACTCGATACCGTCCCGCATGACCATCGCCCGCGCCTGCTGATGAGCCCGCGCGGCACGCCGCTGACGCAAGCGAGGGCGGCCAACCTCGCCGCCGGAGTGGGCGTCGTCATCGTGTGCGGCCGCTTCGAGGGCGTCGACGAGCGTTTGATCAACGCCCGCAAGCTCGAAGAGCTGTCGCTCGGCGACTTCGTGCTGTCGGGCGGGGAACCGGCCGCGATCGCGCTGCTCGACGCCTGTGTGCGGCTCTTGCCCGGCGTCCTCGGCAAGGAGACCTCGATCGACGAAGAGAGCTTCGCCGACGGCCTGCTGGAATACCCGCAATACACCCGTCCCCCGGTGTTCGAGGGCGAGCCGATCCCGCACGTGCTCACGTCCGGCGACCACGCCAAGGTTGCCGCCTGGCGGCGGGCGGAGGCCGAACGGTTAACGGCCGAACGCCGGCCGGACCTCTGGGCGGCTTATTTGGCCCGCCAAAAGGGCCAAAACGGGCCAAAAACGCGAGGGTGACAAGCCACAATCTTTGGTCTAGAAGCTCGCCAACCCATTCAGACCAGACAAGACCGCGCGCCGGTTGCTGGCGCTGCCGACGGAGACTTGGAGCCATGAACATCATCCAGCAGCTCGATCAAGAGCAGGTCGAGAAACTCTCGGCCGGCCGAGAGATTCCCGACTTCCAGCCGGGCGATACCGTGCTGGTCAACGTCAAGGTGGTCGAAGGCGACAAGACCCGCGTGCAGGCCTACGAGGGCGTCTGCATCGGGCGATCCGGCCGCGGCATCAACGAGAACTTCACCGTGCGCAAGATCTCGTACGGCGAAGGCGTCGAGCGCGTGTTCCCGCTCCACGCGCCGATGATCGACTCGATCAAGGTGGTGCGCCGCGGCAAAGTGCGGCGCGCCAAGCTCTATTACCTGCGCGGATTGCGCGGCAAGAAGGCGCGCATCGAGGCGCAGGCGACCGGCGGACCGGAAGCGGCTGCCGAGACCGCCGCCAAGGAATAAGCGCGCGGCGCTTACGAATGTATCAAGGGGCCGAGTTCGGCCCCTTTTTCTTTGAGCCCCAATTCGTTGTCGGAACCGGGCCAAACGGCTATATAGCGAGCATGGTTTCCAAAGCTCAGCGCATAACGCTCTCGGATCACGCCCGCCTGCCCTGGCGATTTTTCGGTCGGCTGACGGCGGTGCAAGCCGGGCTTTGACGGCGCGCCGGCATCGCCGGACTGCAAGCCGCTTTCCATTTTCCTCTGAGCAAGGCACTCAAGTCATGAAACCGCGCACGCTGTACGACAAAATCTGGGACGACCATCTGGTGGATGAGCAGCCGGACGGGACCGCGCTCATCTATATCGACCGCCATCTGGTGCACGAGGTAACCTCGCCACAGGCCTTCGAGGGCCTGCGCACGGCCGGCCGAAAAGTGCATGCGCCGGACAAGACGCTCGCGGTGGTCGACCACAACGTGCCGACCTCCGACCGCACCAAGCCCAATCCCGATCCCGAAAGCGCCGAGCAGATCGCCGCGCTGGCGACGAACGCCAAGGATTTCGGCATCGAATATTTCAACGAGTTCGACAAGCGCCAGGGCATCGTCCACATCATCGGCCCCGAGCAGGGCTTCACGCTGCCCGGCACCACGCTCGTCTGCGGCGACAGCCACACCGCGACGCATGGCGCCTTCGGCGCGCTCGCCTACGGCATCGGCACCTCGGAAGTCGAGCACGTGCTGGCGACGCAGACGCTGATCCAGAAGAAATCCATGAACATGCGCGCGGTGGTCGACGGCAAATTGCCATCGGGCGTCACCGCCAAGGACATCATCCTCGCCATCATCGGCGAGATCGGCACCGCCGGCGGCACCGGCTATGCGCTGGAATATGCCGGCGAGGCGATCCGCGCGCTGTCGATGGAAGGCCGCATGACCGTCTGCAACATGTCGGTGGAAGGCGGCGCCAAGGCTGGCTTCATCGCACCCGATGACAAAGCCTACGCCTATCTCAAGGACAAGCCGAAGGCGCCCAAGGGCAAGTCCTGGGACGAGGCCATGCGTTATTGGGAGACGTTGAGCTCCGACGACGGCGCGCATTTCGACCGCGAGATCAAGCTCGACGCCACCAAGTTGCCTCCGCTCGTGACCTGGGGCACCAGCCCCGAGCAGGTGGTGTCGGTGACCGGCCGCGTTCCGGTGCCGACCGAAATCCAGGACGAGAAGAAGCGCATCGCCGCCGAGCGCTCGCTCGGTTACATGGGCCTGCAAGGCGGCGAGAAGATCAGCGACATCAAGCTCGACCGCGTCTTCATCGGCTCTTGCACCAACGCGCGCATCGAGGACTTGCGCGACGTGGCGCGCGTCGCCGCCGGCAAGACGGTGAACGCCAACGTCTATGCCATGATCGTGCCCGGCTCTGGGCTGGTGAAGGAGCAGGCGGAAGCCGAAGGACTCGACAAGATCTTCAAGGCCGCGGGTTTCGACTGGCGCGAGCCGGGCTGCTCGATGTGCCTCGCCATGAACCCCGACAAGCTCAAGCCGGGCGAGCGCTGCGCCTCGACTTCGAACCGCAACTTCGAAGGCCGCCAGGGCTACAAGGGCCGCACGCATCTGGTGTCGCCGGCGATGGCCGCCGCCGCCGCGATCGCCGGGCATTTCGTCGACGTGCGCGAGTGGAAGTAGCGCAACGCTCGCCATTCAAGAAACAAAAAGGCCCACCAAACTTGGCTGGCCTTTTTCGTTTCACGTGGAACGGATCACCAGCAGCGCCAGGCGCGGCGCAGCACCCAGTGACCGTGGCGCCGGACACGCACGCGCACCCAGCCGCAATCGGGCCCGGCGTAGTAAGGCTCGGCATAGTAGGGATAGCCGCCCCAGCCCCATCCCGAGCCGAAGCCAAAGCCGGGTCCGAAGCCGCCCCGGCCGCCGCCGCCATGCCAGTGACCGCCGCCATGATGATGCTGCGCCGCCGCAGGCCCCGGCGTCATGGCGAAAGCGCCGCCAACCAGGACCGCGATTGCAAGGAACTTGACGAGTTTCGACATGGATGAACCTCCAATGCCCCCAGCTTAAGTAACGTCAGCCCGGGAAGTTCCCTGCGCTCGCTATTGCCACCAGCACTGCTGCTGCGGAACGATCACGGGGCCGCTGACGCGGTATTCCTTGGCCAGCCAGGAACGGCAATAACGCCTGGAATTGGGGCCGGGTTCGATGCGGCGCGGGCGAATGACGATGTGCGGTCGGCGCGCGGTTTGCGCGGCGAATTCCTGAATGCCGCGCGAATTTTCGGCGGCGCTTACTTGGATGCCGGCAAAAAATGCGGCAACCATGACTGCGAGAGCAAGAAAGCCGCGGTTTTTCGGCATATTCACCATCCAAGTTGCCAACGGTTGCCCATTCCGGCCATTCCGTCAACACGGGCGGGCTTGAAGCGGTTTCATATCCGCCGCTTGGGGTCTACAAAAGCCGCTATGCGAATTTCCTCCGACGATCCATTGTCTTGGCGCGGGATTCTGGCGCCGTCGCTGGCCGAAATCGAGGCGTTGGCGGCGGATGCCTATGCCCGCCTGCCCGAGCGCTTCCGCGGGCTCTGCGACAATCTCGTCATCCAGGTCGCCGATTTCCCGACCGAGGAAGTCCTCGATGTTATGAACCTCGAGACTGAATTCGACCTGCTCGGCCTCTTCCAAGGTGTTGGTCTGCCGTTTCAGTCGGCCAGTGTTCCGGAACAGCTTCCCAACATGGTCTGGCTCTACCGCCGCCCCATCCTCGACTATTGGGCCGAGCACGAGGAGAGCCTGGGCGCCATCGTCACGCACGTGCTGGTGCACGAGATCGGCCACCACTTCGGCTTGTCGGACGTGGATATCGAAGCGATCGAGGCGAGTGCCGACTGAAAAAGGAGCGACGAATATGCGATTGGACGGCCGCTGCCACTGCGGTTACCTCAGCTTCGAAGCCGAAGGCGATCCGCAGAATGTTTCGATCTGCCATTGCACCGACTGCCAGACCGGCACCGGCTCGGCCTTCCGCGTCAGCATCCGCACGCCCGGCAAGAGTTTCAAGATGCTGAGGGGCGAGCCGACCCGCTACGTCAAGACCACGGCGGAAACCGGCAATCCGCGAGTGCAGGCGTTCTGCCCGACATGCGGCACGCCTATCTATTCGACCGCGCCCGGCGACAATCCGGATAGCTACATGGTCCGCGTTGGCACGTTGCGCCAGCGCGATCAGCTCACGCCGAAGCAGCAGAACTGGTTCCGCTCGGCGCGCCCCTGGGTCACCGAGATCGCATCGATACCAAGGAACGAGAAAGGCCGTGCATGAGTTCAATCGAAAACATGCATTGGATGCGTGCCCGAGTTCGGTGAGATAGTTGCGGGATTCACCACCCGGAAAGGCCGGCCGCATGATCGTCACCGTTTTCCGCTCCCGCTTGATGCCGGGCCTGCGCGAGGAATACGTGGCGCTGGTCGACCGCATGGCCGAACTGGCGTCCACCATGCCCGGCTACATTTCGCACAAAGGTTTTTTCGCCGACGACGGCGAACGCTGCACCGTCGTCGAATTCGAATCCGAAGAGGCGCAGCACGCCTGGCGCATGCATCCGGAACACCGGGTTGCGCAGCGCCAAGGGCGCGAGATTTATTATGAGTTTTACAGCCTCCAGATCTGCGACGTTAAGCGCCAATCGAAATTCGACCGCAACGCGAGCGATGCAGCGGCTGAATAGGGCGCCGCCACGGCGCCCTTGACCGGCGTCGCGCGAGCCGCCATGAGATTACCTGCCGGCTGCTGGTCCGGCCTAGTGAGAGTAGCGATGGAAAAGTTCACCACGTTGGAAGGCGTCGCCGCACCCTTGAAGATGATCAATGTCGACACCGACATGGTCATCCCGAAGCAATACCTGAAGACCATCAAGCGCACCGGATTGGGCAAGGGCCTGTTCTCCGAAATGCGCTACAAGGATGACGGCAGCGAGAACCCCGACTTCGTGCTCAACAAGCCGGCCTATCGCAAGTCGAAGATCCTGGTCGCCGGCGACAATTTCGGCTGCGGCTCGAGCCGCGAGCACGCGCCCTGGGCGCTGATGGACTTCGGCATCCGTTGTGTGATCTCGACCTCGTTCGGCGATATTTTCTACAACAACTGTTTCAAGAACGGCGTGCTGCCGATCCGCGTCTCGCCTGAGGACCTTGAGAAGCTGTTCGACGACGCCGACCGCGGCGCCAACGCTACGCTGTCCATCGACCTGGAGAAGCAGGAAATCCACGGACCGGACGGCGGCGTCGTCAAGTTCGAGATCGACGCTTTCCGCAAGCACTGCATGCTCAACGGTCTCGACGACATCGGGCTGACCAAACAGAAGCAGAGCAAGATCGTCAGCTACGAAGAAAAGGCCAAGGCGGCGCGGCCGTGGGCGTGACAGTGCCGCGCTGAATCATGGCCGCAGCCGCAATCAGAATCCTGAGCACGCATGCCGCGCTCGACGTGCTCAATTTCCTTGGCCCGAAGTTCGAGCGCGCGCAAGGCTGCCGGCTGTCGTTCGGTTATGACCCGGCCAAGGCGGTCAAGCGCCAGGTCGAGAACGGCGCCGCCTTCGACGTCGCCATCGTGACGCGGCCGGTGTTCGACGACCTCGCTGCCCAGGGCAAGATGCTGGCCGAACCGCGCGGCGAAATCGGCCGTTCCGGCCTCGGACTGTCGGTGCGCAAGGGCACGGCGAAGCCCGATATCTCAACGATCGACGCGTTCAAGCGCACGCTGCTTGCCGCCAAATCGGTCGTGCGCTCTACCGAAGGCACCAGCGGCATCTATTTCGATAAACTGCTCGACCGGCTCGGCATCGCCGAAGCGATGCGCGACAAGATCGTGCTGGGGCCGAGCGGGCGCGTGGCCGAATTGGTCGCGCGCGGCGAAGGCGAGATGGCGATCCAGCAGATCCCCGAACTGCTGCCGGTCGCCGGCGCGCAATATGTCGGCCCGTTTCCGCCGGACTTGCAGCTCTATTCCGAGTTCGTCGCTGGCGTCGCCGCCGCCAGCAAACATCGTGAAACCGCCGAGGCCTTCGTCAAAGGCTTGACCACGCCGGAAGCGGCGGCGCTGTTCAAAGCCGCTGGGCTTGAACCGGCCGTATAATCTTCACCTCCGAGCCAACGACTGGCTATGCTGCCCCTCTCGTTGCCGGGAGGAGTGCACCATGCGGCCGTTTGAGGGGATCCGGGTAATTGACGTCACCCATGTGCTGGCCGGGCCGTTCGCCGCCTATCAGCTCGCCGTGCTGGGCGCCGACGTGATCAAGGTCGAACATCCCGACGATCCCGATCAGAGCCGCGGCGCCGGCACCGACAAAGAGCTCAATCGCCGCCACATGGGCACGGCGTTCCTCACGCAAGCTTCCAATAAGCGCTCGATCACGCTCGATCTCAAACAGGAAAAGGACCGCGACATTCTGAAGAAGCTGGTCGCCACCGCCGACGTATTCGTCGAGAACTACCGGCCCGGCGCCTTCGAAGCGCTCGGCCTCGGCTACGAGGCGCTCTCGGCGATCAATCCGCAGCTGATCTATGCGTCGTTCTCTGCCATCGGCCAGAGCGGGCCGCGCGGTGAGCAGACCGCCTACGACCACGTGATCCAGGCCACCTCCGGCATCATGGCGATGACCGGCACGCCGGAGGTCAATCCGATCAAGTTCGGCTCACCGGCGGTTGACTACGCCACCGGCATGACGGGAGCGTTTGCACTATCCGCCGCGCTGTTCCAGCGTCAGCGCACCGGCAAGGGCCAGCGCATCGACATGGCCATGCTCGACGTGGCGATGATCCTGATGAGCTCGCACTTGACGGGCTACTTGCGCAACGGCGTGCATCCCAAGCCGAAAGGCAACCGCCAGCCGCACGCCACCAACGGCGCATTCGCTGCCAAGGACGGATTGGTGATGCTTGGCGCCAGCAACCTGCGCCAGCAGGCGCGGCTGTGGAAACTGCTCGGCCGCCCCGACATGGCGAAGAAGACCAACGATGAGCGGGACGCCGACCACGCCCGCGAAATCGCGGTGCTGGAGGAGATCATGCGCAAGCGCAGCGCCGACGAATGGGAAACGTTTCTGCAGGCCAACCATGTGCCCGCCGCCCGCGTACGCACCATGGGCGAAGCGGTCGCCGATCCGCAGCTTGCGAGCCGCGGCATCATCCACCGCCACACCGGCGCGCACGGCGTCGAAGGCGGCTTCGGTGTGCCGCTGGCAGCGTTCACCTTCGCGCATGGCGGCCCGCGCATCGACTCAGCCCCACCGGCGCTCGGCCAGCATAACGACGAGATTTTCAAGGAACTCGGCGTCGACCTCTGACTATTCGGCGGCAACCAGTCCTTCCAGATCGGTGCCTTTGGTTTCCGGCGTAATGAGAATCGCAAGGATCGCGAGCACGGCATAGAACATCACCAGACCGCCGATATAGATGTAGGCCTCCTGAATACCATAGGCGCGCAATATTACGCCGGCGAGAATCGGGATCAGTCCGCCGCCGTAGATTTGCGCGATTTGATAACCTGCGTTTGCGCCCGAAGCGCGATAGCGGGTCGGGAAATTCTCGGTATAGAAGGTCGGTATCGCGCCGTAGCCGAAGCCGAACACGAAACCAAATCCGATAATCTCCGCGATGGTCGCGAGCAAGAAGCTGCCGGTGTTGATCAGGTAAAAATACGGGATGGCGAAGACCAGGAACACAATGGCGGCGATCAACAGGATCGTCCGGCGGTTGATGATGTCGGCGAGCAGCGAACCGATGATCATGAACACCAGCATGAAAGCTGCGGCGATCAGCCCGATTATCTCGGGCGTCGATCCAGCGAAACCGACCGTCTTCATGTAGGCGGTGCCGAACACAAAGTAGAGGAAGAACGCACCGCCGAACATTGCGTTCACCAGCGAGGTGCGCAGGATCGTTCCCGGCATGTCGTGCCAGACTTGGCGTGCGGGATATGCGAGAACCGCGGTCTGCGCCTTGTGCCGTTCGAAGACGAAGCTGTCTTGCGTGCGCGTCCGAATGATGAGGCCGACAATCGCCACTAGGAAACCGACGACGAACAGGATGCGCCAGCCCCAGGCCGTGAAGTGCTCCGGCGTCATCAGTGACTTGGTGAAGATCACCGAGCCGAAGCCGAGCAGCAGCCCGATCGGTATAGCAAACCCGACCCAGGCACCCCAGAAGGCACGGTATTTCGAGCGCGCCGCCTGTTCGACCACCCAGGTCGAGGCGGTGCCAAATTCAGCGCCGAAACTAATGCCCTGTGCCAGCCGGAAGACGATCAGCAAGATCGGGGCGGCGATGCCGATGCTGTCATAGGTCGGCGTCAACCCGATCAGCAGCGTGCTGACGCCCATCAGCACGAGGGCGTAAACCAACGCATCCCTGCGTCCGTGCCGGTCGGCGATGTTGCCAAAGATATAGGCGCCGATCGGACGGATGATGATGCCGATGCCGTAGACACCGATCGCCGCCGCGACGGCGGCAACCGCCGGCAATTTGAAGAAAACGCCGCCCCAGACGGTCGCCGCGATCACGCCGGTGACCAGGAAGTCGAATTGCTCGATCACCGAGCCGACGATACTGGCCAAAGCGACTTTATAGATTTGGCGATTGGTCGGCCCCGCAGCTGCCTGATCCATGGCCCGCAACCTTTCAAAATTTGCAGAATGTCCTGACGGATGCCGGCCCCCGAGCACTTCCACTAACTCTGCAACAACTCGCGGGCGCCGCCAAGAGCTCCGAACCCGCGGCCGACGCCAACAAGCGCAAATCTCACTTCGCCTTGAGGCCGGCCTTTTCCACCAGCGCCGACCATTTGGTCTCCTCGCGGTCGATGTCGGCGGCGTATTGATCGGGCGTGGTCGGCAGCGGCTCGGCGCCTTCGGTGGCGATGCGCTTGTGCACCTCGTCGGAATTAAGCGCGGTGCGCAGCGCGGCATTGAGCTTGTCGACGATTCCGCGCGGCGTGCCGGCCGGCGCGACGATGCCATAGTGCAGCACGGCCTCGAAGCCGGGCAGCCCCTGCTCCGCCACCGTCGGCACATCCGGAAAGATCGGCGAACGCTTCAAGCCGGTGACGCCGAGCGCGCGCAGCTTGCCTTCCTTGATCAGCCCAATGGCGGGCGGCAACGAGGAGAAATAGAGCGCCACGTGGTTGCCGAGCAGATCGGTGAGCGCCGGCCCGGAGCCCTTGTACGGAATATGCGTGAGTTCGATGCCGGCGGTTAGAGCAAACAACACGGTGCCGAGGTGAATGCCGCTGCCGCGGCCGGCCGAGGCGTAGTTCAGCTTGCCCGGCTGCGCCTTGGCGAGCGCGATCAGCTCCCGCACGTTGTGCGCGGGCAATGACGGGTTCACCAGGACGATGAGCGGGCTGGTAGCGATCAGGCCGATCGGCGCAAAATCCTTGCGCGGATCATAGCCGACATTCGGATAAAGCGTCGGATCGACGGCGAGCGTACCGGTGCCGCCGAGCCCGAGCGTGCAGCCATCAGGCGCGGATTTGGCGACCTGGCGCGTGCCAAGCGAGCCGCCGGCGCCACCGTGGTTCTCGATCACCACCGCCTGCCCGAGCATCTTGCCCATAGGCTCGGCGACGCCGCGCGCCAAGACGTCGTTGCCGCCGCCGGCCGCGTAGGGAACGATCAGCGTGATCGGGCGAGTGGGATAATCGAGCTGCGCGCGCGCCGAATGGAAATGTGGCGGCCGCGCCACCGATGAGTGTGATGAAATCGCGTCGTCGCATGGTTTTCCCCCCGGTCAGGACCACGTTTCGCGCCGTCGATCGCCATCAAGTTACGACGAAACGGCGATACGAACAATGTGCGCATGGTGGGCAAAGCGGTCCGACATTTGGTTTGTCTCGCCGTTTGAAATTGTCCTATCTTGCCGGCCCGCCCTATGCTGTCAGCAATCGTGTGAATCAAATGAAAATCACCATGATCGAATGCCTGCCGGTCTATTCCGAATGGCGTAAGAATTTCGTATTCGTGCGCGTCGAAACCGATGCCGGCATCGTCGGATGGGGCGAGGCCTATAGCCAATACGACCGCGACTCCGCCGTCGCGGCGCAGGTGAAGGAACTCGGCCGCTACCTGATCGGTCGCGATCCGTTCCAGATCCGCCATATCATGCAGATCGCGTTCGACGATTACGCGCAGCGGCGCGGGTCGCTGGAATTGTATTGCGCGATGTCGGGCATCGAACAGGCTTTGTGGGATATCGCCGGCAAGGAAACGAAACAGCCGGTCTACAACCTGCTCGGCGGCCCCGTTCGTTCGCGCATCCGCGTTTACGCGAACGGCTGGAGCTACAAAATGCAAAAGCCGGAGGACTACGCGCGCGGCGCAGAAGGCGTCGTCAAGCGCGGCTTCTCAGCGATGAAATTCGATCCGGTGCCCGGCCCGTGGCGGACGTATGTTCCGAAGGAGCATATCCGCCGCGCCGTCAAAGTCTTGCGCGCGGTGCGCGACGCGGTCGGCCCCGATGTCGATCTCTTGCTCGACATCCATCGGCGGCTCGCGCCGATGCATGCGATCGACTTGGCCGATGCGCTCGCCGAATTCGAGCCCTATTGGCTGGAGGAGCCGTGCCAGTCGGAGAACGTCGAGGCGCTGGCCGACGTCAGGCATCGCAGCAAGATCCCGGTGGTCACCGGCGAAGCGCTCTACACGCGCGCCGATTTTCGTCCGGTTTTCCGCGCCCGGGCCGCCGATATCATCAATCCCGATGTTTCCAATTGCGGCGGCATTCTCGAGTTGATGTACATCGCGGCGGCCGCGGAATCCGAAGCGATCGCGGTGTCGCCGCACAATTACAATTCAACGACGCTGGCGCTTTCGGCGACGGTCCATGCCTCCGCTTGCATGCCGAACTTCATCATCACCGAATATTTCCTTCCCTTCGAAGAGCTCGGCCAGCGATTGTGTCCCAATGTGCTCAAACCCGTCGATGGCTATATCGCGCTTCCTGAGGGGCCGGGGCTGGGTCTTGAGGTCAATGAATCGGCGGTGCGGGCGGCAGCAGGCCGGCAATTCCCGGCGCGGACGCTGCGGCTGCCGAAAGACGAAGGTCCATAAACATGAAGCGCATCCTCGCAACGGGTCTTTTGCTGCTCGCTTGTGCCGGCGCGGCATCGGCCGCGACTTATCCGGACAAAACGGTCAAGTTGATCTGCTGGAGCAGCGCCGGCTCGCCGCTCGACGTCATGATGCGGCAATTGGGCAAACAGCTCGGCGACATTCTCAATCAGACGTTCATCGTCCTGAACCGTCCGGGCGGGGAAGGCGCCATCGCCATGTCCGAGCTGATGGGCCAACCGGCCGACGGCTACAATATCCTTTCGACCACCTCGAGCATGTCGTTCACCTTCGCGACCGGGCACAGCACGCACGGCCCGGCGGATTTTATCGTGCTACCGGCCATGCAGGCGGAGCCGTCGGCAATCGCCGTGCGCGCCGACAGCCGATTCAAGACGATGAAGGAGTTGGTCGACTTCATTCGCGTGCAACCAGACAAACTGTCGGTCGGCGGATTTTCGTCGGCCGGCTTCAATCATTACGTCTTCTACAGACTGCAGCAGGAGGCGCATTTCCAATCGATCTGGGTGCCGTTCAAAGGCGGCAATGAGGCCGCCTTGGCCTTGTTGGGCGGCCACATCGACGTTGCCGTCATGACGCCGAGTTCGGCGACCGCGCAGGTGCGCCGCGGCGATATCCGCCTGCTCGGCGTCAGTTCCGCACAACGCAGCGAATATTTTCCCGATGTTCCGACCTTCAAGGAACAGGGCTACGATGTGGTGGAGGATATCTGGCGCGGTGTGATGGTGAAATCCGGCACGCCAGCTCCGGTGCTCGACGCATTGATGTCGGCGCTTGCGAAGATCAAGCAATCCAACGAGTGGCAAAGGTTTTCCAAGTTGAATCTGCAGTCGCAGGTCGACATATCGCTGGACGCCATGCAGCAGAAAGCGCGGCGCGAAGTCGCCGCCGATCATGCCTTCTTGAAAAATAGCGGACTGTTGAAGTAAACGGCTCTTTAGCGCCCTTCGATCGCCTCGGCGACCGCCACCGTATGGCGCGCCATGTCGGCATGCAGACGCTCGACCATCCGGCCGTCAATCGACACCACGCCTTTGCTCTTGTTCTCCGGCAGGTCGAAGGCGGCGATCATCTTGCGCGCCAGCACCACTTCTTCCGGTGACGGCGAGAACGCCCTGTTGCAGGGCTCGATCTGATTGGGATGGATCAGCGTCTTGCCGTCGAAGCCGAGCTCGACGCCCTGCCGGCATTCCGTCACGAAGCCGTCGGTGTTGCCGATATCGTTATAGACGCCATCTAGAATATCGATGCCGTAAATGCGCGCCGCCGCCACGCAGGTGGATAGCCAGGAGAGCATCGGCGCGCGGCCAGGCACCAGGCGCGCGCGGGTGTCCTTGGCAAGATCGTTGGTACCCATGACTAAGCCGGACAGGCGCGATTCGGAATCCTTCGCCTCGGCCGCGATCGACAGAATGTTGAAGATGGCAAGCGGCGTTTCGATCATCGCCCAGATTCTGATTTTATAGTCGCTGTGCATGTCGAGCAGGCGACGGCCGATCATCTCGAGCGTGTCCGGGTTTGATATTTTCGGTACCAGGATAGCGTCGGGCGCGGCATGGGCGGCGGCCGACAAGTCGTCGGCATGCCAGGGTGTGTCGACGCCGTTGATCCGGATGAACACCTCGCGGGTGCCGAAGCCGCCGGCCTTGACGGCGGCGACAACCTGCTGACGCGCGGTGTCCTTGGCTTCGGGCGTCACTGAATCCTCAAGATCTAGAATGATGCCGTCGGCGGGCAGCGTTTTCGCCTTTTCCAGGGCCCGGACATTAGAGCCTGGCATGTACAGCACGCTACGGCGCGGACGAATGGTCATGCCGCCAACTCTATCGGGCGTCCGGAAACTATCAAGCCGTGCGGCTGCCGATCGGGCCTGCTTACTTGGCGGCCGTCGTCTGGGGCTTGAGAATCTTGTAAAGCTGGAATCGGTCGCCGTCGGCGACGAGCTTCAGGCGCGAGGGATCGGGATTGGGCGCCTCGTCCTCGGTGAACAGCACGTAGAGATAGTCAAACTTCGTCCAGTTCAGCCAGAACGCCGGCATCCATGGCAACGGATGATCGACCGCCTGGATCAGCTGCGCCGTCGACGGCGGCGTGCCATCCCTGAGGTCGGCATAGTCGCGAAATTCGGGCCGCACGTGCAGCACCTGCTTGCCTTCCACGGTGAACACCGTGGTGACCAGCGCGGAACGCTCGATGGTGGCGATGCAGGCGGCATGGACCAGGCCGAGATCGCGCACGTCCTCGCCGAGCGCGCGGTCGGCATAGGCGACGAAGACCTTCGAGCCCGGCGCGATGCGACGCACCGACGAGCGGAACTCGCTGGTCGAATCCGACAGCTGGGACCAGTTGTAATCGATCTCGATCAGCCGCGCGGTGATCATGACGATCAGCACGATCATGAACGCCCGCCGCACCAGGCGGCGGCGCAATTCCAGATCGCCGCAGGCGAACAGCATAAAGGCGACGCCGATCGGCACGCGTTGATCGGTCATGTAGGTGTCGAACATCAAACGCGGCAGCGTGATGTAGACCGCGGCGCCGACCACGATCAGCGACACCACCAGCGGGTGAAAGCGCAGGACCCGATGGCGCATCCCCCACACGATGCTGGCGACCATCGCCGCAATGAGCGCAAACGCGGTGATGTCGGAATAGTCGCTGATGACGTACATCAGCCCGTCGATCTTGCCGCGCTGCTCCCAAGAGGTGGAGCCGACAAGCTTCATGGTCGGGCTGGCCATGAGCAGCGGCGCAGCGGCAAGAAACGGCAGGCCGCTGACGATAAAATCGACGATACGGGCCGGCCAAGGTTCGAGCCGCCGCTCCCACAGCCGCGCAATCTCGAACGACAGCACGCCGACCCCGTAAATGCCGAGCGCCGAAAGATGGCAGAAGAATAATGCGAGCACGCAAACGGTCGACAGCACGAAACGCGCGGGCCAGGCCCGCTCGCGCAGCGCGACCCAGCCGGCCAGCGCCCATAGCGCGATGCCGATGCCGAAGAGATAGTTCATCAATCCGACCAGGAAGACGTAATTGTAGACCAGCGGAAAGGTGAACAGCGGAAACACCGACCAGCGGCCGATCAGCGCGCGGTTGAGCGCCAGGCAGCCCGAAACGAGGAGCGCGAACATCCCGACAATGAACACCTGGCCGGCCACGTAGACGTTCATAAAACGCGCCAGTAGCGGCACGATCAGGTCCATGGTCAGGTTGGGGATGACCCGCCAATCGATCTCATAGAAGCGGGCGAGCTGCGCGTTCTTGGACAGCGTCGCGATCACATGCATACGGGCAAGGTGGTTGACGTAGTCCGACAGCGGCGGCAGTGGATGCGTCCAGATCGGGATGGAAATGAGCAGCGTGAACGCCGCGAACAGCACGCCGATTTGCGGCGCAGAAAAGCCATGCGCGCGGAATCGCGACGACGGCGGATAGGAGGCGATGGGCTTGGTCTGCTGCAGCATGCGCGGTCTGGTTTTCACCCTTCAGTCGTCGATTGCACCTGAACAGCCCATGAATAGGCGCAAGTTCCCCGGCTGAAGGCCATAAACGGGCCCTGCCAACGTGAAAATGGCGATCCGGGCATGGCGTTTGCTTACCTTCGGTGGGGCGCTATTAAATTAGGCACCGTGGAGCGAGGACGACGATGAACTTCCCGCAGCGATTGATCGATGGCTACAACACGTTCGCCGGCGGCCGCCTGCGGCGCGAACAGAACCGTTACCGCGAGCTGGCCGAGGGCGGCCAATCGCCGCAGATCATGGTGATCGGCTGCTGCGATTCGCGCGTCTCGCCGGAGGTGATCTTCGACGCCAGCCCCGGCGAGCTGTTCGTGGTGCGCAACGTGGCGAACATCGTGCCGCCATACGCGCCGGACGGCCAGGCGCACGGCGTCTCTGCGGCGCTCGAATTCGGCGTCGGTGCATTGCGGGTGAAGCACATCGTCGTGCTCGGCCACGCCCATTGCGGCGGTGTCAAGGCTTTCGCGGAAGACATCGACAACCTGCGCCAGCCTCTTTCGCCGGGCGACTTCATCGGCAAATGGATGGCGCTGATGGCGTCGGCGGCGGACAAGATTGGGCCGCGCGGCGACGCATCAATCGAGGACTATCGGTCGCGACTGGAACTCGCGAACATTACCAACAGCCTCGAGAATTTGATGACCTTCCCACGCCTGGCCGCGCTGATCGAAAAAGGCAAGATCGGGGTGCACGGCGCTTATTTCGGCGTCGCCACCGGGCAGCTTTCATACTCGACCGCAAGAGCGGCGAATTCGTGCACATCGCAGCGGCGGAGCACGCGAAGACGTTTGCGCAGCCGAGGTTCTAACTCCGACTACGCCGCCTTCTTCTTCGCGCTGATCAGCTTTCGGTTGATCAGGCATTCGGCGATCTGCACGGCGTTGAGCGCTGCGCCTTTACGCAGATTGTCCGAGACCACCCAGATCTCCAGGCCGCTGTCGACGGTCGGGTCGGTGCGGATGCGGCTGATATACGTGGCATCCTCGCCGACGCATTCGTACGGCGTCACGTAGCCGCCGGGCTCGTGCTTGTCGATCACCAGGCAGCCGGGCGCGGTGCGCAAAACGGCGCGCGCTTCCTCGACGCTGATCGGCTTTTCGAACTCGATGTTCACCGCTTCGGAATGGCCGACGAACACCGGCACGCGCACGCAGGTCGCCGTGAGCTTGATCTTGGGATCGAGAATCTTCTTGGTCTCGACCACCATCTTCCATTCTTCCTTGGTGTAGCCGTCCTCCATGAACACGTCGATCTGCGGAATCAGATTGAACGCGATGCGCTTGGGAAATTTCTTGGTCGTGACTTCGCCGAGCGTGAACACCGCCTTGGTCTGCGAGAACAGCTCGTCCATCGCCTCCTTGCCGGCGCCCGACACCGATTGATAGGTCGCCACCACCACGCGCTTGATCGTCGCCTTGTCGTGCAGCGGCTTGAGCGCGACGACGAGCTGCGCGGTCGAGCAGTTGGGATTGGCGATGATGTTCTTCTTAATAAAGCCTGAGATCGCGTCGGCGTTCACCTCCGGGACGATCAGCGGCACGTCCGGGTCCATGCGCCAGGCGCTCGAATTGTCTATCACCACCGCGCCCTGCGCGCCGATCTTGGGCGACCATTCCTTCGACACCGCACCACCCGCCGACATCAGGCAGATGTCGACGTCGGAAAAATCGTAGTGGTCGAGCGCCTTTACCTTCAGCGTCCTGTCGCCGAACGAGCACTCCTGGCCCATGCTCTTGCGCGAGGCCAGCGCCACCACTTCGTCGGCGGGAAAAGCCCGTTCGGCCAGAATGGCCAGCATTTCGCGCCCGACATTGCCGGTGGCGCCTACCACGGCGACCTTGTAACCCATTGTTAACGCTCCGAAATAAATTCCGCGCTGCACCCAGCCCGGGCACAACCGGATAGCAGGGCTTCTAAGCGAGAATTGAGGGGAAAACAACGGCGGCATGATGGAGAAATGGCCGTGCATCCGGCCTTGCGTTCTTGGCGCGACAACCTGCCGGCCGCATTCGTACAGGGGCTTGCGGTCCTGTGCGGTCTGGCTGTGCTGTCGGTATTTTGCGCCTGGATCTTCCAACCGCAAAAAAAGATCGGAGTCGCCAGACCGGCGCAACAAACGGAATGGAACGAGATCGCGCGGCCGTTCCCGGCCTTTGCGCTCTCCATCCCGGAGGCAGCCGATGCGCCGTCGCACTATGCCATTCTCCACAACGTCGAGGGCGGCGGCCGCAAGGACATCCTGATGCTCGGCGATCCGGACAGCGCATCGCCCTATCTGCAGGTCGAAATCTACCGGCCGGGCCGCGAAATCCGCCGCTTCGGCGGGCCAAAGGCCATGATCGCCGCGAACGCGGCCGCGCTCGGGCCGGTCGCCCTGTACCGTGCCGAGGAGCCGCTGGCGAGCAAATTCGGTCCGCTGGAGATCGTCGCCTTCGAGGCATCGAAAGGCGTGCCCCGCCACTGCCTCGCTTTTGTGCGCTCCTATGACGATCCGCGCTTGCAACTATCCGGCTGGTTCTGCCAGGGCGGCGCCGATTTCATCGAGCGCTCGACGCTTGCCTGCGCGCTCGACCGGCTGACGCTGCTCTCCGCCGGCAGCGAACCGAAGGTGGGCGCCTTGTTCGCAAAAGCCGAACTCAATCGCAGTTACTGCGGCCAGCACGACCCGATTCTGGCATCGACGCCAAAATACACTTTGTTATGGAAGGCGCTGCCGACCCGCCCGGAGCCGCGCCGCATCGGCCGCTGAACGGTCTCAGTTCACACCCAGCTCGGTGTCATCTCATTATCATTCGTTGAGACTATTTTCGCTGCAGCGCGAGAACTATCGCCCGCCGGCTGCCATTTTCATTTGACCGGCCGATTATTTCGACCGATCATATTCAAATAAAAATATCTAAAGCCGCGGCGATGGCCGGGGCGGCTGAATAAGAAGTCTCTGGGGAGAGCATACAATGATCACACGACGTCACTTGCTTGGGACCGCCGGCGCAGGCGCAGCGCTGGCCGTTTCCGGACTGAGCCTGCCGAAATTCTTCGAAGCTGAAGCAGCCGGCGTACCGCTGACGCCGGGCGTACCTCAGGGCATCAGCAGCTATGCGACCATGGCGACGCTGCCTGGCAAAAAGCCGCTGATCCAGCTTTCCGACCGAGGCCCGAATTACGAAGCCCCGCTCGAATATTTTCGCACGCCGATCACGCCGAACGACGAGTTCTTCGTGCGCTATCACCTGTCCGATATCCCCGAGGTCGACGCCAAGACCTACAAGATCTCGGTCGGCGGCGACGGCGCCAACGGCCAAGCCGAGATCACGCTCGACGATCTGAAGAAGATGCCGGCGATCGAGGTGGTAGCGGTCAATCAGTGCTCGGGCAACCGGCGCGGCCTGTCCCAGCCGCATGTGGCCGGCGTCGAGTGGGGCTACGGCGCTATGGGCTGCGCGCGCTGGAAGGGCCCGCGGCTCAAGGATATCCTGGACAAGGTCGGCCTCAAAAAGGAAGCGATCGAGATTGGCCTCAACGGCGCCGACGGCCCAGCGATCGACAAGACGCCGGATTTCATCAAGAGCATTCCGGTCTGGAAGGCGATAGATCCAAACACCATCATCGCCTACGAGATGAACGGAGCGCCGCTGCCGCATTTCAACGGCTTTCCGGCGCGTCTGATCGTACCGGGCTGGACCGGCACCTACTGGATGAAGCATCTGACCAACATCAACGTGCTGACCAAGCCGCAAGGCGGCTTCTGGATGAAACCGGCCTACCGCATTCCGGTCGGAAAATTCCCGATCCGAGACCGCTTCATCACGCAGGAAGACGCGACCTCGACTCCGATCACCGAGATCGTGGTCAATTCGCTGATCACCAGCCATCGCGACGGCGACAAGGTGAAGGCCGGCAAGGTCACGGTCAGCGGCATGGCCTGGGACGGCGGCTACGGTATCCGCCGTGTCGAGGCCTCCACCGACGGCGGCAAGACTTGGTCAGACGCGGCGCTCGGACAGGACCTCGGCGTCTTCGCGTTCCGGCCGTGGAGCTTTGTGCTCAATGCCAAGCGCGGCAAGAACAGCGTCATGGTCAACGCCACCAACGCGATCGGCCAAACCCAGACCGGGACCTTGATCTTCAACCCGGCGGGCTATCACAACAACGTCATGCAGAACATCACGCTCATCGCATAAGGGGAAACGACCATGCGGACATTTGCCTTTGTTTTCGCCGCCGCACTGATCGCGCTTCCCGCGGCGGCCAATGCCGAACAGGCCATCAAGCTCAAGCCGGGACCGGGCGCCGACAAGGTGGAGGCCAATTGCCAAGCCTGCCACAGCCTCGCTTATATCCCGATGAACTCGCCGTTCCTCAATGCGGCGGGCTGGGACGCCGAGGTTACCAAGATGATCAAGGTGATGGGGGCGCCAATCGACGACGCCGACGCCAAGGCCATCAAAGACTATCTGACGAAAAATTACGGCGGCTGACCGCCCGGTACCTCGCCTATGACGCGAAATCTCGGCCCCACCACCCCGGCGGGGCCATTTCCTTAAGGAATAGGCGTAACAATTACGTGTGATTCGCTCTGTTGCGGCGAACGGAAGCCCGCTAGACTGCGTTGCAACATACGGCTACCGGCGAGGACCCCATGCGATTGAAGTTTATTGCCACCGCGATTGCTGCTGCCGCGGCTGTGGCCATTTTGGCCGCGCCGGCCGATGCGGCGGCCAAGAAAAAGCGCGTGGTCGCCGGCTCTGGGCATACGGTGTTCGTGAGCCGCGATGAAAACGGCCGTACCCGCACCCGCATCATCATTCAGAAGCGGTCTTACCTCGACCCGGGCACAGAGCAATTCCCCGGCGAGACCTCCGTTCATAACTATGCGTGGTCGCCCAACCATCGCGCCGACGGCGTGCTCGACAACACGGCCTTTGGCAGCAACCAAACGGCGTTGCCGGGACCGTTTACGCTGCCGTTCAGGTCTAACCCCTGGCTGGGGTTCTAGCCGGCGAGCGCGTCTCGGACGACCCTGGACTCAGGGATAAAAATAACGCGGCCAACTGACCGCGTTTCTTATTTTAGGACTTGCAAGGATTGCGCTGAGTCTACACCGCCAGCGTCTCCAGCTCGGCCAAGATCGCCGAACCCATCTCCGACGTAGACACGACCTTGCTGCCCTCCGACTTGATGTCGGCGGTGCGCAGGCCCTTGGCCAACGTGGCGGCGATCGCAGCGTCGATCATGTCGGCCTGCTTGTCCATGTCGAATGAATAGCGCAGCGCCATGCCGAACGAAGCGATCATGGCGATCGGGTTGGCGATGCCCTTGCCGGCGATATCGGGCGCGGAGCCGTGCACCGGCTCATAAAGCGCCTTGCGCTTCTTGGTCTTGGGATCGACCTCGCCCAGTGACGCCGAAGCCAGCATGCCGAGTGAGCCGGTGAGCATCGATGCCACGTCGGACAGCATGTCGCCGAACAGATTGTCGGTGACGATCACGTCGAACTGCTTGGGATTGCGCACCAGCTGCATGCCGCCGGCGTCTGCCAATACGTGCTCGAGTTGGACGTCCTTGTATTCACGTGCGTGCAGTGCCGTCATCACCTCGTTCCACAGCACGCCCGTTTTCATGACGTTGCGCTTTTCCATCGAGGTGACCTTGTTGCGCCGCTTGCGCGCCAACTCGAAGGCGACGCGGCCGATGCGCTCTATCTCGTAGGTGTCGTAAACCTGCGTGTCGATGGCGCGTTTCTGGCCGTTGCCGAGGTCGGTGATGGTCTTGGGCTCACCGAAATAGACGCCGCCGGTCAGCTCGCGCAGGATCATAATGTCCAGGCCCTCGACCAGCTCGCGCTTGAGCGAGGAGGCGTCGGCGAGCGCCGGATAGGTCACCGCCGGACGCAAGTTGGCATAGAGCGCGAGGTCCTTGCGCAGGCGCAACAGGCCGGCTTCCGGCCGCGCGTCAAAGGGCACCTTGTCCCATTTCGGACCGCCCACCGCGCCGAAGATCACCGCGTCGGCGGCCTTCGCCTTCGCCATTGTCTCGTCGGTGATGGCGACCCCGTGGGCGTCATAGCAGCCACCACCGACTAAACCTTCGTCCGTGGTGAACTTATCGGGGCCCTTTTTGTTGAAGAAGTCGATGACGCGCTTCACCTCGCCCATCACTTCGGGGCCGATGCCGTCGCCGGGTAACAGAAGGAGATTGTGGGTCGCCATACGCATTACCTCGCGGGAAAATCGTTGCGCGGATTGCTAAAGCCTCACCGCAGACTTGGCAACTGCGCGCCGGGGCGTGACACTGGCCATCGTATCGACCGGGAAACAACCATGCCGGAACACCCCGCCAGAGTAGTGATCGTCGGAGCCGGCTTTGGCGGGCTGGAAACCGCCAAGACGCTGCGCCGCGCGCCGGCCGATGTGGTCGTGGTCGACCGGCAAAACCATCATTGCTTCCAGCCGCTGCTCTATCAGGTGGCGACCGCGGCGTTGTCGCCCGCCGATGTGGCTTGGCCGACCCGGCACATCCTGCGCGACCAGCGCAATGCGACAGTGCTGATGGAAGAGGTCGGCGGCATCGATACGCAGCAAAAACTGCTGCGCACCAATTTCGGCGATGTTGCCTACGATTATCTGGTAATCGCGACCGGCGCCACGCACGCCTATTTCGGCCATGACGAGTGGGCCGCGTTCGCGCCCGGGCTCAAGCGCATCGAGGATGCGACCCGCATCCGCCGCAGTATCCTGATCGCATTCGAGCAGGCCGAACTGATCGCCGACGCCGATGAATGTCGGCGTTTGCTCACCTTCGTCATCGTCGGCGGCGGCGCCACCGGCGTGGAGATGGCCGGCGCCATCGCCGAGGTCGCGCGGCAAACTTTGGCCGCCGATTTCCGCCGCATCGATCCGCGCTCGGCCCGGATCGTTCTGATCGAAGCCGGCACGCGCCTGCTGCCGGCCTTTGCGCCCGAACAGTCCGACTTCGTGCGCGCGGCGCTCATGCGCGCCGGCGTCGACGTCAAGACCGACACACGCGTCATCAAGTGCGATGCGCGCGGCGTCGATACCGACAGCGGCCGGATCGAGGCCGGGACACTCATCTGGGCGGCCGGCGTCACCGCCTCGCCGGCCGCGCGCTGGCTCAATGCGGAAGCGGACCGCGCCGGACGGGTGAAGGTTGGTCCCGATCTATCGCTGTCCGGGCATCCCGATATCTTCGTCATCGGCGACACCGCGGCCGTCACCGACCAGACCGGCCACCCAGTACCTGGTATCGCATCGGCCGCCAAACAGATGGGCCACTATGTCGGCAAGCTGATCGCGGCGCGCATCGCCGGACGCGCCGCACCCGGTCCGTTCCGCTACATGCATCTCGGCGAACTGGCGACCATCGGCCGCCGTGCGGCTGTGGTGAAATTAGGCCGCCTGCAGCTCAAGGGATTCATCGGCTGGCTCTTCTGGGCGGCGGTGCACATCTATTTCCTAATCGGCGTGCGCAACCGCTTCATCGTTGCCTTCAACTGGCTGTGGACTTATTTGACGTTCCAGCGCGGCGCGCGGCTGATCACGGGGCCCGAACCGCCGCCAAAGACGTAACTTGCCCGTCAGAGCCCGCCGAACCAGTTATAGCCCTGGTTCTCCCAATAGCCGCCGTGGTCCGTGTTGGTCACCTCCATCGCCACCACGTATTTCGGATTCTTGAAGCCGAGTTTGGTGGGGATGCGGATCTTCATTGGGAAGCCGTAGGCGCGCGGCAGGATCTTGTGGTCGAACTTGAACGACATCTGCGTCTGCGGATGCAGCGCGGTCGGCATGTCGATGGTGTTGGTGTAGCCCTCGGCGCATTCGAACCAGACGTATTTGGCGCGCGTGTCGGCGCCGATGCGCTTGAGGAAATCGGACAACACCGCGCCCTGCCAGGAACCGATGGCGCTCCAGCCCTCGACGCAGACGTGGCGGGTGATCTGTGACACCTCGGGCAGCGCGCGCAGCTCATCGAGCGTCCACGACTTCTTGTTGTCGACCAGGCCGGCGATTTCGAGCTTGTAGATCGCCGGATCGACCGCCGGCGCTTCGTCCTCGTCGTAATAGGCGTTGAATGGGAACGGCCGGGTTATGTCTTTTTCGGAAAACGTCGGGGCGAGCTTCGTCTTGCTGAACAGTAGCGCCTGCACGCCGTCGTTGAATTCGGAAACCTTACGCAGCACGCCTTCGGCGCTGTCGCCGTCGATGATGTCGCAACCGGTGAGGAAAGCGAGCGCGCCGAGGCTCGCCGCGCCACGCAGGAAACCGCGCCGCGCCGGATCGGGCATCAGTTTGGCGGCATCCTTGATCAGTAGCTTGGGATCGACGCCGGGAATGATGGTGCGGGTGCGCATGGTGTCCTACTTTCCGATGATCATGGCGCGCAGGCTCTTCGGCACCAGCAGCGCCAGAGCCGCATGCACACAGAGAAATCCGACGATCGCGCTCATGGCGAAGAAATGCACGTAGCGGGCAAAATCATAGCCGCCGAACGGCGTGGTCAATTCCTGAAACTGCACCGGCTTCCAGATCGATAACCCCGACAGCACGATCAGAATGCCGCAAAGAATCACGCCGGTGTACAGCAGCTTCTGCACGGCGTTGTAGTGCGAGAGGTCGTCATGCGAGAGCTGGAAGGTGAACGCGGCCTTGGCGTCCGCCAATACCGCGGACGGAGTGATCGGCAACAGCTTGCGGCGGAAGCGGCCGGTGGCGAGCCCGAGTGTCACATAAATTATGCCGTTGACGACCAGCAGCCACATGGCGGCGAAATGCCAGAGCAGCGCGCCGCCGAGCCATTGGCCGAGCGCGATGTGCTTGGAAAATTCCAGTGAATCGAACAATGGCGAGGCGTCATAGATCTGCCAGCCGGAGCCGATCATCACCAAGATCGCCAACGCGTTGATCCAATGACACACGCGCACCCAGCCGGGGTGGATGGTCGCGTCAGCCCGAAAAGTTGAGATCGTCTCAGCGGTCATCGCGAGCCTGCCGTGTTATCGCAACCAATCTTTGCGTCAATGAGTATACGGCGCGGCCGGACCCGCGGATGCACGAACCCGGCCGCGAGCCAAACTTAATGACCCATTTTGTCCTTGGACATGGCATCGTCCTTCTTCATGCCATCGTCCTTCTTCATCGAGTCCTTGGACATGGTGTCCTTCTTCATGCCGTCGTCTTTCTTCATCTCGTCCTTCGACATGGTGTCCTTCTTCATATCGTCGGCGTAGGCCGCCGGTGCAAGCGGAGCTAAGGCCAGACCGGCCGCGATCAGCGTCGAAAGCAGAATGCTCTTCTTCATGTGTCGTCCTCCAGAGGGATGTGAACCTGACGACCCATCCGCTAACACGGGGCTTAAACACGTTCTCATCAGTTTCCCGTTGCCGGAAGCTGGCGTTCGGCTCACGGTTTTGTGACAATGGATTGTCCGGGCAGGATCGGATGAAGGAGCCCTCTAGTGAGCAAAGCGTCTCCCCTTAAGACCAATCCGGGCAATTTTTTCGAAGACTTCCGCCTCGGCCAGCAAATCCACCACGCCACGCCACGCACCGTCACGCTCGGCGACGTGGCGCTTTACAACGGCCTGTTCGGGCCGCGTTTCGCCGTGCAATCGTCCGACGTGTTCGCGGCCAAGCTCGGCTATCCGCGCTCGCCGCTCGACGATCTCCTGGTTTTTCATATGGTGTTCGGCAAGACCGTGCCGGACGTCTCGCTCAATGCGGTCGCCAATCTCGGCTACGCCGACTGCCGCTTCCTGAAAGCCGTCTATCCCGGCGACACGCTCAATGCGGTGTCGGAGGTGATCGGGCTGAAGGAGAATTCCAACAAGAAGACCGGCATCGTCTATGTGCGCTCGCGCGGCTTCAACCAGGACGGCGAGGTGGTGCTCGATTATGCGCGCTGGGTGATGGTGCGCAAACGCGACGAGGGAGCGGCCGCGCCGGGCGATCGGGTGCCGGTGCTGCCGAAAAGCGTCGAGCCTTCGCAGCTCGGCGCCGGTTGCCCGCCGATCAATGCCGCTGAATATGACACGGCGCTGGCCGGCAGCCCGCACCGCTTCGGCGATTACAAAGCCGACGAGAAGATTGATCACGTGGTCGGCATCACGGTCGAGGACGCCGAGCACATGATCGCGACGCGGCTTTATCAGAACACCGCGCGCATCCATTTCGACCATTTCACCGAGAGCAAAGGCCGTTTCGGCCATCGTCTCATCTACGGCGGCCACGCCATCTCGCTGGCGCGCGCGCTGTCGTTCAACGGGCTCGGCAATGCTTTCCACGTCGCGGCGATCAATGGCGGGCGGCACGTGGCGCCACTGTTCGCAGGGCTGACGGTGTTCGCTTGGTCGGAAGTGCTCGCCAGCGCCGAATTGCCCGGCCGCAACGATGTCGGCGCGCTGCGCCTGCGCACCGTCGCGACCAAGGACCGGCCGTGTGCTGATTTTCCCTACAAGACCGGCGATGACTACGATCCGGCGGTGATCCTCGATCTCGACTACTGGGTGCTGATGCCGAAGTGAGGCGAAGGCCCGGCAACGCGACCATCAAAAATACTGGGAGGATGATATGGAAGGCGAGACACACGTGATACACAAACTTCACGAAACGGAAGAACGCCTTCTCGCCGAGTTGCGCACGCTACGCCGCTCGCAGGGCACAAGGACGCGTATAAACTCACTTTGGGCCAAAGGATCGCCGACGACGTGGCGACTACGATGGGCTCGTGGACCTTCATCATCATCCAGTCGGCCCTTCTCTTGATCTGGATCGTGCTCAACATCACCGCCTATGTGCAGCAATGGGATCCCTATCCATTCATCCTGCTCAACCTCGCGCTCTCGTTCCAAGCCGCCTATGCGGCTCCCTTCATCATGATGAGCCAGAACCGGCAACAGGATATCGACCGCAAAGCGGCAGAGCATGACTACGAGGTCAATGTGAAGGCGGAGCTTGAAATCGAGCTCCTGCACCAGAAGATCGACGAGTTGCGCGAGAAAGAAGTCCTGGCGCTGTCCGACTCGGTCAAGCAACTGATTGATCTGCTGCAGAAAGCGAACATGCAGCCGCGCACGGCGTAATCGACTAACTCACGCGCTCGCGCGCAGATGATCGACGAGCTGCCGCGCGTAGGGCGGCAGCGTGTCGATGTCGCGCACGCAGATCGACAATTCGCGCAATGCCCAGGCGTCGGTCAGCCGGACCGAGCTGATCGCCATGTTGCGTTCGGTTCGCTTCACGGTGGTCTCGGGCACGATGCCGACGCCGACATTGCATTCGACCAACCGGCAGATGGCGTCAAAGCTGCGAAGCTGCACGCGCAGCCGCAACGGCCGGCCGACGCGGTTGGCCTTGTCGGCGAGGAAGCGCTGGATGGCGCTGGCGCGGTCGAGGCCGACCATGTCGTAGTCGAGCACCTCGGCAAAGCCGATGCGTGAGCGGCTGGCGAGCGGATGAGTCTTCGCCACCACCAGCACGAAGCGGTCGCTGCGAAACGGAAACGTATGCAGGCCGCCGTAATCGACGGTACCGGCGACAATGCCGATATCGCCCGAACCGTCCGCGATCAGGCCGACGATCTCGTCGCTCAGGCGCTCCTCGAGGTCGACGCTGATATCGGGATAGGCCATCAGGAACGAGCGCAGGGTCTCCGGTAGGAATTCGGTGAGCGCGTTGGTATTGGAGAGCACGCGCACCTGGCCGGCGAGCCCACGCGCATAGGGGCTCAAGTCCTCCTGCATGCGCTCGCTTTGCGCCAGGATCGAGCGCGCGTGCTGCAGCAGTGTGCGGCCGGCCTGGGTTGGCGTCACGCCCGCCCGGCCGCGCACCAGCAGTTCGGTGCCGAACGCCAGTTCCATCTTGCGGATGCGGGTCGAGGCGGCGGCCAGCGCAAGATTGGCGCGGGCCGCACCATGCGTGATGCTGCCCGCCTCGACGATTTGGCGGAATAGGTTGAGATCGGTGAAGTCGAACCGCATCTGGCTACTACCTTCTTATTTTGCGAAGGCAGACTACGCAAAACACATATTGTCCAATGATAATAGAGCGTGCAAGGCTTCGCAATCGTTGAAGTAGCGCATTGCCGCTGCCAGTCAAACCGTAAAAGGACGGTGCTTACGGGCGCACAAGACCGGCGCGACGGTATCGCCGTCCTGAAGGCGAAGCTTTTGACTGCGCAAGATCGAGTTTCTCGCGGATTGATGCGTTGCGACGCGGGCAAACATTGGTTTAGTTACGCTCCACAAACGTCGGCACGATCGAACGGCACGTTTTGAGCGTTCTGGAGAATGACGATGACCGAGCTTCAGGCGGGTTCGACAACAGGGCCGCGACGGCCCCGACCGCTCTCTCCGCACTTGCAAGTCTACCGGCTGATGCTGACGTTCGTGATGTCGGGCTTTCATCGCATCAGCGGCGCCGTGTTGTATTTCGGCATGCTGCTGATCGCCTGGTGGCTGGTCGCGGCGGCGTCCGGTCCCAACGCCTACGCCTATTTCGAATGGTTCGCGGGCAGCCTGATCGGACGGCTTGTGCTGTTCGGCTACACCTGGGCCTTGCTCCATCACATGCTCGGTGGCATTCGCCATCTGATCTGGGATATTGGCCTCGGCTTTGAACCGGCCGAACGGGAATTCCTGGCGCTGGCAACCATCGTCGGCTCGGTCGCGCTTACGCTCGTCGTCTGGGTGATCGGCTATCTCGCCATGGGAGGCCCACGATGAAGGGAACTCAGATGCGCACCCCGATGGGCCGCGTGCGCGGCCTCGGCGCGGCGCACACCGGCACGCAGGCGTTCTGGCACCAGCGCATTACTTCGGTCGCCGGCATCCCGCTATGCATCGCGCTGATCGTCATCGTCATCGGGCTGCTCGGGCGCAGCCATGCGGCAGTCGTGCAAATTCTCGGGTCGCCGATCGTGGCGATCATCATGCTGCTGTTCATCGTCAACATCGTCTACCATATGTGGATTGGCATGCAGGAGATCATCGTCGATTACGTGCACGAGGATAAGTTCAAGCTCGTGACCTTGCTGGGAAATACGTTCTTCTGCTTCGCCGTCGGTTTCGCCAGCGCCTTTGCCATCCTCAAGCTTTCGTTCGGAGTCTAGCGTCATGGCCACGAACGGAAAATCGAACGGCGGACCGGCGGTCAACGGCAACGCCTATCCGATCGAGGATCACAGCTACGACGTGGTGGTGATCGGCGCCGGCGGTTCCGGCCTGCGCGCGGTGGTCGGTTGTAGCGAGGCCGGCCTGCGCACCGCCTGCATCACCAAAGTGTTCCCCACGCGCTCGCATACGGTGGCCGCGCAGGGCGGCATCGCCGCCGCGCTCGGCAACATGGGCGAGGACGACTGGCGCTGGCACATGTACGATACCGTCAAGGGTGCCGACTGGCTCGGCGATCAGGACGCCATCGAATACCTGTGCCGCAACGCGCCGCAAGCCGTTTACGAGCTGGAGCACTGGGGCCTGCCGTTCTCGCGCCGCGAAGAAGACGGCAAGATCTATCAACGCCCGTTCGGCGGCATGACCACGCACTACGGTAAGGGCACCGCGCAGCGCACCTGCGCCGCCGCCGACCGCACCGGCCACGCCATGCTGCACACCATGTACGGCCAAGCGCTGCGGCATTCCGCCGAGTTCTACATCGAATATTTCGCCATCGACCTGATCATGGACGACGAGGGCCGTTGCCGCGGCGTCGTCGCGCTGAATATGGACGACGGCACGATCCACCGCTTCAGCGCCAATATGACCATTCTGGCCACCGGCGGTTATGGACGCACCTATTTCTCCTGCACCTCGGCGCATATCTGCACTGGCGACGGCAACGCCATGGTGCTGCGCGCGGGCCTGCCGCTGCAGGATATGGAATTCGTCCAGTTCCATCCGACCGGCATCTACGGCGCCGGCTGCCTGATCACCGAGGGCGTGCGCGGCGAAGGCGGCTATCTGGTCAATTCCGAGGGCGAGCGCTTCATGGAGCGCTACGCGCCGTCGGCCAAGGATCTCGCCTCGCGCGACGTGGTGTCGCGCTCGATGACCATCGAGATCCGCGAAGGCCGCGGCGTCGGTAAGCTGAAAGATCATATCTTCCTGCACCTCGACCATCTCGATCCCAAGGTGATCCACGAGCGGCTGCCGGGCATCGCCGAATCCTCGCGCATCTTCGCCGGCGTTGACGTCACCCGCGAGCCGATCCCGGTGATCCCGACCGCGCATTACAACATGGGCGGCATCCCGACCAATTATCACGGCGAGGCGCTGACCAAGATAGACGGCAATGCCGATGCGGTTGTGCCCGGCCTGATGGCGCTGGGCGAAGCCGCCTGCGTGTCGGTGCACGGCGCCAACCGGCTGGGCTCGAATTCGCTGATCGATCTCGTGGTGTTCGGGCGCGCCGCCGCGCTGCGCTGCGCCGAATTGCTCACGCCCAACGCCGAGCAGCCCGCATTGCCGAAAGATTCCGCCGATCTTGCGCTGTCGCGACTCGACAAGCTACGCAACTCATCCGGCGACACCCGTACCGCGCAACTGCGGCTCAACATGCAGAGGACGATGCAGAGCCATTGCGCGGTGTTCCGCACCGGCCCGGTGCTGGAGGAAGGTCACAAGCTGATCCACGAAGTCCACGCCGGAATGACCGACGTGCATGTCTCGGACCGCTCGCTGATCTGGAATTCCGACCTGATCGAGACGCTCGAACTCGACAACCTGATGGCGCAAGCCGTCGTCACCATGGATTCGGCGAAGAACCGCACCGAAAGCCGCGGCGCGCATGCGCGCGAGGACTTCCCCGAGCGCGACGACAAGACCTGGATGAAGCACACGCTGTCGTGGATGGACGAGAAGGGCAACGTGAAGCTCGACTATCGCCCGGTGCACACCTACACGCTCACCAACGACGTCGCCTATATCGAACCGAAAGCCCGCGTCTACTGACGTGGATGGCGCCTAAACGAACAACACGCGGATTGCCGACATGGTCGAATTCACGCTGCCGAAAAATTCCAAGATCACCCAGGGCAAAACCTGGCCGCACGCGCCGCAGGCTGCGAACGAGACCGAGTTCCGCATCTATCGCTGGAACCCGGACGACGAAGCCAATCCGCACGTCGATACCTATTACGTCAATCGCGACGACTGCGGCCCGATGGTCCTCGACGCGCTGATCTGGATCAAGAACAACGTCGACCCGACGCTCACCTTCCGCCGCTCCTGCCGCGAAGGCGTTTGCGGCTCCTGCGCCATGAACATCGACGGCACCAACACGCTCGCCTGCACCAAGGCGATGGACGACGCCAAGGCGCCGGTGCGGGTCTATCCGCTGCCGCATCAGCCGGTGGTCAAGGACCTCGTGCCGGACCTGAAGAACTTCTACGCGCAATACGCCTCGATCGAGCCGTGGCTGCACACCACCACGCCGACGCCCGAAAAGGAATGGAAGCAGAGTCACGAGGAGCGCGCCAAGCTCGACGGCATGTACGAGTGCATCCTGTGCGCCTGCTGCTCAACCTCCTGCCCAAGCTACTGGTGGAATTCCGACCGCTACCTCGGTCCGGCGGCGCTGCTGCAGGCCAATCGCTGGGTGCAGGACAGCCGCGACGAGGCGAGCGGCGAGCGGCTCGACAATCTCGAGGATCCGTTCCGGCTCTACCGCTGCCACACCATCATGAATTGCTCGAAGGCCTGCCCTAAGGGCCTTAATCCGGCGAAGGAGATCGCCGAATTGAAAAAGGCGATGGTCGACCGGCAGGTTTAAGGGGTTCTTGTCCCGGGCGCAGCGCGGCATGAAATGACGCGCTGCAGACCCGCGACCGCTACAAATTCCATATCTGGAAAGGTCCCGGATGCGGCCGGCGTTTACGCGCTCAGACGCATTTGTGTTCCGACAGGCACAGCTTTTCCAGCTCGGGGAACGGCTTATAGACGGCGTTGCCGCACTGATCCTTGCCGGCGTCGACAATCTGGTTGAGGTGACCGCCGTAAAAATAGGCGATGCGGACCGTGGGTGCGCCGTATTGGCGGCTGGCGTCGCGGGCGGTGTAGCGAACACACGACGTGTAGCGCTGCTCCTTGTCGACCGGCGTCAGCGCGGGATCGCTTATGGACGCATTGCGTATATTGGTCGGATCGACGAGCGTGTGCGACAGCGTGTCGAGAATTTCCTGCTTGTAGCTGGTCGGAAGCAGGTTCGGATCGACCGGCACCTCTTTGGTGCTCGAACAGGCCGCGAGCGCGCCTGCAACGACCGTCATCAGCAACCAGTTCCCGGCCGGTTGTCGCATCGGACCACCCCTCTCAATCGAGCTTGAGTTTCTTGCGCCGCTGACCAAGCGTGCGCAGCCGCAAGGCGTTGAGCTTGATGAAGCCTTCGGCGTCCTTCTGGTCGTAGGCGCCCTTGTCGTCCTCGAAGGTCACCAGCGTCGAAGAATAGAGCGAAGCCGGGCTCTCGCGCCCGGCGACAATGACGTTGCCCTTGTAGAGTTTGAGCCGCACCTCGCCTTCGACCAGTTCCTGCGACTTGTCGATCGCCGCCTGCAGCATCTCGCGCTCCGGCGCGAACCAGAAGCCGTTGTAGATCATCTCGGCGTAGCGCGGCATCAGCTCGTCCTTGAGATGGCCGGCGCCGCGGTCGAGCGTGATCGATTCCATGGCGCGATGGGCGGCGAGCAAGATGGTACCGCCCGGCGTCTCGTACACGCCGCGCGATTTCATGCCGACGAAGCGGTTCTCCACCAGGTCGAGCCGGCCGATGCCGTTGTCGTGGCCGAGTTTGTTGAGCTTGGCGAGCAACGTCGCCGGCGACAGCTTCTCGCCGTCGATGCTGATAGCGTCGCCTTTCTTGAAGCCGATGCGGATTTCGGTCGCCTTGTCCGGCGCCTCAATCGGCGAGATGGTACGTTGATAGACGATGCTTGGAGGTTCCTTGGCCGGATCTTCCAGCACTTTGCCTTCCGACGACGAGTGCAGCAAATTGGCGTCCACGGAGAACGGCGCCTCGCCTTCCTTATCCTTGGCTATAGTGATCTGGTGATCGCGCGCGAACTTCAAGAGTTCCTCGCGGCCCTTGAAGGCCCATTCGCGCCAGGGCGCAATGATCTTGATGCCGGGCTCGAGCGCGTAATAGGTCAGTTCGAAGCGCACCTGGTCGTTGCCCTTGCCGGTGGCGCCGTGACAGACCGCGTCGGCGCCGACCTTGCGCGCGATCTCGATCTGCTTCTTGGCGATCAGCGGCCGCGCGATCGAGGTGCCGAGCAGGTACTGGCCTTCGTAAACGGTGTTGGCGCGGAACATCGGGAACACGAAGTCGCGCACGAATTCCTCGCGCAGATCCTCGATGAAGACGTTCTCCGGCTTGACACCGGCGCGCAGCGCCTTCTCGCGCGCGGGGCCTAGCTCCTCACCTTGGCCAAGATCGGCGGTGAAGGTGACGACCTCGCAGCCATAGGTGGTTTGCAGCCACTTCAGGATGATCGAGGTATCGAGCCCGCCCGAATAGGCCAGCACGACTTTCTTGGGGCTCGTTTTGGTCTCGCCTAGCATGGTGCTTCCCGCAGCCGCCCGGGGACGGGCGCCTTCACGGGCCTGTTGAACTCAGGATGGCGGCGGCGGTCAAGGGGCGGCGGACGCTACTTGGTCACGTCCTCATAGACGTCCATATCGGCGCTGCCGGCCAGAATGGCGCGCCAGCCTTGCAGGAAGGTCCGCACCATCGGATCGCTCGCCACTTTGTGGCGGTTGAGTTCGAGCGCGGCATGGGCGGCGTATTCGATCTCGATGAGGATCTGGGCCGGGTCGTCGACATTTTGCAGCACGCGAAAGCCGGTCCCGCCCATGGTCCGGTAGAAAGGCGCAGCGCTGCGGATAAGCGAGAGCACCTGCGCCGGCTCGCCAAGCGCCCGCATCTTGATTTGCAGCACCCGTTTGAGGTGTTCATCAGGCTCGCTCAAAGACCCCTCCTCGGATGAATCGCCGGCATTCTAGCATTATACGGGCCGCCGCAGGTGCAGCGATCATCGCCGACTTACGATCATCGGCAGGCCGCCCTGCGACCGGACGGTCACCCGATGTAGCGGCCAAACCGCATGACCGGGCGCCAATTGCAGCGTGAAATTCCGCATGACGGTCGCGACGACAATCGATGCCTCCTGCATAGCCAAGGCGGCGCCGATGCACACGCGCGGACCAACCCCGAACGGAAGATAGGCAAAACGATCGATGCGCTCGCGTGCGGCGCCGAGAAAGCGATTGGGATCGAAGCTGTCCGGATCGGACCATAAGGCATGATGCCGATGCAGGACGTAGGGTGCAACCACCACCATGGTGCCCCGCCGGATCGGTTCGCCCGCAAGTTCGTCGGGCCCGAGCGCGGCGCGGCTGATCGCGGCGATGGGCGGATAGAGCCGGTTGGCCTCCTCGATCACCGCGCGCGTTTCAACCAGCCGCTCGGACAGTCCGTCTATGTCGCCATCGAGCTCGCGATCGGCCTCGGCCTGCACCCGGCTGCGCCATTCCGGCGATTGCGACAGCAGGAACAGCGTCCAGGTAATACTGTTGGCGGTCGTTTCGTGACCTGCGGCGATGAAGGTGAGGATATTCGCGCGCACCTCGACTTCGTTCAGGCTTTCGCCGGTTTCCGGATCGCGTGCTTCCAGTAAGAGCGTGAGGATGTCGCGCGGCACTTCGTCGGTTTCTTGCGCGAGACGATGGCGACGCGTGGCGACGATCGTGTCGATGGCGGATTCGAACACGCGCAGCATCGGGCGGACTTTCCATCGGCCGAGCCGCGGCACCGCGGCCGGCAGGCCGAGCACGTCGAACGGATCGAGCTTTCCGATCGCCTCGAAGTAATGTTTCATAGCGACGCGGATTTCTTCGGTGTTGCGGCCGAGGCCATCAGAAAACATCGTGCGCTCGAGCACTTCGAGTGTCACGCGCGTGACCTCGACCGCGATGTCGTCGATTTGGTCTTCGCGCGCGCGCAACCGCGCGACCAGACCGGCCGCCGCCTCGATCATCGCGGCCGAGAAGCCGAGCACGGTGCGGCGCGCAAACAGCGGCGCCAGCGCGCGGCGCTGCGTACGCCATTGATGGCCTTCGGCCGTGAGCAGTCCATTGTTCAAGCCGGCCGACAGCACGCGCCGCTGCAGCCAGTCCTTGTGATAGTTTTGGCTGTTGTCCATCAGCACGCGGCGGATCGCCGCCGGGTCGCTGACCAGCGCGACCCGTCCGATCGACAGGCCGCCCATCACAATCGGCTGCTCGAAATGCGCCTGCGTCCAGGCTTCCAGCGGGTTTTTGGCGAGCACGCGCAGCAGCGCCAGCGGGCCTAACGGCGTACGCTGCGGCACCGGGGCCGGCGGATACAATTTGGCGTGCGGGCCGTGCACAACGTACTCCAATCGTTACGGAAACCAGATTTTTTTAGCGATCCTGCCCGACCCGGATACCAGTGCAATAGTCCGACGGGAACAAAGTTCCCCATTGGCGTTAACGCCGGCAGCCGCAAAGCCGGCGGCATTGACGCCTAACCCACTGTCAAAGTTCTGTTTTCCGCTTGCGCAGCAATCCGACGATGAAATCGTGGCCGGGCCGCGCGAGGCGCTCGATGGCGCGCTCGACGGCCTCGTCGGTGAGCCGCGTGCGCGGCCAGCGATAGATCAGGCCGTGCACCACCCAGATGATCAGAAAGGTGAACACCCCGGCAAACACCGTGTCGGTGAGAAAATGCCCGCCTGCCATAATGCGCATCGCCGCCATGCCGATGCCGAGTGCGAGCGCGGCCCCATAGGCGATCGCCCGCCACGGCAGCGGCACCAGCGCCGCCGGTGCGAGCGTCCACGCCACGCCGGAGACATCGCCGGAGACGAACGAGCAGTTGCCCGGGCAATCACCGCGCGGATCCCACCAGGCGACGAAATGCTGTTCGCCGCCGAACTGCGTCACGTCGATCGGCCGCGGCCGGCCCCAGTGATCCTTGAGCGTGACGTTGACGAGCAGGCCGGGACCGAGCGCGATGGTCGAGATCAAGAACACGATGGCGCGGCCCGACAGCAACAGCCGCCGGCGCGGAAGAAGCAACTTGAGCAGCAACGCCGCGACCACCACGATGATAATCGCGGTCCCCACCCATAGCCCGATGTCGCGGGCAAGCATCAGCGGCGGATAGATGCGCGGCGCGAAGTTATTGCCGTAGGCAACCATCGCGTTGAACGGCGCGGAGATCATCAAATCGAGTTGCGGAAACAGCCCGAAGAACACGCCCACCACGGCGGCCAGGGCAAGCGCAATGATCAATCCGGTTCGGTTCATGGTTTTTTCCGCGAGCGCGGCCTGCGGTCTAGCCGAGCAAGACGGCAAAGGGAAGTCAGAGGCCGCGCCAACGGCCGGCATTGCGGCCGGCGATCAGCCAATAGGTGAAGCCGAACACGACCCCGACCGCGGCCGCGATCTCCGCCTGGCGTGAGATCGGCGGCGGCGGATAATCGATCGATTCCTCGTAACTGCCGGTGAAGCCCGCGCTGTAATAGCCGAGCAGCAGGATCGCGGCGCCGGCCGCCGCCTGGATCACGAGCGAGCGGATGGAAAAAGCTTCTGCCAACACGACAGCGATCAGGATGGGCAGAAAGCCGACGAGGACGGTGACGCCAGAGGCGAAGGCCGCGGTACCCCAGAAGAATACATGCTCGACCGGATCGGCGCCGACCATGTGTAATTCGGCCCCAAGCAACGCGATGGCCGTGGCAATGCCAGCCGCCGCGGTCGCCATGAACAGAGCGAACAGAATAACGATGATGCGGCCGAACAGCGCCATGGATTATCCCGTTACAACCGGGCCTGCCCCGGCGATCCATCCTACAGGAATTTTTCTTCCCATGCAGATGAAACCGGTGGCAAGCTCGGTGTAGCACGGACGCGAATGGCAATCGCCGCAAACCCGCAGGCCGGATTCACCCGGCCGTCGTTGTTGCGACCGTCAGCCTGCCGTTAGCCGTGGCGGCGTCCGGTGCAGCATCCACAGCTCCAAGGCTGCGAGCACTGCGACAGCGATGCCAGTCAGGAACAGCGTCAGCATGGCGCCTTGCGTGGCTGCCACATGCACCACCCAGGGCGACACCACCAGCCAGAGGCCGAGGATCAGGTTGATCCACTCTTCCCATTCGGCGAAGGCCGCGAGCGCCGCGAGCGCAAAAATCGCGATCGCTATGGCAGTGAGCCAAGCCGTCCAGGCCGCCGGCATCAGGCCGGCAAAGCCGACGATCCACGGCGACAGGAACAGCCAGATTGCCAGGATGAGGTTGATGACGTCGGCAAATCCTATATCTTTTTTCATGTGAGACCTCCATTTCGGAACCGAAGGTCAGGTTCTCGGTTGCGCGCCCCCTTTTTGGCGGCGTCCCCGCGCGAGATCGCATGCGCAAGTGCACGAGGCGCTTCGTCGGCTAAACGCCGGAGGGTTCCGGCGGTTTCGTTAATTCGCGGAGAGATTGTAACGGAACTCTATTCCGTCATGGCCATGGCGCGCAGCGCCATGCGCTCGCGCGCCGACAGCTTCTCGCTCGCGCTCTTGAGCTGGCCGCAGGCGGCCAAAATGTCGCGGCCGCGCGGCGTGCGCACCGGCGAGGCATAGCCGGCGTCGAATACGACCTGCGAAAATTTTTCGATCTGCTCCCAATCGGAACATTCGTATTTGCTGCCCGGCCATGGATTGAACGGAATGAGATTGATTTTCGCCGGAATACCCTTGAGTAGGCGCACCAGCGCCTTGGCGTCGTCGATCGAATCGTTGACACCCTTAAGCATGACGTATTCGAAGGTGATGCGCTTGGCGTTGGAGACGCCGGGATAGTTGCGGCAAGCCTCCAGCAATTGCGCGATCGGGTATTTGCGGTTGAGCGGCACCAATTCGTTGCGCAAGTCGTCGCGCACCGCGTGCAACGACACCGCCAGCATGCAGCCGATCTCGGCGCCGGCGCGTTCGATATTCGGCACCACGCCGGAGGTCGACAGCGTGATGCGGCGCTTGGAGATGGCGATGCCGTCGCCGTCGGCGACGATCAGCAGCGCGTCGCGCACCGCGTCGAGATTGTAGAGCGGCTCACCCATGCCCATCATCACGATGTTGCTGACGCAGCGGTCCCCGGTCGGCACCACCCCGTCGGTCGGGCGCGTTGCGCCCGGCCAATCGCCCAACCGGTCGCGCGCCACCATCACCTGGCCGACGATCTCGTCGGCGGTTAGATTGCGCACCAAGCGCTGGGTGCCGGTGTGGCAGAACGAACAGGTGAGCGTGCAGCCTACCTGGCTGGAGACGCAGAGCGTGCCGCGGTCGGTGTCGGGAATATAGACGCACTCGACTTCGTGCGGCCGCTCACCCTGCGTTTCGCCGGGCAAGCGAAGCAGCCATTTGCGCGTGCCGTCGACCGAGATCTGCTCGGCCACGACCTCTGGCCGGTCGAGCGTGCAGCGTTGCGCCAGTTCGGCGCGCAGCTCCTTGGACACGCTGGTCATGTCGTCGAAAGAGGCGAGACCGCGGAAGTAGATCCAATGCCAAAGCTGCTGCACGCGCATCTTGCGCTGCGCCGCCGGCACGCCAATCGCATCCAGGAGCGCGCCCAACTGCGAACGCGTCAGTCCGACCAGCGATGGCTTGTCCGGCGGCACATAGCGCTCGAGCGGCGTCTTCTCGACGAAAGAGGAAATATCCAGCGTGGTCATTCGTAAATAGCTCGTTTCATGGCCGAGATTGTCCCCGGCCATCCCGCTTCGGGAGGCTCAGTCTATCTAAGCAAGATCATCGGGTCTCGCCACCTGATCTCGGGTTCACCCGAGATCAGGCTTAAAATGCTCAAGTCGGCTATCGCCGACTTGAGTGTGGCGGCCCGGTGATGATCCTTCGGGTCACTTGCACTCCTCGGCCACCTTGTCGAGCGCCTGGTCGAGGCCCTTCAGCGAATAGGTGTCGGTGGTCTTGGCGCCTGTGTGCGACACGCTTTTAACCACCATGTTGGAGCCTTTGCGCATGGTTTCGACCATCTGCGCTTCTTCGGCCGCGTTTTTCACCCAGGCGCCGTCGTTCTGCGTATACAGCACATAGCTCGCCGAGCCGATGGTCGCGGTGGCATCGACGCCCGCTTTCTGCGGATAGCCGACGATGACCGATACCTCGTTCCTGACCTTCTCGGCGGGCCGCGTCGAGACGAAGGCATAGGACGGATCGCGCTTCCTATTGGACGGCTCGATGACCGCCGAGGTCGGCTTCGACAGCGCAAAACAGACCTTATTGCCGCCGGGCGTCGCCTGGTAGGCGCCCCAGTCGCCGAACTGGCCGAGCAGCACCGCCTGCTCGGTCGGCTCGGGCTTGGCCGGCTTCTTCGGCGCCGGCTTGGTCTGCGCAATAGCCGCAGTGCAGGACATCACGGCGGCGGCGGTCAGCAGTGCAATTGCGCGATCTTGCCAAAGCGTCTTTGTCATCGGGCCCTACCGGTTGAAGTGAAAGATAGCAGTCAAGCCGCACCCCTGAAGGACGACTGGATATTAGCCCATTAGGGGCGAATTTCGACAAGCCGGGAGGCGGCAATCGGTCGCTCCGCCAAACTATAGGACTAAATCCGACGCCGCCAAACCGGCTGGGGACCATGCTAGATAGCCTTGCAAGCCAGCATCCGATCGAGGCGTCATGAAAGCCCTGCTCTGCACCCGATACGGCACCCCCGACGACCTTGAGCTTGCCAATATTGCCGACCCGGCGCCCGGGCCGGGCGAAGCGGTGGTGCGCATCAAGGCGGCGGCGCTCAATTTCTTCGACAATCTCATCATTGCCGGCAAGTACCAGCACAAGCCGCCCTTCCCGTTTTCGCCCGCCGCCGAATTTGCCGGCGAAATCGAAAGCATCGGTAGCGGCGTTACCGGCTTTGCGCCGGGCGACCGCGTTATCGGCAATATCGGCTGGGGCGCGGCGCGCGAGAAGGTCGCCGTCGCCGCCGATCAGCTTGTCGCCATGCCGCCCGGTCTCGACTTCGACCACGCCGCCGGCCTCACCGTCACTTACGGCACGACGATTCATGCGTTGAGGGATCGGGCCGAACTCAAGCCCGGCGAGACGCTGGCCGTGCTGGGCGCCGCTGGCGGCACCGGCCTCTCGGCGATCGAGGTCGGCAAGCTGATGGGCGCGCGCGTCATCGCCTGCGCGTCGTCGGACGACAAAATCGCCTTCGCGCGCCAGCACGGCGCCGACGACGGCGTGAACTACGCCGCGACCTATCTCAAGGACGCGCTGCGCGCGCTGACCGGCGGCAAGGGCGTCAACGTGGTCTACGATCCGATCGGCGGGGCGCAGGGCGAAGCAGCGCTTCGCGGCATGGATTGGGGCGGGCGCTATCTGGTCATCGGCTTTGCCGCCGGCGACATGCCGAAGCTGCCGCTCAATCTGGTGCTGCTGCGCAGCTATGACGTGCTCGGTGTCTATTGGGGCGCCTGGGTCCAGCGCAACCCGCAAGGCCATCGCGCCAACATGACGCAGATCCTAGACTGGTGCGCGCAAGGCAAGCTGTCGTCGCACGTGCACGCGGTCTATCCGCTGAGCGAGGCGCCGGCCGCGCTCAAGGCAATCGCCGCGCGCCAGGTTATGGGCAAGGCGATCCTGCACCCTTAGGGTTTTGCCAACGCGTTACGCGCCGCGTCGCGATGTGCCGGGCGAATGTGGCTGGCGACCAGCTTGATCGCGGTCGCCAATACCGCGGCATCGTCGGTGAAGCCGATGACTGGCAGAACGTCGGGAATGGCGTCGACCGGCAGGACGAAATAAGCGATCGCGGCGACCAGCGTCGCCTTTACCGACAGCGGCGTGTCGTTGTCGAAAGCGCAGTAATAAGCGGCAAGCAATTCCTCGGCAAAGGGAATCCGTGCGGCCACGCGCTTTAACTTGCGCCAGAAGTTGCGCTTGAGCGCGCTATCGTCGTCGCGCCGCCAAAATGCAGCGTGTATGAATGCCATTGTATTTAAATGGGCGTCGAAACCTGCCGCGGCAAGGCACTAGCCGACGCGCGCGATGAGCCGCTGGAGCATCACGCCGGGCCGCCGCTCGACGGTCCCGTCAAACAGGATCGTCTGTCCGGCCAGCGCGCCGCGCACCTGGTCGCCGACATAGGCCGTGAACAGCCGGCCGTCCTTTTCGCGATGGTCGGCGTTCTCGGTGATACGGAAGCTCATGTAAATGACGCCGCCCGGCTTGAGAATCTCCAGCATGCGAGCAACCGCCGGCGCAATTTCCTCGCGCGGCAAATGCATGAGCACGGTCTCGCAGCCCACATTGTCGAAATGCCGCGCCGGAATTCCACTCAATGCGGGCAGTGCAGCCTTTTTGAATTCGATGTGCGGAAAGTGGGCGCGGGCCTGCGCCAAAAGGCCCTCCGAGAGGTCGTAACCGATGGTCGGGAACCCGTTGGCCGTGAGCCAGGCCGCGTCGCGACCACTGCCCGAGCCGATATCGGCGGTGAGTCCGGGCCGGAAAAATTTCCGCAACAGCGCATACACGTCGGCCGGCTCTTCCTCGGCCAGCCAGCGCTGCACGAAGGCCGACGCGGCCGATTCATAGGCGGCAAGCGTTGTCTGATCCATCGTCAACCCGCGAGCCGGTCCATCGTCTCGGCGAGCTTGACGTCGAGATCGGTAACGCCGTCGGCATCGTGCGTCGACAGCGTCACCTCGACGGTCTTATAGACGTTGAACCACTCCGGATGATGATCCATTTTCTCCGCCACCAGCGCCGCCCGCGTCATGAAGCCGAAGGCCTGGTTGAAATCCTTGAAGATGAATTTCTTGGCGATGGCGTCGCGGCCGGCCACCTCGGACCAGCCGGAAAGCTTGGCCAAGGCCGCCTTGCGGGCATCTCCAGTCAATTTGGCGGGCATGACGTAACCTCTTTCGAGCTTATTCGCCGGCTGGCGGTTCCAGCCGCAAATTCTGTGGCGGCAGCGCGGCCATGTCGACCGGGTTCGCCAGCTCCGCCGGCTGGTCAACGCCGTGCACCGAATAGAGTTGCGGTGTGGCCCGGTTCACCTGCAGATGAAAAATATCCGGCCGATTGTAATGGCCGGCAAAATCGTGCCGGAGCTTCATCTGAATGCCGAGATCGAGATTGCATTCAGCGTACAGAATGCCCTCCTCGGCGCCCATCGGTCCGACGATTATGCGGCTCATGGGATCGGCGATCAACGAGCCGCCGCAACAATCGGGATTGCGCAGGAATTTCTCTCCCTCGGGGCCCGCCTGCAGCATCTCGATCATCCGCTCATCGACCGTGCCGCAGGCGGAAATAACGAAGGCCTTGCTCATCTGCGCAAAGGCCTGAGAGTCAATGGCGACGCGATTGCGCAGCGGATCGCCGCTGGTCGGAAAATGGTTCGGCCAGCTCATGACATGAATGCGCGTGCCTTCGGCAATCAAGGCGAAGATCGCCAGCGGATTGGAATTCTCGCCGCAGATCAGCCCGCTCATCGGCCCGAATTCGCTGCTGAACGCGCCGAAAGTGTCACCGTAGCCGCCCATATGCACCAGGCGCTCGCCGACCGTCGGCATGATCTTCTGGTGCTTGCGGATCAGCGTGCCGTTGGGCCCGATATAGACCTGGGTGTTGAACATCGTGCCGATGGTCTGCGGCAGCTTCTCGCAGACGCCGATCACGACATAGGCGTTGGCCGCGCGCGCGGCGTCGCACAGCGCATCGATTTCGGGTCCCGGAATCTCCACCGAATTTTTGAACAGCTCGACCGCCAACCGGTTGGCGATCGCGCCGCTCGCCGCGTGGTGGTGATACCAGACAGGGTGCGCCGGGATGAAGCCTTCGGGAAATCCGATGACGCGGGCGCCGTTTTTGCCGGCCTCGCGGATCAGGCGGCAGGCCTTTTCGGTCGAGCCTTCGCGGTCGAGAAACACCGATGCGGCCTGCACCGCCGCCACTTTCACTTTTGGATAGCTATCGCCCATTGACGGTGTCCTTTGGCCGAACGCAGCGCCCTCGCAAAGCTCGCTGGCAGATACTACCTCATAGGAGTTGGCACCGACCATATGAGGCTTTTCATGTCTTGGTCATTGAATATCGGCAAAGTGTTCGGCACGGTCGTCCGCGTCCACCTCACCTTCCTGTTGTTCCTCGCCTGGATCTTCGCCGCCAGCTACAGCCAGGGAGGCGCCGCCACCGCCTGGGACAGCGTGGTCTTCATGGTATTGCTGTTTCTGTGCGTGCTGCTGCACGAGTTCGGCCACATCCTCACCGCGCGCGCCTTCGGTGTGCCGACGCCCTATGTGACGCTGCTGCCGATCGGCGGCGTCGCCCAGCTCGAGCGCATCCCGGAAGAGCCGGGACAGGAATTCCTGATCGCCATCGCCGGACCGCTGGTGAATGTGGCCATCACCATCCTGCTGGTGTTCATTGGCGGCGCGACGCTGAATTCGAACGCAGCGGCCGGTCTCGACAATACGCATTTTTCTTTGATCGACCGTCTGGCGGCGGTGAATCTGTTCCTTGCTGTATTCAACATGATCCCGGCCTTCCCGATGGACGGCGGCCGCGTGCTGCGCGCACTTCTGGCGAGCCGCATGGGCTACGTACGGGCGACCGAAATCGCGGCAGCCATCGGCCAATTCGTCGCCTTCGCGCTCGGCTTCATCGGCTTGATGTACAATCCCCTGCTGATCTTCATCGCCATCTTCGTCTATCTCGCCGCCTCGTCGGAAGCGCACATGGTGGCGCTGCGCGCCGCCTCGCGTGGCGTGCCGGTGAGCCACGCCATGATGACGCATTTCGAGACGCTCACGCCGGAAGAGCACCTCGACGCCGCGGTGCAGACCTTGCTGCACACCGGGCAAGGCGAATTTCCGGTGGTCGACGCCGCCGGCAAGCCGGTGGGCGTGCTCGGCCGCGGCGACGTGATCCGCGCCATCAAGCAGCGCGGTCCTGACGCCCGCGTCGCCGACGCCATGGTTGCGGCCATGCCGACCGTTGGCCACCGCACGACCCTGGAACAGGCCTTCAAGCTGCTGCAAATGAAGCAGGCGCCTGCGGTCGGCATCATCGATAGCAGCGGCAAGCTGGTCGGGCTGGTGACCGGTGAGACCATCGCCGAGATGATGATGCTGCAGAATTCACTGCCAAAAGGCGTCCATATCGGCCCCTGGACGCAGCCGCCCTCGTCAAAGGCCGCTTAACCAGCCTTCATTTGGCCGGTTGCTTCTGGCCGCTTGGTGACTATATTGCGCCGCAATAGCGTCGCGTCGCGGGTCCATAAGGGCCCGCGCTTTGGTTTTAGGAACCCAAGCGCACGATCCCGAAAAGTGGGAACCGGATTTCGGGAAGGATCATGCGCAGGAAAGAACTATGAATCTTCGCAATATCGCCATCATCGCCCACGTCGACCACGGCAAAACGACGCTGGTGGACCGCCTGCTGCAGCAATCCGGCGCCTATCGCGAGAACCAGCGCGTGGTCGAGCGCGCCATGGATTCCAACGACCTGGAGCGCGAGCGCGGTATCACGATCCTAGCCAAGGCGGCCTCGGTGGTGTGGAAAGACACCCGCATCAACATCGTCGACACGCCGGGACACGCCGATTTCGGCGGCGAGGTGGAGCGCATCCTCAACATGGTCGACGGCGCGCTGGTGCTCGTCGACGCCGCCGAAGGTCCGCTGCCGCAGACCAAGTTCGTCGTGTCGAAGGCGCTCAAGATGGGGCTCAAGCCCATCGTCGTCATCAACAAGGTGGACCGCTCCGATGCCCGGCCGGTCGAAGTCATCAACGAGGTCTTCGACTTGTTCGCCGCGCTCGACGCCACCGACGAGCAACTCGATTTCCCGATCCTCTACGGCTCGGCCAAGCAAGGCTGGATGGCGACGACGCTGGAAGGCTCCGCATGACGACGGCATGCAGCCGCTGTTCGATCTCATCCTCAGCCATGTCAAGCCGCCGGTAGTCGACAGCGGGCCGTTCCGGCTGCTCGGCACCATTCTCGAAGCTAACCCCTATCTCGGCCGTCTCGTCACCGGCCGCATCAAGTCCGGTTCGGCAAAGCCCAACCAGGCGGTCAAGGTGCTCGACCACGACGGCAAGCTGATCGAGACCGGCCGCATTACCAAGTTGCTGGCGTTCCGCGGTCTCGAGCGCGTGCCGGTGGACGAGGCGGAAGCCGGCGATATCGTCGCCATCGCCGGACTGCCGAATGCGACCGTAGCGATGACGATCTGCGATCCCGCGGTCGAAACGCCGATCCCGGCGCAGCCGATCGACCCGCCGACGCTGGCGATGACGTTCCGCGTCAACGATTCCCCGCTCGCCGGCACCGAAGGCAGTAAGGTCACCGGCCGCATGATCCGCGACCGCTTGTTACGCGAAGCGGAAGGCAACGTGGCGCTACGCGTGCGCGAGAGCGACGAAAAAGATTCGATGGAAGTCGCAGGCCGCGGCGAATTGCAACTCGGTATCCTGATCGAAACAATGCGGCGCGAGGGCTTCGAACTCTCTGTATCGCGGCCAAAGGTGTTGATGCGCGACGATCCAAACACCGGCGAGATGCTGGAGCCGATCGAGGAAGTCGTCATCGACGTCGACGAAGTCCATTCCGGCATCGTCGTGCAGAAGATGTCGGAGCGCAAAGCCGAACTGCTGGAGATGAAGCCGTCCGGCGGCCACCGGCTGCGGCTGGTGTTCCACGCGCCGACGCGCGGCTTGATCGGTTACCAGGGCGATCTGCTGACCGACACGCGCGGCACCGCCATCATGAACCGGCTGTTCCACGACTACGCGCCGCACCGGGGTGCGATCCAGGGCCGCCGCAACGGCGTGCTGATCTCCAACGATCAAGGCGAAGCGGTCGCCTACGCGCTGTGGAATCTGGAAGACCGTGGCCCGATGATGATCGAGCCGGGCTGGAAGGTTTACCGCGGCATGATCGTCGGCGAGCATACCCGCGACAACGATCTCGTCATCAACGTGCTCAAGGGCAAGCAGCTCACCAATATCCGCACCACCTCGAAGGACGAGGCGGTCCGTCTCACGCCGCCGATCCGCATGACGCTGGAAAAGGCGCTGGCTTACATCCAGGACGACGAGCTGGTCGAAGTCACGCCGACATCGATCCGCTTGCGCAAGAAGCTGCTCGACGAAACCGACCGCAAGCGCGCCGACCGCGCGAAGGAAGCCGAGTCGGTATAAGGTTCGCCTGCCGGCCCGGTATCGGGTGCCGGTGCTGTCCTATATTGGGACGAGCCGAATCCAATAAATCGAATCAGCAGTGCGCATTGGCACCGGCCGTCGCGCGTCGCGAATGCCGCGCGTTCGCGCGCTTCGTGCACGACCGCGCGAAACGGCCATGATTTATCAGCAGCCACAGGGCGTTTCTCGACGGACTGTGGCCAGTAATCCACACCATTAACGTATCATTAATTATGGGCTTGAAGGCCGCAAAGTTCGTTGCTTCTATTCTGCAATGAGTACGACCCTCATAGAGATTCGCCGAGCCAAGGCCTCCGATGCAGCGGACGTCGCCGCGACGCACGATCAGGCATGGCGGACCGCCTATCAGGGAATCATCCCGGGCAATGAACTCGACAAGCTAATCAACCGGCGTGGGCCGGATTGGTGGGATTCGGCGATCCGCAAAGGCAGCCGCATCACCATTCTGCAATTCGGCGAGCAGGTTGCCGGCTACGCCAATTACGGACGCAACCGTGCGCGCAGCCTGTTCTATGACGGCGAAGTCTACGAGCTTTATCTGCGGCCCGAGTTCCAAGGCCTCGGCTTCGGCCGTCGCTTGTTCACCGCCGCGCGCAAGGATCTCACGCAGAGCGGCTTGAAGAGCCTGGTAGTTTGGGCGCTGTCCGATAACGAGCCGGCGGTGGAATTCTATCGCACGCTCGGCGGCCGCGCGGTGGCGCGCTCGTCCGAGAAGTTCGGTTCAAAGACGCTCGATAAGGTCGCCTACGCCTGGCAGTAAGGCGTCTCCAATAATAATCAAATTTTCGGCGCCGGCAGCCCGTTCTGGATGCACGCGGTGGTCAACGTATTGAGCAGCAGGCAAGCAATCGTCATCGGCCCGACGCCGCCCGGCACCGGCGTGATCGCGCCGGCGATCGTCTTGGCCTCGGCATAGGCGACGTCGCCGACGATGTGCGCCCTGCCGTGTTCGCCGACGATGCGGTTGACGCCCACGTCGATCACGGTTGCACCGGGCTTGATCCATTGGCCGCGAACCATTTCCGGACGGCCCATCGCGGCGATCAGCAAATCGGCGCGCGCACACACCGCCGGCAAATCGGCCGTCTTGGAATGAGCGATCGTCACGGTCGCATTCTCGGCCAGCAGCAATTGCGCCACCGGCTTGCCGACAATGTTGGAGCGGCCGATCACCACCGCCTCGAGCCCCGCCAGCGAGGGGTGCACGGTTTTGGCCAGCCGCACGCAGCCGAGCGGCGTGCACGGCACCAGGCCCGGCATTCCGCTGGCGAGCCGGCCGGCATTGAGCGGATGGAACCCATCGACGTCCTTGTCCGGATCGATTTCCGCGATCACCTTGTCCGGGTTGATCTGCGGCGGCAGCGGCAACTGCACCAGGATGCCGTTGATCTGCGGATCGCCATTGAGCCGCGCGATCAGGTTGAGCAATTCGGCTTCGCTCACGTCCTCGGGCAAATCCTGATCGAACGCACTGAGACCGGCTTCGGCGACGGCCTTGGTCTTGTTGCGGACATAGACCTTGCTGGCCGGGTTATGGCCGACCAGCACGACCGCGAGACCCGGCACGATGCCGCGGTCGCGCCGCAGGCGGTGCACGGCATCCGTCACCTTGCCGCGCAGGTCGGCCGAGATCGTCTTGCCATCGATGATGCGTGCGGACATGGCCGATTGTTAGCCTTTTGCCGCGGTCTTCTCCAGGGCCGCGATCAGCGTGGTCGAATCGCCCGCAATGGCGAACTGCTTGATGCGGGCCGTGGCACCCGCGGTGAGCACGACGTCGCGCTGCGGGACACCGGCCGCCTTGGCGATAAGCCGCACCAGCGCGGCGTTCGCCTCGCCTTCGCTCGGCACGGCCCGCACGCGTACCCTGAGCACGCACCGGCCGTCAGCCAATTGCGCGACGCCGTCGATGGCGTCGCGGCCGCCCTTGGGCGTCAGGCGAACGGCGAGCGCGACACCGCCGGCCATCGCCGACCATGGCCGCACCGCCGTCACGTCAGAAGACGTATGGATAGATGTACCGGATGATCACATTTTCCAGGAGCAGGATCAGCAAGATCAGGATCACCGGCGAAATGTCGATACCGCCGAGATGCGGCAGCATCGAGCGGATCGGCCGCAGCAGCGGCTCGGTGAGCCGGTACAACATGTCGCCGATCATGTGCACCACCTGGTTGCGGGTATTGACCACGTTGAAGGCGACCAGCCAGGAAAGGACGGCGGCGGCAATCAACAGCCAGATATAGATTTGCAGCACCAGCAGAACGATATCGAGGACCGCGCGCATGAGGCTCCGCCTGTTTGAGGTGGGCGGAAATTAGCGGGTCGCATGGCCTCGAACAAGCCGGACCGGCGGTGGCAGCGTCCGCCCGGTCGCGTCCTTGACAGGCCCAAACCCTGGTCCTAAATGGCGCCCACTCGCCGAAAACCGCGCAAATACGAACATTGCGCCGCGAAGGCGGGGCCGTAGCTCAGTTGGGAGAGCGCCTCGTTCGCAATGAGGAGGTCAGGGGTTCAAATCCCCTCGGCTCCACCAGCCTTCGCTCCTTCGGAGCTTCGGCTGGCAAGCCAGCTAATCCGCGAAGGATGCCCGCCGAAGCTTTAGCGAAGGCGGGCTTTTCATTCAGCCGCGTCGTTGGCCGGCTTGCGTCCAATCCAATGATCGATGAAGGCGACGAGCCAGTTGCGCGAGGCATGATCGTGCACCGCGCGGTCGGCGATGTGCTCGTGCCGCTGCTTGGTGCCCGGCAGTTCCATGCGGTGGGCACCGCGCACCAGCCAGCGATACATCATGGCGTGGGTGACCTCCGGGTGAAACTGCAACGCATAGCCGATGCCATAGCGGAACGCTTGCACGGAAAAAGCGTCGTCACCCTCGGCCAGCAATTCGCCGCCGGCCGGCAATTCGAACCCTTCACGATGCCATTGATAGACGTGATCCGGCCACTCGGGGCAGACCTTGAGCCCGGCCTGCGTCGGACGGATCGGATAATAGCCGACCTGGGCATGGCCTTGCGGATGCGGATAGACGCGGCCGCCGAGATGGTGCGCCATCATCTGCGCGCCGAGACAGATACCGAGATAAGGCTTGTTGTCGCGCAATGGCACGCCGATCCAGTCGATCTCGCGCTTGATGAAATCCTCTTCATCGTTGGCACTTTGCGGACCGCCGAAAATCGCGGCGCCGGCATGCTCGTCCATCGTTTCCGGCAGCGGATCGCCGAAGCGCGGGCGGCGGATGTCGAGCGGATAGCCGAGCTTGCTCAGCACCTGGCCGACTCGGCCGGGCGAGGAATGCTCCTGGTGCAAGATGAGAAGGACCGGCTTGAACATGGCGGTTCGGTGCGCGATTCTGCGCCTCCATCGAGTACTAACGGCTTTGCCGACGTTTGCAATATGAGCGGCGCGAGGCGGCTATGTGCGCGGCGCGGACCTGCGCCGGCGCTGCCGGGCGTCGATCAGAGCCAGCAACAGGCGGCGCGGGACGAAGCGGATCACGGTGACGACCGCCTTGTTGACCAGACCGGGGACCACTGTGCGGCGGCCCTGCATCAGTCCACGATAGCCGGCTTCCGCCACCTGCTTGGCGCTCAGCGTGAGAATGTCAGGGGCCATACCGCCGCTGGATATGCCGGCACGCGCCGCAAATTCGGTCGGCACCGGGCCCGGGCAGAGAACGGTCACCCGCACGCCGTGCGATTTGAGCTCGCTGTGCAGCGCCTCGCTGAACGACAGCACGAAGGCCTTGCTGGCATAATAGACCGACATGCCCGGTCCGGGCAGAAAACCGGCCATCGAGCCGACATTGAGAATGCCGCCGCGGTGGCGCGCCAGGCTGCCGACGAAGGCGAGCGACAGTTCGGCGAGCGTGCGCATATTGAGATCGATCATCGACAATTGCTCGTCACGGTCGAGCGTGGCGGCGGCGCCGACCAGGCCGAAGCCGGCATTGTTGACCATGAATTGCGGCTCGGCCCCTTGCGCGGTCAAGGCCTCGCCGATCAGGCGCGCGGCATCGCCGCGCTGCAGGTCGGCGACGATCACCAGCGGCCTGACGCCGCCGGTGGCGGCGATCTCGTCGGCCAACTCGCGCAGGCGGTCCTCGCACCGCGCCACCAGCGCCAAGGCGTGGCCGTTGCGCGCGAACACGCGCGCCAAAGCGGCACCGATGCCGGCCGAGGCGCCGGTGATCACGGTGACCGGTCGTAGGTCGCTCATTGCGTCGGATTGCCTCCGGCTGTGAGCGACGCTGAAACCCGTTCGCGCAGCGCAATACGCTCGTTTTGCGGAACGCACAGCAAATCAGCCGCGCGCCAGATCAAATTGTCCTCGAACTCGGTAACGACGCCGTCGGCGTAGGCGATCTGCCACATCATCTCAACCATGCGCGCACGGCCCGCATCGTCGAGCGAACGGTTGAGTTTGGCGGTGAAGTGATAGAGATCGACCGACTTTTGCTCGGCCTTGGTCGCTTCGGCGAGCAATTCGTCGGTCGCGGAGTCGTCCAGATTGAAGCGCAGCTTGATCAGTCCGTGCAGCTTGACGCGCTCGGCGTCGGCTATCGAACCGTCGACGGCGGCCGCATGTACCAAAAGCGCCGCAGCGGCAACGCGGTAATCGTCTTCCGCGAAGCGGCTGGGATGCTTGCCGCCCTCGCCGAGGTCGGATATCAATTTTCGCAGCGAATCGAACATGCAGAATTCCTCGCCTGGAGCGCGCGCCCCGCACACTATCTAAGAATGCAAGCGGCCGCCCGAAAGCCCGGACGGCCGCTTTGCCGGTGACGCGCCCGGCAGCCCTGCTATTCGAGGTTCTTGCTGGGCGGAAAATCGCGCGAGAATACCGGCTGCTGCACCGCCACCTTGGGATCGTAAGTCCAGAACTGATTCACCTGCGGATAGGTCTTGATGATGGTGTTGGTGAGCTTGCCATTCACGCGCGCCACCTTGCGAATATAGATATCGAGGATCGGCGTGCCGTATTCGTCAAGCCGGACCGGACCGATCGGGCCGTTGGCAAGGCGCACGTTGTGCATCGCCTTGAGGAAGGCGGCCGCATCGTCCGTCTTTCCGCCCGTGGTTTTGAGCGCCTCCTCGATAATGAGCAACGCGGTATAAGGGCCGGCGGTGTAGAAGCCGGGATCGTGTTTGTACTCGGCATTGATGCCTGCGACGAACTTCTTATTGTCCGGCGTGTCGAGGCCGGCGGCGTACCAGCCGGCGGTGACGACGCCAGCCGCTTCCTCGCCCATCACCTTGAGGATGCCCTCGTCGGTCGAGGTGGTGTTACCGAGCACGGCGACTTTGCCCTTCAGGCCGTAATCGTTGAATTGCTTGAGAAAGCGCAGCGGATTGCCGCCGGCAAAGCCCATGTAGATGGCGTCGACGTCGGGCTTGATCTGCGCGAGATAGGGTCCGTATTCCGGCGCGTTGAGCGGCGGCCAAAGCTTTTGCACGATCTTGCCGCCCCCTGCTTCGAAGGCGAGGTGGAATCCGCCGGCGCCTTCATGACCGTAAGTGAAATCCTCGGCGACGATGGCGATCTTCTTGTAGCCGAGCGTCTTGGCCGCATAGTCGCCGAGCGGATAGGTCACCTGCGGCGCCGTGCCGAAGGCATGCAGGACGAAAGGATTCGGGGCCCGGCTCTTGAGGTCGACGGTCGCGGCCGAGGTCGTGGTGATCAGCGGCACTTTGCTGTCGCGAACGTAACCATCCATCGCCAAAGCTTCGTTGGTCGCCAACGGGCCGATCATCACCGGCACCTTGTGACGCTCGACCAGTTCTTGGGTCTTGGTCTTGGCAAGCGCCGGATTGCCGGCTGTGTCTTCCGTGATCAGCTCGATCTTGCGGCCGGCGATCATGCCGTTGCGTTCCTTAAGAAAGAATGCCGCGCCTTCTTCCTGCTGTTTGCCACCCGCCGCGAGCGGACCGGTGAGAACCGTGAGGAACCCGATTTTGAGCGGTTCCGGCGATTGCGCGAACACACGCGGCGCCGGGAACATGCTGATCGCGGCGCCTGCCCTGAGCAGCGTGCGGCGCGACACTCCCGATTTTCCAATCTTGGTAGACATTGCAGCTTCCTCCCTGGTTTTCGGTCGTTTCCCTTGTGTCGGGAAATCAATTTGATGATTGAGCGATTGGGCGAACCTAAGATAGCAGGCGGCGTAGCTTTTCGTCCGTGCTCCGAGGCAAACCCCACCCACCCTATAATATTCGCTCATTCACCGCGCGAGGAAATAAAGTTGAAGCTAGGCCGCGAAAATTTCGCGCCTGTATCAAGAACCGGCGATATGGAGAATTGATCCTGCGCTCCGGCCGTATTCCGGCGCGGCCAAGCTGGGCCTATTGGATGGCCTTGCCGGTGCGGTAGCTGGTTTCCAGAAGCTGTAGATTGTTCTGCACGTATTTGTTGCCGGGGTCCCTACGTAGGGCGGCGTCAAGCTTTTCGCGCGCGCGCTTGTAGTCGCCGCGCAGCATGTAGGAATAGCCCTGGTTGTTCAGGATTTCGGCGCTCGGTCCGACGATGCCGATGGCCTGCGCGTAGGCGCGGTCGGCGAGATCGAAGCGGCGCAAGCGGTCGTAGGAGGCTGCAAGCCCGAGCCACACCTCCGCGTCGCCCGGATGCAGTTCGGCCGCGTGGCGGAAGTATTTCTCGGCAAGCCCGAAATTATTGGCGCGGTATTGCTTCTTGCCGAGGTTCAAGGCGTCGTTCGGATCGCCACCATACAGGCCCGCTTCGGCGGCAGCCGGCACGCCCAGCGGCGGTGGCAGCTGTTCTGCGGCGGCGCCATCCGTCGCCGGCGCCGCGGCAAATGCGTCCGTGCCTTGCGTATTCGCTTCGAATGGATTGGTGAATTTGCCGGCGCTACAGCCCGCCAGCCAGAGGCCAACGGCCGCAAGACACAAGGTTCGGACAATTCCAATACGCATGACAAGACCTGAAGGAACCGCCCGCGACCGGGACCAGGGTTAAGCTAGGAGAGGTTAGTTAAGAAATTCTTCACTCTGTGCCGCACCGCGGTACGCTAGAAGTAGTGGCCGACATGCAACCGCACAAACACCGGTAGCAGGATGACCACGAACAGCACCGGAAAAATGCAGACCATCATCGGCACCGACAGCTTGGCCGGCAGCGCATAGGCCTTTTCCTCGGCGAGCGAGAGTCGCTTATGGCGCATGTCGTCGCTATAAACCCGCAGCGCATCGGTGATGCTGGAGCCGAGGTCGATCGACTGGTTGATCAGAGTCGCGAATGCGTGCGCCTCGTCGAGCGCCAGACGGTCGGCGAAGCGCTCAAGCGCGTCCTTAAGCGGGCGGCCGGCGCGGGTTTCTAGATTGGTCATGTGGATGTTGGTGGAGAGCGAGGGATAACTGTCGCCGAGTTCGCGGCCGACGCGTTCGAGCGCGGCTTCCATCGACAACCCGGAATCCGCGCACACCACCAGCAAATCCATGAAATCGGGAAAGCCGGCGCGGTGCTCCTCCTTGCGGCTGGCTATGCGCCGATCGACATAAAAGCTCGGGCAGATATAACCGGCGATGCCGCCGACGATCACCATCAGCCAAAAGAACGTGGTTCCGTGCGATACAAGCATGGGGCGCGCCACGAACACGGCGGCGGCCAAGCCGACGGCGAGCGCCGTGCGCCCGATGAAGAAAAAGGCGACGCCGCGCGGGTCGTAAATGCCGGCCTGGATCAGCCGCCGGCGCAGCACTTGCATGTTGTCGTCGTTGGTCGTCGAATAGTGCTTGGTGGTGTATTCGATGAGCTGGCTGACCGCCTTCAGGCTCGAATACCGCAACGAGCGTTTGGGGTTGCCGCGCTCGCTTTCGTCCAGGATATTCGAGGCGCGCCGTTTGACCGAGCCGCGCACGCGCGCAATCACCATCATCGAGAATGCCAAGGTGCCGGCGGCAAGAAACACCAGCAGCGCCATCAAGACGCTGGCATTGTCGCGAAAGACGCTGCTGAACGCCGTTGACATCATGTTCATCGGTCAGATCCTGAAATTGACCATGCGGTACATGATGATGTTTCCGACGCCCATCCAGGCGCCGGCCAGCGCCAACGCGATCTTGGTCATATCCTCGTGCCAGACGCTGGCGTAGAAAGTCGGCACCAGGAAATTGATCACCGCGAACAGAGCTATCGGCAGCGACGACAGGATCAGCGCTGAGGCGCGGCCTTCCGCCGCCAATGCGCGAATCTTGCGCCGCATCTTGAAACGCAGGCGGATCACGCCCGACAGGTTTTCCAGGATTTCGCCGAGGTTGCCGCCGGTCGAGCCCTGGATCGCGACCGCCGTGACGAACAGCGGCAGGTCGTCGGTGCCGACGCGGAAATAGAGATTGCGCATCGCGGTCTCTAAGTCGGCGCCGTAGGTGATCTCGTCGGTGACCGTGCCGAATTCGCTGCCGATCGGATCGGGCAGCTCACGCGCCACCATATTGATGGCGATCGGCACCGGATGGCCGGCGCGCAACGAACGCACGATGATGTCGATGGCGTCCGGAAACTGCGCGGCGAATTTCTTCTGCCGCCGCGAGCGCAGGAACTTCAGCACCACAAAGGGCAGCACGAGACCGCTGAACAGCGCGGCAACGACAGCGTGCAGGAAGTGTCGCTCGAACGCCATCGTCACGGCGAACGCCCCGATCATGCCGGTAACAATGATCAGGATCAGCCGTCCGAATCCAACGGTCAGGCCGGACTGCAGCACGAGTTGATTGAGATTGACCAGCGGCAATCGATAGTCGCCGCCACTGGTCAAACCACGCTCGCGCCGTAATTGCACCAGCACGCTTTCGCGGTCAGGCTTGTGATCCATCACTTTGAGGCGACGGTTGATGTTCTTGCGATAGGACGCCTTGTTGTAGGCCAGCAGATAGAAGCCTTCCGCAAACATCGCCGCCGAAGCGCCCACCAGCAGATAGATCAGATAAACAGGGTTGAAATCGAACATGGCGGTTTACAGCGGTTGCGAAGGATCGAAGAGATTGCCGGGCAGCTTGACGCCCTGATTGAGCAACTGGGTGAGGAAACGCGGGCGCACCCCGGTGGCGGTGAAATGGCCCTGCACGGTACCGTCCGGCGCGGTGCCGGTGCGCACGTATTTGAAGATTTCCTGCATCTGGATGATGTCGCCTTCGAGTCCGGTGAGTTCGGCGATCGAGGTGACCTTGCGCTTGCCGTCGGATTGGCGCTGCAGTTGCACGATAAGCTGGATGGCGCCGGCGATCTGGCCGCGGATCGAGGCCACCGTCATCGGCAGGCCGGCCATGCCGATCATCTGCTCCATGCGCGAAATGGCGTCGCGCGGCGTATTGGCGTGGATGGTGGCCATCGAGCCTTCATGACCGGTGTTCATGGCTTGCAACATGTCGAAGGCTTCTTCGCCGCGGCACTCGCCGAGAATGATGCGGTCGGGTCGCATGCGCAGCGCGTTCTTGACCAGTTCGCGCTGGCGGATTTCGCCTTTGCCTTCGATATTGGGCGGCCGCGTTTCCATGCGGCCGACATGCGGCTGCTGCAGCTGGAGTTCGGCGGCGTCTTCGATGGTGATCAGGCGCTCCTTCTCCGAAATGAAGGCGGAAAGCGCATTCAGCATCGTGGTCTTGCCTGAGCCGGTGCCGCCGGAAATGATGGTGGTGATGCGCGATTTCACCGCCGCCGCCAGCAGGTCGGCCATCGGCGGACGCAGCGCGCCGACCTCGACCAGCTTGGAGAGGTTGAGCGGCTTCTTGGAGAATTTGCGGATCGAGACCAGGGGTCCGTCGACACCAATCGGCCGCACAGCCACGTTGACGCGCGAACCGTCCTGCAAGCGCGCGTCGCACAGCGGATGGGATTCGTCGACGCGGCGGCCGACCGCGGAAACGATCTTATTGATAATGCGCAGGAGATGCTGCTCGTCCTTGAAGCGCACCGACAGCTGTTCGAGTACGCCGCGGCGCTCCACATAGACGCATTCGTGGCCGTTGATCAGGATATCGTTGATGCTTTCATCCTTGAGCAGCGGCTCAAGCGGACCTAGCCCCGTCATCTCGTCGAGAATTTCCGAGACGAAATCGGCGAGTTCCTGCGTATTGAGCGCCAGCCGTTCGGCCAGCACGTATTGCGACACCAGTTGCTGGACGTGACGGCGGGTTTCCTCCTCCGGCAGCTTTTCCAGCGCGGAGAGATTGATCTCTTCGATCAGCCGGCGATGCAGGCGGACCTTGGCATCGAGCAGCTTGTCGCTGAGCAATGGATTGGCGGCCGCCTGCGGCTGCAGCGGCGGCGCCTGCTCCGGCGGCGTTTCCGGAAGCGCCGTCCATGCCGCGGTACCGGACTCGACCGGCGTCGCGGGTTCGCTCGCCGGCAAATCCTGGGCTGCAGCGCGTCGGAATGTGAAACGGCCGGCCATCGCTTCGGTCCTCTTATTTCTTGCGCGCGATCATTCCGAAAAACCGCTGTCCACTCTTCGGCATCACGCGTTACTGCGCGACGGAAAGCTTGAACTTCTTGATTGGTGCGGCGGTCTTGACCTCGGCTTGCGGCTTTTTCTCAGTGGCATCCGCCATCATTTTTTTCAACGCCGCGGTGATCTTGTTGCCGGGCTTGACCTCATCGAGCGGAATACCGCGGTCGATCGCCTCGCGCACTAAGCTGTAGTCGTTGGGGATCGCGGCCACGAAGGCGTCACCGAGCGTCTGTACGAGGTCGCCGCGGCGTAGGCCCGACGAGAACATGCGGTGCTCAAAGCGGTTGACGATCACCTGTGGGTTGGGTCCGTCGCCCAGCCGTTCCTTGATCGCCGCCACCAATTGCTTGGCGTGACGCAGGCTGGGCACGGTGGTCTCGCTGACGATGAACACGTTGTTCGAGCCGAGCAGCACGCTATCGGTCCAGGAGAACCAGGTGCGCGGCATGTCGAACACGACGTAGTCGAAATTGGCGGAAACGAGGTCGAGCAGGCGCGTGACTACGTCGGGGTCGAACGACCGCATTTCCGCCGGCCGGTTCGGCGCGGCGATCACGGCGAGGCCGGACGCGTGATACGAAAGCATGATTTCGAGCAATTGCCGGTCGAGCCGGTCCGGCCGCGGCTCGATTTCCGCCAGGTTCAGGCGCGGCTCGAGGTCAAGATAGTCGGCCGCCGTGCCATTCTGGAAATTCAGATCGAGCAGACAGGTGGACGGTTTCACACGCGGACCGCCGCTGTTGAGCATCAGCATCGCCGTCTGCACCGCCAGCGTGGTCACCCCCGCCCCGCCGACCGCGGGCAAGAATGTGTAGATCTTCGCCTCGGTCGGCGCGGCGGCGCCCGTATGACTCTGGGAAACGCGGGCGCAGGCACGCACCAGATCGATCGCCGCCACCGGCTTCACCAGGAAGTCGGCAACCCGCATCTGCAGCAGCGTGCGTGCCACGTTCTCGTCGAAACTCTGCGTGACCGCAATGACGGGCGGCCACGCGTGCACGCGCGCCATCAGCCGCGTCAGCGCCTGCATCTCCGCGTCGCTACCGGCGTCGAGGTCGACCACCACGACGGTGGCGCCTGCAACATCGAGCGTGTCGCCGCACTCCGCGATCCGCCCCGGCACGATAGAAAGTTCGATCGCATTGCTGGCGCCGAACGTGGCGCGCGCCGAACGGTCGAACTCGGCGTCGGCGGTCAGCACCACCACGCGGGTACGATTTGCATCGGAGCTGGGATTGCGGCCTAGACGCATGAGTTCAATCGATTCCGTTTACTTCACCGGCGCCGCAGCCTGAGTCACCGTCGGCCCAACCGGCGTCGTATTGTTTTGATTGTTGGAACCCTGCTGCTGGTAATTGTTGGACGTGCCGATGCCTTGCGGCTGGATCACGCGATTGGTGCGATAGCGTTCCACCGCGGTTTCCATCTTCTCTCCGTTAAAGGCGATATTCCGATCGGCGCTGGCGCGCGGCCAGGGGTCGACCATCTGGCTGACCTTGTTGGTTGCAACCGAATCGCCGCCGCCGGGCGAAATCGTTTCGCGGCGATCGAGATACTCCGAGCAGCCGGCGAGTGCGGCGAGCAGAGCTGAGAGCGCGAGCGTGCGCAGCACGTTATTGTATGGCTGCATGGGAATCCCCCTTCGGCAGATCGAGCATATGGCCGGTGAACGGACGGTCGCCGGCGGCGGCGATACGGGCCGTGATCGGCGTGAGCGCCATGGCTTCCGTCCGCGTGACCTCGGTCTTGCCGAGCAGGAAGAAGTCCGGATCGTTTGGCGGCAGCGCGTCGTCGGCCGGCGTCTTGACGACGTCGCCCGGCCGCATCGGACGCACCAGGTGCGGCGTCACGATGATGGCAAGATCGGTCTGGTTCTGCTGATAGGATTTGCTTGAGAACAAAGTGCCCAGCACCGGCACGGTGCCGAGCCAGGGCAGTTGATCGATCAGATTCTGATTGTTGGTCTGCAGCAGGCCGCCGATCATGAAGCTTTGACCGTCGCGCAGCTCGATCGTAGTCGAGGCGCGGCGCACGATCAACGCGGGCACAGAAATGCCGTTGGCCACCGACACCGTATGGGTAGTGTCGATTTGGCTGACTTCCGGTTCGATCTTCAGGTTGATCAATCCACGGCTGAGTACGGTCGGCGTGAAGGCGAGTCCGACGCCGTATTTCTTATAGTCGACGGTGATCTGCCCTAAGGTACCGGATATCGGAATCGGATATTCGCCGCCGGCCAGGAAACTCGCGGTATCCCCGGACAGCGCCACCAGATTAGGCTCGGCTAGGCTGCGGGCGAGACCCTTCTGCTCGAGCGCGTTGATCGCCACATCGGCCGATACGCCGCCCTTCATCAGGTTGGCAATCATAAACCCGAACGGAGCGGCGCCGGAAGCAACACCGGCGGCCCCCACGGCCGTCGCCGCTGTGATTGGCAAGCCGCTCGCGGCAACATTGTTGCCGATATTTACATTGGGGTTGCCAAAGGTGTTCCACTGCACGCCCAGCTCGCGGCTAGCGGTACGCGAGACCTCGATGAAGCGCACCTCCAGCATCACCTGCTGGGGCGACATCACCGATACCGTATTGATGATGTCCGGGCTAAACTGCTTGGCGATGGTCACCGCCTTATCGAGGGTGGCCGCATCGGTCACGTCGCCCGACAGCATGATGCGGCCATTGACGGACGAAGCGCGCAGGCGCGAGCCGGGGAATTGACGCTTGAGTTCGTTGGTCAGCCGGCTGATGTCGTAGTTCACCTCCACGTCGAAGATGCCGATCAGCTTCTTGCCCTCGGCATAGACCTGCACACGGGTGGTGCCGATCTTCTTGCCGAGAATCGACAGCGTGTGATCGGTCAGCGGGTTCACGTCGGCAACGTCCGGATCGCCGACCATGACGTCGACAAAGCTGGAGCCGGTACGCACGTCCTGCGACTTGCCGATAGTGACCGTCACCATGGCCGTGCGATTGGCGCCGCTGATCTGGACGATGCGATCCTGCGCATAAGCATCACCGGCCATAAACAGAAGCGTCGCGGCCACCGCGATGGCCATGGCGATCGCGAGGTCGCACAGCCAATTGCCGACTCCAGCGATCTTGTCCGAGCGCCGCCAAGCGAAGCCGGCTGCGAATTCGTTGTTATGTTTCACGACACACTCCCCCGCCCTTAGTTGACCCCATGCCCGGTACTACCGGGCCACTGCACCCAGACCTGTCGTCGACATATCCCCACGACTGCCTTCGACCGGAACGGTGTATTCCTGCTTCGCCGCCGCGCGCGTAACCACCACGGTCGCGGTCGCATCCTTGTCTTTGATGACTGGATCATTGCTGCTCAAATCGTTGAGCGTGATCTTGCGCGTCCTTGTTTCGGCGGTTTCGCCCGCCTTGCGCAGCAGCAGCGACAGATTGCCTACCGACGACGCCAGCCAGACCTTCTGCGCTTCCATCGTGCTCACTTCGAGCGTGATCGACTTCGCCACGGTCGCCTTGGCGGCGCGCTCATCGGCGACCTGATCGACCGCCAGCACGCGCGCGTTCTGCAGCACGACCTCGGTGGAGGCCGATCCCTTGTCGATCTGACGCGTGAGCACGACATCGACGCGATCGCCCGGCAGCACAAAGCCGCCGACGCCTTCCACGTCGTTAACTCGGATGGTCACTGCCTTCATACCTGGCTTGACCAGTGCCGACAGAGTCGCGCGCTGGCCCGGGCCTGTGATCTTGAGCGTAAGCACCGGCTCGTCCGGCTCGATTGCGGTGAGCACCACGCGGCGCCCGCCCTGCAACACGTCGCTGATCTTGTGAAAGGCACCGGTCGGCATCGAAGCTTCCGGCCACGGAATTTCCTTCAGCACCGCCGCCGTAAGTTCGGTGCCGAAACGCAGCGGCTGCTTGGCGACGACGATGGTTTGCATCGCCACCGCCGGCTTCGACTCGAAGTTCTTCGCCTGCATGCTGGCCTGATTGTTGAGCCAGACTTGCGCGATGAAGACGGCGAGCAGGCCGAACACGACGGCGAACCCGATCATGACGATGGTGCTGGCACGCAAGGCTTTTGTCCCGTTTTGACGCGACCCTGAAACTCGGTCGTCACGAGACTAAGGGGGACTAAGTATTCAATTGCTAATTCGATCGGTCCAATTGTTACTATGCTGAAGAGCCGCTGAATTACTATTATTTACGATCGGTGTGCGAGGTGAATAAGTTTGAAGTAATCTTTCGAGCCATTAACAATACTGAGCGGTAACTTCGCACGATCCGTAACGATTGATTGAGCCTAATGAATGTCTTGCCCGCTTCAAAAAGGCCCACAAACATGGGAGTCGAGCCCAACCATGTGCAGCTACCTGCGGCCGCGGTGGGCCAGCGTCCGGGGCAAGACTGGTTACCGGATCGTGCAACCGACATTGCTCGTGCCGCGCGGTTGCGGCAACATGTTGCCAAGGTCGGTCGGGACCACCGCGTCTGCAAGGCCGCGCGTAACGTAACAATGTATCCCGGGAGGAAGTCGTCGATGTCTAAACCGTGCATTAGCTATGTCGATCCCGCGGCGGTCAAAGACCCCGCCATGATCGCCGAATTCGAGCGCTGTGCGCGGGAGGGGACGCCGCGGCCGGAAAGCCAGGCCATCCGCGCCCATGTACCGGCGACGTTCTGGTCGTTCGCCAATACCTGGCGCGACGTATTCAAGAACGGCGTGGCCGATCACAACATCAAGGAGCTGTGCCGCATCTACGTCTCGCGTTCGGTGCTGTGCGAGTTCTGCGGCAACCAACGTTCTGTCAAGGCGGCCAAGGCCGGACTTAAGGAAGATGACTATTCCGACCTGATCAATTTCGAGAGTTCGACGCGCTACGACGAGCGGCAAAAGGCCGCGCTTGCTTACGCCGAGGCGATCACCTGGGATCTGCCGGCGGGCGACGATCTGTGGGCCCGCCTGCATCAGCATTTCAGCGAGCCCGAACTGGTCGAGATCGGCTATTTTGTCGCTATTACCATGGGCCAGCAGCGCTGGTTGCGCACCTTGAACATCGAACATCACCAGATTCTTGCGGGGGCCGATGGCTCGATGGCGCCGGGCTTCGAGACCATGGACGCATTGCAGCAGTCCAAGCAGGCCGCCGATTATTGGGCCAAAATCAATCCCAAGCCAGCGTCGCAGGCCGCCGAGTGACAAACCAGCAGACGGCATCAGCCGTGCGCTCCATTTCCGCATCGCGCGCCGCCGCGGGCAAACCGCGTATTCGCGTCAAGGGGCTGGCCAAGCGTTACGGCACGCTCGAAGTATTCCGCAACATCGATTTCGACGTCGCCGAGCGTGAAATCGTCGCAATCGTCGGGCCGTCCGGCTGCGGTAAGACCACGCTGCTGCGTTGCATCGACGGCTTGCTGCCGCACGATGCCGGCGAAATCTGGGTCGGCAACCAGCGCGTCGAAGAGCCGATCGCCGGCGTCGCCATGGTGTTCCAGCATTTCGGTCTGTTCCCCTGGAAGACGGTATTCGACAACGTCGCCTATGGCTTGCGCATGGCCGGCGCGTCAAAGGCGGAGATCGAGCGCAAGGTGCCGGAATTCATCAAGCTGGTCGGTCTCGGCGGCTTCGAGGCCGCGTTTCCCTATCAGATGTCCGGCGGCATGCAGCAGCGCTGCGGGCTGGCGCGCGCGCTCGCCATCGAACCGAACGTGCTGCTGATGGACGAACCGTTTGCGGCGGTCGACGCGCAGACCCGCGAAATCCTGCAGTTCGAGTTGCTGCGGATCTGGGACGAGCGGCCGACCGCCATGGTCTTTGTCACGCACTCTATTGAGGAAGCGGTGCTGCTCGGCCACCGGGTGATCGTGCTCAAGGGAAGGCCTTCGAGCATCCACGAAACCATCACCATCGACCTGCCGACTCCGCGCACGCGCGAAACGCTGCGTGAGCCGCGCTTTGCCGAATTGCGCGAGCAGGTGTGGGGCACGTTGATGCGGGAGGCGCGCGAAGCCGAATTCGTACTCGAACGCTAACAAGAAACTGAATCGAAAAGGGAGGATTTCATGATTCGCAGAGTGTTTGGTTTATTGGCCGGCGTCGCGCTGGCCATCACGCTGATCGGCGTCAACTCGGCGAACGCGGCCGGCAAGAAAATCGTAATCGCAATTCCAGGCATTCCGCCGATCTATTCGACCACCATCGCCTTTGTCGCCGAGAAACAAGGCTTCTTCAAAAAGTACGGCGCCGACGTCACGATCAAGCCGTTCGACAACGGCACCGCCGCCGCGCGGGCGGTCGTTGCCGGCGATATCGATATGGCATGGTCGCCGACCCCGCCGGTGATCGTGCAGATTTCCAATGCCGACGTGCCCCTGGTCGGCATCTATGGCATGCCGAACCCGGATTGGGTGATCGGCACCACCGAAGCCGGCAAGACCTGCAAGGACATGGCGGGACAGGACGTCGGCGTCGACTCGATCAACGGCGCCCGCTCGATCGCGCTGCGCTCCATGCTCGCCGCTGGCTGCAAAGAGGTGAAGATCGACCAGGTCAAGCAGATCGCGCTCGGCTCGAGCCCGGGGCCCGCGCTGCTCGCCGGGCGGCTCCGGTTCGCCGTGCTGCATCTCGATGACCTCGCCGAGATCGCGCATCAGGGCAAGAAGCTGAACATCCTGCTAGCGATGAAGAACACCAACCCGACCAGCCACTATCTGACGCTGGTGGTGCGCAAGGACAATTTGGCGAAGAACCGCGACGCCATCGTGCGCTCGGTCGCGGCGCTGATCGAAGCGGCCCGCTTCATGCAGGATCCGAAGAACGCCGACGCGGTGGCCGACGCGGCCGCGGTGACCGGGCACAACAAGGACGTGAACAAGGAGGCGCTCAAGTCGTTTCTGGCGATCGACTTCTGGGCCGTGAAAGACGATGGCTTGCCGCGCAGCAAGCTGGAGGCCACCGCCGCGCTGATGAAGAAGATTGGCTCCATCAAGCCCGACAAGGAGGCGGTGACCTACGACAACCTGGTCGATACCAGCGTCTGGAAAGACGCCAACGCGATGGTGAAGTGATACCTGTCATTCTGGGGCGCCCGCGCAGCGGACGAACCCGGAATCCAGAGCAGCGCTCGAAACTGACCCTAGATTCCGGGTTCGCGGGCAAGCGCCCGCGCCCCGGAATGGCGAGTTAGAATAGTAAATGCACCTGACCACCATCCGCCGCCACGCACCGGTCTGGCTCAGCGTCTTTGCCGGGCTCGCGCTTTGGGAAGCCGCCGGCCGCTCGACCAGCGCGGCCTTCATGGTGCCGTTCTCGGAAACGCTGGTGCGGCTCTGGCAATTGGTTACGCGCGGCGAATTCATCGCCCAGTTTCTCGATTCGACCACACTTTTCCTCACCGGTTTCGGGCTGGCGCTGATCGTTGGCGCGCCGCTCGGCCTGCTGCTCGCGCGCGTCCGCCTGCTGCGCGTTGGCGTCGAGCCCTATCTGATGATTCTCTACGCCACGCCGATGGTGGCGTTGATTCCGTTCATCCTGTCGCTGATGGGTTTCGGCTTTGTGCCGAAGGTGCTGGTCGTTTTCCTGTTCTCCGTCTTTCCTGTTCTCTACAATACGGTCGAGGGCGCGCGCAGCATCAAGCCCGAGCTGATCGAGGTGGCGAAATCCTATCGCTCCAGCGAGTGGGCGCTGTGGCGCGAGGTGATGCTGCCTTACACTTTGCCCTACATGATGACGGGCGTGCGCCAAGCCATCGGCCGCGCGCTGGTCGGCATGATCGCGGCGGAGTTCTTTCTGTCGGCGACCGGACTCGGCCAGCTCATCATGGGCGCGTCGCAGGATTTCGACACCGCCGGCGTCTTCGCCTCCATTCTGGTGATCGGCCTGATCGGCATCGGCTTGACACGGCTCGGCTTGAAGATCGAGCAGCACTTTGCGCGGTGGAGGCAGTAGCAGTGGCCGAGACCAGCATCGGTATCGCATCGGCCGCAGTCCCGACGGCGCCGGCAGCGTCGCGCGCCGCCGCGCCGGCCGGTAGTTTCCTGCCGCGCCTGCTGACCGGCGCGGCGATCTTGCTGGCCTGGGAGTTCGTGGTTCGCGCCATCGCCCCGGCTTACGTCGCCAAGCCAAGCACGGTCGTGTTGGCGATCCCGCGCGTGATCGTCGATCCTGAGTTTCTCGATGCGCTCGGCGCGACGCTCGCGGCGGTGGCCGAAGGATTGGCCATTACGATCGTCGCCGGCACCGCCATCGGTTTACTGATGGGCCGCAGCAATATTGTCGACCGTATGATCCGCGTTTACATCAACGGCTTCAACGCTTTGCCGATGATCATCGTATTGCCGCTGTTCTCGCTGTGGTTCGGCTATTCAAGCGGAGCGCGCATCGCCACCATTATCTTTGCCGCGATCTTCGCCATCATCATGAACGTCGCCGACGGTGCGCGCGCCGTGCCGCGCGAATATCTGGAAGTCTCCCGATCGTTCCGCTCCGGCCGCCTGCGCACGCTGATCGATATCGTCTTGCCGGCGTCGATGCCCTATTTGCTAGCCGGATTTCGCCTCGCCGCCGGCCGTGCGCTGATCGGCGCGGTGGTGGCCGAATTTTTCCTCTCGATCGGCGGGCTCGGCTATTACATTCTGTACAATTCGCGTTCGTATCACCACAACGAGGCCTTCGTCGGCGTGTTGCTGCTTGCCGCTTTCGGCGTCAGCTTCGAATTGCTGGTGAACTGGTGTACGCGGCACTTCCTGCCGTGGTATCGCCGCGACGAGAAGACGACGTAACTGCATTCAGGAAAACAGCAATGTCCTCCGATCCCTTGCTCAAGGCCGCGATCGCGCATTGGGGCGCGCGCTTTGTCGCCAATGGCGTGGTGCTGACCGATTTCGAGGAGATCACCGGCTCGCTCGCATCCTACAACGACTGGTGCCGGGCCTGGTCGGAACGCGGCGCCCACCATGAGCAGCTCGGCCGCGAGGCGCTGGCGAAAAAGCATTTCCTGACCGCCGGCGAATGCCTGCAGCGCGCCGCCGTCTACTACCATTTCGGCTCGTTTCTGTTCGCGCACGATCCGGCGCAGATGAAGGCCGCGCACAAGAGGCAGATCGAGTGCCGGCAACTCGCGCTGCCGCATCTCAACCCGCCCGGCGAGCGCGTCGAAATTCCCTATCAGGGCAAGACGCTCGCCGGGATTCTGCGCAACCCCGCCGGCGGGGAAAGGCCGCCCGTGGTGGTGATGGCGGTCGGTCTCGACTCGACCAAGGAAGAAACCGACGCCTACGAGATGCCGTTCCTGGCACGCGGCATGGCGACGCTGGTGTTCGAGGGCCCCGGCCAAGGCGAGGCACAATATGAATTCCCCATCCGCGGCGACTACGAAGTGCCGGTCAAGGCCGTCATCGACTATGTCGAGAGCCGGCGCGATCTCGACAGCAAGCGCATCGGCATGTGGGGCGTCAGCCTCGGCGGCTACTACGCGGCGCGCGCGGCGGCCTTCGAGAAGCGCATCAAGGCCTGCATTGCGCTCGGCGGACCGTTCGACTTCGGCGCGGCTTTCGACACCTTACCGGACTTGACGCGCGAGACGTTCCGTATCCGCAGCCACTGCAAGACCGTCGAGGCGGCGCGCAAGAACGCGCAGACCTTGTCGCTCACCGGCATTGCGCAGAACATCACTTGCCCGATCTTCATCGTCAACGGCCGGCTCGACCGCGTCATCCCCGCCGCCGACGCCGAGCGGCTGGCGCGCGAGGTCAAAGGCCCGGTCGTGCTGATGATGATCGAGGACGGCAATCACATCGCCAATAACCGCGCCTACCGCTGGCGCTCGCAGAGCGCGGATTGGATGAAGGAGCAGCTTAAATAACGTGGAAGCCGCGCGGAATTGCATGCAGCCGTTCGACGCCGCTCTTGGTAATCACCACCATCTCGCCGGTCTGCACACCGGCCTTGTGATCGCGCGTCGTGACGTTGGGCTGGATCACCACCGTCTGCCCGGCGCGGAACGGCTCCTGCGGCACCGGCCCGGCCGGGCGGCTCTTGCAGCCCAGCACCGGCGGCAGATAGCCGCCGCCGTAACCGTGCAGCAGATCGTCGATGATGGTGAAGCCCGCCTCCTCGATCACGCCTGAGGCCTCGATCACTTGCGCCGGCGTGGCGCCAGCGCGCAGCACTTTGGCAATCGCGTTGAAGGCAGCATCAGCCGCCGCGTGCAAATCGCGATAGAGCGGGCTCGGTTCGCCCAGGGCGAAACTGCGCAGCACCTGCCCCGGATGGTCCCAGAACGCGGCGCTGATCTCCGCCACCACGACGTCGCCTTTTTGCACGCGGCGCGTGGTCGCAAACTGGCGCGGCACGCCGAGGTCCGGCGCGGACATAGACGTTATACCGATGTAGTGAATAACGTTTGTCACGCCCTGCGAAATATACGCGCGTTCGATGGCGTCGCCGAGTTCGCGTTCGTTCAATCCCGGCCTCAAGCCGTCGCGCAGCGCCGCCATGCCGAGATCGGTGAAATGCGCGCCGATGCGCAGCCAGTCGAGTTCCTCCGCCGATTTGACCTGCCGCAGTCTGGTGTAAGCGCGCGTGAGATTGGCGATGTTCGGATAGCGCGCGGCGAGCCGCGCGTGCTGCTCGGCGGTGAGCGGCCCGATATAGGCGATGCGGCCGCTGCGCGAGCGGCGCTTGTCGAGCACTTCGATCGCCGCGGCAATTGACGATTCGCCGCCCCAGGCGACGTCCGCCTTGTCGGCGATGAGCCGCGCCTGCGGCGCGTGATTGACCCACTGCACGAATAATGAATCGCGCTCGCCCGGACTGAGCACGCCGACCGCCTCTGCGGTGACCGGCCATTGCGTCAGCCATTGCACCGCTGAGCCGAAGCGATTTAGGCCGCAAAATACGAGGTGATCGCAGTCATGTTCGGCCAGCAGCGCTTCGACGCCAGCGCGCCGCCGCGCCATCTCCGCGTCTGAATAGCGCGGGATTTCGGCGGCGACGATGCGGGCAAGATCGGGAGCGAGCGTCACGACGCCTTCTTCGGCAGCGCCACGATCATGTCGAGTTCGATGCGCGCGCCGGGCGAGGAGAGCTGGTTGATGCACACCGTGGTCGAGGCCGGCCGCCAGTCGCCGAAATACTTGGCCATGGTCGCGTGCATAGCGTCGGCCTCGCGAAAGTCGGTGAGATACTTTGTCACCTTCACCACGTCGCGCCAGGTCGCGCCGGTGTGGTCGAGGATCGACTTGATCGCCTCCATGGCGCGCTTGGTCTGCTCCTCGATCGAATGCGGATGCACGTGCTCGGCCTCCACATGCGGATGCTTGTGGTAGAGCGGCGACGGCGTCGCCCCCGACAGGAACATCAGGTCGCAGGCGCCGACGATATGCACCGCCGGCGCATAGGGCATGGTGTGCGCCTCTTCCGGCTTCGGGTGCACAGGCTCGAGCTTGAAGCCGCGCTGGGGCTCGGTTCTCACGTTCATGCGGGTCTCCCTAAAAATTTCAGGCAATTTGGGACCGAAACGTGCCCCGGCGCAACCGGTTGATCGCGCCCAAAGAAGCGCTAGGGTGCGCCCCGACACGGCCCTTGGGAGACCAGAATGCCTTCAACGATCCTCGATTCCGCGGTGTTCCGCGACATTTTCACCACCGAAGCGATGCGCCGCGTGTGGTCGGACGAAAACCGCGTGCAGAAATATCTCGATTTCGAAGCCGCGCTGGCGCGCGCGCAAGGCAAACTCGGCATCATCCCGAAAAACGCCGCCGCCGAGATCGTGCGCCACTGCTCGGCCGACAAGATCGACATGGCCAAGCTCAAGGAGGCGACCGAACGGATCGGCTATCCGGTGCTGCCGGTGGTCCAGCAGCTCGTGAAGCTGTGCAAGGGCACGCTCGGCGAGTGGTCGCATTGGGGCGCCACCACCCAGGACATTACCGACACCGCGACCGTCCTGCAGATCCGCGAGGCGCTCGCCATTGTCGAAGACTACCTCGAAGCAATCTCGGACGCATTAGCCAAGCTCGCCAAGAAATACCGCAATACGCCGATGGCCGGCCGCAGCAACCTGCAGCAGGCGGTACCGATCACCTTCGGCTACAAAATGGCGACTTTGCTCGCCTCCTTTGAACGCCACAAGCAGCGCTTGAAGGAGATGCGCCCGCGCGTGCTGGTCGGCGAATTCGGCGGCGCCGCCGGCACGCTGTCCTCACTCGGCAGAGACGGGCTGAAGTGCCAAGTCGAGTTGATGAAGGAATTGAAGCTCGGCCAGCCGGCGATTTCCTGGCACACGGTGCGCGACACCATCGCCGAGGTCGGCTGCTTCCTTGGCCTGGTCACGGGCACCTGCGGCAAGATCGCCTTCGACGTGAAGCTCTTGATGCAGACCGAAGTGGAGGAAGTCTACGAGCCGTTCCACCAGGGCCGCGGCTCCTCCTCCACCATGCCGCAGAAGCGCAACCCGATCTCCTCGGTCTACATCACGGCGCAGACCGCGATGGTGAAGCAACTCGTCGCCGCGTTGTTGGAAGCGCAGGTCGAGGACCACGAACGCTCCACCGGCCCGTGGGAAATCGAATGGATCGCGCTGCCGGACATCTTCATGCTGTCGGCCGGCGCGCTGGCGCAGACGCGCTTCCTGGTGGAAGGCCTGCAGGTTAACGAAAAGAAGATGCGCGACAACCTCGACATCACCAAGGGCCTGATCATGTCGGAAGCGGTGATGATGGGCCTGGGCGCCGCCATGGGGCGCAACCGCGCGCATGACGCGGTCTACGATATCTGCCGCGACGTGGTGAAGACCGGCCGGCCGCTGGTCGATCTGCTCGCCGAGAACAAAGAGATCAGCAAGCACGCCAGCCGCAAGCAACTCGAAAAGATGGTCGATCCGGCCAATTATCTCGGCGTCGCCGGCGAGATGGTCGACCGCGTCTTGAAGATGCGCAAATAAAAACGGTCCCCGTTCGCACGGGGACCGTCATTTCCTCGAATGGTGCGGCTAGGCGCCGGCCTTGGCGCCCGCCTTCTTGTTCTGTCGGTTGTGCACCAGATCGTCGACCACGGCCGGATCGGCCAGCGTCGAGGTGTCGCCGAGATTGCCGAACTCGTCCTCGGCGATCTTACGCAGAATGCGGCGCATGATCTTGCCCGAGCGCGTCTTCGGCAGACCGGGCGAGAACTGGATCAGATCGGGCGAGGCGATTGGGCCGATCTCCTTGCGCACCCAGCCGACCAGTTCCTTGCGCAACTCCTCGGTCGGCTGCTCGCCCGCCATCAGCGTCACATAAGCGTAGATGCCCTGACCCTTGATGTCGTGCGGATAGCCGACCACGGCGGCCTCCGACACCTTCGGATGCGCGACCAAAGCGCTCTCGACTTCGGCGGTGCCGAGCCGGTGACCGGCGACGTTGATGACGTCGTCGACGCGCCCGGTGATCCAGTAGTAGCCGTCTTCGTCGCGGCGGCAGCCGTCGCCGGTGAAGTAACGGCCGATATAGGTCGAGAAGTAAGTCTGCACGAAGCGCTCGTGGTCGCCATAGACCGTGCGCATCTGGCCCGGCCAGGCGTCGGCGATGCACAGATTGCCGCTGCCGGCGCCTTTGAGCTCGTTGCCTTCGGCGTCGACGATTTGCGGGATGACGCCGAAGAACGGCAGCGTCGCCGAGCCGGGCTTCTGCGCGATCGCGCCCGGCAGCGGCGTGATCAAGATGCCGCCGGTCTCGGTCTGCCACCACGTGTCGACGATCGGGCAGCGGTCCTCGCCGACCACGTGGTAGTACCACTCCCAGGCTTCCGGATTGATCGGCTCGCCGACGGTGCCGAGCAGGCGCAAGGATTTGCGCGAGGTCTTCTTCACCGGATCGTTGCCGCCCTGCATCAGCGCGCGGATTGCGGTCGGCGCGGTATAGATGATGTTGACCTGGTGCTTGTCGCACACTTCCCAGAAGCGCGAGGTCGACGGATAGTTCGGCACGCCCTCGAACATCATGGTGATGGCGCCGTTACTGAGCGGGCCATAGACGATGTAGCTGTGCCCGGTGACCCAGCCGACGTCGGCGGTGCACCAGTAGACGTCGCCGTCGTGATAGTCGAACACGTATTGGTGCGTAATCGAGGTGTAGACCGCGTAGCCGCCGGTGGTGTGCAGCACGCCCTTCGGCTTGCCGGTCGAACCCGAGGTGTAAAGAATGAACAGCGGGTCCTCCGCGTTCATCTCCTCGCACGGACAATTGGCCGGCACGGTCTTGGCGATCTCGTCGTAATAGACGTCGCGTCCGGCCTTCATGTTCACCTTCTCGCCGGTGCGGCGCACGACGATGATCGAGGTGACGCCGCCGGCCTTATCGGCTGCGGCATCGGCATTCACCTTGAGCGGAATCTTGCGGCCGCCGCGCACGCCCTCATCTGCGGTGACGATGATGGGCGACTTGCAGTCCTCGATGCGGCCGGCGAGCGAGTTGGGCGAGAAGCCGCCGAACACCACGGAGTGGACGGCGCCGATGCGCGCGCAGGCGAGCATGGAGATCGCCGCTTCCGGAATCATCGGCATATAGATGGTGACGCGGTCGCCCTTCTTGACGCCGCGCGCTTTCAGCACATTGGCGAAGCGGCAGACTTCGGCGTGCAACTCTTTATAGGTGATCTTCTTGTCGTCCTTGGGATCGTCGCCTTCCCAGATGATCGCGGTCTGGTCGCTGCGCTTGGCGAGATGCCGGTCGACGCAATTGTAGGCAATGTTGAGCGTGCCATCCTCGAACCATTTGATCGAGACGTTGTGCGGATCGAAGGAGGTGTTCTTCACCTTGGTGAACGGCTTGATCCAGTCGATGCGCTTGGCCTGCTCGGCCCAGAACCCGTTCGGGTCCTTGATCGAGCGCGCGTACATTTCCTGGTATTTGGCTTTGTCGGCGAAGGCGCGTTTCTGCCAGGCAGGCGGAACGTCATAGATCTTGTCGGACATCGGAACTTCCTCCCCGCCCGCGCAAAACGCCACGGGCACCCGTTCAGTTTCTCGTTGGGCCTATTATGCGACGGCGGTTGCAGGCGCGACAAGGCGCGCCATGCCCCACTTTGGTGGGGGTTTCAACCGCCCAACCCGCACCGGAAAGGCCGCTGCCCAGTACCGGGATAGTGAATTCGGCTATAGGCCGCCCATCTTGCAGACGAGCTTCCACTCGTCCGCCGTCACCGGCTGCACCGACAGCCGTGTATTGTTGACCAGCATCATCGCCTTGAGCTTCGGTTCGGCCTTGATTGCCGGGAGCGTCACCGGTTTGGGCAAAGACTCGATCGCCTTCGCGTCGACGACGACCCAGGGTTCGCCCGCCTTTGCGGTCGGGTCGGGATAATGCTCGCGCACGATCTCGACCACGCCGACGGCGGCCTTCTCCTCGCCCGAATGATAGAAAAAGGCGCGGTCGCCCTTTTTCATCTTCACCAAATTAAGTTTGGCCTGATGATTGCGCACGCCGGTCCAGGCGGTGCCTTTGGCGCCCGATTTCATCTGCTGCGCCCACGACCAGGCGCCGGGCTCGGATTTCATCAGCCAGTAGGCCATGTCATTCCTCCGCCTTGATCGGACGCGTGAGCAGCGACTCGATCGCCTTATCGACACTTAGCTGTCCCGCAAGAATAGCGGCAACAGCGGCCGAGATCGGCATCTCGATATTCTTCTCGCGCGCCATCTCCAACAGCACCGGCGCGGTGAAGGCGCCTTCCGCCAGTTTGCCGTGCGCGGCGCTGCCCGGCTTCTCGCCTTTGCCGAGCGCGACGCCGAAGGAAAAATTGCGCGACTGCGGGCTGGAGCAGGTCAGGATCAGGTCGCCGAGCCCGGACAAACCCATCATCGTTTCGGTCTTGGCCCCGAACGCACGGCCGAAACGCACCAGCTCGGCGAAGCCGCGCGTGGTCAGCGCCGCGAGCGCGCTGGCGCCGAGCCCCTTGCCGGTCACGATGCCGGCCGCGATCGCCAGCACGTTCTTGGTGGCGCCGCCGAGCTCGACGCCGCGCACGTCGGTCGAGTGATAGGGCCGGAACGTGCCGGTATTCATCGCATGCGCGAGGTCGCGCGCGACCGTCTCGTCGCCGGCCGCGACCGTCACCGCCGTCGGCAGGCCGCGCGCCACGTCGATGGCGAAGCTCGGCCCAGAGAGGATACCGGGCAGCGCGCGCGGCGCGCATTCGGCGACCACCTCGGTCATGAATTTGTGCGTGCCCGCCTCGATGCCCTTGGCGCAGGCGATCAGTGGCATGCCGTCGCCGGTCGTCTGCGCCAGCGACTTGACCACCGAGCGCATCGCCTGCGCCGGCACCACCAGGAGGATCGCGTCGCTGCGCGACGCCTCGGCCAGCGCGCGCGTCACCTTGATCTTGTCGTCGAGCCGCACGCCGGGCAGGAAACGGCTTTCGCGTTTTGTTGCGAGGCTCTCGGCGTTGTCCGCCTCGTGCTCCCACAGCGTGACGTCGCGGCCGGCGCGCGCGCAGGTCAGCGCCAGCGCCGTCCCCCAGGCGCCGCCGCCGAGCACCGAGATTTTCTGGATAGTCATTTATACGCCGCCGTGCGTTGCAGCTTACCCTTGGCCGCCGCGATCTCGTCGAGCGGCCAACGTGCACGCGGCGCCACGTCGAGCGTGTCGGTCAGCCCGAGCGCCAGCCGCTCGCAGCCGGCCCAGGCGATCATGGCGCCGTTGTCGGTGCACAGATCGAGCGGCGGCACCACCAGCGGGGCGCCAACCTCGAAGGCGAGGCGGTGCAGCACCCTGCGGATCGCCTGGTTGGCGGCGACGCCGCCGGCAGCGACCACTGCGGTGGGCGCGCCGTATTTGGCGCGGAAGATGCGTACGCCCGCGCGAAGCCGGTCGAGAACCACGTCCACCACCGCCTGCTGGAACGAGGCGCACAGGTCGGCGACGTCCTGGTCGGACAGCGGCGCGATTTTCTCGGCTTCCAGACGCAACGCAGTCTTCAATCCCGACAGCGAGAAATCCGCTTCTTTACGTCCATGCATGGGCCGCGGCAGCGCAAAACGGGCGGCGTCGCCGCGGGCCGCTTCCTTCTCGACCAGTGGCCCGCCCGGATAGCCGAGGCCGAGCAATTTGGCAGTCTTGTCGAAGGCTTCGCCAATGGCATCGTCTTGCGTCGTGCCAATCCGCACATAGTCGCCGATCCCGCGCACCGCGACGATCTGGGTATGGCCGCCGGAGGCGAGGAACAGGCAATAGGGGAAAGGCGTGGCGTCGGTCAGCCGTGCGGTGAGCGCGTGGGCTTCAAGATGATTGACCGCGATCAGCGGCTTCTGTTGCACCAGCGCGATGGCTTTTGCCGTGGTCAGGCCGACGATCACGCCGCCGATCAAACCGGGGCCGGCAGCAGCGGCGATGCCGTCGAGGCTGGAGTAGTTGAGCACGGCCTCCGCCATGGCCTGGGCGATGATCAAATCGAGCGCCTCGACATGGGCGCGCGCGGCGATCTCCGGCACCACGCCGCCGAACTCGGCGTGCTGTTTGACCTGCGACAGCACGATATTGGACAAGATCTTGCCGCGGCCGTCCTCGAGACGCTCCACCACCGCCGCGGCGGTCTCGTCGCAGGTCGTCTCGATCCCGAGGACGATCATTTCTGCCTCCGGCCCTCCCTTTTACAGGAACGGTGCTCTAAAAGACGCCCTAGCATTGAGAGGTAATATGACGCAATCCACCGCCCCGTTGCGCATCGGCACGCGCGGCAGCCCGCTGGCGCTGGTGCAGGCGCGAACCGTGCGGGCACGATTGGCCGCGGCGATGGGGGTCGATGAGGAGGCGATCGAACTCGTCATCATCCGCACGTCCGGCGACGCGATCCAGGACCGGCCTTTGGCCGAGGTCGGTGGCAAGGGCCTGTTCACCAAGGAGATCGAAGAAGCGCTGCTTGGCGGCCGCATCGATCTGGCAGTGCATTCCGCCAAGGACATGCCGACTTTCTCGCAGCCGGGGCTAATGCTAGCGGCCTGTCTTGAGCGCGAGGACCCGCGCGACGTGTTTATCAGCCGCAAGGCTGGTTCGCTCGCCGAATTGCCGAAAGGAGCGACGCTGGGCACCGCCTCGCTGCGGCGGCAGGCGATCGCCAAGCGCGCGCGCGGCGACCTGCGCGTGACGCCGTTGCGCGGCAACGTAGAGACGCGGCTGCGTAAGCTCGACGCCGGCGAGGTCGACGCGACAATCCTGGCGCTCGCCGGCATGAAGCGCCTCGGACTCACCGAGCACGCCACCAAGATCATGAGCACGGAAGAATTTCTCCCGGCGGTCGGGCAAGGCGCGATCGGCATCGAGGCGCGCGTGGGCGATACACGCACGCGCGAAGCGCTGGCGCGCATCGATCACGCCGACACTTTCGCTGCGCTGTCGGCGGAGCGCGCTTTTCTTGCGGTGCTCGACGGCTCCTGCAAGACGCCGATCAGCGGTCATGCCACGCTCAGCGGCGACATGGTGCAGTTTCGTGGATTGATCGCGCGGCCCGACGGCACCGCCGCGCATGACATCGCCGCAACCGGCCACCGCACGGACGCGATCAAGATTTGCAGCGAGGCGGGCCGAGAATTGAAGCGTCTCGCCGGCCCCGGATTCTTCGATTAGCCCATGATCCCGAAAAGTGAGAAGCGGTTTTCGGAGAAGATCATGTGCAGAGAGACATGACCATGCGTCTCGTCGTCACCCGACCGCAGGCTGATGGCGAACGCACCGCAGCCGCGTTGCGTGCGTGCGGGCATGAGGTGCTGGTCGCGCCGCTCATGCGGGTCGAACCGGTCAAGGTCGATCTTTCCGGTACCTGGGGCGCGGTCATCGTCACCAGCGCCAATGCGCCGCTCGCTGTCGCCGGCAATCCGGCGTGCAAGGCGTTGTTCAAACTGCCGGTGTTCGCGGTCGGACAACGCAGCGCGGAGGCGGCCCGCGAAGCCGGATTTACCGACGTCACCTCGGCCGGCGGCGACGTGCGCGATCTGGTGCGGCTGATCGCCGAGCGGCGCCCCGACGCGGCAGCGCCGTTGCTCTATCTCGCCGGCGAAGACCGCGCCGCCGATCTGGTGGGCGAACTGGTCATGCACGGTATCGCGGCCGAGATGGCAGTGGTCTATCGCGCGGTCACCGCGCCGTTTCCGCCCGAACTGACCGCGGCGCTGCAAGCCGGCGAGGTCGATGCGGTGCTGCATTTCTCCAAGCGCAGCGCCGAGAACTATCTTGCCGGCGCGGCGCAAGCTGGTATCGCCGAACAGGCGCTTGGCGTGCGACATATCTGCTTGTCGGCGCAGATTGCTGCCCCGCTCGCCGACGCGGGCGCCGGCCGTATCGCCATCGCGCCGCGGCCAAACGAGACGGCGTTGATTGCAAGCCTGGAGCGGGCGCAGGGTTGATTGGCGCGCTATCGCCAATTGCGTTATTTCCTGCGGGGCGGGTGGGCCGATTCGTCGAGGAGCTGCATGGCAGACAAACGCGCCACGCCGGAAGCGTCCGAAGGAGCGCCGCAAGCCGCGTCGGAGGGTCCGCGCCGCAAGAAGCGCGCGGCTCCGACCATTGACCTGACGGCGACCGAAGTGCCGCCGGCTCAGCCGGCAACACCACCGCAGCCCGAGCCGCCACCGGTCGCGGAGGAGCTAGCGCCCGCGAATGCCGCCCAGGCGGAAACACGACCGGCGCAATCCGGCGGCGCGTTTGGCGTGGCCGCACTTGCCGGCGGCGCGGCTGGTGTTGTTGCCGCGCTGGTGGTCCTGCTCGGGCTCTATGTTGCCGGCCTGCTGCCGATGCAACAGGCAACGTCCACGACGACAACACAAGTCGCCGCCGACAACAAAGCGGTGGATGCGCTAACCCAGCGCGTCAGCAAGATCGAAGAGACGATCAAGAAACTGCCGGCCGGCGACGCGGGTGTCGCCGAGCGGCTCGCCGCCGCCGATAGCGCCTTAAAGTCATTCGGCGTCGCGCTCGCCGCGCTCAATCGCCGCAGCGACGATATCGCCGCTAATGCGAGCCAAGCGCGCGAGCGCGCCGACGCGGCCGCCAAGGCGGTGGCGGACCTGCGTGCTAGCATGCAGGAGGCTGCGAAGAATTCCGCCGGAATTTCTCCCGCCGAACTCGACGCGTTGCAAAAACGTATTGCGGCGCTCGAACAATCCACCAAGGCCGCACGCGATGACATCGCCAAGGCGTCTTCGGCCGATTTCACCGCGCGATTGGCCTTGAGCGCCTCCATATTGCGCGATGCGGTGACGAGCGGCGCGCCATTCGAGGCCGAGCTCGTGCAATTGAAATCGCTCGGCGGCGACGACGCGGTGCTTGCTACGCTCATGCCCCTCGCGGCGATCGGCGTGCCAACCGCGCCAGCGCTCGCTCAGGAGCTGCACACGCTGCTGCCAGTCATGCTCAAGATTTCCGGCGCGGCGCCGCCGGAAGGCAGCTTCCTCGAACGGCTGCAAGCCCATGCCGGAAAGCTGGTGCGCATTCGTCCGGTCACAGCGCCGACGGGCGACGAGCCGTCCGCGGTGCTGGCGCGCCTTGAGATCGACGCATCGAAGGCCGACATTGCGGCAGCACTGAGCGATCTCGGCAAGCTCGACAACGCGACGCGCGCGCCGGCGCAGGCCTGGATCGCCAAGGCGCAAGCCCGCCAGGCCGCGCTCGACGCCGCACGCGAATACGCCGCCGACGCGGCGCGCGCGCTTGGGTCCAAGGCGGGAGCACAATGATCCGCGTCGTCACCTTCCTGTTGTCGGTCGCGGTGCTGGCGGCCGGTTTTGTCTGGGTCGCCGACCGCCCGGGCGACGTCGCCGTTACCTGGATGGGTTACCGCGTCGAAACGTCGGTGATGGTGGCAGCGCTTGCCGTCGCCGCGCTGGTGATCGTGCTCGTGGTGCTGTGGACCATCGTGCGCACCGTCTTGCGCCCGCCCGAGCAGGTGTCGCTGCTGTTCCGCCACCGCCGTGCCACCAAGGGCTATCTCGCGATCACGCGCGGGCTGATCGCGATCGGCGGCGGCGATTTGCGCGGCGCTCGCAAATCCGCCGAAGAAGCGGCGCGGCTGTCGCCGGGCGATCCGCTCGCTCTGCTGCTCACCGCGCAGTCCGCGCAAATGGCCGGCGACCGCAGCGCCGCCGAGCGTGCCTTCCGCGAGATGACCCGGCGCGAGGACACCAAGCTGCTCGGCTTGCGCGGACTCTACATCGAAGCGCAGCGGCGCAACGACGCGCAGGCCGCGCGCCTCGTCGCCGAGGAAGCCGGTAAAACGTCGTCGCCGCCGGCTTGGGCCGGACAGGCGGTGCTCGATTATCGCTGCGCCGGCGCCGATTGGTCGGGCGCGCTCGACGCGCTCGATCGCATGAAGCCCGCGCTTGAGAAGTCCAACTATCGTCGGAAGCGCGCCGTGCTGCTGACCGCCTGCGCGCTGGCGCTCAACGAAAGGGACCGCGACGGCGCGCGTGCCGCGGTGCTGGAAGCCGTCAAGCTGGCGCCCGATCTGGTGCCGGCGGCGGCGCTCGCCGGACGCCGGCTGGCGGAGGCGGGCGAACAGCGTAAGGCGCGCAAGATTTTGGAGAAGGCGTGGACGATTAGTCCGCATCCCGACATCGCCGAGGCCTATACCGATTTGCGGCTGGGCGACAGCGCGCGCGAGCACCTCACACGCATGCAGAAGCTCACAGGGCTGGCGCCGGGCCACGTCGAAGGCGCGATTGCCGTGGCGCGCGCCGCGCTCGATGCGCGCGAATTCACCGTCGCACGCGCCGCACTTGCACCTTATCTGCCGGCGCCGACGCGGCGGGTCGCGACTTTGATGGCGGGTATCGAGGAGGCCGAACACGGTGACGAAGGCCGTGTGCGCGAATGGATGAGCCGCGCCATGCGCGTCGCCGGCGATCCGATGTGGACCGCGGATGGCACGGTTTCCGAGCACTGGATGCCGGTCGCGCCGAATGGCCGGCTCGATGGCTTTGCCTGGAAGGTACCGCTGGCCGAGATCGGCGTCGTGCGTCCGGTGATCGAGACCGCCCCAACGCCAGCGGGTGAGTCGATCACGCTCGCGCCGTTGACGTCGCGGCCCGAAGCCGAGCCTGAACCGCCACCGCGCAAAGCGCAGAGACCGGCCGCCAAGCCCGCCGCCCAGGCCAAGGCTGTCGAACCGGTAATCCCGCTGGTGCACGCCCCCGACGATCCGGGCCCGGATTCCGCCCTGGAGAGCGACCCGATCCCGGAACCCACGTCGGCCCCGCCGCTCGCCCCCTGGCAGCGTTTTATGCAGTTATTTCGCTAGGCTGCCATCGGGAACGCAGCCGTATTGCTATTCCGGACTTGCGTCGATATGAGTGCCAACATTCAGCCGGCGTAGCTCAGCGGTAGAGCATCCGCTTCGTAAGCGGGTGGTCGGGGGTTCAAATCCCTCCGCCGGCACCACCCGCCTTCGCTAAAGCTTCGGCGGGCGAGGCCTTCGCAATGCGGGTGTCCGCCGTAGCCTTGGCGAAGGCCGACGATTAAACATCCCCCGGGCTCAGCACCTCGGCCGATGAATGCGCCTTGATCTCACGCATCGGCGCACGGCCTTTGATATCGTGGCCCGTCGGATTCCAGGTGCAGACCTGACTCTCGTCCACCCAGACCGTCTTGAATTCGCCGGGCGCGAAGAACTCCGCAAACACCAGTTCCTCGTCGGGCGCGGCCTCGAGATAATGCCGTTCAAGATCGGGATAGTAGATGACGTCGCCCTTAGCGACAGCGAACGGACGCTCGTTGGCGTAGACGGTGCCGCGCCCGCGCAGCACATACATGAAATGCTCGGCACCGACGTGATGATGATTGGCAGCCGCCGTGCCCGGTGGATAGATGATCATCTCGCCTTTTACCGCTTTGGCGCCGAACAATTTCGGCGTCACCAGATAGATGCGCTTGCGCGCATCGTGCTCGGAATCAAGCACCGGCTCGCGCGTCCAGTCGACCATGCGGAAAGCGGGCGGATTTTTTGTGAGCGTGGGATCGAGGATCGCGGCATTGGGAATTTCGCCATAGAGCAGAACGGCGCCATCGCTCGACGATAAAGTGGCCGCATAGCCAGGCGGCAGGAACGCCACATCGGCATCCGTCAGCATCTCGCGGCCGCCGGCATGCGCCAGCACCACCTCGCCTTCCAGCACCAGGAACCAAGCCAGCCCTTGCGCCGGCACCTTGAGGCGGGCCACGCCGCCGGTCGCCACGGTCAGCCGGTCGAGCAGGATACGGGTTCCGCAGACGCGCTCCTCCGTCAGCAGACGCTGGCGCGCGGCACCGCTTGCGTCAGGCTCGGCCGCAACCGCGCTTTGATTGAGAATTGTGGCCACGGCGTCCGTCTCCCACCGATTCAATCCAGTTTCAGCCGCTTTCGCTCATAATCTTACAATTTTTTCCTGTCGAATAGTCACCAAAATCCGCGTCCGGGTGAGCGGGCCCCCGGAACCAAAGCCGCTCCTCCGCGTTGCTCCCGCCAGACTCCCCCGCGCGTTTCGCGCCAACGAGGAGGCTACGCCATGTGGACCTCGCTGTTTGCCGTTACCGCCGTGATCGCGGTCGCCCTAACGATGGCCGCGATCGTCGTGGATTCCGTCAATGGAGGAAAGTTCCGTTTGTAACCGCGTCCTGTCTGAAGCGACCCACTTGGGGCGGCCTCCGGGCCGCCCTTTTTTATTGCGCGAGAGGCGCTATCCCGAACGGGGAACTTTGCGATACTAGAGGCGATGCCGCCGCCCCTGATTCTGTCGAGGCGTTTCGCGCCGCTGTTCGCCTGCCAGTTCTTCGCGGCATTCAACGACAATTTTCTCAAAACTGCGCTGGTGTTCCTGATCTTGTTCGGCCGCAGCGGCGCCGACGCCGAGGCGCTCATCACGCTCGCCAGCGCCGTTTTCATCGCGCCCTATTTTCTCTTTTCCGGCCTGGGCGGCGAAATTGCCGACCGCTATGACAAGGCGCGGGTGGCGCAAGCGATCAAATTCGTCGAGATGTTCGTCGCCATTTTGGCGCTCATCGGCTATGCGCTGCATTCGGTACCTGTCCTGTTCGTGGCGCTCGGCGGCTACGGCGTGCTGGGCTCGCTATTCGGCCCGATCAAATACGGCATCCTGCCCGACCACTTGCGCCGCGAGGAATTGCCTACCGGCAACGCGCTGGTGGAAGGCGCGACCTTTGTGGCCATCCTCACCGGCACCATAGTCGGCGGGCTGGCCGCGCACGGCGGTGGCGATGTCGCGGCTTTCGCGGTTTTGGTAATGGGATTCGCACTCGCCTGCTGGCTGTCGGCGTTGCTGATCCCGCCCACCGGCGAAGGTGCGCCGCAGCTCAAGGTTTCCGCCAACATCGTCGCCTCGACCGCGGCCATGATTCGTCATCTGCGCGCCGATGCGCGGCTGTGGTGGGGCGCCATGGTGACGAGTTGGTTCTGGTTGGTCGGCATCGTAGCGCTGTCGCTGCTGCCGCCGTTGATCAAGACGTTGATCGGCGGCAACGAGGACACGGTCACCGCCTATCTCGCATTGTTCTCGATCGCGGTCGGCGCAGGCTCGGGCCTGGCGGCGGCGATCGCACGCGGACGCATCAGGCTCAACACCACGCTTATCGGCGCCGTGCTGCTCGGCGCATTAGCCCTCGACCTCGGCGTTGCGACCTTTGGCGCCGCGCCCGCGCTGACGCCGCAAGCGCCCGCCGCGGTATTTTCGTCCACGCTCGGGATTCGCGCCGCGATCGATCTCGCCGGCATGGCGATCTCCGGCGGGCTGTTCATTGTGCCGGCTTTCGCGGCGGTGCAGGCCTGGGCCGGCGCGGCCTATCGCGCGCGTACGGTGGCGGCGGTCAATGTGCTTAACGCGGCCTTCATGACCGGCGCGACCGTGGTCGCCGCCGTCATGCAGAACTACGGCGTCACCGTGCCGACGCTGTTCGCAATAATCGGCGTGGCTACGCTTCTCGTCGCCGCCGCAATTTGGCGCACCATGCCGGCCGCATAAACTTGCGTGGAAGCGAGCGCCTCTGGACGCAGCGCCGCTCAAACGTCGGCTAGGGATTTTCCAGCGACGCTGGTCAATTCGGCGATCTTGCGTGTACGCACGACCTCGTTACGCGCGCCTTCGTTGTGCGTAAACAATTCAAGCGTTTCCGTCTCGTCGTCGACGACCGGAGCCAGTGCCGCGTCCATGTACGCATGACGCTTCGCGCTCTTGCGCACGCCACGCAATTTGGAATCGATCTTATAGTACGCCCATGCCAACTTTGCGTTCTTGGACACGATCTCCCAGAGGCGCTTGGGATAGAAGGTCCAGATCGGCTAGATAGGCATGCCATAGCGGCGGTCGCGCCGATAGCGGCGGCGGAATATGCCGGTTTGCAGCGGATGCATTTGCTCGATCTCAACCGCCTTGGAAAATATCCACAGGTGCGAGGCGAGGTGCGACACGCCGACGTCGAACGCGGCGGCGCGCCGCAGGATCGTTTCGATGTGTCCCGGCGTATAGAAAATCTTCCACGCGCTGGCGTAAATGCCTTCCCACCGCGCCTGCGACATTTTCGCGTGCCCGGTCACGACATGCTCGAGGTCGTACTTGTTCATGTCGGAATCCATCGCGACGCCCTTCTGCCAAAGCACCTTGTGATCCTCCGATCCCGGCAGCGGCGTCAGATTAAAGAATTCCAGAATGTCGAGCGGCAGCTCCTTCTTGATGATCTCGATGTCCTCGCGGATCGACTCGGGCGTGTCGGCTGGGAATCCAAGAATATAGCCGGCATAAGTGATGACACCCGCGGCTTTCCACGCCAGGATCATCTTGCGGTATTCAGTGATCTTGTTCTGCCGCTTTTTTGCCGCGAGCAGATTGGCCGGATTGATGTTCTCCAGCCCCAGGAAAACCTTGCGCACACCGGCGCGCGCCGCCTTGTCGATGAAGTTCGGAATCTTGTGACACAAAGTGTCGACCTGGATCACCATCTTCACCGCGATGCCTTCGCGCTCGCGCAACGCGATGATGCGGTCGAAGATTGATTCCCAATCCTTGTTGCGAGCGAAATTGTCGTCGGTGACGAAAAACCAGCGGAAACCCTGCGCGTAGTGCTGGCGGATTAAATGTTCAATGTCGTCGGGCGAGCGCCGACGCGACTTTCGCCCCTGCACATTGATGATGGTGCAGAACGAGCATTGGAACGGGCAGCCGCGGCCGGCGTCGAAGCTGCCGTAGTGGTCGAGCGTGCGCCTCAACAGTTCAGGCGGCAAATAGGGCGTCGGCGTCGACTCGAGCGCCGGCGGATCATCCATATAATTGTAAATCGGCTGCAGACGGCCGTTCGCGGCATGCTGCAGCACCTGGTCGATGCGGTTATCTTCCGCTTCGCCGGCAAACAGGCTGCAGCCCATGTCGAGCGCGGCCTGCAGATCGGCTTGCATCTCTGGCAGCATGGCGATGCAGCCGGAAACGTGGAAACCGCCGATCACCACCGAAACGCCGGCTTGGCGGAACGGCCGCGCGATGTCGAGCGCGCGCGGAAACTGGTTCGACTGCACGCCGACCAGCCCCACCATGCCGAAGCCGTCATGCCGCTTGAGCAGCGCGATGATATCTTTGACGCGGACGCGGGTATTGGTCTCATCGATGGCCGTGATGTCGATGGCAACCTCGAGTCCGAGCACGTGGCGCTGCGCGGCGTCGGCGGCGAGTGCGTAGAGGCTTGCCAGGGAATTCGACGGAATCCCCGAACGCATCCATTGGATCACATAGCCATCGTCGTCATAATGTGACGGCTTAATCAGCACCAGCTGAAATCACCGCTGGTGGGCAACTGCCGGCGCCAGCATCGGTGTCGCCCCCTGCTGCTGCTCTTACGGTAAGTTCATGATTGACCATCTTTCGCACAGATCGCATCAATTGGAAACGACCTAGAATAGCCCGCCTTTGACTCATTTTTGACACGCAAGCTGTGTTGCTCGGAGCGGGGCCGAACACGAAGTCGCCTGGCCTTTTAGGCTATCTTTACGTTATTTCGAGCTTTCACCCGGTAATCCGCGCGCAAAGACTATAATTGCGCCCGATCAACGGCTTTTGGAGCAATGCGATGCTTCGGCGCGCGGAACTCTGGCTTGCGGTCGTCGTGGGCGCCGCGCTGCTGCTGGCGGCGCCGGCGAATGCAGCGACGCACGATGTTGTCAGCTTCTCCGGCTTCTCGCCCGGCACCATCGTGGTGAAGACGCACGAGCGCCGGCTTTATTACGTGCTCGACGGCGGCCGCGCTTTGCGCTTTCCCGTCGGCGTCGGCAAAGCCGGCATGATCTGGACCGGCAACGCGCGGGTCGAAGGCAAATTTGTCCGGCCGGCCTGGGCAGCGCCCGCCTCCATCCGCCGCGAAAATCCGCGTCTGCCTAGAGTCATTCCCGGCGGCTCGCCGCACAATCCGATGGGCGCGGCTGCGCTCACCATGCGTGGCGGCGAATACGCCATCCACGGCACCAATCGCCCGGAATTGATCGGCGGCTTCGTCTCGCACGGCTGCATCCGCATGTACAACAGCGACATCCGCGAGCTCTATCGTCTGGTCGATGTCGGCACGCCGGTGGTCGTCGAGCGTTAAGACGCGCGGCCCGAGTCACCCGCACCAGCTTTCGTGCCGGCCGCCAAAATAGCGGCGCGCATAGCTGTCGCCGATTCGGCGCAATTGCAATCTGGGATGGTAGCACCGTACTTTTTAACTCCGCCGCGCGCGGTCTGCTGGGTTAAACCTGTATATTTCTGAGGCTTTTTCCCGCCCATTCGCGTCCAGGCCACAATTCGTGGCAATGATCGGAACATGGCGCGCCCGCGCATCTCTCCGCAGCCGGAAGTCCCCGGCCTCGCTGCCCGCAGGATCGCGGCCGACATTCTTGACGGCGTCCTACGGCGAAAGATCGCGCTCGACGAGCAGTTGTCCGGCAAAGCGGCCCACCCCGGCCTGCCGATGCTCGCCGACCGCGACCGCGCGCTGATGCGCCGGCTCGCCGCCACCGTGCTGCGGCGGCTCGGCACCTTGCGCCACCTGCTCGGCGGATTTCTCGACAAGGGCTTTCCCGTCCGACGCGCCGCGCGTCGAAACCATTCTGTTGATCGGTGCGGCGCAAATCCTCTGGCTTGAAGTGCCCGACCACGCCGCGGTCGACTTGTCGGTGCGCCTGGCGCAGGCCGATCGCCGCGCCGCGCGCTATGGCGGACTGATCAACGCGGTGCTGCGCCGCGTGGCGCAGAGCCGCAGCGCGGCGCTCGCCGATCAAGCGTCCCGCGACACGCCGAAATGGCTGTTGGCGCGCTGGATCAAACGCTATGGCGCGGAAACCGCGCGCGCGATCGCCGCCGCCAATGGCCACGAGCCCGCGCTCGACCTTACCGTCAAATCCGAACCTGAGTCCTGGGCCGAGCGCCTGCGCGGGCGCCTGCTGCCGACCGGAACCGTGCGCACGTTCGCGCAAGGCGCGGTGTCGATGCTGCCGGGCTTCAGCGAAGGCGCCTGGTGGGTGCAAGATGCCGCCGCCGCGCTGCCTGCCCGCCTGCTGGGCGACGTGCGCGGCAAAGCGGTCGTCGATCTGTGCGCGGCGCCCGGTGGCAAGACCGCGCAGCTCGCTTTCGCGGGCGCGCTTGTCACCGCGGTCGATCGCTCGCCGGCGCGGCTCAATCGTCTGCGCGAGAATATGGCGCGGCTGGAACTGCAAGCAGAGACCGTCGCCGCCGATGCCCTGGAATGGCAAAGCGGCCCGCTCGACGCCGTGTTGCTCGATGCACCTTGTTCGGCGACCGGAACCGTCCGCCGCCACCCCGACATTCCCTGGCTCAAAAGCGAAGCCGACATCGTCGCGCTCACCTCGCTGCAGCAAAGGCTGCTCGACCGCGCGGTCGAACTGTTATTGCCGGGCGCTACCCTGGTCTATTGCGTCTGTTCGCTCGAGCCGGAGGAATGCGAGGACCAGATCGCGGCGCTGCTGGCGCGCGACAAGCGCGTTGCCCGCACGCCGGTTGCAGCGGAGGAGGTCGCCGGCCACGCCAAGTTCCTCACCGCCGATGGCGACCTGCGCACGCTGCCGCCGCAACTGCCCGACCCCGATCCGCGCTGGGGCGGTCTCGACGGATTTTATGCTGCCCGACTCACCCGCACAGCATAGTCTCGGGCGGCCATATTGGAGCTTTGGCGACCCTTCGCTATCGTGTGGATTGCGCGTGAGAATCGGGCCGCGCTGCAGGGGACGGGCGCCTTCATGATGCGAGTTTCGCTCGCCGAGCGACTAAGGCTCTCCGTACTCATCGCGCGCCGCGCTTATCGCAGCCTGCTCGGCCGCATCAGCACCCATCCGCTGCTGCGCTGGCGCTTTGGTTCGGCCAAGACCGACCGGCTCATCATCGCGCCGCAGGATCTGCGCACCGCCGACGCCACCCGCGCCAGCGAAATCTATGCCGGCCGCTTCGCCTTCGCCGGCAAGGTGGTGATCTGCGACCGCCGCTCCCCCTTCGAGATGACGCCGCCGTCCGACGAATGGGCGGCGACGCTGTTGAGCTTCGCCTGGCTGCGGCATTTGCGCGCTGCCGACAGCGCCATTTCCCGCGCCAATGCGCGATCGCTGATCGACGACTGGATCAACCTGCAAGGCGGCTGGCATCCGGTCGGCTGGCGCGTCGATATTCTGTCGCGCCGCATCGTCAGCTGGCTCAGCCAGGCGCCGTTCATCTTGCAGGACGCGGATGCTCGTTTCTACCGCCGCTTTCTCCGCAGCCTGACGCGGCAGGTCCACTGTCTGCGCCGGACGCTGAAACAATCGCGCGACGGCCTGCCGCGGCTGCAGGCGGTGATCGCGCTCAATTATGCCACGCTGTGCCTGCAGGGGCAGTCCGGCCACCTGCGCAGCCACGCGCGCCGCCTGATCGAGGAACTGCGGCGGCAGATCCTGCCCGACGGCGGACACATCAGCCGCAATCCCGGCGCGCTCATCGAACTGCTGGTGGACCTGCTGCCGCTGCGTCAGTTGTTCACCGCGCGCCAATTGCAGCCACCGCAGGCGCTCAACAACGCCATCGACCGCATGATGCCTATGCTGCGTTTCTTCCGCCATGCCGACGGCAATTTCGCGCAATTCAACGGCATGGGTCCGACGTCGGTCGATCTGCTCGCCACCGTGCTCGCTTACGACGACGCCCGCGGCGCGCCGGTGTCGAACGCCCCACATTCCGGCTATCAGCGCATCGACACTGGATCGACCGCATTGCTGATGGACACCGGCCGGCCACCGCCGCTCGCCTTGAGCCAGGAGGCGCATGCCGGCTGTCTGTCGTTCGAGCTGTCGTGGAAAGCGCATCGGCTGGTGATCAATTGCGGCTTGCCGGCGGTGAACAAAGAAACCTGGCGTCAGGTGGCACGCGCCACCGCTGCGCATTCGACTGTCACGTTCAACGACGCATCGTCGTGCCGTTTTCTCGAATCCCGCCGCTTGCGGCGGCTGCTGTTCGGCGCGCCGATCGTCAGCGGGCCGCGCGACGTTCGCTTGACGCGCGAAGACTCAGCCGCCGGCACGAATTTGACCGCCTCGCACGACGGCTACGCCAACGCCTTCGCTGTGATCCACCATCGGAAGCTGCGGCTTTCCGCGGATGGCCGCACCATCGACGGCGAGGACAGCTTCACGCCGGCCACCGGCGGCTCGCTGCCGGTCGACAAAGGCGACGAATTCGCCATCCGCTTCCATTTGCATCCGTCGACCAAAGCCAACCGGCTGGCGGACGGCCGCGGCGTGATTTTGCTGCTGCCCGACCGCGAGTTGTGGACGTTCACCAGCCATGGCGAAACCGTGCGCATCGAGGAAAGCGTGTACCTCTCTGGCTCCGACGGTCCGCGCCGCACCGTGCAGATCGTGATCTACGGCCACGCCCGCAGCGAGGCCAAGGTGCATTGGAGCTTCCGCTACACCCCACCGGCGCCGCCGGGCACCCGCCCCGAGCGGGCGGACGAGCCGGAACTACCGCTCTAATCATATTGTGGATGCCGGGCAGAACCGGGGAAATCCCGAATACACTTATGCCCGCTTCCTGTGCTAGCCCCTCGCGCAAGGAAAGCACATGACCAGCCACCCACGTCGCATCACCCGCGCCCTGCTGTCGGTATCCGACAAGGCGGGCCTAACCGATTTCGCCAAAGCCCTCGCCGGCTACGGCATCGAATTGATCTCCACCGGCGGCACCGCCAAAGCGCTGAAGGAGGCCGGGTTGAAGGTGATCGACGTCGCCGAGTTGACCGGTTTCCCCGAAATGATGGACGGCCGGGTCAAGACGCTGCACCCAAAAGTCCATGGCGGCTTGCTGGCGATCCGCGCCAACAAGGAGCACGCCACCGCGATGGAGAAACACACCATCAAGCCGATCGACCTCCTGGTGGTGAATCTCTATCCGTTTGAGGCGACCGTCGCCAAAGGCGCTACCTTCGACGATTGCATCGAGAACATCGACATCGGCGGCCCGGCCATGATCCGCGCCGCGGCCAAGAACCACGCCGACGTGACCGTGGTGGTCGAGCCCGCCGATTACGCCAAGGTGTTGGCCGAGCTCGCCTTGCACAACGGCATGACCTCGCTCGAGCTGCGCCAGAAACTGGCGGCGAAGGCCTATGCGCGCACCGCGGCATACGACGCGGCGATCTCCAACTGGTTCGCCGACACCCTGCACGACAGCGCGCCCGATTATCGCGCCTTCGGCGGCAAATTGATCCAGCCGCTGCGCTATGGCGAGAACCCGCACCAGAGCGCGGCCTTCTATCGCGCGCCTGGCGAGCGCTTCGGCGTGGCGTCGTCGAGCCAGCTGCAAGGCAAGGAATTGTCCTACAACAACATCAACGACACCGACGCGGCCTACGAATGCGTCGCCGAGTTTGACGCCAGGCGCACCGCGGCCTGTGTCATCGTCAAGCATGCCAACCCATGCGGCGTGGCGGAAGCGGGCAATCTGGTCGATGCCTACCGCAAGGCGTTGGCCTGCGATTCCACTTCCGCCTTTGGCGGCATTGTCGCGCTCAACCGCACGCTCGACGCCGAGGCGGCGAAGGCCATCACCGAGATCTTCACCGAGGTGATTATCGCGCCGGACGCCAGCGACGAAGCGATCAAGATCGTCGCCGCAAAAAAGAACCTGCGCCTGCTGCTCGCCGGCGGGCTGCCCGATCCGCGCGCATCGGGCTTAACGGTAAAGTCGGTGGCCGGCGGTTTGCTGGTGCAGTCGCGCGATAACGCGGTGGTGGATGAGATGCAGCTCAAGACCGTCACCAAGCGCGCGCCGAGCGAGGCCGAGCTCAATGACCTGCGCTTTGCGTTTCGCGTGGCCAAGCACGTGAAGTCGAACACCATCGTCTATGCCAAAGGGCTGGCCACCGTCGGCATCGGCGCCGGACAAATGAGCCGCGTCGATGCCGCGCGTATCGCGGCGCGCAAGGCGGAAGACGCGGCGAAGGAATTGAAGCTGCCGGCGCCAATGACCAAAGGCTCGGTGGTCGCCTCCGACGCGTTCTTCCCATTCCCGGACGGGCTACTGGTCGCGATCGAGGCCGGCGCCACCGCGGTGATCCAGCCCGGCGGCTCCATGCGCGACGCCGATGTGATCAAGGCCGCCGACGAGCACAACGTGGCGATGGTATTTACGGGCGTAAGGCATTTCCGGCACTGATCTCACCCGCTCGTCCCCGCGAAAGCGGGGACCCAGGGCGGCCGTTTTAGCGTTCTAGAAAAGTGCTGGATTCCCGCTTACGCGGGAATGAGCGGTTGGGTTATCGCCGCGCCAAGTCCCCGAGCAAGCTCGCCGCGACCGACAGCTTCGACAGCGTCAGCCCTGAGCCGGCGATCACGTGGATGGCGGCGCGGATGCGCTCGACTTCCATGCGCCGCGGCTTGACCCACTCCTCCACCGCGCCGGCGCCCGCCACTCCATTGCCAACCATGGCGGCGGTGAGACGCCGTTCCGCGTCGCCGATGGAATCGAGCGCGCGGTCGAGCGCCAGGCGGTCGAAGTAATCCGACACCACAATCCCCGGCACCGCGCCGATGACGCGATCGAGCTGGAAGAAGGCCTCGGTCGCGAAATAGGTCGCGGTCACGTCGCCCACCGGCTTCTTCTCTTGGTCGGCCACCAGCACAATGTCGGGCGCGGCCTTGAGCAGCGGTAGGTTGGCGAGACGCCGGGCAAGTTGCTCCGGCACGCCCGCCCGGGTGAGCTCGCCGAGGCGGGCATCGCGCGCTGCCGCCGCCGCTTTCGGCAGCGCGCCATCGAGCGCCGCCGCGACCTCGGCAATGCCCTCCTTATAGTGCGCGATGCCTTTCTCAAGCCCCTGCTTGGCATCGACGTGACGCAAGGCCCAGACGATACGGTCGAGCAGCAGATCCTGCACCATGGCGTAAAGACCGAGCTGCGTCTGGCCGGAGATTTTATTGTCGAGACCGTCGATCTCGGTGTTGAGCGCAACCATGTCGTAGCTCTGCCGCACGGCGGCAAAGGCTGCGGCAATCGCCGGCGGCAGCGCGCCGGTCTGGTCGGCGATGCGCACGATCAGCGTGGCGCCACCGCGATTGATCATCGAATTGGTGAGTTGCGTGGCGATGATTTCGCGCCGCAGTCGGTGCGCATGCAGCGCGTCGTCGTAGCGCTCCGACATTTCCTTGGGGAAATAGCGCTCGAGTTCGCGCCCGAGATAGGGATCGTCCGGCACGCTCGAGTCGAGCAGTTCGTTGTAGAGCGAAAGCTTGGCGTAGGCCAAGAGCACGGCCAGCTCCGGCCGCGTCAGCGCCAAGTTGCGTTTGCGCCGCTCGGCGATCGCCATCTCGTCGGGCAGAAACTCCACCGCGCGATCGAGTTGGCCGCGCATTTCCAACGTCTGCATGAGCCTTTGTTGGAAACCGAGATCCTCCAGCCCGCGCCGCTGCGCCAGCGAAAGCGCCAGCGTCTGCTGATAGTTGTTGCGCAGCACCAAGCGCGCGACCTCGTCGGTCATCTCGGAGAGAAACGCGTTGCGCGCCTCGATGGTCAGCGAACCAGCGCGCAGCGGCCGGCTCAGGGCGATCTTGATGTTGACCTCGACGTCGGAGGTGTTGACGCCGGCGGAATTATCGATGGCGTCGGTGTTGAGGCGGATGCCGGCAAGCGCCGCCTCGACGCGGCCGCGCTGGGTCATGCCCAGATTGGCGCCCTCGCCGATCGCCTTGCAGCGCAGCTCGGCGCCGGTGACGCGGACGGCATCGTTGGCACGGTCGCCGGCCGCTTCGTCGCTTTCCTGCGACGAACGCACATAGGTGCCGATGCCGCCGAAGAACAACAGATCGACTGGCGCCTTCAGGATGGCTTTCATCAGATCTTGCGGCGTCACAGGCTCGCCCACGCCGAACAGCTTCTGCGCCGCGGCGCTGAGCCGGATTTCCTTGGACGACCGCGGATAAACGCCGCCACCCGCCGAGATCAGACTCTTGTCGTAGTCCTGCCAACTCGATCGCGGCTGATCGAATAGCCGCTGGCGCTCGGCAAAAGCCTTCGCCGGGTCGGGATCTGGGTCGATGAAGATGTCGCGGTGATCAAAGGCCGCCAAGAGCCGCGTGGTGGTTTCGCGCAGCATGCCGTTGCCGAAGACGTCGCCCGACATGTCGCCGACGCCAACCGCCGTGAACGGCGTCTCGTGGATGTTGACGTCCATCTCGCGGAAGTGCCGCTTGACCGCATCCCAAGCGCCACGCGCGGTGATGCCCATGACCTTGTGGTCGTAGCCGGCCGAGCCGCCGGACGCGAAAGCATCGCCTAGCCAGTAATCGTGCTCGATCGACAGTGCATTGGCGATATCGGAGAAGGTGGCGGTGCCCTTGTCGGCGGCAACCACCAGATAGGGATCGTCGCCCTCATGCCGTACCACGCATTCGGGCGGAACGATCGCGCCGTCGTGGCGGATGTTGTCGGTGATGTCGAGCAGCGTCGAGATGAACAATTTGTAGGTCGCGATGCCTTCCGCCTGCACCTGGTCGCGCGGCATGCCCATCGGCATATGTTTGGGCACAAAGCCGCCCTTGGCGCCGACCGGCACGATCACCGCGTTCTTCACCTGCTGCGCTTTCACCAGACTGAGCACTTCGGTGCGGAAGTCTTGCGGCCGGTCGGACCAGCGAATGCCGCCGCGCGCCACCTTGCCGAAACGCAAATGTACGCCTTCGACGCGCGGCGAATAGACGAATATCTCGTAGAGCGGGCGTGGCAACGGCAGGTCGGTGATCTCGCCGCTCTTGAATTTGACCGCGATCATCGCCTTCGGCTGGCCTTCGGCGTCGGTCTGGAAAAAATTCGTGCGGATCGCCGCCTGCACGGCATTGACGAAATGCCGCAGAATGCGGTCCTCGTCGAGGCTTTGCACGTTCTGCAATTCTTTTTCGATACCCTCGACGATAGCCTTCTGCTTGGCGACGCGTTCTTCCGCGGCGGCCGGTCGCGGGTCGAAGCGCGCGTAAAACAGCTCGACGATATCATCGACGACCACGTAGTGCTTCACCAGCGTCGCCCACATATAATCCTGCGAATAAGGCACACGGATCTGACGCAGGAAGCGCGACAAAGTGCGAATCAGCGCCACGTCGCGCCAGCCTAATCTACCGGCAAGCGTGAGCGCGTTGTAGCCGTCGTTCTCGGCCAGCCCACGCATCACCATGAGGAAGGCGGCTTCCAGCCGCGCCTTGCCCTGGTCGAGTTCGATCGCCGCGCCGTCGCGGCGTTCCAGCAGCATGTCGTGGAACCAGACTGTGCAGGCGCCTTCGCCTTTCGGCTCGATATGATAGGTGCGCTCGTCTACGACCTTGAAGCCCATATTCTCCAGCACCGGCACGCGTTCCGACAGCGGCAGTGGGCGGGCAAGGCTCCAGATTTTGAGGCCCACCGCGCGTAGCTGTGCGTGTATCTGGTGGTGGAAATCGACGCCGAGGGGACGATCGTCGCTCAGGCTTTCGATGACTTGAATATTGCTCGCCGCCACGCTCGGGGCGTAAGTATCCTGGAACGCGTGGGAAAATCCGTCGCGGTAGCGGGCGAACAAAGCGCGCGCGCGCTCCGGCGGATTGACCAGCGCCAGCGCGTCGCTCAATCCGTCGATCCATGAGCGAACGATTGTCCCGACTTCGCGCTCCAGCGTGGCGCTATCGATGGCCGGCGTCGCGCCAACGGAGCGCCCGATGATGAAGTGCACGCGCACCAGCGGGCCTTCCGGGAAAAACGGATAGAACGCCGAGACGTGCCCGATGAAGGCGCGGCTCAAGTAGTCGCCGATCTTGGCCCGAATATCGCTGTCGTAGCGATCGCGCGGCACAAATACCAGCACCGACACGAAGCGATCGAACCGGTCACGCCGCGTCAACACGCGCACGCGCGGACGCTCGTCGAGTTGCAGGATGGCGAGCGCAAATTGATAGAACGTGTCTTCATCGATCTGGAACAGTTCGTCGCGCGGGAAATGCTCCAGCACGTTGGTCAGCGCCTTGCCGGAATGGCTGTTGGCGACGAAGCCGGCGCGTGCTTCTACGCTCGCGATTTTGCGGCGCACATAAGGGATACTATGCGCGGCGCGGGTATAGGCGGTGGAGGTAAACAGTCCGACGATGCGCTGTTCGCCCACCAGATTGCCGGACGCATCAAATCGCTTGATACCGATATAGTCGAGATAGACGCGCCGATGCACGCGCGCATGGATGTTGGCCTTGGCGATGATCAGCAGCCGGGGTTCCTTGAGAAACGCAATTATTTCCGGGGTATACTCGAGCAGCTCCTCGCCGCGCTTGAGCACGCGCAATTCGGGCGCCCGCATGATGCCGAGCGCGCTGTCGAAATCTGGCTCCAGCGTATTGCCGTCGAAGGTATAGTTGCGCACGCCGAGGAAAGTGAAATTGTCGGCCAGCAGCCATTGCAAGAACTGGACCGCCTCGGCGATTTCATCCACCGGCAGCGGCGGCGGATTGGTTTTCAGATCGGCGACGATACCGTTGGCGCGCTCGAGCATGGCGCGCCAGTCCTGCACCGCCAGCCTAACTTCACCGAGCACCTCGCCAAGCGCGCGCACGATATCCGCGCGTGCGGCCTCGCCGGCGATCGGCTCGAGATGGATATGGATGAAGCTTTCGCGCGCACTGCCGGCGGCGTCAGGCGCGCCGAGCACCGCGAGATTGGCACCATCGCGCCACACGCCGAAAACCGGATGCGCCACCAGCTGCACGGTGAGCCGGCGCTCGGCGAGTTCGCCCATCACCGAGTCGAACAGGAACGGCATGTCATCGTTGACGATCTCGATGACCGACACCGCTTTGCGCGCGCCCGATTCTTGCAGCGCCACGGTTTCGCAGCTGATTTTCGCTACGCCGGCCTGGCGCTCTTTGAGAAAATCGTACCCCCGCTCGGCCAGATCGGCGAGATCGGTAACCGAGTAGCACAGCACGTCTTCCGCCGCCGCGCGGGCGTAGAGTTGCGCGACGAACGTAGCCGGAATGTCGCCACGGCGCGCAGACAGCGCGGCGCCGGCCTGCTCGATGGCGGCACGAGCGGTGTTTTCGTGCTCGCTGGCGGGAAGTTCGGCGGCCATGGAGCCGGACACTGGTTGTGGGAATCGGTCGAGCATGGATCAGAAGTCTTCTTGTTCCAAGGCGACCATCGAGAGCAACCCACCATTTGGTGACGCGGCCGTGACTGCTTTGCAAAAGGCCGTGAGCTGCCTGCATAAGATCCTGACCTAAAAGGCAAAAGCATGGTCGCGCGGTCGTATCGCGGGCTCTAAGAAAATTGTAGTCTGCCTGCGGGGCGAGGACGGAAAGGGGCGCGGGCAATGACCAAGGCCGACAAGTCAGTCAAAACCGCCGGCAAGTCGGCCATCGTGAAGCCGGCCGCGGCTAAACCATCGCTACACGCCATCAAGGGCGGCAAATCGGCGTCCAAAACGGCGGGGAAGCCGGTTCCGCTCAAAGCTGCGCCTTCCGCGGCCGACGACGCCCCGGTAATCGCGCTCAATCTGCCGATGGCGAAGCTCACACCGGCTATGGCCGCCTATTTCAAGAAATGCCAGGACAAACTCGGCTTCATCCCCAACGTGCTCATCGCCTACGCCTTCGACATGGTGAAGCTCGAAGCCTTCGTCGCCATGTACAACGACCTGATGCTGGGCGAGAGCGGGCTCTCCAAGCTCGAGCGCGAGATGATCGCGGTCGCTGTGTCGTCGCAGAACCGCTGCTACTACTGCCTCACCGCGCACGGTGCCGCGGTGCGGCAATATTCTGGCAATCCGCTGCTCGGCGAGCAGATCGTGATGAACTATCGCGCCGCTCGCCTCTCCAAGCGCCAGCGCGCCATGCTCGACTTCGCGGTCAAGCTCACCGCGCAGCCGGCCAACGTCGAGGACGGCGACCGCGAGCGACTGCGCCGCGCCGGTTTCTCCGACCGCGACATCTGGGACATCGCGGCGATCGCCGGCTTCTTCAACATGTCGAACCGCGTCGCCTCCGCCACCGACATGCGGCCGAACACGGTGTATCACGGGCAAGCGCGTTGATATTAGAGCTGTTATGTGCGGGCTTGTGCCGAGCCCTCGCGGCTCACTACCCATGACGGCGCTAAATAAGCTGAGAACCGGGACCAGCCCAAGAACATGAAGCGCCTCGCTTTTATCGCGACTGCTTTTGCTGCGCTATTCGTTAGCGTCCTCGCATCGGCGCAGGACTTTACGCCAAGGCATCTTCAGGTCATTCCGCCGGCAACCGCGATCCTCGCCAACAACGGCATGGTGGTCGCGCAGGAAAGCCGTGCCGCCCGCATCGGCGTCACGATCCTCGACCGCGGCGGCAACGCGGCAGACGCGGCCGTGGCGGTCGGCTTTGCGCTCGCGGTCACGTATCCGCGTGCCGGCAATATCGGCGGCGGTGGTTTCATGGTGATCCACCTCGCCAGAGGCGTCGACACAACGATCGACTATCGCGAGACAGCGCCGGCGGCAGCGACGCCGACGATGTTCCTTGACGCCAAGGGCAATCCCGATCCGGCGAAGTCACGCGACTCCGCCCTCGCGGTCGGCGTGCCGGGCACAGTGGCGGGCCTCGCGCTGGCGCACGAGAAATACGGCTCCGGCAAGCTCTCACTTGCCGACCTGATGGAGCCGGCGATCCGGCTAGCCGAGCAGGGTTTCCCGGTCGAGGACGACGTCGCCGACTCGTTGCCGCGCGCCAAAGAGCGGCTGGCGCGCTGGCCCTCGTCGGCCGGCATCTTCCTCAACGGCGGCGAGGCGCCGCACGAAGGCGATCGGCTGCTACAATTCGATCTTGCTGACACCTTGCGGGGGATCGCCGAAGAGGGGCCACGCGCGTTCTACGAGGGACGCACCGCCAGCAAAATCGCGGCTGCGGTGCGCGGCGCCGGCGGCATCATGACGGCGGACGATCTGAAAAATTACCGCGCGGTCGAGCGCGCGCCGGTGCGCGGCACCTATCGCGGCTACGGCATCGTCTCCATGCCGCCGCCGTCGTCCGGCGGCGTGGCGCTGATCGAGATGCTCAACGTTCTGGAGGGCTACGATCTCGGCAAGCTCGCACGCGCCGACGCGCTGCACGACATGATCGAGGCGATGAAGCGCGCCTACGCCGACCGCGCCGTCTATATGGGCGATCCCGACAGTGTGAAGATACCGATCGCCGGCCTGCTCTCGAAAAAATATGCCGCCTCATTGCGCGCCGGCATCGGCGACAAGGCGACGCCGGCCGCCAATATCAAGCCCGGCAAGCCCGCCGATTTCGAAGGCAAGAACACCACGCATTTTTCCGTCATCGACCGCGACGGCAACGCGGTGTCGAACACCACCACGCTGAATTTTTCCTACGGCCTCGGCCTGGTCGCCGACGGCACCGGTGTGCTGCTCAACAACGAGCTCGACGACTTCACCGCCAAGCCGGGCACGGCCAATGCCTATGCGTTGGTCGGCTTCGACGCCAACCTGCCAGGGCCGGGCAAGCGCCCGTTGTCGTCAATGACGCCGACCATTGTGTTGAAAGACGGCAAGCCGTTTTTAGTCACCGGCTCGCCCGGCGGCAGCCGCATCATCACCGTGGTGCTGCAGGTGATCACGAACGTCATCGACTTCCATATGTCGATCGACAAAGCGGTGAGCGCGCCGCGCCTGCACAATCAGTGGCAGCCTGACGAGACTTTTGTCGAACCGGGTTTCGCGCCCGATGTTCTCGACGCCCTCAAAGCGCGCGGCCACAAAATCGTGGCGACCGAGCCGCACACGTCGGCCAATTCAATTGTGGTGGTCCCGAAAACCGAGTTCACGCCGCAGCGCTATCTCGGGTCCGCCGACCGCCGCACGCGCGGGTCGCTGGCGGCGGGGTACTGAAAAATGAAAAGCCCGCCTTCGCTAAAGCTACGGCGGGCAACCTTCGTACGAAACCGGCTTGCCAACCGAAGCGCCACCGATATCGGGTTTACCCGATATCGGCACTTATAAACACTCAAGTAGGCTATAGCCGACTTGAGTGGCGCGAAGATTGGAGCGGGCGAAGGGATTCGAACCCTCGACCCCGACCTTGGCAAGGTCATAAACCGTTAGCCATCGTTAGAAACATTTCCTCACATCGACCTACCGAAAGCTCCCATTTCATGGGGGGTTCTCTTACATTGTGAGGACGCGTTACGAACAGAGGCAAACAGGTCCAAACGGTGAACTTTGTTACCCCTATGTTACCCCGGATCCACCCCAACCCTTCCCGGGGCCACCCCAATCCTTCGGTGGATCAGTCGGCCTTTCGGAGAAGAGAATGCCCGTCACATTGACTGACCGCGTTGTGCAGCAGGCCAAGGCCGGCAGCGCGCGTATTGAGATCGCCGATGCCGTGGTGCCGGGCCTGTACTTGATCGTACAGCCGACGGGCGCGAAGTCGTGGGCGGTTCGCTACCGAAGCAGCCGTCGCACGCGAAAGCTGACGCTGTCGGGTCGTTATCCAATCCTCTCGCTAAAAAAGGCCCGTGATGCGGCTAGGGCCGCCCTGGAGAGCGTTTCTGCCGGCGGAGACCCTGCGACTACCAAACACGCCGGAACGCCAGCGGACGACACTCTCGCCGCGTACATAGCCCTATACCGAGAGAAGCATGTCGGCACCGTGCGCGCTGGGACAGCGGTCAACATCAACCGAGAGCTTGAGCGCATGCAGGACGAATGGCCGGGGCGTTCGCTGCGATCGATTTCGAAGAAAGATATGGTTGAGCTCATCGATCAGGCTATGAAGCGAGGGCCATCCGCTGGCGTTACAGCTTGGAAGATAGCTAAGGCATTTTTCGGATGGTGCGAAGCGAGAGAAGATGACTTCCCGAGTCCAGCACGATCCATTCGCAAACCAGCAAAAGAGAGATCGCGTGAACGCGTGCTTGATGATGCGGAGCTCCAGCTCACATGGAAAGCAGCTGAAGCTGCGAGCGGTGCGGCCGGAGCACTGGTCAAGCTGTTGATCCTGTCCGGTGCGCGCCGCAACGAAATGACCGAATTGGCGCGCGACGAGATCAAAGCCGAAACAATCGAGTTGCCGGGCGAGCGCACCAAGAATGGTGAGTCGCACACGATCCCGATCACGCCGATGATTCGGCGAGTACTCGAACTCGCTGCCCAGCACCGGCAGGTTTGTGCTCAACGGCGCCGATCGTCCATTTGGCGACCATAGCGGTGCGAAGGAAAACGTCACGCCAGCGATCCGACCGTGGACGCTCCACGACCTTCGTCGAAGCTTTGCAAGCGGATTACAGCGCCTTGGTGTGGCCCCCCATATTGTCGAGTTGGCGTTGAACCATCGCTCCGGGACGTTTTCCGGTGTCGCCGGAATCTACCAGCGCCACCGCTATGCGAAGGAAGTCCGCGAGGCTTTCGAATTGTGGTCGCGGCATATTGAGGCGTTGAATGATGAAAAGGCCGCCGCCGCGTAGGCGATGGTGATATTTGGTGGTGCAAGATGGCAGACGTACCAGAAAATCTCGAAACGGCTGCGCGTCAGCTTTGGGACATGGCACAAAGGGTCGCCGTGCAAATTGCGGAGAAGCCCCCAGAATTGCGAGAAGAGGCTTTTGGCATTGCTGAGCGTGCAATCAGGGAAATGGCGAGCAACATGAGCATTCCCAACGAGAAAGTGGACGGCTTTATTGATGCTCAGATGAAGGCAGTCCGACATTTCGTTACTCAGATAGATGTAGGCGGCACGCCGCAGGGCGGTAGGGCGTAATCGAATTGCGCGCCAGAATTGTTGCTGAAGTATTAGGTCTCCACGCAGTTAGTCAAACGAGCAAATGAGTGCCGACGGTGGCTCGGCGGCGCATAGTGGAAACTCGGTCTATCCTTAGTCGCTAACCACACCAGATAATCTTGCCCGACCTCACCCAGAAATGCGATTTGCATCCTTCCCGTAGCCATACCGAGGGATGCAAAGATACGTGGCCGCGCTGATCGACCGAAAGGTCCCACCGCGGCTTCACCTCCTTAAGCAGCATCATCTCCAAACGTTGACCGCACCCGCACGGGCACCGCAAACCGACGGACCAATCTTCATCGCCGTCGCGAGCTACCACTAGATTCCAGCGTGGCAGCTTCTCGGGCAACATGTCGCCTTGGACGATCTTGAGCGACCGTCGCGGCGTGAGTGCCGCAAACATTCGACGCCACCAAAGCGACCTGCGTTTCATGCGACCCTCTGCCGCTCGGCGAGCGCAGGCAAACCGAGCAGCGGGTCAGTTACGCCCAAGGCGACAGGAAACCGGTCTCCGGCATTGAAGTGGCTCTCAGCGAATGTATCTTCGTCGCCTTCCGCCAGCATGAATATTGAGCGCGCGCGCGCTTCGTTCGAAAATTGCCGAAATGGAAACATCCGCGCGATGAACTCGATGACACACGCTGATGCGGCGCGCATATTTAGCGCAATCACTCCGGGAGCTTCATCGGGCAGGCCACGCAAATAGCCGTCGGCGGCCTTTCGCGCGAGCGCATGCGGCGCAACCATTGCGAGATATTCAGTCTCAAGCAGCGCGGAATTGTAAACGCCACGATCCATTAGGCTCGATCCGCCGGGATAAACATAGTCTACCCGTCCATAGACCTCCGCGATGCGGCGCCCGCCAGCCGTCGCCGCCTGCGTGGGTATTGAAACGCCGACATCCAAAAGGGGCATTGCAAAATACGCGCTCAGACGATCCGCGATGTGGCGGCCCTCGGCGGTGTCGACACATGAGAAAAGCAGATCCGCTTCGCAAGCAGCCAAGATCGCTTTTCGCGTCGCAATGGACGTCGGCAAAGGTACCGTGTCGCAATCGGGCCGGTAGCGCCGTATCGCGGCCGCGAACATCTCGACCTTATGAGCGCCGATATCCGCGAGCGACGCGTTCAGAATGCGGTTGAGGTTGCGCTCCTCCAGCTTGTCAAAATCGATCAAGATGATTTCGCCGACGCCCAAACGAGCCAGTTGTTCAGCGACGATCGAGCCCGTTCCCGACACGCCGATCACGCAAACGCTCATCCGTCCGAGCCAGGCGCGCATCTCGCCCGTGAAGGCCATCGGCAAGGGCGTGGGACCGGCAGTCGTCGCGCCATCGTTCCACCATGACAGAAGGTCCGGGCCGGCGGTCATGACGAGATCGACCGGCGTCGCGGCATGGTCGCTCTCATACACGCGGGCGCGCACCGCTCCGCTCGGGATCATGATGGCCGAGCCGGCCATCCGATCCGTCCCGTGCCGCAGGGCGCTCATCAGAGCACGGTCGCTTTCGTCGTCGGCGCTGGAAAACGCATACAGTCCGCCCGGATGAGAATGCGCCGCAATCACCGCATCACCCCGCGATGCGGCGCGGTCGATAGCCGCCTCCACATACTCGCCGGGCCACGTGATGGAATTGCGCGTGCGAGCGCAACGGCTGTACGGCACGGAGATCATTTCGCGGCCGAGCAACTTCACCCGGCGTTCGCCAATCTCTGCGCACAGCAACAGAGCAGCGGCTTCCAAGCCGTCGCCCGGAAAGAGGTGCTGCCGGAGTTGGTCAGCCACCTTTTGCGGAAGCACCAGCGTTTTTTGCCGCTTCATTGCCCGACCTCGCGGCCCAACGCCTCATCGACGAGCGCAAGGTGGGTCGCGAGCGTGTCCCGCGCGGGGTCCCACTGCCTGTGGCGCGACCAGCGCTGAAACGGCAGGTCCGTGATCGTTTCGAGACACTGGGTTTGCGGAATGGCAACTCCGGAGTTCAGCGCCAGAGGCGGGTGGCAATAAAACATATCGAGTTGCGCGCCCGGATAGCTGACAGGCACCTCGATCGCGATGTCCGCAACTGGCGACCGGTAGCCTGACGGCAGCGGATAGTTGCGAAGGATGAGCCACCGCCGCCCCCCATCGACCAATGTCTCCCAGCGCAGGCCGAGATGATCGAGGTGTCCCTCGTCTTGCGGCAGGAGGGCAAATTCGACGCGCCGCCCGGCTGCCATTTCTCCGTTGTTGATCTGCTTCGGCGTCAGCCGCAGCTTCTCGATACCCTTATGGCGCAGATCGATCACGAAGGAGAGATCGACTTCCCGCTTGGGTTCGCCAGCGACCTTGAGAACAATGATCCAGGGCGCGTCGGGATTGAAGCCTGCCTGCTTGATCGCGTGTCGCACGATGATCTCGGGATGCGGCGACTCGATGATGACGCCCTGGACATTCAGCTTCCACGGGCCGTGGTTATGCTCGTGCTCATGCCCGCCAGGATGGTGATCCCCATGCTCGCCATGGGTATCATGATGGTCGTGGCGGTTGTCGTCTTCACGTTCGCCGTGCAGTGGCGGATCGCTTTCGTGATTCATTTCTCTTCTCCGTATCCTTCTGTTTTGTAAGCCGATTTTTGCCTCGGTGACCGGCAACATGAAGTTTGCTACCGTAATACGTCAGAATTGGACGTAGTCTTCATGCGCTATGACAAGACCAAGAAAATCCTCGAACTTGCCCGCGCGCTGGCGAGCAGCGCCGGGGGCTTGACCCTGGATGAGATGTGCCGCGCCACAGGCTGCGAACGCCGCACGGTCGAGCGCATGCGCGACACCATCCGCGAAGTGTTCCCGCAGATGGAGGAGATCGCCGATCACCCGACGAAGCGCTTCCACATCCCGAAAGGACTCGACGGCTTTTTTCAGGACCCCACGGCGGAGGAGCTGAGCGACCTCGGCGTCGTCATCGCGAAGCTACGCGACGAGGGCGCGTCCGCCCGCGCGGAATCGCTCACGGAACTGGACAGGAAAATCCGCGCGGCGATGCGTCATGGGCGGCGGCGCGCCACGGAGACCGACGTGGAAGCGCTGCTGCGGGCGGAGCGCATCGCCGTGCAAGCCGGACCGAGGCCGGCGGAAAACCCGGCCGTGCTGGTGATCCTTCGCCAAGCCCTGCTCGGCATGAAGATGTTGCGATTCGTTTATCACGGCGGCTCGAAGCCCGGCACGTCCCGCGATGTCGTGCCCTTCGGAATCATTTTCGGCCGCATGAACTATCTGATCGGCGCCGACGCCGGCGCGATGAAGCCGAAGCACTGGCGGCTCGACCGGATCGACCAACTCGAATGCCCGGACGCGGCGGCGTCGCCTCCGGCCGATTTCGACCTGGTCGCCTTTGCCAACACGCCCTTTGCCTATTTCGAAGGACCGCAGGAAGACGTGGTCCTGCATGTCCTTCGGGGCGGGATGGATGACTTCAAGAATTACCGCTTTCACTCAAGCCAGTCCGTCGAAGAGCACGCCGAGGGCGGCGTGATCGTGCGCTTCCGCGCCAGCGGCATGCTCGAATTGGCTTGGCATCTCTTCTGTTGGGGCAACAAGATCGAAATCGTCGAACCGGTCTCCTTGCGTCAGCAGATGACCACCGAATTGCGGGCCGCGCTCGCGCATCACGAAGAGCCGCTGCGTTTCACTTATACTCTCCACGAAAAGAAAGCCTCCTAGCTGGAGGTGCTACGTCCGATTCTGTCGCAGAACACCCTTATCCTGACCCGCGCCATGCATCCGCTCTCAGCCTCGCGCCTCAACGATTTCCTCGGCTGCCCGCACCAAGCGGCGCTGTGGCTCGCCGGAATCAAGCCAGCAGAAGAAACGGACGCGACCTTGGAGCTTATTCGCAACAAGGGCTTCGAGCATGAGGCGGCGGTCCTTGCGCGGCTTGAACAATTGCACGGCCCTGCCGAACGCATTCCGTCGGGCGGCAGCCTCGCCGATCGCGCTCGTCTGACGCGGGAGGCGATCCAACGCGGGGCAGCGCTGATCTATCAGGGCGCTTTGACCAAGGAGGCGTGGCTCGGTTACCCCGACTTCCTTTTGCGAACCGGTTCGGCGCAAGCGGCGGGCTTTACGCCCGAAGATGCCAAGCTTTCGCGCAAGGCCAAGGGCGAGTATCTCCTTCAACTCGGGGTCTACGCAGAATTGCTGGAAGCGTTGTTTGGCATTCCGGTGCAGGGTGGCACCGTCCATGTCGCGGCCGGTGATCCGGAAACCTTCGATCTCCGCCGCACCCGCTACATTCTCAAACGGCTCATGCGCGACTTCGAGAGCTTTGTTGCCGATCAAGCGCGCGTGACCAAGCCTCTGCCTTGCGCGGCTTGCGCGCAATGCGACTACAAGCCCCGCTGCGAGGACGAGTGGCGGAAGGCCGATAGCCCATTCTTCGTCGCGGGCCTCAGCGGCGCGCAGGTCGTGAAACTGGCGGCGGCCGGCGTTCATACCCTTTCGCAAGTGGCTGCACTCTCGGCCACCACGAAAATCGACGGCATGGGCGCGGAAACCGTTGCCAAGCTGTTGGCCCAAGCCCGGCTTCAGCTCGATGCCCGCAAAAACGGCAAGCACGCCTTTGAATTGTTGCCGCGCGCGCGGGGCCGCGGGTTCGCGATGCTCCCCGCGCCCGATGAGGGCGACCTCTTCTTCGATATGGAGGGCGATCCGCTCGCAGGTGAAGGGCTCGAATATCTCTTCGGCATTTTCGGGCGCTTGACAGGCGCCAAAGACCCCGAGTTCAGGCCAATCTGGGCGCACAGCCCGGCGGAGGAGAAAGCGGCGTTCGAGAACACGATGCGCCTCTTTGTCGATCAGGTCCGCCAGCATCCCGGTGCACACATTTATCATTATGCCGCCTACGAGCCGACGGCGTTGAAGCGCCTCGCGATGCGGTATGCGACGATGGAGGCGGAGCTGGACCAGCTCTTGCGCGAGCGCCGCTTCGTTGACCTTTATCGCGTGGTCGTTCAGTCGCTCCGGGCTTCGACCGAGACCTATTCCCTCAAAGACCTTGAAGCCCTCTACTGGCGTGAGCGCACCGGCGAGGTGACCACGGCGTCCGACAGCATCGTGGAATATGAGCGCTGGTGCATCACGAAGGACAATACGATCCTCGACTCCATCGCCGATTATAATAAAGACGATTGCGTATCGACCGCGCATTTGCGGCAATGGCTTGAAGGATTACGGCCTGCCGGCGTCAATCTGGAAATCGTCGATGAAACGGCCGGAGAGAAGAAGCGCGAGCAGTCCGCCGAGCGCGCCCAGCTTGAAGCTCGCAAGCAGGCCCTGGCTGCCGCTGTGCGCGCCTGCCCGCATGGCGATGCGCGGGTGCGGGACCTCATCGCCGAGTTACTCTGGTTTCACCAGCGCTCACAGAAGCCGGGCTGGTGGGCCTTGTTCGAGCGGCAGGCTTGGTCCGAGGACGAATTGGTGGATGACGCCGAAAGTCTCGGCGGCCTCCAACTCGACACCAACATGCCGCAGGTTCAGGTCAAGAAGTCGCTTGATACGGCCTTCGTCTTTCCGCCGCAGGATACCAAACTGAAAGTCGGCGATACGCCGCGGATCGCGGAGACGCTTGGCTACGCAGGCAGCATCGTCGAGCTTTCCGCCGAGGACGGCAGAATCGTCCTGCGCCGTGGCATGAAATCGGGCGCCATGCCCGATCGGCTCAGCCTTGTACCGGCGCCGATCAATATGCAAAGCGTGCCCGACGCCGTAATAGCGTTTGCCAATCGCTTTGCTCGCGGGCCGACCGAAGGGGATCGGGCCCTGCTCGACATCCTTATGCGCCGCGTACCGCGCCTGAAAGGACGCGCGGCCGGCCTTCCCGTCCGCAATCCCAGCGAGCCGTTGACCGACGCCGTGATCCGCGCCGTCATGGACCTCGACCACAGCTATCTGTTCATTCAGGGGCCGCCGGGCACCGGAAAGACCTATACGGCCGCACAGGCCATCGTCGCGCTGCTGCGCGGCGGCAAGCGCGTCGGCGTCTCCTCAAACTCGCACAAGGCGATCAACAAGCTGCTCAGCGAAGTGGAGGAACGCGCCGCTAAGTCGGGATTCCGCTTCAAGGGCGCGAAGAAAGGCACCAACGAAGCGCCCGAGACCGAATTCAACAGCCTCAACATCACGACCATTTTCGATTCGAAAGACGCCTCGCCGCAGCACCGGCTTGTCGGCGGCACGGTGTTTCATTTCTGCCGCGAAGACCAACGCGGGACGTTTGACTATTTGTTCGTCGATGAAGCGGGACAGGTATCGCTCGGCAATCTCGTCGCCATGGCGGGAGCTGCCGCGAACATCGTGCTCGTCGGCGACCAAATGCAATTGCCGCAGCCGGTGCAAGGCGTGCATCCGGGCGAAACCGGCCTGTCCAGCCTTGAGTACCTCCTTGAAGACAATGCGACCGTACCGGAGGACCGTGGCATTCTTCTGAACGAGAGCCGCCGCCTGCACCCCACGCTCTGCGCGTTCATTTCCGAAGCCATTTACGACGGCCGCCTTGAGGCGCATCCGTCAACCGCCGAGCGGCACCTTGTGCTGCGCCCCGGCGCGGATACCGCGCTTCGGCCCGCCGGCCTTTCCTTTGTCCCGATCGCGCATGACGGCTGCACGCAATCGAGCCGCGCCGAGGCGGAAGCTATCGTCCGGCTTGTCGCCGAGCTTCAAACGCACAAGGTGGTTCGCGGTGGAAAGGAATCGCCGGTGACCCTTGAGGATATTTTGATTGTGGCTCCCTACAATCTGCAAGTGAACCTCCTAAAGCAGCTCCTGCCGGAAGGTGCGCAGGTCGGCACGGTCGATAAGTTTCAGGGTCAGGAGGCCGCCGTCGTCATTGTCTCTATGACGACCTCGAAGGGCGTCGAGGCGCCGCGCGGCACGGAATTCCTGTTTAACCCAAATCGCTTCAACGTCGCGATCAGCCGTGCCCAATGCCTCGCGCTCGTGGTTCACGGCGCTGAGCTTCTGGAGGGCGCGTGGACCAAGATCGAGGACCTTCGCCGTCTCAATCTGTTCGCCCACGCTGAGGCCGTGGCGCTTCGGGCAATGTGAAGCGCTGGACGCACATTATTTTGAGTTAGGCTGGCAATGCAAAGATGCACCGGCGAATAGGAATTCCTCGATGTCATCATTCGTTTGGCTAGACTATTCAGAGCGCGAGCGGCGCAAAATGCTCGACGTTGTCGATCTTTTCAAAGAGCACGACACACGCGACGAACTGGGCCTTGCCGCCATAAGGGACTCGTTCGCCGATCAATTTTTTCCCGGCACGAGCACGATCATGACCCGAGCGCGGTACTTTTTGCTCGTGGCGTGGACGTATCAGCGACTGGAACGGCAGCGCGTCACGTCGGCGCAAATGCCCGACCGCGCGCGACGAGCCGAAACGGACCTGATCGAGGCCATCGAGCAGTCCGACGACAAGGACGGCAATATCGGTAAATATGCAAAAACCACGCTGAAGCGCTTGCCCAGTAGTGTTTATTGGCATGGCTTGAACGTTTGGGGGATTCGCACTTTTCCTGGCGCCCAGACGCAATATCACCGCAGCCTCGACCGTTATTATGCGCAGCTCCATCGCCATGGTAGACGGGTTACGGAGCGCGATGTTGAGCATGATGATCTCGTTGCGCCGAATTGGCACGCCGGCCTCCTTCCGCCACCTGAAACATATCCGGATGAGTGCTCGTTACGTCTAACCCGTGCAGAGGCGCAATATCTCAGCGAGCGCATCCGCTTAAGCCCACAGTGCGCCGGTTCGCTTCTCGCCGAACTCGTCGCACGTCATCGCAATCACGAGGATGTGGATTTTGTCTGGCAACTTTCGCATCTTTTGGAGGTGCCACTGAAGTTGCGCGAGTTGTTGGAGCATGCGCGCAATTTTTCGGAACTCACGCACGGTGCGCCATTGCTCTACAATTTGATTCTCGCCGAACAGGAACGGTGGGATGAGGGCATTGACGACTATCGGGACCGTTTCGCTGAATGGGGACGCCTCATTGCTGGTCGCTCTTCGATCTTTAATGCATGGAAGCGCGCCCGTTTCTGGGAACTGGCCCAAGCCGGCAACCCACGCATCAGTAGCCCAACCTATGATTTCAGTAACGCATGGTGGGATCTTGTATTAGCCGCCGACGCCGCCAAGCTGCGCGATAGCCCCGCCGCTCGCACCCTTATTCGCGACCGGGAGCACAAGCTTAAAAAGAACGTCGCCCGGATCGGTAATCCCCGCGCGCGGGAACTATGGAATGGAGACTCAGGCTCCGCGCAGTTGGAATATCGGTGGCTGATCAGTCAACGCTTGCTTGGAGACATTTTCAAAGGTCTCGAGGCGCCCGATGCTTAGGCCGGATGAGCGCACGCATTTGCTCGAACTGCTCCGCCCGCCTCCGGGCTGCCAGCTCGACCTCGCCGTCGGCACCACGTTCTCGCTCGATCTCATCAGCGCACTTATGCTCCCGCTCTCCTTCGCATTTTTTGACTGGGAACAGCCGGACGGCGAGCTGACGGCCGATCCGCTGGCCCTGCTCGAAGCCTTGCGACGCTACCGTGACCGCTTCACCGTATTTTGCCAGTCGGGCCAAATCCGGTTGCCGCCAAAGTATCCTCCGCTCCTAACGTTTCTGGAGCCCTGCATTTACGACGTTGAGCCCCGGGACCAAGAGGGCGTCTTTCATCCGAAGGTATGGGCGCTGCGCTTCGCGGCGGAGGACGGAAGCGTTCGTTATCGAGTGCTGTGCCTAAGCCGCAACCTGACCTTCAACCGCTGCTGGGACACGGTCGTCGCGCTCGATGGTGAACTTACCGATCGTTCAAACGCCATCGCGGCGAACCATCCGCTCGGCGATTTCATCGCTGCGCTACCGGGTCTCTCCCTTCGTTCCCTCCCGGCCAAGCGTAGGCAAGGCGTGACGAAGATCGCCGACGAATTGCGCCGCGTGCGGTTCACCTGGCCAGAAGGTTTCGATCAAGACAAATGCCGCTTCTGGGTTGGCGGGTTGGATGGCCGAGCCGCCGCACCATTCGGCTCACGCAGGGATAAAAGTCTCATAGTATCGCCTTTTCTCTCGAATGATGTCGTGCAGGAATTCATTGCTTCGAGTGAAGAAACCCATTTGGTTTCGCGCCCCGAAAGCTTACAGGAGCTGTCGCACGAGGCGTTAGACGGTTGCGATAGCCTCCACTTTCTGGCGCCGCAGTTGGCCGATGGTACTAATGACGATGTCTCCACGGTTGAGCGGGGTGAAGTGCTGGACGGCTTGCACGCAAAACTTTTTGTGATTGATCATGGTTGGGACGCAAGCATCTTCAGCGGCTCGTTCAACGCGACCGCCCATGCCTTCAAACACAACATCGAATTCATGGTCGAGCTTGTTGGGAACAAAAGTCGATTTCGGCGTCGATCAATTTCTCCGGCAGGTCAAAGGCGAGACCAACTTCGCTGACCTGCTGCAACACTATGACCCGAACGCGGCGTCTTCGCCGACCGATCTCACGGCGCGGAAATTTGATAATCTATTCCAGGCTGCAAAAAGGGCTATCGCGGCAGCTTGCCCCCGCCTCGTCGTCACACCTGCCGACGAGCCGGATATTTTCAATATGGGCCTTGAGTGGACCAGGGCGCTGCGCTTGCCCGACGCGATCATTGACATGCGGGCGTGGCCAATCACCCAGCAAGCCAACCGAGCGCTTCCGCTTAGCAACTCCCTTGTGTTTCCAAGATTGTCGTACACAGGGCTGACGCCGTTGATTGCATTCGATATCACCGCCAGGGTTGACGAAACGAAAGGCCACTCCATCTTTGTTATGAATCTCACTCTCGATGGCGCGCCCACCGATAGGGAAGATCGCGTTCTCCGATCGCTCATCGAGAGTCGCGATCAGTTGCTCCGCTACATCCTTTTCCTTCTGTCGTCCGGAGATGAAGCCGCCGCGTCGTCGGGCGAGCTAGCGGTACTCCTCCAATCCACGAACGGCGGCATAGAGCGTTCGGCCCCGCTCCCGTGCTTGTTGGAGACGATGCTGCGATCTCTGCATCATGGGCCGGCGCAGCTTGAGCGCGTGGAATCGCTTCTTGAGGCCCTACGACGTGGCCCTAACGAATCCGAGTTGCTTAGCCCAGACTTTCAGAAAATCTGGGAACCCATTTGGGAGGCCGCACAGCAGGCGAGGTCGAAATGACGGCGCGGCCCGATACTGCCTCCGTATTCGGCGGGCTCAAGGACTTTCAGCGTGCGACGGTAGATTACGTTTTCCAACGATTCTATGGCGCGGAATCGACGCGGCGCTTCCTGGTCGCGGATGAAGTCGGATTGGGTAAGACGCTTGTTGCGCGGGGCGTGATTGCGCGAACGATCGATCACCTGTGGAACACGGTTGAGCGCATTGACATCGTCTACATTTGCTCAAACGTTGACATCGCCCGGCAGAATGTGCAGCGGCTTGCTATTCCAGGATGCGAGGTCGCGGCACAGTCAACGCGACTCACCTTGTTGCCGCTTCACATGCACGATCTGCGCCGTCATCGCGTGAATTTCGTGGCGTTGACTCCTGCTACTTCGTTTGAACAAACCGGCGGTGGCGGGCGCATCGATGAGCGGGTTCTGCTTTACTGGTTGCTGGATCGCACGTGGCACATTCATGGGTCGCGCGCTTCGCTTTACGTGATGCAAGACTATGCATCGACGGCTTCGTTCGAGCAGGCAGTGGACGCTTTCGATCCCCAGATGGTGAATGAACAGATCGCGACGGAGTTTGTATCCCGCCTCGCGGAGCAGGTGAAAGAAGAACAGGCGACCAAGACCCCTGATATGCGGGAGCGATTCGAAGCCCTGTGCCGCATATTCTGCCGCAGCGATGCGAGCCCGGAAGCGGGCGCCACGAAGCTGCGCACACAGTGGATTGGCGAGTTAAGGCGTTTGCTGGCACGCGTGTGCATCGCAACCCTGGAGCCTGACCTGATTGTATTGGATGAGTTCCAGAGATTTAAACATCTACTGGAAGAAAAGTCGGAGGCGGGGGAACTGGCGCGGGATTTGTTTGAATCGCAATCCGAGTACGGTGCACGCGTCCTGCTGCTCTCGGCCACGCCGTATCGCGGACTCAGTTTGCATCACGAGACGGATGACGATCACTACGGCGATTTTCTTACGCTGCTGCGTTTTCTTGAAAACGGCGATGCAGCGGGTTGCAAGGAAGTGCTCGCAAACTATCGGACCGCTTTACCCGCGATTATGACGGCTGAGGGGTTGGCGCAGCTTCGGAGCGCGAAGGAGGCGCTTGAGCAGCGGCTTAGACGTGTGATGGCCCGCACGGAACGATTGGCAACCGCGAGCCAACGCGGCGGGATGTTACAGGATTCGCCGCCGGCGGACGGATCGCTCCATGCGGTCGATGTCCGCGCATTTCTCGGGGCGCAGCGCATCGCCGACTCCATCGAACAGGGGGACTTGGTCGAGTATTGGAAATCATCACCCTACCTATTCAATTTCATGGATTCTTACGCGCTGAAGGACGCGTTCAAGAATGCCGCGGACACAAACGAGATCGTGAAATTCGTTCGAGAGTTTCCGGATACATTTCTAGATTTGGAGAAGGCGCGCGCCTATCAGCCGTTAGAGCCCGCAAATCCGCGCTTGCGCGGGTTGCTGGCGGAGACCGTCGATCGCGGAATGTGGCGGCTCCTCTGGATACCGCCATCACTCAACTACTATGGCCTAGCAGGGCCTTTCGCCGCGCCGGAATTGGCTAAGGTAACCAAACGCCTTGTGTTTTCTGCTTGGCACATGGTACCGCGCGCCGTGGCGTCGCTTGTGTCCTATGAAGCCGAGCGCAGGATGATGCGCGCGCCGCATCCCCGGGCTCGATTGACGCAAGAGGATTGGAAGAAGCAACGGGGACTGCTGCGCTTTGGGACATCCGCCGACCGTCTCACCGGGATGCCGCTTTTATTGCTGGTATACCCGTGCCTGACGTTTGCGCGCCACTGCGACCCAAGAGAGTTCGCGCGAGGCCGTTCGCTCACCGCTGCCGAGGTACGATCGGAGCTGGCTGCGCGCATACGCGAATTAGTCGAAAGGTTAGGTACCGCTCACGAGACCGGCGGCAACGCCGACGAGCGTTGGTATTGGCTGGCGCCGATCCTGCTGGATTTCGCCGAATTTCCGGCCGCCGCGCGCGCGTGGTGGGAGCGCCCCGATCTTGCGCAAATATGGGCAGGGACCGACACCGGCGAGGAGGATGCCGGCTGGTCACGCCATGTGGACGAGGCGGCGCGGACACTCAGCGCCATCCGCGACGATAGCCAACGCCTCGGCCCGCTACCCGACGACCTTTTTGACGTGTTGTCCCTCGCGGCCTCGGCTGGCCCGGCGACCGCCGCGCTGCGTTCCTATGCCCGGGCAGGCGCGAGCGACCCCGCGCATTGCGTTTCCTTGCGTGATACCGCCGCGCGGTCGGGGCGAGCCTTTCTGTCCCTCTTCAACCACGCCGAGGTTATCGAGACGGTCCGGGCAGAATTTCCCGGCGAACCTTACTGGCAGCGTGCGTTGGAATACGCCCACGCTGGCGGGCTTCAGGCTGTGCTCGACGAATACACGCACCTGCTCCGCGAATCGCTTGGCTGTGCCGCTGCGGCGGTATGTGAGATGGCCGAGAAGGTAACTGCCGAACTCATCGGGGCGCTTACGCTTCGCACCGCATCGCTGCGCGTGGATGAAATCTCGGCGCCGCCTTATGCGCGTGAGGCGAAGATCAAGAGCGAGCCGATGCACATTCGCTTTGCCATGCGTTTCGGCGACGAGCGCTACGATGAGGAAGTAGAGCCTGGCGCCCTGCATACATCTACTGGAACGCGTAAAGAACGTGTGCGAGCGGCGTTCAACTCACCTTTCTGGCCATTCGTACTCGTCTCGACCTCGGTGGGGCAGGAAGGACTTGATTTTCACCACTACTGCCACGCCATCACGCACTGGAACCTGCCGTCAAACCCTGTGGACCTGGAGCAACGGGAAGGTCGGGTCCATCGCTACAAAGGGCATGCCGTCCGAAAAAACATTGCGGCTGCATTTGCGCCAGAGGCTTTGGGCTCCCCGGCCTCGGATGTTTGGGAGACAGTGTTTGCGATTGGCCGAGCCAAAAGGTCGCAAGGGGAAAATGACCTCGTGCCCTATTGGCTCTTTCCTGGCGATGCAAAAATCGAGCGCCATGTGCCCGCGCTGCCGTTCAGCCGTGAAGCCGACCGCATCCATGGTCTCCGCCGCTCGCTTGCGATCTACCGAATGGTTTTTGGCCAGAGCCGCCAAGAGGACCTTATTGCTTATCTCTTGGCGCATATCCCCGAGCAAGACAGGGCCGGGATCATGGCGGAGTTGCAAATCGATTTAAGTCCTCAGAACCAGAAACTATGAAAAGACAAAAATGAGAAACCCGACGCTGATGCGCCGGGTTTCTTTGTCGCCGGCGGTTTGACGCTGTTCGCATCAATTACCGCGTTTCTGAGGACCTCGACCGCGCAAAAGCCGGCAATCATGCGCCGTGCCGATCGGCGCGGTCACCCTCAATACGCGTGAAAAAAGGATGTACGGTTGTACTTCCTAATGGACGCCAAGCCGCGCGTGCTCCTTCATCCTGCGCCGCTTGGGCCATCAGGGATGCGAGTTCATCGTCACTGAGCGCTGGCAGTCGGGTGAGTATGAGACGCTCGGATCGGAGAGAATCCGCGCAGCGTGCAACCAGCTGCGGGAGATTCGAGACAGACGACCGCCAGTCCTTCATATGACATTTCAATGGTTGCCAAGAGAACGCCCAGCCTGGAAATATTTGCTCGATTGCGCGCCTGCCGTCGCTGTTGGCCGTCATTTCGATCCAGCCGCTGTAGAGGCACTTTTCCGGGGGCAGGGCGGGAGTGAAGATTGCATCGAAGCAACTTGCATCCCACAATTCATCTGCCGGCGACGGGTGCTTGAGGCTCTCGAGAAACCGCACCTCACCGTCGATAGCACCCGGCGAAGGAGCGTTATTGTAGCCGGCTGGAAATCGCGTCTTGAAAAGCCGGATATATCGGTTTTCCAGATCCCTAATGTCGAACTCTGACCCTTCGCGCAGAACTTCGAACTTGCAATTGTCAGGCCCGAACTGGCGAATCGCATGGCCGAGTGCGGTATCCTTCTTGCAGTGCTGGTCATACCGCTCTTGGGGTTGGATAGTGATACCGATGTATGCCTTCCCGTTCGGTACAGTAATGCGATACAAATGATGTCGGGTCATCGCACATTCTCCCTTTGAGAATGTGCGTACTTGGCGCGATCGTTTTCCCACGCCTCGACGTCAACGATGGGCCAGAAGCGACGCGACGTTTTTGAGTGGCTAAAACGGATCGGTTGCGGGAAGTTGGAATCTTTTAGACGCCGAACGATCCACATCAGGCTGACGCCGAACCGTTCGCAGATTTGCGAAGCGGTCAGATATGCAGCGTCGTGTGATTGGACGATGTAGCGAGATCGAGTTGACAAAGCGCGCATGATGACACCCTGAACTAGGGTTGACCATCGTGCCACCATCGCCAGGCATCGGTGACCTGCGGCCTTGGTCCCGCTATGCCGATGGTTTCAGCATATCGGGAGGCGTTTGATCAGCGTTATCGTCACTTAGCAGTTTTACAACTGCCATCCCCCATCCAGAGGCCCCGATTCAGTGCAGGGGCGTGCCAAGGGCGTCAGGCGGACGCGCTTACAAATCTGGCAGGCAAAATAATGGGGGCGGCGAGCGCGTCAAGAACTAATTGATGGTGAACGACAGAATTTTTGATAACGACGTCGTGAGGCGAGTTGTTCTTTTTCGTTTAATTATTTCAGAGCCGCGTGTGCTCTGTTAGAAGCGCGACACGCCTAATGCACAGTACGCGCCGTATCGAGACCTGAGCAAAGAATACGCGCCGCGACCTCGTTATCGCTCGTCGAGCGGAATCTCTTCATCGAGCAAAACGCCGCGACGCCGAGGTCGCGTTGGGCCGCGTCGAAGCACCAGCACTTCTGTTTCCAGATGACAAACTGTGGGCGTGTCTTTTCCATAAGGCGAGTTGAGCAGGTCGTCGACTCGGCCGCCCTGTTCGCGTGTTGCGACGTGGTCTTTTGGCTTCCAGTCCGTGCTGACCTAGCGAAGGCTGCCCTTTCGCTAAGATTGTAGTGACCGTATTAACCTTTTGTTAACCTGGCTCGCCAAACCGCGACCATTCCCGTGTCATCGCCGCCTTGATCGGACTCGTGAATTCCGGCCCGGGGTAACGTGCGGGGTAACGGGGCAGACGAGGGTCATGCCGGCCAGCGCGCCGGTTTGCCCGCCACCGAAATCTGACGGCGCCGGCGATCGCCATTGATTCCGCCATCCACGACCATACATCGCGATCGACCATCCACAGAGCGGGAGCCGTGCTCCCCGCCAACCTGCCCGACTTCGGGCAAGGTGGTCCAAACCAGGGATGGGCCGGCCACATGATGGCCGGAAATATACGAGGTAATGTCATGGTCGCAACAAAGTCCCCCCGCGGCACCAAGTCTCAAGGCCAGCGTCTAGCCACCACCATCCCGGATAACCTTGGAAAGGCATCGGACGATCGCATAACCAAAGATGACGTCGCCGAGAGAAGCATTCGCAAGACCGTAGCGACGCTGATCTCGCCTCTGCGGCCCAGAACCAAACTTGGCCGCCAGACACAACATCGCGGCGAACTGATCCGCAAGCTTGCAGAAGCGGAACGAGCGTACAGGCAGTTCCAATTCGACACGGCGATGGCCAACTCCAGCGACAGACCGACGCGGATGACTGCCGACGAATATCGCGATGCTGTCTTAAAGTTCGAAGAGCTGGAGTACGATCTCGCCGCGGCAATTAACGAATTCGTCTACTACGAGGTCGAGGAGTGGGACGAGATCGGAAGCCGGCAAACCATGGCGCGCATCGAAGCCGGATGGGACAGTCGGGATGCCTATTGGGAAGCGCATCCCGATGAACTCACCCAACAACAACGCATGGACTTCTTTAGGCGAGGCGTCGGCGACGCTCGCAAGGCCGGCGTGCTCGTCAAGTGACAAACGGTGATTGAGGTCGCTTGCGGCGGGTGTGTCGACGGAGGCCTATGGTGAGGGATTGAACTGGTGCACCCGGGAACTCAAGAGCGCTGCCGCAACGCCGAACCTCCGAGGCGACCCCGATCCCCTCACATCGCAATGCCGCTGCGCTTAGAGCGCTCACGCGGCCATGGAGGTCGATCATGACCAAACAGATTCGCAAGCGTGCGCGCGCACGCCGCGCCTTGCCGCCGGTCTACGAGCTCGGGGCATACAGCGTCTACGGGTTCTGCCTCGCCCATGGGCTGTCCCGGCGCAAGTTCTATTACATGCGCCGGGCGGGCGAGGGACCGCGCGTGATGAAATGCGGCAGGCGGACGCTGATCTCGGTGGAGGCTGCGCAGCGCTGGCGGCGAGCCCGCGAGCGCATGGCCGCAGTATCACGCCGGCAATACGGCGGTCACCGCATGCGCAAAATTCATCGGCGCCGGCGCTCGAGCTGACGACCGGCGGTACGTGCCGCCGCGCGTAACGGGTACCCGGGCGAGTCGACTGCGCGGTGTTTGCCTCAGGCTGTCACAGGGTATCACAGAGCCCCTGTGACAGAAATTCGCGCGTGTTTTCATTACGTTGTTTGTTCTGTCTCAGAGTGTCACAGGGTCAGAGGGTCAGAGAGAAATACATATAAGGAAGGGGCGGCATAAGGTGGCATATGCTAGATCAGCCCCCCTAATCAGCCGTAACTTATTGTAATCTGTATGTTTTCTGTATTCAGTATAGGGTGTCATAGGGGTAAGGGATAATATGTGAGAGAGAGAGGGGTAAAAGAGCGTCTGTACGATACGTGCGGCTCGATACGGCGGTCGGTAGGCTGTGCGGCGTATGCTCCCGTGCAAAAGGACTTACCCCCCTTGATCTGACCCCCTTGATCCGGAAGGCTAAGCTATTACGCGATATGGATAAATCGCCCTGATTAGGGGGGTCACCTAGCCCTGTGCCAAACGGGCGCTCGGGCGGATGCGGCGCTGTCCTCGGACGGCGGACGCCTCAATAGCGTAGCGAGGGCATTAACGCTGTTCTTGTTAGTGGAATTTGCCGCGTTAACCATACTCTCACCCGTCTCGCGCGCGCGAAGCGTCGGTACCGAAACGGCACTACGTGCGTAGTGCCGCCCGACAGATCCGCCGCCGTCGCTTTCGGTGATATCGGCGAGCCAGGGGTCACAAAGTTTCGTCTGGGGTATGCGCGCGCGAGGTGCGCCGCTTCGGGCCCGACGAGGTACGGGGTCTGCTCGACCGAGCGGCGCCAATCGCAAATGGTTATGGGGGCTACGCTCTCCGCGCTCTCCCAAAAAATAGAAAAAGAATTCGCTAAAAAGGAAAAAATGGCTACCGCCGCCGCGATTTATCCATCTTGATCACGACGCAATGTTGCGAATGCAGCTCACCTGCTCGGTCGAGTCTGTCCGTTCGCGAGCGCGTCATTGCTGCGCGCAAAATTCGGGGTCCGGCAATCGTCGTCGACAGTGATACGGACTTCCGTCAAGCCGAGTACACGCGTCTAATCGCAGTTGGGCCGCCTAAGCGGTTGTTGGCGTGCATGCGCAGGATATTTTTCTGTTGCGGCGCCGACAGAGTATCGAATCTTTCCTTAGCTTCTGGGCTGAGTGCAAGCACCATTGCGGCCGCGACACCCTCCCAAAATATACCAGTGTCCGGTCGACCAGCGTCGCGCCAGCGCTTCAAATCCTCTTCTATTCTCTGCTTGAACGATGCTACCCGTCGAAAGCACTGCAAATCGGCGGCGGTTAGCTCCGCCGTCACGCGGCAGAAACCACAGGCTCTTCCAGCAACGAAACGACGGATACCGAATGTCCAATGGTTGCCTGCGCAATCTCGACCAGATGCCGGTGATGCGTGAAAAACAGGACCTGTGTCTTACGGGACAACTGCCGAAGGACTTCAAACCCCGCTGCAGCGCGGGCATCATCGAAATTGATGAACAAGTCGTCGGCGACGAACGGAAGAGCATTCGCGCGGTCGAGATAATCTTCAACTGAGGCAACCCGCAACGCCAGATAGAGTTGATCTGCTGTACCGTTGCTCAGCCCGCTAACGCGAACTAACTCACCGTTCGGGCGAAGACCTGCAAGTTGGGCGCTGTCGTGTTCATCGAATTCAACCCGGAGATCGCTGAAAGAACCGCCCGTAAGAGTGGCGAAGGCTTGTCCGGCATGCTTGAGCAGCGGCGCCTGCTTGTCGCGCCGATAGCGCTCGATGGCCCATTGCAGCATGGTGGCGGCGGAACGAACGCGGACGTATTGCTCAGCGACCCCCCGCATTTCTGCGAGCGCTGCTTGTCTGGCCGCCGCGGCTTCTGCCGCACGGTCGTCGCCACCGATCGCATCGAACGCACTTCTCGTCTGCGTGCGGTGTTCTGCCGCCTCGGTAAGACGCCCGCGTAAATCCTTCAGATTCTGTTCCAGCGTCTGCTCGCGAGCGGTCACTTGATCGATTTCGACAGCTTCACATTCCTGACTCAACTCAGCCAGCGGCAGTCCGTCGCCCTCCTTGGCGAGTACGCCCATGACCCGGACGCGTTCGCTCCCCAGTTCACGAGCCTTGTCGGAGTTGAGGATCGCAGCCTTGAGTTTATCAATGTCTTTTGCGCTGGCGGCTTCTTGAAGGCGCTGAATCGTCTCGCGCGCTTCGCGCCCTGACGCCTTGCACTCATCGATCTTCTTTTGCAGCGCCGAAATTACCGCATCCTTATTCGTTTGCTGCTCGCGAATTCGTTTCGCGGCCTCAAGTCGGCGCTCCAGCTCAATGACCGCGTCCTCAGGGCTGAGTTTCGCAAGATCAGTTGCGACAACACCCACGAGGGTAGCAACGTCCTGCGTCAAAACTTCGATATCTCTTTCAATCTTCTCGACACGCTCATGCCGCAATTGATGGATTTTGACCGCGATCTCCCGCATTTGGTCGATGGCATCAAGCTGGGCGGTGGCAGCCTCCGGCTGCGTATCGGCAGCCAAACCAAGGAGTTCTATGGCGGCAGCCCACTCCGTCCGCCAGCCGCGCCATGCGGCTTCTGCCGTTTCTAACACCGTGGCCTTACGGACCTCATCGGCTTTCATCTTGCGAAGCCGTTCCTCCGATTGCCGTCTGTTGGCAGCATCATTTTCGTGCTGGCTCTGAACAGCGGTCGCGGCTTCCATCACGATCCGTAGTGGTTGGCCGTCGAGGGCGACCGGTTTAGCGGTGACTGCCGCCAATTCCGCGAGAAGGCGAGCCGTGGATTTCGACTCCTCTTCGCGCAAAGCCTCCACTTGGCGGCCGGTTGTCTCTCGCCGCCCGATCGCTTCAAGTATCTCATTACGGGCGGTAAGCCACTCCAGCATCAAATCCGGCGCGAGCGGTTCGAACGAAGCGCCTGCCCACATCCCTTTCCAGGCGGTCTCCAAGGTGCGGCCTTCTTCGGCAAGCACACTCTCCTCTTCCCGCAGACCATCCAGCAATTCCTGCTGCTCGGCGATCTGACGGGTGGTCAGGGCGATCTGAGCCGCTGCCTGCGCATTGTCGAAGCGGCGATCCGCCAAAGTGTCGGCAGCGGTGACAGCGGTTTCATAGGTGTTGGTCAGGTCGGCTGCGGCGCCAGTAAAGGCGTGGATTTCATTGTCGGGAACCGAAACGCCTTGGACGAAGCGCCGCCGGATTAACGACCAGCCGGAATCGCGGAATTCGCGCGCGGCGACAACGTCCTTCGGGGCGACAGCATCCTCGTCATGGGCAAGCCTCTCTTGAGCCTTGCGATGTCTTTCCAACTCCTGCTCGGCGGTTCGGATACGTTCGCGACAAGCCTGCATCCGCTGGTCGGCGTTGCGCCGGTCATCACGATGAGTTTGTATCGTGTCGCGGGTAGGCACCGGCGTTGACGCCAACGTCTGCTCGTCGGCAATGAGCGGCTTGAGGGACTTGAGGCGGCGCTCAATAGCAGCTTTTGCCTCCCGGCTTTCGGTTTCGGCGGTCTTTATCCGTGAGGCAATGTCACCGCTCTCACGGGTCGCTTTGACCACGGCAGCAAGTTTCGACACATCGACGGGCGCACCCATGCCATCAAGCTCTTGCTGCACGTCAGCGATTTGACCTGCCAATTCGTCAACGGCGGCCTGCGCATTCGTGACGCCGGACGCACGCTCTCCGCGGGAGCTTAGGAGCGTGCGAAGGACGGTAACCTTCGTACGCGGCGGAATCTGCTTCACCAGCGTTTCTACCGCGTCGGCTTTCCATTCCAGTTCCTCTGCGAGCCGCCGCAGATTTTCCTCTGCGCTGGCAAGTTCGGCGCGGCGATGGGGCAAATCCGTCTTTTCTTTTTGTACTTCGATACGGCGCTTATGAAACTCCTGGATGTCGTCCTCCCGGATCAGAAGCTCCTCATTGCACTCCAGGGCTTTACGCTGCTCTTGTTCGGTTTCGAGCTGCTCGTTGAGAGTCTCGACGCGCGTCGTCGCACCCAACTGGTCACGCTCCGCCGCGTCAAGGGTAGAGGCAGCGTCCTCGGGAAGCGGTATGACCTCACCCAAGGCTTTGATCTCTTCATCGAGTGCCGTGATCATCCGGACATCCCGATAAACACGGCGGATGCGGCTCAGCTTGCGTTGCTCGCGGGAGATATCTTCGTTCTGCTTTTCAAGGGCGTCATAGGCTTCCTGCGCATCGTCATATGCGCGTTTCATCTCCTGCCACTTGGCGGCCGTGACCGTATGCTCGCGAAGCGCCTTTTCGGCAACGTCGAGACGGTCCAGCGCTTGGTAATATTTCCTGTGCGCCGCCTTCCGTGAAGCCCACAGGCCATCGGCTTCCTCGGTGAGAGCTTTGAGCCGGTCGCGCAGGCCGGAGAGTCCGGCGCCGGCGGAGAACAGCATCTGGCCGACTTCGTCTTTCGCGTCGAGTATTTCACGGCCGCCCTTGCGAAGGCGCTCATGGTCGAGGCTGAACATGCGCGTGAAGAAAGCCAGATCGGCCCCGGCGAGAAACGGGGCCAGTGCGCCAGCACCTCCGGAGATCGGCACCTCGTCCGCGGTCAGCAGTGTATCCTTGTTTCCCTTGCGGCGCCGAATCTCCAAAGTCTTCCCGGCGTTCTCCAGGACAGCACCAATTCTCATGCTTCCGTAATCGTGCAGGAAGTTGTAGCGCGAATTGCCGGGTATCCCGAACAGCAAGTCCTCGATGGCGGACAGCGCTGTCGATTTGCCGGCCTCATTCGGCCCGAACACGATGTGGAAGTCGGAGTCGCTCGCGGGCAGTGTGAGATGCGTATCGGTGAAACGGCCATAACGTAGAAGATCGAGCCGCTGAATCCGCATGGCTCAATCCTCCTGCGCCGTAAGGCGCGCATTGAGGAAGCCACGGACGTGCTTGATGAGAGCGGGATAATCCGCCTGAACCGCCGCTGTCAGGGCAGCGTCCTCAATGTCGTTGCGTACATCGGGTGGGAGCTTGCGGACAAGTTCGCCGACATCTGTTTCCAATTGAGCCGAGCAATTCGGGATCGGCGGCGGCATCTCCCAACATACGGTGAAGTTCTCCCAGCGCATCCTCGCGTCCGGCCAGTGTCGTCGGGTCGAGCACTGGCTCCGTGGCTATGACAACGCGCTCGATCCACGCCACGGCGTCGCCGAATCCAAGTGCCACAGCCTGCGCCTCAGCGAGAAGATGTTCGGTCGATATCAGCAGATGATCATGGATTTCGGTACAGCCGGTCAGCTCGATGCGGCAAGCGAGCAGTCGGCCATCGGCACCGGCGTTGATCGCTTCCTCAACCGCTTGCCGCACGCGCTCCAGTGCCTCGGTATTACGGTTACAGCCAGCGACGCTAACCTGAAGATGCGCCCAACGGACGACATCGGTGTGCAGCGCCCCTGATTCAACGATTTCGCGATCTTCAACAGAGACGAGATATGCACCCTTGGGGCCTGTTTCGCGGATATGGCGTCCCTGAAGGTTTCCGGGGAAAACCACATGGGGGTTCTGATGGAGAACAACGCCGTGATGAACATGACCGAGCGCCCAATAATCGTAACCCTTGCTAACGAGGTCATCGAGTGTACAAGGTGCGTAATTTGCATGGCCGTCCATGCCACCCATGCCGGTGTGGAGAACGCCGATGTTGAAGACGCCATCATCTGGCTCTGGGTATGCGGCGGCGAGATTGTCGGTAACGTCGCGTTGCCGGAAGCTCTGGCCGTGAAGTGCAACGCTAAGTTCCTTAAGCCTGAAGGTTTCAGGCTTGCGCGTGGAAAACACGTTGACGCCCTCGGGCATCGTCAAACGCCGGGTGATCTGGCTTTCCGCATCATGGTTTCCGTAGAGGACGAAGGCCGGGATGTTCGCTTTCGCGAGGCGGCCCATTTGACGGGCGAAGAATAAGCCGGTCTGATAATCGCGCCAGTCGCCATCATAAAGATCGCCCGCGATCACGACAAAATCGACCTTTTGGTCGATCGCCTCGCTCATGAGGTTGTCGAAAGCTTGGCGCGTCGCCGTGCGAATGCACTCGACAGCAGGACCCTCATAGCCCGCAAGCCCCTTCAAAGGGCTATCAAGGTGAATGTCCGCGGTATGAATGAAGCGAAAGGACGTCAAACGCGGCCCCCTGTCTGTTTTGGATCATCGGCTGTGACGACCTCAAGCGTGCATGCTTGCCTGCCGCGCGATCCGACTGGGTTGTCTTGCCGCTTACGCCGACAAACGTCAATTTTTTGTCTGCGCCCTGTACACTATCACCTTCCACAGTCTGTAGACAACCAAAGCATATCTGTTCCATGTGTACCGTTATCAAAAATAACATTCCGTAAGACTGTTTGATTAGCGCGGTCGACAAACCACGGAGGCGATTTTTTTCACGAACAATTGCCAATATTCCCCTCATGAAATACTATTCGTCGTGCATTACCGTATGCTTCGTGCAAACTGGCGGAGGGATCGAAGCCCACGAAACAATATGATCCGGCAGGGCTTTTATGGCGCGTCTTACAAAGTTGGATATTGAACGCAAACTCCTCATGGGAGCGGGCGTCGCGTGGCAGGACGCGAACAAGAAGAGATCTCAACTGGTATTGGACGATGCTAAAAAGCGGCGTCTGTTTACTTTTCTACTGAAAAACAAGGTTCGGGAATCGACCGGCCTACCGGGCGATTTCATTGCCGGTCTTTCGGGTGCGTACAACGGAACCGATGACCCTGCGACCACGAACGCCGCCGCGACGACCGTGGCATCAGCTGCTGGGAGTTGGCGGCTTCAATCGATTGAAACCGAGGGCTTCGGTGGACTGAACATTTGGCGTGGGCCGCTTTTCCATTTTGATTTCGATCAGGAAAGCTTGCTGATTGACGCTCCAATTGCGAGCGGCCGAGGGAGCCGCCGCTCTCAGGTCTAGGAAGCCAGAGGTGCGTAATTGATCGGACCGCGGCTCAAATATTCTCCGAAAAAATTGAGTCTATCGACCCTGGCCATCATGATGGAGTTGCAACGGGGACAGAGATACGTGTTAGGTTCATGACGCATCTCCAACTTACTTGCGAGGGCCGGTTGGCAAACCGGCTCAAAACGACCAGTCTCAGCGGTCCACTGCACTTCATCGGTTTTGACGTACACTCCCTCGCGCACCGCTTGCGCTAGTGCCTCGGCGATCACGGTATCGCAAAATGCCCGGGCTTTTAGCTGCGCTTCCGTGGGTGGGAGTTGTATCTTGTCCATAGCACTCAAACTCCGATTGTTCCTCGCCTCAGCACCGGCTTTCGCCGGCTGTGGACTTAGGTCGGAGCGGTACTGCGCTTCGACTGAGGGATTGTCGCGGCTTGCGACGCGCCCTCCATACTCTCTTTCGAGTGCGAGGACTTGGTTAGCGCGCAATTGTTTTTGCCGCGCGACGATCAAATCGCCGTGAGCGAACAAATAGGTTAACGACTCGTCGCTCCCAGAGAGGCTGGCGATACGTCATAGGAAAGTTGGTCGGCAAGGAGTTCCCTTGCGAGCTATGGGGTCACCCTGAAAATGCCGGGCAAATCCGCAAATGGCATGAGACCAACACGAAATCGTCATAGCCGGCGGTCTCACCGAACGTTCGCTCAAGCACTTCGGCCGGCGATTGACGATAAGGACATCACATTCAATTCCCATTGCGACCACCACATGTTGCCGTTTTCCGGAAAAGCGCACATCGCTTACATGCCGGTGGATCGAGTGGTCGGCTTGTCCAAACTTGCGCGGCTGGTCCATACTTATACCAAGTCCCATTGATCAGAACCCATGCGCCCATTGGCGCAAACCGATGGACATGATGCGCCATGGTTGATCGACAAGCTTGTTCCATGCCTCGCAGCAATGGTCGACGAGATCGTCATAGGATTTGAAGATACGGTTGGAGAGCCAGTTGTCGCGCATAAATTGCCAGACCCGCCCGAAATGGGTAAGGAGAAATGCCTCTTCGCCGGCTTTCGCCCGCCGAGGGCGGATAATAAAGCGGCACAGTGAACGTTTCGTTTTGGTTTTTTTTAAAAATCGACATGCCGCGGGGGTTACCGATTTTCAGACTTCATCCTGATTTTTCGGATTGCGGAAACGGGACTGTTCACAACCGCGTCGCTCGATGCCTACGCAGCTTCCTTACCGGTAGCTGGCTAGCACACGTCGTTGCCGCAAACCGCGCGGTTGGCTCTTCGCAACCTCTCTTCCGCCGCTCGGAGGCGGCGCGCTGCCTCTTCCCGCCTGGCGTCGTCGGTGCGGATATTCTCCATCATCTCCGGATAGTCCTCCTTGATCTGCTGCGAAATGCCGCCGATGAGCCGATCGAAGCCTTCGCCGCTGACGCCCGCGCGCTCGAACTCTTTCCGCATGGCCCTGTAGGCCTCGGGTGTCGTCCCAGCCTCTTTCGCCATCGCTGCGATCGATGATGCCGATGGTATCGATGGTGCCTGCGCCTGCGCCTGCGCTATGGCCCGCGCCTCAGCCGCCTTCGCATTCTCTGTAGCCTGCGCCTCTTGCTCCAGCGTGAGCGGAGGCACTATGCTGCCAAATTCGCAGCCTTCAGCCGCGTAGTGATACCGCTGGACACCATACTTGTCAGGCGCGACTACGGGTTTGCAGCCGATGAGCCATCGCTGCTCATGCAAGGCTTTCTCAGAGTTTGCCATCACTGCGGTCGATTGTGCCGATGGTATCGATGGTGCCCGCGCCTGCGCTATGGCCTGCGCCTCTTGCTCCAGCGTGAGCGGAGGCACTATGCTGCCAAATTCGCAGCCTTCAGCCGCGTAGTGATACCGCTGGACACCATACTTGTCAGGCGCGACTACGGGTTTGCAGCCGATGAGCCATCGCTGCTCATGCAAGGCTTTCTCGGAGTCCGACGCGGCTTGTGCGCTAGCACTTGTCGCCCATGCCACAAGCAAAAGGATCAGCGAAAGGGATTTCATTTTTGTTTTACTTTTAGGTGTTGGCAGGCAGAATGCACTATGCGCCCAGTCGATTAGGGCTTCGATCGTGGTCATTTGGCCATCGTGCCACATGGCCGGGTAACCGCGAGTTACTGGCGATAGTTAACGGGTCGCTGACCCGCTCCGATCTTGCGCGGTGGTTAATCCGGGCCTGACAATCAATTGCGAAACGACGGATGAAATTACGTAAGACGCAGGATGGGGTATGAAAATGATGTAGTTAATTTCTCTTCGGAAGCGTCGCAATAATCACCGTCAGCAGCCCCCCACTCAGAATGGTAGCTATTATTCCGGTTGCGGCCCATCCAGCATCTTTATCAAAAAGACGCGGGTCTGTCAGATATGTACTAAAATACAAACCAAAATATACCGCGAACATAAAGAGAAATGTAACGATGGCCCACGCTGCCCCGGTTCGACGTTTCCAGCTTTGAGCCATCCAACCGACGCCTACGGCGGCGACGGCCATGATAATCAAAGCCCCCATAAATCCATCTACGCCGACAACTTCTTTGCTCATGTTCAAACCGGCATCAGTCACCACGACGCTGATGTTCTTGATCGGGACGTTCGCCCTGTCGAGAAAAATGATGTTCGTGTCCCCTCTGGCCAGCGGGTCGAGAGTGAAACTGCGATCGCTCAGCACTATGACGTCAACGATCTTCGAGTTGCCGATTTGTATGGTCGCGAAGGGCTTCTCACTGTCGAGGAGTTTATACGGCAGCGACAAATAACCGGTCGTCAGGAAAATGGTCTCCGACGAGCAGGGTGCCCCACTGAGCGAACCAGCGGCACAGGTGTTCGGCTCCGCCGCTCGCGTTGCAGAGATCGCGGTCGCAAAAGACAACGCGAAGACGACCGCCGCATATGACAATTTCGCGCTAAGTTTAGAGGCCATGTGTCGTTCTCGTGGTGCCGCAGCGTATATCAAGTGCGGCGCACGGGCGAGCTGCTCGACAATCGTTCGACATGGTTTTCTTTTTACAAAAATAGGGTAGTCTGTTCTTTTTAGCGGAAGTCGGCTCGAATTGATTGAGGGTCGGTTTCCGGGAAACCAGCCAGCGCCCGATCGGCCCTTATTGGTGGCGACGATCGCCCCGACGATCGCGACCACAGTCCAGATGACCAGGATTTCCATCCGTCACTCGCCGAAACGATTGGCTGCGGCATTCCCAGGCCAGAATGTGACCCAGGCACCGATGGCGAGGAGGGGCAAAGCGGCGAGCACAACTTTCGGCGGCCCATAATGCAGCAGGCCCCACCCGGTTTGCGCGACGCCGACCCAAATCGCGTGGTAGCCGGAAAAGCCGAGATCGTGCAAACGCCGCACCGTCAGGGAGGCAACGCCCACGCCTTGCAGCGCGAGCGCGACAAATACGTCGAGTAGTCCGACCCACCACCACAGGCCCCCCTGCACAAAAAACGGGATGCTCGCCATGAACAGAACACCTGCCAGAACCCCGATAAAGATGTTGCGGCTGATGAACGGCAGGCGGGCAAGACGCCCCTCAAATGACAAATAACGCTCGATGAAATTGCCGATGGCCTTTGCCGACAGCCGTTGCGTTGCGCCAAGCTCCGCCGCCTTGGCGAGAAGTTCGGCCGTGTCGCGTGGCTTTGCGCCAGCGGCGACGGCGCGGCTGGCTTGATCGTGCAGTGTCTCCATGCTGGTCATTGAGCCATCCTGCCACATGACCAGGTAATGAGCCGTTACCGGCAACGGTTAATGCTTGCTGAGGGAACCGGAAATTATCTTCCGTTTTTCGAAAATCACTCCTTTGCAATGATGCGCTCTACTCCTTCGTCTCATGGGTAGTGTCCTAATTTCACTTTTCCCAGTAATCTATTTTCACATTTATTCGGGCTACGCGCATAGCCCCGAAATTTTTCGCCGTGCATCGTCGCGGCAGGTGGTTCGACAATCCGGTGATCGCTCACGCCATCATTCGTAAGGCCTACATCTTCGCGGCACTTCAAAATCGCAACGAAAGAGAAATCACCCTAGACCCGCGCCGACTGCGAAAGCTCACCATCGAGGACGTGTCGCACATCAAATGCGGCGAGCCGCGCGACGCGCGCCGTTGACGGATGACCCACCCATGGGTCGCCAGCTACGGGGCCTGTCTGAAACTCACCAATAATTCACGCTAGGCGGCTATGACAACCGAGACCCAATTCTTCGACACTGGCGGAGGCACCGGCTTCACCCGTGTCATCTTCAAGGGCCGCCGCTATTTCGTCAACGGCGACCGGGTGAGCGTGAACTATCACCGGCCCGGGGCCTTCGAGAATGTTTCCGTGACGCGGCCGTTGTCACCGACGAGCCGTATCGCGGCGCAGGTCCGCAAGATCGCGGAGCAAGCTCACGGTCGAACATAGGAGAGCATCATGGTTTGGTGGTTTTTGGCGTTTTTCTTTTTGGGCTACGCGATACTGCGAGCGGTAAAACGCGGCCCGGACCCGGCGGGGAGTGAGCCGCTCGGCCTGATCGGGACTTTGAGATTGGGCGGCATTATCATGGCTTGGATCGTTGGTGGCGTCATCGTGCTCCCGCTGGTGATGGGGCTGGCGCTTCTAATGTTCCCGTCTTAACCGACTGTTAACCCACCCATGGGTCGCCAGCTACGGGGTCGTCTGAAACTCGCCAATAATTCGGGGAATACATAATGCCCCCTCCTCCCGCAGAAGATAGGGGACTAGACGCCGATCCGTTTTCTTGAACGGGATCGCCAGGACGCGGCGGACATGCTCCAGGGCTGCCGGCTGCCTGTATTCGAGGAAGCGGAAGAAGGACTTGATGGCCGCCAGCCGGACATTGCGCGTCACCGGCGCGTTTTTGCGCTTATCCTCGAGATACTCCAGGAAAGCGCTGATGAGGCCGGCGTCGAGTTGCTCCAGCATCAGCGCCGATGGCGAGACCTTCAGGTTTTTTGCAGCGAACATGAAGAGCAACTGGAAACTCAGGGCATAGGAGTCGCGTGTATGCCGGCTGACGCCCCGCTGGCGGGCGAGTGTCTCAACGAGGAACGATTCGATGAGGGGAGCAATATTCCCCTCATGAAATACTATTCGTCGTGCATTACCGTATGCTTCGTGCAAACTGGCGGAGGGATCGAAGCCCACGAAACAATATGATCCGGCAGGGCTTTTATGGCGCGTCTTACAAAGTTGGATATTGAACGCAAACTCCTCATGGGAGCGGGCGTCGCGTGGCAGGACGCGAACAAGAAGAGATCTCAACTGGTATTGGACGATGCTAAAAAGCGGCGTCTGTTTACTTTTCTACTGAAAAACAAGGTTCGGGAATCGACCGGCCTACCGGGCGATTTCATTGCCGGTCTTTCGGGTGCGTACAACGGAACCGATGACCCTGCGACCACGAACGCCGCCGCGACGACCGTGGCATCAGCTGCTGGGAGTTGGCGGCTTCAATCGATTGAAACCGAGGGCTTCGGTGGACTGAACATTTGGCGTGGGCCGCTTTTCCATTTTGATTTCGATCAGGAAAGCTTGCTGATTGACGCTCCAATTGCGAGCGGCCGAGGGAGCCGCCGCTCTCAGGTCTAGGAAGCCAGAGGTGCGTAATTGATCGGACCGCGGCTCAAATATTCTCCGAAAAAATTGAGTCTATCGACCCTGGCCATCATGATGGAGTTGCAACGGGGACAGAGATACGTGTTAGGTTCATGACGCATCTCCAACTTACTTGCGAGGGCCGGTTGGCAAACCGGCTCAAAACGACCAGTCTCAGCGGTCCACTGCACTTCATCGGTTTTGACGTACACTCCCTCGCGCACCGCTTGCGCTAGTGCCTCGGCGATCACGGTATCGCAAAATGCCCGGGCTTTTAGCTGCGCTTCCGTGGGTGGGAGTTGTATCTTGTCCATAGCACTCAAACTCCGATTGTTCCTCGCCTCAGCACCGGCTTTCGCCGGCTGTGGACTTAGGTCGGAGCGGTACTGCGCTTCGACTGAGGGATTGTCGCGGCTTGCGACGCGCCCTCCATACTCTCTTTCGAGTGCGAGGACTTGGTTAGCGCGCAATTGTTTTTGCCGCGCGACGATCAAATCGCCGTGAGCGAACAAATAGGTTAACGACTCGTCGCTCCCAGAGAGGCTGGCGATACGTCATAGGAAAGTTGGTCGGCAAGGAGTTCCCTTGCGAGCTATGGGGTCACCCTGAAAATGCCGGGCAAATCCGCAAATGGCATGAGCCCTTGCGCATGCTCGCTTTCTGAAAAAACAAAAAAGAATTTCCAAAAAAAAGAGCCTCACTCGCAAAAAATAAAAAAGACGCCGCCAGAAAAAGTTTCTGCCACTTCCTGATCGGCAACACCGCCTTAATCACGTGGACCGATCGGCCGCCCACCGCGGTCGGTCGGATCTTGCGCTATCCGATCCACCGTCATAGGTTCGGCCCATCGTCAAGAATTAGGCCTCCGCGAATTGGCCTAATGCCAACCGGCTTGCTTCGGGCAACGGTGGCTCGCATGGACGTGGCGGCGCTTCGGCGCCGCAAATAACCGGAGATATCAAAATGCCTGTCAAGATATTGGAGCTTAAAACATTCACGCGGGATGAATGGCTCGCTTTGGATAAGCAAACATTAAAAGATCAACTTGAAATACTTGATAGTGAATACCCACTGGAGCTGTACACCGATGCCAGTCGCACTTATTCAACAGTGCGCCGCATGAAAATAGAAAAAAAGATCGGCCTTCCTATAAACCTTCGTAGTGGTTGCGCCATTTCTGTAGAAACTGGAAAGGCGGCAAACACGATGACCGAAGATGAGTGGGAGAAGTTCTACTATGATCTATCTGAACGGCTCAACGGTGATTATCCCGGCTTATACAAGATTCTATTTTCACGCAAAAGAAACGGCAAAGGAAAGAATGCAAATTGAGCCCGGAATTCCCAGATGATTTCCGAACTGACGTGAATGTTGGCGCTTTTCCGGCTCCCCACAACACAAACGCGAGGTGCGGGCCGCTCCCCAGCCTCGGTGGCAACCGTAGCGAAGCGATACAAACCTACTGATCAACTGCCCGAGAGCAGGTCGTCGAGCTTTGTCGCCTTCATGAAACGGGCTGGATTGTCACCAACTGCCAAGGCTTTGAAATGGGCCTCACCACATAAGATTTTCGCGGCCTCGCCACTTCGGAGGCTATCGGCAAAAAGCGTCCCTTTGGTCTCGACGACGAAGTAGAGCCGCTCCGTATCTCCTTCCTGAATAAGAATTGCCCAATCAGGATTATAAGTTCCTAGTGGCGTAGGCACCTTAAACCAGCCCGGAAGCTTGGCATAGACTTTGACAGCGGTATTCTTTTCGAGGTCGTCCGCGAAGCTACGCTCAGTTTCGGAATCATAGACCACCTGCTCGTAAACAGACTTCTTTGTTTCGGCGAGCATGTTCTTGAGATAGCCGGAGAGCTCTTCTTGTTCAAATAGCTCCTGCGCATAGTAGTACTCGTCGCCCAAGCGCTGATATTTAATGCCATCGACCACGACCAAGCGCTTGCAGCGGTTGATAGCTTCCGCCGCGATCTCGATGAATTGCTGTGGGTTGCGCTTGAAATCATCCAACCTGCCGCTTCCTACCAGCACGCGGTGAATTGTACGCCGGGTCAGTTGGGTTCGGTCCTGCAGGTCAGTCAGCAGATCGGGAAGTTCGATATCCGTCTCGTCCAACACAACGGTCGCGGCGCCTTCGCGTTCGGTGGCCTCGACGCCACCTTTGCCGATGGCGATATCGGCCTTGCGCCATTGCAGCCTTGTCTTGGCAATGTGCGGACCGTCCGTAACCGCACGGATACAGCTCTCGACCAACTTCTCGTTGTCAAACTCTACCCGATAGGTGGTCCTGTGCTTGATCCGGTCCCACAGCGCCTTGAACTCATCACTGTCCAGCACGGCCCGCCGTGTACGTACCTGCCGACGCTCGTCTGCGTTCTTGATTTCCAGCCGCCCAGCGAGTTTTCGCAAGATGTCGACAATCTGGCCCTTTTGCGCTGCAAATTTCTCAGGCACCGTAAGGGTGCCGTCTTTGAGTGCCTTCTTGAGTGCGTCCTGCACCTTGCCTCTGGCATCGATCAGTTCTGCAGCCTTGAGGTGCTCCCATAGAGCTTTCGACTCCTCGAAACCGAGGGGGGCCGTCTGACCATCGGCGCCCTCAATTAAAACACCAGAGAATTGATGGGCTCCGACGATGCCGAAGCGGATACCTGTATCCTCCTCGATCTCTTTCTGAAGATTCTCTGCAAACTGCTCATAGCTTTCAGTGGCGACGACTGTGAGCGTGTTAATCTCAAAGCCACGCAACCGATCACCATTCTGATTCACGCAAAGGCGTAAGCCGCGGCCAATTGTCTGTCGGCGTTCGCGCTCAGTCTGGATGTCGCGCAAGGAGCAAATCTGGAAGACATTAGGATTATCCCAACCTTCTTTCAGGGCAGAATGAGAAAAAATAAACTTAAGCGGCGTTTCGAAACTTAAAAGCTTCTCTTTCTCCTTCATGATGAGATTGTACGCCCGTTCGGCGTTGTCGCGGCTACCCTGATTATTCTCTTCGGTGTCAGTCCAGCCACCCTTCTTATCAATCGAGAAGTAGCCGTTATGCACCTCCTCTACGGCGCTGGTCAGGTCTACTTCGGCAAAGAGGGTCTGGTAGTCCGGATGCTTACCAAGGCGCCGATATTCCTCCTCAAATATGCGAGCGTATTCGCCTTTCACCGGATTGCCGTCAGCATCGTACTGCCGATATTTCGCGACTTCGTCGATGAAGAAGAGGGAGAGCACCTTTATGCCCCGCGGGCGCAGGCGCTTTTCTTTGTCGAGATGCTCCTTGATGGTGCGCCGGATCATTTCGCGCTGCACCGCCAAGGCGTCCACATCGCCCCAGGCTTCGCCGAGCTTGAGATAATGCTCGCCGCCCGGCACTAGCAATTCCATGTGTTCGCTGCTTTTGGCGACACTAATGTCGCCGATGCGGCAGTCCGCGTAAATGGCGCGCTTGGTCGCCTGCTCTAGATTGTCGCCGTCCTGCACGATGACTTCGCGCCGCTGCACACCGGAAGCGGTGTCTACATCTAGCTCCACTTTCGCACTGATGACTCCGCGCTTGTTTGCGACCGAGATGAGGCGGACGAACGGTTTGTTGTTTGCACCCACTACGGTCGCCGACGCGACCTCGATCTGCTTGACCAGCTTGCGTTCATAAGCGTCGACGGCGTCGAGGCGGTAAACCATATGGTGCTTGTCGGCATGGGTCGCGGAATAACGAAGCGTACAGAGCGGGTTCATGGCGCTGAGCGCCTCCTTGCCACGCCCTTCCAAGCCGCCATCGACGCTTTGCGGCTCGTCGACGATAACGATCGGCCGCGTCGCCTTGATCAGATCGATTGGCTTTTCGTCACCAGTTTTTTCGCTCTCCTTGTAGAGGTTATTTACGTCCTTCTTATTGATGGCGCCGACTGTCATCACCATAATTTGGATATTCGGGCTGGTGGCAAAGTTGCGCACTTGCCCGAGCTTGGCCGAATCGTAGAGGAAATAATCAAAAGGCTGGCCGGCATAGAGTCCCTTAAAATGCTCGTCGGTAATCTGGAGCGTCTTGTAGACACCCTCCTTGATCGCCACGGACGGCACGACAATCACGAATTTTGTGAAGCCGAAGCGCTTGTTGAGCTCGAAGATCGTCCGGAGGTAGACATAGGTCTTGCCCGTCCCGGTCTCCATTTCCACGGTGAAATCGCCGGACGCCAATGACTCGGACGGCCTCAATCCGTTACGAATTTGTACCGTGTCGAGGTTATTGAGAAGTTCATCGTCGAGTAGCGTCAACCTGTTGCCAAGACCCAGATCGCTTTCGGCAAAGCCCATACGCAGTTGTGGGTCATCCGCGTCGCGCGTCACCGTGAATTCCGTGCGGCAAATCTCCTGCCCGCGGAAAAGATCGCAAATCGCCTCCACGGCCTGAAGCTGATAGTCGAGATTGGGCTCGAAATGCAATTTCATGCGCAGAATCCTTACGGTTACAAGCTGCGCACGTTTGCTATGCCGTTTTGCTCAAGAATGGCGGCAAGGTTGGTCTTCGCCACGTCGTCGGCGAAGGCACTGTCACGGAACACGCAGGTGGTGTCACCAGCCGGCGCTAGCGCCTTGAGCCACTGCACTATCCCAAGACCCAGCACCTCTGCCTCCTCGCGCTCAATTTTTTTCGTAAGACAGGCAACTAGTACGCCGCCGCCAATGCTGTACGTCTTCTTACCTGTAATCGACCTGGTTTCAATTGGAACGCAAAGATCGAGCCCGAGCTTGAGCAGCAGCTCATAGAGCACGTCCTGCTCGCTGCGGTCGGCCTTCAAATGTTCGACAGCGTCTTCCAGCGTCGTTGCGAGATTGTCGCGGTCTGTTTCCCATGCGCGGATATTGGATGATGAGAGCTTCAAGACACGAAAACCGAGATCACCCGCGAACATCTGGTTCTCTTCACGAATCTCTTTTCCTGCATTTACGAGACGCTTCTTCGTCATTTCCGCAATATGCTTGTACTCGCCCCCGTCAATAGGCTCCGGAAATTGAACGAGCACGAATCTTCGCTGACCATTATCTTTGCTATTCGCAGCCATCACTGCGTGACCGGTCGTTCCAGACCCAGCAAAAAAATCAAGTACGATATCTCCAGGCCCAGCCATCCATTTTATAATTCGCATCATCAAGTCGATATGCTTCTCAGTGTCAAATCCCGTCTCATTGCCCTTAATAGAAACGTCCATCCAGTTATCACTGATCAATTTATAATCGCGCGGGGGAACGTAGTATTGAATTACGTCATCATCATTTAATCGAACGAAATCCAATTCGACGTTCGTGCTCTGGTGATGTTCAAGATAATAATCATCAAGAGAGAGTTTGTTCTCTTTGTCAGCAAAAAACGTTTTGTAATTCTCGACCGCCTTTAGTGCCCTATCTTTGCTCCATCGCCATTGTCCAGTTTCCGGAGTCTTCCCAAAAAGCTCGTAACGGAGAGTTCGCCGATCAGTTCCTCTCCAAAAGGTGTCCCATTTCCCGGCTTGAGACCCCTCAATTTCGTGCGACAATTTTGGCAGTCGAATGTCGGCATTCGCACTATAACAAAGCAAATACTCGTGTCCGGAAGACAGGTTCGATATGCTTTCAAATTGCGCTTGAACATTTTTTACGCCACGACGAACGACAATCATATTTCTGAAATTCTCTTCGCCAAATATCTCTGCGCACATCGCGCGAAGATTGGCGACCTCATTGTGATCGATTGAGATGAAGATGAACCCGTCTTTGCGCAAAAGAGATTTCGCCAATCTCAGCCGAGGATACATCATGTTTAGCCAATCGGTATGAAACCGGCCAGAAGCTTCGGTGTTTGATGACACCCTGCGTCCGCCCTCCACTTGTCCCGTAAGTTCAAGATAATTTTTGATATTGTCGCGGAAGTCATCCGGATAAACAAAATCCCCTCCCGTGTTATAGGGCGGGTCTATGTAAATTAGTTTGACGTCGCTAGCGTACGACTTCTGCAACAGTTTTAACACCTCGAGATTATCTCCCTCGATCATTAGATTTTGCGTCGTATCCCAATCAACGCTGTCTTCAGGCGAAGGACGAAGCGTCCCGGTTGAGGGGGTGAGTGCCAATTGACGCGCGCGGCGCTTGCCGTGCCAATTGAGTCCGTACTTCTCTTCGGCATCTGTCACAGTGGCATCGCCGACCAGGGCCTTCAGGACATCCAAATTAACGGCAGCGCCCTCCGTCCCTTCGCTAACGAGTTCAGGAAACAGAGCCTTAAGATGCGCGATATTTTCCGCGACGACATCTGCGCTCTTGCTGTCAGTATCGCCCAACTCGATCTTCTTCATAATTCATCTCTGCTTTTTAGAGGCTCACGCGGTCGCCGCCGGCAGGACTTTCAATGTCCGAAAGTGCTCAACGAGTAGCTTTTTGCGCTCAGCAATAAATTCCTCGAATCTACTCAACTCCCACAGATTCTTGTCTTGAGGGATACTCGCGCAAGATCGAATCATACAGCCGGCAGATCTGATCTTCGCCCCACACAAAGGGCCGCTGGATATTGGGCAACCAAAACCCACCATCTTCATCAGGATTGTTGAGAAAACCAACAATTTTCCTGATCGTTTGTTTCTGATTCTTCATTACCCCTCCTACAACTGACTCATCGCGGCCGCGAGCTCTGATTCCATATGCTTTAGGTCGAGATTTAGTGCGACTTGTCGCGCCATCTGCTTCTCGCGCCCCGCCGCCGCCCGTAAACGGCTGATCTCGGCTTCGAGCCGCGAACAGGCCGCCAAGGCTTCCCGCCGAGCGAGGGCGGCCACAGGCGAGTCCGACGGCTTGAAGCGGCCGGTCCTGCACGCCGCCTGGAACGCTAGCAGTGTATCGATCCAACCCTGATAGAGCGCGTGAAGCGAAAGGCGGGGTTGGCGGTTCAGCGCGAGCGCGTCTCGAAAGGCCGTCGCGACCAAATCATCCTGTACGGCGCGAAATTGCGCCTCGACCACATCACCATCAAGGACGGTTTTGTCCGCCTCGCCCTGAGACCAGCGCTTGTGTGCCGCGGAAATACCGACGCCGTCGGAGCGCACCGTTAGCAGCAGCACCGGATAGGGCACGGCGCGATGGGTGAGTTCAACAAGCCGCGCGGCCTTGGCGCCGGCACGCAGCGTAAGTCGCAAAACGGCAATCTCCAGATATTCGCGAACATCGTCACGATAGTCTGGCACGCCGATTGTGTTTGGCTTGAGCGCCGCCAGCCAAATGAGTTCTTCAATACCGTCACTTATCGCACGCTTGTCGGCGGCGGTCGGGGCGCCATTTTCGGTCAGCAGCTTCTTCGGAACCCGCGTGTCGACGCAAGCTTGGGGCGGCAGTCCAATCGCGTCGACGATTCCGAGGATGGCTGCTTCCGCTGTCACGACCTTGCAGCCTCGGGCTGAGCTGCAAGTTGTTCAGCCTCCCATTCCTTGTACGTCTTCGCCTGCCCCTTCACCTTCCACTCAATTGTTCCATTCGCAGGCCTACCGTTTACTACAGCCGCCGCTGCGCTTGGGCTCGTGAACGCGTAGCTCTCCGTAAAAACGCTGTGATCGCCTTCAGACTTAAGCACACCCGTCTTCAAGAGTTCGGCATGTAGTTGAGCGTAGCTTGTTCCTTCGGTCCCCTGTCCGACCCAATGTGCACGGGCAACCGATCCTTTTTCGACGACAAATTCGCCGTCGCGCAAAGTTGCCGAAGCATGCAGTCCGTGCCTGGGCGTGTTGAGCTCAAAAGCCGCCTTCGACCGGCCGGCGACTTGCTCTACGGGTGATGCCGCAGCGGGGCGCGTATTCTTCAGAAACATATCGATCCGCAAAGCCGGCAGGACCATCATCAGGTAGTCGAGAAAAGTTTCCATGTTTGCCTGCGCTGCCGCGGAGAGGCCCGGCCGCGTCGGCGTCGTACTATTTTCAAGGTTAATCCGCCCGATAGAGCGGGCCTCCTCAATCAGGCGCGCCTCTAAATACTTGACGTGAGCTTTGTTTAGGTTGTTCGCAGCTGAAGTCACCAGGACCGCCGTGCTCCACCAGTCTTTCTTTGTGTCATGGTTTCGGATGCGATCACTGATGTCTTCGCCCTCGCCAATGTAGGCGATCGGATCACCATCCTGTTCGCCGATTAGAAGATAAACGCCGGTGAACCGCGCCTCCTTGCGCATTAAGGCTGCGCCGATCTGAGTGCGTGGCGCCATGAGGACGTGACCGGTCCAGTTGAAAACCTCGGCGGTAAGCATCCCATCGGGGCGTCCGTCGATAAAGTAGAGTTCCAATGAGCGGCCCTTAGCACCAACGTTCATGTCAACTCCTCCGACGATTCCTGTAGCACCACCAGGAATGCGACGACCTCGAAATCATTAATGCCAGCGAACTCTCCCTTGAGGGCATGCGTGCCGCCAGGCGTAAACAGACTTGCCACGGCACGCTCTTCGTTCTTGCCGGCGACCGACGCGACAGCTGCGGCCAGGAGTTTCTGCGCGTAGCGCATGTCCTCGCCCTGCTTGGTCGATCGATCGAAGCGGGCGCACGCACCATCGTCGGGCAATTCGCGCCCAACACTCAACCGTTTCAACCGATCGAGGACTTGCTTTGCCTGCGTATAAGGAAGAAGCACCGTGCCGTCGTCGCCTACATGGACGAGGTAGTGGGGCGCTAGCGGATAGCCCCCATCCCCTGCCGGCCTCGCCGCCTCGCCCTCTGCACGCAGGCAGAAAATGATGCCCGGCGGAATATCGGCGTCGCTCGCAATGGTGGCCGAGCATGCGCCGAGCGGAAGGTTTTCTAGAACACCAGGATTGGCCTTTAGATATTGCGCGAGGTCGATCCGGAAGTCAGTGAGCGTCAGGTCGGCAATGGAAACGCCGGTTGAAAGGTCTTCGAGGTCGATGACGGCATCCTGCAGCTTAAGCAGCTGCTTGCGGCGATATTCCAGATCGTTCATCTGGTTGCCGGATTGCTGCTCAATGAGATTTTCTTCGCCTGTAGCGGAGATGTCGAGCAGCACCATGCGGCCGCTCACCCGCTGTTCAAGATTGATATATTCCTCCAACTCCATGTTCGGCCAGAAGTTAACTAGCTGGATGCGTTCGTTCGGCGAGCCGATGCGGTCGATGCGGCCGAAGCGCTGGATGATGCGCACCGGATTCCAGTGAATGTCGTAATTGATCAGCCAATCGCAGTCCTGAAGGTTCTGCCCTTCGGAAATGCAGTCAGTCGCGATCAGGAGATCGATCTCTCCTTCGTCGGCCAAATCCTCCGGCCGCTCCTTCGAGCGCGGCGAGAAAGCCGTGAGGATCGAGGCAAGGTCCTTGCGGAGAGTTGGCAGAGTTGTCCGGTTGCGGCCGGCGCCCGTAACCAGCGCCGCCTCCACGCCGAGGCTCGCCTTCGCCCAGGGCGTAAGCTGTTCGTAAAGGTAGTGGGCAGTATCGGCGAAGGCGGTGAAGACGATTATCTTCCGATTGCCGGTGTTAATGGGCTTGCGGCACTTCGCATCGATCATCGCTCGCAGGTCGGCCAACTTGGCATCGCGGGAAGCGTCCACCTGCCGTGCCGCGGTAAGTAGCGTCGCTAGCCGATTGCGATCCTCGATGAGCTCTTGTTGCCAACGGATTAAATCAACATCCTTGAGCAGCACCTTCACCTTGCGGCCGACAAGCAGGCTCTCGAAGGCCGGATCATCGATATCGACATCTTCGATGTCGATCTCTTCCAACTCCGCGTCGTGCTGCTCGATCCGCGCGAGCGTGGCCTCTACATCGCGAAGCTGGCGCTCGACTGTGAGGGCAAAGGAAAAGACCGAACTTTCCATCCGCTTGAGTACGTTCACGCGCAGCAAGTGGATTAGGCTCTCTTCACGATCTACCTGCCGAAAAAAGCCTTCGCCACCTCGGATCTCAGTGCTGTACTTGGCGTCATAAGCGGCCTGCTTGTGCGGAAGCACGTAGCGAAGGGGCGCGTATGAGGCGAGGTTCAGGCGGCGGATTTCTTGATTGATATCGCGAATCGAACGGAATTCGCCGGCGCGGTCAACATCGGCCTTGATGTTAATCGGCTTGAGCCGATCGGGGAATCGGCCGGTCTCGCTCGTGCCATAGTATTTTTCGATGTGTTTGCGTGATCGAGCAATCGTCAAGAGGTCAAGTAGGGTGAAGTAATCAAACCCAATCATCTCGACCAGCCGCGCCGGCGTGCGCTCGGTCTCATCTAAATCGAGCCAGCGATTGAACTGCTTTTGGGAGAGCCGCGTGGTGCTATCGATGCTGGAAATGCCGTGCGCCGATAGCGCGGCATCGTCTCCTTCAGTCGCAAACGCAATCTGATTGCGCAGATCAGCCATCCGATTATTCACGGGCGTAGCGGAGAGCATTAAAACGCGCGTCTTAACCCCCTCTTTGATGATCTTGCGCATCAGGCGGTCGTAGCGCGTCTCGTTGCCTTGTCGGGGCGTCTTCTTATTACGAAAGTTATGGCTTTCGTCGATGACGACGAGGTCGTAGTTGCCCCAGTTAACGTGCGACAAGTCTATGTCGCCAGACAACCCGCCATCTCGAGACAAGTCTGTGTGATTTAGGACGTCATAGTTGAATCGGTCAGGCGCCAGAAAATTGCGCCGATCATTGGCCTTGTAGAGTGTCCAGTTATCTCGCAAGCGCTTTGGACAAAGGACGAGCACGCGATCGTTGCGCAGCTCGCTGTACTTTATGATCGCCAGCGCCTCGAAAGTCTTACCAAGGCCAACGCTATCGGCAATGATGCAACCGCCGAAGCGGTCGAGTTTGTCGATCGCCCCGATTACGCCATCGCGCTGAAATCGAAAGAGCTTCTTCCAGACGATCGTGTTGCGAATTCCAGTCGCGGAGTTGACAACACGCTCTTCGTCCAGGCCCTCCCCGCGATCGCGAAATAGATGCAGGAGAATAAGTGCATAGACGCGGAATGGATTCTGATGCTCAGCAAGATGATTGAGCATCTCGACCAACGCGGCCTTGTCACCGGAATTTGTTTGAAGACCGTCCCATTGCGCATCGAACCATTGGCTTAGGTGCGCGCTTTCTTCAGTCGTTTCGGACGCCTGGATCAAGCTCAGCGGGTTCCCTGGCCTGATCCCAAGCCCCTCGGTACTGAAGGCGAATGCACCAAGGACCGCTTGTTGTGGTCGCCCATCATGATCCCGCAGGACGATGGCCCCTTGTGGGACGGACCCGTGTGCACGGCGTAACTCGACCTTATTTTGCAGCCAACTCGCGCACCGTTTGGCGAGCCAACGGGCTTGAAGGCGATTGCGGGCGTAACGATCGGCGGCGGTGCCAAGAAACACGAGATCCGTCTCATCGGACGGCAGCAGAAGCCGAGTTTGGGCAAGCTTCGAGACTTCACCAAGCACCTCGGCAAATGCGAAAAGCGATAAAGCCGGCGTGACGATATCCAGCTTGTTGCCCGAGCCCACCCAGGGGCGAACAAGGTCAATAACGCGGTCCGCGCCGGCGTTGCGAAGGAGTTTCATCCGCTAGCCTTGTTCCGCGGAGCCTTGGCGGTGCGCTTGGCCCTCGATGCTGGACGCATATCGCCCTCTAACGCCCTCAGCCGTTCGAATTCCTCAATCGCCATCATGACGACGACCGGGTGGCCGTGATTGGCGACAGCCATCGGCGCGGCGTGTGCCAGGTTGATCAGCCGGACAAAGCCATATTTGGCGTCCTTCGGCGTCAGGGTCTGAATATAACTCCCCATGCTACTGACCAGTTTTAGCCAATATGGCCAATGGCGCAATCATTAGTGGCATCGCCGGGCGGTAACCCGGCCTCAGCCGGACCTTTGTGGGTCAACCAATGGGTACGAAGAGTGATGATTTTAATACCATAAAAATATCAGCGCATGTGCTGGCGATTGGGCGGACGCCGCGTCCGCCACATTAATTGCGCTTCCGCTTTCGGCGGAAGAACTATCGTCTCGGGAAATTCACCAGCACGACTGTGGCTAACATCCGAGCCATTGCGGAGCTCCTGTGAAGCCTTCTACAGTATCGCGGCCGCTAGATAGTGGGGAGACTAATTCGATGACTTATGGAGTATCCGGGGGCGGCTCACCTATTCCAATTCAAGTCAAACACCAAATTTTCGTCAGTTACCATCACGGCGAAGACCAAGCCAACTACGATGCCTTCTCGAAGGCGTTCCACGATACTTACGACGTGATCTACGACAAATCGCTTGAACGGCAGATCGACAGCGACAACGTTGACTATGTGATTCAGCGCATCCGCGACAACTACATCACGGGTACTTCCTGCACGATCGTGCTCGTGGGCAAAGAGACCTGGGGCCGCAAATACGTCGACTGGGAGATCAAGGCGACGCTCGATAAGGAGCATGGCTTGATCGGCGTATGCCTCCCGAGTGCTCCAAGAACTCCCGAGAACAAGATTACTGTCCCGGACCGACTGAATGATAACATTCAGTCGGGCTTCGCTCTGTGGCTAAGCTGGCAGCAGATTATGGCCGACGCTTCCCAACTCCAGCAATATGTTGCGACAGCGAAGGCCCGTGACAAAAAACTAATAGTTAATACGAGAGAGCGTCGTCTGCGCAACGCTTGAGACCGACCCATACCGAACTCACTCGCACGCTAGTCTTCTAAGTCATCTCGCGTTCTGACTTCGTTCAGGTCGACACGCTTTTCGAGGAATGCACGGTTTCGAATTTAAACAATGGGCTCACACCTGAAGAGAATGTCACTCCCGCTCGCACTCCGCACACCGATCAGGTAGTGACGCGTATTTTGAGGGGTTTGATCCTCCGCACCAGTACGGCTACGGGTTAACGTCGAGGAGTCACACCGCGATGCCCTACCTCACTGAAAGTGAAGTCCGAGAAAGAGCGGCGAGCGTTACACAACGGGTGCAAAAGAGTGCGCGTCGATTGTTGGTTGAGGCGACCGCAGCTGCCGATGAAATCTTCGATGTCTTCCTTAGCCACTCTTCCGCTGAGCCCGAAGAGATTCTGCTCGGGGTCAAAGCAATGCTCGAAGATCGAGGTCTCAAAGTGTACGTCGACAAGTTCAGCGATTCGCAGCTTTCTCCGGATGACGTTACGCCGGAGACAGCGGCGATCCTGCGAGAACGCATGCGTCGATCGGGCGCACTTTTGTACATCTATAGCCAGCACTCGAAGACGTCGCGGTGGATGCCGTGGGAACTCGGATTCTTCGATGGGATAAGTGGTAAAGTCGGAATCATCCCGGTAACCCGAAATCAGGAGGAGACGTTTAAAGGTGAGGAATATCTGAACATCTATCCGTATGTAAATGTCGCGCCAGGCAATCTCACGAAAACTTTGTATCTTTGGATCAGAAAATCTGATCGCACCTATGCGCGTCTCGACAAGTGGATCAAGGGTACGGCCTCGATCATCAAACGCGATTAATGACGGCCGAGCGGTTAGGGTTGTTAAGGTCTTTGGTCACATTTGCAGTAACCGACAGGCGGTTAGGGGCGCATAACGGACGTAGCTCGTATCTATCTGCATTTGACTACACGCTTATGAGTCCACGTCCTAAGATTCCAAACGGGGCGGCCCATTCTTTGGGTCGGCATAGTTTTTCACACCGGTCTAAGCATGCTGTTTCCTATCGCTGTGAACCACTCCTCAAATACCACCGTGCTTGAATCAGCAAGCGAACCGACGATAGCCTGCAAGAAAAGTTTGTCACCGACGTGTTCCCCCAATGCTCGGTAGGCCTCGAACTGGACCTCGGTGAAAAACTGGTTAGCCGTAGAATGATGGGGAAATTCGGGTTCGTCGAGTTGGTAGCGCTTGAGAAATTCGCCCTCGTTCCCTGTCAACGATAATTTGAGATACAAAAGGTATCCGATCGCGGGCTGTTCGTCGGCCTCAAGCGGGTAGCGGATACGGCAGAACTGGAAATGAGACCGGCTCAAGCCTTTTTCGCCAAGCCGCAAATCGGCAAGATCGATATCGATCGTCACGCCTAAATCTATCGCTGCCAGCCTCTGTAAGTTAGTCAACGCGTAAAATATCATCGATGGATCGTGTTCGCCGTCGACTGCAACGATGAACTTGCAGCGGCGACGCAGCAATTCGTAGACACCCAGGTTTTCGACATGCCCGCCGTCCGTCACATTGAGATAGCGTTTGCGTTCGTCGATGATGCCGATCATCTCGCGCAATAAGAAACCAATACCAGGAACGTCCCTAAAGAACGGGATTCGGGGGGTTGGCTTCCGGACCCAATACCCCAAACGAACGTTGAGTAGGGCCATCCAAAAGCTCAGGTATCGTACCGTTCCGAGCCCCATTAGGGGCGATGCCGCTGCGCCCGATATTGCCATCGCGGTCCCAAGATCGAGATCCGCATCCGCGTGTTCCCATTCTTGCGTTGGGTAATATCCGATGAGAGGACTGCCACAGTATGCGGAGCTAAACAGGAACAAGTCGGTCAAACGGCCCTGCATTGCCGGATTGTGAGAGCCCGGAACGTTAAGCGCGCAGTTCAGCAGATGATAGGGTCCGCGGTGACTATCTGTGGCTCTCGACAATGGTAGCGAGACCGAAGCATCGAAGGGCCGGTCGGCTTGCAGGTGCGCGGCGGGTTGTATCAGGAATGTTTGTGCAAGCTTGCGACGATAGTGGCGGTGCGGAGACGTGAAATTAATATCCAACGTAAGTAAGATGATTGCACCAAAGACAACTATCAAAGCGAGCAGCACCTGCCATCGCGGCATGCTGCCGGCTACAGTTGAGATGGTAATGTTTTCTCCCGAGAGCAAATAGTAGACGGCTAGTTCGACACCCAAGAAGAAACACGGAACGGAAAGCCCAGCAAAAATCGCTAACACTCTCTGCGAGCGCGGATACTTGCGACCCAGCAAGCCAATTGATGCCGATGCTATCAAGGGGATGGCGCCAAGCAACGCCAGAACACCCAAGCCCCGACTATCGAATTTTATCCAAGTCGCAAATACTTCAACCCACCGATGGAGAATTCCGAGCGTCCCCCACGCAAGCATGGCGATAAGCGCTATGGCCACAATAGCCAGCAATCCATCGGCGTGGGTTCGGGCCGTTCGCATGAACCGGACGATAATTGGTACGACGATCGTTGCGGAAACTAACAGGCCAAGCGCGATCCAGCCTACAAGATTAAGCGGCGACAATACCGCATCGATCGAGGGTCGCAGGATGTATTCGATGAGCGCAAACGTCGCGGGCAGAATCGCCAAGGCAAGGTCGTTCACGAGCATGCCGTAGGTCTGCGCGATCGCGAACTTGATGCGCTCCCACACCGACGTTTGTAGATATTTGCTGCGGTGGCGGATGTGCCGAAGTGCCTCCGCCTCACCATCCTGGCGGCGGAATGGCAGCTGCAACGCACCGAGGCCGATATCCAACTGCGGTCCAGGCTTCGCTGAGGCAGCCAGGAACGTCGTCAGAAATGAGCCCAAATACCCGCCACCCGAAACCGTCGACATATAATCGAACTGAGGCAATAGGTTCCGCCGAGCGAGCGAAATCATCACCCCTAAAGAAAACGTCGCTGATCGGATGCCGCCGCCCGAGAGCGCGAGCCCAATAGCATGTGACTTGTCTACCGGCAGAGAATAAGTCGTGCGGCGCGCTTCAATCGCCGATTTCTCCGCGATGTTGATTCTATTAGCCACATCTGCGCTCAATCCACTCCGAGTCTTGGAAATCCCCCACCGGAGCGACTTCGCCATCTCAAGTCCGATAGGGGTTTCTGAAGAGGCTGAAGGATGCACCGGCGGAGGCCGGTGCCCATCACGCACATCAAGTAAAAGTTCGTCGAAAACGGTCAGGATTTTCTGCAGCGCCGCGAGCTCGGCGCGAAACTCATCGGTAGTGTCTAATGCCGAAAGCGCGCCGCTTTTACTCTGTGGGTGCCACTTCGCGGTGAAAGGGCGAACAAATGTGTTGAGGATGTACCACGCCAACAAGTCAAAATGATTTGCTCCGAAATTCTTGTCGGCTGCATCGCGCGCCTTACCAAACAATTGTACAATGCTTTCGAGTGCAGCGACCTCAACGCCTTCAAGATATCCCAGCGGCTGTGTAGCGATCCGTGACGAGATCTCAGTGTGCAGTTCGGCAGCGGATCGCTTGTCGGCTTCTTCTGGCTTCCAGATCCGACTCCCCCATCGATCTAGGAAGGCCGTATCAAATAAAGGGACACCCGATACGTCATAAGCAACGAGATGCTTCCTCCAATTTTCTGTCACGGAACTTCTTGCAGCCATCATTCTGCCTCCTGCCGGCGATCGGCAAGCGCCCGGCTCAAATTGAGCCTTCATGTTGTCGGCCGTTAACCTGGTTGCAATCTTATTCCACTTTTGACAGACGTCGATAGCCTTGTTCGCATTCGCGGAGTGTAGTTGGGAATCTAAGTTGTCGCTATCGAAGCTGCCAATGACGCTGCCGGGGATGAAACACTACTCGTATGCCTAGCGGCGAGATAATTGTGCTGCGGCTAACTCCCGATCCGGATGCCTACAACAACAATGACGGCGAACGGCACAAATATATGGATCGTACTTGCGCCAAGAATTCGACTTGCCCCCCATAACTGGGATGGCGAACTCGAACAACTTCTTTGCCAAATGCAATACGGGATAGGCTTTTTGCGGCGTCGTTTCCTACTGCAACTATCCGCCTCGGACAGAGTAGAATGATCAACTCAGCCAGCAACTCTTCTCCTACAGACCGCTCACGCGAATTGTGAGCTCTGTTGCTGAATGGATCATCAGGCTCGTGGGGATGGAGTGGAAACACGTTCCACAAAAAAATGGGAATCTCAATTTCTTCTAGAACGCTCCAAATTACTGCTGCAGTGCGCTCAGCGATTGGTTGACCTTTCGTTGGTCGTTCGATGGTCACACCCCAGCGTTCCGCGTGCGCGGACATGTGCAGGTCATCCGTAAGTGCAAGTCCTGTCCTGCGCCCCCCGCGATAGCCAAGGTCGCGTCCTATCCAAATCGAGTCTACGGGCCCCTGAATGGCTGCTAATAGCATGCTAGTCAGAGCTCTTACGCGCTTCTGTGGTGCATCGACCTTGTCGTGAACTGGGCATCGGCTCGCGTATGGATTAAACGTGTCCTCGAACGAAAGCGAACAAAGGTCTGAAACAAATTGAGCCGGGTTCATATTAATTCCCTTGTGTAGACCTATACTTGATTCGGCGGTCGACGCGATTGCCGATTACGATCCCTCCATTGTTTGCGCGAACCTGACGAAATACCTCGTAGCCCTGCAAGATGGCGTCTTCCCAGAGCTTTAAGGGACAATCCTCCACTTCGTACCCGCTCACGAACTGACTGACTGTCTTGAGGAGATCAAATGAAACACTCGTCTGGCGCTCGAAAAAATCGAGGAGCTTAGCGCGCGAAAAAATCCATGCTGACAATCCCTCTTCGACTACTATGGCCCGACCGCTGTCTTGAGCCTCGTCCACCTCGGGCTTGCTCTTGCGTTTGTGCCTGATTAGCGCACGGAACGTAGGTGACCAATGGAGGACCGCCGCATGCGCAAAATGAAACACATCGTGAAATCGATAGCCATCCGAATCCCTGATATTGTCAGTGAGTGGGTCGCCAATAAAAACACCGTTCCATTGCAGACAGCTCTGTCCGCTTTTCCTTTCGCGTATGACAATTTCAAATTTATCGGGTAGGCGCTCGTCCTCTGAGTACTCACTGTCGAATGTCGGAAGCCGTGACACGTCAGGCGCAATAAATCGGCCTTTGACCTTGGCAAGATTGAATTGAGCCACATCAGCAAGCGAGACGCCTGCTGCCTGTAAAGCGTGGAGATAACAGTCGGCAAACACGATCAGTTTGTCTCGAACGTTCTTATCTGCTGGGGTTATCGAGAGAAGATCAGCTGCAGCTCGTCCGAGGTCGAGCAACGTGTTGTCAAGCTGCGGCAGCGTCGCGATACTGGCTGCCTCCGAAATAGCATCTGAGAGCATATCGCTTGCCGCGAGGGTGATGGAGTATTTTCCGCTTTTGGTGGCTAAGGTTAAAACTTGATCGACTCCGATAGCAAGCCTCTTGCAGAGCGCGGTGAAGTACCAAAGTGTGTCTCCGAACTCTTCTTCGACGGCTTGACGGTAGCTGGTAAAGGCTTTGCCTTCCCGCTTATGCTTCTTCGCGGCAGACATGATGCCGCCGACTTCGCCGAATAAGCCGAGCAAAATTGGTTGAAGGTCAGTGTCAGAGAATCTGTCGGTAGTTTTAGCTCCTTCAATATAGTCGCGGAGCATTATCGATCGGTTCCCGGCGAGAGTGGCTCGGGTCATGGGGTTCTAGCCCAGTCGAGGGGTTCCGCCACATATCCATGTTTCCCTGAAGATCGAATCCACGTCACAAACGCACTGATAAATTCTGTAGAGAACTTGCTCTTATGGCCACGATGAGCGCAGATGTCCTTCGCACCGTGAACCCGGAATTGCGGCGGAAGCTTGGGTCCGTCTCCGCCCCAATAAACATAGTCGTGCGCAATCAAAATGCGATCAACGCTGGTGTCCGTCGCAATGTTCTTTGGATTGGGGCTTCCGTCTTCAAGGGTATGGTGTGAATTGCGCTGCAGCCATGCGTTGCTGCCTGGAGGTTTGGAGTAGATGTTATCTCCAAACGCTTGCTTCTTGCTGCTGCGCAGGTTTGGCTTCTTTTGCTGAAACCGGGGGTCGGACCAATACTCTTCGAAGCTCAAGGCTTCGTCGACTTTCATAGCGTAGACTAGATAGCCGGCTCGTTTTCGTTGCGCGGTTCCTGTTCCAACAATCCAATCATCTAACTTAGCGGCCTTTCTTATGCCCGGCTTGCAAGTTGCGAGCGTGCAAACGCCATGAAAAGGGTTTGGCGCAAATCCAAAATCGCGCGCAACGACATAAGAGAAAATTCGCACGTCGGACACTTAGCAACCGTACCGTTTGATCGGACGGGGCGCGCACTGACTTCCGTCAGGATTATCCCAGTCAGTAATTTTCCCTTTGATTGCATCGACGATCCGATCACCATTCCAGCCTACGACCGCATCCGCGTATTTTTCGAGTGCGTCTGGGACTTCGCAGTTTTGCTCCCCATGACCCCAAACGCCGATGATGAGTTTACCCTGCTTTTCTGCGTATTCGATTTCCCAATCGACCCATGAGCTCTCTTTGGTCTTGGGCGTGATGTAAACAATGAAAGTGCTAGCCCAATCGATCTGAGGCGCTAAAATCTGCGACTTGATGTAGTCGGGCGATTTGGCGTCGTTCTCTTTGCCGGCGTGGATTGAGGCGTCGCGAATGTCCATGCCCTTGCTGGAAACCAATTCCTTCAGTTTCTCAAGCCCGGCATCGTCTTCGTGGACGTGACTAATAAAGACGTTTTTGGATATTTCCTCGGTCATCGCCTTCTCCTTCAAGAATCCATTTCTGCCAATCAAAAGCTGTGATTGATAATTCTCAAGTATGCACCTCGAAGCAGTTCTCCAATATGTCGCATTTCAGCGCCGGGGTCCGCTCACCCGACCACCGCTAAATGAACGGTGAGGGTTGACGGCGCCAAACCGTGCGGGCGTTACCCCAACCATTTCCGACTGATTTTGGAGCGCTGGCCGGATTGCGCTTCGGCGCGCCTGTTACCCCGGCGTTACCCTGAAGCGCTTTTCAATCTTGAGAAATCGACCTAAGTATTGGAGCGGGCGAAGGGATTCGAACCCTCGACCCCGACCTTGGCAAGGTCGTGCTCTACCCCTGAGCTACACCCGCATCCGTTAGATATTTGGCCGAAATCGCAATCCCGGCCGCCAAGCCCGTTCCTATAGCCAAAAGGTCGACCACATTGCAACCTCGGCCGCTTTGGGCCGTTAATTGCGATTAACGCGCCTTTTTTTATGGTGCCTGAGCGTTTTCGGCCGCTCGGCCCGGCCAAACCAGTCCGGATTTTGTTCGCAAAACCCGCGATTGCCGCCGAGGACGTTCGGCAGACATTCTTCGAAGGTCCGATAAGCGCAGTTCTTCACGACTGAATGACCGAAAACCACCGCCGAGCACCATGGGTCATTGCCAAAGGCGCTCGCCGGCCGCAGGTCGAAAACCATGGCAGCGATGAAAACGGCGGCGGCCAGCACATAACGCATCGGCTTCAATCTCGTAAGTTCCCGCGTGATACTAACACCAGTCCCAGCTAATTAGTTGCAGGTATGGCGACAACCCCCGAACAGCTATTCCTCTACCTCGACGATCTCGGCATCGCGCACACGACCGTCACGCATCCGCCCGTGTTTACGGTCGAACAGGCCGCCCGCCTGCGTGGGGAGATTGCCGGCGGTCACACCAAGAACCTGTTCCTGCGCGACAAGAAATACGAGCTCTACCTCGTGGTGGCGCTGGAAGATGCCGAGATCGATCTCAAAGGCCTGCACCGCCAGCTCGGCGCCACCGGGCGCTTCTCGTTCGGCTCATCTGACCTGCTGCGCGAGGTTTGGGGCGTCGAGCCCGGCGCTGTGACGCCGTTCGGCGCCATCAATGACCGCGAAGGCCGCGTCACCCTGGTACTGGACGCCGCCATGATGGAGCACGAAACGCTCAACTATCACCCGCTGGTCAACACCATGACCACCTCGATCAAACGCGACGATCTGGTGAAGTTTCTGGACTCGACCGGCCATATACCCCGCATCGAGCGGGTTTCCGGCGGCTGCGGGACGCCTTGACCCGATTGCATTCAAGCCCCGGATAACCCATTTAATCCGGCATGGAACCGGGCCTTGCGGCCTGCCAATCGGCTAATACGCGAGGGAATATGCTGCAAAACGGCGGGGGAATGGCGGCGGCGACCGAAAGCGTGGTGGTCGATACCACGACGCAAAGCTTCATGAAGGACGTCATTGAGGAATCCAAGCGCCAGCCTGTGCTGGTGGATTTCTGGGCGCCCTGGTGCGGACCCTGCAAGCAGCTCACGCCGATCCTGGAAAAGGCGGTGAAGGCGGCCAAGGGCAAGGTCAAGCTCGCCAAGATGGACATCGACAAGAATCCGGAAATTCCCGGCCAGATGGGCATCCAGTCGATCCCCGCGGTAATCGCCTTCGCCAACGGCCAGCCGGTTGACGGCTTCATGGGCGCGTTGCCCGAGAGCCAGGTCATCGCGTTCTTGGAGCGGGTAACCAAGAGCAAGATCGGCGCCGAAGAAAAAGACCAGATGAAAGCCGCCGACGAGGCGCTGGCCGCCGGCAACGCGGCCGAGGCCGCCAATCTCTACGGACAATTGCTCACACTAGACGGCGGCAATATCGCGGCGCTGGCCGGTCTCGCCCGCTGCTATGTGCAGACCGACGCGCTCGAGCAGGCCAAGCAGACGCTCGCCATGGTGCCGGAGGCCAAGCATAACGATGCGGCGGTCGCCGCCGCGCGTGCTGTGCTCGAACTCGCCGAACAGGCGAAGTCGGCCGGCCCGATCGACGAACTGCAAAAGAAAGTCGACGCCAATCCGCTCGACCATCAAGCGCGCTTCGATCTCGCTGTCGCGCTCAACGCCAAGGGCAAACGCAACGAGGCGGCCGAGCAATTGCTCGCCATCGTCAAGCGCGACCGCAAATGGAACGACGACGGCGCGCGCAAGCAACTCGTGCAGTTTTTCGAGGCCTGGGGCCCTACCGATGCGGCGACCGTCGAAGGCCGCAAGCGGCTGTCGTCGATTTTGTTTTCGTGACGATTGCACGCCGGGACGGCGCCGGTGCGCGGAGCAAAGCGCAATGTCGATGAACGCCCAGTATCGCGGGCCGGTCGATCTGCCTGAAATCATCCCGGTGTTTCCGCTGCCGGGTGCGCTGCTGCTGCCGCGCGGTCAGATGCCGCTCAATATTTTCGAGCCACGCTATCTCGCCATGATCGATGACACGTTGCGCGACGGCCACCGGCTGATCGGCATGATCCAGCCCGATGCGGCACATGCCGGCGATGCCGACGAGCCGCCACTGTTCAAGATCGGCTGCGTCGGCCGCATCACCCAGCTCGCCGAAAGCGGCGACGGCCGTTATCTGATCGAGCTCACTGGCGTCGCCCGCTTCCGCATCGAGCAGGAATTGCCGGTCAAGACCGAGTACCGGCAATGCCGCGTCACTTACGCACCGTTCGCCGACGACTTTATCGCGCGCAAGGGCGAGGAGGCGGTCGATCGTGCGGCGGTGCTCAAGGCGTTGCGCGCCTTCATGAAGGCCAACAAACTGCAGGCTGATTGGGAAGGCATCGACCAGGCGCCGAACGAGGCGCTCGTCAATGCGCTGTCGATGATGTCGCCCTATGGGCCGCCGGAAAAGCAAGCGCTGCTGGAGGCGCCCGATCTGAAAACGCGGGCCGAATTGCTGGTCGCCATCACCGAGATCGAACTCGCCAAGAAGAACACCGAGGGCGAGACGCCGCTGCAGTAGTCCGCAATACCGTGCTATATAGCTGGTGAAAACGCCGGGACCTCAATCATGACCACTACCCCCACCACCGAACAGCCGGCCGCCAGCGTCGATCCAAAGCTGCTGGAAATCCTGGTCTGCCCGCTGACCAAAACGACGCTCGAATACGACGCCGCCAAGCAGGAGTTGATTTCCCGCAAGGCCAAGCTCGCGTATCCGATCCGCGACGGCATCCCGATCATGCTGCCGGAAGAGGCGCGCAGGTTGGATTAAGGCAAGCCGCCAAAAAATCGACTGGGAAGGAAACCACCAATGATCAAGATCTGGGGTCGAAACACCTCGTCCAACGTGCAGAAGGCGATGTGGGCGGTCGGCGAGCTCGGGCTCGAGCACACGCGCCTCGATGTCGGCGGCGTCTTCGGCAAGAACAAGGAGCCGGCTTACCTCGCAATGAATCCGAATGGCCTGGTGCCGACGCTGGAGGAAGAAGACGGCTTCCTGCTGTGGGAATCGAATTCCATCGTGCGCTATCTCGCCGGCAAGCACGACAAGAACAATGTGCTGGAGCCGAAAGATCCCAAGCAGCGGGCGCACGCCAGCCAGTGGATGGATTGGCAGTTGTCGGTGGTCGGCCCGGCCATCACGCCGGCGTTCTGGGGCCTGATCCGCACGCCGCCGGAAAAGCGCGACATGGCGGCGATCAAAGGCTCGCAGGAAAAGACCACTGCCGCGATGCTGATGCTCGAGGTGCAATTGGCGAAGACGGCGTACGTCGCCGGCCCGGCGTTTTCCTACGGCGACATCCCGGTCGGCGTCATGGCTTACCGCTACCGGCAGCTGGTGCCTGGCCGCCCGCCGACGCCAAACCTCGAACGCTGGTTCGATGCGATCTCCAAGCGCAAGCCGTTCCACGATCACGTCGGCAGTATTCCGCTGAGCTGATTTTTCTTCCGCTCGTCCCCGCGTAAGCGGGGACCCAACTCTGGATTCCCGCTTCCGCGGGAATGAGCGGGTAAATATTTTTACAACGCCTCGCCCTTGAGCAGCTTGGGCACGTCGCCGGTGAAGCCTGCCGCTTCACGGATGAACACGCGCTTGAGCGCGGGCAGGCGCTCAACCACGCCGAGGCCGAGGTCGCGCACCAGACGCAAGACGTCGGAGCTGTTAGAGAACAGCCGGTTCAAGCCGTCGGTGGCGACGCCCATGGTCATGGTGTCGAAGCGGCGCCAGCGCTGGTAACGCTCGAGCACATCTGCGCCGCCGATATCGAGGCCGAGCCGCGCCGCGTCGGCGACCGCTTCGGCCAAAGCAGCGACGTCACGCAGGCCCATATTTAAACCCTGTCCGGCGATCGGATGAATGATGTGCGCGGCGTCGCCGACCAGCGCCAGCCGTTCGGCGATGAACGAGCGCGCGGTGAACAGGCCGAGCGGAAAGGCGCGGCGCGGCCCGATCACCGCGATATCGCCGAGATGCAGGCCGAAGCGCTTTTCCAGTTCGGCGTGAAATTCGTCATCGGGCAGCGCGACGATGCGCTTCGCCTCGCGCGCGCGCTCGGTCCACACGATCGACGAGCGTTTTCCCGTCAGCGGCAGAATTGCGAATGGTCCCGCAGGCAAGAAGTGCTCTTCGGCGCGGCCCTGGTGCTCGCGTTCGTGCCCCACCGTGGTGACGATCGCCGACTGATCATAGTTCCAGCCATGGCTGGCAATACCGGCCTGCTCGCGGATTTTCGATTTTGCACCGTCAGCGCCGACCAGCAGCCGCGCCGAGATCGTCTCGCCGCCGGCAAGCTGCACGTCGACTGCATTGGCCGCGTGTTCGAAGCCGCTGACCGAATCCGCCCGCAGGTCAACGCCGAACTCCTTTGCCTTCTCGACCAACGCGTCGATCAGGTGGCGGTTCTCAACCATGTGCGCGAAGGGTTCGCCTTCCTCCACGTCGCCGCCGAAAGTGAGGAAAGTCGGGCGCACCGCGTCGTCGAGTTTTGAATCGGTTACCACCATGTCGAGGATCGGCTGCGCGTCGCCTGCGACCGCGCTCCAGACGTCGATCGCCTCGAACAGGCGACGCGCGGCCGCGGCGATGGCCGAGGCGCGCGGGTCTCTCGACGGCGTCGCCGCCAGCGCCGGGTCCACCACCGTCACCGTGAAGGCCTCGCCCAGCCCCTGGCGCAGTGCGATCGCCAGCGCCAGGCCGGCAAAACCGGCGCCACCGATCAGCAGATCGGTCTTTTTATGGTGGTCCTTCAGAGCCTTCGGCATAGGGGTCGTTCGCAGCTTCCTTGTAAAACTTGGCCCAGCATAGCAGGTTGAGGCTAGGATTTGACCTATACCGGCCGCAGCCATGACCTCCCCCGTCTCCGCCGTCCAAGATTTGCTCAATCTTCTCGACCTCGAACGGCTCGATATCGATTTATTCCGTGGCAACAGCCCGCAAGTGGGCTGGCAGCGCGTGTTCGGCGGCCAGGTGATCGGCCAGGCGCTGGTTGCCGCCGTGCGCACCGTGGAGACGCGGCCGCCGCATTCCATGCATGCTTATTTCCTGCTGCCGGGCGATCCCAAGGTGCCGATCATCTACGACGTCGACCGCATGCGGGACGGCAAGAGCTTCACCACCCGGCGCGTCACCGCGCGCCAGCACGGCCAGCCGATTTTTTCCATGCTGGTGTCGTTCCACATCGACGAGCCCGGCCTCGAGCATCAGGCGAAGATGCCGGACGTGCCGCCGCCGGAGAAGCTACCGAGCGAATCCGAGGTGCGTGAAAAGATCCTGCCGACGATGCCCGATCCGGTGCGCCGCTACTACGAACGCGAACGGCCGATCGAGCTGCGCCCGGTCGAATTTGAGCGTTACCTCGGCAAGAAACATCCCGACGGCCGCTTCAACGTATGGGTCAAAACCACCGGCCGGCTGCCCGACGATCCTGCCATCCATCAATGCGTGCTAGCCTACACCTCGGACATGGGGCTGCTCGACACCGCGCTGGTGCCGCACGGCCGCACGTTGTTCGAAAAGGAATTCATGGCCGCCAGCCTCGATCATGCGCTCTGGCTGCACCGGCCGTTCCGCGCCGACGAGTGGCTGCTCTACGCGCAGGATTCGCCCAATCTGCACGGCTCGCGCGGCTTCGGCCGGGGACTTATATTCAAGCGCGACGGCACGCTGGTCGCCTCGGTGGCACAAGAAGGGCTGCTGCGGCGGCGCAATCCATAATCTCGATATGAAGCGATTGTTTGTTGCGTTTGCTTTTCTGCTGTCGATGTCGGCGACGGCTCTTGCCGCTTCCGGCAGGCAGCCGGCGCCGCCCGGTTCGTTCGAAGGCGCGCCGCCACAATACACGCGGTTTTCCACCGCCGAACTCATGCGCGGATTTCTCGCACTCTCATTCGGCTCCGATCTGCGTATCGGCGCGCGTCCGCTCGGCATCCGCCGCTTCGATCATCCGATCCGCGCCGCCGTGATCGCCGGCGGCAGCGTCGATCGCGCGGCGGCGATGCGCCGCGTGCTCGAAGAATACGCGCAAAAGGTTCCCAACCTGCAGCTCAGCATCGTCGTCGACGCCGCGCCGGCCGACATCGAGGTGCGCCTGATCGATGAAAGAGATTTCGCCGCGGCGCTCAAGGCCGCATTCGGCGCGCGGGTCGCCAAGGATTTTATCCGGCGCACCGATCCGCAATGCATGACCAGCGTGAAATCGAGCGCCAACGGCGGCATCCTGCGCTCGGTTTCCTTCATCATCGTCGACAAAGGCGATGACGTCTTCCTCGACTGCGCCTATCACGAGCTGCTGCATGCTTTCGGCCTGTCGAACCACGACCAGCGCAATCCGTGGACGACGCTTAACCAGAAACGCATGGTCGGCTACCTGACGGTCTACGACCGGGCGCTCCTGACCTTGCTCTATGACCCGCACATCCAGCCCGGCATGACCACCCGGCAGGCGCGCGCCCGGCTGCCGGGCCTGATCCACGATGTCGGCCACGCCACGGCAGGCGGAGGCAAGTAGGACAATACTACTGTCTCAATACGGCGCTTTCCGAGGCGAATGCCTTGGGAAAGAGCAATTTTGCCGCTTAATTTTTGGCCCGTCTGTCGATAGGCTGGGCAAACAAGCCGCGCCGGCCCTCGCCGGGAGGCTTTCGTCGGCCCCCGGCGCGTGATCCCGAAAGGTGCTGCCCCCGACTTAGATCAAGGGGGCAGGCCAGGCTTTCGGACTAAATCAGGCGCCAACCAGAGATCTGCCGGGAAGGAAAACCATGAAGCTGGTCATCGCGGTCATTAAGCCGTTCAAGCTTGACGAGGTGCGCGACGCTCTCACCCGCATCGGCGTTCACGGCATGACCGTGAACGAGGTCAAGGGCTATGGGCGGCAGAAGGGTCACATGGAGATTTATCGCGGCGCCGAATACGCGGTGAATTTTCTCCCCAAACTGCGCATTGAGGTCGCGGTCTCCAGCGACCAGATCGATCAGGCGATGGAGGCGATCGCCGCCGCCGCCAAGACCGGACAGATCGGCGACGGAAAAATCTTCGTCACGGCGCTCGAGCAAGCCGTGCGCATCCGCACCGGCGAGACCGACGACAGCGCGCTTTAGAAATATAAAATCTGGGGGTATGATAATGACACGGGCACAACTACGCCTCGCGGCGGCTGTATCGGCGACACTGATCGCATCACCGGCTTTCGCGGAAGCAGCCAAGATCGACGCCGCCGACACCGCCTGGATGATGGGCGCCACTGGCCTGGTGCTGATGATGACGATCCCGGGCCTCGCCTTGTTCTATGCCGGGATGGTGCGCAAGAAGAACGTGCTCGCCACCATGGCGCAGTGCATGGCCGCAACCTTCCTCGTTTCCGTGCTGTGGGCGGTCATCGGCTATTCGCTCACCTTCACCGGCGACGGCGCCTATATCGGCACGCTCGATCGCATTTTCCTTAACGGCATGACGCTCAATGCGATTTCGCCGTTCGCCAAGACCATCCCGGAAAGTCTGTTCATGATTTATCAGATGACCTTCGCAGTCATCACGGTGGCACTGGTTGCGGGTTCGGTCGCGGATCGGATGCGCTTCTCCGCATTCCTATTGTTCTGCGTATTCTGGCTGCTGCTGGTCTATGTGCCGATCGCGCATTGGGTTTGGGGCGGCGGCTTCCTCGGCCGCTATGGCGTTATCGATTTCGCCGGCGGATTGGTGGTGCATCTCAACGCCGGCATCGCCGGCCTGGTTGCCGCGACTGTGATCGGCAAGCGGCGCGGTTACGGCAGCGAAAATCTGTCGCCGCACGATCTCACGCTTGCCGTGATCGGCACCGGCCTGTTGTGGGTCGGCTGGTTCGGCTTCAACGGCGGCTCGGCGTTGGGCGCCAATGCACGCGCCGCCATGGCGATCACGTCGACGCATCTCGCGGCCAGCGCCGGCGCCTTCACTTGGATGGCGCTGGAGTGGTGGACGCGCGGCAAGCCATCGGTGCTCGGCATGATTTCCGGCGCGGTGGCGGGCTTAGGCACCATCACGCCGGCCTCCGGCTTCGTCATGCCGATGGAAGGCGTGCTGATCGGTGTGATCGCCGGCGGCGTCTGTTTCTGGGCCTGCACCTGGCTCAAGATCAAACTCGGCTATGACGACTCGCTCGACGTCTTCGGCGTGCACGGCATCGGTGGCCTGACCGGAACCTTCCTCGCCGGCGTGCTCGCAGTCGGCGCCCTATCCGCAAGTCCCGAATTGCCGGGCGGCGTATCTGGACTGCTCGAAGGCAATCCGCGGCTGGTCCTGGCCCAGATCGTCGGCATCGGCGTCACCCTGGCGTGGTCGGGCACCATGACGTTCGTCGTGCTCAAGCTCGTCGGCGCCTTTGTTCCGCTGCGGGTACGCCACGAGGATGAGGTGATGGGGCTCGACGTCACCCAGCACGGCGAGGCGCTCCAGTAGCACGCAAGCGAGCCGCATCCGCCCCTGCCGCGGGTGCGGTTTTACCACGCCCCAACGACTGCTTAAAAATTATGCAGGCCCTCTAAGTCTTGGCGCGACTTTGAGCTAATGCCCTATGGGGCATTCGGCCCCCCGCCTCAATGGTAAAAATTCGTTCATTGAATCAGCCAGATGCGGGCAAGTTCGGCATCTGGCACGGCGTTTGATTCTACTGGTCCGGCCATGCCCGCAAAGCTTGCTTTGCGCGCCGGGCTCAGTGAACCCGCCCGCACTGCGTGAATGTACAAAACGGGCTCAAGCGGGGATCGAATCCATGAAAATCGTCATGGCCATTATTAAGCCTTTCAAACTCGACGAGGTCCGCGACGCTCTGACCTCCATCGGGGTACAAGGACTGACTGTTACCGAGGTCAAGGGTTACGGGCGTCAAAAGGGCCACACAGAAATCTACCGTGGGGCCGAGTATGCGGTGAGCTTCCTCCCGAAAATCAAAGTGGAAGTGGCGGTGGCAACCGAGCAGGTTGACAAGGTCATCGGCGCCATCTCCGGAGCCGCCAAGACTGGCCAGATCGGCGACGGCAAAATCTTTGTCTTTGCCCTCGACCACGCCGTGCGTATCCGCACCGGCGAAACCGACGCTGCGGCTCTCTAATAACCCGCACCGCAAAACAATACGGACAGGAGTTAGACCATGACGTTGAAGAAATCCTCCCGTGCGGGACTGTTGTCTCTCGCCTTCGGGATTTTGCTCGGACTGTTTCTGAGCATTGCGGTATACAATACATCCTATGCTCAGACGCCGGCCCCGGGCGCTGCACCCGCGCCCGCAGCCGCCGCGGCACCTGCACCGGCGCCACCGCCGCCCGCCTGCGCCAGTGATCCAGATCCGAAGAAGGCCGTGCTCGAGAAGTGCACGCCGAATTCGGGCGACACCGCGTGGATGCTCACTTCGGTCGCGCTGGTGCTGATGATGACCATCCCGGGCCTCGGCCTGTTCTACGGCGGCATGGTGCGCAAGAAGAACGTGGGCGACACCATCATGACGAGCTTCGCCGTCACGTGTCTGGTCACGATCCTCTACGCATGCGTCACCTACAGCATGTCGTTCACGACCGGCGGGCCATTCCTCGGCGGGTTCAGTCGCGTGTTCCTACAAGGCATTCTGAGCGACATCTCGACGGGTATCGGCACGCCGAACGGCTTGGCGGTGACGATCCCTGAGACCGTCTACATGTGCTTCCAGATGACCTTCGCCATCATCACGCCGGCGCTTATTGCCGGCGCCTTCGCCGAGCGCATGAAGTTCTCAGCGATGCTGTGGTTCATCGGTCTGTGGGCGATCCTGGTCTATGCGCCGATCGCGCATTGGGTCTGGGGCGCCGACGGCTTCATGTCCAACGGCAACAATGATGCCATGTTCAAGGTCCTCGACTTCGCCGGCGGCACGGTGGTGCATATCAACGCGGGTGTTGCCGGCTTGATGTGCGCAATCGTACTCGGCAAGCGCAAGGACTCCGGTCCTGCACACAACATGGTGCTCACCTTCATCGGTGCCTCGTTGCTGTGGGTCGGCTGGTTCGGCTTCAACGCCGGCTCGGCTGTCACCGCGGGCATGCAGGCGGGTATGGCCATGACCGTCACGCAGATCGCGACCGCTGTCGCCGCCTTCACCTGGATGCTGGTGGAGTGGGCCCATCGCGGTAAGCCGACCGTCATCGGCATCTGCTCGGGCGCTGTTGCCGGCCTCGTCGCCATCACCCCGGCCTCGGGTTATGTCGGCCCGGTCGGCTCGATGGTGATCGGCGTTGCCGCCGGCGTCGTCTGCTACTGGGGCGTCACCGGCCTCAAGCATATGCACGGCGTCGACGACGCGCTGGATTGCTTCGGCGTCCATGCGGTCGGCGGCATTGTCGGCGCGCTGCTCACCGGCGTGTTCGCAATCGCCGAGTACGGCGGCACCGCCGGCCTGATCGAAGGCAACGCGGCGCAGATGATCAACCAGGTCAAGGGCATCGTCATCGTCATCGTGTACGACGCGATCGTCTCGCTGATCCTGCTCAAGATCATTGATGCAGTCATCGGCCTGCGCGTTTCCGAAGAGGTGGAACGCGACGGTCTCGATCTCGCTCTGCATGGGGAGATCGTGCAGTAAGTTGAGAACAACCTAGCGGTAGGGGCGGAAACCCGGCACTGTCCCTTCCGTCGAGGCCCCCGGTTCGCAAGAGCCGGGGGCCTCTCTCTTTTTGGGCTCCCCCGACAACGAAAAAGCCCGGCACAAGCGCCGGGCTTCATCGTTCGTCGGCAAAGCCGATGGATCAGTACATTGCTAGGATGGCCGGATCGATATAGCCAGCGACGCCCATGAAGGCCGAGATCGCAAATACCGCAAAGCCGCAATACGCCACTCCCAAGAGCGATGGCGACATCTGATTGGTCATTTTATTCCCCCTGTTACAGCTGCGGGGTCACCCTAGAGATACTGAGTTAATGGCCCTTCAATTGGCACCAATTCCAGATACCGATGGTTAATCGGGTCTTAACCTCGCTCTCGTTATTGTGGTTCACCTTCGTGCCGCGGGCCGCTCCCGCTTGTTTACCGCCATGCCCATGATGACCGCCCAACGTGAGCCTTCCAGCAGTCCTGCCCCGGCGGTCGAAGGCCGCTCGCCGTTCGTGCGGCTGACCGAGCTGATCGCCGGCATCGCGCCGGGCAAGCCGGCCATCAATCTGTCGGTCGGCGAGCCGCAGCATCCTATTCCGCCTTTCGTCGGTCCCGAACTCGCCGCCCATCTCAATGAATTCGGCCGCTACCCGGCCAACAAAGGCAGCGATGCGTTCCGCCACGCGGTCGCCCAATGGATCGGCCGCCGCTACAAACTGACGCGGCCGGTCGATGCCGAACACGAAGTGCTCGTGCTCAACGGCACGCGCGAGGGCCTGTTCCTCGGCGCCATCGCCGCCAAGCGCTGGGTCCGCCCACGCGCCGGCAAACCCGCGATGCTGATCCCCAATCCGTTCTACGCCGCCTACGCCGCCGGTGCGCTGGCCGCCGATTGCGAACCGATCTATCTGCCGGCGACACGCGCGAGCGCGTTCTTGCCCGATCTCGACGCGCTCGACGACGCGCTGCTGGCGCGCACGGTCGCCTTCTACCTCGCCTCACCGTCGAACCCGCAAGGCGCCGTCGCCAGCCGCGATTATCTCGACAAGCTCGCCGGCCTTGCCCGCCGCCACGGCTTCCTGGTGTTCGCCGACGAATGCTACTGTGAGATCTACAGCGAGCATCCGCCGGCCGGCATGCTGGAAACCGCGGGGCCTGACTTCGCCAACGCCGTTGTGTTCCACTCGTTGTCCAAGCGCTCGAACCTGCCCGGCCTGCGCGTCGGCTTCGCCGCCGGCGACCGCCGCTTTCTGTCGGCGTTTCTCGAACTGCGCAACATCGCGGCGCCGCAGGTGCCGGGCCCGGCGCAGCACGTCGCGGTCGCCGCCTATGGCGACGAAGCGCATGTGCGGGAGAACCGCAAACTCTATTCGGCCAAGTTCGATCTCGCCGACCAAATCATCGGCGATCGCTACGGCTACAAACGTCCGGCCGGCGGATTTTTTCTTTGGCTCGACGTCTCGCAATACGGCGGCAGCGAGATCGTGACCAAGCGGCTGTGGCAGGAGGCCGGCGTGCGCGTCGTGCCCGGCCGCTATCTCGCGCGCGAACAGGCCGATGGATCAAATCCCGGCGCGGACTATATCCGCGTCGCCATGGTGCAGGACAAGGCGACCACGGCGGAGGCGCTGCATCGCCTCGTCGCGGTCCTTGCTTGAGGTAAGACCGATGCCCGCGATCGACCGCAGCCTCGACGCCGTCGCTTTCGTCACCGAGCATTTCCGCGACATCCTGCGGCGGCGCCTGAGCGAAATCGCCGGCCTCGCGCTGATCACGCTGGCGTTCCTGGCGGCCGTCGCGCTCGCCACCTGGTCGGTGCAGGACCCTTCTCTCAGCCACGCCACGCAGACGCCGGTGCGCAATCTGCTCGGCTTCCCCGGCGCGATCTTCTCCGATCTGGCGATGCAGCTGCTCGGCCTTGCCGCGGTCATGCTGCTGGTGCCGGAACTTCAGCTGGGCTGGCGGCTCTTGGCACACAGGCCGGTCGGCGAGAAATGGCGCGGCCTATTGTGGATCCTCGCCACGTTCTTTGCCGCGGCTTTCGCCTCAACCTTGCCGCGCGTCGGCTCCTGGCCGCTGCCAACCGGCTTAGGCGGCGTCTTCGGCGACGCGGTGCTGCGCATTCCAGCGATGTTTGTCGGCCGCCCGCTTACCGGCATGCTGTTCGGCATCGCCACCATTGTGGCCGTCGTCTTCGCCGCCGATTTCGGCAGCAAGCAGTCTGCCGAGCGCACCGCCCCACGCGATATCGATGATGACACGGACAAAGACGAAGACGTGGGCGATCGCGCCTCGGCCTGGCTCGGTATGATCGCGCATGCGCTCTTGAGCTGGAAGGCGCGCGCCGGCCGCATGTTACGCGGGACGTCGCGCTCGCCGCTGCACGCCGCGATGCCTGCGGCGAACGGCCCGCGTCAGGAGCCGCGCTTCGATGGCTATGCTCGCAACGCCATGCCGGCCGAGCCGAGCGTTGCCGACGAAGACGATGAGGACGGCGCGCCGCCCACGCCGCGCCGCCGCGCCGCCGCGCGCGTGCCGACGCGCCGCTCCGCCGGCGGCTATCAGTTGCCGTCGCTCAATCTGCTGACGGCGCAGCGCGCCTCCGAACGCACCACGCTCTCGAAAGATCTGATCGACGCCAACGCCACGGCGCTGGAAAGCGTGCTCGGCGATTTCGGCGTGCGCGGCGAGATCATCAACGCGCATCCCGGCCCGGTGGTGACGCTGTACGAACTCGAGCCGGCACCCGGCATCAAGTCGTCGCGCGTCATCGGGCTCGCCGACGACATCGCCCGCTCGATGAGCGCTGTCTCGGCGCGCGTCGCCGTGGTGTCCGGCCGCAACGCTATTGGCATCGAATTACCGAACCCGACGCGCGAGAAGGTGTACTTGCGCGAACTCTTGACCGGCAAGGACTACAATGAGAGCGCCGCCAAGCTGCCGCTCTGCCTCGGCAAGACCATCGGCGGCGAGTCGGTGATCGTCGATCTCGCGCGCATGCCGCATCTCTTGATCGCCGGCACCACCGGCTCCGGCAAATCGGTCGCCATCAACACCATGATCCTGTCGCTGGTCTATCGCCTGCGCCCGGATCAATGCCGATTGATCATGGTCGATCCCAAAATGCTCGAGCTCTCCGTCTATGACGGCATCCCCCATCTGCTCACGCCGGTGGTCACCGATCCGAAGAAGGCCGTGGTCGCGCTCAAATGGGCGGTGCGCGAGATGGAAGAGCGCTACAAGAAAATGTCCAAGCTCGGCGTGCGCAACATCGACGGCTACAATGCGCGCGTCGCCGAAGCCAAAACGAAAGGCGAGACGCTCACCCGCACGGTGCACACCGGCTACGACAAGGAAACCGGCGAAGCGATCTACGAGAAGGAAGACCTCGAACTCGAGCCGTTGCCCTATCTGGTGGTGATCGTCGACGAAATGGCCGACCTGATGATGGTCGCCGGCAAGGACATCGAAGGCGCCATCCAGCGCCTGGCGCAGATGGCGCGCGCCGCCGGCATCCACGTCATCCTCGCCACCCAGCGTCCGTCGGTCGACGTCATCACCGGCACCATCAAGGCGAATTTCCCGACCCGAATCTCGTTCCAGGTCACCTCCAAAATCGACAGCCGCACCATTTTGGGCGAGCAGGGCGCCGAACAACTGCTCGGCCAGGGCGACATGCTCTACATGGCCGGCGGCGGCCGCATCAGCCGCGTGCACGGACCTTTTGTGTCCGACGATGAAGTTGAGAAGGTCGTGCGCCACCTCAAGACGCAGGGGCATCCGGAATATCTCGAGGAGGTGACCGCCGGCGATCCGGAAGAGGGCGAGGACGGCGCGGTGTTTGACGCGAGCGGCATGGGGCTCGCCGAAGGCGGCGACCTCTACCAACAAGCCGTCGCCATCGTGAAGCGCGACCGCAAGGCCTCCACCTCCTATATCCAGCGCCGGCTGCAGATCGGCTACAACCGCGCCGCCTCGCTGATGGAACGTCTCGAACAGGAGGGCGTCGTCGGCCAGCCCAACCATGCCGGCAAGCGCGAGATTCTGATCCCGGAAAATCCGGCCGATGACCGTTTCTAAATCTTGCCGTTTCGGGACCGCCCGAATCAGGCATGATTGGAGCCGCGAAATAGCCACAGCCGGCCGATATAGAATTTACCACGAAACTTGAACTCAGGCAGGGGCGCGAGCGAGGCGGAAACCGTGATGGCGCAATATCTTGGTGCGCGAACCGGCCATACATTGGCGATAGCATTTTCGTTTGCCTGCCTGGTGGCCGCGCCGGCGCTGGCGCAAGGCGTTCCGCTGCCGAGGCCGCGCCCGGCGATCGAAACTCCTCCCGTGACCACCGGCTCGATTGTCGCACCCAAGTCCGCGGTCGCTGCCGCGGCGCTCAGCGCGCGCGCTCAAGCGCCGCAGCCACCGGCAGGGTCGGCACAACCGCCCAATCCGGTTTCCAATCCCTTCGCCGCTTTGCTCGGCAAGTCCGGCTCGACCACGGCGCTTAGCCCCGAGCAGCGCGCCATTATCGAGAAGGTGAATAATTATCTCTCCAACATGCAGGTGATGACGGGCAATTTCGTCCAAGTCGCGCCGGACGGCCGCCGCACCCAAGGCGAGTTTTATATTTCCAAGCCCGGTCGCGTGCGTTTCGAATATGACGACCCGAGCCCAATCTCGCTGATCGCCGACGGCCAATCGGTGGTGGTGCGCGACCGCAATCTGGCGACGCAGGATGTCTACCCGCTGTCGCAGACGCCGCTACGCTTCCTGCTCGCCGACCATGTTAATCTGATGAAGGACACCAACCTGGTCGCGGTTTATGCCGACGATGTGTTCGTCACGGTGGTGGTCGAGGAAAAGAGCAGCCTGGTCGGCACCAGCCGGCTGATGATCATGTTCAGCGCCAAGGACATGCAGCTCAAGCAGTGGACGGTGACCGACCCGCAGGGCTACGACACCACAGTCGCGGTGTACAATATCGACACCAGCAAACGGCCCGATCCCAGCATGTTCAAAATCGACTACACGCGCTACCCCTCGGCGAACTAGCGCTCAGTCATCCTCAGCATTGTCATTGCCGGGCTTGACCCGGCAATCCATCTAAAGCTTCATAACCGGCAACGCTTCATGGACCCCCGGGTCAAGCCCGGGGGTGACGATTCAGAAATGCCCATCAAAATCACCACCTGGAATATCAACTCGGTCCGCTTGCGCATCGACCTGGTCACCAAGTTTCTCAAAAGCGCGCGGCCGGACGTGCTCTGCCTACAGGAGACCAAGTGTCCGGACGACGCTTTTCCACTCAAACGCTTCAAGCGGCTCGGCTACGGCCACGCCGCGCTCAACGGGCAAAAGGGCTATCACGGTGTCGCCATCCTTTCGCGCCTGCCGTTCGAAGAGGTCGACGTGCAGACCTTCTGCGGCAAGACCGACTGCCGGCATGTATCGGTGACGCTGGGCGAAGGCGCACGTTTGCGCGATCCCATCACGCTGCATAATTTCTACGTGCCCGCCGGCGGCGACGAACCGAACCCAGAGATCAATCCGAAATTCCAGCACAAGCTCGATTTTCTCGACGAGATGCGCGCCCATCCAGACCTGCGCCCGAAAAAATCCCAGCGGGCGATCCTGGTCGGCGATCTCAACGTGGCGCCGCTCGAACACGACGTCTGGAGCCACAAGCAGATGATCAGAGTAGTCTCGCACACGCCGATCGAATGCGAGAAGCTTAACGCGGCGCGCAGCGCCGGCGATTGGATCGACGCCATGCGCGTGCTCACGCCGGAGCCGGAGAAGCTCTATACGTGGTGGAGCTATCGCGCGATGGACAATTGGCGCGCCGCCGACCGCGGTCGCAGGCTCGATCACGTCTGGACGTCGGATGCGCTGGCCGATCGCGTTTCGAAGATCAAGATCGCCAAGGATTATCGCGGCGCCGAGCGTCCCTCCGACCATGTGCCGGTGACGGCGACGATAGAACCCTGACTATTCGCGCTTCTCCAAAATCCGCTTCACGTCGTTTAGCTCGCGCGTCCAGCCGTCGACGCGCTCGGCCATCATGTCGCGCAGTTTCTGGGCGGCGGCCGGATAGCCCTCCAACATCTTGCGGAACAGACTGCGCGAGATGCGGATCACCACCGTCGGCTCTTTCGCGATGGCGGTCGACGCGCATACGGTGTCGTTGAGCAGCGCCAGTTCGCCCACCAAGGTGCCGGGGCCGGCGGTGAATTGCTCGCCTTCCAGCGGCGAGTTCGGCTCCAGCAGCAGCGAGCCTACCTGCACGACATAGCCGCCGTCGGCGAGTTCGCCGGCGTAGAACAGCACCGCGCCGCTCGGCAATTGCCTGGTTTCCGCGCCGATCGCGAGGATACGCAGCGCCTGCTTGCCGAGCACTGCGAAGGTCGGCACCCGCTCGAAGAAGGCGATGTCGTCGTCGAGGGACATGGCTAGCCTTCTGTCATTCCGGGGCCGGCTCGCTTTGCTCGCGTCCCGAGGATGACGAAGAAGTTTCTCACGGCACCAGCTTGTAGCCGCCGGCTTCCGTCACCAGGATCGCGGGTTGGGCGGCGTCCTTCTCGACCTTCTGCCGCAGCCGGTAAATGTGCGTCTCCAGCGTGTGGGTGGTGACGCCGGAATTATAGCCCCAGACTTCCTGCAACAAGGTCTCGCGCGACACCGGCTTCTGCGCGGCGCGATAGAGATAGCGCAGGATGGCGGTTTCCTTTTCGGTCAGCCGCACCTTGCTGCCCTTCGGGCTGAGCAGCAGCTTGGAACTCGGGCGGAAGGTGTAAGGCCCGATAGTGAAGACGGCGTCCTCGCTCGCCTCGTGTTGCCGCAATTGCGCGCGGATGCGCGCGAGCAACACGGCGAAGCGGAACGGCTTGCTGACGTAGTCGTTGGCGCCCGATTCCAGCCCAAGGATGGTGTCGCTGTCGGTATCGTGGCCGGTTAGCATGATGATCGGCGCCTTGAATCCGTTCTTGCGCAGGATGCGCACCGCCTCGCGGCCGTCCACGTCCGGTAGCCCTACGTCCATGATCACGAGATCGACTTGGCCGGTTTTGGCCGCCTGCACGCCCTTGGTGCCGCTGTCGACCGCGATGGCGTCGAATTCCTCGTGCAGCGCCAATTGCTCGACCAGCGCCTCGCGCAGCTCGGTATCGTCGTCCACGATCAGGATGGTTCGTCGATTAGGCATCGCTTAGGTGGGTCGCCTCAGGGGAATATTCCCGAATTAGAGCATTCAGGGCTAAAAGAGCAAGGGTGAACTGATATTTGGCCTGGATTCGGGGAGTTTTGAACCGTGCCGCGGGCAAAACGCGAAACATCGTTGCGGCGGTTGACGGTGCGGCGGAAACCGGCGCAGGCGACACGCGGCGTGCTGCAAGCCGGGCCGATGACGCTGCCTGTGGCGCTCGGCCGCAACGGCGTCAAAGCCAACAAACGAGAGGGCGACGGCGCGACCCCGCGCGGCCGCTTCCGGCTCAAGCGGCTGTGGTGGCGCGCCGATCGCCATCCGCGGCCGGCGACGCGGTTGCCGGCCCGGCGCATCGCGCCGCAGGACGGCTGGTGCGAGGACCCCGCCGACCGCCGCTACAACAGGCCGGTGAAAGTGCCGCCGGGATCGAAGTCCGACCGGCTCGCGCGCAAGGATAGCCTCTACGACTTCATCATCGAAATCGACCACAACACGCGCCCGCGCGTCGCCGGCCGCGGCAGCGCCGTGTTCATCCATGTGGCGCGCTCAGGATTTGCGCCGACCGCGGGCTGCGTCGCACTCACGATGAATTCACTGCGCCGGCTGCTCGCGCGCGTCGGTCCGCGCACCAGCATTATGGTTGAGTAATCGTTACCGGCCGCGGACGGTCACTATTGATTAAGCATAGTCGCGCACCGCTACGAGTATAACCAACGCATTAACTGACCGAGAATCATGCTGTGATATTTCCGTGACGGCACGGCTGTCATGCAAGAAACGCAAAACTACGCTGCGCCGGGATGATCATGGACACGTCAAACGCCCATCATGCACATTACGTCCAGACGCCGGGCCGGACCGGCCTGGATCTGATCGGCCGCGTCGTCGGGGTCTCCGGCTCGCAGGCCACCGTCGAGCTCACCGCGCGCAACAACGGCGGCGAGCATCCGACCGTTGGGAAATTCATGAGCATGGTGACCGGCAAAGTCCTGATCATCGGGCTGATCACCGATATCGGCGAACAGGCCGCGGCGGCGCCGGCCAGTGCCTCGTCCTATCGACGAATCGCGCGCCTCGATCTGGTCGGCGAGATTCGTTCCGGCGAAGGCGGCGCGGCGCGCTTCCAGCGCGGCGTCATGGAATATCCGAATATCGGCGACGGCGCGCTGCTGCTCACCGAGCGCGAACTGCGGCTGGTCTACGGCGCGGCCGATGCCGACCATGCGCATGTCGGCAACCTACAACAAAATTCCGAAATCGGCGTTCACGTCAACATCGACCAACTGGTGAGCCGGCATTTCGCTATCGTCGGCGCCACCGGCGTCGGCAAGTCGAGCGGCGTCGCCATCATCCTGCAGCAGATCCTCAATACGCGCCCGAACCTGCGCATCTTCCTGGTCGATCCGCACAACGAATATGGCCACTGCTTCGGCGACAAGGCGCAGGTGCTTACCCCGCGAAACCTGCGGCTGCCGTTCTGGCTGTTCAATTTCGAGGAAACCGTCGACGCCTTCTTCGGCGGCCGCCCCGGCGTCAGCGAGGAAGTCGAGATCCTGTCCGAAATCATTCCGCTGGCCAAATCGGCTTACCTGCAATACCGCGTCAGTACCGAACGCGCGCTGACCAAGAAACGCGATCCGCGCGACACCGGCTTCACCGCCGATACGCCGGTGCCCTACCGCATCGAGGATCTCATCAACCTGCTCGACGAGCGCATGGGCAAGTTGGAAAATCGCTCCTCACGCATGGTCTACCACAAGCTGATCGGCCGGATTCAGACCTTCCGCAATCATCCGCGCTACGCCTTCATGTTCGAGAATGCCAATATCGGCGGCGATACCATGGCGGAAATCCTCGGCAATCTGTTCCGGCTGCCGCCGGACGGCAAGCCGATGACCATCATGCAGCTCGCCGGTTTCCCCGCCGAGGTGGTCGACTCGGTGGTGTCGGTGCTCTGCCGTATGGCGTTCGATTTCGGGCTGTGGAGCGACGGCGCGGCGCCGTTGCTGTTCGTATGCGAAGAAGCGCATCGCTACGTGCCCGCCGACAAGAAGACTGGGTTCGGCCCGACCCGCCGCGCGCTGTCGCGCATCGCCAAGGAAGGCCGCAAATACGGCGTGTTCCTCGGCCTGGTGACACAGCGGCCGGCCGAAATCGACCCGACGATCATCTCCCAGTGTTCCACGTTGTTCGTCATGCGGCTGTCGAACGACCGGGATCAGGTGCTGATCCGCTCGGCGGTGTCCGACGCGGCGTTGAATCTGTTGTCGTTCATCCCGTCACTCGGCACCCGCGAGGTATTTACCTTCGGCCCCGGTGTGGCCCTGCCGACGCGCATGCGCTTCAAGGAATTGCCGGCGGAGCTGCGGCCGAACAGCGAGGCCATCGGCAACACCCGCTCCGACGTCGGCACCAATATCAGCCGCGATCTACTCGCCTCGGTGATCGAACGCTGGCGCAGCGCCAGCATGAGCCACCGCGGCGGCGATGACGAAATCGCCGACTACAGTTCATCTTCCGATGCCGCGCCGTTGCAGCCCGTGCTGCCGCAGGCGCCGACCGTGTCGGCGCCGGTGCCGCCTTCGCCGCGCGGCGAGGCCTTGCGCTCGAGCCTGCTGAAGAAGCCGTTGGATGCCAGCCCGTCCGGCGCCCCGCAGCAGCCCGCCAGATCGCCGTTCCCGCCGACGCCGCGGTTGCGCTGATCGCTTCTGTTGTCCCCGTGCAGCCGGGACTAGATTGCCGGCCGCCCCCCGAAAATCGCGCTGCCGACCCGCACATGAGTGGCGCCGAGCTGGATCGCGGTCGCGAAATCCGCGCTCATGCCCACCGACAAGAGCTTGAGTCCGTTGCGCCGCGCGATCTTGGCGGTGAGCGCGAAATGAGGCCCCGGCGCCTCGTCGAGCGGCGGAATACACATCAGCCCGGAAATGGTCAGGCCGTAGGCGTCGCGGCATTTGTCGAGAAACGCATCGGCATCCTGCGGCAGCACGCCGGCCTTCTGCGCTTCGGCGCCGGTGTTGATCTCGACAAACAGAAGCGGCTTGCGCTTTTGCTTTTCGATTTCCTTGGCCAACGCCTCGCACAGGCTCGGCCGGTCAACCGAATGAATGGCGGTAAACAGCGCCACCGCCTCCTTCGCTTTATTGGACTGCAGCGGGCCAATCAGATGCAATTCGATGCCCACGTGCCTCAGCATCAGCGCCGACCATTTAGCCTTCGCCTCCTGCACGCGGTTTTCCCCGAACACGCGCTGGCCGGCGGCGATCACCGGCTCGATCGCCTCGGGCGGAAAGGTCTTCGACACCGCGACCAGCGTCACCTCCGCCGGATCGCGCGAGGCGTCTTTGCAGGCGCGCGCGATCTCGGCGCGGACCTGTTCGAGACCTGTTGCGGATGGGGCGGCAATCATGCGCTGGCTATATCGCAACGCCTGATGCGCCGCCACGTCAAATAAACGGGCGCGGCCGGTGCGGACGCATGTCGCCGCTGCTTTGGCCGCGCAGAAAATTCCTTTCGTCTTCCTCACCGGCGTGGGCGGAAAGGATGTGCACACAAGGAGATTTCCCAACACGCGCGCGGCGGAGAAGCCGTATCAGACGCCGGTGCTGATAGAAGCCGTATCGCGCGCGGCGGCGTCGTGGTTAGCGAATGATTATGACCGCGCGACGATGCTTAATGAATTACCAGAAACATCCCGTAATTTGTATTGATCGGCCGCAAGCGACCTTAAGCCGAAGGTATTATAGAGTTCCATTCGGGGATCTTATCGATCATGCAAAGCCAAGCGCAGCTGGCACAACCTGCCATTGCTCGGCCCAAGCGAACGCTCAGCATTCGGGCGCGGCTGATGATTCTGGCGGTCATCGCCGTCGTTCCGCTTATAATCGAGCGAATTCACAACGAACAATTCGACCGCAGCGAGCGCATCGAGTCCGCCTACAAACAGGCGCGCGGCCTGGCGCAGCGCGCGGCGGCGGCGCAGAACGGCGTGATCATATCCAGCCGCGTCTTACTCAACGTGCTTGCCGGCACCCGCGTGGTGGCTTCTCCCTCCGATCCGTCGTGCGGTCCATTGCTCAAGCGACTCGCCGAAGCGGAGCCATCGATCCGAATTTTATCGGTAGCCAATCGCGACGGGCGTATCGTCTGCTCGAGCAACCCGGACGCGGTAGGGCTCGATATCAGCCAGCGGCCGCACTTCATCAACTCCGTTAAGACCGGAACATTCGCCGTCAGCGATTACGTCATGGGGACGCGAGACAGGTCCCCGTTCATCGTTGCCTCGCTTCCGCAACGCCGTGCGGACGGTTCGGTTGAATCTGTCGTGCTGGCCATGCTCGACCTGAACTGGATCGGCCAAATCGCGAGCGCGATCACCGTACGGCGCGGCTCGATCGTCCTGCTGGTGGACGGCAAGGGCACGGTGCTCGCACACGAGCCGCAACCGGCGGACTGGGTCGGCCGTCGACTCGGCGATCATCCGCTCATCAAGGAAATGTTGGCCGAACGCGAGGGCGTCGTGACGGCGGCCTCGCTCGACGGCGTCCGGCGCATTTTCGCTTTCGTCGGCTTGCCCGGCACCAATGCGCATGTAGCGATCGGCTTCGACGAGAACGAGGTGCTTACCCGCGCCAATTCGGCGATGTACCTCGCCTTCACCGAGCTCGGTACGGTGACCTTCCTGGTGCTGCTCAGCATTTGGTTCGGCGCGGACCGTCTACTGGTGCGTCCGATCCGCGTGCTGGCGGAATCGGCCGGCCGCATCGGTCGCGGTAAGGACAAGACGCACGCCGCCAGCCTGCCGATGCCGGCCGAGTTCATCCCACTGGCGGCCGCGCTCGACGACATGACCAAGAAGCTCGATGAGCGCGAACAAGAACTGCGCAACACCAACGACCAACTTCGCGAGCTGGCGCAAATCGATGCACTGACCGGCCTCGCCAATCGCCGCACGTTCAACGAGAGGCTCATAGCCGAATGGAAGCTTGCCACCAAGCTACGGCAGCCGGTCGCGGTTCTGATGATCGACGTCGATCATTTCAAGCGGTTCAACGATCACTATGGCCACATCCAGGGCGATACCTGCCTGCGCAAGGTCAGCGGCGTTTTGATGGCGGCTGCCCGGGTACGCGAGAACGATTCGGCGCCGCCACTTGCGACGAAATTGCCTCCATCATTCCACCGAATCACGGGACGCGCTCGCAGATCGGATTTCGCAGCGCGTTATGGCGGCGAGGAATTCGCCGTTCTCCTCCAGGGCGCGGATCGCGAAATCGCCTTGCAGGTCGCCGAGCGCTTGCGCAAAGGGGTCGAGGATTTGCTGATGGCCCACGCAGGCGCGCCCTGGGGCTTTGTGTCGATCAGCGTCGGCGTCGCCTCGATAGTGCCGGCCGAGCGCGCCAACCCGCAGGAATTGACTGAGGCCGCCGATGCCTGTCTGTACGAAGCCAAGCAGGCCGGGCGCAATCGGGTGATCGCCGAGTCGAACGTAACGTCGTTGCGTGAGAGCGCCTAGTGCCGCCAATTTGAAGTTCCTGCATCACATGCCGCACGCTCGTCCTGGAACTTCAAATCGATAAGCGGCACTAGAATCATATACTTGCTAGTGCCCCTTTGCTTCCGAAGTTCGTGTCAGAAGCTGCTGCGATGTATCACGAACTTCGGAAGCGGGGCACTAGCCACGAAAAGTCAAAGCCCGGCTGCAAAGGCCGGACTTGCGCTGGCAGCCTTGGACGTAGGACTTGGCCCTCAGGCCGCCGCCTGCCACTCGAGCAACACCTGCCGCGCCGGCTTGGTGAGGTGGATTTTCTCGTCCACGTTCTTCACCAGCTGGACCGGAATGATGTGGTGCTGCCCGCCGGACTGCGGATCGCTCTTGGTCAACACGATCTTGTCGTCGTCCTTCGTGCAGTCGACGGTGCCCACGTGCTTGCCGTCGGCGCCGAGGACTTCCATGTGTTCCTTGATGTCCTGAATTCTAATGGTCATACCGCACCTCCTGTTACGCGAGGCTAACCCACACCGGCGGCGGCTGGTTCCTTCGATCTAGTCGCCGCCGGTCATTGGGGTGCATCGGCTTCCAGTTGATGGTTGGGCTGCTGTGAGATTCCCGGGCTGGTGGATTGGGCTCGCGCCTCAGTTCTAATCGGGCTGATGGCGATCGGTTCCAATTTCGTCAAATCGATCGTTTTCGAACTCAAACTCATGTTTTTTGCCTTGAGTTCTTTCAGATTGAGAAAGCCTTCGCCCTCGGGGAAGTGCAACGTCACGTAATCGGGAACGTCGCCCTGAAGTTCGGAAAAATGCAGGGTCGCGAGATAGAGGCGGTCGCCGATTTTCTTGAAGCGATAGGAAAGCGGAAGGACCTGTAACTGATCCTCCGAGCTCTTGGCATCAACGACTTTTTGATCGGCATCGAGGAATTTGAGGCGCGCGGTGACTTCCCAGTAGGGCCGCTGCCAGTTCTTGACGATCTCAACTGCGGGGTCGACGATCTTCAAATAGCCCAGCGCGAAGATCGCGAAATAGAACCCGGATGCGCCTCCAGCCTTGAGCACGATTCCCGAGATTTTCCACTGCGTTTGTGTATTGGTTTGCGGAAACAGTCGATAAATCAGGATGGCGGGCAGCAGCGGCACCAGCACCCAGATCGTGAAGATGGCGCCGTATCCGAGCAGTACGATCAGATCGTTCATTGTTGCACTCCGCCGCGTGCGCACCTGTTTTTCCGCACAGGCCGAACCGCTTGAACTCGCCGGGTATGCTCCGTCTTGTTGCCAACGCGTTCTTGAATGGCTTTCCACCCGCTATGACGCGGCAGCGGGTCAGAAAAATATTCTACCTAAGGTTGGGAAAGTTCAAGCTCCCGATGACCGCCGGGGTGGCGAAGTGCTAATCCTTCGGCCGCACCCCTTCCATGTCACCGCCCGGGTCCTTAAAAGACCCCATAAATGACCGCCGAATCGCAGAAAAACGACCGCTACAACGCCCGCGCGGCCGAGGCCCGCTGGCAGAAGACCTGGGCCGAGCGCGGCATTTTCGCGACCAAGAACGACGATCCGCGCCCGAAATACTACGTGCTGGAGATGTTCCCCTACCCGTCGGGGCGCATCCACATGGGCCACGTGCGCAACTACACCATGGGCGACGTGGTGGCGCGCTTCAAACGCGCCATGGGCGACGCCGTGCTGCACCCGATGGGCTGGGACGCCTTCGGCATGCCGGCGGAGAACGCGGCCATCGACCGCAAGGTGCATCCGAAGGCCTGGACCTACGACAACATCGCGTCGATGAAGAAACAGCTCCAGTCCATGGGACTCTCCCTCGACTGGGCGCGCGAGATCGCCACCTGCGATCCGGCTTATTACAAGCACCAGCAGAAGATGTTTCTCGACTTCCTCGGAGCGGGGCTGGTCGCGCGCGAATACCGCAAGGTGAACTGGGATCCGGTCGACCAGACCGTGCTCGCCAACGAGCAGGTGATCGACGGCCGCGGCTGGCGCTCGGGCGCCGAGGTCGAGCAGCGCGACCTTTACCAGTGGGTGTTCAAGATCAGCGACTATTCGCAGGAGCTGCTCGAGGCGCTCGACACGCTCGACCGCTGGCCGGACAAGGTCAAGCTGATGCAGAAGAACTGGATCGGCCGCTCGGAAGGGCTGCTGGTCCGCTTCATGCTCGATCCGGCGACCGCGCCGAATAAAGAGAGCGAACTCGAAATCTTCACCACGCGGCCGGACACTTTGTTCGGCGCTAAGTTCATGGCGCTGTCGCCCGATCATCCGCTGGCCACGGCCGCCGCCGCGAAAAATCCCAAGCTCGCCGCCTTCATCGCCGAGACCAAGAAGACGGGCACCTCGCAGGCGGCGATCGACACCGCCGAGAAGATGGGCTTCGACACCGGCATCAAGGCCGTGCATCCGTTCGATCCGAATTGGAAGCTGCCGGTCTATGTCGCCAATTTCATTTTGATGGATTACGGCACCGGCGCCATCTTCGGCTGCCCGGCGCACGACCAGCGCGACTTGGACTTCGTCAACAAATACGGGCTCGGCAACACGCCGGTGGTGTGCCCGCCGGGGCAAGATCCGAAGACTTTCGTCATCACCGACGTCGCCTATGACGGCGACGGCACCATGATCAATTCGCGCTTCCTCGACGGCATGACCATCGAGGCAGCGAAGGAAGAGGTCGCCAAACGGTTGGAGAAAGACACGCGCGGCAACCGTCCGGTGGCGCAGCGCCAGGTCAATTATCGCCTGCGCGACTGGGGCATTTCGCGCCAACGTTATTGGGGCTGTCCGATCCCGATCATCCACTGCTCAACATGCGGCACCGTGCCGGTACCGGAAAAGGATTTGCCGGTGACGCTGCCGGAGGACGTGACCTTCGACAAACCCGGCAATCCGCTCGACCGCCACCCGACCTGGAAGAACGTGAAGTGCCCCAAGTGCGACGGGCCGGCGCGGCGCGAGACCGACACCATGGACACCTTCGTCGACTCGTCCTGGTACTTCGCCCGCTTCACCGATCCGTGGAATACGAGTGCACCGACCACGCCAGTCACCGCCAACGAATGGCTACCGGTCGACCAGTACATCGGCGGCATCGAGCACGCGATTCTACATCTGCTCTATTCGCGCTTCTTCACCCGCGCCATGCACAAAACCGGCCACGTCGGCATGGATGAGCCGTTCGCCGGCCTGTTCACCCAAGGCATGGTGGTGCACGAGACCTACAAGGCGAAGAACGGAGACTGGGTCGAGCCCGCCAACATCAAGATCGACGGGCTCGGCGATGCGCGCCGCGCCACGCTCGCTGCGACCGGCGAGCCGGTCGAGATCGGCTCGATCGAGAAGATGTCGAAGTCGAAGAAGAACACCATCGACCCTGACGACATCATCGCCGCCTTCGGCGCCGACACCGCGCGCTGGTTCATGCTGTCCGATAGTCCGCCCGAGCGCGACGTGATCTGGACCGAGGAAGGCGTGCAGGGCGCCTGGCGCTTCATGCAGCGGCTGTGGCGGCTTGTCGGCGAGATTGCCGACGTCACCGAACCACAAAGCCGCCCAGCAGCTTTTGGTCCGGAAGCGCAAAAAGTGCGCAAGGCCGCCCACCGCGCACTGGCCAATGTCTCCGACGACATCGCCAAACTGCGCTTCAACCGCTGCGTCGCGCATATCTACGAATTCGCCAATGCGCTGTCGGACGCCATCGGTTCGGTCGAGACCGCCCCGGCGGATGACCTGGCCTGGGCCTTGCGCGAAGCCGGCGACATCCTGGTACGCCTGTTCCACCCGATGATGCCGCATCTGGCTGAGGAATGCTGGGCCGCGCTCGGCCACAAAACCCTGGTTTCGGCCGAGACTTGGCCCCAACTCGAGCCCGAGCTTTTGGTCGAAAACACCGTCACTTTGCCCGTCCAGATCAACGGCAAAAAGCGCGCCGACGTCACCGTGGCGCGGGACGCCGGAAATGCCGATATAGAGGCTGCCGTTCTGGCTCTCGATGCGGTAATAAAGGCGCTGGACGGCAAGCGCCCGAAAAAGGTCATCGTCGTCCCGCAGAGGATCGTGAATGTGGTGGCCTGAAATCCCGCGTCAAACCCCACGTCTTGGCCGGTTGGCGGCCATAATGTTGCTGGCCGGCCTCACCGCCGGCTGCTTCCAGCCGCTCTATGGCACGCAGGGGTCGGCCGGCGGCCCCGATATCGGCGACAAGTTGAGCAGCGTCGAAGTGCCGCCGATCAATGCGCCCAACGGCACTAGGCTCTCCCGCGTCGGCGTCGAGGTGCGCAACAACCTGCTGTTCGGCCTGACCGGCGGCGGCCCCGCCGCGCCGTCGAGCTACAAGCTCGACATCAGGCTCGCGTCCACCCAGACGCAGGTGATCGTCGACATCAACACCGCGCGCCCGGACATTCAGAATTACGGCATCGACGCCACCTACACGCTGACCGATATCCGCACCGGCAAGAAGGTGATCAACGGCCAGACCTTCTCGCGCGTGTCCTACGATATTCCCGGCCAGCAGCAGCGCTTCGCCGGCGACCGCGGCCTGCGCGACGCCGAGAATCGCGCCGCCAAAGCCATCGCGGAAAGTATCCGCTCGCGCTTGGCGTCGTATTTCGTGGCGGGGACGTAAGCGCTTCGTGCCCCGGACGCGGTGCAGCGCGCAGCGGTACACCGCAGAGCCGGGGCCATTCCGGACTCGGAACTTGTAACGGTCCCGGTTCTGCATCGCACCACTTCGTGCTGCGCTGCGCCCGGGACACGAGCACAAAATGACCGCCATCAAAACCACTGACATCGACCGTTTCATCGCCAAGCCCGATCCGGGCCAGCCGGTGGTGCTGGTGTATGGCCCCGATGCTGGTTTGGTGCGCGAGCGCGTCGACGCCTTTGTGAAGGCCTCGGTTGACGATCCCGCCGATCCCTTCGCGCTGGCGCGCATCGAAAGCGAAGAACTGTCGGCCAACCCTGGCCGGCTCGCCGACGAAGCCAACACGGTGCCGCTGTTCGGCGGCCGCCGCGCCGTGCTTCTGCGGGTAAACTCGCGCCACAACATCGTGCCGTCGATCGAAGTGGTGCTGGAGACGCCGCCGCGCGATTGCCGCATCGTCGTCGAGGCCGGCGAGCTGCGCAAAACCGCGCCGCTGCGTGCGCTGTTCGAGAAGGCCAAGGCCGGCGCCGCCATCGGCTGCTACCCGGACAACGAGCGCGACCTGGCGCGGCTGATCGACGAGGAGATGCGCGCGGCCAATTTGACGCTTGCCGCCGACGCACGCGCGGCGCTCACCGCGCTGCTCGGCGGCGATCGCCTCGCCTCGCGCAACGAGATCTGCAAGCTCGCGCTTTATGCCCAGGGCAAGGACCGCATCGAGCTCGCCGACGTGGTAGCCGTAGTGGCGGACGCCTCGGCGCTGGCGCTCGATGGCGTGATCGACGCGACCTTTGCCGGCGAGACCCGCGACGTCGAGACCGAATTCGGCAAGGCACGCGGCGGCGGCTCGTCGCCGGCGGCCATCGTCTCGGCCGCGATCCGCCAGGTCGCCAGTCTGCACAAGATGAAGCTTTCGGTCGAGGGCGGCGACTCGATCGAGCTTGCCATGATGCGTGGCGCGCCGCCTGTGCACTTCACGCGAAAGAAACCGGTCGAAACCGCGCTGCGCACCTGGACGCCGCCGCGTCTCCTGCGCGCCATGGCACAACTTGCCGAGGCTTCGCTCGACATGCGACGCAACGCGGCGCTGGCCGAGGCGATCGGACAACGCACGCTGCTGTCGATTGCGGTGAGCGCACGGCAAAGAGAGAGTTGAGAATCCGCTCTTCCGCCTAGAGCGAGGGCCCAGTTCTTCATAAGGCCCACCTGGATTCCCGCTTGCGCGGGAATGAGCGGCGTTCGCCGCGCCGCTGCGCTTTACAAATTCAACTGGTAACTATGCGGCACCCAGCGATAGGCGCTGCCCGCCTTCTCCACGTAGCCCAGCCCCGGGTATGGCATGTGGAAGCCGGCGACGAACAGTTTTTCGGTCGCCACCATATCGAGGATGCGCTTGCGGGTAGCCACCGCCTTCTCCTTGTCGTCGTCGACGTCAAGATGCAGGTCCGGCCGCTGCAACGACACCACGTAGTGCCCGCACGAGTCGGCCCAATTGAGCACGCGCTTGCCCTCGCTCTCGATCATGAAAGCCAGCATGCCGGGCGAATGCCCAAAAGCATCGACCGCGGTGATGCCCTGCACCACCGTATCGCCCGGTTTGATCATGGTGGCGCGATTGGCGAGCGGCACCACGATCTTCACATAGAGCTCGCGGTTGAACTTGCGCGCCTCGCGCACGTTCTCGCCCTTGTTCCAGAAATCGAACTCGGCGGCGCCGAACACATAGCGCGCATTCGGGAATACCGGCACGCCGCCCTTGGTCAGCCCGCCGATGTGGTCGGGATGGCCATGCGTGATCACCACCACGTCGACGTCCTCCGGCTTGTAGCCGGCCTGCGCCATGCGCGCGACCAATTGGCCCGGCGGCAGGCGGCCCTTCATCTGCTCATATTCGTCCGAGAGCGAGCCGTTGCCAGTGTCGAACAGCACCAGCTCCTTGCCGGTATTGACCACCGTCGGCGTGAACGGGTGGAAGTAGCGGTCTGCCTCGATGCGGTTGGCGGCGGCCAGCGCCTTCACCTCGTCGGCATGCGCCTCACCGCCGAACGAGGGCGTCAGCCCGGTGCGGATCACATGGCTGTCCATGATGGTCGCGACTTCGAAACCGCCGAGCTTGAAGCGGTAGATGTTCGGCAGCATTTCACCTTGCATTGAAGCGGGCACGCCTGTCCTCCCCTTGTTTTACCGGTCCGCACGCCCCGCATTTATCGCAAGAATGGCCGAATAACCAGCGTCAACGACCCCACCCCGAAGCGTTAGGATTGCCACAACCAATCTGTAATACCTTGGAAATTGCCTATTTTTCAGTCCACGGGGCGCTGTTGCCAATCCAGCTCATCCAAGGGGTCGAGGGCCGCTACGGGCTCTACGAACTCGACGCGCCGACCCGCCGCGCGATCAAAGAACTATGGCCGACGATCGCGCCCGCGCTCGACCGGGCGGTCGACGCCATTCTCGACGCCACCGCCAAACTGCCAATCGTCGGCCCGATCGTCGCGCTGCACCGCGATTTCATCAAGCAGATCGAACTGTCGCATCTGGAAGCGCTGCTCAACGGCGAGCTCGACCAAGCCTATTGCGAGTCGTGCATTAAGACTGTCGGTGAGGAAGCCGCGCTCGGCTTCGACGCCCGTTTTCGCAGCACCGCCGGCAATTACGCTCTGCGCGCGGCGCTCGACGCGCTCGCGCGCAAATACTGGTATTCGCCGGTCAAGCTTGCCGCCAGCGCGAAGCTCGTTTCGCAGGTCCTCGCATTCGACGTCGCCAACGCCATGACGCTGCATCGCGAGGCGGCGGAGAAAGCCACCGATGTGCGGCGCCAGACGATCGACGCGGCGATCGCAAGCTTTGCCGGCGATGTCGGCGAAGTCCTGCAAGCCATCACCGATGCCTCCACCTCGCTCACCGCCACCTGCTCGTCCATGCGCGAGATGGCCTCTGATACGCTCAAGCGCATGGCGGTGGCATCGACGGCGGCCGCGGAAACAACCCAGCGCGTCGAGATGACCGGCGCGGCCACCGAGGAACTGTCCGCGTCGATCCAGCACATCGGCCAGCAGGCGACGCGCGGCCTCGATATGGCCAAGGCCGCGGTCGGCGATACCCAGCACGCGCAGCAGGCGATCTTGTCGCTCAACAACGCCGCCGAACATATCGGATCCATCGTCAGCATCATTTCCACCATCGCGTCGCAGACCAACCTGCTGGCGCTCAATGCGACAATCGAAGCGGCGCGCGCGGGCAACGCCGGCAAAGGCTTCGCGGTGGTGGCGTCCGAGGTGAAGGCGCTCGCCAACCAGACCTCGCGCGCCACCGAGGAGATATCGCAGCAGGTCGCCGCCATTCAGGACGCCACGCGCAAGTCGGTCGATGAAATGTCCTCGATCGCGCGCGCCATCGAGCAATTGACCATCGCCGCCACCAACATCGCCTCGGCGGTCGAGGAACAGAGCGCGACGACGCGCGACATCGCCGGCAGCATCCAGACCGCAGCCGGACACACCGCGAGCGCTTCCGCCGAAATCCGCTCGGTCGAACAGGCCGCCGGAACGAGCGCGACCGCGTTCAGCAAAATCGCCGATCTGACGGCGCGAGTGTCGGCGCGGGCGAGCGATCTCGAAACAAAAGTGGCGGCCTTTTTCAGCCGCGTGCGTGCCGCCTGAGGGCTAGGGCCGCTCGCGCCCTGTGGCGCGCCGCCACACCTGTCGGTAAACGCCGAGTTCGGTGAACCCGCCATCGACCGGTAGATCGATGCCGGTGAGATAGCCGGCCGCATCGCTCGCCAGGAACATCACCGCGTTGGCGACGTCGTCAAGCGAGGCGCTACGCTCAAGCGCCGTCACATGCTCCATCGCCTCGACGAATTTGTCGGCGCCTTCAACCATCGGCGTCGGCACGATGCTGGGATGCACGGCGTTCACCCGGATATTCCAATCGGCGTATTCCATCGCCGCCGCCTTGGTCAGCCCACGCAAACCCCATTTCGACGCGCTGTAGGCGGCCGCGAAATGTCCGTTGATGCCGGCGGTCGATCCGATATTGACGATCGTGCCGCCGCCGCTGTCGCGAATGACCGGCGCCGCCGCGCGGATGCCGAGGAACGGTCCGGTGAGTTTAACCGCCAGCACGCGGTCCCAATCGGCGCGCGATGTGCTAGCGAGATCGACGCCGCGCAACGAAACGCCGGCATTGTTGACCAGCACATGCAAGCCGCCGAACGCACTCTTGGCGAACGCCAGGGCGGCCGCCCAGTCCTGCTCACTGCTGACGTCGAGGTGGCGGTAGTCGGCGGCGCGGATCGATTGCACGAGCATGCCGCCCTCAGCGTCCAGCACATCGGCGACGACAACCCTCGCCCCGGCCTGCGCGAACAGCCGCGCTTCGGCCGCACCCTGGCCGCGGCTGCCGCCGGTAATGAGCACGGTCTTATCCTTGAAGTTCTGCTGCACTGCGCTTGCTCCCTCCTATTGCTGCGCAACTAAACCAAATTAATGACCTGCGCGGCGTGCATCCGCTCCGCGCAGCCGCCGCGCGATTTTATGCCTCAAGCGGTAACGATGCACCGTCTTGCGCCGTTGGGCGATGCATTTGAGGTGCTATCTTAAGGCGCCATTAGAGATACCCCGTTAAACCGGCTAGCAACCGTCCAAAAGTTGCGATGTCGGAAGCATTACCCGGGCCTCATCATTGTCTGTCCACGGCGCGTTCCGTGGCGGAAATCGTCTATCGCAGCCTGCACGCCCAGTGCGTGGCCCGCGGCGGAAACTTGTCGGTTGAAGAGCTCGAACGCTGCTACGCGGCAATCGTCGAAAGCTTTTCATCCAGCTTCGACTTGTTCGAGCAGCGGCATCTCCAATGCATGAGCGCAAGCCTCAGCATGGCCGACATGCCGTTCGCGCGCGACCGTATCCTAGCTACCATCTTGCGCGCATGTGCCGAGCCGGCCGCGCGGCAAGCCTTCCCGCGGCAAGTCGAGCAATGGGGCGAGCTGTGGTTGAGCCCATTCTTCGCCGGTTTTGCGCAATATACCCGGCACCTGTGCTTTGACGCCGATGCGCGCCTGATGGCCGCCTATATCGATGCCGGGCTGTCGCGCAGAGCCAAAATATCGCTCGCGGAACTGCTGAAACACAAAATCGTCCAGAACGTGCTGCGCGATTGCGCCCGTCCGTTCGCGGAGCAACCAGTTCCCCAGGCGATGGTCAGGCAGGTCTGCGACAGCCTCAATAACTTTAGCCCGCTGCCGGACGGCGCGGCTCAAGCCCAGGCCGGCAAGCTCACCGACGAGCAGATGCAGAATTTCCTCGGCTTGCTGGCGCACCAGGCCGCGATACTGGCTCCGCCGGAGCCCGCCGTGCATGACGCGGAACTCTATTCGCTTGCTGACCGGAAGAAGAAGAGCGCGGCCTTGATCTAGCGCTCACCCGATCCGGCCTTTGCTTGCGCCAGCCCCTGGCGCAAAACCGAAACGGCGCTTAAGCTTCAGCCCAGTAAACCTGCATAACCTGGGGGCCGCCGATGGCTAAGAAAACGCGCAAAAAATCCACTGCAAAGACGAAGAAAAAATCCGTGCCGGCGCGAAAAAAGCGCAAGACCGTCGTGCGAAAGAAATCCAAGGCGGTGGGGCGCAAGAAGGCGGCCCGCAAGGCCAAGCGGAAGGGCGTCATCCGCACCATCGTTGCCGACATTAGAGCCGTCGTCGACACCCTGACCGACGCCGAGCGCCTGCACCACAAGATGGAGCCCCACGTCTCGCGCGATCCGGAGTGACCGCCGGCACGCGGCCGGCCGAATTTCGCCACCTTCCGATCGCATCGTTCGTGACGCCGGAACGAAATTGCAGCGGACGCCGTTAGCATCGTCTGCAAAAGACGGCTGCGGATCATGCACGACACCACTGACAATAACCTCAGCAAAGTTCCCGAGGTCACGCTTACCTTCTGGTTGATCAAGATCGCCGCGACGACGCTGGGCGAAACCGGCGGCGATACAGTCACCATGACCTTGCACTGGGGCTATCTCGCCGGCACCGTGCTGTTCCTCGCCGTGTTTGCCGTACTGGTCGCGTGGCAAATCGTCGCCGACAAATTCCACCCGTATCTCTATTGGGCGACCATCATCGCCTCGACGACCTTCGGCACCACCATGGCGGATTTCGCCGACCGCTCGCTCGGCATCGGCTATACCGGCGGCTCGACGCTGCTGCTCGCCTGCCTGCTTGCGGTGCTGGCGGTTTGGTATTGGTCGCGTGGCTCGATTTCGGTCGACACCGTCGCCACGCCGGGGGTCGAAGTGTTCTACTGGGCGGCCATCACTTTTTCGCAAACGCTCGGCACCGCGCTTGGCGACTGGACCGCCGATTCGACCGGCCTCGGCTACGAATACGGTGCGCTGGTCTTCGCGGCGGGTCTCGCGGTCGTCGCCGCCGTCTATTTCTGGACCAACGTGTCGCGGGTGCTGCTGTTCTGGATTGCCTTCATCCTGACGCGGCCCTTGGGCGCGACCGTCGGCGATTACCTCGACAAGCCTATCCGCCATGGCGGGCTCGCGCTGAGCCGGCCGGTCGCCTCCGCGGTGATTGCGGTATTTATCCTCGCCTGCCTGCTCATCCTGCCGCAACGGCCCGGCAAACATCCCGGCCGAACGCAGGAAGTGGCGTGAGTCAATCCTGTCGCGCCAGCATGATCGTCGATCCGACACATGAGATCGTCGCGCAGGCCAGAAGGAAAATCTGCACCAGCCTGAGCGCCTGCGACACCGCCTCGGGCGCGGTCGCCATCTCGTAGATCTGCCAGGCGGCGACCGCCGCGGTCAGCGCGGCGGAACGCATGAAAGGTTCAACGGCGCCGTCACTAGGCTGCGTCGAGCACCTGGCGGATTTTCCGCGCCACCGCCGCCTCGGTCAGCGGCTTCGAAATCAGCTCGGTGCCGCGGTCGAGGCGGCCCTGGTGCACGATGGCGTTGCGCGAATAGCCGGTCATGAAGATCACTTTGGCGCCGGGGCGGCGGCGAATGACCTCGTCGGCCAGCGCGCGGCCGCTGATGCCCGGCAGCATCACGTCGGTCAGCATCAAATCGAACGGCCGGTCGGCCTCCAGCAGGCGCATCGCGCTGGCGGAATCCTTGGCCTCGATGACCTGGTAGTTCAGATCCCTGAGGATTTCCGAAGCGTATTCGCGCACGCCGTCGTCGTCCTCGACAATCAATATCGTCTCGCCGCGGCCGCGTTCGGGATCGCCCTGCTCGTTGGCGGACATGACCGCCTCTTCGCCGTCATGCCGCGGGAAATAGAGCTTGATCGTCGTGCCTTCGCCCGGCTCGCTGTAGATTCTCACGTGACCCTTGGATTGCTTCACGAAACCGTAGACCTGGCTCAGGCCCAGGCCGGTTCCTTTGCCCGTTTGCTTAGTCGTGAAAAACGGATCGAACGCACGCTCGATCGTCTCAGCCGACATTCCCACGCCGTCGTCGGAAACCGCGATAAGAACGTATTGGCCGGGCGCGAGATCCGCATGGTGGCGGCAATATTCGTCGTCCAGATAGGCGTTGCTGGTTTCGATAGTCAATTTGCCGCCGTCCGGCATGGCGTCGCGCGCGTTGAGTGCGAGATTGAGCAGCGCCGATTCCAGTTCGGAAACGTCGGACTCGATTTTCCAAAGTCCAGCGCCGCTGATCGTTTCCAGCTCGATATTTTCACCGAGCGTGCGGTTGAGCAAATCGGACATGCCGACGATCAATTTGTTGGCGTCCACAATCTTCGGATCGAGCGGCTGCTGGCGCGAGAATGCGAGCAGGCGCCGCGTCAATTGCGCTGCCCGCTCGGCGCCGATCCGCGCATTATTGAGGGCGCGTTCGGCGCGCGCCTCGACGACGCCGCGCTTGGCGATGCCGAGATTGCCGAGGATGATGGTCAAGAGATTGTTGAAGTCGTGCGCGACGCCGCCGGTCAATTGCCCGACGGCTTCCATCTTCTGCGCCTGCCGCAGCCCCTCCTCGGCCAGTTCGCGGCGCTCGGCTTCGGTATAAAGCTGGCGCGTGCGGCGCATCGTCATCAGCACGAGCGCACAGAGAACCAGCGTCGCCGGAATGCCGAAATAGAGATGCGCCGCCATCGACCGCAGCCAGTCGGCAACGATGGTGTCGGTCGACACGCCGTCCGACACGTAAAGATTGCTGTAGCCCAGCTTGCGGAAGGCGATGCGCCGTTGCACGCCATCGACCGAATGATTGGTGGTGACGACGGCGCCGCTCGGGTAACGCGGCACGTTGAGCATGAAGCCGCTGTCGGGTCCGAAGCGCGTGATGCCGTTGGACGGATCGGGATAGCGCGTGAGGATGACACCGTCGCTCTTGGCCAGCGAGAAGTCGCCGCCGCCGGCGTCGCGCGCAAGCTGCGTATAGAAATCGGTGAAGATTTGCGGCTTGACTGCGACCATGACGACGCCGGTGAATTCGCCGTTGCGCGATGGACGCCGCCGGCTGACGCTGAAAAACTTTCCTTGCCGCACGCGCGGCTCCAGGACCGCCCCGACATAAGTCCCCGCGTCCTTTTCCTTTTGCGCCAGGAAATAGTCGCGATCGGCGACGCCGGCATTGCCCGGAACCGGATAGATCGCCGAGGAGACCAGGGCGCGACCGTCCTTGTCGGCGATCAAAATGGCGTCGATGGCGACCGACGCCTTTTCGAGCTTGCTCAACTGCACGTGCAGGGCCTGCTCGGAGGCCTTGATCTGCTCGTCGGTGAGATCGTCGGTGATGGCGTCGACGGCGGCGAACGTCAGGTCGACCGACTGAAATACTCCTGACGTGTGCTCCGACATGATGCCGAGGTTCGCCAACAGCTTTTCGTCGGCGTGCGCGAACGTACTCTGGTAGCCGATCCAGCTGGCATAGGAAAAAATCGCCACAGGAATGGCGATCGAGGCCACCATCATGATTTTCAGGCCGCGGATGGCGGCGTCGCGGCGGGCGCGCATGAGGCTCACTTAAAGGCGGCGGTATTCCGCTGGGGAACATTATTGGGAATGTATCCCTCGGGGAAGAGCTAAAAAGTTCCATCGCCGCCGGCTCCGCCCCTCTGCCACAGGGCGCGGAGCGAATTGGCCGGTCCGCCCGCCCGCTGTCAGACCTTGTTAAGCGCGCGGGCCTATGAGTTGCGTCATGAAAAAAGCATTGCCCGAACACATGTTCTCCGAGACCGACAAACAGCCCAGGATAACCACGCTGCGCAACTGGGTGCTCGAACACAAGGTGACCGAGATCGAGATGACCGAACAGCAGTTCTGGAATTTCGCGCAGCTGCAGCCGGTCGCCGAGAAGCCGTGGACGACGTTCATGGGCCGCGCCCTGCGCGTGCCGGACATGCCGGAAGCGGCGCAAAAGTGCCTCGGCATTTACGACAAAGTCGGCCCCGGCTCGATTTAAGTTTCATCGAATCGTCGTTCCTTGTGGCGCGCCGAAAGCGCGACCGCCGTGCCGTTGAACCGTATAGCGACGGCCGATATCGTGCGCCACCGAAGCGCCGGCAAAACCGAGGCAGCGAATGGGCGGCATGGACAACGAAGACCCGTGGAAGTGGATGCAGCCCTACGACGTGCGCCGCTTCGGTGACGTCATCCTCGACGAGAAGGAGCGGGAACGCTGGTGCCGCGCCGTGCTGCTCGGCGGACTGCCGTTCATGTGGCGCAAGGCCGAGGTCGCGCGCAACGTCATCTATGACCGGCTCGAGCTCAAGCCAGGCGACAAGGTGCTGATCATCGGCGAGTGCGTCGAGCCGTGCGGCTTCGTCGACGACATGCGCGCGCGCATCGGGCCGAAGGGCGAGGTCCGCGTCATCGACATCACCGATGAAGCGCGCGACAACTACATCGCCAAGAAGCGCGGCCGCGGCGGCCAGCTCGCGACCTGGCAGTGGACCTACACGCGCGGCTTCGCCGACGGCGCCTTCGATTGCGCGGCCTGCCTGCAAGGCGTGCAGCACACCGACGACTGGCGCGAAACCGGCGCGGAGATGCTGCGCGTGACCAAGTCCGGGCGCAATCTGGTGCTGGCCGAGATCGCCTACAGTCCAGAGACGGCCATGAAGATCGAGCTCGACATGCACATCGAATACGTCTTCGACAAGCTGCTGGCGCGTGTCGGCTGGAAGCTCGACGAGTTTCCCTATTACAGCCCGAAGGACCTCACGACGGCGTTCGCCGGGCTGGTCAACGATCCCGGCAGCTTCGTCTGGAAGGGCATCGAGATATTCTGGGGGCGGAGGCCGTAGCGGCTTGAAGCACGCGCTGGCATCTCCGCCAACGCGGCGAAATGCCCGAAGTCCCGTCAAGGGTGCTGGACACGGCGGACGCGACCTGCTGCGATGCCGCACCCCTTGAGCAGAGGAGCTTTGCCGGTGCCGATCATCGATTCCCAGGTCCACGCCTATGAGGCGAACACCCCGAAACGCCCCTGGCACAATGTGCCGAACTGGCCCCCGCACGTGACGGGTGACGAGATGGTGGCGGCGATGGACAGAGTGGGCGTCGACGGCGCGATCTTCATCTCCGCCTTTTCGCTCTACCAATACGACGCGAGTTACGCGGTGGAAGTGCAAAAGGCCCGTCCCGATCGGATGGCGATCGTCAAGCCGGTCGACCCGGACGATCCGGCGGTGGCCGACGTCGTCGCCGACTGGAAGCGGACGCCGGGCACGGTCGGCATCCGCATCATCCTGACGAAGGATCCGGGGCGCGAGCGCGACCCGAACCATCCGGGCCTCGACCGCATCGCGCGCGCGGCGGTGCAGCACGACCTTCCGGTCAACATCCTGTGCTGGGGCAACCTCGACGCCGGCATGGCGTTGATCGACCGCAACCCCGACACGCGCTTCATCATCGACCATCTCGGCATCCTGCAGCCGCGCAAGCCGCCGGCGCCGCCGCAGCCGTGGGCCGATCTGCCGAAGGTGCTCGACCTCGCCAAACGCAAGAACGTGGTAATCAAGGTCAGCGGCGCCTGCACGCTGTCGAAGGAGCCGTATCCGTTCGCGGACATCTGGGATCCGCTCGCCCGCGTGTTCGACGCCTGGGGTTTCGAGCGCTGCCTGTGGGGCACGGACTGGACGCGCGCCTTCGCCGTCGTCAACTACGAGCAGGCGGTCGTGCCCTTTCTCAAGACCGACCGCCTGAGCGACAGCGAGCGGGCGATGCTGATGGGCGGCGCCTGCACCAAAGCCTATCGCTGGGAGCCGAAGAAGGGCTAACTTGTAGGGTGGGCTAAGGAGCGCAGCGCCGAGCCCACCTGCGAGCCGAAAAATCGAAATGAGAAAGCGGTGGGCACGCTTCGCTTAGCCCACCCTACGCTTGCCTATAGATCCAGATCTTGCGCGCCGTGGAAGACCGAGATGACGTCGATCACGTCCGCATCGTCGTCAATGCGATAGACGACAATGTAGGGCAATCCGGGCACGAGCCATTCAAGTGTCCCTGGTGCGCGGCCGAGATGGCCCATGTGCGGAAAGCGGCCGAGGCGTTCGGGCGCTGTCAAGAATCCGATCGACGACAGCATGCGCTGAGCGGGGTCGATCTCTTGCAATCCAAATAAAAATCCCGTCGAGGTCGGCATACGCGGCCTCTCGGAATATGACCTTCATACGTCGCGGTGGGCAAAGCGCTCGCGCACTTCTTCGAGCATAAGGAATTTTGGGTTCGGATCGGCGAGCCGGCGCTTGACTTCGGCAACCTGCTCGTCGGTCAGACGCAGCGTCGCCTTAGCCTGCTCTTCCATCGACATCAGCATTTCCGCCGCCTCCTGTTGGCGGTCTTCGGGCCAAGTCAGCACGCGGTCGAGAACCGATTTCACCTGATCTTTCATCATGACGCCAATATATCGCAATTTTCGGAGCTTGCCAGCCGGCGCAGCGAAGCCTCTCTCCGCCTCATCCTGAGGAGCCCACCGAAGCTTTGGCGAAGGCGGGCGTCTCGAAGGATGGGGCGGCCTCAATGGTTCGAGACGGCGCTTCGCGCCTCTTCACCATGAGGGCCGAGGGGGTTCGTAGCCCGCATGAAGCGAAGCGGAATGCGAGGTCACGGGCCCTGCGGTCGATCCCGGATATCGCTTCGCTCATCCGGGCTACGCTTGCTACCGCAATAAATGCGCCCACGCGCACCAAATCGTCTTATGATATGTGGCTTCGCGTGACTTCATGACTTGGATTAGTCGATGCTGCCTAGAAAGACCCTTTTTGTAGTTGGCGCCGGTGCCGGCGCTGAACTCGATATGCCGTTGGGTGATGCACTTAGTGCAGAAATTGTGCGGAAAACGGATATCCGATTTGACGAGTTTGGAACAAAGTAAATCAGCGGTGATCATTTCATAATGGATACACTTCGTAGGATTGCAAAAAGTCGTGGCGAGAACGCCAATAAATTGCGGGCTGCAGGTTGCTTGATTAAGGAAGGCGTGAGCCATTCTCGTTCGATTGACAGTTTTCTCAATACTCACAAAGACAATGAAAACTTGAAATTGTGCGCAAAGCTTGCGTTGGTGCGAGGAATTTTGGAGCACGAAAAGGGTAGTGCTTTGTATGTGGACGAATCGAAATTGCCACGTCAATTTAATCGCGACCTGCAAGTCAAAAAAAGCTGGCTTTCGGACTTTATGTATCTTTTGCAGGAAGGAGTTGTCGCCTCAGAGAACCGAGGAGATGTGTTCAAGAACTTGACGATTATCAATTTCAATTACGATCGTTGTATCGAGCAATTCCTATTTCATGCCCTCCAATCAACATTCTTAATCAACGCTGAAATGGCGAAAGAACTAATGGGACGCTCAATATTTTTCATCCCTATGGAGTGGTAGAATATCTTCCATGGTCTCGAGAAAAGCGTCAGGTCGGTTTTGGCGTCGTGGACTATGGAGATATGGCCGGTCTGTCCCAAGAAATTCGGACCTTCAACGAGAAGATCGAAGAAGGGGGTGATTTGAAATCGATGCGCGACGAAGTGTCAGCCGCCAATCGAATAGTATTTCTTGGCTTCCACTTTCATCCACAGAACATGGAGCTATTAAAGGCAACGCCTCCGGCACGAGGCTCTACGGTCCATATCTATGCCACCGCTAAGGATAGATCTCAGGCGGATAAAGTCTTACTCGACGGCAAAATAAGGACGCTGCTTCAAGAAAGAGGCTGAAACTGGAATGTTAATGTTGAACGTGACTGTGATTGTAAAAAGCTATTTAAAGATTTTGGAGCGACTTGGCTTACCTAATACACATCGCCTAGCAGACATACAGATTAACCGGACGGCAGTGAAATTATTATTCCCCCAACTTCCTCAACACCCCATCCAACTGATCCAAATCCTTGTACTTGATATGCAGCGTGCCGCCGTCGCCGCGGTGATCGACCTTCACATCCAGCCCGAGCGCATCCGACAGCCGCCGCTCCAGCGCGCGGGTGTCGGCGTCCTTGTCGCCCGCGCGGCTCTGCTTCTGGATGGCGTCGAAGGTGGCGTCGCCCGGCTTGCCCTCTTCTTCGCGCACCCACTCCTCGAGCTGGCGCACGCTGTAGCCTTCGTCGATCGCCATTTCGGCGAGCACCTGCGCGTTGACGTGGCCGACCAGCAGCCGCGCGTGGCCGGCCGACAAATTGCCCGCCCGCACAAACGCCTTCACCGGCTCGGGCAGCTTCAGCAGCCGCACCATGTTGGCGACGTGCGGCCGGCTCTTGCCGACGATCTGCGCCACCTGCTCCTGCGTGTGGTTGCACTGCTCCATCAGCGCGACGTAGCCGGCCGCCTCCTCGATCGCATTGAGGTCGGCGCGCTGCACGTTCTCGATGATGGCGAATTCGAGCGACTGCACGTCGGTGGCCTCGACGATGGCGATCGGCACCTCGTGCAGGCCGGCGCGCTGCGCCGCGCGCCAGCGCCGCTCGCCGGCGACAATTTCGTAATGGCCCGGCCCGCCGTGCTCGCGCACCACGATCGGCTGGATGATGCCGCGTTCGCGGATCGACTCGGCCAACTCGTTGAGCTCGGCCTCGGTGAAAGCGCGGCGCGGGTTGCGCGGGTTGGGGACGAGGTTCTCGATCGGCGTGCGGCGCGGCTTGCGCGCCGGCTCCGGCGCGGAGGTCTCCTCGCCGACATCGCCGATCAGCGATGCGAGGCCGCGTCCCAATCGCGAGTGATCCGCCATCGCCGCCGCTCCTGAACTCCGTGCCACGCTGTGTTTCCTATTTTTTCTTGCCGACAGTCATTAATCACAATCGAGCCCCAGGCTTCCGACTGCTCCCCTCCCCGTTGTGGGGAGGGGTTGGGGGTCCTCGTTGCGAGGCGAACATGTTGCCCTGGTGTTCCTACCCCCCTCCCTAACCCTCCCCCACAAGGGGGGAGGGAATTAGAGTGAGATCGCTGCACTCGCCACCCTCCCCACAAGGGGGGCGGTTAAACAAGTTAGCTCGCCTTCAATGCCCGCTCGCGCTGGATGATCTCGGTGGCGAGACGCAGATAGGCTTCGCTGCCGACGCATTTCAAATCGTAGACCAGCACCGGCTTGCCGTAGGACGGCGCCTCCGAGATGCGCACGTTACGCGGGATCACCGTGTCGTAGACCTTGGCGCCCATGTGCTGGCGCACGTCGGCCACCACCTGGTTGGAGAGGTTGTTGCGCGAGTTGTACATGGTAAGCACGATGCCGTGGATCGACAGCGTCGGGTTGAGGCTCGACTTGACCTGGTCGACCGTTTTCAACAATTGCGACAGGCCTTCGAGCGCGAAGAACTCGCATTGTAGCGGCACCAGGATCGAGTCCGCCGCCGCCATGGCGTTGACGGTGAGCAGGTTGAGCGACGGCGGGCAGTCGACCAGGACGTAGCTGTAGTCGAAATTGCGCGGGCCCTTGTTGAGCTCGGCAAGCGCCGAGCGCAGGCGGAAAGCGCGGTCGCGCTCGCGGCCGATCTCGAGCTCGAGGCCGGAGAGGTCCATGGTCGAGGGCGCGATGTCGAGCTGCGGCACCGCGGTCGCCAGCACGCCAGCGCGCAGCGAGGCCTTGCCGGTGAGCACGTCGTAGGTCGACACGTGGCGCGCCTTGCGCTCGATGCCGAGCCCGGTCGAGGCGTTGCCCTGCGGGTCGAGGTCGACGATCAGCACATGCTCGCCGATGGCGGCGAGCGCGGTGCCGAGATTGATGGCGGTCGTGGTCTTGCCGACGCCGCCTTTCTGGTTGGCAACGGCCAGCACGCGCGGCCGGGCGCCGTCGGGCCTGGCCGGCTGCGGGAACGGGACGACGTCGGGACGATCGCTTCGCGTGTCGGACATTTGTGTTTCCGATTTGATTACAGCGGCTTACCGCACTGCAAGATGACGAACGATGACGATCGCGCCCTCGGCACTGGTCACGCTGGGTACGGTCGAAGCTTCAAGTCTCCAATATTTAGCGGCTTCGGTCAATTCAGCCGCTACATCTTGTCCCTTTGGGAACAGCCCGACCGCTCCCCTGGCGATCAGAGGAAACGCCTGATCGCACAGGACTTTCAATGGGGCGAGCGCGCGCGCCGTCACCACATGAACAGTTTCGGCAAAGCTTTCCCCAAATTTCTCCGCCCGCTCCTGGTGAACTTGGGCCGGAATTCCCGTGGCCTGCACCACCTCGCGCAGAAAATTCGCCTTTTTGCCCACGCTTTCAACCAGATGCACCATCGCATCCGAGCTGCCGGCCAAGACGCAGGCAATCGGGATACCCGGGAAGCCTGCGCCCGAGCCAAAGTCCACCCACACCCGCGCGTCCGGCGCCAGCGGCAGGAGCTGAAGCGAGTCGGCGATATGGCGGGTCCAAAGAATCGGAAGCGTGGAAGAAGCGACGAGATTGAACTTGCTCTGCCAAAGAAGAAGCAGATCTACGTACTTCTTCAGACGCTCTTTTGTTTCACGTGAAACAGGGGTGAGCGCGAGCGCGCGTTTTTTGTCGGCTGCGAGATCGAACGCGCCCTGCCCGTCTTTTTTCAAGCGCGTTTCGCGGTGCGTTTGCCGCGTTTGACGTGCGCGACCAACAGCGTCAGCGCCGCCGGCGTGATGCCGTCGATCTTGCTCGCGTGGCCGATGGTGCGCGGCCGATTTTGCTGCAGCTTTTGCTTCGCTTCGTTGGAAAGCCCGCGCATGGCTTCGTAATCGAGATCGTCCGGCAGCGTGAAGCTTTCATCGCGGCGGTACGCGGCAACGTCCGCATTCTGGCGCGAAAGATAGACGTCGTACTTCGCATCGATCTCGATCTGCTCGGCGATCTTTGCATCGAGCGCGCCGAAGCGCGGCCAGACTTTCGCGAGATCCGACATCGCAATGTTCGGATACGACAGCAGCTCGAACGCACTGCGCCGCTGGCCGTCTTTGTTGAGCGCGAGGCCGTGACGCTCGGCTTCTTTCGGCGTCAGCAAAACCGATTTGGCGAATTCGCGCGCATCAGTCAGTGCCAACATTTTTGCCGCGTGCAATTTCGCGCGCGTTTCACCGACGCAGCCGATCGCAATTCCTTTGCCGGTCAAACGTTGATCGGCATTGTCGGCGCGCAGCTGCAAACGATATTCGGCGCGCGATGTGAACATGCGATACGGCTCGGAAACGCCGCGCGTGACGAGATCGTCGATCATCACGCCGATGTACGCGTGCGCGCGATCGAAAACGATGTCGGCGCCGCCGGCGGCCAACGACGCCGCGTTGAGACCGGCAAGAAGTCCTTGTGCCGCAGCCTCTTCGTAGCCTGTGGTGCCGTTGATCTGGCCGGCCAGGAACAATCCGCGCAGCCGCTTCGTTTGCAGCGTCGGATGCAATTCGCGCGGATCGACGTAATCATATTCGATCGCGTAGCCAGGCCGCACGAACTTTGCATTTTCCAATCCGGGAATCGTCGCGACCAGCGCGTGTTGAACTTCTTCCGGCAGCGATGTGGAAATTCCGTTCGGATAAACCGTGTGATCGTCGAGACCTTCCGGCTCGAGAAAAATCTGATGGCCGTCACGCTCGCCGAATTTTACGATTTTATCTTCGATCGACGGACAGTAACGAGGACCACGGCTGGCAATTTGCCCCGAATACATCGGCGAACGATGCACGTTGGCGCGGATGATGTCGTGCGTCGCCGCGACCGTGCGCGTGATGGCGCATTGAATTTGCGGATTTTCAATTCGTTGCGTCAGAATTGAAAACGGTTCGGGCGGATCGTCGCCGGGCTGCATCTCTAGCGCGGACCAATCGATCGTGCGGCCGTCGAGCCGCGGCGGCGTTCCGGTTTTCAAACGGCCCAGCGTGAAGCCGATGGACTCAAGCGTGCGCGAAAGCCCCATGGCCGGGGCTTCGCCGACGCGGCCGGCAGCAATCTGTTTTTCGCCGATGTGAATGAGGCCGCGCAGAAAAGTGCCGGTGGTCAGAACCACCGCGCCGCAGGAAATTTCCCGGCCATCGGCGAATTTGACCCCGCAAACGCGGCCGTTGGCGATGAGGAGATCGTCGGCTTCCGCTTCGAACACCTGCAAATTCGGCGTTTCGGAGATCGCCGCCTGCATCGCCGCCGCATAGAGCTTGCGATCGGCTTGAGCCCTTGGCCCGCGCACGGCAGGACCCTTGCGGCGGTTCAAAACGCGAAACTGGATGCCGCCGTGATCCGCCACGCGGCCCATGAGGCCATCCAAAGCATCGATTTCCCGGACCAAATGGCCCTTGCCCAGACCGCCGATGGCCGGATTGCAGCTCATGGCGCCGATGGTGGCAAAGCGATGTGTCACCAGCGCGGTCTGCGCGCCCATACGGGCGCTGGCGGCTGCGGCTTCACAGCCGGCGTGGCCGCCGCCAATCACCACAACGTCGAATTGGGTCCGCATAGACTCTGCCATGGCGGGCTTTTAGCGCAGGCGGGGGGAGGGGTCAAAAACAACCGGATTTGCCGGAATGTTTCACGTGAAACATTGCCGTCACGGTGTCAGGGTACCTAGGAACTCGACCTTCTGGCGCCAGATGTGGCCATTGCTTGCGCCGAACTAGGTCAGAAGTGATGGGTCTTCCGGCCCTCCGGCGCCAGAACATCGGCCGGCTGGCGGAGCTTTTCTGGGCCCGCTATTTGCCGATGCAGAAGTCCCGGAAAATCACGTCCAGAATATCCTCGACATCGACCCGGCCGGTGAGGCGGCCGAGCGCGCGGGCGGCGAGCCGCAGCTCCTCGGCCAGCAGGTCCTCCTTGGCCACAACCTCGGCGCTCTGGGCGCGCCACAGCGCCGCCAAAGCCTCCTCGAGCGCATGGCGGTGGCGCTGCCGGGTCACCAGCGCCGACTCGGCGCCAGCGAGATAACTTGCCGCTTGGCGCTGCAAATGATCCAGCAAAGCGTCAAAACCCTCACCTGTTGCGGCTGAAATACTGAATTCTAGATCATTCTTATTGATTATAGATTCATTCCTACGCGTTAACTCTTTATTAACCATACTTGTTAATATCTTATTAGGAGTGGGTTTTAATTCACTCTTTTCAATACTTTGGATTTCAAATTCATTACTTCGATGACCTTGGATCAGGTCGATTTTGTTGCGGATCAGCCAAGTGGATGGGGTGGCGAGGGGCCCTTCGGCCAGATCATTGTTATTCCGGGTTCGTCCGCCTTCGCCCTGCCGGGCTTCGGCGGGACGTCCTGGACTGACAGTGGCGGATTTTGCTGCACCCTTTGCTGCAGCATTTTTTGCGACCCCCGCCTCGCCCGCGTCCACCACCCACAGCACTAGGTCGGCGCCTTGCGCCCGTTCGCGCGCCCGCCGCACGCCCTCTATCTCCACCGGATCATCGGTTTCGCGGATGCCGGCGGTGTCGAGCAAAGTCACCGGCCAGCCGCCAAGATCGAGATGCACCTCGATCACGTCGCGCGTGGTGCCGGCATAAGGCGACACGATCGCCGCCTCGCGCTTGGCCAGCCGATTGAGCAGCGTCGATTTGCCGGCATTCGGCGGCCCGGCGATGGCGACGGTGAGGCCTTCTCGCAGTCTTTCGCCGCGTCCGCCGTCGGCGAGCGCCGCGGCGATCTCGCCTTCCAGCTCGCGCGCGATGGTCAGTGCGGGGCTAAGCAGATCCTCCGGCACATCGGCCTCATCGGAAAAATCGATGCGCGCTTCGACCAGCGCCAGCGCCTGGATCAGCCGCTGCCGCCAGCTTTCCGTAGGCTGCCCCAGCGCGCCCTGCAACTGGCGCAGCGCCTGCCGGCGCTGGCCTTCGGTCTCCGCCGCGACCAGGTCGGCCAGGCCTTCCACCGCGGTGAGATCGAGCTTGCCGTTCTCGAAGGCACGACGGGTGAATTCGCCGGCCTCGGCCGGGCGTAAGCCTTTAAGCTGTGAGAGCGCGGCCAGCGTCGCGGCGATCACCGCCCGGCCGCCATGCAATTGCAGCTCGGCTGTGTCCTCGCCGGTTTCGCTGTTGGGCCCGGGAAACCACAAGATGAGCGCCTGGTCGATGGTCTCTTTGGTCTGCGGATCGCGCACGCGGGCAAGCGCGGCTTCGCGCGGGGCGGGGATTTTGCCGATCAGCGCCTTCAGCGCTTCGCCCGCGCGTGGGCCGGAGATGCGCACCACCGCGATCGCCGCCGGCGGCCGGCCGGAAGACAGGGCGAAGATGGTGTCGGGCGCACTACTCATTGTCGGGTTGAAGCCAATCGCGGCTTGCGGGTAAAGGCAAAACGTATTAGGTTACATGTAACCTTTCGGAAGCTCGCCATGAAGCGCACCAGCAACAGGCGCACCGCACTGATGCGCGCCAAGACGGCCACCCGCAAGACGGCGACGCGCAAGACTTCAAAGCCGAAGTCGCCGCCCGCCAAGTCATCGCGGGCGAAGCCGTCGCGCGACAAGGTGCGCGCGCATCGCGCCCGCATGCGCAAGCGCGGGTTCAGGCTGGTGCAGATGTGGCTGCCCGATACGCGCACCAAGGAATTCTCGGAGCAGGCGCATAAGGACTCCCTCGCCATCGCCAACAGCCCGACCGAGGCCGAAGATCAGGCCTTTGTCGATTCGGTTTCGAGCTGGAATTCCGAGGAAGCCCGCGAGCTGGAAAAGCGCGAGCCGCCGACCCCGTGGTGGCGCACCGAGGGGAAATCCGATTGAAGCGCGGGGAAATCTGGACCATTGCAGGCGACGCCGACTATCCCGGCAAGCCCCGGCCCGCGATCATTCTGCAGAATGACGAGTTTGACGCCACGCCATCGATCGCTGTTTGTCCGCTCACCGGCACACCCGTTGACAATGTCTACGCGCGTCTCACGGTTGCGCCATCGGAGGCAAATGGTTTGAAAGTTCAGTCACACGTCATGGTCGACAAGATTTCCACGATTCCAAAAACCAAGGTCGGCCGGCGGATCGGTCAATTGGACGCCAACGACATCGGGCGCCTCAATCAGCACGTCATTCTGTTTCTCGGACTTGCCGGATAACCGGCGCGGAATTCCCTGTCTGACACCTTGGGCGCTTCGCCGGCGCGCGGCCAGTAGCAAGTAGCCCGGATGAGCGCTCGCGTATCCGGGCTACGAAACTATCTTTCGGGCAGCGCCTAGAGCTTTGGTGCAGGCGGAGCAGATGCCTGCTGCTCCGATTCCACGAACTTATTTACACCACTCACGATCTCGCGCGCCGCTTGAATATGACCTTTATCAATCCCGGGGTCATTGATGCTCTCCACGATTGTTTGCAACACCTCTTCCTCCATGTCGTTGACGATAAACGACAACCCGGCGATCCCGTGATCCCCTAGGAAAGTTGCCCATTTTGGGAATGCCGATTTAACCGCATCTAGGAGAGGCTTCGGGTCAGCCAGATATTTGGGGTCAGCTCCACTTTTCATCGCGGCAAATTGAACCACAGGCAAACTAAGGGCCCGCGCGATACGCTGAGAACCGCGCCCATGCTATTGCGCTGATAAATGGCCGCTCTTTATCTGGCGGATCAACTTGCCGAAGTTTGTCTAGGCCGCACATTTTCCAAAGCTGCTCGCCAAAATTACGAACCTTCTGGCCCTCACTGTCCGAGTGCGTTGCGTCCTTCAGAATCTCGTCAATATTCAAAGGCTGAGCAAGCCTAGAGGCCAATTTGAACTGGTTTTGCCCGATAACCGCCATCCAAAGGCGATCATAGGCCTCTAGTCGGCGCTGATCCAACGCAGCGGTTCTCTCCCCGAAGTGCCTTAAGGCGGCCTCCCGGATCGCTTGAAGCTGCACATCTTGCTGCTGCAACTTATGACGAAGTTCGTCTTCACCTTTGCGCAGAATTGACTTGAACTCTTCGAGGTGCCGCGAAAGATAAAATCCGAACCCCCGGTCGATAAGAGTCTTTGCTAGAACGCCCAACGCAAACGAAAAGACCCCGACAATCGAAGCTGAACTTACTAATTCGCGCCACATCGGTCAGCCTTTCCGGTCGTTTCCTATTGATTGAGCATATCGAATCTTCCCGCGCTGAACGTTGACGCGGCCAGGCGGGTCAAGCAAGTAGCCCGGATGAGCGAAGCGAAATCCGGGGCGGCCTCGACGCATCGAACCGAACCCGGATTTCGCTCGCTTCGCGCTCGCTCATCCGGGCTACGAAATTGAGTGTGCCGCGGACGCAGGCGCGCTCCCTCTCCCCGTTGGGGCGAGGGTTGGGGTGAGGGGGTTACTGCCGCATCGAGAGTCCATAACCCCCACCCGCCCGCCTTCGCTAAAGCTTCGGCGGACGACCTCTCTCTATGGGAGAGGTGAAGCGAGTGCGCCGCGCGCCTCCCGCCTCACACGCGCCGATACCCCACCAGCAGCGAGTCCTCGATATCGGGCAGGTTCACGACGATGTTCTCCGGCGTACGGCAGGCGAGCCACCACAGTTCGTCCGTCGTGCTCATATTGACCTCGAGATGCGGGATGAACGGCGGCACGAACATGAAATCGCCTTCAGACAAATCGACGTAGTCCTGGAAGTCCTTGCCATAGTAGACGCGCGCGCGGCCCGACAGCACATAGGCGCCGGTCTCGGCCTCGCCGTGGTGATGCGGCAGCGAGCGGAAGCCGGGCGGGTTGCTGGCCTTGCCGAACCAGATTCTGGTCGCAGGGGTATGTTGCGGCCCCACGCCGCTCATCAGCTTCAAGCCGCCTGACTGTCCGGTGTTGCCGTGCTCGTGGCCTTTCTTGGTAACAACGGGACGATCGTTCGCGGACATTCTCGACTCTTATGAACTGGCATATGCCGATCAACGACGAGCCGAGACTGCTACCAAGCGGTCACCTTGGCAACACCGCCACGCAATCGATCTCGATATCGAACGGGCCGGGCCATGAATTGATGAACATGAAGATGCGCGACGGCGCGTCTTTCGGGAAATAGCGGTCGTAGACGGCGTTGAACGTCGCGAAGTGTGTCGGGTCCGGCACGCAATAGACGTTGCACTTGATGACGTCTCCGAGCGACGTGCCGGCCGCCTCCAGGCAATGCTTGAGCTGACCCAGCACCAGCTCGCACTGCCGTTCGAAGGGCGCCGGCGCGATCTCGCCGGTCTGCGGATCGAACGGCGGCAGGCCGGACAAAAACACCAATCCGTTCGCAATGGTGACCGGATGCGCCACGCCGCCCTTTCTATAGCGCTCCAGGTAAGTCGAGATCGGTTCAATCCGCATGCGCTTGATCATGCTGCTCTCCCTTTGCCCGCTCATTCCCGCGCAAGCGGGAATCCAGAGCGCCAATCGCAAACCTCGCGAATCCGCCCCTGGGTCCCCGCGCCCCGGCCTTCGCGCTCCGCGCTTCGGTGGACTCGAACCCGCCGAAGCTCGCGAAGCGAGCGAAGGCCGGGGCGCGGGGACGAGCGGGCGGAGCGGTCTAGCGCCAATCGCGACGAGAATAGTTCGGCCGCCACCGAACTATCGCTGCTTCCACGGCCGCGCGCCGCGCGCTACTATCGCGCGGTGGTCGCGGCGGCAAACATGGTCGAGGTGGCGGCGCTCGTGGGCGACACCGCGCGCGCCACTATACTCGCCGCGCTGATGGGCGGGCAGGCGCTGACCGCCAGCGAACTCGCATCGCTCGCCCATGTGACGCGGCCGACCGCGAGCGGCCATCTCGGCAAGCTCGCCGCCGCTCGGCTCATTAGCGTCACGCAAAAGCGGCGCAACCGCTATTACCGCATCGCTTCGCCGCTGGTGGCGCGCATGCTGGAAAGCATCAAGGCGGTGGCCGCGCTGGAGACGCCGGCGCGCTATCAGCCGCGTTCGGCGCAGGACGACGCGCCGCGCTTCGCGCGCACTTGTTACGATCATCTGGCCGGCCGTTTGGGCGTTGCGATCGTGGATGCGCTGGTGGCCAGGCGCTACGCGGTGTTGAGCGAGGAGGGCGGCGCGCTCACCGCGCGCGGGCAAAAGTTTCTCTGCGACTTCGGCGCGGATCTGACGGCGACGTCCGCCAGCCGGCGCATCTTCTGCCGCGCCTGTCTCGATTGGAGCGAGCGGCGCTATCACGTCGCCGGGCTGGTCGGAGCGGCAATCCTGACGCGCCTCGTCGCCCTCAATTGGCTCGCCCGCCAGCGCGACAGCCGCGCATTGCGCCTGACGCCGGCGGGCCGGCGCGGTTTGCGCGAGGTCTTTGGGATCGCCGACGCGGCCGGCGCGGAATGACAAGCGCGGTCATTGCCGGGCCTGTTCCGGCCGTGACAAAGCTCTCAGCAAAAGTGGAATTGCGGTCGCCGAGCCGTGCTTCACTCGTCCGCCGGCTTCTTCTCCGCTTTGAAGCCGCGGAAAGCCCAGGCGGTGGCGAGCCCGAACAGTAACATGGCAATCGGCGGCCCGAGCAGCAGGACGGGGACCTCGAGCAGTTCGCGATTTGTTTTGAATCCGCCGTGCAGGCCGTACATGGTCAAATAGATCGTCCAGCCCATCAGCCAGGCGGCACAAAACAATAACCAGACGCGAAATAACCCGCGGCGCCAATTGATCGCCAACGGCTCCTCCTCCTCCGCTCTCGTCGAGCGGCGAGGAATGCCAAAATGCACCATTCTCACTGTGCCCATGATTTTGTAAATTCACTATAGCAAATATCGCCGCGCCGCGCGAGCCGAATACATAGGCAGACTCGTGTTCCGCGTGCGGAACATTGTCGCTTGCGCGACACATTTGCCGTGAAGTCGGGACCTAGCGGCTAGCACCGTGGCCGGGAGCGCTGGTGCCCGATGCGCAAGGTCAATCCAAATTCATCCCGCGCGTGAGGCGGTTGACCGCTAAAAGCGCTACGGCCAAGGCCACGATTGCCACGCCGCCGGCCGACAATAATGCGTCAATCCACCAGGGCCACATCGGGCGCTCCTTCTGAGAATGGCATCTGTCGCACAACGGACAAAAACGCTTCTCACGCGCCCGGGTTCCAACTGGGTGCTCAAATACTTTCCGAATCACTAATTGATGCGCGATTCTAGATTTGCCGCGGACCCATCGCAAGCCGGAACGACAACGCAAGACATACGCCGCGCCCGCGCGCTAGGATGGGCCGGCCATTTCGACCGGGGAGGCACCGATGAAAGGCGTCACGATCAGACCGTCGCTGGCGATGGGTTGCGGCTTTGCGTTGCTTGTCGGGCTCGCCAATGCGGCGGGCGCCGCGGAACCGTACGGAACCTGGCTGCGGCCGTCGACCGGCTCGCAGGTGCGCTTCTACAACTGCGGCGGCAAGCTCTGCGGCAAGGTGGTCGCGGTGACGGATCAGGCGCGCAAGGGCGAGATCGGCAAGTCGATCCTGCACGGCGCGGTCAAGTCGGGCGAGAACACCTGGACGGGCGAGCTGACCGATGCCGGAAACGGCAAGGTCTATTCCGGCACCGTCACTCTGGAGAGCGCCAACGCGCTCAGCCTGCAAGGATGCATCGCCCGCATCCTCTGTCAGAGCGAGACCTGGACCAAGGTAAAGTGACGGCCGGCTAAAACGCCGCCGTTGCCGTGTATGGCGCGCCTCGTGATTGCGGCGCACCAAATCCACGAGCCTTAATTAATCATTAACACCCGTCTCACATTATCTTGGGCATTCAATTACCCATGGAGGAAACCATGCGAACATTCGCGCTCCTCGTTTTTGCAGCCCTTATCGCCATCGTTTCTCCCGCCCAGGCCGCCAACGAATTCGGCAGCAAGGACGAAGCGGTCGCCATGGTCAAACGCGTCCAGGCCGAATTCAAAAAAAACGGCGCCGAGGCGACCTTCAAGGCGGTCTCCGACAAATCGGTCAAGGAATTCCACGATCGCGATCTCTATGCCTTCATCTACGACATGTCCGGCAAGTGCGTGGCGCACGGCGCCCGCGCGGCGCTGATCGGCAAGAATCTCATCGATCTCAAGGACCAGGACGGCAAATTCCTGATCCGCGAAATGGTCAACATAGCGAAAGGGCCGGGTAGCGGCTGGATCGCCTACAAATGGCCGAACCCGATCAACAACAAGATCGAGGACAAGCTCAGCTACGTCGAAAAAATGGGCGATTATTTTGTCGGCGTCGGAGTCTACAAGCAGTAATCCATCATGGATGAATTCGCCGTTTCACGGGCGCCGGTCACCGCCCTCAAGTCCTTTTGGGCTCTCCGGTCCCTGTTCGGCGTCGTCCACAATCTGTCCATCCAGATAAAGGCATCGGCAGCATCGGCGGTGCTGCTAATCTGCCTGCTCGCGCTCGGCGCCAATGCCTACATGACGTCGACAAAATCCGCGGAAGGTCTGCGGATGTTGTCATACCAGATCGAGCCTAAACTGCAGGCGTTTTCCAGCGTCAACGACGCCGTCGTCGCCACTCATATGAAGATCTTTCGCTACGTGTCGTGGGCGAGCAACAGCGTAAGCAAGAATCTGCTCGACGCCCTTTACCACGAGATCGAGGCCGACCTTTCCGGCCTGTCGTATCGCATCGGCGCGCTCAGCCGCCGCACGGACCTGTCCGCCGAGGAACGCACCACCATCGAAGGACTGTTGACCCGCTGGGAAAAGTGCAAGAGCCAAGCCAAAGACACCATCGACGTTGGCCAGACCGACGCGCCGATGGCGACGATGATGCTCGGCCAGACCGACGACAGCTTCAAAGCCGTCGACGCCGACATTCAAAAAATGTCGGTTACCACCATGGAAGCCGCCAACGCGGTCCAGGCCGCGCTCTACACCGCCGCCGAGCGGACCAAGAAAATCATCATCCTGGGCACCGTCCTGGGTTTTGTCATCAGCGCATTCGTGACCTTCCTGGTCGGCGCATCGATCGTGCGGCCTATCAAATCCATCACCGGCGTAATGCAGCAACTATCCGCCGGCAAGACCGACGTCGAAATCGGCCATCGCGATCGCGGCGATGAGATCGGCAAGATGGTCGAAGCGATCGACGTGTTTCGCAAGAACATGATCGAAATCCGCACGATGGAGCAGGCCACCCATCAGGCCGAGCAAAATCGCGTGGCCGAACGCACCGCCGCGATGCACGAGCTCGCCGCCGAATTCGAGAAATCGGTCCAGCACTTCGCCAAGGAGCTCACCGACGCGGTCGGCGCGATGCATACCAATGCCGAAGCCATGTCGCAGATCGCCGCGCAAACCCGCGACAAGTCGCAATCGACCGCGGGCGCCGTCATCGATACGCAGAGCAACGTCGATTCGGTGGCGAACGCCGCCGAAGAGCTGGCGCAATCGATCGAACTGCTTTCGGCGCAAACCCGTAACGCCCGCGAATTGACCAACAACACGGTCGAGGAATCGGCCAGGGCCAGCGCCAACGTCCAGCAATTGCTCGACGCCGTCAGCCAGATCGTTCCCATCACCGGCCTGATTCAGGCGATCGCCCAGCAGACAAACCTGTTGGCGCTCAATGCCACGATCGAGGCGGCGCGCGCGGGCAGCGCCGGCAAAGGCTTCGCCGTGGTCGCCGCCGAAGTCAAATCGCTGGCGCAACAGACCGCGAAAGCGACCGAGGAGATCAATAAGAAGATCACCGCGGTGAACGCCTCGTGCGGCGCGGTGGTCGTCATCATGGAGCAGGTGATCGGTGCGATCCGCCGTCTCGGCGAGGGCACCGTTGAAATGGCGAGTTCAGTCGGGCAACAGGCGTCCGCCACCCAGGAAATCTCCAAGAACGCGCAACAGGCTGCCGACGGCTCGCGCATTGTCGCGCGCAACATTGTCGAATTGGACAAGAAGGCGCGCGAGAACGACGACGCATCGGGGCAGGCGCTCGCCGGCGCCAAACGTCTGCTCGATCACGCGGCAATTCTACAGCGCCAAGTCGATAATTTCCTGCGTCACGTCCGCGCGGCGTGACAGCCTGAATACCTCCCGGCTAATTCGACTTAATTACGCGGCTTTAATGACGCGACTTTAATTAACAGCGTGGCCAATTTGTCCGCCGCGCAATCCGCGCTAGGTTGCATAAATGTCCGCTTCCCCAGATTCCGCGCACGAAAATCGCCTGGCGCAATCGACCTCGCCCTACCTGCTGCAGCACAAGCATAACCCGGTGGACTGGTGGCCATGGGGCGCGGACGCGCTGGCCGAGGCCAAACGTACCAACCGGCCGATCCTGCTGTCGGTCGGTTACGCGGCCTGCCACTGGTGTCACGTCATGGCGCACGAGTCGTTTGAGAACGAACAAACGGCAAAAGTGATGAACGAGCTGTTCGTCAACATCAAAGTGGACCGCGAGGAACGGCCCGACATCGATCAGATTTACATGAACGCGTTGCATTTATTGGGCGAGCAGGGCGGCTGGCCGCTGACCATGTTTCTCACGCCCGCCGGCGAGCCGGTCTGGGGCGGCACGTATTTCCCGAAAGATTCGCGTTACGGGCGGCCAGCTTTCACCGACGTGCTGCACGAGGTAGCGCGGCTGTTCCGCGAGGAGCCCAATAAAATCGAGCAGAACCGCGCGGCGCTGCTGGCGCGGCTCGCCGACAAAGCACGCCCCGCCGGCAGGGTCACCCTGGGGCTCGCCGAGCTCGATGCCGCGGTGGCCCAGGTTAGCAATATGTTCGATCCCGTGAATGGCGGCTTGCGCGGCGCGCCCAAATTTCCGCAGCCGGCGATCCTGGAAATGCTCTGGCGCGCCGGCCTGCGCAGCAGCGATGCGCGCTTTTTCGAGACGGTCGAGCACACGCTCGAACGCATGAGCGAGGGCGGCATCTACGACCATCTCGGCGGCGGATTTTCGCGCTATTCGGTCGACGAAAGATGGCTGGTGCCGCATTTCGAGAAGATGCTCTACGACAATGCCCAGCTGCTCGAATTGCTGGCGCTGGCCTGGCAACGCAACGGCCGGCCTTTATTCGCAGAGCGCGCGCGGGAAACCGTCGGCTGGCTCAAACGGGAAATGACCATTCCGCAAGGCGCTTTTGCCGCCTCGCTCGATGCCGATTCGGAGGGCGAGGAAGGGAAGTTCTACGTCTGGTCACTCAGGGAAATTCGTCAGGCCCTCGGCGCTGATGCCGATGATTTTGCGATGCAATATGACGCAACCGCCGGGGGCAATTTTGAAGGCCGCAATATCCTTAATCGTCTCAAGCACTTACCGCGCAACATGGATTCAGCCGTGGGAAGCGGCGTGACTGCGGGGCGCAGCAAGACCGATGCGGCACGATTTTCCATGTTGCGCGGTAAGCTACTGGAACTACGAGAGAAACGGGTCAGGCCGGGGCTCGACGACAAGGTCCTGGCCGACTGGAACGGGCTGATGATCGCCGCTTTGGTCAATGCCGGGATTATTTTGGGCGAGCCAGACTGGCTGGGCATGGCCAAGCAAGCCTTTGATTTCATTGCAGCAAACATGACCAAGGGCGACCGGCTCGGCCATTCCTGGCGCGCCGGCAAGCTAAGCTTCCCCGGTCTCGCCTCGGATTTCGCCGCCATGATCCGCGCCGCGCTGGCGCTCCACGAAGCCACTGGCGAGCGGACCTATCTCGAGCGTGCGCTTTCCTGGCAGCGCGCTTTCGACGCTCATTACCCGGACCCCGACACCGGCGGCTACTATCTGTCGGCCGACGACGCCGACGACCTGCTGCTGCGGCCGTATTCCACCGTCGACGAAGCCACGCCCAATCCCAATGCGGTCGCCGCGCAAAATCTGCTGCGGCTGGCGGTGCTGGCGGGCGACGACGCCTGGCGTGCCAAGGCCGACCGGCTGATCGAGGGTATCCTGTCGGCGGCCGCACGCAATCTGTTCGGGCATATTGCGCTGCTCAACGCGCTCGATCTGCGCCTGCGCGGCGCCGAGATCGTCGCCACCGGAGCGGAGGCGGCGCGCTTCGCGCAGGCCGCGCTCGAGCTGCCGTTCCTTGACCGCATCGTGCTGCGCGCGGCGAGCGCCGTCGACCTGCCGGCCACGCATCCGGCGCAGGAGAAGCTGAAGGCGATCGACGCCAGCGCGGCCTTCGTATGTGTCGGCGAGCGGTGTTCGCTGCCGGTGACGGAGGCCGAGCAGATCGCGGAGACCGTTAGGGCGATGCGTTCTCCGTCCCGGCCCTGAATGGGGAAGGATCGCGGCCCCGTCGCGGCCGATCTTCGGGAGGATTTACGAACGCCAATCGCGCGTTATAATTTGCCGCCGGGCGACAACGGACGGAACATCTCATGCGTCACACCATCGCGCTCACGGCTTTGCTCGCCACCACCACAATTTCCACCGCCGGCGCCGCGGAATGGTGCGGCTTCATCGACAAGCAGCACGCGCCGGTGCACTGCGGCTATTCCAGCCTGGAGCAATGCAAGCAATCGCTCGGCGACAAGAAGGACGCGTATTGCATGCCCGATCCGGGCTTCGCCAGCGCCAGACAGCACGTCCGCTTCGCGCTCAGGTAACCTAATCGCCGGCGCGGACGCGCACACCAAATGAAACGGCCGGGCATGAGGCCCGGCCATGACAAAGTCTATCGCGCTGGTGCACCTTAGGTATTCATCGACTCGAAGAATTCCGCGTTATTCTTGGTGTTGCGCAGCTTGTCGAGCAGGAAGTCGATGGCGTCCATGGTGCCCATCGGGTTCAAAATCCTACGCAGCACGTACATTTTCTTGAGCACGGCGGGATCGGTGAGCAGCTCTTCCTTGCGCGTGCCGGAGCGCGTGATGTCCATGGCCGGGAAGGTACGCTTGTCGGCCACCTTGCGGTCGAGGATGAGCTCCGAATTGCCGGTGCCCTTGAACTCTTCGAAAATCACTTCGTCCATGCGGCTGCCGGTATCGATCAGCGCGGTGGCGATGATGGTCAGCGAGCCGCCTTCCTCGATGTTGCGCGCGGCGCCGAAGAAGCGCTTCGGCCGCTGCAACGCGTTGGCGTCGACGCCGCCGGTCAGCACCTTGCCGGATGACGGCACCACGGTGTTGTAGGCGCGGCCGAGGCGGGTGATCGAATCGAGCAGGATAACTACGTCGCGGCCGTGTTCGACCAGGCGCTTGGCCTTCTCGATCACCATTTCGGCGACCTGCACGTGGCGCGAGGCCGGCTCGTCGAAGGTCGAGGAAATCACCTCGCCCTTCACCGAGCGCTGCATGTCGGTGACTTCCTCCGGCCGCTCGTCGATCAGCAGCACGATGAGGAATACTTCGGGGTGATTGGCGGTGATCGCGTGTGCGATGTTCTGCAACAGCACGGTCTTGCCGGTGCGCGGCGGCGACACAATCAGCGCGCGCTGGCCTTTGCCGATCGGCGCGACGATGTCGATGACGCGGGCCGAGAGATCCTTCTTGGTCGGATCCTCATGCTCCATCTTCAACCGTTCGTCTGGATAGAGCGGCGTCAGATTGTCGAAGTTGACTTTGTGCTTGGCTTTCTCGGGATCTTCGAAGTTGAGCGTGTTGACCTTGAGCAAGGCGAAATAGCGTTCGCCCTCCTTCGGTGAACGGATGTGGCCGTCGACAGTGTCGCCGGTGCGCAGGCCAAAACGGCGGATCTGGCTTGGGCTGACGTAGATATCGTCGGGGCCGGACAGGTAATTCGATTCCGGCGAGCGCAGAAAGCCGAAGCCGTCGGACAGCACTTCGACGACGCCTTCGCCGATGATGTCGATCTCCTGCGTCGCCAGCTGCTTGAGGATGGCGAACAACAGCTCCTGCTTGCGCATGGTGCTGGCGTTCTCGACTTTATTTTCTTCGGCGAATTGCACCAGCTCGGCTGGTGTTTTGGACTTGAGGTCCTGGAGTTTCATTTCCCGCATGGGGGGCATTGATCCTTGGGAGAGTGACCGGCGGAGTCTCGAAAAATGCGACAACTCGCAACCGATGAACTTGAGGAGAGAGATCGCAGGTCTTGGGTAACGAGGGAGTTTTGGAAAAGTGCCCGGAACCCGATGCTGCGACCGGCCCAAACAGTGGGTGCCGGAACGCGACTAGCATCCGCCTGCGTTCGGTGGGAGCAGTCAACATAAGCGGGAATGCGCGCTTTCGCAAGTGGCGGCGGCGCGCTGTGGGTTAATTTACGCATTAGTTAGAATGGTTTGACGGTCACCAGCACGACGATCAGGATCATCAAGATAGTCGGTACCTCGTTGATAATTCGATAGAATTTTGCCGGATACGCGTTGCGGTCGGCGGCGAATTCCTTGACCCAGTGCGCCAAGAGGCCGTGCAGCACGGTCATGCCGAACACCAGCACGAATTTGATCTGGAACCAGACGGCAGCGAGCCAGCCGCCCTCGATGACCAGCGCGATTCCTGCGAGCCAAGCGACGATCATGGCCGGCGTCATGATCGCCCTGAGCAGCCGGCGCTCCATCACCTTGAAGGTTTCCGACTGCACGGAGCCCGCTTCGGCGGCGCAGTGATAGACGAACAGCCGCGGCAGATAGAGCATCCCCGCCATCCACCCGATGACGGCGATGATGTGCAGGGCTTTAAGCCAGAGGTACATCGGTTAACCGCGTACGCGCTTGAGCATCTGCTCCACATGGGCGATCGGCGTGTCGGGCAGAATACCGTGGCCGAGATTGAAGATGAACGGTCCGTCCGAAAAAGCCTTCAGAACGTCGTCGACTTCCCGGTCGAGCGCGGCGCCGCCTTCGCGCAAGATCAACGGATCGACATTGCCTTGCACTGGCACGCGGCTTTGGATTTGTTCACGAGCAAACTTCCGGTCGATATCGCTCTCCAGGCTCACCGCGTCGACGCCGGTCTCCATCGCATAGCGCGGAATATTCTTGCCAGCACCGCGAGGAAACCCGATCACCTTGGTGCCGGGACGTTTCGCCCGCAGTCTTGCGATCAAACGTTTGGTCGGCTGCACGCACCAGCGCTCGAAATCCTGCGGCGGCAGCGAGCCTGCCCATGTATCGAATATCTGCACCACGTCGGCGCCGGTTTCCAATTGCCGCGCCAGATACTCAACCGAAGCATCGACCAGGCAATCGATAACATGCTGAAAAGCCTCAGGCGCGCTAGCCGCCAGGTTCTTCGCCGGAGCCTGATCGGGTGTGCCTTGGCCAGCGACCATATAGGTCGCGACGGTCCACGGCGCGCCGCAAAACCCGATCAATGTCGTCTTAGAACCGAGCTCACTTTTGACGCGTCGCACGGTTTCATAAATCGGCGATAGCAGCTTTTGGTCCGCTTCTTGGCGCAGCGACATCGCCGCTTTCGCATCCGCCAACGGCTCGAGTCGCGGACCTTCACCTTCGACGAACCAAAGCTTTCGCCCGAGCGCCAATGGTATCACCAGGATGTCGGAAAAAAGGATCGCGGCATCGAACCCGAAACGCCGCACCGGCTGCAATGTGACGTCCGCCGCGAATTCCGGATTGAAACAGAGATCGAGAAAGCCGCCCGCCTTCTCCCGCACTGCACGGTATTCAGGCAAATACCGCCCCGCCTGCCGCATCATCCAGACCGGCGGCACGGCTTGCCGCTCTCTGTTCAGCGCGCGCAGCAGTAGCTTTGTCCCCAGATCGTTGGTTTTACCGGCTTCTTCCATAAAGACTCTTATAGGTTTCTTTGTAGTTGTTGTTAGGACGTGGGTTGGACTCATGCCTTCCGATCAACAGTCTGTCCACTGCATCGCGGCTATGAATTTAGAAACGCCGCCTTATCCAGTGCTCTCTCATCCACAAGCTTAAGGTCTGTTTTGCTGGCTTTTGACACTCTATCCCCGCTTGTCCCCAAGGGGCTGTCCACATTGCTCCATAGATGTCGCTAAGCGTGACCGGAGTTGTCCCGCGGGCAGCCGTGTGGATGGAAATTAAACTCATGGCCACCGTGAGCTTGCGCGGCGGACAAAGCCGTGGCCTTCTCCCGTCCTATCCACACGCGATCCCGCAGCTATACAGATGCCAAACACCGGCTATTTCCATCTCCATCTGGTTTCCGATGCTACCGGTGAAACTTTAATCACGGTCGCGCGCGCTGCCGCGGCGCAATATGCCAATGTCTCGCCGGTCGAGCACCTCTACCCGATGGTGCGCTCGAAGAAGCAACTCGACAATGCGCTGGCGGAGATCGCCGAGTTGCCCGGCCTGGTGCTGTACACGCTGCTCGAGGAAGACCTGATCCAGTCGCTTGAAAAGACATGCCGCGACCTGGCGCTGCCTTGCATGTCGGTTCTGGGCCCGGTGCTCCGCCTGTTCCAATCCTATCTCGGCGCCGAGACCATCCACCGGGTCGGCGCCCAGCACGTGCTCAACGCGGAGTATTTCCAGCGCATCGACGCGCTCAATTTCACCATGTTTCACGACGATGGCCAGCACGTCGAGGGCCTGCAGGATGCCGACGTGGTGCTGGTCGGCGTCTCGCGCACGTCGAAAACGCCGACCTCGATCTATCTCGCCAATCGCGGCATCAAGACCGGCAACGTGCCGCTGGTGCCGGGTGTGCCGCTCGCGCCCGAGGTGGAGAAGCTGACGCGGCCGCTGGTGGTCGGGCTCTATGCCAGCCCCGAGCGCATCGTGCAGATCCGCGAAAACCGGCTGTTGGGTCTGAAAGCGCACCGCGACGACGATCGCTATATCGACAAGGCGGCGGTGGCGGAGGAAGTGGCATTTTCGCGCCGGCTCTGCGCCAAATACAGTTGGCCGTCGATCGACGTGACGCGCCGCTCGATCGAGGAAACCGCCGCCGCGGTGATGAAGCTGTTGAGCGAACGCCGGCGGCAACCGGTGGCCTAAGCGCGGACCGCCGTGGATGCGAGGCGGGGCTTGCGGTGTTTTCATTGCGTAGGGGTTGAGGGAAACCGTCATGTCGCTCTGGCTCAGTCCGCAGCCGCTGGTGCTCGCATCGAAAAGCGACGTGCGCGGCAAGATGTTGGCGGCGGTCGGCCTGCGTTTCGAGATCCGTCCGGCGCAGATCGACGAACGCTCGGTCGAAGCGGAAGCCGACGTGGCTGACGCGGCCGCCGTCGCCCGTTTGCTCGCGCGCGCCAAGGCCGACGCCGTGGCGCGCTTGCTTCCCGGCCGGCTGGTGCTCGGCGCCGACCAGACACTGACGCGCGGCACGAAACGCTTCAGCAAGCCGGCAAGCCGCGCCGAGGCGGTCGAGCAGTTGCGCGGCCTTCGCGGGCGCACGCACGAACTCAATTCGTCGCTGGCGCTGGTGCGCGACGGCACCGTTCTGTTCGATTGCGTCGACAGCGCGCGGCTGACCATGCGCGATATTTCCGACCGCTTTATCGACGACTATCTCGATATGGCGGGGGACGCCGCTTTGGCGAGCGTCGGCGCCTATCAGCTCGAAGGCATCGGCGTTCATCTGTTCGAGCGGATCCACGGCGACTATTTCACCATTCTCGGCCTGCCGCTGCTGCCGCTGCTCGCCTATCTACGGCAGAACGGCTTTATCGATGGCTAGCTCATAATGTTTATCCTTGGCCTGACCGGCTCGCTCGCCCTGGGAAAATCCGCCACGGCGAAGATGTTCGTCGAGGAGGGCGTGCCCTTGCATGATGCCGATGCCGTGGTGCACCGCCTCTATGACGGCGAGGCCACGCCGGCAATCGAAGCGGCGTTTCCCGGCACCACCGCGGGCGGCAAGGTCGATCGCGACAAGCTCGGCAAGCGCGTGCTCGGCGATGCCGCCGCCATCAAGCGGCTGGAGCAAATCGTGCATCCGCTGGTCGCCGCCGCTTCGGCGAAGTTTCTGGCCGAGGCCGAGCGCAACGGCGCGCCGGTCGCGGTGCTTGACGTGCCGCTGCTGTTCGAGACCGGCGGCGACAAACGCTGCGATGCGGTAGTGGTGGTTTCGGCGCCGGCCGAATTGCAGCGCCAGCGCGCTTTCGAGCGCCCCGGTATGACCGAGGACAAGTTTGCCGCCATCCTCGGAAAACAGATGCCAGACGCGGAAAAGCGCGCCCGCGCCGATTTCGTGGTGGATACGTCGCAGGGATTCGACCACGCGCGCGCGCAGGTGCGTGATATTCTTAAAGCCGTCGCTAAGATGCCGAAGCGGCGGCGTTGAGTCGCCGCGGAAAGAATAATCGATGCGCGAAATCGTCCTCGACACCGAAACCACCGGACTCGACCCAAATCAAGGCCATCGCGTGGTCGAGGTCGGCTGCATCGAGCTGCTCAACCGGATTCCGACCGGCGCGACTTTTCACAGCTATCTCAATCCGGAGCGCGAGGTGCCGGCCGAGGCCTTCGCCATCCACGGGCTGGCGACCGAGTTTCTCAAGGACAAACCGCGGTTCGAGGACATCGCCGACGATTTTCTCGCCTTCATCGGCGACGCGCCGCTGGTGATCCACAATGCGAGCTTCGACCACGGCTTCCTGATTGCCGAGCTCAAGCGTGTGGCGCGCCCGCCGATCGCGCGCGAGCGGCTGGTCGACACGTTGTTCCTGGCGCGCCGCAAGCATTCGGTCGGGCCCTACAGCCTCGACGCGCTGTGCGCGCGCTACGGCATCGACAGTTCACGGCGCACCAAGCACGGCGCGCTGCTCGACGCCGAGATCCTGGCCGAGGTTTATCTGGAACTGATCGGCGCGCGCCAGGCGCAACTCGGGCTTGCCGAAAGCGGCGTGCGCGGCAGCCGTGGCAGCGACGGTGTCGTCGCGCGGCGCGAGCGCGACGTGGCGCTGGCGCCCCGTGTCAGCGATGCCGATCGGGCGGCGCACCGCGATTTCGTGGCGACACTCGGTGAGAACGCTCTGTGGCGGAATTATCTGTCGGACGGCGCCTGACGGCTCACGTCTGCGGCGCTGGCGCGCCGGCCTGCACTTCGCTCATGCGCTGGCGATAAAGCCCGACGAAATCCACCGGATCGAGCAGCAGCGGCGGGAAGCCGCCGTTGCGCACGGTGGTGGCGATGATCTCGCGCGCGAACGGGAACAGCAGGCGCGGGCATTCGATCAGCACAATGGCGTTCAGGCTTTCCTGCGGGACGTTCTGGATGCGGAACACGCCGGCGAATTCCAGCTCGAAACCGAACAGCAGTAGGGCGTTGGATTCCGCCTTGCCGTCGAGCTTGAGGGTTACCTCGAAGTTGCCGTCGGGCGTCGGCTTGGCGGCGACGTTGATTTGAATGCCGATCTGCGGCGGCGTCGCTGCCGGCGCCAGGGATTGCGGCGCGTTCGGGTTTTCGAACGAAAAGTCCTTGATGTATTGCGCCACCACGTTGAGTTGCGGCTGCTGGTTCGGGGCCGGCGCCGGGCCGCCGTTGGTTGTGGACATGAAAACTCCTTACCGCCGCATGAGATTTAATTCGGCGGTTGGCTAACACAGGGTCTTAGGGGGAACAAGGACGCGAACAAACCCCTTAGTTCGCCTGTGGCCTGATCCCGGACCGGCCTTCGGGGCCGCCTTTTTCGGGATCTGCCGCTAGTGCCTGTCGCGCGGGTCGTCGCGACGGTCCGGCAGCGCCGGGTCGGGCACCTGATGCCACTGCTCGGGCTCGAGATCGACCACGCCGTCGTTGCGCGTGGGCGCGGGCTTTAGTCCGAACAGCGCAACGAGCGCTCGCCGCAGCGGCGCGAGCAGCAGCAAAAGACCCAGGACATCGGTTATAAACCCTGGAATTAGCAGCAGAATCCCGGCGAGCAGAGTCAGCGTTCCGGCGCTGTCGGCCTGCAGAGCGGAAAAGCCGCCGTCGCCCATGGCGACACGCACGCGGGCGATATGGTTACCCCCGGCATGGCGCAGCACCAGGACGCCGGCCATCGAGGTCGCCACGATCAGCGTCATTGCCCACAAAAAGCCGATGGTCTGCGCAATTGTGACGAACACGACCAGTTCCAGGACCGGCAGCGCCAGCACCGCCAACAACAGGTATTTTGCTATATTCATCGATCTCTCTCTGGATACCCGAGGTTGGCGTCGGCGTCCCGATCGTTTAAGCTTTGTTCGCGAAGCACAATTGCGCCGAAATATCGGTGCTAAGCCTATGGATTGGCGCGGCCACCGGCATAGATAGTAGTGGTTGCCCCTGCCGCCATGGCGTCGATTCGGCTATGGGCCGATCTGCCGTTACTGTTACCGAAAGCATGCGAGACGTGTTCGACATCTACACCATCATATTCCTGGCGCTCGCGGTCTTCATCTTTCTGCGACTGCGCAGCGTGCTCGGTCAGCGCACCGGTCGGGAGCGGCCGCCGTACGATCCTTACGCCGCGCGCGAGCCGGCGCGGCCGGCGACCGAGAACGTCGTCGCGCTGCCCAATCGCATGCCGGAAGCGGCCGCACCGAAACCGGCCGAACCGGTGGCGCCGGGCGAACGCTGGAAAGACATCGCCGAAGCCGGCACGCCGCTCGCCGCGGGCCTCGACACGATCGTCGGCGCCGACCCCAATTTCGATCCCAAGCACTTCCTCACCGGCGCGCGCGCGGCCTACGAGATGATCGTCAACGCCTTCGCCGAGGGCGATCGCCGCACCCTGAAGAATTTGCTGTCGCGCGAAGTCTATGAGGGCTTCGAGACCGCCATCTCCGAGCGCGAAAAACGCGGCGAGACGGTGGAGAACCGTTTCGTCTCCATCGACAATGCCGAGGTCACCGCGGCCGAGCTGCGCACACACACGGCGCAGCTGACAGTGCGCTTCCAGTCGAAATTGATAACGGCGACGCGCGACAAGGACGGCAACGTAACCGACGGTAACGCCGAAAAGATCACCGACGTCACCGACGTCTGGACCTTCGCCCGCGATCTGTCGTCGCGCGACCCGAACTGGAAGCTGGTCGCAACCGAAGCCGGGCAATGACCGCATGGCGGCCTTCGCATTCCGCGCACAGATCGGCTTGACGTTCTCGCTGATCGCGGCGGCGAGCGGATCGGCATCGGCGCTCGAGATGAAATTCCGCAACGCGCAGGTCGAACCCCTCAGCTTCGCCAAACTCGACGGCTGGAAAGCCGACGACCACGCCGCCGCCTTCGAAACGTTCATGAAGAGCTGCGGCGCGATCCTGCAAGGCACAAAGGCGCAGCGCGCAGCGCGGCCGGTCTATGGCGCGCTCTATAAAGTGTGCGAGCGCGCGAACGCCGCGGGCAAGCTCGACCGCGAGCAGGCGCGCGTCTTCTTCGAGGATAATTTCAAACCGGTGCGCATCCTGCCGGAAGTTCACACCTACGGTTATTACACCGGCGCCGACGGCTTCTACACCGGCTATTACGAGGCGGAAGTCACAGGGTCGCGCGTCAAGACCGAGGACTACAAAGTTCCGGTCTACCGCGTGCCGGCAAGACTTGCGGGCAAAAAGAGCACGGTGTTCTCGCAATTCGATCGAAGTGCCATCGACGCCGGGGCGTTGGCCGGCAAGGGACTGGAGATCTGCTGGATCAAAAACCCGGTCGATGCCTTCTTCGCTCAGATCCAGGGCTCGACCCGCGTCAAGCTCGATGACGGCGAATTGCTGCGGCTCAATTACATTGCCAGTAACGGCAAGCCCTACACGCCGGTCGGCCGGCTCATGATCGACCAGGGCCTCTGCACGCCCGAAGACATGTCGATGGACAAGATCCGGGAATACATGGAAGCCAACCCGGACGAGGGCAGGGCGCTGCGCGAGAAGAACCGCTCCTTCGTGTTCTTCTCCGAGACGCCCCTCAAGCCCAACGACGAGCCGCTCGGCGCGCAAGGGATTCCGCTGACGCCGTGGCGCTCGCTGGCGGTCGATCCCTCGATCCATGTCTACGGAACGCCGATCTGGATCGACGCCAAGTTCCCGCTCACGAGCGACATGCCGAAGGATAGCTTCCAGCACCTGATGTTCGCGCAGGATACCGGTTCCGCCATCCGCGGCGCGGCGCGCGCCGATATCTATTTCGGCCACGGCGAGGATACCCCCCACATCGCCGGCCGTATCAAGCAGTTCGGCAAATTCGTCATGCTGGTGCCGCAGGGCGTCGCGGTGGATGGGACCAAGCCGGAACTGATCGCGGGCATCCCGCTGCCAAAGCCGCGTCCACAGGACCTCGTGGCGGACGATGAGTCGATGACGACGTCGGCGCTGCCCAAGCGGAAGCGATGAGCTCCGGCAATCGGCGCCGCGTTCTCTCCTACGAAGAGCGCGTGCTGTGGACGGCCGTCACCACGGCGATCGCGCCGTTGCACGCGACGGCGCGTCTCGCACCCGACGCCGACGGCGAGCCGGTAATGCCGATTGCCAAACCGGCGCGCCCGGCCGCGGGGCCTAAGAGAGCAGCGCCACCGCTGGCGCCGCAAAAGCCTGCGCCGCCACCATTAACGCCGCTTAGCCGCCGCATGAAACGCGGCGTCGCAAGCGGCAAGCACGCCATCGACGGAAAACTCGATCTGCATGGCCTTACGCAAAGCGAGGCGCATGGCGCGCTGCTGCGGTTCCTGCACAACGCGCACGTGCGCGACGCCCGATTAGTTTTGGTCATTACCGGCAAGGGCCGCGGGGGTGAACCCGGCGTGCTGCGCCGCCACGTGCCGCAATGGCTGGGCCTGCCGGAGTTCCGCTCACTTGTGGTCGGTTTTGAGGACGCCCACGTGACACATGGCGGCGAAGGCGCGCTTTATGTGAGGGTGCGGCGCTCGCACAGTTCCTGAGTAGCTTTGCGAGGAGGACCGGTCATGTCCAACAAAGTGAAATCGCCCGGCAAGGGCTACGAGCTCGACAAGAAGGTGCTCGAGCGCGAACTCGAGGAAGGCCTGGAAGAAACCTTCCCGGCCTCCGATCCGATCGCGGTGACCGAACCGGCGCCGCGTCGCGACAGGGACGGCAAAAAGAAGTAGGCTGAGGATCGACCGGCCTAGGGAGATCCCGTCATGCCGTGCGCGTTCGCCTTGGCGATGATGCTGTGCCTGTTTGGCGCGGGCGCTGACGCGCAATCGGTCATGACGCCGACCGCCCCGCAAAAGATGATGTCGCCCGAGGAAGCCAAGAAAATGCACGCTTGCGAAAAGCAGGCGGCGGATCAGAACATCAAGATGGACCAGCGTTCGAAATTCGTCATGGATTGCATGACGAAGAAATAGGCGCCGTCAAAGAATAAACCGGCTCAGATCCGCGTTTTTGGCCAGATCGCCGATGTGCTTTTCCACGTAAGCGGCGTCGATTTTCACGGTCTCGCCGGAGCGGTCGGTGGCGGCAAAGGAGATTTCGTCGAGCACGCGCTCCATCACCGTCTGCAGACGGCGTGCGCCGATATTCTCGATCGTGGAATTCACCGCCACGGCGATGTCGGCAATGGCGTCGATGGCGTCCTCGGAAAAATCGAGAGTGACGCCCTCGGTCTGCATCAGCGCGACGTATTGCTTGATCAATGATGCTTCGGGCTCCGTCAGAATTCGGCGCATGTCGTCGCGCGACAGCGCGCTCAGCTCGACGCGGATCGGCAGCCGGCCTTGCAGCTCGGGCAGCAGGTCGGACGGCTTGGAGATGTGGAACGCGCCCGAGGCGATGAACAGCACGTGGTCGGTCTTCACCGGCCCGTGCTTGGTGTTGACGGTGGTGCCCTCGATCAGCGGCAGCAGATCGCGCTGCACGCCCTCGCGCGACACGTCGGCGCCCATGCGGCCCTCGCGGCCGGCGATCTTGTCGATCTCGTCCAAGAACACGATGCCGTTCTGCTCGACCGCCTTGATCGATTCCTGAACGAGCTGCTCGCTATCGAGCAGCTTGTCGGATTCCTCGTTGATCAGGATGTCGTGCGAATCCTGCACGGTGACCTTGCGCGTCTTGGTGCGGCCGCCGCCGAGCTTGCCGAAAATGTCGCCGATGTTGATGGCGCCCATCTGCGCGCCGGGCATGCCGGGGATTTCGAACATCGGCATGCCGCCGCCGCCGAACTGCACCTCGATTTCGATTTCCTTGTCGTTGAGTTCGCCGGCGCGCAGCTTCTTGCGGAAGCTCTCGCGCGTGCCCGGGCCGGAGCCCGGTCCGACCAAAGCATCGAGCACGCGCTCCTCGGCATTCAATTCCGCCTTGGCCTGCACGTCTTTGCGCTTTCTCTCGCGGGTGAGCGCAATGGAAATTTCGACCAGGTCGCGCACGATCTGCTCGACGTCACGGCCGACATAACCGACCTCGGTGAACTTGGTGGCTTCGACTTTGAGGAACGGCGCGCCGGCAAGCCGCGCCAGCCGCCGCGAAATCTCGGTTTTGCCGACCCCGGTCGGTCCGATCATCAGGATGTTCTTGGGCAGCACTTCCTCGCGCAACTTCTCGTCGAGTTGCAGGCGGCGCCAGCGGTTGCGCAGCGCGATGGCGACTGCGCGCTTGGCGTCGTTCTGGCCGACGATGAAACGGTCGAGTTCGGAAACGATTTCGCGGGGGGAGAAGTCGGTCAACGGAGCACTCTATGATTTCAGCGATTCAATGGTCACGTTGCGGTTGGTGTAGACGCAGATGTCGGCGGCGATGTCGAGCGACTTGCGCACGATGGCCTCGGCGTCGAGCGGGCCGTCGAGCAGCGCGCGCGCCGACGCGAGCGCATAGTTGCCGCCCGAGCCGATGCCGGCGACGCCCGCCTCCGGCTCCAGCACGTCGCCGGTGCCGGTCAAGACCAGCGAGACCTGCTTGTCGGCGACGATCATCATGGCTTCGAGGCGGCGCAGATAGCGGTCGGTGCGCCAGTCCTTGGCCAGCTCGACCGCTGCGCGCAGCAACTGGCCGGGATACTGCTCCAGTTTGCTTTCCAGACGCTCGAACAGCGTGAAGGCGTCAGCGGTGGCGCCGGCGAAGCCGCCGATCACGTCGCCCTTGCCGAGCCTGCGCACTTTCTTGGCGTTAGCCTTAACGATGGTCTGGCCGATCGAGACCTGGCCGTCGCCGCCGATGACGACCGTGCCGCCCTTGCGGACGGTGAGGATAGTGGTGCCGTGCCAAAGAGGACTTGTGGGAGTTTCGGTGGAGGACATACGCGTTAACCCCTGCAATCAGGGTCATCTAGGCATGTCGCGGAGCGTTTGCAAACCGCCCGCGAGCGAGGTGGCGAATCCCGGCAACCCCTGATAAAAGGCGCGCAAGTGACGGATATTTGCCAAGGATTCGAGATGCGCAAAGCCGCCGTGAAGCGCAAGACCAAGGAAACCGACGTCGAGGTCGAGGTCGATCTCGACGGGGCCGGCCGTTCGTCGGTCGCAACCGGCATTGGCTTCCTCGACCACATGCTCGATTTGCTGGCGCGGCACTCGCGCATCGACATCACGGTGAAGGCCAAGGGCGATACGCACATCGACGACCACCACACCGCCGAGGACACCGGCATCGCGCTCGGCCAGGCGGTGAAGCAGGCGCTCGGCGACATGAAGGGTATCACCCGTTATGCAGACGTGCATGTGCCGATGGACGAGGCGTTGACGCGCGTCGCGCTCGACATATCCGGCCGGCCGTTTCTGGTGTTCAAGGCCGAGTTCGTGCGCGACAAGGTCGGCACCTTCGACACTGAGTTGGTGCAGGAATGGTTCCAGGCTTTCGCCATGAATGCCGGCATCACGCTGCACGCCGAGACTTTATACGGGACGAACGATCACCACATTGCCGAGTCCTGCTTCAAGGGACTGGCGCGGGCGCTGCGCGCGGCGGTGGCGATCGATCCGCGCGCCAAGGACGAGGTGCCATCCACCAAGGGTTCGCTGGGCGGCTAGGCGCCATTCCGGGAGCGGCGCGCCGCGCATGCTTTGCTCGCGCCCCGGAGTGACCAGATTAGAGTCTTTTTAGATTGATCTGACTCGCGTGGGGGTTCCCTGGAAGCCTTTTCCGGTTCAAGATTTGTGAGTTTTGATTCGGAGGCGGCGATGACACGGGCCTATTCGTCTGATTTGCGGGAGCGGGTGATTGGTGCGGTCGCGGGCGGCCTATCGGCACGCTCGGTTTCCAAGATATTCGCGGTGAGCACCAGCAGCGCTATCAAATGGGTCCGGCAGTGGCGGTTTGACGGACGAATGGCGCCGAGCCCGGTTCGCGGTCACCGTCGTGCGGTTCTTGAGCCCCATGCCGCGTGGCTGCTCGATCTGATTGGGGTACAGTCGGACATTACGCTTGAAGAAGTCCGGGCTCTGCTGCGCGAGCGCGGCATCGTGGTCAGCATCGCAACCGTGTGGAGCTTCTACGACCGACACGGCATCAGCTTCAAAAAAAAGCGTTTACGCGGCCGAGCAGGATCGGCCCGACGTGGCCATGGCCCGCTCCGTCTGGAAGGCGCGCCAAGGGCTGCTTGATCCGGCGCGCCTGGTCTTTATCGACGAGACCGGCACCTCAACCAACATGGCGCGGTTGCGTGGTCGCTGTCGTCGCGGCCAACGTCTGATCGGCAAAGTGCCGCACGGTCACTGGAAGATCACTACCTTCGTTGCTGCCCTGCGCCACGACGCCATCACCGCCCCCTTCGTCATCGACGAACCGATGACCGGCGAGATTTTCCGCGTCTATCTGCAGCGATGCCTGCTCCCAACTCTCAAGCCGGGTGACATCGTGGTTATGGATAATCTGCCCGCCCACAAGAATGATGAAGTCCGACGCATCATCGAGGCTGCCGGGGCCCAGTTGCGCTATCTGCCGCCGTACTCGCCCGATCTCAACCCCATCGAGATGGCCTTCGCAAAACTCAAAGCGCACCTGCGAAAGGCCGCAGAACGCTCGATCCCAGCGCTCTGGGACAGGATCGGCTCGATCCTCGATCTTTTCTCCCCACGTGAATGCTTGAATTTCTTCAATCACGCAGGTTATGCGTAATCTCAATCCAAAATGGCTCTAGTTGAGTGTAACCGATGCCCACTTACACCGTGCACGCACCGCCGCCGCGCCAAGGCGAAGCCGCAAGCGCTCCGGAGCGCTTCGTGTTCGTGCGCGACGGATTCCATGTCTGGGCCTTTCTGTTGACGCCATTCTGGCTGTTGTGGCGCCGGCTGTGGCTGGCGTTCGCGCTCTATCTCTTGGCCAGCATCGTGCTCGCCATCGGCTTGCGGCTTGCCGGTGTGGGGTCGACGGTGCAATTCCTCGCCGGGTTTTTGATCGCGTTGATGATCGGCTTCGAGGCGTCGACCCTCCGGCGCCGCAAGCTGGCGTGGCGGCGCTGGAGCATGCTCGGCTTTGTCGTCGGCGAGGATATCGAAATGGCCGAGCGCCGTTTCTTCGGCGAATGGGCCAAGGAAACGAATAAGCGCGCCGAAGAAGCGCCGCCGCCCGCGGCGGCGGAGCCGCGCGCTGTCATGCCGATGCGGCACGACGCGCCGCCCGACATCATCGGCCTGTTTCCGGAGCCGGAGAGCCCGCGATGAGCGTCGCCATCGTCGACTACGGCTCGGGCAATTTGCATTCGGCGGCGAAGGCCTTTGAGCGTGCCGCGCGCGAGAGCGGGCACGATCAGCCCATCCTCGTCACCAGCAAACCGGATGATATCGCGCGCGCGGACCGCGTGGTGCTGCCCGGCGTCGGCGCCTTTGCCGATTGCCGGCGCGGGCTCGATGAAATTCCCGGCATGATCGATGCATTGAATGAGAGCGTACGCAAACAAGGAAGGCCATTTTTCGGGATTTGTGTCGGCATGCAATTGATGGCCGAGCGCGGACGCGAGTATCAGGTCACGCCGGGCTTAAGTTGGATCGCCGGCGAAGTCGACCGCATCGCGCCCAGCGACGCGACATTGAAGATTCCGCACATGGGCTGGAACACGCTCAATCTGCTGAAAACCCACCCGCTGCTTGAGGATATTCCGCTTGGGCCCGATGGCTTGCATGCCTATTTCGTGCACAGCTTCGAGCTCAAGCCGGCGCAGCGGAGTGACCTGGTGGCGCAGGCCGACTATGGCGGTCCGCTCACGGCGATCGTCGGACGCGACAACATGGTCGGCACGCAGTTCCATCCGGAAAAAAGCCAGCGGCTCGGCCTCAAGCTGATCGCGAATTTTCTGAAGTGGACGCCATGATACTCTTCCCCGCCATCGACCTGAAGGAAGGCCTCGCCGTGCGGCTGCAGCAGGGCGACATGGCGCGCGCGACTATTTTTCACCGCGATCCGGCGGCGCAGGCGCAGGTCTTCGAGTCGCAAGGGTTCAAGCATCTGCACGTCGTCGACCTCGACGGGGCGTTTGCCGGCAAGCCGATGAATGTCACTGCCGTCGAACGGATTCTGGAAACGGTCGGGCTGTGCGTGCAGCTCGGCGGCGGCATCCGCGACATGGCGACGGTCGCCGGCTGGCTGGAAAAAGGCATCAACCGCGTGATCATCGGCACCGCGGCAGTGCGTGACCCTAAGCTGGTCAAGGAGGCCGCGCGGACTTTCCCGAAGCAAGTCGCCGTCGGGCTCGACGCCCGCGACGGCAAGGTGGCGGTGCAAGGCTGGGCGGAAACCTCGGAACTGTCGGCACTCGACATCGCGCGCCGCTTCGAGGACGCCGGCGTCGCCGCCATTGTCTATACCGACGTGACGCGTGATGGCATGCTGAAGGGCTTGAACCTTGACGCCACCGTCGCGCTGGCCGAGGCGATTTCTATCCCTGTCATCGCCTCGGGCGGCTTGGCCTCCATCGACGACATCAAGGCGCTGCTCGAGCCGCGTGCGCGCAAGCTGCAAGGGGCGATTGCCGGCCGCGCGCTCTATGACGGGCGGCTCGACGCGGCCGAGGCGCTTAAACTGATCCGCGAAGCACGGGCGGCGGCGTAGGCCATGTTCAAAGTCCGCGTCATTCCCTGCCTCGACGTGAAAGATGGCCGCGTGGTCAAGGGCGTCAATTTCGTCAATTTGCGCGACGCCGGCGATCCGGTGGAGGCGGCCATCGCCTATGACGCGGCCGGCGCCGACGAACTCTGCTTCCTCGACATCACGGCGAGCCACGAGAACCGCGACACCATCTACGACGTGGTGACCCGCACGGCGGAAGCCTGTTTCATGCCGCTCACCGTCGGCGGCGGCGTGCGCACGGTGGACGACATCCGCAAGCTGCTCACCTGCGGCGCCGACAAGGTCTCGATCAACACCGCGGCGGTCGAGCGGCGTGGCTTCGTCAAGGAAGCGGCGGAAAAATTCGGCGATCAATGCATCGTCGTCGCCATCGACGCCAAGATCGTGTCGAACCCGGGCGAAAAAGCGCGCTGGGAAATCTTCACCGTCGGCGGCCGCAAGCCGACCGGCATCGACGCGGTCGAATACGCCAAGGAGGTCGTTTCGCTCGGCGCCGGCGAAATCCTGCTCACCTCCATGGATCGCGACGGCACGCGGCGCGGCTTCGACATCGCGCTGACCTGCGCGGTGGCGGACGCGGTCAGCGTGCCGGTGATCGCCTCGGGCGGGGTCGGCACGCTCGATCATCTGGTGGCAGGTATCCGCGACGGCCATGCCACCGCGGTGCTGGCCGCCTCGATCTTCCACTTCGGCGAGCGCAGCGTGCGGGAAGCCAAGCTTTACATGGCGAAAGCGGGCCTACCGATGCGGCTCGATGCTTAACTCCGCGCCCCTAAATGACTCATAAATCCAGAGATGCTATGGACCCGCGTATGAGCAAGTTCACGCTGGCGGATCTGGAAAAGCGGGTACACGAACGCGGCCAAGCGAGCGCGAAGGAATCCTATACCCGCGCACTGCTCGACAAGGGTATCGCCCACTGCGCCAAAAAACTGGGCGAAGAGGCCTTCGAAACCGCGATGGCTGCCGTGCAGGACGACCGCGGCCGCGTCATCGCGGAAGCCGCCGACCTTCTCTATCATCTCATGATCGTGCTGGAGGCTCGCGGCGTCAGCCTTGCCGAGGTCGAAGCCGAACTCGAAAAGCGCACCGCGCAATCCGGCCACCAGGAGAAGGCCTCGCGCGGCTAATCGGATGAACGCTTGATGGAACAGCGCACCGAAGAAACGCTCTCGCCCTACCGCACGTTCTCGCGCGCGGAATGGGCGGCGTTGCGCGACGATACGCCGATGACGCTGACCTCGGAGGAGGTCACGCGCCTGCGCTCGCTGCACGACCGGCTCGACATCAAGGAAGTCGAGGAGATTTACCTGTCGCTGTCGCGGCTGCTGTCGCTCTATGTGGCGGCGACGCAGCGGTTGTTCCGCGCGCAAGAGCGCTTCCTCGGCACCGAAGACATAAAGATGCCCTTCATCATCGGCGTCGCCGGCTCGGTGGCAGTTGGAAAATCCACCACCGCGCGCGTACTGCAGGCCTTGCTGGCGCGCTGGCCGAACGTGCCCAAGGTCGATCTCATCACCACCGACGGCTTTCTTTATCCGAATTCGATCCTCGAGCGCGAAGGCCTGATGGAGAAAAAGGGCTTTCCGGAAAGCTACGACCTGCCGGCGCTCTTACGTTTCCTCACCGACGTGAAGGCCGGGCGCCGGCCGGCGCGTGCGCCGGTCTATTCGCATCTGATCTACGACGTGACGCCGAACCAGTGGGTGGAAGTGGACCGGCCGGACATCCTCATCGTCGAGGGCTTGAACGTGCTGCAGACCGGCCGCCTGCCGAAGGACGGCAAGGCGATTCCGTTCGTGTCGGATTTTTTCGATTTCTCGGTCTATCTCGACGCCGACGAGGACGTGCTCAAGGCGTGGTACGTCGACCGATTTTTGACTTTGCGCAGCACAGCGTTCCGCGATCCGAAATCGTACTTCCACCGCTATTCGAATCTGTCCGACGCGGAAGCGATCGAGACCGCGTCGTCGATCTGGACGCGCATCAATCTGGTCAATCTGCACGAGAACATCATCCCGACGCGCCAGCGCTCCGACCTCATCCTGAAGAAGGTCGCGAGCCACCAGGTCGAGGAAGTGTCGCTGCGGCGGCTGTGATTTCCGGTCATTCCGGGACAGCGCGAAGCGCTGGGCCCGGAATCCGGCTACCAGCACAAAAAAACGTTTCTGGATTCCGGGTTCGCACCTTCGGTGCGCCCGGAATGACTAAAATAACTATGCCGCCCGCTCGCCGACGGCGAAGTGCTCGATATAGCGCTGCTTGATCGCCGGCACCGGCAGGATGATCAGCACGTCGGTGGTGCCGAATTCGTGATCGACCACGGCGCCGTCGCCGATATAGGCGCCTAACCGCAGATAGCCTTTGACCAGCGGCGGCAGCACGCGCAGCGCTTCCTTCGGATCGATCGCTTCCCTCGAAATCCGGTTCATCTCGACATAGCGTCCGGGCAGCGCCCGCGTGCGCCATTCTTCCGGCGCCCGCGCGTAGTGGTGCATGAACGACAGCGGCACCGCCAGTTGCCTCGGGTCGGTGCCGTCGAGACTGGCGCAGCCGAACATGACGTCGGTGCGGTTCTGCCGCAGATAGCCCGAGATGCCGTGCCACAGCAGTTCGACCGTGCGCTTGTTGCGATAGGGCGCGAGCACGCAGGAGCGGCCGAGTTCGAGGAATTGTAGATTGCCGTGGCGCGCGATCACGGCGCCGATGTCGAATTCGCCGGCGGTATAGAAGCCGCCATAGTCCTCCGCCACCGGCTGGCGCAGCAGCCGATAGGTTCCGACCACCGCTGGCCGGTTGAAGGCCTGCCCGTCGCTGGCCGCGTGATCGAGCACCAGCAGGTGATCGCAAATCGCGTCATAGGCATCGACGTCGCGTCGCGCGAACAGCCGGCCCGGATTGGCGATGGCCGCGCCCTCTTGGTAGAAAACGCGATAGCGCAGCTTTTGCGCCTGGCGCACTTCGGCGGCGGTCTGCGCCAGCCGGACCTCCAGCGAGCCGAGACGGCCCAGGCTCTGGGTCGGGCGATGCGCCCGCGCGGCCCAGGCCTGTAAGCCGCCATAGGCCTGCAACGCGGAAATCAGGCCGGGGACGGCGGGGCCCGCGGGCACAGGGCGAAATCGTTCGAGCAAGGTGCGGGGCTGATAGAGACTGTCGCGGCGGGCCATGGGTTTTTGGCTCCTTTTCGGGGCAAAAAGGCGCAATTATCAGGAAACTCAAGCAAACCGAATCGGCCACCGAGTGTCGTCACCTTCCCTACAGCATGAGCGGGACACGGAATTATGACAAGATGGGAATACTACAATCAGGCGGCAATCCGGCCCGTGACCAGTTCCAACGCCTCGCGCAACCGCTCGCGATCGAGCGGCTTGACCAGCAGGCCGTCCATGCCGGCGGCGAGGCACTCGGCGCGGTCTTCGGCCTGGGCGTTGGCGGTGAGCGCCAGCATGCGCGTCGGCCGGTCGCCTGCTTGCGCTTCGGCGGCGCGGATGCGGCGGGCGGCTTCCAGGCCGTCCATGCCCGGCATTTGCACATCCATCAGCACCAGATCGTAAGGCTGGCCGGCCGCGCGCGCGGCGGTCCAGGATGCCACCACCGCTTCGCCGTCGCCGGCGATTGTGGGGCGATGGCCAAGCCGCGTGAGTAGCGCGCGCGCGAGCAGCGCGTTGATCTCGTTATCTTCGGCGACCAGGATCGACAGACCTTTGCCGGCCGGGATGGCGGCCGCGCCGCCGGCAGTTTCCGCCGGCATGTCTTCGAATGCGGCTTCGGCGGTCAGCCGCGCGGCGAGCGAGGCCACGCGCACCGGCTTGATCAGATAGCCGGTGAAGCCCGCCTCCTTGAGCGAAGGCAGTTCATGCCGATCGGTCGGCCGGATCAGCACGATGCGGCGCGTGCCGGCAGAACGCGCGAGATCTCCTTGCGCGATTATGCCGCGCGCCAGCGGATAATCGACTAGCACCGTGTGCCAGTCCGGCTTCGCCAACAGCGCGCCGGAGCTTTGCGTGTCGGTGGCGATGGTTGTTGCGGCGCCCCAGCGGCCGAGCCGGCGCGCCAGCAGCGCGGATTCGATATCGGTCGCGGCCACGATCAGCGCCGCTTTGCCGGTGAGATCGGGTGCGCCGAAGTCCGGCGCGCCGTCATCCGCCGGCAGCAACGGCAGCGTAACGCTGAAGGTGGCGCCCTCGCCTGCTTCGCTGTCGACCGCGATGTCGCCGTCCATGCGTTCGACGATGCGCTTGGAGATCGCCAGCCCCAGACCGGTGCCGCCGAACTTGCGCGTGGAGGAGCCGTCTGCCTGTTCGAAATCGCGGAAAATGCGCGCCTGGTCTTCCGGCGCGAGGCCGATGCCGGTGTCGTGCACCAGGAAACGAATGTCGTCGCCGGCCGGCTCGACAATCATCGCGACGCCGCCTTTTTCGGTGAACTTGATGGCATTGCCGGCGAGATTGAGCAGCACTTGGCGCAAGCGCGCGCCATCGCCGACAATTCGCTTGGGCAGCCGGTCGTCGACGAACGAGGCGATTTCGATATTTTTCGCCTGCGCGCGCGGCGCCAAAAGCTCGACGGTCTCCTCGACCAGCGCCACCAGCGCGAACGGCCGCGCTTCCAGGTCGAGCTTGCCCGCTTCGATCTTGGAGAAATCGAGAATCTCCTCGATCAGCGACAGCAAGGTTTCGCCCGAGGTCTTCGCCGCCTTGGCATAAGTGAGCTGCTCGGGCGTGAGCGGCGTGTCGAGCAGGAGATCGGCCATGCCGAGAATGCCGTTGAGCGGCGTGCGGATTTCGTGGCTGACGGTGGCGAGGAAACGCGATTTGGCGCGGTTGGCGGTTTCCGCCTGGTCGCGCGCTCTCTCGAGCGTGCTCACCTCGACTTCGCGCAGTTCCCAATTGTCGTCGGACAATTCGTCGATGCGTGCTTCCAGCGCGCGCACTTTTTCCTTATGGCTGCGCTGGCGCATCAGCATGAAGGCGATGACCGCGCAGGCGGCGGCGAACAGCGCGCCGACGCCGGTGCCGTAAGCGTAGGGGTCGTAGTTCGAGCTCTGCAGGCGGATGCCGGTGATGAAGCCGAGCCAGCCGGAGGCCACCGCCATGGTGGCAACGGTGGCGCGGCCGAACAGCACCAGCGCCGCTTTGTTGCGTGCGCGTTTGCGTGTTTGTTGCACGATTGAGTTCTGCGACCCCGATCCCATCGTCCGGCGTCCTGGATCCCCGTAGATGACCGGGAATCTGGCACCTTTAACGTTGCAACTTTACTCCCGGCCGCGGGCGGGTCGCGGACGTGGTGAAAGGAGCGTTAAGCGGCAGTTACGGGATCAGTTGCGCGCGGCGAACTCGCGCCCGGAAGCGGCGGTCTTGCCGGCATTCCGCCAGATCACGGCGAACAATGCAGCAGCGTCCTGTTGCGAGAAACCGGCCGACCGCACGTAGATCTTGTAGGCGGCGGGCGCCCGCGACAGCGCCACCGTGAGGTCGGGGTTGGCGGCCGTAGGATCGAGGCGGACGCTCTGGATGGCGGTGGTGCCGCCCGGGCAGGCGCCGGCGGCGATGCCGTCGTCGAGCAGCACGAAATCGGCGGCGGCCGCATCGTCGGTCAACTGCACGCGTAGATCCGGCTTGGCTGCCGCGTTGTCGATGCGGACCGTGACGTTGGCCGAAGCGTTGTCGGACATTCGATAGCCGGTGTTGCCGGCGACGAAGCATGGTGCGTCGTTCGACGTGTTGAACGAACCGGCGATGGCGGCGGGGACGGCGACGGCAAAAACCAGTAACGCGGCGATATGCGTGCGCGTCATGGGGCCCTCCTGGGCGGCGCGGACGGACGGCTCCGCTGCCGTGAGGATAGGGCCGAGCGATTACCGGTCTATTAAGGGTTACGAAATCGTAGTGGTATCAGGCTGCCCGGCGCACTTCGTCGGCAAGCGCGCGGTAGGACAGCGCTTCGGCGAAATGCACGCGGCCGACTTTTTCGGCGCCGTCGAGATCGGCCAGCGTGCGGGCGACGCGCAGCACGCGGTGATAACCGCGCGCCGACAGGTGCATCGAGTCGGCGGCGTCGCGCAGCAGCGCCAGCCCGCTGCCGTCGGCGCGCGCCACCTGTTCCAGCACGGAACCGTGCGCCTGTGCGTTGTTGCGCACGTTTTCCAGGCCGAGTGCGGCGTAACGCTCGAGTTGGATGTCGCGGGCGCGCGCCACGCGGGCGGCGATTTCGCGGCTGCCTTCCGACGGCGGCGGCAGGATCAGGTCGGCGGCGGTGACCGCGGGCACCTCGATGTGCAGGTCGATGCGATCAAGCAGCGGGCCGGACAACCGGCTTTGGTACTCGGCGACGCAGCGCGTGTTCGGCCCGCGCTTGCAGGCAAAGCCGGGATCGTTGGCGCGCCCGCAGCGGCAGGGATTCATCGCCGCGACCAGCATGAAACGCGCCGGATAGGTGATGCGGTGATTGACGCGCGCTATGGCGACGTCGCCGGTTTCCAGCGGCTGGCGCAGCGAGTCGAGCACCTGCGCGGAAAACTCCGGCATCTCGTCGAGGAACAAGACACCGTTATGGGCGAGCGAAATCTCGCCTGGCCGCGCGCGCAAGCCGCCGCCGACCAGCGCCGGCATCGACGCGGAATGATGTGGACTGCGGAACGGCCGCCGGTTGGTGAGCGCGCCGCCTTCGATCTCGCCGGCGACGGAAGCGATCATCGACACTTCGAGCAGTTCCGGCATTAGGTAGCAAGCTCAGAGTTTGCTACCTAATGCCGCAAGATCGAGCGGCACGACGTCGAGTTCGCGGATCTTGGGCTGTGGCCGCGTGAGCACCTGCGTACCCTTGAAATGATTGGCGAGCTGGATCAGCGACTGCGCTGCAACGATGTCGATCTCCGGCGAGGCCCAGGCCGCTTCCGGTCCGCACGCGGCCGGGCAGATCAAGCCTTGCCCGTGCGCATTGGCGCCGATCGCCGCGGGCAGCACGCCGGCGACTGGCGCGATGCCGCCGTCGAGGCCGAGCTCGCCCAGCACGGTGAAGCCTGAAATCGCGTCCTGTGGAACGGCGCCGATGGCCGCCATCAGTCCGAGCGCGATCGGCAGGTCGTAGTGGCTGCCCTCCTTGGGCAGATCGGCGGGCGCGAGATTGATGGTGATGCGGCGCGCCGGCAGCGCCAGGCCGGATGCGACCAGCGCCGCGCGCACGCGCTCCTTGGCTTCCGACACCGCCTTGTCGGGCAGGCCGACGATGTTGAAGGCAGGCAGGCCGGGCGCGACCTGCACCTGAACATCGACGGCACGGGCCTCGATACCCTCAAAAGCGACAGTTGAAATGCGCTGGACCATTGCGATGCCACCACCCGACTACCCGCCAGAGTAGCGGAAGCGCCAAACAAGTACAAGAACATTTGCAGAACAAAACGACTCGGCTAGGATGGCGGTAGTCGGGGGAGGGTAGCCACTATGATCGACCGCAAAGCAATGGAAAGCGACCTACAGCAGGCGCGGCTGGCCCGGCTCGAGGCCGAGGCTGCCGGCGCGGAGGTCGCGGAACTGATCTGGCAGGTGCAGCACGTGCAACTCGGTCGCCAGCGTCTGGTGTTCTCGATCGAAGGCTTCGACGTCGATCGCGGCGCCGCGGAGAATTAGACCGGCCGCTTTTTCTCGATCTTGTCCCAGATCAGGGACGCCGCATCGGGGCCGCCCAGATTCTTCACCGCGCGGATGCCGGTGGGCGACGTGACGTTGATCTCGGTCAGCCAGTCGCCGATGACGTCGATGCCGGCAAACAAGAGCCCGCGCTCGCGCAGCGCCGGGCCGAGGCGCTTGATGATTTCCTGCTCGCGCGTGGTCAAATCGGTCGCCTTCGGCGACCCGCCGCGCACCATGTTGGAGCGCAGATCGTCGGCGGCCGGAACACGGTTGACCGCGCCGGCGAACTCGCCGTCCACCAGCAAAATGCGCTTGTCGCCCTGTTTCACGGCGGGCAGAAATTTCTGCACCACCCATTGCTCGCGGAAGGTGACCGCGAACATGTCGTAGAGCGAGCCGAAATTGAGATCGTCACGCGTAATACGGAAGACAGCGCCGCCGCCGTGACCGTACAGCGGCTTCATCACGATGTCGCCGTGCTCGGCGCGGAACGCCCTGATCTCGGCGAGGTCGCGGGTGACCAGCGTCGGCGGCATCAGGTCGGGAAATTCGGTGACCATCATTTTCTCCGGCGCGTTGCGCACATGCGCCGGGTCGTTGACCACCAAGGTCTTGGGATGGATGCGCTCGAGGAAATGCGTGGTGGTCACATAAGCGAGATCGAAAGGCGGGTCCTGGCGCAGCAGGATCACGTCGAATTGGGCGAGCTCCACGCGCTTGGGCTCGCCCAAGGTGAAATGGTCGCCGGCCTGGTCGCGGACGCTTAAAGGTTCGACCGTGGCGAACAGGCGCCCATTGAGCAGAGCCAGCCGGTCGGGGGTGTAATAGGCGAGCGCGTGGCCGCGCTTTTGCGCCTCCAAGAGCAGGGCGAAGGTCGAATCGCCCTTGATATTGATCCGCTGGATCGGATCCATTTGAACCGCGATTTTCAAGCTCATGGGGACCTGTTGGGGGACCGATGGACAACCTTTTGGCGATGCGAAGCCTAAGGAAAATAGACCGTTAACGTATTGCCGCCAGTATAGCCGCCTCGCAGACTCATATTTCAAGGGCGGGGGCAGTTTTTGACTTTGCCGAAGCTTTCGATCGCCGCCAAGCTCTATGCGATCTTCGCTCTGACGGCCATCGCCGCCGGCGCGTTGGAGGCGGCCGAGGAATGGCATGCACCGGCCTGGCTGAGCACGGCGTTCGTCGTCATGCTGGTCGCTGCGATGACGGGCGCCATCCTGGTCGTGCGTCGTATTGCTGCGCCGCTCGGCGAACTCGCCCGCGCCACTGAACAGGTCGCCGGCGGCGACGCCTCGATTGCGATTCCGTTCAACGAGCGCAGCGACGAAATCGGCGCGCTCGCCCGCGCGATCACCGTGTTTCAGCGCGCCATGAGTAATAACGAAGAGCTCAACCGCACGGTGCGTAGCGACGCTGAAACCCGCACGCAGCGCCAGGAGAAGACGTCGAGCGAGATCGCGCGTTTCTCGGCCGACGTGGAAGCAACCCTCGCCGAACTTGGGCGCATTTCCGATCAGATGCTGGAGGCATCGAGCCAGCTCGCCGCGTCGGCCGATGAAGCGTCGGCCAAGACCGCCAGCGCCTCGGCCGCCTCGTCGGAGGCCTCCTCCAACGTGCGCGACATCGCGTCCGCGGCCGACGAATTGTCCGCGTCCGTGAATGAGATCGACCGCCAGGTGGCGCAGTCCAACGCCATCGCCACCAAGGCGGTGAACGAGGCCGGACGCACCAATATCGCGGTCAAGGAACTGGACGAAGCGGCAGCGCGCATCGGCGACGTCGTCAAACTGATCACGGACATCGCCGAGCAGACCAATCTGCTGGCGCTCAATGCGACCATCGAAGCGGCGCGCGCGGGCGAGGCCGGGCGCGGCTTCGCCGTGGTCGCCGGCGAGGTCAAGGCGCTGGCCGGGCAGACCAGCCGCGCCACCGAGGAGATCACCGCGCAAATCGCCGGCATGCAGCGCGCCACCGTGCGCTCGATCGAAGCCATCACCGCGATCGAGCACATCATCCGGGAAATCGGCGACATCAGCGGCGCCATCGCGGCCGCGGTCACCGAGCAGGGCGCCGCCACGGCGGAAATCGCGCGCAGCGTCGAGATCGCCGCCAAGCGCACGGTCGAGACCGCCGACGAGGTCGGTCTGGTCGGCACCGCCACTGAAGACACGCGCTCCAGCGCCGGCGCTGTGAAGACGGTGGCCGACGATCTCGGCAGCGTCGCCGGCCGCATCCGCGGCCAGGTCGACGCGTTCTTCCAAAGGCTGAGCGCGTAGTCAGTTCGTCTCAAACGCCGATTGGATATGCCTAGGCAACTTGCCGGGCGCGACCAGGATCGCGTCGAAGCGGATGTCGCGGATCGCCGGCAGGGGGTTGGCGGCGAGCCAAATTTCCGCCGCCGCGGCGATGCGCTGCTTCTGCCGCTCGGTCACCGATTCCGCCGCGGCATCGAGCGTCGCGCGCGCCTTCACTTCAACAAAGATCAGCGTGTGGCGGCGCGCCGCGATGATGTCGATTTCGCCGAGTGGGCTTTTCCAGCGCCGCGCGAAAATGCGGTAGCCGTGCGCGATGAGCCATGCGGCGGCGCGGCTCTCGGCGGATATGCCGAGGCCGAAGGCGGCAATTTTTTCAGAACGCGCTTCGCGCTATTGCCGCAACGGGCGCGGCGTGCCGCTACGCCGCGCCATTGCCGTTACCCTTCGCAAGCGCCAGCGCGCGTTGATAGACCTCGCGGCGCGGCCGGCCGGTAGCGAGCGCCACTTCGCCGACGGCGTCCTTGACCGAGACGCGGATCAGCGCCTGGCGCAACAGGTCGTCGACGTCATCGGCGGTCTCGGCATTGTCTGTCGGCGGCGCCACCACGATGACGATCTCGCCGCGCGTCTCGCCGCCGCTTTCGTAGTGGCTAGCGAGCTGGGCAAGGTCGCCGCGGCGGATTTCCTCGTGCAGCTTGGTCAACTCGCGGCAGATCGCGGCGGCGCGCGGACCTAAGCCCGCGGCGAGGTCGGCGAGCGCTGCGGGCAAACGCGGGCCGCTTTCGAACAGCACCAAGGTGGCGGGAATGGCGGCGAGCGCCGCGATGCGTTTTTGCCGCGCCGCCTGTTTGGGTGGAAGGAAGCCCTCGAAGAAGAAACGGTCGGTCGGCAAACCGGCAACGCCGAGTGCGGTCAACACCGCGGACGCGCCTGGCACCGCGATGACCGCGTGGCCCGCCTCGCTCGCCGCGCGCACCAGCTTGTAGCCGGGGTCGGAAACCAGCGGCGTGCCCGCATCGGAGACCAGCGCCACCGTTTGCCCGCCGGTCAGGCGGCCGAGCAGCTTCGGCCGCGCCTCGGTCGCGTTGTGCTCGTGATAGAGGGTGAGCGGGGTGGCAATTCCATAGTGTTCCGTGAGCTTGCGGGTAACGCGGCCGTCCTCGCAGGCGATCACGTCGGCGGCGGCAAGCGTCTCGAGCGCGCGCAGGCTGATGTCGCGCAGGTTCCCGATCGGCGTCGCGACGAGATAAAGCCCGGCCGCCAGCGGCGGGGCGCTTATGTCTGCGCCGGCCAGCGCGTAGCGGCGCGGTCTACCGGCACCCGCGGTTTTTCTGTCTTTGGCCATGCCGGCTACTTTAGACGGCGGGCCTTGGCGCGTCATCGTGGCAAATTCCCTTTCTTTTTCACGGTCTTAACTTTTGCAGGACAAAATCGCCGATAATCGGTAGGACTGACACAGAATTGTTGCGTGAGGAGCCACCATGTTGGGGAAGTGGCGGGTTGTGGAGGGACCGCTGTCGCGCGGGCGTCGCCGGCTATGCGCCGCGCTGGGCGTTGCTGCCGCGGCCGCCGTGCTGACCGCCTGTGCCGGCAATAATTCGGAATTCTTCAGCAACACGCCGCCGCCGCAATCGGGCGCGCAGGTGCCCGGCTCCACGCTCGGCGCCGGCCAGGTCCGCGTCGGCCTGATCCTGCCGCTGTCGGCGCAGGGCAATGCCGGCGTTGCCGCGCAATCGATGAAAAATGCCGCCGATCTGGCGCTCGCCGAATTCAAGAATCCAAACATCCAGCTGCTGGTGAAGGACGACGGCGGCACGCCGCAGGGCGCGCAAGCCGGCGCGCAGCAGGCGATCAACGAAGGCGCCGAAATCATCATCGGCCCGCTGTTCGCGGAAGCGGTGAAGGTGGTCGGTGCGGTCGCGCGCGCGCGCAACATTCCGGTGATCGCGTTTTCGACCGACGTCAGCGTCGCCACGCGCGGCGTCTATCTGCTGAGCTTCCTGCCGGAGACCGACGTCAAGCGCATCGTCGAATTCGCCGTCTCCCGGGGCAAGCGTTCGTTCGCCGCGTTGCTGCCCGACAGCGCCTATGGCGCGGTGGTGGAAGCCGCGTTCCAGCAGGAGGTGGCGCGGCGCGGCGGCCGTATCCTCGCTTTGGAAAAATACCCACTCGATCCGAACAGGATGGCCGAGCCGGCGCAGCGCGTAGCGCAGGCGGCGCCCCACGTCGATTCGATTTTCATCCCGGATGGCGCCGACGCGGTGCCGCAAGTGGTGCAGGCGCTCACCGGCGCCGGCGTCAACTTGAAGCGCGTGCAGCTGCTCGGCACCGGTCTGTGGGACGACCCGCGCACCTTCGCCGACAAATCGCTCGACGGCGGCTGGTACGCGGCGCCGGAGTTGGCGGGCTTCCGCAATTTCTCGGGCCGCTACCGCGCCCGTTACGGGCAGGATCCGGTGCGCACGGCAACGCTTGCGTATGACGCGGTGGCGCTGGTCGCCGCGCTGGTGAAGACGCAAGGTGCGCAGCGCTTCAGCGAACAGGTGCTGACCAATTCTTCGGGCTTCGCCGGCATCGACGGCGTGTTCCGCTTCCGCGCCGACGGCACCAATGAGCGCGGCCTTGCCGTGCTGCGCGTCACGCCCGGCGGCGGGCAAGTGGTCAGCCCGGCGCCGAAGTCGTTTGCGCCGGGGACTTGAACTTTCCAAAATGTCATTCCGGGGCGCTCGCGAAGCGAGCGACCCTGGAATCCAGAAATAGATTCAGGCTTTGCATCTGGATTCCGGATCGCGCGCCGATGCGCGCGTCCGGAATGACGATTTAAGCTAAGCCGCCAAATCCGCGACTACCGCGTCGAGCACCGGGAAACCGCTCTGCGTCACGCGCAGGCGGCCGTCGGCGGTGGTTTCCACCGCGCCTTCCTCGCGCAGAATGGAAATGCGCTTGGGGTCGAGCGCACGGCCGGAGAGCGCCGTAAAGCGCACGGGATCGACACCTTCCGCGAGCCGCAGGCCCATCAGCAGGAATTCGTCGGCGGCTTCGCCCGCGGTAAGCTTCTCGTCGATGATCAGGCCAGCGCCGGTTGTCTCGACCTGCGTCAGCCAGTGTTCCGGCCGCTTGTCGGTTTCGGTCGCATAGCGGCGTCCGCCGATATTGAGCCGGCCGTGTGCGCCCGGACCTACGCCGGCATATTCGTGGCCGCGCCAATAGACTAGATTGTGCCGGCACTCGGCGCTCGGCCGCGCGTGGTTGGAAACCTCGTAAGCCGGCAAGCCGGCCTCGGCGCAGGTCGCTTGCGTGAGATCATAGAGGTCGCGCGCCATGTCGTCGTCTGGAATGACAAGCTTGCCGGCTTTTTGCAGACCGAAGAACGGCGTGCCTTGTTCGATGGTGAGTTGATAGAGCGACAGATGCTCGGCCGCTTCGGCGATGGCGCGCTTGAGTTCGGCGGCCCAGGCGGCGGGCGTCTGGCGCGGGCGCGCGTAGATGAGATCGAACGAGTAGCGCTCGAAATTCGAGCGCGCCACCGCGACCGCATCGAGCGCTTCCTGCGCGGTGTGCAGTCGGCCAAGTTCTTTCAGCGCACCGTCGTCGAGCGCCTGCACGCCGAGCGACACGCGGTTGACGCCGGCCGCGCGATAGCCGCGAAAACGGGTCGCCTCAACACTGGTCGGGTTCGCCTCAAGCGTCACCTCGACGTCGGGCGCGATACTCCAGCGCCTGGCGATAGCGTCGAGGATTGCCTGCACCGACGAGGGCTGCATCAGCGACGGCGTGCCGCCGCCGAAGAAGATAGTCGACACCGTGCGGCCAGGAACGCGCGCGGCGGTGGCGGCGATCTCGGCCTCGAACGCGCGTACAAAGCGCGCCTCGTCGACGCCGCCGTGGCGCACATGGCTGTTGAAGTCGCAATAGGGGCACTTCGACAGGCAGAACGGCCAGTGCACATAGACGGCGAAGGGCGTTGTTAACATCATGTTAAGCATCATAGGCCGCGACCCGCATCGCAGCTAGCGCGAATGCACGCGTGCCGAGGACAGTTGATTAAAATTGTAACGATCGGGAACCGTTCAAGCGCCACGCAGGCAGACGTCCGCGAGCTTCACGAAGGCGCGTGCGCGATGCGACAGGCCTCGGCCTTTCGGCGGCAGCCCATGTTTTTCCTCCGCGTTCATCTGCCCGAAGGTGCGATCGAAGCCGTCGGGCTTGAACAGCGGATCGTAGCCGAAGCCCTGATCGCCGCGCGGTGGCCACACCGCGACGCCGTCGACGCGGCCTTCGAATTCCTCCACATGGCCGTCGGGCCAGGCGAGACACAGTGCGGCGACGAAATGCGCGCGCCGTTGCTCGGGTGCGCGCGCGCCGCGTTCGATCAAGAGCGTCTGGATCTTGTTCATGGCGAAACGGAAGTCCTTGTCGGGCCCGGCCCAGCGCGCGGAATGAATGCCGGGCTCGCCGCCGAGCGCATCGACCACTAGACCCGAGTTGTCGGCGAACGCCGCCTTGCCGGCCGCTTTTGCAGCCGCCATCGCCTTGATGCGCGCGTTAGCGGCGAACGTCTTGCCGGTTTCCTCAGGCTCGCTCAGCGCAAGCTCGCCGGCGGATTGTGCGGCGATCCCGAACGGCGCCAGCAGCTCGCGCATCTCGGCCAGCTTGCCGGGATTATGGGTGGCGATGACGACGGGGGAGATGAGGTGGCGAGGCATTTGATATTCTCTTATCCCCCCTTTCAGGGGAGGGATGAAAAAGTTAGGCCACCGCCAGCTTTTGCAAGCCGACCAGTTTCTCGATGCCCTTGCGCGCCAGCGCCAAGAGCGCCTGGAACTGATCCTCGCTGAACGGGATCTTTTCCGCGGTGGCCTGAATTTCGACGATGTTGCCGGAGCCGGTCATGACGAAATTGGCGTCGGTGTCGGCTTCCGAATCTTCGGCGTAATCGAGATCGAGCACCGCGGTGCCCTTGCAGACACCACAGGAGACCGCGGCGATGTGATCGCGCAGCACGTCGGCGCGCAGCATCTCGCGCGCCTTCATCCATGTGAGGCAATCCGACAGCGCCACCCAGGCGCCGGTGATCGAGGCGGTGCGGGTGCCGCCGTCAGCCTGGATCACATCGCAGTCGATGGTGATCTGCCGTTCGCCCAGCGCCTGTAGGTCGACGACGGAGCGCAGCGAGCGGCCGATCAGGCGCTGGATTTCAACCGTGCGGCCGCCCTGCTTGCCGGCCGAGGCCTCGCGGCGGGTGCGCTCTGAGGTCGCACGCGGCAGCATGCCGTATTCGGCGGTGACCCAGCCGCGCCCCTGGCCCTTGAGCCAGGGCGGCAGCCGCTCCTCGAGGCTGGCGGTCACCAGCACGTGGGTATCGCCGAATTTCACGAAACAGGAACCTTCGGCATACTTAACCACGCTGCGTTCGAGCGAGACGGCGCGCAATTCATCGACTTGTCGGCGGCTCGGCCGCATCGGGCTTGCTCCTTTTCGTTTGGCCGGACACCATAACCATATGCATGACTTGAACAAGTCCGGCGCAATGGCCATTGTTGGACGGTGTAAGGAGTAGCCGTGGCTTCCCACGACGTCCCGATCGGTGCGAACCAAGTGAGTCTGGCGGCGCTCAACGAGCGCTCGCGCGAGATATTCCGCAACATCGTCGAAAGCTATCTGGCGACCGGCGAGCCGGTCGGCTCGCGCAATCTGGCGCGGCTGCTGCCGATCGCGCTGTCGCCAGCCTCGGTGCGCAACGTGATGTCGGACTTGGAGCAGCTCGGCCTGATCTTCGCGCCGCATACCTCGGCCGGCCGGCTGCCGACGGAACTCGGCCTGCGCTTTTTCGTCGACGCGCTGATGCAGATCGGCGACCTCACCGAGAGCGACCGCCGCTCGATCGAGGCGCAGGTGGCGGGCACCGGCAGCGGCAAGTCGCTGGAGACGGTGCTCGGCGAGGCCTCGCAGACTTTGTCCGGCTTGACCCGGTCCGCTGGTGTGGTGCTCACCGCGCAAGCCAATGTGCGGCTCAAGCACATCGAATTCGTGCGGCTGGAGCCGGAACGCGCGCTCGCCGTGCTGGTGGCGGAAGACGGCCAGGTGGAAAATCGCGTGCTCAACGTGCCGGCCGGCGTGCCGACCTCGGCTTTGGTCGAAGCCGGCAATTTCCTCAACGCCCGCATCCGCGGCAAAACGCTGGCCGAATTGCGCGTCGAGATCGAAACAGCGCTGGAGGCAGGGCGGGCCGAGCTCGATCAGCTCACCCAGAAGATCGTCTCGGCCGGTCTTGCGAGCTGGTCGGGCGGCGAAAGCGATGAGCGCAAGCTGATCGTGCGCGGCCATGCCAACCTGCTCGAGGACCTGCATGCGCTCGACGATCTCGAGCGGGTGCGCTCGTTGTTCGACGCGCTGGAGACCAAGCGTGGGGTGATCGACCTGCTCGGCCGCGCCGAGCGCGGCGACGGTGTGCGCATTTTCATCGGTTCGGAGAACAAGCTGTTCTCGCTGTCCGGTTCCTCGACCATCGTGGCGCCCTATCACGACAGCAAAGGCAGCATCGTGGGCGTGATCGGGGTGATCGGGCCGACCCGGCTCAATTATGCCCGCGTCATCCCGATGGTTGATTATACCGCACGGATCGTCAGCCAGTTACTTTCATCCTAGTGTTCGCGCATAATCCTATCCGAAGACCGGCGTCCACTTTTCGGGATCATGCGCTATGAGCTTGATTTTTGGCTCTCGAAGCCTGATATCCCGGGCATCCGAACAATTCTGAGGACCGACCCACCATGACGGACAGGCCCGCCGCTGACGATATGGCTGCCCAGCCCGAAGCCGGCCCGGCTACTGCCGGGGCGCCGGAGCTGGTGCCGGCCGAGCAGGTCACCGCCGCGTTGGAAGCCGCCGCCGAATTCAAGGACAAGCTGCTGCGCACGCTGGCCGAGATGGAGAACCTGCGCAAACGCACCGAGCGCGAGGTCGCCGAAGCGCGGCTCTACGGCAATGCCAGTTTCGCCCGCGACGTGCTGGCGGTGGCCGACAATATGGAGCGCGCCTTTGAATCCGTGGGCCCCGAGTTGCGCGCGCAGGGCGATGCGAAGGTGAAGGCACTGGTCGAGGGCGTCGAACTTACCGAACGCGAATTGCTCAAAGTTTTAGAGAAGCACGGCGTGAAGAAATTCTCGCCGGAAGGCGAGAAGTTTGATCCGAACTTCCATCAGGCGATGTACGAAGTGCCGACGTCCGAACTGCCTGCGGGCTACGTCGCGCAAGTGATCCAGGCCGGCTACATGCTCGGCGATCGCGTGCTGCGCCCGGCGATGGTGGCGGTGGTGAAGGCCGCGTCGAAGGCTGCGCCGGCCTCCGCCAACGACAATCCACAGCCCGGTGCGAAGTAACCGCCGTCGCCGAGACATTGAATTTTTCGCGCGCGTGCGGCGCCGCGCGTTCGCGAACGCGCCCAGTGGCTTGAGCCTAACTTTTTCTTTGAATTAATTCGAAGCCGGCAGCGGGCTCTGTCGGCGCTTCCGCGCACACCATCGGCGTCGCACATTTCAACGCGATGCGGAAACTCGCCGAACTGGCGAAATAGCGGCGTCGTCGCAACGAATCAGGGTTCAATATACAAGCGATAGAGAATCATGCTGGCCAGCGGCACTACCATAGTACGCAAACTTCTGGCGGGAGCCGCGGCGCTGGCTTTCGCGATGCCTGGCGCGCGCTCGGAAGAGAAGGCGAAGCCGCCGGCCTCGATCTGGGAGCAGGAGACGCTGACCGGCGATTGGAACGGCGCGCGTACCGCGCTCAAGGACAAGGGCATCGACATTACACTGATCTCGATCAACGAGATCATGGGGGTGTTGTCTGGCGGCCTGTATCGTCAGGCAAGCTACGAAGGGCGAATCGAATTCTCCGTCGACGCCGATCTGCAGAAACTGGTCGGCTGGAACGGCGCCACGACGCATTTCACGATTTATCAGTTGCACAATGCCGGCCATGTCGCCGCCGACAATGTCGGCAGCATCGGCGACGTCAGCAACATCGACGCGCTGGCCACCACGCGGCTGTTCACCGCCTGGTTCCAGCAGAATCTGTTCGACGACAAGGTGTCCCTCCGCGTCGGCCAGATCGCGGCCGACGACGAATTCCTCAATAGCCCGACATCGGCCGCTCCTGCTCAACGGCACCTTCGGCTGGGCGAGCCTTGCGGCCGCCAACATGTTCAACGGCGGACCGGCCTTTCCGTTGGCGACGCCCGGCGTGCGCGTCGCCGCCAAGCCGACCGACCAGATCACTTGGCAGACCGCGGTGTTCTCCGGTAACCCGGCCGGCGCCAACTGCAACGATGTTCCACAAGCCTGCAACCGATACGGCACGACGTTCAGCTTTTCGGGCGGCGCGCTGTGGATGAGCGAGCTGCAGTACGCGGTCAATCAGGACAAGAACGCCAAAGGCCTGCCGGGCGTCTACAAGCTCGGCGGCTGGTACGCGACGGCCGACTTCGCCGATCAGCGTTCCGGCCTCGACGGCGCTGGCGTGGTAGTGTCGTTGGCCGACCCGACGGTCGCCGGGCCGCTGTTTCATCGCGGCGACTGGGGCATTTACGCCATAGCCGATCAGATGGTCTGGCGCGCGGACAAGGCCAGCCTGAACCTGTTCCTGCGTGGCGGCTTTGTGCCATCCGACCGCAACCTGATTTCGTTTTATGCCGACGGCGGCTTCGGTATCAAAGGCCCGCTCGCCGGCCGCGCCGACGACGTGCTCACCTTCGGCGTTTCCTACGCCAAAATCAGCAAGGACGCTTCGGCGCTCGATCAGGACACGCTCGCGCTCAACGGGCCGCCTTATCCGATCCGCGATGAAGAGGTGGTGGTCGAATTGACTTATCAGGTGCAGCTTGCGCCGTGGTGGATCGTGCAGCCGGACCTGCAATACATCGTGCACCCAGGCGGCAACGTGCCCGATCCGAACAATCCCAATATGACCGTGTGCAACGCCTTGGTCGCCGGCGTGCGCAGCACGATCAAGTTCTGAGACGTTGCCAGCTTAGCGTAATTCGATCCCGTCGCGTAACGCGCGGAAGCGGGTGAACAGCGCGTCCCAACCGTCCTTGCCGCCGATGCCGACGACGCGCAGATAGCTGCCGCCGCTGAAGCGTAACCATTGCGTCACCATGACCGGCTCGCCCTTCAGCCCTTCCGCCTGCGCCCTGATCTCAAAGCCGGGATTGCCGCCGATCCGCATGGCCTCAGTCGACTGCATCCTGATGTCGCGCAACGGCGTCTGCTCCAGCAAGTCGCGCGCAAACCGGGCGCGATCGTCGGGCTGCTCCGGCGAACCGCGGCCGATCGTGACGATGGCGTAAGCTTGCTTACCCAGGTCGTCGGTCGGGCCGTCGGTCAGGATCAGGCCGCTGGGCGGGAACACCTTTATCACCCGGAAGCCCGCGGGTTGCGCGACCTTGAACGGCAGCAGGCCTAGCTGCTCTTGGATCGGCGCCGGCCGGAACGTGACGCTGGCCAGCGCCTTGCGGATGACCGCGTCGGAATAGATAGCGAGCGCGGCCTCCGGCACTTCCACATTGATGAGCGCCGTCAAATCTTCGTTGGCGGGCGCCACTGCAAGCAGAATCCATTTGTGCAGCGTGACGTCTTTGCCCTTGACGAGGCCGGTAAGCAGCAGCCCGGTGCCGCCTCGGAACGAAAAATTCTCCCGCTTTGTCCCGGCGAGGCCGTGAGAAATCTTTGGCATTCGCAGTGCGCTCGAGTTCGGCAAAGGCGCCTGCCGGCAGGTCGAGGATGGAAATAGCCACCTTGCGGTCGGAGTCTTCGAAGCCCGAAAATTGCGTGCTCGGCCGCAGATCGCCCGGCGGTTCGAGCCCGATGCGGAGGCCTGGCGGAAACACCGTCTCGGCGGCCACCGGCAGCGCTGCGGTGGCCGCGCCGACCGCCAGCAGGACGATGATCAGTCGGCGCAACATGGCACACGCTGCTTTCTGGGCGCCGGCCGGTGAGACGCAGATCGTCACACCGCCAGATCGCTCGATTGGATTTTCTTCACGCCGGCCTTGGCCATGTCGCTCCAGGCCTTGGCCAACGAGCCGCCGGCGTCGATACCGCGGCAGGCGTCCTCTACCACATAGGCGTTAAGTCCGGCATGCCGCGCATCGATCGCGGTCCAGGCCACACAAAAATCGGTGGCCAGCCCGGTGACGAAGACCGTCTTGATCCCGCGTTCCTTGAAGTAGCTAGCGAGCCCAGTATGGGTTTTCTTGTCGGCTTGGAGAAAAGCCGAATAGCTGTCCACGTCGTTATGGAAGCCCTTGCGGATGATCAGTTCGGCATTGGGGACGCTGAGGTCCTTGGACAGCTTTGCCCCGTCGGTACCCTGCACGCAATGATCCGGGCACAGCACCTGATCGCCATAGGCGAGCTTGATGACGTCGAACGGTTTCTTGCCGGGATGGCTGGACGCGAACGAGACATAGTGCGGCGTGTGCCAATCCTGCGTCATCACCACATTGCTGAAGCCTTTGGCGATCCGGTTGATCACCGGGGTGACCTGATCGCCGTCCTTCACCGCCAGGCTGCCGCCCGGCAGGAAACAGTTCTGCACGTCGACCACGATGAGGGCGCTCGATCCGTCGGGCTTGATCTCGTCGGCTGCCATGGCGGTCCTGCCTCGGCCAATGATTGAACGCTGCCAGCGTCAGGCTGGCTAGAGTTAAGGTAAATTTCCGCCGTTCCCATTCAACCAACGACGGTCTCCGCGAATTTCCCGGGCTGCCGGCAGGGCCGGTAGTATAGCCGAATGCCGTGCCCGCCCAGTCCGCGCTGGCCGTCGCGCCCGTATGCCACCCTTGCCGTCGTGGCAGGGTGGGCCACCTCCAGAATCGTCCGCCCATGGCGGTTAGCGCCTTGCAGGGTGCGGGGGGGCCCTCCTATATGAGCCGTGAAGCCGCAGAATTGCGGCAAAAAGCGTATCCAGGGGGCTGGATAAGGGGGTCTGCGGATGAGCCGCGGAACCCCGTTCGGGCGCTAAGCGGCCCGGCCGGCCTGCCGCAATTTTGAGAGGAAGAACCATGGGCAAGGTCATCGGCATCGACCTCGGCACCACCAATTCGTGTGTCGCCGTCATGGAAGGCAAGACTCCGAAAGTCATCGAGAACGCCGAGGGCATGCGCACCACGCCTTCGATCGTCGCCTTCACCGACGACGGCGAGCGTCTCGTCGGCCAGCCGGCCAAACGCCAGGCGGTCACCAATCCGGAAAAGACCATCTTCGCGGTCAAGCGCCTGATCGGACGGCGCTACGACGACCCGATGGTGGAGAAGGACAAGAAACTCGTCCCCTACAAGATCGCCAAGGCAGGCAACGGCGACGCCTGGGTCGAGATCGACGGCAAGAGCTATTCGCCTTCGCAGATCTCCGGCTTCATCCTGCAGAAGATGAAGGAAACCGCGGAGGCCTATCTCGGGCAGAAGGTCGATCAGGCCGTCATCACCGTTCCCGCTTATTTCAACGACGCCCAGCGTCAGGCCACCAAGGACGCCGGCAAGATCGCCGGCCTTGAAGTGCTGCGCATCATCAACGAGCCGACCGCGGGCGCGCTCGCCTACGGGCTCGACAAGGAGAAGACCGGCACCATCGCGGTCTACGACCTCGGCGGCGGCACCTTCGATATTTCGATCCTGGAAATCGGCGACGGTGTGTTCGAGGTGAAGTCCACGAACGGCGATACGTTCCTGGGCGGCGAAGACTTCGACATGCGCCTGGTCAATTATCTCGCCGACGAATTCCAGAAGGAGCAGGGCATCGACCTGCGCCGCGACAAGCTCGCGTTGCAGCGGCTCAAGGAATCCGCCGAGAAGGCCAAGATCGAGCTGTCCTCCACGACGCAGACCGAGATCAATCTGCCGTTCATCACGGCGGACGCCTCCGGTCCGAAGCATCTCACCATGAAGCTCACCCGCGCCAAGTTCGAGGCGCTGGTCGACGATCTCATTCAGAAGACGGTCGAGCCGTGCCGCAAGGCAATCAAGGACGCCGGCATTTCGGCGGCCGAGATCAATGAAGTCGTCCTGGTCGGCGGCATGACGCGCATGCCGAAGGTGCAGGAAGTCGTGAAGCAGTTCTTCGGCAAGGAGCCGCACAAGGGCGTCAACCCGGATGAAGTCGTCGCCATCGGCGCCGCCATTCAGGCCGGCGTGCTGCAGGGCGACGTCAAGGACGTGCTGCTGCTCGACGTGACCCCGCTCTCGCTCGGCATCGAGACGCTGGGTGGCGTGTTCACCCGCATCATCGACCGCAACACCACCATCCCGACCAAGAAGAGCCAGGTGTTCTCCACCGCCGAGGACAATCAGAACGCGGTGACCATCCGCGTGTTCCAGGGCGAGCGCGAGATGGCGGCCGACAACAAGATGCTCGGCCAGTTCGATTTGGTCGGCATTCCGCCGGCGCCGCGCGGCGTGCCGCAGGTCGAGGTCACCTTCGACATCGACGCCAACGGCATCGTCAACGTGTCCGCCAAGGACAAGGCGACGAGCAAAGAGCAGCAGATCCGCATCCAGGCCTCGGGCGGCTTGTCCGAAGGCGACATCGAGAAGATGGTCAAGGACGCGGAAGCACACGCCGAAGAGGACAAGAAGCGCAAGGCGGCGGTCGAAGCCAAGAACCATGCCGAGGCGCTGGTGCATTCCACCGAGAAGGCGCTCGCCGAGCACGGTTCCAAGGTCGGCGAAAGCGAGCGCACCGCGATCGAGAACGCCATGGCGGACCTGAAGGAAGCGCTCAAGGGCGACGACGCCGACGCGATCCAGCAAAAGACCAATGTGCTGGCGCAAGCGTCCATGAAGCTCGGCGAAGCCATGTACAAGGCGCAGCAGGAAGCGCCCGGTACGGCCCCCGGCGGCGACGGCGCCGCCGCGGAGAAAAAGGAAGATGTGGTCGATGCGGAGTTCACCGAAGTCGACGACAAGAACGACAAGAAATCCGCCTGAGCTGAAGGCGCCGACCGTGCGGTCATCAGCAAGCGCGAAATGTGTAACCCCGGGGCGTCATCCCCGGGGTATCGTTTTCCAGAGCGTGGCCGACGGCCGAATCAAGTACGGCTACGGCGTTCTGGTCTAACGGCGGAACCGGCATGTCCAAGCGCGACTATTACGAAGTCCTAGGTGTCTCGCGCACCTGCACCGAGGTCGAGCTCAAGGCTGCATTCCGCAAGCTCGCCATGCAGCATCATCCGGATCGCAATCCGGGCGACACCGACTGCGAGCACAAATTCAAAGAGCTCAACGAGGCTTATGACGTCCTCAAGGACGGCGACAAGCGCGCTGCCTATGACCGCTTCGGCCACGCCGCCTTCGAACAAGGCGGCATGGGCGGCGGTGCGCACGGCTTCGGCGCCGATTTCGCCACCACCTTCTCCGACATCTTCGAAGATCTGTTCGGCATGGGCGGCGGTCGGCGCGGTGGCCGCAGCCAGGGCCGCGAGCGCGGCTCGGACCTGCGCTACAATATGGAAATTGGCCTGGAAGAGGCCTTCAGCGGCAAGACCGCGCAGATCCGCATCCCGACCTCGGTAATCTGCGAAGCCTGCTCGGGCACCGGTGCCAAGGCCGGCAGCAAGCCGAAGCCGTGCGCGACCTGCGGCGGCGCCGGCAAGATCAGGCACGCGCAGGGCTTCTTCACGCTCGAGCGCACCTGCCCGGCCTGCGGCGGTCGCGGGCAGGTCATCGAGAATCCGTGTCCCTCTTGTGCCGGTGCCGGCCGCGTCACGCGCGAACGCAATTTATCGGTGAATATCCCGTCCGGCGTCGAAGACGGCACCCGGATACGTCTGGCCGGCGAAGGCGAGGCCGGCCTGCGCGGGGGACCTGCCGGTGATCTCTATATTTTTCTCTCGATCACCCCGCACGAGTTCTTCCAGCGCGACGGCGCGGACCTGCACTGTCGGGTGCCGATCTCCATGGTGACCGCAGCGATCGGCGGCGAATTCGAGGTGCCGGCCATCGACGGCAGCCAGGCGCGGGTCAAGGTCCCGGGCGGCACCCAGGCCGGCCGGCGTTTCCGCTTGTCCGGCAAGGGTATGCCGGTGCTGCGCTCGAAACAAACCGGCGACATGTACGTTCAGGTATCGGTGGAAACGCCGCAAAATCTCACTAAACGCCAGCGCGAACTGCTGGCGGAGTTTGAAAAGCTGTCATCTGAGGCCACCCAGCCGGAATCGTCCGGTTTCTTCAGCCGGGTCAAGGATTTTCTCGATGGTCTCGGAAATCGGGGCAGCCATACGGACTAGCCATCTTGACCCCCCGCCCGGGGACCTATACCCCTGAGTTCCTTAGACTAAAGTCCGTCCCCCGCACGCGTGACCGGTACCAATGCCTTCACATTCAGTCGTCCGCGTCGCCAAGAAGACCCTGCGTCTCGATGACGAGATGCAATTCATTCGGTCCTGGATCGAGAAGCCCATTTCCACCGGCGCGGTGATGCCGTCGAGCAAGGCGCTGGCGCGCACGATGGCGCGCTACGTTGATCCGAACTCGGCCGGCCCGGTGATCGAGCTCGGGCCCGGCACCGGCCCGGTGACCGAAGCGCTGGTACAGCGTGGCGTCGATCCGGCACGGTTGATCCTGGTCGAATTCAATCCGGACTTCTGCCGGCTGCTGCGCACGCGCTATCCGGCGGCGACGGTTGTGCAGGGCGACGCCTATCGGTTGCGCCGCTTGCTCGAAACCTTCGTGCGCGAGCCGGCCGCCGCAGTCGTATCCGGCCTGCCGCTGGTCACCAGGCCGCTGCGCACGAAGCTGCGCCTGATCTCGGACGCCATGAGCCTGCTGGCGACCGGCGCGCCGTTTATCCAATTCACCTATGCCATGGTGCCGCCGATCCCGAAGGCGCTGTCCGGCATCAAGGCCGAGCCCTCCGAGTTGATCTGGCTGAACCTGCCGCCGGCGCGCGTGTGGGTTTATCGCGGGCGCTGAAGCGCGGCGCTCGCGTGTTATAAACGGCGGACGCGATTGGAGCCGCCGATGGCCACGCCGAAAATCCTCATCCTGCCCGGCTCGATGCGCGCCGGCTCGCACAACGTCAAACTGGCGGCGCTGGCGGCGAAAGAGCTGGCCATGATCGATATCGACGTCACGCGCATCTCGCTTGAGGATTATCCGCTGCCGCTGTTTGACGGCGATCTCGAAGACGACAGCAGGCCGCCCGTCAATGCCATCAAACTCAAGCAGATGATCACGGCGCACCACGGCGTGTTCATCACCAGTCCGGAATACAGCGCGTCGGTGACGCCGATGCTCAAGAACGCCATCGACTGGGTTTCGCGCGTGCGCGAGCGCGGCGAGCCGGCTTATGCCGCGTTCAAGCGCCGCGCCTTCGCGATCGCGTCGGCGTCTCCTGGCCGCTCCGGCGGCTTGCGCTCGCTGATGGCGCTGCGGCAGATTCTCGAACTCGGCTGTGGTGCGCTGGTCATCCCCGAGCAGGTGGCGGTCGCGCAAGCCGACGAGGCCTTCGACGACATGGACAGTATCGCCGACGCCGCCACCATAGATCTGTTGCGGGGGCAGCTCGCGCGGCTGGTGGACATGGCGCGGCTGATGATGTGAACGGTTTGCGGTGAAGGAGAATATCTTGACGCTAGATGCCCGCGAACGCCTGATCGTCGCTCTCGATTTGCCGTCGGTGCAGGCTGCCGAGGCCATGGTGACGGGGCTTGGCGAGGCGGTGTGCTTCTACAAGATCGGCTATCAGCTCGCCTTCGCCGGCGGACTGCCGTTCGCGGCTGGCTTGATTGCCGCCGACAAGCAGGTGTTCCTCGATCTCAAGCTGCACGACATCGGCAACACGGTCGCCAAGGGCGTCGAGAGCGTGGCGCAGCTCGGCGCCACCTTCCTCACCGTGCACGCCTATCCGCAGACCATGAAGGCGGCGATCGAAGGCAAAGCGGGTTCGACGCTGCGCATTCTCGCGGTGACCGTGCTCACCTCCTATGACGACGCCGATCTCGCCGCCGCCGGTTACGACATGAGCGTTCCCGAGCTTGCTGCGGCGCGCGCGGCGCAAGCGCGCGACACCGGCATCGATGGCCTGGTGTGTTCGGCCGAGGAGGTGGCCAACCTGCGCGGCATCGTCGGCCGCGGCATGGTGCTGGTCACGCCGGGTATCCGGCCGGCCGGCAGCGCGACCGGCGACCAGAAGCGCATCATGACGCCAGCACGCGCCATCGAAGCTGGCGCCGATTATCTTGTGGTCGGCCGCCCGGTGCTGGAAGCCCGCGATCCGAAGGCTGCGGCCGCCGCCATTGTCGCCGAGATCGAACAAGCAACGGGAAAATAAGGGAGATGAAATGGCCAAAGGCTATTGGATCGCGAATGTCGATGTGCGCAATGCGGACGGGTACAAAGAATACGTCGCCGCGTTGCCGGATATTTTCCGCAAATACGGCGGGCGCTATACGACGCGCGGCGGCCGCACCGAGTGCGTGGAAGGCAAGAGCCGCAGCCGCATCGTGGTGATCGAATTCCCGAGCTTCGAGGCGGCGATGACCTGCTACCGCTCGCCCGAATATGCCAAGGCCATCGCGTTGCGCCAGGCCGCCGCGGACGCCGATTTGATCGTGATCGAGGGCTACGACGGCCCGCAGCCTTAACCTTCATTCCGGGCCTATCTGCCTTCGGCGGCCGCCTCGGAATGACAAGCCAACGTTCGCCCGCTATACCCACCCAGTTTTAGGAGTTGGAGCCATGGCCGAGATGCGACTCGTGGTCGCGGGCGCCGGCGGGCGGATGGGCCGCACGCTGGTCAAGGCGATCGCCGACAACAAGCAGTTCGCGCTCGCGGGCGCCCTGGAAGACGCGCGCTCGCCGCTGATCGGCTGGGACGCCGGGACGCTCGCGGGCCTCGGCGAGAACAACATCAAGCTCACCGGCAACGTCGGCCCGCTGCTGGAGCAGGCCGACGGCATTATCGACTTCACCATACCGGTTGCCAGCACATCGTTTGCGGCGCTCGCGGCCAAGGCCGGCAAGGTCCACATCATCGGCACCACCGGTCTGACCGAAGCCGACGAGGCTGCGATCAAGGCCGCCGCCAAGACCGCGGTGATCGTGAAGTCTGGCAATATGAGCCTCGGCGTCAATCTGCTGGCGGCGCTGACCAAGCGCGTCGCCAAGACGCTGGACAATTCCTTCGACATCGAAATCCTGGAGATGCATCACAATCAGAAGGTCGATGCGCCGTCCGGCACCGCGCTGATGCTCGGCCGCGCGGCGGCGGAAGGCCGCGGCATCGACCTCGACAGAAATTCGGTGCGCAGCCGCGACGGCAACACCGGCGCGCGCCACGCCGGCGATATCGGCTTTGCGAATTTGCGCGGCGGCAGCGTGGTTGGCGAGCACACGGTGATCTTCGCCGGACCCGCCGAGCGCATCGAGCTCGTGCACAAGGCCGAGGACCGCATGATCTTCGCGCGCGGCGCGCTGTACGCGGCGCTGTGGGCGCGCGACCAGAAGCCGGGACTTTATTCGATGGCCGACGTGCTCGGCCTCGCTGGGTTTTAATCGGGGGCGACAATGACACCGGAACAAGTGACCAAGCGGACAGGTTATATGTACGCGACGATCGGCGCGGGCATCGCCTGTCTCTACATGGCCTATCAATACGCCAAGCCGTGGATTCCGGGTACGGAGCCGGCGCCGGAATGGGCGCCTTATCTGTTCGGCGGCATCGGCATCGTCTGCTTGATTGTCGCCGGCATCCTTTGGTTGAAGTTGAAGAAGGACCCGACGCCGGTGGCCAAGACCGATCTCAGCGGGCCGGAGGGAAAGAAGGTGATCGTCCTCTTGGTGATCGGCTTCGGCGCGCTGGCCTGTGCTTGGCTGACCGACTACGTCATACCGGCGGGCAACGACATTCTGGACGCAGCGGTGTCCGTCGTCTTGCTGCTGATCGCAATCGTCTGCCTGTTCGGCGCCGCCCGGATCGGCAAGAGAATACGCCAAGCATCGGCAACGGGAGCCGCAAAATAATGACCGACCGCTTACTCGTCCTCGTGCGTCACGGCCAGAGCGACTGGAATCTGAAGAACCTGTTCACCGGCTGGCGCGATATCGACCTCACCGACAAGGGTGTCGCCGAAGCGCGCGAGGCCGGCCGCAAGCTGAAAGCGCAAGGGATCAAATTCGACGTCGCCTTCACCTCGGCGTTGATCCGCGCCCAGCGCACGCTCGACCTGATGCTGCAGGAGATGGCGCAGACCGACATCCCGGTGTTCAAGGATCAGGCGCTCAATGAACGTGACTACGGCGATCTTTCCGGGCTCAACAAGGATGACGCGCGCAAGAAATGGGGCGAGGAGCAGGTACATATCTGGCGGCGCTCCTACGACGTCGCGCCGCCGGGCGGCGAGAGCCTCAAGGACACATTGGCGCGCACGTTGCCCTATTACGTGACTGAGATTTTGCCGCGCGTGCTGCGCGGCGAGCGCGTGCTAATCGCCGCGCACGGCAATTCGCTGCGCGCGCTGGTGATGGTGCTCGAGAAGCTGGACAAGCAGAGCATTCTCAAGCGCGAGATCGGCACCGGCGTGCCGATCATCTACCGGCTTGATGCGGATTCGACGGTGAAGTCGAAGCTGGATCTGGCGGCGTAGCTTCTTTCCTCGCCCCGCGTAGCGGGGAGAGGTAAATTACGCCCCCGCCATCCCGGCTTCCCAGCCGAGCATCGCGCGCTTGCGCGTGAGACCCCAGTGATAGCCGGTGATGTCGCCGTTCTTGCCGATGACGCGGTGGCACGGCACTACGAAGCAGATCGGGTTCTTGCCGACCGCGGCGCCGACCGCGCGCGCGGCTTTCGGCGAGCCGGCGCTCGCGGCAAGATCGGAATAAGTGGTGAGCTTGCCCATTGGAATGGTCAGCAGCTTCTCCCACACCCGCACTTCGAAATCCGTGCCGATGAGCACTACGCGCAGCGGTTGCTCGGGGCGCCAGAGCGCCGGATCGAAAATCCGGCGTGCGGTCGGCGCGGTCGCCGCAAAGTCCTCGACGTAGCGCGCCCTCGGCCAGCGCGAACGCATGTCGCGTAGCGCCGAGCGCTCCTTGCCGGCATCGGCCAGCGCGAGGCCGGCAAGCCCGCGCGGCGTGATCATCACCAGCGCCGTGCCGAACGGGCAGGGGTGGAAGCCATAAGAGATCGTCAACCCTTCGCCGCCGGCCTTCCATTCGCCCGGCGACATCGCCTCGTGGGTGACGAACAGATCATGGAGCCGGCCGGGGCCGGACAGACCGACCTCGTAGGCGGTGTCCAGGACGCTCGCCGACGAGCGCAGCAGGTCGCGCGCATGGCTCAGCGTAAGCGCCTGCAGGAACGCTTTCGGCGTCAGCCCGCACCAGCGGCGGAACAGATGATGCAGATCGGTCGCGCTGACGCCGGAGGCCCTGGCGATGGTTTCGATCTCGGGCTGCGAACGCCAGTTGCCGCGGATATGGGCGATGGCGCGGCGTACCACGTCGTAGTCGGCCGCCGCGGTGGGCAGCGGGGCGAAACGCGGGAAGTTCTCGGCGATGGTCTGTTTTGCAAGGGTCATGACCAGTATCTAGGCCGTGGTGGCGGACGCAACCACCCGATTCCTGGGTTTCTTGTCCCTCCCCGCAAGCGGGGAAGGATCAAGAAATCACCGTCCTTGTCACCCCGCGTTTGGCCTCGCCGAGCGCATGGCCGAGCGCCTTGGCGAAGCTCGCCTTCTCGTCGGGCCCGAGGAAACTAGCGATCGCCAGTTGCTTGCCGCGCGACACCAGAAACAGCCGCTCGATGCCGAATTCCTCGTGCACCACCTTGTCGAGCTTGACCCAGAGCGGGTTGAGCATCCATTCGCGCGCCGCGCCGCGATGGTCGACCTTACGCACCTTGAGCGCGGTCGGCGTCACCGTGACCTCCTCGTAAGCCGCGGCGTGCCGGTAGTTGATCCGGAACGCCCAGTACAGCAGCAGCACGTCAAGCCCGAAGAAACCGAACACCGGCCAAGCGCCCACCAGCAGGAAGGCAATGCCGGAGACGAAACTGACGACGCCGAACACGACCATCAGCACCAGGAACCCGATGTTGCCGAGCGAACGGTGCGGCGTGAGCACCGCGGAAAAGATCGGCGGTTCGGCGTTGTCGTCGGTCATATTGTCGGAAGTCATGGCGCTCAGTATACCGGAACCATGGCGAAAAAGTCGGCGAGAAAAACTTCAACCAAAGTCGGCAAGGGGAGGACGGCCAAACGGGCTAAGTCTCCGGCCTCCAAGCCTTTGGCCGTCAAGCCATTGGCCGTAAAGCCTTGGACCAATGCGCAGGTCACGGAAGCGTTCCGCCGTTTCCAGGCGGCCAGCCCCGAACCCAAGACTGAGCTGCAACACATCAACCCGTTCACGCTGTTGGTGGCTGTCGTTTTGTCGGCACAGGCGACCGACGCCGGCGTCAACAAGGCGACGCCGGCGCTGTTTGCCGCCGCCGACACGCCGGAGAAGATGGTGGCGCTCGGCGAGGAGCACGTGCGCGAGCTGATCAAGACCATCGGCCTCTACCGCACCAAGGCCAAGAACGTGGTCGAGCTGTCGCGCCGGCTGGTGGCTAACCATGGCGGGCAGGTGCCGCGCTCGCGCGAGGCGCTCGAGGCGCTGCCCGGCGTCGGGCGCAAGACGGCGAACGTCGTGCTCAATGTTGCGTTCGGCGAGCCGACCATCGCCGTCGACACCCACATCTTCCGCGTCGGCAACCGCACCGGGATGGCGCCGGGGAAAAATCCGCTCGAAGTCGAAATGAAGCTCGAGCAGGTGGTTCCGGCGCAATACAAGCGCCACGCCCACCATTGGCTAATCCTGCACGGGCGCTACACTTGCCTGGCGCGCAAGCCGCGCTGCGAGGTCTGCCTGATCGCGGACCTGTGCCAATGGCCGGAGAAGACGGTCCCCAAATAACGGTCTTGGGAGAGGCGGATGGAAGGCTCAGCCGGGAAGCCTGTCGACCAAGGCGATCCGCGCGTCATTCTTGAACAGGCTGGCCTGCCGCATCGCGGCGCGGTGCTGTGGCTCAACGCCAGGCCGCAATTCCGCGACAAGTTCAAGCGCGACGCCGCGGTCGGCGCCCGCTTCTGGCGGGCGGGCACGAACCTTCTGGCCAAGTTGCCGAAGAAGCCGCAGCGCAGCGTCGCGCAGCAACTCGCCGCGGATATCATTCTGTTGCGATGCCGTGATGCGCGCGAGCGCTTTCTCGCCGCCCACGCCGGAGCCGTCTATCGCAGGCTGACCAACAAACTCGAGAAATTCTTGCGCGTCGAAGCGCTGGTCGACGAAGCGGCCAAGCTCGTGCCCGGGCTGACGCCGACGCAACGGCAGGTCAAGGCCGAAAGCGCGTTGATGCAAGGCGAGAAGGACGGCGCCGAAATCGACCAGGGCATTTTCCTGGCGCAGGTGCTGGCGCTGCCGGAAAGCGGCATGCATCTTTGCGAGGCGATGCTGCGGCCGAAAATGGAAGCCATCGAGCGCATGCCGGAATTCATCCGCAATGGCGTCATTGACTTCGGCCCGGCGCGCGTCGAGCGGCAAGGCAAGGCCACCGTCGTCACCGTCAACAATCCGCGCTTCCTCAATGCCGAGGATGACGATACGCTCGACGACACCGAAACCGCGGCCGACATCGCCATCCTCGATCCTTTAAGCGAAATCTGTGTGCTACGCGGCGGCGTGGTCGATCACGCGAAATACAAAGGCCGCAAGATTTTCTCCGCCGGCATCAATCTCACGCATCTCTATCGCGGCAAGATTCCCTATCTTTGGTACATCCGCCGCGACATGGGCGTGGTGAACAAGATGCTGCGCGGGCTGGCGATGCCCGGAGCGACGAGTGCCGACGAAGTCTATGACGGCACGCATGAGAAGCCCTGGGTGGCGCAACTCGAGGTTTTCGCCATCGGCGGCGGCTGCCAGTATCTGCTGGCGATGGATTACGTCGTGGCGGGCAGCGACGCCTATATGACGCTGCCGGCGCGCAAGGAGGGCATCATTCCGGGCGCCGCGAACTTGCGGCTGCCGCGCTTCGTCGGCCCGCGCATTGCGCGGCAGGCGATCCTGATGGGCCGCCGCTTCGACTGCGACAGCCCGGAGGGCCGTATGGTTTGCGATGTGGTCGTGCAGCCGGGCGAGGTCGAGCAGGCGACGATGAAGGTGTGCGAGGATTTCACTTCGTCAGGCGTGGTCAGCGCTGCGGGCAACCGGCGCGCGCTGCGCGTCGGCGAGGAGCCGCTCGACACCTTCCGCCGCTACATGGCGGTCTATGCCCGAGAACAGGCCTATTGCCACTTCTCGCCGGCGCTGATCGCCAATCTGGAAAAACACTGGAACGCGGCGCAACGCGCATGATCCCGAAAAATGGGAACCGGTTTTCGGATAAGATCATGCGCAAACAAAAGAGAAAAATTTAGCGGCGCGGTTCGATCAGCTTCAGCCGCGGGCCCGACATGCGCTTGTGGACGTGCACCATGTAGGCCATGGCGAAGATCGGCGTCGCCAAATTGACCAGCGGGATCGAGACGAACACGGCGATCACCATGCCGGCGAGAAAAATATAGGGCGCGTTGGCCTTGCGCAGCGCCTTGGCCTCGTGCGGCGTGCGGAAGCGCATGGCGGCGAATTCGAAATATTGGCGGCCGAGCAGGTAGGCATTGGCCAGGAACAAAATGATCACGCCGAGCCCGGCAAAGAAGATGAACGGCAGCGCGCAGAAATAGACGGCGAGCGCCAGCAGAGCGAACTTCACGCCCTCGATCAGCGCGCGCAAGAGCGGCAGCGCTTTACCTGGCGGCTCGGTCGGATAGGTGTCGCGCTCGACCGCCTCGGCCACCTCGTCGACGAAGAAGCTGCCGACGAAGGCGGTGATGGTCGGCATCAGGAACAGCGCGCCGGTGACGATGCCGAGGCTCGCCATGATCGACAGCACCCAGGCGAGCGTCGCCCAGGCCGCATGCGGCGCGACGCCTGTGGTCTGCTCGGCCCAGGTCGCCCCGCTCGCCGCCAGCGCGCTGAAGACGCGATTGATCGCAATGCCGATAATGACAATCAGCAGCAGGGCCAAGCCCACCGCCTTCATCAGCACCCCGCGAAGCGGCGGTGTAAACAGTTGTGAAAGTGCGGTGAGTGCGGCGTCGAACATGCCGACAAGAGTTAATGCCGGCTGCGGCAATGAGCAAGGCCGCCGGCGATCAACCGGCCGGCGACAGGGTGTTGGAATCGAGCGTGTCGCTATCGGCCGGCACCAACGACATCAGCTCGTCACCATCCTCGAACGGCAGATCGGTCCAGGCCATGGTTTTGTAGTCGAAGCCCCTCACCAGCGTCGGCTTCACGACTTCGAAATAAGGCGAGATGTCGAAATCGCGCGGAGCATAGAGCGAGGAATGGCGGATTTCCAGGATGTCCTGCCAGGCCTGTTCGCTGGCCGCGCGCGCCACCTTGGGCAGGATCGGATAGCGCACGGTCTCGAAGGCCTGCGCGATCAGCGCCGAGCAGATGATGCGGGTCGGATGGCCGGAGCCGAGCGCCATCAGGCGGCGGCGCCAGCGCTGCGGCACCGGCATCGGAAACAGATAGCGCATCAGGTCGATGATGTTCTTCAGGTCGTAGTCGAAGCCGATGCGCTCGGCGGCATAGGCGCACACGCGCTCGCAATCTTCCGCGGTGAGTTTGGTCGGCCGGCAGATGCGGGTATGAAAATGAATGTATTTTGACAGCGGCGCCGCCACAACGCCCTGGCCGATATTGGCCTCCACCAGCACCAGCGGCTCGCCGTCGGCGGTGACGCGGTCGCCGATCGGCCCGACATAGAGCGCGGCATGCGACCAAGTGGACTGCGTGAGATACTTGATAACGCCGGAGATGTGGTTGTTGCCTTCGATCAGCAGCACGTCGCCCGGCTTGAGCGCGGCGCGCAACGCTTCGGGATCGCTCGGCGTGAAGGGCGCATAGCCCTGCGCCGGCTTTTCCAGATAATGGGCTAGAAACCGCCCGACCCCGTCGACCACCCAGCTCATGACGCTTTAGTCCCTGACGCCTGTCCTTGACGCCGCACGGCGTTTCCCCACGCGCAAGTTTGTACCCACGCGTCTTGTTGCGGCGGAATTTAACGAAGACTCATTGCAATTTGGTTCATCGGACCCCCGGCGGAGTTACCATCCGTTAGCCATGAAATTTGCGGTGCGACGCGGGTTGCGGCAACCTGGGCATCCGGGCAGCAAGGATTGGGATACCATGTCGAAGCTTCGCCGCTTGTTCATTCCCTATTCGCGGTCCCGTTGATGACCGCCCGGCCGAAAGCACTGATTGCGTGGTCGAGCGGCAAGGACAGCGCCTGGTCGCTGTATGAAACCCGCCGCGCGGGCGAATACGATATTGTCGGTGCGCTCACCACGGTGACCGATGCCTTCGCGCGCGTGAGCATGCATGGCGTGCGCGAGGCGATCTTGCAGGCGCAGCTCGACGCGGCGGGATTGCCCTCGATCGTTGTGCGAATTCCATATCCGTGCCCGAATGAAATCTACGAGGCGCGCATGGCCGAGGCGCTCGCGGTGGCCAAAGCTGAAGGCGTGAGCGCCATCATCTTCGGCGATTTGTTTCTCGAGGATATCCGCGCCTATCGCGTGGCGAAGCTCGCCGGTACCGGCATCGAGCCGTTGTTTCCGCTTTGGCAACGGCCGACCGATCGACTGGCGCGGGACATGATCGCCGGCGGCCTGGAAACTTATCTCGCTACCGTCGATCTGAAGAAGCTGCCGACGTCTTTCGCCGGGCGCAAATTCGACGCTGCCTTGCTGGCGGATTTCCCGCCTGGCATCGATCCCTGCGGCGAGAACGGCGAGTTCCATTCCTGTGTGGTCGCGGGGCCGATGTTCTCGCGGCGGATCGAGGTGAGCGTGGGTGAGACCGTCGAACGCGACGGATTTGCCTACGCCGATTTGCTGCCGGCTTAGCAGTTACCGCTCGTCCCCGCGCTCAGACATCGGGTTTACCCGATGTCTGTCAATTATAGTGCGCAAGTCGGCTACAGCCGACTTGCGATGGGGACCCAGCACTGGATTCCCGCTTGCGCGGGAATGAGCGGAGCGTGTGGTTACGCTCTTAGCACGCCACCTGTCCGCTTGGATACCTCAGCCACGATTTTCTGTCCGAGCGCGTCGATCTCGGCGTCGGTCATGGTTTTCTCGCGCGGCTGCATGGTGACGGCGATGGCAATCGACTTCTTGCCGGGGTCGATACCCTTGCCTTCGTAGACGTCGAACACGGTCACGCCGACGATCAGCTTCTTGTCGACGTTCTGCGCCGCGCGCACGATGTCGGCGGCCTTCACGCTGCTCTCCACCACAAAGGCGAAGTCGCGCTCGACCGGCTGGAACGGCGACAGCTCGAGCAGGGGCTTGGCGCGCGTGGGCCTAGTCTTCGGCTCGGGGATCTTGTCCAGGATCACCTCGAACGCCACCAGCGGCCCTTCCGCCTTTAGCGCGGCTATGACGCGCGGATGCAATTCGCCGAAGTGGCCAAGCACGTTCTGCGGCCCAATCTGTATGGTGCCGGACCGGCCGGGATGGAACCAGGCCGGCCCGCCCGGCACGACCTGCAGCGCCTGCATCGGCGTCCCGGCAGCAGACAGCACCGCGAAGGCGTCGGCCTTGGCGTCGAAAACGTCGACCGGCTCGGCCTTGCTCGACCAATGGCGGCCGATGCCGGAGCCCTTGGCAAGTGCGCGGCGCAGGCCGGTGGCGGCGATGAGCTGGTCTTGCGGCTGGTCGCCCTTGAAGATCTGGCCGACCTCGAACAGCGCCACGTCGGCGCTGCCGCGGTCGGCGTTGCGCTGCGCCGACATGGTGAGCCCGGGAATGAGGCTTGGCCGCATGTCGGACAATTCCGCTGCGATCGGATTGGCCAGCGCCAGCTCAGGCTTGCCGCCGCCGAACAATTCCGCCTCGCGCTTGGACACGAACGACCAGGTGACGGCCTCGACCATAGCGCGGGCGGCGAGCGCGCGCTTGGCCTTGCGGGTGCGGTTCTGGATCGGCGTGAGCACAGCTTTGCGCGCGGCATCACCGCGTGGGAACGGCGTCGACGGCACCTGGTCGACGCCGACAATGCGCACCAGTTCCTCGACAATGTCGGCGCGGCCATGCACGTCCGGCCGCCACGATGGCACTGCGACCTTGACGCGCTCGCCCTGACCGGCGGCGAAGAAGCCGAGCTTCTCCAGCACGCGGCGCACCTCGGGGAGCGCCAGCTTGATGCCGGCGAGGCGCTGCTGCTCGCTCAACGGGAAATCGATGATCGTTTCCTTCGGTGCCGGATCGCCCGCGACGACGATCTCCGACGGCATGCCGCCGCAGAGATCGAGTACCATTTGCGTGGCGAGTTCGAGACCGGGCAGCATGAAATTCGGATCGACGCCGCGCTCGAAACGATAGCGCGCGTCCGAATTGACGCCGAGCTTGCGGCCGGTCTGTGCGATGTTGAGCGCGTCCCACAGCGCCGATTCGATCAGCACATCGGCGGTCGTCTCCGAGCAGCCGGTGGCCTCGCCGCCCATGATGCCGGCAAGCGACTCGACGCCCTTCTCGTCGGCGATCACGCACATGGCGTTATCGAGTGCGTAGGTCTTGCCGTCGAGCGCGAGCAGCGTCTCGCCGCCGTTCGCGCGGCGGACCGTGAGGTTGCCGTTGACTTTGGCGGCGTCGAACACATGCAGCGGGCGGCCACGGTCGAAGGTGATGAAGTTGGTGATGTCGACCAGCGCGTTGATCGGCCGCAGGCCGATAGCCGTGAGCCGCTTCTGCAGCCAATCTGGCGAGGGGCCGTTCTTGACGCCTTTCACCAGCCGCAGGCCGAAGGCCGGGCACAGTTCGGGCGCCTCAATCGCGACCTTCACCGGGCAGGGGAACGTGCCCTTCATCGGCTTGGGCGGGCGGTCCTTGAAATCACCGATCGGGGTGGCGCCGAGGTCGCGCGCGATGCCGTTGACGCCGTTGCAGTCCGGCCGGTTGGGCGTGAGGTTGATGTCGATCACCGGCTCGCTGACGCCGGCCCAGTCGACGTAGGATTTTCCGACCGGCGCGTCAGCCGGCAGCTCGATGATGCCGTCGTGGTCGTCGGAGATCATCAGTTCGGCCGCCGAGCACAGCATGCCGCGGCTTTCCACGCCGCGGATGGTGCCGACCGTGAGCGTGATGTTCTTGCCGGGGATGAAGGTGCCGGGGGCTGAGAACACGCCCTTCATGCCGGCGCGTGCGTTGGGCGCGCCGCACACGACCTGGATCGGCTTGCCGTCGCCGATGTCGACCATGCAGACGCGCAGGCGGTCCGCGTTTGGATGCTTCTCGGCCGAGATCACGTTCGCGATCACGAACGGTTTGAGCAGGCTTGCCTTGTCCTCGACGTTCTCGACCTCGAGCCCGATCATGGTGAGCTTGTCGACGATCTCGCCCAGCGGCGCGACGGTGTCGAGATGCTCCTTCAGCCAGGGCAGGGTGAATTTCACGAGCTCAATCCCCCCGCCAGCGTCGGGAAATCGAGCGGCCGGAAGCCGTAATGCGCGAGCCAGCGCACGTCGGCCTCAAAGAAAGCGCGCAGGTCGTTCATGCCATATTTGAGCATGGCGATGCGGTCGATGCCCAAGCCCCAGGCAAAGCCCTGGTACTCCGCCGGATCGAGACCACAATTCTTCAGCACGTTCGGATGCACCATGCCGCAGCCGAGAATCTCGAGCCAGTCCTCGCCTTCGCCAAAACGGATCTCGCCCTTGTCGCGCTTGCACTGGATGTCGACTTCCAGCGAAGGCTCGGTGAACGGGAAGAATGACGGACGGAAGCGCATCTTCACGCTGTCTACCTCGAAGAACGCCTTGCAGAATTCTTCCAGGATCCATTTCAGGTGGCCGAGATGCGAGCCCTTGTCGATCACCAGGCCCTCGACCTGGTGGAACATTGGCGTATGTGTCTGGTCGCTATCCGAGCGATAAGTGCGGCCCGGGCAGATGACGCGGATCGGCGGCTTCTGGGTGAGCATAGTGCGCACCTGCACCGGCGAAGTGTGCGTGCGCAGCAGGAGCCGCGAGCCGTCGGGCTTGGGCGGGAAATAGAAGGTGTCGTGCATCTCCCGCGCCGGATGGCCTTCCGGGAAATTCAGCTTGGTGAAGTTGTAGTCGTCGGTCTCGATGTCGGGACCTTCCGCCACCGCAAAGCCCATGTCGGCGAAGATGGCGGTGAGTTCGTCGATCACCTGGCTGATCGGATGCACGCGGCCGTTCTCGGCCGGCGCCTCGCGGACTGGCAAAGTGACGTCCACTGTTTCGGTGTTGAGCCGGGCATCGAGCGCGCTGGCGGCACGCGCGTCCTTGGCCGTGGCGAGGGCCGCGGTGACGCGATCCTTCAGGCCGTTGATCGCCGGTCCTTGCACCTTGCGCTCATCCGGCGTCATGGAGCCGAGCGTCTTGAGCAGCGCCGTGACCTGTCCGCTCTTGCCGAGCGCGGCGACGCGCAACGACTCCAGCCCTGCTTCGTCCTTGGCCGAAGCGATTGCCGCGAGCAGTTCTTGTTCCAGTTGCGCGATGTCTGACATTGACGATGCCTCAGGCTGTCATCATCCGCGAAAGCGGATGTTCCAGTAACCCCTGCGCACGCGAAATGACGAATAGCCGGTGGCTACTGGATGCCCCGCTTTCGCGGGGCATGACAAGTGTCGTTGTGGGCGGCCTACGCCGGCAGCGCGGCCTTGGCCTTTTCCACGATCGCCTGGAACGCCTCCGGCTCGTGGATCGCGAGATCCGACAGCACCTTGCGGTCGACCACCAGGCCGGACTTCGCCAGCCCGGCGATGAAGCGGCTGTAGTTGAGGCCGAACGGCCGCACCGCGGCGTTCAGGCGCTGGATCCACAGCGCGCGGAAAGTGCGCTTACGCCGCTTGCGGTCGCGGAAGGCGTATTGGCCGGCCTTCTCGACCGCCTGCTTGGCGACACGAATCGTATTCTTGCGGCGGCCGTAATAGCCCTTGGCGGCCTTGTAAACTTTCTTGTGCTTGGCGTGGGCGGTGACGCCACGTTTGACGCGGGCCATGACAAATCTCCTTGCGGTTCTTCAGAGTGCTTGACGGGGACAAAGGCCGCGGTGAGGGCGGCCGTAAATACGATCAGCCGTTGGGCAGAAAGTATTTCTTGATGTTGTCGCCGTCGGTCTTGAACAGCACCTTGGTGCCGCGATGTTCGCGGATCTGCTTGGTGGTCCGCTTGATCATGCCGTGGCGTTTGCCGGATTGCTGGAATTTCACCTTGCCGGTCGCGGTGATCTTGAAGCGCTTTTTAGCGCCCGATTTGGTCTTCAGCTTGGGCATTTGGCTCTCCTGGTCGGCACGGGGGCGGGAAGGCCCACTCGGCCGGATATGCTCTGAAAGACCTATGTCTTTGAGCGGGTGCTCGGAATTGAGCTATTAATCGCTGCCACGGCAGCCCTGACTGGCCGGGCGGCGAGAGGCCGGCGTTATGGCAGAGGCGGCCGACCCTTGCAACCAAACGATCGGCAGGGGCGTTAGCCCGTTGTTTTCGATCGCTTTGATATCAGACCACTCAATCAGCGCCATAAAGGGAGTCGTAGTCATGCACCGCATGATGAATTCGGTGATTTTTTCTGCATTTCTGGCCGGTGCGGCCTGGGTGGGCCCGTCGCCCGCCGTCTTTGCCGCCGTCCGCGACGGCAACTGGAGCGTGCTGATCATCACCGAAAAGGGCGAATGTGACCGCGGCTACCATTACGAGGTGAAGGTCGCGAACGGCCGGGTCAGCTATCGTGGCGACTCAGGCATCGACCTCGCCGGCAGTGTCGCACCGGATGGCTCGACCAAGGTCAGCATCAAGGTCGGCGCCGGCGTCTGGCGCGGGGTCGGAGCGAACGGCAGCTGCGCCGGCCGCCGGGAAGCGGAACTGGAATAGCGCAACGCCGACCGCTTGCGGTCGCTGACAACAGGCTAGAGCCGCGCGTTAGCGCGGCGCCAGCAGCATGACCATCTGACGGCCTTCGAACCGCGGCTCCGATTCGATCTTGGCGATCGGCGCGGTGTCTTCCTTGACGCGATTGAGCAGCTTGTAGCCGAGTTCCTGGTGCGCCATTTCGCGGCCACGGAAGCGCAAGGTGATCTTGACCTTGTCGCCCTCTTCGAAGAAGCGCTTCATCGAACGCATCTTCACGTCGTAATCGTGATCGTCGATCATCGGCCGGAGCTTGATCTCCTTGATCTCGACGACTTTTTGCTTTTTGCGGGCTTCGGCGGCCTTCTTCTGCGCCTGGAATTTGTATTTGCCGAAATCCAGGATCTTGCAGACCGGCGGGGCGGTATTGGGAGAAATCTCGACCAAGTCGAGCCCGGCGGCTTCCGCCATGCCCATGGCGGTTTGAAAATCGACGACACCTTTGTTGTCGCCGTTACTATCGATCAGCTGAACCTCTCGGGCGCGGATCTCCTCGTTGATGCGCGGGCCGTCCTTTTGGGCGGGCAGCGCGGACTTCATCGGACGACGAATGGCCTTTTTCTCCTCATGCTGTTGCGACAAGCCGGAGTGCGCGTGAGCGCTCCGGAAAGCGAAAGATTGGTAGAAACGGCGAATAAGTCAACGTGGTTCCGTCGACAATGCCGGGTGAAATTACCGGGGCGGGCCACAAATCGCTCAAATACCTCTAGTTTTGTCGCGATCGCGGGGTCAGGGCCGCAGTTTTTTCGCGGCCAGTGATCTCGTCATAAAGCCGCAGCGTTTGCTGGGCGACCACCGGCGTGTCGAAATGGCTGAGGACCCAGTCGCGGCCGCGCGCGCCCATGGCGCGGCGGGGCGGCTCGGGCAGCGAAAACAGCCGCAGCAAGGTCGCCGTCAACGCCGCGTCGTCGCCGGCGTGATAGCGCAAACCGGTGATGCGGCTTTCGGGCACAGCCGGGGGGGTGAGCACGATGTCCGGCCCGGCGCCCAGATCGGAGACGACGACCGGCCGTGCCATCGCCTGCGCCTCTAGAATCGAGCGTTGCAGGCCTTCGGGCTGCACCGCCGCCGAAACCACGACCGAGGCCGCGGCATAGGCGGCCGGCATGTCGGAGACCGGCGCCGCCATGCGGATGACGTCCATGGTGCCGGTCGACAGCACCAGATCCCAAAGTTCGCCGGTGTAATGGGTGCGGCCGCGGTCCTCGCCGACGAAAACGCACAGGAAATCCTTGAAGCCCATCTCCTTCAGCCGCTTCGCCGCTTTCACCGCCACATGATGGCCTTTGCGGCGCACGATGCGGCCGACGATCAGGATTACTTTGGTGTCGTGCTTGATGCCCCAGGTGTGGCGGATCGCCTCGACGCGCTCGGGGATGACCAAGGCCGGATCGAAACGCTCGAAGTCGATGCTGGAGGGCACCACCGCGATGCGCTCCCACGGCAGGCCGTAGCGGTCGTTGATCAATTGCGCGATCTGCTCGCTCACCGCCACGACGCGATCGCCGCGCGCCATGATGCCGTTGTACAGGTGCTTGAAGATATTCTGGTCGCGAAAGCCCTTGTACCAGCTGGTGACAAACGGAATGCCGCGAAGGCGCGCGGCGAGAAAAGCGCTCCAGGCCGCCGAGCGGCCGAGCGCGTGGATCGCATCGCATTTTCGCTCGCGCGCGATCCGGTTGAGCGTGGCGGCGTTGCCCAACATGCGCAGCGGATTGTTGCTGGCGAGATCGATCGCGACGAACTCGCCGCCGGCCGCCGTCACGTCGGCCACCAACCGCCCGGCCTGCGACGCCACGATGGCGCGATGGCCTGCCGCGGCGAGGATGCGCACCAGCCCGAGCGCACCGACATCCGCCGCACCGGCATCGAGGGTGGGCACCACGATGAGTACGGTCATCGCGTCGCGCGTTTGATGCGGGCGCGCCTGCGGGCTGGAACCGGGTTCGGAAAATTTGCCGCGCGCGACCACGAACGGGCGCTCCTGCACGGGCGGCATTTCAGACGCAGGCGAACTCGACATACCGCTTATTACTCCGGAGCCATCGGCGTCAGACATCGCGAGCCAGCAGCGAGGTATAAACGCCGCGAATAGCTTCGGCAACGCTCTGCGGCGAAAATGCAAACTCGGCGAACTGGCGCGCACGAGCGCTCAGCGCTCTGTAGGCCGTAACGTCGAGCGCCAGCGCGGCGGCGACCGCCCGCGCGAGCTCAACGGAGCTGCCGGGCGGCACCAGCCAGCCGGTACGCACGTCGTCGCGCATGCGCGGCGGGCAAAGCACGGTTTCCGGCAAGACTCCGATCTCCGTGGTGACCACGGGCCGGCCCATGGCCTGCGCTTGCGCAGCCGCGCGTCCGGTCAGCGGCGGTTCGAGCGCCGGCACCGCCACCACGTCAGCGGCCGTGAGCGCGGCCGGCATGTCAGGACAGGGGCCGACCATACGGCAGAGCGCGTCGACGCCGTGCATGCGGGCTTGCCTGTGCAGGCTCTTCGCAAAGCGCCGCTGCCCGCCATCCTCGCCGGCGAACACGAAGGCGATATTGGCGCCGCCTTTGCCGGCGATCAGCGGCACGGCGTCGATCATGCTCCGTTGTCCATTCGGCGGCGCGAAGCGGCCAGGCACCAGCACCACACGCATCTGCGGCGGAAGCCCCCATGCCCGGCGCAGGGTTGCGACGCGGTCGGCGCTCACCGCGGCCGGACTGAATTTTGCGGTATCGACTGGGCGCGGGATCACGCTGACGTGGCCGTGCGCGATCTTGTAACGCTCGATCATCGTGCGCGAGACGTAGCTCGATGGTGCGATCACCCGATCGCCGCGCGCCAGCGAAGCGTAGAATGCCGTCAGCGGCCAGAAATTCGCCGGCAGCCGGTCGGGAAACGACGTGACCAGAAACACCGGCATGCGGTCGATGGCAGCGATGGCGCACCAGGCGGCGCCGGCGCTTTGCGCATGCACGATATCGACGCGCTCGCTGGCGATCAGTTTCGCGAGCCGATGGGCGTTGAGCGCGGATGCGCAGTGGATTGAATGTCTCGGAGCGCATCGGCAGCCATTCGCCGCCTGCGGCGCGCAGCTCGCCGACCAGCGGTCCATTGCCGCCCGCGACGATTGCGCGCGCGCCCGCTTGCAGCACCGCCAGAGCGATGTCGAGCGCGGCGCGGCCTGGCGTATCGTCGCGCAACGCCGGCGCCAGCTGCAAGATCGTGATGCCGGCGAGCGATCGCCGCGTGTCGCCGCCCAGGCCGATCAACGGTTAGCCCCCCTTGCGCTCGGGGGCGGCTTGCGGCGAGAAGGTGCGAGATCGGATATCGCGTTCATCCTCGATTGGCCTCAAGCGCGCATGAGCGAAGCCCGACTGACATCGCTGACGATAGAATCGCCTTTGCCGGCACGGACCATCGCTGTGCGCGTGCGCGAGGGCAAGAGTGAGAAGAAGAGTCCAGGCTTGTTTTGGCTCGGCGGCTTCATGTCCGACATGAAGGGCACCAAGGCGCAGGCGCTCGATCAATGGGCTGAGGAGAAAGGCCGCGCCTGCCTGCGCTTCGACTATTCCGGCCACGGCGAATCCGGCGGCGACTTCACCGACGGGACGATCGGCCGCTGGCTTGAGGAAAGCGTCGCGGTCTACGCGCGGTTCGTGCAAGGCCCGCAGGTGGTCATCGGCTCGTCCATGGGCGGCTGGCTAGCGCTGCTGCTGGCGCGTGAATTGAAGAAGCGCAATGGCGCGCCGCCCATCGCCGGCATGGTGCTGATCGCGCCGGCGGTGGACTTCACCGAGGAACTGATGTGGAAAAACTTCTCCGCCGCGATCAAACGCGAAATCGGGGAGAAGGGCGTCTGGCTCAGGCCGTCGCAGTATTCGGAAGGGCCCTATCCGATCACGCGTTCCCTGATCGAGGACGGCCGCAAACATCTGTTGCTCGGCGGGCTGATCGAGACCGGCTGCCCGGTGCACATCTTGCAAGGCGTGCAGGACCCCGATGTGCCGTGGCGGCACGCGGTCGAGCTGGTGTCGCGCTTTGCCCGCGACGACGTCGTGCTCACGCTGATCAAGGATGGCGACCACCGGCTGTCGCGGCCGGAGGACATCGAGCGGCTGCTCAGTGCGGTGAAGGAGTTCACCTAAGCGGGCGACTTTCTTCCGTTCGTCCCCGCGAAAGCGGGGACCCAGGAGCTAAAATTTAAGCCTTTCATGGTCGCTCTGGATTCCCGCTTGCGCGGGAATGAGCGGAGTATTTCGGGCCGCCTCACACAGCCGATAGCGCCGAGATCCATTCATCGTTGACCGACGTATCGGGGTCGCTCTTTTTCAAAGTCGCCATTTCTTCCCGCGGCAGCAGACGCGACAGCGCCCACACCGCGGCGCCGCGCACCAGCGGCGAGGTATCGTCGAGCAAACGTTTAGCTTCGTTCGCTAGAGACGCGTTCCCGGAGTTGCCGATGGCGATGAGAACGTTACGCACGAAACGGTCGCGGCCGGTGCGCTTGATCGAGGTCTTGGCAAACAGCGCGCGGAATTGTGCATCGTCGAGGCGAACGAGTTCCGCCAACTTGGGCGCGCGCAAGGTCTCGCGTGCGGCAAGCTTGGCCTCGCGACCTTGCACGGCGAATTTGTTCCACGGACACACGGCCAAACAATCGTCGCAGCCGTAAATGCGGTTGCCCATGGCCGCGCGGAATTCGCGCGGGATCGGTCCCTTGTGCTCGATGGTGAGATAGGAAATACAGCGCCGCGCATCGAGCCGATAGGGTTCAGGAAACGCCGCGGTCGGACAAATGTCGAGGCAGGCGCGGCAGCTGCCGCAATTGTCCGGCTCGGCCGCATCGGCGGGCAGATCGAGTGTGGTGAAGATCGAGCCGAGGAAGAGCCAAGATCCATATTGGCGAGAAACCAAATTCGTGTGCTTGCCCTGCCAGCCTAGACCGGCTTTTGCCGCAAGCGGCTTTTCCATCACCGCCGCGGTGTCGACGAACACTTTCACGTCGCCGCCGGCATTCGCGACCAGCCAGCGCGCAATCTCCTTGAGCCGCGACTTGATCAGCTCGTGATAATCGTCGCCCTTGGCGTATGTCGAAATCGCGGCGCGGTACTTGCGCGTCAAGATCGCCAGCGGGTCTTCATCCGGCCCGTAATTCATGCCGAGCATGATCACCGAGCGCACGTCCGGCCACAGCGCATTCGGCGAAGCGCGCCGTTCGGCCGTCGCCGCCATCCACACCATGTCGCCGTGGGCGCCGTCGGCGAGAAAACGTTCAAGCCGCACCTTTGCTTCAGGCACGGCGTCGGGCCTGGTCACGCCGGCGACATCGAAGCCGCGCGCATGCGCGTGCTCGATCAGCGCAGCTTTGATCTTAAGCGGATCGCTCAGAAGTCGAGATTGGCGTAGGTCGCCGCCGGCGGCAGCCCGGCCAGCGTGTCGGCCAGGATCGCACGGAACGAGGGCCGCGACTTCACCCGCGCGTACCAGTTCTTGGCGGCTTCGTCTGCGTTCCACGGCACATCGCCCAAATAATCGGCGGCGGACAAATGCGCCGCCGCGGCAAGGTCGGCCAAGCTCAGCCGGTCGCCGGCGAGCCAGTCGCGCGTGCGTACCAGCCAGCCGATATAGGCCAGATGATAGCGGATATTGTGGCGCGCGGCGCGTAGCGCCTCGGTATCGGGCGGCCCGCCGCCCTGCGCCCCGGTCATGTGGCGCTTGAACTCGCGCTCGGTGACCAGCGGGCGGCTGACCTCGACATGGAATTTGTCGTTAAACCAGCTCGCGAGGCGCCGGACCTCGACCCGCTCCTCGGGTGCCACTGGCAGCAGGCGGTCGGCGCTGTGCTCGGCCGGCAGGGTCTCTTCGATGTATTCTGCGATGACGGCCGCGCCGGGAATCGGCGGCACACCGTCGGCCACCAGCACTGGGATTTCGCCGGCCGGATTGAGCAGCATGAATTCCTCACGCCGCTCCCAGAACCGTTCCTCCTGGAGGCGCGCTGGAATGCCGTATTCGCCGAGAATCAGACGCACATAGCGTGAGTGCGGGCAAAGCATCTGGTGGAGCAGCGTCGGCATGGGTCCTGGAACTTGCGGGCCGGTGTTCTGGCCGCGGTGGTGGGAATCGGAGGATGGCACTATAGAAAGCCGCCGCTTTGGAGCAATGAAAGCGGAGCAAATTCATGGCGGTTATGACTTTTTTTCGTTGCCCGAATGATGGCATTGCGTCAAAAGCGCTGACCTTCCGCGATTATCCCGCCGCGGCTCGCATGAGCCCGCCCTTCTGGAGCAAGCCCAATGCCCGTCCACGCCTTGCAGGCAGCCGGACTGATTTCGGCGAATATCGACATCGTCAAGGCCGCCGTGCTCGGCTTCGTCGAGGGGCTGACCGAATATCTGCCGGTGTCCTCGACCGGCCATCTGCTGCTGATGGAGCGCGTGCTCGGCTGGGGCGACGATGCCTTCGGCAAGTCGTTCGCCGTTTTGATCCAGCTCGGCGCAATCCTGGCGCTGCTCAGCATTTATTTCGGCCGGCTGTGGAACCTGGCGCGCAACATGTTCACACAGTGGGAAGCGGCGCGCTTCGTCATCGGCGTATTGCTCGCCTTTCTGCCGGCAGCGGTGGTCGGCGCGCTCGCCTATCACGTCATCAAGACCTATCTGTTCGACGTGCGCGTCGTCTGCGTCTCGCTGATCGTCGGCGGCGTCATTCTGCTTTTGATCGATCGGATGGACTTGAAGCCGCGCTATCACGAGGCGACCGGCTTCACGCTGCCGATGTATTTCATCATCGGTGTCTGTCAGTGCTTCTCCATGATCCCCGGCGTATCGCGCGCCGGCGCCACCATCGTGAGCGCCATGCTGCTCGGCGCCGATCGCCGTTCCGCCGCGGAGTTCTCGTTCTGGCTGGCGATGCCGACCATGGTCGGCGCCTTCGCCTATGAGGCCTTCAAGGATCGCGCTGAACTCGCCCACGCCAACATCATGTTGATCGCCGTCGGCTTCGCCTGCTCGTTCATCTTCGGTTGGATCGTGGTGAAAACGTTTCTCGGGTACGTTCAGCGCCATACGTTCGCGCTGTTCGCCTGGTGGCGAATCGTGGTCGGCGCCGTCGGCCTATTGGCGATTTATTTTGTGTAGACGATTTTCCCGTCACCCTTCGAAGCTCGCGCCTGCCGGTGACGGATGAGCTAGGCCACGCGGCCGTGGAACTGGCCGGTCTTGCGGAAGCGCCACAGATAGGACGGCACGATCGCCTCGATCGACTCCGGCTGGATGCCGAGCCCTTGCAGCGTGCGACCTTCCGCCTTGGCGGCGGCGGAGACGACATTGTCGGTCCGCAGCAGTTCGACCTGATCGGGCGTGAGCGGCGGCTTCGGCCAGTATTGCAGTAGGGCCGCCTTGATCTTGGCGGCGAAGAACGGCACCGGCACCAGCAGCCGTTTGCGCCCGATCGTCGCCAGCACGTATCGCATCAGCTCCTCGAACGTGCGCACTTCCGGGCCGCCCAATTCATAGATCGTGCCGCCTTTGGCATTGCCGTCCACGGCTTCGGCGATCGCCGCGGCGACGTCGCCGACGAACACCGGCTGGAAACGGGTGGCGCCGCCGCCGATCAGCGGCAGCGCCGGCGAAATGCGCGCCAGCGCGGCGAAGCGGTTGAAGAAATCGTCTTCTGGCCCGAACACGACCGACGGCCGCATGATGATCGCTTGCGGCAGCGCGGCCAGCACCAGGCGCTCGGCCTCGGCCTTGGAGCGCGCGTAAGCGGCGCGCGAATGCTCGTCGGCGCCGATCGCCGAAACGTGCACCAGGCGGGCGCCATGGGCGCTCGCCGCCAGCGCCACCTGCTCGGCGCCGTAGGCTTGGACGGTGTCGAAGCGCTGCCGGCCGCGCTCGTACAGCAGACCGACCAGATTGATCAGCACGCTGGCGTCGCGCGCCGCCACCTCCACCGATGGCGCATACCGGAGATTGGCCTGCACCGCGTGGATCTGACCGACGCGGCCGAGCGGCTGCAGATGGCCGGCGAGATCGGGACGCCGCACCGCGACTCGGATCAGGTAGCCGCGGCGGGCCAGCGCCCGCACCACATGGCGGCCGAGGAACCCCGAGCCACCATAGACGGTGACAAGGGTTTCAGAATTGCTTTTGGCGGTCATTTCCGCGCTCATGGCAAAGGGATGAACGGTTGCGGGGATACAGGATCGTGAGCGGGCTGTACAGACCCGGATGGGGGTAGTGCCAGACCCGAAAAGCGCTTCAATTGACAAGCGGAAACGGGCTCCGTACCTAGTCCGAGCCAGCCCAGGTGGCGGAATTGGTAGACGCACTAGTTTCAGGTACTAGCGCCGCGAGGCGTGGAGGTTCGAGTCCTCTCCTGGGCACCAGTTTTCCACCGCATGACCCCGAAAAGTGGCCACCGGCTTTCGGATAAGATCGTGCGCAAGCAAGCTTGGTAACGCAATGACCATCCGCCTGCATCGCGGCGATCTGCCCAACCTCTCCGGCTACAAAGGAGCGGTGGCGATCGACACCGAGACCATGGGCCTCGATCCCAACCGCGACCGGCTCTGCGTGGTGCAGCTCTCGCCCGGCAACGGCGATGCCGATGTGGTGCAGATCGCCGCGGGCCAGCACAAGGCGCCCAACATCGAAAAACTGCTCGCCGACAAGTCGATCCTCAAGATCTTCCATTACGCGCGCTTCGATCTCGGCATGCTGGCCAAGGCTTTCGGCGTGATGGCCGAGCCGGTCTACTGCACCAAGATCGCCTCGCGGCTGGCACGCACCTACACCGACAAGCATGGGCTCAAGGACCTGACGCGCGAGGTGCTCGGCATCGATCTGTCGAAGCAGCAGCAATTGTCCGATTGGGGCGCCGACGCGCTCAGCGACTCGCAAGTGGCCTATGCGGCGACCGACGTGCTGCACTTGCACGCGCTCAAGGAGAAGCTGGACGCGATGCTGGCGCGTGAGAACCGCGCCGAACTGGCGGCGGCCTGCTTCCGCTTCCTGCCCGACCGCGCGCGCCTCGACCTCGCCGGCTGGGCGGCGCAGGATATTTTCTCGCATTCGGTTTGAGTCGCGTAATCTAGGTAACGCCCGCGGCCGGCTCGATCGTCGCTAGGCGGCGGTTTTTCCGTAACGGATCCGTAAGCTAAGCTATTGTAGTAAGGCTTGTATTCGTCGATATCTGGTTGCCGTGCAGGGGCCATATTCGCGCGTCAAGTTGCGCGGCGGGGCGTACGGGGATTTCCGAAAACGATAGCGAATGGAGCTAAATGCCGATCTTGGCGGGGACCGCGTGAGCACAGCCCAAACCGATCCGCAGGCCGCGCGCGCTTATTGGACCATGGGCCGCGGCGACAGCGACCGCGCGTTTCGCGCCGCGCGTCGGCACAGCCGTACGGTTCGCATCCTGCGCGTGGCAATCCCGATTGTGGTGATCCTCGGCGTCACCGGCGTTTTTTTTATCGTCTATTTCAATCCATTGCGCATGCTTGCCAAGCTGCCGATCGATATCGGCAATCTGGTGGTCGCCGGCACCAAGATCACCATGGAGAAGCCGCATCTGTCCGGCTTCACGCACGATGCGCGCGCCTATGAACTGTCCGCCGACGCAGCGAAACAGGATCTGACCACGCCGGATTTGATCGAATTGAACAATCTCCACGCCAAGGTGCAGATGCAGGACAAGAGCACGGTCCAGATTTCCGCCGCCACCGGCCTCTATGACAACAAGGCCGAGACCATCAAGCTCGACCGCGACATCGTGCTCACGTCGTCGACCGGGTTTACCGGCCGACTGAGTGAGGCAACGGTCGACATCCGCAATGGCCACGTGGTGTCCAAGCATCCGGTTGAAGTTGAGATGCTGCAAGGCACCCTCAATGCCAACCGGTTGGAGCTCGTCGATTCCGGCGAGTTGGTGCGGTTCGATGGCGGCGTGAACATGACCGTGATGCTCAACGGTTCACCATTGCCGCAAGCCAAAACCGGAGTGCCATGATCGTGCCGCGTCGTCCGTTCCTGATCGCCGCCGCATTGCTGGCCCTGACCGGCGCGCCGCTCAACGCGCAGCCGTCGAAAGGCCCGCCGAACGCATTGCAGGGCTTTTCACAAAATCACGATCAGCCAGTGCATATCGAGGCGGCCACGCTCGAGGTGCGCGACAAGGACAAGATGGCGACCTTCTCGGGCGATGTGCACGTGACGCAGGGGGACACAAATTTACGCTGCAAAACGCTGATGGTATTTTACGAACAAGACGATGCCAAAGCCGACAAGAGCAAGAGCCTAAAGGCGGCTACGCCGGGTCCCGGCGGTCAGCAGCGTATCAAACGGCTGGAGGCGCGTGGCGGCGTGGTGGTAACGCAGAAGGACCAGACCGCGACGGGCGACACGGGCGTGTTCGACATGAAGAGCAACACCGTGACCCTGACCGGCACGGTCGTCATGACGCAGGGGCAGAACGTGTTGCGCGGCGATCGCCTGGTGGTCAATTTGACCAGCGGCGTCTCGCGGGTCGAATCCGGCAAGAATGGCCGCGACCGTGTGCAAGGGCTGTTCCTGCCTTCCAATGGGCCGGTGGATTTCAAACCGGGCGCCAAGGGCGGGTCGGCCCCGCAGCCGGCGCCGGCGCACAATTGACCCAAAACGTCCCCGTAGCAGCGCCGGCGGCTCGCGGTGGCGAGGAATCGGCTAATGTGGCCTGCCCGGCATGGCTGGATGATCGGCCGGGGTGCAATGTGCGCCGCGAGGTGGCCCGGTGAACATCCTCTCGTTGTTTCGACGCCGGTCGCCGCCTGCCCGCCGTACGATCCCGCAGCCGGTGGGGCCGGTGATCCGCCAGGTAGCGCCGGCAACGGCGCAGTCCGCGCGGCAGCCCAGCCCTAATCCGCAACCGGCGGCCAATCGCCAGCAAAGCGGCGCCAACGGCCGGCAGGCCGTCCGTCCTGCTTATCTCGCGGTCCACGGCGTCGAGAAGAGCTTCGGCGGCCGCGCGGTGGTCAAAGGCGTCACGCTCTATGTGCGGCGCGGCGAGGCCGTGGGGCTGCTGGGCCCCAATGGCGCCGGCAAGACCACGGTGTTCTACATGATCACCGGCCTGATCAAGGCCGACCGCGGCCGCATCGAACTCGATGGCTATGATGTCACTCTATTGCCGATGTATCAGCGCGCGCGGCTCGGCATCGGCTATTTGCCGCAGGAGGCCTCGATCTTTCGCGGCCTCAACGTCGAGGATAATATTCGCTCCGTGCTCGAAATGGTGGAGCCGAACCGGCGGCGGCGCGAAGCCGATCTCAATGCGCTGTTGGAAGAATTCAACATCGCGCGCCTGCGCAAGACGCCGACCATTGCGCTGTCCGGCGGCGAACGCCGCCGTGTCGAAATCGCGCGTGCGCTGGCGACACGGCCGAGCTACATGCTGCTCGACGAGCCGTTCGCCGGCATAGACCCGATCGCGGTTGGCGACATCCAGGCGCTGGTGCGCCACCTCACCAACCGCGGCATCGGCGTTCTGATCACTGACCACAATGTACGTGAAACGCTCGGCCTGACCGACCGCGCCTACATCATCTACTCCGGCGCCGTGTTGATGGAGGGCCACGCCGACGACATCGTCAACAATCCCGACGTGCGGCGACTCTATTTGGGCGAAGAATTCAAGCTCTAGAAGTTGCGTGTAGTCTTGTCCGAAAACCGGTAGCCGCTTGCCGGAACCATGCGCTGGCCAGCTTTTACGCACAATATTTGTGCAATACCGCAGTGCGGAATTGCATACCGCTGGTGCAAAAGACCTGCTATAAGCGATAAGAAGCAAGAATCGGACCAGTTTCCGCCGGGAAACCTCTATGGCGTTGTCACAACGACTCGAGTTCCGCCAGACCCAAGCGCTGGTGATGACGCCGCAGCTGATGCAAGCCATCAAGCTGCTGCAGCTCTCCAGCCTTGACCTTGCGGCTTATGTCGACGCCGAGCTGGAAAAAAACCCGCTGCTCGAGCGCGCCAGCGACGGCGACGAAGCCCCGGCCGAGGCCGCCGAGCCGGAATCCTCGGTGTCTGAAAGCGGCGAAGGCGGCGAGGAGACCGCGCCCACCGCCGACTGGATCGGCGAAGACATGGAGACCAGCCGGACCTCCATGGAAGAGGGACTCGGCACTGAACTCGAAAATGTCTTCCCGGACGATGGCGGCGAAAAAAGTCCGGTGCCGGAAACGCCGCCGCCGGCCTATTCGGAATGGTCCGGCGCCGGCAGCCAGAGCGGCGCGGACGGCGATTACAATCTGGAAGCGTTTGTCACCGCCGAAATCACGCTCGCCGCGCATCTCGCCGAGCAGATGGTGCTGGCGATTTCCGATCCGGCCGGCCGCATGATCGGGCAATACCTCATCGACATGGTGGACGAGGCTGGCTACCTCACCGGCGATCTCGACGCCGTCGCCGACAAGCTGGGCGCGCCGCGCGCCGAAGTTGAAGCCGTGCTCGCGATCTTGCAGACGCTCGACCCGCCCGGCGTCTGTGCGCGCAATCTCACCGAATGTCTCGCGCTCCAGCTCAAGGACCGCGACCGCTACGATCCGGCGATGCGCACGCTGGTCGAGCATCTCGATCTCCTGGCCAAGCGCGATCTTCCCGCCTTGCGCCGCTTGTGCAGCGTCAACGAGGAAGATCTCGCCGACATGATCGCCGAGATCCGCAATCTTAATCCGAAGCCCGGTCTCGCCTTCGGCTCGACAGTGGTGCAGCCGATCGTGCCGGACGTGTATGTGCGGGCCGGTTCCAACGGGGCCTGGCAGGTCGAGCTCAATTCCGACACGCTGCCGAAAGTCCTTATCAGCCAGCGATATTACGTGCAGGTGTCGAAGACCACGCGCAGCGACAAAGACAAGACCTATCTCGCCGATTGCCTGCAGACCGCGACTTGGCTGGTGCGCGCGCTCGATCAGCGCGCCAAGACCATCCTCAAGGTGTCGAGCGAGATCGTGCGCCAACAGGACGCCTTCTTCGCCAACGGTGTGCAGCATTTGCGGCCGCTCAATCTCAAGACTGTCGCCGACGCCATCGGCATGCACGAGTCGACCGTCTCACGCGTGACTGCCAACAAGTACATGGCGACCACGCGCGGCATCTTTGAGCTGAAATATTTCTTTACGTCGTCGATCGCGGCGGCCGACGGCGGCGAAGCGCATTCCGCCGAAGCGGTGCGCCACCGAATTCGTCAGTTGATCGACGCCGAGACCGCCGGCGACGTGCTCTCGGACGACACGATTGTCGACAGACTGCGCGAAGCCGGCGTCGATATCGCGCGCCGCACCGTCGCGAAGTACCGCGAGGCGATGCGCATCCCGTCGTCGGTGCAGCGCCGGCGCGAGAAACAGTCGGCGGAATCGTAGGCCATGATTCCGAAAAAGGCCATTACCAGGCGACGGATTGACCTTTAGCGGAACACTCCTTAGCTGACTAACCAGCCGTGCGAAAAACTGGAGGCCAAGCAATGCCTTTGCGTGTGTCAGGCAAGAACATCAATATCGGTGTGGCGTTGCGGCAGCGAATCGTTGACCGCGTCGAGGAAGCGATGTCGAAATATTTCCGGGGCGGCTATTCCGGGCATGCCACCGTCGGCAAGGATGGATTCGGATTTCACACCGAGTGTGTGCTGCACCTGGATTCCGGCACGCTGCTCGAAGCCGAGGGCATGGCGGCCGACGCCTATGAAAGCGCCGATCAGGCGGCGGTGCATATCGAAAAGCGGTTGCGGCGCTACAAGCGCCGCCGGGTCCAACGTAGCCCCGACAGTGCGTCAAAAGATGCAAGAAAAAGCGGCAACTGATGCCCCGGCCCGGGCCATTGACGCGGCTGCGGACCCTCCTTATGGTCCGCCGCTTCCAACACCCCTAGCCATTTAGCGCTGCCTTTTCCGATCATTGGCCACGTCCATGACGCTCACCGATCTCGTCGCGACCAATGCGATCGTCCCGGCGCTCAAGGTCAACAACAAGAAACAAGCGATTCAGGAACTCGCCGCGCGTGCGGCCGAACTCACGGGCCAGAACGAGCGCGCGATTCTGGAAATCTTGTTGCAGCGCGAGAAGCTCGGCTCCACCGCGGTCGGCAATGGCGTTGCCATCCCGCATGGAAAGCTGTCGAAGCTCGGCCGCCTGTTCGGACTGTTCGCGCGGCTGGAACGGCCGATCGATTTCGAAGCGCTCGATGGCCAGCCGGTCGATCTCATCTTTCTGCTGCTGGCGCCGGAAGCCGCCGGCGCCGATCATCTCAAGGCGCTCGCCCGCGTCGCGCGCCTGCTGCGCGACCCCGAGGTCGCGCGCAAGCTACGCGATTCGCATGATGCCGATGCGCTCTATGCCGTGCTGGCGATGCCGGCCGCGAGCAGCGCGGCGTAACAACGCCGCGACACTCAAAGCATCTGGTTCCAGGTTAGTGGACGCTGACCGCCTCGAGCTCCTGGCTCCAGGCATTGGCAAGCGCGGCTTCGCGCGTATCGGTCAGCATGATCGGCGTGCCGTCCGCGCTGTGCAGGGCGAACAGCTTGATGCCGGGCGCAATCTTCGGTGCCTGCGGGAACAGATTGGCGACGTCCTCGGAATTGATCGCCTTGACGTAGGCCAGGCGGCCGTCGCCAAGCTGCGCCAGCGCTTCCTGCGTGATCGCCGGGTTGGTGGTGTTCGTTTCAGTCATCTTGTCTTTGTTCATGGCCCTCGACTCCTTTCATTGAACGCTCGACGCGGTCGAGTCCTGTTTTCACGAATGCGTCATTCCTGCTCGCTGATGGCGATTGTCTTCACGATCCGCTCGGCTTGCGGCCGCACCAGATCGATCGACAGCAGCCCGTTCTTCAGGTCGGCGCCCAGCACCTCCATGCCATCCGCCAGCACGAAGGTGCGCTGGAATTGGCGCGCGGCGATGCCGCGGTGGAGGTATTGGCGGCTCTTGTCGTCCTGCTGCCGCCCGCGGATCACCAACTGACTTTCCTCGACGCAGACGTCGAGTTGGTCGCGGGTGAAGCCGGCGACGGCGAGCGTGATGCGAAGCCGCTCGGGGGTTTGTCCCTCGCGCGCCAGCCGTTCGATATTGTAGTGCGGGTAGCCATCGGCCCCCTTGGCGACGCGGTCGAGCACGCGCTCGATCTCGTCGAAGCCCAGCAGGAACGGGCTGGATAGTGACGGCACTCGTGACATGGTCTCAAAGCCCTCGCATGAAGCGACTTTGACGGGGCCCCTCGCGGGCACCCCAACCGGGCGGCGACTGCCGTCCGGTCCCGCCTAATATGGGCAGGCGGGGTTAAAGGTTCAAGAACAAGGGGAATTTGCCTTCTACCGGGCTATATTCGGCTCTTGTCCGGGGTTGCCAATGCCTGATCAGCCGCCTCTGCCACACCTTACCGTGCGGACCATTCGGGCCACGCCGGTCGAAGTTCCGCCGACTTTCATCCTCGGCACCAGCCGTGGCGCGTTCCGCCGGGTGCCGCTGCTGCTGCTTGATGTTGAAACCAAGGAAGGGATCACCGGCCGCTCTTATCTGTTCTGTTATCTGCGCGCTGCGGCAGGAGCGATCATAAACCTGATCGACGACGTGGAGGATTTAGTTGAGGGCGATCAGGTCGATCCCGCCGCGCTGTGGGAAAAGCTCGCCGGCCGTTATGCCTTGATCGGCGTGCAGGGCATCGTGCGCATGGCGATGGCCGGCTTCGACGTCGCCTGCTGGGACGCGCTGGCGATTGCCGCCGGGCAACCGCTCGTCCGCTTGCTCGTCGCCGAGCCAAAGCCGATCCCGGCCTACAACAGTTGCGGCCTCGGCCTAATGGATGATCTCGGTGCGCTCGCCGCCGAGGCCGAGCGGCTGCTCGCGGTCGGCAATTTCCGCGCGGTCAAGCTGCGCCTCGGCTACCCAACGTTCGAAAGCGACATGGCCGCCGTGCACGCGGTGCGCCAACGCATCGGTGACGATGTGCATCTAATGGTCGACTATAATCAGCTGCTCAGCGTGGATGAGGCTGTGGTGCGCGGCCGCGCGCTCGATGCGGAAAACATCTATTGGCTGGAGGAGCCGATCCGTCATGATGATTATGCGGGTGCCGCTCGGCTTGCGCGCGAGCTTAAAGTCCCGATCCAGATCGGCGAAAATTTCTCTTTACCGACCAGCATGACGGCCGCGCTCGAACAGGCGAAGCCGGACTACGTGATGCCCGATCTCGAACGGATCGGCGGCGTTACCGGCTGGCGGCAGGCGGCGCAAATTGCTGCCGCGCAGGGCATCAAGATGTCGTCGCATCTGTTTCCTGAGGTCAGCGCGCATTTGCTGGCGGCGACGCCGACGGGCCATTACCTCGAATACGTCGATTGGGCGGATGTGCTGTTGCGTGAGCCGCTCAAGCTCGTCGACGGCCAGGCGATCGTCCCCGACCGACCCGGCAATGGCATGGTGTGGGACGAAACCGCCGTGAAGCGTTTTCGCCTAACCTAGTTTCAACTTGAACAGCCTGATCGCGTTGTCGCGGCCGATTTTCATCCGGTCGGCTTCGCCGATCTCGGCCGCATCGAACCATTCCGCGCCTTCGTCAACGGTTTCGAACGGCCAGTCGACCGAGAACATCACGCGCTCGGCGCCCATTTCGGTCATGGCATTGGCCAGCGAGGGCGTGTGGAAATTGCCCGATGTGGTGAGATGGAAGTGCTTGCGGAAGTAGTGACCGACGCCGTGCTTGGCGGCGTATTTGTGCGGCGCCTTCATCCAGCCATTGCGGCCGTCGATACGCCAGAGCTGCACCGGGATGCCCTCGCCGAGATGGCCGAGCACAATTTTCAGCTTCGGATGTTCGTCGAATAAGCCGCTGCCGATCAGCCGCAGTGCATGCACCGCCGTCTCCGCCGAAAACGCCCAGTTCGGCCCAAGCAGCCAGGCATGGCCTTCGTATTGTTTGGTCCAGCTCGGCAGCGGATTGCGCGGGTGCAGATAGAACGGCAGGTCGAGCGCCTCGACCGCGCGCCAGAATGACCGGTATTGCGGCAGATCGTAATAGATAACGTTATCGGGCGTTGTCGTTTGCGAGAAGCCGTTGACCAACGCACCGACAAACCCGAGTTCCTTGACGCAGCGCGTGAGTTCAGCGGTCGCGGCTTCCGGATCTTGCATCGGCAGCGCGGCGAAGGCGGCGAAGCGACCAGGGCGCTTGCGCACATGCTCAGCGAGAACATTATTGGCCAGCTTGGCCACTTCGATAGCGCGCTTGACGTCGTGGATCGCCTGCACCGCCGGCGCGTTCAGCGACAGGATCATCATCTCGATACCGTGCTTGTCCATTTCGCGCAGGCGCATGTCTTGCACGTCGAGCAGGCGCGGGCCGAGGTCGTTCCACACATGCGCGCCGAACACCTGCGAATCGCCGAGCGTCGCCTCGATGGCGAAATGTTCCTCGAGCGCGATCTTGCCTTGCATGTCGTTTCCCCCGTGGCTTTTCCGGCATCATGCAACGCCGCAGCGATCGCTGTCAGCAGCGCCGCGTCATCGCGCGAATAAAAAAAAGCCGCCCGGGTGGGCGGCTTGCCGAGCCGAAGCTCGCGAAGCGAGCAAAGACTGGTGGAGCCAGGCGGGATCGAACCGCCGACCTCCTGCATGCCATGCAGGCGCTCTCCCAGCTGAGCTATGGCCCCAATTCGCAAATCTTATTACCGCATCGTGGGAATGCGCGTGCGGAGCGCGGTCGTCAAGTCTCCTCTTCCTTCTCGATGGTCTCGCCGATGATGTCGGTCACATCGGCATCGCCTTCCTCTTCTTCCTCGATGAAGGCGGCATCGTCGAGGCTCTCGTCGATCTCGACATCCTCAGTTTCACCTGCGGCGGTGGCGTCTTCCGCCGCCGGCTTTTTCTTGCCCTGCTGTTCAGCCTCGGCGTCTTCGAGCGAGACGAATTCGGCATCTGCCGTCTCGGGCGCGATCACCTCTGGCTCTGCCGCGGGCACGGGCCGCGCGACCGGCGTCGGCGCCGCCGGCTCGGGTCGCGCGCGTGAAGGCGCGGGAGCCGCGATGGGGACGACCTTGCCGGTATAGGGAGAAATCACCGGCGTCTTGCCGAGGTCGTAGAACTTGCGGCCGGTTTCCGGACAGATGCGTTTGGTGCCGAGTTCAGCTTTCGCCACGGTCAGGTTCCTCGAAATGGTCGATAAATCGGTGTTTCACTTGGCTAGTTGCAACGCCCCTGTCAATAGCGCAGACGCCACAACACGGCGGGATGACGCGCCGCGCGGGCGCGTGGTAGGACGGCCCGGTTATTAAGGATAGCGCCCGTGGATTTTGCCGTTTCGACCCCTTTGACCGCCCACCGCGGCGGCCCTTTGCAGGGCCGTAGCCGGGTGCCGGGGGACAAATCGATCTCGCATCGTGCCCTGATTTTAGGCGCGCTGACAGTCGGCGAGAGCACGGTCGCGGGCCTCCTGGAAGGCGAGGACGTGCTGCATACCGCCGAGGCCATGCGAGCGTTGGGCGCAAAGCTGGAGCGAGACGCCGACGGCCTGTGGCGAATCCATGGCGTCGGCGTCGCCGGCTTTGCGCAGCCGACGGGGCCGCTCGATTTCGGCAACTCTGGCACCGGCTGCCGGCTAGCGATCGGCGCCGTCGCCGGCAACGCGGTGACCGCGACTTTTGTCGGCGATGCCTCCTTGAGCGGCCGGCCGATGCGGCGGGTGCTCGATCCGCTCGAACGGATGGGCGCACGGCTGATCGAGGCCGCCGAGGGCGGCCGGCTGCCGCTGACACTGCAAGGCGCCGCCGATTCCGTTCCGATTGTCTACGAATTGCCGGTGCCGTCGGCGCAGCTCAAATCGGCGGTGCTGCTGGCTGGACTTTCCGCGCCGGGCGAGACCACCGTGATCGAGGCCGAGGCGACGCGCGACCACACCGAACGGCTGCTGAAACACTTCGGTGCCAAGCTGACCAGCAAGCCATATGGCGAGCACGGCCGCCGCATCACTCTGCAGGGCCAGCCCGAACTCGAACCGGCCAATGTCGTTGTGCCGGCCGATCCGTCCTCGGCGGCGTTCCCGATGGTGGCCGCGTTGCTGGTGCCCGGCTCCGATCTCATTCTTGATGCCGTGATGACCAATCCGCTGCGCACCGGACTGCTGACGACGCTGCGCGAGATGGGCGCCAGTATCGAGGCGGTGGCGAAACGCGACGACGGCGGCGAGGAGGTCGCCGATCTGCGCGTGGTCACATCGAAACTGAAAGGCGTCGACGTTCCGGCCGAGCGCGCGCCCGCGATGATCGACGAGTATCCGATCCTGGCGGTGGCAGCGTCATTCGCGGAGGGCACGACGCGCATGCGCGGCTTGAAGGAATTGCGCATCAAGGAATCCGACCGGCTCGAAGCCACCGCCGCCATGCTGCGTGCCAATGGCGTTACCGTCGAGATCGAGGGCGACGATCTGATCGTGCAGGGCAAAGCGAATATCGCCGGCGGCGGCGAAGTGGCGACGCATATGGATCACCGCATTGCCATGGCGGCGCTGGTGATGGGTTTGGCTTCCGACAATCCGGTGCGCATCGACGACAGTGGGTTCATCGCCACCAGCTTCCCTGGCTTTGTCGAGCTGATGCGCGCGCTCGGCGCGGACCTCAGATGATCATCGCTATCGACGGACCGGCGGCGTCGGGCAAGGGCACGCTCGGCAAGCGGCTAGCCGCGCATTATGGGCTGCGCCATCTCGACACCGGGCTGATCTACCGTGCGGTCGCCAAGCACGTGCTCGATGCCGGCCGCCGTCCGGACGATAAGGCTGCCGCAGTCGCCGTCGCCAAAACGCTCGATCCGGCGCGCTTCGACGAGGCCCTGCTCAAGAGCCATGCAGTGGGCGAAGCGGCCTCGGTGGTCTCTGCGATCCCCGAAGTGCGGGCGGCCTTGCTCGCCTTCCAGCGCGAGTTCGCCGCCAAGCCGCCGGGCGCCGTGCTCGATGGCCGCGATATCGGCACCGTCATCTGCCCGGACGCCGACGTTAAGATTTACGTGACCGCCACGCCGCAAGTGCGCGCTCGCCGCCGGACGGCCGAATACCAGGCGCAGGGCCGCCAGATCGACAAGGCCACGGTCTTAGCCGACATCCTCAAGCGTGACGAACGCGACAGCCAGCGCGCCGCCGCCCCGCTGAAGCAGGCCCCGGACGCGCACTTGCTCGATACAACAGAACTCGATGTCGAGGCGGCCGTGCGGGCTGCCATCGCCGTCGTTGAGCGTGCCACGCTTCGTTAGCGATGCACCCAAGGTACCAGCGCCCAGATGCGCTCGTGAAAATAATACAACAAGATCTTGGTGGCGATTTCGGTAGCGGCGATGGAGCCGGCAATGAGCGTATTGCCGGTAATGACAAAGCTGACGATGAATGTGTCGAGACTGCCGGTCACACGCCAGCTTATGGCCTTGGCGACGGATCTGGCATGGGACTCGCGCTTCCCTAGCCATCGCGCCAGACGCGCTAGCATCGAATGCATGAAACGGTTTTCGCTTCTTGCGGGCGCTGCGGCCGGAGTGGCAGGGTTTTCGATCAGACCCATCGCCACCGTGTCGTGACTTTCAGGATCGATCAGGATAAAGCTGCCGGTTTCGCGGTTCTCTTCGTAGCAATCGGCGGCGAGCGGCCGGTCGATCTGTAAACGGCAGAGACCAAACTCGTTCGTCAGCAGGCAATCGGTTGGCGTCGATTCGGCGTCACGCCCCAGATCGATCCGACGTAGTGGACCGGTCACAGTCGCCGCCGCGCCGGCCGTGCCGAGTTTGATGTGGTAGCGGCTGCCGGCCGCGAGCGTGCCTTGACCCATCCAGAAAATTCGCGCGTCGAATTGGTCGGAAACTACCGCGGGAGCAGCCGCATCGACGATCATGTCACCGCGCGACACGTCGATATCGTCTGTCAGAGTCAGCGTCACCGACTGACCGGCCGAGCCACAATCAAGTTCGCCCGTAGCAGTTACAATTCGGTCGATCCGCGTGCGTTGCCCCGAGGGCAACACGTAAACCTCCATGCCAGGCCGCACTTCGCCGCCGGCGATAAGGCCGCAATAGCCGCGGAATTCTGCCGTTGGCCGATTGATCCATTGCACCGGCATGCGGAAGGCCAGCCGTGCGGCGCGCGGCGCGACGTCAACCGTTTCCAGTTTTTCGAGTAGAGTTTGGCCATGGTACCAGCTCATATGGGTCGAGCGGTTGACGACATTGTCACCGCCGCGCGCCGAAGTTGGGATGAAAGTAATGGAAACGTCACCAAGGCGATCTGCGAAAGTGCGAAAATCGCGTTCGATCGCCGCATAGGCTGCCTGCGACCAGCCCACCAGATCCATCTTGTTCACTGCCACAACTAGATGGCGGACACCGAGCGCGCCGGCGATCAGCGCGTGACGCCGGGTCTGCTGGGTCAGCCCCGACTGCGCATTGACCAATATGAGAGCGAGATCGGCGGTAGAGGCGCCGGTCGCCATATTGCCGGTGTATTGCTCATGGCCGGGCGCGTCGGCGACAATGAATTTGCGCTTCTCGGTCGCGAAAAACCGATAGGCGAGATCAATAGTGATCTTTTGCTCTCGTTCAGCCGCCAGCCCGTCGAACAGCAGAGAAAAATCGAGTTCATCGTCAGTGCCACCATGGTGACGGGAGTCCTTACGCAGCGTCTCGATCTGGTCGTCGAGCACCAGCTTGGCTTCATAGAGCAGCCGCCCGATCAGGCTCGACTTGCCGTGATCGACTGAGCCGCACGCTATAAAGCGCAGCAATTGCTTATCTTCATGGCGGAGCAAGGCGGCTTCAGTGCCAAAGGATTTAGGATCGGGCCGCACGGTCATTAGAAATAGCCTTCCTGCTTTTTGCGTTCCATCGACGCCGCGCCGTCCTGATCAATGACGCGGTCGTGCCGCTCGGAAAATCGGCTGTCTAGAATTTCCTTGACGATGTCGGCGGTGGTCGCAGCGGCGCTCTCGATCGCGCCGGTGAGTGGATAGCAGCCGAGTGTGCGAAATCGTACTTGGCGCATCTGTGGCTGCTCGCCCTGTTCGAGCGGCAGCCTTTCGTCGTCGACCATGATCAGCGTTTCACCGCGCGTAACGACCGGCCGCATAGCGGCGAAATAAAGCGGCACCACCGGAATTTTCTCGCGGTGGACGTATAGCCACACATCGAGTTCGGTCCAATTCGACAGCGGAAACACGCGGATGCTCTCGCCCTTTCTTTTGCGGGTATTGAACAGCCGCCACGGCTCGGGACGCTGGTGTTTTGGGTCCCATCGATGATGGGTGTTGCGGAAAGAGAAGATGCGTTCCTTGGCGCGCGATTTGTCCTCGTCGCGGCGCGCGCCACCAATGGCTGCATCGAACCCGTGAAAGTCGAGCGCCTGGCGTAAGCCTTGCGTCTTCATGACATCGGTATGCAGCTCCGAGCCGTGCGACATCGGTCCGATGCCGCGCGCCACTCCGTCCTTGTTGACGTGCACGATGAGATCGAGGCCGAGTTCGCGTGCTCGGCGGTCACGAAACTCGATCATCTCGCGGAATTTCCACGTCGTGTCGACGTGCAGGAGCGGGAACGGCGGCTTTCCGGGATAGAACGCTTTCAGCGCCAGATGCAGCAGCACCGAAGAATCCTTGCCGATCGAATATAGCATGACGCATTTGTCACATTCGGCGGCCATCTCGCGAATGATGTGAATGCTCTCGGCTTCGAGCTGGTCGAGGTAGCTGTGCGCAGCGCTTGCTTTGGTCAGTGTCGCGTCGTTCATGACTGCGCCGCCTCACGCGTGTGCAGCCCGCATTCGGTCTTGCCGTTGGTTTCCCACCACCACCGGCCGGCGCGCTCCGGCTCTCCCGGCTGCACGGCCCGTGTGCAGGGCGCGCAGCCGATGGAGAGAAAGCCGCTCGTGTGTAAGGCGTTGACCGGGATATCGTGATCGCGCGCAAAGTCGGCTGCGCGCGCGCGCGTCCAGTCGAACAGCGGATTGATTTTGATGACGCGGCGCGCGGCGTCGAATTTGGCAAAGGCAACTTCGGTGCGATGCTCGGATTGATCGGCCCGCAGACCCGTGATCCATGCTTGCGCGCCGACGAGTGCGCGGTTGAGCGGCTCGACCTTGCGCACGTGGCAGCACGCGCGGCGCGCGGAAACCGAGGCGCGGAAACCGTCGTTGCCCTGCCGGTCGATGAGAGCCTCAAGCTCGCGCCGGTCCGGCACGATGGCGTGGATGCGACGGCCATATCGTTGTTCGGTTTCGGCCCAGACATCGTGGGTCTCGGGAAACAGTCGGCCAGTATCGAGGGTGACGAGGTCGATATCGAGGTCCTGCGAGAGAATGGCGTGGCCGACGGCCTGGTCTTCCAGTCCGAAGCTTGTGGTGAAGACGAGCCTTCCGCCGATGGCGGCGCGAACGGCGGTGACGCGCTGGAACAGATCGAGCGCAGCGGCGGCAGCCGACAGCCGGCGCGCCTGCGCGTCGGGCGCTGGGACGTCAGCAGGGGGGGCAGCAAGGGCGGAAACGGCGGACATGGACAGCTCCATTTCTTGCTCAATTAGAGCCACTCGCCGGCGCCCAGCAATAACCCATTGAAAAATAACATATTATTCCAAAAATCGCGGCGCCGATGGGGGAATCGTTTTCTCAGTACACGGGCCTGTGGAACACCGCTTCGGCGGTCGCGGACATCCAGGGCGCCGCCGCGATCGGAAATCGGTCGGCAGACGCGCCTTGCCGCTGCGCGAAGGGTTCGCTATAGACCCGGCCATCCGGGCCGCTATCGACATCGTCGAGGCCACCCGAGCGGGCCGAGGGCGCGATTAACGCCCCTCGCGTTGGAGGACAAAGCCCCGCTCGTGTCTCTGCGTTGGGCGCCTGAAACGAACCATCGTTCCGAAAGCACGGTATTAGCGCCGGCCACCCGGGGATTCCGGTTGGCTGTCGAAGGTCTCGCGGGGCCTTCGGCCCGCGCATCCGGAACGCCATTCCAACCCGCCGGCGCGCCGCTAACAGGAGACTCCATGGCCACCGCTGCTGCACCCACGCGTGAAGACTTCGCCAAGCTGCTCGACGAAACGTTCGGGGGCGGAAACCTGCAGGAAGGTTCCGTCATCAAGGGCACGATCGTCGGCATCGAAAAAGACATGGCCGTCATCGACGTCGGTCTGAAGACCGAAGGCCGCGTGGCGCTGCGCGAATTCGCCGCGCCCGGACGCCAGTCCGATCTCAAGGTCGGCGACGAGGTCGAAGTCTACCTGGAGCGCGTCGAGAACGCGCTCGGTGAGGCTGTCCTCTCCAGAGATAAGGCGCGGCGCGAGGAAAGCTGGGGCAAGCTGGAGACCGCGTTCAAGAACAACGAGAAGGTTACCGGCGTCATCTTCAATCAGGTCAAGGGCGGTTTCACCGTCGATCTCGACGGCGCCGTGGCCTTCCTGCCGCGCAGTCAGGTGGACATCCGCCCGATCCGCGACGTCACCCCGCTGATGAACGTCAATCAGCCATTCCAGATTCTGAAAATGGATCGCCGCCGCGGCAATATCGTCGTCTCTCGCCGCACCGTGCTGGAAGAGACCCGCGCCGAGCAGCGCCAGGAACTGGTGCAGAACCTCGAAGAGGGTCAGGTTATCGACGGCGTGGTCAAGAACATCACCGATTACGGTGCGTTCGTCGACCTCGGCGGCATCGACGGTTTGCTGCACGTCACCGACATCGCCTGGCGTCGCGTCAATCATCCGACCGAGGTGCTCAATATCGGCCAGACGGTGAAGGTCAAGATCATCAAGATCAACCACGAGACTCACCGAATCTCACTGGGAATGAAGCAACTGCTCGACGATCCGTGGCAGGGCATCGAGGCAAAGTTCCCGGTCGGCACAAAGTTCAAGGGCCGTGTCACCAACATCACCGACTATGGCGCTTTCGTCGAATTGGAGCCGGGCATCGAGGGCCTGATCCACGTTTCGGAAATGTCGTGGACCAAGAAGAACGTGCATCCGGGCAAGATCGTCTCGACGTCGCAAGAGGTCGAGGTGCAGATTCTCGAGGTCGATCCGGTCAAGCGCCGCATCTCGCTCGGTCTCAAGCAGACCATGCGCAATCCGTGGGAAGTCTTCGTCGAGAAGCATCCGCCGGGTTCGACCGTGGAAGGCGAAGTCAAGAACAAGACCGAATTCGGTCTATTCCTCGGCCTCGACGGCGACGTGGACGGCATGGTTCACCTCTCCGATCTCGACTGGAAGCGTCCGGGCGAGCAGGTGATTGAGGAGTACAAGAAGGGCGACATGGTCAAGGCACAAGTGCTCGACGTGGACGTCGAGAAGGAGCGCATTTCGCTCGGCGTCAAGCAGCTCGGGGGCGACCCGATGGAGCAGGCCGGCGATCTCAAGAAGGGATCGGTAGTCACCTGTGAGGTCACCGAAGTGAAGGAGGCCGGCATCGAGGTCAAGATCGTTGGCACCGATCTCACCGCCTTCATCCGCCGCGCCGATCTGGCGCGCGACCGCGGCGAGCAGCGCCCCGAGCGCTTCGCCGTCGGCCAGAAGGTGGACGCCCGCGTCACCCAGTTCGACCGCAAGACCCACAAAGTCGGCGTTTCCATCAAGGCGCTCGAAGTGGCCGAGGAGAAGGAGGCGCTGGCGCAGTACGGCTCCGCCGACTCCGGCGCTTCGCTCGGTGATATCCTGGGCGCCGCGCTCAAGCAGCGCGAGGACAAGCCGGAGACCGAAAAGGCCGAGGAATAAGCGAACCGCCGGCCGGTTCCATATCGAGCAAACATCACCCTCGGGCTTGACCCGGGGGTTTTTCTTGATGACATCACATTGCCAAAAGCCGGTCGGATACCGCGGTTCGCTGTAATATCCGGGGCGCGATTCGACTTTAGAGGACGAACCCCCAATGTCGCTCGATGCCGATGCCATCGTCGATCGCCGCCGCATGCGACGCAAACTCACCTTCTGGCGCGTCAGCGCGCTGCTGATCGCGCTCGTCGCGCTGGTTGGCTTGGCCGTCGCGCTGGTGCCTGGCAGCCGGCTGATCGCGCCCGGCAACTACATCGCCCGCATCACGGTGCAGGGTCTGATCCGCGGCAACCAGGACCGCGTCGAAGCGCTCGAGCGGCTCTCCCGCTCGCGGGCGCGGGCAGTGATCCTGCATATCGATTCGCCCGGCGGCACTACGGCGGGCTCCGAACAGCTTTACGACGCATTGCGCGCCCTACAGGCGAAGAAACCGATGGTGGTGGTAGTCGACGGCTTGGCCGCTTCCGGTGCCTATATCGCGGCGCTCTCGTGCGACCACATCATCGCCCACGACACCTCGCTGGTCGGTTCGATTGGCGTGCTGTTCCAATATCCGAACTTTACCCAGGTACTGAAGACCATCGGTATTCAGATGGAGGAAATCAAGTCCTCGCCGCTCAAGGCGGCGCCCAACGGCTTTGAGCCGACCAGCCCGGAGGCGCGGGCCGCGATCGCGGCGATCGTCACTCGACTCCTATGCCTGGTTCAAGGACCTGGTGAAGAACCGCCGCAGGATGACCGATACCCAGCTCGCTGCGGTGGTCGATGGGCGGGTCTTTACCGGCCGCCAGGGCGTCGGCCTCAAGCTGGTCGACAGTCTCGGCAACGAAAAGACCGCGCTGGCCTGGCTGGAGAAGGAAAAGAGGATCCCGGCCTCGACACCGGTGCGCGACTATTCGCTCGAACCGAGGTTCAGCGAACTCTCTTTCCTGCACGTCGCCGCCTGGATCTTCGAGGCGGTGGGCTTGAGCGCCGTTGCGCACCGCATCGAGGCGTGGGGCGCGGTGCAGGCGGTCGAAAGACTCAACCTTGACGGTCTCTTGGCGCTTTGGCACCCTCCGTCCGGCAACTGACCACCGGTCGAGCAGGGCGGCATCAATGATCAAGTCTGAGCTTGTGCAACGTATCGCCGCCCAGAACCCCCACCTCTACCAGCGCGACGTCGAAAACATCGTTAACGCGATCCTCGGCGAAGTCACCAATGCCATGGCCCAGGGCGACCGCGTCGAGTTGCGCGGCTTCGGCGCCTTCTCGGTCAAGCACCGCCCGGCCCGTACCGGACGCAATCCGCGCACTGGCGCGCATGTCTCGGTCGAGCAGAAATCGGTGCCGTTCTTCAAAACCGGCAAGGAAATGCGCGAGCGGCTGAACAAGACCGGCCCAGCATAAGGGTTCGTGTCTCGGGCAAGCGAGCGTTAGCGAGCGCCGCTAATTTAACCGCTCGTTCCCCGCGGAAGCGGGGACCCAGTCCTGGCACTTGATCATTTTGCTTTTGAGTGGTCTGGATTCCCGCTTGCGCGGGAATGAGCGGAATTTGGGTCGCCGCTTGAACACCGCAAAAACGAGAAGCCCATGTTTCGCAAGATCGTCACGTGGATCATCATCATTCCGCTCGCCGCGGTGATCATCGCCTTCGCGGTGGCCAACCGGCAGACGGTGACGGTGTCGTTCGATCCCTTCTCATCGACGAGCCCGGCTTATGCGACGACGTTGCCGCTGTTCGTGGTTATCTTGATGGTGCTGATCCTGGGCGTGCTGGTCGGTGGCATTGCCGCCTGGATCCGTCAGGGCAAATGGCGGCGCGCCGCCCGCCGGCTCAATGGCGAGGTGCGCGCATTGCATGACGAGATCGAGAGCATCCGCCGCCGCTTTGGAACGGCCGAGCAGCCGGCGCCCGCGCAGGAGCCTGTCTCGCTGCCCCTCATTCCGGGGCCGATTCCTTAACGCCACCGACGGGTTCCGCTTTGCGGGAAGGGGGCGAAGGCTGCTAGAACCCCGCTCATGTCGCTCTTGGTCAAAATATGTGGGTTGAAAACCCCGGAAGCACTTGATGTCGCGCTGGAATCCGGCGCCGATCTGGTCGGCTTCGTGTTCTTTGCGCCGAGCCCGCGCCATCTCGCGCTGGAGGCGGCTCGGGTGCTTGGCGAGCGCGTCATGGGCCGCGCCGGCAAGGTGGCGCTCACGGTCGATGCGGACGATGAGACGCTGCGCGGTGTCGTCGAGGCGCTCAAGCCCGACATGTTGCAACTGCACGGCAAGGAGACGCCCGAACGGGTGATGGCGCTGCGCGCGAACTTCGGCCTGCCGGTGATGAAGGCTGTGCCGATTGCCGCGCGCAAGGACCTCGCACGCATCGAACTCTACAAGAAGGTCGCCGACCGGCTGATCTTCGATGCGCGCGCGCCGCAGGACGCGACGCGGCCGGGCGGGCTGGGCACGCCGTTCGACTGGACCTTGCTCAAGGGCATCGATCCTGGAATTCCTTTCATGCTGTCGGGTGGGCTTGATGCCGGCAATGTCTCCGAAGCCTTGCATATCACGCGCGCGCCCGGCGTCGATGTCTCATCGGGCGTCGAGCGCGCGCTCGGCGAAAAAGATCCCGACAAAATCCGCGCCTTCATCCGTGCTGCACGCGCCGCCGAAGTCCGCGCTCGCCGCGAAGGTCACCGCATGACCGTCCCGCAACCCAATTCCTTCCGCACTGGCCCCGACGAGCGCGGGCATTTCGGCATCTATGGCGGTCGTTTCGTCGCCGAGACGCTGATGCCGCTGATCCTCGAATTGGAGAAGGCCCACGCGCAGGCCAAGGCCGATCCGAAATTCCAGAAGGAGATGGACGGCTATCTGGCGACTTACGTCGGCCGGCCGTCGCCGCTTTATTTCGCCGAGCGGCTAACCGGGTACTGTAAGGGCGCGAAAATTTATTTCAAACGCGAGGAGCTCAACCACACCGGCGCGCACAAGGTGAACAACGTGCTCGGCCAGATCATGCTGGCCAAGCGCATGGGCAAGACCCGCATCATCGCCGAGACCGGCGCCGGCATGCACGGCGTCGCCACCGCGACGCTGTGCGCCAAGTTCGGTCTGCCCTGCATTGTCTACATGGGCGCGGTCGATGTAGAACGGCAGAAGCCGAACGTGCTGAGAATGAAGATGCTCGGCGCCGAGGTTCGCGCCGTCGAGTCGGGTTCTAAGACGCTTAAAGACGCGATGAATGAGGCGCTGCGCGACTGGGTCACCAACGTTGCCGACACGTTTTATTGTATCGGCACGGTGGCGGGCCCGCATCCATATCCGGCCATGGTGCGCGATTTTCAGTGCATCATCGGCCGCGAGACGCGCGAGCAGATGCAAGCCGCCGAAGGCCGGCTGCCGGATTCGCTGATTGCCTGCATTGGCGGCGGCTCCAATGCCATGGGCCTGTTCCACCCGTTCCTCGACGATCGCTCAATCGAAATCTACGGCGTCGAAGCGGCGGGCCACGGCATTCCGAGCGGCCAGCACGCGGCTTCGATCGCCGGCGGCAAGCCGGGCGTGCTGCATGGTAACCGCACCTATCTCTTGATGAACGACGACGGCCAGATCGAGGAGGCGCATTCGATTTCCGCCGGCCTCGATTATCCCGGCATTGGACCCGAACACGCCTGGCTCAACGACATGGGCCGGGTGAAATTTTTGTCTGCGACCGACGACGAGGCGGTAGCCGCGTTCCAGCTTTGCAGCAAGCTCGAGGGCATCATCCCGGCGCTGGAGCCGGCGCATGCGCTTGCCCGCGTGTTCGACCTCGCGCCGCAGAAGCCGAAAGATCATCTGATGGTGGTCAACCTGTCCGGCCGCGGCGACAAGGACTTGGCAAGCGTGGAAGCGTTTCTGGAAAGCAAGACGAAATGACGACGCGCATAGACAAGCGCTTCGCAGCGCTGAAGCAGGAAGGCCGCGCCGCGCTAGTGACCTTCACCATGGCCGGCGATCCCGACTACGACACCTCGCTCGCCATTGCCAAGGCGCTGCCGAAGGCCGGCGCCGACGTGATCGAATTGGGCATGCCATTTACCGATCCGATGGCGGACGGCCCGGCCATCCAGGCAGCCGGCGTGCGTGCGCTCAAAAGCGGTCAGCGCATGACCAAGACGCTTGAGCTGGTGCGCGAATTCCGCAAGAGCGACGATGCAACGCCGATCGTGCTGATGGGCTACTACAATCCGATCTACATTTATAGCGTCGACAAATTTCTCGCCGATGCCAAGGCGGCGGGTGTCGATGGATTGATCGTGGTCGATCTCCCGCCCGAGGAAGACGACGAGCTTTGCCTGCCGACGCTGAAGACTGGCCTCAACTTCATCCGCTTGGCCACGCCGACCACCGACGACAAGCGCCTGCCGGCCGTGCTCAGCAATACGTCCGGTTTCGTCTATTACGTTTCGATCACAGGCATCACCGGCGCGGCCGCACCCGACGCTGGCAAAGTCGGCGCGGCGGTTGCACGCATCAAGCGGCACACCAAATTGCCGGTGGCGGTCGGCTTCGGCGTGCGAACAACCGAACAGGCGCGCGCCATCGCTGAAAACGCCGACGGCGTGGTGGTCGGCTCGGCATTGGTCGACGCGCTGCGCCAAACCCTCGACAAGAATGGCAAAGCAGGCCCCGATACCGTCAAAGCGGTGACATCACTGGTGTCGGCGCTGGCCGACGGCGTGCACTCGGCCCGCCGCGTGGCGGCCGAATAGGGGCGGTTATAATTTTGACGAATCGAGCCTATATAGGCGAAGCATGAACTGGATCTCCAACGTCGTCCGCCCGAAGATTCGCAGCATCCTGCGCCGCGAGACGCCGGAGAATCTCTGGATCAAATGTCCGGAGACCGGCCAGCTCGTCTTTTTCAAGGACGTCGAGGCCAACCAGTTCGTTATTCCAAGCTCCAATTATCACATGCGCATTTCGGCACCGGCGCGGCTGAAGCTGATGTTCGATGGCGCCACCTGGCTCGATATCGGTGTGCCGGAAGTGGCGGTCGATCCGCTCAAGTTCCGCGACGAACGCCGCTACGCCGACCGTCTGAAGGATGCCAAGACCAAGACCGGCTTGCATGATGCGGTGAAACTCGGGCTCGGCAAGCTCGACGGCTTGCCGGTGGTGATCGCGGTGCAGGACTTCGATTTCATGGGTGGCTCGCTCGGCATGGCGGCCGGTGAGGCAGTGATCAAGGGCCTGGAAACAGCGGTGCAAAAGTCGACGCCCTTCATCATGTTCGCCGCCTCCGGCGGCGCGCGCATGCAGGAGGGGATTCTCTCGCTGATGCAATTGCCGCGCACCACCGCCGCGGTGCAGATGCTGCGCGAGGCGCGCAAGCCTTACATCGTCGTTTTGACCAATCCCACCACCGGCGGCGTCACCGCATCCTACGCCATGCTGGGCGACGTGCAGATCGCCGAGCCCGGTGCGCTGATCGGCTTTGCCGGCCCGCGCGTGATCGAGCAGACCATCCGTGAGAAACTGCCGGAAGGATTCCAGCGCGCCGAATATCTCTCCGAGCACGGCATGGTGGACATGGTTGTGCACCGGCACAAACTGCGCGCGACGCTCGCCGAATTGTGCCGCTTGTTGACCAAGGCGCCGGCGACGACGGGTGCGCAGCCGCAATTGCCGGTTCCGGCACACGCGTGAGCGCGCCGTCATGACGCCGCCGGTTGACGCGATCGTCGCGCGGCTCGCCGCGTTGCATCCCAAACGGATTGATCTGTCGCTCGATCGCATCGAGCGGCTGCTCGCCGCGCTGGGGCATCCGGAGCGGAAGCTGCCGCCGGTGATACATGTTGCCGGCACCAATGGCAAAGGCTCGACCGTCGCCTTTATGCGGGCGATTTTGGAAGCCGCGGGCAAACGCGTACATGTCTATTCGTCGCCGCATCTGGTGCGTTTCAACGAACGCTACCGGCTGGGTCAGGCCGGGGCGGGCGCACTGGTGAGCGACGCGGAACTCAGCGCGACGCTGGAGGAATGCGAACGCGCCGATGCCGGTGCGCCCATTACCGTGTTCGAGATCACCACAGCGGTCGGCATGATGCTGTTCGCGCGCCATCCGGCCGACGTGCTGCTGCTCGAAGTCGGTCTCGGCGGCCGGCTGGACGCAACCAACGTAATCGACCACCCGCTCGCCACCGTCATCACCCGGATCGCCATCGATCATACCGATTTTCTCGGCGACACGATCGAGAAAATCGCTAATGAGAAGGCCGGCATTCTCAAGCGCGACACGCCGGCCATTATTGCCGCGCAGGCGCGCGATGCGCTCGCCGTGATCGAACGGCAAGCTGCACGGCTCAATGTGCCGCTGAAAATCGCTGGCGAGGACTGGACCGCCACCGAGGAGCGCGGCCGGCTGGTCTATCAGGACGAAGCGGGCCTGCTCGATCTGCCGGCGCCGAAGCTTTATGGCCGCCATCAGTTCGAGAATGCGGGCTTGGCTATCGCGGCGCTGCGCGCAATCAAGCCGCTGAAGATTGCGCCACCCGCCTATGAGGGCGGCATGGTCAGGGCCGACTGGCCGGCGCGGCTGCAACGGCTGACACAGGGCCGCCTGGTGGAGCTTGCGCCTTCCGGCAGCGAGCTATGGCTCGACGGCGGGCATAATCCCGACGGCGGCCGCGCCATCGCGGCGGCGCTCGCCGATCTCGAGGAACGCGTGTCGCGGCCGCTGGTGCTGATCGTCGGCATGCTGGCGAGCAAAGATTGCGCAGGCTTCTTGAGCAATTTCACAGGGCTCGCCCGCCGCATGATTGCCGTGCCGGTGCCCGGCGCCGAGAAAGGCCTCACCGCCGAGGCCGTCGCCGATGTGGCGCGCGCCATCGGCCTACCCGCCACCAGCCGCGACAATCTCGACGAGGCGCTCGATGCCGCGCGCAAGCTCGATCTCGAGCCGCCGCCGCGCATCCTGATCACCGGCTCGCTCTATCTTGCCGGCGAGGTGCTGCGCGAGAACGGCACGCTGCCCGCCTGAAAAAGCAAACGGCCGGCGCTGAGGCCGGCCGTTTCCAATTTAATTCTTGGTTGCGATCAGACCGCGCCGCTAATCCACTGATGCAGTTTCTGTTTCGGCGCCGCGCCGACCTGGCGCGAGGCGATCTCGCCGTTCTTGAACAGCATCAGCGTCGGGATCGACATGATGCCGTATTTCGCCGCCGTGTTCGGGTTTTCGTCGACGTTCAGCTTGACGATCTTGACCTTGTCGCCGAGCTGGCCGGCGATCTCTTCCAGCGCCGGCGCGATCATACGGCAAGGGCCGCACCATTCCGCCCAAAAATCAACGACCACGGGTTCGGCTGATTTCAGCACGTCCGATTCGAAGCTTGCGTCCGACGTTTTGCCGACGGCCATGGGGAATTCCTCTTGTGGATTGGGGGCGGAGAATCGCGGCGAATAATTGTGAGGGCAGGAACCTATGAACGCCATCCCGCAGCGTCAAGGCGCTATCGCGCCGACGTGACCTGCGCCAGGGCGGCGTCCAGCGCCTCGGCGGAAAGCTCCATGAGATCAGGGACTTCGGTCCAGATCAAGGCGGCGCGCACGCGCTTGTCGGGGTACAACTTTGTCAGTACGGCACGGTAAAGCGCAAGCTGACGCACGTAAGTCGACGGCACGTGCTCGATTCGGCGCGGCGCGGGCCGGTTGGTTTTGAAATCCGCAATCAAAACAGATGATTGCGTCACCGCTAGGCGGTCGATCTGGCCGGAGATGCGGACGGTCTCGGCGCCGAGGATCTGCCGGCCGACGATGGGCACCTCGGCGCGGCTGCCGGGGGCAAACAGCTCCGCGAAGCCGGCATGGTTCAACAGAACATCTACTTCTTCTGCGATCTTCTGCCGCACATGTTGCGGCAATTCTCCCCCGGAGCGGGCGAGAAATTCTTGCGTCGTCTGTGATCTTCTTTCCGCGGCGATATCCGGCAGCGATTGCAGCAGCCGGTGCGTCAGCGACCCGCGCAGCAACGCCGCGGCGCGGCCGCCGAGGCTAAGCGCGCGGGCGTCGTCGTCCCGGGCGCTCGACGGCGTGATGGTGCGCACGCCGGAGAGCTCGGAATTGGCGTTCGATCTCAGCCAACTCGGCTCCAAAGTCGGCGTGATCGCGGCGGACGACGACGTTCTTTCGATCTTCTCCGGCAGCGGTGTTCTTTTGCGGAAACGCAACACCTCGCCGTCGCCGTCGTCGGCCGGCTCACTGACGCAATCGTCCTTCAGCGCCTCCTCGACCAGTTGATACCAGCAGCCGTCGGGAATCTTGTTGCGGCCTTGCGTGCCTGCGATCACCAGCCGCTCCTTGGCGCGCGTCATCGCCACATAGAGCAGGCGGCGGTATTCGTCACGCGCCGCCCGCTGCGCCGCGCCGCGCGCATCGGCCATGGCGCCGACGTCGTCGCCGTGCGCGGTCGCCCAGACCAAGGGGCCGTTGTCCAAGGCGAGTAAGCGCGGATCGCGCGGGCCGGCCGGCGGCGTGGTGGTGTCGGCGAGAATCACCGTGTTGGCTTCCAGCCCCTTGGCGCCGTGCACGGTCATCACGCGCACTTCATCGCGCACCATCTCCATGTCGCGCTTTACTTCGCTTTGCGCCGCGCGCAGCCAAGCGACGAATCCCTGCAGCGATGGCGTCTCGCGCCGTTCATAGTCGAGCGCCAGATTGAGGAACTCATCGAGCGCGTCGTTCGCTTCCGGTCCGAGCCGGGCGAGAAACTTCGCGCGCCCGCGGTTTGCGCCCAGCACGTGGGCGAAGAAACCGAACGGCGTGAGCGCGCGCGCGGCGTTCGCGAGTTCGTCGAGCGCGCCATTCGTCGCCGCAAAATCCGACTTGTCGCGCAAACTCGCGCGCAGCGATCCCTTGCGGTCGAAGGCAAGCTCGAACAGTTGCTCGTCGCTCAGGCCGAACAACGGGCTGCGCAATACACTGGCCAGCGCGAGATCGTCATCCGGCAGCAGCAGGCAATCGGCAAGCGCCATCAGGTCCATCACCGCGATGTGCTCGGTGAGCACCAGCCGGTCGGCGCCGGCGACGGGGATGCTTGCATTCTTCAACGCGCGAATGATCGCCTCGAACAAGGGCCCGCGCTGGCGCACCAGCACCAGCACGTCGCCCGGTTTGCGCCCGCGCGCGATCCACCGCTTGACGTGCTCGGCGATGCGGCGCGCCAGCAGCACGCGCGGGCTGATCTCGCTCTCGGTGTCGAAGGGTGCGTCCCAGCCTTCGATCTCGCGTCGCTCGGCCGGCGCGATCAGCGGCCACAGCTCGACAAGGCCCGGCGTGGCGTCGGGCAGCGACTCATGCGGCGGCACGCCCGCCGTATCGGTGGTGACGCTGGCAAAGAGTTCTTGCGCGGCGAACACGCGGTCGACGCCGCCGAGCACGTTCGCACCGGAGCGGAACGAGTGGTGGAAGCGCAGGAAACGCCAGCCTTGCTCGGGCGTATCGAATTGGCCGGCGAATTCGCGCCGCATCTTATCGAAGGCAAGCGGCGCTGCGCCCTGGAACGAAAAGATCGACTGCTTCTCGTCGCCGACCGCGAACACCGTGCGCCGCGTGTTGGGGCGGGCGCCGCCCGGTGTGAATTCGGAGACGATGGTGCGCACGATGTCCCATTGCTTGGGGCTGGTGTCCTGCGCCTCGTCGATCAGTACGTGATCGATGCCGAGATCGAGCTTGTAGAGCACCCAGACGGCGGACGAGCGCGCGAACAGCGCCAGCGTCTTGTCGATCAGGTCGTCGTAGTCGAGCAAAGCGCGGCGGTCTTTTTCACGGCGGTAGCGCGCGATCACCTCGGCCGCGATGGTTATGAGCGCGGCGGTGCGGTCGCGCGCGGCGAGCGCGCGCTCGCGCGCAATCAGCGCGCAGACGCGCTCTTGTTCCGATTGCAGCCGCTTGAGCCAATCGGAATGTTTGTCGGCGATCTTCTTGGTGACGATATTCTTGCGCGGCGCGAGTTCGGTCGTGCAAAACACTTTCAGATAGTTGTCGATGCGCTCGCGCCCGGCCGACGCGTGCGCCGCGTTAAGCGCGGCAATATGGTTGGCGTCGGATTTCGAGCCGCTTTCGAGTATCTCGATCAGCGCCAGCCATTCCGCCGCCGGGATCAGCGAATGGGAAAAGAATTCCTGTTCCAGTGTCTCGCGGGTTTCGTTCGGGCCAACGCCGAGCGACTGCGACAGCTGCGCTAAGGCTTTGTCGAGATTGCCCGCGCTTTCGACCCAGGCTTCGATGTCGTCGCGCTCGCGGATGGCGTCGGCGATCACATCCTTGAAGGTCTGATCGGCGGCGACCACGATGGCCGTTTCCAGCGCTTTACCCAGCGCGCTGTCCGGCTTGGCCGAGGCTTCCAGCAGCACATCCAAGGTCAATTGATCGAGCAATTGCGTGGTCGAAGCCTCGTTCAGCACGGTGAAGCGCGCTGCCACATTGGCCTCGAACGGGAACTGGTGCAGCAGCCGCGTGCAGAAGGCGTGAATTGTCTGCACCTTCAAGCCGCCCGGCGTCTCCAGCGCGGAGGCAAACAGGCGCCGCGCCCGGGCGCGGCCGCGCGCATCGGGCTTGCGGCCTGTCGATAGTTCGATCTGCTTGTCGAGTGCGGCGTCATCGAGCGCGGTCCAGCCGGCGAGCCGCTTGAACACTTCGTTCGCCATGTTGGCGGCGGCGGTCTTGGTGAAGGTGATGCAGAGGATCTTGGCCGGGTCGACGCCGCGCAGCAGCAGATTGATCACGCGTTGGGCTAGAACATAGGTCTTGCCGGAGCCGGCATTGGCGGAGACGAAGGCCGACACGTCCGGGTCGGCGGCCTCGACCTGCACGCGGCGGACGTCGGGCGGGATGGTGCGGGGGGCACTCAAGACTCGTCCTCCCCGCCGCCAGTGGCCGACCATTCCTTGACACGGGCGAGATGGTCGTAATCGCCGTAGTGCGTCTTCCACATCGGATGCACCAGCGAGAGATAAGGCGTGGCGGCGTCCTCGAACTTCGCTGCCAGTTCCTTGAGCTGTGCCAGTGCATGGTCGGCTTGCGTGTCCGGCGTTCCGTCCTTGAAGTTGATCTCGTTCGGTTTGCCGGCCGGCTCGCCGCCTTTGAGCGTCACATAAGTAAGTTCCGACACCCCACCGGCGGCCACGTCCTTGAAGCCGCCGGCGCGCAAGATGGCGGCTTCCAGCGTCAGTTGCGGCGCCAGCCCGGTGCGCACTTGCTTCTCGGTGCGGGCGGCGCCGGTCTTGTAGTCGAGGATGGCGTAGCTATCGTCGTTGTGCTGTTCGATGCGGTCGGCAATGGCGGAGAGCGTGAACTCCCGCTGACCGATGGGGAATTTCAGTTCGCCGCGGATCTCCGCGTGCAGCGCCTTGATTCCGACGCGGCGTTCGCCGTCCCACTGCGCGAACCACTGCGCGATGCGCACGAAGCGCGGCCACCAAAAGGCGCGCGCCTCGGGAAAATCATCGAGCTTGGAAAAATGCTTCTCGCCGAGCGCCAGCAATTCCTTGAACGGATCGGCCGGCGGTCCGGCGGCGAACATTTCGGTGTAATCGCCGATGGCGTCGTGGATGACCGTGCCGCGGTCGCGCGCGCCGGGCGGCGTGTCGACCGCATCGAGCGGCAGCAGGCGCAAGATGTATTTGGCGTAGATCGTGTAAGGATCGCGCAGCCAGTCCTCGATGGCGGTGACCGACAGGCGCGACGGCCGCGCCTCGATTTTCGGTTTCGGCGCCGGGCGGTCGACAAGTTTCACCTGCGCCGGATGATCGAGCGCGTGGACGTAATCGAGATAGACATTGCCGCGCGCCAGCACCTCTTTCCAGCGCGCCTCGCCAGCAAGCGCGGCGATGCGCTGCACGAAGCGCGAGGCGACCGTCGGGCTGCCCGCGACCTTGGCGGCGCGCGCGAGGATCACCTCTTCGGCGCCCAAGCCTTGCGCGAAGTCGTGCGCGGCAAGGCCAATGCGCCGCTCGGGCGGATCGAGCCCGAGATCGGCGCGCATTGGGCGGCTGAGCCAGGGATCGCTGCGGGTCTCGGGCGGCCATGTGCCTTCGTTGAGGCCGCCGAGCACGACGCGCTGGAAGGTCTGCAGGCGCGCTTCCAGCGGGCCGAAGATGCGCACGCGCACGTCCGGCGTTTCCGGGCGGCGCACCACGCGCTCGGCGATGGTGGCGTGGAACAGCTCGGCATAGTCGGTTGTCGCGATGGCGAGGCCGGCGGCGGCGGGGCTGGTGGTGAGTTCTTCGAAGGCGCGGGCGAGAGCGCTGCCGTCATTGTTGGCGAAGGCGGCGACGTCGCCTTTGCCGTCCCGGCCGAGCCCGGAAATGACGGCGCTATGGCACTTGGCGAGCTCCACGAGCGGATGCGCACCCGGCTTCAACCTTTCCAGAGGCGCCAACGCGGCGCCGAGGCGGGCGATCAGTTCGGCGGCAACGTCGAATTTGTCGTCCTCGATCAGCCAGCGCGGATCGCTGCGATGCAGCTCGGCGCGATTGGCGCGGAAGGTGGAAAGCGCATGGCCTAGTCCGTCGCTGCCGGGGCGCGGCCGCGGCCCGCGCAGGATGCTGCGCTCCAGCGTCGCGATGGCGGCATAGTGCGCGCCCGCTTTGGCGCCGAGGCGCAGCAACGGATGCTTGAGCAGTGCCAGCAGCGTCACCGGCTCCAAGCCGCCGAGTGCGGCTTGCGCCGCAAGCCTTGCGAACACGCCGGCCGGCGTGTCGGCTAGTGAATCGCCACCGGAATCGTCCACCTTCACCTGCCAGCGTTCCAGCGCGGCGGCGACGCGGCGCGCCAGCGCGCGGTCGGGTGTGACCAGCGCGGCGGACTTTCCCGCGGTTTCGAGCGTCTCGCGCAAGGCGACCGCGATGGCCAGCGCTTCGTCCTCGGCATTGGCGGCTTCGATCAGTGCGAGCGAGCCGAGCGCGCTGTCGGTGGCGGCAGCGAAGTCTTTCGTGCCGGTGCGCGCCGGCCAGCGTTCGGTGGTGGCGGCGGGCCGCAGCGCTTCCGAAACAAGCCGCTCGCGGCCGTGCGGCCGCGGCGGTGCAAGCTGTTGCACGTCGCCGCGCGTGATGCGCAATTGGTCGAGCAGCGTGTGCATGGCGAACTGCGCGTGGCCGGCGGCGGGCGCGCCGTCATGCGTCGTGTCGTCGGCGTCGCCGGCCATCAGCGCCCAGGAGGCGTCGTCGAGATCCATGTCGAGGCCGGGCAGCACCACGGCGCCGTGCGGCAGTTTGGCGATGGTTGCAAGTAGCTTGGCGGTCGCAGGCATCGAGCCGGTGGAGCCGGCGGCGATCACCGGCGCGGTGCTGCCGACGAGCCGCTTGGCTTCGGCCTCGATTAGCATGTCGCGCCGCTCGGTGGCCTCGATCACGCCCAGTTCCTTGAGCCGCTCCGGCCAGTAGCTGCGCGCGATCTTGAGGAAATCGAGGGCGATCTGCCAATAACGGTCGAGCGCGTCGGGCACGAGCTTGTCGAGCCGGTCCCATGACACCTGGCGGGTGATCATGTCGTCGATCAGCCGCGCCAGATCGGAGGCCAAGCCGAGCGCGGCGGACGGCGTGTTGGCGATGAGCGGCGAGCCCTGGTCCGGCGCGATGCGCTCGGCCCATTGCGCGATCAGTTGCGCGAGCAGGAGACGCCGTTCGAGCGGTGCGATCGCGGCTGGTAAGGCGAGCGCCGCTTCGGCCAGTTCGCCGGCGGCGGCTTCGGCGAAGGCGATCTCGTCTTCGTCGAGATCGCCGAGCGCGACGATGCGCGGTAATATGGCGGCATCGCCTTTGAGTTCGTCGAGGAACGCCTCGCGCGCCAGCCGGCAGGCGCGCCGGGTCGGCAGATAAAGCGTGGCCTTGCTGAGTTCGAGCGGATCGCTGCCGGACGGAAAGCCGGGCACGAGCTTGCCGGCGCGCAGCGCATCGATCAGCACCGGCAAGAACGGCGCTGAGGCGGGGATGGTGAAGACGTTGGGTTTGGCGGCCGGCATCGTGTGAATCATACACGCTTCCGCGTGCCGCCGATCAAGCCGTACTGCCCCGGATCGCGTTTTCTGCGAGCGCGATGGCGTCGGGGGTGCCGACATGCATCCACAGGCCTTCCAGGCGCAGGCCGTAGAGGCGGCCTTGTTCCGTCGCGCGGTCGAACAGCAATGTGAGCGGGAACTCGCCCTGCGGCGCGTCCTTGAACAGCGCGGGGGCCAAGATCGCCGCGCCGGCAAAGACGAAGGGCGCCACCGCGCGCTCGGCGCGGCGCGTCAGGCGGCCGTCGGCGGCAAAGGCGAAATCGCCGCGTCCGGCATAGCCGATGCTGCCCGTGGTGGGTGCGAGCAGCAGCAAGGCGTCCATGGCGGCGGGGTCGAAGGTCTCGGCGAGGCGCGTCAGATTGGGCTTTACGCCATCGATCCAGATGCTGTCGGAATTGACGTGGAAGAACGGCGCAGCGCCCAGTTGCGGTAGCGCCTTCACCGCCGCGCCGCCGGTGCCGAGCAAGAGGCCGCGCTCGTCGGAGATGACGATGTTCGGCTTGGTGCGCGCGGCGAGATGGCGCTCGATCTGCTCGGCGAAGTGATGCACGTTGACCACCGCGCGCTCGACGCCCGCCTCGGCGAGCCGGTCGAGCACGTGATCGATCAGCGGCTTGCCGCCGACCTCGACCAGGGGCTTAGGCATGCGCTCGGTGACCGGGCGCATGCGGGTCCCTAAGCCCGCCGACAGCACCATGGCTTTGGTTGGTGTTGGGTGCATTGGCTAGATTGTCTTCAAGGGCGGCACGTTGATGCGATACCAGGCGGCGAGCGCGGCAAGCGCCGGATGCGCCAGCGAGCGCTGCAGATAGGCCCATACCCGCGGCATATGACGCAAATATTGCGGCTTGCCGTCGCGGCGGTCGAGGCGGGCGAAGATGCCGAGGATCTTGGAGGCGCGCTGCGCCGCCATCGTCGCGTAAAGCTGCGCGAAGGCCCGCGCATCGAAATCCGGGTCGGCCTTCATGCGCGCGCGGGTGTAGCGCGACAACAGCGCGATCTCCATCAATTCCGTCACGTTGACGCGCGCGTCCTGCGCCAGCGAGGCGAGATCGTAGGCGGCCGGCCCCATCACCGCGTCCTGGAAATCGAGCAGGCCGACGCGCGCCGCGCCGTCGCGTTCCGGCAGCCACAGCAAATTGGGCGAATGATAATCGCGCAGCACCCAGACCGGCGGCGCCGCCAGCGCCGGCGCCAGCGCGTTGCGCCAAAGCTCGACATAGTCATCGCGCCGGCTGCCGGCGAGCTTGACGTCGAGCCGCGGCAGGTACCAGTCGGCCATCAGCTCGACCTCGATCAGGAACGCGTCGAGGTCGTAACGCGGCAAGGTGTAATCGACGCTCGCCTCGACCGGCAGCACATCGGGCATCGGCGTGCGATGCAGCGCCGCCAAGAGATCGGCCGCCACCTCGTAGCGCGGCACGATCGGCAACGGCGGATCGCCGTCCACCACCAGTTCGCTGCCGAGGTCTTCCATGATCAGCAGCCCGGCGTCGCGGTCGGCGGCAAGGATCGTCGGCGCGGAGAACCCGCGCGCACGCAAGGCGGCGGCCATGGCGATGAACGGCGTCACGGTTTCGGCGAGATGCGCGATCGCGCTGTACGGCTTGCCGTCGCGCACTGGCGGCCCGTCAGGGCGCTTCGGCGAATTCATCAGCACGAAGCTGGCGCCGTCGCGGATGAGCAGCTCGTAGGCGCGGGTGGAGGCGTCGCCCTGCATGTAATGCCGGCTCGCTCCGCCGAAGCTGGAGCGAGAGAGGAACATGCGGATGGTGGCGATGCGCGCGACGCGCGAAGCGAGCGTGCCGTAGCCGGTGACGCGCGCGTGGCGGAAGGTCGGGCCTTGCTGCGGCAACAAAGTCAGCGCGATGTCGAGCCGGTCGGCCGGCAGGGCGTCGGCGGCGCGGTCCGGCCATTCCACCAGCGTCACCGCGCTGGGCGCGATGTCCTCGAAACCGAGTTCGACGAGGTCGGCGGGGCCGGACAGCCGGTAGAAATCGGCGTGCACCAGCGTGAAGTTCGGCAGCTCGTAGGCCTGCATCAGCGTGAAGGTCGGGCTCGGCACCTCGATCGTCTCGTCGCCGGCGAGATGGCGGATCAGGGCGCGGGCGAAGGTAGTCTTGCCGGCGCCGAGATCGCCGGACAGCGTAATCATGTCGCCGGGCGCGAGCGCGGCGGCGACGTCCACCATCAGCCGGCGCGTCGCCTCTTCGTCGGCGAGCGTCACCGTGAAGCTGTAGCTGCCGACAGGGGGCATCGAATCATCCGTGTTTATGCGGCAGTTATAAACGGCGGAGGCCACCGATAGCCAGAACGGGAATCTGCCGGGCGGCATTGCGCCATCTTGGAGTACCCAGAGGTTTGTCCTAGTCTTGGCACGGCAGCGGCGAAGCACAGCCGCGCCAAGGGACGAAACACCGGGAGGCTCCAATGACGGCAACGACGTATAGCGACATGTCGTCGTCCGACCACAGCGCGCAATTGCGCAAAGCGGTCATCGCTGCGACGATCGGCACCACCATCGAGTGGTACGACTTCTTCATCTACGGCACCGCCGCCGGTCTGATCTTCGGCAAGCTTTATTTTCCGAACGAAGACCCGCTGACGGCGACGCTCGCGGCCTTCGGCACCTACTTCATCGGCTTCATCGGGCGGCCGATCGGCGCCGCGATCTTCGGCCACTACGGCGACCGCATCGGCCGCAAGGGCACGCTCATCGCTACGCTGCTGTGCATGGGCATTGCCACCTTCCTTATTGCTTTTGTGCCGACCTATTCCTCGATCGGCATCTGGGGCGCGGTGATCCTGACGGTGCTGCGGATGTTGCAAGGCATCGGCGTCGGCGGCGAATGGGGCGGCTCCGTGCTGCTGGCGATGGAATGGTCGCGCACGCACGGTCAACGCGGGTTGGTGGCGTCGTGGCCGCAATTCGGCGTGCCGTGCGGCTTGTTCCTGGCGAACCTGTCGATCCTGGCATTCAGCACCTGGTCCGGAGACCAATTCGCGACCTGGGGTTGGCGCATCCCCTTCGCGCTGTCGATCATTCTGGTCGGCATCGGGCTATGGATTCGACTTGGCATCCTCGAGACTCCGGTGTTCCAGAATCTCCTGAACACCAAGAAGATCGAGAAGGCACCCATTATCGAGGTGATCAAGAAGCAGCCTAAGGAAATCATCTTGTCGGCCTTGCTGCGCATGGCGGAACAGGCGCCGTTCTATATCTTTACGGCGTTCATCTTCGCTTACGCCGTCGGCACCTTGCACATGTCGCGCAACCTGATCCTCACGGCGGTGCTGGTGGCCTCATGCGTGTCGTTCATCACCATCCCGCTGTCCGGGCACATCTCCGATCGCATCGGACGCAGGAAGATGTACCTGATTGGCGCGGCGGTGACCGGCCTGTTCGGCTTCCTGTATTTCGGCATGGTGGACACCGCGATTCCATCCGCCGTGTTCATCGCCATCGTGCTGTCGCTGGTGCCGCACGACATGCAATACGGCCCGCAGGCGGCGCTGATTGCCGAAGCCTTTACGCCGCGATTGCGTTACAGCGGTGCGTCGCTTGGCTATCAACTCGCTTCGGTGATCGCCGGCGGGCCGGCGCCGCTGATCGCGACGGCGCTCTTCGCCGCCTATCACACGGGCTATGCCATCGCGATCTACATCGCGGCTTGCGCGGTGGTGAGCCTGGTGGCGGCGGGATTCATGCCCGACTACACGGGCAAGGACATCTCGATAGAATATGACGACTAGTCCGCCGTACTGTCGTCACTGAGAAACCGAGGGGCCTGGATGGATTCCAGGCCCCTTTCAGGTAAGCATATTGTTATGACCAAGCAAACCCTCGGAAAACTCCCCGCCGATGCCTTCGGCATGCTGGATTTGCCGCTGCTGCCGCCGGGCGTCGTCGAGGGCTTTCACGCCCTGGGCGATCTCACCGGCATGGCGTCGGACGCCATGGACGAACTCGGCATTGTCGGCGGCGTGCCGTCGAGCGTGCTCAAGCCGACCAACCCCAAGGCGCGGCTGATCGGCCGCGCGCTGACGGTGATGAATGTTGCGGCCGAAGCGAGCGTGCCCGAGAATGTCGCCACCGGCGTCTCCGGCATGGCCGAGATCGAGGCGCACAATCTGGCGGAACCGGGCGACGTGCTGGTGCTGCAAGGCGTCGACCAAGTGTCCAACATGGGCGGCATGTCGGCCGCGATCGGCTACCGGCAAGGGCAGATCGGCGCCGTCGTCGACGGCGCGGTGCGCGACGTCGATCACTCGCGCGGCTCCGGCTATGCCATCTGGTCGCGCAGCGTCAGCCCGCTCACCGGCAAGTGGCGGGTCAAGACTGTGGCGGTCAACAAGCCGGTCACGATCTGCGGCGTCACGGTCAATCCCGGCGACTTGGTGCTGGCCGACGAGACCGGCGTGTGCTTCATCCCGCGCGCGCGCGCCGACGAGGTGCTGGCGCGCGTGCGGCAGATCGCCAAGAACGAGAAAGACCGCACCGCCAAGATCACCGCCGGCGTGCCGGTCAGCGAGTTGCTGCCGAAGCAGAGATAATTTCTCCGTTCATTACCGCGCACTGGGTCCCCGCTTTCGCGGGGACGAACGGCGATGATTACTCTGCCTTGATGCCGAGCTTGGTGATGGTCGCCTGCCAATAAGGGAATTCCTTGGCGAGGCGCGCCGCGAAGGCGGCGCTGCCGAGCGTGCCTTGCATGCCTTGCGTGGCGAAGCGTTCCTTCACGTCGGGCTGCGCCACGACCTGGAACAAAGCCTTCTCCAATTTGTCGCGCACGGCGGCCGGCGTGCCGGCGGGCAGGAACACGCCGTACCAGTTCTCCATCACCACATCGGGCAGGCCGAGTTCGGCGGTGGTCGGCACATCGGGCAAGAGCGGCGAACGCTCGGTGCCATATAGCGCCAGCGCCTTGACCTTGCCGGCTTTGACCAGCGGCAGCAGCACCGGGAAGTCGGCATTGAGCATGTCGATTTGCCCGCCCATGAGATCGCTGAGCGCGGGCGCTGCGCCGCGATAGGGCACGTGCGCGACCTTTAGGCCGGCGGCGGAGTTGAGCAGTTCGCCGGCGATGTTCATGGTGGTGCCGGGGCCGGCCGAGCCGTAGGCCATGGCCTGGCCGCCCTTCGCCTTGGCGATCAGCTCTTTCAGAGTCGAGGCGCCGGATTTCGGGCCGATGACGAGCAGCGTCGGCACCGCGCCGACCAGCATCACCGGCTCGAAGCTTTTCACCGGGTCGTAGCCGTGCGGCGGCCGCAGCACCGGGCTGATCACTTGCGAGCCGAGGCTGGCGAGCAGGATGGTTTTGCCGTCGGGCGTGGCGCGCGCCACGGTTTCCGAACCGATGGCGCCGCCGGCGCCGCCTTTGTCCTCGACGATGACGTCGGCGCCGAGCAACGGGCCGAGACCGTGCGCGAGCACGCGCGCCCATTGATCGACCGGGCCGCCGGCGGCGAAGGGCACGATGATCTTGACGGTGTCGGCCATCGCCGGCGTAGCGACCGCAAGCGCTGCGGCGCAGAGCAAAGTCTTGAAAAGTCTCATGGTCGTTTCCCCGAACGTGCGCGCGGCCTTGCGCGGCCGCTTTGTCGTGGCGGGGAATATAGGGCGACGGAAAACTTATGACAGAGGGCCGCGCGGCCGCGCGTCAGTAGTCGGTGCGGCGAATGGGGTGGCGCTCGACCAGGGGCGTCTCTTCGGCGGTGGCGGGCCGGCTGAACACGACCTTGCAGGCGGGGCTGAGCTCGCGCTTGTTCTCGGCGAGACACCGCGCCACGCGCGTCACGTCGGGAAAGGCCGCTTGGCACAGCCGGAACGCATCCGGGGTGCAGGCATCGGCGTCCGCCTGCGTGTAGGCGAGCGCGGGCAGCGGGGCTATGATTGTTGCGAAAAGAGCGATGGCGCACGGCTTGAGCATGGCGGCATACTCCTGGGTCGCATCATCAACCGCCGGTGCGGAGATTTGTTCCTGAAACCAGGCGCATAGGCTCGAGGCCAAGCGTAACGATGAGTATTTCGTCCTGGCTCATGGCGGCGCGGCCGCGCACGCTCAGTCTGTCGATCACGCCGGTGGCGGTCGGCGCGGCGCTGGCGTGGGCGGTGGACCGGCAGATTCACTGGCCGGCGGTGCTGGCTGCGTTGGTCGCCAGCGCGTTCATCCAGCTCGGCACCAACATGCACAACGACGCGGTCGACAGCGAACGCGGCGGCGACGGTCCCGATCGCATCGGGCCGCCGCGCGTGACGGCCATGGGATTGCTGAGCGGTCGCCGCGTTAAGCACGGCGCCTGTACGTGCTTCGCGGTCGCGGCGCTGATGGGGCTTTATCTGATCTCCGTCGGCGGCTGGCCGATCCTGCTGTTGGGTCTCGCGTCGATCGCCGCAGGCTGGGCCTATACCGGCGGGCCGTGGCCGATCGCCTATACGCCGCTCGGCGAAGTGTTCGTGATCGCTTTCTTCGGCGTCGGCGCGGTCGACGGCACCTATTGGCTATGCGCTGGCCATCTCGGCGCGTCGGCGCTGGCCGCCGGCCTCGCGCTCGGCCTGATGACCGGCGCCGTTCTGCTGGTCAACAATTTCCGCGACGTCAAGGCCGACGCGCGGGTCGGCCGGCGCACGCTCGCCATTCTGGCGGGGCGCCAGGGCACGATCTGGATTTATGCCGGCATGATGTTGCTGCCCTTTGCGCTGCTCGAGCCGATCGGCCGCGCACTGCCCGACCGGCCCGTCTGGCTGGCACTGCTTGCGCTGCCGCCGGCGCTGGCGCTGATTTACCGCATGATGCACGAGCCGCCCGGCCGTGGCTTCAACCGCATTCTGGTGTGGACGGTGCAAATCCAGCTGCTGTTCAGCCTGTTGCTCGCCGCCGGGATGCTGTTCTGACCTAGATCAATGCAGTTTTGCGGGAACCGCTTACAGGAAATTGAATAGGCTTCGGGCCGCGAGCGGAGTAGGTTTAAATCATGACCATGCGCAAAGGCATTTATGTCGTTCCCACCGACCGCTGGTACATCGAACGGACGGTATGGCTGATCGCCGGCCTGGTGCTGATCGCCAGCACGCTCTTGGCGGTGCTGGTCAATCCGCTGTGGATTTTCGGCGTCGTCGCCACCGGGCTGGTCTCCATCAACGTGGCGTTCACCGGCTTCTGCCCGATCGGCAATGCGCTCAAGCTTCTCGGCTTCAAGGCGGCGCTCGGCGTGCCGAACCGCAAGTTTTATTTCCTGCAGACCGACAGCTGGTATCTCGAGCGGCGCATCTACGTGACCGTTGGCATCAACATCATCTTGGGCTCGATTCTGTTCCTGGCTGTGAGCCCGTGGTGGGCATTGTTCCCGGCTTTCGTCGGCACCGCCATGGTCTGGTTCGCCGCGACCGGCCTCTGCATCCTCGCTAATATTCTCTTCTGGATCGGCGCGGAACCGCGACTCAATCCCGGCGCACTGCGCGCCGCCAGCCCCGCCGGCGCCAAGCACGCCTGACGCGTCGCCATCGGCGAAATAATTACGCCGCCGTTTGCTTGGCTTCATGCGCGGCGGGGAATACGCAGGTCACTGTCGTGCCCTTACCGAGCGTGGAGTCGATGGTCACGGCGCCGCCGTGCAGTTCGACGAACGAGCGTACCAGCGAGAGGCCGAGCCCGCTGCCGCGGTGCCGCGAGCCCATTGAGTCGGTCTCGAACCAGTCGAACACCTTGTCCATCGCCTCCGGCGGAATGCCGGGGCCACGGTCGGTGACCGAAAACACCACCGCATCGGGGCGGCGCTCGGCGGAGAGCGTGACGGTCTCGCCCGGCGGCGAAAAGCCGACGGCGTTGGACAGCAGATCGAACAAAACTTGGCGCAGGCGCCGCCCATCGGCGGTGAATGTGCCGATACCGGGCGCGGCGCGGATATCGAGCGCGATGCCTTCCGTCTTGAGCCGGTCCTGCACGCCCTCGGCCGCCTCGTCCATGCTGGCGCGGATGTCGACTTGCGTGAGGTTGAGCGCCATGGCGCCGGCGTCGATGGTGGCGAGATCGAGGATGTTGTTGATCAGCGCGAGCAGCGCGTTGGTCGAGGCCGTGATGTAGCCGAGATATTCGCGCTGCTTGTCATTGAGCGGCCCAAACGCCGGATCGCCGAGGAAATGTGCGAAGCCAATGATGTTGGTGAGCGGCGAGCGCAATTCGTAGGATACGTGGTGCACGAAATCGATCTTGATGGCGTCGGCGGTCTCCAGCGCCTCGTTCTTCTCGATCAGCGCGCGCTCGACGTTTACCGTGTCGCTGACGTCCTGGAAGGTGACCAGCGTCGCGCCGTCCGGCAGCGGCATGGCCGTCATGTCGATCAACATTCCGTCGCGCCGCTCGATGCGCGCGACGATCGGCTCGCGGTTGTCGATCGCGGTCACTGCGGCGCGCAGATCGCGCCACACCGTATTGTCGTCGTGCAGCGCCTGCGCCCAGGCGGTGACCGCTTCGACGTGCGGATGCTGGTCGAGCGCCTCGGGCGAAAGCTTCCACATGCGCTGGAACGCCGGATTGTGCAGCCGCACGCGGCCGTCCGAGCCAAAGACCGCGACCGCTTCGGCGAGATGGTCGAGCGTCTCGCGCTGCACTTTGATCAGCGCGTCGTAGCGGCGGTGCAGGGCCAGCCGTTCGGTGACGTCGTCATAGAGATAAGTGACGCCGCCCTCCGGATTGGGCGTGGTGACGACGCGCAACGTGCGGCCGTCCGGCAGGTGCCACATGTGTTCCTGCGGTTCGACCGCGCGATAGGCTTCGTGCAGCTGCTGCTTCCACTGCCGGAAGTCCTGTTCCTCGGGCAGTTTGCGGCTGGCGAGCAGCGCGTCGAGCAAACCTGAGTCGGTCGGCGTCTGGTCGAGCAGGCCGCCGTCGAGTTCGAACAGCGAGCGGAAAGCGGCGTTGTTGAAGATCAGCTTGCGGTCGACGTTGAAGATCGCGACGCCGGTAGCGAGCTGGTCGAGCACGCGGCGGTGCGCTTCGATGCTGCGCGCGAGATCGGCGCGCACGGCTTCCACCTCGGTGGCGTCGACCGCCATGCCGGCTGAGCCGGCGCCGCTCGGCGCATCCATCACGTCGAAGATGCGGCGTTCGCCGGAAACGATCGCCGGCACGCGGGCGGCATGTGGACCGCCGGTGGCGCGCGCGCGCGAGAAGTCGTCACGCGCCGTGCGGTCGAGCAGTTCGAGCCCGCGCTTGACCGCGTCGGCGGAATCCTCGGCGCCGACAGCGCGGGCGTAAGCCGCGTTGACGAAGATCAGCCGGCCGGCCTGATCGCGTCCCCACACCGGACTGGGCAGAGAATTGAGCAGCGTCTTCAAGGTTTCGACGTCGCCGGTCAGCCGGTCGTGGCGGGCGGCTAGGTCCATCAGCTCGGACTCGATGCCGCTGACGTCGCGCAAGCGCAGCACCGCGCGCCCCGCCACCGCGCGCCCTTCCGCCTCGAGCGGCCGGCCGGCTCTGGTGGTGAGCGTCATGACGAAGCCGCGGCCGTCGCGGCGCAAAATGTCGACGGCGTGCTCCATGCGTTGCGCCGCCGCCGCCTCGAGCCATGCGCCGAAGGCGAGCACGCGCTCCGGCTGCGAACCCGTCACGACCATGCCGGTGTCGCCGATGATTTCCGGCTCGTCGGTGCCGGCCGGCCAGGCCACCAGCACTTGCGGCTGCGACAATAGCAGCGTCTTGAGCCGGTCGATTTCGGCGCGCAGCACCATGGCTTCGTCCTGTGCCGCGGATTGCGCCAAAGCGGCGGACCTGCGCGTGCGCACAAGGACGACGATGGCCAGCACCGCGAAGCAGAGCAGGCCGAGTGTCGTGGTGGCGGCGGCAACCTGGTCGTGGCTTACCGTCGCAGCGGCGCCGGTGAAGCGGTCGATGAGACCCGTGCCGGCATGCGCCGGCGTGCCGCAAGATGTTGCAAGAACCAAGGCGGCGAGGAATCCGCCCCGACTCGGACGAGCACGTAGCCTCTCGTTCGCCGTCCGGATCGTCGCCGGCATTTCAGATTGGCCCCAGGAATGCGAATGGCGTCCGCCGCGCCACGCGCGAATCGGAAGACTTTACCCCCGTGGGGACTCGCGCCGAAAGAGTCCAGACCGTGAACGGGAGTCGGATTAGCCGCGCAGTTGCGTTATTTCAACGTGCCGGCTCGCTTCGCCATGGCCTCGACGCTGATGCCGGCAAGCGCCAGCGAAAATGAGCGCTCGGCTTCGACCAGCGCCGGCTTCACCACATCATTGGCCAGCGCCGAATGCGGTAGCAGCGGATGGTCGGCGTCTTCGGAGGCGTTGACGGCACGCAGGATATCATCGGCACTGACCTGGCCGCGCTCGCGCGCGAGTTCATAGCCGCCGTGCGGTCCGCGTACGCCTCGCAGGATGCCTTCGCGCACCAGTGCCTGCAGAACGGGTTCGAGATGGCGCGGCGGCAGCTTATGGCGCACCGCCAGCGCCTTGGCCGAAACGGGCCGGTCTTGAGCGTTGATCGCCACATCGATTACGGCGGCAATAGCAAGAACGCCCTTGCGGGACACCATCGGCATGCTTGGCACCACGGACCACGAAAGCCGCTGGTAATAGGCTACAGGCGGACCCCCGTCCAGCCGAAAACATATGCAGATTCTAATTCAACTGTCGGTAGAGCCAAATCCGCCTGTTCCTCGTGTGGTTTGCTCGAGTGTGGCGACCTCAAGCAGCTGCGCACGCGCCATGGTTGTAATCACCAATTGGGCGATTCGCAGGCCGCGCACGATGGTTACCGTGTCGGCGCCGAGATTAACCAACAGCACCTGGACTTCGCCGCGGTAGTCGGCGTCGATGGTGCCGGGCGCATTGAGCACGGTGAGCCCGTGTTTGATGGCGAGGCCGGAGCGCGGCCGCACTTGCGCCTCGGTGCCGGGCGGCAGTGCGACGGCGATGCCGGTGGGCACCAGCGCGCGCGCGCCGGGCGAAAGCGTGAGCGGCGCGTCTGCCGGCACAGCGGCGATCAGATCCATGCCGGCGGCGAGCGCGCTCTGGTACGCCGGCAGCGGCAGGTCCTGGCCGTGCGGCAGGCGCGTGATATGGACGGCAATGGTCATGTTGTCATTCCAGGGGCCGATCGAAGCGAGGCAACCCGGAATCCACGGGCCGCAAGCTTCGTTCGTTCTGGCTCTGGATTCCGGGCCCGGCGCTGCGCGCCGTCCCGGAATGACGAGGTAAAGACATTCCGCTCATTTCTTCTCCAGTTCCTTCGCCACGCGCGCGATCAGCATCGCGGCAACATTTTCCTTCGACTGCGGCGGCCAAGGTTCGATGCCCTTGGCGGTCACTAATTGAATCGTGTTGCGATCGCCGCCCATGATGCCGGTTTGCGGCGACACGTCATTGGCGAGAATCCAGTCGCAGCCTTTGCGCGCCAGTTTCTCCTTGGCATTGGCGGCGACATTTTCGGTTTCGGCGGCAAAACCGATCACCAACGCCGGCCGCTGCGTCTTGCAGTGCGCGACGGTCGAAAGAATGTCGGGATTTTCGGTGAGCGACAATTCCGGCGTCGCCTGGCCTGGCTTCTTCTTGATCTTCTGCTCGCCGGCATTGCCGATGCGCCAGTCGGCGACCGCCGCGGCGAAGATCGCGATATCAGCGGGCAGCGCGCTTTCGACCGCCTTCAGCATGTCGCGCGCGCTTTCGACATGCATGACAGAAACGCCCGGCGGATCAGGCAAATTCACCGGGCCGCTGACCAGCGTCACCTCGGCGCCGGCTGCCGCCGCCGCCGCGGCGATAGCGTGGCCCTGCTTGCCGGAGGAGCGGTTGGCGATGTAGCGCACCGGATCGATCGGCTCATGCGTTGGGCCGGACGTGACCAACACGCGCTTGCCCTTGAGCGGCTGCGTGCCGCCGCCGAGCAGATTCTCAACTGCTGCAGCGATCTCCAGCGGCTCAGCCATGCGGCCGAGCCCGCGTTCGCCCTTCTCCGCCATCTCGCCCTCGTTGGGACCGACGAGCGCTGCGCCGTCGGCAACGAGCTGGGCGAGACTGCGCTGCGTCGCCTTGTTCGCCCACATATGCGGGTTCATCGCCGGGGCGAGCAGAATTTTTGTGCCGGCTGCCAGCAGCACCGCGGTGGCGAGATCGTCAGCATGGCCGCCAGCCATCTTGGCCATCAGGTCGGCAGTGGTCGGCGCGACGACGATGAGATCGGTCTCGCGCGCGAGCCGGATGTGGCCGACGTCGAATTCGCTTGAGGCATCGAACAGATCGGTGAAGACGCGCTCGCCGACAATGGCGCCTGCCGACAAAGGCGTGACGAAATGCTCGGCGGCTTTCGTCAGAATGCAGCGCACGGCGAGGCCACGCTCCTTCAGCCGTCGGATGAGATCGAGCGACTTGTAGGCGGCGATGCCGCCACCGATGATCAGCAGCACGCGCTTACTGCCGCTCGGCGCGCTTGTCGCGCGGCGCGGCGCCGCTGTCTTGCCCGGCGGCGTGAAGCTTTCGAGAATTTCTTCGCCCGCCTCCTCGGCGGCCACGCGCAAGATGGTGCGCACCTCGTCTTCCACCGAGCGGCCGCTGCGCGCCGCGCGCAGGCGCAGCAGCTTCTTCAGGCGCTCGTCGAGCTGGCGGACGGTGAGGGAGGCCATCGGAAAACTCACATTACCTGAGCGGCTTATCGGCAATTGATAGCACTGCCATCAATGCAATCAAAGCCCCGTCTGAAAAATTAATCCGGGGTCGCTTGACCAGGGTGAGCATCTCTTGTATTTAACCGACTAGTTATTTAACTAGATGGTTAGATACACCAATGACCGCCGACCGCCTCAGCGCCACCTTCTCCGCTCTCGCCGATCCGACGCGGCGCGCCATTCTGGCGCGGCTCGCTCTGGGTGAGACCACCGTGAGCGAACTCGCCAAGCCGTTCAAGATGAGCGGGCCCGCCGTCTCCAAGCATCTCAAGGTGCTGGAACACGCCGGGCTGATCGCGCGTTCGCGGGAGGCGCAGTGGCGTCCCTGCAAGCTCGAGGCGGCCGCGCTCAAGCCGGTCGACGACTGGCTCGCCGAATATCGCCGGCTCTGGGAAGAGCGGCTCGATCGTCTCGACGATTACCTGAAAACGCTGCAAACCAAGGGAGAGAAGCGTGAGCGTGACAAATAGCATCGACCTCGAGCGCGATCCGCGTTCGATCATTGGCACGCGCGTGTTCGACGCGCCGCGCGCGCTGGTGTTTTCGGCTTTCACCGATCCGCAGCATCTGGCGCAATGGTGGGGCCCGAACGGTTTTACGACGACGAGCAGCGCATTTGAATTCAAGGCGGGCGGCATTTGGCGTTTTGTGATGCATGGCCCGGTTGGCCGCGATTATCAGAACCGCATTACGTTCGATGAGATTGTCGCGCCCGAGCGCATCGTTTATCGCCACGCCGGCGGCGAGGACGTCGAGCCGGTGCAGTTCAAGCAGACCCTCACGTTCGAGGATCTCGACGGCAAGACCCGGCTCACTTGGCATGGCGTGTTCCCCACGGCGGAAGAGCGCGCCCGCGTCATCAAGGCTTACGGCGCCGACAAGGGCCTTGCGCAAACCATGGCGCGGTTGGCCGAGTTCGTGGCGGCGAGAGCGAAATAAGAATGTTGCGCAGGGTTGAACCCATACTCCGTTCATTCCCGCGGAACCGGGAATCCAGGGCTTCATTCGCGGCGTCTGAGAATGTCGCCCCTGGGTCCCCGCTTCCGCGGGGACGAACGGAATATCGTTCACGCCAGCTCGCGCAGGGCGTTGCGCAGGTCGTCCGGGCTGATGCCGGTGAGCAGGCGTTCGGTCTCCGCATGCGTGCGCTCCCACACCGGGTAGGCCTTGCGCACCAGCGCGCGGCCGGCGGCGGTGATGATCAGGCGGCGGCCGCGCTTATCTTCTTTGTCGACGGCGACCTTGACGAGGCTGCGCCGTTCCAGCGGCTTGAGGTTGGCGGTCAGCGTGGTGCGGTCCATGGCGAGAAGCGCGGCGACGCTGCCGACATTCGGCGGTTCCGGACGGTTGAGCGACGTCAACAGCGAGAATTGGCCTTGGGTGAGATCGAGCGGCCGCAGCGCCTCGTCGAAGCGCCGCGCCAGCGCGCGGGCCGCCCGCTGCACATGCAGACAGAGGCAGGTGTCGCGCACGTGATGCGTCGCGGCGAGCGGCAGTTCCCGCGGCGAGGCCTTAAACGAATCGGAGTGGGTTGACATAAGCGCATTATGTTGATATCAACGTATTTGTCAAGTTCAATCTTTGGAGAAAGACCCATGCAAATTCAGCCCTATTTGTTCTTCGACGGCCGCTGCGAGGAAGCGGTCGAGTTCTACAAAAAGGCGGTCGGCGCCAAAGTCGACATGCTCATGCGATTCAAGCAGGCCCCCGATCAATCGATGATTTCGCCCGGCAGTGCCGAGAAGGTGATGCATGGGAGCATCAAGATCGGCGATTCCACGGTGCTGGTCTCCGATGGCCGCAACACGGGCAAGCCGAATTTCCAGGGTTTTTCGTTGACGATCTACGCCAAGGACGGAGCCGAAGCCGACAAACTGTTTGGCGCGCTGGGCGAGGGCGGTGAAGTGCGCATGCCGATGGATAAGACCTTCTTCGCACGACGCTTCGGCATGCTCGCCGACAAATTTGGCGTCGGCTGGATGATTATCGTTCCGGCCCAATGAGCGCGAGCGACGGCCGGCAGAGCGCATACCGAGGAACCGGAGGGATTGAAATGGCTGCAACCGCGGAAGCGAAAGGCAAAGACTTCGTCATGTCGCGCGTGTTCGACGCGCCGCGCGCGCTGCCGTGGCAGTGTTTCACCGATCCGGAACGCATGAAGCACTGGTGGGGTCCGAAAGGCTTCACCGTGCTCTCCGCTAAGATGGATCTGCGCGTCGGCGGCTCGTACCACTACGGCATGAAGGCGCCGAACGGCTCGACCATGTGGGGCCTGTTCAAATATCGCGAGATCGTGCCGCAGGAGAAACTCGTCTTCGTCAATGCGTTCTCCGACGAGGCCGGCGGAGTCACCCGCCATCCCGGCAGCGCGACCTGGCCGCTTACTATGCTTTCGACCTTCACCTTCGAGGACGCGCCCGGCTGGAAAACCAAGTTCACCGTGCGCTGGCAGACGCTCGACGCCACGCCCGAAGAGCAGAAGGCCCTCGACACCATGCACGACAGCATGACGCAGGGCTGGGGCGGCACCATGGATCAGCTCGCCGCCTATCTGGCGAGCGCGAAGTAAGGAGTACCCTCATGCCAATCGGAACCAAAACGATCACTCCCTGCCTGTGGTTCGACACGCAGGCGGAGGAGGCGGCCAAGTTCTACGTCTCGGTGTTCAAGAATTCCAAGATCACATCGATTAGCCGCTTCCCCGACGCCGGGCACGACATCCACCATAAGCCGGCGGGATCGGTGATGGTCGTGGCCTTCGAACTTGACGGCCAGCCCTTCACCGCGCTCAACGGCGGGCCGCAATTCAAGTTCGACGAGGCGGTGTCGTTCCAGGTGATGTGCGACACGCAAGGCGACGTCGACTACTACTGGAACGCGCTGACCGCGGGCGGTCAGGAGGGTCCTTGCGGCTGGTTGAAGGACAAGTTCGGCCTGTCCTGGCAGGTGGTGCCGTCGGCCATCCCGAAGATGATGACCGACCCGGATGCCAAGAAATCCGCCCGCGTCATGAACGCCTTCATGACAATGAAGAAGCTCGACATCGCGGCGATCGAGCGCGCATATGAAGGGCGGGCGGCATGAGCGCGGCAGTGGAAAAAGCAGCCGCGACCTACGGCGAAGGGACCGTCGTCATCACCCGCACATTCGACGCGCCGCGCGCGCTGGTGTGGCAGGCCTGGACCGATCCGAAGATGATGGCGCAGTGGTTCGGCCCGCGCGGCTTTACCAGCTCGGTGCCGGAACTCGATGTCCGCGTTGGCGGCGCCCTGCGCATCGTCATGCATGGGCCCGACGGCAACGACTATCCGATGAAAGGTATGTTCACCGAGGTGAAAGCGCCCGAGCGGCTGACGTTCACCAACGTGCCCGTCGACAAGGACGGCAATCACCTGATGGAAGGTGAAACCTCGGTCACCTTTGCGGAGCATGACGGCAAGACCACGCTGACGATGAAATCGCACATGGTCGGCCTGGTGCCGGTTGCGACCCAGATGCTTGCCGGCATGGAGGTGGGCTGGACGCAGAGCATCGATAAGCTGCAGGAATTGGTGGCTTAGAACAGCCGCCACACCGACAGGGCCAGCAGCGCCGCAATCGTCCACAGCGCCACCGCGGTCCAGCGGTTGCGGCGCTGTTCGGCGCGGCCGATGGCCTCCACCGTGTCCGGCGACAGCACCAGGCCGTCGCGGGTGATGTCGTCGAGCTGGTCGAGCAGCGTGGCGGCGCGCGTCAGCAGGGAGGGTACCTGCGCCGCGAAGCGGCCGATCTCGCCCACGCCTTCGGCGACGCCTTCCAGCCGGCCGGCGGGCCCGAGATTGCGCTCGATCCATTCGCGCACGACAGGATCGGCCACGGTCCACATGTCGAGCTTGGGATCGAGCGTGCGGCCGACGCCTTCCACCACCACCATGGTCTTTTGCAGCAACAGCAGTTCCGGCCGCGTGCGCATGTCGAACAGGCCGGTGACCTCGAACAGCAGCATCAACAGCTTGGCCATCGAGATGTCTTCGGCGGTGCGGTTGTGGATCGGCTCGCCGATGGCGCGGATCGCCTGCGCGAAGCTCTCCACGGAATGATGCCGCGGCACGTAGCCGGCGTCGAAATGGATCTGCGCGGTGCGGCGATAGTCGCGGGTAATGAAGCCGAACAAAATTTCCGCGAGAAAGCGCCGCTCTTTCGGTCCGAGCCTTCCCATGATGCCGAAGTCGACCGCCACCAATTTGCCGTCGGCGTCGACGAACAGATTGCCGGGATGCATGTCGGCGTGGAAGAAGCCGTCGCGCAGCGCTTGGCGCAGGAAGCTCTGGATCACCTGGCGGCCGAGCGCCGGCAGGTCATAGCCCTTGGCTTCCAGCGCGGCGCGGTCGTTGAGCGGCGTGCCGTCGATCCATTCCAGTGTGAGCACCTCGCGCGCGGTGCGGTCCCAGTCCACCGTGGGCACGCGGAAATCCTTGTCTTCGCGCGTGTTCTCCGCCATTTCGGAAAGCGCGGCTGCCTCGAGTCGGAAATCCATTTCCATGGTCACCGAGCGGGCGAGCGTCGCCACCGCCTCGACCGGGCGCAGCCGCTGCGCTTCGAGCGAGGCGCTCTCGGCCTTGCGCGCCACGTAGAAGAAAGCGTCGAGATCGGACTTGAAACGGCGCTCGATGCCGGGCCTTAAGATTTTCACCGCCACCGGCTTGCGCATGCCGTCCGCTTCGACCTCGGCGCGATGCACTTGCGCGATCGAGGCGGCAGCGACGGCGGGCCCGAAGCTTGCATAGACTTCGTTCAACGGCTTGCCGAAGGCGGCAGCGACCACCGCTTCCGCTTCGCTTTGCGGAAACGGCGCCATCTTGTCCTGCAGGCTTTCGAGATCGCGCGCGATCTGTTTGCCGACCACATCGGGGCGGGTGGCGAGGAATTGGCCGAGCTTGACATAAGTCGGCCCGAGCTTGGTGAGCGCGGCGGCGAGCCGGCTCTCGCCGCTTTTGGCGCTCGGGCGCTCGATCAGACGCGCCAGCGCGATGGCGGTCTTGGCCGGCAGCGGCAATGGCCGCGTATCGACCAATGCGAACACGCCTTCGCGTGCGAACACGAAACCGGCGCGCGCCAGACGCATGAGATGGGGAATACCGGAGATCACAACTTCCAGCCCGAATGCAGCGCCACCACGCCGGCGGTCATCGGCGTGAACGAGACACGGCGGAAGCCGGCAGCGCGGATCATGTCGGCGAAACGCTCGGGCCGCGGAAATTTGCGGATCGATTCGACGAGATACTGATAGGCCTCGCGGTCGCCGGTCACCGCCGCGCCGATGCGTGGGATGACGTTGAAGGAGTGGAACTCGTACAGCGCGTCGATGCCGGGCACGGTCACCGCTGAAAATTCCAGGCACAGGAAGCGGCCGCCGATACGCAGCACACGATAGGCCTCGGCCAGCGCGCGCTCGATGCGCGGTACGTTGCGGATGCCGAAGGCGATGGTGACGCAGTCGAAGCGCCGGTCCGGATAGGGCAGCTCTTCGGCATTGCCTTGCTCGAAAGTCACCGCCTCGTCATGGCCGCGTTCGCGTGCCCGCTCGCGGCCGACGGCCAGCATGTCGGCATTGATGTCGCAGACGGTGACGCGCGTGCCGGTGCCGCCGGCTTCCACTACGCGGAACGCCACGTCGCCGGTGCCGCCGGCGAGATCGAGCAAAGCGAAGGGCTTGTCGGATTTCGGCGGATTGACCGCGGTGACCAGCGCGTCCTTCCAGGCCCGGTGCAGACCGCCCGACATCAGGTCGTTCATCAGGTCGTAGCGGCGCGCGACCGAATGGAACACATCGTCGACCAGCCCCTGCTTGTCGGCCAGCGGCACGGTCTTTTCGCCGAAATGCGTGTCTTCGCGGGCGCTGTGATGGCTCTTGGCCATGGCCAATAATCCTTTGCGGGCAGGACCATAGCGCGGCAGGCCGGGGGGCGCTATGTGTGAACGGAACCAGAGTTAACCATGCCCGAACTCCCCGAAGTCGAGACCGTGCGCCGCGGCCTGGCGCCCGCCATGGAAGGCGCGCGGCTGGCCAAGGTCCAGGTGCGCGACCGCCGCCTGCGCTGGCCGATTGCCAAGGACTTCGAAAAGCGGCTGACTGGGCAGACGGTGGAAGGGCTGGGGCGGCGGGCGAAATATCTGCTGGCCGATTTGTCGTCGGGCGACGTGCTGGTGATGCATCTCGGAATGTCGGGCTCGTTCCGCGTCGGCAACGATGCCACGCCGGGCGTCTACTATCACGAGAAGTCCAAGAGCACCGCGCACGACCATGTGGTGTTTCACATGTCGAACGGTGCGACGGTCACCTTCAACGATCCGCGTCGCTTCGGCTCGATGAAGCTCATCAAGCGCGCCAAGCTCGATACCGAGCCGCTGCTGCGCGGGCTTGGGCCCGAGCCCTTAGGCAACGCGTTCGACGCCGTCATGCTGGCGGGCGCCTGCGCCGGCAAGAAGACGTCGCTGAAAGCGGCGCTGCTCGATCAACGCGTCGTCGCGGGCTTAGGCAATATCTATGTCTGCGAGGCGCTCTACCGCGCGCGGCTGTCGCCGAAGCGGCAAGCCTCCACGATTGCCGGCCGCAACGGCAAGCCCAACGTGCGCGCCGAAGCGTTGGTCGATGCCATCAAGTCGGTGCTCCAGGACGCCATCGCCGCCGGCGGCTCCTCGCTGCGCGACCATCGCCGCACCGACGGTGCGCTCGGCGATTTCCAGCACAATTTCCAGGTCTACGACCGCGAAGGCGAGCCCTGCCCAACCTGCAAGGGCAAGATCAAACGCATCGTGCAAAGCGGGCGCTCGACGTTCTATTGCCCGAGCTGTCAGAAATAAGCCAAGCTGCGCCTGGAAACCGGGACCGACCCCATGCGCAGACTTGCCCTTATTCCAATCATTCTTGCCTGCTTTGCAGGTACAGCATCAGCCGCCGGCTATCCCCATCATTCGATCCGGTTGATCGTGCCGCAGGCGGCCGGCAGCGCCACCGACAATACCGCGCGCATTCTTGCCGCCGAACTGAGCAAGGAATTGGGTCAGCTCGTGATCGTGGATGACCGGCCGGGCGGCGCGCTCACCCTCGGGCTCGATCTGGTGGCGAAGTCACCGCCCGACGGCTACACGCTCGGTATGGGCCCGATCGGCGCGCTCGCCATCACGCGCCACATCGTGAAGAAACTGCCTTACGACATCGAGCGCGATTTCCAGCCGATCGCGCTGACCACGCGCGGCCATCTTATGCTCGCGGTGTCGCCCAAGCTGCCGGTCAAGTCGATCCAGGAGCTGATCGCCTATGCCAAGGCCAATCCCGGCAAGCTGACCAACGCCTCGTCGAGCAACGGCTCGCCCGGCCATGTCGGCGGCGAATTGTTCAAGTTCATGACCGGCACTAACATCGTGCACGTGCCCTATCGCGGCGGCGCGCTGGCGATCCAGGACCTGATGGCAGGCCGCGTCGACATCATGTTCGAGAGCCTGCAATCGATCGCGCCTTCGGCGCGCGCCGGCTTGGTGCATCCGCTCGGCGTCAGCGGCGCCGCGCGCTCGCCAGCCTTTCCCGATCTACCAACCATCGGCGAAAGTGTCCCCGGCTATCTGGCGCCGACCTGGACCGGCGTGATTGCGCCGGCCGGCGTGCCGCGTCCGATCGTCGACAAGCTCAACGCCGCGATCAACCAGGCGATCAAGTCGGAAGCCTTCAAGGAGAAATTCGCCAAGATCGGCGATGAGCCGGGCGGCGGCACGCCGGAAGATTTCGCGCAAACGATCAAGACAGATTCCGCCAAATGGGGCGACGTCATCAAGCGCGCCGGCATCAAGTTTTAAGATCAAACCGCAAGGGCAAGCCATGAGCTACCAGAACATCCTCGTCGAAACGAAGGGCCGGGTCGGCATCATCCGGCTCAACCGCCCGCAGGCGCTCAACGCGCTCAACAAGGCGCTCATGATCGAACTGGTCCAGGTCATCGACGCTTATGAAGCCGACGACAACATCGGCTGCCTGTTGATCACCGGCAGCGACAAGGCTTTTGCCGCCGGCGCCGACATCAAGGAGATGGCCGACAAGAGCTTCATCGACGCCTATCTCGGAAATTTCGCCGCCAGCTGGGACCATGCCACGCGCGCGCGCAAGCCGATCGTGGCGGCGGTCGCCGGCTTCGCTCTCGGCGGCGGCTGCGAACTCGCCATGCATTGCGACATCATCATCGCCGCCGACAGCGCCAAATTCGGCCAGCCCGAGATCAAAGTCGGCGTCATTCCCGGCATCGGCGGCACGCAACGGCTCACCCGCGCGGTCGGCAAGGCCAAGGCGATGGATATGATCCTCACCGGCCGCAATATGGACGCAGCGGAAGCTGAACGCGCAGGGCTGGTGGCGCGCGTGGTGCCGGCGGCCAACCTGATGGACGAGGCAATGAAGGTCGCCGACACCATCGCGAACATGTCGCTGCCTTCGGTGCTGGCCGGCAAGGAGGCGATCAACCGCGCCTTCGAGAGCCCGCTGGCGGAGGGCGTCATCTTCGAGCGGCGAATCTTCCACGCGTTGTTTGCGACCGACGATCAGAAGGAAGGCATGAAAGCCTTCGTCGAGAAGCGCAAGCCGGTGTGGAAAAATAAGTGAGAAATTCCTGCCCCGGACGTGGTGCAGCGCAAGCGAAGCGCAGCGGTGCACCGCTGATCCGGGGCCTTACCAAAACGTGATTTAGGCCGCCAACTCCTTGGCAAGATCGCGCCAATCGGGATTGAAACCGTCGATGAGCTTGAGCTTCCAAGCCCGCCGCCATGGCTTCAAGCTGCGCTCGCGAGCCCGAGCTTCCAACGCCGATGGATATTCTTCAAAATAAACAAGGCGCGTGACGCCATAGCTCTTGGTGAATTACGCGAGTTTTTGTTGATGCTCGGATGTCCGTCGTACCAAATTGTTGGTCACGCCGATGTATAGAACGCCATACCGGCGATTTGCCAAAATATATACGTACGATGGGCGCATCGGCGACCAAATCTACGAACCGTGCTCGTAATGGTCCCGGGTCTGCAGCGCATCACTACGCTTCGCTCGGTGCTGCGCCGCGCCCGGGACAGATAAGAATTACTTCCGCACGCAAATGATCTGCACCACCGACGCCTTGGCGTCGGCGGTTGGCGCTTGCGCCGCCTGCACATGGTGACGGTCGAGGAAGCCGGCGATGGTGTTGGCGCCGATGAGCCGCACTGGCGGCGCGGCGGCCTCGACGCTGGCGAGCACCGCATTGCCCATTTCCATCATGCCGAGGAAGCGCCCTTGCGCATCGAGCGCGGCGGCACCGGCAAATCCCGCCATCGGCACCGGCTGACGTAGCTCGATCGCGCTGCCGCCGGCAAGCCGCGCCTTGACCTCGGTCAGCTTGCGGTCGCCGTTCTGCTCTTTCGGATCGGGAATGCCGATCAGCGTCAGGTCGCCCGCTTTGGCCACATCGTGCGCCAGCGCCACCGGCGCGAGCTTGCGCGCGCCGTAGACGCGCAGCAGTGCGAGGCCGTTGTCCTGGTCCTCGCCCACTCGCTCGGCGTCGCCCAGCCCTGAGGCCACGATTACCTGACAGCCTTGGGTGAGTTTCAAATCGGTGACGATGTGGCCCTGCGCGCTCACTACCAGCCCGTTGCCGTATTCCACCGACTTCGCCAATACGGCGAAGGGCGCGCTGCGCTCGGGGAACGGCGAGAAGGCGGCGACCATCGCCGCCGTCACCGGCGCGACGATGGTCTCCATCATCTGATCGTACAGGATGGTGAAGCCGCGGATCTCGCCGTCGCGCTGCTTGGCGCGGACGGAAAACATCTTCAGGCCTTGCATGCCGCTGATGGTGAAGCCGTCGTCGTACAGCGCGCTGCTCTCGACGCGGCGTACGGCCGGCTCTTTCTTTTCCCGTTCGAACAGCGCGGCGAGCGTGAGGCCCGCCTCCTTGATGCGGAAGGTCTCGACCTGCACCTCGCCATGCTTCGAGGACCAGCGCGTGCCATGCGCGGCGTCGCGCGCATTGGGCAGCATCTTGCTCGGCAGGCCGATGCGGATGCCGGTCGCCGGATCGACCACCACGTTCCAGCCGAATTCGTCCTCGTGCGCCTTGGCGGCGGCGATCAGGTCCGCGCGCTCGGACGACGTTAGAATGCCGGTGACCTTGGCCTTGTGGCGCTTCTGGAAGTTCCTGATCGCCGACAGCATCGCGTCTTCGCCGCCAATCGAGCCGGTGTAATCGCCCGCCCACAGCAGCGCCGCCTGGATTTTCTGGCGCTCTGCGCGTGGGATGCCGGCGAACACGTCGTCGGCCGGCGCGGCTTTGGCTTCGGCCGGTCTCGGCGCGGCGGTTGTCAACGCGGCGGTCTTGGCGACGACAGGCTTTGCCTCCGCCGGATTGGGCGCAGCGGCTATTGCTTTGGCAGGCCTCGGCTGCGGCAACTTCGGCGCGGTCGCCGTGACCGCGATGGTCTTGGCTTTGCCGGCCTTGGTTTCGATACGTTTCGCTTTTGTAGTGGCTATGGCGGGAGCCTTCGCTTCAGCCGGCCGCATGGCGTGTGTCTTGTGCCGCACGGGTTTCTTTGCCGGCTGGGCGGCGGCATCCTGGGGCATCGGGATGACGCCGGGCGAATCCTGCGCCTGCGCCGGGACGGCGCCGATGAAGAGCGCGAGCACGATCAGGAACGGACCGCAACGCATCGTTTTGACGCCACCTTGTTTCGCGCCACCTTAGCCCATCGAGGCAGCCGCGCAAGGCGTCAAGAGGCTGGCCGAAACCAGTGTAAACCCATAGGTTTATTGCCATGCTCGACGCAAAAGAACTCGAACGCTATGCGCGCCACATCGTGTTGCGCGAGGTCGGTGGGCCGGGACAGGCCAAGCTGAAAGCCGCGCGCGTGCTGGTGGTCGGCGCCGGCGGGCTTGGCGCGCCGGTGCTGCTCTACCTCGCCGCCGGGGGTATCGGCACGCTCGGCGTGGTCGATGACGATGTCGTGTCGCTGTCGAATTTGCAGCGGCAGGTGATCTTCGGAACCGGCGACATCGGCCAGCGCAAGGTCGATGGCGCCGAGGCGGTGATCGCGCGGCTCAATCCGCATGTGAATATCGAAACGCATATGATGCGTGTCGATGCCGGCAATGCGCTCGACCTGATCGCGAAGTACGACATCGTCGCCGACGGCTCCGACAATTTTGCCACGCGCTATCTCGTCTCCGACGCCTGCTATTTCGCCAGCAAGCCGCTAGTCACCGCCGCGGTCGGCACTTTCGACGGTTCGCTGACCACGCTGCGCCCGTATGAGACGCGCGTCGACGGTACGCGCAATCCGACTTACCGCTGTCTGTTTCCGGAGCCGCCGCCGGCCGGTACCGTGCCGGCCTGCGCCGAAGCCGGCATTCTCGGCGCGCTGCCCGGCGTGCTCGGCTCGATGATGGCGCTGGAAGTGATCCGCGAGATCGTCGGCTTCGGCGAAGGTTTAGTGGGACGCTTGCTGATGGTGGACGCGCGCTCGATGCGCTTCGAGACGCTGAGCTACGAGTGGGACCCGGGCAATCCGCTCTCGGGCGACAAGCCGACGATCAAGGACTTGTCAATTCATAAGTAGCTTACGCGCAACGCGACCCTCGGCGTCATGCCCGGGCTTGGCGAGAGAGGTCCACCGCTTACCCGGCTCAGTCGTGAGGCCGATAATTATCAAACAGTGACCAGCGATTCTCCCAATTCGATGGACTCGTTTCCAGGAACAGGCGGCGTTCTCGATTGAGTGGACTAGCATTCTGTTCCCGGAGTTGACCAGCGCAAAGTTCTCCAACCTCCCGTTTAGACGCGATCCAATACCGCGGTGGTGTATGGGTCGAGATCTCACCTAACCAAACAAAAACACAGAACTTATTGGGTGCCTCTGCACGCCACGCTTCTTCTTTCTCCGTCAAATAAAAAGATTCCGAACGATCTGGATGGCAAGCCTTCACTTGGACATAGCCAGATAATGTCCCGTCCTTGTTGCTTACCAAGATATCGTCATACGGGAAATTTTCTGGAAGGATGACGTTTGGGATGGCTCGTTTCGACAGTTCAGCGCACACGAAACGCTCACCGGCATGGCCGCCAAGTTTCTTAATCCATTGTAGAGTTCGCATATTGCTGGGCCCTCGTGAGAATCGCGCCGGCGCGAACCGTCTTTATTTAAAAAAGACTGCCAGTCTCGGTTCATAGCATCGACGGTAGCACGCGATCCGGCGGCTTATGGCCGTCCATGAAGGTCTTGATGTTGATGATGACCTTCTCGCCCATGTCGACGCGGCCCTCGAGCGTGGCCGAGCCCATATGTGGCAACAGCACGACCTTGCCCTCGCGCGCGAGCTTGACCAGCTTCGGGTTCACCGCCGGCTCGTGCTCGAACACGTCGAGGCCGGCGCCGGCGATATCGCCCGCCTCGATCAGCCGCGCCAGCGCGTTCTCGTCGATCACCTCGCCGCGCGAGGTGTTGACCACATAGGCTTCCGGCCGCAGCACCTTGAGCCGGCGCGCCGACAGCAAATGATAGGTTGCCGGCGTGTGCGGGCAGTTGACCGAGACGATGTCCATGCGGGCGAGCATCTGGTCGAGGCTCTCCCAATAAGTGGCGTCGAGTTCTTCCTCGATCTTGGGCGCGACGCGGCGGCGATTGTGATAATGCACCTGCAGGCCGAAGGCGCGCGCGCGGCGCGCCACCGCCTGGCCGATGCGCCCCATGCCGATAATGCCGAGGCGCTTGCCCCAGATGCGGTGGCCGAGCATCCAGGTCGGCGTCCAGCCGGTCCAGTCCTTGTCGGAAATCAGCACGGCGGAACCTTCGACCAGCCGGCGCGGCACCGCGAGCACCAGCGCCATGGTCATGTCGGCGGTGTCTTCGGTGAGCACGCCGGGCGTGTTGGTGACGGTTATGCCGCGCTGAACGGCGGTGGCGACGTCGATATTGTCGACGCCGTTACCGAAATTGGCGATCAGCTTGAGTTGCTCGCCCGATTTCGACAACACCGACGAATCGATGCGGTCGGTGACGGTCGGCACCAGCACGTCGGCGACTTTAACTGCGTCGGCGAGCTGATGCTGGGTCATCGGCTTGTCGTCGGGATTGAACCGAACGTCGAAAAGTTCCCGCATCCGCAGCTCGACGCTGTCGGGCAATTTGCGGGTGACGACGACCAGCGGCTTTTTGGCCTTCGGCATGTGCTTTTTACCGCGGCGTCCGGCAGGGCATCTTATTGCCGTTTTGGGCGCCGTTCAGCCCTCTTTAACCGTGCTCGACCACACTGTGCGTCTCGCACATAGGGTCGCAATCCTTTCTTTTTCCTACCAGATGGCAGTGACAACACAAAGCTTTGGAGCCGCGTTTCGCCGTCTTGCCGGCGTGGCGCTGGTTATGGCTGCCGTTCTGGCCGTCATGGAGCCGACCGGCATAGCGCGGCACGCTCAGGCCGGCAGCGACACCGCCCTGACCACCGGCTCGGTGAGCGGTCTGCCGGTGCCCCGCTTTGTCAGCCTTAAGTCGGACAGGGTTAACGTGCGCGCCGGCCCGACCAAGGATCAGGACGTGCGCTGGGTCTACACCCGCGCCGGCATGCCGGTGGAGATCACCGCCGAGTTCGAAAACTGGCGGCGCATCCGCGACTGGGAAGGCGCGGAAGGATGGGTCTACCACTCACTGCTGTCGGGCAAGCGCTCGGCGGTGGTGGTGCCGACCTTGAAAGGCGATCTGGTGCCGCTCTATGAGCAGCCGGATACGGCTTCTCCGGAAATTGCCCGCCTGCAATCCGGCGTGCTCGGCCAACTCAAGTCCTGCAACGGCAGCTGGTGCCAATTCGCCGGCAAGAATTTCGACGGCTGGATCCGCCAGGACCGGCTGTGGGGCGCCTATCCGAACGAGAAGGTGGAGTAGCTTGCTCCGTCACTCTTGGAGGCTCGCGCGCAAGAGCACGCTCACACCTCAGGATCACGGATCGAATTTTGGATTTTGTAGCTAGTCAGCTCTTCCGCTTCAGCCGCACCACCACGTCCACGCGCTCGATTTCATAGCCTTCGGGCGGGAGCGGAGTCTTGCCGATCACCACTTCGGCGCTGGGAATGTCGAGCAACGCGTCGGCGCCCTCGATGAAGAAGTGGTGATGGGAGGAAGCGTTGGTATCGAAGTACGCCTTCGAGCCTTCGACCGCCACCTGGCGCAACAGGCCGACTTCAGTGAACTGGTGCAGCGTGTTGTAGATGGTGGCGAGCGACACCGGCACCTTGGCGCGGCTCGCCTCTTCGTAAAGCATTTCGGCGGTAAGGTGGCGGTCGCCCTTGCCGAACAGCAGCCAGCCGAGCGCCATGCGCTGGCGCGTCGGCCGCAAACCGACCTGGCGCAGCATCGCCTTCACGTCATGCCACGGGCAGCCCGTTAACTCCGAGCGGTCGGTGGCCGCCGGCACTGCGGCGGGTCTTGCGGAAGGGAACACCATGCTACGGCCTTAGCTTATCGTTTGAGGGCGCACATCGTCATTTTGTGCAGGCCCAACGAAAACCCGTTTCGATTGCAAGATATACGTATTTGGCGGCCTAGATGCAACTCTTTCGCAATTAGGGCAAAGGCCGGTTTGGCGCGGTGTTCCTCGGCTAAGATTGTCCACGCCCGCGCCGTTTCGCCGTCTTTGCCCTCTAGTCGCGGTGTGTTACGAATCCGCGCATGGGAATTCAGCCAGCCGGCCCGCCCAGCGGGGATATCGCCGAAATGGACGCCAAGCGTCACAGCTTCGAGTACGAAGACTTGCTCGCCTGTGGTCGGGGCGAGCTGTTCGGACCGGGCAACGCCCAGCTGCCGCTGCCGCCGATGCTGATGTTTGACCGCATTTCCGAAATCGCGGAGCAGGGCGGCGAGCATGGCAAGGGCATGGTGCGCGCCGAACTCGAGGTCAAACCGGACCTTTGGTTCTTCCTCTGCCACTTCAAGGGCGATCCGGTGATGCCGGGCTGTCTCGGGCTCGACGCGCTCTGGCAAATGGTCGGCTTCTTCCTCGGCTGGCTCGGCTCGCCGGGCAAGGGCCGCGCGCTCGGTCTGGGCGAACTCAAGTTTTCCGGGCAGGTGCTGCCGACGGTGAAAAAAGTCGTCTATGGCGTCGACTTCAAGCGGGTGATGCGTTCGAAGCTGGTGCTCGGCATCGCCGACGGCTGGCTTTCGGCGGACGGCAATGTGATCTACCGGGCATCCGACCTCAAAGTCGGCTTGTTCAAGCAGGACGAAGTGCTGCAGCCGAGCGGCGCCTGAGTAGGGTCCGCGGTCTTGCGCGGTTGCCCGGGGCGGCCCAAGTGTAGGCAATCACATATGGGCCAATCATCGACAACCCGCGGCGCAGTTAAGGATATGCGGCAATGAGACGAGTCGTCGTGACCGGGATGGGCATCGTCTCATCCATCGGCAACAACACGCAGGAAGTCCTGGCCAGCCTGCGCGAGGCGAAATCCGGCATCAGCCGCGCCGAGGAATTCGCCAAGCGCGGCTTCAAGTGCCAGGTGCAAGGCATGCCGACGCTCGATCCGGCGGGGTCGGTCGACCGGCGCGCCATGCGCTTTCTCGGTCAGGGCGCGGCGTGGAATCACGTTGCCATGGAACAGGCGATCCGCGATTCTGGCGTCGAGGAAAAAGATATTTCCAATCCGCGCACCGGCATCGTCATGGGCTCCGGCGGTCCCTCGACCTTGACCATCGTCGAGGCCGCAGACATCACGCGCGAAAAGGGCTCGCCCAAGCGCATCGGACCGTTCGCCGTGCCGAAGGCGATGTCGTCCACCGCCTCGGCGACGCTCGCCACCTGGTTCAAGATCAAGGGCGTGAACTATTCGATCTCGTCGGCCTGCGCGACCTCCAACCATTGCATCGGCAATGCCTCCGAACTGATCCAGTGGGGCAAGCAGGACATGATCTTCGCCGGCGGCTCGGAGGAACTGAGCTGGACCATGTCGAACCTGTTCGACGCCATGGGCGCGATGTCGTCCAAGTATAACGATACGCCGACAAAATCCTCGCGCGCCTACGACAAGGACCGCGACGGCTTCGTCATCGCCGGCGGCGCTGGCGTGCTGGTGCTGGAAGAACTTGAGCACGCCAAGTCGCGCGGCGCCAAGATCTATGCCGAGGTTGCTGGCTACGGCGCGACATCAGACGGTTACGACATGGTGGCACCCTCGGGCGAGGGCGCGATGCGCTGCATGAAGATGGCACTGGAAACCTGCAAGGCGCCGATCGACTACATCAACCCGCACGCCACCGCGACGCCGGTCGGCGATCTCAAGGAGATCGAGGCGATCCGCGAGGTGTTCGGCGCAAAGTGCCCGCCGATTTCCGCCACCAAGTCGCTTACCGGCCATTCGCTCGGCGCCGCCGGCGTGCAGGAGGCGATCTATTCCCTGCTGATGATGAACAATGGCTTCATCTGCGAAAGCGCCAATATCGAGAACCTCGATCCTGCCTTCGCCGACATGCCGATCCAGCGCTCGCGCAAGGACGACGTGACGCTCGGCGCCGTGCTGTCGAATTCCTTCGGCTTCGGCGGCACCAATGCGTCGGTGGTGTTCAAGCGGCTGGATGCTTAGTCGATGACGACTGGGTGAGGGTGCAACTATTCGTCATGGCCGGGCTTGTCCCGGCCATCCACGTCTTTAAGGGAAAGTAAGTCGTGGATGCCCGGCACAAGGCCGGGCATGACGACGGAGAGGTTGGACATGCCGGGGCTGATGGAAGGAAAACGCGGGCTGATCATGGGGGTCGCCAATGACCACTCGATCGCCTGGGGCATCGCCAGGATGCTGGCGCAACACGGCGCGCAGCTCGCATTCACCTACCAAGGCGACGCGCTAGCCAAGCGGGTGAAGCCGCTCGCGGAATCCGTCGGTTCGACTTTTTTGATGCCGTGCGACGTCGAGGACATCGCCTCGGTCGACGCGGTGTTCGACGCCATCAAGACCAAATGGGGCACGATGGATTTCCTCGTGCACGCGGTCGCCTTCTCCGACAAGAACGAGCTGAAGGGCCGCTACGCGGATTCGACGCGCGAGAACTTCATCCGCACCATGGTGATCTCCTGCTATGCCTTCACCGAGGCCGCCATGCGTGCGGCCGCGCTGATGCCGAACGGCGGCTCGATGATGACGCTGACCTATAATGGCGGCCTGCGCGCCATGCCCAACTACAACGTGATGGGCGTGGCCAAGGCCGGGCTCGAGGCCTCCGTGCGCTATCTCGCGGTCGATTTCGGCCACCAGAAGATCCGCGTCAACGCCATCTCGGCCGGGCCGATCCGCACGCTTGCGGGAGCGGGTATCACCGATGCGCGCTATATGTTCGCCTTCCAGCAGAAATATTCGCCGCTCGGCCGCGGCGTGACGCTGGAGGAACTGGGCGGAGCAGGTCTGTACCTGCTGTCGGACCTGTCGACTGGGGTCACCGGCGAAGTGCACTTCGTCGATTCAGGCTACAACGTCATCGCCATGCCGATGCCGGAGGCTTTGAAGATCGCCGGCGGCGCCGTCGACAATGGCGGCGGTCAGTAACCAACGCTCACAAAATGAAAACGGCCGGGGAAATCCCCGGCCGTTTTCATTCTTGGTCGCTTGAGACTGTTAGCCTAGATCAGGCGAGGTCGCAGCGATCGGCGTTCATCACCTTGGTCCAGGCCGCCACGAAGTCCTTCACGAACTTCTCTTTCGAGTCGGCGCACGCATAGACCTCCGCAAGGGCGCGGAGCTGCGAGTGCGAACCGAAGATCAGGTCGACACGGGTGCCGGTCCACTTGACTGTATTCATCTTCCGGTCGCGGCCCTCATACACGCCGTCGGACGACGGCGCCCACTGCGTGCTCATGTCGAGCAGATTGACGAAGAAGTCGTTCGTCAAAGTCCCCGGCTTTTTAGTGAAGACGCCGTGCTTGGACCCGCCGGCATTGGCGCCGAGCATGCGCAGGCCGCCGACGAGAACCGTCATCTCCGGCGCCGTCAACCGCAGCAATTGCGCCCGGTCCACCAGCGCCTCTTCAGGCGCCATGAACTGCGGCTTCTTGCTGTTGGTATAGTTGCGGAAGCCGTCGGCACACGGTTCGAGCGGCGCGAAGCTGTCGACGTCGGTTTGCTCCTGCGACGCGTCCATGCGGCCCGCCGTGAAGGGAACCTTCACGCCGACGCTGGTGGCCTTTGCGGCCTTTTCGACCGCGGCGCTGCCGCCGAGAACGATCAGGTCGGCAAGCGAGACCGTCTTGCCGCCCTTGGCCTTGTCGTTGAACGCCTTCTGGATCGCCTCGAGCTTCTTGAGCACCTTCGTCAACTCGTCCGGGTTGTTCACGTCCCAATCCTTCTGCGGGCGAAGGCGAATGCGCGCGCCATTCGCACCACCGCGCTTGTCCGAGCCGCGGAACGTCGAGGCCGACGCCCATGCGGTCGAGACCAGCTGCGGCACCGACAGGCCGCTCGCGAGGATCTTCTGCTTCAGAGCCGCGATGTCCTTGTCGTTGATCCGGTTGCGAGCGGCAGCCGGGATCGGGTCCTGCCAGATCAGTGTTTCCTTCGGCACGAGCGGGCCGAGGTAGCGCGCGCGTGGACCCATGTCGCGGTGCGTGAGCTTGAACCAGGCGCGAGCGAACGCGTCCGCGAACTGCTCCGGGTGTTCATAGAAGCGCCGCGAGATCTTCTCGTAGGCCGGGTCGAACCGCAGCGACAGGTCCGTCGTCAGCATGGTCGGCACATGCCTCTTCGACTTGTCGAAGGCGTCCGGGATGTCGGGTTGCTCACCCTTCGCCTTCCACTGTTTTGCACCGGCCGGGCTCTTCGTCAGTTCCCACTCGTTTTCGAACAGGTTCTTGAAGAAGTGGTTGCTCCACTTGGTCGGCGTCTGCGACCAGGTGACTTCGGGGCCGCCGGTGATGGCGTCGGCTCCCATGCCGGTGCCGTGCTTGCTCTTCCAACCGAGGCCCTGATCCTCGATTGCCGAGCCTTCCGGCTCTGGGCCGAGCAGCGACGGATCGCCGGCGCCGTGGGTTTTGCCGAAGGTGTGGCCGCCGGCAATCAGCGCGACAGTCTCTTCGTCGTTCATCGCCATGCGGAAGAACGTTTCGCGGATGTCCTTGGCCGCCGCGACCGGGTCCGGATTGCCGTTCGGCCCTTCCGGGTTGACGTAGATCAGGCCCATCTGTACCGCGCCGAGCGGCTCCGCGAGCTGGCGTTCGCCGCTGTAGCGTTCGTCGCCGAGCCAGCTTCCTTCAGGACCCCAGAAGAGTTCTTCAGGCTCCCACACATCGGCGCGGCCGCCGGCGAAACCGAAGGTCTTGAAGCCCATCGAGTCGAGGGCGACGTTGCCGGCGAGAACCATCAGGTCGGCCCAGGAGATTTTCCGGCCGTATTTCTGTTTGATCGGCCACAGCAGCCGGCGCGCCTTGTCGAGGTTGGCGTTGTCCGGCCACGAGTTGAGCGGCGCGAAGCGCTGCTGGCCGGCACCGGCGCCGCCGCGGCCGTCGGCGATGCGGTAGGTGCCCGCGCTGTGCCAGGCCATGCGGATGAACAACGGCCCGTAGTGGCCGAAGTCGGCCGGCCACCAGGGCTGCGAGTCCGTCATCAGGGCGCACAGGTCCTTGATCACGGCCTTGAGGTCGAGGTTCTTGAACTCCTTGGCGTAGTCGAATGCCTCGCCCATCGGATCGGACAGGGAAGAGTTGTGGTGAAGAACCTGGACATCCAGCTGGTGCGGCCACCAGTCACGGTTCGTTGCGCCGTGCATGACCGGGCACTTGCCCGCGCTCTTGTCGTCAGTTTTTGCGTCCATGGTTCTCTCCGATCGTGGTCTGTAATTTTCTAAGGACACGCGCCATTGCGGCGCCGCTTGGGCGCGCTTGTAGGCCGTTGCCGCCATCAGGTCTAATCGTATTGTTTGGCCATTCCGATAAGACTATCTTATCGGCATGATCACTTTGCGACAGTTGCGTTATTTAACCTCCTTGTCCCGTCACCGGCATTTCGGTCGCGCGGCGGAGGACTGCGCGATCAGCCAACCGGCGCTATCGATGCAGTTGAAGCAGCTCGAGCGCGAAATCGGCGCCGAGCTGATCGAGCGGCGGCCGGGCGACATCATGCTTACCGATATTGGCGGCGAAGTGGCCGAACGCGCCGAGCATATCCTCGCCGCCAGCCGCGACCTGGTCGACTTCGCCCGTCACCGCGAGCTGCTGAGCGGCAATTTGCGCTTGGGCATCATCCCGACGCTGGCGCCTTACGTGCTGCCGCGCGTTTTGCCGCGGCTGCAAGCCGACTTTCCGCATTTGCGGCTGGAGGTGCGCGAGACGCAGACCAAGTTGCTGCTCGACGAACTTTCACGCGGCGACCTCGACTGCGCGATGCTGGCCTTGCCAGTGGAGGGCGTAGAGGTGGAGACGCTGGCGCTGTTCGACGATCCCTTCGTGCTGGCCGTGCCGGCGAATGAGAAGCAGTCGGCGCGTGGCCGCGTCAGTATTGAGGACGTCGATCAGAGTCGGCTGATCTTGCTGGAGGAAGGTCATTGCCTGCGCGATCAGGCCTTGGCCTTCTGCGCCACCACACGGCACGACGCACCTGCGGGTCTCGGCGCGACGTCGCTCGCGACCGTGATGCAGATGGTGGCGAACGGCTACGGCGTCACGTTGCTGCCGCAGGTCGCGGTCGATGCCGAGCTGCGCGACCGCCGCGTCAAGCTATTGCGCTTTGCCGAGCCGGAGCCGGTGCGAACCATCGGTCTCGCCTGGCGGCGCACCTCGCCGCGCAAGAAGGATTTCGCGGCGCTCGGCAAGATCGCAAAAAGCGCGCTGAACACAGGGCGCTAAAGCTCGATCTCGTGCTTGAGCTTTTTCGGGTCTTCCAGGCAGTAATAGCCGGACAGCCGCGTGATGATCTTTGCGCGCATCCAGTCGCTCATGATGCGGCTGACATTCTCGCGCGCGATGCCGGCCATGGCGGCGAGATCGCCCTGGCTCACTTTCTGCCGGATGACGACGCGTCCGGCGCCGACATCCTTGCCGAAGGCATGCGCAAGGTCGAGCAACGCGCGGGCGACGCGGCCCTTTAGCGGCAAGAAGCTTCCCGCCGCCACGATTGCGTCGGTATCGCGCAGGCGCTCAGCCAGAATCTTGGCGAGGTATTTGTAGATCTCGGGGTTCTTCCCGGCGAAGGCGTCGAATGCCGTTTGACTGACGAATTGCAGCCTGGTGTCGCGCAACGCGCTCACCGAGGCCGAGCGAGGTTTGCCGTCGATAATGGCGAGGTCGCCGACGATCGAGCCGGGTCCGAGAATGGCAAGGATGCGCTCGGCGCCGGAAGCAGAGACGATGCTGATCTTGAGCAGGCCTTCTTCCACCCGGTAGAAGCCGTTGCCCGGGTCGCCGGCGACAAACAGCACCTCGTCGGCCGCAAGTTTGCGCGGCGTGGCGCCGTCCAGCAGGCCTGTGGACAGCCGGTCGGGCAGGTCGCTCAGCAGATTGGTAGATGCACGCAGCGGTTTCGACGGCCTGGCCATGAACTGCCCGCAGCAAAAAAACACGACCTGCCTTTTAAGGCCGGTCGTCGGGCAATCTAGCAGAAAGTCGCGGCTGTCGGAGCAGCGCCGGCCCCGCACGCTGCGCGGCCGACGCCTCGTAAGAGACGGGCGCGGAGCCTTTACTGCGCGATCGTCAGGTTGACTGGGGTGGTCGGATCGAGGCCGCCGGTCGCCGGGTGATAGCAAACCAGATTGGCCGCCCAGACGCCGACGACAATGAAGACGACGGTGACACTGGTGGTGATGCTGCTGGCCATCACGAACTCCTGTTTATCTGCCGGGGTTTTCCCCGATTGACGCTGGAGCTGTTCGCTCTCACTTCCCTGTTAATCAGCTTAGGAGGGGCCCTGGTTCATCGCTGTGATGGGGGTCACAAAAAGGCGCATTTCGGCCCCGGCCGGGTGGGGCTGAAATTGCCCAAAACCCAAGAAAAAAGCGGCCCCTGGGGTGGGGGCCGCTGTCGAGTTGGAGGTTGGGGTTGGGCGCCACGGCCTCCGGGGGAGAGGCCGCGTGTGGGTCAGTCAGATAGCGTCGAAACGCTGCGCATTCAGGCCGCCTGCGGTCAGGACGTGTTGGGCCACGGGCGCTGCCGACATCTTGCCGCTTTCGGCGGCCACGTCGCCGCGGATCAGCCCGGTGACCACCGTAACGACGGCGAGAACCGTGGTGGCAATGGCAAGAATGTTGACCTTACGCATGTCCGTCTCCCTGAACGCGTGGGAGCTTGGCTCCCATTGATAGAAAAACTAGGGGCAGAAGCCGGAGTCCGCTGTGACGTCCATCACAAAAGGTCGCAATTTGGAGAGGTAATTTTGATCGCTGTCCGCGACGAACTTTTTGCGGGTGGCCCGAAAAGAGAAAGGCGGCCAAATGAAAAGGGCGGCCGCGAGGGCCGCCCTTTCTTTCGCGATTGTTGCGTGAGTTACTCCGCCGCGCCGCCGGCGGCTTGCTGCGGCGCGCTGCCCTTATGTTCGAGGTCCTCGCCGGTCGCCTGATCGACCGCCTTCATCGACAGGCGCACCTTGCCGCGCTCGTCCATGCCGAGCAGCTTGACCTTCACCTTGTCGCCTTCCTTGACGACATCGGTGACCTTGTTCACCCGGCTCTGGGCGAGCTGGCTGATGTGGACAAGGCCGTCCTTGGCGCCGAAGAAGTTCACGAAGGCGCCGAAGTCCATCACCTTGACCACGGTGCCCTCGTAGATCTTGCCCGGCTCCGGATCGGATGCGATCGACTTGATCCAGTTGATCGCCGCTTTGATCGACTCGCCGTCGGCAGACGCTACCTTCACCGAGCCGTCGTCCTCGATGTTGATCTTGGCGCCGGTCTTCTCGACGATTTCGCGGATCACCTTGCCGCCGGTGCCGATCACTTCGCGGATCTTGTCGGTCGGAATCTTGAACATCTCGATGCGCGGCGCATGTTCGCCGAGTTCCGCGCGCGCCGAGGTCAGCGCCTTCGACATTTCACCGAGGATGTGCAAGCGGCCGCCCTTGGCCTGATCGAGCGCCACCTTCATGATCTCTTCGGTGATGCCGGCGATTTTGATGTCCATCTGCAGCGAGGTAACGCCTTCTTCGGTGCCGGCCACCTTGAAGTCCATGTCGCCGAGATGATCCTCGTCGCCGAGGATGTCGGACAGCACGGCGTAACGTTTGTCCTCGAGAATGAGGCCCATGGCGATGCCGGCGGTCGGCCGCCGCAGCGGCACGCCGGCGTCCATCAGCGCCAGCGAGGAGCCGCAGACGGTCGCCATCGACGACGAGCCGTTCGACTCCATGATTTCGGAGACCAGTCGGATGGTGTAGGGGAATTCCTCCGCCTTCGGCAGCAGGGGATGGATCGCGCGCCAGGCCAGTTTGCCGTGGCCGATCTCGCGGCGTCCGGGCGCTCCCATGCGGCCGGTTTCGCCGACCGAGAAGGGCGGGAAGTTGTAGTGCAGCAGGAACGTCTCTTTGTAGGTGCCCTGCAGCGCGTCGATGAACTGTTCGTCCTCGCCGGTGCCGAGCGTGGCGACGACCAGCGCCTGGGTCTCGCCGCGGGTGAACAGCGCCGAGCCGTGCGCGCGTGGCAGGACGCCAACTTCCGCCACGATCTGACGCACGGTGGTGAGGTCGCGGCCGTCGATGCGCTTTGAGGTGTCGAGGATGTTCCAGCGCACGATCTTGGCTTCGAGCTCCTTGAACACGCCGGCGACGCGTTGCTTGTCGTAGGCAGGCTCAGCGCCTTCCGGGAAGAAGTGCGCCATCACCTTGGCCTTGGCGTCGGCGACGGCCTCTTGCCGCAGCATTTTCTGCGGGATCGAATAGGCCGCGCGCAGGTCCTTCTCGACCAGCGCCGAGCATCGCCTTCTCGAGCGCGGCATTGTCCGGCACGACCAGTTCGCGCGGCTCCTTGGCCGCCTTTTCGGCGAGCTTGATGATAGCGTCGATCACCGGCTGGAAATGCCGGTGGCCGAACATCACGGCGCCTAGCATGATTTCCTCGGACAGCTCCTTGGCCTCCGACTCCACCATCAGCACCGCGTCGGTGGTGCCGGCGACGACGAGGTCGAGTTGGCTCTCGACCATCTCGTCGAGCTGCGGATTGAGCACGTATTCGTTGTTGATGAAGCCGACGCGGGCGCCGCCGATCGGGCCCATGAACGGCGCGCCGGAGAGCGTCAGCGCGGCGGAGGCCGCCACCATGGCGACGATGTCGGGATCGTTCTCCAGATCGTGCGACAGCACGGTGATGATGATCTGCGTGTCGCAGCGCCAGCCGTCGGCGAACAGCGGACGGATCGGGCGATCGATCAGGCGCGAGGTCAGCGTGTCTTTCTCGGTCGGGCCGCGCTCGCGCTTGAAATAGCCGCCGGGGATGCGGCCGGCGGCGTAATATTTTTCGGTGTAGTTGACGGTGAGCGGCAGGAAGTCGATGCCTTCCTTCGGCGCCTTGGCCGCGACGACGGTGGCGATCACCGTGGTCTCGCCATAGGTGGCGAGGACTGCGCCGTCGGCTTGGCGCGCTACCCGGCCGGTCTCGAGGGTGAGCTTGCGCCCGCCCCAATCGAGTTCAACTCGATGGATATCGAACATTGCGTTTTTCTCTCATGGTTCTCGGCCGGACCCGAAAGCCATGAGCAAGACGGCGAGAAACTGCCGCGCGTCACCGTCGAAGCGGGGAAGCGAACAGCATCTGGCGATCCTGCCATGGCGTTTCGAACCTTAGCCTTGTCGCGGGACCGAACCTTTTCGGAACCCGCTTGTCGCCGGCGGCGCCTTCGCCGCCGGATAAATAGCGAATGCGTCACAGGCATTCGCTCACGGAACGCGCGGGGCACATGCGTCCGCGCGGATACAAATCATCGGCGGATGCCGAGCTTCTCGATCAAAGTCTTGTAGCTAGCTTCGTTGGTGCGCCGCAGATAATCGAGCAAGGTGCGGCGCTGGCTCACCATCTTGAGCAATCCACGGCGGGAATGGTTGTCCTTGACGTGGCTCTTGAAATGCTCGGTGAGGTTATTGATGCGTTCGGACAGGATCGCCACCTGCACTTCGGGCGAGCCGGTGTCGCCCGGCTTCTTGGCGAATTCCTTCATGACTTCGGCCTTGCGGCCGGCGGTAACCGACATCGGTCATCCTTTCTTGACGCCGGCGCTGCCAACCAGCCCGGCGAGGTTAAACACGCGCTTGGGGACGATCTCGCCGTGGCCCAGTTCGGCAAGAGCCAGAAGCTGGCCCGAGACCGTTACATAGACTGGCCCACGGAAATTGGGCGCGTCCCGTCCGCGCAACAAAACGGCTTGGCCTCTTGAAAGCCTCGCCGCGTCCGCCCGGCTGACGGCCAGCGCCGGGATGTCGTCCAGCGCGGTCTCAACGGGCATGAGGGCGCCGGCAAGGCTAGCCTCGCCGGCCGCGGCTCTATGGCACACAGCCTCCAATTGTTCCAGTAAAATCATGGTTTCCGGGCCGAAAGGGCCGACCGCGACCCGGCGCAGCGCGCTGACATGGCCGAAACAGCCCAAAGCGCGGCCCATATCGCGGGCAAGCGAGCGGACATAGGTCCCCTTGCCGCATTCGGCATGCAGAACCGCGTGATCGGGGTCCGGGGTGTCGACGAGTTCCAAGCGGCTGATTTCGACCGGGCGGGCGCTGAGTTCCACCATTTCGCCGTCGCGGGCGAGGTCGTAGGCGCGCTCGCCCTCGATCTTGATGGCGGAATAGCGCGGCGGCACCTGCTGGATGGTGCCGGTATAGGACGGCAACAATGCGCGGATGGCGTCGGGCGTGGGGCGCTGCTCGCTGGTGGCTACGGACGCGGCCCTCGGCATCGTCGGTGTCGCGCTCTTCGCCCCAGCGCACGGTGAACTGGTAGATCTTGCGGCCGTCCATGACGAACGGAACAGTCTTGGTCGCTTCGCCGAGCGCGATCGGCAGTGCGCCGGAAGCAAGCGGGTCGAGCGTGCCGGCGTGGCCAGCGCGTTTGGCCGAGAACAGGCGCTTCACCACGCTGACTGCATGGGTCGAGGTCATGCCGACCGGCTTGTCGAGCACCAGCCAACCATGCACGTCGTGTTTGTCGCGCTTGAATTGCTTGTGCTTTGGGCGTCGTCTCGCCCTCGTCCTGCGGAGGGCGCGAAGTGCCCGTCTCGACGGATGCGGGCTGTTCCGCAGCATGAGGCCGATTGAGATTGTCGACTTCGTTATCGGTCACTCGTCGTCCCCGTGTTCAAGGTCGCGCTTGACCGCCGGCGAGCGCAACAACTTGTCGATGCGCTCGGCCTCTGCGAAGCGCTCGTCGATGCGGAAGCGGATATCGGGCGCAAATTTCAGATTGACGCGGTGGGCGATTTCGCCGCGCAGGAATTTCTTGTGGCGCTCGAAGGCGGCCACGACCTCGTCGGCGTTGCGGCCGGCGAGCGGCATGATGTAGATCGTCGCCAGCCGCAGGTCGGCGCTCATGCGCACCTCCGGCACGGTTATGAGATGGCCCTCGATGACGGGATCGTGCACGTCGCCGCGCGTCAGCATGTCGGCGATCGCGTGACGCACCAGCTCGCCGACGCGCAACTGACGCTGCGAGCCGCCGGGCGTAACGTTGTCGCGGTGTATTTCTTACGACGTCATAAATTTATTTCTCTGCGGTCATCGTCCGCGAAAGCGGACGATCCAGCCCTTGCCAGGGAAGAGCTGGATACCCCGCCTGCGCGGAGCATGAAAGTTGTGGTTACAGGAGAGCGTTCTGCGCAGATCTGAGAATTGGACTTAGAGGCTGCGTTGAATCGTCTCCACCCGGTAGCATTCGATCACGTCGCCTTGCCGCATGTCCTGGTAGTTCTCGAAGGCCATGCCGCATTCCTGGCCGGCGCCGACTTCGCGCACGTCGTCCTTGAAACGTTTGAGCTGCGATAGTTTGCCTTCGTGGATCACGACGTTGTCGCGGATCAGCCGCACATTGGCGCCGCGCTCCACGGTGCCGTCGGTGACGCGGCAGCCGGCGATGTTGCCGACCTTGGACACCTTGAAGATTTCCAGGATCTGCGCGTTGCCGAGCATGGTCTCGCGCAGCGTCGGCGCGAGCAGGCCGGACATCGCCTTCTTCACGTCGTCGACCAGGTCGTAGATGATGTTGTAATAGCGGATTTCGATACCGGCGCGTTCGGCCGCCTCGCGCGCTTCCTTGTTGGCGCGCACGTTGAAGGCGATGATCGGAACGCCGGACGCCTCGGCCAAGGTCACGTCGGATTCGGAAATGCCGCCAACGCCCGCATGCAGCACGCGCGCCGCTACTTCGTCGGTGCCGAGCTTGTCGAGCGCGCCGATAATGGCTTCCAGCGAGCCCTGCACGTCGGCCTTGATCACCAGCGGGAACTCCTTGCGGCCCGAGGTCTTGGCCTGCGCCATCATCTGCTCGAGCGAGCCGCGCATGCCGGTGGCGCGCGCCGCCGTCTTCTCGCGTTTCTGGCGGGAACGGTAATCGGTCACTTCGCGGGCGCGGCTTTCGTTCTCGACCACCGCCAGGCGATCGCCGGCGTCTGGCGTGCCGGAGAAGCCGAGCACTTCGACCGGGGTCGACGGGCCGGCCTGTTGCGATCGGCTCGCCGGTGTCGGACACCAGCGCGCGCACGCGGCCCCATTCGGCGCCGGCCACCACCAGGTCGCCGACCCGCAGCGTGCCGCGCTGCACCAGCACGGTCGCTACCGGGCCGCGGCCGCGGTCGAGCTTGGCTTCGATCACGGTGCCCTCGGCCGGACGCTCCGGATTGGCCTTGAGGTCGAGGATTTCGGCCTGCAGTCCGATCATTTCCAGGAGCTTGTCGATATTCATTTTCTTGGTGGCGGAGACTTCAACGTCCACCACCTCACCGCCGAGCGATTCGACCTGGATCTCGTGCTGCAGCAGTTCGGTGCGCACGCGCGTAGGGTTCGCGTCCGGCTTGTCGATTTTGTTGATGGCGACGATGATCGGCACCTTCGCCGCCTTGGCGTGATGGATCGCTTCCACCGTCTGCGGCATGACGCCGTCGTCGGCGGCGACCACCAGCACGACGATGTCGGTGACCTTGGCGCCGCGCGCGCGCATGGCAGTGAAGGCGGCGTGGCCGGGCGTATCGATGAAGGTGATCTTGGCGCCGGACGGCGCGGTCACCTGATAGGCGCCGATGTGCTGGGTGATGCCGCCGGCTTCGCCGGATACCACGTCGGCGGACCGGATGGTATCGAGCAGCGAGGTCTTGCCGTGGTCGACGTGGCCCATGACGGTGACCACCGGCGCGCGCGGCACCATACGGGCCGCGTCGTCGGCCACGTCGAACAGGCCTTCTTCCACGTCGGCTTCCGACACGCGGCGCACGCTGTGGCCCATTTCCTCGGCGATCAGCTGGGCGGTGTCGGCATCGATCGCGTCGTTGATGGTCGCCATCTGGCCCTGTTTCATCAGCAGGCGGATGACGTCGACCGCGCGCTCGGACATGCGGTTGGCGAGATCGGAAATGGTGATCGCTTCGGGAATAGTGACTTCGCGCACCAGCTTTTCTTTCGGCTCGTCGGAGGCATGGCCCTTGAGCCGCTGGGTGCGGCGGCGGAATGAGGCGACCGAACGCTCGCGCACTTCGTCGGCACGCAGCGCTGTGACCAGCGTGAGCCGGCCGCGTTCCTTCGCAGGCGCGCCACGTGGCGCGGCGGGACGTACCGTGGCCGGGCGCGCGGCGCCGGGGCGGCGCGACTTCGGCGGCCCGTCATCTTCTTCGACTTCGAGCGTCATGCGGCCGGGAGCCGGCTTTTTGACTTCATCCTCGCCAAGACGCTTCTTGGCGACTTCGCCGGCTTTGCGTTTGCTCTCTTCGTCGTGCTTGCGTCGCTCGTCTTCCTCGCGCTTGCGCGCATCGGCGGCTTCGCGCTCGGTCTTGTCGACCACTTCGCGGCTTTGACGGCGGCGCGCCTCTTCCTCGGCAATCTTGCGCTCTTCGGCTTCGCGCACGCGCGAATCCGCCAACGCATGGGCACGCGCGACGCGCTCCTCTTCGGTCAAGGTGCGTAGCACCACGCCGGACGGCTTGGGCGCTTCGGCAGGCGCCGGAGCGGCCTTGCTCGCGGGCGCAGGTTTGCGCGCGGTCTCGACCGGCGGCGGCTCGGGCTTGGCCTCATGCGCTCCGCCGCTAACGCTGCGGCGTTTGACCTTCTCGACCACGACCTGCTTGCTGCGGCCGTGACTGAAGCTCTGGCGCACCACGCCCGTTTCCGTGCGCGGTTTCAGCGTCAGCTTGGAGACGCTCAGTTTCTTTTCGCCAGGGTTCTTCGTTTCGCTCATTACGTATTCTGTCCTCGTGCGCCATCCGTCGGCGCATGCGCGCTAACCAGTTCGGGCGAATTTCCGGTCCGAAAGCGCTCCAAGCGCTTGGCGCGAACGAGAAAAGTGTCGCTCACGGGTCCGGCAAGCAGGGCTGCATGTACCACATTTGGGCGGTTCAATGCCAAATCCAATTGCGCGCCGGTTAATCCGCCGATGGTCGCGATTTCCCGCGACTTTTCTGGGTTTTTTCGCTGTAAGGCCGCATCCAGCTTACGCTTTCCATCCGTCCTGGCGTCGGCGGCGTGGATCAGGGCCTTGAGGTCGTCGCGGCCAATTGCCGCCTCCACCTTGGCGAAGCCGCCGACTACCTGCCCGGCCTTACCGGCGATCGCCAGCGCATCGAGCGCGCTCTGCTCCAGCAGGTGCTCGGTCACCGCCGGCAGATCGGCGGCGACCCGCACGTTGCGCTTGAAGCCGCGGGCAAACACGCCGCGCTTGACCGCATCGTCGAGCGCGGCGCGGCTGGCGGTGATCCAGATGCCGCGGCCAGGCAATTTCCGTTTGATGTCGGGCACCGCTTCGTCGCCGGGACCGACCACAAAGCGGATCATGTCGTCGACCGGCTTGAGGGTGCGGGTGAGTGCGCAATGCCGCTCCATCCCCGGAGCGAGTTTGGCCGCTCCGTGGTCGAGCTCGTCGTCTTGCGCCATCGCCAGCATTGCCGGTGTCGTGCTCCTTTAGGCTTGCGGTTCAGCCGCCGCCTCGGCCGGCGTCGCTTCGCCCTCCGGGGCGGGCGGCGGCGCCAGCTCGGCTTCGGTCACCCAGCCGGCCTTGACGCGGGCCTGCATGATCAAGGCTTCGGCATCCTCGCGCGAGACGTCGAGGCCGTCGAAGAAGCCCGGCTCATGCTTGGATTCGCCGTCCTTGCGTTCGGTCCAGCCGGTGAGGTCGTCAGTGGCGCAGCCGGCGAGGTCTTCCACGGTTTTCACGCCGTTCTCGCCGAGAGCGACCAGCATCTTGGTGGTAACGCCGGGCACCTCCTTGACCGCGTCCTCGACGCCGAGCTCGACACGCTTGGCGTCGAGTTCGGATTCCAGCTTGTCGATATATTCCTTGGCGCGTTCCTGTAGTTCCTTGGCGGTTTCTTCGTCGAAGCCCTCGATGCCGGCGATTTCCTTTTCGTCGACCATCGCGAGTTCTTCGATCGAACCGAAGCCTTCCGAAGCGAGCAATTGCCCCACCACTTCGTCGAGATTGAGCGCCTCGACGAAAATCTTGGTGCGGTTCTCGAACTCGGCGTGGCGGCGTTCGGACTCTTCCTGCTCGGTGAGGATGTCGATGTCCCAGCCGGTGAGCTGAGAGGCGAGCCGCACGTTCTGTCCTCGGCGGCCGATGGCGAGCGAGAGCTGCTGATCGGGAACCACCACCTCGATGCGCTCCTTGTCTTCGTCGAGCACGACCTTGGCGACTTCCGCCGGCGCCAGCGCGTTGACGACAAAGGTGGCGATGTCGGGCGACCACGGAATGATGTCGATCTTCTCACCCTGCAATTCGTTCACCACCGCCTGCACGCGCGAGCCGCGCATGCCGACGCAGGCGCCGACCGGATCGACGGATGAATCGCGCGAGATCACCGCGATCTTGGCGCGCGAGCCGGGGTCGCGGGCAACCGCCTTCACCTCGACGATGCCGTCGTAGATTTCCGGCACTTCCTGCGCGAACAGCTTGGCGGTGAATTGCGGATGCGTGCGCGAGAGGAAGATCTGCGGACCGCGAGGTTCTCGCCTTACATCATAAATATAAGCGCGGATGCGGTCGCCGTTGCGGAACACCTCGCGCGGCAGCATTTCGTCGCGCCGCACGATCGCCTCGCCGCGGCCGAGATCGACCACCACGTTGCCGTATTCGACGCGCTTGACGATGCCGTTGACGATGTCGCCGATGCGATCCTTGTACTCGGCATATTGCCGGTCGCGCTCGGCCTCGCGCACCTTCTGCACGATCACCTGTTTGGCCGATTGCGCGGCGATGCGGCCGTATTCGAGCGGCGGCAGCGGGTCGGCGATGGTGTCGCCCACCTGGGCTGCCGGATGATGCTTGCGCGCACCTTCAAGCGTGATCTGGTTGGACGGGTTCTCGACCGCTTCGACCACCAGCATGTGGCGGGTAAGACGGAGATCGCCGGTCTTCGGCTCGATCTCGGCATGGACGTCGGTCTCAGCGCCGTAGCGCGAGCGCGCCGCCTTGGCGATGGCGTCCTCCATGGCGGCGATGACGATGCCGCGGTCGATCGCCTTCTCGCGGGCCACCGCGTCGGCGATTTGCAACAGTTCGAGCCGGTTGGCGCTGACTGCCATAGCTCAGTCTCCTTGGTTGGCGGCCGTTCGATGCGGCCGATGCCGTGAATGTCGTTCCTTGCGTCGTTCTTCCTTGCGCGCCGCGCGCGTATCGCGCTTGGCGGCCTTCTCGCGCCGCAAAGCTTGCGCCACCAGTTCGTCGGTGAGCACGAGTTTCGCTTCGCTTATCTCTTCGATCGGCAGCAGCACTTCGGCTACCTCGCCGGCCTCGTCATGGCGAAGGCGCGCGGCGTCGCCCTCGGTGCCGAGCAATTGGCCGCGGAAGCGCTTGCGCCCGCCGACCGGGATATGCGTCTCGATCTTGACCAGATGGCCGGCATAGCGGTCGAAATCGGATTTGCGCACCAGCGGCCGGTCGATGCCGGGCGAGGATATCTCCAGCCGGTAGGCGCGATCGACGGGATCGGCCATGTCGAGCACCGGCGAGAGTGCGCGCGAGATCGATTCGCAATCCTCGACCACCATGGTGCCGTCGGCGCGTTCCGCCATGATCTGGACGGTGCAGCCGTCGGCGGCCGATACCTTGACCCGCACCAGCCGGTAGCCGAGCTGTTCGACGACCGGCTCGGCGATAGCCGCGACACGCGCGGACAACCCCGGCTCGACAATCAGCCGTGGTTCCGTCTCGTTCGGTGCGGCGTTTGCCGCCTGTCGCGCCTCGCTTGCAGCCATTTTAGTAACAAAAAAGAGCGGGCCCGGGAGGACCCACTCTCAAAACCCGTTCGGTTATGAGGGTGTCTTAACAACCGGAAATATAGCGAATTTCGCGCTTCATGCAAGGGTGAAGGGGCATTTTGGCAGCTAACCCTTCCTTCAGAATCTAGCCCTAAAAATGCGTAAACCACAGATCGCGCGACTTCCAAAAGCCGTTTGCGCAGGATTTCGCAATGAACGTTGCCGCCTCGCTGCTTCCCGAACTGGAAGAGGTCGTCCTGTATGGCTCGGCTGAAAGGCGGGCCAACACGCTGCGCCGTGTCACCAGTCTCTTTCTCGGCGGTGCGGGGAACTATTCCGATGAACAGGTCGCGCTGTTCGACGACGTCATCGGCGCTTTGATCGAGGAGATCGAGGTCAAAGCGCTGGCCGAGTTGGCGCGCCGGCTCGCGCCGGTGCCCAATGCGCCGCACGGCGTGGTGACGACGTTGGCCAAGAACGACGACATTTCCGTCGCCGGCCCGGTGCTCAGGCAGTCTCGTCTCGCCGACCCGGATCTCAAATATATCGCCGAGACCAAGAGCCAGGCGCATCTGCTGGCGCTGTCCACCCGCTTGGGGCTCAGCGAGACGCTGTCGGACGTGCTGGTGCGGCGCGGCGACCGCGAGGTGGCGCGCAGCGTCGCCACCAATCACAAGGCGCGTCTGTCGGAGAACGCGTTCACCACCTTGGTCAAGCGCGCCGAGAGCGACAACGCTCTGGCCGAGAAAATCGGCACGCGCACCGATATCCCGCCGCGCCTGTTCCGTCAGTTGCTGATGCAGGCGAGCGGCGTGGTGCAGCAGCGCCTGTTGGTCAATGCCAGGCCGGAGACCCGGGCCGAAATCCAGCGCGTGCTGGCGAAAGTGACCGAGGAGGTCGCCGCCAAGGCCGCGCCGCGCAATTACGCGGCGGCGCTGGCGGCGGTGCAGGCACTGCACAAGGAGCGCAAGCTCACCGAAACCGACGTCGCCGACTATGCCAAGAACGGCAAATACGAAGAGACCCTCGCCGCGCTCGCCGTCGTGAGCGCGGTGCCGATCGAGGTGGTGGACCGCCTGGTGAACGGCGAGCGCGCTGATCCGGTGCTGATCCTGGCGCGCGCCGCCGGCTTCGGCTGGCCAACCGTGCGCGCGATTATGACCGCGCGACCCGGTTTGAAGCTGACGGGCCAGACGCTCGACGCCGGGCGCGAGAATTTCGATCGGCTGACGCCAGCCACCGCCCAGCGCGTGGTGCGCTTCTGGCAGGTGCGGCAGGACGGCGGGGAATAGTCACTCGCGCCGGAAGATGAAGTAAGCCGGCACGCGGCCTTCGCGCTTGGCTTTGGCCTCGTAGCGCGTACCAGCGAAATCGGGCCAAGGGTTGCGCCAGTCGTCGGCGCGCTCCGCAGTCCATGTGAAATCCGACGAACGCAGCACGCGCGCCAGCGCGTAGACTGCATAGTCGGCAATATCCGTGGCAAAACGCAATTCGCCGCCGCTCTTGAGAAGGCGCGCCAGCCACGCCAGACTTTCGTCCTGGATGAAGCGGCGTTTCCAGTGCCGCCGTTTCGGCCAAGGATCGGGATAGAGCAGGTCGATGCGCGTGAGCGCGCCCGCCGGCAGCCAGTCGAGCAGTTCGCTGGCGTCGCCGAAATAGAGCCGGACGTTGCTGGGCTTGTGCGCGTCGATTGCGACCAGCGCTTTCGCAACGCCATTAATGAAAGCGTCCGTTCCAATGAAGCCGACATTGGGATGCGCCTGCGCCTGCGCGATCAGATGCTCGGCGCCGCCGAAGCCGATTTCCAGCCGCAGTTCATCGACGGCATTCGGAAACAGCGTGCGCAGATCGGTTGGCGCGGGCTTGGTAAGATCGAGCGCGACACGCGGCAGTAGGGTGTCGAACAGCGCGGCCTGTCGCGGTTTCAATGCATGCCCCTTACGCCGGCCGAAAAAGGCGCGCTGAGAGGTTGGTGAGCTCGGCTCCATATACCGACTATCAGAGACACGAATGGCCGGCACAAGGCCGGCCATCGCATCGCCAATGCGAGATTGTTCGAAGGAGGTCTATTTCACCGCGCTCTTGATCGCCGCGGCGAGATCGGTCTTTTCCCACGAGAAGCCGCCGTCCTTGTCCGGGGCGCGGCCGAAATGGCCGTAGGCTGCGGTGCGCCGGTAGATCGGGCGGTTGAGTTTGAGCGTGCGGCGAATATTGGTCGGGGTGAGGCGGAACAACTCGGGCAGGATCTTCTCAAGTTTTTTCTCCGCGACCTTGCCGGTGCCATGGGTATCGACCAGCACCGACATGGGGTCGGCAACGCCGATCGCGTAGGCGACCTGAATGGTGCAGCGTTCGGCGATGCCGGCGGCCACCACGTTCTTCGCGAGATAGCGCGTGGCGTAAGCGGCCGAGCGATCGACCTTGGTCGGATCCTTGCCGGAGAAAGCGCCGCCGCCATGCGGCGCGTAGCCGCCGTAAGTGTCGACGATGATCTTGCGGCCGGTGAGGCCGCAATCGCCGTCGGGGCCACCGACCACGAAATTACCGGTCGGGTTGACAAGGAAGTCGGACGGCCGTTGCGGCATCCAGCCATTCGGCAGCGCCAATTCAACCGCGCTGGCGATCAATTCCTTGACCATACCGGGCGTATATTTCTTGCCGTTGCGACTCTTCTCGTTGTGCTGGGTCGAGACCACGACCTTGGTGCAGCCGACCGGCTTGCCGTCGACGTAGCGGACGGTGACTTGGCTCTTGGCGTCCGGCTGCAGATCGAACAGTTGGCCGGCGCGGCGCTTGTCGGACAGAACTTTCAGAATCTTGTGCGCGAAATAGATCGGCGCCGGCATGAACGAGTTCTTTTCATAGACTTCGCTCTCGGTGCAGGCGAAGCCGAACATCATGCCTTGGTCGCCGGCGCCTTCTTCCTCGCCGCCTTTTTTCTTCTTGGCGTTCACGCCCATCGCGATGTCGGGCGATTGGCCGTGCAGCAGCACCTCGACGTCGGCACCGTAATAAGAAAAGCCGTCCTGGTCGTAGCCGATGTCCTTGACCACGTCGCGCGCGATCTTCGAGATCAACTCGCGGTCGACGACGACCTTCTCGCCATGCTTGTGGAAGAAGGGCGCCTGGCCACGGCCTTCGCCGGCGATGACAATCTTGTTGGTGGTCGACAGCGTCTCGCAGCCGAGCCGCGTGTTCACTTGGCTGTCGTCGGCGATGCCAAGCCTGATGTCGTTTTCGAGGAACGCGTCGAGCACCGCGTCGGAAATCTGGTCGCAAACCTTGTCAGGGTGACCTTCGGATACCGACTCGCTGGTGAACAAAAAATTGGTGTGCGCCACTGTTGGAACTCCTGCCCTGGCACGGCGTCACGCGCCGGACCATTCCGCGGGTGGTTCTTGCAGCGGCGCTGGACGAGGTCAAGATGCGGGCAGCGGTGGGCAGGCAGCGCGGGGACGATGGGACCGGGCTTTAGGTCTATTCCCCGCCCGCGATCTGTTCCACCAGCTCAACAATGCGCCGGCGTAATTTACCGCTCTTGATGCGCATGAACGACTTGGTCAGCGACAGCCCGTCGGAGGTGGCGAGGAAGTCCGACACATAGGCCGGCGAGGGCGCTTCGCCCATGCCGGTATGACCCGGCATATTCGGCGCGCCTTCGAAGAAAAACGAAACCGGCACTTGCAGGATATTGGAAATCTGCTGCAGCCGGCTGGCGCCGATGCGGTTGGTGCCTTTTTCGTATTTCTGCACTTGCTGGAAGGTAAGGCCGAGCGCGTCCCCGAGCTTCTCTTGGCTCATGCTCAACATCATCCGACGCATGCGCACCCGCGAACCGACGTGCTTGTCGATCGGATTGGGGGTCTTCTTGGCCATAACGGTCTCCTATACGCGTATTGTAGAGCGTAATGTCATAGATGACGCGGCGATTGCAACTCGTGATTCTCAATTGACAGTTCCCCCTAAATGGGAACAAAAATTCTTTATATCTTTCAGGTAGTTTCACGCCGTCGAAATTCAGTCTTGTTTTCTTTGACCGGGAAACCTGCACCCTAGACGGATAACAGGGATACAATATCTAGTGCTTTCGCAATCCAGGGCTGAATATATTTAAATCTAGCGGCGCATTCGCCGCCGCGCGATAAATATCAAACTTACTACCATAAATAGAATCAAGGCGTCGTCGCCGAAACGTACATAGGCTGTCGTCGCGATGGCGCGCGGCAGGCTTGCGTCGAGGACGCCTTCTGCGCCCAGCGGCAATGCCGCGACGACGCGGCCGAGCGGGTCGACCACGCCAGAAATTCCGGTGTTCGCCGCGCGCACCAGCGGCAGGCCCTCGGCGATTGCGAGCACGCGCGCCTGCTGGAAATGCTGGTAAGGTCCGGTGCTCATGCCGAACCAGCCGTCATTGGTCACGTTGACCAGCCAGCCGGGCCGCTCGTCCGGCGGCACCGCGGCGCCGGGGAAGATCGCTTCGTAGCAGATCAACGGCAACATTTTCGGCGCGCCCGGCACATCCATGGTGCGTCGGCGGTCGCCCGACGAAAATCCGCCGACCTGCTTGGTCAATTGCCGCAAGCCGAGCCGCTCGAGTAGGCGCTGGAACGGCAGGTATTCGCCGAACGGCACCAGATGCACCTTGTCGTAGATGCCGCGGATCGAGCCGTCGGGATCGATCACATAGACCGAGTTATAGGCGTGTGGGTCGGCGGCGGTGGCGCCCGGTGCGGGACGCACCGCGCCGGTGATCAGCTCGGTCGAAGGTTTCAGCAGGCCGGCGATCTGCGCCAGCGCATCCGGCTCGTGCGTGAGGAAGAACGGGAACGCCGATTCCGGCCAGATCAAAACCGTAGCGTCGTGCACGCCGTTGGAGTTCGGTCCGGTGGAGCGGTTGGACAGGCGCAAATAGCGGTCCATGACTTGCGCCTTGGCGGAGTAATTGAATTTTTCGTCCTGCTGCAGATTGGGCTGCATGATGCGCAGCTTCACGCCGTCGACATAAGTCGTCGGCTGCTGGCATAGCCGCACCACGCCATAGCTGGCGAACGCTACCAGAATCAAAACGCCGAAAGCGACGACACGCCGCGGATGGGCGGTATCCGCCAGGTCGTCCGCGAGCACGGCAGGGCTGGCGCAGATCGCGATGCACAGGAAGGTGAGGCCCCAGATGCCGGTGAGCGAGACGATTTGCGCGAGCGCCAGCGGCTCAGTCAGCGCGTAGCCGAACGTGTTCCAGGGAAATCCGGTGAGCAGATGGCCGCGCAGCCATTCCGCGCCGGTAAGCATGGCGGCGAGCGCCAGCACGCGCGTCGGCCCGCGCACCCAGATCAGCCGCGCCGCGGCGACACCTAGGGCGGTGTAGAGCGCGAGATAGGCCGGCAGTCCGGCAACCGCGACCGGCAGCAGCCAGCCGAAGGTTTTGGCATCGACCAGAAAGGCGTAACCGACCCAGTAGAGGCCGGCGAGGAAATAGCCGAAGCCGAAGCACCAGCCGGCGATTGCCGCGGTCCAGGCGCCGCTCCGGCGTCCGGCGGCGGAGCCATCCACCAGCCAAATCAGGATCGGAAAAGTCAGGAACAGGATCGGCCAGGCATTGATCGGAGCTAGCGCCAGCGCCGACGCGGCGCCGGCGATGAAGGCGACGATGGCGCGCCGCCAGCCGTAGGCGAGCACCACCGCATAAGCGAGGCGGGTCAAACTCACGGCCGGTGCGCGCCGGCCGGAGAACCGGACGGCCCGCCATCCTTGGACGCGGGCGGCTCATCGATGGGCAAGGTTGGCGGCGCGGTGCCGGCGAGCACTGCATCTGGCTCGCCGCGCTTGCGCTCGCCGCGTGGGCGTTCGCGCTTTTCCTTGAGCCGCGTAATGCGCACGCGCTTGATGCGGCGCGGATCGGCGTCGAGCACCTCGAATTCGAACAGCCCCGGTCCGGGGATCAGCTCCCCACGCACCGGCAGGCGGCCCGCGCGGGTCACCAGATAGCCGCCAAGCGTATCAACCTCCTGGGCCACGTCGCCGGGATCGAAATCATGGCCGATGGTCGCCGCCACGTCTTCGAGATGGGCGCGGGCATCGGCGATGAAGGAATCGTCGGCTTGGCGGACCACGTGCGGCGTCTCGTCCTCGTCATGCTCGTCGGCGATCTCGCCGACGATTTGCTCGACGATGTCCTCGATCGACACCAGCCCGTCGCTGCCGCCGTATTCGTCGACCACCAGCGCCAGGTGAATGCGCGTTGCCTGCATGCGCGCCAGGAGGTCGATGACCCGGGACGATGGCGGCACGAACAAGATCTCGCGCACGATTTTGGCCGACGACAATGGCATCGACAGATCGATCGCCTTGAGGTCGAGCCCGGCCGGCAGCGGCTTCTTGCGTTTGGCGTTCTTTCCCGGATCGACCGCCGCGCGCGCGGTCATGAAGGCGATCAGGTCGCGGATGTGCACCATGCCTATCGGATCGTCGAGTGTGTCGTTATAGACCACCAGGCGCGAATGCGCGGCACCCTCGAACGTGCGTACCAGTTCGCCGAGAGTGATATCCTGCTGCACGGCGACGATGTCGGCGCGCGGGATCATGACGTCGCCGACACGCCGCTCGCGAAGCCCGAGGATGTTCTTGAGCATCCGGCTTTCTTCCGGCGAGAAGCCGGATTCGCCGGGCGGCATGGTGTCAAGCACGTCCTTGAGATCGGCGCGCGAATTCGCCTTCCAGCCGAAAATCGCGCGAAACACGCGCACCACCCAGCTTTCGCCGCCTTCACGCGGCGGCGGCACCGGCACCGGCAGATGGCGCGGCTCGTAGCGAGCCGTATCGGCGTTAATGGAACTTGGACTGTCGTTGTCAGGCATGGCGGTTAGGCGTCGCGGCCAAGATCGCGGTTGAGCTCGCGACCGAGCCAAGGGTCCGGGAGGCCCATGGTCACCATGATCTTGCTCTCGACGCCTTCCATGTCGTTGGCCTCGGGGTCGCTCTCATGATTGTAGCCCATGAGATGGAGAAAACCATGCACCGTGAGATGGGCCAGGTGATGAAGAAAAATCATGTTCTCGTCGGCGCATTCCCGCTTGAGCGTCTCATAGCCAATGATGATATCGCCAAAAAATTTGGTGGCGATGGCAGCTGGTGTATGCGCCGCCGGGAACGACAGCACGTTGGTCGCCTTGTCGATGCCGCGCCATTGGCGATTGAGTGAACGAATCGTCTCATCATCGGTCAACGAGACGCTCAATCCAAGGCCTTGGACCGGGATTGTGGCGGCGGCAGCGGCAACCGCGTTACGAACGGTTTCGGCCGCATCGGGCTCGGCATCCCATAGCGCCGACTGGATTTGGACATCGACCTGCGGCGCTTTACCGAGCGGCTTCAGCGTCGGCATCATTCCTTCGTCTCGCGCGCGGCCTTCTTGCGGTCATAGGCTTCCACGATGCGCGCCACCAGCTCATGGCGGATCACGTCCTCATGGGTGAAAGCGACGTGGCCGACGCCCTCGACGCCGTCGAGCAGTCGCACCGCTTCGGCGAGGCCGGAAGTCTGACCGCTCGGCAGATCGACTTGGCTTGGATCGCCGGTGACGATCATGCGGCTGTTCTCGCCCAGGCGGGTCAGGAACATCTTCATCTGCATCGAGGTGGTGTTCTGCGCCTCGTCGAGAATGACGCAAGCGTTCGACAGCGTACGCCCGCGCATGAAGGCAAGCGGCGCGATCTCGATCTCGCCGGCCTGCAGCGCGCGCTCGACGATGCGGGCATCCATCAGGTCGTAAAGCGCATCGTAGATTGGCCGCAAGTAGGGGTCGACCTTCTCGCGCATGTCGCCGGGCAGGAAGCCGAGCCGTTCGCCGGCTTCCACCGCCGGCCGCGACAGGATGATGCGGTCGACCTCCTTGCGCTCGAACATCTGGACCGCTTGCGCGACCGCGAGCCAGGTCTTGCCGGTGCCGGCAGGTCCGGTGCCGAACACCAGATGATGGCGCTTGAGGGCGCGGATATAGGCGTCCTGCGCGGCGGTGCGCGCGCGCACCGGGCGCTTGCGCAGATTGATTTCCTCAAAAGCCGCCCGCGCGCTCGCCGGGTCGTAGTCGAACAGCGAGCCTTGCGCGATCGCCTGCCGGATCGCGCCTTCGACGTCGCCTTGGCTCAGCTCGTGGCCGCGCTTGATGTGTTCGTAGAGGCCTTCCAGTACGCGGCGGGCCTGCTCGCAGCCGCCACGCGAACCGTCGACGGTGACGTGATTGCCGCGCTGCTCGGCGACAACGCCGAGGCGGCGCTCGATCAGCGCGAGGTTTTGTCCGTATTGGCCGAACAGGATGGAAGCGAGCCGGTTGTCTTCGAAGGCGAGCACGGTCTGGGTGGTTGCCGTCTCTTCCGAAACGGCGGCGGTCGGGATCGGCGAATCCGGGGTGCGCAAGTGGTTACTCAAGCTCCTGCTGCGGCAAGTTCTGGCGCGATCGGTTGCTCGGCAAGCGCGCCGAACAAAGTGTTGGTGCCGATTTCGGTGATGAAGACAGGCACCACCGAGCCGACAAGCAGACGCGGTGCCATCACCTGCGCCGTCTGCAGATATGGGGTGCGGCCGACCAGTTGCCCAGGGAGCTTACCCGGCTTCTCCAGCAGCACGTCGACGGTGTGGCCGATAGATTGCGCGTTGAAGCCGCGCCACAGGCGGGTAATGACGGCCTGCAGCCGCTGCAGGCGCTCGGATTTTTCCTCAGCCGGAACCTGGCCGTCCATCTCGGCCGCCGGCGTACCCGGCCGCGGCGAGTAAATGAACGAGTATGCGGTGGCGAAGCCGACTTCCTCGACCAGGGTCAGCGTCGCGCGGAAATCGTCCTCGGTTTCGCCCGGAAAGCCGACGATGAAATCGGAGGTGAAGGCAAGATCGGCGCGGCTCGCGCGTAGGCGCGCAATCACGTCGAGATACTCTTTCCGCGTATGCCGGCGGTTCATCGCCGCCAGCACCCGGTCGGAGCCGGACTGCACCGGCAAGTGCACGTAGGGCATGAGCGCGGGGAGATCGCCATGCGCGGCGATCAGGTCGTCGGCCATGTCGCGCGGGTGGCTGGTCATGTAGCGCAGGCGAACGATGCCGGGCACGTCGCCGAGACGGTGCAGCAGTTTGCCGAGCGTCACCGAATGCCCGCCGGCGTCGTGCCCGTGATAGGCATTCACGTTCTGCCCGATCAGCGTCACCTCGCGCACGCCCCCTTCGGCCAGGTGTTCGACTTCGGCGACGATCTTCTCCACCGGGCGCGAGATTTCCGTGCCGCGCGTGTAGGGCACAACGCAAAACGTGCAAAATTTGTCGCAGCCTTCCTGCACGGTGACGAAGGCGGAAATGCCGCGCTCGCGGATGGCATCGGTGCGCGGCGCGGCGAGCGCGTCGAATTTGTCGTCCACCGGGAATTCGGTATCGACAACCTGTTCGCCCGCTTGCACGCGCGCGAGCAAATCGGGCAGCCGGTGATAATTCTGCGAGCCGACCACCAGATCGACCGCGCCGGCGCGGCGGATGATTTCCTCGCCTTCGGCCTGCGCCACGCAACCGGCGACTGCGATTACCATGCGGCGGCCAAGCGCTGCCGCCTCCTCCTTCATCACGCGGATGCGGCCGATTTCGGAGTAGACCTTGTCCGCCGCCTTTTCACGGATATGGCAGGTGTTGAGGATGACGAGGTCGGCGTCGGCGGCCTCAGCCGTCTCAGCGTAGCCGACCGGCGCCAAAGTGTCCGCCATACGATGGGAATCGTAGACGTTCATCTGGCAGCCGAAAGACTTGACGTGGACTCTGTGGGGTCTGCTCATGCCGCTCGCGTTCAAAACCGGGGGCCCAATCTAGCCTGCTTTGGCGCCGCAATCCATGTGTCTGATATCGTGACGCTTTTAAGACGCGGCGGCATGCGCCTGGCGCGGCCGGCCGCGCAGCGTCGCGGTGGCGAGCGACCGTACGGCGCCTTCCAGCGATTTCGCCATCGCTTTGCGGTCGGCGGCGGCATTGGCCGCCACCGGCTCGCCGTAGCTAACCACTGCATCGACCGCGCCGCGCGCGATGAACTCCTTGATGTGCGGCATGAAATCGAGATCGCCATACCACGCCACCAGCGGGCGATGCTGGCGGCCCATCGGTATGCCGTGCGTGTTGGTATAACCGATCGACATCGGCTGGATCTTGAGCTTGCCACCGAGGTCGGCGTGCGCGGCGGCATCCTTCACCACGCCGACCAGCGCCGAGCGGAACGGCAGCACGCGATTGCCGTCGCTCGAGGTGCCTTCCGCAAACAACACCACCGAGACTCCGCCGGCCAGCCGCTCGACCATCTCGGTGATGGCCGCGCCGGTCTGCTGGCGGCGCGTGCGGTCGACGAACACCGTGCGTTGCAGCCGCGCGGTGACGCCGACCAGCGGCCAGCCGGCGACCTCGCGCTTGGCGACGAAGGCGACCGGCCTGACCGAGCCGATCACCAGGATGTCGACCCAAGAGACGTGATTGGAGACGAACAGCACCGCACGGTCGGCGGCCGGCGCGCCGGTCACATGCACGCGAATGCGCAACAGCCGGCACAGCACCCGGTAATAGTTGACGGCGATGAAACCCCAGCCGGGCAGATTGAGCCTGTCGAGCAGCCACTGAATTGAGATCAGCAGCGGCGTCATCGTGAAGAAGAACGCCCCGATAAAAAGCCCGCGGATCATGAGCGATTATTTTTTCTCGTCGTCGAGCGGGACGGCGTAGAGCTCGAGCCGGTGATCGACCAGTTTGTAACCGAGTTTGCGCGCGACTTCGGCCTGCAGGCGATCGATTTCCTCCGAACGGAATTCGATCACTTCGCCGCTGCGCAGATTGATCAGATGGTCGTGATGGGATTCGGTCGCGGTTTCGTAGCGCGCGCGTCCCTCGCGGAAGTCGTGCCGCTCAATGATGCCGGCATCCTCGAATAGCCGCACTGTGCGATAGACGGTGGAAATGGAAATCCGGTCGTCGACCTTGGCGCAGCGCCGGTACAGTTCCTCGACGTCGGGATGATCGTCGGACCCCGCCAACACGCGCGCAATGGTGCGGCGCTGCTCGGTCATGCGCATGCCCTTTTCGGCGCACAGGGCTTCGATGTCGCGTCGGTCGGAGATGGCTTTGTCCGGCGTGGTCACGTTGGCGTTCTCGTCGTCTATTCGGCTCTGCTCTCATAGCATATTGAGCGCGTCCGGGCTGGTCTATCGGGGCCTTTAGATTAGATCGCGGCGCAGCACCAGCGCGGCGGCCGCCTTGCCGTCGGCGCCCGGGTAGTAATTAGGGCGGCGGGATATTTCACGGAATCCGGCGCGGCCGTAAAGCCGGATCGCCGCCACATTGTGTTCATCGACTTCCAGGAAAACCGCGCGCGCGCCCAAGCCCGCCAGCCGGCGCAAATGCAGCGTCAGCAGATTGCGCGCCAGCCCGCGGCCGCGCCTGCTGCCTGCGACCGCGATCGATAGGATTTCCGCTTCGTCCTCGACCAGCCGCGACATAATGAAGCCGGCCATGACCGATCCCACCATCGCGCGATAGGCAATGACGTGGCGGTCGGTCAGCAGGCCTTCGACTTCCTGCTCGCTCCAGCCGCGGCCGAACGAGGCGGCATGCAACGCGGCGATCACCGCGGCATCGCGGCTCGACGCTTCCGACAACACCGGCTCGCTGCGTGTGAAGAAATTGGAAAACAGGCCCATCATCGTCGCGCCAATCGCGCGGCGTTCTGCGGCTGCGCGTCGGGCGCGCGCAGGTACAGCGGCTTCGGCGGCGCGCCGGTCTCGATTGCGGCGGCGCCCAGCCGCGCCACCCAATCGATGTCGGGCGCGCGGCGCGTATCGACCAGGCTCGGCGCGCGTTCGCCGATCGGCCAGGCTGCCGCCAGCATCGCCGCCGCGGTGCCGACCAGGCGCGGCGCGCCGATCGCCGCCGCCCGCAGCGCCTCGCGTATGGACGCGAGCCGTGCCGGAACGATGGTGCGGCCGCCGGGTCCGAATACTTGCACATAGACGTGATCGTGACGCGCATCGATGGCCGCGACGACCGGCACCGTACCGTCGGCGGCGACCAAAGGCGCGGCATAGGCAGCGAGTGTCGACAGGCCGATCGCCGGCTTGCCGGTCGCGAGCGCTATGCCGCGCGCGGCTGCGAGGCCGACGCGCAGCCCGGTGAAGCTGCCGGGTCCGGTGGTGACGGCGATGCGGTCGAGCGCGGCGAAGTCGAGACCGGCGCGGTCCATCACCCGCGCGATCATCGGCATCAGTGCTTCGGCGTGGCCGCGCAGCTTGGGCAGCGACTCGTGAACGGACATTGCCACATGCTCGGTGTCGAGCACGGCGGCCGAGCAGGCCTCGAGCGCGGTATCGATGGCAAGGACGCGCATAAAGCTACTTTTACCAATGCGCGGCCAAAAGCAATGACAGGTCAGACCGGCCGCACCTCGGTGACTTCGGGCACGAAATGCTTGAGCAGATTCTGGATGCCGTGCTGGAGCGTGGCGGTCGATGATGGGCAGCCCGAGCAGGCGCCCTTCATGGTCAGAAACACGACGCCTTCCTTGAAGCCCTTGAAGGTGATGTCGCCGCCGTCGCCGGCTACCGCCGGACGAACGCGGGTCTCGATCAGATCCTTGATGATGGCAACCGTCTCGGCGTCATTGGCGTCGAAGAATTCGTCTCCGTCTGCCGGCGCCGGTTCGGCGCCGCTCGCCAACAGCGGCGCGCCGCTGATGAAATGCTCCATGATGGCGCCGAGGATCGCCGGCTTGATCTGCTGCCACTCGCCGTCACGCTTGGTGATGGAGATGAAGTCGGAGCCGAAAAAGACGCCGCCGACGTTGGGGATATCGAACAAGCGTTCCGCCAGCGGCGATTGCCGCGCGGCTTCTTTGTTCGCCATGTCGAGGGTGCCCGATTCGAGCACCGCTCGGCCGGGCAGGAATTTCAGGGTCGCCGGGTTGGGCGTGGCTTCGGTCTGGATGAACATAACTTCCTCCTTGCGGGTTCAAGGCCCGTGGATGGTATCGAGTATAGCGGATAAATGGCGCTTGCGTTGACCGAGGTCAACCGGGGGGAAATGCCCAAATTGACGCAGAAACCCTAAGAACTCGCGTCGATGTCTTCGTCGCTCAGGTGGCCCGGCACGATGGCCACTGGGATCGGAAAAGTCCCGGCGCTCCTGGTCAGGCTGGACACCAGCGGGCCGGGACCTTCACTAGAGGTACCGGCGGCCAGCACCAGGATGCCGATGTCGGCATCCTCGTCGATCAGCTTGACGATCTCCTCGGCCGGGTCGCCTTCGCGGATCACGCGGTCGGGTGTAATACCGGCAATGTCCTTCGCGCGCGCCGTGAACTTGTCGAACGCCGTATTGGCGGCCTCCATCGCCTCGGCCTTCATGAGGTCGGCGACGCCCAGCCATTGCTGATTATGCTCACCGGTGTCGATGACGCGCAACATGACGAGTTGCGACTTGGTGCGGCCGGCGCGCTTGGCCGCCCAATAAACCGCGCGGTCGCATTCCTCGGTCTCGTCGATGACGACCAGATATTTGCGCTTGTGGCCGGCTTCGTAGCTGCGGCGCTTGGTGCTCATCGTCGCTCCCGGTTCATGCGATCATTTGCGAACGCACAAGCCATGGATGGTCGCACGCCGGCCGCGGTCGCGACAAGCCGTCCGGAACCCAGATAAATTCCGAGTAAAAACGCGGTATTAGCGGCGCACAAAACCGACAATGTCTTTGACCGCCTTCATCGTTTCGGCGGCGATTGCCTGCGCGCGTTGAGATCCTTCGGCCAGGATCGAATCGATATACACCGGGTCCTGCACCAGCTTTTTCATTTCCGCGCCGATTGGCCCGAGCTTTGCGACGGCGAGATCGACCAGCGCGCCTTTGAAGGTGGAGAACTGTCCGCCGCCGAACTCGCTGAGCACTTGGGTTTTGCTCACGCCCTGGAGCGCGGCGTAGATGCCGACCAGGTTATCGGCCTCGGGGCGCGGCTCGAGGCCCTTCTCCTCGCTCGGCAGCGGCTCTGGATCGGTTTTCGCCTTGCGGATTTTCTGCGCGATAGCGTCGGCGTCGTCGGTCAGGTTGATGCGCGAATAGTCGGACGGCTCCGACTTCGACATTTTTTTCGAGCCGTCGCGCAGCGACATCACCCGCGTCGCCGGGCCCTGGATGATGGGCTCGGGCTGCGGGAAGAAGGTTTCGCCGTAGCCATGCGCATGGATCGACGACGCGAAGTCGACGTTGAACTTCTGTGCGATGTCGCGCGCGAGTTCGAGATGCTGCTTCTGGTCTTCGCCGACCGGCACATGCGTGGCGCGGTAGACGAGAATGTCGGCGGCCATCAGGTTCGGATAGGCGTAAAGGCCGACCGAGACGTTCTCGCGATCCTTGCCGGCCTTCTCCTTGAACTGGGTCATGCGGTTGAGCCAACCGAGGCGGGCGACGCAGTTGAACACCCAGGCAAGCTCGGCGTGTTCGGCGACCTGGCTCTGGTTGAAGACGATGTTCTTCTTGGGGTCGACGCCGCAGGCGATGAAGGCCGCGGTCACCTCGCGCGTGGCCCGCGGCAGCTCGCTCGGGTCCTGCCACACGGTGATGGCATGCAAGTCGACCACGCAATAGATGCAGTCGTAGCGCTCCTGCAGCGCGACAAACTTGGTGATCGCGCCGAGATAGTTGCCGAGGTGCAGGTTGCCGGTCGGCTGCACGCCGGAAAATACGCGTTCCTTGAAGGCCATGTCCGTCCCTCACCGATACGGCGGCCACATCGCATGATGGCGTTTGCCATGCAACCCCCGTTGCGCGCGCAAACAAGGGTGTCGCGTCGACACGGGATACGGTATCAAAGGCGGTGCCGCCCGATTATACGTTACAGGTGAGACAGAGCTGTTAGGAGCGTTCGGCGCAGGCGAGCGGCGGGTGGGCTTTATGAGCAAAGACGAGCTGATCATCCAATTGGTGAAAGTGGCGCTCGGCATTCTGATCGCCGGCTACTTTCTCTGGTGGAGTTTGGAAGTGTTAAAGAGGCTTCCGCCCCCTCACTAGGCTGGGCAGGGCATCCCTAGACGCGACGTCCGCTCCTCGGCGAAAGCGGACTTTTCGTGCTCGGATTGCGCGCCAAGGCCAACAGCCGCGACGTCAAGGTGCCGCTGCCGACGGTGGTAATATCGCGCGCCAACGACATGAACGATTCCCAGACACACTCTAACCCTGTGGGCGCGCACCCGTCACGCGCATGTCATGGCCGCAAGCTTGCCGAGGCGCGCTTGCCCGCTATAGTCGCCGGCGACTCGCGAGGTAACACATGACCCCCCATCGTTACGACGTCATCGGCATCGGCAACGCCGTCGTCGATGTGATCGCCCGCGCCGAGGACGACTTTCTGGTGGCGCATGGCATGCACAAGGGTGGCATGGCGCTGATCGAAGAAAGGCGCGCCGAGAAGATCTATCAGGCGATGGGGCCGGCGGTGGAAAGCTCGGGCGGCTCGGCCGCCAATACCATCGTCGGGGTGGCGAGCTTCGGCGGCCACGCCGCCTTCGTCGGCAAGGTCAAGGACGACGAACTCGGCCGCGCCTTCGCTCACGACATCCGCGCCGCCCGCGTCACCTTCGACACCAAGCCGGCGGGCGAGGGTCCCTCGACCGCGCGCTGCTACATCATGGTGACGCCAGACGGCGAGCGCACCATGAACACGTTCCTCGGCGCCGCGCAGAACCTCAAACCCGCCGACATCGACGAGGGCAAGATCGCCAGCGCGGCGCTCACCTATCTCGAGGGCTATCTGTGGGACCCGCCGCAGGCCAAGGAGGCCTTCGTTAAGGCGGCGGCGATCGCGCACAAGGCTGGGCGGCGCGTCGCGCTCACGCTGTCGGACGCGTTCTGCGTCGACCGGTATCGTGCCGAATTCCTCGGTCTCATCCGCAAGGGCACCGTGGACATCGTCTTTGCCAACGAGCATGAATTGCACAGCCTCTATGAGACCGCCGACTTCGACACCGCGGTCAAGGCTTTGCGTCACGACGCCAAGCTGGCGGTGATTACGCGCAGCGAGAAAGGCTGCGTGGTGGCGACCCGCAACGCCGTCGAGGCGGTACAGGCGATGCCGATTGAGCGTGTGGTCGACGTCACCGGCGCCGGCGATCTGTTCGCCGCCGGTTTCCTGGTTGGCCTCGCGCGCGGCAAGGACCACCGCACCGCCGCCCGCCTCGGCGCGCTGGCGGCGGCCGAGGTCATCCAGCATATCGGCGCGCGGCCGGCGGTCTCGCTCAAGGCCTTGGCGGCCGAGAACGGTCTGCCGGTCTGACGCTTTCAAAAAATCCGCCAACAAGTGGATTTCGGTGTGACCCGCCGGGATGCGGCCCCTGTCGGCATGGCGGCGGGGCGCAGTTGGTAACTGATTGGTAACCGAACGTAGTTAGCGATTGGTGAATAACCAACCGTGAGGACCGGCCATGGCGAAGCGCAAGGATATCGAAACCACAGGGGGCAGTGCGGCGGCAGACCCGATTGGCCCGCCCGCGCCGAAATCGATCAAACGCGAACTGCCGACCGTCGAATCGCCGCCGCTATCGCCGGCTTCTGAAATCGCCACGACATCCCCTCCCGTAGCCGAGCCGGTCGTGGCGGAAGCACCTGCGACCGAACCTTCGATCGCGCCAGCATCGGCCGAAGCCGCCGAGCTGCCGCTAAGGATATGGCCGCGCTTTGCCATGCGGCCGCGCCACAAACGCTACGGCGTGCTCGCCGCCTCGGTGACCTTCGCCGCAGCGCTCGGCGCCGTGATCGGCGCGCTCGCTAGCAATGGAACTTCCACGTTGGCTAAACCCGACGTCGCCGCCATCGAGCAGAACAAGACGATGCAGCAGTCGATCGCCAAGCTCAACAAAGAGATCGCATCGCTGAAAACCAACCTCGATCAGGCGAGCAAAACGGCGCACACGCAGATCGCCAAGATGTCCGATCGGCTCGAACATCAGGCCGCCGAGATCACCGGCTCGATTGCCGCGCCGCAGACAATTGCCGCGGCGCCGGTACCGCTGCCGCGCCCGGCGCAGCGCTTGGCGGTGGAGCCGTCGCCGGCGCGCATGCCGGTGGTGCCGGGCTGGACTATCCACGACTTCCGCAACGGCTACGTCTTTGTGGAGAATCGCGGTGAGGTCTATCAAGCCCAACTCGGCGCGCCGCTGCCCGGCCTCGGCCCGGTGCAATCGATCAAGCGGCAGGACGGCCGCTGGATGGTGCTGACGCCGAGAGGCATCATCGTGTCTATGCGCGACCGCCGCTACTTCGAAGAATTCTGAGCGAATAGCCTCGCCGAAATTGAACTGGCGGCGCCCTTGAGGCGCCGCTTTTCATTTGTGCGAGAGGGCAGTGGCGAGCCGGCCTAAACCGTGTCAGATTTCCGCTGCTGGAATGGCGTGGGTGAAGTCATGCTCGGTCGCTGCTTGAAAGCTGTTTTTGCGGCGTCCGTGGTGTTTGTATCGGCAAATCAGGCCGCAGCGCAAGGCGCGGTGCCGCCGGCGGCCAAGCCGGAAATGACCGAAAGCTGTCCGGGTCTGGTGGCGCAGCGCATGCCGTTCGTGCAGCCGGCCGCCTTTCGCCTTGCCGCGCTCGAGCACGATCAGGTGCGCATCACCTACATCGGCCATGCGACTTTTCTGATCGAGAGCCCGCAATTGGTGCGCATCGCCACCGACTACAACGACTATGTCAGACCGCCGGTTATGCCCGACATCGTCACCATGAATCACGCGCACCCTACCCACTTACACCGATCATCCCGATCCGGCCATCAAGCACGTGCTGCGCGGCTGGCTCGAGGATGAAAAGCCGGCGCGCATTGATCTTACTTACAAGGATGTGCGCGTGCGCAACGTGCCGACCAATATCCGCACTTTCGACGGCGGCACCGAGCGGCACGGCAATTCGATTTTCATCTTCGAGGCCGCCAATCTTTGCATCGCCCATCTCGGCCATCTGCATCACACGCTGACGCAGCAGCAGCTCGACGAGATCGGCCGGATCGACGTCGTGCTGGTGCCGGTCGACGGCAACTACACGCTCGACCTCGACGGCATGGTCGAGGTGCTGCACGCGCTGAAGGCGCCACTGATGATCCCCATGCACTATTTCAGCGCCTATACGCTTAACCGCTTCCTCGACCGCGTGCGGCAGGAGTGGGAGGTGGAGATCGCCGCCGTCCCGTCGACAGTGGTGTCCAAGACGAGCCTCCCGGCCAAGTCGAAAGTCCTGGTGCTGCCCGGCCATTGAGGTTGCGCACAAGACGCCGCGCAAATCATGGGAACCAAAGCGCCGCCGCTTGCGTTCATGGGAACGCGAGCGTGCGGGCAAACCGGGGTTTCCCAACGATGCAGACGTGGAGCGGCTGGAAGCGCTTTTCCGATGGGCGGGGCGATGCGATCGAAGCGCCGGCCGGCCCTGGCGTCTACGAGGTGCGCCATACTATGACCGGCCGGGTGATGGCCTTCGGGCATAGCGGCGATGTGGCCAAGACGATCGCCGAACTGGCGTTCGACGGCGACGTCAATCCGCTCGTCAGGTTTTTCCACCGGCAGCCGGTGTTGTCGCGCGTCTCCGACCTTGAATATCGCACCTGTGCGGCGGCGAGCCGCGCCGACGCCAAGACCGCCGCGCAACGGCTGCTGGGACTGCGCCGGAACGCCTGGCGCCGACGCATGGAAGTGGGCTGGGCGGTCCGCCATACCGGCTGAATTTTGGGCCAAGGATGAAAGCGCGGCCGGCCCTTCGCCGGCCGTCAAATTTTGGCGCGGCGGCTTCCGGCCGGGCGCGATATCCGTATAGAGTACCGGCGTCTCAACGGATCGACGCGCATGCCATACGCAACGACCAGCGACAACGTGCGGCTCTATTACGAAGAGGTGGGGCAGGGCGTGCCGGTCCTGTTCGTGCACGAATTCGCGTCCGACTACCGCGGCTGGGAGCCGCAGATGCGTGAATTCGGCAAGCGCTACCGCTGCATTACCTACTCAGCGCGCGGCTATACGCCGTCCGACGTGCCGGCCGATGTGGCGGCCTACAGCTACCAGCACGTGATGCGCGACGCCGTCGCCGTGCTCGATCATCTCAAGATCGACCGAGTGCACATCGTCGGCCTGTCGATGGGCGGCTACACGACATTACAGGTCGCCCTCAATCATCCGGCGCGCGTTCGCTCGATGACGCTCGCTGGCACCGGCTCGGGCAGCGAGCGTTGGTTCACGGATGCGTTCCATAACAACTCGCGCGAACTCGCGCTGCAGTTCGAGCGCGACGGTTCGACGGCGGTGGCCAAGACCTACGGCAACGGTCCAAGCCGTGTGCCCTTTGCGATCAAGGACGCACGCGGCTTTGCCGAATTCCAGAAGCATCTGGCCGAGCACGACGCTAAGGGCTCGGCCAATACGTCGCGCGGTTTCCAGGGCGCGCGGCCGTCGCTGTACGATTTCGAGGACGCCATCAAGCGGCTAACGATCCCGGCGCTGATCGTGGTCGGCGACGAGGACGACCGCTGCATCGAGCCGAGCCTGTTCCTGAAGTCGGCGATCCCGGCCTCGGGGCTGGTCATGTTTCCGAAGACCGGCCATGTGGTGAATCTGGAAGAGCCCGATTTGTTCAATCAGGTGGTCGGCGATTTTCTTTCCCGCGTCGACGCCGGCCGTTGGCCGGCGCGCGATCCTTGCACGCTGCCTGACAAATTGGCACCGCTGCTATGGAACCGGACGGCGGCCAAACCTATTTAAGGCGGACGAAGCCGCATGCGGCAGTTGGCCATGCTGAGATGGGCTTTTGTCTTTCTGTTGATCGCCATTGTCGCCGGCATTTTCGGCTTCACCGACGTGGAGGCGGTCTCCGCGACTATCGCGCAGTGGCTGTTCGGCATTTTCCTGGTGCTGTTCTTGGGCGCGCTGGCGATCGGGCTCGCCATCGGCGCCAAGCTGATGTCGTGAGGCAAAGTCGGTGATCGCAGCCCAACGTTGGGCAACGCACGCCAGCCGTTGATTGCCAAGACAGAAAAACGCCGCTATTGCGGAGCACCGCGGCAGCGCTTCGCGCGCACGACGACAAGATTTCCGCTATGACCGCCACGTTGCTCGATGGAAAAGCGATCGCCCGCCAGATCCGCGAAGGCATCAAGCCGCGCGTCGCGGCGTTGCGCAGCCAGCGCGGCATAACGCCGGGTCTGGCGGTCATACTCGTTGGGCGCAATCCCGCGTCGCGGCTTTACGTCAACAACAAGATCAAGGCCTGCGCGGAAGTGGGCATCCGCTCCGAGCTGCACGAATTTCCCGCCGATGGCGGCGCCGCCGACGTCGTCGAGCAGATCAAGCGCCTCAACACCGATCCGAAGGTCCACGGCATTCTGGTGCAGCTTCCATTGCCCGCCCATCACGACATCCAGGCGGTGCTGCGCACGATCGCCGTCGAGAAGGACGTCGATGGTTTCCATCTCTACAACGTCGGCGGCCTGATCCTCGGCGAGACGGTCTTTCCGCCTTGCACGCCTTACGGCGTTATGAAGCTGTTGGATTCGGCCGGCATCGAAGTCGCCGGCAAGAACGTCACCATCGTCGGGGCGAGCAATATCGTCGGCAAGCCGATGGCCTTGATGATGCTCAAGCGCGAGGCGACGGTCGCGATCTGCCACGTGCATACGCGGGACCTCGCCCAATACACCATCCTCGCCGATATCCTGGTGGTGGCGGCCGGAGTGCCCAACCTCATTCTGCCGCAAATGGTCAGGACCGGCGCCGTCGTCATCGACGTCGGCATCAATCGCCTGGCGAACGGCAAGCTGGTCGGCGACATCGATTTCGAGGGCGTGCGCCGCAAGGCGGCTTATGTCACGCCGGTGCCCGGCGGGGTCGGGCCGATGACGGTCACCATGCTGCTGGAAAACACCATCGTCGCCGCCGAACGGGCTACCAACGGCGCGGCCGCGACCGATGCCGCCGCGCTCGACGTGGTGGAGTAGCGCGCGCGCCGTTAAACGTCGACGCTCGCGGACAGCGCGTTGTCCTGGATGAACTGCCGGCGCGGTTCGACCAGATCGCCCATGAGCTGGTCGAACAGCACATTGGCTTCGTCGACTTCCTTGATGCGGACCTGCAACAGCGAGCGCGCATTGACGTCGAGCGTGGTCTCCCACAATTGCTCGGGGTTCATCTCGCCCAGCCCTTTATAGCGCTGCATGCTGATGCCCTTGCGGCCGGCGCCGGTCAGCGCCTCGAACAGGCCGACAGGCCCATAAATCGCCGTGGTCTCGTCCTTGCGGCGCAGCATGGCCGGCGGGGTCGGCCGCGGGTAGGCCTGCTGCAGGCTGGCGGCGAATTCGTCGAGCTTGCGCGCGTCGGCGGAGCCGAGCAGCGCCTGGTCGATGATGGCGACTTCCTTCACGCCGCGCACGGTGCGCTCGAAGTGGAAGCCTTCCTCGTCGAAGGTTCCCTTCCAGCCGCGCTCGGTTTCATCCTCGAGCGCGTCGAGCCGCTTGGCGATGTAGTCGGCGGCGGCGGCGCCGGTCTTGAGATCGGACGTGACGCTCGGCGTCAGCACGCCGGCGATGGCCGCCTGCTCGATCACCTTGCGGTTATAGCGGCTGTGCAGCCCTTGCAGGATGCCGCGAATGGTACGCGCTTCTTCGACCAGCGTGAGCAGGTCCTGTCCGCCGCGTTCCTCGCCGGAGGCCAGCTTCAGCACCGAATCCTCGAGCCCGGTCGCGATCAGGTAATCCTCGAGCGCGCGCTCGTCCTTGAGGTATTGCTCGGACTTGCCGCGGTTGACCTTATAAAGCGGCGGCTGGGCGATGTAGATGTGGCCGCGCTTGATCAGCTCCTCCATCTGCCGGAAGAAGAACGTGAGCAGCAGCGTGCGGATATGGCTGCCGTCCACGTCGGCGTCGGTCATGATGATGATCTTGTGGTAGCGCAGTTTGTCGGGATTGAACTCGTCGCGCCCGATGCCGGTGCCGAGCGCGGTGATCAGCGTGCCGATCTCCTGTGAGCCCAGCATCTTGTCGAAACGCGCGCGCTCGACGTTGAGAATCTTGCCGCGCAGCGGCAGCACCGCCTGGAATTCGCGGTTGCGGCCCTGCTTGGCGGAGCCGCCGGCCGAGTCGCCCTCGACGATGAACAGTTCGGACTTGGCCGGATCGCGCTCCTGGCAGTCGGCAAGTTTTCCGGGCAACGACGAAATATCGAGTGCACCCTTGCGGCGGGTCAGATCGCGCGCCTTGCGCGCGGCTTCGCGCGCGGCGGCAGCTTCCACCACTTTGCCGACGATGACGCGCGCTTCCGCGGGGTGAATTTCGAACCAGTCCTGCAGCGCCTGATTGATCACGTTCTCGACCACCGGGCGGACTTCCGAGGACACCAGCTTGTCCTTGGTCTGCGAGGAGAATTTTGGGTCCGGCACTTTGACCGAGAGCACCGAAGTCAGGCCTTCGCGGCAATCGTCGCCGGTGAGCGCTACCTTTTCCTTGCGTGTGGTGCCCAGCGTCTCGGCGTATTGCGTGACCTGACGGGTGAGCGCGCCGCGGAAGCCGGCCAGATGCGTGCCGCCGTCGCGTTGCGGAATGTTGTTGGTGAAGCACAGCACGCTCTCATGATAGCCGTCGTTCCACCACAGCGCGGCTTCCACCGTGATGCCTTCGCGCTCGGTCTTGATCATGATCGGATTGGGGATCAGCGGCGTCTTGTTGCGGTCGAGAAATTTCACGAAGGCCTCGACGCCGCCCTCGTATTTCATCTCCTCGCGCTTCTCGACCGCATGGCGCATGTCGGACAGCGCGATGGTGACGCCGGAATTGAGAAACGCCAGTTCGCGCAGGCGGTGCTCCAGCGTGGCGAAGTCGAACTCCACCATGGTGAATGTCGCAGGCGATGGGAAGAACGTCACTTCCGTCCCGCGCTTGCCGCCGCTTTCGCCGACGACCTTCAGCGGCGCCACCGCGACGCCGTCGGCGAACTCCATGAAATGTTCTTTGCCGTCGCGCCAGATTTTGAGCTTGAGCCAGCGCGATAGCGCGTTGACCACCGAAACGCCGACGCCGTGCAAGCCACCGGACACCTTGTAGGAATTCTGGTCGAATTTTCCGCCGGCATGCAGCTGGGTCATGATGACCTCGGCCGCCGAAACGCCTTCGCCTTTGTGGATGTCGGTCGGGATGCCGCGGCCATTGTCGACCACGGTCACCGAGCCGTCGGCGTTGAGCGTCACCGTCACCTGGTCGGCAAAGCCGGCGAGCGCCTCGTCGATGGCGTTGTCGACCACCTCGTAGACCATGTGGTGCAGGCCGGAGCCGTCGTCGGTATCGCCGATATACATACCCGGCCGCTTGCGCACGGCGTCGAGCCCTTTCAGGACCTTGATCGATTCTGCGCCGTAGTCGGATTCGATATTGCGGGCCGGTTCAGCCATCGGAGCGAGCCTCAAAACGGGCGGCGAAATGAGTCGGATTGGTTGATTTGTGTGACACGAAAAACGGTCCTCGTACAGAGCTAAGTCACAGTGTCTAATATGTTGATTCAAAATGATTTTTTAAAGAGCTGGCACTCTAAAAAAATGCCAGTTTTTGAAGCCCCTTAACGGCCAGTTTTGAGCCCTTGCCGGTGATTCGCAGGCTTGCCGCTTGGCAGTCATGGAACGGCCATGACGTGCGCCCAAACCGATCTCGCTTGCACGCGGACGCGGCTTGGCATCTAAGAATTGCTGCGTTCTCCCGACCCGATTCCGCTCCCCATGCGCTGGTTCAGCAAACCGATTGAAGTTCCGCATCGCCTGCGCGCCATCGTCCGCGCACGTGAATCGAGCATCATCGCGCTGGCGCTGATCGTCGGCGCCCTGGCCGGCCTGGCGGTCTCCGCCATGGGCCAAGCGGTCGGCCTCATGCATCTGACGTTCTTCGGCCTCGATCCCGGCGAACGGCTGTCCGGCCGCGGCATGCTGAACCCGTATTACGCGTTTTTCACCCCCTGCCTCGGCGGGCTGCTGTTTGGTCTCGCCACCGCCTATATCACCCGCCGGCGCGGCACTGAGGTCGATCCGGTCGAGGCCAATGCGCTGCACGGCGGGCGCATGTCGTTACGCGGCAGCCTGATCGTGGCGGCGCAGACGGTATGGTCGAGCGGCGTCGGCGCTTCCGTCGGCCTGGAGGCCGGCTATACCCAGATCGCCAGCGGCATCGCCTCTAAGATTGGGCAGGCCTTTCGCCTGCGCCGCAGCGATATGCGCATCCTGGTCGGCTGTGGCGCCGCTGCGGCCATCGCCGGCGCCTTCGGCGCGCCCTTGGGCGGCGCCTTCTACGGCTTCGAGCTGATCATCGGGAGCTATTCGATCGCCTCGCTGGCGCCGGTAGGCATGGCGGCGCTGGTCGGCTACCTGACCGCGCAGATCTTCGCACCCGACCGCCTCGGCATCGAGACCGGCGCCGTCTCGAGTCTGGCCGTGCACGACGTGGTGATCGCCGGCGGGTTCGGCCTGCTGGCGGCCATTTTCGGCATCGCATTGATGCGCGGGGTCGCCGCCTGCGAGGTGCTGTTCTCGCGCCTGCGGGTGAAGCCGGGCTTACGGCCGATGCTGGGTGGGGCGGTGGTCGGACTATTGGCGATGATCTCGCCACAGGTGATGTCGTCGGGGCACGGCGCGCTGCATCTGACCGGCATTTTCAAGCTGCCGCTCGCGACCATCGCGTTGATCTTCGCTCTCAAGGCGCTGGCCTCGATCGTTTCGCTCGGCACCGGGTTCCGCGGCGGCCTATTCTTCGCTTCGCTGCTGCTTGGCGCATTGGGTGGTCAACTATTCGCGGTCGGGCTCAACACGGTGTGGCCGGGCTTGCATGTCGACCCCGACGCCTTTGCCATCATCGGCATCGGCGCGCTGTCGGTCTCGGTGATCGGCGGGCCGCTGACCATGACCTTCATCGCGCTGGAGACCACCGGCGACCTGTGGCTCACCACCGCGGTGCTGATCGCGGTGATCGTCTCGATGCAGGTGACGCGTGAATTCTTCGGCTATTCGTTCACCACTTGGCGCTTCCATCTGCGCGGCGAGACCATCCGCAGCGCCGCCGATGTCGGTTGGATCAGGGATTTGACGGTCGGCCAGATGATGCGCTCGGACGTGCGAACGACGCCGGTGGAATCGCCGATCTCGGCGTTTCGCGAGGCCTTTCCGCTCGGCTCGACCAACCAGGTCGTCGCGGTGGATGAGGACGGCCGTTACGCCGGCGTGGTGATCGTGGCCGAAGCGCATGCGGCGGAACTTCCCGCCACTGCCTCGGTGCGCGATATCCTGCACCATGCCGATCATATGCTGCTGCCGCAGCTGACGGCGCAGGAAGCGATCGCGGCGTTCGACCGCTTCGAGGCGGAAGCGCTAGTGGTGGTCGATTCGTCTGAGCGCCGGCAGGTGATCGGCTTGCTCAGCGAGGCGCATGCGTTGCGGCGCTACTCCGACGCGTCGGAGCGGCAGCGGCGGGAATTGCTCGGCGAGCAGTAGCCGACGCGGCGGAACCTCACAACCGGGGCGCTATCGTTCCGGTGTGGACTTCGAAAACTTGCGCGCGGCCGACGATGTCGCCGAAGGCCGCCGGGTCGGCGCCGGTCATCCACACTTGCGCGCCGAGGTTCGACAATGCGTCGTATAAAGCCGCGCGGCGGGCCGGATCGAGGTGGGCGACGATTTCGTCGAGCAGCATGAGCGGCGCGAAGCCGGTCATGTCCTTGATCAGCCCGGCATGGGCGAGTACCAGGCGGATCAGCAGCGCCTTCTGCTCGCCGGTCGAGGCCTCCCGCGCCGCAATACCCTTGCCGGCATGGGTGACGGCGAGGTCGGACAGATGCGGGCCATCGAGGGTGCGGCCGGCGGCGGCGTCGCGCGCGCGGGTGTCTTTCAGCAAGGCGCGGTAACGGTCCTCGATCTCGATGGCGCTGCGATCGGGCAACAGCTGCTCCATCCAGCCGCTGAGTGCGATTTCGGCGCGCGGAAAGCCTTCGTCGCGCCCGGCGGCGAGCGCCGCCGAAAGCCGCGCCACCGTCTCGGCGCGCGCGGCAGCGACTGCAACAGCGACCTCGGCCGTCTCGTGCTCCACCGCATCGAGCCAATGGGAATCGCTGCGGGCGTCTTCCAAGAGCCGGTTGCGCGAGCGCAATGACCGTTGAAGCGCGGCGACGCGGCTGGAATGCTGCGCGTCGACTGCCAGAACCAAACGATCGAGAAACCGGCGCCGCTCGGACGCCGGGCCGTTGAACAGCGGATCCATGGCTGGCGTCAGCCACACCACGCGCAAATGATCGGCGAAGGCCGCCGCCGAGGAGACGCTCTCCCGGTCGACGCGGCATTTGCGCGACGGCGCGGAATCCTCGCCCGCCGGCGGATCGATGCCGGTGCCGAGGGTGGCGAGGCCGAGCATGCCCTCGATCTCGGCCGACACCGCCCAAGCGCCGTCGCCTTCCGAGAAGGCCAACTCTTCCATGGTGGCGCGGCGCAGGCCGCGGCCCGGCGCAAGCAACGAGATCGCCTCGATCAGATTGGTCTTGCCGGCGCCATTCGCGCCGGTGAGCACCACCAGCCCGGCGGACGCAAGCGCGATCTGCGCGGCGTGGTAGCTGCGGAAGTTGGTCAGCGTCAGGCGGCGGATGAAGGCGGCGGTCATCGGCGAGCCTTACCGCCGGCGATGCGGGAGATCAAACCCGCATCGGCATCAGCACATAGAGCGCGCCCTTGGCGTCCTTGTCCTGAATCAGCGTCGGCGAACCGGGGTCGGCGAGCTTGAGCACGGCCACCTCGCCCTCGATCTGCGCGGCAATGTCGAGCAAATAGCGCGAATTGAAGCCGATATCGAGCGGGTCGGATTCGTATTCGACTTCGAGCTCCTCGGTAGCGCTGCCGGAATCCGGATTGGTCACCGACAGCACGAGCTTTCCGCCGGTGATAGACAACTTCACCGCGCGGCCGCGCTCGCTCGACACGGTGGAGACGCGGTCGACCGCCGCCTCGAAATCCTTCTTGTCGACGACTAGGCTCTTGTCGTTGTTGGCCGGGATCACGCGGGCATAATCCGGGAAGGTGCCGTCGATCAGTTTCGAGGTGAGCACTACATCGCCGATCGAGAAACGGATCTTGCCGGCGGACAATTCGATCGCGACTTCGCCTTCGCCGGTTTCGATCAGCCGCTGCACCTCGCCCACGGTCTTGCGCGGCACGATGATGCCGGGCATGCCGGCCGCGCCGTCCGGAAGGGGCAGTTCAACCTGCGCCAGGCGGTGACCGTCGGTCGCCACCGCGCGCAGTGTGGCATTTTTCGCCGTCCCGGCGGTGTGCAGGTAGATGCCGTTCAAGTAATAGCGGGTTTCTTCGGTCGAGATCGCAAACTGGGTCTTGTCGATCAGGCGCTTGAGATCGGCGGCGGCAAGCTTGAAGGAATGCGTCATCTCGCCGGCGGCGAGATCGGGAAAATCGCTTTCCGGCAGCGTCTGCAAGGTGAAGCGCGAGCGCCCGGCGCGCAGCGAAAGCACGGCGCGATCGCCGGAACCCTCGATCACGATCTGCGCGCCCTCGGGCAGCTTGCGCACGATCTCGTAGAACATGTGCGCCGGCACGGTGGTGGCACCGCCTGGCGACACCTCGGCGGCGACGCTGTCGATGACTTCGAGGTCGAGGTCGGTGGCCTTCATGCTGAGCTTGCCCTTGTCGGCCTTGATCAGCACGTTGGCGAGAATCGGGATGGTGTTGCGCCGTTCCACCACGCGATGCACGTGGCCCAGCGACTTCAGCAGTTCTGCACGCTCGACTGTAACTTTCATTGGAAAACCCGCTTCGGCGCCTATGAATAGGCCTTAAAACCAAGGCGCGACGCCAAGCCGGCCGTTCGCGGAATGCGGGGCCGGGGAGCAAAGGTGACAAGAGCAAGCGAAATGCGCAAGGGCGGGTTTTTGATCCCCGATCATATCCCCAGGGCGTCCACAGCGGGGCTGACCCTCTCCCCGAAGAGCGGGAGAGGACTACTCCTGCAATTGGCGCTTGAGGATTTCGATCTCCTCGGCCAACGCCATGTCGTTGCCGACCAGGCCTTCGATCTTGCGCACCGCGTGCAGCACCGTGGTGTGGTCGCGGCCGCCGAAGCGCCGGCCGATCTCCGGCAATGAGCGCAACGTGAGCGTCTTGGCCAGATACATCGCCACCTGGCGCGGGCGTACCACGTTGGCGGTGCGCCGCGACGACAACAGGTCGGACCGGCTGACATTGTATTGCCGCGCCACCACCCGCTGGATGTCCTCGATCTTGACCCGCTTGGGCTCCTGCGGGCGGATCAGGTCGCGCACTTCGCGTTCGGCCATCTCCAGCGTGACGGCATGGCCGGTGAGCTTGTTATGGGCGAGCAGTCGGTTGAGGGCGCCTTCCAGATCGCGGCCGTTATGGGTCACGGTCTTGGCGATATAGCTCAGAACCGGCAGCGGCACGTCGAAGCTCGGATGGTGCGACCTTGCCGCGGTCACGCGCGATTTGAGGATTTCGAAGCGCAACTCCTCGCCGAGCGGCCCCATCTCCACCACCAGGCCGCCGGCGAGCCGCGACCGCACGCGGTCGTCGAGGCTTTCGAGGTCCGACGGCGGACGGTCGGAGGCGATCACCACCTGGCGGCCGGCATCGATCAGCGCGTTGAGCGTGTGGCAGAACTCGGCCTGGGTCGATTTGCCTTGCAGGAACTGCAGGTCGTCGATCACCAGCACGCCGATGCCGCGCAGCGCTTCCTTGAAAGCGAGCGCCGTCTGCGTGCGCAGCGCCGAAACGAACCCGTACATGAATTTTTCGGCGGTGAGATAAAGCACCTTGCGCTCGCCCAGGGCATTTCCGGTCCAGGTGACCGCCTGCAGCAGATGCGTCTTGCCGAGGCCGACGCCGGCATGGATGTAAAGCGGATTGAACATCACAGGGTCGCCGCGCTTGGCGGCGGCCACTTGCTTCGCGGCGGCTTGGGCGAGGGTGTTGGAGCGGCCGACCACGAAAGTGTCGAAGGTCAGGCGGGCGTCGAGCGGCGAGCCGCCGAGCGCCTCGTGCCCGGTCGCATCGCCGACTGGCAGCGAGCGTCCATTGCCATTGCCGTTGAAGCGGCCGCCATCGCCGGCGCCCATCTCGAGCTCGGCCTTGGGTTTGACGATGGCCGAGCGCAATACCGCCGAGCGCACGATCAACTCAATGCGGTTGACTTGCGTCTGCTCGGCTTGCCAGCAGGCCAGCACCCGTTCGGCATAATGCGATTGGATCCAGCTTTTGAGGAAACGGGTCGGCACCGATAGGCGCACGGTTCCCTCCTCAAGGCCTTCCAGGTCCATGCGCGCAAACCAGCTCGAATAGATGTCTTCGCCGACCTCGGCGCGCAGCCGACTTTTCACCCGTGACCAGCTCTCGTTATCTGCGTTCGACATTTTCTTATTTCTCGTTTCGAATAATTGTTTGAACGGACTAACGCGGCCCGGCCAGACGGTCTGATGCAACCGACGTGCCGGAAACGGGACGCAACAAACTCGATCACAATGCCGTTGGGAGATCGCCGGATCGCTGGAGGCCTTCAGGCCGAGCGGGCGACGAAGACGGCGGGTCGAGGATGCCGCGCCTCAGCTCGCCGGCGGAGGCGTGGCGCCTCGGATGCCGGCCGTGAACGCGGACGAACTAATGGATGCAGGGTTCAAGGACAGAACAATGCGGGAAACGCAGGCGGGACGTGCAACAACGCAGCATGAAACCGTATCGGACGATATCCATCCAAGGATACCGGTGTTGTTCGCCAAGATGCGTCCCGCTGTTGTCATAATTGGCCCCTCCCAATTGCTTTCCGGACTCATGCCCGGTGGTCTACTTCACGCCGCGCCTTGCGGTAGTCTGCTTACGCCGTTGTCCGATCGGACGTTGCAAATCCCATTGGACCCCGACGTTGAACTCTAATTCCAGCCTGCCGAGATTTCGAACGTCCGCGCATGATGCCAATCGGCAAAAATAAGCGGTTCTCATCTGCGATGAGCGTGGAGCGCGACCTTATTTTGATAACGCCCAGGACTATCGGGTGCGCAGTTCAAAAATACACATGCGTTACCGGCCCGCAATGAAAATCGCGGATGTGCGCGTGCTATATGACGAAAATGCGTAGCAAGCCGACGGCGCGCCTGTGCATAAATTGGTTGGCAACGTCTTGATGAGTCGCGCAGAATCTAAAAGTTGAATTAAGTTTATGGGTGCAGCGCGGCGGCGCGATAATAAAAAAAATGAAAGCTACAAGAATTGCCCGTCAAATCTGCATTTTGTGGTCCTCGCCTCGGCATGCTCGTTAAGTCTTTCATGCCGCAAAAAAATTCGTGATCGAATTTTCAAGGTAACCCTCACAAAAAATGCGCGCAGGCATCGGCGTTTGCGCTGTCGGCGCCGCACTTTGTCAAGCAATTTCGTGGCGCGCAGATTTGTTTGACGCCGCGATGACGGTTTGACGATGGCGAGACGCATCGGAGGAGCGTCACGCGACCGTCCGGCGGGCATTCTCAAAAATTCGATGCGAAATAACGCGGCGCGACAGCCGGGCCGGCGCTTACTTGGCGAGCTTGGCTATCCGATGGGCGAGGCGCGATACTTTGCGGCTCGCATTGTTCTTATGCACGACGCCGCGCTGCGCTGCACGCATGATAGCCGGCTCCGCGTCCTTGAACGCCGCCATTGCCGCGGTACGGTCGCCTTTGGTGATCGCTTCCTCGATCTTGCGGACCGAATTGCGCAGCACCGAACGGCGCGCTTTGTTGATAATCGTCCGACGCGCAATTTTGCGCGTGGCTTTGCGGGCGGACTTGGTGTTGGCCATGAGCCTCTCGTTCACAACTGGCGTTTCGCGGCGGAAAGACCGCCTAAACGACTGATCTTTGCAAGAAAGCGTGGCGGAAGGATACCCCGCAGCCACGGGCGAGGCTTATAGTAAGGCCCTGCCCGGGCGTCAACGCCCACAAAACACAAGACTTAAGCCACCCGCTTGGCCCGTACCGCATCGTGGCCGGCAAATACCGTCGCGCGATCGGCAGCCGAAAACGCGGCCAGCGGCGGCTTGACCCGCGCGAGCGCTGGATCGCCATGAATATGCGCGAGCAACGCCTTCACGCCTGAGACGAGCGGCTTGCCGTCGAAAAGCTTGCGGATCGCCACTGCGGCGTCGAGTGCGCCCGCATCGCCTGCGCGCCACGCGCGCGCGCACAAATCGGCGTTGAGATTGGCGGTGGCCGAGATGCAGCCGGCGAAGGCACCGCCGCGCGCTTCGAGCAGCGCGGCTTCGGTCGAGGGAAACACGGCGAAGTCGGGCGCGACTGCCGCCGCCGAGCGGGCATAAGCCATGTCGCCGGAGGAATCCTTGAGGCCCACGATGCGGGTCGGATACGAATCGAGCAGCCGTTTGATCAGCGCGACATGCCACTGCAATCCCGACATTGCCGGGAAATGATAAAGATAGATCGGTATCGGCTTGGCCGACGTCGCCTGCACCAATGTGTCGATATATGCAACGAGTCCGTCATCGGGGGCGCCCTTGTAGTAGAATGGCGGCAGCACCAGCGCGCCGGCAAAGCCGAGTTCAGCGGCGTGCCGGGTGAGCGCGACCGCATCGGACACCGCCGCGGCGCCGGTTCCCACCATCAGGCGATCGAGCGGCAGACCTTCCGCCTTGTAGGCGCTCATCACTGCCATGCGTTCGGCGAGCGAGAATGAGGTGGCCTCGCCGGTGGTGCCGAGGACGTTGAGGCCGTCGCAGCCATTGTCGAGCAGATAGCGCGCCAAGCTGACCGCCCGCGTGAGATCGGGCGCGCCGCTCTCGTCAACAGGGGTGGCAATGGCGGCAATCACGCCGGAAAGGGTCTTGCTCAAGGCAACTCTCCGTTTTGCTATCAGGTCAACCGCTGACGTTATAGGCCGCCAGCGCCGCCATATTGACGATCTGGTTGTCCTTGGCGCCGAGCTGCACGATCTGCACCGGGCGGTCGAGGCCGACGAGAAGCGGCCCGATCACAGTCGCGCCGCCCAGCTCCTGCAGCATTTTGGTGGAAATCGAGGCCGAATGGAACGCCGGCATCACCAGCACATTGGCCGCGCCCGACAGCCGGCAGAACGGATAGGGCGTCGCAAGTTCCGGATTGAGCGCCACGTCGGCGGCCATTTCGCCGTCATATTCGAAATCGACACGTTTACTGTCGAGGATGCGCACCGCCTCGATCACGCGCGCCGATCGCTCGCCCTGCGGGTGGCCGAAAGTCGAGAACGCCAACAGCGCCAGGCGCGGCTCGTAGCCCATCCGCCGCGCGACGCCAGCCGCCTCGATGGCGATGTCGGCGATCTCGTCCGCCTCCGGCATCTCGGTCACCGCGGTATCGGCCACGAGCACGGTGCGCCCGCGTGTCACCACCAGCGAAACGCCGATCACCCGGTGACCGGGCTTGGGATCGATCACGCGGCGGACGTCCTCAAGCGCGACTGAGAAATTGCGGGTGACGCCAGTCACCATGGCGTCGGCGTCGCCGAGCGCAACCATGCAGGCGGCGAAATGGTTGCGGTCGGTGTTCACCAGCCGCTGGCAATCGCGCAACAGGTAGCCGCGCCGCTGCAGTCGCTCATACAGATGGTTAGTGTAGACGGTATTGCGGGTCGAAAGCCGCGCATTGATGATCTCGATACCCTCGCCGAGTTCGATACCGGCCTCGCGCGCAGCCGCGTGCACCAGATCCTCGCGTCCGACCAGCAGCGCGGTGCCCAGCCCCTGGTGCACGAAGCTGGCCGCCGCGCGGATCACCTGTTCTTCCTCGCCCTCGGCGAACACCACGCTCTTGGGCTGCCGGCGCAGCCGCGCATAGACTTGCACCAGCGTTCCCGCGATCGGATCGCGCCGCGCGTTGAGCTGATGGCGGTAGGCATCCATGTCGACGATCGGCTTGCGGGCGACCCCCGTATCCATCGCCGCCTTGGCGACGGCGGGCGGCACCGTCGATATCAGCCGCGGATCGAACGGCACCGGAATGATGTATTCGGGTCCGTATTTCGGCCGCGCCCCGTACAGAGCGGCGACTTCATCGGGCACGTCTTCGCGCGCCAGATCGGCGAGCGCGCGGGCGGCGGCGATTTTCATCTCCATATTGATGGTGGAAGCGCGCACATCGAGGGCGCCCCGGAAGATGAAAGGGAAACCGAGGATATTATTGACCTGGTTGGGATAGTCGGAGCGGCCGGTCGCCATGATGGCGTCGTTGCGCACTTCCGCGACTTCTTCGGCGGTTATCTCGGGGTCGGGATTGGCCAAGGCGAAGATGATTGGCTTCTCCGCCATCGACTTGACCATGTCCTTGGTGAACGCCCCTTTGACTGAAAGCCCGAAAGCCACATCGGCGCCTTCGAATGCCTCGGCCAGCGTGCGCTTCGAGGTCTTGACGGCGTAGCCCGACTTCCACTGGTTCATACCGTCGGTGCGGCCCTGATAGATCACGCCCTTGGTGTCGCAGAGAATGAGGTTCTCCGGCGCAAAGCCGATCGACTTGAGCAGTTCCAGGCAGGCGATGCCGGCGGCGCCGGCGCCGTTGCAGACCAGTTTGGTGTGCTTGATGTCGCGCCCGGTCAGATCGAGCGCATTAATTAGCCCGGCCGCGGAAATGATCGCGGTGCCGTGCTGGTCGTCGTGGAAGACGGGGATATCCATCAACTCGCGCAGCCGCTGCTCGATGATGAAACACTCCGGCGCCTTGATGTCTTCGAGATTGATGCCGCCCCAACCGGCGCCGAGATAGCGCACGCAATTGATGAACTGGTCGGGGTCCTCGGTGGAGACCTCGAGGTCGATGGAATCGATGTCGGCGAAGCGCTTGAACAGCACCGCCTTGCCTTCCATCACCGGTTTGGCCGCCAGCGCGCCGCGGTTGCCGAGGCCGAGAATGGCGGTGCCGTTGGTGATGACGGCGACGAAGTTGCCCTTGACGGTGTAGTCGTAGGCGCGGCTAGGATCCTCCGCGATCGCGAGCACCGGCACCGCGACGCCCGGTGAATAGGCGAGCGAGAGGTCGCGCTGGGTCGCCATCGGCTTGGTGGCGATGACCTCCAGCTTGCCGGGGCGGCCGACGCTATGAAATTGCAAGGCTTCTTGATCGGTGAAGGTTGGCCGACTGCGGCCGGCAGGGGGTTTTGTGGGCATTTCTTCCCTATGACACAACCGGTGTGGTCCGGCGAGGGCGACGTTAGCGGATGCAGCAACGGTTGCTCAAGGGAAGCGTCGGCGCCGGTTGAACTGGGCGGCGCGAGGGGGTAAGCGGTACCATTGAGCTACGGAAAATACCGCCAACCATGATCCGATTTCTGTTCCGATTCCTCGGCCTCATCCTGCTGGCCGCTGCGTTTATCCTGGTGATTTATGACGGCACCAAGTCGATCGCCGGCAACAGTCTCGCCCTGACCACCGTGCAGGCTCTGTGGGAGCTGATCAATCCGGCGAGCCTGGCGAAGCTTAAACCGCTGATCGCACCTTATGCCCGCGGCCTGCTGTGGGACCCGGTAACGGTTGCGATCCTGGCGGCGCCGGCCTGGAGCCTGCTCGGAGTGGCCGGCATCCTGCTGCTCTTTTTTGGCCGCAAGAGAAAGCCGCTGATCGGCTACGCGCGTTAGCGCCGTCGGCAAACGGTCCTCGCGCCGGCGTGATCATCGCGTGTGCCGCCCTGGCCGAGACGTGATCGGCGTCGGCATTTCCGGGCGGCCGCATCGATCATATATTCCGGTCAGCGATTGCAGGAGAACCAACCATGTTCGGATTCAAGAAGATTGCCATGCCTACGGCGGCGGAAGCGCTGCCCGGGCGCAATGACCCGATCCGCACCGCGGCCACCCACTTCGTCAACAACCACGCGTTGAAAGGCCCTTATCCGGAGGGCTCGCAAAAGGCCCTGTTCGGTCTCGGCTGCTTCTGGGGCGCCGAGAAAAGTTTCTGGGAATTGGGCGATGGCGTCTATGTAACCGCGGTCGGCTATGCCGGTGGGCTGACGCCGAATCCGACTTACGAGGAAGCCTGCTCGGGCCGCACCGGGCACAACGAAGTGGTGCTGGTGGTCTACGATCCGAAGAAAATTTCCTACGAGGCCTTGCTCAAAACTTTTTGGGAAGGTCATGACCCGACGCAGGGGATGCGCCAGGGCAACGACGTCGGCACCCAGTATCGCTCCGGCATCTACACCTTCACGCCCGAGCAGAAGGCGGCGGCCGAGGTGTCGAAGGCGATGTACCAGAGGGAGCTGACCAAGAAAGGCTACGGCGCCATCACCACCGAGGTCGTCGATGCGCCGGAGTTCTATTTTGCCGAGGATTACCACCAGCAATACCTCGCCAAGAATCCCTTCGGCTATTGCGGCCATGGCGGCACCGGCGTGTCGTGCCCGATCGGCACCGGGGCCAAGTTGACGCAGGCGGCCGGCGTTTGATTTCGCCACTGCAAGTTTGGATCCGCGCGGGCGCCCTCTCGGGCGCCCGCTGCATTTCAGGGCGGCCGAAAAACCGCTGTGGCGACGCGGGTTTATCGCCACTGCCGGCCGGTGAGGGTTTGTTAACCATATAAAGCGTTAATCGGGCTTAATTTCTTCCAGACGGCGCGGATTCGTTCGATGCGGGGAGCCCGATTTCTGTTGGCCGCTTTGGTCGCGCTCGCGGCCAGCGGCTGCATGCAGCACGATCCGGACGCCGCCGCCGGCCGCGGCCTGTTCGCATCGCAGATCGCCGCCACATCGCAATCCGGCCAGGCTTACGCGCAGCAGCCGGTGCAACAGCCCTCCGTGCTGCAATATGTGCCGCCGGCCCCGCGTCCCGCGACGCCTCGCTATGCCGAGCCGCAATATAGCGCCGGCGGGGCCTACGCGGCGGTGCCAGGAAGCTATGCGGCGGCCGCATCCTATGAGCAGCCCTACACGCTCGGGCCCGGCGACAAATTGCGCGTCGTTGTGTTCGGCCAGGACGGCATTTCCAGCACCTACATCGTCGATGCCGGCGGCAATGTCAGCCTGCCGCTGATCGGCAGCGTGCCGGCGCGCGGCATCACCACGCAGCAATTGTCGCAGCGCATCGCCGAACGGCTCAAGCAAGGCTACGTGCGTGAGCCGCACGTGACGGTGGAAGTGGAAAGCTACCGGCCGTTCTTCATCCTCGGCGAAGTAACGACGCCCGGCCAATACCCTTACGTCGCCGACATGACGGTGGAGAAGGCGATCGCCATTGCCGGCGGCTTTGCCCCGCGCGCCTACAAGTCAACGGTCGAACTCACCCGCAGCGCGCCGGGCGATCAGGCCAAGAGCGAGGTGCCGCTCACCTATCCGCTGCGCCCGGGCGACACCGTGCTGGTCAAGGAGCGGTGGTTCTAGCCTAATCGAATGCAGTATTCTTGGTTGTCATGGCCGGGCTTGTCCCGGCCATCTCGAATTCATGGGGCGCGACGTTGCGTCCCTAAGCGAGATCACCGGGCCACGCGGCTTCGCCGCGGCCCGGCGATGACAAGTTAAGGCGAATGCACCGCCTATTTCTTCATATGCTTGCCGAGGAATTCTTGCGTGCGGCTCCAGGCCAGCGCCGCAGCGTCCTTGTTGTAGCTGGCGCGCTCGTCGCAATAGAAGCCATGCGCGGCGTTCGGGTAAACGTAGGTTTCCGCTTGCGGCTGCTTCTTCTTGATTTCGTCGACCGTGCTCATCGGGATGCCTTCGTCCTTTTCGCCGAAATGCATCTGCAGCGGACATTTTGGCTTCTCGTCGGCGAACTTGCCGATCATGCCGCCGTAATAGGCGACCGCCGCCGACAGGCCGGGAATGCGGCAGGCGGCCAGAAACGCCGCGGTGCCGCCCATGCAGAAGCCGATCACGCCGAGCGGACCGACGCCCTTGAGATCGCCTTGCGCGGCGGCGATGTCGTGCATCATGTGTTCCCAGTTGAGATTGCCGAGATAGCTGCGCGCGTTGGCGATCTCGTCGGGCGTATAGCCGCACTCGAAATCGCGCACGAAGCGATCGAACACCGCCGGCGCCACCGCCACATAGCCGAGCGCCGCCAGCCGGTCGCACACCGCGCGAATGTGATGGTTGACGCCGAAAATCTCCTGCACCACGACCAGGCCGCCCTTCGGCGTGCCTTGCGGATCGGCGCGATAGGCACCGAGCGAATGCTTGTCGGCGGTGGTGAGTTTGAACTGCTTACCCAAAGAAACCTCCCATTTTTAACATCGAGAAACGCGGAAAACCCTGTCGCCCGCGCAGCTTTTAGCACGGCGAGCCGCGCGGTGTGGAGATACCCCGGAGCGGGTGGCTCAGGCGGCGAACGCTTGCGCCAACAGTTCATACGAATGTTTGCGCGCCTCGTGGTCGAAGATCATGGTCGTTACCATCAGTTCGTCGGCTTGCGTCGCCGCGATCAGCGGTTCCAGCCTGGCCTTCACCGTCGCCGGCGCGCCGACCGAGAGCTTGGTGCGGTTTTGGGCCATGCGCGCGCGGTCGGCCGGGGAATAGTCGTAAGCCGCGGCGTCTTCGGGCGAGGCGAGCGGCAGATACTCGCCCTTGGCGCGGCGCACGATATTGAGATCGACGGTCTTCGCCAGACGCTCGGCTTCCTCGTCGGTGTCGGCGCAAACGACGTGGGTGCCGAGGATCGCGTAGGGCTCGGCATGCGCGGGCGAAGGCCGGAAGTTGTCGCGATAAAGTTTCATCGCCTCGGCCGCGTCGAAGGTCGCGAAATGATGCGCGAAGGCAAAAGCGGCGCCGATCTGGCCGGCCAGTTGCGCCGAATAGTCGGACGAGCCGAGCAGGTAGATCGGCGGCAGCGCCACGTCGGACGGCATGGCGCGCACATTGTGAAACGGATGGCCGGCGGGAAATCCGCGCGTCTCCAGCAGCATCAATTCGTTGAAGCGCTCGAGGAAGTCGTCCTCCTCGCTGATGCCCTGGCGGCGGCGCAGCGCGTAGGATGTGGCGGGATCGGTGCCGGGCGCGCGGCCGAGGCCGAGATCAATGCGGCCGGGATAGAGCGCCTCCAGCACCTTGAAGCGCTCGGCCACCATCAGCGGGGCGTGGTTGGGCAGCATCACGCCGCCTGAACCGACGCGCATATGCGTCGTGACGGCGGCGATCTGCCCGATCATGATGTCGGGGGCGGAACTGGCGACCGCCGGCAGATTGTGATGCTCGGCCACCCAATAGCGTATGTAGCCGAGGCGTGTCGGCGAGGCGGGCGAGATCGAGCGAATTGCGCAGCGCCTGGGCGCCGGTGGAGCCGGCCGAAACTGGCGAGAGGTCGAGGATGGAGAGCGGGGTCATGGCTGGCTGTCTTCTACGCTATCATGCCGATACAATCTTCTGCTCGCCTGCCTCCGAATGCATATGATAAATACCAAAAAGGACAGGAGCCCGGCATGCCCGCATTGACCGAATGGAAAGTGCCGCCGTCCGCGCAGCCGCGCGCGGAGGACTATGGCTATGATCTCGAGCGCGCGCTGTCCTCGGTGGTCGGCCTGCATTCAATCATCCCGCCCGATGGCTTCACCGCCGAAACGCTCGGGGTCGAGCGCGCCGGCAATGGCGTATTGATCGACAACGGCCTGGTGCTGACCATCGGCTATCTGATCACGGAAGCCGCCACTGTCTGGCTGCATCTCGGCGACGGCCACGTCGTGGAAGGCCATGCGCTCGGTTTCGACCAGGAGACCGGTTTCGGCCTGGTGCAGGCGCTGGGTACGATCGACCTGCCGGCACTGCCCATCGGCTCATCGCGCGCGGCCGAGATCGGCGAGCGCGTGGTGATCGGCGGCGCCGGTGGGCGCACGCGTTCGCTCGCCGGCCGCATCGCGGCCAAGCAGGAATTCGCCGGCTATTGGGAATATGTGCTGGACGAGGCGATCTTCACCTCTCCGGCGCATCCCAATTGGGGCGGAACCGCGCTGATCTCGCCCAAAGGCGAATTGATCGGCATCGGCTCGTTGCAACTCGAACGCGCGCGCGAGGGCAAGAACGAGCATCTCAACATGATCGTGCCGGTCGATCTATTGAAATCGGTCCTCGACGACCTGCGCAAATTTGGCCGCGTCAACAAGCCGGCGCGGCCCTGGCTCGGGCTTTATTCGACCGAGGTCGAGAACAAGATTGTTGCCGTCGGTATCGCCCCCAAGGGGCCGGCGGCGCGCGCCGAGTTGAAAACCGGCGACGTTATACTGGCGGTCAACGGCGAGACCGTCTCAACGCTCGCCGGCTTCTACCGCAAAGTCTGGGCGCTCGGGCAAGCCGGCGTCGAGGTGCCGCTCACGCTCTATCGCGAAGGCGTCACCTTCGACGTGGCGGTGAATTCGTCGGATCGGCAGAAGTTCCTCAAGGCGCCGCGCATGCACTAGGCCATGAATAAATGGCGACGCGGATGCACCGCCTAGTGGGCGTTATCGGAGATAAAGACATCGCGCTGACGGGTCGGCATGTCCGCTAAACCCAAAGTGGAAATTGATTGCCACAATGTCAGGCCGGCCGTGCGGGACTGGGTGCGGATAAATTTTTTATAAAAAATCGCGTAAAGGCCGTAACGAGATTTGATAGTGCGTAACTGCCTTCGCAATGCATTTGTCCAGGCGCCGCCGCTAATTTTCGCAAATAAACTTGCCGCCGCCGCGCCTAAAAAAGAGCAAGCGGCGCCTGCTCAAAGGTTTTTATTAACCATTTTCCAATCGGCGGCGAGTAGCAATGTCAGCACGGGTGACGCGATTCCATGCAGGACAAGACAGCAGCGATCAGACGACGTCAACGACGGCCACGAACCAGGTCGACGTGAGGGTTTAACGCGCAAATCGCGCGGTGTTTTCATCAAAGCGGTTTCCAGCGCAGCTTTTGCGCCTTTAGGCTCGCATGTTCGATACCATTGTCCTGCTCACCGGACCGATCGAGAAAGTGGCGCTGTCGGCCGTCCTGCGCAAGCACAACCCGCGGCTCACCATCCGCGGCGTCGAGCAGCCGTCGGATCTGGCGGCGCTCGATGCGGATCTGCTCTCGCGCGCGCGGTTGATCGGCTTTGCCACGCCGACCATCGTGCCCGCGCAAATTCTCGAACGGCTCGGCTTTGGCGCCTACAATTTCCACCCGGGGCCGCCACACTATCCGGGATGGACGCCGGCGCATTTCGCGATCTATGACGGCACCACCGACTTCGGCGCAACCGCGCATGTCATGGTTGCGCAAGTCGATGCCGGCCCGATCGTCGGCGTCGAGATGTTCGGCGTTCCGCCGCTCGCAACCGTGCCATTCCTCGAGGAGTTGGCTTACGCCCAGTTGGCGCGGCTGTTCTGGCAGCTGGCAAATTTATTGGTCGCGCCCGAGCCGCTGCCGGAGCTTCCCATTCAATGGAGCGGGCTGAGGAGTTCGCGCCGCTTGTTCGCCGCGCTGTGCAATATCCCAACCGATATTTCCAAGGATGAACTCGATCGCCGTATCGAGGCCTTGGGCGGCGGGCGCTTAGATTTAAGCCCCGTCATTACGCTGCACGGCCATCGGTTTCGCTACGTTGCGCCGCCGGCAGAGACGAATGTGGAAGCCCCGAGTATCGCTCCGGCGGAGCAGACTGTGGAACTGGCGTAAATTGCTGGCACGACGCGTCATTTCGCTGCGCCGCAAAATTTGTCGGCTATCGGACTAACAACGGACAAAGGTCGGCGCAGGAACTGAATGGTTTGGCAGCGAATGACCCACGACTGACGTCGGCATTTTGGCGCCGGCGGTCTGTCGACGCGAGGTTGCTATTTTATTTTGGTCAAATGCCGCACAGAATTAATTGCGCGATCAAGCCGGCGAACAACCGGTTCGAGCGAGGGCCAGCAAATATCAGTCTTGGACTTACGCGCGATAGCAAACTCTGGAACCGCCACTTTTAAGACGGCGTTGATCGGCGCATTGATGGCGGCATCGGTCGAGCCGAAGACCCCAATGCTCGGCTTGTTGAACGCGGCTGCAACGTGCAATGGCCCAGAATCATTTCCGACAAAGACGTCCGCGGCAGCGATTGTGAGCGCGAGTCTTTTTAGCGAGGTAGTTAGGTAATCACGCGCCGGAGCGCGTTCCATAATTGCCGCCGCAAGATTGCGATGTTCGGTGGAGCCCACGATCCAGACGCCGCAGCCGGCCTCGATGCAATGGCGCGCAATAGCCGCATAATTGTCAACGGGCCAGTTTTTATTGGGATCCGACGAACCGGGGGCTATTGCAATGACCGGCGCCACCGTCCGTGCTTTTTCCGCAAGCGCCTCAAATTCATTTTGGAGGAAGGCGGGCACCCGTAGCTTGGGCTCTGGCCATCTCGCAGGCATATTGTGCTCGTCACTAACACCGAGCCAGCATGTTCGATCGAGCATTCGTGATAGACGGCGCATCCCAAACCGCGGCTTGGTGAGAAGCGGAAATCTGCATTCTTGTGCCCATCCGATCCGCTCGGGTATTCGGGCAAGAAGCGGCACTAATGCTGCTTTGAACGAGCTTTGGACGATGTAGGCCGTCCCATATTGGCGTTCGCGCAACTTATTCGACAACGCAAGCCGGGCGATCAGATTGAGACGGCGATGCTGGAAATCTCCGCCGATCGCTTCACGAACTTCCGGCATGAACTTGGCAATGTCTGCCGTGAGACGTGGGGTGACAATATCGATTGGACGGGCCGGATTCTGCTCCGCGATCATCTGAATAAGCGAATGACAGCGGACCAGATCGCCAAGCCCCGGAAATCCGATGACAGCGATCGGTGCCCCCGCGTTGCCAGTGAAATTTTGGCCGCGTTCGCTGCAAGCGTGCATGGGCAATGAGATTAAGTCGTCGGCAGCGCCCCCAGTGCAATAAAGACGAGGCAACGTAGCGAAGCAATCGGAACGAGGCTTAAATCCTCGTAAATTCGTTGATCACAAAAGCGCAGGTTATTTCGCTTTTGTTCGTTGCACAGCGTTTCGTCGGCGCTGCCAATTGCACAAAATAAGCGATAAGCATTTGGCGCCACTCGCGGCAAGCGCTACCTCCTTTCGCCACGGGTATCGACGTAATCGGTCTGCTCGGCCGGAGCAATTCTCCATCGCCGGCCGAGAGCGTTGGCACGACACGCGCCTGATTTAAATCGTCCTGCAAATTTACTCGCTATTTATGCAGGTGATGCGGCTCAGCCGCGTTTAGTTTTTGTGGGACTGTATTTTGGTGACTGTGAAATCAAAATCAGGAGAAGCGAAAAATGGACCCCAAGCTCACCATGCTTTTCTTGCTTATCGGCACCATTATTGGTCTTTCGCACCTTAATTACGAAGATCTGACCAAAAAGAAACGCAGGTTCGACGGCCAACGTTGGCGCGATCTGATTCCGCGATGGCGTAAATCATAACGTCGCCTACCGCCAAATGTTCTCGGTCTTATGCGAAGGCAACTTGTGTACCAACTGGTGGGCAAATGCTGCCGGGACGGCAAGCAATGCATCAAACGCTAATTGATTTTAAATGGTTTTTCGCGGCACGCCATTTGCTTCATAATCTAGGGGGCAGAAGGATGAATCATGTCGCACCACCATATGCGGCTGCCACCGATCACCTATGTGACGCCGCCCAAGCCAAAGAAGTTAGAACGGCGACGAAGCTTGCGCCGAGTCCAAGTTCGATCTGGCGGCTCAATTAAAGATACTGATGACGCCGCAGAGATCGACGAAAAGATCGGGCTAGGGCAACCAGCGTCTGCAAACAACCCGCTACCCGATGATTATTCCCCAATTGACGGATCGGAGCGGAAACCAAAGTCAACATCGGGCCGGCTTAGCCAAGGCACCTTAAAGGAGATGCTTTTGGTACAAGAAAAAAGTCAGTTGGATGCAGTATTAGCCGCGCCGCAACATAACAAGGCAGAGTAAATTTCGATTTATGCCTCGACTGAGGCGGCATCCGAAGTCGGTGACCATTTTCGAGATCAAAGCATTCGCCGCTAGATTGAGCGGCCTAGCTCTCTTCAATCTTGTCCACGCGGTTGGGATAAAACGCCAGATAGCCGGCGATCTCGGCCATCGCCGGGAATGGCTCCTCGTAGCTCCACACCGCGTTGTCGGCCGTGCCGCCGCCCGCGACGATGGTGAAATAACTGGCGTCGCCCTTGTAGGGGCAATGACTGGTATGCGCGGTGGGCTTGAGCAGGTCCATGGCGGTGTTGACGCGCGGAATATATTGCACCGGGGGATAGCTCGCCTCGCGCAAAGTGAGCGCGCGCGTGGTATCGGCGATCACCTGGTCGCGGAAGGTGACGCGCACGCGATTGGCATTGCGCGCGATAGTGATCGGGTGATCGGGGCCGGGAAGTTTCATGCCGCTCGCCTCGCTGAATTTTCAGACAATTTTATCCATATGACACGGTGACGCCCGTATCAAATGGCTGCGATTGTGACGCTCGCCAAGCCGGAATAGCGAAAATTTGATGGATTTGAATCAGCAAATTTACAGGGTCTTTGAATTAGGTTTCGTGGGGGTTCAACGCAGCGGTCGCAGGGCATCATGCGTAAGGATTTGGCGGACGATCTGCTCCACGGCCTCGATATCCTGGTCGTCGATGGCAACGCCTATATGCGCCGGCTGACGCGTTCTATGTTGACGAGCCTCGGTTCGCGCTCAGTGACGGAGGCCGCCGACGGCATCGCCGCGCTGGAAGCGATCCGCAATGGTGATCCCGACGTCATGCTGCTCGATTGGGACGTGCCGTTGCTCAACGGCATGGAGGTGATGCGCATTGTGCGTTCGCCCGGCGCATTTCCGCGTCCCAGCATACCGGTCATCATGCTGACCAGCCGAGCATCTCACGCCGATGTGACGCAGGCCATGCGTGCCGGAGTGCACGAATTCCTGATCAAGCCGACGTCGCCCAAGGCGTTGCGCGACCGCCTGACGTCGATCCTGATGAAGCCGCGGCCGATGAAGCAGGTCGGCGAGTTCTACGGGCCGGAGCCGCGGCGCAAGCTCGACGAACAGAAAGCGTCGGCTTCGGGCTGAGGCATACGCCATTCAGGGCTGCGGAAAATCGTAGAGCCGCGCCGGGTTGGCGGTAAGGATGGCCTGCCGTTGAGCCGCGTCGCGCGTCCAATCGAGGAACACGGCCAAGAGGCGTGCGGCATCCGGAACGGGCCCTTCCGGCCGCGGATGCGGCCAATCGGTACCCCAGACCAAGTTCGCTGGATTGGCGGCGACGAGGGCATCGTGAAACGGCTTTGCCTGCACGTAGTTGGGCACCGTCGCGCCCAACCGATAGGTGCCCGACAGCTTCGCCCACAGCCTTCCTTCGCCGACGCCGCGCAGCAGCGCCTGGAAGCCGGGATTATGCGTGCCGTAATGGTATTCCAGCCGGCCCATGTGATCGACCACCACCGGCACCGGCACGCGTGACAGCGCGGGAGCCATCTCAGGCAGATCGCGCGCATCGATCCAAAGCTGCAGGTGCCAGCCGAGATCGGCAAGCATCGGCAACAGCGGCTCGACCTCCTTCAAGCCGACGCCGTTCTGGTAATATGGTTTGCCGTCGCGACGGAATTCGTTCGCCCGCAAACCGCGGACGCCAGTAGCGTGCCACTGCTTAAGCGTGTTTTTGCTCAACTCGGCGCCGCCGACCGCGACGCCACGTAAACGTTTAGGCTTTGCGCTAAGTGCGTTCAGCATCGCCCGGTTATCGCGACCGTAGGCGCTTGGCTGCACCAATACGCCGCGGTCGAAGCCGAGGCGATCGAGCAGCGCGAGATAAGCTTCCAACGGCGCGTCGTCGGGCGTGTAGCTGCGCGGCTCCGCATAGGGAAACCGCGCGGCCGGGCCGAAGACGTGGCAGTGGCAGTCGCAGGCGCCATCGGGAAGCACACCGCTCATTTCGGCACGATGCCGGCGAGCTTGGCGGCCTCGCGCATATGCTCGTAGTCGGCCTTGATGAAGGCGGCAAAACCCGCGGGAGTCATCTGTTCGGCAGTGGCGATCTCCGAACCCATGGCACGCAGCTTATCGGGCGCCGGACCGCCTTCGAGGCCGGCGGCGATCGCCTTCTGAAGTTGCGCAACGATGGCGGGCGGCGTGCCGGCGGGCGCCAGAATGCCGATATAGCTCTGTGCGGTGAAATCCTTTACGCCGCCCTCGATGAAAGTCGGGATGTCGGGCGCGAGCTTCGAGCGCTGCGCCGACGCGACCGCGACGATGCGGGCCTTGCCGCCTTTATGCAACGGCAGCGCCGTTGAAAATTCGGTCATCGCCGCCTGGATACTACCGCCCATCAGATCGGGCATCAGCGCGCCGCCACTTTTGTAGGGAATGTGCGTGATGTTGGCGCCGGTCGCCGCCTTGAAGCGCTCGAGCGTCATGTGCGTCGCGCTGCCGACGCCGCTGGTGGCCATGTTGATCGGCTGTTTCTTCGACAGCGCGATCAGGTCTTGCAGCGTCTTGGCCTCGACCTTGTTGTTGAGGATGATGCAGTGCGGCACGTAGCTGGTCAGCGCCACCGGCGCGAAGTCCTTGAGCGGATCGTAGGTAAGATGCGCTTGTACGAAGGGATTGACGGTGAGCGGACCATTCGAGCCGACGAACAGCGTGTAGCCGTCGGGCGTAGCGTGCGCCACGAATTCGGCGCCGATGCCGCCGCCGGCGCCGCCGCGGTTGTCGACCACAACCGGCTGGCCGAGCGCATTGGAGATGCGTTCGCCGACGATGCGGCCGACGATATCGGCGTTACCGCCGGGCCCGAACGGCACGATCAGGTGGATCGGCCGGTCCGGATAGGCGGCGAAGGCTGAGCGCGGCAGTAGCGTCACGGCCGAGCCGAGACCGAGGGTGACGATCAGGTTGCGGCGTGTGATAGACATGATTTCGTTTCCTCCCCAATTTTTTAGCGTTCTTAGGCAGTTACGATGTGCCAGAAATCGTCCGTTTCCAATACCCACTTGAACTATTTCACAGCTGCCAATGAGGGATTGGCACTTTGCCGAATTGGTGGCCGCTCACCGCCCTCCGTTGCCCGCGCGCGCGACTGGCGTCGGATTTATTCCGCACACGAAGTTCCACTGCGCCGACGTCTCACCCGTCGCGGGATTGAATATTTTCTAATCAGCGGCGGTACGATGCGACCGAACCCGTGTTCGAAGTTGTTCCGATCGCCGATGAATTCGCGTGAGAGAATTTGAGCCCACCTCGCAGCTTCGCGCTTATCGCAGGCCTTCCGCGAACCGGCGTCGCGCGGCCTGAAAAGGCACTGCGCTTGACTTGAATCAAGGCCTAGAGACTTTGATCGCCTAAAAAAACGACTGCGCCGTCGGCATGGTGCCGGGCAATCGGAGGAGATTGGGATGAAGAGTTTTATCGTCGGGTCATTGGGGCTGGCGGCCTTTGCGTTGCTCGCAGGTCTAGTTGTTGCGCCCCGGTCCGCCACGGCATTGCCGGCGTACGCTCAAAAAGAAGGCAAGCCTTGCGGGTATTGCCACGTGAATCCGGCGGGCGGCGGCGCACGCAATGCCAAGGGCAAGCAATACGAGGCCAATGGGCATTCTTTCAAATAATTAGAGAGGTAGCGGAGTCTAGGCGCCGCTCGTCGCGCGCACTGCTTCAACGCAAACGAAAACCCCGGCCCCCTTTTGGCCGGGGTTTTCCCTTTTGACCTATGTCATTTCGCGTCTCGAATCTGGCCTCTAGAAGAGTTCAATGATGCCGAAAAATGCCGATTCTTCTCTAGCGCCGACATGCCCGATTTGCGGGGTGTCGATGACGCTTGTGCGAATTGATCCGCGGGTCACGTCGTTTACCGAGTTGCACACTTTCCGATGTTTTGCCTGCGACGATCTGCCGGCGACGGAATTGGAAAAGACGCAACAGGTTCGCGCCGTCTCCAGGTCGCGTGCTGGATCTTTTCGCTAAGGCTGCTTCACACAATCGGCTTGCGGCTTGCGAATCTCATTTGAGCTTCGGCAGCTCCTGCTTGATCTTGCCGATGCCGGCCCAGGGATCCTTGCGCAGGCGCTTGAGCCGCGGCGGCACATTGCGCACCGTGAAGTGAGTGGCGCCCTTGAGACTGCCGAGTTCCGACCAATCGACCGGCGTGGACACCGGCGCGCCCGGCCGCGCGCGGGTGGAGTAAGGCGCGACCGCGGTCGCCTCGCGGCTGTTGCGCAGGTAATCGATGAAGATCTTCGTGTTGCGTTTGCTTTTGGTCGCGGTCGCCACATAGCGGCCCGGCGCGTCCTGCGCGAGACTCTCGGCCACCGCGCGGCAAAACGTTTTGATAGTGTCCCAGGTCTCCGGCTTGATCGGTACCACGACGTGCAATCCCTTGCCGCCGGTGGTTTTCAAAAAACTCTTGAGTTTCGCGCGTTCGAGCCGTTCGCGCACCTCGCGCGCGGCGGCGACCACATCCTTCCAGCCGGTGCCGGGCCCCGGATCGAGATCGAACACCAGGCGGTCGCCGCGCTCCCGGTCGTCGACCGTGGTGCCGCGGGTGTGGACCTCCAGAACGCCCGCCTGCACCAACGCGATCAGGCCGGCAAGATCGTCGATGGAGATGATCTTGTCGCCCTTTTCCGGCACGAGATGCAGGTGCTCGGTGGCGATGCCCATGGTGGCGTGTTTCTGGAAGAAGCATTGCCCGGCGGCGCCCTCGGGGCAGCGCAACAGCGCGATCGGCCGGCCGACCACGTGCGGGCGCATCCACGTCCAAATCTCGGAATAGAATTCGGCGAGGTCGCGCTTGCTGATCTTGGCGTCTTCCCAATAGACGCGGTCGGGATGCGACAGCGCCACGCCGCTGACAACGGTCTTGGTGTCGCGCTTCACGCTGTCTTTCGGCGCGCTGCGTTTGACCGCTGACTTGGCTTTCGCCGCCATGGCCTTGACCTCGCGCACCACCTGCTTCGCCGGCTTGTCCTCGCGCAGGCCCTGGAACGAGGCCTGCCGCACGCGATCGCCATGCGTCCAGCCGTGGAAATCGACCTCGGCAACAAGTTTCGGCTCTACCCAGACCGGCCCTCGCACGCCGCGCTCCTCCTTCGGCACCGCTTCCAAAGGCGACTTGGCGAGGGTGAGGGCTTTAAGCTTGCGGTAAAGCTCGCGCGCGGTCTCACGCGTAAAGCCGGTGCCGGTGCGCCCGGCGTAGCGCAATTTGCCGCGCTCGAAATAGCCGAGCACCAGCGCGCCGACCGCATGCGCGTCGACGCTCGACGGCGCGAAGCCCGCGACCACCAACTCCTGCCGGTCCGAGCATTTGGTCTTGATCCAGTCGTGGCCGCGGCCGGAATGATAGGCGGCGTCGGCGCGTTTCGAGACGATACCTTCCAATCCCATCTTGCAGGCGTGCTTGAGCAGCACAGGCCCGGGCTCGGTCAAGGATTTGCTCAAGCGCAGCGGCCCGCGCTTTGGCGCCTTCGCCATGAGCCGCGCCAGCGCTTCCTTGCGCGCCCGCAACGGCCGCAGTTTGAAATCCTCGCCGTCGAGATGCATCAGGTCGAAGACGTAGAACGCCATGCGGTCGTGGCGGCCGTTCTTGAGGTCCTCCTGCAGCAGCGAGAAGCTGGAAATGCCGTCGGCGCCTTCCGCCACCAGTTCGCCGTCGATCAGCGCGGCTTGCGCCGGCAGGTTGCCGACGGCTTGCGCAACGGTCGGAAACTTCTTGGTCCAGTCGAGCCCGCGGCGGGTGAGCAGCTTCACCTTGCCGTCCGCGAGCCGCGCCTGGATGCGATAGCCGTCGAATTTGATCTCGTGAATCCAATTGGCGCCATCCGGCGCCTTGTCTGCGAGCGTGGCGAGGCTTGGCTCGACGAAGACGGGCAGGGGGCTGCGCCGCACCGGAGCATCGCTCGCGCGCATGGCTTTCTTGGTACGCCGCAGGATCGCGGCCATGGCCGCCACGGTGCGCTTGCGCGGGCTTTTCTTTTGTCCGGTCTTTTTCGCCGCGCGCTTGGTCGCAGTTCCCTTGGCGATCTCGTCCATCGAGCGGCCGCTGACCACCGAGCGCGGCTTCTGCTCCAGAATATCCTTGTCGCCGGGCTCGCGCGCCGCCGCATCATGCGCCTTGATCAGCAGCCAGTTGTCGCGTTTTTCGCCGCGCTTGCGGCTCATGCGCACCAGGTGCCACAGGCCGTGCAGCTTCTTGCCGTCGAGCGTGAACGACAGGTGGCCTTTGCCGAGGCTTTTGTGCGGATCGTCCTCCGGCTGCCAGCTGCCGCGATCCCAGATCATCACCGTGCCGCTGCCGTATTCCCCCTTGGGAATGATGCCTTCGAATTTGTTGTACTCGATCGGGTGATCCTCGACCTGCACCGCGAGCCGTTTTTCGCCGGGCACGAGGCTCGGCCCGCGCGTCACCGCCCAGCTTTTCATGACGCCGTCAAGTTCGAGCCGTAGATCGTAGTGCAGGGCCCGCGCGGCGTGCTTCTGGATGACAAAGGCGTGGCCGCGTTTGCGCGCGACCTTGCCCTTCGGTTCGGCGGTGACGGCGAACGTGCGCTTGGCGCGATAAGTCTTGAGCCCCGCCATCTAGCTTGCTCGCCGTACCTTGCGCCGCGCGGCTGGCCGCTTGCGATGGTTGCCGTTCTTGTGTGCGCTCGGACGGCGCCGGTCGCCTTGCGCGCTGCGGCGTAGCGCGTCCATCAGATTGATCACATTGCTCGGCCGCGGCTCGCTCAAGACCGGCGGCGCCTTTTCGGCGCGCTTGGCCTTGATCAGCGCGTTGAGCGCTGTCTCGTAGCGGTCCTCGAACTTGGCCGGATCGAAATGACCCCTCTTGGTATCCAGGATGTGGGTGGCGAGCTTGAGCATATCGGCCGGCACTTTGACGTTGGGAATGTCGTCGAAGTACTCGTGCTCGTCGCGCACTTCGGTCTTGTAACGCAGCGCGGTCGCCAACAGGCCCTTGCCGCGCGGCCTCAGCAGCAGGAGATGCTCGCGCCGATAGATTACGGCGCGGGCGAGACCGGCGAGGTCTTCCTTGCGCATCGCCTCGCGGATGACCGCGAAGGCTTCCTCCGCCACGTCGTCCTGCGGCACGATGTAGTAGGACTTGTCGAGATAGATGCGGTCGACTTCCACCACCGGAACGAATTCCTCGATGTCGATGGTGTGCGTGCTGTCCAGCGCCACATTGTCGAGCTCGTCGTCCTCGACCAACACATACTCACCCTTCTCGACCTCGTAACCCTTGACGCGATCCTCCGGCTCGACCGGCTGGCCGGTTTCGGCGTCGACGACGTCGTTGCGGATGCGGTTGCCGGTCTTGCGGTTGATGATGTTGAAACGGATGCGCTGACTGGTGCTGGTGGCCGAATAAAGCGCCACGGCGCAGGAGACCAGCGACAATTTGAGGAAGCCCTTCCAGTTCGGACGCGGTGCCACGGTCGATACTCCTCAACGCAATACATACGATGAACGTTTCGGCGATTAGACTAGTTCCACCGCTCGCGCATTGATCTCCAACAAAAGACGTATGTTCTAGCGCATTTGCAGCGGCCGACCGTTTGCCGTTCGCCTGACACCGTAGTAACGCTGTCACGGCCGAATTGCCGCGTTTATCGACCAGCAATCCGCTCATTTGAGACAGGCGACAACCGAAGCCCATTGAAAATCTTGATGGCTTTTCACCGATGACGCCGGGCAACGAAATCGAATCCTGGGGGCGCGTTTTCAAAGGCCCGCACACGGTCACGACCCCCGCATTCCTGTCCGATGCCCGTGCCGCCCTGACCGGCTGCACCCGGTCCACCCTCGCGCTCGGCGCCGCACGCTCCTATGGTGACGTTTGCCTCAATGGCGGCAATGAACTCGTGCGCACCACCGCGCTCGATCGAATGATCGAGGCCGACTGGTCGAGTGGGATTGTCCGTGCCGAAGCCGGTCTGACGCTCGATGCGCTGTTGCGCGTTGCTGTGCCGAAGGGCTGGTTCTTGCCGGTCTCGCCGGGAACGAAATTCGTCACCCTCGGCGGCGCCGTCGCCAACGACGTGCACGGCAAGAACCACGAGACAGCCGGCACCATCGGCTGCCACGTGCGGCGCATCGGTCTTGCTCGCTCCTCGGGCGATGTGCTCGAACTTTCGGAAAGCGAGAACAGCGAGTTATTTTACGCCACCATCGGCGGACTCGGGCTCACCGGTTTTATTCTGTGGGTCGAGCTTTCGCTCAAGCCCATCGGCTCGACCGATATAGAGGTCGAGACGCTTGCGATCGCCGACCTCGATCAATTCTTTCGCCTTGCCGGCGACAGCGCCGGCTGGGAGCACACGGTCGCCTGGGTTGATTGTCTCGCCAAGGGCAAGGCGCTTGGCCGCGGCCTGTTCATGCGCGGCCGGCATCGGCCGCAAGGCGCGTTGCGCGTCCATCGCGGTCCGCGGCTGGCGGTGCCGTTCGACGCGCCGTCCTGGCTCTTGAATTCAGCGACGGTCCGGCTGTTCAATCTCGCCTATCGCCACCGCCCCTGGGTCATGGGGCTCCAAACAGTGCATTACGATCCGTTCTTCTATCCGCTCGATTCCATCTTCGGCTGGAACCGGCTCTATGGGCCGCGCGGCTTCTTCCAGCATCAATCGGTGGTGCCGATGCATGCGGCGGTCGGCGCCATGCAACGATTGCTGACTCTGACCGGCGATTATCAGCAAGGTTCATTCCTGGTCGTGTTGAACCTGTTCGGCGAGCGCAAGTCTCCGGGGCTGCTGTCGTTTCCGATGGCGGGTGCGACTCTGGCGCTCGATCTGCCCAATCGTGGCGACGTGACGCGCAAGCTGTTGCAAGCCACGACCGACGTGGTGGTCGAGGCCGGCGGCCGTGTATATCCTGCCAAGGATGGCACGATGTCGGCCGAGGCGTTCCGCTGCGGCTATCCCGAATGGCCTCGATTGGAAGCATTGCGTGACCCCAAGATCACCACCACGAGCTTCTCGACAGCATGGGCTATCCGCACGGCCCGAAAGGAAACAAGATTTCCGACCTCGCCCGCATCATGACCATTTCGGATATTTTCGGCGCACTGATCGAAAGGCGTTCATACAAAGGGCCTATGTCCGGCAAGGACGCATACCAGATCCTGCTCGATATGGGCTCCAAACTAGACAAGGAGCTAGTGCGCGAGTTCCGTTTCGTCTCAGGACTGAAGGTCGCCGAACCGAGCCCCGCGCCGGAAGCGGTGAACTAGATTCTCATTAACCATTATGCGGCTTGAAATAGTGATAGCCGCTCTCGGCCTCGACCGTTTCCGCCATCATCGTACAAGACAACGGTTTACATGGATAGATCGGGACTAATAGACCGCTATGCACGGCGGGTGCTTTCGCGAAACGAACCCAATATTACAGCGCGTATTCAAATTCGCAGCGTAGGTGTTTTCAGCAATCCAAACGTCGCCCCTGGATGGGTCGACGACGAAGTCACCGCACTGGCAAAACGGTGATCGCGAAAATCTTCGGCAAAGGCATTTTCGTCCCGCCTAGCCCGCGGCTTCCATCGGAGGATGACTGTCCAGATGTCGAGGCGCGCGCCGGAGATAGTGCTGCCATGCCAAGCGCATCAAGCGGCGCCTGATCGGTCTCTAAAGGCAATCGTCCCCTTCTTAACCTTGGACCCCCCGGAAATCGTCAGGGCTCTTCGCGAACAGCCGCGGGAAGGCGATTAAATTAGGTTGATGCTTGCCGGTGGCTTTAGTTTTGGCAGAACGAAGCCAATGGGGCTCAGCGTTTGGTGGTGGCGCGAGTTTTAGGCACAAATAGCTGCCGAGATGATCCACGCCCATCGAAGGCGCACGTCGAATTCATCGACGAGAACGGCGGCGGGGCCGGGGTGCGGCTCAAGAAGCCTTCCGCAAAACGAAAGTGATCAGGATCGTGCTTGACCAAGTTGCCTGAGCACCCGTTGACAAATTCCGTCATGGTAGATATATCCATCTATATGGTAGAAAGGTATAACCATGAGTATGAACATCAAAAACAAGGAGGCACATCAGCTCACGGAAGAGCTGGCAAAGCTCACGGGCGAGAGCCTGACAGCAGCGGTTACCAAAGCCGTTCGAGAGCGTTTGGACCGCGTGCGACAGGCGCAGGGCGTTAGCCTTGGGGATCAGCTTCTAGCGATTGGCAAAGACTGCGCGGCACATCTCAAAAAGCCGTTCCGCACCATCGATCACGGCAAGATGCTCTACGACGAGCGCGGACTGCCAAAATGATAATCGACACCTCGGCGATCATCGCCATTCTGCGTGACGAACAAGAGGCGGCTTTCTTTGCCCGAGCGATTACAGACGATAGCAACCGCCGCGTCAGCGCCGTCAATTATGTCGAAGCTGCGGTTGTCATCGATGCAAGCGGTGATCCGATCGCCAGCCGGCGCGTCGATGACTTTTTTAAAACCGCCCAAATTACAATCGAGGCGGTCACTGAAACCCACGCACAAATCGCACGCGAAGCCTATCGAGATTTTGGCAAAGGCAGCGGACATCCCGCAAAGTTGAATTTCGGCGATTGTTTTGCTTACGCGCTTGCAAAATCCAGCCGCGAGCCGCTGTTATTCAAAGGCAATGATTTCATACACACGGATATTATTTCCATTTCGCCACGGTAGCGATCTGGCGCATGTTGGAACTAACCTGCGTCGAAACCATCGTTGAGAGTCGCGACGATCTGCCTAAGCCTTCGGTGCCCTTTCAATAGGCCCATTAAATCTGGGAAGCTTTTATATGTATCGGCGTATGATACAGATCGCTTGTTGCTTGTATCATAAACTGATACAGTATTAATAATGGTAAGAAGCTTCAAAGATCGGACGACCGAAGCGGTCTATCAGGGCGAGAGCCCGAAAGGCTTCCCGGCTGACCTAGTGAAAACCGCCCGCCGCAAACTTGGCTATCTTGATGCTGCGGTTGACTTGAATGACTTGCGCTCTCCTCCTGGAAATAGGCTTGAGGCTTTGAGGAGGGATCGTGATGGACAACATTCTATCCGCGTCAATGATCAGTTCCGGGTGTGTTTCACCTGGACGGAGGAAGGACCGATAGACGTAGAGATTACCGACTATCACTAGCTATGAGTGACCACAGATAGGAATGACGAAAATGGCTAAAAAGCTTGCTCCCATGCATCCCGGCGAAGTTCTGCGAGAAGAATTTCTTCTCCCGCTCAATTTATCCGCTGGCGCGCTCGCCAAGGCATGTGACCTACCCCGCACGCGCATCGAACGCATTGCGGCGGAAACGACCGGGATCACTGCCGATACTGCGCTGCGTCTCGGTAAGGTCCTCGGTACCTCCGCGCAACTCTGGATGAATCTTCAGAACCGTTTTGATGTGGAGGTTGCCAAACGAGAGATTGGTAAAAAACTCGACAAGATCGAGCCGATCATCCCGCATGCAGCGGCCTGAAGAGGTCAATCTAGTGACCCACAAATTTTGCTGGTCACGCACACGCATGGGCCAGCGCATCAACTTGAATGCTACCGCCGTCATCTCGGATGCCGAAAACGAGCCGCAGCGCCGATCGCACAGTTTGGCAAAACGAAGCTGATATTATGGGCAAATTTCACATGGTGCCGTTTGATCGCGGTTTTCAAGCGCCAATCCGCATCGAATTCATCGACGAAAACGGCGGTGGCCCGGGTGTCCGTCTCCGCAAACGCTCGTCGTCAAACAAGGCCAAATAGCTTCTACTCGTTCGATAGGTCGGAGATCTGGAGCCGCTGCTAAAACTAAATCAAAAGCCAAATATCAAGGGAGGATGAAATGCACTGCAGCCGCCCACAGCCTCCCGGTGCCTGCGTCAGGCGGAATCCGGATAAGCAAATTCCAGGGTTTCACCCCATCGCCCCGCAATCGTATCGACGACTTTTGCACGATACGCGGCGTGCGCGGGTTTGCCGTCCGATTGTCCACGTTGTGGACGCCGCGTTGTCCACGCTGCGGACGTTTCGCTCGCCGCAACGACGAGTGCGGAGCAGCTATTCTCCGCGATTTCTTGTGAGGCGTCCTTCCTAAGGTATAGGCTTCCCAAAAAACAGAACGTTTCAGCGAGAGGATCCCCCAATGAAGCGTGTTATCGTTGCTGCGCTGGCTCTGCTTGGCCTTGCCGTCGCCGTTGCGCCCGTATCGGCGCAACAATATCCCGACCGCACCGTCACCATCATTGTTCCCTATTCGGCCGGCGGGCCGGTCGACCAGCTCGCGCGCGTGATCGCGACCGCGCTGTCGACAAAACTTAAGCAGAATTTCGTCGTCGAGAACGTGACCGGCGGCAGCACGATCACCGGCACCAACAAAGTCGTTCACTCGGCGCCGGATGGTTACACGCTGCTGGTTCACAATCTGCAGATTTCCGCCAACGCCACGCTGTTCAAGAATCTTCCGTACGATACGGAAAAGGACCTGGCGCCGGTGATGTTCGTCTACCGCAATCCGCTGGTTCTGGTCGGCCGCAAGACGCTGACGGTGAATTCGCTCGCGGACCTGATCGCGCTGATGAAGAAGCAGCGGATGAAGGCGGCGATCCCGGGCTTCGGCTCTACCGGCCATCTCGCCACCGCGCTGTTGGCGCAGGAAGCCAAGGTGCCGATCGACATCATTCCCTACCGTGGCGGCGCGCCCATGCTGACCGACGTCATGGGCGACCACGTCGACCTTTCGTTCGGCACGCCACAGCAGGTGGGGCCATTCGTCGCCGCCGGAAAATTGAAGGCCTTCGGCGTCACGCAAGAGAACAAGTTGCCGGAATTTCCGCAGGCCGACAGCTTTATGAAGATGCTCGGACCCAAGTTCGACATCCAGTTCTGGGAAGCGATGTTCGCACCAGCCGGAACACCGGACGCCGTGATCAAGACGTTGAATGCGGCGCTGGAAGAAGCGGTCGTCACCAACCCCGAAATCCTCAAACAATGGGCAAGGGATGGCGTTTCGGCCTATCCGAAAGATCAGCGTACGCCGGCGGCCGGGCGCGCGATCCTCAAGAGCGAAATCGCGCGCTGGGGAAAGGTCATCCGCGACAACAATATTAAGGTCAATCAGTAGTAGGCAAACCGTAGAACGGCGGGTCGGCGCGCAAACCTTGCGTGCCGGTTCGCGTGAACGCGGATTTGACGACGGTCATGCAACCAACATCGAACGAGCTCAAAACCAAGAGCACGGTCGCCGAGCGCATGTGTATCGATTGGGACGTGGCGATCCCGATGGATGACGGTGTCGTGCTGCGCGCCGACGTGTACCGGCCGCTCGATAAGGGGTGCTATCCCGTCATCATGACCTTGGGGCCTTACACTAAGGGCCTGGCGTTCCAGGACAAGTTCTACAAGGGTAGCTGGGACAACATGGTCGGCAAATATCCCGAGATCGCCGAGGGTTCGTCCAACAAATATCAGAACTGGGAGGTGGTCGATCCGGAGAAGTGGGTTCCCGACGGCTATATCGGCATTCGCGTCGACAGCCGCGGCGCCGGCCACTCGCCCGGCGTGATGGAGGTCTGGTCACCGCGCGAGCGCAAGGATTACCACGACTGCATCGAATGGGCCGCGGCGCAGCCTTGGAGCAACGGCAAGGTCGGGCTCAACGGCATTTCCTATTACGCGATGAACCAGTGGTATGTCGCCTCGCTGCAGCCGCCGCATCTGGCGGCGATTTGCGTGTGGGAGGGGGCCGCGGACTATTACCGTGATCTGTCGCGGCACGGCGGCATTCTATCGACGTTCCTGTCGACCTGGTTCAACCGCACTTTGGTCGGGCGGCAATACGGCTACGGCGAACGCGGTGCGCGCAGTTGGGTCACCGGCGAACTGGTCGCGGGGCCTGAGACGCTGCCGGACGACGTGCTGGCCATGAACCGCATCGATCCCGGCCCCGAAGTCCTCAAGCGGCCGCGTGATGGCGAGTATTATCGCGAGCGCTCGCCGCAATTTGACAAGATCAATGTGCCACTGCTGTCGGCGGCGAACTGGGGCGGCATCGGGCTGCACCCGCGCGGCAATTTCGAAGGGTATCTTGCCGCCGCCTCCAAGCAGAAGTGGCTGCAGGTGCATGGCGACTCGCATTTCTCGCCGTTCTATCGCGCCGACGGCGAGGCGCTGCAGAAGCGCTTCTTCGGCCATTTCCTCAAGGGCGAGAACACCGGCTGGGACAAGCAGCCGCCGGTTCAACTTCAGGTTCGCCATCCCGGCGAGAAATTCGTAGTGCGGGACGAACAGGAATGGCCGCTAGCGCGCACGCAGTGGACCAAGTTCTATCTCGATCCCGCAAGCCGCGCGCTGAACCGCGAGCCGAAATCAGGCACTACCGTCGAATACGAGACCACCGGCGACGGCGTTCGTTTTGAATTTCCGGTTCAGGCCGAGCCGTTCGAGATCACGGGGCCGGTGGCGGCCAAGCTCTTCGTCTCGTCGGACACTACCGACGCCGACCTCTTCCTCGCGTTGCGGTTGTTCGATCCGAACGGCAAAGAAGTGTTATTCGTCGGTTCGAACGATCCCTGCGTGCCGATTGGCCTCGGCTGGCTACGCGCCTCGCAGCGCAAGCTCGATGCCAAGCGCAGCCTGCCGTACCGGCCCTATCATCCGCACGATGAAAGCTGGCCGCTGACGCCGGGTGAGCCGGTGGAGCTCGATATCGAGATCCTGCCGACGTCGATCGTCGTGCCGCCGGGCTATCGTTTCGTGCTCAACGTGCGCGGCAAGGACTTCGACCACGGCCTCGGCGACCGCGGCTTTGCCAACGCCCCGTACCCGATGCGCGGCACCGGCAACCTGCTCCATGACGATCCGCAGGACCGCCCGGCCGCGATCTTCGGCGGCAAAAACCGGCTGCATTTCGCGGCGGGAAAGGAGCCCTACCTGTTGCTGCCGATCATTCCGCGCCGTTTTTCACGTAAATGGTAACCGTCGCTTGGTTCTTGCCGACAAGGACGAAGTAGGAATAGACGTTGTCGGTCAGGACATGCTGTATGAATGTTCTCGCAGTCATCTCGCCCGGGCTCAAGGTTCTCTTCGAGCGCGTCGGAAAACCGGAAATTATCAATCGGCCTGGATTTCTTCAGTTCGGCAGGACGGGGGCGGTCATCGCCTGCAATCACGTTGGCTGGGCGGACAGCCTATGGATGGCCTATGCCGTCTACCCGAGACAGCTCCACTATATGTCAAAAGAGGAGCTGTTCAATTCAACGCTGTCGCGTTGGGTCTTAAAGCACGCCGGCTCCCTTCCGATTGACCGCGCCGACCCATCGCCAAGTTCTATCAAGAGCGCGATCGAGATGCTGCAGCACGGTGAAATCATCCTGATTTTCCCGAGCGGCACGCGAAGCGAGGAAAATATCGCCTTCAAGCGCGGCGCCGCGACGATCGCACTTCGTGCCCGGGTTCCACTTGTGCCCGCTTTCTTTCACGGCCCGAAGCAAATGCAAGTCGCACATCTCCTACACCGGCCTCCCATCCGGGTGACATTCGGATCACCGATCCCTACATCCGAGCTGTCTTTTGGAAAAGAGACGACGATTGATCTCACGCGCCAGCTTCAAGCGGCGATTGGTGAATTGCGATTGATCGCGGGACACTGGGGCGTGTACTCATAAAATAGGCCGCATGTCCATCTGTTGCCCAAAAGCAGACAAACACGGGCGCGGTTGGTTTGTCCGTTAATGTCCGTTAAGTGCCAGGCGCGACCAGTGCGCCGCAGCAAACAGCCTTGGCACTACTCCTTCGCTGACGCCGTGCGTAGATATCCGATCCTTTGTACGATGCGCCAATCAGAGACATCCGGCATTAAGGAGATCACATGTCCTGGGTGGAACTTTTGGGATACGCGGCGTCCGCGACTGTACTCGCAACATTCTGCATGAGCACCATGATTCCGTTGCGAATCTTGGCGCTGGTTAGCAACGTGCTGTTCTGTTCGTATGGTTATTTCGATCACTTGTATCCGGTACTTATCTTGCACGCCACTTTGTTTCCGGTGAATCTGCTGCGACTGGTTCAATTTCAGCGCTTGGTCCGCGACGTGCGGGATGCCCATCGTGAAGACCTGTCGATACAGGGTCTGCTGCCATACATGACGACACGCAATCTCGCCGCCGGAGAAACCCTCATCCGCAAGGGAGAGAAAGCGGACCGACTTTATTACTTGGTGAAGGGCGAGCTTGAAATTACTGAATTCGGCATGACGCTGCAGCCCGGAGCAATGTTCGGAGAAATCGGTGTCTTCGCCCGCGATCAGGAGCGCACCGCTACAATTGTGTGCCGCACCGACTGCCGCGTATACGAGTTATCAGAAAGCAAGGCGAAGCAGCTTTTTTTCCAGGACAAATCGTTCGGATTCGCCGTTATGCAATTAATCATCAATCGTCTGTTGGAGAACAACAAGCGGCTCTTGCAAGCCGGCGCGACCTGAGAGAGATCTAAGCCTGAAAGAGACGGCAGCGAGGTGGCCCCCTTTCGGTTGCACATCCGCTCGGCGACATTGCTTAGGCGGATACGTCCGTTCTCATCATTCGCGACCGAGCCATTGGGGGCCAAAATCAGCCTTTGTCCGCTTTTACCCCCAAGAGCAGACATTGGAAAGTGTATCCAAGGCAGTATGGCGTGGGTACCGCAACCGACTGAGCGCCATGCTGATGTATTAGATGGGCTCCTTGCACTGCCTGATGTCCATGCCAATCTCGTGCCTGATGCACATTTGGCCGCGCTGGCATTAGAGCATGGACTTACTTTGTATTCGACTGATGGAGACTTCGCGCGATTTGCGGCGTTGCACTGGGTAAATCCGTTCAGTTTGCGTTAGCGCTTTTTCGGGTATTGAAATCTCTTCGCTAATTCCCGGGTAGTGTCCTAATTTGGGGAACTATATTGCCAGCAGTGCTGTTTAATCATCAGCAGCGCCCAGCCGGGGAAATCCCCACAAGCAAAAATAACCTGGACGCCCGGAGAGCCCTAGCTGCCCCGCTAGGGCTCTCTCTTGATAGTCGTGAAATGGTTATCTCGTCTTTTGCTCCGCCACGATAGCCGCCCTGATCGCTTCCGCCGGCGAGGTAACCGGCGGCAGGTGCAACACCGCAAAGAACCGCCGCTTATCGCTCCCCTCTATCGGGGATGACCAGGCATAGGCCGTAGTCGCCCTGTGGTGGCCTTTGATTCGGAAAACGTGGACGATGCCTTCCCAGACCGTCTTGCCGCCGAATGTCTCCTTGACGGGCACCGATTGAACGAGCGTGGCCGTGCAGCCGTGCTGAGATTCAACGGCACGTTTTAGTTCGCTGACTTGGACCTCGATCATCTGGCGATTATACACCATTTAGCCATGCGGTCTTTCCTCATTGAACACCTCCTTTATCCGCTCCGGCAGACCATGTTTGAGTTAAAGGACCACGTGGTTCGATTCACTAAAGGCCTTTTCCACGGGGGCGCCGAGCAAACGACCAGCGAGAGCACAACTTGAGAGCTCCGCCCGTCTCGTCGCCGACTTCATCAACACTATCGACCTAAACAGACATCCGGCGTGGGATTACTGCACCGGTGCTATGTTCTCCAACATGAAGGAACAGTCCCCGCTAAACTCAAGCGGAGACGCAGCATAGGGAGGAACATTCAATGGTGGCCGTTCGGGAACCTGTTCTTAAGCCGGTAAATATCGCGGACCTGCGTCCAACCCAAATCACTGTGGGCATGCGCGAGGTCCACGAAAAACGGGAAGGCTGACGGGAGAAGAAAGGCAAGAAAGCAGGGGAATTTCTCGGCAAGCATATGATCCCAGTTATTCTTGGGCCTAGCGGTCGCCACTATGTTATCGATCATCATCATTTGGCTCGTGCACTGCACGAGGATGCACCGAGATTAGGGTTCACAAAATCAAGATTTTTAAGCCTTTATTTAAAGAAACTACGTAATTCTCACTGCAAAGGCCGCACTTTCGCCTGTGCGTCAGAACATATTCCTAGGAAATTCCCTGTCGGAAACTGCTTTGACGAGCAAGTAAGGGATATACCAATGGGTCCGGTATCTGCATCACCTGAAGCCGTCGGCCCTCAAGTCAGTCCAAACAATTTGAACGGGGTCGGCAGCGCGCAAATCGCCGCGGCAAAGACCGAATTTATCAGCTTTGCGATCGGCGACGACCAGTACGGCGTCGACATCATGGCGGTGCGCGAGATCAAGGGCTGGTCGGATGTCAGCCATCTGCCGAAACAGCCGGAATACGTGCGCGGCGTGCTCAACCTGCGCGGCGCCATCGTTCCCATCATTGACCTGCGCTGCCGCTTTGACCAGGGCCTGACCGAAACCACGCCGCTGCACATCATCATCATCGTGCAGATCGGCAAGCGTCAGATCGGCCTTATCGGGGACCGTGTGCTCGACATCGTGTCGGTCGATGCCGCGCAGATTCAGCCGGTCCCGCGGACCACGCAAAGCAAGACTACAGACTTTCTGTCCGGTCTTGTCACGCACGACAATACGATGATCGCGCTGATCGACCTGCCAAATCTGCTTTCCATTCAGGACGCCAGCGACGCCGATCGTGCGTCTGGCGAGCCGAGATCCGCTGTGCCGGCGGCAAGAGACCGATAGTGCGAAGCCTCTCGCCCAGTGTTCGGCGTCAGTTGCTTCGTAACTTGGCGCGCTTTGCCTTGTGACGCAGACACCAGCCACTCTGGGGAACGCATTCATGTTCAAGCTGTCGAACATTCGTATCGGAACCAAACTCGCGATTATGTCCGGTCTTGGCGTCGTGCTGGTGGCGGTTATGCTTGCCATTCAAGTCACCGGGAACTCCGCGGTCAGGACGGCTGTTGAAAAGGCTGCTTTCCAGCAGCGCATGGCGCACGATCTCGAGTTTGTAAGAGTGTCGGTACGCGGTATGGAAATTGCGGTCGGCAATCTTAGCTCCGCTCAGACCAAAGAAGTTGCGCAGAAGGCAACCGAAAGTCTGATGAAACAACTCAAAACAGCGCATCAATGGCTTGATCCGATACCTTCAAAATTGCATCGTCCAGAGGACCGCGCACTGGCTGAAAAGATCGTCATGCTGGTTGACCAGTTCGCCGCCGGCGCCAAGGAAATCGCCGCTAGCAAAGCCGAAGCCAGTCGTCTGGGAACAAAGGATGACTTGAGCACGGATGACACGGTCCGCATGGCCGATCTCAATGACAAAGCTCTGCACATTGCGCAGGATCGCGCACAACCGATCGCGTTGCAAATTGACGGCCTTCTCCAGAAAATGGCCGAAAGCACAAGCAATCTTGCAAGTAGCGATGCTAAGTCTGCCGACAATGAAATGGTATGGGTTCAACGTCTTGCGCTTGCCTTCGGCGCGCCGGTTATTCTGGCGCTCATCGGCTCGGCCGTGTTTGGTATCATGAGCATTGGCAAGCCTCTGCGCAAGATGTCCGGTGTGTTGATCGATCTCACCAACGACCGCATCGTTGATGTGCCTTATACCGATCGCGGCGACGAGGTTGGCGATATCGCCAAAGCGACCGAGGTGTTCAAGCAATCGATCGCCGAGAAGGTCATCAATCTGCGCGTGCGCTCCGGCCTCGACGTGGTCAAGTCGAACGTGATGATCGCCGACGGCGACTACAACATCATGTACATGAACACGGCCCTGCAGGAGATGATGCGGGAGGCCGAATCCGAAATGCGCGAGGTCCTGCCGAATTTCGAAGCCGGCAAGCTGCTCGGCGCTAATATGGACGTCTTCCACAAGAGCCCCGATCATCAGCGCAGGCTGCTGGATTCGCTCACAAGTGTTTACGAATCCCACATCACAGTCGGGAGCCAGAAATTCCACCTGGTGGCCACGCCGGTCATTGATGACAATGGCAAACGTTCAGGTACGGTCGTCGAATGGCGCGACGAGACCGTCGAGAAGGCGATCGAGGCCGAAGTCGACGGCTTGGTCAAGGCCGTGGTGGCCGGCGATTTTTCGCAGCGCGTGCCGCTAGAAGGCAAGAAGGAGTTCATGCTCAATCTCGCCACGTCGATGAACGCGCTGTGCGAGAACACCGGCAAGGCGTTGCAAGACCTCATAGGCATGTTGAGCGCACTCGCAGATGGCGACCTGACCAACCGTATCGATGCCGAATACCGAGGCATGTTTGGCGAACTGAAAAACGACGCCAACAAGATGGCTGAGCGGATTAGTGCGACGATCGCGGAGATCAAGGCTTCTGCTGCCGAAGTCACCAGCGCGTCGGCCGAGATTTCAAGCAGCACGACGGACCTGTCGCAGCGCACCGAGGAGCAGGCGGCAAGCCTAGAAGAAACCTCCGCCTCGATGGAGGAAATCGCCAGCACGGTGAAGAAAAACGCCGAGTACGCGCAGGCGGCCAATGAGTTGGCCAGCAGTACCCGCGATGTCGCCGACCGCGGCGGCCAGGTGGTCGCCCAGGCGGTCGAGGCTATGGCCAAGATCGAGGAATCCTCGCGCAAGATCTCCGACATCATCGGCGTCATCGACGAGATTGCCCGGCAGACGAACTTGCTGGCGCTCAATGCCGCGGTGGAAGCGGCGCGCGCCGGCGAAGCAGGCCGCGGCTTTGCGGTCGTTGCTTCCGAAGTCCGCAGCTTGGCGCAGCGCTCCTCACAAGCAGCGAAAGACATCAAGGACCTGATCACCAACTCGAACGATCAGGTCAAGGGCGGCGTCGATCTGGTCAACCGGGCCGGCGCGGCACTGACCGAGATCGTGGATTCGATCAAGAAGGTGGCCGACATCGTCGCCGACATCGCCAGTGCTAGCAACGAGCAGTCAACCGGCATCGAGCAGGTCAACAAGGCGCTCACGCAGATGGATGAGGTCACCCAGCAGAACTCGGCGCTGGTCGAGGAGAACGCGGCTACCGCCAAGACCTTGGAGCACCAAGCCAAGACGATGGGCGAACGGGTCTCGTTCTTCAAGCTCGATGCCGCGGCCGCGGATCGGTCGGCGGCAAAGCCCGCCGCGCAGCCTGCGGCCGTGCGCCAGCAACGCCCAGCCGCTGCGCCGCCCTCACGGGGGCCGGCCGCGGTGAAGCAACCGGCAGCACCGAAACAACAACCCGCTGCGGCGCCCAAGCGCGTCGCCGCGGCAACAAATGCTGGCGGACCGGTCCGCCGCATGCAGGCCGCGCTCGCAACCGCTGTCAACAGCGAGCCGGACTGGAAAGAGTTCTGATGGCGACCGTTTTCCGAGGGGCGCGACGCACCAAATTGAGAAAGCAGCCTGCGACGTTTGGAGAGGCATCTACGGTTGGTGAATGACCGTTGTTGGCACTTAACGGACAAAAGAACTCAGCCCGTCGAACGGTCGCTCTTGGATGCACAGCGGACAAACTAGGTCAGCTAATCTTACCTGCCTCCGCAGCGTTTGACCCTGGCTGTGTAAAAACACATCGCGGAAATTGATTCTCGCGATAAGATTCTCACGCGATTTGCGGGAGGATCCGATGAGGCGCTTCGTTGAAGGGGCGGATCGTGGTCAGAGCACGCTGTTTCCTGAATGTCTGGAAGACTGGATCGGAGAGGACAATCCGGTTCGCGTCATAGACGTCTTTGTCGATGAACTCGCTCTTGATGAGGTTGGATTTTGCGGGGTCGAACCCGAGGTAACCGGTCGACCTTCCTATCATCCGTCGGTGCTGCTGAAGCTCTACATCTACGGCTATCTCAACCGGGTGCAGTCGAGCCGCCGGCTGGAGCGTGAGGCGGGGCGCAACGTTGAGGTGATGTGGCTGACGGGACGGCTCGCTCCCGACCACAAGACGATTGCCGACTTCCGCAAGGACAACGGCCGCGCGATCCGGCAGGTCTGCGCCCGGTTTGTTGCGCTCTGCCGCACTTTGGGCCTACTCACGCAAGCCAGCGTCGCGATCGACGGCAGTAAGTTCAAGGCGGTGAACAACCGCGACAAGAACTTCACGCGGGCCAAGATGGAGCGGCGCATGGCGCAGATTGAGGAGAGCGTCGCGCGTTATCTGCAGCAGCTCGACAGCGCCGACCGGCAGGAACCATCCGAGGCGCTCAAAACCAAGACCAGCCGTCTGAAAGAGAAGATCGAGAAACTGAAGGAGCAGATGCAGCGGCTTGAGATTCTCAAGGTAACTATGCTTGCCACGCCGGACCAGCAGATCTCGCTGACCGATCCCGATGCCCGCTCGATGGCGACCAGTGGCCGCGGCTCTGGCGTCGTGGGCTACAACGTCCAGGTTGCCGTCGACACCACACATCATCTGATTATCACGCATAAGGTGACCAACGTCGGGACCGACCGGTCGCAGCTCTCACCTGTGGCCAAAGAGGCGAAGGCGACGCTGGAAGTGGAGAACCTCGATGCCGTCGCCGACCGCGGCTACTTCAGCAGTGCGGAGATTCTGGCGTGCGAGGAAGCGGGTATCACAATTACGCTGCCCAAGCCGATGACCTCGAACTCAAAGGCAGAAGGGCGCTTCGGCAAGCAGGACTTTCGCTATCTGGCTGAGGAGGACGTTTACATGTGTCCTGCCGGCGAGAAGCTCGCCTACCACTACACGGTCGAGGAAAAAGGGCTGGTTCTGCGTCGCTACTGGACTAACGCTTGCCAGGATTGCGCCATCAAAAATGCCTGCACCACCGGCAAGGAACGCGGGATCACCCGATGGGAGCATGAGCGTGTTCTTGAGGCGGTGCAACGCCGGCTCGACGAGCATCCGGAGAAGATGCGCCTGCGGCGCGAGACGGTCGAGCATCCCTTCGGCACGATCAAGGCGCGGATGGGCACAACCCACTTCCTGATGAAGACGCTGCCGCGCGTGGCCACCGAAATGGCGCTGCACGTGCTGGCCTATAATCTCACGCGCGTCATAAACATCATCGGCATCCAACCGCTCATGGCGGCCATGAGGGCATAATCGCCACAGACACGAAGCCGTCTGCCATCAGAGGATCGCCGCAATCCGCATCAGCCGCGTCTACAGTCGGAAAAGCCGTCAAATCCAAAAAATGACCACGCACGGCCACATCGCCGATGTCTCAAGGCGTCAATGCTTCCGCCAAGGCGTTTTTACACGACCAAGACCCAGAGCCGACATCATGACCTGGGTTGGCATCAGCCTTATTCAGGCGCTCTTGTCGGGCCGCTTTATAGCCGCAACAATCTGAGTGAGGGTTCGCAATACCACACAGAGGGCATCATGCTCGTCAACCTGATCTACGGGGTGCCGACCTGGGTCATGGCCCTGGTCGTCATCGCGATCATCGTCGGACTGTCGCTCATCGGTCTCGTCATTTCGAGCCGCGTTCTTAGCCTTGAGATGCGCCGCAAGCACAACGAGTTCACCGGCTTCAACTCGGCGCTCGTCGGAGTGTTCTTCGCGGTGCTGCTCGCCTTTATCGCGGTCGCAGCCTGGGAATCGTTCGGCAAAGCCGGCGACACGGCGCAGAGGGAGGCCTCGCTGGTTGGAGATCTCTGGCGCGATGCGTTCGCCATGCCGGATCCGGCGAAGACGCAATTAGTCGGCGACGTCCATGATTACGTGGAGATCGTCATCGCCAAGGAATGGCCAGCGATGGAGCATGGGGCGCCATTCGGTGACGAAGGCTGGGCGCCACTGTTAAAGTTCCATCAAGTTTTGACGGGTATCCGCGCGGGCGATGCGATGCAGGTCGCGATGCTCACTGAGACGCTGAGGCGGCTCAACTCGCTCTATGACGCGCGGCTCCAGCGCATCCTGGCGGCGCAGGACCATATCGAGCCGACGGTCTGGGCGGTGGTGCTGCTCGGCGCATTCATCACCATCACGTTCACGTATTTTTTCGGCATGGAGAGCTTCAGGATGCATGCGATGATGACCACGGGCGTCGCCGTGACCCTTGCGCTGATCATCGTGCTGATCCTCGCCTTCGACTATCCGTTTCGCGGCGAGGTGCAGGTCACTCCGGACGGCTTCCGCAACGTTCAGCACAATATGGAAACGGCGGGCATCAAGTTCAGTCACTCGGCCGAGTAAGGCGCGGTGAAGGGCTAGCTACAATGATGTGTGATATTTTGCGAAATGTCCGGTTTTGGCAGCCGGCGTAAAGACATCGCGCCGACCGGTCCGTTTGTCCGCTTAGGGCCGCCTCGGAGCCGGAACAATTGCTGCCAGTCGCGTTGCCTTTACTCAACCTTGGAACATCGTCATTTCTACTGCGTTGCAGCAGCAACGGGTGGGAAATCAATGGCGAAAACAGACGAATATCGTCGCTATGCTGCGGAATGTCTGGAACTCGCTAAGATAACCGACAATCCGACAAACAAGGCCGTTCTGTTGCAAATGGCGCAAACATGGTCGCGCCTTGCTAATGAAAATGACCGTCGCGACCCCGCCGACAAGGAATGACAATTGATTAGCTTGAGTTTCCTTTCCGCTCGGCCTCGTCGACAAGCATTCTCCAAGCTGCCGCCATTTCACGCAATATTTTTCGATGCTGCTCGGTCAAGGCCTCGTTAGCTAAACGATCACATTCCTCCGCGAATTTTCGATATTCCGCTATGGTTCTCATACATAACTAACGCGTCCAATTATGGAGAGGTTGCTCCAAACAAACGTGAACGCGGAGCGGCCATGCGTATGGAACTTTGGGCCGCCTCAATAGGCGGTCGCTTTTATTCCAAGGCGACCAATGTCTCCTGCTGGCACTAAGCGACGTTTCGCTGCCATGCGATGGCATGTCGGCTATTGGGGCAACAACGGACATCGGGCAGACTTGGGGCCTAGATGCGTCGGTCGAAAATGACCGATACTGTTGAAAAAGTATCCAAAATGGAGCTGTGGAATTAAAATTTGAAATAACGAGCAAACGGATTTTTGAGTCGATGTTGCTCGTTCGGCGGTCGTTTTGAATCAATGTTGCTTGGGTGCCCCCTCAAAATCCTTTTTCATAGCATCGACCCAACTGCGACATTGGCCAGCCGCTGAGCGGCTGTGGCAAAATGCACTGGCTACTTTTTCCAGTGGGCCGATTTGGGCCTACATAGTGCGGCCGGGCCGAATTGCGATCAATTTTTCAGTTTCTCCAAAGATCTTTGATTCTGAAGAAGCAGATCAACTGCTATAAAGTTCTCGACATTTCGCGTGCCAATACAAAAAGAACTGGGGCTATATCATGTTGAATATCGACGCTCTGAAGAAGGAATGGAAAAGCCTCACGTCCTACGAGCGTTTCGAGCACGTCGTTTCGCGGATCATTATGCTTTTTATCTCGGTGGTGATTATTTATTCGCTTGGGCTTGTAGCAATTGAACTGATAAAGGACTTTGCGCTTGGCAGTGCGTTTATGGGAAATGAACTTCTTCAAGATATTTTTGGCTCGCTTCTTACTGTTCTCATTCTCTTGGAATTTAATCATTCAATTGCTTCGTCCTTGAACAAGAAATCCGGCATTCTTCAGGTTCGGGTGGTTGTGCTGATTGCCATCCTCGTCGTCGCACGGAAGGTCATACTTTTGGACTTCAAAACAGAAACTCTTGAGCATTTAGCTGGTATCTCTGGAATGGCCTTGTCGTTTGGCATCTTGTACTGGCTTCTCAGTGTTGGAAGAAGCTTGGAAAATCCGCCCATCTCCAAGAGCGTGCGGAGAACTGAATAAATCGGTGGAAGCCGGCCTTGTGTTCTGCTCTTGATGCTTTGCGTCATTCGCCGCGACGCACCATTTTTTGTCGCTCTTGGAGCAACAGCAGACAAAGGTCGGCCCGGAGGCTGAAAAGCTACGCGGCGGATGACCGAAACTGGCCGTTGGCCTGGCCACGCAAAGGAGATAAATTCAGATCGCATTCAACGATACTTGGCACGGTTAGATACTTTGTTTTCTCACCATGAGCTAATCCATTTCATCTCTATTTATGGCTATGGGGTGGTAGCTCTAGTCATCGGACTCGAATGCTTGGGATTGCCCCTTCCTGGTGAGACAATCCTGGTCGCCGCGGCAATCTACGCCGGCAGAAACCAAAATCTGAACATCTGGCTTGTGATCAGCGCCGCAGCTCTCGGCGCTATTTTGGGCAACACGGCGGGATTCTGGGTCGGAAGCGAAGGAGGCTACCGCCTATTGCTCCGATATGGTCCCGGTCTCCATTTGACTGAAAAGCGAATCAAGCTCGGCCAATATCTATTCCTTCGCCATGGCGGCAAGATCATTTTCTTTAGCCGCTTTATTGCAGTGATGCGCGTGTTTGGCGCGCTTCTTGCCGGCGCAAATCGTATGACGTGGCTACGATTTCAACTCTTCAATATCTCGGGGGCGGTTGCTTGGGCGATATTTTATGGGGCGGGAGCTTATTATTTAGGAAGAAAGATGCACCTCTTTACTCGGTACGCTGGGATTGGAGCGGGGCTGACAGCGTTGGTACTAATCGTTGCAGTCGTGATTTATCTTCGGCGGCATGAGGCCCAACTGCAAAGTGAGGCCGAGCGAGAGCTTCCTGGGCCGCTGAAAGCGCCATAGCCGCCGAGCCGACCACCTTGGAAGGCCCTTATAACGGAACGGCATGCGCGGAACCGCTTCGGGCCATTCACGTCATAGCCGACGCGGGCCAAAACTGACTTTTGTTCGCTTTACTCCGGTAGCAACCTTGGCGCTGCAATGCCGCGAAGGCCGCGACGTGCCAACAGACATCGGAACGTCCTCGATGTAATTCGTATATTGAGAGATTATGAACTATCGTGGCTTGATGTCGGCCTAGCCGCGGGAAGGCGATTAAATTAGGTTGATGCTTGCCGGTGGCTTCAGTTTTGGCAGAACGAAGCCAATAGGGCTCAGCGTTTGGTGGTGGCGCGAGTTTTAGGCACAAATAGCTGCCGCGATGATCCACGCCCATCGAAGGCGGGCGTCGAATTCATTGACGAGAACGGCGGCGGGCCAGGTGTGCGACTGCGCAAACGTCAGCGGTCTCAAAGTAACCCAAATAAATGTGCCGTCGCCTACTGCGCGCTAAGGCGTTACGCAGCGACCATGATGGACAACGCACTAGCCGAGTAGAGTGGCCCATCGTGTAGGCCGTCTAACCCTGCCGTTCGGCTGCGTGCAGCAGACCTCCGATCGCGAGCTTTGTGATGAGTTCGGCCAGTTCATCGACAAATGGTTCATCGATGGTGATGTTGAAGGGCTCTTGCGCAAATAGCTCGCGATTCCGCACGAAAACGCTGCATTGCCCCATGAGCCAGATGGCACCGCAAAGGGCGGCTTGTTTCCGAGCGTTTGGAGGTAAAAATCGGAGCACGAGATCGACCGCCGCCGTAAGATAAGAGGTCGAATTTGTCGCCATAAATTTGCGAAAGACTTTCGTGGGATGTGCACTCTCCCAGGCGAACATCCGGATGTAGCGGCTCATTTCGTCGCGGAACAGCAGCGGCCGCAATTGCTGGTATACGAAGTTTCGTAGAGCTTCCTCGCGGGAGAGCGATTTGAGCTTCTCCGCGTCAAATCCCGCATTTTCTGTCAGCTTCTCAAAGGCAACTTTGAGGACGTCAAGGTACAACCCGTCCTTGCCTTTGAAATGGTAATTAATGGCAGCCTGATTGACGCGCGCTTTGGTGACGATGTCTCGCACACTCGAACCCTCGAAGCCTCTCTCCGAAAACAGAGCGACGGCAGCCTTGATAATTGATTGGCGGGTATATTCAGCTGGACGGGTCATGGGCTCTCAATTCAAACGGTCGTTTGAACGGAACTCATAGTACGCCCTCGGGTAAAATGCAACTTTCGTAGGAACGCGGCTGGGCGGGGGTGTCATCATTTTGCCTCAAACGACTGTTTGAATCTAGTCCACTCGTATGAAAGACTCGTTTGACGGCGAGCAGGGCGATATTGGATTAATCAGGGGTTTTTCATGCTGAAGCTGACATCGAGGTTTGTTTTGGAAGTGCTGCCTTATCTGCTTTCGGCTCTGGTCGCGGCTGTCCTTTTGCCCGGCGTGCTCTATTCGCTGATGACGGTCGCTCTACCCGGGGTCTTCTATTCAGAGGCTCACGGAACGGAAGCGATGGTCATGCAAAACTTGCCCGATCAACGCGAGAATGCTCTCGAATTAATCCGTCAGGACCACGACGCGTTTGCACCAGACCAGAAGTTACTGGGTAGAATCGCCAAAGCGGCGAAAGACAATCTAGTAAATCGCTAAGGTGAGGAATTCGGCATGCAGTTACATAATGGAAAACCGGATTTGCCAGGCCGCACTCTGTGGTGGGCATTGGTCCGCAATAAACTGATGGCAGTGATCTCCTCCTTCCGCCCCGAACTTCGCGACGCATCATACCGGGCCGAACGGCACTACATGCGCGGGCCGGGGCCGAAGTGGCGCGCGAAGCATGGCAGTCTCCCGACAGCCCGTTCGCAAGTTTCTGCCGTACAACACGGACGATTAAATTCTGGCGTTTAGGGGAATCTATCGATGAACCGATCGCTCTCTCGTGGGGTTGCCGTCGCATGTGTGGTCGTGAGCGCGATGTCGGCGCGGGCCACCAACCTGTCGGGGCGATCAAATTCACACACGGATTAAGCTGCGGAAGTCCGCTCGCCACCGTCATTGCCCCACTTATGAGCCCACACTGTAGTCTTCCGGCTATAGCAGGCGCGAATTGCGGCCTGCGTGCCTAAGACTCGGCATGTCCGCGTGCACCTGGCGAGTTTGGGGCCGAGGGTACCAAATTCGATCTTCGATATGCGTGGCGATGGCTCGGCGCTTTTGTCGCCGTAAAGTGGATATTCGCCAGATAAAATGGCATGTGAGCTAGGGGCGCACGCTGGTCACCCACGATAGTAGAGGAGGATGCCCTCGCTAGTGCTTAGGTTTGTCCATATCCTTGATAAATTCATTGATTTTCCGATCGAATTCCGCCGTTGGAGAAATGGGGCCAATGCGTTGAACGGCGGCCCTCAGCTGCTCCACTTCCAACATAACCAGGTAAGTGGGGAATTCCTCGCCCCGAAGGCGCAGTTCCGCTCCAGCGTCATCCATGTTGCGAAGGTGAGGCCCAATCCGCTGCCTTACGAACTGCCGAAATGCTTTTGCCCATTCAACATTTAGTTGGTCAAGTCTCAACCTTTCAAAGCGTCGGCCGCGTGTTAGGTAATCTCTGGTCTGTTCGAGCAATTCGTTTTGGACCCAAGCCTCGGGCAGAGCCTCAAATCGCTCTGCCATCTTCTCCATCAAGGCTTTTTGTTCGCTCATCAGATCTACTGCCATATGAGACTTAACAGGTCCTAAGGCTTTCACACCAACGCGACCCTAAGCGAGGAAGTCGAGGTTCCGGTTCGAGCGATGATCTCGCTTGTGCGTTTCCGAATCAGCGTCCTCATCCAAGTCCCGGCGGCTTTTCTGCGCCCCGTGCAGCTTCTTCAGGCGGGCTCTTTGCTGCTGAGCGGTCATGGTCAGTTCCTCAGCCTGCATTTCCAACTGGAAGGCAGTCGGCGGCGGTTTTGGCGGAGGCGCTGGCGGCGTCAGTAGAAGCGGTGGCCGTAAATGAATTTTCATTCCAGCACCCTCCTAATATCCTTCAACAAGGATTGCGAAACACGCTAAGCAGTGTTTGGATAATCACGGTCGAGCAAGAAGCGGGCCAAATTACCTTGATGATTTTTCTAACTAATCTCTAAGTGTGGTTCCGGCTCGACGAGCCAATATTTCCGATAGGAAAAATCTGCCGCCCGCCGAAGGGAAGCAAGATTTCCGACCTCGTCCGTATCATGACAATTCGGATATTTTTGGCGCGCTGATCGAACGGCGCTCGTACAAAAGCGGATGTCCGGCAAGGACGCGTACCAAATCCTGCTCGGTATTGGCTCCAAGCCGGACGAGGAACTGGTGCGCGAGTTCCGTTTCGCCTCGGGACTGACGGTCGTCGACCCGAACCCCGCTCCGGAAGCGGTGAACTTGACCCTCATTAGCGACTAAGCAGCATCGCTCGATAGGCGAATTCGCGGGCGGCAGCCTCATAGGCTAGTTTTATTTTTGGATCAGTCGCAACGCGTGCATTGGCACGATATTCCGCCTCTTTCCGCAAACAGTAATCTCGATCGAGCATTTGTTCATTTTGGTTCATAGGGAAACTCAAAATTACATCCTAATTTCCGGGCCCAGCTTGCTATTGCCAATCGCCTGCGTGACGTAGTGCTGCTTCGTTGGTGATCGTAAGCGAACGGTTAGTGATTTTGATTAGGCCTGCTCTTTGAAAGCAACTCATAACCTTGCTGACATGATTTTGCGTAAGGCCCGCGGCGTCTGCTATGTGTCGGTGGCGTAACGGGAAATGCAGTGTTTGCCCACGCATCATGCCTCGTTTGGCGAGCTTGGTCGCCAGATACAATACCTGCCGGGCAATTCGCACATCGGCCGTCCGGCGGCCAAGGTCGGTAGCCAATTGATCAGTGTGCTCCCGTTCTTCGATCCAAACCTTCGAGACCTTTTCCAAAAAGTCGGGATCCTTGACTAGAGCGGCCTTAAAAACATCGCGTTTGAACTTGCGATAGGTCACTTTCGTGATGGCCTCAACCAATCGGCCTGATGTCGCCCCAAATATGGACGCGGTAGAGACGAGATCACCCGGCAGCAAGAACGAAAGAATTTGGCGACGACCGTCCGCCAACATGATCGAGGACGCTGCCCAACCATCGCAGATGACCAGCACGAACTCTGACCAATCTTTAGGATGACAAATTGTACGCCGGGCCGGGATTGTCTGGGCAGGAAGCCTTTTCGCGTCCGATGCGAATGCCTTGCTTGCCACCGCGCATAGGTTCAATTGATCGGCGGAGCAGATTGAGCATGAGCACTCGGACTTTGATGAATTGAAGTCGGGCCATAGCGTGGGTGGCTGTGGACGATCCGGCCGACGTTTCGAAGAGGCCGGGCTTCCGACAGCGATTTGTTCGGCGGATATAATGCCAAGTTCCACTATCTGGTTGTTTCCGCTTTGCCGACTTTCAATATTTTTTCTGGTCATATTTTCCAAAACCAAATCCCTATTGGCTCTAACAATTGCAAGTTGCTTCCATCGGGACGAGGTACATCTCGCCCGCGTTGAAGCGAGAAATGACAGATTTAATGCCGGTACAGCAGTAATTTACAGCTAACTAGCAGAAAATCATTTGTGTTTTGAATGAGTTACTGGTTGAGGCGGGCCAACTTAGATAGCCCTCGTTGCGGCTAGATCCATTGCCCAAAACCCGCCTGAGCCACTGCTACCGCGTAATCTGGACACGAACCGTCATTGATATGGTTGGCGACCGCGGCAACTCGGCGTCGCGCGCAAATTGGACGCCGATCTGGCGTTTGCAGTTAGAAGCCTGAGGTCGCTCAAATGAACGTCTGGGACGGGAAGAAGAGGCGCTCGCAGTGTTGACCGCGGGCAAACAGCGTCGCCTCCCAATCTTCGATCGATTTTTAGGCTCTTCGTGTGCAGAGGCGCCTGAGATTGCGACTAAGGTGGTCGGCCAGTGACGACGCCAAGCAACGTTCCGCCATAAATTATCAGACGTTCCGAGCAAGTTTAATCCACATTATCATTCCATCGCACTCCGCCACAACCACCTCTAATTAAATACTTTTCTCACAGCGCCATTTTAGACTTCGCATGAGGGTACCAAACACGTAGTGCTTCTCGCGGCACGATCACTTGCTTCGCTGAACTGACTTCGATGAAGCCTGAAAGGCATTCAAGCAACCCTCTGTAGAGATTTTCAGGAGCAAGTGAGTTGGACATAATTTCACCACCTGCCATGCAGCATGCCGCCGCGGATCAGCTCAATCCGAACGATTGGCGCGGAGGCGGCACCGCGGATATTGCGGCGCGACGCACCGACTTCATCAGCTTCGCCATCGGCGACGACCAGTATGGCGTCGACATCATGGCGGTGCGCGAGATCAAGGGCTGGTCGGACATCACTCACCTGCCGAAACAGCCGGAATACGTGCGCGGCGTGCTCAATCTGCGCGGCGCCATTGTGCCGATCGTCGATCTGCGCTGCCGCTTCGGCCAGGGGCTGACCGAGACCACGCCGCTGCACATCGTGATCATCGTGCAGATCGGCGGCCGCCAGGTCGGCCTGATCGGCGACCGCGTGCTCGACATTGTGTCGATCGACGCCAATCAGATTCAACCGGTGCCGCGCACCGCGCAAGCGACAACTTCGGACTTCCTGTCCGGCTTGGTCACCCACGAGGGCAGCATGATTGCGCTGATTGATCTGCCGAACCTCCTGGACACACCGACGCTCGGAGATGCGGAAGCGTATCGTAAGCCCGCCACAGAATCTCATCCCTCTCGCGAAACCCGCGCTAGCTAGCGTTGCAAGGAAACATCATCATGACCGCTCTTGCGTCGAAAACTCTGAGGGTCGGGCCGCTCCGACTGCGCGGAAAGATCATGCTTACCTTCGGAATAGCCGCATTCTTGTTACTTACCGCGGCGGCCATAGGCCTCTGGCAGTTTGATGTGAGCCTGCAGGCTTTCGAAGAGGTAAGGCTTGACCAGAACAGGGCTATCAATGTCCAAGCAACGGAATCCGCTTTTAAAAAGCAGGTCCAGGAGTGGAAGGACACGCTGCTTCGGGGAAAAAAACCAGAGGCCTTGAACGAGTATTGGGCCAATTTCCAACAACGCGAAAGCGAGGTTCGCAGCCTAGCCGAGCAATTGAGCCGCGACATTTCTGATCCGGAAACCAAGCAGTTGGTGGTGCAGTTTGTGACCGCCCATAAGAGCATGGGGGATGGCTACCGACACGGACTCCAAACATTCAAGGACCATCAATTCGACAGTGCTGCCGGCGACGCGGCCGTGGCTGGCGTGGATCGTGCCCCTACAGAGCTGTTGACCAAAGCTAAGGAACGCCTGGTGGCGCGGGCATCGGCGCGAGCGTCGGAAGCTAAGGACAGCGCGAATTGGGCAATGCGGGCGAGCGTCGTGCTACTCATCGCGGTGACGACCGTTGGTGTGATCGTTTTTCTCGTCGTCATTCAAAGAGGCGTCTCCGGTCCGTTGGTCCGGCTAACCGTTGGCATGCGAGAGCTCGCGACAGGCAATTTCGATGTCGTACTGCCGGGCCTTGGCCGCAAGGACGAGATCGGCGACATCGCAGGAGCGGTCGAGGAGTTTAAGGTCAGGGCCGCCGAGAAAGCGCGAGCCGAAGCGGAAGAAAAGATCGAACAAGACAAACGAGCCGCTGCCGAGCGCGAAGCGGCTATGCAGAAAATGGCCGATGAATTCCAGGCGGCTGTGGGCGGCATCGTGCAGGCGGCGGTCGCTGGCGACTTCAGCCAGCGCGTCGATCTCAACGGCAAGACCGGGCTGGTGCTCAATATCGGCACCGCGATCAATTCGTTGTGCGAGAACGTCGCCAAGGCGCTCGACGATCTGATCAACATGCTCAATGCCTTGGCCGAAGGCAATCTCACCCAGCGCATCACGGCCCAGTACCAGGGCAACTTCGCGCTGCTAAAGGACAACGCCAACAAAACGGCGGACCGCATTGGGGCGACTATTTCGGAGATCAAGGCCTCGGCAGCCGAGGTCACCAATGCGTCGGCCGAAATCTCGACCAGCACGACCGATCTTTCGCAGCGTACCGAGGAGCAGGCCGCGAGCTTGGAAGAGACTTCCGCTTCGATGGAAGAAATCTCGGCGACCGTGAAGAAGAACGCCGAGAATGCGCAGGTGGCCAATCAATCGGCAGCCTCCACCCGCGAGGTGGCTGAGCGCGGCGGCCAAGTGGTCGCCAAGGCGGTCGAGGCGATGGCCAAGATCGAGGATTCCTCGCGCAAGATCTCCGACATCATCGGCGTCATCGATGAGATCGCCCGCCAGACCAATCTGCTGGCGCTCAATGCAGCCGTTGAAGCGGCCCGTGCCGGCGAAGCCGGCCGTGGCTTCGCGGTGGTGGCGTCTGAAGTGCGCAGCCTGGCGCAGCGCGCCTCGCAGGCAGCCAAGGACATCAAGGACCTGATCACCAACTCGAACGGTCAGGTCAAGGAAGGTGTCGATCTGGTCAATAAAGCCGGAGCTTCACTCAGCGAGATCGTGGATTCGATCAAGAAGGTAGCCGAAATCGTCTCGGACATCGCCAATGCCACCTCCGAGCAATCGGCCGGCATCGAGCAGGTCGGCAAAGCGTTGACCCAGATGGACGAGGTGACGCAGCAAAACTCGGCGCTGGTCGAGGAGAATGCCGCCACCGCAAAGACGCTGGAGCACCAGGCCCATGCGATGGACCAGCGCGTCGCATTTTTCCAGATCGATGATGGCGCTAGAGTTCGAGCAATCGACTCATCCAGTGGAAACGCGCGACATGCGCCCAGCTGCGCCGGTTCCGCTGCGGGGTCCTGCGGCGGCGAGAAAACAGCCAGCCGCCACACCGAAACGGGGCGCCGCTGGAGCCAACGGTAGCGGAGGACCGGTCCGCCGCATGCAGGCCGCGATCGCCACCGCCGTCAACGGCGAGCCGGACTGGAAGGAATTCTAGAAGTTGGTGGTTTCCGATTGTCGCGCAGCCATCGTGGCACGACGGCGGCGTTCGCCAACAACGGACGTCGTTGTCGCTGAGTCACAACTGGAGTTATGTCCCTCGAAAATAACTGTGTATGTTGATCGTTGAGTTGTTGAATAGATTTGGCGAAAGAAATCACTTTATTCCATTGGATAGTCCGCTGGCGGCAAGACCTTGCATCAGTCGATCGATAATCGTCGGCGCAAAAATATATTTTTCGAGTTCGCCGCGCGGGTTGTCGCGCCAGGCACTACGCAAGGCGACGAGCTTGTTCCAGTCAGATTGCGCCTTGGCCTTGTCTCCATTGACCGCCGCCATCAGCGCGCGCGCAAAAAGGCCGTGAGTATATGTGTCCGTGGTCATTTCATCGGCTTCGTGGGTTGCCTCGCGAAGTTCGCCGAGCATGTAATAGCCAAGAAAAAAGTAGAAATGATGCCAGGACGGGCGTCCGTCGCCGGCGCTGATCGCGCTCTGCAGCACATTCATTCCGCGCTCGATCTCGCCGGTGGTGATCAGCCGACCGCCATATTCTCCGAGGATAATCAGGTCATTCGGGTTGAGCGCCAAGGCCTTCTCCACGGCAGCGAACGCCGCCACGGTATCGTGCCGGCTAAACAGTACGGTGCTGAGAACCTGCCAGGAGCGCGCACTGTTTGGGTTGAGTTCGATGCCGCGCCGCGCCAATTGCAGCGCGCGGTCGAGCGTACGTGGATCGTCGGCGCCCTTGCCAAATCCGTAGACAAATTCCCGATTGTTGAGCGCGGCCAGGTAGGAGAACCCGTCGCCGAAACCGTGATCGATGTCGGTCAACGATTCCAGGCAAGAACGAGCGCGTGCGCTCTCGTCTGGATCGAACGACCTGAATGAATCGGCAGCTAGGAGCAGGCACCGGTAGCGCGGATCGCCGGCGCCCCCGGCCAAGAATTTTGCGCGATCACGCGACTTGATCACACCGAAAGGCTGCAACAAGGTGATCGCGATGCTGGAGCTGATCGAATTCTCAACTCCCGCCCAATCTCCTGAGACCGCCATATGCTCAAAGCTCTTTGACCAGACAACAGCGCCGTCCGCCGCGTCGGTGAGATTGAAACGGACATTTGCGGTGCCATCATCGAGATATTCAATCGAGCCGCCAAGTCGATAATCAATCTTGCCGCGCGGCCGATCCGTCGCGGCAACGACATTTATTCCGTCAAACCGCGAAAATGCATCAATTATCTTCCCAAACAATGCAGGTGCCGAGAAAGAGCGCGAATCAGTCACCCCTGTTGCCTCAAAGTTTTGGATGATCAAAATCGGCATGCCGTTGCCCGGTGGTAACGCACGTAGATCTTTGGAGGCTTGCTTGAATCCGGGAAACTCCACCTGTTCACGTCTGGTTGCGAACAAGACCGTGGCTGCGGCGAGGCAGGCCACGAGAGCAAGCGTTCCGGATATGAGAAGCCACCGGGGAAAATGCTTTTCGCTAACAGGCGACTGGTCAGGATCGATCAGTATCACCGTGCGGTAGCTGAAGGTCGGCACATAGGAACCACGCGGCAGATCAATGATCACAGGATCGTTCAATCCGGGCCCAGCATAATAGCGTTCCATCGCCCGGCGCAGGCGCGTAGCCTCCACACGCACAATTGGATCGATCTGTGGGTCAAACTTAATGTCGCGCCGAAGGACTTCTATGCCAATTGTGTAGCCCTTGATGCGGTCGCTTTTGCCGTGCAGTACGGCTTCGACGACAAAACTCAAAAAAGAAGCGAGTTGTGGCGACGAACGGAAGACATCGCTGACCACGATACGCTCAAGCGCTGCACGCACCTCGTCCGGTGCGGGCATGTTGGCGATTGGATCATGCTTAGACATCTAGTCTGGCCACCGCGCATCTAGGTGGTGCTGGACTACTTATGGTTGTAGTATCACATGAGCGACGGATTGCAACGACTATAGTCGGATTCGGTCGCGCGCAATAATTCACCGAATATTGCCTGACCGTGCTGATGCTGATTATGGGCATTCACCGCAAGAGCGTCATCGTCAATAGCTGGCATTTAACAGCCGTCGCAGGGTCGCCGAGGACTGTCTGCATTCAGTGGCGGAGCCGACCTACCCCTGTTTCACGAAAAAACAATTGCCCGTTCCGTCAGTCCGACTTGGGGAACGAAGGTGCGCGGCGAACTTGAGAAATCCCTTCCCGTCGCCGAACTGGCCGACCAGCTGGTCCGCGATCTGGCGCGGGCCGGCTTGACGGGCCCTTAAGCCGATCCAATCCGTTTAAGACCCTATAAATGCAGGTATTTCAGCGTAGTTAGCGTCCGTATTACTGTAAATTTCTTCTGGACCCCACAACAAGTCTGCCAAAGCTACCGCAAGGGCCCCGTGGGCCCATCCAAATTTCAGCAAAGGCAGAATTTCATGTCCAATGGCAATGGGAATGCTGCCGGCTGCGAGGTTGCTGCGGCGACCTACACCGACTCCGCCGAATGTGGGGTAATGCCGGAACGCCCCATCCTCACACTCGGCGTCGTCGCGGGGATGTTTAAGATTTCCCCACTCGCGTTACGGCTGTTCGAATTGCGTGGCCTGATTCGCCGCCATCGCGCCGGCAACGTGCGACTCTTTAGCTGGTTCGATTGCGAGCGGATTGCATTGCTGGTGAAGGCGCGCAAAGCCGGTCTTGCCGTCCGCGAGTTCGCGGCGGTGCTCAGCGCGATGGACGAGCAGGCATCGGACAAGGTGGCCGACGCCGGCCGCCTGCAATGTCTGTCCCTCATTCATACTCTTGAAACCCACAAGCAGTCGGTCAGCAACGTGCTGGAAGAGCTTTATCGGATCGACTGGGAGTTGTCAGAACGTCTCGGCGTCGAAGGCTGCCTCGAGAACGGTGAGAGCGTGGACTCGCTCTGAGCGCGCGCCAAACCATAATGCAATCAGCGTAAAACGTTCGGCTTAGAAAGCCAGCAAGATAAGGCCGAAGAGTTGATATCCTAGGAATGCGCTCCAGAGCACAGTGAAAATCAATCCGCAACCGATAAGCGCCGTTGGCCATATGCGACGGAAAAACGCCGGCACAAGCTGCGGTTCAATAGGCGGCATGAAGACTTCCCCGTGAGAACTCTCGTCACAGGGAGTAGGTCGCAAGCACGGCTGCGGAGGTTCAAAAGCAAGTATTCATGGCCGAGATCAGAGCAGTCACAACCTTGCGCATCATCTGGACGGCCACGTCATGAACGGTGGTCAGGGCATCCATAATCTGGTCCCAGACGCCAGCCTTGCAGGGGTTAGCTTTACCTGACTGGAGGTAAAGAATATTTATCCGCCCGACAGCGCGCCGTCTCGCCGGCTAGGCTTGTACACAGTGAAGTCCCGAGACGGCAGATACGTGTCGTGCGCCGATAAGCCACCTGAAACGGTCGAAAATGATCTACAGCCGACCTCACCCGCGTCAACAATGTTGCTAACGCCAAATTCGCGCCCAACTCGGCGCAATTGAAGTAGACGCCGGTACCGGCGGCGGCGACCCGTTTCTAATTCCTTTCAAATCTGAGAGCGGTCTCTTCGGAGTCTACGATCAATCGCTCGCGGAATTAATAATCTAGCAATCATCCTTCAGAACGTTGACTTAATAGCTCTGGCGTAGTGTCGCGCATGAAGACCAACTTGGGAGAAACCAATGCCTGTACGTTACTTGGCTTTGTTGTTTGCGGCGGCCATCTCTGGTCTTGCCATGCAGTATGGAGCAACCATGAATGGCGGAACACTTTCTGTGGCCGCAGTGAATGTTGAGGCCAGCAATCTGTTCTGAAAGCGGTGTTTCATTACGATTTATTGAATCGTCTTTCAGAACGCAGGCTTAGGGTCTTTCGCTTGGTCTAACGCATAAAAATTATCTCCCTGGAGGAAGCCAATGCGTATAATTTTTTCGGCCGCACTTTTTACAGCAGCTATCATTGGGCTTGCGACGCAATATGGAACAGCCACGCAAAGCGCAGCGCTTTCCGTCGACACCGTTAACGTTATGGAACTACAGATGAAGGCCGATAAGAACTTGCCCGTCATAGTCACTGGCGATCTGGTCTAGACTGATCTAAAATTTCATTATTCGATTGAGGCCGCCCCAGTTGGCGGCCTCGTTGATTATTCCGGACAAAATGCACGATGTTCGCTTTTGATGCTGTGGACGGCTCCTCCGCCAGCACGTGAGTGCCATGAATGTGGGTGCTGTTAAGGCCCCCGCTATTTGGCGGAGCCAAACTTGCAGACGATCACGACAATCGGTCTCGACATTGCCAAGTCGGTATTCCAGGTGCACGGCGTTGATGCCGCTGGCCAAGTGATTATCCGCCGTCAGTTGAAGCGGCGTTATGTTTTGGCGTTCTTTGAGAAGCTGCCGCCATGCCTGGTCGGTATCGAGGCGTGTGCCTCGTCGCACCATTGGTCGCGCGAACTCAAGGCGCTCGGGCACACCGTGCGGCTGATGCCGCCGGCCTACGTGAAGCCCTACGTCAAGCGGCAGAAGAACGATGCCACTGACGCGGAAGCAATCTGTGAGGCAGTCACCCGGGCCAATATGCGGTTTGTGCCAACCAAGACGCCTGAGCAGCAGAGCTGCCTGATGCTTCATCGCACACGTCATTTGTTCATCCGCCAGCAGACGGCAGTGATTAATTCAATCCGAGCTCAGCTTGCCGAACTCGGGATCGTCGCGCCGGTCGGACGCAAAGGTGTCGAGGCGCTGCTTAACGTTGTTGCCGATCCGGCCGACAAGCGAGTTCCCGATATTGCACGCGAATGTCTTGCCGCTCTCGGGGCTCACCTATGCAGGCTCAAGGAGCAGATTGTTGCGTTCGATCGGATGATCATGGCCTGGCACCGATCTAATGAGGCGAGCAAGCGCCTTCGCTACATTCCCGGGGTCGGCCCGATGCTGGCCACGGCCTTGGTTGCCAGCGTTGCCGATCCGAAGGCTTTTCGATCTGGGCGTAACTTCTCAGCCTGGATCGGGCTGGTGCCGAGGCAGTCCTCAAGCGGGGGCAAGGACAGACTCGGCAGTATCAGCAAGCAAGGGGACCGCTATCTGCGCGGCCTGTTTGTGGCCGGTGCGCTGTCCGTGATCCGCTATGCCAAGATCCACGGCACCAAACATCGGCCGTGGCTCACGGCATTGCTGGCTCGAAAGCCAACCAAGGTCGCAGCCATCGCGTTGGCCAACAAGCTTGCGCGGATGGCCTGGGCCATGATGGCCAAGGGCGAACGTTACAAGCAACCCATCGCTCTGGCGGCGTAAACGAGATCGCGTCGGACATCCGGCGTGATGTGAAGGTTGGGAGGGCGAACAGCACGTAATGCAGAGCCGGTCGTTCCGCCGATCAGGACAACCCACATGTGCCATCGCATTCTTGAATGCGTGCTTTTGACCGGGACCTGATCCGCGGAGGGCATTATGGCCAGCGGCCTCGTGTGCCGCGTTTAAAGGCCGAACACATGGCTGCACCGACCAATGCTGCAAACGTGAAAAAGCTCTTGCCAACTCGGAGCCGTCCACACATGGCACTTAGCGGCATTCGTGGCACTACACCACTTTGGTCGCTTTCGGCGGACAGCGGATACTGTTCGGGACTGACGCGAGATGGCTTGGTCGCGATTGACCCTGGCTGTGTAAAAACACATCGCGGAAATTGATTCTCGCGATAAGATTCTCACGCGATTTGCGGGAGGATCCGATGAGGCGCTTCGTTGAAGGGGCGGATCGTGGTCAGAGCACGCTGTTTCCTGAATGTCTGGAAGACTGGATCGGAGAGGACAATCCGGTTCGCGTCATAGACGTCTTTGTCGATGAACTCGCTCTTGATGAGGTTGGATTTTGCGGGGTCGAACCCGAGGTAACCGGTCGACCTTCCTATCATCCGTCGGTGCTGCTGAAGCTCTACATCTACGGCTATCTCAACCGGGTGCAGTCGAGCCGCCGGCTGGAGCGTGAGGCGGGGCGCAACGTTGAGGTGATGTGGCTGACGGGACGGCTCGCTCCCGACCACAAGACGATTGCCGACTTCCGCAAGGACAACGGCCGCGCGATCCGGCAGGTCTGCGCCCGGTTTGTTGCGCTCTGCCGCACTTTGGGCCTACTCACGCAAGCCAGCGTCGCGATCGACGGCAGTAAGTTCAAGGCGGTGAACAACCGCGACAAGAACTTCACGCGGGCCAAGATGGAGCGGCGCATGGCGCAGATTGAGGAGAGCGTCGCGCGTTATCTGCAGCAGCTCGACAGCGCCGACCGGCAGGAACCATCCGAGGCGCTCAAAACCAAGACCAGCCGTCTGAAAGAGAAGATCGAGAAACTGAAGGAGCAGATGCAGCGGCTTGAGATTCTCAAGGTAACTATGCTTGCCACGCCGGACCAGCAGATCTCGCTGACCGATCCCGATGCCCGCTCGATGGCGACCAGTGGCCGCGGCTCTGGCGTCGTGGGCTACAACGTCCAGGTTGCCGTCGACACCACACATCATCTGATTATCACGCATAAGGTGACCAACGTCGGGACCGACCGGTCGCAGCTCTCACCTGTGGCCAAAGAGGCGAAGGCGACGCTGGAAGTGGAGAACCTCGATGCCGTCGCCGACCGCGGCTACTTCAGCAGTGCGGAGATTCTGGCGTGCGAGGAAGCGGGTATCACAATTACGCTGCCCAAGCCGATGACCTCGAACTCAAAGGCAGAAGGGCGCTTCGGCAAGCAGGACTTTCGCTATCTGGCTGAGGAGGACGTTTACATGTGTCCTGCCGGCGAGAAGCTCGCCTACCACTACACGGTCGAGGAAAAAGGGCTGGTTCTGCGTCGCTACTGGACTAACGCTTGCCAGGATTGCGCCATCAAAAATGCCTGCACCACCGGCAAGGAACGCGGGATCACCCGATGGGAGCATGAGCGTGTTCTTGAGGCGGTGCAACGCCGGCTCGACGAGCATCCGGAGAAGATGCGCCTGCGGCGCGAGACGGTCGAGCATCCCTTCGGCACGATCAAGGCGCGGATGGGCACAACCCACTTCCTGATGAAGACGCTGCCGCGCGTGGCCACCGAAATGGCGCTGCACGTGCTGGCCTATAATCTCACGCGCGTCATAAACATCATCGGCATCCAACCGCTCATGGCGGCCATGAGGGCATAATCGCCACAGACACGAAGCCGTCTGCCATCAGAGGATCGCCGCAATCCGCATCAGCCGCGTCTACAGTCGGAAAAGCCGTCAAATCCAAAAAATGACCACGCACGGCCACATCGCCGATGTCTCAAGGCGTCAATGCTTCCGCCAAGGCGTTTTTACACGACCAAGACCCGAAGCTGCTCTTCCACAAGGGGGGGCGCGCTGCTCTTGCAGTGCTTTGGCGAGCGCATGAGCACGCCGACAAACGCGCCGCATTGCAGCGCATATCTTCAGAAATCGTTGATCTAGATCAAAGCCCAGTAAAAGCGGGCGCTGATTGGTATTTCGGTGCTGGAAGCCGAAAATTGATGCTGCTGCTGCGGACTGTAAAAGCCAGCGAGAGGGGAGCCTATGCCTGCAACACATCACGCTTGGAACCGATGGTGGGTCGTATTCGCTGCAATGTTGGGACTTATTGTGGGACAGGGCTCAATCAACGTCTTTGCGGCTGGGGTGTTTTTGAAGCCGGTGGCTCAGGAACTTGGATTCGGTCGAGGCGACATATCAACTGCGATTGGCCTGTCATCTGTCGTAACAGCGCTGACGGTGCCGTTTTTCGGCCGGCTCGTGGACCTGTTCGGCGTTCGCCCCATGCTGCTGTGGTCAATTGCATTATTTGCCCTCGCGACGGCGGCTATGTCGTTTCTTACCGCATCAACCGCCGTCCTTTTCTTACTTTTCGCAATTTCAGGCGTAACGGCGGTCGGGCAGACGCCAACTGCCTATTGCAAGGTGATCACAGCGTGGTTCGACCGGCGGCGTGGTCTCGCGCTCGGCTTTGCATTGGCCGCGGTCGGGCTGGGAACCGCATTGATCCCGCAACTATCGAATGCACTGATCGGGCATTTCGGCTGGCGGATGGGATATGTCGGACTTGGCATCGCCATCTTCGGCTTGGCATTCGTGCCGGTCGCGCTCTTCGTTCGCGAGCCCGCAATACCCGAAGCCGCGCGGACGCCGAATTCCGCTCGTGAGATTGCCGCGCTCCCGGGCATCGGCTTCGGCGAGGCGATACGCACTTGGCGCTATTGGGCGATGACGCTCACCTTCTTTTTCGCCGCGACCGCGATCAACGGTTCGCTCATTCACATCGTACCACTGCTCACAGACCGCGGCATTCCTGCCAGCGTTGCGATTGGTGCACTTTCGGCGGCAGGTCTCGCATTAATCGGCGGTCGAATTATCGCCGGCTATTGCATCGACAAGATCTTCGCGCCTTATATCGGAGTCTTGTTTCTGCTCACGCCGATGGTGGGGATCGCAATTCTCGCGACCGGGATAGCCAACCCGGTTGTAGGAACTGTTCTGCTCGGGCTTGGGATTGGTGCCGAGATAGACCTAATGTCATTCATTATCAGCCGATATTTCGGCATTCGCTTCTTCGGCGCGCTGCACGGGTTCATGTTTGCACCGGTGCTGCTCGGCAATGCCGTCGGTGCGAGCGTCCTCGGCTGGTGTTTCCAGTTGGTGCATACCTATACGCCCGGTTTCGCGATCTTTGAGGTTCTTCTGGCGACCGCCTGCGTGCTGATTATGACACTCGGGGGCTATCGCTATCCGGCCATGCCCGACAAAGCATCTGGGCGCCTGGTCGAGGCGTAACAGCATTTACTGGAAGCGTACCACCGTTTACTGCGCGACGACGGAGTCGCAATGTTCGCTTGTGGCACATGACTGCGTTCGCTGCGTCGCAAAATTTAGGACGCGATTGGAAAACAACGGGCATCCGTTGATTTTGGCCCGCGATGGCCCGGTCGCGATTGACCCAGACATCGCTTGCAAAAAGTTCCATAATTGCTCGTGCCGACGGCTAATCTGCTGCAAGGAATTGGCTGTGAGCGAACGAGACTGGCTTTCCGAAGCGGTTCGCACTGCGGGCATCGAGCGTACCCTCAAGCCCGGCCAGTCCCTGTTCCGGCAGGGTAGCCCAACAGTTGGCCTTTACGAAGTCCTAAGTGGAAAAGTGCGGCTGGCGCGGGTTGATCTTTCAGGGCGGGAGGCCGTTCTCTATTCCGCCTCCGCTGGCGAGACGATTGCTGAAGCTTCCTTGTTCTCGCCAACTTATCACTGCGATGCCATTGCGGCCACGAGTACTGTTGTTCTGCTCTATCCTAAGGCTGCCATTCTGGCGGAGTTCCAGCGCAATCAGAAAGTGGCTGAGGCGTTCATGGCAATGCTCGCTCGACAAATCATGAATCTGCGAACTAGCCTTGAGCAACACAATATCCACTCCGCGCGCGACCGCGTGCGTCACTATCTGGCTGCCAATCTGGGTCCGGACGGACTAAATGTCACGCTGACAGGCACGCTCAAGGATATTGCCGCTAATCTCGGACTTACACACGAGGCGCTCTATCGCACGCTGGCGAAAATGCAGAGGGATGGGGAAATACAACGGCTCAAGGGGAAAATTCGACTTGTCAAAACTGCTTATGATCCGGGTCATACGTGACGCAGGGCAGATGGTGTATGCAAGATTGCGTTTCGATGGGTGGAATGACTCATGTGGAATTCAATTGTTGAGGGAATTTCCCCGCATCTCGTGGCCGGTACCATCATGGTGGCGGTCATGGGTGTGATGTTTGCCGTCCACAAGTGGCGCGGCTCAAAGCACAAGCCGCAGGACGCACTCGAAGTGTTGAGGCTCCGATACGCACGAGGTGAGATCAACCGCGAGGAATACGAAGAACGACGTAAGGTGCTGGGCCTGTGATCAATCTAGGAGATTTGCCATGACGCTGTTACGCCTAGGCGGGCTTGTGGTCACCTCTACCCTCCTCGCTTTGTCGGCCTTTGCGCTAGCAAATTCCTGCCGCGCACAATCGTCGCGGCCGGCGGCGCCGAATGCAGCGGCCGCAAAAATCACTGCTCTGGGGACGGGGCAAATCTCGCCCTATGTCGGGCAGGAGAAGCGCACGATCAAATCGCTGTCGGACCAGGAGATCGTGGATATCTTGGCAGGGAGAGGAGTAGGCTTTGCCCGTCCTGCGGAACTCAATCATTACCCAGGTCCGCTGCACGTCTTGCAGTTCAAAGAGCAACTCGGCCTCACCCCAGATCAAACTGAGAAAGTTCAGGCCATCTTCGACCAGATGAGCCGCGATGCAAAAGCACTCGGCAAAGAGTGGATCGACCGAGAGCGCACGCTTGAAAGTGGCTTCGCTGCGTACACGATTATGGCCGATCAAATTTCCGCCGAGACGGCAGGGACCGGCGAGGTGCAGGGACGCCTGCGCGCCGTGCATCTTTCAGCCCATATCGCGACGAGGGCAGTCCTGACGCCGGAGCAGATCGCTAAATACGATGTGCTCCGCGGTTACCAAGTCATTGCCACCCCCGGCCGCTAAGAGTGATTAAATTTTGGAAGCGCCGTCCGCAAAATGGTTTCTTTCGCGAGGTTAATTGAGCTTTGACGGGGATGCGATGCAGAAGCCGTTCCGAAAGGACTTAGCCCATCTTACCTGGGATGAGGTTTTTGCACGCCAGGTCCAGCGGGCTGCTCTTGTCGGCGATTGGATGGACGCGCTGCGCCTCAAGAAGGGCGACCGCGTGTTAGAGATAGGATCGGGGCCCGGTTACGTAAGCCTCGTGCTTGCCGATCGGGTCGGCCCCATGGGCATCGTCTATGCGGTGGATCGTTCCGCCGAAGCGCTGGTCCATCTGGCGCGTTTGCAGAGGGAACGTGACGTCTCGAATATCGAGAGACTCGTCGCGGATGCGGCGAAACTGGAACTAGCGGACCGGCGCGTGGATTTAGCGCTGATCTCGATGGTCTTGCATCATGCAGATAATCCGGCCGGAATCCTGCGCAATGTTGCTCACTTGCTTAGCCCAGAGGGACTAGCCGTGGTTGCGGAATTTCACCCCGATGGCCCGTGTGAGCACGGGCCGCCGAGAGAACACCGGCTAACTTCCCACCAAGTCCGAACATGGTGCGAAACCGCAGGTCTCTTGACGCTCAGCGAGCGGCGTCAAACGCCGGAACACTATATGACGCTGGTGAAACGTCGCTTCTAATGTCGCCTACTGGCATATCACGTCATTTCGCGGCGACACAGCAAATCGGTCGCTTTCGGAGCGAAGCGGACATTCATTGAGCCGCGCTTACAAAACTGATTTTATGAGTGCGCGCCCTAATCACGCCCAATGACGGGGGAGTTTGTTTCGTGTAGATTAGAACTCTTCGTAAAATCTGTGGACCGAACCCACAGCAAAACTCTTTTTGGGAGGAAGCAATGAGGAAAATATTGGGTGCGGCTGCGTTGGCCGGGGCAATTGGTCTGGCCACTGGCGCGCAGGCTCAGATAATCATCTCCGGCAACGACGAGAAGGCGACCTACACCGACGCGGGGCAAATGATCGTCGGCCCGCCGGGCAAGGACACGTTATCGATCATCGACATTGGCAAGCGCGCCAAGCCGCGCATCCTTGCGAACCTGCCGCTGATCAATACGCTCGTCGGCCCGCCGACTAACCTCGCCGTCACGCCTGATCAAACTCTGGCGATCCTCGTCAATTCGCTCGACTCGGTGCAGGACGGCGATAAATGGAAAATCGTGCCCGATGACAAGGTCTTCATTGTCGACCTGACTGCGAAACCGCCCAAACTCATCGACACGTTGCATGCCGGGAAGCAGGCTTCAGGCATGGCGATCAACCGCGCCGGAACATTAGCGCTCATCGCCAATCGCGCCGACAACACAGTCAGTGTCCTGACGATATCCGGCAAGGAGGTGAAGGTCGTCGGTACGGTTGCTTTGGCAGCCAAGGACGCTCCAAGCCAACAGCTTTCTGCGGTGGCAATCACGCCAGACGGAAAAAGGGCGCTAGTGGTCAAAGCGCTCGCGAATAAGGTCGCGCTGCTTGATATCGATGGCACGACAGTTACCTACAAGGGCTACGACATGACTACGGGGGTTTTCCCCTACAACGCGCAGATCACGCCCGATGGCAAGCTCGGCCTCGTCAACAATAATGGCGGCGGCGGTGCATCGGACGGCCAAGTTGATACATTGGCGGTGATCGACATGACGTTGAATCCGCCGCGTGTTGTGGATCAGGTTGTGATCGGGGACGGGCCGGAGGGTCTAGCGATAAGCCCGGCCGGTGGCTACGCGGCCTCGATTATCCTCAACGGCGTGGGCAATGTTCCCAAGACTGCCTTCTTTCACCACGATCACTCTTATGTCTCACTCCTGAAAATTGAGGGCAAGAAGGTGCGCAAGGTGTCAGAAACCGAGCTCGGCGCGTTAACGGAGGGTGTGACGTTCAGTCCGGATGGCCGCTACCTTTACGCTGGCAATTTCTTTGACAATGACATCACTATTCTGCGCCGCAAGGGCGACAAGCTAGTGCTGGTGGGCTCGCTCAAGCTGCCAGGCCACCCCGCCTCGATGCGCGGCAGTTGGCCCTGAGCGTTTAGGCCAGTACGCAATGGGCTGTGCTTCTTTGAAGCGCGGCCCTTTCGCTTCGAGGAGTCCGTTTGTGGCACATGACTGCGTTCGCGGCACCGCACCATTTAGGACGCGATTGGACAACGGACAAAGGGCGGGCCGAAAGCTCAATAGATATGCAGCGTTTGACCCAAAACGCATCCCGCATGCGATGTCACGGCAAACGCCGAGCGGCCTAAGGCCTCTCACATGCGCGGTATGAGTGGCGTAAGCTGGTCGTGATCTGATTCTTGCACCATTCCGGGAGGCATGCTGGCGGCCTTTAGAGCTTTCGGCGGGAAAAGGATGGATGTCTTGTGGCACTTAGCGGACATTTCTAAGTCGCGCCAAAAAATTCCGCATTCGGATGTAAAGCGGACAGCGACGCGCAAACTAATGGTTGGACGACACCGGGGGGGCGCGGTTCAGCACAGGACGTACTACCCACGCTGCAGAGTAATTGTCGCACCCTGCACGTCGGCATTCGCGTCTTGCGACTTAATCGTAACCGACTGATTGTCGCCACGCGTCATCAAATCCAAATTGGCGGTGAACGTAGGCCCCTTGGCCACAACCTGAATGCCGACGCCATCGACCTTACCGGACAGGGTCCCGGCTGCATTGCGGGAGGACTCGCTCCAAGTTCCTGTGATCGCGCCGGCGGAGTACATCGCGCTTCCGCGCAGATCGAAATTATAGCTATCGCTGGCGCAGCGGATATTGAGTTGAAGTTTGCTTTGCTCCTCTAACACATCATAAGAAGCCCGGCATTTGATCGGTTCATGCCTACCATTGGCAAAATCGATGGTGCCCGAGCCAGACCAACTCCCCGCCAATTGGTCGAATGGTCCGGCGCTCGGAGCCGACCCTTGGGTGGCCGCGGGCTGCGTATTGCCGTGACCGCCTATAAACAAGAGCATCGTCACGGCCAAAACGGCCCCGCGAAACATCTCGCTTGCGGGTCTCGAATGTATGGACATCACCAAGTTCCTCGGGTCATTTGGGGATCATGCAGGTGACTGGATAACACCCCCACCGAATCTTAGTTCCCCGAGGTGATCGAGGCCGACGATGTCGGCGTGTGGCACTAAGCGACGTTTCGCTGCCATGCGATGGCATGTCGGCTATTGGGGCAACAACGGACATCGGGCAGACTTGGGGCCTAGATGCGTCGGTCGAAAATGACCTAGGCTGTGTAAAAACGCTGTCAACCGCTGTCAGCGCGCAACAAAAGAATTGAACTTGCCGTCGTGGCGAATCTTTCATGCGCCAACGACATTCCGTTTGAATCAATCTTGCGCCAGAACGACAAGCAGAACCGTTTTCACACAGCCAAGACCCGAAGCCGACATTGCACACTTAACCCAGTCGTCTCGTGGTTCGCTCGTTGATGTGCGGCTCTTCAAGCAAAACGACATTAAGTAAAGAGCGGTGCACTTTGATATATCCGTTGTAGTCAATCAGGCCCAACTTTCTAAATTTGTTCATAAAAAAGTTTACCCGAGAGCGCGTCGTTCCAACGATCTCCGCAAGCGTTTCTTGGCTTACCTTCGCGATTATCTTCTCTGGTTCACCTTCCTTGCCAAAATTCGCCATCAATAGAAGAGCACGGGCCAATCGCTTTTCGCTCGAATTAAACAGTTGATCGACCAAGTCTGCTTCAACCCGGATAGTGCGCGTCAAAAGATACGAAACAAAAAACGAGGAAAAGGCTGGCTCGTTATGAAGGGCGCCAATCATCGTCGCCTTCTGCAATCGCATCAGCGTACATTCCGTCATTGCCACGGCCGTTGCCATGCGCCTTGGCTGCCCAACCAAACATTCCTCCCCGCAGAACTCGTCTGGACCCAAAACTGCAATGATGGCTTCCTTCCCTTGGTCGGAAATCACATTGAGTTTGACCTTGCCTTTTCTGATGTAGAACACCGCATCCGAAGGGTCACCTTGTGAAAAGATAAGGTCATTAATTCGGTAGTTGGATATCGTCCGACCACTATCGACTGTGGCGAGAAACACTTTCGGGTCAAAAGGGATTTCGCTTGAATTGTCGATCATATCGAAACGCGGTCATTGGTATTGCAAGGTCGTCTCTCCCTATATTGGAATTAGGATCAACTCCACACTGCAACTCGTCGTCCACGCGACCAAGCATAGTTAATGTACGGGTGAAAAAATACTCGTAGGATTACGAGGAGGCGTCGGGCAAGTGGATCTTCCCCGTAAAATTACGAGTTGTCGAAAAGGTAATGAAAACCAAAATCACCGCCGGGGCGGCTTTGCACTAATCAAGGCCAGATGTCTCACAATTCAGAACTTGAGGTATTGCGGTCACTGCAGTCTGAAAATCAAGACTTGCGAGACTTGGTCGTTTCGCTCAGCGCCACGTTGCTGCGGCACGTTACGGTCAATCCTCCTAAGTATCGTCGCAACGCAAATAGTGCCGACGCCGAGCGCCTTGTCGGGGAAGCGGAACAATGTTTTCGCTGTGCAAAAATTCCAGGACTTAAAACGGAAATTGCGGAAGGTTTGGAGGCTGCAGGTAATCAGTTGATGGCGAGAGCCGTCGAAATCGAGACAATCCTGGGACGGGAAAAATGGAAGAAATAGCAATGCCTTATTCAAGCAAGCCCACTTAGTGAAATCGAGAGGAGGAACTCTAACGTGTCCCAGCGGGTTCTTTTGATGTAGTATTTTGGAAAGTGAATTTATAGTCTTTGGAGCGGCGTCCTTGAAGCACGCTCTCACACCGACAGGAATTGACATACTGGGTAACGTACCCTGGGGGACACACCTTGGCGTGTTTTATGAGACGAAACAGGATTTTTTGGAGATCGTGGTCCCGTATTTTAGAGCCGGATTAGAAAACAAAGAGTTCTGTTTATGGATATTGCCTCCACCCATGGCTCAACAAGAAGCATTGGAGGCATTGAAACGTGGAGTGCCTGACTTTGATCGGCATTTGCCGGAAGGCAATATTGAGCTGGTCTCAGATTATCAGTGGTATATGCCAGAAGGCAGCTTTGAAATTGCTGCCGTGATCGAGCGTCTCCATAAGAAACTAAGAGAAGCCATTTCAAAAGGCTATGTTGGCTTACGCGTCAATGGAAGCGGCGCGTCGCTTCGAATGGTTGATTCAAAGCGGTTTAACGAATACGAAAAAGAACTCGACGATCGAATTGCTGACGAAAAAACGATTGTACTGTGTTCTTTCCCCTTGGAAGAGAGCAGCTCCGCTGCAGTCCTCCATGCGGCACGCAACCATCAGTTTATAGCGGCGCTTCGCGATGGTTCCTGGGAGGTTATCGAAACCCATGAACACCGAGGCAAAAACTTGTTTGGACTTGCAAGTGAAACTGCCAATGCAAGGTCATTCCGGTCCGCTAAACTGGCGGAGCTGACACAACGTGAACAAGCAGTTCTAATGCAGATAGCTGTGGGGGCCTCAAGCAAGGAGGCCGGTCGAGTGCTTGGAATAAGCCCTCGTACAGTTGAATTTCATCGCGCAAATATTTTACAAAAGCTAAAGGCCAAAAACACGGCTGATCTTATGCGTATCGTCCAAGTTGCTTGAGCACAATGTCGGTTGTTGATGTGGTGGACGACGCCCGCTCCCGGCATCGAGGTGCCATAGAGTGGTTCGTCGAAGACGAATCACATGAGAGGAGCCGTCCACATGCAGATTACCACGATCGGATTGGATATCGCCAAGAACGTGTTCCAGGTTCACGGCATCGATGCGACCGAGAAGGTCGTCGTCAGAAGACAACTTCGCCGGGGCCAGGTGATAAAGTTCTTCGAAGCTCAGGCGCCGTGCCTCATCGGCATGGAAGCCTGTGCTACGGCACACCATTGGGCGCGTGAACTGACGAAGCTCGGGCATCAAGTTCGGCTGATGCCGGCAAAGGATGTGAAGGCCTACGTCAAGCGCAACAAGAACGATGCCGCCGACGCCGAGGCGATCTGCGAAGCGGTCAGGCGTCCAACCATGCGGTTTGTAGTGGTCAAATCGCCCGAGCAGCAGGGCCGGTTGATGCAGCATCGAGTGCGCGATCTGCTGATGCGGCAACGCACCCAGTTGATCAATGCCTTGCGGGCACATTTGGCCGAGCTCGGCATAGCGGCTGCGCAAGGGCGCGAAGGGGTCAAAGAGTTATTAGCGATCGTCGCCCAGAATGGAGATTCGCGCTTGCCGGTTGATGCCCACGCCAGCCTGATCGTGCTGGCGGCGCAGCTTCAGGCTGTGCAGACGACGATCGGATTGATCGAGAAACGTGTCGTTAGGCAGCATCGCTCGAACGAAGAGAGCAAGCGACTGGAGACCATCCCCGGAATCGGCTTTATCGGGGCTACCGCGATCGCAGCGACCGTCCCGGATCCGAAGGTTTTTCGATCGGGGCGTGATTTTGCGGCCTGGGTCGGGCTCGTGCCGCGGCAAGATTCGACCGGCGGCAAGCAGAAGCTCGGGCCAATCTCGAAACAGGGCGATCGTTACTTGCGTCGCATCCTGGTCGTTGGAGCCTGTTCCGTCTTGCGGCGTGCGCGCCAGCAGCCGGAGAAGTATCCCTGGCTCATACAGCTTCTCGCCCGGCGACCGTTCAAGGTCGTTGCGGTCGCGCTTGCCAACAAGATGGCGCGGGTCGCCTGGGCGTTGCTGGCCAAGGGAGGGACCTACCGAGCGCCTCACCTAATGGCGGCATGACAAGGAACTCGGCAATGAGATGATGAGGTTGGGTTCGTGCGTTCAAGAACTGCAGGGGTGATGACGACATTGATGCGAAACGGTCGAGACCGTCGATCGGGAAAACCCGTGAATGTGCCACGCGAGTATAGAACGCGAGCGATTGTTTGGGACCCGATCAGCGGATTACATCAGGGCCAGCAGCCACAACGGCTGCATTCAAAGGCCGAATACATGGCTGCACCCGAACGCTTCGCTGAAATGCTCGATTTTTCCCTTGCACTGCGGGCGTCGTCCATACATGGCACTTCACGGACAACCCAACTGTGCCGGCGTTTGTCGGCTATTGGACTAACAACGGACAAAAAGCCGCCCGAACTATGGATTGGTACCCAGCGATTGACCCATTAGATGGGGTGCCCGCATGGCGCCAAGGCAGCGAATGCATAATCGCCAACAAGCGATGCGTAGGTGGCTCTAGCTCCAATGATATTGCCATTTCTGACAAGGCGTTGCAGGTACTTTTTCTCGCCGATCAGAATTCAATAACGTCAACAATGCTGTCTGATTCATATCAAAGGCAGCGTCTCGATTTTCAGCTTTTCTATTGGGTAGGGGCGCGAAAGCTCATGATTGAGCATCGGCGCATATGAACGGCTGCCGACTAAATTGGAGCACAGCGTGGCAAAACCTGACTACCTTGCTGATCTCGAAAGGCGGCAGAAGTTCCTCGAAGATGAATTAAGCAGAGCTTTGCCGTATTGCCCCGGCGACGATCTGATGATCGGTGATCTCAAGCGGCGCATGCTGTTTCTCATGCATGAGCTTGATCAGCTTCATCATGCAGGCGCGGGACGCCAATACCAGCACTGATAAGTGCCGGTAAAATAGCAACCATCTATCATTTTGACATCCGTTTGGCCCGAAGGGTTCTCTGTGGCAAAACTGACGGCGGGCGACCTTCAAATTATTAGCCGCATAGCCGTGTTTCGCGGTCTCAAGACAGAAACTGTCGAACACATAGTCGCGCCTGCAACTGCAGTCACGTTGCGCTCACACGAATTGATCATGCGCCAAGCTGACCCGGCAACGGCATTTTTTATCGTAATCAACGGATGGGTGAAGCTCTATCGCACTACGCCGGGTGGCGATGATACAGTGATCGAAATGATGACGAGGGGCCACAGCTTCGCTGAGATGGCTGCGTTCACCGGCAATCGATATCTGGCGACGGCCGAAGCCGTGAGCGAAAGCCGCATCGCGCGCATCCCGGCCGATCATATTGTTCGTTGTATCCGGCAAAGTCCCGATATTGCGTTGGGCATGATCGCCTCGATCTCCCAGCGCATGCACAATCTGGTTCAGCAGGTAGAACAGCTTAAGGCGCAGACTGGCGTGCAGCGTGTTGCTGAATTTCTCGCGTCGCTGTCATTGGCCGAACAAGGGCATTGTGCGGTCGTGCTCCCTTACGACAAGCTACTAATTGCCGGACAGCTTGGCTTAACTCCAGAATCGCTATCGCGAGCCTTCGCGCGGTTGCGAAGCATTGGCGTCGTTGTCGACGCGTCGCATGTAGCGGTCAAGGACGTTGCAAGGCTGCGTCAACTCGCCAATGATGACCGCACTGCGGTGCGCGGCCGATTGCAGCCGATGCGATTGCACCAGGCTGTGTAGGCTTGGTTTCGGGCTAGACGTCAGCTGGTGCGGCGGCACGTGCCTAGTGGTTGGAGCCCTCAACGATGTCACGCTACAAAGGCCGCACGAGCCCCAAAACCATAGAGCAGGAATTCCCGAACATCGTCGAGATGGCGGTGCCACTCGGCGGCCTCGGCAAGCGGCTTGACGTGATTTACGATTGGCATCATGCGCGTGGCATTCAATCTCTCGCAGGCCAAATAGCCCTATAGCGGCATGAGTTCCAATTAAAGCTTCATACAATCGTCATTCGATAGCCAGACTGTTGTCCCTTTTTGTGGGCAGGCTTTCTTGCCATGAACCAAGCATGAGATCTGGTCATGGACACCAACAAACCTGCATATTTCGATCTCGAAACTGTCGCTCTTTTGAGGGAAACGTTAGACGATGCGTGGGCCTGCCTCCGCCCGGAGCAGCGAGCCACAATGCTTAAGACCACACTGGCCGAGCGCATCCTCAAAACCGCCGCTCAGGGTGAACGTGATCGCAAGCGTTTGCTTGACGCTGCTCTGACGGACCTTGTCGCCTGAACTGCCGCTCAATTAGCATCGCAATATCCACAGCGCCTTGGAATCCGCCGTGGCTTGCGCACGGCTCGCTGCGTAGCCTCGAAACGTGAATGCTCGACGGGGTGCGCGTGCAGCGCTTTTGAAAGCGGCAGTTGACAAAAAGCAAGCCGCGCTTGGTGCGCCGCAAAAGCAGTTTTCTAAACGAAGATTGATGTGCGTCAATGCATTTAGTATTGCGGGCTCATTAGATTTTTGTTTATGGGCGAAATTCAAGATAAGGATCATCTAACAATGACGCGCCACGGGCTTAGCCGTCGATCCGTGCTGTTGATTTCTCTTTTCGTAATTGCATTTGCTGCCGCCGTCGTTGTCGACCTTGCGGCGCTGCTGGAGGCCCTCAATCTAGTGAAGGGGTCATGGCAGGACACCTTGGAAACCGGGGCCGCTGCTTCTGCAGCGATTGCCGTCCCGTTTCTTGCGATGGGTATGTCTATTTCTGCTGACGGCACCAATTAGGCGAGGCGATGCCGCGCCGACCCACTGCGTGTCTAGGACACCTAAGGCACCGCTCCTAGCTCAGATCACGTACCCACGCCTCCTTGAACGCCGCCATCGCATTCCCGCGTGTTGCGGCATAGCCCCGCTCAGTTGGCTTTTGGGGCGCTCGCACCGTGATCGTCCAGAACCAACGGCTCGGCCTCGGGTGCTTGAGGCGTGCGGGTTCGGCCTTGCATCCGGGCGGCCTTTTTCCTTTACAGCCGGATTAGCAAAGCATGGTAGCATCTCCAAGAGGCGCACATGAAAACCTGTCCAGACTGCAACGGTGATGGTATCATTGAAAAAGGCACGGACGATGAACAGCAATGCCCAACGTGCGGTGGCCGTGGTTTCGTACCTGATGACGACGATGGCCAGGAAGAAGTAATAAACACACAGGGCATACGTTTAGATGATGCGGCCGATGTACTGGTCGCCGTCGAACACGTCGTAGTCGTCGGCATCCCACGGGCCGACGGGGCGGTGGGTCGAAGCGCGTTTGAGGGTGAGCATTGGTCAGGTAAGACGGCTTAAAACGGCAATTCTATTTCTTGTCGGCTAATTTTGCGGCTTATGCCGTGTCCGATGTTTCTGAGGAGCAATGGCCTTGTGCGGGTTCCACCCTGGGTTCGGGTTGCAAAAGCCCCGGTTGCCTGCGATCACATTGGGTCGGCATTCCTCAACGGAACGATATTGGCAGTCCCATGCCACGTCGCCTGCGCCAAAGAGCAGCACCGCACACCAGGGATAGTTCTCAGAGGCGCGACTAACCGGAATACAGAAGCATACGACCACCGCAAGGGCGACAACTGAAAGTACCAGTCGGATGATGGTTTTCATGGGGCTACACCGATAATTGGCGAATAGTAGCGCATCCGTCGCCCCGCTTGACCGCTACCATAGCAAATCGGTTGGCTTTTGCATTGATGCAGCTCAAGCAAATGCGGCGAACTGCATCCCGTGGACTGCTTACTGAATCGCCTCAATCAGCCTGGAATCGCCGTCATTGCCGACCCGGTTGGCCCGCCGCGACACCGGTCACATTTGCAGGACGTCGGGCGCGGGCTTGAGCAATTCTGTCCCGCCGACGCCAGCTAGCCATGACCTGAAATGCTCAACGTCGAGCACCACCGGCATGCGGTCGTGAATGTTTCGGGTGAGGTTATTCGCGGCCGTGACGATGATGGTGCAAGACTTCCTTGCCTCGCCGGTCTCGCTGTCCTGCCATTCGTCCCACAGCCCGGCAAAAGATAGCACCGAGCCGTCGCTCGCCGAGATGTAATAGGGCTGCTTGCCGGTCGATGTGGCCTTGTCGAGTAGGGAGCCGCCGTTTCCGACGTGCTCCCCCTCTAAGAACCGTGCATGAGAGTTTCCAGCTCACACGGCTCAAGCCTTCCCAAATGTCCTGCGCGCGGACACGGTCGGTTTTGAACGACGCCGAGTGCGTTGAGCCACGTAGGCGGCCCAAGTGCGATCGTAAGGGTTCACGTCGCATTTGACCTGAATGTGCCTCACAACCTTCACCGACGATGCATGAAACAGACGGAGATGGACGAACCTATCTTCCTGATGTGATGACTCGCCGAAGAACCACCAGTTCCGATTTCCCACCCGCTCGAAGTATTTGTTCTTGATCCAGCGATCCCCCTTGCGGGGATGACGGCGACATGCCCACCGCCATAATGACCGAAAGATCAGTTCATCGATGCGGCCGAAGATACGCTTGGAGACGACATGACGGTGATAATTTGCCCATCCCCGGATGACCGGATTGAGTTGAGTGATCAAGCGATGAGCGGTCCCGTTCAGGTGACTGCGAATGATCCCTTTGACCCGGACCAAAAGTGATCTGACGCTCTTCCGGGACGGCTTGATGAGCAACTTGCCGTTCGGATAGCGGCGGACGTTCTGGCCAAGGAAGTCGAATCCATCTGACAGGAGGGTGATAGAGGTCTTCTCGCTTGAGAGTTCCAGCCCACGCTCCCGCAGGAAGGATTCAACAGTCGGCTTCACCCTCGTTTCCAGCAACTCGGGGGAGTGACCGGTGATGATGAAGTCGTCGGCATAACGGATCAAATGAACCTGTGCCGCTTTGCCCGCTCTGAACCTTTACCGCGGTCAGGGAAGACCTCCCTCAACCGGCGTTCGAGGCCATCAAGCGCGAGATTCGCCAACACAGGCGAGATGATCCCACCTTGCGGCGTGCCGGAGATCGTATCGTAGAACACCTGTTTCTCCAGGAAGCCAGACTTGAGCCACTTCCGAAGGATCGACTTGTCGATTGGGACATGGTCGAGCAACCATTGATGGCTGATATTGTCGAAGCAACCTTTGATGTCGCCCTCAAATATCCAGGCAGGGTGCGCACGAGAGAATGTACTGAAACAGCGTTCAATAGCATCCGCACAACTGCGTGCCTGCCGGAAACCGTAGGACGCGTGATCCGCCGTGGTTTCCGCGATAGGGTCAAGCGCCAGCAGGTAGAGTGCCTGCATGGCTCTGTCTCGCATCGACGGAATCCCGAGCGGCCTCAGCTTGCCATTGGACTTTGGAATGTAAGTTCGCCGCAACGGCAACGGTTGATAACCCCGCGCCGTTAGCGACATTGCCGCCGTCAGTTTCCTCTGGGGTGTGGCCCAGAGTTCTTTGTCAACGCCGGGAGTGTTCCTGCCGTCGTTCTCGGTCACTCGGCGCACGGCAAGAAGTTTGCCGCTGGCCGAGTGCGTCAGCAGACGTTGCAAGGCCTTGGCCTTGTTCCATCTGCCTTCTTGCACCGCCTTCACGATGCGCGCTTGGAGTCGGCGAACCTCGTTCTCGATGGCGCGCCAATTGAGGGCTTCCCATGAGGCGTGATCCAGGGTTGCACCAGCTTGCGCCGTCATCTGCTGACCCTGTTAGGCCGATTGCCAAATTCTCTCGTGACGGAAGACCAGGAGGAAGTCAGCCCACTTTCGCGTCGAGTGTCGCTACTCGTATCCGCGCCATTACAGCGCGGCGTTTGCTTTCTCCCCCATCCCTTACCCGCACCGCCATCGCCTTACCTTGCGGCGCGGGTACCCTTGCGGGAGCGTTGCGGGCTTACCGTGTTCCGCATGTGTGACAGGATTGGAGTAGGTCCCTCTTCATATGCCGGCGGCCTGTGTTGCCCATGACGGGCGAGAATGGAGCACCCGTACCGACCGCACTTGGGGACCTGACAGCATCTTTGGTCCCTTCATACTTGACGACACTTTCAGAGGTTTGCTTACGCTGACCGTGCCATCCACCCTAGCCCCTGTCCGCCTAATGCTGGCAGAGATATCGTCACCTCGCGGATTCGATACCCGTCGTAAGACGGTAGGATACATTGTCCGAGGGCTTTTGGACGGTCCGTTAGCGAACCGCCGTACCTCGTAGGGTACTGCCGATGGGACGGCAGGTTCGGCCGGATGACGCCGCCGAACAATCACACATACGACTTCACGTCGCACCCATTCGTAGTAGCCGGAGGCCGGGATCACGCACCGGCTGCGCTTGAAGGCTGCGCGGAACATCGGCTTGCGCGCCACCGTCTCGGCGCGCGCATTGAAGGTTGACGGTGCTTCCTTGGCGGTCTTTTTCCACCAGGACGGGATCAGGCCCCAGCGCATCGGCACCAATTCAAGTCGATCACCGCCACGCGGGATCACTACGTCGATGATCGTTGTCGGCGCAATATTGTAGCGCGGCTGCAAATTGATCGCTGACCGGGTCAGCCGGTAGAGCGCGACTATCTCCCGCCACGTGTAGTGCTGAGTGAAACGACCGCACATAGTTGTCGTGTTCGCTGCCTCAGGGCGGAAACATCGCCTCGGCGCTGCCTTCGGCTAAAACATTTCCTGCAGCATCGAGCGCCTCTGCCGCCCACCGATAATTGTGGTGCTCACCGCGCGGCGGGCATGGGCCGATATAGCGAATCCTGCCACGGCTCACCGCATCGCCATCATACGCGATTGTTGAGCCACCGTGGTGAAATGTCGGCACATTCAGATCAGTCATTGTGAAGCTCAAGCGCTTAGTACCGACAGGGACACCACTGAGGTCAAAGGCTGGCGAGATCGAGGCGCATGCCAGAATGCCTGCCCATGAAAAGCGAACAGACAAGGCATTGGCAATCGTGGGCACCACTGCTGCTGCGAGGGTGAGGATAGAAACCGCTACAAAGGACAGTGTTCGCATTCTGGCCTCCCAGTGGTTTCCACGTGCAGTGCTGGACAATGCGATCGGCCATTATAATGGTTCACCGGCACTGCGTCATAGTGGCGAACATGATAGATTGGCTATGATTGCTGGAGGAATTGGCAGAGAAAACTTTTAGTTAGGACGAAAAATGACCTACATCATTTCTGGAACTACAAAAGTACGAGATCGGGCGCAATGTCGCAAAAAGCTCCCGATATTAATGATGCACTTAGAAAGGCTCGCTAATTGCTTCAGATCGGAATGGTAAGCGTTTCAATTCGGGATGCCGCAGGTCACAAAATTGATGGTGTCGATCTGATCGCTTGCGTCGAAGGCACGAAAACATTGTCGAACGATTTAAAGGCAAATTAGGACACGACTCAGTCCTGCATGTGCCGCCAGGCACATTGCCGGATGAGGCGGTGCGGGCTGCAATCGTGGCGGAGCCAGCGGGAGAACTTCAGATGAAGTGCGAGAAATGCGGCAAAGAAATGCGCATGGAAGATAAGGACACGTCATCGGGAAGGGATATGCGAACCTACCGTTGCGATCACTGCCAGGAAGAGCACATCGTAGACAACGGAATTGCGCTCTGGAAAATACTATCTGACGCGCGCGAATCCGAGAAATGACGCGCCCAAATTAAAATTAGGATACTACCGACCGGCGAGCCTGCTTGGCCAGTTCCTTATCGACACCTTGCTAGGCGAGAGCGAACGTAACTGGGGTTTTTTGGCACCCCAGTAGATTTTCACCGCCAGGAAATCACTCGGTTCAAATTCGCCATCACAAAATTAAAATTGATGCGGCTAAGAAGAGCGCAACATTGAGGTGGACCTCTAAAAGCCGCTTGACCCCCACCAGCGTCCCAAACCGCAACAGCAACGCCTCGAAGGCCAGCCTGGTTCGCCCGAGAGCCGAGAATGCCTAATTCCCGATCTTGTTCCGATCCGATCATCTGACCGAATTTCGACTCAAGGGGAAAGATGATCATGTCCTGCCCTTGCTGATGTATGTGAGCAACTTTGTAATTCGGCATGGCGATCAATGCGAAATGGCGGACACGACCATAATTCCGCAAATCAAAGCGACGATCATCCACATCGTAGCGCTGGTGCGATTGCTCATTGTGGTCATCGGAGCGATCCTAATAATCCTCCGACCGATGGGGCCGCTAATGTCGGCCGGGGATAACCACGTAACAGCGAGAAGTTGGCTCCAATATCGGCGGCATAAATTAACAGAAATTAAATTTGTGATTAAAGGCGTATCCGTATAATTACCTATTCCAACTTAGTGGATCAAAAGACGGCCGTCCCAGTTTCGCGCAGTCTCCTTTAAATACGTGCAGCATGCAACAGAGACGAAAGAATAAAGAATAGAGAGAGCCCGGCCAGTTTGTCCCAAGAGTCGAGGCTCCCGATTGCACGACTCAAAACCAGAAACGCTCAGTCAGCGTGGGCCGTTTTGGTTACGGAAAACTAAAGAGACCGCCAACTGACGCGGCCTCCTTTTCCGTTGGCAGATGCCCCTTGGCTTTTTCCTCATCTAGCAGCACCAAAATTTGCTGCCGTTTCACGATGTCGGTCGTCTCGGCTAGTCGCTTGCCTAACAGAATCAAATTTTCAGTGCGGATGGATCGATCAATGCCTGCTTCCGTAGGGGGCAACTGCTGTTGTACCAATCGCGCGCACTGCTCTACCCTCTTTAGAGAGGCCTAGAGAAAGAAATCGGGGGCAATCAAAGTGAGCGTAAAGGCTGCTCAAAACCACGGTCAATCCGGTTCGCCATTTGAAGTGCTGCTCGCTTTCGCCAAACTCGGCGTCACATGTTTTGGGGGGCCGATTGCTCACATTGGTTATTTTAGACAAGAATTTGTCGTCCGGCGTGGCTGGCTCGATGAGCACACCTATGCCGACCTTGTGGCACTTTGCCAATTCCTCCCCGGACCGGCCAGCAGTCAGGTCGGCTTTTCCATTGGGCTGATGCGGGGCGGTTATCTCGGTGGCCTCGCTGCGTGGACTGGCTTTACGCTTCCATCAGCCATCTTGCTCATCCTCTTTGCCTACGGCGCGGATGCGTTGCAGAGTCCAATCGGGACTGGTCTTCTGCATGGCCTTAAGCTGGTCGCCGTGGCGATTGTCGCGCAAGCGGTCTGGGGAATGGCTCGCACACTGGCTCCCGACCGTGAGCGCGTCTCAATCGCAGCCATTGCCGCTTTGATTATTCTGTTCAGCACTGCATCCGTCGCTCAGATCGGGGCAATCGCTTTAGGCGGTGTGGCGGGACTGTGGCTCTGTCGCGCGGCGGCACCTGCGTCGTCGGGCGAAGGCCGTATGTCTATCCCGGTGCCGCGCTCAGTCGGTCTTGTATGCCTCACCACATTTTTCTTACTGCTCTTTGGGCTGCCCGTTCTTTGGACTTGGACCCATTCCCAGGCCGTCGCTTTGTTCGACGCATTTTATCGTTCGGGTGCGCTGGTGTTCGGCGGAGGTCACGTAGTTTTGCCACTCCTACGCGAAGCGACAGTGACGCCGGGATGGGTCAGTGACGACGTTTTTCTCGTTGGCTATGGTGCCGCGCAGGCAGTGCCTGGACCACTTTTCACTTTCGCTGGTTACCTCGGGGCAGTGATGAAGCCGTCGCCGAACGGCATAGCCGGCGCAACGATCAGTTTGATTGCAATTTTCCTCCCCGGCATCCTTGTCCTGATGGGTACATTGCCATTCTGGGAAACCTTCCGGCGGCGCGCGCGGGCGCAATCTGTCATGCGGGGCGTGAACGCGGCAGTGGTGGGTCTGCTGGGCGCAGCCCTTTACAATCCGGTTTGGACGACTTCGGTTAAGGGTCCGGGAGATTTTGGGATAGCACTCGTCGGCTTCGTGCTGCTGACTGCATGGCAAGCGCCGCCGCTTGTCGTAGTCGCGATCAGTGCGCTCGGCGGAATGGCTCTTGCGTTCGGCGCATCGTGACCTGTCAATTGCAATGTCAGCTCTGGGTCTTGGTCGTGTAAAAACGCCTTGGCGGAAGCATTGACGCCTAGAGACATCGGCGATGTGGCCGTGCGTGGTCATTTTTTGGATTTGACGGCTTTTCCGACTGTAGACGCGGCTGATGCGGATTGCGGCGATCCTCTGATGGCAGACGGCTTCGTGTCTGTGGCGATTATGCCCTCATGGCCGCCATGAGCGGTTGGATGCCGATGATGTTTATGACGCGCGTGAGATTATAGGCCAGCACGTGCAGCGCCATTTCGGTGGCCACGCGCGGCAGCGTCTTCATCAGGAAGTGGGTTGCGCCCATCCGCGCCTTGATCGTGCCGAAGGGATGCTCGACCGTCTCGCGCCGCAGGCGCATCTTCTCCGGATGCTCGTCGAGCCGGCGTTGCACCGCCTCAAGAACACGCTCATGCTCCCATCGGGTGATCCGGCGTTCCTTGCCGGTGGTGCAGGCATTTTTGATGGCGCAATCTTGGCAAGCGTTAGTCCAGTAGCGACGCAGAACCAGCCCTTTTTCCTCGACCGTGTAGTGGTAGGCAAGCTTCTCGCCGGCAGGACACATGTAAACGTCCTCCTCAGCCAGATAGCGAAAGTCCTGCTTGCCGAAGCGCCCTTCTGCCTTTGAGTTTGAGGTCATCGGCTTGGGCAGCGTGACGGTGATGCCCGCTTCCTCGCACGCCAGGATCTCCTCACTGCTGAAGTAGCCGCGGTCGGCAACTGCATCGAGGCTCTCCACTTCCAGCGTCGCCTTCGCCCCCTTGGCCACAGGTGAGAGCTGCGACCGGTCGGTCCCGACGTTGGTCACCTCATGCGTGATAATCAGATGATGTGTGGTGTCGACGGCAACCTGGACGTTGTAGCCCACGACGCCAGAGCCGCGGCCGCTAGTCGCCATCGAGCGGGCATCGGGATCGGTCAGCGAGATCTGCTGGTCCGGCGTGGCAAGCATAGTTACCTTGAGAATCTCAAGCCGCTGCATCTGCTCCTTCAGTTTCTCGATCTTCTCTTTCAGACGGCTGGTCTTGGTTTTGAGCGCCTCGGATGGTTCCTGCCGGTCGGCGCTGTCGAGCTGCTGCAGATAACGCGCGACGCTCTCCTCAATCTGCGCCATGCGCCGCTCCATCTTGGCCCGCGTGAAGTTCTTGTCGCGGTTGTTCACCGCCTTGAACTTACTGCCGTCAATCGCGACGCTGGCTTGCGTGAGCAGGCCCAAAGTGCGGCAGAGCGCAACAAACCGGGCGCAGACCTGCCGGATCGCGCGGCCGTTGTCCTTGCGGAAGTTGGCAATCGTCTTGTGGTCGGGAGCAAGCTGGCCCACCAGCCACATCACCTCAACGTTACGCCCCGCCTCACGCTCCAGCCGGCGGCTCGACTGCACCCGGTTGAGATAGCCGTAGATGTAGAGCTTCAGCAGCACCGACGGATGATAGGAAGGTCGACCGGTTACCTCGGGTTCGACCCCGCAAAATCCAACCTCATCAAGAGCGAGTTCATCGACAAAGACGTCTATGACGCGAACCGGATTGTCCTCTCCGATCCAGTCTTCCAGACATTCAGGAAACAGCGTGCTCTGACCACGATCCGCCCCTTCAACGAAGCGCCTCATCGTATCCTCCCGCAAATCGCGTGAGAATCTTATCCCGAGAATCAATTTCCGCGACGTGTTTTTACACAGCCAGGGTCATTATCGACCGAGCCATCTCGCGCCAGCGACAACCTTTGTCCGCTATGCACCCCATAACGACCATTCGACGGGCGAGTTCGTTTGTCTGCAAAGCGCCATGAACAAACATTCCGCCATTCATTCGATCACATCGTTGGGGGTGGCGAGCACCTCAGCCGCTCGCGCCTTTATGAAGTTTGCCCGACGAGAATTACGCCGACGAAAATGAGAACAAGCCCGACAATCCGAAGCGGCGGTAGGTGTTCTCCCAAAAAAAGCACGGCAGCCAGAGGCACTAGGACAAAAACGAGGGCGAATAGCGGCTCCACTACGCTAAGTTCGAGTTGCCGCAGGGCAATCACGTAAAGTAGTCCAGTAACGATTGCGGCAATGAGCGCCGACCAAGTCCAGGGATCGAGCATCATCGATAAGATATAAGACAACCAAGAAACTGAACTGCCTCCGCCTAAAGCTGCGATGCGGAGTTTAAGCACAACATTAGCGTACGCCATTAGCACGACGGCAATGGGGATTAGCCATATACTTTTTGTCCCACCATACATTTGTTGTTCCAAACGTTTCCAGTTGACCAATATTGTGAAGCTATACCTTTCGAAAGGCAGCCGTCCGCCGCCTTGATCCGCCCTCGTTGAAGTGGTCCGACCGGCTCCGCCGGCCACGCTCGCGTAACTGCCTGCGCTAAACTAACATTCCACCCGAACACTCAATCTGGGCTGCTCATCACCAGGGGCAAAATGATTTAGATCAATCTCCGCTGAGGTATCCGCGACCTACAACAACCCACTTCCAGCATGATCGCGAAACATTTCGGCATCGCGGACGTATCCGCGCAACGTATCAATGCTTTTATGGCGGCTCACGTCCATCATCTTAAAAATTGACGCCCCCCGTGCTGCCGCTGAGGTTAGAAATCCAGCACGCAGCGAATGGCCGCTGAAATCAGCCGCCTTCAGGCCCACGCGCCGCACGTAGCATTTCACGAGCTCAGCGACGGTTCTGGCGGACAGCCGGCGCGCCGAAATCTTTCCTGTCCGCGTGACGGGCCGGAATAGGGGGCCCTCAACAATGCCTGCCGCTTTGATCCAGGTGCGTACCGCATCGACAGGGCAGGCGATCGAGCCGCGTGCGATTGCGATCGTGGTGCCGAGGCCTTCCTGATCAGTTTTGCTCTTTCGAATGACTACTCGTAACCCGCCATCGCAGAACTCGAGGTCAGCAGCATCAAGCACCGTCAGCTCGGAACGACGAAAGGCTCCGGCAAAGCCAAGCAGGAGGAGGGCGCGGTCTCGGAGGCCTTTGACGTCAGTGCCGGCCTTTTCCACCATCGCAAGGACCCTGTCGGCGGTGGCTGGTGCCTTGCGGACTGGGGCACTTCCGGCGGTCCGCCGAATGCCTCGCAGCGTTGCTTTGACCGCTTCCGAGTTTGTCGGCGGCTCATGGCCGGCGAGCTTATGGGCATAGCAGATTGCCGCCAACCGGCGCCCGATCGTCGAAGGCTTCGTCCCGCGGTTGGCCTCGGCGGCCAGGAAGGCTGCCACGGTCCTAGGAACTGCGGGCAGGGCAGGGATACGCTTTGCTTCGCACCAGGACCGAAATTGCGCAAAATCTGATCCGTATGCCCGTCTGGTTGCTTCTGCCTTTTCCGCGCGGGCGTAGCCTGCCGCCTCCTCGAGCTCGGGCCCGAGCGTCGCCGGCAAGGTGCCAGCATCCGCTGTAACAAGGCTCCGAGAAGGGGAGCGCTTATCGGTGGTCATCCGGGTTCCTGACAGCTGCTTTTTGAATAAATTTAGTGTACACGATAATAATGCGAAAGCAAGAAAAAAGTGTACACAAAAAAAGACGAGGACGCCCGCGGGGTAGAAATTTCGGCGAGACCATCCCCGTCCGGCTTAGCCCAGACACGATTGCAGCGGTCGATAGGTGGGCGTCCGTAAATGGCCTCACTCGCTCCGCGGCACTCAGACGTTTAATCGAGCGAGGTCTAAAATAGCGCGGGGGTCGCCTTGTCGATTGCCAAGATTTTTTGCTGTTTTTATCCGGTGAGGATGAGCCCGGCAAGGTTTCATGGGTCGCGATCGGTGCGCTAATGATGCTGTGGACGGCGCCGGCTCTGCGGCATCGACGTGCCCTAGGGTGGTTGCGTCAAGCAAACCACATTGAGGGGAGCCGTCCATGGGTGAGGTTAGCACAATCGGTCTCGATATTGCGAAGTCGGTATTCCAGGTGCACGGAGTCGATGGCGCGGGTGCGGTGGTAATCCGCAAGCGCATCAGTCGCTCGAAGGTGCTGGAGTTTTTTACCGATCTGCCGCCGTGCCTGGTTGGGATCGAGGCCTGTCCATCAGCACATCACTGGGGCCGCGAGCTGCAGGAGCTTGGCCATACCGTGAAGCTGATGCCGCCGAGCTACGTGAAGGCCTATTTGAAACGTAGCAAGAATGACGCGAACGATGCGGCAGCAATCTGCGAGGCGGTCACGCGGCCGTCGATGCGGTTCGTCCCGATCAAGACGAAGGAGCAGCAGACCGCCTTGATGCTGCACCGGACCCGGCAGTTGCTGGTGCGTCAGCGTACGATGTTGAGCAATGCGCTACGCGGGCACTTGGCCGAACTCGGCATCGTATCAGCCAAGGGCCGCAACGGAACGGGAGAACTGCTCGGGATCATCGCGGATGGTGCGGATAACCGAGTTCCCCCAGCCGTCCGCGGCATTCTCGATGTGCTGGCACGGCAGTACAGCGCGATCGGAGCCGAGATCGGGTCCATCGACAAGAACATCCTGGTCTTGCACCGCTCGTGCGAGGCAAGCCGGCGGTTGGAGGAGATCCCCGGCATTGGCCCGCTTGGCGCCACCGCCCTGGTTGCGGAGATCGGCGACTGGAAGACATTCTCATCGGGGCGCAGTCTTGCTGCCTGGATTGGGTTGGTGCCGAAGCAGCACACGACCGGCGGCAAGGACAGGCTCGGCAGCATCACCAAGCAGGGCAACCGATACTTGCGGTGGTTGCTGATCGTCGGCGCCATGGCCGTCATCCGCTACGCAAAGAAGCACGGGACGAAGAATCGGCCGTGGCTCGCACGAATAATGGAACGTCGACCAACGAAGGTTGCCGCGGTCGCGCTCGCCAACAAGATTGCACGGATGGCCTGGGCCATCATGGTGCGCGGCGAGAGATACAAGGAGCCGAAACTGTTGATGGCGGCTTGTGAGGCACGCCAGTAGACCGATCGGCAACTTCGATTGGCGAGGGCATGACAACGTAATGCAGATACGGTCGTTCCGGGGATCGGGAGAACCCGTTTGGGTCATCGCACACTAAGAGTGCGTGCTAACGATTGGGATCCGATCCGCGCAGAGCATTAGGGCCAGCGGCCACACCCGCCGCATCAACAGGCCGGACACGTGACCGCACCCGACCAATGCTGCAGAAACGTCGGAAAGTTCTTGCCAAGGCGCTTGCTGCCAGAGTTCGTGCTCTCGAATCTCGCCTAGGCAGCATTACAGACGCAAGTGTCCCCAAGCCGCACGATTACAGCGAGGTTGCATCGTGGGTTGAAAGCCAATTTGCTGGTCGAATGATATTGCACTCCCGCGCGTTACGCGGCCTTAAAGACGCTGCATTTAGCGATCTCGCGCTGGTTTGCAATCTGCTGCAATTACTCGCACTGGAATATGTTGATAGCAAGCGGGGCGACCGCGATGCCTGGAAACGATTTGAAGATGGTATCAAAAGCTACGGTGTTGATTTTTCACGATCGATATCAGAGACGCGTGCCGGCGAACAAGGCGAGGAATACTTTTTACGCTATCGTGGTCGGCGCGAGTTTTTTGAATGGCATCTGAAGAAAGGGAGCTCGCGCGATGCTGGTCGCGATCTACGAATCTATCTTTTCTGGGACGCCGAAGATGAGGAGGTTGTAATAGGTTTCCTCCCCGGGCATTTAGACAACCGAATTACATAATTTAGTTTCTCTCTCAACACACGATCTGTAAGATTGCGTGCGCAAAACGAATGTGTCCAAATAGGAATGACATCCGAGAACGACATTTATTGGAAGTATTCTCGCGCTTGATTTTGCGCCTGATTCCGATCACTTTTTTCGCGACATAACATGTCACCAACATCGTTTATCCATGAATTGACCATCAGTACCGGTCAGGATGGGGGAAATTCGATCGGTTGTTGGGCTCGCCGTCCCTCCCTTGCATTTCCACAAACCCGGAGGGATGATATACGGGAAGGGCGATCGACGCTCGTAACCCCGCATAGACGGGGACAGCCGTTGATAATTTTTAGTCCGTCGGTCATGCAACGAAGAACAAAAAACATCAGGCAGAAACACGATGCTGACCGGCGTCGCGTGGGGCGACGTCTTCGATGTTCAGGGAGAAAACGACAATGTTGGGAGGACATTCAGCGACGCGGGGAGGCGCCATCTTTGCCCCGCTAATCGCGGCGTCAATTCTATTCGCTGCCACTACGGCCAATGCCGCCGACAAGCCGATCGTCGTCGGCGCATCAATATCGCAAACCGGTCCGCTCGCCGTTGACGCAAGCTACCACCTACGCGGCATTCAGCTCGCTGTTGCCGACGCTAATGCTCACGGCGGCTGGCTCGGCCGCAAGCTGGATCTCAAAGTCTATGATGATCAGAGCAACCCGGGCACCGGGGTGCGGCTCTATACCCGTCTGATCACGCAAGACAAAGTCGATCTTGTCATCGGGCCCTATTCAAGTGGGATTAGCCAAGCCGTCGCGCCGCTGACGAATAAATATGAGCGCGTCATGCTCATGCCCGGTGCCTCGCTGCCGGCCATATTCGCGCCAGGCAATAAATGGAACTTCCAATCAATCGCGCCAGCTACAGGATACGCCGAGGGATTGCTGCCCCTGGCGAAGGCCAACGGCGCGAAGAACGTCGCAATCCTGCAGCTGCAGCTTGCATTCACGCTGGCTTGCGGGCACGCGCGACTTGAGCAGGCCAAGCAGCTTGGCATGGACGTCGTCTACACTACGACTTATGCCTTGCCGCAGCCCGACTTCTCGTCGATCGCGCTCGCCATCAAGAACGCGAATCCGGACGCGGTACTGCTGTGCTCATACTATCCTGACGCCGTGGGTATCGCACAAGCGCTGCACCGCATCGGTTATACGCCCAAATATTTGGCGGAAACGATCGGGCCGGCGGAAGCCGAGTTCGATAAAGCGCTTGGGCCGATCGCCAACGGGATCATTTCAAATACGAGTTGGTGGCCGAGCCTAAAGACCCCCGATAACGCCGGCTTCGTCGCCCGCTACAAGGCCATGTTCCATGAGGAGCCCGACTATCACGTGGCGGCGACATATTCCGCCATGCAAGTCCTCGGTGCCGCCGTTGTGGCCACCAAGTCGCTCGACCAAGCCAAACTACGTGACTGGATCGCGAGCAACGAAGTGCAAACGGTGCAAGGCACGTTCAAGAGCGGCGCCAACGGTCTGGCGACAAAATTCGGCCAGTACCTGTTCCAAATCCAGAACGGAAAGCGTGTCTTGATTTGGCCTCTCGATCTGGCGGAAGCCAAGGTGGAGGTCCCCTACGCGGGACACTAAGCCAGGCGGCCGTGCAAGGAGGATAATGGTCGAGGCGATCAGTGATTTTTCTGCAACTCATCGTCAATGGCGTGCTCCTGGGCGGGACTTATATCCTGCTCGCCCAGGGGCTCAATCTTGTATTCGGCGTTATGGGCATCGTGAACCTCGCCCACGGCGGATTGGTCACACTCGCCGGCCTATTCACCTATTGGTTTGCAACCCAAACCCATCAAAGTCCGCTGCTGCTGCTGCCCCCCGTGTTTGTTGTGATGCTGGTGGTTGGCGGCGTGTTGCAGCGATTTCTGCTCGAGCCGCTCGCCTCGCTCGGCCGCAAGGGCGAGTTGCTCAATCTGATGGTGACGTTCGGCCTGTCATACGTCTTAATCGAAACGGGGCTCAATGCCTTCGGCTCGCAATACGTCTCGTTGCCCGACCTGCAGACGACATGGGAGATCGGCGGCTTGGCAATTAACGAGGCTCTTGTAGCCGCGGGCGTACTAGGCGCGCTGATTTCGGGCGGCCTTCATCTTTGGCTGCACTATACCGATTCCGGACGTTCGCTGGTGGCCACATCGCAAAATCCGACGGGGGCGGTGACTTGTGGAATTGACGTGCGGCGCGTGCGCGGCCTCGCGTTTGCGATCGGGGCGGCGCTCGCGAGCGTCGCAGGCGTGCTGCTCATCCTCGTCATCCCGCTGTCGGCGCCGACCGCCGATACGCTGACGATTCTCTCTTTTGTCATTGTTGCCTTGGGCGGTCTCGGAGACTACCGCGGCGCGGTAATGGCCGCGCTCGTTCTGGGCCTCGTGCAATCCGGCGTCGGCTATTACATCGGCGGCGACGCGGAGGTCGTCGTTCCTTATCTGTTGCTCATCACCTTCATGATTGTGCGACCGCAGGGTCTAGGCCGTGCAGTCCGGTAAGCGAGCCTATCCATGACCTTCGAAGCGGGACAGGCCGTCGCGCGACGCTCCGGCGGAACTTCGACCGTGGCGGCATTCCATCGCAATCTGGTTACAATGGCTGCGCTAGTCGTGTTGATCGTCTGCGCTGGCATCGCACCGCTGCTGGTCAGCGGCTATCTACTGCAGCTCGCGACCGATACTCTGATGTTCGTTGCGCTTGCCTATTCCTGGAACATCATCAGCGGCTGCACTGGCTACTTGTCCTTCGGGCAGGTGTCGTTTTTCGGCATCGGCGCTTATGCCACGTCGGTGCTGGTGATCCGCGCCGGGCTCCCTTGGTACGTCGCGGCACCGATCGCCAGCATCCTCGCCGGCGTGATCGCAGCGCTGCTCGGCACGGTGATGCTGCGATTGCGCGGTATCATGTTCGCACTCGGTATGCTGGGGCTGTCCCGTATTCTCATGGTACTATCGGGAAATTGGGATTTTATCGGCGCGGCGGCGGGATTGACGTTGCCGGCCGAGTTGACGCCCGTCGCCGTCTATATCGCGATGTGGGTCGTGGTGATCGCGGCCTTCGGACTTAACACATTTGTGCTGAATTCTGGCTGGGGGCTGTCGGTCATCGGCGTGCGCGATGACGAGGTCGCGGCGGCGGCAGTCGGCGTGCCTACTGCGCGCATCAAAATTACGGCTTTCATAATGAGTGCACTCGCACCCGCCGCGGTCGGCGGCCTGGTGGCGTGGAACCGCAGCTTTATCGATCCGGCGAGCGCCTTCGATCCGACACTTGATTTGCAGGTGATCGTCTTCGCGCTATTCGGCGGGATCGGTACGACTTGGGGTCCAGCGCTGGGTACCGTGCTTCTAATGGTCGTCGGCGAACAATTCTGGGCTTATCTGCCGGATCTGCAATTAGCGCTTTACGGTGGATTGGTCATCGCGGTCGTGCTGGCGTTTCCCGGCGGGATCGTCGGCCTAGCGAATCGCGTCGGCTGGCTGCGGCGATCGCCGGTTCTGGCGCCGGAAAAATTTCCCGCCGTCGCCCGCGCCCCGCATCTGGCGCCGGCGGTCGATGAGACGATAATTGACGTGCGCGACCTCACGGTCCGATTCGGGGGCCTGGTCGCGCTCGATGGCATCTCGCTATCGATCCACCGCGGCGAAATGGTGAGCATCATTGGCGCGAACGGCGCCGGCAAAACCACGCTGTTTAACGCTATCACTGGTTTCATCATGCCGTCCGAGGGCGGCGTGTTTTATCTGGGCAAGCCGGTCGCCGACATCCCGACACACGAGCGCGCGCGGCAGGGCATCGCGCGGACCTTCCAAATTCCGCGGTTGATGGAAACTTTGACGGTGTGGGAAAATACGTTGTTAGCCGCACGTCACGGCAAGCGTGCTGACAACGCCGTCGAACAAGCGGCGTGGGCACTGGATGCTGTGAAGATGGACGAGTTATGGCTTGAGCCGACCACTAAATTGAGCCCCGGCCAGCAGCGACGGCTGGAAATGGCGCGTGCGCTAGCCCTCAACCCGACCGTGATCTTGCTCGACGAAGTCATGGCCGGAATGACCCGTGACGAACAGGGTGAAATTCGCGCAGTACTGCGGCAATTCCGCGAATACGGCATCGCCGGCGTCGCCGGCGTCGAGCACGTGATTTCGGCGATCGCGGATATTTCCGATCGCATGATCGTGCTCGATCACGGCCGCAAGATCGCCGAAGGACCGCCCGACGTGGTGTTGCGCGATCCTTTGGTGATCGAATCTTATCTTGGTAAGGTTTTGTGAACGCAAACGCACCCCTATCCGCAACGATGACCGCCCTCAAGGTTGATGGGCTGGTCGCCGGCTTCGGAGACATCACGATATTGCGCAGCGTCACGCTCGATGTTGCCCCTGGCAAGGTCACGGTCTTGCTTGGCGCAAACGGTGCCGGCAAAACGACGCTGTTTCGCGCGATTACAGGCCTGGTATTGCCGCGGACCGGCAGCGTTTCGTTGTTTGGCGAGCCGATTGCCGGACTGCAGCCGCACCTCATTGCGCGGGCCGGCATCGGCCATGTTCCGAGTGGCCGCGAGCTGTTTCCGCGTATGACTGTTAAGGTCCATCTCGACCTCGGCGCGCGACTTTGTCCGCCCGGTTTGCGCGCCGGTCTGCGCGACCGGGTGCTGACACTATTTCCGACAATCGCGGACCGGCTCGATCAATATGCGGGCACGTTGTCCGGTGGTGAACAGCAGATGGTTGCGATTGCGCGTGCGCTTATGACCAATCCCCGTGTGCTGCTGCTCGACGAGCCCTCGGCCGGCCTCGCGCCGAAGGTCGTGCTCTCAGTCTTTGACACGTTGGGTAAACTCCAGGAGCAAGGAATGAGCGTGCTGCTCGCCGAGCAAAGCCTTACCTTCGGTCTTTCAGTTGCGAGCCAGGCCTATATTATTCGCGAAGGCCAAATCGTGCTGTCGGGCACGCCCGACGAACTCGCAGCTGAGCGGGACGTGGTGCAAGCCTATCTCGGGGCTTGAGCTGTAGCCTGAAACCAAGGGCTTTCATTCATGAAGCGACTTATTGTTGCCGGAATGTGGATCAGTGCTTGCGTGTCCTTGATGGAGTCGAGCGCGGCACTGGCTCAGACTCGGACGGTCGCAGTCACCCAGTGTCTCTATTCCGGCCCGATTGGAGCGATGGCAGGCGGCGTCACGAGCGATCCCGTGCGGTACGAAATTGACGCCGATGGTCGCGCTTTGTTGATCATCCACAAGGTGCAAACAAACCACAGCTTCAACGATCCGTTCAAGCCAAAAACGTTTGCCGAAAAGCCGACCTGCCGCCTCAAACTAGATTGCGTTATCTCCAAACAAGGTCTCAAGGATATCGGCGTTCAATCCACCCGGCAGGAGCAAGGGAGCGATCCCAACATATGGACGCGGGTTGGGTTTTCCGTCGCGCTCAAATATGACAGCGAAGCGCGCAATGCAACGTGCCATATCGTGGCGATTGACTCGCTGTAAAGCAGCGCCGTGATGTCTGCTCATGGCGCTTAGCTGACAATACAACGGCACCTACGTTTGCCCGCTTTTGGACCAGAGCGGACAAAGTTGGAATTTAGCCCGCAAAAGTTTGTCCATCTAATGAGCGGACATTTCGAAGAAACTGTGCTTGTGACCTAGGGCGGCCGGTGCAGTCCTTTTTGCCGCTTGCGTATGGCGGCGAAGAATTTGGGCTGGAAGATATCGAGGAACGCTTGCGATGAAGGCGTGATCGCTCGATCCGAAAGCCGGATGATCCCGATCCGGCGGATGATCGCAGGCCGTAGCGGTTTGACCATCAGGGGAAATCCAGCCGACGGCGGCAGCGCCGCGGCGGGAACGATGGCGATACCGAGCCCGTGCGCAACATAATCGAACAATGAACCGAATTGATTGGTGATGATGCTGTGGTTGAATACGACGCCGCGTTCATTCGCCGTCATGTCGAGCGTTCGGCGCAGCCCAGAATCGGCCGGCATCGAAATCATCGGCTCGTCACCGATGTCTTGCAGACTGACAGAACGCAGCCTGCCGAGGCGGTGCCGCTTCGGCATGACCACGTAACAGGCTTCGCGCACCGCGGAGACGATCACGATGCCTTCGGTCGGGCCGACCACGCTGCCGATGCCGAAATCGGCGATGCCGCTTCGCACGTCCTCCTGCACCGCGCTCGCCAGACCCTCCCTGATCTGCACGTACATTTTCGGATGCTTCTTGCGAAACGCGACCAGCGCCGATGGCAATACGTGATGCGAAATTGACATCAGGCTGGAGATGATGATCTGGCCGCGCATCTCGCTGTCGCCTGAACGGACCTTTTGCGACTGCTGCAACAGCTCACCCAGCAGGCGCTCGGCCACCGGGACAAATTCTCGGCCAGCCTCCGTCTGCGCCACGCTGCGGGTGCCGCGCGCAAACAGCTTCACTCCGAGCATTGCCTCAGCTTGCTGGATCATGCGGCTCAAGCCCGGCTGGGAAATGCGCAGGTTGGACGCGGCGGCGACGAAGCTGCCGAACCGCGCCAGCGCGACCACCGCGCGCAGATGCTTCATGGAGAGATTGGGGACGTCTTGCAGGTTTGCCACGGCACTACCCATTCATGCGAAATTTGCATGAATAAACGCTATTCATATTAAGTTGACATTGGTCCTGCGCGCTTGTCAAAAACAAGAGATGAGTAGCGCACAGCCGCAAATCCTCGACGGGGTCCGAGTTCTCGACCTGACGCGCTTTCTTTCCGGACCACAAGCAACTCTGTTTCTCGCCGGGATGGGTGCCGAGGTGATCCGCATCGACGATCCGGCTATCGGTGATCTGGCTGCGAAAGCGCCGCCGTTCTTCGGCCCGCAAGGTGCGTCGCTGCATCGCCGCACCGCCGACGATCTCGGCATCGCCTATCTCAAGCGCGCGCGTGGGAAGAAGGCCGTAACGCTCAATCTGAAATCCGAGCACGGCAAGACCATCTTTTTCCGGCTGGTCGAAAGTGCCGACGTGCTGGTCGAGAATTTTCGCGTCGGCGTCACCGATCGGCTCGGTGTCGGCTACGGCATTCTGCAACGGCGGAACCCACGCCTGATTTATTGCGCAATCACGGGCTACGGCGCGACCGGGCCTGACAGCCGGTTGAAGGCTTTCGATCTGATGGTGCAGGCCGCGACCGGCCTCATGAGCATCACAGGCGCGCCCGACGGAGAGCCATGCAAGACCGGCTCGTCATTGACCGACGGGATCGCGAGCAGCTTCGCGGTATCCGGAATTCTCGCAGCCCTGCTGCTACGCGAGCGAACCGGCAAGGGCCAGTTCATCGATGTGTCGATGGCGGATTGCCTGTTGTCGCTGATGCTCGACGAACCGCTCGATTGTTACGATCAGCTCGGCTTGCCGTTGCGTCAGGGCAATCGCATCGTGCGGTTCTCGCCGTTCAATACCTATCCCACAAAAGACGAGAGCGTGGCGGTCGGCGCGGCAACCGAAGACGACTGGATCGCGCTGCTCGACGCGATGGGACGCAGCGATCTCACGCGGGACCGCAATATGATGAGTACGAGCTGGCGGATTGCCAATAACGGCGAGGTGGATGCGCTTGTCTCAAGTTGGACAAAAACTCTATCCAGCGCCGAGGTGATCGAGCGGCTCACGGCACAAGATGTACCTTGCAGTCCGATACGCGACATCAAGGCGCTCGCGGCCTGGGTGCATTTGCGCGAACGGGGCTTGTTGCAAGAACTCGTGCATCCGTACTTTCCGAATTTGAAAGGCCCGCTCGCACCGGGATTCCCGCTCAAGTTCAGCGGCGCCGCCGTTGGCTATGCCGCGCCCGCGCCGGTTTCGGGCCAGCACAACAAAGAGATTTATGGCGGCGTCCTCGGCTTATCGGACGATGCATTGCAGGCGCTGGCGGCGGATGGAGTGATCTGACGCCGTCCGGCACGCCGCTGAAGCAAGAAAGGGAGGAGAACGATGGACGAGAATCTGAAGAGGGTGAAGATGTATTCGGACTTCAAGAGTCCATACGCCTTCCTCGCCTTCGATCCGGCGTTTGCGCTGGAGGACAAGTACCGCATCAAGTTGGTCTGGAAGCCATTTCAATTGCGGCTGAAAGGCAAAGGCCAGCGCAGCCAGTATTCCGAGTACAAGGTGAAGTACTCCTACATGGACGCGCGGCGCTGGGCCAACATGCGCGGGGGACTGATGATCCGCGGCCCGCTGAAGATCTTCGATACGACGCCGGCGCTGATCGGCGGGCTCTATGCCGAGAAGCATGGCAAGCTGCGCGCATATGGCAACAAGATCTTCGACCTGTTTTTCAAGCGAGAGCTCGCGGCCGACGATGCCGACGCAATCTCGCCGGTGATCGAAAGCCTGGGCATGTCTGCGCTGGGCTACCGCGACCATCTCGCTGGCGAAGGCGCCGCGGATTACGAGCGCGCCCAAGAGGAAGCGGTCACCGATCAGGTGTTCGGTGTGCCAATGTTCTATTTCGAAAACGAGCCGTTTTGGGGTTACGACCGCATGGGGCTGCTTGAGCAGCGTCTGACGGAAGCGGGGCTGAAGATCGGCGAACGGTTGAAACAGGCGGGCTGACGCGGCAATGCTCGATCTTTACTTCTGGACCACGCCCAACGGCTACAAGGTCACGATCCTGCTCGAAGAGCTGGGTCTCGGCTACAACGTGGTGCCAGTACATATCGGCAAGGGCGAGCAGTTCAATCCGGAATTCTTGAAGATCAGCCCGAACAACAAGATTCCGGCGCTGGTCGATCATGAAGCGCCGGATGGAAAGCCAATCGCGCTGTTCGAATCCGGTGCCATCATGATGTATCTCGCCGAGAAGAGCGGCTGGCGCTTTATGCCGTCTGATCTGCGCCGGCGCTACGACGTCGTGCAGTGGCTCATGTTCCAGATGGGCGGCATCGGCCCCATGCTCGGGCAGGCGCACCATTTCCGCCGCTACACCAAGGAGCAAATTCCTTACGCGATCGAGCGCTACACCAGCGAAGCCACGCGGCTTTATCGCGTACTCGATACCAGGCTTGGACAATCCGAGTACCTCGCCGGCGAATACTCGATCGCCGACATGGCGGTCTATCCATGGCTGCGACCGTACAAGTGGCAGGGGCAGGACATCGCTGCCTGGCCGAACCTGCAACGCTGGTACACGGCCGTGCGGGCGCGGCCGGCGGTGCAACGCGGCCTCTCGGTGCTCTCGGACCGGCTCGAACGCAACAAGGAAAAACCGACTGGCGAGAGTTGGGACGTGCTGTTCGGGCGCGGCGAGTTCGGCGCGCGCTGAGGGCGCGCATGGAGTCTTACGACCTCGATAGGCAGTGACTATGAATGCAAATATGCCCATGCTCAAAGGCTACCGCGTGCTCGACGTCACGCAGTTCGTCGCCGGCCCGACCTGCACGCGTATTATGGCGGAGCTGGGCGCGGAGGTGATCAAGCTGGAGCTGGCGCCGTTCGGCGACCGCGGCCGCTTCGCCGGCGACAAATCGCGTAATCCAGCGCTCGGGAAATCGTCTCAGAGCACCTATTACTTCCAGCACAATCATTCAAAGAAGAGTCTTGCCGTCGATATCAAGCAGGAGAAGGGGCGCGCCTTGGTCCATGCACTGATTCCAAAAATTGATGTGGTGGTCGAGAACTTTGCACCCGGCGTGACGGCGCGTGCCGGCCTTGGCTATGAAGAACTCTCACGCATAAACCCGAAGCTGATCATGTGCTCGATTTCGCTTGCTGGCCAAACTGGTCCGCTCAGCAGCAAGCCCGGCTTCGATTACATGGGCGCGGCCTATGCCGGCATCACGTCCGCGATCGGTGAGGGCGACCGCGGGCCGGCGCAGCTTCCAATCGCGATTGGCGACAGCGCGACCGGCGTGACCGCGGCCATGAGCGTTGCGTTCGCGCTCCTGCATCGCGAGCGGACTGGCGAGGGTCAGTATATCGACTGCTCGCTGGTAGATACCTATTTCAACATGCACGAAGTCAATCTGCCGAAAACCTCGCTGCGCGGGGATGCATTCAATCCCAAGCGCACGGGATCGCTGCATCCCGATGGCGGCCCGACCGGCGTGTTCCGCTATAGAGACGACCAGTTCGTCGCCATCATGGTGATGCCGTACCAATGGCCGCAATTTCTCAAGGCCCTGAACAGGCCGGAGTTGGCCGATGATGCGCGCTTTCGAGATCCGCGCGCACGGCGTGACAATAACGAGGCGCTGAAAGGCATCATCGAGAATTGGCTAGCCGGGTTCGCCAGCCGGGACGCGGCGATAGTCGCACTCGAAACGGAACGGGTGCCCTGTGCGCCCGTGCTGAGCTTGTGCGAAGCCAGTGCTCACCCGCATCTGCGCGAACGCGGCACGGTCCGGCGCGTGCGGGACGCAGGCATCGGGGCATTCGATATCCCCGGTCTGGCGGCGAAGTTTTCGCGCTGGACGCCGGCGGCCGATCTCAGAGCGGATCGCCTCGGCGAGCACAATGACGAGATCCTACGTAATCTGCTCGCATTAAGCGACGCCGATATTCGTCAATTGTACGCAGACAAGATTGTCGTTTGCGATCCTTTGATAAATGCACCGACCGAGGTGCCGTCTTTCGTACCGTCCGCGCCCTAATATCGAAGGTACGTGGCTCGATATCTTCGGTCAGGGACCGGCTAATTGGCGTCCGTTTTTAAGCCGAATGTCCGCTCCTGATGTGGCACTTCGCGTCTTTCGTGGCGGCGTGCCGTTCTGGTTGCTATTGGAGGCAAAACAAACGTGGCGCGGGCGGCGCAAAGCAGACCTTGATCAAACGCTTTTAGGAAATCCCTAAATCACTTCCGAGAACGACGTGTTATCGGAAGCAATTGCACGTTTCGTCGAGTCGCGACCGTTGCCGCATTGTTTCTCGGCATGAGTTCAGCTGGAGCTGCGAGTAAGCGTCTTGCGACAAAATGCTCTGTTGGCATTCGTCGGCTGCACCTTGTGCCTGCCAATAGGGCGAGACTTTGCTTTGCTAGCTATGTGCTAGCTAAGTGGATCAGCCGCTAAAGTAGATTTGCCGTAAGCTTTTGAAATCGTTGGCGCGCCCGAGACGATTCGAACGTCCGACCTTTGCCTTCGGAGGGCAGCGCTCTATCCAGCTGAGCTATGGCCGCCTTGCCGGTCCGATGAAGAGGGCCTGCATGTCTCTCGGCATTTCGCTCAAAGAGTCTTGTCAAGCGCAGCGAGCTGGCGTTTCAGCTCTTCGAGCACTGCATAGACACTCGGTGGAAACAGCCCGTCGTATCGAGCTTCAAGCTGCGCGATCTCCGACCGCAGCCGTTCGATGGAAACCTCGGAGGATCTCAAAGTGCTCATCTCAGCCTTCCAATTTGGAGGCGGCGGCCGTCGTATCGCGGCGAGCCACTAGCTTGCGACCGCCTGCATCAACGAGGCTATCTTTATCGTCGCGAAATTTGAGAACGTGTCGGACACGGCATAAGGCAGAATGATCTGGTCGCGATGACGCATGGCGCCGCAGGTGTAGACGACGTTGGGCACATAACCCTCGCGTTCCGTGGCCTCGGGGTAAACCAGAGGCTCGCGCGAACGCGCGAGAACCTTGGATGGATCTTTCTTGTCCAGAAGAACGGCGCCGATCGAATACTTCCTGACCGGACCAACCCCGTGGATCAGCAACAGCCAACAATCGTCCAATTCGATGGGTGAGCCACAATTGCCGATCTGTACGAATTCCCAAGGATATTCGGGCTGAAGGATGGATCTACCTCCCTCCCACGAGTAGAGGTCTTCGGAATAGATCAGATAAAGATTCTCATTATCCTGCCGGCCGATCATCGCATAGCGGCCATCGATTTTTCGCGGAAACAAAGCCATGCCCTTGTTGCGCGACGCCGATCCGCCGAGCGGAGTCATCCTGAATGATTGGAAGTCCGTCGTTGCAAGCAATTCAGAGCGAATCGCCCTGCCGCTATAGGCAGTATAGGTAGCATAGAAGGTTTTCTGGCCGTTGTCGTTGAACTCTACGAAACGCGCGTCCTCGATACCGTTTGATTGCGCGTCGGTGATCGGAAAGATGACTCGTTCGCTCAGTTCTTCGTCCGGCCCGAAGATCACATCGATCTCGTCCCCATTGGGCCTGGACGTCCGGCTTCGAATTGTTGGAACGGACGCGAGACGGGCGGTCGGATCGACGGAGACACTGCCATCCGCGGCGATGGTACCGGACCGGAAGGTGAGCGATGAAACATGCCCTTCGCCAACGGCGCGTAGGCTCAAGATGAATCGGCAGCCATGTTCCGGTGCGCCGGTCTGGTCGGGATGCCGGACGATGCTTGGATTGAACAGCGCCGAGGCTTCGAACGAATATTCATTGAGAAAGTATGCCCCGATCAATCTACGCTGCGTCTTGTTCAATGGTGCATGCGGTTCGAGCGCCTCTTCCATCTCGGCGGCGCGCGTTTCAAAAATTTCTAGCAGGTTCCGGTGACGGCCTGCGAAGTTTTCGAGCACCTCGCGCAATTGTTGCGCGGACGCTTCAGCATCGAGCCGAAGCACTCGCTCAACGATATGATTAGCGCGGACTTTGTCGGTTGGGTTGAGGTCGCGAGGCTCAGTCGCCGGTTTGAAGGGCCTGACGACGACCCTGGCCGGATCCGGGCGCAGATAGAGGCTCTGGCGATTCACGAATTTGGATTGGGACAAAGATGCTCCCTGGGGGCGATCGAGTTGGAATTGCGCCGATGCCGTTGGATGGTAATTTTGACGCGGGTTTCACCTGGCGTACTACAACCATGGCCATGAACTGCCGCATCTCCACAAGACCAAGGAGATACGATAACACCGATTCTGCACCCTTGTTCTCATTGGGCCGGTTCGGATGGAGGCCATCCGAACAGCTTCCCGTATCGGGATCGATCAGCGCTGTCTGCAAGTCGTTTTCGCCCATAAACCAGCCGAACGCGCGCGTTGCCCCCGCCAGCCATTCCGCAGCCTTGTCCGCCCGCCACGCGGCCAGGCACGCGGAAATTGTTGCGCAGGCCTCGACTGGCTGCTGATCGAACGCGTCGGGCTTGCGGCGAATCTTGCCGAAGCTTTTGGAGCCGACGGGCCTGAAGTGTCCCGATGACGTGGTCTGAAGCGACATGAGCCAACGCAGCGATCGGAGGCCAACTTCGACGTACCGCGGCGTATGGGTCGCCAGGCCGGTTTGAATCAGAGCCTGTGAAAGGCGCGCATTGTCGTACGCGAGAACGTCTTCAAACCAGAGCCAATCCTTGCGTTCGCTTGCAAGAAACAGCGCCATCAAACGGTCGGCCAATAGCTTGCGCATGCCGTTGGCGAAGAGATCTCCGACCTCCAACGTGCAATAAGCGTCCAAACCCAGAAGCGAGAAGGCCCAAGCGCGCGGCGACGAGAACTCGTCGACAACCGGAAGCGCGGTCTTAAAGAGTGCAGTCGCCCATCGCCGACGAGATGGATCGGTGTCACTACGCGCACATTCGGCGAGCGCCCAAAGCGTTCGGCCATGGCTGTCTTCCGAGCCCGATTCTTCCAGCCATCGGCGCTCGTAGCTCATGAAATTTCTGAACCGACGGGTGTCCGGATTCCATGCGTGCTGAACAAATGCGGCAAAGCGCGCTGTGATCTCGCTGGGTAAATTCGTTTCCGCGGAGTTCGGAAGTGCGCTCGCGAAGAGCAGGGCACGAGCGTTGTCGTCGACACAATAGCCATGGGCCCGGTCGGGCACGGAATGGATCGCGTGTTGAAGAATGCCCGCACTGTCGCAAAGCGACAGGAAATGTCCAATTCTTATCTCCGGAACGGCATGGCCCTTGCGCACAGAGGCGATCGGGGTCGGACGCAATTTTTCGGATCGAGTGCGTTCGTGCGCATTCTCGAAGGCTGTGAGGTATCGCTTGGCCGTCTCCGGCCATGTCATCGATCGGCTTGCTGCGTAGGCCCGCTTGCGCATGGCATGACGGCGAACATCATCTGCGAGCAGGCCCGCAATTTCGGTGCCAATGGCTTTGGCATCTCCAAAGGGGACCAGAATGCCGTGCCCATCGCTCAGTAATTCCTTGGCGTGCCAATAAGGCGTCGATACGACCGCCTTTCCCAAGCCAAAGCTGTAGGCGAGCGTACCCGATGTCATCTGTGCTTCGTTGAGATATGGCGTCACATAGACGTCGCACATCGATATGAAATCCAGAAGCGTGGCCTGCTCAACAAATTGGTTGAAAAAGACGACATGGTCCTGGATGCCGGAATCACGCACGCGGGCCGTCAAGCTATCGCGATAGGCCTCGCCCTGTTGGCGTACAAGGTTCGGGTGAGTTGCGCCGAGAATGACGTAGACGGCGTTGGGACATGATTTGATGATTTCCGGCATGGCATCGAGCATGGTTTCGATGCCTTTGTTCGGCGACAGAAGCCCGAACGTGAGAATGACGGTCTTCCCCGTGAAGCCGAGTTTCGCCTTGGCACTATGCGTTTCACCATACGGCAGGTCCGGGATTCCGTGCGGTATGATCTCGACTTTGTCGGCCGGCACGCCGTGCACTGAATGGAGTAGTTGCTGGCCCTTCTCCGACATGACGATGATTTTTGACGAAGTATCGATGATGCGTTGCATAACGTCGCGCTGGGTAGGGGTTGGTTTGGCGAGCACCGTGTGCAGCGTGGTGACGACTGGCATCTTGAGTCGGGACAAAAGCTTGGTGATATTGCCGCCGGCCTCGCCGCCAAAAATTCCGTATTCATGTTGAAGGCAAACGATATCGTAGCCGGCGTTGTTCAAGAACTCAGCCGCATCGAAGTAGTTGTCGACATTTTCGGCCGGAATTTCAAAGCGTATGGCCTGCGGATAGTCATAGGCGCCACCTGGGTCTGTCATCGCTGCGACGCCGGTCTCAAGATCGGGACGGGCCATCGAAACCGCCCGATGAAGGTCGTGGGTAAAGGTCGCGATGCCGCAGAGGCGCGGAAGATGATTGCCAATGAACGCTATTCGTTGAATCGATGTCATTGAGTTGTTTCCATGTCGACGCATTTCAACAGTTGCGTAACCGGACGGCCCGTGTACGCGACGAGACCCGCCAAGCCATCCGTGCCGGCACGAATGTTGACGCGATCCGACTGCGCGAAAATGGCGTCGCCAGTCGCCAAGTCGAACGAGGCGGCGCGGGCGCTGCCGCCGACAACCAGAAGCCAGGTCTCGTGTAATGCTTCCAGGCTCCATGCGGAGTTTGGCGTCAGATCGATCCGTTCGAACGTGAAGTGCGAATTCGAAACCAGGAGCGTCCGCGTGTCGGTAAGCCGTTTCGGCGTGACGCGAAAATCGGCGGGGCCGGCATTCGCCACCGCAAGCGCGTTGTCGACATGAAGTTCACGTCCGCGGCCATAATCGAAAAGGCGAAAGGTCGCGTCGCTGCGTTGCTGAATTTCCGCGATCACAAGGCCCGCGCCGATCGCGTGGATCGTTCCGGCGACGACTAAAGTCGAGTCGCCCGGATGCGCCGGCTGCCACACAACAAGATCCGAAATCGAGCCATCGTCGATGGCGTGACGCAATTGCGTCGGGCTAATCCGCCGCTTCAGACCCAAGGCGACCTTGGCCTCGGGCGCGGCACTCAAGACATACCAAGCTTCGGTTTTGCCGTTCAGCAACCCGATCGACTGTGCGTATGCGTCATCCGGATGAACCTGGATGGAAAGGGGTTGGCTCGTGAACAACAGCTTCAGCAGAAGCGAAGGAGGGACGGCGGCCGAATCGGAGCGCTCATACCAGATCTCGCCGATCGCATTGGTGTCGTCGCTTGCGCTACGCCAGGGGCGTGTATCTACGACACCCCAAGGCTTCGGTAAGGAATGCGCATGCGCATGTTCAATCGTCATAACTCTGCTTTACATTTGGCCGAGAGAGCGTTTTTGGATGCCCCCGGTGGGATCAGGCGAAAAGGCTGACCGAAAGTGTGAGTTCGCTTTCAGGAGCGACCCGCTCATGTTTTTCCGTGGTGCTCTTGATGCGGTAGATTGGGTCGTTGGGATCTCGGTCTGAAGAAGGAGTGAGATGACGAATTTCATAGGGACCCTTGGCCAATGATCGAAGCACGCTCGGCTCGAGGTCGACGAGCTGACCGATTTTGAACTTATGCGGCATCAAATTTTCCATTTATTATGTTGGATTTTGCAAAGGAGTTGGCGGAGTTCGCTTCGTCCTTATGGTCATGCAGAAAACGGGCAATCTGCCCTCTCAGTGCGATCGTTTGCGGCACGTCTCCCAACGAACCTGCGGTATCGAAAAGCTCACGCTTGAGCTTCGTCGGGATGGTGTTCCATTGCATGATGACGGCCGCCCCGAGGCAGCGAAGAATATGCTCCTCGATCTCCGCGACCGCGTTGCCGTCGAGGCGCTTTCCAGCGACATCGTCTTGCGCATGAATGTCTCGCGAACGAATCATTTTGTCGAAGTTGTCTGCCAGCCAGTCTTCATTTTGCGCCAGATCATTGAAGCTCTGCTTCGAACGCTGAAATTCGCGAATTTCGCTGGGAACATCAGTACGTTTAAGTAATTCAGCACTCTCTGCTGCTTTGGCGCGATATTGGTCTGCCGTGAACATGAGGGCTCCCTCCGTGACACAAGTCGAGTGGTTGCCCGCTCGATCGCGCCGTTAGGTCTGCTTGTCGGATATTGAAGACCGTATATGGGGATGATTGAGCGTATTGCGATGAATATTCCGCCGTTCTAGGAATTATCTGGCCGTCGCCGATCGTGGCACCTGTCGCCGCGCTCGGTGCGTTCGATCAGTATTCCGAACGAATGACGGCCTAATCCGATGTTTATCGTCGTTTATCGGCCTATAAACGTGCTACGCAGCCAACGGCTCGGTGCCCCCCGATGGGACCAGAAGCAAAGGAAGCCGAATTCTGACGATTGTTCCGGTTGGCCCCTGCTTCGACGGGACGATAGTCCCGCCGAGCTGGCGCACGAAGATTGCCACATAGTCGGAGCCGCGTTTCTCAGGACTCTTCACCAAATCCTTGTCCTTCATTCCGACGCCATCATCGGAAACGACCAACTCAATTTGATCGCCGATCTGTTCCACGCACAGCATGATATGTCCGCTCCCATTCGGAAATGCATGCTTTATGGCATTGGTTGTCAAGTTCATTGACCAGGAGGCCGAAGGGAACGGCACGATCCGGGTCAATCTCCACCGGCTCGGCCTTAACCTCTATGTCGATGCCCGACGTGTTTCCAAGCAGGCTTGCCGACATGGTTTTGGCAATTTCCCGCAAGTACGCATCGACGGCGACGGTCCGGCCGCGGCTGGTTTGCGAAATCAAATCATAAAGCTGGGCAATGGCGCCGATGCGCGCCTGCATGGCTTTATAGCCTTGTACGCACGGCGCCGCTGTCCATTTGGCTTCGTAGGCGATCAAGCCAACGATGACCTGCAAGTTATTCTTGATCCGATGCGAGATTTCGTTGGTCAAGCTCAGCGCGTCGCGCTCGCGCTGCTTGCGGTCGGTGATGTCTTCGAACACGAGCAGCATCCGGTGGGCATGGTTGCCCGGCTGCGATATTTTCCGGGCGTTGAGGTTGAAGACGCGACGGCCGAGCCCCGGAAAATTGTCTTCGATCTCGAAGCTTTCGATCGGCTTGTTTTCCGGCAGCACCTTTTCCATCAAATGGCGTAGTGCCGGCACGTCCCATTGGTGCTGCAGCAATTCGGAAACGCGCCGCCCGCGCGTCTCGGCCTCGGTAATCCCGAATATCGTCAAAAATGCTTTGCTCGCCGTCACGATGGTCATGTCGTTTTCAAGCACGACCAGCGGATCGCGGATCGTGTCGACGATACTTTGCGTGAGTTGCCAGTTACGCTTGCTTTCGGCCCGCGCCGCGCGTTCCTCGCTGACGTCCTCGATGGCGAGCAGGATAGAACCGTCATGGTCGCCGGGACGGAAAATCTTGCGCGCATTGACCAACATCGTGCGCCGGCCGATGGTCGGGAAATCGTGCTCAACTTCGAACCCCTCGACCGATGCACGATGCGGAATCACGCTCTCAAGCAGCGTGCGCAGCGCGGTGATATCCCACTGCCGGTTTCCCAGCGCGTAAATAAGGCAGCCCTCGGTCTCACTGGGGCTGGTGCGAAACGTCTGGTAAAACGCGCGATTGGCAGATGTGATGATTAAATTTCTGTCGAGGACGATGAGCGCGCTCGGCACCGTCTCAACAATGTCGCTCGCAGCAATATCGGACACGGCGATAGCTCCGTGAGCAGAATCAACCATGGCCGTCGTCCCCCAGTGATCTCACAATTTCAAAACTACGTGGCGAGCAAGCCTTCGACCGAGTCTTGGAGCTGATGTTGCGTGTATGGCTTGCGCAGGAAGTGCGTACCTTCGATCATCAGCGCCTTCATCTTGTCGGTGATGTTATTGCCGGTCGTGTAGAGCACGCGCAAATTCGGCCGCAGCGCGATGGCCTGAAGCGCCAGATCGCACCCGCCGTGAACCAATTCCTTTAAATAGATATCGGTAAACAACGCGTCGATGTGTTGCGGCGACCGCAGGAACGCCAGCGCCTCGTCGACGTCGCAGGCAGCGAGAGTTTGATGGCCCCAATCCTGGATCATCATTTCCGCGACTTCGCGGATAAACACATCGTCTTCGACGATCAATATCATGGCCATCCAAAACCTTTCAGCCGTGACAACTGGTGCCACGGTTCTCAGAGCTCTTTTGCGGGAAGCACGGCTATGTGAGCCCTTTCGGGCCCCTATCAGCGCGAGGGTATACGCGCTCCAGCGCATAAGGTTCAATAAGATTTGAAGAATGCGTTGAAAAATGAAGTTCGACCGACAGTTGACCAGACGGCTCTCTTCAAAAGGAGAATGAATCCTCGACTTTTTGGCGATAAAAGCGCATAATTTCAAATATTAGGCACTCAATCGAAGCGTTGCGGCACTTGCGTCAACTAATTGAAAATAACGCTGCCTTACCCGAGCTCGAAAGTCGCCCACGATGCGCACCACAGATCCGGTCGTAACGTTTCTTCTGGTTCTCGCAATCGGCATTGTCGCCGGAATTCTGTTCGACCGAGTCGCTGGACCGTCATGGCTCGCCCGCCAATTCTCCGGATCGACCCGCGGTCTCGTCACGAGCGCATTGGTCGGTGTTGCCGGTGCGTTCGTTGGCTATCACATAGCTTTGTTGCTGGCACTTGGCGGCGGCTTGCTGATGTCGGTCATTATGGCGGCGGTCGGTGCCGCTGTGGTACTGTTCGCTTGGCGGACGGCTAAGTAACACAAACAGTCGTGAGCATTGCCGGCCAAGGGTCGTTACCGCATCGAAACAGGGGGTTGCCATGCTTTCAGTCTTAATTGGGGTCCTGATTACTTGCGTCGTCGGTGCAATTTGTTTTTGGGCCATCGAAAAATTCGTCAATGACAGGCGTTTGGCAAATCTTCTCAAGCTGCTCGTGGTGCTGATCTGCGTGGCGTCGATCCTTCAGCGGGTGCTGCCTTTGGCGGGAATTAATTGGTTTTAACGCGGTCCGCTTGGCGGCTGCCAAGTAGAAAAACCCCGCCGTCGCCGGCGGGGTTGAGTTGAGAAAGTCGGAGCCAGAAGGCTCATTCAAGATTCATGTAGACGTCAGTCGCAGACGCGAACACGCCGCAAACGCACGTTCCCGTACCCGTCTTCAATCTGTCGCCGCTCCGTGTGGCATTCGCGGTACGAAGGTTGATAGCCCGACTCATAATAGCCCGGACCGCCGTAATAGCCGCGATTGGCCTGCGAGCCGATAATCGCGCCGACGGCCAGGCCGCCGATGACGCCGGCTGCGACCGCGCCGCCATCACGCGCGGAAGCAGGCCGCGGGATAGTCGTGACCGCCACCGCCAAGGCGGCAATGGCCACGAGTGTGATTGCCTTCAGCATGTTTTATCCCTTCGGGGTTGGGTATTAGTCGATGATCTGGACGATGCGGTGCGTGCGCGGATCGACCAGCACGGCATGATCGTTCACGTAGGCGTAGCGATAGCCGGTCACGTGGTATTCGGCCGGCACGTCGTAATAAGTGACGCCGCTTTCCGGCAACATGGCGCCGACGCGGAAGTCATTATCATAGCGATAGGAAGGGTGGTGTTCGCGAACGACATAGTCGCGAAAGCGCGGGCGATCTTCGACGCCGAGGATGCCGCCGACCGTGCCGGCAACCGCGCCAACCGTTGCGCCGACCACCGCACCGACCGGTCCGGCGTCGTGTTCACCCTGCCGCGCGCCTTCCTGGGCGCCACGCAGCGTGCCTTGCGCCTGCGCCGCTATCGGCAGCGCCAAAGTCGCGAGAAGCATCACGGGTACAATAAACTTCTTTGGCAAAAATCTCTTTTGCATGGCCGCTCCATATTGTTCGGGGAAGCTCCAATCAACAGGAGCTTGACGTACGCCAATGCGCTAGACCGGCTTTTGTTCCATAATGGACAGTTTTTCGAGAGGCAGGGCATGCCGCGGTCGGGATCATGCTTTCAGCGCGACGCTCGACCGACATCGTCGCCTTTTTTGCCGCGCGGGCCGTTTGATCGGCATTTCGTCGGTCCATGAACGATAAACGGCCGTCCGTCCATCCCTTAATCGTGATTGTAATGTCCTCGACTCTTTACGAATAAAGGCGCACAATTTTATTAATTTGACGCTCAACCGGAGCGTCGCGGCGTTAGCCACACCTTTATAAAAATTCGCGCTGCCTTGCCACCGCTCGAAAGCGGGGCGAAAGGTTCACATGTTAACTTCGACGCTGTCGAAGCAAGCACCATTCGTCGACATTCAAGACGGAATTACGCTCGCAAATGCGATCGTCGATACCGTTCGCGATCCCCTCGTGGTGCTCGACCAAGACCTCCGCGTCGTTGCAGCGAGCCGCTCGTTCTACAACACATTCCGGCTTGTTCGTGACGATGTCCGCGGTCACCTGCTTTACGAGATCGACGGCGGTCAATGGGACATCCCGGAGCTTCGTGAGCTGTTAGGAACGATCTCCAACGGCCAAGCAACCGTCGAGGGCTATGAGGTCGACCGCAAATTTCCGGCGATCGGCCAGCGCGTCATGCTCCTGAATGCGCGCAAGGTCTTTTATGAAAAGGGCGGCCACAGCACCGTGTTGCTGGCGTTCGAGGACGTTACCGACCGGCGGGCCATTGAGCGGCAGGTGCAGGAGCTGCTGCGGGAAAAGGATATGCTGCTGGAGGAGATGCAGCACCGCGTCGCCAACAGCCTGCAAATCATCGCCAGCATCCTCCTCATCAAGGCACGAACCGTCCAGTCAGAGGAGACGCGATTGCAATTGGAGGATGCGCATCAGCGCGTTCTGTCGGTCGCCGCCGTCCAGCAGCATCTGCACATAGCCGGTGGCGGCAAGCCGATCGAGATCGGTCCATACTTGACCAAACTGTGCGAGACTCTGGCGCAATCGATGATCGGCGACAGCCGGCCGGTCTCGCTCAAGGTCGACGGCGATGCCGGCGTCGCGATTTCGCGCGACGCCGTGAGCCTCGGCCTGATCGTCACCGAATTGGTGATGAATGCATTGAAGCATGCATTCCCCGGCGAGAAGCCCGACGCGGCGATCGTTGTTTCCTACAAAGTCTCGGGAACGGACTGGAAGCTGACGGTTGCCGATAACGGAATCGGCAAACCGGACGTGCCTGCGAGCCAGTCCAAGCCCGGGCTCGGTACCAGTCTTGTCAAAGCATTAACGAGACAACTCGATGCTATCGTTGAGATTGCCAGCGATTCCCGCGGTACGACCGTATCCATCACTCACGCGACATTCAAATCCAATCCCTCCAAGTTGGATGAGTTCGTCCTGCCAAATCGCAGCGTCTCGGAACGGGTCCAATGAACACTCGAACGACTCGCAAGGTCATAAAATTCAGCAATCCGTTTTTGCTTGAGGCTATTGGCCGAATGCTGCCTGCCGGCAATTATGAGGTTGCCACGGACGAGGAGTTGATCGAGGGTTTGTCGTTTCCCGTCTATCGCCGCGTCGCGACAACGATGCTTGTGCCCGCGTCGTCTTATCAGGGCGCTTTCGAGATGCTGAATATTGATCCGCTCAATCTAGAGGCCGCGCAAGATGGCGATGCAGCGGCGGCTCGCAACAAAGCTGGCTGTCTTCCAGCCAAGGTGCAGTGATGCGGTTCCCATGGCAATCGCAGGAGATGCAGGCCACAAACATGGTGATCAGTTTTCCTAACGGCAGCCGCAGTTACGATGCGACCAGGCAGGCGGTTCACTTCTGGGGATACGACCGCTCCATGGAAAGCTCATTTTTTGTGACGGCCGACGCTCTCAACCGGATTCAGCCGAACCTGCGTTTCGACGCGGTCGATCTTCTGCGAGCCTTCGATATAAACCGCGAGCGTATCTACGCGATCGCCGCCAAGGTCTATGCGCGCGGCCGCAGAGGTTCATACGAACTCAGCGCCGCCGACGTCTGACATCGCAGTCTTGCGCCGAACATCCCACAACGACTCGCGAGAAGGTCTCTCGACACTGCGGCTGGTTCGCCGTTGGCGCCCCCCGACAAAGGAAACACACATGAGCAAAAAGACAATAAGCCAAGAGCCTAAGAACGAAGACATAAAGCTCGAAGAAACCAGAAGGCCAAAGAATCTGCTTGCGAACGCGGTGCCGACCGACGGCTATATCTTGTCGGTCGATAGGAAGATGAAAACGCGATACGAGAGTTCAAGCGAAGCCATGACGGCAGCATTAAAACTCAAGAAAAGTTATCCAGTAGTCCAGGTTGCGGTGTATGACGCGACACAACGGACGTATACGGCGGTGGACACGCAAGAATTGACGCCCACGCAAAGTGAATAGACGTTTTCGGTCAGGACATTACCGTCGCATCATTGGATATCTTCGCGATGAATGTTTCATAACCTTGGGGTAACAGGCTACGCGAACGGCAACCCACTACGCGGCGACTGGTAATACGTTGGGGTAACTCGCTACGCCTAATCGCATCATGTGCGAGCTAACTCGTGCGTAAGGTCACGAGCTAGACCGAATTTTTTTGTGAGGAAGGGGCGACCCTTTGGTGCGCGGGGTGATCGACACAACCAAAATTCCGCAAAACCAAAGTTACAACCTATACATGTGTTTGGCAAAACGAACCCAACGGGAAAATAATCGCGCGTGATGCTCACCAAACGCGCCGTGAACTCCGCCAAGAATGCTATCGAAAAAAGTGTTGGCGCGCCCGAGACGATTCGAACGTCCGACCTTTGCCTTCGGAGGGCAACGCTCTATCCAGCTGAGCTACGGGCGCCTTGCCTGCCTGAATAGACGAAATGGCGGGAGGCGGCAACGGGCCTGATTTTGCTCGATTGGATGCAGCGGGAGGCTCCCGCGGCAAAGTGGCGGAGCCGGAATTTTTCTCGACCATGCGCGCAAAGTGACACAAAACGAAAACCCCGCTCCCATTTTAGAGAGCGGGGCACTAACGGGGCGTTAGTTTCGGGGGAGTAGGGGGCACGCCCGTTAGCTACTATTCGCACACTCGGCGTGTCCGCCAGATAACGTTGCCACGCGGCGTCACGATGCGTGTGCGAACGAGGTGGCAGTACGGCCCTGCATAGGCGTAATCCTGCCAATACCGATGGTGGTAGCCCCAATAGTCGGGCCCCACGCCAACGCCGAGCGGGCCGACTTGCACACCGACACCACCAGGATCAGCGCCCAGATAAACTTGTGCACTCGCTGGCGCTGCGGCAAAAAGCATTACTGTAGCGGCAGCAACTCCAAGCCAAAGTTTCCTCATCTTGATCTCCTCTTTTATCGAGGAACGCCAATATCAACGCCGGGCAATCGCACCGCGTTTCATTACGATAAGTTTAGGTGGAACTTGCCGGTTCCAGGCGGAACCAGCGGGAGCGTGCCGTGCTGCTGCATATTCCGAAATATCGTTGGGGCCGCCTGATCAAATCACCTGATTGGATTTCGGAGCGACCGCCACGTGGCGGTCTTTCTTTTGCGCCATCGGTCGCGATTGATGTGGTGGACGACGCCCGCTCCCGGCATCGAGGTGCCATAGAGTGGTTCGTCGAAGACGAAATCACATGAGAGGAGCCGTCCACATGCAGATTACCACGATCGGATTGGATATCGCCAAGAACGTGTTCCAGGTTCACGGCATCGATGCGACCGAGAAGGTCGTCGTCAGAAGACAACTTCGCCGGGGCCAGGTGATAAAGTTCTTCGAAGCTCAGGCGCCGTGCCTCATCGGCATGGAAGCCTGTGCTACGGCACACCATTGGGCGCGTGAACTGACGAAGCTCGGGCATCAAGTTCGGCTGATGCCGGCAAAGGATGTGAAGGCCTACGTCAAGCGCAACAAGAACGATGCCGCCGACGCCGAGGCGATCTGCGAAGCGGTCAGGCGTCCAACCATGCGGTTTGTAGTGGTCAAATCGCCCGAGCAGCAGGGCCGGTTGATGCAGCATCGAGTGCGCGATCTGCTGATGCGGCAACGCACCCAGTTGATCAATGCCTTGCGGGCACATTTGGCCGAGCTCGGCATAGCGGCTGCGCAAGGGCGCGAAGGGGTCAAAGAGTTATTAGCGATCGTCGCCCAGAATGGAGATTCGCGCTTGCCGGTTGATGCCCACGCCAGCCTGATCGTGCTGGCGGCGCAGCTTCAGGCTGTGCAGACGACGATCGGATTGATCGAGAAACGTGTCGTTAGGCAGCATCGCTCGAACGAAGAGAGCAAGCGACTGGAGACCATCCCCGGAATCGGCTTTATCGGGGCTACCGCGATCGCAGCGACCGTCCCGGATCCGAAGGTTTTTCGATCGGGGCGTGATTTTGCGGCCTGGGTCGGGCTCGTGCCGCGGCAAGATTCGACCGGCGGCAAGCAGAAGCTCGGGCCAATCTCGAAACAGGGCGATCGTTACTTGCGTCGCATCCTGGTCGTTGGAGCCTGTTCCGTCTTGCGGCGTGCGCGCCAGCAGCCGGAGAAGTATCCCTGGCTCATACAGCTTCTCGCCCGGCGACCGTTCAAGGTCGTTGCGGTCGCGCTTGCCAACAAGATGGCGCGGGTCGCCTGGGCGTTGCTGGCCAAGGGAGGGACCTACCGAGCGCCTCACCTAATGGCGGCATGACAAGGAACTCGGCAATGAGATGATGAGGTTGGGTTCGTGCGTTCAAGAACTGCAGGGGTGATGACGACATTGATGCGAAACGGTCGAGACCGTCGATCGGGAAAACCCGTGAATGTGCCACGCGAGTATAGAACGCGAGCGATTGTTTGGGACCCGATCAGCGGATTACATCAGGGCCAGCAGCCACAACGGCTGCATTCAAAGGCCGAATACATGGCTGCACCCGAACGCTTCGCTGAAATGCTCGATTTTTCCCTTGCACTGCGGGCGTCGTCCATACATGGCACATCACGTCATTCGTCGCGGTACAGCATTTTTGATCGCTCTTGGAGTGAGAGCGGACAATGATCGATTTTTGTCCGCCCCGGCAATGACGCAAATGACCTAGGCTGTGTAAAAACGCTGCCAACCGCTGTCAGCGCGCAACAAAAGAATCGAACTTGCCGTCGTGGCGAATCTTTCATGCGCCAACGACATTCCGTTTGAATCAATCTTGCGCCAGAACGACAAGCAGAACCGTTTTCACACAGCCAAGACCCGAAGCGATCATATCAGTGCGATTTTAGGTTTTCGGTGCACGCAATCAATGGAACCATTGGAAGACGGGCGCATTGAGCATGTAGGGGGTGCTTGATTGCTGCCCGCCAAGGCCGAAGGACGCCATGCAATCGGGTCATAAATCTCGGCTTTCATATTCACAATTTTTCGCTGTTTCTGATGGGGCCTCGGTGCCTGCCGCTCCGGGTTGACCGATAGCAACCGTTCCAGACCATCAGCCAGCTCACCTGAAAGGTGACAGGTCATGAATCTCATGACGACGCCAAAACCAGCAACCGGCGCTAAAGTCACGACAGCGGAGATAATGAAAGCGCTCGTTTATCAAGGCCCGGGCAAGAAAGCCTTGGAAGACCGCCCAAAGCCGGACATCACGGCGTCTACCGACGCGATCGTCAAAGTCACCAAAACCACGATTTGCGGCACTGACCTGCACATCCTTAAAGGCGACGTCGCGACTTGCCAGCCCGGCCGCATTCTTGGCCATGAGGGCGTCGGCATCGTCGAGAAAGTTGGGGCGGCCGTGACTGCGTTCAATGCGGGAGACCATGTTCTGATTTCCTGCGTTAGCGCCTGCGGCAAATGCGAATATTGCCGCAAGCAGATGTTTTCGCACTGCACGACCGGCGGTTGGATCCTCGGCAACACAATCGACGGCACCCAGGCCGAGTTCGTCCGCATTCCCTACGCGGACAACAGCCTCTATCCGATCCCCGAAGGCGCCGACGAAGAAGCGCTGGTGATGCTCAGCGACATCCTGCCGACCGGCTTCGAGTGCGGCGTGCTCAACGGCAAGGTTGCGCCTGGCAGCACGGTGGCGATCGTGGGCGCGGGACCGATTGGGCTCGCGGCTCTCCTCACCGCCCAGTTCTACTCGCCGGCCGAGATCATCATGATCGATCTCGACGACAATCGCTTGGCCGTTGCCACGCGCTTCGGCGCCACCGCGACCATCAACAGTACCGACGGCAAGGCCTTAGAGACGGTCATGAAGATGACCGGCAAGCGCGGCGTCGATACCGCCATCGAGGCGGTGGGCATTCCGGCCACTTTCGAATTATGCCAAAAACTCGTCGCGGCCGGCGGCACCATCGCCAATATCGGTGTGCACGGAAAGAAGGTCGACCTCCATCTCGAGGAGCTATGGGACCGCAACATCTCCATCACCACTCGGCTGGTCGATACCGCGACCATACCGATGTTGTTTAAGACGGTGCGCGCGGAAAAGATCGACCCCAAGCTTCTCATTACGCATCGCTTCAAGCTCGATAAGATTCTCGATGCCTACGAGACTTTCGGAAATGCCGCCAAGACAAAGGCGCTCAAGGTCATCGTCGAGGCTTAAGCACAACTGCGGCGACATCGTTCGGCTCCTCCAAGAGCCGGACGGGTTCGCCGGATTTGATCCCGATGATGCGTCGGCAAGAACCGGGGCATTCAAAACAGTAGCTGTCGGCGTACGCCGCTCAAGACTTGTCACGCCGCCGGTGTTTGGCCCATGAAATACCCGATAGGTCCGCTTTTTTTTGACCAAGATCAATGCACACGAAAACCATCGGGTATTAGAGAAATTTAATAAGTCTACTCAGTGAGAAATTTTAAAAAGAAATTCGGAGGCGACCATGTCAAAATTCACGATCGGAATTGCGGTTGTCGTTCTTGCGACCGCGCTGTCGGCCGCTACCTATGCCGCGCCACCCGATAAAGAAGCTCCGCAGAAGGCTGCTCCGCAACATGCCGCTCCGCAACGCGCGGCTGCGCCTCGGGCAGCTCCGCAGAGGGCAGCTCCGCAACGTGCGGCCGCACCTAGGGCTGCTCCGCAGAGGGCAGCTGTGCAACGTGCTGCTCCGCAACGCGCCGCTGCGCCTCGGACAGCTCCACAGAGGGCGGCTGTGCAACGTGCTGCTACGCAGAGAGCGGCTCCGGCCGCAGCCGCTCAGCGCAACACTGGCGCTCGACCTGCGATCACCAGCAACGCCCCAACCAGCCCGGTCGGCAGCAGGGCGCTGACAAACCGCAACGCCACCCGCAGCACATCCCGAACCGCAACGTTCAATACGAGGCTGAACTCGACCGTCAAAGCGAACGCCGTGCGCGAAACGTTGAACTCACGCTCGGTCGCCGGCGCATTACGCAACCAGACCGCATTACGCAATCCGAACACCCGCGCCCGCATTACGGCGAGCGCGGCGACGGCGGGATGGCATAACGGGCTCGACGGCGGAAGGGGCTGGTGGCGGCACAGTAACGGTGGATACGGATGGGTCGGCCCGCTGTACTGGCCGTTCGCCTATAACGATATGTACGACTACGCCATGTGGGGCGATGACAACGACGACTCGTTCTGGGGTTACGGCTACGACGACATCTATGTCAGCTTGTTCGCGCCCTACGCCTACGACGACCTCACTGGCTACCTGCCGGAATACGCCAGCGCGCCCCAGGGTACAACAGGAGCAGCGCCGGCCGCTGCTGCTACGCCCGGCATCGCAGCCAGCCAACTTGCGCAAATGTGTGGCGAGGACAGCCACGACATTGCTGGCCTGCCAATCGATCAATTCCAGCAGGCGATCCAGCCGACCGGCGCACAACAAGCCGCGCTCGACGATCTCGCCAACGCTTCGCTCAAGGCGGCACAGGACATCAAGGCTGCCTGCCCGACAGACATCGCGCTGACGGCCCCAAGCCGGCTTGCCGCGATGCAGCAGCGCATCGAGGCAATGATCGCGGCGGTAGCGACCGTTCAGCCAGCGCTGGAGAAATTCTACGGCCTCCTGACCGACGAGCAAAAGGCGCGGCTGACCGCGCTCGGCAACGATCAGCATCAGAACCAAGCCGCGGAGAAGACTACCGCCTCGCTCGCCAAGAGCTGCGGTACCGCTCAACCCGGTGTGATGGAATGGCCGACCGCGGAGATTGATCAGGCGGTGCGTCCGACCGAGGCGCAACGCGTGAGTCTGGCAGCGCTCCAGAACGCCACCACCAAAGCGGCGGACATGCTCAAGGCCGCGTGCCTGACCGACAATCCGCTCACGCCGCCGGCGCGGCTCGCGGCTGTCGGCAAGCGGCTCGACACCATGCTGCAAGCGATCAAGACGGTGCGTTCGGCGCTCAATGACTTCTACGGAAGTCTGAGCGACGAGCAGAAGGCAAGGTTCGAAGCGATCGGTCCGCAGCGGACGAGCCAGCTTGAGTCGCTGGATGTTGTGCACACAACCATCCGCCGGCATGGCGTTGTCAACGTTGGGCAAGTCATTCGGCGTTTGATGTCGATCGCGCGCTGAACGAAATTCAGCGAACGTCGGTTGGCCAAAGATAGAAGCAATCTGCAGGCCCGCGCGGTTGATGCTGCGCGGGCCTGTGCGCTATGCGATGTCGGCTTTTGATGCTGTGTACGGCTCCTCCGCCAGCACGTGAGTGCCATGAATGTGGGTGCTGCTATCGCCGATTCGACAACATTTTTGTTGCGGCGCATCGGTCGCAATTGATGCTGTGGACGGCTCCTCCACCGGCACGTGAGTGCCATGAATGTGGGTGCTGTTAAGGCCCCCGCTATTTGGCGGAGCCAAACTTGCAGACGATCACGACAATCGGTCTCGACATTGCCAAGTCGGTATTCCAGGTGCACGGCGTTGATGCCGCTGGCCAAGTGATTATCCGCCGTCAGTTGAAGCGGCGTTATGTTTTGGCGTTCTTTGAGAAGCTGCCGCCATGCCTGGTCGGTATCGAGGCGTGTGCCTCGTCGCACCATTGGTCGCGCGAACTCAAGGCGCTCGGGCACACCGTGCGGCTGATGCCGCCGGCCTACGTGAAGCCCTACGTCAAGCGGCAGAAGAACGATGCCACTGACGCGGAAGCAATCTGTGAGGCAGTCACCCGGGCCAATATGCGGTTTGTGCCAACCAAGACGCCTGAGCAGCAGAGCTGCCTGATGCTTCATCGCACACGTCATTTGTTCATCCGCCAGCAGACGGCAGTGATTAATTCAATCCGAGCTCAGCTTGCCGAACTCGGGATCGTCGCGCCGGTCGGACGCAAAGGTGTCGAGGCGCTGCTTAACGTTGTTGCCGATCCGGCCGACAAGCGAGTTCCCGATATTGCACGCGAATGTCTTGCCGCTCTCGGGGCTCACCTATGCAGGCTCAAGGAGCAGATTGTTGCGTTCGATCGGATGATCATGGCCTGGCACCGATCTAATGAGGCGAGCAAGCGCCTTCGCTACATTCCCGGGGTCGGCCCGATGCTGGCCACGGCCTTGGTTGCCAGCGTTGCCGATCCGAAGGCTTTTCGATCTGGGCGTAACTTCTCAGCCTGGATCGGGCTGGTGCCGAGGCAGTCCTCAAGCGGGGGCAAGGACAAACTCGGCAGTATCAGCAAGCAAGGGGACCGCTATCTGCGCGGCCTGTTTGTGGCCGGTGCGCTGTCCGTGATCCGCTATGCCAAGATCCACGGCACCAAACATCGGCCGTGGCTCACGGCATTGCTGGCTCGAAAGCCAACCAAGGTCGCAGCCATCGCGTTGGCCAACAAGCTTGCGCGGATGGCCTGGGCCATGATGGCCAAGGGCGAACGTTACAAGCAACCCATCGCTCTGGCGGCGTAAACGAGATCGCGTCGGACATCCGGCGTGATGTGAAGGTTGGGAGGGCGAACAGCACGTAATGCAGAGCCGGTCGTTCCGCCGATCAGGACAACCCACATGTGCCATCGCATTCTTGAATGCGTGCTTTTGACCGGGACCTGATCCGCGGAGGGCATTATGGCCAGCGGCCTCGTGTGCCGCGTTTAAAGGCCGAACACATGGCTGCACCGACCAATGCTGCAAACGTGAAAAAGCTCTTGCCAACTCGGAGCCGTCCACACATGGCACTTAGCGGGCATTCGCGGCATCGCAACATTTGTCCGCTATCGGGGTAACAGCCGACAGCGTGCGAATAAGTCTGCTCACTTCCAGCATTTTTAGACATTTTGAATACGAAGTTCGTGCCGCTACCGTGGCGCTTCGAACTTAAGGGCTATCGTTGATCCCGGCAGCCCTTGATTCAAGAGGATGATTAAACAGCGCCAGCCAGAAACCTGCCAGCTTCGGAGGGCAACGCTCTATCCAGCTGAGCTACGGGCGCCTTGCCTGCCTGAATAGACGAAATGGCGGGCAGCGGCAACGCCCGCCGCACCGCAATAAAGGCCCGGTTTCTGTGATTTAACGCGGTTCCATGACGCTAGCCCTTTTCGAATGCCCGCGAATCTCATAGGGCTGATTCAGGGCGCATGGTGCGCAACAGGAGCAGACGTCCATGGCAGAAGCGAAATCCAAGCCGATCACCACCAAGCAGTTGGCCGACACGCTGGCCGACCAGCACGAACTCACCAAGCGCCAGGGCAAGGAAATGCTCGAGGATCTTGTCGGTCTGATCACCAAGCACCTGAAAAAAGGCGAGCGGGTGAAGATCGCCGGCCTCGGCATCCTGCAAGTGCGCAAGCGCGCCGCCCGCATGGGCCGCAATCCCGCGACCGGCGAGCCGATCCAGATCAAGGCCAGCCGCAAAGTCGCGTTTCGCGCCACCAAGGAACTCAAGATGGCGGTCTGACCGCCGTCGATTGGTTGTGCGCCAAGACCCCGCCGGGACGCCAGCGGGGTTTTTGTTTTGCGCGCTGGCGCGGCTTGCCTTACCCTTCCAGCGAGGTATGAAGCGATGAGCACCGCACGCCCGGACGCGCCGCCAAGTCCGCAATCAAGCCAGCAGCACCACCTCCCGCTGTGGCTGCGCGAACTGCCGTTCATCGTCGTGCTCCTGCTCACCGTCGGCGGCGTCGCCTATACGAGCTTCTCCAGGCAGCCGATCGTCGTCTACTGGGAAATCCTGGCGCCGCTGATCGGTCTGACCTGCATTGCCATCGGCTGGCGCGGCGATGACGAAGGGCGCCTGCGCCTCGTCACCACGCAGGTGCTGCACTGGATCGCCTTCCTCCTCGTCATGAACCTGATGCTGCTCGACAGCGTGCAGCGTCTGTTTACGGCGAACTCGACGGGCATTGCCGTGTTCACCTTGCTCACGCTCGGCACCTTCACCGCCGGCGTGCACATCTTCTCCTGGCAGATTTGCCTACTTGGCCTGATCATGACGCTCGGCATTCCGACGATCGCCTGGATCGAGAACTCGGCGCTGCTCGTCTTTGTCATCATCGCCGCCGTTGCCGGCGCCGCCGCCGTGCTCTGGTGGTGGTGGCACGAGCGGCGGCGCGCGGCGCCCAAGCCGCCGCTTTGACGACACTTGCTGCTCAAAAAAGCCAAGAAACGCTGGTTCAAGGACACGGGGCGGAGCGAAGGCATGGGAGCCCCCGCAAATGGACAAACGAATAGCCCTGGCGCTTTACGTGGTGGTGATGGCAGGCGTTATCGTTGGCTTGGATTTGACGTTCTTTAAAAACCGATTCTGGGAACGTTTGTTGGTGAATATCGGCATTGTCCTGGTATTCGCCGCGTTTTACTTGAGAATTTGGGGCTACAGCCGCTAGTCGTTCGTTCATCGAATGACGATCTTCATCGACTGGTTGTGCGCCGAGAATCCCGCCGGGGTTTTTGTTTTTGTGTGCGATGGCCTCGAACTAGACGGAAAGAGAATAAACCACGGTGGCTCAGACAGGGTAGTGGGGGACTAGGTGTATTCTTGTCGGTGCTGGTCGTCGGCGTCGTTCCCGGCCTCGCAGAAACCGAAACTGAGCATTTGTCCCATGTAACATACGAGTTGAAATGTAAGCCATCGGTGTTCATCGAAGGTCATATAATCGACGCTCCCCCAAACATAGACCCGTTTGCCTGCTGCGCTCATTTGGGTGAAGCCAAACTCGCCATTTGACAAAAGACAATAAGTCTTCGTGCATTGCAGCCTTATGCTATGAACTTTTCCTGGTCCCATAATTGTTCGAGCATGTTGCTCGGATGCTGGCGTAAAGCGCAATGCGGCATCATCTGGTTTGGGGTCAGACAACTCGTATTCTGTTGTAGTGGCAACTCAATATGCCGGAGTTTGTCCAAAGTTTTTGATTTGAATGGCAATATCCCACCAGTCATCAGGCCGTTTTATCATGTTGGCATTTTCGACCATGACATAAGCGCGCAGTTGTCTTTTGGTAGTTATTTGTGCGTGATCAAGAGTCTTGTCAGTAACGGCCCAGAGCTTCCTAGTGGAACGCCACAGACCTATTGTGGAAACGGCCAAGACAATGGTGAATCCAGCAACAATGCTCTTATCGTGGTCGGAGATAAATTTATCGAGGCGCCCAAGGAGAATAAGAGAGCCCACGAAAAAGGTGGGGCAATCATTATTGCTATAGTTGTGGGCGGCTTGCTCCTGGTCGCTCATTTGTATCAAGCAGAGGGATTGCATTGATGCAGTCCACCAGCTTAGACCTTCAAGAAAAAATAAGAAGAGCAGCACCAACAAAATATTGGAACGAGTGTGTTCGCTTAACATGCGGCAATCGCGGTTCCGAGAATATCGTCATTGAAGCGGTTGTTATACTTGAACTGACATTCCGCTATGTAGAGCGGCATGCATTTTCGGCTGATCTTGCTTGGCCATAAGTCTCTCGCTCACGATCGAAGAAATTTAGTCTATGTCTGACCTTCTGTTAAGTAAGGGAACAGCGACTTTGTATGTGTAGGAATATATTCCATATTTCCGGCCATTGACCTTTCATCTTCCTCCCCGCCTGGCTCGGCTGAGGGCGTCGTCGCGAGACGTCTCGATGATGGAGCCACGCGAAGGGTTAAGTGCCGGAGATGCGGCACAAGCCCTTGGCGGATCGGCGGCGGCAACGCCGGCGGTTGGCGCGGCGCCCGCGGGCGGGGCTCGTAACCCCGCACTCGGGCTGCGTCGGGGCCCCGCCCGGGGCCACTACGGGTCCCCGCGAGGAGCTCGCTGACGGCTGCACGGCTCGGCCGGCGAAGTAGGTGTGGCGGCGCGACAAGCCGATGAGGCGACCTGGCGCCAAGACACCGAAAGACCCGCTATGAGCCGGGGCCGAAAGCGCGGCCCGGCGCAGCAAGGAAAACGCCGCGACGGAGCGCCGGAAGGCGCCCGCACATCGATGAGATGTGCGGCTTACGGAACGACTGGCGCGCCACTCGGCGCTCCGTCCCCTCGGCATTGTGCCGGGGCGGAGAAACTGGAAGACGGCCTACCCGGGGCCGCAAAGAATACGGGCGATGACGCTTGGCTGTTTGAAATTTGAATCGGGGAATGCGGGCGCGAGCGGCAAGCGCGCTTCTCCCCTCCCCCTTGTGGGGAGGGGTCGGGGGTGGGGGTAGCAGTTGGGGATGACGATATCGACCCCCACCCCGTCCGCCTTCGCTCTGTCGAGCTACGGCGGATGACCCTCCCCACAAGGGGAAGGGTGAAGAGAAGCGCGAGGCGCTATAATGCTCGCAACATTCAGGAGACTTTTCATGTCGCAGCCGGCACCGACGCGCGAAAGCAAACCGACGATGCTCAAGGACAAGGATTTCGTGTGGGAGGACCCGCTCGGGCTCGAGGATGAGCTTTCGGAAGAAGAGCGTATGGTGCGCGACACCGCCAAGGGCTTCGCGCAGGACTATCTGATGCCGCGCGTGATCGAGGCCTATGAGCAGGAAAAATACGATCCCGATATGATGCGCGAAATGGCCAAACTCGGCCTGCTCGGTCCGACCCTCCCGGAAGAATACGGCGGCGCCGGTCTCGGCTATGTCAGTTACGGATTGATCGCGCGCGAGCTCGAACGCGTCGACTCGGGCTTCCGCTCGGCGATGTCGGTGCAGTCATCTTTGGTGATCTACCCGATCTACGCCTACGGGACGGAAGCGCAGCGGCGAAAATATCTGCCCAAGCTCGCTAGCGCCGAAATGATCGGCTGCTTCGGCCTGACCGAGCCCGATCATGGTTCCGATCCCGGCTCGATGGTGACGCGCGCCGACAAAGTGTCCGGCGGCTACAAGCTCAACGGCGCCAAGACCTGGATCTCCAACGCGCCGGTCGCCGACGTCGCGGTGGTGTGGGCCAAGCTCGAGGGCGTCATTCGCGGTTTCATCGTCGAGCGCGGCACCAAGGGATTCAGTACGCCAAAAATCGAAGGCAAATTATCGCTGCGCGCGTCCATCACCGGCGAACTGGTGCTGGAAGATGTGCTCATTCCCGAAGATAACCTGCTGCCCAACGTCAAAGGCCTGGCCGGTCCGTTTGGCTGTCTCAACAATGCGCGCTTCGGCATTTCTTGGGGCGCCATGGGCGCGGCCGAGTTCTGCTGGCACGCCGCGCGTCAATACGTGCTCGACCGCAAGCAGTTCGGACGCCCGCTCGCCGCCAATCAGTTGATCCAGAAAAAACTCGCCGACATGCAGACCGAGATCGCGCTCGGGCTACAGGGCGCGCTGCGGCTCGGTCGCATGCTCGAAGCCGGCAAGGCCGCGCCGCCGTCGATCTCGCTGATGAAGCGCAACAATTGCGGCAAGGCGCTCGACGTCGCCCGGCTCGCGCGCGACATGCACGGCGGCAATGGCATCAGCCAAGAATATCACGTGATGCGCGTGCTTTCGAACCTGGAGACCGTCAACACCTACGAGGGTACCCACGACATCCACGCCCTCATCCTCGGCCGCGCGCAGACCGGGATACAGGCGTTTTTCTAGAGCGCGCTCACCATTTGCGCCAGATCGACAACGCGCCGCGTCATCGCGCTGTCAGGATCGCTTAGCGGATCGACCAGGGTAAAATGGTTGGCGCCGGCGATCTTCTCGTAACGCGTCGCGACGCCGCGCGCGCCCCAGTCGTCGACAATGATCTTGCTCTGACGCAGGAATTCGCCCGACTCCAGCGCGCCGACCGCGGCATCGAGCGTGCGGCCGGCGGGCGCCTTCCAATAGAGCGGCGACACCCGCCGCGCTTCCGCTTCGTCGAGCCGCAAATCCGCATTCTGCGACACGTGCACCAGCGGCGCGAGGTCGAACACGCCGGAGATCGCATAGGCTGCCGGCACCAGATCGGCCGGCGCATCGGACGCGAAGGCCTGCCAATCCTGCGCCAGCATGCAGGCGGCCAGATGTCCGCCGGCGGAATGGCCGTACACGAAAATGCGCTTCTTCTGTCTGCGCCACAGCCACAGACAGGCGCTGCGCATCTGTCCGATGATGGTGGCGATTGAAACCTGCGGGCAGAAATCGTAGCCGGCGACCGCGACGGTGACGCCGCGCGCGTTCGGTCCGGCCGCCACCTGACTGAACAATGCCGACTCAAGCGAACGCCACCAGCCGCCGTGGATGAACAAAGCAAGCGGCGTCGACTCGTCGTCGTCCTTGGCTGGGAACAGATCGATGGTCTGTCGCGGTCCGGCACCGTAAGCGAGGCCGAGTTCGGCATCGCGCGCGGTCTCGCGATAGGCCGCCGCCTCGCGTTGCCAGCGCGCGAAAATGTCCGGATGTTCGGGCACCCGGCCGCGGTTGTCGTATTCGATTTCGTAATCGACCGGCATACGATGAAGCTACCCGGCTTTGCCTTCCGCGCAAACATCGTTATCTGTTAACGGCATGAAAGTCGATGGCAAGGAAATGCGCACGATCTGGCCGGGGGCCGACGCCGCAAGCGTCGGCATCATCGACCAGACGCTGCTGCCGCACCGCTTTGCTATCGCGCGGTTGACGACGCTGGACGACGTCGTGCGCGCGATCAAAACGATGCAAGTGCGCGGTGCGCCTCTAATCGGGGCGACCGCTGCTTATGGCGTCTGGCTAGCGCTGCGCAGCGACGCCTCGGACGAAAACCTTGAACGGGCCTATGCGGCACTGCTGGCGGCGCGGCCGACCGCGATCAATCTCAAATGGGCGCTCGATCAAATGGTGGCGGCGGTGCGCAACCGGTCGCGCGCCGAGCGCGGCGCCGTGGCCCTGCGCCGCGCCAACGAGATTGCCGACGAGGATGTTGCCATCAATCAGGCGATCGGTCGCCACGGATTGAAAATCATCGAGGAAATCGCGGCGCGCAAAAATGGCGTGCGCGTCAACGTGCTTACCCATTGCAATGCCGGCTGGCTGGCGACGGTCGACTGGGGCACCGCGACCGCGCCAATCTACTTGGCGCACGACAAGGGTATGAGCATCCACGTGTTCGCCGACGAGACGCGGCCGCGCAACCAGGGCGCCTCGCTGACCGCCTGGGAACTCGGCCATCACGGCGTGCCGCACACGGTCATTCCCGACAACACCGGCGGCCACCTCATGCAGCACGGCATGGTCGATCTGGTGATCGTCGGCACCGACCGCGTCACCGCCCAAGGCGATGTCTGCAACAAGATCGGCACGTATCTCAAGGCGCTGGCGGCGGCCGACAACAAGGTGCCGTTCTATGTTGCGCTGCCGTCGCCGACAATCGACTTCACGGTCAGCGACGGGCTCGCCGAAATCCCGATCGAGCAGCGTGGTCCCGAGGAAGTCGCCTACGTGACCGGCAAGACGGCGGACGGCCGTATCGAGACCGTGCGGATCGTTCCGGACGGTTCCGATGTCGCCAACTACGCTTTCGACGTCACCCCGGCGCGGCTGGTCACCGGGCTGATCACCGAGCGCGGCGTGATCGCAGCCAATCGCGACGCACTGGCTGCGGCATTTCCAGAACGTGCTAAACTTGCGCCATGACGCTCACCGCCAAACAGCCACTGGAACTGCCCGTCGACGGCCGCCAATCGGAAACCGCGCTGGCGGTAGCGCGCGGCACCGCGCGGCTGCTGCATGCGCACGGGTTTTCCGTGGTCAGCGAATTGCCGCTGCCGTCTGGCCGCCGCGCCGACCTGGTGGCGCTCGATGCCGGCGGCGAGATCTGGATCGTCGAGATCAAATCTTCGGTCACTGACTTTCGCGCCGACCAGAAGTGGCATGACTACCGGGCCTATTGCGACCGGCTGTTCTTCGCCACCTGCATTGAAGTGCCTTGCGAGATCTTCCCCAAGGATACCGGGCTGATCGTGGCGGACGCGTTCGGCGCGCAAATGATCTGTCACGCGCCCGAGCACAAGCTGCCGGCGGCGACGCGCAAATCCATGTTGTTATTGTTCGGACGCGCCGCCGCGCTGCGGCTGCAATCGCTGGCCGATCCCAACGGACCTTATGGCGATGTGACCTGATCTCTATCGCGGCGCGTGCATTACTCGAGATGGTCTCCGCTAACGCGGAGCCCTTTTGGCTAAAATCCGCTGTAGCGTGCGGCGGTGCATGTTGAGGCGGCGCGCCGTTTCCGAAACATTGCGTCCGCACAATTCGTAGATGCGCTGAATGTGCTCCCAGCGCACGCGGTCGGCCGACATCGGATTGTCCGGCGGCTCGATCTTGCTGTTTTCGTGGGCGAGCAGGGTAGCGACCACGTCGTCGGCGTCGACCGGCTTGGCGAGATAATCGACGGCGCCGAGCTTCACCGCGGTGACCGCGGTGGCGATATTGCCGTAACCGGTCAGGATGATGCCTCGCGCTTCGGGCCGGCAGCGCTTCAGCGCGGAGATCACATCGAGGCCGTTGCCGTCGCCGAGCCGCATGTCGACCACCGCGAAGGCCGGCGCGGCCCTTTCCACTTGCAACAATCCATCCGCTACCGATTCGGCGATCGTGACGGTGAAGCCGCGCTGCTCGAGCGCCTTCGCCAGTCGCTGCAAGAACGAGCAGTCGTCTTCGACGATCAGCACGGATCGTTCGGCCGGGATTACTTCTTTCGCTCCTGCTTCGGCGTCGATGGCTATATCCACATCCCACCTTTTGGCAGAGCGCATGTTACCGCGCGCTGCCGTATAAACACAGTATCAAAATAGGAATTGCGGGCGGTAATCTCAAGATGCTGCGAATGTTAACGGCCGTTCGAAATCGCGCCGGCTCCAGCGCACCGTAATGACGGCGCCGCTTTCGGGAAACGAGCGGTTCTTGAAATTGAGTGTGGCGCCCGAGCGTTCGAGCAACGTTTTGGCGATGAAAAAGCCTAAGCCCAGCCCGGCCGACGTCTCGGCGGATTCATTTGGATTATGCCGGCGGCTGGTAACGTAAGGTTCGCCGATGCGATCCATGATTTCCGGCGCAAAGCCCGGGCCGTCGTCACTGATAGTCGCCTCGACGTTCTCTTCATCCCACCGCGTGCCGACCGAGACACGTTCACGCGCGAAATCGACGGCGTTTTCCAACAGATTGCCGAGGCCGTAGAGGATCGCCGGATTGCGCGTGCTCACCGGTTCGGCGTCGTGCGCAGGCTGTGCGTTCACGTCGATGGTGACGCCGAAATTGCGATGCGGCGCCACCACTTCCTCGATCAGCGATGAGAGCGGCGTTCGGTCGAACGGCTCGCCGCTTGAGGACAGTTCAGTAAGCTTAGCGAGGATATTGCGGCAGCGGCTAGCCTGTTCGCGCAGCAGCCGCACGTCGTCGCCATGTGGCGCATCGGCGGCAATCGCATTTTCCAGCTCCTTGGCAATGACCGAAATCGTCGACAGCGGCGTGCCGAGTTCGTGCGCGGCGGCAGCCGCCAGTCCATCGAGCTGCGAAAGATGCTGCTCGCGCGCCAAGATCAGTTCGGTGGCGGCGAGCGCGTCCGTGAGCTGGCGAGATTCCTCAGTGATCTGCCAAGCATAGACGCCGATGAAGCCAATGGCGAGCAGAATCGAGAGCCAGACGCCGATCATGTACATCGGCGGCAATTGCAGCGGGTCGTCGCTGTCCCACGGCAGCGGATAATGCGCGAACACCAGGACGGTCGCGCAGGCTACCGCGAAGGCGCCGAGCATCAGCGTGAAGTGCGGCGGCAGCGCGGTCGCCGACAGCAGCACCGGACCCAGGAACAGGAAGGCAAAAGGATTCTGTAGTCCGCCGGTCAAGTACAGCAGAACCGCGAGTTCGGCGATATCGAAGGCGAGCAGCCAGGCGGCGCGGTCATGCTCCAGCCGCTGCGTCATGTGGAAACGCAGGCGCAGCGCCACGTTGAGCCAGGCCGACAGCGCGATCACCGCGAGGCAGGCCCAGATCGGCAACGAAAAATCGAGCCCGAAATTGACTACCAGCACGGCGGTGGTCTGGCCGATGATGGCGAGCCAACGCAGCCGTACCAGGGTGTCGAGGCGCACATTGCGGCGCGGATGATTCTGGGCGAGGCCGAGTGCTGGCATGGCCGGCAGTGTAACGCCCCGTCGCAACGGCGCAAAATTGACTGTTATGGACGGGGCTTGCGCTTCCCGCGGCGGGGCGTCACATCTTGCGTCACAATGGACGCGCAGAACACGCCAGCAGTCGCCGTCGATCGTCTGGTCAAGCTCTACAAGGGCGTGGCGGCGGTCGACGGTATTTCGTTTCGCTTGGCGCCGGGCTCGATTACCGGGCTGCTTGGCGGCAACGGCGCCGGCAAAACAACGACCATCGCCATGATCATGGGGCTGGTTACGCCGACCGCCGGCACGGTCTCGGTGTTGGGCGCGCAGATGCCGGGCGAGCGCTATCGCGTGCTGCACCGGATGAATTTCGAGAGCCCCTACGTGGCGTTGCCAATGCGGCTCACCGTCCGGCAAAATCTGTCGGTGTTCGCGCAACTTTACGCTGTCGCCGATATCGATGAGCGCATTGCTTCGCTTGCAGTCGATCTCGATCTCACCGAATTTCTCGACCGGCCGGCGGGCAAGTTGTCGGCTGGCCAGAAGACCCGCGTCTCGCTCGCCAAGGCGCTTCTCAACCGTCCCGAAGTGCTGCTGCTCGACGAGCCGACGGCATCGCTTGATCCCGACACCGCCGACTGGGTGCGCGACCGGCTCGATCGTTTCCGCCGCGCACAGGGGGCGACCGTGCTGCTCGCCTCGCACAATATGACCGAGGTCGAGCGGTTGTGCGAGCGCGTCATCATCATGAAAGCGGGCCGCATCGAGGACAACGACACGCCGCAGCGCCTGCTCGACCGCTATGGACGCGAGACTTTGGAAGAGGTGTTCCTTGATGTCGCGCGCGGGCGCGCCGAACACCGCGAGGCCGCGCAATGATCGGCAGCGACTCCGGCCTCGACTTTTCCTTTAATCGTGTCGCCGCCATGGTGCGGCGCTACTGGTATCTCTTGCGTTCGTCCTGGCCGCGCGTGCTTGACCTGATCTATTGGCCGACCGTGCAGATGCTGATGTGGGGTTTCCTGCAGCTCTACGTCACACAGAACGGCGGACTGTTCGTGCGCGCCAGCGGCGTGTTTATCGGTGCGGTGCTGTTGTGGGATATCCTGTTCCGCGGCCAGCTCGGGTTTTCGATTTCGTTCCTCGAAGAAATGTGGTCGCACAATCTCGGCAACCTCATGATGTCGCCGCTGCGGCCGGTCGAGTTCATCGCCGCCCTGATGATCATGAGCATCGTGCGCTTGCTGATCGGCATGATCCCGGTGACGCTGCTCGCGGTTCTCTTCTTCGGATTCAATCTATGGTCGCTCGGTTTCGCGCTGGCCGCCTTCTTCGCCAATTTGATCTTGACCAGTTGGGCGATCGGAATTTTTGTCGCGGGCCTACTGCTGCGCAACGGCATGGGTGCCGAGAGCATGGCCTGGACCATCATGTTCCTGTTCCTGCCGCTCACTTGCGTGTACTACCCGGTTACGGTGCTGCCCGGTTTCCTGCAATACGTTGCATGGGCGCTGCCGCCGACCTATGTCTTCGAGGGCATGCGGGCGCTGCTCATCGATCACGTATTCCGCGCCGACTTGATGCTGGAAGCGCTGGCGTTCAATGTCGCCTTATTTGCCGCTGCTTCGTTTGCCTTCCTGAAGCTTTTGCAGAGCGCCCGGGTGCAGGGCTCGCTGCTGCAAGGCGGTGAATAAGTCGAAAAGCCATGCGATCGTAGGGCTTTACAGGTTAGTTTCCGGGCGTAAACCGGACACGAAGGACTTATCGCTATGTTGACGGTATGACAGAAAAGCGACACGGTGCTGCAACGCAGCAAGGGCCGGGGACTGAGTCCATGCCGATTGGTGAATTCGACGGGGCAGCCACGCTGCCCGGCGGCAGCGGTATTTTGCTGTCGACGCCAATGTACTGGCTCTACGAGATGGGTCATGCCGCGCTCAACCCTTCGCGCGCAGTGGCCGACGCCACCCGTCTGTTCTTCAAGAACCCCGCCAATCCGTTCGCACACACCACTTATGGCAAGTCGATCGCCGCGGCGGCGGAATTGTTCGAGCGCTCCACTCGTCGCTATCGCCGGCCGGAATGGGGCATCGATCGCGTGACGGTCGGCGCCGAACATGTTCCGGTGCACATCACCACGGCGTGGGAGCGCCCGTTCTGCAAGCTCTTGCATTTCGAACGCGCCTTCACGCATGCGCCGCGCCGCCCGCAACCGAAGCTGCTGATCGTGGCGCCGATGTCGGGCCATTACGCGACGCTACTGCGCGGTACGGTGGAAACCTTCCTGCCCAATCACGACGTCTATATCACCGAATGGTCGGACGCGCGCATGGTGCCGGTGGCGGACGGCCGCTTCGATCTCGACGACTACATCGATTACGTGATCTCTATGCTGCACGTGCTCGGCGGCGACGTGCATGTGGTCGCGGTGTGTCAGCCCTCGGTGCCGGTGATGGCGGCGATCTCCTTGATGGAGGCCGACCAGGATCCATACGTTCCGCATTCCATGGTGCTGATGGGCGGGCCGATCGACACCCGCATCAATTCCAATGCGGTCAACAAGCTCGCGGAAAATCGCGGTCTCGACTGGTTCCGCAACCACGTCATCACCAAGGTGCCGTTCCCGCATCCCGGCTTCATGCGCGACGTCTATCCGGGCTTTCTGCAGCTTCATGGCTTCATGAGCATGAACCTCGAACGCCATATCGAAGCGCATCGCAATCTGTTCACACATCTGGTCAAGGGTGACGGCGACTCGGCGCAGAAGCACCGCGAATTCTACGACGAATATCTCGCGGTTATGGACCTTTCCGCCGAGTTCTACCTGCAGACTGTCGATACCGTGTTCATCCGCCACTCGCTGCCGAAGGGTCAGATGACCCATCGCGGCCGCCGCATCGATCCATCGCAGATCAAACGCGTCGCGCTGCTGACGGTGGAAGGCGAGCACGATGACATATCCGCGGTCGGCCAGACCGAGGCCGCGCACGTCCTGTGTTCCAACATTCCGGAGCCGAACAAGGTACACTATATGCAGCCTGCGGTCGGCCACTACGGCGTATTCAACGGCTCGCGCTTCCGCGCCGAAATCGCGCCGCGCATCTCCGATTTTGTGCTGTCGCATAACGGTGCGGGCAAGGGCGGCAAGAGCGCCAACGGCGTGGGGCGCGGCAAGGCCCATGCGGCGCTGAGCGCAGCGGCTGCCGAGCCGGCGGCGTCGGACGACCGGACGTTCAAGCTCTAAGCACGCGGCCGCCGGCCGTTTCGCCGGCGCGGCGCACCTGTTCGTACCGGCGTAAGCCCTTGCATCGTTGCGGCAATTCCGGCCGCGCAAAACCGCGTGGCGAAAAGCGGCGAATATGGCAATATTTCCGCGACGCTTTGTGATCGGTCGGACTTTACCAATGCCTCTGCGCGCGCTGCTCTATCGCCGGCCGAGCGAACCGACGGCGATCAGCATTGCCTTCGAGCGCCAAATCTATCTGGTGCGCGTGCGCCGCCACCGGCAGGCGCGGCGCTATACGTTGCGCATCCATTCGGTCACGCGAGAAGTGGTGCTCACCATGCCGCCGCGCGGCAGTCTGAAGCAGGCGCGTGAATTCGCGGAAAAACACGGCGGCTGGATCGCGGCGCGGCTCGGCCGGCTGCCCGAGCCGGCGCCCTTCGCGCCCGGCGCCGTGATCCCGTTGCGCGGAGTCGATCATCGCATCGTGCACCGGCGCGGCCAGCGCGGCACCGTGTGGATCGAGAACGGCGAAGCAAGCGAGCGTCTGCTCTGCGTCGCCGGCGCCGAACCCCATGTCGCGCGCCGGATTTCGGATTTTCTTAAGCGCGAGGTCAAAAGCGATCTGGAGGCGGCGAGCCGGCGCGCGGCCGACGCGCTCGGCGTCGCCATCAACCGGGTGTCGATCCGCGACCCGTCGAGCCGATGGGGTTCGTGCTCGACCACCGGCGTGCTGTCCTATTCGTGGCGGTTGATCTTCGCGCCGCCCTTCGTGCTCGACTATCTGGCGGCGCACGAGGTCGCTCATCTCGTGCAAATGAACCACAGCAATGCATTCTGGCGCGTGGTCGAGCGTATTTGCCCGCACGTCGCGCGCGCCAAATCATGGCTCGACGCCCACGGCGCTGACCTGCATCGCTACGGCATGCCTGATCCGCGCTAGCGCCGCGTATATGCATGCGGTAGTGACACGTCGTGGCCGCATCGGCCATCCACGTCTTCGGCCAACGTCGAATTGAAACGAAGCGGATGCCCGGCGCCAGGCCGGGCATGACGACTTCATCAGTGTTTGCGGTATCCCGATCATGCTGCGTCCCGGCACATTCGCGCTCACGGTCTTGCTGGCGGCGCTGAGCGCGATCGGGCCGCTCACCACCGACATGTACCTGCCGTCGTTGCCGGATATCGCGCGCCTGCTGAACGCCTCGACGGCGCAGACCCAGCTCACGATCTCTGCTTATCTGCTCGGCTTCGCCGTCGGACAGATTTTCTACGGTCCGTTGGCCGATCGGCATGGCCGTAAGACGGTGCTGCTCGGCGCGATGGCGCTTTATTGCGTGGCTAGTCTTGCCTGCGCACTGTCGACCTCGATCGAGATGCTGATCGCGGCGCGCGCGCTGCAGGCGCTCGGCGGCTCCGGCGGCATCGTGCTGGCGCGCGCCATCGTGCGCGACCTTTATTCCGGTGCGCGCGCCGGCCGCGAATTGTCGCTGATTGGCGCGGTGATGGCGCTGGCGCCGGTGCTGGCGCCGCTTCTCGGCGGCGTGCTGCAGACCGGCTTCGGCTGGCGCTCGGTGTTTTTCACGCTGCTCGGCGGCGGATTTTTCGGCGCCGCCATTGTCTGGCCGCTGCTGCCGGAAACCTTGGCCTTGCGCGCGGCCGATCCGGTTTCGCCGGCGACGATGTTTCGGTCCTATCGCGTGGTGGCGCGCAATCCAGCCTATCTCGCTTATCTTGGGCTCGCCTCTACCAGCTTCGCCGGACTGTTCGCCTGGATTTCCGGCTCGTCCTTCGTGCTGCAATACCTATACGGCCTGACGCCGTTCGAGTTTGGCGTCGCTTTCGCCGTCGGCTCGGCCGGTTATATGGCCGGCACGACGTTTGCCGCGCGGCTGGTGATGCGGCACGGCATCGATCGCACGCTCGGCGTCGGTTCTGCGGCGATGGCCAGCGGCGGGCTCGGCATGGTGATGGCGGTCGCGCTCGCGCTCACCTCCGCCGCCGCGCTGGTGTTGCCGATGGCCCTTTATCTCGCCGGTCTCGGCATGGTGCTGCCGCAGGCGATCGCCGGCGCCATGACGCCGTTTCCGGAACGGGCGGGCGCGGCTTCCGCGTTGCTCGGCTTCGTGCAGCAGAGCGCGGCGGCGCTGTGCGGGGTGCTGGTCGGCGTGCTGCTTGGATCGACGGCATGGCCGCTTGCCGGCGCCGTGGCGGCGATGGGCTGCGCGACGCTTGGCCTATGGATCGCGACGCGCACGGTGCGTGCCGGCGTGGTCAAGCGGCATTAGTTTCGACTGCGACCGAGCAGATTATTGAGCAGCCAACCGTCGAGGCTGGTGCCGTCATGTACGGTGGGCGTGTTGTTCGCGGCTTCGACCGGCGCCATGCCGTCCGTCTGGCGCGCCGGCGCATTGCCGTTGAATAGCCCGGAGAACACGCCGGGCGGCGGGCCGGGCAGGGCGGCGACGGGGACGCCTTGGTGGGCACCGCGCATGAAACGGCTCCAGATTTCCACCGGCAGTCCGCCGCCGGTGACTTTCTTGGTCGCCGTGCCGTCGTCATTGCCGAGCCAGACGCCGGTGACGAGGTGGGCTGTGTAGCCGATGAACCAGGCGTCGCGGAAATCCTGGGATGTTCCGGTCTTGCCGGCCGCTGGCCATCCCGGCAGCGCCGCCTTGTGCGCGGTGCCGATGGTCAAAGTCTGCGCCATCATTTCGTTCATCATCGCCACATAACGCGCCTCGATGATGCGGCCGAGCGGTTGCTCGTTGCGCGTATAGAGGACTTTGCCGTTGCCGGCCGTGATGCGTTCGATCACATGCGGCACCACCGCTAGCCCGCCGTTCGCGAATGGTGCGTAGGCGCTGACCAGTTCGAGCGGCGAGACTTCCGAGGTGCCGAGCGCGATCGAGGCATTGGGCTCGAGCTTCGAGGCGATACCGAGCCGGTATGCGGTGCGGATCACTGCCGCCGGCGTGAATTCCATGGTCAGGCGCACCGATACAGTGTTGAGCGAGAGCGCCAGCGCTTTGCTGAGCGTGACTGGGCCATAATATTCGTGCCTGTAGTTCTCCGGCTGCCAGCCTTTGATCTTGATCGGCGCGTCCTGGCGCACCGTGTCGGGTGTGAGCCCATGTTCGAGGGCGGTGAGGTAGACGAAGGGTTTGAAGGCGGAGCCCGGCTGCCGCTTGGCGGCGACCGCGCGGTTGAACTGGCTTTCGCCATAATTGCGCCCGCCGATCATGGCGCGCACCGCGCCATCCGGCGTCATCGCCACCAGCGCGCCCTGGCTGACGCCGTTTTTGGCGCCCCTCTGCGCCAGTTCCTCGACGAGCGCCTGCTCGGCGCCGGCCTGCAGACCGCTGTCAATCGTGGTCTTGACCACGAGGTCTTCGTCGACATGACCGAGCACGTCGTTAATCGCGTCCATCACCCAGTCGGCGACATAGTTGATCGAGCCGTTGCCGGCCTGCGCGGCGATGTGCGGCGGATGCGCGAGCGCAACCTTCTCGCTGGCGCGCGAAATGAAGCCGACGTCGGCCATGGTGGCGAGCACGATATGCGCCCTTTGCTCGGCGCCGTCGAAGTTACGCGTCGGGGCCAAACGCGACGGCGACTTCACCAAGCCGGCGAGCAAAGCCGCTTCCGGCAGGCTCATCTGCTTCGCGGATTTTCCGAAATAGCGCTGCGCGGCCTGCTCGATGCCGTAGGCGCCGGAACCGAAGTAAACGCGATTCAAATACAGCTCGAGAATTTGCGTCTTGGAGAATTTCCGCTCCAGCCACAGCGCCAGCAGCATTTCCTGCAGCTTGCGATGGACCGTACGTTCTTGAGTCAAGAAGAGATTCTTCGCCAATTGCTGCGTGATGGTGGAGGCGCCCTGGGCCACGCCGCGGTGCAGAATGTTGGCGACCATGGCGCGCGCGATGCCAAAAGGATCGACGCCGTAATGCTCGTAGAAGCGTCGATCCTCGATGGCGATGAAGGCCTTCGGCACGTAGCTCGGCAGTTCCTTCAGCGGCAGTACGGCGCCGCCGGCATCGCCGCGGGTGGCGAGCGGGCGGCCAGCGTTATCCACGATCTGGATCGAGGGCGGCCGCTTCGGGATCTCCAGCGACTGCAGCGGCGGCATATGCGCGCCGGTCCAGGCGACGATGCCGACGACGCCGATCACCAGCCACAACCCGAGCACCAGGCTCCAATAGACCGCGCGGCCGATTAGCGAACGGCGCGGGCCGCTTTTGCGGGTTTGCTTGACGCGGCGTTTGCGCTTGGTTGGCGGCTTGCCGCCGCCGCCCGCGGGGCGGTCACCCGGATTGACCCGCAGCTCGGGGCCGCTGTCAAACACCGGCTCGCGGCGTGTGCCCGATTGTCCCCGTTTCGACGCCATGCGCGACCCGACCCGACCCGATCCGCCGGCCTTGGCCGGTCCCCGAGCGGCACGCTAAGCGGCGCGATTTAAGGGGCCGTTAAGGGAGTGCCAGTGCCCGCCCGCGCCGACATGATCTTGATCAATGCCGTGGTCACGACGAATTACTATGCAATTTCACAGTGTTGCCGCCAGGACCCCGAACGATGACCGCGCCCGCCAATTCACGCCCGCAACTCAAGATCAGACGTGTCGAGCTCGATACTGGCCGAGAAAACGTGGTCGTCATTTCGCGCCGCTCCAAGGCGCTGCGGCCGGAGGTGTTCCGCGGCTTTTCCCGGGTCGAAGTGCGCTGCAATTCGCGCGTGATGCTGGCGACGCTGCTCCTCACCGAAGATGGGTTGGTGGCGCCCGACGAACTTGGGCTCTCCGATCCCGCCTTCCGCCGTTTCGCCGAACCAGCCGACAGTCTCGTCACCGTCACGCCGGCGCCGCCGCCGGATAGCCTCGACGCGGTGCGCGCCAAGATTCAGGGCAGTGCCTTAAGCGCCGCCGAGTTGCGCTTGATCGTCGAGGACATCGCGCACTACCGCTATTCCGACATGGAGATTGCCGCTTTCCTCATCGGCTCGGCGAGTTTCATGACCAGCAGCGAACTCCTGGCGCTGTCGCAAGCCATGGCCGAGGTCGGCACGCAGCTCAAGTGGGACGGCCACACCGTCGTCGATAAGCATTGCATCGGCGGCATCCCCGGTAACCGCACCTCCATGATCATCGTGCCGATCGTCGCCGCGCATGGCCTGATGATTCCGAAGACCTCCTCGCGCGCCATCACATCGCCGGCCGGCACCGCCGATACCATGGAAGTGCTGGCGCGGGTCGACCTCGACGTCGACGCGATGAAGGAAGTGGTCACCGCCTGTCATGGCTGTCTGGTCTGGGGCGGCCACGTCAATCTGTCGCCGGCCGACGATATCCTGATCTCGGTCGAGCGGCCGCTCGGCATCGACACCCGCGAGCAGATGGTGGCGTCGATCATGTCGAAGAAGCTGGCGGCAGGCTCGAGCCATCTGCTGATCGACATTCCGGTCGGCCCGGCGGCGAAAGTGACGACAGCGATGGAAGCGATGCGGTTGCGCAAGCTGTTCGAGTTCGTTGGCGATCATTTCGGCATCGCGGTCGAAGTGATAACCACCGACGGCCGCCAACCGATCGGCAACGGTATCGGCCCGGTGCTGGAAGCGCGGGACGTGATGGCCGTACTCGCCAACGAGACGGCAGCACCCACCGATTTGCGCGAGAAATCGCTGCAGCTCGCTGCACATCTGCTCGAATACGATGCCGATCTGCGCGGCGGCTCCGGCTACGCCCGGGCCAAGGAACTGCTCGACAGCGGCGCCGCGCTCAAGCAGATGCACAAGATCATCGAGGCGCAGGGGCCTTCGGATTGCAGCGCCGAACTCGGTGTGCTCACCGCCGATATCCCGGCCTCGCGCGATGGCGTGATCGAGGCGATCGATTGCCTGCGTCTCAACCGGCTCGCGCGCACCGCCGGCGCACCGATCGATAAAGGCGCGGGAATCCGGATCTTTAAGAAGGTCGGCGATTGGGTCGAGCAGGGCGAGCCGCTCTACCGCATCCATGCGGCCGATCAGCCGGAATTCGACATGGCGCTCGCCGGCGCCAAGGCCGACGCCGGTTACGTCTTCGGCAACCGCACGGCACCTGGGAACGGCGCGTGAGCATTGCTCTGCAGTGCCTGCCGACATCGGCCGACGCGGCGCGGCGGCTGGCGGCGCGGCTCGCATTGCCGCTGCACGAGATTGCGTTGCATCGTTTTCCGGATGGTGAATTGCGTGTCACGGTGGGAGCGGCGGCGCCGACGACCGTCGTCTATGTCTCGCTCGACCAGCCGAACGAAAAGCTGCTGGCGCTGATGTTCGCGTCGGAAGCCTTGCGGCGCGTCGGAGCCAAGCGACTAGTGCTGGTCGCGCCTTATCTTTGCTACATGCGGCAGGACGCGGCCTTTCGTGAGGGCGAGGCGATCAGCCAGAAGGTGATTGGGCGCATGCTTGCAGACGCGTTCGACCGCGTCATCACCGTCGCCGCGCATCTGCACCGCACGGCGCGTATCGAAGAAGTTTTCCCCGGCATCGCCGCCGACGATCTTTCGGCCGTGCCGGCGATGGTGGAGACTTTGCGCGCGAGCGGTGTGGATCCTCGCACTGTGCTGGTTGGGCCGGACGAGGAATCGCGGCCCTGGGTCGCCGATCTTGCCGGCCGCTTGGGGCTCGAACACGCGGTCGCGCGCAAGACGCGCCGCGGCGATCGCTCGGTCGAAATAAGCTTCGCCGATCCGGCACTGTTCGCCGGACGGCCAGCGCTGCTGGTCGACGACATCGTCTCATCGGGCGGCACACTGATCGTCTGCGGCAAGGCATTGCAAGCGGCCGGCGCGACCACGGTCGATGCGGTCGCCACCCATGCCCTGTTTGCGCCGGAACTCGCGCACGCGCTGTTTGCGGCCGGAATCCGCTCAGTCAAATCGACCGACAGCGTGCCGCATCCGACCAACGCCATCGCGCTCGATGGCATTCTCGCTGCGGCGCTGCGCGGGGAGGTCGGTACATGAGCGTGACCCTTCGCTTTTGCGGCGCCGCCCGCACTGTGACCGGCTCTTGTCATCTCTTTGAGACGCCGGCCGGGCGCATGCTGGCGGATTGCGGCCTGTTCCAGGGCTCGAAAACACTGAAGGAGCTGAATTACGGCAAGTTTCCGTTCGATCCGTCCACTATCGCCGCCGTGCTGCTGACTCACGCGCATATCGACCACAGCGGCCTGATCCCCAAGCTCACCAGCGGCGGTTTTCGCGGGCCGGTGTTTGCAACGCATGGCACCATCGACCTCTGCTCCTTCATGCTGCCCGATGCCGGCAGCATCCAGGAGTCCGAAGTGGCGGCGCTCAATCGACGCAGCGCCGCGCGCGGCCGGCCATCGGTGACGCCGATCTACACCCAGCGCGACGCCATCGCCTCGCTCGATGCTTTCCGTCCGGTCGTATACAAGACTTGGGTCGAGGTCTTGCCGGGCGTGCGCGCGCGCTATTGGAACGCGGGGCATCTGCTCGGCTCTGCCTCGATTGAAATCGATTTCGCCGGCGAGGGCGCGTCCGGCAAGCCGCTGCGGGTGCTCGTCTCCGGCGATCTTGGCCCCGACGCCAAGCTGCTGGAATCCGATCCGGAAGCGCCGACCAATCTCGACTATGTGATCTGCGAATCGACCTATGGCGACGAAGACCGACCGCCGGTAACGCGCCAGAGCCGACGCGAACATCTCGCCGCCGAAGTGCGGGCGGCGCAGGCACGCGGCGGCGCGTTGCTCGTTCCGGCCTTTGCGGTCGAGCGGACACAAGAACTGATCGTCGATCTGGTCGACTTGATGCAGCACGGCGACATCCCGGCGGCGCCGATCTTTCTCGATTCACCGCTCGCCATTCGCGCCACAGAGGTTTTCCGGCAGCATGCCGATAGTCCGGAAGCGGACCTCGACGTCGGGCGGCTGCTCTCGTCACCGTACCTACGCTGCACCGAGACGGTGGAAGAGAGCAAGGCGATCGCCAGGCTCACCGGCTTCCACATCATCATCGCAGCCAGTGGCATGTGCGACGCCGGACGCATTCGCCATCATCTCAAGCGCTGGCTCTGGCACGCCAAGGCGACCGTGCTGCTGGTTGGCTTCCAGGCGCAAGGAACGCTGGGGCGGTTCCTCGCCGATGGCACCAAGGCAGTGCGCATACAAGGCGAAGAAATCAAGGTTGCGGCGCGCATCCGTCGGCTCGACGAATATTCCGGCCACGCCGACGGGCCGGAACTGGCGCGCTGGATCGCGTCGCGCCGGCCGATTGAGCGCGGCGTTTTTCTCGTGCACGGCGAGCAGCCGGCGCTCACGGGCCTGAGCGCGCGCATTGCCGAGCGCACGGTGCCGGCGACAAAAGTGTTCACGCCGCTGCTTGACGATATCTACGAATTGACCACCACGGCGCCGACGCCGATCGACGCCACGCATCGCCGGCGTTTGGCGCCAGAGGCAGTGGTCAATCTCGACTGGCATAACGATATGTCGAAGCTCATCCTCGATATCAACGACGCGATCGAAGCGGCAGCTGACGATCGCACGCGCGGCGTCATCATCCGGCGACTGCAGCGTGCGCTGGAAGGGCAGGGGTGAGACCGCCTCGCCTGCTAGCTCAGAGGTTGCCGTGCTCGTGTAAGACCTCGGCGGCGATGCGGTGCGCCTCGTTCGAGGCCGGGATACCGCAATAAAGCGTGAGCAGCAGCAACACTTCCTGAATCTGTTCTGGCGTGCAGCCGTTCTTCACCGCGCCGTTGAGGTGCACGCGCAATTCGTTCGGGTGACCCGCCGCTGCCATCATGCCGACCATGACCAGCGATTTGGTCGCCGCCGGCAACGCGGTGCGGCTCCAGACGTCGCCATAGGAATAGGCGTTGATGATGTGCTGCAGCGGCTTGCCGAAGTCGCCGAACGCGCTCATGCGCTTTTCCACCGCCTCGCGGCCGAACATCTCGATGCGCAGCTTCAGGCCGCGCTCGTGCTGATCTTTCTCGTCCATTGTTTGCTTCCTTTCGATAGCGCAGCGGGCGCAATCTACTGCTGCGGAATGTTGGCGGCCTCGCGCACCGCATTCCAGCGCTTGTATTCGCTCGCCAGGAATTGTCCGAACTGGTCCGGCGTCGACGTCTTGACCAAGACGCCGACCGCGGCCATGCGCTTCTTCACGGCGTCGTCGGCAAGGCTTTCGTTAAGCGTCTTGTTCAGCTTGGCGACGATCGCCGCCGGCGTGCCGCGCGGCGCGAACACGCCGTACCAGGTGGTGACATCGTAGCCGGGCAACACGCCCGAATCGGCGGCGGGCGGCACGTCCGGCACGGCAGGAAAGCGATCCTTGCCGGTGACCGCGAGCGCCTTGAGCTGACCGGACTTCACCTGGCCGATCAGGGCCGACACGGTGTCGAACAGAATATCGGCATGCTTGCCGAGGACGGCGTTGATCGCTTCCGGCGATGTCTTGTAGGGGACATGCAGCAGGTCGACTTTCGCGATCTGCTTGAACATTTCGCCGGCGAAATGCTGGGTGGCGGCAAAGCCCGGGCTGGCGAACACGACCTTGCCGGGATGGTCCTTGGCGTAGGCGACCAATTCCTTGACGTTGCTGACCGGGAAATCCGGACGCGTCACGATCATCAGGCTGGCGGTGGCGACTTGGCCGACCGGGGCGAAAGAGGCGTTGGTGTCGTAGGGCATGTTCTTCTTGGTGACGGCGGCGATGATCTGACCTGCGGTCATGATGCCGAGCGTGTAACCGTCGGGCGTGGCCTTAGCGACCACGTCATTGCCCAAGATCCCGCCCGCGCCGGGCTTGTTTTCGACGATCACCGGCTGGCCGAGCTTGCTCTGCAGCGAGTCCGCCAGAATGCGGCCGATGATATCGGCGCCGCCGCCCGGTCCGAACGAAACGACGATGCGGATCGTGCGCTGCGGCCATTCCTGCGCCGACGCGGAATTACAGATGCCGGCGCTCACCAGCAAAGCGGCAGCGAAGGCGAGCAAGAGCTTCTTCATGACGTCCTCCCCCTGATGTTGCCGTGCCGCTCAAGGCTTCGCGCCTCGGCGCCGGACTTCTTTTATGATGACGCTGTTATCGAGATCCGCTTCGCCCGCACGCACGCAGGCCTCCAGCACATCGGCGTGCACCTCGAGCATCGACAGCTTCTGGCCGACGCTCGCCGCCTGATCGAGCATCAGGTGCGCGTCCTTCAAGGTCTGCTTGGCGCGGCCTTCCGGCGAGAAATCGCCGCTCAGCATTTTCGGCCCCTTGGTCTCCATCACCTGCGAGTAGGAGGCGGAGCCCATTGCGACAGGCAGGAACGCGGCCGGATCGAGCCCGAGCCGCTCGGCAAAGACGAGGCCTTCGGCCAAAGCAAGGCGGTTGAGGCCGAGGATCAGGTTGACCGCGAGTTTGGCGCGGCCGCCATCGCCGATCTTGCCGACCTGGAAGTTGCGCTTAAACAGCGCGTCGAACACGTCCTTCAGCTCCGCGGCGATGGCCGGGTCGCCGCCGATCAGCGCCACGCCGTCGCCGCGCCGCACCTGATCGCTGGTGCCCGACACGGGCACGTCGAGATAACGAATACCGCGCGGGATTACGCGCGCGGCAAGCGCCGCCACCTGATCGGGGTCGCAGGTGCTCATGACCATCACGATCTTGCCCGAGCCTTCACCGAGCGCCGGCAAGAGATGGTTCTCGATCACGTCCTCGACCTGATCGGTATTGAACACGGCGATGAGGATGGCGCGGGTAGGTTTCGCAAGTTCCGCGATCAAATCGACCGGCTGCCCGCCGATGTCGGCCAGACGCGCGCGCCGGGCGGGGTCGATGTCGAACCCGATGACCGGGTGACCCGCGTCAATCAGCCGCTGGGCGTAGACTTCGCCCATCAAGCCGAGACCGACGATGGCAATGGGGGGATTAAGCATCACGCCTCTGAAGTAGGCGGTCATATTAAGCGAAGGCATCGCCCACAGGCGAGCGGAGACTTGAGCCTTTTCGTTGCAACCATGCGTAGCTTGGCGTTATGCTTTGGCATCCGGCCAGTTCGGGAACCAACCCGGCGGCGACCAGGATTTCCAGGGAGGATATCGACATGCTCAACCGGGCAGGATTTGCCATGGTGGCGGCTGCGACGGCGCTCGCCTTCGCTCCGGTCACCGCGCAGGCACAGAACTGCGGCACAATCGAACTTGGCGCCGCGGTTTCGGCGACCGGCATCTACGCCGCCAACGGCCAGAACACCAAGAACGGCTACGAATTCGCGGTCAAGAAGATCAACGACGCCGGCGGCGTGAAGATCGGCGGCAAGTGCTATCACTTCAAGATCAAGTACTACGACGACGAGTCGACGCCGGCGCGCGCGTCGCAGCTGGTCGAGCGGCTGATCGATCAGGACAAGATCAACTACGTGCTCGGCCCCTACGGCTCGCCGCTGACCAAGGCGATCCTGCCGGTGATCGAGAAATACAAGACCCCGCTGGTGCAGGGCGAGGCGGCCTCGCGCTCGCTGTTCACGCAAGGCTACAAGTACCAGTTCGGCATCGTCGCGACCTCCGAGAAATATCTGACGCCGGTGGTCGACATGGCGGCGGAGATCGCCAAGAAGGCGGGCAAGGACCCGTCGAGGGTCAAGATCGCGATGATCTATCAGGACGACGCCTTCTCGCTCGACGTGCGGCAGGGCGTCGTCGACGCGATGAAGAAATACAACATGACCGCGGCGGTCGACGACCGCATGCCGAAGGACCTGAACGACATCACCGGCTTTCTGACCAAGGTGAAGGCGCTCAAGCCCGACGTGCTGATCGTCTCCGGCCACGAAAAGGGTGCGGCGACGGCGGCGCGGCAAATGGCCGATCTGCAGATCCAGGTGCCGCTGGTTGGCATGACGCATTGCGAATCCGCCAAGGTATCGCAGGATTTCCCCAAGGCCTCGAACGATTTCGTCTGCCCGACGCAATGGGACGAGACCATGAAGATCGGCGACAAGATGTTCGGCACCGCTGCCGAATACAACACGCAGATCAAGGCGGCCTACAACTACAAGATCGTGCCTTACCAGACGGCGCAGGCCTCCGCGGCGGTCTATGTCTGGGCGGATGCGTTCAAGCGCGCCAATTCGCTCGACAAGGAAAAGCTGCGCGAGGCTCTGACCAAGACGGATCTGGAAACCTTCTACGGGCACGTCAAATTTGCCGCGGACGGCAGCAATCCCGGCAAGACCATCAGCCTGCGGCAGATTCAGCACGGCAAATACAATGTCGTCTGGCCGGAAAAGATCGCGGCGGCCAAGCTGAACTATCCGCGCGAGGCTCAGTACTGAGCGTGACGTGGAGGCGGGCGTGACGAGCGCCCGCCTCCGCGCATATCGGGGGCACGTCCGATCGCCACGCGATCGAGCGGTCCGTTCTGGTTATTTGCCCGGCTGCCGAGGGGCACGATGGAACATATTCTAAGCAATATCTCGATCCTCACGGCCGCGCCGGTGCTCAATCTCGGCCTGCTGATTGATGGGGTTCTGATCGGTTCGATCTTCGCGCTCGCCGCCTACGGGCTGGCGCTGGTGTGGGGCGTGATGAACGTCAAGAACCTGGCGCAAGGCGATTTCATCATGCTCGGCGGCTATCTGACCTGGAGCCTCGGCCGCCACGGCATCCATCCGCTGCTCGGCGTGCCGGGCGCCTTCGTGCTGCTGTGGGGGATCGGCTGGGTGGTCTACCGCCTGGTGGTCAGCAAGGTGATCACGCGCGATCTGTTTACCTCGCTGCTCGCCACCTTCGGCATCGCCATCATGATCCAGCAGAGCCTGAACCTGGCGTTCGGCCCGGATACCCAATCGGCGCATTCCGGTCTACCGACGTGGCAGCTCGCCGGCGGGCTGGTCACCATCCCGGTCACCCGCGTCATCGGCTTCGGACTGGCGGTCGTGCTGGCGCTGGCGGTGATTGTGTTCATGAAGAGCAGCCGCATGGGGCAGGCGATCCGCGCCACCGCGCAGGACGCGCGCGCCGCCCGCGTGCTTGGTATCGATACGGAGAAGGTCTACTCATTCACTTTCTGCCTCAACGCGGCGATCTGCGGCGCGGCCGGCGCGCTCGTCGCCCTGGTCTGGAACGTGCAGCCGTTTCTCGGCACCACTTATTCGATCCGGCTGTTCGTCATCGTCACCGCGGCCGGTTTTGGCAATCTGCCGGCGGTGATCGCGGCCGGCTTCGGCATGGGGGTGTTCGAGCAGTTCGGCGGCTTCCTGCTTGGCGCCGAGTTCCAGCAGGCGCTGATCGTGCTGTTGCTGCTTGGCGTGCTCGCGGTGCGGCAATGGCAATATTTGCGTGTGCGGCAGGCCGTGCAATGAATCTCGTCTCCCACCAAACGCTGCCTTACCTGCTGATCCTGGTGGCCGGCGTGTTCGCGCCGTTTTTGTTCCGCGATTACTCGAACGAGATCGCAGTGCTCTGGCTGATGATCGTGTTCGCCTCGACCTGGGACATTCTCGGCGGGCAGATGGGCTACAACTCGCTGGGCAATATCTTCTTCTTCGGCGCCGGCATGTACATCTGCGCCATTGTGCAGATCGGGCTCTACTACGACGTCGGCATGTACACTTCGGGCGCCCGCACCACCCATATCGCCTTCACCACCGCGCAATATTTCACCGGCTTCGCGCTCGGCACCGTTGCCGCTGCGATCGGCGCAGCCTTGCTCGCCATCGTCGCCGGCTGGATCGTATTGGCCTTGCGCGGACCCTATTTCGCCATCGGCACGCTCGGGATCGCCATCGCCGCGGCCGAACTGATCTCGTCGTGGGAATGGGTGGGCGCGGCGAGCGGCATCTCAATGCCGGTGTTTCCGTTCGGGCCTGAGCCGCAAAAGCTGTTCTTCTATTTCCTGCTGTTCGTGCTCGCCTTCGTGCTGCTGGTGTTCCTGCGCTGGCTTTATTCGACCAATTTCGGCCTGGCGCTCAACTCCATCCGCGACGACGAGCAGAAGGCCGAGGCGATGGGCTTGCACACGCGGCGCTACAAGCGCACTGCCTGGGCGATCTCGGCGGTGTTCCTCGGCATCGCCGGCGCGATCTTCGGCAACATGACCGGCTTCATCGAGCCGCGCGACATCGCGTTCCCGACCACCACCTTCAACATCTTCATGGTCATCATGGCGCTGCTCGGCGGCAAGGGCACGCTGTGGGGCCCGGTGATCGGCGCGGTGGTGTTCCACACCATCAAGGAGGTGACCTGGACCTACTTCCTCGGCTGGCAGTTCATCGCGCTCGGCCTGCTCATCGTCGTCACCATCGTCTATTTCCAGCAGGGCATCGTCGGCTGGCTGATGGAGAAATATCCGAAGGCTTTCACGCCTGCCGCGAAGCGCGAGCCGGAGCTCGGCGTCGTGCTGGCGTCGCATGCGGAGGGCGCCGAATGAACGCCATCATCGAACTCGACGGCGTAACCAAATCCTACGGCGGCGTCGTCGCCAATCACGCCGTGTCGCTGACCGTCGAACGCGGCAGCATCACCGGGCTGATCGGCCCCAACGGCTCCGGGAAGACTACGCTGTTCAATTCCATCGTCGGCTATCACCCAATCGATTCCGGCTCGATCCGCTTCGAGGGCCAGGAGATTTCCCAGCTGAGCGTGCAGCAGATCGCGCGGCTCGGCCTGCTGCGCACGTTCCAGGCCACGCGCATCTACGGCAAGATGAACTGTATGCAGAATATGCTGATCTCGATCCCGCACCGCAAGGCGCGGCTGCGCGACATGTTCGCGCGCGAGGGCGGCGAAGTGGCGGAGAAGGCCGAGCGCCTCTTGGCCTTCGTCGGGCTCTACGAAAAGCGGCACTTGCGCTCGGGCAGCCTGTCGTTTGGCCAGCAGAAGCTGTTGGAATTCGCCATGGCGCTGATGAACGAACCGACCGTGCTCTTGCTCGACGAGCCGACCGCCGGCATCAATCCGACCCTGATCAACGGCCTGCTCGACCGGCTCAAGCGTGCCAACTCGGAATTCGGCATCACGCTGTTCATCATCGAGCACAACATGCGCGTGATCATGAACACCGCGAGCAAGATCTACTGCATGGCGCACGGCGAGATGCTGGCGCACGGCGAGCCGGGCGAAATCCAGCGCGACCAGCGCGTCATCGACGCCTATCTCGGAGCCAATTGATGGTGAGCCTCGAACCGGCAGGTGGCGGCTATCACGGCGGCGTCGCCCCGGCGATTTCAGTGGAAGAAGTCGCGCGCCAGGCGCTGGAGATCGCGCGCGACGTCAGCGTCGACGATCTCGATGCGATTGCCGGTGCCGACCCGCATCTGCGCATCGACAACCTGCATGCCGGCTACGCCCAGATGGAAGTCCTGCACGGGCTCAGCCTACGCGTCGGGCATAAGCAATCTTTGTGTCTGATCGGCCCGAATGGTGCCGGCAAGTCGACCGTGCTGCATTCCATTTTCGGCTTCACCAACGTCTATTCCGGCTCGATCTTCACCGAACGCGACGGCGTGCGCATCGACGTGACAAGTCTCACGCCGAGCGAAAAGCTGCGCTCGGGCGGCATCGCTTACATCTTGCAGGATAACTCGGTGTTCCCCGGCATGACCGTGGAAGAAAATCTTTGGATGGGCGGCTATCTGATGGATCAGCCGGTCGAGGCCAAGCGCGCCGCCGAGAAGGTGTTCGACAAGTATCCGCGGCTGGCGGCGCGGCGCAAGCATCCGGCCCGGGTGCTGTCGGGCGGCGAGCGGCGGCTTTTGGAAATCAGCCGTGCGCTGGTCATGGACCCGCAGATCCTCTTGGTGGACGAGCCCTCGATCGGGCTCGAGCCGCGCTTTATCGACGCGGTGTTCGACATTCTCGGCGACCTCCAGCACAAGGAGGGCAAGACCATCGTCATCGTCGAGCAGAACGCCAAGAAAGGCCTCGAGTTCGCCGATATCGGCTATGTGATGGTGTCGGGCAAGCTGGCGCTCGCCGGGCGCGCCGATGATCTGCTCGCCAATCCGGACGTCAGTAGGCTGTTTCTCGGCGGCTGATTATTCTTTCGCTTGCCTGCCGTTGCTCTCAGCCGTCGCGAACAAGGCGATCAGCGCGCGCTTGATGGCGGCCTGGCGCGTCGGTGAAACGATCTGCGCGCCCATCAGGTCGGTCACGTAGAACACGTCGACCACCCGCTCGCCGAAGGTGGCGACGTGAGCGGACGTGATGTTGAGGTTGAGCTTGGACAGCGTCGAGGTCATCTCGTAGAGCAAGCCGGTGCGGTCGAGGCCGGTGATTTCCACCATCGTGTAGCGGTGCGACCACTGATTGTTGATGACGACCGTCGGCTCGAGCGCGAAGGCCTTGATGCGGCCCTTGGGCGCCGCGCGCTTTTCCATCATGTCGGGCAGCCGCAATTCGCCGCGCAGCGCCTTCTCGATCGAATCGGCGACGCGGTCGGCGCGCCGCTTCTCGTCCTCGTCGCGGTCGAATTCGCGCGACAGCGAGATGGTGTCGAGTGCCCGCCCGTCGGTGGTGGTGTAGATCTGCGCGTCGACGATATTGGCGCCCGCCATGGCGCAGGCCCCGGCGATGATTGAGAGCAGCCAGGGATGATCCGGCGCCAGCACCGTGAGTTCGGTCACCGCGCCGCCATCGAAGCTGATGATGGTCGAAAGCGATTTGTTGGCGTCCTCGGCGGCGCGCACGAAATTGCCGTGCTTAATCTTGTGCGGCAAGTCCACTTTGAGCCAATAGGCCGGATAGAGCTTGGCGATATAGCCCTCCAGCCGATCACTCGGCCAATCCTGCATCGCGGCGCGGAATTCGCCCTGCGCAGCGGCGACGCGCTGCGCGCGGTTAACTTCTGAGAAGCCGCCGGTGAGCACCGGCTCGGTCTCGTAATAAAGCGTGCGGATGAGCTGCGCCTTCCAGCCGTTCCACACGCCCGGGCCGACGGCGCGGATGTCGGCGGTGGTGAGGATGGCCAAAAGCTTCAGCCGTTCGACCGACTGCACCACTGCGGCGAAGTTCTCGATGGTCTTGCGGTCGGACAGATCGCGCGACTGCGCCACGCTCGACATCACGAGGTGGTTCTCGATCAGCCATGCGACCGTCTCGGTGTCGGCCGCGGAAAGTCCCAGACGCGGACAAAGCCGCCGCGCCACGCGCGCGCCGGCGATCGAATGATCCTCGATGCGGCCCTTGGCGATGTCGTGCAGGAACAGCGTGATGTAGATCACCCTGCGGTTGGCCGGCAGGATCTTGTGGATCAGCTCGTTGGCGAGCACCGTCTCGCTGTTGCTGCCGCGCTCGATCTCTTCGAGGATGCCGATGCAGCGTAACAGGTGCTCGTCCACAGTGTAGTGGTGATACATGTTGAACTGCATCATCGCCACGATCTTGCCGAAGGCCGGCACGAAATGGCCGAGCACGCCGGCTTCGTTCATCCGCCGGAGTACGGTTTCTGGATCGTTCTCGGAGGTGAGAATTTCCAGGAACAGCCGGTTGGCTTCCTCGTCGTCGCGCAAGTCCGCGCCGATCAGCTTGAGCGAGCGGGTGATCGCGCGCATGGCATCGGGGTGGAAGGCGAGATTGTGCTTCTGCGCCAGATAGAAAATGCGGATCAGGTTGACCGGATCGCGCTTGAACACATTGGCGGCGGCGACCGTGATGCGATTCTTGTCGACGATGAAATCGTCGCTTTCGGCGAGCTTGCGCCGCTTCACCGGTCTTAAGCGCGCCATCAGGCGGCTGAGCACCGGCACGCTCTTGGCGTGGCTGTCTTCCAAGTCCGCGCACAGGATAGCGGTGAGGTCGCCGACGTCCTTGGCGACCAGGAAGTAGTGCTTCATGAAACGCTCGACGTCCTGCTGGCCGGGATGTTCGGTGTAGCCGAGCCGCACCGCGATCTCGCGCTGGATGTCGAACGACAGCCGTTCTTCGGCGCGGCCGGTGAGAAAATGCATGTGGCAGCGTACCGACCAGAGGAAATCCTCGCAGCGGCGGAACAGCTGATATTCCTGCTTGTCGAACACGCCGCGCTTGATCAGCTCGTCAGGCTCGCGCACGCGGTAGACGTATTTGGCGATCCAGAACAAGGTATGGAGATCGCGCAGGCCGCCTTTGCCGTCCTTCACGTTCGGCTCGACCAGGTAGCGCGATTGTCCGGAGCGGCGGACGCGGTCCTCGCGCTCGGCGAGCTTAGCGGCGACGAATTCCGCGGCGGTGTTGCGCACCACTTCGTTGTCGAAGCGTGTCACCAGTTCGTCGAACAGCTTCTTGTCGCCGAGCAGGAATCTTGCTTCCAGGATGGCGGTGCGGATGGTCATGTCCGCCTTGGCCTGACGAATGCATTCGTCTACCGAACGCGTGGCGTGGCCGACTTTCAGCCCGGTGTCCCACAGGCAATAGAGGATCGCTTCCGCGATCGATTCGCCCCAGGCGGTCTGCTTGTAGGGCAAGAGGAACAACAGATCGATGTCGGAGCCGGGCGCCTGCAGGCCGCGGCCGTAGCCGCCGGTGGCGATCACCGCCATATGTTCGGCTTCGGACGGATTCTGCGATTGATAGAGATGCTTGCGCGCGAATTCGAACAACAGGCGGATGATTTCGTCTTCCAGCCGACACAGCCGCTCCGCGCAGGCGCGCCCGTGCCGGTCGTTGAGCAACAGTTGCTCGGCTTTGGCGCGGCCTTCGTTGAGCGCGGTCTTCAGCCGCTGCGCTAGCGCGGAACGCAATTCGCGCCCGCCGCCGCTGTGGGTCTCGCCCAGACTTTCCAGGTCCGCGGCGATCGCGCGGAAATCGATCAGCTCGCCCGAGTGCCGGGTCGGCTGCTCGGATCCCGTGCGCGAGCCGGTTTCGAGGGCGAGAGAGGCCATGGGGGCATCGGGATAGCGGAGTGCGAGGGGCAAGTCACCCGCTCCCCGCAAAGATATTCGTTAACGCCGGCCGCAGCGCCTATGGTCGGCCGATATTTCGGCATTTTGAGGATGCAAAAGGAGGCCGGTGGGGGTTCACCGTGACGAGCGAGCCCGGGTATGGTTCCCTGCGCGGCCGGCAAGTGCCCGGTGGCGACAACCAGAACGTTCGGGAGTGAAACGACCATGCGCATGTTCCAGGTCTGCGTCTGCGGCCAGCCGCTCCAGTGCAACGAGCGGCCGACGCCGCAACCGACCGGCACCCAGGTGTTGTTGAAGGTGCTCGCCGCCGGCGTCTGCCATAGCGATCTCCATCTCGCCGACGGCTATTTCGATCTCGGTGGCGGTAAGCTGATGAGCCTGCAGGACCGCGGCATGAATCTGCCGGTGACGCTCGGGCACGAGAATGTCGGCGAAGTGGCGGCGGTCGGGCCCGAGGTCAAGGGCGTCAAGGTCGGCGACGTGCTGCTGGCCGATCCGTGGATCGGTTGCGGCACCTGCGCGGTTTGCCTGCGCGGCGATGAAAATCTGTGCCGCGCCATGCGCAGCCTCGGCGTGTTTTCCGACGGCGGCTACGCCGACTATATGATGGTGCCGCACCCGCGCTATCTGTTCGGTATCGGCGACTTGCCGCCGGAGCGCGCCGCGCCGCTCGCCTGCTCGGGCATCACCACCTTCAGCGCCTTGAAGAAGGTGCCGACACTCAAAGACGAGCCGACGGTGATCATCGGCGCCGGCGGCCTCGGGCTGATGTGTCTCGGTCTGCACCAGAAAATGGGCGGCCACTCGGCCATCGTGGTCGACATCGACCCGGCCAAGCGCGAGGCCGCCAAACGTGCCGGCGCCACGGCGGTGATCGACGGCGGCGCGAGCGATGCCGTGCAGCAGATCATGAAGCTGACCAAAGACGGCGCCGGCGCCTGGGCGGTGATCGACCTGGTCGGCTCGTCGGCGAGTGCGCGCGTCGGCTTCGATAGCCTGATTAAGGGCGGCAAATACATTATCGTCGGGCTGTACGGCGGCGATTTCACCGTGTCGCTGCCGCCGATCCCGATGCGGGCCTTGACCATCCAGGGCTCTTATCTGGGCAGTCTGCCGGAAATGGCCGAGATGATGGAACTGGTGCGGCGCAAAGGATTGCCGGACGTTCCGGTCACCACGCGCCGGCTGGACGAGGTCAACGCCGCCCACGCCGACTTGCGCGCAGGCAAGATCGTCGGCCGTGTCGTGCTCACGCCGGCGTAAGCACGCCATTGCGTCGTCATTCCGGGACGGCCCGCAGGGCCGGACCCGGAATCCAGACGCGGCTTTGGTGTTTGTATCTGGATTCCGGGTTCGCGCGCTTCGCACACGCCCCGGAATGACAGTTAGGAATGGAGACCCATATACGTAGTTGACACCACATGGGACTAAGTCTAGATGAAAAAGCCTCTTGCGCCGATTGAAGGCGCTGGCGCGCCCAAAATTACTTGCCCTTTTTGTCGTCGTTCTTGGCGAGTGACCGAAGCAACACAGAAGGCGATCCGAGAGGAGTTGGAGTGTTGGGACCGCCGCTTTGACCGCCCGGAGACGATAGTAGAAGCAATAGTGGATTTATTGTCGGAGGCGCTACGCCAGCAGATGGACTCAGAAAAGGCTGTAAGGCGCTTAGGTAAGAAGTGCCCATAGAATTTGCCCTCTTTTTTATGCGCCTATTAGATGACGCTAGGGCTGCCGTATGACGCCTTAGAATTATCATCGAAAGATGATGGCATAATGCCAAATAGGAAGATCTTGGCCCATGTGTGAGATTTTTTATTTCCCGATGGGCGCGTTTTTTTATTTTTGGAATTTTGGTGGATTTCAGCTCTGTCACGATCAATGTGTGCTCAAAGTCAATTAGCCGCTTTGCGTGTGCAAATGCATTTCTAATATTACGAACGATGCTCAAGTTATATGCTACCGCCTCATCGTAAAGACGCAGCGCGCGGCCTAATAGAATTTTGCGATGAAAAGTCCCAAGTGGACCATTTTCGCCTATTAGGCTATCCCATTCTTCTGTAGTTTGTCGGTCGAGGCGTCTGCGCAGATATTCCTCAAGTTCTATCTCGACCAAGATAGCGCCTATTATGGCTGTGGTAATTGGTTCTGCGTTCTTTGTGGCCTCAAAAAGTTCCATTATCTCTTCGCGCGACGGATGTTCCCGGCTAAGATCGCGCAGTTTCGCTTTTTTCCTTCCTTTGGACATGAGACAGCTATGAACTCTGGTCAACACGAGAAAAAAGAAGCGGCGATGCGCCTCGGCGCGGTCCTGCGTGGAGCATTTAGCGGACCTCCTACGCCGCTAAAGGATATCCCAACACGAGACGGTGAGTCTCGCCATCTGCAACGCAAAAAGCGGACTAAAGCCGCCTCTTCCGCCAGCGCAAGAACCGCCGCGCAACGTAAGAAAAATCAGGCTCAGTGAGGTTGCCGGTACGTGAGGCGCTTGCCTTCGCCGCCCTTAACGGCAAGCACCGCACGTTCACTATCCGTGATCTTGCGAGTGTTGTAGCGGAACTCAAATTCCGCGAGGTATCTGTGCAGGTTCTTTTCCGCACAGTGCTGATAGACGCCCTTCATGCCGCGTTTGAAAATCGAGAAAAACCCTTCCGCTGAATTGGTGTGGACCTTTTCAGTTTTTGGCTGGCCATCCTGCCAAGAGAAATCCGTTCGCACGTACTCATTAGCCGAATGTTTGACCGTCTTGTGCGAGGCCACATACTCGCCAATCCAATGATAAAGTTTGCTTTCATCGGTATGCAGCCGTGTCTCACGGGCCGTATTATTTTTGATAATGTCCTCGACCGTCGCCTGAGTAGCGACGGCAACGTGGAATGAACGCACATCGCCGCCGCGCTCGACTAGGGCCACGATGGCGCGCTTGCCGGATGGTCCGGTACGGCCACTCTTTGTGAAAGGACGGCCCGAAGTCGTCTTAGTCGGGCGCTTCGACTCCGGCACGTTGCCAAAATACGTCTCATCGGCCTCGACAATCTTGCCACCTTGACCAAGCGGCGGCTCCAGACCGCCACGGCGCATGGCTTCCATAACGCGATGATGCAGGAACCACGCGGTATTGTACTGGCAACCCAACTGCCGATGCAGCTGGTGCGCTGAAAAGCCCTTCTTGGACGACGCACACATCTGGAATGCCACGGCCCACTGGGTAAGCGGCGCATGGCTGCGCTCCATGACCGACTTGGTCATGACGGTGTAATCCTTGCGGCACTCTTTCTCACCGCAGCGATAGCGCGCAGCCTTCTTGGTCGCGTAGTGCTTCAAACTGCCACAATGGGGGCATACCGGACCGTCCGGCCAACGGGCGGCTTCAAACCACCGCCGGGCGGCTTCTTCATCGTGGAAATGGGCTTCTTTGAAATGGTTAGCCATAACCGTTCCCTATCTGTCTTTTGGCGGTAAAGCCGTTCTTTGTTCTAGTTTCGGGAACGTTCTACACCTAGCGACCTGTGGTGTCAACTACGTATATGGGAATGGAGACCTAATTATATACGTGACAAAGTACAGGATTAAATGCCGTAACCCATTGAAATTGAGTCAGAATTTTAGTCGCAAATCGGGACAATTGACTGATGCCACATATATGATTCCATCGCGGCATGAGCGGATCGCGGAGGCAATCTGAGGACGCACAAACCGTCATCAAGAAGATGGTGTCGATTTTCCGCGCATGGGCCGACGATCCTGAGAACCGCCTTTCTTTAGAGGCTGGCGCATACGGCGACGAAGAAAAACTGGTTCGGCAGTTTTTGACTGAAGGCCAGTCGATTCCCACATCTGTTCATCGCTAAATTTTTTCAACTGTTTATGAAATTCTTTCATGAGTTTGCGCAGCGCTGCGGCAGTTCGTTGCACGGCACGGGTCATGCGACGCCAATATTGCGTGTTGCCAGGATGGATAACTAATACCATCTGTTTTCTTGCGACAGAACGCACGATAGCAGGACGATATTTCTTAGTTTTTTCATCTGGAATGTAAAAATGACGACCGTGCGCCAGTGTATTTCGCGCTCGATCATTGAGGGTCCGAACCCGAGCTAAAAGAGCATGGCTTTTTTCCACTCGGGATTTGCCGAGCGCATTCCAAAGTGTATCAATCGCTGATGTAATAATATCTATTTTCGTTTGAGTTCCTAGGTTTGCGTAGATGCAGGATGCTAAGTTAGGATCAATGCGGAAAAGAACGTGGAATGCGACATCCATCTCTCCTTCGAGCACACTCCATGCGACAAAGAAATCGCCGATTTGGAGTTTCAGAGCCGCGCTCATTTTGTGGAATTTAATGTCCCCTAATTCTTCATCGAAATAGCCCATGACAAAATCCCAAGACGAAGGATTTAAAAAGACACTGCGCCGGATGCTTTCAACCAGCCCGGCACCGCGTAAACCTATCGGCAAGAAGCGAAAGAGTCCCGCCAAACGAAACGTCAAAAAATATTAGTGCCATACTTTTAGTTGCAAAATGGCACAATAAGCTCTTTCATACGTAGGTACAGGAAAATGGGAGGGCACAATGCGCGTTCATCAATTTAGGCGGATTCTGAGGCAATTTGCGACCGAGGCTCGGCAGGGACAAGTTCTAACCGAACAAGCAGAGCGAAATACAATCGCACAACTGGCTGAGCAGCTTGAGATGAGTCTCTCCTTGAATGAGAGACGAATCAAGAGCGACGATACTATTTCTTCTGCGCCAGCCGGGTCATGTCCTTGCTGTGGCCGGTAAGTCTACACAAAAGATTGGGCACTTCATCGTCTTCGCGCATCCGCACGGAGACGAGAAGGCTCAAGATATTATGTTTCAGCTTGCGCCCGATTTAACCGGTTCTTTGCCGAAAGAACAAAGCAATCTTAAAGCCGAGGCTGAGAAAACACTGAATGTATTGAGATCTCTTTGCGCGAATGAAGACGGCAGGTTCCGTCCATATTTTAATGAACTTCTTGGCTTATGTCAGTACGGATTGGTGGGTAAGACTGCGCAACCAGCGCAAGCATTAGATTCCCTAAAAATTTTACAGGAACAAGTTTTCAACAATGAAAAGGGCCGCGCTATCAGCACCTATATGTCTGCACTCGCAAAATCACAAGCTATCGGAATGATTTTGGTGCTAGCGGTTTCTGCTGGCGGGTTTATTTTGTTTGATTGGATGTACGGTACACATTTATTGAGTCAAAATTTTTCAGCGATGGCGATTGCGCCAGGGTTATTTGTTGGAGTTATCTTTTCTTCTTTCATGCGATGCCGCGCGATCGGATTTTATGATTTACATGCTATAGATGCCGATCGATTTACGCCGGCACTAAAGACTCTATTTGCCTATGTTATTGCGATGTTGGCTGCCGCATTTTTAAAAGCAGAACTCTTTGAAATAAAAATAGGAAAGGCACAGCTATCTGATTTCGATAAAAATATTCTTTCAGCTTTTGTTTTTGGTGCAGTGGTCGGCGTAGCACAAGAGGCAATAATCTCAAAAATAGAGACCATCAAACAAAGAATTATACCTACTCGGCACAATGCTTCACGCCAGAGACGAAAAGCGGCACCAAATTAATTGTTTTTCTTACGCCAGCGCAAGAACCGCGCGGCCTGATATTTGAAAATTGATTTAGTGAGTCGGCCGATACGTGAGACGCTTGCCACCGGAATTACGGATAGCAATGGCCGCACGTTCCCCATCGGTAAAGCCGAGGGCTGCGCGATGATTGAAACGAAAATCAAATTCAGCCAGATAGCGGTGTAGATGCTTTTCTTTGCAGTGCTGATAGGTGCCGCGCATGCCGCGCTTGAATACTGAGAAATAAGTCTCGACAGTGTTAGTTGTCACATCGCCGCGAGCGTATTCTTTGCGTGAGTGGACAACAGTTTCATGCGCGGCAAATTCCTTGCCGACACCGGGATACAACCGGCTTTCGTCAGTATGCAAACGGCTCTCGCGGTGAATGTTATCGCGCACAATGGCAGCAACATTCGCAGCATCGGCCACAGGGATATGGAATGAACGGACGCGACCACCACGCTCGACTAGCGCGAGAATAGGACGCTTATCGCGAGGACCGCGCGAGCCGACTTTATAAGGACGGCCTTGGCGCTGCTTTGAGATGCGGGGTTGTTCTGTTTTGCCGTAATAGGTTTCATCGGCTTCCACGATTTTACCACCCCCTCCCATAGGTCCTAGGCCTTCCTCGCGCATGGACTCGCGGATACGATGGCACATGAACCATGCCGTCTTATAGGTCACACCAATCTGGCGATGGATTTGATGTGCGCTTGTGCCCTTCTTTCCCGCGTTGAGCCATGAAGATGGCCATCAGCCACTTATTGAGAGGGATTTTCGACCGCTCATAGACGGTCCCGACCGTCACGGTGAACTGCTCATTGCATTCCTTGCACTGGTAGAGGCCGGGACGGTGTGCTTTCCCCTGTAGGGCCGTGATCTTGGCCTTATCGGCATTGCCGCAATGAGGGCAGGTAGGGCCATGGGGCCAACGTTCATGTTCCATGAAGGCGCGGGCTTTGTCGGCATCCTGAAAAACGGAGTCTGTGAGCTTCATGGCGGGTTCCTTTATGCCGCCAAATATGACGTTTCGGGGCTACTTTGTCAAGTATATAATTGGGAATGGAGACCCAGATGAACGCCAACGAACTGCGCGCGATGCAGGCGCCGATCAAGGAGCGCTACAAGAGCGACCCGCAGGCCGCGGTGGTGACGCTGCGCGCCAAGGGCACGCTCGACGACACTAACATCGCCTGCAAGATCGAAACCGGCCATGCGCTGCAAGCCGCCGGGCTGCATCCGGCGACCGGCGGCTCGGGGCTCGAGTTGTGCTCGGGCGACATGCTGCTGGAGGCGCTGGTCGCCTGCGCCGGCGTCACGCTCAAGGCGGTGGCGACCGCGCTCGACATCCCGCTCAAGTCGGGCAAAGTGTCGGCGGAAGGCGAACTCGATTTCCGCGGCACGCTCGGCGTTGCCAAGGATGCGCCGGTCGGCTTCCGCGAGATCCAGCTGCGTTTCGACCTCGACACCGACGCGGCGCAGGACAAGCTCGATCAACTGCTCAAGCTCACCGAACGCTATTGTGTCGTTTATCAAACGATAAAGGCCGGCCCGCCGGTTGAGGTGACATTGGCCAAGGTTTAGAGCTTGTCATGGCAGGGCTTGACCCGGCCATCTCGCTCAGGGAGGCGAAGCCGTGCCAGCCTAATCGAGATCGCCGGTTTAAGCCCGGCGATGACAACGGAATCGCAATGTCTCCCGACCTTTACTTTGCCCTCACGCTCATCGTCAAAATGGCCGTCACCGCCGCGTTCCTGCTGGCGGCGACGGTCACCGCCGAGCGCGCCGGTCCACTGATCGGCGGACTGGTGGCGACGCTGCCGATCAGCGCCGGGCCGGTCTACATCTTCCTCGCGCTCGACCACGACGCGCATTTCATCGCGCAAAGCGCGCTCGGCAGTCTGGTGACCAACTCGTTCAACGTCGTCTTCGCGCTGACCTACGCGCTGCTGGCGCAGAAACGCAGCCTGGCGGTGAGTCTCGGTGGCGCCTTCGCCGCTTGGTTCGCGCTGATCTGGGCGAGCAGCTTTGTCGCCTGGACGCTGGTCGGCGCGATCCTGCTCAACGCCGTCATCATTGCCATCTCCTTCTGGCTATCGGCGCCCTTGCGTCATGTGCCGATGCCACGCGTGCGCAGGCGCTGGTACGACCTTGTGCTGCGCGCCGCGATGGTCGCGCTGCTGGTCGGAATAGTGGTGACTTTGAGTTTCCGCATCGGCCCGAAGGCGAGCGGCAATCTGGCGGTGTTCCCGATCGTGCTCACCAGCATCATGATCATTCTGCATCGCCGCGTCGGCGGGCCGGCGACCGCGGCGGTGATGGCCAATGCGGTCATCGGGCTCGGGGGCTTTGCCATCGCGGTGACTGTGCTCAACCTCACGGCCGACCGCCTGGGTTCGCCGCTCGCATTGTCGCTGACTCTTGCGGTGTCGCTCGGCTGCAATCTGCTGCTGTTTTTCGTGCGTCAGCGCGCCATGGCGAGATGACGATGTTCCTCGCTGGCCTGCTGCTGAAGATCGCCATGACCGCAAGCATTGTCGTGGCGGCCTCCATCGTGGTTGAGCGCTCGGGCCCGTTCGTCGGCGCGCTGATCGCCTCTCTACCGACGGCGGGCGGCGCCGCTTTGATCATTCTCGCGATTCAGCATCCGCCGTCCTTCATTGCGGCGAGCGCGGTCGGCAGCATGGTGGCGAACGCTGCGGTCGCTGTCTTTGCGCTCACCTATGCCGCGTTGGCGCAGAAGCGCTCGCTTGTCGTGAGCTTGGGCGTCGCGTTCCTTGCCTGGCTTTCTTGCGCCGCGCTGTCGCGGCTGGTCCATTGGACAGCGCCGACGGCCGTTCTTTTGAATGCCGCCGTTTATCCTATCGCGATCGTCGCCGGGTCGCGCTTCCAGGCGGAAGGCGCCATCAAGCGCGTCGCCTTCACCGCCACCGATCTCGCCTGGCGCGCCGGCGTGGTGACGCTGTGCGTTATCATCGTCACCACCGCCTCGAGCTCGATCGGCTCCTACGCCTCTGGCCTGTTCGCCTTCTTTCCGGTGGCGATGGGCTCGTTCTTCGTCATTTTGCATCCGCGCATCGGTGGTCCGGCCGCGGCGAGCGTCGCCGGCCACGTGCTCACGCCGCTGATCGGGTTGGGCCTCGGTCTCCTGGTCGTGCATCTCCTGGCCGAGCCGATCGGCGTCTGGTGGTCCTACGCGCTCGGCCTGAGCACCGGCATCGGCTGGAATGCGATGCTATGGGCGTTACGGCAGCAACGCCATCGGGCCGCGTGAGACGTCACTTTTCACGGTTTCCGCCAGCTTCTGCTTCAGCACATAGAGCGCTTCCATCGCTTCGCGCGGCGACAGCTCGTCTGGATTGAGCGCGGCAACCGCGGCCAGCACCAGCTCGTACGCGTCGTCCTGCGTTTGCTGCGACGGCTTATAGGGCGCCGCGAACAGCGGCAGGTCCTCGAAGCCCTTCGGCTTGGCGCGGTCCTCCTGCTCGAGCTTGGCCAGCACCAGTCTGGCGCGCTCGATCACGCTCGCCGGCAGGCCGGCCAATTTCGCCACCTGGATGCCGTAGGAATGGTCGGCCGAGCCCGCAATGACTTCGTGCAGGAACACCACGTCGCCCTTCCACTCCTTCACTTTCACCGTCGCGTTGTGCAGCCGGTCGAGCCGCGCCGAGAGCGCGGTCAGTTCGTGGAAATGCGTTGCGAACGACGCGCGGCATTTGTTGACATCGTGCAAATGCTCGACCGTCGCCCAGGCGATCGACAGGCCGTCGAAAGTCGCGGTGCCGCGGCCGATCTCGTCGAGGATCACCAGCGACCGCGCGCCCGCCTGATTGAGGATGGCGGCGGTCTCCACCATCTCGACCATGAAGGTCGAGCGGCCGCGCGCCAGATCGTCGGCGGCGCCGACGCGCGAGAACAGCCGGTCGACCACGCCGATCTGCGCGCTCTTGGCCGGAACGAAACTGCCCATCTGCGCCAGGATGGCGATCAGCGCGTTCTGCCGCAGGAAAGTGGACTTGCCCGCCATGTTGGGGCCGGTGAGCAGCCAGATGCGTCCGGCTTCGCCATCCTTCGGGGGAGAGAGATCGCAATCGTTGGCCACGAAGGGCGTGCCGTCGCGCGCCAAGGCCTGCTCGACCACCGGATGGCGGCCGCCGGTAATGACGAAGTCGTGGCTGTTGTCGACGTGCGGACGCGCGTAATCGCGCTCGGCGGCCAGCGCGCCAAGCGCGCTGGCCACATCGAGGCGGGCGAGGGCTTCGGCGCATTCCTTGATCGCGGCGGTCTGCGCGATTACGCTCGCCGCGAGCCGATCGAAGATGTCCAGCTCCAGTCCGAGCGCGCGGTCAGCGGCGCTGGCGATCTTGGCTTCCAATGCGCCGAGCTCGGTGGTGGTGAAGCGCACTTGGCCGGCCAGCGTCTGGCGGTGGATGAAGGTCGTATTGAGCGGCGTGGCGAGCAGCTTGTCGCCGTGCTGGGCGGTGACCTCGACGAAATAGCCGAGCACGTTGTTGTGGCGAACTTTAAGCGCGCGGATGCCGGTCTGTTCGGCATATTGCGCCTGCAGCGCGGCGACGACGCGGCGAGATTCGTCGCGCAAGGATCGCGTCTCGTCGAGGCTCGCGGCGTAGCCTTCGCGCACGAAACCGCCATCGCGCTTGAGCGCGGGCAGTTCGGGGGCGAGCGCGGCGGAAAGTTCTGCGGCCAACATGCCGTCCGCGCGCCGGCAGGACGCCAGCGCGTCGGCGATTTCCGCCGGGATATCTTTGAGCGCCGCCAAAGCGCGGGCGAGATCGGCGGCCGCCAGCACGCCGTCGCGGATGGCGGCAAGGTCGCGCGGTCCGCCGCGGCCGACCGCCAAGCGCGCGAGCGCACGCGCAAGATCGGGGGCGGCGGCCAAACGCGAGCGCGTATCGGCGCGCGCCGCCACGTCCTCGACAAAGGCCGCCACCGCGTCGAGCCGCGCTTGAATTGCCTTCGGATCGGTCAGCGGCGCCGACAGGCGCTGCGCCAAGAGGCGCGAACCGGCCGAGGTGACCGTGCGGTCGATGGCTTCGAGCAGCGAGCCGCGCCGCTCGCCGGACAGCGTGCGCATCAGTTCGAGATTGCCGCGCGTCGCCTGGTCGATGGCCATGGTCGCGCCGGCGCTTTCGCGTAGGGGAGGCGACAGCGGCGGCCGTTTGCCGATCTGCGTGCGCTCGACATAAGTGACGCAAGCCGCGGCGGCGGTGAGTTCCAGCCGCGTCAGCGCGCCGAAGGCCTCACTCGTCGCCACCGAAAAGAACGATGTCAGCCGCCGCTCGGCGGTCGCGCTGTCGAACACGTCGCGGGTGAGCGGCGTCACGGCGGTGAGCTCGCGCCAATAGGGCGCAATTTCGGCGTCGGCAAAGAGTGCGTCGGAGACGATGATCTCGCTCGGCTCGAGCCGGGCGATTTCGGCCGGCAGCGACAGGCGGTCGCATTCGGTGATGCGGAATTCCCCGGTCGAAATGTCGATCCAAGCGAGCGCGAAGCGCATGTCCTCGCCGGCCGACGACAGCCGCGCCCGCGCGACGGCGAGCAGGTAATTGTTGCGCTTGGCATCGAGCAAGGTGTCTTCGGTCAGCGTGCCGGGCGTCACCAGGCGGATGACGTCGCGCCGCACCACGCTTTTATTGCCGCGCTTGCGCGCCTCGGCCGGGTCCTCGAGCTGCTCGCAGACCGCGACGCGGTGGCCGAGCGCGATCAGCCGGTGCAGATATTCATCGGCGCGGATAACCGGCACGCCGCACATCGGGATATCCTGACCGTGATGCTTGCCGCGCTTGGTCAGCACAATGCCGAGCGCGCGCGAGGCGGTCTCGGCGTCCTCGAAGAACAATTCATAGAAATCGCCCATCCGGTAGAACAGCAGGCAATCCGGATTGGCGGCTTTGATCTCGATGTATTGCTCCATTACGGGCGTGACGCGGCCGTTGCCGTCACCTTGCGGCGGCGGCTCTGGCTCGGACATTCCGGCAGGTTGTGTGAGCGTCATGGACGGGAAGGTTAGCAGAGTTTTTCTGGCGCGGCCCGCACGTTTCAGTACGGCGTGATGATGTTGAGCAGCGCCTGCCGCTTGCCGCTGATCACCGCTTCGCGCGCGCGCGTCAGAGCGTCGCGCAAATCGGCCGGCTTTTCCACCCGCTCCGCATAGGCGCCCTGCGCTTGCGCCATCGCCTCATAGGCCGGGGTCTGTTCGATATCGGCCAGCAGGCGGCCGTCGGTTTCGCCGGCGACGCCGTCCTTGAACATCGACAGCGTGGCGCGGCGCACCGCGCCGTAGCGGCTGTTGTTGAAAACGATGGTGAGGATCGGCAGCCCCTGGGTGCCGGAGATCCAGTGCCCAACCATCGGGTTGGAGAACATGTAGGCGCCGTCGCCCAAGGTCGCGACCACGAAGCTGTCGGGCGCGGCGAGCTTGATACCGAGTGCGGCGCCGAAGCCCCAGCCGAGCCCGCCGGCCGGTCCGAGCGCAAAGAACGTCCCCGGCTTTTCGCGCGCGCAATGGTCGGGCCGCAGCGGATATTCATTGACGATGACCGCATCTTCCCCGATCGCTTCACCGATCGCATGCGACAGATGTTCCGGCGAGATATGCGCGGCGGGCGCCGCTTCCTTGGCGAGCTGCGCGCGCCGCAAGCGCATGCGCTCGTTCAGGCGGGCGCGGCGGGCGGCGATGCGCGCTTCCGCCATTTGCAGGCGCGCCTCGACCGCCGCGATCATCGCTTCCAGCGCCTGGACCGGCCCGGCCTGCACGGCGAGGTCGCTTGGGAATGAGCGCATCGGATACCGTACATAGAACGGGTCCTCGCCCACATGCACGACGTGACAGCCGGCCTGCGGATGCGTTAGGCTCGGCAGCCATGGCACGTCGGATTCGAGCGCGATCACCAAGTCGGCGTCGGCGAGCAGCGCGCCCGGCTCGAAACCGAAATGCAGCGGATGGTTCGACGGCATGCACAAGGTGCGCGGACTATGCGTGACCACCGGGATGGCGCAGCGCTCCGCAAGATGGGCGAGCAGCGGCACCGCGGCGGCGGGTAACGCTGAGGTGATGATCATTGGACGTTCGGCCGACGCGATCCATTCGGCCAGCGTTGCGATCGATTTCGGATCGGCATGCACGGGCGCCGCCTGCGCACGCGGTTTGATCGGCGCGATCGGTTCCGACAACGGCGCGGCCAAAGGCTCGCGTGGCAGCATCAGATAGACCGGGCCGCGCGGATGCGCCATCGCGACTTCAACGCCGCGCGCGACCACGTCGCCAGCCTGGGCGGGCACGCGCAATTCGTAGTCCCATTTTACCAATTCGCGCACCATGCCGGCCTGGTCGTACATCTCCTGGCCCCATTGAATGGGGCGGTTGCGCGAGCCGAACGATCCTTTTTCGGTGATCGGCGTGCGTCCGGCCATAAGGATCAGCGGCGCCCGATCGCGCGACAGGTTGATGAGATTGTTGATGGTGTTGGCGGTGCCGACGGTGGTGTGCACCATCACCGCCTGCGGGCGGCCAGTCATCAGGTAGGCGCCATGCGCCATGGCGATCGCCAGGTTCTCGTGCGGAACCAGGATCGGCTTCGGCACCTTGGCATTGGTCTTCTTGGCGCGGCCGAAGGCTTCGATGATCGGCGGAAAATCGGTGCCGGGATTGCAGAAGAAATAATCGACGCCATGGTCGGCGAGCGCGCGCAATACCGCCTCGGCGGCAATGCTGGGCCGTTGGCTCCCGCTCGGTGTGAGCGCCATGCGATTCGCCCCGGGTCCGCGCCCGCCGTGCGGACGCTGTTATTGGCTATTCAGGTTGTTTTACGCGACGGGGCAGGGGCTGACAACGGCAGGGCCTATTCGGCGGCGGAACGCCGTCTGGTCCTCGATTCCGGCTAGGCATTTGGCCAGGCTTTCGCCCTCCGGATCGACCAAGGCCGCGGTACGGGCGCTGGCGAGCGCGTCGGTGGCGCGGTCCGGCGGGATGTTGCCGGCGAGCGCCGGGCGGATCACCCGTGCCTCGATGCTGCGGTAATTCTCAAGCCCGCGCGCGTGCGTGTCGCCATAACCCTTGATTAGGCGCGCGCATTCGACGACTTCGTGCGCCAAGGCGCCCGAGTGCCGCGCCGCCTCGGCGATCAGGGCGAGCCAGGATACGATCTGGGCCTGCTCCTGTTTGAAGCGGTGGCCGTACGGGCGCAGCCAGCGCAGCTTGGCCAGCAGCAAAAAACGCAAATAGCCTGAGATAGAGGTGGAATTGATCTTCATGCCGAAATAGACGCGGCCGAGCCAGCCGCGGCGCTCGCTCACCGATAGGATGGGGCGCGCCAGGAACGCGGGCAGCAATTGGGTCAATTCCTCGATGCCGGGCTTGAGGAAATCGTGCACCGAGAACGGCTCGTCTTTAACGCGCAATTCCTCGCGCGCGATGCGCCGCATGCGCTCGGGCGAAATCTTGGCCTGCGCCACCCGCACCACGTCCTCAAACGACATGCGCACGGCGAGCTGGCGCGCGACCTCCTTGAGCAGCTTGCCCGGCGTGCCAGCGGCGGCATCGGCATCGACCAGAGCGCGCAGCCGGTCGAGATAAAGCCGCGCATAGGCGACGCCCTGGTAGGCGATCAGCCGCCGGATGCCCTCAATGGCGGTCGCCTGCGCCAGCGCTGGCAGCGAATAGGAAACCTCGTGCTCGAGCAGATCCGGCGTGGTCGGGGCGTTGCGCTTTTTGTCGGGCGTCTTGGCCGGCGGCGTCTTTGCGCGCGCGGCGTCGAAGCCGGCGCGGAAGCCGCGCAAATTGCTGTCGACAGACTTGCCGTCGGCACGGATCGCCGCCTCCAATTGCTCGAGCGTCAGCGGCAGCCGTCCCGACCCGGCGATGGCCCCAAGCATCACCGCGTTGATGATCGAGCCGCTTTGTTTGGCGAGCGCCGCCATGTCGATGAGCAGCGTGCCGCGTGCATGGTCCGTGACGGTCTTGATCAGTTTGTCCTGGTCGAGGCGGCCGTCGCCCATGGCGATCTTTTCGTCCATGGCATAGAAGCGGCTGAGCGAGCTGATCAGATGCGTGCGCTCGGGCGTGACGAAGCCGCCCGCCACCACGCGGCCGGCCTCGAGCAGTTCGCTTGCCACCGCGATGTCGATGTCGCCGATGCCGGGCGTGAGCGCCAACACCGGGCGTTTTCCCCCGAGCTCGCGCGCGGGAACCGGAAAAATCTCAATGTAATAGGTGGTAGCGCCGGTGCGCTGCGCGACGCCGGGGATCGAGGTCGATTGCACGGGATAGCCGGCTTCCGACGCCGCCGACACGATCCAGTCGGTCAGCACGCCGCCGCCTTCGCCGCCGAGCGCGGCGATGAGGATGGTGATGGGCCGCGTGATGTTCATGCGGCAGCCTCGCCGCTATAGCCGCCGAGCCAGCCGATAACTTTCTGGCGGATACGAAACGCCGTGCGGTCGCGCCAGGCCGCATTGCGCACGATTTCCGCGCGGTAGAACGACGGGCACAGCACGGCGGCATGGGCGACCTCCCCGCACAGACCGCACCCGACGCACGTTTCGATCACGGTGGCCACCGGATCGCTACGCAAGGGGTCGGTCGACGGCTTCACCGTCAGCGACGGACAGCCGGACAGCCGGATGCAGGAATGATCGCCAGTGCAGATCTCGTCGTCGACGCCATAGCGCGTGCGCGTGACACGTTCGCCGCGTTCGAGCTTGACCGCGTCCTCAGCGCGCACACGGCGTTGCCGCGCGAGCTGGCATTCGCCATCGGCGATGATCACCTTCAACCCGCGCTCGGCGGTCTTCATCGCCTCCTTCAGCGTCTTGGACATCACCGAAACCGAATAGCTGCGCACGGTGCGCAGCCATTTGACGCCCATGGTGCGCAACGTTTGCTCGATCTCCACGCCTTGTGTCGTGCCCTCACGGTTCGCCGCGCTCGATGGAATGTATTGCTGGCCGGTGGCGGAGGCGTAGCCGTTCTGCATCACGATTAGCACGCCGTCGCCTTTGTTGAACAGGTTCGAGGCGACGCCGGTGATCAGCCCGTTATGCCAGAAGCCGCCGTCGCCCATGATCGCGATCGGGCGCCTGGCCATGTTCGGCGTCACCGCCGCGGCGCTGGCGAGCGACATGCCGTAGCCGAGGATCGAGTTGCCGAGCGAGAACGGAGCGAAGGTCGCAAACGAATGGCAGCCGATGTCGGTGCTGATGTGGGTCGGCCCCAACTCGCGCTGCATCAGCTTGATGGCCGAGAACACCGGGCGCTCCGGACAGCCGGTGCAGAAGGCGGGTGGACGCGGCGGCAGGGCGCCAAACGCGGCCATGGCTTTCGCTTTGTGCGCGATCAGGCCGCGCGCATTCTCCGCTACCCGGTCGGCGTCGAGACCCTTCGGCCTGGCGTCCTGCAGGAACGCCGCCAATCCCTCCAGCAGCACGTCGGATGTATATTCGCCGGCTTGCGGCAGCGGTCCCTTGCCGAGCACGCGGGTCTGCATGTCGGCGCGGCGCAGTTCGACATTGACCGCCTGCTCGATGTAATCGGGATGGCCTTCCTCGACGACGAGTACGGCCCGCTTGCCGGCGCAGAATTCGCGGATTTCCTCCGGCACCAGCGGATAGACCACGTTGAGCACCAGCAGCGGCACGCGCGAGACGCCGTAGACGTCCGCGAGCCCCATGCGCTCAAGCGCGCGCAGCACCGAATTGGTCAGGCCGCCCATGACGACGATGCCGATATCTGTCAAATCGCCGGCGATGGTCTCGTTGAGCTTGTGTTCAACGATGAAGGCGCGCGCTGCCGGGATGCGCTCTTCGACCTTCAATCTCTCTTGGATGAAGGTCACCGGCGGATGCGACAGCCGCGCATAGTTGAAACGCCCCGGCCCCGGCAGCTTGTCGATGCCGGAGGCGATGCCTTTGCGGTTATTGCTGGCGGCGAATTCGCCGGTGACGTGACAGGCGCGGATGCGCAGCTCCAGCATGACCGGCGCGTGGCTCGCCTCCGACAGCGCGAAGCCTTTCTCGACGAGGCGCACGATGGTCGGCAGGTCGGGGCGCGGATCGAGCAGCCACATCGAAGATTTGAGCGCGTAGGCGTAGGAGCGCTCCTGGATCACGCTGGCGCCTTCGCCGTAATCCTCGCCGATGATGATCAGGGCGCCGCCGATGACGCCGGGCGACGATAGGTTAGAAAGTGCGTCGGCCGCAACGTTGGTGCCGACAATGGATTTCCAGGTCACCGCGCCGCGCAAGGGATAGTTGATCGAGGCGCCGAGCATCGCCGCCGCTGAGGCTTCGTTGGCGCAGGTCTCCAGATGCACGCCGAGCTCGCCCATGATGTCCTTGGCGTCGATCAGCACGTCGAGCAGATGCGAGATTGGCGCGCCCTGGTAGCCGCCGACATAGGACACGCCCGATTGCAGCAGCGCCTTGGTGACGGCCAGGATGCCTTCGCCGCGGAAAGTCTCGCCGTCGCCTAACCTCAGCGCCTGCACTTCCTTCTTGAACGAGCGTTCCATGGTCAGGTCCCGGCCAATTGGTTGGGGCTCAAACTATTATACCCGATCCGCCCTACATATGCGAGGGCAGCCAGAGCGCGATCATCGGGAAGGCGATCAGAATCACCAGCCGGATCAAGTCGGTGATGATAAAGGGAATAACGCCCTTGAAGATCGTCGTGAAACTGACGTCCTTCACCACGCTTTTTATCACGAACACGTTCATGCCGACCGGCGGATGGATCAGGCCGAGTTCCACCGTCATCACGATGATGACGCCGAACCAGATCGGATCGAAGCCGAGATGCGTGATGACCGGGAAAATGATCGGGATGGTGAGGATGATCATGGCCATCGCGTCCATCAGGCAGCCGAGCACCAGATACATCAGCATGATCAGCGCCAGCACGCCGTAACGGTCGAGCCCAAGTCCGGTGAGCAATTCGGTCACTTTCTGCGGCGTTTGGGTGATGGTGAGGAAGTAGCCGAAGATCAGCGCGCCGATCAGCACGGTAAACACAGCCGCGGCGGTGCGCGTCGCCTGCAGCAACGAGGTCAGGATGCCGTCTTTGGTGAGCCGGCCGCTGAGCAGGCCGATAAGAAAGGCGCCGGTGGCGCCGACGCCTCCGGCCTCGGTCGGCGTGAAACGAGGCAGGAATGGCAGGCCGTAAAGGCCGCCGATCACGAACACGAACAGCAGCAGCGGCGCCCAGATGTCCTTGAGTCCGGCGATCCGCTCGCGCCAGGAACTGCGCTTGCCTTTCGGCAGGAAGCCGGGCCGGAGCCAGCCGATGATCGCAATCGTGATCATGTACATGGTGATCGCAAGCAGGCCGGGAACGATGCCGGCGATGAACAGCTTGCCGATATCCTGCTCGGTGATGATGCCATAGACCGCCAGCACGGTGGACGGCGGCAGCATGGCGCCAAGCGTGCCGCCGGCGGCGATCACGCCGGTGGCGAAGCTCTGCGGATAACCGAAGCGCCGCATTTCCGGATAGGCGACCGTGGAAAACGTAGCGGCGGTGGCAACCGACGAGCCGCAAATCGCGGCAAAGCCGCCGCAGGCAGCGACGGTGGCGATGCCGAGACCGCCGCGCAAGTGACCGACGAAGGTATTGGCGGTGCGGAACAGTTCCCGACTCATGCCCGAGGCGGTTACGAATGCGCCCATCAGCAGGAACATCGGGATCACGCCGAAGGTGTAATCGGTCACCGTGCGCATTGAGGTCTGGCCGACCAGCTTGAGCGCGGGCGTACCGCCGACCATGTAGCCGAATCCGCTCACGCCGACCAAACCCATCGCCATGCCGACCGGCACGCGCAGCAGCATCAGCACGAACAGCGCGATAAAGCCGATGATGGCGACGGCATCGGTACTCATCGCATTATTCAACCGGATTCATTTTTGGTTCGGCCATCAGCTCCGGCCGGAAAACCAGGCGGTAGGTGCGGATGGCGATCAGCAGCACCGCCGACACGTCGCCCAGCCAGGCGACCATGAAGAACGGCCAGGTCGGCAGGCGGAGGTCGAAGGTCAGCACGTTGTCGGCGCGCGTAGTCATCACTTTGTCGAACAGCGTGTAGGTCTGCACCGTGACGACGAACAGCAGCACCAGCGTCGCGAATATGTCGATCATGCGTTGATATTTCGGGCCAACATTGCCCCATAGCAGATCGACTGTGATATGTGTGCCGCGATAGGAGGTGGCGGCGATCCCCCAAAAAATGAGGATGCCGAGCATCAGCCGCCCGAAATCGTAGGAATCCGGAATCGAATAGGTGAACAGGTTGCGCAGTACGACCGAGATAAAGATGTTGGCGGCGACGAACCCCACGAATCCGGCCGCCACCCATTCGATCGTATCGATGAAACGATCCATGTAAACGCGTTTCATGCGCGCTCCGCCGCCTTCGACGCCGGTTTTAAAACGGCGGCGGCGGGCAGCCCCGCCGCCGCTATCTCGATTTTGTCGAAGAACCGATCGAGGCGACTTGCCTCCCGACCGCTGCCCCGTCCATCAATAGGCTGCTTTGTTCTTCACCAGTTCCGCCTTGAGGGCCTTCATCGTGAGTTCGGGATCAAGGCCGGCCTTCTTGACGCCGTCGGCCCATTTGGCTTCGAGCGGCGCCAGCGCCTTCTTCCATTCGCCGAGCTGCCCGGCGTTAAGTTCATAGACGTCGTGGCCGGGCTCGGCCTTGAGCTTGTCGATGCCGGCATGCTCGAAGTCGGCCCACGGCGTGGCGACCTTCGCCGCCCATTCGCTGGTGCAGTGGTTGTCGATCACCCTCTTCTGCTTCGCCGACATCTCGTCGTATTTCGCCTTGTTGAACACGAAGGCGAAGGTGGTCGTGTAGAGCGGCACGTCCATGTGATACTTGGTCACCTTGTCGATACCGAAGAGGACGACCGAGCCCCAAGGGAAGGTCACCGCGTCGGCGACGTGCTTTTCCAGAACATCGCGCACTTCCGGCGCGGCGGCCTGCACGTTGGTGCCGCCAAGCATCGTGACCATTTCGGCGATGGTGCCCTGCGCCGGGCGGATCTTCATGCCCTTGATGTCCGCCGGCACCACGATCTTCTTGCTGACCGAATGGAACGAGCCGGGGTCGTGCACGAAGGCAAGACAGAACTTGACGTCCTTCATCTCCTTGGCCGCGTATTTGCGGTACCAGGCGTCGAGCGCGACCGAGCCGCCCTTGGCGTTCGACATCAGAAACGGCAATTCGCCGGCGGCGATGATCGGGAAGCGGCCGGGCTGGTAGCCGGGGTTGATGTAAGTGAGGTCGGCGATGCCGTCGCGCGCCATGTCGTAATGGTCGAAGGCTTTGCCGAGCTGTTGGGCGGGGTACACCTTGTATTTGATGGTGCCGCCGGAATCCTTCTCCACCGAGGCGCCCCATTCTTCCAGCGCCTTCTGCAGCGGATGCGACGGCGGTACCCAGTGCGAGAGCTTGAGCTCGAAGGTTTTTTCTTGGGCAAACGTTACGCTGGGCGCAGCGATCAGGGCGGCGATGGCGGCGGCGCAGACACAGGCAGCGAAGCGGGACATCATGGACTACCTCCCTCGGTTCGAGTGTTGGTTATGCGGCCAACTTTTCCTATTATTCAGCAGCATGTCAGGGACGTTGTAAAGGTTATAGTTTGATATCAAACTATGTGACGGACCGCCGGGTTTGCGCGGTCGGTCGGGGATGAGCACGGTGCGGACTTCCAAGAGCAGGCAGCGGGTGCGGCGCGGCAAGAACGGCGAAGCCATTGCCGAATCGATCAGATTCGGCACGCTCGAACGTTGGGTCGGGTTCAACCTGCGCATGGCGCAGGAACACGCCTTCGAGGCGTTTTCGCGCCGCTCGCAGGAGATCGGCGAGAGTCCGGGCCGCTTTGCAACATTGACGCTGATCGCGCGCAACCCCGGCATCAGCCAGACCGAATTAAGCCACGCCAACGGCCGCGACAAATCGAGCCTCACGCCGGTGGTCGAGGACCTGGTGCGGCGCGGTCTGGTCGAGCGCAAGCGCATGCGCGAGGACCGGCGCACCTATCGGCTCAACTTGACGCCGGCGGGGAAAAGGACGCTGACCATGCTTACGCGTTGCGCGCGCCGGCATGAGCGCGTGCTCGACAGCATCATCGGCGGGCGCGACCGCACGCGGTTTCTGCAGATCCTGAAGCGGATCGCGGCGGAGATCGAGTAGCCGCCGGCGTCACAGCCGATCGAACTTCGCTCGCACCGCGTCCGGAACCGGATGCGATTTGTAGCGGCCGGGATCGGCCGGATCGAGCACCACCCACACGCGCGTCTCCGAGCACTCGACACAGGTCAGGCCGTTGCTGGTGATGTGATGGGCGACTTCGAAACTTGAATGGCCGAACGTGATCGCCGATTCCACCGTCACGTCGTCGCCGTAGCGGGTGGGCCGGATGAAGCGCGCGCGCGTGCGCGCCAGCGGATAGCCGGCGAAATCCAAAACCTTGAGATAGCGGATCATGGTCATGCCGAGCGCGCGCTCGAACAGCGCCGAGGTCGCGGCGTCGAAAATCGCAAAATAGCGCGGATAGAAGACGATGCCGGCGGGGTCGCAATCGGCCCACTCGATGCGCACCTTGCGCGTATTGGTGAAAGTCATGGCATCGCTCTTAGCCGTCTTCGGCGCGCCGGGCCAGCCAGACCGAGTGACCGCCGCAGTCGGGGTCTTCCATCCGTTCGGCCGCGACCGTAAAACCGTTGGCGGCGAGCAGCGCGCGGTATTCATCGGGCGAAAGACTCTGCGTGATAGAGCGGCTCGCCTCGGAAATTGCCGATCGCCTCGCCGTGCCGCGGACCGCTGGTGAACAGAAGCGGCGCGTCTGGCTTCGCGTGCGCGCAGAAGATGGGAAACATCCGCCGCTGGTCGTCGTAAGTGAGATGGAAAAAGCTGTCCCACGCCATGATGCCGTCGAAGCGTCTATCGAGGTCGAGCATTCGCATGTCGACAACGATCCACTGGCGGCCGGGAAAGTTCTTGCGGCAGAGAGAAATCATTGTCGGCGACGAATTGACGCCGCACACGTCGAAGCCTTGCACGAGCAGGTGTGCCGTCATCGGTTTGCCGGGACCGCAGCCGAGATCGAGGACCGCGCCGCCGGGAGGCACCAGCGCGGCGAAACGGTCCAGCCAGGCCCGTTCGAAGAATACGGTCTGACGGCTGCGATCGCCGACCCATTCGAGTGCGTGGCGTTCGTAAAGATCGATGATGCGAGCGGACGCGGAAGTCACGCGGCGCTCCCTGATCCGCTCGTCCCCGCATAAGCGGGGACCCAGGGCAGCAAGATAATAGCGCCCGCGATTTTGGTCCCGGATTCCCGCTTTCGCGGGAATGAACGGTGTGTGGTGCGCAGCATCTGAAATCGTCAGCGCGGGGTCATGCGCAGCGCGCCGTCGAGGCGGATTACCTCGCCGTTGAGATAGGAGTTGTGGATGCAGTGCAGAACCAGCGCGGCGAATTCACGCGGTTCGCCGAGCCGCTTGGGGAACGGCACCGCGGCGCCGAGCGAATCCTGCGCCTCCTGCGGCAGCGCGCGCAGCATCGGCGTGCCGAAGATGCCGGGCGCGATGGCGAGCACGCGCACGCCGAAGGCCGCGAATTCGCGCGCCGCCGGCAGTGTTAGCGCAGCGACGCCGCCCTTGGAGGAGGCATAGGAGGCCTGCCCGATCTGGCCTTCGAAGGCGGCGACCGAAGCGGTCGACACGATTACGCCGCGTTCGCCGTCGGCGAAGGGCGGAAGTGGCTGCATGGTGGCGGCGGCGAGCCGCATCATGTTGAACGTGCCGATCAGGTTGATGCGGATGACGCGCTCATAGTCGGCGAGCGGCATCGGCCCGTCGCGGCCGACGATGCGCTTGGCCGGACCGATGCCGGCGCAATTGACCAGGACGCGCGCGGGCCCGTGATCGGCGGCGGCTCGTTTGAGCGCAGCCTCGGCGGAGGCCGCATCCGCCACGTCGCAGGCAACCGCGATGCCTTTGATGCTGGCGGCCACTTCGGCGGCGCCTTTTTCGTTGAGGTCCAAGACCGCCACCTTGGCGCCGCTAGCTGCGAGCGCGCGCGCGGTGGCCGCTCCCAGTCCCGATGCGCCGCCGGTGACAATCACGGCCTGTCCCTTGATTTCCATGATCCCAGTCCTTTACGCGCCTTTGATGGCGATCACGCGAGAGGATAGCGGCGTCGCATAAAGCTCGTCCACCAGCGCGGCGCGGTTTTTCAAGACCGCGTGCTGGTTGATCGAGCCCTTGTCAGTCATCTCGCCTTTGTCCATGGAGGGCGGCTCCGCCATCAGGACGGCGCGCGCCACGCGCGTCGACGAGCCCGGGCTTCGCCGGGCCAGTGCTTGCAGCAGGCTCGTGAACTTTCGCCGTACGCGCACGTCGTCGAGCACCGCCGCCGACGGCGCGTCGGCGGCGTGTTCGGGCGCGAGCTTGCGGCAGGCGTCGAAATCGGGAAATACCAGGGCGACGATATCGTCGCGGTCGGGGCCGGCGAACACGACGTCGCGCACAAACGGCGCGCAGGCATCGATGAAGCGCGCGCGCAGCGGCCCGACGCTTACCCAGGTGCCGGTGGAGAGCTTGTAGTCCTCGGCGATGCGGCCGTCGAACAGGAAGCCTTTGCCCGGATCGTTGGGGTCGGCGAATTTCAGCGCATCGCCGATTTTGTAGAAACCGTCTTCGTCGAAGGCTTCGCGCGTGAGCTCATCCTGCCGCCAATAGCCGGGTGTGATGTGCGGACCGCGCAACCGCGCTTCCAGTTTGCCCTCGTTTGGCACCAGCTTGAGTTCGACGCCCGGCACTGGCAGCCCGATATTGCCCGGCCGGTCGAAATCCCATGAGCAGGCGAGCGCCAATGGTGAGGTCTCGGTCGAGCCGAGCGAGGACAGAAAAATGATGCGCTCGCCGGTTGTCTCGATGGCGAGGTCGGTGAGGTCGTCCCAGGTGGTCTGGTTCAAGCCGGCGCCGGCATAGAACAGTACCTTCAGCCGGCTGAAGAAATTCTTGCGCAGCGCGTCGTCGGCGCGGAAATGCGGCACCAGCGCCTCGTAGCCCTTTGGTACGTTGAAATAGATGGTAGGCGCGATCTCGCGCAGATTGCGCACGGTCTTCGGCACACCGACCGGCGTCGGGTTGCCGTCGTCGATGTAGAGCGAGCCGCCATTGACCAGGGCCATATTGAAGTTGTGGTTGCTGCCGAAGGTGTGGCTCCAGGGCAGCCAGTCCACCACCACCGGCGGCTCGTCGGCGACGAAGGCGAAGCCGGCGGCGATCATCGCCTGGTTCGAACACAACATGCGATGGGTGTTGATGACGGCCTTGGGCGTGCCGGTCGAGCCGGAGGTGAACAGGAATTTCGCGATTGTTCCGGGCGTGACCTGGCTGCGCACGGCGTCGACGCCGGCGTCGTCTTCGGCGCCGATCAGATTGGCGAACATCGTGGTCTTCCAATCGCCCAGTGGATTGCGCGTCACAACCAGTTCGACATTGGCCGGCACGGTGGCGTAGATAGCGCGCGCGAAAGGTCCGCCGTCACTGGCGAACACCATGCCGGGCGTCAGCAATTCGATGATCGCGCGTAATTTACCGAAATCGGTCGACAGCAGCGAATAGGCCGCCGAGATCGGCGCATAGGGAATGCCGACGCCCATCGCCGCCAGCGCCAGCAGCGCGTGCTCGATATCGTTGCCGGAGATGATGGCGATCGGCCGCTCCGGCGACAGCCCGCGCCGCAGCAAGGCGGCGCCGATGCGCTGCATCGTCGCCAGCACTTGCGCATAAGTGAGCGTGCGCCAGCGGCCTTCCGCGTCGCGTTGCGCGAGGAATATCCGGTCGGGCGCGGCCTTGGCCCAATGCTCGAGTGGCTCCGTCAGCGTCGCGTGGTAGGGCGGTAGCACCTGCGCAGTGCGGATATGAATAACGCCGTTCGGCTCGTGTTCCAGCACGGCATCGAATTGGCCGAGCCGCACCGGCCGCAACGGCGCCGAAGTGCGCGGGCCCGATGCCGCCCCGATGCTCATGTTTGGCCGCGCGTCACCTTAGGCGCGCGCTTCTCCAGGAAATCCTTGAGCCTCGCCTTCGCCTCGCCGTCGGCCTGCGCGATCGCCGACATCAGCGCTTCCACCGCGTAGCCGCTCGCCGGGTCCATTTCGGCGATGCGCGGCAGCGCCTGCATGACCGCAAAATTGGTAAGCGGCGCATTACCGGCGATGCGACTGGCGAGTTCGAGGCCTTTGGCGAAGCCTTTGCCCGGTTCGACCAGATAGGTGGAAAGCCCCATGGCTTCGCCCTCCTCAGCCGAGTAGGTGCGGCCGGTGAGCATCATGTCCATCATACGTGCGACGCCGATCAACCGCGGCAGCCGCACCGAACCGCCGCCGCCGACATAGATGCCGCGGCTGCCCTCCGGCAGCGCGTAATAGGTCGAGCGTTCGGCCACGCGCACATGCGCGCTGGCTGCAAGCTCCAGCCCGCCGCCGACCACTGCGCCGTGCAGCACGGCGACCACCGGCACCTTGCCGAACTGAATCTTGCCGAAGGCGCGGTGCCACAGTTCGGAATGGGCGATGCCTTGCTTGACGTCGCGTTCTTCCAATTCGCTCAGGTCGAGGCCGGCGGAAAAATGCTCCCCTTCGCCCACGAGCAGCACGGCGCCGATTTCGTCGGGCAACAATGAGAAGAAGATCTCGATGCCAACGATGGCCTCGTCGTTCAGCGCATTGCGCTTCTCCGGACGCTTGAGCCGCAGGATGGCGACGGCGCCCTGCCGCTCGGCGGCAAGCGATGCCGGCAGCGTTATGTCGATTTCGTCCGGCATTACTTCACCTCGTACACATCGAGCCGCACGCTGCGGCCTTCGCGCTGGCCGCGTGCCAGCGCCAGGATGCGGTTGAGCCAGTCGACCGCGGGGTCGGACGTCTCGAACCGCATCACGGTGCGGAAATAATAGAGCGCGGGATCGACGCTGTCGCCGTGCGCCAATCGCTCCAGAACCGCCGGCGGACCATGCCGCAAGCCGTCGCTGGTGACCAGGATGCGCGCGCCGCTTTCGCTCTCGATGGTGTAGCGCGCCTGGATGTCGGCGGCGCCGTCGCTGCGCACGATCTGCCAATCGGCGCCGCCCGGCAGGATGCGGCCGTTAAGCTTCGCACCGCGTACCGTGCCGCCGGTGATATCGACGATGCGCCGTTCACCATAGGGCGTGCGTCCCAAATTCATGATGGCCGAAAGTTCGGCGTGGATGGTGAAGATCGGTTCTGTGCCCAGCATGGCGGCCATTTGTTGGAAGCCAAACTTAATCTGTATTTCGCCATTTGACCCTGTCCTTGGCGGGCCGTAAATACGGTGTCGTAACCGGGAAGCTCAGTCGCATGGCGCGTATTTCGTCGCTCGCCGAAGCCATCCAATCCGCCGTCCGCGAAGGCGACACGGTGGCGCTGGAAGGCTTCACCCACCTTATTCCGCACGCCGCCAGCCATGAGGTCATCCGTCAGGGCCGCAAACGCCTTACGCTGATACGGATGACGCCGGACCTGATCTACGACCAGCTCATCGGCATGGGCTGCGTCGACAAGCTCATTTTCTCCTGGGGCGGCAACCCCGGCGTCGGCTCGCTGCATCGCTTCCGCGACGCGGTCGAGAACAACTGGCCGCAGAAGCTCGAACTGGATGAGCATTCGCACGCGGCCATGGCCAACGCCTATGAGGCGGGCGCGGCGGGCCTGCCCTGCGCCATTTTCCGCGGCTATATCGGCGGCGACCTGCCGAAGGTGAATGCCAAGATCAAACGCGTGACCTGCCCGTTCACCGGCGAGGAACTGGCGGCGATCCCCGCGCACCGGCCGGACGTAGCGGTGATCCATGCCCAGCGCGCCGACAAGCAAGGCAATGTGATGATCGAGGGCGTGCTCGGCGTGCAGAAGGAAGCGGTGCTCGCGTCCAAGCGTTCGGTGGTGACGGTGGAAGAGATCGTCGACGAGCTGCCGTCCGACCGCAGCCTCAATGCCGTGGTGCTGCCGCACTGGACCGTCGGCTATATCGCCGAGGTGCCGGGCGGCGCCTTCCCCTCTTATGCGCAGGGCTGTTACCCGCGCAACAACGCCTATTACAAGCAATGGGACGAGATCGCGCGCGAGCGCGACACGTTTCTCGCCTGGATGAAGACGAACGTGCTGGAGAAAGGCCCCGAGGCCTTCGCCCAGTACGCGCGTAAAGTTCGCGCGGCGGCGGAGTAGATCATGGCCGATTACAAACCAAACGAGATGATGACCGTCGCGGCGGCGCGCGCGCTGAAGAACGACGACATATGTTTCGTCGGCATCGGCCAGCCGTCGGCCGCCTGCAATCTCGCGCGCCTGACGCACGCGCCCGGCATCACACTGATCTACGAGTCCGGCACGCTTGCCACTAAGCCGAACGTGCTGCCGCTGTCGATCGGCGACGGCGAATTGTGCGAAACCGCGCTGACCACCGTGTCAGTGCCGGAGATGTTCCGCTATTGGCTGCAAGGCGGCCGCATCAAGATCGGCTTCCTCGGCGGCGCACAGATCGACAAATACGCCAATCTCAACACCACAGTGGTCGGCCCCTACGATAAGCCCAAGGTGCGGCTGCCGGGCGGCGGCGGCGCGCCCGAGATCGCCACCTCCTGCGGCGAGATTTTCATCATCATGGCGCAGGGCAAGCGCAGCTTCGTGGAGAAGCTGGATTTCGTCACCTCGATAGGACATGTCTCGGGCGGCGATAGCCGCGCCAAACTCGGCGTCAAGACCAAAGGCCCGACCAGGCTGATCACCGATCTGGCGCTGTTCGAGCCCGATCCCGAGACCAAAGAGATGACTGTCGTCTCACTGCATCCCGGCGTAACGCGCGAGCAGATCCAGGAGAATGCCGGCTGGAAAATCCGTTTTGCGTCGTCGGTCGCGGAGACGCCGCCGCCGACGCCGCGCGAGCTCGAGGTGCTGCGCGATCTCCACGCCCGCACCAACCGTGCGCATTCGGAGGCAGCGTGATGGCAGCGCGTGAAGCATTTCTCTGCGACGCCGTGCGCACTCCGATCGGGCGCTACGGCGGCGCGCTCGCCAAGGTGCGCGCCGACGATCTTGCCGCCACGCCGATCAAGGCGTTGATGACGCGCAATACCAAGGCTGATTGGGAGAAGCTCGACGAAGTCTATTTCGGCTGCGCCAACCAGGCCGGCGAGGATAACCGCAACGTCGCGCGCATGGCGTTGCTGCTGGCCGGGTTGCCGGCGAGCGTGCCGGGCGCGACGCTCAATCGTCTCTGCGCTTCGGGTCTGGAAGCGGTCGGCGCGGCGGCGCGCGCCATTCGCGCCGGCGAAATGGACTTCGCCATTGCCGGCGGCGTCGAATCGATGACACGGGCGCCCTTCGTGCAGGGCAAGGCGCAGGAAGCCTTCGCGCGGATGGCTGAGATATTCGATACCACCATCGGCTGGCGTTTCGTCAATCCGCTGATGAAGAGCCAATACGGCGTCGATTCCATGCCGGAGACGGCCGAGAACGTCGCCGAGGAATTCCAGATCACCCGCGCCGACCAGGACGCCTTCGCCTTGCGCTCGCAGCAGCGTGCCGCCAAGGCGATCGCGTCAGGCTATTTCGCCAAGGAAATCGTCGCGGTCGAGATCGCCGGCCGCAAGGAAACGATCAAGGTCGACAGAGACGAGCATCCGCGCGAGACCACACTCGACCAGCTCGCCAAGCTCAAGCCGTTCGTGCGCAATCCGGGCACCATCACCGCCGGCAACGCTTCCGGCGTCAATGACGCCGCCGCCGCGCTGATCGTCGCCTCGGAAGCGGCAGTGAAGGCGCATGGCCTGACACCGCGCGCGCGCATTCTCGGCATGGCCTCGGCGGCGGTGCCGCCGCGCATCATGGGCATCGGGCCGGTGCCGTCGACGCGCAAGCTGATGGCGCGGCTCGGCCATAAGATCGGCGATTACGCCGTGATTGAGCTCAACGAGGCTTTCGCCTCGCAGTCGCTCGCCTGCCTGCGCCAGCTCGGCCTTGCCGACGATGCCGAGCAGGTCAATCCGCACGGCGGTGCCATCGCCCTCGGCCACCCGCTCGGCATGTCGGGCGCGCGGCTGGCGCTGACCGTGGCGCACGGCCTGGAAGAGAACGGCGGCAAGCTCGGCCTTGCCACCATGTGCGTCGGCGTCGGGCAGGGCGTGTCGCTGGCGCTGGAACGGGTTGCTTAAAGAAAAAGGACGGCAACAATGTCGCTGGTCTATCCCAAGGAAAGCTTGAGCGTTTATCCCAAGCACGTGTCGCCGGAATATCGCTCGACGGTGAAGCGTTCGCCGTCGAAACCGCTGATCATCGTGCCGCACACGCTGTCGGAACTTACCGGTCCGGCCTTCGGCCACGACGCCATCCAGGAAGGCGACAACGATCTGACCAAGCAGCATAAGGGCGAGCCCTTGGGCGAGCGCATCATCGTGCACGGCCGTGTGCTCGATGAGGACAAGCGGCCGGTGCCCGAAACGCTGGTGGAAATCTGGCAGGCCAATGCCTGCGGTCGTTATGTGCACAATGTCGACCAGCATCCGGCGCCGCTCGATCCGAACTTCACTGGCGCCGGCCGCACGCTCACCGACAAAGCTGGCCACTACAAATTCATCACGGTGAAGCCGGGCGCTTATCCGTGGGGCAATCATCCCAATGCTTGGCGGCCGAACCACATCCACTTTTCTGTCTTTGGCCAATCGTTCCTCACGCGGCTGGTGACGCAGATGTATTTCCCCGGCGATCCGCTGTTCCCGTTCGATCCGATCTTCAATTCGGTGGCCGACGAGAAGGCGCGAGCGCGCATGATTTCCAGCTTCGATCTGGAAAACACCATTCCCGACTGGGCACTCTGTTTCCGCTTCGACATCGTGCTACGCGGCCGCGAACAGACCCCGACGCATACGGAAAAGCACTAATGTCCGACATCACCCCGTCACAAACCGTCGGCCCGTTCTTCGCCTATGGTCTTTCGCCGCACAACCGCTGCGACTGGAAGCCGAACGCGAATTACGACTGGAAGGAAACGATCGGCGCCAACCTGATTACGCCGGACGCGACGGGCACGAAAGTCCGCATCGAGGGCCGCGTGCTCGACGGCGACGGCAAGCCGATCGACGACGCCATGATCGAGATCTGGCAGGCCGATGCCCAAGGCCGCTACGCCCATGCGCGCGGCGAGAAGCCGCGGCCGAACGCCAAGTTCACCGGCTTCGGCCGCTCAGCCACCGACAAGCAAGGCATCTATAGTTTCGACACCGTCAAGCCGGGTATGGTGCCGGGGCCCGAAGGCAAGCCGCAGGCGCCGCATATCGTGGTCTGCATCTTCTCACGCGGCATGCTGCGGCAGATCTACACGCGGCTTTATTTCTCCGACGAGGCGGCCAACGGCGCCGATCCGATCCTCCTGATGGTGCCGGGAGATCGCCGCGGCACACTCATTGCCCACAAGCAGCCTGGCAGCGGCGCCCCGGTCTATCGCTTCGACATCCGCGTGCAGGGCGAGAACGAGACCGTTTTCTTCGATATCTGAGGACGTTAACTGCGGGTTGGCGGTGCCCACTCTCACCACCGCTATCGCCTCTAAAGTAGGAAATTGCCCACTATTTGATGTGCAAGTAGAAAAATTCGAACCGGTCTAAGATTAGAAAACATTGTTTCATAGCTATTTTGCTGTTGGGCTACGCCCACCCACTCTGCCCATCTTATTTAATGCATCTTTTTTCAATTGACTAGGCGGGGTGGACTTGGTTCCCTTGGCCTACGAGCCGGCCGCTAGAGCCGACCGTTAGGGAAGCGCCGCCATGAACGATCAGATCCTCCAGGAGATCAGCGAATTCTGCCGCCAGCGTGGCTTGGCCGAATCCACCTTCGGCCGCCGCGCAGTGAACGACGGCAAGCTCGCCAACCGTCTGCGCAACGGCGGCCGCATCACCACCGATACGCTCGAACGCATCCGCAGCTTCATGGCGCGCAACGTCGATGCCGCGCCGGCGCGCCGCCGCATGCTGTTTGACGCGACCCCGCCCGCGGCCTTGCCCGTGGTCACGCCGCCGGCGCCGCCGGTCGCTTCCGGCCAGGCGGCCAACGACCCGCAACGCAATTTCCGCTTCTTCGACAACCGGCAGAAATATCTGCTGTTCGTGAACACCTGCAGCGAGAAATGGGAAATCGCGCAACGGGTCGGCATGGAGCTCGCCAATATCCATCCGCGCCCGCCGGCGGTGCGCGTGTTCGACGCCGGCCTCGGCGACGGCACCGTGCTGGCGCGCGTGATGCGCAATATGCACGACCGCTTCCCCACCATGCCGTTCTATATCGTCGGCAAGGAAATCAGCCTCGAAGACATCCGCCTCACGCTGCACAAGATGGCCGACCGTTTCGTCGAGCATCCGTCCACCGTGCTGGTGCTCACCAATCTCGCCTATGCGGAAGCGCCGTGGCTCGCCGTGAAATCCCTGTCCGCCGCCACCAGTCTGGTCTGGAAAGACCTGGCGATGGACGGCAACACCGCGCACTCCTTCGAGCAGCAGATCACCGCGCTCGAGCCGTTCCTCGCCGAGAACTGGAAGGCGCGCGTGTCGGCCAAGAGCGGCAACCCGATCTATGAGCGGCCGGTCATTCTGGTGATTTACCGCAACGACCACAAATTCCTGCTCGACCAGATCGTCCCCAAGCCCGGCGGCACCGTGGCCGACTACGATCTGGTGATCGCCTCGCAGCCTTACCGTGCGCGCGCCTCGCTTGAATTCAAGGCCAAGCGTGTGCTGGCGCCGCTGGCCCGCGCGCTCGGGCCGGGCGGACGCATGATCGCGATCCATTCCTATGGGCGCGATCCCGGCATGGAAATCATCCATAAGGTCTGGCCGAACGACAATCCGTTCGTGCACAGCCGGCACGACCTGCTCAAGGAAGTGAAGCACGAGTTGGGCAATGCCGGCCGCGATCTCAATTTCAACGCCTATTCCGACCAGCGTTCGCTGTTCCGCTACGACATGCACACGCTGCCGTCGGAGATTTCCTCCTCGATCGGCACATCGACACTGCTCGCCGCCTGGAACGCGGCGATCTACGTGGCGCAGATCGAGGATGACCGCCTGTCCGACGTCAACAGCGACCGCCGTTACATCGAGGCGACCCGCGACGTGTTGCAGAAGCAGGGCGGGCTGTGGTTCTACGACGAGTCCTTCGTGATCTCCCACCGGCGCGAGTAGCGCGAAGATGCCAGGATTCGCGCAACAATTTTCGCTTGAGGCCACCCGGCCGAACGCCGATGAGATCGTCGCGCTGGCGGAGGTTCTACCGCGCGGAACGCCGGTCTATTTTTCGGCGGTGCCGACGATCACGCCGCAGGAGCTGATAGGCGGCGCTGCGCTGCTGCGGAAATTCGGCCTGGAGCCGGTGATCCATATCGCCGCGCGGCGAATCCACTCCGCCGCCGAACTGGCAGATCTGGTCGCCGGCTTGCGCGGTGAAGCCGATGTACGCCACTTGCTGGTGATCGGCGGCGACGTCGACCCGACGGGGCCATTCACCGACGCGCTAGCGGTGATCCAGAAGGGCCGTCTGCGCGAGGCGGGCATCGCGGAAATCGGCATCGGCGCCTATCCGGAGGGCCACAGCCGCATTCCGGCCGGGCGTCTCGAAGCCGCGCTCGACGAGAAGATCGCCGCGGCCGCAGCGCATGGACTAGCCGTCCATATCGTCAGCCAGTTCTCGTTTTCGCCTGAGCGCATCTTGACCTGGCTCAGGAAGTTGCGCGCCTGCGGCATTACCAAACCGGTTAAGGTAGGCATGGCCGGCCCGACCAGCCTGCCGGCGCTGCTGCGCTATGCCAAACGCTGCGGCGTCGACGCCTCGTTGCGCGGCCTGATGTCGGGTGCGGCGGCCGGCCTGCTCGGCAACGTCGGCCCCGACCGGATCGTCGAAATTCTCAGCGGGGCCGCCGATCTGGGCGACGCCGCGCCGCATTATTTCTCGTTCGGCGGCGCGGTCGAAACGGCCCGCTACGCTTGCTCAACGTCAAGACGGGCCGCCGCCGGGCATGCTACGGCTCAGCCAAATTTAAATTAAGACCTGCGGCCCGGCCGGCCCGTGGGCGTCATTTGGAGGAAACGTCATGCAACGGACCAAGCCGCCTTTCCGCGCCGACATGGTCGGCAGCCTGCTGCGCACCGCGCCGCTCAAGCAGGCGCGCATGCAGCGCGAGAAGGGCGCCATCAGCGCGGCGCAACTCAAAGAGGTCGAGGACCGCGAGATCGAGAAGATCATCAAGAAACAGGAGGAGATCGGCCTCAAGCTCGCCACCGACGGCGAATTCCGCCGCGCCTGGTGGCACTTCGACTTCTTCAGCATGCTGGACGGCGTCGAGTTGTACGAGCTTGACCACGGCATCCAGTTCCAGGGCGTGCAGACCAAGATGCAGAGCATCCGGGTCAAGGGCAAGATCGGCTTCTCCAACCACCCGATGCTGGAGCACTTCAAGTTCTTGAAGGCGCACACCAAGGTAACGCCGAAGATGTGTATCCCGGCGCCGAGCCAAATGCATTTCCGGCTTGAGCCGGGTGCGGTGGCGAAATCGGCCTATCCCGATCGCGACGCCATCTTCGACGATCTCGCCGTGGCCTATCAGAACGCGATAAAAGCGTTCTACGCCGCCGGCTGCCGCTACCTCCAGTTCGACGACTGCGCCTGGGCCTATCTCTGCTCGCAGGAGGAATTGAAGAAGGCGCGCGACCGCGGTCTCGACGTCGATCATCTGCAGGAGACCTACACCGCCTGCATCAACAAGGCGCTGGAGGCCAAGCCCACCGACATGACCATCACCACGCATGTCTGCCGCGGCAATTTCCGCTCGACCTTCATCTCCTCCGGCGGCTACGAGCCGGTGGCGCAGAGCCTGTTGGCCAAGTGCAACTACGACGGCTATTTCCTCGAATACGATACAGATCGCGCCGGTGGCTTCGAGCCGCTGCGCTTCCTGCCCAAGGGCAACAAGATCGTCGTGCTCGGCCTCGTCACTTCGAAGTCGGGCCGGCTCGAGCCGCGCGAGGACATCAAGCGGCGTATCCAAGAAGCGACCAAGTACGTCGCGCTCGATCAGCTGTGCCTGTCGCCGCAATGCGGCTTCGCCTCGACCGAGGAGGGCAACGTGCTGGCCGAGGACGAGCAGTGGGCCAAGCTGAAGATGATTGTCGATCTCGCGAACGAAGTGTGGGGTAAATAGACCGCTCATTCCCGCGTAAGCGGGAATCCAGCAAAAAGAACTGGGTCCCCGCTTTCGCGGGGACGAGCGGATCGAGCAGGGAGAAATCACCCATGACCCAACGCACCACGCCGCCGTTCCGTGCCGACATGGTCGGCAGCCTGTTGCGCCCCGCGCCGCTGAAGGAGGCGCGCGCCAAATTCGCCAAGGGTGAGATCGCGGCAGCCGCGCTGAAAGAAATCGAAGACCGCGAGATCGAGAAGATCATCAGGAAGCAGGCCGAGGTCGCCCTCAAGCTCGCCACCGACGGCGAATTCCGCCGCTCCTGGTGGCATTTCGATTTCTTCCGCGGGCTCAAAGGCGTCACGCCGATCACCACTTCGACCGGCATCAAATTCCATGGAGTCGAAACCAAGCACGAGGCCATTCGGATCGACGGCAAGATCGACTTCGCCGGCCATCCGATGATCGAACATTTCAAGTTCCTCAAGAGCCATTGCAGCGTCATGCCGAAAATGTGCATCCCGGCGCCGAGCACGTTCCATTTCCGCCAGGGCCGGGCGATGGTGAGCAAAGAGGCCTATCCCGGTTACAACGAATTCTTCGCCGACGTTGCCGCCACTTGGAAGAAGGCGATCCGCGCCTTCTACGACGCCGGCTGCCGCTATCTGCAACTCGACGATACCGCATGGGCAATGATCTGCGATCCGAAGGAACGTGAGGGCTCCAAGGCGCGCGGCGACGATCCCGACACGCTGCCGGCGATTTATGCACGCGTCACCAACGAAGCGCTCGCCGGCAAGCCGGCCGATATGGCAATCACCATGCATTCCTGCCGCGGCAACTTCCGCTCCACCTGGATCGCGCAGGGCGGCTACGAGTTCGTCGCCGAGCAGTTGCTCGCCAACACGAATTTCGACGGCTATTTTCTGGAATACGACAGCGAGCGCGCCGGCGGCTTCGAGCCGCTGCGCCACTTCCCCAAGGGCAACAAGCAACTGGTGCTTGGCCTGGTCACCTCGAAGTCGGGGCGCCTCGAGCCGCGCGACGACATCAAGCGCCGCATCGATGAAGCCACCAAATACGTCGCGCTCGATCAACTTTGTCTGTCGCCGCAATGCGGCTTCGCCTCGACCGAAGAGGGCAACGTGCTGGCCGAGGACGAACAGTGGGCCAAGCTGCGCATGATCGTTGAGTTGGCGGACGAGGTGTGGGGGAAGTAGCTGTCGTCCCCGCGAAGGCGGGGACCCAGTAACCCCGGCGCGTCGGCTCTATCGCCAAGCCGGCGTTTACTGGATGCCCGCCTACGCGGGCATGACATCCAGAGAGTAATGCGTATGCAGAGAACTACCCCTCCCTTCCGCGCCGATCATGTCGGCAGTCTGTTGCGTACCACGCCGCTCAAGCAGGCGCGGGCACAACGCGAGCGCGGCGGGATTTCGGCGGAACAGCTCAAGGCGATCGAAGACCAGGAAATAGAAAAGGTCCTCCGCCGGCAGGAGGACATCGGCCTGCAAGCCGTCACCGACGGCGAATTCCGCCGCGCGTTCTGGAATTACGATTTCCTCGGGGCATTGCCCGGCGTCGAGGCCTATCTCGGCGAGCGTAAGATTAAATTCCAGGGCCCTAATCCAAAGCCGATGATGCTGCGCGTCGTTGGCAAGCTCGGCGCCTTCGCGACGCATCCGATGCTCGAGCATTTCAAGTTCGTGCAAGAGCACACGCGCGCGGTGGCGAAGATGACGATCCCGTCGCCGTCCAGTCTGCACTTCCGCTATGGCCGCGAGGCCATTCCCGGCGCAATCTATCCCGACATGGAAGATTTCTACACCGATCTGGGCCAGACTTACGCAAAGGCGGTGCGCGCCTTCGCCGATCAAGGCTGCCGCTATTTGCAACTCGACGAAGTCAATCTAGCTTATCTTTGCGATCCAAAGTTGCGGGCGCAAGTGAGCGAGCGTGGCGAGGATCCTGATCGGCTGCCGGCGGCCTATGCGCGGCTGATCAATGCCGCGATTTCGGATATCCCGCCAGAGATGACGATCTGCATGCATTTGTGCCGCGGCAATTTTCAGTCGACTTTCGTCGCCTCCGGCGGCTACGAGCCGGTGGCGGAAATCCTGTTCAATGCGATCAATGTGCACGGCTATTTCATGGAGTACGACTCCGACCGCGCCGGCGGCTTCGAGCCGCTGCGCTTCGTGCCCAAGGGCAAGACCGTGGTGCTCGGCCTGGTCACGTCCAAAAGCGGGCGGCTGGAATCGAAAGACGAGACCAAACGCCGCATCGACCAAGCGGCGAAATTTGTTCCGCTGGAGCAGCTCTGTCTCTCGCCGCAATGCGGCTTCGCCTCCACCGAGGAAGGCAATATTCTGGCTGAGGAGGAGCAATGGGCGAAGCTGAAGATGATTGTGGAAGTGGCCGAAGAATTGTGGGGCTAACAACAAACTCCGCTCATTCCCGCGCAAGCGGGAATCCAGCAAGATAAGAACTAGGTCCCCGCTTTCGCGGGGACGAGCGGATGGATCAGGGAGCAAGACAAGAATGTCTCAACGGACCAAGCCGCCGTTCCGCGCCGATCATGTCGGCAGCCTGCTGCGTCCAGCCGCGCTGAAAAAGGCACGCAAGCGGCGCGCCAAAGGCGAAATCGACGCTGCCGCGCTGAAGGCAATTGAGAACCGTGAGATCGAGCGTGTCATCAAGAAACAAGAAGAAGTCGGCCTGCAGTCGATCGCCGACGGCGAATTCCGCCGCTCCTGGTGGCATCTCGACTTCCTCTGGGGTCTAGACGGCGTCGAGAAGCACGTGATGGATCAAGGCGTTGCTTTCGCCGCCGTCACCACGCGCAACGAGGGCGTCAAGGTCACCGGCAAGATCGGCTTTTCCGGCCACCCGATGCTCGAACATTTCAAATTCGTCGCCGCGCAGACCAAGCGCACGCCGAAGATCACCATCCCCGCGCCGTCGGCGCTTTACGGCCGCCCGGCGCGGCCGCCGATCGACGGCAAGATTTATCCAAAGTTCGACGCGATGTTCGCCGATCTCGGCCAGGCTTACAAAAAAGCGGTGCGCGCCTTCGCCGACGCCGGCTGCCGCTATCTGCAGCTCGACGAGGTGTTCATCGCCATGCTGTGTGATCCGAAATACCGCCAGCAAATGAAAGACCGCGGCGACGATCCAGATAGGCTCGGCGAACTATACGGCGACCTCATCAACACGGCGATGTCGGGCATTCCGTCCGACATGACCATCACCATGCATCTGTGCCGCGGCAACTATAAATCGACCTTCATGGGTTCGGGCGGCTATGAGGCCGAGCAGGAGCTCCTGTTCAACCGCATTAAGGTGCACGGCTATTTCATGGAATACGATTCGGACCGCGCCGGCGGCTTCGAGCCGCTGCGTCTGGTGCCGAAGGATCGGCAGGTGGTGCTCGGCTTGGTCACCACCAAGACCGGGCGCCTGGAGCCCAAGGATGACCTCAAACGCCGCATCGACGAGGCGGCCAAATACATCTCACTCGATCAGCTCTGCCTGTCGCCGCAATGTGGCTTTGCCTCGACCGAGGAGGGCAATATGCTGGCCGAGGACGAGCAATGGGCGAAGCTCAGGATGATTGTGGAGGTCGCCGAGGAAGTGTGGGGATAGCGCTGCTATCGATCGAATTGGCTGGCCACGCTCACCGCCCGATCGTCGTCGACCGGTCCGAGCGCCCAATCCTGCCCGGCCAAAGGTGTGACCCTGACTTTCTCGATGGGCCCGAGCTCCAGCGTCGGATCGAAATAGCGCATCGTGCGCTCGTTGAGGTCGATGATACGGCCGCGCTTCAGCGGTCCGATATCGTTGATTCTCACAATGGCCTGTTTGTCGCTGCTCTGCACCAGGGCAAAGCCGGGTTGATAGTTTTTGCCGAAGCGGACCCCGCCGAATTTCGCCCGCAAGTCGATACGGATCGCGGCGGTCCACCCCTGGGCGTCATACCGTTCGCCTGACGCGGTTTCCTCGTCGCCCGAATCCCGATCGGTCGGATCGGTCGGATTGTACATTGACGCGATCCCCACGATCGGCGCACCCGCGGGGACGATCCTCTGATGGCGGGGCAGGCTTGCCGTCGTCATCGGCGTCAGTGGGAAATAGTTCGTTAGGCTGGCGAGATTTTCTCGGACGATTGACGTTTGCAGGCTGTCGAAACGTTCTACGAACGATGCCGACGACGATTTGTCGATCCTGGCCGGCGATTCGAATGCGATAAACGGTATCGTCGAGAATTCCGCGGCTCTGTTTGAGGCGGCATTGCCGTCATTGACGGCGACGCAAACAAGGCACGCCGCAAGTGTCAACGTGATCTTGCTGCGCACCAGTCGTGCGCCGAAAGCTGTTCTGACGAACTGCGAAACGAAACCGCCGAGTAACATTTGGCCCCTCAGCCAACCGTCCTCACGATTTCGATTAAACACACATCGCAATAAGGGCGCGTAAAGTGATGTAGTGAAGAACGCGTAAAGCTCGTGCCGCGGCAAGCGGCGATCAATATTCACCGGTCAATAAAGGCGCGATCCTCGACACAGCAATCATGCACGTGCAAGATTGCCGGTGAGCATGGTTAAGGAACTGCGACGCGCGCGTCCCGATCTATGCTTGCCTGGGACGATAGTACCGAGTTCTCGTCAATGCCCCTCAATGCCGAAAAGCTGTTGGCGCTTAAAATCCCCGACGTCGAGCACACGTACGGCCCGAAGGATTGCATCTTGTACGCGCTTGGGTTGGGTCTCGGTCAGGATCCGCTGAACCGCGACGAACTCGCCTTCGTGTACGAGAAAAATATGAAACTGCTGCCAACCTTCGCCGTGGTGCAGGGCTACGCCGCCTATTGGTTGCGGCTGCCGGAGATCGGCGTCACCTGGGAAAAGGTCGTGCACGGTGAGCAGGGCTTCAAGCTGCACGCGCCGGTCGCGCCGCAGGGTACGGTGATCGGGCGCACCCGCATCCTCGACGTCGTGGACAAGGGCGCCGGCAAGGGTGCCTTGATTTATTCCGAACGTCAGATCAGCGACAAGGCGAGCGGGCGCCTGCTCGCCACCTTGACGCAGACCACATTCTGCCGCGGCGACGGCGGCTTCGGCGGGCCCAGACGCGAAACGTTGCCGCCGCATGCGTTGCCGGCGCGCGCACCGGACGGCATTTGCGATCTGCCGACCCGGCCGGAAATGGCGCTGATCTATCGGCTGTCCGGCGACACGAACGCGCTGCATGTCGATCCGGATTTTGCCAAGGCCGTCGGCTTCCCGCGCCCGGTGCTGCATGGGCTCGCGACCTTCGGGGTTGCCGGCCGCGCGTTGCTCAAGGCGGTATGCGGCTACGATCCGACGCGGCTAACCGCGATGGCCGGGCGGTTCTCGGCGCCGGTGTTTCCCGGCGAGACCATCCGGACCGAGTTTTGGCGCGACGATGACAAGGGTCCGAGCGTGGTAAGCTTCCGCGTGCGGGTCAAGGAGCGCGACGTGGTCGCGATCGACCATGGCTACGCCGAGGTGAAGGACGCATGAGTAAACGCAGCGCGGATCAAGACCAGTTCGCCGACATCCGCGAGTCGGTGCGCGCGCTATGCGCCAAGTTCCCCGGCGAATACTGGCGCGCGCTCGATCGTGAGCGCGCCTATCCGACCGATTTCGTTAAAGCGCTGACCGAGGCCGGCTATCTCGCCGCGCTCATTCCTGAGGAGTTCGGCGGCAGCGGGCTCGGCATCAGCGCGGCTGCCGCCATCCTTGAGGAGGTCCATGCGTCCGGCGGCAACGGCGCGGCCTGCCACGCGCAAATGTACACCATGGGGACGATCCTGCGGCACGGCAATGCCGAGCAGAAAAAGACCTATCTGCCGAAGATCGCCTGCGGCGAGGTGCGCCTGCAGGCCTTCGGCGTGACGGAACCGACTTCAGGCACCGATACGCTCTCGTTACGCACCACGGCGCGGCGCGAGGGTAACGACCACTACGTCATCAATGGCCAGAAGATCTGGACCTCGCGCGCCGAGCATTCCGACCTGATGCTGCTCTTGGCGCGCACCACGCCGAAGGAACAGACCAAGCAGCGCACCGACGGGTTGTCGGTGTTCCTGGTCGACATGCGGCTGGCGCAATCGGCCAACCTCACCATCAACCCGATCCGCACCATGATGAACCACGCCACCACGGAGGTATTTTTCGACGACCTGCGCGTGCCGGCGGAAAACATGATCGGCGAGGAAGGTCAAGGCTTCCGCTACATCCTCGCCGGCATGAATGCCGAGCGTATTTTGATCGCGGCGGAATGTATCGGCGACGCCAAATGGTTCATCGACAAGGCGACGGCCTATGCTCATGCGCGCGTGCTGTTCGGCCGACCAATCGGGCAGAACCAGGGCGTGCAGTTCCCGATCGCGCGCGCCTATGCGCAGATGCGCGCCGCGGAATTGATGGTGCACGAGGCGGCGCGTAAATACGAAGTGGGCGCCGACATTGGACCGGAGGCCAACATGGCGAAGCTGCTGGCCGCCGACGCCTCCTGGTTCGCCGCCGACATGTGCGTGCAGACGCACGGCGGCTTCGGCTTCGCCGAGGAATACGACGTCGAGCGCAAGTTCCGCGAAACCCGGCTCTACCAGGTGGCGCCGATCTCGACCAACATGATTCTTTCCTATCTGGCCGAGCACGTGCTCGGCTTGCCGCGGTCGTATTGAAATGCTGCTCCCGTTAGAAGGCCTGCTGGTCGTCTCCGTCGAACAAGCTGTGGCGGCGCCGACCTGCAGCTGCAAACTGGCCGATGCCGGCGCGCGTGTGATCAAGGTCGAGCGGCCGGAAGGCGACTTCGCGCGCCGTTATGACGCGCTGGTGCATGGCGAGAGCGCCTATTTTGTCTGGCTTAACCGCGGCAAGCAGTCGGTGGTGCTCGATCTAGGCAAGGGCGAAGACAAAGCGCTGCTCGAAGCCATGCTCGGCAAGGCTGACGTGTTCGTGCAGAATCTCAAGCCCGGCGCCATCGCCAAGCTCGGCTTTGCGGTCTCACGGCTGCGAAAGGATTATCCGCGCCTGATCTGCTGCTCGATCTCCGGCTATGGCGAGAGCGGCCCTTACGCGCAGCGCAAGGCCTACGACATGCTGGTCCAGGCGGAATCCGGCCTTTCCTCGATCACCGGGGGGCCGGAGGCGCCGGCGCGCGCCGGCGTATCGGTCTGCGATATTGCCGCCGGCATGAACGCCTATGAGGCGATCCTCGAGGCGCTGCTTAAGCGCGCACACACCGGCGAGGGCGAAGCGATCGTGATCTCGATGTTCGACGCCATGGCGGACTGGATGGGGGTGCCACTGCTCCAGCATGAGGGCGGCGATACGCCCAAGCGCATCGGCCTCGCACACACGTCGATCGCGCCTTATGGTGCGTTCAAGACAAGGGACGGCGGCGACGTTCTGATCTCGATTCAGAACGACCGCGAATGGCGTGTGCTGGCGGAACACGTCCTGGGCGACAAGCAGCTCGCCGCCGCTCCGAATTTTGCAACCAATGTCGAACGGATGAAGCGCCGCTCCGAAACCGACGGCCGGGTCGCCAGTGCTTTTGCTAGAATGGATATTGCGCCGCTGGTTGAGAAGCTCGCGCAATACGATATCGCTTTCGGCGTCATCAACGATCTGGATTTATTGACTCGCCACCCGCATCTGCGGTGGGTCACCGTCGGCACGCCGAGCGGCCCGGCCAGCATGCCGGCGCCGGCGGCGATTCACGACGGCACGCCGCGCAGCTACGGCGCGGTACCCGCGCTCGGCGCGCATACGGAAGCGATCAAGCGAGAATTTGCGGCATTCGTGCCCGGGGCGCAGCGCGGCTAATCGATCACCGCATGTTCCGGCTTGCCCGCACTACGCACTTGGCCGCCGGCGCGGATGATCAGCACCAGCGGCATCATCGCCAGCGTCAATATCATCAGGAGCTTGAAATCGTTGAGATAGGCGATCATCGCCGCCTGCTGTGTGACGATCTCGTCGAGCATCGCGAGGCCAGTCTGGCTGTGCACGTCCATGTGCGCCGCCACGTCCGGCATTTGCAGCGCGTCGTTGAACGGCGTCACCGATTCGACGAGCCGCGCGTGCATCTCCGTGGTCTTGCTGGTGAGATTGGCGATCACCATGGAAATGCCGACCGACGAGCCGATGTTACGCACCAGCGTCAGGATCGAGGTGCCGCCGTTGCGCAGATGTCCGGGTAGCGTCAGGAACGCCGCCGTCGTGATCGGCACGAACAGCAGCCCAAGGCCGATGCCCTGTATAACGCTGGTGACGACGATGGTCTCCTGTGTCACGTCGAGCGAAAAGCCGGTCATGTAGTAAAGCGTGCTGCCGGTCAGCAGCAGGCCGAGCAAGATGAGATAGCGCGTCTCCAGGAGCCGCATCAGCCGCGGCGCCACAAGCATGGTCATGAGCGTGCCGACGCCGCGCGAGCCGAGCAGGAAGCCGGCGGTCTGGATCGGGAATCCGAGCAGGTTCTGCATGAACGGCGTGACCAGCGCCATGGTGCCGAACAGCACCACGCCGATCACCATCATGAACACCACGCCACTGACAAAATTGCGGTCCTTGAACAACTCGAAGCGCACGAACGGCTCCGGCGTGGTCAGCGAATGGGCGAAGAAATAATAGAAGCCGACGAGCGAAACGATCATCTCGACCCAGATCTCGCTGGCGCCGAACCAGCCGACCTGCTCGCCGCGATCGAGCAGCAATTGCAGCGAGCCGATGCCGATCGCGAGTGCCAGGAAGCCGAACCAGTCGAAACGCAGGTGTTCGTGCCGGTCGGTTTCCTCCATGAACAGCCACATGCCGACCACGGTGATGACGCCAATCGGCAGGTTGATCAGGAACACCCAATGCCAGGAATAATTGTCGGTGAGCCAAGCGCCCAGCGTCGGGCCCATGATCGGCCCGAGCATCACGCCGACGCCCCAGATCGCCATTGCCGAGCCGCGTTCCTCGACCGAATAGGCGTCGAGCAGCGTGGATTGCGACAGCGGCACCAGCGCCGCGCCGGCCATGCCCTGCAACAGGCGGAACAGCACCATCTGCTCGATGTTCTGCGCCAGCGCGCACAGGAACGAGGCGACGGTGAAACCGGTGACGCAGATAATGAACAGCTTCTTGCGGCCGAAGCGGTCGGCCATCCAGCCGACCGGCGCGGTCATGATGGCGGCGGCGACGATGTAGGAGGTCAGCACCCAGTTGATCTGGTCGAGCGAGGCGGACAGCGAGCCCTGCATATAAGGCAGCGCGACGTTGGCGATGGTGGTGTCGAGCGCCTGCATGATGGTGGCGGTCATCGCGCACACCGTGATCAGCATGCGCCGCAGCCTCGGCGACATCGACGCGAAATGCGTCGCGGTCATTTTGCCCGCTCTTTGGCGGCGGCCGACAGGAACGGCAGCCGGCTGTGGCCGGTGTCGATGTCGACCACGACGCTCATGCCCGAGCGCAGCAGGCGGGTGTCCTCGTCCTTGTCGAAGGCGATGCGCACGGGCACGCGCTGCACCACTTTCACCCAGTTGCCGGTGGCATTCTGCGGCGGCAAAATCGAAAATTGCGCGCCAGTGCCAGGGCTCACCGCGACGACGTGACCCTTGAAGGTGTGATCGGGGAAACTGTCGACGTCGAGCGTCACCTTCTGCCCGACGCGCAGATAGGTGATATCGGTTTCTTTCGGATTGGCGTCGACCCACAGCGCCTGGTCGTCGATCACGCTCAGGATCGGCGTGCCGGCCGCGACAAAGCGGCCGACCTGGATGTTGTCCACTTGCGTGGCGGTGCCGGAGATCGGCGCGCGCACGACGGTGTGGCCGAAATCGCGCTGCGCGTTGTCGAGCGCGGCCTTGGCTTGCGCATATTCGGGGAACTCGGCGAGCGGCAGGTTCGGATTGCCGAGCAGCTGGCTGAGCGTGGTGTCGCGCTGCTGGGTGGTGAACTGATATTCCAGTTGCGCAATCACCAGCGCGCCCATGGCGGTGTCGAGATCGAGCTGCGAGCCGGCTTGCGTCTTGACCAAGTTGGCCTTGCGGTCGACATCGCGCTGTTTGAGATCGACGTTTTGCTTGCCGAGCACCGCCAGATCGGCCAGCGATTTGTAGCTGGTCTTCAGCTTGTCGTAATCGGCGCGCGCGGCGGCGAGCTTGGCCTGCGCCTGATCGAGCGCGAGGCGGTAAGGCTCGGGATCGAGCGTGAACAGCTCGTCGCCGGGCTTGACGTGCTGGCCCTCGACCACGGCGACGTGGACGATCTTGTCGGAAATATCCGGCGTAATCAGCACCTTCTGCGCGCCGACGTAGGCGTTATCGGTTGAGATGTAGCGGCCACCCAAGAGGTAGAGCGCTACCCCGATCAGCACGGCGATCGCCGGTAACCCGACCAGCAAAATCATGCGCAGGCGCTTGCGGCCAAATTGCGCGAACCGGCCGGGCTTTTCGGCTGCCGGAGCTTCGGCCGGCGCCATCTTCGCTTCGGGAGCGGGAACGATCTTGAGGGGCTTTTCACTCATAACCAATCAACCGTTGACGGCTTCTTGTGGTTGCGCATTGGCGCTGATGGCGCGGCGCAAATTGTCTTTCAGCGCGACGAGCTGCTTGAGCATGCGCTCGATCGATTTGACGTCGAGACCGTCCAGCACCGTCTCCATCATGTCGCCGCCGAGTTCCGTCAGGCGGGCGAGCAGCGGCTTGGCGGCGGCTGTCAGGTAGAGCCGGTTGGCGCGGCGGTCGTTCGGATCGGCGCGGCGCTCGATCAGGCCGTTGTCGGCTAGGCGATCGAGCAGGCGGGTGAGCGAGATCGGCTGCAGATCGAGCAGTTCGGCGAGTTCCGATTGCTTGAGGCCCTCGGTGCGCTCGATGCGGATCAGCACCGCCCACTGCGCGCGCGAGATGCCGAACTGGCGCGCCCGCTGGTCGGCGTAGGTTTTCAGGAGCCTGGCTACATCCATAATCGTAAAGGCGATTTCTCGTTTGACCGGCTGCGGTGTCATGGCCCCTCTCATTCTCAAGCACGCTTATAATAAGCTAGCTTATAATAAGTTCAATAAGCCTTTTGACGCATATCGGCACGGCGGTATGGCCGGGTGACGCCGTTGCGGCGGTCGGGCAAAGTCGCCGCCACAAAAACAGCAAGGGACGAACGCCATGGACATCGGCTTCATCGGACTGGGCAACATGGGCGGGCCGATGGCGCGCCGGCTGATCGAGGCCGGGCACAAACTCGTCGTGTATGACACGCGCAACGACGCGGTGGCGCCATTGGTGGCGCTGGGCGCGCAAGTCGCGTCGTCGTCGGCCGATGTCGCCGACCGGGTCGAGACGGTGATGGCGAGCCTGCCGTCGCTGCAGATCTCCACCAAGGTTGCGCTCGGCCAGGGCGGCGTCATCGAGGGCAAGCGCATCAAGCGGCTCGTCGATCTTTCCACCACCGGCTCGCGCGTCGCGGCGGAGATCTGCGCGGAACTCGCCAAGAAGAACATCGTGCAGATCGACTCGCCGGTGTCGGGCGGCGTCGGCGGCGCCAACAAGGGTACGCTCGCCGTCATGGTGTCGGGGCCGCAGGCCGATATCGATGTGGTGAAGGACGCGCTCACCGTGTTCGGCAAGGTGTTCGTGATCGGCCACAAGCCCGGAATGGCGCAGACCATGAAGCTCGTCAACAATTTCCTCTCGGCCACCGCCATGGCCGCGACGTCGGAAGCGGTGGCGATGGGCGTCAAGGCCGGGCTCGATCCCGCGGTCATGATCGACGTGATCAATGCCGGCTCCGGCCGCAACACCGCTTCGGACGGCAAGTTTCCGAAGACCATCCTGACGCGTACCTTCGATTACGGGTTTGCCACCGCGCTGATGCTCAAGGACGTGCGTCTGTGCGCCGAGGAAGCGCGAGAGCTGGACGTCCCGAGCGCGGTGATGCGCGCCGTTCTCGATCAATGGGAGATCACCAATACCGAATTTGGTGGGGATTCGGACTTCACCGCCATCGTCAAGATGATCGAGCGGCGCGCCGGCGTCACGGTAGGCGCGGGGAAAAAGTCATGAGCGACGACGTTCACGAGGTCTATGCCGTCCGCTACGCCGAGCACGCGCGCATGCGCTCGGAGAATTACATCTTCGGCGATCCGCACGACGAGATGACCTCGATCTCCTATTACGTCTGGGTGATCAAAGGTCCACACGGCGTTTTCGTGTGCGATACCGGCTTCGACGAGACCGCCGCCAAGGAACGCGGGCGCAAGATCATTCACCCAGTGGGCGAGGGGCTGAAAGCCCTTGGCGTCGAGCCCGGCGAGGTGAAGAACGTGATCGCCACTCACATGCATTGGGATCACGCCGGCAATTACGACCTGTTCCCCAACGCGCGCTATCACGTGCAGGACACCGAGATGGCCTACTGCACCAGCCGCTGCATGTGTCACCAGACGCTGCGTATCCCGTTCAGCGAAAGTGACGTCCACGCGATGGTGAGCAAAGTTTTCGCTTATCGCGTCGACTTCCACGACGGCGTCGAGGAGCTGGCGCCCGGCATCACCGTGCATAAGATCGGCGGTCACTCGAAGGGCCTGCAATGCGTGCGAGTGAAGACCAAACGCGGCTATGTCGTCGTCGCCTCCGACTGCATCCATCTTTACTCGCACATCGACGAGGGCCGCGTGTTCCCGATCACCTACAGCGTCGGCGCCACCCTCGAGGGCTACAAGACGATCCAGAAGCTCGCAAGCTCGCGCCAGCACATCGTGCCGGGGCATGACCCGGAGGTGCTGAAAATCTATCCGGCAGCGAGGGCCGGGCTGGAGAACTGGATCTGCCGGCTGGACATAGATCCAAAGGTTTGATGTCAACCGCAGCGCGGACACATTCTCCGCTCATCCCCGGGAAAGCGGGAATCCAGTACTTATGGCCCCTGGGTCCCCGCTTTCGCGGGGACGAGCGGGAAAGCAGTTAAACCAACCCCAACTCCGCGAACGCCATCTTGTGATGCTCGGCGCTGTCGGGCGAAAAGCAGCAGAACACAACGTGCGTGATGCCGCGCGGGCGAGCTGCGATTTCCGACGCCACGGTGCCGACCGCGATGCGCGCGGCGAGATCGGCGGGAAAACGGTAGATGCCAGTGGAGATTGCTGGATAGGCGATCGACGACAGCGTATGCGCGGCGGCGAGATCGAGCGCGCTGCGATAGCAGCCGGCCAGCAGCGCCTCTTCGTCGGCGTCACCGCCGTGCCAGACCGGGCCGACCGCGTGGATGACGTGCCTGGCCTTGAGCTGATAGCCGCGCGTGATCTTGGCCGAGCCGGTCTCGCAGCCGCCGAGCGTCTCGCATTCCGCCAACAGGCTCGGCCCGGCGGCGCGGTGGATGGCGCCGTCGACGCCGCACAGCAGCGAACGGTTGGCGGCGTTGACGATCGCGCCGACATCGAGCGTGGTGATGTCGGCGACCACGATATCGAGCAGCGTTTCGCCGATCTCGGCGGTGAGGAGCGGCGTCAGCACAGCAACTACTCTACGCCCATTCGGCGCCCATTTCCGAGTGCAAATCGACGGTACCGCGCGCGCCGATGTCGTCGAAATGCGTGTCGAGGAAGCGGCGCGCCGCGCGCCGGCCGTTGTTACGCAGCATTTCGAAGAACTCATAGTCGGTGTTGAGCTTGCTGCCGGCATTGAGCTGCTTGGCGGAACTGTCGAGCGCGATACGGTGCATGTTGATGCGGCGATACTTGCCGGGCCCGGTTCCGCGCGGCAGCCGGCCCTCATCGATCAGCCGCGCCACGAACTCGATCGCGCGCAATTCGCTCATCAGCGGCGAGTTGAAGGTGATCTCGTTCAGCCGGTTCACGATGTCCTGGCTGGAGGTCGGTTTGATGTGGCGCGCCAGTGGATTGATCTGAATCAGCAGCACGTCCTCGGTCTGCGTCTTGCTGAACAGCGGGAAGATCGACGGGTTGCCGAGATAGCCGCCGTCCCAGTAGGGCACGCCGTTGATCTCCACCGCCTGGAACAAAAGCGGCAGGCAGGCGGACGCCAGAATGGCGTCGGCGGTAATCTTGTCATGAGGAAAGATGCGCAGCCGTCCAGTGTTGACATTGGTGGCGGTAACGAACAGCTGCAGGGTATTGCGGGTGCGGATCACCTCGAAATCGACGAAGCGTTCGAGCAGGTCCTTCAGCGGGTTGATGTTGAGCGGATTGAAGTCGTAGGGCGAGAGATATTGCGACATCGCCTTGACCCAGATGCCCATCGGCGAATCTTCTAGCGGCAGGAACGAGAACAGCCGGTCGAGGGCCTTGCGCTGCACCTCTGGCAGTCCGCCGCCGAGGCTGGCCGCGCGCCAGAAATCGGCAAGGCGCTTGCGCGCTTCCTCTCGCCCGCCGCGCACCAGTCCGTCGGCCAGCAGCACGGCATTGACCGCGCCGGCCGAGGCGCCGGTGATGCCTTCGATCTCGATCCGGCCGTCTTCCAGCAGATGATCGAGCACGCCCCAGGTGAACGCGCCGTGCGCGCCGCCGCCCTGCAGCGCGAGGTTGATGCGTTTTGATTTGGGAGCAGGCGGCGGATCGCCGCGAATGGCGCGAACGATGGATTTAATCATGATTGCCTATCTGCCGTTCCGGGTTTGCTCGCCATAGCGCGTCGAAGACGCGCGTAAACGCGCTGAAGGCTCGCGCCCCAGAATGACGAAGGGATCACTGCGCGACCCAGCCGCCGTCGATCGAATAGGCCGAGCCGGTGATCGACGCCGCCGCGTCGCCGCAGAGGAACACGATGAGCGCGCCGATGCTCTCCGGCTTGGTGAACTGGTGCATCGGCTGTTTCTCCGCCAACAGCGCGATCTCTTCCTCGCGCACCGATTTGCCCGACGCCTTGGCGCGGTCGTCGATCTGCTTCTGCACCAGCGGCGTGAGCACCCAGCCCGGGCAGATGGCGTTGCAGGTGATGCCGGCATTGGCGGTTTCGATCGCCACTACCTTTGTCATGCCGACGAGGCCGTGCTTGGCCGAGACGTAAGCGACCTTCTGTTCGCTGGCGACCAGTCCGTGCGCCGAGGCGATATTGATGATGCGGCCCCACTTGCGCTTTTTCATGCCGGGCACCGCGGCGCGGATGGTGTGGAACGACGACGAGAGATTGATGGCCATGATCGCGTCCCATTTCTCGATCGGGAAATCCTCGATGTTCGCCACAAATTGGATTCCGGCATTGTTCACCAGCACGTCGAGCGAACCGAAACTCTTTTCGGTCGTCTTGATCATGTCGGCGATCTCGGCCGGCTTGCCCATATCGGCGGGCGAATAGAGCGCCTTGATGCCGAACTCCTTCTCAAGGCCGGCGCGTTCCTTTTCGATGGCCGCAGCTTCGCCGAAACCGTTGAGCATGATGTTGGCGCCGTCGGCGGCGAGCGCGCGGGCGGTGGCGAGGCCAATCCCGGAGGTGGAACCGGTGACCAGCGCGGTTTTGCCTTTCAGCATGGTAGTCCTCGCGAGCTGTGGCCGCCAAATGGCCGTTTGCGGGCTCGAAATGAGGGCCGGACCCTGCCCTTATTTTTGTTGCAGTGCAATATATATCAAGGGGCGGTCTGTGATGTTTTCGCGACCGGCCGTTATCGCGCTACACTTGAAACCATGAAGGCGAACCGTTCCTTGGCTAGAAAATCGCAAAGCCGCGCGGTGTTCCCGGCACCCAATCACGATCATGCGCGCTGCGCCAGCGACGCGATCGCGCATGCCGAGGCGATCTGCGCCGCGCGCGCCGAGCGCCTGACACCGATTCGCCGCCGCGTGCTGGAAGCTTTGCTGGCGAGCCACCAGCCGCTTGGCGCCTATGAGCTGATCGACCGGCTGGCGGTGCGCGGCGCGCGGCCGGCGCCGATCACCATCTACCGCGCGCTCGATTTCCTGCGCGAGCAGGGGCTCGCGCACCGTATCGAAAGCCGCAATGCCTTCATCGCCTGCGGCCAAGAACACGGCAGCGGCGACCCGGTGGTGTTCCTGATCTGCGAGAAATGCGGCACTGTCGGCGAGGCGGCCTCGGCCGCGGTCGCCGACACCATCAAGACCGCCTCGCGCGCCGCCGGCTTCACGCCGAAAACGCCGGTGATCGAGATTTCCGGCATCTGCGCGCATTGCAAGGCGGCGTGATCGAATCATTGATGGTGTCAACGCCCGCGTCCGATAGCGTCAACCGCCCGCTCGATGCGATGGCCACAGCCGTCATGGTAATGCTGTGCCTGTCCTGGGGTTTCAATCAGGTCGCCACCAAGCTTGCCATCCACGACATCCCGCCACTGACGCAGGCCACCATCCGTTCGGCGGTTGCGGCGCTGCTGATTGCCGGCTGGTGCCGGCTGCGCGGCATTGCAATATTCGAACGCGACGGCACGCTCATTGCCGGTATCATCTCCGGCGTTCTTTTCGCCGGCGAATTCGTGTTGATCTATCAGGGCCTAGTCTACACCACCGCCACCCGCGGGACGCTGTTCCTATATCTCTCACCGTTTTTCGTCGTGGTGGGCGCGCGCATCGTGCTACCCGTCGATCGCTTCAGCTCGGCACAATGGCTTGGCCTCGCGCTGTCGTTTGCCGGAATGGGGCTGGCGTTCGGCCTGCCGACGCCGGCGGTGGACCCACGCCAGACGCTCGGCGACGTGATGATGGTCGGCGCCGCGCTATTCTGGGCGGCGACCACCTTGCTGACCAAGGCGAGCGCGCTCAACCGCGTTTCCGCCGAAAAGATGATGCTTTACCAGCTGGTGGTCTCGGCCCCGATCATGGCGGCGGCGGCCTATTTCGCCGGTGAACGCATCGCGACGTCGCCGTCGACGATCGCGCTTGGCGCGCTCGCCTATCAGACGATCTGGGTGGTCAGCATCACCTTCGTGATCTGGTACGCGCTGGTGAAGCGCTATTCGGCCAACCGGCTGTCCGCTTTCACCTTCCTGGCGCCGCTGTTCGGCGTCGCCGCCGCCCGTCTGGTGCTGGGAGAGCCGTTGACCGGCGCATTCATCGCCGCGGTGGCGCTGGTCGCCGGCGGCCTGGCGCTGGTGAACCGGGCGCACCGGTGATACTTGTCCGCCGACGATCGAGCGAGTGATGGCAACGCAACCTGGTGGTTCCAACGAGCGGCAGCGTGCGCAGGCGGAAGCGCTGCAGCGCGCGCAGCGGGCGATTCAAAGCGATCGCCCGGCCGAAGCCGAACGCATCGCCGGTGAAATCCTCCAGGCAAACTCCGGCCATCTGGAAGCGACGAAAATCATCGGCTACGCGCAGCTGATGCAAGGCCGCGCCGACGAGGCGGTGGCGCCGCTTGAGAAAGCGGCGCGCGCCAGCCGCGATCCGGAAATCGAGACCCAACTCGCCATCGCCTTGCGCCAGGTCGGACAAAGCGACAAAGCGCTGATCTGGCTCAAGCGCGCGATCAAACGCATGCCGCCGTTCGCGCCGGCCTTTCACGAGCTCGGCTACCTGTTGCATTCGTTGGACCGGTCCGGCGAGGCGATCGAGGTGCTCAAGCAAGGCATCGCGGTGGCGCCGATGATGACCGAAATGGCGATCCAGTTGGGCTTCGTCTGCTACGCCATCAACGACCGCGCCAATGCCGGCGGCGCCTTCGCGCGGGCGCTGGCGATCAACCCCGTGCACCCGGAAGCGATTCAGGGTCTGGGCATGGTGTTGATGGACGCGGGCGACTATGCGCAGGCGGCCGAACTGTTCCGGCGCGCGCTGGCGGCTAACCCCGACGACACCGTGGCGCGCATCGCGCTCGGCAACTGCCTGCTCGAACTCGGCGATCCCGACGCCGCCTACGCCTGCCTGCGCGCGGCCAGCGTCCGGGGCGGGGAGTTCTACGGCAAGGTGATCCGCGCGCTGCTGTTATCCGGCCGCGGCCGTTTCTGGCTGCGTCCGAGCAGCGCCGAAAAATTTCTCAAGGGCACCTCGGCCGGCTAGCGTTTCGGCGCGCGGAATTCCCGCCGGTAGATGCCGAACTCGTTGGCGATGGCGTTAACCGTTTCGTTGAGCCGCTCGGCCGCTTCGTTCGACAGCGTCTCGAAGCGGGCGGTCCATTTCTCGCGCTTGATCGGGATGCATTGCGCCACAGGCGTTCCCTTCGGCAGCACGCCGCTGAATTCGGTATCGTGCCAGCGCGCCGGGAAATTGATCAGATTGTCGGTGTAGGCGTCGGTATCGACCAATCCGGTGATGGTCGTGAACGGCAGATCGGTGCGGTTCAACGGATGCGTGAACAGCAGCGAGTAGCCGGGCGGGGTTTCAATCGTCCAGAAATTGTTGAACTTGATGATGAAGCGGTCGTCGTCGAAGAATGGCGTGCCGGCGACCTGCACGTTGTCGTGATAATCGATCGGCGAGTGGGTGAAGTTGTTGATGCCGCCGCCCGGCACGTCGCGGTCCCAGAAAAATTCGCCGTTCTCGACCTTGAGATCGCTGACCAGCGGCAACAGGAATCCATAGGCCATGGCGTCGATGACCGGCGGGCATTTCTTGATGGTCAGCAGGTCCTTCTGGTTGATGACGCTGTAGCCCTTTTGCGGCATCGCCTTGAACCAGTCGGGAAAGCCCTGCACGGCGGGAATCGGGCGTGGCAGGATCGGCTCGAGTTCCGGCGGCGCGCGGAACGTCACCGTCATTTCATTCAATACGTCCATCGTCCGGCGGGCTCCCAATGATTTCCGTTGCGATCGCAATCTAGCCCGGCTACTGCCGGGCGAACAAGGAGAAGGAGCCCGACGCCGAGCGGCGATTTCGAGCAATAAGTGATCGGCTACATCGCGCGCCGGTTCGGCCCCGGAACAAGAACGGGGACGGAGTGAGAGCAAAGCCGTTTTTAATCGGTTTATTGGCGGCCATGGCCGGCGTCGCCGCTGTCTCGATCTATATCAGCGCGACGATCGACAAGATCGACAAGGCCGTCGCGGCGGTAGCCTCGCCGGACGGAAGATACAAGGCCGTCCGGATCACCTTGGCGCGCGGCGGCGCGGCGTCGTTCTGCGTTGACAGTATTTCGATTTTCCTTTCCGTCTATCCCGACAATTTCGCGGAAAACGACAAGACCTATGAAGTCTATGCGGCGCCTTGTGCCGCGCCTGCCAAGCGGGCGACATTACCGAAAGTGGAATGGCTCTCCAACACGGCGGTGCAGATTAACTACGCGTCTGCTTCACATGGGGCCGACGCAAAGCAGCCGCGCTTGAAGCCACTCGACGTCTCGCATTTCGTGCGTGTGACGTTTGTGGTGGGGGAGTAGCGGGTGGACTTTGGGCGGCGTGCGCGGCAATTTCAGCTTGTCGTCACCGGGACAAGCCCAGCATGACGGAGGAAATCTACATCCACCCGCCGCCGTCCTGCGCGCGGTTGGCGACGCTCGCCTCTTCCAGGTCCAATTCGTATTCGATGCGCCGGCGCGCTTCGTCGGTGATCTTGCCGTCGCGCAAGAGTTGATAGATAAAATCGCGTTCCGCTTCGATCAACTCGGCCTTGACCTTGGCGGTTTGCCGCATGTGATCGAGGCCCTCGGTCAAGTTCGTGGGCAGGATCTGTAAGCGGCTTTGATTGCGCGTGCGCAAGTGATCGACCGCATCGTCCGGCAGCTCGTGTTCCTTGATGACTTTCTCCAGCCGCTTCGTGACCTCCTTCAGCGCGGCCTGGCGCGCGGCGAGCTCGGCCTCGATCTCGTGCTTGTGCTCCGCTTTGCCTTCCCGATGCAGGCCGAGCCAGCGCACCACAAAGGGCAGCATCACGCCCTGGCCGATCAGCGTCACGATGATGACGCCGAAGGTGACGAACAAAATCAGATCGCGGTGCGGAAACGGCGCGCCGCTCATCACCGCATAGGGAATCGCGAGCGCTACGGCGAGCGAATCGACGCCACGCACGCCGGTAAAGGCGAGGAAAAACGGCGCTTGCCAGGGCGGCGAGGGATCGCGCTTAGCCAGCCGCGGGCTTGCCCAGCGCGGAATATAGGTCGCCGGAAATACCCAGACGAAACGCGCGACGACAGCGATGAGCGTCGTCAGTGCGGTTGCGATCAGCAATTCGCGGATGGAGAAGACACTGGCGTCGTCAATCAGCGTGCGCGCCTGCAGGCCGGTGATCAGGAACACCAGGCCTTCAATCAGATAGACGATCAAATCCCAGAAGAAGATGCCCTGCAGCCGTGTCGCGAAGGGAATCAGGCGCGGTCCGTTCCAGCTCACATAAAGCCCGCAGGCGACAGTCGCCAGCACGCCGGAGCCGCCAAGATGCGACGGCACCCAGAACGCCAGATAAGGCGTCATCAGCGACAGCGTGATCTCGACGCGCGGCTCATGCGCCCATTGCCTCAAGCGAAGGCTGAGCCAGCCGACGGCGAGCCCGTAGATGACTTCGCCGACCACGATCGCCACGAACGTCATGGACGCTTGCTCGAGCGAGAATGCCCCGGTACTCACCGCGGCCACGGCGAAGCGGTAGAGGACGAGCGCCGTAGCGTCGTTGGCGAGGCCTTCGCCCTCCAGCACGACTACGATGCGACGCGGCAGGCCGAGCTGACGAGCGATGGCGAGCGGCGCCACCACGTCGGTCGGCGAAATGATTGCGCCGAGCAGGAAGCCCACAGCCCAATCGAAATTGAGCAAATAATGCGCCGCGGCCGCCACCGCGCAGGTGGTGAAGATGACGCAGCCGAAGGCGAGTAGGGCGATCGGCCGCAAGTTGAAGCGGAATTCGCGCCAGCTCATAGCGACGCCGGCCGAATAGATCAGCGGCGGCAGGATCACCAGCAGCACGACTTCGGGCGCCAGCGTCACTTTCGGCAGGCCGGGAATGAGCGCCATGCTCATGCCGGCGACCACCAGCAGGATCGAGGGCGCGATGTTCAGCCGTTTGGCGGCGACCGCAACCGCCGCCAGCACCGCCATCATGAACAGCACGGTCTGCACGATTGCGGTCATAGCAAGTTCGAAATCATGTTCACGGTGAGCGCGAGTACGGTGAGATTGAAGAAGAACGACAGCACGCCGTGCAGCGACGTCACGCGCCGGATGGCCCGGCTGGTGATGGCCACGTCGGAGACCTGCGACGTCATGCCGATGACCAGCGAGAAATAAAGGAAGTCCCGATAGTCGGGTTCGCTCTCGCCAGGAAAATGGAGGCCGCCGAGCTTCTTATCGCGGCCTTCGCCGTAATATTCGTGCGCATAATGCAGCGAGAAGATCGTCTGCATGAAGCCCCAGGACAATACGAGGGTCGTCATGGCGATCAGCGCATGGCTGACCGCGTAGGCATTGCCCGCCTGCTTGGTACCGCCGAGCTCGAAAACGATGGCGACCAGACTCGCCAGCGTCGCCGCCATCGACAACAGCAGGATGGCGAAGCCGCCTTCGTCCTGTTCCTTGGCGCGCTGGCACAGCCGCGCGACGTCGCAGCGCCAGATCACGCTCTGGATCAACACCAGATAAAGCGCAATGCCGACGTTCCAGCCAGTGAGCAGCCGGGTCGACATCCACCAGTCGCCCGGCAGCGTCGCGATCATCGCCAGGCCGACGAGCACGGCGATGAACAGCCGGGCGTGAAGCCGGGCCATACGGACCGGCAGCGGACGCAGCGGGTTCGGGGGCGGTGACGGCTGTTTCTGCGCCATGGCGCCATTGTTAGCCATCGCCGGTCACCCGGCAAAGAGAATGTTGCAGGTCAAATAGCGCCTGGGATGGTTTAATCTCGTCCGATGGTGTCCCGGCCGGGTAAACGTTTTGCCGTCTTTGGTCTAAAGCCGCCGGCGCGGACGCCGTGGCCGTTGCGCGCGGCCGCGATTGTCGTGTTGGCGCTGCTGCTGTTACCCTATCTGCTCGTGCCGCTTTATTCCTTCGGCAAGCCGGTCTCCACCGTGATGCTGTGGCGCAAGCTCACCGGCCAGCGCGTCGAGCGCGTGTATGCGCCGTTGCCGCGCATCTCGCCGGCGCTTACGCTGGCGGTGATCGTCGCCGAGGACGGGCGGTTTTGCACGCACCACGGCGTCGACTTCGCCGAGATCAGCGACGCCATCGCCGATGCCGATGATCTCTCAGAAGCCCGCGGCGGTTCCACCATCACCCAGCAGGTGGCGAAGAACCTGTTCCTGTGGCCGGGGCGGAGCTGGTTGCGCAAGGCGCTGGAGTTTCCGCTGGCGCTCTGGATCGACCTGGTGCTGTCGAAACGGCGGATCCTGGAAATCTACCTCAATATCGCCGAATGGGGCCCGAACGGCGAATTCGGCGTCGAGGCCGGCAGCCGCTACGCGTTTGGTAAACCCGCCCGCGACCTTTCCCGCTATCAGGCGGCGCTGCTCGCCGCCGTGCTGCCCAACCCCGTGGCCCGCAATGCGCGTAAGCCCGGCCCCGGTTTGCGCCGGCTGGCGGGCCTATATGTGGGCCGCTCGGGGCGAGCTGATGGCGAGGCCGGTTGCCTGCGCGGCACCCCCTAGCCTTGCACCGAGCCATCCTCTATAAGCCCCGCTTCAAACCGACATTTCTTGGATTTCAGGAGCTCGCTTCCCATGGCTGTGCCGAAAAGAAAAACCTCGCCGTCGCGCCGCGGCATGCGCCGGTCGGCCGACGCGCTCAAGCAGCCGACCTACGTCGAGGACAAGGATTCCGGCGAATTGCGCCGTCCGCACCACATCGACCTGAAGACCGGCATGTACAAGGGCCGCCAGGTGCTGAAGGTGAAGACCGAGGCGTAAGCGCCAGAGGAAAGGTCGCGATGTTCCTCATCGGCTTTCCTCTCCTTCTCGTTCCCTTCGCAATTTACAACATCGTCGCCTTCCTGATGCCGGGCGTGAGTTGGACCGGCACGCTGGCGACCGTGCACATGAAGTCCGGCGCCGATTGGACGATGTCGGGCGGCGACCTGCTGATCGTGCTGGCGATCCTGCTGCTGTTCGTCGAGATGGCCAAGGTTGTTCGCCATCGACGGCGCTCGATCGTCGATCACGGCCTAGCGCTCATCGTGTTCGGCGGCATGCTGGCCGAATTCGTGCTGGTCAGTCAGGCGGCGAGCGCGGTCTTTTTCCTGCTCCTGGTGATGAGCTTCTTCGACGTGCTCGGCGGCTTCACCATGCGGGTGCGTGCGGCGTGGCGCGAACCGGCCGTCGAACACGTCGAACCCGTGTCCGCCGCCGTCGAGCCTGCGCCCACACCCGCTGAGCCAGCGCCGAAAAGCGTCGCACCCACCGAACACACCGCCTCCTGACGCTCCAACAATTGGAAAGACGATGAGCCGCGATTTCCAGCTCCCCGGCCGCTCGCCTGTGATCGCTTGCGACGGCATGGCGGCGACCTCGCATCCGCTAGCGACCTTGGCCGCGGTCGATACGTTGCGCGCCGGCGGCAATGCGGTCGACGCCGCGGTGGCGGCGGCGGCGACGCTCTGCGTGGTCGAGCCGCAAATGACCGGCATCGGCGGCGACTGTTTCTGCCTAGTGTCCCGTCCGGACAAGCCGGTTTGGGGCTACAATGGTTGCGGCCGAGCCGGCGCCAAGGCTTCGGCCGAGGCGCTACGCACGCAGGGCCTCGACGAAATCGGCAATTCCATCCACGCCGTCACCGTGCCGGGGGCGGTCGAGGCCTGGGAGCAGATCCTCAAGGCGCATGGGCGCTTCGGACTCGACCGCGCTCTCGCGCCGGCGATCAAATATGCCGAGGGCGGCTTCCCGGTCGCGGCGCGGGTCGCCTGGGACTGGGGCCAGGACGCCGGTTACCTCGCCAGCCGCGCCGGCACGGCCAAGCACTATCTGTTCGACGGCAAGGCACCGAAGGAGGGCGACGTGGTCCGCTTTCCGGCGCTGGCCGCAACGCTCAAGACCATCGCCGCCAAAGGCGCGCGCGCCTTCTACGAGGGCGAAATCGCCGCGGACATGGTGGCGACCATTGCCGCCGACGGGTCCTTCCTGACGATGGAGGATTTCGCCAATCATCGCGGCGAGGCGGTGACGCCGATCTCGACCAATTATCGTGGCCTCGATCTCCTCGAGATTCCGCCGAACGCGCAGGGCCTCACCGCGCTGGCGATGCTCAACATTCTGGAGAACTTCGATCTCGCCGCGCTCGATCCGGTGGGCCCCGAGCGTTTTCACCTGGTGCTGGAAGCCGCGCGCCTCGGATTTGCGCTGCGCGACAGTCATATCGCCGAACCGTCGTTCATGCGTGTCAAAGTGCCCGACCTGCTCGACAAGGGCTTTGCCAAGAAACTCGCCGGTCTGATCGAGATGGACAAGCGCAGCAAGCTGCCGAGCGCGCCGACGCCCGGCACCGACACTGTCTATCTCACGGTGGTCGACCGCGACCGCATGGCGGTGTCGTTCATCAACACGCTGTTTTCGCATTTCGGCGCCGGCATCTGCACCGAGAAGACCGGCATCGTGCTGACCAACCGCGGCGCCTGCTTCACGCTTGAAGCCGGCCACCCCAACGAGTTCGGCGCGAGCAAGCGGCCGCTGCACACTATCATTCCGGCGCTTGCCATGAAGAACGGCCGCTGCGACATGAGCTTTGGCGTCATGGGTGCGGATTATCAGCCCATGGGTCACGTGCAGATCGTCATCAACATGCTCGACTACGGCATGGACGTGCAGCAGGCGATCGATAGCCCGCGTTTCTTCTTCCGCGGCGACGTTACCGATGTCGAAACCGGCACGCCGGCCGCCACCATCGAGGGCCTGCGCCGGCGCGGCCACAACGTGCTCACCGCGCCCACGCCCTGGGGCGGCGCGCAGATCATCAAGATCGATTGGGATCGCGGTGTGCTGATTGCCGGTTCCGACCCGCGCAAAGACGGCTGCGCACTCGGTTACTAGGGCATTACCCGAAACGGGTCAGCGCCGCGGCGGCTTGATAGGCAGCGACGACGTCTTCCGGCGCGGCGCGCCGGCGCTCGCGGGTCTGCGGATGCTGGTCCTTGGTCGCCAGCAACTGGGCGAGGAACGGCGCCTCTTGGTGAGAGTGCGGCGACGAGCGCAAACCGGCGGCGGGCGTCAGCGCGACCATCGCACGGCTCGGCGCGGCTTGTTCGGCAGCCGCCGGTTCCGCATCGCGCGGCGCCGGATCCGCCTGCCGGGGAACCGCTTTTCCGACCTCGCCAATACGCATCGACTGTCTCGATTCGGGACAACAGGTTCTCGTCTGACCTTGTCATCGCAAACGCTGTGCCGCAGGCCGAAGCCGCGCTGAACGCGGTTAATCCGGGCGCTTTGTCGAATTGTTTAAATGTTCCCCGTAGATTTCGCCGCTTAAGCCATCCGGCAAACAACGCCCGGCGCGACGAGGCGTTCCCAAAACGAGGCGAGCGTGACCCGAATCGAACAACCGGCAGGCGTCCCCGACGCCGCGGAGGTTCTCAGTGCAATCGGCGACGCCGCCTACGAATGGCGGCTCGACACCGACGCGCTGGTCTGGAGCGGCAATGCCACGACCATACTCGGCATCGCCGACCCCGCCGACATTGCCAGCGGCCGCAGTTTCGCACAGCACGTCGAGGCGCAAGACGGCCAAAGCCGGCTCGACGCGATCACCGGCTCCAGTCAAGACGACACCGGCGGCGGCATTCCCTATCAGGTGCAATACGGCTTTCGGCACAGCAGCGGCGAGACAATCTGGCTCGAGGACACCGGCCGCTGTTTCGCCGGGGCGGACGGCAAGCCGGTACGCGCGATCGGCATCGTGCGCGTGATCACCGAACGCCACGAACGCGAACGCTCGCTCATCCAGCTCGCAACATTCGATCCCCTGACTGGGGAAATGAACCGCGCGCAGCTGACCGAGGTGCTCGGCGTCAAACTCGACGATACAGTGCGCTTCCGCGGTTCGTTGGGCTTTATGTTGGTTGCCATCGACCATCTCGCCCATCTCAACGAGAGCTACGGCTTCGATGTCGCCGAGGAAGTGATTGCGCAGGTCGCCAAGCGCATTCGCGCGCGCCTGCGTGGCAAGGATTTCCTCGGCCGCTTCTCCGGCAACAAGTTCGGCGTCATCCTGACGACCTGCACGACGGACGAACTGGCGGTTGCCGCCGACCGGCTGCTTGCCGGTGTGCGCGACGAAACCGTATTGACCGCCGCTGGCCCCGTAGCGGTGACCGTGACGATCGGCGGGATAACCGCGCCGCGCCATGCCCGCACCGTGCCCGAAATCTACAGCCGCACGCAGGACGCGCTGCATGCCGCCCGCCTCAAGCGGCACGGCTCGTTCGCTCCCTATCGGCCGAACGTGGAGCGCGACGCGCTGCGCCGCGACAGCGTGCGCGCGACCGACGAGATCGTGGCTGCGCTCAACGAACGGCGGATAGCGCTTGCCTATGAGCCGGTGGTCGAGACGAAAACCCGCAAGGTCGCATTCTACGAATGCCTGATCCGCGTGCACCGCCCCGACGGCCGTCTCGCCCACGCCCGCGAGATCATCCCGGTGGCCGAGCGGGTCGGGCTGATGCGCATGCTGGACTATCGCGTGCTTGAGCTGGTGGTCGGCGAATTGGCGGCGGCGCCCGATCTGACCGCCAGCGTCAATGTCTCGCCGGCTTCCACCGTCGATCCTGACTGGTGGGCGGGCCTCGGCGCCTTGCTGCGCGCCAATTCCGGCGCGGCCGAGCGGCTGATCGTCGAAATCACCGAGACCGCGGCGATCCAGGATCTGCAGGACGCGCGCGGCTTCGTCACCCGCATCAAGGACCTCGGCTGTCGCATCGCTATCGACGATTTTGGCGCCGGCCACACCTCGTTCCGTAATTTGCGCAAGCTCGGCGTGGATATCGTCAAGATTGACGGCGCCTTCGTGCAGAACATCGTGAAGTCGAACGACGACCGCGCCTTCGTGCACACGCTGATCGATCTGTCGCGCCGGCTCGGCCTCAAGACCGTCGCCGAATGGGTGCAGGACGAGGAAGCAGCAAAGCTGCTGTCGGATTGGGGCTGCGATTTCCTGCAAGGCGCGCTGAGCGGGCTGGCGAGTGACGAGCGGCCCTGGCTCAAAGATCGCGCAGCGACGGCGTAGCCCGGATACCGGGCGCCCGCCGGAGCGGCGATTGCCGCGCTATTCCTTGGTTCCCAGCTTATCGATCCGCTTCTGCAAATCGTCGAGCTGACGCTTGAGATCGTCCATTTCGCCGGTCGAGCCTTGTGGCTTTTCGTCCGCCGCCTTTCCCTGGCCGCGCGCGAAAGGCGCGAACATGGCAAACGTTTTCTCGAACATTTCCATGTTCCGCCGCACTTGGTCCTCGAGCGGGCCGAAGCCGACGCCGCCGAAGGCCTGCGCCATCTGCTCGCGGAACTTGCCCTGCTGGCTGGTCAGCGACGACATCGACTGTTCGAGGAAGCGCGGCACCAGCATCTGCATGCTGTCGCCATAGAAGCGGATCAACTGCCGCAGGAAGGCGATCGGCAGAAGGCTCTGACCTTCCTTGTTCTCCTGCTCGAAGATGATCTGCGCCAGCACCGAACGGGTAATATCCTCGCCGGATTTGGCGTCGAAGACGACGAAATTCTCGCCGTCCTTCACCATCGTGGCGAGGTCCTCAAGCGTAACGTAAGCGCTGGTACCGGTATTATAGAGGCGCCGGTTAGCGTATTTTTTGATTGTGATTGGCTCTTTTTCGTCTGTCATGATGTTCGCTAAGCCCCTGCCCAGAGCTTAAGCATAGCCGGTTTCCGCGCCGGCGGGCCACCGTTTTTGTGGCATCGCGGCAGGATTGGGGGGCAGTGCGGCAATCCTTGAGAAAGGTCAAGAAACCACCATTTCTAGCTGATATCTTCAGCCAACCCGTTGTTGACAGGGTTACCCAGCCTGCCGAGGATGCGGCAGCGCCAGATGGCCGCCCTGCCGCCCATACCGCCTGCCAAAAGGAGTTTCGGATGAAGGACGATATCGTCATTGTCAGCGCCGCCCGCACGCCGGTCGGCGCGTTTAATGGGGCATTCGCCAATTTGCCGGCGCATGAGCTGGGCAAGACCGCGATTCAGGCGGCCTTGCAGCGTGCTGGCGTCGAAGGCGCCCGCGTCAGTGAGGTCATCATGGGCCAGATACTGAGCGCGGGTCAGGGGCAGAACCCGGCGCGGCAAGCGTCGATCGCGGCCGGCATTCCGGTCGAAAGCCCTGCCTGGGGCGTGAACCAGCTATGCGGTTCCGGCCTGCGCACGGTCGCGCTCGGCTACCAGGCGATCCTCAACGGCGACAGCGATATCGTGGTGGCGGGCGGCCAGGAGTCGATGAGCATGGCACCGCATTGCGCGCATCTCCGCAACGGCGTGAAGATGGGCGACTTCAGCATGGTCGACACCATGATCAAGGACGGGTTGTGGGATGCCTTCAATGGCTACCACATGGGCAACACGGCCGAGAACGTCGCCAAGCAATGGCAGATCACCCGCCAGATGCAGGACGAATTCGCGGTCGCCTCGCAGAACAAGACGGAAGCGGCGATGGCGGCCGGTAAATTCAAGGAAGAGATCGTCCCGGTCACCATCAAATCTCGCAAGGGCGACATCGTCGTCGATACCGACGAGTATCCGAAGAAGGGCGTGACGCTGGACTCGCTTGCCAAGCTGCGCCCCGCTTTCGACAAGGAAGGCACGGTGACCGCGGGCAGCGCCTCCGGCATCAATGATGGCGCTGCCGCCGTGGTGCTGATGAAGGCATCGGAGGCGGCCAAGCTCGGCAAGACCCCGCTCGCGCGCATCGTGTCGTGGGCGCAGGCCGGCGTCGACCCCGCGATCATGGGGACAGGGCCTATCCCTGCTTCCCGCGCGGCGCTCAAGAAGGCCGGCTGGAAGAAAGAGGATCTCGACCTGGTTGAGGCCAACGAAGCCTTTGCCGCGCAGGCTTGCGCGGTCAACAAGGACCTCGGCTGGGACACTTCCAAGGTCAACGTCAATGGCGGCGCCATCGCCCTCGGTCATCCGATCGGCGCTTCCGGCACGCGCGTGCTGGTGACGCTGCTGTTCGAAATGCAGAAACGCAACGCCAAGAAGGGGCTCGCCACGCTCTGCATCGGCGGTGGAATGGGAATTGCAATGTGCGTAGAGCGTGGCTGAGGCGCGCGAACACACATCAGGAATGGACTCTGTGGAGCGCTGAGCGATCCCGCACTGCACAACGTAATTGATCCGCGTCATGGCTGGCCTTGTGCCGGCCATGCACGTCTTTAAGCTGTCAGCATGATGTGGATGCCCGGCACAAAGCAGGGCATGACGAAAAAAGTTTCGGGAGGAATAGGGTATGTCACGCGTTGCGTTGGTCACGGGCGGCACCCGAGGTATCGGGGCGGCCATCTCGAAAGCGTTGCAAGCGGCCGGCTACAAGGTCGCAGCCAATTACGGCGGCAACGACGAGGCGGCGCAGAAATTCAAGAACAAGACCGGTATTGCGGTGTTCAAATGGGACGTGTCGTCCTTTGACGCCTGCGCCGACGGCGTGAAGAAGGTGCAGGCCGAACTCGGCCCCGTCGAGGTGCTGATTAACAATGCCGGCATCACGCGCGACGCCATGCTGCATCGCATGAAGCCGGAGCAGTGGACCGCGGTGATCAACACCAATCTCGGCTCGTTGTTCAACATGTGCCGGCAGGTGATCGAGGGCATGCGCGAGCGCAAGTTCGGCCGCATCGTCAACATCTCGTCGATCAACGGCCAGAAAGGCCAGATGGGGCAGAGCAATTATTCCGCCTCCAAGGCCGGCGAGATCGGCTTCACCAAGGCGCTGGCGCAGGAAGGCGCCCGCGCCGGCATCACCGTGAACGCGATCTGCCCCGGCTACATCAACACCGAGATGGTGCAGGCGGTGCCGAAGGACGTGCTGGAGAAGTCGATCCTGCCGCTGATCCCGATCGGCCGGCTGGGCGAGCCGGAGGAGATCGCGCGCTGCGTGGTGTTTCTCGCCTCCGACGATGCCGGCCTGATCACCGGCTCGACGATCTCGGCGAACGGCGGGCAGTATTTCGCCTGAGCCACTGGATCCCCGCTTTCGCGGGGACGAGCAGTTTATTCGCTTGCCTAAAAAAACCCGACCGATTCGCAGCCCATTCCGGCCTTGAAGCTGTGCTTGTGACGCAGGTTCGGGATGTCGATCACATGCATCGATCCGTCGCCTTGGCAGCCGACGAACAACTCGTCGCCGCGGAAGGCAAAGTCCATCGGCTGGTCGCCGACAGGGACCGCGGCCTGCGTGCCGGATGAGGCGTCAATGAAGCTCAGCATATTGCTGTTCAGGTTGCTGACGACGAGCAGGCCGCCGTCGGGCGAATAGCGTGCGATCTGCGCCGGCTTGGGAGCGCCTTCCAGGCGCACTTCGCGCGCCACCTTTCCAGCTGCGGTGTCGATCATGAAGATCACCGGCTGCTCGTCGCTGACCGCGACCGCGGTGCGGCCATCGTTGGAGACGGCGATGCCGGCCAGCGCTTGCGGCGTCTCGATCTTGCCCAGCAGTTTGCGCCCAGGCACATCGATGACCGATACCGTGGCGTCTTCCTCATTGTCGGTATAAAGATGCCGGCCATCGGGCGCGATGGCGAGCCGATGACCGTTACGCGAACCGGAATCGATGGCGTCGACCACTTTGTTGGTCTTCGGATCGATCACCAGGACCTTCGCGCTGTTCTCGCACGTGATGTAGACGAGCCGGTCGGCGCCGAGCCGGACAGTATGCGGCGCGCTGTAGGGGGAAAGATCGATCGTCTCGGCCACCTTGCGCTTGAGCAGATCGATCACGTGCAGCTGATGGCCGGGATTGGGATTTCGGCCGTGGATGCCGTCGCCGAAGATCGGCACATAAGCCAGTCCGGTCTCGGGGATCACCAGCAGTTCGTGCACGGTTCTCTGAAAACCGTCCAGCGCGGCTTCCGTCTCGTATGTGCGCGGATTGAGAAACAATATCTTGCAGCCGATCTTGTCGACCGCGATCATGCCGCGCACGCCGGCTGGATTTGTCATCGCTTGGCCTTCGTTTTTCTTTTGCTTGCCGGTTTTGCCGCGACCTTCGCTTTGGCTTTCGGCATGCGCCAGACGCCTTCCGCCTTGTCGAGCCGGACCGACCAATATTCCCAGGCGCGCATCACCGGTCCCGGGCGCAGATTGTATTCGCCGGCGAGCGCGGTTTCGCCCGCGTTGAGCGGCGAGACATGGCCAAGCGTATGCGCTTGGATCTGCATCGCCGCATTGCGCGCGGTGTAGATGGTGCGGAACGTCAGTTCCTCGAGCGTCTTGCCGGCGACGGTCGCGCCGTGCCGGCGCATCAGCACGATCCAGTAGGACCCGAGCGCACGCGCCAGCGAAGCACCCTCTTCGGGCTTGGCCACAATCAGGCTGGTGTCGCCGAATTCGTCGCGCGAGTCCCAGAATGGCGCTTTGTCACCGAGCGTGGCGCCGAGATGATAGACCGGTTTGAGCTCGGCGCCGGAAATGCAGAACGGCAGGATCGACGGCGCGTGATGATGGCACACCGCATTCACCTCCGGCCGCGCCTTGTAGATCTCGCCATGGATGACGCGCTCGCCGTAAAGCCGCGCTTCGATAGGCTTGACGATCTGCGAGTTGAGGGTGAACTCGTGAATGTCCTCCGGCTGCACCAATTCCGGCCCGCGCGAGCGCGACATCAAATAGCGTCCGGGGTCGGTCGGATGGCGCATGGTGACGTGGCCGAAAGCGTCGAGCACGCCTTCGTTGGCGATCATGCGGTTGGCGCGCGCAAGCTGTTCGCGCGCTAGGTCGAGTTTGTTCGGCACCGGCGTTTCCCCTTATTGCTTCGTCGGGAGTTTTATCGCGTTTTGTCGCCCGGCGACCAGTCTGCCGGCGCCAGCTCGAAACCGTCGAAGGCAAAGCCGGGCGCGACCGTGCAGCCGGCCAGCGTCCAGTCGCCGGAGGATTCCGCCGCCTGCCAGGCGCGCGCCGGCACCGTGACTTGCGGCACCTCGCCGGCATGGATGTCGGCGCCAAGCCGCACGATCTCCTCTTTGGCGCCGTCCACCACTTCGAGCTTGAGCGGTGCGCCGGCGTAGTAGTGCCAGATCTCGACGGCGTCGATGCGATGCCAGTGCGAGCGCTCGCCACGCTTGAGCAGGAAATAGATCGAGGTGGAGGCGGCGCGGCCGTCGATGACGCGCGGGTCGCGGAACGTCTCGCGATAGTGACCGCCCTCCGGGTGCGGCCTTAAATCAAGCGCGTGGATGATATCGGCGGCGGTGGGGGAGGGCATGGTGATATCTCCGATCATTCCGGCGAAAGCGGGAAACCAGCGAACTTGGCTCTGGGTCTCTGCTTGCGCGGGGACGAGCGGCCTTCGCTAAAACTTATTCTTCCGCGCCCTGATCTCGGCGAACACCTGCGCCGCCGCCTTGCCGGCCATGCCGATGCCGGCGGCCACCTCCGGCTGATCGGCGCGCAGGAACGGATTGGCCAGTTTCTCGTCACCGATGGTGACCGGAATCGTCGGCTCGCCTTGCTCGAGCTGCTGCTTCACCTGCACCTCGCGCGCCGCCAACACCGGATTGTCCGGCTCGATGGTGCGCGCAAAGCGGATATTGGCGGCGGTGTATTCGTGCCCGCAATAGATTTCGGTGTCGTTCGGCAAATCGCGTAGCTTGACCAGCGAGCGCCACATCATGCCGGGCGTGCCCTCGATGACGCGGCCGCAGCCGATCGAGAACAACGTGTCGCCGACGAAAGCGAGCTTGTCGACGTGGAACCAGTAGGCGATGTGGCCATTGGTGTGGCCAGGCGTCTCGATCACGCTGCCGGTCAATTTGCCGACCGCCACCTTGTCACCCTCGCGCACGGTCTGATCGACCGCCGGGATCGTCTCGGCTTCCGCCGCCGGCGCCACCACGCGGCATTTGTATTTGTCCTTGAGCGCCGTGATGCCGCCGGTGTGGTCGGCGTGATGGTGAGTGACCAGAATATCGGTGAGCTTCCAGCCGGTGGCCTTGAGCGCGGCCTCGATCGGCGCCGCCTCGGGCGCGTCGATGGAGGCGGTCGCCCCGCTCTCCGAATCATGCAGCAGTACCCCGTAGTTGTCCTTCAGGCAGAGAAACAGGCGGGTTTCCGCGGGCATGGCGCGATCCTCTGGTAAACGAATAGACCGTAACACGCCTTCGGTTGGCGTCGCATCCCCGCTGCGCTTATTCCAGCACCAGCGTGAATCGGGGGTTTCCGGCTGGATCCCGTTCTATAGCGTGTGCACGGGCAGCCGAAGGACGCGGACGGGCAGATCGTGATATTTTCACTGCATGTCGATTGACGTCGTGGATCTACGCAACTTTTACGGCCAGCGCCTGGGCGTGGTGGCGCGCCGATTCGTCGGCCGCGGCATTCGCGGACTTTGGGGCGATGCCGCCGGCCTGCGCATGCTCGGCATCGGCTACGCCTCACCCTACCTCGGCCTGTTCCGCGAGGAAGCCGAACGCTGCCTCGCTTTCATGCCGGCCGGGCAGGGCGTGGTGAAATGGCCGACGATGCGGCCGGCGCTCTCGGCGCTGGTCGATGAGAACGAACTACCTTTGTCGGACAGTGCGGTCGACCGCGTGTTGCTGGTGCACGCTCTGGAAATGACGCACGACCCGGCCGCGCTGTTGCGCGAGGCGTGGCGGGTGCTGGCCTCGGGCGGGCGGCTCTTGGTTGTCGTGCCTAACCGGCGCGGACTGTGGGCGCGCATGGACACGACGCCGTTCGGTCATGGCCGGCCCTATTCGCGCTCGCAGATCAATCAGCTGTTGCGCGAGACCTGGTTCACGCCGACCGGATGGAGCGAGGCGCTCTACGTGCCGCCGATCGCGCGCGGCTGGTTTCTGCGTTCGGCGGTCGCCTGGGAGCGCACCGGCGCGACGCTATCGGCGCCATTCGCCGGCGTGCATATGGTGGAAGCGACCAAGCAGGTCTATCGCGCCATCCCCGCGCGCCGCGTCAAGCGCCGCCTGGTGCCGGCGCTCGAACCCGCACTGGCGCCGTCGCCAGGCGGGTGACTATCTTGTCATTCCGGGGCGCTCGCGAAGCGAGCGAACCCGGAATCCAGAAACACCCCCAGAATATGCATCTGGATTCTGGATTCGCGCCTTCGGCGCGCCCCGGAATGACAGAAACAATAAAAGCGCTGAAAGTCGAATTGGTGACCGATCAATCCGACTGACGGTCGTCGCCGCCGTCGCTTGGCATCGGCTGGGGCGCGGCGCCCTGTGGATTGGCGTTGCCGAAATTCTCCGGCCGGTCCGGGCGGTAACCGCCGCCGCGATGACGCCGGCGCCGGCGGTGCCCGAAACGATCCGGGCGGTCGCCTTGTTCCTGACCGTTCTGCCCGTAGCTCTGATTGGCGTTCGGGGCGGCATTTGGTTGCGGCTGGCCGCCGCCGGTGATGAAGGCCGGCAACGCATTCGGGTCCGGGACGGCGACATTGCCGCCCTGAACCGAAGGCTGCGCATAAGGCTGCTGCTGCGGCTGAGGTTGCGGGCGGTGCTGCTGCTGATCGCGCGGCGGGAACGGCTGCGCGTCGCGCGGCAGATAAGGCTGCGGTTGCGGGGCTGGCGGCTGCGGCGCGAAACCCGGCTCGTTCTGGCCCATGAAGGGTTGGCCGTCGTCCTCGTCGTCGAAATTGTCGTCGGCAGCGCCTTGCGCTCCGCTCTGGCCAGTTTGCGGCTGCTGATTGTAATAGGGGTTCTGCTGACGGAATTGCTCCTGCGCAGCGGCGATCAGGCGGAAATAATGTTCGGCGTGCTGATAGTAATTCTCGGCCGCCACCGGATCGCCCGAGCTCTGTGAATCGCGCGCGAGCTGGATGTATTTTTCCGCGATGTGCGAGGCGGTGCCGCGGATCTTGACGTCGGGCCCGTTCGACTCATAAACGCGAGTCAGCGGATTCTGGCTTTTGCGGTGTTGATTATTGTTGCGACCCCGCATGCGCTTCTGACCGTTTCTCATCATTTTCCTATTCGCAACCTTTCAACTTCACCGCGGCACGCGCCGCCAACCGTTGCACCGAACCTGCACGCCTAACTTGGTCTCAAGTCCACACGCATCTCGCCGCGCGGCCACGACCGGCGCCGATCCTTGCGCGATTGCCCGAACATTTGCGATCTTTGTCGCGATAGCTGCAGCAACCCCATAGCCGCGATAGTTCGCAGCGTTGCCAAACTCTCGTTGCGCGCATCGTCAAGGTTTAAAAATCTGATGCGCCCAACCGGTGAAGCGTTCGAACCCGTCTCTGGCGATTTCGTCTGCCGTCTTCTTTAAGACGGCGTTTCGTCATCGGTTTTGCACCGCCGCCACACAGAGCCGCTTCGCTCAGGGGTTCCAGGCAATGCAACCCTCACGGGTCGATTCCGTTGAGGGGAAGCTAGTCGTTTCCGCGCCATATTCCAAGCGATATTTTCGCCCGCAACGGAGGTCTGCGCTTTTCGCCTTATCGAATTAAGACCCATTTATGCGGCGATAGACGCACTGAGCGCGCGCGGGATTCCGGCCAAATCGTCGCGTGCGGCGGCAACCGTCAAACCGGCTTTGGTAAACAGCGCGCGAACGGCCGCTTCCTGGCCCGCTCCCAACTCCACGATCAGCCTACCGCCGGGCGCTAGCAACCTGCGGGCGTCCGCGGCAATGGCGCGGTAACCATCAAGCCCATCGGCGCCGCCATCGAGCGCAAGCGCGGGGTCGTAGTCGCGCACTTCCGGCGCGAGCGATGCGATATCGCCGCGCGCCACGTAAGGCGGGTTGGAGACGATGAGATCGAAGGTGCCCTGCAGCCCAGCGGCGATGTCGCAGACGATGAAGGTACAGCGGCCGGCCAAATCGTTGCGCTCGGCATTCGCCCGCGCAATGTCCAAGGCGGCCGTGCTGATGTCGGTGCCAATGCCCGTCGTGTTGGGCAATTCGCTGAGCAGCGCCAGCAGCAGCGCACCGGAGCCGGTGCCGATGTCGAGAATGCGCAGCTTCTCCATCTGCAAGGCATCGCCCACGACGATATCGAGCGCGGCTTCGACCACGGTTTCAGTCTCCGGCCGCGGCACCAGGACGGCCGGGCTGACGTGCAGATTCAAACTCCAGAACTCCTTGCAACCGAAAATGCGCGCAACCGGCTCGTGCTTGAGCCGGCGCGCGGCCAGCGCCTCGATCGCCTCAATCTCGTCTGGCTTGAGCGCGCGTTCGCCGTTCGCGATCAGCTCGGCGCGATCGATGCCGAGCGCATGCGCCATCAACAGGCGCGCGTCCGTTTCGGCCGACTCGATTCCCGCTTGGCGGAATTTTTCGGCCAATTCCCGCCGCACCGCCGCCATCGTGCGCGCGGCCGTGAGCGTCACGTCGCGCCTTCGGCCGCCAGCAGTTCGGCCTGATGCTCGGTGATGAGCGCGTCGATGACTTCGTGCAGCGCCTCGCCTTCCATCACCTGCGGCAGCTTGTGCAGCGTCAGATTGATGCGGTGGTCGGTGACGCGACCTTGCGGAAAATTATAGGTGCGGATGCGCTCCGAGCGGTCGCCCGAGCCGATCTGCCCGCGGCGTTCGGCGGCGCGCTCGGCGTCGAGCTTGCTGCGCTGCTGATCGTAGAGCTTGGCGCGCAGCATGGTCATCGCTTTGGCCTTGTTCTTGTGCTGCGAGCGTTCTTCTTGCACGAACACCACGATGCCGCTTGGCAGATGGGTGATGCGGATGGCGGATTCGGTCTTGTTGACGTGCTGGCCGCCGGCACCTTGCGCGCGCATGGTATCGATCTTGAGATCGGCTTCGTTGACGTCGATGTCGACGTCCTCCACCTCGGGCAACACGGCGACGGTCGCGGCCGAGGTATGGATGCGGCCGGAGGCTTCGGTGTCCGGCACGCGCTGCACGCGATGCACGCCCGATTCGAACTTGAGTTTGGCGAAGACGCCGCGGCCGTGCACCTCGGCGACTATTTCCTTGAAGCCACCTTTAGTGCCTTCGCTGATCGACAGCACTTCGGTTTTCCAGCCCTGCTTGGCGGCGTAGCGTTCGTACATGCGGAACAGGTCGCCGGCGAACAGCGCGGCCTCGTCGCCGCCGGTGCCAGCGCGGATTTCCAGGATGGCGTCGTGGTCGTCCATGGCGTCCTTGGGAATGAGCGCGAGCTGGAGCTGGCGTTCGAGCGCGTCCCGGCGCGCCTGCAAAGCCGGCTTCTCGGCGGCCGCCAGTTTGCGCATCTCGGCATCGGTCGCGGTGTCCGCGGCGAGCGCGTCGAGGTCGGCGATCTCGGCGGTGACGGCGCGATAGGCCTTGATCGCCTCGATGACGGGAGCGAGCTCAGCGAATTCGCGCGACAGCTTGACGTAGTCATCGCGGCCAAGATTGGTCGCGAGCTCACGCTCCACTAGGTCGTTACGGGCGAGCAGGGCATCGAGACGGTGTTGCGGCAGCGCGATCAAAGTTGCAGTCCCTCGGCTGCCGCGAAGCCCTCGAGCTTATGGCGGATCGACACGCTGCCGACCGGCTGATCGAGGAACGGCAGGATGGCGCCCTCGCCCTTGCGGCAATCGAGATCGAGCAGCAGCGCCTTGATGGGGCCTACCGCCGACGGCGACAGCGACAGCGAGCGGAAACCGAGAATAGCGAGGGCCAATGCGCCGATCGGCTGCGAGGCAAGCTCGCCGCACAGTGCCACCGGCTTGCCGTGCTTGCGGCCTTTGTCGGCGATGTCCTTGAGCGCGCGCAGCACCGGCGCCGACAGCGGGTCGAAGCGCTGCGACACCCGCGCATTGCCGCGATCGGCGGCATAGAGGAACTGCATCAGGTCGTTAGAGCCGACCGACAGAAAATCGACGCGGGCGAGCAATTCATCGAGCTGGAACAGGAGCGCGGGCACTTCCAGCATGGTGCCGATGTGCACCCGCTCGGGCAGCGCGTGGCCGTGACGGCGCAGATGCGTCAACTCCATCTCGACCAGCGATTTGGCCTTGTCGAACTCCTCCACCATGGCGATCATCGGAAACATGATGCGCAGTTCGCGCCCGCCGGCGGCGCGCAGCAAGGCGCGCACCTGACTGCGCAGCAAGCCGGGCCGGTCGAGACCGAGCCTGATGGCGCGCCAGCCGAGCGCCGGATTTTCCTCCTCGATATTGCGCATATAGGGCAGCACCTTGTCGCCGCCGATATCGAGGGTGCGAAATGTCACCGGCCTTTTTCCCGCGGCATCGAGCACGGTGCGGTAAAGCCCGAGCTGTTCGTTGGTGCGCGGCAGCGTATCGGCGACCATGAACTGCAATTCGGTGCGGAACAGACCGATGCCGGCGGCGCCGGTCTCGTCGAGATGCGGCAGGTCGATGGTGAGACCGGCATTGATCATCAGCGCAAACTTGTGGCCGTCTTTGGTGACGCAAGGTTTGTCGCGCAGCGCGCGGTATTGCGCCTGCCGCCGCGCCCGCAGCTTCACCCGCTCGGCGTAAGCGGTTTCGATATCGGACGGCGGGCGCATATGCACGTCGCCGGTGGTGCCGTCGACGATGACGGCGTCGCCCGGCTCGACCAGGCCGGTGGCGTTGGCGATCTCGCCGACGGTCGGAATGCCGAGCGCGCGGGCCACGATCGAGACATGCGAGGTCGGCCCGCCTTCCTCCAGCACCAGACCGCGCAGCCGCTTGCGGTCGTAGTCGAGCAGCGCCGCCGGACCCATCGAGCGCGCGACCAGGATGGCGTTCTCCGGCAATTGCTCGCGCGTGGGCGCGTGATCCTGCCCCATCAGCACCCGCATCAGCCGGTTGGCGAGATCGTCGAGATCGTGCAAGCGGTCGCGCAGATAAGGATCGGAGGCGCGCAGCATTCGCGCGCGGGTATCCGACTGCACGCGCTCGACGCCGGCCTCAGCGGTGAGACCCGTCATCACCGCCTCGCGCATTTTGTGCAGCCAGCCCTGGTCGTAGCCGAACATGCGGTAGGCTTCGAGCACCTCGCGATGCTCGCCGCCGTCCGCCACGTCGCCATGCTCGAGCATGCGGTCGAGGTCGGCGCGGAAGGTGGCGATGGCCGCGTCCAGCCGTTTGAGCTCCCGCGGCACGTCGTCGGCAATGACATTGGTGATGACCACGCGCGGTTCGTGCAGCACCACATGGCCGAGCGCGATGCCGTCCGCCAGCGCGGTGCCCGAAATATGCAGCGAGTGTCGCGCGACCGGCTCGGCACCCGGACGGGCGATCGACGATAATTCGCCCGAGGCGATCATCTCGGCGAGCACCATCGCGGTGGTCTGCAGCGCTTCTTCTTCCTCCTCGGTATAGGTGCGGCGCGCGCGGTTCTGCACCACCAGCACGCCGAGCGTATTGCCCGCGCGCAACACCGGCACGCCGAGGAACGAATGATAGATTTCTTCGCCGGTTTCCGGGCGGAACGAGAAGGCGGGATGCGCCTGCGCATCGGACAGGTTGATCGGATTGGCCTCGCTGGCCACCAGGCCGACCAGGCCTTCATCGGCCTTCAGCACGGTTTCGTGGACGGCTTCGCGCTTCAAGCCCTCGGTGGCGTATAGCTCGAGCGTTCCGTCTACGCGCAAGACGTAGACAGAGCACACCTCCGCCACCATGTTGGCGGCGATCAGCACCACCACTTTGTCGAGGCGATCCTGCGCGCTGACCGGCTCCGCCATCACTTCGCGAAGCCGGCGCAACAGCACGCGCGGCCCGCCCAGCGCGCCACGCATTATTGAGGTCCTTAAAGCCGCGGCACCGGCCGCGGCCGGTTTACGGCCCAATCATGTACGAATAGCGACCGCGAATCCGGTACGCGCAGCCGCGTATGACTGAGGCTATAGCCAATGGCCTATGCAAGGGGCAAGCCAAACCCTTGGCCGCGGTTTACCAGTCGGAAATGCGCTGCGGTGCAGCGGAAGGCGGGCCGCCGGCTATGGCGGCTTATGGGCCAAGCCCATTCATCCCGCTCAGGTCTTCAATTTCAGCAGCGCGTCGGCATTGCCATGTGTGAGTTTGGCCATATCGGCTGGCGCCAGCGAGACGCGGTTGAGGAAGGCGCGCCCCTTCATGTTGGGAGCATAGGGATAGTCGACCGAGAACATGATGCGGTCCATGCCGAAGGTCATCTGCGCGGCCAAGAGCGGCGGCTCGCTGAAGATGCCGCTGGTCGTGAGCCAGACTTGGTCGAGAATCGCGCGGCTGATCGGACGCTTCAGGTGGTCGATATCGAGCGCGAACACCGAGTCGATGCGGTCCAGCATGACCGGCAGCATTTCGCCCATATGACCGATGATGATCTTGAGCTTCGGATGCCGATCGAGCACGCCTGCCAGGACCATGCGGAGTAGGTGGATCGCCGTCTCCGAATGCCAGCCCCAGCCGGCGGCTTCCAGCACGCGGGCAGCACCTGGCTCCAGGTCGGAATAATAGGCCTGCCGCACCGCCTCCGGCGCCAGATGTGGATGGATGTAGATCGGCACGTCGAGCTCGACGGCCGCCGCGATGAGGCCGTCATAGCTCGGGTGGTCGAGAAAGCGGCCCTCGGTCGTGCCGTTGATGAGCGCGCCCAGGAAGTGCAGTTCTTTGACGGCGCGCACCAACTCCGCGGCGCAGGCGTCCGGGCTTTGCATCGGCAACACGGCGAAGCCGGCGAAGCGATCTGGATGGCGGGCGATCGCCGCTGCTAGAACGTTGTTCATTTCGCGCGCGATGACGAGGCCGTCGGGGCCGGGTACGAGATCGGGGCCGGCGCCGGTGTTCGAGAGCACCTGCACCGTAATGCCGGCCTCGTCCATCGACTTGAGGCGCTTCTCGCCGATCTCGGGCAAGAGCTCGACCGGGTTCGGCCGGCCGACTGGCGGCTTTCTCGGCCGAAAACCGCGGCGGCTGATGGCGCCAGGATCGATGCGGCGGACCAGGTCAGGCACGGTGAAATGTTCTTCGAGCGCGACAACACGCATGGGCGCAATTTCCTCCGGGGTTGCTATATGCGGCGCATGGGGTGAGCCGGTCGCCGCCGCATTGGGTTTAGCGTCTTTGACTCGAGTTACTTGTCCAGCCCGTACAGCTTATGCAGCGTGCGCACCGCGAGATCGGTCTGCGCGGCTTTGATAAGCACCGAGAACTTGATCTCCGAGGTGGTGATGGCGAGGATATTGATCTTCTGCTGCGACAGCGCCTTGAACGCGCTGGCAGCCACGCCGGCATGACTGCGCATGCCGATGCCGATCACCGAGACCTTGGCGACGTCGGTCGCCCCGTCCAGCCGCTCAAAGCCGATCGCGCTTTTGGCCTTGTCGAGGGTAACCCGCGCACGCTCGTAGTCGGCCGAGGGCACGGTGAAGGTGAGGTCGGTGGTGGCGCCGTCGGCCGAGACGTTCTGCACGATCATGTCGACGTTGATGCTGGCGTCGGCGAGCGGGCCGAAGATCGCGGCGGCGACCCCGGGTTTGTCCTGCACGCGGCGGATCGATATCTGCGCCTCGTCCTTGGAGAAGGCGATGCCGGTGACGACTTGCTGTTCCATGATTTCACTCTCGTCGCATATGAGTGTGCCGGAGGGAGGGGCGTGCGGATTGATATCTTCCGGCTTGTCGAAGCTCGATCGCACGAAGATGCGCACACTGTGCAGCATGCCGAGCTCGACCGAGCGCACCTGCATGACCTTGGCGCCGAGTGAAGCGAGCTCCATCATCTCCTCGTAGGCGATCTTGTCGAGGCGGTGCGCCTTCGGCACCACGCGCGGATCGGTGGTGTAGACGCCATCGACGTCGGTGTAGATGTCGCAGCGCTCGGCGCCGATGGCGGCGGCGATCGCCACCGCCGAGGTGTCGGAGCCGCCGCGGCCGAGCGTGGTGATGCGGCCGGTGTCCTTGTGCAGGCCCTGGAAGCCGGCGATCACCGCGACCTGGCTCATGTCCTTGAAGCGGCGGATCAGCTCGGCGCCATTGATGTCGAGAATGCGCGCGGAGGCGTGCGCGTTGTCGGTCAGGATAGGCAGCTGCCAGCCCTGCCAGGAGCGCGCATTGACGCCCATGCCTTCCAGCACAATGGCCAGAAGCCCAGCGGTAACCTCCTCACCGGTCGCCACCACGGCGTCGTATTCGCGCGCGTCGTGCAGCATGGCGGCGTCGCGGCACCAGGCGACGAGCTGGTTGGTCACACCCGCCATGGCCGATACGACAACGGCCACGTCATGGCCGGCAGCGACCTCGCGCTTGACGTGGCGTGCCACGTTGCGGATGCGGTCGAGATCGGCGACCGACGTCCCGCCGAATTTCATCACCAGGCGAGCCATGATGTTCCCGGACGCGCCAAAAGGCGCTAACAAGCGGCCGGCGCAAGCAGGAAGCGTCGGCCCCAAAAGCCGCGTATACATACCGGCGGGGTGTCGGGACTGCAACATTGGCGCCTAGTGCCAAGGTTTGGCGCCAAGGTTTGGCGCCAAGGTTTGGCGCTAAGCCCTTGCGGGCCTCGTTCGCGGTAATCTTATGGTGCTGGCAATGCGCTATATCGAACGAATTCTACAGCCGGGTGAAACACTGGTGTACTCCGGTAGGATTCATTGGATCGTCTATGGTCCGGCCATGCTCCTGGCGATCGTCGCCTTGGCCATGCTGACGCAAATAAAAACCGGTCCGACCGGCCTGAGCTGGCTGATCGCCTCCGCCGCCTTCTGGCTGGCCGCCGGCGTGACGTTCGCTTCGGCCTGGTTCAGGCGCTGGACCACCGAGATCGACGTCACCAACCGGCGCATCGTCTATAAGTGCGGCTTCATCAGGCGGCACACGGTCGAAATGAACATGGACAAGGTCGAAAGCGTCGACGTCGACCAGTCGATTTTCGGGCGGCTGCTGAACTACGGCGACGTCACGATTCACGGCACCGGCGAGGGATGGGAGCCGCTGCGCAACATCGGCGCGCCACTCAAGCTGCGCAACCACGTGACGGCACGCTGATATGAAACAAAGCGCACCTTCCATCGATCAAGCCGAAGTCGAGCGCTTCTCGCGCTACGCCGCCACGTGGTGGGACACGCGCGGGCCGATGGCGTCGCTGCACAAGTTCAATCCGGTGCGGCTCGCCTATATCCGCGACAAGGCCGCCGAGCGATTTGGGCGCGATCCCAAGAAGCTCGACTGCCTGAAAGGCATCCGCATGCTCGACATCGGCTGCGGCGGCGGCATTTTGTCGGAGCCCTTGGCGCGGCTTGGCGCGCGGATGGTCGGCGCCGATCCGTCCAAGGAAAATGTCGCGATCGCCAGCGCGCATGCCAAGGAGAGCGGTGTCGACGTCGATTACCGCGCCACCACTGTGGAGGACCTCGCCGCCGCCGGCGAAAAATTCGACATCGTGCTGGCGATGGAGGTGGTCGAGCACGTCGTCGACGTCAACGCCTTCGTCGTGAGCTGCGCCTCGATGGTGAAGCCCGGCGGGCTGATGTTTGCGGCCACGCTCAACCGCACGTTCAAAAGCTTCGCGCTGGCCATCGTCGGCGCCGAATACGTGCTGCGTTGGCTGCCGCGCGGCACCCATCAGTGGGACAAGTTCATCACCCCGCAAGAGCTCGAGCGGGCGATGGAGCATGGCGGCTTGCGGGTGACGGGCGAGCGCGGCGTAATCTACAATCTATTCGCCGACCACTGGCAATTGTCATCGGACATGGACGTGAATTACATGCTCGTCGCCGAGCGCGGTAACCAGAAGGAGAAGTAAAATGATCCTCGAACTGGTCGAATTCAACTCACCGAAGGGCTGGAGCCGCGAACAAGTGGCGAAAGAGGCCCGCAACGTCATCCCGCATTGGCAGGCCAACAAGCAGCTCCTGCGCAAGCATTTCCTGCTCGAGCTTAACGGCAAGACCGGCGGCGGCGTCTACATCTGGCCGACGCTAGAGGATGCGAAAAAAGCGCATGACGAAGCCTGGCGGCAGTCGATCATCAAGCGTACCGGCAGCGCGCCCACCATCCGTTATTTCGATCTGTTTTTGCTGATCGACAACGAGAAGGGCACCTTCACCGAATTCCCCGAGGCGGCAGAAATCAAAGCCGCCGCGGCGTAAATTTCTCACCGTCATCCTGAGGTGGCTTCGCGAAGCGAAGCCGTCGAAGGATGAATGGCCAAAATCTTGGAAGAACTTGGCCGTCGCCCTTCGAGACGCGCCTTCGGCGCGCACCTAAGGGCGACGGGGAACGGCATAGCGGCTCTATCACGGCCGGGCTTGGCCATCCAACCCGTAGTCGCTAAGACATGGATGCCCGGCACAATGCCGGGCATGACTTTGTTAGAGACTCGCAATGCTCTGGGCCGTCTTTACGCTGATCGCCGCGGCGGCGCAGACCGCGCGCAATGCCATGCAGCGCGAGCTGACCGCGACGCTCGGCACGGTCGGCGCTACCCACGTGCGGTTTCTGTTTGGCTTTCCGTTCGCGATCTTCATTTTTCTGCCAGGTGTCATGGTTTTTGCCGGCTACAGCCTGCCGCATCCGCAGCCGGTGTTCTGGTTATGGGTGGCCGCCGGCGCGCTGACGCAGATCGGCGCCACCGCGACCATGCTGTCGGTGATGGGCGAGCGGTCCTTTGTGGTCGCCTACGCCTATATCAAGACCGAGCCGGTGCAGGTCGCGCTGTTCGGGCTGCTCTTTCTTGGTGACAAGATCACGCTTCTATCGGGAGCTGCTATCCTGATCGCCACCGCCGGCGTTATCGTGATTTCGTTGAAGCCGGGCGCGGGCAGCGTCAGCACCAAGCGGTCGACGGCGATCGGCCTGCTGTCAGGAGCGCTGTTCGCGCTTTCGGCGATCGGCTATCGCGGCGCGATTCTGTCGCTGCACCTGCCGCATTTCGTCATGGCCGCGACTTTTACGCTGGCGGTCGGACTGGTGCTGCAGGCCGTCTTGCTATCGGCCTATCTGGCGCTGCGCGACCCGGGCGTGCTGCGCGCCATCGCCAAGGCTTGGAAGCCCTCGCTGTTCGCCGGCTTCATGGGCGCCTTCGCCTCGGAATTCTGGTTCCTCGGCTTCGCCATCGCCACGGCGGCGAGCGTGCGCACGCTGGCGCTTGTCGAGGTCCTGTTCGCGCAAGGCGTGACGCACTTCATCTTCAAGCAGCCGACCACAAGGCGCGAACTCGCCGGCGTGGTGCTGGTGGTGTTCGGCGTCGCGCTCCTGGTGTGGGCGTATTAATTCCGCTCGTCCGGCAAAATCGGCAGCGGATGGAATTCGATGCCTTCCTCGGCTAGCGCCTTGGCGTCTTCGAGCGAGGCTTCGCCGTAGATCGAGCGGTGCTCGGTCTCGCCGTAATGCATCTTGCGCGCTTCTTCGGGGAATTTCGCGCCGACGTGGTCGGCGTTCTTGGTGAGATGATCGCGCAGTTCCTTGAGCTTGCCGCGGAACTCTTGTTCCTGTGGCGAGATCATCGCAACGGGTGCTTTCTCTTGCACCCTCTCAGGCGCAGGCGCGGCCGTCGAGGCCTCGACAGGCGCCGTGCCTTTGCGGTTGCCGGCAAGCCGCGGGGCCATGATCGCCTTCTCGACTTTGGCCGAACCGCAATGCGGGCAATTCACCAGGCCGCGCTTGGCCTGCTTGTCGTAAGCCGCGGAATCCTGGAACCAGCTTTCGAAGGCGTGGCCCTTCTCGCACACCAGGGCGTAGCGGATCATTCGGCGCCCCTGACCACGTGCAGGTGGGTCGGCTCCGCCAAAGGCTCGACGATTTCGAAACGGCGGCCGTGTTGTAGCGATGGGATACGCGATCGCGCCTTTGCCACCTCCGCCAGATCGATCTCGGCCATCACGACACCGGGCTCAATTCCGCCTTCGGCCAGGATGCGCCCCCAGGGGTCAACGATCAGTGAATGGCCGAAGGTCTCGCGGCCGTTCTCGTGCTTGCCGCCCTGCGCGGCGGCGAACACGAAGCAGCCGTTTTCAATGGCGCGGGCGCGGTTGAGCACATGCCAGTGCGCTTCGCCGGTCTGCTGGGTGAATGCGGAGGGGATCGTCAGCATGGTAGCGCCGGCTTCCGCCAGCGCGCGATAGAGCGCGGGGAACCGCAGATCGTAGCAGATCGTCAATCCGAGCCGGCCCCACGGCAGGTCGGAGAGCACGGCCTGTTCGCCCGGCTGGTAGGTGCGCGACTCGCGATAGCTTTCGCCGCCTTCGAGGTCGACGTCGAACATGTGGATCTTGTCATAGTGCGCGGCGAGGTTGCCTTTCGGATCGATCAGGAACGAGCGATTGGCCGCTCGGTCCGGCGAGATCTTGATCGCCAGCGAACCGACGTGAACATAAATGCCGAGCTTGCGCGCGAGCTCGCGCAAGGTGGCGAGCGACGTGTCGGCATCTTCCGCCACGATGTTGGCGAACAGCCGCTCGCGCTTGACCTCCATGATGTTGGTCATTTCCGGCGTCAGCACGTAGTCGGCGCCGGCCGATTTCGCCTCGCCGATCATGCGCACGGCGGCTTCGATATTGGTGGCGGGCGCGAGCCCTGCGCGCATCTGGATCATCGCGGCCTTGAAGGTGGACGTGCTCATCCCGATACCCCGTCGCCCGCCAGCAGGGAATCGAGCTTGCCGGCGTCGTCGAGCGCATGCAGGTCGTCGCAGCCGCCGACATGCACGCCGCCGATGAAGATCTGCGGCACGGTATAGCCGCCGTTGGCGCGCTCGACCATCTTTTCGCGCAGTTTGCGATTGCCGCTCACGTCGATCTCCGTGAAAGCCGCGCCCTTGCTTTTGAGCAGCGCCTTGGCCGCGTGGCAATAGGGGCAATAGCGGGTGGTATAAATTTCAATAAGGAACATGGTCGTTCTGCGGCGGTCCGGCCCTGGTTATATGGTGGTGCGCACGGGCGCGACAACCCGGGCGAACACCAGGACGTCCACATGGGCGGCCCCAGCGCGCAGCAAAGCGCGGGCGCAGGTATCGACGGTGGCGCCCGAGGTGAGCACGTCGTCGATCAGCACCAGCCGGCGGCCCGCTACATCGGACTTTTTTTCAGGTGGTACGCGGAAGGCGCCTTGCACATTGTCGGCACGTTCGCCCTTCGACAGCCCGACCTGCTGCGGCGTCGCGCGCACGCGCTTGAGCGCGTCATGCAATACGGGCACGCCGGCGAGGCCGGTAATCGCGCCGGCAAGCGTCGCCGACTGGTTGAAGCGCCGCCTCCACAGCCTTCGCCAATGTAGCGACACCGGGATAAGCGCATTGGCGTCGGCCAACAGTTCGCGGCCGGCGCGCGCCATCCACTGTCCCATCATTGGCGCGAGATCGAGCCGGTAACCGTATTTGAAGGACAGCACCAGCGCGCGCGCGATATCGTCATAGCGCAACGCGGCGCGCGCCCGGACATAGGCCGGTGGATTGGCGATCGCCTCCATCGACAGCAGGCCGGGGCCAGGATCGTAGATGAACGGGATACCGAGCCGCGCACAGTCCGGCCCCGCCGCCGAGCGGCGCGCGGCAGGACGGGTACAGCGGCGGCAGCACGATGTCGAGCCCGGCGCGCAGCACCGCGCGCACTCCGTCGCGGATTTGTGTGAACCGCGTGGGCGCCGCGTCCCTGGCTTGCCGAGACAAGCTCGTTCATGCTGCAACTGTAGCAGATGCCGTCAAACCCGACCATCTTCGACCGCCGGCTGTTGCGCACGCGCCAGCAGCGCGCCCGTGCGCTCGGGCCGGAAACCTTCCTGATCGACCGCGTCGCCGCCGAACTGGGCGAGCGGCTCGCCGTGGTGCTGCGCACCTTCGAGCGCGCCGTCGATCTCGGCACGCCCACCGACGCGATGCGCCGCGTGCTTGCCGACAGCGGCAAGATAGCGACCGTCGTTTCGGCCGCGCCGGCGGCCGGACCGCGCGATGACGCGTTGCGCGTCGCCGCCGATGAGGAGGCCTTGCCGTTCGCCGACGGCTCGCTCGATCTGATCGTATCCGCGCTGGCGCTGCAGTTTGTGAACGACTTGCCCGGCACGCTGATCCAAGTCCGCCGCGCGCTCAAGCCGGATGGGTTGTTTCTGGCTGCGCTGGTCGGCGGCGACAGCCTCACCGAATTGCGCGAAGCCTTCGCTGAGGCCGAGAGCGAGATCGAGGGCGGCGTCTCGCCGCGCGTGGCGCCGTTCGCCGATGTGCGTGAACTGGGCGCGCTGCTGCAACGCGCGGGATTTGCCTTGCCGGTCGTCGATTCCGATCGGCTGACCGTGCGCTACGAGTCGGTCTTCGCCTTGATGCGCGATCTGCGCCGCATGGGCGCGACCAACGCGCTCACCGAGCGCCGCCGCACGCCGCTCCGCCGCGCAACCTTGAAACGAATGGCGGAAGTTTATGCGCGGCGCTTCGCCGATCCTGACGGGCGCGTGCGCGCGACCTTCGAGATCGCCTGGCTGTCGGGCTGGGTGCCGCACGAAAGCCAACAGAAGCCGCTCAAGCCGGGCTCGGCCCGGCAACGGCTCGCCGACGCGCTCGGCACCAAGGAAATTCCGACCGGCGAGAAGCCCTGCGCATGATCCCGAAAAGTGGGAACCGGTTTTCGGACAAGATCATGCGCAAGAAGAATCTTAACGTGCCCCGTCGATCGCCGCCTTCAAGTCCTGCTTCAGCCCCAGCGCCATCAGCAGTTCGGCCATGATGAACATCGGACCGATGAAGGCCTGGAACAGATTATCGGCCAGCGCCGGCCGGCGGCCCTCCCAGACGTGCCCGACGAGCTGGAACGCCCAGCCGCCGACGAAGAAAATGGCAAAGACGATCCAGGCGGTCGTGCTGCCATAATTGCGCGCGATCCATTCCGCCACGATCAGCATCGGCAGCATCACGACAATCATCGCCAGCCCAATGACGCGATCGAGCACGACCCAACCGATGAGCGCGAGCGCTGCCACCACCATGGCGGCCGAAACGCTGCCGACCCGCACGAGCGCGAGCGGCAGCAGGATCGCGAACACGATGGCGGGGATGCCGATGAAATGGGTCGCGCGATTGCGCTCGTCGCGATGATAGCTGGCATAGGTCGCGAACTGCCGCGCGAAAAAATCGCCCATGGCGTTTTCCCCGATCGGCGGCCTCACGGGCCGCTACGCGATTTTAGACCATCGCGAACTGCGCGGCACGCCCTGCGCGCGCGGAAAACAGGATTCAGCAGCGAGAAAAGACGAGCGAGCCGTCGCGGGCTCGGCGTTATTTTGGGCGGCTTAGAACAAGTTGGTCAGCTTGTCGTAGTAGTTCGTCACGAGCGCCGAGCCGACCGCCGTCACGGCCCCGATGATGGCGACGCTGACCCCGGTGGCGATGACCGCGTATTCGATGGCCGTGGTGCCGCGGTCGTCGCGGACAAATTCGCGCAAGCCGCGCATCGCTCGGGGGCTGTTCATGGACGCTTCCTGTTACTCGGTGTTCGGTCGGCAATCACAACAGAGCCATCAGATGCGAAATCAGCGGGACGTCCGCCGGAGGCATTTCGTAGTCCCGCAGCCGGTTTGGCTTTACCCAGACGAGTTTCTGCCCCTCGGTTGCGGTGACTTGTCCCTCCCAGCGCCGGCAGACATAGAGCGGCATCAGGAGATGGAAGTCGGGATAGGCATGGCTCGCGAAAGTGAGCGGCGCGAGACAGTCCTCTTTGACGACGACGCCCAGTTCCTCCTGCAACTCCCGGATCAAGCTTTGTTCCGGCGTTTCGCCGTCCTCGACCTTGCCGCCGGGAAACTCCCACAATCCCGCCATCGGCTTGCCTTCCGGCCGTTGTGCGAGGAGCACGCGGCCGTCGGCATCGACGAGTGCGCAGGCGGCGACAAGGACGATTTTGGCGCTCACAACGCTTCGACCTCAATGCTAGGGAAACTTGGTTAAGGTGTTATTCCACCATGCCGGACCGCCGGGCGATCGTAGCCGCCCGGTAAATGAGAGGTTAAGACCGATAGTCCCCATTGATTGAAATGTATTCCTTGGTGAGGTCGCAGGTGAGCACGCGGTCGCTTGCCCGCCCTAGGCCGAGCGCGACTTTCAGATAGATCTCCGGCTTCTTCATCTCGGCACTGACGGCGGCCTCGTCATAGCCGGGGTCGCGCGCGCCCTTGTGCGCCACCCTGATGCCGCCGAACCAGATCGACAATTTATCGCGATCGGCCGGCTCGCCGGCCTTGCCGACCGCCATGACGACGCGGCCCCAATTGGCGTCCTCGCCGGCGATGGCGGTTTTGACCAGCGGCGAATTGGCGATCGACATGGCGATGCGGCGCGCGGAGGCCTTCGACACCGCGCCCTCCACAACGATCTCCACCAGCTTGCGGGCGCCTTCGCCGTCGCGCGCGACCTGCTCGGACAGATTGGCGAGCACCGCGTGCAGCGCGCGTTTGAAATGCTTGACCTTGGGGTCGGCGGCGCGGGCGATGCGCGGGCTGCCGGCTTTGCCGGTGGCAAAGATCATCAAAGTGTCGGAGGTCGAGGTGTCGCCGTCGATGGTGACGGCGTTGAAGGTGTCGACGACGCCGTCCTTGAGCAGCGCCTGCAGCGCCGCCGGTGCAATCGCCGCGTCGGTGAAGATGAAGGAGAGCATGGTCGCCATGTCGGGCGCGATCATGCCGGCGCCCTTGGCGATGCCGTTGATGGCGACCGTCGCCTTACCGATGCGCGCGGTCGCGGTCGCCACCTTGGGAAAGGTGTCGGTGGTCATGATCGCGCGCGCCGCGGCGAGGAAATCGCCGGCCTTGGCGCGCGCAGTAAGGCCCGCCATGACGGGAGCAAATTTCGACGCATCGAGCGGCTCGCCGATCACGCCGGTGGAGGCGAGGAAGATTTCCGCCGGCTTGCAGCCGGCTGCCTTGGCGGCGATGTCGGCGGTGAGCTTGGTGGCAGCGCGTCCGGTCTTGCCGGTGAACGCGTTGGCGTTGCCGGAATTGACCACCAGCGCGCGCGCCAAGTTCTTAGCAGATTTGCCTGCCTTCAGGTGCGCGCGGCACCATTCGACCGGCGCCGACGGGCATTTCGATTTGGTGAACACGCCAGCCGTGGTGGTGCCCGCCTCGAACAGCGCCAGCAGCACGTCGGTGCGCCCGGCATAGCGGATGCCGGCCTCGGCGGTGGCGAGCCGTACGCCGGCGATCGTCGGCATATCCGGTACGTGTTTGGGGGCGAGGGGGGAAATGGAGGTCGACATGGCCGCAAGCCTTTCACCGTCATCCTGAGGCGCCCGCGCGCAACGCGGCCCTCGAAGAATGAGCGGCCCGGGCCGAGCAAATGTTGCGGGGACAATAAAGACGCCAATGGCCGGGACAAGCCCGGCCATGACGATAATTATTGATAAGTGCGATCGAGACTACTTCTTCTCCGGCGCGGCAGGCGCTGCGGGCGCCTTCGGCTCCTCGACCTTGTACATCTTCTCGATCTTGGCGCTGGCGCGCAGCGAGGTCACCAATTCCGCCTGCGCCTTGCGCGTCACAAATTGCTCGATCTGCGGCTTGACCTCTTCGAACTTCGGCATCGGCTTGATGCGCTTGTCATCGACCTTGATCACGTGCCAGCCGAACTGGGTCTTCACCGGCTCGGAGATCTGGCCCTTTTCCAGCTTGAAGGCGACGTCGGAAAACTCCGGCACCATCTGTTCCTTGCTGAAATAGCCGAGATCGCCGCCATTGGCCTTGCCGGACGGATCCTCGGTGACCTCCTTGGCGACCTTCTCGAAATCCTCGCCTTTCTTCAGGCGCACGATGACCGCCTTGATCTTATCCTCGGCGGCCTTGCTCGCCTTTTCGTCGCCCGGCGTGGCACGGATCAGGATGTGGCGCGCATGCACCTCCTGCACCTCGCCCATCTGCTTGACGGCTTCGTCATAGACCTTGTGCATGGCCTCGTCGGTGAGCGCCGCCTTGCCGACCGATTGCAGCATCTCTTCCATCAGCAGCTTTTCGCGCGCGAAGGCAATTCGGTGCTTGAATGAATCGGTGTCGGCCATCTTCTTGGCCTCGGCGGCTTTCGATACCAGGATCATGTCGGCGACGAACTGGACCAGATAGTCCTTCTTGGCATCCGGCGACATCGGCGGAAGCTGGCCGGCCTCTTCCTCGGCGACGGCGAGGTCGCTCTGGTGGATCTCGGTGCCGTTGACCTTGGCGACGAGCGGGTCCTTGTCCTGGGCTGCGAGTGGGCCGGTGGCCGTAAGCAGCAGCGCCAGGGTGGCGGCAAGGAAACCGGCCGGGCGGGCGTAATGGGAAATCGTCATGGTGCTATCCTTGGTGTTGTTCTTGGTGCTGTTCTTGGCGCTGTCCTCGGGAAGGGATGGTCCGCAACGGGAGCGGACGGCGGCGGACTTGTCACCCAACAACCGTGGCTTTGCAATGGCCGGGGCCCATAAAGGCCCTAACGACCGCGTGAGTTCGTCGCAGAGGCCCGCCGCAAGCGCCAATTGACAATAATCCGACCCCCTCCTATTTCTCCGCTAACCTCGGCTGGTAAAGCTTTGCTGGCGCATTGGCGTCGAATTTGCCCGAAAAGTGCCGCAATTCCGGAGCGCCGGAAGCAAAATCCGGTCGTGGCGGCGTGCTAGGGCTTGTGCCAGTAGCACCCGGTATCTGTTAGGAGCTCCCGTATGATCGGCGCCGTTGCCCGCAAGCTGTTCGGCTCCGCCAATGAGCGGCGGATTCGCAGCTATCAGCCGCGGGTGGCCGCGATCAATGCGCTGGAGCCGGAACTGGCGGCGCTGTCCGACGAGGCGCTCAAGACGCGCACCGCCGAATTCAAGAAACAGGTCGCCGAGGGCGCCTCGCTCGACGACATCCTGGTACCGGCCTTCGCCACCGTGCGCGAGGCGGCCAAGCGCGCCATCGGCCAGCGCCATTTCGACGTGCAGTTGATCGGCGGCATGATCCTGCACGAAGGCAAGATCGCTGAGATGAAGACCGGCGAAGGCAAGACGCTGGTGGCGACGCTTGCGGTCTATCTCAACGCCGTGTCAGGGCGCGGCGTGCACGTGGTCACCGTCAACGACTACCTCGCCAGCCGCGACGCCGAGTGGATGGGGCAGATCTACAAATTCCTCGGGCTCACCGTCGGCGTGATCGTGCACGGGCTGGACGACGAACAGCGCAAGAAGAACTACGACTGCGACGTCACATACGCCACCAATAACGAGCTCGGCTTCGACTACCTGCGCGACAACATGAAGTACCGCATGGAGGACATGGTCCAGCGCGGGCACATCTACGCCATCGTCGACGAAGTGGACTCCATCCTGATCGACGAGGCGCGCACGCCGCTGATCATTTCCGGCCCGCTCGACGACCGCTCCGAATTCTACAACACCATCGACAGCTATATCCCGGCGCTCGACAAGACCGACTACGAGGTCGACGAGAAGCAGCGCACGGTGACGTTGACCGAAGCCGGCATGGAGAAGCTCGAGCGGCGCCTAGAAGCTGCCGGCCAGCTCAAGGGCGAATCGCTCTACGACGTCGAGAACGTCTCCGTCGTTCACCACGTCAACCAGGCGCTGCGCGCGCACAAGCTGTTCCAGCGCGACAAGGACTACATCGTGCGCAACGGCGAAGTCGTCATCATCGACGAGTTCACCGGCCGCATGATGCCGGGCCGCCGCTATTCGGAAGGGCTGCATCAGGCGCTCGAAGCTAAGGAACATCAGCCGATCCAGCCGGAGAACCAGACGCTCGCCTCGATCACCTTCCAAAACTATTTCCGTATGTACGAGAAGCTCGCCGGCATGACCGGCACAGCGCTCACCGAGGCCGACGAATTCCTCGACATCTACAATCTCGACGTTTTGGAAGTGCCCACCAACATGCCGCTGGTGCGCATCGACGACGACGACGAGGTCTATCGCACGGCAAAAGAAAAATACCGGTCCATCATTTCACTGATCGAGGACTGCAAGCTGCGTGGTCAGCCGGTGCTGGTCGGCACCACGTCGATCGAGAAATCCGAGCAGCTCGCCGACATGCTGCGCGAGGCCGGCTGGGAGGCGCACGACTTCACCGATCCAAACGCCTTCGCCGCGCTCTATTCCGGCGACGACGGCGCCACCAAGACCAAGGTCTTCGCCATTCTCAACGCGCGCTACCATGAGCAGGAAGCCTTCATCGTCGCGCAGGCCGGCGTGCCAGGCGCCATCACCATCGCCACCAACATGGCCGGCCGCGGCACGGACATTCAACTCGGCGGCAATGCCGACATGCGCATCCGCCAGGAGATCGCCGACATCACCGATTGGGCCGCGCGTGACAAGGATCCGCGCGCCGCGGCGATCCGCGAGCAGGTCGCGCGCCTCAAGCAGAAAGCGCTCGCCGCCGGCGGCCTGTTCGTGCTCGGCACCGAGCGGCACGAGAGCCGGCGCATCGACAACCAGTTGCGCGGCCGCTCCGGCCGCCAGGGCGATCCCGGCCACTCCAAGTTCTTCCTGTCGCTTGAAGACGACCTGATGCGCATCTTCGGCTCCGACAAGCTCGACGGCATGCTGCAGAAGCTCGGCCTCAAGGAGAATGAGGCGATCGTCCATCCCTGGATCAACAAGGCGCTGGAGAAGGCGCAGCAGAAGGTCGAGGCGCGCAACTTCGACATCCGCAAGAATCTGCTCAAGTTCGACAACGTGATGAACGACCAGCGCACGGTGATCTTCGAGGAGCGGCTCGACCTGATGCGCGACGAAGCGGTCGACGAGACCGTCGCCGGCATGCGCCATTCGGTGGTCGAGGACCTGATCGCCAAGCATATTCCGCCCAATGCCTATGCCGAACAGTGGGACATCAACGGTCTCGATACCGCGCTGCGCGAGGTGCTCACGCTCGATCTGCCGGTGAAGGAGTGGGCCAAGGAAGAGGGCATCGCCGACGAGGAAATGAAGGAGCGCATCGAGCGGCGTGCCGACGAGCACATGGCGGGCAAGGTGGCCAAATGGGGCCCCGACGTCATGCGCTACGTCGAGAAATCGATCCTGCTGCAGACGCTCGACCATCTCTGGCGCGAGCATCTGGTCATGCTCGAACACCTGCGCCAGGTGATCGGTCTGCGCGGCTACGGCCAGCGCGATCCGCTCAACGAATACAAGGCGGAGGCGTTTAGCCTGTTCGAGGCGATGATGTCGCGCATGCGCGAGGCGGTCACCGGGCAGTTGATGCGCGTGGAGATCGTGCAGCAGCCGCCGGAAGAGCCGCCGGCGCAGCAGCTTCCTTACATGGAAGCGCACAAGGTTGATCCCTTGACCGGCGACGACGAACTGGCGCCGGCGCTGGCGCCGATGCTGGTCGGCAACGGCAATGGCGCACAAGCCGAACGCAATCCGAAAGACCCCGCGAGCTGGGGCAAGGTCGGCCGCAACGAGCCATGCCCCTGCGGCTCCGGCAAGAAATTCAAGCACTGCCACGGCAAGTTCGCCTGAGCGTGCGGCGCTGAGTTCCGGCGCACGTGCGCTTCAGTAGAAAAGAGGCCGCTTGGTCGAGGCGGCCTCTTTGCCATTTGAGCCAAACAAGCGCGCGACGCGCTGCTTGATTACTGGCGGCGGGTGCCCGCCCACGTATGAACGATCGACATAGAGCTGTTGCGCTCGGCGAGCAGTTGCGCTTCCGGCGCGATGGTGACAACCCGCGCGGCGATCGCCTGCGCGTAGGCGCCATAGGCCTGATTCTGGCCGACGGCCGTCATGCTGCGCTCGGTGAGGATCTGCGCTTCCGGCTCGACGGCGAGCGCGGGCGCGGCGGCCGAAACGGCGAGCAAGGCGGCAATGGTAAGTTTGGTGAGGGTCTTCATGGGTCTTCTCCGTTGGTTGTGTGCGCAAGAGGTTGTTCTTGCTGGCGGGCTTGTCGGACTTTGCCGCATCACGATCAATCAACGTTGCAGTCACGAAATTGGCCGCGCCGTTCACGGATTCGAGATCGGCGCGCGAGCGGCGCGGGGCATCACAGACACAAAAACGCCGGCTTTGCGCCGGCGTTTTTTCAGGTCTGTAGCCGCCGCGTCACGCCTTCAGCGCCAAGGCGCCGCTGCCGGATGCGATGTCGCCGAGCGCCTGCTTCAGCGCGGGTGAGGCGCGATAGACCGGGACGTAGCCGCGCAGCAGGATTTGCGCCGAGCGTTTGTAGGCGGCGCGGGAGATCTTGGTTTCCGAATTGGTCTGTTGACCTTCGATGGTGGCCGACAGAATGCCGGCCGGATTTTCGATATCGACTTGCACTTCCGAGGTCGTGCCGCTCAATCCCGGCAAGCCCCGCGCCAGTTCATGCGCGACTGTGCCCGGCATCAGGCACGCCGCGGCGAGACAGCATCCGCCGGTGACGGCCATAGTGTCGTGCCCGTTCTGCGGCGTGAAATAACGGGTGGAAATATTGCCGCCATCCACTGGCGGGCCGACGATGCAGACTTTCGGGATCGTCTCGCTGTTGCCGAGTTCCTCGGTGGTCATTGGCTTGCCGCCTTTGCCTTTCAGCCCCATCTTCAGGCCGGCCTCGATCCAAAGTTTCTTCAGCGCCGAAAAGAAGACGTCGTCGTTGCGCAAATCCTTGACCGGTTCGGTGCCGGTCTTGCCGAATTCCGACGCCCGCGCGATCACCATCGGCACCGCGACGTCGACGCAGGATACGGTGTATTTGCCGAACGTGTCCACCGCCGATCCGGTTGGCAGCGCTTTGCCGGTCTTGGCGCCGACCGGATCGGTCATGAACAGATCGACACCGGGAAATTCGCCGTCGACGCCGGGAATTTGCGCAAAGGCAAATCTGTCGCCGACAAGCGTGACACGGCCGATCATCGTGGTCTTGGTGTTGGTGTTGAAGATTTCGACCTCGCCCTTGCCGTTCAACTGGCGCGGCAGGAAATGCTGGTCGATCGCCCAAAAAGGCAGCGCCGCCGACATGTTGCCGCAGTTCACGCTCCAGTCGATCTGCGACTTGCCGCCGGCCAGTTGCGCCAGCGTGCTGACGATCTGCGGCTGACCTGCGGCGTTCAACGTCAACTCGGCAAAGAACACCTTGTTGCTGGTCGGATAGCCGCGCCCGAGACCGGTGATCTGCTTGGTGTCGGAGGTCGAGCCCTGCAGCGGCAGGCCCATCAGGTGGCGCAGCAGCTCCTCGCGCAGTTCGAGCTGCTTGGGCGCGATGCGATCCCAGATGATCAATCCGGTCGAGGTGCCGCCGCGCACATGCAGCACCGGAAATTCCCAGGTGCCGAAGTTCTCGCGCGGCAAGTGGCTGATGGCGACGGGGGCTGCGTAATTGATGGCTCGCTCCTCGCAATGGGTGTGATCGGCGCGGCGGCAAAATAGTCCCTCGATGCCGCCCCTGTCCAATCGGGCGGTAGCACAATAGGATAAACTTGAGTGGGGGGACTATTTCCGCTCGCTGCCGGGTTTCGCGATGGCCATTGTCGAGGATCGCCCACGCCTGACGGTGCAAGCCGAGGCCGAAGACTGGCTCACCGCCTTCGAAACGGCGTTACAGGCGGGCGACGCCGTCGCCGGCCTGTTCCTCGCCGATGGGCTGTGGCGCGATTTGCTCGCCTTCACCTGGACCATCGGTACGGCGGCGGGCCGGCCGGCGATCGAGACGATGCTACGCGAGACGCTGGCGCGCACTAAGCCGGCGAATTTCCATATTCCGCCGAAGCGCACGCCGCCGCGTTGGGTCAATCGCGCCGGCACCGACTGCATCGAGGCTCTGTTCGACTTCGAGACGGCGATCGGCCGCTGCAACGGCGCGCTGCGCTTGAAGCCCGACCGGACGGGCCGGCTCTACGCCTGGACGCTCAACACCAATTTGCACGAAATACGCGGCCACGAAGAAGAATTCAAGCGCCGCTCCGAACCGGATTCGACACGCGACTTCGGCGCCGAGAACTGGTCCGATCGCCTCGCCCGCCAGCGCGCCTTCGCCGATCGCGACCCCGCGGTACTGGTCGTCGGCGGCGGCCAGGCGGGGCTATGCATTGCCGCGCGGCTGCAGCAGCTCGGCGTCGACACGCTGATCGTCGACCGCCACGCGCGCGTGGGCGACAACTGGCGCAAGCGCTATCACTCGCTGACGCTGCACAACGAGGTCTACGTCAATCATCTGCCCTATATGCCGTTCCCGCCGACCTGGCCGGTCTATATCCCGAAGGACATGCTGGCGAACTGGTTCGAGGCTTACGTCGATGCCCTTGAACTAAATTATTGGACCAGTACCGAGCTTGTCAGCGGCAGCTACGACGAGCCGCGCAAGCAATGGACCGTGGCGCTGCGCCGCGCGGATGGAACCGAGCGCGTCATGCGTCCGCGTCATTTGATCTTCGCCACCGGCGTCAGCAGCATTCCCTTCACACCGGATCTGCCCGGGCTCGCCGACTTCGCCGGCGCCAAGCTGCATTCGGGCGACTTCAAAGACGCCGAGCAATGGCGTGGCCGCAAGGCGCTGGTGCTCGGCACCGGCACCAGCGGCCACGACGTCGCGCAGGAACTGCAGGCGCACGGCGCCAACGTCACCATGATCCAACGCAGCAAGACCTACGTGGTCAGCCTGAAGGAGGCGCAGAGCGTCTACGCGATTTATTCGGAAGGGATTCCGTTCGACGATTGCGATTTGCTGGCGACGTCGTTTCCCTATCCGGTGCTGCAGCGCTCCTATCAGGTCTCCACCGCGCGCGGCCGCGAAGTCGACAAGGTGCTGCTTGGCGCGCTCGAAAAGCGCGGCTTCCGCCTGTGGGCGGGCGAGGACGAGACCGGCTTCCAGATGATGTATCTGCGCCGCGGCGGCGGCTACTATTTCAACGTCGGCTGCTCCGATCTGATCATCTCCGGCGCTGTCAAGCTGCAGCAGTTTTCCGACATCGATCGCTTCGTCGCCGAAGGCGCGCGTCTGTGCGACGGCGGCGTGGTGCCGGCCGAGCTTCTCGTGTTGGCGACCGGCTACAAGAACCAGCAGGAGGCGGTGCGGCTTTGTCTGGGCGATGCTATCGCCGACAAAATCGGACCGGTCTGGGGCTTCGACGAGGGCGGCGAACTGCGCAACATGTGGCGCCGCACGGCGCAGCCGGGTCTGTGGTTTACGGCCGGCTCACTCGCGCAATGCCGGATTTTCTCGCGTTATCTCGCGCTGCAGATCAAGGCCTTGGAAGAGGGATGCTGAATTAAAATTGTTTTATGGGAGGACCGCATGATGCTTCCCCGTCGGCGTTTTCTGCATCTGGCGGCGGGCGCTGCCGCGTTGCCGGCCGTCTCGCGCGTCGCGCGCGCCGACACCTATCCGTCACGGCCGGTGCACATCGTCGTTGGCTTTCCCCCGGGCCAATCGGCCGACATCAGCGCGCGCTTGCTGGGTCAATGGCTGTCGGAGCGCCTCGGCCAGACCTTCGTCATCGACAACAAGCCGGGCGCGAGCAGCAGCGTCGCGACCGAATTCGTTGTGCGCGCGCCGCCGGACGGCTATACGCTGCTTTGGATCGCGACCAGCAATTACATCAACGCGACGCTCTACAAGAAGCTTCCCTATAATTTCATCCGCGACATCGAGCCGGTGGCCAGCAACACGCGCACGCCTTTGGTCATGGAGGTGACGCCGTCGCTACCGGTGAAAACCGTCGCCGAGTTCATCGCCTACGCCAAGACGCATCCGGGCAAGCTCAATATGGCCTCGGGTGGCATCGGCAACTCGACGCATATGGCCGGCGAGCTGTTCAAGATGATGACCGGCATCGAGATGGTGCACGTGCCCTATCGCGGCTCCGCGCCCGCTCTCACCGACCTGCTCGCCGGCCACGTGCAAGTGATGTTCGATCTGATGGCCTCGTCGATCGGACACATTCGGGCCGGCAAGCTGTGGCCGCTGGCGGTGACGACGGCGACGCGCTCGGCGGCGCTGCCCGGCGTCCCGGCGATCGGTGAATTCGTGCCGGGCTACGAGGCGAGCGCCGTCGGCGGCATCGGCGCGCCCAAGGGCACGCCGGTGGCGATCGTCGCCAGGCTCAACAAAGAGATCGACGCGGCGCTCGCCGACCCCACGATGAATGCGCGCTTTGCCGATTTGGGCGTCACGCCGGTGCCGGGCTCGCCGGCCGACTTCGGCAGGCTCATCGCCGCGGAAACCGACAAGTGGGCCAAGGTGATCAAGTTCGCGGGCATCAAACAGCAGTGAAGCGCAGCCTGCTTATGAGTCTAGTTTACTGGCGGCCGCAAATGTTGCTACCATCCGAGCAAGGGCGACAAAAGGCGCCACAGAACAACAACAATTGGCGCCACAGGGGAGGACACAATGACTATTGCCCGCGCGTTCGCGGCGGCGTTTCTTGCTGCCTGCACTTTGATGGCCGTCGCTGCCTCGGCCGGAACCTATCCAGATCATCCTGTCACCATGATCGTGGCGTTCCCGCCCGGCGGCGCCGATGACGCGACAGCGCGCATCATCCAAGACGCCATGCAGAAAGCGCTGGGTCAGACGATTGTGATCCAAAATATCGGCGGAGCCGGCGGCATGATCGCCGCCGATAGGGCTGCCCATGCCGATCCCGACGGCTACACTATCCTGCTGCATCAGGACGCGCTGGCGGCCGGCATGGCGCTTTATCCGAATCACACGTTCGACGCGGAGAAGGATTTCGCCCCGATCGGGCTCGTCAACACGACGATCAATACGATCGCGGGGCGTCCGACCCTGCCGGCAAACAATTTCAAGGAGCTCTTGAGTTGGATGAAACAGCCCGGCCGGAGTGCCAAAATCGGCCATCCCGGTGTCGGCTCGTTCGGTCATTTGGGTGAGGTGCTGGTCTTCCAACAGCTCGGTGTGAAGGTCACCCAGGTGCCTTATCGCGGCGCGGGTCCGGCGCTCGTCGATCTATTGGCCGGGCAAGTAGACTTGGGTCCGATCTCGGCCGTCGTCGCCCAGCCGCTGATCAAATCCGGCAAGCTCAAAGCCTATGCCGTCATCGGCACCAAGCGATTCGCCGGCCTGCCTCAACTCAAGACGATGGCCGAGCTCGGCTACAAGAGCCTCGATATCGATTTCTGGCACATGCTCCTGGCTCCGGCCGGCACGCCGCGGCCGATCATCGACAAGCTCAACGCCGCGCTGCGCGTCGCGCTCGCCGATCCCAAGGTACGCAAGACTTATGCGGACGGCGGCATGGACGAATACCCGGCCGACAAAGAAACGCCCGAGGCCGCGGCTGCCTTGCTCAAGAGCGAGATCAAGCGCTGGGGCGAGGTGGTCCGCGACAACCACATCGCGGTGGCGCAGTCCGCAGGTCATTAGGACTCGCCAAACCCGAACAGGCCGCGCGCCGTGTCGCGGAACAGTTTGCGGCGCGCGGCCGCGTCGGGGAACAGCAATTCAGCGAGTTCGACCAGCGGGCCGAAATCCTGCCGCCGCGGCGCGCGCAGGAACGGCCAGTCCGACGCCCACATACAGCGGTCGAGCGTGAATGCCTCGACGATGGCACGGACGAACGGCCATGTGTCCTCGAACGGATAGGGCTGGTTGGAGAATTTCGAGTAGCCGGACAGCTTGACACTGACTCGGCCGGTTGCTGCGAGCCGCAACAACGCCTGAAAGCCCGCTTGCTGCAGACCCTCCTGTGGCGTCGGCCGTCCGCAATGGTCGATCAGCACGCGCACCGGCGTAGCTTCGATCCAGGGCACGAACATCAACAGCTGGTCGTGCTCGCACTGAAGCTGCAGGAACATGTCGAGTTTGGCGAGCCTTTCGATCAGCGCGGCCGATTTTTTGTAATAGTCGATGCCGTGGAAGGTCGGATTGAAGGCCGCGCCGACGATCCCTTGCGCCTGCAGGTCGCGCAAAGCCGCAAGGTCGGCGTCGAAGTCGATGATGGCGATCCCTTTGAAGCGCCCGTTGCCGCGCGCGATCGTATCGAGCAGGCAGGAGTTGTCGCTGCCGTAGCCGGAATTCGGCTGCACCAGCAACGCGTGCGTGACGCCATAAGTCTTCATCACCGCGTCAAGTTGCGGCGGCGTGCCGATCTCCTGTCCGGACGGCTTGTAGTCGATGTCATCGCCGTAGGGGAACGCGACCGGGTCGAAGACGTGCGCGTGGCAGTCGACCTTCGGCTCTTTGAAAATGCTCATCCGGCGCGTTCGCCTTTCAGCTTCTGCGCCAGACTTTTCCGGAACTTTCGATCGCGCTTCAAGTGCCACTCGCGGCTCATGGCTTCGCGCCGCGTCGCAAACCACTCCGAATGCAAGAGCACCCAGGTGCGTCCGCGCGTGCTGCGCGCGCCCTTGCCGGAATTATGCTTGGCGATGCGGCGCGCGACGTCGTTGGTCCAGCCAACATAGGTCAGGTGGCGGTTTTTGCTGCGCGCTCCGAGAACGTAGACGAAGCAGTCCATGCGTCGTCCCGGGCGTGCCGAGCGCGCGGCTTAGCGCAGCGCGGTCCAGCGGCTGTCGAACGAGCCGGCTGGAACCACCGGCTGCGCGCCCGACAGCAGGCCGCTGTTGTTCGCTTGCGGCGTCGCCGAATAGGCCGTGCGTATTTCTGACGACGCGGGGCGCTGCGGCTTTGGCGCCGGCGCGTTCTTCGCCACCGCCATCAGCTTGGCCGGCACCGCGACATGCGGCTTGGCATGCGGCGCGGGCGGCACCGAAGCGGTGCGCATCACGGCGTCATGCCTCTGCTTTGCCGCCAGATGGGTATTGCTGCTGCGCGAGGCGACCGCCTGAGGCTGCGCCGGCGCTTCGGGCCTGGCTTCCGCCGGCGAGCCGCCGAACATGTTGCCGATGAGGCTCGCAATCGATCTCGGCTGCTCGGGCGGGGCTTCGCCTTCCTTCGGCAGCGGCGCCGGCTGCGGCATCGGCACGCTCGCCAGCATCACCGGTTGCGCGGCCGCAGGCTGCGGCTCCGGTGGTGCCGCCGACGCCGGCATCACGACCGTGCTCGCGGGCGCGGCTTGAAAAACCGTGCGCGGCAATGCGCCGGGCGCCGTCGCTACGTGGATGAGGTGACCTTTGTCGTCATACGCTTCCTGGGTGCCGAGCTTGGACGCGAACACCGGGTTCATGCCGCCGTCGCCGACATGCGGCGGCGCGAGCGAAACGCCCTCCGCAATGTACTTGGCCATCTGATACTGCTCTTGCCGCCGGTGATCGAGCACCGCGTCGGCGACTGCCGGGTCGAGCCGGTAGGCCGGGCATTTGCCGCGCGGATCGAAGTGCAGCGGCTTGGTGGAATTCTCAGGCGCCACCGCGTCGAACACGTAGCGCTTGTCGCAGACCGCGACCTTCGGTTCCTGGTGGGTGGCTTCGAAATCGTCGTAGCCTTCCTTGATCTCTTTCCAGAACGCGAAGTTCGGATTGTTACGGTGCTTGGCCATATTCAGCGCGGTCATGTGGAACGGGAAGGCCTGGAACTGGAATTCCTTTTGCCCGCCGTAGAACGACTCGCGCGCCAGCGCGTAGATTTCCTGGATCTGCTCGTCGGTCATGGCGTAGCAGCCGCGCGACGAGCAGTCGCCATGCACCATCAACTCCGAGCCGGTATAGCCGTGCGCGCGGTCGAAGCTGTTCGGAAAGCCAGTGTTGAAAGCGAGGTAGTAATTGGAATTCGGATTCATCTGCCCGCGCGTGATCGTATAGAAGCCCTCGGGCGCCTGGCGGTCGCCTTCCTTCTTCTTCGGGCCCAGATCGCCCGACCAACGGCAGATCGGATAAGTCTTCAACAGCGCGTATTGGCCGTCCTGGTTTTGCTTCCAGATCTCCAGCTCCGACTCTTCCTTGAAGAGGCGGGCGAGGATCGGCGAGCCCTTGTCCATCTGTTTGGCTGCGATCTCGCTCACCATCTTGTCGGACAAGGGAGCAAGCGAGCGGCCGGTCGGCGTCACGTCTTCGGGATTGCACCCGGCAAGCGTAAGCGCAGCGGCTACAGCCGCCGAGACAAGCAGGGCGCGTACGAAGGGTCGGTTCAAACGCTGTACTCCCCGAAGCGGCGGGCCCTCATAGACTAATCGTTATCCATAAGATGTGGCATCCGCAAGGCATACCCTGAGGCCTGTGACTAGCTGTAAGCCTATGGTGAACCGAGGGTAAAAGCCTCAAATCCATGCGGATTCGAAACTCTGGAATAGCCCAAACGCAACACCGGGCTCCCCTATGCGATGGCCTAGATGGCGGTACGGCCCATGGCGAGGAACTTCTCGCGCCGCCGCCGGCGCACCGTCTCGTGGTCGAGCGGCCGCAGTTCTGACAGCGCATTGGCGATCGCTTCGCCGGTGGCCGCGATGGCGGCCGGCGGATCGCGGTGCGCACCGCCGGTCGGCTCCAGCACCACGGTGTCGATTACTCCGAAACGCACCATGTCCTGGGCGGTGATCTTCATGTTGGTCGCCGCTTCCTGCGCCTTTGCGGTATCCCGCCACAGGATCGAGGCGGCGCCTTCTGGCGAGATCACCGAATAGATGGCGTGCTCCAGCATCAGCACGCGGTTGGCGGTGGCAATCGCAATGGCGCCGCCCGAGCCGCCTTCACCCAGGATCACCGCGACATTGGGCACCGAGAGCGAAAGGCAGGCGTCGGTCGAGCGCGCGATCGCCTCGGCCTGGCCGCGCTCTTCCGCGCCGATGCCAGGATAGGCGCCGGCGGTGTCGACCAGCGCGATCACCGGGATGTCGAAGCGGTCGGCCATGTCCATCAGCCGCACCGCTTTGCGGTAGCCTTCGGGCTTCGCCATGCCGAAATTGTGCTTGATCCGGCCCTCGGTGTCGGAGCCTTTCTCGTGGCCGATGATGCAGACGCTCTCGCCGCGGAAGCGGCCGAAACCGCCGATGATGGCGGCGTCCTCGCCGAATTTGCGGTCGCCGGCGAGCGGCGTGAAACTTTCGATCAAGCCGGCGATGTAGTCGAGGCAGTGCGGCCGCTGCGGATGGCGCGCCACCTGCGTCTTCTGCCAGGGCGTCAAGTCCGCATAGAGCTCCTTGAGCGCGAGCGCCGCCTTGACCTCGAGCCGGCCGATCTCCTCGCCGACGGCGACCGCCTGGTCGCTCTCGCCCATGGCGCGCAATTCCTCGACCTTGGCCTCCAGTTCGGCCACGGGTTTTTCGAAGTCGAGATAGGTGCGCATGGTTCCGGCTAGCATTTGATCGGGAAGTGACGCGGGCGAGGGCTCTAAGTCAAGCAATCGGGCTAATATGGGTTTTACGGGGGTTTCCGGCTAGCCATCCGCCAGCGGATGCAGGTCGCGCACCAGCGCCTTGAGCCGCTCTTCCAGCACGTGGGTGTAGATCTGCGTGGTCGAGATGTCGGCGTGCCCGAGCAGCGTCTGCACCACGCGCAGGTCGGCGCCGTTGTGGAGCAGATGGCTGGCAAACGCGTGACGCAGCACATGCGGGCTCAAGCGCGCGGGCGCGATGCCGCAGGCCGCGGCAAGCGTCTTCAATTCACGCGCGAAATGCTGGCGGGTGAGATGGCCGATCTCGCCGAACGACGGGAATAGCCATTTCGATTCCATGTCGCGCTCGGCCTCGGCGCGCAGCTTGAGATAGTCGGCCATGGCGCGCTTGGCGGCCTGGTTGAGCGGCACCAGCCGTTCCTTGCCGCCCTTGCCGCGCACGACCAGCATTCTTTGATCGCGCCGCGCGGCGGCCGCCGGCAGCGCCACCAACTCCGACACGCGCAATCCCGTCGCATAGACGACTTCGAGCAGGCTCAGCAGCCGCGCCGCGCGCAGGCGCCGTGCCGGCGGCGCTTCGGCGTCCTCCATGTCCCTGCGCGCTTGCGCCAAGAGCGCGTCGACCTCGGCGATCGAGAGCACTTTCGGCAGCGTGCGGCCGCGCTTGGGCCCTTCCAGCACGGCGGCCGGATCGTCGGACCGTTTTCCCTCCGCGTAGAGGAAACGATAAAGCTGGCGCACCGCCGACAGGCGCCGCGCCAGCGACGAGGCCTTGAAGCCGCGCTCGGCCAGCGCGCCGATGAAGCCGCGCAAGTCGTCGGTATCGGCGCCGGCAATCGTGCGCCCGGCGGCGCGCAAATGCGCGGCGAGATCGGCGAGGTCGTTGCGGTAGGCATCGAGCGTATTTTTGCCGGCGCCGCGCTCGGCCGCCAGCATGTCGAGGAACAGTTCGACCAAGGCTTCGTCTGATGCTGTCGGCCTGCGGGCCATCGCGTTCGCGCCGGCGCTTACTGCGGCTTCTTGAGGAACTGGTCGGACGGGACCGTCACCACGATCTCGCGCGGATGATACTTCACGAAATTGGCCAGCGCGAAGATCGTGACATAGCCCAGTCCGCCGATGATGCCGACGACGACCAGGAATCTGAAAAGGCTTGGCATAAACGTCTGGTCCGGCGGGCCCCTTCGGGCGAAATTCGCGTGGTCGGCCGGTTCCTTAACCAGGGTTAACGGCCGCCCCCGCAGGTGTCTCAATTGCTGGTATATGGAACCGTGGCGGTGATTTGGAACCCTAGCATGGCGAACGGTGCCATTCAAAAGACGGCGGAAAACGGGCAGGAAGCGGCGATCGTGCGCGCGCTCGGCCGCCGCTCTGTCGTGCTGGTCGGCATGATGGGCGCTGGCAAGTCGTCGGTCGGCCGCAGGCTCGCCAGTAGGCTTGGCGTCGATTTCGTCGACGCCGATACCGAGATCGAACGAGCCGCCGGCATGACCATCCCGGAAATCTTCGCCAAGCATGGCGAGGGCTATTTCCGCTCCGGCGAGGCGCGCGTGATCGCCCGCCTACTGGATGGCGGCCCGCAGGTCCTGGCGACCGGCGGCGGCTCGATCATGGACCAGAACACCCGCGACCTGATCCACATCAAGGGCATCTCGGTCTGGCTGAAGGCCGATCTCGACGTGCTGCTCAAGCGCACCAAGCGGCGCAACGATCGTCCGCTGGTGGAGAAAATAAGAGACTTGCTGCCGGCGCGCGAGCCGGTCTATGCGCTGTCCGATATCGTCGTGCAGTCGCGCGACGAGCCGCACGAGAATATCGTCGAAGAAATCATTGCCAAGCTGGCCAAGCCGCTCGGCCTTGACGAGGAAAAGTCATGACCGCGCCGTTGCGCTCAAGCGAGCCGATCTTCGTACCGGTCGCGCTGGGCGCGCGCGCCTACGACATTGTCATTGGCCGTGGGCAACTGGCGACGCTGGGTGCGCGCATCAAGACGCTGCGGTCGGGCGCCAAGTGCGCGATCGTCACCGACGCCACCGTCGCCAAGCATCATCTCGCCGCCGCTGAAGCCGCGCTCGAGGCGGCCGGCGTCGACAGCTCGGCCATCGTGGTAGGCGAAGGCGAGGGCTCCAAGAGCTACGCGACGTTCGAAACCGTATGTGAGGCGATCATCGCGGCGCATATCGAGCGCGGCGATCTCATCGTCGCACTCGGTGGCGGCGTGATCGGCGATCTGGCCGGCTACGCGGCGGCGAGTGTGCGGCGCGGGCTTGACTTCGTGCAGGTACCGACCACGCTCCTCGCACAAGTCGATTCCTCGGTCGGCGGCAAGACCGGCATCAATTCGCGCCACGGCAAAAACCTGGTCGGCGCTTTCCATCAGCCGATTTTGGTCGTCGCCGACACCGCGCTGCTCGACACGTTGCCGCCGCGCGAATTTCGCGCCGGCTATGCCGAGGTCGCCAAATACGGGCTGCTCGCCGACGCCGCGTTCTTTAGCTGGCTGGAGGCGAACTGGCAGGACGTCTTCGCCGGCGGCAAATCCTCCGCGACCATGGCGCGCGAGCAAGCCATCGCGGTGTGTTGCCGCGGCAAGGCCGGCGTCGTGGCGCGCGACGAACGCGAAACCGGCGAGCGTGCGCTGCTCAATCTCGGCCACACTTTTGGCCATGCGCTGGAAGCTGGCGTCGGCTTCTCCGGACGTTTGCTGCACGGCGAGGCGGTGGCGCTCGGCATGGTGCTGGCCTTCGAATTCTCCGCCCGCAAAGGCCTGATCGGTGACGCCGACGCCGCGCGGGGACGCGCGCATCTTGCGGCGGTCGGCCTGCCCACCCATCTCAAGCAGGTACCCGGCGGCGTGCCGGGGCTTGATGCTTTGATGGATCTGATTGCGCAAGACAAGAAAGTGAAGCGCGGCAAGCTCACCTTCATCCTGGTGCGCGGTATCGGTCAGGCCTTCGTCGAAAATGACGTGAGCGCGGCCGAGGTGCGCGCCTTCCTGGCCGACAAGCTCTCCGGCGCATGATCCCGAAAAGTGTGAACCGGTTTTCGGATAAGATCATGCACCATGAAATAACCCGATGATCGCGAACGACTGGCTTTCTCTTGTTATCGTATTGGTGTGCCTGCTGCTGTCGGCGTTCTTCGCCGGCAGCGAGACGGCGCTCACCGCCTCCTCGCGCGCCAGCATGGCGCGACTGCAGAAGCAGGGAAACAAACGCGCCGGCATCGTCAACCGCCTGCTCGAGCAGCGCGAGCGGCTGCTCGGCGCGCTGCTGTTCGGCAACAACGCGGTCAACATCGCAGCCTCCGTGCTGGCGACCCACTTTCTGCTGACCTTGTTTGGCGATGTCGGCGTGGTCTATGCCACCGTTGTCATGACGATCCTGGTCGTCGTGTTCTCCGAAATCCTGCCGAAAACTGCGGCGTTCAACGCGCCCGACCGCATCGCGCTCGCGGTGGCGCGGCCAATGTACTGGTTCGTCAAATTGTTCGGCCCGCTGTTGATGGCGATCGAGGCGCTGGTACGCTGGCTGCTCAAGTTCGTCGGCATGACGGTCGGCGAGGATCAGGAGGTGCTGTCGGCGCGCGAGGAATTGCGCGGCGCCGTCGATCTGCTGCACAGCGAAGGCGACGTGGAGACGCTCGACCGTGACATGTTCGGCGGCGTGCTCGATCTGCGCGATCTGGTGGTCTCCGACGTCATGATCCACCGCACCAACATGATCACGCTCAACGCCGACGATAAGCCCGAGGATATTGTCAATACAGTCATCGCCTCGCCGGTGACGCGGCTGCCGCTCTGGCGCGGCAACCCGGAGAACATCGTCGGCGTTCTGCACGTGAAAGATCTGTTGCGCGCGCTGCACGCGGTGGACGGCGATGCCGCCAAGGTCGACATCATCGGGCTGCTGACGCCGCCTTGGTTCGTGCCCGAAATGCGCCCCGTTTCCGAGCAGCTCAAGGCGTTCCGCCGCCGCAAGACACAGCTGGCGCTGGTGGTGGACGAATACGGCGAGGTCGAAGGCCTAGTCACGCTCGAGGATATTCTAGAGGAGATCGTCGGCGACATCACCGACGAGCACGACGTCGCCATGCCTGGCGTGCGGCGCCAGCCGGACGGCTCGGTCAGTGTCGACGGTGCGGTCCCGATCCGCGATCTCAACCGCGTGATGGAGTGGAACCTGCCGGACCAGGAGGCGACCACCGTCGCCGGCCTGGTCATTCACGAGGCGCGCTCGATTCCCGAAGCGGGACAGAGCTTCACCTTCCATGGGTTCCGATTCCGAGTGTTACGCCGCGAGCGCAATCGCATCACTGCGCTGCGCATCCAGCCGTTGCCGCGCAAACCGGCGGCGCGAGCGGGATAGTGCCTCAGTTCCGCCCGAACTTCGCTGTCATCTCTTTGTCACGATCGTCGATCGCTGTCGTGTGACTCACGCGTTAGAGTCATCGGAACTCCCATTGAGCGTCATTCGTGGTATGTAACGCGTAATGAGACCGTTGGACGCGGAAGAACTTCAAGCACTGACATTGTTTGCGAGTGGGAAGACCGCCGACGAGATGGCTGTTGCGCTCGGCGTGAGCAAAAGCATGGCGCTGCATTATCTGCGTGTGGCGGCGCGCAAGCTCGGCGCCCGCAACCGGGTGCATGCGGTCGCCATCGCCATACGCATGGATTTGATCAAACCGACGGGCGGCGCCGATTGATGACGCAGCGGCCGGGGTGGCCGCTGCGATCAAGGTGTTGGGATGACGCTTCGGTTTTTTCGGCTCAGGCGGCGTTGGCCTGGTCGAAACCATCGGCAGCTCGGGTGGGCGCGGCCAATAGCGACGCGAGCAGGCCTTGCACTTCCAGTTGTGCGGTGACGTGCGACATGGTCGGGCGCGTGCCGAGCGTGAGTTCATCGAGGTCGTCGACGGCGGTCAGTCCGCGCGGGTAGAACTCGCGGAAGATCACCCGCTCGGCCAAACCTTCGATGCAGCGGAAGCCGAGCCGTTGCGAGAGGTCCTGCAGCGCATCGCCGACATAGCGCTTGTTGCGCGAAGAGAACGTCGCCAGCCGGTTGCGCAGCACGACCCAATCGGTGTCCGGCCTGCCGGCGCTCTGCCGCTCGCGCCGCGCGTCCTCGACGGTCCGCGCATAGTGGCTGATGCCGGCAACGCTAAAGTTTTCCGGATCGACGCTGCCGAGCACGTCCAGGTCGACAAAGCTGTCGTTCAGCGGCGTGATCAAGGTGTCCGCCATCGTATGGGCAAGCCGCGTCAGATAGTGATTGTGGCCGGGCGTGTCGATGACGATATAGCTGTGGTTGGCGGCCAGGTTCACGAATGTGTTGGCGAACGCCGCGCGTCCCGCCGCCTCATCCTCTTCGGTCAGGAATTCGGCCTCCTCATCGAAGCAGACGTGGGTCGGAGCCGGCAGTTCCTTGCCCCGCTGCCTGGACCAGGCCAGCCGGTTGTCGATGTAATGGGTAAAACTGCGTTGCCGCCAATCGAGGTCGATGGTCGCGACATTTTGTCCCGACTTCAGCAACGCGACGGCAATATGAATAGCGACGGTGGACTTACCCGATCCGCCCTTTTCATTGCCTACGACGATTACTTTTACGCACGGCGCACAGGAGTTTTCTTGGGTCATTGGCGCGCTCCATTGTCCGGCTGTCGAATCCCGCTGATTCTTGCACGGCCTAGTTGAACTGATTCGCAGATTTTTTGCGCAATTTTTTTGGTCCGCATTCTTGGTGAGATTTCAAGGAGATGATTCGAACCGGCCGTGCCGGACCACGATGGAACGCTGCGCGCGAGCTTAAGAAGCGCCGCCCTCGCCGGGCGCCGCGGCATGGATGGCGAGAGCGTGCACGCCGCCCTTCAGCTCGCCCGAAAGCGCCTCGTTAACTAATCGGTGGCGCTGCAGCCGGGTCATACCCTTAAACAATTCCGACACTATATAGACCCTGAAATGCGTTTGGCCGCCCGGCCGGTGCCCGGTATGGCCCTCGTGCTGCTGCGATTCGTCTACCACCTTGAGGCTTTGGGGCGCGAAAGCCTCGGTCAACTTTTTCGTGATGGTATCCTCGGTCCGCATGCGCCCCGGCATAGCGCATGATCCCACAAAACGGAAACCGGTTTTCGGACCGGATTATGCGCCAGCCAATTCGCGGCGCGCTGTCAAGTCTTGAACGTGTCACCGCTAAAGGCGCATAGTAATCGGTCATGAAATTCGACTCGTCCCTTTTCGACAAAGTCCGCGTCAAACCGGACAAGGACCGCCGGCCGAAAACCGGCGGGCCGGCTTGCCAATGGGCGGGCTGCAAAGAAAAGGCCAGCCACCGCGCGCCCAAGGGCCGCGACAACGAGAAGGACTACTGGCGCTTCTGCCTGGAGCACGTGCGGCAATACAATCAGTCGTACAATTTCTTCAAAGGCATGAACGACGCCGCGGTGATGGCCTACCAGAAGGACGCCCTGACCGGCCATCGTCCGACCTGGAAGATGGGAACCGGCAAGCGCAACGCGCGGCCGGATCTGCGCGGCCTCGGCGCGACCGGCGATCCGTTCAGCCTGTTCGGCGACGGCGTGCGCGCCGAGCAGCGGGCGCGCGCGGAGGCCGCCCGGCCAATCCGCAACGCCGAACGCAAGGCGCTTGACCGGCTCGGGCTCGACGTCGGCGCCACGCCGCATCAGGTGAAGATGCGATTCAAGGAACTGGTGAAGCAGTTTCACCCCGACGCCAATGGCGGCGACCGCTCGACCGAGGACCGGTTGGTCGAGGTCATCCAGTCGTACAACTACCTGAAGTCGGCCGGCTTCGGCTGAGCCGGCGCCATTTCGATCAAACGCGGGCGATGAGATAACGGAATTTGTTATTCAAACGGTACTCGCCTGAAGGCTTGCGGTAGGGCGCAATCGCATTCGCGACGGCGTCACGCGCGCGCTCCATCCCGGAGTTTCTGATGGCCCGTTCGGCGGGTCCGGCAGACAGCATTCCACGCAACGCTATGTCCAGGCTCGGGTAGGTCCATGGACATTCAACATCGACCACAGCGATCGGCGTCAGACGCCAGCGCCTTTAGTTTGGATTCGTCGGACAATGCGAAAGGGCCTGGCGCTCCGGGCGGCGGCGGCGGCATCAGCGCGCCCAGCGCTTTGAGGTGGCCGGCCGCTTCACAATCTTCCGGCAGGCCCCAGGTCGCAATCACGATTGCGCCATCTGGCTGCGTCACACGACGTGCTTCGCGCAGGGCGTTGCTCGGTGACGCGGCATATTGAAATGCATTGAAGCCGGTCACCACATTGAAGCTTCCATCCGCATAGGGCAGGGTTTCCATCTCGCCGATGCGAAAGTTTCGGCCAGGCAAGCGCCCGCGTGCGATTTCGACGAAGGCGGCGGAGGCATCGATGCCGCTGACGTTCGTAATCTTCTGGGCAAACACCTGCGCGGCGAGGCCGGGGCCGCAACCGACATCGAGGCTCGATCGCGCGTTCGCGAGTTCGGGCCTTTGGAGCACGCTCTCATACAGCGGACGGAATAACCCTTCCTGCAATTCGGTGTAGTCACGGGCACGGACGCTCCACAGGTTGCCTTGCAATTGGCCGGAGCCGGAGTCGCGCGTTGGAGTTGAGATACCGTTCATCACTGTCTCCTTAGGTGTTAATTCGTGGGACAAACTGTCCCAGACCGGCCATGGCGTCATGAGGCCCTTGGCCCAGACCCCGTCATGACGTGTGCAAATTTTCTGAATTACTGGGCCGGGAGGCCTAGACGAAGCACTAGGCAGGCAGGCGTCCAAATCCCGCCTCACGCGCGCGCACGATGGCTTGGGCGCGGTTGGGGATGTCCAGCTTGTTGAAGATGTTGTTGATATGATTACGAACGGTTTTGGCGCTTAGCGATAGTTGGCTTGCGATCTGCGCATTGTCGAGGCCGCGAGCGATCAGTTCGAGAACTTCGCGCTCGGTAAGTTCGGTAAACGCCGTCCCTGCAGAATCCTCGCCTTTGCCGTGAACGAACCGGGCGATCTCGGCGAAGAACTGCTTCCAAGCGGGCTGGTGCTCCAACAAGATATGGTTGCGGCTTTCCAGCGGAACGAATTCCGCGCCGGGAATTGAGCCGGCGATCATGCGGCCCTCGCCGAATGGAACACGGGCATCGTTTCGCGCGTGCATGACAAGCGTAGGGCAGCTGATCTTTGGCAGCAGGTCGCTGACATCCATCGCGTCAAAGCCCCGGATCAACCCAACCGCATTTTCCGCTGAAGTCGACATCCGTTGAAGATCGCTGAACCAGTGATATTGCTCCGGCGTGCTCTCGGGGATGAACAGTGTTGTGTAGACCTGACGAAACGCGGGATTTTCACGCCCCCAGCCAAGCTCGACGAGCTTGAGCATCGTGTTTGCTTCATCGCGATCCTGTGCGGACGGATTGCGCTTCATCCGGCCGCGCGCAAACGCGCCGTACAGAACCAGATTGCTTACTCGCTCCGGGTGGCGCGCCGCATACGCAATGGCCAAGCCGCTGCCCTGGCAGCAGCCGAGAAGGATAAAGCGCTGGAAACCGGCTGTGTCGGCCACCGCCTCAAGATCTCGAAGATTGGCATCGAAGGAAAGATCTTTAACGCTCCGATCCGAAAGGCCGCAACCTCGGCCGTCGTATCGCGCCATAGTGTAGTTCTTCGCCATTTCGACAAGCCGCGGACGCCAAACGGGGCTTTGCCAATCGAATTCGAGGTGGTTGAGCCAGGTTGATACCTCGATCATCGCCGGGCCACGGCCCGTCGTGGAGTACGCGATGCGAACCCCGTCTGAGGCCTTGCAGAAGCGAATTTGCGGTGCCTTGTGCATCTCTCCGAGCTTGCGCACGAATTCAGGCCTTAGCAAGCTGGCGCGCCACCATCCCGACGCCAACGGCGGCGACCGCTCGACCGAGGACCGGCTGGTCGAGGTCATCCAGTCGTACAACTACCTGAAGTCGGCCGGCTTCGGCTGAGCGAGGCCTGTCATGGCGCAGCCGCGCCACCGGCGCTGGCCGTTCGGTTTCATTCGGCAATCAGTCGCGTTCTGTTTGTTTCCGGTGCGTGGCTGCCGAAATGGACATGCCCATCGCCAGGAATGGGGCGGCGCTCGCCATGGAAATGATGGCGCCCGTCTCCAAGGTCGGGAACGGCGATCCGGCGATGACCTTGAAGTACTCCAGCACGCCGTCCAGATCGACAAAGCCGCCGACTATGAGCGTGAGAATGAAAAGCGCGCCAAATAGCACGGATCGTTGGCCGAACTCACGACGCGCCGCGGTCAGAAACTCTCTCGGTTGGTAGTGCATTGCGGGGACCTCTCTTCGGTCGCCGCCCCTTGCTTACAAGATACGCCACGCGATCGGAAAATGCATCCATGCCGCAAGGGAGCCGTCCTCGGCTAAAATCTGGCTGGGGGAGAATTGCGCACCTCGCGCCCGGCGCATTTTGTGTAGGCATCCATGGGCCTTCGGCTCGCCTACGCAACCCAGCCTTGATCTTTCGCTTAGGCCCGATCGTCCCTATCTCATTGATATCATTGATGGGGCCAATCGCGATGGGCGGGTTTTTCGGCCGCGCGCCGTCTGCTAAGTTGGCCCTATCTCAGCCGGACCAACACGAGTCGGGGCGTAACAGGCTTCGGGGGATCGCGAAGCCACGGAGGTTCAATTGACTGCAGCAACTCAAGAAACGGCCCGCAAACCTTACGAAAACTTGCCCGACATGAAAGTGTCGATCCGTCAGGTCTTCGGCATCGACAGCGACATGGAAGTTCCGGCCTATTCGCAGCCCGACGAACACGTGCCGGACATCGACGCTGATTACCGTTTCGACCGGCCGACCACGCTCGCCATTCTTGCCGGCTTCTCCAAGAACCGCCGCGTCATCGTCACCGGCTATCACGGCACCGGCAAGTCGACCCATATCGAGCAGGTGGCGGCGCGGCTGAACTGGCCCATGGTGCGCGTCAACCTCGACAGCCACATCAGCCGCATCGATCTGATCGGCAAGGACGCGATCGTCATCAAGGACGGTCAGCAGGTGACCGAGTTTCGCGACGGCATTCTGCCCTGGGCCTATCAGCACAATGTCGCGCTCTGCTTCGACGAGTACGATGCCGGCCGCCCGGACGTCATGTTCGTGATCCAGCGCGTGCTGGAGTCCTCGGGCCGGCTAACGCTGCTTGACCAGAGCCGCGTGATCAAGCCGCATCCGGCGTTCCGCCTGTTCGCCACGGCCAACACCATCGGGCTGGGCGACACCTCCGGCCTCTATCACGGCACCCAGCAGATCAACCAGGCGCAGATGGACCGCTGGTCGATTGTCACCACGCTCAACTATCTGCCGCACGACAACGAGGTAGAGATCGTGCTGGCCAAGGCCAAGCACTATCGCAACGAGCAGGGCCGCGACATCGTCAGCAAGATGGTGCGCGTCGCCGACTTGACGCGCAACGCCTTCATGAATGGCGACCTCTCGACCGTTATGAGCCCGCGCACGGTGATAACCTGGGCGGAGAACTCCGAGATCTTCAACGACGTTGGTTTCGCCTTCCGGCTCACTTTCGTCAATAAATGCGACGAGCTGGAGCGGCCGATCGTCGCCGAGTTCTATCAGCGCTGCTTCGGCGCCGAGCTGCCGGAGAGTTCGTTGAACGTGGCGCTGAGTTGAAGGCTGGTCATTCGGGGCGCCGCGCGGCGGCGAACCCGGAATGACGGAAGTGAAAATCTGAGCATGGCCTCCAACAACAAAAGCAAACCGTCGCCGAAGGACTCGCCGACCGAGCCGTTCAAACGCGCGGTCACCGGCTGTCTGCGCGCCATCGCCCGCAAGCCGGAGTTGGAAGTCACCTTCGCCGCCGAGCGTCCGGGCCTGATGGGCGGCAAGGTCCGCCTGCCGGAGCCGCCGCGCAAGCTCACCCGCGCCGAGGCCGCGGTCGTGCGCGGCCACGCCGATTCGATCGCGCTCAGGCTCGCCTGCCACGATCCGTCGGTGCATCGCCGCTTGCAGCCGGCCGGGCAGCAGGCGCGCGCGGTGTTCGAGGCGGTCGAGCAGGCCCGCGTCGAGGCGATCGGCGCGCGGCGCATGGACGGCGTCGCCAAGAATCTGACGGCGATGCTCGACGAGAAATTCCACCGCGGCAAGTTCGACCAGATTTCCGACCGCGCCGACGCGCCGATCGAGGACGCACTGGCACTTCTGGTGCGCGAGCGCCTGACCGGCATGGCGCCGCCGCCGGCGGCCAAGAAACTGGTCGATCTCTGGCGTCCGCTGATCGAGGACCGCGCCGGCGGCGACCTCGACAAGCTCGAGGACCTGGTCGAGGACCAGCGCGAGTTCGGCGACGCCGTGCACGATCTGCTCGACGCGCTGGAAATGGGCGACGACCGCAGCCGCGATTCCGAGGAGGAAGACGAGGACGGCGAGGAGGATCGCCACAAGCAGGATTCAGGCGAGGACGGCGAGGCGGCCGACGCCGACGAGATGCAGCGCATGAGCACGGAGGACAGCCAGGTCTCCGCCGAGGACATGCCCGACGCCGCCGCCGAAGCGGCCGAGGCGCCGTCCGCCGACATGGCCGACGACACCGACATGGGCGATTCCGAAACCCCGGGCGAGCCGCAGCGGCCGCGCCAGTTCGGCGACAACCAGCCGCGCGGTCCGGACTACCGCGCCTTCACGCTGCGGTTCGACGAGACGGTGGCGGCGGAGGATCTGTGCGAGCCGGAAGAGCTCGATCGTCTGCGCGGCTATCTCGACAAGCAACTGTCGAATTTGCAGGGCGTGGTCGCCCGCCTCGCCAACCGCCTGCAGCGGCGCTTGATGGCGCAGCAGAACCGCTCGTGGGAATTCGATCTGGAAGAAGGCCTGCTCGACCCGGCCCGGCTGTCGCGCATCGTCATCGATCCCATGCACGCGCTCTCGTTCAAGGCCGAGAAGGACACCCAGTTCCGCGACACCGTGGTGACGCTGCTCTTGGACAATTCCGGCTCCATGCGCGGGCGCCCGATCACCGTCGCCGCCACCTGCGCCGACATCCTGGCGCGCACGCTCGAGCGCTGCGGCGTCAAGGTCGAAATTCTCGGCTTCACCACGCGCGCCTGGAAGGGCGGGCAGTCGCGCGAGCAATGGTTGACCGCCGGCAAGCCGGCCAACCCCGGCCGGCTCAACGATCTGCGCCACATCATCTACAAATCGGCCGACGCGCCGTGGCGGCGCGCGCGCAAGAACCTCGGCCTGATGATGCGCGAGGGCCTGCTGAAAGAGAACATCGACGGCGAGGCGCTCGACTGGGCGCATAAGCGGCTGTTGGCGCGCACCGAACAGCGAAAAATTCTCATGATGATCTCCGACGGCGCGCCGGTCGACGATTCGACGCTGTCGGTCAACGCCGGCAATTATCTCGAGCGCCATCTGCGCTGGGTGATCGAGGAGATCGAGACCCGTTCGCCGATCGAGCTGATTGCCATCGGCATCGGCCACGATGTGACGCGTTACTACCGCCGCGCCGTCACCATCGTCGATGCCGAGGAGCTCGGCGGCGCCATGACCGAGAAGCTCGCCGAACTGTTCGAGGAAACCGCGCCGGCCGAACAGCCGCGCCCGGCGCGGAGGAGACGGGTGGCGTGATCTTGGACCCGTTCGTCCCCGCGAAAGCGGGGACCCAGGAACGTATTCGCGAAGAGCTATGATGGTAGCTGGATTCCCGCTTGCACGGGAATGAGCGGAGTACGAATTGACGCCCACGCGGATTTTAAAACGCCGATCCGCTATCGCCGGCTTCGTCTTGGCGGCGCTGCTGATCGCGGCGGGTTCTTATGCGCCGGCCGCTCCGCGTTACAGCCGGGCGCTCACGCCCATCGCGATTGAAGCGACGCCGATCGCCTCTTTCGACAATCGCGATCCGACGCGGGTGCGCTTCGGCGCCTTGGAATTCCGCGGCGGCCTCGCGCTTACCTCGTCCTACGAAGCGTTCGGCGGCATTTCCGCGCTGCACGTCGAGCCCGACGGCAGCCATTTTCTGGGACTGACCGACAACGGCTCCTGGCTGCGCGGGCGCATCGTCTACGAGTTCGGCAAGCCCGCCGGCATCGCCGATGCCGAGATGGCGCCGATGCTCGGGGCCGATGGCAAACCGCTCGCCGCGCGCGGCTGGTTCGACGCCGAGTCGCTCGCGGCAACCGGCGGCACGCTCTATGTCGGCATCGAGCGCGTGGAAAAAATCATGCGCTTCGATTACGCCAAGGATGGCCTCGCCGCGCGCGGCGTGCCGATCAAGGTGCCGGCCGACTTTAAGACCTTCAAATTCAACAAGAGCCTGGAATGCCTGGCGGTGCCGCCGCCCGGTTCGCCGCTTGCAGGTACCTTGATCGCCGTCACCGAGCGCAGCCTCGACGCGCAAGGCAATCACCGCTCCTATCTCATCGACGGCGACCGTGTCGCGCGCTTTTCGGTCAAGCGCAGCGACGAGTTCGACGTCAGCGACTGCACGATTCTGCCACCGGCGGATCTGCTGTTGCTCGAGCGCAGCTTTTCGCTCACGCGCGGCGTCGTCATGCGCATCCGCCGCATTCCGCTCGCCGGCATCAAGCCGAACGCATTGATCGACGGCAAGCCGCTGATCGTGGCGGATCTCGCCTACCAGATCGACAACATGGAAGGCATCGCCGTCCACCGCAGCGCCGCCGGCGAAGCCATCATCACGCTGGTGTCGGACGACAATTTCTCGGTGCTCCAGCGCAATCTGCTGCTGCAATTCGCGATCGTGCCTTAGCTGTCATTCCGGGTTCGCGCCTTCGGCGCGCCCCGGAATGACTTAAGCGCTCGCCGCCGCCGTCTCAGGCGTGGCCTTGGCCTTCTTCTTCACGATCTGGCGCTTGAGGTCGAGCATCTTGGGCGCGAGGTCCGCGTCCTTGGCCTTGAGCAGGAAGGCGTCGAGCCCGCCGCGATGGTCCACGCTCTTGAGCGCATTGGTCGAGATCCGCGCCCGCACGCGGCGGCCGAGCACGTCCGACATCAGCATCACGTTCTGCAAATTTGGCATGAACCGACGTTTGGTCTTGATATTGGAGTGGCTCACTTTGTGTCCGGACAGCGGTCCCTTGCCGGTCAGATCGCAACGCCAAGACATGGCTCATCCCTCAAAAATGTGGCCAACGCCTGCAGCGCCGGTCCACTCGTCGATCGTGGAATTTGGCCGGACGTATAAAGAGCGGGGAAACCAGCGTCAAGCCGAGCCATTTGGCCGGCTTTTGACCCCTTTTACCGTCCGGCGCGTGGGCGCCGGCGACCTAACATTCGACTTATTCCACGCCGACTTAAGGCGCCTCGAAGCCCGGCAAATGCGTCTTTTTCCCGGGGCAATAGGGTGGACCGCCCGGCGCGCCTCTTGCCTGCCGGTCGCAACCGCCGGTTAAATCATCGGCGCCGCCCGACGCCTCGGTGCCGTGGCCCGGGTGCGAGAGAGGATAAACCTTCGTGTTGGCCCTGCGCCGCCCTTTGCGTCTCGGATTGATGCTCGCCGCCGGGCTTCTCGCCGCAGTGCCGACCAGCCTGCGTGCGCAAGGCAAGCTGGAGGCTCGCTATACGGCGACGCTTGCCGGCATTCCGATCGGCCAAGGCAACTGGGCGATCGACATCACCGACACCCACTACACGGCGGCGGCGAGCGGCGTCACCACCGGCTTGATCCGTGCCTTTACCGGCGGCCAAGGCAGCAGCGCAGCCAACGGCACGTTGCATGACGGGCAGCCGGTAGCGTCGACCTTCGCCTCCACCATCGCCGCCAGCCACAAAACCGACGAAGTCCGCCTCACGGTCGCCAACGGCGTCGTCACGGAAGCGCGCGTCGATCCGCCGCTCGAAAGCGGGCCGGACCGCGTGCCGATCACCGACGCGCACCGCAAGGGCATCCTCGACCCGATGACCGCGTCGCTGTTGCGCGTGCCGGGCACCGGCGACCTGTTGTCGCCGCTGGCCTGCCAGCGCACGCTGGCGATCTTCGACGGACGGCTGCGCTACGATCTGCAATTCGTTTTCAAGCGCATGGACCACGTGAAGGCGGACAAGGGCTATGCCGGTCCGGTGGTGGTCTGCGCGGTCTATTTCTCGCCGATCGCCGGCTTCATCCCCTCGCGCGTGGCCATCCGCTATTTGTCCAAATTGCGTGACATCGAAGTCTGGCTGGCGCCGATCGCCGGCACGCGCGTGCTGGTGCCGTTCCGCGTGCAAGGGCCGACGCCGATAGGCCGCATGATGCTGGAAGCCACCCAATTCGTCTCGACCGCGATCCCGGCCCGCGCCTCGACCAACGGCCTGAAGACGCAGTGACGGATTTGGGATTGACTCTCGCGGTAAGGTGAGTCCTCGCCCGTGTTAACGTTTAGAGCGTCCTAACGGGGCTTGATTCGATCCGAGCCTACCCGATCTTGTGTCCCATGAGGCAGTGCTTGCCAGATGTCGCCGTGAACGAAGCCGTACAGCCCCGGAGTCAGCGATTCGGGCGCGGTTCGTTCCAGACTCGTTCTAAAGCTTAACCGCGGACTTGCCTGTCGTCGCATTGTGATACAGGAAGCCCTTTGGTGGGGCTGTGAAACCGCCCCGCCGCCAGTTCGGACGCGTAATGGCCATCTCCTTTTCACCGCAGCCTAACCGCACGCCGCGTGCCCGCGGTGCCGGCGTCACCGCCGTGCTGGGACCGACCAATACGGGCAAGACGCATCTCGCCATCGAGCGGATGCTGGCGCATTCCTCGGGCATGATCGGGCTGCCACTGCGCCTGTTGGCGCGCGAGGTCTACAACAAGGTGGTCGATCGGGTCGGTGCCGGCAGCGTGGCGCTGGTCACCGGCGAGGAGAAGATCAAGCCGGCCAACCCGCGCTTCTGGGTCTGCACCGTCGAAGCCATGCCGCGCGATCTCGACGTGGCGTTCCTGGCGGTCGACGAGGTCCAGCTCGGCGCCGATTTCGAGCGCGGCCACGTCTTCACCGACCGCATGCTGAACATGCGCGCGCGCGAAGAGACGCTGGTGCTCGGCGCCGCCACCGTGCGCCCGATGGTGGAGCGGCTGCTGCCCGGCGCGCACATCGTTAGCCGGCCGCGGCTGTCGATGTTGACCTACGCCGGCGAGAAGAAACTCACCCGGCTGCCGTCGCGCTCGGCCATCGTCGCGTTCTCGGCCGAGGAAGTTTACGCCATCGCCGAATTGATCCGCCGCCAGCGCGGCGGCGCCGCGGTCGTGCTCGGCGCGCTCTCACCGCGTACACGAAACGCACAAGTCGCGCTCTATCAATCCGGCGACGTCGATTACCTGGTCGCTACCGACGCCATCGGCATGGGCCTCAATCTCGACGTCGATCACGTCGCATTTGCATCCGACCGTAAATTCGACGGTTACCAATTCCGCAAACTCAATCCGGCCGAGCTCGCGCAGATCGCCGGCCGCGCCGGCAGAGCCACTCGCGACGGCACGTTCGGCACCACGGGACGCTGCGACCCGTTCGAGCCGGAATTGGTGCAGGCGCTCGAAAGCCACACCTTTGAGCCGATCCGCATGCTGCAATGGCGCAATTCCTCGCTCGATTTCTCGTCGATCGGCGCCTTGCAGGCCTCGCTGGCGATGTCGCCGAGCGAGCCGGGGCTCACCCGCGCGCCCACCGTCGAAGACATTCTCGTTTTGGAACACGCTTCGCGCGACGAGGGCGTGCGCGCGCTGGCGGTAAAACCGGCGGCGATCGAACGGTTGTGGGATGCCTGCCAGGTCCCCGACTACCGCAAGATCGCGCCCGCCACCCATGCCGAACTGGCGGTCACCCTCTATGGATTTCTGATGCGAGAGGGTAACATCCCCACCGACTGGTTCAGCCAGCAGGTGGCGCAGGCCGACCGGACCGACGGCGGCATCGACACCCTCTCCAATCGGATCGCGCATGTCAGGACTTGGACTTTCGTCGCCAACCGTCCGGATTGGCTCGCCGATCCGGAACATTGGCAGGGGGTCACCCGTGCGGTCGAAGACAAGCTGTCCGATGCGTTGCATGAGAGGCTGGCCGAACGTTTCGTCGACCGCCGCACCAGCGTGTTGATGCGGCGGCTGCGAGAGAAGGCAAATTTGGAAACCGAAATCGGAAAATCTGGCGAAGTGACCGTCGAGGGCCATGTGATCGGCCGGCTCGACGGGTTCATGTTCGCGCCCGCTGCCTCCACCGATGCGTCCGAGGCCAAGGCGCTCAACGCCGCCGCGCAGAAGGCGCTCGCCGGAGAGATTGAAGCGCGCGCCACCAAACTGTCGCAGGCCTCGAACGACCAGATCGTGCTGGCAAACGACGGCGCCTTGCGCTGGACTGGCGACGTGGTCGGCAAGCTGATCCCCGGCGACGATGTGGTGCGCCCGCGCGTGCGCATCGTCGCCGACGATCAATTGACCGGGCCGGCCCGCGAACTGGTGCAGACGCGGCTCGATCTCTGGCTCAAGACGCATATCGAGAAGCTGTTGGCGCCGCTGTTCTCGCTCGCCGCCGCCGATGACGTGACCGGCATGGCGCGCGGCATCGCCTTCCAACTGGTGGAAGCGCTGGGCGTGCTGGAGCGCCAGAAGGTGGCCGAGGAGGTCAAGGGTCTCGACCAGCCGGCGCGCGCGACGTTGCGCAAATACGGCGTGCGCTTCGGCGCCTATCACATCTATCTGCCGATCCTGCTCAAACCGGCGCCGCGTTCGCTGGCGACGCAGCTCTGGGCGCTCAAGCACGAAGCGCCCGACGCCAAGGGCGTTTCCGATCTGCTGCATCTTGCCGCCTCGGGCCGCACCTCGATCCCGATCGACAAGGAGACGCCGAAGCTGCTGTACCGCACCGCCGGCTATCGGGTGGCCGGCGAGCGCGCCGTGCGCGTCGATATCCTGGAGCGGCTCGCCGACCTGATCCGTCCGGCGCTGGCCTGGCGCGAAACTTCGCCGGGGCCGAAACCCGACGGGGTCTTCGACGGCCGCGGCTTCACGGTCACCGGCGCGATGACCTCGCTTACCGGTGCGTCCAGCGAAGACTTCGCCTCGATCCTGCGCTCGCTCGGCTATCGCATGGACCGCAAGCCCAAACCGGCGGAGCCGGAGAAGCCGGCCGAAGCCGCGCCGTTGCCCGAAGCAACGGCCGAGGCCGCGCCGGCCGAAACGGCCGATGCTGCCGCCGGCGTGGCGCCGACCGCCGAGGTTGCCGCGGTCGAGCCCGAGGCTGTCCCCGCGGTCGAAGCGCCGGTGACCGAGCCGGTCGCCGAATTGCCACCCGCCGAGCCGGTTGCGAGCGAGCCTCAACCGGCGGAAATCCCTGCCGCGGCGGCAGAAGAAATTCGCCCCGAGCAAAAGAGCGAAGAAGCGTCTTCCTCGCCCGAACATGTTGCGGGAGATGAGTCCAAGGAAGTTGATCTTCAGGCGGCTGCGGCCGCTCCGGCCGAGCCGGCCATGATCGAGGTCTGGCGCCCGGCCGGCCGTTTCGAGAAACGTCCGTATCGCCCGCACCGGCCTGAGCGCACGCCCAAGGTGGTCGCGCAAGCCGCTGCTGCGCCTACAGAAACCGCAGCAACGGCGGACGCTGCGCCGGCCGATTCGACAGCGGCCGCTGCGCCGGCCGAAGGCACTGAAAAGCCCCACTTTTCGCGTCTCGACCGCGAGCGCAAAGACCACGATCTGCGGCAGCAGCGCCACGAGCGCCAGCAACGCATGGAACGCCAAGGCCAGCGTTTCGAGCGTAAGGACAACGCGCAACGGCGCGACCGCCCGCCCCGCCGCGACAAAGGCGACCGCGTCGAACGCGCCGAGCGCGAGCAGTATTACGCCAAGCCGCACGGCAGCGGCTCGGACCGCCGCGACAAGCAGCCGGATCCCAATTCGCCGTTCGCCAAGCTCGCCGCGCTCAAGCAACAGCTCGAGCAGAGCACTAAAGAATCGTAGCGTGCATGAACCCGAAAAGCATTTCCTCGGCCCCGATCGGGGATGGGCACCGGTTTTCGGACAAGATCATGCGCAAACGTTAGAAGCATTGGATAGGCAGCGCATCGATAAATGGCTCTGGCACGCGCGCATGGTACGCACGCGTAGCGATGCCTCGGCGTTGACGGAAGCAGGCTTCGTGCGGCTCAACGGCAAACGGGTGACCGCGCCCAGCCACCTGGTCCGCGCCGGCGACGTGGTGACGCTGGCGCTCGATCGCGCGGTCAAGGTGATCCAGGTCGAAGGCTTCTGCGAAAGGCGCGGGGCCGCGTCCGCCGCACGGGCGCTTTACCGAGATTTGACAATGAGTTCCGCAGACAAGGCCTGCCTTTAGCCGTGGTATTTCGGTAGGGTCCCGCCTTGGAAATGGCCGCAAAATCGGGTCCGGCATGCGCGAATCGGTGCCTTGCGGCAAAATGAACGTTACGATAGGCAGCATTGTCGAGTTCGGGCCGGAGTATTGAATGACCTACGTTGTCAATGAAAGCTGCATTAAATGCAAATACATGGACTGCGTGGAGGTGTGTCCGGTGGACTGCTTCTACGAAGGCGACAACATGCTGGTCATCCACCCGGATGAATGCATCGATTGCGGGGTCTGCGAGCCGGAATGCCCGGTCGAGGCGATTAAGCCGGATACCGAGCCGGGCCTCGAGAAGTGGCTGGAAGTCAACGCCGAATACGCCAAGACCTGGCCGAATATCACCGTCAAAAGGGACCCGCCGGCTGACGCCAAGGACTGGGACGGCGTCCCCGACAAGTTCAAGAAGTTCTTTTCCCCTAAACCGGGAACCGGCGATTGAGCGTTCCTTAACGGGACACCACCGGAAACGGCCAATCCGGCACCGGCGTTAACCGGTATGTCAAATTTGCAGGCGGATTGCTGCGGAATTGCGTGTTTGCCACCGTATAGGGCTTTGATTTTGGCCAAAAATGTGCTATATATATAAAATCCGATGAAGATGAAAAACGCCGCTACGGATGCTCCCCCCTTCCGGGAAGCCTTATTTTTCGCGGCTACACCCAAGGGTCTTGTAAGAGGGCGTGAATTCCACGCGTGAGCAGTGGCAGGAAAACCGCGTCAAAAAGCTAAGAAAGGTCCCGCCGGCATGAGCCGGAGACCGAAAAAGTCTGCCGATGCTCGGCGGACTTCGCAAGCCTCGCGCGGCGCCGTCCGCAACGGGGCTCCCGCAGCCAAAATACCCGGTAGCCGCAAAGGCGCCGGTGAAGGAGTTTTGCCCGGAATGCCCAGCAACAAGAAGACTACTCAACGCCAAGGCTTCAAGACCAACGAATTCATCGTCTATCCGGCTCACGGTGTCGGTCAGATCCTGGCCATCGAAGAGCAGGAGATTGCCGGCGCGAAGCTCGAGCTGTTCGTCATCAACTTCATCAAGGACAAGATGACGCTGCGAGTTCCGACCGCCAAGATCGTGTCGGTCGGCATGCGCAAGCTAGCGGAAGCCCCGCTGGTCAAGCGCGCCCTCGATACGCTCAAGGGTCGCGCGCGCATCAAGCGCACCATGTGGTCGCGCCGGGCGCAGGAATACGAAGCCAAGATCAACTCGGGCGACATCGTCGCCATCGCCGAGGTGGTGCGCGACCTGTACCGGTCGGAGACCCAGCCGGAGCAGTCTTATTCCGAGCGGCAGCTTTACGAAGCTGCCCTCGACCGGCTGTCGCGCGAGATCGCGGCGGTGCAGCGCATCACCGAGACCGAAGCGATCAAGGAGATCGAGGGTGCCCTCGCCAAGGGCCCTAGGCGTGGGCCGAAGCCCGCCGACGAGGCGGAGGCCGAACCCGCCGCCGAGGAAGAGGCGGCCTAAGGCTCGCGCAACGACGAATAACAAAAGCCCGGCAGCGATGCCGGGCTTTTGTTATTGGGCTGTATTGGGCGGCTGCGCGATTTGCCCGCTTTGTTCGGCGGGTTAGAATACCCGCCGATTGCGCCAGCGACGATTAGGGAGCAAGCGATGACGGCCATCCGCGGCTATGTGGCGCCCACGACAGAGACCGGCGCGCTCGGCGTGCATTCGCTCGACCAATTCGTGCTGGCGGTTCCCGACGCCAATGTCGCGCAAGACTTCTACGGCAACTTCGGTCTCGATATCGTGCGGAACGGCAATGCGCTGGCGATCAAGACCTTCGGTCATGAACACCGCTGGGGCTCGATCGTCGAAGGCAAGACCAAGGCGCTGCACCATCTCTCGTTCGGCTGCTACGCCGAGGACCTCGCGCGGCTCAAGGCGCGCATCGAAGGCAACGCAGTCGCGCTGATCGATCCGCCGCCCGCCTTCGAGAGCAACGGCTTCTGGTTCCGCAATCACGAAAACCTGCTGATCGAGGTGAAGGTCGCGCCCAAGGTCTCGCCCGACCGCAAAGCCGGAAGCCAATGGACGTCGGCGCCAGCGGGCGCTGCCGGCGCCGCCATCTTGCAGAATTGGCCGCCGGTGCGGCCGCGCCGGCTGTCGCATGTCCTGACCTTCAGCCGCGACGTCGATGCCTCGATCCAATTTTACGAACGCAATCTCGGCCTGCGGCTGTCCGATCGTTCCGCCGATCTGGTCGCCTTCATGCACGGCATTCACGGCAGCGATCATCATCTGCTGGCCATCGTGAAATCGAGCGCGCCCGGCTTCCACCATTGCAGCTGGGACGTGGCCAGCATCAACGATATCGGGCTCGGCGCCATGCGCATGCATGACAAGGGCTGGACCAAAGGCTGGGGCTTAGGGCGCCACGTGCTCGGCTCGAATTATTTCCACTACGTGCGCGATCCGTGGGGCAGCTTCGCCGAATATTCCTGCGACATCGACTACATCCCGAAGGAAGACCGTTGGCCCTCGGCCGACCACAAGCCCGAGGATTTGTTCTATCTCTGGGGTCCCGACGTGCCGCCCGAGTTCACCATCAACTACGAGGCGGGCGAGGGCAGTTAGTCGACGACGATCTTCACCTTCGCGCCCGGCTTTACCGAGTTGCGCGGGCCGAGGCCGTTGATCACGCGGAAGCGCTCGAGCGAATGATCGCCGGTCGCCATGCGGCGCGCCAGCGTCTCCACCGTATCGTGCGCGCCGACGGTGACGATCTTCAGGCGCAGCGGATGGACCTGCTCGCTTTCCTTCAGGCTCATGCGGCGGAACGATGCAATCGATTCGCGGAACGAGCGGTCGACCTGCGCGGTCCTGTCCTTCGCCGCGAAAATGAACCGGTAAACGTCGCTGCCGAAACGCACGGCGAACAGGCGGAACGACCACTCGTCACCGGTGGCGGTGGCAGTCGCCGCTGGGAAGCCATTGACGGAGAATTCCTCGAGGCTTGACGGGTCAACCTTCTCCATCCAGCCAGATTTGAGATAGTCGGACAGCGACTGCTCGGCCGGCACGCTGACGACGTCGAGCCGCATCGCCTCGTTGCCGCCCTTGAGGCCGAGCACGGCCTGCGCGGTGTTATCGAGGGAAAATCCCGGCGGCGCCAGGAAAGTGAAGCCGAGCTTGGGATGCAGGAAGCGGCGGCCGCGCGCAAAGCCCTCGCTTGGATCCTCGCCATAGGGCAAGCCGTCGAGATCGGCGAGATATTCGTTACGATCGCGTTCGCCGGCGCCGGGGCCGCTGAACTGGCGCGCATTGGCAAGCGCATTCTTGATCCGCTCGGGTGTCGCCGGATGGGTGGTCAGAAAGTCGGGCGCTCGCGCCTCGCCGCCCGTCTTGAGATCGGCATTGCGTTGCATGTCGGCGAGGAAACGCGAGGCGCCGTACGGATCGAAACCGGCGCGCGCCGAAATGCCGACGCCGATGCCGTCGGCCTCAAATTCCTGCGCCCGCGAAAAGGCGGCGAGCGTCAGCTTCGATTTGGCCAGCGCCAAGGCACCCATCTGCGGATCGCTGAGCACGTCGCTGACCACGTGGCTAATCAAAGCGGCCTGCTTCGCCTGTTCCTCGCGGATCGCGGCATGGCGCGCGATCACGTGGCCCATTTCGTGCGCCAACACCGAGGCGAGTTCGGATTTGTCGTTGGCGAGGGCGATCAAGCCGCGCGTGAAGTACAGGTGGCCGTTCGGCAGCGCGAAAGCGTTGATGGCGGGCGAGTTGAGGATCGTCACCTTGTATTTCAGGTCCGGCCGTTCCGACGCCGCCACCAGGCGTTCCACGGTCTTTTCGATCGTCGCTTGCAGCTTGGCGTTCTCGTAGATGCCGCCATAGGAGGCCAAGATGCGCAGATGTTCGCGCTCCTCGGCCGGCTGCATCCCGGCTTGCGCGGCGGCTTGCGGCACCGGCAGCGAGACCTGGTTGCCCTCCGGGATGGCGGTGCATCCGGCCAACAGCAAGACAAGCGCGATTCCGCGCAGCCGGTTTGCCGTTGTCAACGATGTAGCCATGTCCGCTTCTCTAATCGGCCATTTGAGGTCAAGCACTTTCAGACTACCCACCACTGCAGTGTCGATGTCGCTCACGGGCTCGCGCTTCTCTTCGGAATCGGCACCAAGGCCCTTCCATTATGGGATTCGAGGACGAGGCGGAACAATCTGTTACGCGGCCTTACCGTCAGATAGACGATAGGTCCAAGCGGACATGCGAACTCACCTCATCCATCGTCCCGCGAGGGACATCATTCCACCGCTCGGTGGAGTTCGAGTGTTCTCCTGTCGCTGTCGCTATTGATCCTGAACTGCTCTCATGCCGCTGCTGCTTGTTCCCGGGCCCAGCGGAACTCGGTGCCGTCAACCCATATGCGGTGCAGGATCACGGCCAACCGGCGCGCCAGCGCCACGATCGCTTTCTTCATCCCGCGGTGCCTGGCGATCTGCATCGCCCAGGCCTTGAGCCAGGACCATTTCTTCGAACGCAGCATGCTCTGAGCGGCTTCATAGAGCATGACTCGCATCATCTCGTCTCCGCAGCGTGATATTCTGCCGGTCCATTCCACCTCGCCCGATTGATACTTGGCGCACGTCAGCCCAAACACGGCCCCGACGGACTTGGATTTGCGAAAGCGCGCAGGCACATCGACGGTGGCGCGATAGGTCAGCGACACCACGGGGCCAACGCCCGGGACCGTCATCAAGCGCCGGCACACCTCATCGTCCCGAACGATAGCCAGCAAGCGGCGATGCTGGATGACGAACTGCTCGCGAAGCGTCCGTCGGACAATGAGCAGTGGTTCGATCAGAGCGGCCAAGTCGGGCAAGTTCTCGACCAGCTCCTTGATGCGGGTCTCGAACTTCATCTTCCCTACCATTCCGACCTTGAGGCCGAAGTTGCGCAGAGTCCCGCGCAGGTCGTTGTCGATGGCGATGGCCTTGGACTGCAGCGGCTTGCGGTGGGTCAGCAGCATTCTCAGCTTCTGGCTGCGTAATGTCTTCACATGCACCGGGCGGTAAAGCCCCGCCCGCATCATTTGCGCCATGCCGCGCGCATCGTTGCGGTCGGTCTTGTTGATCTGCGCCTTCAACACCGCCCGCATGTGCCGCGTCTCGACGCAGATCACTGGTAAGCCCGCTTCGGCGAGCGCACTGTAAAGCCATTGCGACAACGGCCCGGCTTCCAGTCCGATCCGTTTGAAGTGATAACCGGGGTTCTTCAACACCCCCAATAACGCCTCCGGCTCGCTCGCCACCTTCACTTCCCGCACGATCTTGCCCGTGTCATCCACAATGCAGACGCTGGTCTCCTTGACTGAAACGTCTAGTCCGGCAGAATGGTCCATGGCTCACGCTTCTCCTTCAGATGCTTGAGGCCGCGAATGCGGACCTCGTTCCACCATCAGCCTGAAGCGCAGCACCCAAAATCTCCAGCGATCGAAACCGGCCGGCCGATTACCCCATCTGTGCCCGAATTGTTCAGTTCAGCAATTCGATCTGCTCGGGTGCCTCGGCTGCGATGATCGGACCGCCGCGCTGCTCGATCCATCCGCGCACCCGGATGCGCCGGCCGGCGAGCGTCTTCGGCTCAATGCCGGCCGCGGCAAACACCCGTCGCAAGCGCCGCAGAATGGTCACGGTGAAATCCCGTGTCCAGCGGCGCCCGAAATTCACATATATAGTGGCCCCGCTTTCGCGCACCGACAAGACCTTGCCTTCCACCAACGCGAACCGGCCGCGCTCGGCCTGCAGCCCGGCAAGATTTTCGGCCGACAAAGGGGCGAAATTGGGATCGGCCCACAGGCCGCGCCGGGCCGTTCGCGCCTTGTTTTCCGCGCTCAAAAGCGCGTCGGCGCAGGTTTTGTCACCGACATGCATCGCCACCCGAGCGCGGCCTTGTTCGAGCATGTCCTGTTGCACCGATTCTTTGGCGTCACCGACAAAAGCATATGCGACCAAACGGCCGTAGCGGTCTTGCGCGGGGCCAAGCCGTTCGAGCCGCAGCGGATGTCCGGCCACCAGCGCTTGCAACGCGGCACGGCTGTCATCGGTGACTTCGATGCCAGCGAGCCGCAGCTCGCGGCCGTCGCCGAGCAGCAACGTGTGGCCGTCACGCACGGTCGCGACATTCACCGTTCCGATAACCGTGAGCTGGCAGTGTTCCTGCGCTGCCGCATTGCACACAAGCAATGCGTAGGCGGAGACAGCGACCAAAAGATTGCGGCGCGATTGGCGTTTCATGATGGCGGCCGGTAACGGTAAGTCGCTACAATGCCCGCGAGCATAGCCGCCATTGTGACCACCGGGGGAGGGGATCAATGTCCACGCGCCGCGCATCGCCAAATCGCCGAACGTTCCTGCGGTCTGCCGCCGCCGCGGGCCTGTTGATTGCGGCCGGCGCGCGCGGTCAAACGGCGTGGCCCGATCGCGCGGTCAAGATCGTCGTGCCTTATCCGCCTGGTGGCTCCACCGACGTCTTGGCGCGCATCCTCGCCGAGCGGCTCAACCAGATGTTCAACCAGCCCTTCGTCATCGAAAACCGCCCGGGCGCCGGCGGCAATATCGGTATTGGCACGGTCACCTCGAGCGCGCCGGACGGCTACACCATCGGCGCTGCCACCATCGGGCATTTCGCCATCAACCAGTTCCTCTACAAGAACATGCCCTACGATCCCGAGCGCGACATGATCCCGGCGTCGATGACGTGGGAATTGCCAAATGTCTTCGTGGTCGCGGCGGACCATGTGCCGGCGAAGACGGTCGCCGAGTTTGTCGCCTGGGCGAAGCAGAAGGGCCACGTCAGCTTCGGCAGCCCCGGCGTCGGCACCTCGCCGCATTTGTCGGGCGTGCTGTTCGCTAAGCGCGCCGGCCTCGACGCCGTGCACGTGCCGTTCCGCGGCGCCGCGCAGACGATTCCCGCCATGCTGTCGGGCAACGTCGATTTCGCCATCGATAATCTTGCCTCCTACATTGGGCAGATCCAGTCCGGCAAGATGCGCGCGCTGGCGGTGACCTCGGCCAAGCGCTGGCCGACGCTGCCGGACGTGCCGACCATGGGGGAGGCGGGCGTGAAGGATTTCGTCGTCACCTCGTGGGCCGCCTTCGTGCTGCCGGCGGCGACGCCGCGGCCGATCGTCGATAAGCTGTCGGGGGCGATGAAGCAGATCGCGGCCGACGCTGCGATGCAGAAGCGGTTCCAGGTAGCCGGCGCGCGCATTTTGTCCAGCACGCCGGAGGAGGCCATCGCCTTCGCCAACAAAGAACGGGCGATGTGGAAGGACGTGGTGGCGCTGTCGGGGTTAAAGCCTCAGTAACCGGTGCGCGGCTACCGAGCTTGTGCTAAATGCGCCCGTAACGGTCCCGTAGCTCAGCAGGATAGAGCAGCGGTTTCCTAAACCGAAGGTCGGAGGTTCGACTCCTCTCGGGACCGCCAGTACGGCGCGTTCAGGCCGACCGCGCGACCGGCGCGCTTGCCTGCGCATCCTGCAGGATCATGTCGGCGCCTTTTTCCCCGATCATGACGACGGCGGCGTTGGTATTGCCAGAGACGACCGTCGGCATGATCGACGCATCGATGACGCGCAGCCGCTCGATGCCGCGCACGCGCAACCGCTCGTCGACCACCGCGGTCGCATCCTGACCCATGCGGCAGGTGCTGGTCGGGTGAAAGACGGTCGAACCCGTGGCGCGCGCAAAAGCCAATAAATCCGCATCGCTCGTGCAATCGGGCTTGGGCGCGCGTTCCTCGGCAATGTAGTGCCGCATCGCCGGCTGCCGCATGATGCCGCGCAGCAGCTTCATGCCGGCGACGACGGTGTCGCAGTCGAACGCGCTCGACAAATAACGCGGCTGGATCGCCGGCGACACGCCTGCATCAGCCGACTTGATGCGCACGACGCCGCGGCTTTCCGGCCGCAACTGGCAGATCGAGGCGATGAAGCCAGGGAACGGATGCAGCGCCGCGCCGGAGGCATCGCCGCTGAAGATGATGAAGTGCACCTGCACGTCCGCCGTTTCCATGTCCGCCCTGGTGCGGAAAAAGCCGCCGGCATAGCCGGCGCCGATGGTTAGCAATCCCTTACGCTTCAAGATGTAGCGCAAGCCCGCGGCGATGCTATAGCGCCAGCTGTTGATCACGTCGTTCATGGTGATCGGCTCGGTGCATCGGTATTGCATGCGCACCTGCAAGTGGTCCTGTAGATCGGCGCCGACGCCCGGCATGTCGGCGACGACGTCAATGCCGAGCGATCGCAGCAGGCCCGCCGGCCCGAGCCCCGAGAGCTGCAGCAGTTGCGGTGAATTGAACGCGCCGCCGGCGACAATCACCTCGCCGCTGGCGTGGGCGACATGGGTCGTGTCGCCCTGCCGGTATTCGACGCCGGTGGCGCGACGCCCCGAAAACAGAATTCGGCTGGCCAGCGCGTCGGTCGCGACCGCTAGGTTGGGCCGGCGTTTTGCGTCGCGAAGGTAACCGACTGCCGTCGAGCAGCGGCGCCCATGGCGCGCAGTCAGCTGGAAATAGCCCGCGCCTTCCTGGCTCGGACCATTAAAGTCGTCGTTGCGCGGAAATCCGGCTTGCGCCGCGGCCTCGATGAAGGCTTCGCACAACGGATGCGGCTCGCTCACATTGGAGACGGCGAGCGGCCCGCCGCTGCCGTGCAACCCGTCGGCGCCGCGTTCCTGGTCTTCCGATCGCCGGAAATAAGGCAGCACGTCCTCGAAACTCCAGCCGGTATTGCCGAGCTGGCGCCAATGGTCGAAATCCTGCGGTTGGCCGCGGATGTAGAGCAGGCCGTTAATCGAGCTCGATCCGCCGAGCACCTTGCCGCGCGGCTGGATCAGCCTGCGGTTATCCATGTCCGGCTCCGGCTCGGTCGAATACAGCCAATTGACCCGGGCGTCGTTGAACAGCTTGCCGTAGCCGAGCGGGATGTGAATCCAGACGTTGCGGTCGCGCCCGCCGGCTTCCAACAGCAGCACGCGATGGCGGCCCGAGGCGGTCAGCCGATTGGCCAGAACGCAGCCTGCCGAGCCGGCTCCCACCACAATATAGTCGAAAGTCTCAGATCGCGGCGTCGCCGCCATCATCCGCCCCTGTTTCCGGCCGCATTCGCATCGGCGGCGCCGGTAATCCGGCGCCCAACCGCCCCGTCAACGGGGCGCCGGCCCGTGTCGACGCATGGCAGTTCCAGACCCTTTTTTGAAGAGACAAAGTTGCGCTGGACCATGCGGGCGGCACCCGGTGACGGAAAGTTTACGACGGTTGTTGCGCCGCGAAATTACAAGCCGCTAGGCACCCACCGCGTTTGAGTATAGCCTGACTGCAAAACAAGAATAACTCAACGTCAACAGGGAGGAATGCCTCGATGCGTCAAGGAACGTCTCGGCGAACCGTATTGAAAACTGCTGCCCTCGCGTCGGCAGCGGTTATCACCGCTCCGTATGTCCGGGGTGCCTACGCTGCCGGAAAGCTTTCTCTGGGTTGCTGGGACCACTGGGTGCCCGGCGCCAACAAGGCGCTCACAAAACTCTGCAATGAGTGGGGCGCAAAAAACAAAGTCGAAGTTCAAATCGACTACATCACCTCGCAAGGCGAAAAGGACAAGCTCACCGCCGCGGCCGAAGCGCAAGCCGGCACCGGCCACGACATCATGTCGCATCGCGACTGGAACATCCGCATCCATCAGGCGGTACTCGAGCCGATGGATGACGTTATCGCTCATCTTATCAAGCAATACGGTCCGATCAGCCCGGTCGCCGAATATCTTGCCAAGATCAAAGGCACTTGGCGCGGCATCCCGACCACGGTCGGCAGTCAGGTCAAGCCCTGCTGCTCGCGCTTGGATCTCTACAAGCAGCATGCCGGCCTCGATCTGCAAGACATGTTCCCGGCGGACGAGGCGAAATACGACAAGGCCAAGACCGACAAATGGACTTGGGAGCTTTATCTTGAGTCGGCGCAGAAGCTGTACAAGGCCGGTTTCCCGGTCGGCTTGCCGATGGGACAGACCTCCGACGCGGTCGATTGGGTCGGCGGCTTGTTCAATTCGTATGGCGTCGTGTTCGTCGATGCCAAGGACAACATCAAGATCAATTCCGACCAGACGCGGCAGGCCATGGAAATGGCCCGCAAGATCATGGAGGTCAATCCGCCCGAGGTTTACGCCTGGGACGACGCCGGCAACAATCGCTGGCTCATCTCCGGCAAGGGCTCCAGCATCATGAATCCGCCGAGCGCCTGGGCCGTCGCCAAACGCGACAACCCGACGGTCGCGGCGAATTGCTGGACCCACGGCGTGCCGAAGGGCCCGAAGGGCCGCTTCGTCGGACAACTGCCGCAGTTTTACGGACTGTGGAAGTTCTCCAAGAACAAGGCGGCGGCCAAGGATCTGCTCACTTACATTTCGCAAAAAGCATCCGTCGCGCAGCTTGTCGAGGCGTCGGTCGGCTACGATCTGCCCTCGTTCAAGAGCCTTTACGATCTTGACACGTGGAAGAAGGTCGAGCCGCCGGTCGGCACCGTCTACAGCTACCCGCCGCGCGGCGATGAACTGACCTCGATCGCCGGCGCGCCGGCGCGCTCGGAGGTTGGCGCCCAGATTTACAATCAGGCGATCAACACCGTGATGATCGCCAAGTTCACGCAGGGCAAAGAGAAGCTCGACGACGTGATCAAGTGGGCCGAGAAGGAACTCGAAGGCACCTTGCGCGCCTGAGCGTTCTTCGAGGTTACCGCAACAGACGCATGCCGGCCGTCGAGGCCGGCATGCGCGATCAGCAGCATCGTTACGGGGTCAGGATCATGGCCGATACCGTCCAACCATGGAATGCGGCGGCGTTGCCGGGGATTGCCGCGGCGCCGGTCAAAAAAAGCAGTCTGCAGATTTTCATGCGGCGGCGCTCGACCATTGCGCTGTTGATGTGCATGCCGTTGATCGTGATCGTCGCCGGGCTCATCATCTATCCGGCTTTCTATTCGATTTATCTGTCGATGCTGAACAAGGCGCAGACGCGCTTTATCGGCCTGTCGAATTTCACGTTTCTGCTGTCGCGCGACACGTTCTGGATGGTGGTTCAGCAATCGGCGATCTTCGCGCTGTCGGCCGTGTTCTTCAAAGCGCTGATCGGGCTGATCACCGCGCATCTGGTCAACAACCTGCCGGCCAAAGGCCAGCGCAAATGGCGCGGCATGCTGCTGGTGCCGTGGGTGATCCCGCTGGCGCTCTCGACGCTCGGCTGGTGGTGGCTGTTCGACCCCACCAATTCAGCGTTCAATTACACGCTGAAGAGCCTGGGCTTCAATTGGATTCCTTGGCTGAGCGATCCTTATTGGGCACGCTTTTCGGTCATCCTGGTCAATGTGTGGTTCGGCGCGCCGTTCTTTCTGATCATGTATCTGGCCGCGCTCAAGTCGGTGCCCGAGCAGCTCTATGAAGCCGCCGCCATCGACGGCGCTACCGCCTGGCAGAAGTTCAGGCACATCACGCTGCCGATGATGCACAATATCATCGCCATCACCGTGCTGTTCTCGTTGATCGTTACCTTCGCCAATTTCGACATCGTGCAGATCATGACCGGGGGCGGCCCGCGCAACATGACTCACGTGTTCGCGACCTATTCGTTCCTGCTCGGCATCCGCTCCGGCGACCTGCCGCTCGGCGCGGCGACCTCGCTGTTCATGTTCCCGATCCTGGCGGTCGCCGCAATCTTCATCTTGCGCGGCGTACGCAAGCGGGGGAGGGAGATCGGATGACCGCCGCCACGCTTACGACGCCCGCGAACCGCGCGGTGCGCCTGGGCTCGAGCCTGCGGCGCAACCGCCGCTGGGCGCTGATCCTGTCCTACGTATTCCTGGTGATGTTCGCGATCTTCTTCTTGATGCCGCCATATTACATGGTCGTGACGGCGCTCAAGAGCGATGCCGAAATGGCGCGCCTGGCGACCAATCCGTGGTTCATCTTCGACGGGGTGACGCTCGATCAGTTCAAGATCCTGCTCACGCAGACGGACTTCCTGATCTTTTTCAAGAACACCGTCATCGTGACCGTGTGCGTGGTGACGATCACCATGGTGGTCAGTGTGCTGGCTGCGTTCTCGCTCGGCCGCATGAAATTCTGGGGTTCGAGCATCTTGGCGACCGGCATCTTCCTCACCTATCTGGTGCCGGACACGCTGCTGTTCATTCCGATGTTCCAGATCGTCAAGTCGATCGGCCTGCTCAATTCGTACTGGGGCATGGTGCTGGTCTATCCGACGCTGACGGTGCCGTTCTGCACCTGGATCATGATCGGTTATTTCCAGTCGATTCCCAAGGAACTCGACGAGGCCGCGCTGATCGACGGCGCCGGCCATCTACAAATGCTCACCAAGATCTTCATTCCTGTCGCGTTGCCCGGCATCATCGCCGCGATGATTTTCGCTTTCACAGTGTCATGGGCGGCCTTTGTCTATCCGATGGCGTTTCTCTACTCGTCCGATCAACAGGTGCTCACCGTCGGCACCGTCACCAGCCTGATCCGCGGTGACGTCTACAAGTGGGGCATGCTGATGGCCGGCGCATTGTTGGCCGCGGCGCCGCCGCTGGTGATCTATGCATTCCTCATGGACTACTACATCGCCGGTCTTACGGCGGGAGCGACAAAAGGCTAGAGCGCGATTCCGAAAAGTGGGAACCGATTCTCGGAAAAAATAGCGCTTAAAAAATGGTGGGGCGTAACAGGGACGGGAACGGTTATGGCGGAAGTGTCGTTACGGAACGTGGGGAAGTGCTACGACGATGTCGTCGCCGTCAGCAACGTCAATCTCGACATACCCAATCATGAATTCGTCGTGCTGGTCGGGCCGTCGGGCTGCGGCAAGAGCACGACGCTGCGAATGATCGCCGGGCTCGAGGAAATCACCGACGGCGAGATCTCGATCGGCGGCGAGGTGGTCAACGACCTGCCGCCGAAGGATCGCGACATCGCTATGGTGTTCCAGAATTACGCGCTTTATCCGCACATGACGGTCGCCGAAAACATGTCGTTCGGACTCAAGCTGCGGAAATTCCCCAAGGCCGAGATCAAGCAGCGGGTCGACAATGCCGCCCGCATTCTCGACATCACCGAGCTGCTCGCCCGCCGCCCGAAGCAGCTCTCCGGCGGTCAGCGTCAGCGCGTCGCCATGGGCCGCGCCATCGTGCGCAATCCGAAGGTGTTTCTGTTCGACGAGCCGTTGTCGAATCTTGACGCCAAGCTGCGCGTGCAGATGCGCACCGAAATCAAACGCGTGCACCAGAAGGTCAAGACCACGACCGTCTACGTGACGCACGACCAGGTCGAGGCCATGACTTTGGCCGACCGCGTCGTGGTGATGAACGGCGGCAAGATCGAGCAGATCGGCACGCCGAACGACCTCTATCACCATCCGAAGACGCGCTTCGTGGCCGGTTTCATCGGCTCGCCGGCGATGAACCTCGTCCCGGCCAAGCTTGCGAGCAACGGCAGCGGTCTGACAATCAGGCTTTCCGACAACCTGTCATTCCAGGTGCCGGAAAGCCGTGCCGCGCGCTATCGCGGCCATACCGGCAAGGACCTGTTGTTCGGCTTGCGTCCGGAACACATTACCGAGACGCGCGGCCGCGAAAACGGCGTCGGTCAGGAGTTTTCGATCACCCTCGACGTGGTCGAGCCGATGGGCATGGAGACGATGGTGTTTTTCACCGTCGACGGCGCCGAGGTCTGCGGACGGGTCGAGCCGTCCGCCGCCAAGCGCGCGGGCGAGCCGATGCAGCTGCGCGCCAACCTCGATCACATGCATCTCATCGACCCGGCGTCCAACGCAGTGCTTTGATCGGCGCGCTAGAGCGCCAATCCGCCGTCCACCAGATACGGCTGGCCGGTGATGTAGCGCGATTCATCGCACGCCAAAAACACCGCGAGCGCCGCTACTTCGGCCGCCGTGCCGAGCCGCTTCATCGGTTGTCGGGCGATGAAATCATCCCACACGGCTTTTTCTGATTTCCCGGTCTGCTTCGACAGTGTGGCAACGCGGTCCTCGAGCGAGGGCGACTCGATGGTACCCGGACAAATGGCGTTGCAGCGGATGCCGTTGGTGATGAAGTCGATGGCGACCGCTTTGGTCAAGCCGATCACCGCCGCTTTGGTGGCGCCGTAGACATAGCGGTTGGGCAGGGCTTTCACCGAGGAGACGCCTGACGACATGTTGACGATCGAGCCGCCGCCTTTCTTCAGCATGGCGGGCAGGAACGCCTTGATCGTGCGATGCATGGACCTGACGTTGAGGTCGAAGGAAAAATCCCAATCGCGATCCGTGCAGTCCAGCACGGAGCCCTGATGCACGTAGCCGGCGACATTGGCGAGCACGTCGAGCCCGCCGAATTCGGCCTCGATCGCCTTGGCCAGTTCGGTGACCGCCGCGCTCGACAGCACGTCCAGCTTGATTGACTTCTTCGCCTTGAGCCCTTGAAGTTTGCCGGCGTCAATGTCGGTCGCGATGACGATGGCGCCTTCCGCGATGAAAGCTTCGGCAATCGCGTGGCCGATGCCCTGTCCGGCGGCAGTCACCAGCGCGATTTTACCCTGCATGCGTCCGGCCATCGTTGCACCTGTCAGTGGTTATCGCGCGGCACGGGAAACGCTTGCGCGACGCGTTGATATTCGACCGCGGGTTTGAGAACCATGCCACCGGCAAGCTGGTCGACCATGCCGCGCTGTATTTCCTGCCACGGCGTTTGGCTCGCCGGATATTGATAGCCGCCGCGCTTTTGCAGCGCCGCCCGGCGCCGCGCCAATTCTGCCTTTGAAATCAAGATATTTGCGCTGCCTTTGTTGAGATCGATACGTACGCGGTCGCCTGTCTTCAGGAGCGCCAGCCCACCGCCGGCCGCCGCTTCCGGCGAGGCATTCAGGATCGAAGGCGAGCCCGACGTTCCGGATTGCCGCCCGTCGCCGATGCACGGCAAGGCCTTGATGCCGCGTTTGATCATGGCCGCCGGTGGCTGCATGTTCACGACTTCGGCTGAGCCGGGATAGCCGATCGGGCCGACGCCGCGGATAAACAGGATGGTCTGCTCGTCGATCTTGAGCGCCGGATCGTCGATGCGGTGGTGATAATCCTCCGGTCCGTCGAATACCATGGCACGGCCCTCGAAGGCGTTCGGGTCTTTCGGGTTGGCGAGATAGCGTTTGCAAAATTCGTCGGAGATCACGCTGGTCTTCATGATGGCGGAATCGAACAAGTTGCCCGACAGCACCTTGAAGCCCGCTTTTTGCATCAGCGGCTTCTTGTAGGCGCGGATCACGTCAGTGTCTCCGATGGCGGCACGCTTGACGTTGTCGCCCATGGTCTTGCCGTTGATGGTGAGCGCGTCGGCATGGCCGCGGCCGGCTCTGAGCAATTCGCGCATCACCGCCGGCAGACCGCCGGCGCGGAAATATTCCTCACCCAGATATTTGCCGGCCGGTTGCATGTTGACGAGCAGCGGCACGTCGTAGCCGACCGTCTCCCAGTCCTTGATTGATAATTTCACACCGATATGACGGGCGATGGCGTTGATGTGGATGGGCGCGTTGGTCGAGCCGCCGATCGCCGAATTCGCGACGATGGCGTTCTCGAAGGCCTTGCGGGTGAGAATGTCGGATGGCTTGAGATTCTCATGCACGATCTCGACCGCGCGCACGCCGGTTTCGTAGGCGATCTGCCCGCGCTCGCGATAGGGCGCGGGGATCGCCGCACAGCCCGGCAATGTCATACCGAGCGCTTCGGCCAGCGCGTTCATTGTCGAAGCGGTGCCCATGGTGTTGCAATGACCGATCGAAGGCGCGGTCGACGCGGCGATGTCGATAAACTCCTTGGCGCCGATGCGGCCGGCCGCCATTTCCTCACGCGCCTGCCAGATTGCGGTGCCGGAACCGGCTCGTTCGCCCTTCCACCAGCCGTTGAGCATCGGCCCGCCGCAAAGCACGATCGCCGGCGTGTTAACGGTCGCCGCCGCCATCAGACAGGCCGGGGTCGTCTTGTCGCAACCGGTCATGAGCACGACGCCATCGAGCGGATAGCCGTACAGCACCTCGACCAGGCCGAGATAGGCGAGGTTGCGGTCGAGCGCGGCGGTCGGGCGCTTTCCGGTTTCCTGGATCGGGTGGACGGGGAACTCGAAGGCGATGCCGCCGGCCGTCCGGATTCCCTCGCGCACGCGTTTGGCCAATTCGATGTGGTGCCGATTGCACGGCGAAAGATCCGAACCCGTCTGCGCGATGCCGATGATCGGCTTGCCCGAGCGCAATTCCTTGCTGGTCAAGCCGTAGTTGAGATAGCGCTCGAGATAGAGCGCCGTCATGCCCGGGTTGTCGGGATTGTCGAACCACAGCTGCGAGCGCAGCGGTCGCGTGTCCGATTTTGACGAGCCTTGCGCTTTCTTGCGCATTTCCGTTCTCCCTGGGCGCTTTTCTTCTGGCGGCAAGGATGCGCCGAACGGCGCGATCAAGGCAAGGGAGAACGCCCCTGCGTGAGCGGGCGCGGCCGCGGGCTGGCGCAATAATTCGACGTCGAGGCCGGGGTCGATGCCGCCGGCGTGTCAGAATTTGGCGGGCGCGGTCCCATCCTTTTGGCGCAGCATGAAGCGCTGGATTTTGCCGGTCGCGGTCTTCGGCAGTTCGGCGACGAAGTTGATCCAGCGCGGATATTTGTAAGGAGCAAGGCCGTTCTTGCAGAGTTCGCTGAGCTCGGCCGCGAGGGCCGGGTTTCCGGTTACCCCTTCTTTCAGGATGACGAAGGCCTCCGGCTTGATCAGGCCTTCCTGATCGAGGCGGCCGACGACGGCGGCCTCGACCACATCGGGATGCTCGATCAGCTTGGATTCGATCTCGAACGGCGAACACCAGATGCCGCCGACCTTCAGCATGTCGTCGCTGCGGCCGCTGTAATAGAAATAGCCTTCCGCGTCGCGGCGATAGGTATCGCCGGTATTGAGCCAGCCATCGACCATCGTCGTCGCGGTACGCTCGGCATTGTTCCAGTAGCAGCGCGCCGTGGAGTCGCCGGCAATGAACAGTTGGCCACCGTCTTCGCCTTTGATCTCCTTCCCGTGTTCATCGACGATGCGCGCGCGATAGCCGGGCACGACGCGGCCGCTCGATCCGGGCTTCACGTCGCCGGGCGTATTGGAAATGAAGATGTGCAGCGCTTCGGTCGAGCCGATGCCGTCCAGAATCCAAAGACCGGTTTCCTCGTGCCAGCGGCGGAGAATTTCGCCGGGCAGCGCCTCACCCGCGGACACACAGGAGCGGATCGAAGACAGGTCCGGCTTCTCCTTGGCGAAATGCTGCAAATAGGCGGCGTAAAGCGTCGGCACGCCGAAATAAAGCGTCGGCCGGTAACGTTCGATCAGCGGAAAGCTGGACGCCCGGCCGGGGCGTTGATCGTTCAGCACCGCGGTGGCGCCGACCCACAGCGGAAAGGTGAGATTATTGCCGAGACCATAGGCGAAGAACAGCTTGGCTTCGGAGTAGAACACATCGCCCTCGCGGATGCCCAAGGTCTCGACGCCGAACCGTTGACTTGTCACCGCCATGTCGCGATGGCGGTGTACGGCGCCTTTCGGCGCGCCGGTGGAGCCGGAGGAATAGAGCCAGAAGCAATCGTCGTCGGCCTTTGCCGGCACGGCGTCGAACTGCGGCTGGTTTTGCGCCAGCAGCGCCGCCAGCGTGTGGCCGTCGCCCTCGGTGCGAAGAACGTAACGCAGCGGCTGCTTGGCGGCAGCGACCGCAGGTTCGACTTCGCTGGCAAATTCGGGCGAATAGACCAGCGCCGCCGCACCGGAATCGTCGATCATGAAAGCGTAACTGTCCGATCGCAGCAGCGTGTTGAGCGGGACCGGCACGATGCCGGCTTTGATCGCGCCCCAGAACAGATAGAAAAATGCTGGGCAATCCTTCACCACCATCAGCATGCGTTTGTCACGCCGAAGCCCGAGGCTCAGCAGAGCGTGCGCACAGCGGTTAACATTGGCGGCGAGTTCGGCGTAGGTGACTGCGCTGTCGGCGGTGCGGATCGCTGCTTTGGCCCCGCGTCCTTCGGAAATGTGCCGGTCGATGAACTCGACGGCGGCGTTGTAATCGGGCGCAAAGCGCAGGCATGACGCACGCTGCGCGACGTCAATTTCCGCGGTATTCGGCATCGCTCTCGATCCACTTTTTTGTTTAAATTCAATGGAGCGCGGTTATTTCGTACCAGATATGAATCAGTTTCTTCATTGACTTTGGTCAACAGGGGCGATCCGGATTTGGGGCATTCGTAAAATGCCCCATGCCGCACGTTGTTGAGGAGAAATAGCCATGCCGCAAGCCGCCGAGAGCCGTGCGGGCAAGCCCACGATGCTCAAAGACAAGGATTTCGTGTGGGAAGATCCGCTCGGGCTTGAGGACGAGTTGAGCGAAGAAGAACGCATGGTGCGCGACACCGCCAAGGGCTTCGCGCAGGATTACCTGATGCCGAAGGTGGTCGCAGCTTACCGCGACGAGACTTATGACGCCAACATGCTGCCCGAGATGGGCAAGCTCGGCCTGTTGGGGCCGACGGTGCCGGAAGAATACGGCGGCGCGGGGCTGGGCTATGTGTCGTACGGCCTGATCGCGCGTGAGCTGGAGCGCGTTGATAGCGGCTATCGCTCGGCCATGTCGGTGCAGTCGTCGCTGGTGATGTACCCGATCTATGCCTATGGCACGGAAGCGCAGCGGCGGAAGTATCTGCCCAAGCTCGCGACCGCCGAACTGATCGGCTGCTTCGGCCTGACCGAACCGGATCATGGCTCCGATCCGGGGTCGATGGTGACGCGGGCGGAGAAGGTCGCCGGCGGCTACAAGCTCAACGGCGCCAAGAGCTGGATCTCCAATGCGCCGGTCGCGCATGTGGCGGTGGTCTGGGCCAAGCTCGACGGCGTGATCCGCGGCTTCATTGTCGAGCGCGGGACGAAAGGCTTCTCGACCCCCAAGATCGAGGGCAAGCTCTCACTTCGCGCCTCTATCACCGGCGAGATCGTGCTGGAGGACTGCCTCATCCCCGAGGAAAACCTGCTGCCCAACGTCAAAGGCCTGGCCGGTCCCTTCGGCTGTCTCAACAATGCGCGCTACGGCATCGCCTGGGGGGCGATGGGGGCGGCCGAGTTCTGCTGGCACGCCGCGCGCCAATACGTGCTCGACCGCAAGCAGTTCAACCGGCCGCTCGCCGCCAATCAGCTCATTCAGAAGAAGCTCGCCGACATGCAGACCGAGATTGCGTTGGGCGTACAAGGCGCGCTGCGCTTAGGGCGCATGCTGGAACAAGGCAAGGCGGCGCCGCCGTCGATCTCGCTGATGAAGCGTAACAATTGCGGCAAGGCGCTCGACATCGCCCGCCTTGCCCGTGACATGCACGGCGGCAACGGCATCTCGGAGGAATACCACGTGATGCGCGTGCTTTCGAACTTAGAGACCGTCAACACCTACGAGGGCACGCACGACATCCACGCCCTCATCCTCGGCCGCGCCCAGACCGGGATACAGGCGTTTTTCTAAACCAATCCCCTTCGTCCCCGCGAAAGCGGGGACCCAGGAAATAGTCCGCTGACCAGTTATCGTGGCCCCGGATTTCCGCTGGCGCGAGAATGAGCGGAAGATCGCGCGTCGCGCTGCGCCTTGCGGCTGACGGCGCTGGCGTCCGTGACGCCGACATAAGTCTCCAGCAGCGCGCGGTCGGCCTTCAGCGCGGCGCTTTCGCCTTGATAGACGATGCTGCCGCGCTCGATGATGATGGCTCGATCCGTCACGCCCAGAATCTTTTGCGCATTCTGCTCCACCAGGATCGCCGACAGACCTTCCTCGCGGATGATCTTGCGCAAGGCGGCCAGCAATTCCGCGATGAGGATCGGCGCCAGCCCTTCCAGCGGCTCATCAAGCAATATGATGCGCGGATTAAGAATGAGCGCGCGCGCGATTGCGAGCATCTGCTGCTCGCCGCCCGAAAGCTGGTTGCCAAGATTGCTGCGGCGCTCGGCGAGCCTTGGGAACAGCTCGTAGACCTTGGCAAGCGTCCATGGCCCCGGCCGCGCGATCGCGGTCATGTTCTCTTCGACCGTCAGCGAGCGGAAGATGTTGCGTTCCTGCGGCACCCAGCCGATGCCGGCATGCGCGCGCTGGTCCGGGCGCAGCCCGGTGATGTTGCGGCCGTCGAGGCTGATCGTGCCGCCGATGTGGCGCGTGACGCCGATGATCGAATTGACCAGCGTGGTTTTGCCCATGCCGTTGCGGCCGAGCAGCGCCAGCGCCTGGCCTTCCGCTACCTTGAAGGTGACGTCGGTCAGCACGACCGCCTCGCCGTAGCCCGCCGTCAGGCCTTGCACGTCGAGAAGCTCAGGCATCGGCCAGCTCCTCGCCGAGATAGACGGCCTTGACGCGCGGATCGCGGGCGACTTCTTCCGGGCTGCCTTCGACGAACAGCGCGCCGTTGACCAACACAGAAATGCGGTCGGCGAACGAAAACACGATGTCCATGTCATGCTCGATTAAGAGCACGGTGACGTCGCTGGGCAGCGCCGCGACGGCGGCCAGAATCTCGTGCCGCTCGTCCTCGGGGACGCCTGCCGCCGGTTCGTCGAGCAGCAGCACGCGCGGCCGGCAGGCGATTGCGACGGCGATTTCCAGCAGGCGCTGCTTGCCGTAGGGCAGGATCGCGGTGCGCTTGTCGATGACGTCGTTGAGATTGAACCGCTCCAGGATTTCGACCACCTCGGTGATGAGATCCGATCGGCTGCCGACGATGCGCCACCAGTCGAGACCCTGTCCCCGCCGTTCGGACACCGCCAGCCCGATGGTCTCGAGCGGCGTCAGGTCGTTGAACAATTGATTGATCTGAAAAGTGCGGACGACGCCGAGCCGGACCCGTTCGTGAGTGGTTAGGTCGCTGATGTCTTCGCCGTCGAGCAGGATGCGGCCGGAGGTCGGCTTCTGCACGCCGGTGAGCAGATTGATCAACGTCGTCTTGCCGGCGCCGTTCGGCCCGATCAAGGCGTGCCGGGCGCCCTTCGCAATCCGCAACGAAACGTTGTTGGATGCGACGATGCCGCTGAACCGTTTCACCAGATTGATCGTTTCCAGCGCGACGGTCATCGTCAGGACCTTTCGCTGGACGATGCGGCTATGCGGCGCGCCAACGCCCGCCAATTCAGATGCGCGGCGCTGCGGCGAATGGGCATCGTCCACGACGTGATGCGCTCGCGGCCGACCAGAACGATCACCACCAGCACAAGCCCGATCCAGAACGGCCAGTATTGCGGGGTGAGCACCGACAGATAATCCTGCATGAACTTGAAGATGATCGCACCGATCAGGCCGCCATAGAGATAACCGGCGCCACCGATGATCAGGATCAGCAGGAGATCGGCCGAGCGGTCGAACGAAAACACTTCGAGAGAGGCAAAAGACGTGGTTTGCGCCAGCAGCGCGCCGGCGATGCCCGCATAGCCGGCGGCCACGGTGTAAATTGCGATCAGGCGGGCATCGACGGAAATTCCGATCGCCGACGCGCGCAACGGATTGCCCTTCACCGACATCAGCGAAAGGCCGAAGGGAGAATTCACCAGCCGGCGGGCGATCAAGAAGAGGATGAACAGCACGGTCAGGGAATAGGCGTAACCGGTATGGCCGAACATATCGAAGCGGAACATACCGAGCACCGGCTTGATGCTGACGCCCTGCAGGCCGTCGGCACCGCCGGTCAGCCAGCCGTAGCGGTTCGCCAATTCACGCAGCACGAGCGCAACGCCGAGCGTCACCATCAGCCGCGTCAGGTCGGAGCCGCGCAACACCAGGAAACTGGTGACGAAACCGAGCGCCATCGCAGCGAGGCCGGCGACGAGCATGGCCAGAACCGGTTCGTTGATGATTTCGTATTTGGCCAGCAGCGCGGCCGAATAGGCACCCAAGCCGAAAAAGGCGGCATGCCCCAGCGAGATGATGCCGGCGTAGCCGAGGATCAAATCGAGCGACAGCGCGAACAGGCCGAGCCAGGCGATCTCTGTCAGAATGAGATGGCGGTCCGGCAATAGCCAGATCGCGGCGAATGCAACGATCCAGAATACGACCTCGAGCGGTTGCCAGCGGGCGCGGGCGGCCAGCCACTCGGTAGCGACGCGGATGGCAATTGCGGGCGGCACCATGGCCGGCGACTCAGCGCGACGCGGCGCGGGCGAACAAGCCCTGCGGCCGCCAGATCAGGACGACGATCATGATGGTGTAGATGACAAAGGAGCCGAGCGTCGGCACGTAATATTTGCCGGCGACGTCGCCGATGCCGAGGAGAAGCGAGGCGAAGAACGGGCCCGTGATGCTCGATGTGCCGCCGACCGTCACGACGATCAGGAAGTAGATCATGAACTTGAGCGGAAAGGTCGGATCGAGTCCCAATATTTCTGCGCCAAGCGCGCCGCCGAGGCCGGCGAGGCCCGACCCGAAGGCGAAGGTGAGGGCGAAAACCCAATTGACGTTGATGCCAAGGCCGCGCGCCACGCGGCTATCGTCGACGGCGGCGCGCAAGCGGCTGCCGAAGCGGGTCTTAGCGAGGATGAATTGCAAGCCGATCGTCAGCAGTCCGCAGATGAGGATGATCAGCAGCCGATAACGGCCGATGCCGATCCCGTTGATCTCGAACTGGCCTTGCAAGAACCTGGGAATCTGCACGAACACCTGACTGGAGCCCATGACAAAGTCTGTCGCGGCCACCGACATGAAGACGAGGCCGATCGTGAACAGCACCTGGTCGAGGTGGGGCTTCTTGTAGACGTGCACATAGAGCGTGCGCTCGAACAGGAATCCGATGGCGGCGCTCGCCAGGAATGCGAGCGGCAGGGAGGCGAAGAATGGAATACCCAGGCGGTTGACCAGAATGACGGTGATGTAGCCGCCCGCCATGGCGAATGAGCCGTGCGCGAGATTGATGAAATTCATCAAGCCGAGCGTGACCGCGAGCCCGGACGCGAGCACGAACAGCAGCATGCCATAGGAGATTCCGTCGAAGAGAATGGTGAGCATGTTAGCGCCGCGAAATCGGCTCGCTCCCGCAAGTACGTGCTCAACTGCACGATGGCATATCAGGCATTTCCGGTCGCGGACCTGACTTTTGATAAGGAATGCGCGCGGCGACGTTTCGGCCGCCGCGCGCTATCGGACGCCCAAACTATTTTTTCACCGCTGCCTTCACAGGATCCTTGACGGCTTTGAAGGTCTCGAATTCGACATTGTAGAGCTGTCCGTTCTCTTTCTCGACCTTGCGCATGTAGATGTTCTGGATGATGTCGCGAGTCTCGGGATCGATCTCGATCGGCCCGCGCGGGCTTTCCCATTTCATCCCTTTCATCGCGGCAATCAGCGAATCGCCGTCGGCCTTGCCGCCGGTTTTCTTCAGCGCCAGGTAGATCAAGTTCATGCCGTCATAACCGCCGACCGACATGAAGCCGGGGCGGAAATGGTTGGCCTTCTCGAAGGCCGCCACATAGGCCTTGTTCGTCGCCGAATTGTGATCGGCGGAGTAGAAATGAGCGGTCACGGTACCGATCGCCGCGTCGCCCATCCCCGGGAGCAGATCGTCGTCAGTCACGTCGCCCGGACCGATCAATTTGATGCCGGCCTTGTCCAGTCCGCGTTCGGCGAATTGCTTCATGAACGTGCCACCCTGACCCGATGGCACGAAGATGAAGATGGCGTCCGGTTTGGCGTCGGCGGCGCGTTGCAGGAAGGGCGAGAAGTCCGGATTGGCGAGCGGCACCCGGATCTCTTCGGCCACCGTGCCGCCGGCCGCCTTGAAGCGCTCGGTGAAGGATTTTTCCGCGTCGAAACCCGGCGCGTAGTCGGAGACGATGGTGACGACTTTCTTGATCTTGTTCTTCGCCGCCCAATCGGCGACGATGACGCACGATTGCGGCACGGTGAAGCTGGTGCGCACGATGTAGGGCGATTTCTCGGTGATGATCGAGGTGCCAGCCGCCATGACGACTTCCACCACCTTTGCTTCGGTGGCGAGCGGAGCGACGACCAGTGCGGCCGGCGTGATTTCGAAGCCGGCGATGATGTTGACATGATCATTGACGATCAATTCCTGCGCCAGCCGCTTGGTATTGTCGGGCACGCTGCCGGAATCGCGGAGGATTACCTGGATCTTCTTGCCGGCAACCGTGTCGCCGTGCTGCTTCATGTAGAGATCGACCGCGGCCTTGATCTGCTTGCCGGTCGACGCCTGTTGCCCCGTCATCGACACGATGAGGCCGATTTTGACGGTGTCTTGCGCGAACGCGCCGCCGGCGGCGAACGTGCCGATAGCGAGCGCGGCAATCGCGCCGGTCGTGTATTTGAACATCATGGGTCTCCCTCCGCTTCCTCGGTTTCATTTTTTGATTGCGCCGCACGTTTTTCTTGGCTGCAACCCGGCGCTGATTATGACCAGTGTAATATCTTAGTAAGTAGATTTGCCCAAGTCACCTGTCGCGGTTGGCCTATTTGGGCGAGTTGGGCCGGCTTGTCGCGAACGGGCCGCGGCGGGACTAGACCGCACCCCGTGCAAACCTTTCCTTGATTGAAATCAAGCGAAAGTGGCGTGAAATGGGCCTATCTTGTGCGTTGGCGATGCGCATTCGGCCGCGCCTGGCCACAACCGGGCAATAGATCGCAGCTATGAACGTTCGGCAACCTAGTTGGATATCCAACGATTCCGGCACCACGGTGCTCAAGAGCGTTTGCCGCAGTTGCCATGGTGGCTGCGGCGTCCTGCTGCACGTACGGAAGGGCGTGCTGGAGAAGGTCGAGGGCGACCGGGAGTCGCCGCTCAATCATGGCCGCCTGTGCCCGATCGGAACGGTGACGACCGACCTAGTCTACCATCCGGATCGGCTGAAATATCCGCTGCGCCGCAAGGGCAAGCGCCGGTCCGGCGAGTGGGAGCGCATTTCCTGGGACGATGCGCTCGATGAAATTTCACAGCGCTTGCTTGCGATACGGGAAAAGCACGGGCCGGAGGCCATCGCGCTCGGCACCGGCACCGGCCGCCATCATATCCGCTGGGTCTCGCGTTTCGGCCATGCGCTCGGCACGCCGAACTGGTGCGAGCCGGGCTTCGCCCAATGCTTCCACCCTCGGGTGAACGCCTCGATCCTGACCTTCGGCGACTTTCCGGTCAGCGATTACACCGGCGACGTGCCGCCGGCTTGCATTCTCTTTTGGGGTCATAACCCGGTGCTGTCGGGGCCGGACGGCGAGACGCGTTTCAACGTGATGGAGGCGCTCGCGCACAATCCGCGCACCATCGTAGTGGATCCGCGCCGCACGGCGCTCGCCGAGAAGGCGGATCTCTGGCTGCAGGTGAGGCCGGGCGCTGACGACGCACTCGCGCTGGCGATGCTGAATGTCGTCATCGGCGAGAAACTTTACGACGAACCGTTCGTCACGCAGTGGACGCACGGCTTCGCCGAGCTTGCCGTGCACGTCAAAAAATTCACGCCGGAATGGGCCGAGCCGATCACCTGGATCGACGCAGACAAGATCCGCGCCGCCGCGCGTCTGTTCGCCAACGCCAAGCCGGGCTTGCTGGATTGGGGCTGCGCCATCGAACACACGCCGAAATGCATCCAGACCATTCGCGCCGTCTCCATGCTGCCGGCGCTCACCGGCAATATCGACGTGCCGGGCGGCTGGGTGTTCGGGATGCATGGGCTCGGCCGCTTCCCGAGCCTGATCGAGAATCTGACGCCGGAAGCCAATGCCAAGCGGCTCGGCGCAGACCAGTTCAAATTGCTTGGCGGGGAGGGCGCCGACTTGCCGGCAGCCCACATTCCGACGCTGCTGCGCGCGATGCGCGAAGGCAAGCCCTATCCGGTCAAGGCTTTCCTGGTGTTCGGTAACAACACGCTGACTACTTACGCCAATACGTCGCAGGTCTACGAGTCGCTGATGGCGCTCGACTTCATGGTCTGCGCCGACCTGTTCATGACGCCGACGGCGGAGCTCGCCGACATCGTGTTGCCGGCGGCGTCCTGGCCCGAGATCAATCAGCTCGCCGGATTGCCCACTGTCGCCGCGAACATTGTGGTGGCAAACCAAAAATCGGTGCGTATCGGCGAGTGCATGTCGGATGAAGAGATTTTTGTCGAGCTGGCGCGCCGCATGAAGCTCCCGGTCGGCACCGAAGCGGTGGAGGACGTGCTCGACGCGCAGCTCGCCGCCGGCGGCGTCGGCATGACCTTCGACCAGATCAAGCAGAAGGGATTCTACAAAGTCCCGTTCAAGTACCGGAAATATAAGAATGGCGGCTTCAAGACGCCGACCGGCAAGATCGAACTCTACGCCACGCGGTTCGAGCAAATGGGCTACGCGCCGCTGCCCAGTTACGAGGAGCCGCCGGAAAGCCCGATCAGCGCGCCCGAGATTGCCGCCGATTTTCCGCTGGTGCTCACGACCGGCGGTCGCATCTCGTACTTTTTCAATTCGGAACATCGCCAGATCGACAGACTGCGCAAGGCGCAGCGCGATCCGGTGGCGGAAATCCATCCCGACACGGCGGCGCGTCTCGGCATCGTCAACGGAGCGTGGATGTGGATCGAGACGCTACGGGGCAAGATGCGGCAAAAGGCCAAGCTGACGACGGGAATCGACCCCCGCGTCATCCACGTCCAGCACGGCTGGTGGTTTCCCGAACAGCCGGCGCCGGATTACGGCGTCTGGACATCGAATGCCAATCTCTTGACCGACAACAAGCCGCCTTACGACCCGGCGATGGGCACCTACCAGTTGCGTGCGCTGTTGTGTAGGGTGGCGCCCGCCGAGACCCCCGCGGTCGACACCAAAAAAATGGGCGTGTAATAAAGCGCCCGCCAAACAGGAAACGCCCAATGCGCATCGACGCCTACACGCACTTTTTTCCGAAAAAATTCTTCGACACGATGAACGAGGTCGCCGGCCAATACAAGGACATGGGCAAGCGCGTGCGCGCGATTCCGCCGCTCTACGATCTCGACGCGCGCAAGAAGATCATCGACAACCACGAGGACTACGCGCAGATCATTGCCTATCCGCAGCCGCCGATCGAAAGGCTGGCGAAGTCCCCGCAGCAGATCGACGAGTTCTGCCGCATCATCAACGACGGCTTCGCCGAATTGTGCGGGAAGGAGCGCGACTATTTCCCGGGTTGGATCGCGCAAGTCTCGCTCGACGCGCCGGATGCCGGCGTCGCCGAAGCCGAACGCGCGATCAACCAGCTCGGCGCGCTCGGCGTTCAGATCTACACCAACGTTGCCGGCAAGCCGATCGACCGGCCGCAATATCTGCCGTTCTGGAAAAAGATGAACGAGCTCGGCAAGCCGGTCTGGCTGCATCCGGCGCGCGGCGCCGAAACGCCCGATTATCTTGACGAGAAGAAATCGCTGTATGAGATCTGGTGGACCTTCGGCTGGTCCTACGAGACGGCGACTGCGATGATTCGGCTCGTCTATTCCAAGATCATGGACAACCATCCGAACCTGAAGATCATCACGCATCATTTCGGCGGCATCGTGCCGATGCTGGAAGGCCGCATCGGTCCAGGTAACGACGTGATGGGTTCCCGCACCACCGACGAAGATTACGTCGCGCTGCGCAAGAGCCTGAAGAAGCGCCCGCTCGATTACTTCAAGCAGGATTTCTACGCCGACACCGCGGTGTTCGGCGGCGTGCCCGCGACCAAGTGCGGCATGGAGTTTTTCCCGATCGACAAGATCGTGTTCGCGTCCGATTGTCCGTTCGATCCGGAAAACGGCGCGATGTATCCGCGCGTAACGCTGCAGATTCTGGAAGAGCTCAAGCTCGACAAGGAAACCAGCGACAAGGTTTTCTACAAGAATTCTTGAGGCCGTCACCGGCCGCAAGCTGGTCAAATAGCCGCTACATCAATCGGCTTTATCGCCGGGTTGTCTGTCGTCCAGGACCTCGGCGACGGCTTCGGCGTGGAAATCGCCGGCGATGCCCTCGCTGCCCATCAAGCTTGGATAATTCGCGATGAAGTCGGCGCGAATGACGTCGAACGGCACATCGGCAAATGTGCCGCGGTCGCGCAGGTATTCCATGTGCCGTCGCCCGGCCGGATCGAACGGCTGAAACAGCGAATCCGTCGCGCCGTCGAAGTCGAGCGGCTTGAGGCCGATGCGCTCGCACAGCGCGCGGTCGAAAGCGGGCGTCGCCTTGACCCAGCGGCCCGACAGATAAAGCTCGGTGTACGAGTGCCACATGAACGTGTCGGTCTTGACCAGGTCGTAGAGCCGGCGCGAGGTGAGATGATTGCGCACGTCGGCGTAGCCGACGCGCGCCGGAACGCCGATCGTGCGCGCGCCCGCGGCCAGCAGCGCCGACTTGCCGATGCAAAAGCCGCGTCCGGCGGTGAGCACACTGCTGGCGCGATAGTTCGCCGGATCGGAAAGGCTGACATAGGGGTCGTAGATGATGCCGTCGCGCACCGCCGCATAGAGCCGCAGGACCTTCGCGTCGGCGTCGGTTTCCCCTCGCGTTGCGTCCTTGGCGAAAGCGACGACTTGCGGCGCGCCGCTGTCGACGAAATCGCCCGCCGCAAGAAATTGAGCCGTATCCATTTGTGCTTTGTCTCGCTTTGTCGCCGTCTTAGAGCGGCTGCCTACGCAAGACCTTGAGTTCGGTCAAGCAAAGTCACCGTGGTGGCCGGAACGCCTTGCAGCGCGCGGGATCGGTATCGATGCGCGCCGCGCCGATGAGATCGAGGCAGTAGGGAATCGCCGGAAACACCGCTTGCATCGTTATCCGGATCGAGGCCGGCCGGCCGGGTAGATTGACGATCAGCGTCGATCCGCGAATGCCTGCGGTCTGCCGGGACAAAATCGCAGTCGGCACCTGTTTCAAGCTCTCCATCCGCATCAACTCGCCAAACCCAGGCATCAGCCGCGTGCAGGCGGCGATTGTGCCTTCCGGCGTCAGATCGCGCGGCGCCGGCCCGGTGCCGCCGGTCGTGAAAATCAACGCGCACTTCTCGCGGTCGGCGAGCTCGATGAGTGTATCCCGCACGCTGTCGATACCGTCGGGAATCAGACGCCGCACGGCGCGCCACGGCGTCGTCACCACCTCGCGCAGAAATTCCTCGATGGCCGGGCCGCTGACGTCGTTATAAGTTCCGGCGCTGGCTCGATCCGACACCGTGACGATGCCGATGACGGCGGGTTCATTTGCAGTCATGACGTGATCCTGCGTTCAGTCGGCTGGCGACAATTGGGCGGGTCGCGCCGCCCGCAGCAGCCGAACCGAGTCTCGGCACCAGGCGAGCACCGCATCCATATCCGCAGGCAGATCGGTTGCCAGCCGTCCGTGGAATTGCGACCAGGCCTCGGTATAAGGTGCCCGGACTGCGGTCAACACCGGGACGCCAGCTTCCATCGTGCGCGCAAAGGCGGAGCGCAGCCCGCCGCCTTCCGCTTCCGCCCTGCCGAAGCGGTTCAGCACCATCAGCTCCACGTCTTCATCGGGCGCGCGGTCGAGCAGCGCGACGAATTCGGCAATGCCCTGTGCGTCGAGCCGGCAGCCTTCCGCCTGCGATCCGAGGTCTTGCGATATCCTGAAACGGCCGCGCGAGGAGAGGTCGACGAGGGTCATGGCCGAGCAACGGCCGGTATCGCCGGGTGCGTTTTCTTGCAGTGCACCACCGAGCCTAATGTGCTCCGCGCGCAGCGAATTGACCGCGCGGCCGAGGAATTCGTCGATCGGAAAGCCGGCCTCGTAGACAATCGCCGCGAGCCGTATGCTGCCCGTCATCTCATTGCTCCAGCGAACAAATTCCCGCGCCAGCGCACGGCAGTCTTATCTTGGCGCGCGGCCCGTGCCTTGAATTTAGTCAAGTGCCGGTTTCCGGTGCCCTGCTATGCATCGATTATAAAATTAATGCGTACGATGGGGGAATCCTATGAGGGCAATGCAACGCTTAGCGGCAGCCGCCGTATTCGGTCTTTGCGCGGTACTGGGCGCCGGGCTTCAAGCTTCTGCGCAAATCAAGATCGGCGCCGTCCTGTCGGTGACCGGCCCGGCATCGTTTCTCGGCGATCCGGAAAAGCGGACGCTGGAGATCTATGTCGATGACATCAACGCCAAAGGCGGCGTGAACGGCCAAAAACTGCAGCTGATCGTCTACGATGACGCCGGCAATCCCAATAACGCGCGCACCTTCGCCACCCGCCTGGTCGAAGAAGATAAAATCGACGCCATGGTCGGCGGCAGCACCACTGGCTCGACGCTGGCGATGATGCCGGTGTTCGAAGACGCCAAAATTCCATTTATTTCGTTGGCCGGCGCCGTGCAAATCATCCAGCCAGTACGCAAATGGGTGTTCAAGACGCCGCACACCGACACCATGGCTTGCGAGAAGATTTTCGCCGATCTTAAAGCTCGCAATCTGACGACGATCGCGTTGATCTCGGGCACCGACGCATTCGGCAAGTCGATGCGCGACCAGTGCGTTGCGGTGGCGCCCAAGGTCGGCATCAAGATCGCGACCGAGGAAAGCTACGGACCGCGCGATAGCGATATGACGCCACAGCTCACCAATATCCGCAACAAGGCCGGCGTGCAGGCCGTGGTCAATCCAGGCTTCGGTCAGGGTCCGGCGATCGTGACGCGCGATTACAAACAGCTTGGCATCACGCTGCCGCTCTACGAAAGCCATGGCGTCTGCTCCAAGGAATATATCAAGCTCGCCGGTCCCGCGGCCGAGGGCGTGCGGCTGCCTTGCGCGGCGCTGTTGATCGCGGACAAGCTGCCGGCCAGCGACCCGCAAAAGCCGGTGGTGGTAGCCTATTCGCGCACCTACCAGCAGAAGACCGGGCAAGCGGTGTCGACCTTCGGCGGTCACGCTTATGATGGGCTCATGATTCTGGTCGATGCGATGAAGCGCGCCAAGAGCGCCGACAAAGCCAAGGTCCGCGACGAGATCGAGAAGACCAAAGGCTATATCGGCACCGGCGGCATCGTGAATATGTCGCCGACCGACCATTTGGGCCTCAATCTGTCGGCGTTCCATATGCTGGAGATCAAAGGCGGCGACTGGACGCTGGTCCCCGGCACTTGAAATAACGAACGGGCAGGCTCACCGGAGCTTGCCCGTTCCGACCTGCTATTATTGAACTCAAGTCCTGCGAGGCCTTCGCCGCGATGGCCGAGTTGCTGCAATTTGCTTCCTCGGGGTTGACCGTCGGTGCCATCTACGCGCTGGTCGCCCTTGGCTTTACGCTGATCTACAACGCGTCGGACATCATCAATTTCGCCCAGGGCGAGTTCGTCATGCTGGGCGGGATGACGACCGTTTTCATGGCGCTGGCCGGCGTTCCGCTGCCGTTGGCCGCGCTGATCGCCATCGTCGTGACCACCGGCGTCGGATTGGCCCTGCACCGCTTTGCCATCGCGCCGGCGCGCGGGGCGAGCCCAGTGGCGCTGATCATGATCACCATCGGCGCCTCGGTGTTCCTGCGCGGTGTGGCGCAGATCGTTTTCGACAAGCGCTTCCACAGTCTGCCGCCGCTGTTCGGCAACGATCCGATCAAATTGGGCGGCGCAGCCATCCTACCGCAAAGCTTTGTCGTGCTGGCCGGCGCCGCGGTCATTGTCATTTTGCTTTGGCTGTTCGTCGAACGCACCTTGCTCGGCAAGGCGGTGATCGCGACCGCGGCCAATCGATTGGCGGCGCGGCTGATCGGCATCGATACGCGGCGCATCGTCGATTTCTCGTTTGCCGTGTCGGCGGCCATCGGCGCGGTCGCCGGCATTCTGGTCACGCCGATCACGCTGACCAGTTACGATGTCGGGACTTTGCTGGCGCTCAAAGGATTTGCCGCGGCCATGCTCGGCGGCATCGGCAGCCCACTCGGCGCCGTGGTCGGCGGCCTTCTGATTGGAATGATCGAGGCGCTGTGCGCGGGCTATATCTCGTCGAGTTACAAGGACGCGGCCGCCTTCCTGATCATCCTGGTCGTCCTCGTCGCCATGCCGCAGGGTCTGTTCGGCCGGATAAAAGTTGATCGGGTATGAGCTTGCGCGCGCTACTCGATGCCCGCTTGCTGCCGGTGCTGTTGGTCGCGGCGATCGTCGTTATCCTGCCGCTGTTTTTCCCGTCGGCTTATTACTATCGCATCGGCGCGCTGGTTTTCATTTTCGCGCTGGCGGTGGTGGGCCTCAATTTGCTCATGGGCTTTGCCGGCCAGGTCAGCCTGGGTCACGCCGGCTTTCTCGGCATCGGCGCCTATTCGGTCGCCATCGGCCCTGCGCATTTCGGCGCGCCATCATGGCTGTGTCTGTTCGCCGGGGCGCTGCTCTCGGGCCTGGTCGCGTTCGCCGTCGGCCGGCCGATTCTCAAGCTCAAAGGCCACTATCTTGCCGTCGCCACGCTCGGCTTCGGATTGCTCATCGCCATCGTTCTGAACAACGAGGCGGGCTGGACCGGCGGTCCCGACGGCATGAACGTCCCCGCGCTGAAGCTCTTCGGCTGGCGCGTGCACGGATCCGACGTCTGGTACTGGATCGCCGGTGCGACATTCGTCGGCGGGTTTCTGCTCGCGCTCAATCTGATGGAAAGCCCGACCGGCCGCGCGCTGCAAGCCATCCATGACAGCGAAATCGCCGCGCGCGTGCTCGGCATCGACGTGGCGCGCAAGAAGCTTACCGTCTTCATCATCTCCGCCGTGTATGCGTCGGTGGCCGGATCGTTTCTGGCGCTATTCAACGGCCTGATCACGCCCGACGTCGCGGGATTTCTGGGTTCGATCGAATTGGTCGCCATGGTCGTGCTGGGCGGCATGGGCTCGATCTTCGGCTCGCTGGTGGGAGCGGCCGTGCTTGTCGTGTTGCCGCAGGTGCTTACCGTTTTCCACGACTACGAGCAGGCGCTGCTCGGGTTGATCGTGATGGGTTTCATGATCTTCCTGCGCCAGGGCATCGTGCCGTCGCTCGCCAGCGCGCTCGGGTGGCGCAAATGATGATTCTGGAAGCCGACCGGCTGTCCATCACTTTCGGCGGCGTGCGGGCGATCGACGGCGTCAGCGTTTCGATCGCGGCCGGCCAGGTGTTCTCGATCATCGGCCCGAATGGTTCGGGCAAGACCACGCTGATCAATCTGGTGTCCGGCATCTACACGCCGCAAGACGGACGCATACGGCTTGGCGGCGAAACCGTGACGGGCCTTGCCCCCGACCGGCTGGCACGGCGCGGGCTGTCGCGGACTTTTCAAAATCTGCAGATTTTTTCCCGGATGTCGGTGCTTGAGAACGTGATGGTCGGCCGGCACCGTCACGAGCGGACCGGCATTCTGGCCGATCTGCTGCATTGGCCGTCGGTCGCCCGCCAGAATAAAGCGACCCGCGACGCGGCGATCGCGGCGCTGGCCCGCGTCGGCCTCGCCAACGCCGCCGAGCGGCCCGCCGGTTCGCTCGACTACGGCGCGCTCAAGCGCCTGGAAATCGCCCGGGCGCTCGCCAGCGAACCGAAAGTGCTGTTGCTCGATGAGCCGGCCGCCGGCTGCAATCCGGTCGAAACCCAGGAACTCGATCGCGTCATTCGCACCCTCGTGAAGGACGGCATCACGGTGGTGCTGGTCGAACACGATATGCGCCTGGTGATGAATATCTCCGACCGCGTTCACGTCCTGGCCAGAGGCCGGACGCTGGCCGAAGGCACGCCGCAAGAAGTGCGATCGAACGCGGAGGTGATCGAAGCCTATCTGGGCGTTCACGGCTCGCAGGAGGCCGCGCATGCTCTCGATTGAGAATGTCAAAAGCGCCTATGGCCGCATCGAAGTCCTGCACGGCGTTACGCTGCATGTCGGCACCGGCGAGATCGTGACCTTGATCGGCGCCAATGGCGCCGGCAAGACCACGCTGCTGCACGCCATTTCCGGCGTCCAGCCGATCACCGGCGGCGCGATCCGGTTTGACGGCGAGCCGATCGAAAAGCGGCCGGCGCATGAACGGGTGGCGCTTGGCATCGCGCAAGTGCCGGAGGGCCGGCAGGTGTTCGCGCCTTTGTCTGTGCTTGACAATCTCAAGCTCGGCGCATGGTCTTGCCGCGACGCGGATTGGCAACCCACGCTGAGGCGAATCTGCGCGCTGTTCCCGATGCTCGACGCGATCTTGCATGCGCCGGCCGGCACGCTGTCCGGCGGTCAGCAGCAGATGCTGGCGATCGGCCGCGCCTTGATGGCAAAGCCGCGGCTGTTGTTGCTGGACGAACCGTCCATGGGTCTCGCGCCCAATCTGGTCGACCAGTTGCTCGCCGTGATCCGCGCGCTCCGGGACGACAGCCTCACCATCCTCTTGGTGGAACAGAATGCGCGGGCGGCGCTCGCCATCGCGGACCGCGCCTATGTGCTGGAGACCGGGCGCGTGACGCTGAGCGGACCCGCCGCCGAAATCCAGGCCGACGCCCGCGTCCGCGAAGCCTATTTGGGGATCTAAAAACGCTCGTCAATTGACGTTGGTCAAGTCGACCAATCTGCAGGTCAATCTAATGATACCGCTCGTGCGGTTAAAATGGTGAGGAGGATGCGATGAAGGAGAGCCTGCGTCCGGGCGTGTCGCGGACCAACCGGGTCGTGGTCGATCGCGACCGGACCATCGGCTTCATGGGCGAGGAAGGCCGCGTCTACGCCACGCCCAAGCTTGTCCAGGACATCGAGCACACCTGCCGCGACCTCATCCTCGAACACGCCGACGCCAGCGAGGACTCAGTCGGCATCGACGTGTCGATCCGCCACCTGGCGCCGACGCTGCCGGGCATGATGGTCGAGATCACCGCGACCGTGAGCGCGGTCGAGGGCCGCAAGGTCACTTTCGAGATCGCCGCCAAGGACAATCTGGAAGCGGTCGGCGCCGGCTCGCACAGCCGCTTTGTGGTCGACAAAGGCAAGACGCTCGAGCGGCTCAAGGCAAAGGCCACCAAATTCGCCGCTGCGCGATGATGACCGCGGGCTCCGACCCCCGGTCCGAACGGTAACCAATTGATTTGGCTCAATTAGACCTGCCGGTGATTGGAGAATGATGGCAAGCGAGACAGAGGGTGGCGTCCGCCAGCGGGGGGAAGACCGGAATGCATAGCGCGTTGGAATCCGCCGAGCGGCCGACCGCGGCCACTGCCGTCCGCCCGTTGACCGGCAACGAGGCGATCGCGCGCGGCGCCTGGGAGGCGGGCGTCAAGGTCGCCGCCGCCTATCCCGGCACGCCGAGCACCGAAATCCTCGAAACACTGGCCGAATACCCGGCCGAAGATCTGCACGCGCAATGGTCGACCAACGAAAAGGTCGCGCTCGATGTTGCGATCGGCGCCTCCTTCGCCGGCAGGCGCGCGCTCGCCGCCATGAAACATGTCGGGCTCAACGTCGCCGCCGACGCCTTCATGTCGCAAACTTATATCGGCGTGAACGGCGGACTGGTGCTCGCCGTCTGCGACGATCCCGGCATTCACTCCTCGCAGAACGAACAGGACACGCGCATTTACGGCGCAATGGCGACCGTGCCAGTGCTCGAGCCGAGCGACGCGCAGGAAGCGCTTGAATTCACACGGCTTGCCTTCGAGCTTTCGGAAACCTTCGACACGCCGGTGATCGTGCGTGCGACGACCCGCCTGTCGCATACCCGCAGCCCGGTGGTGCTCGGCGAACGCATCGAACCGCCGGCGCGCGCCTTCATCGAGAAGCCGTTGAAGAACGTGATGATCCCGGCCCATGCGCGGCCGCGCCATGGCGTGGTGATCGAACGCGAGGCGCGGTTGAAGGCGTATTTCGCCGAAGCGCCGATCACGCGATGGGAAGAGGGCGACACCAGCTTCGGCATCGTCACGGCGGGCACCTGCTACCCTTATGTGCGCGAAGTGCTGCCCGACGCCAATGTGTTGAAGCTCGGCGCCTCCTGGCCGCTGCCGGACGACTTGCTGCGCCGCTATTGCGAGTTGGTCGACCGCATCTTCGTCGTCGAAGAGCTCGAGCCGGTGATCGAAAAGGAAATCCGCGCGCTCGGCTTCAAGGTCGAGGGCAAGTGCTTCTTCCCGCGCGCGGGCGAATTGTCGCCCGAGCTGGTGCGCGCCGGCTTTGAGCAGGCCGGCATTGTCCCGCCGCGGCCGAAGCGAAATGACGAGTGGACGCCCGAGCCGCTGGTGCGCCCGCCGGTGCTGTGCGCCGGCTGCCCGCACACCTCGGCCTTCATGGCGGTGCGCGCGACCGGCGCCCGCGTCGCCGGCGATATCGGCTGCTACACCTTGGCGTGCCTCGATCCGCTGCGCGGCATGGATACCACCGTGTCGATGGGCTCCTCGATCGGCAATGCCGTCGGCATGGCCAAGGCCGGCGAAACCAAGCCTGTCGTCGCCACCATCGGCGACTCGACCTTCCTCCATGCTGGAATTCCGCAGCTCATCAACGCGGTCTACAACCAGGCCAATATCACGGTGCTGCTGCTCGACAATCACATCACGGCGATGACCGGCGGCCAGCAGCACCCCGGCACCGGCAAGACGCTGCGCGGCGACGACGCGCCGGCCGTCGATTACGAAGCGCTGGTGCGCGCCGTCGGCGTCAAATGGGTGCGCAAGGTCGATAGTTACGATCTCGCCGCCATGCATCAGTCGCTGCGCGACGCCATCAATCACCGCGGCGTGTCGGTGCTGATCGCCGACCGCCCTTGCGTTCTCGACCCGGTCAAGATCAAAGGCCCGCCGTTCGCGGTCGTCGAGGAGCAATGCAACGCCTGTCAGGCCTGCATGAACCTCGGCTGCCCGGCGATCACCTGGAGCAGCCAATCGTTCGAGGGCCGCCATAAGGTCCAAATCGACGCGTCGCTGTGCATCGGCTGCACGCTGTGCGCGCAGATTTGCACCGTGGACTGTATCAAGACCGCCGCGCCGGTGATGCAATGAGCGATCCGGTCACCACCGTTCGTCCAGCCGCCTGGCCGAAATCTTCGGCGCTGAAGGCCGGTCTCGCCGAGGACGCCTTCAACGTTCTCATCGTCGGCGTCGGCGGGCAGGGCGTCATCATGGTTTCCAAGGTGCTCGCGCTGCTGGCGCAGACCCAGGGCTTTGAGGTCAAGCAGAGCGAAGTGCATGGCATGGCCAAGCGCGGCGGCTCGGTGTTCAGCCATGTGCGCTTCGGCCGGCGGGTCTGGTCGCCGACCATTCCGAAGGGCGAAGTCGACATTCTGGTCGCGCTCGAATGGGCCGAAGGATTGCGCTGGCTGCCGTTCCTCAAGCCCGGCGGCATTTTCATCTGCGACACCAAGCGCATCGTGCCGCCCTTCGCCTGTCTCAACCGCCATCCGGGCGCGCCAATGCGCTATTCGAAAGAGACGCCGGCCGAAGTCCTCGCGCACGTCGCCGAAGCCTACGCTATCGACGCCACCGAGATGGCCGAGCAACTCGGCAACGAACGGGCGGCGAACGTCATCCTGCTCGGCGCGCTGTCGACGGCTTTGCAATTTCCGCCCGAGGATTGGGAGCGCACCGTCGCTGAGTTCGTGCCGAAGAAGACCGTGGCGGTCAATGTGGAGGCGTTCCGACGCGGCCGCGGCTGGATCGAAGAGGCGCGCGACGTTACGCCGCCGGTGGAAGCGCCTGCGATCAACGTTGCAGCCGAGGCCGCCTACAACGTTCGCCTCGAGATCAATCCGGCCTGGTGCAAGAGCTGCGACATCTGCGTGAAGCTGTGTCCGGAGCGTTGCCTGCGGCTCAATGCCGAGCGCATCGCCGAGCTGGCGCAGCCCGAGAAATGCACCGGCTGCCGGCTGTGCGAATGGTTGTGCCCGGATTTCGCCATTCGCGTCCACCTCGATTCAACGGCGGAGGCGCTCGCGCAATGAACGCCGTCGACACCGCGCTGACCGGCAAGGGCGCCGTCAAGCTGATCTCCGGCAACCACGCCTGCGCGCTCGGCGCGGTCGCCGCCGGCTGCCGTTTCTTCGCCGGCTACCCAATCACGCCGTCGTCGGAAATCGCCGAGCGGCTGTCGCGCCGTTTGCCCGAAGTCGGCGGCGTGTTCGTGCAGATGGAAGACGAAATCGCCTCGATGGCCGCCGTGATCGGTGCGTCGATGGGCGGCGTCAAGGCGATGACCGCGACCAGCGGCCCGGGCTTTTCCCTCAAGCAGGAAAACCTCGGCTACGCCGCCGGCGCCGAAATCCCTTGCGTCATCGTCAATGTCATGCGCGGCGGCCCCTCGACCGGCATGCCGACGCGGCCGTCGCAGGCCGACGTGATGCAGGCGCGTTGGGGCAGCCATGGCGACTATCCGATCGTCGTGTTGACGCCGGCTTCCGTCGCCGAGATCTACAGCGAGACGATCCGCGCCTTCGAACTGGCGGAGAAATGCCGCTCGCCGGTCGTGCTGCTCTATGATCAGGTGATCGCGCAACTGTCCGAAACCGTCGCCCTCAACGGCGCGACGCGGCCGAATGCCGAACGCACCTGGGCGAGCGGGCCGCGCGCCGACTACAAGCCTTACGGCGGTGACGACATCCCGGCGATGGCTAAGCCCGGCGACGGCTACCGTGTCCACACCACGGGTCTTACCCATAGCGAGAGCGGCTTCCCGACGCAGAACCCGGAAGCCGTCACCCGCAACCTGTTGCGCTTGCTCAACAAGCTGGAGCGCCACCGCGACCTGATCGATTCCTGGGAGGCGCTCGCTTGCGACGATGCCGACGTGGTGATCGTCGCCATCGGCATCAGCGCCCGCGCCGCGCGCCGCGCGATGGACATGTGCCGCGCGCAAGGCCTGCGCGTCGGTCTGTTCCGGCCGATCACGCTCTGGCCGTTCCCGGAAGAGGCGCTGCGCGAAGCGGCAGCCGGCGCGCGCGCCGTGCTGGTGCCCGAGATGAACAACGGACAGTTGCAGCTCGAGGTCGAGCGCGTACTCGGCGAAACGACGGTCGAAGGGCTACATCTGTTCAGCGGCGAGGCCATCGCGCCGGCCGATATCGCCGCCTGCGCCGCGGCGCTGGCCAAGGAGGCGTCATGATTCTCGACACCGCCGCCGAATTCGACGTGCGTGACTATCTCCGCAAGGAGATGATGCCGCACTTCCTCTGCCCCGGCTGCGGCCACGGCATCGCACTGCGCGCGCTGCTGTGGGCGCTCCACGATCTCAAGATCGACAAGGACAAGCTTGCCGTCGTCTCCGGCATCGGCTGCGCCGGACGGCTGTCCGCTTACATCGACGCCAACACCTTCCATGTGACGCATGGCCGGCCGCTGGCCTACGCGACCGGTTTGGCGCTGGCGCGTCCCGATCTGCACGTCGTCGTCATCACCGGCGACGGCGATTGCCTTGCCATCGGCGGCAATCATTTGATCCACGCCTGCCGGCGCAATCTCAAGCTGACCTGCCTGATGCTCAACAACGAGGTCTACGGCATGACCGGCGGCCAGGTGTCGCCGACCACTTCGGAGACGCGGCTGACCACCACCACGCCGCTCGGCAATCAGGAACCGCATTTCGACGCCTGCGCGCTGGCGAGCGCCGCCGGCGCGGGATTTGTCGGCCGCGAAGTGACGCACCACGTTCCCAAGCTCAAGGAGCTGATCAAGGCTGGGCTCGAGCATCCGGGCTTCGCCTTCGTCGAGGTCCTCACCGACTGCACGGAGATCTTCGGGCGCAAGAACGACATGGGTTCGTCGCCCGAGATGATCATGCGGCAGACGAGCAAGATCCGCCCGAGCGCCTACAACAATACGGTCGACACGCCGTTCCGTCCGAACGATCTGCCGACCGGAATCCTGATGAGGAACGAGCGGCCCGAATACGGCGCCGCCTATCGGCGCGCGGCCGCGGCACGACGGGGAGCTTCGTGATGCGCGGGCAGCGAATAGAGGTTCGCATCGGCGGCACCGGCGGGCAGGGGTTGATCCTCAGCGCCAAGATGCTGGCCGATGCGCTCGCCGCTTCCGGCAAGCACGTCGCCCAGACGCAGTCCTACGAGCCGACGTCGCGCGGCGGCTTCTGCAGCGCCGACCTTGTTGTCGCCGACGGCGAGGTGGATTTCCCGCTGGCGACCGCGCTCGACTGCCTGGTGCTGCTCGACCGGATGGCCGTCACGCCCACCTGGCCGCTGTTCAAACCGGGCGCGCTGGTCATCGCCGACACGCGGCTGTGTCCTGAACTGCCGGAAGGCGATTACCGCTGCCATCACTTGCCGCTGAGCCGCATCGCACTGCAACTCGGCAGCGAGCGGGTGACAAACATCGTCGCGCTCGGCGCCTTGGTCGCGCTGAGCGGAATTTGCGATCGCAGCCGGATCGAACAAGCAGTGCGCGCAGAAACGCCGCGCGGCTTCCTCGATCTCAACATGGATGCGCTCAAGGCAGGATACGCGGTGCCTATGCAAGCTGATGCCCAAGACGAAATTGCCGGGGCCGTCGGCACCTGAGGTGCCTGGCGCCCACGCTTAGAAAAGTGACCCGTTCGGACTGAGGTTACGGCTATGCCGGGAAGCAAGCCACCGCAGGAACGCACCGTCTCGACCTATTGCTACCAATGCGTAGCGGGGCCGGACCTGCTGACTGTGCGCGTCCAGGACGGGGTCGCGACCGAGATCAACCCGAATTTCAAAGCCGCGGCAATTCATCCCGGCGGCGGCAAGGCCTGCGTCAAGGCCTTCGGGCTGGTGCAAAAGGCCTACAGCCCGAACCGCGTGCTCTATCCCATGAAGCGCACCAACCCGAAAAAGGGTCGACACGAGGACCCGGGTTTTGTGCGCATCTCTTGGGACGAGGCACTCGATCTTGTCGCCGACAAGCTCAAGGCGGCGCGCGCGGCAGGCCTCACCGACGAGAGCGGTTTTCCGCGGCTCGCCGCCAGTTTCGGCGGCGGCGGCACGCCGACCGCCTATATGGGCACGCTGCCGTCGTTCCTCGCCGCCTGGGGTCCGGTCGATTTGAGTTTCGGCTCCGGCCAGGGCGTGAAATGCACGCACTCTGAACATTTGTACGGCGAGCTGTGGCACCGCGCTTTCACCGTTTGTCCCGACACGCCGCTGTGCGACTACGTCCTGTCGTTCGGCGCCAATGTCGAGGCATCCGGCGGCGTCTGCGGCGTCAAGCGCCACGCCGACGCGCGCTCGCGCGGCATGAAACGCGTGCAGATCGAACCGCATCTGTCGATCACCGGCGCCTGCTCGGCCGAATGGATCCCGATCAAGCCGAAGACCGACGCGGCGTTTTTGTTCGCGATGATCCACGTGCTGCTGCACGAGACCGCGCGCGACAAACTCGACATCCCGTTTCTGAAAGAGCGGACCTCGTCGCCGTATCTGATCGGCCCCAACGGGTTCTTCCTGCGCGATCGGGAGACGCAGAAGCCGCTGGTGTTCGACTTGAAGAGCCAGCGCGCGGTGCCGTTCGACACCGCCGGGATCGATCCGGCGCTCGAAGGTGCGTTCACGGTCGATGGCATCGAGATCGGCCCCGATCAGGAGATCGCGACCCACACCGCAGCCGCCGTCACTCCCGCCTTCGCGCACCTGGTCGCGCATGTGAAAGATTATTTGCCGGAATGGGCGGCGGCGATCTGCGACGTGCCGGCCGCAGCCATTCGCCGCGTCACCAATGAATTCCTGGCGCACGCCTGTGTCGGCCAGACCATCGAGATCGAGGGCATGACGCTGCCGTTCCGGCCGGTCTCCATCACCTTCGGCAAGACCGTCAATAATGGATGGGGCGGCTACGAATGCTGCTGGGCGCGCACGCTCATCCCCTGCCTGGTCGGCGCGCTCGACGTGCCGGGCGGCACGCTCGGCACCACGGTGCGGCTCAACCGCCCGGCCGATAACCGCTGGTCGAGCGTCACGCCGGGGCCGGACGGATTCATGTATTACCCGATGAATCCGACCGGCAAGGACGACTGGATTTCGCGTCCGACCGCGCGCAGCGCGCACCGCACGCTGGTGCCGCTAGTCGCCAATTCGGCCTGGAGCCAGGCGCTCGGGCCGACCCACATGGCCTGGATGATGCAGAAGGAGGATCTCGACCACCTCCCGCATGCCACACCGCCCGACGTATGGATCGTCTACCGCACCAATCCGGCGATCTCGTTCTGGGATACCAAGGCCGTCGGCGAGACCATGGCGAAATTCCCGTTCACCATCTGCTTCGCCATGACGCGCGACGAAACTAATCACGTCGCCGACGTGCTCTTGCCCGACTGCACCGATCTCGAAGGCCTGCAGCTGATGCGGATCGGCGGCACCAAATATATCGAGCAGTTCTGGGACCATCAGGGCTTCGCCTTGCGCGATCCGGCGGTGCCGTCGCAGGGTGAGGCGAAGGATTTCACCTGGATCGCCACCGAGCTCGCGCGTCGCACCGGCCTGCTCGAAGCGTACAACACGGCGATCAACCGCGGCGGCGCCGACGTCAAGCTCAAGGGCGAGAATTACGATTTTTCGCTCGACGTGACCAAGGTGCACAGCGTCGAAGAGATCTGGGACGCGAGCTGCCGGGCGGCAAGCGCGGAACTTACCGACGGCGCGGAAACGCAGGGGCTCGATTGGTTCCGCGCCAACGGCTTCCGCGTCAAGCCGTTCTCGCGGCTGATGTGGTACCTCTATCCGAAGTTGGTCGAGCAGAATTTGCGCTTCGAGCAGCCGTACCAGGAGCGCTTGCTGCGTATCGGCAAGGAGCTCGAACGCCGCCTGCACGAGCACGGCATAACCTGGTGGGATAAGCAGCTCGGCGAATATGAGGCGTTGCCGCACTGGCGCGACTTGGGCGCGCTCTGGGAAGACGCGCTCGCCAAGCACTTCAAGGTGCAGATTGCCGATTATCCGTTCTGGCTCGTCACCTCGCGCAGCATGCAATATTCCTGGGGCAACAATGTTGGCATTCAGCTGATCAGGGAAGTTGCCGACAATGTCATAGGCCACGGCAGCGTGGTCATGAACGAAAGCGCGGCGGAAAAGCTCGGCATTGCCGACGGCGATTTGGTCGAAGTGACTTCGCCGCTCAACAGCACCAAGGGCAAGGTGACGCTGCGCGAGGGCATCAGGCCCGACACGCTATTGATCATTGGCCAGTTCGATCATTGGGTGACGCCTTACGCCAAGGATTTCCACGCGCCGAGCATGAACGCGCTGGTGCCGATGCTGCTCGATCTCACCGACGCCACCGGCTCGAGTGCCGATCTGGTCAAGGTCAAGATCACGCGGCTGGAGAAGGCGTCATGACACGCTGGGCGATGGTCGCCGATCTCGAACGCTGCGTCGGCTGCCAGACCTGCACCGCGGCCTGCCGCCACGCCAACGCCACCTCGCCGGCGGTGCAATGGCGCAAGGTGCTCGATATCGAGGCCGGCTCGTTCCCGAACGTCAACCGCACCTTCGTGCCGGTCGGCTGCCAGCACTGCGCCGATCCGCCCTGCATGCACGTTTGTCCCTCGACCGCGACGCGGCAGCGCGCCGACGGCATCGTCACCATCGACTACGACATCTGCATCGGCTGCGCTTATTGCGACGTCGCCTGTCCCTACCAGGCGCGCTTCAAGATCACCAAGGAGGACTTCGCCTACGGCGCGGAAGCGATGCAGAACGAGATCGAGCGCGAGATTTCCGAGCGCCTCGGCGTCGCGCAGAAATGCACGTTCTGCTCCGACCGCATCGATTTCGGTATCGAGAACGGCTTGGCGCCGGGCTCGGACCCGCGCGCGACACCGGCTTGCGTCAATGCCTGCATCGCCGACGCGCTGCAGTTCGGCGATCTCGACGATGCGAACAGCAACGTCTCCGAGCTGTTGCGCAGTCACAAAAGCTTCCGCATGCACGCCGAGCTCGGTACCGAGCCGGGCTTCCATTATCTCTACGACAAGGCCGCGGCCGCGCCAGCGGCTGACATAAAACCCGCGTTGTCGGACGGCCAGGCCGGGCGCATGCGCACCCGCGGGGTCGAGCCCTGGCATCAGAAACATTGGGATTGGAAAGCCTCCGGCAATTTCCTCTGTGGCGGCGCCGGCGCCGGCTTGCTCGGCTTTGCGGCGATCGCTAGCCTTGCTGGAATCCCGATAGCGGTGCCCGTCCTTGCCGCGCTCGCCACCATCGCCTGCGGTCTGGGGCTTTTGATGTTCAAGATCGGCCGGCCGTGGCGTTTCATGTATGTGCTGCGCCAGCCGCAACGCTCCTGGATGTCGCGCGAAGCCTGGGTCGCCGGCCTGTTATTCCCGCTCGCGTTTGCGGCGCTGTGGTTCGACAAGCCGATCGTCCTCGCGGCGGCAGCGGCGCTCGGGCTCGTCTTCCTGTTCTGCCAGGGCATGATCCTGGAGCAGTCCAAGGGCATTCCGGCCTGGCGTAACCGCCGCGTCATCGCCTTGATCATGGCCACCGGCCTTGCCGAAGGCTGCGGCCTCTACTTGGTGCTGGCGGCATTCCTGCCCGACTTGGCCGCGGCGGCAAAGCCGGTTGCTTTCGCGCTGGCCATGCTTGCGCTCGTCCGCATCTGGGCCTGGTGGCGCTACCTCGGCGCGTTGGAAAGCGGTGGTGCCCCGACCCGCACGCTGGAAATCTTCTCCGCCTGCCGCATGTGGTTTTTCGCCGCTGGACTGGTGCTGCCGCTGGCGCTGGTCGCGATCGGTTTGATCGTGCCGGCCGCCAGACAGACTCTGTTCGCGCTCGCCGGATGTTCGGTCTTCGCTACCGGCTGGGCGATCAAGTTCATTCTGATCACGCGCGCCGCCTATAATCAGGGCTTCGCGCTCCCCCACACCCCCATACGCGGGTTCGGTGTGCCCGGACCGGCGGTCAAGCCGGGCTGGAGTTCGCCATGAGCGGGAAAATTCCGACGCGCAACAAGCGCCGCAGCGCGACACAATTCAAGAAACTCGACCGGGAGGCTTAAGTCATGAGTACCCAACACGCCATCGCAGATGCGCCCAGCTTCATGTTCGAGCCCGCGGCCGAGACCATGCCGCGCAACGAACTGAAGGCGTTGCAGCTTGCCCGGCTCCAAACCACGCTCGAGCGCGCCTATGCGAAGGTGCCGCACTACAAGAAGAAGTTCGACGCGGCGAACGTCAAACCGGCCGATCTCAAGTCGCTCGCCGATCTCGCGCGCTTTCCCTTCACGGTGAAGACCGACCTGCGCGACAATTATCCGTTCGGCATGTTCGCCGTGCCGCGCGACCAGCTGCTGCGCCTGCACGCCTCGTCGGGAACGACCGGGAAACCGACCGTCGTGGGCTACACCAAGGCGGATCTCGATCTGTGGGCCAACCTGATGGCGCGCTGCCTCGCCAGCATGGGCGCTAGGCCCGGCGAGATCGTGCACAACGCCTATGGTTACGGCCTCTTCACCGGCGGTCTTGGCGCGCATTACGGCGCCGAGCGGCTCGGCTGCACCGTGGTGCCGCTGTCCGGCGGCGGCACCGAGCGGCAGGTCACGCTGCTGCAGGACTTTGGCGCCCATATCCTCTGCGCCACGCCGTCTTACGCGCTCAACATCGCCGAAATCGCCGAAGGCATGGGCGTCGACATCCGTAAACTGCCGCTGCACACCGGCATCTTCGGCGCCGAGCCTTGGACCGACGCCATGCGCCGCGACATCGAGGCGCGGCTCGGCATCAAGGCGGTCGACATCTACGGCCTGTCGGAGATCATCGGGCCGGGCGTCGCCTGCGAATGCCGGCAGGTGCAGAACGGCCTGCACGGCTGGGAGGACCATTTCCTGTTCGAAGTGATCGCCCCCGACACGATGCAGCCAAAGCCGATGGGGGAAGCGGGCGAGCTGGTCATCACCACGTTGACCAAGGAAGCGCTGCCGATGGTGCGCTACCGCACGCGCGACATCACCCGGCTGTCGGACGAACCCTGCGCCTGCGGGCGCAGCCACGTCCGCATCCTGCGCGTCACCGGCCGCAACGACGACATGATGATCATCCGCGGCGTCAATGTTTATCCGTCGCAGGTCGAGGCGGTGCTGGTCGGCTTCCCGGGCATCGCGCCGCATTACCAGATCGTGCTGACGCGCGAGGGCGCGCTCGACGCGATGACGGTCGAGGTCGAGCTCGCGCCGGATTTCACCGGCGACCGCGCCCACAAGGCGGTGGAAGTCACCCACCACATCAAGTCGCTGATCGGCGTGACCTGCACGGTGGTGCCGAAAGCGACCGGCGAGGTGCCGCGCTCGCAGGGCAAGGCGGTGCGGGTGAAGGATCAAAGGCAGAAGACGAATTGAGCGGAGAGTGTTTCGGCGTCGCCGCTTCTTCGTAACCAGCATGGTGAGCAAAGGCGCGTCGCGCCGTGCCAACCTTACGAGCGCGTGATCGAATGGTCATACAGGTGGGCTTCGCTGCGCTCAGCCCACCCTAAGGCTTGCTTCTCAAATTGAAAGCCATTGTCGGGCCCATGCGTAGGCGATACCGAGGACGACGGCCACCGCAGCAACGGCAACAATGCCGGCTCTCATCTTGTTCGCGCTATCGTCAACTCCGCCAACGAAATTGAACTGCGGCCTCGCGCAGCACGATCCAACCGGACCGTGCGTTGACATGTCGTCCTCCATCATCTTGCCTAAACCGCGCACGGCGGCGCTCAAGCCGCCAGCCACCGCGCCAGATCGTCCGGTTTCGGCATGCTGCCGGCGTGCACCACCTTGCCGTCGATGACGATGCCGGGCGTTGAGGCAACTCCGTAGCCGGCAATCGCGGCATAGTCGGTCACAGTCTCGATCTTGACCGGAACGCCGAGTTTGTCGGCCGCCCTCTGCACCAGCGCCGCGGTCGTGGCCGTCGTCGCGCAGCTTTTGCAAGCGGGACCCAACACCTTCACGTCTCTCATGACATTCTCCATTCGCCTTATGAAAACAGCGCGTTGAACAGGAAGCCGACCGCCAGGATGCCGCTGGCGACGACGGTGATGAACACGGCGATCAGCTTTATCGACAGCACCTTGCGCAGGATGATCATCTCCGGCAGCGACAGCGCGATCACCGACATCATAAAGGCCAGCACGGTGCCGATTGCCGCACCCTTGGCGATGAGCGCCTCGACCACGGGGATAATGCCGGCGGCGTTCGAGTACATTGGAATGCCGATCAGGACCGCGGCCGGCACCGACCACCAGGCGTCGTGTCCCATCAGCGAGGCCAGGAGACCTGTCGGCACATAGCCATGGATAAAAGCGCCGACGGCGATGCCGGCAATCAGCCAGGGCCAGACCTTGCCGACGATATCGTGCACCGATTCGATCCCTGCCTTAATCCGGTCGACGGTCGAGATATTTTCCGGGGGCAACTCGGCTGCGGTGGCGCGGATGTCGCGCACCCATTGTTCGAGCCAATGCTCGAGATGCAGGCGGCCGATGATCCATCCCGAGACGACGGCGACGGCAAGACCGAATCCGAGATAGGTGAGCGCGACTTTCCAGCCGACCAGCCCGAACAGAAGTCCGAGCGCCACCTCGTTCACCATCGGAGCGGAAATCAAAAAGGAGAACGTCACGCCAAGCGGCACGCCGGCGCTGACAAAACCGATGAACAAAGGCACGGCAGAGCACGAGCAAAAGGGCGTGGCGATACCGAGCACCGCCGCCAGCACGTTGCCGACGCCTTCACGCTTGCCGACCAGCAGCGCGCGCGTCTTTTCCGGTGAAAAGAAGCTGCGCACGACGCCCATGGCGAACACCACCAGCGTGAGCAGCAGCAACACCTTCGGCATGTCGTAGGCAAAGAAGCTGATCGCCCCGCCGAGCTGGCTGTCCGGTTTGACCGGCAGCATGGCGACGACCCAGTCCGCGAATGGCGTCAGTTGGCTGTAGAGGACGCCCCACAGGATCAATGCGCCAATCGACCAACCGACCCATTTCGCGGTCGAGGTGTCGGTGCGCGGCGTAGGTTCGCCGATGGATTGGATTGTCATGCGGCTTGCCTTTCCCGATCCGGCGGCAGCGCGAGCGCCGCATCGACAAGGGCGACGACCTCGTGCGGCAGATCCGGCGCCCGGCGGTAACGCACCCACTGCGCGTCGCGGCGATCGGTGACGAGGCCCGCGGACTTGAGCGCCGCCATGTGGCGCGACATGCGCGACTGGCTGGCGCCGAGCTCCCGCATCAATTCGCAGACGCAGTACTCGCGGCCGTCCCAGACCATCCGCAGCGCCTCAAGGCGGGTCGGCTCGGCGAGCGCGGATAAAATCACGATTGAATTCATTAGCTTAAGCCTTTATATCTGTTCATGCGCATGAGCGCATATAATAGCCGCGGCCAGCTTTGGCAAGGGCTTTGAAGACATCGTTTGCAGTCGGCGGAATTTTCGCGCTTGTTCACTGCCCTCCGAAAACCGGCATCGGGACGTGCGGTTACGAGTCCAGGCCCTTGTGAGCTGCGTTGCCCGGCCGGCATCTCGACTTTATTCCTAGTAGGATTATAGTCAGTTTATCCCGCCCCGTACCGAGGGGTGTCTGATCAGCGTCTCCAGACGCGGGGCGGGGAGCGGTGGCCGGGGAATGACTTGCATCGGAGATGCGGTGCAAGGCCCGGTGGTCCAAGCCGCGCGAGGCCCGGTCACCCGGCAGGTGGCCACTTGGGCGTAGCCGGTGTCCGCAAGGGTAAACTCCGCCCAAAAGGGGAGTTCAGTCCTTCCGGCGCCGGGGAAAGCCCTGCAGCGGTGGGTAACAATGTCTGCTCACCGGGGATTGCGCGGAGCAAACCTATAAACACCGCGCGCGGGACGCCTTGGGTTGGGCGGACTTGCGGCACTACTGGACTTCGACAGACCTCGATGTCGCGAGGCGTCGAGGTCCGCGGGTCCGAGCACTTTTAGTTTGCGCCTACTTGCGTAAACTTGAGTGCGCCCCGGACCCTTGGCGTCCCGCGCGCCCTCGGTACTTTTTTCGGGTGGGCGGTTGGGAATACGGCCTACCCGGGGCCGCACAAAGAATGCGGGCGATGGCGCTTGCGCGTTTTCTTATCCCTCCCCTGTAAGGGGAGGGTGGCGAGCGAAGCTAGCCGGGTGGGGTTAGCTCTCCGCAAAATCGCAGCCAGCCCCCACCCGCCGCTCGCAAGCGCTCGCGGCACCCTCCCCACAAGGCGGGGAGGGATAAGAAAGTGGGCGGCGCGAGAAATTCTTATTCTTGCGACACCGGCGGATCGAGATCGTCGGCCCAACTGTCGCGCGGTTTCGGATAGCGGCGCAGCAGCCGGTGCACGAGCTGGACGTGCTCGGCCTCCTCTTCGACCAATTCGGCCGCCAGTTCCTTGACCTTGGGGTCTTTTGTATTTTCCACGATCGAGGTGAAGTAGGCCAGCGCGCGCTCTTCGCCGGCGAGCGAGAGCTGCAAGGCGTGCCACGGCGTCATCATGTAGTGCGCGGAACCGAGATCGGCTTCTTCCGGGCTTTCGCCTTTCTCGAATTTGGCGATTTCGCGGGCGCGGGCGGCGACGTCGAAATCGCCGGCCATGCGGCGGATTTCTTCGCCGTGGATGCCCTCGGCGCGGGCCAAATCGCGGAAAATCTTGACCAGTTCCGGATTGTTATGGGTTTCCATCTGGTCGGCCAGCAGCTTGTAGCGGTCGACCGCGTCGATCTCGATCTGATAGGCGACGGCCAAGAGGTCGTTGAGGTTGGCGACTTTCGGCGTGCTTGGCGCTTTGCTCATAGCTCGAAGTCCTTCTCCAACTCGGATAGGTCGATATCGCTTTTTCCGGCGGCGGGTTGATAGGGCGTGCGCGTGCCGCGATACAGGATGCCGATGTTGAAGCCGTCGTCGGTCATCAGCCGGCGCGCCGCCTTGCCTTGGTCGGAGGTTTCGGTGACCGGCGCCGCGTGCACCTGATCCTTCCACGCCTTTTCGTCGGGCCGGAAGGTCACGCAGGGGCTGAGGATTTCGACGAAGGAGAATCCCGGATGCTTGATCGCCTCTACGAGCACGTCGGCGGTCTGGTTGGGATCGCCGGAGAAACAGCGGGCGATGAAGTTCGCTCCGGAAGCGAGCGCGACCACCAGCGGATGGAACGGCCGCACTCGCGTTCCACCCGGCGACAAGGCGGTGTCGAATTCCGGTTCGGTGGTGGGCGAGGGCTGGCCTTTGGTCATGCCGTAGATGTGGTTGTCCATGACGACATAAGTCATGTCGACGTTGCGGCGGCAGGCGTGCAGGAAGTGGTTGCCGCCGATCGAGTAGCCGTCGCCATCGCCGCTGGCGACCACGACGGTCAAGTCCGGCCGCGTTACCTTCAGTCCCGCGGCGAGCGCCAGCGAACGGCCGTGCACGCCGTGAAAACCGTAGCAATTGGTGTAGGCGGGAATGCGCGACGAGCAGCCGATGCCGGATATCACGGCGATCTGCTCGGGCGGCAGGCCCAATTGGGCGAAGGCGCGGCCGAACGACATCAGCACGTGATAGTCGCCGCAGCCGGGACACCAGATCGGCTTCACGTCGGATTTATAGTCTGCTTGTTTGTAGGCGACGCTCGACATGGCTTATCTCCAATCCGCGATCGCACGATGGATTTCGCCGCCGGTGATCGGCAGCGGTCCCGGCCGGCTGAACACGCGAACCTGGCCCGGCAGGTCGTAGTGGGCGCGCAGGAATTTCGCGAATTGGCCGCCGTGGGTCTGCTCGACCACCAGGATGCGTTCGACGCCGTCGAGGGCCGCGGCGAGCCGTTCCGGCTGCACCGGCGCCAGCAGGCGCGGTGCGATCATGCGGGCTTTGATGCCATCCGCAGCCGCAAGGGTGAGCGCTTCGCGCGCGGCGCCGGTGAGCGAACCCCAGGTGATGACGGCAAGATCGCCGCCGCCTTCGACGCTCGCCCAGTGGTCGCCATAGTTGAGGCGATCGAGCTTGTCACGCCGCTTGTCGAGCTGCGCCAGATGGTCGGCGGCGCCGCTGGTCGGGGTGCCGCGCTCGGAATGGGTGAGGCCGTCGGCCGTATATTGGCCGCCGCGCGTTCCCGGGATGGCCATTGGCGACACGCCGTTGGCTGTCATGGCGTGGCGCTTGTAGGAACCGGCGGCAATATCGGTGGCAACCGCCCGGGCACCGATGAAGGCGACATCGGCGGGCCGTTCGATGGCCGCGCGCGACTGGCCCATGAATTGGTCGGACAGAACGATCGCCGGCGCCTGCAGCGCTTCCGCGAGATAGGTTGCCCACTGCGTCGTGAACACGCAGTCGCCGACCGATTGCGGCGCCAGCACGAGATGCGGCGCGTCGCCGTGCATGCCGTAGATGGCGATATTCAGGTCGCCCTGCTCGGACTTGGTGGGAATGCCGGTCGATGGCCCGCCGCGCATCACGTCGATGACCACGATCGGGATTTCCGCGGCGGTGGCGAGACCGAGCGCTTCGATCATCAGCGACAGGCCGGGGCCGGACGTCGCCGTCAGCGCCGGTGTGCCGCCATAAGATGCGCCGATGATCATGTTGATGGCGGCGAGTTCGTCTTCGGCTTGCAGCAGCGTGCCGCCGACCTTGGTCAGGTTCGGCGCCAGCCATTCGAGGACTTCGGTGGCCGGCGTGATCGGATAGGCGGCGGCAAAACGAACGCCGCCGCGGACGGCGCCGAGCGCGGTGGCCTCATTGCCCGACAGCAGCCACCGGCGGGCAGTGCTCGGCTTTGGCGCGGCGAGTTGCATGCCGAAATCGATGCCGGCGGCGGCGCCGAACCCGACCTTGATCCCGGCGAGGCTCGCCTGGAGGGCGGCCGGCCCCTTGTCGACCAGACGCTTCTCGATCGGCGCAAAGGCCTGCTCGACGGTAAAGCCCAGCAGCCTGGCGGCGATGCCGAGCGCGATCATGTTGGGGCGCCCATCGGGGATCGCCTTGGCCATCTCCTTCATGGGCACGTCGACAATGCGCGCGCCGGATTCGGTTACCATCGGCGGCAGGTCGCCGCCGCGCGGGTCGCTAATTACCAGCGTCTGCGGTCCGGCTTTGATTTCGGCGCCGAAACGGTGAGCGTTCAGCCAATCGATGCCGATCAGCAGGTCGAACCGGTCAGGCAGTGATTCAACCGGTTGGTTGGCCAGACGGAGCAGTGCCGCCGCCTCGCCGCCGCGGATCTGCGGGCCCATGGTGCGGGTGAACAGGCCATGCCAGCCAGCGGCGCACGCCGTCTCGAGCAGGCTGTCGCCGGTCGTCAGCGCGCCGGCACCGCCACTGCCAATGATCGCGATCGAAACGCTCGGCGAGGCTACCATGGCCGTTTTTCCCTTGATTAGAGCGCATTCTGCCGTCGGGCGGCTCCAATATGTATTTAAGTACTAGAATGCTGTTTTTTGCTTTTCCTTGACCTTGATCAAGGCATTCCAACGGTCGGCCAACGAAGAATGCAGGTCAAGGCCGCGTGCGGGTCCGGCGAGGGCTCGCCGGCCAATCTGGAGGGCAGACCGATGAGCGCCAAGCCAATCCGCTGGATGATGACGGGCGCAGGCAAGCCGTTTGTTCCGATGGAATTCGAAATCGGCGCGCTCGCCCCCGACGAAGTCCTGGTCGAAATCGCCGGCTGCGGGGTCTGCCACACCGATCTTGGCTATTATTACGACGGCGTCCGCACCAAGCATGAACTGCCGCTGGCGCTTGGCCATGAAATTAGCGGCCATGTCGTCGACACTGGCGCGGATGCGCTCTGGTTCACCGACCGCGCGGTTATCATTCCGGCGGTAATCCCTTGCGGTCAATGCGACGCCTGCCAGCGAGGCAAGGCGACGATCTGCCCGAACCAGAAGATGCCGGGCAACGATATTCAGGGCGGCTTTGCCACGCACATCGTCGTGCCGTCGCGCGGGCTGTGCGTGGTCGATGAGCATCGTTTGGCGTCCGTCGGCATCGATTTGGCCGATCTTTCCGTGATCGCCGATGCCGTGACCACGCCTTACCAGGCAGTGGTACAGGCCGGCGTCACCAAAGGCGATCTGGTCATCGTCAACGGCGTTGGCGGCGTTGGCGGCTATGCCGCTCAGATCGCGGCAGCCATGGGCGGTGTCGTTGTCGCGATCGATGTCAACGACAACAAGCTCGCGGCCATCCGCGGGCAGGGCGCATCGCTCACCCTGAACTCGAGGCAGATGTCGCCGCGCGACCTCAAGGCGGCGATCCAGAAGTTCGCCAAGGAGCATGGGTTACGGCAGACCGAGTGGATCATCTTCGAATGCTCCGGCACCAAACCCGGCCAGGAGACGGCCTTCAGTCTGCTCAATCATGGCGCCACGCTCTGCGTCGTCGGCTTCACCATGGACAAGGCCGAGGTGCGGCTCTCCAACTTGATGGCCTATCACGCGCGCGCGCTTGGCAACTGGGGCTGTCCGCCCGACCTTTATCCGGCGGCTTTGGAGTTGGTGATGAACGGTCGCGTCAAGGTCACGCCGTTCGTCGAAAAACATCCGCTCAGTGAAATCAATCAAGTGTTCGAGGCGGTTCACGCCGGCGCGCTGAAGCGTCGCGCCGTTCTCGTTCCCGAACCGCTAGGAGCATCGCAATGAGCGCCGAAGCCGCCCGCATGGTCGCCGCGCAGAATTCCGAAGCCAAGGATCATAACCTCGTCGCGGATGCTGCGCGCGAGGCGGTTTCCAAGAGCGTGCACTACGAGAAGCGCTCGGTGAAGGGAACCGATGGCAAGCCGGTGGCCGGGTTGTTTAATGCCTGGATCACGCTCGACAATCCCAGCCAGTTCAATTCCTACAACACCGATATGGTGAAGGCGACCATTCTGGCCTTTCGCGCCGCGAGTGCGGCGCGCGACGTCGTCGCGGTGGTTTTCACCGGCGTCGGCGACAAGGCCTTCTGCACCGGCGGCAACACCAAAGAATACGCCGAGTACTACGCTGGCAATCCGCAGGAATATCGCGGCTACATGCGGCTGTTCAACGACATGGTTTCGGCCATCCTTGGCTGCGACAAGCCGGTGATCTGCCGCGTCAACGGCATGCGCATCGGCGGCGGTCAGGAGATCGGCATGGCCTGCGACTTCTCGATCGCGCAGGATCTCGCCCGTTTCGGTCAGGCCGGCCCCAGGCACGGCTCGGCGCCGATCGGCGGCGCTACCGATTTCCTCCCTTATATGGTCGGCTGCGAGCAGGCGATGGTGTCCGGCCTCTTGTGCGAGCCGTTCTCGGCGCATAAGGCCTATCGGCTCGGCATCATCAGCAAGATCGTGCCGGCGCTGAAAGTCGACGGCAAATTCGTCGCCAATCCGACCGTGACCACCGACCGTTACCTCGACGAATACGGGCGCATCGTGCACGGCGAGTTCAAGACCGGCGCCGCCGCCGCCGAAGGTCAGGCGCTCGTGAAGCGCGGCACCGTCGACCTCAGCCTGCTCGACGAGAAGGTCGAGGCGCTGTGCACCAAGCTGCTCTACACCTTCCCCGAATGCACGACCAAGACCGTCGAGGAGCTGCGCAAGCCGAAGCTGCAGGCATGGAACGCCAACAAGGAAAACTCGCGCGACTGGCTGGCGCTGAACATGATGACGGAAGCGCGCGCCGGCTTCCGCGCCTTCAACGAAGGCACGCGCGAGACCGGGCGGGAAGTCGATTTCGTCGCGCTGCGCCGGGCACTTGCCGCCAACACGCCATGGAGCGACGAACTCACCGACAGCATTCAGCCGCGGGCGAGGCCCTCGCTGTGAATCAGCCGCTCAAGATCTGGCACGAGACGGACGGCCGGTTGCTGCGGCTTCGACTGAACCGTCCGAAGGCCAATCTGGTCGATGCCGCCATGATCGCGGCGCTCGATGCCGCGCTGGCCGAGCATCTCCGCAACGGCCAACTCGGCGCCGTGCTGATCGATGCCGAGGGGCCGCATTTCAGTTTCGGCGCCAGCGTCGAGGAACATCTGCCCGGTCAATGCGCCGCCATGTTGGCGGGATTGCATAAGTTGATCCTGCGCATGGTCGAGTCGCCGGTGCCGCTGCTGATGGCGGTGCGCGGCCAATGCCTCGGCGGCGGCCTCGAACTCGCGCTCGCCGGTCATCTCATCTTCGTCGCGCCCGACGCCAATCTCGGCCAGCCGGAAATGAAGCTCGGCGTGTTCGCGCCGGCCGCTTCCTGCCTGCTGCCGGAACTGATCGGCCCGCAGCGCTCGCTCGATCTGCTGCTGTCCGGCCGCAGCATCACCGGCGGGCAAGCGGCGGCGATCGGCATAGCGTGCGAAGCGGCCGCCGATCCGGAGCATGCCGCGCACGCTTATTTCGAAGAGCATCTCAAGCCGAAGAGCGCGAGTTCGTTGCGCCATGCCGTCAAGGCGGCGCGGCTCGACTACGTCGCCCGCGTCAAGGACAAGATCCGCGCCGTCGAGCGGCTCTATCTGGACGAACTCATGGCCACCAACGACGCGGTGGCGGGACTCGAAGCCTTTATCGCGAAGAGGTCGCCCCAATGGCAACATCGTTGAAAGCTCCAGCTACGGCCGACATCATCGCCCGCGCAACCGCGTTGTTCGAGGATCTGCACTTCACGTCGGCGCGCCAATGGAAGGCCGCCAAGCCCGGCCGTAAGGTGATCGGCTACATGCCGATCTACGTGCCGCGCGAACTCATCCACGCGGCCGACATGCTGCCGCTCGGCATCGTCGGTGGCGGCGACCAACTCGAAGTCATCCACGGCGACGCCTATTACCAGAGCTATATCTGCCGCATTCCGCGCTCGACCATCGAGCTCGGCGTGTCCGGCCGCATCGACTTCGTCGACGGCATGCTGTTCCCGTCGATCTGCGACGTGATCCGCAATCTGTCAGGCATGTGGAAAATGATGTTTCCCCACGTCTATTCGCATTATTTCGACGTTCCGCAGAACTACCGGGACGACATCGGCGGAAATTTCTACGTCAACGAAATGGCCGAACTGCGCCACGATCTCGGCGAACTGCGCGGCAAGCCGATAACCGACGACGAATTGCGGCACTCGATTGCGGTCTACAACGAAAACCGCCGGTTGGTGCGCGATCTCTACGCCTTCAGGGCGGAGAAACCGTGGCAGGCGCCCGCGGCGGAAGTCTATTTGATGGTGCGCGCCGGGCTGGTGCTGCCGGTCGAAGAGCACACCGTCATGCTGCGCGATTATCTCGCCGCAGCGCGCGCCGAAGAGCGGCCGATGCGCGACAATTGCCGCGTCGTGCTGACCGGCATGTTCTGCGAGCAGCCGCCGCTCAATTTGATCAAGTCGCTCGAACTGTCCGGCTGCTACGTGGTGGATGACGATCTCCTGCTGGTAACGCGCTGGCTCACCGGCGATGTTGTGATCGAAGGCGATCCGCTGCGCAATCTTTCAGATGCCTTCCTGCATCATTCCGAGTCGACGGCAGCCAAATACGAACCCAGTCAGAAGGAAAAGGGCCAGCATCTGGTCCGCGCGGTCAAGCGTACGGGAGCGGAAGGCGTGATCTTCGCCGCGCCCAGCTTCTGCGATCCGGCCTTGCTTGAACGGCCGATGTTGCAGCACGTGCTCAAGGATGCCGGCATTCCCTACATCGCGTTCAAATACGCGGAAAATTCCGGCCAGATGCAGCCGATCCGAGAACAGGCCGGCACCTTCGCCGATTCCATTAAACTGTGGAGCGCAGCATGACGACGCAGACAAAGATTGTCACTTCCCGCGCGCCGGTGAAGGAAGCCGTCAAGGATGCTTCCATGCTGAAGCAGAAGGAGATGATGGCCGCGCATTACGACCGCCTGACCAACGTGCCGCAGACCGGCGACAAGGTGGCGGCCACTTTCGTGCCGGGCAATCTCAACGAGCTGCTGATGTGCTTTGACCTCCTGAACAATCTGCCGGAGGTCAACGCCATTCAGAACGGACTGCGCCGCACCAGCGGCGGCTTCGTACTGGAAGCCGAGAAGATCGGTCATTCCGAGGACGTTTGCACTTACGTGAAGTCGGACATCGGCATGATGGCCAAGGGAAATCTCGCGCCCAACGGCAAGAAATTCCCCAACCCCGACGTGCTACTGCTCTCATACACCGGCTGCTTCACCTTCATGAAGTGGTTCGAGCTGCTGCGTGAGCAGTACAAGTGCGAGACGATCATGTTGCACACGCCCTACATGGGCGACGGCAAGATCACCAAGAACATGGTCGACTACATGGTCAAGCAGCTCAAGGAAGAGGTCATCCCGACGCTGGAGCGCGTGTCCGGGGTCAAGTTCGACATCGACCGGCTGCGCGAGTATCTGAAGAAATCGACCAAGGCCGAGGACGATCTGGTCCGCGTGCTGCAAAGCGCCAAGTCGAAGCCCTCGCCGATCGACGCCTATTTCGGAGGCATCTATTACATCGGGCCGATTTTCGGCGCCTTCCGCGGCACGGACGACGCGGTCGACTACTACAAGTTCCTGCGCGAAGAGGTCGAAGCGCGTCAGGCCGCAGGCCTCGGCCCGGTGACGCCCGACGGCGACATGGGCAAGGAAAAATACCGGCTGGTCGTCGAAGGACCGCCCAACTACACGAGCTTCCGCCAGTTCTGGAAGATGTTCTACGACGAAGGCGCGGTGGTCGTCGCGTCGAGCTACACCAAGGTCGGTGGCGTCTACGATTTCGGCTTCCGCCATGACCCCGACAAGCCGTTGGAGACGCTGGCCGAATATTGCCTCGGCGTTTACACCAACCGCAGCCTGCCGATGCGCATCGACATGTTGTGCAACTACATCAACGAATACGAGGCGGACGGCCTGCTGATCAACTCGATCAAGAGCTGCAACAGCTTCTCGGCCGGACAATTGCTGATGATGCGCGAAGTCGAGAAGCGCACCGGCAAGCCGGCCGCGTTCGTGGAATCCGACCTGGTCGACCCGCGCTATTTCTCGGCAGCCAACATCAAGAACCGCCTGGAGAGCTATTTCCAGATGGTCGATCAAAAACGTGCCGGCGTGGACGCGGCGGCTTGAGGAGGAATTCATGAAGACTTTCGTCGGCATCGATCTTGGTTCGACGACGACCAAGGCCGTCCTCCTCGACGAGGATCGCAAGGTGATCGGCCACGGCATCACCAATTCGCGCTCGAATTATGCCACGGCTGCGCGCGTGGCCAGCCAGGAAGCGAAAGTCGACGGACAGTTCACGCTGTTCCGGCGGGCGCTTACCGCTGCCCATGGGCTGATCGACCTCGACGCGTTCCTCGGCACGCTTGAGCGCGCCTTCCGCCTTGAGCAGTTTCTCGAACAGCTCGACGATCTCGAGCAGACCTGCATCGGCCAAATCCAGGGCGAGCGCTTCGCCAAGGTCGCGTCAGGAGTGAAGGATTCGCTCGGCGAGGTGTTCAAGCGCTTGCGCGCGGAGGCGCCCGAGCTTTATGCGCCTGGCGCCAAGCGCAAATCCGACTTCTTCCGCGACATCGCCGGCTCGCGCTATCACACGCACGCCGAAGAAGTGGCGCGCGATGCGAGCCTGCCCTACGACCTGCTGCTTAACGTCTACGATAAGTCGATCATCGAGGTGGAGAACCGGCCGCCGACGGGCGAACTCAGCGATAAATTCCGGCGCGCGCTCGGACGCGTGTTGAAAACGGACGACTCGGTCAAATCGGCGGCGGCCGACATCCAGAAGATGATCGAGGCCGCGCTCGCGGTCGATTTGGAGGAAACCTATCTCGTCGGTACCGGCTACGGCCGCGTCACGCTGCCGTTCTCCAAGGAGCATATCCGCTCGGAAATCCTCTGCCACGGCCTCGGCGCCCACTTGATGTATCCGCAGACGCGCACGGTGCTCGACATCGGCGGTCAGGACACCAAGGGCATCCAGATCGACGAGCACGGCATCGTCGCCAACTTCCAGATGAACGACCGCTGCGCGGCGGGCTGCGGGCGCTATCTCGGCTATATCGCCGACGAGATGAACATGGGCCTGCACGAATTGGGTCCCATGGCCATGAAGTCGGACAAGCCGGCGCGCATCAATTCGACCTGTACGGTGTTTGCTGGCGCCGAACTGCGCGACCGGCTCTCGCTCGGGGAAAAACGTGAAGACATTCTGGCCGGCCTGCACCGCGCGATCATCTTGCGCGCGATATCCATCATCTCGCGGTCCGGCGGGGTTACCAATGAATTCACCTTCACCGGTGGCGTCGCCAAGAACGAGGCTGCGGTGCGCGAGCTGAGGAAGGTGATCAAGGAGAATTACGGCGAGGTCGTCATCAACATCAACCCGGACTCGATCTATACCGGCGCGCTCGGTGCCGCGGAGTTTGCGCGCCGGGCGCATTTGGGACAGGCGGACGGGAGCGAACCATGACCATTGCGGCAGGAATCGACATCGGCACCAGCACCATCAAAGCGGCGCTGTTCAAGGTCGAGAACGGCAAGGAAACTTGGCTGTCGCGCTACGTGATGCGCATCCGGCAACGCGATCCGATGGAACTGGCGCGCGTCGCCTATGACGCAGTGCTGGAAGACGCAAAACTTAAGCCCGAGGACGTCAATTACGTCGCGACCACGGGCGAAGCCGAGAGCGTGCCGTTCCATACCGGCCATTTCTACTCGATGACGACGCATGCGCGCGGCGCCATTTTCCTCGACCCAGAGGCGCGGGCGGCGCTCGACATCGGCGCGCTGCACGGCCGCGCTATCCAGATCGACGGGCGCGGCAAGGTCTTGAGCTACAAGATGACAAGCCAGTGCGCGTCGGGCTCGGGGCAATTCCTCGAAAACATCGCCCGCTACCTCGGCATCGCGCAAGAGGAGATCGGCTCGTTGTCGAGCCAAGGCGACAATCCCGAAGTGGTGAGCAGCATCTGCGCTGTGCTGGCGGAGACCGACGTGATTAACATGGTGTCGCGCGGTATTACGACGCCGAACATCCTGAAGGGCATCCACCTGTCGATGGCGGCGCGGCTGTCCAAGCTGCTCAAATCGATCGGCGTGGTCGACGGCTCGGTGATGGTGACCGGCGGACTTGCCCTCGATAAGGGGTTGGTCGCCGCGCTCGAAGAGGATATCGCGAACATCAAAGATATGAAGGTCGCGGTCCGCAGCCACTCGGATTCGATGTATGCCGGGGCGATTGGGGCTGCGTTGTGGGGCGCGTTCCGTTTTGAAAAACTTGCCGCTACCGGCCGTGTGCCGGTGGCGGCATGAGACTATGAGGAGATAACGCCATGGCCCTGATGATTACCGATGCCTGCACCGCATGCGACGCCTGCGAACCGGTGTGCCCGAACAAGGCGATCACCGCCGGCAACCCGATGTACATCATCGATCCGCTGAAATGCACCGAATGCGTGGGCGCCGAAGATGAGCCGCAGTGCAAGCTGGTCTGTCCGGCGAACTGCATCGACCCCAATCCGGACTGGAACGAGTTGAAAGACGACCTCCTTGCCAAATACGAACAGTTGCACGGTTAAGCGATGAACTTCCAGAATCGCGTCTGCCAGAAGCTGCACGAGGAACACGCCGCCGTCATCGCCCTGTTGGAACGGCTAGTGCAGACCATCGCGCGACACCGGGACAGTGCTCCCGACGCGAAAGATCCGATGGTGGCGAAGCTGTTGAGCGATCTCGCCGCCGAACTGCCCGGCGAGGTCGAGCGTCATTTCGCCTTCGAAGAGGCCGAGCTGTTCTCCTACCTCGCCGAAGCGGGCAATCAGGGTATCGGCGCGCATCTGGCCTACGAACACGGCATTATCCGCCCGATCGGCGCCGCGCTGGTCAAGCTCATCGGCGACGTCCGCGTGCAGGGTTTCGACGCCGCGCGCTGGGCCGAATTCCGCCGGCTCGGACAGGACCTGTACGATTGTCTGGTGCCGCACGCCCGGAAAGAAGACATGGCGCTGCTGCCGATGCTGGACAGTTTGATGGATTCCGAAAAGGAAGTGCAGCTTTACGAGAAATACGTCGAGCATATGTGAGGCATTTGCATGAGCGATCCTGCCGCGACCACCGACAACAATGTCCGTCCGTTACGCTCGGCCGACCTCGAACGCATCATCGCCATCGATTCGGCACATGTCGGCGAGCCGCGCCGCCGCTTTTTCGAGAAGCGGCTAGCGCATGCCAAGCAGCACCCCGAGGACTTCGTGCACGTTGGCGTCACCCGCAACGGCGCGCTGGTCGGTTTTGCCTTCGCCCGCGTGCTGCACGGAGAATTCGGCCGCGAGCAGGCCAGCGCCACGCTGGACGCCGTCGGCGTCGAGCATGACAGCCGCGAACGCGGCGTCGGCCGCTCGCTTATGGCCGGTCTCACCAAGTTGTTGCGCGAGAAGGGCGTGCAGTCGCTGCAATCGCAGGCCGACTGGACCAATGGCGCCTTGTTGCGCTTCTTCGATTCGTCCGGCTTCCGGCTGGCGCCGAGGCTGGTGCTGGAACGTTCCGTGTTGACGCCGTTCGCCGAACCCGTCGACGAAGAGTGACCCGATAAGGAGTGAGAGCATGGTTGAGAAGACCGGCATCACCATCCCACAGCATGTGGGCGAAGCCGCCGAGATTAACTACAGCGGCGTACCCGTGGCCGACTTCGGGCCGCTAGCGCGCGACAAGATCCCGGTGCGCTCAATGACCGAGCGCGACTTGCGTGCGCTGGTGGCGATCGATTGCCGTATCACCGGGCGCGACCGCGCCGCCTATTTCCAGCGCAAACTCGCCGACGCGCTGACCGAATTCTGACGTCTGCGTGTCGCTGGTCGCCGAGCTCGATGGCGGACCGGTCGGCTTCATCATGGCGCGCGTCGATCTCGGCGAATTCGGCCGCGTCGAGACCACCGCGGTCATCGACACCATCGGCGTCGATCCGGACTACCAGAACAAAGGCGTCGGCCGCGCCTTGGTTTCGCAACTCCTGACCAATCTCGGCACGCTGCGCGTCGAGAAGGTGCGTACCGAAGTCGACTGGCAGGACCACGATCTGCTCGCCTACCTCGACCGGAACGGCTTCCAGCCGGCGCAGCAGCTCTGCTTCGACCAGCCGCTCGGCTGACGCCGATGCTGGTCCAATCGAAACCTGAAGGGGAAGCGCGTTACGATTTTCGCGGCCACCGCGCCATCGTCACCGGTGGCAGCCGCGGCATCGGTCGGGCGATCGCCGACGCGCTGGGCGAGGCGGGCGCCGAGGTCTATGCCTTCGACGTTGGCGAGCCGGAGCACCTTGCCGGCTTTCCGCATCAATTCGTGCGCATCGATATCGCCGATACCAATGCGGTGAAAGCTGCCGTCGCGGGGTTTCCGCGGACGCCGACTTTGCTGGTCAACAATGCCGGAATCACCCGCGATCGCACGATCGCCAAGATGAGCGACGCCGATTGGTCAGCGGTGCTCAATGTCAACCTCACCGGCGCCTTCAACATGATCCGTGCCGTTGCGCCGTCGATGGCGGCGCAGGGATTCGGCCGTATCGTCAACATCACGTCGATCAACGGAATGCGCGGCAAATTCGGTCAGGCCAACTACGCGGCGGCCAAGGCCGGCCTGATCGGACTGACGAAGACCGCGGCGCGGGAATTCGGAAAGAAAGGCGTCACCGTGAATGCGGTCGCGCCCGGCATGGTCATGACCGACATGGCGCGCGCGCTGCCGGCGGAAATACTTTCGCGCGCCGTGGCCGAAGCGGCGCTTCCCGAGCTTGTCGATCCGCAGGATATCGCTAACGCGGTGCTGTTCCTGCTCTCCGACGCGGCGCGCGCCATCACCGGCGAAGTGCTGCGCGTCGACGCGGGGCAATACATTTGATGCTTTATGCGCTCTTTAACCCCAGCGCACCATGCGCAGCATGAAGCCGCCCTCGCAGCCGTCGCCGCAATGCGATTCCATGACCTCGTGGCTCCAGCCGCGCTCTTCGAGGTCCGGATAAAGGAGGATCGGCTCCTGATCGAAGTGGCCGACCAAGGCGGTATCGACGTCGCCGCTTTCGATCGTCTGCAGAACCGTCGCCACCGGCTCCGGCGGCGGCAGGCCGCGCAGGTCGATATGGATGGCGTCGGCCGTTCGCCACATCCGGGACCCGTCTGCCGGTCTGGCATGGTCGTGGTGGTCGTGATGCACGGCAAAGCTCCGGTCTGGCGCGCCGAGGTGATAAATCGGTACCAAAATGCCTAATTATGCGCTATGGATTCTTGATTAGGATCAAGGGTTGGTTCTTTTGGCGACAACGAAAAAAGCGGGCGCAGCAATGGCCGACACCGCCGTGCGGGTCCGGCGCGTGCAAGCCGCCGACATCCCGCAGGTGATCGGGCTCGATACCCGCGTCACCAAGCTCGCCAAGGCGGGATACTGGAACGATATTTTCCGCCGTTACGGCAAACAGCGGCTGCGCGAGCGCTTCTTTCTCGTTGCGGAGAGCCGCGCCGACCGCGCGAACCCGCATGTGCTCGGATTCATCATCGGCGAGATTCGCGCCTGGGAATTCGGCTCGACGCCTTGCGGCTGGGTCTTTGCGCTGTCGGTCGAACCCGACATGCGCCTGCACAGCGTCGGCTACGCGATGCTCGAAGCGATTTCCAACGAGTTCAAGAAGGCCGGCGTCAGCAAGATGCGGACCATGGTGGCCCGGGATGACCGCCTTCCCATGCTGTTTTTCCGCAGCGAGGGCATGATGGCGGGGCCCTACATCCAGCTTGAGAAGGATCTCGATTGAGCGGGAAGACGACGTCATGAGACTGCAGATTTCGACCCGCCTGGCCATTTTCGCGGTTTTGGAGTTGACCGCGCGCGAGGGCCGCCAGCTTTCGGTCGCGGACATCGGCGAGAAATACGGCGTCTCCAGTCATCACCTGGCGAAGGTGATGCACGTCATGGGCCGTGCCGGCCTGGTCCATGCGGTCCGTGGCGCGGGCGGCGGATATCAATTCGCTGGCAATGCGCGGCGTGTAACGCTGCTGGAGGTGCTCGATCTGTTCGAAGAATTGAGCTCCGTCGAGCACGACGCCGCCGCTGCCGCTACGACTCCTGAGGACCGAGCCTTGCGCGAAGTGCTCAACGAAATCGATGACATCGCGCGCGCGACGCTTGGGTCGATCACCATCGCGACCATGCGCAAACTGGTGGACCGCCGAGCCAACGACGGCAGGCGCCGGCCGAAGCCAGAGTCGAAGATCGACACACCGGGCCGGCGCAAGCCATCGTCGCCTTGATCGCAGAACAATATTTTATCTTCAGTAGCACAGCCAACGCGGTCAAACACGCCCGGCTGCCCGATTGACGGCTGTTTGTGCGCCTGTCGGTGCATTGTGCGTCGCAATATAACGAAACACGACGCCCGGTAATCCTTGATCGAGATCAAGGCGGCCTAGCCGATCGGCTTCTTGACTGGGGCGGTATTATTTAAGGCGTCCCCCAATGGCTTCAAAACTGACGGCCGGCGATCTTCAAATCATTACACGCATCGCCGTTTTTCGGGAACTCAAGGCGGAGACTGTCGAGCACATTATTACGCCGGCGACCGCGCTCATGTTGCGGCCGCACGAATGGATAATGCGCCAAGACGATCCGGCGACTTCTTTTTTTATTGTGATTGATGGCTGGGTGAAACTCTATCGCAGCACGCCGTCCGGCGACGAAACTGTCATCGAAATCATGACGAAGGGCCAGAGCTTCGCCGAGTCGGTCGCGTTTACCGGCAATCGATATATGGCGACCGCCGAAGCGGTGAGCGAAGCCCGCGTGGCGCGCATCCCGGCCGATCATATCGTTCGCTGCATCCGCGAAAGTCCCGACATCGCATTGGGGATGATCGCGTCGATCTCCCAACATATGCACCATCTCGTCCAGCAGGTTGAGCAGCTCAAGGCGCAGAGCGGCGTGCAGCGGGTCGCCGAGTTTCTCGCATCGCTGTCGCTGACAGAGCAGGGGCATTGCGCGGTCGCGCTGCCCTACGACAAGGTCCTGATCGCTGGGCGGCTCGGCCTGACACCGGAATCGTTGTCGCGCGCCTTTGCACGGTTGCGCAGTATCGGCGTCGTCGTCGATGCCTCGCATGTCAAGGTCAAGGACGTTGCCAAGCTGCGTCAACTCGCCAACGACGATCGCAGCGCGGTGCGGGGCACCTTGCGCACGGTGCGTTGATGGCTTCGCGGGTTCTCCAACCGCCCGGCTGGGCGCCGCCGATCGGCTATGCCAACGGCATCAGCGTCCCGTCGGGCCGCATCGTTTTCGTTGCTGGCACGGTCGGCTGGGACGTCGATCAGAAGTTCCAGAGCGAGGAACTGGTTCCGCAATTCGAGCAGGCGCTCAAAAACATCATCGCCATTCTGGCGGAAGCCGGCGCAAAGCCCGCCCATATTTGCCGGGTGACCGCCTTTTGCATCGACAAGCCCGCTTATCTCGCCGGCCGGCGCGAACTCGGGCGCATCTGGAAATCGCTGATCGGCAATCATTTCCCGGCGATGAGCATGATTTTTGTCGCCGATCTTCTCGACGCGCCGGCAAAGATCGAACTGGAAGCGACCGCCGTTATCCCGGCTTGATAGGTAGGCCGGGCTAAGCGGTGCCTTCGGCGTAAAGCTTTGCGGTGATGCGCCGCGCCAGCGCAGCCGCCGCAATGCGGCGATAATTGGCCGACGCCAGCGTGGTGCGCATCGGCTGCACTTGCTTCTGCACCAGCCGATCGATCTCTTGCAGCAATTTGTCGTCGACTGGCCGGTCGGCAAGCGCGTCCGTGCCGGCGAGCAGGAACGGCCGGGAATTGGTGCCGGTCAGCGCGATGCGGAGCGAACCGACATTCGTCCCCGATACTGCAAGCGCGACAGCCACGCCTGCCAGGGGAAAGTCGATCGCCCCGCGCTGGCGCACCTTTTCATAGGCTGACGGTGGCGGGCTGGCCGGCAAATGCACCGCCACCAAGAGTTCGCCATGGGCGAGAGCAAGATGGGCCTTGCCGTCCTCGACGTAGAGATTGCTCAGAGGAATGCGGCGCTCGCCCTGCGGGCCGGCGATGTCAACTTCGGCGCCATAGACCATTAAAGCGGGCGCCAGATCGCCGCTGAAGGCGGCATGGCAGCGCTGGCCCTGCGGCGCGACATGACAGGTGTCGCCGCGATTCTTGAGGCAATAGGCGTTGGCGCTGCGCCACCATTCGCTCTGATTGTAGTAGATGCAGCGCGTATCGAGACACAAATTGCCGCCAACCGTCGCCATGACGCGGTGACCGGGCCCGGCGATCGCCGCGGCGGCCTGCGTAAGCGCGCGATATCGGCTGGCAATCGCCGTGTCGCGCGCCAGCGCGGCGATCGTCACGCTTGCGCCGATCCTCACGCCGCCGCCGTTCGTCGTGATCTCGGTCAGTTCGTCAATGCCGGATAGATCGATCAGCAAATCCGGGCTGGCGATGCCGCGCCGCATGTTCACGACCAGATCGGTGCCGCCGGCGATGTAGCGGCTACCCGGATCTCTCAAACGCGCGGCGATCGCCTCTTTGACGGTGTCCGGCTGGGCTAGACGGAACTCTGCGAACGGCGCGGTCATGATGCGGCCTTCACGGTTTTGGTCGCGGTCTTGGCCAACCGCGCCTGCCGCCGGCGCTGGACGAGCGCCTCCATGACCCGATCCGGCGTCACCGGCAATTCGTTGAGGTCGAGGCCGATGGCGTTGGCGACGGCGTTGACCAAAGCTGGCGGGAAGCCGGCGAGCGCACCTTCGCTCGCTTCCTTGGCGCCGAACGGTCCATAGGGATCATGGCTTTCGACGATGTAAGTTTCGATCGGCGGCGATTCCGCAATGGTCGGCATGCGGTATTCGAGCAGGCTCGCATGCGCCGGCAGGCCTTCGAGATAGCGGGTCTCCTCGCACATCGCTTGCCCCATGCCCATCCAGACCGATCCTTCGATCTGTCCTTCCACCGCCAAGGGGTTGATGGCATGGCCGCAGTCGAGCGCCACCCACACCTTGTCGACGCTGACCAAGCCCGAGGCGTCGTCGATGCTGACCTCGACCACCTGGGCGGCATAGCTGAAGCCCATGGTCGAGCCGACGGCGCCGCCGCGATGTTTGCCACCCTGCGCGTCAGGCGGGGTCGTGAAGGTCCCTTTGACGGTGATCGCGCCCTCGTCGACCAGCGCCGCCGCCACGACGTCGGCAAAGGGCAGCGCCGATTGATCGCCGCTGCCGACGCGGAATGTCTCACCGACGCATTCGATGTCTTCGGGACGCGCTTCGAGCTTGCGCGCCGCAGCCGCAATGAGGACGGCCTTTAGTTTCTTGGCGGCGTCGATCGCCGCGTTGCCCACCATGAAGGTGATACGCGACGAGTAGGCGCCGTTATCCTTGGGCGTGACCGCGGTATCGGCGGCGACGACACGGATACGGTCAAGCGAAATGTCCAGCGTCTCGGCCACGGCGATCGCCACCATGGTGGACGACCCTTGGCCGATATCGGCGGCGCCGGTCAGCGCCGTCACGCCGCCGTCGAAATCCAGTTTGAGATTGACCACCGCGTGCGGCTCGCCGGTGCGGTGGATCGGCTTGGCTGCGCCGCTGACGTAATGCGAACAGGCCATGCCGAGGCCTTTGCCCGGCGGCATCCGGCCGATGCGATCGTGCCAGCCGCTCGCCCGCTCGACGATGTCGAGACAGTCACCGAGGCCATAGCTGTTGACGGTCAAATCGTTCATCGTACGGGTGGGCGCCTGCAGCAGGTTGGCGCGGCGCACGGCGAACGGGTCGAGCCCGAGCGCGCGCGCCATGCGGTCAAGCAGGCATTCGAACGCGTGGCGGGTGTCGACCGAACCGTGGCCGCGCATGGCGCCGCAGGGCGGCAGGTTGGCGTAGACCCGGTAGCCGTCATATTTGACCGCCGGAATATCGTAGAGGCCCTGCAGCAAGGCGCCGGCGTAAAGAATGGTGATGATGCCGTAACCGGCAAAGGCGCCGCCGCGCTGCACCACCTCGCACTCGCACGCGGTCAGGCGCCCATCCTTGCGTATGCCGAGTTTCAACCGGATGTCGGTTTGCGGACGGGCGCGGTGGGTGATGAACGTCTCTTCGCGGGTGAGCTGCATCATCACCTTGCCGACGCTGGCGCGTGCCAGCAGCGCGGTGACGATCTCGAAATTCAGGGCTTCGACGCGGGCGCCAAAACCGCCGCCGATGAATGGCTTGATCATCCGGATACGCGAGGAATCCATGTCCAGGCATTGCGCGATCATCAAGTGCAGGTAATACCCGACCTGCGACACGGTCTGCACTGTGAGGCGGCCGGTCGCCGGATCGTATTCGGCCAGACTCGCGTGCGGCTCGATCTGCGCGTGGTTGATCTCGGCGCAACTGAACCGCTCCTCGCGCACCAGATCGGCGTCGGCAAAGCCTTGCCGGACGTCGCCGAACTCGTGGTGAACGTCGCGTTCGACATTGCCCGGCTTGTTGTCGTGCAGCAGCACGGCTTCCGGCGCGCGCGCCGCTTCGGAAGTATAATAGGCGGGCAGTTGCTTCACCTCGAAATCGATCAGCGCGAGCGCCCGTTCGGCTGTCGCCGCGTCGAGCGCGGCCACCGCCGCGACCGGCTCGCCGCGATAACGTACGCGGCCGCGCGCCAGCGGATATTCGTTCATGGCGATCGGCAGCACGCCGTAAGTGTGTGGACAGTCGTCGCCGGTGACGACCGCGACCACGCCGTCCAGCGCCCGCGCTCTTGATACGTCGAGTCGAACGATATCCGCATGGCTGAACGGGCTGCGGAAGATGCGTCCGACCAGCGCATCGGCATGATCAAGATCCGCCGTGTAGCGGGCCTTGCCGGTCACCTTGTCGATGCCATCGATGAGGGGGACGCCCGGACGCTTCTTGGCGCTCACTTGATTGGGGGCTGCCGTCATGGCGTCGATTCCGCCGCGGCATGCACGGATTCGATGATCTTCACGTAACCGGTGCAGCGGCAGAGGTTGCCAGACAATGCGCTGCGGATGTCTTCGTCGCTCGGCTTCGGATTGCGCCGCAGCAGCGCTTCCGCCGCCATGATCATTCCGGGTGTGCAGAAGCCGCATTGCGTGCCGAGTTTCTCGTGAAAGGCGCGCTGCAATCGATGGAGCCGGCCTTGCGTCGCCAGGCCCTCGATCGTTTCAACGTCGCGGCCCTCGCAGCGCACCGCAAGCGTAATGCAGGACGGCACGGCTTCGCAGTCGACCAGGACGGTGCAGGCGCCGCACTCGCCGCCATCGCAGCCGGTCTTTACGCCGGTCAGATGCGCAACGTCGCGCAAATAGTCGACCAGCAACGCCTGTTCGGCGACCGCGTCTTCGCGCCAGCGCCCGTTCAGTCGCAATCGTAGAAGCCGTTTTTTCGGCTGCGGGGGCGGCGCATGCATAAGGGCACTCCTGGACGAAAAAATGCGCCGTTTGCCGGCCTGTTTCCATGACTAAAATCAAGACGATCAAGCCGGAAGGCGACCTAACCGAAGTCAAGGATATGACGGCGATTCGCCGGTAAATTTTAAAAACACGAATTCATAGGCGAGGCTTATGATGGCGCTTCGCGACTACAATGCCGCGGTTGATTTTGTCGATCGACACGTCGCCGAAGGTCGCGGCGACAAAACCGCGTTTATCGATCCGTCTCGCAACCTGACTTATGCGGAGCTGCGCGACGCGGCGGCCCGCATCGGCCCGATGCTGGCACGCATGGGCATCGAGCCCGAAAGCCGGATCGCGCTCGTCCTGCTCGACACGGTCGACTTTCCGATCCTGTTCTGGGGCGCGATCCGCGCCGGCATCATTCCGATTTTGGTCAATACGCGGCTGACGGTCGATCAGTATCGCTACCTGTTCGAAGATTCGCGCGCCAAGGCGGTCTTCGTTTCGACCGCGCTGCTCCCGGTCATTCAGGAAGCCGCGGCCGACCTGCCTAATCTCAAGCAGATCGTCGTGGTCGGCGGCGGCCCCACTGCGATGCCGCGGCTGGATATCCTTCTGGCGGCAGAAAACGAAGGCGCGGCGCCGGCAAGAACGTCGGCCGATGAAGTCGCTTATTGGCTATACTCGTCGGGCACGACCGGAATGCCGAAGGGGACGATGCACGTCCATTCGAGTCCCTCGGTCATGGCGCAAAGCGCCGGCCAACGCCGGCTCGGCTATCGCGAAGACGACATCGTGTTTTCCGCCGCGAAACTGTTTTTCTCCTATGGCCTCGGCAACGCCATGATCTGCTCGATGTGGGTGGGCGCGACGTCGGTGTTCTATCCCGAGCGCCCGACCCCGCAGACCGTGTTCGAAATGCTGCGCGGCTATCAGCCGACCATGTTCTTCGCGGTGCCAACGCTCTACGCGGCAATGCTCGCCGATCCGGAATGCAAAAAGGAAAACATGTCGAGCCGATTGCGGCTCTGCTTTTCCGCCGGCGAACCGTTGCCCGCGCATGTCGGCATGACGTGGAAGCAACGCTTCGGCATCGACATCGTCAACGGCGTCGGCTCGACCGAGATGGGGCATCTGTTCCTGACCAACCTCCCGGACGCCGTGGAGTACGGCACGTCCGGAGTGCCGGTGGACGGCTATGACCTCAGGCTGGTCGACGAGAAGGGGGGCGACGTCCCCGACAACGAGATGGGCGAACTGCTGGTCCGCGGTGAATCGTCGGCGGCCGGCTACTGGAATCAACGCGAGAAATCGCGCCGCACGTTTGTCGGCGAATGGACCCGCACCGGCGACAAATACGTGCGCCGTCCGGATGGCGTGTACACTTACTGCGGCCGCACCGACGATATGTTCAAGGTCAGCGGCATTTGGGTTTCGCCGTTCGAGGTCGAAGATGCACTAATCACGCATCCGAAAGTGCTCGAGGCCGCGGTGGTGCCGGTCGAAGACGCCAACGGCCTGATCAAGCCGAAAGCATTTGTCGTGCTCAGAAATCAGAAAGAGATCGACGTCGGCCGGGCGCTTTATGAAGAGCTCAAAGTGCATGTGAAGCATGCAATCGGGCCGTGGAAATACCCGCGATGGATCGAATTTGTCGACAGTCTGCCGAAAACCGCGACGGGAAAGATTCAGCGCTTCATGTTGCGCGACAAAGGAATCGATTTGCACGCCGGTGATCGCTGATGGCGCCGCTCGCTCACCTAAGTTGGCCGTTTTTCGGCGAGGAACACCGCCGATTTGGCCCGGCGCTGGCGGATTGGGCTGGCAAAGAAGTCGGCCGGCACATCGATCACGGCAACGTGGATCAGTCCTGCCGCTCCCTCGTCCGGGCTTTGGGCAACGCCGGCTGGCTGAAGGCGGTCGTGCCGGCGGCCTATGGCGGTCTGTCGGAAAAACTCGACGTGCGCACGATCTGCGCCGCGCGCGAGATTCTATCCTGGCACGACAGCCTCGCCGATTTTGCCTTCGCCATGCAGGGCCTGGGAACCGCTTCGATATCGCTGTTCGGCAGCGACGACATCAAAGCCAAATATCTGCCGCCGGTTCGCGACGGCCGTCACATCGCGGCGTTTGCGTTGTCGGAGCCGGAAGCGGGGTCCGACGTCGGCGCGCTGGCGACGACCGCGACCAAAGACGGCCCGGCGCACGTGTGCCTGGACGGATTGAAGACCTGGATCTCCAACGGCGGGATCGCCGACCATTACATCGTCTTCGCGCGCACCGGCGAGGCGCCGGGGGCCAAGGGGCTTTCCGCTTTCGTGGTCGACGCCGACACGCCCGGCCTCGAGATCGCCGGCCGCATCGAGGTCATCGCGCCGCATCCGCTGGCGACGCTTCGTTTCACCGGCTGCCGCGTCCCGCTGACCAATCGTCTCGGCGGTGCGGGCGAAGGCTTCAAGGTTGCGATGGCGACTCTCGATATTTTCCGCTCGACCGTCGCCGCCGCGGCGCTCGGCATGGCGCGCCGCGCCTTCGACGAGATGATCGATCGCGCGGCAACCCGCAATTTGTTCGGGGCACCGCTGGCCGATCTGCAACTCACGCAGGCCGCGCTGGCGGACAGCGCCATCGACATCGATGCGGCGGCCTTGCTGATCTACCGAGCGGCTTGGGAAAAGGATCGCGGCGCGCCGCGCATCACCCGCGAAGCATCGATGGCGAAGGCCTTTGCGCCCGAGATGGCGCAGCGGGTTATCGATCGCGCCGTGCAAATCTTCGGCGGCAACGGCGTGCGCGTCGGCGTCAAAGTCGAGGCGCTTTACCGCGAAATTCGCGCGCTCCGCATCTACGAGGGCGCCACCGAAGTGCAAAAATTAATCGTGGCGAGGGAATTGCTGAAGGCGCGCGAAGCCGCGCGTCGGCAAGCCGCCGAGTAGGAATAATGCTGCTGACCGAGGAGCAGGAACACGTTCGGGATACCGCGCGCGAATTCGCGCAGAGTTCGCTCGCGCCTTATTCTGCCGAATGGGAGAGCAAGGCGGTGTTCCCGCGCGCGGCGCTGCGCGAGCTGGGCAAACTCGGCTTCATGGGAATGACGGTGCCGCCGGAATGGGATGGCGCCGGCACCGACTATGTCGCCTATGCGTTGGCATTGGAGGAAGTCGCCGCCGGCGATGGCGCCGTCTCCACTATCATGAGCGGCCATAACTCCGTCGGCTGCATGCCGCTGGTCGAATACGGCACGCCGGCGCAGAAGGAGAAATATCTGCGGCCGATGGCGCGCGGCGAGATGCTCAGCGCCTTCTGCCTGACCGAGCCGCAAAGCGGCTCCGACGCGGGCGAAATCCGCACCCGCGCCGAGCGCCGCAACGGCGCCTATATTCTCAACGGCACCAAGCAATTCGTCACCTCGGGCAAGAACGCCGACGTCGCGCTGGTCATCGCCGCCACCGATCTCGCGCTCGGCAAGCGGGGCATCAGCTGCTTCATCGTCGAGACCGACCGGCCCGGCTATCGCGTCCGCCGCATCGAAACCAAGATGGGCCAGCAGGCCTCCGACACCTGCGAGGTGCAATTCGACGAGCTCAGCGTGCCGGCGGAAAACCGGCTCGGCGCCGAAGGCCAGGGCTATCGTATCGCGCTCGCCAACCTGGAAGGCGGCCGCATCGGCATCGCCGCGCAGGCCGTGGGCATGGCGCGCGCGGCCTTCGAGATAGCGCTTGCCTACGCGCAGGAGCGCCGCAGCTTCGGCAAGACGATCATCGAACATCAGGCCGTCGCGTTCCGCTTGTCCGAGATGGCGACCCAGCTTGAGGCGGCGCGCCAGCTCGTGCTGCATGCCGCCGCCCTGCGCAGCCAGGGCATGCCCTGCCTCAAGCAGGCCTCGATGGCGAAATTGTTCGCCACCGAAGCCGCCGAGCGCATCTGTTCCGACGCCATGCAGACGCTGGGCGGCGCCGGCTACATTGCCGACTTCGGCGTCGAGCGCATCTACCGCGCGGTGCGCGGCAGCAAGATCTACGAGGGCACCAACGACATCCAGCGCCTGGTCATCAGCCGTGCGCTGGTCGCCCGGTCGGGGCAGGAAAGGCGGAATTGATGTTCCTCACCAGCACCGCCGACGGCGTGACCACGCTGACGCTGACCCGCCCGCCGGTGAACGCGATTAGCGAAGAATGGGTGGCGGCGTTCGAGGCCAAGCTCGACGAATTGGCGCGCGGCCCGCGCTTTACCGTCCTGCATATTCGTTCGGAGCAGAAGGTCTTTTGCGCCGGTGCCGACCTGAAGGAAGTGCAAGCGCGCATGGATGCGCCCGACGGGCCCGACCGCATGTACGCTTATGTGGCGGGCATCCAGCGGCTCTACTTCCGTATCGAGGCGCTGCCGCAGGTCACGCTGGCCGAGATCGGCGGCGCGGCGATGGGCGGCGGCTTTGAGTTGGCGCTGGCCTGCGATCTGCGCATCGCGGCGAACGAAGCCAAGATCGGCCTGCCGGAAGTCCGGCTCGGCTTGATCCCCGGCGCTGGTGGCACGCAGCGGCTCACGCGGCTGTGCGGCCCGGCGCTCGCCAGCCAACTCATTCTCGGCGCCGAAATTCTCGATGGCGCGGCGGCAGCCAGCCTTGGCGTGGTGCATTGGGTGGTGCCGCGCGTGGAACTCGCCCAACGCGCCGCCGAAACGGCTCGCCGCATCGCCGGCCTGCCGGCCGCGGCGCTCGCCGCCGGCAAGGCCTGCATCGGCGCCGCCCAACAACCCGGGCGCGGCGGCTTCACCGACGAATTGGATTTCACCCGGTCGCTACTGACCAATTCCGAGACGCGGCAGCGCGTGACGGCGTTCCTCGCCGGCGCGGACGACGCTTCGAAGCAGATAAACAAAAGGACGGCACGATGACATTCGATGGCAAGGTTGCGCTGGTCACCGGCGGCGCCTCCGGTATCGGCAAGGCGACGGTGATGGCCTTCGCCCGCGCAGGCGCGACGGTGATCTGCGCCGACGTGAACGCCACGGCTGGCGAGGCGCTGAAGAAGGAAGGCAACGGGAAGGTCGATTTCGTCGCCATCGACATGGCCAAATCGGATTCGATCCGCACCGCTGCCGCCGAGGTGCTCAAGAAATATCCGCGCGTCGACATCCTGGTGAACGCGGCCGGTTGGGGCGACATACAGCCCTATATGCAGAACACGCCGGACTTCATCGACCGCGTCATCGCCATCAATCTCGCCGGCCCCGCGCATCTGGCGCAGGCGCTGCTGCCGCCGATGATCGCCGCCAACGGCGGCAAGATCGTCAACATCGCCAGCGACGCCGGGCGAGTCGGCAGCGGCGGCGAGACGGTTTACGCCGGCGCTAAAGGCGGGCTGATCGCCTTCACAAAGTCGCTGGCGCGCGAGGTCGCCCGCTACTCGATCAACGTCAATTGCGTGTGCCCAGGCCCGACCGACACGCCGATGCTCGCCACGCGTTCGGAGAAATTGCGCGAGGCCTTCCTCAAGGCGATTCCGTTCCGCCGCTTCGCCAAGCCGGAGGAGATCGCCGACGCCGTTCTGTTCTTCGCCAGCCCGCAAGCCGACTACGTCACCGGGCAGGTGATGAGCGTCAGCGGCGGGCTGACGTTCGCTGGTTAGCGCTTACCCATTTCCATGGAGGGAATCATGACTGCCGTTGCAATGGCCAAGACCGCCGACGCCGACACCGCGGCGCGCTTTCGTCCCGCCGGGCTCGACTTTTCCACTTACAGGCCCAAGCACTTCCTCTGGTCGGTCGTCGGCAAGGTGGCGACCATCACCTTGAACCGGCCGGAACGGAAGAACCCGCTGACGCTCGAATCTTATGCCGAGCTGCGCGATCTGTTCCGCAACCTGCAATATGCCGACGGCATCAAGAATGTCGTCATCGTCGGCGCCGGCGGCAACTTCTGCTCCGGCGGCGACGTGCACGAGATCATCGGCCCGCTAGTCGAGATGCAGCGCCAGGACGACATGGCGGGGCTCATCGCCTTCACCCGCATGACCGGTCAGCTGGTCAAGGAGATGCGGGCCTGTCCGCAGCCGATCATTGCGGCGATCGACGGCATCTGCGCCGGCGCCGGCGCGATCATCGCCATGGCGTCGGACCTGCGCGTCGGCACGGCGCGCAGCAAGGTCGCGTTCCTGTTCGTGCGCGTCGGTCTTGCCGGCGCCGACATGGGCGCCTGCGCCATCCTGCCGCGCATCATCGGCCACGGCCGCGCATCGGAACTGCTTTATACCGGCCGGGCCATGGACGGCGTGGAGGCCGAGCGCTGGGGCTTCTACAACAAGCTGTCCGAGCCTGAGAAAGTGCTCGAAGACGCGCAGGCGCTGGCCAAGCAATTGTCGGATGGCCCGACTTTCGCCAATGCCATGACCAAGAAGTGCCTGCACCAGGAATGGAACATGGGCGTCGACGAGGCGATCGAGGCTGAAGCGCAGGCGCAGGCGATCTGCATGCAGACCAAGGACTACGAGCGCGCCTACGAGGCCTTTGTCGCCAAGCAGAAGCCGGTATTCCAGGGTAATTGAGGAAGCCCAAGGCAAGCTGGACGCCGCGGTTGTCATGGCCGCGGCGTCACTATTTTCGGCGTTGCCGACCCGATCGCCGACTAGGTAATTTCATGGCTCAGTGATAGTATTTGGCGATCACCAGCGCTCGGCCGGCATCGCCATGAAACTCAGTCAATTGCGTAATTTCACCGCGGTGGTCGAGGTCGGCGCGGTCCGTCAGGCGGCCAAGGTGCTCAACCTGTCGCAGTCGTCCGTCACCAAAAGCATCCAGCAATTGGAAGACGATCTCGGTGTGGAGCTTTTGCATCGCGGCGCCCATGGAGTAGCTGCGACCGAAGCGGGCAAGGCGCTGTTCGCGCGCATCAAGACCGTCGAGGCGGAGCTCCGCCACGCCCGCAACGACGTCGAAGCAATTCAGGGCGCGGGCTTAGGCGAAATCCGTGTCAGCGCCTCGCCGAGCGTCGCCACCGGATTGCTGCCGCGCGCGGTCATCGCTTTCCAGCGCACGCATCCACGGGTGAGCTTTCATATCCTCGAGGGCGTCTATCCCGACACGCTGCCCGCGATCCGCACCGGCGATCTCGATCTCGCCATTTGCCTGGTACCCGGCCGGCCAAGGGACGACAGCCTCAGCTTTATCAGCCTTGTCAAAGACCGGCTGGTGCCGGCGGTGCGCGCCGACCATCCCATGCTCGGCCGGCGCAAGCTGCAGCTCGAGGACCTCATCGGGCTTGATTGGATCATCTATCGCCGCAGCCACACCGGGCTGGACGTGTTCGAACAGACGTTCATCGCCAACCGGCTGGAACCGCCGAAAAGCACGATCGAATGCACCTCGTTCGCCTGCGCGCTGGCTTTAGTCGAAAACGGCGACTACGTCACGTTGGTGCCTTCGCAGATCTTTGCCGGCAATCGCACCACGCCGTCGATCGCGCCGGTGCTGCTCGATTCACCGATGCAGCCGTGGCAGGTGATAGCGATTTCGCGGGCCAGGCACGAGCTGTCGGCGGTTTGCCAGGCCTTTCTCGTCGAGCTGCAGAAAACCGCCGCCAAGATCGACCTGCCCGCGACCGGTATGCGGCGGCCGCAGCGGCCGCGGTCCTGAACTACCACTGCCACATGATCGATATTATCGATCATCTAGCCTATAAATTGCATCATTAAACGATAGCCGGAAATCCTATACTGTGGCGATGGACGGTGCCCGCGCCCGCCCCGTTCCGGCAGACGCGCGATAGATAATACGCCCATCGATCACCAGATTGGGGACGCGCACGATGTTCTCGAAAGCGAAATTCGCGCTCATTCTATTCGCGCTGACGCTGCTGCTCAGGTTCGTGGCCTGGCGGTATCCGCAGTTCGCGGCGCGCCTGAAAGAACGCAATCTGGTCGCCCAGATCAAGGCGCGCGACGAGGGCACCGGCCGCTGGATCGAGATCCACGACGGCAGGATCACATCGGGCGCAGGCCTGCGTCCGAAGCCCGACATCTCGCTCCTCTTCAAGAATGCTGCGACCGGCGCATCCCTGCTGACGCCGCCGATCAATTGGCTCAACCAGATCAATTCGCAGAAGGATTTCGTCCTTGGCGTCGACGGCCCCGAGGACCTGACCAATTGGTTCGCGCAGACCCTCATGATGATGCAGACCGCGCACTGGAGCTTCGGCACGCCGATGCCGGACGGCTCGATGCGCTACTGCAACATGACCAATGGCGGGCCGGTGTTCATCACCGTCAAGGACGACAAGATCGTGCGCATGACGCCGATCGACTTCGACGAGACCGATCCGCGGCCGTGGACCATCAAGGCGCGCGGCATGGAGTTCACGCCGCCGCGCAAGACGACGCTGGCGCCGCACGGGCAGAATGCGAAATCGATCGTCTATGCGCCGAACCGCTTGCTGCATCCGATGAAGCGCGTCGACTTCGATCCCAACGGCAAGCGCAGTCCGCAGAATCGCGGCAAGTCGGAGTATGTGCGCATTTCGTGGGAGGAGGCGCTCGACCTCGTTGCCGGCGAAATCAAGCGCTGCAAGCGCGACCATGGCCCCGGCGCGATCGCGACCTCGCACGGCTCGCACCACACCTGGGGTAATATCGGCTACTACCTGTCCGCGCTCTACCGTTTCGCCAACGCGGTCGGCATGACGCGCGTGCATCACAATCCCGACTCGTGGGAAGGCTGGTACTGGGGCGCGGTGCACCACTGGGGCCACACGCTGCGCGTCGGCCAGTCGGAGACCTACGGCACGGTCGAAGATTGTCTGCAGAATTGCGAGATGATTGTGTTCTGGGCGGCGGATCCCGAAAGCACGTCAGGCTCCTATGGCGCGCAGGAAGGCACCGTGCGCCGGCAATGGCTGAAGAATCCGAAACTCGGCATCAAGGTCGTCCACGTCGACCCCTATTACAATGCATCGGCGCAGTTCCTGCCGGGCAAATGGTTTGCGCCCAAGCCGACCACGTCGCCGGCCATGGCGATGGCGATCGCTTACGTCTGGATCAAGGAAGGTCTCTACGACAAGGAATACGTGAAGACCCACACCGTCGGCTTCGACATCTGGAAGGCCTATCTCACGGGCGAGGAAGACGGCATCCCCAAAACGCCGGAGTGGCAGGAGAAGGAAACCGGCGTTCCGGCAAAAGACGTGCGCGCGCTCGCCCGCGAGTGGGGCAAGAAGCGCGTCTATCTCGCGCCCGGCGGCTGGGGCAACGGCCACGGCGGTGCCTGCCGCAACCAGACCGGCATCCAGTGGGCGCGCGTGATGGTGTGCCTGTCGGCGATGCAGGGCCTGGGCAAGCCCGGCATCAACATGGGCAATCTGCAGTGGGGCTGCCCGCTCGATTTCAATTTCTATTTCCCCGGCTACGCCGACGGCGGCATGTCCGGCGATCTGGAAAACACCTCGATGCCGGTCGAACTCTACCAGCGCATGCCGCAGTTGCTGACGATGAGCTCCAACGCGCAGACCATTCCGCGCATTTGGATGCCGGAGGCGATCGCCGACGGCAAGGCGGAGGGCTATCGCTGGATCGGCAAATCGATCGAGCACCAGTTCGCCAAGTTCAGCTATCCGTCGCCTGGCCATTCGCCGGTGAAGATGCTCTACAAGTACGGCGGCTCGATGCTGGCTACCATGAACAACACCAACCGCCATGTGCGGATGTATCAGTCGGACAATCTGGAATTCGTGGTCAACCAGTCGATCTGGTTCGAAGGCGAGGCCAAGTTCGCCGACCTTATTCTGCCGGCCTGCACGAATTTTGAGCGTGTCGACATCTCCGAATGGGCCGGTCTCGGCGGCTACGGCCATCACGGCCAGCAGCAGCTCAACCACCGCGTCATCATCTTCCAGGCGCCGGCGATCAAGCCGCTCGGCGAGTCGAAGACCGACTTCTGGATCTTCACCGAGATCTGCAAGCGGCTCGGGCTCGCCAACTACTTCAACGAAGGCTGCAACGAGATCGACTGGGTCAAACGGCATTTCGATGCCTCGGACCTGCCCAAGGTGATCTCCTGGAAGGAGTTCATGAAGCGCGGCTATTACGTCGTGCCGTCCGAGAAGGAGCACCTGCGCCCGCCGGTGTCGTTCCGCTGGTTCTGGGAAAACCGCAAGAAGGATGTCCCGGAATTCCAGCCGCTGCCGTCCGACTACACCGAGGAATACCTGCGCGGCCTGCAGACGCAATCCGGCAAGCTCGAGTTCGAATGTAACAGCCTCAAGCGCTTCGCCGATCCGGAGCGCCCGCCCATCGTCAAATACGAGCCGTCATGGGAAGGGCCGCATTCGGGCGACCTGTTCGAGCGCTACCCGCTGCAGCTGCTCACGCCGCACTCGAAATATTCCTATCACACGCAAGGCGACGGCAAGGATTCGTTCCTGCTCAATATCGAGGACCACCGCGTCAACGTGGATGGCTACTATTACTGGATCGTGCGCCTGAACGCGCAGGACGCGGCCGAGCGCGGCATCAAGAAGCACGATCTGGTCAAGGTCCATAACGACCGCGGCGGGGTGATCTGCGCCGCGCTGCCGACCCAGCGGCTGCCGCGCGGCGTCTGCCACGGCTACGAGTCTTCGGCGGTGTACGACCCGATGGGCGAGCCCGGCAGATCGGTCGACCGTGGCGGCGTGCTCAATCTACTCACGCCCGAGCGCACGCAAACCAAGACCACGCACTCGCTCGCCGGCGCCAACGCGCTGGTGCAGGTGGTGCTGTGGGACGGCGGTACCGAACATGTCTCGGAGACCTTCGCCAAGATGGACAAGGACAAGGAAATCCGCGGCAAGCTCAAGGCGGCGCATCTGGTGCCGGCTAAATAACGGATAACAAGGAGGAGCTGATCTGATGGCTTATGTATTCAAAGAAGGCGACCTGCCTTCGCTGGTCGACGCCAAACAGGCGCGCGAGCGCATTTTCTTCGTCAATCAGGAACTTGCCAAGATCGACGACATGCTCGCCGGAGTCATGCACTACAAGAAGGGCGCGGCGTCGCCCCTGCACCTGCACAAGAACTGCGAACACTTCTATTTCATCATCGACGGCCAGGCGACGGTGGAGTCGGACGATGGGATCCGCCCGGTCGGCCCCGGCGACATGATTTTCATCCCGGCCGAAGAGAAGCACCGGCTGCGCGCCACCACGCCGCTGTTCTATTTCGAGTGGCAGGCGCCCAATCGCTTCAAGACCACGATCCTCGAAGGCACGGACGACGACTTGCGCTGGGACCGCAAGGACGGCCGCGTCTGGATTCAAACCTGAATTTAGCCCGATAGCAGAGGACAACCACTATGTCGCTGACATTCATCGATACCAACAAGCTCCCCAAAAAAGCTACGGCCGGCCAGGGCGAATTCACCGAGGTGCTAAACGAGACGCTGTGCAACGCGCATAATGTGCTTGGCTCCTTGCGTTGGCTTAAATCGGCTGAGAAGTTCAAACCGGATGTTTCCGACAAGCATCAGCTCATCTACTTGATGGACGGTAAGGGCCGCATCCATCTCAACAACAAAGATTACGACGTCGAGAAGGGCGCCGGCGTCTATCTCGGACCGTCCGAGACCGCCACCATCCAGGCGGCGAGCGGGGCGTCGTTGAAACTGTTTCATCTGGTGGTGCCGCGGATACCGAAGTGAAAATCGGCCAATACGAGATGCGCGATGAATAAATGGAACCTGATCGTCGACGTCGCCGAGTGCACCAACTGTAACCTGTGCACGCTGGCGGCCATGGACGAATATGTCGGCAACGACTTCCCCGGCTATTCGGCGCCAATGCCCAAGCACGGCCACAAGTGGATCAACATCCTGCAGAAAGAACGCGGGCAACTGCCGGCGATCGACATCGCTTACGTGCCGACGATGTGCAACCACTGCGACAACGCGCCCTGCGTCGCCAAAGGCGGCGGCGCAATCAAGAAGCGCGACGACGGCATCGTGCTGATCGATCCGGTCAAGGCCAAGGGGCGCAAGGACCTAGTCGATGCCTGCCCCTATGGCCACATCTGGTGGAACGAAGAGTTGCAGCTGCCGCAGGCCTGGACCTTCGACGCCCATCTCATCGATCAAGGCTGGAAGCAGACGCGCGGCCAGCAATCCTGTCCGACCGGTGCCATGCGCGCGCTCTGCGTCGACGATAACGAGATGACCAAAATCGCGCGCGAGCAGGGTCTCGAAGTCATGAAGCCAGAGCTCGCCACGGCCCCACGCGTCTACTACAAAAATTTGTGGCGCTATTCGACATGCTTCATCGCCGGCACGGTCTCGCAGGAGGCCAACAGCGCGGTCGATTGCGTCGAGGGTGCCACCGTCCGACTGCTCAAGAGCGGCGCCATGGTCGCGCAGACCGCTACCGACAACTACGGCGACTTCAAATTCGACCGGCTGGACGAGAATTCGGGCGACTACGCCGTGGAAATCTGGGCGGTCGGCCGAGCCAAGAAAACCGTCAACGCCAAACTCGGCGCCAGCGTCAGTCTCGGCGAAATCAGGTTATAAATTTGCCGGATCCCGCGATCCCGCTCGTCTATCCCCAGCTCGGTGCGCTCTACCACGCGCTGGCGCCGGTGGCGGAGACGTTGCTGCGCGTCATGGTCGGGCTGGCGCTGGTGCCCCACGCCTTACGCAATACTTTCGGTTGGTTTCCCTCCACTGGCCAGCCGCTGCGCAGCGTCCGCGCGCTCGCCGATTATATGGACAAGCAGGGTTACCGCCCCGGCATCGTGTGGGCGCCGGCGCTCGCGCTGACGCAATTCATATGCGGGCCGCTGCTGGCGCTCGGCCTGTTCACGCGGCTCGCCGCCTTGCCAATCGTCCTCTTCCTACTGGTATCGAATGTCGAGCGCTGGCGCGTCGGTCGCTATTTCTGGAACCAGCTCGGTCTCGAATACACGCTGATGTGGACGCTCGCGGCGTTCTATTTCCTTGTGCATGGCGGGGGAATCTATTCGCTCGACAGCCTGATTTTCGGTCACGAATTCTGACGTCGCAAAGCCACGGAAAGGTTGCTGGCGACCGTTTCACGTCGAGATGCGTCCAAATGCCGGACATTCGTCCATTCCAGGCGTGCAGATTTTAACGATTTCAACCCACGAAATGGCGTTTCAGGATTGCCGCACTACTTTGGTCTAGATCGCGCCCGCCGAACCGCTTATCCTGCAAACGGTTGTTGGTTGCGGCCCAGTTGCGGATTCTCGCTCCGTTTGACGGTTTGCGCGAGGGCTGTTGCAACGCACAAATCTGCGGGCATCGAGGACAGACCGAATGAAGGCGTTCGGATACGTGACGGCGAAAGATGTCGGCCATGCCGTGGCGCTGCTCGGCGAGCACGGCGCCAAGGCCAAGATTCTGGCGGGCGGCACCGATCTGCTGGTCGAACTCAAGCACGCAGTCCATGACCCCGAGATGATCGTCGATGTCTCGCGGCTGCGCGAACTCAAGGTGATCGCCGTCAAGGACGATGGCCTGCACATCGGCGCGCTGGCCACGCACGGCGAGATCATGAGTTCACCGGTTATCCGCTCCATGTTCCCGGCGTTGGTCGATGCCGCCCATTCCATCGGCGCGGTGCAGACGCGCAATCTCGGCACGCTCGGCGGCAATTTGGTGACCTGCGTTCCATCGATGGACAGCGGTCCGACTTTGATGGCGCTCGACGCGTCGGTGACCGTGGCAAATGCCGCCGGCGAACGGCGAATGCCGCTCGCCGAATTGTTCGTCGGGCCGCGCCGGACCAGCCTCAAGCCGGGCGATCTGCTCGTCGACATCGTGATCCCGAAAGAGAGTCTTGGCAAACGGGCCGCATTCGAGAAATTCGGTTTGCGCAAGGGCCAGGCGCTGGCGCTGGTCAATGCGGCGGCGGCGTTCTTCAACGACAAAGGAAATTTCCGCAGCCCCCGCATCGCGCTCGGCGCGGTCGCGCCCGTCGTCATTCGCGCGCCGAAGGCGGAAACCTATCTCGAAGGCCGCAAGATCAGCGCCGAGGCGATGGCCGAAGCCGGCCACATTGCCGCGACCGAGGCCAGGCCGATCAGCGACTTCCGTGCCAGCGCCGAATACCGGAGCGATCTCATTGCGGTGCTTGTCAAACGCGCGCTCGGCAATGCACTGGCGCGCACGACGGCGAAGGAAAAGGAGCTCGTGGCGTGACCGACGTAACGATGACCGTCAACGGGCAGACCCGCAGCGCTTCGGTGCCGCCGGAAACGACTTTGCTTCAGTTGTTGCGCGAGCATTTCAATCTTACCGGCGCCAAGCTCGGTTGCGACGTCGGCGACTGCGGCGCTTGCACCGTGATCGTCGACGGCCAGGCGGTCAATTCGTGCCTGATGCTCGCCGGCCAGGCCGCCGGCCGTCAAATCCTCACCATCGAAGGCCTGGCCAGCCGCGACCGCCTGCACACCATCCAAACGACCTTTGAGAACAGCGGCGCGCTGCAATGCGGCTTTTGCGGCCCCGGTGTGCTGATGTCGGCCAAGGCGTTGCTCGACGAGAATGTCGACCCGACGACGCAGGAGATCCGCGACGCGCTGTCGGGCAATCTCTGCCGCTGCACCGGCTACACCAAGATGATCGAGGCGGTGCAGGACGCCGCCCGTCTGTTGCGTGAACAGTCCCGCGCCCAGCTCACCCATGCGCGACCCGAGGTGACGACCCCATGAACGAACACAGCCGAATCCTGGAACGCGACAAGCTGGACATCGCCGAGCCGCTGTCCGACGCCGATCTGCGGCTGCCGGCGGTATTGCCGCGCGAGCCTTATCCGATCGAGCCGCTGACGCCGAACGCACGCCAGCAGACCCGCGCCGTCGGCCAGCGCGCGACGCGGCCTGATGGCCGCCTGCACGGCCTCGGGCAGACCAAATACATCGACGACTTGAGCTTCCCCGGCATGCTCTACGCGCGCATCAAGCGCGCCGGCATTGCCTCCGCCCGCATCAAGCGCATCGACATCAGCGCGGCCGAGGCCATGCCCGGCGTGATGGCGGTTCTCACCGGCAAGGAAATACCGTCAAATTCCTTCGGGCCGACGTTCCAGGATCAGCCGGTGCTGGTCGACGATGTCGTGTTCCACGCTGGCGACGGTGTTGCGGCGGTGGCGGCCGTCACCGAGCAGATCGCCAACGAGGCGCTGGAGAAGATCGTGGTCGAATACGAGCCGCTGCCGGCCGTGCTCGATCCGGTTGCCGCCATGCGCGAAGATTCGCCCAAAGTGCACGCGCCCAACAGCAACATCTATGCGACCAAGGTGATCCGCAAAGGCGATATCGAAAAGGGATTTGCCGAGTCCTACAGTATCTTCGAGGACCGCTTCAGCACGCAAATGATCGAGCACGTGTCGCTCGAGCCGCACGCGGCCATCGCCGACTGGGATGCCAACGGCCGCCTCACCATTTACGCGACGATCGGGCGCATTACGCTCGCGCGGGCCGACATCGCGCGGACGCTGAAGCTGCCGATGAGCCGCATTCGCATCGTTGCCACCATCGTCGGTGGCAATTTCGGCGGCAAGAACGAAATCTCGCAGGAACCGGCGCTGGCGCTTTTGTCGAAGAAGACCGGCCGGCCGGTGAAGGGCGTGTTCACGCGTGGCGAAGAATTCACCGCGACCACGACGCGTCACCCGATCATCATGGATTACAAGACCGGCGTTACGAAGAAAGGGCGCATCTTGGCCCGCCAGATTCGGCTGGTGCTGGATGGCGGCGCCTATTGCTCATGGAGCGCGACGACGCTCGGCAAGGCCTGCATCCTGGCGCCCGGCCCCTACAAGATCGACAACGTCCTGTCGGAGGCCTTCGTCGTCTACACCAACAAGACCATGACCGGTGCCATGCGCGGATTCGGCGCGCCGCAGGTGTGCTTCGCCTACGAATCGCAGATGGACGACATCGCCAAGAAGCTCGGCATCGATCCGCTGGAGATTCGCCTACTCAACGCCTTCGATGAAGGTTCGTCGAGCCCGACCGGACAGGTGCTGCACAGCGTGGTGGTCAAGGAAACGCTGCGCAAGGCGGCCGAGCGCTTTGGCTGGGAGCCGCGTTCATGAAACGGCGCGGATGCGGCATCGCCTGCATGTGGTATCCGATCGGCTTTACCGTCGACGCCAATCCGAGCGCGGCGACGGTGAAGGTCAATGAGGACGGCACCGCGACGGTGCTCACCGGCACGGTGGAAACCGGCCAGGGCTCGCTCACGGTGCTCGGCCAGATCGCGGCCGAGGCGCTCGGCATCGCGACCGACGACGTGCACGTCGTCTCCGCCGATACCGACACGACACCGATGGATACCGGCGCCATTGCCAGCCGCACGACCTATGTCACCGGCAATGCCGTTTGGCTCGCCGCCGAAGCCGCCAAGGCGATTTTATTCGAAACCGCGGCGCCCATGCTGGGGGTAAAGGTCAGCCAGCTCGAAGCGCAAGACCGCAAAATCCAGGTGAAGAGCTATCCGCAGCGCAATGTCTCGATCGCCGATGTGGCGCGTCGCTCGCAAGTCGTGCTCGGCCAGCCGGCAATCGGCAGCGCCTCGTGGAACCCGCCGACCGTCGCCATGGATCCGGAGACCGGGCAGGGCAAGCCGTTCGCCACTTATGTTTACGCCACGCAGATCGCTGAGGTCGATGTCGACGATGAGACCGGCGAGGTCGAGGTTCTGCGCATCGCCGCCGCGCATGATTGCGGCACCGCCATCAATCCCATGCTGGTCGAGGGCCAGGTCGAGGGCGGCATTTCGATGGGCGTCGGCATGGCGCTGCAGGAGGAGATGCTGTTCGACGCCAAGGGGCGTCACATCAATCCCAACCTGACCAATTACATCATGCCGACCTCGCTCGACATGCCGGAGATCACCGTCGACATCGTGCAGGGCTTCGATCCCACCGGTCCGTTCGGCGCCAAGGGCGTCGGCGAGCCGACGGCGGTGCCGACCGCGGCCGCGGTCCTCAACGCCATCCATGACGCAGTCGGCGTGCGCATCACTGCGCTGCCGGCGACGTCGGAAAAGGTGCTCGCCGCCATCAAGGCCAAGCGCGCCGCCGAGCAGAAGCAAATCCCGGCCTGATCGGCCCGTGGCCGATGGGGTCTATCGCTTCAACATTCGGCTACCGAACAGGCCGGTCGGTTTGATCAGCAAGATCAGCAGCATGATGGCGAAGGGCGCCATCTGCGCCAGCGGCGCGTAGACCAGCGAGCCGATCGACACGACCTGCCCGACCAGGAAGCTCGATATCAGCGTGCCCTTGATGCTGCCGAGGCCGCCGATGATGACGACCATGAAGACGAAGGCCAGCACATCGAGCCCCATATTCGGATCGACCATGATCAGCGGCGCATAGAGGCCGCCGGCGAGGCCGGACAAGGCTCCGGCGATGACGAAGGTGATGGTGAACAGCCGATACACGTTGATGCCGAGGCCTTCGACATGCTCGACGTCTTCGGTCCCGGCCCGGATCGCCTTGCCGATGATGGTGCGGTTGAGGAACAGCCAGATGCCGACATAGACCAAAGCGGCGATGGCGACGATCACCAGGCGATAGACCGGAATATCCGTCCCCATGATGTCGACCCTGGCGGTGATCGGCTCCGCCACCGGGCGCGGCACCAGGCCCCAAAAATATTTGATGACGCCCACGCCGCCGATCAGCACCCCGAATGACGTGATCATGGTGAATGGCAAGTCCCGATCATAGATGCGCCGGAAAACGATGCGTTCCACCGCCAAAGCAGCGGCGCCTGCGACAATCGCGCCTGCCAGTACGCCGAGCCAGATGCTTCCCAGCGCCGCGCTGACCGAAAAGGTGATATAGGCGCCGACCGAATAATACAGCAATTGGTCGAGGCTGATGATGCGCATCAAGCCGAAACAAAGCGACAGCCCGATCGTCATCAGGAAAAAGATGCTTCCCAGGCTCAAGCCGAAGATGATGCCGGAGGTCAGCAGCTGCATGTTGATCATCGGCTGGCCCCTTCCGCATCGGCCGCGTTGCCGGTGACGCGCAGGAACGTCTTTTTTATCAGCGGCGCCAGCGTGCCCCAAATGCCCTTTTCGCCGGCCAGCATGATGAACACGAGCACGAAGCCGATCACCAGCTCCCAATTTCCGAATGTTTGGCTCAGCACGTCCTTCATGCCGGTATAGACGATCGCGCCGACGAGCGGCCCGTAGAGCGTGCCGACGCCGCCGAGGATCGTCACCACCACGGGATCGGCAGCGCGCGCCGGGCTGGTGATCTCCGGGCTGACGAAGCCGAGATAGACGGCATACAACGCACCGGCTAGCGCGGCGGTCGTGTTGGCGATGACAAAGGCGGCCAGCCGGATTTTGAAGCTGCTGTAGCCAAGGAATTTAACCTTGTCCTCGTTGATCTTGGTGGCCAGGCAGCAGGCGCCGAAGATCGAGTCGTCGAGATACTTGAAGAACGCCCAAAGCGCGAAGGCGACCAGGAAGGCGAAGATGAAAAACTGATCGGGCCGCGACAGGTCCAGCACCGGCGTGGAAGCGAGGTTGGTGAGGAACCACAGCCCGTTGTCGCCGTGCGTGATGTCGGCCAGAACCTTCTGCATGAGATAGAAGATGATCACCGCCAGCGCGAGGTTGACCAAAGCGAAATAGTCGCCGCGCAATCGCACGAACAGCGAGCCGATCGCCAGCGACACGACGGCCCCCGCCACGATGCCGATCAGAATGCCGACGTAAGGATTGGCGCCGAAGTAAAACAGGTAAAACGCGGCGGCGTAGGCGCCGACGGCCAAATAGGCCGGCTGGCCGAACGATATGAAGCCGATGCGGCCGAGCAGGTAGTTGCAGCCCATGGTGTAGATCGAAAAAATAATGATCTCGTTGGCGAACGGCAGCGGCAGAAACACCCGCACCAGCGCCACCAGCGCGAATGCCAGCAACAATCCCCACCACCATCTCAAGAAGCTCATCGCGGATGCCTTTATTGATTCGATTCTAGAGATATTTCTCGCATGCCTCGGGCGTGATCTGCTCGCGCTCCGTCAGTTCCGCCATGATGCGGCCTTCCTTCAAGGCGTAGATTTTGTCGGCGATAGCGCACACCAGCGGTAGGTTCTGCTCGACGATCACCAGCGCCGTCTTCTTGGCCAGCTCTTTGAAGACGTTGCGCAGATGCATGACGATGCTCGGCGCCAAGCCTTCGGTCGGCTCATCCACCAGCAGCAGTTTGGGCCCGCCCAGTATCGCGCGGCCGATCATCAGCATCTGACGTTCGCCACCGCTCAGATAGCCCGCCTTGCGGTCCATCAGGATCTTCAGTTTGGGGAAATAGTCGATGACCGGCGCCCAGTCGTAGTCCTGGCTGGCGTAGCTGCCGAGCTCGAGGTTTTCCCGCACCGTCAGGTCGGCGAAAACCTTCTTGTCCTGGGGGATGTATTTGATTCCCATGCCGGCGACGGCGAACGCCGACTTGCCGACCAAACTGGCCCCGCTGGATACGATCGAACCCGCCGTCGGCTTGAGGAATCCGGTGATGCTCTTGAGCAGCGTACTTTTGCCGGCTCCGTTGCGGCCGACGCAAGCGACGACCTGGTTCCGCCGGACGTTCATGTTGACGTCAAACAGCGCCTTCGATTCGCCGTAGGCGACGTTCAGTCCGGTGACTGTCAGGATATCGTCGTTGTTCGTCATGCCACGACGGTCCTGTCTTGCTCGCCGGAGACGTCGATCTGCCAGTAGCTCCGGCGCACTTCCGGGTCGCGCAGCGTTTCCTCGTAACCGCCGTCGGCGATCACCCGGCCTTCGTGCATGACCGTGAGCCTTTGCAGGAAGTCCTCCACGTGCGAAATCTTGTGCTCGACAATCAGGATCGTCTGCCGGCCGATGCGCTGGCGCAGCACATTGAGCACGCTTTGGATCTCGGATTCCGAAAGTCCCGCCAGCGGTTCGTCGAGCAGCAGCACTTTGGGCTCGGTGAGGACCGCCATCGCGATCTCCAGGCGCCGCTTTTCGCCCAGGCTCAGGTTCTTCACCATGCGGTCGCGAATGTCTTTCAGGTTGAATGTTTCCAGGATCTCGACGATCATCGGGTCGTTGCGCTGGCCCTTGCAGGTGTTGACCAGTAGTTGCAGCAGGGACGATTTCCGGTGTGCCCGGAAAAAGGCGAGCACCAGATTATCGATCACGCTGAGATTGTCGAAGGTGGCCGTCAGCTGGAACGTTCGCATCAACCCGCGCGCGACCCGTTGTTGGGGCGTCATGAAAGTGACGTCTTCGCCTTTGTAGAGGATCGTTCCTTGGTCGGGCGGGAAAAACCCAGTCAGCAGGTTGAAGAATGTCGTCTTGCCGGCGCCGTTCGAGCCGATGATGCCGGCGACTTCATTCTCGCGCAGCAGATAGCTGACATTGTCGACCGCGACCTGCTTACCGAAACGTTTTGTGACGCCGTTTGCTCTGATGATCTCGGGGCGCGTATCCGTAACCACGTCTCACCCAATCTTAATGTTCACGCCCCGACGCAAGACTAAAAGCTCGCGCCGGGGCGGAGATTGATGACGTTTATCGGCCGCGGGCGACCGTCGCCCGGTCAACGCGGCGGTCAGTAACCAAGGGCCTTGAGCGTCGGCAGCACCGATTCGCCGCCCATGGAACCTTCCACGCTGAACAGGTCCCACTCGTTCTTGCGCTCGGCGGCGCCTTTGCCCTTCACCAGGAAGGCCGCGTACTTATAGGCGGCCGAATGGTCCTGACGCCAATTGGCCGGGCCCTTGACGGTGTCGAATTTGCCGCCATTGGCCATCAGAGCCGCCGAGACCTTTTTCGGATCGAATGACTTCGCCGCCTCGAAACCGCGGAACATCTCCATGTAGGCGATGTAGGCGATGGTCGCGTAGGCGTCGGGCGGGGTGTTGTATTTGGCGCGGAACAGTTCGGTGAACTCTTGCGCGCTCTTCGCCACTTCTTTGTCCGGGAAGCCGCTCAGGTCGTAATAGAAGTAGTGCATGGCGTAGACGCCCTGCAGCGCCTCCGGCGGCAGCCCTTTGGCGACCACGTTGGTGATGAAGGCGTTGAAGATGGTCATCTCCTTGCCAAGGCCCATTTGCGAGACCTGCTTGAGGAGCGCGACCGAATCGGCCGCAAACTGCGCCGCGATCAGAACGTCCGGCTTTGCCGCGCGGACCTTCTGCAGGATGGTGGTGAAATCGGCGGTGCCGAGCGAGGCCTCGTCATAGCCGACGATCGTTCCGCCGAATTCCTTGGCGGCCGCATAGGCGCCGTCGCGCATGTCCCAGCCCCAGCTGTCGGAGCGGGCCAGGAAGAAGACGCGCTTCTTGCCCAGCGTCTGCACCGCCGACTTGCCGGCCATATAACCGACTGTCCACGGACTGTAGGCGGCGGCGAAGCTGGAATCGGCGAGCTTGCCTTTCATGAAGGCTTCCTTCGCCATCACGCAGACCGGGAAGTAAGGCATCGGGTCTTTGGAGACGATGGCGTTGATGGCATAGGCCAGCGGCGACCAGGTCTGCCCGCCGACGCCTTTGACGCCTTCGGAAACCAGATAGCGATAGCGGCGAACGCCGACATCGAGCTTGGATTCGTCGTCGTCGACGACGCCTTCCACTTTCACCTTGCCCCAGGGCATGTTGAGGCCGCCCTGTTTGTTGATGACGTCGACGGCGAGCAGCGCGCCCTGTTTCTGAGTTTCCGCCACCGCAGCGAACGGCCCGGTGAGCGGCAGCAGAATGCCGACTTTAATCTGGGTGGGGTCGGCCGCTTTGGCGGGGCCGAATCCAAACATGCTGCAGAGCGCGGCAATCGCGAGAAAACCCCAGCGCATCTTCATTTCACATCTCCTCCTGTTAATTTTTGCATCATTCGTTGTCGTGCTCTCACGCGGACGGCATTTTTCCGTCGGATCGAGCCGCCGGCGATTTCACGCTCCACCGATGCCGAGCGTCGCGGTTGTGCCTGACCTTCGGCACACCAAACCGGCGCAGAAATTTCACACGTTCAAAAGGCCAACCGCCGGCACAGATAAGCCCCAGCTAGAACAGCGAAATTACGCCGCTGCGGCTTTGATTTACGTCAAGCGGGAGGGAAGAATTGATCTTGAATTATAAGGATTTCCGGTAGCCGCGTCGTGTCATCGCGCGATTCGTCGGCTTCCTGAAGGAGGGGCGGAGCGGTAGCATCGCTTTCGACGACCGCGGCGGGGCGCGATATCAAGTCGGAGGTGCATGACAATGACATTTCTCGTTAACCGAGCGCGCCGCGCCGCGCTGCTCAGCGGCTTTGCCGTGCTCGCCGCGCTCGCCGCGCCGGTGCAGGCGGCCGACTACCCGAACCGGCCGGTCATGCTGGTGGTTGCGTTTCCGCCGGGCGGCCCGAGCGACGTGCTCGCCCGCATTGTCGGCAAAAAGATGGAGCAGTTGCTTGGCCAGCCGGTCGTCATCGAAAACAAGCCGGGCGCCGGCGGCAACATCGCGGCGGAATACGTCGTGCGTGCGACGCCCGACGGCTACACGCTGCTGATGGGCAACAACAGCATCCTCGCCACCAACGAGAGCCTGTACAAGAAGCTCGCCTACAGCCCGGAAAAGGATTTCGTGCCGATCACCCTGATCGGCACACAGGCCAATATCCTGGTGGTCAATCCGAAGGTGCCGGTGCGTTCGCTGAACGAACTGATCGATCTGTGCAAGGCGCAACCCGGCAAGATCAATTTTGCCTCGTCCGGCTATGGCGCGGCGGCGCATCTCGCCGGCGAGCTGTTCAAGGCGGAAGCACAGGTCGACATCGTGCACGTGCCCTACAAGGGCGCCGCGCCTGCCTTGCAGGACGTGATCGGCGGCCATGATCAGATGATGTTCGCCACCGCGGCTTCCGTAATCGGTCATATCAAGAGTGGGGCGGTGCGCGCGCTGGCGGTGACCACGCTCAAGCGCACGGCGATTCTGCCCGATCTGCCGACCATGGACGAAGCCGGATTGCCGGGCTTCGAGGCCAGCACCTGGCACGGACTGGTCGCGCCCGCCGCCACCCCGCCGGCGATTGTCGCCAAGCTGCACGCCACCGCCGTCAACGCGCTGCACGATCCGGGCGTGCAGACGTCGCTTCAGCGGCTGGGCGTCGATATTGTCGGCGACACGCCGGACGAATTCAAAGCCTATATCGCCAAGGAAGTACCGAAATGGGCCGAGGTAGTGAAAGCCTCCGGCGCCCACGTGGACAAATAGTCGCGTTCCCGAAATACGATCAGCCCCAAGGAATAAAGACGATGAATAAAGTCGACCGGCCCAACGGCGCGCTCGCCCGCGATGTGCGGCGCATCGGCCATCTCGATCTGCCCGGTGCGGGCCAGGTCAATATCGCCGGTAACTACGCCTACGTCGGGCACATCCCGAACAAAGAACAGCTCGGCACCTCGATCGTCGATATCGCCGATCCGGCCAATCCGCGTGTCGTAGGCAGCGTCACGCTCGACGATCCGGCCTCGCATAGCCACAAGGTACGCGTCACCGGCGATATCATGGTGGTCAACCACGAGCGCAACATGACCGCGGTCGGCCGGCGCGCCGAGCAGATGCCGGGTGTTCGCCGCGAGCTGCGCGAAGCGCTTCAGCGCGAGCCGACGCGCGCCGAGCTGGCGCAGCGGCTCAGCATCACCGAGGTCGGCATCGCCGAAATCGAAGCCGCCGAAAAGCAGCCCTATCGCAACGGCGGCTTCCGCATCTACGATATCGCCGATCGGTCGAAGCCGAAATTGATCCATCATCAGATGACCGGCGGCGGCGGCGTGCACCGCTTCGACATGGACGATCGCTACGCCTACATCTCCACCGAGATGGACGGTTTCCTCGGCGCCATGCTGGTCACCTACGACATGCGCGACCCGCAGCGCCCGCAGGAAGTCTCGCGCTGGTGGCTGCCGGGACAGAATATCGCCGCCGGCGAGAAACCTACGTGGTCCGGCAAGCGCCATCGCCTGCACCACGCATTGCGCTTCGGCGACGAGATGTTCGCCAGTTGCTGGCACGGCGGCTTCCGCATCGTCGATGTGAGCGACATCGGCAAGCCGAAGACGGTGGCCTCCTACAATTACCATCCGCCGTTTCCCGAGCCGACCCACACGGTGATGCCGGCGCCAGAAAAAATCAGCGGCAAGCGCATCGCGCTCACCATCGACGAAGAGGATCAGGCGCAAAGCGCCAACGAGGAAGAGGCGCGCCGCGGCCGGCTGCACGCCGGCATTTCGCTGTTCGACGTGACGGACTATGCCAACGTCAAGCCGCTGTCGCTGTTCGAGGTGAGCGAACTCGATTCGCCGTTCGCCCGCACGCCGGGCGCGCGCTTCGGCGCGCACCAGTTCCACGAGCGCATGACCGGCACGCTGGTGCATGCGGTGTGGTTCGGCGGCGGCTTGCGCATTATCGATATCGCCGACCCTGTGGCGCCGCGCGAAGTGGGCTATTTCATCCCGGACCCTGTGGGCGGGCGCGCCGCACCGCAAAGCAATGACGTGATGCTCGACGCGCGCGGGCTGATTTATATGGTCGACCGCCACGTCGGTTTTGACGTGCTGGAATTCAGCGGCGGCTAGCGTCATAGCCGTTCGTCCCCGCGAAAGCGGGGACCCAGATCTTCCTTACGCGCTGGATTCCCGCTTGCACGGGATTGAGCGGTGGGGACGGCTATTCGCCTGCCTTGCGATAAAACGCCGCCGCGTCGGCGCTGAACGCTTTGCGCGAGGCTGGATCGATATAAAGCATATGCCCGCCGCGATAGAGCTTGAGCTGAGCGCGGCCGGCGGTGTCCGCCGGCAAATGATCGAGCACGTAGCGCGTCATGCCGTAGGGCGTGATCATGTCCGAGTAGCCATGCGCGACCAGCAACCGGAATGACGGGCTGAAGGCGAGCAAGGTGCGTAGATCGTCCTCGGCGCTTGCCTGCAGGCGGCCGCCCTGCCAGTCCCAGCCGCTGGTCACCTGCGGCGCGAGCAGCGCATAGGTCATCTCGGTCTTGAAGCCGAGCTCGTTGCGGGCATAGGCGGCCATACCGCCGCCATAGGCGCGCGAGATGCCGTCGAGGATCGGATCGGGTCCGTGCGCTGATCGCAGCTCCGGGTAAGGATCGTCGACGGCAAAATTGGCGTCGTAGCGGCTGACGATCTTGCCGTCCGGCCGCAGGTTTTTCACGAAGGCATTCTCGACAAAGCCGCGCGCCTGCGTCACCACGTCCAACGGCAGGCCGGTCAATTGCGCCACGCGTTCATAGAATGCTTTGCCCGCGCTGCCTTGTGGCGGCGCGCCGGCCATGGTCACCAGATAGTCGGTCATGGCGAATTTTTCCGCGTCCGCCAGCGCGGCCGGGGCGAATACGTTCTTGCGTTCGAGATTGGCGGCCGCCAGCGACGGCAATTGCAGCGCCGCGCGCAGCGCGGACTCGTCGTCGCCGAAGGTGAGCCAGCCTTCCAGCATCGGCGACAGCATGATGATGCCGGACGTGACGATGCCCTGGTCGCGTTGCAGCGCGCGCGCCACCTTGGCGGCGCGGAAGCCGCCATAGCTTTCGCCGAACAGATATTTCGGCGAAGCGACGCGATTGTTCTTGGCGACATAGAGCGCGATCGCCTTGGCGACCGACTCCGCGTCGCTGCGGATGCTCCAGAAATGCTTGGCGTCGTCCGGCTTCACAGTGCGGCTCCAGCCGGTGCCGATCGGATCGATCAGCACCAGGTCGGTGAAGGCGAGCCAGGTATCGGCATTGTCGCGCAATTGCGCCGTCGCAGCGTCGCGGCCATCGGGTCCGAGATCGAGAATGCGCGGGCCGACCAGGCCGAGATGCAGAAAGGCGGAGGCCGCACCCGGCCCGCCGTTGAACACGAAAGTCAGGGGCCGGTTCGCGCCGGCGCTTTTGGCGACATAGGCGGTGTAGAATACTGAAGCGCTCTGCTCGCCGGACTGGTCGTAGAACGGCAGCGTGCCGGCGGTCGCCGTGTAAGCGAGCTTGCCGCGCGCTGTGTCGATAGAATGTTCGCTGACCGCGTCGGCCGGCAGCAGCCGCAGCACGCCTTTGCCGGACTCGTGTTGAGCGGCGCGCGCCGGCTTGTCTTGCGCGGCGGCGGGACCGAAAACGCCGGCGAAAATGATCGCCAGCGCGAGATACAAGATAGAAACCTTTTTCATGGCACGCCCGGCGCTCCAGCGGTCGATCCGTGCCCCCAGCCTAAAAAAAATGTCCCGGCCAGCGCGGCCGGGACATTCAATTCGTTACCGCCGGCGGAAGTTCGGCCGGCGCTGCTGCGGGCCTGCGGTCGGTGCGTCGCCCTTGTGGCGGAAGCTGATGCGTCCGCGCTGCAAGTCATAGGGCGACATTTCCACGATCACGCGGTCGCCGACGCCGGTGCGGATACGGAATTTGCGCATCTTGCCGGCGGTATAGGCCAGAACCTCGTGTTCGTTGTCGAGCTTCACCCGGAAATTGCCGTCCGGCAGAACCTCGGTCACCGTACCGTCGAACTCCAGCAGTTCTTCTTTCGCCATCCATTCGTCTCCCGGTCAGCTATCGTGCGCGGTGGCCGGCGTTACGGCGCGGCTCATTCGGGCGCTGCAGGAATGTAACATTTCCAATGTCGTTTGGCTCCCCTGCGGTAGCTTCCAGCCGGGGGGCCTGTGCATGGCCGGCCTGGTGGCCGTTTTGGCTCGGACGGCCCTGATGGCCGCTGCCGCCGTTGTGGGAACGGTGGCCGTTGTTGCCGCGATGGCCATTGCCGCCGCAAAATCCATCACCTTGCCCGCGCTGCTGGTGATTGCCGCGCTGCGGCCGGCCGTTGTGCCGGTTCCCGGCATTGTGCTGGGCCGGGCGATGGGCGGGCCGCTCGCCGGTCCGCTTATCGGTCGATGGGATCGACATCCGGATCATGCGCTCGATATCGCGCAGAAAGGGCGCTTCCTCGTGATCGCAGAACGAAATCGCGATGCCGTCGGCGCCGGCGCGCGCGGTGCGGCCAATGCGGTGGACGTAGGATTCCGGGATGTTCGGCAGATCGTAGTTGACCACATGGCTGACGCCGTCGACATCGATGCCGCGGGCGGCAATATCGGTGGCGATCAGGATGCGCAGCTTGCCGTTACGGAAGTCGCCGAGCACGCGCTCGCGCTGGTTCTGCGACTTGTTGCCGTGGATCGCTTCCGCGCCAAAGCCCGATTTCTGCAAGGCGCGGACCACCTTGTCGGCGCCGTGCTTGGTGCGGGTGAATACCAGCACGCGATCGGTCGTTTCGGTCTTGAGCACCTCGACCAGCAGGTTCGGCTTGGCCGACTTGTCGGTCAGGATGACACGCTGCTCGACGCGGTCGACCGTCGAAGCCTGCGGCGTCACCGCCACGCGGGCGGGATCGCGCAGCATTGCGTCGGCGAGCTTGGTGATTTCCTGCGGCATGGTGGCGGAGAAGAACAGCGTTTGCCGTTCCTTGCGCAGCATGGCAACGATACGTTTGATGTCGTGGATGAAGCCCATGTCCAGCATGCGGTCGGCTTCGTCCAGCACCAGCACCTCGACCTGGTCGAGGCGCAGCGCGCGCTGGTTGACGAGATCGAGCAGACGGCCTGGCGTGGCCACCAGCACTTCGACGCCGTGCGCCAGCGAGCGGATCTGCTTGTTGATCGGCACGCCGCCGATGGCGAGCGCGACGGCGAGTGGCCGGATGTGCCGCCCATAGGCGCGGAAGCTGTCGGAGATCTGGCCGGACAATTCGCGCGTTGGCGAAAGCACCAGCACGCGGCAGGCCTTTTTCTCGGGCCGCAGCCGTCTGGTGTGCAGGTGGTTGATGATCGGTAGCGCGAAGGCCGCGGTCTTGCCGGTTCCGGTCTGCGCAATGCCGATGACGTCGCGGCCTTGCATGGCGAGGGGGATGGTCTGGGCTTGGATCGGGGTTGGAGTGAGGTATTTCTCTTCCGCGAGGGCGCGGCTGATCGGCTCTACGAGGCCGAAGTCGTTAAATGAAGTCAAAGAGTGTCTTTCTTATATGGCGAAGCGGCCGGCTCGCTGATGCGGGCGGCGGAATCGCGGGGTTTTAAGGACATCCCGCGTGGCCAGGGTTGTCGTCAGTTTGAGAAACGGAAGAGGCGGGGCGAAATTCGTTTTGAGGGAGTTTCGTGCACGCAGCCCGCGAACCCGAGGTCGGGTGTTCGTCCGTGCCGGTCATATGACAGGGGTCGATGGTCTTTTCAAGGCAGGGATGTCCCTTATTCCGCCAAATGATGAATAAAGTGGTCGAAACGGCGCATTCGGCCTCATGGACAAGCCGCTTTAGATCGGGGAATGTCAGCCCCCCATTCGTCTTTATAGACTCGTACAATACCAGCCGGAGCTGTCGAAATGCCGTTTCCCCGGGCATCCCAGGCCCTTTCCCGCTTCACCGCCCTTGACCTCACGCGCGTGCGCTCGGGACCGACCTGCGTGCGCGAACTCGCCGACTGGGGCGCCAATGTCATCAAGATCGAGACACCGGCGCGCCTGGAAAAAGGCGAGGCGCTGGGCGGCCCTCGCCAAGGGCCGGATTTCCAGAATCTGCACCGCAACAAGCGGAGTATGACGCTCGACCTCAAGTCGCCGCAGGGCCGCGCCACCTTGCTGCGCATGGTCGAGAAGGCCGACGTGGTGGTGGAGAATTTCCGCCCTGACGTGAAGCACCGTCTCGGCATCGATTACGACGAACTGCGCAAGGTCAACAAACGAATCATCCTCGCCAGCATTTCCGGCTTCGGCCAGGACGGTCCCTATCGCGACCGGCCGGGCGTCGACCAGATCGCCCAGGGCATGGGCGGACTGATGTCGATCACCGGCCTGCCGGGCCAAGGCCCCGTGCGCGTCGGCATCCCGGTCGCCGATCTCTGCGCCGGCCTGTTTTGCGCGCTGGGCATTCTAACCGCGCTGCACGAGCGCGAAGTGTCAGGCGAAGGGCAGTGGATCACAACGTCGTTGCTGCAGGCGCAGATCTTCATGCTCGACTTCCAGGCCTCGCGTTGGCTGCAGGCGCACGAAGTAGCCAAGCAGGCCGGCAACAATCATCCGACCTCGATTCCGACCGGCGTGTTCAAGACCAAGGATGGCTACATCAACATCGCCACCGCCGGCCATGTGATGTGGGACCGCTTGTGCCAGGCCCTTGACGCGCCCGAGTTTATCACGCGCGAGGACTTCAAGACCGGCGCGCTGCGCTCGAAAAACCGCGATGCGGTCAATGCCGCGGTCGAAGCCAAGACGGTCGGCAAGACCAGCAGGGAATGGATCGAGATCTTCAACAAGGCGGGCGTGCCCTCCGGTCCGATAAACACGATCGATCAGGTGTTCGCCGACGAACAGGTCCAGCATCTCGGCATCGCGCAGAACGGCACGCGGCCCGACGGTACGCAAGAGCCCTTCGTCGGCCAGCCGTTCGCGCTGTCGCGCACGCCGAGCCGGATCGCCGCCGTGCCGCCCGAACTCGGTCAGCACACCGACGAGGTGCTCAAGGAATTCGGCTTCGCCGACGGCGAAATCGCCGAGCTGCGCAAGGTAAACGCGCTGTAGGCGCCGCGGGCCGCGGCGAGAGTAAGAGATAAGAGAAGGATAAACGGAATGAACGCCATCACGCAGACCGACAAGATGCTATCGCGCAAGGACGGTGGCGTCGGCTATCTCATCTTCAACAATCCCGAGCGGCACAATGCGGTGTCGCTCGACATGTGGGAGGCGGCGCAAGGCATCCTCGCCGACTTTGCCGCCGACAAGGCGATCCGTGTCGTCGTGGTGACCGGCGCCGGCGGCAAGGCCTTCGTCTCGGGCGCCGACATCTCCAAGTTCGAGAGCGAGCGCGCCAGCAAGGAGGCGATCGACCGCTACAATATCGCGGTCGATAAAGCCAATACCGCGGTCTACGAATTTCCCAAGCCGACCATCGCCATGATCCGCGGCTATTGCATCGGCGGCGGCGTTGGGCTGGCGCTCGGCTGCGACCTGCGCATCTGCTCGGACAATTCCAAATTCGGCGTGCCAGCCGCCAAGCTGGGTTTGGGCTACGGCTACAAAGGCATCAAGAAGCTGGTCGATGTGGTCGGGCCCTCGTTCGCCAAGGAGATTTTCTTCACCGCGCGCCAGTTCACCGCCGCCGAAGCGCAGACGATGGGGCTGGTCAATCGTGTGTTGCCTGAGGCCGAGCTCGAGAAATACGTGAAGGACTATGCCGAGACCATCAGCGGCAATGCGCCGATGACGGTGAATTCGGTCAAATTCATCGTCGGCGAGACGGTCAAGCCGCAGAGCGAGCGCGACTTGCAGAAATGCGCCGACCTGGTGGCGCAGTGCTTCGCCAGCAATGACTACAAGGAAGGCCGCACCGCTTTCATGGAGAAGCGCAAGCCGGCGTTCACCGGGACCTGAAGGCTCGAAAGCGCCAGATCGCGGAATTCGAGAAAATGTCGGCCGGCAAACGGCCGCGTGTGCAAGAGCAGGGGGAGGATCGGCGTGGCGTCCGTTGAGTTGCGCGGCCTGACCAAGCGATATGGCGATGTCGCGGTGGTCGACGACGTCTCGCTCGCCATCGAGCATGGCCATCTGGTCTGCCTGCTTGGGCCCTCGGGCTGCGGCAAGACCACCACACTGCGGCTGATCGCCGGCTTCGTCGAGCCGAGCGCGGGCGAGATCCGCGTCGGCGACCGGCTGATCTCCTCGCCCGCCCATTCGCTGCCGCCCGAGCGGCGCAACATGTCGATGATCTTCCAGAGCTACGCGCTGTGGCCGCATATGACGGTGGCCGAGAACATCGTTTACGGCCTACGCTTACGCAAAATGGGTCGCGACACCATTGCCAAGAAGCTCGCCGCCATCCTTACGACGACCAAGCTCGCGCCGCTCGCCGGTCGCTATCCCGGCGAACTGTCCGGTGGCCAGCAGCAACGTGTGGCGCTGGCGCGCGCGCTGATCGTGGAACCGGAAACGCTGCTGCTCGACGAGCCGTTATCCAATCTCGACGCCAATCTGCGCGAGGAGATGCGCTTCGAGGTGCGCCGGCTGCACGACGCTTATCGCTACACCACGGTTTATGTCACCCACGACCAGTCGGAGGCGATGACCACCGCCGATCTCATTTGCGTCATGAACGGCGGCAAGATCGAGCAATCGGGCTCGCCTGAGGACGTCTACGACCGGCCGCGATCCGAATTCGTCGCGCGCTTCATCGGCTCCAGCAATGTGATCAAGGGCAAGGCGCAGGACGAGGCCCGCATTGTCTTTGCCGGCAGCATACTGCGCTGCGTCGGCGGCAAGCTCAAGGCCGGCGCCGACACCTCGGTTTCGATTCGTCCGCACGACATCGGGATTTCCGTCGGCGCGCCGCAGCAGGCGGAAAACGTACTGCCGGGGACGGTGACGCGGCAGGTCTTTCTCGGCGGCAGCCGGGACTATATGGTTGAGCTCAAGGATGGCGCGCAGTTGCGGATTGTCACCGCTGCGGAAGAGAGCATTCCCCAAGGCAGCGCGGTCTGGCTGGCGCTGCCGCCGGACAAATGCCGGACGCTGATAGGATAAAGCGAAGATTTTGCGTGACGAAACAACAAAAGCAAAGTCAGGGAGGATACGCCGATGAAACGCTCAAAAATCTCACGCCGCGACGTGCTGATCGGCTCGGGCGCACTCGCCGCCGGAGCCTCGTTCTCGACCCGCGTGCTGTCGGCGGCACCGCCGGCGAGCGCAGTCACTCCGGCGCTGATCGAGGCTGCCAAGAAAGAAGGTAAGATCGCCTGGTACACCTCGATCGACCTCAAAGTGTCGCAGGAAATCGCGCAGCGTTTCGAGGCGAAATATCCCGGCGTCAAAGTGCAGGTCGAGCGTACCGGCGCCGAGCGTATCCTGCAGCGCATCGGCCAGGAATATTCGAGCAGCATCCACGCCGTCGACGTCGTCAACTCGTCCGACGCCTCGCATCTCGCCTATTGGAAGGAGCAGGGCTGGCTCGCGCCCTACGTGCCGGAAGACGTCGCCAAGTTCTACCCGCCCGAGCACAAGGACCCGGACGGCATGTTTGCCAGCTTCCGCATCTTCCTCTGCATTATCGCCTACAACACCAGTCTGGTGAAAAATGAAGCGGCGCCCAAGAGTTTCGCCGATCTGCTGCTGCCGCAATGGAAGAGCAAGATCGTCAAGGCGCATCCTGGCTACAGCGGCACCATTCTCACCGCGACCTTCCAGATGGCGCGCGATCTCGGTTGGGGCTATTTCGAGAAGCTCGCACAACAAGACGTACTGCAGGTGCAATCCGCCTCGGTGCCACCGAAAAAGCTCGCGCTCGGCGAGCGCGCGGTACAGGCTGACGGCGTCGAATACCTGATCTTCAAGGAGAAGGAGGCCGGTCAGCCGGTTGAGCCGGTCTATGCCAGCGAAGGCACGCCGCTGATCATCGGCCCTAACGGCGTCTTCAAGGCGGCGCCCAATCCGAATGCCGCGCGGCTGTTCGAAAGCTATTGTTTCTCGCCGGAATGTCAGCAGGTCAACATCAATGTCGGTGGCTTACGCTCGGCGCATCCGCAAACCAAGGAGAAGCCCGGCCGCACGCCGCTCAAGGACATCAAGCTGATGAAGGACGACGCGGTCGGCGTGCTCAAGAATGCGGCGGCGATCAAGGCGCATTACGTCAAGCTGTTCCATGTGTGATGTACGTGCCGCGACGTCTCTCAGCGCGAGCTTTGGCGGAGTGCAGGTAAGGTCATGACCGCGCTCGCGACCCCAGCGCCAGCCGCAAAGCGGCGGCTGCACATCGATCTTTCGATCCCGGTGCTGCTGCTGTTTTCGGCTGTGCTGTGCCTTCTGATCGTTCTGCCGCTCGGCTGGCTCGCGGCCTTCGCCTTCACCGACAAGACCGGCGCATTCACGCTTGCCAACTTCCGCAGCCTGGTGGTCGATGCGGCCTACCTCGATCCGCTGCTGACCACCTTCGCGCTTGCCATCCTGTCGGCGGTCATCTGCTGCGCGGTGGCGGCGCCGATGGGCTGGCTGGTGTCGCGCACTGACATGCCCTTGCGCCGCACGGTGCGCCTCCTAGTGACGGCGTCGTTTGTCACCCCGCCTTTCATCGGCGCCATTGCCTGGGAGTTGCTGGCGGCGCCGAACAGCGGGCTGCTCAATCAGTTATTCCGCGATCTGACCGGCGCCGACGCCGGCGTGCATCTCTTGAACATCTATTCGTTTTCCGGCCTCGTCTTCGTCATCAGCTGTTACACATTCCCCTATGTCTTTGTGCTGGTCGCCAACGCGCTCGACCGCACGCCGGGCGATCTTGAGGACGCCTCGTCCATCCTCGGTGGCGGCACCTGGGTAACCGCCCGGCGGGTGACGATTCCGCTCGCGCTGCCCGCGCTGGCGGCCGGCGCGCTGGTCGCCTTTCTCGAGGCGATGACGCAATTCGGCACGCCGGCGATCCTGGCGATGCCGGCCGGCTTTCACACCATGACCACCAAGATCTGGAGCCTGTTCGAGTTTCCGCCGCATCCCGAACTCGCCGCGGCGGCTTCTCTGCCTTTGTTGCTGCTGACCGTGATCCTTTTGCGCGCGCAGAACATGGTGCTCGGACGCCGCAGCTACGCCGTGGTCGGCGGCAAGAACAGCGAGCCGCGCCTGGTGCGCCTCGGCGCCTACAAATGGCTGGCGCTCGCCTTGAGCATGCTGGTGCTGATGTGCCCTGTATTCCTGCCGTATTTCGCTCTGCTCAATGCTAGCTTCTCCAAGCTCGCGTCGCATGTCGTCAGCCTCAATAACTTCACTCTGAAGAACGTCGAATTCGTGTTCGTCGAATTGTCCGAAACGGATGTCGCGATAAAGAATACGTTTATCCTTGGCGTTCTATCGGCAACCGTCGGTACGGTCATGGCCGTCGTGATCGGCTACGTCACCGATCGGAAGCTGATCGCCGGCTATCACGTGCTCGGCTTCCTGGCGTCCGCGCCGATCGCCATCCCCGGCATCGTGCTCGGCGTCGGCTTGTTCTTCGCCTACACCAAGGGTCCGATCGTCCTGTACGGAACGCTGTGGATTCTGTTGATCGCCTTCGTGACGCTCACCATGCCGGCGGCCTACCAGCAATTGCAGTCGGCGTTCCGCGCCGTGCATCCTGAGCTGGAGGACGCGAGTCGCATTCTCGGCGCGACGCGTCTGCGTTCGCTCTGGCAGATCACCGCGCCGCTGTTGCGCACCAGTGTCATCGCCACCTGGTGCTTCATCTTTGTCGGTGTGGTACGCGAACTATCGGCCGCCATCATGTTGTTCACCTCGCAGACCAAGGTCCTTTCCGTGCTCATTTACGATCTCAACGAAAGCGGCGACCTTGCCGCCATCGCCGTGCTCGGCGTCTTCATGCTGATCGTCACCTCGGCGATCGTCATCCTTGCCAATAACCTGCCGAAATTCGGCGCTCAACGCGTAAGCTGATTTGCAATGACCGCATCTCCCTCGATCGCCGAACAATTGGCGGCGCGTATCGTCACTCTCGACGCCGCCAAGCTGCCTGCCGCCGTGCGCACCAAATGCGAGGACTTGGCTGTCGACGTCGCCGGCCTCTGCGTTACCGCGCGCAACGAGGACTACATCAAGGCTGCGCTTGCCGGCCTCGACGACAACGGCCCCTGCACGGCGATCGGGCACACCCGCACGCTGAGCGCGGCCGGCGCCGCCTTCGTCAACGGCACGGCGGCACATGGCGAGGATTTCGACGACACCTTCGAGGGCGGCCCGGTGCATGCCGGTGCGGTGGTGGTGCCGGCGGTGCTGGCGGCCTGCGAACGGCACAAGCCCGACGGGCCCGCGGCGCTCTTAGGCATCGCGGTCGGCACCGAGGTGATGTGCCGGCTGTCCACGGTGGTGCCGAAGGCGGTGCACAAGGCCGGCTTCCATCCGACCGCAATCTTCGGCGTGATGGGTGCGGCGGCCGGCGTTGCCGCGGCGCTCGGCTTGAACGCGAAGCAAATTGTCGATGCGCTCGGCATCGCCGGCAGTTTTGCGAGCGGTATCATCGAATATCTGGCCGAGGGCGCCTGGACCAAGCGCTTGCATCCAGGCTGGGCGGCGCAATCCGGCATCCGCGCCGCGCTCTTGGCGCGCGGCGGTTTCTTCGGTCCGCGCACGGTGTTCGAAGGCGTGCATGGATTGTTTCATGGCTTCGCCCACACCACGCAAGGCAACTACGGCGTGCTTGACGATTTCGGCACACGCTGGGTGACCGAGACGCTCGCCTTCAAGCCCTATCCTTGTGGCACCATGGCGCATCCCTATATCGACTGCGCCAAGCGGCTCGCCGCGCGCGGCATCAAGCCCGCCGACGTGAAGGAAATGGTCTGCGAAGTCGCGGAAGGCACCGTGCATCGCCTCTGGGAGCCGCTCGCGGCGAAGCAGCGCCCGCCCAACGGCTATGCCGCGAAATTCGCCACGCCCTTCATTCTTGCCATCGGCTTTGTGCGCGGCGGCGTCGGGCTCGACGCTTTCACCGATGCGGCGGTGCGTGACGAGGCCGTGCTCGCGCTCGCCGCCAAGGTTCGTTACGTGATCGATCCGAAGAATCCCTACCCGAGTGCGTTTACCGGTCACATCCGCTGCGTGCTCAATGACGGCAGTGTCATCGAAGAACGTCAGCCGCATTTCCGCGGCGGCGCCAATGAGCCGCTGACGCGCGCCGACATCGAAGAGAAATTCGCGCTCAACGCGCGCCACGGCGGCTGGGATGCGGCGCGCGGCGCCGCCGCGCTCAAACTTCTGTCCAAGCTTTACGGCGGAAAGATCGATCTTGCGCCATTACGGGGATGAAGGAATGACTGAAGGGAAGGAACTCGCCGGCAAGGTCGCCATCGTCACCGGTGCCGGACGCAATATCGGCCGCGCCATCGCGCTGCATCTTGCCACCGGCGGCGCGGCGGTGGTGGTAAACGCGCGTTCCAACCAGGCGGAGGCCGATGCAGTCGTCGCTGAGATTGCGGCAGCCGGCGGCAAGGCCATCGCCGTGCTCGCCGACGTCGGCGATCCCGCCGCGGTCGAGGCGATGGCGCAGGCCGCGTTGAAGGTCTTCGGCCGCATCGACATCCTCGTCAACAACGCCTCGCTGCGCCGCGAAAAACCGATCGACGAGATGAGTTACGCCGAGTGGCGCGAGATCCTGGACGCCACGCTCGACTCGGCGTTTCACGGCGTGCACGCCTGCTTGCCGGCGATGAAGAAAAACGGCGGCACCATCATCAATATCGGCGGCATGAGCGCGCATATCGGCTCGAAAGGCCGCGCCCATGTGATGACGGCGAAGGCGGGCCTTCTCGGCTTCACTCGCGCTCTGGCGCACGACCTCGGCGCCTATCACATCACTGCCAATTGCGTCGTGCCGGGCGCGATCCACACCACGCGGCCGCGCACCTCGCTCAACCCGGCGCATCATCTCACGCACGGCACCATCACCGGCGAGCCCGGCAAGCCGGACGACGTCGCGGCGATGGTGCGGCTCCTAGCCGGTCCCGGCGGCCGCAACGTCACCGGGCAGACCATCCACGTGAATGGCGGGGCGTTTCTGGGCTGATTTCTTCATACCTTCCCTTGCAGGGGATGGATAAGAGAATTTCGGCAGGGTGGCCGCTTGCGCCCGAAAGTGCTAATCCACCGGCCAAGAATTCCCGCCAGCAGTGAGGGTCCCATGTATTCCGAACTCGCGCTTTACATCGACGGCAAGTGGCTCAACGGCGAAGGCCGCAAGGGCGAGGACGTGATCAATCCGGCGACCGGTAAGACGCTGGCGCATCTGCCGCATGCCTCAAGCGCCGATCTCAACGCCGCGCTCGAAGCCGCCGCGAAGGGCTTCGCCGTGTGGAAGGCGACCTCGGCCTATGACCGCTCCAAGATCATGCGCAAAGCCGCCGATCTGGTGCGCGAGCGCTTCGATCACATCTCCAAGGTGCAGACGCAGGAGCAGGGCAAGGTCTACGTCGAGTCGCGCGCCGAAGTGCTCACCTCCGCCGACATCATCGACTGGTACGCCGAGGAAGGCCGCCGCACCTATGGCCGCGTCATCCCGGGCCGGGCGAAGGGCGTGCGCCAGATGGTGCTGCAGGAGCCGGTCGGAGTGGTCGCCGCGTTCACGCCGTGGAATTTCCCAACGCTGACGCCGATCCGCAAGATTGCCGGTGCGCTCGCCGCCGGCTGCTCGCTCATCATCAAGGCCTCGGAAGAAACGCCGGGCGGCTGCGTCGAATTGGTCAAGTGCTTCGCCGACGCCGGGCTGCCGGCAGGCGTGCTCAATCTGGTGTTCGGCGTGCCGGCCAATGTGTCGGAGCACCTGATTCCGTCGAAGATCGTCAAGAAGATCTCCTTCACCGGTTCGATCCCCGTAGGCAAGCACCTTGCCGGCCTCGCCGCCAAGGGCATGAAGCGCGCCACCATGGAGCTTGGCGGCCATTCGCCGGTGGTGGTGTTCGACGATGCCGATCCGGAGAAGGCAGCCGACACCATTGCGGCTTTCAAGTATCGAAATGCCGGCCAGGTCTGCATCTCGCCGACCCGCTTCTACGTGCAGGAGAAGGGCTACAGCAAGTTCGTCGCCCGCTTCACCGAATACGCCAAGGGCTTGAAGATGGGCGACGGGCTGGAGAAGGGCATCACGCTGGGCCCGCTCGCCAATCCGCGCCGGCTCGACGCCATGGAAAGCTTCGTCAACGACGCCAAGTCGCGCGGCGGCAAGATTCAAACCGGCGGCTCGCGTTACGGCAACCAGGGTTTCTTCTTTGAGCCGACGGTGATCACCGACGTGCCGGATGATTCAAAGATCATGACCGAGGAGCCGTTCGGGCCGCTGGCGCCGATCGTGCCGTTCAAGACCTTCGACGAAGTGGTCGAGCGCGCCAACTCGCTGCAGTTCGGCCTCGCCGCCTACGCCTTCACCTCGTCGGACAAGACTGCGGCCGCCATCGGCGACGCCATCCAGTCCGGCATGGTCGGCGTCAATTCGGTCGCCGTCTCGACGCCGGAAACGCCGTTCGGCGGCGTCAAGGAATCGGGCTACGGCTCGGAAGGCGGCATCGAAGGCTTGCAGGCCTACATGAACACCAAGTTCATCTCGCAGGGGTGAGCTAAGGCTCCGTCCCCGCCGCGAAGCCGTAGCCGGAAAGGATCGCCTCGCCGTCCGGCGAGACGATGAAATTGGCGAAGCTCTGCGCGGCCGGCGGCGCGCCGTCGATCACCGTGAGGCCGTAATCGGCGCCGACGCTGAGGTCGTCCGGCAGTTCGATGATCTGCTGGCCGGGGTACTGTTTCTGCGCCGCGCGCGCATTGGTGCAATACGTGAGAAAGATGTCGGCTTTGCCTTCCGCTATCAGCCAGCCATAGACCGGGCGGCCGGCCGGCGGCGCTGCGCTGGTCGGACCGCCGGTCAGCTGATGTGCCTTTTTCTCAAGCTCGGCGCGTGCGCCCGGCTTGATCGCCTCGGCCTTGCGAAAGATTTCGATCGCGTAGTCGCCGGACGGATCGGCCTTCGGAGTCGAAATGCCGAGCTTCACCAGGGGATCGAGCATGCGTTCGAGCAGGTTCTCGCCGTCCACCTTGAGCAGCGGATTGGCCAGCGTGCACATTCTGTTGCGCGCGAAGCGGACGACCGGCCCGCTTTTGCCGGCGTCATGTAGCGCTTGCGGATGTTCCATATTGGCGGATGCGAACACCTGCGCATTGGCGCCGCCGGCGATCTCGTTCTTGAGCGCGCCGGATGGGCCGAATTTAGCTTCGACCTTGTTGCCGGTTTTCGCTTCGAACGCCTTGGCCACGTCGGTCAGCGCGCCCCTGAGGCTGCCGGCGGCGTAGAGTTGGACGGTGTCGGCGAAGGCCATGGTGGGGAATAGCGCGACCAGAACGACGGCAATTTTCCTTGTCATTCCGGCGCGCGCGAAGCGCGAACCCGGAATCAAGACGCGAGCACGGCGATTGTTTCTGGATTCCGGGTGCCGGCCGGAGCCTGTCATCGGGCCGCGCTTCGCGCGGACCCGTTGGGTCGGCCCCGGAATGATCGAAGGATCACGCGCTATGGTCGCTAGCGTTGGGATAGAACAGCTGCTCGCTGTTGATCTTGTAATTGGAGATATCCTTCTGGCCTTCCGGCGAGATTAGGTAGTCGATGAACTGCTGGCCCAGTTCCTTCTTCACGTTCGGGTGCTTGGCCGGGTTCACCAGCATGACGCCGTATTGATTGAACATGCGCTTATCGCCTTCGACCAGGATCTGCAAGTCGCCCTTGTTCTTGAAATGGATCCAGGTGCCGCGGTCGGATAGCACATAACCATTGCCGGCGCCGGCGGTGTTGAGCGCCGCGCCCATGCCTTGGCCGATCGACTTGTACCAGGGGCCCTTGTCCTTATCGATGTCGATGCCGGCGTCTTTCCAAAGCTTGAGCTCGGCGATATTGGTGCCGGAGCGGTCGCCGCGCGAAATGAACGAGGCCTGCTTGTCCTTGATGGTGGTGAAGGCCTTGGCGACGTCCTTCATGCCCTTGATGCCGGCCGGATCGCTTTTCGGCCCGATCAGCACGAAGTCGTTGTACATCACCGGATAGCGTTTCACGCCCTGGCCCTCGGCGAGGAATTTCAATTCCGCCGACTTGGCATGCACGAACACCACGTCGGCGTCGCCGCGCCGGCCGGTGTCGAGCGCCTGCCCGGTGCCCTGCGCGACCACTTTGACGGTGATGCCGGTTTTCTTCTTGAACAGTGGCAGCAGATATTCGAATAGGCCGGAATCCTGCGTCGAGGTGGTCGAGGCGACCACGATCGATTTGTCCTGCCCGTAGCTCGGTCCAGCGAACACGATGGCCGCGAGTGCAGCGGCGGTGATGATTGTGCGGCGGTTGAACATTTGAATCCTCCTCCTTGTTTTGGTCACACCAGCAACTCGCCGGCGATAAATGTCCGCGCGTCTTTGGTGCGCGGATTGGCGAAAAACTCGGCCGCGGGCCCGCTCTCGATCAACCGGCCACGGTGCAGCAGCACGACGTCGCCGGCGAGACGTTTGGCCTGCCCGAGATCGTGCGTGGACATCACCACCTTGACGCCGCGCGCGGTGACGGCGCGCACGATGTCCTCGATCGCTTTGGTGGCGGCGGGATCGAGGCTGGCGGTCGGCTCGTCGAGAAACAGCAAAGCGGGATCGCGCGCCAAGGCGCGGGCGAGCGCCAGCCGCTGCTGCTCGCCGCCGGACAGCCGCCGCGCCGGGCGGCGTTCGAGGCCTTCCAGCCCGACGTCGGCAAGCAGTTCGGTTGCGCGTTGGGCGCGCCGGCCGTGTGGCACGCCGGCAGCGGCCAACGCGTAGCGGACATTGCCGGCGGCGCTGCGCCTGAGCATCGTTGGACGCTGGAATAAAATAGCGCGGCGGTCAGGCGGCGACGCGTCGTGGCCGCCCCAGGTGATGCGGCCGCGCATGGTAGGGATAAGCCCCATGGCGGCGCGCAGCAGTGTGGTCTTGCCGGAGCCGTTCGGTCCGATCAGGACGGTCGGCGCGCCGGGGCCGAGCATGAGGGAAATGTCGTCGAGGATCGTTACCTCGCCGGCGACGATAGCCACTTCTAAGAACATTAAAGGCAGGTCGCTGGCGGTTGCGCGCATGGTTATCCCGCGTAGCGTTCGCCGGCGCGGCGCGCGCCCCAGGCCAGCGCATTGATTAATATGACGATGAAAATCAGCACCATGCCGAGGCCGATGGCGAGCGGCAGGTCGCCTTTGGAAGTTTCCAACGCGATTGCCGTGGTCATGGTGCGGGTAAAGCCGTCGATATTGCCGCCGACGATGATGATGGCGCCGACTTCCGCCGCCGCCCGTCCGAATCCCGCAAGGAGCGCTGTCACAAGGGAAAATCGCGCGTCCCAGACGAGCGTCGCGACCCGGCCGGCGGGCCCGATATTCATCGCCGCCATCTCATCGCGATATTCGGCCCACAAATCTTCGATGGTTTGTCGCGTCAGTGCGGCGATTATCGGAGCAACCAGAACGGTTTGCGCAATCACCATGGCCTGCGGGGTGAACAAAAGTCCCCAATTGCCAAGCGGGCCCGAGCGCGACAGCGCGAGAAAGATTGCCAATCCCAACACGACCGGCGGCAGGCCCATCATCGCGTTGAGCAGGACGATGGCCGCCTCTCGGCCGGGAAAGCGGACGAGACCCATCGCCGCGCCGATCGGCACGCCTATCATGGCGGCAAAGAGCGTCGCGCTCATACTGACGATCATCGACAACCGGACAATAGCGAACAGGGCCGGATCGACCGTAATCACCATATGAAATGCGGATCCGTCGCCGGTCATTTCGGTTTCCAAGGCATTTCGGGCCCGCCGGGGGTCTAAAAATCGCGATGTTAGGCGTATCTGCTATTTTGCGCCTTTGTTCCGTATCCGGTCAATGTTCGAAATTAAAACATATAAAAACATTAAATTGCTCGCGGTTTCATTGTCTTGCAATGGTTGAAGAACTGGCCATTCGACTTGAAAAAGGCGGCCTACGCCTGCATGACGTAGCGATCAGCTGGCAAATACGGAGGGGTGGCCGAGTGGCTGAAGGCGCACGCTTGGAAAGCGTGTTTACGGGAAACCGTAACGTGGGTTCGAATCCCACTCCCTCCGCCATCTTTGTTAAATCGCCGCGGTTGCCGGCGCTGGCTGCAGCAACGATTGCCCAGGCTGGACCCGCGTGAAAACCACGGGCTCGCTACTCACGACCGGCTGCCCGCCGGCGAGCCGGACATTGGTGTAGTGCGACGTGGCGAGGTCCGACGTCTGCGGATGGTCCTCGCGGAAATGTGCGCCGCGGCTGTCGCGTCGGAAGTCGGCGGCGGCGCAGATGGCGCGGCTGACCAGGGTGAGGTTTTCCAGGTTGAGCCGGTCCATCCAGGTCAGATTGTAGCGGCGGCTGTCGTCGGCCAAGCCGCAGGCGGCGATGTCGCGCGCGAGCTGTTCGAGCGCCGCCTTGCCGCGCGCCAGGCTCTCAGCGGTGCGCAGGATGCCGACGTCGTTCCACATGATGTTGTAAAGCCGCTCGCGCATTTCCAGCAGATTGCCAAACTTGCGGCCGAACGGGGCGAAGGCGCGTTCGTAGGCGGCATCGATAGCGCTTTTGTCCGGCTCGGGCAGGGCGCCGGTTCGCGCGGGGCGGGCGCCCACGATGTCGCCGGCAATGCCGCCGAACACGGTGGAGTTGGCGACGCCGTTGCCGCCCAGGCGGTTCGCCCCATGCACGCCGCCGGTGTCTTCGCCGGCCGCATAGAGCCGCGGCAGCGGCGTGGTGCAGTCGGCGGCAAACTTCACGCCGCCCATCATGTAATGCGCGGTCGGAATCACCTCGACGCGGCCGGCGGCGAGATCGAAGCCGCAGTCGGCACAGCGCTCGACCATGCCCTTGAACTCGCGCCGCACACGCTCGGGGCCGAGATGGCCCATCTCGATATAGACGCCGCCATGCGGCGAGGCGTAGCCTTTACGGATGTGGTCCATGATCGAGCGGCTGACGATGTCGCGCGTGGCGCGCTCGCCGCGCTTGTCGTAGTCGAACATGAAGCGTTGGCCCTGCGCGTCGGTCAGATAGCCGCCGGAGCCGCGTAATCCCTCTTCCAGCACGGTGCCGGTCATGCGCGTGCCTTCGCCGGCCAAGAGGCCGGTCGGATGGAATTGCACCATCTCGATGTCGCGCAAGGGCAGGCCGGCGCGCAGCGCCATGGCCAGGCCATCGCAGGACTTGTCGCCGGAGGGCGTGTGATAGCGGTACATGGTCGGTCCGCCGCCGGTCGCCAGCAGCGTGGCGCGGGCGCGCACCATGAGCGGCTCGCCCGTCCGCATGTCGAGCATTAGGACGCCGGCGAGCTCGCTGCCGTCCGCGGTCGGGATGAAATCGAGCGCGCGGTGGTCTTCCAGACGGCGCACGTCGCGCCGCCACACCTGCTCGGCCAGGCGATTGATGATTTCGATGCCAGTGAGGTCGCCCTTGTGCACGGTGCGGTCGAAGGTCTGCCCGGCAAAGGCCTTCTGGTGCACGGTGCCGTCCGGATTGCGGTCGAAGAAGCAGCCGAGCTCGGTTTCCAGTTCGCGGATGCGCTTGGGCGCGGTCTCCACCAAGAGCCAGGCGAGGTCCTGGTCGTTGAGCCAGCCGCCGCCTTCGATCGTATCCATGAAATGGCGCTCGACCGAATCTTCCGGCGACAGCGCGACGTTGTAGCCGCCTTGCACCATGCGGGTGCAGCCGCATTTGCCGAGCAGGCCCTTGACGGCGATGGTGATGTCGAGCTCGGGATTGGTTTTCTTGGCGTGCAGCGCGGCGAACAGCCCGGCGCCGCCAGCGCCGAGGATCAGAATGTCGGTCTCAAGAGTCTGCACGACTTACGCGCTGCCGATGCTGGCGAGCACCGCTGCGCGCCGCGCCGCAGCTTCGGCGTTTACTTGCGCGTGCAGCGAACCGCCGTGCGAATCCATACTCACCAGCAGCGGGCCGAAGCCTTTGATGCGGAATTTCCACAGCGACTCGGGATGCAGGTCGTCCATGTCGACGTCTTCGATCTCCGGAATCCAGGTCGTCTCCAGCGCCGCGGCGCCGCCGACCACCGCCAAATAGGCACCGCCGAATTGCTTGAATGCATCAAGCGTCGCTGGCCCCATGCCGCCCTTGCCGATGATCAGCCTGACGCCGTTCTTTTCCATCAGCGGCTTGGTGAAGCGCTCCATGCGCATCGAGGTGGTGGTGCCGATGCAGAGTGGCTCGTAGCCGCAGGAATTGCCCGGGCGCGGATCGACCTTGCGCACATTGGGCGCGGTGTGGATGACGGCGTGGCCCATGAGGTCGAAACGCGTGGCGCGGCCGCGGTCGAACATGGCGATCAGCGTGGCGTCGCGAATGCCGAACAGCGTCCTCTCCAGCGTGACAGTGTCGCCGATGCGCAATGCGCGTGCCTGCGCCTCGGAAATCGGCATGTCGAGCACGTGGTGCGTCATTGACTACTCGAACGCAATGCCGCCGGGCGTGATCACGGCAGTTGCCCTGCGCGCTGAATGGCATTGGATGTTGACCGCCACCGGGTTCATGGTGATGTGGGTGGCGGCGACTTCCACATGCACCCGGAAGGCTGTGGCGCGGCCGCCGAGGCCCTGCGGCCCGATGCCGAGTTGATTGACCGCCTCGCTCAGTTGCGCCTCGATCTTGGCGCCTTCCGGGTCGGCGCAGGCGGTGCCGAGCGGCCGCGTGGCGGCAACCTTGGCGAGATGCATACACAGGTCAGACGTGCCGCCGATGCCGATGCCGACGATGGTCGGTGGGCAGACGCGGCCGCCGCATTCGATCACCTTGTCGATGACGAAGCGTTTCACCGCGGCGACGCCGTCGGCCGGGATCAGCATTTGTAGGAACGAGCCGTTCTCCGAGCCGGAGCCCTTCGGGATCATCTCGATCTTGACCGTTTCATCGCGCTCGTCGAAATCGACGTTGATCAGCGGGATGCCGGCGCCGCAGGAGGTCTGCTCGTTCTTGCGCGTGATCGGATGCACCACCGATGAGCGCAGTGGATGCTCCTTGGTGGCGCGTTCGCAGCCGCGGCGGATCGCTTGCTTCATCGCCGCGCCGTCGAATTCAACGTGCCGGCCGATGATGACGTTGTAGATCGGAATGCCGGTGTCCTGGCAGAGTAGGTTCTTGGTGCGCTCGGCCACTGCGATATTCTCCACCATGGTGCCGAGGATGGTCTTGCCCGTCGCGTCAGTTTCCTCCATCAGTAGCCGCTCGAAGCCCTGCTTGATGTCGTTCGGCAACAGCTTGAGCGAGCGGATATAGAGCGTCTTGCTGAGCTCCTCGACTTCCTTGAGATCGAGCTGCATGGCGATGTCCTAAAATACGAGTGTCGCGCCAGATGCGATCAGCAGCACGGCAAGCGCCCGGCGAAAGTGCAGGTCGTTGAGCCTGCTGTAAAGCCGCCAACCGATCCAGGTGCCGAGGAACAGCGGCGGCAGCACTGCGACCAGCATTATCAGCCCGTCCCGGTCCAAAGTCACCCAGATGATCCCGACCAGTGCGATCGCCTGGATGATGATCACATAGGGCTGGTAGACCGCGCGTGCGATTTCCTTCGGCCAGCCACGTAATTGCGTCCAAATGGTGGGCAGAACGCCGGAATAGCCGCCAATGCCGCCAAGAACGCCGCCGATAAAGCCGACGAAAGCGTCGGCCGGGCGCCCGCCGGCCTTGATCGTGTGCAATCGCGGCGACAGCAGCGCGTAAGTTCCAAACACCAGCAGGAAGACGCCGAGTACGATCTTCATGACGGCGCCGTCGGTATAGACCAGCAGATGCACGCCGATCGGGATGCCGAGAACGCCGCCGACGATGAACGGCCAGAGCCGGGAAACCTCGACGTGGCGGCGTTGCTGCCAAATCGTGGTGAGATGCAGAAGCGTGCCGCAGCCGGTGATCAGGATCGCCGAATGCAGCGGATCGATGCGGTGCAGCCAGATTGAAGAGGCCGCCAGACCGAAGGCGAAGCCGCTGCCGCCGGCGGCGATGCCACCGACGAAGGCGCCGACCCACAGGAAGGCGAGCGTGTCGAGCGGAAATCCGAAAATCATCACTCAACCTAGGTTGAACGCGAAGACAAGACCGACCGCGAATACCGCGGCAAGGCAAACGGAGAGCGCGACCAGCGTCTCTTCGCGGAAGTCGAAGAACTCGATCGCCAGCACACGCAGGCCCAGCGTCAGGTGCAGCGCGAGCGCGACGACGATGCCCCATTCGAGCCAGGCCATGGCCGGCTGGCGCGTCAGCGCAAGGAACGAGTCGAACGCCTTGGCGCCGTTGAGCGCGGTGGCGAGCGCGAGAAAGTGCAACGGCAAGAAAATGGCGAGCGCGATGCCCGACAGGCGATGCAGCATGGCCGCGATGAAGCCGCGTTGTCTGTGCGAGGCGCGCATCATGAGGTGAACACCGCAAAAACAGCGCGCAGGCCGAGGACCAGAAGCAGAATCGAAAACAGCGCCAGCGCCAGATCGAGTGAGCGCCCGCGCCACGCAGCCCACTCACGCAAGACATTGCGCAATCCGATCGGCGCGTGAATCGCGACCGCGATGACGAAGGTCCCGTAGAACAACAGAAACCAGTGATTGTCGTGGGTGCGCGCGAGAATCTCGGCCGCGGTGAGCCCGCCGCGGGAGGCGTAAAGAATGGTGCCGAGATGGAAAGCTACAGCGAGCGCCAGCACGAAGGCGGTGGCGCGTTGCGCCAGAAGCAGCACCGCGGTCATCGGCCGCCCCGCAGGCTGCGGCCTAGCATCGCGCGCTTGAGGCCCGCGATCGCATAGGTCGGCGCAATCGCTTTCGGGCAGAATGACGTGCAGCTCATATGGGTGTGGCAGGCTTGGCAGCCGTCGCTGGCCGACACCGCGTCGAGCCGCGCAGCCTGGCCCCGGTCGCGCGCGTCATTGACGAGCGTCCAGGCACGATTGAGCGCCGCCGGGCCGAGATAATCTCGGTCCCACGCCACCACGTCGCAGGCCGAATAGCAGACGCCGCAGCCGATACATTCGATGCCGGAGTCGGCCGCTTGCCGTTCGGGCGTTGCCGGCGGCACCATGGCGAAATCCGCCGCGGCTTCCGCGCCGGGCTCGAAAAACCCTTTCGCCGCTTTCCATTTGTCGAAGAACTGCGTCATCTCGACCGCGAGGTCCTTGACCACGGCGAAATTGCGCAGCGGTTCGACCCGCAATCGCCCGCCGTCATCGACGACCTCGCTCACGCGCGTGCGGCAAGTCCAGCGCGGGCGGCCGTTTACCACCATGGCGCAGGAGCCGCACATGCCGACCCGGCAGGCGAAGCGATAGGACAGCGTGGCGTCATGCTCGCGCTGGATTTCGGTGACCGCGTCGAGCACGGTCTGATGGTCGCGGCGGGGAATGGCAAACGTCTGGAATTGTCCGGTCTCGGTCCCGCGCCAGATATCGACGTGCAGCGTGCCGGATGTGGCCGTCATCGCTGCATGCCCCAGCGCCGGGTCCGCCGTTGACTGCGGCTCATTGCGTCCTCCCGCCTGGCATCGTTTTTGTCTTTTGGCGGGCGTATCATCTCCCACCGAGATGTGGTGTGGCAACCGTTCTATTGAGCCGACACTTCTGTTTTCTTTTGCGCGAGGAGAGCAATTTTCGCACAAGAGACGGCCGGTCTCGGCGAGGGCGCTCAAGCGACGGCGCGGCTGGCGATTTGCACGCGGTGTCGGCGCACGCGGTCTTCATCGACGTCGATGCCGAGGCCGGGGCGGTCGAGGCTATCGACGTGGCCGTGCGCGGTCACGATCGGCCGCGCGGTGACGTCTTCGGCGAGCGTGATATGGGTGAGCGTCAGCGCCCAGGCGATGTTGGGAATGACGCTCGCGACATGCAGCGCCGCGGCGCAGGCGATGCTCGACTCGCCGGTCTTGCAGGAGATGTTGACGCTCATGCCGAGGCTGTCGCACAGCCGGCCGGCCTCGCCGACGCCGCGCAGACCGCCGAGCTTGATCGCCTTCAGGCTGACGCCGCGCGCGGCCTTGCGCTCGTAATGGTGCTTGATGTCGGCGAGCGAATGGATGCCTTCGTCGGCGCCGATGGTGATCTCCGGCGCGGTGGCGGCGATCGCCGCCATGCCGGCAAGATCGGAGGCCTCGACCGGCTGCTCGAAGAAGTCGAGGCCGTAGCCTTTAACCGCGCGCACATATTCAATTGCTTGTTCGGTGGTGAAGCCCTGGTTGGCGTCGGATGAGATCAGTAGGCCGGGGCCGAGCCGCTGGCAGATCGCGCGCGTGCGAGCGGCGTCGTTTTCCGCCGTGTCGATGCCGACCTTGATCTTGTAGGCGGTGAAGCCCGCTGCTTTTTTCTTCTCGGCGTCGCGCAGGTCGCCGTCGAGATCGCCGCTGCCGACGACGGCCAGCAGCGGCAGGCGGCTGCGCTTCTTGTCGCCGAGCAGCGCGTGCACCGGTTTGGCCGCAGCCTTGCCGGCGAGGTCGTGCAGCGCGATCTCGATCGCCGCCTTGGCGCCGTGATTGCCATACATGCGGTCGTCCATGGCGGCGAGCGCGCCGGCGATGTCGGCCGGCTCGCGGCCGCGCAACACCGGCGTGAGATAGCGCACACCGGCGACGATGCTTTCGAGCGTGTCGCCGGTCATCACCGGCGCCGAAGCGGCTTCGCCCCAGCCCACGAGGCCGTTGTCGGCTTCGATGCGCACCAGCACGTTGTCGGCGCGGCGCACCTCTTCGCCCGCCATGATGACGGGCTTGAGCATCGGCAGGCTGACCGCGATCGGTTCGATCGTTTTGATAAGCACGGTGTATCTTCCTCCGTCATTCCGGACGCTGCGAAGCGGCGATCCGGAATCCAGTAACATGCACCGAACCCGAAGCTGGATTCCGGGCTCGCGAGCTTTGCTCGCGAGCCCGGAATGACAAACTGAATTACATCTTCTTGATATGGGCTGTTTCGATGATGCCCCTGAACTGGACGATTTCCTTGTTCACCCGCTTCCAGCAGGCGTCGGCGCCTTGCGCGCGCACCAGAAAGCCGGCCTTGTGCAGCTTGTCCTGGATGTCCTTGGTCTGGAGAACCTTGAGCGTTTCCGCCTCCAGCCATTTGACCGCTTCCGGCGGCGTCTTTGCCGGCGCCAACAGCGCGCAATCGACCGCGAACACGAAGTCCTTGTAACCGGCCTGCACCATGGTCGGCACGTCGGGCAATTCGGGCCAGCGCTGGTCGCCGGTGACGGCGAGGCAGCGCAGCGTGCGGGCCTTGATGTGCGGCAGCGCCGGCGCGAGCGAGCCGGAGCTCAGTTGCACGTTGCCGCCGAGCAGCGCGGTGATCGCGTCGCCGCCGCCCTTGAACACGACGTCGGCCAATTTCGGCAGATTTTCGGTCGCCTTCAGGAACTCCAACTGCATTTGCGATGACGTGCCGATCGGCGGCGTTGCACAGTTGTATTTGTCCGGGTTGGCGCGGGCGAGCGCGACGAATTCCTTCATCGTCTTCGCCGGCGAATCGGCTTTCACGGTGAAAGTATTGGGCGAGCTCGCCAGTTCGCTCACCGGGACGAAGTCGTCCACCTTGTAGGGCAACTGGTGATAAAGCGTGACGTTGATCGAGAAGGAATTGGTGATCAGCAGGATCGTGTAGCCGTCCGGGTCCGCCTTGGCGGCGTAGCCGAAGCCGATATTGCCGCCGGCGCCGCCGCGGTTTTCCACGATGAAGGTCTTGCCGGTGTTCTGCTGCAGCGCGGCGGTGAGGATGCGCGCGGTGATGTCGGACGGTCCGCCTGGAGTGTTAGCCACCACGATCTTGACCGGGCGGTCCGGATAGGCGGCGTAGGCCGAGCGGATGCTCAGAACCGACGGCGCGGCGATGCCGGCCGCCAGCATGCCGGCGCCCTTGATGATCTGGCGGCGCGACGGCGCCAAAATTCCGTTAGCTTTCTTCATGATCCTCCCCTTATGGTCAGCGATATTTTCTCGTTAGCGCCCCTATGGTTATTAGGGTAAGCTTTTGCGAACATTGGAGCAATGGCGTTGGACGCGGCCGTGCCACGGCTGGCGGCGCCATCGATCAAATCACACAATTCCCATGAAATTCAAAATAATTCCACCGCGGTCGCTCAAGCCATGAATGACATGAAAACCCGCGTGGCGGTCTGGCACGAGATCGTGCTGGCGACGCTCAAGAGCAACAACGTCAAGCTCGTCGTCTACGTCCCCGACAAGGTGTTCACGCCGTTGATCAAGGCGCTGCACGCCGACGCGGTTTTCACCACTTTCGCGTGCACGCGCGAGGAAGAAGCCATCGGCATCGTCACCGGCGCCTGGATGGGCGGCCTGCGCGCGGCGGTGCTGATGCAGACCTCGGGCTTCGCCACCATCCCTAACGCGCTGGCTTCGCTGGTGGTGCCGAGCCAGATCCCAGCGCTGATCTTCGTCTCCGAGCGCGGCACGCTCGGCGAGTTCAATCTCGGGCAGGCCATGGTGTGCAAGACCATGCGTCCGGTGCTCGATTCGCTCGGCATCGAGAACCATACGATTACGCGACACGACGAACTCGCCTTCATCGTCGACCGTTCGATCAAGCAAGCGGTGGCGACGCAGGCGCCGGTCACCTTCATCCTGTCGCCGCTGCTGACCGGCGGCAAAGTGTTCGAGGCTTGAACCGATGACCGCAACGCAAACCGGCGCCATCGGCGCGCATAACGCCAAGGTGATGAACCGCTTCGATTTGACCAAGCGGCTGGTCGAAAAGCTCACGCACGACGAGGCTGTGGTCGGCGGCATCGGCAACGCCAATTTCGATTTGTGGATGAGCGGCCAGCGGCCGCAGAATTTCTACATGCTGGGCAGCATGGGTCTCGCTATCCCGATCGCCTTCGGCGTCGCCATCGCGCAGCCGCAACGGCATGTCGTCGCGCTCGAGGGCGACGGCTCGCTGCTGATGCAACTCGGCTGCCTGTCGACCGTCGCCATGCAGGCGCCGAAAAATCTCACCATGGTGGTGTGGGACAACGGTCTTTATCAGATCACCGGCGGCCAGCCGACGGCGAGCGCGTCGGTCGCGGACCTCGTCGCCATCGCGCGCGGCTCAGGCATCGCCAATGCCGCCTGGGCCGCCGACGAAGACGACTTCGACCGCCTGTTCGCCGCCGCGCTCAAAGGGGGGCCAAGCCTGATCGCCGTGCGCATCGACAACAAGCCGGGAACCGGCGCCACCGACCGCGATCCGGTACAGATCCGCAGCCGCTTCATGCAGGGTTTGGGTGTGAAACGCGCGTAATTGCCTGGATTGCGGTCCGCTGAACTTCAAGTGGGCTCGGGTCCGTACGGCCAGCCAAATACAAAAAATGGCGGCACTCATGATCGCAAAGATCATGCGGCACGAGTTCAGGGAGGCGGCATGGAGACGGTCGGTCTGATCGGCGTGGGAAAGATCGGTCTGCCGATCGCGGAAAACCTTATCAAAAGCGGTTATCGCGTGCTCGGCTATCGGCGCGGCTCGCTGGCGGAATTCGAACGGATCGGCGGTGTCGCGGCGCGCTCGCCCGCCGACATCGGCGCGCAGGCCGACATGGTGCTCACTTGCCTGCCGTCGGCGGAAGCGCTCGATGAAGTCGTGCAGGGCAAGTACGGCCTGGTGCATACCGCGCGGCCCGGGCAGATCGTGGTCGAGTTCGGTTCGCATCTGGTGCCCGACAAGGAACGCCAGATCGCGCCGCTCGCGGCCAAGGGCGCGGTCTTCCTCGATGGCGAAGTCGGCGGCACGCCTGGCATGGCGCGCGCGCAAGGCGGTGGTCTATCTCGCCGGTGACGCCGAGGCCGCCAGGAAAGCCGAGCAGGTGGTGCGCGGCTTTTCCGATATCTGCCATTATTTCGGCGCGTTCGGCGCCGCCAGCAAGGTCAAGCTGATCAACAACCTGCTGGTGACGATCAATCTTGCCGCCACCGGCGAAGCGATGGCGCTTGCGAAGAAGACCGGTGTCGACCTCGATCTGTTGATCAAGGCGGTGGCGAACGGCAGCGGTGGCTCGATGCAATTTGGCATTCGCGCGCCGTGGATGGCGCAACGCCGCTTCCTGCCGGCGCAGGGCCACACCTACGGTCTCTCGCATTATTTCGAGCTGATCGGCGATTTCGCCGACCGGGTCGGGGTGGCGACGCCGTTGTTCGACCGCGCCATCGAAGTGCACCAGCACGTCATCGACGAAGGCTTCGGCGAATACGATCACGCCGTCCTGGTCGACGTCATCGGCGGCATGAAGCGCACGAAAGCCAAGAAGGCCGCCGGCACGGCCAAAAAGAAAACCGCGACGAAATCCAAGTGAGGGAGAACAATATGATCCGTGTCCGCAAGATCGCCCATGCCAGTTACGAGATGCCCGACCTCGACAAGCAGGCCGCGTATTACACAGACATCCTCGGTCTCAATCTCATCGCCAAGGAAAAGGACGCGGTCTATCTCGCCAACACCGTCGACCATCATTCGGTCGTGCTGCGCAAAGGCGATCAGGCCAAGTGCACGCGGGTCGGGTTCCAGATCGGGCCGCAGGAGGATCTCGACGAATTCGAAAAGCAGACGCAGAAACACGGCGTGAAAACGTCGCGCAAAAAGGATCCCGAACCGTCGATCACCGACATGCTCGTTTTCGAGGATCCGAAAGGCACGACCATCGAAGTATTCAAGCGTCCGGACTTCCAACACCAGAAATTCCCGACCAAGGGCGTGGTGCCGCATAAGCTCGGCCATGTAGCGTTCCATTGCGAGGATGTGAAGAAGGTCGCGCAGTTTTATGTCGACGTGCTCGGCTTTCGCGAATCCGACTGGATGGCGGATTTCTTCGTGTTCCTGCGCTGCGGGCCCGATCACCACACCATCAATCTGATGGGCACCGGCTCCAACCGGCACTTCCACACCGCCTTCGAAGTGCGTAACTGGGGCCAACTGCAGGAGGCGTGCGATTTTCTCTCGCTCAACGGCTACAAGACATTGTGGGGACCCGGCCGCCACGGCATTGGCCACAATCTCTTTGCCTATCACCGCAGCCCGAACGGCTTGATCACCGAATTGTTCTGCGAACTCGATTTGATGAAGGACGAGGAGCTCGGCTATTTCGAGCCGCGCCCCTGGCACCGCGACAATCCGCCGAAGCCGAAGGTGTGGGCGAAGGATCCCTCCGCCTCGAACCTCTGGGGCCCCGGGCCGCCGGAAGAGATGATGAAGTAGTTTTTCCCGTCATCCTGAGGTGGCCACGCGAAGCGAAGCCTCGAAGGATGAACGGCCCGGGCCGTCGCCCTTAGAGGCGCACACCTCGGGGTGACAGCGTAAGGTCTCACCCCGCGCCGTACAGCACGCGTGGCAGCCAGAGCGCGAGCTGCGGAAAGACGAACATCAGCACGATCAGCACCAGCGGCGCGAACAAAAACGGCACGATGCCGCGGTAGATGCTGGTGAGCTTGATGTCGGGCGCGTGCGCCTGGATGACAAACAGGTTGAGGCCCATCGGTGGGTGGATCAAGCCGACCTCGACGACGATCACGAAGACGATGCCGAACCAGACCGGGTCGTAGCCGAACTGCTTCACCAGCGGCAGAAACACCGGGATGGTGATCAGCAGCATCCCGATCGCTTCCAGAAAGCAGCCGAAGACGATGTAGGCGATGATGATGAGGACCATCACCATCAGCCCCGACAAGTGCAGTTCCTGGGCGCCGTTCGCCAGCAGGACCGGAAGCTGCGTCTGCACCATGAAGAACGAGAACAGATTGGCGCCGAACACGATGACGAACAACATGCCGCAAACTGCGACGGTGTTTTCAATCGACTGGAGCAGGCCCGATAGCGTGAGACGGCGGGCGGCGACGCCGAGCACGATCGCGCTGAACGCGCCGATCGAGCCGGCTTCGGTCGGGCTGAAGATGCCGGCATAGATGCCGCCGATGGTCACCAGAAACACCGCGAGGAATTGCCACGGGCCCTTCATGGCGGCGATGCGCTCGCGCAGGGGCACGCCTTCCGTGTTCGGCGCATAGTCCTTGCGGAAATGAGCGAAGAGTACGGCGACCGTCACGTAGAGCGCGGTCAACAGCAGGCCAGGGATCAAGCAGGCGGCGAACAGCCGCGGCACCGATTGCTCGGCGATGGCCGCATAGATGACCAGAATGATCGAGGGCGGAACGAGGATGCCGATGCTGCCACCGGCGGCGAGCGCGCCGGCGGCCAGGCTCGGGTGATAGCCGGCGGCGCGCATTTCCGGCAGCGCGATGCGCGTCATGGTCGCCGCCGTCGCCACCGAGGAGCCGCACACCGCGCCGAAGCAGGCCGATGCGGCGATGGCGCCGACGGCAAGGCCGCCGCGCGCGCCGGCGAGGATCACGCGCGCGGCCTTGAACAGGTCGGACGACAGGCCTGTCACCGACGCGACCTCGCCCATTAGGATGAACAGCGGCAGCACCGACAGCGTGTAGGCCGAGCCGACGTCGAACGGCACCGTACCGGCGAGCGCGAAGGTCGGCGTCACCCCGGACATGATCGAATTGCCGATGAACCCGACCAGCGTCAGCGCGATCCACACAGGCACGCGCAAGAACAGCATCGTGAAGAGGGCGAGGACGCCGATGGCGCCGATCGTCGAGGGAGCCATCACGCGGGCTCTTTGTCGTGACGGGACTTGGGCGGCGGGGCGATCAGCGCGCCGATCGCGCACAGAATCGCGCCGGCGATGCCGATCAGCGCGACGGCCCAGAACCACCAGATCGGCACCTGCAGCTCCAACTTGACCTCGCCATAGCTGTAGGACTGCAGCGCCGGCTTGAGCATGGCGTAGGCGAACATCGCAACGGTCGCGACGGTGAGCACGTCGGCGAGACGGATCAGCGCGGCGACGACAAAACGCGGCGCGAAGGAATTGATGAGATCGATGACGATGTTGCGCCGCTGCAGGAAGGCGGTCGACATGCCGTTGAACACGAAGACCAGCATCATCGCCTCGACCATCTCGTAGGCGCCGCGGATCGGGTTGTTGAAGGCATAGCGCATGAACACGTCGAGCAGGGTCACGCTCATCATCAAGATGAGCGCGATCGAGGCGAGGCGCAGCTGCACGACGCGCAATCGGTCGAGCAGGGTGTAGGCGGTGCTGCGGTTCATGGGAGGGAACGAGTTGGAATTGTGCTCAAGCCCTCCCCCGTGCGGGGAGGGCATGCGCGGAACGTGTCAGGCGGTTACTTCGTATAGGCCGCGAAGAATTCGCGCGCTGGTTTGCCTTGCTTCTCCAGCGCGGCGATCGACTTTTCGACGATCGGCTTCGCCAATTCCTTCATCTTGGCGACGTCGGCCGGCGGCAGCGTGATGATCTTCAGGCCCTTCTTGGTGATTTCGAAGTTGCGCGCAAAGGCTTCGAAGTCCAGCCAATCCTTGGCGAAGCTCATGGCGCCGGCAACGCCCGATTCCTTGTCGAGGATGGCGCGCAGGTCCGGCGGCAACGAATTGTATTTCGCGGGGTTCATCACCAGCGCGAAAGTGGCGGAGGCAAGCGGCGGCTCGATCGCGTAGGGCGCGACCGACGCAAGCTGATAGGCGAAGCCCGCCTCATGCGGGAAGCCGGCGCCGTCGGCGATACCCTTGGCGAGCGCGTCCTGCGATTCCTGCGGCGGGATCAGCATCGGCACCGCGCCCATGGCGTCGAGCAGTTCCTTGTTGGTGATGCCGGCGAAGCGGATCTTCTTGCCCTTGAAATCGGCGAGCGTGTTGATCGGCACGCGCGAATAGATGACGATCGGATTGGCCATCACCATGAACAGAATGTGCAGGCCCTGGTGCTCGGCGGCGAGATATTTCGGCGCGAGCTCGGTCATGCGCTTGGCCATTTCTGGCAGGTTCGCTCCGTCGGACGGCCAGGCGAAGGGCAGGTTGGCGAGTTCGGTCATCGGATAGCGGCCGGGCGTCACGCCGTGCAGGCAGAAGGCGATGTCGGTGATGCCGTTGCGCGCCGCGTCGAACTGCCGGTTCGGCGGGCCGACCAGTTGGCCGTTCGGATAGATTTCGAATTTGAGCCGTCCGCCGGACTCCTTCTCAATCTTCTCTGTCCACTTGACCACCCATTTGTGGAACGCGTGCACCGGCGGCACGAAGTGCGACAGCTTGAGCGTGATGACGTCGGCAGCGCGGGCGGAGCCAGCGCCCATTATGACGGCAGCGGCCAGGGCGAGCGCGCCGGCCAGTTTCCGCAACGACATGATTGTCCTCCCATTGGCGATGTCGGCTTCTTGCGAGCCTTTGCCCGCCGATTTCTAAAGCAAAGCCAACGGATTGTCACCCGCTATGGGCGCCGAAAGCCCGGGCAATCTTGTGAATTGGTAGGTGATCCAACGATTTCGCCGGCCTAGCCGGCGACCATCGTGTTGACGAGCTCGCCGCAGCCGCCGATTTCGATGCGCACCTCGTCGCCGGCTTTGAGGAATTCGCCGCGCGGCATGCCGACTCCGGCCGGCGTGCCGGTGGCGATCACGTCGCCCCGGAACAGCGTGAAATGGCGGCTCAGATAGGTGATCTGCTCGGCAATGCCGTGCACCAGGCGGCTGGTGTTGGAGTTCTGCTTGAGCACGCCGTTGACCCAGAGCTTGATCGGCATGTTGTTAGGATCGGGAATATAGGCTGCCGGCGTGAACCATGGGCCCATCGGTGCGGCGTCCTCGAAACATTTTTGCCCGACCCAGTCCATGCCAAACGGCGTGCCTTCGCGTTTCATCAGGTCGCGCGCGGAAAGGTCGTTGACGATCGTGTAGCCGGCGACCACGCCGAACGCTTTCTCCTCGGAGACGTTGCGGGCTTCCTTGCCGATCACGACACCGAGTTCGGCCTCCCAGTCGACCTGTTTCGAAAACGGCGGCAGCCGTGCCGGCGTATCGGTGCCGATGATGGAACTGGCCGTGGTCTTCATAAAGAAATAGGGGTCTTTGCCTTTCACCATCACCGGCGCCTTGCCGGTGACGCGCTTGGCGATCTCGGCCATTTCTTCCAGATGGTCCCAGTAATTCGCGCCGGCGCAATAGAGCGCCCCCGGATACAGAATCGGCGCCAGCAGCTTGACCTGCGCCAATGCAAGTCCCTCGGCCGGCTGCACTTTTTGTGCCGCGGCGGCGAGGAGGGGATGCGCCTTGTCCCACGCGCGCAACAATCCGAGCACCGATGAGCAATCGACGCCGGCGGCGCCCTTGAGCAGCGTTGCCGCCGGCACAACGCGTTCGCCGACCAACACGCCGGCTTTCGGCGCGCCGCCGTCCGCATAACTCACCAAGCGATATTCCGACGCCATGCGTTCTCCCTGACAAAGTTTGTGTTTTTTAGATTGGCGAGGCGCCGTTCAGCCGCCGCGTTTGCCGGAATTTTTCAGGATGCCCGCCATCATCGCCATGCGCACCAGATCGGACAGGCTGTTAGCCCCCATCTTGGTCATCAGGTTGGCGCGATAGATCTCGACCGTGCGCGGGCTGATGCCGAGATCAAAGGCGATGGTCTTGTTGGCATTGCCGGCCACCAGGCCGTCGAGCACCTGGCGTTCGCGGTTCGACAACACCGCCAGCTTATCGTGGATTTGCGAAAGCTCGGCCTTGCGTTCGGCCTGGTCGGCATCCTGATTGAGGGCGGACTTGAGCGCGGCGAGCAACTGGTCCTCATCGAACGGCTTTTCCAGGAAATCGACGGCGCCGAGCTTCATGGCGTCGACCGCGAGCGAAATATCGCCGTGGCCGGTGATCACGATCACCGGAATATCGACGCCGAGTTCCTTGACGCGGCGCAGCAGATCGATGCCGGTGATCTCGGGCATGCGCACATCGGTGAGGATGCAGCCGGAGCGCAACTCGGGCAGGACTTCAAGAAAGGCCTTGGCCGACTCGAATCCGGTCACCGTATAACCCGCGGTTTTCAGCAGGAATTCGAGCGACTGCCGGACGGCGTCGTCGTCGTCGATCACGTAGATGGCCGGCTCAGGCTGCGTCATCGACATCCCCTTCATTTACGACTGCGAGCGTGAAATGGAATGTGGTTCCGCCGGCCGGATTGGGCTCCACCCAGATCCGTCCATTATGCGCCTCCACGATGGTGCGCGAAATCGATAGGCCGACGCCCATGCCTTGGCGCTTGGTCGTGATGAAGGGCTGGAACAATTGCTCGGCGATGTCGGGTGAGATCCCCGAACCGCTGTCGGTCACGCTGATTTTGACCTGGCCGCCGTCCACCGGCGCAATGCCGATGATGAGGTCGCGCGTCGGCGAGGATTCCATCGCGTCCACCGCGTTGCGGATCAGGTTGAGCAGGACTTGCTGCACCTGCACGCGGTCGGCGAGCACCAGATCGATTTCCGGTTTGAACTGGAATTGCACACGGATGCCGAGGTCTTTCACGCCGACCAGCGCCAAGGCGCTGGCTTCCTCGACCAGCTTGGTGATGCTTTCCACGCGCCGTTCACTTTCGCCGCGCGCGACGAAATCGCGCAGCCGCCGGATGATTTGCCCAGCGCGCATGGCCTGGTCGGCCGCCTTGTCCAATGCATCGCGCATGGCGACGAATTTCTTCTCGGTGGCGCCGTCCAGCAGCCGCCGCGAACCTTTCAGGTAATTGGTGATCGCCGATAGCGGCTGGTTGAGCTCGTGCGCCAAGGTCGATGCCATTTCGCCCATCGCCGTCAACCGGGAAATGTGGACGAGCTCGGACTGCAATTCCTGCAAGCGCGCTTCGGTGTCCTGTCGCTCGGTCAAGTCGCGGATAAAACCGGTGAAGTATCGCTGGTTGCCCGATTTCATTTCGCCGACCGCCAATTCCATCGGGAAGGTCGAGCCATCCTTGCGTTGGCCGACCACCACGCGACCTATGCCGATGATGCGGCGCTCGCCTGTGGTCATGTAGCGCCCCAGATAACTGTCATGGTTCTCGCGATAGGGTGCGGGCATCAGCGTTTTGACGTTCTGTCCGATTGCCTCGGCGGAGGTACAGCCGAACAGGCGCTCGGCGGCGCTGCTGAACGATTGCATCATGCCGTGCTCGTCGATGACGATCATGGCTTCCGGCACGGTGTCGAGAATCGATTGCAGATGCGCCTCGCGCGCCAGCGCGTCGCGCGTCATGACCTGCGCGCGACGGCGGCTGCGGTGAAGAAGTTCACCGCCCCACGCAACGCCGATGGATGTGACGACGAACGCCGCGTCGTTGACCAAGCCGAATTTCGACATTGCGAACGGCGCGCCGAGCCCGAGGAATATTGCCGCGATGCTGAGAATTGTTGCCAGCGAGGCCGGCCCCAGCCCGCCGATACCGGCGGAAATGAGCACCGGCGGCATGAAGTAAAGAAAGATCGCTTCGTTCGGAAAATACGGAGCCAGCAGGCTGCGCGCCGCCAAAGCCAGCGCGACGGTGGTCGGGGCGATTCCATAGCGCAATATCCGGCCCCGCTTCGCAGCCGGCGCAATTTCAGATTTAGCAATGATTTCAGACATTTATTAAAGCTAACCCGGCAAGGACCCGGCCGCGGCGTCGCCCCCGCTCGCCTCCGGTAAAGCCCCTATGGAGATTATCTGAATTTCGGCCCGGCGACTCCAGAGGTATCCACAAATACCTTCACCGAGGACCCGCGCCATGCTCACCCAGACGATGATCCACCGCACCTCTTCGCGCCAGTCGGCACACCACGTTGCCTTCCCGATCCCTGAGATGAACAGCCACTCCCTCGGTACCCCGATCGAACTGGTGGGCGCGGCGATGCCATTCGCGCGCAACGCCGAGATCTACGGCGAAAACGAGCCAGCGGAGTATCTCTACAAAGTGGTGAGCGGCAGCGTCCGCACGTATAAGGTGCTCAACGACGGCCGCCGCCAGATCGGCGCCTTCTATCTGCCCGGCGACGTGTTCGGCCTCGAGATCGGCGACGAGCATACCTTCTCCGCCGAAGCGATCGTCGCCTCGAAGGTTTTGGTCATCAAGCGCAGCACCCTAGTCAACCTGGCGGCGCGCGACAACGAAACCGCCCGCAAGCTCTGGACCATGACGGCCGGCGAATTGCAGCGCGTGCAAGCGCATATCCTGCTGCTGATCAAGACCGCGCAGGAGCGAGTGGCCGGTTTCTTGCTGGAAATGGCGGCGCGCGTCCCGGTCGGCAACGAGATCGATCTGCCGATGTCGCGTCAGGACATCGCCGACTACCTCGGCCTCACCATCGAGACAGTTTCACGCACGTTGACCCAGCTTGAAAATACCGCAGCGATCGCGGTGCCGAGTTCCCGCCGCATCGTGTTGCGCAACCGCGCGGCGCTCAACCGACTAAACGCTTAGTTCCTCCTGCGTTTGGACTGCCGAACGTCGTTCTCCCTGATAATGTTCGGCTACACTGCCCCGGCATCTTTTGCCGGGGCATTTTTTTGTGCGCGCCGCAACGCTCGCCATAAGTGCGTTGTTGCCTCGGCGGTGCCATTGTAGGGTTCCCCGCGCGCAGAAGCGCGATCGGGCGTCCGGATCGGGGGGCGGCATGACGAATTTCGACGGAATTGTCATCGGTGCCGGCCACAACGGATTGACGCTCGCTGCCTATCTCGCGCGCGCGGGCATGAAAATCGCGGTGCTCGAACGCAACAGCCGCATCGGCGGCGGCTCGAGCACCGAAGAGCGCATTCTTCCCGGCTACAAGCTCAACCTGCACGCCAATTTCTACATGGGGCTGGGGCTCAGCCCCTTGCTCGAAGACCTCCAACTGCATCGCTACGGCTTTTCATACATAGAGCCGCCGGTGCAGCAGGCCGCGGTGTTCCGCGACGGCACCGGCATCGTGATCTACAAGGATATCGACAAGACCTGCGCCTCGCTGGCGCGCTTTTCCAAGCAGGACGCCGAGACCTTCCACGCGCTCTGGCACACCTACTGCGAGGAGATGCGGCCGCTCTTGGTCTCGCTGCTCTACAACGCGCCGCTACCACGCGAGCAGCTCGTCGACCGGCTGAGCGGCCCGCAGGCCAAGGAACTGCTGTCGCATGCGCAGCACGATCTGTTCAGCGTGGTGCGCAAGCATTTCGTCGACGAGCGCATCCGCACGCTATTCACCTCATATATGCACGTCATCACCACCGAGAACGTGCCCGGCGCGGGCATCGTGTTCCCGGCGATCTTCGCCAACATCGCGAGTTTCACGCTGCCGGTCGGCGGCGCGGTCTCGCTGCCGCTGGCGTTGGCGCGGGTGGTCGAAGCAGGCGGCGGCGAAGTGATCGCAGGGGCCGAGGTGAAGGAGATCGAGACCAAAGGCGGGCGTGCCACCGGGGTCAAGCTTGCCGACGGCCGCTTCATCGGCGGCGCCAAGTTCGTCGCCAGCGCCATCGACTTTCCGGCCACGCTGCAGATGACCGGCGAGACGCTGTTTCCCGAGCCGGTGCGCGAGAAAGCGAAGGCCTGGCACTGGGGCAATCACAGCCTGGTCACGCTGCATCTGGCGCTGAAAAATCCGCCGCGCTACCGCGCTGAAGCCTTCGATGCCGACATCGCGCGCGCCTACAACATCTTCTTCGGCATGGACCACATCGACGAGGTGGCGAGCTGTTTCGAGGACTGTGCGGCTAAGAAATTCCCCAAGGTGCTGATGGGGAACGGTGCCTGCAACAGCGTGTTCGATCCAAGCTACGCACCGGCCGGCCGCCACGTCGCCTTCTGGTGGCCGTTCGCGCCCTATTCGGTCGACGGCAGCCCGCAGGAATGGGAGAAAAATCGCGCCGGTTACACCCAGCAGGTGCTCGACTATTGGCGCGTCTACGCCTCGAATCTGGAAGGCGACAACCTGCTCGGCAGCTACCTGTTCACGCCTCTCGATATCGAGAAGCTCAACGTCAACATGCGGCAGGGCGCCGTGCGCATGGGCGCCTACGTGCCCAATCAGCTCGGCATCAACCGGCCGCACCCGCTGCTGGCTGGCTCGCGCACCCCGGTGGAAGGGCTCTATCTCTGCGGCTCGTCGTCGGGCAACGGCGGCGGCGTCAACGGTGCGCCCGGCTATATCGCGGCCAACGCGATTGCCGACGATCTGCGGCTCAAGCGCCCGTGGAGCCCGGTGCCGCCGCCGGAGTGGAAGCATTAAACCCGTCGTCCTGTTGACCTGAATCAACTTCATTGCGCGGCTTTTGTGCTGGCATAATTCCTAATTCGAAGAGGGAGATTGCCATGAACGCCGAACATGTGATGACCCGCAACGTGATCTCGATCGGTCCGGATGCGACGGTATTGCAGGCGGCGCGGCTGATGCTCCAGCATCACATCAGCGGCCTGCCGGTGATCGACAAAGACGGAAATCTGGTCGGCGTGCTGTCGGAAGGCGATTTCCTGCGCCGCCGCGAGACCAAGACCGAGCGGCACCGCTCGCGCTGGCTCGAATTCCTGATGGGCCCGGGCCGGATGGCCGCAGAATACAGCCATTCGCACGGCTGCAAAGTCTCCGAAGTGATGACCAAAGAGGTGCAGTCCGTCGATGAAGTCACGCCGATCGAGGATATCGTGGATCTGATGGAGCGCCGCCGCATCAAACGCGTGCCCGTGCTCTGCGGTGGCCAAGTGGTCGGGATCGTGACGCGGTCCAATCTCATGCACGCCATGGTCAGTTTGGCGCGCGTGGCGCAGCCCGCCGCCACCGACGATGCCTCCATTCGGGAGCATTTGCTGGCGGAGATGCAAAAAGAGCAATGGGCGCCGGCCGCCAGCGTCAACATTGTGGTGCACGATGGCGTGGTCGAGCTGTGGGGCGTGATCATCGACGAACGCCAGCGCGAGGCGCTGAAAGTGGCCGCCGAAAACACTGCCGGCGTCAAGGCGGTGAAGGATCATTTGGTCTGGATTGAGCCGACCTCCGGCCTCACGATTGAGCCGTCGGATACCGCAGTAACGCATTAGCCGCACAAGCTTATTGGCCGCGTCCCGCTTGCGCGGGGCGCGGCTTTATTTTGTCCCTTTTGATCTGACGCAAGGCATTGTCTGGGCATCTGTGTATCGTTTATTTGACGCCACCAAAAGAAGAAGATGGCGCCGCACAATGCGGAGGCTTGTCATGAATCTCAGATCTTTGATGCCAGTCGGCCGCGATCGTAACGTCGCGCGCAGCGACAATCCGTTCATGTCGCTGCAACGGGAGATCGACCGGCTGTTCGACGACTTCACGCGGGGGCTCCCCGCGTTTTCCGGCGGTCGTACCGGCGAGATGCTGCCAAGCGTGGATGTGACGGAAACCGACAAGCAGATCGAAATCACCGCTGAACTGCCCGGCCTCGAGGAAAAGGACGTGCAGGTCAACTTCGCCGACAACGTCCTCACCATCCACGGCGAGAAGAAGGCCGAAAAGGAAGAGAAGGACAAGACCTTCCGGCTGGTCGAGCGCAGCTATGGTTCGTTCATGCGCTCGCTTGAACTGCCGGACGGAGTCGATGCCAACGCCATCAAGGCCAGCATCGACAAAGGCGTGCTCAAGGTGACCGTGCCAAAGCCGGCGCCGGCGCAAGTTAAAAAGATCGACGTCAAGACCGCCGCTTAGCTCTAGGGACGTCTCGAAAAGGTGTGTCCCCACGGCCATCGTGGCGCGGGGGCGCACCTCATCTGCCGACTTTTTTCGCCAGAGCGTACGGCCGGCTACCGCCCATAGCGGCGTGGAAAGTCCCACAAAATCTCGCCTTTTTTGATTTGTCGCAACGCGCATTGTTGCGCTTCGTGCATGCTTTGCAACGACGGATTTTCCTCGAGGAGGAATCGATGTCTACCCTCACACAATCAACCGTTCATGCGGCCGCACAGCCGAGCGTCAAAGAATCCAACTGGCTTAGCTCAAATTGGGGCTTGTTTGCCGCGATCGCCGCGCTCGTCGTCGTGCTCTTGTTACCGACGCCGGCCGGCCTGCCGGTCGCCGGCCATCGCATGCTGGCGATCCTCGCCTTCGCCGTCATCATCTGGATGACGGAGGCGATCGACTACGCCGTCTCGGCGATCGTGATCGCCGCGCTGATGGCGCTCCTGCTTGGGCTCGCGCCGAACGTCGCCAATCCGAAGGTGCTGATGGGCACCAGCGCCGCGCTCGGCCTTGCCTTCAGCGGCTTCGCCAACGCCGCGCTGGTGCTGGTCGCGGCGGCCCTGTTCCTCGCCGCCGCCATGACCGCGACCGGCCTCGACAAGCGCATCGCGCTCACCATCCTCTCGCGCGTCGGCACCGAAACCCGGCATGTGGTGATAGGCACGATCCTGGTCGGCTTCGTCATTGCCTTCATGGTGCCGTCGACCACCGCGCGTGTCGCCTGCCTGGTACCGATCACGCTCGGCATCATCGCCGCCTACGGCGTCAACAAGCGCGGCGTGTTCGCCAGTATGCTGATGATCACCACGGTGCAGACCGCCAGCATCTGGAACGTCGGCATCAAGACCGCGGCGGCGCAAAACATGGTGGCCGTCGGCTTCATCGAAAAGACTTTCAACCAAACCATCACCTGGCTCGATTGGCTGATCGCCGCCGCCCCGTTCGGCGTCCTGATGTCGATTGCGCTCTATTTTGTGATGACCAGGATGATGCCGCCGGAAGTGGCGGAAGTCCCCGGCGGCCGCGAGGGCATCCGCAAGTCGCTGGCCGACCTCGGGCCGACCAAAGCGTCGGAATGGAAGTTGCTCTTGCTGTCGATCACCTTGATCGCTTTCTGGGCGACCGAGGGCATCCTGCATAAATTCGATACCAGCACGACCACCATCACTGCGGTCGGGCTGATGTTTATGCCGGGCTTCGGCATTCTCACCTGGAAGGACGCGCAGGCGCGCATTCCGTGGGGCACCGTCGTTCTGTTCGGCGTCGGCATCAGCCTCGGCACCGCGCTGCTGCAAACCAACGCGGCAACCTGGCTCGCCAACATCGTGGTCGCCGAGTTCGGCCTAAAGAACGCAACCGTGCTCTTCATCCTTGCGGTGATGAGCCTGTTCCTGGTCGTGATCCATCTCGGTTTCGCCAGCGCCACCGCGCTCGCGTCGGCCATGATCCCAATCGTGATCGCGGTACTCAAAGGCGTGGCGACCCCCGGTATCAATATCATCGGCATGACAATGTTGCTGCAATTCGTGGTCAGCTTCGGCTTCATCCTGGTGGTAAACGCGCCGCAGAACATGGTCGCCTACGGCACGGAGACGTTCAGCGCACGCGACTTCGTGCGCACCGGCTTCGTGCTGACGATCATCGCGTTCGCGCTGGTGATACTGCTCGGCGCGACCTACTGGCATTGGCTCGGCTACACCTGAACGGAGTAAAGTCATGGCGCGCACATCGATAGCGATCGTGTTCGCCGGAAGCGGGGGTGCCGGCGCGATGACGGCCGGCACCGTTCTGCTGCGCGCCGCTGCGCAAGCCGGTTACTACGGCCTGATGACGCAATTGTTCGGGCCGCAGGTGCGCGGCGGCGAGGCGGCGGCGCTGCTGCAGATCTCGACCGAGCAGATCGAAGCCCAACCCAATCGTTTCGATCTGTTCGTGGCGCTCGACTGGGAAAAGGTCGAGCAGTTTGGCGCCGAAATCCCGCTCGACGGCGCTTCGGTGATCCTCGCCGACCCGCAGGCGGGGCCGGTGCCGGCCGGCGTCGCCAAGTCGAAGGCGCGCGTGGTCGCGCTGGCGATGAGGGATCCGCACGCGACGCGGCTCGAACACGGGCTGAGCGGGCGACACGTGAACATGTTTGCCGCCGGCGTCGTCTCAGCGCTGATCGGCGTCGATGCGCGACATCTGCAGGCGGCGATCGAAGACGTGCTCGGCGGCAAGGCCGCGGAGGCAGCCGCGGCAAACAGCGCGAGCGCAGCAGCCGGCATCGAGGCGGCGGCAGGCCTGACGCTCAATCTGCGCGTCGATCCGCCGCGGCAGGCTTCGCGCTGGCTGATCAGCGGCAACCAGGCGCTCGCGCTTGGCACGCTACGCGGCGGCGTGCGCTTCGTCGGCTGCTATCCGATCACGCCGGCGACCGATCTGGTCGAGTGGCTGGCGCCGGAAATCCGTAAATTGGGAGGCCGCCTGGTGCAGGCCGAAGACGAACTCGCCGCCATCAACATGACACTCGGCGCTTCTTACGGTGGCACGCCGGCGATGGCTGTCACTTCCGGGCCCGGCATGTCGCTGATGGGCGAGACGATTGGGCTGGCGGTGGCGGCAGAAATCCCGGCAGTAATCGTCGACGTGATGCGCGCCGGTCCGTCCACCGGCATCGCCTCGAAAACGGAACAGAGCGACGTCAATATCGCGATCTACGGCGGACACGGCGATGCGCCGCGCGTGGTGCTGGCGCCGACCTCGGTGGCCGATTGCATGAACACGGCCGAATACGCCGTCTATGTCGCGGAATCTTTGCAGACGCCGGTCATCGTGCTGTCCGACCAGGCGCTTGGACAGGCGCAAGCCGTCATCGATCCGAACGGGTCGCGGCCGAAGCCGCTCAAGCGCCGCACCAATGGCGCGCCGCCCGGCACGCCTCTGTTCAAGCGCTATGCGGTCGATAGCGACCCGATTACCGCGATGCCGTTGCCGGGCACGCCCGGCCACCAATGGGTGGCGGAAGGTCTCACCCATAATGAGGTGGGCCTGCCGGCGAGCGGCGCCGGCATGCACGCCGCCCAGATCAACAAACGCGCCCGCAAGCTGCAGCGTTTCGACCCCGGCGAGTTATGGGGCGAGACCTGGGGCGAGGGCGACGTCGTCCTGCTGGTGTTCGGCTCCAGCGTCGGGCCGGCGCGGGTGGCGGCGCGGCGCCTCGCCGCGGCCGGTCAACGCGTTCGCGTGGTCGCGCTGCGCGTTCTATCGCCGCTGCCGATGCAGGCGATCGCGCGCGCCATCCACGGCGCGCGCCGCATCATCGTGATCGAGCAGAACCACGGCGCCCAGCTCTATCGTCATCTGGTCGGGCAGAAGGCGATCCCGCCGAGCGCCGAAAGCGTGGCGCGGCCGGGGCCGTTGCCGTTCCGGCCGTCCGAGGTCGCCTCCTATGTCATGTGATGGATCTTGCAATCATGAATGACATGACAACCATTGCCGAGGCCAACTGCGTGCTGACGGCCAAGGATTTTTCCTCCGGTGCGCATCCGATCTGGTGTCCCGGCTGCGGCGACTACGGCGTGATCGCCGCGCTCGAGCGCGGCCTGGCGCGGTACGGCCGTCCGCCGCACGAGGTCGTGCTGGTGTCGGGTATCGGCTGCTCGTCGCGGCTGCCGGCTTATACCAGCTGCTACGGATTCCACGGCGTACACGGCCGCGCGCTGGCGGTGGCTACCGGCCTCAAGCTGACGCGTCCCGATCTCGAAGTGATTGCCGTCGGCGGCGATGGCGACGGCTTTTCGATCGGCGGCAATCATTTCATCCATGCCTGCCGGCGTAATGTCGACATGCTCTATCTGGTGATGGACAACCGGGTCTATGGCATGACCAAGGGCCAGCCGTCGCCGACCACCGAATCGGATTGGGACAGCCGGATCGCGCCCGGCGGGATCGGGCTGCGGCCGTTCAATCCGTTGCAACTCGCCATCGCGGCCGGCGCGAATTTCGTGGCGCGCGGATTTGCAGGCGATCCGGACGGCCTCGCCGAATTGATCGTCGAAGGTATCCGCTGGCCCGGCTTTGCCTTTGTCGAGGTGCTCAGTTCCTGCATCACTTTCCGGCCCGAACAGGCGGCTTGGAAGAAAATGGTGCGGCCGTCGGCATTGCCGGTTGAGAAAAATCCCGCGGCCGCGACCGCCGCGGTACTGGACGACGACGGCTTCGGCCTCGGAGTTTTCTACCGCGGCGATAGCCCGCAGGCGCCGGCGGCGGCGACCCCGACGGCCACGCTCCCCGCCATCGAAGGCCAATTCGCCCTGGGCGGCTGAGGGCAGCCCGCATGGCTGCGCAAAGGTCGGGCATGCATTGAGTATTTCCCGCGCAATCAGGGAAATCCCTTAGGCGACCGCGCGAGAAACGCGTGCGATTGACTTGCGTCAAAGAGAATACCGCCCGCTCGGCCAATATCTCAATTTCCGGCCCTTCGTTTTTCGGGCCGGTCAGGCAATGGGAACAATGGGATAGCAGAATGGCGAACGCGCTTGCTCCGCAAAAAGCGATGACTCTCGGCGAAGGAGGCCTGGCTTTGGCCTTTACGGCGCTGGCGCTGTTGTCGATCGTCGTCGCGGCCAAGGCCTATACCCCGGAATACGCGTTCCACGCCTATCTGTTCACGGCCGGCAGCATCGCGGCGGTGTTTGCGGTCATCAACCGCTATTACGACCGCCCGGCCGCGCCGCCACCGCTGACTGTCGACGGCAAGCCGAACTACAACATGGGCCCGGTCAAGTTCGCGACCGTCGCCTCCATGTTCTGGGGCATTGCCGGCTTTGCCGTCGGCCTCTACATCGCGTGCGAACTCGCCTGGCCGCTGCTCAATCTCGATCTGCCGTGGACTACCTTCGGGCGCTTGCGTCCGCTGCACACGTCCGCCGTGATCTTCGCCTTCGGCGGCAATGTGTTGATCGCCACGTCATTCTATGTTGTGCAGCGCACCTCGCGCGCGCGGCTCGCCGGCGACTTGGCGCCCTGGTTCGTCGTGCTCGGCTACAATTTCTTCATCATCATCGCCGGCACGGGCTATCTGCTCGGCATCACGCGTAGCCATGAGTACGCGGAACCGGAATGGTACGCCATTCTCTGGCTAGTCTGTGTGTGGGTGACGTACTTCCTCGTCTTCCTCGTCACGGTGGCGCGCCGCGTCGAGCCGCACATCTACGTAGCCAACTGGTTCTACCTCGCCTTCATCGTGACGATTGCGGTGCTTGTCCTCGGCAACAACGCAGAGGTGCCGATCTCGCTGTTCTCGTCGAAGTCCTATCCCGTTTGGTCGGGCGTGCAGGATGCCATGGTGCAGTGGTGGTACGGCCATAATGCGGTCGGCTTCTTCCTCACCGCCGGCTTCCTTGCCATCATGTACTACTTCATCCCGAAGCGGGCCAATCGGCCAGTCTATAGCTATCGTCTCTCCATCATTCATTTTTGGGCGCTGATCTTTCTCTATATCTGGGCGGGTCCGCATCATCTGCACTACACCGCGCTGCCCGACTGGGCCCAGACGCTCGGCATGACTTTCTCGATCATGCTGTGGATGCCGTCATGGGGCGGCATGATCAACGGCATCATGACGCTGTCGGGTGCCTGGGACAAACTGCGCACCGATCCGGTGCTGCGCATGATGGTGGTGTCGGTCGCCTTCTACGGCATGTCGACCTTCGAAGGGCCGATGATGTCGGTGAAGATCGTCAATTCGCTGTCGCATTACACCAACTGGACCATTGGCCACGTGCATTCCGGCGCGCTCGGCTGGGTCGCCTACATCTCCTTCGGCGCGCTCTATTGCCTAGTACCGTGGCTGTGGAATCGGCGGCTCTACTCGCTCAAGCTGGTCAACTGGCACTTCTGGATCTCGACCATCGGCATCGTGCTCTACATTACTTCGATGTGGGTGGCAGGCATCCTGCAAGGCCTGATGTGGCGCGCCTACACCTCGCTCGGCTTCCTCGAATATTCCTTCGTCGAGACGGTGGAAGCGATGCATCCGTTCTACATCATCCGCGCGCTCGGCGGCGCGCTGTTCCTCGCCGGCGCGCTGATCATGGCGTGGAACCTCTGGAAAACCGTGACCTCGGCGGACGTCGCCGAATCCGCCAGCCTGGCGCTGGCGCCGGCGGAATAAGGCGGGGAAGAAAATGTCGCTTTGGCAAAAACACGCGGTCTTCGAGAAGAATTCGATCGTCCTGGTGATCGGCATCCTGATCGTCATCGCCATCGGCGGACTGGTCGAGATCGTACCGCTGTTCTACCTGAAGAATACGATCGAGAAGGTCGAGGGCGTCCGGCCCTATACGCCGCTCGAACTCGCCGGGCGTGACATCTATGTGCGCGAGGGCTGCTATCTCTGCCATTCGCAGATGATCCGTCCGCTGCGCGACGAGGTGGAGCGCTATGGCCACTATTCGCTCGCCGCCGAGAGCATGTACGACCATCCGTTCCAGTGGGGTTCGGAGCGGCAGGGCCCCGATCTCGCGCGCGTCGGGCGTAAATATTCCGACGATTGGCACCGCGATCATCTGCGCAATCCGCGTTCGGTGGTGCCAGGCTCGATCATGCCGGGCTACGCCTTTCTCGAGCAGACCGACCTCGACTACAGCCACATCGCCGAGAACCTGAAGACCCAGGCCGATGTCGGCGTGCCATATACGGCCGACATGATCGCGCACGCCCAGCAAGACGTCGTCACGCAGGACACCAACGACAGTCCAGACGCGGCCGATCTTACCAAGCGCTATCCGAATGCGCAGGCGCGCGATTTTGCCGGAGTTCCGGGGCGTGTCACCGAAGCCGACGCGCTGATCGCCTATCTGCAGATGCTCGGCACGCAGGTCAACTTCAAGCTTTACGACGACAAGGCCAACATCCGGTGAGCACGATGGATCCGACCTACAAAGCCGTTTCCGAGTTCGCCCAGACCTGGGGCCTGATTTATTTCGCCGTCATCTTCGCAACTGTGCTGCTTTACGCATTGTGGCCCTCGAATAAAGCGCAATTCGATCATGACGCGCATATTCCGCTGCGGGAGGACTGACCGGTGGCCGACGAACATAAAGACATCGATCAGCTGACCGGTACCGCGACCACCGGGCACGATTGGGACGGCATCCACGAACTCAACACGCCGCTGCCGCGTTGGTGGCTGTGGACGTTCTACGCCTGCATCATCTGGGCAGTCGGCTATTGGGTCGTCTATCCGGCCTGGCCGCTGCTGACCACGTCGACGCAAGGCATCACCGCCTGGCACGCGCGCAGCGCCGTGGTCGGCGACCTCGACGAACTCAAGGCCTTGCGCGGTCCGATGATGGAAAAACTGACCAACACGGCGGTAACCGACATCGTCAAAGACGCGCAACTGCTCGATTTCGCCCGCGCCCAGGGGCGCGTGGCGTTCGCCGACAATTGCGCGCCCTGCCACGGCGCCGGCGGCGGCGGTGGCAAGGGCTATCCCAACCTCAACGACGACGACTGGCTGTGGGGCGGCAAGATCACCGAGATCGAGCAGACCATCCGCCACGGGGCGCGTTCGGGCGACGACAAGGGCCACCAGGGCAACATGCCGGCCTTCGGCCGCGACGGCATCCTCAAGGCCGATCAGATTTCCGCGGTGGCCGACTATGTGCGCACGCTGTCCGGGCTGCCGGTCGAGATCGTCGCCGATCTCGCCATCGGCAAGAAGGTGTTCGCCGACAATTGCGCGCTCTGTCACGGGCCAGAAGGCAAGGGCAACCACGAACTCGGCGCGCCCAACCTGACCGACCAGATCTGGCTCTACGGGCCGGACAAGGAAACCATCGTGCAGGGCATCGTCAACGGCCGCGGCGGCACCATGCCGGCCTGGCAAGGCCGTCTGAGCGAGCCGATCATCAAGTCGCTGGTGGTCTACGTCTATAACTTCGGCGGCGGAGAGAAGTGATTGTGCATGTGGACAGCACTCTGTCGCTCGACCAGGTGGCCGCGGGCACGCCGGCGCTGATGCGCCTGGCAGCACAGGCTGAAGTCCGTTCCGCGCCGCCGCCCAAGGATGACGGCCCGCTCTACGCGCCGCGCCGAAAGATTTATCCGCAGAGCGTGCGCGGGCTGTTCCGCCGCATCAAATGGGCCGTGTTGCTCGCCACCTTGGGAGTCTACTATCTGCTGCCGTTCGTGCGCTGGGACCGCGGTCCGAACGCGCCCGCCCAGGCGGTGCTGATCGATCTGCCCAACAGCCGCTTCTATTTCTTCTTCATCGAAATCTGGCCGCAGGAAGTCTATTACATCACCGGCTTGCTGATCCTGGCCTCGATCGTCCTGTTCCTGATGAACGCGGTCGCCGGCCGGGTCTGGTGCGGCTATCTGTGCCCGCAGACGGTGTGGACCGACTTGTTCCAGGCGATCGAGCGGCTCACCGAAGGCGACCGACGCGATCACCTGCAGCGCGACGGCCGCAAATGGACCGCCGACACCTACGCGCGCAAGGCGCTCAAGCATTTCCTCTGGCTGATGGTGGCGTGGTGGACCGGCGGCGCCTGGGTGCTCTATTTCGCCGACGCGCCAACGCTGGCGAAGCATCTCGCCACCTTGCAAGCGCCGTTCATCGCCTATGCGTTCATCGGTATTCTGACGTTCACGACCTACACGCTCGCCGGCCACATGCGCGAGCAGGTCTGTCTCTATATGTGTCCGTGGCCGCGCATCCAGGCGGCGCTGACCGACGAATACGCTCTCAACGTCACCTACCGCTACGACCGCGGCGAACCGCGCTGCGCGGTAAGCAAGGCGAATGAACTACGCGCCCGCGGCGAACCGGCCGGCGATTGCACCAACTGCAAGCAGTGCGTGCACGTCTGTCCGACCGGCGTCGACATCCGCAACGGCGCCGATCTCGGCTGCATCCAGTGCGGGCTGTGCATCGACGCCTGCGACGCGATGATGACAAAACTCGGCCGGTCCACCGGGCTCATCGGCTACGATACCGACATCAACATCAAGCGCCGGATGGAGGGCAAGCCGGGCTTCGTCAAGATCATGCGCCTGCGCACGGCGCTCTACGCGGCGATTATCGCCATTGCGGGCGGCATCATGATCTTCACCCTGGCAACGCGGGAGAGCGAGGGCCTCAGCAGCATTCACGACCGCAATCCGATGTCGGTGCGGCTGTCGAACGGCGCGGTGCGCAACGCCTATACCATCCGCATCGTCAACAAGCAGTTGCGCAAGCGCGATTTCATTCTCGCGTTCAACGGCCTGCCGGCGAGCCTGATCGATTTCGTCGGCGTGCCGCCGCGCGAGGATGGCCAACTTTTGATCGACGTCGGACCCGACACGACGCGTGAAGTGCGTGTGCTGGTGACCGACTACGGCGATACGCCTCCAGCCTCGACCCCCATCGTATTCCGCCTGACCGATGTGGCGACCGGCGAACAGGCCGAGGCCCGCGACCACTTCTTCGGACCCTGAGGGAGTCGACCGATGCAAGCCCCTGCGCAAAAAAAGCCCCGCGTCTTGACTGGCCGCGCCGTGCTGCTCTGGCTGGTCGGATTTTTTGTGGTCGTGTTCGCGGTCAACGCCGTGCTGGTGCGTGCCGCCATTTCGACCTTCGGCGGTGTCGAGACGCTCAGCTCCTACAAGGCCGGACTGCAATTCGAGCACGAAGCCGGCCTGGCGCAGCGCCAGGACGCGCTGCATTGGCAGGTGAGCGGCAAGCTTACGCGCGATAGCGCGGGCGCGGCGCAGCTCGACGTCACCGCGCGTGATGCGGCGGGTGCGCCGCTCGCAGGCCTCACCGCCGACGCGCGGCTGGCGCACCCGGCCGATGACCGGCGCGATCACGTCATTGCGGTGCGCCCGGTCGCCGCCGGCGTCTTTCACGGTGCGGCGCAGGCGCAACCGGGGCAATGGGAACTGATCATCGATCTTTACCGCGGCGATGAGCGGGTGTTCCGCTCGCGCAGCCGCGTGACGCTGCGGTGAAACGGGCGTTGAGCTGAATTTGGATTTGACTCCGATGCCTGAAGCCCTCGATCTTTCCCTCTTTGCCCGACCGTCCGGCGACGGCACGCTCGGCATGGATCTCGCGGTCGAAGGCATTGCCTGCGGCGCCTGCATCGGCCGTATCGAGAGCGCGGTGAAGCGCCTGCCGGGGGTGACTGAGGCGCGGCTCAATTTCACCAACCGGCGTCTGCACGTGAACTGGACCGACGGCGCCATCGCGCCGGCGCAGATCCTGCAGACCTTGGAGGAGGCCGGCTATCACGGCTATCCGTTCGCCCCGCTGCGCGCCGAAGAGGAGGACGCAGCCGAGACGCGCCGCCTGACGCGCTCGCTGGCAGTTGCCGGCTTCGCCGCCATGAACATCATGCTGCTGTCGGTGTCGGTGTGGGCGGGCAATGCCAGCGACATCACGCCGGAGACGCGCGATTTCTTCCATTGGGCTTCGGCGCTGATCGCGCTGCCGGCGGCGGCCTATGCAGGGCGGCCGTTCTTCGCGAGCGCCTGGCAGGCGCTGCGCGGAGGCGCGGTCAACATGGATGTGCCGATCTCGCTCGGCGTGATCCTGGCGCTCGGCATGTCGGTGGTCGAGACCGCCAACCACGCCAAGGACGCCTATTACGATTCCGCCATCATGCTGCTGTTCTTCCTGTTGGTCGGACGCGCGCTCGATCACGCCATGCGCCGCAAGACACGCGCGGTCGCCGGCAATCTGGCGGCGCTGAAGGCGGAAACCGCGCACCGTTTCACCGGTGATGAACTGGTCAGCGTGCCGGCGGCGGGCTTGCGGGCGGGCGACCGTCTGCTGGTCAAGCCGGGCGAGCGGGTGCCCGCCGATGGCAGCGTGCTCGGCGGCGTGTCCGACCTCGACGACAGCCTGATCACCGGCGAAACCGCGCGCCGCAAGGTCGGCGCCGGCGCCACCGTTTATGCCGGCAGCATGAATTATTCCGGCGCGCTCACCATGCGGGTGACCGCGGCCGACCGCGCCACCCTGCTGGACGAGATCGAGCGGCTGCTGGAGAAGGCGGCGAGCGCGAAGTCGCGCGCCATGCGGCTCGCCGACCGCGCCGCGCGTTTCTATGCGCCGATGGTGCACCTGACGGCCGCGTCGACCTTCGCCGGCTGGTGGCTGGCGGGCGCCTCGCTGCACGACGCGGTGATGACGGCGATCGCCGTGCTCATCATCACCTGTCCTTGCGCGCTGGCGCTGGCGATCCCGGCCGTCCAGGTGGTCGCATCGGGCGCCTTGTTTCGCGCCGGCGTCATCCTGAATGCCGGCGATGCCATCGAGCGGCTGGGCGAAGCCGACACCGTCGTCTTCGACAAGACCGGCACGCTGACGCTGCCGGAGCCGCGCGTGGTCAACGCGGCCGCGATCGATCCGGAACTGTTGCAGATGGCGGCGCGGCTGGCGCTGTCGAGCCGGCACCCGCTGGCGACCGTGCTGGCGCGCGAAAGCGCCAGCTATGTCCCTTACGACGTCGTGACCGAAGAGCCGGGGCAGGGCGTGCGCGCGGTGCTCGGCGGCACCGAAGCGCGGCTCGGCAGCGCCGCGTTTTGCGGCGTCGCGCAGGTTGCGGCCGAAAAGCCGGGCGCTTCGCATGTCTACTTCGTCTACGGCAGCCGCGCCGCGACCGTCGCCATTTCGCAGAAATTGCGGCCCGACGCGGTTGAGGTGGTGCAGGCGCTGCGCAAGCGCGGGGTCGCGCTGCACATTCTGTCCGGCGATCGCGCCGACGCGGTGCGGCCGGTGGCCGAGGCCTTGGGCATCAGCCGATGGCTGGCCGACGTGAAGCCGGCGGGAAAAATCGCCTTTATCGAAGCGTTGAAACGACAAGGCCACCGTGTGCTGATGGTTGGCGACGGCCTCAACGATGCGCCCGCACTTGCCGCCGCGACCGTCTCATTGTCGCCGATCGCCGCGGCCGATGTCACGCAAGCGCAGGCCGACGCGGTGTTCCTGGGCGAGCGGCTCAAGCCGGTGTTCGACGCGCTGGTGGTCGCCCGCCGCGCGCGCGCGCTGATGAAGGAAAATCTGTGGTTCGCCGCGATCTACAATTTGATCGCGGTACCTGTCGCCATTGTCGGCGCGATCACGCCGCTGATCGCCGCGCTGGCGATGTCAGGCTCGTCGATGATGGTGACGCTGAACGCGTTGCGCGGAGGCAAGGCCACATGAACGTGCTGGTCTATCTTATTCCGATGGCGCTCGGCCTGGGGCTGATCGGCCTTTTCGGCTTCCTGTGGGCGTTGCGCAGTGGGCAATACAGCGACGTCGACGGCGCCGCGCTGCGCGTGCTGTCGGACGACGACATCGAGCCGCAATCGTGCGAGCCGCGCTGAAAGCCTCTTAAGTTGCGCATGGTCTTGTCCGAAAACCGGTTCCCACTTTTCGGGATCATGCGCTATTCGACCAGCGTCACCGTCTCGAAATCGGCCGGCAGCACGATCTCCAGCACCTCGCAATCGTCGGAATAGCCGAGCACGGTGTGCTTGATGCGCGGCGGCTGGATCCAGCACGAGCCGGCGTGGAAGGTGTGCACGCCTTCGCCCTCGAATTCGCTTTTGATCCAGCCCTTGAGCACATAGATCATCTGGAAGTCGACGTCGTGGTAATGCGGCGTCGATACCTCGTCCGCATTGAACGGCGGGACGAATTTGATGACATGCGCCTGCACCATGCCGCCGGTCGCCGGCCCGATGCCGAGATCGCGGTATTTGGCGTAGGTGCGCAGGCCTGCGTCGAAATCTTCGTCGCGGTGATGACTTACGGTGAACTTGTGCCTGGGACGATTCTTGGCCCGCGCCTTGACGCGCGCTTTGGCTTTCGCTTTCGGCTTGCGCCGTTGGATTTTCTTAGCAGCTTTACGACTTGCCTTCTTCCTGGCCTTGGCCATTGATGCCTCCCTGGTTTTACTCAATTGGATCACGATGGCCTAAGCCATGGAAGAGCCAAAACCGCAGGAGATTCGCATCTTCGTCGATGCCGATGCCTGCCCGGTGAAGGCGGAAGTCTATCGCGTCGCCGAGCGCTATGGGCTCAAGGTCTTCGTCGTCGCCAATTCGTTCATGAACGTGCCGCGCAACGACATGATCGAGCGGGTCATCGTCAGTGAAGGGCCGGATGTGGCGGACGACTGGATCGTCGAGCGCACCGGGCCACGCGATATCGTCATCACCGCCGACATCCCGCTCGCCGGCCGCTGCGTGAAAAAAGGTGCGAGCGTGATCGGTCCGACCGGCAAGCCGTTCGACGACGATTCGATCGGCATGGCGCTGGCGACGCGCGATCTGCTCACCGGTCTTCGCGGCGCCGGCGCCACCACGCGCGGGCCGCCGCCGCTGACACGGCAGGATATCTCTCGGTTCTTGTCGGCGCTCGATCTGGCGGTGGTGAGGTTGAAGAGGAAGTAACACTCAATCATCATGGCCGGGCTTGTCCCGGCCATCCACGCCTTGTTTGCAAGATTAAAAGGGAAGTAAAGCGTGGATGCCCGGCACAAGGCCGCGCATGACGGTGTTTGCTACTCCGCCGCTTCCGCCACTCCGCCGTGCGCCTTCGACCAGCCAGCCGGATCGCCAATGAACTTCTCGACCTCGGCCAGCATCTTCGGCTCGAATGTATTCATCGCCTTGGCGACGCTGAGTAAATCCTTCCACGTCGTCAGCCAATTCAGCGTGACGCCTAGATCGCCAAAAATTTTCTTGGCCTGTGGATAGATGTCGTAGAAGAAAATCACGAAGCAGTGGTCGCATTTGCCGTCGGCGTCGCGCAGCGCCTTGATGAAGTTGACCTTGCTCTTGCCGTCGGTGGCGAGGTCCTCGACCAGAAGCACGCGCTGGCCCGGGATCAATTGCCCCTCGATCTGCGCGCCGCGGCCGAAGCCCTTCGGCTTCTTGCGCACATATTGCATCGGCAGATTGAGGCGGTCGGCGACCCAGGCGGCGAACGGAATGCCGGCGGTCTCACCGCCCGCCACCGCGTCGATCTCGCCGTGGCCGATGTCGCGGGCGATGGTGTGGATGGCGAAATCCATCAGCGTCGAGCGTACGTCCGGGAACGAGATCAGCCAGCGCGAGTCGTTGTAGACAGGGCTCGCCCAGCCCGACGTGAAGATGAACGGCTTGTCGGCCATGAAGCGGACGGCGCCGGTGTCGAGGTACATGCGCGCCGTCAGCTCGGCGATGGTCTTTTTGTCGAGGAAATGGGCGTCCATGGCTTAACGGATAATCCAGCGCGCGGGCGAAACCAAGGGGCGGCACGCCGTTATCCTCCGGCGCTCGCTACAACCGCTCATTCCCGCGCAAGCGGGAATCCAGACCACTCAAAAGCAAAATGATCAAGTGCCAGGACTGGGTCCCTGTGTGTGGGCGCTGTGTCAGGATGGTGGCGGACGGGAGACCGTTGGGTCCCTGGTCGTAAGACCGTAGGCGGGCTTGGTCCCCGTCCGCCTTGCTTCTTCCAACCTGAACAGTTGCACGAGGCCGCAGGCACGGACCTCGCACCACAGGGACAGGCACCATGATCATAAACCGTGGCTTCATCGGAATCGACGTTGCTAAGCATCATCTGGATGTGTTTGAGGGCGGCAGTGGCCGGACCGAACGGCTGGCCAATACCAAGGAGAGCCTTGCTCCGCTGGTGGCTCGTTGGCGGGCCAGCGGCGTCTTCGTTCTGTTCGAAGCGACCGGCTATTACGATCTTCGGCTGCGCCGGGCGCTGACGGCCGCGGACATCGCCTTTGCGCGCGTTAATCCGGCCCGCGCTCGTGACTTCGCTCGCGCGGCCGGTGTTCTGGCCAAGACCGACACGATCGATGCCCGCATGCTCGCCGCCATGGCGCAATATCTGTCGCCGGCGCGCGCCGCCGAGAGTGATGGCGACCGCGAAGTGCTGGCGTTCGCGCACAAACGCCGCGATCAGCTCGTCCAGCAGCGTCAGCAGGAGCGCACGAGGCGCTCGGAATGCCCGCAGCCACGATCCTTGTGGACATTGAGGCGCATCTGGAATGGCTCGATGCGCGGATTGCGCAGTGGGATGAGGAGATCCGCTGTTTGCTCGCTCAGTCCGAGCAGCTCGATCAAACCGCCCGGCTGCTCCGCTCCATTCCCGGTATAGGACCCGTCGCCGCCGCCACGCTGATCGCCCTCATGCCGGAACTCGGTTGTCTGCAACCCAAGAAGATTGCGGCCATCGCCGGGCTCGCCCCCTTCAACGTCGACAGCGGTCAGTTCAGGGGCCTGCGCAGAATCAAAGGCGGCCGAAAAAGGGTCCGCGACGCCCTCTACATGGCCGCCGTCGCGGCCGCCCGATCGCATGACCGCTTCAGGACCATGTATCTGCGTCTGCGAGCCGCCGGAAAACCCGCCAAGGTCGCGCTGATCGCAATCGCACGAAAACTGCTCGTCACCGCCAACGCCGTCCTGCGCGACAAAGTAGCCTTCCACAGCTAAACACAGTTGCCCGCTTGCGCGGGGACGAACGGCACTTCACGGCGCCTTCGGACCGGTCTTCACGTACCAATCCGCAATCTGCGAACCGGTGCAGAACCACACATCCTCCTTCTTCCTAATCTTCTCGAAGATTTTGCGGAAATATTTGACGCGGTGCGGCGCGCCCATGATGTAGGGGTGCACCGAGATCGCCATCACCCGGGCCGAGCCCTTGGCGTCCTTGTAGATCTGCTCGAACTGGTCGATCGCCCGTTCGTAGAACTCGTTCGCCTTGTGGTGCTGGATCAGCATCATGGCGACGTCGTTGCATTCCTGCGTGTAGGGGATGCTGAGGATCGGCTTGCCGCGTGTCTTCAGCCACGCCGGCTGGTCGTCGAGCACCCAGTCGGCGACGTAGTCGTAGCCTTCTTCGGCGAGAATATCCGGCGTCTCCCAGGTTTCCGTGAGGCCGGGGCCGAGCCAGCCGCGCGGCCGCTCGCCGCTCGCCTTTTCGATCGCCGCGGCGCAATTGCGGATGTCGTCGCGCTCGTTGGCGACCTTCTGCATGTTGCGCTGGGTGTGGCCATGGCCGAGGAATTCCCAGTTGCGGTCCACGCAGGCCTTGACGATGTCCGGATAAGCAAGCGCTGCGACCCCGTTGATGTTCATCACGCCCGGCACCTTGAAGTCGTCATAGACCTGCAGCAGCCGCCAGAAGCCGACGCGGTTGCCGTATTCGTGCCAGCACCAATTCGGGATGTCGGGCATCGGCGAGCCGCCGGCCGGCGGCGTGAGCACCGTGCGCGGCATGGTCTGGGTCGGATCCCATTCCTCGACATTGGTGATGGTCCACACCGCCATGCGCGCGCCCTTCGGCAGCTTGAGCGGTTGGCGCTTGGCGATGGCGGAATAGGCGACGCGGTCGTTCGGCAACATGCCGACGGGCGGCTTTGGGAAGTTCACGCAATATCCTCGGTTGTTGTTGTTGAACGAAGCCAGGTGGCTTTCAGCTTCCGTTGAGGTCGTAAACTTCGGGGAAGAAATAGTCTTTCCACGACGCCGCCTTCTGCTTGAGCGTGCCGACCTCGTGCATGAAATCGGCATAGATCATGGTGTGCTCCGGCGTCATCGTCCAGCGCGCTTGCGGCGCCGCGACGATCTTGGTCACCATGTCGAGCGGCAGCTTCGATTTGGAATCCTCGATCCACAGCGCCGCCGCTGCCCGCTTGTCCTTGTTGACGATATCGGTGGCTTCCTTGAGCGCGGCGATCAGGGCTTTGTACAGCACCGGGTTCTTGTCGCGGAATTTCGCCGAGGTCCAGGCCACCGTGAAGGTGTGCGAGCCGCCCATGACGTCGAAAGAGCTGAGCACGGTGTGCACCTTGGGGCTTTCGAGCTGCTGAAACTGGAAAGGCGGAACGCTGAATACCGATGTGACCTCCGAGCTGCCGCTGAGCAGCGCGATGGTGGCGTCGGGCGGCGTCATCGACACGGTCAGCGGATCGAGCTTGGCGAATTCCTTGGGCCCGAACGCCTTGGCCGCCGCCATCTGTAGGGTAATCGCCTGCACCGACGATTTCACCGCGGGCACGGCGATTTTGTCGCCTTCCTTGTAATCGGTGATCGCCTTGAGGGCGGTTTTGCTCGTGTTGAGCAGGACCGGTTGCGACGTCAGCGCGGAAATCCCGCGAATCTCCTGCGGGGTGCCTTTGGTCTTCGACCACACCACCAGTAGGCCCGGCACGCCGCCGGTCGCGATGTCGATGTTGCCGGAAATCAGCGCGTCGTTCATCGCCGCGGGGCCGTTGAATACCTGCCAGGTCACCTTCACCTCGGGAATGCCCAGCAGCTTGGCGTGCTTCTCGATGAGCTTTTGGTGATCCATCACATTTAGCTGCAAGTAGCCCATGGAAAATTGCTTGGCGAGCCGGATCTCCGGCACCTGGGCCGCGGCCTGCGACAGCAAGCAAGACAGCGCCGAAATGACAGCGGTGGCGCGCGAAATTATCCTGATCGACATGATGCTCCTCCCTAAAAATGCCGGGACCGGCTTGTTGTTATTGTGCAGCCGCTCAGGCTAAGCGGGAGCTCATTTTTTCGCAATGGTGTTGTACCAATCGAATATCTGTTCGCCGTTCCAGTGCAGCACGTCGTCGTGTTTGTTCACGTAGTCATAGATCTGTTCGAGATACTTGATCCGGTGCGGCTGGCCGCTGATGTAAGGATGGATGGCGAGCGCCACGATCTTGGCGCGCTTCTCGCTCTCGGCGTAGAGCCGGTCGAATTGGTCTTTCACCAGCTGCAGCAGGTAATCGCTGTTGTGGTGCTGGACGATCATCACTGGGATGTCGTTGCATTCGATGGTGTAGGGCAAAGTGACCAGCGGCCCGTTCGCAGTGCGGATCACCGTCGGCTCGTCGTCATAGACCCAATCGCCGATGTATTTCACGCCGGCTTTGGCGAGCAGGTCTGGCGTCTCCAGCGTCTGCGTCAGGCCGGGGCCGAGCCAGCCGACCGGCCGCTTGCCGCAGAATTTCTCCATGATGTCCATGGTGCGGTTGATCATGCCGGCTTGGTTGGGCTCCTTGTGGATCGGGCCCTGCTCGTAGGCGTGGCCCATGAATTCCCAGCCGTCGTCACGCGCTTGGCCGGCGACGCGCGGGTAGTCCTCGCAGATGCGCGCGTTGGCCGCGAGCGTCGGCTTGATGCCGAGCCGCCTGAACAACTCGTGGAAACGCCAGCAGCCGACGCGCATGCCATATTCGTGGAAGCCCCAATGCACCACGTCCGGCATCAGCGGCACGCCGGTCGGGGCGGGCAGCAATTGCCGCGCCATCGGCTTATGGATGTCCCAGACCTCGTAGTTGACGATCGACCAGAACACGATGCGGGCCTTGCCAGGCAGCTTGAGCGGCGGGCGATCGATGATGGCGGAATAGTCGGAGCGTTCTTTCGGGATCATTGGGTTCGACATGACGGCCTCGCACGCGGGGACTTTCTCCCCTTGAAAGCGGATCCTTGGGGTCTTCGGCGATCCCTACCCGGCTTGCTTCGCAAACCGACTTCCCCTTTTCAAGAGGAGGTACATGGCGTTCGTCGCGCCGCCACCTCAATGCGCTGGAACGTGTGCTTCCTTGATCACGCCACCCCAGGTCTGCGTTTCTTTTTTGATGAAGGCGGCGGCCTCGGCCGGCGTGCCGCCGGCGGCGTGCAGATTGAGCTTGGCAAACTTGTCCTGCACGTCCTTGCTGGCGAGCACCGCGTTGACCGCCGCGTTGAGCTTGGCGACAATCGGGGCCGGCGTTTTCGGCGGCGCGGCGATCGCGTTCCATGTGCCCGACTCAAAGCCCTTCACGCCGGCTTCGTCGAGCGTCGGAATATCGGGCAGTGTCGGAATGCGCGCGGACGTTGCCACCGCGAGAATGCGCGCCTTGCCGGCCTGATGCAGCTTGAGCGCGGAAGCGAGCTCCATGAAAATCATGTCCACGTGGCCTGCGATGAGATCGTTGAGCGCCGGCGCTGTGCCCTTGTAGGGCACGTGCACCAGCTTGGTGCCGGTCACCTTCTCGAACAGCGCCGCGGTTAGATGCGAGGTGGTGCCGATGCCTTGCGAGGCATAATTGATCTTGCCCGGATTGGCCTTGGCATAGGCGATGAACTCCTGTGCGGTTTTGGCCGGGAAGTCCGGCCGCACCAGCAGAACGTTGGCGACCGTGGTCATGATCGCCACCGGTTCGAATTGGGTCGGATCGAAAGCCATCTTCTTGTAGAGCAGCGGATTGACGGTGAGCGGCGAGGGCTGCGCGGCGAGCAGCGTGTAACCGTCGGGTTCCGAGGTGAAGACGGCTTCGGCGCCGATATTGCCGGCGGCGCCGGACCGGTTTTCCACCACCACCGGCTGGCCGAGCTTCTCCTGCAGGCCATTGGCGACGATGCGCGTGACGGTGTCGACGCCGCCGCCGGCCGGCACGCAGACGATGATGTGGATCGGCCGGTTCGGGTAGTTGGCCGCGGCGTCCTGTGCCGAGGCGTTGGGCGCGAGCGTGATCGCCGCCAGCAATGCGAGAAAAATGCGCACGATATCCTCTCTGTGCCGCGTTAAAGCGGCGAAGCATTTTGCCAAAGTATGGCACCGAAGGGGTGGCGGCGGCAACGCGGCGCGCCGTACTTCGTGAAAACTGGAGGCTGGGTTGCGCTTTGCCGCATTGCCCGGGGCTGGCAGATCACGCAAGGTCTCGCCCGCAATCAGGGAGCGCCGGTGCACTCGTACGCAATTTTGGCCGTCACGGCGGGAGCCTTTCTACTCGCCGGCTTTGTCAAAGGCGTCATCGGCCTTGGCCTGCCGACGGTGGCCATCGGCCTGCTCGGGCTGATGATGACGCCGGCGCAGGCGGCGGCGATCATGGTGGCGCCGGCGCTGATCACCAATGTCTGGCAGGCGATGGTCGGCACGAGCCTGCTGCCGCTGGTCAAGCGGATTTGGCCGATGCTGGCCGGCATCTGCATCGGCACCTTCATCGCCGCGAAATGGTTGCCGGGCGCCAATAGCGGCCAAGCGACGATCTGGCTCGGCTTCGCATTGGTGTTCTACGCCGGACTCGGGCTGATCAAGATCGATTTCCGCGTTTCGCCGCGCACCGAGCATTGGCTCAGCCTGCCGATCGGCGCGCTGACCGGCGCGATCACCGCCGCCACGGGCGTCTATGTGCTGCCGGGAACGCCGTATTTGCACGCGCTGAAACTCGACCGGCACCAATTGGTGCAGATGCTCGGCATCTCGTTCACGGTGTCGACGCTGGCGCTTGGCGTCGCGCTGATGCACGCCGGCGAAATCGGCATGTCGCTGGCAGTGCCGGTCGTGGTGGCGATCGTGACATCCTTGCTCGGCATGTGGTTCGGGCAACAGGTGCGCGGGCGGGTGCGGGAGACAACCTTCCGGCTATGGTTCTTCCTCGGCTTGCTCGCGCTCGGCGTGCATCTGGCGCTGCGCGGCCTGTTGTGATCGATTAGTGTGCAACGCCAAGCGTCGTCAGGATGGTGCAATGAAAATCGTCGATCTCTCCCACGTCATGAACGTGCATACGCCCGGCTGGGTCGGTTACGCCGGCAACAAGATGTACTACGCGCAGAACCTGCAGACGCAGATGATCGTGGCGCAGCGTATCGATACCGCGCTGCATGTCGGCACGCATTTCGACGGCGCCATGCACGCCACCGACAACAGGCACGGCGATATGGCGCATCTGCCGCTCGATTATTTGGTCAACCGCGGCGTGGTCGTCGATATCTCGAAGCACATGCACGACTGGGCGGTGATCACGCCGGAGATCATCGAAGGCGCCGGCGCCGATATTCGCGAAGGCGACATCCTCATTCTGCACACCGGCTGGCACCGCCACTACGAAGGCCAGCCGCAGCAGGATTTGGTGAAATATTTCTGCTACCACCCCGGACCCAATCTCGATACGTTGCATTGGATGCTGCAGCGGAAGATCAAATGGTGGGGCATGGACACCGGCTCCTGCGACCATGCCATGAACACCTCGATCCGCACCATGCGGCCCGATCTCGCCGAGGAATTCACCAAGAAGCACGGCGCGACGCCGGGCGAGTTTTTCGGCATCTTCGAATTCACGCACAAGAAGTCCGGCCGCCGCGTCACGCAGGACGTTTTCCCGTTCCACAGCTGGGCGTTCCAGGAAGGCCTGCTGCATGCCGAAAACCTCGGCGGCGACATCGAGATGATGCTGGGCAAGCGCTGCCTGATCGGCGCCTTCCCTTGGCGCTACGAGGGCCTGGAAGGTTGCCCCTGCCGCATCGTCTGCTTCCTCGATACCGACATGTCGATCGAAGCGGTCGGCGACGCGGCGAAGGCGATTATGCGGAGCTAGCTGAGCGTCAGCCGCGCGTCCGGCTTGTTGCTCTGTAACGTCGCCTGGATCGCCTCGCGCAACACGCCGTAGCGTTTCTTCGGCCACTGCGCCACCTGGATGTCGGCTAAGAGTTTGGCCGATTTTCCGAACACCACAATGCGGTCGCCGACGCTGATGGCTTCTTCCAGTTGATGCGTGATCAGGATCGCGGTCGAGCCGCATTCGCGCGCCAGCGCCAGGAACGTTTCGCGCAATTCGGCGGCGGTTACCTCGTCGAGATGGCCGAAGGCCTCATCGGCGAGCAGAATGTCGGGTTCGACCGCGAAGGCGCGCGCGATCGCCACGCGCTGGCGCATGCCACCGGAGAGTTCGTGCGGATAGGCGTTGGTGAATTGTCCGAGCCCCAGCCGGTTGAGCCAAGTGAGCGCGCGCTCGCGCTGCTCGGCCTCCGGCAACCGGATCAGTTCGAGCGGCAGCTTGGCGTTGTCGAGCGCCGAGCGCCAGGGCAATAGCCGGTCCTGCTGGAACACGGTGGCGATGTGGCCACGAAAATAGTCGAAGTCGGTATGCGGGCTCTTGTCGCCGATCAGGATGGTGCCCTCGGTCGGCGCTTCCAGCCCGATCGCCATATCGAAAAAGGTAGACTTGCCGCAGCCGGTTTGGCCGACGATCGCCACTACCTCTTTGGGTGCAATGGTGAGATCGAGCCGGTCGATGGCGACGACCGACTGGCCCGACGTGGTCTGTCGGAACACCTTGCGCAAGTTGCGTACCACGATCGGCGGCGGGCCACTCTTGGACATGGTCATGGCCGCCACCGCAAGAGGCGCTTCTCGACGCGAGCGACCACGGCTTCGAGCAGAAATAAGAGCACCACCAGCACCAGCGTCCAGGCGAACACGTCGGAGACCGAGAACAGTTCCTGCGCCACCGACAATTGGTGCCCGATGCCGGTCACCGCGCCGACCAGTTCGGCAATGGTGACGACGCGGATCGCCAAGCTGATGTTGACCTTCCAGCTGGTGAAGATGCTCGGCACGATCGCCGGCAGCATCAGCTTGACGAAATATTGCGGCGTGGTCGGCCGGAACGATTGCATCATGTGGCGCAGTTCACGCGGCACGCCGCGCATGGCGTCGAGCGAATCGACCAGAAACACCGGCCCGCACACCACCACCAGCACGAAGCCGATGCGGAATTCGACGCCGGGAAACCACAGCACCGCGAACAGGATCCACGACACCACCGGCACCGCCATCAAAATGCGGATCATTGGGTGCAGGTAGTTGTCGAGCGAATCCGAGCGGTACATCGCCATCGCCAGCGCGACGCCGAGCACGAAGGAGACGATCAGCGCGCCGATGACGCGCGCCAGCGTGACGGCGACGTCGATCGGCGTGATATCGGCGAGGCTTTTCGCGATTCTGACGAAGCTCGGGACTGCGAACGGCGGGATGCCGAGATAGGGCGCAAGATGCGACAGCGTCTCCCAGCAGACCGCGAAGACCAGCAGGGAGACGAGGGTCTGGCGCGGGAAGATCAGGTCCGGCACCGGCACCGGCGCCGGAATATGCTCCTCAGGGGGCATAAATGATCTTCCCGTCCGGCATCTTCGGATAGAACCCGGCCTTCACCGCGCGCTCCATCATGTCGGTGATCGACTTCTTGGTGGCGGGCTCCCAGGCCGGCTTGACGATCATCTGCAGGCGCTTGCTCTCCACCGCGGCGGTAAGAATTCCGGGCGGCAGTTTCAGCGTCTCGTTGGCGATTTTGTCGGCGGCGGCGGTTTCCTTGTCGAACACCGCCGCGACGTCCTGCAAAGCGGCGAGCAGTATTTTCGGCGCCTCGGGATTTTTCGCGATGGCGTCGGCGCGCATGGCCGGCACGATCTCCCAGCCGGATTCACCGGCAATTTCCTTCCAGCCTTGCGCGCCGTTGAAGATGACGTGCCAGTCCGGGTGCTGCTTGGCGCTGATGCTCGCCAGCGGTTCGATCACCAGCGCGGCGTCGACGCGGCCGGCTTCGAGCTGTGCGCGGGCGACGCCGAAATTAGCGTTGACCACGGTGATGTCCTTGCCAAGGTCGATGCCCTTGGCGGCGGTGTAGATCTTGACCACCTGATATTGCGAGCCGCCCATGTCGATAGCGAGCTGCTTGCCCTTGAGATCGGCGAGCGACTTGATCGCCGGGTCCTTGGCGAAGATGACGAGGTCGGCAAGCGTGAAGCCGGTGCCGATGATGCGCAGCTGGACGCCTTCCTGATAGAGCTTCTGGAAGATGGTCGGTCCGCCGATCAGCGCGTCCGTCTCGCCGGTGGCGAAGCCTGCGTAGAAGGCGGCAATCGACGGATAGGCGTGGATGTCGAGTTCGAAACCGTGCTTGACGTCGAAGCCGCGCGCCTTCATGACGTTCCACACCAGCGGATTGAACACCGGCAGCGTGAGGCTGGAGACCTTGATCACCGGCTTCTGCTGCGCCCGCGCGGACGGCATCGCGACGGCGGCCAGTGCGAGCGCGGCGGCGAACGCGGCAAGGCCGCGGCGAGACAGTTTGGACATGGACATTCCCCCTGGTGGTCGTTGCAGCCGTGATCTTGCGCGTCACGTGGCTTTACGGATGAACGCGACTTTACTCCGCTTTCATTTGCGTGCAACTAATTGCCGGTCCTGCTCGGGGAGCGCGATGCCGCAGATCACCGCACGCGATGGCACTCGGTTGTATTATGAAGAGGCGGGCAGCGGCTCGCCCGTCGTCTTCGTGCACGAATATGCCGGCGACTGGCGCACGTGGGAGCCGCAGATGCGGTATTTCTCGCGCGCGCATCGCTGCGTCACCTACAGCCAGCGCGGCTATCCGCCGTCCGACGTGCCGGAAGAGGCTCATCGCTATGGCCAGGATATAGCGCGTGACGACGTGATCGCGCTGATGGATGCGCTCAAGATCGACAAGGCGCATGTGGTCGGTCATTCCATGGGCGCCTACACGGCGCTGCATGTCGGCATCGATCATCCCAAGCGCTGCATTTCGGTGGTGGCCGCCGGCTGCGGCTGGGGCTCGACGCCCGGTGTGAAACAGCGCGAAGCGATGAAGGCGCTCGCCGCCGAAACCGGCAAGATGTTCGCCGAGGAAGGCATCGTGAAGGCCGCGGCCAAATATGCCGACGCGCCCATGCGCCATCCGCAGAAGCACAAGGACCCGCGCGGCCACGCCGAGTTCGCCCGCATGCTGGCCGAGCATTCCGCCAAAGGGCACGCCGAAACCATGTTCAATCTGCAGCTCAAGCGTCCGACGCTATGGGAGATGGAAGACAGGCTCCGGCGCTTTGCGGTGCCGTTGTTGATCGTCGTCGGCGATGAGGACGAGCCCTGCATCGACGGCAGCGTGTTCTTGAAGCGCACGGCGCCGACCGCCGGCCTGCTGATGATCCCGCGCACCGGCCACAATATTCCGTCGGAAGAGCCGGCGCAGTTCAACGCGGCGCTGGCCGAACTGTTCGCCGCGTCCGAAGCCGGCCGTTGGCTGGCGCATAAAGGCTAAGTGATGGAAACCGCGCGTCAACTGGAGCCGTGGCGCGACCTCTACGTCATGCTCGGCACGTCCTCGGCGGCGCTGATCGGGCTGCTGTACGTCGTCACGTCGCTGCATCTCGACGAGATCGTCAACAATCCCGGCTATCGCAGGCGGGCACGCAGCAACTCTTTTTATCTCATCGTCACCCTCGCCGCTGCCGCGTCCGTTCTCACGCCGCAGCCGCTGTGGGCGCTCGGCGCCGAACTGGCCGTGCTCAACTGCTACGGTTTTAGCCTGGCGATCAGGAACATCACGTTCGTCTTGAAAGATTGGTGCAGCGCCCGCCGCGCCGATTTCGCAATTCATCGCGTGATCGTTTTTAACAGCGGCTTTGCGGTCGGCCTCGCCGGAGCGGTGGCGCTGGCACAAGGGGCACAATGGGCCATGTATCTGGTGACGGCGTCCTACGTCACGCTTCTTGTTTCGGTCGCACTGAACGCCTGGGCGATCATGCTGGGTGTCGGACAATCGGATAAAGCGGCGAAATCTCGCGCCCGGAAAAGGCGCGCGTAGAAAGTCTCAAAGGGAGGATCGCGATGGACCTCAAGCTCAATGGCAAGACCGCACTGGTGACCGGCGGCTCGGAAGGCATCGGCAAGGGCATCGCGCTTGCTCTGGCAAAAGAAGGCGTCGATGTCGCCATTTGCGCGCGCCGCAAGGAGCCGCTCGAGGCCGCCGCGAAAGAGATCGCCAGTGCGACCGGGCGAAAAATTATCGCCATTCCCGCCGACCTGCGCCAGGACAAGGACGCCAAGAATTTCATCGAAGCTGCGCATAAGGCGCTCGGCCGTGTCGACATCATGGTCAACAACGCAGGCTCGGCCGCCGGCGGCGTCATCGAGCATCTGACCGAGGACGACTGGGAGAAGGGGCTTCAGCTCAAATTCATGGGCTACGTGCGCTGCCTGCGCTACGTTCTGCCGCTGATGGTCAAGCAGGGCGGCGGGCGCGTGGTGAACCTGATCGGCAATGACGGGGTGAAGCCGTCTTATTGGGAAATCTGCCCGGGCGCGGCCAACGCGGCGGGGCAGAACCTCACGCTCTCGCTCGCCGGCCAATACGGCAAGGACGGCATTTCCTTCGTCGCGGTCAATCCGGGCCCGGTGCGCACGGAACGCTGGGCCGGGCTGGTCGACGCCATAGCGCGCGACATGAAAATTCCGCGCGAGCAAGCCGACAAACTCGCGCCCGCCTCGATCCCGATGGGCCGCATCGCCGAGGTGGAGGAGGTCGCCAATCTCGTCGTCATGCTGGCCTCGCCATTGATGATCATGGTCAACGGCACCATGATCGAAATCGACGGCGGCCAGGACAAGCCGCTGATGGACCGCTTCCGCGACCGTCCAAAGACTTAAGTTCGCATAGCTGCGGCGCGTTCCCGACGGTCGCTCGCCGTTGACAAGTTCGCCGTGGCGGCAGGACTATCCGTGCAAATCCAATCGGGTGTCACGTCATGAACACGCGTTTGCTCGCGTATGTTGCGCTCGCAGTCAGTCTCGCCACTCCGGCGATGGCGCAGCAGACCATCAAGCTCGGCGAGCTCAACAGCTACAAGGCGGTGCCCGCCTTCCTCGACCCTTACAAGAAGGGCATGGAACTGGCGCTCGACGAGATCAACGGCAAAGGCGGCGTGCTCGGCAAGAAATTGGAGCTGATCTCGCGCGACGACGGCGCCAATCCGGGCGAGGCGGTGCGTGTCGCCGAGGAACTGGTGACGCGCGAAGGCGTGTCGATGCTCGCCGGCACGTTCCTCTCCAACATCGGCCTCGCGGTCACTAATTTTGCCGGTCAGAAGAAAGTGTTCTTCCTCGCCGCCGAGCCGCTCACCGACAAGATCACCTGGCAGGACGGCAACAAATATACCTTCCGCCTGCGCGCCTCGACCTACATGCAGGTCGCCATGCTGATGCCGGCGACCATCGCCGCCAAGAAGAAGCGCTGGGCGCTGGTCTATCCGAATTTCGAATACGGCCAATCGGCCGCCGAGAACTTCAAGGCGCTGTTGAAGAAGGCGCAGCCCGATGTCGAGTTCGTCACCGAGCAGGCGCCGCCGCTCGGCAAGATCGATGCCGGCGCGGTGGCGCAGGCGATCGACGACGCCAAGCCCGACGCCATCTTCAACGTGCTGTTCGGCGGCGACCTCGCCAAATTCGTGCGCGAGGGCAATACGCGCGGCATCTTCAAGAACCGCACGGTGGTGAGCCTCTTGTCGGGCGAGCCGGAATATCTCGACCCGCTCAAGGACGAAGCGCCGGTCGGCTGGATCGTCACCGGCTATCCTTGGGATAAGATCAAGACGCCGGCGCATCTCGCCTTCGTCAAAGCCTACCAGGCGAAGTACCACGACTATCCGCGGCTCGGCTCCATCGTCGGCTACATGACCATCAAGTCGCTCGCCGCCGGCATCGCCAAGGCCAAGTCGACCGACACCGAGAAACTGATTGAAGCCTTCAAGGGCCTCAAGGTCGACTCTCCGTTCGGCCCGTTCCACTATCGGGCGAGCGACCATCAGGCGACCATGGGCGCCTATGTCGGCAAGATCGCGCTGGAAAACGGCAAGGGCACCATGGCCGACTTCAAATATGTCGACGGCGCCTCGGTGCTGCCGTCCGATGCCGAGGTCAAGAAGCTGCGCCCGGCGGGCGCGGATTGAGCGCGCTTATCCTCCCCCTCCTGGGGGAGGGTGGTCGGCATCGCTGGCAAGTTTACGCAGCCAGCGTAGACTTGGCTGCGTGCCGACCGGGTGGGGTAGTGTTGCCAACATGAAACCCCACCCGGCTGCTCGCGGAGTTTATCATCGGGCCGCGCTTCGCGCGGACCCGTTGGCTCGCAGCCACCCTCCCCTTGCAGGGGAGGGATAAGCAGCCATGACCTTCAACGCATTCCTATTCCAGGCCCTCAACGGGCTGTCGACCGCCTCGGGCCTGTTCTTCGTCGCCGCTGGATTGTCGCTGATTTTCGGCGTCACCCGCATCGTCAATATCGCGCACGGGTCCCTCTATATGCTGGGGACCTATATCGCCTATTCCTTCGCCACCCGGATCGGCGGCGCGCTCGGCTTCTGGGGCGGCATTGTCGCCACCGCTATCGCGGTCGGCGCCATCGGCGCGCTGATCGAGGTGGTGCTGCTGCGGCGCATCTATCGCGCGCCGGAACTGTTCCAGCTGCTCGCGACCTTCGCGTTGGTTCTCATTATCAATGATGCCACGCTCTATCTCTGGGGCCCGGAAGACCTGCTCGGGCCGCGCGCGCCTGGCCTGCGCGGCGCCGTCGAAGTGCTCGGCCGCCAATTGCCGAGCTACGATTTGTTTCTGATTGTCGTCGGTCCGGCGATGCTGATCGCGCTGCATTTTGCGCTCACGTGTACACGTTTTGGCCGCCTCGTCCGCGCGGCGACGCAGGACCGCGAGATGGTCGGCGCACTCGGCGTCAATCAGGCGCTTCTGTTCACTGCCGTGTTCGCGATCGGCGCCGCGCTCGCCGGCTTCGGCGGCGCGCTGCAGGTCGCGCGCGAGCCGGCCAGTCTCGCCACCGATCTGGTGGCGATCAGTGACGCTTTCGTGGTCGTGGTGGTCGGCGGTATGGGCTCGATTACCGGTGCCTATCTCGCCGCCGTGATTATCGCCGAGGTCAAAGCCATTTGCATCGGCATCGGCGTGGTCGATTTCGGCTTCATCAGCGTGAATTTCTCCAAGCTCACGCTGGTTGCCGAATTCCTGGTGATGGCGGCGGTGTTGATCGCGCGGCCTTACGGGTTGCTTGGGCGCGCGCAACCCATGGTACGCTCGATCGCCGAGCCGGAAGATCCGATCCGTCCGGCGACGTCCGCGCTGAAGGCGCTGGGCGCGATCACGCTCATGTTGCTGTTGTGCCTGCCGCTGCTGGCGCAAAGCTCGCCTTATCTCTTGATCCTCGGCATCGACGTGCTGATCGCGGTGATCTTCGCTGCCTCGTTGCATTTCATTGCCGGTCCTGGTGGCATGCATTCGTTCGGCCACGCCGCCTATTTCGGGCTCGGCGCCTATGGCGCTGCGCTGCTCGTGAAGTGGTTCGCCGTGCCGATGGGCGTCGGACTTATCGCCGCGCCGCTGGTCGCACTCGCTGGTGCGCTATTGTTCGGCTGGTTCGCGGTACGGCTCTCCGGTGTCTATCTTGCCATGCTGACATTGGCTTTTGCGCAGATCGTGTGGGCTGCCGTATTCCAGTGGGAGGAACTGACCGGCGGTTCCAACGGCGTGATCGGTGTGTGGCCGCCGCCGCCGTTCGACAAGGCTTGGGTCTATTTCCTGCTTACGCTAACGCTCGCGGTGATTGCCGTGCTTTTGCTGCGGCGTTTTCTGTTCGCGCCGTTCGGCTATGCCATGCGCGCCGGGCGCGATTCCGCGCTGCGTGCCGAAGCCATCGGCATTGACGTCAAGCGCGTGCATTGGCTCGGCTTCGCCATTGCAGGCAGCGTTTGCGGCGTGGCCGGCGGACTGTTCGCCTTCGCCAAGGGCTCGATCTCGCCAGAGACCATCCATATCAACCGTTCCATCGACGGCTTGGTGATGGTGCTGCTCGGCGGCATCCAGACGTTAACCGGGCCGATCGTCGGTGCCTCCGTGTTCGCCACCTTGCAGGATACGGTGATGCGGCAAACCGAATATTGGCGCGCGCTGCTCGGCATCATCATCCTGCTGCTGGTGCTGGCGTTCCCGCAAGGCATCGTCGGCGGTGTCGCGGCGCTCTGGCGCAGGAGCCGGTCATGAGCGTGCTCGAGGTCCGCGCTTTATCCAAGGCCTTCGGCGGCGTGCGCGCGGTCAGCGAGGTCAACTTCACGATCGGTGCGGGCGAGTTCCTCGCCATGATCGGGCCGAACGGCGCCGGCAAGACCACTTGCTTCAATATCATCAACGGCCAGCTCGCGCCGGATTCCGGCAAGATCCTGTTGCAGGGCAAGAACATTGCCGGGCTTACGCCGCGCTCGATCTGGCGGTTCGGGGTCGGCCGCACCTTTCAGGTCGCGGCCACGTTCGGCTCGATGACGGTTATCGAGAACGTGCAGATGGCGCTGATCTCGCACGCCGGCGATATTCACCGGCTTTGGACTCCGGCCGCGGCGTTGCATCGCGCGCGCGCGCTCGATTTACTGGCGCAGGTCGGCATGCGCGAGGCCGCCGACCGGCCGAGCCGCGAACTCGCCTATGGCGACATCAAGCGTGTCGAGCTTGCTATCGCGCTTGCAAACGAGCCGCGCCTCTTGCTGATGGACGAGCCGACAGCCGGCATGGGCGCGCGGGAACGCAACGAACTCATAGCACTGGTTAAACGTTTAGTGGTCGAGCGCAAAATTTCGGTGCTGTTCACCGAGCATTCGATGGACGTGGTGTTTGCCTTCGCCGATCGCATCATCGTGCTGGCGCGCGGCAGGTTGATCGCCGATGGCGATGCCGCCTCGATCCGCGACAACGCTCAGGTGCGCGAGGTCTATTTCGGCACGGGCAAGACGTTTGCCGGAGCCGCGCCATGAGCGAAGTCATGCTCAGCGTGCGGCAGCTCAGCGCCTGGTATGGCGCGGCGCGCATTCTTTTCGATCTCTCATTCGAGGTCGGCCGCGGCGAGGTGGTGGCGCTGATGGGGCGCAACGGCGCCGGCAAGTCCACCACATTAAAGGCGGTCATGGGCTTGATCGGCGAACGTCAGGGCATGGTGCGTTTCAATGGAGAGGATATCTCGAAGCTCAAACCGTTCGAGATGGCGCGCCGCGGCCTAGGCTATACTCCCGAGGACCGCCGCATATTCTCCGATCTCACGGTCATGGAAAATCTCGACATCGGCCGCCAAAGCGAGCGTCGCTTCGCTGACGGTCAGCCGGCGCCGGCCTGGACGGCGGAAAAGCTGTTCGCGCTGTTTCCCAATCTCGCCGAAATGCCGGACCGCCTGGGCGACCGCATGAGCGGCGGCGAGCAGCAGATGCTCACGGTGGCGCGCACGCTGATGGGCAATCCGCTTTTGGTGCTGCTCGACGAGCCCTCGGAAGGCGTGGCGCCGCTGATCGTGGAGCAGATGGCCGCGACCATCGTCGAGCTCAAGAAAGAGGGCCTGTCGATCCTGCTGTCCGAGCAGAACGTCCATTTCGCGCGGCTGGTGGCCGACCGGGTCTACGTGCTCGAGAAGGGCCAGATCCGCTGGCAGGGTTCGATGGCGCAACTCGACGCCAATCAGGACGTACAGAGGGCCTATTTGACGGTCTGAGGCGGTTTGGGCGGGGAAGCCCTGTATTTTAGGGCTTGGGCCAAAGGCGGGCTTTTCCGACGACGCGAATTGCGTCATGCTTGCCATCGGGGCGTGTATCTGGTTGCACGCATTCGTAGAAAAAGCACCGGCGATGCGGAGTGAAAAACTGAATGTCGCAGTGCCCGCGGAGGGTGCGGCCAAGCGCGGGCGCTATGTGCTCGACGACCATGTCGGATTTCTGTTGCGCGTTGCCTTGCAGCGCCACACCGCGATCTTCATGACGCGAATGATCGAGGGTCTGACCCAGACCCAGTTCGCCGCGCTCGCCAAGTTGCTCGAGCTCGGCACCTGTTCGCAGAACGATCTCGGCCGCCGCATCTATCTCGACGCCGCCACCATCAAAGGCGTGGTCGACCGGCTGGTGGCGCGCGGCCTCCTCACCGCCGTCAGCGATCCGAAGGATCGCCGCCGCCGTGCCGTGGCGCTCACCGAGCGCGGCCGTCAGGTGACCGAAGCAGCCGAATTGGTGGCCGCCGAGATCACCGCCGCGACGCTGGAGCCGCTGACGGTGGAGGAGCAGCGGCAGGTGGTGAAGTTGTTGATGAAACTTGGTTGACCCACACCCGTTCATTCCCGCGTAAGCGGGAATCCAGAGCGACACTACGGCTTGCAGATATTTACGCTGGGTCCCCGCTTTCGCGGGGACGAGCGGCAGAACTACCACAACCCCTTCAACCGGCCGCCGTCGGTGTTGAGCGACACGCCGGTGATGTAGCTCGCTCGCTCCGAACAGAGGAACACGGTGGCGTTGGCGAGTTCCTCCGGCCGGCCCATGCGGCCAAGCGCGTTTTTAATGGCGGCCACTTTGCGCGCTTCCGCTTCGCTCGCCACGCCGAATTCCTTCTTCATACCCTCGGTGTTGCGGTCCCACATCGGGGTCGCCACCCAGCCCGGGCAGATGGCGTTGACCAGCACGTTGTCCTCGCCGAATTCGGTCGACAGCGATTTGGTGAGATTGAGCAGCGCCGAGTTCGTCATGCCGCTGCCGAACATGTACGGGTCCGGCTCCTTGCCGGCGCCGCCGATGGTGTTGACGATGCGGCCCCACTTTTGCGCCTTCATCATCGGATAGACGGCGCGGATCGCACGCAGGAAGCCGAACAGCTTGGTGTCGAGCTGCGTCTGCATCTCGTCGTCGCGGATCGCGGCGAAGCGGCCGGAATACATCTGCCCCGCATTGTCGACGAGGATATCGACGCCGCCGAGCTTTTCCTTGGCTGTCGCCACCATTTTCGCGATGTCAGACTCTTTCGTCATGTCGGCAACCAACGCATGCACTTCACCGCCGGTGCATTTCGCCAGATCATCGCGCGCCGCCATCAGCTTCTTATCGTTGCGGCCGGTGATCAGCACGCGCACGCCTTCTTCGAGAAACTGTCGCGCCGTTTCAAAACCGATTCCGCTCGAGCCGCTGGTGACGATCGCGCGGCGGTCCTTGATGCCCAAATCCATCCTTGCTCTCCCGTTGGCTTGACGCCTTCTGGCTTGACGGTGAGTATCCCCGGCAATGCTGCTGCTAGCTAGATAGCCGCGCTGAAAGGAAGATGCCGATGTTTACAGTAGGCGACGCCACCATTACCCGCATCGAGGAAACCTATGGCGCCTGCTATCCGCTGAGCCAGATTTTCCCTGAATTCAGCGACGCGCACATGGCCGAGCACAAATCCTGGCTCGCGCCGAACCACTATGATGCCGACAGCGGGTTGATAAAGCTGTCGGTGCATAGCTGGCTTTTGAAGGTCGGCGGCAAGACGATCCTCATCGACAGCTGCTGCGGCAACAACAAGATCAAGCCCGGCCGGCCGTGGTGGAATCTGCTCAACATTGACTATCTCGAGCGGCTCGCTGCCGCCGGCGCGCGGTCGGAGGACATTGATCTCGTGATGTGCACCCACCTGCATCATGACCACGTCGGCTGGAACACACAGCAGAAGGACGGCAAATGGGTGCCGACTTTTCCGAATGCGCGCTATGTGTTCAACAAGCCGGACATCGACTATTTCTCCAAGATCGACGCCGATCCGAAAGAGGGGCCGGCGGAACTGGGTACGTTCCGCGAATGCGTGGTGCCGATCCTCGAATACGGCAAGGCCGACGTGATTGCGGGAGCGCACCGGATCAACGACTTCATCGAGATCGATACCGCGCCCGGCCATTCGCCAGGCCACGTGTTCTTCAAGCTGGAGAGCAAAGGTGAGCGCGCCGCTTTTATCGGCGACGTGTGGCACCATCTGCTGCAGGTCTATTATCCCGACTGGAATTTCCCGAAGAACTCCGACGCCGCGCAAGCCAAAGTCAGCCGGCGCAAGGTGCTCGACTATTGCGCTTCGAGCGGCGCATTGGTGATGCCCGGCCATGTCGGCGCGCCGTTCGCCGGCCGCGTCGAGAAGACCGCGACCGGCTACCGGCCGGATTTCAAGACTTAAGCCAAACGCGGGGCACAAAAAGAACGGCCCCAGCGGGGATCAGCCTTTGAGGCCGTCAGGGTCCGCGGGGACAGGAGTTGTTCCGCGGACCCTAAAGTTGCGAGCGGGTAGCCTGATCGGGCCTGTTATTCGCCCTCCGTACCGATTGCGTAGGCTGTCTCGCCGTGTACCGCGTCGTCGCCGACTTTCAGCGTCGCCTCATCCATGCGCAACGGCACGATGAAGCCGATGACCTTAAGGATGATGAAGGTCGCGATAACATTGTAGACGATGATAAAGGCCGCGCCTTCTGCCTGAAGCAGGAACTGACCGGCGTTGCCGTAGAGCCAGCCGGTGATGTTGACGCCGGGCGCTTCCTTGTCGGTGCCGATGTACATCAGCATCGCCGGATTGGCGAGAATGCCGGTAAGCAGCCCGCCAGTAAGGCCGGCCACGCCGTGGGTGGAGAACACGCTCAGCGTATCGTCCACTTTCATCATGAATTTGGCCTTCTGCAGCTTGTTCATTGCTAGCCACGGAATGATGCCGGCAACGATGCCGATGATGATGGCGCCCCAGCCGTCGACATAACCGGCGGCCGGTGTGATCGCCACCAGTCCCGCGATCATGCCATTGACCGCACCGAGCACCGACGGCTTGCCGTAGGCCATCTTGTCCATCAGCGTCCAGACCAATAGGGCCACCGCCGTGCAGGTGTTGGTGTTGAGCACCGCCGCGCCCGCGTCGGCGTTGGCGAAGTAGGGATCGCCGCCGTTGAAGCCGTTCCAGCCGAGCCACAGGATGCCGGCGCCGGCGAGCGTGATCAGCAGGCTATTCGGCGGGAAATGATCGCGGTCGGCTTGCAGCCGCGGGCCGATCACCCAGGCCGCGACGAAGCCCGACGTGCCGGCGGCAAGATGGATGACGTAGCCGCCGGAGAAGTCGGCCACGCCCATGCTGGCGAGCCAGCCGCCGCCCCACAGGCTGAACGCGCCCACGGTGTAGACCAGCGTCATCCACACCGGGCAGAAGATCATCCATGCGGTGAAGTTCATGCGGCCGAGCACGGAGCCGGCAAGGATGATGACAGTGATGGCCGCGAACACGAATTGGAAGAAGATCAGCGTCGCCATCGGGAAGGTGAGCGCCGGCATGCCCGATGCGGCCGCCGGGATCGTTGCTTGGCCTGTCGTGAATACCGCCGATGTTGCCAAACTCGGCGTGCCCAGGAATGGGAACCATTGCGGTCCGAACGCCATATTGTAGTCGAACAGGACCCAGACGACGAGGACCGACGCAAATGCGTAGATCGACATAAAGGCGGAATTGATCGCCCATTTCTTTTTGACGATGCCGCCGTAGAGAATCGTAAGTCCGGGAATGCTCTGCAAGCCGACGAAGGTTGCTGCCGCCAACTGCCATGCGTTATTTCCCGTATCGAGCCATTGTGGTGATGGTACCAGTGCCATAGGTCTTCCCCCCGCTCTCGCGATGTCGACGAAAAGATTTGCCGCAAACGACAGCAAACCCGGGCAAGACTTATGCCATTTCCAGTAGTGAGGTAGTGGATTGTAAAATCTACAATTTATACGTCAGCGCTACTGACCAATTATCCGGGGCGATTAAAAAATAGAACGGCGTGCGTAAAAAATGGACAGTGCCGGGGCGTGCATGCGATTTCGGTTGTGGCATGCTCTCTTCTGTAACGGGCTGTGGCAGGCGGGTGTTATGATGATTCACGCGAGACCAGAAGCAGTAATCGTTTCCGCGCTGGCGATGGGCGCGATCGTTTCGCTTGCCAACGCGCAGGCCGGCGCGACAGCGATGACGTGCACCAATCCGGTGAGCGGGGCGAATTGGCAGATCAAAATCGATTACAGCCGCAATACCGTCGACTCCAATCCGGCGCGGATCGGCGAGGCCACGATCACATGGCACGACGCAAAAGACGGCGGCAATTACACGCTCGATCGCAAATCGGGAGATTTGACGATCATCGTTGCTTCGAGCACCGGCGGCGCTTTCTTTTATCATCGTTGCAAGCAAGCGAATTGAGGCTGCGAGCGTCCAATCGTAGTCTGCACTGCCACTGCGCGGCAATCTCAGCGGATTTGCTGCGTGGTTATCGGAGCGGCCATGGTTGAGCGGGCGTCCGGAGTTAAAGCAAGCATCGGATTCTTCTCGGAAACCGGACCGCGCGAACGCAACGAAGATTTTGCCGGTGCCGTTTTCGGCTCCGAGTTGCCGGTGCCACGCCAGGACGTGGTGGCCGCGATCGCGGACGGCATCGGCGGCGCCAAAGGCGGCCGCGTGGCGGCGGAAACCGCGGTGCGCGGATTCCTCGATGGATTCTGCGAGCTGCCGGAAACCATGGAAGTGCGGCACGCCGCCGCGAAGGTCGTCAATTCGCTCAATGGCTGGATTCATTCGCTTGGCCGGCAGGACCCGAATCTGGCGCGCATGGGATGCACCTTCACCGCACTGGTTCTGCGCGGCCGCATTGCGCATGTGCTGCATGTCGGCGACACGCGCGCCTACCGGCTCAGCGGCGGACGCCTGATCTGTCTCACCACCGATCACGCGCTGGACCGCAGCGCGGGCAGTTCTGGCATTCTTTATCGCGCGCTGGGCGTCGAGGAAGAGGTGCGCATGGACTATGCCAGCCAGCCCATCACGCAGCACGATCGGCTACTTTTGTGCACCGACGGTGTGCACGGCTTCTTGCCGGCCGAGACCATGGCCGACATTCTACGCGAGCGTTCTGCATCCGACGACACGGCGCGCGCGCTGGTGGCCGCCGCTCTGCAATCGGGCAGCACCGACAACTGCACGGCCATGGTGCTCGACGTCGTCGCGCTGCCGCCGGTCGGCTCGGCCGACATCAGCGCCGCCTTGATGCGATTGCCGATCATCTCGGTGCCGATTGCCGGCGAGACGGTCGACGGCTTTCTGCTCAAGGTTCTCTTGTCCGAGGGCAGCTATACCAGCCTTTATCTTGCTGTCGACGACATCGAAGGTGGCGAGGTCGTGCTGAAGTTTCCCAAACCGCAACTCGGCGCTGTGGCGGCCTACCGGGCGGCTTTCGCGCGCGAAGCCTGGGTCGGCGCGCGCGTGAACAGCCCGTGGGTCGGCCGCGTCATCGAGCTGCCGCCAGGACGGCAGACCGCTCTATACACGGTCATGCCGTACTATCAGGGCGAGCTTCTGGAAACGCGGCTCGCGCGCCGCCCGGCGCTCGCGCTGGAGGAAGGGCGCGACATTGCGATCAAGCTCGCCCGCGCGGTGGCGGCGTTGCATCGCGCCGACATCATCCATCGCGACATCAAGCCCGACAATGTCATTCTGGAGCCTGAGGGTTCGCTGAAGCTGATCGACCTTGGGGTCGTGCGCGTGCCCGGATGGGAGGAGACCGCGCCGGCGAATATACCGGGAACCCGCGCCTATGCGGCGCCGGAAATGTTCGAAGGTGAAGCCGGCAACGAGGCGACCGATATCTATGCCCTCGGGGTCACCATGTTCCACGTATTCACCGGAGAATTTCCTTATGGCAACGCCGACGCCACCAGTCCGTCGCGCCGGGACCGACCGAAGCCGCTTTCTGCGCTGCGCCCAGACTTGCCTGCCTGGCTGGAGGCTGCGCTCGCGCGGGCGGTTGCCATCAATCCTGCGGAGCGGTTTCGCGACGTCATCGAATTTGCGGTGGAGATGGAGGCCGGGCCGGCGCGCACGCCTGTAGCGATCGGCCGGCCGCGGACGCTTTATGAAAGCCACCCGGTTCAGTTTTGGCAGGGCGTAGCCGCATTGCTCGCGGCTGCGTTGCTTTTTGTGCTGCTGCGGCGTTGAGTTAATGTTTGGCGTTTGCCGCCAAGCCCGCTCTTGGCCCGTCGCGGATATCTACCGCCCAGTCATCAGCGCTTTCAGCCGCTGCGGTGTCACTGGCAGGCGCGTTACCGCGCCGGGGCGTTGCAGCGCGTCGTCGATGGCCGACGCGATCGCCGCGCCGACCGGATTGGCGCCGCCTTCGCCCGCGCCTTTCAGCCCGAGCGGATTGAGCGGGCTCGGCGCATCTTCGGTGATCAGGATGGACAGTTCGGGGATTTCACGCGCGGTCGGCATCAGATAATCGGCGAAAGAGACCGACAGCGGCTCGCCGTTGTCGTCGTAAAGAAATTCCTCGAACAGCGCGCCGCCGACGCCCTGCGCCAGACCGCCAGCGATCTGGCCTTCCACCAGTTTCGGATTGACCGCTTTGCCGATGTCGTAGGCGATCGCATAGCGCTCGATGGTGACGCCGCCGGTATCGGCATCGATGCGCACCGCTGCGATGTGGACGCCGTAGGGGTAGACCATGTGCGAGGATTTAAACGTGGCCTCGGCCATGAGAGGGCGCTGCCGCGCGAGTTCGGCGAGCGACATCGACGGACCGGAAGAAGAAGTCAGACGCACAATTTGGCCGTGCCGAAGATCGAGAACATCTTTCTTGCTCTGCATCAGTTCGGCGGCCAGAAGAAGTAGATGTTCGCGCAACTTTGCCGCGGCCATGCGGGTGGCTTCGCCGCACATCACCGTGACTCTTGAAGCAAAAGCGCCCATGCCTCTGTCGATGCGGTCGGTCTGGCCGTGGATGATCTTGATATCGCTGTAGTTTACGCCGAGCGCGTCGGCGCAGATTTGTGCCATCGCCGTCTCGACGCCTTGCCCGAGCGAAGCGACGCCGGTGATCACATCAACCGAACCATCTGATTTTATTTCGATTTTGACCGTATCAAATGGTCCGAGTCCGCTCTTTTCCACGAACATGGCGACGCCGGCGCCGACTTTTTCGCCCGCTGCGCGGCGTTTGCTGAGCGTGCTTTGCAAAGTGTCCCAGCCGGCGGATTTGAGAGCTTTGTCAAGGAGAAGCGCGTAGTCGCCGGAGTCGTAAACGATTTTCGTGCCGAGCGTATCCAAGCCCAACGCATAAGGCATCGCGTTCTTGCCGATCAGATTGCGGCGGCGGATTTCGATTTTGTCGACGTCAACTTGCGCGGCGATTGCATCCAGTAACCTCTCACGCACAAAGGAGGATTCGTAACGGCCCGGCGCGCGATAGGTGCCGCACGGCGTTTTATTCGTGAGTTTGATGTGCCCTATCGCCCGGTAAGCCGGTATGTGGTAAGGCCCGGGCAGCATCGCCGCTGTGAGATCGGGCACGGTCGCCGCATGCGTGCGCATATAGGCGCCGTTGTCGTGGAAAAATTCGTCATCGATGCCGAGAATTTGCCCGCGCGCATCGATCGCCGCGCGCACGCTGTGATGCTGCTCGCGCGAATGATTGGCCGCTATCAAATGTTCGCGCCGGTCCTCGAACCATTTGATCGGATGGCGGAATTTCAGCGTGGCCGCGCAGACCAAAACGTCTTCCGGATAGATCTCGCCGCGGATGCCGAAGCCGCCGCCGACATGGCCTTCGAACAACTGAACGGATTCGCGTTTGCGCCCAAGCATTTGCGCCAGCGCGTCTCTGTTCCAATGCGGAACTTTCGCCGCACCGTGCATTTCCAAAATGTCGTTGACCTCGTCGTAGCGCGCGACGGCGCCGCGCGTCTCCAGCGGCACGCCGGAATGGCGGCCGATCGATAATTCAAGCGCAACAACGGCATGCGCGGCGCGGAAGGCGGCGTCGACGTCGCCATACGATTTCCGTAGGACCGACGCTTCGGTGCTCAGTTTTTCGCTTTCGTGCTCGTAGACGCCCGGCTGCCCGGTGGCGAGCAGCGTGATGCTAAGCTGTTCGATCGAAACCTCGATCAGGTCGGCGGCGTCTTCCGCGAGGTACGCGTTCTCCGCAAAGACTACCGCGACCGGCTCGCCGACGTAGCGCACGAAATCTCTCGCCAGCACCGGCTGGCGGTAAGGCTCGAGCGTCTTGAGTCCGGTCAGCCGGAACGGGATCGGCGGAATGTGCGCGACGTCGGCTGCGGTCCACACCGCGTGCACGCCGGGCAGAGCGAGGGCCGCGTGCGCGTCGATCGATTTTATTTTGCCGTGCGCCACGGCCGAGCGCACCACGCGCATGGTCCATTGGTCGGGAAATGAAATGTCGGCGGCGAAGCGGCCGTGACCGGTAAGCAGAGGGCGGTCTTCCAACCGCGGGACGGAGCGGCCGACAAATTTGGCCGGGGCCGTCATTTCCCGCGCATCTCCTTCGCCGCGGCGCGCACGGCCTTGATGATGTTCTGGTAGCCGGTGCAGCGGCAGAGATTGGACGACAGCACGTCGAGCAGGTCGTCGTCGGAAATATTCGGCTCACGTTCCAGCACGCCGACCGCCAGCATCAGAAAGCCCGGCGTGCAGAAGCCGCATTGCAGGCCGTGATTGTCCATGAAGGCCTGTTGCATCGGATGCAGCGCGTCGCCCTCGGCGAGGCCCTCCACGGTGCGAATCTTTTTTCCGTCCGCCTGCACGGCAAACATCAGGCAGGAGCGCACCGGCTCGCCGTTGACGATCACAGTGCAGGCGCCGCAGATGCCGTGCTCGCAGCCGATATGGGTGCCGGTCTGGCCGCAATCCTCGCGGATCGCGTCGGCCAGCGTGCGCCGCGGCTCGACGGCGATGGCGTAGTCGCGGCCGTTGATGGTCAAGGTGATGGCGGTCTTTTTACTCATGTTATTTTCTTTGCGGCTTGTTCCTTGGCACGCAACGCCGCGCGGATGCGCTGCGGCGTTGCCGGTATTTCGTCGATGGCGACGCCGAATGGCGCGAGCGCGTCGTTGATGGCATTGATCAGCGCCGCCGGGGCGCCGATGGTGCCGCCTTCGCCCAGGCCCTTGGCCTTGGTGATCGATTGCGTGCTCGGCGTCTCCATATGATGCAGTTCGATTTCCGGAATCTCGCGCGCGGTCGGCGGCATGTAGTCGGCGAGATTGGCGGTGATGATACCGCCATCCGCGTCATAGACGATTTCCTCGAAGAGCGCATTGCCGATGCCCTGCGCGATGCCGCCATGCACCTGGCCCTCGGCGATCATCGGATTGATAATGCGGCCGGCGTCTTCCGCCACCAGATACCGCTTGACGGTCACGCGGCCGGTCTCGACGTCCACGTCGACGATGGCCGCGTGACAGGCGTTGGAGAAAGTGCCCGGTGGATCGTAGGTGCCAGTCTCGGTCAAGCCGGGCTCGATCTCGCCGTTGAAGCGATGCGTTTGCGTGTAGGCCTCGCGCGCCATTTTGGCGATCGACACCGAGCGGTCGGTGCCGGCGACTTTGGCCGCGCCGTCTTCCAGTACGATGTCGCCGGGCGCCGCTTCCAGCAGGTGGCTTGCGATCTTGATCAGCTTGGCGCGCACCTTGCGCGCCGCGATCAGCGTGGCGCCGCCGGAAATCACCAGCGAGCGGCTGGCGAAGGTGCCCCAGCCGTAAGGCGCGGTGTCAGTGTCGCCATGCACGACCTTGATGACGTCGGGCGTCACGCCGATCTCGTCGGCGATGATCTGCGCCAGCGTGGTGTGCAGGCCTTGGCCGTGCGGCGACGAGCCGATGCGCGCCTCGACAAAGCCGGAGGGGTCGACGGTGAGGATGACGGTTTCCCAGCCGGGCATGATCTCCATGCCGCGCGCGGCAAAGGCTGGGCTGCCGTAACCGGTGCGCTCGGAGAAGGTGGCAAAGCCGATGCCGAGATGGCGGCCCTTTGTCCGCTCTTCTTTCTGCCGCGCGCGGAAGGCTGGCAGGTCGATAGCCTTCACCGCCATCTCCAGCGTCTGCTTGTAGTTCGCCTCGTCGTAAACGAGGCCGATTGCTGAGGTGTAGGGGAATTTATCGATCAGGTTGCGGCGGCGGATATCGATCGGGTCGATGCCGAAGGCGGCGGCCGCCTTGTCCATCAGGCGCTCGAGCGCGAAGGTGATCACCGGCCGCGATACGCCGCGATAGGGCGCCATGGTGCAGGTATTGGTGAGCACGCCGCGCGCGCGGCACTCATAGGCGCGGAAATCGTAAGGCCCCGGCAGTTCCGCCATGGCCATCAGCGGTTCGACACCACTGGTGGTCGGGAAACAGGAATAGGCGCCGACATTGGCGAGCACGTCGGCCTTGAGCGCGATCAGCCTGGCGTTCTTGTCGAAGGCGCCGGCGAGTGCGATGGCCTGGTCGCGGCTGTGCGAGGCGGCGATCAGGTTCTCGCGCCGATCCTCGGTCCAGGCCACAGAACTCTTGAGCTTTCGCGCCAGCCACACCAGCACGACATACTCGGACGCGAGCGATATCTTCTGGCCGAACCCGCCGCCGACGTCGGGTGCGATCACGCGCAGATCGGCCTCCCTCATGCCGAGCACGTCGGCGATGGCGGTGCGCATGAGATGCGGCATCTGCGTTGTGCAGGTCAGCGTCACGCGGCCGCTCGATGCATCGAAGGCGGCATGGCCGGCGCGCGCCTCTATCGGCGTCGCGTTCTGCCGGTGCGAGCGGGCGTCGAGTTTCACGATTTTCGCCGCGCTCGACCAAACCGCATCGAAATCGGCGGATTTGAATTGGCCTTCGAGGATGACGTTGCCTGGCGCCTCGGCGTGCACCTGCGGCGTGCCCGGCGCCAACGCGGCGAGCAGATCGACCACCGGCATGGTCTGCTCGATGGCAAGCTCGACCTGGTCGGCGATGTCCTCGGCCTCTTCTTCGCTCGCGGCTACCGCGGCGGCGACCGGCTCGCCGACAAAGCGCACGACGCTGTCGGCCAGCACCTTCTGGGCGACCGGCTTATAATTGAACTTGTGCAACATCGGCAGAATCGGCTTCACGCCGTCAAGATCGGCGGCGGTGATCACCAGCGCGCCGTCCAGCTTGCCGATCCGCCGCAACCGGCCGGCGGCCACCGGGCTGCGCACGAAGCGCACCCAATGCGCCGCCGGCAGATCGGCGGTGAAGCGGCCCTGCCCGATGAGCAGCGCTGGATCTTCGACGCGCCTGATAGCGCGACCGACCCAGGTCATGCCGGAGCCTTTGGTGTGGCTGTCGCGTGCACTCATGCCGCCGAAAACTCTAGTGCCCGGCGCACGACGGCCCGCACCAGATCGCGCCGGTAGTCCGCGCTGGTCTGATGATCCTCCAGCGGATCGATCGCGCCGGCGGCAGCCTCGGCGGCGGCGCGGAACGCGGCGTCGCCGGGCGGTTGCCCATCGAGCGCGGCCTCGGCTTCGCGTACGCGGCGCGGCCGCGGCTCGGCGCCGCCGACGCCAACATGAACATCGGTCATGAATCCGCCTTGTAGGCGATAGGTGACCAGCGCCGCAGCGATGGCGAAATCGCCGGCGCGGCGGCTGAATTCGTTGAAACCAAACTTCGTATCGGGTGCGAGGAGCGGCAGGCGGGCCTCGACGAGCAATTCGTCTTCGGCAAGAGCCGTCGACATCAGGCCTTCAAAGAAATCCTTCGCCGCGATCAGCCGCTCGCCGCGTGTGCTTTTCGCCACCAACGTTGCGTCAAGCGTCGCGGCGGCGAGACACCATTCCGAGGCCGGATCGGCGTGCGCGAGCGAGCCGCAGAACGTGCCGCGCATGCGGATCGGATAATGCGCGATATGATGCGCGACATTGGTGAGAAGCTTGCCGAGCGGATTGTCGACAACCGATTTGTGGAACGCGGCGTGGCGCACGCAGGCGCCAATCGACAAAACTTTTCCGTCGCTGGCGATGGTGTTGAGTCCGGCGACCTCGTTGATGTCAACGAGATGCGCGGGCTTCGCCAGACGGAACGCCATGATCGGCACCAGGCTCTGCCCGCCTGCCAGCACGCGGCCGTCTTGCGGCGCCACACGGCTGAGAATCTTCAACGCCTCGTCGAGCGTCTTCGGTACGTGGCGAATGAACGGCGCTGGCTTCATGCAGCGGATGCCCGGAGAGCAATTGCTAAATATTTGCGTGCAAACGTTAAACAGCGCCCCCGGATTGTCAAACCGGCGGCAACGCGGGCCATGAACCTTCTGGGCCGGTCGCGCGACTTATGGCTATCGCAACCTATTGACCCAGGAGAAAGCCATGTCACGCAAGATCATTCTCGCTCTCGCCGCCGTCGCCACGCTTGCTGGCACGGCTCTCGTGTCCGGAAACGCCGACGCCATGGTGCTGCACCGCGTCGGTGGCAACAATCCCGGCCACCCGGTCCTACATCCAGGCCACCCCGGCCACTTCCACTATCGCCACTGGGTGCGCTGGCATAAGCACATCTGGGTCCGCCCGGTCGGTTACGTCGTGCGCGACACCGCGGTCGTGCAACCCGGTCCCTGCACCTGCCTGACCAAGAACTACACGCCGGAAGGTATGGTGGTGTTCCAGGATCTGTGCACCAAGGAAATGGCAAGCGCACCCGTCGATGGCGTCAACGATCAGGCGTCCGCCGTGCAAGGCCCCGCGAACTATGCCGGCCAGACCTACGAGGACTATCTGAAGGCCCATCCGGAAGCGAAGCAGCCCGACACCAAGAAGAACTGATCCCGCACCGCGCCAACATCGATAGGCCGCCCCGCGAAAAACTCGCGTGGGCGGCCTTCGTGTTGCCGCACTTGCCCTTGAAAAGCTCCGCTATCATATAGTGAAGCTTGAATACCAAGTGGGACGATTTTCAGGGGGCCGGGATGTCACCTCGACGGATCGCAACAATCGGTCTTTGCGTATTCGCAATCTTGCAGGCGCCGGCGCTGCGCGCCAGCGACGGCACACGACCCGACAAGGTGTCGTTCTATTTCGCCGCGCACGAAGACGACTGGCAATTGTTCATGAATCCGTCGGCGTTTCAGGACGTGATCGACGGCGCGGCCAAGACCGTGTTCATCCATATGACCGCCGGCGACGCCGGCCTCGGCATCGGCTGGGGCGGCCGCAAGCATCCGTTCTATCTGGCGCGGGAAAACGGCGCGGAGACCGCGATTCGCTTCATGGCCGACGCCGACGATATTCCCGCCGAGCGCGTCGCCGGGCCGATGTCGTTCAACGGCCATGCGATCTACCGCGTCGCCTACCGCAACACCGTGAGCTATTTCCTGCGCGTGCCGGACGGCAATCCGCAGGGGTCGGGCTACTACGACACCGGCTTCCAGTCGCTCAAGCGGCTGGCCGATGGCGCCGTCGACCGGCTCTACGCCGTCGACGGCTCGACCGTCTATCACGGCTGGCGCGACCTCACGACGACCGTGCGCGCAATCGTTGATTTCGAACGCGGCCACGCGGCTGCCGTTCAGCTCAACGTCGCCGAGACCGACGTCCGCATCAATCCGCACGACCACTCCGACCACCTGATGACCGCCCAGGCCGCGCTCGATTCGGTCAGCGATCTTGCCTGCGTGCGGCGCGTCTCATACGTGGACTACCACAAAGCCAAGCTGCCGGAGAATCTCAGCGCCGAGCAGCGCGACATGGCAAGCTCGGTGTTCGCGGTGACGCTGGCAGGCGTCTTGGCCTATGACCACCACACGTCCTGGCACCATTACGACGAATCCTTTGTCGGCCGGAATTATTTCCGCGTGGCCGAGGGCGCCGGCCGCTGCGGCGGCGACAAAACCGAGATGGCCGTGGCGCGGCACTGACGCGGCGCCAGGGTTGATGTAGGTCAACGCGCCCTTACAACTTTGGCGGCAGCATGCGTACGGTCCCAATAGGGCGCGTTGCGCATGCAATTACAATTGACGCCGAGCAGGTTCATCGATGTTGCGCCGGTTCCCGCGACGCGACGCATCGCCTCGGTCGACGCGCTGCGCGGCTTCAACATTTTTTGGATTCTTGGCGGCGACGGCGCCATCTGGGCGCTCGACGATATGACCGCCGACAAGGGGACGGTAGTCAGCGGCATCGGCGAATTCCTCGGCGAGCAACTGCATCACGTCGCCTGGGAAGGGTTCACGTTCTACGATTTTATCTTCCCGCTGTTCATTTTCGTCACCGGCGTCGCCATCGTGTTCTCGCTAACGCGCCTGGTGGAGCGGGAAGGGCGTGCGCAGGCGCATCTGCGCGTGCTGCGGCGGGCATTGTTGCTGTACGGCCTCGGGCTGATCTATTACGGCGGCATCAGCCATCATTGGGCCGACATTCGCTATCTCGGCGTGCTGCAGCGCATCGGGCTCTGCTATTTGTTCGCGTCGCTGTTGTTCCTGAACCTGAACCTGCGCGGCATGATCATCGCCTTCGTCGCGCTGCTCGCCGGCTACTGGGCGCTGATGACCTTCGTGCCGGTACCCGGCATCGGCGCCGGCTCATTTGCGCCCGACGCCAATCTCGCCAACTGGATCGACGCGCATTATCTGCCGGGCCGCTTGTGGGACAAGACGCGCGATCCGGAAGGGCTGCTGTCGACGTTGCCGGCGATCGGCACCTGTCTGCTCGGCGTGTTTGCCGGCCTGCTGCTGAAGAATGAGCGGTTCACGCCGCAGCAGAAATCGCTCCGGCTGGTCGGCAGCGGCATCGCGCTTGTGCTCGCCGGCCATCTCTGGGGGCTGCAGTTCCCCGTCATCAAGGCGATCTGGACCTCGTCGTTCGTGCTGGTCGCCGGCGGCTACAGCCTCGTCCTGCTCGGCGCCTGGCACCAGATCATCGACGTGTGGGACATCCGCGCCTGGTCGACGATTTTCATATGGACCGGCGCCAACGCCATCACGCTTTACATCCTCAACGACATCGTCGGCTTCGAGCCGTTCGCGCAGCGCTTTGTCGGCGGCGATCTGAGCGCACTGATCGATCACTATACTACGCCGCACACCGGGCTTTTCCTCGCCCATCTGCTGGGCTTGAGCTTCGCCGTCGCGCTCGCCGGCTTCTTCTACCGCCGCAAGATTTTCCTGCGCGTGTAGCGCTAAGTTCCGACTTTGAGCTCCGAAACCAGCGCGCGCAGTGCCGCGATCGTCGACAGCGGCACGATCCGGCCGGTGCGCGGGTTCTGCGACGGGATGCCCTCGATGGTCATGGAAAAGCGTGCGACATCGGCGTCGACCTCGATGCGGTGGGTGTTGCGCGTGATGGCGGGGTCGGCCCAGATTTCCAGTTTCGTGCGGTCCGGGCCGATGCCGGCGAGGCTCAGCGCCGCCGCCACATTGACATTGGCGGGGAAGCCGCGCGCGCCATCGCGCGCCGTGCCGTCGAACACTTTCAGCGGCGCTTTCAGGCCGGCCACGGAAATCCCGTGTTCAAGCAGATAAGGCGCGCCTTCGAGGCCTTCGGGCGGCTTGCGCGTGATCATCTTGACCGAGTGAATGGTGCCTTCGGCGGCGGCGCGCACGGCGTCGAGGCCGATGAGCGCGCCGGTCGGCGGCGAAATGCGCGCGCCGCTTTCTCTGGCGCGCGCGACCAGGTCCCAGTTGTCCAATAATTGCGCGACCGACAGCGGCATGAAGATGCGGCCTTTGTCGATGGCCGAGATGGCGACGTCGCGGAACAGCGCGGGCGGCAGACATTCCACCACCACGTCGCAGTCGTCGGCCAGCGCGGTCGCCGGCTTGAATGCGATCGAGCCAAGCTGCGGCAGCGCGCGGCGCGCTTTGTCGGCATCGCGCACGGCGACCGCGGTGAGCGTCAATCCCGGTACGCCGGCGATTAGCCGCTTGGCCACTTCCAGCCCGACCGCGCCGAGCCCGGCCAATCCGACGCGCAAAGGTGGTTTCTTCTCTGTCATTTTCTCCACTCGTCCAAGCGCCAGCCGTCGTCGGTGAACCGTATCTTAAGCCCGGCCGCGTCCATGCGCGCGTTCGGCCCGCCGCTGATGCCCCAATAATCGAGCCGGCCGGGCGCCCAAGTCCACTCTTTCGGCGTCTTGGCGCGATGGGTGGCGTCGACCTGCTGCATCTCGGCGGTCAATTCCACCGGAATGTCCTCGGGCCCGAGGAAATAACAGAACACGTTGTTGCCGGGACCGTGCCGGCCGGGGCCCCATTCGATGGCGCGGTCGTCGTCGCGCATGCGACCGGCGCCGCGCATCACCGATTCAAGATCGGGCATTTCAAATGCAATATGATTGAGGGTCGGCCCGCCGGTGAAACCGAGCACCATGCTGTGGTGGTCGGCATTGCAAGAGAGAAAGCTCAGCCGCGCCGTGGTGTCGGTGAGCGTGAAGCCGAGCGCGTCGCGATAGCAGGCGAGCGTGGCATCGCTGTCGCCGGCATTGACGTTGACGTGGGAGAGCTTACGCGGCCGGTCCGGCTGGTCGGCGGCGTCGGCGTGGTCTTCGACGCCGCAGACGATGGCGATGTTGCGGCCCTCCGGGTCCTTGAAGCCGAAGCCGTAGTCGCCGTGCGGCTGGCGCAGCGCCGTGGGCGTTTCAACCGTCTTCAGGCCATGCGCTAGAACTTGCGCGTGCAGCGCGTCGACGGTGGCGCGGTCGGCGGCGTCGAGCACCATGCGGATCAGCGCCGGCTGCGCCGTTTGGCGGACGGTCAGGATATGGTGGAAGGCGCCGGTGCCGCGTAGATAGTGCACGCGATTGCTCTCGCCGACAGATGTGAGGTTCCATACCTCGATGAAAAAGCGCAGCGCTTCGTCGGGGTCTGAAAATCCGAGATCGACGCTGCGGAGCGCGCGAACTTTGGCGCGAACTTGTGCCTTACTCATGCGGCGCCATCCGGCATGATCGTTCCTTCGATGGCGCGGGCATGGCCGCGGAATTCGGCGATCGGCGTGCCGTCCTCGCGCGTCACCGCCACGTCGTAGAGGCCCGAGCGCCCGGCGCGCTGCCGCTCGATCGCCTGCGCGGTGAGCCGGTCGCCGCGTTGCGCCGGGTTGAGGTAGGTGATGCTGCAGTGCTGCGCCACCATGCGGGCGTTGCGCGAATTGGAAGCGTAGCCGAAGGCGGTGTCGGCCAGGAGATAAATGAATCCGCCGTGACAGGTGTTGTGCCAGTTCACCATCTGCGCGCCGACCGTCATCGTCAGCGCCGCCTGGCCGGGCGCCACCGAGACGATTGCGATGCCGAGCCCGCGGCTGGTGGCGTCGCCCGCCCACATGGCGTCGGCGCAGGCGCGCGAGAGTGTGGTGGCGTCCATCAGGTCGTCCCCTTGCGGCCGGTGAACTTGGGTTTGCGCTTTTCCATGAAGGCGCGCACGCCCTCGGCGTAATCCGGCATCTCGCGCGCAATGCCTTGCAGATCGCGCTCGAGATCGAGCTGGGCGTCGAGCGTGTTGCCGGCGGAGGCATTGAGCGCGCGCTTGATCAGCGCCAGCCCTTGCGTCGGTGCGATGGAGAAGTGCTCGCAGATGCGCCGCGCCTCGTAGATGAGCGCGTTGTCGTCGACGCAGCGCCAGATCAAGCCCCATTCCTGGGCCTTTTCCGCCGGCAGCTCCTGCGCCAGCAGCGCCAGGCCCCGTGCGCGGGCATCGCCGACGAGGCGCGGCAGGAAAAAGGTGCCGCCGCTGTCGGGGATTAGCCCGATGCGGGCGAAGGATTGGATAAAGCGCGCCGAGCGGCCGGCGATCACAATGTCGCAGGCGAGCGCGATGTTGCAGCCGGCGCCGGCGGCGACGCCGTTGACCGCGGCGATGACAGGAAAGGGCAGGGCGCGCAGCTTGCGTACCAGCGGATTGTAATGTTGCTCCAGCGAAGTGCTCGGTGGAATTCTTTCGCCCGGTTTCACCAGCCGGTCGTTGAGATCCTGCCCGGCGCAGAAGCCCTTGCCGGCGCCGGTGATCATCAGCGCGCGGCAACTTTCGTCGGCTTCGGTGTCGTCGATCGCCTGGCGCAATTCAACGTGCATCGCGTCGTTGAAGGCGTTGATCCGGTCCGGCCGGTTGAGTGTGATGATGCGATAGCCGTCATGGCGATCGACGAGGATGGATGGGTCGCTCATGATTTCAAAAACACATCCATCCCGCCGATTTCCTTTTTGTCGCCGTCGACATCCGCGGCGATGCGCTCGTAGAGCCGCGCCGCGGCCTCCAGCATGGCATGCTCGGGACGGTCCTGGCCGACGAAGGCGGCAATCTCGTCGAGCTCGGCCACCCAGCGATAGGCTTTCGGATACATGGCCGGCATTTGCTTGGTCAGATAGCCGAGCAGCGCCGGCTGGCTTTCGGCGAGTTCCGCCTTGAGCGCTGCCGCAGAGCCGCCGCGCACCGAGGCAAGCATCATGGCGGCGCCCAAAGCCTGGAAGCCCTTGGTGATGCCGGCGTAGGACATCTTCAGAGCCGAGGCGGCGGTGAGCGGGCCTTCCAGCACGCGCACGATCAGGCCGTAGTCGTTGAACTTGGCGAACAGGCCGGCGGCCGGGCCGGCGGCGTAGAATTTGGTGTTGCTCGAGCCGGGCTTGGGTGGCGGACCGATGATGCCGGCGCCGACGAAGGGGCAGCCGGTCGCGCCGACCACCTCGGCGATGTCGAGCATGGTATTCGGGCTGACCGCGTTGCAGTCGACATAGACCGGTTTCTTATTGGCCGCGGAAAGCACGCCGGCGAGACGCTTCGCCAGGGCCAGCGCGTCGCCCGGCGGCACGATCGAGAGCAGAAAATCGGCTTCCGTCAATTGCGCATCAGCCACCGCGGCCATGCCGGCGGCGCTGGCGCGGGCCGCGCTCGCCGCGCTGCGGCCGCCGAGCGAGGTCAGCACCTTCACCTTGTTTTCGGTCAGGCGGGCGCCCACCGCGCTGCCCATATTGCCGGGAGCGATGATGGCGACGGTGGGTGTCATGCTTTGTCTCCCGTGGTAACTGGCTGCTGTCCGGATACTACTTTGTCCTGTAGCCGACACAAAATAACCCTGATAGTCTGTCAGCCTGTTGTTTCCACGAAACTTGAACGCATGTGAGTGCGACAGCCTCGCGGCTGGCCACCTGCGCTCGATTTATATTCACAAAGGGCAATCGCTTGGACAACAAACAAGATCCCGCCGGGGCGGGACAGACGATCGACGCACGGGCCCTGGCCAAGCTTCTCATGCGCTACCGCGAACCCAGCGAGGCGCGCAGCGCGATCGAGCTCGGCATCACCTTTGGACCCCTCGTGCTGTTCTGGGTCCTGATGTGGGCGTCCTACTACTTCGGCTTTTGGTGGCTCACCTTGCTGCTCGCCGTTCCGGCCGCGGGATTCCTGGTGCGGCTGTTCATGATCCAGCACGATTGCGGACATGGCGCATTCTTCCGCCATCGTCTCGCCAATGACTGGATCGGCCGCGCGCTCGGCGTGTTGACGCTGACGCCCTACGATTTCTGGAAGCGGACGCACGCCATTCATCACGCGACGTCGGGCAATCTGGACCATCGCGGCATCGGCGACGTCGATACCCTGACCGTGCGCGAATATCTGGCTCTGCCGCGCTGGCGTCGCCTGATGTACCGGTTCTACCGCCACCCCGCGGTGATGTTCGGTCTCGGACCGGCTTATCTCTTCGTCCTGCGGCACCGGCTTCCGTTCGGCCTGATGCGCGACGGCTGGCGGCCTTGGCTCAGCACCATGGGCACCAACGCCGCCATCGCGATCATCGTCGCCGTGCTGGTGTGGCTGATCGGCGTTGGACCGTTCCTGCTGGTGCACGGGCCGATCATGCTGCTGGCGGCGGCGATGGGCGTGTGGCTGTTTTACGTGCAGCATCAATTCGAGCAGACCAAGTGGGCGCGCGACGACACCTGGACCCGGCACGAGGTCGCGCTGCACGGCAGCTCGTATTACGTGCTGCCGGGAATTTTGCGCTGGTTCACCGCCAATATCGGCGTGCATCATGTGCACCATCTGTGCAGCCAGATTCCCTACTACCGGTTACCGAAGGTATTGCGCGAGCACCCCGAACTCGGCGACATCGGGCGCCTCACGCTGTGGCAAAGCATCAAAAGCGTCCGCCTGGTGCTGTGGGATGAGAGCCGCGAGAAGCTGATCTCGTTCCGCGAGATGCGCCGCCTGCATGCGTTGCCGCAAGGCGCGTAAAGTCTTCTCCAGCCGCTGCAGGGTTGTGCTAGGCCGCCGGTTGCGCGGCAATCCGGTCAATCGCCCTGCGGCATGGCCAATAAGCCCGAAAGGACGCGTTCCGGCCATGGCAATGAAGGCCCAGCTTGGAAATATAATTCGTGGCTCTGCGACTACTGCGTGGATGGACCTATTGGCTCGGATGCCGGTACACTAGCGTGTCTTATGGGAAAGGGCCGATAAGGACCCTGGGAGGAAATCATTATGCGTAAGCTAGTGTTGGCCGCGGGCATTGCTTTGCTGCTCGCCGCCGGGCCTGCCATGGCCCAGCAAAAGCCGATCAAGATCGGATTCATTTCGACCTTCAGCGGCCCCGTCGCCGTGATCGGCAACGATATGCGCAATTCCTTCGAACTCGCGCTCGACCACATGGGCCGCAAGATGGCCGGCCGGCCGGTCGAAGTGATCTACGAGGACGACGGCTTCAAGCCGGAAGTCGGCAAACAGAAGACCGAGAAACTGATCGAATCCGACAAGGTCGATTTCATCGTCGGCTATATCTGGTCGAACGTGTTGCTGGCGTCGATTAAACCGGTCGTCGACTCTAAGACATTCCTGGTCATCGCCAATGCCGGCGCTTCGCAAGTCGCCGGCGAACTGTGCTCGCCTTATGTGTTCTCGACCTCATGGCAGAACGACCAGACGCCGGAGGCGATGGGCCTCTACATGAATCAGAAGGGCGTGAAGTCGGTCTTCCTGATCGGTCCAAACTATGCCGCCGGCAAAGACATGCTGGCGGGCGTCGCCCACACCTTCAAGGGCAAGGTGATCGGACAGGAACTCACCACTTGGCCGTCGCAGCTCGATTTCTCCGCCGAGCTTGCCAAGGCGAAGGCTGCCAATCCGGACGCCGTCTTCGTGTTTTATCCGGGCAAGGCGGGCGTGCAGTTCCTGGCGCAATACGCGCAGGCCGGTCTCAAGGGCAAGATCCCGCTCTATACGGCGTTCACCATCGACGAAATGTCGCTGCCCTTGCAGAAGGACCTCGCGCTTGGTGTGCCCGGCGCGCAGGAATGGGTGAACGATCTGCCGAACGCGGCCAACAAGGAATTCGTGGCCGACTATATGAAGAAATATCCCGGTCATCGGCCGTCGTTCTACGGCGCACAGTCCTACGATGCCGCCAACCTCATCGCCTCCGCAGTGGCCGCGACCAAGGGCGACCTCACCGACAAGGAAGCGCTGCGCAAAGCGTTCGAAAAGGCCGACTTCAAATCGGTGCGCGGCAACTTCAAGTTCGGCAACAACCACATCCCGATCCAGAACTTCTATCTGCAGGAAGCGGTGAAGGACGCGCAGGGCAACTACGTGCTCAAGACCGTCGCCACCATCGTCAAGGACTACCAGGACGCCTCCCATACCAAGTGCCCGATGAAGTGATGCACGCGCGATAGACTACGGCGGCGGCGCTCCCGCGCTGCCGCCGTTCGTTCGCCGGAAGCCTGCTGATGTCCACGATCGAAGCGCCATGACGCTGTTCATCGAGCAATGCCTGAACGGCTTGCAATTCGGGCTGCTGCTGTTCCTGCTGGCGGCTGGTTTGACGCTGGTCTTCGGCATCATGGACCTGGTCAACCTGGCGCACGGCTCGCTCTATATGATCGGCGCCTATTTTGCCGCCACCTTCGCGGCCTGGACCGGCAGTTTCGTGCTCGGCGCGGTTCTGGCACTGGTGGCGACGCTCTTGGTCGGCATGGCGGTGGAGGTGGTCGTCATGCGCCGGCTCTACGGCCGCAACCATCTCGACCATGTGCTCGGCACCTTCGGCCTGATCCTGTTCTTCGACGAGGTGGTGCGGCTGATCTGGGGGCCGGAAGGTCTCTCGCTGCCGCTGCCGTCCTGGCTCAACACGTCGGTGACGATCCTGCCGGGCATCCAGTATTCCGCCTATCGGCTCGCCATTATTGTCGTCACTTTGTCGGTCGCGGCATTCCTCTACGTTCTGGTGATGCGTACCCGCGTCGGCATGCTGATCCGCGCCGGCGCCAGTAACCGCGAGATGGTTGGCGCGCTCGGCGTCAACATCAAGCTGCTCTATACGCTGGTGTTCGGGCTCGGCGCCGCGCTTGCGGGCTTGGCCGGCCTGATGCAGGCGCCGATCCTCACCGTGCAGATCGGCATGGGCGAGAATATTCTCATTCTCGCCTTCGTCATCACGGTGATCGGCGGCATAGGCTCGATCCGCGGCGCGTTTATCGCGGCTCTGCTTGTCGGCTTTATCGACACCGTCGGCCGTTCCTATCTTCCCGACATGTTGCGCCTGGTGTTGAGTCCGAATGCCGCGGCGACTGCGGCGCCGGCGCTCTCGTCCATGCTGATCTATCTGCTGATGGCCGTGGTGCTGGTGGTGCGTCCCGAGGGGCTTTTCCCGGCGAGCGGAAAATGAGCCCCACACTGAATCTCCGGAATATGCTGGTGGTGGCGCTGTTCGCCGCGCTGGTGCTGCTGCCGGTCTATGCCCATCTCGCCGGCGACCGCTTCCTGCTTACGCTGTTCACCCGCATCGTCATCCTGGGGCTGGCCGCCGTCAGCCTCAATCTCATCCTCGGCTATGGCGGGATGATGAGCTTCGGCCACGCCGCCTATCTCGGCATCGGCGGTTACGCAGTCGGCATGCTGGCGCATGAGGGAGTTTATTCCGGCTTCGTGCAGTGGCCGGTGGCGCTGTTGGCCTCGGCGCTGTTCGCAGCTGTCATCGGCGCGCTGTCTTTGCGCACGCGCGGCGTCTATTTCATCATGATTACGCTCGCCTTCGCGCAGATGGCCTATTACATGGTCGCCGGGATCGCGCGTTACGGCGGCGACGACGGGCTGACCATCTACAAGCGCAGCCAATTCTTCGCTCCCCTCGACCTTACCAATAAAGTCCAGTTCTATTACGTTTGCCTGGCGCTGCTCTATGGCGCGATTTACTTGGTGTGGCGGCTGGTGAATTCGCGCTTCGGACTGGTTATCCAGGGCGCGCGCTCCAATGAGTTGCGCATGCGGGCGATCGGCTTCCCCACATTTCGTTATAGGCTCGTCTGTTTCGTCGTTGCCGGAATGCTGTGCGGGCTCGCCGGCGCCTTGCTCGCCAATAATACCGATTTTGTCAGCCCGGCGATGATGTATTGGACGCGCTCCGGAGACCTCATCATCATGGTGGTGCTCGGCGGCATGGGCACGGTCATCGGCCCGGTAATCGGCGCGGTGGCGCTCTTGGTGCTGGAGGAAGCGCTGCCGTCCCTCATCACCGCCGTGCTGCACCCGTTCATGGGCGCCGATGCGTCGGCCTATGGTGAATTCTGGCAGATTGTGCTGGGCCCGCTGCTGCTGCTGGTGGTGCTGTTCGCGCGCGGTGGCATCGACGGACTGCTTTCGACGATCGGCGCCATGATCGGCCCAAGGACAAGTCCCAAGGTGCGCGCATGAGCGAGCCGCTGCTGCACGTGGAAAATCTGGCCAAGCGTTTTGAGGGCATCGTCGCCACCGATAATGTCGTGCTCAGCGTCGACGCCGGCGAGTTGCACGCGATCATCGGGCCGAACGGCGCCGGCAAGACCACGCTGATCGCCCAGCTCGGCGGTCAATTGGTGCCCGACACCGGCCGCATTAGTTTTGCCGGCAACGACATCACTGCGCTGCCGATGTACCGGCGCAGCCGGCTCGGGCTGGCGCGCTCGTTCCAGATCACCTCTTTGTTCCTCGATCTCAGCGTGCTCGACAATGTGGCGCTGGCGGTGCAGGCGCACGCCGGGCATTCGTTCCATTTTTGGCGCGACGTGCGTTTGGAGGCGGAGTTGCGCGAGCCGGCGCGCACGGCGTTGCAACGCGTAGGCTTGGGCGATCGCGCGGATTGGCCTTGCTCCGCGCTCAGTCACGGCGAGCGCCGCCAGGTCGAACTCGCCATGGCGCTCGCCGGCAACCCCCGCATGCTGCTGCTCGACGAGCCGATGGCGGGGCTGGGGCCGGAAGAATCCGCGCGCATGGTCGAGATGCTGCGCGCCTTGAAGAAGGAACTGACCATTCTTCTGGTCGAGCACGACATGGAGGCGGTGTTCGCGCTCGCCGACCGCATCACCGTGCTGGTCTATGGCCGCGTGATCGCCACGGGCAGCCCCGCCGACATCCGCGCCAACGCCGCCGTGCGCGACGCCTACCTGGGCGAGGCGGAGGGCACGGACCATGGCTGACACCGTGCTCGAGGTCGCCAGCATCGAGACCTGCTACGGCCTCTCCCAGGTGCTGTTCGGCGTGTCGCTGTCGATCAAGCCTGGCGAGATGGTGACGCTGATGGGGCGCAACGGCATGGGCAAGACCACCACGGTGCGCTCGATCATCGGGCTCACCCCCGCGCGCGCCGGCGCGATCCGCTTCGCGGGCCAAGAGATTCGCGGCTTGCCGTCCTACAAGATCGCCAAGCTCGGCATCGGCCTGGTGCCGGAAGGCCGGCAGATTTTCCCGAACTTGAGCGTGCGCGAGAATCTGGTGGCGACGGCGGTTGAGCGCGACGGCGACGGCTGGACGCTGGACAAGGTCTACAAGCTATTCCCGCGATTGGCAGCGCGCGAGACGAGCATGGGCAACCTTCTGTCCGGCGGCGAGCAGCAGATGCTGGCGATCGGCCGCGCGCTGATGACCAATCCGCGCCTCTTGATCCTCGACGAGGCGACCGAAGGTCTGGCGCCGCTGGTCCGCGCCGAGATCTGGCGCTGCCTTGCGAGCCTCAAGGAACTGGGTCTCGCCATCCTGGTGATCGACAAGAACGTCGGCGCGCTCACCCGCGTCGCCGACCGCCATTTCCTGATCGAACGCGGCCGCGTGGTGTGGTGGGGGACGTCGCGCGACCTCGCTGCCGCGCCGGACGTGCAGCACCGGTATTTGGGGGTTTGAGATCACCAACAAAAAACCCGGGCAATGTCCCCGGGTTTTGGCCTTTGTGTGCGGGTGCGGCTTCGACGCTCTCTGCTAAAATCGGTAGTTCACCCCAAGCCGGACGATGCTGGTCTTGAAATCCACCGTGGTATCGGCGCCGCAAATAGCAGCGCTGCAGCCGGCGCTGCCGAGATCGGCATAGAGATAATCGACCTTCGCCGACCATGGGCCGAGCACCGCATATTCGAGACCCAGGCCGGCGGTCCAGCCGGCGCGGTTTGCGGTCGCGGCCGCCCCGCCCGTCGACATCTGGACGTCGGCGAACGCGCCGCCCGCGGTGACATAGAACAGTGCGCGATCGAAAGCGTAGCCGACGCGGCCGCGCGTCGTGCCAAACCAGCTGGTTTGGACTCCGCAGCCCGGGGCACTGCAAAATCCCGTGCCGGTGCTGCTTGTGTCTCTCATCCAACTGGCGTCGACATCGCCTTCCACGCCATAGACGAAAGCGCCGGTTTGCATGTTGAAGCCGACCGTTCCGCCGAGCAGGCTCCCCCCTGGGCTGCTGGTGCCGGTTCCAAGGCTGCTGTTCCAGTCGGCTGTGCCCCAGCCGTATCCGGCATTGAGACCCACATAGAGGCCAGCCCAGCTGAACGCCGGCGCGATATCGAGGGGCGGTGGGTAGCGGCCGGGCATATCGGCTGCGAAAGACGGCGACGCCATTGCCAAAGCCAGCGCAAACGCACCCACATTGAGGGTGAAACGATTCATCACGTGATCTCCCGGATATCGCAGCCGACCTCGGCGCATGACCGGGGGATCGTGGTCGGTTATGGTTAACGAACCCTTACCAAAGAGACTCGTGGCAACGCCTTATCATGCATAGGTGGTGTTGCGTTCTATCGTCTGCCGGCAGGCGATGGTGGTGACTGAATGCCAAAATGCCGAACGGCCGGCGCTGTACGGCGCCGGCCGATCAAGCTTTCTATGTCGTCCCGAAAGGGCGCATCGCGTCCTTTCGGCAAATGCCGCTGCTAGAACTCTTTCCAGTCCGGTTCGCTGTTGACGGCGGTAGCGAGCGCGGCCTGCATGCGGCGGACCGGGCCGCCGCTGCCATTGGCTGCGGCAGGGACACGCTTCGGTGCGGCGGCCGGCTGCTGTTTTGCCGCCGCCGGTCCGTGCGACGGGATGGCCGCGGCCGGGCGCTGCTCGCGTGCGGGCTGCGCGGCAGTCTTCGCCGCCGGCCTATGCTCGGTGGCACTGTTGAGCTTGAAGAAGGCCACCCGCTCTTCCATCGCCTTGGCCTGGTGCTCCAAGGTCTTGGCGGTAGCCGCGTTCTCCTCGACCAGCGCCGAGTTCTGCTGGGTGACCTCGTCCATCTGCGTGAGCGCCTTGTTGACCTGCTCGATGCCGGTTGACTGCTCGTTGCTAGCACTGGCGATGTCGGCGACGATGTCGGCCACCTTCTTGATCGAATCCACGATCTCGGTCAGTGCCGCGCCGGCCCGGTTGACCAGATCGACGCCGCCCTTGACCTGATCGTTCGAGTTGGTGATCAGGTCCTTGATGTCTTTCGCTGCTTGTGAGGAGCGCTGCGCCAAGCTGCGGACTTCGGAAGCAACGACCGCAAAGCCGCGGCCTGCTTCGCCGGCGCGCGCCGCTTCCACCGCGGCATTGAGCGCCAGCAAGTTCGTCTGCCGGGCAATCTCGTCGATGACGCCGATGATGTCGGAGATCTTGCGCGAGGATTCCTCGATCTTGGCCATAGCCTCGACCGCCTGGGCGACCACCTGGCCGCCGCGGTCGGCGACATCGCGGGTACTGCTGGCCGACTCATTGGCCGCCTGCGCGTACTCGGCGTTTTTCTTCACCGTGCTGGCGATTTCCTCCATCGAGGCGGAGGTTTCTTCTAGGCTTGCCGCCTGCTCCTCGGTGCGCTGCGACAGGTCCGTCGTGCTGGCCGATATCTCGGCCGAGGCGCTGGTGACTTCGTTCGCCGAGGCCTTGATCTCGGCAACGGTGGAGCCGATCCGCTCGGCCATCATGTTGACGTCTGTCTTCAGCTTGCCAAACATGCCATGATATTCGGCGGTGATCCGCTGCGTCATATCGCCTTTGGCGAGCGAACTCATCATGCCGGCCAGATCGTCGAGCGCCTTGCCGGTGGTCTCGCACAGCGAATTCATCGCGGTGGCCAGATTGAGCATGAATAACTTCTTGCCCTCAAGCGGCACGCGCTTGGAGAAATCGCCGTCAACCGCGGCCTTGACGATATCGCCGATTTCGTCCTCGACGGCCTTCTCGATCGTTTCGTTCCGCCACTCCACGACGGTGCCGGAACGCTTGCCGTGCTGGTCGACGACGGGAGTGGCCACCAGATGGAATTTCTGGCTGCCGATCGTGATGTGGCTCTCGTGCGTGCCGGCTAACGAATCCAGCAGCTTGCGCTGATGGGCGGGGTTCTTGTGGAACACGTCCATGTTGGCACCGAGCAGCTTGCCGGCTTCGAAATTCGGCAGGACCTTGCGCAGCTCGGATTCGGCCTCTTTCATCATCTCCTGCAGGGTCGTGTTCATGTACATGATGTTGTAATCGCCGTCGGCGACCATCACGTTCGAGCGAACCACGTCGAGCGCCGAGCGCACGCGCAGATTGATGACCTTCTGGGCGATCGACTGCTTGAACACCTCGGTCGCCTTGGCGATTTCGCCGATTTCGTCGCCACGGTTTGTGTAAGGCACGTCGACGATACGGTCATTGGTCAGTTCGACCAGAACGCCCGCCACCTTGCGGAGCGGTCCGGTCGCGCGGCGCGAAACCAACAACATCATGATGGCCGCAAGTGCAATCGCTGCCAGCTGGAGGCCAAGCTCGACCCAGAGCCTTAACAAAGCGCTTGCCCGCTGGCTCGCCGCATACTCCCTGGCAACGTTCAGCGACGTCTCGGCAACACCCAACAACGATGACAGCTTTGCGACCGACATCGGCGCCCAGTCGCTGACCTTGATATTCACCTTTTCGCCGGCGATCAGCGCTTTTAGGGTCTTCAACCGCAGTTCGACATAGTCGCGTCCGAAAAACTCGCGTTTGGCCTTGTCGACGGCCGCGCCGAAACTGGGCGGCAGCGGCAGACCGGAGGCGATATCCTCCAACGCCGTCCACGCGGTTTCGAGCTTGCTTACATTTGCCGTGTATTTAAGCATCGCATCGGGCGGAATTGGCAGCCCGCCGAGCGCGTTCGAGATCATGACCGAAGCGTCGCCGCCCGCGTTGCGTGCCACCCAGGCAAGCTGTTTCAGCTCCATTAGCTGATCGACAAACGAATCCTCAAGTTTTACCGACCTGGTGAGCTGAGACGATGTGTGATCGAGCAGCTTCATGAGATCGTCGGTGACCTTGGCATATTCTTGAGCAAGCCCTTGCCGCCGCGCCGCCAATGGCATTGCGAAGGCAGCCATCGATTCCTGATGCAGCGACGTCAGCTTGGTAATCGCCTGGCTGAGATCGGAAATGGCGCTTTCTTTCCCGGGAAAATCCGTCGTCTGCAGCGCGGTCAACGCCGACTTCAGAGCCGGCATTTCGGCGCTGCGGGTTGCCTTGAGCAGCGGGGCCAACTCCGTGGTCTGCTTTTCGGATAACAGATCGCGGTACGACGAGGCGCGATCGACTCGAAGGTTGTGCAACGCCGTGAAGAGATAGCCCGAGGTCTCGGCAACCGCCGCGATTCGATTGACCGCGGCCAGCCGGGTCCATGAACTCCAGGCGCTGATTGACAGCACGATCATGACCGCGGCGGCCATCGTTACGATGACCGATTTCAGAAATGCGTTGATCGAGACTTTATTGAGCATGAGTCACTCCGATATGCGTCAAGTTCTTTGCGTTGTCGGGGGTGGCGAACGAGCCGTTTGGGAGCTTGAATTTCTCTCAGGCGGATTTCCGCTCGGTGGTTGGGCGATCGGCGTGGTCGCCGTCGTTGGCCGATAGCAGGTTCGGCAGATCGATCAGCGCGATCATGGTGTTGTCGTGCGTCACCAGGCCGGCCAGAAAGTCCGCGGTCGCCCCTTGCGCGGTGCGCGGTACCTGCTGAATTTGGGACGCGTCGACGGACACGATGTCGAGCACGCGGTCGCCGATCAGGCCGACTTGCCGGCCGCCGATTTGCACAATGATCACGATGTGCAGCGGCGGCGTCTCGGTCAGGCCCTGGCCAAAGCGGCAACGTAGATCGACGATCGGCACAATGGCGCCGCGTAGATTGAGCACGCCGCGCACGTATTCCGGCTGTTTCGGAAGGTGGGTGATATCCGACCAGCCCTTGATCTCGCGCACCGCCATGATGTCGACGCCGTATTGGTCGTCGCCGATGGCGAAGCTGATGAATTGGATAGACGCTGCCGTATTGTTTGCGGCGTCGATGGTTTCCCAACTGTCTGGATTTGGCTGGCTGGGAAAGGTATTTTGCGAAGCGGTAATTTGATTCATGCGTTCACGACTCGCTACTCACGGCCAAACTCAAAGTTGATTTTCAAGACGGTGTTTCGGCCTTCACAGGACAAATGCTGGGAGGGCGGCTGGCCGAGCGTGCGATGGAATCCGCTGGTGCGATATCAACATCTGCCGGCCTACGTAAAAATCCGTAAGCCAAATTACGTAAGAATCATAAGCAAAGCTTTGATTTGCATAATGGTCAGCAATAACATGCTGGATTGATAAACTAGATTAAGATAAGTCGACCGATCGCCGCGCGCTTGAGGACCTACTCCGCCGGCTGGATGCCGGGGCTGCGCTTGATGAAGCTGAAGCTGCGGCCGCCGAGGCGGCGGTGCAGCCGGTCGAGCAAGAGATAGATCACCGGCGTGGTGTAGAGCGTGAGCGCCTGCGACACCAACAGCCCGCCAATGATGGTGATGCCGAGCGGCCGCCGCAGCTCGGAGCCGGGACCGCTCGCGATCACCAGCGGCAGCGCGCCGAGCGCCGCCGCCATGGTGGTCATCAGGATCGGCCGGAAGCGCGTCAGGCAGGCGTCGTGAATGGCCTGCCGCGGCGGCAGGCCGAGCCGCCGTTCGCCGTCGAGCGCGAAGTCCACCATCATGATTCCGTTCTTCTTGACGATGCCGATCAAGAGAATGATCCCGATGAAGGCGATCACGGTGAGTTCGGTGTTGAACAGCTGCAAGGCGAGCAGCGCACCCAGCCCCGCCGACGGCAGCGTCGAGATGATGGTGAGCGGGTGCGCCAGGCTTTCGTACAGCACGCCGAGCACGATATAGACCGCGACCAGCGCGGCCAGCAGCAGCAGCGGCTGCGCGCCGACCGATTGCTTGAAGGCCTGCACGTCGCCGGCGAAATCCGCGTGGATGGTGTCGGGCAGATGCATCTGCGCCACCGTTTGCTCGATGCCGTTGGTGACGTCCTCGATCGTGAAGTTGGGCAGGATGTTGTAGGTGATGGTGACAGCGGGAAACTGGCCCTGGTGGTTCACCACCAAAGATGCGATGCCGCGCTGGACATGCGCCACCTCCGACAGCGGCACCTGGGTATTTTGCGCACCGGCGACGTAGATGTGGGTGAGGTCAGTGGGGTCGCGGGTGTATTGCGGGTCGAGTTCAAAGATCACGCGGTACTGATTGCGCTGCGTGTAGATGGTCGAGATCTGCCGTTGCGAAAAGGCGTCGTTGAGAGCGTTGTCGATGTCCTGCACCTGCACGCCCAAGCGCGCGGCCGCTGCGCGGTCGATGACGACATTGGCCTGCAAGCCGCCCTGATCGCGGTCGGTGGTGAGATCGGTGACGCCGGGCACGGCTTTCACGGCGTCCATCACCTTCGGCACCCATTGTTGCAGCGTGTCGATATCGCTGCTCCAAAGCGTGAACTGATATTGCGAGTCGCTCTGCCGTCCGCCGACGCGCAAATCCTGCGCCGGCACCATGAACACGCGGATGCCGGGGATGGTGTTGAGCTTGTTGCGCAGCCGCGCCACCACGCGCTGCGTGCTGACGTTGCCGCGCTCGGCGAGCGGCTTCAGGCTGATGAACATGCGGCCGCGATTGACCGAGGCGTTGAAGGTGGAAGCGCCGACCGATGAGCCGAGGCCCGCTACCGCCGGGTCCTGCAGCACGACGTCCATCGCCTTCTGCTGCAATTGCTCCATCGCTTCGAACGAGATGTCGGCCGAGGCCTGCGTGCCGCCGAAAATCAGCCCAGTATCGTCCTGCGGAAAATAGCCCTTCGGTGTCTTGATGTAGAGCCCGACAGTCAACGCTATGGTGGCGACGAAGACGATCAGCGCCAGCGCGTTATGCTCGAGCACGAAAGTGAGCGTGCGGTCGTAGAAGCGGATCATGCGCGACAGTACGCCCTCGACCGCGCGGTCGAGCAAGGTGCGGTCGTGACTCGGCGCCGCGCGCACGAAGTAGGCGCAGATCATCGGCGTTACCGACAGCGATACCACGGTCGAGACGGCGATGGCGAAGGCGAGCGTCACCGAGAACTCGCGGAACAGCCGCCCGACGATGCCGCCCATGAACAGCAAGGGAATAAACGCGGCGATCAGCGAGATCGAGATCGACACCACGGTGAAGCCTATCTGCTTGGTGCCCTTGAGCGTGGCGCGCAGCGGCTTAGCGCCGCGCTCAAGATAACGGAACATGTTCTCGATCATGACGATGGCGTCGTCGACCACGAAGCCGATGCAGACGGCAAGCGCCATCAGCGACAGGTTGTCGATCGAGAATCCGGCCGCCCACATCGCCGCGCAGGTGCCGGCAAGCGATAAAGGCACGGTGACGCCGGCAGCGAGCGTCGAGGCGGTGCGGCGCAGGAACAGCGCCACCACCAGCATGACCAGGATGACGGTCGCCGCCAGCGTGAGCTGCATGTCGTGCACGCTGGCGCGGATGGTCTGGGTACGGTCGGCGAGCACCGAGATGTCGAGGCCGGCCGGCACCCATTGCCGCAACTCGGGCAGCAGGTCGAAGATGCGGTCCACCGTGTCGATGACATTGGCATTTGCTTGTTTGGTGATGATCAGTAGCACCGACGGTTCCTTGTTGAACCAGCCGGCAGACAGGCTGTTGCGCACGCCCGGTTGAATCGAGGCGATATCGGCAAGCCGGATCACCGTACCGTTGATAGTGTTGACTACAATAGGGTCGTAATTCGTCGCTTTGGGTAGTTGATCGTTGAGGCCGATGGTTACGCTGCGCTTCGCGCCATCGAACGTACCGACCGGCCCGGAAACGTTCGAATTGACGATAGCGGTGCGCACATCCTCGAGCGCCACACCCATGGCGGCGAGCCGCGCGGGATCGACGCGCACGCGGATCGCCGGCTGTTCGGAGCCGGCCACGGTGACGTCGCCGACGCCGTCGACTTGGCTGAGCCGCTGGGCGATCACGGTGTCAGCGGCATCATAGACCTCGCTCGGCAGCATGGTCTTGGAGGTGAGCGCCAAGATAAGGATCGGCGCCGCCGCCGGATTGGCCTTGCGGAACGTCGGCAATGTCGGCAGGTCGGCCGGCAGGTCGGTGAGCGCGGCGTTGAGCGCGGCCTGCACGTCGCGCGCGGCGCCCTCGATGCTGCGCGAGAGGTCGAACTGCACGGTGATCCGCGAATTGCCGAGCGAGGTGACCGAGGTGAGTTCGGTGACGCCGGAAATCTCGCCGATGCGCCGCTCGATCGGCGCGGCGACGGTCGCGGCCATGATATTGGGATCGGCACCGGGCCGGTTGGCGGTGATATTGATGGTCGGGAAATCGATGCTCGGTAGACTGGCGACCGGCAAAAAGCTGTAGGCGACCGCACCGATCAGGAATAGCCCGATCGCCAGCAGCGTGGTGCCAATTGGCCGGCGAATGAACGGATAGGAGAAGTTCATATAAGTCCCTTGGCCTACTCCGCCGGCTGCGGCCGCGCCGCGCCGCGCGATGTCAGCCGCACCCGCAGCCGCTCCATGTAGAGATAGATCACCGGCGTGGTGTAGAGCGTGAGCAACTGGCTGAGCAGCAGACCGCCGACAATGGTCACGCCGAGCGGATTGCGCAGTTCCGCGCCGGTGCCGCCTTCCAGCGCCAGCGGCAACGCGCCGAACAGCGCCGCCAACGTCGTCATCATGATCGGGCGGAAGCGCAGCAAGGCCGCCTGCACGATCGACTCCTCGGGCGACAGGCCCTGGTGTCGCTCAGCCTCGAGCGCGAAGTCGATCATCAGAATCGCGTTCTTCTTCACGATGCCCATCAGTAGCACGATGCCGATCAGCGCGATCACCGACAGGTCGTAGCCGAATAGCATCAGCGCCAGCAGCGCGCCGACGCCGGCCGAGGGCAACGTCGAAAGAATCGTGAGCGGGTGGATGAAGCTTTCGTACAATACGCCGAGCACGATGTAGATTACGATCGCGGCGGCGAGGATCAGCCAGGGCTCGCCGGTGAGTGAACTGGCGAATTCTGCCGCGTCGCCGGAATAGCTGCCGGTTACCGACGACGGCATGCCGATGTCCTGCTGCGCCTTGCCGATCAGCGCGACGGCGTCGCTTAGCGCGTAGCCGGGGGCGAGATCGAAAGAGAGGGTGACCGAGGGGAATTGCTCCTGGTGGGCGATCATCAATGACGCCGAACCATTCACGAAGCGGGCGAAAGCCGCGAGCGGCACCTGGTTGTTGGCGGTGACCGAGTTGGGCGTTGCGGTGGTATTGGTATTGGTGCCGCCGACGGTCGTATTGGCGACGGTAGCCGCCGTGCCATTCGAGGTGGTGGCGCCGGTAACATAGATTTTGGACAGCGAACCGGGGTCCTGCTGGTAGCGCGGCTGCGCTTCCAGGATGACGCGGTACTGGTTGGACTGGCCGTAGATGGTCGAAATCTGCCGCTGGCCGAAGGCATCGTTGAGCGTATCGGTCACGCTCTGCATGGAAACGCCGAGGCGTCCGGCCTGTTCGCGGTCGACGTCGACGTTGACGCGCGGGCCGCCTTCTTGCGCTTCCGAGGCCACCTGACGTAGTGCCGGGTCGCCGCGCAACTTCAGCACAAGTTTGTTCGCCCATTCCAGCACCGCGTCGGAGTCCGTGCCGACCAGCGTGTACTGGTACTGCGCACGGCTCACGCGCGTGGAAATCTGGATGTCTTGCGTGGCCTGGAAATAGACCTTCATGCCGGGAATGCCGGCGACGTCGTTCTGCAGCCGCGCGATCACTTGATCCACGTGTGAACTGCGCTGATTGAGCGGTTTCAAAGTGATGGCGAGCCGGCCGGCATTGGGCGTGGTGTTAAGCGTGCTCACGCCGATCACTGAAACGACGCCGGTCACGTCGGGGTCGGCGCGGATGACCGATTCGATCTCGCCCTGGCGGCGCTGCATCTCGTCGAAGGAAACGTCGGTGCTGGCTTCCGTCACCGCGGTGATCAGGCCGGTGTCTTGCAGCGGCAAAAAGCCTTTCGGAATGATGATGTAGAGAAAGATGGTGGCGGCCAGCGTCGCCAGCGTCACCAGCAGCGTCTCGCGCTGGTGGCGCAGCACCCAAATAAGACTGCGGTGATAGCCCTTGACCGTGCGATCGAGCAGGCTGGAAAAGCGGCGGGTGATGACATTGTCGGCAAGGCCGCCGCCGCGTTCCTCGCCTTGGCGCAGCAGGCGACTGCACATCATCGGTGTCAGCGTCAGCGAGATGACGGCCGAAGCGACCACCGCGATGGTGAGGGTGAGCGCGAATTCGCGGAACATCCGCCCGACCAGGCCGGTCATGAACAGCAGCGGAATGAACACAGCGATCAGCGACATCGTCAGCGATATCACGGTGAAGCCGATTTCGCTGGCGCCGCGCAAGGCGGCGTCGAGCGGCTTATCGCCGTTCTCCATGTGGCGGACGATGTTCTCGATCATCACGATGGCGTCGTCCACCACGAAACCGGTGCCGATGGTGAGCGCCATGAGCGACAAATTGTCGAGCGAGAAGCCGCAAAACCACATCACGCCGAAGGTGACGATCAGCGACAGCGGCAGCGCCACGCCGGCGATGATGGTGGCGCGGATGGTGCGCAGGAAAATTAGCACCACCAGAACCACCAACACGATGCTGAGCATCAACGTGAACTGCACGTCATGGATCGAGGCGCGGATGGTGTCGGTGCGGTCGTTGACGATGGTGAGTTGGGCGCCGGCCGGCATCGCCCGCCGCAACCGCGGCAACTCGGCGCGCACGCGGGTCACAGTGTCGATCACGTTGGCGCCGGGCTGGCGCTGCACATCCACCACGATCGCCGGCCGGCCCTTGTAGGAGGCGCCGACCTTGGTGTTCTCCAACCCGTCGATGACGTCGGCGACGTCGCTGATCTTGACCGGCGCGCCGTTGCGGAACGCCACCACCACGTTCTCGTATGTTTCGGCGGCGGTGATCTGGTCGTTGGCGGCGATGGTGTAGGACTGGTGTGCGCCGTCGAGCGAGCCCTTGGCGCCGGCGACGTTGGCGGACACGATGGCGGTGCGCAAGTCCTCCAGCCCGAGCCCATAGGCGGCAAGCCGCGACAGATCGGCCTGGATGCGGATCGCCGGGCGGATGCCGCCCTGCACCGAGACGTGGCCGACGCCGGTCACCTCCGAAAGCCGCGGCGCCATGATGGTATCGGCCATGTCGCTCAAGGTGCGTAGGTCGATGGTGTTGGAGGTCAGCGCCAATGTGATGATCGGCGCGTCGGCCGGGTTCACTTTCGAATAAAGCGGTGGGTAGGGCAAATTGCGCGGCAGCGTGGAGGCGGCGGCGTTGATCGCCGACTGCACGTCCTGGGAAGCGGAATCGATGTCGCGGTTTAGGTCGAATTGCAGCGTGACCTGGCTGATGCCGAACGAGCTCGACGAAGTCATGGTTTGCAGCGCCGGGATCTGGCCGAACTGCCGCTCGAGCGGCGCGGTGACCAGTTCGGCGATAGTGTCTGGGTTCGCGCCCGGCAACTGGGTGGTGACCTGGATGGTCGGGAAATCCACCTGCGGCAGCGCCGAAACCGGCAGCCACCAATAACCGAGCGCGCCGCCCAGCATTACCGCGATGCCAAGCAAAGAGGTGGCGATCGGCCGGTAGATGAATGGGGAGGAAACGCTCATTGCTGCTGGTTCTGCCTCCCGCCGGAGCGCTGGCCGCGCTGCCGGTTGCCTTGGGCAGGCGCCGCCGGCGCGCCGCTGGCGCTGCCGATGGCGACCTTGCTGCCGTCGGTGAGTCGCACGAAGCCGGTCGTGACCACGCGCTCGCCGACCGCGACGCCGCTTTTCACCACGGTCTGCGTCTCATCCTGTTTCTGCACCACGATCGGGCGCATCGACGCAGTATTGTCGTCCTTGACCACGTAGACGAACGTGCCGTTCGGGCCGCGCTGCACCGCGCTGGTCGGGATCGTCACCACGCCTTTCAGCGTGTCGATCAACAGCCGCACGTTGACGAATTGCCCCGGCCAAAGTTGCTCGTTGGCGTTGGGAAACTCGGCCTTGAGCTTCACGGTGCCGGTGGTCTGGTCGACCTGGTTGTCCATGACGCGCAACGTGCCGTGGTCGATCACCGCGTTATTGTCGGGCCGCAGCGCGTCGACCGGCAGGGGTCCCTTGGCGAAGGCGTCATTGACTTGGCCGATGTTCTGCTGCGGCAGGTTGAAGATCACCGAAATCGGCTTCATCTGAGTGATGACGACAATCGCCGGCGAGCTCGCCGCATGCACGATATTGCCTTCGTCCAACTGCCGGATGCCGGTGCGGCCGTCGACCGGCGCGACGATGGCGGTGTAGCCGAGTGTCGCCTGCGCGTTCTCGATTGCCGCCTGGTCGGCTTGCACCAGCGCAGCATCCTGCGCGACCAACGCTTTCTGAGTGTCGGCCTGCTGGCGGGTCGTCGCATTGGTGGCCGCCAGTTTCTCATAGCGGTCGAGGTCTAATTTCGCATTGGCGAGTTGCGCTTCGTCTTGTGCCTTCTTGGCGACGGCTTGGTCCAGCTGCGCCTGATAAAGGGTGGGATCGATGCGCGCCAGCATGGCGCCCTTCTTGACCTCGTCGCCTTCCTTGAAATTGACGCTGAGCAGCTTGCCGTCCACCTGCGGGCTGACGGTGACGGTGTTGAGCGCCTTGATGGTGCCGACGGCATCGAGATAGACCGGCACGTCGGCCTTGGCCGCGGGAGCGGCCAGCACCGGCACCGGTCCGCCTTCGGCGCCGAAGCGGCTGCGGGTTACCTGTGGCGTCGACTTGGTGAAGACGTAGACCAGCGCCCCGGCGACCGCGATGAGGATCAGCACGATCGCCATGTTGCGGCGGGTGCGGCCCTTGGTCTTGGCCCAGATTTGCTTCGGCAGTTCACCGTGCATCGGCGGTATCCATCGGTTTTGGCAGCCAGCCGCCGCCGAGCGCTTGATAAAGACCGACGATTGCCTGCAAGCGCGCCAGCTGCGCCTGGGCCAGCGCGTCCTCGGCCTGGAACAGCGTCTGCTCGACTTGCAGCAGTGTGATGAGGTTGACCGTGCCGGCACGCAGCTGCTGGTCGGAAAGGTCGAAGGCGCGGCGCGAACTCGAAACCACGTCGCGCTGCAGACGCTCGGTTAGCGCCGTCTCGCGCACCGCGATCAGCGCCTTGTCGACGTCGGTGAAGGCCGAGATCACCGCCTTGCGGTAGTTTTGCAGGAGTTGGTCCTGTAGGCCTTTCTGCAAATCGAGATTGCCGAGCAGCTTGCCGCCCTCGAAGATCGGCTGAGTCAGTCCGGCGGTCGCCGTATAGAACATCGACTCCGGCCGCAGCAGAGTCTTGAGCACCGCACTCTCGTAACCGCCTTCGCCGGTGAGCGTGATGCTCGGCAAAAGCTGCGCGCGCGCGTTCTGCACGTTGGCATTGGCGGCGGCGAGTTGCGCCTCGGCCTGGCGGACGTCCGGCCGCTGCGCGACGAGTTCCGACGGCAGGCCGGGCGTGACGCGCGGGATGGCGATGCCACGCATGCTGCCGCCGCGAATACGCACGCGCTCCGGCGGCCGCGCGATCAGCAGCGCCAGGGCCGCTTCATTCTGCCGCAGCGTCTGCATCAGCGGCGGAATCGACGCGCGCTGCGTATTCACCAGGCTTTCCTGCTGCGCGACGTTGAGATCGGAGGCGGTGCCGGCGGAAAATTGCTGCTTGATCAGATTGAGAATACGGGTCGCGCTGGCCACGTTCTCGCGCGCGATGCGCAGGCGATCCTGCGCCGCCACCACCTGGAAATAGGTGTTGGCGACGCTCACCACCGTCGTCAGGCCGACGACCTCGCGGTTATAGCGGCTGGCGACCGCGCTCTCCTCGGCGGCGCGAAGGGCCGAACGGTTCTTGCCCCAGAAGTCGATCTCGTAACTGGCGCTGAGCGAGCTCGACAAATCGTTGAATTCGGAGCCGCCGCTGCCGCTGCTACTGCCGCCGGCCGTCGTCTGGGAGGGGCGCGACCGCGTTGCGCTGCCGTTAAGGGTGACTCCGGGCAGCAGCGGCGCGCCGGCGACGCGCGACTGCGCGTCGGCCTGCACAATTTGGGCGACCGCGGCGGCGATGTCGAGGTTGGAGGTACGCGCTTCTTCGATGAGCGCGGTCAATTCCTTGGAACGGAAACCGCGCCACCAGTCGAGCGGCGGCACGGCCGCTTCCGCCACCGCCGGATTTTTCGGGCCGTATTCATAGGCCAGCGGGATATCGAGCCCGGGATCGGGCTTATCGGTGGCAAGCAGGCAGCCGCCAAGGGGAAGCATCAGGCAGAATCCTTGCAGCATGGCCACGAACGATCGCGCGCGCGATAATGCTCCCCGCCTCACTCCCTGGCTTTGCATGCCGACAACTTTCAATACTGCTCGAACAAGGTCGGCTGCGAAGCTAGCCTGTTTTATTGCGATTTGCTCGTTGTTTTACGACCGGGCGGCCAGTCGGCCAAGGCCTGGCGGCCGGCCGGTGACATCTGCGCCGCCGAGAATGCGAACACCCCCTGGATGACCTGGTCGAAAGACTGCCGCGCCGCCCGGGTCTGCGCCATGGCCGCGCGCATGGCGTTGACGTCGAAGGGCTCCTGCCGCAGCGCGGCATGGATGGCGTCCTGCGCCGAGTGGTATTTAGTCTGCGCCTCGTCGATGAGCTGGCGGTTGGCGTTGATCTGCCCGCGCAAGAGGTCGGCGTCGGCCGGCGGCAACGTGTCGGCGATGTGCTCGACGCGCACGAACACGTTGCGGTCCCAGGCCGGCGGGGCCGGCGCGCGGATCGCCATCGCTACCGCGACGCCGACGAAGAACAGATTGAGCGCGAGCGAACCGAGCAGCAGCCAGCGCGACGAGCCGCGCGTGATCGTGGGAGCGTATTGGGCGATGGTCATGGGCGCGCTCCGGTCAATGCTTCGGGCTCGAACACGATCGAACCGATATCGGCGCTGCTGGCGATGGTGAATGGCGCACCGCCGCCGTCGAAGCGCCGGTCGACCCCGGCAATGCCGATGACAAAGCCGAGCGCCGCGCAGCAGGCGAGCGCGGCGACGCGCGGCCAGGCCGGCGCGAATTGCCAGTCGAGCAGCACGCCGGGCAGGCGCCATAGCGGCGTCTTCTGCCGCGGCAGCGGACCGGCGAGGCGCTTGAGCACGCGCTCGACCACCGCGTCATCGGCCGGCCGCGCCTGCATTTGACGCTTGAGCGCGTCCTCGAGAAAATCGTCGGACTGCTTTTTATTCATTTTACTCGTCCTTATCGATCGCGTTGTCGAGCGCGCGGCGCAGGTTCTGCTTGCCGCGCACCAGGAGTGTCTCCACCGCCGACACCGAAGTGCCGAGGATGTCCGCAACCTGCGCGTTGCTCATGCCGTCCCCGTAAGTGAGCACGATCGCCGCGCGCTGGCGCGCGGGCAGTTCGGCGATCGCGGCCGCGACCATCCGGTCGCGCTCGTCGCGTTCGGCTTTCTCGCCGGCGCCGGGCGCCGGATCGACGATCTCGCCGGCGGCGTCCAGCGCGACCCAGGGCGCGCGCCGCTTGCGGTCGAGACAGAGATTGACCACCACGCGCGTAAGCCAGGTGCGGAATAATGCGAGCGGTTGCCAGCGCGGCGCGTGGGTCCATACCCGTAACATGGCTTCCTGCGCCACGTCTTCGGCATCGGCGGCATTGCCGAGGATGCGGCGCGCGAGCCCGAGCATGACCGGCAGATGCCGGCCGGCAAGCGCGCGGAACGCCGGCTCGTCGCCGCGCGCGATCCGGGCCATGAGCGCTTCGTCGCTGTCATCCATCGCGGTGATGCGATCGCCATCGAAGTTTCCACTCCATTGTAGCCTTTAGCCTGATCATTAAACGTGCTGGGGCACCGAAACCTGTGGGGAACCGGAAGCCTGGACAACAACCGTAGATATCTACCGGCACCGGCCTAACCTATTGAATTACCGCCGTTTAGCAAGCCGGCGTCGGCCTGCGCGAAGGGCCTCTTTCGCGCTCCGGGAGACCGTGCCACCTTGCGCGCAATCGGCGGAAAGAGCCGTTTAACGGGAGCAGTGAACACCATGGACAAGGCACTCTACGACAAGGGCATGGCGATGCGCCGCAAGGTTCTCGGCGACGAATATGTCGACCGGGCGGTCGCCAACACCGATGACTTCAACCGCAAATTCCAGGATCTGCTCAACGAATTCTGCTGGGGTGCGGTGTGGACCGACGAGGACCTCAAGCCCCGCGACCGCAGCCTGCTCAATCTCGGCATGATCGCCTGCCTCGGCCGCATGCACGAGTTCGAGGCGCATTTCCGCGGCGCGCTACGCAACGGGCTCACGCCCAAGGAACTCTCGGCCATTCTGCGCCAAGTCGCGATTTATTGCGGCTTCCCCGCCGCGGTCGACTGCCACCGCGTGGCTAAGCAGGTTTTGGCGGCTGAAGCCAAGAAAACCTGAGGAAAATCGCCAGCATGGCGGCATAGTCACGTTATTGAGATAGCCGTATTAATGTCTTGAATGTGCCTTCATCCCGGGGCAATCCATGCCGCGGGAGGGCTGGGGTGTTCCGCTCCGGCCCGCGTACGATTCCGCGAAAGCTTGCCTCTCAGGTGGATCATGATTGGACGCTACGGACTTTTCCTGCTCTCGCTGCCGCTCGCGGCGGTCTTTTCGGCCGCGCCGGCGGCCGCGCAGAATTATCCGTCCCCCCCGCCGGGATACTACCGTGGCGCTCCGCCGCCGGCCGGCTATGACCAAGACCAGGCGGCGCCGCCTGCCGCGTTCTGGTCGGAAGACGACGAAGACGACCAACCGGTCCGCCGGTCGTATCGCTCGCCTCAGATGAGCCAGGTTCCGCAGGGCAAGCCCAACGCCGCCGACCGCATCCTGCCCTATCCGGACGACGCCGAAGCGATGCCGCCGCCCGGCTTTGCTCCGCCGCCCGAGCGCGCGCCGGTCTACGGACATCAGCTCGATCAGCAAGGTTCGGCCGGTCCGAACGATCCCAATACGATCCGCCCGCCGGGCGCCATCGGCGCACAACCGCCGGCGCCGGCAGGGACTGCGGCTCTGCCGCCCGAGGAACAGCCCGAAGTCGGCGCTCCCAAGGAACTGCCGCCCAATCTGCGCAAGCAGATGGTCACGCTGTCGACCAAGGAGCCGGCCGGCACCATCATTGTCGATACCGCGAACACTTACCTCTATCTGGTGCTCGGCGGCGGCAAGGCGATCCGCTACGGCGTGCGCGTCGGCCGCGAGGGCTTCACCTGGACCGGCACGGAGCGCATTTCCAAGATGAAGGAATGGCCGGACTGGTTCCCGCCGCCGGAAATGATCGACCGCCAGCCCTATCTGCCGCGCGTGATGGCCGGCGGCCCGGGCAATCCGCTAGGTGCGCGCGCCATGTATCTCGGCAACACGCTCTACCGCATCCACGGCACCAACCAGCCCTCGACCATCGGCCACTATGTGTCGTCGGGCTGCGTCGGTATGCTCAACGAGGATGTCGAGGATCTCTATAGCCGCGTGCAGGTCGGCACGCGGGTCGTCGTGCTGCCCGGCAAAGCGCCGGAAACGGTGGCCGCTGACGCACCGCCGCCGCCCGCCAACCCGATGGCGCCCCCGCAGCGCAGCGGCACGGCGATTTCCGGCGCCCCACTGCCCACAGCGCACTGAGCCCACCGTATCTCAGTGGCTCGTGAGCGACCGCTGAACTAACATCGCTGGCAAGCCGTTCGCCGGGGTTCCCCGGATAGAGGCGGCATTGGAAACGTAAGCGATGGGAGGCCGGCGTGGCGCGCGCGGATTCGCGGACCAAGCTCAACCGACGCAAATTCTTGGCCGGTGTAACGATTGCCGGCGCGGCCGCGCCGCAAATTGCCAATGCCGCGATCGTCGCGGATGTCCCGGTCGTAAAACCGCGACGCTCGGCGCTGCGGCCGTCCGCCAAGATCGCCGCAGCGGAAACGGGAACGCCGGCCGTACCGGCGATGTCCGAAGGCACGCCCGCCTCCGACTTCATGGTCGACGTCATCAAATCGCTCGATATCGCCTATGTGCCGTGCAATCCGGCGGACAGTTTCCGTGGCTTGCACGAATCTCTGATCAACTACGGCGGCAACAAGAAGCCGGAATTCCTCACGTGCACGCACGAGGAAGCCTCGGTGGCGATGGCGCACGGCTATTTCAAGATCGCCGGCAAGCCGTTGCTGGTGTGCGCCCACGGCACGGTCGGCCTGCAGCACGCGGCGATGGCGATCTACAACGCCTGGTGCGATCGCGTGCCGGTGATCGTGATCGGCGGCAATGATCTCGATGCGTCGAAGCGCCCGCCGGGCGTACCGACCTTCCATTCGGCGCAGGACATCAACGCGCTGGTGCGCGAATTCACCAAATGGGACGACCAGCCGGTGTCCCTGCCGCACTTCGCGCAATCCTTCGTGCGCGCCTACAAGCTGGCGATGACGCCGCCGCACGAGCCGGTGATGATCGCGCTCGATGCCGAGCTGCAGGAATCGACGACGCATGAGCGCGCCAAGCTCACAATTCCGCGCTACGTTCCGACTTCGCCGCCGCAAGGCGACGCCAATGCGGTGCGCGAGGCGGCGCGGCTGTTGGCGAATGCCGAACGTCCGGTAATCGTCGCCGACAAATGCGCGCGCTCGGCCGACGGCGTGAAGTTGCTGGTCGAGCTTGCCGAAACCTTGCAGGCGCCGGTCATCGACCAGAAAGGGCGGATGAATTTCCCCAACACGCATCACCTGTCGCAAAATGCGCGCGGCCGCGCGTTGATCGGACAAGCCGACGTGATCGTCGGCCTCGAACTGTCCGACTATTGGGCGACGGTGAACGGCCACATCGACAATGGCGAGGACGACGGCGCAGGCTTGAATGAATCGCACATCAAGCCGGACGCGAAACTGATCAGCATCAGTTCGATCCTGCTCAACACCAAGTCGAACTACCAGGATTTCCAGCGTTTCCAGGTCGTGGACGTCGAGATGGCGGCCGACGCGGAAGCGACTTTGCCGGCTCTGATTGAGGCGGTGAAGCAGGCGCTGCCGGCCGGTCGCAAGGCGGCGATCGAGGCGCGCGGGCAGGCCATGAAGAAGGCTTGGAGCGAGGCGCGCGAGCGCACGCGCGTGGCCGCGTCTTATGCTTGGGATGCGAGCCCCATCAGCACGGCGCGCATGGCGATGGAGGTTTATGCGCAGATCAAGGACCTCGACTGGTCTTCGGTCGGCGGCGACCGTCAGCTTTCGGCCTGGCCGACCCGGCTGTGGCCGATGGACAAGCACTATCATCATATCGGCGGACCGGGCGGATACGGCGTTGGCTACGGCCTGCCGGCCGCGGTCGGCGCCGCGCTGGCCAATCGCGACGCCGGGCGCTTCTCGGTGAATTTCCAGCCCGACGGCGACCTCATGTTCTCGCCGGGCGTATTGTGGACCGCGGCGCGCCACAAGATTCCGCTTTTGTCGGTCATGCACAACAACCGCGGCTATCATCAGGAAACCATGCACGTGCAGCGCATGTCGAACCGACGCAACCGTGTCGCTTATCTCGGTAAGGACTTCGGGCCGCTCGGCACGCGCATCGAGAATCCCGAAATCGACTACGCCAGGCTCGCTAGTTCGTTGGGCGTTTATTCGGCCGGCCCGATCACCGACCCCACGGACCTGGCGCCAGCGCTCAAGAAGGCGGTGCAGGCAGTCAAAGCCGGCGAGCCCGCGTTGGTCGATGTTTTGACGCAGCCGCGCTGAAAGATGGTGCCATGAAAAATCTTGCTCGGTACGCGGCGCTATTGATGTTGACGGTCTTGGCGCCTTCGGATGCTTTTGCGGCTTCCGCTGAGCACAGCAAGGCGATGTTCATGCAGCACGGCTGCTGGCAGTGTCACGGCACCATGGGGCAAGGCTCGATCGCGACCAGCGGCGGCAAGCGGCTGGCGCCCGATCCGCTGCCGTGGGAAGCATTTTCCGGCTTCGTGCGCTCGACCAACCGCGCCATGCCTCCCTATAGCGAGAAGATTCTTTCCGATGGCGATCTCGCTGACATCTACGCCTATCTGCAGTCGATCCCGAAGCCGGCGGACGTGAAGGACATTCCGCTGCTCAAGTAGCGCGGTCGTGGCCTTGCGCCTTGACGCGCGCCAGCCTTGTCACCGCCTCGATCACCGCGCCAGGATCGGCCAGGCCCTTGCCCGCGATGTCGTGCGCGCTGCCGTGCGCAACGGAAGAGAACAAAATCGGCGAACCGATCGACAGACCGGCGGTGCGGTTGAACGCCTGCAGCTTGGCGGCGATGTGACCCTGGTCGTGCAGCATCACGATATAGGCGTCGCAATCTTTCTTGCGGAACATGGTGTCGGCGCCGAACGGGCCGGACGCCGCGATGCCGTCCTGCGCGGCGCGCGCAATGGCCGGAATGATGATGTCTGTTTCCTCCGAGCCGAACATGCCCTCTTCGCCGGCGTGCGGATTGAGCCCGCCGACGAAAATCTTCGGGCGGGCGATGCCGAGTTTCCTGAGCGCCGCGTCGGTCACCCGGATCACGCGCTCGACCCGCTCCGGCGTGATCAGCGACACCGCCTCGCGTACGCTGACATGCAGCGTGGCGTGCATGATACGCACGTCGTCGAAGCAGATCATCAGATAAACGTCGTTGACCGGCGTGCCGGTTTCACGCGCGACGAACGACGGATAACCGTCGAAGGCGATGCCGGCGGCGGCAATCGAGCGTTCGGTCTGCGGCGCCGCCACCACGGCGTCGACGTCGCCGGCAAGCGCGGCTTTGATGGCGCGGCGGGCGCTAGCGAGCGAAGCGCGACCGTAAACGGCGTCGACCTTGCCGAAAGTCACCGGCGTATTGGTGCCCTCGCTGGCATCGAGCAGATTGACCGCGCCGTTCGACCAGTCGGCGTCGTCGGCTTTGGCGACGACGTTAATTCGCGGCGTCAAGCCGGAAGCCTTCGCGTGCAGTTCAACCGCGGCCGGATCGCCCACCAGCAAAGGCCGGCAGAGCACGGTCACATGGCGATCGAGCGCCGCCTTGAGCGCGATTTCCGGGCCGATCCCGGCCGGATCCCCGGTGGCGATGGCGATACGCGGCAAGCTCATGTCCGTCTTTCTTAGGCGTCGTGAGTGCCTATAATGGCAGGGAAGAATAACAAACTGTCAGGGAAACGTCGCCATGATGTCGCGTGAACAGAACGAGCAGCTCAGCCGCATTGGCCCGGGCATGCTGATGGGCAAATTGCTGCGCCGCTACTGGGCGCCTTTTCTGCTGGCGTCGGAAATCCCCGAGCCGGATTGCCCGCCGGTCAAGGTCAAGCTGATGGGGGAAAGGCTGATCGCCTTCCGCGACAGCAAGGGGCGCGTTGGCCTGATCGACGAATTCTGCGCCCATCGCGGCGCCTCACTCTGGTTCGGCGAGAGCGCGGATTGTGGCATCCGCTGCCAATACCACGGCTGGAAATACAACGTGACCGGCCAGTGCGTCGATCTGCCGTCGGAGCCGGAGGAATCGGGCTTCCGCAAGAACATCAAATTGAAATCCTATCCTTGCATCGAGAAGGCCGGCATCGTCTGGGCTTATATGGGGCCGCCGGAAATGCAGCCGCCGCCGCCGGCGCTGGAATGGACCGACGTTGCGCCCGAGCAGCGCTTCGTCACCAAGCGCTTGCAGGAATGCAATTACCTGCAGGCGATGGAGGGCGGCATCGATTCCAGCCACGTCTCCTGGCTGCACGGCAGCGAGCTTAACAAGGACCCGCTGTTCAAGGGCTCGAAGGGCAACGTCTATAACGAGAACGACCGCATGCCGCTGTTCGAGGTCGAGGAGTTTTCCGGCGGCTTGCTGATCGGCGCGCGCCGCAATGGCGAGGCCGGCAAATATTATTGGCGCATCACGCCTTGGATCATGCCTTGGTACACCATCATCCCGCCGCGCGCGGGACATCCTCTAGGCGCACACGCTTGGGTGCCGATCGACGACGAGACCTGCTGGGCCTGGAGCATCAACTACCATCCCAAGCGCACGCTGTCGAAATCGGAAATCTCGGCGATGCAGGACGGCGAGGGCATCCATGTCAAATACGTGCCCGGCACATTCATCCCGCTCGCCAACAAGTCCAACAACTACCTGATGGACCGCGAGGCGCAGCGGCATGGCCATTCCGCTACCGGCGTCGACGGCATCGCCATGCAGGATGCCTCGATCCAGGAAAGCATGGGCGCGATCCAGGACCGCACCAACGAGCACCTGTGCGCGACCGACTCCGGCATTATCATGACGCGCAGGCTGATGCTGCGCGCGGCGAAGGCCGCGGCCGAGGGCAAACCGGTGCCGGCGACCGAGCCGGAAGCGCAGCGCGTGCGCTCGGTGGCGATCGAGCTCGGCCAGGGCGTAAAGTTCAGCGACGGCGCCAAGCACGGGCTTTACGCGGAATTAGGAACGGAACCGCTGTCGGTGTAGACATCGTTCGATTATTCGCCTGATCGTTGGGAGACGTTGTGAAAATGCCGCACTACACCGCGCTGGTCACGTTGCTCGCCGTGCTGTTGTATTTCTACACCGGTATCCTGGTCGCCAAGGCGCGGGGGAAATACGGCGTCAAGGCGCCGGTGACGACCGGAAATCCCGATTTCGAACGTGTGTTCCGCGTGCAGATGAACACGCTGGAATGGATGCCGATCTTGCTGCCGGCGCTCTGGCTGTTCGCCATCTATGTCAACGACTGGGCCGCCGCATTGCTGGGGCTGGTCTGGATCGTGGGCCGTGTTCTTTATATTCGCGGCTACAGCGTGGCCGCCGAACAGCGTCACCGGGGCTTTTCGATTCAAGCTTTCGCGTCAGGCGCGTTGCTGATCGGCGCATTGGTCGGGATTATCTTGCGCATGGTGCAGGGCTGATCAAAGACTGTTCATTCCCGCGCAAGCGGGAATCCAGAGCCCCAATCGAAAGCATGCAATTTAATCCCTGGGTCCCCGCTTTCCGGCCTTCGCGCTCCGCGCTTCGGCGGACCCGAACCCGCCGAAGCTCGCGACGCAAGCGTAGGCGGGTCGCGGGGACGAACGGTGAAAGTCACTCCGCCGCGCTTGTCGCCATGGCGCTTGCGCTTTTGCCGATCGCTGCGTTGACGCGCGGCATCACCTGTTCGGCCATCAGCTGCATCGAGCGCTGGGCGAGCTGCGGATCGACCCAGTCCATGCCGGCATAGACAAGTTCGCCGAAGTCACCGGTCTGTTCGCGCATGGCCAGGATCTGATCGACCACCTTGTTGACGGTGCCATGGAACACGCAGTGGTCCATGATGAAGTCGTGGGTGATCTCCTCGTCCGGCTGCTCCTTGTGGCTTTTGAACACATAGAGCCGGCCGCCGCGTTTCATCTTGGCGCCCATCTGCTCGAAATAGAACCGGTACGGGCTCTTGGCATCCTCGCGGCCATAGCGCAGCGCCGTCTTGTCGTCGTCGGCGACAAAGATTGTGCGCGCCACCCGCCAGTCTTTGACGTCAGCCTTCTGGCCGGCCTCGGCCTTGCCCTTGGTGTAGTTCACCCAATGCGACTTGAGATGCTTGGCGAGCAGGAAGTTCGCCGACAGTGGGTGGAAGTCGCGTTTGCCCATCAGCACCACGCCGGGCGAGAACGGCGCCACCACGGTGCCGACAATCTCCGGCCGCGGCTTCTGAAAAGGTTTCGCCATGGCGCCGACGCCGAGATGCGGCGCGGCGGTTCGGTTGATCGCCACCTTGAAGCGGTTATCCGGGAAATCGATGTTATAGGGCGGATCGCGCTCCCAGATTGCCAGGATCACGTCGATCGCCTCGGCGAAGATCTTGTTGCGGTCCTGGTCGAGAATTCCGATCGCCTCGGAATCGGAGGGCAGCGCGCCGGCGGAGATGCCCATGATGAAGCGGCCTTGCGCCAGGTGATCGAACATCGCCGCGTTCACCGCGATCACCGCCGGATGCATCTGCGACAGATTGGTTGTGCCGGTCGCGAGCTTGATGGTCTTGGTGTCGTGAATCAGCGTGGCGTGAAACAGCATGCTGTTGGTGACGTTCTCGCACACGTCGGTTAGATGCTCGCCGATGAAGGCGTCGTAAAAGCCGAGTCTATCGGCGAGGATAATCGCCTCGCGGTCCTCGCGCAGCGTTTGCGACCAGTCGCGGCCGATGGGATGCACCGGCATCGTGAAGTAGCCCAACCGCATTAGTCTCTCCAGCTCGAACCCGATCTGTTGCAGACAAACTAGCCGAGCCGGCGCGCCGTTGCATCAAGTGTGATAAAAATCATTTTTGAAATGGCGAAAATGGGCCATCACGGCGACAGTCGCCGCACGATACCCACAGGTTGCGATGCCCGTTCGGCAACGGTCCCGCAAACGCCTAGGGTTCCCGCTGAGACTGCCGATTCGGGGCTGATGGAGTTAGCCATGATGCGCTGGTTTCACGCCTTGATGCCAAAGGAAGAGCGCTTTTTCGACCTGTTCGCGCGCCATTCGCAGGCTGTACTGGCCGGCGCCGAGGCGCTGCGCGCCATGCTGGAGGGTGGTACCGCAGTGCAGCCCAACTATCAAATCGTCATGGACCGCGAGCAGGACGCCGACGACGTCACGCGCGAAGTGCTGATCGCGGTGCGCCGCACCTTCATCACGCCATTCGATCGCGGCAATATCCGCGATCTGATCACCTCAATGGATAACTCCATCGACCAGATGCAGAAAACCGCTAAGGGTGTCGTGCTGTTCGAGATGACCGAGTTCACGCCGCAGATGAAGGAGATGGCGGACGCGATCGTGAAGTGCGCGCATCTGGTTCAGGAGGGCGTGCAGCTATTGCGCTCGATTAGTTCGGAAGCCGTGCACATCAGCACCTTGACCGAGCGGATTTCGCAGCTCGAAGGCCGCGCTGACGAGTTGCACGATATCGGCCTGCACGAACTCTACCGGACCAGGGGTAAAGCCGATCCGATCGCCTTCTTCGTCGGCAATGAAGTCTACGACCACCTGGAAAAAGTCGTCGACCGTTTCGACGATGTGGCGAACGTCATGCACGGCATTGTCATCGAGCACGTATAACCGCCACTGCAAGGCTAAACGACGATGGATGCCGCCGCGCTTGCTTTACCATTCCTGGTCGCTTTGATCGTGGTCGCGCTTGCGTTCGACTTTCTCAATGGCATGAACGATGCCGCCAATGCGATCGCGACCATCGTATCGACGCGGGTGCTGCGGCCGCAATATGCGGTCCTCTGGGCGGCATTTTTCAATTTCATCGCCTTCATGTTCTTTGGGCTGCATGTCGCCGAAACGGTTGGCCGGGGCATTGTTCAGGCGGATGTCGTCAATGCCCACGTCATCTTCGGTGCGCTGGCCGGCGCGATCGTCTGGCAGATCGTCACGCAGCGGCTGGGAATTCCGTCGTCGAGTTCGCACGCGCTGATCGGCGGCCTGGTCGGGGCCGGCATCGCCAAGGCAGGAATCCATGCGGTGGTCTGGTCCGGCGTCGGCAAGACCGTCGCGGCCATCTTTCTGTCGCCGGGGCTGGGCTTGCTGCTGGCGCTGCTGCTCATCCTGATCGTGTCGTGGATCTTCGTGCGCTCGGCGCCGTACGGCGTCGACAATCTTTTCCGCCGCATTCAGTTCGTATCGGCGTCGTGTTACGCGCTCGGCCACGGCGGCAACGATGCGCAGAAGACCATGGGCATCATCGCCGTGCTGCTTTATTCGCAGGGCATCCTCGGCTCGACATTCTACGTGCCGTACTGGGTGGTGATCGCGTGCCAGGTGGCGATGGCCGCCGGCACGATGGCCGGCGGCTGGCGCATCGTCAAAACCATGGGATCGAAAATCACGCGACTCACCCCGATGCAGGGCTCCTGCGCGGAGACCGCCGGTTCCGTCATGCTGTTTACGGCGACCTATCTTGGCATTCCTGTTTCCACCACGCACACGATCACCGGCTCGATCATCGGCGTGGGCGCGGCGAAAAAAGTATCGGCGGTGCGCTGGGTGGTGGCGCAGGAAATCGTCACGGCCTGGATCATTACGATTCCGGCGTCGGGGCTGCTCGCCGCGCTGTTCTACTGGCTGGCCGGATTGCTTAGCTGATCAGGCCGCGACGCGGGCGAGGAAGCCTTCGACCTCGTGGCGCAGTTCGGCGGCGGCGGCTTCCACCGCCTGCGAGGCAGTCAGCACGCTTTCGGCCGACTGGCGCGTCTCGGTCGCCGCGCCGGTGACGTTGCCGAGCACCGACACCACCAGCTTGGCGCCGTCGGCGGCGCCGGCGACGTTCTGCGAAATCTCGGACGTCGCCGCGCTCTGCTGCTGCACGGCGGTCGAGACGGAGGTGGTGCAGCTGTCGATTTCCTGCATGCGGGTCGCAATGCGGCCGATCGCGTCGACCGCGCTGCTGGTCGAGGTCTGCACCGCGCCGATGAGCTTGGAAATATCCTCGGTCGCCTTGGCAGTCTGCACCGCCAGCGATTTGACTTCCGAGGCGACCACCGCGAAGCCCTTGCCGGCCTCGCCGGCACGCGCGGCCTCGATGGTGGCGTTGAGCGCCAGCAGGTTGGTCTGCCCGGCGATGGTACGGATCAGTTTGATCACGTCGCCGATCTTCTGCGCGGCCTGCGACAGCGCGCTGATCTGCGCATTGGTTCCTTGTGCTTCGTCGACCGCCGCGCGCACGATGCTGGTTGTCGTCGCGAGCTGGCCGCTGATTTCCACGATCGACTTGGCCAATTCGTCGGCGGCGATCGCGGCGGTCTCCACGTTCGTGCTCGCTTCATTGGACGCGGCCACCGCACCGTCCGCGCGCTGCGAGGTCTGCCCGGAGCTCGCCAGCAGGACGGTGGCGGTTGAGCGCATGGCCATCGCTCCATCGGTCACCGTGCGCAGGTGATCCTCGACGCGCTGGCGGAACGCAGTGATCGCCAGGTCGATGATCGAGCGACGCTGCTGCTGCTCCTGCATCGCGGCGCGTTCGCGCTCGGCGTCGCGCCGTTCGGTGATGTCGTCGTGCGTCGCCACCCAGCCGCCGTCCGCCATCGGCCGGTTGATGACCAGGACGGTGCGTCCCGTGGCGGACTTGACTTCGTTTGTGATCGTCTTGCCCTCCGCCATGCCGGACACCAGCGTATGGCGGTATTCCTCGGGATCGCGCGAGAAGGTGCCGTTGGCGATGCGGTATTCGAGCAGCCCGGTGAGCGTGCAGCCCGGCTTCACGACGTCGTCGCCGAGTTGATAAAGCTCCATGTAGCGGCGATTGCAGATGACCAGCCGCTCGCTGCCGTCGAACATGCACAGGCCCTGCGACATGTTGTTGATCGCGACGCCCATGCGCGCATTGTCGACTTGCATCCGCCGGATGACGGCGATGCCGGCGCCCAGCATCGCCAGTGCCGACAGCAGGCCGGCGCCGAGCGCCGATATCAGGGGTTCGGACATGGCACCGATCCAAGCGTCGAGCGGTACGGCATAGTGAAGCAGCGCGAAGCTCGCCGGAAAGCAGGCGCTGCCGGTCAGCGCGACAAAACGCCAATCGCGCGCTATTTCAGGTGCGGGAGCTGCGGCCATGGTCTTGCCTGGGTCGGCGGCACACTATTCCCCTACCTGTTGTTTTGCAGTTAATTGGTTGCGGCTGAGTAGTTAATCAGAGATTAAAGTCCAGGTCGGGAGATCGGCGGATGGCGAAGCTGCGAGCGGCCGAGTGCCGCGAATTCATCAAGGCGGCGATCGAAAAGGCCGACGAGATGGGGGTGCCGGTGTCGATCGCCGTGGTCGGGCCGGAGGGCCACCTGATCGCGGTCGAGCGCATGGACGATGCCGGCTTCATCACCCCGGACACCGCGATCGCCAAAGCCTTTACCGTGGCGGCCTTCCGCTCCATGAGCCCACGCTTCCCCGATGGGCTGGTGATCCAGCAGTGGTTCAAGGAACGCAATCCGCAATTGCTGATCGGCCTGTCCGCGCTCACCAACGGCAAGATCGCCGCCTCGGGCGGCGCGGCGCCGGTGTTCGAGGGCGACGAGATGGTCGGCGCCTATGGCATTTCCGGCGGCACCTCGCAGCAGGACGAGGAGATGGCGCTCTATGCCCGCGCCAAGGTCGGCTGGGCGCATGAATCGTCTGCCGAGCCCAAGGCGAGCGTGAAGGAGCACATCAACGCACTCTACGCCAAGACCGGTATCACCGACCGCAAGCTTTAGAATTTTTCCGCCGGAGTATCGTCATGGAATCGACCGCCGCCCGCCCATCCGGCCCGTCCGCATGGACCGGGCGCATCGAAGACGACGCGCTGCTGCGCGGCGCCGGGCGCTTCGGCGACGACGTCAAGCCGGAGGGCGTGCTGGCGGCTTATTTCGTGCGCTCGCCGCATGCCTTCGCCAAGATCGAGCACATCGACGTTACCGCCGCCAAGAACGCGCCGGGCGCGGTGGCGGTGCTGACCGCCGTCGATCTCGCCGAGGCGCATTACCATTCGATCTCGCATCCGCATCCGACCCCCGGCCGCGGCGGCAAGGTGGCGGTCGCGCCGCACAGGCCCTCGCTCGCGGACAAACGCGTGCTGCATGTGGGCGAGCCGGTGGCGATGGTGGTCGCGGTGAATGCGCAGGCCGCGCAGGAGGCCGGGGAGAAAATTGCCGTCGATTACCGGCCGCTCGAGGCCGTCACCGACGCGCGCGATGCCATCAAGCCCGGCGCGCCGCAGCTGTGGCCGGAAGCGCCTGGCAATATCGGTTTCGATTGGACCGCGCCCGCCGATCCCGACGGCAAAAAGCAGGCCGCGCTCGATCGCGCCTTCAAGGAGGCCGCGCACGTGGTCCACGTCGAACTCGTCAACCAGCGCCTGGTGGTCGCCTCGCTCGAGCCGCGTACCGCGACCGCGAGCTACGAAGTCGGCGCGAAGCAGTTCACCCTGCGCTGTGGCACGCAAGGCGTTGCCGCCGTGCGCGGCCAGGTCGCCGGCGCTATGGGGATCAAGCCCGAGGAACTGCGCGTGCTCACCGACGACCTCGGCGGCGCCTTCGGCATGAAGGGCTGGTGCTATCCCGAATACGTGCCCATGCTGCACGCCGCCCACCTCCTGCAGAAGCCGATCCACTGGGTCTCGACCCGTTCGGAGGCCTTCGTCAGCGATAACCAGGGCCGCGACTCGTTCTGGACCGCGGAACTGGCGCTCAGCAAGCGCGGCAAGTTTCTCGGCCTGCGCGTCGATTGCTTGGGCAATGTCGGCGCTTACATCACCGGCGTCGCGCATTTCGTCTTCACCACGCACATCTCGGGCTGTCTGCCGACCGTCTACGACATCCCGCACGCGCAGGTGAACACGCGCTGCGTGCTCACCAACACGCTGCCGACCGGACCCTATCGCGGCGCCGGGCGTCCGGAGGCGAGCTATTTGATGGAGCGATTGATCGATGCCGCCGCCGACGCGACCGGCATCGACGGCGCCAAATTGCGCCGGCGCAACCTGATCGCGCCTGACAAAATCCCCTATACCACCGCCTTCGGCAGCAGCTACGACAGCGGCGATTTCCCGGCGATCTTCGAGCGTGCGCTGACGCTTGCCGATTACGCCGGCTTTGCCGCGCGCCGCAAGGCGGCGAAGAAGCAAGACAAGCTGCGCGGCATCGGCATCGGCTGCTATCTGGAGATCGCCGGCGCGTTCCCGGAGGAAGCCGCGCGCATAACGTTCCCCGGCGGCAAAGCCGTCACGGTGAGCATCGGCGCCGGCGCCAGCGGGCAGGGCCACCAAACGGTGTTCGGCAACGTGGCGGCGCGCCGGCTTGGCATCGCGCCCGGGCAGGTGTCGGTCACCTCCGGCGACTCCGCGCGCGACGTGCCAGGCTTCGGCGCGGTCGCCTCGCGCTCGGCCATGTATGTCGGCGGCGCCATTGCCGTTACTGCTGATAAAGTGATCGAGAAGGGCAAGCGCGTCGCCGCCATGCTGCTGCAGGCGACGGAAGCCGATGTGGAATTTCGCGATGGGATTTTCCGTGTGCGCGGCTCGGGGCGCGAAGTCTCGCTGTTCGAGGTAGCCGAGCGTGCCGCTGAGCTGGCGCGCACGGGGGTCATGGCGGAGAGCCTCGACACGCAAGCCAACGTCAAGACGCCGCCGTCATTCCCGAATGGCTGCCACGTCGCGGAGGTCGAGATCGATCCCGCGACCGGCGCGGTCGCGATCGTCAATTATGTGGCGGTCGGCGATTGTGGCAACTTGCTGGATGCGACGATCGTCGAGGGCCAGATCCACGGCGGCGTGGCGCAGGGGCTCGGCCAGGCGCTGACCGAGAACACGGTCTACGACGCCAGCGGTCAGCTGGTCAGCGGCTCGTTCATGGATTACGCGCTGCCGCGCGCCGACCTGATGCCGGACATGACGGTCGAGCACCACGCGGTCGCCTGCCGCACCAATCCGCTTGGCGTGAAGGGCATCGGCGAGGCCGGCACGACGGCGGCGCCGCCGGCGGTGATCAACGCCATCCTCGATGCCTTGCCAAACGGCGCCAGGCTCGACATGCCGGCGACGCCGGAGCGCATCTGGAAAGCGTTGCAATCGGCGCAGTAGTTGTCGTCCCCGCTTAGGCGGGGACGGCAGACATTACTGCACTTCGATCTTCACCGCGCTGGTGACGGTTTCCCAGTGCTTCATTTGGCCGGCCAGCCATTGCTGCGCGTCGGCCACCGACTTGCTCGGCACGATATTGTAATTCTGCTTCTTGAATTTTTCCTGCACCTCGGGCGAGGCGATCGCTTTAGCCACGATGGCGTAGAGTGCGTCCAGCACCGGCTTGGGCGTCTCCGCCGGCGCGAACAAAGCGTTCCAGGCGATGGTGCCGACGTCCGGATAGCCGACTTCCTTCATGGTCGGGATATTGGCGTAGTCCGGAAGACGTGTGTGATTGACCATGGCCAGCGCGCGGAATTTTCCCGCCTTGACCATGCCGGCGGCGCTGCCGACGTTGAGAAACGCAGCTTGCACGTCGCCACGCAACATATCTTGAATGACGCCGGAGGCGCCGTTCTTGTTCGGCAGGGCGGACATGTCGAGATCGCCGGCGCGCTTGGCAAAATAAGCCATGTCGTAGTGCGGATAGGAGCCGTTGCCGACGGTGCCGTACTTGATCTTGCCGGGGTTCTTTTTGGCGTAATCGATCAGCTCGGGCACCGTCTTGACCGGGAAATCGTTCGCGGTCGTCACCAGCAGGAACGCCGGCACGTCGACCAGGTTGGTCACCGCAGTTACTTTCTTGGTGTAGTCGAAGTTGAGTTTGTTCTTGTAGATGATCGGCGTGATGGCGTTGGTCGAGACATTGCCGATCATCAGCGTGTAGCCGTCGGGGGCCGCCTTCGCCATTTCGTCGATCGCCAGCATGCCGAAGGCGCCGGGCTTGTTGATGACCAGGAAGCTTTGACCGGTGATCTTCTGGATCTCATCGGCGACAATGCGCGCGGTGATGTCGGTGGCGCCGCCCGGCGCATAAGGCACCAGAACCTTGATCGGCCGGTTCGGATATTTGTCTTGCGCCGAGGCGCCCGTCTGGCCGAGCGCAAGGCAGGCGGCGGCAAGCAGGATCGCGGTCAAACGTTTCATAGAAATCCTCCGAGGCTGAATTTGGTGTAAAGTGGGGGTTCTTCGCGCCCCCGCACCGATGATGTTCAGGTGGCTTTGATGCCGTGCAGACTGTGCGAGGCGTCCTTGCAGGTGAAAAATACTACGTCGCCCTCCGGCGACGCCTTGCCGGCGTGAATGGTGTCGGCCGGGATGTAGAGGACGGAGCCGGGCTTGGCTTCGACCGGCTTGCCGCCGACAACGGCGCGGAAGGTGCCTTCCAGAATGTAGATCCACTGTTCGTTGGGATGCGAATGCGGCTCGGCACCGGTGCCGGCCTTCATGCGCATCAAGCCGACGATCATGCGGTCGCCTTCGACGCACGGCCCGTGCGCGGTGGAGTAATCCGGCCCGCCCAGGATCTTCTGTGCGGTGCCCAGATCGAAGACATATTCGCCCGGCGCGGCGCGCGTGGCGCCCGGCGTGCGCGGGGCTGGCTGAGCGGGCATGACGATTTCTCCCGGTAACGGCGTTTAACGGGTTGTTGTTGCGCCAATGTTAGTTGACCCGCACTCACCGCGCCAGTAGACGGCGGACACTGTATCGCGATGCGGAACCAAAGCTTACCACCGTTCGGCCATGGTCGGCCGCCAGCCTGCGCCCGCCGGTCATCGATTCGGAGATCGCCGCCAATGCTGCGTCTGTTCGTCGCGCTTCTCGCGTTGTCGGCGCTCGCCGGTTGTGCCGCCGAATACGTGTCGAAGGCCGAGCCGAGCTTCTACCGCAATCTGGCGCAGCCGGGCGCGCAGCTCGACGCTGCTGCCGCTGCCTCGATGATCTCCGGTTACCGCACCAACAACGGCCTGGCGGCGGTGACGCTCGATCCCGAACTCACGCGGCTGGCCGAGGCTCAGGCCGCTGTCATGGCCAAGCGCGACAAACTCGACCACAGCGCCGGCAAGCCCTTCGTCGTGCGGATGAAAGCTTCCGGCTATAACGCTAAGATCGCTGCCGAAAATATCGGCGCCGGCTATCACACGCTGGCCGAAGCCTTTTCGGGTTGGCGCGATTCGCCGCCGCACCGCGCCAACATGCTGCTCGCGGGCGCGACCCGCATCGGCATCGCCGCGGTCTATACGCCGGCCTCGAAATACAAAGTGTATTGGGCGCTGATCCTGGCCGCGCCGGACGACAAGAAAAGCTAGCGGCCGGCGCCTTCGTCCCCGTTTTATTTTTGCAGCCCGCGCGCTCAGTCGTGGCATAGTCCTGCGCCGCGAGAGGGAGACGCGCGTGGGCGAATTGATCGAAGTCTTGATCGCGATCGTTTCGAGCTGTCTCGGCGGCACGGCCGCTGCCGTCACGCGCTATCTGGTCGGCAACGCCGATGCGCTCACGCTCGCCATTCTGCGCTGGGGCATCGGATTTCTCTTCGTGCTGCCGATTGCGCTCGTGCTGCGCGTAAAATGGCCGCCGCGCAGCGATTGGTTCGGCGTCGCCGCCTTGGGGCTGTGTTTTTTCGGCTTGTTCTTCATTCTCTATAATATCGCGCTCGGCTACACGACGGCGGCCCGCGCCAGTCTCGCGCTGTCGACTCTGCCGCTGCAGACCATGCTGGTCGGCGGCATTCTCGGCATCGAACCTTTGACGATGCGCAAATCCGTCGGCGTCGGCATCGCCGTGCTCGGCGTTTTTGCCGCGCTCGCGTCGGGCCTTTCGGCGGCTCCAAGCGGCGCCTGGCGCGGCGAATTGATCATGGCCGCCGCGGTGCTGGTTGTTGTCGGCCTGTTGACCGGCCGGGTCGCGGTCCTGGAGAGCTTCGGCGCACCGCAATGGATCGCCGGCATTTATCTCGGCATCGGCGGCGGTGCGCTGGCGTTCATTCTCTGGGTGATGGCCTTGCAGCGGGCGTCGCCGACGCGCGTCGCCAACACCATGACAGTCAATCCGATCGCCGCGGCCTTGCTCGCGCACCAGCTTGTCGGCGAGCCGATCACGCTCAATCTGGTCGTCGGTCTCTTGGCGGTGTTCGCCGGCATCTGGATCGCCACAACCGAGGCCGCGCCGGACGACAAGAAAGCCTAGCGCCGGCAACTTTTTTGCGGCGCACCTGCCCCCGATGACGCGGGCAGGTTGCATCCTATAGACTACCTCGCGTCACAGCCGGCCTGCGGGGGGCGAACCCGCGGCAAAACCCATCCGGGAGGGATCCATGACGTTATCTAAGACAATCAAGCTATTCGGCGCGGCGGCATTGTTCGCGTTAAGCGCCGTCGCGGCGCAGGCCGCGCCGTTCATGATCGTCGGCAATGACGAAAAGCAGGGCTTCGCGGACGACGGCAAGGCGATTCTTTCGTTGCCTGGAAAGGATTCGGTGCTGATCGTCGATCTGGCAAATCCGCTCAGCCCGAAAATCGTCGCCAATCTCAAGCTGAAGAATTCGATCGTCGGGCCGCCGGTCAACCTCGACATCGCCCCGACCGGTTCGATCGCGATCGTCGCCGATTCAATGGACATCGTGAAAAACGGCGACACCCTGAAGGGCGTGCCCGACGACAAGATTTACGTCATCGATCTCAAGGCGAAACCGGCCAAGTTGATATCGACATTGACCGGCGGCAAGCAGCCATCCGGCTTGAGCATCAATCCCGCGGGCACGCTCGCGCTGGTCGCCAATCGCGCCGGCAAGTCCATCAGCGTCTTGTCGATCAAGGGCACCGACGTGAAGATCGTCGGTACGGTGGACATGGGCGAAGAGGTCTCGCACGTCGTCTTCACCCCCGATGGCAAGCATGCGCTGGCCACCAAATTTGCCGGCCACAAGGTCGCGCTGCTTGATGTCGATGGAGACAAGGTGACCTATACGAAGCACGATCTGCCGGTCGGGCTATGGCCGTATAACATCGCAGTCACTCCTAACGGCAGCCTCGCTTTGACGGCGGACAACGGCAACGCCGGAACGTCCGACGGCAATGTCGACACCGTCAGCGTCATTGATCTTTCGGCCAAACCGCCGCGCGTTATCGATCACATCACGGTGCCGGACAGCCCCGAAGGTCTGGCGATCAGCCCGGACGGACGTCTTGCCGCGGTGATCGATGCCACCGGCTCCAACAAGGATCACAAGTCGTTCATGTATCATCGCGGCGGCATGGCGACGGTCCTGCTCATCAAGGGCAAGAAGGTGACCAAGCTCAAGGATATCGAGGTCGGCGCGTTGCCGGAGGCAGTGTGTTTTTCGGCCGACGGCCGTTTCCTCTACGTCGGCAATTTCATCGACCAGGATTTCTCGATCCTGCGCGTCAACGGTACCCGGGTCACCGACACCGGCAAGCGCTTCAAAGTGCCCGGCCATCCGGCCTCGGCGCGCTGCAGCGTGCACTGAACGTCTACGGAAGTGAACGACGCGGGGCTCGGCTCGGCGGGGCCCCGTTCGGCCGCAAGGGCGGCACTGGACCTCGCGCACGCCGCTGACTAGTTTGCGGCCCATGCCGGTGTTGCCGCGTCTCGATACTTACGATGAAGTCTATCGCCAATTCCGCTGGCAGGTGCCGGCGCGCTACAATATCGGCGTCGATGTCTGCGACCGCTGGGCCGACGCCGAGCCAGGCCGGCTCGCCATCCTGCATGTCCATGCCGACGGGCGGCAAGACGCCGTCAGCTATGGCGCCTTGCGCGACACATCCAACCGGCTCGCCAATGTGTTGCGCGCGCACGGCGTCGCTCGCGGCGACCGTGTCGCCATCATGCTGCCGCAGATGCCGGAAGTCGCCGCCGCGCACATCGCGATCTACAAGCTCGGCGCCGTCGCGCTGCCGATCGCCGTGCTGTTCGGTCCCGACGCGCTGTCCTACCGCTTGCAGAATTCCGCTGCCAAAACGCTGCTGACCAACGCGCAAGGGCTCGCCAAGCTCGATGGCGTGCGCGGCGAGGTGCCTGAGCTCGCCTGCGTCGTTTCGATCGACGATGGTTTTGCCGATCTGCTGGGCCGCGCGTCGTCCGATTTCACGCCGGTCGATACCGCCGCCGCCGATCCGGCGATGATGATCTACACCTCAGGCACTACCGGTCAGCCCAAGGGCGCGCTGCACGCGCATCGCGTCCTGATCGGTCACCTGCCGGGCATCGAGCTGCCGCATTTTGAATTCCCGCAGGCCGGCGACCGCTACTGGACGCCGGCCGATTGGGCCTGGGCCGGCGGCCTGCTCGACGCGCTGCTGCCGAGCCTGCATTACGGCGTGCCGGTGGTGGCGCGCCGCTTCGACAAGTTCGATCCGGACGAAGCCTTCGCGCTGATGGCAAAGACGCAAGTGCGCAACGCGTTCATTCCGCCGACCGCGCTGCGCATGATGCGGGCGGCGCCGAGCCCGCGCGGGCGCCACGATTTCAAGCTGCGCAACGTCGCTTCCGGCGGCGAGTCGCTCGGCGTCGAGGCGCTGGAATGGGGCAAGTCCGCCTTCGGCCTCGCCATCAACGAGTTCTACGGCCAGACCGAATGCAATTTGGTGCTCGGCTCCTGCGCGCAACTCGGCATGCTCAAGGCCGGCGCCATCGGCAAGCCAATCCCGGGCCACCGCGTGGCGGTGATCGGCAAGGACGGTGCGCCGTGCAAAGCCGGCGAGGTCGGCCAGATCGCGGTCATGCGGCCCGATCCGGTGATGTTCCTGCAATATTGGGGCAAGCCGGAAGCTACGCGCGACAAGTTCATCGGCGACTGGATGACCACCGGCGATCAGGGCGTCACCGACGACGACGGCTATATCAGCTTCGTCGGCCGCGACGACGACGTCATCACGTCGTCCGGCTTCCGCATCGGCCCGGGTGAGATCGAGGACTGCCTGATCCGTCATCCGGCGGTGGCGCTTGCAGCGGTCGTCGGCAAGCCCGATCCGCTGCGCACCGAGATCGTCAAGGCCTTCATCGTGCTTAAGAAGGGACAGCCGCCGTCGGACGCGCTCGCCGCCGAGATCCAGACTTTCGTGCGCACGCGTCTATCGGCGCACGAATATCCGCGCGAGGTCGCCTTCATCGACGACCTGCCGATGACGACGACCGGCAAGGTGATCCGGCGATTATTGCGGGAAAAGGCGTAAATTTCCCGGTCATTCCGGGTCCGCGCCGAAGGCGCGGACCCGGAATCCAGCGGCGACACGAAACGCGATTTCTGGATTCTGGGTTCGCTCGCTGCGCTCGCGCCCCGGAATGACGGTTAGCTCTACCCGCCGCCCATGATGAACACGTGGAAACCGAGCCGCCGCTTGGCCACGAAATAGAGCAGGGTCGATTCCGCCACCAGCGCGCTCGAGGTAGCGACCCCGGCGCCCTCGATGCCCAAGCGCGGAATGAGCAGCATACAGAGCCCGAGATTGATCGCGAAGGCCGCGGCATAGATCATCGCGCATTGTTTGCGCTCGCCCAGCATGTTGAGCAGCCGTTCGGCAGGTCCAACGGCCGCGCGCGCCAGCATGCCGACCGCCAGGATGAACATCACGCCATAGCCGCGTTCGAAATTGTCGCCGAATAAGGCGAGCAGCGGCCGGCCGAGCGCGAGGATCAGCGCGCAGGCCGCGAGCGACGGCCAGAACGTCCAGCGGATGGTCTCGGCAAAGAACGAGGCCAGGCGCTCTCTATTGCCGGCCACGTGATATTCGGTGAACCTGTGCGTGGTGGCGCCGGCGATGGCGAAATAGATGAAGGCGACCAGCGCCAAGAGCCTTGCGCCGGCATAGTAGACCGCGACTTCGTCGGGCGAGCGGAACTGTTCGAGCGCGAGGATGTCCACGTAAGTCAGCAGCAGGTAGAACACTTCCACCGTGAACATCGGCAGCGAGGTGGCAAGCCAGGTCTTGACCTCGTACTGCTTCGGGCCGGCCGGCACGGTCCTCTTCAGGCGGCGATCGAGCACGACCAATTGGGCGACGGTCACCGCCCAGGTGGTCGCGACGGCAATGATCATCGCGGTCATCGCGCTGGTGGGCGCGCCGAACAGGTAGGCCACACCCATCAGCACGGTGATGGCGAGCTGACGCCAGATGAAGAACGGCATCAGCGCCAGGTTCGGCCAGTTATAGGACTGCGCGATGCCGGCCTGCACCTGCACCAGGCCGTAGATCGGAATAGTGAGACAGGCGAGATAGAGCGGCACCACGGCGAATTGATCGAGCCAGGGCGCCATCACCGTCACGCCGATGGCGCCGAGCGCGGCGATCGCGGTCGCAATGCCGAAGGCCAGCCAGCGGCTGCCGCTGAGAAACCCGCGCAGGCGATCGAGCGACTTGAGTTCGGTATATTCCGGAATGAAACGCCGGGACGCCGACGACAGGCCGATGTCCGAAAGCGCGCCGATCATCAGCACCCAGGTCCACACATAGATGTAGATGCCGAACTGGAAGCTGCCCATCCAGCGCGCGAGCAGAACCTGGCTCGCAAGCGCGAGCACCGCGCTGGCGACGCGCACCAGAAAGACTTTGCCGGCGAACAGTTGCGCCAGTCGGCTGTCGCTCTTGTCGGCGAGGAATGCCTTGATGCGCGCGACGACGCCCGCGGCGGCTTGTGGCACGGGTGCGGCATTTTCGGAATCGACCAGCGCCACGGGTTCCCTCCGCGCCGGCGATGGCCGGTTGGCGAATGACGGCAAAGCCATCGTGCTTGCCTAGCAAGGAACCGTTAAGAATTGGTTGGGCGGCGCCGTTTATGCCGATGAAATCAAGGCTTTTCGATCTCGCCCACGTCGGCCAGAATGCGCTCGACCACCTTGCATTCGTCGGCCGTCAGCGCGGCCTGCGGCGGCAACGGATCGCCGACCGCGTAGCCCTGGATTTGCAGGCCGGCCTTGATGCAGGCGGCGAGGTTGAAGCGCGCGAAGGCCTCGTTGATGCGCCAGAGCTTGCGTTGCAAGGCCATCGCATCAGCCCATTCGCCGGCACGGCAGAGTTCGTAAAGTTTCACGCTCTGGCGTGGCACGATGCAGGCCGGACCCGCCATCCAGCCGACGCCGCCGATCAGCATCACTGCCGCCGGAATGTGCGCCGAGGCGGAGAACACTTTCAGGTCCGGGCAGCGGTTCATGATCGACAGCAGCCGTCCGGTATTGGTCGAGGCGTCCTTGATGGCGTGGATGCGCGGATGTGCCGACAGCCGCGCGATGACGTCGAGGGAAAGGTCGCTGCGCTGGAATTGCGGATTGGTATAGAGCACCACAGGAATGTCGACCGCGTCGGCGATGGCGCGGAAGTAAGCTTCGATCTGTGCGTCCTTGAGCGGGAAATAGGCTTCGAGGATCGCGAGGATGCCGTCGGCGCCGAGCGTCTGATAGTGCATGGCCTGCGCGACCGCGTCCGCCGTCGACGTCGAGGCGACGCCGGCGATCACCGGCACGCGCTGGCGCGTGGCCTCGACCGTCGTCTTCACGACCGCCGCGCGCTGCTCGCGCGTCAAATAGGCGAATTCGCCGGTCGAGCCGAGCGGCGTGAGCCCGTGCACCCCGGACAGAATCAGATCGACCACCAGCCGCTCCAACACATCGGTCATGACGCGGCCGCGCTCGTCGACCGGCGACACCAGATAGGGAAAGACTCCGCGGAAGTCGCTCATGCGTTCACCCTGAAAAGCCGCCGTCATCGAGAAACTTCTGCTCCTCCGGCGTGCTGACGCGGCCGAGCACCGCGTTGCGATGCGGGAAGCGGCCGAAACGGCGGATGATGTCGGCGTGAATCTCCGCCCATTTCAGGCCGTCGGCGTCGCCGGCCGCCTTATACAGCGTGAGGCCGCGCTCTTGATCGGCGAGATCCTCCGAATGTTCGAACGGCAGATAGAAAAACCCGCGTATATCGGGAAACGCGCCGTCGAAACCGTTAAGGATGGCGCGGCTGGCAATGGCGCGCGCCAGCGGGTCGCCGGCGAAAGAGCGCGTCTCCCCGCGGAACATGTTGCGCGGGAACTGATCGAGCAGAATGAGCAGCGCCAGCGCGCCCTCCGCGCTTGCTTCCCAGGCGGTGAGTTTGCCGGCGGCGGCCGCCTCGTGCAGCGTGAGGAAACGCCGGCGGATGTCGTCGTCAAACGCGGCGTCTTTCTTGAACCAGCGGTCCGGCCCGGCCGCGCGCCAAAACGCGATCACGTCGGCCGGCAAAGGCAGCGCAGGCGCTTCGCTCATGGATCGTCCCGCAGCGCGCGGCGCAGGATCTTGCCAACATTGGTCTTCGGCAGCTCTTTGCGGAATTCGATCTGCTTCGGCACCTTGTAGCCGGCGAGCTGGGTGTGCATGTAATGGCGCAGTTCCTGTTCGTTCAGGTCCGGCGACTTCTTTACTGCGTAGAGCTTGACGGCCTCGCCGGAATGGACGTCCGGCACGCCGACCGCGGCGCATTCCAGCACGCCGCCCTGCATCATCGCCACGTCCTCGACTTCGTTTGGGTACACCTTGAAGCCGGACACCGAGATCATGTCCTTCTTGCGGTCGATGATCCTGACGCGGCCTTGCTCGTCCATTACGCCGACGTCGCCGGTGCGGAAGAAGCCGTCCGCCGTCATCACCTTGGCGGTCTCGTCGGGACGCTGCCAGTAGCCCGGCATGATCTGCGGCCCGCGCGCGCAAATCTCGCCATGCTCGCCGAGCGGCACTTCATGGCCGTCGTCGTCGCGGATCGAGATTTCGGTCGAAGAAATCGGAAATCCGATGGTGCCGGTCCATTCGGCGATGTCGCCGCGGTTGCAGGTGAGCACCGGCGAGGTCTCCGACAGTCCGTAGCCCTCCACGATCGGCTTGCCGGTCGCTTTCACCCACGCGTCGGCGACCGATTTCTGCACCGCCATACCGCCGGCAACCGCGGATTTCAGCATGCTCAGATCGAGCTTGCCGAAGTCGGGATGATTGAGCAGCGCGTTGTAGAGTGTGTTCACCGCCGGGAAGAGATTCACTTTGTAACGGCTCACGTCCTTGATCAGGCCGGCGATGTCGCGCGGGTTCGGAATCAGAATGCACATGCCGCCGGTGTGGATGCCGAACAGGAAGCACGCGGTCAGCGCGAAGATATGATAGAGCGGCAGCGCGGTGACGACGATGATCCGGTTGGTCATCGGCGGTATCGCCACCATCGGCTCGTTCCACGCCACCACCTGCAGCACGTTGGCGACGAGGTTCCGGTGCAGCAGCATCGCGCCTTTGGCGACGCCGGTGGTGCCGCCGGTATATTGCAGGAAGGCGATGTCATCGGGACCGACCGAAACCGGCGCGAACGGAAGTTTGCGGCCTGCGCGCAGCATGTCGTTGAATTTGGTCGCGCCCGGCAGCGCGTAAGCCGGCACCAATTTCTTGACATGTCGCACCACGGTATTGACCAGCGTGCCCTTCAGCGTGCCAAGCATATCGCCAAAGCTTGCGATCACCACGTGCTTGACTGGCGTGTGCGGCAACGCCTCCTGCAGCACCGCTGCGAAATTCTCCAGCACGACGATGACGTCGGCGCCGCAGTCCTTGAGCTGGAATTCCAGCTCGCGCGGCTTGTACAGCGGGTTGACGTTCACGGCGGTCAGGCCGGCGCGCAGGATGCCGGCGATCGCCACCGCATATTGCAGCACGTTCGGCATCATGATGGCGACGCGGGCGCTGCGTGGCAGGCCCTTGCTCTGCAGCCAGGCGGCGAAGGCGCGCGAGGCCTGGTCGAGCTCGGCAAAGGTCAAGGTCTTGCCCATGCACACGCAGACTTCGCGCGCGGCATGCGCCTTGAAGCTTTCCTCGAGCATCGTCACCAGCGAAGGGTAGCGCGTCGTGTCGATGTCGGCGGGCACGCCTGGCGGATAGTGCTGAAGCCAAGGCCGCTGAATTGGCCGTTGCATGGCATCTTCCCCAGTGCCGCCGGGCTCTTGTCCGGCAGGTTTTCGACTTGGCCGGCGGGCAGCGGCCAGGCAGCGGCCAGCATGAGTTGAGTTCGAGCGGCGGCGCAAGGCCACGCCCGCTCATTCCCGCGCAAGCGGGAATCCAGGGGTTACGATTGTGGTCTTGGCGATCTGCTCTGGGTCCCTGCTTTCGCGGGGACGAACGGAAAATGCCCTACCGGCTTTACCGATTCACTCCGCCGAAGGGCACCAGCGGATTGTCGGTAATCGCCGCGCTGTCCGCGCGATCGGGCGCCACGGCGCCGAGGAAGGCCTCGAATAGCTCCCGCACGGTGCGCTCAGGCAGATCGCGGGTGATGAACACCAGCCGCGTGCGGTGGTCCTCATCCGGCCAGCGCTCGAGCCGGGCGGTGGGGTGGAACACGTGCTGCACGCCGTGCACCACCACCGGCGTATCGGGCATTTCGGCGAGCTTCACGATGCCCTTCAGGCGCAACAGCCTGGTGCCGTGGGTAGCGCGCAAGAGTTCGAGAAACATCTCCAGCGTGCCGGCCGGGATCGCGGCGTCGGCGGTGAGCACGAAAGAGCGGATATGCTCGTCGTGCCGGTTGACGTTATGATGATGGTGATGGTGATCGTCCGCGTAGGCTTCGGCGGCGAGCCATTTCTTCACGTCGGGGATCTTACGCGTCGGATCGTAGAGACCGCAATTCATCAGCCGCTCGGCCGTTGCCTCGCCTTTGGCGGCGTCGAGGATGGGTGCCGCTGGATTGAGCGTGCGCAGGCGTGCGACGATGGCCTCGCGCTGCGACGCGGTCGCTAGATCTGTTTTCGTCAGCACGATGCGGTCAGCCACCGCCGCCTGCTTGACCGCTTCGGCGTACGCGTCGAGGGTCGCGTCGCCATTGACGCAATCGACCACCGTCACCACGCCGTCGAGCCGGTAGCGCAGCACCAGATAAGGATGCGCCATGGCGGTGTGCAGCACCGGCGCCGGGTCGGCGAGGCCGGTGGTTTCCAGGAGCACGCGGCGGAAGGTGCAGCGCCGGTTGTCGAGATCGCGCAGCAGCGTCTCCAGCGCGTCGACCAGATCGCCGCGCATGGTGCAGCACAGGCAGCCCGATTGCAGCAGCACCATGTTGTCGCCGATGTACTCGACCAGCAGGTGATCGAGCGCGACGTCGCCGAATTCGTTGATGATGATGGCGGTCTGGCTCAGCGCCTCGCCCTTGAGCAGGCGGTTGAGCAGCGTCGTCTTGCCGGCGCCGAGGAAGCCGGTGAGCACGGTGAGCGGAATGGGCTCCGGCGGCGGCCGCCGATCGGCGCTATGGCCGGCCTCTGACATTAGTTGGCCGAACTGACCTTCGGCTTGGCCGCAGGTTTGGCGTGCTTGGGCGCGCTCGCGGTTTTGGCGCCGTCTTTCTTTTCGGCGGCTGCCTTCTTATCGCCGCCCTCTTTTTTGGCGACGTGCTTTTTCTTCTTTGCCCGCGGTTCGGCGACCTGCACCGGGTCCGGATGATCGGCCGGGCCGGTGAACACCTTGATCGGCGCCTCGGTTTCGACCGGTGGTCCGAGCACGAACTTGCCGTTCGGCGGCCGCAGGGCCGACAGCATGAAGCCCTGCGCCGATCCGTTGTCGCCGGTGGCTTGTTGATCTTCGTCGTTGTCTTCCGATGGCGGCTTGCGGCGATGGCCGCCGCACATTTCTTCGCGCAGGTTGGGCGGCTGCGCATCGATCGGCGCCAGCGCGTCGACGGTGCCGAGCGAGGGCGTGAGCCAGGACAGCCCGCCACTGTTGAATCCGTTTTCGAGCAATTGCGCCGCCTTCTGCGCGCGCATCGCGCCGGAATAGGCGCCGAGCACGATGGCGATCAGGCGGCGGCCGTTGCGGGTCGCCGACGCCACCACGTTGTAGCCGGAGGCGCAGATGAAACCGGTCTTCATGCCGTCGGCGCCGGGATAGCGGTCGAGCAGCGAATTGTAATTGTGCAGCACGCGATTGCCGTACTGGATCGCGTGGATATGCCAGTAGAAATCGTCTTCCGGAAATTCCTGGATCAGCGCGCGCGCCAGGATGCCGAGGTCGCGCGCCGAGGTGACGTGGTTCTCCGCCGGCAGCCCGTTCGGATTGACGAAATGCGATTCCGTCATGCCGAGCCGCCGGGCGTTGGCGTTCATCATGTCGGCGAAGCCCTCGATCGAGCCGCCGACGCCTTCGGCGATCGCCACGGCCATGTCGTTCGCGGATTTCACCATCAACATCTTCAGCGCGTTGTCGACGGTGAGCGTGGTGCCGGCCTTGAAGCCCATCTTGGTCGGCTGCTGCGCCGCCGCGTTGCGCGAGACCGTGAGCAGCGTGTTGAAGCCGATGCGGCCTTCCTTGATGGACCGCAGCGTGGTGTAGGCGGTCATCAATTTGGTGACGGAGGCCGGGTACCAGGGATAGGTGGCGTTTTCAGCGTGCAGCACCTTACCGGTCGCAGCCTCGATCAAAAGTTGCGCCTCGGCGCGGGCCTGCGTCGTGCCGGCAAACGCCAGCGCTGCCACAATGGCGAGGCCAAGGATCGAAGAGCGGGGGCTAGCACAATATGGCAATGGTAGCGGTCCGGTTCAGGGCCTCAGGCCAGTGGAATGATCCAAGGAAACAAGTGGGTTTCCCCAGGCGGTGGCGCTAGGTTATCTAAGCTTGCGACGGGAGGCAAAGTCTGCCTCGCCCCGGCATGTATTATGCTGACTCGCCGTAGATTGCCGACTAATGCGACCAAAGTTCGGCAAAAGGAGGCCTCGATGACCGCCTGTATCGTGGGCTGGGCCCACACCCCGTTCGGAAAACTGAGCGGTGAGAGCGTCGAAAGCCTGATTGTGCGGGTTACGGCTGAGGCGCTGACCGATTCCGGCATCGGGCCGAAGGACGTGGACGAGATCGTGCTCGGCCATTTCAACGCCGGTTTCTCGGCGCAGGATTTTACCGCCTCTTTGGTGCTGCAAGCCTCACCCGATCTGCGCTTCAAGCGCGCCACCCGGGTAGAGAACGCCTGCGCCACCGGCTCGGCTGCCGTGCATCAGGGGATCAAGGCGATCGAGGCGCGAGCGGCGCGCATCGTGCTTTGCGTCGGTGTCGAGCAGATGACGACGACGCCGGCCCCCGAGATCGGGCGCAATTTGCTGAAAGCGTCCTATGTGCGCGAGGAAGCCGAGATCGATGGCGGCTTTGCCGGCATCTTCGGCAAGATTGCCGGCCTGTATTTCCAGAAATACGGCGACCAGTCCGATGCGCTGGCCATGATCGCCGCCAAGAACCACAAGAACGGCGTCGGTAACCCTTACGCGCAGATGCGCAAGGATCTCGGCTACGAATTCTGCCGCACCGAGAGCGAGAAGAACCCGTTTGTCGCCGGCCCGCTCAAGCGCACCGATTGCTCGCTGGTGTCGGACGGCGCCGCCGCGGTCGTGCTCGCCGATGTCGACACCGCGCTCAGGCTGAACAAGGCGGTGGCGTTCCGCGCCGCTGAGCACGTGCAGGACTTCCTGCCGATGTCAAAGCGCGACATCCTGAAGTTCGAGGGCAGCGCCCATGCCTGGCGCGGCGCGCTGGCCAAGGCCGGGCTCGCGGTCGGCGATCTGTCCTTCGTCGAGACGCACGACTGCTTCACCGTCGCCGAGCTGATCGAATACGAAGCCATGGGTCTGACGGCCGAAGGGCAGGGCGCGCGCGCCATCAAGGAAGGCTGGACGCAAAAGGATGGTAAATTGCCGGTCAATCCGTCCGGCGGCCTGAAAGCGAAAGGCCATCCGATCGGCGCCACCGGCGTTTCGATGCATGCGCTCAGCGCAATGCAGCTCACCGGCACCGCTGGCGATCTGCAGGTGAAGAACGCCCGCCTCGGCGGCATCTTCAACATGGGTGGCGCGGCGGTGGCGAATTACGTCAGCATTCTCGAGCGTATCAAGTAACGCGGCCGGCGCCTGTCCCCGCATCGATGGCCGCCCAAGACGCGGGATTTCGCCGCGACGTTTGATTAAAGGCAAGCCAACCTGTCCACAGCGGCGCAAAAATTGATAGCCATCTGCAACGCGTTACAGTTGTATGCAACCGTTGATACATTCGTTAGTATGCATATGATCCCGTAGTCTGAACTTGGGCGGAGGCAACACGGCCGATGACCAACATACCAACCGATCTGCTGCGCACATTTGTCGCCGTCGTCGACCTCCGCAGTTTTACCAAGGCCGCCGCCAAACTCGGCGTGACGCAACCGGCGGTGAGCGCGCAAATAAAACGGCTGCAAACCCTGCTCGGCGGCGAATTGTTCGATCGCAGCATCCAGGGCATCAGCCTGACGCCACAGGGCGAACTGGTGGTCAGCTACGCGCGCCGTCTGCTGTCGATCAACGATCAGATCGTGCATATCGGCGACGGCGGCCCGCGGCCCGAACTGGTAATCCGCGTCGGCACGCCGAGCGAATACATCGCATCGATCCTGCCCGGTATCCTGGGAAAGTCCCGCGAGCGCCGGCCGGACGTGCGCTTCGTCATCCGCACCGATTTCTACGAGCCGCTGGCGCGGCAGCTGCGCGGCGGCGACCTCGATATCATGATCGGCCTGTCGATGGCGCCACCGCACGACGCCCGCCACAGTTGCGCGCAGGAGGTGGTCTGGGTGCGCAGCGCCGCAACCCGCCTCGACCGCAATCAGCCGGTGCCGCTGGTGTCCTACGGCGAGCCTTGCGTCTATCACCGGCTCGCGGCGCAGGCCTTGCAATCGGCCGGCCTCGACTGGGTCGACGTGTTCACCGGGCCGAGCATCAACACGTTGATCGGCGCGGTGAACGCCGGGCTCGGCGTCATGGCGATCACCCGGCGGCGGGCGCAAACGGTCGGCATGACCGTGTGGGCAAACCCGCCGCTGCCGAAACTGCCGGATCTCTACAGCGGCATCTCTATTCGCGAGGGCGGCGCGCGCGCCGTCTATGAGCAACTGGCCGATGAAATCGACGCGGTGTTTCACAATTTGCCCGGCGGCGCGGCGAAGTCGTTTGCCGGCGCCGCCGCGGCGCGCAAGGCGAATAGTGCGGCCTGAGGGTTTGTTTGCCTGAACGTGCCCGTTTCGGGAATCCGGTTCGCATTCCGGACCATGAACGCACGGGCAAAATCCAACGTCACGGGCCGACGATCAACGTCGACCTTGAGCGTCTCAATCGATGCGGCCCTGAACGGCTGCGCGGTTTCCGTCCGATGCGCGCCATCCGAGCAGTTCGAATAGCCAGCGAAAACTGAAGTGACCGGAACGGTGCGCCGCATGAGCTTTCAAACGCATATGGCGCAGAACTTCTGCTGCTTCGTGTTCGGCGGTTAGCATATGCCGCGCTCCAGATCGTCTTGCCGGTATTAAGGCCGGGTCTGTGCTAGACTATTTCACCAATAGCTGTTGCCTTCGTTAAAAGACGGCCGCAACCCACAAGCGCATCGGTCGGCTTTTCGATTCAACGTAACTTTTTTCTTTCGTCGGCTTGTTTGCACCTCGCCCTTTGACCGACATGAATCCTTCATCTGATTGTCATGAACCGTATTTTCGCCGCGGGAATGTGCGGCATCTTTAATGGATGCATAATATTTATATTCCCGCCATTTTTTGCATTGATACACGTCAATGCGGTCTCTTCAGACCTGGTTATTTTTCGCAATGGGTGATGTGAGGAGTTCAAAACAATGGCAAACGTTCAACACATCTCGTCACGAACAGAGATTCCCGCGGGCAGCAATTATGTGCTGGTCACGTATGGCGAGAAGAGCGAACAAAAAAGAGATTCTCTCAGTGTGACCATTACCGTGCCGCATGGCACGTCGATGGCCATGAGTGACCTGTCGTTCACGGCCGCTCTTCATTCAGCTAAGGAAATCGCCAAGCGGGAGAACATTTCTGCCGTGTACGCGTGCAAATAGCGTGCACTAAGTCGCCGTGTTTAGTCGGCGGGCTGCGGCAGCCGAGTGACCTGGGCAATGCGTGAGCAAAGGCGTGGCGGCATTCAGGGCTGCGGCGTTACAATGCGCTTGGCTTTTGACGCACTATGGAGGCGACGATGCGCACGAGGGACCCAACGAGTGAGCATTTCAGCCATGCTGAAAAACTGCGCCAGCTGCGGCTGCAACTAGCGCAAACGGACGATGAACCGCAGCGGCACGTCATCTTGCGGCAAATCGAAGAATTAGAGGAGGGGTCGAAAAATCAGCTGAAATAGCAGCGACATCTATCGGGCGCCAAATCCAATTGAACGGGCACAATTGCGCGCCGTGTCATCCGTCACGCGCGCCACAAGCGTTTCCCGGAACACCTGCTTATTCGCCGGCTTCCAAGCGCTTTATCCCCGCGCCTGTCAGGGCAAGAGCGCTCAGGGTACCGGAATGACGCACCACTTCCCGGATGTATCCAGCCTCAATGAGGCGGTCGCGGTGTTCGTCCGGGATCGTACGTTGCATCGGCCTGTTGGCTAGATCTTTCAAAGAGGCGAATTCCGCGCTCGTCAGCGCGGCTTTGCGCCGGGACAAAGACCGCAATTGGGATCGCAACTTGGCCATGCGGCGGAATATGTGCGAATGGCTTTGTCGCAATCAACCCGCTCGGCGGCATTATCGTTAAGCGTTCCATTTCATGGTGTTTTTCCGGTCCGCCGGCTTTTCGCGGGCGGCGAACCCGTCTTCCCTGTCGGTGGCCGCATAGTGCATCGATCGACCCGCGGCACGCGAGAATCGCGCATTTCGGATAATCTGACGGCCGCAGCTTGGAGGCCGATCGATGCCGCCGGCAGAGCCAGTTACCGCGATCCGCGAACTCGCGCCGTTCCGCGCGTCTTATGCGCCGGCGGATGAAGGCTTGGCCGCTGCCTTGCTGGCGGGCGCGGGCCGCTCGAACGAGGTCGAGGCGCGCATCGATACCCGCACCACGCGGCTGGTGACCGCGATCCGCGCACGCGCGGGCGGTGTCGGCGGGGTGGAAGATTTCCTGCACGCCTATGCGCTTTCGACCAAGGAGGGCCTGGCGCTGATGGTGCTGGCGGAGGCGCTGCTGCGGGTGCCCGACGTCGGCACCGCCGACCGCCTCATCGAGGACAAACTGAAAGCGGGTGACTGGGCGCATCACGATACGCGTTCGACCGCGTTGCTGGTGTCGGCCTCGGCTTGGACGCTCGGCATCACAGCGCGCGTCATCCGTCCGGGCGAGACGCCTGAGGGAATCGTCGAGGCGCTGATCAAGCGGCTCGGCCTGCCGGCGGTGCGCGCGGCGACGCGCCAAGCCATGCGGCTGCTCGGCTCGCATTTCGTGATGGGGCAGACCATCGAGGAGGCGCTGGCGCGCGCCGACGTCGGCCACGAGTATCTTTATTCCTTCGATATGCTGGGCGAGGGTGCGCGAACCGCCGCCGATGCCGAACGCTATTTTGAATCGTATGCCGGCGCCATCGACGCTATCGGCAAAGGCGCCGGCAATGCCGCGCTGCCGCAGCGGCCGGGCATTTCGGTGAAGCTGTCGGCGCTGCATCCGCGCTACGAGCCGTTGTCGCGCGCCTGCGTGCTCAAGGAGCTGACGCCAAAGCTGCTCGAACTGGCGCGCATGGCCAAAAATCACGAACTGAATTTCACCGTCGATGCGGAAGAGGCCGACCGGCTCGAATTGTCGTTCGAGGCGATCGCCGCCGTGCTGCGCGATCCTTCACTGGCCGGCTGGGACGGCTTCGGCCTTGCCGTGCAAGCCTACCAGAAGCGCGCCGGCGCGGTGATCGACTGGATCACTGATGTCGCGGCCGCGCTCGGCCGCCGTCTGACGGTGCGGCTGGTCAAGGGCGCCTATTGGGACAGCGAGATCAAGCGTGCGCAGGAACGCGGCCTTGCCGACTATCCGGTGTTTACGCGCAAGGCGATGACGGATCTTTGCTATCTCGACTGCGCGCGCAGGCTGCTAAGGCTAAGGCCGCGGCTTTACCCGCAATTCGCCACGCATAACGCGCTGACGGTGGCGAGCGTGATCGAGGACGCCGGCAACACGCATGACTACGAATTCCAGCGCCTGCACGGCATGGGCGATGCGCTCTATCATGCGCTCCTCACCGAGTTGCCGGAACTGACTTGCCGCGTCTACGCGCCGGTCGGCGGCTATGCCGATCTGCTCGCCTATCTGGTGCGCCGGCTGTTGGAGAACGGCGCTAACTCATCCTTCGTGTCGGTCGCCGCCGATCCGAACGTGCCGATCGAAACCGTGCTGCGGCGGCCGCAGAGCTGGATCGGCGATGCCGGCAAAGCGCGCCATCCGCATATTCCGCTGCCGAGCGATCTGTTCGCACCGGAGCGGCGTAATTCGTCGGGCGTCGAGTTCGGCGATTCAGCCGCGCTCGACGTGTTGCTGGCGGAGATCCGCGCCACGCCCTCAAACGTCAGTGCCGCGCCGCTGGTCTATGGTGTCGCGCTCGCCGGGCGTGAACGAAAGGTGCTCTCGCCGATCGACGGCGCGAGCATCGGCTCGGTGCAGGAGGGCGACGAAGCAATTGTCCGGGCGGCGATGAGCGCGGCGCAGGCCGGCTTTCCGGCGTGGAATGCGACACCGGTTGGCGAACGCGCCGCGATATTGGAGCGCGCCGGCGATCTGATCGAGCGCCATCGCGGCCGCCTGATCGCGCTTCTGCAAAGCGAGGCCGGCAAGACGCTGGACGATTGCGTTTCGGAGGTGCGCGAGGCCACAGATTACTGCCGCTACTACGCCAGCGAGTCGCGCCGCAGTTTGGCGCCGCAGGCGTTGCCCGGGCCGACCGGCGAGAGCAACGAACTGCGCTATCGCGGCCGCGGCGTCGTCGTCGGCATCAGCCCATGGAATTTTCCGCTGGCGATTTTCACCGGCCAGATTGCCGGTGCGCTTGCCGCCGGCAATAGCGTCGTGGCCAAGCCCGCCGAACAGACGCCGCTGATCGCTCATGAAGCAGTCAAACTGCTGCACGCGGCCGGCGTGCCGGCAAGCGCGCTGCATCTGGTGCCCGGCGACGGCAAAGTCGGCGGCCTGCTGACTGCGCATCCCGCGGTCGCCGGCGTTGCCTTCACCGGCTCCACGGAAGTCGCCCGCATCATCAACCGCGCGCTTGCCGCCAAAGACGGTCCGATCCCGGTCCTGATCGCCGAGACCGGCGGCATCAATGCCATGATCGTCGACGCCACCGCGCTGCCGGAGCAAGTGACCGACGACGTCGTCGCCTCGGCCTTCCGCTCCGCCGGCCAGCGTTGCTCGGCCTTGCGGCTGCTATGTCTGCAGGATGACGTCGCCGAGCGCGTGCTGGAGATGGTGATGGGCGCCGCGCGCGAATTGACGCTGGGCGACCCGCGCGAGTTGACGACCCAGGTCGGCCCGGTGATCGACGCCGAAGCGCGCGACAAGCTCGAAAGCTGGATCGCCGGCATGCATGGGATGCTGCGCTACCGCTGGGAGGGGACTGTCCCGGCGCGCGGCACGTACGTCACGCCGGCGATCATAGAACTCGATCGCGCAGAAGAACTGAAAGAAGAAGTGTTCGGCCCTGTCCTGCACGTTGTTCGCTGGCGGGCAGACGAGATCGATCGATTGCTCGATGACCTCGCCGGCAACGGCACCGCGCTCACCCTCGGCATTCACTCGCGTATCGATGCGACGATTGCGCGCATCGATACGCGGCTCGCCAACGGCAATGTCTACGTCAACCGCAACATGATCGGCGCGGTGGTCGGCAGCCAGCCGTTCGGCGGCAGCGGCTTGTCCGGCACCGGCCCGAAGGCCGGCGGCCCGAACTATGTGCGCCATTTCGCGCTCGAACAGGTGGTGACGGTCAACACCGCCGCCGCCGGCGGTAACGCGACACTACTGGCGGACGAGGACGAATAGCCGCAGCGCCCTCTAAACCCTTCAGCCACCATATTTAGTGGTCGTTAACCGGTATGACACGCAGATCGGGTAAGGTGTGCGGATGACTGATTCGGTCGCCAGGCTTTATGACGCCGTGATCGCCGCGCGGGGCTCGGACCCGACGAAATCGCGGACAGCCCGGCTATTGCGCTCCGGCCGCGCCAAAATGGCCAAAAAGCTGGCGGAAGAAGCGGTCGAGGTGGTGATCGACGCCATGCACGGCCAGCCCGAAGCGGTGGTCCGCGAAAGCGCCGATTTGCTCTACAATTTGGTGGTGCTCTGGGTTCATTCCGGGGTTCATCCCGACGATGTGTGGACCGAAATGAGTCGGCGCGAACAGATGTTCGGCATTGCCGAAAAAGTGCCAAAGGATCTAGTACAGTCCACGTTGCGGCGTAAGGTCGTGGCGCTGGAGACCCGGCGCGTCCGCAAGCGCCGCTGATCCTTCTTCCTCTCCCGAGAGTTTGTTGATGACTGTTCAGGCCGCCGAGCCGCGTTCTTTGCTTCGCCGATTGTATGACTGGTGCATCGCCGCCGCCGGCAAGCGGCACGCCCTTGCCATTTTGACCGGCGTGGCCTTCGCCGAAAGCTCGTTTTTTCCGATCCCGCCCGACGTGATGCTGGTGCCGATGTCGCTGGCACGGCCCGACCGGGCGTTCCTGATCGCCGCCTGGTGCACGCTGGCCTCGGTCATCGGCGGCATCTTGGGCTACGCCATCGGGGCGCTGCTTTATGACTCGGTGGGCGCCTGGCTGATCCATCTCTACGGCTACGGCGACAAGGTCGAGGCCTTCCGCGCGGCTTACGCCCAGTGGGGCGCCTGGATTATCCTGCTCAAGGGTCTGACGCCGATCCCCTACAAGATTGTGACAATCACGTCCGGATTTGCCGGTTACAATTTCGTTTTGTTCGTCGTTTTATCGGTGATCACGCGCGGAACGCGATTTTTCCTGCTGGCGTTCCTGCTCAACCGTTACGGCGAGGCGGCGCGTCACATCATCGAGAAACGGCTGGCATTGTGGACCTTGCTGTTTGCCGTCGTCCTCGTTGGCGGCATCGTGGTCGCGCTATATTTAATCTAATCGAATTGGGGCTCCTCATTTTCGCCACCAGTCGGCCCTAATGACACTCGCCGGCGTAAATGCCGACAGGCGACACCGCGACGCGGCCGCCGTCACGTCAATCTGGCCGGATATGAGCACACATCGCGTTTCAGAATATTTCGCCGGACGGCCTGTGGCATCCTTGCTGCTGGCATGCGTTGGCGCAGGTGCCATCCTGTTCGTGGCCTCGCTGGCGCTGGCGGAGGACCGCGCCGATCCGCGCCCCGCGCCCGAGGGACGCGGCCTGTTCGGCAATATCACGCACTGGTTCGACGAACAGGCGTCCTGGGTCGGCTCCGGATTCAAGGGCGCCCGCTCGGGGGTGGAGAACATCGGCCACGAAGCCGGCGTTGCCGCCAAATCGACCGTCGATACTGCCAAGGATGCCGCCGGCGCCGTCGGGCGGCTCCCCGGCACCCGCGTGGTCACCGGTCACGAGAAATGCGCGATTGCGCCGAACGGCGCGCCCGACTGCGTGGTCGCCGCCAACACCATGTGCAAGGGCAAGGGCTTCGCCTCCGGCAGCAGCGTCGACATGACGACCGCCGAGGTTTGCCCGGCGAATGTCTATCTGGCCGGCCGCAACAGCGGCCCCGAGTGCCGGTCCGAAACCTTCGTCTCCCGCGCACTCTGCCAGTAGCGCTTGTGCCGTGGCGGCGCCTGTGTTTCGGTTTCGAAAACCGAAAGGGGCACGCCGGTGAACCTTTACGCAAAATTGTTGGAACGCGAGGCCAACGATAGGCCGGTCACCGTCGGCGTCATCGGCGCCGGCAAATTCGGCACCATGTTTTTGTCGCAGGCGCGGCTGACGGCGGGTATGCATGTCGCGGGCGTCGCCGATCTCGACGTGGCGCGCGCTCGCGCGCAACTGAAGACCGCCGGTTGGCCGGATGGCGCTTATGCCGCCAAATCGCTCGACGACGCGCACAAGGCGCGCACGACCTTGGTGACCGATAGCGCGGAATCGCTGATCGCCGATCCGCGCATCGAGGTCATCGTCGAGGCGACCGGCGTGCCCGGCGCCGGCATCCATCACTGCCTGCAGGCGACCGAAAACGGCAAGCACATCGTCATGGTCAACGTCGAAGCCGACGCGGTGGCGGGTCCGCTGCTGGCGCGCCGCGCCAAGGCGGCCGGCGTCGTCTATTCGCTCGCCTGGGGCGACCAGCCGGCGCTGATCTGCGAGCACGTCGACTGGGCGCGCGCCGCCGGCTTCAAGGTGATCTCGGCCGGCAAGGGCACGCGCTACGAGCCGCACTATCACAAGTCCAATCCCGACAATGTCTGGGACATCCTCGACAAATATCTGAACATCTCGGACCGCAAATCGATCAATCCGAAGATGTTCAACAGTTTCGTCGACGGCACCAAGTCCGGCATTGAGATGACCGCGGTGTGCAACGCCACCGGCCTGGTGCCGCAATCGGACGGCCTGCATTTCCCGCCGGCCACGCGCTTCGAACTGGCCGAGATATGCAAGCCGAAAGCGCAAGGCGGCACGCTGGAGAAAGAAGGCGTGACTGAAGTCACCTCTTCCATCTATCGCAACGGAAAAGACGTGCCGCATCATCTTGCGCTCGGCACCTACGTGGTGTTCGAGGGCGAGACCGACTACGCGCGCCGCTGCTTCAAGGAATACGCCATGCTGCCGGACAGAAGCGGCAAATACGCTGCGCTGTACCGGCCGATCCACATGATCGGGCTGGAGCTCGGCATTTCGGTCGCGAGCTGCGCGCTGCGCAACGAGCCAACCGGCGCGCCGACCGGCTTGCGCTCCGACGTGGTGGCGACCGCCAAGCGCGATTTGAAGGCCGGCGAGATGCTCGACGGTGAGGGCGGTTTCTGCGTCTGGGGCAAGCAGACGCCGGCCGACGTTTCGCTGCGCGATGAACTGCTGCCGCTCGGGTTGGCGCACAACGTCAAGCTCAAGTGCGATATCGCCGAAGGCGGCGCACTTAAATGGGCGGACGTCGCCTATGATCCGAACGACAGCGCGGTGAAGGTGCGGCGCGAGATGGAGGTAGCCTTCGGCCGGCGGAATGCCGAGGCGACGGCGTAGCGGCGCTACGCCAGTTCGATCGTTCCGTCGACTTTATGGCTCAAGCCGACCTTGCCAATAGTCAGCACCATCTGCGCCTGAACGCTCTCGGTGCCCTTGAGCCGGCCGTCCGCGACGGCGGCGCGGATAGCCTTTTCGATTTCCTGCTGCGAGGTCACCCCGACCACCTTGAGGAATTTGCGCAGCGACATATTGAGAGCTTCTTCGTTCATCGACCTCTCCTGGGTTGGCGCCGATCATAGGCGCGCCGCCGCAGGCCTCAAAGCGCCCCCATCCGGGCTTTGAATATCGCCGCCGGTTGCCGTTGACCCTTGGTTTTGCCCCGCTATGATCCGCGCCGCTTGCGCCGTAAACAGGCCCCTGTGGCGGAATTGGTAGACGCGCCTGACTCAAAATCAGGTGGTGGAAACATCGTGCTGGTTCGAGTCCGGCCAGGGGCACCATCAAAAAGCGCGCCATTCCTCGCTTTAGTTAGCTAAGCCCTGCCGAGCCGTTGTGCGTCCTCGGCCTATAGCCCGAGGCGGTCAGGACGGTCTTTTCGGTTGATCCGCCCCGGCGAAGCGGACAGGTCGCGGGCCGATTCGCCGGGTCGAAGTTTTTGACATCCCGGATTCGCACCCATACTGTTTTTAACGAATTTCGCTCTCGATTCGTAAAAACAGAATGTCGCGAAAATTCAGGAACGTCCGCAAATTATCGCCCGCCGATAATGCATTGGCTGTTCAGGCTGGATTGAAGCTGAACGAAGCCGTCGCTTTGCATCAGCAGGGCCGGCTGCAGGAAGCGGTGACTCTTTACTCGGACATTTTAAAGATCCAGCCGAAGCATTTCGACGCGATTCATCTGCTCGGCGTGATTGCCAATCAATTCAAGAATTACCAGCTTGCCGCCGACTTGATCGCCCAGGCGATATCGATAAATCCCAATAACGCGGATGCCTATTTTAACCGCGGCAATGCGCTCAAGGAACTCAATCAACTAGACGCCGCCGTCACCAGTTATGAAAAGGCCATCAAGCTCAAGCCGAACTATGCAAGCGCCTGCAATAACCGCGGTATCGTGCTGCAAAAGTTGAACCAGTTCGCCGCTGCTGTTTCCAGTTACGATAAGGCGGTGCGCATCGATCCGAATTACGCGGAAGCTTTTTCAATCGCGGCGTGGCCCTGCAGGAACTCAATCGGTTCGACGAGGCGCTCGCCAGCTATGGCCGCGCGGCGGCGCTGAAGCCCGACCATGCGGCGGCTTATTACAATCGCGGCGTGGCGTTGCACAAACTGAAGCGCTTCGACGAAGCGCTCGCAAGCTATGATCGCGCCATAGCGCTCGTTCCGGATTATGCGGAAGCCTACGCAAATCGCGGCGTGACATTAGAAGAACTCAAGCATTTCGCTGAAGCTCTCGCTAGCTACGATCATGCGATCGCACTCAAGCCCGACGATGCGGACGCCTGCTTCAATCGGGGAAATGTGCTGACGGAACTCGGCCGGCTGCAGGATGCGGCCGCGAGTTATGAAAAGGCGATCGTTATCAAGCCGGGCTTCGCCGAGGCCCATCTTCAGCTTGGCCGCCGGCATTACGATTTGGACGATGCGGCCCGGGCGGCCGATGCGTACCGGAAAGTTTGCGACCTGGACCCTGCAGGTGGAGAAAGACGCCGGACCGTTCGCTGGATGATGTCGCGAAATCGACGATCGAACCTTACCTGACCTATGTTGCCGGCGTGGCCGCTGACCACGGACATCGGCTGATTGTCGCCGGCGTGCCTGCCACCAACATTCAGATGGACGCACTGTCGAAAGATGAGGCCGGCCAATTTGTCCACCTCCTCCGAATCTTCAATGCGACATTGAAGGAGCGCGCGCTGGCTGCCGGCATGGGTTTCCTCGACGTTTATGCGCTGTCGGATCGAGGCGATGGCATTGCCAGCGGCGATTGGCACATGGATACGCATCATCTGTCGCCGGACGCAGTCGCCGAGGCGTTTGGCAGGCACTACGTTTCTTAGCGATCGTTCACGCTTGTAGTTTTGTCGTATTGCGTTTGTCAGTCGGCGCCCGGCGCAAGCGCCTTGCGCACCAGATCCTCCAGCGTGCCGGCCTTGGCGTCGAATTTGACGCCGCGAATGCCGAACGCCTTGGCGGCGGCGAGGTCGTGGTCCTTGTCGCCAATGAGAAAGCTGCGGCTGCGGTCGATCGGCCAGTCGCGCGCCGCCTGTTCGAGCATGCCCGGCTGCGGCTTCCGGCAATGGCAATGGATCGCGAGTTCCTTGACCGTCCCCTCCGGGTGATGCGGGCAATAATAGAACGCGTCGATCCGCGCGCCGTCGGCTAGCAAAGCGTCTTGCAGATGCGTGTTGAACAGCTTCACCGCGGCTTCGGGATAAAGTCCACGCGCGACCCCGGACTGATTGGTGACGACGATCACGGTGTATCCCGCCTCGTTCAACAATCGCACCGCCGCGGCCGCGGTCTGAACCAGTTCGAGATCATCGGGTTTAAACGTGTAGCCATGATCGACATTGAGCACGCCGTCGCGATCGAGAAATGCAACGGGGCGCGGCGGCGGTCCAGGCGTCTCGGCTGCGTCGGTCATGATGCTTACAACAACCTCGGCGGCGCCGATGCAAGGGCATTTGTGAATTCAATGCGCGTGTTATCGGCGCGCCGGCGAAGGCTATGTCGGATGGAACCGCGCCGGTCGTTAGCGCACATTGCATAAATCCTGTGCGCTGCACACCTGTGTCAGACTAAGACAGCCGACTTTATCCATTGATTTTGCGGTAAATTTTTTGCGTATTTTTGTAGAAGATATCTATAGCTAAGGGCGATTTTGATGGATTATTGTAGCCGACGGAGGACGACGGCGTGGCCGGCGAGGCGAATTCGACGAAACTGCCACGGAGACTGGCAGGAAGTTGCAAGGATAAGCGATCGGGGAGGACCGGAATAACAGCTCCCGCACCTGCGCACTCGGCAATGCCGACGATCAACAAGATCGACAAGTAAAACGGGGAAACCAAGGAGAGAACAAATGGCTGATAAAGCCGCAACGTCGTCGATTAATCGCGAAAGATGGACCCAACTCATCGCCGGCGTGATCTGCATGATCATGATCGCGAACCTGCAATACGGCTGGACGCTGTTCGTCCGCCCGATCAACGCCGCACATGGCTGGTCGATCGCCGCCATTCAGGTCGCTTTCAGCATCTTCGTCGCGCTCGAAACCTGGCTGACGCCGATCGAAGGCTGGATCGTCGATCGCATCGGTCCGCGCAACGGGCCAAAACTGATGGTCGCCTTCGGCGGCGTCTTCATCGCGCTCGGTTGGATCATCAATTCGAAAGCCGGCTCGCTCGAAATGCTCTATTTCGGCGCGGTGGTCTCCGGTATCGGCGGCGGCGCGATTTACGCCACAGCCGTCGGCCAAGCGGTGAAATGGTTTCCCGATCGCCGCGGTCTCGCGGTGGGTCTCACGGCCGCAGGCTTCGGCGCCGGCGCCGCGCTTACCGTGGTTCCGATCCGCGAAGTGATCGCAAACTTCGGCTACGAGGCGGCCTTCTTCTGGTTCGGCCTCGTGCAAGGCGTGATCGTCTTCTTGCTGGCGTGGCTGTTGCGCGCGCCGGAGGCCGATGAACTCAAGGATCTTGCGGCGCCGAAGGTGCCGCAGTCGGCGCGCAGCTACGCGCCGGGCGAGGTGCTGATGTCGCCGGTGTTCTGGGTACTCTACATTATGTTCATCATGGTGTCGGCCTCGGGCCTGATGGCTACGGCGCAAATCGCGCTGATCGCGAAAGACTACAATATCGCCAATGTGGCGATCCTCGGCGGCGCGACCGCGCTGTCGGTAGCGCTGATCGTCGACAACGTCTGCAACGGCGCGGCTCGCCCGCTGTTCGGCTGGGTGTCCGACAATATCGGCCGCGAATACACCATGGCGATCGCGTTCGGTCTCGGCGCAGTGGCCTATTGGCTGCTGGGCTCGGCCGGCACGCAACCGTGGGCATTCGTGGTCTTCGCTGCCTTGATCTTCCTGACCTGGGGCGAAATCTTCAGCCTGTTCCCGTCGACCTGCACCGACAGCTTCGGGCCGAAGTTCGCGACCGTGAACCTGAGCTTGCTCTATACGGCCAAGGGCGCGTCCGCGTTCCTGGTCCCGGTGGCTAACCTGATCAAGGCCTCGACCGGCAGCTGGCACATGGTCTTCGTGGTCACCGCGACCATGAACCTGGTCGTCGTCGCCTTGGCGCTGTTCGTGCTCAAGCCGATGCGCACGAAGATCGCGACGGGCGAAGCCAAGCTCGCCCACGCGACCTGATAAGACTTGAAAAAATGCCGCTGCATCTTCATTTGCAGCATTGAAACCTCGAACAAGGCCTCACCCGACGAGGCCTTGTTTTTTTGCGGTTCCGGCCGCGCTCGATTGTCCGGGCTCGCGTCATAAACGGGCGGTACCGGAGTGACCCGCCGAGAAGGTCGTTGCGCGCGTCGGGTCATCTGGCATATTGTATACCAGTCATGAGTAGCCACGATCCTTCGCTTCGTCGCGTGAGCCCGCGTAGCCGCAATCGGCCGTCGCCGCCGAAAGCCGCCGCCGCGTCGCACCCCACGTTGGTGTCCCTCAATGACACGCCGAGTTTCAAGAACAAGGCCTACGCCGCCTTGAAGAACGCGATTGTCGCGATGGACATCTACCGCAACCGCGACGACATCCGCCTCGACGAACGGAGACTCGCTCAGGACTTCGGCATCAGCCGCACGCCGGTGCGCGAGGCGATGGCGCAGCTCGAAAGCGAGGGCTTCGTGCGCTCGGTGCCGCGGCGCGGCATATACGTCGTGCGCAAGACCAAGCGCGAGGTGATCGAGATGATCACCGTGTGGGCCGCGCTCGAAAGCATGGCGGCTCGCTTGATGACGGAAGTCGCCACCCAGGAGGAAATCGCCGGCCTGCGCCGGATGTTCGCCACTTTCGAGAACGGCAAGGTGCGCGCCCATCTCGACGAGTACTCCGACGTCAACATCGAATTCCACCAGACCATCATACGGCTGTCGCGCAACGCGGTGCTGATCGCGCTCGCCGAGAATCTGTTCACCCACATGCGCATGATTCGTCGCAAGACCATCGGCGAGAAGGATCGCGCCGACCGCTCGATCCGCGACCACATCAGCATCATCGAGGCGCTCGAGGCGCGCGCTACCGACCGCGCCGAGGAATTGGTGCGCGACCACGCGCTGGGCCTTGCCGAGCACGTGGCGCGCTATGCCGACTATTTGGACTGAAAGACCCGACTACAGGACGTGAAGGGAGGATTCCCATGGCTGAAGCAGCAGTACAAGAAAAGAAACCGGCGACCGCTGACGCAGCAGAGCGCGAGCAGACGGACGGCTTTCATCTCATCATCGATGCGATGAAGCTCAACGACATCAAAACGATCTATGGCGTGCCCGGCATTCCGATCACGGACTTCGGCCGCATGGCGCAGGCCGCGGGTATCCGCGTCATCTCGTTCCGGCACGAGCAGAACGCCGGCAACGCGGCGGCCATCGCCGGCTATCTGACGCAAAAGCCGGGGATTTGCCTGACGGTGTCGGCGCCCGGCTTTCTCAACGGTCTGGTCGCGCTGGCCAACGCGACGACCAACTGCTTCCCGATGATCCTGGTCTCGGGCTCGTCCGAGCGCGAGATCGTCGACTTGCAGCAGGGCGACTACGAGGAGATGGACCAGTTGGCCATCGCCAAGCCGCTGTGCAAGGCGGCGTTCCGCGTGTTGCATGCCGCCGACATCGGCATCGGCTTGGCGCGTGCGATCCGTGCGGCCGTGTCGGGCCGTCCGGGCGGCGTCTATCTCGATCTGCCGGCCAAGCTTTTCGGTCAGGTGATGGACGCGGAAGCCGGGCAGAAGTCGCTGGTCAAGGTCATCGACGCGGCGCCGGCGCAGATTCCGGCCCCGGCCGCGGTCAAACGCGCGCTCGACCTGCTCAAGAGCGCCAAGCGCCCGCTGATTATCCTCGGCAAGGGCGCGGCTTATGCGCAGGCCGACGATGCGATCCTCGCCTTCGTCGAAAAGAGCGGCATTCCGTTCCTGCCGATGAGCATGGCCAAGGGCCTGTTGCCCGACACGCATCCGCAATGCGCGGGGGCGGCGCGCTCGACGGTGCTCAAGGACGCCGACGTCGTCGTGATGATCGGCGCACGCCTCAACTGGCTCTTGTCGCACGGCAAGGGCAAGAACTGGGGTGAGCCGCACTCGAAGAAGTTCATCCAGATCGACATCGAACCCAGGGAGATGGACTCCAACGTCGAAATCGCCGCGCCCGTGGTCGGCGATATCGGCTCCTGCGTCGCGGCCTTCCTCGACGGCATGGGCGCCAAGTGGCCGGCGCCTCCCGCCGACTGGACTGGTGCGATCAGCAAGAAGCGGGAAGAGAACGTCGCCAAGATGGCGCCGCGGCTGATGAACAACAACGTGCCGATGGACTACCACGGCGCGTTGGGCGTGCTGCGCACCATCGTCAAGGAGCGACCGGACGCCATCCTGGTCAACGAAGGCGCCAATGCTCTCGATCTCACGCGCGGCGTCATCGACATGTACCAGCCGCGCAAGCGGCTCGACGTCGGCACCTGGGGCGTCATGGGCATCGGCATGGGCTATGCCATCGCCGCCGCCATCGAGATCGGCAAGCCCGTGCTCGCAATCGAAGGCGACTCGGCCTTCGGCTTCTCCGGCATGGAGGTGGAGACGATCTGCCGCTACAAGCTGCCGATCTGCGTCGTCATCTTCAACAACGATGGCATCTATCGCGGCACCGACGTCAATCGCAGCGGCGGTGTGGATCCCGCGCCCACCGTCTTCGTCAAAGGCTCGCGCTACGACAAGATGATGGAGGCCTTCGGCGGCGTCGGCGTCAATGCGACCTCACCCGACGAGCTCAAGCGCGCCGTGAACGAGGCCATGGATTCGGGCAAGCCGACGCTAATCAACGCGGTGCTCGATCCGGCGGCCGGCAGCGAAAGTGGCCGTATCGGCAACCTCAATCCGCAAAGCGCCCTGAAGAAAAAATGAAATCCCATGCGGGCGGCCTTCGCGCCGCCGGCCGCACCATCCAAATTTGAGTTCTGTGGAGGAATCGACAATGGCTAAAACGAAACGTCCAAAGGCAAAAAGCCGCGCCGCGGCCAGGAAGCCCGCGCGCAAGGTGGTCAAGCTCGCGGCGAAAAAGCCGGCGAAAAAGGCAAACGGCAATGGCAAATCGAATGGCTCGCCGCGGCCGAGCAGCAAGCCCTACGGCCAGGCCGGCTTGGCACTGGAAGGGGTGCGCATTCTCGACTTCACTCACGTGCAGTCCGGCCCGACCTGCACCCAGTTGCTCGCCTACATGGGCGCCGACGTGATCAAGGTGGAACGGCCGGGCGGCGGCGACATCACGCGCGGCCAGTTGCGCGACGTGCCGAACGCCGACAGCCTCTATTTCACCATGCTCAACGGCACCAAGCGGTCGATCACCATCGACTCCAAGCATCCCAAGGGCATGGATATCCTCAACCGGCTGATCAAGACCTGCGACGTTCTGGTCGAGAACTTCGCCCCCGGCGCGCTCGATCGCATGGGCCTGACCTGGGAGTACGTTCACAAACTCAATCCGCGCATGATCGTCGCATCGGTCAAGGGCTTCGGCCCGGGGCCCTACGAAGACTGCAAGGTCTATGAGAACGTCGCGCAATGCGCCGGCGGCGCCGCTTCGACCACCGGCTTCCGCGAAGGCCCGCCGCTGGTCACCGGCGCGCAGATCGGCGACAGTGGCACCGGCCTGCATCTCGCCCTCGGCATCGTCTCGGCGCTCTATCAGCGCATCCGCACCGGCCGCGGCCAACGCGTGCTGTGCGCGATGCAGGATGGCGTGCTCAATCTCGCCCGCGTGAAGTTGCGCGATCAGCAGCGTCTCGCCCACGGCCCGCTCACCGAATACAGCCAGTACAGTGAAGGCGTGCCGTTCGGCAAGGCGGTGCCGCGCGCCGGCAACGATTCCGGCGGCGGTCAGCCGGCCTGGCTGCTCAAGTGCAAGGGCTGGGAGAGCGATCCCGACGCCTACATTTATTTCATCACCCAGGCGCCGGTGTGGGGCGCGATCTGCGACCTGATCGGCGAGCCGACCTGGAAGACCGATCCGGACTATGCCACGCCGAAGGCGCGCCTGCCGCGGCTGAAAAAGATTTTCGCGCGGATCGAGGATTGGACCATGACCAAGACCAAGTTCGAGGTCATGGACATCTGCAATGCGGTCGATATTCCGGTTGGACCGATCCTTTCGATGAAGGAGATTGCCGAGGACGAGTCGCTCCGCAAGACCGGCACGGTGGTCGAAGTCGATCACCCGACCCGCGGCAAGTACCTGACCGTCGGCAATCCGATCAAGCTGTCGGATTCGCCCGCCAGGGTGGAACGCTCGCCGCTGCTCGGCGAGCACACCGAGGAAATCCTCACCAAGGTGCTCGGCTACAGCCCATCGGAACTCGCCGAGATCAAGGCGTCGGGCGCGATCACCGCGCCGGACAAGTCGAAGGCGGCGGCGTAACGAAACCGCTCGTCCCCGCGAAAGCGGGGACCCAGTCACTAAAGCGCTGGATGCCCGCTTGCGCGGGCATGAGCGGATGAGACAGGGAGTCTAATTATGCGAATCGTGGTTCATGGCCAGCAGGCCTTCGGCAAGGCCGTGCTGGAAGCGCTGCTCAAGCGCGGCGAGAATGTGATCGCCGTCTATGTGGCGCCGGAAAAAGAAGGCGCCAAAGCCGATCCGCTGAAGGAAGCCGCGATCGCCGCCAAACTGCCGGTCTATCAACCGGCATCCTACAAAGACTCGAAAGTGTGGGACGAGTTCAAGGCGCTCAAGCCGGACCTGCAGGTGATGGCTTTCGTCACGCTGTTCGTGCCGGAGGACTTCCTCAACATCCCGACGCATGGCTCGATCCAGTATCACCCGTCGCTGCTGCCGGCCTATCGCGGCGCCTCCGCGATCAACTGGCCTATCATCAAGGGCGAGAAGGAGACGGGCCTCTCGATCTTCTGGCCCGACAACGGGCTCGATACCGGCGACGTGCTTTTGCAGAAGAAGACGCCGATCTCGGCAACCGACACGCTCGGCACCGTCTATTTCGACCGCCTGTTCCCGATGGGCGTCGAGGCCATGATGGAATCGGTCGATCTGGTCAAAGCCGGCAAGGCGCCGCGCATCAAACAGGACGAGTCGAAGGCTACTTATGAAGGCCGCTGCGGCCCCGGCAATGCCAAGATCGACTGGGGCAAGCCGTGGGAGCAGATCGACCGCCTCATTCGCGGCTGCAATCCGGCGCCCGGTGCCTGGACGACGCTCGACGGCAAGACCGTCAAGATATTCGACGCCAAGCCGCTGCCGGCCAAGTACCCGAAGGGCATCGCCGGGAAGCTCGGCGAGATCGTCGCGGTCGACGCCGACGGTTTCGCCGTGGTCTGCGCCGATGGCCGCTTCAAGGTCACCCGCGTGCAGCCGGATGGCGGCAAAAAAATCGATGCGTCCGAATGGACCAAGTCGGCCAACATCGCCGTTGGCGCCAAGTTCAGTTGATCGCGCCCTAACGAAAATTCCTCAATCGCCGGCTCACCACTCTTGCATCAACGGATAGACCCATGCCCGCCTCGCAGCATCAGAAGCCGAAGTCCGACATCGAAATTTCGCAGGCCGCCGCGAAGCGGCCGATCATGGAGATCGCCAAGGAAAAGCTCGGCGTCGCGCCTGAGAACCTCGAGCCCTACGGCCACTACAAGGCCAAGGTCTCGATGGACTACGTCAAGTCGCTGCAACCCCGGCCGAACGGCAAGCTGATCCTGGTCACCGCGATCACGCCGACGCCGGCGGGCGAGGGCAAGACCACCACCACGGTCGGCCTCACCGACGCGCTCAATTACATCGGCAAGAAGGCGATGTTGTGCCTGCGCGAGCCGTCGCTGGGGCCCTCCTTCGGCATGAAGGGCGGCGCCGCGGGCGGCGGCTATGCCCAGGTGGTGCCGATGGAGGACATCAATCTGCACTTCACCGGCGACTTCCACGCCATTACCTCGGCGCACAATCTGCTGTCGGCGCTGATCGATAATCACATCTATTGGGGCAATAGCCTCGCCATCGATTCGCGCCGCGTCGCCTGGCGCCGCGTCATGGACATGAACGACCGCGCGCTGCGCGAGATCGTCTGCTCGCTCGGCGGCGTCGCCAACGGCTACCCGCGCGAGGCAGGCTTCGACATCACCGTCGCCTCCGAAGTCATGGCGATCTTCTGCCTCGCCAAGAATCTCGATGACCTCAAGGAGCGTCTGGGCAAGATCATCGTCGCCTATACCCGCGACCGCAAACCGGTCCTCGCCAAGGATCTCAAGGCGCATGGCGCGATGACCGCGCTGCTTAAGGAGGCGCTGGCGCCGAACCTGGTGCAGACGCTGGAGGGCACGCCCGCTTTCATCCACGGCGGTCCCTTCGCCAATATCGCGCATGGCTGCAACTCGGTACTTGCCACCACCACTGCGCTCAAGCTCGCCGACTACGTGGTGACAGAGGCTGGCTTCGGCGCCGATCTCGGCGGCGAGAAATTCATCGACATCAAGTGCCGCAAGGCGGGTCTTACTCCGGATTGCGTGGTGCTGGTCGCCACCATCCGCGCGCTCAAGATGCACGGCGGCGTCAAGAAGGACGATCTCAAGAAGGAAGACCTCAAGGCGCTGGAAGCCGGCATGGCCAATCTGCAGCGCCACGTCGAGAACGTGAAGAAATTCGGATTGCCGGTTGTCGTTTCGATCAACCGCTTTTCCGCCGACAGCGACGCCGAAATCGCGCTGGTCAAGGAGAAATGCAAGGCGCTCGGCGTCGAAGCGCTGATGGCCGACCATTGGGCCATGGGCGGCGAGGGCGCCGCCGACGTTGCCCGCGCCGTGGTCAAGATCATCGACGCGGGCACCGCCAAGCTCAAGTTCCTCTATCGCGACGACATGCCGCTGTTCGAGAAGATCGAGACGATCGCGCGCGAAATCTATCGCGCCAAAAACGTCACCGCCGACAAGTCGGTCAAGGATCAACTCAAGGCCTGGGAAGAGATGGGCTACGGCAAGCTGCCGATCTGCATGGCCAAGACGCAATACAGCTTTTCGACCAATCCCGACGCCAAGGGCGCGCCGGCCGATCACACCATCAATGTGCGCGAAGTTCGAATCTCGGCCGGCGCCGAGTTCGTGGTACCGATCTGCGGCGAGGTCATGACCATGCCCGGCCTGCCCAAGGTGCCGGCGGCGGATTCGATCGACGTCGGCGCGGACGGCAAGATCGTCGGGTTGTTCTAACTGCTGCTCCGTTCGTCTCCGCACAAGCGGGGACGACCCAGGCTTAAGTGCCGCATTCCCGCTTGCGCGGGAATGCGCGGAGTGATGGTATCCGCCGACTTAAATCCAGGGAGAAACCGATGCTCAAGTTCTACTACAGCGGCGCGCCCAATCCGATGAAGGTGGCGCTGATGCTCGAGGAAACCGGTCTGCCTTACGAAGCCGTGCCGGTCGACACCCGCAAGGGCGAACAGCACACACCGGAATTCCTCGCCATCAACCCGAACGCCAAGGTGCCGGCGATCATCGACGGCGACGCCACCGTGTTCGATTCGAACGCGATCCTGCTTTATCTCGGCGAGAAGACCGGGAAATTCATGCCGGCGAACACGCCAAAGCTGCGCGGCGAATTATTGTCGTGGCTGATGTTCGTCGCCTCCGGAGTCGGACCGTTCTCCGGCCAGTCGGTGCACTTCCGCCAATACGCGCCGGAAAAGATTCCCTATGCCCTCAACCGCTATATGTTCGAGGCGCAGCGCCATTACGGCATTCTGGAAGCGCGCCTCGCCAAGCAGAAATACATGGTCGGCGACGCTTACGGCATCGTCGACATGGCGGTGTGGGGCTGGGCGCGGCTCATTCCGAACGCGCTGGGCGAGGAATACTGGGCGAAGTTTCCGAACCTGAAGCGGCTGGTGGACGAGATTTCGGCGCGGCCGGCAGCGGCGCGCGCCAACGAACTCAGGACCAAGCACAAGTTCAAGACCGAATTCGACGAGGAAGCCAAGCGCGCCATGTTCAAGCACATGGACGTGAAGGTGGCGTAAGCCGATCAGGTCGCCGATCTCGGGTGGACCCGGGATCGGCGCGCCCGCCCGGGAACGACACTCAACTTAATTTAACAATTTAATTTAGGTTATTGCGCAGTCGGCCCGTCGCGTGGACGCAGGTGTGTGAAAACCCCTGCAACTGGTGGCAAATCCGCTTTTTTGGCGCATTCCGCCAAGCGCGCGAATGTCGCGCAATTGATTAAAGTTTTCGTATTTTTGCGGGCAGCATGTGCAACGGTTCTTCGCACCTTTTCACTAAAGTCTCGGCACGTTCGGTTCCCGGGTGGAACTCATTGCCCGCCCACATCAGCAATGTGCCGTATGTCCAATATTTCCATGTCGCCCAACGCTCCTGCGCCGGCCGAGAGCCGGTCGCTCATCGATGAGGTGATGAGCACGGTCGCCACCGGTGGCGTGCATGAGCGCCTGCGCATCCTTCAGCGCATCACCGACCTGTTCGTGGCCGGGTCGCGCGGCTATTCCGACCAGCAAATTGCCGTATTCGACGACGTGCTGCAGCAGCTTTCGGCCGATATCGAGGTCAAGGCGCGCGCCAAACTCGCGAGCCAACTGGCGGGCGTGAGCAATGCTCCCCCCAAGCTGACCCGTTCGCTTGCCTTCGACGACGAGATCACCGTCGCCGCGCCGGTGCTCATCCGCTCGGAACGGCTGACCGATGCGGACCTGATCGAGAACGCCAGCACCAAGAGCCAGGAGCATCTGCTCGCCATCGCCCAGCGTTTGAAGCTGAGCGAACAGGTCACCGACGTCCTGGTCGAGCGCGGCGATAACCGCGTCGTGCACAAGGTCGCGCGCAACAAGGGCGCGCACTTCTCGCTCGCGGGCTATGGCCGGCTGACGGTCCGCGCGCAGCACGACCGCAAGCTGATGATAGTCCTCGGACAACGCGGCGATATTCCGCGCCAGCATTTCCTCAAGCTGCTCGAAAGCGCGTCGGCTTCCGTCCGCGCCAAGTTGGAAGCCCTCAACCCGCGCGCCGCCGCCGAAATCCGCGATGCCATTGATGACGTCGCTACCTCTATCCAGCACGAGGTCCGCGCGGCATCGCTTGAACATGCCGCCGCCGCCCGCAACGCTTATTTCCGCTTCAGAACGCACCCCGTGGTGGAGGCCAATGTTCACGGCCCCGCCCGCACGCAGGAATTCGAAAAAGCGGTGGTCGCGCTGTCGAAGCTCGGCAATTTCCCGGTCGACTTGGTCGAACGCGCGCTGCTCGACGAGCACGAGGATATGATCCTCATTCTGTCGAAGGCCGCCGGCTGCTCCTGGACGACGGCCCGGGAGCTGACGCTGATGCGGGCCGCCGGACGGAAATTGACGCCTGACGATCTCGCCAATGCCTTCGAGCGATACAAGATGCTAAGCGAGGAAACCGCGCGGAATATCGTCAAGTTCTACGGGCGGCGCATGGAGTTGCGCAAGAGAAAGCTGGCGCATGTCGACAAGGTGCGCGCGGCAAAACCGGTCGCGAAGGGCGCGAAAAAGAAACAGCCGGTTGCGCATGCTTCGGCGCCAGCCGTCGGCGTGGCCCCCCGAATCTAGTCCAACTCGGTCGGCCGCCATCTGATGGTGGCATTGAACATGGCCGCGCGCACGCGCGTGACCGCGTGCGGCGCGCGGTAGAGCCGCAGCGTTTCCTTGCCCTCGCCCTCAACGACGACCACGCCGGCGGCGTATTCGCCGCGCAACTGGATCTTATCGCGCGAGAGTTCGGCGATCTCGTCGGCCTCGATCGGATCGATCGTGTCATCCTTGACGCGGATCACGTAGATCGCGTTGCGCCTGGTGTCGCGCACTGTGCCGAAAACGTAGCTTCGCTGCATCGCTCCGCGCCCCCGCGAAAATGAACGGGCGCCGCGTCCCCTTTTTTAAGGGAGGCGGCGCCCGCGCTACGCGCTGCGTCTATTGAAACAGCTTCATCGCGTTGATGATCGTCTGGATCACGCCCCAGGAGAGCGGGATGCCGACGAATCCCCAAGCGAGGATGAGCTTCAGGGTCATCGAGCTGTCTTGCATTTGTGTAGCCATGGTCTGTTCCTCCTTTTATGCGCTGGCCGGCTCGCTGACGGCGGCAACTTCCGCCTGGGCGCGCTCGGCTTCATGGTCCGGTTTCATGTGGAAGCGGTGGTGCACGGCTTTGATCATGAAGTTGCAGATAAAGCCGATCACCAACAGCCCCGCCATGATGTACATGGTTGTGTTGTAGGCCTGCGCCTTCGCCACGCCATGTCCGATCTGGTACTCGCGGATGTAGTTCACCAGCACCGGGCCGAAGATGCCGGCCATCGACCATGCCGTGAGCAACCAGCCGTGGATGGCGCCGACATAGCGGGTGCCGAACATGTCCTTGAGGTAAGCCGGCACGGTGGCGAAGCCGCCGCCGTACATCGAGATGATCACCAGGAAGCACAGCACGAACAGCGAAACGCTGCCGATCGAGCCGGTCCACGGCACCAGACAATAAAGTACCGTACCGATCGCGAAGAAGCAGAAATAGGTGTTCTTGCGGCCGATGATGTCGGAGGTCGAGGCCCAGAAGAAACGGCCCGCCATGTTGAACAGGCTGAGCAGGCCGACGAAGCCCGCCGCCGCGACCGGCGAGACATGGCCGGGGAACATTTCCTGCGTCATGGCGGAGGCCTGCCCGATCACGCCGATGCCGGCGGTCACGTTGAGGCAGAGCACCCACCAGATCAGCCAGAACTGCGGCGTCTTCAGCGCGTCATAGACGAAGACGTCGTTCTTGGTGATCAGTTTCTGCGCCACTGCTGGCAGCGTATAGCCTTCGGGCTTCCAGCCGGGCGCCGGCACGCGCACGATCGCGGCGCCGACGAGCATGAAGCAGAAATAGATGATGCCCATTGCGATGAAGGTCTCGGCCACGCCGACGTGGGTTGGCGTCGAGAACCTGCTCATCAGCCATACCGACAGAGGCGAAGCGATGAAGGCGCCGCCGCCGAAACCCATGATCGCCATGCCAGTCGCCATGCCGGGCCGGTCGGGGAACCATTTGATCAGCGTCGAGACCGGCGAGATGTAGCCAAGACCGAGTCCGCATCCGCCGAGAGCGCCGTAGCCCAAATAGACTAGCCACAAGGCATGGGTGTAAACGCCGAAGGCGGAGATAATGAAACCTCCGCCGAAGCACAGCGCGGCGGTGAACATCGCGCGGCGCGGTCCGCCTTCCTCGACCCAGCGGCCGAACACGGCCGCCGACGCGCCGAGGAAGAAGATCGCGATCGAGAAAATCCAGCCGAGGTCGGTGAGCTTCCAATCTGCCGGCGTCGATTGCGTGATGCCGAGCAGCTTCGTCATCGGCAGATTGAACACGCTGAACGCGTAGGCTTGGCCGATACACAAATGAATACACAGTGCGGCCGGCGGCACCATCCACCGGCTGAATCCAGGTTTTGCGATCGTATGGTTGCGATCGAGTATCGAGAGCAAGCTCATCGCGTCGTCTCCCTTTGTGTTTCCCGTTGTTCGTTTTTTTGTCGGACCCAGGGCCCCCAAGTCCGCGATTTGCAGAGTGCGGGTGGGAGTTTGTTGAATCAATAAAAGTGTTCCTATGACCCGATAGGAAACTCAAATGCCGCAATAGCGAACGACTATTTTAGGCCGGAACTGCATGCGCGAGCATGTTTTGGGACGCGAACACAGCACACTCCGGCGATATTACGCCGCGCATCTACGACTAATGGCTAATCCCGTCGACTAGTCGTCGAGCGATGCGGCGACGCGGCGCGCCTCCGCCACCAGCGCGGCGGTGATCGGCGTCATCGGTTCGCGCGACGGCACGACGAGGCCGATGGTTTGGACGGCCTCCGGCTGGGTGATCGGAATGGCGCGGATGGTGTCGGTGAGGCCGAGCGTGTCGGCGATTTTCGCCGGCATCACGCTCGCCCAGCGGCCGGCGCGCACGTGCGAGTACAGCAGAATCATCGAATCGGATTCGAGCGTCGGCCGCGCCTCGCTGCCGGCCGCTTTGAGCAGACGGTCGATGATGCGGCGGTTCTGCATATCGGGCGTCAGCAGGCATAGCGGCACCTGCGCGACTTCTCCCCAGGTCACGCTGTCGCGATTGCCAAGCGGCGCCTCTGCCGAGGTGAGCAGCCGGTAGCGTTCGCGATAAAGCGGCACGGTGTTAACGCGGCCGAGCGGCTCGTTCTCGACATAGGTAATGCCGGCGTCGATCTCGAGATTTTCCAGGAGATCGAGGATCTCGAACGAGTTGCGGGAATAGATGGTGAACTGAACGTTCGGGTGCCGCGCGCGATAGGGCGTGGTTAGCCGCTCGACCATCGCCAGCGTGGTCGGGATCGCCGCGATGCGCAGGCGGCCGGTGAGGCCGTGCTTGAGGCTGTGAACTTCCTCGCGCATGGCGCGGGCATCGCCGACAATGCGCCGCGCCCAGTCGAGCACGCGCTCGCCTTCCGGCGTAAAGCCCTGAAAGCGCGAACCGCGGTTGACCAACAGGACGCCGAAACTATCCTCGATCTGCTTCACGCCGGCCGATAGTGTCGGCTGGGTCACGCCGCAGGCCTCGGCGGCGCGTCCGAAATGCTTTTCCCGCGCCAAAGCGAGCAGAAATTCGAGTTTGTCGATCACTGAAGTACTTCTGCGTTGGCTCGCGTTGGCTGCGGTAATCGAACGTCCGGGAAACAGCGCATCTATGCGCCGCCTTTTGGAGGGGCATGATCGGATTTTACAAGGATGAATACCATATTGATAGAAGAAATCTATCAACTCATTGAGGAATAGGCCTTGTTTACAGGGATTCAGAACGGCTCTTCTGGTGTTGGGAGATCAAAATGAGTGTTGCAGGGCAGGACGTGAAGGTACCGCCGAAGTCCGGCCGCCGCCGGCCGCCGCGCACGCCGAAGGGCCGCCAAGTCGATCCGCAGGCGCTCGACGAAGTGCGGGCGCTGCTCACCGATCGTCCGCGCCGGCGCGATCTCTTGATCGAGCATCTGCATCTTATTCAGGACCATTACGGCCATCTGTCCGCAGCCCATCTCGGCGCGCTGGCCGCCGAGATGAAGATGGCGCAGACCGAGGTCTACGAAGTTGCCACCTTCTATTCGCATTTCGACGTGGTGAAGGACGGTCCCGCGCCGCCTGCAACTACCGTGCGCGTTTGCGATTCGCTCTCTTGCGCTATGGCGGGCGCCGAAGCGCTGCTGAAGAAATTGCCGGCGATCCTCGGCAAGGAGGTGCGCGTGGTGCGCGCGCCGTGCATGGGCGCCTGCGACCGCGCGCCGGTCGTCGCGGTGGGGCATCTGCAGACCTTCAAGGCGACGCCCGACAAAGTCGTTGCCGATGCGAAAGCGCACAAGCATCCGCACGCCTGGAAGCCGGCGACCGATTTCGCCGCCTACCGGAAAGCCGGCGGCTACACGCTGTTGAAGGATTGTCTATCTGGCAAGCGCACGCGCGACGAGTTGATCAAGATCGTCAGCGATGCCGGCCTGCGCGGCCTCGGTGGCGCCGGCTTTCCGACGGGACGCAAATGGTCGCTGGTGCGCGCGGAACCCGCGCCGCGTATGTTCGCCGTCAATTGCGACGAAGGCGAGCCCGGCACCTTCAAGGACCGCTTCTATCTCGAGCGCGACCCGCACCGCTTCATCGAGGGCATGTTGATCGCAGCCTGGGTGGTCGAGGCGCCCGAGACTTATCTCTATATCCGCGACGAATATCCCGAATTGCGGCTGATGCTGACCGAGGAAATGGAGAAAGCGGAGAAGGCGGGGCTCTCGCCGCACACCAAGCTGCACCTGCGGCGCGGCGCCGGCGCTTATATCTGCGGCGAAGAGTCGGCGATGATCGAGTCGATCGAGGGTAAGCGCGGCTTGCCGCGCCATCGCCCGCCTTATGTCGCGCAGGTCGGTCTGTTCGGCCGTCCGACGCTCGAGCAGAACGTCGAGACGTTGTTCTGGGTGCGCGACATTATTGAAAAAGGCGCGGAGTGGATGACCGGGCAGGGGCGCCGCGAGCGCAAGAGTTTCCGCAGCTTCTCGGTGTCGGGCCGGGTGAAGAAGCCGGGCGTGGTGCTGGCGCCGGCCGGCGTCACCGCGCGGGAATTGATCGAGGAATTTTGCGGGGGCATGACCGAGGGTCATGTTTTCAAGGGCTATCTGCCGGGCGGCGCCTCGGGTGGCATATTGCCGGCGTCGATGGCGGACGAGCCGCTCGACTTTGGAGCTCTGGAAAAATACGGCTGCTTCGTCGGGTCGCATGCGGTTGTGATCCTGTCCGACAAGGACGATATGAAAGCCGTGGCGCTCAATTTGATGAAGTTCTTCGAGGATGAGAGTTGCGGCCAGTGCACGCCATGCCGGGCCGGCACCGAGAAGGCGGTCAAGCTGATGGCGCAGGGCCCCTGGAATGCCGCGCTCTTGACCGAACTGTCGACCGCCATGAGCGACGCCTCGATCTGCGGCCTCGGCCAGGCGGCGCCGAACCCGTTGCTGTGTGTGCTAAAGTATTTTCCCGAGGAACTGACCAAGCCGTTGGGAACCTGGTGACGGAAGGCTGACATCCATGACCGCAGGTAACAGCAAAGCCAAATCGGTGAAGTTCATCCTCGACGGGAAGGAAGTCACTGCGCTGGAAGGCGAGACCATCTGGCAGGTGGCCAAGCGCCACGGCACCGACATCCCGCATCTGTGCTATTTGCCCGAGCCCGGCTACCGAGCCGACGGCAACTGCCGCGCCTGCATGGTGGAGATCGAGGGCGAGCGCGTGCTGGCGGCGAGCTGCATCCGCAAGCCGAGCGAAGGCATGAAGGTGAAGGCCACGTCGGATCGCGCCAAGACCGCGCGGCAGATGGTGTTCGAATTGCTGATGACGGATCAGCCCAAGCGCGAGACGGCGCACGATCCGCAGTCGAAATTCTGGGCCTGGGCCGACCGCATGAACGTGTCGACCAGCCGCTTCGGCCAGCGTCATCTTCCTGAGCCCGACCGCAGCCATCCGGCCATGGCGGTCAACCTCGACGCCTGCATCCAGTGCAATTTGTGTGTGCGCGCCTGCCGCGAGGTGCAGGTCAACGACGTCATCGGCATGGCCGGCCGCGGCCATAGCGAGAAGATTGTGTTCGACTTCGACGACCCGATGGGCGCCTCTACCTGCGTCGCCTGCGGCGAATGCGTGCAGGCCTGCCCGACCGGCGCGCTGATGCCCTCGACGCTGGTCGACAAGAACAATGTGCGCACCGAATTCCCCGACCGCGAGGTGCACTCGGTGTGCCCCTATTGCGGCGTCGGCTGCCAGCTCACCTACCAGATCAAGAACAACAAACTCTTGTACGTGACCGGCCGCGACGGCCCGGCCAACCAGAACCGGTTGTGCGTCAAGGGCCGCTTCGGCTTCGACTACATCAGCAATCCGCAGCGGCTGATGAAGCCGCTGGTGCGCAAGGACGGGGTCAAGAAGGCTGCCGACGATCTGGTCGATCCGTCAAACCCGTTCACGCATTTCCGCGAAGCCACCTGGGACGAGGCGATGGAGCGCGCCGCCGCGGGCCTCCGACAAATCAGCGACCGCGACGGGCCGCGCGCGCTCGCCGGCTTCGGTTCGGCCAAGGGCTCGAACGAAGAGGCTTATCTCTTCCAGAAGCTCATCCGCACCGGCTTCGGCTCCAACAATGTTGATCACTGCACGCGGCTGTGCCACGCCTCGTCGGTGGCGGCGCTGCTCGAAGGCGTCGGCTCGGCGGCGGTGACCGCGACCTTCAACGAGTGCAAGAATTCAGACTTCATTATCGTCATCGGCGCCAATCCGACCGAGAACCATCCGGTCGCCGCCACCTTCTTCAAGCAGGCTGCCAAGCGCGGCGCCAAGCTCGTCGTGATGGACCCGCGCGGGCAGGCCTTAAAACGTCACGCCTGGCAGATGATGCAGTTTCGCAACGGCACCGACGTGGCGATGCTCAACGCCATGCTCAACGTCATCATCGGCGAGAAGCTGTACGACCAGCAATACGTGCAGACTTACGTCGAGGGCTTCGACGAACTCGCCGAGCACGTGAAGGATTTTACGCCGGAGGAGATGGAGCCGATCTGCGGCATCCCCGCCGACACGCTGCGCGAAGTGGCGCGCTCCTGCGCGCGGGCCGAAAGTGCCATCATCTTCTGGGGCATGGGTGTGTCGCAGCACACGCACGGCACCGACAATGCGCGCTGTCTCATTGCGCTGGCGCTGATCACCGGCCAGGTCGGCCGTCCCGGCACCGGCCTGCATCCACTGCGCGGGCAGAACAACGTGCAGGGCGCCTCCGATGCCGGCCTCATTCCGATGTTCTTCCCCGACTACAAGTCGGTGGAGAATCCGGAGCAGATCGCCAAGTACGAAAAGGCCTGGGGCAAGAAGCTCGATCCCAAGCGCGGCAAGACCGTGGTCGAGATCATGGACGCGGTGCACGCCGACGAGATCAAGGGCATGTACATCATGGGCGAAAACCCGGCGATGTCCGACCCCGACTTGAACCACGCGCGCGCCGCGCTCGCCCATCTCGAGCATCTCGTAGTGCAGGATATCTTCCTCACCGAGACCTGTTCTTACGCCGACGTCATCTTGCCGGCGTCCGCTTGGCCGGAGAAGGACGGTACCGTCACCAACACCAATCGTCAGGTACAGATGGGCCGCAAGGCGCTGCCGTTGCCCGGCGACACGCGGCAGGATCTGTGGATCATCCAGGATCTCGCCCAGCGCATGGGCGAAAAGTGGAACTACCAGCACGTCAGCGAAGTGTTCGAGGAGATGGCGCGGCTGATGCCGGCGCTCGACAACATCACCTGGGATCGCGTCGAGCGCGAGGACCACGTCACTTATCCGGTCGATGGCCCGGACGTGCCCGGCCGCGACGTGGTGTTCGACAAGGGCTTCCCGCGCCCGGACGGCTTCGCCAAGCTGGTGGCGGCCAAGCTGACGCCGCCGAACGAGACGCCGGACCACGAGTTCCCGTTCATCCTCACCACCGGCCGCCAGCTCGAGCATTGGCACACCGGCGCCATGACGCGGCGCGCCTCGGTGCTCGACGCGCTGGAGCCGGCGGCGGTCGCGTCGGTGTCGCGCGGCACGCTGGTGAAGCTCGGCATCAAGCCGGGCGACATGGTGCGCGTCACCACGCGGCGCGGCGAGGTCGAGCTCAACACGCGCCAGGACGACGCCATTCCCGACGGCGTAGTGTTCATCCCCTTTGCCTACGTCGAGGCCGCGGCCAATATCCTGACCAATCCCGCGCTCGATCCGTTCGGCAAGATTCCGGAATTCAAATTCTGCGCGGCGAAGGTCGAGAAGGTCGCACCGCGCATGGAAGCGGCGGAATAGGGATTTTTTCTTGCAGGGTGGGCAAAGGCGCGAAGCGCCGTGCCACCTCGGCGAGGCCACGCTATGATGGCGTATGGCACGAAAGCGGCGCAGAGTCGAGGACCACCAAGGCTAGGAGCGACAGCGCGCCCGGCCGCATCTGGCGCGACGAGTGGTTTCTCGGCTTCAGCCTGGCGACCACGGCGGTCTTCGCGTTCTCCGGCGAGAGCCTATACGCCCGGCTGGATAATCCGTTCTGGCTCGCCTTCGTCTTCGCCTGGCTGTTCGGCACGGTGATGGGCTCGGCGCTCAACGTCGTGCGTCACGCCGACCACGTCGCCGAAATCCTCGGCGAGCCCTACGGCACGCTGGTGCTGACGCTGTGTGTCACCGCCATCGAGGTGATGAGCATCACCGCGGTGATGCTGCACGGCGACAACAATCCGACGCTGGTGCGTGACGTTGTTCGCCATCGTCATGATCATCCTGGGCGGCATGGTCGGCGTGTCGCTGCTCGCCGGCGGCTGGCGCCATAGCGAGCAGCACTACAATCTGCAGAGCGCCAACACATATCTGAGCGTCATCATCCCTCTCGCCTTGCTGACGCTGAGCCTGCCGAATTTCACTGTCACCACGCCCGGGCCGACACTGTCGACCGCGCAGCAGGCGTTCCTCGTCGTCATCTCGATCGGGCTTTATTGCGCCTTCCTCGCCATCCAGACCGGCCGGCATCGCCGCTATTTCATGACCGAGGACGAGGCCGAAGAGCCGGCGCACGCCGCGACAGGCGGGCGCGGGCTCGCCTGGCACGCCGTCCTGCTCGTCGCCTATATCTTGCCGGTGGTGCTCTTGGCCGAGCAGCTGGCGCATCCGATCGACTATCTGATCGAGACGCTGAAGGTGCCGGCGCCGCTCGGCGGCGTCATCATCGCCATGCTGGTGGCGACGCCTGAGGCGATCAGCGCCACGCGCGCGGCCTGGATGAACAAGGTGCAGCGCTCGATCAACATTTTCCTCGGCGGGGTGCTTTCGACCATCGGCCTGACGGTGCCGGTGATGCTGGTGATCAGTTACCTCACCGCGCACGAGGTCTTTCTCGGCCTCGCCAGCGCCAACGACCTGCTGCTGGCGGTGACGCTCGTCGTCAGTGTGGTGACTTTCGCCAGCGGCCGCACCAACATCCTGTAGGGCGCGGTGCACGTCGTGCTGTTCGCGGCCTTTGTGATGCTGATTTTTGAGGCATGAGGCGGGGCGCCTATCATGGATCGCCCGCCTCACCAAGCCGGAATTTAGCAAATAGGCCGCGCGGTTTGCGCGCGGGAGGAGTAGGCTCCCCAGGCCAAAGCCGAAATGCGTCCGTTGTTGACGCTGTGGGAGGCCGGTATGGGTAGTCTCGATACCAATACGTTTGTGATCATTTTTGTGTCGGCATTGGTCGTGATGGGCTTTGCGGTCTGGCTCAGGTTCCGTTCGGAAACCAAAAAGGGGCGATAGGCCGCTTGCGTGGCGGGCTCTTATCCCTCCCGGCTGCGCGGGGAGGGTGGCCGGCGCAGCCAGCCGGCTGCGGCATGCTCCCATCATGTCGTGAGTTTTTCCGGTCGCCGGTCTTGCTATCTTGTGCGCATGACCGGCAAAACCGAATCCATCGAAGTCGACAACGCCACCGCATCGGCGCTGACGACGAGCGCCGCCGCACGCGGCGTCAGCGTCTCGCAACTCGTTGCCGAATTGGTCCCACTCGCCATCGACGACGAAGCGTTTGCCGGACGCCCTCATCCTGCGAGCCAGCTTTTGGCCAAAAACCGTCATTAGCGTTGTCAGCGCGGCCAGGAATTGCGATGACCGCCTGCGAACTCCAACGCGATCGATCGCCATGTCGAACATCGGCAAATCCGTCGCGGCGGCCTTGGCTCTGATGGTCATGGTCGTCGTGTCCGGTCCGGCCCGCGCTCAGGTCCACAAGGACCGGGAGTTCAGGGAATGCCGGGATTGCCCGGAGATGGTCGGCATCCCCGCGGGCAGCTTCCTGATGGGCAGCCCGAAAAACGAGCCGGGCCGCTTCGACTCCGAAGGCCCGCAGCACGTCGTCTCGATCAAGGCGTTCGCCTTGGGCAAATACGACATCACCACCGCGCAGTTTGTGGAGTTTCTCAAAAGCACCGGCCATCAGCCGGCGCCGTGTAACCGGATTCTCGGTTACGTATGGCGGTCGCCGGGCCGCGGTCTGGAAATGCAACCGCCGAATTGGCCGGCGGTCTGCCTCGGATGGATCGATGCAAAGGCCTATGTCGCGTGGCTCAATGCCAAGGTGCACAAGGAACGTCCGACGCTTGCGCCGGGCCCCGGACCGTACCGCCTGCCGAGCGAGGCCGAGTGGGAATACGCCGCCCGCGCGGGCACGGCGACGGCGCGGTGGTGGGGCGAAGCGATCGGACGTAATCACGCAAATTGCAACGGCTGCGGAAGCCCATGGGATGATCGCTTGCTCGCCACCGTCGAAAGCTTCGCGCCCAATCCGTTCGGTCTCTACGGCATGCTGGGAAACGCCTGGCAATGGACCGAGGATTGCTGGCATCCGAACTATGTGCACGCTCCCGATGACGGCCATGCGTGGGAGGAAAAGAATTGCACGAAACACGTCATTCGCGGCGGCTCCTGGAGCAGCCTGCCCGTTCTTGTCCGTTCGGCAAGCCGCAGCCTGAGCACCAGCGATGGTGGCGACTACGACAATTCCAGCCTGACCGGTTTTCGCGTCGCAAGGGATCTGCCGTAGCCCGCGGCGCCCGGCGTATTACTATCGTAATGCGTCTCTGGTGTTGAGGCTGAGAATGACGTTCATCGTCTCCGGATAGCGCCCCGGCGGCAAGGTCAGCGGCGAGGACAAGAGCGCGGCGTTGCGCGCGCTCAAGGCAGCTTCATCGAATGCCAGGTCCACGCCGGATTGGCGTCGATCAAGGACCTCCGCTCCGGTGACGATGCCGGCCCTTGTGATGGTCACGCGGATGAGAACGGAAAAATCCCTGCCATGCAGAGCCGCGAGATCGAGGCCCCAATGATGCTCGATCTGATCGCGAAGAAAGTCCTTGATCGCCGCGTTCATTCCGGGCTCCGCGTCTTGTTTCATCGCGGAGATGTGGGACAGGCCTTCGCCCTTCTGCGACAGATTCTGGTTCACAAGTGGTTGGCGTAGCTCGGCGAGCGTGTGGAGCTTGATCTCGAGATAGTCCGGCGGCGGGCGCGTCGCCGCTGGCGAGAGCTCATTCGATTTTGCGCTGGGTGAAGCCGGCGCGGCGACCTCTTGCTGCGGAATAATGGCCTTATCCGGCTCCTTTGGGCCGGCGGCTGTGTCGGCAAGCCGTACGATATCCGCCGGAACGATGACGAGGTTCTCGGTGGGGCTGGCCGCCAGGCCCAGCGCCACGATGAGAGCCGTAAGCGCCAGCGCGTGCAGCGCCGCCGAGACAATGAACCCTGCGCCCCATTTGTCATGACGCCGTTCGTGCACGCCCGAAACGGCGATCACGTTGTCGGTATCGTTGCCATTCTCCGAATGCATGATGTGCACTCAAAACGACCGATATCCGCGCGTCATGGTCACCCACCGACGGGACCCGGCGCCTTCAGCGGCTGACCCGAATTCCGGGAGTCGATCGCGGCCGCGGATGGGATGCACCGGCACAATGCCATGTTTCGCGCCGCGTATCCAATGCGTGGCGCAGGCATGCGCGGACGGTCGACGTGCGGCCGCTTGACTCGGCGCCTCATCTGGACTATATTCCTATCGATCCTCCCCACACCGAGGGCGTTCTCATGAGACGCAAACGAGGGCGGGGGAGGGTGCGGCGCCCGCGGGCGAGGCTCGTAACCTCGCACTCGGGAGGTCCTGGGTCGCCGTCCGTCCCCACTACGGGGGACTGCCTTTAATGGCTGGACGCGGCGCAGACGAAGGCGGGCGAAAGCCTGCCGGATCGGGCTGAGCCAAAAGCCGCCCGGGTCCGCGCCCGGAAGCACGGCCCCGGGGACTTAAAAAGCCGCGATGGAGCGCCGAGAGGCGCCCGCGCTCTTCAAAAGAGAGCGCGGCAAAACGGAAGACTGGTGCGCCGCTTGGCGCTCCATCCCCTCGGCTTCGTGCTGGGGGTGAAGAAAGGTGCCCCGCTTCGGCGGGGAGAGGCTACGGCGTCCCCGCGCCGCAAAGAACAGGGGCGATGACGCACGCCTGCTCCCCTCCCCACAAGGGGAGGGTAAAGAAAAAGAACTAGCTGTTTGAAAACTGAATCGGTGAGAGCGAAGATCACTCCGGCGTCTTGCTCTTGAAATAAGGTTCGACCGGGCCTTTGAGTTTCATGGTCAGCGGATTGCCGTAACGGTCCTTGGCGTTGCCGAGCGCGACCCGAATCCAGCCTTCGCTGATGCAGTATTCCTCGACATTGGTCTTCTCGGCGCCCTTGAAGCGGATGCCGACGTCGCGCGCGAGCACGGCGGCATCGTAATAGGGGCTTGCCGGATCGATGCAGAGCCGGTCGGGCAGGGCGTCGGGCGTGTCATTCATGGGCGTCGTTTTAGCAAGACTTGTCATGACCGCAAGGGGCGCGATGTCGTTGGCGCGCGGACCCGGCGGTCTAGGACGTCAATGCAGCGTCGGCGTTTGCTCGCCGACCATGCGCATGTCGAGCCGGCCGATCATGTCGGCGCGCATTGCTTTGCTGGCGCGCAGCGCGCTTTCGGTCTCTCTCCAGGTGGTGCGGTTGGAGCCGAGCAGCACGACGCCGATGATGATCGCCGCCAATGCGGTGAGAGTCGTCTCGGGCGTGTATGAAACCACCGACAGCATCGACAGCGCGATCCAGCCGGCGCCGGCGGCAATGGTGATCTTGGCGGCCAGCGAAAACTTGCGGCAGCGTTCGATCGCCTCGCCCAGCTCCTCGATGCGCGCCTCGATGCGGGCGATGTCGTCGCCGGAAACCTCGTCGTCCATGGTCGGATGCTGCGCGATCCGGACGCCGATCGTCAACGCGCGATTGTCACTCCGGCTGCAGGCCGATGTCGTGCACGACCTTGCCCCACAGGTCGTATTGCGCCTGTACGAAGGCGCGGGTGGCTTCCGGCGTGTCGGCGCCGTCGGTGAAGAAGCCGACCTCGGCCAGCCGTTTCACCATCTCGGGGGTCTTGAGAACCTTGTCCATCTCCCGGTTCACGCGTGTGACGACGTCGGCGGGCGTGCCGGCCGGCGCGGCGATCACGAACCAGCCGGTGAGTTCTACCCCGGGAAAGGTCTCGGAGATCGAGGGCACCTGTGCGAATTGCGGCAGGCGCTTGGTCCAGCTGATGGCGATCGGCTTGAGCGCGCCGCTGGCGATATGCGGGGCCGCCGACGGCGGCGACAGGATCGTCAGCTGCGTGCGCCCGGCCAGCGTGTCCTGCACGCCCTGCGGCATGGTCGCGTAGGGCACCTGAAGGACGTTCGCGCCGCTGACCTTATTGAGCCAGGTGGCCAGGATGCCGGAGAAATTCCGCGGTCCGTCGGTCGCGAAGGTCAGCTTGCCTGGGTTGGCCTTGTCGTAGGCGACCAGCTCGGCAAGATTGTTGACCGGCACCTTGGCGTTGGCGAGAATCAGAAACGGATTGTTCGCCACCATTGACACCGCGACGAAATCCTTGACCGGATCGTAAGGCAGCTTCTTGAACGTGTGCGGATTGCTCACCAGCGCGGCGGCGGTCGCAAAGAACAACGTGTAGCCGTCGGGCGCCGCATGCGCGGCGGCCGAGGCGCCGACCACGTTGCCGCCGCCGGGGCGGTTCTCGACCAGCACCCGCTGGCCCAGCAGGTCCGACAGCTTGTCGCTGATCAGCCGGCAGATCAGATCGGGCGTACCGCCGGCGGCCTGCGAGACGATAATCTTGATCGGCCGGTTCGGCCAGGTCTCCGCCTGGGCGACGCCGAACGACGGCAGCAGCAAGGCGAACAAGGCGGCGGCCCAGACCAATTTGGACATGTTTTCCTCCCTCGGCCGGAATTGCTTGGACGAAACCGGACCGCGATATAGAACAAGGCCAGGATGAGAGGCGCCGACACATTGATTCATGTCAACGCGCCGCGGCGGTTGCCCCGATGCCGCCGCTTTTGCAGGCTGGAATTCTCGGGCTTTTTGCGGCACCGCGCCGCGTCGTAAACGAAAGAAAAGAGCAGCGCCATGAAACATGCGCGAATTTTATTCGGCCTCGGCGTCCTGGTGTTGTCCGCGACCGGCGCCCTGGCAAAACCCGCTTACGTCATGACCACCGTCAACCTGCGCGCCGCGCCCGGCACGACCAGCGAGATCGTCGCCAAGATTCCGGGCGGTAGCTTGATCGACGCCACGAATTGTGCCGATGGCTGGTGCGCGGTCAGCTGGCAGGACAAAAGCGGCTTCGCGATCCAGACCGCGCTCGATCTGAGCGGCCGGGTGCCGCCCCGTGCGGCAGGGCCGGGCTATCCGCCGCGCGGCGGCTACGTCGAGGACGAAGAACAGGTCTACGTCGCGCCGCCGCCGCCGGTCTATTATGAAGGGCCCTATTACCGGCCGTATTGGGGGTGGCGCCGCCGGTGGTGATGAGCGTCAGGTCGCCTTGTCGGCGCCGAGCAAAAGGCCGACGCCGACCTTGACGGCAAGGTAGGCGACGATCGCCACCGGGAAGGCGATGTAGAACGCCACGTCGAAGCCGCGCTGAACGCCAAACAACACGGCGGCGCCGACCAGCACCGACACGAGGCGAACGATCAGCAGCCGGTTCATCCGCGCCAGCCGCTAGCGCTTGGCTTTGCCATCGTCGACGCCGCGCAAATTTTGCCATGGGTCGACGACGGTTTGTCCGGTGGCCGGCCCTTGCGATTTCTTCATCGCGGCCTGGTATTCCTTCTCGGTCCTCTCGGCCTCTTTCTTTTTCTGGGCGTCCTCGGCCTGCAGGGGGGTTTGCGGCGTTTGATGCGAATGTGATTGCGCGTAGACGGGGCCCGTCAACGTGGCGAGTGCGAATGTAACGGCGAAAAGCTTTTTCATGGCAGCACCCAGCATCTGGCTTTGGATAGGTTTATCACGGCAGCATCTGGCGCTACAATCTGCTCAAATCATGTTGAATTCCCGCCGAAAGGTCGAAGAATGTCGCTTGTTCACGCCGCATCGCCGCATCCCGGCTTGGCCCCGCTCCGTCACGATTGGACCCGGGAGGAGGTGCGCGCGTTGTTCGATTTGCCCTTTCCGGAGCTGATGTTCCAGGCGGCGCAAGCACACAGGCAGTATTTCGATCCGACCGAGGTGCAGATTTCGACCCTGCTGTCGATCAAGACCGGTGGCTGCCCAGAAGACTGCGCCTATTGCCCGCAATCGGCGCAATACGATACCGGCGTCAAGGCCGAGAAGCTGATGGCGGTCGAGGCCGTGCTCGCCGAAGCGCGCGCGGCCAAGGCCAACGGCGCCTCGCGCTTCTGCATGGGCGCGGCCTGGCGCGAGCCCAAGGACCGCGATCTCGAGCAGGTCTGCGCCATGGTCGAAGGCGTCAAGGCGCTGGGCCTGGAGACCTGCGCCACGCTCGGCATGTTGACGGGAGAGCAGGCGGCGCAGCTGAAAGCCTCCGGCCTCGACTACTACAACCACAACCTCGACACCTCGCCGGAGTTCTACGGCGAGATCATCACCACGCGCACCTATCGGGATCGTCTCGACACACTCGACCATGTGCGCGATGCCGGCATCAATGTCTGCTGCGGCGGCATTGTCGGCATGGGCGAGGGGCTCGACGACCGCGTCGGCATGATCGTGACGCTGGCCAATCTGCCGGTGCATCCGGAAAGCGTGCCGATCAATATGCTGGTGCAGGTTGAAGGCACGCCGCTCGCCACGGCGGCCAAGCTCGATCCGCTCGACTTCGTGCGCACCGTCGCGGTGGCGCGCATCACCATGCCGGCTTCGGTGGTGCGGCTGTCGGCCGGGCGCGAGGACATGAGCGAGGAGACGCAGGCGCTCTGCTTCCTTGCCGGCGCCAATTCGATCTTCTCCGGGCCGAAGCTGCTCACCACGCCCAATCCGGAGCGCGACCGCGACATGCGGCTGTTCGACAAATTGGGCCTGCGGCCGATGTCATGACGCCACAGCGCTAGCCGCCTTGCCGTATTGCAGCACCTGCACCTTTTCCAGCGTGATCAAGCCGCTGGACATCATCTCGTCAAGGACCGGCAGGAAGGCATCGACCCTGTCTTGCGTATCGACGAGTTCAACCACGATCGGCAGGTCCTGCGACAGGCGCAGGATTTTTGTCGTGTGAATGCGGCTCGAATGCCCGAAACCAACGTGGCCGCGCAGAACGGTCGTTCCGGCCAGGTGCATCTCGCGTGCCTTGAGCACAATTGCTTCGTAAAGCGGCAGACCTTTGAACTTGTCGTCTTCGCCGAAAAAGACGCGGAGCAGCACGGCGTCGCGAGCAAGCTGCATTGTCACCCCCATCTAGCAACGCTCGCGCTTAGGTCATTTTGTGACCAGAACCGGGCATGGCGCGAGCTGGATTAGCCGGTCAGCCCGGCTGCCGATCATGCGTTCATAGAAAGCCGAGTGTCCGGTGGCGCCGATCACCAGCAAATCGGCCTTGAGTTCGGCGGCGAGTTCGACGATGTCGCGCACCGGGTGGCCGGTCAAGACGTGGGTTTGCAGCTTCACATGGTGCTCTTGGGCCATCGCGTTCGCTCGCTGAATGACGGCATGGTAGCGGCGCGCGGCCGTTCCCTTCTCCTCTCGGACCTCTTCGATGTATTCAGGCATGTAGGAAATTTCTTCGACCGACACCATATGAAGCTCGCCCTTATTTTGCTTGGCGATATCGAGCGCAAACGACAGCGCCTTGAAAGCGTGCTCGGAGCCGTCGTTGGCATGCAGGATCTTCTTGAACATGCGTTGCCTCTTTCGCGCTATTCGGCCGGTGCGTTTTGCTTGATGCCGGCAGGCGACGGCTTGCCAGGCTCTGCCCCTTCACCGGCCGATTGCGGCAGCAAATGTTTCGGCAGATAGAATGCATTCGCGATCAGTGTCGGAATGACCGCGCTTCCGATCACGACGGCGACGAGGATGGAATACTGCGATTGGTTGATAATCCCGTGCGAGAGCCCGAACAGCGAGGAGATCGTGCCGAAGGTGAGCCCGGTGGACATCAACAGCGTCGTGTACATCGCTTCTTGATTGGGCGCCTTGAAGAATTTGGTCACCGGATAAACGCCGATAATCTTGGTTCCGATCTTGACCAACAGAAAAAATCCGAATGCGACCGGTGCGGCGATCAGGTCGGGGATCAAGACAAAGGAACCCGCGCGGATGAAATAGAACGGCGTGAGCAAGCCGAACGTCAGCGTGCGCAGGCGGCGAATCAACGCGTGGTCCTTGCCGACGGCCCCGGCCAGCACCATTCCGATGAGATAGGCCGGCAGTACCGCTTCGCTATCGGCCCAGCCCGCCAGCGCGCCTAGACCCAAAAGGCAAAGCAGCAGAAATTTCGTTTCCAGTTCGGACGGTCTGCCGCCGTACAGGCGGAAGAAGCGCGGCGTCAGCCACGGCAGCACGACAAATGCGGCGACAGTCGCCACGGCAAAAACCAAAGTCTTCAGCGTGAATGGTGCAAAGATGAAGCCAAGGGCCAACACCGTACCGAGATCGGTAATGAAGCAGGCGGCGAGCACCGTCTTGCCGTAGTCGGTGGTGTTGAAGCCGAACTCAATCATGACCGCGTAGACAACCGCGACCGACGTCGTCGACAGCGCGACGCCGGCGAGCCAGCTCGGCATCACGTCCCATCCGAGCACGTAATAGGCGGCGGCCGCGCAACCCAGGAATGGAAAGAAGAAGCTGACGAGTCCGACCGCGGTGGCCTCCTTCCATTTCCGCTTGAATACAGCGGGATCGAGCTCCGCGCCGGCGAGAAAGGTGAGGACGATGGCGCCGAGTCCGGAGAGAAACTTGACCCAAGATTCGTTAGTGCCGAGCAGAGCGGACCCGACGGCGGCGCCGATGATCAGTTGAGCAATGGTGCCTACGACGATTTCGGAGAGCGCGGTCGAGATGCGCAGCCAGATCGACAACAACGACGCGATCAGCGCCAGACCCAGCCATAGCGCCGCAAGTGCCCAGACACCTGTCATCTTCCACCTCACCGCCTTTGGCCGTTCGCCGGCCGACAACAAAAAAACCCGCCTCGCGGCGGGTCTCGGACGTAACCCCTACCGCTATTCCAACGGTAGGAGTCATCAGCCTTGTCAGGCGGTTTTGGGGGACTCCATCCCCATAAATCAAGGCTAACCCGCGCGCGTTAGCCGGTCAATCGGACCTTACATGCGGCGCTCCATGTCATGTTCTTGTTCCCGCAACCACGCCAAAATGTCCGGGCGGCTGCCTGCGGTCGGCTGACTCCAGCGCAGCGTCTTGATCGCCCGCTGGCGGCCGCCGTTCCACCAGGTTTCCTTCGCGACGAGCAGTTCCCAGCCGCGGCGGCTGGGCCGCGTCAACAGGAATACGTCGACGGCGAAACAATACGAGCGGCCGGTATAGCTGTGGCGCTCACGCTCGAACCGCACGCCGCCACTCTCCCAAGTATCCAGCTTTAGACCCGGGTTTCTAATTCCGATCAGCAGATCGAATGCGCGGAAAAATGAGGCGCTCGAGAGGGTCTTCATGAGACCCGTCGGTAAGTTTGCGCGGCCAGCGTCATTGGCTCTAACGCATCCGCCGATCGCGGTAGGTGCGCCATTCAACAATTGCTGTGCCGGTTCCGGCACATAAGACCAGCCACACGATGTCGCTTGAAAATCCAAACAGATAGACCGATAGCCCAACAAGCCAACTCGCCGCAACGAGCCAGATTGCGATCAGTAAAGACACTGGTAGGCTTGACATTGCGCGCCCCTTTCCACACGGGGCGGCTCGGTTGGAAAATCTAATCCCACCGATGCAAAACCGCCCGGTAGGAGTCATCAGCCCGACCGTTTGTGGTTGGGGGCGGTTTTGGGGGACTCCATCCCCATGCAATATAGCTAGCGCGCGGGTCGGCACCGGTCAACGTGCGCGCCACCGTCGCAGCGGCGGCCGAGGCGACGGTGCCGACCGAGTAGGTGCGCAAACGACAACGGCGCGGCGAAGTGTTAGAATTGCGCCCGCTTTAGCTCGAATCGATCAGACCCCAGACCCACCGCGCAATCTTGTCCGAAGCTAGTCCTTCCCGCCCACGCCGGCGCGCCTTCGATGTGTCGACCGCGGTCATCGCCGCCGTCGCCATTGCCGCGGCGGCCGCCGTCTATGTGCGCGACGGCCGCGAACATTTCCTTGCCATCTTCGGCAGCGACCTCACGCTGTTCGGCGAGATGTTGCCCAAGGTTCTGGCCGGCTGCCTGATCGGCGCTTTCGTCACCATGATCCTGCCGCGCGAACTCGTCGCGCGCTGGGTCGGTCACGAATCCGGCTTCACCGGCTTGGCGGTCGCGGCCTTTTTCGGCTTCCTGCTGCCGGGCGGACCGATCACCATCTATCCCGTGGCCGGCGCCTTTCTAGTCATGGGCGCCGACGCAGGCGCTGTGGTCGCCTTCATCACCGCGTGGACACTGTGCGGCTATACCCGCGCGCTGGTGTGGGAGTTGCCATTCTTCGGACCGCACTTCGTCATCTGGCGTATCGTCGAGGCGATCCCGTTGCCGCTGATCGCCGGCCTGTTGGCGCGCATCGCTGTGCGCGCCGGCGTCAATGTTACCGTCAAACAAGGCGAATAATGTTTCTCGCCGTCAATATTCTGCTATGGCTGGTGGTGGCGGCTTTGGCATTTGTCGCCGCGCTGCGCGGCCGCGTGCTGTTCAACGAGGGCGCGCGCACTGGCGCGTTGGAATTCCTGCGCCTGCTGCCGCGCATCGGCGCCGGCGTCATCGGCTCCGGCTTCATCGCCGAGATTTTGCCCAAGGCCACGGTCGCCTCCTGGATCGGGCCGGTGGTCGGCTTTGCCATCGGCTCGGCGGCGCTCAAGAGCGGGGCGGGCGCGCCGCAGGTGATCGCCTATTCCACCGCCTGGGCGCTCTACGCCATCCACCGGCTGGTGATCTGGGAAGTGCCGCTAATGCCGTCGCGCGTGGTCTGGCTGCGCGCCGCGGTCTCTCTGCCGCTGCCGTTCATCGCCGCGGCACTCGCCATGCTGCTGGCGCAGCCTTAGGCCGCGAGCACCCGGTTTCAAACCGGGATAAGACCTGCCAAAATCCTTCGCAACGAACAAAACAGGGAGGATACGATGGCGCACCATGTGCATTGGGCACCATTCAAGCGCGCGGCCTTCGCCGCGTTTGTGGTCGCGGCGTTTTTCAGTTTGCAGTTCAAAACGGCGGCGGCCGACGATTATCCCAACCGGGTCGTGCAGTTGATCGTGCCGTTCCCGCCCGGCGGCGGCGTGGATACCGAAGGCCGCATGATCGCACAGAAACTGTCCGAAGCGCTCGGCCAGCAGGTGATCGTGGTCAACAAGCCGGGCGCCGGCTCGGTGATCGGCGTGCGCGATGCCGCGAAAGCCGCGCCCGACGGCTACACCATCCTGATGCTGGTGACCGGGGCGAGTTTGCCCGCCAATACCGGCTACGATTTGCAAAAGGACTTCGCACCGATCGGGCTGATCGCGTCCATCCCGATTGTGATCATGGCCAATTCGTCGGTGCCGGTGAAAACCATGTCGGATATTGTCGCGCTCGCGAAAAAGAAGCCAGGCACGCTCACCGTCGGCACGCCGCCGGCGCCGACGCTCAATTATTTCGGCGCCGAGGCGTTCAAGGGCATGGCCGGCGCCGACATGACCATCGTCCCCTACAAGGGCACAGGTCCGCTCACCACCGATCTACTCGGCGGGCACGTGATGGTCGGCTTCAACACGCTGCCGCCGGCGATCGGCAACATCAAGGCCGGCAAGATCCGCGCTATCGCGGTGGCCGCGCCGAAGCGGCTGGCGGCGGTGCCGGACGTGCCGACCACCGCGGAATCCGGAATGCCGGGCCTCGATATCGTGCAGTATTACGGCCTGGTCGCGCCGGCCGGTACGCCCAAGCCGATCATTGCGCGGCTCAACAAGGAGCTGCGCAAGATTGTGAATTCCGAGGACGTCAAGCAGCGCATCATCTCCGACGGCGGCGGCCCCGTTGCCTCGACGCCGGAAGAATATGCCGCCAATATCAAGCGCGAGGAAGGAAAGTGGGCGGCGCTGATCAAAAAGCTCGGGCTGGTGGTGAATTAGCGCGCGGCTACTGCCGCAACAGGCCGCAATAGCGGCTGGTGCCGCTGTCCCAGCAGCCGGTATGCTTGCAATAATTGAATCGGTCGCGGCAGGCGTTGATGCAGTCCACCGCCAACGGGGGCGGATTTTTCTGGCAGACGGCGATGCAGTTCTTCTGCTCGCCGCTGCACATCATCGGTCCAGCGAGCGCCGTGCCGGCGCCGAGCGCCAGCAGCGCGACGGTCACGGCTAGTCCGGCGATCGTTTTCTGCTTCATTGGGTTTACCTCCTCGTTCAATGCACCGCCGCGCCGGCGCGCGGCGTGATCGCGCCGCGATGGCGGATCACGTGCCCGGCGAGCTTGTGCGCGGCGTTGGCTGCTTCGGTGGGGCCACGCCCGTCGAGGCGCGCGGCCAGATAGCCGGCATTGAAACCGTCACCGGCGGCGGTCGGATCGACCGGCACCACGACTTCGGGCACCGGCACGGCATCGCGCGCGCCGGCGGCCGCGACCAGCGCGCTGTTCGGTCCGTTCTTCACGACGATTTCATTGACGCCGAAAGCCTGCAGCCGTTCGATGGTCGCCTCGGGCGACGGATCGCCCCACAGCACAGCCTCGTCGTCATAGGCCGGCAGTGCGATGTCGACGCGCTTGAGCGCCTCCGCGAACACGGTGCGCGTGCGCGTGAGATCGCCACGCCAGCCGTGCGGGCGGAAATTTCCGTCGAAGGCGATCTTGGCGCCGTTGCCGCGCGCGAGTTCGAGCGTCGCCAGCAACCGCCCCAGCCCGGCATTCGAATAGAGCGAGAGCGTGACGCCGGTAAAGTAGATCAGCCGCGCATTGACCAGGCTTTCCGCCATGGCGGTCCATGGCGGCAATTCGAACAGCTCGCGCGCCGGCGCCGCCTCGCGCCAATAATGCGCGCGCCGCTCGCCTTTGCCGTCGGCATCGACCAGGGCTAGGCCCGGAAGCCTTCCGCCCACGCGCAAGATCAAATCGGTAGCGATGCCTTCGGCCTGTGCCAGCGCCACGATTGCGTCGGAGTACGGATCGTCGCCCAATGCGGTCGCGAAGGCGACCGGCGCGCCGGCGCGGGCCAGATAGATCGCGGTGTTGAAGGTGTCGCCGGAACTCGTAAGCGCGAAACGGCCGTCGGCGCCGCGGGCCAGTTCCACCAGCGCCTCACCGATGCACACCGCGCGTTTGGCGGATTCGGTCATGCCGACTTATTAGCACGGTCGCCCTGCGACCGTCTCGTCCACAGTGCCGGCAGGCCGAGGCAAGCGAAATAGCCGAGCGCGCTGAGTACCGCGATACAAAAGCTCACCGGCCAGTCGGTGTAATAGGCTGCGGTAATGCCGATCCAGGCTTCGCCCAGGGCCAGCAATGCGGCGAGCGTGAGCCCGCTCCACAGGCCAGTGGTGACGCGCTGCGCGGCGGCGGGCGGACCGACCATCAGCGTGAACACCAGCAGCACGCCGACAATCTGCGCGCATTCCGACACGGCGAGCGCGACGATGGCGAGAAATGCCGTCGACACGAAGCGCAGCGGCACGCCTTTGGCTTCCGCCAATTCGGGCTGCAGGCTGGCGAAGATTAGCGGCCGCATAATCAGCGCCAGCGCGGCGAGCGTGATGACGCCGAGGACGGCCAGCGTCGCGATCATTTCATGATCGACGGCCAGCACGTTGCCGAACAAAAGCGCAGTCGCCTGCGTCGCGAACGACGTATAGTAATGCAGGAATAGCAGGCCAAAGCCGAGCGCCAGCGACAACACGATGCCGATGGCGATATCGCGGTTGCTGATGCGTTCGCTCAAAAGGCCCATCACCACGCCGGCGGCGAGCGTGAAGCCGAGCAGGCCCCAAAGCGGCGCAAGCCCGATCAGTCCGGCGCCGGTCGCACCGGCAAAGCCGATATGCGAGAGCGCGTGGCCGGCAAAGGTCTGCCCGCGCATCACCAGGAAATAGCCGACAATGCCCGACACCACCGCGACGATGCCGGCAGCGGCGAAGGCATTGTTCATGAATTCATATTGGAACATGTCAATGATGGTGGTGTTCGTGACCGCCGTCGCCGTCACCGTGGTCATGTTGATGGGCGGAACCCTCCGCGTCGCGGCCGCGCGACATGACGAAGATATGGCCGTCGGCGCGCACCACCTTGATGTCGGTGCCGTAGAGCCGCGACAGCACCGGCGCGGTGATCACCTCGTCGACGGTGCCGAGCACCGCCTGGCCGTTGCCAAGATAAAGCACGCGGTCGAGCGTGCCGAGCAGCTGGTTAAGCTCGTGCGCGCTGAACAAAACCGTGATGCCGCGCTCGCGGCAGACGTTGCGCACGACGTCGATCGCCACCTCCTGATGGCGCGCATCGAGGCTGATCAGCGGCTCGTCGAGCAGCAGCAATTTCGGCGCGCCGATCAGCGCCTGCGCCAACAATAAGCGTTGACGCTCGCCGCCGGACATAGCGGACAGCGGACGGTTGGCCAGATCGCGCGCGCCGACCGCATCAAGCGTCTCTTCGATCATGCCGCGGTCATGCCGCGTCAGCGACGGCAGGCCCCAGCGCTGGCCGTTCAGCGACGAGCCGATGAAGTCGAGGCCGCGCACGCGCAGGTCCGGCAGCACGGTGCGCACCTGCGGCAGATAGCCGATGGTGTGGTCGCCGCACTGCGGCGCGCGGTCAAACACGCGCAAAATCCCTGAGCTCGGCGGCAGCAGCCCGAGAATGGCGCGCATCAGCGTGGTCTTGCCGGCGCCGTTCGGCCCCAGCACGCCGATGAATTCGCCGGCGCGAATGGCAAAGCTCGCCTCGGCCAGCACGGTGCGCTCGCCGAGCGTGAGCGTCACGTGATCGAGCTCGACCGAATTCACGAGCTCGGACCGGCCAGCGCCTTCTCGGTGTCGGTGACTTCGCTCAGCATCCATTGCTGGAAGGTCATATCAGGCGGCACCGTCTCGGTCACGCCCACAACCGGGATTTTTGCGGCTTTCGCCAACTCGACCAGATGCTGGACGATCTTGCTCGAGGCCTGCTTGTTGTAGAACATCACGCGCACCTTGTGTTCTTTCAGGTCGCGTTCGAAGGCGGCAACGTCGCTGGCGCTCGGCTCGGTGTCGTTCATGATCGAAAGCTGGAAGCGCTCGTTGCGCATGGTCAGGCCGAGCGCAGTGGCCATGTAACCGAACACCGGCTCACTGGCGGTGACCGCGGCGCCGGCATATTTCTTTCGCACCGCCTCGATCTTTTCCTGCAGCGGCTTGAGCGAAGCGACAAACGTCGCCAGCCGCGCCTGGAATTCGCCGGCATGAGCGGGATCGACTTTGCTGAGCGCTTGTTCGATCGCCTTGGCGACCGCCGGCATGGTCCGGGGATCGTACCAAAGGTGCGGGTTATCGCCGGCTTTCTTGTGCACGAGATCGGCGGCAACGATCACGGCGCGGCCCGGATGCGGCGCCACGCTCAGCAGCTTCTCCATCCAGGGGTCGTAATCGGCGCCGTTGTAGACGACGATCTGCGCAGCCGCGAGCTGGCGCGCCACCGCCGGCGACGTTTCGAACAGATGCGGATCCTGGTCGGGATTATTCATGACGCTGGTTACCTCGACCTGCGGTCCGCCGATCTGCTGGACGATGCCGCCGTAGAAGTTCTCGGCAGCCACCACGGCGATCTTGCCGTCGGCGGCGCGGGCGGACGGAGCGAGGGCCGGCACGATGAGGAGGAGGGCAAACGTGAGCGCGGCGATAGGTTTCATGCGGAAAAGCCTGCGGTTTCGATCGGAATTGGGGTCGCTCCCGGACCGATATGTAACATTATAACATATCGCGAGCAAGGCCGGTGGCGTGTTCGGTTCTATGATCGCGATCATTGAGGGTGGCCGTTTCGCGGCCTGCGGCTTGAAGCCGTGCTGGTATGACGATAAGGCGCTAGCACCCGGACGGTTATCGCTGTTCACGAAATTGGCGCCGCCGCTTTAACGATCAGACAGCGATTTTCTGGCACACCACGCGGGGCAACTCGGGACGGGATCCGATGTCACTGCTGTCGCGAACTCAACGTCCGAGAAGATCCACCTACGAACGTGGCGTGGTCGCCTGCGCAAAATGTGCGGCGCCGATTTATGTCTACAAACTCAAGGCGCTGCCCGGCGAATTTTCCGTGCGCTGCACGCGCTGCGGCGACCGCGGCATTTACGCCAAGCGCGCGGTTAGCTTCGAAATCATGCCCGAGCGGCGCCGGAAGCCGCGGGCGTAGTTACCGCGCGCGGGAACCTGAAACGCATCATTCACGCTGACAGCGCTTTCGTCTTGACGCGCGCGCGAAGTGGGCGGAGGATAACCGCGTTAGGCACGGAGGTCTGCATGATACCACCGGGTCAGAGTGCCGCGATAATTGTTGTCGCAAACGTTCGGGCGGCAGCATAGCGGCGAATATGCGGACGGCACGCCGGGAGCGGCCTCGCGGGTCACATCAGTCAGGCAAGACCCCATTTCGGCCGTTCCCGACGCGCTCCCATTTCACTAAATCCAAACTCGCAAAGTCAAAATGAATTGTTGTGCGCGTGCGCGCGCGATCAACCTGACTTGCGCTGCGTGATGTGACGCTCGACGCCTTGCCGCCCGGCTTCGGTTTCCGCCTGCCAGATGTTTCAATGCGCCTTGTGCTTATCGGCATTCCATTCGTGCGCGACGCTGTCGCCCATGAACACGACGAACACCTCGCAGCCGTCCGGATATTCGTAGGGGCCGTGTAGTCCGTCCCAGCCGAACACGTAGTCGCCGGGCCGCAGATCCTTGCCGGCCACGCACATGCGGCCCTTGAGCACGACGATGGAATGCCAGCTCTTGTGCGCATGCTCGGGCTCGACATAGCCGGGCGGAAATTTGACCTTCATGTCGACCCGCCCCATCGCCTTGTCGTGGGCGAAGATCTTGACCTGCACGCCGTCCGGCAGTTTCAGGACCGATTTCGATCCCTCCTGCCAGGGAATCTCGTCGTCGTGGATGGCGAGGAAGGTGTGGTCGTAGGCCGGCTGTGGTTCGGGCTTCATAGTCGTTTCTCGCACTGATGTCGGTCGGGCCGACGATAACAGACGGCAAGGGCACCGTGAAAGCCGCTACCCCGCGAGCAGGTAAACGAGCAGGATGACGAAGCCGCCCACCGCCAGCGTGGCGTGCGCGCCGATCAGTGTCCCCGGCAGCCGCCTTTGCCGTAGCCGCGCGGCCAGCTGCGTCAACCCAATCAGCGCCGCTAGCGCGAGCAGCCCGGCGGCGATCGTGCCGAACGATCCGACGCCTTGCGCCACGCCGCGCGGCGGGCCGCGCAGCGCGAACGTAAGTACCGCGAGGCCAACGATGGCGATCAGCCCATGCAGCGCGCCGAGCGGCCAGGGCGGCGGCGCGGCGCCTTCGCGCAAATGCAGCACGGCCAGCACCGAGCCTAACAGCACGGCAAAGGCGAGCACAATAAACGCGGCATTCAGCATGGCGTGGAGAGCATAGCGCCCCCGCGTCGAAATTCGTCAACGTCCTGTTGCATGACGGCCCGATGCTCCGCACAATGCAACCGAACAACCGGGGGCGCCATGCGTCAGAACTCACGTCATATCCTAAGCCGCCGCGCGCTGGTCGCGGGGCTGCCCCTGTTGCTGGCCGGCTGCGTCACCGCCGATTATGGCGCCGTCAGCGACGGCGGCTTCATCACCCCGCCGATCGACACGACCGCCGTCGACCCCAGCATGCTGCGCACCGAGGTCGCGTGGCATGGCAAGGAGAAGCCAAGCAGCATCGTGGTCAACGTGCCGGAGCGCCATCTCTACCTCGTCGAGGCCGGCGGCAAGGCGATCCGCTATGGTGTCGGCGTCGGCCGCACCGAGGGCACCAATTTCCATGGTCAGGCGATTATCGGCCGCAAGGAGAAGTGGCCGCATTGGACGCCGACCGCCAACATGATGGCGGCGATCCCGCTTTACCGGCATTACTCCAGCGGGATGAACGGCGGCCCCGACAATCCGCTCGGGCCGCGCGCGCTCTATCTTTATCGCGACGGCCACGACACGTTTTTCCGTCTGCACGGCACTACCGAGCCGGAGACTATCGGGCATGCGGTGTCGTCCGGCTGCATCCGCCTGTTCAATCAGGACATCATAGATCTCTACAACCGCGTGCCGGTCGGTACCCATGTGACGGTGGTGCAGGGGTGAACTTGTGCAGCTTCACCTTGCTCGCGTTTGGCGTAGCGCTCGCGTCGTCACCGCTTTCCGCGGCCGAACCGTCCTACCTCGGAAAGTGGGCGATCGCCGGCGCCGTGGTGGCGCCCTGGGCCGACGTGAAAGTGCGCAAGCCCGACGAGAAAGAGCGCGCGCGTCTGCTCGGCAAGACTCTCGCCTTCGATGCCAAGGCGATCGCCGGCCCGCAGCCCTTCGTCTGCAAGGGCGCGCATTACGCGATCAAGGACTATCCCGCCGACATGTTATTTCAAGGCGCGTTCGATGAAATGAAGAGAAGGGACAAATCGGTCGATCCAAGCAAGCTTGCCGCCTCGCTCGGTTTCAAAGGTGCGAGCTTCAAGACGCTGGAAACCGGCTGCGAATTCGATTTCCATTTCGTCGACGAACGCACCGCCAAAGTGGGCCTCAACGATTACGTGTATACGCTGACGAAGCAATAGCGCGGCCCGACCATTCCTGCGATCAATTTTGATAATCTGGATTGTGGCCGCAGGGCCACGCTTTGGAACCCGTGCCGCGGGTAAGAAAATATCAATACAATCCGCGTTCACTCATGGGCGAAGGAGTATCTGAATGACCGCGCCTGTTTCACGTTCCGTCGTCGAGGCATTCTACGAGGCCTATATTTCGCGCGATCCGCAAAGGATCGGCGCGCTGCTCGACGACGACGTCGAATGGCACGTGACCGGCCCGGCCGAAGTGATGCAGGTCTGCGGTCATTGGCAGGGCAAAGCGGCCGTGATCGAACGCTTCGAGCGCCAAGTACCGAAGATCATCGATTTCAAGAGTCTGCAAATCGACCACCTTCTGGTCGATGGCGATCACTCGGCCATGTTCGGCCGCATCACCTGCGTGCAGCGGCAGACGAGCCGTCTGATCTCACATCGCGTCGCGCATGTCGCGCGCTACTACGAACGCAAGGTCATCAATTTCCGTGTCATCAACGACAGCCTCGATGCCGCCGAGCAATTCATCGGCCACCCCATCGACCTGACGGCCGCAAGCGCTTCCGCCCGCGACGATGTGATTGCCGTTTGAACCAACGTTTCCGGCTAATTTGATCACCGTGTCCTTGATGACCTTCACTGATTGCGGCCGGTCGGCGGCATCGCGCGTTGCGTCCATCCGCTCTGCGCGGGGGTGCGGTGAAGGGCAAAATTCTGCTATAGAATGCCGCCACGTGAACGTGGAATCAAGCAAACAGGTCCGATATGTCGAAGCAGACGATGCGCGAGGAAACTGAACGTCTCATCAAAGAGGCGATGGAGCGAAAGTCGGTCACGGTAACGCAGGGCGACACCCGGATCGAGACGAAGTGCGGAAAGTGCGGCGCGCCGAATCGTGTCAGAGCGCCGAAGGGTCAGTCGCGCGTCGAATTCACATGCAAGGAATGCGGCGTCAAGCAGAAGACGCTTTGATCGAACTACAGGAGTGAACGCAAATCCCGAAGGCACCGGAATCGGGCTGACGGTTTGCCGCAAGATCATCAACGATCACGGCAGCCGGATCTGGGTCGACCAAGGCTGTGAAGGCGGCACGCGCATGGTCATGGCGCTGCCCGCCGCGCACGACAGCGCGCAACCACAGCCGAGCCTCAACGCGCGCCACTGCGCTTCGGCGTGTTAATTGCTCGGTTTGATCCCGGCGTCCTTGATGACCTTCGCCCATTGCGGCCGTTCCGCCGCCATCGTCGCGGCGAATTCCGCCGGCGATGAGCCGATCACTTCCATGCCGATGTTGCTCAACTTTTTGTGCACGTCCGGCGCGGCCAGGCCTTTGACCATGTCCTGGTGAATCTTCTCGACGACCGCGGGCGGCGTGCCGGCCGGCGCCACCAGACCCATGGAGAGTAGCGACACGAAACCGGGGAAGCCCGCTTCGATCATGGTCGGCAGCTCGGGCGTTGCCGGAAAGCGTTCCGCTGATGTGACGGCGAGCGCGCGCAGCTTGCCCTCGCGCACCAGCGGAATCAGCGACGAGATGGCGCCAAAAAACATGGTGATGCGCCCGGCCAAAAGTTCGGTGATCACCGGCGCGGCGCCGCGATAGGGCACGTGCTGGATGTCGACATGGGCCATCGACTTGAACAGCTCGCCGGCAAGGTGCTGCGTGGTGCCGACGCCGGCGGACGCGAAACTCTTGCCCGGATGCGCTTTCAAATATGCGACCAGCTCCTTCACGTTCCTGGCGGGCACGTCGTTGGGCACCACCAGGATGTTCGGCGAGTAGACGGCGAGCGAGATCGGCGTCAGGTCTTTGGCCGGATCGAACGTCATCTTGTAGAGACTGGGATTGACGACGAGCTGGGCGTTGGTCGACACCAGCAGCGTATAGCCGTCTGGCGTGGCATGCGCGGCGCGGTCGGCCGCGATGTTGCCGCTGGCGCCGGTGATGTTCTCGACCACCACCGGCTTGCCCCAGATCTGGCTGAGCCGGTCTGCGACGATGCGTCCGATGATGTCCACCGGGCCGCCGGGTGGATAGCCGACGAGCAGTCTGACGTTGTGGTCCGGATAACCGCTTTGCGCCACGGCGCCGTGCGGCATTGCCAACATCGCCAGCGCGACAACGAGCGCGGCGGCGCCTTTCATTTTGATTGTCATTGCGTCCTCCCCGATTTTTTTGGTCCGTGTGCCTTCGAGGGCAACGGCTGACGGGAAGACTAGCCGAATTAAGGGCCGTTGTTGCTAGGCTGTTTCAGGGCCGCGGATCACGTCTGGTCGCCATAGCGTTCCTTCACCGACGCGGCGACGAAGGCCTTGCGTCCCGGCCGGCCCGGCGCGATGCCGTGGGCTGAGCACCAGATCGGGAACGTTTTCGGATCGATGCGCACGCGCATCACCGGGTGGCCATAGGCCTTCAGGCCCTTCTCCATCTCCTCGGCCATCTTGCGCCATTGCGCCCAGGCCGGGGGAAACGTCTCGGGATCGTCGAATACCTTCAGCACCGCGTCGTAGTCGGTCTCGTCGATCCAGAAGACGCCGACGGCGGGCAGGGGCGTGTCGTCTGAGTGCGGCATGGGGCGGAGACTAGCACAGCGCGGCGGTGTGTTCGTCCGCCTGATGCGCTTGTGTTTATAATGACTATATGTCCAAGGTGCTTGCGTAAGATCTCTTCATTTTATTGTGCTTCTGACCACCTGCATTTTGCGGCTGCGGGACATGTGGCGCCGCATCGTTTCATTGAAAGGTTCTGGACATGACGAAAATCGTCGCTCCATCTTCCGCCATGAGCATGGCCGATCGTGTGACTTACGGGGTTGTCGCCGGTGTCGTTGTCTTAGGGATTCTCGCGTTTATCTTTTTGCAATAGCGGTGCGTTAGACGTTCGCGCCTTGTCTGCTGTTGGCCCAACGGCCGCGTCGTCTCGGGCGCGGCGTCCGGCTGATAAATCGGCCCGCAGCGTGACAGATCTAGCGCGACAGGCCGACCGGATCCGGGCTATGACCCTTTAAATTGGCTGGTGCGCCGGCTTGCGATGTCGCGGCACCCGCGTTTGCCGTCGTCGCCTGATTGTGCGGCGTCATAAACGACAGCGCCAGCGCAAAGCCCAGCCACACCCACCAGTAATTTTTCCGTTGCGCGGGGACGCTTGCGGTCTCCGTCGCCGCTAGGGGCGCCGCTTCGTCCGCCTGCGGCAGGAGCCGAACCAGCCGCGCGGCGATGGCCGCGGCTTCCGGCGACTTCCAGCTTCGGCCCGAGACCAGATCGAGGATCGACAGCAGCGCCTTCTCCGCGATCGCCTTCGGCATGGCCGCCAGACGGGTTGCCTCTTCCCACGGGTCGACATTTGTCCGCGCCAGCGCCGAAATGACACTGAGGCACATCCCATTTGCGTCCTCGCAGACCGGCGCATACAGAAAGTTGTCGTAACTGGCGTTCAGGCTCGAAATTCTTGCACGATGATCCACGATGGGGCCGCCTTTGGTTAACGCTACCGGGGCGCCACTTTGTCTTGACTTGGGTAGCGCAGGGCTAATGGCCAGCGCGGCTAATCGTTCAGGCTTGCGAAAAAGATATATTGTGCGCTACGGCCCTATCGCCACGCCCGCCGGGCGTTGTCTTATGGTGCCGGAACGAAAATATGCCGAGGAGATCGACCGATGCCTGACAATCTGGCGACGCTTGCGGAGCTCGACCAACGCATCGCGGACATAAGGGAAAACCTGCGCGAGCTGGTCGAGCAGGCGGCGGCTTTTTCCGGCGCCGCGGACGACGACCGGACGTCGCAGCGCATCGCCGATCAGCAGGCGCAGCTCGACCGCCTGACCAAGGAACGCGAGGAACTGATCAAGCAAAAGAAGTGATTGCGCGCTGCCGCCGTCATGACGCGGCGGGTTGATCCGGCGCTGCGACCCAGGTTAGCCGAACAATAATTTGACCAGTTGCCCAAACCACGTCAGCATCGGAAACGGCGTCAAAAATTGCAGCGCAAGGGCGATGGCTAAAACCACCGCCACGTTGATGACCGCCCCGATCAGCAGCCGCTGCGCCAGCGGCGGGTAGGGCGGCTTGCCGCTGGCCGGCCAGGCGAAGGTTTCTTCCCATTGCGGCTGCGGAATGTGCGGCGGCCTGATTTTCTCGAACGGCAGCCATGCGCGGTAGGCCGCGGCGCCGCGCTCGCGCGCTATCGCATTGCGCAGCCAGAACGCGTTGTGCCGCCCGACGGCATCGACCAGCGCGCCGACCGTGAGACGCGCCAGCAACAGGATCAACAGACAGACGAGATAGACATAGCCGATCCAGAAACCGGACGTGAGCCACGACTTGGTGAAGGAGCGCACGTCGAACACAGCGGCGAACACATCCACGGTGCCGCCGACGAGCTTGTCGAGCCCGGTGAAGACGCGGCGAACGCCGATGTCGGATCGGCGGCCTGCAGAAACAGGATCGCGGCGACCACGACGGCGAGCTGGAACAGGGGAAATTTCACGAGGCTGCGAAACGGTGCCGTGATTTGCTTGATCGTGCCCATGGCGGCTCCTGAGAATGAAGAGGCGAGTGTACGGCGGGTGCACCAACTAGTCCGCAGTCGCCGCAAGGGCGAAGGCGGAAGGCGTAATCCGCTGGTCTTCGGAAATGGCGGATGACGCACCGCTAATCCGCCCTACGGGCTGGCATCGTAGACTTATTCGCGTATATCGGAGCGGGGCCACGGGAGGATGGTAACTTTGCGGTCGGCCAAAATGAATTCCGGCGTCGAACCCCCGCGCGCGCAGCCAGTGGCAGACGTTAAGGCATCTGACATCGCGTCCGCCTCTATACCCGACACCCTCGCGGCGCTCGATGTGGACTCCGAGACCGGGCTTACGCGCGCAGAGGCGGCCACGCGTCAGAAGACGCACGGCTACAATGAAGTGGCCGTGCAGAAAGGGCATCCAGTCCGCGCATTTCTCGCGAAGTTCTGGGGCCTGTCGGCATGGATGCTAGAAATGATTATGGTGCTGTCGCTGGTTCTGCGGAAATTTTCCGATTTCGCGGTGGTGAGCGCGCTCCTGGTCGTCAATGCCGTTTTGGGTTTCGCGCAGGAGCGCCGCGCCGCTGGCGTTATCGAAACGTTGCGGCGACGATTGCAGGTCAGCGCGCGCGTGCGTCGCGAATTGAACTGGCAGGTCATCCCCGCCCGCGAACTGGTCCCCGGCGACATCGTCCGCGTGCGCCCCGGCGACATCGTCCCGGCGGACGTGAAGCTGCTCAGCGGAGCATTGGGCGTTGATCAATCGGCGCTGACCGGCGAGTCCAAGGACGTGGAAAAGGCACCGGGCGACGTGCTGTCGTCGGGATCGATCGTGCGCCGGGGCGAAGGCAACGGTGTGGTCGTGCTGACCGGGGCGGAGACCTACTTCGGCCGAACCACGGAACTGGTGCAGCAGGCGCGACCGAAACTGCACATTGAGGCGGTGGTGGCCAAGGTGGTCCGTTGGCTGTTCGTCATCGTAGGCGCGCTGCTGGGCGTAGTGGTCATCTTGTCGCTGATCCGCGGCGGGCCACTTATCGAGATGGTCCCGCTCATGCTAGTCCTGTTGATGAGTGCGGTTCCGGTGGCGCTGCCGGTCATGTTCACCGTGAGCATGGCCGTCGGCTCGAAGGAGCTGGCGAAGCGCGGCGTGCTGGTCACGCGGCTCAGCGCTGCGGAAGATGCCGCCACCATGGACGTGCTGTGCGTCGACAAGACCGGCACGATCACGATGAACCAACTGGCGGTCACCGGCGTGATCCCGTTGGAGCGCGCGACCGAATCCGATGTGCTGTTTGCCGGCGCGCTCGCGTCGCAACAGGCTAATCAGGATCCGATCGACTTGGCCTTCCTGGCCGCGGCCAAAGACAGGCACATCTTCGACGGCGCGCCCGCTGTCACCCCGATTTCTTTCGCGCCCTTCGATGCGAAGAACCGGCGGACGGAAGCTGTGGTTGAACAAAATAGCCAGCGGCTACGCGCGATGAAAGGCGCGGTGCGAACCATCGCCCAGGCCTGTGGCCTGACGCCCGCTGCGATCGAGGCGCTAGAGGGCCGCGTCGCCGAAGCCGCCCTAAAGGGCTACCGGACGCTGGCCGTCGCACGCGGGCCCGAGACGGGCGCACCCGCACTGGTCGGGCTCGTGACGCTATACGATCCGCCCCGGCCGGATGCCAAGCAGCTTATCGCATCGCTCCGCGGTCTCGGCGTCGTGGTGAAGATGCTGACCGGCGACGCGTTGGCGGTCGCGAAGGAAATCGCGCGCGGCGTTGGATTGCCGAACATCCGGCGGGTGGCGGACTTAAAGACCGCGAGCGCTCAACCCGGCAATGAGGCGGTCGACTTGTTGGCCGGTGCCGATGGTTTCGCCGAGGTCTTTCCGGAAGACAAATACATCGTCGTGCAGCATCTGCAGGCGGCCGGGCACGTCACTGGCATGACCGGCGACGGCGTCAACGATGCACCCGCGCTGCGTCAGGCCGAAGTAGGCATCGCCGTCAGCACCGCGACGGACGTCGCCAAAGGCGCGGCGAGCGTCGTCCTCACCGATCCTGGGCTCACCAATATCGTGACGTTGGTCGAGCAGGGCCGGACCATCTACCAGCGTATCTTGACCTGGATCATCAACAAGATCAGCCGCACGATCCTAAAGGCGGCGTTTGTCGCCATCGCTTTCATTGTCACCGGCAAGTTCGTCGTCTCCGCCTTTGCGATGCTGTTGCTCGTGTTCATGACCGATTTCGCGAAAATCGCGCTTGCCACCGATCGCGTTCAGCCGTCCAGGAACCCGGAGACCTGGAACATCGGCGGCTTCATCGTGGTGTCGGCGGTGCTAGGCATTGCCATGGTTGCCGAAGCGCTCCTTTTTCTTTATATCGCCTGGCCGAGGTTTGGTTTGGCGACGAACGATGACAGCGCGCTTTACACCTTCAGCTTCCAGACCCTGCTCTATTTCGGCGTATTCTCAATTGTGTCGGCGCGAGAGCGACGATGGTTTTGGGCGACGGTGCCGAGCAAGACACTGGTCGTGGCATTGACGCTCGACGCGCTCATTGGCACCGCCCTGACATTCGTCGGTCTGCCTGACCTCATGCCGTTGCCGTGGTGGCAGTCTCTCGCAATCCTGGGCTACGCGATGGTGGCGTGCCTGATTGTAAACGACGGCATAAAGGTGGTCCTGATTAAATGGTGCGTTCCTATGGCGGCTCCCGAATAGGAACAAATAGAGAATAAAATTGATAAATTGGAATTGCTACCTCGCCGGTGTGGAGAAAGGTCGGCCCGCCGAGAGGGCTTTTGTGATGAGGCCAAGATTGCCTATATGAACCCCGAACGGAGCCCCAATTTCATGACCGACGCGTCCCAGACCCTCGCCAAAATCCCCGTCACCGTGCTCACCGGTTATCTCGGCGCCGGGAAGACCACGCTCTTGAACCGCATCCTGTCCGAGCCGCACGGCAAGAAATTCGCCGTCATCGTCAACGAATTCGGCGAGATCGGCATCGACAACGAACTGGTGGTCAACGCCGACGAAGAAGTGTTCGAGATGAACAACGGCTGCATCTGCTGCACCGTGCGCGGCGACCTGGTGCGCATCATCGACGGGCTGATGCGGCGCAAGGGCAAGTTCGACGCCATCATCGTCGAGACCACCGGCCTCGCCGACCCCGCGCCGGTGGCGCAGACATTTTTCATGGACGAACAGGTCGGCGCCAAGACTAAGCTCGACGCCGTGGTCACGGTCGCCGACGCCATGTGGCTGAAGGAGCGCCTCAAGGACGCGCCCGAGGCCAAGAACCAGATCGCCTTCGCCGACGTGATCCTGCTCAACAAGACCGACCTGGTCTCACCCGGCGAGCTCGCCGAGATTGAGGCGCGCATCCGCGGCATCAACCCCTATGCGCGGCTGCACCGCACCGAGCGCGCCAAGATCGACATCGCCGAAGTTCTCGGCCGCAACGCCTTCGACCTCGACCGCATCCTCGACATCGAGCCTGCCTTCCTCGATGCCGAGGAAGAGCACGTGCACGAGCATGAACACGGCCACGATCACGGTCATGACCACCATCATCACGGCCTGAAGCATTACCACGACGAGGACATGCAGTCGGTCGCGCTACGCACAGACAAGCCGCTCAACGCGGATAAGTTTTTCCCATGGGTGCAGGATCTGGTCGCCACCGATGGGCCGGCTATCCTGCGCAGCAAAGGGATTTTGTCGTTCAAGGACGATCCCGAGCGCTTCGTGTTCCAGGGCGTGCACATGATTTTGGACGGCGACCATCAGCGCGCCTGGGGCGCCAGCGAAAAGCGCGAAAGCCGCATCGTCTTCATCGGGCGCAATTTGCCGGAAGAAAAAATCCGCAAGGGGTTCGAAAGCTGCGTGGCTTAATCCCTCCTCCTCCCTCGCGGGAAGGACAACCAGCCGGGACGCCCGCGAATTCTGAAAATGTCTGACCCCGCTCCCATGCCATCGCTCGCCGACCGCGTCCGCCCTATCGCGGCGGGCGCCGCCATTGTCGGTGTGCATTTCCTAGGCAAGACGCCGGTGTTCGTGCTGGGCGAGGAGGCGCTGCTGTTTGCCGGCGACGACGAAAAGCGCGTCGCCATTCATGCCGGCGGGATTCTCGTGAGCGCTTCGGACGGCCAGCGTATCGTCACCGGCGGCGACGACGGCACCTTGGTCGCGACCGAGGAATCGGGCGAGCATCGCGTCCTCGCCACCGACGACAAGAAGCGCTGGATCGATCAGGTCGCGCTCGGGCCGGATGGCGCCGTCGCCTGGTCGGCGGGCAAGGTCGCGCAAGTGCTCACCAAAAAGGGCGAGGCGCGCAGTCTGGAGGCGCCATCCACCGTGGCGGGGCTCGCTTTCGCGCCCAAGGGCTTTCGCGTCGCGCTCGCGCACTACAACGGCGTCACGCTCTGGTTTCCCAATGCCGCCGGCGCCGCGCCGGAAAAGCTCGAATGGAAAGGCTCGCACTTAAGTGTCGTCTTCAGCCCCGACGGCAAGTTTCTCGTCACCGCCATGCAGGAGCCGACGCTGCACGGCTGGCGCCTCGTCGATGCCAAGCACATGCGCATGTCGGGCTATTCGGCGCGCGTGCGGTCGCTTTCATGGACGGCGGACGGCGATTTCCTCGCCACCTCGGGCTCGGAGCAACTCATCCTCTGGCCGTTCGACGGCAAGGACGGGCCGATGGGCCGCCAGCCGAAGCTGCAAGCGCCCTCGCCGGCGCGCGTGTCGGTGGTAGCCTGCCACCCGCGCCAGCCGGTCGTCGCGGTGGGCTATGCCGATGGCGCGGTTGTGTTGGTACGCACCGACGACGGCGCGCTAATTAGGGCGAAGGCCGAGGGCGGTAACCCGGTCAGCGCGCTCGGCTGGGATGCGAATGGCCAGATGCTCGCCTTCGGCACCGAGGCGGGGGAAGCCGGCGCTTTGTCGTTTTAATTGCGGCGGTATTCCGCTCAAACAATTCGGCTGCCGTTCAGCTTGCCCGGGCCATGGTGTGGAACTATCCGGTGTACCGGCCGTTGCTTGCTCTCAATCGATTGCCATGGGGACCAAAAAAAATGCTCGCGCGATCCATATTCCGCCGCCTCTTGCTTGGCCTCTCGCTCGCCGTCGCCGGCGTCGCTGTGCCGGTCATCGTCGCTACGCCCACGCCTGCCATGGCGCAGAGCGCCGACGACATGGCGGCCGCGCTCGATGCCTACGGCCATTGGGTCAGCCGCGCGCCTTACGGCGAGGTCTGGGTGCCCGACGGCGTGCCGCGCGACTGGCGGCCTTATGAGTACGGCCATTGGGTCTATACCGACGACTGGGGCTGGTACTGGGTTTCCGACGACAACGAAGATGACTGGGGCTGGGTGGTCTATCACTACGGCCGCTGGGCGCACGATGGCCGCATCGGCTGGTTCTGGGTGCCGGGCGACGATTGGGCGCCGGCCTGGGTCGATTGGCGCTATGGCGGCGACGACATCGGCTGGGCGCCGCTGCCGCCGGACGACATGGTCGACGCCTACGACTCCGAGCCGAATTATTGGGTGTTCGTGCCGCTGCGCTATATCGGCGAGTCCGAACTGCGCCGCCATTATGTGCCGCTCGGGCGCCGCGCGGCCATGCTGCGCGAGACCCACATCATCAATCGTCCAGTGCATATCGAGGGCCGGCGGCTGTGGGTCAATCCGGGTCTCGCCCCCGGCTTCATCGCCGGCCGCACCCATGTGGCGCAGCATGCCTATAACGTGCGCCCGCGCGTCTTCGGCGCCACTACCGGCGTGCAAGGCGCGGTCACCGTGCGCCGCGACGAGCTGCGCAAAAAAGGCGATATCCGGCGCGTCGCACCGGTGAGCATCCAGCGCACCACCATGGCGATTGCGCCGACGGTGGGAGCGCCTGCGCCGAAAGCGCTCGGCAAGGGCGAGCACGGCCAACTCGGCAGTCATCCGCCGCGCGCCGCGCAAGCCGTCGTCACGCCTCAGCCGCAGGTTCAGCCGAAACCGGGACCTGCCGGCCCGCCGCCCAAGGGTCCGGCGACGATCCAGCAGAACGGCCCCGCGCCTGCGGTTACTTCGCCGCCGCCTAAAGTGCAGACGCCGGAACGGCACGAGGAGCGCCGGGTCGTCACTCCGCCGCCGGGCGGTGGTGCGCCGCCGCCACAGCCGAATGTCGTTCATCCGGTCGCGCCGCCGCCACCGCCTCCGCACCAGCCAGCGCCGCCGCCGGCCGTGCATGCTCCGCCGCCGCCGGTCGTGCATGCGCCTCCGCCGCCGAAGGCACCGCCACCGAAGCAGCCGCCGCCAAAGCCGGGCGAGAAGCCGCCCGAGCCGCCGAAATAAGGCGATTGATCGGCGCCAAATAAAACGGGCGGCCCTTGCGGCCGCCCGTTGCATGTCCGGTGGTGCCGCTCGCGTCAGCGCACCAGCACGTTCTTGAACTGCCAGGGGTCGCGCTTGTCGATGTCTTCCGGAAACAGCCCGGGCCGGCCGACAAGCGGCGTCCAGTCGGTGTAGGCGCCGATCACCGGACCGAGATACGGCGTCTGCACCTCGAGGCAGCGGCGGAAATCCATCTCGTCGGCCTCGACGATGCCGGCATTCGGATTCTCCAGCGCCCACACCATGCCGGCGAGCACGGCCGAAGTGACCTGCAGGCCGGTCGCGTTCTGGTAGGGTGCGACGTCGCGGGTCTCGTCGATCGAAAGCTGCGAGCCGTACCAATAGGCGTTCTTTTTGTGGCCGTAGAGCAGCACGCCCAGCTCGTCGATGCCGTCGGCGATCTCGTGTTCGTCGAGGATGTGGATGTCCTTCTGCCGTTTGCCGGCCTGGCCGAACATCTCGTGTAGCGACAGCACCGCGTCGTTGCAGGGGTGATAGGCGTAGTGGCAGGTCGGCCGGTACACGGTTTTGCGGCCTTGTCGCAGCGTGAAGTAGTCGGCGATCGAGATCGATTCGTTGTGCGTGACTAGGAAGCCGTATTGCGCCTGCGCAGTCGGCGTCCATGAGCGCACGCGCGTGTTGGCGCCCGGCTGGGTCAGATAGATCGCCGCCTGGCAGCCGGTCTTATGCCGGTAGCCATTTTTCGGCATCCACTTCTCATGCGTGCCCCAGCCGAGTTCAGACGGCTGCAGGCCCTCGGAGATGAAGCCTTCGACCGACCAGGTATTGACGAAGGCGTCCTGCGGCTTCGGCTGCTTGGCGCGCTGGGTGTCGCGCTCGGCGATATGGATGCCTTTGACGCCGGCCTTCTTGGCGAGCCGGCCCCATTCCTCGCGCGTTTTGGGCTCCTTGAACTTGAGGCCGAGGTCGCCGGCGACATTGAGCAGCGCCTGCTTAACGAACCATGACACCATGCCGGGATTGGCGCCGCAGCAACTGACTGCGGTGGGACCGCCCGGCTTTTTGCGGCGCGCGGCGAGCACCGTCTCGCGCAGCGCGTAGTTCGAGCGCGCCTCCGGCCCGAGTTTGCTGTCGAAGTAGAAGCCGATCCAGGGCTCGACCACGGTGTCGATGTAGAGCGCGCCGATCTGGCGGCAGAGCTCCATGATGTCGAGCGAGGAGGTGTCGACCGACACGTTGACGCAAAAGCCCTGGCCGTCGCTGGCGGTGAGCAACGGGGTGAGCAGGTGCTTATAATTATCCTTGGTGACCCCCTGATGGATGAAGCGGATGCCGCGCTCGTCGAGCAGGCGGCGGTCTTTGTCCTCGGGATCGATGACGACGAAGCGGGACTTGTCGTAGCTGAAGTGACGCTCGATCAGCGGCAAGGTGCCTTTGCCGATCGAGCCGAAGCCGATCATGACGACGGGACCCGTGATGCGGGCGTGAACAGGCCAATTGGTCATTCCTTAAATCCTCCAGCCACTTTGGGGTGATATCTGCCGCAGCGCGCAAACGGAAGGGCGACACCGCGGTTTCAATTGCGGCGTCCACGAAAATTTGCCGATTTTGCTAAGCGGCGCGGGCTCGGCGCGTCTGCTCGAGGCGGCCGGTGGCATGCACCAGACCGCCGGCGCCGTCGAGCGCGCCGGGGACGAGTTCGATCGCGAGCAGACGATGGCGCTCGAACGGGCCGGGCAGCGTCAGGCCCGCGGCTTTCTCGGCCGAAAAGCCGAAGCGGCTGTAGTAGGGCGCGTCGCCGACCAGGATGATCGCGCCGTGGCCGAGCCGCCGCGCCGCTGCAATCGCACGGCGCACCAAACCGGCGCCGATGCCGCGGTTGCGACAGGAGGATTCGACCGCCACCGGGCCGAGCAGCAAGGCTGGCTGGCCGCTGCCACAAGCAACATCCCAGAGCCGGGCGGTGCCGACGACGCGGTGGCCATCGGCGGCAATCAGGCTTAAGCCTTCGGCCGGCAATCGCTCGTCGCGCAGGCGTTGTGAGGTCTTGCGGGTACGGGTGTCGCCGAAGGCGTCGTCGAGCAGCGCCTCGCGCGCTTCGATGTCGGCCGGCCGTTCTTGACGCAAAGAGATCATCTCAGGTCCTTCCCTGTCCGGCCGCGCGCGCAGGCGCGCGCTGACCGGACGCATTCCGTCGCGATGAGGGGAAAGGGGAGGCAGAAGAGCGCGTTCAGCAAAAGTGGTCTTCCGGTTTTGCGTCCGAACGCGCTCTAACTCTAAAGTTAGCGCGCTTTCCGGGCGGCTGACCGGTTCCCACTCAGCCTGAAAGCGCGCTGCCCGCCTCCCGTCGATGTCAGATGTGGTAGGTCTTCAGCGGCGCGAAGCCGTTGAAGGCCACCGACGAGTAGGTCGCCGTATAGGCGCCGGTGCCTTCGATCAGCACCTTGTCGCCGATCTCCAGGCTTACCGGCAGCGGATACGGCTGCTTCTCGTACATCACGTCGGCCGAGTCGCAGGTCGGGCCGGCCAGCACGCAGGGCGCCATGGGATCGGCGTCGCGCGCGGTGCGGATCGGGTAGCGGATCGACTCGTCCATGGTCTCGGCCAGGCCGCCGAACTTGCCGATGTCGAGATAGACCCAGCGCACGTCGTCCTCCTCGCTCTTCTTGGAGACGAGGACGACCTCGGCTTCGATGGTGCCGGCATTGCCGACCATGCCGCGGCCCGGCTCGATGATGGTCTCCGGGATGCGGTTGCCGAAATGCTTGCGCAGCGCCTTGAAGATGGCGTTGCCGTAGGTTTTTACCGTCGGCACGTTCTTCAGGTATTTGGTCGGGAAGCCGCCGCCCAGGTTGACCATCGACAGGTTCATGCCGCGCTCGCCGCACTCCTTGAACACCGCCGCCGCCGAGGCGAGCGCCCGGTCCCAGGCATGCTGATTGCGCTGCTGGGAGCCGACATGGAACGACACCCCATGCGGTTCCAGGCCCGCTTTAAGGGCGTGCTCGAGTACGTCCACGGCCATGGCCGGCTCGCAGCCGAACTTGCGCGACAGCGGCCATTCGGCGCCGACGCAGTCGGACAGGATGCGGCAGAACACCCGGGAGCCAGGCGCCGCGCGGGCGACCTTCTCCACCTCGGGCTTGCTGTCGACCGCATAGAGGCGGACGCCGAGCGCGAAGGCACGCGCGACGTCGCGCTCCTTCTTGATCGTGTTGCCGTAGGAGATGCGGTCGGGCGTGGCGCCGGCGGCGAGCACCATCTCGATCTCGGCGACCGAGGCGGTGTCGAAGCAGGAGCCGAGCTTGGCGAGCAACGCCAGAACTTCCGGCGCCGGGTTGGCCTTCACCGCGTAGAACACGCGGGTGTCAGGCAACGCCTTGGCGAAGGCGGTGTAGTTGTCTTTCACGACGTCGAGATCGACGACGAGGCAGGGCCCTTCGTCGGCCCGTTTACGTAGAAACTCGCGGATGCGCTCAGTCATGGCGCTATTCCCCACGGCTAGGGGGCTTTGCAAAAAGCCCCTGATGTCGCGGCTTTTGAGCTGCATTGCCTGCGCGCGATGGGGACGCGCCGGCAATTACACTCACTCGCCGCTCATGCTGCCTTGGATTGGAAAGGGGAGACCCCCGTCCGCACGGCCGGCAAAGATGAACAAGCCTCTTCGGTGACCCGCGCCGGTGGTGGAGACCGGCAGAGACCAAGGAAGCCCGATCGTCGTTGCTTCAAGCCGCGTCCCCTGCTGAGAGCAGGGTTTGCCGGTTTCGCCTCCGGCTGCCGGTCAGATTTCTTGGAGAGCTTTTGGCTTCTCTCTCCAGGCGGCTGGCGGGCCTCTTGTCCCGCTACCTACCGACCGACACACGGCCACAGGCACGTGCGAATTTGGGCAGTGTTGAAATAAATAATTTTCTCGCGCGTTGCAAGAGATTTAGTTCGCGTGAGGCAAAACTTCCTTAACTTTTTCCAAAGCGCGGACCTGCGTCGGCGCGGCGCGAGATCAGCCGCGTGCGGTGAACGGCTCGATGCGGTGCGCGTTGCGAATGAATTGCACCATGATGGCGACGCCGCAGAGCACGAACACGCCGTCGAGGATTCTCTGGCCGATGCTGCCGAGGTCGAACAGCGTGGCGAGCGCCCACGAGCCGGCGAAGGCCGCGCCGAACACCTCGGCGCCGATCAGGATCGCGGCGCTGAGCACGGTGACGACGTTGAGCCAGACGATGCGGCGGCTAGCGGCCATGGGACACTCCTTTGCGCAGCTGCAATGTCCACGAATCCGCGTGTGAGATCAAGTCTATAGAGCATCCGTCGGCATTTGATTTTGGTCATGGCCGCGGCTGCTGGAAGCGCCGATGTATCGGCCATGTCGATCGCCAGCGCGCTCAAGAATGCCCGCCAGTTCCTCGCCGCCTTGGTGGCCCTCGGCCTCGCCGCCGGCTTGGCCGCCCAGTTTGCCGGCTTCGGCGCCTGGTCGCCCATCATCTGGGCGGCGGTCACCGTGCCGGTGCTGCTGGCGCTGCTCATGGAGATCGTCACCAGCCTTCGCCGCGGCGATCTCGGGCTCGACATCGTCGCCGCGCTGTCGATGACTGGCGCGCTCGTCGTCGGGGAGACCCTGGCTGCCACCATCGTCGCCCTGATGTATGCCGGCGGCCAGTTCCTGGAGAGCTACGCCGAGCCGGCGGCCCGGCGCGAGATGACCTCTCTGCTGTCCCGGGTGCCGCGCACGGCCGTGCGCCACCGCGGCGGACGGCTGGAGGAGGTCGCACTCGATCTCATCGTGCCCGGCGACCGGCTGCTGGTGCGGCAGGGCGATGTGGTGCCGGTGGACGGCAGTGTGGTCGAGGGCGTGGCGGTGCTCGACCAGTCGGCGCTGACCGGCGAATTGCTGCCGGTGCAGCTGCGGACCAGCGACGCCGTGCTGAGCGGCTCGACCAATGTCGGCGACGCCTTCGATCTCAAGGCCCGCGCGGCCGGCTGCCCAGAGTACCTATGCCGGCGTCATTCGCCTGGTGGAGGCCGCCCAGCGCTCGCGCGCGCCGATGTCGCGGCTGGCCGACCGCTACGCCATTGTCTTTCTGGCGGTGACTGTCGTGCTGGCCGGCACGGCCTGGCTGCTGACCGGCGACGCCGTGCGGGCGGTGGCGGTGCTGGTGGTGGCGACGCCTTGTCCGCTTATCCTGGCGGTGCCGGTGGCGATCGTCGCCGGACTGTCGCGTGCGGCCAAGCTCGGCATTCTCATAAAAGGCGGCAAGGCGATCGAAACGCTGGCGCAGGTGCGCTCGCTGGTCATCGACAAGACCGGCGCGCTGACGCACGGCCAGGCCAAGATCGTTGCCATTCGGGCGGTCGAGGGCATCACGCCCGACGAACTGCTGCGCATCGCCGCCTCGCTCGACCAGGCTTCAAAGCACATCGTCGCCCAGACCATCGTCGCCGAGGCGCGCGGCAAGGGTCTGGTGCTGGCGATTCCGACTGAGGTGGTGGAGACGCCGGACGAGGGCATCACCGGGCGGGTCGACGGCCGCGCGGTGCTGGTCGGCGGGCTGCATTATGTCGCCGGCATCATCGGCGACGCCGCCTCGTCGATGCTGCCGCGCGACCGGCCGCCTGGTGCGCTCGCGGTCGACGGCAAGCTCGCCGGCCTGATGCTGCTGTCCGACGAGCTGCGTATCGGCACCGAAACGATGCTGCATGAGCTGCGGGCGATCGGCATCGACCGCATCGTGCTGGCGACCGGCGACCGCCACGAGGTCGCCGAAGCGGTCGCCACCGGCCTGCCGATCGATCTGGTGCGCGCCGACCTCACTCCCGACCAGAAGATCCTGGTGGTGCTCGCTGAGCGCAAATACGGCCCGGTGATGATGATCGGCGACGGTGTCAACGACGCGCCGGCGCAGGCCGCCGCCGATATCGGGCTGGCGATGGGCGCCAAAGGAGCGGCGGCCTCGGCGGAGGCGGCTGACGTGGTGCTGCTGGTCGATCAGCTCGACCGCGTGCTTCCCGCCATTAGGATTGCGCGGCGGTCGCGCTTCATCGCCTTGCAGAGTGTGATCGCCGGCATGGGGCTCTCGTTCCTCGCCATGATCGCGGCGGCTCTCGGCTATCTTCCGCCGGTCGAGGGGGCGCTGCTGCAGGAGGCGATCGACGTGGCGGTCATCTTCAACGCGTTGCGGGCGCTGCGCGGCTGAGGCCGCTCGCTGCTAGGCGCAGAAAGCACTCGTCCCGACGTATGCCCTGCCGGCGTCGCCGCCAAGCGGCGATTGCAGGAACGATTTCACCAGCGGGTTGATCAAGTCGGGGCGCGTCAGCGGCGCCATGTGTCCGCCCGTGACATTCGCATAGGTCCGGTGCGGGCAGGCGCGGCGCAGCAGCGCCGTAAGCGCGCGCACCGGCAGGACAGTGTCCGGGTCGCTGGCGACGAGCGTCTCGTAGGGCAGCAGACCGGCCCATTGCGCCAGCGGCGTCGTTTCGTCCATCACCGCGTCCCACTTGGAATAGTTCGGCTTCATCGCCGCAGTGAAGGTGGCGCGCCGCTCCGGCGTCATGGCCTGCCACGATCCCGGGCCGCCCCAATAATCGGCGAAGCGCTCGGCCGCTATGGCCCCCATTCGCTGCGCGCGCCGAACGTTTTGACGCAATTGCGCAAGGCCATGGCTTCGGCAAAGGCCTTCGCCGGGCCGGCCTGCTTGAGCAGATAGAACGGGTTGGTCTCCAGCAGTACCAGCTTGGCTATCCGGCCGGACAGCCGGAGGGCGACCTTCATGGCGACCGCCCCACCGAAGGAATGGCCGACAAGACAGAGCGGCTCATCGCCCGCCGGCAGCGCCGTTTCTACCAGACGCGCCTGGTCCTCGAGGGTCTGAGGCCGATTTATTGGCCACGGCGGCGTCCGCCCATAGCCGAACAGGTTCACGGCGCGGACATGGAAATCGGTCTTCAGGTCGTCGATCAGCCGGCGCCACTGACGGGCGCCCGACGCGCTCGAGTGCACCAGCATGACCGCCGGGCCCGACCCGGCCTCGAGAAAGTCTGCCGCGATCGTAGGAAGAGTGTTCATTGACCGATCCGCTGCAACCTTTGAGCGGCACTATTTGGCCGCGTGATCATGTCTGGTGAATGACCTGCGGCACCGGCGGGGGAGGGAGCGGGACGGGCGCCGGCGCCGCGGGGTCGCGATCATCATGTCGACTTGCGCCAAGGGAACAGCATCGACACACGCGCGCGATAGTTCCGGTACTCGTCGCCGAACATCGCGATCAGGTCGCGCTCTTCGAGAGCGATGCCGATCAAGATGTAGGCCGTGGTCGCCGCCGAGAACAGCAAGTGTCCGACGGTCATCGTCGGCGCCGACCAGAATGCGATGACGAAGCCGAGATAGAGCGGGTGCCGCACGAGCTTGTAGAACAGCGGCGTGTGAAAACGCGGTGCCGGCATCGTGCGGCCGGCGAGATTATTGGCGACCTGGTGCAAGCCGAACAGCTCGAAGTGGTTGATCAGGAACGTGCTGGTCAGCAAAATCAGGAAGCCGGCGAACGACAACCCGGTCACCGCCATGGCGATTTGCGGGTTGTGGATCTGCCACAGCACGGTCGGCATCGGGCGCCACTGCCAGCACAGCAGAGCCAGCACGAGACTGGAGATCAGCACATAGGTGCTGCGCTCGACCGATTTCGGCACGTACTGCGTCCACCAGTCCTTGAACTGCCGGCGCGCCATCACGCTATGCTGAACGGCGAACAACGACAGCAGCAGGAGGTTGACCACGAGCGCCTCGGTCAGCGGCACGACCGCGCCGGTGTCGATGGTCTTGGGCACCACCAGGCCTTCGACGAAGCCGACGGCGTAAAGGAAGCTGGCCAGGAAAATGGCGTAGGCCGAGAGCCCATAGACAAAGCCTATGACGCGGCCGAAAAAGTTCCCGGTTTCGGCTTGAAGCGAATGATGTTTGCCGCTTCGCGCATACGCGCCGTGTGCTTGCGTCATGGTGTCCTCCAATGGATCTCACTCGCGGGTTTCGCTAAATCGGGGGTATCCATGCCACCGCCGTCGACAGAAGACTTTGCCGCCAGCTTGATTTGCCCTTGAGATTGCCTTGATTATTGGGTCAGGTTGCCGAGACCGCGGGGGCGATCGAAGTGCAATTTCTCTTTGACGATCACGTACTTGACGTTGCCCGGCGCGAGCTTAAGCGCGGTTTAAGGGCAATTCAGGTCGAGCCGCAGGTCTTCGACCTGCTGGTCTACCTGGTGCAGAATCGCGACCGCGTCGTCAGCAAGGACGACATCATCGCTTCGGTCTGGGGCGGCCGGGTCGTGTCGGATTCGACCCTGACCAGCCGCATCAACGCCGCGCGAACGGCGGTGGGCGACAGTGGGCGGAACCAGAAACTGATCCGCACCATCTCGCGCAAGGGCTTGCGCTTTGTCGGCAACGTGCGCGCGCAACACGACGGCGCCGAGCCGGCACGCGCGGGCGAGCCGCCCGATGAAGCCCTCGAGCAGTCGCGCATGGCCTTGCCGCTGCTGGACCGACCCGCTATCGCGGTGCTTCCGTTCGTCAACATGAGCGGCGAGCCGGAGCAGGACTATTTCTCCGACGGCATCAGCGAGGACATCATCACCGGGCTGTCGAAGCTGCGTTGGTTCTTCGTGATCGCGCGCAATTCGTCGTTCAACTACAAGGGCAACGCCGTGCCGATGAAGCAGATCGGCAAGGAGCTTGGCGTCGGCTACATGGTCGAGGGCAGCGTACGCAAGGACGGCGGCCGCGTGCGCATCACGGCGCAACTTAGCGACGTCACCACCGCCAACACGCTCTGGGCGGAGCGCTACGACCGCGAGCTCGCGGACGTGTTCGCGGTGCAGGACGAGATCACCGAGGCGATCGTCGCGGCAATCGAGCCGCAGCTGTATGCTGCAGAGAATTTCCGCGCCCGGCGCAAGCCGCCCGACAGTATGGATGCGTGGGATCTGGTGATGCGCGCTCTGTCGCATTATTGGCGCGTGACCCGGCAGGACAATATGGTCGCGCAGGCGCTGTTGGAAAAGGCGATCAGCATCGACCCGAGCTACGGCCAGGCATTCAGCGTGCTCGCCACCAGCCACATCTTCAGCACCCACATGGGCTGGGCGGACATGACGACGGTGGGGCCGATTTCGGAACGGGCCGCGCTAGCGGCGATCCGGGCCGACAGCGAAGATCCCTGGGCGCATCAGGCATTGGGTTACGTTTATTTATTCGCGCGGCGCTTCGACGACTCGCTGGCCGAATTCGAGCTGGCGTTGCGGCTTAATCCTAATTCTCCACTGGCCCAGGCTTATTACGGCGTGACGCTGGCTTACTGCGGGCGTTGGGAAGAGGGCGATTTGGCTGCGCGCCGTGCGCTGCGTTTAAGCCCGCGCGATCCGTTTTCAGCGACCTATTATGGCGTCGCCGCCTACGCCCAGTTCGTCGGACGCAACTACGATGAAGCGATGCGTCTGTCGCGGGAGGCGATCCGTCAACGCGGCGACTTCGTTGGCGGCTATCGGGTGCTCACGGCGGCCGCAGCCATGGTCGGTGAGGACGATGTCGCGACGGCTGCATTGCAGGAACTGCGGCGCGCGCAGCCGAATATTTCGCTGGCCTGGATCGCAAGCGAAATGCCGTTCAAGCTCGACTCCGACCGCGAGCACTATTTGGAAGGATTCTGCCGCGCCGGCCTGGGCTAGCTTTGGCCTCGGAAGGCGCGGCAGCGCCATTTGGCAGCCAATTCATTGCCGCCAATCAAGCTTCGATTTAGCCGGCTTTAGCTTGGCGTTTTTGTTTCCAGCCTCTAGATAGGCCGCATGACCCACCCGCAATCGCCTCCCGGCACGCAAAACCCGCTGCTTGCCGACTGGACCGGCCCGTTCGGCTTGCCGCCGCTGCTTGAGATCAAGCCGGAGCATTTCCGTCCGGCCTTCGATCGGGCGCTGGCGGCGCATCGCGCCGAGATCGATGCCATTGCCGTCGACAAGGCTGCGCCCAGCTTCGAGAACACCATCGAGGCGCTGGAGAAGAGCGGGCGCGCGCTCGACCGCGTCGGCAACGTGTTCGTTGTGCTGGCCGGCGCCGACACGTCCGACGCCATTGAGGCGGTCGAGCGCGACGTGTCGCCGCTCTTGGCCCGCCACAGCAACGCGATGTACCTCGATCGCGCGCTCTATGCCCGCATCGCCGATCTTTACCGCCGCCGCGACAAGCTCGGCCTCGATGCCGAGCAGGCCCGCGTACTCTACCGCTATCACACCCGCTTTGTGCGGGCCGGCGGCGCGCTCGACAAGCCGGCGCAGGATCGCCTGGCCGCCATCAACGAGCGGCTGGCGAGTCTCGGCACCCAGTTCGGGCAGAACGTGCTGGCGGACGAAAAATCGTATGCGCTGATGCTCGAGGAAAGCGATCTTGCCAGCCTGCCGGATTTTGCCCGCGCCGCGGCACGCGCGGCGGCGCAAGAGCGTGGTGAGGCGGGCAAATACGCCATCACGTTGGCGCGCTCGTCGTGTGAAAGCTTCTTGCAATTTTCATCGCGCCGCGATCTGCGCGAGAAAATCTTCCACGCCTGGGTCAAGCGCGGCGAAAGCGGCGGCGCGACCGACAACCGCGCGCTGATCGCCGAGATGGTGGGCTTGCGCGCCGAGCGCGCAAAGCTGCTGAGCTTTGCGACTTACGCCGACTACCGCCTCGACGATCAGATGGCCAAGACCCCGCAAGCGGCGCGCAAGCTGCTCGACGAGGTTTGGGGCCGCGCCCGCGCCAAGGCTGCGGCCGAACGCGACGCGTTGCAGAAGATGATCACGGAGGAGGGCGGCAATTTCGCGCTGGCGCCATGGGATTGGCGTTACTACGCCGAGAAGCTGCGTAAAGCGCGTTACGATCTCGATGAAGCCGAGATCAAGCAGTACTTCCAACTCGACAAGATGGTCGAGGCCGCCTTCGAGACGGCCCATCGGCTGTTCGGCTTGAGCTTCACGCCCGTCAGCGCGCCGCTTTATCACCCCGATGCGCGCGCATGGGAGGTCAAGGACAAGAGCGGCGCCCACGTCGGCTTGTTCATTGGCGACTATTTCGCGCGCGGCTCCAAGCACTCGGGCGCCTGGATGACCTCGCTGCGCGATCAGGAAAAGCTCCAAGGCGACATCCATCCGGTCATCCTCAATGTCTGTAACTTCTCGAAACCTACCGCCGGCGAACCTGCACTGTTGTCTTTCGACGATGCGCGTACGCTGTTCCACGAATTCGGCCACGCGCTGCATGGCCTGTTGTCGAACGTGACCTATCCGCTGCTCGCCGGCACGTCGGTGCCGAGCGATTTTGTCGAGCTGCCGTCGCAGCTCTACGAGCATTGGCTGGAGGTGCCGGATATTTTGCAGAAATATGCGCGCCACGCGCACACCGGCGAGCCGATGCCGAAAGCGCTGCTCGACCGCTTGCTGGCGACGCGCACCTACGGACAAGGTTTTGCGACCGTCGAATACACCGCCTGCGCCATGGTCGATCTCGACATCCACGCGCTGCCCGATGCTGCCAAGCTCGACGTGAGCAAGTTCGAAAAAGACGACCTCGCGCGTATCCAAATGCCGGCCGAGATCGTCATGCGGCACCGCCTGCCGCACTTCCAGCATCTGTTCTCCGGCGGCGGCTACGCGGCGGGCTATTACTCCTACATGTGGTCGGAAGTGCTCGACGCGGACGCCTTCGAAGCCTTCGAGGAGACCGGCAACGCCTTCGATCCCGAAACCGCGAAGCGCCTGCGCGAGTTTATTTACGGCGCCGGCAATCTGCGCGATCCGGCGGAGGCCTACAAAGCCTTCCGCGGCCGCTTGCCTTCGGTCGACGCGCTGTTGAAGAAGCGTGGGCTTACCGACGCTGTGCCAGCATGAACCTGCACACCGCCGGCCACCGCCGCGGCGTCGTCGCCGCCCCGCATGCCGCCGCGGTCGAGGACGGTCGCGCCATCCTCGCCGAAGGCGGCAATGCCATCGAGGCCATGCTGGCGATGGCCGCCTCGATTGCCGCGGTCTGTCCGCACATGAACCACATCGGCGGCGACGGCTTCTGGTTGATCCGCGAGCCATCGGGGCGTGTGCGAGCGTTGATGGGAGCGGGGCGCGCCGGTAGCAAGGCGACGCCGCGGCTTTATCGCGACGCCGGCTACGACGAAATCCCGGCGCGCGGTCCGCTCGCCGCGCTCACCGTACCGGGCGCGATTGCCGCATGGAAGTTGGCGGGTGAGGCGGCGAAAGCGCAAGGCGGCAAGCTGCCGCTCGATGTGCTGTTGGCAGGCGCGATCAAGCACGCGCGCGAGGGCTACGCGGTGACGCGCAGTCAGGCGCGCCTGACGGTCGAGAAATACGCCGAGCTCGAAACCGCGCCGGGCTTCCTTCAAGCTTTTCTTATTGACGGCAAACCGCCGGAGGCTGGCGCGCGGCTCAAGCAAAGCAAATTCGCCGACACACTCGACCAACTCAGCCAAACCGGCCTCGACGATTTCTATCGCGGCGATGTTGGCCGCGAGATCGCCGCCGATCTGGAGCGCATCGGCAGCCCGGTGACGCGCACCGATCTGGAAAAATTCGAAGCCGTCGTCGCCGAGCCGCTCAGCGTCCGCATCCAGGCCGGCACGCTTTATAATTCGCCGCCGCCCACGCAAGGGCTGGCCTCGCTCATCATTCTCGCTTTATTCGACCGCCTGCGCGTCAGCCAAGCTGAAAGCTTCGAGCACATCCATGGCCTGGTCGAAGCGACCAAGCGCGCCTTCCGCGTGCGCGACCGCGTCGTTACCGATCCCGACAAGATCACCGCCGATCTCAGCCAATTTCTGTCGCCGGCATTTCTCGACGTCGAAGTCGATAAAATCGATGCCAAAAAGGCCGCGCGCTGGCCGGCGCCGCACGGCGAAGGCGACACCATCTGGATGGGCGCGGCGGATTCGTCCGGCATCGTCGTTTCCTACATCCAGTCGCTCTATTGGGAGTTCGGCTCCGGCTGCGTGCTGCCTGCCACCGGCATCCTCATGCAGAACCGCGGCGCGAGCTTCTCGCTCAATCCCAAGGCGCTCAACGCTTTGGCCCCTGGCCGCCGCCCGTTCCACACGCTCAATCCGGCGCTTGCCGCGCTCAAGGACGGCCGTATCATCGCCTATGGCGCCATGGGTGGCGACGGCCAGCCGCAGACGCAAGCCGCCCTATTCACCCGCCATGTCATGTTCCGCCAGCCTCTCGACAGGGCGCTCGACGCGCCGCGCTGGCTGCTTGGCCGCACCTGGGGCTCCACGCACACCAATCTGCGCATGGAATCCCGCTTCGACGGCAATCTGGTCGACCGGCTGATGGCGGCCGGCCACGAAGTCGCGGTGCTGGACGAGGCCTACTCCGACACCATGGGCCATGCCGGCGCCGTCATCCTGTATCCCGACGGCACGCTGGAAGGCGGCCACGATCGGCGTGCCGACGGCGGCGCGGCTGGCATATAGAATGCATGGACGTGCGGGACCATGCGGCGATAATCTGCCGCCGGTTTGGGAGAGGGGAAGTCATGAAACATGTCTGCCATATCGCGCTGGTCGCGCTTAGCTTTGCGTTGTCGTCCGCCGCCTTGGCCGAAAGCTGGCCGGCACAGCCGATCCGCGCCTACATCCCGTTCGGCGCCGGTAGCGCCACCGATATCGTGCCGCGCACGGTTTTCGACGCGATGTCAAAAGAGCTTGGCCAGACGATTACTGTCGAGAACAAAGGCGGCGCCGGCGGCACGATCGGCATCGGCGAGGTCGTGCGCGCCAAGCCGGACGGCTACACCATCCTGGCCAATTCGTCGGCACAGACCATTGCGCCGTGGATCGTGCCGAACTTCCCCTATGACGTGGCCAAGGATCTCTCCGGCGTGCTGATGATCGGCCAGAACGCCAATGTCCTGCTCGTCGTGCCATCGAAGAGCTGGAAGACGGCGCAAGATCTGGTCGCAGCGGCTAAGGCGAAGCCCGGCACCATCAACTACGGCTCGGCCGGCGTCGGCACCGCGACACATATCAGCGCCGCGCGCTTGAGCCTCGCCGCCGGCATCCAGACGACGCATGTGCCGTACAAAGGCGGCGCCGAGGCGCTGACCGACCTGCTTGGCGGGCGCATCGACTTCCTGTTCACGCCGATCTCGACCGCGCTGCCGTTGATCCGCGACGGCCGCGTCGTGCCGCTGATGGTGTCGACGGCGACGCGCGCCTCCGACCTGCCGAACGTGCCGACGCCAGGCGACCTCGGCTTCGTCAACGCCGAGACGACCGTCTGGTACGCGGTGTTCATGCCGGCCAAGACGCCGCGCGACATCGTCGAGAAATTCCACGCCGTCGGTATGAAGGTGCTGGCGACGCCGAGGATGAAGGCGAAGATGAAGAAACTCGCGGTCGATCCAATGCCGATGACGACCGCCGAAATGGATAAATTCGTCGCCAGCGAGCTTGCCAACAACGGCAAGCTGATCAAGGCGGCCGGGATCAGCTTCAAATAGACGGCGGCAGTTTGGAAGGCAGCCACGATCTGCGCGCCGACGGCGCCGCCGCGGCCGCATGAACCCTCCGCTAAGGCTGTGGAGGGCGTTCTATGCCGCCCGGAAGAAACCCGGGCTGCTGCGGCACAGGCAGGGCAGGAATCGTCCGGTTCATTTCGGCCCCGCGCGTCAACTCCTGCATCGTGTTGGTCGGCGGCGGTGACGGCTTGATTCTCGGCATCAGCGATGCGCCGCCATAAAGCAGGCCAATGGCCACCAGCCAGCTGCCGAGAATGCGCCCGAAGATCGGAAACCAGCCACGCCGGAATGCCTGCAGCGTCAGCGATACTGCGGCAACGATCCAGAATGCGGCCAGCACGGGCGTCCATGTGAAAGCCGGGTCGTGCAGGCTGGGATCGGTCAGCATGATCGCAAGTGACAGCATGGCGCCCGCGACGACCGCGGCCACTGGCAGCAGCCATGGCAACAGCCGCGCGCCGGGCACGAGTGCGAGGCCGATCGCAAGATATGCGATCGGACCGGTCAGGAAAAGGTGTGTCGGACCCTCCGGCACGTTGTAGAGGACCCAAAGCAGCCAATCCTGCCCCACAGAGCCGGCGACGATGCCGAGGCCGAACAGCAGGAACACTGCGCCGGACATGCGCGTGCTGACAAGACCGCAGGCGGCGCCGAGGCCGATCTGTGCCAGCAGCCGCTCGGGTGCGAATACGTCGCTCAAAATCCATCGGGCGAACGGGCTTTCTCTCGCCAGCAGCGCGATGGCAGCAATGCCCAGCAGTCCGAGCGCGATCAAGGCCGGGCCGCTCCACTTTTGCGCCGTGGCGAAGACGCGGGCGCGCGCGTCAGGCGGCAAGGAGTGCGGGGACAAGGAAATAGATTCCACCAACGCCGATCAGCGCGCCGAGCGCGCGCGCAAGACGGCCGCCGACCGGCTTGTTGAGTCCGAGCCCGACACCGATGCCGAACAGATGGATCATGCCGGTCGCCAGCACAAAACCAATGGCGTAATCGGCGGGATCCGCCGAGAGTGGCAATTCGGCGCCGTGCGCGTAGCCGTGACAGAGCGCGAAATAAGCGATCAGGATCAGCGCGATCCATTCTGCCGGGCGCCAAGCGAGCGCAATCGCCAGACCAAGCGCGAGAATGGAGAGCGCGATGCCGATTTCGATGGCCGGCAACGGCACGCCGAGCATCCCGATAATTCCGCCGACGACCATGATCAGCGGGAAGGTGACCGGCAGAGTCCAGACTTGTCGCCCACCCATCTGGGCACCCCATAGCCCGACCGCGAACATGGCCAGGAAATGATCGGGCCCGGTCAACGGATGCTCAAAGCCGCTGCCGAAACCGCCCTGCGCGCCTTGAATGATGTGAGCGGCGGCTGGCCCCTGCAGCAGGTAAAGCCAAAAGCCGGCAACGAAAGACGCGCCGACCGCCGCGTATTGCCTGGTTTTTTGCAGGCATTGCATCGCCGTTTCTACTCCTGGCAACCAGCCGCCCTTCGATTTGCCGTTAAGTCATAATTCAATAAATCCTTACTGTCATGGATGTCGAATAAGGCATTGGCGCAGCGATACGACCCAATTGGCGTGGGATGCCCCCATTCCGCCGCACTCCATGATATTGTGTGCCGCATGACTGCATTCCTCCGAATTCTGCTGCTGGCGCTGGCAAGCCTTGCTGTTGCCGCGCCAGCGCGCGCGCATCCGCATGTCTGGGTGACCATGCGCACCGAACTGATCTATGCGCCGGACGGCAGCATCACCGGCGTGCGTCACCACTGGGCGTTCGACGACATGTTCTCGGCCTTCGCCACGCAGGGGCTGGACGCCAAGGAAAAGGGCAAGTTCACGCGCGAGGAATTGGCCCCGCTCGCCAAGGTCAATGTCGAGTCGCTGAAGGAATACGACTATTTCACCTATGCCACCGCCGACGGCAAGAAGACGCCGCTCTCCGACCCGCTGCCGGACTACTGGCTCGACTTCAACGATTCCATCCTCACGCTGAATTTCACGCTGCCGTTCAAGACGCCGGTGAAGGCGAAGGAGCTCAAGGTCGAGGTCTACGACCCGACCATCTTCGTCGACTTCGAATGGGCCAAGAAGGAGCCGGTGCATCTGATCGGCGCGCCGCACTGCAAGGCCGACGTCGTCATGCCGCGCGAGATGACCTTTGCGGAAGGCAAGGCGTTGAGCATGATCCCGGCCGACCAGACGAACACGACGATGGCCTGGGGCGCCATGTTCGCAAACAAAATTCTGGTTCACTGTCCGTAATAAGAATATCGAGCTAATTCGCGGGGCGGCTACGTGCACGGAGAATTGTTGACATGACGTCCGGCCGCCGCCCGACCTTGCTGCGATGTGTGCTTCTCATCGCCTGCCTGCTGCTCGTCCTAGGAGCGGCCGACGCCGCGTTGGCGCAACCCTTCGGCATGACTCGAGGCTCCGCGCCATCCCCGTTTGGCGGTTTTGGCCCCATCAGCGACTTCACCGGCTGGATGTTTGCCAAACAGGCTGAATTCTACCGCATGCTGTCGGGAGCGATCCGCGCCGCCAAGGCGGACGGCACGGCGGCCTGGGGCCTGATGGGCATTTCGTTCGCATATGGCGTTTTCCACGCCGCGGGCCCTGGTCACGGCAAGGCGGTGATCTCGTCCTATCTGGTCGCCAATGACGAAACCTGGCGGCGCGGCATCGCGCTGTCGTTTGCTTCCGCTGTGCTGCAATCCTTCACGGCGATCGCCATTGTCGGCATCGCCGCGGTGCTCCTTGGCGCCACCGCCCATGTGATGGGCAACGCGGTTCGCGCGATCGAGATGGTCAGCTACGCGCTGATTATTTTGATCGGCCTAAGACTGTTATGGGTGAAGGGCCGCGCCTTTTGGCATCTGTTGCGCCCGCGCGCGCATGATCATCACGAACATACGCATGATCATCATCATCACGAGCGCGGCCATGACCACGGTCATTCGCACGGCCACGATCATGCGCACGATCACGACCATGAAGATGAGGCGCACGCCTGGGGCCATGCCCACGCGCCGGAACCGAGCGAATTGAAAGGTCCCCACTGGCTGCGGCGCGGCCTGTCGGCGATCGTCGCGGTCGGCTTGCGGCCCTGCTCGGGCGCCATCATCGTGCTGGTCTTCGCGCTGGCGCAGGGGTTGTTCTGGATCGGTGTCGCCTCGACCTTCGTGATGGGGCTCGGCACCGCGATCACGGTCGCGGTCGTTGCTACCATCGCCGTCGGCGCGCGCGGCTTTGCCGGGCGGCTGGCCAAGGGCAAGCCGGGCGCCGGCATGCTGTTCCTGCGCGGCGTGGAGACCGCAGCCGCGCTGCTGATCATCGTCTTCGGCGTCGCGCTGCTCACCGGCTACATGGTGAGCGAGCGGATGGTGGGGGTTTAGCGGAAATCCGCTTCCCTTAGCTCAATCGGCTGCCCATGCGGAGTTCGGTCGCAGGCGTGGTCCCAGGCGTCACGATAGCGATGTAGCGTCGCCTCGGTCGTCACGCCTTTTTCTGCCACCAGTCTCTCCAGCGCCGCCAGCCAATGCGAATAATAAGTCTCGCCGGTGTCGGGATCGCCGGCCGCTTGCGCGCGTTTGATCTCGGCGGCGAGCGCCGCCGCCCATTCCGGCCACGTAAATACGCCGCGCTCATGCAGCGCCAGCGTCATGGCGAAGGCCTGCGCCTCCCACGGCTCGCGGAACACCGGCCCATCGGCATCGCGCGGGATGTTTGGCACTTCCTGCGTGGCGCGGCGTGCGGCTGCCTGGTCGATCATGCCGGCTCCAGATACGGCTCCCAGGCGTCGACCGAGACTTTAAGCGTCGGATCGCCGTCCTCGCCCCACAACTCGCGGCCGTTGAACCGCACGGTGTAGAGCCACTGCGGATGTTCGCCGGCGCCTTGCGCGTTGCTGTCTGGGAAAACATGGAAGCCGATGACTCGCTCGACCAAGCCGACATGTCCGCGCACATAACGCGGCAACCTAGTGTGGGTGGGCGGATTGATGTTTTTCGCGCGTACGCGGTCGCCCGGCTTGAACGCGGCTTGCGTATTGGTCTCGCGCTCGGTCGGCCCGCCGCGATGCAGCACCTTGAGCACGTCGCCGGGCGACAGTACGCGCTTAACCGGCTTGGCCGGATGCAGCGAGTGGCCGACGACGATCTCGTCATCACTGACCAGGTCGCGCTCCTTCAGCATCGTCTCCAGCGCCGCGAACCAGATCTGATAGTAGCTCATCGACAGATATTCGGCCGGATCGCGGTTCTCGCGCGCAAAGCGCGACATGTCGATGTTCCACTGGCCCGGCATGGCCATGGCGAGCGTCAGCGCGAAGGCGCGCTTCTCCCAGTCGGCGTGAAATACGGGCTCGTTCGGCTCGGGTTGCACGGGGCCGTAGCCGTGCACGCCGCCCATGTCCTGTGCGCCGTTCATGCATCCCCCGTCATTCCGGGGCGCGCCGACGGCGCGAACCCGGAATCCAGAAGCGTACTCTGTATTTGTATCTGGATTCTGGATCGCCTCGCTGCGCTCGGCGTCCGGAATGACAAAAGAAAAATCATGTCGCGCCTCCCGGTTGCTTCGGCAGCCCGGTGCCGATCATGGAATTGCGCGTCACCAACTCGGCGAGCCTGTCCTCGCTCCAGCCCTCGGTACCGGCGGGCCGCATCGGGATCACCAGATAGCGGATCTCGGAGGTCGAATCCCAGATGCGGATTTCGGTGTCCGCCGGCAGGCTCACGCCGAAATCCTTGAGCATGCCGCGCGGATCGGAAACCGCACGTGAGCGGTAGGGCGCCGATTTGTACCAGACCGGCGGCAAGCCGAGCACCGGCCACGGATAGCAGGAGCACAGCGTGCAGACGACCATGTTGTGCCGCGTCGGCATGTTCTCCAAAGCGACGATGTGCTCGCCCTGGCGGCCGGCATAGCCGAGTTCGGCGATAGCGGACGTCGCGTCCTTGAACAGCCGAACGCGGTAGGCCGGATCGGCCCAGGCCTTGGCCACCACTTGGGCGCCGTTGCGTGGCCCGACCTTCTTCTCGTAGGTCTCGATCAGCAGATCGAGCGCGGCCGGATCGACATAGCCCTTTTCGGTGAGCACTGTTTCCAGCGCGCGCACGCGCAATTGGGTTTCCGTGAGTTCGGAACGGTCGTGGTCGTGGTGGTGGCCGTGTTCGGACATTGCCGTACTATAAGCAAAAGACCCACCGTTATGCCATCATCCGCGCCATGACTTTTACTCCCTTGACCGAACTCGCCGACCGCATCGACCGCCTGAATACGGCGGTGGGGCGGGCGGTGGCCTGGCTCGCGCTGGCCGTCGTGCTGCTGGAATTCGCCCTGGTGGTGGCGCGCTATGTGTTCGCGCTGGGCTCGATCTGGCTCACCGAAACGGTGATTTATGCGCATGCTACGCTATTCATGCTTGCGGCGGCCTGGACGCTTCGCGCCGGCGGTCATGTGCGGGTCGATGTGTTCTATGCCGAGGCTTCGCATCGCACGAAAGCCACCATCGACCTCATTGGGTCGTTGCTTTTGCTGCTGCCATTTGCCGCCGTGCTGATCTGGCTGAGCGTGCCCTATGCGGCACGCTCGTGGGCGATCCTCGAGCGCTCGCAGGAGACGAGCGGCCTGCCGCTGGTGTTCGTGCTTAAGACGCTCATCCCCTTGTTTGCCGTGATGATGGCGCTGCAAGGAGTCGCTCAGGCGATCCGCGCGCTGGCGCTTCTCGGAAACAGGCGCAACAGATGAAGTGCGAAGCGTGCAGCATTTTCTCCCTCCCCCCTTGTGGGGGAGGGGAGAAGAGTTTGCGGGGCCGGGGTTGATGCCGCTCGCCGAAACTCTCGCCATCGTCATGGTCGCCGCGGTGATCGCCGCGTTGATGATGGGCTATCCGGTGGCGTTGACGCTCGCCGGCGTTTCGCTGGCCTTCGCCGTGCTCGGACACCTGTTCGGGGTCATGGGTCTCGGCATTCTCGGCGCGCTGCCGCAGCGCATCTTCGGCGTGATGACCAACGAAACGCTGCTGGCGATCCCCATGTTCATTTTCATGGGCGTCATGCTTGAGCGCTCGCGCGTCGCCGAGGAATTGCTCGAGACCATGGGCCGGCTGTTCGGCACGCTGCGTGGCGGGCTCGGCATTTCCGTGATCGTGGTCGGCACGCTGCTCGCCGCGGCGAAGGGCGTCGTCGGCGCCACCACCGTGACCATGGGTCTGATCGCGCTGCCGGCGATGCTGCGCTTCGGCTACGACCCGCGGCTTGCCGCCGGCACCGTCGCCGCCACCGCGACGCTGGCGCAGATATTCCCGCCCGCCACCGTGCTAGTGCTGCTCGGCGACCAGCTCGGCAATTCATATCAGGCGGCGCAGCTCGCGAAAGGAATCTTCGCGCCGCGGTCCGTCACCGTCAGCGATCTGTTCGCCGGCGCGCTGCTGCCCGGCTTCGCGCTGGTCGCGCTCTATCTCATCTACGTGATCGCGGTCGCGCTGCTGCGCCCGCAAGCGGCGCCCGCGCTCCCGCCAGATCCGGATGCGCCGCGCGGCCTTGCTCTGGCGCGCCGGCTGGCCGCGGTGCTGGTCGCGCCGCTCTTGCTGATCCTGGCGGTGCTCGGCTCGATCCTCGGCGGCGTGGCGACGCCGACCGAAGCGGCGTCGATCGGTGCCATGGGCGCTATTCTGCTCGCCGTGCGCAAGGCTGGCTTGCGCGGGCTGATGATGCCGGTGGTGGAGAAGACTACGCAGATCACCGCCATGATCTTTCTCATCCTGATCGGCGCCACGATGTTCAGCCTGGTGTTCCGCGCGCTCGGCGGCGACGTCATGGTCGAGAGCGCGCTTACCGATCTGCCGGGCGGCGTCAACGGCGCGCTGCTCGCGGTGATGCTGGCGATGTTCTTGCTCGGCTTCGTAATGGACGCCTTCGAGATCATCTTCGTCGTGGTGCCGATCGTGGCGCCGGCGCTGTTGAAGATGCCCGGCGTCGACCCGGTCTGGCTCGGCATCATGATGGCGGTGAATTTGCAGACGTCCTACATGCATCCGCCGCTTGGGCCGACGCTGTTCTTCCTGCGTGGCGTGGCGCCGCCCGAGATCACCACGCGGCATATCTATGTCGGCATTATTCCCTTCGTGCTGATCCAGATTTTCGCGCTGGTAGTATTGTGGTCCGTCCCGGGGCTTGCGACGGCGCTGCCGCATGCGCTTTATGGACGGTGAGGTCAGCCTGGCGCCGGCCAGAACCGCTCGGCGGCGATCCAGATCCACACCGCGCCCGCGATCAGCAACGACAGCAAAATGGCGGCGGAGCCCATGTCCTTGACGCGTTTGACCACCAGATCGTGGTCGAGCGTGACGCGGTCGCTCAGTTTTTCGATCGCGGTGTTGAGCAATTCGACAATGAGGATGAAGACCAGCGTGCCGATCAGCGCTAGGCGTCTGCCGGCGTCCGCGGTCAGGAAAAAAGCGAGCGGTACTCCGATCGCCAGCGCCACCAGCTCCTCGCGGAATGCCTGCTCCGACCGCGTCGCGGCGACGAGGCCGTGCCAGCTATTGATGGTCGCCTGCCAAAGCCGTTTCACGCCGTCCGTCCGAATCGCGAGGCCGCTCTGGGCAAACTACGCGGGCGCATTTGACCCGTCTATTCCACACGGCGGCGCGGGTTGTGTATAAGGACCCTGTATGAAAGCCGCCGAGATGTTCAGCCTGCAAGGCCGCGTGGCGCTGGTGACCGGCGCCTCCAGCGGGCTGGGGACGCAATTCGCCAAGGCGCTGGCCGATAACGGCGCGGCGGTCGCGCTGGTGGCGCGGCGCGCCGAGCGCCTCGCCGGCGTAAAGCAGGCGATCGAAGTGGCCGGCGGCCGAGCGATTGCCATCGAGGCCGACGTCACCGACCGCGCCGCTATGACGCGCGCCTTCGACGCTGCGGAGAAAGCCTTCGGCACCGTCACCATCCTGGTCAACAATGCCGGCATCGCGCAATCGTCCCGCCGCGCGATCGAGGTGACGACGGAGGAGTGGCGCAAGGTGCTGAGCGTCGACCTCGACGCGGTGTTCTATAACGCGCAGGAAGCGGCGCGCCGCATGCTGGCGGCTAACAAAAAAGGCGCCATCGTCAACATCGCCTCGGTGCTCGGCTTTGGCGTCTCCAAGGGCGTCGCGGCTTACGCCGTTGCCAAGGCCGCCGTGGTGCAGGTCACCAAGGCGTTGGCCGTGGAACTCGCGTTCAAGGGCGTGCGCGTCAATGCCATCGCGCCCGGCTGGTTCGTCACCGAGATCAACGACAAATATCTCACCGGCGAAGCGGGTGACGCGCTCAAGCGTGCGATTCCGATGGGCCGCTTCGGCAAGGACGGCGATCTCGACGGCGCACTGCTGCTGCTCGCTTCCGACGCCGGCAGCTACATCACCGGCGCGACCATCGTGGTCGACGGCGGCCAGGTGGTGATGATTTCAGGGTAAGGAAACGAACAATGGACTTCACGCTGTCGCCCGAAGTCGAGGACATCCGCCTGCGCGTGCGCGCCTTCGTCGAAAAGGAGGTGCTGCCGCTCGAAGCCGATCCGGAGAATTTCGCCGAGCACGAGAATATCCCGCATGAGCGGCTGGCCCCGGTACGCGAGAAAGCCAAGAAGGCCGGCCTGTGGGCGCCGCAGTCGCCCAAGGAATACGGCGGCATGGGTCTGCCGGTCGGCGCCTGGCCGGCGATCTACGAGGAGGCGGCACGCTCGATCTTCGGTCCGCTCGCTATCCATTGCATGGCGCCGGACGACGGCAACATGAACCTGCTCGCCCAGGTCGGCACGCCGGGGCAGAAGGACAAGTGGCTCAGGCCGATCGTCGACGGCAAGGTGCGCTCATCCTTCGTCATGACCGAGCCGCACCCTGGCTCGGGCTCCGATCCCGCGATGATGCTCACCCGCGCCGAAAAGCGGAACGACCGTTACATCATCCGCGGGCGCAAGTGGTTCATCACCGGCGCTGACGGCGCCGCGCACTACATCCTGATCGCGCGTACGGGCGAGGACATCCGACGCGGGCTCACCACGTTCCTGTTTCATAAGGACCAACCCGGCTGGCGCATCGTCCGGCGTATTCCGATCATGGGACCGGAGGAGCACGGCGGCCATTGCGAACTCGAATTCGACGGACTCGAAGTCCCGATGGAAAACGTGCTGATGAACGAGGGCGACGGGCTGCGCGCGACGCAAATCCGCCTCGGCCCGGCGCGGCTCACTCATTGCATGCGCTGGCTCGGCTTCGCCAAGCGCTGCATGGAGATCGCGCAGGAATATGTTGGCCGCCGCGAGGGCTTCGGCATCAAGCTCGCCGACCGCGAGAGCGTGCAGATCAAGCTCGGCGACGTCGCGCACCAGATTCAGATCGGCCGCCTGCTCACCATGCATGCGGCCTGGAAGCTCGAACAGGGCGATCGCGCGCGCAAGGAAGTCTCCATGGCCAAGGTGCAGGTCGCCGACGCGCTGCATCTCGCGGCCGATGTCGCGATCCAGCTGCAAGGAGCGCGCGGCTATTCCAAGGACACGGTCGTGGAATGGATCTACCGCTACGGCCGCTCGGCGCGCCTCGTCGACGGCGCCTCCGAGGTGCACAAGATGGTGCTCGCCCGCTTCATGCGCGAAGAGGGACGGGATTTTTGGAAGTGGGGCTGATCGCTCTTCCGCTCATGCCCGCGAAAGCGGGCATCCAGTTCTAGTCAACGCTCGTCTTAAGAACTGGGTCCCCGCTTTCGCGGGGACGAGCGGGGGTAGCGGCAATCGTCACCCCCGCGCCACCGCGATCTCCAGCGGGAAGTCGTCGCAGATCTCGTGCCCGGTGTCGGTGACGATGTAGGTGTGGCCGAGGAAAATGCCGAACAAGCCGTCCGGCGTGATCGGATTGGGCTCCGCCATGATCACCATGCCGGGCTTGAGCGCTTCCTCGAATTTCTCTGCGGAGACGTGCTCGGCGACGACGTGCGGCTTGTCGGTGACGAGATCGATGCCGTGCGTCTGCGTCGGCCGCGATTGGTAGCCTTTGTCGCGGAAGAATTTGCTCGCGGTGCGCATGGCTTCGACCGGCTTGCCCGGCGTGATCTCGGCGACGATGCGCCGATAGCCGGGCAGCGTGATGTCGTTCCAGAAGTTTTTCACCATGTCGGTGGGATCGCCAACGCAGATGGGTGAGCCGATCTGCGCCGTGTAGCCGCGATAGCCGGCGGCGAGCTCCATATTGATGATGTCGCCCTTTTGCAGCACGCGGCCCGAAGGGCGCGGGTTGCCGAAAATCATCGACGGGTTCGCCATCGGCGTCGAGCCGATGATCAGAAAGTCGATATCGCCGCCGCCATCCATGATGGCCGCGCCCGCCGCCGCGCGCAGCTCGTACTCTTTCACGCCGGGACGCGCGCGCGCGACCATCGCCTCCATGGCTTTCTGGCACAGCACGCCCGCCTTGCGGACGCAGTCGAGTTCCTCGGCGCTGTGGACCGACAGCAACTCGTGCAGAAAACCCTTGGTGAAGACCAGTTCCGCGTCCGGCATATTTTCGCGCAGTACGTTGTACTGGTTCACCGGCAGATAGTCCGAGTGCCGCGGGTCGATCTCCATGAGGCCGATACGGCCGCGATCGAGTTTCAGTTCACGCAGGCGCTCGACCATGATGTCGGCATAGCGGCCGTTGCGGCTGTGGCGAACGTCCTTTACCGCGACCTCCACCAGCCGGCGCACGGCTTCGGCATGCGTGCCGCCCATCGAGTAAATCAACGTGGGGTCGCCTTCGAGCGGCACCAGCACGTAGCTCGACAGCGCGTGCCATTCCCAATGGCCGGTCAGCCACAACATGCCGCCGCCGAAGCTCCAGTGACTCGGCCCGCCGGGGACGATCACCGCGTCGAGCTTGTGCTCGCCCATCTTGTTGCGCAGCGCGCGGTAGCGACGCTCGTATTCGGCCTTGGAGAACTGCTCCCACACCGCGTCGCGGTAATAAGGCGTGTCGCGCATATTGGCGAACGGCAGCGATTGGTCGAGCTTGGTGCGCACGACCTCCCATGGCTGCGGACCGATGCGGGGCGGTGTGATGGTCATGATGGGATTCTCAACGTTGATGCTTGGTGCAAACGGCGCACAAAAAACGCCGGGCCGGTCAAGGGCCGACCCGGCGACATAGCCCCGATTTAGTCGACCGCTTTGATGTTGGCTTTCTTGGCGAGTTCGACCGTCGCGTCGAAATCTTCTTTGAAGAATTTCGCGAATTCCGCGGAGCTGACCTGCGCCGGCTCGACGCCGAGCTTGGCGAGTTTCTCCTGCACCGAGGGCATCTTCAGCGCTTGGTTGGTCACGTCGTGGAATATCTGCACGACGGCGGGTGGGGTCTTGGCCGGCGCCGAGATGCCGTTCCAGAAGCGAAACACGGCGCCCGGATAGCCGGCTTCGACGACCGAGGGCACGTTCGGCAACAGCGGCACGCGCTTGGGCGCGCTCACCGCCAGGATGGTGAGCTTGTCGCTATGCAGCGCGGTGGCCGCCGCCGCCAACGGGATGAAATAGAAATCGATATTGCCATTCATCACCTGCACCAACCCGCCTTCCTTGAACGGTACGTGGCGGACGTCGATGTTGGCGGCGAGACGGAACCGCTCGGCCGCCATGTGCGAGGAGGAGCCGATGCCCGCGGACGCAAACGTCAGCGTGCCGGGCTTGGCCTTGGCGGCGTTGACGAGATCGGCCACCGTCTTAAAACCGCTCTTGACCGACGCGACCAGAATGTTCGGCGAGGTGCCAAGCAGGACCACACTGACGAAATCTTTGTTGGGATCGTACGGCAGCTTGCTGTGCAGCACGCTTTCGGTCGCCATCGACGATGAGCTGGTCGCCAGCGTGTAGCCGTCCGGGTCGGACCGCGCCACGGTGCCGAATCCGACCGCTCCGCCGGCGCCGGGCTTCAAGTCGATGACCACCGGTTGGCCGATCAGTTGCGATACCTGATCCATCACCACGCGCGTGACCGTGTCCGAGGCGCTGCCGGCCGGATACGGGCTGATCACGTGGATGGGTCTATTCGGATATTGCTGCGCATTCGCCGACGCGACGGCGGCGATCAGGATTGCGCCCGCGAGCAGCGGCTTGAAGATATTCGTCATGTTACAATCTCGGTCATTTCGGCTTGCCGAACAGGATTTGCGAGAGAGTTCGCGCCTCGGCCAAGCTGATGGCGTTAAAGTGCAAGCGTCATTGCATAAGCCATTCGCGCTGGCAACGACTACGCTACCCCGATACCGCTACTAGTTTCGATAACTTGGGTCGATGTTGTCGAGCAGACGCAAATAAGCCGGCCAGTCGGCGCTGCCGCGGCCCGAGTCGTGGTGCTGGAATTGCTCGGCGACCTTGGCGCAGACCTCCGGCGGAATTTCGATGAGCTCCCCGCCGGTCGCTTCCATCTTCAATTGGATCTCGCAGGCGGTGAGCAGATATTTCATCAACACGAAGGCCTCGCGTGCGGTCTTGCCGACGGTGAGCAGGCCATGATGCTGCAGAATCAAGGCGCGGTTCTGTCCCAACGCATGGTTGATGCGCGCGCGCTCGTCGAAATCCTCGGTGATGCCTTCATACTTGTGATAGCCGACGCGCTTGTAGAAACGCAGCGCCTGCTGCGACACCATGCGCAAGCCGTGCTTGAGGCCCGACAGCGCCACGCCGTTTTCGGTGTGCACATGCACCGCGCAGTTCACGTCCTCCCGCGCGCTCAGTACGCCGCCGTGCAGCGTGAAGCCCGGCCGGTTGACGCCGGACTTTTCGTCGAGGTCCTGGTCCATGTTGACCTTCACCAGATTGGACGCAGTCACCTCGGTGTAGAGCAGCTCGTGTTTCTTCATCAAAAACATGCGCGGCTCGCCCGGCACGCGCATGGAGGAGTGGTTGTAGATCACGTCGTCCCAGCCGTAATCGGCGAGCAGCCGATAGACGGCGGCGAGATCGATGCGCGCCTGCCATTCCTCCGGCGATACTTCGGCGGGTTTCATATCGACCATTTTGGTCGGCTTGTTCATGTCATTTTCTCCCTGACTGTTGTTGGCACTATACTGCATCCAGACGGGCATTTCACCGCACAAGCTGTAAGGCTATGCTCCGCGCGTTTTCCGCGCTTTTCCCCGCTTTCAGGACGTGAAAATGACGGCTCCCATCCCGATTCGCATGGGCGGCTACGGCCCGCCCACCACCGGCTTCAGCAAGGCGTTGAAATTCATCGGCGACAGATTGCAGGGCCAGTTCGGCGACCGCGTGGCCATCGACTATGTCTGGAACATCATGGACCATGGCTACAAGGCCGAAGACATTCTTACGCTGGTTGAGAACGGCAAGATGACGCTCGGCTACCAGTCGTCGAGCTATCTCACCGACCGCGTGCCGGAACTGGGCTTTGTCGATCTGCCGTTCCTGTTCGCCAGCAACGCGCAGGCGCGCGCGGCGATGGATGGCGAGCTTGGGCGTTATCTGGTGCGCAAGACCGAGGAACGCATCGGCTACCGCATTCTCGGCTGGTTCGAGAACGGCTTCCGCCACATCTCCAACCGGCTGCGCCCAGTGCATTTGCCGGCTGATCTCAAGGGCATGAAAATCCGCGTACTGCCGAGCGAGATCCAGCGGCGCACGTTCGAACTGCTCGGCGCTATCGCGATGCGCATGGATCTGACCGAAGCCATCGCCATGATCAAGGCGGGGACTTTGGACGCACAGGAAAATCCGCTTGCCAACACCGTCACCTACGGCGTGCACAAGTTCCACAAGTTCCACACGCTCACTTATCACTTCTATATTTCGCGCCCGGTTTTCCTGCACCGTGACTCGTTTGATGCCTGGCCGGACAACTTGAAGCGCGCTATGCAGCAGGCGGTGACCGAAGCGGTCGCTTTCCAACGCAAAGTCGCGGAAGAGGAACACGACCAATCGCGCAAGATCATCGAGGACGCCGGCTGCGAGATCGTCGAGCTGACGCCCAAGGAGCACGCCGCCTTCGTCGCCGCCGTGCAGCCACTGCTGGCCGACGGACGCACGATGTACGGCGAAGAGATGTTCAAGATGGTGCCAAAGGTCTAGCCTTCGCATTCGCTTGAGCACAGGCGGGTGAGATATGGATACGCGATCGCTTGCCATGGACTACGGCGCTTGGAATCCTGGCTTGGACTCCGAGCTGCCGCGCGAGTATCTGCCACTCGCAACCGTCTTCCGCAACGAGAACGTCCACACAAGTATCGCGAAGGCGTTTGAGCTCAGCGAATACTGCGGCCTGCCGGCGCACGAGTTGGTCGCATTCCGCCCCGAGCGCCTCATCGTCCACGAATTGCTTATCCACGTAACTACAGGCGTATCCGTCCCCGACGGCCGCGACTACGAGGACTTGGGTCGGAATTTCCGCGAGATCGCGGCTACCATTCTCGACCGCTATATCGCGCCGCATCGTGCCGAGGTCGTGCGTGTCTTCGAACAGCTCAAGAGCGACGCCTCTGCCCTGATCGAGCGGGAGCTCGCCAACGTCTTGGCGGAGCCGAAGCCGGCCACCGGACCGGAGCAAGCGAGCGGCTGGCGCCGGCTATTAGGCATCGGCGGGCCGAAAAAACCGCCGGCTCCGCCGATGGAGACCGCCATGGAGCGCGACCGCCGGATCGTCGCCGAATGGCGCAAACGATCCGCGGTAGCCGTCAGCCGGTTGGAACAAGCTTGCTTTGATGCGCTCGGGAGGATCGCGACCGGGGTCATGAGCCGGCGCGGCCGGCTGGTCGGCGACCACGCGTTGCTCACCGAGTTCGCCATGACCTTGGTCTGTAACGACTACGGCAGCGAAGTCATCGGCGACGCCATCGCTCCTTTGGTCGAAGAGGCGATCGCGTGCGAAGGCTATCGGGCTTTGCCGTGGCAGGAGCGGCCGGTCGTCATGAACGTGAAAGGCGCGTCGGCGTCCGGCAAGAGCACGATGCGTCCGCTGCAGAAAATCCTGGCAGGCAAGCTCCATTTCCCGTGGGACCAGTTTGCGCTGATCAGCCCCGACATCTGGCGAAAGTTTCTCCTCGACTACGGCTCGCTCGGCTTCGCTTACAAATACGCCGGTACGCTGTCGGGGCACGAGGTCGAAATCGTCGACAAAAAGCTCGACCGCCGCATGGCGGCGCGATCCGCCCGCGGAGAAATGCCGCATCTGCTGATCGACCGCTTCCGCTTCGACAGTTTCGAGCCCGAACTGGAAGGCAAAGGCTCGACCAGACTGCTCACGCGCTTCGGCAATCTCGTCTACATGTTTTTCATGATCACGCCGCCGGAGGCGACCGTGGAGCGCGCTTGAACTCGCGGGCTGAAGGTCGGCCGTTATAAGGCCGTCGACGATCTTCTGGCGCACAATGTCGAAGCCTATACCGGCATGCCTGAACTGTTTTTCACCTGGGCGTTGAGTGCCGGAAAAGAGGTCCACTACGAGTTTCTCGACAACAGCGTCGCCGAAGGTCGCCCGCCGCGCACGGTGGCGTTCGGTTGGAACGGTGAAATGACCGTCCTCGACATCAAGTGCATGCTCGACATCGAGCGGTTCCGCAAAATCAACATCGGCGCGCAAAAGCCCGAGGAGGTCTATGCCAACGAAGACCTGGCGCCGGAGCACAATGTCGACTTCCTCAAGCGATGCGCGCGCTGGATTTCGGCGATCAACTTTGCCGACTACGACAAGGGCCAGGCCTATGCGCGGCTGCAGCGCGGCAAGTGGGTTTGGCGCGACGAGGCGCGCTTCGCCGAAATGCTGAAAGATCCCGACGCGAGAGCCGGCCTGCAGGCGGTTGCGCCGAAGGCCTGCGATCCGAACGCCGCGCCGGAACAAAAGCCCATGGATGTGGCCTTCGAGAAGGCACACACGTTGGGTGCTTGGGGCGAAGCGGCGCCCGCCGCGTGAGAACGTGGTTTACGCGCGCTTAACCACGTCAACGCCGCTATCCGCGATTTACGCCGCCGAAACCACTCTCTTGTAGAGAGCGGTCATGCATTCTCCGGCGCCCGCCCAACGCCCCATCGCGCTCGCGGTTCGGCGCTTAAGCAAGCGCTTCGACCGGCCCGCAGTCGACGCGCTCGACCTCACCATCTACGGCGGCGAATTCTACGCGCTGGTCGGCCCCAACGGCGCTGGCAAGACCACGACGTTGCGCATGGTGGTCGGCTTGCTGCGCCCCGATGCTGGCTCGATTGCAATTGATGGCATCGACGCGCTCGCCGATCCCGTGCCGGCCAAACAGATCACCGCCTGGCTGTCCGACGAGCCGATGATCTACGACAAACTCACGCCGTTCGAATATCTCGAATTCGTCGCCGGCCTCTGGCGCATCGACACCAAGCAGGCCGAGGCGCGCGCGCGCGATTTGATCGGCTGGCTCGGCCTCGAGCCGCACGCGCACGAACGTTGCGAGGGATTTTCCCGCGGCATGCGGCAGAAAGTGGCGCTCGCCGGCGCATTGGTGCACGACCCCAAGCTGATCATTCTCGACGAGCCGCTCACCGGCCTCGATGCCGGTTCGGCGCGCGTGGTCAAGAACGTGCTGCGCGAGCGTGTCGCCGCCGGCGGCACCGTCATCATGACCACGCATATCCTCGAAGTCGCCGAGCGCATGGCCGACCGCATCGGCGTCATCGCCAACGGGCGTCTGATCGCGGAAGGCACGCTCGACGAATTGCGCCACATGACCGGAAAGACCGCGACCAGTCTGGAAGACACGTTCCTCACGCTGGTGGCTGAGCCGGTCGCCGCCGCGTGAATAATCCCGCGACATTGACTTGGCTCGCCGGCCACGAGCTCAAGCTCGGCTGGCGCGATTGGGTCTCGCTGATGACGGCGGGCCGCCGCAATCGCGCGCGCACCGTCGCCATCGCGCTGGTCGTCTTTGCCGCCTTCATGCATCTCTTCGCCTATTGGATCGTCGCCGGCTATGCCGACGCCACGGTTGCCGCCGACACGGCGACGCTGGTCGGTATCACCGGCACGCTGGTGCTGTCGTGGTCGCTGCTGCTGTCGCAGGCGATGGAATTGGTGACACGTGCGTTCTACTCGCGCTCCGATCTCGATCTGATCCTGACCTCGCCGGTGTCGGCGCGCAAAGTGTTCGCGGTGCGCATGGGCCGCATCGCGTCCGCGTCCGTCACGATCGCCGTGCTGTTGGCGGCGCCTTTCATCGACGTGCTGGCGGTGCGCGGCGGCGCGCGCTGGCTTTCGGCCTACGGCGTGGTCGTCGGTATGGGCGCGGTGGCGACGGCGGCGGCGCTCGCGCTCACCATCGCGCTGTTTCGCTTGATCGGCGCCAAGCGCACTCGGCTGATCGCGCAGATCGTGGCAGCGGTGATTGGCGCCGCCTTCGTCATCGGCTTGCAGGTCGCGGCGATCCTCTCCTCCGGCAGCATTTTGCGCTTCGCGGCATTGCAATCGCCCTGGATGCTGGCGCATGCGCCCGACCTCCAAAGCGTGTTCTGGTGGCCGGCGCATGCCGTGCTCGGCGACGCACGCGCGCTCGCTGCCGTCGTCGCGTTCAGCTTTGCGATGCTCGGCCTTTCGATCTTGGTGTTCTCGCGGCGTTTCGGCCACCATGCCATGGCGGCGGCGAGCGTCGGCTGCGCCGTCGTGCGACAGCACCGCTGGCGACTCGGCTTCCGTCGCCGCTCGCCGGCGCGCGTGCTGCGGCAAAAGGAGTGGACGCTGCTCGCGCGCGATCCTTGGCTGGCCTCGCAGACGCTGATGCAGATTCTCTATCTGCTGCCGCCCGCGCTTCTGCTGTGGGTTACCTTCCGCGACGCCGCCGGCTCTTATGTTGTGTTGATTCCCGTGGTGGTGATGGCAGCCGGTCAACTCGCCGGCGGCCTGGCCTGGCTGTCGATCTCGGGCGAGGACGCGCCCGATCTGATCGCCAGCGCGCCGATCGCTCCACGCCGCGCGCTGCGGGCCAAGATCGAGGCGGTGATCGGCATGATCGCGCTGGTGTTCGCGCCGATCGTGGCGGTGCTGGCCTTCGAATCGCCGTTTGCCGCTTTCGTCTCGGCGCTCGGCATCCTGACCGCGGCGGCTGCCGCGACGCTCGTCCAGATATGCTTCCGCACCCAGGCCAGGCGCAGCCAGTTCCGCCGCCGGCAGACTTCCTCGCGCATCGCCACCTTCGCGGAAGCGTTCTCGTCCATCGCCTGGGCGGCGACCTCGGCGCTGGCGGCCGCGGAGAGCTGGACGGCGCTCGGCCCCGCGCTGATCGCCGTCGGCATTCTGGCCGGCGTGTGGATAATCGGCCCTAAGTCCTAGGCGAACGCCACGCGGTAGCGCCGGCGCGCGACCAGCAGCCCGACCACCATCAAATTAAGAATGTTGGCACCGATGCCGGCGGCGAAGGCGGGCGCGTAATAGCCGAAATGATCGTACAGCAGGCCGGCGAGCCAGCCGCCCGACGCCATGCCGAGGCCGCTGAACAAGAGCAGCGTCGGGATCCGCCAAGACGCTTCCGAAGCCGGAAACAGTTCGCGCAGCGCCAGCACATAGGCCGGGATGATGCCGGAAAAGCCGAGACCGAACGCGGCAGCGACGGTGAACAGACCAACCTCGTTCTGCGTGAGCAGGAAAGCCGTCATCGAGGCCGCCTGCCAGGCCGACCCGATCAGCACCGTCGCCAGCCCGCCAATGCGGTCGGAAATCGCGCCCCAGAGTTGGCGGCTGACAAAAGCGGTGCCGAGCAGCACCGACAGCATCAGCGCGCCGACCGAGCGCGCGATGCCGAGATCGCTGCAGAAGGCAACCAGATGGCCCTGCGGCATCGCCATCGGGATGCAGCACAGCACCGCCGCGGCGCACATCATCGCGAACACCACATTGGGCGGCCAGCCGAGCACGCGGGCCTTTTCGCCGGCGCCGCTGGACGCCGCGGCCGGATGAATCACCTCGGGCGGATGACGGAAATAAATCGCCGCCAGCGGCACGACGACGACGATCTCGGCCACCGCGTACCACAGCATCGTCTGCCGCCAGCCGAATCCGGCGATGACGCGCTCGAACACCGGCGGCCACAGCGCGCCGGCGAGATAGCTGCCGCTCGAGATCAGCGCCAGCGCCGAGCCGCGCCGGCGGTCGAACCAGCGGCTGACGTAGATGTAGATCGGCGCATTGATGCCGCCGAGTCCGATTAGGCCGATGAACAGCCCGTGCCCGATCCACAGCGGCCAAGGCGGGCCGAAAGTCGACAGCGACAGGCCCATGGCGATCATGAATGCGCCGAACATCACGGTCCAGCGCGTGCCGACGCGGTCGGCGATGCGGCCCATCACGATGCCGCCGACACCGGAGCCGAGCCAGGCAAGCGCCGAGGCGAGCGCGGGGATCGAGCGCGTGCCGCCGACTTCGGCCGCGATATCCTTGAGCGCCACCGCGGTGATCCAGGCGGCGCCGAACGACATGCCCATGATGCAGAGCGCGACCGAGGCGACGACCCAAGACGCGCGGCTTTCGATCGAAGATGGAGGGGATTGCAACATTTAAGAGGAACCCGGCGGACGGTCCCTTTTACAGACCGCACAAGATTTGACCACCCGCGCGCACGTCAGGGCTGCCCTGTCTGCTGCAATGCGAGAAAACGGTGGTTGAACCGGCTACACGCCGAACGGATAGGTGTCCGGCAGTCCTTCGAGTTCCTCGGTCTTGAACGGCGTCACCGCTTTGGTTTCATCAAACCAGATATATTCGTCGAACTGCCGCGGCAGCACCGCCTCGAAATAATGACTGGCGAGTTCGGACTCCGGCCGATAGATCACGCCGATTGCGCGTTCGAGCCGCGGTTCCATGAGGCCGCGCGCAGGGGCGCCCGCCCGGTTGCGCAAGCCGAGCATGAAGCGCGGCACGCCCGCCTCGTGGCACAGTTTTTCGTAGGAGTTCTCCAGCGTCGGGCGCACGCGCTTGATTTCCATCGGGCCGTCCCAGTCGGAGGCCGCCGCCACCGTGCCGTGATCGGTGCCGAAGCCGATCGTGTAGCAGCCATCGCCGAAAACCTTGCGGCATAGCTGGCCGATATTGAATTCGCCGCGCGCCGACATTTCCGTCGCGGCGGCGTCGCCCACGTGCGAATTGTGCGCCCAGACGATGGCCTTGCTGCGCGGGCCATGATGCGCCAGCAGCGTCTGCAAGGTTTCGAACATGTGTCCGTCGCGCAGATTCCAGGATGCGCGCGAGCCGTAATACATGATGCGGTAATAGCGCTCGGCATTGGCGACCAGGCGGGCATTCTGCACAGCATCGAGGAACCGCTCGCCGTCGTGACCGGCATAGGCTTGCTGTTTGCCCATGAGATCTTTCAGCGCGCACACCACGTCCTTCTCGCAAGTGGGATAGGTGCCGTTGAGCGCGGCGTGACCGTAGGTCGCCGGGTCCGTTTGCCACGGGGTTAGGCAGCCGTAGCGTTCGCGCGCGATTTTCGCTGCCGCCGGATCGACTTCATCGAGATATTCGAGCACGAAGCGGATCGAAGCGTAGAGGCTGTAGAGATCGAGGCCGTGGAAGGCCACCCGGCTTTCCGGTTTCAGCGCGGCATTATGCTCGCGCAGCCAGTTGACGAAGTCGCGCACTTCGTTATTGCGCCACATCCAGGTCGGGAAGCGGGCAAAGGCCGTCCATTCCGACGGCGGATATTCCCGGTGCCGCACATAGTGATCGATGCGCGCGGCATCGGGCCAGTCGCCTTCAATGGCGATGAAATTGAAGCCTTTCTTTAAAATCAATTCGCGCGAGATCGCCTCGCGCATCCGATAGAACTCCGAGCTCCCGTGGGTGGCTTCGCCCAGCAGGACGACGCGTGCCTCGCCGATGCGCGTGAGCAGGCTTGAAAGATCGGCGCTTTCGATTGAGTTCGAACGCTTCGGCGGCGTTCGCGATGGCTCGCTCCAGCGGCTGCTCGCGCAGCTTGACGACACGGCGCGGCTCTTGCGCCGGCGCCTCCCATCCTTCGTGGCCCAGCAGCGGCACGAAACGTACGTCGGCGAGGTCCTCGCGCCTGAATTCGCTTTCGGAGACGCGGGTGACGCGCACCAACTCCTGGGCGCGGGCGTCGCTGCCGACCGGGATCACCAGCCGCCCGCCGACCTTGAGCTGCATGCGCAGCGAATCTGGAATCTTCGGCCCGCCGGCCGCCACCACGATGGCGTCATACGGCGCGTGCTCAGGCCAGCCGCGCGTGCCGTCGCCGTGCAGCACGTGCACGTTCTCGTAGCCTAGTTCGGCAAGCGCAGCGGCGGCTTTTTCCGCAAGCTGCCCGATGCGCTCGACGCTATAGACGTCGCGCGCGATTTCGCCGAGGACGGCGGCCGCATAGCCGGAGCCGGTGCCGATTTCGAGCACCGTCTCTCCGCCCTCGAGCGCAAGCGCCTCGATCATCAGCGCGACGATATAAGGCTGCGAGATGGTCTGACCCTCGGCGATCGGCAGCGGCGAATCTTCGTAGGCGAATTCATGCAAGTGGGTGGGCAGGAAGGCCTCGCGCGGAATCTTGCGCATCGCCTTGAGGACATTGCCGGACCGCACGCCGCGCCCGGCGATATGGTGCTCCACCATCTCCTCGCGGAGCCGGCCGAAGTCGAATTCAGGTTTGCGTTTTGCGACCGCCATAGCCAAAAAGCTAGCCAATTGGCGTCCGGCCGCATTGACCCGCGTCAAACGGGGGTGCAGCAATTCGGCTGCTGCATTGCGCCAAAATGCGCGAACCGTCGTTCGCCCGAAATTTCCTTCTGCCCGCCATGCCCGAAACGAAATTGACCCCAGGGCCTTGCGGTGTAAGGTTTTCTCCGCGCCTAGCCGGTTTTGCGTCCAACCGTCGCAGCCTATATGAGTGGTGCCGGGGCCACCGCTCTTAAAGGGCCCGCGGCACTGCCAAGGCCTCCCATGACGCTGCGACCCGTCAGCCTCGATGACAAATACGACCTGGCGCAAACCAGCGTCCTGGTCACTGGCTATCAGGCGCTGATCCGCGCCTGTCTGATGCAGAAAGAGCGCGACCGGCGCACCGGCTTCAACACCGCCGGCTATCTGACCGGTTATCGCGGCTCGCCGCTCGGCGGCCTCGACCAGCAATTCATGCGCGCCGGTAGGCAACTCAGCCGGGCCGACATCAAATTCCAGCCCGGCATCAACGAGGAACTTGCCGCCACCGCGCTGTGGGGCACCCAGCAGGCCGAGTTGCGCGGCGAGGGCAAGTTCGATGGCGTGTTCGGCCTCTGGTACGGCAAGGGCCCGGGCGTCGACCGCTCCGGCGACGTGTTCCGCCACGCCAATCTCTCCGGCACCTCGAGAACCGGCGGCGTGCTGGCGCTGATGGGCGACGACCACACCGCGGAATCCTCCACCACCGCGCATCAATCGGAATTTCATTTCGTCGACGTGATGATGCCGATCCTCAACCCGGGCGGCGTGCAGGAGATCATCGACTACGCACTCTATGGCTGGGCCATGTCGCGCTTCACCGGCGCCTGGACCGCGCTCAAATGCATGCACGAGACGGTGGAATCGACCGGCGTCGTCGATGGTAGCCTCGAGCGCATCAGTCTCGTCACGCCGACCGATTTCCTCATGCCGAAAGGCGGCCTCAATATCCGCCTGATCGACACCATCCTCGGCCAGGAAGCGCGCCTGCACGATTTCAAGCGCGACGCCATGCTCGCCTTCGTGCGCGCCAACAAACTCAACAAAATCGTCACTTCGGGCGGGCGCAATCCGAAAATCGGCGTCATCACCACCGGCAAGGCCTATCTCGACGTGCGCCAGGCGCTCGACGAACTCGGCATCGACGAAGTGAAATGCAACGACCTCGGCCTGCGCCTGTTCAAGATCGGCTGCGTCTGGCCGATTGGCCGGCAGGAACTCGCCGAGTTCGCGCAGGGGCTCGACCTGATAATCGTGGTCGAGGAGAAACGCTCGCTGATCGAAGTGCAGGTGCGCGAAGAACTTTACGGCAGCGCCAATCAGCCCGTCTGCATCGGCAAGAAGGACGAGCAGGGTAACTGGCTGTTCCCGGTCAAGGGCGCGCTCGATCCCAACGACGTCGCCATCTGCATCGGCGAGCGTCTGCTACGTCTGGGCGCCAATGAAGAACTGGCCGCCAATGTCGCGCGGTTGAAGGCAGCGCAGCGCGCGCTCAGCGAAACCGTCGATGTCGCCGTGCGCATTCCGTATTTCTGCTCCGGCTGCCCGCACAATACCTCGACCCGTGTGCCGGAAGGCAGCCGCGCCTATGCCGGCATCGGCTGCCACTACATGGCGCAATGGATGGAGCGCAAGACGCTCGGCTACACCCAGATGGGCGGCGAGGGCGCCAACTGGATCGGCGAGGCGCCGTTCTCCAAGCGCGATCACGTGTTCCAGAATCTGGGCGACGGCACCTATAACCACTCCGGCAATATGGCGATCCGCGCCGTCATCGCCTCCGGCGTGACCATGACCTACAAGATCCTGTTCAACGACGCCGTGGCGATGACCGGCGGGCAGGCCAATGATGGCGGCCTCACCGTCGATCAGATCGCACGCCAGGTCGCCGCCGAAGGCGCCAAGCGCGTCGTCGTCGTCACCGACGAGCCATGGAAATATCCCAAGGACACTGACTGGCCGCGCGGATTGACCGTGCATCACCGCGACGAACTCGACGCCGTGCAGCGCGAACTCGCCACGGTGCCGGGCGTGAGCGTGCTCATCTACGATCAGACTTGCGCTGCCGAGAAGCGCCGCCGCCGCAAGCGCGGCACGTTTCCCGATCCCGACAAGCGCGTGGTGATCAACGATCTGGTCTGTGAGGGCTGCGGCGATTGCGGCGTGAAATCGAATTGCGTCTCGGTGCAGCCGCTGACGACCGAATGGGGCCGCAAGCGCACTATCGATCAGTCGAGCTGCAACAAGGACTATTCCTGCGTCAAAGGCTTCTGCCCGTCTTTCGTCGTCGTGCACGGCGCCAAGCTCAAGCGGGGCGAAGGCGTTGCCGAGCCGGCGGACTGGGCGCCGCTGCCCGAGCCGCGGCTGCCGCTCACCAACCATCCCTATAGCATCATCGTCACCGGCATCGGCGGCACCGGCATCGTCACCATCGGCGGCATCGTCAGCATGGCCGCGCATCTGCAAGGCAAGGGCGCCGGCGTCATCGACATGGCCGGCCTCGCTCAAAAGGGTGGCGCGGTCTACAGCCATATCCGCATCGCCAATACGCCGGACGAAATCCACGCCATCCGCGTCGCCGCCGGCGGCGCCGATCTGGTGTTGGGCGGCGACAGCGTCGTGGTCGGCAACAAGAAGGTGCTGGGCGCCATCAAGGCGGGCCACACGCGGGTCGTGGTCAATACGGCGGAATTCCTGCCCGGCGATTTCACCCGCAATGCCGACTATTCGCTGCCGGCCGAGCGGCTCAAGCGCACCATCGCCGGCGCGGCCGGTCCCGGGCAGAGCCACTTCGTCGATGCCAGCCGGCTCGCCACCGCGCTGCTCGGCAATTCCATCGGCGGCAATATGTTCATGCTCGGCTACGCCTATCAGGCCGGCGCGCTGCCATTGTCGGCGGAAGCGATCGAACGTGCAATCGAGATGAACGGCGAGGCGGTGGCGATGAACGTCGCCGCGTTCCGCTACGGCCGCCGCGCCGCGGTCGACCCGGCCGCGCTCGAAGCGCTGGTGAAGCCCGCGCCCGAGCTTGCCAACGACTCGCTCAAGCTGTCGCAGTCCTTCGCCGAGACGGTGGACCGGCGCGTTGCGTTCCTCACCGCCTATCAGAGCGCGCGCTATGCGCGGCGCTATCGCCGCTGGGTCGAGACGATCCAAAGCGCGGAAGTCACCAAGGCGCCGGGCCAATGCGCGCTGTCGGAAGCCGTGGCGCGTTATCTGTTCAAGCTGATGGCCTACAAGGACGAGTACGAGGTGGCGCGGCTTTATACCGACACTTCATTCGTCGAGCGGGTGAAGTCGACTTTCGACGGCGACAATCTGCGCTTCGAGTTTCTGCTGGCGCCACCGCTGCTGGCGCGCCGCGACAAGGCGACCGGCGAGCCGAAGAAGATGTCGTTCGGGCCGTGGCTGCTCGGTGCCTTCCGCGTGCTGAAGAGGTTCAAGGTCCTGCGCGGCACGCCGCTCGATCCGTTCGGCCATACCGCCGAGCGAAGAACAAACCGGCGATTGATTACGGAGTATTGCGATCTTCTGGACGAAATAACCGAACATCTGACCCCAGAAAGTCACAGTTCTGCGGTTGCTCTTGCCTCTCTGCCTGAAAAAATCCGCGGTTACGGCCCGGTAAAAGAGCGTCATCTCGCCGCCGCCAAGGCCGAGGAAGTGGGCTTATACGAGCTTTTCCGCGCCGGCGCCGCGCCGTTTCTCAAGGCAGCGGAATAATTTAGCCGCCCACTGCGACCAAATACCAGCCTGCCCACGGCTTGACCGGCCTGCGCCGGTGTTTTCATATCGTGGCAACAAGACCGCCCACAGGCGGCGAGGGGGTTAAGAAGCCGCGCCATCAACGAGCGCGGCCGGGAGGGAGGAATAGGCTGTGGCGACTATCGCCGCCGCTCCGGCGGACACGTTTCCTAAGCTATTGATTCGAAATGCTGATTTGTTCGGCGTGCGGCCGGCAATGCGGCAGAAGGATCTTGGCATCTGGCAAACCTGGACCTGGGGCCAAGTTTACGAAATCGTGCGCGCCTATGCCGTCGGCCTGCATCGCCTCGGCCTCAAGCGCGGCGAAACCATCGCCATTGTCGGCGCCAACCGGCCGAAGCTCTATTGGTCGGTCATGGCCGCCCAGATGCTCGGCGCGATCCCGGTGCCGGTCTATGCCGACGCGGTGGCCGATGAGCTTAGCTTTGTGCTGGTCCACGCCGAGGTGCGCTTTGCCGCGGTCGAGGACCAGGAGCAGGTCGACAAGATCATGTCGGTCATGCAGCGCCTGCCTAAGCTCGAGACGATGGTCTACGACGAGCGGCGCGGCCTGCGCGACTACGATCACAGCCATTTGCATCCGATCGATGACGTTATCGCCGAGGGGCGTGCGGCGCTGGCCGACCCGACGGTCGGCTCCTGGCTCGATGCCGAGATCGCCGCCGGCAAGGGCTCCGATCCGTCGATCATTCTCTACACCTCCGGCACCACGGCCACGTCAAAAGGCGTGGTGCTGACCGGCGAGCGCTCCATCAAAGCGGCGACCGACACGGTAACTTTCGACAAATTGAACGAGAATGACGTGGCGCTCGCCTACCTGCCGCTTGCCTGGGTCGGCGACCATTATTTGAACTACGCGCAGGGCTTGGTCGCCGGCTTCTGCATGGCCTGCCCGGAAAACACCGACACCGCGATGCAGGATTTGCGCGAAATCGGCCCCTCCTTCTATTTCGCGCCGCCGCGCACGCTCGAAGTTCTACTCACGCGCGTGATGATCCGCATGGAGGACGCCGGCCTCCTCAAGCGCAAGCTGTTTCACTATTTCATCGGCGTCGCGCGCAAGTACGGCGAACGCATCTTGAACGGCCAGCCGGTGCCGCTGACCGGCCGGCTGCTTTATTGGCTGGGCAACGTTCTGATCTATGGCCCGCTCAAGAACGTGCTCGGCTTTTCGCGCGTGCGCGTGGCCTATACCGCGGGCGAGGCGATCGGTCCCGAGTTGTTCGGCTTTTATCGATCGATCGGGCTCAATCTGAAGCAGCTCTACGGGCAGACCGAAGCGTTCCTCTACGTTACCGCGCAGCCCGATGGCGAAATTTATTCCGACACTGTCGGCCCGGCTTGCCCGAACGTCGACATCCGCATTGCCGAGAACGGCGAAGTGCAATTCAAATCGCCAGGCATGTTCTCGGGTTATTTCAAGGACGACGGCAAAACCGCTGAGGCGATGACACCGGATGGCTATGTGAAAACAGGCGATGCCGGCTTCTTCGACGAAAAGACCGGCCACTTGAAGATCATCGACCGCGCCAACGACGTCGGCAAGCTCAACGACGGCACGCTGTTTCCGCCGAAATACATCGAGAACAAGCTCAAATTCTATCCCAACATCCGCGAAGCGGTCGCCTATGGGGACAAGCGCGATTTCGTCGCCGTGATGATCAACATCGATCTCACCGCAGTGGGCAGCTGGGCCGAGCGCAACAACGTGGTCTACGCCTCCTATCAGGAACTCGCCGGCCATCCGCTGGTTTACGACATCATCGAGAAACACGTCGCCGAGGCGAATCGATCGCTCGCCGAAGACAAGGTGATGGCGGGCGCGCAGATCAAGCGTTTCCTGATCCTGCACAAGGAACTCGATGCCGACGACGGCGAGTTGACGCGCACCCAAAAGGTTCGCCGCGGCTTCATCGCCGATCGTTACGGGCCGCTGGTCAAGGCGCTCTATGATGGTTCCAAGGAAGCCGACATCTCCACCGAGGTCACGTTCGAGGACGGCCGCAAAGGCACAATCAACGCGCGGGTGAAAATCCGCGACATGCAGACCGAGCCGGCCGTCGCGCCGTTGGGGAAAGCGGCATGAGAGCCCCCACCGGCCCCGAAGTTGCGGTCGGCGACGTGCTTTTGTCGGTAGAAAACGTCTCGCTGTCGTTCGGCGGCGTGAACGCGGTGAGCGACGTCTCCTTCGATATTCGCAAAGGCGAAATCCGCGCCATCATCGGGCCGAACGGGGCCGGCAAGACCTCGATGCTCAATATCATCAACGGCTTTTACCAGCCGCAGCAGGGCCGCATCACCTTCAAGGGTGAGACGCGCGCCAAGATGCGTCCGCATGACGCCGCCCATGGCGGCATCGCACGCACCTTCCAGAACGTCGCGCTGTTCCGCGGCATGACCGCGCTCGACAACATCATGGCTGGCCGTACGCTGAAGATGCACCGCAACTTCTTCTGGCAATTGCTGCGCTTCGGGCCCGCGATGACAGAGGAAGTCGAGCACCGTCGCCGCGTCGAAGAGATCATCGATTTTCTCAAGATCCAGGAGATCCGCCGCACCCCGGTCGGCCGGCTGCCCTATGGCCTGCAGAAGCGCGTCGAACTCGGCCGCGCGCTCGCCATGGAGCCGGATCTACTGCTGCTCGACGAGCCGATGGCTGGCATGAATCTCGAAGAGAAAGAGGATATGTCGCGCTTCGTGCTCGACGTGAACGACCATTACGGCACCACCATTGCGCTGATCGAGCACGACATGGGCGTGGTCATGGATTTGTCGGACCGGGTGGTGGTGCTCGATCACGGCATCAAGATCGCTGACGGCACGCCGGATGACATCAAGGGCAATCAGGGCGTGATCGACGCCTATCTCGGAGTCGCACATTGAAGAATCTGGCGCACTGAGGAGACAGCATGCACCTCCTCTACATGATCTTCATCGACCCCTTCGTGCAGATGGGCTCAGCGCCTGACCTGCTGGTGCAGACGCTGTGGGAGGGCCTGGTCTCGGGCGTGCTCTATGCGCTGATCGCGCTCGGCTTCGTGCTGATTTTCAAGGCCTCCGGTGTGTTCAATTTCGCGCAAGGCATCATGGTGGTGTTCTCCGCGCTCACGCTGGTCGGTTTGTACGCGCACGGCGTGCCGGCCTTTCTTGCGCTCGCCATAACCATAGGCGTCATGTTTTTGCTGGCGCTCGCGATTGAACGTTTCGTGCTGCGGCCGCTGGTCAACCAGCCGGACATCATCCTGTTTATGGCCACCTTCGGCCTGACCTATATCCTCATCGGTTCCGGCGAATTGATCTTCGGCGGTGATCCGAAGGTGATGATCGCCGACCAGCTCCTGCTGCCGAACGGGTCCTACACCATCAAGATGTTCGGTGGCTTCGTGCAGATGCAGAAGATCGACATCGCCGCCGCGGTCATCGCGTCGCTGATGGTGGCGTCGCTTGCCGTATTTTTCCAGAAGACGCGAATCGGGCGGGCGCTGCGCGCCGTCGCCGACAGCCATCGCGCCGCGCTTTCGGTCGGCATTTCGCTCGAATATATCTGGGTGATTGTCTGGTTCGCCGCTGGTATCGTGGCGCTGGCAACCGGCATCATGTGGGGCGCTCGCTCGAACGTGTCCTTCGCGCTGGAGATCATCGCGCTAAAAGCCTTGCCGGTGCTGATTCTCGGTGGTTTCACCTCGATCCCGGGCGCCATCATCGGCGGCGTCATCATCGGCGTCGGCGAGAAGATCGGCGAGTTTTACTGGGGCCCGCTATTCGGCAGCGGTATCGAGGAGTGGTTCGCCTACGTGATCGCGCTGGTCTTTTTGCTGTTCCGGCCACAAGGCCTGTTCGGCGAACGCATCATCGAGCGGATTTGAGGGCGCATGTTTTACCGTGAAGCGGGCCAGTACAAGACATCCTACGAAGCCGATCAGGCGCTGTTCCCGATCCGGCAGGACCAGATCGGCATCGTACTGATTCTGGCGGTGGCCTATGTGCTAGTGCCGCTCACGGCGTCCGACTTCGTGGTCGACTCGGTGCTCACGCCGATCTTGATTTTCGCGCTGGCGGCGATCGGGCTCAATCTGCTCACCGGCTATACCGGACTGTTGTCGCTCGGCACCGGCGGCTTCATGGGGGTTGGCGCGTTCGCCTGCTATAAGCTCGCCACCTATTTCCCCGGCATCAATATCGTGGTGCTGGTCGTCTGCTCCGGCTTTTTCGCGGCAGCGGCGGGAATCGTGTTTGGGCTGCCGAGCCTGCGCATCAAAGGCTTCTATTTGGCGGTCGCGACGCTCGCTTCGCAATTCTTCCTGTCGTGGTGCTTCATCCGCATTCCCTGGCTGTATAACTACAATATTTCCGCCTCGATCGAAGTACCGACGCGGACGCTGTTCAACATCCCGGTCACCGGTCCAACGGCGACGCCGGTTACCCGTTACCTCATCGTGCTTACGATCGTAGCGGTGATGACTTTACTCGCTTCCAACCTGATCCGCGGGCGTATTGGCCGCACCTGGATGGCGGTGCGCGACATGGATATCGCCGCCGAGCTGATCGGCATCAAGCTTTATCCGACCAAGCTGCTCGCCTTTGCGGTGTCGTCGTTCTACTGCGGCGTTGCCGGCGCCATGCTGGTATTCCTGTGGCTCGGCAATGCGGAGTCCGAGAGTTTCGGCATCAACCAGTCGTTTCTCACGCTGTTCATGGTGATTATTGGCGGCCTCGGCAGCCTGCTCGGTTCGTATTTAGGCGCGGCCTTGATTTACGGCCTGCCCATCGTGCTGCGCATGCTTAAGGACCTGCTGGGTGTTCCAATTACCTCTGCGAACGTCGAGCACATCAACTTCATAACGTTAGGGGTGCTCATTATTTTCTTCCTGATCGCCGAGCCGAACGGCCTCGCGCGGCTTTGGCAGATCGGAAAGCAGAAACTGAGGGTGTGGCCTTTCCCATACTGAAGGGGCACACTTGGACTAATTCCCCGTCCGGATTTAATGGCCGGGCAGGGGGTAGCCCTCCTCATCGAGGGTCGGACGTAATGGCCGGAGCAACCAAGCGCCGGCAGAAGCACAAGGGAGAGACGCAATGCGCTTGAAACATTTGGTTCTCGGCGCAGCTCTCGCGAGCCTGGTCGGCGGTTCCGTCCTGGTTTCGCAGGCTGCCGCGGAAACTCTCGTACCGCTTTTCACTTATCGGACCGGTCCGTTCGCGAACTCGGGGATACCGATCGCCAATGGCATGCACGACTACATGACCATGCTGAATGCGCGCGACGGCGGCATCGGCGGCTCCAAGATCAAGTTCGTGGAATGCGAGACCGGCTACAAGAACGAGAAGGGCGTCGAATGCTATGAATCGCTCAAAAACCAGCATCCGGCGGTGATCACGCCCTATTCGACCGGCATCACGCTGGCGCTGATCCCGAAGGCGGCGGTCGATCACATTCCGATTCTGTCGATGGCCTATGGCCTTTCGGCCTCGGCGGTCGGCAAGGACTTTCCGTGGATATTCAATCCGCCCGCGACCTATTGGGACGGATTGTCCATCATCCTGCGCTATATCGGCACCAAGGAAGGCGGGCTCGACAAGCTCAAGGGCAAGACCATCGGCTACATCTACTTCGATGGCGGTTACGGCCTCGAGCCGATCCCGCTGCTGGAGCAGTTCGCCAAGGATTACGGCTTCACCGTGAAGAAATACCCGGTGCCGCCGGCCCAGATGCAGAACCAGTCCAGCCTGTGGCTCAGCGTTCGCCGCGACCGTCCGAACTACATGATCATGTGGGGCTGGGGCGCGATGAATCCGACCGCGGTGCAGGAAGCCGCCAAGACCGGCTATCCGATGGATCACTTCATCGGTGTCTGGTGGTCCGGCAGCGAGGACGACGCGCGTCCAGCGGGCGCGGCCGGCAAGGGCTACCTCGCGCTCAACTTCAACGCGGTAGGCGCCAACTATCCGGCGATCAAGGACATCCAGAAGTACGTGATCGGCAAGGATAGCCAAACTCCGGCCACCCAAGTCGGCGAGAACTTCTACAATCGCGGCGTGATGAATTCGGTCGTGATCGCCGAGGCCATCCGCAACGCGCAGCGGCTCACCGGCAAGAAAGACATCACCGGCGAGGAAATGCGCCGCGGTCTGGAGTCACTGAAAATCTCCGGCGCGCGCTGGAAGGAACTGGGCCTCGACGGCTTTGCGGCGCCAATTTCGGTGAGCTGCACCGATCACAACGGCCACCACTCCGCCTATGTGCAGCAATGGGACGGCGCCAAGTGGGTGAAGGTTTCCGACTGGATCTCGCCCATGAAGGACAAGGTCATGCCCCTGCTCGATTCCGCGGCGCAGGATTATGTGACCAAGAACCAGCCCTGGCCGAAGCGCACGGAAGCTTGCGACAAGTCATCGTAATCTGAGCACACAATGCCTCTCCCTGCCGTGTCGGTGGGGAGAGGGGCATTTCTGGAGCGATGATGTCGGCGGCAACGCATACCGAAACGACGGCTTTCGCTGCGGCGGAGAAGATTCTTTCGGTCAACAATATCGAAGTCATCTACGATCACGTTATTCTCGTGCTCAAGGGCGTTTCGCTCGACGTGCCGAGGGGCGGCATCGTCGCGCTGCTCGGCGCCAACGGCGCCGGCAAGACCACAACGCTCAAGGCGATCTCCAATCTGCTGCACGCCGAACGCGGCGACGTCACCAAGGGCTCGATCCTGTTCGACGGCGCGGAAGTGCAGGACCTTTCGCCGAACGAACTAGTGCGGCGCGGCTGCATCCAGGTGATGGAAGGCCGCCAGTGTTTCGCCCATCTCACCGTCGAAGAGAACCTGCTCACCGGCGCCTTTACCCGGCGCGACGGCCGGGCGGCGATCAGGAATGATATCGACCTGGTTTATTCCTATTTTCCCAAGCTCGCCGAGCGGCGCAACGCAATCGCCGGCTACACCTCCGGCGGCGAGCAGCAGATGTGCGCGGTCGGCCGCGCGTTGATGTCGCGGCCGAAGATGATCCTGCTCGACGAACCGTCGATGGGGCTGGCGCCGCAGATCGTCGAGGAGATCTTCGAGATCGTGCACGGCCTCAACGAGAAGGAGGGCGTCTCGTTCCTGCTGGCCGAGCAGAACACCCACATGGCGCTGCGCTTCGCGCGCTACGGCTACATCCTGGAGAACGGCCGCGTGGTGATGGACGGCGACGCCAAGTCGCTGGCCGAGAACGAGGACGTCAAGGAATTCTACCTCGGCATTTCCGGCGGCCGGCGCAAAAGCTTCCGCGAAGGCAAGCATTACCGGCGCAGGAAGCGGTGGTTGGCGTAAGACATGTCCGACCGCCATGACGCCCTCGAAACCCGCGATCCCGCGCTGCGCGAGCGCGAGCAATTCGCGCGTATGCCAGCGGTGATCGCCCGCGCCATGACCGCACCGGGCTGGGCCAAGCAGCTCGCTGGCATCGATGCGAGATCGGTGACCTCGCGCGTGGCGCTTGCGAAGTTGCCGGTGCTGCGCAAGTCTGACATCGCGGCGCTGCAGAAGGGGCATCCACCGTTCGGTGGGCTCAACGTCACACCGGCGAACCGGGCAAGACGGCTGCTGATGTCGCCCGGGCCGATTTTCGAGCCGGAAGGCGACGGCGTCGATTGGTGGGGGGCGGCGCGCGCCTGTTTTGCCGCGGGATTCCGCTCAGACGACATCGTGCACAACTCGTTTGCCTATCACCTGACGCCTGGCGGATTCATCCTGGAATCGGGCTGCCAGGCGCTCGGCTGCGCGGTGATCCCCGGCGGCGTCGGCAATACCGAGCAGCAGATCGAGGCGATCGCGCATTACCGGCCGTCCGGCTATGTCGGCACGCCGGACTTTCTCAAGATCCTGCTCGACACCGCCGAGAAGACCGGCAAGGACGCGGCTTCGATCAAGCGCGCGCTGGTGTCGGGGGCGGCATTGCCAGCCTTGCTGCGGGAGGAACTGAAGGCACGTGGCGTCGCCGTGCTGCAATGCTATGCCGCCGCCGAGCTCGGCGTGATCGCTTATGAATCGCCAGCGCGGGAAGGGATGATCGTCAACGAAACCGTCATCGCGGAGATCGTGCGGCCGGGCACCGGCGATCCGGTCGCCGAGGGCGAGGTCGGCGAGGTGGTGGTCACCTCGTTCAATCCGGACTACCCGATGATCCGGCTCGCCACCGGCGATCTCTCGGCGCTGCTGCCGGGCGTCTCGCCTTGCGGTCGCACCAACATGCGCATCAAGGGCTGGATGGGCCGCGCCGACCAGACTGCGAAAGTGAAAGGCATATTCGTGCATCCTAAGCAGATCGCCGAGGTCGCCGCGCGCCATCCGCAACTCGATCGGTTGCGCCTGGTGGTCGGCCGCGAAGCCGAACAGGATACCATGACGCTGCTGGCGGAATGCGCTACGCCGGATGCCGCGCTTGAGGCCGCGGTCGCCGCCACGCTACAGTCGGTCAGCAAACTGAAAGGTGCGGTAAAGCTCGTCGTCCCTGGCACGCTGCCGAATGATGGCAAGATCATCGCCGACGAACGCAAGCCATGAACCCGACCAAAGCCCCAACTACAAGCAGCCGCATCGGCGTGCTGCTGGTCAACCTCGGCACGCCCGATGCCACCGACTACTGGTCGATGCGGCGCTATCTGAAGGAGTTTCTCTCCGACCGCCGCGTGATCGAGGAGAACCCGCTCAAGTGGTGTCTGGTGCTCAACCTCGTCATCCTGACCGTGCGCCCCGGCCGCAAAGGCCGCGATTACGACAAGATATGGAACCGGGAGCGCAATGAATCGCCGCTCAAGACCATCACGCGCTCGCAGTCCGACAAGCTCGAGGAAATGCTCGGCAAAGTCGACAAACGCCTCCGCGTCGATTGGGCGATGCGCTACGGTAATCCGTCGATCCGCTCGCGGCTGGAGGCGCTCGCCGCCCAGGATTGCGAGCGCATATTGATCGTGCCGCTCTATCCGCAATACGCGGCGGCGACCACGGCCACCGTTTGCGACGAAGTCTTCCGCGCGCTCGCCAAGATGCGCTTCCAGCCCAGCCTGCGGGTGGCCGCGCCCTATTACGCCGAGCCCGCCTATATCGACGCGCTCGCCAGTTCGCTCAATGCCGAGCTTGCCAAGTTGAAGTTCAAGCCGGACATGATCGTCGCCTCGTTCCACGGCATGCCGGAAGACTATGTGGCCAAGGGCGATCCCTATTACGGCCACTGCACCGGGACCACGGCGCTGCTGCGCACGAAGCTTCAACTCGGCGACGACCGCCTGCTCATGACCTTCCAGTCGCGCTTCGGCCCGGCGGAATGGCTCAAGCCCTATACGGACGCCACCATGAAATCGCTGGGCGAGCGCGGCGTGAAGAACCTCGCCGTCATCATGCCGGGCTTTGCCGCCGATTGCCTGGAGACGCTGGAAGAGATCGCCATGGAGAATGCCGAGATCTTCAAGCACGCAGGGGGCAAGAATTTCGCGGCCATCCCGTGCCTGAACGACTCCGATCCGGGCATGGCGGTGATCCGCGACGTGGCCCTGCGCGAGCTCAAGGGCTGGATTTAAGGCCGTTTAGGCCCGTTTTTTGGTTTGCGCGTGATCTTATCCGAAAACCGGTTCCCACTTTTCGGGATCACACGCCGCCTATCAACGTCCCATTAACCATACGGTTTTAACTTCCGTTAACCAAAGTCCGCGGTCCGGCGGGCGAGCGCACCTTTTTGCAAAGGCGCGGCCGCCCGGCGTTCCGCTGTGGTCGGGAGAGTCGAGACAGCCGTGCCGCGCTTACATCCCTCAACTCCGATCACGCCGCGCGGCGCATGCCTGCTCATGGTTGCTTGCCTGGCGCTGTGGAGTGCGAACGCGCTCGCGCAAACGCCATCGGCGCCGCCGTTTCCCGACCCGCTGTCGCCGAACTTGCAAACCGACCCGCGCCGTCCGCAGCGCTTCCAGAAATTCACGCGGCCGGAATTGGCGCAACTGGGGCCGCCGATCAATTTCGTGGCTCCGGCGTCCGGCGCCGGCAATACCGGCTACGATTCCACCAATGCCCGCAAGAAAACCAAACTCAAAGGCAGCGCGCCCGCCCGCGGTCCGGTGGCGGCGACGGACGACGTAAACCCGGTGCCGGCCGGCACGAGCGCGGCGGCCCGCGCGCAGGCAATTGCGCCTGGCGTGGCCACGCCTTTCGTCGTCTCGCGCTACCAGACGCCGCCGCCCGATACCGGCGCCTTTGCCGGCGCTCCGGGAGCGCCGCCGGTCGAACTGGGACCGATCCGCAAACTGCCGGCGAAGCGCAAGGCGCATACCGAGCCCGACGACCCGTACGCCCCGCTCGGCGTGCGCGCTGGCGCCTTCGATCTATTTCCGGCAGTCGAACTGATCGGCGGTTACAGCAGCAATCCCGGCCAATCCGCCGATGGCCAAGGCGCCATGCTCTATACCGTCGCTCCGGAACTGCAGGTGCAATCGAACTGGTCGCGCCACGAGCTCAAGGCCGACTTGCGCGGCAGCTACACCGGCTACAGCCCCGATGAAACGCCGACGCTAAGCCGTCCCTATTTCAACGGCAAAGTGGACGGCCGCATCGATGCGACGCAGGACACGCACATCGATCTCGGCACCCGCTTGTTGATTTCGACCGACAATCCCGGCAGCCCGAACCTGCAGGCTGGGCTCGCCAAGCTGCCGGAGTTCGCGACTTTCGGCGGCAGCGGCGGCGTCACGCATCAATTCAACCGCTTCGAATTGGGCGTGAAGGGCGACTTCGAGCGCACCGCCTATCAGGATTCGACCTTGACCGACGGCACCATCAGCAGCAACGCCGATCGAAACTACAATCAGTATACCGGCACGCTGCGTGGCGGCTACGAACTGATGCCGGGCGTGAAGCCATTCGTCGAGGTCGGCGCCGACAGCCGCGCGCACGATGTCGCAACCGACGTCAACGGATTTCAGCGCGACTCGACCGGCCTGAGCGGCAAGGTCGGCTCGAGCTTCGACCTGGCGCACCGGCTTACCGGCGAAATTGCGGTCGGCTATGCGCGACGCGACTACGCGGACCCGCGCTTCGACACCTTGAACGCCCTGATCGGTAATGCCTCGCTGGTTTGGACCGCGACCGCGCTGACCACCGTCAAGCTGAGCGCTTCATCGGTAGTGGGCGAATCCACCATTCCCGGCGTGTCCGGCGTTCTTTCGCGCGATGTCGGCTTGCAGATCGATCATCAACTGCGCCGCTGGCTGATCGCGACGGCGAAATTCGGGTTTGGCGTCGACAGCTATAGAGGCGGAACCGACACGTCGGCGGGCACGGCGGCAATTTGCGATTGCGTGATCTCGACGCCAGGCGAAACGACGCCCGACCGCCAAGATCTTCGCTACGCACTCGGTTTCGGTTTAACCTATAAACTCAGCCGGGAAATGCAGATCAAAGGCGAAGTCCGCCGCGATTGGTTGCATTCCAACGTCGCCGGCAGCGACTACACCTCTGATATTTTCCTGCTCGGGCTGCGGCTGCAGCGCTAGTGCTATTTCTCGCCGAGCAGGCGGCGTAGTTCGCTGCGGAACTCGGGAGCGATGTCGGGACGCTCGAGGCCATAGGCCACGTTGGCGGTGAGGAACCCGATCTTGGAACCGCAGTCGAAACTGCGGCCTTCGAATTTGAGCCCGTAGAACGGTTGCTCGCGCGCGAGCGCCACCATGGCGTCGGTGAGCTGGATTTCGCCGCCGGTGCCGGCGGCCTGTTTTTCCAGGATGTCGAAGATCTGCGGCTGCAGGATGTAGCGCCCAGTGATCGACAGGTTGGAGGGGGCTTCGGCTGCCTTCGGCTTCTCAACCATTTTGGTAATGGAGAAGGCCTTGCCCTTAGCCTCGCCGACGCCGACGACCCCGTACATATGGACGCGTTCCTCCGGCACTTCCTCCACCGCGATGATGTTGGCATTCGCGTCGAGACCGTTCGCCGCTTCAATCATCTGGGCGAGGCAGCCGGGCTTGTTTTGCACCAGCACGTCGGGCAGCAGCAACGCGAAGGGCTCATGACCGACCAGTTCACGCGCGCACCAGATGGCGTGGCCGAGGCCGAGCGGCGATTGCTGGCGGGTGAAGCTGACCGTGCCTGCTTCCGGCAGCGCTTCCGACAGCAGCGCTAGCTCGGCTTTCTTGCCGCGCTCGGTCAAGGTGAGCTCAAGTTCGAATTGGCGGTCGAAATGGTCCTCGATCACGCCTTTATTGCGGCCTGTCACGAAAATCAGGTGTTCGATGCCCGCCTCATAGGCCTCGTCGACCACGTGCTGGATCAGCGGCCGGTCCACCACGGGGAGCATTTCCTTCGGCATGGCCTTGGTCGCCGGCAGGAAGCGGGTGCCCAGGCCTGCGACCGGGAATATGGCTTTGCGGATGCGGGTCATGCGAGTTTGACGATGATTGGCGGATTTCGATTCGTTCAGGCGAGCAGAAAGCATAGCGGCGGTCGCGGGTCCAGATGGGTTCCGCTTCACTATTAACGCCGCCGAAACGAAATCGGCGTGCCTGTAAAAGACGAAAATAAGACCGGCATCGCGATGCGACTGATCCACCGATACGTCTTGGCCGTCGCCGTTACGGCGATTGCGTGCAATGGCGCGTTCGCGCAGGTGCGCGACGGCCGCCATCCCTACGTGACTGGAAGCATCCCGCCGGCAGCTATCGCGGTGCCGGCAGGCGGGCCGGGCTGGAGCGGCGAGTCGGGCTCCTCTGGCGATCCGCGCATGACCGCGGAGGCCATCCGCGCTGCAGCGGCGGATTTCCAAGGCTGCCTGCAGCGCCTGTGGCCGCTCGCCGCCAGGCGCGGCATATCGCGCAACGTCTATGCGGCCTATACTGCGGCGCTGACGCCGGATCTGCGCATCATGGATCTGCTCGACGCGCAGCCGGAATTCACCAAGTCGCTGTGGGATTATCTCGACCAGTTGGTGAGCGAAGAGCGCATCGAGCAGGGCCGCGCGCTATTGCAAAAATATCGCGCGACATTCGATGCGGTGGAGCGCGTCTATGGTGTCGACCGCTATATCATCGCCGCGATCTGTGGCGTGGAAACCAATTACGGCACGCTCGGCGGCGACCGCCCGGTGATCCGCTCCACGGCCACGCTTGCCTGCATCGGCCGCCGGCAAAACTATTTCCGCGAGGAATTCCTGTCGGCGCTGGAAATCGTCCAGCGGGGCGACGTCAAGCCCGACCGGCTTATCGGTTCATGGGCCGGCGCCTTCGGTCCGACCCAGTTCATGCCGACCGCTTTCATTCGCTTCGCGGTCGATTTCGATCGCGACGGCCGCCGCGACGTTGTCAACTCGATCCCCGACATCATCGCCTCGACCGCCAATAACTTGAAGAAGGATGGCTGGGTGACGGGGCAGACCTGGGGCTACGAAGTGGTGGTGCCGGCGACCTTCAATTTCATGCTCGCCGATCGTGCGCGGTCGATGGCGATCCGCGATTGGGAGCGCGTCGGCATTACACGTCCTGGCAATAAGCCGTTTCCGCATGCGGAGGACCGCGCGTTCCTGTTGATCCCCGCCGGCGTGCAAGGGCCCGGCTTTCTGATGCTGACAAATTTTCGCGTCATCATGCGATACAATCCGGCGGAGGCCTATGCGCTGGGAATCGGTCACCTGGCGGACCGCTTGCGCGGGGCTCCGCCCTTCGCGCAAAGCTGGCCGCGTTACGAGCTGGTCCTCTCGCGCGGCGAGCGGCTCGAACTGCAGTAGTTGCTGGAGCGCCACGGCTATGATGTCGGCGAGGCTGACGGGCACTTCGGCGCCAAGACAAGGGCCGCGATCCGCAATTTCCAATCCAGGATCGGCCGGGTTCCCGACGGATTTGCCTCGGCAGGCATCCTCAAGCAGTTGCGCGCGCCGTGACTTGTCCGGTCGTTATCCGGCCACCTTCGAGTTGACATTATTTACGCGCAATTGGCATGGGGCGCGGGTCAAGGCCCCTTCGCGGCCGGCCTTTTCCCTTGTAGATTAAGGCGTTGGGCGATCGCATGGTTGGCAAAATCCGGTTTTCCCGTTGGCTCGTCGGGGCGGTCATTCTGGCCGTCGCCGAGTGCGCCAGCGTTGCCGCGATCAATATTGCGCTCACCCAGCCGGCCCAGGCTCAGCGAGCCGATGACCGCTATCCATTTCTGAGCCGGCAGCGCCAGCACGGCGGCTTCTTCGGGTTCGGCGGCTTGTTCGGAGGCGGCGGGTCCAACACGCGATCCTATCCGGGCGAGAACCCGCCGCCGCAGCCAGTCGAATCATTGCACGCCCCGGCTCCCCGCAAACCGGATCCGAACGCACCCGCACCCACGACCTCGATCGTGGTGATGGGAGACGGCATGGCCGATTGGCTGGCCTACGGACTGGAGGACGCGTTTTCGGATTCCCCCGAGATCGGCATCGTCCGGAAAAACAAGATCAATTCCGGGCTGTTGCGCTACGAGGCCAAAGGAGATCTCGACTGGTGGCACGTCGCGCGCGATCTTCTGGCACCGGAGAAGCCCAATTACGTGGTCATGATGCTCGGCGTCAGCGACCGCCAGAATATCCGCGAGCGCGATCTCGCAAAAGAGGCCGACAAGACCGCCAAAGAAGAGCAGGACAAGAAAAGCACCGACCATAACGCTCAGACCAAGGAGCACGCGGACGATCAGGATCAACCAGGGATTGTGGCGCCCGAGCCGCAGCTCGGCCAAAGCGCCAACGGCATTATCGAGTTTCGCAGCGACAAATGGGCCGAGGTTTACGCCAAGCGCATCGACGAAACGATTGCAGCGCTCAAGAGCAAAGGCGTGCCGGTATTCTGGGTCGGCCTGCCGTCGATCCGCGGCACTAAATCCACCGCCGACGCCAGCTACCTCAACGATCTTTTTCGTGCGCGCGCCGAACGCGCCGGCGTGAACTACATTGACGTGTGGGACGGCTTTGTCGACGAGGCCGGCAAGTACTCGACTTTCGGCCCCGACTATGAGGGCCAGATGCGGCGGCTGCGTTCGGGCGACGGCGTGTATTTTACCAAGTCCGGCGCCCGCAAGCTCGCGCACTATGTCGAACGTGAAATACGCCGCTACATGACCAACCGCGTGCCAGTGGCGTTCCCCTCCGGGCCGGTCGGGCCGGTACCGGCCGAAACAAAATCGAAAGTGCGCCCGGTGGCCGGACCGGTGGTGCCGCTGACCGTGACGCCGGGAAATTCGGAGGAACTGCTGGGCGCCGGCGGCAGTCAGCCGGTGCACGCCGATGCCACCGCCAATCGCGTCTTGGTCAAAGGCGAACCGGTGCCGGCGCCGCCAGGGCGCGCCGACGATTTCGTCTGGCCGCCGGGCAGCGACGGAAAAAGCGCGGCGCCGGCCGCGAGTGTGGCCGCGCCGCCGGCAGTGCCTGCCGCAGCCGCCGTGCCGGCGCCCAACGCGGTCGCCCGCACCGAACCCATTGCGGTGGTGAAACCGCCAGAAGCGCTCAAACACACAGGGCCGAAGATATTGCAGACCACGGGCGTGAAGCCGCGCGTCGAGCGCCGGGTGGACACCAAGCCGCGGCCGCCGGCCGACATCCCGCAGTCCAGCAGAACGCCCGGCTGGTTCCGTTAGCCAGCGCTCAACGCGGCAGCGTCGTCGATCCCATCAGGAATTTGTCGACCGCGTGCGCGGCCTGGCGCCCTTCGCGGATCGCCCATACCACCAACGATTGCCCGCGCCGCATGTCTCCAGCGGCGAACACCTTGGGCACCGAGGTTGAATAGGCATTGGTGTCGGCGCTGACATTGCCGCGGTTATCGAGCGCGACGCCGAGCGTCTTGATCATGCCTTCGTGCAGCGGATGTACGAAACCCATGGCAAGCAATACCAGATCAGCCTCGATCTCGAATTCAGTCCCCGCGACCGGCTTGAACTTGTCGTCAGCGTGCACGCAATGAAGCTTCTTGACCTGGCCGTTCTCGCCCGAGAATTTCTGCGTCAGCACGGCGAACTCGCGCTCGACGCCTTCCTGGTGGCTTGACGAGATACGCAGCTTGAGCGGCCAATCCGGCCACACGATCATCTTGTTCTCGTGCTCGGGCGGCTGCGGCATGATCTCAAAATTGGTCACCGACACCGCGCCCTGGCGGATCGAGGTGCCGATGCAGTCCGAGCCGGTATCGCCGCCGCCGATGACGACGACCTTCTTGCCCTTGGCGAGAATCGGCTCGGCATTGCCTTGCGGCTCATTGCTCACCCGCCGGTTCTGCTGCGGCAGGAATTCCATGGCGAAATGGATGCCCTTGAGTTCGCGGCCGGGCACCGGCAGATCGCGCGGCTTCTCGGCGCCGCCGGCGAGCACGACGGCGTCGTGCTCCTTGACCAGCTTGTCGATCGGCACATTGACGCCGATGTCGGCGCCATAATGGAACCGCACGCCTTCGCCTTGCATCTGCTCGATGCGGCGGTCGACGTGGATCTTCTCCATCTTGAAGTCGGGAATACCGTAGCGCAGTAGCCCGCCGGCCTTAGCCCAGCGTTCGAACACGTGCACCTCGTGCCCGGCGCGGGCGAGCTGTTGCGCGCAAGCAAGCCCCGCCGGCCCCGAGCCGACCACGGCGACTTTCCTACCGGTCCTGCGTTGCGGCTTTTCAGGCTTGAGGTCTTGCGCGATGGCGCGGTCGGCGATCTCGCATTCGATCGATTTGATGGTGACCGGATTGTCATCGATGTTGAGCGTACAGGACGCCTCGCACGGCGCCGGGCAGACGCGGCCGGTGAATTCGGGGAAATTATTGGTCGAATGCAGATCGCGCGCGGCCTCGTCCCAACGACCGCGGTAGACCAGGTCGTTCCAGTCCGGAATCTGGTTGTTGACCGGGCAGCCGGTGGGCGCGCCGGTGATACGGCTGGTGCCGTGGCAATAAGGCACGCCGCAGTCCATGCAGCGCGCCGCCTGATTGCGGATGTCGGTCTCCGCCAGCGGTAGCACGAATTCGTGCCAATGCTTGATGCGCTCCGCGACAGGGGCGTAGTGGCGGTCGTTGCGATCGATTTCGAGAAAGCCGGTGACCTTACCCATACTACTCCGCGGCCTGCATGGTGGCGGCCTTCTCCTTTGCCATTTCGGCAAGCGCGCGGCGGTATTCAACCGGCATCACTTTGCGGAATAATGGGCGATAACGCTGCCAATCGGCGAGAATCTCGGCCGCGCGCTTGGAATTCGTGTAGCGGGCATGGTTGGCGATCAGCGTGTGCAGCCGCTCAGCATCCTTGGCGGTCAGGTCCGACATGATGTCGACGCGGCCGTGCGACTCGAGGTCGTTGTAGGCGCCGTATTCTTTCTCGTTGACTTGTTCTTCTTCCGGCACTGGCTCGAGTTCGACCATTGCCATGTTGCAGCGGGATTTGAAGGTGCCGTCCTCGTCGATCACATAAGCTATTCCACCGGACATGCCGGCGGCGAAATTGCGGCCGGTCACGCCCAGCACCACCACAATGCCGCCGGTCATGTATTCGCAGCAATGGTCGCCGGCGCCCTCGATTACGGCGATGGCCCCGGAATTGCGCACGGCGAAGCGCTCGCCGGCGACGCCGCGGAAATAACATTCACCTTCGGTTGCTCCGTACAGCACGGTGTTGCCGACGATGATCGATTCCTCGGGCACGATGCCGGATTCCGCCGGCGGCCGGATGATGATGCGCCCGCCCGACAGGCCCTTGCCGACATAGTCGTTGGCGTCGCCGTCGAGCTCGAAGGTGATGCCACGCGCGAGCCAGGCGCCGAAGCTCTGCCCGGCGGTGCCGGTAAAGCGCACGTGGATGGTTCCGTCGGGCAGGCCGGCATGGCCGTAGCGCTTGGCTACCTCGCCGGACAGCATGCCGCCGGCGGTACGGTCGATATTGCGGATGACGGTTTGCAGCCGCACCGGCGCGCCGCGGTCGAGCGCGGCTTGCGATTCGGCGATGAGCTTGCGGTCGAGGATGTCGTGGATCTTGTGATCCTGCTTCTCGCAATTATAGATGGCGGTGCCTGTTTCGGCCCCTGGCTTCATAAACAGCTTGGAGAAATCGAGGCCCTTGGCCTTCCAGTGTTCCACCAGCGCCCGCTGGTCGAGCATCTGCATCTGGCCGACCATCTCGTTGAAGGTGCGATAGCCGAGCGCCGCCATCAGTTCGCGTACTTCCTCGGCAACGAAGAAGAAATAGTTGATCACGTGCTCGGGCTGGCCCTTGAAGCGCTTGCGCAGCACCGGGTCCTGCGTCGCGACGCCGACCGGGCAGGTGTTGAGATGACACTTGCGCATCATGATACAGCCGGCCGCGATCAGCGGCGCGGTTGCAAAGCCGAACTCGTCGGCGCCGAGTAGCGCCCCCACTACCACGTCGCGCCCGGTACGGATGCCGCCGTCGACCTGCACGGCGATGCGCCCACGCAGGCGGTTGATCACCAGCGTCTGATGAGTCTCGGCGAGGCCGATCTCCCACGGTGAGCCGGCGTGCTTGATCGAAGTAAGCGGCGAAGCGCCGGTGCCGCCTTCGAAGCCGGCGATAGTGACATGATCGGCGCGCGCCTTCGAGACGCCGGCGGCGACCGTGCCGACGCCGACCTCGGAGACGAGCTTGACCGACACGTCGCCGGTCGGATTGGCGTTCTTCAGGTCGAAGATGAGCTGCGCCAGGTCTTCGATCGAATAGATGTCATGGTGCGGCGGCGGCGAAATGAGACCGACGCCCGGCGTCGAGTGGCGCACTTTGGCGATCGTCTTGTCGACCTTGTGGCCGGGTAGTTGGCCACCTTCGCCGGGCTTGGCGCCCTGCGCCATCTTGATCTGCATCATGTCCGAGTTGACCAGATACTCGGCGGTAACGCCGAAACGTCCCGAGGCGACTTGCTTGATGGCCGAGCGCATGCTGTCGCCGTTCGGCAGCGGCTTGAAGCGGTCGGATTCTTCGCCGCCTTCGCCGGTGTTCGACTTGCCGCCGATCCGGTTCATGGCGATGGCGAGCGTGGTGTGCGCCTCGCGCGAAATCGAGCCGAACGACATGGCGCCGGTGGAGAAGCGCCGCACGATGGCCTTGGCCGGCTCGACCTCCTCGATCGGCACCGGCTTGCGGCCGTCATCCTCAGCCGACTTGACGCGGAACAGGCCGCGGATGGTTAGCAGCCGTTCGTTCTGCTCGTTCACGGTCTTGGCGAAGGCACGGTAATGATCCTGCGAATTGCCGCGCACCGCATGCTGCAGCCGGGCGACGGTCTCGGCAGTCCACACATGGTCCTCGCCGCGCACGCGCACCGCATAGTCGCCGCCGACGTCGAGCATCGACGCGTAAATCGGTGAATCGCCGAAGGCATCGCGATGGCGCCGCACCGCCTCCTCCGCGATCTCGGCGAGGCCGACGCCCTCGATGCGGGTATGGGTGCCGGTGAAATATTTGTCGACGAAATCCTGCTTCAGGCCGACGGCATCGAAGATCTGCGCGCCGCAATAGGACTGATAGGTCGAGATGCCCATCTTGGACATCACCTTGAGCAGGCCCTTGTCGATCGACTTGATGTAGCGCTTGACGATTTCCTTCTCGTCGAGCTTCTGCGGCAGATCGTCCTTCATGGCGATCAGCGTCTCGAAGGCGAGATAGGGATTGATCGCTTCCGCACCGTAGCCGGCCAAGCAGGCAAAATGATGCACCTCGCGCGGTTCGCCGGTTTCCACGACCAACCCGACCGAGGTGCGCAAGCCCTTGCGGATGAGATGGTGATGCACCGCCGCGCAGGCGAGCAGCACAGGGATTTGAATCCGGTCGGCGCCGGCCTTGCGGTCGGACAGGATGATGATGTTGCAGCCGGCGCGCACCTCTTCCTCGGCGTGTTCGCACAACGCGTCGATCGCCCAGCCCATGCCGTCGGTGCCGTGCTCGGCCGGGAAGGTGATGTCGAAAGTGTGCGACTTGAAGTGATCGCCGCTCATCTGCGAGATCGAGCGGATTTTCTCCAGATCCGCGTTGGTGAGGATCGGCTGGCGCACTTCCAGTCGCTTGCGGTTCGACATGCCCTCGTGGTCGAGCAAATTCGGGCGCGGACCGATGATGGAGACAAGACTCATCACCAGCTCTTCGCGGATCGGATCGATCGGCGGGTTGGTCACCTGCGCGAAGTTCTGCTTAAAATAAGTGAACAGCGGCTTCGGCTTGTCCGACAGCGCCGAGATCGGCGTGTCGTTGCCCATGGAGCCGACCGCTTCCTCGCCTGTCGAAGCCATCGGCGTCATCAGGAACTTGAGGTCTTCCTGGGTGTACCCGAAGGCTTGCTGGCGATCGAGTAGCGACAGGTTGGAAATCGGCGCCTCGTTGGCGGTCTCCGGCAGTTCCTCCAGAACGATCTGGGTGCGCGCGAGCCATTCCTTGTAAGGATGGCTCTTGGCCAGCGTCGCCTTCAGTTCCTCATCGGGGATGAGCCGGCCTTCGTCAAGATCGACCAGCAGCATCTTGCCCGGTTGCAGTCGCCACTTCTTGACGATGTCCTTTTCCGGTATCGGCAGCACGCCCATCTCGGACGCCATCACGATGCGGTCGTCACGCGTGATGTAGTAACGCGCCGGCCGCAATCCGTTGCGGTCGAGCGTGGCGCCGATCTGGCGGCCATTGGTGAAGGCGATGGCCGCGGGGCCGTCCCATGGCTCCATCAGCGCCGCATTGTATTCGTAGAACGCGCGCCGCTCCTCGTTCATGAGCGGATTGCCCGCCCACGCCTCGGGGATCATCATCATCACGGCATGCGCGAGCGGGTAGCCGCCTTGCGTGAGGAATTCGAGCGCGTTGTCGAAGCAGGCGGTGTCGGACTGGCCCTCGTAGGAAATCGGCCACAGCTTGCTGATGTCGGCACCGAACAGCGGCGAGGACACCGACGCCTGGCGCGCCGCCATCCAGTTGTTGTTGCCGCGCAGCGTGTTGATTTCGCCGTTATGCGCGATGTAGCGGTACGGATGCGCCAGCGACCACGTTGGGAACGTGTTGGTTGAGAAGCGCTGGTGTACCAGCGCGAGCGCGCTCTCGAAGTCCGGATCGTGCAGGTCTGGGTAATAGGCGCCGAGTTGGTCGGCCAGGAACATGCCCTTGTAGATCACCGTGCGACAGGAGATCGACACTGGGTAATAGCCGGACGTGCGCCGCTCGCGCCGCGTGTAGATGGCGTTGGAGATCGACTTGCGCAGGATGTAGAGCCTGCGCTCGAATTCGGTGTCGGAGTATTTCTTCTTGCCGAGGCCGATGAACACCTGCAGGTGCACGGGCTCGGTCGGCTTGACCGAGTAGCCGAGTGTCGAATTGTCGGTCGGCACCTCGCGCCAGCCGAGCAGTGTCAGCCCTTGCCGTTCGATCACCTCGGCGTAGATGTCGCGGATGATCTGCCGCCAGTTGGTATCGCGCGGCATGAACAGATAACCGACAGCATACTCGCCCGGTTTCGGCAGCTTGATGCCGAGTTCGGCGGTCTTCTTGGCAAAGAATTTGTGAGGGATCTGCACCAGAATGCCGGCGCCGTCGCCCATACGTGGGTCGGCGCCGACCGCGCCGCGGTGTTCCAGATTGCATAGAATGCGTAACCCGTCCTCGACGGTCTGGTGCGACTTGCGGCCCTTGATGTCGGCGATGAAGCCGACGCCGCAGGCGTCCTTGTCGAGCGCCGGATCGTAAAGACCTTGCACCGGCGGCGTGCCGGGATCGGCGTCGGCGGAACGCGATCGCGTAGCGTCGCTGCCATGCGCCGCGATCCCGCGCCCGACAAATCCTGCAACGCTCCGATCCTCGCCCATTCTACTCTGCCTCGCCGGTAGCCCCGGCCTCCGGCGCATTCAGCGCGTTCGCAGGCCGTTGAGGCGCCGCGCCAACGCGCAACCGATCTCGAGAAGGGCAGCCTTGCCCGGCTCATCGCCGCCGTGGCTGCTCCCATTGGGCGCCACCGATATCAGCCCCGCCTTCAAAAGCCGGTATCGCGGTCACCACCTATTAGGACAGCATTGCTGTCCTAATAGACCATGCCAAATTTTGCCCTGCCACACAAGGCTGGTCCACGCCGGAATTGGTTGGACCTTTCGCTTTGTTGCGGCGCCGCCTTCTTACCAAGCAAGAAGAGGACCACGCGCGGGGCGCGGACGCAATGCCGTTGCGCCGTTCGCGCGCTGCCAAATGGTGAGGCCAGTTAATCGCCTAACCTTGGCGGCAGGAAAAGCCGCCGGAGCGGGGCCTTTGGCCCGGGTGCTGAAAAATAGGACATCCGATCAAAGTCGGCGCGTCCACGGCACCGCCGCGCGGCAACCAAGCCTTTCAAAAACGAAAGCGCCCCGGAACTCCGGGGCGCTGCCGTCTGCGATTGAAGCTGCGAGATCAAGCCGCGGCTTTGGTCTCGACCGCCTGCGGCTCGGCATTGCCGTTGCCGATCGGAATCTGGCGCGGCTTCTTAGCTTCGGGGATTTCGCGCACGAGATCGACGTGCAGCAATCCGTTTTCGACGTTCGCGCTCTTGACCTGGACATGGTCGGCAAGCTGGAAGACGCGCTCGAAAGCGCGCGCGGCGATGCCCTGATAGAGCACCTCGCCGGTCTGCTCTTCCTTGGCCTGTTTGGCGCCTTTGATCGTCAGCGTGTTTTCTTTCGCCTCGATCGAAAGGTCCTTCTCGCCGAAGCCGGCGACCGCGACGGTGACGCGGTAGTCGTTCTCGCCGGTCCGCTCGATATTGTAGGGCGGGTAGCCCGGGGCGGATTCAAATCCGTCCAGCATCGAGAACAGCCGGTCGAAGCCGACAGTGGAACGATAAAGGGGAGCAAGATCAAACGTACGCATGGCATATCCTCCTAGAGTTGAGCGACATGCGGGTGGTCCGCCGTAAGAGCCGAACCTGAAACCCGAGCGCAGCCGGAATGGCCTGCGCAAAGTTGATATGGGAAGGTCATTCCGGGCTCGCAAGAGGCTATGGATGCCTCCTTAATACATTGGAATCGCAGTATTTTTTGCTATGGTTTCGACCATGATTGAGCCCACCTTGGGCCCTGCTATAAGGCCTGGGCCGGCGCGCACCGCTCATTTTTCATGAAACTCATTTCCATTCCCGCCAATCCGGCGCCCGACGATGTGGTGGCCGGCAGCATCCAGACCCCGGACGGGGTTACTTTGCGTTTTGCACGCTTTGCGCCGCCGCCCGGACGCAAAGGCACGGTGGTCGTGCTGCAAGGCCGCGCGGAATATATCGAGAAATATTTCGAGACCGTGCGCGATCTACGCGCGCGTGGGTTTGCCGTCGCGACCTTCGATTGGCGCGGGCAGGGGATGTCGGACCGCGCGCTCTCCGACCGCCTCAAGGGCCATGTGCGGAATTTTTCCGAATACGCCACCGATCTCGAAGCGGTTATGGAGCAGGTGGTGCTGCCCGATTGCCCGCCGCCGATCTTCGCGCTCGGCCATTCCATGGGCGCCGCCATCGGCATCCGCGCCTGCTATGATGGCAACCGCTGGTTCGACCGCATGGTGCTCTCGGCGCCGATGATCGCGCTGCGACCGGGCAAGTTGACCGCGGTCGCGGGGCCGCTGGCGCGCGCCATGCGCATGCTCGGCATCGGCTCCGGCTATGTGCCGACCGGTGACGGCAGGCCGATCGGCGCCGAGGATTTCATCGGCAATGTGCTCACTTCTGATCCGGTGCGCTACGCGCGCAACATGGCCGTGCTCGAAGAAGCGCCCGAACTCGGCATCGGCGCTCCGACAGTCGCCTGGGCCGATGCCGCGCTGCGCCTGATGAAACAGTTCGCCGCCCTCGGCTACGCCGGCCACATCCGTCAGCCGATCCTGCTGGTCGCGGCCGGCCGCGACGAAGTGGTCTCGACGCCCGCGATCGAGGCTTTCGGGGTGAATCTGCTGGCGGGACGCCATCTCATCCTGGCCGGCGCCAAGCATGAAATTCTGCAGGAGCAGGATCACTATCGGGCCCAGTTCTGGGCGGCGTTCGACGCCTTCGTGCCCGGCACGCCGCGGTATTAAGCCTTCGCCAGCATCTCCAGCGCTGCCGCGTGCACGCGCTCGTCGCCGGCGACAATGATGCGGCCGCCGCCTTGCGCCGGGCCATTCTCCCAAGTGGTGACGATACCGCCGGCGCCGGTGACGATGGGGATGATCGCGACGATGTCGTAGGGCTTGATCTCGGTCTCGATCACCAAGTCGATCAACCCCGCTGCCAGCATGCAATAGGCGTAACAGTCGCCGCCATAGCGCGAGAGCTTGACCTTGTTTTCCAGCCGGCCGAAAGCCGCGCGGTCGGCCTTGTTCATCAGCAGCGGGCTGGTTGTCGACAGAATCGCGTCCTCAAGCGACGCGCAGGGGCGTACGTGCAGGTCGCGTCCGCCGGTCGGGCCCCGATAGCGGGCGGCGCCGCCGTCGCCGGAAAATTTCTCGCGGGTGAACGGCTGGTTCATCATGCCGAACACCGGTTCGCCGAAACGCATTAAGCCGATCAGCGTGCCCCAGGCCACCATGCCGGTAATGAAGGATTTGGTGCCGTCGATCGGATCGAGCACCCATACGTATTCGGCATCGGTGCGCTCGGTGCCGTATTCCTCGCCGATCACGCCGTGGCCGGGGAAGCTCTGCCGGATGAGCGCGCGCATGGCCTGCTCCGCGGCGCGGTCCGCCGCGGTGACCGGATCGAAACCGCCGGCCTGCTTGTTGTCGATCGCCAGTGCGGTGCGGAAAAACGGCAGGATGGTCTCGCCCGACGCGTCGCCGAGCTTGTCGACGAAACTCGAGAAATCGATTGCCGTCATACCGTCTGCTTAAAGCACGATCGCGAAAAGAGGGAACCGGTTTTCCCCACAAGATCGTGCGACCCCCTCAGCAAAACTGTGTGCAGCACAGCAATCTTCGATCTCTAGCAATGCAAATCCGATTAGGTAAATTTCCATCGGCCCACTGTAATTGTGATATTTTTGCCACCCCTCTTACGGAAACATTGAAATCATTGGCCAGAAATCGTGATCCAGCTATGCATTATAACATGAGTTTCTATACTTTCTGCCTTGATTTTTGTGCGTCGCAGTGTAACTTATTGCAATGCGGTAGCGAGAGCTATCGTTGCCCTCCTTGGGCGTTTCCTCCCTAGACTTGGGCCGCTTGCAAACGCGAGCGGCCTTTTTTTTGCTATTCCGCTGCCGCTGCGCGGTAGGGGCGCAGTTCTTCCAGCGGGATCTCGCCCAGGCAGCGTGCCAGCTTTTCCAGATCGACGGCCAGCTGGCCGAACGTGCTGGAGCGCTCGTAGCGGCGCTCGTCCATGTAAAGGGCGCGATTGATCTCGAGCTGGATGGCATGCAAGCCGGCAGCCGGGTTGCCGTAGTGCTCGGTGATGAAGCCGCCGGCATAGGGCTTATTCCGGCTCACGCTGTAGCCGAGCGTGCGAAGCGTCTTTTCCACGGTTTCCGCCACCACGCCGACGCAGCTGGTGCCATAGCGATCGCCGAGCACGAATTCAGGCCGTGGCCGCTCGTCCTTATGGCCGGCAGTGGAGGGCATGGAATGGCAATCGATTAGCATGGCAGCGCCAAAGTCCCGGTGCAGCTTCGAGAACAACCGGCGCAGCGCGCGATGATAAGGCTTGTACAGGCTTTCGATCCGGCGCAGCGCGTCGTCGACCGGAATGCGCTGGTCGTAGATTTCCTGGGCGTCGCCAACCACCCGCGCCACGGTCCCCAGACCGCCGGCCACCCGCATCGAGCGGGTATTGGCGAAGGAGGGCAGGCGGCCTTCGAACATGCGCGGATCGAGTTCGTAGGGCTCGCGGTTGACATCGACGAAACAGCGCGGGAAATGCGCGCGCATGAGCGGAAAACCGTGCCCGACCACGCCGGCGATCAATTCGTCGACGAAGCTGTCCTCCGACCGGCGTAGGGTAGCGATATCGAGCCGCGAGACGCCCAGGAAATCGCGCGGATAGGTCGAACCGCTATGCGGCGAATTGAACAGCACCGGGCCCCTGGCCTTGGCCGGGTCCAGGACTTCGAATGGCGGATCCAGTTCGTCGCCGATTTCGTTCATAAATGGCCATTCCAGGGGTTAGTAGTATCGCAGTGAGCCGGGTCCGACCGGCCCCGATAACCTACTATTGTCTATGCGCCGGGGCGTTATGCCAAGCTATGCTTTGGGTTCACGCGTTATTTACCAGGCATAAGTCTTATGGGGAGGCTGGGCCCCGTACGGGTGGCCGCAACGGGGCGTTTGGGTAGCATGCCTAAGATCCTGCTGGCGGAAGACGACACCGATATGCGGCGCTTTCTGGTCAAGGCGTTGCAGAATGCCGGATTCGACGTTACCTCCTACGATAACGGGCTGTCGGCCTACCAAAGGCTGCGCGAGGAGCCGTTCGAGCTTCTGCTCACCGATATCGTGATGCCCGAGATGGATGGCATCGAGCTAGCCCGCCGCGCGACCGAGCTCGATCCCGACATCAAGATCATGTTCATCACCGGTTTCGCCGCAGTCGCGCTCAACGCCGATTCTACCGCGCCCAAGCACGCCAAAGTGCTGTCCAAGCCGATCCATCTGCGCGACCTGGTCAACGAAGTGCAGAAGTTGCTGGCGGCCTGAGGCCCGGAAGGCCGCCTGCGGGCGGCTTGCTTCGCCAGTTTGGAGCCGATAAGACCACACCGATTAAAGGGCGCGTAGCTCAGCGGAAGAGCACTACCTTGACATGGTAGGGGTCACAGGTTCGATCCCTGTCGCGCCCACCATTCTTTTC
>CAWGFV010000003.1:0-467937 GCA_963821975.1 uncultured Alphaproteobacteria bacterium | reverse complement strand
TATTCCCCGACTAGGCGACGATCCGAAAATCGGCTGGTGATATGACGCGGAAGTTATCGTTGATTCGGTCGCGGAAATACGACCATTTCTTGGGAATTGTCTGCTTAAGAAAAGTCAGAATAGCCACTCGGAATTGATCGAAAGTTTTGTAGTCTCGATTGTGGGTCGTGTACTGATGCATGAGGCCCCAGCATCGCTCGATCGGATCGAGGTGAGGACAATAGGGCGGTATGAAGTGCAACACGCACTTGCGACCCTGTTGCTTGAGCCATTCACGCACGCGCTTGGCATGATGGTAGCTGGCATTGTCCAAGTGGACATGGATCCGTCTTGTTTGGGGATGCGCAGCTTCGATCGCCTTGAGTAACGCGATCAGGCTTCTTGCATTGACCCTGGCCACTTCCAGCATCTGTGTCTGGCCCGTCTCCAGATTGATCGCGCCATGGATGTTGAGCGACTGGCGACCGGTTGTCTGCTCGACCGCGATCGCAATGCCCTTCGGTGCCCAACATCCGGCGGCGTGGACCTGATGCGTAGGATGCACGGCATCAACGAACACGACCGCTTCATCCATGCCCATGGCGTTGAGCAACTTCTCGTAGCCTGAAATAAAGGCTTTCTGCTGTGCCTCATTGAGGTTGCGCGGGGCTTCGCGCGGCTTGCGGTAGTCGAAGCCTAGCCTGTGCAAGAGGGCAATCAAGCCAGGACGGCTGTAGCTGAGAGCGAAGTTCTTCTCGATCCACGCCCCGATTACCTTGGTGCTTCGCGGCAGCCGAGCCGTGATCCATTCCTTCAACGCTCTTTGCTGATCTTCCGCCAAGCGGCACGCGCCACCTTCATGACCGAAGCTGCTTAAACCGTTCAAGCCGTCGCTCTCGTAAGCTCGATACCAGCCGCGCACCGTATCATCGTCCAGCAACAGTGCCGACGCGACTTTGGCGCAACTCCAGCCTATATCGAGAAGAACAATCGCGTTCGCCCGCCGCGCGATGCGATGTTCGGCAAGCCCGTCGCGTGCCAACCCGATCAGCGCCTGCCGCTCCGCTTCCGACAAAAAACCGCCCCGAATCATCGACCAAGACGAATCGATGTTCCCAATCGCGTCAAGTACTTCTCGGGTTCACAGAGAGTCACGGAATAACAGTAAAATTGATACTCTGTTTATGCCCGAGATTTAGACTTTCCGCTCGTGAGCGGGACCAAGAGAGTTCAGCTGTGGGGCTGAACCAAATTGTTGGAGTAGGCCACTCGCCACTTCTGATGTGGCTTTGGCCAAACGTGCAGCCTTAAAAATTCAAGCGTCCAATTTGAATGGGACGCTACAGCGGATGTCCGATCAGCAGATCGATATTTTCGTGGCATCAGCTGCGTAGCGTTCTTGGACTGGCAAAAACTTCAAAGCTAACCATCGTCGCAGTATACCGCGTACGGAAATGACCGGATTTAGCGCAGTGACTTCGTAGTCAAAGACCCCTAACCTGCGTTTCGGCCGACGGGACTGCTGTCAGAATTCAACACCGAACGCTTGCGTCATGGGCGGTTGGAGGTGGCAAGCTGACTCTTAATCAGCGGGTCCCAGGTTCGAGCCCTGGTGCGCCCACCACTTTCCCGAAAAATACCAAGCAAACACAAGGTGCTACCGAACGCCAATTTCGGGGTAGCGGACGCTGTCGAAATATTCTCGCTGCCGGGGTAGCGTTGGGGTAGCGGCAAAAAATTTTGACAAAGATATAGGGGATGCAAAATTGTAACTAGGGTTCGAACCCCACTCTCTCCGTCACCTCCTTGTGAGGCGGCGAAAGTTTTGCCGAAACGGAGATTGAAAGCGGATGCGCAAAACGCCTATGACCAGATTCTGATCAGCTTTCGGAGCAAAAACTTTCACAGAGATCATGGCAACAAGACAGCAACGACTGAGTGAGTTCAATGCAGGTCCGCCGCCTGACCACCCGGTAGAACTGCTGTGTGAAGACCATAACGGAACCTATGTGTTGCCATATCCTTGCCAGTGGAGAGACGGCGCGTGGCTTAACTCGGTAAGCCGTAAAACCATCGAAGCAAAAGTGGTCGGGTGGCGCTGATCCGTTTTTCTCCCCTTGCCTAAGACCACGGCCGCTGTCGGCGAGGGCATTTGAACCATTACCGTTATTGCGTGGGCATATACGTCAAATAACGTATTGATGTTGATGTTGAGCGCCGCATGCTTACGCCATTACTGCCAATTAGCCGCGCATTATTGCAATTTTGGCTCGAACCTGGACAACGCCATCAATGTCTTTGGAGCGACATGCCAAAGTCGATGTTGAGCTTCCGGCTGGACGGAAGGTTGCACACATTGCCGCGGCCGTGGCGGCCCTCTCAGCAATTGCCGGAATTGCGGCCAACTACTCGGAAATGTTGGGTGTCTATTTCTGGATTGCTATTGGAAGTGCACTTGGCGGCGTATCTCGTTATTGGGCCTCCGGTGTGGCGGCACGCTTGATCGGAGAAACCTTCCCGTGGGGCACGCTCATTATCAATGTGCTGGGCTCGTTTATTATTGGCTTCTTTGCGACGCTTACGGGCCCAGACGGAAGGGTATATATCAACGCCATTGCGCGACAGTTCGTCATGATTGGGTTCTGTGGTGGCTTTACGACATTTTCGTCCTTTAGCCTGCAAACACTCAATCTTATGAACGACGGTGAATGGCTTCGGGCTGGAGGAAATATCGGCGCATCCGTCGTATGTTGCCTGATTGCAGTATGGACCGGGTATCTGGTTGCGACTGCGCTCAACACAATAAAGTGGATCTGACCGTGCAGATCCCGCACGATGCCGTCTTGCTTCGCATCTTCTTCGGAGAAGACCATAAATTTGGTCAATTACCGCTCCACGAAGCAATTATCTTGAAGGCCCGCGAAATGCAACTCGGCGGAGCCACTGTACTAAGAGGACATGTCGGCTTCGGCCATTCAAGCCTTATACACACAACGAAAATACTGCGCCTCTCGCAGGACCTGCCCATTGTCGTCGAAGTCATTGACGCTCAAAATAAGATCGAGGCTTTTCTACCAACCCTTGACGAGATGATGACAAGCGGACTCGTGACACTCGAAAAGGTGAAAGTCCTAAAGTACGGCACTGGTGGGTAGTGCCGGATACTTGAATCGCGGAATAGATCCCCTGGCGCATTACTGCATGCATGTGTAGTACGCAGCAAACATAGCCCAAAAACAGACGTTTTCGTTAGCGGCAAACGAACCGTCAACTGCGTTAGCGGGAAATTTGATTGTAGACATCGCGCGTCTCATCCCGTCCGAAGCTTGACTTAAGGCCGGCATTGTCCTTACTTTGTTTATGCTGGTTCAAGCCAGCTAGGCGATGGGGTTCCGCCTTAAACCGCCCTCTGGGCTGATGACTCCTTTCATCCGACTGTGGACGAGAGGAGCTGCCTATGAGCCCCCCAACAATCTCGGCCCGACGATTTAATTATGTGTGTCTAAGGTGCGATCGCGATGTTCGCGTCCGCCCTGACTATGCATTCTCGTCATCGATGCGGAGGAGGTTGTGATCCTTCGCGACATCATCCTGCAAATCTGCCAAGTCCTCACGGTGCTACTGCTGGCGCCGCTGCTGCAGGGCATCATCCATCAATTCGAGGAGCGGGTACAACTCGCGCAAGGTCCCGGCATTTTCCAGCCGTACCGCGACCTGTGGAAGCTCTTCCATAAGCAAATTATCGTCCCGGACACCGCGTCTTGGATTTACTGGATTGCACCCTTCGTCGCATTCACAGCGATGCTGACAGTGCCGATCCTGATACCCGTACTGACCGACTTTCCTCTGCCGCTGTCTGATATGGGCGACATTCTCGGCGGCGGGCTTATTCTCACGCTTGGCTCGTTCATGATCGTACTAGCCGGCCTCGACAGCGGCAGCGCCTATGGCGGTATCGGCTCAAGTCGTGCGGTGATGGTGGCAATTCTGGCTGAACCGACGCTTATCCTCGTGTTCGTCGGAATCACTTTGCTAGCCAAGGCGATGCTGCCCTTTGTGGTCAATCACCTCCTGGTCGGTAGCCCTGCAGTCTATTGGAGCCCGGCGCACCTTTTTCTGATCGCGGCGTTTTTCACCCTGCTGATCGTCGAAACCGATCGTCTGCCGATCCATTCCAGCACCCATATCGAAGTCTACATGATAGAAGAAGCGCGCATCCTCGAATATTCCGGGCCGTTGCTCGGTATTCTTCGCTGGGCGTCGATGATGAAGCAATTCATCCTCTACACCATCTTTTGCAACGTTCTGCTCCTGCCTTGGGGGCTGTCGCACGCGGGCACGGCAATCGGCATTGCCGGCTCCATCGCAGCGCTGATGCTTAAATTCGCCATCGTCGCCTGCTGCGTGGTCGTGGTCGAGACCGCGCAGTCGCGCCTGCGTTTTTACCGCTATCAGGAGCTGCTCGCGGCATCCTTCGTCTTCGCCATCCTCGCCATTATCGGAACGCAACTGGTCTAACCATGCTGGTCGCGCATCTCGATCCGCTTGCTGCCTCGATCTTCAGCCTGATGGCGATTGTCAGCCTCATGCTCGCCTTCGTGATGCTCGGCTCGCGCTGGCTCAACAACTACCTCTACGCCTTCGCCGCCGAGTCATGGGTGATCGCGGCGCTGTCGGCGACCGTCGCCTTCTACGGAAACTACCCTGAGCTTTACTTGATCGCGATCCTCACTGCACTGTTCCGCGGCCTGCTGCTGCCCTACCTGGTGTGGCGCATCATCGGCCGGCTGAATGTTTCACGCGAGATTTACGAAATCCTGCAACCGAGTTCCGCGCTCGTCGTTGGCGCACTCGCCGTCATCTTCGCACTGGTCGTTTCCTATCACGTCGGCCAGTCGCTCGGACTTGCCGGCACTATCGCCGTGCTGGCGCTCACCATCATGCTGTCGATGAAGCTGATTGGGTTCCTCATGCTCGCGGTGCGGCATGAGGCATTGAGCCAGATTCTCGGTCTCTTGGTGCTTGAAAACGGCATCTTCCTCGGCGCGCAGATCCTGGTACCCGGGATGCCGTTGCTGATCGAGATCGTGATCCTGTTCGATCTGTTGGTCGTCGTCGCCTGTTTCGGCGTGCTGGTGCGCTACCTAGTCGCCCATGTCGGCAGCACCAGCAGCCTCGATCTCAAGCGACTGGTGGGCTGACAATGGTCGGAACGCTCCTCCTCGTTATGATGATCACGCCATTGGCAGCGGCGGCGGGCTGCATGCTGATCCGCAGCGCCCGTGTGGCGGAAGCCTTGAATCTCGCTGCCAGCTTTGTTGTCTTCGTTACGGCAATCCCGCTCACGGTGTCTAGCGCCTACGGGCCATATCATTTCCTGGCTAATTACATCGTTCTCGATCTGACCGGCGCCTGGGTGATTTTGTGTACGGCCATCGTCTATGTGCTCGCGTCGATATATTCGATCGGCTACATGCGCTTGCTCGGCGAGGACGACAAACTTTGGGGCTTCTACGCGCTGTTTGCCGGCTTCGCGCTCACCATCCTGTTGAGTTCGGTGATGAACAATGCCGGGCTATATTGGATCGCCATCGAACTCACGACGCTGGTCAGCACCTTCTTGGTCGGATTCGAACGTGCGGCCGAAAGCATCGAGGCAGCGTGGAAATATATCATTATTATTTCGGCCGGCATCAGCCTCGCGCTGCTCGGGACCGTGCTGTTCTACTGGTGCGGCAGTTTTGTGTTGGGGCCGACTTACGACATGACCTGGGACATCCTGCGCGCTGCCGCGCCGAAGATGAATTCCACGCTAGCATCGCTTTCGTTCCTACTAGTGCTGGTCGGATATGGTACCAAAGTCGGCCTCGCCCCCATGCACGCCTGGCTGCCGGACGCCCATAGCGAAAGTCCGGCACCGATCTCGGCCATGCTGTCCGGCGCGCTGCTCAATTCCGCAATGCTGGGGATCGTCCGCTATTTAACCATCGCGGATGACGCCCAAATCGGGCCTGTCGCGCGCACCACGCTGGTCGTCTTCGGCGTCTTGTCGCTCCTGGTCGGCGCGCTGTTCATCGTGCGCCAGAACGGGATCAAGCGGCTGATGGCTTACTCCAGCGTCGAGCATATGGGCGTGGTGGCGCTCGGCTTCGGCTTCGGCGGGCCGCTCGGCATCGCCGGCGCCCTCTACCACATGCTCAACCACTCACTGAACAAGTCGCTGATGTTCTTTGGCGCCGGCAATGTCATGCGTAGCTATGGCTCCAAGGAAATCCGCAACATTCACGACGTCTGGGCGCAGTACCCGGTGCAGGGCGCGCTCTGGCTCGCCGGCGCTGCCGCGATTACTGGCGCGCCGCCGTTCGGGCTGTTCCTCAGCGAGCTTGTCATCCTGCGCGCCGGCTTTGAGCGCGGCTACGACTGGGCGGTCTATGTCATGGTGGTACTGCTGATCGTCATCTTCATCGGCTTCCTCAATCATTTCCGCGCCATGTATTTTAATCCCGGCAAAGCCTCCGGCGAGCAGCCGGCGCCGGTGAGCCGTTGGTGCGTGGCGCCGATGTGGCTCGCACTGGCACCGCTACTGGTGTTCGGCGTCTGGTGGCCGAGCGACCTGTGGAATCATTTCATGGCGGCAGCCCATGTTCTGGCGGGCCCAACCCCATGACCTTGGCGCAAATAACATCACTGCGTCCGGCGCAATTGAAAGACGCTGCCACCGATCTGCTCGGCTCCGGCGGGCGCATGCAAATGGCCTATGCCTGGTATCCCGAGCCGCATCGGTTGGAGCTGCGCTACACCGCCAGCCAGGCCGGTGCGGCGCCGTTCGCGATCTGGCGCTGCGACGCGAGCGAGCCTGTGCCGAGCCTTGCCGGCATTTCGCCTCTGCTGAGCTGGTATGAGCGCGAGATCACCGATCTTTTCGGCTTGCGCTTTCTCGACCACCCGCAGCCGCATCGGTTGGTGCTGCACGACGGTGCGCAGTCGAGCAAGCCGCCGTTCGATCCCGACTATCCGCCGGACCTTCCGCTGCGCGTGGAACCGACGAAGCAGACAATTCCGGACATCGCCGGCGCCGAGGCCGACGTACAACTGCTCCCGTTCGGCCCGGTGCGAGCTGACGTGGTAGAATCCGGGGAATTTCTGTTTTTCTACGTCGGCGAAGCGATCCTCCACTTTCACCCACGGCTGTTCTTCAAGCATCGCGGCATGGAGAAGCGCTTCGAGGACCTTGAGCCTGCGCGCGGCGTCGTATTGGCCGAGCGCGTCTCGGGCGTCGGCAGCGTGGCGCATGCACTTGCCTATTGCCAGGCTGTAGAGGCCGCGTCGAATTGCGTCGTTCCGCCGAGGGCGCGGTTCTTGCGCTTGCTGCTGGCGGAGTTGGAGCGGCTCTATAATCACCTGCATTACTTCGGCCATCTCTGCCACACCACCACGCTCAAGGTCGGCGAGGCCGAGGGCAAGCTGCTGGAAGAGCGGGCCAAGCAACTCAATACGAGGCTGACTGGCAGCCGGTTCCTGCGCAGCATCCTCGGGCTTGGCGGATTGCGCCGCGATCTCGCGCCAAAACCGTGGCTTGGACCTGAACTCGACGCGCTGCGCGAGAAATTTGCGGGCTACGCGCGGCATATGGAAAATACCGCGAGCCATCTCGACCGGCTGATCACCACCGGGCGGCTCGACCGCGGCCTCGCGTTCGATCAGGGTGCAACGGGACCGATCGAGCGCGCCTCCGGCGTCGACCGCGACTTGCGGCGCGATCATCCTTATGCCGCTTATGGCGAGGTTAAGCTGGTAGTCGCGCTGCGCGAAGACGGCGACGCGCATGCGCGCGCGCAGGTGCGCATGGCGGAGGTAAATGCCAGCATTGATCTAATCCAGCGCACACTCGATTTGTTGCCCGATGGCCCTGTGCAGGCGGACTGCACGATCATTCCTAACAGCGAGGGCTTGGGCTGGACCGAGTCGCCGCGCGGCACGCTGTTCTATGCCGTGCATGTCGGCGGCGACGGCAGGCTCACACGCGTCAAGATCAAATCGCCATCGTTCTCCAACTGGCGCGTGTTTCCGTTCACCGTGCACGACAGCAATATGATGGACTACGCGATCAATGAGGCGAGCTTCGGCCTCACGATCGCGGGCTGTGACCGGTAGGAGCTGGCCAATGCCGCTGTGGACATTTTTGGGCTTGCTGCAAGGCAAACAGACCGCACCCTGGCCGCTGGCCGAAGGGACGAACGGCCAGGACGGCTTTCTCGGCATGCCGCGTTATAGGCCGGAGTTGTGTGACGACGATTGCCAGGCCTGCGCCGACGTGTGTCCGACCAAGGCGATCGACATGCAGGCATCGACCGGCACCGGCGGCCGGCTCGATGTCGATTACGGGCGTTGCGTCGTCTGCCAGCTTTGCACCGAGGCCTGCCCTACGGGAGCAATGGCGCCGTCATCCGATTGGGCGTTCGGTGCGCGGGAACGCGTAGACCTGATCTGGAAAGATAATGCGACCGTCGCTACTGCGAACAGTGCGCAAGCACGACGCGCCTTCCGGCGCAGCCTGCATATCCGCCATGTCGATGCCGGCTCCTGCAACGGCTGCGAATCCGAGCTGCAAGCGCTGAATAACCCGTTCTACAACCTGCACCGGCTCGGCATTTTCTTCACCGCCTCGCCGCGTTTCGCCGATCTCTTGCTGGTGACCGGCCCGGTGACCAACGCCATGCTCGGCCCGTTGCGCGCAACCTATGAGGCGATGGCAGATCCGCGCTGGGTGTTGGCGGTCGGGACCTGCGCGGTGTCTGGCGGCATTGCCGAAGGCGGGTATGCGTCAGGCCACGGCCTCGACGGCGTTCTCCCGGTCGACGTCTATCTGCCCGGCTGCCCGCCCAATCCAGCCGCGATTATGCAGGCGCTGTTGATGTTCCTCGATCGGGCGCCGCAGCGAGTGAAGGGAGGCCGACTTGTCGAATGACCTGCTGACAATCGCCTTCATTGCCTGGCTCGCGGCCGCGCTCATCTCACTCACCGGGCGCGGAATGCTAGCGGTGCGCGGTTTGTTGTTTGCCGGCAGCGCGGCCGGCATTCTTGCCGCGCTTCTATCACTGCCCAACGGCACAGCTATTGTCACGCTGCCGACCCGGCTCGTCGGCGAGACTGTTTCCTTTCAGGTAAGCCCCGACGCTCTCTGGTTGCTTGGCTTCGGATTGGTGCCGGCGGCGCTGGCCTGCGCACTTGCGACACCGGCACAGCAGGGCCGCGCCGGCTGGTTGTTCGGCGCCGCCATGAGCCTGATCGGCGCGCTCGGTGTGTTCGGTCTGCGCGATGGCGCGGGGTTTCTAATCGCCTGGGAAATCATGAGCTTCGGCGGCGCCGTGATGATCCTCTCGGAAAGACTGGCGCCGGATGCCGGCCGGCCGGTGCTGTTCATGCTGGGTTTGCTTGAGGTCGGGGCTATCGCGCTGGTGGTCGCTGTCCTGCTGCTCGCGGTCGCCGGTCATTCTTTTGCTTTCGAGACGTTTGGCGCCGCCGCTGGCAATTTTGCGGTGCCGGCGCTGGCGGCTGTTGGCGTGCTGCTGGTGATCGGGTTTGGTGCCAAGCTCGGCCTACTGCCGTTTTACGAGTGGTTCCCGGCGGCCTATGGCGCCGGCAGCGGTGCGTCCGGCGCGCTGATGTCGGGCGTGGTGCTCAACGCCGCCTTCTACGGCTTGAGCCGCGGCCTACTCGAATGGGCGCCGGGCCAGCACTCCGCGGTGGCGGCCGGACTTGGCATTTTCGTCGTCATCGTCGCGGTACTGAGCGCCGTTCTCACAGCACTCTACGCGTTTCAGCAAGACGACTGGCGGATGTTGTTGAGCTTCTCGTCGGCCGAGAATGCGGCGATCGCCGCCGCCATGCTTGGCGCCGCCTTGATCTTCCGCGGTCATGGAAAGCCCGAACTCGCGAGCCTGGCCTGGACTGTGGCACTACTACATCTGGCCGGCCACGCGCTGGCTAAAGGTGGATTGTTCCTCGCCGCCGACGGCGTTTACCGCTCGACCGGCGGCTACGCCATCGCGCAAACTAACCTGTTGCGGCGCAGTTCCTGGCTGTTCGGCCTCGGCGCGCTGTTTGCGGCCATGAGCCTTGCCGCGATGCCGCCACAGGCCGGTTTCGTCAGCGAGTGGTATATGTTCGAAACCGTATTCCAGGGCTTCCGGCTCGACACTCTGACCAGCCGGCTGGTCATGGCGCTCTCCGGCGCCGGGCTGGCGCTGACGGTGGCGATCGCGTTTGCGACCTACGTCAAGGTGTTTGGGCTAGGCCTGCTCGGACGTTCGGCGCGTAATTTTACGCCGGTTCCGGCATCATACGGTTTTGCTGTCGGGCTGTTGGGACTCGGCGTGCTGGCGTTGGCGGTCGGAATGCCGGTCTGGCTCGATGGGCTCGGTTTGGCAGTCACCGGCGAATTCAGCACGCAAGCTGCGCGCTCCATGCATGACGGGCTTCTGCTGGTGCCGTTGACCGCGAAATTCGCCTTCATTTCGCCGACTCTGCTGGTCGTCGTCATGCCGCTGCTCGCCCTCATTCCGCTCCTGTTGGTGATCGCGAACCGGCGCTTTGCCGTCCGCCGCGTTCCAGTCTGGTACGGAGGGCTCGATCAGGACCCGGCGCGGGCGTCGACCACCGCGTTGACTTTCTCCAATGCGTTGCGGACATTCTACAGCTTCGTCTACCGTCCGACCGAGGAAACCCAAAGGGAGGCGAAGGGCCTGCACTACTTCGTGCACCGGCTGGTATTTTCGCACGACGTTGCGCCGATCTTCGGGCCCTACCTCTTTGCGCCGGTAACTCGCAGCGTCTATGCCGTCGCCAATAGGCTCAAGGCGCTGCAATCCGGACACCTCAACTTTTACCTGGCGTTGATCGGCGCATTGCTGGTCATCATTCTTGCACTCGCACTCTTCTAACGATAGGCAACTCGACTTGATGTAAACATCAACACGATGAAGTGGGTGACCCATGCAGACTCCCCACGACGCTATGCTGCTACGTATCTTTTTCGGAAAAGATGACCGGTACAACCATCTGCCGTTACACGAAGCGGTCGTCTTGAAGGCCCGCGAAATGCACCTTCAAGGTGCAACGGTGGTGGCGGGACACGTCGGGTTTGGACATTCGACCCGAATTCACAAGTCGGGGATTCTACATTTGTCGGAAGACTTGCCGATCGTCGTGGAGATCGTCGATTCGCAGGAAAAAATTGACGCCTTTCTTCCCGTCCTCGACGGGATGATGTCGAGCGGACTCGTTACACTCGAAAAAGTGCAAATCCTTCATTATGGCGATAGAAAACCCGCGAAGCAGAAATAATCAATGGCCGTCACATTTCGCCGGTCGCCGAAATCGATGAGGGCTTGGTTTCATCCAGAGCAAGTGACGGTGGAGGAGGATTTGCCTAAACGGTCTACTTTTTCAGGCATCGCGTCAGCTCACTTAGGTTGAATTCGTCTCTTAGCCGCCTTCCGGCGGCGACAGCAACCTGCGCCGCGAACTGGCGGTGACATTCGGGCAGGCCACCGCTGCACCAAGGATTGCCGCTGCCGTTCCCATGCTCATCGACTAACCCGAAGTCTGCAATTGCTTGCGTGATCGGCCGCCAAACAATGGCCGCAGAAACACGAAGTGCACTGGGGCGAGCATCGGTGAGAAGTGGGGGGCGTCGCGTAGCAAGAGTTTCATATCAGACCAAGGCACCCTTGGTGCGCGGGGTGCGACAAGAATTCCCTTTGGTATTCTGTTGGTCTGCCGCTGGTCTCGCAGGTACACGTTGGCCTTGTTGGTATTTGCTGAAGCTCATCAAAACGGTCGAATGCGGCCTGGTGTGTTTGGCGGTTTAAAAATATTCTTGAAATTCGTCACTCTGCAGCCTGCTGGATGTATGCATGTGGCGATGGAAGCCACGGGCGTGGAGCACCGCAGCCATTCGCGCCCCTGGCTCGCCATCTAGATGAGATCATTCCGATGCAGTAATCTCTCATCCGCGGGTACATCAAAAAGTCGTCAGGTCTAGGCGGCATTTTTGGAATGCTGGACTACCGCTGCGGCTGATATCATCTGCTCCGATCCAGGGGCTCTCGGGGAAATATCGAATGAAAACGTTTCGGATTTTGTCGCTCGTTGCAACTATTGGCGTTGGCATCGCACTTTCGGCGGCCGCCTGGGCTTCGCACGGCAAGGCGGGCCTATGGGAGATCACCGTTCGGAACACCATGGATAAAATGCCGGGCATGCCCGATATGTCCCAGTTGCCGCCAGAAGCGCGCGCACGAATAGAGGCCACGATCAATAAAGGCGTGATGGTGCGCCGTTGCATGACGGCGGCCGATGTCAATAACGACGAGCCAGTCTGGCGGAACCAGGACTGCAAGACCACCAACGTGCACGCGTCGGGACAGACGTTCAGCTTGGATCTGGTTTGCACCGGCAAGATGACCGGGACGGGCCATGTCCAATACATCTTCGACTCGCCGGAACACTATGCGGGCACCCAAACCATGCGTGTAATAGTCAACGGTCAGACCGCGACTCACATCACGAATATCGATGCGCATTGGGTTTCGGCCGACTGTGGCAGCGTGCACTGAGACGCTGGTGCGCGCCGGCGCCTCTAAGGCCTCGCCCAGACGATCAACCTAGGTGCCGATATATTCCTAGCCGACGATGGTGATCGCTACCTCGGCGGAATCTGCCATTACCGCGGGTGCCGCCCGCGCCGGGCCTGCCTCGCCACGCATTGCGGCCGCCGCGATTACCTCAACGACGACCTTCATGTCGTCACGCTATCAAATGAACTGCTCGCCGCACCGCCAATCGAGCTTTGGCCAAACATGGCGCGTTATGGTTCCGCCTGATGTCGAGGCAGTCCTGCTGACCGAGCAGGAGCAAGTCGGAGAGGACGCCCGGTAAGGGCCTCCGACGCCGGGTGGGGACTTTGTCGGTCCGATCGGCGCTTGCCCCTCTACGAGGTCTCCCCAGCCGATACAGGGGCGGTTCCAACGTCCGCCGGCCAAGTTGGGTGGATGGAGACCGGCGGCAGTCGTCTTCCCAGGGTCAGCACGACGGTGAAGCTCGGTACCAGCGCTACCAACTCAAATACCAACATTCCCAATGATGACCAACGAGTACCAGTCAGTGCTAGCGAGTACTAGCGATGCTAGTTTGAATACTAGCAGAAGACTAGCATTTTTGACCTCCACACCCCACGCACTAAAGCTGCTGGAGCCGGATCAACCCCCATCTGAGACAGCGGCGGCGTCTGCGAATGTTGGCAGCGCGGGGCAATTCGGTCACGGCGCCGCTGCGGCCGTCAAGGCCGCGCCTTCGACGCGCCGCTTCGCGGTCGACGAGCCTTGACTGCCTTGCGCCGTCGTGAAGTCGGTCTGTCATCTTGCCGCGGATCACTCTCCATCACCCGGAGTGACGTATCGCCACGCCGCGACGCGCTACCCTGAGCGATCGCAGCACGAATTCCTCTGCCAGTCGGAACGGCGGATTGGTGATCACCCAATCGCACGCATTCGTCTCATAGGGGTAGGTGAGAAAATCGCGGATTGGTCCATAGCCGTAGTGGTATGCATCCGCGCACTTAACCTCGCGGAAATACTCTTTCAGCACCTTTACCATGTGACCAGCGCCGCAAGCCGGTTCGAGGCACGTCATCGTCGCGAGCGCGGGCTTGTTGCCCAAGATGTGCTCGATCAACCCGCGCGTTGCCCACGGCGGCGTGGGAAAATCGTCAGGGCTGTCAGCCGCCTCCGTACGCTGAGCCATCACGGCGTGAGATGTGTTCTGCATCCTGAAACCCGCCTCGCTGGCCGCGAATCACTTCAGTGTAGTGTCGGGGTCTCAAGGAATAGCTGAAAGAGAACAAATAGAAACCATAAAAGAAATTTACTTTAGATTTCATATTCTTACGAGGGTGAGAGCGGAAGCCTTACAAGATCGGTCCCATTTTTCCGGCGGCTTGCACGATCAGGTCAATAACACGGACAAGCTCGGCACTATGGAATGCTTGATCGACAAACGCTCTCAAAGCAATCGCGTTGTCGACCACGAATGTGACGAGACCAGGGATATAAGACATTGCTGCCGCAGCACCAACTCCTCGGTAGCCTCCCGCACGAATTTCCTTCCAACCAAATTTTCCTTCGGCAATTAGCACGCGAATTGGAACATACGCGGCACGCAAGACCTCAGCAACGAAATTGCTTGATGTTTTCCGAGACTGCTCAATTGCTTGATCGCCATCGATACCAATAGGCGCAACGGTTGCGGATTCGGTCTGCTCAGTCAGGATCTCAATCGCAGCCGCAGTGGCCAGTCCGTCCGATGATTTAACCGCCTGAACGATTGGCAAAGACGCGCCCAGAATGGTCTGCGCTTCATTTCGTTCTTGAGGTCCAAGACGAACGTGATCCAGTTCGCGGCCCTTTGGATCGCCGATTATGAAGACGTTATAGGTATCAATCAGGTCACGAAGTTTTTCTGCGACTACAGGAGAAAGGCGCGCTGGCTCGGATGGCTCGCTCGACGTCGCCACAGCCTCGTGAGCTTTAAGATAACGGCGCAGCGTATTGCCGCGAGACCACACACGATTGATTGAGGCAGCACTAATGTTATCAGGTAACGATGAACGGAATCGAGCAATGGGGTCTGACAATTCGGCTAATTGATTGTGACCCACGCTGCTGAGCGCTGCAGCTTTGTGACGCACCTCTTCGTACATTTCTCGCTGCAATTTGTCCGCGAGCGGTGCATGACTGGGTGGATCCGGCACAAGATCAAGCCGCCCCTCGGCATCAAGCGCAAATTGACTGCCATTACTAAATTGCTGCGGGATAAAATCGACACTCGGCGCATCGAAGGTTTCGTCCGCAGTCGCGTGTTGAAATATATTGCGATCTAGCATCGCCAATTTGATATGAGTATTGAGCGGCTTTGGGCCCTGTTCCCAAATCTCTTTTGCGATTGTCGCACGAGTAATCTCGCTGCTTCCGTTCGCAAGCGTTCCCATAAGTCGCTCGTCGTACCATTCAGTCCAAACCTCCCAATCCTCATTCGAGGCGAGTAACGCTGACTTCAACTCGTCCCAATTTTCATTCACCCAATCTGGAACGCGGCTAGGCCATAGTTGCGAATTAGCGATGGTCACAGGGCTGAAGCGTTGGCCGAGCAAATCGGCGTCAGCCTCCAGGGCCTTCAAAGTAATATCAAATGCATCGCGCCCCATCGAGCCAGCCGCATCCAAAGCGTAACCGACTGCGGTCGAAGCGCGAGAGAACGAGCCCTTGTCCTCGACAGCAGCGGCCGCAGCATAGGCTGCGGCGCGTTCTGGAGACGGGGCTTTCAGGTTACCAAGGCCTATTAGGGCGGCGCGCGTGGCGTCATCGAGCGCGTCGCGATGGCTTGGATATGCAGCTCTGGTCCATGCTGCGCCGACCGCACGAAATACCCGCAAGATTATCTTGCGCTTCGTTGCGCGGCTGCGGCCCGATACTGACGCCAATGACATTGCAGGAACAACACGCAAGGCGGCACGTGCCGCAAAAACCGCTGCCACGTCATATGGCTGAGCAATAAGCCAACGCATCCGTTCTTTAGGATCGCCGAAATCGACCAGCTGTTTCGGAATGGGTGCTGGGTCTAAGTCGCCAGCGGACGAAGGAACGTCACGGACTGATGTCCTAACTGATTGAGGCTGCCTGCTATTTAACGGCATCGTATTGAATGTGTAGGTGTTCAGCGGGCCCGGCGGCGCAGCGTTCGAACTTTGGCAGACCGACTCTACCGATTTAGTTGAAGCGGCGTGTATTTCAGGTGGCGACATTTGGTTAATTACGAAGCGATGTAGTTCGCCTGCCTCGTCCCGGGCCCACCAATACCCGTGCTGGTCATCAAAACCATGCGAAGGGTACTTCGAGAGTTTTTCTTCTAAAAAAACTTGTGCTTTTGCGCCGTCACCATGGCGACCTGGCAAAACGGATCGTTTCTTTATCTGCCCAGCCTGATCAAGCGTGATTTCTACTACAAGCGCCGCCATTTCCACGTCTCGTATGTTGCCGCAGCCGAAACAAAGCACAGAGTTGGCGTCTGCATCTTACGATTAGGTAGGAATCTCTCGCGGCTCTAAATTTGTGTTTATGAGAATATTTTTAAATGAATAGTGACGGCTGCCGATACCGTAGGTTTCGAAGCTGCAAATATGAGTTTCTCGATCGTCTAATTTTGCGCGCGCCTCTTTGAAGTCCTTCTCGATGTCGGCCTCAATCTTGAGAAGTACCGGCAACGCCCGCCTTAGCGCGTCCTCTGGCATCCGCTTGAGCGCTTCAAACGCCCGCGCATGGAGTTCAAGTTCTGCCGGATATGTTCCATCAAGCGCCGTTGGCGGCCGGACGAGGCGCTCCAATTCGGGCGCGTTTTTTAGTTCAGCCTCGATGCGTTTTCTTGCCTCAGGATAGACAGACAACACAAATCTCTTTCGCGTCAGACGAAGCAGGGTGCACTCGACCTGGTTCAGAATCGGCAATTCATAAACACGTACCTTGTCGAAGAATGCGCGCAATTGATTCTTCACGGCGGTATCCGTCGTTTGATAATGGAGCACCGTTGCGGCCACAACCGACTGCTCTTTGCGAAAGATCGGTTGCCGGTCGAAATCACTCGTTATCGCCTCAAACACGTCGGCTGAAGTCTTGCCGGCAGCAAGCGCCTTCGGAACGAAGAAGTGCGCTTCCGAGTGGCCCCCGCGAAGCGGGAGCTCCATCCGCTCCAGTATTTTCTGCGGCGGAAGCTGCTCGACTTCTTTACGCCAATCGGCAGTTTCCCGATCCATTTTTTCGACGTAGAGCTTATTGACATGCTTTTCAATCGCGCGCGCGTTCTCGCCAGCCGACACGCTGATATTCCGAATGAGCTGGCCCGGGTAATTTTTGTCGAGGCTCGATAGACAGAGCTTGTCGTACATCATCTTAATGTCAGCTTCGATCCGTTTGCGCAGCGTTTCGACTGACAGTAACTCGTAAATCTCGGCCCACTTCGCAGGTAGCTCATTCGATTTGAATTCAAGAATGGGGGCGTAAACATTTTTGTCGAGGAAGATTGCGCCATGAACATCGTGGATCGTCGTATGCAGTCCGTTCGTGGTGACGAGATATTTCGCCTGAATTTCGGGGTGCACACAATATTGCAGACCCTGCACCATATAATTCGCGGCGAATGGATAGGGCACGTCTTTCGGCGATTTGGCCTCGATGATCCAGAACATTTTCTTCCGGATAGTCGGCACATAATCGGGAATGTAGGTTTTGACCTTTAGCGCGCCTTTTTCGACCGGCGGGTGTCTGAGCTTGAACGCTGCGCCACCATCACCATGGCGTTTAACCTCGTAGTCCTTATGCGTTTCATAGCCGAGGCATTCGAGCAGCGGCGTGACAAATCTCTGCTCCACAAAGGCTTCGCCTTTGTCGGTAAAATCAAGTTTCGCCAGCGTCTCTAGGCTCTGCCCGTGTTTTGTATGTGGCATTTCGGTCCGGCGCCTACCTACCTTTGCTAGCGTGCTCGATCTTACCCGGTAGGCTGCCAATACCGTGGTCGCGCACCAACTGGGTAAGGGATGGCTCGTCGAGTTTATGCAAAACGTCGCTTAGCTTTTCGTGATCGCCACAGCCTGGCGCAAAGCCAGCCCCATAGATTTTTCGCAATGTGCGCACGAGCGTGTTGCCGTGCTTGCGACTGATTTCGCCGTTTTTGTCGCGGTGCCGATTGTCGAGACCTGGTTCTTTCACGAAATTACCTCCCGATTGGTTTTGCTGATGTAAGAAGTCACCATTCCCGTGCAAGTCAGAACTGCGAGCTTTTTGGCACCCAATTGGCACCGGCCGGACCGAAGAGGGGCGCGGTACCGCCTGGCCCCACCGCGACGGGAAGGGATTCAACCTAAAACTCGACAGCGTCCCGCGCTCGCCCGATGCCAACTTGGTCATCCGCGCGATCGAGCCGAGGCCGGCCGGCCCGGCCGCCGCCCAGGCCCCGCGGCCGAGGAGGGCGGCGCCCCATGGGGCCGCCCTTCGCGGGCCGGGCGGTCGCTTCCGGGGGCGCCGCCGGTCGCGTTTCGTTCCAATTTTGTCGGAATGAAAGGGCGGTTTGTCGGAATAGTGGCGACCCCGGCTGGATTCGAACCAGCGACCCCCAGCTTAGAAGGCTGGTGGTGCTATGCACTCGCCGCCCCATCGAGCGCGGAAAATCAACAATGGCGGCGGGCGACTTTCTTGTTCATCTCGCGCTCGGCGAGTTTGACATAGCGCGCAATGTCTTCTGCGGCGCCAGCCGCCTGAACACTTTTCGGCCCTGCATAATAAAGTTTTGCCAGATCGACACCGATGGTGACCTTGTCGATGGTCCGCTTCAGGTTGGCCGTGAAAATCGATTTTGTGTACCGCGCGCCTTCGCTGCGGCGGATCGGAAAATCGTGACCAATGAGCTCGTCGACCCAGCCAGGGTTCACGTCTGAAACATTGCGCAACGCGGTTTCGACGTTGCCGCGGTAAGACCGAAAATCCACACCTTCTCGATACGTCTTCGTCTTCTTCCGGTAATCGGTAAATCGGCCGCTGAAGGCGCCGCTGCGACGCGGCTCAACGCCCTGCGCGATTAATTCCGGAAACAGCGGCTCATCTGGCGCGCGCCCGAAATAACGGTATTCGAGAAAACCCATTTTCAAAATCCTATCTTGGAACGGGACGTCGCGCGCGGACGACGCGGTCTTGGAATCCCGGATCTTCAGGAATGACAGCCGGCCAATTTCCGTGTCGATCCAGTCGATGTCGCCGACCAGACGCGCGCAGATTTCATCCTCGCGCACGCCCATGAGCCGGCCAAACAAAGGGACCCAGAACAGCGCATCGCGATGGATTTCCTCGCCCGGCATGCCGCGCCGGAAGATCGACTTGCAGCCGTCATAGACAGGCGAGGTAAAAAACGCCTTGTCGAGATCCGCCGGCCACATCGGGTGTTCGTCACGCGCGGCACGCCCGCGCGGGCGAACCGTCAGATGGCCGCGGAAGGGATTGTCGAGGCCGCGCGGAATTTTGGCATGCAGCGCCAGGTGATCCCAATATTCAATGAGATTGAGAACATGTTTGTTGGCGGTCGTGTTGCTGGCCAGCCGAAGCTTCTTTTTCGCGTCATCGTCGAGCTTTGCGACCGCCGCGATCACCTGCTTCGGTGTTAATTTTCTCCATTTCCTGTCGTGGAAATAGTTGTACGGCAGCTTCAGATATTCCCGGCGGAAACGGCCGACGATGTCGCCGTCGATACGGGCGAAAGGCAGATCGCCGATCAGCGCCTTGAACAGCCGGGGCGTGGCCTCGGCGCCGCTGGCAGTATCGAGCTTCCATTTCTGGTCGCTCTTCTTGGTGGCGATGAACTCATCCCAGTGCGCGAAGAATGTGAACGTCGGCAACACAGGTTTTGCCACGGCCGCCTGGGCCTGGCGGGGAATGTCTGCCACGGCCTCGGTCAACTCCCGGAGCAGAGTCGAGTAGCCGCGCAGAACCGTGCGCGCGAGCAGGCGGCCATCGGTGGTGGTCCGGTCGATGGGCACGCCGATATCGCGGCCGGCGGCGTCGATTATCCCGGCATAGGCCTCCAGTCCGGGTCCGTTGGCGCCGAGCGCACGGGCGACTTTGGCCCGCTCGTCGCCGAGATGCTTGCGGCCCGCGAATTGCAGAAGCGCGTCGAGTTCGATGGCTTCCTGCCGGCCCATCTTTTCGATTTCGGCCGTGTCGAACAGGGCGATGCCGCCGGTTTCGGCGCAATGCGTCTCCTGCCGCCACAGGCAGCGGTCGATCCAGCCGCGGACCGCCGTTTCGGCTTCGACCTTGGTTGTCGTCGGGGTAAAGTGGGCCATGATGTATTCCGCCTGCAGCCGCAGGAGGCGGGCGCGCTGCAGCGCCAGACGGTAGTCACCGGTCCCGAGGCTGATAATAAGCTCGCCCGAGATCCGGCAAGCGGCAAGCGCCGCCGGCCAGCGCAGCCGAAAAAACCATGTATAGCCGCGCCGCCGCAGGTATCGACCGGACGCCATCCGCGCCTCGCTGTGGACCATCGTTGTGGACCACCGCGACTTTTCGAAAAAATGCGGGTCAGAAGTCTTTGGATCGGCGGGGAAATTCGGAGTCTGGCTGGGGGACTAGGATTCGAACCTAGATTGACGGAGTCAGAGTCCGCAGTTCTACCGTTGAACTATCCCCCAACAGGGCTAGGCGCTTGGCGGTCGAAACAACCCGCCGCCGCTATGCCGGAGGCCCCTGACATGGGGCAATTTGGCTGATTTGACAAGTCCGGTCCGGTCATCGGTCGCGCAGGGGTCAGGCCGCCCGCCTAGGCCGCGTCACCACAGTCAAGATAGCGAGCAGGCTGAACGCCGCCACAGCCAAGAACACCAGCCGCGGGCTGCCATGGTCCATGATGGCGCCGAAAAGCAGCGGCGAAACGATGCCGCCGATATTGAAGCCGGTGGTGACGAAGCCGAACACCTTGCCGAACGAGCCAGGCGGGGTGACCTCGCGCACGATCATGTCGCGCGAGGGCATGATGATGCCCGAGCACAGGCCGGCCGCCGACATCGCCGCGATCAGCGCCAGCGAACCGACGTTGATCTCGGCGACCAGCGCGATGAATAGCGCGATTCCCGCCAAACCGGCGGCGGCCACCAGTCCGTGGCGCGTGGTGCGGCTGACCAGCACGCCGCCGATCAGCACGCCGATCGACGACAGCAGCAGATTGCCGGTCAGCGCCGCGTTGGCGACGGTCACAGGCGTGCCATAGAGCGCGCCGAACGCGACCACCGAATAATTGTACATGCCGCCGCTCATCATCGCGAGCAGCACGAAGAACAGGAGATTGAGCAGGATCGCCGGCGACAGCAACAGCCGCCAGCCGACCGCGGTATCCGCCGCGTGCGGCGCCGGCGCGGCCGTTACCTCCGCGCTGTCGCGCATCGCCAGCAGCAATATGGCGACCGCAAAGCCGAGAACGCCGGCGCCGACAAAGGCGCCGCGCCAGCCCCACAGGCTCTGCATCATCAACAGGCTCGCCGGGGCGACGGCCGCGCCCAACATCCCGGAGAAAGTATGCACCGAGAAGGCCTGGCCGATGCGGTCGGACGGCACGTGGTGCGACAGGATCGCATAATCGGCCGGGTGATAGACCGTGTTGCCGACGCCGGCGAGCGCGAACATCGCCACCATCACCCAGAACGAGTGGGTCAATCCCGCGACCGTGAACGCGCCGGCGCCGATGACCAGCCCGCCGGTCAGCAGGATACGCGCGCCCAGCCAGTCGACCAGGAACCCAGCCGGCGTTTGCAGCGCGGCCGAAACGATGTTGAAGGCGGCAAAGGCGAAGCCGATCTCGGTATAGCTCACGCCATAGTCCGCCCGCACGAAAGGCAGCAGCGGCGCCAGCAGGATGATGTAATAGTGTGAGACGAAATGCGCCGCGCTCACAGCGCCGACGATGCGCGTGTGCGGCGCGCGGCTCACGGCCAGGATTTCGGTGGCTTGACTCATCGTTGGCAGGTTCCAGGCCGGGGCGGGACTATGGCGCAGCCGGGCCGGCCAATCCAGTGCATTTCCAGGGAGTTGGCTATGTGCGGCGGGCAGGTCGGCCAGCGAAGAACTCATGGCAGGGCTACATAAACGAGCTCTAAGTACAAGCGGCTGTGACATGAAACGGCCGCGCGTGCGGTGTTAGACTAACAACATTAAAGAACAATGCGGCGGGTTCGGCAGCCGGGCGCCGACCGACCCCCGCGCGTGAACACGGCGCCGCGGGTGTCGCCATGATCTCCATCGCCGTCAACGGAAAAGCGCATCGGCTCGATATCGAGCCGGAGACGCCGCTGCTATGGGTCCTGCGCGATGAAATCGGCTTGACCGGAACGAAATTCGGCTGCGGCATCTCCATGTGCGGCGCCTGCACCGTGCACGTGAACGGCGAGGCGGTGCGCTCTTGTGGCATCCAGGTCGGCGATGTCGCCGGCAAGAACGTCACGACCATCGAGGGCCTGTCGCCAGACAGCAAGCACCCGGTGCAGCAGGCTTGGCTCGCCGAGGACGTGCCGCAATGCGGCTACTGCCAGTCCGGCCAGATCATGGCGGCGGCAGCGTTCCTGAAGCAGCACCCGCAGCCGACCGACGCCGACATCGACAGCAACCTCACCGAGATCTGCCGCTGCGGCACCTATGTCCGCATCCGCCGCGCGATCCATCGCGCCGCGGCGCTGATGAAGACGTGAGGGGGCAGCCATGAACCGGATCGTCAACACATCGCTCACCCGCCGCCAATTCGTCGTCACCTCGGCGACCGCCGCCGGCGGCTTGGTCATCAGCGTTGCCTGGCCAGCTCTTGCCGACGCGGCAACCATAGGGCCGCAGGCTTGGGGTCCAGACAGCGTGCCGAACGAGGTCAACGCATTCCTGGCGATCGATCCGGACGGCAGCATCCTGATCCGTTCGCCGCACCAGGAGATGGGGCAGGGCGCCATCACCGCGCTGCCGATGATCGTCGCCGAAGAACTTGAATGCGACTGGTCGAAGGTGAAGGTCGAGCACGCCTCGGCCTCGCGCAATCTGCGCGATCACAATGTCTATGGCGACATGGTCACGGCCGGCAGCCGCGGCGTGCGTACGTCGTGGAAAATGCTGCTGCAGGCCGGTGCCAGCGCGCGCGAGCGGCTCATTGCCGCCGCGGCGCAGCGATGGAACGTGCCGGTCAGCGAATGCGAAGCCGCCAACAGCAAGGTTGTGCACAAGGCCTCCGGCCGCAGCCTCGATTACGGTACGCTTGCCGCAGACGCCGGCAAGATCAGGCTCGCGCAAGAACCGGCGATCCGAACCCCCGACCGGTTCAAGCTGATCGGAAAGTCACTGCCGCGCCTCGACACTCCGCTCAAGATCAACGGCACGGCCAAATTCGCCATCGATACGCAAATCCCCGGCATGGTCTATGCGGCCATTGCCGCCTGTCCGGTGTTCGGCGGCAAGCTCAAAAGCGTGGACGAGACGCCGGCGAAAGGCCGGCGCGGAGTGCAACAAGTGGTCAAGCTCGACAATGCGGTGGCGGTCGTTGCCGACCGTTTCTGGCGCGCCAAGGAAGCGCTCGCGCTGCTCAAGCCGGAATGGGAAACCGGCGCGGCCGGCAAGACCGACAGCGCGCAATTCGCCAAGCTCTATCGCGACACGCTCGACGGGCCGATGGTGAGCGCGCGCAACGATGGCGATATCGACGTGGTGTTTGGCAAGAGCGGCAAGATCGTCGAGGCGCTGTACGAGGCGCCGCATCTGGCGCATGCCACCATGGAGCCGCTCAACGCCACCGTGCGGTTCGATGCCGACAAGCTTGAGGTCTGGCTCGGCACGCAGGCGCCGATGGGCAGCATCCGCCAGGCGGTGGCCGCTTCCGGCCTCAAGCCGGAGCAGATCGTCATCCACAATTGCTTCCTCGGCGGCGGCTTTGGCCGCCGTTCGGAGAACGACGAAATGCGGCAGGCGATTTTGGTCGCCAAACAGGTCGGCACGCCGGTCAAGCTGGTGTGGACGCGGGAAGAGGACATGACGCAGGACCGTTACCGGCCGCAAGCGGCGGTGCGGCTGAAGGCGGCGCTCGGCGCCGACGGCATGCCGACGGCGTTCGATGCCAAGATCGCGGTCGGCTCGATCCTGCGCTCGATCGGCAGGAGCAAGGTCGAGAGCGGCATCGAGGCGCAGGCGGTCGAAGGCTTTGCCAACACCTCCTACAAGATTCCGAACCTGCGCGTCGGCTGCATGCTCAAGAACACGCATGTGCCGGTGATGTTCTGGCGCTCGGTCGGCTCCTCGCAGAATGCGTTCTTCATGGAGGGCTATATCGACGAATTAGCGCACGCGGCCGGCCAGGACGGCTACAAGTTCCGCCGCGCGCTGCTGGCGCACCGGTCCGATTTTGTCGGCGTGCTCGACAAGATCGCCGAGAAAAGCGATTGGGGCAAACCGCTGCCTGCGGGTCGCGGCCGCGGCATTGCGATCTTCGAATGTTACGACACGATCATCGGCCAGGTTGCCGAGGTGACGGTCAGCAAGAAGGGCGAAGTGCGCGTCGACCGCATCGTCGCGGGCGTCGATTGCGGCCATGTGGTCAACCCCGGCATCGTCGAGGCGCAGATCGAGAGCGGCGTCATCTACGGGCTCTCGGCCGCGCTCTATGGCGAGATCACCATCAAGGACGGCCGCGTCGAGCAGAGCAATTTCAGCGACTATCAAGTGGTGACGCTGGCCGACACGCCGAAGATCGAGGTTTATCTTGCCCTGTCCGGCGGCTCGAAATGGGGCGGCATCGGCGAGCCCGGTACGGCGCCGACTGCGCCGGCGGTCGCCAATGCGGTGTTCGCGGCGACCGGCATACGCGCGCGCTCGCTGCCGCTGAAGAACGTGAAGTTGAGCGGGCCAGCCTAGGCCAAACGGCCTTACGCGCTCTTCTTCTTCTTCGCCGCTTCGATCGCCTGCCAGATGCGCGCCGGCGTCATTGGCATTTCCAGATGCCGGATGCCGTACTCCGAGAGCGCGTCGATTACAGCATTGGCGACCGCCGGAAGCCCGCCGGAGGTTCCCGCTTCGCCGCAGCCCTTGGCGCCCATCGCGTTGGTCTTGGTCGGCACCGGGCGATTGGCGACGTCGATCATCGGCGCATCGTGCGCGTGCGGCATGGCGTAATCCATGAACGAGCCGGTGACCAATTGGCCGTCGGCATCGTAGACCGCGCCTTCCAGCAACACCTGACCGAGCCCCTGCACCACGCCGCCCTGGATCTGGCCTTCGACCAGCATCGGATTGACCACGGTGCCGAAATCGTTGATCGCGGTGTACTTCACCGTGCGCGTCAGGCCGGTGTCCGGATCGATCTCCACCTCGGCGACATGAACGCCGTTCGGGTAGGTGCCGGCGATCTGCTCCGTGACATGCGTGACGTCGAGCGTGGTGGGGACGCCTTCGGGCAGCGTCAGTCCGCCGCGCAAGCGCTCCGCCAGCGTCATGATGTCGATCGCGTGGTCGGTGCCGGCAACGGTGAAGCGCCCGCCGTTGAATTCGATGTCGCCGGCGGATGCTTCGAGCACCTGCGCCGCGATCTGCTTGCCGTTCGCGATCACCTTTTCCGAGGCCTGCGCGATCGCCGTTCCGCTCAGCATGACCGAGCGCGAGCCGCCGGTGCCGCCGCCGGTGACCAGTTGATCGCTGTCGCCTTGCACCAGGCGGATGCGGTCGAAGGGAACGCCGAGCTTTTCGGTGAGCACCTGCGCGAAGGTCGAGGCATGGCCTTGCCCGTAATCGAGCGTGCCGGTGACGATCGTCACCGTGCCGTCGGCATTGAAGCGGATCGCGCCTTGTTCGACGGTCATCGCCGCGGTGGTCTCGACGTAACAGGCGAGCCCAAGCCCGCGCAGTTTGCCGGCGCGCTTGCTCGCGCGCCTACGCTGCTTGAAACCTTTGATGTCGGCGCGCGCCAGCGTGTCCTTGAACAGGCCGGGAAAATCGCCGCAGTCGTACGCCATACCAGAGGCCGCCTTGAACGGCATCTCGCGCGCCTTGATGAAATTGCGCCGCCGCAGTTCGAAGCGGTCGATGCCGATCTGGGCGGCGGCATAGTCCATCGTGCGTTCCATGCAGAAGGCACCTTCCGGCCGCCCGGCGCCGCGATAGGCCGACACCAGCGTGGTGTTGGTGAACACGCATTGGGTGGCGACTTCGAGCAGCGGCGTGCGGTACATGCTGACGATGTTCTTCACCAAGTTGAGGGTCGGCAGCAGCGGACCGAAGGCCGAGCAATAGCCGCCCAGATTGCCGTAGCCGGTGAGCCGCAACGCCTGGATCATCCCGTCTTGGTCGAAGGCCACTTCGACCGTCATGTCGTGATCGCGGCCGTGATGGTCCGACATGAAGCTGCCGGAACGTTCGTCGGTCCACTTGATAGGCCGACCCAGCGCGCGGGCGCCATGCAGGATGCAGACATATTCCGGATAGGATGCCGCCTTCATGCCGAACGAGCCGCCGACATTGCCGGTGAGCACGCGCACTTTGGCGGGCGGGGCGCCGAGGATGTCCGCCATCATGTTCTTGAGCCCGAACACGCCCTGGCTGCACGAGTGCAGCGTCCACTTTTCGGCCGTGGCGTCGAACTCGCCGATGGCCGAGCGCGGCTCGATCGTATTCACCACCAGGCGCTGATTGATCAGCGGCAATTTCACCACATGCGCCGCCTTGGCGAAGGCCTCAGTGACCTTGTCCTTGTCGCCATAGTGATAGTCGAGCGCGAGATTGCGCGGCACGTCATTCCAGATCTGCGGTGCGCCGGCTTTCGCCGCGTCGCGCGCCGTCATCACCGCCGGCAAAGGCTCGATGTCGAGCGCGACCGCTTCGGCCGCGTCCTTGGCTTGCGCGACCGTCTTGGCGATCACGCAGGCGACCGGGTCGCCGACGTAACGCACCTTGTCGCCGCCCAGCGCCGGCCGCGGCGTATAGCGGATCGGCGAGCCATCGCGACTTTTGAGCGGCAGATTGCATTTGAGCCCGCCATAGGCGGAAAGATCGGCCGCGGTCAGGACCGCGAGCACGCCCGGCATGGCCTTGGCGGCGGCGGTATCGATGCCGCGGATGACGCCATGCGCGTCGCGGCTGCGCACCATCACCGCATAGGCCTGGCCCGGCCGGTTGATGTCGTCGGTGTAGCGGCCTTCGCCGCGCACCAACGTCGGATCCTCGGTGCGCAGCACGGGCTGGCCGATGCCGAATTTCATCAACGAAAGCGCGTTTTCGGAGGTTTGATCGTCCATGCCGGTCTTTTGCAGGTCGTTATCAGGGAAAACATCAAATAAAGCAGGCAGGCCGCTTCGACAAGAATAGCTTTCGGGCAGGAGGGTTGCGTGGGCTACCGGCGCTGTTAGACTTTTCGCGATCGAGGGAACAATTGCTGCGCCCGAAGCGCTGGGAGGCTGCGCGGGGGCGGCGGGAAGGCTTAGAGAGATGAGCGGCGAGGCCGGGGATATCCCGGGCCTCGACCCCGCTATGGATCGGGCGCCGCTGGTGCGGTCCCGATGGGGTCGGCGGTCGCCTGGACGGTTTGACGGCGGCGTTGGCAGCGACCGCGGAGGGGCGAGCTATGCCGCGCTCGATCTCGGCACCAATAATTGCCGCCTACTGGTGGCGCGCCCGGCTGGCGACAGCTTTCGCGTCGTCGATGCGTTTTCCCGTATCATCCGTCTAGGCGAAGGCGTCTCCAGTTCGCGCCGTATCAGCGAGGCGGCGATCGAGCGCGCCGTCGAAGCCCTCACGATCTGCCGCAACAAGATGAAGAATAAAGGCGTCACCCGCGCCCGTCTGATCGCTACAGAAGCCTGCCGCTTGGCCGAAAACGGCGAAGAATTCCGCGCGCGCATCGCGCAGGACGTCGGTATCGAGCTCGAGGTGATCGACCGCGAGACCGAGGCGCGGCTCGCCGCCACCGGCTGCACCACGCTGATCGATCCAAACGCTGCCGGCGCGGTGCTGTTCGATATCGGCGGCGGCTCCTCGGAATTGGTGCGGCTCAGCCGGCCGCAGCAGAGCTGCGGCGGGCCGCCGCTACCGCAAATAAGCGGCTGGATCTCGTTGCCGCACGGCGTGGTGACGCTGGCCGAGTGCCATGGCGGCATCTCGGTTTCCCCGGAGAGCTACGAGGCGATGGTCGGAGAAGTGGCGGAAACGATCGCGCCTTTCGCGCGCGAACACGCCGGCGGCGGCTTGCAAGGCGTCCACATGCTCGGCACCTCCGGCACGGTGACGACGATTGCCGGCGTTCATCTCAATCTCAAGCGCTACGACCGCAACCGTGTGGACGGCTGCTGGATGAGCACGCACCAGATCACCGTGGTGATCGACAGGCTGCGGGCGATGAGCTACGAGGAACGCGCCGCCAGCCCCTGCATCGGTCCCGAGCGCGCCGATCTGGTGCTCGCCGGCTGCGCCATCCTGGAAGCGATCCGCCGCGCCTTCCCGTGTCCGCAGTTGCGCGTCGCCGACCGCGGCCTGCGCGAAGGCATGCTGGTGCAGATGATGCGCGAGGACGGCGTGTGGGACGGCGGCAGTCAGGCGGCGCTATCGTGACGACGGGTAAAGGCGGCGGCCCGCGTGCCTTGAAGGTGCGGGTCAAGACCAGCAAGCGCCGCAAGCAGTCCTCCAACATCTGGCTGGAGCGTCAGCTCAACGATCCCTACGTCGCGCGCGCCAAGCGCGAAGGCTTTCGCTCGCGTGCCGCCTTCAAGCTGATGGAGATCGACGACAAGGCGCGTATTCTTAAGAAAGGCGTGCGGGTGATCGATCTCGGTGCTGCGCCCGGCGGCTGGAGTCAGGTGGCGGCCAAGCGCGTCGGCGCCCCCGAGCGCGGACGTGTGGTCGCGATAGACGTCTTGGCGATGGACACATTTCCCGGCGTCGAATTCATGCAGCTCGATTTTCTCGATCCGTCCGCGCCGGACAAATTGAAAGCCATGCTCGGCGGACCGGCCGATGTGGTTTTGTCCGACATGGCGGCGAACGCCACCGGCCACGCCAAGACCGATCACCTGAAGATCATGGCCTTGGTGGAAACGGCCGCCGACTTTGCCCGCGAAGTGCTCAGCCCCGGCGGCGCTTTCCTCGCCAAGGTGCTGCAAGGCGGCACCGAGGCCGCGCTGCTTGCCACGCTCAAGCGCGACTTTGCCAGCGTCAAACACGTGAAGCCAGCGGCGAGCCGTGCCGACTCGGCCGAACTTTATCTATTGGCGACTGGTTACCGCCGCTCGTCTTGATGCCACGAGCCTTCGGGCCAGACGTCGGTGAAGAACAGGCCGCGGGACCGCGGTTGATCGCGGCGGCGCAGTTCCTCTTCGTAATAAGCGCGGCGGCGCGCCTGATCGAGGCGTGAGTAACGGCGACGCTCGGCCTCGCGCAGCGCGAGCCGGCTGCGGTCATGCGGGCCGGCGGCGTGCCCCGTCTTCTCGTGTGGTTCGACGGCGATCTCGCCGGTCTTGCCTTCCTGCGGCGCAGCCGCTGCCTGTTTGGCCTCAGGCGCCGGCGGCGTCGCGGCTTCGGCCGGAACGGCGGCGGCTTTGTTCGGCTGTTTTGCGGTTTGAGCGTCCGGTGCAACGGAACCGACGGCGGCCGGCGGCGCGGCTGACTTCACGGCTGCTTTGGCGGCGGCCTCGGCCTCCAGCTTCTTTTGTTCAGCCAGCTTCTGTTCTGCCTGCTGCTTCTTCAGTTCGGCTTGCTTTTTCTCGTCCTCTTGTTTCTTCAGCGCGGCCTGCTTTTGCTCTTCTTGATGTTTCTTCAGCTCGGCTTGTATTTGTTCCTGTTGCTGCTTCTTAAGCTCGGCTTGCTTCTGTTCCTCCTGCTGTTTCTTCTGCTCAGCCAGCCTCAGCTCTTCTTGTTTCTTTTTCTCCTCAGCCAGCTTCAGTTCTTCCTGCTGCTTCTTCTGCTCAGCGAGCTTCAGCTCTTGCTGTTTTTTCTCTTCGGCCAGTTGCGCGGCCTCGCGCTTGGCAAGCTCGATGGCTTCCTGTTGCTGCTTCTTCTGCTCGACCAATTGCGCGGCCTTCTGCTTGGCGAGTTCGTCCGCGGCTTGCTGCTTCTTCTTGGCGTCGGCTAGTTCCTGGTCTTGCTGTTTCTTGTGCTCTTCGACCAGCCGCAGTTCTTCCTGTTTCTTTTGCGCTTCGGCCGCTTGCATTTCCTGCTTCTTCTTCTGCTGCTCGGCGAGCTGCAGGTCCTGCTGCTTGCGTTCTTCGGCAGTGGCCCGCGCCAGCGCTTCGCGCGCGGCGGTGGCGTCGGCGTCGCGCGCGATCGCCTTGTTGTAGTCGTCGATGGCCTTGGCGCGCTGACCCTGCTGTTCGTACGCGAAGCCGCGCTGGTAAAAGGCTTGCGCGTTCTTGGGATTGATCTGGATGAGGCGATCGAGGTCGGCGATGGCCTTGTCGTAGCTGCCGGCGCGAACCAGCGCGGCAGCGCGGGCGCTGAGCGCGGTGATGTTTTTCGGGTCGCGCGTCAGCACCGCATCGTAGTCGGCCATGGCGGCGGCGGCCTCGCCGCGGGTCTGTTTGATCTGCGCGCGGTCGATCAGGCTGCCGACGTTGTCCGGCTCGCGCGACAGCACCGCGTTGAGGTCGGCGAGCGCCAGGTCGGTATCGCCCTTGGCGGTGTATATCGCTGCACGCGCGCGATAGAGCGCGACGGCTGTGGATCCAAGTGCAATGGCGCGGTTGAGGTCGGCCAGAGCGTGGTCGTTGTCGGATTTGGCCAAATAGACCTGCGCGCGTTCGCTATAGGCGAGCGCGATCTTGGGATCGCGCTTGATCGCGCGGTCGAGATCGGCGAGTGCACGGTCGTATTGCTTCTTGCGGGCAAACGCCGACCCGCGCAGCGCCAAGGCCGCCGCGTTGTTGCCGTCGCCCTTGAGCACGGCCTCTGCGTCGCGCAGCGCGGCATCGACGTCGCCGTCCTGCAGCTTCAACGTGCCGCGCAATTGCAGGAAGGCGGCTTGCGGCGACAACTTGATCGCGCGGTTGATGTCGGCCAAGGCGCTCTTGCGGTCGCCTTTCTGATCGTAAGCGTGCGCGCGCAAGGCGTAAGTCGCCGCGTGCGTCTGATCGGCGGCGATGGCGCGGTCATAGGCGGCGATCGCCTTGTCGAAATCGTCCTTCATGGTCCAGATCGTCGCCTGCGCGGTGTAGGCGCCGACGTTCTTCGGATCGAGCCGCGCCGCTTCGGCGTAGTCGGCCAGCGCGCCGTCGAAGTCGCCGTTGTCCTGTTTGGCGCGGGCGCGGGCCATGTAATTCGCCGCGCTCGCGTCGAGTTTCAAGGCATGGTCGAAATCGGCAAGCGCGTGGACGTAGTCGTGTTGGCGCAGATAAAGCTGGGCGCGGCCGCCATAGAGCCGGGCACTGTCGCCGCCGAGGCCGATCGCCTTTTGATAGTCTTCCAGCGCGCCGTCGACATAGCCGAGGTCGCGCCGCACCGTGGCGCGGTTGACGTAAGGCGCCGGCGCCTTGGGATCGAGCTTGATCGCCATGTCGTAGTCGGCGATGGCCTGGCCGTAATTGCCGCGTGCGTACCAGGCGTTGCCGCGGTTCTGGTAGGCGGGCGCGAAATCGGGGGCGAGCGTGATCGCCTGGTTGAGGTCGGCAATGGCGTGGGCGATGTCGCCGCGGTCGAGATAAGCGAGGCCGCGCAGTTCATAGGCGATGCCTTCCTGCTTGCCGTGCAGGCGTCCCGAACCGAGCATACTGGTGCAGGCGGCGATACGCTGGTCGGCTTGGCTGTCGGACTGTGTGGCGCAGAGCTGCGCCTCGCGCGACTGCGCCTGGGCGGCCGCGCCGAACGGCAAAGCGGCGGCTATCGCGGCGAGCGAAGCGGCCGCGAATAGCTGTGCCGGTCTAGTCCCCTGCATCAGCCTTACCCCTCTCACAAAGGTCCAAGCGCGCGGAAAATACGTGATGCGCCAGCGGGTTGTCCAAGAGTTAGGGATAAACCATTAATTTGTAGCGAATAGGTGGCGCTAGCCGAGCCGCTGGTCGGGGGTATCGCTCGGGGCAGGGAGCCGGTCCGTCATTTCCGCCCCGGCGTCGGGCGAAAGGCGCAGGAAAATGAGCACGGAGAGGGCCGAAATCGCCGCGACCGCTAGGAACGCCGGCGGAAAATCGCTCGCCTGCAAAGCCCCGCCGCCCTTGAAGTGCTGGGTAAGTTCGACCACCGAAGCTCCGAGCGCGACCCCGCTCGATACCGCCAGTTGCTGGGCGACGCTGACCAGCGCGGTCGCCCGGCTCACCCGGTCGGCTGCCACGTCGGCATAGGCCATGGTGTTGATGCTGGTGAATTGCAGCGAGCGGAAAAAGCCGCCGACGAACAGCAGCAGCACGATGACGAGGATCGGCGTCGTCTGGGTGAAGGCGGCGCAGACCGCGAGAAAGGCCGAACTGATCACAGCGTTGGTCACCAGAATGGTGCGGAAGCCGAAGCGCCGCAGGATGGTCGTGGTCGCCCATTTCATGCCCATGGCGCCGAGTGCCGTCGCAAACGTGATCATGCCGGACTCGAACGGCGTCATGCCGAAGCCGACTTGCAGCATCAGCGGCAGCAGGAAGGGCAGCGCGCCGAGGCCAAGCCGGAAAATGAAACCGCCGGTCACGCTGGCGAAGAAGGTCGGCACCCGGAACAGCGTCAGGTCGAGCGCGGGGTTGGCGGTGTGCCGCGCGTGCACCAGATAAGCGGCGATAAAGCAAGCGCCGCCGACGACCAGCGCCGCCACCACCGTCCAGGGCAGGAAGTTCAACCCCAGCACCGACAGCCCGAAGGCGACGCCGGCGATGCCGAGGCCGGCCAGCACCATGCCGAAAATGTCGAAACGTTCCCGCTTTTCCGCGCGCAGGTCCTCGATGTAGCGGGTGGCGAGAACGATGCCGAGGAGGCCGATCGGCACGTTGATCAGGAAGATCCAATGCCAGGTCGCATAAGTCGTGATGAAACCGCCGACCGGCGGGCCGAGCACCGGGCCGATGAGCGCAGGCGTCGTCACCCAGGCCATGGCGGCAATCAGTTCGCGACGGCTGATCGAGCGCACCAGCACCATGCGTCCGACCGGCGTCATCATCGCCCCGCCCATGCCCTGCACGATGCGGGCGATGACGAAGTCGGTGAGCGAGCCGGACATGGCGCAGCCGATCGAGCCGAGCACGAACACGGCAATGGCGGCGCGGAACACGGTGCGGGCGCCGAAGCGGTCGGCGGTCCAGCCGCTCGCCGGGATGAAGATCGCCAGCGACAGAAGATAAGAGGTGATCGCCAGCTTGAGCGCCAGCGGATTGGTGCCGATATCGGCCGCGACGGCCGGCAACGCCGTCGCGATCACGGTCGAATCGAGGTTCTCCATGAACAGCGCGACCGCGACGATCAGCGGAACGATGCGGTCAGGGCGCATGGGAAAATAGGCTTGGTGTCCGGCTCAAGGCCTGCGTCTTGAACAGCAAAGCGGTGGCGGAAGGAAGGCCGATTTGGCGAGGTCATAACAGCCATCCGCGAATGCGCATGAGGGCCGCCCGGCGCGCTATCCACTTCGCCGGATATTGCCCTAGGAATCGGGTTCATCCCGTGCTAACGACCCACGCCAACCCAAAAGCGGGCCGTGACGTCGCGCGAGGAGCCCCTCGCGGCAGGCATTTTATCAGCCTTCGGCAGCCGGCCTCGTTCTCCTTTTCGGGTGTGACGGAGTTGGCGATGGCTGCAAAAAACAACGGAAGCCCGCGCGAAGGGCTCACTTTCGACGACGTGCTGATCCGGCCCGGCCTGTCCGAAGTGCTGCCCGCCGACGTCGATATCCGCTCGCACATCACCCGCTCGATCGCCGTGAATATCCCGATCATCGCCTCCGCCATGGACACGGTGACCGAGGTGCAGATGGCCATCGCGATGGCGCAGGCCGGTGGCATCGGCGTCATCCACCGCAATCTGGACCCGGAAGCTCAGGCGGCCCAGGTCCGCCAGGTCAAGAAGTTCGAATCCGGCATGGTGGTGAACCCGCTCACCATCGAGCCCGGCGCGACGCTGCAGGAAGCGCTCGACCTGATGAAGGAGAACCGCATCTCCGGCATCCCGGTGGTCGAGCGCGTGCGCGATCACCAGCCGGGCAAGCTGGTCGGCATCCTGACCAATCGCGACGTGCGTTTCGCCACCGATCCGCAGCAGCGCGTTGCCGAACTGATGACCAAGGACAAGCTCATTACCGTGCGCGAGGGCGTCAGCCAGGACGAAGCCAAGCGGCTGCTGCATCAGCACCGTATCGAGAAGCTCCTGGTGGTCGACGGCCAATACCGCTGTGTAGGCCTGATCACGGTAAAGGACATGGAAAAGGCGGTGACCAATCCGAACGCCTGCAAGGACGAGCAGGGCCGCCTGCGGGTCGCCGCCGCCACCACGGTCGGCGACAGGGGCTTCGCGCGCACCGAGGCGCTGATCGCGGCCGGCGTCGACCTGGTCGTGGTCGATACCGCGCACGGCCATTCGCGTCTGGTGCTCGATGCGGTCAATCGCATCAAGAGGTTGTCGAACGCGGTGCAGGTGGTGGCCGGCAATGTCGCGACGTCCGAAGGCGCCAAGGCGCTGATCGATTGCGGTGCCGACGCCATCAAGGTCGGCATCGGCCCCGGCTCGATCTGCACCACGCGCATCGTCGCCGGCGTCGGCGTGCCGCAGCTCACCGCCATCATGGACTCGGTCGAGGCGGCGAAGAAGGCCGGCATCCCGGTGATCGCCGACGGCGGCATCAAATATTCTGGCGATCTCGCAAAGGCGCTTGCCGCCGGCGCCGACGTGGCCATGGTCGGCTCATTGCTCGCCGGCACCGACGAAACGCCGGGCGAGGTGTTTCTCTATCAGGGCCGCTCCTACAAGAGCTATCGCGGCATGGGCTCGGTCGCCGCCATGGCGCGCGGCTCGGCCGACCGCTATTTCCAGCAGGACATCAAGGACGCGCTGAAGCTGGTGCCGGAAGGCGTCGAGGGCCAGGTCGGCTACAAGGGGCCGGTCGCCAATGTGTTGCATCAGCTTTCCGGCGGCCTGCGCGCTGCCATGGGTTATGTCGGCGCCAAGACGCTGGAGGATTTCCACAAGCGCGCCGAATTTATGCGCATCTCTGGCGCAGGGCTGCGCGAAAGCCACGTGCACGACGTCACCATCACGCGCGAGAGCCCGAATTATCCGTCAAGCGGATAATAATATTTCCCTTGGTGCGAGGAATAACTATTCGGCAATCGTTATATTGACCGAACCTCCAGCAGGAGCTTGCGAACCTGCGTGCGGTTCTTGCTCAAGGATCCTTCCGGCATCCCTGCCGCCGTGTGGTTTCTTGCTGACTTGACCCATCTTTAGACCTGCGTCGGTTAGTATCCTTTCGGCATCTTTCTGGATCAGATTGGTCAAATCGGGTACTCGTATTTCTGGCGCGGGTGTCATCTTGAAGAGTTTATTGACCTGACTATCGAGCCACTTCACGACTTGCGGCGAGCCGTAGCCCACAATCGAACCGATAGCCAAAGCCAACTGCATGTTCGTCGCGCCGACATGGACGTCACCGCCGACGACGGCGACTCCACTGCCGAGTATGGCGTAGACAAAAAGTGCCAATGTCGCGCCGAGCCAGGGGAAAAACAGGTACCTCCAAACAAATCGCGCTCCAAATGCCTGATGCTCACTATGCCAAAAGATGCAGCTGCGATATCCGGCAATGATGCCGCCCAGAGCGCCGCCAATAAACGCATAGGCAAACGAACGGAAAACGGGTGTATTGAGGACTGGCTCGATTGATGAGTAGCCAAGCCACCTAATGAAGATTGTGTTTTTCCGAAGCCATGTGTCGACAAGCAGCCAGAGAAAAAACGTGAGGGTTATGCCCAGGTACGCAAAACTGAAGCATGCCCAAAACTTGTCCCAACGTTTCTCGGGCACAAGTTTAAATTCTGTTCCGGTCTGCTCGTCCTTGATGGATTTTCTTTCTCCGTCGGTCATTTTCGCGCTCCCAGATAACTTTGGACTTCGCCGCTTCTCGGAGTGGGCCGGCGGCTTCAAGTCGCGTGACACGCGCTAAGGAGTAGAATATGGCCATCGAACGCCCGCCCGCTTTCGAAATCCCCGCGCGTGCGAGGTCTATGGAAGGCGAGCAGGACTATTTTATAGTGCTATCATAGCGCAATGCAATCTATCCGCGAAACGCGGGGCCCCCGGCACAACTCCGGGACATGACGAAGCCGGGGAATACCGAATGACAATCCAAGTTGTCCTGCTGCCGCTGTTCGTTCAGGTGGCGCTGACTTTCGCTCTTCTGGTCTGGATGGCGCGTTCGCGCATCGGCGCGCTCAACTGCAAGCAAGTCAAAATGGCCGATGTCGCGCTCGGGCAGTTCAACTGGCCGACGAAAGCGCAGCAGATATCGAACAACTTTAACAGCCAATTCCAGCTTCCGGTTCTGTTTTACGTTCTAACGTTGCTGGCGATTGTCCTGCATCAGGCGGACGTCTTATTCGTTGTGCTCGCTTGGCTGTTCGTGCTGTCGCGTCTGGTGCACGCCTACATTCATACCGGCACGAATTATGTCCGGCATCGCTTCAACGCTTTCGCCGCCGGCGTGTTCATTCTGATGGCGATGTGGGCGATCTTCGCCGTCCGCATCCTGCTGGCCCTGCCATGACGCCGGCAGCAAGGCTCGCCACCGCCATCGAGGTATTCGGAAATCTGGAGAGCGAACGGCGTCCGGCGGCCGACGCGCTCAAGAGTTGGGGCGTGAGCCATCGCTTTGCCGGCTCGGGCGACCGCGCGGCCATCGCCGGATTGGTCTACGACGCGCTGCGCCGGCGCGCGTCGAGCGCCTTTCTGATGGGCGCCGACACGCCACGCGCGATTTTGCTCGGCATGCTCAAGCGCGAGCGCGGTCTCGACAGCGGCGCGATTGCGAAGCTTGCGAGCGGCGAGAAATACGCGGTGGAGGCCTTGAGCGATGCCGAGCGCCAGCGTCTCGATGCCGCCGACATGACGGCGGCGCCCGCTTATGTCGCCGGCGATTATCCGGAATGGCTGGAGCCGCATTTCACGCGCGCCTTCGGCGATGCGCGCGCGGAGGAGGGCGCCGCGCTGTCATCGCGCGCGCCGCTCGACTTGCGGGTGAACACGCTCAAGGCGGACCGCGACAAGGCCGCCGCCATGCTGTCGGACTTGAAACCGGAGCCCGCGCGCTGGTCGCCCTGGGGCCTGCGCATTCATCTGCCCGCCGACGCCAAAAGCCCGGCAGTCCACGCCGAACCGGCCTTTCTTAAAGGTCTAGTGGAAGTTCAAGACGAGGGCTCCCAGCTCGCGGCTTTGTTTAGCGGCGCCAAGCCCGGCGAGCAGGTGGTCGATCTCTGCGCTGGCGCCGGCGGCAAGACGCTGGCGCTCGCCGCCATGATGGAAAACAAGGGGCAGATCTTCGCCACTGACGACGACAAGCGGCGGCTGGCGCCGATCCACGACCGCCTCAAGCGCTCGGGCGCGCGTAATGTGCAGGTGCGCACGCCGAAGTCGGTTGGCGGCGAGATCGCCGATCTTGCCGGCCGCTGCGACCTGGTGCTGATCGACGCGCCTTGCACCGGCACCGGCTCCTGGCGCCGCAACCCGGACGCCAAGTGGCGCATGCGCCCCGGCGCGCTGGAGCAGCGGCAGAAGGAGCAGGCGAACATTCTCGACCGTGCGGTGCCCTTGCTCAAGGCCGGCGGCCGCATCGCTTATGTCACTTGCTCTGTGCTGGACGAGGAAAACGGCGCGCAGGTGCGCTCGTTCCTGACGCGTCATCCGGAATTTTCCGTGCAGCCGCCTGCCGACGTCGTGAATGCGCTGGGCGAGCGCGCCTTCATGTTCGTCAAGGCGGTGCGGCTGTCGGATGAAGGCCTCTTGATGACGCCGCGCACGACCGAGACGGACGGATTTTTCGTCAGCGTGCTCCGCCGCGCTTAAGCGCCTGCGCCGGATTAACGCTTCTATTACGCGATTACCCCGTTTGCGCCGCATTCCCGGCCCAATTTCTCCGCGAAAGTTTCGTCACTGACACGCTCGATTCCCCCGAGCGAGGTTCCACGACATGCTGGTGGCTAGGCGCGATCCCTTTCATCCTGACGCGCACGATGCCCCCTATGCGCAAGATGCCGCGGGCGGCGGTACTCCGCGGCTCGTACGCACCGTAAGCATGCTGCAGGTGATCGGCTCGCTGCTGGCGATCCCGGTGGGTCTCGGCAGCGCCTATTCGATCTACCGCGCCAATTTCTCCGTCGACACGACCTGCCAGAGCCTGCGCGCCGACATCATTTCGATGATCGACAAGCGCGTCGATGCCAGCACCCGGCGCATATTGGCCCGCCGCGACGTCGAGAAGTTCGAGCAAAGCTGCGGCACGATCGACCCGGATGCCACGGCGGCGTTCAAGACGTTGCTGGCAAATGACAAGCCGGCAACAGCGGCGGCCGCGCCGGTGGCGGCGCCAATTTCCGCGGCACCGGCGAAGGATGTCGTCCGCAAGGCCGAGCCGCGCCCGCAAACAGTCGCCAAAATGCCGGCCACGGAATGGCCCGGCGCCGAGCGGGCTCGCCGCGAGGCAGGGGTCAGCGATACGCAATGGCTCGACGCGGTTCGCCAGGCTTTGGTGACGCATGAAGCGAGCGCGGCTGCAGCCGAGGCCGTCAAGGCGCCAGTTGCTCCCGCCGCGCCGCCTCTGTTGCGACCGGCCCTGCCGGAGGCTGCGGCGCCGGCGAATACGCCGGTTATCGCCGCGCCGGCTCCGGTGCAGGCCGCTCCGCCGATGGCGCCGGCTTTGCCGCCTGCAGCTGCAGTTTCAGCGCCGGCAGTTTCCGTCGCGGCACCGCCCGCGCCGCCAACCGACGCCGGTCATCCGGTGCCGCCAAGCGCTATTCCCGATCCGGCCGAGGTGGCCGCCGCGGAGGCGGATGACCACCGGTCTCGCGTTCGCCGCTGGATCGCGAAAATTCCGCTGATGGGCAACGTGATCGATAACGGGCTGCCGTAAGCGGGCCGGGTTAGCCCGGCTGCCAGCGCGACACGGTTTCCATGTCCGCCTCGACCTGCCAGCGGCCGCTCTTGCCAAGCGCCCTGATCGCACCGGCGAGGAGCGCCAGGAATTCCGGCCGCGGCACGTCGCGGAAGCCCATGTTCTCCCACAACGGACCGATCAGCTTGCCGTCGTTGTAGCGGTAGCCCCAGCGATTAAGATGCCAGTTGAGCACGGTCATGCCCATGCGCGAGGCATTGGACTCGCGCGTGAACTGCGACTCGGCGGTGAAGCTGCCGCCGATCGCCACGCCGTAGCCGCCGGCGACCAGTTCGCCCGCCTTGTTCCAGACCTCGAACGAATGCGCGAAGCCGGCGTCGTAGGCTTCCGCATAGGCGCGCATGATGCGTGGCGTGATCCAGGTGAGATGCCAACGGCCTTCGCGGCGTCCGGCGCAGGCGGCGATCACCGCCTCGAAATCGCGGTCGAAGGTGACGCTGTAGCGGTCCTGGCGCATCAGCCGTGCCAGGTTGTTCGAGATGTGGAAATTCTTGAAGATCAGCACCGAGCGCTGCGGCGGCGACCACCATTTCAGCGGCGCGATATGCGCCAGCGGATAAAGTCCGCGCCGGTAGGCGGCGAGCAGCGTCGGCAGCGAAAGATCGTGCACGATGCCGGCGAGGCCCGGCGGGTTGGCGAGCGCGTGCTGGGGATCGGGCAGGGCATAGTCGGGGGCGAGCAACTCCTGAAAGCAGAGCCGGGCCAGGTGCGGCAGGCCCGACATGCGCCCGGGCATCAGCGCCCAGGCCGTGCCCAGCGTCCAGCGCGCAACCTTGTCGGCAAGGCTCTCGCGGAACAGCGCCGCCCGGCGGTCGGCCGGTGCCGCGGAAAGCGCCATATGATCGGCGTGGTAGGCCAAGCCTGGTCCCCAAACGTGTGGAAATGGCGAAATTCTTGCCTTCTATCTCTCACGCGCGGGCTAATGGAGGGTTATCTGAATGTGTCGAAATCTGGCGTAGTTAACCGGAGCCTGACGCCGCCTTGACCTTACCCAAGCGCAATCCCACAAAGCCCGCTCGAACGGAGCCGATTCCGGCGCCGTTCGCGGCCAAGCCGCCTATGCATGACAAGATTCTGATAGTCGATTTCGGCTCGCAGGTGACCCAGCTCATTGCGCGGCGGGTGCGTGAGGAAAAGGTCTATTGCGAGATCGTGCCCTACCAGAAGGCGGAAGAAGCATTCCGTACGATGAAGCCGAAGGCGGTGATACTGTCGGGCGGGCCGGCTTCGGTGCTCGACAAGGACGCGCCGCTCGCGCCCAAGGCGATCTATGAGGCGGGCGTGCCGGTGCTCGGCATTTGCTACGGCGAGCAGGCGATGGCGGCGCAGCTCGGCGGCAAGGTCGAGGGCGGGCACCATCGCGAATTCGGCCGCGCCGAAGTCGAGGTGGTTGCCGACAGCCCGATCTTCGAAGGCGTGTGGCGCAAGGGCGAAAAATATCCGGTGTGGATGAGCCACGGCGACCGGGTGACCAAGCTGCCGGAAGGCTTCAAGGTGCTCGGCATCTCGCCCAATGCGCCGATTTCCATCATCGGCGACGACGCGCGCAAGTTCTACGCCACGCAATTCCATCTTGAGGTGATGCACACGCCGCATGGCGCGGCGCTGTTGCGCAATTTCGTGCGCAAGGTCGCGGGGCTGACCGGCGACTGGACCATGCGCGCCTTCAAAGACGAGGCGATCGAGAAAATCCGCCGCCAAGTCGGCAAGGGCCGCGTTATCTGCGGCTTGTCGGGCGGCGTCGATAGCGCGGTCGCGGCGGTGCTGATCCACGAGGCGATCGGCGAGCAGCTCACCTGCGTCTTCGTCGATCACGGCCTGTTGCGGCTCGCCGAAGCCGAGAAGGTGGTGACGCTGTTCCGCGACAGCTACAACATCCCGCTGGTGCACGTCGACGACAGCGAGGTGTTCCTGAAAGCGCTCGAAGGCGTCGAGGATCCCGAGCAGAAGCGCAAGACCATCGGCAAATTGTTCATCGACGTGTTCGACGCCGAAGCGAAGAAGATCGCAAAGGACGGGAAAGGATTGGCCGATTTCCTGGCGCAGGGCACGCTCTACCCGGACGTGATCGAGAGCGTGTCGTTCACCGGCGGCCCCTCCGTCACCATCAAGTCGCATCACAATGTTGGCGGCTTGCCCGAGCGCATGAAGATGAAGCTGGTCGAGCCGTTGCGCGAACTGTTCAAGGACGAGGTGAGGGCGCTCGGCCGCGAACTCGGCCTGCCGGAGGCTTTCGTCGGCCGCCATCCGTTCCCGGGGCCGGGCCTCGCCATCCGCGTGCCCGGCGCGATCACGCGCGAGAAGCTCGACATCCTGCGGCTCGCCGACGAGATCTACATCGAGGAAATCCGCCGCACCGGGCAATACGACAACATCTGGCAGGCCTTCGCCGTGCTGCTGCCGGTCAAGACGGTCGGCGTCATGGGCGACGGCCGCACCTACGATTACGTCATCGGCCTGCGCGCGGTGACCTCGACCGACGGCATGACGGCGGATTTCTACCCGTTCGACATGAAATTCTTGGGCATGGTGGCGACGCGCATTATCAACGAGGTGAAGGGCGTCAACCGCGTGGTTTACGACGTGACCTCAAAGCCGCCGGGGACGATTGAGTGGGAGTAGGGGGCAAATCTTGATCAAGAGGCCGCGGTGCACTACGCTGGGTTGCGGTTGAGGTTGGGGCAATTAAATGGAACCGACCATCGAGCAACTCGCTGCGGAGCTTTATACTGTCGCCGTGAGTGCTGCGGCCACGCACGGTCGCACATTTAAGCAAAGCTCCGCTAGCGGGCTTAAAGAAATTACACGCGCTGCGGCAGAAGAAGTGCTCTCTCCTCGAAAGTTTGGAACGCGGTCGGCCCAGGAAGCGGCCACTAGTGTCGAAGTGCGAATGGACCATGCGCGGGCCGCGGTTCGTGCTCTCGTCGACGCAATGGCGGCCCACGCAAGCACGGTTCCTGGATACGACAAAGACCGCCTGGGGGAGCGAACGCTGGCTCATGCGATGTATGCATCCGGGTTTTGTCCTTGCTGGCCGATCTGTTGATGGGCGACTCATTCAAGAGTGAAGGGCTAAAGGCTTCCTCGGAGATTGCGAAGCAAGTGATCATCTTGTGCACCGGTGCAGTCGCATTCACCGTTACTTTTCTGGACAAGTTCACGGTTCATGCCAAAGATGAAATGCCGCATCTTCCTTTCAGTCTCTATGTGGCATGGGCACTCTTTGGGCTGACAATTCTTTTTTCACTATGGACTCTGATGGCGATCACAGGAACTTTGGCGTCGCTCGACCGTAAGGCTAACGGGTGGCCTCTTACTGACGCTCAGCGATTGGCGACAGAAGGTGCCGGAAATAATATTCAAAGGCCTGCGCTACTGATGCTAGGAACGTTTCTGGTAGCTGTGATCGCAATGATTTCAACTGGCGTCGAACTGGCTCCGCGATAAAGCCACGCCACCAGCGCGCGAGAGGTTGAGGATTGTGCCCATCACCATCTACGGCATCAAGAACTGCGACACCATGAAGAAGGCGCGCGCCTGGCTCGACAAGAAGGGCGTTGCCTACGCCTTCCACGACTACAAGACCGGCGGCATCGCGCGCGCCCAGCTCGTAGGCTGGGCGAAGGAGGCCGGCTGGGAGCCGCTGCTCAACCGCGTCGGCACCACGTTCAAGAAGCTGCCTGACAAGGACAAGGAAAATGTCACCGAAAAGAAGGCCATCGCGCTGATGCTGGCGCAGCCGTCCATGATCAAGCGCCCGGTGCTCGAACTTGGCGGCGGCAAATTGCTGGTGGGGTTTAAGCCGGAGGAGTACGACGCGTCGGTTAAATGACGAACTCCCAACTTGCTCCGCTCATTCCCGCGCAGGCGGGAATCCAGGGTTATAATAAAAAGTAGCCTGGGTCCCCGCTTTCCGCCTTCGCGCTCCGCGCTTCGGCGGACTCCAAACGCGCCGAAGCTCGCAAAGCGAGCGTAGGCGGGTCGCGGGGGCGAGCGGTGGTAGGCAATGGCGATGAAAATCTACAAAAAGCGCGACTTCCCTGTTTCCGACATCCGCCGCTTCCTCGAGCCCGGGCCGGTGGTGCTGGTTTCCTCCGCTTACAAAGGCGAACGCAACATCATGACCATGGGCTGGCACATGGTGATGGAATTCGTGCCGTCGCTGGTCGGCTGCCTAATCTCCAGCGGCAATCACAGTTACGAGTTGGTGAGCCAAGCCAAGGAATGCGTGATCAATATCCCGACCGTCGAGCTTGCGCCGGTGGTCGCCAAGATCGGCAACTGCTCGGGCGCCGAGGTCGACAAGTTCGCCAAGTTCAAGCTCACAGCGGTCCCCGCCGAGCAAGTCCAGGCGCCGCTGATTGCCGAATGCTACGCCAGTCTCGAATGCAGACTGGTCGACGGCCGCCTGTGCGACAAATACAACGTCTTCATTTTCGAGGTGGTGAAGGCGCACGCGGCGCCCACGCCGAAGTACCCCAAGACTGTCCATTACCGCGGCGACGGCATGTTCATGGTGGCCGGCCGCTCGCTCAATCTGCGCCGGTATTTCCGCCCCGGCATGCTCTAGCCGCGCTGCCGCGCCCCTTGATTAGGCCGGTTTTCCCTGCCACATGCGCCCCATGAACAAGCCGCTGGCCTTAGCCGATTCGATCCCGCTCACGCCGCTCGCCGCGGAAGTGGAGCGCCGGCGCACCTTCGCGATCATCTCGCATCCCGACGCCGGCAAGACCACGCTGACCGAGAAGCTCTTGCTGTTCGGCGGCGCCATCAATCTCGCCGGTCAGGTCAAGGCCAAGCGCGACCGCCGCGCCACCCGCTCGGACTGGATGGCGATCGAGCGCGAGCGCGGCATTTCGGTGGTCACCTCGGTAATGACCTTCGACTACGACGGCCGCGTCTTCAATCTGCTCGACACGCCGGGCCACGAGGACTTTTCCGAGGACACTTACCGCACGCTGACGGCGGTCGACTCGGCGGTGATGGTGATCGACGCCGCCAAGGGCATCGAGGCGCGCACCCGCAAGCTGTTCGAGGTGTGCCGGCTGCGCGATATCCCGATCATCACCTTCATCAACAAGATGGACCGCGAAAGCCGCGACCCGTTCGAGATCCTGGACGAGATCGAGAAGACGCTGGCGCTCGACACCACGCCGATGACCTGGCCGATCGGGCGGGGACGCGACTTCGCCGGCACCTACGACATCGCCTCGGGCGAGATGCGCCTGATCAACGACGACGGCAAGTCGGCGGACCTCAGGCCGCTCGATCTTGCGTCGCTCGCCGCCAAGAACCCGATGCTCGACGCCAAGGCGATCGCCGAAGAACTGGCGCTGGTGAAGGAGGCCTGCCGGCCGTTCGACTTCGATTCATTTCGCGAAGGGCACCTGACGCCGGTATTCTTCGGCGCGGCCTTGAAAAATTTTGGCGTCAAGGACCTGCTCGACGCGCTCGCTAAATTCGCGCCGGCGCCGCGCGCGCAAGTGTCGAACAATCGCCTGATCGACGCGCACGAGAGCGCCATGACCGCCTTCGTGTTCAAGATCCAGGCCAACATGGATCCCAACCATCGCGACCGCATCGCCTTCGCGCGACTGTGCTCGGGCAAGCTGCGCCGCGGCATGAAGGCCAAGTTGGTGCGCACCGAAAAGCCGATCACGCTGTCGGCGCCGCAATTCTTTTTCGCGCAGGACCGCGCGCTCGCCGATGAGGCCTATGCCGGCGACGTCGTCGGCATCCCCAACCACGGCACGCTGCGCATCGGCGACACGCTGACCGAAGGCGAGGACATCGCCTTCCTCGGCGTGCCGAATTTCGCGCCGGAAATCCTGCGCCGGGTGAAGCTCGGCGACCCGATGAAGGCGAAGAAGCTGAAAGAGGCGCTGCAGCAGATGGCGGAGGAGGGCGTGGTGCAGGTGTTCCGCCCGCTCGACGGCGCGCCAGCGATGGTCGGCGTCGTCGGCCCGTTGCAGCTTGACGTGCTCAAAGTGCGGTTATCGGACGAATACGGCCTCGACATCGGCTACGAAACGCCGGAGTTCCAGCTGGCGCGCTGGATTACTTGCCCCGACGGCAAGAAGCTCGACGATTTTGTGCAGGCCAATTATTCCAGCGTGGCTGAGGACTTGGACGGCGATCGCGTGTTCATGGCGCGCAATCAGTTCATTCTCGATTATACCGGCGAACGCGCCCCCGGCGTCGTTTTCAGCGATATCAAGGACGTGAAGAACAAAGCGGCGGCGGCGTAGCATCTCCGTGCCCCGGATGCATCGCAGCACAAGCGAAGCGAAGTGGTGCGATGCTGATCCGGGGCCTTACCAAATTCCAAAAATTGGAACGGTCCCGGTTCTGCAGCGCACCGCTAACGCGCTGCGCCCGGAACACGACCGCCTTTAATTCACCTTCACATTCGCGGCCTTGATCACCGGCGCCCAGCGCGTGATTTCGCCGTTCATGCGGGCTCGGAATTCCTGCGGTGTGGAGCCCACCGGCTCCATCAATTGCGCGGCGAGCTTATCGCGCACCGCCGGCTGCTTGATGATGTCGACCACGTCCTTGTTGATCTGGTCGATGACCGGCTTGGGCGTGGCGCCCGGCGCGATCAATCCATTCCAGGCGTCTGCCTCGACGTCGATGCCGCTCTCCTTCAGTGTCGGCACGTCGGGCAGATAAGGTGAACGTTTCGCCGTGGTGACGGCGAGGATTTTTACTTTGCCGGCCTTGGCCTGCGGCGTCACCGAAATCGCGGGCAGGCAGGCCATTTGCGCGTCGTTGCGGATTACCGCGGTGATCGCCTGCGGCGAGCTGGGATAGGGCACGTGCACCAGTTTCGCGCCGGACTTGATGGCGATCGCCTCCATGGCGAGCTGCGACAGCGAGCCGTTGCCGATCGAGGCGAAATTGTATTTGCCCGGATTGGCTTTGAGCAGCGCCACCAGTTCGGCGACGGTATTCACCTTGAGGTCGGGGTTGGCCGCGAGCGCGCTCGGCTGGGTGACGAGAAGGGTGATCGGCGCGATGTCCTTGCGCGGATCATAGGGCAAATTCGAAAACAGTAGCGTGTTGATGGCGAGTGGCCCGCCGATGCTGATGCCGATGGTGGCGCCGTCGGGCGCGGCCTTGGCCACCGCGTCGGTGGCGATATTGCCGCTGGCGCCCGGCTTGTTCTCCACCACAAAGGCGCTCTTTGGATACTTCCGCGAAAGCCCATCGGCTACGATGCGGGCGACGATGTCGGGCGTCGAACCGGCGCCGAACGGTACGACGATCCGCACGGTTTTCGGCGGCCAGGTCTGCGCCGATGCGGGCAGCGCCGCCGCTAGCAGCAGCAAAAGCGCGAATGCCAGGCGCTTGAACAATAAGGCGGGCCGGAGTGCGGTCATCGTCGATATCCTATGCGCCGGGGTCACTTGATTTGAACGGCACTATCCTCTACTGCGGCGCTTGTGAAGGGTACATACGCGTAGCGAGGATAGCATGGGTTTAGGCGTCCTCATTCTTGGCCTGGTCGTCATGCTCGGCGCCCACGTTTTCATAACGTTCCGCGGCGCGCGCGCCGACGCGATCGCGAAACTGGGTATGAACGGCTACCGCACGCTGTTTGCGCTGGTCTCGATCGCCGGCCTCGTTGTGATCGTCTGGGGCTTCGGGCAGTATCATCCGCACGCGCCGCAAATCTGGTCGCCGCCCGTGTTCATGCGGCACATCACCGTCGGCCTCATGCTGTTCGCGGCGATCTTCTTCACCGCAGCCTTCATCCCCAGTCACATCAAAGCCAAGCTCAAGCACCCGATGCTTGCCGGCGTGAAGACCTGGGCATTGGCGCATCTTTTGTCGAACGGCGACCTCGCCTCGATCCTGTTGTTCGGATCGTTCCTCGCCTGGGGCGTCTACGCCCGCATCGCCGCCAAGCGGCGCGGCGATCTCGGTGCCACCGCGGCGCCGGCCGGCTGGATCAATGACGTCATCGTCGTCGCAGTCGGCATCGTCATTTATCTCGCCTTGGGCTACGCCTTCCATCCGATGGTCATCGGCGTGCCGGTGTTCGGGAGCTAGACGCCCGTGTCAGTGCAAGACGAGATCAGGCGGATCACCGCCCCGAATATTTTCGTCCGTAAGGGCGGTGCGCCGATCGTGTGCCTCACGTCGTATCACGCCCATACCGCGCGCCTGGTCGACAAATATTGCGACGTGATTCTGGTCGGCGACTCTCTCGGCATGGTGATGCACGGGCTGGAAACCACCGTTCCGGTCACGCTCGAGATGATGATCCTGCAGGGCCATGCGGTCATGCGCGGCTCAAAGCGCGCGCTGGTGGTGGTCGACATGCCGTTCGGTTCCTACGAAGCGTCCAAGGAACAGGCCTTTATGAACGCGGCGCGCGTGCTGAAGGAGACCGGTTGCGGCGCCATCAAGGTCGAGGGCGGCAAACGCATGGCCGAAACGATCGCATTCCTGGTCGAACGCGGCGTCCCGGTAATGGGGCATGTGGGCTTGACGCCGCAGTCGATCAACACGATTGGCTCGTTCCGCGCACAAGGACGCGAGGAGGCCGACTGGGCGCGCATCGAGCAGGACACCATCGCGGTGGCCGAGGCTGGCGCCTTCTCGGTGGTGATCGAGGCGGTGGCTGAACCGCTCGCGCGCAAGCTGACCGCGGCGGTGCGCATTCCAACCATCGGCATCGGCGCGAGCGCTGCCTGCGACGGGCAGATCCTGGTGTTGGAAGACATGCTCGGGCTGTCGCCGCGGGTGCCGAAATTCGTCAAGCGCTATGGCGACCTCGGTCCCGGCATTGAAAAGGCGGTGGCCGACTACGCGGCCGAGGTGCGCTCGCGCGCCTTTCCCGGCCCCGAGCACGTCTATCCGATGAAAGGCAAAAAGCCCTAGAACCCTCTGAATCTTAACGATTGTCCGGGACAAGCTTTGCCTTGGACCCGCCACATCGCTAGGTTACGTCGCCATCGGCCCGGGGGACGGGCGTTTTCGGGGTGTGGAGCTGTTCGTGGCCGATATTTTTCACGAAGTCGACGAGGAAGTACGGCGAGAGCGGCTGCAGAAGCTGTGGGATCGCTACAGCTTCTATATCATCGGGGTCGCCGTCCTGATCGTTGCGTCGATCGGCGCTTGGCAGGCCTATCAATGGTGGGACGCCAAAAAAGCCGCCGCCGCCGGCGTCGCGTTCGAATCCGCGCTGAACCTGAGCGAAGAGGGCAAGCACGCCGAGGCGGATGCGGCCTTTGCCAAGATCGCCGCCGAGGCGCCGGCCGGTTATCGCACGTTGGCGCGCCTGCGCGCCGCCGGAGAGCTCGCACAAACCAAACCGGCCGACGCCGTGAAGGCCTATGACGAACTCGCCGCCGACGCCTCGCTCGGATCCACTTTGCAAGATCTCGCCGCCGTGCGCGCCGGCATGCTGATGGTGGATACAGCCTCGCTTGCCGAGATGCAGCGACGGCTCGATCCGGTCACCGGGCCGGGCCACGCTTTCCGTCACAACGCGCGCGAGCTGCTGGCGCTGTCGGCCTGGCGCAATCACGATTTCACTGCCGCGCGGCGCTATGTCGACATGATCGCGGCCGACGCCGAAACGCCGCCCGGTACACGCGCGCGTGCCGATATGCTCTCGGCGCTGATTGCAGCCGCCGGCAGTAAGAGTTGAGGGTTATTCCATGCGCCGCAGGTATCGTACCGTGATGATGGCCGGACTGGTCGCGCTGGCGCCGGTGCTCGCCGGCTGTGCGGATTTCGACATGGACAGTCTCGATTTTTTTCACCTCAACGAGAAGAAGAAGCTGCCCGGTGAACGCAAAGAGGTGTTTCCGGGCGGCGTGCCGGGCGTCACGCAAGGCATTCCGCCCGAATACCTGAAGGGCAATCAGCAGCAGGCTGACACGGCGCTTGCGCCGGCGCCGGATGGCGCTGCCGCACCGGCACCCGGCGACAAAGCCGCGCCGCCGGCAAAGACCGCCGCGATCGAACCGGCGCAGGAGCCCAAGATTAAACCGAAGCCGAAGCGCAAACCGAAGCCGGCTATTGCAAAAAAACAACCGCCCACGCGCGTTACCGTGCAGCCGGCCGCCCAAAGCCAAGGCAGCGGTGAACAGAAGCTCGAGCTGTGGCCGGGTGCGACGCCGCAGCAACAGCCCGCGCCCGCGCAAGGCAGCGATCCCTGGCTGTCGGCGCCGCCGCCTCCCAGCACTTTGTCGCGCTGATCTTTTCTTATCCGCTCCCGCAAAGGGAGAGGGGATAGAAAGAACCATGAGCTTTACCGTCGCCATCGTCGGCCGTCCCAATGTCGGCAAATCAACTTTGTTTAACCGGCTGGTCGGACGGCGCGTCGCGCTGGTCGACGACCGGCCGGGCGTGACGCGTGATCGCCGCGAAGGCGAGGGCCGGCTCGGCGATCTCGATTTCACCGTGGTCGATACCGCGGGCCTTGAAGAATCCGCACCCGAAAGTCTTACTGGCCGCATGCGGGCGCAGACTGAGACGGCGATCCGACAGGCCGACGCGATCTTTTTCATGATCGACGCGCGCGCCGGTCCGACCGGGGTCGACCGCGTGTTCGCCGAATTGGTTCGCAATTCGGGCAAGCCCGCCGTGCTGATCGCCAACAAGATGGAAGGTACCGCCGGCGAAGCGGGGCGACTCGATGCCTACGCGCTCGGCCTCGGCGACCCCGTCGCGATTTCGGCGGAACACAACGAGGGCCTGGTGGATCTTTACGACGCGCTGCGCGCCGCCTTGCCCGAGCGCACCGCCCAACAGATCGAAGCGGCGGCCGAACCGGCCGGTCCGCATCCGATCCGCGTCGCCATCGTCGGGCGCCCGAATGCCGGCAAGTCGACGCTGGTCAACCGGTTGCTCGGCGAGGAACGGCTACTCACCGCGCCGGAGGCCGGCACCACGCGCGACGCCATCGCGGTCGATCTCGATTGGCGCGGGCAGAAATTCCGCATTCACGACACCGCCGGTATTCGCCGCCGTGGGCGTGTCGACGAGAAGCTGGAAAAACTTTCGGTGGCCGATGCGCTCAACGCCGTGCGTTTTGCCGAAGTCGTCGTCGTTCTGCTCGACGTCGGGAACGCCTTCGAAGAGCAGGACCAGCGCATCGCCGATCTGGTCGAGCAGGAAGGCCGCGCCATCGTCATCGCGGTCAACAAATGGGACCTGAAGGAAAAGACCGCAGGCGCCATCGGCAAGCTACGCGAGCAAGCCGACGAGAAGCTAAAGCAGATGAAGGGCGTGCCGTTGGTGGCGGTGTCAGCCATGACCGGCGAGGGACTCGACCGGCTGATGCAGGCGATCGTCGATGCTTTCGCGATCTGGAACAAGCGCGTGGCGACCTCGGCGCTTAACCGCTGGTTCGAGGCGACCGTCGAGTCGCATCCGCCGCCGGCCGTGTCGGGCCGCAGGCTGCGCCTCAATTACATCACGCAGGCAAAAAGCCGGCCGCCGAGCTTCGTGCTGTTCTGCACGCGCGCCGATGCGCTGCCCGACGCCTACAAGCGCTATTTGGTCAATTCCCTGCGCGAGAATTTCGAGCTTCCCGGCACACCGATCCGCCTGACGCTGCGCGAGAAGGACAACCCATTCAAAGGCCGCGCCAAGCGGAAGCATTGAGACAATGGCTCGCCATCACGGGGCCGGCTCGCCACAGAATTGTTCACGCTATGGAAAATCTATAATCGATTTGGGGCATAAAGCCGCCATCATGAAGGCTTTATTGCTCGATCCGGGGACACATCGGCGTATTTTTCCGGCAACGCGCGGAACATTGTTCTAACGAAGGCGCTTTGTTGATATCGTCTCGCGTAGCTCGGGGGGGCGGCGCATGCAGCAACGGCCTGCGGTCGCCGGCCATACGGCCTCTGGGGTAACGCCATGAAAATGAGCAAGTTTGGCTATTTTTCCGAGTTTTTTCTTTTTCCGCCGCTCGTTTTTGTCGCCACGCTGGTGGCGTTTCGCGGTTCGACGCCGCCGCATCCCTTGCTATGGGCGATGGTCTACGGCGCCGGTTTGATGGCCTGGACGTTGTTCGAATATGTGCTGCATCGCGTGCTGTTTCATCACGCGCCGGTTCTCTCGCACATCCACGATCTCCACCATCAAGCGCCGCGAGACCTGATTGGCACGCCCGCGTGGGTAAGCGCCGTGGTCGGATTGGTCGCGGTCGCCAGCCCGGCCTGGGCGGCGCTCGGATTTGATCTTGGGACCGCAGCGACGGCGGGCCTCGTCACCGGTTATCTTTGGTACGTCTTCGTCCATTACACGACCCACCATTGGCAGCCGCGACGGGGTTCCTATCTTTACCGGGCGCGGCTGCGCCACGCCCACCACCATCACTTGTCCCATAGCGGAAATTTCGGCGTGACGACGGCTCTGTGGGATCATGTCTTCGGCACCGCGCTCGACGCGCGCGCCCCGAAACTTGGCGGTAAACTTTAGGCCGGCCGCCAGGGCGCGCTTATGTCAATGTGCTGTTCTCCCGTCAGGGCTCCGTCGATTTGGTTCTCAACCGGCTGGCGATAAGCCATCTTGCCGAGATCGTCGCCGCCGCGGTCCGGCTGTACGATGAAACCGCGGCCGAGTAATCTGCCGGTCAGCGCGCCGCGCGTTTTATCGCCATCGAGCGCGAAGTCGATCGCAGCTTTGACGATCCCGAGTTTTCACTGACGCTGCTCGCGCGGCGTCTTGGGGTTACGCCAATGCGCCCGCGTCATTTACGGGCGCAGATCGCGGTCATCCCAGTGGCGGGGCCGCATTTGGCTGAGGAGGTCTGCACCAGCGGTTGCACCGGCGTGGCGGCGACGCATACGGCGGAGGCGATAACTTCGCCAGCGTTGCAGGTCACGCTGCAGCCAGAGGGGCTGCAATCGGAGGCCCCGAGCGTGACCACGCGCAGGCCGGCGGCGGGACCCGGCGGGCCTTGCTCGCCTTTCGGGCCCGGATCGCCTTTTGGCCCTGCAGTCCCCGGCTCACCCTTCGGCCCGGCCGGTCCGCGAGCGCCTGGCGGTCCCTGGTCGCCGGTGGCGCCCCCAGAGCCCCGCAGTCCAGGCGGTCCTTGCGGCCCCTCGAAGCAACCGGCCAGCAGAAAAGCGGCGGCAATGAGTGCCGACGTGGTTAGAAGTCGCATGGTGTTCCTCCCCAAGACGGACAAGGCAACCTAACGGTGTCGAACGAGGCGAGCGCCTGCCCAAGACGATTCTTATCGTGCTTTGCGATAAGCCTAACGCGGATCGCGCTTGGGCGAAACCCGAATCGCGTTCGGGAATATTTGGATGAAATGCCACATTGCGTGATGTGGCGGATGCAGGCGGACAGACGGAGAAATCTTAAGCGGGGGGACAAAATTCGAGGAATTTGCCGGCGCGGAAATCATAGATTTTTCCGCTCTCCGCGCATTCGGGCAGGCACAGCGGCACGATCGCCTTCGCCACGTCTTCCGGCGTCGGCAGCGTCTCCGGATCGATGCCGGGAAAAGCGCCGAGATACATGCGGGTGCGGGTTGGGCCCGGTGCGAACAGATTGACCCGCACAGGCGCGGTAGCGCATTCGGCCGCGTAGGCGCGCGCCAACGCGTCGAGAGCGGCTTTCGAGGCGGCGTAGGGCCCCCAATAGGCGCGGCCCTTGTAGGCTACTGCCGAAGTGAGGAATACCGCGCGGCCCGCCGGCGCGCGCCGCAGTAAAGGGTCCATGCAGCGGATGAGCTGCCAGTTGGCGGTGACGTTGACGGCCAGCAGATTGTCCCAGTCCTTCGGCTCGATATGGCCGAGCGGCGACAGCGGTCCAAGAATGCCGGCGTTGCCGATCAGTACGTCGAGGCGGCCGTAGCGCTCGTTGAGCGCGAGCGCGAGTCGGGCGATGCCCTCGCTGTCCTTCATGTCCAACGGCACCAGCGTGGCCGAACCGCCGGCCGCCTTGATCTTGTCGTCGAGTTCTTCCAGGCCGCCGACGGTACGCGCCACCGCCACCACATGGGCGCCGGCCTCGGCGAGCTGCAAGGCGAGCGCCGCGCCAATGCCGCGCGAAGCGCCGGTGATGAGCGCGATGCGGTCGGCGAGGGGGTTCGACATGGGGTAATGCTAGCGCAAGAGCCTAGATGGCTTCGGCGAGCAGCGACAATTGCCGCGGGCTGGCTTCTTGCGCGGCGAGGTCGGTGAGCGCGGTCGGATAGTCGCCGGTGAAGCAGTGGTCGGTGAACTGCGGGCGGACGGGATCGCGGCCCGGCAGGCCCATGGCACGGTAGATGCCGTCGACCGACAGGAAAGCCAGCGAATCGGCGCCGATGAACTGGCGCATGCCTTCGAGGTCGTGGGTGGCGGCGAGCAGCTTGTCGCGCTCCGGCGTGTCGATGCCGTAATAGTCGGGATGCGTGATCGGCGGCGAGGCGATGCGGAAATGCACTTCCTTGGCGCCGGCGTCGCGCATCATCTGCACGATCTTGCGCGAGGTGGTGCCGCGTACAATGGAATCGTCCACCAGCACGATGCGCTTGCCCTCGACCACCGCGCGGTTGGCCGCGTGCTTCATGCGGACGCCCTGATCGCGGATCGCCTGCGTCGGCTGGATGAAGGTGCGGCCGACATAGTGGTTGCGGATGATGCCGAGCTCGTAGGGAATGCCGGACTCGCGGGCAAATCCGATCGCCGCCGGCACGCCGGAATCTGGCACTGGCACAATCACATCGACGGCGGCGGGCGCTTCGCGCGCCAATTCGGCGCCCATGGTCTTGCGCACATTGTAGACGTGGCGGCCGCCGACGATGGAATCGGGTCGCGAGAAATAGATGTATTCGAAAATGCACGGGCGCGGCGCCATCGGCGGGAACGGCTTGTGCGATTGCGCGCCGTCCTCGTCGAACACCACCACCTCGCCGTTTTCTACGTCACGCACGTATTGCGCGCCGATCATATCGAGCGCGCAGGTCTCCGAGGCGAGGATCGGGCAGCCGTCGAGTTTGCCGATGACCAGCGGTCGGATGCCAAGCGGGTCGCGCGCACCGACCAGCTTCTTGTTGGTGAGGCCGACAAAGGCATAGGCGCCTTCGAGTTGGCGCAGGCCCTCGACGAAACGGTCGACGAAACGGTTGCGACGCGCGCGCGCCACCAGATGCAGGATCACTTCCGTATCGGTGGTCGACTGCATCATGGCGCCTTCGTGCACCAGCTGCTTGCGTAGCGCGATGCCGTTGGTGAGGTTGCCGTTGTGGCCGATGGCGAAGCCGCCGCCTTCCAGTTCGGCGAACAGCGGCTGCACGTTGCGCAGCACCGTTTCGCCCGTCGTCGAATAGCGTACGTGGCCGATCGCCGAGCTGCCGGGCAGGCGGTCGATTACATCGCGCTTGGCAAAAGCGTCGCCAACCAGGCCGAGGCGGCGTTCGGAGTGGAAGCGCTTGCCGTCGAAGGAGACGATGCCGGCCGCTTCCTGGCCGCGATGCTGGAGCGCGTGCAGGCCGAGCGCGGTGATGGCGGCGGCGTCCGGATGGTTGAAGATGCCGAACACGCCGCACTCTTCGCGGAGCCGGTCGGCATCCGGGTCGAATTCGGCGCCTGCCGTCTGCACGAGGTCTTGCGGCTGTTGCTGCATCGCTATCGCGTTCCGGTCTGTGGGGTGAGCTCCGACTTCCGATCGGGAGCGCTGTCCGGCGGTTCCTGGTCTTCCGGCTTCTGACGCTTCAACCGCTTCAAGATGGTGCTTTCGGGGTCGTCCGGCAACATGGACATCAACCATTGTCCCGTACTTTGCAACACGACCTTCGATTTGGCGCCGCGCACCCATTCCGGCTGGCTGCGGTCGGGCACCAGCCAAGCGAAGAACAGGAAGGCGACCACCACGATGATCAGCCCGCGGCCGAGCCCAAACAGGAAGCCGAGCGTGCGGTCGAGCGCGCCGACCCGGCTGTCGAGCACCATGTCGGAGATGCGCACGGTGATGATCGAGACCACCAGCAGCGTCAACAGGAACACCGCGCCGACGCTGGCGCCGGTCGCCACCATGTCGCTGGAGATGTACTGCTTCGCGATCGGCAGCACGCGCGAATAGGAATAGAGGGTGACCAGCGCGGCGACGCCCCAGGCGCCAATCGACAGAATCTCGCGCATGAAGCCGCGGATCATGGCGAGCAGGCCGGAGATCAACATGACCACCAGAAGGATGATGTCGAGCAGCGTGATCGGCATCGCGGCCTCGTCAGTCTGCCGGCCGGGCGCGGCGGCGACCGCGCACCAAGGCACGGCGGCGAGGCGAATCCGCCTGTGCCGCGGCGGCTGAGAAACAGGGCGGCGCTGTGGGCCTTAAGTGTATAATTTGACGCCTATTTCTGCTCGCATCGGCACCGGCCTGAGGGGCCCGCGCGAGGCGGTTTCGACGCCCCGTGTATAGCGGGGCATCACGGTGCCGTCACCCGTCTTGTCCACGGGTTTTACCGCCATTGGCCCGGTTGCCGCGGGCGGCGATGTCGGCGACCAGGCTGGCAAGGCTGGCCACATCGGTAACCTTGAGGCCGGGCTCCCCGGCTTCCACGTGCGCGGCTTCCGGAACGACGGCGCGGGTAAAGCCGAGCTTTGCGGCTTCTTTGAGCCGGGCCGGGCCTTGCGCCACCGGACGTATGGCGCCCGACAATGAGACTTCGCCGAAATAGACCGCATCGGCCGGCAGCGGCGCGTTCGCCAGCGAAGAAACCAGCGCGGCGGCGGCGGCGAGATCAGCCGCCGGCTCCTGGATGCGCAGGCCGCCGGCGACGTTAAGGTAAACGTCATGGCCGCCGAGCTTGACGCCACAATGGGCCTCCAGCACCGCCAGCAGCATCGACAGCCGGCTCGGGTCCCAGCCGACCACAGCGCGGCGCGGCGTGCCGAGCGAGGTCGGCGCCACCAGCGCCTGGATCTCGACCAGCAACGGCCGCGTGCCTTCGATGCCGGCGAAGACCGCAGTGCCGGGCGAGCCGAGGTCGCGCGCCGACAGGAACAACTCGGACGGGTTGGCGACTTCGCGCAGGCCTGAGCCGGTCATCTCGAACACGCCGATCTCGTCGGTCGGGCCGAAGCGGTTCTTCACCGCGCGCAGGATGCGGAATTGGTGCGAGCCTTCGCCCTCGAAGGAGAGCACGGCATCGACCATGTGCTCGACGACGCGGGGGCCGGCGATCTGGCCGTCCTTGGTGACGTGACCGACCAGAATGATGGCGGCGCCGGAGCGCTTGGCGTAGCGGATCAACGCCTGCGCGCTGCCGCGCACCTGCGTGACCGTGCCGGGCGCCGATTCCACTAGTTCGGTCCACATGGTCTGGATCGAATCGATGACGATCAGGCGCGGCGTCTTGCCCTCGGACAGGGTGGCGATGATGTCCTCGACCGAGGTTTCCGCCGCGAGTTCAACCCTGGCATCGCTTAGGGACAGTCGCTCGGCGCGCAGCCGCACCTGGGCGACCGCTTCCTCGCCGGAGATATAGGCCGCGCGATGCCCGCCGCGCGCCATGGCGGCGGTCGCCTGCAGCAATAAAGTCGATTTGCCGATGCCAGGATCGCCCGCCATCAGCAGCACCGAGCCGCGCACGAAACCGCCGCCGGTGACGCGGTCGAGTTCGGCGACACCGGAGGGCAGGCGCGGCGCCTCGTGCGCCTCACCGGTCAGCGGTTCGAGCGCGAACAGGCGGCCCTTGCCGGGTTTGCGGCCGGGGCCGGCGGGGCGCTCGGCTCCTTCCTCGGCCAGCGAATTCCATTCACCGCAGGCCTCGCACTTGCCCTGCCAGCGGGAAAAGGCCGCACCGCAGTTCTGGCAGACGAAGCTGAGATTGCGCTTGGACATGCTGGAATCGCCCGTGAAATGCCACTTAGGAGGCTAAACCGCGTATGAGAACATTACAAGAACATTGTTTAAGAAAGCGTGCCGGTACCCCGTTCATCCCCGCGAAAGCGGGGACCCAGGGTGGCGTTTGAGGTCGATTGTGAAAAGAACTGGATTCCCGCTTGCGCGGGAATGAGCGGAGGAGGGTTAGCCCCGATAAATCCGGTGGTATCGCCGCCCGAGATTGGTGAGCACCTCGTAGCCGATGGTGCCGGCAGCGCTGGCCACCGCATCGACGGTCATTTCACCGCCGATCAGCGTGACGAGATCGCCGCGCCGGGCGGCGTTGTCGGGCAGATCGGTGATGTCGATCGCCAGCAGGTCCATGGAGACGCGGCCGGCCAGTGGACAACGCTGTCCGGCAACGATGGCGTCGCCGCCAGGCGCGGCGTCGGAGGCGCTGGCAGCGCGCGGATAGCCGTCGGCATAGCCGACCGCGACAACGGCAATGCGGGTCGCGCGCTTGGCGGTCCAAGCCGCGTTGTAACCGACGGCCTCGCCGCGCGGCACGGTGCGCAGCTGCACGATATGCGCCTGCAATTCGATCGCGGGCTGCATCGGATTTTTCTGCCCGGGGGTCGGATTGACGCCGTAGAGCGCGACGCCCGGGCGCACCATGTCGCAATGCGCTTTGTCGCCGAGAAAGATGCCGGACGAATTGGCGAGCGAGGAGGGGATGCCGCGGTAAAGGATGCGCACCTCGCGGAACGCCTCGATCTGCCGCGCATTGAGCGGATGCTCCGGCTCTTCGGCGCAGACCAGATGGCTCATCAACAGCGTGATGCCGTGATTTTCGGAACGGATGCGGTGCGCCAGCGCGGCGGCGTCATTCGCCGAAATGCCGAGCCGGTTCATGCCGGTGTCGACGTGCAGCGCGGCGCCGCCGCGCCATTGATTGGCGTTGCAGAAGATGTCCCATTCCGCCAATTCGACCATGCTGCCGATCACCGGCCGCGCGCGGATGTCGGCGTAGGCGGCCGCGGTGTTGGGAAGCAGCCCGTTGAGCACATAGATCGTCTGTTCCGGCGCGACCGCGCGGACCCGGCCGGTCTCGGCGAGGTCGGCAACGAAGAACGTCTTGCAGCCGGCTTTGGCGAGGGCGGCTGCGACCTTCTCGATGCCGCAGCCATAGCCATCGGCCTTGATCACGGCGGCGCATTCCGCCGGCATGGCGAGGCGGCCAAGCGCGCGCCAGTTGGCTTCGATGGCGGCGAGATCGACGGTGAGGATGCCGCCGGCCTGCGCCGCCGGCGGGCCGGTCGTAACGAGTCTTTCCGCCGGAGCCTCGTCCGGCGGGCTGACTTCCTGGTGAATTGCGATTTCTGCCTCGGCCATGGGCAAGGGTTTAGCGGCACCGATGCGGGCCGTCCATGCGGGCGTAGCGGGCGCTAGCCGATACGCTCCGGCAGGTGGTCGGCCTTGGCCAAGGTCGAGAATTTCGTGATCGAGCCTTCGAACTGCATTTCGACCGTACCGGTGGGCCCGTGGCGCTGCTTGCCGATGATGACCTCGGCGCGGCCGTGCACCTTTTCGCCCTCCGCCAGCCATTCCGCAAATTTCTCGCGGTTGGTTTCCAGCGGCTTCCGCATCTGGTGATAGTACTCGTCGCGGAATACGAACAGCACCACGTCGGCGTCCTGTTCGATCGAGCCCGATTCACGCAGGTCCGACAGTTGCGGGCGCTTGTCGTCACGGCTTTCCACCTGACGCGAAAGCTGCGACAGCGCCAGGATCGGCACGTTGAGCTCTTTCGCCAGCGCCTTGAGTTTGGTGGTGATCTCGGTGATTTCCTGCACGCGGTTTTCCGCCGAGCGGCGGGTCGAGCCCTGCAGTAGTTGCAGATAATCGACGATCAGGAGGTCGAGGCCGCGCTGGCGCTTGAGCCGGCGCGCGCGGGCGGCGAGCTGCGCCACCGACAGGCCGCCGGTCTCGTCGACGAAGAACGGCAGGTTCTGCAATTCGATCGAGTGGTCCTTGATGCGCTCGAACTCGGCCTCGGTGATGCCGCCGCGCCGGATCTGGTTCGAGGGAATGCCGGTCTGCTCGGCGATGATGCGGGTGGCGAGCTGCTCGGCCGACATTTCCAGCGAGAAGAAGCCGACAATGCCGCCATTGGCGGTCACCGTGTGGCCGTCGGCCCGCACCTCGCCGCGCCAGGCGCGCGCGACGTTGTAGCCGATATTGGTGGCGAGCGCGCTTTTGCCCATGCCGGGACGGCCGGCGAGGATGATCAGGTCGGACGGCTGCAGGCCGCCCATCATGCGGTCGAGATCGTCGAGCCCGGTGGCGACGCCGGACAGCTTGCCGTCGCGCTGGAAGGCGTGCGCCGCCATGTCGATCGCGGTGGTGAGCGACTGGGCGAAGCGCTGGAAGCCGCCGTCGTAGCGCCCGGTCTCGGCCAGCTCGTACAGGCGGCGCTCGGCGTCCTCGATCTGGTTGCGCGGCGAAAAATCGACCGGCGCGTCGAAGGCGACGTTGACCATGTCCTCGCCGACAATGATCAGCGCGCGGCGGATCGACAGATCGTAGATGGTGTGGCCGTAGTCCTCGGCATTGATGATGGTGGTCGCTTCGGCGGCAAGCCGCGCCAGGTACTGGCTCACGGTCATGCCGCCGATATCGATGTCGGCGCCGATGAAGGTCTTCAGCGTGACCGGGGTCGCCACCTTGCCGGCGCGGATCAGATCGCGCGCAAGCTGATAGATTTTCTGGTGAATCGGCTCGAAGAAATGCTCTGGATTGAGGAAATCGGAGACCCGGTAGAAGGCCTCGTTGTTGACCAAAATGGCGCCTAATAGCGCCTGCTCCGCCTCGATGTTGTGCGGAGCGGAACGGAAATTTTGGGCAGGTTCTGCAACCTGCTTGCGCAGAGTCGAATCGAGGGGGGCCATGGATTTCTATGCTTACCCGGGAATTGTGGCATAGCACGGACCTTTCGAATGGCGCGCGAGCTGCATGCAGTTGTCCCGCAATTCACAAGGGTAAATCAGCGGTGAACAAGATCGGTTTTTCTTTGACGATGCTGCTGCGCGCGCGGTGGTTTTGTGCGTTACTCGCCGGCGAGCCGAAGCGGCGGGTGGCGCTCGCCTTCGGCGCCGTGCAAGCGGCGCTCCTCCCGGGCGATATAGTCCCGCGTCATCGGCACCACGTCCTGCCGTTTGGCGAGTTGGATCTGGAACACCATCAAATTCTGCTCGCGGAACGACATTTCGGACGCGGCCAGGTAGAATTCCCACATCCGCACGAAGCGCCCGTCGTAGATCCGCTCGACCTCCTCGCGGTGGGCGAGGAAACGTTCGCGCCAGTGCTTGAGCGTCTCGGCGTAATGCAGGCGCAGGATTTCCGTGTCGGTGATCAGCAGCCCCGAATTCTCGATGTGGGGGAGCACCTCGGACAGCGACGGGATGTAGCCGCCCGGGAAAATATATTTCGCGATCCAGGGATTGGTCACGTTCGGTCCTTCCGAACGGCCGATCGAGTGCAGCACCATGACACCGTCGTCGGCGAGCAGTTGCGTGCTTTTGCGGAAGAACGTGTCGTAATGATTGACGCCGACATGTTCGAACATGCCGACCGACACGATGCGGTCGAACGACCCCGCGAGATCGCGATAGTCCTGCAAATTGAAGCGGGCGCGGTCGGATAGGCCCTTTTCCGCGGCGCGCTCGTTGGCGACGGTGTGCTGTTCCTGCGACAGCGTAACGCCGGTCACGTCGGCGCCGGCGACCTCGGCGAGATACAAGCCAAGTCCGCCCCAGCCGCAGCCGATGTCGAGCACGCGCAGGTCGCGATCGTCGCGGAGCAGCAGCTTGGCGGCGAGGTGGCGCTTCTTGGCGAGCTGGGCGTCGTCGAGCGATTGCTCGGGGCCTTCGAAATAGCCGCAGCTGTATTGCCGGTCGGCGTCCAGGAACAGCGAATAGAGGCGGCCGTCGAGATCGTAGTGATGCGCGACGTTATGGCGCGCGCGCCGGCGGGGATTGAACTGCTGCAAGCGGCGCTTGAGGTAGCGGAGCAATCCTTGCGGCCGCGCCCAGTGCGGAACTTCGGACTTCTGGCCAAGCATGATGGCGAGCACGTCGGCGATCGAGCCTTGCTCGACCACGAACGTGCCGTTCATATAGGACTCGCCGAATTTGAGTTCGGGATCGAGGAGAATTCCCCACTCGGCCTTGCGGGTGACAAAGCGAACCGATACCGGCCGGCCGGTCCCATCGCCGAAGGTCAAGACGGTTCCGCGCGACGTGGTAACCCGGAACGTGCCCCGCCGGATAAAGGTCTTCAGCAGAAATTGAAGCAACCGGTCCATCGGCCGCCCCCATCGCCCTGACAATCGCCGCGACTGGCTATGATCTCCCACACCCAACTACCTTGATGGGTGCTCAAATGCCTAACGGAGGCATTCAATCAAAGTTCCGCTGGCCCAGCAATGCCACAAATTGAATGCATCCTGATAATCTCAGGCAGGTCACAACCCCGCAATTATCGGCTATCAACACGGCGGTTGGCGCCCTAAGCGCGTTTGGCGGGACGATACAACCTATTGAAAGGTCTACGATAATGACGGGGTTCAGTCGCGGCATCGGGCTGGCGATGGCGGTATTGGCGCTCGCAGTGACGGCGCCGGCGGGGGCGCAGGAAAACCTCGATTCAGGCAAAACCGGCGCGCAGCTGTACGCTTCGGACTGTGCCATTTGTCACAAGAGCCCCCAGGCGCTGAATAAATCCGGGGGGATACTCGGCCTGTCCAGTTTCCTGCGCGAGCATTATACGGCGAGCAAAGAATCGGCTGCCGCCATAGCGGCTTATCTGCAATCGGCCGGCAATGCGCCGGCGCCGACCAAGCGCACGGCCAAACGTCCGGCCAAAGACGAGGAGAAGGCCAAGGTCGACGAGGAAAAGAACGCCAAACCGAAATCCGGCGAGGCCAAGAGCGAGGAGAAGCCCAAAGTAGAAGAAGACAAGAAGGACAGGACAAAAGCCGACGAGGCCAGGGGCAAGGAGAAGCCCAAGGGCGAAGAGAAGGCCAAAGCCGACGAGGAGAAAAAGGCCAAGCCAAAAATCGACGAGGCCAAATCCAAAAAGTCCGATAAAACCCACAAGCCTGACGAGGCCAAGACCTCCGAGCCGAAGTCCAAAATCAAATCCGAGCAAAAGTCTCAACAAAAGCCCGAGCGGAAGATCGGCGCCAAGAAGCCCGAGCCCAAGAAGCCCGAGTCCAAGACGACCGAGCCCAAGACGACCGAGCCCAAGACGACCGAACACAAGACGACCGAACACAAGACGACCGAACACAAGACTGGCGAGGCGAAGTCGGCGCAATCGAAGTTGAAGGACGCCAAGACTTCGCCGCCGAAGGAGAAGACGAGCAAGCCGAAATCGGACGACGCGCCGGCCGCCAAACCGGATAAGCCGGAGAAGTCCGACTAGCGCCTCAGGCTTCTTCGTCTCTCTTACGGGCCTTTTTGGCGGGCTTGGCTTCCTCGGTGGCTTCAGCCTCGGCTTCCGGTTCATCGCTCTCGCGCAACGCCTTGGCCGCTTCCGGCTCGAAGAAGGCTTCTGCGGCTTCCAGCGCGGCCGCCGCGTCTTCCTCGGCTTCCGTAAGCTGCACCGTGACGTCCTCGCCGCGCGCGACCCGTTCGGCTTCGCCGGCGCTGCGTGCGACGATGACGGTGACGAGGGTCTCGACGTCCGGATGCAGCGTCAGCGGCACCTTGTACTGGCCGATGGTCTTGATCGGCGCGTTGAGCGCGACCTGGGAACGGTTCACCTCGGCGCCGTCGGCGTTGAGCAGGCTGGCGATGTCGCGCGGCGACACCGAGCCGAACAACTGGCCGGCTTCGCTCGCCTGGCGGATCACCACGACGGTCTTGCCATCGAGCTTGGCAGCAATTTTCTCAGCGCCGCCCTTGAGCTCGATGTTGCGCGCCTGCAGCTCCGCCTTCATCTCCTCGAAGCGAGCCTTGTTATCCGCGGTCGCGCGCAAGGCCTTGCCGCGTGGCAGCAGGAAATTGCGGGCGAAACCGTCCTTCACGCGCACGACGTCGCCCATTTGGCCGAGCTTGCCGACGCGCTCAAGCAGGATCACATCCATCGTCGTCTCTCCTTGATTTGAACTTGGTTGATTTGAATTTCGGTCATTGGTGAATGTCGCATCGTCAGGTGCGGGCCGGCGGGCCGCGCTTTGCGGCAATCCGCGCGCGCAGATCGATGACGGCCTCGATCAGGCCGAGCAGGCAGAGCGCCAGCACCGGCCAGCCCAAGACCAGCACAGCGATGTAAACACCGGCGAGCAGGAACATGCGGCTCGCCATGCCGCGGGTGATGGCGTGCAGCACCGCGAAGCCGAGCACGCCATAGGCCATCAGCAGGCTGGCCGATAACACGCCCGCGACGATGCCGATGAGGCTGCCGACAAAGCTCAAGACGATGGCGATCGCCAGCGCCGCGGTCACCGCGCGCGGAAAAGTCATGGCAGCCAGCGGCGGCCACGGCCGCTTGAGCCGGCCGAAAAACTTCACAATCACGCTGCCAAACCACAGATTGAGCACGTTGGTGATGGTGACGAGCACGGCCGCTGCCGGCGGGATGGCGGCCACCAGGAAATCGATCAACCGGGCGGAATTGGCCTCGCCCGGCACGCCGAGCGGGGCGCCGGCGGGGGTTCCGGTTTCTACGTGCAGGATATGGGTCAGCGCGTCACGCAGTCCGGCACGGAAGCTCTCCACATCGAGGCCGAAATTGGGGATGGCGACGATCACCACCAATCCGCCGAGCAGGGCCGACCAGACCACCAGCCGGCCGGGCGGATACCATTCGAGCGCAGCGGCCCCGTTGCCGGCGGGGCGCGCCAGCATCGCGAGATAGCCGAGCCACCAGGCCGGAAGTCCGGCGCCGGCCAGAAACGAGAAGAAGAACACCGGGCCGAACGCGATGCCGAGCGCGAGCGCGCCGGCGAGCGCTGCGGTCATGGCCGACCAATGGCTCCAGCCGAGCCCGGCGATCATGATCGGCAGCGGCGCGAGATAGAACAGCGGGATCGACAGCCAAGCGCCCGACGTCACCGAGGCGAACAGCAAAGCCGCCGCGGCGCCGGCACCAATTCCGATCAATCCGAACTGCATCATCACGAGCTGTCCCGCTCAGTTTCGAGCGGTTAGAGACGGAACCATTCCGCCCCAACCATCGGCTCGCGGGTGTCCCCGCAAGCCTCGTCACGTAGTCATTCCGGGACGGCGCGAAGCGCCGGGCCCGGAATCCATAATCCCGATCTTTGTTTCTGGATTCCGGGTTCGCTCGCTTTGCTCGCGCCCCGGAATGACAAAACTGGGATTACTGAATTACGTAAGGCAGCAGACCGAGAAAGCGCGAGCGTTTGATCGCCTGCGCCAGCTCGCGCTGCTTCTTCGCCGATACCGCGGTGATGCGGCTCGGCACGATCTTGCCGCGCTCCGACACGTAGCGCTGCAGCAGCTTGACGTCCTTGTAGTCGATCTTCGGCGCGTTGGCGCCGGAAAACGGACAGGTCTTGCGCCGGCGGAAGAACGGACGGCGTGCGCCGCCACCACCACCGCCTTGGGATGATCCGAATGCCATGGTCTATTCCTCCACCGCTGCGACATCGACGTCGTCATCGCGACGTGGACGGCGTGGACGATCGCCACGATCGCCACGATCTCCGCGGTCGCCACGCTCGCCGCGATCGTCGCGGTCGGACTTGCGCATCATCGCCGAGGGGCCGTCTTCGTGCGCTTCGACGCGAATGGTGAGGTAGCGCAGGATGTCTTCGTTGATCCGCTCCTGGCGCTCGACCTCGCTGAGTACGGCCGGCGGCGCGTCGACGTTGAGCAGCGTCATGTGCGCCTTGCGATTCTTGCGGATGCGGTAGTTGAGGGATTTCATCCCCCAATATTCGGTCTTGGTGATCTTGCCGCCGGCTTCGGTGATGACGCCGGTGAGCTTGGCGGTCAATTCCTCGACCTGCTGCGCGGACAGATCCTGGCGCGCGAGATAGACGTGTTCGTAGAACGGCATGAAAAGCCTTTCCTTGTGTTACCCAATCCCTGGGCCCATGTCCTCGATCCTGGCGCCTAGCCCCTCGAGCCCTTCGGGAAAGGCTCGAATGCTCTGAAGGCGGGAACACGGGACGTCGGACCCACTGGCCCTACCGTTCATGACCGAAGGTCATGAAACGGCCGTCCGTTCAGCTCCCAACCAGGATCGACGGAACGGGCGGGTTATAGGCGGATTGGGCCGGAAAAGGCAAGCAAAAGCACCCGTGCGGTGTTCGCGCCGTTAAGCCGCCTGATGTCACTTTCGCTGACAAATTGCGGCGCGAAACGACCTTACCAGCAATAAAAGACCACCCTATCCCGATACGCCGTTTCGCTCGGTTACTGGCACCCGCCTAACTTGACAGGGCCCGTGCTGCGGTGTCTCTCGGCTCAATTCAGGCAAAAGACGAGTTGTGAGGGGGTATGGCGGTCGCATTCGTGTTTCCGGGCCAGGGCAGCCAAGCGGTCGGCATGGGCAAGGCGCTGGCGGCAAATTTTTTGCCGGCCCGGCAGGTGTTCGACGAGGTCGATGAAGCGCTTGGCGCCAAGCTCTCCGCCACCGTGTTCGAGGGCCCAGCCGATGCGCTCACGCTTACCGAGAATGCGCAGCCGGCACTGATGGCGGTTTCGCTGGCGACGATGCGCGTGCTGGAAGCCGAAGCCGGTCTCGATCTCAAACGCGACGCGCAATTCGTCGCCGGGCATTCGCTCGGCGAATACTCCGCACTCGCCGCCGCCGGCGCCTTCACCATCGCCGACGCCGCGCGGCTCTTGCGCACGCGCGGGCAGGCGATGCAGAAGGCGGTGCCGGTCGGCGTCGGCGCCATGGCGGCGCTGCTCGGGCTCGACTACGACGCGGCCGTGGCGGTCGCCGCAGAAGCCGCGCAAGGCCAGGTCTGCCAGGCCGCCAACGACAACGGCGCCGGGCAGGTGGTGGTGTCAGGCGACAAGGCGGCGGTCGAACGCGCGGTCGAGATCGCCAAAGCCAAGGGCGCCAAGCGGGCCATGTTGCTGCAAGTATCCGCCCCCTTCCATTGCGCGTTGATGCAGCCTGCCGCCGACGTGATGGCGCAGGCGTTGGCGAATGTGATCGTCAAATCGCCGGCGGTGCCGGTGGTGGCGAACGTGCTGGCCAAGCCGATCACTGATCCCGCCGAAATCGTGCGCGCGCTGGTCGCGCAAGTCACCGGCACGGTGCGCTGGCGCGAGTCGGTCGCCGCCATGGCGGCTGCCGGGGTCGCGACGTTCTACGAAGTGGGGGCCGGCAAGGTGCTGAGCGGTCTCATCAAGCGGATCGCCGAGGGCGCTGCCGCAACCGCGATCAACAACCCTGACGATGTCGCCGCGTTCAAGGCGAGAAGGAGTTTTTGATGTTCGATCTCAGCGGCAAGACCGCGCTGGTGACCGGCGCAACCGGCGCCATCGGCGGCGCCATTGCGCGCGCCTTGCACGCCCAGGGCGCGACTGTCGCGCTCTCCGGCACGCGCCGCGATGCGCTCGATGCGCTCGCTGGCGAACTGAAGGATCGCGTGCACGTTCTGCCCTGCGATCTCACCGACAAGGATGCGGTCGAGGCCCTGGTGCCGAGCGCGGAAGAAAAGATGACCAGGCTCGATATCCTGGTCGCTAATGCCGGCGTCAATCAAGACAATCTGTTCGTGAGTTTGACCGACGAGGCTTGGGACAAGGTGATTGCGGTGAACCTGACCGCCACATTCCGCCTCACCCGCGCGGCGGTGAAAGCTATGATGCGTCGGCGCTGGGGCCGCGTGATCGGTATCTCGTCGATCGTCGGCTATACCGGCAATCCGGGGCAGGGCAACTATGCCGCCGCGAAGGCCGGCCTGGTGGGCATGCTGAAGTCGGTCGCCGCCGAATACGCCAAGCGCAACGTTACCGCCAATTGCATCGCTCCCGGCATCATCGCCAGCGCCATGATCGACCGGCTCAATGACAAGCAGCGCGAGGCGATCGTGGCCCGGGTGCCCTCCGGGCGGCTCGGAGCGCCGGCCGACGTAGCCGCGGCGGCGGTCTATCTGGCCTCGGAAGAGGCCGGCTATGTCACGGGGCAGACCATCCACGTCAATGGTGGTATGGCGATGATTTAGCGCGCGATCCCGAAAAGTTTATCCTCGGCTCGATCGGGGATGGCTAGCGCTTTCCTGACAAGACCATGCGCAAATAACGCACGATCCCGGTGAGATCATGCGCAAACAAGGGGCGGAAATGCTTGGCTTTTCAGGGCGCATCGGGCTACGCTCGCGCGCGCTAGTCAACGGATTTGAAGTGTGGTAACCGAAATTCGGCCCGACTGGGGCGGCCGATGGCGGACGTCGCAACAGATGCTCTGCGATCGAAGGTCGTCACACCGCCGTCAACCACGACGAGGCCATTCCGCGATGGTTGCGATCGGGTCCCGGACGCAGCCCAATCTAAAAAGCACGAGGTTGGAACGATGAGTGATATTGGCGAGCGGGTTAAAAAGATCGTCGTGGAGCACCTGGGGGTCGAACCCGACAAGGTGACCGAGCAAGCGAGTTTCATCGACGATCTTGGCGCCGATAGTCTCGACACCGTCGAACTCGTGATGGCTTTCGAGGAGGAATTCGGCTGCGAGATTCCGGACGATGCCGCCGAAACGATCCTGACCGTCGGCGATGCGGTCAAGTTTCTCGAAAAGAACGCCAAAAGTTGAGCGTAAGCCGCTCCGGCTGTTCGACGCTCCATTCGTCACAAATTTATGGGCTATGGCCGGTAAAGCGGCACATAGGAGCGCTTGACTTGATTCGGAGCCTGGCATGAGGCGTGTCGTCATCACCGGGATGGGGATGGTTTCTCCGCTTGGCTGCGGCGTCGAAACGACATGGCAACGCCTGCTCAAAGGCGAAAGCGGCGCCAAGAAGATCGATACATTCGACGTCTCCGACATCTCCTGCAGGATCGCGTGCGTGGTGCCGCGCGGCGACGGCAGCGGCGGCACCTTCAATGCCGACCAATGGATGGAGCCGAAGGAGCAGCGCAAGGTCGACAATTTCATCCTGTTCGGGATGTCCGCGGCCAAGCAGGCGCTCGATGACGCCGGCTGGCGCCCGCAGAGCTATGAGGAGCAGACCAGCACCGGCGTCCTGATCGGCTCCGGCATCGGTGGCATCGAAGGCATCGCCGCCAACGCCGTCATTCTGCACGAGAAGGGACCGCGCCGGGTCTCGCCGTTCTTCATTCCCGGCCGCATCATCAACCTCGCCTCCGGCTACGTCTCCATCGAATTCGGTCTGAAGGGGCCGAACCATGCGGTGGTCACCGCCTGTTCGACCGGCGCGCACGCGATCGGCGACGCCGCGCGCATGGTGGCGCTCGGCGATGCCGAGGTCATGGTGGCGGGCGGTACGGAATCGCCGGTCAACCGCATTTCGCTTGCCGGCTTTGCCGCGTTGCGCGCGCTGTCCACCGGCTTCAACGAGGATCCCACGCGCGCCTCGCGTCCCTACGACAAGGACCGCGACGGCTTCGTCATGGGCGAGGGGGCGGGCGCGGTGGTGGTCGAAGCGCTCGAGCACGCGAAGGCGCGCGGCGCCAAGATTTATGCCGAGCTCATCGGTTACGGCATGTCGGGCGACGCCTATCATATTACCGCGCCATCACCGGACGGCGACGGCGCGTTCCGTTGCATGGGCATGGCCCTCAAGCGCGCGGGGATTACCGCCGGTGATATCGACTACATCAATGCGCACGGCACCTCGACGCCGCTCGGCGACGAGATCGAACTCGGCGCGGTGCAGCGTCTCGTCGGCAATGCCGCCGGCCGCGTATCGATGTCGTCGACCAAATCTTGCATCGGCCATCTGCTCGGCGCGGCGGGCGCGGTGGAGGCAATCTTCTCGATCCTTGCGATCCGCGACGGGGTGGCCCCGCCCACCATTAATCTCGACAATCCGTCGGTCGAGACGCCGATCGATCTGGTGCCGCACAAGGCGCGCAAACGCGAGATCAACATCGCCTTGTCGAATTCGTTCGGCTTTGGCGGGACCAACGCCTCGCTGATCTTCACCCGCTATGTCGGCTAGCCTGCCTTGCCGCGTCCCCAGTTTTCGCCACAATTCTTCCTAACGTGCGAAGGCTGCTAGTGATTTCCAATTCAGCCGCGGCCGGTCGCCGAACGGGAGTGTGTCGAAGGTGAGCTTACAAGTCGCCATAGCGGGAGCAGGCGCGTGAGTTCCGATCCGCCCCATGGCGGCGAGGGTCGCCGGGCCGCGAGCAAGCCGGGGCCCGTGCCGGTGCCGCCGCCTCCGGCGAGCGCGCCCAAGCCGCCGCGCAGCCCGCGCGCCGCGCTCGAGCCGGAACGCGTGCCGTTGCCCAATCGCCGCTCGCAACGGGTGCGCCACCCGCTGGTGATTGCCGGCAATGCCATCTTCACCGTGTTGGTCCTGATCTCGGTCGTCGGCGGCGGCGCGCTTTACGTCGGCCGGCAGCGTTTCGAAACGCCCGGGCCGCTCGCCGCCGACAAGGTGGTCAATATTCCGCGCGGGCTCGGCATTCGCGATATTGCCGATCTCCTGCAGCGTGAGGGCGTGATCGACCAACCCTGGGTATTCATCGGCGGGGTGATGGTGCTCAAGGCGCGCGGCGACCTCAAGCACGGCGAATATCAGTTCACCAAGGGCGCGAGCCTTGCCGACGTGGTCACTACCATTGTCGAGAACAAGGTGGTGCAGCACACGCTGACGATCCCTGAAGGACTGACCTCCGAGCAGATCGTCGCCAAGCTTTTGGAAACCGAGTCGCTCTCCGGCCAGATCAAGGAAATTCCACGCGAAGGCACGCTGCTGCCGGAGACCTACAAGTTTACCCGCGGTATGACGCGCGAACAGATCATCCAGCGCATGCAGCAGGCGCATCGGCGTTTGTTGCAGGAAGTCTGGGAACATCGCATGTCGGATCTTCCGGTCAAGACGCCGGAACAGCTGGTCACCCTCGCCTCGATCGTTGAGAAGGAAACCGGCAAACCGGACGAGCGCTCGCGCGTCGCCTCGGTATTCGTCAATCGTCTCAAGAGCAAGATGCGATTGCAGTCGGACCCGACCATCATCTACGGCCTGACCGGCGGCAAAGGTTCGCTCGGCCGCCCGATCATGAAGAGCGAGATCGAGCAGCCGACGCCCTACAATACCTACGTAATAGACGGGCTGCCGCCGGGTCCGATCGCCAATCCGGGCCGTGCCTCGCTCGAAGCCGCGGCCAATCCGGCGCGCACCAAGGACCTCTATTTCGTCGCCGACGGCAGCGGCGGCCACGTGTTCTCGGAAACCTACGAGCAGCACCAGAAAAACGTCGCGCGCCTGCGCGCGATCGAAAAGAACACCGCCACGCCGGACCCGGCGCCGGCCAAGCCGTAATCGCTTGTGAGCGCGAAGACGCACGGCTACTTTGCATGGCATGATCTTTTCCGAAAACCGGGTCCCACTTTTCCGGATCATGCGCTAATGTTCGCCCGCGTTTTCCGCCGATTCAACCAACACGAGATCGAACCCCGATGGCCCTGTCGAGCATGACCGGTTTCGCGCGCGGCCACGGCGTCGCCGGCGCCTATGCCTGGAACTGGGAGCTCAAATCGGTCAACGCCAAGGGCCTCGATCTGCGGCTGCGTCTGCCCCCGGGCTGGGACGGGATCGAAGTGCCGGCGCGCGCGCGCGGAACCGAGAAGCTGTCGCGCGGCACGGTGTACGCGAATCTCACCGTCGAGCGCAAAGGCGTGGCGCCGGCGGTCAAGGTCAACGAGCCGGTGCTCAACGCCGTGCTGGCGACGCTTAATAGCTTGCGCGGCAAGGTCGAAGCCGGGCCGGCGACGCTCGACGGCATTCTCGCGCTCAAGGGCGTGATTGAGGTGAGCGAGGAAGATGAGCGCGAGGAGGATCGCCGCGCCGCCGAGACCGCGATCCTGAAAGACTTCGAACAGGCGCTCGCGGAACTGATCGCCATGCGGCAGGCGGAAGGCGCAACGCTTGGCCGCCTGCTGTCGGCGCGGCTCAAGGAAATCGCCGCGTTGGCCGCGCGCGCGGAAGCGGCCCCGGGCCGCAAACCGGAAGCGATCAAGGCGCGGCTCGCCGAGCAAGTGGCGACGCTATTGTCGGCCTCGCGGCGCTTCGATTCGGACCGCCTGCACCAGGAAGCGATCATGCTCGCCAGCAAGGCCGATATCCGCGAGGAACTCGACCGCCTGACCTCGCATGTCGCGCAGGCGCAGAAGCTGATCGACGATGGCGGGCCGGTCGGCCGCCGGCTCGATTTTCTGGCGCAGGAACTCAACCGCGAATCGAATACGCTGACCGCCAAGGCCAACGACGTCGACCTCACCAATATCGGCCTGGAATTGAAAAGCGTGGTCGAACAGTTCCGCGAGCAGGTGCAAAATCTGGAATGAGCCAAGATGGCGACATAACCCGCCGGGGCATCATGCTGGTGCTGTCCTCGCCGTCCGGTGCGGGCAAGACGACGCTGTCTCGCAACCTGCTGGAGCAGGAGGACAACGTCTCGCTGTCGGTCTCGGTCACCACCCGGGCACGGCGGCCCAGCGAAATCGAAGATGTGCATTATCACTTCGTGACCAAGCGGCACTTCGAAGCCATGCGCGACGGCGGCGAGTTGCTGGAATGGGCCGAAGTGCACGGGAATTTCTATGGCACGCCGCGCGAGCCGGTGGAAAAGGCGCTTGCCGACGGCCGTGACGTACTGTTCGACATCGACTGGCAAGGCACGCGCCAGTTGCTCGACAAGATGCGCGACGACGTGGTGACGGTGTTCGTGCTGCCGCCCTCGGCGGAAGAGCTCAAATCGCGGCTGGAGCGCCGGGCGGAAGACAGTGGAGTCATCATCGCGCAGCGTTTGCGCAACGCCATCGAAGAAATCTCGCATTGGCGCGAATACGACTACATCCTGGTCAACCGCGATTTGGATAAGAGTTTCATGCGCGTGCGCGCGATCCTAACCGCGGAGCGGCTCAAGCGCGTCAAGATGCTCGATCTGGAAAGCTTTGCCGACCGCCTGCTGGCCGATTTGAAGAAGCTCGGCGCCTAGCCGTTACGCCGTCAGCACCACCCGCCCAACAATTTTACCGGCGCGCAGGTCGTCGAGCGTGGCTGAGGCCTGATCGAGCGGCCGCTCGGCGATCGGCGGCGGCGCGATGTCCTTTACGCGCACCAGGTCGATCAATTCGCGCGCTTCCGCCAAAGTGCCGGTCTGCGTACCCTCGATGGTCATGGCCTTGAGCGAGAACATGGCGACCGCGGTCGAATAGCCGCCGCCGATCAGGCCAGTGACCACCACCTTGCCGCCCTTGGCCAGCACGCCGGTGGCAAAATTGAGCGACTTGTCGGAGCCGGCGAAATCAACCGCGGCATAGATGCCGCCGCTCGCTTTGAGCAGCGCCTTGCGCGCGTTCGGATCGGAAGGATCGAAGGCTTCTTTGGCGCCCGCCGCGAGCGCGGCTTCGCGCTTTTTGGCGTCGATATCGGCGACATAGGGCGCGCTGCCGTACATGGCGCGGGCGAGCGCCAGTCCCATCAGGCCGACGCCGCCGAGACCGACCAAGAGTAACGGCGCGCGCGAGGCGCGGTCGGCAAGGCGCTTGAGCGCGGCATAGGCAGTGAGCCCCGAACACATCAGCGCGCCGGCATACGACGGCGACAGCGGCGCGTAGTCGATCAGATAGCGCGGATGCGGCACCAGCACGTGGGTGGCGTAGCCGCCGTCGACCGTAATGCCGAGATGGCGCGGCGCAACGCAAATGTTCTCGTCGCCCACCTTGCAGGCCGTGCATTGCCCGCAGCCGATCCAGGGGTAGACCGCGACCGTGGCGCCCGGCGCAATATCCGCTTCCGGCCCGGCGCTCTCGACCGTGCCCGCAATCTCGTGGCCGAGGGTGAAGGGCAGCGTGCGGCCGGCGCGCACGTCGAGCTGCTTGCCGTCGCCGAGCAGGAAATAGCCGTCCTGCATGTGCAGGTCGGAGTGGCAGACGCCGCAGCGCGCGATGCGCACCAACACTTCCGTACCTTGCGGCTTGGGCGCGTCGACCACGGTTTCGCACAACGGCGCGCCATAGGCGGTGAGGGATTGGCGATGCATCTGCATAGTGGGCGAACTTTACACGCGGGCCTTCGCCAGCCCAGCGAAAATGTTGGCCAGCGCGACGAAGCCCTCGACCGGAATTTCCTCCGCCCGCGCGGTCGGCTCGATACCGGCGGCGGCGAGCAGCGCGAGCGCGTCCACGTCCAGGGACTTGAGGCTCTGCCGCAGCATCTTACGTCGCTGCCCGAACGCTGCCTCGGTCACCTTCTGCAAGGCGTCCGCGTCGCACGCGAGCGGTTCTGTGCGCGGGACCAACCGTACCACCGACGACGTAACTTTCGGTGGCGGCACGAAGGCGGACGGCGCCACATCGAACATAATTTTGGTCTCGCAGCGCCAGTTCGCCAGCACCGACAGCCGGCCATAGGTCTTGTTGCCCGGCGCGGCGACGAGGCGCTCGGCCACCTCACGCTGGAACATCAGCACCAGCATGTCGTACCAGGGCGGCCACGGCCCGGTCAGCCAGCCGATCAACAGCGCGGTCGCGATGTTGTAGGGCAGGTTGGCGATGACGCGTGCGCGGCAGTCGCCAAGCTGGACGCGCGCGTCGAATTCCAAGGCGTCGCCGGGGACGATCTCGAGTTGGCGGGGATACCGCGCCGCAATCTCCTCCAGTGCGGCGATCGCGCGGTCGTCGCGCTCGATGGCGATGACACGCCACGCGCCCTCCGCCAGCAGCGCGCGCGTCAGCCCGCCCGGTCCGGGGCCGACTTCGACCACCGTTACGCCGCCGAGTGGGCCGCCGGCCCGCGCGATGCGCGCGGTCAGATTGAGATCGAGCAGGAAATTCTGGCCGAGGGATTTCTTGGCGGACAAACCGTGCCGGCGGATGACGTCGCGCAGCGGCGGCAGGTCGTCGATTTGCGCCATCAGCGCATGATCCCGAAAAGTGGGAACCGGTTTTCGGGAAGGATCATGCGCAAACGAAAATCATTTGGCTGGCACGAGCGCTGGTGTCTGGACGGAAATCCGGGCGGCGAGCGCCAGCGCTGCCACCAGGCTCGATGGGTCGGCTTTGCCGGTGCCAGCGATGTCGAAGGCCGTGCCGTGATCCGGCGAGGTGCGCACGAAGGGCAGGCCGAGCGTTACGTTCACCGCATTGTCGAAGGCCAGTGTCTTGATCGGGATCAACGCCTGGTCGTGATACATGCAGAGCGCGACGTCGTAGCCGGCGCGCGCCCGCTCATGGAACAGCGTGTCGGCCGGCACTGGGCCGAACGCGTCGATGCCCTCAGACTGCAATTGTCTGACCGCCGGCGCCACGATGGTGTGGTCCTCCTCGCCGAGCGCGCCTTCTTCGCCGGCATGCGGATTGAGCCCGGCGACCGCGATGCGCGGGCGGGCGATACCGAAGCGGGCGGCGAGATCGCGCGCGACGATGCGGGCGGTCTCGACGATGAGGTCGCCGGTCAGGCGCGAGACCACGTCGCGCAGCGGCAGGTGAATGGTCACCGGCACCACCGCGAGTTCAGGTGACCACAGCATCATCACCGGATGCACGGTTTTGCCGGTCGCCTCCGCGGCGAGCTTGGCCAGGAATTCGGTATGACCCGGCTCGGCAAAGCCGGAGCGATAAAGCACGTTCTTGGCGACCGGATTGGTGACCACGGCGGCGGCACGGCCGGCCATCACATCGGCGACCGCGCGGCGGATCGAGGCGATCGCGGCGGGCGCGCTACTGGCGTCGGGATGGCCGGGCGCCGCGGCGACGACAAGTTCAAGCGGAACGACCGGCAGCGCGCGCTCGAAGGCGACATTTGCCTCCGCCGGTGCAACGACGGCGAGCGGCACATCGAGGCCGAGGATACGCGCGCGGCTCGCCAGAAAATCCGGGTCGCCGATGAGGTAGAAGGGCGGCACATCGAATTCGACCCGGCGTCGCCAAACGGCGAGCGTCAAGTCGGGACCGATGCCAGCCGGCTCGCCGAGGGTCAACGCCAGAGGAAGCCGGACGCGCGCGCTCATTTGCTGTCTTTGTATTTGCTGTCTTTGTATTCGATCATCGCCTGTTTGCGAATTTCATCGAGGTATTTCTTGGCCTCGGCGTCGTAGCGTTTGGCGAAAAGTTCCTGGCGCATTTCACGCTTGAGCGGAGAGTCGACCTTGCTCTCCTTCTTGTTGCACAGCGCGAACATCTGCAGCCCTTGCTCGGTCGCCTCCGGTGCGGTCAGGTGGCCGACCGGAATGCTGGCGAGCACGTCGCGCAGTTGCGGCGCGAGGTCGGCCGAACTGCGCGTGATCGGCTCGCGTACCGCGACGTCGCGCAGCGCGCGCGCGAAGGCCAGCCCCTCTGAGCATGACACGAAACGGCCGCGCAGGTTTTCCGCCTCGCGCCGCTTGGCTTCCACAGCGCCACCGCTCGATCCCGGCGTCACCAGGATCATGACCGGATAAAGCGTGTAGATATAGCCGACCGCGTCGGTGTCGCTTTCGTTGCGCGAGCGCAAGGCATTGGCGATGTCTGATTCGCCGACCTGCAAGGACGAACTGAATTTGCCGCGTACCAATTGGCTCCAGGTCAACTCGGCGCGGATCCGCGCCTTGATGGTCGCGGGGGCAATGCCGGCGCGCTCGATCATTTGGGAGAATTGCGCCACCGATATGTGCTGGTTCTTGGCCATGTTGCCAAACGCCTCGTCGACCTCGGCGTCGCCGATCTCGAAGCCGTAGGTTTTAGCCTTCGCGATCTTGATGCGGTCGTCGATGAGCTCTTGGATAACCTCCTGACGCGAGGGAGTCTTGTGGGTCGAGGTCGCCATCAGCTTGGCGCGCTGCTCGATGTCGTAGACCGTGATCGGCGAGCCGTTGGCGACCACCACCACCTGCGCGAAGGCGGCAGCCGGCATGGCAACGGCGAGCGCGGCGCCAATAATCCACACGCGGATAGAAGTAAATCTCAAGCTAACCCTCGGCATCGCGATTTCCATTGCAGCGGGTGCAACCGGTGTTCCGATGCATCATTCGCGGTTTCTGTCAGTGCGAATTCGCGCTTGACCCAACGTTTTGGCTAACTGACGTATCGCCGAGCGTACGTAGGCTCAACTGCAACATGATCGTATGGTTGAGCTGCGGCGAGCCGGTTCCGTAAGCATAGCTAGTCATGTAATTTAGGCCCAAAATTAGGCAATCGTTGACGTAGGCGACGCCGACCGAGTTCTGGGAGAAATTATCGGCTTCCAGGTCGTAGAGCGCCGAACCGCGCAGCACCCAGTTGGCGTCGAGTTTGACCGAGGCGGAGCTGAGCAGGCCCTGGCGGCGAGCGAGGAAGCCGATATCTGGCTGGGCAGCATAGTCGCCATACATTAGGCTGACGGTCCAGCGGTCGAAGTTCGTGGTGGCCTCGAGCTCGGTCCGCTTGACCGCGAAGGTGTCATTGTCAAAGCGGAACCGCGAGCTGAATTTATAGGTGGCATTGGGCTGGAAGGTTGCCCTCGCCACATAATCGGAGCGGGTGGTGTCCAGTCCGCTGTCGAGGCCGGTATTGGCGATGCCGACCTGCGAGAACGAGTTATCCCACAGACTGTAGGACTGGCCGAACAGTGCGTTGAAGTTACCGCCCTGGTTGAATTGCGCGGTGTAGGTCACGCCGTAGTTTGCCCGCCCGCCGCCCTCGACCCGGTCATAGCCGGAGAACTTGTCGACCTTGAACAAATTGGTGTCGTCGAAAATCAGGCTTTGCGCGTCCTCGTTTGGCCACTTGCCGACTTGCGGTTCGTTTGGCCGCGCGATGACCTGCGCGATCGGCTCGATGGTCTGCGTACCCCATGACTGCACGCTGATGAACGGGTAGCGATATTCCAAACCGACTGTCGGCATGCCGCGAACCAGGTTGGTATCGCCGGTCGCGATATAGTTCGATACGCCAGGATTGCTGTCGATCTGCATGGACGCGGCGTCCGCGCGTAGCGACATGAAGGGTGTGAATTGTTGGCCGAATGAATCGGTGAAGGTGCGGCGCCAATGCGCGTCCGCCGATAAGCGGCTGTAGGTGCCGGGAATGCCGCGCAACAGGCAGTTGCTGGAATTGATGATCGCCGTATCGGCGGTCTGCGAGCACGTGCTTGCGCCCGCTGCAGTCTGATTGATGGCGTCGAACTCCGCTTGGCTGCGTGTCAAGCTAGTGAAGTTGACGTTGTAACCGAGCTCCCCGCCCACAATCGGACGATTGAAAGTGTAATCATAGTCGAGCACTGGGTGGATGACCGGGATCTGGGTCTGCACGTCGGCGGTCGAAAAGCCGTAGTAGTAGATCGAACGGATGTCGAAATAGCTGCGGTCGCCCTTGCCGGAGAGATAGATCTGCGAGAGGCCCGAATTGGCGGCGCCACCGAGCGTGTCGGTGAAGTGATAGGACGACAGACGCGGGTTGTAGTCTGACAGGAACGTCTTGTCGGTCAAAAGGATGCTGTCCCAGCCCCAGACCCACTTTTCGTTGATGGCGAACTTGCCTTCGCTTTCCACGCTGCCGCGGAAATTGCGATCACCGGGCGCCACCACGCCGTTGTTGTTCGAAAAATAGCCGGGGTCGAGCTGGTAGATGCCGGCGCCGCGGATCGAATAGGCGCCGTTGAGCAGGCGCTGACGAAACTCGCCTTGCAGCAGCGGTCCCTGCCTGGTGGTTATCATTGGCGAGAAGGTGGCGTCATAATCGGGCGCCAGCGCCCAGTAGTAGGGGACTTCAACCGCCTGTCCGTAAATCGAGCTCGACGTGATGATCGGCGTGAGCACGCCGGTCTTGCGCTTGACGGTCGGGTCCGGCGCCGAGAAATAGGGCAGGAAGGCGATCGGCTGTCCGAAGAATTCGAGGCGCGCGTCCTCGAAATAGATCATCTTCTCGCCTTGGTCATGGATGATGCGTGCGGCTTTCACCTGCCACAGCGGCGGTTTCTTCGGGTCGTCCTTGCACGGCGCGCAGGCAGTATAAACGCCGCTGTGAAAGACAGTGGTGTTCCCATTGCTGCGTTCGGCGCGGGCAGCCGCCATGCGCGTCTGATCGGGCGAGTCCAAACGCAACGAATCGACGAACCCGTCGCGATAATCGTCCGATAGGTCCATGATAGCGCCGTAGGTGATCTTGCCGTCCGCTTCGGTAAGCCGGACATTGCCTTCGGCGTGCAGGCGCTTTTTCGTCTGGTCGTAGATGACCCGGTCGGCTTCGATCGTGGAATCGCGATAATAGATCTGCACATTGCCGACCGCGGCAACGCGGTGATTGGCATAGTCGTAGTCGATCTCATCCGCCTTCACGAGCATCTGCTGCTGCGTGCCGGGCTTTTCACGCGACAGAGCAATCGCGGATTTTGGTTTCGGCGGCGGGCTGGGCGGGAAGCTGAAAAACTGCTGGGCGTGAGCGGGCGCGCATGTCAGCGCGCTGCCGCAAGCCAGCACGGCGAGGACGGCAATGGCCCCTGCGATGGCACGCCAACGGAGCTTCGGCACTGGTGGACGAGCGCAAACCGGCCCCGCCATCACCCGTCCTCCTGGTACAACAACGCAATAAACCCCGTCAGGCCCCCGGCAAGCACGGGCAGCCAAGCCGCTGCCGCAGGGAGCATCAGCTCGGCCTTCGTCATATCTTCAGTCACTTTCGATAAGACATAAAGCAGAAAGCCCGATGCGACGCCACTTAAAATCATCTTTTGCACCCCGCCGAAGCGGAAGAAACGTAGACTGACCGAGGCTGCAAGAAATACCATGGCAGCCAGCAAAAATGGCTGCGCCAGAAGCTTTTGAAATTGGTATTTATAGCCTGCGGCGACCAGACCTGCGTGGTCCGCAATCGTAATATACGCTGGCAGCTGCCAAAAAGGCACAGTTTCGGGGGTTGCAAAACTTTCGCGAGCCTGTTCCGGCGTCAGGCTAGTCTTGAGCTCGTAGGACGCGTGATTGGCCGGCAAGGTCCCCGGTTCGTTGACGCGGGCATCCATGAGCCGCCAGACCCCGGGTTCCAGCGTCGCCGAGCGCGCCTCGATGCGCCGCTTGAAATGGCCGGCATCGTCGAAGACGAAGACTGTCACGCCGCTGAGGTTGACGCCCTGGTCGCGGCTGGCCTTGGCATTGATGATGGCCTGGCCTTCGCTGCTGCGCTGGCTGGTCCAGAACGGGCCGCCGCCGTGCAACTCGCTCGATTTGTTGCCAAACAGAATCGCCTCGTAGCGCTTCGATTGCTCCTGCATGATCGCCGAGAGCGGATTGTATGCGGTGGTAGCGACAACGCCGAGCAGCAGGGCCACGATCACAGCCGGCGAAATGAATTGCCAGGCCGACACGCCGGCCGAACGGGCGACCACCAATTCCAGCCGCCGCGACAGATTGAGGTAGCAGACCATCGTGCCGATCAGCACGCAGAACGGCAAAATCCGTTCGGTAATTTGCGGGACGCGGTAGAATGATGTTTTCGCAACCAGGATCGCAGAGACGTGCGGAATATCGGTGGCGCGGCGCATCGTCTCGATGTAGTCGATCAGCGCGACCAGTGCGAAGATAGCGCCGAACACCAGCAGCACCGAGCCCAGGAAACGTATCCCGAAATAACGCCCAAGTGTTCCGCCGATCATCCGCATGACGAACTCATTGCGTGGCGACGCGTTGCATCACGCGCTCGGTGATCGCCGCCAGCCAATTGTCGATGAACGCGGGCAGCTCCAGGATCAGGCCGCGGTGGATCACGAACAAACCGCCGCTAAAAGCAAGCACGAGCGCCACGTATTGCAGTGCCAGCATCCACGGCACGGTAGCGCCGAACACGGTCGACACGAAACCGGCCAGTCGCAGCAGCGCCACGCCGCCGACGGCGCCAAGCATCGAAATCGTGCGGCTTTGCCGGTTGGTGCGCGGCGCTCCAAGGTAGGCGAAAGCGATCACCGCGAACGCTATCGGATAGATCGGCGCGATCATCCGGTCGTGCAGTTCGGCACGGAACTGGTTCGGCTCGTTGACGTAGAGCTTGTCGTTCGGATCGGGAAACAACAGCTGCCACAGATAACGCTCGCGGATCGAATAGGTTATCGCCTGCCGTCCGGGGATCAGCGTCGACAGGTCGAAGGCATAGCGATCGAACACCACCATCGTCGGGTCGCGCTCCTTGGCCTCGAAGCGCTGCACCATGCCGTTCTGCAGGACCAGAAATGTGCCGCTCGGGCTGTTGAGCACCTCGCCGACATCCGCGATCACGGTCACGCGCTGTGCCGGATCGCGCTGGTCGTCAAGGAAGACACCGACCATCTGGCCGTTGCTGCGCCGCTCACGGATCCGCATCGTGACGCCAGGTGCGACGTTGGTGAAGCGGCCCGGCTGCACCAGGTTGCCCACCACGTCGGCGTGCACCTCGGTGAGCCAATCGCTCAGCATGCGCAGGCCCTTGGGCGCGAAATAGGCGCTGACTGCCATCACCAGAATCGACACCACGACCGCTGCCGCCAGGAAGGCGCGGAACAGGATCCACGGCGACATGCCGGATGCATTCATCACGATGATTTCACTGTCGGTCGACATTTTGTTGAGCACGTGCACGACCGCGATCAACAGCGCGATCGGCGCGATCACCAGAATGAGCAGCGGAATGATCATGCCGGTGATGCCGACGAAAATCAGGATCGATTGACCCTGGGTCGTCATCAGGTCGATATCGTGCAGCGCCTGCGTGACCCAGATCACGGCGGTCAGGCTGATCAAAATGACCAGGAACGCACTGATGGTCGTGCGGAAGATATATCGGCCGATCGACCCCATCCGACGCATCGTCCCCAAATACGGCATGCCCCACCGTCCGCCCGATACCCCTACCGGACGCTCAGCGTAGCCAACCTAATCCCCACCCATCCAGGTTTACCTTGATCCATCTACAAAATGGCCGTGCAAAGGCAAACCCTTTGAATATGCACAACAAAAAGTAAAAGCCGGAAAACCATGAGGGTGCCCCAAGGGCTGGTTTTGCCCCGAAATCAAGACGTAAACCGCTTCTTTGCGTGGGATGGGTCACCAGGCGCGCTGAAAAGCCTGGAATTCGAGCGATTTTGGGCTTTGCAGAGGAGGCGCGTCGGGCCATATGGGTTTCAAGGGCCAGCCTGCCACCAATGTCGCCAAGATTAAGGATCGAGCCGATGTCCGATGCCTTTAAGCTCGGGTTTGTTCCCTTCGCCGCCCCAGCCAGAATCGGGGCATCGGGCGTTCTTATCGTGTTTTGCGACGACGGCCTAAAGTTCGGCCCAGCCACCGCCAAAGTGCTCGGCGCTGCCGCCGGACTGGTGGCGCGCGCCGCCAAGGCCGAACGCTTCACCGGCAAGAACGGCACCGTGCTCGATTTGATCATTCCGGAGGGACTGAAGGTCGCCCGCCTGGTGGTGATCGGCGTGGGCAAGACCGCGAGTCTGCAGCAGAAGGATCTACTCAAGCTCGGCGGGCTCGCCATGGGCAAGCTGCCGCTCGCCGCTAGCGAGGGCCTGGTGTTCGCCGAATTGCCAAATGGGGCGCTGAAGGCCGAACAGGTGGCCGACCTGGCGCTTGGCATCGTGCTGCGCGCTTACGCCTTCGACCGCTACAAGACCAAGCGCAAGGACGACGAGAAGCCGCCGGCCAAGCGCAGCGTTATGATCGCGGTCGGCGATGTCGCAGCCGCTCACAAAGCTTACGCGACGCGCGAGGCAATCGGCGGCGGCGTGCTGATGGCGCGCGATCTCGTCAACGAGCCGGCCAACGTCCTTTATCCGGAGGAGTTCGCCCGCCGCACCGGCGCGCTGAAAAAAGTTGGCGTTACGGTCGAAGTGCTCGACCTCAAGGCGATGAAGAAGCTCGGCATGAATGCGCTACTCGGCGTCGGCCAGGGCTCCACACGCGAGAGCCGCGTTGTGGTGATGCGCTGGAACGGCGGCAAAGCGGGCGATGCCCCGGTTGCCTTCATCGGCAAGGGGGTGTGCTTCGACACCGGCGGCATCTCGATCAAGCCGGCGGCCGGCATGGAGGACATGAAGGGCGACATGGCGGGCGCGGCTTGCGTCACCGGCCTGATGCAGGCGCTGGCCGCGCGCAAAGCGAAGGTCAACGCGGTCGGCGTCATCGGCCTGGTCGAGAACATGCCGGACGGCAACGCACAGCGGCCGGGCGACATCGTCACGTCGATGTCCGGTCAGACCATCGAGATCATCAACACCGACGCCGAAGGCCGCCTCGTCCTGGCCGACGTGATCTGGTACGCGGCCAAGCGTTTCAAGCCGAAATTCATGGTCGATCTGGCGACGCTCACCGGCGCGATCATCGTCGCGCTCGGTCAGGAATATGCCGGTATGTTCGCCAACGACGACAAGCTGGCCGAGCGGCTGACCAAGGCGGGCGAAGCGACCGGCGAGAAAGTCTGGCGCATGCCGCTCGCGCTCGAATACGACAAAATGATCGATTCCAAATTCGCCGATGTGAAGAACACCGGCGGCTCGCGCTGGGGCGGCGCTATCACCGCCGCGCAATTCATCCAGCGCTTTGTCTCCGACAAGACGCCGTGGGCGCATCTCGACATTGCCGGCACCGGCATGGACTCGCGCCAGACCGATATCAACAAGAGCTGGGGCTCGGGCTGGGGCGTGCGGCTGTTGGATCGCCTGGTGGCGGATTATTACGAGCGGTGAGGGCGCGAGCGCCATGACCGAAGTCCTCTTCTATCACCTGCAAGGCCAGAAGCTTGAAGGCGTGCTGCCGCCGCTCTTGGAAAAATCGATCGAGCGCGGCTGGACGGTGATCGTGCAGGGCGCGTCGGAAGAGCGCATCGAGGCGCTCGACGCCCATCTGTGGACGTACCGCGACGACGGCTTCCTGCCGCACGGCACCTGGCGCGAGCCGGATGCCGCGGCGCAGCCGGTGCTGTTCACCGTCAATGACGGCAATCCCAATGCGGCCACGGTGCGCTTCCTGATCGACGGCGCGCCGATGCCGGCCGACGCCGGGGCCTATCAGCGCATCGTGCTCGTGTTCAACGGCGAGGACGATGACGCGGTCGCCGCCGCGCGAAGTACTTGGAGCGATGCCAAGGCCAAGGGTTTCGAGACGACGTACTGGCAGCCGGACGAGCAGGGACGCTGGACTAAGAGAGCCTAATCGGCAGCTAGGCCAATGGCCTGTCCGCCAATGCCCTATCCGCCAATGGCCTGATTAACCCCTTGGCCAGCCTTTGGCTTGTCGCCGCCATCGTGATGACGCAAAATACGTCTTAAGGGACAAGCGGATAGGCCGCCCCGGGGGAGACTGTTTTGCGTCGTCGCGTGGTTTCCAGGATTGTGCTCGTTGGGTGTGCCATCGGGCTCGCCGCGGCCATTGCCGGCTGCACGAACTCGGTACGGCTGCTACCGGACAACAATGAGGGCGGCTGGTTCTCCAAGCCTGTGGACGTGTTTGCCAAGCCCAGTTGGGCGCGGGCCACCGGCGACGACAACAATGTCCAACTTAATCCCCGCGGTCCGGTTGCTCCGGAAGAGTTAGTTAGCGCGGACGGTCGTTGCGGCGCGCCGGTCCTAATGGAAGCGCCGGCGGCTCCAGCGGCAGCGCCGACTCCAGCGGCTCCGCCGGCCGACCGGCCGGTCGGCACCATGGCCGGCGACCTCGCCAGCGCGCCCATGCCCGCCGCTGCGCCGGCCGCGGCCAACCCCAATGCCGCCCCGCAAGGCCAGCCAGGCGGCGGGTCCACAGCTATGGGCGGGATCGCGCTCGGCATGACCGAATGCGAGGTGGTGCGGCGTGCCGGTCTTCCCGGCAACATCAATATCGGCGCCGGCGACAAAGGCGAACGCAAGGTCGTCCTTACTTACCTCGCCGGCACCTGGCCGGGCATCTACACGTTCGACGCTGGCCGGCTGAAGGTCGTCGACCGCGCCCCGGTGCCGGAGACTCCGGTCAAGCCGCCGTCGAAAAAGCAAAAAGCCAAAAAGCCGGCGAAACCGAAGACGGCCACCCGCGAAATCGAGCGCGCCTACGTGCAGTGACGCTGGCGGCTAGGCCGTCTCCAGCGCCGCGCTGGCGGCCAGCCATTCTTCTTCCGCCTTGGCAATCGCCACCACCACCTGCGCGCGGGTCTTTGATAGATCGGCGGCGCGCGCCGGATCGGTTGCGAACAGCGCGCCGTCGGCGAGCGTTGTATCGAGCTTGTGAAGCTGCCGCGTCAGCTGCGCGATCAAGACCTCGGCTTGCGATATTCGCTTGCGCAGCGGCGCGGTCTCCACGCGTTTGTCGGCTGCCGCGCGGCGAGCTTGCACCGGATCGACGCGCGCCGATGATTTTGAGCCGACCGTAATTCCCTGGCCCTCTCCGGCCAGTACCATGCGCCGGTAATCATTGAGATCGCCGTCGAACGGGGCGACTTTGCCGCCCGCGACCAGCCACAGGCGGTCGGCGCAGGCTTCCAAGAGGTAGCGGTCATGCGACACCAAAATCACCGCGCCCGGATAGTCGTTGATTGCCTCGATCAGCGCGCCGCGGCTGTCGATATCGAGGTGGTTGGTCGGCTCATCGAGGATGACCAGATGCGGCGCGGCGAATGTCGCCAGGCCCATCAGCAGCCGCGCCTTTTCACCGCCGGAGAGCGTCTTCACCGCATTGTTGGCGGCAAGCCCTGAAAACCCGATCGCGCCCGCCTTGCCGCGCACTTTGGCTTCAGGTTGATCGGGCATCAGGTCGCGGACGTGATCGTAAGGGCTGCGCTCCTCGTCCAGTTCGTCGAGCTGGTGCTGGGCGAAATAGCCGACCTTGAGGGTTGCCGCGCGCGTCACCGTGCCATGCTCGGGCGCGAGCCGGCCGGCCAGCAGCTTCACCAGCGTGGATTTGCCGTTGCCGTTGGAGCCGAGCAAGGCAATCCGGTCGTCATTGTCGATGCGCAGCGTCAGGCCCGACAGGATCGGATGGCCGGGCTCGTAGCCGACCGCGACGTCGTCGGTGGCGATGATCGGCGGCGATAAAAGCTTATCCGGTGCCGGAAAGTGGATTGGGCGCACTTCGTTCGTCACCAGTGCGTTGATCGGCTGCATTTTGGCCAGCATCTTGATGCGCGATTGTGCCTGCCGCGCCTTGCTGGCCTTGGCGCGGAAACGGTCGACGAAAGCCTGCAGATGCTTACGCTGTGCCTCCTGCTTCTTGATCATCTTCTGGTCGAGCACCATGCGCTCGCTGCGCAGGCGTTCGAAGTCGGAATAGCCGCCGCGGTACAAAGTCAGCTTTTGTGCTTCCAGCGACAAAATCTGATCGATGGCGTTGTCCAGCAGGTCGCGGTCGTGGCTGATGATCATCATCGTGTGCGGATAGTGCGCCAGATGATCCTGCAGCCACAGCGTGCCTTCCAGATCGAGATAATTGGTCGGCTCATCGAGCATCAGCAGGTCCGGCTCTGAGAACAGCGTGGCGGCGAGCGCGACGCGCATGCGCCAGCCGCCGGAAAATTCCGAGCAGGGCCGCGCCTGGTCGGCATTGGAAAAGCCCAAGCCCGACAGAATCGAGGCCGCGCGGGCCGGCGCCGCGTGCGCGCCCATATCGGCGAGTCGGGTCTGGATCTCGGCGATGCGGTGCGGGTCGTGCGCGGTCTCGGCCTCGGTCAGTAGCGCGCTGCGCTCGCGGTCGGCTTTCAGCACGACCTCGAGGAGGCTTTCCGGTCCGTTCGGCGCTTCCTGTGCCAGCCGGCCGATGCGCCAGCGCGGTGGCAGCTCGATGGAGCCGTGCTCGGACGACATATCGCCCGCGATCACGTTGAATAAGGTGGTCTTGCCAGAGCCATTGCGGCCGACCAGGCCGACCCTGGCACCGGGAATGATGCGCGCGGAGGCACCTTCAATCAGCGTGCGGCCGGCGATGCGGACGGTGAGGTCGTCGATGACGAGCATGGCCCGCGCCTTTTGGCCGAGCGCGGCGCGCGAGGCAAGAGAGTCGTTAGGCCGGCTTGCGCAATCCGCATTGCCCGGTTTCGCGCTGGTAAATGATCAGGTCGAAGCTCGGCGTCGCGTCGTTGCCGATGATCGAGGAGAGCAGGGCGTGCGCCTGGCCGCGGTGGTGGGTCTGGTGGTTGAAGAAATGGTCGAGCGCCGGCGCCAGCGGCTGCTCGATGTCGGCCGGCCGCACAAAGGTGCGGTAGCGGATGGTGCCGACCAGGTCGCTGTCGCTCAAGCGCGCGATGTAACGGCTGATGAGTGTGTCCTCGCTGCGGCGCGCGGCGCGCAAGCGCTCGAAGTCGTCGTACAGAATGGCGTCGAGGCTCGGCGGCACCGCGCCAGCGCCAGTGAAACGCCGCATCCAGATACGGTCGCCGACCAGGAGATGATTGAGCGTCCCATGCAGCGACTTGAAAAAGGCGCCGCGGTCGGCCCGGTAATCGGCATCGGTCACCGTGGCGGCCGCGGCATAGAGCCGCTCGTTGCACCAAGCGTTATAGCCTGCGAACATCTGATAACGGGACTTCATGGATACCTCCTCCCACGCGCCAAATCATAGCTAAAACGGAGCAAAACGCGCGATCTTGCCGCATGGTGCGACCCCCGGTATAAGCCGCGCGAAATCGTTTCTCCAATCAATGCAAGTCAACGCTCCGATCAATCTCAGTGAAGGATGATCCGATGGCGCTCGAGCGCACCTTTTCCATCATCAAACCCGATGCGACCGCGCGCAACCTGACCGGCGCCATCAATGCCATGATCGAGGCCGCGGGCCTGCGCATCGTCGCGCAGAAGCGCCTGCGCATCTCGCTGCCGCAGGCGCGGCAGTTCTACGCTGTGCACAAAGAGCGGCCGTTTTTCGCTGAGCTGGTCGATTTCATGGTGTCGGGGCCGGTGGTGGTGCAGGTGCTCGAGGGCGACAACGCCATCGCGCGCTATCGCGAATTGATGGGCGCGACAGACCCGGCCAAGGCCGCGCCGGGCACCATCCGCAAGGTGCACGCCAAATCGATCGGCGAGAATTCGGTGCACGGCTCCGACGCTGCCGACACCGCGGCGCGCGAGATCGCCCAGTTCTTCTCGGAGAACGAGATCATCGGCTAGCCGCGCTCGCGCGCAATGGAGGCCGGGTGCATTCATTGGCGCAGATGCTGGATCCGGCGCACTGGGCCGCGTTGCTGACGAGCGGCTGGAACAACCTGGGCGAGGCCGAGTTCTGGGTCGCGGTCGCCAAGATCATTTGGATCAATATCCTGCTCTCCGGCGACAACGCCGTAGTTATCGCCATGGCCTGCCGCGGCCTGCCGCATCGGCAGCGGATATGGGGCATGATCCTCGGCGCCGGCGTCGCCATCGTGCTGCGCATCGTCTTCACCGGCGTGGTCGCTTCGCTGCTGCTGCTCCCTTATCTCAAGATCGCCGGCGGGCTGGCGCTGTTCTACATCGCCGCCAAGCTCGTGGTGCCTGACGAGCCGGATGAGAGCGAGACCGAGGCGGTCGAGCACCTCTGGCGCGCGGTGGGCATCATCGCCGTCGCCGATATCATCATGAGCCTCGACAACGTCATCGCCATCGCGGCCGCGGCCGGTGGCAACATGGCGCTGCTGGTGCTCGGGCTTGCCATCAGCATTCCGCTGATCGTGGCGGGCGCGGCCTTGATCATGGCGCTGCTCGACCGCTTCCCGGTCATGGTCTGGGCGGGCGCCGCGCTGCTCGGCTGGATCGTCGGCGAGGTGATCGCGACCGATCCCGTGGTGACGGCCTATCTGATCCACGCCTATGGCGTTGCGATTGCGCACACCGTGGAGTACGCCGCCGCGGCGGCCGGCGCTGTGCTGGTGCTGATCGTCGGAGGGTTGTGGCGGCAGGCGAGGCGCGAAAGCGAAGTGTGAGCGCGCGCTTACCGACGTCCACAATCACGGCTATACTGCCGGCGCAATGAATCAGGCCGTCAAACTTAGCAACACAAAGCGGATCGGCTACTCCGCCTGTCCGCACGATTGCCCGTCCACCTGCGCGCTGGACGTCGAACTGATCGACGAGCGCACCATCGGCCGCGTGCACGGCGCCAAGGACAACGACTACACCGCCGGCGTGATCTGCGCCAAGGTCGCGCGCTACGCCGAGCGCGAGCATCACAAGGACCGGCTGCTGCATCCGTTGCGGCGCATCGGCACGAAGGGCGGCGGCCAATTCCGGAAAATCTCCTGGGACGATGCGCTCGATCTGGTGGCTGAAAAGTTTCTGCAGGCCGAGCGGCGCCACGGTGCCGAGAGCGTATGGCCATACTATTATGCCGGCACTATGGGCCTGGTGATGCGCGACAGCATCAACTGCCTGCGCCACGCCAAGAAATACTCCGGCTTCCATTCCTCGATCTGCGTCAATCCGGCCTATGCCGGCTTTGCTGCCGGCACCGGCTCTATCGCCGGCGTCGATCCGCGCGAGATGGCGAAATCCGATCTGGTGGTGATCTGGGGCACCAATGCGGTCAGCACCCAGGTCAATGTGATGACCCACGCCGTGCGCGCGCGCAAAGAGCGGGCGGCAAAGATCGCGGCGGTCGACATCTACATGAACGGCACCATGGTGCAGGCCGATCTGCCGGTGCTGGTGAAGCCCGGCACCGACGGCGCGCTCGCCTGCGCGGTGATGCATTGCCTGTTCCGCGACGGCAAAGCCGACTGGGACTATCTCGACAAGTACACCGATGCGCCGCGCGAGTTGGAAGGGCATCTGCGCAGCCGCGATCCCGTTTGGGCGTCGGCGATCACCGGCACGCCGGTGGAGACGATCGAGGAATTTGCCAATTTGATCGGCGAGCGCAAGCGTGCCTTTTTCCGGCTCGGCTACGGCTTCTCGCGCTCACGCAACGGCGCGGCCAATATGCATGCGGCGAGTTGCATCGCGGCGGTGACGGGGGCTTGGGCCTTGGAAGGCGGCGGCGCCTTCCACAACAGCGCAGACATTTTCAAGCTCGACAGGACGGTTATCGAAGGCCTCGACGTCTGGGATCGTTCGGTACGGATGCTTGACCAGTCGCGCATCGGTGCGATCTTGGCGGGCGACGCCGAGGTGCTGCACGCCGGGCCGCCAGTGAAGGCGATGATCATTCAAAACACCAATCCGCTTTCGGTCTGCCCCGACCAGAACCGGGTCAAACGCGGCTTCGCGCGCGAGGACCTGTTCGTCTGTGTGCACGAGCAGTTCATGACCGAGACGGCGCAAATGGCCGACGTGGTGCTGCCGGCGACGACGTTCCTGGAGCATGACGACGTCTATCGCGGCGGCGGCCACCAATACATCGTCCTCGGGCCCAAGCTGGTCGAGCCACCGGGCGAATGCCGCAACAATCACGAAGTGATTTCAGGTCTCGCCAAGCGGCTCGGCGTCGAGCACCGCGGTCTCACCATGAGTCCGCGCGAACTGATCGACCAGATGCTGCAAGTGTCGATGCGCGGCACACTGGCCAAGCTCGAGGCCGACCGTTGGCTCGACTGCCAGCCGCCGTTCCGCGAGTCGCATTTTCTTGACGGATTCAAATGGCCGGGCGGCAGGTTTCGCTTCAAACCCGATTGGAACAACGTGCCGTTTCGCAGCCCCTACACGAGCGGGCCGGTCGATCAGATGCCGAAGCTGCCGGACCATTGGACGTCGATCGAAGAGGCCGACCGCGAACATCCGTTCCGGCTTGCGACGTCGCCGGCGCGGGGGTTCCTCAATTCGACCTTCAACGAGACGCCGACGTCGCTGATGCAGGAAAAGCGGCCGACGCTGATGATTCATCCCGACGATGCCGCAGTCCTGCGCATCGGCGACGGCGATTATGTCGTGCTCGGCAATACGCGCGGCGAAGTGCGCCTGCACGCGCGTCTGTTCGACGGCGTGCGGCGCGGCGTGCTGATCGCGGAATCGATCTGGCCGAATTCGGCCTATGCTGACGGCTGTGGCATCAATTCGCTGACCGGCTCGGATTCGATCGCGCCCTATGGCGGCGCGGCATTCCACGACAACAAGGTGTGGGTGCGGCGCGCACCGTGAGGCGGCTTATTTTTTTGCCAACATATTGTCGACGCTGAAACGCCCGCCACCGGTCACGAACAGCACGAGCAGGCCGCCGGCAATAGCGAGGTCCTTGCTGAGAAAGACCCACTGGAGGGTCTGCACCTGCTGCGGGAACTCCCAATAGCGGTGCGCCGTCGCAAACGCGATCACCACGAACACTAAGCCGAGCAGTGCGCCGTAACGGGTGGCGAGACCGAGGGCGAGCGATACGATGACGATCCATTCGACGATATGCGCCAACGCGCTCATGATCTCGGGCGCCGGGTAGTGCAGCGATTGCAGATAGGCAGTAGCCGGCCCGCCAGTTCCGACTGTCATCAAGAATAGCACGGCGAACAGCACGCGTCCGACAAGCAGCAGCGCGTCGCCCATGCCTGCGGCGATGCTGTCCGTGCAGGACAAAAGCGGATGCGACGAATTAGATTGCGTTGCCATTTCGGTTCCCCCCTCGTTGGCAATTTCAAGAAAGCATAGACGCTGCGCGATTCATGCGGAAGCGCCGATTGCTTGTGCGGTGCAGCGCAAGCATTGTCGCCGTAATGGGCGCTAGCCCATGCCGTGACTTAGTTGGTGTCAAAGCTCCTTGCCCATTGCCCGATCGAGCGAATAGGGTCCGCCGCCGCGCAGGGCGATGGCGAAGAAGACGACGCCGAACATGATCGCGAGCTCCATGCGCGCCGAATCCGCGCGGTAATTGCACGACGAACGTGATCAAGGCCATCTCGATGGCGATGGCCGCGGCGAAAAAGCGGGTGAACAGGCCGAGCGCGACGCAGGCAGCACCAATGTTTTCCAAGATGATCGCGGCATAGGCAAAGACGATTCCCGGCACGAAACCGGATTTCGCCATGCCGGGAGCGACGGCGGCGGGGCCGTGCATCAACTTCTCCCAGCCATGCGTGATGAGCAATACGCCGAACGCGACACGAATCAGCGGGTACCAAAGATCGGAAACCGCCGCGTAAAACCCAGCCAATCCCGGAAACAACAGCTTCGGCTCGTTGCCCGTCCTTGCAAGCATTCGGTTCACTCCCGGCATGATTCAGCCATTCTGATCGATGGCCTCGCAAACATAAACCCCGCGCCCCCGCGCGATATTCACGTCGATGTGTGGGGAAAATTCAGGCCGAGGGAACAATCGCGGCGCTGTCAGGCACTGGCGCGCCGTCGATCAGGCAGCGGCCGTTCACCACTTGTACGCGCCCCTCGGCCAATAGTTTGAGGGCTAACGGGTAGATTTTGTGCTCCTGACTCAGCACGCGCGCGGCCAGCGCCGCCTCGTCGTCGCCTTTTTGCACAGCAACGGCGGCCTGCACAATGATTGGACCGGAGTCGAGTTCCGCCACCACGAAATGCACGGTGGCGCCGTGAACTTTCGCGCCGGCTTCCAGCGCTCGTTTGTGGGTGTCGAGGCCTTTGAATGCGGGCAGCAGCGACGGATGGATATTGAGCATGCGCTGCGGCCACTGCGCGACAAAACCGGGCGTGAGCAGCCGCATGAAGCCGGCGAGGCAAACGAAATCGATGCGGTGCTTCTCAAGCACTGCCTGCACGGCGGTATCGAACGCGGCGCGGTCTTTGCCGAACGGCGTGTGATCGACCACATCGGTGGCGATTCCGGCGGCGCGCGCGACGCTAAGCCCGGCGGCGCCGGCTTTGTTCGACAGTACCAGCGCGATCTCGGCCGGGTAGTTTTGGTCCTTCGCCGCCTCGATCAGCGCCGCCATGTTGGAGCCGCGGCCGGAGATCAGGATGGCGACGCGCTTGCGCTGCATCGCGTCACCCAAGATCGAGCGTGCCGTCATAGACGACGCGTGCGTCGCCCGTGGCGCGCACCACGCTGCCGATAGTGATTGCCTTCTCGCCCGCTTGCGCGAAGGCCTGCATCACCGCGGTAGCGTCTTTGGGCGCGGCGACAACGATCATGCCGATGCCGCAATTGAAGGTTCGCAGCATTTCGTTCTGCGCGATGTTGCCTTCCGCGGCGAGCCACCTGAACACAGGCAGCGCCGGCACGCATTTGAGATCGATGCGCGCGCCTAAGCCCTTCGGCAGCACGCGCGGAATGTTGTCGGGAAAACCGCCGCCGGTAATGTGCGCGAGGCCTTTGACGGCCTTGGTCGCGCGGATCGCGGCGAGGCCGGATTTCACATAGATGCGGGTCGGCGTCAGGATCGCTTCGCCGAGCGAACAGGTAGCATCAAATGGCGCCGGCGCGCTCCACAACAGCCCGCTCTTGGCGATGACCTTGCGCACCAGGGAATAACCGTTCGAATGCACACCGGAGGAGGCGAGCCCGATGATGACGTCGCCCTCCGCGATATCGCCGCGCGGCAGCAGCGCGCCGCGTTCGACGGCGCCGACTGCAAAGCCGGCGAGATCGTAGTCGTCGTCCTGATAGAGCCCCGGCATTTCGGCGGTCTCGCCGCCGATCAACGCGCAGCCGGCTTCCTTGCAGCCGATCGAAATGCCGGCGACCACGGCGGCGCCGACTTCCGGCTCGAGTTTTCCACATGCGTAGTAGTCGAGAAAGAACAGCGGCTCGGCGCCTTGCACCACCAGGTCGTTGACGCTCATGGCGACCAGGTCGATGCCGATGGTGTCGTGGCGGCCGGTCTCGATGGCGATCTTTACCTTGGTGCCGACGCCGTCATTGGCGGCCACCAGGATCGGATCCTTGAATCCAAGTGGTTTGAGGTCGAATAGGCCGCCGAAGCCGCCGATTTCGGCGTCTGCCCCCGGGCGCGCGGTGGCGCGCACCAGCGGCTTGATCAGCTCCACCATCCGGTTGCCCGCGTCGATATCGACGCCGGCCTGCGCGTAAGTGAGGCCGCGCTCCTTTTCTGTCATGATGGGCCGCTCCAACGCCGGGGTCCTACGTGGAAATCGCAAGTCGCGCAATGGTCCGGGCACCGTTATACTCTGGCGAAATCGCCGGCGCGTTCGGGGGGAACCAGCCGGGGCTACAGTCCACAGCCGGGATGGCCTTGAGTATTCCTAACCTCATTACGCTGGCGCGTATTCTGCTGGTGCCGATCGTCGTCTGGGCGATCGCGACACCTGGCGCCATGTGGATCGCCTTCGTGCTATTCCTGGCTGCCGGCGTCAGTGACGCCGTCGACGGTTTTCTCGCCAAGCATTTTGGCATGACCACCGAACTCGGCGCCTATCTCGATCCGCTCGCCGACAAGGCGCTGATCGTCTCGATCTACCTCACGCTCGGCATCAACAACCTGATCCCGCGCTGGCTGGTCATCATGGTGGTGTCGCGCGACATCCTCATCGTCGGCGGCATCATGCTCGCCTGGGTGATGGGCAACCCGCTCAAGATCAAGCCGCTGCTCGTCTCCAAGCTCAACACCGTGGCGCAGATCGGCTTCGCCTGCGTGGTGCTCGGCGAACTCGGCTTCAACTACGACCTGCCGACGCTTACGCTCATTCTCATGGGACTTGTGGCCGTCCTGACCCTGCTGTCGGTTGCCGCCTATGTCGCGGAATGGGTGAGGCACATGAACATGACGGCGGCCGGACCGTGAGCCCGCGCGCTAAGCCGTATCCGCGTCCCGAAACGCCGAAAGGCGGCAGCATGACGTTCGAGCGGCAAGTCATGTTCTGGCTGGCGGCGCTCGCCGTGCTCGTGCTGATGCTGTGGCTGCTGAGCGAGATCCTGCTGCCATTCGTTGCCGGCGCGGCCATCGCTTATTTGCTTACGCCGGTCACCGACCGGCTCGAACGGCTTGGCGTTAACCGGCTGGTCGCCGCGCTATCGATCATCAGCTTGGTGGTGTTGGCGATCGTCATCGTGATCCTGCTGGTGGCGCCGATCCTTGGCGGCCAGTTGTCGTCCTTCATCGACAACATCCCCGGCTATGTGGCGCGATTGCAATCGCTGCTCAGCGATCCGAGCCGGCCGTGGCTGCAGAAGATCCTGGGCGCGAGCTTCAGTGCCGACAAATCGATCGGCGACCTGGTGACGCAAGGGGTGGGCTGGCTCACCGCCTTCCTGAAATCGCTGTGGTCGGGCGGCCGCGCGCTGGTCTCGCTGTTCTCGCTGGTGGTCGTGACGCCGGTGGTCGCGTTCTATCTGATCTTCGACTGGCACCGCATGATCCGCACCGCCGACAGCTGGGTCCCGGTCAACCAGCGCAAAACCGTGCGCCAGCTTGCGCGCGAGATCGACGCCGCCATTGCCGGCTTCGTGCGCGGACAAACAGCGGTCTGCCTGATCCTCGGCTCGTTCTACGCCGTGGCGCTTACTTTGACCGGTCTCAATTTCGGCCTCCTGATCGGGTTGCTCTCCGGCGTGATCACTTTCATTCCCTATGTCGGCTCGATGACCGGCCTGATCCTCGCGCTCGGCGTCGCGGTGGCGCAGTTCTGGCCTAACTATAGTTCGATCCTGATGGTGCTTGGCGTGTTCCTGGTCGGCCAATTCCTCGAAGGCAATCTGCTGGCGCCAAAGCTGGTCGGCGAGAGCGTCGGCCTGCATCCGGTCTGGTTGATCTTCGCGCTTCTCGCCTTTGGCTATCTGTTCGGCTTCGTCGGGCTGCTGGTGGCGGTGCCGCTGGCCGCCACCATCGGCGTGCTCCTGCGCTTCGCCTTGCACCGCTACCGCGAAAGCTCGCTCTACACCGGGGAGCCATCGGTGTGAGCGGCATAACAGTCAGTCCGCGCCAGCTTGTGCTCGCGCTCGATCACGCAGAGAGCTTCGCGCGCGAGGATTTCCTGGCCGGGCCGTCGAACGCCGCGGCACTGGCGCTGATCGAGCGTTGGCCGGATTGGCCGGATCGCATCGTGGCGCTGATCGGGCCGGAAGGCTCGGGCAAGAGCCATCTCGCCGCGATCTGGGCGCAAGCGACAGGCGCACGCGTGCTGGCGGGGAAGTTGCTCGAGCATGGCGATCTGCCGGCGGCCTTGGCCACCGGCGCGCTGGTGCTTGAGGATTTGGCTTACGCCGAGCTTGACGAGCGCGCGCTGTTTCATCTGATCAATCTGGCGCGCGAGGAGGGCGCTTTTGTCCTTATCACCTCGCGCTCGCCGTTGGCGACCTTTCCGGTGGCGATCCGCGATCTCGCCTCGCGCCTGCGCGCGCTGCCGAGCGTTGCGTTGACCGCCCCCGACGACACGCTGCTGCGCAAGCTGATCGTCAAGCTCGCCGCCGATCGTCAGCTCACCGTCGACGAGGGGCTGGTGAACTATTTGGTCAACCGCATCGAACGATCCTTCGCCGGCGCCCGCGCCGCGGTCGCACGGCTCGACGAGGAGGGGATGCGCCAGCACCGGCCCGTGACGCGGGCGCTGGCGGCTGAGCTTTTCAGAGATACCACGGCTTAACGACGCGAAGCACTTTTGCTTGACGAAGCGGGTCGTTCGGGCGCGAACTGTCATCCGCCGGCCATTATTTTCGGTTAGGGAATCGGCCTTTCAGGCCTTCATTACGATGGTAGATCGCGCACAAGCTATTGCCTCGGTTGATGAAATCGTTCCGGTCGCCGGCCGCGACGATGCTCCTTTGGCCCCCGGCTCCGCGCCGAGCGCGGGACTAAGGTCGCAACCGCAGCGATTCATTAACCGGGAATTGTCCTGGCTGCACTTTAACCGCCGCGTCCTCGACGAGGCCGGCAACGAGAACCATCCGCTGCTGGAGCGGGTGCGCTTCCTGTCCATCTCGGCCAACAACCTCGATGAATTCTTTATGGTGCGCGTCGCCGGCCTGAAAGGTCAGGTGCGGCAAGGCATCACGACCCAGAGCCCGGATGGGCTCACCCCGAACGAACAGCTCACGCGGATCGGCGAGGCGGTGTCGCAGCTCGCCAGCGATCAGCAGAAACGCTGGCTGGAATTGCGGCTGGCGCTGGCGGCGGCCGAAGTCGTTCTGGTGGACGGCAAGGATCTCAAGAGGGCCGAGCGCGTCTGGCTGGAGGAGCGCTTTCTCACCCATGTGTTTCCGTTGCTGACGCCGCTCGCTATCGACCCGGCGCACCCGTTCCCGTTCATTCCCAATCTTGCATTCTCGATCGCGCTCCAATTGTCGCGCGCCAAGGACGGCCGCGCCATGAACGCGCTGATCCGCATGCCGCAGAAGATCGAGCGCTTCATCAGGCTGCCGAGCGAGCCCGAGCAGGGCATCAGGCTGATTACGCTCGAGGAGACCACGGCGCTATTCATCGGTCGACTGTTCCCCGGTTACACGGTCAAAGGTCAGGGCGCCTTCCGCGCCATTCGCGATTCGGAAGTTGAAATCGAGGAAGAGGCGGAAGACCTGGTGCGGCTGTACGAAACCGCGCTCAAGCAGCGCCGCCGCGGCTCGGTGATCCGCTTGGAACTCAACGCCACCATGCCGGTGGAGTTGCGCAGCTTCGTTCAGCGCGCGCTGGCGGTGGCTGACGACGAGGTTTTTCTTGTCGACGGTGTCATCGCGCTCAACGATCTATCTCAACTCAATAGGCTCGACCGTCCCGATCTCGAATTCGTGCCGTATAATCCGCGCTATCCCGAACGCATCCGCGATCACGGTGGCGATTGCTTCGCCGCCATACGGCAGAAGGATCTTATCGTCCACCATCCATACGAATCCTTCGACGTGGTGGTGCAGTTCCTGCAGCAGGCGGCGCGCGATCCCGACGTGGTCGCGATCAAGCAGACGCTCTACCGCACGTCCGCCGAATCCCCGATCGTCAAGACGCTGATTGAAGCGGCGGAAGCCGGCAAGTCGGTCACCGCGCTGATCGAACTCAAGGCGCGTTTCGATGAAGAGGCGAATATCCGCTGGGCGCGCGATCTTGAGCGCGCCGGTGTACAAGTCGTCTACGGCTTCATCGAACTGAAGACCCACGCCAAGCTGTCATTGGTGGTGCGCCGCGAGGGCGGAGCGCTCGCGACCTACATTCATGCGGGCACCGGCAATTATCATCCGGTCACCGCGCGCATCTATACCGATCTGTCGTTCTTTACCGCCGACGCCGTGATCGGGCGCGACGTGGCGCGCATCTTCAATTACATCACCGGCTACGCCGAGCCGGCCGAACTCGAGAAGATGGCGATCTCGCCGATCAACCTGCGCAAACGCATTCTCGGCCACATCGCCCAGGAGATCGCCAACGCCAAGGCCGGCAAGCCGGCGTCGATCTGGATGAAGATGAATGCGCTGGTCGACCCCGGCATCATCGATGCGCTTTACGATGCGTCGAGCGCCGGCGTCGAAATCGATTTGGTGGTGCGCGGCATCTGCTGCTTGCGCCCAGGCGTGCCGGGATTGTCCGACAATATCCACGTCAAATCCATCGTCGGCCGCTTCCTGGAGCACAGCCGCATCTATTGCTTCGGTTCCGGTCATGCGCTGCCGCATGCCAAGGCGGCCATCTATATTTCCTCCGCCGACATGATGCCGCGCAATCTCGACCGCCGCGTCGAGGTCCTGTGCCCGATTCTCAATCCGACCGTGCACGAGCAGGTGCTCGGCCAGATCATGGCCGCAAACTTCAAGGATAATGAGCAAAGTTGGAAGCTCTTGCCGGACGGCAGTTCGACGCGCATAAAGGCCGCGCCGGGCGAGGAACCGTTCAACGCCCACAAGTATTTCATGACAAATCCGAGCCTGTCTGGCCGTGGGAAATCGCTCAAAGAATCCTCGCCGCGCAGCCTTATACGCCGCCTCGTCGAAGGGGCGTAAGCGTTCGCCCGTCAAGCATCCGACCATGAATGCGGCCAAGGGCCGGCTCGACCACGGGCCGCCGGTCGCGGTCATCGATATCGGCTCAAACTCGGTGCGCCTCGTCATCTATGAAGGGCTGACGCGCTCGCCGACGCCGATCTTCAATGAAAAAGTGCTGGCCGGCCTCGGCCGCCAGGTGCAGACCACCGGCCTTTTAGCGCCGGCCGCTATCGACACGGCACTGGAGACGCTCAAACGCTTCCGCGCATTGTGCGACACCTTGCATGTGCGCAAGATCTGGGCGATCGCCACCGCCGCCTGCCGCGACGCGCGCAACGGCCGCGCCTTCATCGACGAAGCCGCGCGCATCAGCCGCACGCCGATCAAGATCCTGTCGGGCAAACGCGAGGCCCATCTCACCGGGCTCGGCGTTGTGTCCGGTATCCACAAGCCGGACGGCATCGTCGGCGACTTGGGCGGTGGGTCGCTCGAATTGATCGACGTGTACGGCGCGCGCGTGCGCGGCGGCTTGACGCTGCCGCTCGGCGGCCTGGCTTTACAGGATATTGCCGGAAGGTCGCTCAAGAAAGCGGAAAAATTTGTCGAGGACGCGTTCGAAGACCTCGACATGTTGCACGAGGGCGAGGGCCGCACCTTTTACGCGGTCGGCGGCACCTGGCGCGCGCTGGCCCGGCTGCACATGTGGCAGACCGGCTATCCGTTCCATGTGATGCATAACTATCGCATCTCCGCGCGCGAGGCGCTGGAGTTCTCGCGGCTGGTGCACCGGGTCGATACCGAGACGCTGTCCAAGATCGAGGTCATCAACGCCGCCCGCCGGCCGCTGCTCGCCTATGCCGCGCTGGTGATGGAACACCTGGTGCGCACGATCAAACCGAAGCAGGTGATCATCTCGGTGCTCGGCGTGCGTGAGGGCTTGCTCTATTCGCTGCTCAAGCCGCAGGAGCGCGGCTGCGATCCGCTGATCCAGGCCGCCGCCGATCTCAACGTGTTGCGCTCGCGCTCGCCGCATCACGGCGAGGAATTGATCGATTGGACCGATCGCTTCATGGCGTCGTCGGGCCTGGATGAGACCGCCGAAGAGCGCCGGCTGCGCCATGCTGCCTGCCTGCTGGCCGATATCGGCTGGCGCGCACATCCGGATTATCGCGGTGAACAGTCGATGAACATTATCGCGCATGGCGCCTTCGTCGCGGTCGATCATCCGAGCCGCGCCTATCTGGCGCTATCGGTCTATTTCCGGCACGCAGGGCTGAGCGAGGAGGACCTGTCGCCGCGCCTGCGCGAACTCGCCACCACCCGCATGCTGGATCGTGCGCGCGTGCTCGGCGCCGCCATGCGGGTCGCCTACATCATCACCGCCGGGCAGGACGGTGTGCTGCCGAGGACGCCGATGCGGGTGCGGCGCGGCAAATTGGTGCTCACGCTGCCCGGTCGGTTTTCGCCGCTCGGCAGCGACCGGCTGTACGGCCGCTTGCGCCAGCTCGCGCGGCTGATCGGCAGAGAGCCGGTGATCGAGGGTTAGACGTCCGGGATCGTAATACGGTAGCCGAATCCAGAAGGGGATGCGTCGCGCGACACTTACTCAAATGAAACGCCGAGTTTTTTGCCGTCCGTCCAAATCACTTTGCAGTGCCGACTGGCAGTTTCGCCGTCGATCGCCAATTGGAACGAACGCGGCACGCCGAAACTGCTGATAACGCTGAGACCGGCGCCGCGTGGCGTCAGGTCGTGGACGCTGCAAACGGACTCGGTTCCGGCCGCGCCGAACTTGATCACCCCACGTTTGGATACCGAAATGCGGGGCTCTTGTCTGCGCTCTAACATCGACTACGCCCGAATTAGACATCTCGATGTTCATTACGTCGAAGATTTTAAAAAGTAATTCACAAGCTAATTTCAATTTAGTTGCAAATTTATCTTATGCCGCCCGCCCTTGGCGAATATGAGTGGCGGTCTAGTTCTTCTCCACCGCCACCACCCGTCCTTTCTCCACCGCCAGCGCCAGTTGCCCGCGCTTGAGGGCGAGCGCCTTGTCGCCGAACAATTCGCGCCGCCAGCCTTTGAGCGCCGGCACGTCGGCCTCGTCGTCGGCGGCGATGCGGTCGAGTTCGTCGACCGTGGCGATCACTTTGGCGGCGACGCCGTGGCTCTCGGCGGTCATGCGCAGCAGCACCTTGAGCAGTTCGACCGTGGCGGCGCCGTTCGGCGCGGGCTTAAAGCGCTCCAGCCGCGGCAGCGTCTTGGGATCGCGCTCGAGCCCGCGCTTGACCGCCTCGATAATCGCTTCGCCCCAGCGCGAGCGCTCGAAGCCTTTCGGCAGCGAGCGCAGATGCCCCAGCCGCTCGACCGTGGTCGGCGCCTGCACCGCGATGTCGCCAACCGTATCGTCCTTGAGCACGCGCGAGCGCGGCACGTCGCGGGTCTGCGCCTCGCGCTCGCGCCAGGCGGCGATCTCGATCAACACCGCGAGTTCCTTGGGCTTGCGCACGCGGGTCTTGAGCCGCTCCCAGGCGCGGTCCGGATCGGCGCGGTAGGTGTCGGGCGAGGTGAGCACGTTCATCTCCGCCTCGACCCAACTGGTGCGCTCGCGCTTGGCCAGATCGGCGGCGAGCTTGAGGTAGACCGCGCGCAAATGCGTGACGTCGGATAACGCGTAGGACACCTGGGCGTCGGACAGCGGCCGCCGCGTCCAGTCGGTAAAACGGTGCGACTTGTCGAGCTGGTCGCCGGTGATGCGCTGTACCAGCGCGTCATAGGAGATCGAATCACCGTAGCCGAGCACCATGGCGGCGACCTGGCTGTCGAAGATCGGGTGCGGGATCTTCTTCGCCATGTTCCAGACGATTTCGATGTCCTGCCGCGCGGCGTGGAACACCTTGACCACGTTCTCGTCGGTCAGCAGCGCGAACAGCGGCGCAAGATCGATGCCGGGGGCGAGCGCATCGACCACCACCGCTTCGTCGGGCGAGGCCAGCTGCGCCACGCAGAGCAGGGGGTAATAGGTGGTCTCGCGCAGGAACTCGGTATCGACGGTGACGAAGGGATGCCGCGCCATGCGTGCGCAAACCTCGGCCAGTTCGTCGGTTTTGGTGATCAAATCCATGGTTGCGGGCAACCTAACCCGATCCGGGACGGTCATGGCAACTGGGTTCACTTTCCCCGCACGGGCGGCATGTGGATGAATTCCCATGGGCTCGGCAGCGGCCCGACCGGCACCTCGATCAAGGTCGGCTCACGGGCGGCAAAACTGGCCTTGAGCGCCGCGCCCAGTTCGGCCGGGCTGCGTGCGCGCCGGCCAGCGGCGCCGAAGCTTTCGGCGTATTTGACGAAATCCGGATTGGCGAGGTCGGACGCGATCACCCGGTTGCCGAACTGCTCCTGCTGAATGCGCCGCACATTGCCGAACGCGCCATCCGCGAATACCACCGCCACCAGCGGGATGCGGTGGCGCATGGCGGTGGCGAGCTCGTTGCCGGTGTAGAGAAAGCCACCGTCGCCGTTGATCGACAGCACCGGCACGTCGGGCCGCGCGCATTGCGCGCCGAGCGCGGTGGCGTAGCCCCAGCCGAGATTGTCCTGATAGCCGGGCGAGAGAAACGTGCGCGGTTTGTAGGCCGGGAAGGCGAGGCGGGCGGCGAAGCCGACCTGCGTGACCTCGTCGACATAGATGCCGTCCTCCGGCAGTTCGGCGCGGATGACGTCGACGAAGGCGAGTTGCGGCGCGATCTTTTGCAGGCGCGCTTTCCATTTCGCCTGGCGCTCGAGCATTTCGTCGCGGCGCGAGGCGCGGCGCGCATTGGTTTTCGCCAGCGCGTCGATCAGCTTGCGCAGCACCGGCGCCGCGTCGCCGATCAGCGCGACCTTCGGTCTGTGCTGGCGCGCCGGTTCCTCGCGGTCGGTATCGACACGCGCGATCTGCAAATTTTTGTCGACGCCCCACTGCGCCATTGGGTTGAGCAGCCGCGTGCCGATGCCGAGCACCGCATCGGCCTCGCCCCATAATTCGCGGCCAAGCGGCAGCGTGACGCTGAACGGACTGCGGCCATCGAGCACGCCGCGGCCGCGCCGGTAGGCGAGCACGGGCGCTTGCAGCATGTCGGAGATGAGCGTCACCTCGGGCGAAGCATCCAGCGCGCCGCCGCCGACGACGATGAGGATGCGCTTGGCCTTGCCGAGCAGCTTCGCCGCCGCGCGCACGGCGTCCTCGTCGATGCGCGGCGCGCGCTCTGGCAGCGGCGGCACGGATGTCACCGGTCCGCGCTTGCCCCAGACGTCGATGGCGCATTCGAGCGCGGCCGGGCCGCGCCGGCCATTGCGCTTTGAGCCTTGGCGCATCGAGGCGATCGCCTTGACGACTTTTTCCGGCGCTTCCGCCGGCGCATGAATGTGCGCCGAATGATCGACCAGCCGGGCGATAATGCCGGCCTGGTCGCGAATCTCGTGCAACTGCCCGAGGCCGCGGCCGATCATGGCGTGCGGAATCTGTCCGATGATCGCCAGCACCGGCGCATTCATGCCATAGGCGGTCAGCAGCGCCGCGCCGGAATTGAGCAAACCGGGGCCGGGCACTACCACATAGGCCTGCGGCTTGCCGGTCGCGAGCGCGGCGCCCAGCGCCATATAGGCTGCGCCCTGCTCATGGCGGGTGTGGACCACGCGCAAGGCCCCGCCGGCGCGGTGAAAGGCGTCGAACAGATGGTCGTTGTGCACGCCCGGCAGCGCGTAGACGGTATTAAGCCCATGCGCGATCAACGCGGCGGTCGTGGCTTCGCCGGTGGACATGTCGGCGGCGGCTGTTTTGGCTTTGATCGGGCATTTTTGTTTGGGCATGGCGCGGTCCGGCTCTTCGCAGGCAGAATGTGCAGATCGCGCGCAGCCTGTCGAGCCGCCTTGTCTTGACAAAGCCGACCCCCCATGCGCTTTTCGCGCGCCTCACGCGCAACCCTGAATTGCCTGCCGGAATTGCCCAGAAATGCCTATCCATCGCTATCGCACCCATACCTGCGGCGCCCTGCGCGAAGCCGACATCGGTAAACAAGTCCGCGTGTCCGGCTGGTGCCATCGCATCCGCGACCATGGCGGGGTGCTGTTCATCGACCTGCGCGACCATTATGGGCTCACGCAGGTGGTGGCCGACCCCGACAGCAAGGCGTTCAAGCTGGCCGAAACGCTGCGTGCGGAATGGGTGGTGCGCGTCGACGGCAAGCTGCGCAAGCGCCCGGCCGGCACCGAGAACCCGGAACTGCCGACCGGCCAGGTTGAGGTCTATATCGACGAGATCGAGGTGCTCGGCCCCGCCGCCGAACTGCCGATGCCGGTGTTCGGCGAGCAGGACTACCCGGAAGAGATCAGGCTCAAATACCGTTTCCTCGATCTGCGCCGCGACAAGCTGCACGCCAACATCATGCTGCGCGGCAAGGTCATCGACTCGCTGCGCCGGCGCATGAAGGAGGGCGGCTTCTTCGAATTCCAGACGCCGATCCTGACTGCCTCGTCGCCGGAAGGTGCGCGCGATTATCTGGTGCCCTCGCGAATCCATCCGGGAAAATTCTACGCGCTGCCGCAGGCGCCGCAGCAGTTCAAGCAGCTCATCATGGTGGCGGGCTTCGACCGCTATTTCCAGATCGCGCCCTGCTTCCGCGATGAGGACGCGCGCGCCGACCGCTCGCCCGGCGAGTTCTATCAGCTCGATCTGGAGATGAGCTTCGTCACGCAACAGGACGTGTTCGACGCGGTCGAGCCGGTGATCCGCGGCGTGTTCGAGGAGTTCGACAACGGCAAGCACGTGACGCCGAAGTTTCCGCTCATCGCCTATGCCGACGCGCTTGCCAAATACGGCACCGACAAGCCGGACCTGCGCAACCCGATCGAGATGGCCGACGTAAGCGAGGCGTTCCGTGGCTCCGGCTTCAAGATTTTCGCCAACATCCTCGCCAACGATCCCAAGGGCGCGGTGTGGGCGATCCCAGCACCGAAAGGCGGCAACCGCGCTTTCTGCGACCGCATGAATTCCTGGGCGCAAGGCGAGGGCCAGCCGGGGCTTGCGTATATTTTCTGGCGAGAGACAGGCGGTACGGAAGAGACGTTTTCGCCGCTCGGTAGTAGCGGGCCACAGAAGTCGATCGAGGGTAGCGGGCCGGTTGCAAAAAATCTTGGTGCAGGGGCGACGGAAATGCTTCGTCAACAGCTGAAGCTCGGCGTCAACGACGCCTGCTTCTTCGTCGCCGGCAAGCCGAAGGATTTCGTCAAGTTCGCAGGCCTTGCGCGCGCCAAAGTTGGCGAGGAGCTCGGCTTGATCGCCAAGGATCGCTTCGAGTTCTGCTGGATCGTCGATTTCCCGATGTACGAGTGGAACGAGGAAGAGAAAAAGATCGACTTCTCGCACAATCCGTTCTCGATGCCGAACCTGGGAGTCGAGGAATTCCTCGCGCTCGACGCCAGCGATCAGGAAAAGATCCTCTCCATCAAGGCTATCCAGTACGACATCGTCTGCAACGGCACCGAGCTGTCGTCCGGCGCCATCCGTAATCATCGCCCCGAGGTGATGAAGAAGGCCTTTGCCATCGCTGGCTATCCGGAAGAGGTGCTGGAGACGAAATTCGGCGGCATGCTGCACGCGCTGTCGCTCGGCGCGCCGCCGCATGGCGGCATAGCGCCCGGCATCGACCGCATCGTCATGCTGCTAGCCGGCGAGGAGAACCTGCGCGAGGTGGTGCTGTTCCCGATGAACCAACGCGCCGAGGACTTGATGATGGGCGCGCCGTCGGAAGTCACGGCCAAGCAGCTCAAGGAGCTGCATATCAGGCTGGATTTGCCGAAGAAGTGACCTCGCTTAGCGGTCATCCCCGCGAAAGCGGGGATCCAGCACTTATTTCTCCGGCAGCGGAATAAACTCAATCTCGTCGCCTGGCACCTTGCCGAAATGGCCGGCGGCCCATTCGGCCTTGGCCTGCTCGATACGCTCCTTGCGCGAGGAGACGAAATTCCACCAGATGTGGCGCGGGCCGTCCATCGGCGCGCCGCCGACGATGACGAAATGCGTGTCGGTCGCGGCCTTGATCGTCACTTTGTCGCCCGGCTTGAACACGAGGAGCCGCCCCGGCTCGAACGTGTCGCCGGCGATATCGATGGTGCCGTCGACGACATAGAGCGCCCGCTCGTCATACCCCGCGTCGAGCGGCAGCGTCGCGCCGGCGCGCAGCGCGATATTGGCGAACAGCGTGTCGTGCACCGTCGGCACCGGCGACGTCTTGCCGTAGATCGAACCAACGATTACGCGCACGAAGGCGCCGTCGTCGTTGATCATCGGGAATTCATCGGTGTCGTGATGCGCGAAGCCGGCGTCCATTTCCTCTTTCGCCGCCGGCAGCGCGACCCACATCTGCAGGCCGTGGATCGGCGACCCGGATGCGCGCTTGTCGGCGCCGGTGCGCTCGGAATGTACGATGCCGCGCCCGGCCGTCATCCAGTTCACCTCGCCGGGCCGGATCGCCACCGCGGTGCCGAGCGAGTCGCGGTGCATGATCTCGCCGTCGAACAGATAAGTGACAGTGGCGAGCCCGATATGCGGGTGCGGCCGCACATCAAGCCCGTTGCCGGTGCGGAATTCGGCCGGGCCGAAATGATCGAAGAAAATGAACGGCCCGACCATGCGCGAACGCGCCGAGGGCAGCGCGCGCCGCACCGAAAAGCCGTCGCCGAGATCGACCGTGCGTGGCACCACGACATGCGCGATTGCCTCGCAGGCGTAAGCGTCGCCCGCCTGCGGGTCCTTGCCGGGGAAGAAGCTCATGTGACGTTCCTTTACGTTTTCAACCGCGGCAGCAGCTTGACCGCCGCGCCGCGCTCGATCGACTGCCGCTCGGCGGCGCTGAAGCCATAGGCGGCGATGCCGGCGGTCACTTCCGCGCCGGGGCGGAACGGATAATCGGTGCCGTACAGAACTTGTTCCAACGCCACCATCTTCAACAGCGCGGCGATCTGCCCCGGCGTGTTTCCCTGCGCCAGTTCGTAGTGGAACTTGCGGAACTCCGGCAGCGGCCCGTCCGGCAAGAATGCCGGTTTGCGCTCGCCGGCAAGCCGGGTAAAGCGTCCGGTGAGAAACGGCAGCGTCCCGCCGCTGTGCGAGAAGATCCAGCGGATGTCGGGAAAGCGCGTCGTCGTGCCGCTGAACACCAGATGCGCGATGGTGCGCGTAGTGTCGGTGGCGTATTCGATCGAGCCGACCGGAATGCCGGGCACCAGGTTCTTGCAGCAGTTCGGCGCGATCGGATGCACGTAGACGATCGCCTTGCGGCGGTTGAGTTCTGCATAGATCGGCGCGAAGGACGGATCGCCGAGATACAGCGTGCCGTAGCTGGTGAGCAGGCCGATGCCGTCGGCGTGCAGCGTCTCGAAGGCGTATTCAATCTCCTTCAGGCTGCCCTCGACGTCCGGCGGCGCAATGCAGGCGAACAGGCCGAAGCGGCCGGGATGATCGCGCGAGAGGCCGGCGGCGTAATCGTTGAGCTGCCGCGTCAGCCTACGCGACTCGGCAACGTCGCCGAACCAAGTGCCGGGCTGCACCACCGACAGCATCGCCGTGGTGATGCCGTTTTTGTCCATGTCGTCGAGCGACATCTGCGGCGACCATTTCGGCCAGCGCAGTCCGCCGCGGCGCGCGCTCACGGCGTCGCGATGGAAATCCGGCGCGAAATGGTGATGCACGTCGATCTTGCTCGGCTTCTCGTCGGCCTGCGCCGGCACCGACGCCAGCGCCATTGCCGCACCCGCGGCCATCGCCTGCGCGATGAAACTGCGCCGGGTGAGGGGCGAGCCCGCGTCACAACAGACGCAGGAACGCAAAAGACGCAGCGATGCTTCGGTCATGACGATTTCCCCTCAAGCGAGCGTGACGAATTGCTGGCCCTTTACGGCTTCACGCAAGCCATCGAAGGCCTCGTTGACCTTGTCCCAGTTCGGCAGCTTCTTCATGGCGGCAAGCCAGCGCTGCACGTTCGGATAGGGTGTAAAATCGACGCCGATGATCTCACCCAATGTCACGATGCCGACGCCGAAATAATCCGCAATGGTGATCGTGTTACCGACAAGATAGGTTTTGTTCGGCCCGATCCAATAGTCGTTGAGCAGTTGCAGCCAGCGCTTGGCGTTCTGCTTGCCGAATTCGAGCGTCGCCGCCTGCGCTTCGTCGCTGCGCCGTTTGAGATGCGGGAACAGCTGCGGGTAGCAGAGATTGTAGCCCCATTCGCGGTAGAAATTGGTGTTGATCCAGTCCATCACCTCGTTGACCTTGGCGCGCTGCTTGAGGTCCTTCGGATAGGCCGGCGAGCCGATCTTGTCGGCGAGATATTTCAGAATCGCCGAGCTTTCCGTGAGCTTGAGGTCGCCGTCCTCGAGCATCGGCACTAGGCAATTCGGATTGACGGCGGAATAGGGCGGCTGCATGTGCGCGCCGGTCATCAGGTCGATGAATTCCTCGTCCATGGCGATGTTATTGTCGGCTGCAAACAGCCGCACCGGTCGGCAGGTCATGGAAACGGGATGCATATAGAGTTTCAAGGCGGTCCTCCCTCATCGTCTCGGCGCGTAAATCGCCCGGTGGCTGACCGGCCCCGCTGTCCCGATTGGATGAAAGCGTAGCCGAATAGGCGTTCGGTAATCCACGGTTCCGCCGTCAACACTTTGTTAACCATAGGCGGGCGCATGGGCCCCATTTAGCCGTCTTATGGACGCGCACCACCGTAGGCTTAGTCAGGCCTTAACAGGGGCGTGGCTCACTGGCCGGATACCAGGATGGGATCGGTTTGCCGGACGCCAGGATGGGTCTGATTGGGCGCGAACTCACGCGCAAGAATATTTTTGCGGTTTTCGTCGGCGTGTTTATCGCCGGTACGCCCGTGCTCGCGTTCGATCTATGGCTCAGCGGCGTGGTCGACCGGCAGGGCCAGGAGGAAGTTGACACTTCTGCCAAGCGCGCCATCGCACTTGCTGAATTCCGCGTCACGCAAACAATCGGCACGCTCGACGACCTCGCGAAGCGCGGCGTCAATAGCTGTGATCCGAGTAACATCGAGGCTATGCGGCAGGCTAATTTTGACTCCGCGCCGATCAAGGAAGTCGCCATTATCGGTCCTGACGGGCGAACGTTGTGCACCGATTTCGGCTTGCCGATGGGCAACCGCAAGCTGGTCGTGTCGGAACCGCTGTTTGGCGCTGACGGCTATACGATTGAAATCGTCCGGCTTGAGCGCGGCGATGTCGCGGTGCGTCTGCGTCGTTTTGTCGGTGTCGGCCCCAATGCAATTGCGGCGCTGGTGCCGGCATTTCTGTTCCTGCCGCAGGTGTCCAGCCAAGGCGATCCGTTCAGCGCTTTTGGGCGCATCACCACCGCGAACGGCGCTGTGATCGGCAGTACCGGCACGCGGCCTAAGGTCGACGTGGCTGTTTTCACCGCCAGCCTGAAATCGGAGAAATTCGGTTTCGATGCTAAAATATCGATGCCGCGCGGCAGCGTGATCGCCGCCCACTCGGAGTTGAAGTGGCTCAGCATGTTCGCCACTGGTGCCATTATCTTGGCGTTAGGCATGTTCATGGCGCTTATTCCGCGGCGCACGCCCGGAAATCCGGTGACCGAGATCGAAGACGCGCTGCGGGCCGGAGAATTCGTGCCTTACTACCAGCCGATCGTCGACATCCGCTCCGGCCAGTTGCGCGGCGCCGAAGTTTTGGTGCGCTGGCGCAAGCCCGACGGCACCTTGGTGCTGCCCGGTTCGTTCATCCCGCTCGCGGAGTCGAGCGGGCTGATCCGCGAGATGACCCGCGACCTGATGCGGAGGGTCTGCGTCGAAGCAGGCAGCGCCCTTGGCCGCCGGCCGGCCCTGAAGATCTCGTTCAATTTCGCCGGCAAGCTGTTCAGCGACGACTCGATCGTCAAGGACGTCCGCAAGATCTTTTCCGGCTCGCCGATCAAGCTCTCCCAGGTGGTACTGGAAGTGACCGAGCGCGACCCGATCGAGAATTTCACCGCGACGCGGCAGACCATCGCCGCGTTCCAGGAACTCGGCGTACGCATCGCCATCGACGACGTCGGCACCGGCCACAGCGGACTGTCCTACATGCTCAAGCTCGGCGTCGACATCATCAAGATCGACAAGATGTTCATCGACGCCATCGGCACCGACCGTAACTCCACCACGATCGTCGAGACGTTGGTCGACCTCGCCCACAATATGCGCATGGACGTGGTGGCCGAGGGCGTGGAGAATTTCGAGCAGGTGGTCTATCTGCGCGAACTCGGCGTCCGCTCCGCGCAAGGCTATGTGTTCGCCCCGCCGCTGCCCGGCAAAGCCTTCCTGCAGCTGGTCGAAGCCATCGATCCGCTGGTGGCCGCTGCGCCGCCAGAAAGATTGGCCGACGCCCAAATCGGCGTGCAAGTCGACGCGCAAGTCAACGCGCAAGTCAACGCGCAAGTCAACGCGCAAGTCAACGCCGCCTGAACGCGCAAATCCGTCACGTCCGGCGAACGAAAAAGGGCGGCCTTGCGGCCGCCCAGTCTAAACGCCACGCGGGAGGAACCTCGTAACGGGTCGGCGATCAAACGCCAACCCACGTGACTAAAATTGCGCCATGACCACGTCATGGGCAGGCCGATTTGTCAATCTGGAATTTATCGGATTTGTGACAGAAACCTCGAAATGTGACCGGCGGGTAACAATGCCTATTAGGGCTATTCCGGCGCCAATTCCTGCTCGATCGCCGCAATCAGGCGCGGATCGTTCGGTTCAGTCGCCGAGGTAAAGGCCGCCTCCAGGCGGCCGTCGCGGCCGATCAGATATTTATGGAAATTCCAGCGCGGGGCCTCGAGCGGCCGTTCCTGGGCGGCCCATTTATAGAATGGGTGGGCATCCGCGCCCTTGATCGCAACCTTTTCGGTGAGCGGGAAGGTGACATGGTAGTCGCCCTGGGCGGTCCGCAATATCTCGGATTTGCCGCCCGGCTCCTGGCCGCCGAAGTCGTTGGACGGCACGCCCAGCACCATAAGACCCTTGGCGCGATAACGCGTCCACAGCGCCTGCAGGCCGGTGTATTGCGGGGTGTAGCCGCACAGCGAGGCGGTATTGACCACCAGAATAGGATGGCCGGCATAAGACGCGAGCAGAATATCGGTCCCGTCCAAGCTCTTGAAGGTAAAGGCGTAGGCGGTGACGCGGCTCATGGTGGCGGCTTGTGCCAGGCGAGGGGCCGACGCCGTCAGCGCGGCCCCCAGCAGCCAATAACGGCGATTGATCATGGCGCGCAGTATACCTGCCGACGGCGCCCGCGCGCGCAAAATTCCGTGAAGTGGCCGCCGCGTTCGGTGCTAAGCGGCCGCCGCGAAGCGAACCGTGGTCTCAAACGCATAGCCGCAGGTGTCGCATTGCCACAGATGGCGGACGCGGCTTTCGTCAACCAGTTCCGACCATTCCGGCATAAACAGCGACTCGCCGCACTGCGCGCATTCAATCTGCAGGCGTGGACGCCGACGTCTTGCGGCGCCGCGAATATGAAGATCCATGGGGTATCCTCCGATCATTTTTGTTGTGCCTCGTTCCACCCCGATATTTGTTGCGGGCATCGTATCGCGATACGCGCCGGAGTGAAGCAGCAAGGCTGACGTAACAGGATCAGAGTCGGATGAAATTTTTGCGACGGAACGCGACAGATTGAGTCAAACTTGTGGCGATGCCGTCTCTGATGCGCATAGCTGGTGCGCGGCGGCTTCGACGGCATTTACGGAATCGTGATGTGTATCCACGCGCCGGTTTGGTTATACCTCAGGCGAATTCGTTAACGCAGGGAATCACGAGTGCTACACATCGAACGAAGCGACGCGCCGCAATCCGCCGCGCGCCACTCTATCCACTTCGTCGCGCGCTACGAACCTTACGTCCTGTCCATCGTCCGCATCGTCGCGGCGCTGCTGTTTTTCGAGCACGGCCTGTCGCGGCTGTTCGGCTTTCCATCACCGCTGCCGACGCCGATGCTGTTCAGCACGTATTGGTTTGCCGGCGCTATCGAACTGGTGGGCGGCGCGCTGGTCGCGCTCGGCCTGTTCACGCGCGTCGCGGCCCTCATCATGTCGGGCGAGATGGCCTTCGCTTATTTCCTCAGTCACGCGCCGCACGGCTTCTTCCCGATTCTCAATCGCGGCGACGGCGCGATCCTTTATTGCTTCATGTTTCTGTATTTCGCCTTCGCCGGCGCCGGGCCGTGGAGCCTGGACGCGCTGCTCGGCCGCAAGCGAGGCTAGCCGGCGAGGCGGCGAAGGGCTTGCCGGGACACCCGACACTGTTGAATCATCTGTGGCGATCCGCGCAGGACGCTCGCGATGAGCCAGAAGACCGTCGAAAAGCCGCGCACGAAAGTAAAGCCGGTCACGCAGCGGCCGCCGCTTTGGAAGGTGATCCTGCTCAACGACGACTTCACGCCGCGCGAGTTTGTCGTCGAGGTGCTGAAGGCTGTCTTCCGGATGAACGAGAGCCAAGCCTATCGCGTGATGATGACGGCGCACCAGAAGGGCGCCTGCGTCATCGCGGTCTATACCCGCGACGTGGCTGAGACCAAGGCCAAGGAGGCGACAGAGATGGGCAAGGCCAAAGGCTATCCGCTTTATTTCACCACCGAGAAGGAGGAGTAGTTGGTTCGCCGCGCGCTTTGAACTAGCCTTTGTTATTACGCGTCATTTGGCGCCGGCTGGTTCAGGGGGCGGAGCGATGAAATATTTTTTGGCGGTGCTATTCGTCGTTGCCGGTCTGTCGGGTGCATTCGCGCAGACGGCCGGGCCGGAGGTGCAGAACGCGCTTATCGTCAAAGCGAACGCCGCGCTCGCCGCGCGCAACTGGCAGGAAGCGGAAGGTCTGCTGAAGCAACTGGCGGCGATGGCGCCGGACCAATGGGACTACCAAAAAGGTCTCGGCGACGCGCAGGGCAATCTAGGGCGTTATCGGGAAGCGGCAGCCAGCTACGACAAGGCGATCGCGCTCGCTGAAAAGCACCAAGGCGCGGCGGAAGATGCCGGCAAGACAAAACCAGCGCTGGCGGCGATTTTTATCGCCACGGGCAACATGCTGCTCAAGCAGAAGAACTACCCCGCGGCGATCGCGGCCTATTACCGCGCGGCGCCGCTGGCCGCCAATCCCGCGGTGTCCTACTTCAATATCTGCGCGACGCTCTACAATATCGGCCAGTCGAAAGAGGCGGTGTCGGCTTGCGACAAGGCGCTGGCGGCCGATCCCAAGATGGCCAACGCTTATTTCATCAAAGGGTCGGCGCTGTACGGCGACGGCAGCATCGACAAGAGCGGGAAGATCATCATCGCACCGGCGGCCTTGCAGGCGCTACGGACTTATCTCGCGCTGGAGCCCAACGGCCCGCATGCGGCCGACGTGAAGGAAATGCTGGCGGCGGCGCGGTCGAAGTGAAGCAGGAGCAGTCGCCGCGGGTTAAGATCGTTCGAATTTGCCGAAAAATTTGCTCACCTCGCTAGCCGATCTTATACACCTGCACAGCAGAATACCGCCGTTGTGTTGTAAACGGGGGTACCCGTGCGTGAGTGGTTTTGGCCGGTGGCGCCGGTAGCGGCAATTCTGTACTTCACGCTGTATCCGGACCAGTTCACGGCCTTTGTCGGTTGGGCGGAGCGGTTCATCCACTAGCGCTGCGGCGCGGGTGGTCCGCTACGCGCGTTGGCGCGCGCCTTATTTTGTTAGCGCATGATCTTGTCCGAAAACTGGTTCCCACTTTTCGGGATCATGCACTATTGCCCGCAATTCCACATGTAGCCGATCGGCGTCTGCGTATAGCAGGGGCCGAAGCCGCCGCCGTTCCAGCGGCCGCGATAGAACCGCGGCCAGGCCGGCCCGTAATAATGGTGGCCGTAGAGCCGGTCGTAATGCTCCCAGCGTTCGCGCGCGATCACCTCGGGCGGACGGACGCCGGGCAGGAAGCCGTAGCCGTGCCAGTGCCTCGTAACGTGATGCTTGACGTGGTGCTTCTTGGGGGCGGGCGCGGCCGACGCCGTCGGCGCGAGCGACAGCATCACGGCAAAAGCGAGGGCGGCGGACAGGATTCGCAACATGAAAGGCCTTCCGGCACGATAATGCAGAACGCGCATTGGCGGCGCCGTTCGTGGTGAAACTGAGACGCGCCTGGGGTAAACAACAAGAGTCGCCAACCGGGGGAGCCCATGCCGCAAAACGTGTTGATCACCGCCGGCGCCGCCGGCATCGGCCGCGAATTCGCCCGCGCCTTTGCCGCCAACGGCGCGCAAGTCTTCATCTGCGACATCGACGACAAGGCGATCGAGGCGATCGTCCAGGAGATCCCCGGCGTGATCGCGAGCCACTGCGACATGGCGGTGCGCGCCGAGATCGAGCGCATGGTGCCGGAGGCGGTGACCGCGCTCGGCGGGCTCGACGTGCTGATCAACAATGCGGGCATCGCCGGGCTGACGCTGCCGGTCGAGCAGATGCCGCCCGACGCCTGGGACAAGGTGGTCGCGGTCAACCTCACCGCCATGTTCGACGTCAGCCGGTTGGCGATCCCGCACCTCAAGAAGTCGAAGGGAGGCTGCATCATCAACATGAGCTCGATCGCCGGCCGCTTCGGCTTTCCGAACCGCAGCCCCTATTCGGCGACCAAATGGGGCGTGATCGGCCTGACCAAGACGCTGGCCGCGGAGCTCGGCGAATGGGGCATCCGCGCCAATGCGATCGCGCCGGGCGCGGTCGAGGGCGAGCGCATCGTGCGCGTGTTCCAGGGCCGCGCGCAGATCAGCGGGCGGTCGCTGGAGGAAGTGCAGACGGAGGCGATGGCCAACCAGTCGATCAAGTCGATGATCGACCCCTGGGACATCGCGCAGCTGGCCGTGTTTCTCGCCTCCGACGCGGCCAAGGCGATCTCGGGGCAGGTGATCCCGATCGACAACGACCGGCAGCGGGCGTGAGGCTCAGCACTTCTTGAAATAGCGATAAATGTCCGGCGCCCGCATCCAGACGAAGTCCTTCTGCAGCCCGCCATGGGCGTTGATCCAGGCCTTGATGTCGCCGGCGTAGCCGCCCCACAAAGTCGCGGTCGCCTGCGGCAGGTGCGCTTGGTGGAAGCCGAAGCTCGCCTGCGGCGTGACGCAGATGCGGCCGCGCGGAATGTGGCGCAGCAGCACGGTGCAGGCCGACTGGCATGGGCCGACGATGCGCACGCTGACGCCCTGCCGCGCATAGGCCGCCCAGCGCGCGTCGTAGACGGCGACGCGGCCGCCGTGATTGTCGCTGACCTCGATGGTCTCGGCCCGCGCCATTGCGGCGGCGATTGTCATCAGCGAGGCGATGGTGAGGACGAAAATGAGGATGCGTTGTTTGATGGTGAGTTTCACGGCGCGCGCTCTCGTCTGCTCCTGCTCCGGGCGGCGGGGAGGCGGCGACGTACCACAACGTCGACGAATGAGAAGGGGGCCAAGGCCGGATTTCATGTCATTCAAGGAGCTTAAGACCGCACATCTGCGTGACCGGCTTGGTAGCCGCATTTGATCCAAATCATTGCGGCGGCTGGCGAATTGGCATTGAAAAGCCATGCTGCCGGTGTCCCGCACCAAAACGGGAGGGTCCCATGTTCAGCCGTGCCCATCACACTTTCGCCGAACCTGAATCGCGTGGGTTTAGCCGCGTCGGCGGCTACCTGCTCATCGTCCTTGTCGTGGCGTTGTTGCTGGTGGCGCTGACAAGCAATCCGGTGCTGCCGTAATAACATCCGCCCAGCGATAAGCGCTAGAGCAGTTTCCACTTTCTGTGAATTGAGGGGATTCCCTTCGAGCCGCGAATAAGATTCTGTGGCCTTCTGATCAGGGAGGCCTGCGATGGGCTATTCGAACGACTTGCGGGTTCGGGTGATCCAGGTGGTCGAGAGTGGGGTGGCGGCGCGGGCTGCCGCGCGCCAGTTCGTGATCGGAGATTCGACGGCGATCCGCTGGGCGAAGCGGTGGCGGGAGACCGGCAGCGTCGAGGCCAGATCGAACAAGGGGCAGAGCCGGTCGCCGCTCAAACACCACGAGCAATGGCTGCTTGAGCTGGTGCGGCGGGAGCCCGATCTGACATTGGAGGAAATCCAGCGCCGGCTGCTCGATGAGCGGGAGCACAAGGCGGGGCTCGGCTCGGTCTGGCGGTTCTTCGACCGTCACGGCATCAGCTTCAAAAAAAAGCGTGCGCGCGGCCGAGCAAGACCGGCCTGACGTCGCGGCGGCGCGCGCCGCCTGGGCGCAGGCCCAGGCCGAACTCGCCCCTGAGCGGCTGGTCTTCATCGACGAGACCGGCACCAGTACCAACATGGCTCGCCTACGTGGCCGGGCGCCGCGCGGTGAACGGCTGGTCGGCAAGGTTCCGCACGGCCACTGGAAGACCACGACCTTCGTCGCGGGCTTACGCTCGAACGCGCTTACCGCGCCCTGCGTCATTGACGGTCCGATGAACGGCAACGCCTTCCTGGCCTATGTCGAGCAAATCCTCAGCCCCAGTCTCAAGCCAGGCGACATCGTCGTGCTCGACAATCTTAGCGCTCACAAGGTGGCGGGCGTGCGCGAAGCGATCGAAGCCGCCGGTGCAAGACTGCTCTACCTGCCGCCCTATTCGCCTGACTTCAATCCGATCGAGCAGCTCTTCGCCAAGCTCAAGGCCTTGCTCAGAAAAGCCGCCGAGCGTTCCGTCGAAAGCCTCTGGAACCGAATTGCAGCTCTTCTTAACTCCTTCTCGCCTTCGGAATGTACCAACTACTTCCGCAATGCCGGATACGCTCCACACTAAGTGGAAAGCGCTCTAGCCGGTCCCGCGTAGCTTTGGCGGGGACGGCTGCTTCTCGATCGTTTCGACGTGGCCGCAGGCCGGGCACTGATAGGTGATCAGTTCGGGCAGCGCGCCGACGCGCGGCACGCTGGCAACCGGCGCTGGGCCTTCGCCCAGGCAGGTACAATCGTCGGGAAGATTCTGAAACTTTACCGCCACACCGGCATCGTGGCGGTACCGAGCAACCACAACAATTCAGGACAAGTGCGTAGTGCCCGCTAAGGGGCTGATTAAGCGGCGAATATTGGCCTCTTGGCGTCCAAGCCGGCGCCTTGACCCGGCGGCCGGCCGAGCCGCCGCGCAGCCGCCCTACGCGGCTACGGCGCCGCTTCAGCCGAAATTAACCGGATAGCTTAAACGGGCCGCAAGGCCTTGCTGCCTATGCCATTGGGCTCGGCATCTCCGTTCGCCGCGCTTACAGGAGGGTCTCATGAAAGATCCCATTCCGGCCGCCGTTCATCCGCGCGAGGGCTACGTCATCGAAGTCGGCGGCGAGTTCAACTCGGAATACGGCAGCATCACCGCGGCGCTGAAGGCGGGCCTGGCGCTTCGGCAGAAGGATGCCGAGCACGAGGTGCGCGTCTATGACGCGCAGGAGCGGGCGCCGGAGACGAGCGAGTCGCCGGAATTTCACTGGTGGATGACGCTGGCCGATCCGTCTCAGTGCGCGTAAGGCGTAAGTGAGAAGCTTGAGCAAAATTTCAATATGAATAACTCATTCAATTGGATTAAAATTGCCTTTCGTTTTAAACCGTGCGCTAAACCAGCCAAAAAAGCTGCGCGAATATTATGTCAATCAGCGTCGATAGCGGTTGGCGCGAGTAGAGGTAGGACTACTCCTGAAGAAGCTGTAACAAACGCAATTGCATCGATTGCAGATAGCCGCGGATTTTCTACGGGGTCATAGCTTCGATAAAAGACTCTAGCCGACTTGATTGCCTATACAATTCTGTTGCGAAAATCAGTTTTTGCCAGTGAATCTAAAAAGAACAGTGGCTGCTGGTAATCGAGATCCTTCGCATATTCGCCCAGTAATGGCCTATCGTTTAAGTCCTCTAGCTTCTTTTCCAATTCGTCGCTGTTCGAATATTCTGCATATCCGACAGTGTCCAAAAGGCCGAGCTGAATGATCGCCTTTTTGGCGTGTTCAAAGGTAGAGTTAAGCGTTGGAAAAATAGGCTTATCTCGACCAATAGCGTATCCAAGCTCGTAATAAACGTTGAAGTTCGGAAAGGTAATATCCGCGATTAGGCAGCCGGAGCCGTCAATCTTTTCACGCAACGTATCATCGAGGCGCAATCCAACATTGGGTATTTTCGGCCAGGGCGTAATAATCACTGGCGGGCGTTTCTTGTCCCGCGCCCCCAGCGCAGCCAAAATTGCCCACCCAATTTCGGATAGCTCGGATGGATATGCGAATAACGCTACTCCCGACACCATTACAGGCCCACCAGAAGAGAGCGTAAGTAGCTACTAGCCTTTACCTGCCTTTACGATCAGGCAGTCGTCCTCCCACACGTATCGCCCTTCACACCAGCACCGTTGCACCAGCGCGACCCCGCCTCACTTCCTCTTCTTCGCCTTGCCCGCCTTCGGCTTTCCCTTGGCCACCGGCGGCGGCGCATTGGCCGCGGCGACGCGGTCCTGTTCTTCCTTGGCAAGCCGCAGCGCCTTCAGCCGCTCGGTCTTGGCGCGCATCGCGATGCTGGCGGCATTGTATTCCGCCGTGGCCGTCGCGCCCTCGCGCTGCTGCAGCTCCTTCTTGTGGAACGCGGCCTGCGCGCGTTCCATGTCCTTCGGGGTTTTCGAGCTCACGAGCACCCCGTCGTCGAGCCGCATGTATCACACTTCATACAGGTCCCGTTTCTCACCAAAGTGAAGTTGCCGCATTCGCCGCAGGCCTCGCCCTCGTAGCCTTTGGCGCGCGCCTCGGCCCGCTTCTCGGAGGCCGCGTGCTTGGCGTGCACGCGCGCGTCCTGCGGGTCGATGCGCAGGTCGAGCTTGTCGGCCGGCGAGAGCTTCGCCTCCGGCTCGGCCTTGAGCGCGGTCGCAGCACCCGAGAAGGCGGTAACGTTCGAACCGCCCACCGGCGTCGCGACCGCCTGCGTCGTGCCGCTGCTCACCACCGACAGCCGGTCGGTGCGCGAGCGCGTCAGCCCGCGCGAGACGAAGTTCGAGGCCGGCGCGGCTTTGCCTTCCGCTTCGCCCTTGCCGAGCGCATCGAAGCCGCCGGCCTCGCTCGGGTCGACATGGGCGAGGTCGAAACGCTCCAGATACGACACCGCCAGCTCGCGGAACACGTAGTCAAGGATGGAGGTGGCGTATTTGATCGAGTCGTTGCCCTGCACGGGGCCGGCGGGTTCGAAACGGGTGAAGGTGAAGGCATCGACATATTCCTCAAGCGGCACGCCGTATTGCAGGCCGAGCGAAATGGCGATGGCGAAGTTATTCAACAGCGAGCGCAACGCCGCGCCTTCCTTGTGCATGTCGACGAAGATCTCGCCGAGCCGCCCGTCGTCGTATTCGCCGGTGCGCAGATACACTTTATGCCCGCCGACCACGGCTTTCTGCGTGTAGCCCTTGCGGCGGGACGGCAGCTTCTCGCGCTCGCGCAGCACGGTGATGCGCTCGACGATCTTCTCGACGACCTTTTCGGCCAAGCCCGTGGCGCGCGCCGCAGCGGGACGCTCGATGAACGCTTCCACTGCGTCGTCCTCGTCGTCCTCATCGGCGATGAGCTGCGAGTTGAGCGGCTGCGAGAGCTTGCTGCCGTCGCGGTAGAGCGCGTTGGCTTTCAGCGCCAGCTTCCAGGACAGGAGGTAAGCCGACTTGCAGTCCTCGACCGTGGCGTCGTTCGGCATGTTGATGGTCTTGGAGATGGCGCCCGAGATGAACGGCTGCGCCGCCGCCATCATGCGGATGTGGCTTTCGACCGAGAGGTAGCGTTTTCCCGTACGGCCGCACGGATTGGCGCAGTCGAACACCGCATAATGCTCGGCCTTGAGATGCGGCGCGCCTTCAACCGTCATGGCGCCGCAGACGTGGATATTGGCGGCCTCGATTTCGCGCTTGGAGAAACCAAGCGCGGCCAAGAGGTCGAAGGTCGGCAGCGCCAGGTCCTCGGCCGAGATGCCGAGCTTGTCGCGGCAGAACTCTTCGCCCAGCGTCCATTTGTTGAAGGCGAACTTGATGTCGAAGGCGGTCGGCAGCGCCTTGTCGACCTTGGCGATCGCCTCGTCGGTAAAGCCCTTGGCCTTCAGCGTGGTGTGGTTGATCGCCGGCGCCTGCGCCAGCGAGCCGTGGCCGACCGCATAGACCTCGATCTCGGCGATCTCGGCCTCGCTATAGCCGAGCGTGCGCAGGGCTTCGGGCACCGCGCGGTTGATGATCTTCCAGTAGCCTCCGCCGGCGAGCTTCTTGAATTTCACCAGCGCGAAGTCGGGCTCGATGCCGGTGGTGTCGCAGTCCATCACCAGGCCGATGGTGCCGGTGGGCGCGATCACGGTCGCCTGCGCATTGCGGTAGCCGTGTTTTTCGCCGAGTTCGAGCGCCAGGTCCCAGGCCCTCTTGGCGCGGGCGACCAGCGCCGTGTAGTGGTGCGCGCCGTCGAGAATGGCGGCGTGGTCGAGCGGCACGGGAGGCGTCGCCACTTTCTCATAGCCGGTGCGCTCGTTGTAGGCGGCGCGGCGGTGATTGCGGATGACCCGCAGCATGTGCTCGCGATTTTTCTTGAAGCCGGGGAAGGTGCCGCGGCTCGCCGCCATTTCCGCGGAGGTCGCGTAGGATATGCCGGTCATGATGGCGGTGAGCGCGCCGCCGATGGCGCGGCCGGCGTCCGAGTCGTACGGAATGCCGGAGCTCATCAGCAGGCCGCCGATATTGGCATAGCCGAGGCCGAGCGTGCGGAACTCGTAGGAGAGTTGCGCGATCTGCTTCGACGGGAACTGCGCCATCAGCACCGAAATTTCCAGCACCACGGTCCATAGTCGCACCGCGTGCTCGTAGTTCTCCACGTTGAAGACCTTGGTCTTCTCGTCGCGGAAGGTGAGCAGGTTCATCGACGCCAGATTGCAGGCGGTGTCGTCGAGGAACATGTATTCCGAGCACGGATTGGAGGCGCGGATTTCGCCCGAGGCCGGGCAGGTGTGCCAGTCGTTCACCGTGGTGTGATACTGCAGGCCCGGATCGGCCGAGGCCCAGGCGGCGTAGCCGATTTGCTCCCACAGCGCGCGGGCGTCCAGCGTCTTGGCGATCTTGCCGTTCTTGCGGAAGGTCAAGTCCCATTTGGCGTCGGCTTCGACCGCTTTCAGGAAGCCGTCGGTGACGCGCACCGAATTGTTCGAGTTCTGCCCGGAGACGGTGAGATAGGCCTCCGAATCCCAATCGGTGTCGTAGATCGGAAACTGGATGTCGGTGTAGCCCTGCTTGGCGAACTGGATCACGCGCTTGATGAAGTTGTCGGGGACGTATGCCTTGCGCGCGAGCTTGATCTCGCGTTTGAGCGCGGGGTTCTTCTCCGGCATGAAGCAATCGTCGCCCGAGCCCTCGCAATTCACGCAGGCCTTGAGCACGGCTTTGAGATGCTTCTGGTTGATCCTGGAGCCGGTGACCAGCGCCGCGACCTTCTGCTCTTCCTTCACCTTCCAGTCGATATAGGTCTCGATGTCGGGGTGATCGACGTCGACGATCACCATCTTGGCGGCGCGCCGTGTCGTTCCCCCGGACTTGATCGCACCCGCGGCGCGGTCGCCGATTTTCAGGAAACTCATCAGGCCGGACGACTTGCCGCCGCCCGACAGCTTCTCGCCTTCGCCGCGCAGCGCCGAGAAATTCGAGCCGGTGCCGGAGCCGTATTTGAACAGGCGCGCCTCGCGCACCCACAGGTCCATGATGCCGCCTTCGTTGACCAGGTCGTCGTTGATGCCCTGGATGAAGCAGGCGTGCGGCTGCGGATGCTCGTAAGAACTTTTCGACTTGGTCAGCTTGCCGGTTTCGAAGTCGACGTAGTAGTGGCCCTGGCTCGGCCCATCGATGCCGTAGGCCCAGTGCAGGCCGGTGTTGAACCATTGCGGCGAATTGGGCGCGCAGATCTGCGCCGCCAGCATGTAACGCAACTCGTCGAAGAAGGCTTGGGCGTCCTCTTCGCTGTCGAAGTAGCCGCCCTTCCAGCCCCAGTAGGTCCAGGTGCCGGCCAGACGATCGAACACTTGCTTGGAGCTTTGTTCGCCGATGTAGCGCTCCTTTTCGGGCAGAAGAAGAAGATGTTCTTCGTCGGCAACCGAGCGCCACAGGAAGGAGGGGACGGTATTTTCTTCGACTTTCTTCAGCCGCGCCGGCACGCCGGCCTTGCGGAAATATTTCTGCGCCAGCACATCGGAGGCGACTTGTGACCAGAAATCGGGGACTTCGACATTGTCGAGCTTGAACACCACCGAGCCGTCCGGGTTGCGGATCTCGCTTCCGACATGACGGAAGGTCATGTTTGCGTAGGCCGATTGTCCATCCTTGGTGTAGCGCCGTTCGATCCGCATTTTTTTCTCTAGCCCCTTCAATGCCGGGCGGCTGGCCGACCACCCCATTATCCCTGACGGACCTGTCCTTGTCCGTCTGTTTTGCTCGGCACGCTGTTTGACGACCCGCTACTCACACACTTAGGTCCGATACATGGTTCCAGCACCGGTTACTCCCGGTTTTGTGACTCTGACGGGCAGTAACTCCCTTTCCCAAAACACCATTTCTGGCGTGGGTGCGCTGGCGACTTGGCGTCGATATGAGGGTTCGGAGGGAACCGAAACTCAACTGGCACCGAACACACCAAAGCTAGGAGGACTCGTACCCGTCGTCAACAACAGATAGTGATCAAATCTGAATCAAACACTAAGTCTTGTGGTTAAGCGGCTAACACCGGGGATAACCCGCCTAAAACCAGCGTCAGTATTGAGCGATCGGGGGAAGGCGGAAAGCGTTTTTATCCGCGCGAGCCGATAGGGCAAAATTCCTGCGGCTGCGACGGAAAAATGACGCAAAATCGCGGTTTCGCGGTTATCCGCAGTAAATTAGTCCCTCCGGTGCGGCCGGGGATAAGGCGGGGAAAAGCCGTCTGGTCGACCTCGGGGAGTCGCTGATTCTCGAAATGAGGTCAGTGCCTTAGGCGTAACGCGCGGGCGCTGGTGGAGGGCGAGGACGATACCCAAGCCTGTGAATTCAATTTTGTGGTGCAAAGCGCCCGCGGCTACCGCAGGGCGATCTCTTTTCCAACGAAAAGGGCGGACCCGTTTATTGGGGTCCGCCTTTCGCACCGGCACTGTCATCCTCGAATTTCAGCGCTGCTGAGACGGAACCAGGCGACTCAAGCCCTGCGCTGATGAATTCCTAGGCAGGATAGCCGCCTCAGCGAAGAAAACGCAACATGCGCCGCAATATAGACTGAGCTAGCGCTGTGCCGCGCTGCCGGCGGCGGCGTGACGCACCGCCTTTGTTTTCGCCGTTTTGCCATTCGCATCGTCAGAGACCGCGACCTCGGACCGCTGGCGCGGCAACGCCTCCGGATGGTGTTTCTGCAGGAAATCGACGAGCTTTTCGCGCACCTCGCAACGCAGATCGAAGGCCTGCCCCGCCGAGCGCGCACTCATCAGGCAGCGCAGTTCGATGGTGCTCTCCTTGGCGTCGGTGACCTGCAGGTTCACTGCGCCGCCGTCCCAGTTCTTCGAGGCTTTGACAATTTCGCTGAGCTTGTCGCGGATGACGCCGACCGGCGCGCGATAATCCACATACAGGAAGGCGCTGCCGACCAGCGAGGAATTCTCGCGCGTCCAGTTCTGGAACGGCTTTTCGATGAAATAGGAGAGCGGCACGATCATGCGCCGCCAATCCCACAGCCGCACCACGACATAAGTGGATGTGATTTCCTCGATGGTGCCCCATTCGTTCTCGACGACCACGGCGTCGTCGATGCGAATCGGCTGCGTCATCGCCAATTGCACGCCAGCGATCAGATTGGTCAGTACGGGCCGCGCCGCCAGTCCGGCGACGATGCCGGCGACGCCGGCGCTGGCGAACAGGCTCACGCCATATTGCCGCACCGGATCGAAGGTCATCAGCGCGGCGCCGAGCGTGACCAGCACCACCAGTCCCTCGGCGGTGCGCAGCAGCACGCGCACTTGCGTCACGTGCTTGCGCGCCAGCAGGTTGTCCTCGACGTCGAGCCGGAATTGCCGAAGATAAAGATCGGCGGAGATCTTGAGCGCAGTGATCGCGGCCCAGCCGATCAGCCCAATCGCCCCGATCAGCAGCAAGCGCGCCAGCCATTCGGTACTGCTCGGATCGAGCGGGGCGACCGGCACGGCGATCACCATGGCCAGAATCAGCAGTGCGAGCTGAGTGACGCCGCGCATCTGGCTGAAGATCGAGAACGCGAACGGGTAACGCTGCGCCAACAGCCGGCGGATGAGCTTGCGCACTATCTTGTGAAGCGAAAAGGCTATCACTACCGCCAGCGCCAGAATGATGGCTGCGGCCACCGGGTCGGGCAGCCAAACGAGCAGGCTTTTGATGGCGGTCAGCGCGTTGCGGATCGAATCCATGGGGATTTGACAGCTTTCATGCCATAGCGGCGGCCATGGCAGTCTAGCAAAAGTGCGCCCTGGACAGGAGCTTGGCGAGGTGGCAGAAGGCCTCGTATTCAACGACTTTCAATGCGCGGCGGCGATGAAAAGTTTCCTGCTCAAACTGTTCACCTGGTGGAATTCGCAGACCTTCGGTACCCAGTTCTGGACCTGGATGTACGGCGAATCGGTCGGCGAAGACGAATTTGGCAACCGCTATTACCGTACTCGCGGCGGTAAGATCGATCCGCGCATGCTCAGCTTCGAGCGGCGTTGGGTAATTTTCAACGGCTATGCCGAAGCCTCGGCGGTACCGCCGTCCTGGCATGGCTGGCTGCATCACACGGTCGACACCCCGCCCACACAAGAGAACTACAAACCACACGAGTGGGAGAAGCCGCACCGGCCCAACATGACCGGCACGGCCGGCGCCTATCGGCCGCCCGGTTCGACGCTGGCCGCCAACCGCCGTCCGAAGGCAACCGGCGACTACAAGGCGTGGAGCCCGTAAGCCGGGCTCGGAAGGGGCGGGTATATCGCCCTTTCGCTGCCGTATTCCCCGTGTTAACCGGGCTTTGCCGCGGGCGACGGCGAATCCGCGCCGTTCACCCAACGGAAACACCCGCACTATATGGCGCGAACCTCGCTCACTGCTTGCTGGCTTGTCATGGCGGCGCTGCTGGCAACGCCAGTTTTCGCGCAATCGATCTTCAACGATGCCCCGCCGCGGCCGCCAGCCGATGTGCCGAACATGCCGCCGGCGCCGCCGCCGCCACCGGTCTATTATCCGAACTCGCCGCCGCGGAATTATCCGGACGACGACAGTATACGCCCGCCCGGCGCCGTCCGCTCCGATCAGCCGCCGACGCAACCGTTGCCGGCGCCCATGAGCCTGCCGCCCGCGAACCGCCCGGGCGGCGGAAATATCCAATCGCAGCCGCTGGCGCCGCCGCCCGGTACCGCGCCGGCGCCGCAGGCGACGACACCGCCGCCGGCCCCGCCGCCGCAAGGCGCCGCCGCTCCGGTGCCGACGCTGCCCGGGCTGCCGCCCGGCATCAAGCAGCCGCGCGGCGCGCCGCTGCAGGGAGATACCGCGCCGCAGCCCGGCGACGAGATCGTGGTCGAACCGCCGCCGCAGCGCATCAGCAATCCGACCGCAGTGTTCTCCGGCCTCGACAAGATCACCGGTCGCATCATTTCGTTCGACGTCGCCATCAACGAAACTGTGCAATTCGGCGCGCTGCAAGTGACGCCGCGCGTGTGCTATTCGCGTCCGCCGACCGAGACGCCGAACACCGATGCCTTTGTCGAAGTCGACGAGGTGACGCTACAGGGGGAGATCAAACGCATTTTCACCGGCTGGATGTTCGCGGCGAGCCCCGGCCTGCACGCGGTCGAGCATCCGATCTACGACGTGTGGTTGACCGACTGCAAAGGCGGAAAAAATCCAAACGTGGTGGAGGCCCCGCTTGACCAGCCGCCGCCCAAGCAGCCGCCGCGGCGTCCGCTGCCTCGCGCGCAACAGCCGGGGTTCATCCGCTAGCGCAGTTGCGCAAGCGCCTGCTCGCCGCTCACCGGGCGGTCGAGGGGAAGGGCGGCGAAATCGGCTTCGCCCACCAGCGCGTCTTCCAGCAGCCGGTGATAACGACGCTTGGCCACCTCGACCGCGCCGAATGATTTGAGGTGATCGGTGACGTATTGGGTGTCGAGCAGCCGGTAGCCGCCGGCGCGCAAGCGCGCGATCAGATGCACGAGCGCGATCTTGGATGCGTCGCGCGCGCGGTGGAACATGCTTTCGCCGAAGAAGGCGCGGCCGAGCGAGACGCCGTAAAGCCCGCCCACCAAGGTGTCGCCATCATAGACCTCGACGGAATGGCAATGATCGTGCTCGAACAGACCGCGATATATCTTGCGGATGCGGTTGTTGATCCAGGTGCGGGCGCGGTCGGGCTTAGCCTCGGCGCAGCCGTCGACCACCGCGTCGAAGTCGCGGTTCACCCAAACCGTGAAGTGCGTCGTGCGCACGGTGCGCCCCAGGCGCGCCGGCAGATGGAACCCTTCGAGCGGGATGATGCCGCGCATGTCCGGCTCGATCCAATAGAGCGCCGGATCGTCCGCGCTTTCCGCCATCGGAAAGATGCCACAAGCATAGGCCTTGAGCAGCACCTCCGGCGTGATGTCGATCAGGCTATTTTCGCGGTTGGCCATGCGGACCGGATTCGCTGGTAAAGTTTCATTCTAGGCTCCAGCGGGGCGGTTGGGGAGGGCGGAATTTAACCGGCCGCTCACCATAACCCGGCCAAATTGGCGAAAGATTGAACACAAGTCGCTGCTGCGCGTTGGGCCAGCACAAGAATCGGTCGTGGGGACCGGAATTTTTGGGGGAATGCGACATGCCGACGCGTCGTACCAGTGTGCTTGTGGTCGAAGACGAGGTCTTCATCAGCAATCTGATTACCGAGGTCTTGAGCGAAGGCGGATTTGCCGTCCATGCGGTGGCGGCCGGCGAGGAGGCCTTGCGCTATTTCGAATCCGGCGCGGATGTGGACGTGCTGTTCACGGACATCAATCTGCTCGGGCCGATGGACGGCGCGACGCTGGCCCGCGAGGCGCGCGCGCAACGACCCGAATTGCCGGTGGTCTATTGTTCCGGGCGCTATTCGCCGTCCGCGCTGAAGCCTCCCGTGCCGCGTTCGGTCTTCGTCAAGAAGCCTTACAGTCCGACCGATTTGTGCCGCCTCCTGGAGCGGTTGACGGCAGGCGTGCGGCATTGAGATCGGCGATCGGCCGGGCAGGCAAAAATCGTCAACCCGCACGGAATGACCGCGCGCCGACAGACAGATTTATTGCAAGTTCGCAGCAACCCGGGTCAAGGCCGGGCGCCGTCATCATCGGCCGTTCAATGGCCGTAGAACCACGCTGCCAGCAGTACGAGGCCGGCCGCGATGATCACCAATGTCAGTATTCCCGCAACGCTGCCGGTTATATAATCGTGGTTTTCGCTGCGCGTTGTCATCGGTCATCTCCTTGGGCGTTTCTTTACCCGCGAGGACCGAAACCGGAGATCAGGGGCTGGATCGCCCCGCATCAAGGGTCCCAGCATCCGCAGATTTGTTGATGTCCGTTTAGCAGAATGGCGAATACACGCCTTGCGTTAAGTCAAGGTGCCGGGCAATTCGTTCATAATTTCAGATGATAAGCCGATAAGCACCGGCTATTTGGACCAGCGCGGCCGTCTGCGCAGAAACGAGATTAAGAACTCAGCGGCTCGCTTTCCACCAGCCCGCCTCGAGCAAGGAACTGCTCGAGCCAGTGGATGTGGTAGTTGCCGTCGATTATATCGGGCTCGGTGAGCAGCGCGCGGAACAGCGGCAGAGTTGTTTCGATGCCGTCCACCACCACCTCGTCGAGCGCGCGCTTGAGGCGCATCAGCGCCTCGGTGCGGGTCTTACCGTGCACGATCAGCTTGCCGACCAGCGAGTCATAGTAGGGCGGGATGGCGTAGCCTTGGTACACCGCCGAATCGATGCGCACGCCCAGGCCCCCCGGCGCATGGTAGTGTAGGATCTTTCCCGGCGAGGGGCGGAACGACACCGGGTTCTCGGCATTGATCCGGCACTCGATGGCGTGGCCGCGGAATTCGATGTCGCTCTGCTTGAGCGTGAAGTCGTTGCCGGCGGCGGCGCGGATCTGCTCGAAGATCAGATCGATGTCGGTGATCATCTCGGTTACCGGATGCTCGACTTGGATTCGCGTGTTCATCTCGATGAAATAGAACTGGCCGCCCTCATAAAGGAACTCGACGGTGCCAACACCGAGATATTGGATCTCGCGCATCGCCTTGGCCACAGTCTCGCCGATGGCATCGCGCGCTTGGCGGTTGAGCGCAGGTGAGGGGCTTTCCTCCAGCACTTTCTGATGGCGGCGTTGCAGCGAACAGTCGCGCTCGCCGAGGTGGATGGCCTTGCCCTTGCCGTCGCCCAGCACCTGGATTTCGATGTGGCGCGGCATCTCCAGATATTTTTCCAAATAGACCGCATCGTCGCCGAAGGCGGCCTTGGCTTCCGCGCGCGCGGTGGACAGCGCAACGGATAGCTCGGTCGGCGTGCGCGCGACCTTCATGCCACGGCCGCCGCCGCCGGCGGCTGCCTTGATCAGCACCGGATAACCGATGCGGTCTGCGATCTTGCCGGCCTCGACATCGGATGTGACGCCGCCGTCGGAGCCCGGCACCACCGGAATACCGAGCTTCTTGGCGGTGCGCTTGGCCTCTATCTTGTCGCCCATCAGGCGGATGTGCTCGGCTTTGGGGCCGATGAAGTGCACATTGTGCTCGGCCAGAATTTCGGCAAAGCGCGCGTTCTCCGACAGGAAACCGTAGCCGGGATGAACGGCGTCGGCGCCGGTGATCTCGCAGGCGGCCAGAATCGCCGGCACGTTGAGATAACTGTCCTTGGCTGCCGGCGGGCCGATGCACACGCTCTCGTCGGCGAAACGCACATGCATGGCGTCGGCATCGGCGGTGGAATGCACCGCCACAGTCGGAATGCCGAGCTCCTTGCAGGCGCGGATCACCCGCATGGCGATTTCGCCGCGATTGGCGATGAGGATTTTATCGAACATAGGACTGGTCCGGCCAACGCGCGGTCATTGGCGCCGTCATTCGATGATGACCAACGGCTCGCCGAATTCTACCGGCTGGCCGTCCTCAAACAGAATCTGGATCACGGTGCCGGCGCGCGGCGCCGGAATCTGGTTCATGGTCTTCATCGCTTCCACGACCAGCAGCATGTCGCCGACTTTCACCTGGGAGCCGATCTCGATGAACGGCTTGCCGCCTGGCTCCGGCGCGACATAGGCGGTGCCGACCATGGGCGAGATCACAACGCCCGGATGTTTTGCGGGATCGAGCGGTGCCGTCACCGGCTGCGGCGTGGGCGCCGCTGCCGCGCGCGGCGCGGCGGCGACGGGGGCAGGCGCCGCAGCATTACGGGCGACGCGTACGCGCTGGCCGTCCTGCTCGATTTCGATTTCGGTTAAACCGGTTTCGTCCAGGAGCTTGGTCAGCTCGTGAATCAAATCGCGATCGACGATGGGGGCCTTCGGCGCTTTTGCCATTAAAGCATTCCGTCAATGTTTTTCGTCACGCATGATCTTTCCCGAAACCGGTTCCCACTTTTCGGGATCGTGCGCTATTTTTTCGGTTTGGCGCCGACCATGCCGGCTAGCCCGGTGATCGCCAGTGCGTAGCCATCGGCGCCGAAACCGCAGATCACGGCTTTCGCTGCCTTCGAGACATAGGAGTTGTGCCGGAATGTTTCACGCTGATGGATATTGGTGACGTGGATTTCCACGATCGGCATTTTCAGCGTGAGCAGCGCGTCGAGAATGGCGATTGACGTCGTCGTATAGCCGGCCGGATTGATGATGAGGCCGGCGGCCTTCCTGGCCTGCGCCTCCTGGATCCAGTTGACCAGTTCGCCCTCGACGTTCGACTGGCGGAACACGACATCGAGGCCGAAGCGTTTGGCGGTCGCGCGGCACAGTTTCTCGACGTCCGCGAGGGTCGTGCGGCCGTATTTTTCCGGCTCGCGGCTGCCGAGCAGGTTCATATTCGGTCCGTTGAGGACGAAGAGCGTCTTGGCCATGGCTTCCTGGCGGCTGGCGCGCGTTTTCGTGGTCGATAGGCGTGAAACTTCGGCACCTTATAGGTGGCCCGGGCGGCAAGGGGAAGCCCGCACCGGGCTCGGTTTTACATGTCTTTGCCGCCGAAGGCCTGGGTTTCGCGCGCCGCCCAATCGACCACCTCCTTGATCGCCGTCAACCGCCTGCGGCCGGCGGCTTTGGCTTTCGTATAGAGGTCGATCTGGTGGTCGGCGCTGGTGCCCTCGGCGACGATCCGGTGCAGGCGGCGGATGTCGGCCGCGCAGCCGAGCGCGGCGATGTCTTCGGCGATGAAATCGAAGACCTGGTCGAGCCATTGCTGGAGCGTGAGCGGGGAGCGGGAAAACGGATCGACAAAGGTGGCGGTAATGCCGTAGCGCTGGGCGTGCCACTTGTTCTCCACGGTGATGGCGCGCCCGACGCGGTCGAAGCCGGCGTTGAGCGCGTGGTCGCGGTCGAGCGCGCGCACCAGGCAGCGAAACAAGGCGGCGATCGCGACGGCATCGTCAAGCCGGGTGCAACTGTCGGCGACGCGCAATTCGACGGTCGGGTTTCCCAGCGACGGCCGCAGCGCCCACCAGATGTAACTCGCGTCCGGGATGATCTTCGCCCAGGTGAGCGCGGCGACGAATTCGTTGTAGTCGTCGTTGGTGCGGAATAGTTCGGGCAGGCCGGTGCGTGGCAGCTCGTCATAGGCCGCGAGCCGGTAGCCGACCAGGCCGGTGAGATGGCCCTGCCAGAACGGCGAGGATGTGGAGAGCGCGAGCAACAGCGGCAGATAGGGCGTCAGCCGCATGATCAGATTGATGCGCCGGTCGACGTCCGGCACCTGCACATGCACGTGCATGCCGCATAACATGTTGCGGTATCCGATCATCTGCAGGTCGTCCATGATCGCGCCGTAGCGCGCCTTCGGCGTGACGATCTGCTCGGGCCAGAAGGCGAGCGGGAAGGTGCCCATGGCGGCAAGACCGAGCTGACGTTCGGTCGCGGCGTCGCCAAGCGTGCGGCGATAGTGCACGAGATGCTCGCGCGCCTCCCTCATGCTGTGGCAGGGCGGCGTCGCCACCTCGATTTGCGATTGCAGCATCTCGGTCATAACGCGATCGCCGAGTCGCTCGCGGGCGAGGGTCAAGAATTTTTTGTCGATGCGACGCACGGCCCGGCGCGTCTTGGCGTCGAACACGAAATATTCTTCTTCCATGCCGAGCGTATACATGCGCGCAACAACCAGCTCGGGCGAAGGTGGGTTCCCCGCCGCATAGTGGCGTAAAAATGGCCGCCGGGCGAGCCGACGGCCTTTTTACCGGTCAAAGCGACGAGATAGGCAGGCGCTAAGCCGCCGTCAGCAGGTCGGCTTGCCGCAGCGCGCCGTATTGATCTTTTCCTGCAACCCGGGAAGGCCGATGGCGCCCACCACCACATCGGCGCCGATCACGTAGCTCGGCGTGCCGTTGAGGCCGAGCGCCTCGGCGAGCTTGAAATCCTCGTCGAGTGTGGCCTTCACTTCCGGGCTCTTCGCGTCCTTTTGGATTTGGGCCATGTTCATGCCGATTTCCTTAGCGACCGCAAGCGCGTGCGCCTCGTCGGCGGCACCGCGGCCGCCCAAGAGCTTGGTGTGGAATTCGAGATATTTCTTCGGATCCTGCATGCGCACGGCGACGGCGACGCGCGCGGCTTCGAGCGATCCGGGCCCGAGCACCGGGAATTCCTTGAGCACGACCTTGAGCTTGGGATCGTCCTTCAGGAGCGTGAGCATGTCGTCCATGGCGCGCTTGCAGTAGCCGCAATTGTAATCGAAGAATTCGACGAAGGTGACATTGCCGTTCGGATTGCCGAGCGTGACCTGGTTGGGCGAGGAAAACAGCTTCTGCGCGTGCTCCTTGACCGCGACTTTATATTTCTCGGCCTGTGCGGCGGTCTGACGCTTCTCCAATTCGCTCATCGCTTCCTGCAGTACTTCCGGATGCGCGAGCAGATAGTCGTGCACCACGCGCTCGATGTCGGAGCGCTGCGCAGGCGAAAAATTCTGCGCGCGCACGGCTTGTGGCGCAGCGACAGCCAGCAACGCGGCGCAGGCGGCGGCGATAATGCGCAGGCTCGATGTCATCGGTTTTGTCCTTGCTGTGGTCATCTGATCGGGGCGGCCGGGGCCTTGACGCTGACGATATCGTCGGCGCGCACCCAGGCGGGCGAGCCGATGGGCAGGCGGGTCTTGGCGCGCGATGCGAGTTGCCGCGCGGTCCTGACGTCGCCGCGCGTGAAGGCGGCCTGCGCGGCGGCGAGGTCGGCCTGGGCGAGGTCGCCCTTGCGGCCATAGGCCATGGCGAGCTGAGTGTAGGCGTCGGGCGATTCCGGTTCGCGGCTGAGCGCCGTGCGCAGAAGGGGAACAGCCTCTTCGGCGTTCTTGGTGTTATCGGTGGCGATCAGCGCCTGGCCGAGCATGATGTCGATCAGTGGCGCACTGTGCGCCAGCGACACCGCGTGGCGCAGCGGCGCAATCGCCTCCGCCGGGTGACCGCTCTCCAGCAGCGCCTGGCCCTTGAGCTCATAGAAATACGGATTGTTCGGCTGGGTCTGGATCAATCCGTCGATCTGCGCGATGGCGTCGCGCCCATTGCCATAGCGATAGGTCGAGATGGCGCGGGCATAGCGCGCCGGCAGGCTGTGATCGCTGAGCGGATAGCGGCGATAGACCGTGTCGGGCCGGTCCAGGAAGCCGGACAATTTCGCGCGCATCATATCGTGGCGCAGCTGCAGTTCGGGCGAGTCTTTGACGTTCCAATAAGGGCTCGATTTAGCCAAGACCTCAAGTGCGGCGACGCGCTCGGGCGGCAATGGGTGCGTTTGCAAATAGGGATCGGCTCGGCTCAAACCAAACAACATTTCGTTGCTCAGGCGCTTGAACAATTCGAGCATGCCTCTGGCCGATTGGTGGGTGGCGGTGAGGAATTTCACGCCGGCATGGTCGGCTTGATCTTCCTGGGTGCGGACGTAGGCGAGCAGCGTGCGCTGGATCGCCGATTGCGGCGCCATGATCGCGGCGGCGCCGATATTGCCGCCGCCGCCGCCCGAGCGCGCGCCGGCGACCGCGGCGCCGACGCCAGCCAGCAATGCGACGATCGACGCGGTCTGCGCCTGGGCGAGCTTCTCGCGCAGCTTCATCAGATGGCCGCCGGCAAGGTGGCCGGTCTCGTGCGCGAACACACCGATGATCTCGTTCGGCGTCTTGGCTTCGAACAGCGCGCCGGAATTGATGAAAATGTGGTGGCCGTCCATGACGAAGGCGTTGAATGTGGAATCGTTGAGGATAACCACGCGGACGTTCTGCTGGGCGAGGCCGGCCGCCTTCAGGATCGGCGTCGCGTAATCGCGCAGCAAATTCTCGATTTCGGTGTCGCGGATGATCGGCAGGCCGGACGTCACCCGCTCCTGCGCCCGCGCGGGCTCGAAGGTCGGGCCGGTGGCGGCGACCGCGATAGCCGTTGCAATCGCGAGAGCGCGCCCTGCTGGCGCCATGCGCCATGCCCTGATAGGTGTCCTGTTCTCGCTCATGCCGATCGATGTGCTACCGGATCGCGTGAACCTAGTGACGCGCCCTGGGGCGGTCAACGCAGCTTGCGATCACGTCTGAGTCATGGAAAACGCAAGCCGCCAAGCAACCCGGCAAATAGGGCAACAGCGGGGCGGGACCCGTGCCGCACGGAGCGATTAGCGATGCATGAGGTGGCAAAACGCCTGCCAACGCCTTCCAAACGCAGCAATGTGCCGCCGTTCATCGTCATGGACGTGATGGCCGCGGCGGCGGCTCTGGAGGCCAAGGGTGCCCACATTCTGCATATGGAGGTGGGCCAGCCGGCGGCGCCCGCGCCGGCGACGGCGCGGCAAGCGGCGCAGGCGGCGTTGGCCCACGGCCGCATCGGCTATACCGAGACGCTCGGCATCCCCAGCCTGCGGGCGCGAATCGCCCGCCATTACGGCGACACCTACGGCCTCGCGCTCGACCCGGCGCGCGTGGTGGTCACCACCGGTTCTTCTGGCGGTTTCGTGCTGGCGTTCCTGGCGCTGTTCGAGCCGGGCGACCGGGTGGCGCTTGGCCAATCCCGGCTATCCGCCATACCGGCACATCCTCAGTGCGCTCGGCTGCGAGCCGGTGCTGATCGAGACCTCGGCCGAGACGCGCTGGGCGCTGTCGGCCAAGGCGCTGATCGCCGAGCATCGGAAGAAGCCGCTTGCCGGCTTGATGGTCGCGAGCCCGGCCAATCCAACCGGCACCATGATGGACGCTGGCGCCCTCGCACACTTGATCGCGGCCGCGGAAGCCGAAGGCATCCGCGTCATCTCCGACGAGATTTATCATGGGCTCGACTATGCCTTCGCCGCCGAGACAGCGGCGAAGCTGTCGGAGCGCGCGCTGGTGATCAATTCGTTCTCGAAATATTTCTGCATGACCGGCTGGCGCGTCGGCTGGATGGTGGTGCCGGACACACTCGTGCGCGCGGTCGAGCGGCTGCAGGGTAATCTCGCGATTTCGGTGCCGACGCTGGCGCAGGTGGCAGCGGAAGCCGCGTTCGATGGCCGTGCCGAAATGGAAGCGGTCAAGTGCGGCTACGAGGAGAACCGCCGCATTCTCACGGAAGGGCTGCCGAAAGCTGGGCTCGACAAATTCTTACCGGTCGATGGCGCGTTCTATCTCTACGCCGACATTTCGAAATTTTCCGGCGACAGTCTGGATTTTGCCAAGCGCATGCTCAACGAGGCGCATGTAGCGGCGACGCCCGGCATCGATTTCGACCCGGTGAACGGGCACAATTATTTGCGTTTCTGCTACGCGGGTTCTGCGGCCGACATGCGCGAGGCGGTGGCGAGGATCGGCGCCTGGTTAGACAAAGCGCCTCGCTAGAACTCCACGTCGAGCTCGACCACCTCGTCCGGCTCGGCCTTGGCGCCTTCGATCCATTCCTGCATCTGCGGCAGCGCCATCACCGCTTTGCAATAGCCGGCGCAATCGGACTCGAGCTTGACGTCGTAGGTGAGGAAACGCGTCACCACGGGCGCGAACATGGCGTCGGCCATGCACGGCTGGTCGCCGAACAGGAACATGCCGCCATGGTTGTCGAGGCATTCGCGCCAGATGAAGACGATGCGGTCGATGTCGGCCTGCGCGCCGGCCCACACCTTGAAGCCGGGGTGATGCGCCTTCAAATTCATCGGCAGCGCCGAGCGCATGTTGGAAAAGCCTGAATGCATCTCGCCGCAGATCGAGCGGCAGTGCGCGCGCGCCGCACGATCCTTTGGCAGCAGGCCGGCCTCGGGCAAAATCTCGTTGAGATATTCGCCGATCGCCAGCGTGTCCCAGACCTTGGTGCCGTCATGGGTGAGGCAGGGCACCAGGAACGAGGGCGACAGCAAGAGCAATTCGGCGCGCGTGGAAGGATCGTCGCTGGCGACCGCCTGCTCGTCGAAGTCGAGCCCCGCCATCTTGCACAGCAGCCAGCCGCGCAGCGACCAGGAGCCGTAGTTCTTGCTGGCGATGGTGAGGGTAGCCTTGGCCATTGGGCGCAATCGTCCCTAGTTCACATGGCCCGGCAACTGGGAGCTTAGACGAAAGTTCTGCCCGTTCAATACCTTCCCGTACCGCAAAAAGGCATGGCTGGACGCTTGTCCCCAGGCGGTCCGACTGAGATTTATATCTCGCACTGCAACATAAAATGCACTAGCTTCGCTCTGCGGTCCGCCGGGGCCGCCGGGGAATGGATGTTCTATCAGGCGTATCAGGCGCATTCCGACTTCATGGTGCCGGTGCGGGCCTTGGCCAACATGGTTGCGAGTTCGGTGGGCGCCAGGCTCAATGGTTCGCTGCGGCCTTCGCCGCTCAGCAATCTCACCGCGGCATACGAGTTGATCGCGCGCGCCGGCTTGACCCATGCGCGGCCGCCTTACGGCATCGACAGCGTCACGGTCGGCAACCGCGAGGTCGCGGTGACCGAGGAAGCCGCCGATGTGACGCCGTTCGGCACGCTGCTGCATTTCAAGAAGGACATCGAACAGGCTCAGCCGCGCGTGCTGCTGATCGCGCCGCTGTCCGGTCATTTTGCCACGTTGTTGCGTGCCACTGTGCGCACCATGCTGGCCGAGCACGATGTCTACATCACCGATTGGCATAATGCGCGCGACGTCGCCACGGCCGACGGCCGTTTCGGCTTCAACGAATATATCGGCCACGTGATCCGCTTCATGGAAAAGATCGGACCTGGCGCGCATCTGGTCGCGGTTTGCCAGCCCTGCGTGGCCGCACTGGTGGCGGCGGCGGTGATGGCGCAGGGCGACAGTCCGGCGCAGCCGCGCTCGATGACGCTGATGGCCGGCCCGATCGACACCCGCGTCAACCCGACCAAGGTCAACGAACTTGCCAAGAGCAAGCCGATCGAGTGGTTCGAGAAGAACCTGATCGCATCCGTGCCCTACCGTTATGGCGGAGGCGGGCGCAAAGTTTATCCCGGCTTCGTCCAACTCGCCGCCTTCATGAGCATGAATATCGACCGACATCTGAAGGCGCATCGCGAATTGTACGAGCACATCGCCAAAGGAGACGAGACGAAGGCCGCGCAGACCAAGGCGTTCTACGACGAGTATTTCGCCGTACTCGATCTTACCGCCGAGTTTTATCTGGAGACGGTGCGGCTGGTGTTTCAGGAGCACACGCTGCCGCTCGGCGCGCTCACTTACGAAGGCGGCAGAGTGGAGCCGAAGGCGATCCGGCGCACCATGCTGTTCACGGTGGAAGGCGAGAAGGACGACATCTGCGCGGTCGGCCAGACGCTGGCCGCGCACGATCTGTGCACGTCGCTGCGGCCTTACCGCAAGCGCCACCACATGCAGGCCGGCGTCGGACACTACGGCGTGTTCTCGGGCCGCACCTGGCAGAACCAGATCTATCCGATGGTGAAGAACGTCATTTTGCAGAGCGATTGAAAATAAAGGCGGCATCAATTTTTCAATCATAGATTGAAACCGTGCCAGCCGGCGAATAGCCTTGGCGTTCCTTCATCGGGGAGCATTGCCATGGCCAAATCCACCGCGAAGAAGTCGCCAAAACCGGCCAAAGTCGGCGTTGCCAAAGTGACGACCACGAGCGTCGATACCGTCATCACGGCGTCCGCAAATTCGACCGCCACCAACGTCATCGACATCCCGTCGGAAAGCCTGCAGCGGTTCGATCTAAACGATCTGCAGCAATACACCCAGGAAAAAACCTACTCGACGACCGCGAGCAAAGACTTCCACTGTTCTACGTCGGCCGCGACGACGTGCACGGGATTCTCAAGCACGTTCTGTCGCGTGTCAGCGTTTCGCTCTATCTAAACATGTTCGGCTACGACGATTCCGAGCTCAACGATATCCTGATCAAGATTTCCCAGGACACGACCATCACCATGATGGTCACCCTGGACAAGAGTCAGGCGTCCGGTCCTCACGAAAAGGCTTTGATCGAGGAGTTTGAATCCAAGGATATGTCCGGATTCAATACCCACGTCGTTATCGGTCAATCCGCCACGCACCAAATCAGCCATACCAAAGGCTTTGTCGCCGACGGCAGGATCGCCGGCGAGGGCTCGACCAACTGGTCGGTCGCGGGCGAAGGCCAGTTTGTCACGCCCGGCAAGGCGGGCGGCACAGGTTACAAGGCGCAGAACAACACCCAGTCGATCATCACCGATCCGGACACGATCAGCCGCTTTTCGGCGCAACTCATTGCGGAGCACATGATCGCGCGACAGCAGCCCGGGGTGGTGAAACACTAACGCGTGTAGGGAGCGTCCGGCGCGAGGCTGCTGGCCAGACGCTCGCCGCGCATGGCTGTGCGTGTCGCGCTGCGGCCTAGACGTAGAAGAAGTAGATCGCGGCGGCGGCGAGCCCCAACATAGACAGTACCAGCAGCATGGCGGCAGACCGGCGCGCGGCGGCGCCGCCGAAGCCGATGGCATAGGCGGCCTTGGCCAGGTTGTTCGATGAGGCCGCGATCAGCACGGCCGCACACAAGCTCGCAATCGACATGCCGCCGATGCCGCCTTGCGCGATATTGAGCACGAAGGGATCGATGTCGGTTAAGCCCACCACCGCCGACAGCACGAGAATGCCGCTTTCTCCGAACGCGCCTTTGACCCAGGCCGAGATGATCGAGATGACCACGATGAGCACGGCGAAGATGAGCGCGGTCGGAATTTGCAGCGGGTTCTTCGGCACAACGGCCAGATTTGTCTTGGCGTTGCGCGCCCGCGGCCGGCGCCATTCGTATATCGCCAGTACCGCGCCGCTGGCGCTCAAGGCCGCCAAGCCGGGCGCCAGCGTCAGCGCGAATTTCACGTCGAATACGGCAACGACGATGCCGAGCCGGATGTACATGATCGCGGTGGCCGCAACGATGCCGGCCGAGATATCCGCGGGCACGTGCTTGGCCTCGCGCAGGCGCTTGGCCAGCACGACGGTGGTGGCGGTGGAGGAATAGACCCCGCCGAGAATGGCCGGCAGCAGCGCGGCGTCCTTGATTGGCGCATAGCGCTGCAGCAGATAGCTCAGATAAGACAGCGTGCAGACCGTCACCACCGCCAGCCAAATCCCGTAGGGCGTCAGCGGCGTCAGGCTGCTCACCTGCTGGTGCGGCACCAGCGGTAGGATAATGCCGACCAGGATCAGGAACATGCCGAGAGTCAACAACTCGTCGCGCGGCACGAGGTGGATGAGGCGGTGCAGGCGTTCGCGCGCGCCGAGCAACAGCACCGCCGTGACGGCGAGGGCGACCGCCACCCAAGGCGGCTCGATCAGCGCGATCGCCCCCATCACATAGGCGAGCAGGTTCGACGCCGGAGTCATGAACGTCGGCGCCTCGCGCGATTGCGGGGCGTTGCGCAAGTAGGCGTGCAGCCAGACCGCCAGGCCCACCAGCCCGGCGACGAAGGCGACCGCGTGCGCCGGCTCGATCAGATAAAGGGTCGCCCCGCACATGGCGAGCATCGGAAACGTTCGGATGCCGCCCGGGGTCGACCGCTCCTCGGTCTTGTAGACCTCCTCGAAGGCGAGCCCCATGAATACGGCGAGCCCAACCGCAAGCGCGAGCCGTCCGGCGAGTTCAAGGGGAGGCAGAGTTTGCATTGCTAAATCGGTTTGTTGAGCCAGCGCGCGGCGTGGCCGAACAGCGAGTTCTAATTTTTGTTCGGTCGTATGCAGCGTCGAATGTGGGTCGGTCTTATGCTCCGGCGGCACGCAGAGCTCATAAAAATACTCAAGGAAGCGCATATCGTTCGCCTGTGTGACCGTAAAGGAGCGATCTTTGACGAATACCGTGTATTCGAGCAGGTTGCCGTCCGGCCGGAACGCAATCGGCAAAAATGTGCTCTGTGCCATGTTCCTGGCGATGACAAACGCTGACGGGTCGAGCCCATGGTCGCGCATCGCCTTTTCCAATGCGGGCAGGCGTTCGACGAATTCCGGGCTGAAATCGCCGACGGAGCTTTGCAGCTTGATGTGATGGGCGGTCATTGGCGGCCCTTTTGACCGGCATCTTCCATTTTTGCCGGGCCATCCTACATCTACGGACGCATCGACACATCCCCAGAGCCAGACATGCTCGATTTTACTTCGCCGACCGATGTCGAGGACATCGGCGCAACGGCAGCGCCTTCGCCGGACGCCGAGGCGCTCGACGCCTATTCCAACGCGGTGATCACCGTGGCCGACCAGGTCGGCCCGGCGGTGGTGCGCGTGGAGACGCGCGGGCCGCAAGGCCGCTCCGGCGGGGTCGGCTCCGGCGTGGTGATCGCTCCGGACGGCCTGGTGCTGACCAACTGCCACGTGGTGCAGGGCGCCAAAGAAGTCCGGCTCGCCGACGCAGAAGGGCGTGTCATGGAGGCGCGGCAGCTCGGCGAGGACCCCGACACCGATCTGGCGTTATTGCGGGCGGACTCGGCGCGCGATCTGCCGCACGCCGCGCTCGGCGATTCCAAGGCGCTCAGGCGCGGCCAGCTGGTGATCGCCATCGGCAATCCGCTTGGGTTCGAGTTGACTGTGACCGCCGGCGTGATCTCGGCGCTCGGACGCTCGTTGCGCTCGCGCAACGGGCGGCTGATCGAGGACGTGATCCAGACCGACGCCGCGCTCAATCCCGGCAATTCCGGCGGGCCGCTGGTGTCGTCGCGCGGCGAGGTCATCGGCATCAACACCGCGGTCATCGTGGGCGCCCAGGGCATTTGTTTCGCCGTCGCCAGCAATACCGCGCAATTCGTGCTCAGTGAATTGATCAAGCACGGCCGCGTGCGGCGTGGATTTATCGGCGTGTCGGGTCAAACCGCGGCGGTACCGCGCCGGCATGCGCGCAACGCCGGTATCGACAACGCCGCCGGCGCCATGATTACCGCGCTCGTGCTGAACGGACCGGCGGCGCTCGCCGGATTGATGACGCTCGACACCATTGTGCGGACGGACGGCGAGGCGGTTACCGGCGTCGACGACTTGATCCGGCTGCTCAACAGCGAGCGGATCGGACGCAAGCTCGTCATCGACGTGCTGCGGCGCGGAACCTTGCGGACGTTCGAGGTGACGCCGCTGGAGCGGCCCGCGGCGCGGGCCGCTTGAAGGCGCCGGGCGTTATTTTTGCAGGCGCTTCAGTTCAACGCCGGCGGCAAGATAGTAGACGGTGTGGATGTTGCACGCCGCGCGCGCGCGCGTGAGTTGCTGCGTCGCCGCCGCGTTGTCTTTATTAGCCAAGGCCTGCTCGCCGGCAAAGAACGCCACACCGCATTCGCGCGCATGTCCCATGGAGTCGTGGCTCGAAGGCGGCGTCAGTTCATCGAGCTTGGCCTGGCCGAGAAAATACGCGACCAGCGTGCCGGGCCATTGCTTGACGTTGATCTTACCGGCATTGCGCGCGAGCTCATCGGCGTCGTTTTCGCCGGCGCGGGCGCGCGCGATATGCAGCCATGCCGCCTGATATGGCATCCACAACACGTCGCCGCTGCGCGTCGCCGCGCCGAGCGTCAGCGCCTTGTCGAAATCGCCTGCGGCCGCGGCATAGCGTCCGGCGATGAATTGCGCGTAGCTGCGTTCGCTGTAGAGATCCACGGCTTCGATACGGGCGTCCTTGGGGTCTTTGGCGACAAGGTCGAGCGCGTCGGTGAGGCCGGCGACCGCGCGATCATAGTCGCCCTTGGCGAGTTCGCTGCTGGCGCGCTGGGCCAGCGTCACCGGCGACTTGGCGAGCTTGAGCGCGGCGTCGAAGTCGGCGATTGCGGGATCGTATTGGCCATTCAGGTCGTAGGCTTGCCCACGCGCGACATAGAGGGCTGCGTCATCGGTCTTGATGGCGAGCGCCGCGGTGAAATCGGCGATGGCGTTGTCGCGAAAGCCGCGCGCCTGGTCGAGCCGCTCGAAGGCGTCGGCGATCAGGCTTTTGGAGGTGTATGCGCTGCCGCGGCCCTTGCGCGCGGCGAATTGATCGTCCGGTGCAAGGTCATTTGATCCGAGCGCCTCGGTGAACAGGCGGATGGATTCGTCGATGTTGCCCTGTTGCGCGGCGGAATTTGCCGCCTTGAGATCGTCGAGGCCGCCGGCCTGCGTGATTGCGGCAAACAGCACTAGGCACGCCGCCGCCAATAACACTTTGAACATAACTACCCCAGTACTCCGTTGCCCCGGTACGATCTTGAGCCCGCGCCGGCGGTGTCACAAGCGGAGCCAGCGGCGTCAAGTCCGTAACGTTCCTTAGCCTTTGGCTTTGAGCGACCTGTAGAGGTCGAGCGCCTCGGCCGGCTTGGTGTTCTTGTGCACCACCGCGTTGACCGCCGCGATCATCGCCTTCGGCGCCTCCGACTGGAAAATGTTGCGGCCCATGTCGACGCCGGCGGCGCCCTGCTGCACGGCATTGTAGGCCATCGTCAAAGCGTCGAGTTCGGGCAGCTTCTTGCCGCCGGCCATCACGATCGGCACCGGGCAGGAGGCGGTGACAGTCTCAAAGCCGTCGTCGACGTAATAGGTCTTGACGTATTGCGCGCCGAGTTCCGCGATGATGCGGCAGGCGAGGCGGAAATATTGCGCGTCGCGCACCATGTTTTTGCCGACCGCGGTGACGCCCATCACCGGCATGCCGCAGCGTAGCCCGGCATCCACCAGCCGGGTCATGTTGTGCACTGAGCGCGTCTCGTGCTCGCCGCCGATGAACACCTGGATGCCGACGCCGGCGGCGTTGAGCCGCACCGCGTCGCCCATGTCCATCGCGATCTGTTCATCGGACAATTCCTCGCGCAGGATCGAGGGCCCACCGCTGGCGCGCAGCACGATCGGTTTCTGCGAATCCGCCGGGATCACCGACCGCAGGATGCCGCGGGTGCAGAACAGTGCGTCGCATTGCGGCAACAGCGGTACGATCGACAGATCGATGCGCTCGAGGCCCGAGGTCGGCCCCTGGAAATAGCCGTGGTCGACGGCAAGCATCACCGTGCGCCTCGACGCCGGACTGAACACACGGGCGAGGCGGTTTGTCATGCCCCAATCGAGTTGGTGCGAGCCTTTCAGGAAAAAGCCCGGCGCCGCCTGCGGCCTGTCGGTCTGGTAGCGTTCGCCCGCTTTGTCGGCTTCCGGCATATCGATTCCCTTTCGCGGCCGCCGGTGGGCGGCTCACGCGGCGGTCGCGCGTCTCTGACCTACTGCTTCGGCGGCGGGGGCGCGGTGGTGGAATCTGGCGGGGGGGCCATGGCGGCTGGCTTCTTCGGTTTTTTCAGTGCCGGCTTCTTGGCGACTTTGCGTCCCGGCGGCTCGAAATTACCTTGCGCCATACACTTCTTGATGAACGCGTTGCGCTTGGCGCCTTCGAGCTTCTGGTCCTCGGCGCCGAATTTGCAGGTTTCCATCTTCTGCGCCTTGGTGGGAGCGGCTGAGGCCGGGCTCGCCAGCAAGAGGAGAGGCAGTAGGCCGATGACGGCTATGGTGCGCAACATGGTCATAGCTCCTTTGACGGGTCTCGATACGGAATTACGATAGCATTTTATCGCAGCGCTGCCGCAATATTCCCGCCGTCGACAGTGGTGACGTCGGCGGTGGTCTTGAGCGCCAGCGCCTGGGCCAGAAAGGCCTGCGCCACGTCCTCGGCGGTGACCTCGCGGCCGAGCAGATTGCCGGTCATATAATCTTTCTCGCTTAATCCCCGCGCCTTGGCGCGCTGATTGATGAAGGTGTCGGTGAGCAGGCCGGAGCGGATGCGGTCGGCATTGACCGCATTGGCGCGGATGCCGGCTGAACCATAGTCGAGCGCGTATTGCCGCACCAGGAACAAAGTCGCCGCCTTGGGCAGGCCGTAGGGCCCGAAATTGGCGCCCGGGTTCACCGCCTGTTTCGATACGTTGAACAAGAGGCAGCCGCCGGTGCCTTGCGCTAGCATGATCTTCACCGCGGCCTGCGCTATTTTTTGGTGGGCGAAGAAATTCAATTCGAAGCTCTGGCGCAAAATCGCTTCGTCGACCTCGCCGATGCGACCCTGCCAGGCGGCGCCGGCGTTGGAGATCGCGATATCGACGCCGCCGAACGCGGCGACGACTTTGTCGAAAGCGGCGGCGACCGACTTGGCGTCGGTCACGTCGCATTGAAGGGCGAGCGCCGCACCGCCGATTGTTGCGGCTTTCTCCTTGGCGGCCTTGGCATCGAGATCGATCAGCGCCACTTCCGCGCCGGCCGCCGCAAAGGCTTTCGCCGTGGCCGCGCCGATGGCGCCGCCGGCGCCGGTGACGACTACGACCTGGCCGGCGAGCGGAAGTGTTTTACGTCCGCCGAGCTTGGCCAACTCCAGCGGCCAATATTCGACGTCGAACATGTCGGCTTCGGAAATCGATTTGAATTTGCCGATGGTCTCCGCGCCGGTGATGCCCTCGACCGCGGTTTCCGTAATGTCGGCGGCGATCGCGGCGTCTTTCGCCGACGCGCCCATGCCGAACAGGCCGATACCCGGCACCAGTGCAACGCGGGGCAGGGAATCGTGCATTGACGCGCCCTTCGCACGCTTTTTGTTGCGCTTGAAATAGGCGGCGTAATCGGCGGCAAATTTCTTTACCGTTGCCTGTGCGACTTTCGTGAAGGCGTCGAGTTTGCCGGCCTCCGGTACTGGCAGGACAAGTGGCCACGGTTTGGTGCGGATTACATGGTCGGGCGTGATCACGCCGGCACGGGCGTAACGCGCGACGTCCTTGCCGTTGACGAAATTCAGGATCGCATCGCTCGTGCGAAAGTCGAGGATCGGACGCCGGTGGGCGCCTTCGCCGCCAGCGTCGCGCAAGGCGCAGGCGCCGCGCAGGATCGGCGCGACCTCGATCGCGGGCGCAATCCTTTGCGGAAGTTTGGCACTGACAAAGACCGCCTTTCGGCTCTTCTTGAGGTGGTTTTCCGCGCGCGTGACGAAGCCGATCATGCGCTCGTATGCCTCGCGCGCGTCATCGCCGAAGGTGAAGATGCCGTGCTTATCGAGAATCAGTCCTTCGACGGTTTGGTCTTTATCGAACACCGCGGCGGCTTTTTTGGCGAGACCGAAACCCGGCATCAAATAGGGCACGAAGCCGAGCCGGCCGCCGAACACTTCGGCGGTGAGTTCGGCCGCGTTCGGCTGGTCGATCAGGCTGAGCACCGCCGTGGCGTGCGTGTGGTCGACGAATTTCGCCGGCATGAAGGCATGCAGCAACATCTCGACCGAAGGCGAGGGGGCCTGCGGATCGATCAAATAAGCGCGCTGCACCTTCGCCATCGCGTCGTCGGACAGCGTCTTGCGCGTACGCAAGGCGCGCAGCGGTTCGATCCGCACCGCCGGAAAACCGGCGGGCTCGATGGTGCCCATGTCGGAGCCCGAGCCCTTGACGCGCAGCACCGCGACGTCGGCGCCGGCAAGGTCGCGCGCCGTGGTCTTCAGCGATGCGTTCCCGCCGCCATGCAGGACCAGATTGCGATCGCGGCCGAGGAGGCGCGTCGAATAAATCCGCAGCGCCAGATCGGGGTCGAAGCCGGCCTTGCCATAGCGATCGACCGCCTGTTGAGCGTCGCGCTCGACCCAGACCGACTTCATTTTAGATTGCGCATGATCTTGCCCGAAAGCCGGTTCCCACTTTTCGGGATCATGCGCGTGCCTGTCTTTACTTGTCGCCCAGCAGGCGCTTGGCCCACCAGCCGCGCTTGGGTTGGCCGGTCTCCTCGCTCGCCGTTGAGGAGACGATCAGGGCCGGCGGTGGCGCGCTCGGAACCGGAGCCGGCGGTGGTGCGCCGCCAATGGCGATCGGCGCCGGTTCGCGGATGGTCGAGCGCCGGCGCGGCGGCTCCGGCTCGGCTTGCACCCGCGCGACGGCTTGCGGTGGCGCGGACGGCTGCGGCTCGGACGGAAAATCCGGCGGCTGGCTGTACGGCCGGTCGATGATCGGCCGTTCCGTTACCGGTCCATCGAATGGCGGCGCGATGGCCGAAGCATCCTCGTCGCTCACAGGCGGGAATTCGGCGCCGGCGTGCTGTATTTCACGTTCCGCTCCGCCGCCATTGTTTCCCTGGAACGGTGCTTCACCCTCGCGGCCCTGCCGGTTGCGGCGTCCGCCGCGCCGGCCGCGCCGGCGCCGGCGGCGGACTTCGCCGTCTTCGGCATCTTCGGGGGCACCGCCCTGACGCGGCTGCTGCTCGTCGAGACCGATCTCTTCGGGCGCGCCGGCTCCGTGATCCTCGGGCACGACGGCATGCTCGGGCACCGTCTCGCGGGTGAGCGGTGGCCCGCCCTCGCGTGGCTCGCCGCCACGGCCGCGGCCACGCCCCCGTCCGCGCCGGCGCCGCCGGCGGCCGTCGCGCTCGCCACCGTCGCGCGGCGCTTCGCTGCCGCGTTCGGCCACCGCAAATTCAGGCCCCTCGGATACCTCGCCGCTGTAGCTCTCGCTCTCGGTTTTGGTCTCCGCTTGCTCTTCGTCGTCGGCCTCGGCCGCGGCATCGAGCACGTCCTCGTCGGCTTCGACCATCGAGGGCAATGGCGGCTGTGCCGCCGTCGCCAGCGCCTTGGCGGCTTCCACCGTGTGAACCTGCTCGCCGCGATCGACGACGTAGGGCACCTGCGCGTTCACCGTTGCATCGGCCGAAATCGTGATGGTGATGCGGAAGCGCTCTTCCAGGTCGCGCAGATGCGCACGCTTGTGGTTGAGCACATAGAGCGCGACTTCCGGGCGCGTGCGTACGATCAGATTGTGCGTGGCGCCCTTGATCAGCGTCTCTTCGATGGCGCGCAACAATTGCAGCGCAACCGACGATACCGAGCGCACGTGGCCGGAGCCGCCGCAGACCGGGCATTTCTCGGTCGAACTTTCCAGCACCGAGGTGCGGATGCGCTGACGCGACATTTCGAGCAGACCGAAATGCGAGATGCGGCCGACCTGGATGCGGGCGCGATCGTGCTTGAGCGCGTCCTTCAGCCGCCGCTCTACGGTGCGGTTGTTGCGGCCTTCGTCCATGTCGATAAAGTCGATGACGATCAGCCCGGCGAGATCGCGCAGGCGCAGCTGGCGGGCGATTTCCTCGGCCGCCTCGCCATTGGTCTTGAGCGCGGTGTCCTCGATATGGTGCTCGCGCGTGGCTCGCCCCGAGTTCACGTCGATGGCGACCAGCGCTTCCGCCTGGTTGATCACGATATAGCCGCCGGAGCGCAGCTGCACCGTGGGCGAGAACATGGCGTCGAGCTGGCTCTCGATGCCGTAGCGCGTGAACAGCGGCTGATTGTCCTTGTAGAGCTTCACGTGCTTGGCGTGGCTCGGCATCAGCATGCGCATGAACTCGCGCGCTTCCTTGTAGCCTTCCTCGCCGGAGACAATGATTTCGTCGATGTCCTTGGTGTAGAGGTCGCGGATCGATCGCTTGGTCAGCGAGCCTTCCTCGTAGACCAGTTTCGGCGCCATCGATTTCAGCGTCAGGTCGCGCACCGTCTCCCAGAGACGGAGCAGATACTCGAAATCGCGTTTGACTTCGGTCTTAGTGCGGCTGGCGCCGGCGGTGCGCAGGATCACGCCCATGCCCTGCGGCACTTCCAGCTCCTGGGCGATTTCCTTAAGCCGGCTGCGATCCTCGCCCGAGGTGATCTTGCGGGAAATGCCGCCGCCGCGCGCGGTATTCGGCATCAGCACCGAATAACGGCCGGCGAGGGAGAGGTAGGTTGTAAGCGCCGCGCCTTTGGTGCCGCGTTCTTCCTTGACCACCTGCACCAGCATGACCTGGCGGCGCTTGATCACCTCTTGAATCTTGTACTGGCGGCGGAAGCGCGGCATGCGCTCCTGCACTTCCTCCATGGCGTCGGCGCCGCCGACGGATTCGACCTGTTCGTCTTCGTGGTGCTCTTCGCCGTTGTTGTGATCGCTGCGTGCGCCCGGTTCGTCGGATGGCTCGGTCTCAGCGGGAATGGCGAGGTGATCGCCGGTCTCGCCGTGGTCTTCGCCGCCTTCCGGATGATCTTCGGTGGTTTCTGGTATCGCTACGGAATAGACTGGAGCTTCGACCGCCGGGGTCTCGGCGGCTTCGACGGCCGGCACCGCAGCGGGCTCGATATCGCCCAGCGGACTTTCGTAAGCCTCGCGCGCTTCGTCCTGAGCCTCTGCTTGCGCTTCGAGATCGGCGGGGGCCGCCGTTGACGCCGGCAACTCGGTCTCCGGCGGCTGCTCGGGCGGCAGGCCGCCTAGAGCGGCTTCGCCCGGAGACGCTTCGACGTGCGGCTGCTCGTCACCGGGCAGCGGCTCGCTGCGGACCGCGTCGCGCGGGCGCTCGGCGCCACGGTGGTGGTTGCGGTTGCGCCCGCCCCGCCGGTTCGCGCGGTGATCGGCGTCGGCATCGGCGGCGCGGTGATCGCGCTCTTCCTCGGCGAGCAGCGCCTGCCGGTCGGCGACCGGAATTTGATAGTAGTCGGGATGGATTTCGGAGAAGGCCAGGAAGCCGTGGCGGTTGCCGCCGTAATCGACGAACGCCGCCTGCAGCGACGGTTCGACGCGCGTGACCTTGGCGAGATAGATGTTACCGCGTAGCTGCTTGCGGTTAGCGGACTCGAAGTCGAATTCCTCGACGCGGTTGCCGCGGAGCACCACGACCCGGGTCTCCTCCGGATGGGTCGCGTCGATGAGCATTTTGTCGGCCATTGGAAATTCTCACTGAGGCGGACGCTCCCGCGTTCTCGCGCACTGTTGACGGCGCAAGGCGACGCGAGGGGCGGTCGGCCATTTTGGTGTTAAGGGAAGTATTGAGGGAAAGGGGCGCGTTTTCACGCGAAAGCTTGGCGGGGCCCATAGCAAGCCGCGCACTCACGATTGTCTCGCGAAAGCGGGGGGCCTCGAATTGCCTTTGCTGCGAACTTGGCAGCATGAAACTTACGACCCGTAGCGCTGCAGCCGCGCCCATGGGGCGCCGCCGAGGTTTCTCGTCGCTGACCGTCTGAATGCGAACGGCCCGTGTGGCCGCGCGCTGATCCGGAAGTCCTTCACAAGGGTTTCGGCTCGCTTCGCCGTCCGTTCGCCCGGCTTCCTCGAGGGGGCGATCCTGGACTGGCGGGCCGGGGCCCGAACGCGGCACAACCGGAACTTTAACCGTCAGCAGACCCCTACATACGGTCCAAAACCCTTGATGGCAAGGGAGCTTGTGCAGGCGAGCCACACCCGCGCGCAGAACGTCGCTTTCGCTCAAGTTCCGTTAACCGAAACACCCCCTAATGGAGTAAAAAGGGGCGCAAAGGGTCCGGATTCGTGACTGGCCGCGCGATCTCATTGGTATTGGGCGTGAGTTTGTTCGCCGGCTTGGCCGCCATGGCGGCCGAGTCGGGCGTGACGGCGCACAAGCTCGCGCCCGCCGCCGAATTGACGTCGTTTCCGGTCGCCACCGACGTGCGGGTGGGCGGCGATGACAAGCAGACGCGTTTTGTCGTGGATCTGAGTCAGAAAATCGATGTGGCGACCTTCACGCTGGCCGACCCGTACCGGGTGGTGATCGATCTGCCGCAGGTGACCTTCAAACTGCCGCCGCAAGCCGGCGAGCACGGTCGCGGCCTGGTCAAGGCGTTCCGCTTCGGGCTGATCATGCAGGGCGGCTCGCGCATCGTGCTCGATACCAAGGGGCCGGTGCGCGTGGACAAGGCGTTCACCCTGGCTGCTGTCGACGACCAGCCGGCGCGGTTGGTCGTCGATCTCGCCGCCACCGACCGCGAGAGCTTCCTGCGCGGCATCACCATGCAGGACCGCAGCCTGCGCACCGGCAGCAAGACCAGTGTCAGCCCGCCGCCGGCAGCCGACGCCGACGCGCGGCCGCTGATCGTGGTCGATCCCGGTCACGGCGGCATCGACAGCGGCACCAAGTCGGGCCACGGGCAGGACGAGAAGGATATCGTGCTGGCCTTCGGCCTGATGCTGCGCGACAAACTCTTAAAGACCGGCAAATACCGCGTGGCGATGACGCGCAGCGACGACACCTTCATCCCGCTCGACGAACGGGTGCGCTTCGCGCGCGCGAGCAAGGCGTCACTGTTCATCTCGATCCACGCCGATTCGATCCCGCGCAGCGAAGGGCAGGCCGAGGGCGCTTCGGTCTACACGTTGTCCAGCCGCGCTTCCGACGCCGAAGCGGGGCGGCTCGCCGAAGTCGAAAACAAATCCGACGCGATCGCCGGCGTCGATCTGACTTCCGAGCCCAATGACGTCGCCAATATCCTGATCGATCTGGCGCAGCGGGAGACCAAGGCGTTCTCGCTGCAGTTCGCCCGCAATCTGGTCGGCGAGTTCAAGACCGCCACGCGGCTGCACCAGCATCCGTTGAAATCGGCCGGCTTCATCGTGCTCAAGGCGCCGGACGTGCCCTCGGTGCTGGTCGAACTCGGTTACATGTCGACGAAGGACGATTTGGTGAATCTGATGTCGACCAACTGGCGCTCCCGCACGGCGGACTTGGTGGTCCATGCCGTCGATGAGTTTTTCGCGCCGCGCGTGGCCGGCACCAGCGGAGCCAATTGAGATGGGCGCATGGCCTCAGTTTCAACATAAAACCGCGTCACCAAAAGATTGCGCCGCAGCCTCGGCCGGATGGTCCGGCGACGATGGCAGGCCCATGAAAATCCTGTCGGTTTTGCGGGCCGCGCGGCCGGCGGGTGGCACCGAGGGCCGCAGCCGAATGCCAAGCGGGACGGTTCATTAATGAAGCTCATTCTCCGCTTCCTCGGCTTCCTGTTCGCAGCGGGCACCATCCTGTTCGTGGTGGGTGTGGCCGCGGTCTCCGGCTTGCTTTGGCACTACTCGAAGGACCTGCCGGACTATTCGCAATTGCAGGACTACGAGCCGCCGGTGATGACGCGCGTGCACGCCGCCGATGGTTCGCTGGTCGCCGAATATGCCCGCGAGCGGCGCCTGTACATCCCGATCCAGGCGGTGCCGAAACTGGTGATCAATGCCTTCCTCGCCGCCGAGGATAAGAACTTCTACGAGCATGGCGGGCTCGATTTCATGGGCATCGCGCGTGCGGCGGTTAACTATGTGCAGAATTTCGGTTCCGGCCGCCACCCGCAAGGCGCTTCGACCATCACGCAACAAGTCGCCAAGAACTTCTTGTTATCAAACGAGGTTTCGTTTTCGCGGAAGATCAAGGAGGCGCTGCTGGCGCTCAAGATCGAGCGTACTTACAGCAAAGACAAGATCCTCGAGCTTTACTTGAACGAGATATACCTCGGCCTCGGCGCCTACGGCATCGCCTCGGCCTCGCTCACTTATTTCGACAAGGGCGTCAACGAACTTACCGTGCAGGAAGCCGCCTATCTCGCGGCGCTGCCGAAGGCGCCGAACAATTATCATCCGTTCCGGGCGCTCGAGCGCGCGCTCGAGCGGCGCAATTGGGTGATCGACCAGATGGCGCAGGACGGTTTCATCACCGCCGTCCAGGCCGAAGCCGCCAAGCGCACGCCGCTCGGCGTGACGCAGAAGCCGACCACCGCGCACACCTTTGCGGCGGAGTATTTCGCCGAAGAAGTGCGGCGCGAGCTGTTCGACCGCTATGGCGAGAAGAAGCTCTACGAAGGCGGCCTGTCGGTGCGCACCACGCTCGATACCAAGTATCAAGTACTGGCGCGCAAGGTGCTGACCGAAGGGCTGGTGCGTTTCGACGAGCAGCAAGGCTGGCGCGGGGCAGTCAGCAAGATAGACATCTCCGGCGATTGGGGCGTCAAACTGGCCGACGTCAAGGCGCTGGCCGACGTCGCGCCCTGGCGGCTCGCCGTCGTCCTGGAAACCAGCGATCAGTCGGCGCGCATCGGCCTACAGCCGGGGCGTGATCCGGGCGGTGCTGTCAGCAAGGCACGCGACGTCGGCATCGTACCGCTCGACGGCGTGAAATGGGCCAAGCTCAAAGGTCGGGCACCGGCGAAAGTCAGCCAGGTGCTGGAGCCCGGCGACGTGGTCTATATCGCGCCCGATAAAGTCGCCGGCCAGTTCCGGCTGCAGCAGATTCCGGAGGTCTCCGGCGCCATGGTGGTCGAGGATCCCTGGACCGGGCGCGTGCTCGCCATGGTCGGCGGCTTCTCCTACGACCAGAGCCAGTTCAACCGCGCCACCCAGGCGCTGCGCCAGCCCGGCTCCTCGTTCAAGCCGATCGTCTACGCCGCCGCGCTCGATAACGGCTACACGCCGTCCTCGCTGGTGCTCGACGCACCGATCGAGATCGATCAGGGCCCCGGCCTCGGCGTCTGGAAGCCGGAGAATTACGAAAACGATTTCTACGGGCCGTCGACGCTGCGTTTCGGCATCGAACACTCGCGCAACGTGATGACGGTGCGGCTAGCGCAGGACATCGGTATGCCGTTGATCGCCGACTACGCCAAGCGGTTCGGCGTCTATGACAATTTGCCGCCCTATTTGTCGTTCGCGCTCGGCGCCGGCGAGACCACGCTGCTGCGCATGGTCACGGCCTACGGCATGTTCGACAATGGCGGGCGGCGCATCAAGCCGACGCTGATCGATCGCATCCAGGACCGCTACGGTCACACCGTCTATCGCCACGACGAGCGCGAATGCATCGGCTGCGACGCAAAGAAATGGGAGAACCAGCCGGAGCCTTCGCTGATCGACAGGCGCGAGCAAGTGCTCGACCCGATGACCGCCTATCAGATCACCTCCATAATGGAAGGCGTGGTGCTGCGCGGCACGGCGGCGGGCGCTGGCTTCCAAAAGGAAGTCGGCAAGCCGGTCGCGGGCAAGACCGGCACGACCAATGATGAAAAGGATGCCTGGTTCATCGGCTACACGCCCGACATCGTGGTCGGCGTCTACATGGGTTACGACAAGCCGCGTCATCTCGGCCGCGGCGCGACCGGCGGCCATCTGGCGGCGCCGATCGTAAAGGATTTCATGAAGGTCGCGCTCGCCGACAGGCCGGCAGCGCCTTTCCGCGTGCCGCCGGGCATCAAGCTTATCCGCGTCGACCTGAAGACCGGCCAGCGTGCCGGGCCGGACAGCCAAAAGGTGATTCTGGAAGCCTTCAAGCCGGGGACAGCACCGCCAGACAACTATTCGGTGGTCGGTTACGGCAATGATCAGCAGCCGGGACAAGCGCCAGGACGTAGTGCGCCCGGCTTCTTTCGGGTCAGCCCCGACGCCGATCGCGCCGTGCGCTCGGGCACGGGCGGCCTCTATTGAGCCTGTCGAGCCGGCGTCGAGAGTTGCGCTGGCGGACTTGCGACGTTAAATCCCCATCTTGAATCGTAACGCCGCCCGGGCGGCACTGGACTGGAATTATGCGCGCGGAAACCCAGAACCTTGTCGAAGAGATCAAGCAGTCGCTGAAGCTGCTGAGGAGGCATCTTTGACGTCGATACCGCGACGCGCCGTCTGGCCGAGCTGAACAAGGCGGCCGAAGACCCCGCATTCTGGAGCGACCAGACCAAAGCGCAGCGCACCATGCGCGAGCGCGACGCGTTGGAAGACAGTCTCAAGGCCATCGGCCGCATGGAGCAGGAGCTCGACGACCAGCTCATGCTGATCGAGCTCGGTGAATCCGAAAAAGACGACAAGACCGTCGCCGAGGCCGAAGCCGCGCTCAAGCGCCTGAAGGCGGAAGTAGCGCGGCGCGAACTGGAAGCGCTGCTGTCCGGCGAGGCCGACGCCAATGATTGCTATCTCGAGGTCCACGCCGGCGCCGGCGGCACCGAGAGCCAGGACTGGGCCGGCATGCTCATGCGCATGTATGTGCGCTGGGCGGAAGCGCACGGCTACAAGGTCGAGTGGATCGAGGAGACCGAAGGCGAGGGTGCCGGCCTCAAGTCGGCGACCGTCGTAATCAAGGGCCACAATGCCTATGGCTGGCTCAAGAGCGAGAACGGCGTGCACCGGCTGGTGCGCATTTCGCCGTTCGACTCCAACGCGCGCCGGCACACCTCGTTCGCCAGCGTCGTGGTTTTTCCGGTGGTCGACGACCGCATCAAGATCGAGATCGACGAGAAGGACGTGCGCACCGACGTGATGCGCTCGGGCGGCGCCGGCGGCCAGCACGTCAACAAGACCGAGTCGGCGGTGCGGCTCACCCACATCCCGACCAATATCGTGGTGAAGTGCCAGCAAGACCGTTCGCAGCACCGCAACCGCGCCATGGCCTGGGACATGCTGCGCGCCAAGCTGTTCGAAGCCGAGATGAAGAAGCGCGAGGACAAGGCGGTCGCGGATCAGGCGGCCAAGACCGATATCGCCTGGGGCCACCAGATCCGCTCTTATGTCTTGCAGCCTTATCAGATGGTGAAGGATTTGCGCACCGGCGTTTCGACGTCCGATACCGGCGGCGTGCTCGACGGCGATCTCGACCCGTTCATGCAGGCGGCGTTGGCGCAGAAGGCCTTTGGCGGCGGACCGGAGCAGGTCGAGGATGTGGAATAGGGCCTAGCCCGACAGCGCACTGCCAAGCCGGACACCGGCGCGCAGGAATTTCTGCGGATCGACCGCTTCGCCGTTGATCCGCGTCTCATAGTGCAGATGCGGGCCGGTCGAGCGCCCGGTTGAGCCGATAAGCCCGACGACGTCGCCGATGTGCACGATTTGCCCAACTTTCACCAGGATCTTCGACAGGTGGCCATAGCGCGTGGCTAACCCATTGCCGTGATTGATCTCGACCATATTACCGTAACCGCCTTCGCGGCCGGCGATAGTCACGCGGCCGGCGGCGGTGGCGTGCGCCGGTTCGCCGATGTCGCCGCGCAGATCGATGCCGGTATGGATGGCCGGCCGGCCAAGGAACGGATCGAGCCGCATGCCGAACGGCGAACTCATGTCGACCTCGCCGGTGACCGGTTTGCGCACCGGCACTGAAACCAACGTGTGGGAATATTGGTTGATCTCGGCGCGCGCGACATTGATACGGTAGAGCTGGCGGTCGAAGGCGCTGGCGCCCGAGCGCGGCGGCTTTAGCGGCACGAACGGCCCGCCGACGCCGGCTGGCGCCTTGGTGGGGTTGACGCCGAGGTCGCTGAGCACGCTGCGCATGCGGCGCGCCTTGCCGTCCATGCGCTCTTCCATGTCGGTCAGCACGGCGGTCTGCTGCCGATCGACCTTGTCGAGCGCGACGGAAATTCGGCCGAGAATGCCGCCGAGTCCATCGCCATCGCCGCGGCTGGCGACGCGCGTCATGCTGGCGGGCAGTTCGCGCGATTCTAGCCGTGCCTCGCGGTCGGGCGGGGCCGTGAAGATCACCGTGTCGTTGATCGGAGAGGCTTTGATCGGAAGCTCGGCCGGCGCGGATGCCGGCAGCGCTTTGTGTGTGGGCCGGATCGAACCGGTAGTCGCGAGATCGTCGCCGAGTGCGGTGGTGCGCTGCTCGAGCGTCGCCTGCCGCTGCAGCAGCGTGCTAAGTTTGTGTTCGAACTGTTCCTGGTCGAGCAATTGCCGGCTGGTGATGCGATCGACTTGCGCGCGCAATTCGGCGATGCGGTCTTCGTAGGCGAACTGCATCTCGGCCTGGCGCCCGATCAGCCGGGTGAGCACGTCGTCATGGAATGCAAAATAAGTTCCGGTGGCGGCCGACCAAGTCGCCATGATCACCAGCGTACCGACCGCGATCCAGAATGCGACGGGGCCGATGCGGACCTGGCGTCCGCCGTGGACCAATGTGTAGTCGCCGTGGGCACGCTGTAGATGGCGGGACACGGCGGCGGCCGATTGTACGCGGCGGCCGGCGTGAGAGGCGGTCGGGTAGTACGATTGGGACGAATGCGACATCGACTCTCCGCGCCGGGTCGGCCGCGCTCGGAGCCGGTGGGCCAGCTCGCCGATATCAATCGCTTATGGTTAAAAAAGCGGAAATTTGCGCCGTTTTCCGGTATCTCTGCCTGCGGAAGCCCACGATTTACAGATCTTTTGCGGCTTCCAGTACCTCTTCGGCGTGGCCCGGTACGCTCACCTTCGGCCATATGCGGGCGATGCGGCCGTCGCCGTTGATGAGAAGGGTCTTGCGGATGACGCCCATGTATTTGCGTCCGTACATCGATTTCTCGCCCCAAGCGCCATATGCTTCCAGCATTTTTCTGGTCTCGTCGGTGGCGAGCGCGATCTTGAGCTTATGCTTGGATTTGAATTTATCCTGCGCCTGAACCGAATCGGCCGAAACGCCGAGAATGTCAGTGCCGGCTTTGGTGAAGGCGGCGCGCAGGCGCGAAAACGTGACGGCTTCCTTGGTACAGCCCGGGGTGTCGGCCTTGGGATAGAAATAGAGGACGAGGTTGCGGCCCTTGAAATCCTTCAACGCCACCTTTGTTCCGCCGTCGCGCTGCAAGCTGAAGGCGGGCGCCTTCGAACCCGCGACAAGTTCTCGCCCCATATGCCTTCCTTTCGTCGCTTTCGACCGGTCAATGGAGGCCATGCCAGTTGCGTCGGGTGGGCGCAAGCGGTTCCACGGACACGTGTTGCGTGCCGCACTGGACGATTTTTCAGCCGGCGGCAATAAACGCGCAATGTGCCGGACGAGGGGCGCCCGATAGCGCATGACACCGAGCGACCATGATCATAAGCGTTCGGCCCGCCATGCCGCGGGTTCTGGCCATCGGACGCATCACAAACCTCATCATGAGCCTCAACATGGGTCTCAACGTCAGGCTCATAGCGAGCCTCATAGCGAGCCTCATCACGAGCCTCATCATGCGCACCGTTCCGGCCGCCGGCGGCATTGGAACGCATGGCGCCGCGGCGTCGCCAAAGTTTTCCGGCTGCCATGGGTGCGCCGGATCCTCTGGGGCACGACGCTAACCGTCGGCGTCATTGCGGTCGCCATTGCCGGCCTATGGTGGCGTCTCACCAATGGTCCGATCGAACTCGATATGGCGACGCCGTGGTTGAAAGCGGCGATCGAGAAGAACTTCGGCGGCAAGCAGACCGTCGTGGTCGGCGGCACCCAGATCGAGCGTGACGAGAGCGGCCGCACATCCTTGCGCTTGCGCGACATCGTTGTGCGCGACGCCGACGGCACCGTGGTGGCGAGCGCGCCGAAAGCCGAAGTGGGCCTTTCCGGCTTGGGCCTGCTGACCGGCAATGTGCGCGCGGAAAGCCTCAATCTGGTCGGCGCAGAAATGTCGGTGCGCATCGAAACTGATGGCCAGGTCACCGTGTTCGCCGGCGCCAACAAGCGGCCGATCGCCACCGCATCCACCAAGTTGCCTGCGGCGCAGCCTGGCCGGGCGGCCGGGACCGCGCCGCCGGGACCGCTGCGTGGCGCCTCGCGGGACATCGTCGGCATTCTCGCCTGGATCGATGGCCTGGGCGCGACCGGGCTCGATGGCCATGATCTGCGCGAGCTCGGTCTCAAGGACGGCAATCTGATCGTCGACGACCAGCGCAATGGCAAGCATTGGGCGTTCAGCCGGATCAACGTCAGCTTGACGCGCCCGGAGCAGGGCGGCGTGATTTTTCGCCTGGCGTCCGACGAGCCCGCCCGGCCTTGGGTACTCAGTGCCGCCATGCGGCCGCTCGGCGATGGCATACGCGCGATCGGTATCGAAGCGCGGCATGTTTCATCCAAGGACATTTTACTGGCCATGCGCCTCAACGAAGGCGACCTCGATGTTGAATTGCCGTTGTCGGCGAGCGTGCGCGCGGAAATTTCGTCCGATGGCACGCTGCGCCGGCTGCAGGGTCAGGTGTTGGCGGATGCCGGCACCATCACCGATCACGGCGCCGACAATGTCACTGTGAAAATCGATCGCGCCGATGTCCGATTTAATTGGGACGCGCGCCAGCGGGCATTTACCATCCCGTTCCAGATCCGGTCGGGCGGCAATCAATTTACGCTGCGTGCTGCATTGGAGATGCCGGCCGATCAGAATGGTGTCTGGTTATTCAGTATGGCGCGCAGCGATCCAGTCATCGACCCGATCATCCTGGCTACCGCCGGAAAGTCTGACGAGGAGGGATTTGCATTCAACCGCGTAGCGGTGCGCGCGAGCATCGACACGGTGCGCCACCGTATCGACCTTGAGCAGGGCGACTTGAGCCGCGTCGATACGCGGTCGGCGTACAACGTCGCCGTCGCCGTCACCGGCAGCCTGGATTATTCGGGTGCCGTCCCGCATTTGGCGTACGGCGTTGCCGGCACGCGCATGCCGATGGAGGTGATGATGCGCCTGTGGCCGGTGTTCACAACCGTCCACGTGCGCGAGTGGGTCGAGAACCATATGTCCGGCGGCATGATCGAGCGCGTCGTAATCGCCGCTAGCGCGCCGCTGCCTGACTTCAAACCCGGAGGCCCGCCCATGCCTAAAGAAGGGTTTTCGGTCGACATCGAGACCAGTGGCACGACCCTGCGTCCGCTCGACAGCTTGCCGGCGATCCACGATGCCGATCTCACGGTTCGCATCACCGGCGCTACCGCCAATGTCAGCCTCGGCCGCGGCACCGTGGACGTGGCGCCGGGACGCAGGCTCAATATTGCGAGTGGCATTTTCGAAATTCCGGACACCCATCTCAAGGTGGCGCCGGCGCGCGCCAGCTTCCGTATCGACGGAGCGGTTTCGGCGGCTGTCACGCTACTGGCCAGCGACGGGCTGCGCGATAATGTCGGCATCGTGCTCGATCCGGCGGCAAGTCGCGGCACGGTCGCCGCTCAAGTCAACGTCCAGCTTCTGATTGGGCGCAACGTCCCTAAAGATAGCTCGAGCTATACGATCACCGCGAATCTAACCAATTTTGCCGCTGACAATATGCTGATGGGGCAAAAGGTCGAAGCCTCGGCATTGCGGGTGACTGCGTCCAGCGACGGCTACGAAATCACCGGCGACGTCAAAATTAATGGTACGCCGGCGGCCATCGATCTCAGCAAGAAAAAGGGGACGGCAGACTCCGAATTGCGATTGCAGGCGATGATCGACGAAGCCGCGCGCCGTCGGCTCGGCATCGATTTCGGCGGCGCCATTACCGGCACGATTCCAATCAAACTTGCCGCGCGGCTCAGCGACAACGGCAACGACGCTCCGATGGGCGTGGACGCGGATTTGACGCCAGTGAAGATCGACAACCTGCTGCCGGGCTGGGTGAAGCCGGCCGGCAAGCCGGCACACGCCACTTACACGCTATCAAAAACCGGCAAATCCGTGCATATCGACGATCTTGCCATCGCCGGTTCGGGCACGAACGTGAAAGGCTCGGTCGAACTCGACGGCGCGGGCGACATCGTGTCGGCGAATTTCCCGGTATTCAGCCTGTCGGAGGGCGACAAGGCCTCACTCAAGGCCGACCGCGCCAGCGACGGCGCGCTGCGCGTGGCGATGCGCGGCGACGTCTTCGACGGAACAAATTTCGTGAAGTCCTCACTGGCCGGCGTGGAGCCGGACAAATCCAAACCGAAACAAGTGGATCTCGATCTCGACATCAAGCTCGGCACCGTCATCGGCAACAATGGCGAAACGCTGCGCGGGCTCGATCTCAAGCTCATGCGCCGGAGCGGCCACATCCGCAGTTTCGCGATGAACGCCAAGATCGGGCGCGACACGCCGCTCAATGGCGACTTGCGCATGCGCAGCCGCGACAATCACCAGGTTATCTATTTCGAAACCGACGATGCCGGCGCTCTGTTCCGGTTCACCGACATGTATCCGCGCATGTTCGGCGGGAAAATGTGGGTAGCGATGGACCCGCCGACGCCGGAACACCCGCCGCAAGTCGGCAATCTCTATATCCGCAATTTTGTCGTACGCGGCGAACCCGGGCTCGATCGCGTCGTCTCCGGCGCGCCCGGCCAGACGTCCGGCGGCGTGCAGTTTTCCGAGCTGCATTGCGAATTCACGCGGGTGCCCGGACGCATGGCGGTGCGCGACGGTGTGGTGCGCGGACCGGCGGTGGGGGCGACCATCGAAGGACAGATCGATTACGTCAAAAACGACGTCCACTTGCGCGGCACGTTCGTGCCGTTCTACGGGCTCAACAACATGTTTGGACAGATCCCGATCGTCGGGCTGTTCCTCGGCGCGGGCAGCAACGAGGGTCTGGTCGGCATCACCTACGAGGCGACCGGCCCACCGGGCTCGCCACGTATCACGGTCAATCCGGTGACCGCGATCGCGCCCGGGCTGCTGCGCAAGTTCATTCCGAACCCCGATACGATGGACCGGAATTTCATTCCGCCGACGCGGTAGACCGATTGGTCGCGCAAGTCCGCTCGTCCCCGCGGAAGCGGGAACCCAGTGCTTAGACCTAGTAGGAAGAACTGGATTCCCGCTTGCGCGGGAATGAGCGGCTAGATGGCCCGGCGTTTCACACTGGCTTGATAAGTACGTGACGTTTCTTTCCAAAGGACAGTTTTATTACACCCTCTGGCGTCAGGTCCTTCAACGTTAAAGTCATCTTCTCGTCGCTCACCGTGCTGTCGTTGACTTTTAGACCACCGTTATTGATTTGGCGCCGCGCTTCACCTTTCGACATCACGAGATGGGCAAGCACGTAGGCGTCCAAGACGCCTAACCCGCCCTCAAGAGTTGAACGTGGTATATTCGCTGTCTGAAGCGCTACATCGAGCGTGCCTTCCTCGAAGGTCTTACGCGCGGTGCCGGCGGCCTCGTCTGCCGCCTGACGGCCATGCACCAAAGCGGTCGCCTCGGTGGCGAGCACCTTCTTGGCCTCATTGATCTCGCTGCCTTTGAGCACGCCGAGCTTGGCGATCTCGCCAAGCGGCAGGATCGTGAACAGCTTGAGGAAGCGCACAACGTCGCCGTCCTCGGTGTTTCGCCAGTGTTGCCAGTAGTCGTACGGGCTTTTCAGGTTGGCATCGAGCCAGACCGCGCCGGCGGCGGTCTTGCCCATCTTGGCGCCGGACGAGGTAGTAATCAGCGGCGACGTGAGCGCGAACAATTGCGTATTCAGCATGCGGCGACCAAGTTCGATGCCATTAATGATGTTGCCCCACTGGTCGGAGCCGCCAAGCTGCAGAATGCAGCCGGTGCGCCTGTGGAGTTCGACGAAGTCGTAGGCCTGCAGCACCATGTAGTTGAATTCCAGGAACGAGAGCTCCTGCTGACGGTCGAGCCGCATCTTCACGCTGTCGAACGACAGCATGCGATTAACCGAAAAATGCCGGCCGACGTCGCGCAGGAAGTCGATGTAGTTGAGCGTGTTCAGCCAGTCGGCGTTGTTGGCCATGACGGCATTGCTGCCGGCGCCCTCGAATTTCAGGAACTTTGAAAAGACCGCGCGGATACCGGTGAGATTCTGCTCGATCATCTCGTCGGTGAGAATGCGCCGGCTCTCGTCCTTGCCGGAAGGATCGCCCACGCGGGTGGTGCCGCCGCCCATCAGCGCGATCGGCCGGTGCCCGGTCTGCTGCATCCAGTACAGCATCATGATCGGCAGCAGCGAGCCGACATGCAGCGAGGCTGCCGTGCAATCGAAACCGATATAGCCGGTGATCGCGCCGGCCGAAGCGCGCGCGTCCAGCGCGTCCGGCTCCGACACCTGGTGGATGAAGCCGCGCTCGGCGAGAATGTTGAGAAAGTCGGATTTATAGGCGCTCATTGATCGGGCTCTGGACGCGACTTGCCGGGTGCTTGGGGCGGTGGTGTAACAGGTCCGGCGTAAAGGAAAAGGGGCTCTGGCGTGGGCGTGGTGCGGGCTATCGGGCTGATGAGCGGGACATCGCTTGATGGCGTCGATGTGGCGTTGATCGACACCGATGGCGAGCGCATCGCCCAATTCGGGCCGACCGGCTACCGGCCCTATTCCAATGCCGAGCAGGCTTTGCTGCGGCAGGCGCTGCAAGAGGGCGCGGCCGTGACCGACCGCGCCGCGCGGCCGGGCGTGCTGGCGGAGGCCGATGCCTTCGTGACCCGCGTGCATGCCGAGACGGTGGAGGACTTTCTCGCCACCGAGCGGATCGACAAGTCGACCGTCGCCATTGTCGGCTTTCACGGCCAGACCGTGCTGCACAAACCGGCCGCCCGGCTGACCGTGCAGATCGGCGACGGCGCGATACTGGCGCGGCGGCTGGACATGACCGTGGTTCATGATTTCCGCGCCGCCGATGTGGCCGCGGGCGGCCAGGGCGCGCCGCTGGTGCCAATCTATCACCAGGCGTTGGCGCGCGATCTCGATCGTCCGCACCCGATTGCCGTGCTCAATGTCGGCGGCGTCGCCAACGTCACCTTTGTCGACGGCGGCGATCCGATCGCCTGCGACACGGGTCCGGGCAACGCGTTGATCGACGATTTCATGCGGGCGCGCACCGGCGCGCCGCTCGACCGCGATGGCGACCAGGCGGCGAAGGGCCGCGTTGACGAGGCCTTTGTCGCGCGCGTGCTGGAGGATGGCTTCTTCGCCCTGCCGTATCCGAAGTCGCTCGACCGCAATGCCTTCGCGTTCGCCAATATTGGCCTGCCGGATTTTTCCATCGTCGACGGCGCCGCGACTTTGTCGGCGCTGACCGTGGCATCGGTTGCGCGCATCGTCCCGCGGTTGCCCGCCGCCCCGCGCGCATGGATCGTGGCCGGCGGCGGCGCACGCAATCCAACGCTCATGCGCATGCTGGCGCAGCGGCTGCAGCCGGCGACGGTGGAAACCGCAGACGCGGTCGGCTGGTCGTCGCAATCGATCGAGGCGCAGGCATTCGCCTACCTCGCCGTGCGCACGCTCAACGGCTTACCGATCACGTTTCCGGCCACGACCGGCGTTAAAGAGCCATTGCCGGGTGGTATCGTCAGCCGTCCGCGCAGTTGACCGGATGGCCGATCTGGCGCAGTTTCGCCGCCTTGTTATAACTCCTTTTGCCCGGCTGGGTACTCGGCTAACCATCTAGAATCCCGCATAGAATTCATGCGAACCAAAGATATCGCAGAGGCGCTTGCGGGCCGGCTGGACGGGGACGGCGCAATGGAGATTGACCGCATCGTTCACCCCGCTCGGGCTGAACGGTTGTCCGACCTTGCGCTGGCCATTAGCCCGAACGCCGTTGCGGCGCTTGGCGGCAGCAAGGCGCAAGCGGTGGTGGTGTCAGCCGATCATCCGGTTCCGCCGGGGTCCTATCGGGCGATCATCGCCATCAGCGAAGGACGCATCGCGCTGGCGAATCTGACCGCGTTGTTCGACCGCGGGCCTGAACACGTTGAGGGCGTTCATCCGACAGCTGTTGTCGCACCCGACGCCAAGCTCGGTCCCAAGGTGAGCATCGGCGCTTTCGCGGTGGTGGGCGCGCGCAGCCGTATCGGCGCCGGGACATTGATCCTGCCGCAGGTCACGATCGGCGCCGATGTTGCGATCGGCGCGCAGAGCTTGGTCCATGCCGGCGCGCGGATCGGCGACCGCTGCGTGATCGGCGACCGGGTGATCGTGCACCCCAATGCGGTCATCGGTTCTGACGGTTTCAGTTTCGCGCCCGACCTGATGTCGACGGCGGTCTTCGCGCCCGGTGTAACGCTGACGCGGGTCCACTCGCTCGGCAACGTCGTGATCGGCGACGACGTGGAAATCGGCGCCGGCACTACCATCGACCGCGCCACGATCGAATCCACCCGGATCGGCAGCGGCACAAAAATCGACAATCAGGTCCATATCGGCCACAATGTCAGCATCGGCGAAAGCTGTCTTTTGTGCGGTAAAGTTGGTATTTCCGGCAGCGTGACCATTGGCGATCGCGTGCGGATCGGCGGTGGGGTCGGCATCGGCGATCATATGCAGGTCGGCGATCAGGCGGTTATCGGCGCCGGCTCCGGGGTTGCCACCAATGTGCCGGCAGGAGCCTTCGTGTCGGGCTCTCCGGCGATCCCGCACCACCGCGCGTTGGAGCAATATATCTACATGGGTCGGCTAAAACGGTTTCATGAAAAGTTGGAACGCCTGGCATCGCGTGTCGACGCAATGGAACGAACGGATAAGAAATGAGAGGGGCTCTAGCGTTATGAGCGACGTAACAAATGACGTAGTTGCGATCATTGCCAAGAAGAAGCGCGTGGATAAACCGACCGTCGAGTTGTCCGACCGCTTGGAGGAACTGGGGCTCGAATCGCTCGATGCGGTCGAGATGATTTTCGATCTCGAAGAGAAGTTCGACATCGAAATTCCGTACAATGCCAATACTAATAACCCGCGCAACGAATTCGACACCGTCGGCGACGTCGTCAAAGCGATCCAGAAATTGGTCGACAAGAAGTCGTGAATGCCTTGAACCGTGTCGTCGTCACCGGCCTCGGCGCCATCACGCCGCTTGGGCACACTGTTGCCGCTTATTGGGAAAACCTCAAGCAAGGCGCCTCCGGGCTCGGGCCGATCACGCTGTCGGTGACGCCGGAAGAGCTGACCCAGAAGGTCGCCGGCGAGGTCAAGGATTTCGACCCGCTCAAGCATTTCGAGGACCGCGAACTCTCTACGCTTGACCGCGTCTCGCAGTTCGCGGTGGTGGCCGCGCGCGAAGCGATTGCGCAATCCGGCATCACCTTCGACATGCCGCTCTCGCTGCGCACCGCGACCATTATCGGCACCGGCGCCGGCGGCCAGAACACCCTCGATGAGAGCTTCCGCCGCGTCTATCTGGAGAAAAAGACGCGCGTGTTTCCGCTGAGCATTCCCAAGCTGATGGTGAATGCACCGGCGAGCCAGGTATCGATGCATTGCGGGTTGCGCGGACCGGCCTTCGTGGTGGCGAGCGCCTGCGCCTCGGCCACCCACGCGATCGGCCTTGCGCTGCAAATGGTGCGCTCGGGCCAGGTCGATTGCGCGGTTACCGGCGGCACCGAGGCCTGCGTCACGTTCGGCACGCTGCGCGGCTGGGAAGCGATGCGGGTGATGGCGCCCGACGCCTGCCGGCCGTTTTCAATTGACCGCAAAGGACTGATCCTCGGCGAAGGCGCAGCGATGTTCGTGCTGGAGCCGCTGGAGCGCGCGCAGGCGCGAGGGGCAAAAATCCTTGGCGAAATCGTCGGTTTCGGCATGAGCGCGGACGCCGCCGATCTGACCGCGCCCGATTTGGGTGGCATGACGCGCGCCATGGAAGGCGCGCTTAACGACGCCAAATTGACCGCGCAAGATATTCAATACGTCAACGCCCACGGCACCGGCACCGCAGCGAACGACTCGGCCGAGACCCAGGCGCTGCATCAGGTGTTCGGAGCGCACGCCCGCAAGCTGGCGATATCGTCGACCAAATCCATGATCGGCCATGCGCTCGGCGCCGCCGGCGCGCTTGAACTGGCGGCGACGATACTGGCGATCAGGGACGCTATCGTGCCGCCGACCATCGGCTATCTCGGTCCCGATCCGGCCTGCGATCTCGATTACGTGCCGAACGAGGCGCGCGCGATGCCGATCGACGCCGCGATGTCGAACTCGTTCGCCTTCGGCGGGCTTAACGCCGTGCTGGCGGTGAAGAAGTTTTCTTAGGCGACGCCTTATGCGGCGGTCGGCTTGCGGTCGGTCTTGAGCCGCTTGTCGAGATAGGCGCAGATATTGGTGAGCAGCGGCTCGACCTTGCCGTCGAAGAAATGGTTCGCGCCGGGGATCACCTTCTGCTCGATGACGATGCCCTTTTGCGTCTTGAGCTTGTCGACCAAGGTGGTCACGTCCTTGGGCGGCACCACCGCGTCCTTGTCGCCATGGATGATCAGGCCGGACGAGGGGCAGGGCGCCAGGAACGAGAAGTCATAGAGATTGGCGGGCGGCACAATCGAGATGAATCCCTCGATCTCCGGCCGGCGCATCAGCAACTGCATGCCGATCCAGGCGCCGAACGAGAAGCCGGCGATCCAGCAGCTCTTGGCTTCCGGGTTGATGGTCTGCGCCCAATCGAGCGCGGCGGCGGCGTCGGACAATTCGCCGGTGCCGTGATCGAACGAGCCCTGGCTGCGGCCGACGCCGCGGAAATTGAAGCGCAGCGCCGAAAAGCCGCGGTGCACGAAGGCGTAGTAGAGCTGGTAGATGATCGGGTGGTTCATCGTCCCGCCGAACTGCGGGTGCGGATGCAAGACGATGGCGATCGGCGCGTTCTTCTGCCGCGCCGGATGGTACCGGCCCTCGATCCGTCCGGCTGGACCGGTAAAGATGACTTCAGGCATCGCTTTAGACCTCGAAGCAGACTGGCCGCAGTTGCGCGCGGCACTGGATTTGTGTCCGACGACCGATCAAATCCATGGATCGGGCGCTAGTTTAGAATGATTCTAAATATTTGAATTCCGCTGTTCACGGCTGCAACACTGGCTATAAGGTGCCGCGTGATGGTGGCTTCTAACACGATCCTTAAGGCAAAAAGCAAGCTTTTTGCGTAAGTATCGGACCGTTGTGGTAATCGGATACTTACACAATTCATGAGCGAACGGGCTTATTTCGACTGGAATGCCAGTGCTCCCTTGCGGGATGAGGCGCGCGCGGCGATAGTGACTGCGCTCGACGTCACCGCTACGGCCTCTTCGGTGCATGCGGAAGGCCGCGCCGCCCGAGCTTTGGTCGAAAAGGCGCGGGCGCAGGTTGCCAGCCTGGTCGGTTGCGAGGCCAGAAACGTGACCTTCACCAGCGGGGCGACCGAAACCAACATGCTGGCGCTGACGCCCGCGCTGCAGACTGGCGGGCGCAAGACCGCGTGCGACCGCTTGTTCGTTTCCGCCATCGAACATTCCTCGGTGCTGAGCGGCGGTCGATTTGCCGCGGAACAAGTTGAAAAATTGCCGGTTACTGGCGAGGGCGCGGTCGATCTTCATGCTCTCAGAAGGAGCATTGTTCGGGCCGAGCGTCCGCTTGTTTCGGTGATGCTCGCCAATAATGAGACAGGCGTAATCCAGCCGATCGCGCGAAGTCGCCGAGGCCGTCCATGCCGCCAACGGCGTGCTGCATGTGGACGCGGTGCAGGGCGCCGGGCGGATCGATTGCGATATCGTGGCGCTGGGCGCCGACTTGCTCACCATCTCATCGCATAAGCTCGGCGGGCCGCAGGGCGCCGGCGCGCTCATCTGCCGCGGCGACATCCATATCGCCGAGCCGATGATCAAGGGCGGCGGCCAGGAGCGCGGCCTGCGCGCAGGAACCGAGAGTGTCGCCGCCATCGCCGGCTTCGGCGCCGCGGCCGCTATCGCCGCAAAGCAGGCGGACGCATCCCGCATGGCGGGCTTGCGCGACCGCTTCGAGGCTGGCCTCAAGGCGGCAGTGCCCGAGGCGGTGATTTTCGGGGAAGACGCACCCCGGCTGCCCAACACCACGCTGTTCGCGATTCCGGGGATGAAGGCGGAAACAGTCGTAATCGCATTTGATCTCAACGGGATAGCTGTGTCTTCGGGCTCCGCCTGCTCGTCCGGCAAGGTGCAGCCCTCGCACGTTCTGGCGGCGATGGGTGTGGAACCATCGCTGGCGCAGGGCGCGGTGCGGATCAGCCTGGGCTGGTCGACCAGCGAGCGCGAGGTCGACAATCTGCTCAACGCTTTGACTAAAGTCAGTTCGTTCTTACTTAAGGGCCATGAGAATTCACGCTCGGACTCAGGGTTAGCCGCCTGAGTTCCAGCACAAGGATGATCGCAACGCAAAACGCGAACCGACCATAACCGACAAATCCAACCCACGGTCCTTGAAACCGTAGCGGAGGAAAGAATGCCGGCCGTAGAAGAGACCGTCGAGCGCGTCCGCAGCATCGACGTCGATCAATACAAATATGGGTTCGTGACCGATATCGAATCCGAAAAGGCTCCCAAGGGCCTTTCGGAAGATACCGTCCGCTTCATTTCGGCCAAGAAGAACGAACCGGCCTGGATGCTCGAGTGGCGGCTGGAAGCCTATAAGCGCTGGCTGACCATGCGCGAGCCGACCTGGGCGCGCGTCGACTATCCGAAGATCGATTACCAGAACGCCTATTATTATTCTGCGCCGAAGCGGAAGGCGCTGGCTTCGCTCGACGAGGTCGATCCGGAAATTCTGCGCACCTACGAGAAGCTCGGCATTCCGCTCAAGGAGCAGGAGATTCTGGCAGGCGTCCGCAGGCAGGGCGAGCCGTCGACGCTCGACAGCGATGCGATCGGCGGCGAGTTTCGGTCCGGCGGGGTCGCGGTCGACGCCGTTTTCGAACTCGGTTTCGGTCGCCACCACCTTCAAGGCAGAGCTGAAAAAGGCCGGCGTGATCTTCATGCCGATGTCGGAGGCGATCCGCGAGCATCCCGATCTGGTGAAGAAATATCTCGGCTCGGTCGTGCCGGTGACCGACAACTTCTTCGCGACGTTGAATTCCGCGGTGTTCTCCGACGGCTCGTTCGTCTACGTGCCGGAGGGCGTGCGCTGCCCGATGGAACTCTCCACCTATTTCCGCATCAACGAGGCCAATACCGGCCAGTTCGAGCGCACGCTGATCATCGCCGACAAGGGCGCTTACGTCAGCTATCTCGAAGGCTGCACCGCGCCGATGCGCGACGAGAACCAGTTGCACGCCGCCGTGGTCGAACTGGTCACCCATGACGACGCCGAGATTAAATATTCGACCGTGCAGAACTGGTATCCGGGCGACGCCGAGGGCAAAGGCGGCATCTTCAACTTCGTCACCAAGCGCGGCGACTGCCGCGGCAAGAACTCGAAGATTTCCTGGACCCAGGTCGAGACCGGTTCGGCCATCACCTGGAAATATCCGAGCTGCATTCTGCGCGGCGACAATTCACGCGGCGAGTTTTACTCGATCGCCATCTCCAACGGCCGCCAGCAGGTCGACAGCGGCACCAAGATGCTGCACCTCGGCAAGAACACGACCAGCCGCATCATTTCGAAGGGCATCGCCGCCGGCAAATCCAACAACACCTATCGCGGTCTGGTTTCGGCGCACCGCAAGGCCAAGGGCGCGCGCAATTTCACCAATTGCGATTCGCTTTTGATCGGCGACCGGTGCGGCGCGCATACCGTGCCCTATATCGAGGCGAAGAATTCCTCCGCCGTATTCGAGCACGAAGCCACCACCTCGAAAATCTCCGAGGACATGTTGTTCTACTGCCGCCAGCGCGGCATGTCGGCGGAGGAGGCGACCGCGCTCGTCGTCAACGGCTTCGTCAAGGACGTGCTGCAGCAGTTGCCGATGGAGTTCGCGGTCGAGGCGCAGAAGCTGATTTCGATCTCGCTGGAAGGCAGCGTGGGATAATCGATGACGCGGTATTGGTTCAAGCCAAAGCGATACGGTTACGGCGCAACGCCCGTGACCTGGGAAGGCTGGACGATAACGTTTGCCGCGGTCATCGTCGTGGCCGGATCGATCGGTGCAATGAACGTGCTCGTAGGCCGGTCCAATCTTGCGGTGTGGCTCGCCTGGGTTGTGCTCATTTTGTTGGCGACGTTGTGGTTTGTCCAGTTCTGCCGCCGGCGGACCAACGGCGAGTGGCGGTGGCGCTGGGGCAACCGCTCGGACGCAACGGGAATCTGAGTTGGCTTATTTAAGTTTGTGAGGACGAAGACGTGGCACTTTTGGAAATCAAGAACCTGCATGTCGAGGTCGAGGGCAAGAAAATCCTCAAGGGCCTGACGCTCACCGTCGAGAAGGGCGAGGTCGCGGCCATCATGGGCCCGAACGGCTCGGGCAAGTCGACTCTCGCCTATGTGCTCGCCGGCAAGGACAATTACCACGTCACCGAAGGCGAGGTTAAGCTCGACGGCGAGAGCATTCTCGACATGGCGCCGGACGAGCGCGCCGCCAAGGGCGTGTTCCTGGCTTTCCAGTATCCGGTTGAGGTGCCGGGCGTCGCCACCATGACGTTCCTGCGCACGGCGCTCAACGCGCAGCGCAAGCATCGTGGCGAGCCGGAATACTCCACGCCGGAGTTCCTCAAATTGGTGCGCGAGACCTCCAAGCATCTCGGCATCGACCAGGAGATGCTGCGCCGCGCGGTCAATGTCGGCTTCTCCGGCGGCGAAAAGAAGCGCAACGAGATATTGCAGATGGCCGTGTTGCAGCCGCGGCTCGCGGTGCTCGACGAGACCGATTCCGGTCTCGATATCGACGCGCTCAAGATCGTGGCCGGCGGCGTCAACCGGCTGCGCTCGCCGGACCGCTCGATGATCGTGATCACGCATTACCAGCGGCTGCTCAATTACATCGTGCCCGACGTGGTGCATGTGATGGCCAAGGGCCGGGTGGTGAAGTCGGGCGGCAAGGAGCTCGCGCTTGAGCTCGAAGCCTCCGGCTATGCGCAATTCGCGGACGAGGCGGCCTGATGAACGTGGAAGCGCGCGCCACCAAGACCCCGGCCGAGCAGGCGCTTGCCAACGCCTTTGCGGCGGCGCGCGGCAAGCTGCCCGGTAAGGGCGCGGTCGCGGCCTTGCGCGACGACGCGTTCAAACGGTTTGACGCCAAAGGTCTGCCGCACCGGCGCGTCGAAGAATGGAAATACACCGACCTGCGCGCGCTGATGCGCGAGGCAAAGCCGCTTGCCGGCCCGGCCGACGCAAAGCCGAAGGGCGACATTGCGCCGATTTTGACCGGGGTCGACACCGATCGCATCGCTATCGTCAACGGCCGCTATGAACCGGCCTGGAGCAACTTCAAAGTGTCCGATCCGGGCGTCACCTTTGCCGAATTGTTCAAGTTCCTCGCCGACAATCCCGAGTATCGGCTGGGGCAGGTCCCCGGCGGCGACGACCCGGCACAATGGCTCAACACCGCGTTCATGAGCGGCGGGGTGGCGCTACGCATCAAGCGCGGAACGGCCGCGGCCAAGCCGATGCATATCGCGCATGTGTTTTCCGGCGATGCCGCGGCCGCGATGTATCCACGTGTCGTGGTGATCGTCGAGCCGGGCGCGCAGCTGACGCTGGTCGAGTCGTTCTCCGGTCCGGAGGGCATGGACTATCAGGTTAATTCGGCGCTTGAACTGGCGATCGGCGACGGCGCGCGCGTCGATCACATTAAGATCGGATGCGACGGCGACAAAGCCCTACGCGTCTCTACGCTCGGCGTCACGGTCGGGGCCAAGGCGACCTACAAGGATTTTGCCTTCACCCTCGGCGGCGCGGTGGTGCGCAATCAGACTTTCGTGCGCTTCGGCGGCGAGGGCAGCGAGGGCGCGATCGACGGCGCCAGCCTACTCAAGGGCCGCCAGCATGTGGACAATACGCTGGTCATCAGCCACGCCGCCGGCCACTGCGTGAGCCGCGAGCGGTTCAAGTCGGTACTCGACGGCGAAAGCCACGGCATTTTCCAGGGCAAGATCATCGTCGAGCCGCATGCGCAGAAAACCGACGGCAAGATGATGACGCGCGCGTTGCTGCTGTCGGACGAGGCCGAAGCCGACAACAAGCCGGAGCTGGAAATCTTTGCAGACGACGTGGTCTGTGGCCACGGCGCCACCGCCGGCGCGCTCGATCCGGGGCTCAAATTCTATCTGATGTCGCGCGGCATTCCGGCCGCCGAAGCGGAGGCGCTGCTGATCCAGGCCTTCATCGACGAGGTGATCGAGGAGATCGCGCACGAGGGAATCCGCGACGCGCTGATGTTTGCCGCACTCAAGTGGCTGGGGAGCCGGCCATGACGCACCCCGCAGTGAGCAACGGCTCCTACGACGTCGCCAAGATCTGCGCGGATTTTCCGGCGCTGGCGATGCAGGTCTATGGCAAGCCGCTGGTCTATCTCGACAACGCCGCCTCGGCGCAGAAGCCGAAGCAGGTGCTCGACCGCATCCAGAAAGCCTATACCGAGCAATACGCCAACGTGCATCGCGGGCTGCACTATCTTGCGAACGAGGCGACCGAGGCCTACGAGGGCGCGCGCGAAACCGTGCGCGCTTTCCTCAATGCCGGACGTCCGGAAGAAATCATCTTCACACGCAACGCCACCGAGGCGATCAATCTGGTCGCCTATACGTTCGGGCGCGAGCGCATCAGGGAAGGCGACGAGATCGTGCTCTCGATCATGGAGCACCATTCCAACATCGTGCCCTGGCATTTCCTGCGCGAGCGCCAGGGCGCGGTGATCAAATGGGCGCCGGTCGACGACGAGGGCAATTTCCTGCTCGACGAATTCGAGAAACTGCTCGGGCCGCGCACCAAGATGGTCGCCATCACGCAGATGTCGAACGCGCTCGGCACCGCAGTGCCGGTGAAGGAAGTGGTCAAGATCGCGCATGCGCGCGGCATCCCGGTGCTGGTCGACGGCGCGCAGGGCGCGGTGCACCTTGACGTCGACGTGCGTGACATCGATTGCGATTTCTATGTCATGACCGGCCACAAGCTGTACGGCCCGACCGGGATCGGCGTGCTGTACGGCAAATACGATTTGCTCGCGGCTATGCCGCCGTTCAACGGCGGCGGCGAGATGATCCAGGACGTGTCCCAGGACCGTATCACCTATGGCGTGCCGCCGCACCGTTTCGAGGCCGGCACGCCGTCAATCGTGCAGGCGATCGGCTTGGGCGCGGCGCTCGACTACATCAATTCCGTAGGCAAGCCGCGCATCCGCGCGCATGAGGGCGCGCTGGTCAAATACGCGCAGGAACGGCTCGGCCAGATCAACTCGCTGCGCATCATCGGCAACGCGCAGGACAAAGGTCCGATCGTCTCGTTCGAGATCAAGGGCGCGCATCCGCACGATGTCGCCACCATCATCGACCGCGCCGGCGTGGCGGTGCGCGCCGGCACCCATTGCGTGATGCCGCTGCTCGCGCGCTTTGGCCTCACCGCCACATGCCGCGCTTCGTTTGCGATGTACAACACCAAGGACGAGGTGGACATCTTGGCCGCCTCGTTGATCAAGGCGCAGGAATTTTTCGCATGACCGACGATACGCCTGTCACCGAGAATGCCGCCCCGGAAAAGCCGCCGGAGAATGCCGCCATCAGTGGCTCTTCCGCGCTGCCGCAGGATGAGCTTGACCGGCTCACCGACGACATTATTGCGGGATTGAAGACCGTGTACGATCCGGAGATCCCGGCCGATATCTACGAACTCGGCCTGATTTACAAGATCGACATCGGCGACGACCGAGCAGTGAAGATCGACATGTCGCTGACCTCGCCCAATTGCCCGTCGGCGCAAGAATTGCCGATTATGGTGGAGAATGCGGTGGCCAGCGTGGCGGGCGTGCGCGACGCCAAGGTCGAGGTGGTGTGGGACCCGCCTTGGGACCCGAGCCGAATGTCGGACGAAGCCCGACTCGTGCTCAATATGTGGTGATTTGCATTCGGGCGGCTGCGACTACAAATTAGGACTGAACGAGGACTGCCGATGAGCAACTTGGCCACTGCGCGACCCCGACCCCAGGTGATGCGGCTCACCGATGCCGCCGCGTTGCGCATAAAGGACGTGATGGCGCGGGCTGAGCGGCCGGTCGCCGGCGTGCGCGTCGGCGTCAAGAACGGCGGCTGCGCCGGCATGGAATACACCATGGAATATGCAGACAGCGTGCAGCCGACCGACGAGGTGGTCGAGGACAAGGGCGTCAAGATCCTGGTCGATCCGAAGGCTGTCTTGTTCCTGCTCGGCACCGAAATGGACTACAAGGCCGAGAAGCTGTCGGCGCAGTTCGTCTTCAACAATCCGAACCAGACCTCGGCCTGCGGCTGCGGCGAATCCGTGCAGCTCACGCCGGCCAAAGACACGGTGGAGTAGGCACGACGCTCGAGCTACGCCACCTGCATGGTGGTCGTGCCAGCGCCGACCTCCGGGTCGGTTTCGCAGATCACCCGGTTGCGGCCGTGGCGCTTGGCGGCGTAGAGGCAGCCGTCGGCGCGCTCCATCAAGGACTGGAAGGTGTCGGTGCCGTGCAGCGTCGCGACGCCGATCGAGACCGTGACGCGGCCGAGATGCTCGCCGGTCGAGCGCTTCATCAATTCCTTGGTCATCACCGCGCGGCGGATGTGATCGGCCACCGTGATCGCCGAGCGCAGCACCGTGTTCGGAAGGATGACGGCGAATTCTTCGCCGCCGTAACGGGCGGTGGTGTCCTGGCCCTTGACGTTCTGCTTCAACGCCATTGCCACCAGGCGAAGCACCTGGTCGCCGGTGAGATGGCCGAAACTGTCGTTGAAATTCTTGAAATGATCGATGTCGGCCAGCATCAGCGACAGCGCCTCGTTCTTGGCGCGAGCGTCCGCGATGGCTTTTTCCAGCGTGCCGTCGAAGAATTTGCGGTTGGAGAGCTGGGTGAGCGGATCGGTCAGACTTTCGCTGCGCACCGCCTCGAGATGGGCGTGCAAGTCGAGGATCTCTCGCTTGGATGCGTTGAGCGACTCTTCCAGCTTGAGATTGGAAACTTCCATTTCCTTGGCGGTGTGCACCAGGCTTTCCACGATCGTGCGCAGGCCCTCGCGGTCCTTCGACTGGTGGAGCTGTTCCGACATGTCGACGAGGCTCTCGGTGTAGTTTGAAGCGGAGCCGGCGGCGCTGTCGATCATCGACATCACTTGCTCGATCTCGCCTTTGACCTGACTGCCCACCTCGTCGATGCGGTCGGTCAACCGCGTCGGCGACAGAAAAGTCGCGTAGATGTTCTCAAGATTGGCCTCGGCCAGGGTGCCGTTTTGCTTGAGCGTTTCGTTGATCTTCTGATTGAGCGAAGGGTGATAGCCGGTGGCGTACGCGTACCAAATCTCGTAATTGCGTGGCGTGGCCGCCTGCCGCAGCGCCTTGATCTGGCCGAGCGCGATCTCCGCGAACGCCATGGTGCGTTCGTGCTCGTCGGCGTACTTGGGCATCGCCAAACCCCCGAATGGGCCTTCTACCCATAAAGCTGCAGGCCGCGCGGCTAAATAGTCGCGTCGTCGCCTGTTCGGACGGTAGGTTAGGGAGGTGAATCGCCGGTAAATTTAAAACAGGTTGCATCTGAAAGTTTTGCAATCCGTATCATTGCCGGCGCTGAATTGGGCCGTTATCAGGCCTTCAGCGACACCGGACGCAGCAGGAAAGCGGGCAGGTGGCTGCCATCGGAATCCTCGGTTGCCTCGCGCATCGGCTGTGGGCGCTGTTGGGGTTGCGGCTTGGCGATGTGCGGGCGCTGCTTCTCCGGACGGGGTTGCGGCTGGCGTTGGCGGCTGTGGCCACGATTGCGCCCGCCACGCTGGCTGCGCTCGCCCTCGGGCGGACGGCTCTCGCGCGTCTCGGCCGGCGCCGGCTCGCCCATCCAGGGGATGCTTTGTCCGATCAGGCGCTCGATCGCCGCTACCGACTTGCCGTCGATCGGCGCGACGATGGTGATCGCGGTGCCGCTCAAACCGGCGCGGCCGGTGCGGCCGATGCGGTGGACATAATCGTCGGGGTGGTGCGGCACGTCGAAATTGAAGATGTGGCTGACCGCCGGAATATCGAGGCCGCGCGCGGCGACGTCGGAGGCGACCAGCAGCGTCACGTCGCCATTGCGGAAGGACTCGAGCGCCGCGGTGCGCGCCGACTGATCCAGGTCGCCGTGCAATGCGGCGGCGTTGAACTTGTGCTGCAGCAGCGAGCGATGCAGTTGCGCGACCTCGCGCTTGCGATTGCAGAACACGATGGCGTTCTTGAAGCCTTCCGCCGAGCGGATCAGCCGGCGCAGGGTCTCGCGCTTTTCGTGCGCATCGCGGCCGGTGGCGACTTTCAACTGAGTGATGGTGGTGGCGGCGGTGGCGGGCTTGGAGACTTCCACGCGTATCGGATTGTGCAGGAAGTTGTCGGCGATGCGCTGGATTTCCGGCGGCATGGTCGCGGTGAAGAACAAAGTCTGGCGCGTGAACGGCACCAGCTTGCCGATGCGTTCGATATCGGGGATGAAGCCCATGTCGAGCATGCGATCGGCTTCGTCGATGACCAGCAGTTCGACACCGGAGAGCAGCAGGCGGCCGCGCTCGGAATGATCGAGCAGGCGGCCAGGCGTTGCGATCAAAACGTCGACGCCGCGGATCAGCTTGGCGTCCTGGTCGCCGAACGATACGCCGCCGATAATCAGCGCGACGTTGAGCTTGTGGTTCTTGCCGTATTTGATGAACTGCTCTTCAACCTGGGCGGCGAGTTCCCGCGTCGGCTCGAGGATGAGCGTGCGCGGCATGCGCGCACGGGCGCGGCCCTGTTCGAGCATCGTCAACATCGGTAAAACGAAGGCGGCGGTCTTACCGGTGCCGGTCTGCGCAATGCCGAGCACGTCGCGGCGCTGCAGGACGTGTGGGATAGCTTGGTCTTGGACGGGGGTGGGGGTCTTGTAGCCGGCCGATTCAACGGCGGCGAGAACTTTGGCGGATAAGCCAAGATGCGAAAAAGCCATATAACCTCGAGTCAGCGCCGCCGGAACGGCCTGTCCTCAACATTTGCGAATTCAAATGTTAAACAGGCGCCGCGCCGGACTAGAACGATGATCTCGTGGTGCGCGGAAAGGCGGACGAATCCAATCGGACCGTTCAATCGGAACATAGGGTCTGCGGCCCGAAAGTCAATCCTGCGACAATGCAATAAGTCGCGTTAACCCTTAAGCTTTTGCCTATTGGAGCGTCACAATGATGCAATCTTTGCCGCTGGTTCTGGTGCCGGGGCTGACCTGCACGGCGCGGCTCTATGGCGCGCAAATCGCGGCGCTCTGGCCGTTCGGACAGGTGGCCATCGCCGATCACCGGCGCAATGCAGACATGGCGGCGATCGCCGCGCGAATTCTCAAGGATGCGCCGCCGCGTTTCGCGCTCGCCGGCCTGTCGATGGGCGGCTACATCGCCCTGGCCATGCTGCGGCTCGCGCCCGAGCGCATTGCCAGGCTGGCGCTGCTCGATACCTCGGCGCGCCCCGACACGCTGGAGCAAACCGCAGGGCGCCACACGCAGATCGCCATGGCGCAATCGGGCCGCTACGCTGAGATTCCGGATCTGTCGATCCCGCGCTATCTGAATGCGAAGCATCAGCGCGACGAGCGGCTCACGGGGATCGTGCGCCAGATGATCGCCGAAACCGGGCCGGAGGCCTTCGTGCTCCAGCTTAAGGCGATCATGTCGCGGCCGGATTCGCGGCCGATGCTGGCGTCGATCCGTTGTCCGACTCTCGTCGTGGTCGGCGACGCCGACGTCGCGACGCCGCCGGAGCTCAACAAGGAAATCGCCGACGGTATCGCGGGCGCGAAGCTCGCAGTCATTCCGGATAGCGGCCATCTCACCACCCTCGAGCAACCCGAGGCCGTGAACGCGGCGCTCGCCGAATGGCTGCGCGCGTGAACCAGCGCGCCGGTCGCGCGTTGTAAGGGAGCCGTGGTTTTGACCGACAGCCGCGACAACGCAGGCGTAATCGCACCGCCGCCGCTCATTGCGCTGACGGCGGTGGTCCTCGGCCTCGCGCTCGATTGGCTGATGCCGGCCTATGTGCTGACCGTGCTGTTGACCTTGTGGGAACGCGTCGTCATTGGCGTCATTCTGTTGGGTGTGGGCGCCGCGTTGGCAATTCCCGCGCTGCTCGGCTTCCGCTCGGCCGGTACTCACGTGGAGCCGTGGAAGCCGGCGAGCGTACTGGTGACCGGCGGCATCTTCGGCTGGCTGCGCAATCCGATGTATGTCGGTCTGACGCTGTTTCTCGTCGCGCTATCGTTGGCTTTGGCATCCGACTGGATGCTGGTAATGACGATTGCGTTTGTGCTGGTGATTCATTTCGGTGTGGTCAAACGCGAGGAGCGCTACCTCGAGATGAAATTCGGCGACGCCTATCGCGCCTACAAGGCGCGCGTACCGCGCTACGGCATGCCGCTCTAGCCGGCAACGCGAATTTATCCCAGGTTTTCCGGGCTTCATCCCTTTGCCAGCGCGAAAGCGATTGCCTATAGGGAGCTTGAGATTCGTTCGCCGGGAGAAGAGCGCATGCGCACGCAGGTCGGCATCATCGGAGCAGGGCCGGCCGGTCTGATGCTGGCGCGGCTGCTGCATCTCGCCGGCATCGAGTCGATCATCATCGAAAACCGCAGCCGCAACTACATCGAAAACCGCATCCGCGCCGGACTGATCGAGCATTGGGCTGCCGATCTGCTCACGGAGGTGGGCGTCGGCGAGCGCATGAAAGCCGAAGGCATCCAGCACTGGGGTATCAATATCGGCATCAATGGCGACTTGCACCGCATCGATTTCAAGGCGCTGGTCGACAAGCGCGTCACCATCTATGGCCAGCAGGAAGTGGCGAAGGATCTGGTCGAGCGAAGGCTTGCCGACGGCGGACCGTTGCTGTTCGAGGTCGACGGCGTCAGCGTCCACGACCAGACGTCGCAGCGGCCGACGATCCGCTTTACCCATCAGAGCCGCGCCCACGAAATCGGGTGCGACTTTATCGCCGGCTGCGACGGCTTCCACGGCATCTGCCGGCCAAGCATCCCGGACGGCGTGCTCAGCGTGTTCGAGCGCGATTACCCGTTCGGCTGGCTCGGCATTCTTTCGGAGTCGGCCCCGCCTGATCACGAACTGATCTATTCCTACACCGACCGCGGCTTCGCGCTCTACACTATGCGCTCGGTGGCGCTGTCACGGCTCTATCTGCAATGCGATCACGACGAGGACATTCACGGCTGGCCGGACGCCCGTATCTGGAACGAACTGCACAAACGGCTGGGCGGCGCGCGTCAGCTCGCCGAAGGCAAGATCGTGCAAAAGGGCATTACGCCGATGCGCAGTTTTGTGGTCGAGCCGATGCAGCACGGCCGGTTGTTCCTCGCCGGAGACAGCGCGCATATCGTGCCGCCGACCGGCGCCAAAGGCATGAACTTGGCCTTCGCCGACGTGGTGGTGCTGTCGCGCGCGATCGACGAGTTCTACAAAAGCAGGCGCGACGATTTGTTGGAGAACTATTCGGCGAATTGCCTGCGGCGGGTTTGGTATGCGCAGCGGTTTTCGTGGTGGATGACGCAGATTCTGCACCGCTTCCCGGACGAGTCGGCCTTCGATCGCCGGCGCCAGCTTTCCGATCTCGACTACATCACGCACTCGGAAGCCGCGTCAAAAATGCTGGCCGAGCAATATGTCGGGCTGCCGCTCGACTAGTCCGTTAGAACGGCACGTAGCGGCCGATTGAGCAGCGCAATCGCGAGCCCGGCGGTTGCGGCAATGACCGCCAGCATCAGGAAAAAATGCTCCTTGCTCATGCCGGACCAGAAGGTGCCGAGATAGCCGGCGAGAAATCCACCGGCGAAACTGGTGGCGAGCCAGACGCCCATCATCATCGAGAGCAGGCTCGCCGGCGCAACCTTGGTGACCAGCGAGAGACTGGTCGGCGACAGATAGAGTTCGCCGATGGTGAGGGCGACGAAATAGACAAACAGCCAGAGCCAGCTTGCTTGCCCGTTGCTGGATAGAGACGCGGCGGCGACCAGCAGGAGATAGGCGAGGCTCGCGAGAAAACAGCCGATAGACAGCTTGGCGACGGTCGAGGGTTCGCTCGCTCCCTGGCGGCGCCATAGCGCGACGATGAACGGCGTGAAGGCGAAGATCATGAACGGATTGAGCGCCTGGAACCAGGTCACGGGAATGTCCCAGCCGAACAAATGGCGGTCGGTGTAGTCGCTCGCCCACAGCACGATGGTGTTGCCCTGCTGCTCGTAGATTCCCCAGAACAGGCTCACCGGCACAAACAGCAGCAACAGCGCGACGATCGGTTGCCAGGCGGTGCGCTCGGCCGGCTGCCGTACCGCCGTGCTTTTGGCAAAACTCTCCTTCGGCAATGCAGGCGCGGCGAAGAGATAAATGACAAGCCCGGCGGTCATGCCGATGCCGGCGGCGGCAAAGCCGTAATGCCAGCCGAGTTCTTCGCCCAGCGTGCCGCACACCAGCGGCGCCAGGAACGCGCCGAGATTGATGCCGACATAGAAGATCGAGAAGGCGCGGTCGCGGCGGCGGTCGCCGGGCGCATAGAGCGCGCCGACCTGGGTCGAGATGTTCGGCTTGAAGGCGCCGTTGCCGAGAATGAGAAAGCCTAGCGCGACCAGAAACAGATGCTCGAACGCCATCATGAAGTGGCCGATCGCCATCAACGCGGCGCCGAGGATGACGGTGCGGCGGCGGCCGAGCGCGCGGTCGGCCAGTAGGCCGCCGAGGATCGGCGTCAGGTAAACAAAGCCGGTGTAGAAGCCGTAGATCTGCGAGGCCAAAGGCTGCAGATCGAGCGGGCCAAAGACCGTCTCCAGCGCGGCCCGGAACGAGGCAAGCCCAAGGACGGAACCCGCTGCTGCCGGCTGCAGCAGGTATTTGACCATGTAAAGCACGAGCAGCGCGCGCATGCCGTAGTAGGAGAAGCGCTCCCACATCTCGGTCGCGAACAAAAAGGCGAGGCCGCGCGGATGGCCGAAAAGGTCGGGCCCCGCGTCCGGACTATCGGCAATGGTTGCGGGAGTTGCGGTCATCCTGGCTCGGCGGGATTGTTGCCAGGCGAACGATAACACATCACGATTTCCGATTGCCGGCGGCCGGTATACAGTCCGCCCGACCGTTCCGGCAGTGAACGGATGGGAGGGATCGATGCGGATACGCGGCCTGGTTGTTTGTCTGTCGATGGGGTTGGTTTTGGCCGCGGCCGGCGCGACGCGCGCGCAAGACGCCTATCCCAACCGCGTCATCCGCTTCATCGTCGGCTTTGCCGCCGGCGGCGGCAATGACCTGTTCGCGCGGCTGGTGGTGAACAAGTTCCAGGAGAACACCGGCGCCACCACCATCATCGAAAACAAGCCGGGCGCCGGCGGGCGGATTTCCTCCGACTACGTGGCGCATCAACCGCCGGACGGCTACACGGTGCTGGTCGCCGCGACCGGACAAATGTCGATCGCCGCCGCGATCTATCCCAATCTCACGTACCACCCGACCAAGAGCTTCATCCCGCTCAATATGATCGCCTCATTCCCGCTGATGCTGGTGGTTCCGGCGAACCACCCGGTCAAGACCGTGAAGGAACTGGTGGCTTGGGCCAAGGCGCATCCCGACAAGTCGAATTACGGCACGTCGGCGCCGCCTTTTACCATTGCCAGCGAGCTGCTCAAGCTCAAGACCGGCATGCCCGGCGTGGCGATCCCGTTCAAGGGCACCAACGAATTCGAATCTCTGCGTGGTCAGCGAACAGTGCCTGTTCACCATTTCCGACGGCGGGCCGGCGGTTCCACTGGTGAAAGGCGGCAAGACCCGCGCGCTGGCGGTGACCGGTTCCGAGCGATCGCCCGAGCTTCCCGATGTGCCGAGCATGGCCGAGGCGGGCTATCCCGAGATCAATATCCACCTGTGGAGCGGGTTCTTCGTCCCCGCCGGCGCGCCGGCGCCGATCGTCGCCAAACTCACGACCGAACTCGGCCGCGCGCTGGCCGACAGCCACGTGCAGGAGGGCCTGAGGAAAATGGCGGTGACCCCGGGCGGCCCGACCGGCGACGCGTTCAAGCAGCGCATCGATGCCGACATCAAGACCTTCGGCGACGTGGTGAAGGCGGCCAAGCTGACGTTCAAGTAACAATCGCGCCACAGTATTTGTGAATTTGCGCGCGGCGATTGCCGCCGCGCGGCGCGCTGCTATTGTCGCCGGAGCATTTTTCGAGTTGGCGGAGCGGTCAGGTGATGCGATTGGTGGCGGTGCTGGTGTTCGTTGGCGCGACGTCCGCCGCCGCCGCACCTGTCGACACATTGTTTCAGGAGTTCGGTCTGTTCGGAACCTGGGCGCCTGACTGCACGCAGGCCGCTACGCCCGCCAATCCGCGCGTCAGTATCACGGTACCAAGCCCTGGATTGGTGCAGGAGGAGCACAACCTCGGCCCGAATTATGCGGTCAATCACTACAGCATGTTGTCGGCGGAGCGGCTTTCTCCTGATGAGTTGTCGGTGGAGGTGATCTTCCAGCCCGGCACCGAGACCGAAGAGCGCCAGAAACTGGTGTTCCGGGTGCGCAAGGATACCCGGCGCACGATGTTCAACCAACCGGACAACGGGCCGGTGCGCGTCAAGGACGGCATCGTGCTCGCGCGCGGTGCCAAGACGCCGGTGCTGAACAAGTGCGAGTAGGTGAGGGCGTTAGACGTCCAGCAGCGCCTCGCTGGCAAACTCCGCATTCTCCTGAATGAAGTCGAAGCGCGCTTCGGCCTTGTTGCCCATCAGCCGCTCCACCGCCTTTTCGGTCGGCTTCTTCTCGGCGTCGGTCAGAATCACCCGCAGCAAAGTTCGCTTGCCCGGGTCCATGGTGGTTTCTTTGAGCTGCGCCGCCATCATTTCGCCGAGGCCCTTGAAGCGGGAAACCTCCACCTTGGCATTGGCGTTGAACTCCTTCTTCATCAACTGCTCTTTGTGCTTGTCGTCGCGCGCATAGACGATCTTGCCGCCGTGCTGCAGGCGATAGAGCGGCGGCACCGCCAGATAAAGCCGTCCGTCCTCGATCATCTTCGGCATCTGCCGGTAGAAGAACGTGATCAAGAGCGAAGCGATGTGCGCGCCGTCGACGTCGGCGTCGGTCATGATGATGACCTTCTCGTAGCGCAGATCCTTGTCGTGGTAGTGCACGCCGGTGCCGCAGCCGAGCGCCTGGATCAGGTCGGCAAGCTGGGCGTTCTGCGCCAGCTTGTCCTTGCCGGCGCTGGCGACGTTCAAAATCTTGCCGCGCAAGGGCAGCACCGCCTGCGAGCGGCGATCACGTGCCTGCTTGGCCGAGCCGCCGGCCGAGTCTCCCTCGACAATGAAAATCTCCGAGCCTTCCGAGGCCGAGCTCGAACAATCGGCGAGCTTGCCGGGCAGGCGGAGCTTCCTCACCGCGGTCTTGCGGGCGATGTCCTTTTCCTGGCGGCGGCGCAGGCGTTCCTCGGCGCGCTCGATAACGAAATCCAGGAGCTTGTTCGCCTGCAGCGGGTTGCCCGACAGCCAGTGGTCGAATGGGTCCTTGATCGCCTGTTCGACGATCTTCTGCGCGCCGGCAGTGGCGAGGCGGTCCTTGGTCTGGCCTTGGAATTCCGGCTCGCGCACGAACACCGAGAGCATGCAGCCCGCGCCGGTCATGACGTCGTCGCTGGTCACGTCCTTGGCGCGCTTTTCCTGGCCGGCGCGGGCGGCGTGATCTTTCAGGCCGCGCAGCAGCGCGGTGCGCAGGCCGGATTCGTGCGTGCCGCCGTCCGGCGTCGGGATGGTGTTGCAGTAGGACTGCAGGAAGCCGTCCGCATCGGCGGTCCAGGCCACCGCCCATTCGACCGCGCCGTGGCGGCCGGTCTTGCCGGCCGAGCCGGTGAAGATGTCGCGATGCACCAGCGTCGCGCCCGACAGACTGGCGGCGAGATAGTCTTTCAAGCCTTCGGCAAAATGGAACGTCGCCTTTTCCGGCACGTCCTCGACGCCCTTGAGCAGTTCCTTGGCGCAACGCCAGCGAATCTCGACGCCGCCATAGAGATAGGCCTTGGAGCGCGCCATCTTGAACACGCGCTCAGCCTGGAACGCGGCCTTGGCGCCGAAAATATCGGGGTCGGGCTTGAAGCGAATCTTTGTGCCGCGCCGGTTGGGCGCGCGGCCGCCCTTTTCCAGCTTGCCTTTCGGCTTGCCGCGCTCGAAGGCCATGCGGTAGAGCTGCTGCTCGCGCGCGACCTCGACCTCCATGCGCTCGGACAACGCATTGGCGACCGAGACGCCGACGCCGTGCAAGCCGCCCGAGGTTTCGTAGACCTTGGAGTTGAATTTGCCGCCGGCGTGCAGCGTGCACATGATCACTTCGAGCGCCGACTTGTTCTTGAACTTCGGATGCGGGTCGACCGGGATACCGCGGCCGTTGTCGGTGACGGAAACGAAGCCGTTCGCCTCCATCTCGACTTCGATCCAGTCGGCGTGGCCGGCGAGCGCCTCGTCCATCGAATTGTCGATCACCTCGGCGAACAGGTGGTGCAGCGCCTTCTCGTCGGTGCCGCCGATATACATGCCGGGGCGGCGGCGGACGGGCTCGAGCCCCTCCAGTACCTCGATATGTTTGGCGGTGTAGCCCGACTCGGCACTGCGCCCGCGCGACGGCTTGGCGCGGTTGGAAGCCTTGGCGGCGCCACGGCCGGCCGGCTTGCGGGCGGCCGCTTTGGGCGAGGATGAGGCGCTGTCGAACAAATCGGGCTGTTTCGACGGTTTCTTTTTGGTCGCGGTCTTTGCCATGGATGCTTTCACATAGGGGCCGAGCGAATCAGTTGCTAGTTACTATGCCATGCGACGGTGGTGGCTGAGAGCGTCCTTGGCCAATGGCGGCTGGGGTAAAGTGAGCTTTAATGGCAGCTTTCCAGCCGGATTAGCGCGATCAACAGCCGATTTTGCCAGGGGGCCGGTAGACACCGCCATCTGACTGGGCACGGCAAGGTCAGGCGCGGCAGTCCGACGCAACGAAAGACCTTATGCCGCATTAAATATGGGTCCGCACGGGGTGGATGGGCACGGAGTTCAGATGGACGTTCGCAATTCGGATGCGCGGGAGCGCGCCGCTGATCCAGAGGCGCCGCGGCCGGTCACCGGCGCCGTAGGTTTCTGGCGCGTGGCTGCGCACGTGGCGACGGTCGGCATTTTTCTGCTTTTGTTCGGCGCCTTTCTCGACATCGCCCGGCTGCTGCTGTTGCCGGTGACGGCTGCCTTCGTAATCGGCACAATGCTGGGGCCGATCGCGGAGCGAGGGGCTGCGCATCGCATCCCGCAATGGGTTACCGCCATATTTCTCGTCGTGTTGCTCGTCGTTGCGATGAACGCGCTGGTCCTCATTCTCGTCGCCCCAGTGAGCGACTGGGTGAGCAAGGGACCGGAGATCGCCGCCCGGCTCAAGGAGAAATTGTCGCTGATCGATTATCCGCTGCAGTGGCTGCGCGGACTTCGCGACACGCTTAATCCGGGGGGCGATCACAGCGCGCTGCTCGACCTCGGCGTGTCGAACCTCATCCAGCCGGCGCTCAGCCTGCTGACGCCGGCGATCAGTTTCGTGACGCCGGCGATCAGCCAATTGTTGATCTTCGTCGGAACGCTGTTCTTCTTCCTGTCCTCGCGGACGCAGATGCGTCGCGCCACGGCGATCCTGTTCGGCGGGCGCGAGTCACGGCTGCGGACCCTGCGAATATTGAGCGAGGTGGAGAGCAATCTGACGGCTTATTTTGCCACCGTCGCCGCCATCTATTTTGTTGAAGGGCTCTGCGTCGGCCTGGCGTCATATTTTGTCGGCTTGTCCAATCCGGCCGCATGGGGGACGCTTGCCTTTGTGCTGTGCTTCATCCCCTATATCGGTCCCGGCATCGTGGTCTTGGTGCTGTTTGGCGCCGGTCTCATTCAATTTCCGACCGCGACCCAAGCGCTGCTCGCGCCGGCGATCTTCATTGCGCTTGCGACGATCGAGAGCAATTTTATCACGCCGACAATCATCGGCCACAGGCTGACCCTGAGCCCGCTCGCGGTGTTCCTGTCGTTGGTCTTCTGGGCATGGATGTGGGGGCCGGTCGGCGCATTCCTGGCGACGCCGCTGTTGATCGTCGGGCTCGTTGCCGCGCATCACTTGTTTCCGGGCGACGATCTCAGCTTGCCGGGCTAGCGCTTCATCGCAAACGGCCGGCTGGCGCAGAACGGCCCGCCGGGCTAGATAAGACACGCGCTTTCTCACGCCGATCTCTCCCGCATGGGTTTTGATTTTTACGTCCAGTCGGTCATCGCCTTCGTGCGCGACAACGCGGCATGGGCGCCGCCGATCGTGTTTGCGCTGGCGTTCGGGGAATCGCTCGCTTTCATCTCGCTTCTGATTCCGGCCTGGGGCGCGCTGGTCGCGATCGGCGCGCTGCTCGGCACGAGCGGTATCAATTTCTGGCCGGTATGGATTGCCGGCTCGCTCGGCGCGGCCTGTGGTGACTGGCTGTCCTATTGGGTGGGCTTAAAGCTCGAATATCGCGTCGCCCATATGTGGCCGTTGTCGCGCTATCCCGACATGATCCCGCGCGGGGAGGCCTTCATGAAGAAATGGGGCATCCCCGGCATATTCATCGGGCGCTTCTTCGGGCCGCTACGCGCCGTCGTGCCGCTCATCGCCGGCATTTTCGAGATGCCGATTTGGCGTTTCCAGCTGGCGAATTTTTCCTCGGCTTTCGTATGGGCCGCGGTGCTGCTGACGCTGGGCGACGGGATTTCGCTCGGCCTGCACTGGCTGCGCAGCCTGTGGTGAATAAAAATCCGCCGGAGCTTTCGCCCCGGCGGAATTTGAAGTCGGATTATCGCGCGGATTTTATTTTGGAATTTTCGCGCCTTGCGCCGGGTTTGTTGTGTAGATCGCGTCCAGTTTGCCCTCCGCAAGGATCTTGCCTTTCATCGCTTGCAGCGCTGCGGGGCCATCAAAGTCCGCCGGTAGACCGAGCGACTTTACGCTCAGCGCGTAGACGTTGAAGTGGTAGTGATGGATGTTCTCGTCGTTCCAGGGCGGGCACGGCCCGTCATAGCCATAGTATTTGCCTTTCAGCGCATCGTTGGAGGCGGTGACCACGGTGAACATATTGAGGCCGTGCTTGCCGGCCGCAGGCTCCGTCGCCGGCTTGCCGTGCACCACGCGCGCCGTCGAATCGTGACCCTCCTTCAGCGCTCTGACATCGGCCGGGATATCGACCAGAATCCAATGGTAGAAAGTCTGTCGTTCTGCCGTCTTGGGGACCGTCATCCCTTCCTTGTTCATTTTGTCGCGATCGGTCTTCGGCGAGTTGGTATCGGTCAGGATGACGGCATAAGACTGCGTGCCCTTCGGCCCTTTCGACCACGAGACAGGCGGACTGATGTCCGGGCCGGGTCCGAGATGGCCCTGCGCTGCCGGCATGCAGAACCCGTATTTTGTCGGAATCATTCCGCCGCTCTTGACGGAGTCGACTTTCACCTTGAGCGCTGCCGCCGATGCCGCCGGCGCGACCGCGAGTTGCAGACCGGCGAGACAGGTTGCGAGCGCAAATCCCGTCGTCATTTTTCCAATCATGGCATTCCTCCCGATGTAATGAGCAACTCCGCCGGGATTTTCATCCCGGCGGAATTTATTTTATGCAGTTCGCCTTATTTCAACGCCGCAGCGCCGGCTTGCGAGATCGTATCGTCTTGCGAGCCCGTGCCGCCAGAGACGCCGATCGCGCCAATGATCTTGCCGCGGACGACGATCGGGTTACCTCCGCGCGAGGCGATGAAGGCGTCACCGAGGGTCGGCAAATAGGCGAAGAAGGCGCCCTTGCCGAGCAACCGCTCAAACACCACCGTCGGACGACGGTAGCGTGCGGCTGCGCGCGCCTTATGCTGCGAAATGTCGATCGACGCGTATTGGCAGTCGTCCATCTTTTCGAAGTACACGAGTTGGCCGGACGGGCTCACGACCGCGATGCACATCGGCCAACCGCGCTTGGTGGCCTCCTCGAGCGCGGCAGCGGCGGCTTTCTTGGCTTCCGCAATGTTGATCGGCTGGCCGTACGGAAGATATGTCAGCTTTTCCGGAACTTGTTCGTTCGGATTGTTCGGATCAGGCGGCACCTGCGCGAAGGCGCCCGAGCTCATCACCAGCGCGACGCCGAGGGCGCCCGCCATCATCATCAAACGACGCATTTTTATTCCTCCCACGTAATCGCCGGACGCTGCCGGCTTTTTTGATCCGGCCGGTGAATGCCGGACCGCCGAGGTGGGCAGCTTAGCTAACAAGTGGGCGCTCGCCTATATGGGTCGCTCGCGGTTACACCTGACGACCGCACTGCGGAATAAAATGCGGACGATGGGGATTATTCGCGCTGGCCGGCAGGCGGTCGAGCCAGTAAAATTCTTCTCCGCCGCTGAATCGTGGAATTTTCATGTGACCGAAACGGTTTTTGAACAGGCGCTGTCCGCCCGCACGGGCGAAATGCTCGATGCCTGCACCAGGTGCGGCAAGTGCGTGGAGATCTGTCCGGTGACCGGCCCTGCCGGCGTCGGCGACGCCGCGCCGAAGGCGGTGATTTCCGGCGTGCTCGATATCGTTCGTTTCGGCGACGGGCCGCAGGCGGCGCAGGCCTGGGCCAAGGGCTGTGCGCTCACCGGCGACTGCATCGCGGTCTGTCCGGAGGGCGTCAATCCGCGTTTCCTGCTGGCGATGGCGCGCGTCGCCTTGGCGCGGCGGGGAAGCGAGCCGCGCGAACGCCGCAGGAAGGGCGTCGAGAATTTCCGTCTGGTCGCCGACGGCGCCAACGTGCTTTCGCGTATGCAACTCGACGACGGCGATCTCGCGCGGCTCGGCCAGAGGGTGAGCGATCGCTTGCACAGCGGTTCGACGGCCAAGCCGGGCGAGCGCCCGGATTTCGTCTTCTACACCGGCTGCAACGTGCTCAAGACTCCGCACATCGCGCTCATGGCGCTCGACATCATGGACGCGCTCGGCGTCACCTACAACGTGATGGGCGGTCCCAGCCACTGCTGCGGCATTGTCCAGGCGCGCACCGGCGACACCGAAGTCTCCGGCCGCGTCGCCACCAATTCGCTCGACAAATTGGCGGAGGGGAAAGCCGGCGTTATTTCCTGGTGCGCCAGCTGCCACGTGCAATTCACCGAGACGACGCTGCCGACGATCGAGAAAGTGCGCGGCGCGCGGCCGTTCGAGATGACGCCGTTCATGCTGTTCCTACAGACGCGCTTTGCCGACTTGCGGCCGTTGCTCAGGCACGCGGTGCCGATGAAGGTCGCGCTGCACAAGCATCCGGGTATCAAGGGCGTGGTCGAAGCCGGCACCGCGTTGTTGCGCATGGTGCCGGGCGTGGAGGTCGTCGAATTGCATCAGCCGGCGGTCGGCCTGATGAGCAATTTCCTCAACGCGCTGCCCGACTATAAGCGCGGCCTGCATCTCGCCGAACTCGAAGTGGCGGAGGCCGCCGGCGTCGATGCGCTCGCCGCCATATACCACCCCGACCATCGCGACCTGTGCGCGCACGAGCGCGATTGGCCGTTCAAGATCGTCAATATCCTCGATATCGTCGGCGCCAGCATGGGTCTGCATCACGACGACCACTTCAAGCGGCTGAAGATCATGCAGGACGCCGACGCCATCGTCGCCGATTGCCGCGACATGATCGCGGCGCGCGGCATCGATCCGGTATTGGCGCGCGAGGTGGTGATGAAGGCGATGCTGGCGGAGCAGCCGTTGCCTTTGCGCGGGTCCGGTTGACGGGCGCGGGCCGGGGCCCTATATCGCGCGCCATGACGACACTTTTTGCAGCGCAGAATTTCCGCCGCCGCCGTAGTCCCGCGGCACGGGCGCGCTTGGGCGTTTGATCGCCCCCATGCCGCCGGACCGAAGGCCGCGGCACTTGTCCTCCGATACCCTCCCTGCTGTTGGCCTCGCTCCGGTAGTCCTTTAAGACTCTGGATGAGGATTGACCCATGGCTACCAAAGCGAAAATCGGCGTGCTCGGCGCCTCCGGCTATACCGGCTCGGAATTGGTGCGGATGCTGTTGCGGCACCCGCGCGCGGAGATCGTGTTGCTCACCGCCGAGCGCAGCGCCGGCAAGGCCATGCGCGAGGTGTTTCCGCAGTTCTCGCCGTTTAATCTGCCGACGCTTGCTCCGCTCGATGGCATCGATTGGGCGGGCGCGGGCCTCGATCTTGCGTTCTGCGCGCTGCCGCATGCCACCACGCAGAAGGTGATCAAGGATCTGCTGGCCAAGACACCGGCGACCAAGGTCGTGGACCTGTCGGCCGACTTCCGGCTGGCCGATCCGGCGGCTTACGCCAAATGGTACGGCCACGAGCACCACGCGCCGGAGCTGCAGAAGGAAGCCGTGTACGGCCTCACTGAAATCCACCGGCGCGACATCAAGCAGGCGCGGCTGGTGGCCAATCCGGGCTGCTACACCAGTTGCGCGCAGCTGCCGCTGATCCCGCTGATCAAGGCCAAGGCGATCGACCTCGACGAGATCGTGGTCGACGCCAAATCCGGCATGACCGGCGCCGGACGGGCGGCGAAGGAAGCGATGCTGTTCTCGGAGGTGTCGGAAGGCTTTAACGCCTACGGCGTGGGGCACCACCGCCACATGGCCGAGCTCGACCAGGAGTTTTCGCTCGCCGCCGAGCGGGAGGTCATCGTCACCTTCACCCCGCATCTGTTGCCGATGAACCGCGGCATCCTGTCGACGATCTATGTGCGGGGCCGGCGCGGCCGCACGCCCGAGGACCTTCATGCGTTACTTTTAAAGTTCTACGCGAAGGAGCCCTTCGTCCATGTGCTGCCGTTCGGCGAGACGCCGCAGACGCGGCACGTACGCGGCTCGAATATGACATTCATCGGCGTTGCCAAGGACCGCATCCCTGGCCGCGCCATCGTCATTTCGGCCTTGGACAATCTGGTCAAGGGCGCCTCCGGCCAGGCGATCCAGAACATGAACCTGGTGCTGGGCTATCCGGAGGCCATGGGGCTGGAGCAGGTGGCGCTGTTTCCGTAGCCGGTCATTCCGGGACGGCGCGGGAGCGCCGGACCCGGAATCCAGATACACTTGCCGAGTCTGCTTCTGGATTCCGGGTTCGCTCGCCATAGCGCGTCGCAGACGCGCGTAGACGCGCTTATGGCTCGCGCCCCGGAATGACGGGGACGCCCATGTTCGAGGTCAGCAACCAACCGCCGCCGCTCGAGCCCTATAATCTGTTCTCAAGCGACGTCGTGCTGCGCGAGGCGGTCAAGCGCGAGGGCGCCGGCTGGGGCGAAGCCCGCCTCAGCGCGCTCGGCGCGACGCTCGGCAAGCCGGAGACCATCCAACTCGGCATCGACGCCAACAAATATCTGCCGAGCCTGCGCAGCTTCGACCGTTTCGGCCACCGCATCGACGAAGTCGATTTTCATCCGGCCTGGCACGAGCTGCTGACGATCGCGCTCGGCGCCGGGCTGCATTCCGGCCCCTGGGCCGAACCCAAGCCGGGCGCGCACGTCATGCGCGCGGCAGGCTGCTACATGCTCAATCAGATCGAGAGCGGCGTCTACTGCCCGCTGGCCATGACCTACGGCGCGGTGCCGACCTTGCGCCACGCGCCGAAGGTTGCCGAGCAATGGCTACCGAAAATTCTGGCGCCGCGTTACGATGCGCGCTTCATCCCGATCGGCCAAAAGACCGGCGCGCTGATCGGCATGGGGCTGACCGAAAACCAAGGCGGCTCGGACCTGCGCACCAACACAACGCGCTCCGAGCCGGCCGGCGGCAGTTTCCGCCTGCACGGCCACAAATGGTTCCTCTCGGTGCCGATGAGCGACGCCTTCCTCGTCCTCGCGCAATCGCCCAAGGGATTAAGCTGTTTCTTCATGCCGCGCTGGACGCCGGACGGCGAGCGCAACGCGCTGCGCATCAACCGGCTCAAGGACAAGCTCGGCAACAAGTCGAACGCCTCGAGTGAGGTCGAGTTCGACGGCGCCTATGCCGAGTTGGTCGGCGAGGAGGGGCGCGGCATCCCGATCATGATCGAGATGGCGGGCTATACGCGACTCGACTGCTGCATCGGCTCGTCGTCGCTGATGCGCCAGGCGGTGGCGCAGGCGGTGCATCACGCGCGCCATCGCATCGCGTTCCAGAAAAAGCTCGTCGACCAGCCGCTGATGACCAATGTGCTCGCCGATCTCGCGCTCGAATGCGAGGCGGCGACGGCGCTGTCGATGCGGCTGGCGCGCGCCTATGACGAAAGCGACGAGGCGGCGCAGGCGATCCGCCGCGTGGTGACGCCGGCGGGAAAATTCTGGATATGCAAGCGCGCGCCCTTCGTGACGCTGGAGGCGATGGAGGTCTTGGGCGGCTCCGGCTACATCGAGGAGAGCATCATGCCGCGGCTCTACCGCGAGGCGCCGGTCAATTCGATCTGGGAAGGATCGGGCAACGTAATGTGCCTCGACGTACTGCGCGCCATCGAGCGCACGCCAAAAGCCGCGGAAGTGCTGCGCATGGAACTCGACGGCGGCGATGCGCGGCTTAAAGCCTTCGCCAAGCGGCTGCTTGATCGGCTGGCCGCGCCCGAGCGCAACGACGAAGCGCAGGCGCGCGCGCTGGTGCGCGATCTGGTGCTCGGCTTACAGGCGGCACTGCTGATCAAGCATTCGCCGACAGCCGTGTCGGACGCGTTCTGCGTGTCACGGCTGGCGGGCGAAAGCGGCGGCGCCTTCGGCACGCTGCCGCGCGGGGCGGATCTGCGGGCGATCGTCGAGCGCGCCAGGCCGCTGAATTAGAGCTTCCCGAACACGGCCGCGACCAGCGCGACCTGCGCGGCGAAGCCAGCCGCGAAAGCCAGCGTACGGAGCACCGGAATGCCGAGCGTATAAACGATGACATGCGCCAGCCGCGCCCAGAAATAGACCGCGCAGGCGATCGCCGTGCTCTGCGTGGAATGTCCCTGGGCGTTGAGGATCAGCACCAGCGCGGCAAAGATGACGAGATTTTCCACCGCATTGGTGTGGGCGAAATAAAGCCGTTGCGCCCAGGGCGACTGCGGCTTGTCGCTTCGCGAGGGATTGGCCATCGCGCCCATCAGGCCGCGCACCACGATGCGATCGAGAATGTAGGGAACCCACAAAATTCCGGTCAGGATGACCGTCAGCGTCAGCCACATCAGTTCCTTGGACATCGCCATCCCCATGTCTTGAGTGAGCCAGCGGTCGGCAGATTAGTCGAGGCGCGCGCGTCTGTCGCGCCTCCGCGCCTTCAACAAGCCGTCATCGGGCTAAGCCCAAATCGAGCGGGCGATGACATAGAGCCCGACCGCGACGACGATGCCTGAAAACGTGAGCGTGAGCGCGTGTTTGTAACCGCTGGCAAGATGGTGGGCGAGCTTGATGCCGATAAAGCCGCCGAGCGCGCCGCCGACGATGAACAGAAAAGCCAGAGGCCAGTCGACGAGGCCGGACCAGGCATAGCTCGCCGCGGTGGTCAGCCCGAACGCAGTGACCGAGACGAGCGAGGAGCCGATGGCGTTGATCAACGGCATGGCGGTCGCGCCCATCAGCCCGGGCACGATCAGGAAGCCGCCGCCGATGCCGAAAAATCCGGACAGCGCGCCGACCGAAAAGCCGACGCCGAGTAACAGTGGCAACAGCCGCGGCATGCTCTCGCGCGTCAGCATGACGTCCGGATTGCCGCCCGATTTGCGCGGCCGCAACATCAACAGTCCGACGACCACCATCAACACGCCGAACAGCATGAGGAGGCGGCTGCCGTCGACCATCTTGCCGAGTTGCGCGCCGCCGGCCGCGCCGACGATGCCGGCGAGCGCGAACACCAGCGCGCAGCGCCATTTCACGGTGCCGGCGCGCGTATGGCCGAAAAGATTGGTCGCGGCGCTGGCGGCGACCGCGATCGCGCTGGTGCCGATGGCGACATGCGGGGAGGCAACGCCGACCACATAGACCAGCAGCGGCACCGCCATGATCGAGCCGCCGCCGCCGACCAGGCCGAGCGTGAAGCCGACCAGACTGCCGGAGGCGACGGCGAGCAGTTGGTGCAGCATGGTGGCCTCGCTAATTGTATCTTGTGGGATCAGCGGAACAGGGCAGCCAGGCGGCTGATCAATCCACCCGAGGGACGCGTGGAGGCGTGATGGGCGGGCTTGGTCGAACTCTTATTCGACTTTTTGGCCGACGTCGGCAGGCCGGCGCGCTTCCATTGTTCGATGCCGCCGCCCAGCAGATAAACGTCGCAATTCGCGGATGCGGCGGCAAGGCGTTTGGCGTTCATATTGGTGCGCGCGCCCGACTTACAATGATAGATCAGCACGGTGTCGCCTTCTCGCACCGGATGCTTGGCGTCGATCTGCGACAGTGCGTGATGGCGCGCTCCCGGAATGTTCTCGTTCACGTGCTCGTTGGCCTCGCGGATGTCGATCAGCACGGCGCCGTCGCGTACCAATGCGGCCGCTTGTTCGGGCGATATCGTTTTCATTTTCCTTGCTTCCTTGATTGCGAATTTAGGCGACGGGTCAGGGGCAATAGATGCCCTTCAGCAGCGCGAGCAGGCGCTGGGCGTTCGGATCGACGATGTGGTAGTACACGGTCTGCGCTTCGCGCCGCGTTCCGAGCAGGCCTTCCTCGCGCATCTTGGCGAGATGTTGCGACAGCGCCGACTGGCTGATGCCGACGGCGTCGACCAGATCGTTGACCGACAGCTCATGTTCCAGCGCCAGCCGGCACAGGATCAAAAGCCGGTTCTCGTTGGCGAGCAGTTTCAAGAGTTGCGCGGCCGCGCCGGCCTTGCGCTCGAGATCGGCCATGCCGGTATCGACGGCCGCTTTGCCGCGGCGGATAGCTTGGCGGGGCATTGGCGGGGTTTCCTTAAATTAGGAGTTGCTAAATTAGGGACTGCTAATTAATAAATCAAAGCCGGCGCGGGCGCGCCGCCAAGTCAAAGGGCACGCGCGCCGTAAATCAGGTCCAGCTTTTCACTTTCACGTAGGAGCCCGGCGCGTTCTCCATGGGCTTAAGCTTGCCGCCGCCGATGGCGCGCGCCGGCACGGTTTTGGCGCCCTGGCCCTTGAGCCATTCCAGCCAGTCCGGCCACCACGAGCCGGCATGCTCGGTGGCCTTTGCTAGCCACGCGTCGAGGTCGCTGCCGTTCGGCGCCTTGCCGGTCCAATATTGGTATTTCGGCTTATGGCTGGGCGGATTGATTACGCCGGCGATATGACCGGAGCCGGCCAGCACGTATGTCACCGGGCCGCCGAAGAATTTCGAGCCGAACAGGACCGACTTCGCCGGCGCGATGTGATCCTCGCGCGTCGCCAGATTGTAGATCGGCACCGTCACTTTCTTGAGATCGAGTGTCTCGCCGGCGAACTTCATCTTGCCCTTGGCCAGCGTGTTGTCGAGGTAGCAGTTGCGCAGATAGAACGAGTGGTTCGCCGCCGGCATGCGGGTGGCGTCGGAATTCCAAAACAGGATATCGAACGGGAACGGCTTCTTGCCGCGCATGTAATTGTTGATCACGTAAGGCCAGACCAGATCGTTGGAGCGCAGCATGTTGAAGGCGGTCGCCATGCGGTCGGCCTCCAAATAGCCCTGCTGCTGCATGTGCGCTTCGAGTTGCTCGACGCGTTCCTTGTCGACAAACACCATCAGGTCGCCGGCATAGGTGAAATCGACCTGCGCCGCGAACATCGTGGCGGAAATAACGCGGGTGTCTTGCTTGGCCGCGAGATAAGCGAGCGTGATCGCCAACAGCGTGCCGCCGACGCAATAGCCGATGGCGTGGACCTGCTTCTCGCCGGTCGCTTCTTCGACCGCGTCGAGCGCCGCCAGCACGCCTTCGCGCATGTATTGTTCGAAGCTTTTCTTGGCGAGCTTGGCGTCCGGATTGACCCACGACACCACGAAGATGGTGAGGCCGCGATCGACGCACCACTTGATGAAGGATTTTTCCGGCGTCAGATCGAGGATGTAGAACTTGTTGATCCACGGTGGCACGATCAGCAGCGGTATTTTCAGCACCTCCGGCGTGGTGGCCTCGTATTGGATGAGCTGGATCAGGTCGTTCTGGAAAACCACCTTGCCGGGCGTGAGCGCGAGATTGCGCCCGACCTCGAACGCGTTGAGATCGGATTGGGTGATCTTGAGATGGCCGTGTCCGGCCTTGATGTCCTCGGTGAGCATGTGCATGCCCCGCACCAGGTTTTCCGCTTTCGAGTCGAGCGTCTCGCGCAGCAGTTCCGGATTGGTGAGCACGAAATTCGACGGCGAGACCGCGTTGGCGATCTGCTTGATATAGAATGCGGCCTTCGCCCGCGTGCGCTCGTCGACGTTCGCATCCCTGACCATGCGCTCGGCCCATTGCACGCTGAGCAGATAGACCTGCTTGAGGAAATCGAAGAACTGATTCTGCGACCATTCCGGATCGGTGAAGCGTTTGTCCTTCGGATCGGGCGCGGCCGCCGGCTTCGCCTCTTCGCCGGCCAGGCGCTTGGCCGCGACCGCCCAAAGTTCGAGGAAGGCGCGGCCGAGGCTGGTCTGCAGTTCCAGCGCACGCTCGGGGTCGGACAGCCAGTATTCGAGAATCTGGCCGACGGTCTTGACCACGTCGGCGATATCGTCGGCCGCTTCGCTTTTGATCTTGCCTTCCTCGCGCGGCTTCAAATAGGCGGCGAGCGCCTTGCCGCCTTCCTCGACCAGACGGGCGACATTATGCGCGAGCGCCTCGACCTCGGCCGAGCCGATCTTCGCCTGTTCCTTGGTCGTTTCCTTGACCGGTTCTTTGGCCGGCGCGGTGCTACGCTTTTTCATCGCTGTTGAATCGGCCCCCGCCATGAAAATTGGCCCGGACCGCGTCTCCCCGCAAGGTGCGTTTGTGCAGACGGCTTACGCAGCCTTTCACATTGCGCCGATGGCAGCGCCCAGACCTTGCTCCAGCCATAATAGCCGGCTACCCGGTTTATGCTATAATTCATTGAGTCTGCATCGATTTCTCGTCCCAAGGACAGGTGTTGCGGGGTATGGCGCGAGCCGTTGTAGGACTGGTTCTGGCGGCCTTCGGGCTGGCTACGTTGCTTTGCGGTTGCGTGCCGGGGGCGGTGATCGACAAGCTGCCGGGAGATATGGGATTGCCGGCCGCGACCCCGGAGCGGCCAGCAACGCCTTACGTCTATCCCGCGGTGCACGATATGCCGCCGCCACGCGAGGCCGCGCCGATGACCGAGGAACAACAAGTAAAGCTGGAAAAAGACCTCGAGGCCGCGCGCGATCGGCAGGAAACGCGAGAAAAGGCCGCCGTCGCGCCGGAGAAGCCACAGAAAAAGAAGAAGTCCGCCGCCAAGAAAGACACAGACGCCGCCGTCAAGGATGGCGCAAAGACCAACCCATGATAAAAGCCTGCCGGGGTTATATCGGCCGGCTGGACAGGGCAGCCGACCTAAAGGTTTGAGACCATGGAAGACTTTTACCGCATCCGCCGCCTGCCGCCTTACGTGTTTGAAGAAGTGAATCGGGCCAAGGCGCGCGCCCGCAATGCGGGAGCCGATATTATCGATCTCGGCATGGGCAATCCCGATCTGCCGGCGCCCGCCCATGTCATCGAGAAGGTCAAGGAGACTCTGGGCAAGCCGCGAACCGACCGTTATTCGGCCTCGCGCGGCATTCCCAAGCTTCGCCTCGCGCAGGCGAAATATTACGAGCGCCGCTTCGGGGTAAAGCTGAACCCCGAGACCCAGGTCATCACTACGCTCGGCTCCAAGGAAGGCTTCGCCAACGTGGCGCAGGCGATCACCGCGCCCGGCGATGTCGTGCTCGTTCCCAATCCGAGCTATCCGATCCACGCTTTCGGCTTCCTGATGGCGGGCGGCGCCGTGCGATCGGTGCCGTCGGAGCCGACGCCGAATTTTTTCCACACGCTGGAACGCGCGATCATCCATTCGATCCCGAAGCCGACCGCGGTGGTGGTCTGTTATCCGGCCAATCCGACCGCCTGGGTGGCAAGTCTCGATTTCTACAAGGACCTCGTCGCCTTCGCCAAGAAGCACGAGATCCTGGTCCTTTCCGATCTCGCTTACGCGGAAGTCTATTTCGACGACAATCCGCCGCCCTCGCTGTTGCAGGTGCCTGGCGCCATCGATATCGCCGTCGAGTTCACGTCGATGTCGAAGACGTACTCGATGCCGGGTTGGCGCATCGGCTTTGCGGTCGGCAACGAGCGGGTGATCGCCGCGCTCGGCCGCGTGAAATCCTATCTCGACTACGGCGCCTTCACGCCGATCCAGGTGGCGGCGATCGCCGCGCTCAATGGGCCCGACGATTGCATCAAGGAAATGCGCGAGGCTTATAAGCGCCGCCGCGACGTGCTGGTGGAGAGCTTTGGCCGCGCCGGTTTCCACGTGCCGAGCCCACGCGCCTCGATGTTCGCCTGGGCGCCGATCCCGGAGCCGTTCAAAAGCCTCGGCAGTGTGGAGTTTTCGACCTTGCTGGTGGAAAAGGCCGATCTCGCCGTCTCGCCCGGCATCGGCTTCGGCGAATATGGCGAGGGCTTCGTGCGTATCGCGCTGGTGGAGAACGAGCAACGCATCCGCCAGGCCGCGCGCAACGTCGGCCGCTTCCTGAAATCCGGGCCGGAGCAACTGCACAACGTCGTTCCGCTCGCCACGCGGCGCTGATTTCATGACCACTTCGCTGAAAGTAGGTGTCGCCGGGTTGGGCACAGTCGGCGCCGCCTTGATCGCCCAGGTCGCGCGCCAGCAGGACGCGCTGGCGGCGCGTTGCGGCCGCACGATTGAGATTGTTGCGGTCTGCGCGCGTTCGCGCGGCAAGGGTCGCGGCGTCGATCTCAAGAAAATGAAATGGTTTTCCGATCCCGTCGCGCTCGCGTGTGCGGCCGACATCGACGTCTTTGTGGAGTTGATCGGCGGGTCGGGCGATCCGGCCAAGAGTGCCGTCGAGGCGGCGCTCGCCTCGGGCAAGTCCGCCGTCACCGCCAACAAGGCGCTGCTCGCCAAGCACGGCGTCAAGCTCGCGTCGCTCGCGGAAAAGCATCACGTTGCGCTGAATTTCGAAGCGGCGGTCGGCGGCGCCATTCCGATCGTGAAGACCTTGCGCGAGGGACTCGCCGGCAATTCGTTCGAGCGCATCTACGGCATTCTCAACGGCACTTGCAATTACATCTTGACGCGGATGGAACAGGACAAGCTGCCGTTCGCGGAATGCCTCAAGCAGGCGCAGCAACTCGGGTATGCCGAGGCCGATCCGAGTTTCGATATTGAGGGGCACGACACCGCGCAGAAGCTTGCCATCCTGGCGAGCCTCGCCTTCGGCACCAAGGTCGACCAGCGCGCGATCTATGTCGAAGGTATTTCCTCTATCGCGCCGGCTGATCTTTCTGCCGCCGACGAACTCGGCTATCGCGTCAAACTGCTCGGCGTGGCGGTGAAGACCGACAAGGGTATCGAGCAGCGCGTGCATCCGACCATGGTGCGTAAGGACTCGGCCATCGCCCAGGTGATGGGCGTAACCAATGCCGTCACTGTCGATGTGGAAGGCATTAACCCGCTCACTCTGATCGGGCCCGGCGCGGGAGGGGCTGCAACCGCTTCCGCGGTGCTCTCCGACATCGGCGACGTCGCGCGCGGCGTGAGGACCTCCCCATTCGGCCGGCCGATCGCGCGGCTCACGAGCGTGCGCAAAGCGCCGATGCAACGGCACGAGGGCGGCTACTACATCCGGCTACTGGCGCGCGACAAGCCGGGGACCGCGGCGACTATCGCCACACGGCTCGCCGAGCAGGAAATTTCGCTCGAATCCATCGTGCAGCGCCACCAGGCGCATGCCGATACCGACCCGAAGGCCGGTTCCGTGCCCGTTATCCTCATTACTTATGCAACAACTGAGGACGCCGTGCGCAAAGCCCTTGCGGCGGTGGGGCGCGATAGGGTGATCTCCGGGACGCCGCAGGTGATCCGGATCGAGAAGAACTAGCGGCCGGGCCGGCGGGTTTGTTTTGGGGGAGTTGAAGAAATGGCATCGATTACCGTCCAGCCCGAATTTCTGCTGGAGCGCATTCTCACCCTCGAGATCGTGCGCGTGACCGAACGCGCGGCGGTGTCGTCGGCGAGGCTGCGCGGGCGTGGGCAGGAGAAGGCCGCCGACCAGGCCGCCGTCGACGCCATGCGTCGCGAGTTGAACAAGTTGCCGATCGACGGCACGGTGGTGATCGGCGAGGGCGAGATCGACGAAGCGCCGATGCTGTTCATCGGCGAAAAGGTCGGCAACAAGTCCGGACCGAAGGTCGATATCGCGGTCGATCCGCTGGAAGGCACCACGCTCTGCGCCAAGAACATGCCGGGCGCCATCGCCACCATTGCTATGGCCGACGGCGGCACGTTGCTGCATGCGCCCGACTGCTACATGGATAAGGTCGCCATTGGGCCCGGCTATCCGAAAGGCACCATCGACCTCGACGCGCCAGCGGAAGAAAACATCATCCGACTGGCCAAGGCCAAGGGCGTCAAGCCATCGGAAATCACCGCCATCCTGCTCGACCGGCCGCGCCACGCCGACAAGATCGCGGCGATCCGCAAGCTCGGTGCCGCGGTGAGCCTGATCAGCGACGGCGACGTGGCCGGCGTGATCCTGTGCGCCGATCCGAAAACCGGCATCGACATTTACCTCGGCAGCGGCGGCGCGCCGGAGGGCGTGCTGGCGGCGGCGGCCTTGCGTTGCATCGGCGGCCAGATGCAGACCCGGCTGATCATCGACACCGAAGCCTTGCGCGAACGCACCTTGAAAATGGGAATCAAGGACGCCAAGAAAAAATATGAGATCGACGACATGGTGAAGGGCGATTGCCTGTTCGCCGCCACCGGAGTGACCAGCGGCGCCATGCTGGCGGGCGTCAAGTTCGGCCAGGACGTGATCGAGACCGAGACTGTGGTGATGCGCTCGGCCACCGGCACCGTGCGCTGGGTGCGCTCCGACCACCGGCAGTTCAGCAAGTTCCATTTAGGCTAGAGTTCGTCGCGGGCATTTCGCGCCTGCGTTCCTATATACGGCTCGACAATGGCGGCTTTGCCCGCACTGGCAACGAACGATTCTGAACGCTTCTTCCTCGGCGTGGAGAAATCCGCGACCGGACGGAGTTGGCGCGACCGGTTGGATGAGCGAGGACAGGCGCGGGCGTTGGCGATCGCGCAACGCGCCAGCGTGCCGGAACTGCTGGCGCGCGTATTGGCGGGCAGGGGTGTCGAGCCGGAAGACGTCGAGGCCTTTCTCGATCCCACCATCAAGCGGCTGCTGCCAGATCCGCACACGCTGACGCAAATGCAGGTGGCCTCCGCGCGCATTGCCGATGCGATTGCCCGCAACGAGTACGTTGCCATCTTCGGAGATTATGATGTCGACGGTGCCACAGCATCGGCCTTGCTGGCTTACTATTTGCGCCAATGCGGCCTCGATCCGATCGTCCACATTCCCGATCGCATCTTCGAAGGCTACGGCCCGAATGTCGACGCTATCCGCTCGTTCGCTGAACGTGGCGTCAAATTACTGATCACCGTCGATTGCGGTACCACAAGCGTCGAGCCGCTAACCGAGGCGAAGAAGCTCGGCCTCGATACGATCGTAATCGACCATCATCAGGCCGACGAGGAATTGCCGCCAGCGGTCGCCATCGTCAACCCGAACCGCGCCGACGATCTCTCCGGCCTCGGGCACTTGGCTGCGGTCGGCCTGGTGTTCATCGCGCTGGTCGCGCTGACGCGGGAACTGCGCCGGCAAAACTTCTGGACCGGTTCGCGCAGTGAGCTAGACCTGCTGTCGCTCCTGCATCTGGTGGCGCTCGGCACCGTCGCCGACGTGGTGCCGCTGACCGGCCTCAACCGCGCCTTCGTCGCCAAGGGCATGATCGCCCTGCGCCGGCGCGATCACATCGGGTTGACCGCGTTGATGGACGCGGCGCGGCTGTCTGGCCCGCCCGAGCCTTGGCATCTCGGCTTTCTGCTCGGCCCGCGCATCAATGCCGGCGGCCGTATCGGGCGTGCCGACTTGGGCGTACGGCTGCTGCTGGAGGAAGACCCGAGCGAGGCCGCGCGCATCGCCGCTGAACTCGACCGTCTGAATCGCGAGCGCCAGCAGATCGAACTTGCAACGGTGGTGCAGGCGGAAGCCGAAGCGATGGCCGCACTCGGCCTGGAAGAGAAGGGCGCTGTCGTCGTCACCGCCGCGGAAGGCTGGCATCCCGGCGTGGTCGGGCTGGTGGCGGCGCGGCTGAAGGAACGTTACGGTCGGCCGGCTTTTGCGATTGCGCTCGAACCGGGCGGCACCGGCACCGGATCGGGCCGCTCCATCGCCGGCGTCGACCTCGGTCAGGCGGTGCGCCGCGCGGTGCGTGACGGGCTCTTGCTCAAAGGCGGCGGCCATGCCATGGCGGCCGGCGTCACGCTGAAGAAGGACGCGCTCGCCGCGTTCCGCGCGTTTCTCGAGGACGCGTTGGCGTCATCGGTGGAGATCGCGCGGCGCGAGCGTTCGCTCTTGATCGATGGCGCGGTGAGCGGCGGCGCCGTCAATCTGGCGCTTGCCGAGCTGCTGGCGCGTGCCGGACCTTATGGTGGCGGTAATCCGGAGCCATTGTTGGCGCTGCCGGCGCACACGCTAAGCTACGCCGATCCGGTCGGCGAGAACCACATCCGCGCGCGCTTTAGATCCGGCGATGGCAAGATCGTCAACGCGATCGCCTTCCGCGCCGCCGGTACAGCGCTCGGGCAGGCGCTGCTCGACAATCGCGGCCGGCCCATGCACGCGGCCGGCAATCTCGCCATCGACCGTTGGCAAGGCGAGGAGCGCGTGCAGATGCGCCTCGTCGATGTGGCGATGAGTTAGCGTGGCGCGCCGTCTTGCCGCGCAAGACTTTGTACGATTGCGAGGGTAGGCTGCCGGGAGCAGAATTCGCGCCGGGTCGAGGGAGGAATGAATGAAAAAACTGACCATCATCTTCGCCGCTTGCACGCTCGCCTGCGCCGTCGCCGCACCGATGGCGCGCGCAGAATGGCCGGACCGGCCGATCCACTTCATCGTCGGCTTCGGCCCCGGCGGCGCCAACGATCTGATCGGCCGGTTTGCGGCTGAGGGCGTCGGCCAGCAGTTGCACCAGACCGTCATCGTTGAAAACCGGCCGGGCGCCGGCGCGGTGATCGCTACGGCCTACGTCGCCCATGCCGCGCCGGACGGCTATACGTTCCTGGTCGGCGCGGCGGGCACCATTACCAACAGCCTGCTGCTGAAGGACCTTCCGTACAAAGACGAAGACCTGGTGCCGGTCGGCATGATCGCGGTCGCGCCCTCGACCATCATCGTCAACCCGAGCGTGCCGGCGAGCAACATGAAGGAGTTCATCGCCTGGGCCAAAGCGCAGGGCGCCAAGGCGACCTGGTCGACCGCGGGCACCGGCAGCACACCGGAATTCGTCGCCGAAATGATCAAAGAGGCGACGGGCGTCTCCCCCACCATTGTGCCGTATCGCAGCGGCGGCGACAGTGTGAACGCCGTGCTCGGCAACAACGTCTCGGCAACCTCGGAAGCGAGCATCGTCGTCATCCCGAAAATCAAGGCCGGATTGCTGAAGGCGATCGCGACGACCTACACCAAACGCATCAGCATCTATCCGTCGATCCCGACGACGGCCGAGCAAGGCTATCCGACAGTGCAGATCGGCCACTGGGCGGGTTTGTACGCGCCAAAGGGCACGCCGGAGCCGGTCATCGAGCGCATGAACACGGCGCTGCAAGCGGCGCTCAAGACCGGCGAGGTGAAAGACAAGCTGATCAAGACTGGCATCGAACCGGCCGGCGGCTCGGTCGCCGAGTTCGTCGCCTTCACCAAGACCGAGCGCCAGCGCCTGAGCGACCTCGCGGCCAAGATCAAGGCGACCAAGGAGAAGTGACGATACGCGTCAGCTGTCGCCCAAGGCCGCGGCGATCTCGTCGGCGCGCGCAAGCTTCTCGGCGCCGAGCACCAGGTTGACGATGACGTCGGCCTTGGCGGCGCTGACCGTATGCGTCGCTAGGTTCTTGAACTTGCGCACGATGTCGGCTTCCGTGGCAAAGCTCTGCTCGCTGCCGCGCGACGCTTTGACCGTTTGCTCGAGCTTGGCGCCGCTTTTTAGCGCCACCTCGACGCGCACCATGTGGCGGTAGTTCGAGCCGCGGGCGGTGATCGCAGGGTCCTCCGCCACCATGACCTTTTTCGACAGCGCAATGCGGCCGGCATCGTCGACAACGTTGTCGGTGAACTGGTCGACAAACACATCGCCTTCGAGCAGCAGGGTGGCGACGCAGAAGGGCAGATTTAGTTGCGCCGAGGTGAGGCCCTGCGGCGTGTAGGGCCAGCCGACGTGTTCGACCGTCACCAGCGAGCCGTACACCACAATCGATTCGATATCGTCGGGACCGAACGGCATCTTGGCCTGCATCATGCGGATGGCGTCGAGCGTGGTGTGGTTGCTGCCGACGCAGGAATAGAATTTCAGCGAAATGCGCAGCGTCTCCCACTGGCGGCCAAGCTCCCACGACAATTCGTCGAGATTGAAGCGGTCGGTCGAGCGCGAAAATGTCGTGCAAAAGCCGCCATAGGGCGACTCAAAAACGTCGACGATGCCGGTGAAGCCTGATTCCGCCAGCAGCGCGCCGTAAAGCCCGCTCTGCGCCGCGCGCCCGGCATGCATGCGCTTGACCATGGCGCCGTATTGCGCGGCCATCAGCCCGGCCGATTGCGTGCCAGCAATGCCGAGCGCATGCACGGCCTGGTCGGCCGAGAGGCTGAGCGCGCGCGCCGCACCCGCCGCAGCGGAAAACACCCCGACGGTCGCGCCCGAGTGCCAGCCTTGCCCGATGTGCTGCGGGCCCATGCATTTGCCGACGCGCGGGCCGATCTCGTAGCCGGCAACGGCGGCGGCAAGAAAATCCCGGCCGCTCAGGCCAGGGCGCAGTTCGGTGACCGCCAAGAGCGGCGGCAGCGTGACGGCGCCGACATGCAGCACGCCCTGGCGATGCACGTCGTCGAGCTCGAAGCTTTGGATCAGCGTGCCGTTGACCAGCGCGGCATGCGGCGCCGACAGAAACTCCGGCGTTCCCCACACGCGGCACGCCTTTGTCGTGTCGATCTGGCCGAGCGTCGCCCGCAGGATGCGGCTCCATTCGAGATCGCTGCCGTAGAGTGCGCAACCGAACGAATCCAGGATCAACAGCTTGATGCGCGCGATGACATCGGCCGGAATATCTTCGTAGCGGATTTGCGAGATGAATTGCGCGATGGCGCGGGTATGCGGATTGTCGCTTGATCCTGACATGCGCGATTTCCAGTGAGCCTCATCGGGTTATGAGTATTTCTTTTCCAGCTCGTCGTAGTCCGGCTTGCCGACCAGCCGCTGCCGTTCGGCGAAACTGGCGAGTTCGCCGGCTACGCCGTCGAGCGAACCGTGCGTCTTGAGGTGGCCGAGCACCTTCTGCATGCCGGCGACCGAGGCCTGCAGCGCCGCATTGGCGTAGAGGATCATCGAGTATCCCATGGTCTCCAGTTCATCGAAGCCGATCATCGGCGTCAGGCCGCCGGCAACGATATTGATCAGCTGCGGAACGGCGAGGCGCTTGGGGATCTCGGCGATCTGTTCTTTGCTGCGCGGCGCCTCGACGAAGGTCATGTCGGCACCGGCTTCGATATAGGCGGCGGCGCGCTCCATGGCGTCGTCGAAGCCATTGACGGCGATCGCATCGGTGCGTGCGACGATGACCAGATCTGCGTCGATGCGGGCATCGACGGCGGCGTGGATCTTCTGCACCATCTCGGTGCGCACGATCACGCTCTTGCCGGAAAAATGGCCGCACTTCTTTGGAAAATCCTGGTCCTCGAGCTGAATAGCATTCGCCCCGCTGCGCTCGAGTACCTGGATCGTGCGTCCAACGTTGATCGGGTTGCCGAAGCCGGTGTCGGCATCGACGATCAGGGGCAGGGTGACTACGTCGCGCATCGCGCCGAGGTGGCTGGCGAGTTCGGTCAGCGTGATCAAGCCGATGTCCGGCATGCCGAGAGAGGTATTGGTGACGCCGGCGCCGGTGACGTAGATCGCCTGGAAGCCGAGGTCCTCGATCACGCGCGCGGTGAGCGCATTGGCGGCGCCGGGCAGCAGCACGGCTTTGCGCGCGCGCAACAGTTCGCGCAGGCGCCGATTGCAATTGTCTGGCATTCGCGGTTCGTCCTTGCGAGCGACCGCGGTGTTTTGGAGTTTTTTCGCCCGGAGCGCAACAGGGCGGACGGCGGGGATGGCGCAATTACACCAAGGCGGCAGCCGCGGCCTGCGCTTCGGGGACCACGTCATGGTCGTAAAGTGTTTTGCGAAATTCGGCGTGCGCGGCGATCTCGGCGTCGCGCAAGCCGAGGTCGGAATAAGCGGAATCGTAGCGCAAGCCGTTCTCGCGCGCGCCGCGCTGCACCGCCGCCACGCGTTCGCGGCGCAGCCGCTCATAAGCCAGCAGGGCTGCCGGGGCGGTCCCCCGGCTGGCGCGCGCCAGGATCGTCGCCAACGCCATGCCATCCTCGATCGACTGGTTGGCGCCCTGGCCAAGATGTGGAAGCATCGGATGCGCGGCATCGCCAAGCAGGCTCAGCCGTCCCTTGGTCCAACTCGGCAGCGGCTCGCGATCATAGAGCGCCCAGCGGAAGGTCTTTTGCACCTGCCGCAATAGCCCTTCGATGCGCGGGTCCCAGCCGGCGAATTCGCGGCGCAGCACGTCCGGGTCGCCGGGCGCCGACCAGGATTCCTTCATCTCCTGGTCCGCCGGCACGAAACCGACGTAATTGATCAGCTTGCCGGCGCGCAGCGGGAAGGTGAGGAAGTGTTTCCCGATGCCGAGCCACATCAGCCATCGCTCGTTCGGCCAATCGGGGACGTGCTCTCGGTCGACCACGCCGCGATAGGCGACCGTGCCGTGGAAGACGGGTCGCGACGGCGGGAAGACGAACGGCCGCAATTCAGAATGGATGCCGTCGGCGGCGATCACCACGTCGCCCTCGGCGGTCGCGCCATTGGTGAAGGATACGAGCGCCACGGTGCCGGATTGGGCGAAGCCGGTGGCGCGGTGGCCGGTGTGCACGACGCCGGCGGGCAGAGCATTGGCGAGAAAATTCACGAGATCGGCGCGATGCATGCCGAAGGCTGCGTTCCAGCCGGAGGAGTCGGTCACCTGGACCGGCGCGATCGGTGCGCCGTCGTGCCGGAAATAATGCGAGTCGGGGCCGACCCGCGCCCCCCACTTCTCCACCGCCGGTCCGAGGCCGACCCGCTGCAAATGGCGCACGCTGTTCGGCGTCAGGAATACGCCGGCGCCGACTTCGCCAAGGGCGGGCGCCTGCTCGTAGACCGAGACGGCGAGGCCGTGCGCGATCAGCGCGTTGGCGGCGAACAAGCCGCCGATGCCGCCTCCGACCACCACGACCTTGGGCTGCTCCGTTGCCATTCATCAACTCTTTCGCTCAATCGCTGCCGGCCGTTCAAAAATCTGCCGGCGCAGAACCACGCGTGTTGTATCCTCAGCAATGCTATCGCAGTGTTGTCTCCATAAAGGCGCGGATTAAGCGCCGCCGGGAACTCAGGGAAGATTTTCAATGCGCGAAATGTTCGCGAGAGGGTGGGGTGTTGCCGGCCGGATCGCCATCGCATTGGCTCTTGGCCTTGCCGCTGGGCCAGGCTTCGCGGGCCCGGTCCAGGCCGCCGGCTTTCCCGATCATCCGGTCAAAATCGTCGTGCCATTCCCGGCCGGTGGCACCGCCGACGCTATTCCGCGGATCCTCGCCGAGTGGCTGTCGCGCAAATGGGGCCAGCCGGTTATTATCGAAAATCACGCCGGCGCGGGCGGCAATATCGGCGCCGAACTCGTCTATAAATCCGCTCCGGACGGCTACACGCTGTTGTCGGCGCCGCCGCCGCCGCTGGTGGTGAACCAGAATTTGTATCCGAATCTCGGCTTCGACCCGGCCAGGTTCGAGCCGATTTTGGTGACGGCGCAGGTTCCCAATGCGCTGCTGATCAATCCGACCAAGCTCAAGGCCGCAACTCTGCCCGAGTTGATCGACTATCTGAAACAACATTCGACACGATCACTGCCACCACGCAGGGCAACGGCACCACCTCGCATCTGACGACCGAGCTGTTCAACCTGAAGGCCAAGGTGAAGGTGCGCAACGTCCCTTATCGTGGCTCGGCGCCGGCACTGCAGGGCCTGCTCGCCGGCAATGTCGACATGATGTTCGACAATCTCGGCGTCTCGCTCGCGCTGGTGAAAGCCGGCAAGCTCAGGCTGCTGGCCGTCGCCTCGGCGCAGCGGATGCCATCGCTGCCGGACGTCCCGGCGATGGCGGAATTATTGCCCGGCTTCGAATCGGTCGCCTGGTGCGGAATCGTGGCGCCGCCGTGGACGCCCAAGGCCATCGCGGACAAGATCAACGCCGATGTGAACGCGGTGCTGAAGGAGCCTGAGGTGCGGGACCGCCTGAAGAAATTGTCGGCCGAGATATACGGCGGCTCGGTCGCCAAGACCGCCAAATACATGCACGAGGAAGTCGACCGCTGGGATAACGTGATCAAGGCGGCGCACATCAAGATTCAGTAATGGGAGGATTGCTATAATGAACATGCGGATTTTCAAACACGCCTTCATTGCATTGGCCGCCGCCACGCTGGGCGCGGGTTCGGCGGGCGCGCAGCCTTATCCAGCGCGCGACATAACGTTCATTGTCGCGTTCGCGCCGGGTGGCGTTGCCGACACGCTGGCGCGTCTTGTCGGCAAGGGCCTGGGCGAAAAGCTGGGGCGAACCGTCGTGGTGGAAAACCGCGGCGGTGCGGGCGGCAACATCGCCGCCGCCGGCGTCGCGCGCGCGACACCCGACGGCTACACGCTGCTGGTCACGACCACCGCGGTGGCAATCAACGAAACCCTGCGCCCGACCAAGGGATTTGCGGCGAGCGATTTAAAGCCGATCGCCATCGTCGCGTCGTCGCCGGAAGCCTTCGTCACCGGCCCAAACAATCCCGCCGCCAACCTCGCCGAATTCCTCAAAAACGCAAAAGGTAAAAGCATTACCTTCGCTTCCGCCGGCGTCGGCAGCGGTTCGCATATAGCGGCCGAGTATTTCTTCAAGGAAATCGCCAAAGTTTCCACGGTGCATGTACCGTTCCAAGGCGGCGCGCCGGCAATCGCCGCGACCATCGGCAACCAGGTCGATCTCATGGCGACGACCTTGGGCGGCGGGGCGGCGGCGCAGATTGCGCACGGCAAGCTCAAGGGTCTTGGCGTTGCCAGCGACAAGCGTGCGGCGGTGACGCCGAATGTGCCGACCTATGCGGAGGCCGGCTATCCGTTCGACGCAGCGTCCTGGGTCGGCGTGTTCGCGCCGGCCGGCACGAGTCCGGAGATCATCGGCAAACTCAACGCGACGATCGAACAAGTTATGAAAGACCCCTCGCTACAACAGAAGCTCACTGCGATCGGATTCGATCCGATCGAAGGGTCGCAGGAACATGCAGATACCTACTTCAAGGCCGAAGTCGAAAAATGGGGCAAAATGGTCAAGACATTGGGACTCTCGATCAAGTAGATCGAAATGCAAAATATAAACTGAGCATCTAGATTAACTCGCGCGCTTCTGACTGGAAATTAAATCAAGATAAAGAGCGCGTGCGCGCGCGCCAAATTAACCGTTTCATAAAGTGAATTTGGTATTCGATTGAGGCGCTTCCCAGTGCCTGCAACACGACGGCCTCGCGTAACGATCGCGCCTGTTGCACGCGCAAATGCCGAGGTTGTCTTATGAAGACGGCTATCACGCCGACCAATACGGAACGCTTCTTTGCGGAAGACGACATCATCGTCTCCAAGACCGACATCAAAGGCCGCATCACTTACGCCAATCAATCGTTTTGTCATATGGCCGGTTATAAAGAGGTCGAGTTGCTCGGGCAGCCGCACAGCATCATCCGTCATCCCGACATGCCGCGCGCCGTGTTCAAGCTGCTGTGGGACGCTGTTTTGGATCGCCGCGAGATCTTCGCCTACGTCAAGAATATGTCGAGAAACGGAGATTATTATTGGGTGTTTGCGCACGTGACGCCGTCCTACGACTCTAAGGGGGGCGTTATCGGCTTTCATTCAAGCCGGCGCGTGCCCGATCGCAACGTGCTGACGAAAACGATCATCCCGCTCTATACGGACATTTTGCGTGAGGAGAAGCGGCAGCAAAACGGGCAGAAGGAGCTCGCGGCGGGCTTCGATTTCGTCGTCAATTTTCTGAAGTCGAGGAACACGAGCTATGACGCGCTTATCTTTTCGCTTTGATGCCTCGTCACGGGTGGTGACGATCGGAGCTATTGCGCTCGCCGCATCGGTGTGCGCGGCGACGGCGCGCTTGGCCGGTTTCAATCTTGTCGAAGATGTCGCGATTGCGTCGTCGGCGATTGCCGGCGTGTTTTTGCTCGTATTCTTGGCGAAAGGAAAACGTGAAGAGACGAACAAGAGCGAGAGCGTTGAAGCTAACGTCATCAAAAAGATTACGGCGGTTTGCGACGAGATATGCAAGGGAAATTTCGAAGCGCGCATCGCCGACGTCACAGAGGGCGGCGTTTTGGACGATGCCCAGCACAAAGTGAACGATATGATCGACCGCTGCGACGCGTTCGTGCGCGAAGCGACGGCCAGTCTCGAGGCGGTCTGCCGCAATGTCTATTACCGGCGCATTCTCTACGGCGGGCTGCAGGGCTCGTTCCGCGTTGCCGCCGAGATCATCAATAATTCGGTGAAGACGCAGGAGAAGGCCGTCGAAAAGGCGCGCATCGACGCCGCCGCCGAGCAGGCAAGCCTCATCAATTCGCTGGCGGAGGGTCTCAAGAACCTCGCAGATGGCGACCTGACGTTCCGACTGGGCGATTTCCCGGAGGCCTACCAGAAGATTCGCGACGACTTCAACGGCGCCATGACGCGATTGCAGGAGACGATCAAGGCGATCCTGACGGCGACCCGTGAAGTCACCAATGCGACCGCGGAAATCTCCGCCAGCACGACCGATCTGTCGCAGCGCACGGAAGAGCAGGCGGCCTGCCTGGAAGAGACCTCCGCGTCGATGGAGCAGATCGCATCGACAGTGAAACTGAACGCCGAACACGCCCGCCATGCAAACCAGTCGGCCAACGGCATGCGCGACACAGCCGATCGTGGCGGCCAGGTGGTTAGCAAGGCGGTCGACGCTATGGCGCTTATCGAAGCGTCGTCACGCAAGATTTCAGACATCATCGGCGTCATCGACGAGATCGCCCGGCAGACCAATCTGCTGGCGCTCAACGCCGCGGTGGAGGCGGCACGCGCCGGCGAATCCGGCCGCGGCTTCGCGGTGGTGGCCACGGAGGTGCGCAGCCTGGCGCAGCGATCTTCGCAGGCGGCCAAGGACATCAAGGACCTGATCAGCAATTCGAACGGCCAAGTGAAGGAGGGCGTCGATCGCGTCAACGATGCCGGCATCGCGCTGCACGAAGTCGTCGAATCCATCAAGGGGGTGGCGGAAGTTATCGCCGATATCGCAAGCGCCAGCTCCGAACAATCGACCGGCATCGAACAGATCAATATCGCGCTCAATCAGATGGACGAGGTGACGCAGCAGAATTCGGCTTTGGTCGAGGAGAATGCAGCGACCGCCAAGACGCTGGAACAGCAGGCCAGAGCGATGGATGAGCGCATCGCGATCTTCAAAATCGACGCCGCGGCGGCGAAAAGCGCATCAAGGGAACCGGTGAGGCAGGAGCGTCAGGAGCGTCAGGAGCGACCCGTGACCCGCGTGCCGGCGCGCAGTACGGCCGCGCCAAAACAGCAAGCGGCCAAGCCGGCAGCGCCGGTTGCCGCCAGACGCGTACGTACGGCTGCGGCAACCGCCCTGAAAAGCGAACAGGACTGGAAAGAGTTCTAGGCGCGCGGCCTGGGCCGGGCTGCGGCCGCCGCTCGCAATGCGGATTGGGCGGAATTCTAGAAACTAGCGACGGCAGCGGCAGGCCGCGCTCGACGCTGCCGCAGCGGACATAGAGAAAGCGGCGGGCCGCGGGTCCGCCGCCATTGTTTGTTCGTCGCCGAACGACAAGAATCCGTCAGCAACAGCCGCGAAAGCGCCCCTTGCCGACTGCGTAGCGCGCGTTCTGCCGTTCGACGAAGAATTCCTCGTAGGTCATGACCGGGTCGTCGGGATGGGTTGTGCGCCGATGCTGCACGTAGGTCTCATAGTCGGGAATCCCAACCATGAGACGGGCCGCGCGCACCGCCCAGTCCTTGTGGCTCTCGAACATCGCCAGGATATCAGGCATGGCCACTCCCGAGCGCGGCGCCGAGATCCACCTCGGCTGCCGTCGATTTGGGCGAGCCGAGCGCCTTGCGCGCGCTGATGAAGCCATAGAACACGGTGGCCAACACAACGAGCACGCACACCGCGGCAAGCGTCGCATCGACGTAATCGTTGAAAACCACCTGGTTCATGGTCTCCAGCGACTTGGCCGGCGCCAGCACCTTGCCGGCGGCGACCGCGTCGCAGAATTTCCGCGCGTGGCTGATGAAGCCGATCGCCGGGTCGGTGCTGAACACCTTCTGCAGGCCGGCCGTCAGCGTGGTGATGACGAGCCATGCCGCCGGCACAATGGTGACCCAGGCGTAGCGCTCGCGCTTCATCTTGAACAACACGACCGTGCAGAAGGTGAGGGCGATCGGCGCCAGCATCTGATTGGCGGTGCCGAACAGCGGCCACAACGTCCAGATGCCGCCGTAGGGATCGATGACGCCTTCGTACAGGATGTAGCCCCACAACACGCAGGCCAGCCCTGAGCCGATGATGTTGTTGACCCACGACTTGGTCTCGCGGAACGCCGGGATGACGTTGCCGACGAGATCCTGGATCATGAAGCGCAGCACGCGGGTGCCGGCGTCCACGGTCGTCAGGATGAACAGCGCCTCGAACAGGATGATGAAGTGGTACCAGACGCCCATCAGCACGCGGCCGCCGAGGAAGCTCGACAGGATGCTGGCCATGCCGACGGCGAGCGTCGGCGCGCCGCCGGTGCGCGACAGGATGCTGGTCTCGCCGACGTCATGCGCGATCTGCGACAGCATGTCGGGCGTCACCACGAAGCCCCAGGATGAGATGACCTGGGCGGCCTGATCGGCGGTCGTGCCGATGACGCCGGCCGAGCTGTTCATGGCGAAATAGACGCCGGGATGCAGGACCGAAGCGCCGATCATCGCCATCACGGCGACGAGCAATTCCATCAACATGCCGCCGTAGCCGATGAACGCGATCTGGTTTTCGTTCTCGATCATCTTCGGCGTGGTGCCGGAGGCGATCAGCGAGTGCCAGCCGGATACGGCGCCGCAGGCGATGGTGATGAACAGGAAGGGGAACAGGCCGCCGGCCCAGACCGGTCCGCTGCCGTCGACGAACTTGGTGACGGCGGGCATCTGCAGCTCGGGGCGCACGATCAGGATGCCGACCGCGAGCAGCACGATGGTGCCGATCTTGAGGAAGGTCGACAGGTAATCGCGCGGCGCCAGCAGCAGCCACACCGGCAATACCGATGCGACAAATCCGTAGCCGATGATGGTTACCGCGAGCGTGGTGCCCGACAGGTCGAAATAATGCGCGAGCGACGCGTCGAGCGACACGGTGCGGCCGTAAACGAGCGCGAGCAGCAGCAGCGCGGCGCCGATAATCGACATTTCGCCGATGCGGCCGGGCCGGATAAAGATGGGGTAATCGGCCGGCAGCTTGTGGATAGCTGAATATTTTGGGTGCTGCGCTTCAGGCTGATGGTGAAACGAGGTCCGTGGTGACGGCCTCAAGCATCAGAAGGAGAAGCGTGAGCCATGGACCATTTTGCCGGACTGGACGTATCGGTCAAGGAGACCAGCGTCTGCATTGTGGATGACTTAGGCAGGATCGTGCGGGAAGTGAAAGTAGCGAGTGAGCCTGAAGCTTTGCTTCAGATACTGAGTAAGCCGACGTACCACTTCAAGCGGATCGGATTGGAAGCCGGGCCGCTGTCGCAATGGCTATTCAGCGCACTCGCCGAAGCGGGCTTGCCAATGATTTGCGTCGAGACGCGGCATATGCGGGCGGTGTTAAAGGCTCAGATCAACAAGACGGATCGCAATGACGCTCGCGGGATGGCGCAGATGATTCGGGTTGGGCTTTATCGACCCGTGCATGTGAAGACATTACGCAGCCAGAAGCTGAGAATGCTGCTGACCCATCGCAAGCTGCTGCAGTCGAAGGCCATTGCCATCGACAACGACCTGCGCGGCACTTTGCGCAACTTCGGTCTTAAAGTGGGTATCATCGGAACGGTGAAGTTCGAGGCGCGCATCAAGGAACTGGTCGAGAATCTGCCCGACCTAGCCGCGTTGGTCGAACCGCTTCTTGTCGTGCGGCGGGTGCTTCGAGAGCAACTCGGCATCCTGCATCGCCGCTTGCTGGCCATCGTGCGCGACGATGAGGTGTGCCGGCGCCTGATGACGGTCCCCGGGGTCGGCCCGGTGGTAGCGCTGACCTATCGCGCCACCGTCGATGTTCCGGCGCGCTTTCGGAACTCCAAGGCGGTCGGGGCGGTGTTCGGACTGACGCCCGCGCAGCATCAATCGGGCGAAAGCGAACGACCCGGCGCGATATCAAAGTGCGGAGACGAGATGATGCGGGTGATGCTCTACGAAGCGGCCCAGATCATGCTGACCCGCACCAACAAGTGGTCCTGGCTCAAGGCCTGGGCGATGAAGATCGCCAGGCACCGCGGGATGAAGAAGGCGATCGTGGCACTGGCGCGCCGGCTGGCCGTGATCATGCACCGTATCTGGGTTGACGGCACCGAATTCCGCTGGACCCGGGAGGTCGCAGCGGCATGAGAGTCGCGCAGGATCAATTACGATAGGAGAACACTCGAGCTCCACCCAGCGGTGAAATGATGTCCCTCGCGGGATGATGGATGAGGTGAGTTCGTATGTTCGCTTGGCCCTGCCCTCCAATTGACGGCAAGGCCGCGGTAAAGATTGTTCCACCTCGTCTTCGACTCCCATGGTGGAAGGGCCTTGGTGCCGAATCCGAAGAGAAGCACGAGCCCGCGAGCGACATCGACACTGCAGTGGTGGATGGTCTGAAAGCGCTTGACCCCGAACGGCCGATTAGAGAAGCGGGCAAAGACGCCCATGATCAGCGCGATCGGAACCGTGCAGAACACCGTGAAGGTGCCCCAGGGGCTGCCGATCAGCGCCTTGACGACGACGAGGGCGAGCACCGCAAGCACGATGACGCAAATCAGCAGGACGCCGATACCGGCAATCGCTCCGGCAACGGGCCCCATTTCGGAGCGGACCATGTCGCTGAGCGAGCGGCCGTCACGCCGCGTCGACAAGAAGAGCACGGTCATGTCCTGCACGGCGCCGGCAAAGACGACGCCAGCGAGAATCCACAATGTGCCCGGCAGGTAGCCCATCTGGGCGGCGAGAACCGGACCGACCAGCGGGCCGGCACCGGCGACGTGCGGAGTTAATCCGAGGTTGCGCGATTGTCCCGGTTTAACCGGCACAACGCGACCTGTTAGCAAGGTGTTCCTTGGGGAAACGCTCGCATTGACCCACGTCAACTGCGGGTCGGACAAAGATGCATGAGCGAGCGGGGAAAACGACTGGCGGCGAGACAATCCGCCCCATCGCGCTGCCGCGAGCTGTATTTACGTGTGTTCAGCGCCGTCGCGGCCGTTTGCAGAACACGTCGTAGATCGCTCCGATGATGATGCGCGCTTCGTTGCTGGCGAGACTGTAATAAATGACCTTGCCGTCGCGCCGCGTGGACACCAGGCCTTCCGCGCGCAGCCGCGCGAGTTGCTGCGACACCGTCGGCTGACGCAAATTGAGCTCGTGTTCCAGTTCGCTCACCGACTTCTCGCCCTGGGCCAGAATGCACAGGATGATCAAACGGCTTTCATGCGCGAGCGCCTTGAGGAATTCGCTGGCGCGCTTGGCGTTGTCGACCATGCGATCGAGGTCGTGCGGATGACCGCGGGTTTCCAGTCGTTGCAATTCCATTCGGACACCAATAATCGCGGCTGCCGGCTAGACTACCGGCGATCAGTCGTTTGCGCGCAAAACCTTCTCAACCAGTTGAACACGTTCGCCGCCCGTCGCGGAGGCGTCCAACTTTTTCATTAACGCCCCCAACAGGCCCCAGAAGAAATCCTCGCCGGGATAACCGCGAATGCGCCCGATCTCGTGACCCCGGTCGATCAGCACGAACAGCGGCGTCAGCCGTTCCATGTCGATGAACGCTAGGTCCGGCGGCACCGGCCGTGCAGTATCGACGCGGCGCAGTGGTGCGCGCAAGCCTTCTTCGGTCTTGCTGTAGATCGGTCCTATTTCGCGGTCGAAGGCCTCGCACCAGGCGCAGCCGGCGCGCTCGAACATCACGAGTTCCGCGGCGTGTGCATGCGACAGGCTCAATGCAATAAACATAGCGCCGAATAGCACGGCACGAGCAAAAAATTCTCGAATACAAAGCTTGCTCGCTAGCTTCATTCTCTTGCTGAAAAGCCTGCTTCAAACGGAGCTGAAATATATCATAAAACGAGAATATGTCGATGGCGCCGCGACCTAGCCGTAGCGGAACGCCAGCAGATTGTCGAACGAGCGCAGCTCGATCAGGACGCGGTGCAACAAGTCGCCGTCGTGGGTGGCGATAGCCTTCGGGATCAGCGTCAGGCTGGCTTTGGCGCCGTCGACCAGGCGGCGGAATTCGGGCGCCTTGCGCACCGCGTCGCCGGCTATGCCGTCGCAGCGATCGAGAATGCCGGCGTAACTTGATGCCTTGTTGGCGACTCCATCGCGCGTTTCGGCTTTCGTCCAGTCGAGCGCGCGGTCGTTATAGACCATCAACGCGTCCATGGCGGTATTGGCGTCACGCACACAGTCGGCCAACACGGCGACGCCGGCGCTTTTGCGCAAGTCGTAGAGATCGCCGCGGATCGCCTCGAGCGATTGGCGCGCGGGATCGGAGCGACCGCTCTTGAGCATCATGTCGGCGGTGATGAGCCGCATGGCGATGTCGGTCATCGCCGTGACGTAGTGATTGCCGTCAAAGGCCTGCGGCCGATTGCCGGCGAAGCGCTGCTGAAGCACACCCCAGGCATCGCGCAGGCGGTCGATTTCGAGTGAGGCGAGGTCGACATTGCCGGTGCGCAGGTAGCCGATGGCAACCCGGTTATGGCTCTCCGCCTTTTCCACCGCGGCGTTGAAATCGGACAGATCGTCGGCCACGGCCGCGCCCGCCACAAAAACGAGCGCGAGGCATGCAGCGCGGGCAATACTAGGCAGCATCGATCTTCACCGGATTTTGACGCGGAGCCATATTAGTTTCACAATATAAGCCGCGTCGGACGGGGCGGCGAGGGCCGTTCGTCCGTGTGGTTTATGAGACGGCACCATGACGACACGGCGAAATCTGCTGATCGGCGCCGTATCTTTGGCGGCGCTTGGTGCGTCGGGCGCGCGCGCCGAGCCTATGCTGACCGACGATGGGCTCTACAAGGAGCCCTGGTTCCTGGAAAGCTTCCTCGAACTCGCCGACGATCTGGAAGGCGCGCACAAGGAAGGCAAGCGTTTCGCCATCATGTGGGAGCTCAAGGGCTGCCCCTATTGCAAGGAGACGCATTTCGTCAATTTCGCGCGGCCCGATATCGCGGACTACATCAAGGCGAATTTCGAGGTGCTGCAACTCAACATCATTGGTTCGCGCAAGGTGACCGATTTTGACGGGGTCGAATTGTCGGAAAACGCGTTGGCTGCGAAATATGGCGTTCGCTTCACGCCGACCTTCCAGTTTTTCCCGGAACGCGCCGGTCCGCTCAAGAAGTTGGAACCCGCCAAACGCGAGGTGGTGCGCCTGCCGGGCTATATGCGGCCCGACGATTTTCTCGCCATGTTCCGTTATGTCCGCGAAAAAGCCTATGAGAGCAAGAGTTTCCGCGATTATGTCAAATCGCTGCCGAGTTGATCCGGGAACGGGCGGCTTGGCGAAATGACATTCTTTTATGTGAATATGATTTGAAACGGCCGTCTCGCGCCGCTATGGTCGCTGCCGGGCGGGGCCTCGCTTATCTGCCCCAAAACGATATGCAGGGAGGATTGATGCGACAGCTTTCCCGTCGCGCAACATTGGCGCTCGGCGCCGGTAGCGCGGCGCTCACGGTTTTCGGCTGGGGCGGCCGCGCACAGGCCGACGCCAAAGCGGCGGCGGACCAGATCGCCAAATTCACCGGCGGCAAGACGGCCACCAAGGGCAAGGTCTCGATGGAACTGCCCGAGATCGCCGAGAACGGCAACACCGTGCCGTTGTCGTTTGCGGTCGATGCGCCGATGACCGCCGACAACTACGTCAGCGACGTGATGGTGGTTGCCGAGGGCAATCCAAACCCCGGCGTTGCTACGTTCCATTTCTCCGCCATGTCGGGCAAGGCGGAAGCCGCGACCCGCATCAGGCTCGCCACCACGCAGAATATCATCGTGGTCGCCAAGACCAGCAAAGGCGAATATTTCACCGGTCAGAAGCTGGTGAAAGTCACCATCGGCGGCTGCGGCGGCTGATCTAAAAACGAAAAAATCGGGAGAAAATCATGGCGGAAAAACCGCGGCTTAAGCTTCCTAAGGAAGCCAAGAAAGGCGAACTGATCGAGATCAAGACGCTGATGCCGCACATCATGGAGTCGGGTCAGCGCAAGGACAAGGACGGCAAGGTGATCCCGCGCAAGATCATCAACAAGTTCACCTGCGACTTCAACGGCAAGCCGGTGTTCAGCGCCAATCTCGAACCGGCGATCGCGGCGAACCCCTATATGCAGTTCTACGCCAAGGTGGAGGAGAGTGGCACGTTCAAGTTCACCTGGACCGACGACGACGGCACAGTCACCACTGCGGAAGAAAAAATTACCGTGGGCTGACGACGTTCCGCGTTAACGCGGGACGGCATAACGACAACAATTTGATCGGGGGAGGAAACCAATGACCCGCGGAGGGATTCTGGCAAACGCTGCCGCCGTTGTAATCGCGGCCGGCGTGTTTGGTCTGGCGGCTGCCGCGCATGCGCAGGCGAAAGGCAAACTGGCGCCGCTCGAGCTCAAGGGCGACGCGTCGGTGCGGCCTTACGTGCGCTATTCCGACTGGCCGAAGCGCGACGAGGGGAAATGGAACACGCTGGCCACGCTCGGCTCGCCGCCGGCGCCGAAGGCGCCGCGCAAATTGACCGGGCCGATTACCGGCGACGCCGCCAAGGGCGCCAAACTGGTCGCCGACCGCACCCGTGGCGGTTCGTGCCTTGCCTGCCACATCATGGGACAGGCCGGCAACGCCGATCAGCCGGGCAATGTCGGTCCCGATCTGTCGGAGATCGGCAATGCGGGCCTCTCCGACGAGCAACTGTTCAACTTCATTTATGACGCGCGCGTCTATAACGTCGAAACGGTGATGCCGCCTTGGGGAAGCCATGGCGTATTCACCGACGCCGAAATCAACGACATGGTCGCCTTCCTCAAGACGTTGAAGAAACCGGCCGTGTTCAAGGTCGAAGTCGACAACCCGGAGAAGCGCGGCACGCCGGTCGAGAAACGCGCCAACCTCGACGCCATGGAAAACCCCGGCATGTGGGCTCTGGATAAGGCTGCGGACCTATGGAAGGCGCGCGGACCCGCGGGCTTTTCCTGCGGCTCCTGCCACAGTGATCCAAAGACGGCGTTCAAGACTTGGGCGGCGTCGATGCCGAAATGGGAGCCGCGGCTGAATAAGGTGCTGGGCGTCGAGGAGTTCGTCTATCGCCACGCGAAGGCGACGACCGGCGCGAGTTATCTGATGGAGACCGAGCAGAACCGCGATCTCTCCATCTATTTGCACAATCTCGCCAATGGCTCGCCGATCAACGTCGATACGACCAGCCCGGAAGCCAAAGCGGCGATCGCGCGCGGGACGGAACTTGCCAACCGCAAGCTCGGCGAACTGAACTTCGCCTGTACCGACTGCCACGGCAAATCGGCCAATCACTGGATCCGCGGGCAATGGCTGGGCGCGCCGAAGGGTCAGTACGACCACTTCCCGACCTGGCGCACCAGCCTGCAGACGGTCTGGGACATCCGCCAGCGCTTCCAGTGGTGCCAGGTCAACATCCGCGCCGACGAACTGCCGGCCGACGCCAAGGAATACGGCGATCTGGAAATCTATCTGGCCTCGCTCAACAACGGGCTGAAGCTGAACGTGCCGGGGATCAGGCATTAGGCAGCGCGTAGCCGCGAGCACAGCGCGCTCCGTCTCTCCGTTGGGGAGAGGGTTGGGGTGAAGGGGGTCTAGAACTCTCTTAGGCCATAACCCCTCACCCCGCGCACTTCGTGCGCCGACCTCTCCCCATGGGAGAGGTGAAGCGAGTGTGTTGCTAGCCACACGACAACCGATACGAATGCGAACGCAATGATCACACGCCGGGAAATGCTCCAAGTCGGTGCCGCCACGGCGGCTCTCATGGCCGGAGGCGGCAGCTTCAGCCGCGCGCTGGCGCAGCAGCGCGTCACCGAGGCGGAATTGCTGAAGTTCGACGCGCTTGGCAACGTCACGCTGTTGCATGTGGCCGACATCCACGGCCAGTTGGTGCCGGTCTATTTCCGCGAGCCGTCGATCAATCTCGGCGTCGGCGAAGCGCGGGGACAGCCACCGCATCTGACCGGCAAGGATTTCCTCAAGCATTTTGGCATTCCGGCGAAGTCCGCCGCGGCCTACGCGTTGACCTCGGATGATTTTGCGGCGCTGGCGAAGAGCTACGGCCGCATCGGCGGGCTCGACCGGCTAGCGACCGTCATCAAGCGCGTACGCGCCGAGCGCGGCGACAAAGTGCTGTTCCTCGACGGCGGTGATACCTGGCAGGGTTCGATGGGCGCCAACATGAGCAAGGGCCAGGACATGGTCGACTGCATGGCGCTGTTGAAGCCCGACGCCATGACCGGCCATTGGGAATTCACCTATGGCGAGGCGCGCGTCAACGAGTTGGTCAAGTCGCTCGGCTTTCCGTTTCTGGCGCTCAACGTGCGCGACACCGAATGGAACGAGCCGGTATTCGAACCGATGAAGATGTTCGAGAAGGGCGGAGTAAAAATCGCCGTGCTCGGCCAGGCCTTTCCCTATACGCCGGTCGCCAATCCGCGTTGGATGATGCCGAAATGGTCGTTCGGCATCCGCGAGGAGGACGTGCACGCCAATGTCGACAAAGCGCGCAAAGGCGGCGCGCAATTGGTGGTGCTACTCTCGCACAACGGCTTCGACGTCGACCGCAAGCTTGCTGCGCGCGTGCCCGGCATCGATGTAATCCTCACCAGCCACACCCACGACGCCATCCCGGAGGCGATCGCGGTTGGCAAGACCTTGCTGATCGCCTCGGGCAGCCATGGCAAGTTCGTCTCGCGCCTGGATCTCGACGTGCAGAATGGCGCGGTGAAAGGCTTCCGCTACAAGCTCATTCCGTTGTTCGCCGATGCGATTGCGCCCGACGCCGAGATGACGGCGGCGATCGCCAAGGCACGGGCGCCCTACGCCAAGGATTTGGCGCGCGTGGTGGGTCAGGCGGACTCGCTTCTTTACCGGCGCGGCAATTTCAATGGCACCTTTGATGACGTGATCTGTGCGGCGCTTCTGAAGGAGCGCGACGCCGAGATTGCGCTGTCGCCCGGCTTCCGCTGGGGCACCAGCGTGCTGCCGGGCCAGCCGATCACGGTGGAGGACATCCACAATGCCACGGCCATCACCTATCCGCAGGTCTATCGCATGAGCATGAACGGCCAGCGGCTCAAGGACGTGTTGGAGGACGTCGCCGACAACCTGTTCAATCCCGATCCCTATTATCAGCAGGGCGGCGACATGGTGCGCTGCGGCGGGCTCGGCTACGCCATCGACATATCGAAGCCGATCGGCCAGCGCATTTCGGCCATGACGCATCTGAAATCAGGCAAGCCAATCGAGCCGAACAAAGAATATACCGTCGCCGGCTGGGCGAGCGTCAACGAAGGCACGCAAGGTCCGCCGGTGTGGGAACTTGTGGAACGCTATGTGGCGGCCGCAAAAACCGTGCGGGTCGCGCCCAACAGCAGTGTGAAGATTTCGGGGGTCTAAGCGTCGTCCTATCAATTGGAGGCTGCGGCGTTTTTTCATTACATTCAAAAAAAAGAATGTGATAGAAGCGGGCCGCCGTCCGCCGGGAGCTGCCGATGACAGAACCGATCGACCGAACGAAGGCTACCCGCCGCCGATTTCTTGCCGGCGCCGCAGGTCTTGCCGCCGCGGGCGCAAGCGTGCGCGCCGCGCTCGCCGACAACGCCAAGAACCTGCCGCCCAATGTGCCAGACTGGACACGCCAATTTGGCGCCGGCGTCGGCGACAAGCCCTACGGCGTGCCGTCGAAATACGAAAAGGACGTCATACGCCGCACCGTGCCCTGGCTCACGGCGACTCCGGAATCCTCGGTCGCCTTTACGCCGCTGCACGAGCTCGACGGCATCATCACGCCAAACGGCCTGTGCTTCGAGCGCCACCACGGCGGCCTTGCCGAGGTCGATCCGCACGACTACCGGCTGATGATCCATGGCCTCGTCGACAAGCCGCTGATCTTCACGCTCGAGGACATTAAGCGGCTGCCGCGCGTCAACAAAATCTATTTCCTGGAGTGCGCGGCCAATTCCGGCATGGAATGGCGCGGCGCGCAGCTTAACGGTTGCCAATATACCCACGGGATGTTGCATTGTGTGCAATATACCGGCGTGCCGCTCAAGCTTTTGTTGGAGCAAGCGGGCGTGAAGCCGAACGCCAAATGGATTCTGGCCGAGGGCGCCGACGCCGCCGCGATGGACCGCTCGATTCCGCTCGACAAGGCGCTCGACGATTGCCTCGTCGCCTATCGCATGAACGGCGAGATGCTGCGGCCGGAGCAGGGCTATCCGGTGCGCTTGGTGGTGCCTGGTTGGCAGGGCAATGTCTGGGTGAAATGGCTGCGCCGCATCAAGGTCGGCGATCAGCCCTGGTACACACGCGAAGAGACATCGAAATACACCGACCTCTTGCCCGACGGCCGCGCACGCAAGTTCACTTATGTGATGGACGCCAAATCGGTGATCACCTTGCCATCGCCGCAGGCGCCGGTGCCGGGCGAAGGCTTCCTAGTGATTTCCGGCCTTGCCTGGTCGGGCCGCGGCAAGGTCAGCAGAGTCGATATCTCGCTCGACGGCGGCCGTAACTGGCGCACCGCGCGCATCGACGGGCCGGTGTTCGACAAAGCCTGCGTGCGCTTCTATGCCGAGATCGACTGGAATGGCGAGCCGCTGCTTCTGCAGTCGCGCGCCATGGACGAGACCGGCTATGTGCAGCCGACCAAGGACGCCCTGCGCAAGATCCGCGGCGTCAATTCGATATACCACAACAACGGCATCCAGACCTGGTCGCTCAAGCCCAACGGGGAGGTCGAGAATGTCGAAGTGGGTTAGGCTCGCGGTTTCCCTTGCGCTGCTACTTGCCGCGCCGGCGCTTGCGCAGAGCAAGAAGGACGCCATTCGCAACTATGGCATCGGCCACGCCGCCACGCCAGCCGAGATCGCTGGCTGGGACATCGACGTGCGTCCGGACGGGCAGGGCGCGCCTTCCGGGCACGGTTCGGTGAAGGACGGCGAAAAAGTTTATATGGACAAATGCGCCGCCTGCCATGGCGAGTTTGGCGAAAGCGCCGGGCGCTGGCCGCAACTCGCGCAAGGCAAGGGCACGCTCGCCTCCGGCAATCCGGTGAAAACGGTCGGCTCTTATTTCCCGTATCTGTCGAGCGTGTTCGATTATGTACGCCGCGCCATGCCGTTCGGCGACGCGGAATCGCTCAGCAACGACGAGCTCTATGCGGTCACCGCCTATGTGCTCAACCTGAACGACATTGTCGACGACAAATTCGTGCTGTCGAAGGAGACCTGGGCGCAGGTGAAAATGCCAAATGCCAACGGCTTCTACGACGACGACCGCGAAAAGACCGAAAAGGCGTTCTGGAATCCCAAGCCGTGCATGGAGAACTGCCGCGCCCCGGTGAAGATCACCGGCCATGCGCAGGCGATCGATGTAACGCCGGACGACAAGGGAAAGAAGCAAGGGGTCGAGTAAGACTCCGCGCTTCCACCATCCGCTCATTCCCGCGTAAGCGGGAATCCAGTCCTTTTTCGCCCTGGGTCCCCGCTTTCGCGGGGACGAACGGCTGTTTTGCCTCTGTGTCGGATTTCGCATATGACATCCCGGCAATAACAGTCCGGGATGCTCCATGGCCAAACTCAATCTCTCCGTCGCGGTCGGCCCCTATGACCGCACGCGGGCGCTGATCGACGGCACCGTGCGGATCGACGGCGTCAAGGCCACCGGCATGACGCTGTCGCCGGAGGAGATCTTCTTCCGCGCCTTCCGCCATGCCGAATTCGACATTTGCGAATTGTCGCTGTCGAGCTTCACGGTCAAGACCGCGCAAGGCGCATGCCCCTATGTCGGCGTGCCGGCCTTCGTGTCGCGCGCCTTCCGCCACACCTCGATTTATGTGCGGTCCGACCGCATCAAGAAGCCGAGCGATCTGAAGGGCAAGAAAGTCGGCGTGCCGGAATATCAGCTGACCGCCAATGTCTGGGCGCGCGCCATCCTCGAAGACGACCACGGCGTCAAGCCGTCCGACATCCAATGGGTGCGCGGCGGCATCGAGGATGCCGACCGGCCGGAGAAGATTTCCGTCGAGCTTCCACCGGACGTGAAGCTGGAAGATGCGCCCAAGGGCAAATCGATCTCGGCGCTGCTGGCGGAAGGTGCCATCGACGGTTTCATCGCGCCGCGGCCGCCCTCGCTGCCGAAGAACACGCCAAATGTTGGCTGGCTGTTTGCTGATCCGGTGGCGGCCGCCAAGGATTACTTCAAGCGCACCGGCATTTTCCCGATCATGCACATTGTCGGCGTGCGGCGCACGCTCGCCGAGCAGCATCCTTGGCTGCCGGGCGCGGTGTTCAAGGCGTTCGAGCAGTCAAAGGCCGCCGCGCTCGCGCAATTGAGTGACACCTCGGCGACCAAAGTGACGCTGCCCTTCGTCGAGGAGCGCCTTGCCGAAGCCCGCGCTCTGATGGGCGAGGATTTCTGGTCGTATGGTCTTGGCGCGAACCGAAAGACTCTTGAAACGTTCCTGCGCCACCATCACGCGCAGGGCTTGTCCTCGCGCCTCGTGACGCCGGAGGAGATGTTTCACCCCGGCACGCACGAATCCTTCAAGCTTTAGTCCACATCGGTAAGCAATCATGGCCACCATCCCGATCATGAGCGGCGGCGCGCCGAAGGAAATCTTCACGCAACTGACGCCGCTGTTTGAACAGCGCAGCGGCCACAAGGTCGAATTTTCCTACGCCGTGATGAGCGCACTGCGCAACCGGCTCGCGGGCGGCGAGAAGGCCGACGTGCTTGTGATGCCGACAAATATTCTCGACGCCTATCAGAAGGACGGCGTAGTGAGGGCACAGGGCCGGGCCATTCTCGGCCTCGTCAGCATCAATGCAGTGGTACGCACCGGTTCGGCCAAGCCTGACCTGTCGACGCCGGAGAAGGTGAAGCAGGCGATCCTCAACGCCCGCGCCGTCACCCATGCCACGCCGGGGGAAACGCCGAGCGGAACGCACATGGGCAAGCTGATCAAGCAACTCGGCATTGCCGAGGCGATGAAGGGCAAGATCATCCACCGATCCGCGCTGGCCGGCGGCGTTCAGATGCTGGCGAGCGGCGAGGCGGAGATCGGTTTCTATCCGAAGAGCGAAGTGATCAACACCGACGGCCTTGAGCTCGCCGGGCCGCTGCCGGCCGCCATTCAGCTCACGACCATCTATGGGGCCGCCGTGACCGCAAGCAGCGCCGCGCCCGACGCCAGCGTGGCCTTCATCGCCTTCATGTGCGATCCGGCACACCGCGCGGCCTGGGCGCGCGGCGGCTTCGACCCGCCCGCGGGCGCATGATGGTCACGATCACGACAATCGCCGGTGGCGCGCCCAAGCCGGTGTTCGACCGGCTAGGCCCGCTGTTCGAGCGCCGCACCGGCCATAAGCTGAACGCCTTCTACGACACCATGAGCGGCATTGCCGCGCGGGTGGCGGCGCATGAGGCGTTCGACGTGCTGGTGATGCCGGTGCCGCTGATCGAGGCCTATGTGCGGGACGGCACCGTGTTGCCGGCCGGACGTGCGGCGCTCGCCAATATCGGGCTCGCTATCGGCGTCAGGGCCGGAAGCAAAATTCCCGAAGTCTCGACGCCGGAGACGCTACGCGCCGCGCTCATGGCCGCGCGCACGGTGGTGCATGCACCGCCGAGCGCCACGCCAAGCGGTGCGCAGAGCGACAAGATCATCAAGGAGCTCGGGCTGGAGCAGGCTCTGGCGGGCCGCATCATGCATAAGGCGGGACTTGCCGGCGGTGTGGCCATGATCGCGAGCGGGGAGGCGGAACTCGGCATTTTCCCGAACAGCGAGATCGCCAACGCCGCGGGCGTCGCGTCGGCGGGCGCGCCGCCGGCAGCGCTGAATTTGAACGTGGTCTACGGCGCGGGCGCCACCGCCGCCAGTAAGGCGCCCGGGCCGGCGGCGGAGTTTATTCACTTTCTCACCGAGCCGGAGAGCCGCAAGGCGTGGCTCGCCTGCGGCTTCGATCCGCTGGCGGACTGACCGATCAGGTCCGCTTGATGCTGTCGAGCCCACCAAGCCGGCCGACCAGCGCATTGGCGCCAATGGCGAGTACGAACAGCACGATCAGCATGGCGTACATGCGCGGCATGTCGAAGGTGCTGTAGGCATTGATGATCAGGAAGCCGACTCCTTTGTTCGACAGCTTGGTCTCCGCCAGCAGCGTGCCGATCAGCGCGACGCCTAAGCCCAGCCGGATGCCGTTGATGATCGGATGGCGCATGGCGGGCAGATAAATTTTCACTACCATCTGCCAGGGGTTGGCGCGGAAGCTGTTGCCGACGCGGATCAGCACCTTGTCGATGCCGCGCATGCCGGCGGCGACGCTGAGCGCTACCGGAAAGAAGCATGACAGCGTACCGAGCGCGACTTTGGATTCGGGGCCGACGCCGAACCACATGATCATGACCGGGAAAAAGATGATCTTGGGCGTCGGGCCGAGGTAGTAGATGTAGGATTCGAAAGCCTTCGACAGAAACGGGTTGGCGCCGAGCAGGATACCGGCCACGAGGCCCGACAGCCCGCCGACCAGAAGCGCAGCACCGATCTCGGCCGCGGTGACGCCGAGGTTGAAATAGTAGCTGGGGCTAATGAGCAGTCCGATCAACGCGCGCAGGATCGACAGCAGCGAAGGCACCACGTCGCGGTAGAGCAGGCCGGAATGGGAGAGAAATTCCCAGATCGCCAAAGCGCCGAGAATGATCGCCGCGCGCAGCAGCGTCACCGGGCTTAGTCGCGCGGCGGGAGCCGCCGCCTGCCTCAGTCGACCGGTCTCAGCCATCGCTCGATCTTTTCCAGAGCCATGAAGAACAACACGCTCACCAGAATGACGAAACAGATCGCGGCATAGGTGCCGGGGAGATCGTAGCGCTCGGCGAGATCCTCGATGAGTTGGCCAAGACCGCCGTAGTTGATCAGGAACTCGACCCCGACGATGTTGATCAGCGCGAAGATCAGCCCGAGCCTCAAGCCCACGAAAATGGTCGGCAGCGCCGCCGGAAACAGAATCTTCCAGAACTGCTGGGAGGGCGTCAGATTGAAGCTGCGCCCGACATTCACCAGAACCCTGCGGGTGCCGGCGATGCCCTCGATCGTTTTCAGGATCACCGGCGGCAAGGCGGCGATGAAGCCGATCATGATGATGGTCCAGGCGTTGCGGCCGAAGATCACCATGAACAGCGGATACATCAGCACAACCGGCGCCGAAGCCATGGCGGCGACCCAGGTCTCGCAGGCTTGTTGCAGCAGCTTGAAGCGGTGCATCAGGACGCCGCCGGCGATGCCGAACACTGTGAGCATGACGCCGGCAGTGAGACATTCGGCAGCCGTGAGCAGGAAGCGGGTCAATACGTGCTCCTTCGTGATCACCCGGTAGAAGCTGCCGATGATCTCGGAAGGCGGCGGCACGATGAAACGATTGATGACGCCGATCTGGATGAGAATCTCGGCAACCAGCAAAAACACCATCAGCGCGCTAATACCGACAATTGTAGCGGTGAAATTACCGACGTTTGAAAGCCTTGCGGGTTTGCCGGCGGTCACGACCCGGTGCCCTCGTGATGCAACACGTGCGATTCCTCATCCTGCATGCCGCGGCTCGCCTCTTCGCGCAGGTCGTTCCAGATCTGCGCGACGTAATGACCGAAGGCATCGCTGGTGACAATTTCCGACGTGCGCGGGCGCGGCAAATTGATATTGACGATGCGCTTGGTCTTGCCGGGCCGGTAGGTCATCACCAAAATGCGGTCGGACATCTGCACCGCTTCGGTGATGTTGTGCGTGATCAGAAGCGTTGTCTGCTTGAGCTGTTGCTGGATCTGCAGCACCTTGTCGCCGAGCAAAAGCCGCGTCTGCTCGTCGAGCGCGGCGAAGGGCTCGTCCATCAACAATATCTTTGGCTCGGAGGCGAGCGTGCGGGCGAGCGAGACGCGCTGGCGCATGCCGCCGGAGAGTTCGCCGGGATAGCGGTTCTCGAAGCCGGCAAGACCGACCAGCGCGATGAAATGCCGCGCGCGCTCGGCGCGTTGTGCGCGCGCCATGCCGGTAAGTTCGAGTGGGAAGGCGACATTGTCGATCACCGTGCGCCAGGGAAACGTCGATTCCTCCTGGAACACCATGCCGATAGATTTGTGCGGACCGGAAATCGTTTCGCCGGCGACGCTGACCATGCCCTGATGATGGTTGAGCAGGCCGCCGATCACGTTGAATAATGTCGATTTGCCGCAGCCGGACGGGCCGATGACCGAGAGGAATTCGCCCGGCCTGACCTTGAACGAGACATTGTCGACCGCGGTGATCGGGCCTTCCGCCGTGTCGTAGCGCACGACGATGTCGTCCACTAGCAGGATGGCATTGTCGGATTGCGATCCGGCCGCAGTCATGGTCATTCGCTCTTGCGCGTCATCGCCGCGGTCACATCGGCCGTGTAGCCCGGCTCCACGCGCACGTCGACCACGGCCACCTGGCCGGTCTCAACCGCGGCGATCGCCTTGGCGAAGGTCGCGCCGAGATCGCCGATCGCCGTGACCGGGCCGAAGCCTTGCGCGCCTTGCGCACGCGCAATAGCGGCAATGTCGATGTCGGGCTCGGAAATACGCTGGCCGATCCAGCGGTTCTCGACCGGGCGGTTGCGCATGCGGGCGACGCGCTCCTGATGCAGTTCGTCGTTGAAGAAGGAGCGGTTGTTGGCCACCACGATCAGCAGCGGAATCTTGTAATGCGCCGCCGTCCACAGCGCGGTGCAGCCCATCATGAAATCGCCGTCGCCGCAGACCGCGACCGGCAGCCGGCCGGAGCCCTTGAGCGCGAGCGCGGCGCCGACCGAAATGCCGGGGCCGCCGCCGACGCCGCCGCCGCCGTCGGAGCCGAGATAATCGAGCGGGTGATTAAACGCCCAGCTCGCGCCGTTCCACGACAGCGAAATATGGGTCAGGCACACCGGCCGTTCGCCAACCGCTGCGCGCAGCGCTGTCGAGAGGTGGTCGACCGTGAGCTTCTCGCCGCTCGGCCTCAAGAACCCCTTCGTGCGGGTCGCAACCACGCGTGGCCCGCCGGCCCCGAGCGCGGCGAGCAGCGCCGGTACGGCGGCATCCGGCTCGCAATCGATGAGGACGTCGACCGGCGGCAGGCCCTGATAGTCCATGCTCCAGCCGTTGTGCAGGCGATGGTCGACCGACACCTGCACGACCTTGGCGGCGACCTTGCCGGCCTTCTTGAAGACGCCGGAGAGATCGAGCCAATCGAGGCTGAGAATGACGTCGGCGGTTCGGATGGCTTCGGCCGCTTCCGGCGCCAGCACAGTGCCGCCGGGAGCGCCTGCGTGGAGATGATGGAACGTCGGAAAGGAAGCAGCGATCTTGAGATCGGTAGCGACGCTCGCATTCAGCCGCTCGGCCAGCGCGACGCGTTCGTTCCACGCTTTCTCGCTGCGCGAGGCGCGGCCGGCGAGGATGACCGGATGCTTGGCGTTGCGCAGCAACTCGGCAGCCTGCTTGATGGCCTCGGCAGAGGGCGCGCTCTCGACCTCGGGCATGTAGCGTTTAGCGTCAATTGGGGCGATCGGCTCGGCGAGCTTTTCCTCCTGCATCCCAGCGTCGAGATTGATGTAGGTCGGGCCGCGCGGCGCGGTATTGGCGATCCAGCCGGCGCGCAGAATCGCTTCACGCGCGGCGAGTGGGGAGGCTGGCTGGTCGTCCCATTTGGTGTAGCCGCGAACGAGCGCGCCTTGGTCGCGTGCGGTGTGGATCCAGTCGATCCACGGCCGCCGCTTGGCGGCGTCGACCGGGCCGGTGGCGCCGAGCACGACCATCGGCATGCGGTCGCACCAGGCATTGAAGAAGGCCATGGTGGCGTGCATCAGCCCGACATTGGAATGCACCGCCGCGGCCATCGCCTTGCCGGTGACCTTGGCATAACCGTGCGCGATGGCGACCGCGCTTTCCTCGTGCAGGCAGAGCAGCATCTGCGGCCGCTCATTGCCGAGATAGTTCACCAGGCTGTCGTGCAGGCCGCGATAGCTGGCGCCGGGATTGAGCGCGATGTAAGGGATGTCGAGCGCGCGCAGCGCGTCGGCGACCACGTCGCTGCCGAAGCCGGCGGCGTTGACCCCGGCCGGCGCCGGGCGATCGAGCGACGCGATGGCGGCATCGCGCGCGGAAGGCTTTTTCGCGCTGTCGCGCTGGGAATTCGACACGTGTTGGATCCAGGCATGCCCGCCCATGCGGGGTTGGGCGGCATTTGAACCGGATCACGAGCCCTGACGCAACCGGGCCAGCACCTTGAGGCCGGCATAGCCGTCGGCCGGCTCCATGCCGACTTTGCGCTGGAAACCGAGAATGGCCTTGATCGTGTCCGAGCCGGTACGGCCATCGATGCCGTCGGTCGGAAAGCCGCGCTCGTTGAGGCGGCGCTGGATTTCCTTCACTTCCGCGAGCGTCGGCACGCGCTCGCCGCCGGGGAATAGCTGGTGGAACGGCGGATCGCCGCGGATCAGGTCGCCGAGATGGCAGAGCGCCAGGGTGTAGCTGGTGGAGGGGTTGTAGGAATGAACGGCGTAGAAATTCTGCCCGATCAGAAAGGCCGGCCCGCCAGGTATCGGGACCCACAATTTGGTGCGGTCGCCGGGGCGCGCGAAGGCCTTGCCGTCGGCGCGTTTGACACCGAGCGCCTGCCATTGCGCGTAAGAGCGCCAACCGCCCGGCGCGCGCCCGGCGAGCGTGACCTCGCAGCCCCAGGCTTCGCCGCGCCGGTATTTGCCGCGCTCGACCAGAAAGCGCGCGGTGCCGGCGAGCGAGTTGTCGGGTTTGCCGAACGGCGTAATGCGGCCGTCGCGGTCGTAGTCGACGCCCATGTGCAGCCAGACCTCCGGCATCCATTGGGTATGGCCCATGGCGCCGGCCCAGGAGCCGATCATGTCGGCAGGTTTCGCCCACCCGCGATCGACGATGGCGAGCGCGTTGATGAGTTCGGCTTCCCAATAGCGGCGGCGGCGCGGTTCGCCCCAGGCGAGCGCTGCCAGCGCCGGAATCACCGGCCGCATGTATTTCCGATTGACGATGACGTCGCCGAAGGACGACTCCATGCCCCACAGGCCGAGCATGATGTAACGGTCGACGCCGTAGTCCCTCTCGATCCGCGCCAGCAGGCCGACATATTCCTTGGCGCGCTCCTTGCCGGTGATGACGCGCCAGTCGGAGCAGCGCCGGTTGATGTATTGCCAGACCTGTTCGGTGAATTCCGGCTGCGCGTGGTACTCGGCAAGCACGCTGGCATCGGGTGTGAGTGCGGTCATGACGCGGTCGTAGGTCGCCTCCGTAACGCCGCGCTGGATCGCGCGGGCGCGGAAGCCGGCGACCCAACGGGCGAAGGCGGGCGATTGCGCGGCAAGCGATGCACGGCCGAGCGCCAAGCTCGCGCTTGCGCCCAGCGCGAACGACAGGCAGGTGCGGCGGGTCACGGGCCCGATCGATCGGGGGATCTGGTCGGAAGAGATTCGCGGCATGGCGGCAGTCTATGCGCCGCGGCTTGCGGTCAATAGTCCGCTGCGGAATTTCGCAATGGAACCGGCGTCAGTTCTCGGCCTCGTGGCGCCGCCGGTGGCGGATACGATGGACGCGGCGGCGCCGGTGCGGCTTAGCGCGCTCCGGTGCGGCTTCCCGCACCTTGGCCGGCGGTTCCGGCGCTGCCACGGGTGGCGCCGCGGCGGCTTCGCCCGGCGGCGTCGGGTGCAGGATCACCGGCAGCTTGACCGGAACCGGCGGCGCCGGCTCGCCCGGTTTGATCTCGGTGCCGCGGCCGCCGATCAGCCGCTCATAGGCCGCGACCAGCGTCATGTAAGGATTGACCCACACCCAGCCGATCGAGGTGAACACCTGAATGTTGAAATGGAGGTGATACGATGTGCCGTTCTCAAAATCGCCCCAGGTCGCGACCTTGCCGATGATTTCGCCTTCGCTCACCTGCCGGCCATTGAGCAGTCCGTCGGCGTCCATGAATTTCGGATTCATGTGCAGGTAGCGGAAGCGCACGTGCTCGTTGGCGGTATTGACCACGATATAGGCGCCAAGATATCCCGGCATGCGGCGGATGGTGCCGTCCGCCACGGCGGCGACATAATCCTGGTAGGGCAGGCAGCGGTCGGCCTCGGCGTTGTTGAGCGTGCATTTCGCCGGGCGGATGTCCTCGCCCTGGTGGCCGTAACCGCCGGGACATTGGCCGACCAGGAAGTCGCGCTGTTCGCAGAAATTGTCGCGCCACGGATAGGTGAAATTCACCGGCGCCGATTCATCGAACACCAGGGGCAATCCGTTGACCTTGCATTGGTAAGGCGCGCCTTTGCGGCCCATGCGCCCGATCGTTCCAGTGCGATAGCAATCGCCCCACGGCATGAACGATTGCGATTTCACGTAAGCCGGCGCAGACGCGATCGGAAACCGCATGTGCGCATAGACATGGTAGTCGATGCGGCCGGGCATTTTCCTCCAGCCGGTGTTTTCGATCAGATCGCCCGGCGCGTAGTAGGTGAAATCCGATTTGGCCGCAGGCCGGCTGAGGTCGGACGTCGGTTCAGCCAATTTCGCCGGCGTGCCGCCGGCGGTGCGCAACAGGCGCAGGAAAGCGACCGCCACCGGATCGGCCTCCTTGCATGTCAGGTGCCGTGACGAGGCGTGCATGTCGTAGCACTGGATGGAGAGCACGTAAGGCACGCCGAAGCGCTGGAATACGTAGCGCACATGCGCTTCGCTCAAAATGCGCCGGATGCCGGGAAATGCTTCGGTCAACTCCTTCGGCGGGGGATCTTCTTTTTCAATGTTGTCGGGGCCGTCGAGCGCGTAGACGAAGGCAGCGCCGGTGATCTCGACCACAATCGGCCTGCTAAAATGGGTGTCGAAGCCCTCGGCAACGAAGGTGGCGTCGTAGCCGGCCGGACCTGGCAGGAAGAATTTGGTCGGGTGGAACGGGCCGAAATATTTGTCGGATGTTTCGGCCTCCGGCTTGCCGTCGGCGATATCCTTGCGGAAGGCGTCGACGTCGAACGGCAGCAGCACCGGCACCGTGCTCTTGGCAATGCCGGCAAAGCGTTTGCCGGTCATCGCGTTGAGGTGGGCGAAGGCCTCGGCCGGCGGCTCGGCCGCGTGGCCGGTCAGGCTCGCGGCCGCGGCGTCCCAATTGACGTCGCTTAGCGTGATGACCGGGCTTTCCATCTCGCCCGCGATCACCGGCCCGCCGACGAGCAACGCCAGGATTACAACAACGGCACGTTTCAACAAGCGTCCCTCATCCGGCCTGCCCGCCCAGACGGCAAGGTCGGTTGGCCGAACTTAGCGGCATCGCTTCCCGGCATACAAGGGCGGTGCCATGGTGTAGGGTTCGGTCCCACGGAATAGACGGAGAAACGCGCGATATGACGGTTAATGAAGCAGGCAGGCTGGGCGGCGCCGAGCGCCAGCCGGAGGTCATCGAGAACGGCGGCACCGCCCGGCTGCATCTCACGCTCGCTACCACCGACTACGATCATGTGCGCGACCTGATGAACGGCGTGGTGCGCGCCGAAGGCATCGTGCTCACCGGTTTCGTGCTGCCGGTCGAGGAAATCTTCTTCCGCTTCATCAAGAACCGCGAGTGGGACGTGTCCGAAATGTCGTTCGGCAAGTTCATCGGTTATGCCTCGCAGGGCAACTCTCCCTTCATCGGCATTCCGGTGTTTCCCTCGCGCGTATTCCGCCATTCCGCGTTTTATGTGCGGGCCGACCGCGGCATCAAAACGCCGAAGGACCTCGAGGGCAAAACTGTCGGCATCCCGGAATGGGCGCAGACCGCCGGAATTTACGCGCGCGGGTATCTCACCGAGACGGCGGGCGTCGATCTGTGCAAGATCAAATGGGTGCAGGCCGGCATGAATGAGGCCGGACGTGAGGAGAAGGTCGAATTCAAATTGCCGCCGGGCATTCAATACAGCCAGCGGCGCGATACCAGCATCAGCGCCATGTTGCTGTCGGGCGAGATCGACGCGGCGATCTCGGCGCGCGTGCCGGATGCCTTCATCACGGGCGGCGGCAAGATCGCGCGGCTTTATCCGGACTATCGCGGCGAGGAGATGCGCTATCACGAGACGACCGGCATCTTCCCGATCATGCATGTCATCGCCATGCGTCGCGCGGTGTTCGAGCGCTATCCATGGGCGGCGATGAATCTGTTCAAGGCGTTCGACGAGGCGAAGGAGCGCAGCCTGGAGCGCATCCGGGACCTCACGGCGTCGCGCATTCCGGTATCGTGGTCGGCCGCCATTGTCGATGAATTCGCCAAGGGCTTCGGCGCCGATCCGTTTCCTTACGGGCTGGAAGCCAACCGCAAGACGCTCGACGCGTTCTGCCGCTTCGCGCACGAACAGGGCGTCACCGCGAAACGGCTGACGCCGGACGACCTGTTTCCGAAGGAAGTGCGGGCGAGCGTGCGGGTGTAGTCAAAGGCGTTTTTGAAGATGGAGGATACAATAAATCGACGTAATGCATTCAGTCTTTGGGCAATCACATTGCTGGGAATTGCCGTGCTGCCGGGCAGCGCAATTGCGCAGCAAAATTCGATCAAGGGCCAACTTGTCGGAACCTGAGCCTATGTTTCCTCAAATGCCATGCTGCCGGATGGCAGCCCGCTGTGGGGCTCAAATCCCAAAGGGCTTTTCATCGTTACAGCCGATGGTCACTTTTCCTGGCAAATCTTTCGCGCGGGTCGACAAGATTTTGTCAATCGTCTAACAGTGTCGCCTGACGAGGCCAAGGCGACTTTGGTGGGAACGCTCGCTTACTTCGGTACTTATTCGGTTAGCGAAGCGGACAAAACCGTTACCTTTCATACCGAGGGCAGCACGTTCCCTCACTCGGAGGGCGAAACAATAAAACGAGTTGTCACCAAGGTGACGGCAGACGAATTGGTCTACACAAATCCCGCGACGACGACCGGCGCGCATATCGAGGCGGTCTGGAAACGGCTCAAATAGGTCAATCCTTCGCGCGCTCGACATAGGCGCCGTCGGCGGTCATCACCACCACGCGGGTGCCGGGCACGATGTGGGTTGGCACCATGGTGCGCACGCCGTTCGACAGGATCGCCGGCTTGAATGAGCCGGACGCGGTCTGCCCCTTCATCGCCGGCTCGGTCTCGGTGATTTCGAGCGTCACCTTCTGCGGAATCTCCAGCGAGATGGCGATCCCTTCGTGGATGGCAAGCTGGACTTTCATGCCCTCCTGCAGATAGGCGGCCATGTCGCCGACGATATCGGCTTGCAGGGCGACCTGGTCGTAAGTCTGGTCGTTCATGAAATGGAAGCCGTCGCCGTCCTGGTAGAGGTAGGAATATTCCACTTCCTCGACATGGGCGCGCTCGACCCCGTCGGTGGTCTTGTAACGCATCTGGGTCTTCACGCCGTCGGAAATCCGGCGCATATCGATTTGCGTAGTGGGCGTGCCCTTGCCGGGGTGAAAACTTTCCGCGTTGAGGACGACATAGAGCTTACCGTCGATATCGACGATATTGCCTTTGCGGAGCTGGCTAGCGATGACCTTCACGATAGCAATCCTTGAGCTGTGGGCGGAACAAAACCGCGGTTTCGGGCCGCACCATAGCGATCTTGGCGCGGGATGCCAGTCTTTCTCATGTCCGGTTTTTGCCCCGTTCCTTTGAGGTAAATGTGCGAGAAAGCCCGCCATTTTGGCTTCCCGGAGTCCATGCCGGCCGTAAGCCCTTCCTGCGGGCGCGTGGGGCGATCACCGCCGCCGTGCGGGCCTGGTTTACCGGCAACGATTTCGTCGAAGTGGAAACCGCCACGCTCCAGGTTTCCCCCGGCAACGAGACCCATCTGCATGCCTTCGCCACCGAGTTGATCGGGCCCGGCGGCGAGCGGCAGCCGCTTTACTTGCGGACCTCGCCGGAGTTCGCCTGCAAGAAGCTCTTGGCGGCGGGCGAAACGCGCATCTTCGAGTTCGCCCGCGCGTTCCGTAACCGCGAGCGGGGCACGCTGCATCATCCCGAATTCACCGTGCTGGAATGGTACCGGGCGAACGAACCCTATGAGACGCTGATGGACGATTGCGCGGAGTTGCTGGCCGAAGCGGCGCGCGCTGCCGGCGCCACGCAGTTCACGTTCCGCGGCAAGAGCGTCGACCCTTACGCCGCGCCGGAGCGGGTGACGGTGGCGGAGGCGTTCGAACGCCATGCCGGCGCCAATCTGCTGGCGACGGTTGTCGGCGGGCAGGGCGACCGAACAAAGCTTGCCGCCGCGGCCGCCAAGGCCGGGGTCGCCACGGCGGCCGACGATAGCTGGGGCGATATCTTCAGCCGTATTCTGGCCGAGCGGGTCGAGCCGCATCTCGGCCTCGGCCGCGCTACTCTATTATATGAGTACCCGCTGCCGCTGGCGGCGCTGGCGCGGCCGAAGCCGGACAGCGACAAGGTCGCCGAGCGCTTCGAGCTTTATGCCTGCGGCGTGGAACTCGCCAATGCGTTCGGCGAACTCACCGACGTCGCCGAGCAGCGCCGACGCTTCGAGGCGGCGATGGCAGAGAAGCAGCGAATCTATGGCGAGCGCTACCCGGTGGATGAGGATTTTCTGACGGCGCTTGCAGCAATGCCGCAGGCGTCGGGCATCGCGCTCGGCTTCGACCGGCTGGTGATGCTGGCGGCCGGTGCGAAACATATCGAGCAGGTGATGTGGACACCGGTGGTAGAGCCGTGAACGAAGTTAGTTGACGAGGATAAGCCATGACGACGCTCCGTACGCCCGCACAATTGTGCCACCACGGTCTGACCCCGCCTGAGCAAACCGCGGCATTAGACGCGGTGGCGGCGCGCTACGCGGTGGCGCTGCCGCAGGCCTTGGCCGATATTATCGATCCGCACGATCCGCACGATCCGATCGCGCGCCAGTTCGTTCCCGACGCGGCCGAACTCGACGCGCAGCCGCAAGAGCTCGCCGACCCGATCGGTGACGACGCGCACTCGCCGGTCGAGGGCGTCGTGCATCGCTATCCCGACCGAGTGCTGCTCAAGCTCACCCCGGTCTGCGCGGTCTATTGCCGGTTCTGCTTCCGGCGCGAGATGGTCGGGCCGGAGAATGGCAAGGGGCTGTCGGCGGAAGCGCTCGCGCGCGCGCTCGACTATATCCGCAGCCGCCCGGAGATCTGGGAAGTGATCCTCACCGGCGGCGATCCGCTGGTGCTGTCGGCACGCCGCCTGCGCGCGGTGATGCAGGAACTTGCCGGCATCGCGCACGTCAAAGTGCTGCGCATCCACACGCGCGTGCCGGTAGCGGAGCCGTCACGGGTGACGGCGGAACTGGTGCGGGCGATCAAGGTCAAGGGCAAGCCGACTTACGTCGCGCTGCACGTCAACCATCCGCGTGAATTGACCGACGCGGCGCGTGCGGCTTGTGCGCGCATGGCCGATGCCGGGCTCGTGCTGCTCGGGCAATCGGTGCTGCTCAAGGGCGTCAACGATACGCCGGAGGTTTTGGGCAATTTGATGCGCGCGTTGGTCGAATGCCGGATCAAGCCGTACTACCTGCATCACGGCGATCTCGCGCCCGGCACCGCGCATTTGCGTACCGACATTGCCACTGGGCAGAACTTGATGCGCGGCCTTCTTGGACGTCTGTCGGGATTGTGCCAGCCGGCTTATGTGCTCGATATCCCCGGCGGCCACGGCAAATCGCCGATCGGCCCCAATTATCTGACGCAGATCGGCTCAAACGGCAGCGCGCATTTCATCGTCGAGGATTACAACGGGCGCCGGCATCGCTATCCGCCAGCTCCGCTTGTGCGGGAGTAAGGCACGCGCCTAGTGCCGGATCGCCAGCAGATCGAACAGGGCCGCCGCCACTGCCAGGCAGGCGAAGCCGATGAACACCACGGCGACCACCGCGTTCATGACGAAGTGCGCGTCGCGCCGCAGCGCCGCCACCACATTTTTGCTTTTCATCATCGCCTGACGTCCCTTGGGGGAACTTGTCGCCCGGGCAGCTAATCTAGCTATTCGGAATCATCCGGCCCATAATTTCTACGTTAAATATTTCGCGAAATGAAGATGTTCCGCGCATGGCAGCCATGATGGCCGCGTGCGTGGCGCGATCGCAGGCAAAGGCCTGCCTGCGCATTTTAACATTTTACGCCTTTCGGCTAATCGGGCGAGCAGCAGATAAAATTTTACTTGAGCGGCAGCATGTTACCGCGCCGATCGGCTGCCTAGATGGACGGTTTGGTCGCGCGATCAGAAAACGACGATGATTCTCAGTCAGTATTTCACGGCGGCGGAGGCATGAATTGCCAAGCCGAACGACACTTCGATCTGCCACATCACGATCGCGCGGCGGAAGTGAAGGCAGGGTGCATCAGCGCTTTGTCTGGACTAACGAGTGCTTCGCGTATGGCGCGCCCTAGGGGATTCGAACCCCTGTTACCGCCGTGAAAGGGCGGTGTCCTAGGCCTCTAGACGAAGGGCGCATACGCGGCCGGAACGGCGCGTTATTTTAGTTTCCGCTCAGGCGGGGACGTATAAAGAGCTTCGCCGCCAGCGGCAATTACCATTTTCCGGTGTTCGGCATCGACTTCCACGGCTCCTGCGGTGGCTTGGCGGCGCCCTTCTGTAACAGCTCGATGGAATGCTGGTCTGGCGAGCGCACGAAGGCCATGACCCCGTCGCGCGGCGGCCGGTTGATGGTCACGCCCGCCTTCATCAGCCGGTCGCAGGTGGCATAGATGTCGTCCACCTCGTAGGCTAGGTGCCCGAAAAAGCGCGCCTCGCCATAGTCCTCGGTGTCCCAGTTGAAGGTGAGTTCCACCTCCGGACCGGGGCGGCCATTCTTTTTGCTGTCTTCGACCAGTTTTTGGTCGTCCGGCCCAGCCAGGAACACCAGCGTATAACGGTTCTTTTCGTCGACCCGGCGGCGGGTCTCCTTGAGGCCGAGCTTGACGACATAAAAATCGAGCGCGGCATCGAGATTACGGACGCGTAGCATGGTGTGCAGATATCTCATGGCTCAAACCTCATGAACGATGGGCGGCCCGCCCGGACCCTACGACTATATAATAATGGCAGCGCCCGATCCGGAGACAGCGATTTTGCGCCTGCGCGACCTGGTCGAGGGTGCGCGTGCCATCGTCCCGTTCACGGGGGCGGGCATCTCTACCGAATGCGGTATCCCCGATTTCCGCTCGCCCGGCGGCCTGTGGACGCAGAACCGGCCGATCGAGTTCGGCGACTTCCTCGCCAGCCGCGAGATGCGCGACGAGGCTTGGCGGCGGCGCTTGGTCATGGAGGAGAGTTTTGCCAATGCGAAGCCGGGGCGGGGGCATCGGGCGCTGGCGAGCCTTTATCGTGCCGGCAAAGTGCCGGCGCTGGTGACCCAGAATATCGACAATCTGCATCAGGCTTCCGGCATCGCGCCCGAAGACGTCGTCGAATTGCACGGCAACACGACCTATGCCGTGTGCCTTGAATGCGATCGGCGCTACGAATTAGCGTGGGTTAAGCAAAAATTCGAGGCCGCCGGCCGGCACGCGCCCGATTGCGCCTGCGGCGGCTACATCAAGACAGCCACCGTATCGTTCGGACAGTCGATGCCGGCTGCTGCGATGCAGCGGGCCGAGCAATTGACTAAGCAATGCGATCTGTTTCTCGCCATCGGCTCGTCGCTGGTGGTGTGGCCGGCGGCGGGTTTTCCGCTCATGGCCAAGCGCAACCGCGCGGCCCTCGTCATTATCAATCGCGAGCCGACCAAGTTCGATGAGATCGCGGATTTGGTGGTAAATCACGACATCGGCGACGTACTCGGACCCTTCATCGCGAACTGATTCGCGGTTTGCTGCGCTGTGCACAGAACTGTGTGCAAGCCCATTTTGCACTTTGCCGCTTCAGGCCCGGTGTTATCTTGAATCCACAGATTCGTTGAAGCGCCCTGGAAGAGGCGCCAGAGAAGCGGCGGCGTGCGGCGTCATGGCGTCGGACGGGGTTGAACAAAAAATGCCTGGAAGCAATCTCCGGCCGGGTGACGTCAGAGAACTCGTCGATGAAACGGTCGGCACCCTTATCGAGGTGACGGGCGTCATCAAGTGGTTCGATGTCGCCAAGGGATTCGGTTTTATCATCCCCGACAACGGTATGCCGGACGTGCTGCTGCACGTAACGTGCCTGCGCCGCGATGGATTTCAAACCGCCTATGAGGGTGCTCGAATAGTATGCGAGGTCCTGCAACGCCCCAAGGGCTTGCAGGCGTTCCGCGTTGTGTCCATGGACGAGTCAACTGCGGTGCATCCGGCGCAGATGCCGCCGCCGCGCACCCATGTCACCGTGACGCCGACCAGCGGGCTCGAGCGCGCCCAGGTGAAGTGGTTCAACCGCTTGCGCGGCTTCGGATTCCTCACCCGCGGCGAGGGTACGCCCGACATCTTCGTCCACATGGAGACGCTGCGCCGCTATGGTCTCGCCGAACTGCGTCCGGGGCAGACCGTGCTGGTCCGTTTCGGACCTGGGCCGAAAGGCTTAATGGCGGCCGAGGTTCGTCCCGACGGCGGATCGCTCGGTCCCGCCTCTCACTAATTCCGTTTGCGTCTCGCCAGGACGGTTGCCCGATTTTCCGATTGCCGCCCGACAGGCATCCGCGTAAAGGCGAAGCCATGCGCGCCTTGCAATGGAATGCCTTTCTCCTCATCGGACTTCTGGTCGCCGCGGGCCCGGCCCGGCCGGCCGGGCAGCAGACGCTCGAGATCGCCAGCAAGACCGGGGTACACGCGTTTACAGTTGAAATCGCGGATACCGAGCCCGAGCGGGAGAAGGGGCTGATGTTTCGCAAGGAACTGCCGGAAGGTCGCGGCATGCTGTTCGATTTTCACGCCGAGCAGGAGGTCAGCTTCTGGATGCAGAATACCTACATCCCGCTCGATATGATCTTTATCCGCGGCGACGGGCGCGTCCTGCGCATTGCCGAGAATACCGAGCCGCTGTCGACGCGCATCATCCCATCGGGGGGGCCGGTGCGGGCCGTGCTGGAAGTCATCGCCGGAACCGCCCGGAAATTCGGCATTGCCCCCGGCGATCGGGTGGCTTCACCAATTTTCAACGCCCACTGAGGCTTGCTTCCTTGGGTGACGCGAAGCAAGTATCGCGTTGACAGTCGGGGCGTAGCGCAGCCCGGTAGCGCATCTGCTTTGGGAGCAGAGGGTCGCAGGTTCGAATCCTGCCGCCCCGACCAGTTAACACATTGATATTGCATTGGTTTTTACGCCGTTCTGACGCAGGCGTTTCCGTTTGTGATCAACCGCGCGGCGGAAGCCGTTGACTTTCACATCGGCAACGCGACGCCCGTAATATCGAACAACAGAAATCTCCACTGAAATTAGGGATTGCGATCGTTGCGGGCGTTGGGCTCAGGAGCCTCTGGCGCCGGATGACCGCCGTTTCCGAGTTGGTCCGGGAAACGAATTATAAATGCGCTGCCATCGCCGAACCAGGCAAATCAGGCGTACGCGCTTTTTCTCCCCCGGTGCCGTAGTGCATCGACGATCAATCGCGCGCCTTCGGGTGCTCGTCGATTGGGCAATTTTCGGGGAGGCGCGGATTTACCTTTGCACTCGACGTTCATCCCGTACGCTTCCGATGCGCAGACAGCCGCTACTCCAAGATTTGATGCTGGCCCATTCGCCGCAGTGGTAGATGTCCTGTGCCTCGCGTGCCGACCAACGGTCGAGATCGCCCGCCTCGCGCCGGCACTTGATTTACCTCTTGCAACCTGATTGCGTTAACGTCCCCCTTGTAATTGCACTTCGCGGAGCTAACACACGCCTACTATGGATCACCCGGACTTCCTTATCATCGGCGGTGGCAGCGCGGGCGCGGTGCTGGCCTCGCGACTCTCAGAAGATCCTGCCGCGCGCGTGCTGCTGGTTGAGGCTGGACGCGACACGCCACCCGATGCCATTCCGGCCGACATCACCGACACATTCCCAAGCTCGTCGCTGAACCCGAGCTATTTCTGGCCGGGCCTGCAGGCACAGCGCTCAAGCGACACGCCGCCGCAGCCCTATGTACAGGCACGGGTGATGGGCGGCGGCTCGAGTGTCATGGGCCTGTGGGCGTTGCGCGGGATGCCCTCGGATTACGACGCCTGGACGGCGGCCGGCGCGACCGGCTGGGGGTGGAGCGATGTGTTGCCAGTGTTTCGTCGGCTGGAGAACGACGCCGATCGCGATCAATCGCAAATCTCGGACGGCCCGTATCCGATCCGCCGCCTGCCGCGCGAGGAGTGGCCAGGCCTGGTGCGCGCGGTCGAAGACGAGGCCTCGCGGCGCGGCTTGCGCTTCGTCGGCGACATGAACGAGACGCCTGGCGATGGCTTCTTCGCCATGCCCTTGAGCCAGGACGCACAGGGCCGCGGCTCCTCGGCGCGCTGCTATCTCACGGCCGAAGTGCGTCGGCGCGTCAACCTTAAAATCCTCACCGAGGCAACCGTCACCAGCATCCGCTTCGATGGCGCCAGCGCCTGTGGCGTCACAGTGACGTGTGAAGGGGAGGAACGCGGCATCGCTGCGCGCGAGGTGATCGTGTGTGCCGGCGCCATTCACTCACCGGCGCTGCTGCTACGTGCCGGCATCGGTCCACCCGAGGAACTCGCGAGGCTTGGAATCACGCCGCGCGCCGACCGTGCCGGCGTCGGACGCAATCTGCAGAACCACCCCTATCTGCATTTCGGATTGACCCTGCCGCCGCCCTCGCGGCTATCGCGCGAGTTGCGTCGTTTTGCCATCTCTGGGTTACGGCTTTCGTCCGGGCTCAAGGGTTGTCCCGCCGGCGACCTCCTGCTGTTCATGATCGGACGAGTGAGCGGTCGCGACTACGGCTGCGATCTCGCCATGTTCGGTGCCGCGCTCTATTCGCCGTGTTCGCGTGGGCAGGTGACGCTGACGAGCGCACAAAGCGGCATCCCGCCGCGCGTCGAGTTTCGCATGTTCGAGGATTCGCGCGATCCGCCGCGCATGCTCAAGGCCGCGCAATTTGCCCAAAGCCTGCTGTTCAGCGATGCTGTCGCTGCCGCCTACAAAGATGCCTTCCTGCTGCCGCCTGTGATGTCGCTGCAGCAGTTCAACCGCACCGGCCTTGCCGGCAGCCTGATGGGGCTTGTGATCAAAGCCGTGCTCAATGCGCCGCCGGCGGTAACGCGCGGTATCCTCGCCCGGCGTATTCGTCCGGGGCGTTGGATCGCCAACCGCCACCGCCATGCACCGGCGAGCGACACGGAGCTAATCGCCGCGGCGGCGCCGATGGCGCATCCCTCTGGCACCTGCGCCATCGGGCGGGCAAGTGACAACATGGCGGTGGTCGATCCGCATTGCCGCGTCTATGGCGTGGAGAACCTGCGCGTGGTGGACGCCTCGGTCATGCCGCGTATCCCCAGCGCCAACACCAATCTGCCGACGATCATGGTCGCTGAACGCGCAGCCGAATTGATCCGTAGCGAGCGCAGATAGCGTGGCGCTAGCTCGCGCACCCATCGTCTGCCGGCGCTTCCGCCGGCTTCTTCTGACGGCCGCGGCGCCACCGCGTCCAGACGCCCATAACTCCGCCGGGAACGAACAACGCGATGAGGATAACGATGACGCTGAAGATGGTGCGGTTGACTTCCGACGTGACCGTGACGCGCAGCATATCAGCGGCCAGGAGCACCAGTGGCGCACCGATCAACGGCCCCTGCCAAGTGCCGGCACCGCCGATGACCGCCATCAGCACCACATTGAGCGAGATGTCGAAGGCGAAGGTGCCGGTCGGCTCGATATACATGATCCGTTGTGCATAGAGTCCACCTACGACACCCGCGATGAAGGCGGCGACGCCATTGGCGATCCATTTCACCTCGACGGTGCGCACCCCGACGATCTCCGCTGCGTCTTCATCCTCGCGGATCGCGATCAATGCCCAGCCAAAATTGGAATGCTCGATGGCATAGACCAGCACGGTGACGGTGGCGGCGCAGCCGAGGAACAGGAAATAGAACAGCCGTTCGACACCGAGCGGGGAGAGCCGTAAGGGCTGCAGATAGATACCGAGCGCGCCTTGCGTCACCGGCAAGTCGAGCACCAACGTCTGCACCGCAAAGGTGATGATCATGGTCACCAGCGCGAAATAGGCGCCGCGGATGCGCAGCGTCGGGATGCCTATGAGGACAGCGAGGACCGCGGACGCCAATCCCGCGACCGGCGCCGTGAGAAAGGGCGAGAGCTCGAAGTATTGGAAGAACACGGCGCTGGCATAGGCGCCGACTCCGAAGAACGTCACCATGCCGAAATTCAGATAGCCGCCGTAGCCGCCGAGAATGTTCCAGGCCTGGGTCAGCACGACATAGAGAAACACGGTGGCGAGCGTGCTGAGCAGAAACAGCTGGCGACCTAAGGCGCCATAGACGGCGAGTGCAAGCAGCAGGCCGAGCCACACCGCCAGGCGTCGCAGCTGCGCACCTCTGCTGTCGCTCGTCGATGGCAGAAAGAACAGTGAGAGCACCGGTATCTCCTCAGATCGCCCGTTTGACCGCGAGGGTCAGACCCTCGCGACGCAGGACGAGGATGGCGGCAAGCAACACATAGAGCAGGAGATAGACGTAATCGAAGGGCAGAAAGGCCGTGGACAGGCTCTGCAGGAGCCCGATGACCAATCCGGCGACGAGTGTGTTGGCCACACGGCCAAGCCCGCCAAGGATGACCACGAGGAAGGCCCAGGCAAGCCATTGCACTTGCGTGTTGGGCGAGAACGGGAAGATCATGGCCAGCACTACGCCGGCGGCGCCGGCGCAGCTGATGCCCAGCCCGAACATCACCGCCGAGAGTTGTCGGACGTTGATCCCAACGCTCAAGGCGGCATCGCGATTTTGTCCCATGGCGCGGATGGCGCGGCCGATCAGCGTGAAGCGCAGGAACGCCCAGAATATGAAGGTGAGGACGAGCGCCAGCGCGCCGGCGATCAGTTTCACTTGCGCGACATAAAGCGAGCCGAGTACCAGCGAGGTGTTCGTGTAGGCGGCGGTGATCACGCGCGTGTTGGTGGTCCAGGCGATGGTGCTCAAGTTCTCGATCAGCACCATCAGGCCGAACATGGCGACGAGGCCCTGCGACTGCGAGACCCGCTCGACGCGTGTGAGCAGCACGCGATAGACGATCGTGCCGAGCAGGAAGAACACCGGCATCGCCAGGAAGAATGAGACGATCGGGTCTACGCCGAACCTGCGGAACAGCTCGAAGGCGAAGAACGAGCCGAGCATGATGAAGGCGCTATGCGCGACATTGACGATGCCCATAATGCCGAGGACTAGGCTCAACCCCAGACCAGCGATGCCATAAATGAGCCCAAGCAAGACACCGTCGGTGACAATAGCAGCGAGTTGATCAAGCATGGCGGTCAAACCCCAAGCCAGCGGCGCACCATGACGCCGAGGTCGCCCTCGAAGGCGGAACGGTCACCTTCGACGTCGTTCTTGCCTGAATTGAGGACATAGATGTAGTCGGCGATCTTGATTGCGGCGCGCACGTCCTGGTCGACGAGGAGGATGGTGCGGCCTTCCGCCTTAAGTGCTTCCAACTCGCGATAGACCTGCGTGGCGATGATCGGCGAGAGCCCAACCGAAGGCTCGTCTACCAGCAGCACTTTCGGATCGCAGACGATGAGCCGCGCGATTTCCACCGCGCGCTGCTGGCCGCCGCTCAGGCTCCCGGCCGACCGGTCGCGCAGCGCGCGCAGATGCGGATAGCGCCCGAACATGGCTTCCACCGCTTGGCGCAACAACGCGCGGTCGCCACGCATGGTCCATCCGCCGAGCTCGATGTTCTCGGCCACCGTAAGCTCGGGGAAAGTCGAGCGGCCTTGCGGCAAGAGCGCTACGCCGTGCTCCATGTGTCGATGTGGCGGCAGGTTGGCAATGTCGTTGTCGCCGAGCACAATGCTGCCGCTCGACGGCTGCAGGAAACCGGCGATTGCGCGCAACAGTGTCGATTTTCCGGCGCCGTTTGGACCGAGTACCACGGTGATGCGACCCGGCCGCGCAACGAGATTGACGCCGCGCAAGACTGGATGGCCCGCGGTATAGCCGGCGACCACGTCGGCGATCTTCAGGGTCGGTGCGCCGCGGACGGTATTCATGCGCGGCCCAGATAGCCTTCGATTACACGCTCATCATGGATGACGATCGCGGGTGCGCCCGCCGCCGCGGTCTTGCCTTCGACCAGGCACACCATGAAGTCGGACATGGCCACGAGATCGGGCACCTCATGGCTGACGATGATGAAGGACGTGCCTTCGCGTGCCACCGTGTCACGGATGCAGCGCACCAGCAGTGTCTTGATCTGCGGGTGCACGCCAGCGAACGGCTCGTCCATGAGCACCAGCTGTGGCCGGCTCACCAGCGCGCGGGCGAATTCCAGAAGCCGCTGCTGGCCGCCGGAGATCTCGCTGGCCACACTCTCGGCGTGCGCTGTGAGCCCGACGAGCTCCAGCAACTCGTTAGCGCGGTCACTGGCAGCGGTGCGGTCAAGTGCGCTTTGATGCAGGAGCGGGATAAAGAGATTTTGCCGCACAGTGAGCGTGCGAAAGACGCGGGCGGCCTGAAAAGTGCGGGTTAGCCCGGTGGCGGCGAGCTCGCAGGGGCGTTCGCCGTCGATACGCATGCCGGAGAGTTGCACCTCGCCGTGGTCGGCGGCGAACACGCCGTTGATCACATTGAGCAACGTGGTCTTGCCGGAGCCGTTTGGGCCGATGAGACCGACGACGCTGTGGGCCTCGACCGCAAACGAGACGTCTTCGAGCGCAATGACGCCGCCGAAGCGCTTGCCGACGGCGTCGATTGCCAGGAGCGGCTGTGCGGCCGACGCGGTCATGGCATCGGGGTCACTGGCGCTGCAGTCTGCGCCTCCTTCGGCCACACCACTTGGTTCTTTCCCTTGATGTATTGCAGGACTACCTGGCTAAACACCGGTGTGCCGTCCTCCTGATAGCGGAAGTTGCCGGCTACTGTCTTGAATTCGTGGCTGTGGATGTAGGCCTTGAGCTTGTCCTGGTCCAAGGTCTTGGCGCCGTCGACCGCCTGCTCGATCACCTCTAGTATCGCGTAGCCAACGATCGCGTAGGTCGGCAGCGTGTCATAGCCGCGTGCCTTAAATGCATCGGCGAGTTCGGCGAGGCCGGCATAGCCTTGCGACGGCCATGATGCGGTGGTGCCGATCACACCTTCCGCGGCGCTGCCGAGCTTCGGCCACGCGGACAGCGTCGTCACCTGCGAGCCGCAGGTGCAGAAGATCAAGGGCTTGTACCCCTGCTGCCGCACGGTTCGTGTCACCTGCAGCGAGTTGTTGGGTAGTCCGAGCTCAAGCAGCATGTCGGCATTGGCCGCCTTGGCCTTTTGCACCAGACCAGTGAAGTCGGTGGTGTTGGGCGGATATTGCTCGTTCACCACCACGTTCATGCCGGCGGCTTTGGCGAAATTGAGCGCGCCGCCCACCCCGCCGACGCCGTCGCGTACCACGATCGTGAACGGATTTTGCGCAGTGAAGACGGCCACGCGCTTCGGCCGTTTGTCACCGGGCAGGCCCTTGATCAGATCGAAGAGGCCGCGCGTATAGTCCGGCTCCTGGTAAGTGTAACTGCCGATGACGGAGCCCTTGGCATTCTTAAAAATGTTGATGCCGACGAAGCCGCCATTGAACAAGAGCTTCTGGTGCGAGAGTACGATCGGCACAATGGCGCCGCCGATGAAGGTGGTGTAGGGCGCGAGCACCAGATCGACATGGTCCTGGTCAAGCAGTCGGCTGTAGAGCGACTGCGCCACCGTCGGGGTGCTTTCGTCATTGTAGATGGTCATCTTGACCGGACGTCCGAGCAGGCCACCCTTCTTGTTCACCTGCTCGAGCCAGCGGTCATAGACCGCTTTGTAGTCGGTCGACGGCTCGGCGAAGTTGCCGGTGAGGCCAAGCGTGCCGCCGATCACGATCGGTTTCTGCTGTGCGAGTGCTGTGTCGCCGATGCCCAAGGTCAGCGTTATCGCGGCCAATGCAAGTAGCTTGCGTGTCGCTGCCAATTTCATGGCTAACCTCCCATATTGCTGTCGCTTCTCGTCCATCTCCGCGAGCGGCCGCGAGACACCGCGCGCATTATTCGAGCCCGGCGCGCCGCGCCGCTACGCGGGTGATCGCCGACCAGTCTTTGTGCCCGTCGCCATGGGCAAGCGCGTCGAGATAATTATCGCGCAGAACGCTGGCGAAGGGGAGTGGTACGTTCTTCTCTTCGCCGGCGGCAAGCGCGAGCTTGGCGTCCTTGAGTCCGAGCTTCAGGTCGAAGCCGGGCGGCTCGAACTGGCCACTGCTGATCAGCCCCGCATAGATGCGATAGACCGGCACATCGAACACCGAGCCGACTACGGCATTGAGCACGTCGGCCGGCGACATCTTGTAGGCCCGGGCGATTGCTGCAGCTTCACCCATCGCCTCGATGATGCAGGCGACCATCAGATTGCCAGCGATTTTCGCGACGCTGGCATTGGTCGGTTCGGTTCCGAGCCGCCAGGTCTTTCTCCCCATCGCATCGAACAGCGGTTGTACCTTCTCGATCAGCGCCGGATCGCCGGCAGCGAGCACGTTGAGATTGCGCTCGGCCGCCATTTCCGGACGGCCATAGACAGTCGCTGCGACATAGCCGACGCCATGGGCCTTGTGCGCTGCGGCAAGCTCACGCGTGCAGTCGATCGAGGCGGTAGCCGTGTTGACGTGGATCGGCGCGCCGCGCTTGGCGAGGATACCGCTGGCGATGAAGGTTTCGCGCATGGCGTCGTCATTGGGCAGCATCGAGATCGTTGCTTCGCCGCAGAAGGCATCTTCGGCGCTGCTCGCGATCTCGCCGCCATCCTTGCGGATGCGCTCGCGCGCCTCGGGCGAAACGTCCCAAACGCGCACGCGATGCCCGGCCTTGAGCAGATTGCGTGCCATGGCCGTGCCCATCCTACCGGTTCCGATAAAGCCAACGTCCATGCCTAATCTCTCCCTTTACTTTGGCAGATTTGATTGCCGCCGCCGTCGCCCACGATAAACGCTAACCCTGGGCGCAAACGTTTGCAAGAGTTTGCCGGCCATTAACGGCGCGACCCAATGTTTGCCCCTCGACAAAATGGGAAACAGGGGTGGACCTGATGTATTTCACACTTGACAGGCGCGGTAGTGGTGCGCAAACGTTTGCACAATCTCGTGCCGGTTGCGCCTCGAAGGGCGCCCTTGGAGTTGCGCACCGGCGCTTTCCTGCGGAGCGAAAATGGGTGACATCTATCCGGTGGTGAAGGTCGCGGCGGTGCAGGCGGCTTCGGTGTTTCTCGATCGCGAGGGCTCCGCCGAGAAGGCCTGCCGGCTGATCCGCGAGGCCGGGCGCAATGGAGCGCAGGTCATCGGTTTTCCTGAGGGATTCATCCCGGCGCATCCGATCTGGTATCACCACCACACCGCGACCGGCGCGCTGGCCAATCGGCTGGCCGTCGAGCTTTTCAAGAATGCCGTCGAGATCCCCGGGCCCGAGATCGATGCGCTTTGCGCCGCCGCCCGCGATGCCGGCGCCTATGTGGTGATCGGCGTCTGCGAGAAATTGCCGCACACGCTCGGCACCATGTTCAACTCGCAGGTCTTCATCGCGCCCGATGGCACCTATATGGGCAAGCACCAGAAGATTATGCCCACCGTCGGTGAGCGGCTCGTGCATACGGGCGGTTTCGGCGACACGCTGCACGCCTTTCCGACGAGCTTCGGGCCGATGAGCGGGCTCATTTGCGGCGAGAACTCCAACCCACTCGCGGTGTTCGCCATGACCGCCGAGGGCTCGCGCATCCATGTGATGAGCTGGCCCAATCATTTTCCGACCAGCGGCGACCCGATGCGTCATCGGGTGAGCATCGATGCCCAGGCGTTCGCGCAGATGAGCAAAGCCTTCGTGGTCTCCGCTTGCGGTACCGTGGACGAGGACGTGATTCGCAAGCTTGAGCCGAGTCCGGAAGCCGAGCGCTTCCTGCGCAGTCCGGACTGCTGCGGCGGCAGCGTCATCGTAGCGCCCAACAGCCGGATTATCGCCGGGCCCATGGGTGCGGAGGAGGGCATCCTCTACGCCGACTGCAATCTTGAGGTCGGCATCAACATGAAGCTGCGGCACGATTTTGCCGGACACTACAATCGCCCGGATATTTTCCGGCTGCAGGTCAATCGCGGCACGCCGCACCTCTATACCGTTGTCGGCGTGGAAGAGCCGCAGACGCTCGGCGGTTCAATGCATGCGCCGCCCTTGCTGGCAGGTGAACGACACGCCGCGCTGGCGGGCCCGCCGAGGCAGTTGCCAGCGCCGGCGCAGACTTCACCTCCACGCCGCGGACGTCAGGGTCCCGGCAAAGCCGCAACGCGAGGCAAGAATGGAAAACGTCGGCGATCTGACCGGCATATTCCCTGAAAAGGAGAACCTCATGGCCAAGCAGCGTATCAGCTACGTACCGTTCGAAAAGATGGATGACGCTATGCGCGCCGAAATGGAGCGCTGCCAGCGCGAGGGCACGCCGCGTCCGGAAAGCTCGGCGGTGCGGGCGCATGTGGCCGCCTGCTTCTGGTTTTTCGCCAATTCCTGGCGCGATATCTTCCGCAATGGCATTCTCGATCACGCAATCAAGGAGCTGTGCCGGCTCTATGTTTCGCGCTCGGTGCAGTGCGAATATTGCGGCAATCAGCGCTCGGTGAAGGCGACTAAATCCGGCGCTGTGGTCGAGGATCAGGTGACAGACCTCGTCAATTTCGAGTCCTCGCCCAACTATAATGAGCGGCAGAAGGCGGCGCTCTCGTATGCCGAGGCGATCACTTGGCACCTCAATCCTGACGATGCATTCTGGGATCGGCTGCACAAACACTTCACCGAGGCCGAGCTGGTCGAGCTCGGCTGCATGATCGGGCTGACCCTCGGTCAGCAGAGCTGGCTGCGACTCCTGAACATCGATCACCATCAGGTGCTCGCCGGCACCGATGCCTCCATGGCACCAGGCTACGAGGACGCGCAGCGCCTCGCCGGTTCGAAGTCGCGGGCGGACTATTGGGCGGCCAAGCCGGGCCAGCCGCCGCACTCCTCTGCGGCATGAGGCGCGGGCTTAGCGTCCGAGTGTCCTATATTGGCGACTGCGGCCCGTCGCGGCGCAAGCCATGAAGCGACCGAAACGACACAGTCAGCGCGTGACCTTGCGCGACGTTGCGCGCGCGGCCCGCGTGCACTTCTCCACGGTGTCGCGGGTGATGAATCCGCGCACCCGCGACCAGATCACCGAGAGCGTGGCCAATCGCGTGCTCAAGGCCGCGGAGCGGCTCGGGTATCGCACCAATGCGCTGGCCGCCGGCCTGCGCACGCGGCGGTCGCGGGTCATTGGCATCATCATTCCCTATATAGACAGCCCGTTGTACCCGCCGATCCTGCTGGCCATCGAGGAGATTTTGAACGAGCGCGGTTATGTCGCCATCATCTCCAGCACACAGAACGATCCGGCGCGCGAGGAGCGTGTTCTCGCCGAGATGATGGGACGCCAAGTCGATGGCCTGATCCTCGGCACCGCGACGCGGCATGACCCCATCGTTAAAGCCCGGGCTCAACGCGGCACGCCGCTGGTCATGATCAACCGCACCGACCAAACCGGCGAGGCGCCCTCGGTCATCACCGACGATTTCCTCGGGCTCGGGCTCATCGTCGATCACCTGGTCGAGCTTGGCCACAAGGCAATCGGCCACATTGCTGGCCCGCAGCAGCTTTCGACCGGCGCCGCGCGCAGCGAAGGTTTTCGCAAGGCAATGGTGCGGCACGGCCTGCGGGCGAAGGCGGGCGCGATCACCATTGCCGAGGATTTCACGCGCAATGCCGGGCGCCGCGCCTGCCACTCGCTGCTGAATCAGTTTACGGAGGCGACCGCCATTGCCGCCGCCAACGACCTGCTCGCGCTGGGCTGCTACGAGGCGCTGCAGGAGCGCGGTCTGTCGTGTCCGAAAGATGTATCAGTGACGGGCTACAACGACAGCATGTTCGTAGATTTGCTGACGCCGCCTTTAACCACGGTACGTATTCCGCAGCGGGAGATCGGAATTCAGGCGGCGCGGCTGCTACTGCAGAAGATCGAGGAGCCTCGCGCTTCCGTAAGGGACGTGGTCCTGCGCCCGCAACTAATCGTCCGGCAGTCGGCGGCGGCACCGCGCGTGAGCGCTCTCTCGTCGAACAGCGCCAAGTGCGAATGACGGGTCAGCGTCTCATGCTCGCTGTTTCACGGTCTCGCTTGCGTCGCTGCTCGACCGATAGCAGCAACTTGGAAAGCAGCCTGGCAAGTTGATCACGTTCGGCGCGATTAATTCCCGACAATTCTTCGGCCAGCGCTTCAAAATGTAGCTTTATGGCGCGGTCGGCAAGCGCGCGGCCTTTAGCGGTCAATCGTACGATGGTGCCCCGCCGGTCCTTTGGGTCGGGTAGGCGTTTAACTAGGCCTTCGGCCTCGACCCGGTCGATCCTATTCGTGATCGCGCCGGAAGAGAGCAGCGATTCGCGGTAGAGCGTCGTGGGGTTGAGTTGATAGGGTGGGCCTGATCGCCGAAGCGTCACGATGACGCTGAACGACTCGAATGAAAGCCCAACCGGTGCGAGCCATTTTTCAACGTCTCCGAGCAAATTGGCCGATAGGCGCCAGATCCGTCCGAAGATGGCGAATGGCCAGGGATCGAGATCCGGCCGCTCGCGCTGCCATTCAGCCAGCAGGCCTTCGATCGAATCAGTGGTTGCGGCGGCCGCAGCGACCGCTGGGGTCGCCGTCTTGGATTTGGCGGCAGGCCGGCGGCTTTGTCTTGACATTAAGATACTTGATGTCATGATTTCTTCTAGCAGGTGAAGCGATCGCGCGCGATAGAAAAACTCAATCCGCAATCGCGCCAGTTTCGAAGGAGCTAATCTGTGCAAAAGACATTCGTGCGCGGCACTTGGCAACAGAGACGCGCCTTTTCACCGGCAGTTATTACCAGCGGGGCTGGCAATGTCGTCTATGTGGCGGGTCACACCGGCCAGACCGCGGACGATGGTCGTTCGCTAGCGGGAGATTTCGAGGCGCAATGTCGGCAAACCTTTCATAACATTGAAAAGACCCTGGCCGAGGCGGGTGCTAGCCTTGCCGATCTCGTCACCATGACCGTCTTCCTGATTGATTCGCGTTACACAACGCGCATGACCGAGTTGCGGGCGGAAATTTTCGGCAAGGATTTTCCGGCAAGCGCTGCGATCACCGTTAGTGGTTTTGCCGATCCGTCGATTTTGATGGAGGTACAAGGCATCGCGGTCCTGCCATGACGCAGATGCGCCCGAGCACCGATCGTCTGGGCCACAAACTGAGCCTTTTCACTGCTTGGCTAGTGTGAGGCGGTTTCATGGAAATCGTCGTCGACAACCTAGTTCAAGTCTTCGGCGAGCCGGCCAAGCAAGTTTTAGCGCTCGATCACGTCACGCATCGGTTCCCGTCGCAACGGTTCTCCTGCATCCTCGGGCCGAGCGGTTGCGGCAAAAGCACGATGATCGAGATTATCGGCGGGATTGAACGCCATAGTGGCGGCACGGTGACGGTAGGGCCGGCCGTGCCGAGGCAGGGTGGATTGCAGCCGCTCGGCACTCACTCCGTCATGGTCTGACAGCATCTCAATCTGTTCCCTTGGCGCACCGTCATCGACAATGTTGCTTTCGGCCTGGAAATGCAGGGTGTGGCCAAGCTTGAGCGGTACGAACGCGCGGCTCGGTTGATTGCCTCCGTGGGCTTGCGCGACTTCGAACGTCACCGCCCACCGCAACTGTCCGGCGGCATGCGCCAGCGCGTGGCTCTCGCACGCGCCCTCATCATGGAGCGGCCAATCATGCTCATGGATGAGCCTTTCGCGGCCCTCGATGCGCAGACCAAAATCGTGATGCAGGAAGAGCTGGTGCGCATCTTCGAACAAACGAAAAAGACTATTCTTTTCGTTACCCATGCTATCGACGAGGCCATTCTGCTCGGCGATGAGGTGGTGGTGATGACGGCGCGGCCGGGCCGCATTAAGGAGGTTCTCACCGTTGACCTACCTCGTCCGCGCTCCCAGGAAATGGTGAATACGCCCGAATTCGGCAGGCTCTACGACCACGCGTTGCATCTCATTCGCGAGGAAGTGCTCAATGCGATGAGACAGCAGGAAGCCTTGGCGAGTTAACAGCATGGACGCTGGCGCCAAACGCAAAGGAAAAGCCAGATCGGTATTCCATGCTATGGTCCCCTATCTGGTGATCGCCGTTTTTCTCCTCGCATGAGAAGTCACGGTCCGCATCAATCATATAGCGCCGATCTTCCTGCCAGCGCCAAGCGTGATCCTGAAATACCTCCTCGCGATGATCCTCGATGGCTCGCTACCCTATAACCTGTCCATTACCTTTGTGCGCATCATCGCCGGCTTCGGCGTGGCGGCGGTCACTGGCATCTTGGTCGGGATCGCCATGGGTATGTCTCCACTCGCCGCCCGCATCGTTGATCCTTGGATCGCCGCGCTCTATCCGTTGCCAAAGATCTCGCTGATTCCACTGCTGATAATCTGGCTCGGCACCGGCGAATCCTACAAAATCGTCATCAGTGCGGTGACAGCCTTCTTTCCCGTTGTCATCAGCACCTTTGCGGCGATCTGCCAGGTTGACCGCGGGCTAATCAAGGCGGCAAAGGACCTCGGCGCCAATACGCGGCAGATCCAGATCAAAGTCGTGATCCCGGCGGCGTTGCCGGGTATTTTTTCCGGGCTGCAGCTCGGTATGGGCGTGACCATAATAATGGTCGTAGCGGCAGAGATGATCGGCGGTTCGAGCGAGGGCGGCATGGGCTATCTGCTTATTCATGCCGGCCAAGTTATGGAAACCGAGAAGGTGTTCGCTGGGCTCATCGTGCTTGCCGTATTCGGCGCTTTCATTACCAATGTGCAGAAGCGGATTGACCGTCTTATCGCACCTTGGGCGCACTGGGAACGCTGAAGCCGTTTTTAGCAATGGTCATCATCGGAGGGATCCATGAGGTTACGCAAATCGCTCGCAGCGTTACTTGTCGCTACTTTGAGCTTTGCCAGCGCACGCATGGCCCAGGCGGACGATGTCGTCCGCGTCGGCGAAGGACCATTCATTACTGGCGGTGGATTTTTCGTGGCGCAGGCCAAAGGCTACTTCAAAAAACTTGGCATCACGGTGGAGCCGAAAATGTTCATCGATGGTGCACTGGCAGTGCCGTCGCTGATCTCGGGCGAACTCGACATCTCATTTATGACGGCGAATGCCGGGTTGTTCAACAGCATCGCAAAGGGCGCACCGCTCGTGTTCGTTCTTGATCGTGGCAACAACAAGAAAGGTCGCGGTTACACAGTCATCAATGTGACCCAGGACCTCTACAACAGCGGAGTTAAGTCGATCGCCGACTTCGCCAAGCTCAAGGGCAAGCACATCGGGCTCTCCGCCACTGGCAGTATCAATCAGTATCTCTTTGCTAAGGCACTGCAGGAGGCTGGGCTTGACCCGCGCAAGGACGTGCAATGGGTGACCAATGTTCCACAACCAGATCTAATGAAAATGCTCGGCCAAAAACAGGTGGACGCCACTGACCTTGCCTATCAGTTCGGCTATTTCGCTCAGAATAATAAGTGGGGTCCGATCGTCGCAGTCGACAACTCGATTGATCCAGATGGGGCGGTCGGCCTCTATGCCGCACGCACGGACTTTGTGAAAAGCAAGCGCGACATTCTGGTACGCTTCGCCATGGCCTATCTGCAGGGCGTGAAGGAGTTTAACGCCGCGGCCGGAAATCCAGATCAGCATAAGGACATCGTCGATATCCTAGCTAGCTCGACAGCTTTGAAGAAGCCTGAGCTGGTGAAGGCAATTGCGCCGCACTGGTCCTACACCAACGAGGATGGCATCCCGAATGTCAAATCAGTGATGGCGATGCAGGACTATTGGTCCGACTACTTCACATATGTCGAGAAGAAGGTGCCGGAGGCCAAGCTGTTTGATCTCAGCATCGCACGTCAAGCGAAGGAGCGTCTCGATCGAGAGAAGCCATTCGGCAATTGACCCCCGATCCGGCGCGAGTGTCTTTATCAATCTATCGTCTTGGGCGACGGCACTTCTGCACCGGATACTTCGAGCTTGGCCGACGGATAATGCCTTCCGCTAATCCGTCCTGCCCGCCGTCGGTTATTGGGGGCGACGGACACTCCGGTAATCAATACGGATGGGATTTTCGGTACACGCGAGGGTTCAATTGTCGCGATCTTCCGTCAAGCACGATGAGCGGAAAGGTCTGATGCCCAAGGGCTGCTTGCCCTACCAGCATCTGAGGAGCTCCTGCTTCAAACTTGAACGAGCGACTTCGCGGCCGTTTTTGAAAACATGACGTCGCGGAGATTGCGTTCGCAGCGCCTCGTGGACGGAATCCGCACCGAGGACGACAATGTCGGCGATTGTGCCAGGAGCTATGCCATACGGGTCAAGGCGGGCCGCCTTCGCACTGTTGGAGGTGATCATATCCATGGCCAGTTCGAGTTCGTGCGGCAGCGTGAGCTGTGCCACATGCGCGATCATCGACGCACATTCGAGCGGGTCGGGCTTGCCAAATGGATAGTAGGGATCGTTAACGTCGTCCTGAGCCGTGATGACATTGACGCCGCGTGCGAGCAAATCCTTCACACGTGCAGTCCCGCGGCGCTTTGGCTCGCGGTCGAGCCGCGCCGAACATACGAGGTTGATGTGCGCGTTGACCGAGATCGTAATCCCGGCGGTAGCTACCATGTCGATCACCTTTGCGGCGTAGACATCGTTATAGCCGGCCATGGCGCCGCAGTGGCTCGCCGTGACGCGGCCGTGGAAGTTTTCACGCATTGTCTTGAGAGCCAGATATTCGAGACTGCGGGAGTTGGCATCGTCGGTATCATCGACCAACATGTGCAAATCGAAATCGTGCTTCTGTGCGATCCGAAAGCAGATATCGATGTGTTGCCGCGCTTCTTCGTCGGTGTATTCGTACCAGGGGAGGCCTCCGACGATATCGCAGCCCTCCCGGATGGCCTCCTCCATGAGTTCCGTCGCGCCAGGATCGCGAACGATTCCTTCTTGCGGAAAGGCGACGATCTGAATGGTGCAGAAGTCCTTCATTTTTTCCCGCGCGAGCAGCAGTCCGCGCGCTGCGCGAAGCCCGCCGATTGTCCCCACGTCGGCAAATAGTCGGAAGAAAGTGGTGCCGTTGATAACGCCATTTTCGATCGCGCGTACCGCGCGGCGTGCGACTTCCTCCGGATCGTAGTTCCGCTTAAAGTCATTGGTGATATCAATGGCCTCGGGAAGCGTGCCGGAGAGATTCGGGCGCATGATCTCGCCGAGGAGACATTTGTCGGCGTGAAAATGCAGATTGAAAAATCCTGGCACGACCAAGTTTCCCGCGGCGTCGAGCGTGGTGGCGCCGCCGACACCGAGGTTTCGGCCAACCTCGGCAATGCGCTCGCCGTCGATGAGGATGTCGACCAACTCCTGCTGGCCTCGAAGACGTGCGTTCCGAATGGCAAGGCTCATTTTCGCTTCTCTTGGTCAGTGAAGAGATCGGTGCGCGGAGCAACATTGCGCCGATATCGAGCATAGAGCCTCGTCGGTTAACCTCGTCGTAGCACGTAAGCGAGCGGCCGTTTGTCGTGCCGTGCGCCGCGTTATCCGTCTGCTGTGGATACGGTGCGATGCCCTTCTGATTGTTGTTGTCCTTCATTGCGTCGCTCGATACTAGTAAACGAGATTTCATTTGTATACATATGATATAGGGCAACGGAGTTCTTTCGAATCTGCGCTGGCTAACGAGCAGGTTTCTGATGATTGCATCGTGCGTCGCATGGATTGTTCAATTCCTCCGACCTGGCTCTATCGCGAGGGGAAGGGCGGAGCAAGGCCGGCTGTTCGGCCGCATGAAGGAAGGCAATCATTTAGGACAATTGAGCGAGCCGTTTGAGGCTGGGCCAAACCGGAGGAGGAAAGCCAATGAAAATGGTCGATCTATCGCATGTGATGAACGTCCACACCCCCGGCTGGGTCGGCTACGCGGGCAACAAGATGTATTACGCGCAGAATCTGCAAACGCAGATGATCGTGGCGCAACGCATCGACACCGCGCTGCACGTCGGCACGCATTTCGACGGTGCCATGCACGCGACCGACAACCGCAAGGGCGACATGGCATCATTGCCGCTCGACTACCTGGTCAACCGCGGCGTAGTGGTCGATATCTCCAAGCACATGCACGATTGGGCGGTGATCACGCCTGAGATGATCGAGGCGGCCGGCGCCGACATCCGCGAGGGCGACATCCTCATTCTGCACACCGGGTGGCATAGGCATTACGAGGGCCAGCCGCAGCAGGATCTGGTGAAGTACTTTTGCTATCACCCTGGGCCCAATCTCGACACGCTGCATTGGATGCTGAAGAAAAAGATCAAGTGGTGGGGCATGGACACCGGCTCCTGCGACCACGCCATGAATACCTCGATCCGCTCGATGCGGCCCGATCTCGCCGCCGAGTTCACCAAGAAGCACGGCAAGACGCCGGGCGAGTTCTTCGGCACCTTTGAATTCACCCACAAGAAGTCCGGCCGGCGCGTCACGCAGGACGTGTTCCCGTTCCACTCCTGGGCATTCCAGGAAGGCCTGCTGCACGCGGAAAATCTCGGCGGCGACATCGAGCTGATGCTGGGCAAGCGCTGCCTGATCGGCGCGTTTCCGTGGCGCTACGAGGGCCTCGAAGGCTGCCCCTGCCGCATCGTTTGCTTCCTCGACACCGACATGTCGGTGGAGGCGGTCGGCGACGCCGCCAAAGCCATTAAGCGAGAACAGGTTTAGCATGCTCTGATCCCCCTTTTTTCAGAGTCCCACAACTGCGCGGCTCTGATTGATATGTGGCTTATCGATGGGCAGGAGCTTTTGTATGCGATGCATGGCGGACGGTTGCTTTCGTTTGTCCACCCGGGCTTACTCGGCATACGCAAGGCTCGCGCTGGACCCCGGTGAGATACTGATCGAGAATTGGCAACATTGCCTAATGTGAGCCGTGCGATTCGAGTGACGCGGCGTTGGCCAGACTTGCCGGCTCTCGCGCAGACGGCTTGGACGTCCAGATGACCCGACCGTTTAAGCCAGCTTCCGCTTCGCAGTCCCGCGTATGACGGTTCGGACGAGCTTAGGCCTTTCACCTTGGCGTAATTCCGGTCATGTTCCCATCCGGCATCGCCCTAATTGAAGCGGATCGACCATGAAACGCGATAATTTAAAGATTGTGCCGCCACCGGCGGACGTGGCCGAGCGCGGATGCTATCTGCTCGACGATCAGGCCGGGTTTTTGATGCGTGTCGCCATGCAGCGGCACACCTCGATCTTCACCGCCGACATGATCGAAGGCTTGACCCAGCCGCAGTTCGCGGCGATGGCCAAGCTTTACGAAGTCGGACCTTGTTCGCAAAACCACCTCGGCCGGCTCATTTTTCTCGACGCCGCCACCATCAAGGGCGTGGTCGATCGCTTGGGTGCGCGCGGCTTTGTGACCGCGCTTGCCGATCCAGAGGATCGTCGCCGCCGCGCCGTGGCATTGACTGATCGAGGCCGCAAGGTGACGCGAGCGGCGATGATCGTTGCCGCCGAGATCACCGCCGTCACGCTGGCACCGCTCACCAAGGAAGAACGGCGCACGCTGGTGAGGCTGTTGAATAAGCTCTGTTAGGAGGAAGTTGGAATCCTTAGAGTTTCGCCGGCGCAATGAACCTCCAGCAGAGGCCGCACGATGGATATCGATCCGCAGATCGTATTCGCCAAAATAGATACCGACGAGCTCATCAAAATTGCGCTCGATCTCGGCAACATCGATAGTCCGACGGGACGGGAGGGACCGGTAGCCGATTACGTGCAAGATTGGCTTCGCCGCGAGGGCTTCGATGCTCGCAAGGTCGGCCTCTATCCACATCGTCCAAATGTGGTGGCGACGCTTCCTGGTTCCGGGCGCGGCCGGAGCCTTTGCTTCAACAGCCATATGGACACGGCCGTCCACCAGGAGGAATGGTGGGCCTCAAGACACGCGAGCGACCCGGTATTCCATAGCGCTTGGCGCGAGGGCGATATGCTGGTCGGCAACGGCATCGTCAACGATAAGGGACCGATGGCCACATGGCTGCTCGCTGCAAAGGCCATCAAAGATAGCGGTGCGAAGCTCAAAGGCGACCTTGTGCTGATGGCGGTGGTCGGTGAGATCGGAGTCGAACCCGTCGATGAGTTTCAACCGCCGGACTACGTCGCCAAGGAGGCCGGTACGCGTTATGCGATCACGCACGGCGGCGTAGCAGATTATGCCCTGGTGGCCGAGGGCACCGACTTCGGCATCGTCGGCGTGGAAGCCGGCAAGGCCTTCTTCAAAATCACCATTTTCGGCAACGATTATCCGATCTATACACCTTACATCGTCCGGCCAACGTCGGTCGAGCAAAACCCGAACGCCATCGTGCGCATGACGCGGCTGGTTCAATGCGTCGAAGAATGGGCCGCTGAATACGAAAAGAAGAACCGCTACGAATGCGCCGTAGGAATCGTGGTGCCCAAGGTCAACATCGGCGCCATCCGTGGCGGCGTCCCTTGGAAGATCACCAAAACGGTGCAGCAATGTGCAATCTACGTCGACGTTCGCATCACGCCAATTCAGGAGCCGCTCGACATTCGCGAGGATCTGCGCCGTGTCATGAGCGATGCCGGGCTTACCGGAGAAGTCGAGCTCTATGCATATCGGCCGGGCTTCGAAGCCGACCCGAAAAAGGTTGAGCCGCTCAAGAACGCGATAGCCCGCTCGCACAGAGCGATTGTCGGCACAGAACCTAACCCAGCCCCGATCCCGGCCTCCAGCATGTGGCGCGACATTAATTGTTTCAATGAGATGCGAATTCCCTCGCTCACCTATGGGCCGGGAGTCAGTTCTGGTGGGGGCAAGTACGCCATGAAGATCGAAAACATGGTCCTCGGCGCCAGGCTATATGCGCAGATAGCTATCGACCTCTGCAGCCAGAGCCGCACCTGAGGATCAGCCTTGCTGCCGCGATAATTTCGAGCGCGCATGCGCCCGTACTCAATGATCGTTTTTGCGGCGCGCATGCAGCCGACAAAGCACATCGGCATTCGTCGAAGTGCGGTGACTATTTTGACGGCACGCTGCACACGTTGAAGGCCAGTCGCAGCCCGTGAAGCCACTTGTCTTTTGAAAGGAAGCCGATAACCTAGGTAATTGTATGTATGCAAACAATCCGTGGCAACCGAGGATATTCCTATGATCAAGCGCGCTCGCGGTCTTACGGTGCTTTTGTTTGCCGGCGCAATCGCAACGTCGGCAAGCGCTCAAACGGCCAAGAAAGTCGACATCATCACGATGAACGATACGCCCCAATTGCTTGAGGTGAGGGATGGTCTGCTCAAGGGTCTCGCGGACCGCGGCTATGTCGACGGCAAAAATATGAAAGTTGATTTCAAGAGCGCACAGGGAAACTTCGGCACTGCACAACAGATCGTGCGCCAGTTCGTCGGAGATCGTCCCGATGTGATCGTGACGATCACGACGCCGACCAGCCAGGCGGCCGTGGCGGCGACCAAAGACATCCCGATCGTCTTCTCGACCGTCACCGATCCGCTCAAATCCAAACTGGTGACGTCGCTGACGCATCCGGGCGGCAATGCCAGTGGCGTTTCCGATCTTGTTCCGACCGAGCGGCAACTCGATGTGGTGAAGCAAATTGTACCAAAACTGAAGAGATTGGGACTTGTTTACGATCCGGGCCTGGACAATTCGCGCTCGACCGTTGAAAGCATCAAAAGCATTGCTCCGAAAATGGGGATTACGGTCGTTGAGTCGCCTGCTATGGGCCTCAACAATGTGCCGGCTGCCGGCCAAAATCTGGTTGGCAAGGTGGATGCGATTTTTGTGCCGAACGACACGACGGTTTATGGGGCGTTTGAGGCGCTGGTGAAAATTTCCCAGGACGCCAAAGTTCCTCTGTTCACCGCCGAACGGCGCAGCGTGCAGCGCGGCGCGATCGCAACGGTCGGCTTCGATTTTTTCCAGATGGGCTTGGCGACCGCGGATATGACCGACAAGGTCTTGAAAGGCGCAAAGCCCGGCGACATGAATGTCGTCTTCATGAAGGATCTACCGAATTCTCTCGGGCTCTACATCAACAAGGAGTCGGCTGAGAAGATGGGCGTCACGATCCCGCCTGAGCTTTTGAAAAAAGCAGCTCACGTTTTCTGAATGGGCTTGGCCGACAACGAACAAGCGACGGATCGGCTCACGTGGTCGCGGAACCTGGGATGATTGTCCCATGAGCCTGTATGCGTTGGTTGGTGCTCTCGAAACGGGGTTGGCCTTTGCACTGGTCGCTCTCGGCTCGTACATCACGTTCCGTGTTCTCGATTTCCCCGATCTGACAGTTGAGGGCTCCTTTCCTCTGGGAGCCGCAGTCGCTGCCAAATTAATGGTGTCCGGCGTAGATCCCTGGACCGCCACGTTTGCGGCGATGGGCGCCGGGTGCCTGGCGGGCTTTGCGACCGCATTCCTGAATATCAGGCTGCGCATCATGCATATTCTTGCCAGCATTCTGACGGCAATCGCGCTCTATTCGATTAATTTGCGGATTATGGCGCGCCCGAACATTGGGCTTATTAATATGCGCACGGTCTACACATTCTGGGAGCAGCTCGGAATTCCGTCTCTCTATGTCCCCATAGTGGTCCTCGCTATTGCCGTTGTTGTCTGCAAAATCCTGGTCGACTTGTTTCTCAGCACGGGCATCGGTCTGGCCATGCGGGCCGCGGGCGCCAATCCGCGTATGGCGCAGGCCAACGGCGTCCACGTCAATTTGATGATCGTCGTCGGCCTCGGGATCGCGAACGCTTTGACGGGTTTGAGCGGGGCGCTTTTCGCCCAGATGCTTGGCGCGGCCGATGTCTCGATGGGCATCGGCGTCATCGTCGTTGCGCTGGCGTCCGTGATCGGCGGCACGGCCCTGATGCCATCAAGACATATTCCGCTGCTGACGCTCGCCTGCGTCCTCGGATCGATCGTCTATCGGCTGGCGATCGCACTGGCTCTGAGTTCCGACGCCATCGGCATGACCGCGTCGGACGTAAACATCGTGACGGCCGTCTTGGTGGCGATAGCCTTATATTTACCTGGACGTCGGTTCTCGTTCTCGATGCGCGGCACCCGAGCCGTCAAATGATCCGGATTGAGAACATCGAAATCACGTTTAACAAGGGAACCGCGCTGGAGAACCGTGCGCTACGCCGCATCAATCTGTCGATCCCGCAGGGACAATTCCTCACCGTGATCGGCTCGAACGGCGCCGGAAAAACGACCCTGCTGAACATCCTCGCCGGCGAGCTCAAGCCGGATGGCGGACGAGTCATCGTGGACGACACCGATATCACGTCCTGGCCCGTGCACAGGCGCTCGGCCAAGATCGCCCGCATGTTTCAGGATCCGAGGGCCGGCATCTGTGAATACATGTCGATTATCGAGAACGTGGCGATCGCCGCGGCACGGACATCGCCGCGGGGTTTCCGGTTCGCGATAACGGCCGATGTCCGGCGGCTGGCGAAAGAGCGGCTTGCGCTGCTTGGCCTCGGCTTGGAAAAGCGTCTCGACGATCGGGTCTCCTTGCTCTCCGGCGGACAACGCCAGGCATTGTCGCTCGTCATGGCGACTCTCGGCCATACGAAGGTTCTTTTGCTCGACGAGCACACGGCAGCGCTCGATCCCGCCGCTGCTGAACTTGTCATGAAACTGACCGACGAGGTGGTGGGGACGCTTGGTATCACCACCGTGATGGTGACCCACAGCATGCGGCAGGCACTCGAGCATGGAAATCGAATTATAATGCTGCATCAGGGACACATCACGCTCGACATCGGCGGTGCGGATCGCGCCTCGATGACGATCGCAGACCTGCTCAACCTGTTCCAGCGCAAGGAAGGGACCGAACTCGCCGACGATCAACTCCTGCTGGAATAATGGCGTGTCGAAATCCGCTCGCTCCAAACGACGGATTTCATCACAGCCGAAATACACACCGTCGCGGCGATTTAAGTTGTCGACAGCGCGTGAGTTTCGTTCCAGTCCCCGCGATAGCGCCGCACAGTTTTTCGCTCGATACGGTCGAACTCTTGCGTTCCTTCGAAAATTGTATGTATGCTAACGATCTCGCCAATGTCGCGTCAGCGCAGTGTTGAGCCGCATGAAGTTTCCCGCGTTAGATTATGCCCGGCCAGACAAGTTGGAAGACGCGCTCGCGCTGTTGTCTTCCCACCGCGGTGAGGCAAAAGCCCTGGCCGGCGGGCAGAGTCTGATACCGATGCTCGCCTTTCGGCTGGCAGCGCCACGCCTTCTTGTCGATCTTGTGCGTATCCCTGGTCTGAACCAGATCGCGATCGGGGCCGATGGCGTGCGTCTCGGCGCGCTTGTGCGATGGGTCGATATTGAGCGCCACCCGACGCTGGCCGCGGCTCATCCGCTGCTCGCTGAAGCGATCGGGTATGTCGCGCATTATCAAATCCGCAGCCGCGGCACCGTGGGTGGCAGCCTCGCTCATGCCGATCCGGCGGCGGAAATGCCGGGCATAGCCGTCGTCTGCGATGCGCAGATCACCATTGCCGGGCCGGGCGGGCGACGGACTGTCGCCGCGCATGATTTTTTCACCGGCGCATTGTCGACGGTTCTCCGACCTGACGAATTGATTCTCGACATCCGTTTGCCGGCCTGGCCTGGCGGACGGCGTTGGGCGTTCGAGGAGTTTGCCCGCCGCGCCGGCGATTTTGCGCTCGCGGGCGTGGCGTTATTCTACGATCTCGACGCGTCGGGATGCGCTGTCGATCCACATATCGCGGCGATTGGCGTGAGCAATCGTCCACTGCGGCTGAAAGAGGCAGAGGCGGCGATTGCGGGCCGCAAGCTCACCGCGGAGATCATCCGCGCTGCGTCGGCCGCCGCCCCGACGAACATCGAGATGGCCGACGACATCCACGCCCCTGCGGACTATCGCAGCGCCTTGTTGAGCGTTCTGACGGAGCGAGCGCTGGCCCGCGCCACCGGGTTGCGTGGCATGGAAGAAGCGTCATGAAAAGCATGACGACACGATTCAGGGTGAACAGCCGTGATGTCGAGGTGCAGGCCGAGCCGCGCACGAGCCTGGCCGACTGTCTGCGCCGCGATCTCAAGCTCACCGGAACTCATCTGGGCTGCGAACACGGCGTCTGCGGAGCGTGCACCATTATCCTCAACGGCGCTGCCGTGCGCTCGTGTCTGATGCTGGCGGTGCAGGCGGACGGCGCCGACATCATCACGATTGAGGGTCTTGCGGACGGAGATTCTCTTGGCCCGCTGCAGGCGTCATTTCGCAAGCATCATGCTCTGCAATGCGGCTTCTGCACGGCCGGTATCCTGACGACGGCGCACGCGCTGCTGAGCGAAGAGCCGGATGCCGACGCCGACCGTATCCGCAGTGTGCTGTCAGGAAACATCTGCCGCTGCACGGGCTACATTTCGATCATCGAAGCTGTGCTGGAAGCCCGCGCGGCCTATCGGCACCCGGGGGCCGGCCAGTGAGCGTTCACGCCAAGCCGGGAGCCACACCGAACACGCTCGTCGGACAGGCGGTCGAGCGCACCGAAGATCTGCGTTTTCTGACAGGCAAGGGGACTTTCGCGGACGATTATGAGCCTGCCGGAACGCTCCATGCGGCGATCTTCCGCAGTTCGGTCGCGCATGGCCGTATTCGCGGCATCGACGCCACGGCGGCGCTGCGGATTCCTGGCGTCCATGCCGTGATAACGGCAGCTACCATAGGAGATGTGATTCCGGCCATTCCGTTGCGTCTCGCTCCCATCGCGGGCCTGGAGAAATATCTCCAGCCTGTCATTGCGCACGACAAGGTGCGCTATGTCGGCGAGCCAGTCGCGGTCATTGTCGCGGACAGCAGGGCGCTCGCGGAGGACGCCCTCGAACACATTGAGTTCGACGTCGAAGTACTCGATCCCGTCGGCGACTGGCATGCCTCCGAAACGAATCGTACGGTTCTTTTCGAGCAGAACGGAACGAACGTCGCGACGCGGTACACAGCGGGAATCGGGGACGCGGACGAGGCCTTCAAGACCGCCGAATATGTCCGCCGCGAGACGTTCCGTGCTCACCGTCATACGGCGGCACCGATGGAGACCCGCGCCGTTATCGCCGAATGGGACGCCGGTCGCTTGATCGTCACGGCGGCGACCAAGGTGACATTCTTCAACCGCCGCACGCTCGCCCGCATGCTCGATTTGCCGGAAAGCGCGGTCGATCTAATTGAAATCGATGTCGGCGGCGGTTTTGGCGTGCGCGGCGAATTCTATCCGGAGGACTTCCTGATCCCGTTCGCGGCGCGAAAGATCGGCCGGCCGGTCAAATGGATCGAGGACCGCCGTGAGCATCTGCTGGCCGCCAATCATTCGCGTGAGATCGATTGCGAGCTCGAAATCGCCTGCCGGCGCGACGGCACGATTGTGGCGCTGCGCGGAAAGATATTCGGGGATATGGGCGCCTACATTCGTACGAACGGGGGCGTGGTACCGGCCAAGGCGGCACAGTTTCTCCATGGTCCATACCGGATACCCAATATCAAAGTTGACGTCGCCGCCTTCATGACCAGCAAGACGCCGGTCGGCACCTATCGCGCGCCGGGACGCTTCGAGGCGAATTTTTTCCGCGAACGGTTGCTTGAGATGGCCGCGAAGGATCTTGGTATCGATCCGGTGGCTTTCCGCCGCAAGAATCTGATTACAGAAGCCGAACTGCCGTATTCGATCGGGCGGCTGGTGCCTTACGAAACGGAGACCGCGTTCGATACCGGCGACTATCACGCGGCGTTCGATCGATGCCTCAAGGAATTTGGTTGGGATTCCAAAATTGTGATGCAGGGATGCCTCATCGATGGCCGCTATCACGGCTTATCGGCAACATGCTTTGTTGAAAGCGGTGGCGCGGGTCCGCGCGAAAACGTCCGGTTTGTTCTGGAAGGGGATGGCACCATTACGATTTACGTCGGCTCTTCTTCATTGGGCCAGGGGATTGAAACCGCATTTGCTCAGATCGCCGCGGACGCGCTCGGCTTGCCATTCGAGACCTTCCGCATTCTGCACGGCTCGACGACATTCGTGCATGAGGGCTTCGGCACTTATCATTCCCGTGCTTTGGTGATGGGTGGTTCGGCGGTGCTTGATGGCGCGAAAAATCTTGTGGAGGCCATACGGGCGGCCGGGGCGGCACAGCTCGGTTGTGCGATCGAAGATGTTGTCTTTGGCGATGGCCAGGTTGTCGCGAAGAGCGGCCGCTCAATTGGCCTCGCCCGGATCGGCAATGCGGCTGTGGCGGCTGGAATGCCGCTTTCTGTGGAAGGCACCTTCGCCAACACGAAGCGCACCTATAGCTATGGCGCGCATGCCGCCCACGTGGCGGTCGATGCGCGAACGGGGCACGTCCAGGTCGTCGATTATCTGGCAGTGGAGGATGTCGGTCACGCGATCAATCCCGGCATCGTGCATGGGCAGGCGATCGGCGCCGCCGTCCAGGGGCTTGGCGGCGTGTTTTTTGATCATTTGATCTACGATGCCGACGCGCAGCTGCTCAATGCGTCGTTCGCCGATTACCTGCTGCCATTGGCCACGGATTTTCCAAACGTGCGGGGGTTAACGCTCGAGTTGCGGCGCTCGCCTTCAAATCCGCTCGGTGCCAAGGGCGCAGGAGAGGGCGGCATCGTCTCGGTCGCGGCGACGGTCGGCAATGCGGTGGCCGCGGCGCTCGCAAGTTTTGGCGTGGAACCGAATGAGATGCCGCTAACGCCGCCGCGCATTTGGCGGCTGATCGAAGCGGGGCGTGCCCGAATCGCGTCCGCGGCAAGTTGATTTTGCGATGCCGATCGATTCCCATTCCCATTATATTCCACAAAGTCTGGTCGCGACTGTGCGCGATCGCGGGAGTCAAATCGGCGTGCGGTTGCTCGAACCGGCCGGAAGCAAAACTCCTGCGTTGGAATTCTCCTACGGATTCAGGGTGCGCCCGTTTTTTCCCAAACTCGTTGAACCGGTCGAAGAACGAACGGCGTGGCTTGATGAGCAGGATCTCGACGTCCAGCTGGTGGCGACCTGGCCGGACATTTATGGTTATGGATTGTTGCGGGACCAAAGTGTTTTGTGGCATCGCATTCTCAATGACACGCTCGGGGAATGGTGTCGCGATCACTCACCGCGGTTCGGTTTTATTGCATCGGTTCCGCTCCCCAATGGCGATGACGCTGCGCAGGAGCTTGAGCGCGCGATGGGGCTTGGTGCAGTGGCCGTGATGATCTCGGCCAATGTCGAGGGCGCCAATATCGGAGAATTATCGCTTGATGCTCTTTGGGCCAAAGCGGAGCAGGCAAAACTGCCGGTGCTCATTCATCCCGTTTTGGCAGGCCCCGCGCCGCGAGCGGCCAAATTCGGGCTGACCCAAAGCACGCAATACACCTTCGACACCACGCTCGGAGTAGGCTCGCTGTTATTTTCGGGCGTGCTCGACCGTTTTCCGCAGCTCACATTCGTGCTCGCGCATGGCGGCGGCGCCTATCCCTATCTCGCCGGCCGGTTCGATATCATGCATGCGCGGATGGATCGTGCCGGCCAGGGCGACGTCGCGCAGAAAGCGCCATCCGGTTACGCGCCGATGATGGCCTATGACACCATCGTTCATGCCCCCAAAGCGCTTCGGTTCCTCGCCGACCTTGTGGGAATAGATCGCCTGGTGCTCGGTACCGATTATTCGTTTCCGCCGGCCGATCTTCAGCCGCTCGATAGTTTGCGCGCTGCGGGGTTCAGCGTGGCCGATGTCGGCCGGATTGCTGACGAAAATCCACGGCGTTTGTTTGCACGATTGACAGTATAGGAGCTGCGATGGACCTCAAGCTCAAGGGCAAGACGGCGCTGGTCACCGGCGGCTCGGAAGGCATCGGCAAGGGCATCACACTCGCCTTGGCAAAAGAAGGCGTCGACGTCGCGATCTGCGCACGCCGCATGGAGCCGCTCGAAGCCGCCGCCGCTGAGATTGCCAAGGCGACCGGCCGCAAGATCATCGCCATCCCCGCCGATCTGCGCCAGGACAAGGACGCCAGGAATTTCGTGGAGCAGGGCGCCAAGGCGCTCGGCCGCGTCGACATCATGGTCAACAACGCCGGCTCCGCCGCCGGCGGCGTCATCGAGCATCTCACCGAGGACGACTGGGACAAGGGACTGCAGCTCAAGTTCATGGGCTATGTGCGCTGTTTGCGTTACGTGCTGCCGCTCATGCGCGCGCAGGGCGGCGGGCGCGTCGTCAATCTGATCGGCAATGACGGCGTGAAGCCGTCCTATTGGGAAATCTGCCCGGGCGCCGCCAATGCGGCGGGGCAGAACCTCACGCTGTCGCTCGCCGGGCAGTATGGCCGCGACAACATCAGCTTCGTCGCGGTCAATCCGGGTCCGGTGCGCACCGAGCGCTGGGCCGGGCTGGTCGAGGCCATGGCGCGCGACATGAAAATCCCGCGCGAGGAAGCCGACAAGCTCGCGCCGGCCTCGATCCCCATGGGCCGCATCGCCGAGGTTGAGGAAGTCGCCAATCTCGTCGTGATGCTGGCCTCGCCGCTGATGCAAATGGTCAACGGCACCATGATCGAGATCGACGGCGGCCAGGACAAACCGCTGATGGACCGCTTCCGCGACAAGCCGCGCGGCTGACACCGCCCTTGAATCAAATTGCCCCAGCTATGGGCGGCTTGGATCTCCTTCTAATGATCTTGGTCGTGTAAAAACGCCTTGGCGGAAGCATTGACGCCTTGAGACATCGGCGATGTGGCCGTGCGTGGTCATTTTTTGGATTTGACGGCTTTTCCGACTGTAGACGCGGCTGATGCGGATTGCGGCGATCCTCTGATGGCAGACGGCTTCGTGTCTGTGGCGATTATGCCCTCATGGCCGCCATGAGCGGTTGGATGCCGATGATGTTTATGACGCGCGTGAGATTATAGGCCAGCACGTGCAGCGCCATTTCGGTGGCCACGCGCGGCAGCGTCTTCATCAGGAAGTGGGTTGTGCCCATCCGCGCCTTGATCGTGCCGAAGGGATGCTCGACCGTCTCGCGCCGCAGGCGCATCTTCTCCGGATGCTCGTCGAGCCGGCGTTGCACCGCCTCAAGAACACGCTCATGCTCCCATCGGGTGATCCGGCGTTCCTTGCCGGTGGTGCAGGCATTTTTGATGGCGCAATCCTGGCAAGCGTTAGTCCAGTAGCGACGCAGAACCAGCCCTTTTTCCTCGACCGTGTAGTGGTAGGCGAGCTTCTCGCCGGCAGGACACATGTAAACGTCCTCCTCAGCCAGATAGCGAAAGTCCTGCTTGCCGAAGCGCCCTTCTGCCTTTGAGTTCGAGGTCATCGGCTTGGGCAGCGTAATTGTGATACCCGCTTCCTCGCACGCCAGAATCTCCGCACTGCTGAAGTAGCCGCGGTCGGCAACTGCATCGAGGCTCTCCACTTCCAGCGTCGCCTTCGCCCCCTTGGCCACAGGTGAGAGCTGCGACCGGTCGGTCCCGACGTTAGTCACCTCATGCGTGATAATCAGATGATGTGTGGTGTCGACGGCAACCTGGACGTTGTAGCCCACGACGCCAGAGCCGCGGCCGCTAGTCGCCATCGAGCGGGCATCGGGATCGGTCAGCGAGATCTGCTGGTCCGGCGTGGCAAGCATAGTTACCTTGAGAATCTCAAGCCGCTGCATCTGCTCCTTCAGTTTCTCGATCTTCTCTTTCAGACGGCTGGTCTTGGTTTTGAGCGCCTCGGATGGTTCCTGCCGGTCGGCGCTGTCGAGCTGCTGCAGATAACGCGCGACGCTCTCCTCAATCTGCGCCATGCGCCGCTCCATCTTGGCCCGCGTGAAGTTCTTGTCGCGGTTGTTCACCGCCTTGAACTTACTGCCGTCAATCGCGACGCTGGCTTGCGTGAGTAGGCCCAAAGTGCGGCAGAGCGCAACAAACCGGGCGCAGACCTGCCGGATCGCGCGGCCGTTGTCCTTGCGGAAGTCGGCAATCGTCTTGTGGTCGGGAGCGAGCCGTCCCGTCAGCCACATCACCTCAACGTTGCGCCCCGCCTCACGCTCCAGCCGGCGGCTCGACTGCACCCGGTTGAGATAGCCGTAGATGTAGAGCTTCAGCAGCACCGACGGATGATAGGAAGGTCGACCGGTTACCTCGGGTTCGACCCCGCAAAATCCAACCTCATCAAGAGCGAGTTCATCGACAAAGACGTCTATGACGCGAACCGGATTGTCCTCTCCGATCCAGTCTTCCAGACATTCAGGAAACAGCGTGCTCTGACCACGATCCGCCCCTTCAACGAAGCGCCTCATCGGATCCTCCCGCAAATCGCGTGAGAATCTTATCGCGAGAATCAATTTCCGCGATGTGTTTTTACACAGCCAGGATCTGTAGCGGACCTGACCGTCTCATTGCCTGTTGCAAAAATAGGGGCGTTTAGGACGGTTTTGGGCCGCCATTTGACCCAATGGTCAATGGAATTATTGAGTTTTCCTGCAGTCTTCCAAGCTGATGCTCACACCCTAGCTCCGAGTTCGCAAAGCGGCGGATCAAGTCAGAATGCCCAGGGCTGTTTGGCCGGGGTGCGCCGCACCGCTGACCCTAGTTGTCAGAACGGCTATCAGCATCTTCAATAAGTTGTGGTAGGTTCGAATCCTGCCGCCCCGACCAATAAAATCAATGCTTTAGGTAGATTTCAAAACGAAGAAATTAGTTGTCGGGGACTCTGCGTGGCTTTTTGCACTGGCCGGCCCTGCTGGGCGCGGAAGGAATTGAGGACGAGGGTGAGCAATCCTACGTGCCAATAACGGACATCCCCGGCCGTCGCGGAGCGAACCATTTGCGCGCCGCTTCAATTCGAAACGCCATTATTGGATGAAGTCTCTGCGCTCGTAGCGCATAACTATTTGATTTTATTATATTTTAGCTTGCGGTGCGCAGATGGGTTTACGACGGTAATTTTTTCTTTGAAGCTGGGAACTCCACACGGCCTTCAGAATTCTTTGTTCCGAGGGGTTCCGGGGGAGAAAACACTTATGCAGCGCACGACCGAGTCCGTCGCCAAGGGGTCAAGAGCCCCGGCGGTCACCAATGGCATATCTGCCACCAAGGCAACCGACCACGTATCGCCGGTTTTGGCCGAACTTCTCACCGCCCTTCAGGCCATGCGGAGCGGCGATTTTTCCATCCGCATGCCCGGCGATGGCGTCGGCATCGAAGGCAAGATCGCCGATACCTTTAATGACATCATCGCTGCCAATCAGCGCATGGCAACGGAGCTTGAGCGCGTTGGTGAGGTCGTCGGCCGCGATGGAAAGACCAAACAACGCGTCAAATTCGGCGTCTCTAGCGGCGCCTGGGGCGAGATGGAAAACTCCATCAATACCCTGATCGACGACTTGGTCTGGCCCACCACCGAGGTGACCCGCACCATCACCGCGGTCGCGCAAGGCGACCTCCTCAAGACCGTCCCTCTCGATGTCGATGGCCGTCCTCTCAAGGGTGAGTTTCTTCGCTCGGCGACGATCGTCAACACCATGATCAAGCAGCTCGGCGTGTTCACCTCGGAGGTGACGCGCGTGGCGCGCGAGGTCGGCACCGAGGGCAAGCTCGGCGGTCAGGCGCAGGTGTCGGAAGTTACCGGCGTCTGGAAAGATCTGACCGAAAGCGTGAATTCGATGGCGAGCAACCTCACCGCGCAGGTCCGCAATCTCGCGGAGGTGACGATTGCAGTCGCAAACGGCGACCTATCGAAGAAAATTACCGTCGATGTGCGCGGTGAAATTCTCCAGCTGAAGGAAGCCATCAACACGATGGTGGACCAGCTCCGTTCATTCGCCTCGGAAGTGACGCGCGTGGCGCGCGAAGTCGGCACCGACGGAAAGCTCGGCGGCCAAGCCGTCGTTCCCGGCGTTGCCGGCACCTGGAAGGATCTCACCGACAACGTCAACTCGATGGCGAGCAACCTCACCGGTCAGGTCCGCAACATCGCACAGGTGACAACCGCCGTGGCGCGCGGAGACTTGTCGCGCAAGATCACCGTGGATGTCCGCGGAGAAATTCTTGAGTTGAAAGACACCATCAACACGATGGTGGACCAGCTTAACGCGTTTGCTTCGGAAGTGACCCGCGTCGCGCGCGAAGTCGGCACCGAAGGCAAGCTCGGCGGCCAAGCCGAAGTGCCCGGCGTCGCCGGTACCTGGAAGGATTTGACGGACAACGTCAACTTCATGGCCAGCAATCTGACGGCGCAGGTTCGCAACATTGCCGACGTGGCGACGGCGATTGCCGGCGGCGACCTTTCCAAGAAAATCACCGTGAATGTCAGCGGTGAAATTCTTCAGCTTAAAGAAACCATCAACACGATGGTGGATCAGCTCAACGCCTTCGCTGGCGAAGTCACGCGCGTCGCGCGCGAGGTCGGCACCGAAGGCCGGCTGGGCGGCCAAGCCAACGTGCTCGGCGTGGCCGGTACCTGGAAGGATTTGACCGACAGCGTCAATTCGATGGCGAGCAATCTGACCGCGCAAGTCCGCAACATCGCCGAGGTTTCGACCGCCATCGCCAGCGGCGACTTGTCGAAGAAGATCACGGTCGACGTGCGCGGCGAAATTCTCGAGCTCAAGGACACCATCAACACGATGGTAGACCAGCTTAACGCATTCGCGTCGGAAGTGACCCGCGTGGCGCGCGAAGTTGGCACCGAAGGCAAGCTCGGCGGCCAGGCGCAAGTGCCCGGCGTCGCCGGTACCTGGAAGGACCTCACCGACAACGTCAACTTCATGGCCAGCAACCTGACGGCGCAAGTCCGCAACATCGCCGAAGTGGCGACGGCAATCGCGGGCGGCGATCTGTCGAAGAAGATTACCGTCGACGTGCGCGGGGAAATCCTGCTGCTCAAAGACACGCTCAACACCATGGTCGAGCAGCTGCGCTCGTTCGCCGGCGAAGTGACCCGCGTGGCGCGCGAGGTCGGAACCGACGGACGCCTCGGCGGCCAGGCGGTGGTGCCGGGCGTCGGCGGAACGTGGAAAGATCTCACCGATAACGTCAACCTGCTCGCGGGCAATTTGACCACGCAAGTTCGCAATATTGCCGAAGTGACGACCGCCGTGGCGCGCGGCGACCTGTCGCGCAAGATCACCGTCGACGTGAAGGGCGAAATTTTGGAGCTGAAGAACACTATCAACACGATGGTGGACCAGCTTAACGCCTTTGCCTCCGAAGTGACGCGTGTCGCGCGCGAGGTCGGAACCGAAGGCAAGCTCGGCGGTCAAGCGCAAGTGCCTGGCGTCGCCGGCACCTGGAAGGACTTGACCGATACCGTCAACGTGATGGCGGCCAATCTGACCGAACAGGTGCGGGGCATCGTGAAAGTGGTGACCGCGGTGGCCGACGGCGACCTCAAGCAAAACCTGACCGTGAAGTCGAAGGGCGAAGTCGCAGCGTTGGCCGAAACCATCAACAACATGACGGATACGCTGGCGATCTTCGCCGACCAGGTGACCTCGGTCGCGCGCGAGGTCGGCGTCGAAGGCCGCTTGGGCGGTCAAGCCGCGGTGCCAGGCGCCGCCGGCACCTGGAAAGACCTCACCGGCAACGTGAATCTTCTGGCCGCCAACTTGACCACGCAGGTTCGCGCGATCGCCGAGGTCGCGACGGCGGTGACGAAAGGCGATCTCACCCGCTCCATTCAGGTCGATGCGCGCGGCGAAGTGGCCGAACTCAAAGATAATATCAATACGATGATCGACAATCTTCGGCTCACGACCGACCGAAACACCGAACAAGACTGGCTCAAGACCAACCTCGCAAAATTCACCAGCATGCTGCAGGGTCAACGCGATCTCACGACAGTCGGCCGACTGCTGCTCTCCGAACTGACGCAACTCGTCAACGCTCAGCTTGGCGTTATCTACCAGGTCGAGAATGAAGAAAGTGGAGTTCTGCGATTGCTGTCGGCTTACGCTGACGATGGAAGTTCGGGCCATCCGCAGGTTCTGCGGATCGGTGAGAGACTGATCGGCCAGTGCGCCGCCGAGAAGCGAAGAATGCTGATTACGGAAATCCCGACGCACGCCGTCCCCATCGGTTCGGCGCTGTTCAAGGTGGTCCCGCAGAACATTATTGTCCTGCCGGTGCTGTTCGAGGATCAGGTGAAGGCCGTGATTGAACTGGCGTCGGTATCATCGTTCACGACGCTGCAGAGTTCCTTCCTCGAGCAATTGACGACGAGTATCGGCATCGTGCTGAATTCCATCGAAGCGACGATGCAGACCGAAGGCCTGCTGAAACAATCGCAAAATCTTGCCGCCGAGCTGCAAACGCAGCAAACGGAGTTGCAGCAAACCAACGATCAATTGGAGCAGAAGGCGCAGCAACTGGCGGAACGCAACGTCGAAGTCGAACGCAAAAATCAGGAAATAGAGCAGGCCCGCCGCGCGCTGGAAGAAAAGGCCAGCGAGCTGGCGCTCACTTCGAAATTCAAGTCCGAGTTCCTTGCAAACATGTCGCACGAATTGCGGACGCCGCTCAACAGCATCCTCATTCTGGGTCAACAGCTTGGCGAAAATCCTGGCGGCAATCTAACGAACAAACAGGTGGAGTTCGCCCGCACCATCCACGGCGCCGGCACCGATCTGCTGAATCTCATCAGCGATATCCTCGATCTCTCCAAGATCGAATCCGGCACGGTCACGGTCGACGAAGAAGAAGTGTCCATCGCCAACCTGCTCGATGGCGTCGCGCGCCCATTCCGCCACGAGGCTGAAAACCGCAATCTATCCTTTGACGTGCAGATCGATCCGCACTTGGGCCGTAGCATCATCACCGACTCGAAGCGACTTCAACAGGTGCTCAAGAACCTGCTTTCAAATGCGTTCAAGTTCACTAAAAACGGCGGCGTCCAGCTTAACATATCGGCTGCGATCGGCGGGTGGAGCCAGGAACATGCTGTGCTCAGCCTGGCGCCTGCTGTCGTCGCCTTCGAAGTGTCCGATACCGGCATCGGTATCCCCGCCGACAAGCAAAAGATCATCTTTGAAGCCTTCCAGCAGGCCGATGCCAGCACGAGCCGGAAATATGGCGGCACCGGCCTGGGTCTTGCCATCAGCCGCGAACTGTCGAATCTGCTGGGCGGCGAAATTCAGCTCCGCAGCACGCCCGGACAAGGCAGCACGTTCACGCTCTATCTGCCGATAAAATATGTCGGTCCCTCAACGGGCATCAGGCCGCCTGCGAGCGAAGCCCCGAAGCTGGCGATTCAAGCCCCGGCGCTGTTGCCTCCTGCGACCGCCGATCGCATTGTCGAGCATATCGCCGACGACCGCCTTGAAATCGAGCCGGGCGATTCGATCTTGCTTGTGGTCGAAGACGATCCCCATTACGTTCGCGTCATCAGAGATTTGGCGCGCGATAAAGGCTTCAAGGTCTTGATCGCTACGCGCGGTGCCGACGCGCTCGGCCTTGCGCAACAGTTCCAACCGCGCGCGGTGTCGCTGGACGTATTCTTGCCCGACATGCTCGGCTGGACCGTCCTCAATCAGCTTAAACAGAACCCGCTCACGCGCCACATTCCGGTGCAAGTTATTACCTTGGACGAGGATCGCCAGCACGCGTTGGCGCGCGGCGCATATTCCTTCGTTACCAAACCGACAACGACGGAAGGCGTCAATGACGCTCTGTCGCGTATCAAGGAATATGCGCAAACGCGTCGACGGCGTCTGCTCGTCGTCGAAGACGATCCATCCGAGCAACTAAGTATCAGGGAATTGCTCGGGCACGACGATATTGACATCATCTCCACCGATTCGGGCACGGACGCGTTGCGGCTCCTTCGCGAGCAGCCGTGTGATTGCGTCGTGCTCGATCTTCGCCTGCCCGACATGTCCGGCTTTGAAGTGCTTGAAAGCATCCGGGCCGATGACGCGATCGCTGATATTCCGGTCATCGTTTTCACCGGACGCGAATTATCGCCGGAAGAGGACGCCGAACTGCACGTCATTGCGCGCAGCATCGTCGTTAAAGGCGTCGAATCGCCGGAACGGTTGCTCGATGAAACCGCGTTGTTCCTCCACCGGGTGGTGACCGATCTGCCGCCCGAAAAACAGCGAATGCTTGAGCGGCTCAACAATTCCGACGAAGACCTGCAGAACCGCACCGTGCTTCTGGTCGACGACGACGCTCGCAACATCTTCGCCCTCAGCAGCGTGCTGGAACGGCGCGGCATGCGCGTGCTCACGGCCACGACCGGTACCGAAGCCATCCATCTCGTCGCATCGACGCCCGATCTGGCGATCGTGCTGATGGATATCATGATGCCGCAGATGGACGGATATCAGACGATGCAAGCGATTCGGCAAAGGCCCGAATTGCGGCGGCTGCCGATTATCGCGTTGACGGCAAAGGCGATGAAGGGTGACCGGGAAAAATGTTTGGAGGCCGGCGCCTCGGATTATCTGGCAAAGCCGGTCAATACCGAACAACTATTATCGGCGTTACGCATGTGGCTGCATCGTTGAGTTGAGAAAGCGCCATGACCGGGCATGAAAAAGTCAACATTCTTCTGGTGGACGACCAGCCCGCGAAATTGCTGAGTTATGAAGCCATTCTACATGGCCTGAACGAAAATCTGCTGAAAGCAAGCTCGGGCCGCGAAGCCCTTGAACATCTCCTCAAGTCGGACATCGCCGTCGTGCTGGTCGATGTCTGCATGCCGGATCTGGATGGGTTCCAGTTGGCCGCCATGATCCGCGATCATCCGCGGTTTCAGAAAACCGCGATCATTTTCATCTCCGCAATTCTGCTCAGCGAAATGGACAGCTTGCGCGGTTATGAAATGGGCGCGGTCGATTATGTTCCCGTCCCCGTCATTCCCGAAGTGCTGCGGGCGAAAGTCAAGGTATTCGCCGAACTCTACCGCAAGACGCGCGAGCTCGAGCAGTTGAATCAGCAGCTGGAGGCTCGGGTCGCGGAACGAACTGCGGAATTGGAGGCGTCGACCGCACAGCTGATGCAAAGCGAACAGCGACGAAGTCTCGCATTGGCAGCCGGAAATATGGGGTCTTGGGAATGGGATAACGCCACCGACCGTTACCTGTGGGATGAAGGGCAATATCGAATTTTTGGCGTCGATCCAGCCGATTTTGTGGTCGCGCCCGAAAGTATTCGTACCCGGGTCCATCCCGACGATTGGCATAATCTGCAAATCGGATTTGAGCGAATGGCCAAGGACGGTCATGCGCACCAACTCGAATTTCGGGTCTTGCGTCCCGATGGCCAGGTCCGTTGGTGTGTTGGAAGCGCCGCAGCCACCGCCGACGGGGACGGTCGAATTGCACGTGTGAGCGGCGTAACGTTCGATATTACAGACCGCAAGGAGGCCGAGGAACGCCAGACGCTGTTGGCACGCGAAGTCGACCATCGTGCGAAAAATGCACTTGCGCTCGTGCAATCGATTTTGCGACTTACGCGCGCGAAAACTTTGCCTGCTTACGTCACCACGGTGGAGGGGCGCATCAAGGCGCTGTCGCGCGCGCACGCGATCCTGTCGCAGTCGCGTTGGCATGGCGCCGACTTGCACGGCCTCGTTGACGACGAGTTGGCGCCGTACCGGGTCGGCAATACGGAGCGGATCAAGACCACCGGCCCCGAAGTCCTCCTGCAACCAGGGTCGGCGCAAACTTTGGCGTTAGCACTTCACGAGCTTGCAACGAATGCCGCGAAATATGGCGCGCTGTCATCGGAATCCGGGCAATTGAAGCTCAGTTGGATGTTGAACGACGGCAAGCTCGGTCTCGACTGGAGCGAAAGCGGCGGTCCGGTCACAAAGCCTCCGAGTGCAAAGGGCTTCGGTACGAGAATTATAACGGCCAGTATTGAGCGCCAGTTGTTTGGTCATGTTGCATTCGATTGGCGCCAGGAGGGTTTGCGCTGCATGATTTCGGTACCCCTCTGCAATACGATGGGAGCCACTGAATTGTCGGAGTTGCGCGGCGACGTCGACCCCGCAACCGCCGGTGCTTGTATTGCTCTCGCCGGCGGTTCAATCATGCTGGTGGAAGACGAAGCAATCGTCGCGCTGGCTCTGAACGACTCACTGACCGATATGGGCTTTTCCGTAGTTGGACCTTTCAGCCGCATTTCGGACGCTTGTCGGGCACTGCAAGATAATCAGGTCGACGGCGCCATTCTGGACGTCAATCTGGCCGGTGAGACGGTTTATTCGCTGGCTGAGATACTCACCGCGCGAAAAATCCCATTCGTGTTCGCCACAGGATATGGCGCCGAGAGCATTGAATTGCGATTTAGACACATCCCCGTTTTGCAGAAGCCAATCGAGAAAGACATGTTGACCCGGGTGTTCGTGCGGTCGGACACGGCACGGACCCCCCTTGTACGAGAGTCGGGCATCGCGCCGGAACATGGCGAGGCCAACGCCATGTAAGATCGTCGAGGGCGTTCGCTTTTGGCGTCAGCGAGGTTGTGCGCGCCGCAGAAAAGTCGGGGACTTCCTGCACTCATCGAAAGCGGTTTTTGAAAAACGACAGTGTCAGTGAAAACTGGCCCGCTTTGCATTTGCAAAAAGCCACGTAAATCAATGCCAAATCCGCATTGAGAACAAACATATAGCAACTATAGAATGTATCCAGGTTTTGGGAGCAGAGGGTCGCAGGTTTGAATCCTGCCGCCCCAACCAATCAATCCACTGATGTAGCAGCGGTATCATGGTCTTCTTGCCAGTGTTTTCGGCCGGGCCTATACGGACGCTGACCAAAGCCAATCGGTTCGCATCCCATGACCGCTCGCATTTACCAGCCAGCCAAAACCGCCATGCAGTCGGGTCTTGCCAAGACCAAGGCCTGGATGCTCGATTTCGAGCCCGAGACGCCGCGGACCGTGGAGCCGCTGATGGGCTGGACCTCCTCGGGCGACATGCGCCAGCAGGTTCGCCTGAGCTTTCCCAGCAAGGACGAGGCGATCGCTTATTGCGAGCGCCATGGTATCGCCTATCAGGTGACCGAGGCGGCGCGGCCGGTGCGGCACGGCATGTCCTATTCGGACAATTTCTCGTTTAAGCGCCGCGACGCCTGGACGCACTGACTGCGCATGACCCAGAAATGCTTGTCCTCGACTTGATCGGGGATGGGAACGGGCGCTCGGCGACCCGTCGGTACGACGGGCTGAACCCCTAAAATCACGAAGAAATTTGGCGACCCCGGCTGGATTCGAACCAGCGACCCCCAGCTTAGAAGGCTGGTGCTCTATCCGGCTGAGCTACGGGGTCATGCCTGAGCATCAGGTTTACCCGCGCCCGCGGTCTATTGAAAGGTGCGCGGCGGGATTTGCGCGGCTAACGTGGATGAAGACCGCGAGGACCCGCGATGGCCGCCATTACCGATCTGACCTGCGCCGATTTGACAGCGGCCTACCGGCGCGGCGAGCTTTCGCCAGTCGACGTCGTGCGCGATTGTCTGGCCCGGATCGACGCGAACGCCGCGCTCAATGCCTTTGTCATTGTCGATCCGGAGCGCGCCTTGGCGGCGGCCGCCGGAGCGCAGGCGCGTTGGCAGGCGGGTCATCCGCTCGGTCCGATCGACGGCGTGCCGGCTACGATCAAGGACAACATCTGGGCCCAGGGCCTTCCCACCCGGCGCGGCTCGACCACGACCGACTTGACACCGGCGCCAGCGGACTCGCCGGCGGTCGCACGCCTGCGTGAGCAGGGCGCCGTCATTCTCGGCAAGACCTGCATGCCCGAGCATGGCTGGACCGGCGTCTGCCACAGTCCGTTGACGGGCATTACGCGCAATCCGTGGAATTCAGAACACACGCCCGGCGGCTCAACCGGCGGCGGGGCGGTGGCAGCGCTGCTCGGCCTCGGTGTGCTGCATCTCGGTACAGACGGCGCCGGTTCGCTACGCATTCCGGCCGCATTCACCGGCGTATTCGGCATGAAGCCGAGCTTCGGCCGCGTGCCGGTCTATCCGGCCTTGATGCTCAACGTGCTCTCGCACCAAGGGCCGATCGCCCGCACCGTTGCCGATGCCGCGCTGATGCTGTCGGTCATCGCGCAGCCCGATGCGCGCGACATGGCGGCCTGGAATACACCGGCGCCGGACTTCAGCGCGCGCCTCGATGGCGGCGTGCGCGATCTGCGCGTGGCGTTTTCACCGCGGCTCGGGCATGTCGCGGTGCTCGACCCGGACATCGAGGCGGCGTCACGCAAGGCGGCGCGCGCGCTGGAAGAGCAGGGTGCGATTGTCGAGGAAGCCGATCCGCCGCTCGCGCGCGCGCCCGATATGATCCGCGCCATGTGGTGGCCGGTGGCGACGGCGATCGTCGAAGCGGTGCCGCCGGCGCGGCGTACCGAGATGGATTCTGGCTTGCTGGCCGTTGCCGAACGCGGGCGAACGTATTCAATCGGCGACTATCTTGCCGCCTATGCCGCCCGCGCCGAATTGCACAGCGCGATGCTCCGCTTCCATGAGCGCTACGATCTGCTGCTGACTCCGACCATGCCGATCACCGCGCTCAAAGTGGGGCGCCTGGTGCCGGACAGCGGCGATTTCGGCGACGATTGGATCAACTGGTCGCCGTACACTTATCCGTTCAACCTGACGCAGCAGCCGGCCGCCTCGGTGCCCGTGGGGCTCGCCGCGAATGGCCTGCCGACGGCGGTGCAGGTCGTCGGGCCGTTGCGGGCCGATGACGTGGTGCTGCGGGCGTCGCGGGCGATCGAGCGAGCGCGGCCGATGCCGCGAACATCGCACTAGTTGTCGTAATTTCTGTAGGTATATTAGTGTGTTAACGTCGACTGCTCCAGCAATTAATCCAATTTCTTAGAACTTTCGACTAGCCGCATGATCACACGTGTCGTTACGCTGTCAGGCAACGCCGTCACCCCGTCACTCGCGCGAGGTACTGGGCCGGCCAATATACGTTCACGCCGTGGCCACGACCTCGACACCTTCAAGCGCTGAACTAATAGTGGCAGCCGGCGACTAACAAAGACGACCTGTCGCCACACTGGGAGGCTTCCTCGATGGTCACGTCCGTCCGCGCCGGCCTTGCCGCCGCGCTCATCGCCCTTGCCATTCTCCCGGCTATGGCGGCCGACAAGGCTTTCAAGCGCGGCGATCTCGACGACGCGGCCATCAAACTCGAAGCGCAGATCAAGAACGACGCCGGCACGGTGACCAAGCCGGCCGCCACTCTGCGGCGCGACGCCGATGCCGCCTTCCAGAAAAACGATTTCCGCACCGGCATGACGGTGCTTGGCCAGTTCGTCACCGTCGCACCCACCGATGCATCGAACTGGCTGCGCCTGGCGCGCACCGTGCTGCAGATCCGTCCGCGTGACGACCGCGAAAAGGCACTGCTGCTCGATCGCGCCTCGACCGCGGCTTATATCGCTTACCAGCGCGCGACCGCACGCGACCTCGAAGCCGACAGCCTGGCGGTGCTCGGCAAGACGCTCGCCGACCGCAAGCAATGGCGCCCGGCGCTCGATTCCATGCGGCTTGCGCTCGATCTGCGCGAGAGCGCCGACCTGCGCGGCCAATATGAACAGCTGCGCAGCGAATACGGCTTCCGCATGCTGGACTACTCGGTCGATTCCGACGCCGTCACGCCGCGCGTCTGCTTCCAGTTCTCGGAAGAATTGCCCGGCAAGCGCACCGATTTCTCGCCATACATTGCGGTGGCGGGCCAGGACAAGCCGGCAATCTCGGCCAATGACAAGCAGCTATGCGTCGAAGGCCTCAAGCACGGCGAGCGTTACGAGATCACGCTGCGCGCCGGCCTGCCGTCGGTGGTGCGCGAGACGCTGGCGAAATCAGCCGACTTCACCATCTTCGTGCGCGACCGCAAGCCGTTCGTGCGCTTCTCCGGCAAGGCCTACGTGCTGCCGCGCACCGGCCAGCGCGGCATTCCGATGCTCAGCGTCAACACCAGCGCGGTCGTGCTGTCGGTCTATCGCATCGGCGACCGCAATCTGCTCGACACCGTGCTGGGCTACGATTTCCAGCGAAACTTGAGCCAATACGAAGCCGAACGGCTGGCCAGCGAGCGCGGCGCCAAGGTGTGGAGCGGCGAACTCGCCGTCACGCCCAAGCTCAATACCGAAGTCGCCACCGCATTCCCGGTCGATCAGGCGCTTGGCGAGCTCAAGCCCGGTGTCTATGTCATGACGGCAACGCCGAAAGACGTGGTGGCAAACGACTACGGCCAGCGCGCCAGCCAATGGTTCATCGTGTCCGACCTGGGGTTGACCGCCTATAGCGGCCACGACGGTATCGACGTCTTCATCCATTCGCTGGCGAGTGCCGAGCCGATAGGCCAAGTCGGCGTCCGTCTGATGGCGCGCAACAACGAAGTGCTGGCGAACAAGACCACCGACAAAGACGGCTTCGTGCATTTCGAGGCCGGATTGACGCGCGGCGAGGGCGGACAGGCGCCGGCCGCAATTGTCGCGGCCGACAAGGCCGACTATGCCTTCCTCAGCCTGAAGTCGGCGGCTTTCGATCTCTCCGACCGCGGCGTGGCCGGCCGGCAGGTGCCGACCGGGCTCGACGCTTTTGTCTATACCGAACGCGGCGTCTATCGCAGCGGCGAAACCGTACACGTGACCGCGCTGCTGCGCGACGCGCTTGGCATTGCCGCCGCCGCGCCGCTCACTTTGGTGATGGAACGGCCGGACGGCGTCGAATATCGCCGCGCGCTGGTTCCCGATCAGGGCCTCGGCGGCCATAGCTGGAGCGTGCCGATCGTCCGCTCCGCCTCGACCGGCACCTGGCGCATCGCCGCCTATACCGACCCCAAGCGTCCGCCGGTCGGCGAAGTCAATTTCCTGGTCGAGGACTATGTGCCCGACCGCATCGAATTCGAATTGAAATCGGACGCTAAAGTCATTCCGCGCGACGCGCCAACGCAACTGAGCGTGGACGGCCATTTCCTCTACGGCGCGCCGGCCTCCAGTCTCGATCTAACCGGCGCAGTGACCATCACGGCCGCCAAGGAGCGCGCTGGCTTTGCCGGCTATTCGTTCGGGCTTGAGGACGACGACGTCACGGCCGTGCGCCAGGAGTTCGACGATCTGCCGGCGACCGATGCGGCTGGCAAGGCGACGTTCCCGGTCACGCTCGACAAGATCCCGACCACCTCGCGGCCGCTCGAGGCGACCATCACCGTGAGCATGGCGGAATCCGGTGGCCGCGCGGTCGAGCGCAAGATCACGCTGCCAATCGCGCCCGACGCCCCGATGATCGGCGTCAAGCCGGCGTTTTCCGGCCGTTCGCTCGCCGACGGCGCCAATGCCGATTTCGACGTGGTGATGGCCGGCCCCGACGGCAAGACGTTGGCGCAAAGCGGCCTGCACTACGAGCTGCTGCGCGTCGAGACGTCCTATCAGTGGTACCGCCACAACAGCAATTGGGAATTCGAGCCGGTCAAGCGCACCGAGCGCGTCAGCAACGGCACCGTCAACGTGAGCGCGGACAAGCCGGCGCGGATTTCGCTGCCGGTGAAATGGGGCCGCTACCGGCTGGAAGTGTCGACGCCCGGGCAGAACGGCCTGCTCACCTCGCTAACCTTCGATGCCGGATTCTATGCGGAATCAAGCTCCGACACGCCGGATCTCCTGGAAGTCGCGCTCGACAAGAACGATTTCAAATCTGGCGACGCCATGAACGTCTCGGTGACCGCGCGCACGGCCGGCCGCTTCACCCTCAATGTGTTCACCGATCGCCTGGTGGCGTCGGTCTCGCAAGATGTCAAAGCAGGGGCCGTACATGTGCCGTTGACGGTCGGCAAAGACTGGGGCACCGGCGCCTACCTCGTTGCGACCTTGCGCCGCCCGCTCGATGCGCCGGCGCAGCGCATGCCGGGGCGCGCCATCGGCGTGCAGTGGTTCTCGATCGACCGCGCGCAGCGCACGCTCGCGCTCGATATGAAATTGCCGTCCACTATGCGGCCCGACAATGCGCTCAACGTGCCGATCAAGCTCACAGGGCTTACGGCCGGCGAGGAGGCGCACGTCGTCGTCGCCGCCGTCGATGTCGGCATTCTCAATCTCACCAATTACAAGCCGCCGGCGCCCGACAAGTACTATCTTGGTCAGCGCCAGCTCACCGCCGAAATCCGCGATCTCTACGGGCAATTGATCGACGGCATGCAGGGCGTACGCGGGGCGATCCGCTCGGGCGGCGACAGCGGCGCCGAATTGGCCGGGCCGCCGCCGACGCAGGTGCCGCTCGCGCTCTATTCCGGCATCGTCAGCGTTGGCCCCGACGGCACGGCACAGGTGAGCTTCGATATCCCCGCTTTCACCGGCACCGTACGCGTTATGGCGGTCGCCTGGAGCAAGAATAAGGTCGGCAAGGCGTCAGGTGATGTCATCGTGCGCGATCCCGTGGTGCTAACCGCGACGCTGCCGCGTTTCCTGCGCACCGGCGACCGCGGCAATGTGCAGCTCGAACTCGACAACGTCGAAGGCGCGGCCGGCGATTACAACATGGCCGTGAGCAGCGACGGCGCCGTCAAGCTCGACGGTGATAAACCGTTCACGCTCAAGCTTGCGGCCAAGCAACGCGACCATGCTGCGGTGCCGGTTTCCGCCGCCGGGGCCGGATCGAGCACGCTGAAGGTTAGCGTGAGCGGACCGAACGGCTTTGCGCTTGAACGCACCTATGCCCTCGACGTGCGGCCGGCGAACCAGATCCTAACGCGGCGGACCGTGCGGGCGCTTGCGCCCGGCGAGACGCTGACGCTGTCGAAGGACATGTTCGCCGACTTCGTGCCGGGAACCGGCCGTGTCGGCCTGTCGGTAGCCATCTCGGCTTCGCTCGATATCGCTACGCTGCTCAACGAACTCGATCGCTATCCGTTCGGCTGTTCCGAGCAGATCACCAGCCGCGCGGTGGCGATGCTCTATATCAACGAGCTCGCCGCGCAGGCCAAGCTCTCGCTCGACGGCGACATCGACCAACGCATCAAGGACGCCATCCAGCGTCTATTGGCGCGGCAGGATTCGAACGGCTCGTTCGGCCTGTGGACGGTCGGCGGCAACGATCCCTGGCTCGACGCCTACGTCACCGACTTCCTCACCCGGGCGCGCGAGCGCAATTTCGAGGTGCCGCAACAGGCGTTCACCCAGGCGCTCGACCGGCTGCGCAATTACGTGGCGAGCACGCCCGATCCGAGCAAGAATGGCGGCCGCGATCTCGCTTATGCGCTCTACGTGCTGGCGCGCAACGGCGTGGCGCCGGTTGGCGACCTGCGCTACATCGCCGATACCAAGCTCGACGACATCGCGACGCCGATCGCCAAGGCGCAACTCGCCGCCGCGCTCGCCATGCTCGGCGACAAGACGCGCGCCGACCGCGTCTATCTCGCCGCGCTCGACGCGATTTCACCGCAGCCCAAGCTCGAGCTCGATGTCGGCCGCGTCGATTACGGTTCGACCTTGCGCGATTCGGCCGCGCTGGTGACGCTCGCCTCGGAAGGACGCGCGACGCAAAGAACGATCGATGATGCGGTTGCGCGCGTCGACGCCGCCCGCGCCATCACCAGCCGGACCTCGACGCAGGAGGACGCCTGGCTGGTGCTCGCCGCGCGCGCGCTGGTCAAGCAGGTCAACGCCATCTCGCTGTCGGTCAACGGCGAGACCCGGCAGGGAGCGTTCTATCGCAGCCTGCGCGCCGATCAGCTCGATGCGCCGCTGGCGATCAGCAACAAAGGCGCCGGCACGGTGCAGGCGGTGGTGTCGGTGAGCGGCTCGCCGCTCACGCCGGAACCTGCCGCCGAACGAGGCTTCAAGATCGAGCGCAGCTACTTCACGCTCGACGGCGAACCGGCCAGTCCTGCGAACACCAAGCAGAACCAGCGTTTCGTGGTGGTGCTGAAGATGACCGAGCCGAACCCACAATACGGCCGGGTGATCGTCGCCGACTATCTGCCGGCCGGCTTCGAGATCGACAATCCGCGCCTGGTGTCGTCGGGGGATACCGGGACGCTGGCGTGGATCACCGATGCCGTCGAGCCGGCGAACAGCGAATTTCGCGACGACCGCTTCACCGCCGCGTTCGATCGCGACGACAATTCGCCGCCGGTATTCACGGTGGCCTATGTAGTGCGCGCGGTATCGCCCGGCCACTACGTGCTGCCGCAGGCGATTGTCGAGGATATGTATCGGCCCGACCGCTTCGGGCGCACCGCAACGGGAACGATCGACATCACGGCGGGCAAATGAAGCACTGGCGATTGATCCTGGGCAGTCTTGCCGGCGCGACCTTCTTGGTCGCGCTTGCCGCCTGTGCCTGGGTCTATTCGCTCGGGCGGCCGCCGCTCGGCCAGGACATCGAGACCTCGCATGTGGTGCTCGACCGCGATGGGCGGCTGCTGCGTGCCTATGCCACCGCCGAAGGGCGCTGGCGCCTGCCGGCGACGGTAAAGGACGTCGATCCTCGCTTCCTCAAGCTGCTCTTCGCCTACGAGGATAAGCGCTTCTACGAGCATGACGGCGTCGATGTTCTGGCGCTTGGCCGCGCCGCATTCCAGCTTGTTACGCAGGGGCATATCGTCTCTGGCGGATCCACTTTAACAATGCAGGTCGCCCGATTGTTGGAGCCGCGCGAGCACCGCAGCTTTGACGCCAAGCTGCGCCAGATCACGCGCGCGCTCGAACTCGAACGCGCGCTCAACAAGCAGCAGATTCTGGCGCTCTATCTGACGCTGGCGCCCTACGGCGGCAACCTCGAGGGAATCCGCGCCGCTTCGTTGAGCTATTTCGGCAAAGAGCCGCGCAAGCTGTCGTTGGCGGAAGCCGCACTCTTGGTGGCGTTGCCGCAGTCGCCTGAATTGCGCCGGCCGGATCGCTTTCCGGAAATCGCACGCGCGGCGCGCGATCGCGTGCTTGACCGCGCCGCGGCGGCAGGTGTGGTGCCGCGCGACGAAGTCGTTCGTGCGAAACAAGCTCCGGTTCCGCACGAGCGCAAGCCGCTACCGGTGCTCGCGCCGCATGCCGGCGATCAGGTGGTTGCTGCCGAGCCCGACCGCCGCACTCACCGGCTCACCATCGACGCCGGCCTGCAGAAGACGTTGCAGGATTTGGCGCGCGAGCGCGCGCATGCGTTGGGCCCCAAGATTTCCGTCGCCATCGTCGCCGTCGACAACGAGACTAGCGAGGTACGCGCGCGCGTTGGTTCCGCCGATTATTTCGACGAGCGCCGCGCTGGGCAGGTCGATATGACGCAGGCGTTGCGCTCGCCCGGCTCGACCTTGAAGCCGTTCATCTATGGCCTCGCCTTCGAGGACGGCCTGCTGCATCCGGAAACTCTGATCGACGACAAGCCGGTGCGCTACGGCAACTACGCGCCGGAAAATTTCGATCTCACCTTCCAGGGCACCGTCACCGTGCGCCGCGCGCTGCAGATGTCACTCAATGTTCCGGCCATCGCGGTACTCAACAAAGTCGGGGTCAGCCGGTTGAGCGCGCGGTTGACGCAAACCGGCGCCGCGCTGGTGCTGCCCAAGGGCGAGGCGCCCGGCCTCGCCATGGGTCTCGGCGGCGTCGGCATCAAGCTTTCCGATCTGGTGATGCTCTATGCCGGCCTGGCGCGCCAAGGCGCGGCTCTGCCGCTGCGCGAGCGCGAAAGCGCGGTTATTCCGTCCGCGCGCCGGCTGCTCGACCCGGTTGCCGCCTGGTATGTCGGCAATATCCTGATCGGCGCGCCGCCGCCGGACAATGCGATGCCCGGACGCATCGCGTTCAAGACCGGCACGTCCTATGGTTATCGCGATGCGTGGGCGGTCGGCTTCGACGGCCGCATGACTATCGGGGTCTGGGTCGGGCAGGCGGACGGAGCGCCGGTGCCCGGCCTCTACGGCCGCGGCTCGGCGGCGCCGATCTTGTTCGATGCATTCTCGCGCACGGGCACTGCAACGGCGCCGCTGGCGCACGCGCCCAAGGGCGTCATGTTTGCGTCGACCAACAAGCTGCCGCCGCCGTTGCAACGTTTTGTCCCGGACGGTGCCATGGGCGCCATATCGGAGCCGCCGCGCATCATGTTCCCGCCGAACGGCGCACGCATCGAGCTGGCCAAAGGCGCTGCGCCCGATCCGGTCGCGCTCAAGATTTCCGGCGGCGCCGCGCCGCTTACCGTCATGGTCAACGGCGTGCCACTGCCGCCGCAAGGGAGCCGGCGGACGCTGTTCTTTGAGCCCGACGGCCCCGGCTTTGTGCGGCTCACGGTCATGGATGCCCGTGGCGCCACCGACAGCGTTAGCGTCCGGCTGCAGTAACGGGGCCGAATGACAGAGCGGGGGGCTTGGGCTTATGGTCCGGGTCGAGGCGCAGAATCAAGCCAGAAACGGTCCGATGAGCACTGCCACCAATGACGCGCGGCAATCGCTGCAACCGGGACGTGGGCTGTCCGTAGTGCTGGACTATGCCGGCGCCTCGCACCGGCGCGCGTGCGGGTTGCTGATCGTCTTTTCGCTAATCGCGTTCCTGCCGGGCTTTTTCCAGATTCCGCCGGTCGACCGCGACGAGGCGCGTTTCGCGCAGGCCACCAAGCAGATGCTGGAAAGCGGCCAATACATCGACATCCGCTTCCAGGACGAGGTGCGTTACAAGAAACCGGTCGGCATCTATTGGCTGCAGGTGCTTGCCGTGAAAGCGGGCGAGGCGGCCGGCATCCCGCAGGCGCGCACCACTATCTGGCTCTACCGCATGCCGTCGCTGTTCGCCGCGATCGGCGCAGTGCTGCTGACCTATTGGACCGCGCTCACCTTCGTCACGCGCCGCAGCGCGCTCTTGGCGGGATTGATGATGGCGAGTTCGGTGTTGCTCGGGGTCGAGGCGCGACTCGCCAAGACCGACGCCACGCTGCTGTTCACTTGCGTCGCGGCGATGGGCGCGATGGCGCGCATTTATCTGATGAGCCGGCGGACGCCGGACCTCGCTGTCGGCTGGCGCTTGCCGGCGATTTTGTGGACCGCGATGGCGGCCGGTGTGCTGATCAAGGGACCGCTGATCCTGATGTTCGTCGGGCTCACAGCCCTCACGCTGTCGATCGCCGACCGCTCGGGCCGCTGGATCTGGTCGCTGCGACCGGTCGCCGGCTTCGCGTGGCTGATCGTGTTGGTGCTGCCCTGGTTCGTCGCGATCGTCGCCAAATCCGGCGGCAGTTTTATCACGCAGTCTGTCGGCGAGGATATGCTGGCCAAGGTGATCGGCGGCCAGGAATCGCATGGCGCGCCGCCGGGCTACTACTTTCTGCTGTTCTGGTTGACGTTCTGGCCGGGCTCGATTCTGGCGGGCGCGGCCGCGCCACAGGTGTGGCGGGCGCGGCGCGAACCGGGCGCGCGCTTTTTGCTGGCGTGGCTGCTGCCGTCCTGGGCGGTGTTCGAGGCGGTGATCACCAAGCTGCCGCATTACGTGTTGCCGCTCTATCCCGCGATAGCGATTCTGATTGCCGGTGTCGTCGAGAGCGGCGGGCTGGTGACCTGGCGCTGGCTGCTGCGCGGCACGGCTGGCTGGTTTGCCTTTCCTGCGGCGGTCGCTATCGGTGTCGTCGTGCTCTTTATCGTTGTCGGGCGCGATCTCGGCATCGTCGCCTGGCCCTTCGCCGCCGCGGCGACGATCTTCGGCTTGTTCGCCTGGTGGCTCTACGATGTCGACGGTCCTGAGCGCGCAGTCTTGCGCGGCATGATGGCGTCGGTGTTCATCGCTGTGACGGTCTATGCCATCACCTTTCCCTCGCTGCCGGCACTGTTCCCGAGCGCGTTGATCGCCGAGGAGCTGCGCGGCAGCGGTTGCGCGCCGCCGCACGTCGCCTCGACCGGCTACTATGAGGAGCCGAGCCTGGTGTTTCTGCTCGGCACCGACACCCGCTTCACCGATGGCGCCGGCGCCGCCGAATTCCTGCGGAGTGGGCCTTGCCATTTTGCTTTGGTCGACTCGCGTAGCGAGCGCAGTTTCGTGCAGCGGGCCGATGCCATCGGATTACGCTACGCGGTCAGCCAGCGCGTAGATGGTTATAACATCAGCATCGGGCGGCCGGTGATGCTCACCGTGTTCCGCTCGACGGAAAAGCCATGACCGTGACCAATGGACTCAATCGCGAGGCGGGTATGGCGCAAACCGTGCTGCGGCGGTGTGCGGCCAATGTGGCCGCGGCAATCGCGATGCTGGTGCGCCCGGCGCGCCGTCGTGTGCGAGATCCGTGGCCGCTTGAGCCGCAGCGACTTGCCATCGCCGCTGGTGTGGCGCTGGCGATCTTCCTGGCCGTGATGTTTTTGATCGACGCCGCGGCGATCAACGGAGTAGGCCATCTGCCGCACTGGATCGTTTGGTCGTTCGACCAGATAACCGACTTCGGCAAATCGGGCTGGTTCCTGTGGCCGCTCGGCATTCTGTTTATGGGTCTCGCTGCGCTGCCGAGCCTGCCGCGCGTGCCGCAGCTCGTGCTGGCCGCCATCATGGTGCGCGTCGGCTTCCTGTTCGTCGCTATCGGCGCGCCCAGCCTGTTCGATACCATTATCAAACGCATGATCGGCCGCGCGCGGCCTTTGGTCACCGGCGTCGCCGATCCTTACGTGTTCAGCCCGTTCAAATGGACCGCCGAATACGCCAGCCTGCCGTCCGGCCATGCCACCACGGCCTTCGCCGTGGCAGTCGCCTTTGGCACGCTATGGCCGCGCTGGCGTACCGTATTGTGGGTCTATGCCTTGCTGATCGCGGTGAGCCGCGTCGTGCTGACCGCGCATTATCCGAGCGATGTGCTGGCCGCCGCCGTGGTCGGCGTGGTGGGCGCTCTCCTGGTGCGCCGCTGGTTTGCCCTGCGGGGCCTGGGTTTTTCCATCGCGCCGGACGGCATTTTGCATCAAAAATCGGGCCCATCGTTGCGTCGGATCAAGGCGGTTGCGCGGGCGCTGTTGGCTTAATAAGAAGCACGCGGATTGCCGGCCGCCCCGGCCGACGGGACCCCAACAATGAACGCCAACGATCCTGCGATTTCCGTCGTGGTGCCGGTGCGCAACGAAGCGGGCAATATCGAGCCTTTGGTCAAGGAGATCGCGCAAGCGCTTGCCGGCCAATGGCCGTTCGAGGTCGTCTACGTCAACGACGGCTCGAACGATGGGACAGAAGCAGAGCTCAAGCGGCTGATGGCGCGATATCCCTGGCTGCGCCGCGTCAGGCACAAGCAGTCCTGCGGCCAGTCGGCGGCGGTGCGCTCGGGCGTGGCTGCGGTGCGCGCGCCGCTGATCGTCACCCTCGACGGCGATGGGCAGAACGATCCCGCTTTCATTCCGGCGCTGCTGCGCGTACTCGAAACCGGTGCGCCGCGCGTCGGGCTTGTTGCGGGTCAACGCGTCAAGCGCAAGTCGGGCGGCTTCAAGAAATTCCAGTCGAGCATCGCCAATGCGGTGCGCGGCGCGGTGCTGCGCGACGGCACTCGCGATACTGGCTGCGGACTCAAGGCATTCCGCCGCGACGTGTTCTTGGCGCTGCCATATTTCGATGGCTTGCATCGGTTTCTGCCGGCGCTCGTCAGGCGCGAGGGTTACGCGATCGGCTATGTCGACGTGGTGGACCGGCCGCGCGGCGCCGGCGTGTCGAACTACGGGATGTGGGACCGGCTCTGGGTAGGCATCCTCGATCTCGCCGGTGTGTGGTGGCTGATCCGGCGTAAGAAACGTGTTCCGGAAATCGTAGAGGACTAGCGCGTGATCCCGAAAAGTGGGAACCGGTTTTCGGACAAGATCACGCGCCACTGAAGGAAGACTCATATGCTCATCGATATCACGCGCGCCGTCGGCGGCTATCTGCACGATGTGTTCGTCGGCAATACCGATTGGGGAATCCTGATCGGTTACATCGCGCAGGGGTTGTTCGCCATGCGCTTCGTGGTGCAATGGATCGCCTCGGAGCGGGCGGGGCGCAGCGTGGTGCCGACCGCGTTCTGGGTATTTTCGATCGGCGGCGGCCTGATGCTGCTCGGCTACGCGCTCTACCGCAAGGATCCGGTATTCATCATCGGGCAGGCGTTCGGCGTGTTCGTCTATCTGCGCAATTTGCAGTTTGTCATCCGCAGCGGCGGGCAAGGCGCGCCGGCGTGATGGCTCCGCGCCTCCCCATAGGCGCTGCCATTCTACGAAGCGCGCGGCTGATCGTTTCCGGCTGTGGTCTCGTTGGCCTCTGTGTATTTGCGGCTAGCGCCGCGCCGCCCGAAATCTCTGGCTTGGAATCTATCATGATGCTCGGCAAGAGGCCGGCGAATATCTATACATCGGTTGCCCAATTGGATCCAGCGGTCTGCCGCCCGATCCTCGCGTCATTGAATGGCGAATTTTCGATCGAATACAAGGATTACGACGCCAATCCACGCGTCAGCGTAGACACCGATCTGCTCTTTACGTCAACGCTGCAACTGCCGTGGACATGCAAGCTGGTCCGGGAGCCCGAGTCGAATTCTGGTGAGTATATGGGGAGTTTGGATATCGCCCGAGCCGAGTCCCGAAAACTAACCTTTTATCGTCGGACGTTCCAAACATTCTTCCTGACAGTCAACACTTTGATGCTATCGGACGCCGCACCGGCAACGCTTCCCGACGAGCACCCATTCGATGAGTCCGTCGTGAAGAAGATCGGCAGATAACTGATCGCATTCGACCTGACAAAATTTCCGTCTATCGGCCCTTATCTTGGCGTTGAGGGCAAGCTTGCTGCGTCGGCCGTGAACGTTGCGATGCCCACCAAAAGAGATGCCGCGCCGCAGCCGCTGCTGCTCAATGTCGTGTCCGTTGAGCGACAACTTTTCATCCTATTGCTCGACGCGTTGGGCACGGAGATCGAGGCGCGAAAGGGCATCTCAGGTCATATCGACCTGTATGTGCTACGATTCAATTCGATCAACGACATACGCCCGGTTTGTCAATTCCGCGGCAGCTAACGGACCGAGAGCAGCATTACCCTGCCGCCGCGCTTGCCGCAAAGCCGCCATCGAGATCGGCGATCAGGTCGTCGGGATCTTCCAGGCCGATGAGAAAGCGCAGTGTCGGCCCGCGTAGCGCATACCAGGCGGCTTGGGCCGAAGCCGGATGGTCAATATTTTACAGACAATTTTAGCGATCCGGCTGAACCAATCTTGAACTTATTGGTCCATGGTTATTGCCGTGCCGATGATCATCGGCACCGAAGTCCGGGGCGCACCATGAATTCAAAACGATATAGAACCCAATTGGCCGAAACGACAGACGACGACCTCCGCTACGAGTTTCTGCGGCTGCTCGCGCAGGAAGGGCGCCTTCATTTTATGGGGCAGATCGCCGAGAATAGTGTCAGCGATCCATCCGGGCCGAGTATGGCTCCGGTTCTGTCGCGGCAGGGCGGAAGCTGACTTAAGCGCGCACTTTAAGGGTGTTGTATAATGAACGGGCAATCCGCGACGCAGCACGCAAACATCGCTCAGACGACACAATCGTTTTCGGCGGTAGGCGACGCGGCTGCTGTCAACGCCACTCAGTTCATTAGCTTCGCCATCGGCGACGATCACTATGCCGTAGCCATCATGGCGGTGCGCGAAATAAAAGATTGGACGGCCATCAGGCATCTGCCGCATCAGCCGGACTACGTGCGCGGGATATGCAGCCTACGCGGCGCGTTCATACCAATCGTCGACCTGCGTTGCCGCTTCGGCGAGGGGTTGACGGAACCGACGCCGTTTCACGTCTTCATCATCGTCAAGATCGGCCAGCAGCAGGTAGGCCTGCTCGCCGACCGCGTTTCCGATATCATTTCCGTCGATCCTGCCAATATCAAGGAAGTACCGGAGGTGGGACAAACGAAGGGCCGCGGCTTCCTGTCCGGGCTCGTGAACATCGACGATACGACGATCGGGCTGATCAACCTCGACAGTATTTTAGTCGCGGCGCCAGAAGCGACCGAAGAAGGTACGTCGGCGCCCGCTCATTGAATACCCATTTCGGCCGGTGACTTTGTCTTGACGACCGCGCGCCTTCATTCACTTGGCTGAGGCGAGCGCTGCAAAGCCGCGCTCGAGATCGGCGATGAGATCGTCGGGATCTTCCAGTCCGACGTGAATGCGCAGCGTCGGCCCGCCCGGCACCCACTTCGTCGCGGTGCGATACTCGCTGCAATCGAACAGGATCACCAGACTCTCGAATCCGCCCCACGAGAAGCCCATGCCGAACAGCGCCAGCTCGTTCAGGAAGGCGTGCACGGATTTGTCGGACGTCGGCTTGAGCACGAGGCTGAACAGCCCGCAGGCGCCGGAAAAATCGCGTCGCCAGATTTTGTAGCCGGGATTGCTTTCGAGCGCCGGGTGCAGCACGCGTAAGACTTCCGGGCGGCTCTCCAGCCAGCGCGCGACCCGCAGGCCCGACTCGTTGTGGCGCGCAAGGCGCACAGCCATGGTGCGCAAGCCGCGCAAGGCGAGATACATGTCGTCGGGCCCGACGCACAGGCCCATCGTCTGCATGATGGTCTTGAGCGCGGGCAGGGTCTTGGCATTGGCCGATACGCAGCCGAACATGATGTCGGAATGGCCGCCGATATATTTGGTGCCGGCCTGGATCGACAGATCGACGCCTTTGTCGAGGGCGCGGAAATAAAGCGGCGTCGCCCAGGTATTGTCCATCAGCACCACCGCGCCCTTGTCGTGGGCGACCGCGGCGATGGCGGGAATGTCCTGCATCTCGAAACTTTGCGAGCCGGGCGCCTCGACGAAGACGGCGCGCGTGTTTGGCCTGAACAGTTTAGCGATATCGGCGCCGACCAGCGGATCGTAGTAGGTCGTCGCGACGCCCATGCGCTTGAACACGCCTTCGCAAAAATTGCGGGTCGGGCGATAGACGCTGTCGCTGACCAAAATGTGATCGCCGCTGCCGGCAACCGAGAGCAACGCGGTCGAGATCGCGGCGAGGCCCGACGGCAGCAAGGCAACGCCCGCACAGCCGTCGCCTTCGATGGCCGCGAGCGCTTGTTCCAGGGCTTCCGACGTCGGGGTGCCGCGGCGGCCGTATTGATAGCGGGAGCGGTGCGCGGCCAGATCTTCGGCCGTGGGGTAAAGCACTGTCGAGGCGTGATAAACCGCCGGATTGACGAAACCGTGCTGGCCTTTGGTGTCGCGGCCGGCAGTCACCAGGCGAGTTTCCGGCTTGATCGGAGTTTTGGGCGGCTTCGCCATGGCGGTCGGCAGATCCACGTTAGCGGCGCGCGGAACCACGGCGCCGGGCGACATATACGGCTGCATTGGCGTGAAGCGTCAACCCCTTGACCTGGGAACGCGATCGTTCTGAGATGCCATCCATCGAGGGCTTGGGAAAACGGCCAGGAGCTTGCATTTTCTCCGTGGCGGGGTTTTATCCGCGGCGGCGGAAATGTTCATCCGATCCGCACGATCCCCGAACCGAATTTGTGTCAAAGAGGTCGCGTCATGAAACGCTTCGCCAGTATGCTCGCTCTTGCCTTCGTCGTCGTCGCGCAGAGCGCATCCGCCCAGACTTTGAAGGCGGTGACCGACCGCGGCATTCTCAATTGCGGCGCCAACGGCACGCTGGCGGGCTTCGGCTTGCCGGACGCGCAAGGCAAATGGACCGGCCTCGACGTCGACGTCTGCCGCGCCATCGCCGCGGCGCTGTTCAACGACGCCAGCAAGGTCAAGTTTGTACCGCTGTCGGCGAAGGACCGCTTCACCGCGTTGCAGTCGGGCGAAGTCGACGTGCTGGTGCGCAACACCACCTGGACCTCGTCGCGCGACTGATCTCTCGGCCTGAGCTTCACAGGTGTCGACTATTACGACGGCCAGGGCTTCATGGTGCGCAAGTCGCTCAAGGTCAATTCGGCGCTTGAGCTCGGCGATGCGTCGGTGTGCGTGCAGCAGGGCACCACGACCGAACTCAATCTGGCGGATTTCTTCCACGCCCATAACATGAAGCTGAAGTCGGTGACCTTTGCGACCGCCAATGAAGCGGTGAAGGCTTACGACGCCGGCCGCTGCGATGCCTACACCACCGATGCCTCCGGCCTCTACGCCGAGCGATTGCGTCTTGCCAACGCCAACGACCACATAATCCTGCCGGAGATCATCTCCAAGGAACCGCTCGGCCCCGTCGTGCGCCAAGGCGACGACAAGTGGTTCACCGCCGTGAAATGGGTGCTGTTCGCTATGATCAATGCCGAGGAGCTGGGCATCACCTCCAAGAACATCGACGACATGGTGAAATCGACCAATCCTGACATCAAACGCTTTGTCGGCACCGAGGGCAATTACGGCGAGCAGCTCGGCCTGCCCAAGGACTGGGCGGTTTGCATCATCAAACTGGTCGGCAATTACGGTGAGGTGTTCGAACGCAATGTCGGGCAGGGCTCGCCGCTCAAGATCGACCGCGGTCTGAATAAATTGTGGAACAAAGGCGGCATCCAATACGCGCCGCCTGTCCGCTGACCGGTAATTGAAGCCGCGTCGCCGGAGCCGCGCGCGGCCCCGGCGGTTCGGCGGTCGACGCCAGCTGGGGGCGTCGCGAGGCCGACGAGGGGTAAATGCCGATAGACCTTCCGACGGGGTCGTCCCCCGCGCGGGTTGCGTTCTACAACGACCCCAAGATTCGCAGCATCGCCTATCAAGTAGCGCTTTGCGCGATCGTCGGATTTCTCGTCTTTGCGGCCGTCCGCAATGCCGTCGACAATCTGGAGCGCGCGCATATTGCCTCCGGATTCGGCTTCTGGAACAACACCGCCGGCTTTGACATCAGCCAGACCCTGATCCAGTTCGACTCGGCGACTTCCAGCTATGGCCGCGCCTTCTGGGTTGGCCTGCTCAATACTCTGCTTGTCGCCGGGCTCGGCATCGTATTCGCGACCGTCCTCGGCTTCACGATCGGCATCGCACGGCTGTCGACGAACTGGCTGGTCGCCAGGACCGCTGCCGGTTATGTCGAGACCATCCGCAATATCCCGCTGCTGCTGCAATTGCTGTTCTGGTACAACGCCGTTCTCAAGGCGTTGCCGGCGATCCGGGAAAGTCTTGTCATCCCGGGTGGCATCTATCTCAACAATCGCGGGCTGTTTCTGCCGCTGCCGATCTTTAAAAGCGGCTTCGGCTTTGTGCTGGCCGCGCTTGCCGTCGGTGTGATCGGCGCCGTCGCCTTTTACGTGTGGGCGCGCAAGCGGCAGGAGCAAACCGGCCAGCAGGCGCCGGTTTTTGCCGCGGCCTTGGCGCTGGTGATCGGCCTGCCGCTGCTCGTGCTGGCGCTTGCCGGATTCCCGCTTGGGTTTGAATTTCCGTCGGCCGGGCGTTTCAACATTAACGGCGGGATCGAGATCTTGCCGGAATTCGCCGCTATGCTGTTCGGGTTGTCGATCTACACGGCGGCGTTCATTGCCGAAGTGGTGCGCGCCGGCATCGCGGCGGTGTCGCGCGGCCAGACCGAGGCGGCCTATTCGCTCGGGCTGACGCCGGGTCCGACCTTGCGGCTGATCGTGGTGCCGCAGGCGATGCGCGTTATCATCCCGCCGTTGACCAGCCAATACCTCAACCTGACCAAGAATTCGACGCTCGCCGTCGCCATCGGCTATCCCGACCTGGTGCAGGTGTTCACCGGCACCGTGCTTAATCAGACCGGCCAGGCGGTCGAAGTCGTCGCCATCACCATGGCGGTCTATCTCGCCATCAGCCTCACCACGTCGTTGTTGATGAACGTCTACAACAGCCGCATCGCGCTGGTGGAACGGTGAGGGTGGCGCCATGACCATGTCCGAAGGCGATCTCGCCGTCACCGAAATCAAATTTGTGCGCGGCACCACCCTCGCGGCGCGGCCTGCGCCGATGGCGATGACCGGCGCGATCGGCTGGCTGCGCGCAAACCTGTTATCGAGCCCGTTCAATATCGCCTTGACGATCCTGATCGCGCTGCTGCTGGCCTGGGCCATCCCCGAACTGGTGAAATTCGTGCTGATCGACGCGGTCTGGACCGGCACCGACCGCGACGCCTGCCGCGAAATCGTACAGCATCGCGAGATCGGCGCCTGTTGGCCGTTTGTGTGGGAGCGTTGGTCCTACTTCGTTTACGGGTCCTATCCGATCCCCGAACGCTGGCGGGTCGACGTGTTCTTCGCCATGCTGGCCGTCGGCGTTTTCTGGATGCTGTGGCTGGAAGCGCCGCGGCGCGATCTCGGTTCGGTTTACTTCTTCGTCGTGCTGCCGATTTCCTCGTTCATTTTGTTGACCGGCTGGCGCGCAATCGGCCTCGAGCCGGTCGATACGTCGCTGTGGGGAGGCATCCTGGTGACGATCGTCGTCGCGTCGGTCGGCATAGTGCTGTCGCTGCCGCTCGGAATCCTGCTGGCGCTGGGCCGGCGTTCGCACATGCCCGCGGTGCGGCTGTTTTCGGTGATCTTCATCGAATTCGTGCGCGGCGTGCCGCTGGTGACGGTCTTGTTCATGGCGAGCGTGATGCTGCCGCTGTTCGTGCCGGAAGAATATTCGCCCGATAAATTGGTGCGCGCGCTGGTCGGCATCGCGCTGTTCGCCTCGGCCTATATGGCGGAAGTGGTGCGCGCCGGCCTACAGGCGATCCCGAAGGGGCAGTTCGAGGGCGCCATGGCGGTCGGCCTCGGCTATTGGCAGATGATGCGGCTGATCATCCTGCCGCAGGCGCTCAAGATCACTATCCCGAACATCGTCAATACCTATATCGGCCTGTTCAAGGATACCACGCTGGTGTTCATCGTCGGTATCTTCGATTTCCTTCGCACCGTCGAGGTCGCCCGTATCGATCCGAAATGGGCGACGCCGGTCACCAGCACCACCGGTTACGCGGTGGCGGCGATCTTCTATCTGATCTTCTGCTACGCCATGTCGCGTTATGCCCGCGCGATGGAAGCGAGGCTCTCGCAGGGCGACAGACGCTGAGGTCATGTCATGAGTACCAACGCAAATTCGACGCCCCGCTTGAAGCCGACCCAGCTCAACACGCCGGTGGCGGTCGAGTTGATCGGCATGAACAAATGGTACGGCGAGTTCCATGTGTTGCGCGACATCAATCTCAAGGTGATGGGCGGCGAGCGCATCGTGATCTGCGGACCGTCCGGCTCCGGCAAATCGACCATGATCCGCTGCATCAACCGGCTCGAGGAGCATCAGCAGGGCCGGATCGTCGTCGACGGCGTCGAACTCGCCAACGATCTCAAGAAAATCGACGAAGTGCGCCGCGAGGTCGGCATGGTGTTCCAGCACTTCAACTTGTTTCCGCATCTCACGGTGCTCGACAACTGCACGCTGGCGCCGATCTGGGTGCGCAAGATGCCGAAGCGCGAGGCCGAAGAGATCGCCATGCACTACCTCACCCGGGTCAAGATCCCGGAGCAGGCCGCGAAATACCCCGGCCAACTGTCGGGCGGCCAGCAGCAGCGCGTGGCGATCGCGCGCGCGCTCTGCATGAATCCGAAGATCATGCTGTTCGACGAGCCGACCTCCGCGCTCGACCCGGAAATGGTCAAGGAGGTGCTCGACACCATGGTCGGCCTCGCCATGGACGGTATGACCATGCTGGTGGTGACGCACGAAATGGGCTTTGCCCGCCAAGTCGCCAACCGCATCGTGTTCATGGACCAGGGACAGATCGTCGAGGCCAACGTTCCCGAAGAGTTCTTCGCCCACCCGCAGCACGAGCGGACAAAGCTGTTCTTGAGCCAGATTTTGCATTAGGGCAAATCTAACCGCTCGTCCCCGCGAAAGCGGGGACCTAGTGCTTATTGCTTCAGATCGCGATTGCTGCCCTGGATTCCCGCTTGCGCGGGAATGAGCGGAGTGTGGAAGCATTATCCGATCCTAATGCACCAGCACGCCGCCGGCGCGCTTCCAGGCGTCGATGCCGCCTTCGACATGCAGCGCCGCGATCAAGCCTGCGTCCTGCGCCGCCTGCACCGCCATGGCGGAGCGCTCACCGTACGCGCAGTAGAACACGAGACGCTTGTCGGTCGAACGCGCGAGTTCATGCAAAATGCCGCCGCTGCCGATGTTGTCCTGCAGCTCGACGTAAGGCGCGTGCAAGGAGCCCGGGATGCTGCCGTGCTTTAAGCGCTCGCCCGCCTCGCGCAGGTCGATGAAGGAGACGTCCGGCCGCCCGAGCAACGCGATCGCCTGCTGCGCCGAGAGCGCCCAGCCGCGCCGCGCGATCTCCTGCTGCGCCATGCCGATCTTCATGTTGGACGGCACGGCGACGTCCATCATCTTCGGGTTCGGCAATTTCAGGCTGGCCATCAGCGCGACGTAGTCGTCGATCGACTTCACCTGCAGGCGCGGATTGTAGCGCTTCTCCTCGCCGATGGTGGAGACGGTGTCGCCTTTGTAGTCGTGCGCCGGGAACACCAAGGTCTCGTCGGGCAGGCGCAGCAGCTTGCCGAACAGCGATTCATATTGCATGCGCGCGTCGCCATTCTGGAAATCGGTGCGGCCGGTGCCGCGGATCAACAGCGTGTCGCCGGTGAACACGCGGTCGCCCATCAAAAAGCTATAAGAGTCGTCGGTGTGACCGGGCGTATAGAGCACGTCGAGCGCGAGGCCTTCGATGGTGAGCTTGTCGCCTTCGGCGAGCCGCATCGACACCACGTCGGCCTTGGTGTTCTCGCCCATCACGGTGACGCAGTGGGTGCGGTCGCGCAGCGCGCCGAGGCCGGTGACGTGGTCGGCGTGCAGGTGCGTGTCGACCGCCTTGACCAGCTTGAGATCGAGTTCGCGGATCAATTGCAGATAGCGGTCGACCTTCTCCAGCACCGGATCGATGATCAGCGCCTCGCCGCCCGCGCGGGAAGCGAGCAGATAGGAATAGGTGCCGGAAACGCTGTCGAACAGTTGGCGGAAGATCATGGCAGCCTCGTCGTGGTCGGCCGAGTCATATGCAACATTTTATATATAAGCCAGGCAGCGGCAATGCCTAGGCCCCGGCGGTTCATCCTTCGAGGCGCGCCTGCGGCGCGCACCTCAGGATGACGGGTCCATATTCGTGCGTGCTTCATGTCAGGCAAGCTCCTTCGTTCTCGCGGGGCGATTTCCCCCGAGGTTTGGGAACGGTGCCCTCGCCTTAAAAAAGGCGAGGGGGACGGCGCGCCAAACGGCGCAACCAGTCCTTCTGTTCACGCGGCTTTCACCGCGTGGCGCCTTTCGGCGCGCCGTCTCGGCGATTTCTGTCCCCGGGGCCGTGCTTCCGGGCAGCATGACCGGGGCGCCTTTTGGGTCGCCCCATCCGGGCGGCTTCCGGCCGCCCTTCGTCTTCCGCCATCGTCCAGCCCTTTCGGGCAGCCCCACGTAGTTGGAGCGGACGGCTGGCCGGGGCCCCGGGTGCGCGGCTTGCGAGGCCGCACGCGCCGGCCCCGGCCCGAACCCCACGAACGGTGCAACCGGTTCGCGTCCCCTCGCGGGTCAGCGCGATGTGGAATATAGTCCTAGTCAAAAGCGGAATCAAGTCCCAATTATATCGTTGACATCACAAGCCGCAACTGCTAGTGTTTGACCATAAAAGGACGATGGTCATGGACATTTTCAGCGCGCCCCGCTTTCACGATGACACTGCCGCCCGGGCCTATCTGGAGGGCCTGCGCTGGCCGTCCGGGCCAGTCTGCCCGCACTGTGGTGTGATCGATCATGCCTATCCGATCAAGCCTGCTGGCACCTTCCGCTGCGCCGAACCGGCCTGCCGCAACAATTTCACCGTGACTATGAACTCGCCCATGGAGCGCAGCCACATCGCCCTGCACAAATGGGTGCAGGCGTTCCACTTGATGTGTTCGAGCAAGAAAGGCGTTTCCGCTCACCAGCTTCACCGCACGCTCGGCATCACCTATCGGTCGGCTTGGTTCATGGCGCACAGGATTCGCGAGTGTATGCGATCCGGCGGACTTGGTCCGCTTGGTGGTGAAGATAAAATTGTTGAGGCCGATGAAACCTATTACGGCCCGATCGCCAAGGACAAGTTCCGCACCAAGACGACCAGCGGGCGCCCGTTCACCAAAAGCGGCAAATCTGGTCCGTCGAACAAACGGCCGATCCTCTCCCTCGTTGAGCGCGGTGGGCGCGTGCGCTCATTTCACATTCCGACCGCCGACAAAGAGACGGTGGACAAGATCGTGAAAGACAATATCGCACGCGAGTCCAAATTGCACACCGACGAAAGTCGTCTGTATGGCGACGCTGCCGCGCACTTTGCCGAGCACGAAACGGTTAAGCACACTGCCGACGAATACGTGCGCACCAAGTTCACGTGGGGCAAGGATGGTCCGCGTACCGAAAAGGTCCACACCAATTCAGCGGAAGGATACTTCTCGATCTTCAAACGCGGAATGCGCGGTAACTACCAGCACTGCAAAGAAAAGCATTTGCATCGGTACTTGGCCGAGTTCGATTTCCGCTACAATCACCGCATCAAGCTTGGTTATAACGATGGCGACCGTGCGGCAATTGCCGTGAAGAACGCAGACGGTAAGCGCCTCACGTATCGTCAATCTCATTAAGCCGAACTACTCTTTCGCAGCGAAGCGATTTCTGCGGTGGCGCAAAAAGAATTGGAAGCCGCCGAAGCCTATGCGTGTGCGCTATTGGCAGTCGAGAAAGCCGGTATGATTGCGAGGATTTACAGGCGATCAACCACCCTATGAAAACATATCCGCGGTAGCATATGCTCATTTCCGTCGCGGTAGGCGACCGTTAACTGGTCGTCGCAAATGCCCACGATTAGGCCACTTGGGCCGCCGCTATTGAGGCGCACTTGTTGTCCAATTTCCGGTGAGGAATATTTCCATGAGGGGAAATATTCAACGGCGTTGACGCGCATCAAATCGCGCGCCGAAAAGCGGCGTGTTCGCATGTTTTGTACCAATTATGGGAGAGGTCAGATGGCAGAGTTCAAGATTGGGGACACAGTGCGCTTGAAGTCAGGCGGTCCACTCATGACAGTGACACAGGCCGGTAACAGCAGCGGTACGCCCCATGTCTGGACTGTGTGGTTCGATGCTTCTGGAAAAGAGGCGAAGGGCTTTTATCCACAGGCTGCGGTAGAAGCAGACAGCGGAGGCCCTGTTATCGCCTAGTCGTTAGCCGCGCCTATCGTTTCGGCTTTTTTGCAGCCTTTTTCTGGCTGGGGCCTTGGTTTGTTTCACCCCAGGCTTGCCGAGCTTCATTTCGGATTGATGCTTGGGCGGCGTGTTGAACGCGGCCCGGAGTGCGGCTTCGGTGCGGCGCCCCGTCTCTTGCTCGCTATAGCGTTCGTCCGGCTGCTTGCCCATGGAGATCACGGTGTCCGATCTATCCCCGACCGTAATCGATTCTGAACTCACAGAACGGCTTGGTCAAATCGTCATTCGCTGGTCGGGGCTTGAGGCTTGGCTTTCGCACCTGCTGGCCCACCTCGTTAACGCCGACCAGGGCGGAATGGCGGTCGTCACAACGAATGTGGCGAGCAGCACGCAAATGCAGTGGATTTTGACCCTGCTTAGCATCCACGCGCCCAAGCAGCCCGAGCTTCAAGAGGTAATAGACCTCGTAAAGAGGGCCGACGAATTGAGGGGCGACAGAAATGCTCTTGTCCACGGGATATGGGACGCGACCGGATGCGAGCCAAAAACCTGCCTAGTCCACACCGTCAAGTGGGAGCGGAACGAGGTAATTCGCGAGTGGATGGTAACTCCGGCGGATCTCGATGAGCTTGTGAGCGAAATCAACGAATGGATCGCCGACTTCATGGAAGTCGGCAAGAAGTTCGGCTTTCCCCGCCGACGCGGAGGCACCAAATCCATCTTTGCCGAGTAAAGCGGGCGCGCCAGCTTCCCGTAATTCACAGGAAGCGGCTGTGATACTAGGTTTTGTCATTGTGATGTCAACGATATAATTGGGAATCAAGTCCTACGGACCGCTCTGTGGATTATTTAATTAGGGCGTCGTAATCGGCGTGGGAGCCGATCCAGAACCAGAGCAGGCCGTTATCAACTTCGACAGCGAGGGCGCGATAGCGCAGGCCGATGCGCACCGACCAGAAACGGCCGGCTTTCTTGAAATGCAGCGACGAATGCTGCGGATTGTCCTTGAGCAGCGCGTAGCTTTTGTCGGCCAGAGCGCGGACGTATTCCGGCAGCTTCGCGTAAGCCTGCCAGAAGGCCGGGCTGGCGAAATGCCTCATAGCTCGCGGGTGCGGCCTTCACGAAAATCGGCGAGCGCCTGTTCGGCGAGGCGATCGAGCTTGCCGGCCTTGGCGTCACGTTCGATCTTTTGATCGAGGCGCGCGGCGTCGAATGCGTCGAACCAGTCGCGGAATTGGGCGAGCTCGTCGGGCGGGAGCTTGGCCACGGCTTTTTCGAGGTCTTCGATAGTCATGAGGTACAAATAGCATTCAAACGTGAATTTGTCATGGCGGGGGTTTGTCCCGCTCCGTTCGTCCCCGCGAAAGCGGGGACCCAGCGCTGGATTCCCGCTTGCGCGGGAATGAACGGAGAATGTGTTAGGCTAGCTTGTAGCCCGCATGGAGCGAAGCGTAATGCGGGATCAGCTTGGCCCCGGATCTCGCTTCGCTCATCCGGGCTACGCTTGCTTTGTAGGGTATCAACTCAGCTCTTCGGCAATGTGATTGCCGTCTATGTTGCGAACCCGATATCGCTTGCCTGTGTATTGATCTTTAATCGTCGCATGCGCCCAAAGATCATTAGACGAGACCTTGGCAAAGTCGCGATCACTTAGCATCATCCACGGGCGTGGGGCATTTGGATTAGCCCCAAGTTGAGGAGTATACCAGTTTCGCAAGATAACTGCATTAATTGCAACACAGGCTAAGAGTAGAAGAAGATATTCGAACGTATGCAATTGGCGAGCATCATCGTCTTCGGCATTTCTGACCTCAAAGACACACCTCCAAGATACAAATACGTCCTTCGACCTCTTCAAGACATCTCCAAGCTTCATCGATAGTAGCCCTAAATCTTGCCAAATCGGATTGCCCGGTTGTCGGCTCAATGCAAATGTTATTGAAGCATATGTAGGGCTGGGATTGGTTCTGCCTCTTTCGTACCGGCTCTCAATTTCATTCTTAACGCGAGGAGGGAGGTCCCTATACAGCTCATAAAGATTATGCCCGCGAGCTTGCGGAAGGCCGAGTTCGGCCCGGAGGCACTTTAGATATATCTCGATTGCAAACGCGAGATTGGTCGCACACACAGCGATATCCCCAAAGGCCGGTCCGTATGTCCCTACCGGCCCTTCTGGAAGTTCTCGATCTATCTTTTGTATGTCTATGAAGGACTGTGCCGTTTTCATGAATGAATCGGCGCAGACAAGCGCTATCGGCTCAATCCACTTGATGTCATCAGATTTGCGCACAACGTCCTACTGGTCTGCAACGCCCGCAGTGAGATGCGCCCCAGCATCGGCTTTAAAAATTGCCCGATATAGAAGCGTCCCCTAATCTTTCACCGCCGGCAGATCAGGCCGCCCGCCCCATTCCGCCCAGGAGCCGTCGTAGATGCGCGGCAGCGGCTTGCCGAGCGCGTCGAAGCTGAGCGCCAGCACCACGGCGGTGACGCCGGAGCCGCAGGTGGTGATGGTCGGCTTGTCGGGATCGATGCCGCCTTTGGCGAAGGCAGCAGCGATCTTCTCGGGCGAGGCGAGGCGGCCGTTCTCGAGAATGTCGGCGAAGGGCACGTTGAGCGCGCCCGGCATGTGGCCGGGGCGCAGGCCCGGCCGCGGATCAGGATCGCGCCCGGCAAAGCGTCCGGCCGCGCGCGCGTCGACGACCTGCGTGCTGTCGTCGTTCAATGCCATCTGCACGTCGGACACCATCGCCACGGCGCCGGTGTCCATCGCCGCTTTGAAGGTGCGCGGCGGACGCTTGACTGCGCCGGCTTCGACTGCGCCGCCTTGCGCCTTCCACGCCGGCAAGCCGCCGTCGAGCACGTAGACGTTCTTGGCGCCGAAGATGCGGAAGGTCCACCACACGCGCGGCGCCGAATAAAGCCCGGTGCCGTCATAGACCACGATGGTGTCGGTGTCGGCGATGCCGAGCGCGCCCACTTCCGCGGCGAACTGGTCCGGCCCCGGCAGCATGTGCGGCAGCTCGGTCGAGGTGTCGCAGATGCCGTTGAGGTCGAAGAACACCGCGCCCGGGATATGCGCGGCGGCGTATTCGGTCTTGGCATCGCGGTTTTGGTTGGGCAGATAATAGGAGGCGTCGACGACGACGAGATTGGGCTTGCCGAGTTCGCCGGCGAGCCATTCGGGGGTCTTGAGCCAGCGGCTCGACGTGGTCATGGCGTGCTCCTACATGTGAGGCGGCGACTTTGGGCGATCTCGCGCGCCTGTGCAACGGCCGAGAGCGCGACCGGGTTGCGCCGATGCGGAGGACCAAACGATGATTGCACGGCTATGGTACGGCTGGACGGAACCGCACAACGCCGACGCCTACGAAGCCCTGCTCAAGACCGAGATATTTCCCGGCATCCTGGCGCGCACGATCGCCGGCTTCCGCCGCATCGAATTGTTGCGGGCGCCGGCCGGCGGCGAGGTGGAGTTCGCGACCGTCATGTGGTTCGACTCGATCGACGCGATCAAGGCCTTCGCCGGGGCGGATTATGAGACGGCGGTGGTGCCGCCGAAGGCGCGCGCGGTGCTCAAGCGCTTCGACGCGCGCTCGAAGCATTACGAGGTGAAGGAAGCGCGCGACGCGGTCTAAGAAGACTGCGTGACTATTTCTCCGCTCGTCCCCGCGAAAGCGGGGACCCAGGGGCAACGTTATCAAGCGCATTTGATTTGGCTCTGGATTCCCGCTTGCGCGGGAATGAGCGGACAATGGGTCTCGCACTCGTGTCTAAACCAGCGCCAGCCGCACGCGGCGGTTCTGCTTGCCCTTCTTTTCGATTTGCGTCACCCGTACCGCGCCGATTTCCTTGACGTTGCGCACGTGCGTGCCGCCGCAAGGCTGCAAATCGAGGTCGGCGATTTCGATCAGCCGCACCCGGCCGGTGCCCATCGGCGGCTTCACCGACATGGTCTTGACCAGGCCGGGATTGGCTTCGAGCTCGGCGTCGCTGATCCACCGGCTGGTGACCGCGGCGTCGCTGGCGATCATGTAGTTGACCTTGGCCGCGATCGCGTCCTTGTCGAGACCGGCTTCCGGAATGTCGAAGTCGAGCCGGCTTTCGCTGTCGCCGACCGAGCCGCCGGTCACCGCGTAAGGCAGCGCGGCGGAAAGAAGGTGCAGCGCCGTGTGCATGCGCATGCGGGCGTAGCGTTTGTCCCAGTCGATCGCCGCGGCGACTGTGTCGCCAACCTTGAGGGCAGGGGAGCCGGGCGCCGGCAGGTGTGCGATCTCGCTTTTGGCCACGTCGGTGTAAATCGCGTTGTCGATCGCGATGTGCGTGCCGTCCGCCGTGGTGAGCGCGCCGGTGTCGCCCGGCTGGCCGCCGGAATTGGCGTAGAACACCGTGCGGTCGAGCACGATGCCGCCTTGCTCGGTCACCGCGACCACGCGCGCGTCGCATTGCTTGAGATACGAGTTGTCGCGGAACAGGCAATCCGTGGCCATGGCATGCTCAGGTTTTTTCAAGCGGAATTGGAATGTCCGTCTTGCGCTCCAGCCATTCCGGCACCGGTAGCTTCTTCGAGCGCAGGAAGTCCGGGTTGAACAGCTTGGACTGGTAGCGTGTGCCGGAGTTGGCGAGCACCGTGACGATGGTGTGGCCGGGGCCGAGTTCTTTGGCGAGGCGAATGGCGCCAGCCACGTTGATGCCGGAGGAGCCGCCGAGGCAGAGACCTTCGTGCAGAAGAAGATCGAAGATGATCGGAACAGCCTCTTCGTCTGGTACGAGGTAAGCCTTGTCTGCCTTCACGTCTTCGATGATCGGCGTCACCCGGCCGAGGCCGATGCCTTCGGTGATCGAGCCGCCGTCGCTCGCTTTCGCCTCACCGTGCGTGAACAGATTGTACATCGCCGCGCCGCGCGGATCGGCGACGCCGATGACAATGTCTTTTTTCATTTTGCGCAGATAACTGGACACGCCGGCGAGCGTGCCGCCGGTGCCGACGGCGCAAATGAATCCGTCAATCTTGCCATCGGTTTGCTGCCAGATCTCTGGACCGGTGGAGACGTAATGGGCTTTGCGGTTGTCCAGATTATTCCATTGATCGGCGAAGATGACGCCGTTCTTCTCGGTCTTCTTGAGCCTTTCCGCCAATCGTTGGCCGATGTGCTGGTAGTTGTTCGGATTGCTGAATGGCAGCGCCGGCACCTCGACCAATTCGGCGCCGAACAGGCGCAGCGCGTCCTTCTTCTCTTCGCTCTGCGTCTGCGGGATGACGATGATGGTGCGGTAGCCGCGCGCATTGGCGACCAGCGCGAGGCCGATGCCGGTGTTGCCGGCGGTCGCTTCCACGACCAATCCGCCAGGACGCAGCTGGCCGCGATTTTCGGCTTCCAGGATCATCTGCCGGCCGGCGCGGTCTTTCACCGAACCGCCCGGGTTCATGAATTCGGCCTTGCCGAGAATGGTGCAGCCGGTCGCCTCAGACGCGCGTTTGAGCTTGATCAGGGGCGTATGGCCGATGGCCTCAACGATGCCGTCGCGGAATTGCATGGCGCGACCCTAGTAGACCCATTTTGGGGCGACAAGACCGGCCGCGGGCGCCGGCGGACAGAAATGATGGCCTGAAATCGACGCGAATGGCGGGCGGCGGTGCCTGTTGAAAGAGCAAGCGCTCGTTTCGCGCGCAATATTGGCCACTCAATTCAATTGCTACGTTCTTCGGATACCTCCTCGCAACCATATCGGCGCATTGGCCGGCGGTCAGGGAACACATTCACCACTTTTTACCGCGCCGCGGTCTAATCGTCACGGCAAGGGACGCGGCAGAAAGCAGGCCCCGAGCGCAGTTTGGGCGGTTTCAACCGATGAGCCTCGACGTCAAAACCCTCTTCATGGTGACAATCTATGTCGAGGCGATCCTCGGATTATTGCTGCTGTTCGTGTGGGTGCAGAACACGGCGATCCGCGCCGTCGCCTGGTGGGGTTTTGCCCATCTGATCCGCGCCGCCTCGATCGTGCTGTTCGGCATGTACGGCTCGGCGCCCGATCTGATCAGCATCGATTTGGCCAACGCGCTGCTGTTCACCTCCTTCGCGGTGACCTGGACCGGCGCGCGTTTGTTCGACGGGCGTCCGGCCGAGCCGGTCTACTTGGTGACCGGCGCGGTCCTCTGGCTGCTCATTTGCCGCCTGCCGGTGCTCGCCGAAGCTGTCGAGGCGCGTTCGCTAATCGCGACCGGCATCATCGCCGCCTATACATGGCTCACGGCTTACGAATTCTGGCGCGGCCGCAGCGAGGCGCTGGTGTCGCGCTGGCCGGCGATCTTCATGCTGTTCGCGCACGGCTCGCTGTTTCTGCTGCGCACGCCGCTGATCACGGTGCTGCCGTGGTCGGTCACCAACCGCGTCTATGGCAGCGTGTGGCTGACCGTGCTGTCGTTCGAGGCCCTGCTGTTCACGATCTCGATCGCCTTCATCCTGCTGGCGATGGCGAAGGAGCGCACCGAATTGCGCCACCGCACCGCCGCCATGGTCGATCCGCTCACCGGCATCGCCAACCGCCGCTCGTTCATGCAAGACGCCGCGCAGCTGGCGAAGCGCCATATCGCCAATCCGCGTCCGACCGCGGTTCTATTGATCGATCTCGATCACTTCAAGTCGATCAACGACCGCTTCGGCCACGCGCTCGGCGACCGCACATTGGAGATTTTCGCCCTTGCGGCGCGCCATTCGGTGCGTTCGACCGATCTGCTCGGGCGCCTCGGCGGCGAGGAATTTGCGGCCGTGCTTGCCGATACCACGCGTGAAAAGGCGGCGGCGGTGGCGGAACGGATTCGCTCGAGTTTCGCGCATGCCGCCCTGGAGGTCGACAATCACCCGGTCGGCGCGACCGTGAGCATCGGCGTGGTGCACTGCCAGGATGTCATGCTCGACGTACACGAGCTGTTGGCGCAGGCCGATCAGGCGCTCTATTGCGCCAAGGAAAATGGGCGCAACCGCGTCGAGATCGCGTCGCTCGACATGATCCTCAAGCGCAAGGCCGAGCATGACGCGGCGGCGGCGTCCGCAGCGTCGGCTGATGCTATCGCCGCCAAGTCTGCTGCCTAGGGCGGATAACGATCCAATCGAACGCAAGCCCGTCACTGCCGTTGTGACGTTTGGGACCGACGTGGGGCGCTGCCCACGCCGATCAGCCGTGCCGATACATTGCGTTTGGCGGGTCATGCAGGCATAGCGATGGCGGAAAACCGCGAAGAGCCGGGCCCCATGAAGCGCAGCAGCAACCGTATTCTCACCACCCATGTCGGCAGCCTGATCCGGCCGCCGGCGTTGCAGGATTTTCTGCGCCTGAAGCAGGCCGGCAAGCCGTACGATACGCAGGCTTATGAGAAATGCCTGCGCGAGAGCGTCGCCGGCGTGGTGCGCGAGCAGGCGCAGACCGGCATCGACGTTCCGAGCGACGGTGAGTTCGGCAAGTCGATCAGCTGGTCGCAATACGCGCTGGAGCGCCTGAGCGGCTTCGAGCGGCGGCCGATCAAGCATGACGCCGCCAATCCGTTCAAGCGCGGCGCCGATCGCGAGCGCTTCGCGGAATTCTATGCCGAGCTTGACGCGCGCGAGGGCGTTGCCACCACCACCGAGGCGATTTGCACTGGCCCGATCGCATATACCGGCCAGGCGGAACTGCAGCGCGACATCGACAACTTCAAGGCGGCCTTGAAGCACGTGAAAGTCGAAGAGGCGTTCCTGCCAGTGGCGGCGCCGGCAAGCGTGATCCCCGACCGCAAGAACGAATTCTACAAAAGCGACGAGGAATTGCAGGCGGCGATCGCCGCGGCGATGCGCACTGAGTACAAGATGATCATCGATGCCGGCTTCCTGGTGCAGCTCGACGATGCGCGCAACGCGGTCACCTATGACCGCATGGTGCCGCCGGCGAACTTTGCGGATTACCGGCGCTGGCTTGGCGCCCAGGTCGACATCATCAACGCGGCAATCGAAGGGCTGCCCGCCGACCGCATCCGCTATCACGTGTGCTGGGGCTCATGGCCCGGCCCGCATGTCAGCGACGTGCCGCTCAAGGACATCGTCGATCTGATCCTCAAGGTGAAGGTCGGTGCCTATGTGATCGAGGGCGCCAATCCGCGCCATGAGCACGAATGGAAAGTATGGAAGGACGCCAAGCTCGCGCCCGACCAGGTGCTGATCCCCGGCGTCATCAGCCATGCCACCAATGTGGTGGAACATCCCGAACTGGTGGCCGAGCGCATTGTCCGCCTGGCCAAGATCGTCGGGCGCGACAACGTCATCGCCGGCACCGATTGCGGCTTTGCCCAGGGGCCGTTCCACCGCCGGGTGCACCCCTCGATCATGTGGGCGAAACTGCAGGCGCTGGTCGCCGGCGCCCGGCTTGCGAGCAAGGACCTCTGGTCCTAGTCTGCCGATCGACCGGTCGAAGAACCAGGCGATCAGGGAGCTAGTCATGAATGTCAGCGCTCAGCCGCAAGGCGGCCTCGCGATACCGTTCGATCATGCTCGTCTCGACCGGCTGATGGACGCGGCTGGCATCGATCTTCTGCTCGCGACCTCCAAGCACAATGTGCAGTATCTGCTCGGCGGCCACCGCGCCAATTTCTTCGATTACATGGATGCGACGGGCGTCACCCGCTATCTGCCGGTGTTCGTCTATCCGAAAGGCGCGCCGGAAAAGGCCGCCTATATCGGCCATCGCCTGGAGACCTTCCAGCATCAGGCGAAGCCTTTGTGGACGCCGGAGACTCTGACCAACGCGAATGGTTCGGTCGAGGCCATGCAAAAGGCGACGGACTATGTCCGCAAAGCCGGCCTCAAACCCAAGCGCATCGCCACCGAATTCGGCTTCCTGCCTTACGACGCCTCCAAGGTGCTGCGCGCCGCGTTCCCCGACGCCGACTGGGTTGACGCGCTCTATGTCATGGAGCGCCAGCGTCTGAAGAAATCCGCGGCCGAACTCAAGATGCTGAAAACCGCATCGGAAGCCGTCATCGACGCGATGCTCGCCACCATTGCCAAGTCGGGGCCCGGCGCTACTAAAGCCGAGGTGGTCGAGACGTTGCGTAAGGAAGAGACGCTGCGCGGGTTGACCTTCGAATATTGCCTGATCACCTGCGGTACGAGCATGAACCGCGCGCCCTCGGACCAGAAATGGGAGAAGGGCGACATCATGTCGATCGATAGCGGCGGCAACTATCACGGCTATATCGGCGACGTCTGCCGCATGGCGATCCAGGGCGAGCCGGACGCCGAGCTCAACGATTTGCTGGCCGAGATCGAGAGCATCCAGCGCGCCGCGTTCAAGGCCACACGCCCGGGCGCGCTGGGTCGCGAGATCTATGCCGCCGCCGAGCCGCTGGTGATGAAGTCGACGCACCACAACAATATCGAGTTCTTGGCGCACGGCATGGGCATGGTCAGCCACGAGGCGCCACGGCTCACCGATCACGGGCCGGTGCCTTATCCGGCCGACGACGCCAATATCCCGCTCGAAGTCGGCGCGGTGGTGTCGGTCGAAACCACGCTCAAGCATCCGGCGCGCGGGTTTATTAAGCTGGAAGATACGGTCGTGGTGACCGAGACCGGCCACGAGATCTACGGCGAAGGCGCGCGCGGGTGGAATAAAGCGGGCCGATAACTGTCATTCCGGGGCGCGGCCGAAGGCCGCGAACCCGGAATCCAGACCTAGGCCCGGCGATTGCATCTGGATTCCGGGTCCGCCGCGGAGCCTGTCATCGGGCCGCGCTTCGCGCGGACCCGTTGGCGGCGTCCCGGAATGACTTAGAAACTGCCTACTTCTTCTTGGCGTCGATCTGTTTGGCGAGCGCGCTGAGAGCGTCCGCCACGTTCACCGGATAATCGAAGCCTTGTTCAAGCCGCGCCAGCGGGCCGGGCAGGCGGGCGAGATCGGCTGCTGCGCGCTCGCGGATTTGCTCGAGCGTCGGCGCCGGCGCGACGCGCTTGCCACCGCGCATCACCGGTACGACGAGCGCTTCGCCCGGCTGGTTGTCGCCTTCGAGCGACAGAATATCGCCGCGCATACGGCCGTCGGCATCGTAAGCGCGCCACACCTGCTTGCGGCCCGGCCAGGTCGCCTTGCCTTCGGACAATTTGCGTTTCGGCGTGCCGGCATATTCCTGCAGCTTGTAGGCACAGTCGAGCGCTGGCACGTCGACCGAGGCGGCGAGATTGACGCCGATGCCGAAGCCGTCGATCGGCGCTTTCTCTTTCATCATCGTTTGGAGCACATCCTCGTTGATGCCGCCGCTCACCAAAATGATGACGTCCTTGAGGCCGCCGCCGTCGAGGATCGCGCGCACCTTGCGCGCCATCGCCGTCAAGTCGCCGGAGTCGATGCGCACGCCGCGGATGGCGATGCCGTCGGCTTTGAGTTGCGGCGCCAGTTCGACCACTTTGCGCGCGCCTTGTTCGGTGTTGTAGGTGTCGATCAAAAGGATCACGCCCTGCGGCCGCGCGCGCGCGAAATTTTCGAATGCGGTCATTTCGTCGCCATGCACTTGTACGTAGGAGTGCGCCATGGTGCCGACAATCGGCACGCCGTAGCGCTCGCCGGCCAGCACATTGGCGGCGCCGGCAAAGCCGGCGAGGTAACTCGCCCGCGCCGAGTAAAGCCCGGCCTCGGCGCCGTGCGCGGTGCGCAGACCGAAATCGGAGAGGATTTTGCCCGGCGCCGCCAGCACCATGCGCGCGGCCTTGGAGGCGATCAGCGTCTGGAAATGCAGGATGTTGATGAGGCGCGATTCGACCAGCTGTGCCTGCGGCAGCGGTGCGGTAATGCGGATCGGCGGCTCGTTTGGGAAACAAACGCTGCCTTCGGGAATCGCGTGCACGTCGCCGGTGAAGCGGAAGCCTTTTAAATAATCGAGCAGGTTGTCGCGGAAGCGGCCGGTGCTCTTGAGCCAGTCGATTTCGGCAGCGGAGAAGGCAAGCGTCTCAAGATAGTCGAGGGCGTCATCGAGCCCGGCGGCGAGCAGGAAGCCGCGCCGCGGCGGCAGCCGGCGCACGAAGAATTCGAACACCGCCTCCTTGTCCTCAGCCCGATCCAGATAGGCCTGGATCATGTTGAGTTCATAGAGATCGGTAAGGAGCGGACTGGTCGAGGGCATCATGGCCTCTCGCAAGGGCGGGCATTTAGAATGTCGGGCGGGAAAGATGGCTCCTCGGGCTGGGATCGAACCAGCGACATTTCGATTAACAGTCGAACGCTCTACCGCTGAGCTACCGAGGAACAAGCCGGTTTTGACGCATCGGGCCTATAACAAAGCTGCGATTGCTTTGCAAAGCATGAACGCCGGCCGGAAGCCCGGGCTAGGAGCCGACGCCGCGGGGAAATCTCGCCCGCCGGCGCTGCGCCCGGGTGAGTGGAGGCCACGGCCGGAATCGAACCGGCGTGCACGGATTTGCAGTCCGCTGCGTAACCACTCCGCCACGTGGCCATCAGAAGACGCAGCCCCCGCATGCGCGGGCCGCGCGCTCCCCCAGAAGGCAAAGCGTATATAGGAGCAAACGCCTAACGACAACGCCGCCGGTTCGCTTGCCTTTTGCCGAAGCTTGCCGCACAAAGCCTCGCATTTTCCCGCTTTCGCGGAGGTTAACGATGACCGATTTTGCAGCCGCGCGCCGCCATATGGTCGACGGTCAGATCCGCACCACCGATGTCACAGATCTGCACTTGATTTCCGCTATGCTGGAGGTTCCGCGCGAACGGTTCATGCCACAGGCCTCAACCGCGCTTGCCTATCTCGATCTGGACGTCCCGGTAGGGGGCGGCCGGCGCCTGCTCAGGCCGATGGTGCTCGCCAAGCTGATTCAGGCCGCCGAATTGGAGGCTACCGACCGTGTGCTCGATGTCGGCTGCGCCACCGGATATACCGCCGCCGTGCTTGCCCATATCGTGAGCCAGGTGGTCGCGCTCGAACAGGATGCCGGCCTCGCCAAGGCGGCGAGTGATTCGTTGTCGGCGCAGCGCAATGTCGACGTGGTCAGCGGCGCGCTCACCGCCGGCTGGGCGCAAGGCGCGCCTTATGACGTGGTGGTACTCGAAGGTGCCACCGAGGTGGCACCGCAAGCACTCTGCCATCAGCTCAAGGATGGCGGGCGGCTGGTCTGCGTGCTCGGCTCGGGTCCGGGTTCCAGGGCCATGCTATACACCCGTAGCGACGGGGAAGCGGCCGGCCGGCCGATTTTCGATGCCTCGGCGACACTACTGCCGGGTTTCGCGAAAGCACCGGCTTTTGCGTTCTGACGCCGTCACCGGTTCCAAAAGTGGCTGAAAATCCTCAGCTGTTGGCTTTTAGGTGGGCGGCGGCCGTCAGGGGGTTTTAACGGCACGCCGGGACGAATAAGGTTCCAAGGTCCTCGGAATCACTCGAGGGGGGTACCATGCGCCGGTCGCGCATCGGTCAGGGTGAAATGTTGCACGGTTCTCGGCGTTTTTGGGTTGGCGGTTTTGCGGCCGGTATGGCCGCTTGCATAGCGTTGTCGCTGACGGTTTTGCCCGCGCGCAGCGAGACGCTCGAAGCGGCGCTGGTGCAGGCGTACCAGAACAATCCCTCGCTCAATTCGCAACGAGCGGCCACGCGCGCCATTGACGAAGGCGTGCCGCAGGCATTGGCCGGCTATCGTCCGAAAGTCACAGTGACCGGCACCGGCGGCGAGCAGACCTCGTCGACGACGTCAAAGACGGTGCAGGCCGGGGTGGGGACCTGGAGCACACTCGCCGGCTACAATGGGCCGGCTTCGGTCGGCGCGACCGTTACGCAGACGCTCTACAACGGCTTCCAGACCGCCAACAAGACACGCCAGGCCGAGAGCGCGGTGTTGGCCGCGCGCGCGACGCTGCGTGTTACCGAGCAGACGGTGCTGCTCAGCGGCGCGACCGCCTACATGAATCTGCTGCGCGACAGCGCCATCCTCGACCTGCAGCGGCGCAACGTCGAAGTGCTGCAGGAGCAGCTGCGGCAAACCCGCGACCGTTTCAATGTCGGCGAGGTGACGCGCACCGACGTGGCGCAGGCGGAATCGAGCCTGGCCGCCGGCCGCTCGCAGGTCTTGCTGGCCGAAGCCAATTATACCGCCTCGGTGGCGACCTATCGGCAGGTGATCGGCGTCGAACCGGGCAAGCTGGCGCCGGCCTCGCCGGTCGACCGCTTCTCGCCGCATAATCTGCCGGGCGCCGTTGCGGTGGGCACCGCCACCAATCCGGCGGTCGCCACCGCCGAATACAATGTCGATGTGGCGCTGCTGGCGGTGAAAGTGGCCGAGGGTGCGCTCTACCCGACGGTCTCGGTGCAGGGCAGCTACTCGCAGAATTGGTTGTCCACCTCGAGCCTTAGCATCATGAACGAATACAACGCCTCGGTGCTGGGCACGCTGAGCGTGCCGATCTATCAGGGCGGCGCCGAATATTCGCTGATCCGCCAGAGCAAGGAAACGCTCGGGCAGAAGCGCCTCGATCTCGACACCGCGCGCGACCAGATCCGGCAGAATGTCGTGCAGGCCTGGGGCCAGCTCGATGCGGCGAAGGCCAACATCGACGCCACGCAAGCCCAGGTGCAGGCGGCCGAGATCGCGCTCAACGGCGTGCGCGAGGAGGCCCGCGTCGGCCAGCGCACCACGTTCGACGTCTTGACGGCGCAGCAGACTTTGGTCAACGCACGGGTGGCGCTGGTTACCGCCCAGCACGATCGCGTGGTGGCATCCTATACCTTGCTGTCGGCGGTCGGCCGGCTGTCGCCGCAGGTGCTCGGCCTGCACGTCCCGGCCTACGATGCCACGATCCACTACAAGCAGGTGCGCGACAGCTGGGCGGGCGTGCGCACCCCCGACGGGCGCTGAACGACGGCCGGCCCGGTCCGGTGCGAGTGTCCACAGGACATTGCGTTCTGCCGCATTTCGGCCTGCCAAATCTGCATGTCCCTGGCGTATAAAAGAGACTCAGGCGACGATTCGCTGAGGTTCGATGACGGTCGGGCCGCACGGCGGGGCAGGATGCGGAAGCTGCGGTCGGGATTACTTGTATGAGCCAAACGGCAAAGGTCCAAGAGCCCTCGATGGAGGAAATCCTGGCCTCCATCCGACGCATTATTGCCGACGACGACGCCAACAAAACGGCTAAACCGGCCGGGCCAGCGCCGGTGATTTCGACCCGCCCGGCGCTGCCGCCGGCCCCGCCACCGCCGGCCGCCGCCAATACCCAGGACGAAATCGATGCCATGCTCGCCAAGCTCGACATCCGCTCCGCCGACCCGCCGGTGCCCGAGCCGCCGGCATCCGATGTGCTCGATTTGACCGAGGAGATGGCCGCACCGGCCGCGTCAAATCAGGCGGCGTTCCGCACTATCGACGCGTCGTCCGACGTCGTCTTCACCGACCGGCCGGCCGAGCCGGCGCCGCGCATCGAGGAGCCGCGTCGCGCAGCCGCCCCGCCGCCGCTAGATGCCGCGCTGATTTCGGCATCGACCGTCGCGGCGGTGGACAGCGCGTTCAACGCGTTGGCGCACACCGTGATCGGGCAAAACGCGCGCACGCTCGAGGACCTGGTGAAGGAGATGCTGCGCCCGCTGCTCAAGTCCTGGCTCGACGACAATCTGCCGGGCGTGGTCGATCGCATCGTGCGGGCCGAGATCGAGCGCGTCTCGCGCGGACGCTAGCCACTCGCTCTGTTGCGGCGCTTGAGCAGGCGCGCGAAGACAAGACCCAACAGCAGCAGCACGACGGCCGCGCCGAGGAAGAGCGGCACCGCGGTGAACCGGTCGAACACGACGCCGCCCAAGGCGACGGCAGCGGTCTGTCCCAGATAAAGCGAGGCGGAGAACACCGACACCGCGGTGCCGCGCGCTTCCGGCGACATTTGCGTGGCGTTGGTCTGCAGCGTGTTGTGCAGCATGTAGAAGCCGAGCCCGATGGCCACGATGGCGAAGGGCGCGATCCAGTAACGCGGCTCGAAAGCGAGCGTGACGTAGGCAATCGCAAGAAGTAATCCGCCGCCGACCGCAAGCCCGGCTTGACCGAACCTGTCGAACAGCAGGCGCACGCACAGACTGTACGCCAAGCCGCCGATGGCAAAGGCGCCGACGAACAGGCCGACCAGCGTAAAGCTGACGCCGAAACGCAGATGCAGGTCGGCGCCGACATAGGTGAAGGCGCCGAACATGGCGCCGAACTCGATGAAGGCAATGACAATGATGGTCAGTGCCCACGGCGAGCGCAGCACCAAGTTATAGTCGGCGATAAAGCCGCGGCCCGGCTGCGCTGTCGGGTGGCTCGCATGCGTAATTGGATTGCGCCACAGCTCGTAGAACAGACCGAGCGTGGCGGTCGCCAGCAGTCCGGCGAGGATGAAGAACACGTTGCGCCAGCCGAACGCATCGCCGAGCACGCCGCCGGCGGCCTGGCCGAACAATTGTCCGAGGATCTGCCCAGACAGGAAGCGGCCGAGCACCTGCTGGCGGCGCTCGTAGGGGATGATGTCGCCGATGAAGGCGAAGGCGAGGGGAATGATCCAGCCGGTGGCAAGCCCGCTGCCGAGCCGCGCCGCCACCAGCAGCGGCAACGACGACGCCAGCCCGCACAGCGCCACCATGACCGTGGCGGCGGTGGCGGCGAGCGCGACGCAGAGGTATTTGCCGAAGCGGTCGCCGATCGGGCCGATCACCAGCTGCACCGAGCCGTGCGCCAGCAGATAGAAGGTCACGATGACCGAGGTCGCGCCCACGGTGACGTTGAGATCGGCGGCGATCTGCGGCAGCAGCGAATTGGTCGAGCGCACCATGGCCTGGGCGGCGAAACCGGCGACGGCCAAGAGCGTGATGGCGCTGGTGGCGCTGCCGCCCGTTTTCGATGAATTTTCCGGCAAAAGTTGACACTCGGTGGCGTGGCGGGTTTTGTACCGCGCCACAGGATCAAGACAAACGACAATGATCGATAAGACCTATCAGCCCTCGGAGGTCGAGGGCCGCATCTACCGGACGTGGGAACAGGCCGGCACCTTCAAGGCCGGCCGGCCCGAACGCGCGGGCGCGCCCGCATACTCTATCGTTATTCCGCCGCCCAACGTCACCGGCTCGTTGCATATGGGCCATGCGCTCAACAATACGCTGCAGGACGTGCTCGCCCGCTTCGAGCGCATGCGCGGCAAGGACGTGCTGTGGCAGCCGGGCACCGATCATGCCGGCATCGCCACCCAGATGGTGGTCGAGCGGCAATTGATGGAGCGCCAGCAGCCCGGCCGCCGCGAGATGGGGCGCGAGGCATTCCTCAAGCGGGTGTGGGAGTGGAAGGTGGAGTTGGGCGGCACCATTGTCAATCAGCTCAAACGGCTCGGCGCATCCTGCGACTGGTCGCGCGAGCGCTTCACCATGGACGAGGGGTTGTCCAAGGCCGTTCTTAAAGTTTTTGTAGAACTTTATCGCGAGGGCCTCATCTACAAGGATAAGCGGCTGGTCAACTGGGACCCCAAGCTGCTGACGGCGATTTCCGATCTGGAAGTGATTCAGGTCGAGACCAAGGGCCATCTGTGGCACCTGCGCTATCCGATCGAAGGCAGGACTTTCAATCCTGACGATCCTTCCACCTTCATCGTTGTCGCCACCACGCGGCCGGAGACCATGCTGGGCGACACCGCGGTGGCGGTAAATCCAAAAGATGAGCGTTACAAAGAATTTGTGGACGCGTTCAACGCTGGCAAGCCAAAGAACGTGATCCTGCCGCTGGTCGGCCGCAAGATTCCGATCATCGCCGACGAATATTCCGATCCCGAGAAGGGAAGCGGCGCGGTGAAGATCACACCGGCGCACGACTTCAACGACTTCGAGGTCGGCAAGCGACACGACCTTAGGCAAGTGAATATCTTTACCGCCGAGGCGAAACTCTATCTCAAGAATAACGAGGCGTTCCTCCGCGATGTGCCGCCATCGAGTGTGCTTGAAACGACGCTATCGCTGGATGGCAAAGACAGGTTTGCCGCGCGCAAACAACTTCTCGTGGAGCTGACTGAGCGCGGATTTTTGGAAAAGGAAGAGGCACACAGTCATGTCGTGCCGCACGGCGATCGCTCCAACGTAGTGATCGAGCCGTTTCTCACCGATCAGTGGTACGTCAACGCGAAGAAACTCGCGGAGCCGGCGATCGCCGCCGTACGCGCAGGCAAGACGCAGTTCATTCCGAAAAACTGGGAGAACACTTATTTCAATTGGATGGAGAACATCCAGCCGTGGTGCATCTCTCGGCAGTTGTGGTGGGGCCACCAGATTCCGGCGTGGTATGGGCCAAAGAAAATGGGCCGGGACAATGTTCAATTGGAAATTGCTCCAAGCGGTTCTCGTAAGGCTGGCACCGAACAGTACGATTTATTCGTTGCCCTTTCCGAAAACGAAGCCATTAAGGCGGCTGAAGATCACTACGGGTTTCCGGTACGTATCGCGAAAAGCCGCGAGGAAGCGGCGAAGAAAATGGTGTCCGAAATTTACATCTGGCGCGACGAGGACGTCCTCGACACCTGGTTCTCCTCGGCGCTGTGGCCGTTCTCGACGCTGGGCTGGCCGGACGAAACCAGAGAACTCAAGCGCTTCTATCCGACCACGGCGCTGGTCACCGGCTTCGACATCATCTTCTTCTGGGTCGCCCGCATGATGATGATGGGCCTTCATTTCATGAAGGACGATGCAGGCAAGCCGGAAATTCCGTTCCACGACATCTACATCCACCGTCTCGTGCGCGACGCGTCCGGCGCCAAAATGTCGAAGTCGAAGGGCAATGTCGTCGACCCGCTCGGCGTCATCGACGAGTTCGGCGCCGACGCGCTACGTTTCACCTTGATGCGCAACGTCGCGCCCGGCCACGACATCAGGCTCGGGCCGCAAGACGTCGAGAACAACCGCAATTTCGCGACCAAGCTGTGGAACGCGGCGCGCTTCGTCGAATTCAACGGCGCGACGCGCGTCGAAGGCTTTGATCCGAAATCGGCGAAAGAGACGCTCAACCGCTGGATTGCGCACGAGACGGCGAAGGCTTCGGCCGAGATTACGCAGGCGATCGGATCTTACGGCTTCAGCGAGGCGGCCGGCGCCGCCTATCGTTTCGTCTGGAACGTCTATTGCGACTGGTATGTCGAACTGTCGAAGCCGCTGCTGACGGGTCCCGATGGCGCGGCCAAGGACGAGACGCGCGCCATGGCCGCTTGGGCGCTGGACGAAATCCTCAAGCTGCTGCATCCGTTCATGCCGTTCATCACCGAGGAATTATGGGCGATGACGGCGGAGCAGGGGCCGAAGCGTTCCAGCCTGTTGGCGCTCTCGCCATGGCCGCAACTCGACGGCCTCGCCGATGAGGCGGCCGAAGCCGAGATCGGCTGGGTCATCGATCTCATCACCGCCGTCCGCTCGGTGCGCGCCGAAATGAATATCACCGCGGCAATTCCGCTGGTCCTGGCCGGCGCGTCCAAGGAGACGCAAGGCCGTGCGCAGCGCTGGGCCGAGTTCATCCAGAAGCTGGTGCGGGTGTCGGAGATTTCTTCGGCCGACAGCGCGCCGCAAGGGTCCGTGCAACTCGTCGTGCGTGGCGACATGGTAGCGCTGCCGCTGAAAGGCGTCATCGATCTCGCCGCCGAGCGCGCGCGGCTGGCCAAGGAAATGCAAAGGGCCGACGCCGACATTGCTCGCAGCGACGCCAAGTTGAACAACCCGAAGTTCATGGAACGCGCGGCGGAAGATGTGGTCGAAGAGGAAAAGCAAAAGCGCGAGGAGGCGGTCGCGCGCAAAGCGAAAATCGCCGAGGCGCTGGAGCGGCTCAAGAACGCAACGTGACCTTGACAGGTCCGGGTGCGGGCGCAGTATCAATCGGAAAAGTCAGGGGGAAGGCATGCGGGGCGTAATTTCGGGGATCGTGCCCGACGGAACTTATGGGCAGATCGCGGCCGACGATGGTCAGCGATACAGTTACTGGTCCACCGAGGTCCGCAACGGCCAAGCACGGGTCGGTCAGACGGTCGAATTCCAGATGTGGGAAGGCCAGCCGGTCGACATTTTCGTCGTCAACAATCCACCGCCACCCAATGCTGCACCGCCGCAACGTTCCGGCATGCCGCAGCAGAGGTCTTTCGCTTCCGCCGCGCCGGCGGGCCGCAATGCCATGCCGGCGCGCGGCGCGGCCGCGCCTGCGGGTTATGCCATGGCCATGGGCGGGGCCGACGCGTTTCCGTCCGCGCGCGAATACTGGATCAAGTTGTTCACCTCGCCATCGGGGCGCATCTCGCGCAAACAATTTTGGCTGCACGGCGTGTTGCCGATCGTCGTCGCCAGCATCGTGCTCGGCTGGATTCCGGTCATCGGCCAAATCCTTTCGCTGGCGTTTTTGTGGGGGAGCATCTGTATCGCCTTCAAGCGCTTTCACGATCTTGGCTATCCCGGCTGGTATAGCCTGGTCTATTTGATCCCGATGCTCGCCGCGGGAATCGTGCTTGGCGTCGGGTTTGCCGTGACAACCTTTTTGACCCTGGCGTGGCTGCTGGCGAAGATTCTTTGGGGCGTAGGGGCGCTGATTGCGCTCGGGCAATTGATCTTTGTCTATATCCGCGTCGGTCAAGAAGGGCCGAACGAATACGGGCCCGATCCGCTGGCGATCTGATAGGCGTCACGCGCTTCGCGTCCGCGCCTTAGAGCAATGGATCAGCGAAACGGCTTGCTCAAGAACTTCGAGCCTTGCAGTCCGAAACGCCACGGGTGCTCGACCGCTTTGGTGATGCCAATGCGCGGGCCCGTCACGATCTCCGGCGCGCGCTCCCGTGCGCGCAATTCGAACGGCGGCCGGTCGAGCGGCAGGCCGTTGTGGCGATGGGTGACGCCGAGCGCCTCGCACAATTTGCCAGGCCCCGAGCACAGTGCCCGCTCATCCGCCAGGCCGCGCCTTCGCCGCATTGCAGCAATTCCGGCGGCCGGCTCCAGCGCCCGGATCAGCACGGCGCTGGCGCTGCCTTCTTCCTCGCAGACGAAGTTGAGGCACCAATGAATGCCGTAGGAGCGGTAAACGTAAGCCACACCGGGAGGCCCGAACATCACGGCATTCCGCTCGGTCGGGCCATTATAGGAATGCGCCGCCGGATCGGTGTGGTGATAGGCCTCGACCTCGACGATCCGGCCGCCAACGCCGTTAACCAATAAAGTGGCGCCGATCAGGTCGGGCGCGACCGTGAGCACCGGGCGGTCGAAGAAGCTTCGCCGCAGTTTTTCGGGCGGGGGCATTTTCGGGGCTGTGGCTCAGGTGCAACACGTTCAGAACATTTAAGCTTTACCCGATCATCATCCCCGTCGCGCCGCGATTTGGCCATACCCTTCCACGACATCGAAGGACGCCGGGCGGCGGCACAAACCGTTGCAGGGCTTTAAGGTTTTAGTACCGGGCCGGGGGCCTCGAAATAAGCCGGATCGATCCGGTGGCATTTGTTGGGGCGGGGGCACGACAAGGTTATGGACGCCAAACTCGATAAAAAAAGCAATCTGAAAGCCAAACTGCCGAGCCGGCACGCCACCGAGGGGCCGGATCGCGCGCCGCATCGCGCGTTCTATTACGCCATGGGACTGTCGGCCGAGCAGATCCACCAGCCTTTCGTCGGCGTGGCCACCTGCTGGAACGAGGCCGCGCCCTGCAATATCTCGCTGATGCGCCAGGCGCAGGCCGTGAAGCTCGGCGTCGCCGCGGTCGGGGGTACGCCGCGCGAATTCTGCACCATCACCGTCACCGACGGCATCGCCATGGGCCATGCCGGCATGAAGGCCTCGCTGCCCTCGCGCGAGGTGATCGCGGATTCGGTCGAGCTCACCATGCGCGGCCACGCCTATGACGCGCTCATTGGCGTTGCGGGATGTGATAAGTCGCAGCCCGGCATGATGATGGCAATGTGCCGGCTCAACGTGCCGTCGATTTACATCTATGGCGGCTCGATTCTGCCCGGAAAGTTCAAGGGTAAGGACGTCACCGTTCAGGACGTCTACGAAGCGGTCGGCAAGCATTCGGTCGGCGAGATGTCGGACGAGGACCTGCTGACTCTGGAAGAGAACGCCTGTCCGTCGGCCGGCGCCTGCGGCGCGCAGTTCACCGCCAACACCATGGCGACGGTCTCCGAGGCAATCGGCCTGGCGCTGCCGTATTCGGCCGGTGCGCCCGCACCTTACGAAATCCGCGACAAGCTCTGCATGCTGGCCGGCGAGATGATCATGGATTTGATCGTCAAGAACATCCGGCCGCGCGACATCGTCACCCGCAAGGCGCTGGAAAATGCCGCGGCCGTTGTCGCCGCCACGGGCGGTTCCACCAATGCCGCGCTGCATCTGCCGGCGATCGCGCATGAATGCGGCATCGAGTTTGACCTGTTCGACGTCGCCGAAATCTTCAAAAAGACACCGTATATCGCAGATTTGAAACCGGGCGGCCGTTATGTCGCCAAGGATATGTTCGAAGCTGGCGGCGTGCCGAATTTGATGAAGACGCTGCTCGATCATGGCTATCTGCACGGCGACTGCCTGACCGTGACCGGGCGCACGATTGCCGAGAATCTCAAGTCGGTGAAATGGAACCCGGACCAGGACGTGGTGCGTCCGGCCGACAAGCCGCTGCTGGCGACCGGCGGCGTGGTCGGATTGAAGGGCAACCTCGCCCCCGACGGCGCGATCGTGAAAGTTGCCGGCATGACATCGTCGCTCATATTCACCGGACCGGCGCGTTGCTTCGACAGCGAGGAAGCCTGTTTCGAAGCGGTGAAGGGCAAGACCTACAAGGAAGGCGACGTGCTGGTCATCCGCTACGAAGGTCCGAAAGGCGGCCCCGGCATGCGCGAGATGCTCTCGACCACGGCCGCGCTCTATGGCCAGGGCATGGGTGCGAAAGTAGCCCTGATCACCGACGGCCGCTTTTCCGGCGCCACCCGCGGCTTCTGCGTCGGCCATGTCGGGCCGGAGGCGGCGGTGGGCGGGCCGATCGGCCTTATCCGCGACGGCGACATCATCGAGCTCGATGCCGACAAGGGCACCATCAACGTCAAGCTTTCGGACGACGAATTGGCCAAGCGCAAAAGCCTGTGGAAGCCGCGCGAGAACGAGTACGGCTCCGGCTATTTATGGAAATACACCCAGCAGGTGGGTCCCGCGGTCAAGGGCGCGGTGACCCATCCGGGCGGGGCGGGCGAGAAGGCTTGCTATGCGGATAGCTGAGTTCCTGTTGCGCGTGATGGTGATCGGCGCTGGCTTGATAGCCGCGCCGGCCTTCGCGTTCGACGGCACCAAGTCGACCAACGCGATGGCGGCCGCGCCGCCATTGACGGCGATGGAGGCGTTCCGCTCCGGCGCGCAGTGGCTCAAGGCCGGCGAGAAGGCCAAGGCCGTCCACTCGCTCGAATATGCCGCCGAAAAGGGCCATGCGCTGGCGCAGTGGAAGCTCGCGCGCATGTACGCCGAAGGCGACGGCGTCGTGCAGGACGACCTCAAGGCGTTCGAATATTTCCGCGGCATCGCCGACAGCCATGCCGACGACAACCCGGACACGCCGCAGGCGCGCTTTGTCGCCAATGCCTTTGTGGCGCTCGGCCACTATTACCTCGACGGCATCGCGAAGACGGCGATCAAGCGCGATCCCGACCGGGCGCGCGAGATGTTCGGCTATGCGGCGTCGTATTTTCGCGATCCGGAAGCGCAGTATTTTCTGGCGCGGCTCTATCTCGACGGCGTCGGCGCGCCGCACGATCCGCGCCAGGCCGCGCGCTGGTTCGGCCTCTCGGCGCAAAAGGGGCAGTGCCAGGCGCAAGCCATGTTGGGCGCCATGCTGTTTGCCGGCGACCACGTGCCGCGCCAAGCGGCGCGCGGGCTGATGTGGCTGACGCTCGCCAAGGACAACGCCAAGGACGGCGCCGGCGCGGACCAGGAATGGATCAACCGGCTCTACGACAGCGCCTTCCGCCAGGCGACCGAAGACGAACGCGCGCTGGCGCTGGTCTATCTCAAACGTTGGCTGGAAACGCGGCGCGAATAGCCGGCGTTTGGCGCGCATTTTGTTTGCGCGTGATCTTTTCCGAAAACCGGTTGCCACTTTCCGGGATCGCGCGCTAGCGCCCCTCGATATCGAGATCGACATAGACCGGCACGTGGTCGGACGGTTTGTCCCAGGAGCGCACGTGACGGTCGATGCCGGCGTCGAGGAGCCGGTCGGCTGCCTGCGGCGACAGCAGCAGGTGATCGATGCGGATGCCGTCATCCTTGGCCCAGGCGCCAGCCTGATAATCCCAGAAGGTGTAAAGGTCGCCGGCGTCGCTGACCGAACGGATCGCATCGGTGAGGCCGAGATTGGTCAACGCGCGAAACTTCTCGCGCGTCTGCGGCAGAAACAGTGCGTCCTTGGTCCAGGCGGCCGGATTGCGCGCGTCGGCCACGGTCGGGATGACGTTGTAGTCGCCCGCTAGGACGAATGGCTCTTCCAGCTTCAGCCGTTCACGTGAAAATGTAATAAGCCGATCCATCCATTTGAGTTTATAAGGATATTTATCTGTATCGGGCGGGTTGCCATTGGGCAGATACAGACTGACCACGCGCAGCGCGCCGGTCTTGGTCGACACCAGCGCCTCGAGGAAGCGGGCCTGCACGTCGCCGTCGTCGCCGATCAACCCGGGCGCGACCTCGTCGAATGGCAGCCTGGAAAGCAAAGCCACGCCGTTGAAGGCTTTCTGGCCATGCACGGCGACATTGTAGCCAAGGCCTTCGACTGCCTCGCGCGGGAAGGCTTCGTCGACGCATTTGATTTCCTGCAGGCAGACGATGTCGGGCTGCCGTTCCTTCAGCCAGGCCAGCAGGTTGTCTAGCCGCTGGCGGACCGAATTGACGTTCCAGGTGGCGATTCTCATGACGTTAAGGTCCGAATGGTATGAATAACGCCTATCCTGGCGGGTTTACCTGAGAAAGCCGCAGGGATATGCACTGAGATACGTTTATATGCTAGGTAAGCCGCTAACGCGGTCCCAGACGGGTACAAGACGCTAGATTCCACGGAATTAGGGAGCGCCTGGACAGGGCCCACAACAGCCCAGGCCGACAAATCAGAGATGACGAAGCGAAAATGGCTATTTGGGGTGGCGGCGCTCGCCCTAATTGGCGTTGTATTGCTTATCCGTGGATTTTGGACCAGCGACGGCGCGGCAGCGCGCTCGCAGGCGCGAGTGGTGCCGGTCGAGGTGGCGACGGTCGACCGCAAGCCGATGCCAGTGCGGATCGAATCCCTGGGCAACGTCACACCGATCGCCAGCGTCGCCATCAAGGCGCGCGTCGATACGACAATCACCGCCGTGCATTTCCGCGATGGCGCTGAGGTGAAAAAGGGCGACCTGCTGTTTACGCTCGACGGCCGCGCCATTGAGGCGCAGATCGCGCAGACCGAGGGCGCCATTGCGCGCGACAAGGCGCAGCTCGAGGGAGCCGAACGCGATGTGCGGCGTTATACCGACCTGGTCGCCCGGAGTGCGACGCCTGTGGTTAATCTCGAGAACGCCCAGACCCAAGTCGACGTTTTTCGCGCCGCCATCAAAGCCGACACAGGACTTTTGGATAACCTGAAGGTCCAACTCGATTATTGCACAATCACCGCGCCGATCGACGGCCGCATCAGCGCGGCGGTAGTCAAGGTCGGCAATTTTGTGAGGCAGGCGGACACCGCGCCGATGGCGACCATCAACCAGATGGCGCCAGTCTATGTCAGCTTTACGGTGTCGCAAAACGTGCTGCCCGCGATCCGCGAGGCGCTGGCGGCGAAAACCGCTACCATCGATGCGATCGTTCCGGGCGATAAGAAACGGGCCAACGGCCAGGTGACGATGATCGAGAACACCGTCGATCCGGCGACTGGCATGGTGATCATCCGCGCCACTATGCCGAACAAGGACGAGCTGTTGTGGCCAGGCACTTTGGTCACCACGGAATTGACCTTGCGGGTCGAGCCGCAGGCGGTGGTGGTGCCCTCGACCGCGGTACAGGTCAGCCAGACCGGCAACTTTGTTTTCGTCATCAACGACGAGCTGGCCAAGGTGCAACCGGTGAAGGTGGAGCGCACGGTCGGCGATCAGTCGGTGATCGGCAGCGGGCTCAACGGCGGCGAAATCGTGGTCACCGACGGTCAAATGCAGCTGTCGAACGGCACACCCGTCAGCACACGCAAAGCCAAAGTCGCCGGCGGCTGATCTATGAATATTTCGGAAACCTGCATTCGCCGCCCGGTGCTGACGACGCTGCTGACGGCGTCGTTGATCGTGTTCGGCGCCTTCGCCTATCGGCTTTTGCCGGTGGCGGCGCTGCCGGCGGTCGACTTTCCGACCATTCAGATTACCGCGCAGCTGCCCGGTGCGAGCCCGGAAACCATGGCCGCTTCGGTGGCCTCGCCGATTGAGCAGCAATTATCGACCATCGCTGGCGTCTCGTCGATGAATTCGTCGTCGTCGCTCGGCCTGACGCAGATCACCATCCAGTTCGATCTCGGCCGCAACATCGATGGCGCCGCACTCGACGTGCAGACTGCGCTGTCGGTGGCGGCCAAGAACCTGCCGATCGAAATGACCACGCCGCCGAGCTTCCGCAAGGTCAATCCGGGCGACTTCCCGGTGCTCTACGTGAGCCTGCGTTCCGACACGCTGCCGCTGTCGACGGTCGACGATTACGCCGAGACCGTGCTGGCGCCGAACATTTCGCAGATGTCGGGCATCGCCCAGGTGCTGGTCTACGGCGCGCAGAAATTCGCGGTGCATGTGCAGGTCGACCCGGTGGCGGCGGCTGCGCGCAACATCTCGCTCGAAGACGTCCGCACTGTCGTCGCCAACGCCAATTCCAATGCGCCGGTCGGCACGCTCCAGGGCCAGCAGCAAACGGTAACGCTGCTCGCCACCGGCGCTATGCGCCGAGCCGCCGACTACCGCGACGTCGTGGTGGCCTATCGCAACGGCGCGCCGGTCAAGCTCAATCAGATCGCCAATGTCATCGACAGCGTCGAGAACGACAAGATCGCGACCTGGTTCAACGATGCGCGCGCCATCGTGCTGGCGATCCAGCGCCAGCCCGACGCCAATACTGTCGCGGTGGTGGACGAGGTGCGCGACGCCTTGCCGGGACTGCGCGCGCAGGTCCCGCCCTCGATTCAGATGCAGCCGCTGTTCGACCGCTCGATCTCGATCCGCGCCGCGGTCACCGACGTGCAGTGGACGCTGGCGATCGCGATTTCGCTGGTGATCCTGGTGATCTTCCTGTTCCTGCGCAAAGTGTCGGCGACCATCATCCCGGCGCTGGCGGTGCCGGTGTCGTTGATCGGCACCTGCGCGGCGATGTATGCTTTCGGCTTCTCCATCAACAACATGACGCTCTTGGCGCTCACACTGTCGGTCGGCTTCGTGGTCGACGACGCCATCGTCATGCTGGAGAACATCGTGCGCCACATCGAGGGCGGCATGCGCCCGTTCGAGGCGGCGCTGAAGGGCTCGCGCGAGATCGGCTTCACCATCGTGTCGATCACCTTCTCGCTGATCGCGGTGTTCATCCCGGTGCTCTTGATGGGTGGCATGGTCGGCCGCGTGTTCCGCGAGTTCGCCGTGACCATCGCGGTCGCGATCATCACCTCGGGCTTCGTGTCGCTGACGCTCACGCCGATGCTGTGCGCCCGCGTGCTCAAGGGCCATCACGGCGAGGAGAAGCAGAACTTCGTGCTGCGCTGGTTCGAGGCGCTGTTCGAGCGCATGGCGAGTTTCTACCGGTGGTCGCTCGACTGGGTGCTGCGCTACAAGTCGATCATGCTAGTGGTGACGCTGTCCACTATCGCCGGCACGATCTTGCTCTATATCGTGGTGCCGAAGGGCTTCTTCCCGACCGAAGACACCGGCTACGTCATCGGCATTACCGAGGCCAATACCGATATCGCGTTCCCGGCGATGATCAAGCTGCAGCGGCAGATCGCGGATCTGGTGCGCAAGGACCCGGCTGTGGCCTACGTCAACTCGACGGTTGGCGCCGGCGGCCCCAATACGTTGCCGAATAGCGGCCGCATGCTGGTCGCGCTCAAGCCACAGGACGAGCGCGGCAAGCTGCAGACCGTGATGGCGCGGCTGCGCAAGAACGTGAACATCGTTGCGGGCATCGAAATCTTTTTCCAGCCGATCCAGAACATCAATCTCGGCGGCAAGCTACAGAAGAGCCAGTATCAGTATACGCTGCAATCCAACGACACCGACGCGCTCTATCGCGTGGCGCCGGAGATGCGCGACAAGATGTCCAAGCTCGACGCGCTGCGCGACGTCACTACCGATCTCTACATCAAGAATCCGCAGGTCACGATCGAGGTCGACCGCGAGAAATCCGCGGTCTATGGCGTCAGCGTCGACCAGGTACGCCAGACGCTCTACGACGGGTTCGGCTCGCGCCAGGTCGCCACCATCTATACGCCGGCGAATGACTACGAGGTCATCCTGGAGACCAAGCCGGAATTCCAGCAGAGCCGGAACAACCTCGACAACATGTACGTGAAGACCACCAACGGCACCGTGGTACCGCTGTCGGCGGTCACGCGTTTTGTGCCGTCGGTCGGTCCCTTGCAGGTCAACCATCAGGGCCAGCAGCCTTCGGTGACCATCTCGTTCAATCTGGCACCGAACTCTTCACTCGGTCAGGCTGTCGATGCGATCCAGAATCTCGAGCGCGAGGAGCGGCTGCCGGCTTCAATCACCACCGGCTTCCAGGGCACAGCGCAGGTGTTCCAGGATTCACTGCGCGGGCAGGGCATCCTGATCCTTGCTGCGATCTTCGCCGCCTACGTCGTGCTTGGCATTTTGTATGAGAGTTTCATCCATCCGATCACCATCATCTCCGGCCTGCCGTCGGCCGGCATCGGCGCGATCCTGACCTTGATGCTGTTCAAAATGGACCTGTCGGTGATCGCCATGATCGGCATCGTGATGCTGGTGGGCATCGTGAAGAAGAACGCCATCATGATGATCGACTTCGCGATCGAGCGCCGCCGCGTCGGCCTGTCCGCCGAGGTCGCCATCCGCGAGGCCGCGACCTTGCGCTTCCGTCCGATCATGATGACGACTTTCGCCGCCATTTTCGGCTCGCTGCCGATCGCGCTTGGCACCGGCGCCGGCGCGGAATTGCGTCAGCCGCTGGGCGTGGCGGTGGTCGGCGGGCTTTGCCTGTCGCAGTTGCTGACGCTCTACATCACGCCGGTGATCTACGTCTATCTCGACCGCATCGACCGCATGATCAAGCGCCGGCTTGAGCCGCAGCTGGAAGAAGTGGCCGAAGCGCCGCCCGCGGTCGCGGCGGAGTAGCCGTCACGCGTTCAGGGGCGTTATCGCGAGTTGCTTGAGCCGCTCCGGATCGGCGAATGCGTCGATGCCGGCGATCTTGTCGGCGGCAAATGTCAGCCGCAGCACGATGCGCAATTGGCCGTGAAAGGCGACAGTCAATCCTAGAGCGCCGTCGATGAGTGCGGGTTTTGCCGCCTGGGCGCGTCCTTTGAAGGCGCCGGCGACCGCATCGGCGCCGCGAAGCTCCGGCTGTCCGCCCATGTGCACGGCGGCGGCATCGGCGCGCAAGACGACATCCGGATCGAGGACGCTGAGCAGGCCCATGAGATCGCCGCTCTTCGAGGCGGCGAGGAAGGCATCGACGATTTCGCGTTGGCGCGCGGTATCAGGCTCGCCGTCAGGCTGTGCGCCCTGCACGCGCCGCCGTGCGCGGCTGGCAAGCTGGCGGGCCGCCGCGGGCGAACGGCCGACGATTGGGGCGATCTCTTCGAACGGCAGATCGAACATGTCGTGCAGCACGAAGGCGACGCGTTCGGGCGGCGTCAGCCTGTCGAGGACCACGAGCACAGCCAGCCCGATTAAATCCCCCAGCATCGCTTCCTGTTCTGTCGTATCGTCGTCCGCAATCGGCTCCGGCACCTGTGGGCCCATCGGCGCTTCGCGCCGCGCTTTGCGCGCGCGTAACATGTCGAGACAGATGCGCGCCACGACGGTCGTCAGCCAGCCGCCGAGATTGTCGATCGCGCCCGGTCCGAACGACTCAAGCGCAGCCAGGCCTCCTGCACGGCATCGTCGGCTTCCGTGGCCGAACCAAGCATACGATAGGCCACCGCCCTTAAATGCTTGCGGTTGCCTTCGAATTCGCTGGCCAGCCAATTTTTTTCGACCATCGGTCACATTCTCCGGTGTCGTTCCGTCATAGCAATAACGAACGAAACCTGCCCGATGTGACAAGAAACTCGGCGCGGGATCGAAATTCAAGAGAAGGAGAATCCGCAATGGAACCGCGCATGAAGAACCCCGCAATGGTATTGCCTGACGCCATGAAGCCCCTCCAGGGCCTGTATGGCGTCGTACAAAAAGGCGGCGTGCCGCCCCACACGCTCGGCCTGGTGCATCTTCGCGCCAGCCAGATCAACGGCTGCGGCTTCTGCGTCGACTACGGCGTCAAGGAGGCGAAGAAGGCGGGGGAGACCGACGAGCGACTGTTCATGGCGGCGGCGTGGCGCGAGGCGCCGTGTTTCAACGATGCTGAGCGGGCCGCGCTGGCCCTGGCCGAAGCGATGACACGGCTTTCCGATCGCGACGATCCGGTGCCGGACGAGGTGTGGAACGCGGCGGCCAAGCACTACGACACCCAGGCTCTGGCGGCCCTGATCTTGTGGATCGCGACCAACAACCTCTACAACCGCATCGATGTCACGACGCGGCAGCCGGCGGGCGCGAGCTTGAGCTGATCAACGGTCCTTCAGATACGCGCGCTCTGGCGCGCGTATCTGCGAACTCCGAACCGCCGCGTAATTAGCTTATAGCGCGAAGCTCGTGCCGCAGCCGCAGGAGGCGGTGGCCTTCGGGTTTTTCACCTTGAACGAGGCGCCGATCAGGTCGTCGACGAAGTCGATCTCGGAGCCCGCCATATAATTCACCGACACCGGGTCGATCAACACCACGGCGCCCGCGCGCGCGATGACGATGTCGTCGTCGGCCCTGGCGCGTTCGACGCCGAATTTGTACTGGAAGCCGGAGCAGCCGCCGCCTTCGACGGAGACGCGCAGCATCGAGCCTTCCGGCTCGCTCTTGAGGATCTCGCCGATCCGCCGTGCCGCCCGTTCGCTGACTGTGACGCTTTCGCTCATCTAACCGCTATCCTATTGGCAGACGGCCTTCCGAATAGTTAAGTGCGGCCAACCGCGAGGTCAATGAGCCAATGGCGATCGACACCGGGCGCGAGCGGGCCGTTTATGCCGCCGATCCGGCCAAAAGCCGGGGCCGGCGCTATGCCGAACCGCCAAGCCCAACCCGCAACGCCTTCCGGCGCGATTGCGACCGCATCATCCATTCCAGCGCCTTTCGCCGGCTGGCGCATAAGACGCAAGTGTTCGTCTATCACGAGGGCGACCACTACCGAACGAGACTCACCCACACCCTGGAAGTCGCCCAGATCGCCCGCTCGCTGGCGCGCGCGCTCGGGCTCGACGAGGACCTCGCCGAGGGGCTGGCGTTGGCGCACGATCTCGGCCATCCGCCGTTTGGCCATGCCGGCGAACGCGCGCTCGACGAGGCGCTTTCCCGCTTCGGCGGCTTCGACCACAACGCGCAGGCGCTGCGCATCGTCACCGAGCTGGAACGGCGCTACGCCACCTTTGACGGCCTCAATCTGACCTGGGAAACCCTGGAAGGCCTGGTCAAACACAACGGCCCGCTCACCGACCGCGCCGGCCAGCCGGTCGCGCGCTATCGCGAGTGCGGCGTGCCGGTGGCGATCCTCGCCTACTTGAAAATTCAGGACCTGGAGCTGTGGTCGCAGCCTTACGCCGAGGCGCAGGTCGCCGCGCTGTCCGACGACATCGCCTATGACGCGCACGATATCGACGACGGCTTGCGCGCCGATTTGTTCACGCTCGACGACATCGCCGCGGTCGGCATCGTCGGCGACATCGTGCGCGAAATCGACCGGCAATGGCCCGGCCTCGAGCCGGCGCGCCGCGTGCACGAGACGGTGCGCCGCCTGATCACCCGCATGATCGAGGATGTCATCGCCGAAACGGAGCGGCGCGCGGCGACGCACAAGCCAAGCTTGGCCGAGTTGCGCCTCGCGGTGGGGCCGTTGGTGGCGTTTTCGCCGGCGATGCAAAAAGCCGACGCGGCTATCAAGGGGTTTCTTTATCCACGCATGTACCGGCATGACCGCGTCATGCGCGTGATGGGCGACGCCGAAAACGTCGTGCGCGACCTGTTCGCGCATTATGTCGAGACGCCCGCCGACCTGCCGGCGGAATGGGCAGAAGGGATCGACGCCGCCGACGAGGGCGCCCGCGCGCGCCGCATCGCCGATTACATCGCCGGCATGACCGACCGCTATGCGCTCATCGAGCACGCCAGGTATTTCAAGGCGACGCCGGAATTGCGCTGAGGTGGCGCGCCCGCATGCGCGTGCTATCATTACCGTGCATGGCGCGGTTGGCTGGGAAAGTAGCGTTTATCACGGGCGGAGGCGCCGGCATCGGCCGCGCCACTGCGGAGCGTTTTGCCGAGGAGGGCGCCAAGGTCGTCATTGCCGAGATCGATGCGAAGACCGGCGAGGCCGCCGCCCAGTCGGCCCGCGCGCGCGGCGGCAATACGGGTGGCGACGCGCATTTCGTGCGCTGCGACGTCTCCGACCGCGCAAACGTCGAGGCGGCTTTCGCCGAGACCATCAAGCGCTTCGGCCGGCTCGATATTCTGCACAACAATGCCGGCGGCGCGACGCCGGCGGATGGCCCGGTGACCGAAGCGCCGGAGGAAGAATTCTGGCGCGCCATCAAGCTCGATTTATTCGGCACCTTCCTGTGCTCGAAGCTCGGCATCCCGCACATCGTCAAGGCGGGCGGCGGCTCGATCATCAACATGTCGTCGATCGTTGCCCTCAAGGCGCTGCCGGGGCGCGACTGCTACACCGCGGCCAAAGGCGCGATTGCCGCGCTCACTCGTTCGATGGCGGTTGAATATGCACCGCAGAAAATTCGGGTGAACGCGATTGCGCCCGGCGTCGTGCTGTCGGAGCGGGTCAAGAAACTGATGGAGGGCTCCAAGGATATTTCGAAGCTTGCCTCGACCAATCTGCTCGGCCTCGGCCTGCCAAGCCACATCGCCGACATGGCGGTGTATCTGGCCTCCGACGAGTCCGCGATCACCACCGGGCAAATAATGTCGGTCGATAGCGGCGCGACGGTAGTTTAGCGATACGGCGCAATCATTCGGTACTTTGACTTAACTCGCGATTTCCATTACCCGCAGCGCCACCATGGCATCTCCGACCAAATCCAAGCGCAAGCGCAAAACCAAGGCGAAGGCCAAACCCAAGGCCAAGCCCAACGCCAGGGCTCGCGCCAAGGTGAAGGTGAAAACTTCACGTAAGTCCAAGAAGGCAGCGCGTAAGATCAGGCCAAAGGCCACTTCCAAGCCGAAGGCCAAAGCAGCGCCTAAGCCTGCGAGCAGCCCCAAGTCTACGCCCATGGCCATGCCCAAACCCGCTGCCGCGGGTCAGGCCCAACACCTCTTCGCCACCATACTCGCCCGCGTGCGCGCCGCGACCGCGCCGCTCGCGACCAACACAGACCTCTCCCGCATCGTGGTCGAGCCGCCGCGCGATCCGAGCCATGGCGATATGGCGACCAATGCCGCCATGGCGCTCGCTAAGGATGCCGGCCAGAAGCCGCGCGATCTGGCGGATAAGATCGCGCAAGCCCTACGCGCTGACGATCTCGTCGCCAAGGTGGATGTCGCCGGGCCAGGCTTCATCAACCTCACGCTCAAGCCGCATGTCTGGGGCGAAGAGCTGCGCGTCGCGCTGGCGGCGGGGAAGGATTACGGTCGCAGCGACACGGGTAAGGGCGAGAAGGTCAATGTCGAATACGTCTCGGCCAATCCGACCGGGCCGATGCATATCGGGCACTGCCGCGGCGCGGTGTTCGGCGACGCGCTCGCCAATCTGCTCGCCTTCGCCGGCTATACCGTCACGCGCGAGTATTACATCAACGATGCCGGCGCGCAGGTCGATGTCTTGGCGCGCTCGGTGTACCTGCGTTACCGCGAGGCGCTGGGCGAGGACATCGGCGCCATCCCCGAAGGCCTTTATCCCGGCGACTACTTGCGCGAAGTCGGCGGCGAGCTTGCTGCCGACCATGGCTTCAATCTCACCACCATGCCGGAAGCCGAATGGATGCCGATCGTGCGCGACCGCGCCATTCACGCGATGATGGCCGATATCCGTAACGATCTGATGCGCCTCAAAGTCGTGCCGGATGTGTTTTTTTCCGAGCGTTCGCTGATCGAAGGGGAAGATGGCGATTTGTTTTTCCCCGCGCTCGCGGCCGCCGCGCCCGAAGCCGAGAAAGCGAAGGACGTCGTCGCCGAGACGATCAAGGACCTGCGGCCGCGCGGCCTGGTCTATGAGGGCCGCCTGCCGCCGCCCAAGAGCGGCAATCTCGAGGATTGGGAGGATCGCGAGCAGACGCTATTCCGTTCCACCGAATTTGGCGACGACGTCGACCGGCCGCTGTTGAAGTCGGACGGCAGCTACACTTATTTCGCCACCGACATCGCCTATCACAAATCCAAGTTCGACCGCGGCTTCCGCAAACTGATCGACGTCTGGGGCGCCGATCACGGCGGCTATGTCAAACGGATGCAGGCTGCGGTGAAGGCGGTCAGCGATGGCCAAGCCGAACTCGATGTGAAGCTGGTGCAGCTCGTGCGGCTGTTGCGCGCCGGCGAGCCGGTGAAAATGTCGAAGCGGGCGGGCGAGTTTGTCACCCTGCGAGAGGTGGTCGAGGAAGTGGGCAAGGACGCGGTGCGCTTCGACATGCTCTACCGCAAGAACGACGCCGTGCTCGATTTCGACCTCGCCAAGGTGATCGAGAAGACGCGCGAGAACCCGGTGTTCTATGTGCAATACGGCCATGCCCGCGGCCAATCGGTGATCCGTAATGCGCGCGCGGAAATGCCTGACTTGCCGGCTGCGGCCAATGATCGCGCGCAGTGGCTCAAAGATGCGCCGCTCGATCGGCTGACCGATTCCGGCGAACTGTCGATCCTCAAGCGGATCGCGCTTTTCCCGCGTCTCGTCGAAGCCGCGGCGCAGGCCCATGAGCCGCATCGGGTTGCATTCTATCTATATGAACTTGCAAGTGAATTTCACGCACAATGGACGCGCGGAAATGACTTGCCTCATTTACGCTTCATTATCCAGAATGATCCAGAAACCACCGTGGCACGGCTCGCTTTGGTTCAGGGCATCGTCACCGTGCTGGCCTCCGGTCTGGCATTACTCGGGGTCGAAGCACCTGATGAAATGCGCTAAATTTTGTCGGGCCGGATGCGGCGCAAGTCGGCCGGGAGATTGAGCCAGCGGGCGAGGGGACGACCGGGGACCGAATGGCAGACGACCAGAAGCAGCGATTGTATCGTTCGAGTGAAGCGCCGGCGCGTGGCACGCCGTCCACCGTATCTCCTACCGGCAGCGACCCGCTCGCCGAACTTGCCCGCCTGATCGGACAGACCGATCCGTTCGCCGAATTCGATCGGCAGAACGCGCGCCGCGCCGCCGCGCCGCCGAGTTTCGGGCCTGCCGACTATTTCGATGCGCCGAATGCGCCGGCCCCGCATCCAGCGGCGCTGCAGCCGTCGGCTTATGCGCCGCCTCCGCTTCCCCCCAGCCGCGCGCGCCAGCCTTTCGTTGCTGGCGATCACTATGCGGCCGAGAGCGAGGCGGGCGGCCATGCCGCGGACGAACACGGCGGCTTCGATCCGCCCGCGTATCACCCGGGCAATGCGCAGTTTGGGACCGAGGAAGATGGCTACTACGAGGATGGCCATCCGCCGAAAAGGCGCATGGGCATCATGGCCATCGCCGCCGTCTTTGCCTTGGCGGTGATCGGGACCGCCGGCGCCTTCGGTTATCGCGCGATCTTCGGCGGTTCGCGGTCTTCTGGCCCGCCCCCCGTCATCAAGGCCGATACGGCGCCGAGCAAGATTGTGCCGGCGGCCGCGAGCAAAACGCCCAGCAAGTTGATCTACGATCGGGTCGCCGAGCATGCCCAGGACGAGAAACTCGTGTCGCGCGAAGAAAAACCGGTCGACATAAAATCGGCCGAGATCAAAACCAGCCCGTCCATTGATGCGATACCGCTGCCACAAGGCGGCGTCGCGCCGCAGCCGGCGCCCGGCAGCGGGGTCCTCTCGACCGAGCCGAAAAAAGTCCACACCATCGCTATCCACCCGGATCAGCCTGGCACGGGCGCCAACCAGCCGATGGCAACGGCATCGGCTCCCCCGCCACCGATGCCGCCTCTGGCTCCGGCCAGACAGGCGCCACCGCGGGCGGCCAGCAATCCGCCGCCTGCCGCTAGTCAGCCACCGCCGCTGCCGCCGCGTCCGGCGGAAGCGCAACCCGCTCCGCCCGCGCAACACACGACCGCGGCGGTATCTCGCAATGCGCCGCTATCGCTGAACCCGAACGCAGCGCCCGAGCGGACCCCCATGCGCACCGCCGCGGTGGCTCCGCCTGCGGCCGCGACCACCCATTCGGGCGGCGGTTATGCCGTGCAGGTATCGTCGCAGCGGAGCGAGGCCGAGGCCCAGGCCGCCTTCCGCAGCCTGCAAGCCAAGTTCCCCAAACAGCTGGGCGGCCGGCAAGCCTTGATCCACAAAGTTGATCTCGGCGCCAAGGGCACCTTCTACCGCGCCATGGTGGGCCCCTTCGCCAATGCTAACGAGGCGGGCGAATTGTGCAGCGGCCTCAAGGCGGCCGGCGGACAGTGCCTTATCCAACGGAATTAGCCTGCCTTTGCTTGAACATAACGTGGGCACGGGCTAATCCGCGCCGATGGCGGCGCGCGCATTCATCACCGGTCTGAGCGGGCTCACGATCACGGCCAATGAGCGCGCGTTTCTCCGCGAGGCCCAGCCTTGGGGCCTTATAATCTTCAAGCGAAACGTGAATACGGCACAGCAAGTATCTGAATTTACAAGATCATTTAGAGACATTTTGGGCTGTGAGGCGCCCGTCCTGGTGGACCAGGAAGGCGGCCGCGTCCAGCGGCTCGGCCCGCCCCAATGGCCCGCCTATCCGCCCGGCGCGCGGTACGGGACGCTGTACGATCAAGATGTTTCGCGAGGTCTTTCGGTTGCCAGGCTCGGAGGTCACTTAATCGCGGCAGACCTCGGTGTTCTTGGCATCGATGTCGACTGCCTGCCTCTGGCCGATGTTCTGACACCCGGCGCCGACCCGGTGATCGGCGACCGCGCCTATGGCTCCGAACCAGACAAGGTTGCTGCCATCGCCGGCGCGATCGCGGAGGGCTTGCAGGCGGGCGGCGTCCTGCCGGTGCTTAAGCACCTGCCGGGCCACGGCCGCGCCACCGCCGACAGCCACCTCAAGCTGCCGGTGGTCGATACCGATTGGGCGACCCTGGAAGCCACCGATTTCGCGGCGTTCCAGCCGCTCGCCGGTCTGCCGCTCGGCATGACCGCACATGTTGTGTTTTCCGCCATCGACCCCGATGCGCCGGCCACCACTTCGGTCACAATGGTGCGCGAAGTGATTCGCGGGTTTATTGGGTTCCGAGGCCTGCTGATGAGCGACGACGTCTCGATGAAGGCGCTGTCCGGCACGATCGAGGAACGCAGCCGCGCCGCATTTGCTGCCGGCTGCGACGTTGTGCTCCACTGCAACGGCGACCTCGGCGAGATGGCCGCGGTTGCGGGCGTGGCGCCGACGCTCACCGGCGAAGCGGGCGAACGCGCCGAGACGGCGCTGGCGCAACGCAAGGCGCCGGAAACGTTCGATGTGGATGCCGCGCGCAAGATTTTCACGCAGATGGTGGCCAGCGAGCAGCCGTCGGCGCAACGGAAGACTGGTTCATGACGCCTGAAGACTTTGACACCACGCTGGAGACCGATCGCGGCACCACCGAGCCGGCGATGATCGTGGACGTGGAGGGTTTCGAGGGCCCGCTCGATCTTTTGCTGGCGCTGGCGCGGACGCAGAAAGTCGATCTGGCGAAGATCTCGATCCTGGCGTTGGCCGACCAGTATCTCAGTTTTATCGAAGCGGCGCGGCGGGTGCGGCTCGAACTGGCCGCCGATTATCTGGTGATGGCGGCCTGGCTCGCGTACCTCAAATCGCGCCTGCTGCTGCCGGAACAGGCCACCGGCGAGGGGCCGAGCGCGGAGGACATGGCGCTGGCACTGGCGCATCGCTTGCGCCGGCTGGAGGCGTTCCGCGACGTGGCGAGCCGCCTGATGGGACGGCCGCAGCTCAACCGCGACGTTTTCGCGCGCGGTGCGCCTGAGCCGATCGACGAGGTCAAGCAATCGGAATGGACGGCGACGCTGTACGACCTGCTCAGCGCCTATGCCACGCAACGCGCGAAAAGCGTGCTGTCGCGCGTGCGCTTCAAGAAGCGCACGGTATGGTCGCTGGCCGAGGCGCGCGCGGCGCTCGAGCGGATGATCGGCATGTCGACCGACTGGTCGCGCATCGACTCGTTCCTAATTTCCTACGTGGTCGAGCCCGGGCTCGCCGCGACCGTGATTGCGTCATCTTTCGCGTCCGCGCTTGAGATGGTGCGCGAAGGTCACGCCGAGATTCACCAGAAAGAGTTGTTCGCGCCGATCTACATGCGCAAGCGGGTTGGCATGAACGGAAGTGCTGCGACGCATGACGCGCAAGAAAACGCATAAGGAGACGGAGTCGATGCCGAGCGTGGCCAAGAAGCTCGTTATTGTCCAAAACAACGATGCACCGGCCGCGGAGCCGGTCGCTGCGTCGCCGCCGGTCGAACCGGCCGCGCGGCCGGAGGAGCTGCGGCTGCTCGAAGCCTTGCTGTTCGCCGCCGGCCAACCGCTCGACGAGGCGACGCTGTCGCGCCGGCTGCCGGACGGCGTGAACGTGAAAGAGGCGCTGGCTACGCTCAAGGCCGAATACGCCACGCGCGGCGTCAGCCTCGTGCGCGTCGGCAGGAAGTGGATGTTCCGCACCGCCGACGATCTCGCCTGGCTGCTCACCAAGGAAACCGTGGAGACGCGCAAGCTGTCGCGTGCGGCGATCGAGACGCTGGCCATCATCGCCTACCATCAGCCGGTGACGCGCGCCGAGATCGAGGAAATCCGCGGCGTGGTGACGGCCGCCGGTACGCTCGACGTGTTGCTGCGCACCGGCTGGATCCGCCCGCGCGGGCGGCGCAAGGCGCCGGGCCGGCCGATCACCTACGGCACCACCGAGCAGTTCCTCACCCATTTCGGGCTGGAGGAGGTGGGCGATCTGCCCGGCCTCGAGGAGCTCAAAGGTGCGGGCCTCTTGGAAGGCACTATGCCGTCCGGCTTTGCGGTGCCGATGCCGTCCGACGACAGCACGCTGCGCGACGACGAGGAACCGCTGGACCCGGGCGATCTCGACTTAGGGTTAGCGCCACCGCCCGCGCGCGAGCGCTAACCACTCGGAATCCAAGGCAAATATCGCCGCCGCTGCGACATGAAGGCCACATTACAAAGGCCTGAAGTCCTTGTTTTTGCCGTCTGCGAAGCCTAGTTTCAGGTCAAATCACAGGCGGGACACGGCACCGAAACGAAAGTCGCCGCCGCGGAGGGTTAGCCAATGGGTTCTTTAAGTATCTGGCACTGGATGATCGTCATCGTCGTGGTGATGCTTCTGTTCGGCGGCCGCGGAAAGCTGTCCAACCTGATGGGCGACTTCGCTCAGGGCATCAAGGCGTTCAAGAAGGGCATGTCGGAAGACGACACGGTGCAGGCCAAGCCCGAGCCGGCCAAGAGCATCGAGGCCGGCACCGCAGCGCCGAAGACGGAAACTGAGCGCGCGCGCTCTTAGTCGTCGCCACGGCGGCGTAGAGTGGGAACGGGCGGCAGCAGTTTTGCTTGCGCATGATCTGGTCCGGAAACCGATTCCCATCCCCGATCTAGTCGCGGACGTGCCTTTCGGGATCATGCGCTGGAGTTGACCTATCCATGTTCAATTTTGGTTGGGGCGAGCTCGTCGTCATCGGCATCGTCGCGCTGATCGCGATCGGGCCCAAGGAGCTGCCGACCGTTCTGCGCACGCTCGGCCAGTGGATGGGCAAAGTCCGCCGCATGGCCAATGAATTCCAGGGCCAGTTCAACGAAGCGCTGCGCGAGGCCGAATTCGCCGACCTCAAGAAGCACGCCGACGATATTTCGAGTTCGGTGAGCGAGATCGGCCAGATCGATCCGATCGGCGATATGCAGAAAGACGTCGAGCGCACCTTCGAAGAAACGCCGCCCGCCGAGGCGGTTTCCGAAGCGACCACCGAGGGCGCCGCAACGCTGGCCGCTCTGCCGGACGCGAGCCCGGCGCTGCCGGAGGTCGAGGTGCCGCCGCCGGAGCCGCCGGTTGCCGTCACCTCCGACGAAATCGCCGCCGCCGCAACTCCACCCGCCCAGAAAGCCGGGAGCGGGGCATGAGCGAGCAGGACGAAGCCGAGATCGAGGCGAGCAAAGCGCCCTTGCTCGACCATCTGATCGAGTTGCGTTCGCGCCTGATCAAGGCGCTGTTCGCCTTCGGCGTGATGTTCGGGCTCTGCTTTGTGTTCGCCAAGGACATCTACAATGTCCTGGTGTGGCCGTTCGTGTGGGTGGCGGGGCCGGAAAATTCCAAATTCATCTACACCGCGCTGCTCGAATATTTCATCACGCAACTGAAACTCGCGATGTTCGGCGCCGCCTTCCTGTCGTTTCCGGTGGTGGCGGCGCAGCTCTACATGTTCGTCGCGCCCGGGCTTTACCGTAACGAACGCAAGGCCTTTCTGCCTTACCTGATCGCGACGCCGATCTTCTTCACGCTGGGCGCGCTGGTGGTCTATTTCCTGGTGTTTCCGATGCTGGTGCGCTTCTCGCTGCACATGCAGCAGCCGGGCGATGCGCACGACGCGACCATCACGCTGATGCCCAAGGTCGGCGAATATCTGTCGCTCATGATGACGCTGGTGCTCGCCTTCGGCGTCGCGTTCCAGCTGCCGGTGATCCTGACGCTGCTCGGCCGCATCGGGCTGATCACTTCAGAGCAGCTCAAGTCCAAGCGCCGCTATTTCATCGTCGGCGCCTTCATCGTCGCCGCCGTGCTGACGCCGCCCGACGTGCTCAGCCAGATGTCGCTCGCGGTACCCTTGATGCTGCTGTTCGAGGGTTCGATCTGGTCGGTGCGCATCGTGGAAAAGAAGGCCAAGGCCGAGGAAGCCGCCAAGGCCGCGGCCGAGGCGGCATCGGCTACCGCCAAGCCGGCGGAGTAGTTTACCTGTCATTCCGGGGCGCGGCCGGAAGGCCGCGAACCCGGAATCCATGACCCCAGCGCTGCGGAGTATGGATTCCGGGTCCGCTCGCTTCGCTCACGTCCCGGAATGACGGAGGTTTTGCCTTCCGCCAGCTTCCGCATCCCCCCGATTCCGACTAAGAAGCCGCCATGTACGACATCAAATGGATTCGCGAGCATCCGGACACCTTCGACCGCGGCTTGAAACGGCGCGGGCTTGAGCTGCTGTCGGGCAAGCTGCTCGCGCTCGACGAGAAGCGGCGGGCGGCGATCACTAAATTCGAGCAGTTGCAGGCGCGCCGCAATGTGGCCTCGAAGGAGGTCGGCGAGGCGAAGAAGAAAAAGGACGAGGCCGCGGCGGAAAAGCTGATGGCCGAGGTGAACGGCCTCAAAGTCTCTCTGCCGGCGCTGGAGGCCGAGCAGAAGAAGCTCGGCGGCGAGCTCGACAAAGAATTGGCTCAAATTCCCAATTTGCCGGCCGACGATGTGCCGGACGGCCTGGACGCGAGCGGCAATGTCGAACATCACGTGGTCGGCAAGAAACGCGACTATGCGTTCAAGCCCAGGCAACATTTCGAATTGGGCGAAGCGCTGGGCATGATGGATTTCGAATTGGCGGCTAAACTCTCCGGCGCACGCTTTGTGGTGCTGCAGAAAGGGCTCGCGCGCATGGAGCGCGCGCTCGGGCAACTATTTCTCGACACGCATACAAGCGAGAAGCATGGGTATACGGAGGTCAGCCCGCCGCTCCTGGTGCGCGATGAGGTGATGTTTGGCACGGCGCAATTGCCGAAGTTCGCGGAAGATCAATTTCAGGCAACGCACGAAATTACGTACAAGGATTTTGTCGATCAATTCATGAATAAATACCGTGACGAGTTTTTCACGCCTCGCGCGAAAGAGGCTGGAGAAATGCAGCACGGTCACGAAGCCGACCTCGATCGCATAAGGGGCGAGGTCCTTCGTAAATCGGCTGATCGTTTTTGGCTCATCCCGACCGCGGAAGTGCCGCTCACCAATCTGGTGCGCGAGTCGATCGTCGACGAAGACAAGCTGCCGATGCGGCTGACCGCCTGCACGCCGTGCTTCCGCGCCGAAGCGGGCGCCGCCGGCAAGGACACGCGCGGCATGATCCGCCAGCACCAGTTTACCAAGGTCGAACTGGTCTCGATCACCACGCCGGAGAAATCCAAGGAAGAGCACGAGCGCATGCTGGCCTGCGCCGAGGAGGTGCTGAAGAAACTCGACCTGCACTACCGCGTGGTCACGCTCTGCACCGGCGATATGGGCTTCGCCTCGCAGAAGACCTACGACATTGAGGTTTGGCTGCCGGGCCAGAACATGTATCGCGAGATTTCCTCCTGCTCGAACTGCGGCGAGTTCCAGGCGCAGCGCATGAAGGCCCGCTACAAAGGCAAGGACGGCAAAGTGAAAGGCTTCGTCCACACGCTCAACGGTTCCGGCGTCGCCGTCGGCCGCGCGCTGATCGCGGTGATGGAGAATTACCAGGACGAGAACGGCGCCATCGCGGTGCCCGACGCGCTCAATCCCTATATGGGCGGGGCGGCGAAGATCGAGAAAGGCGCGTGATGGTGTTGGCATCATACTCCGCATTTTCTTCTCCCTCCCCCCTTGTGGGGGAGGGTTGGGGAGGGGGGTGGTTGCGGAACGCTCCTGCGTTGCCAACATCGACCCCCACCCCTAGCCCCTCCCAAGGGGGAGGCGAACGCGCTGGGGTGCCGAGCGAGTAATGCGTATCCTCATCACCAATGACGACGGCATCCATGCGCCGGGCCTCGAAGCCTGCGAGAAAATCGCGCGCGAATTGTCCGACGAAGTGTGGATCGTCGCGCCGGAAAGCGACCAGTCCGGCGTGTCGCATTCGCTGTCGCTCAACGATCCGCTGCGTCTGCGCGAAGTAGCCGACAAGCATTTTGCGGTCAAGGGCACGCCGACCGATTGCGTGATCATGGGCGCGCGTCACCTTATGAAGGAGATGCCGGACCTTGTGCTGTCCGGGGTCAATCGCGGCCGCAACGCCGCCGAGGACGTCACTTATTCGGGCACGGTCGCCGGCGCCATGGAGGGCACCGTGCTCGGCATCAAGTCGTTCGCGCTGTCGCAGGCCTACGCCGCCAGCACCAAGCGCATGCCGCATTGGGAGACCGCGATCAAATTCGCGCCCGATCTGATCCGCCGCGTGCTCAAGACCGGCATGCCGCGCGACGTGCTGGTCAACGTGAATTTTCCCGATTGTCCGCCGGAAGAGGTCGCCGGCGTCGCGGTCGTCACCCAGGGCAAACGCGACCAGGAACTGTTGCGTATCGACGCGCGCCACGACGGGCGCGGCAATCCCTATTACTGGATCGCGTTCGGCCGCGGCGGCATTGCCGGGGCGGCGGCAGGCAGCGATCTTTACGCGCTCAACGAGAAGCGCATCGCCATCACACCGTTGCGGCTCGATCTCACCGACGAGCCGTTCATGACCAAGCTGGCGGGTATTTTCGGTTAGGAGGCGCGGGCGAGCAATCCCGCGAGCGCGGTTTCCAGCTGCTTGGCTTCGAACGGCTTCTGCAGCGCCGGATGGCCACGATAGGGTTCGGGCAGGCCATGCTCGCCGTAGCCGGTGACGAACACGAAGGGCAGGCCGCGTCTGGCCAGAATTTCCGCGACCGGAAAGATCTCCTGGCCGTCGACATTGACGTCGAGAATAGCGGCTGTGAATTCGCCGGTAGCCGCCTCCTCACGTGCCTCGGCCATGGTGCCGACCGCCGCGGCCACGTCGTAGCCGAGGTCGGCCAGCATGTCCTCCAGCAGCATGCGGATCAGATACTCATCCTCGACGACAAGAAGGCGCGTCATCGCTCTCGAGGCTTCGTTCATCGCCATGTCCCGATCCACAACGCCTATGCGCGGCGCCGGGTTCCATTGAAAGACCCGCGCCTCGGCCGGGAAGCTTACATGAATTGCCGGCAAACGTGCTAAATTCGCGCAAGGGCAAGGGGTGAGCCGTGGCGACTGGACCCTATTACGGGCAAGACGAAAACCGCATGGAATTCCTGTTGACGCTGCGCCGGCGTGGCATCAGCGACCAGGCAGTGCTCCGCGCCATGGATGAGGTGCCGCGCGGGCAGTTCGTCGAACCGGACTTCGCCGAACGCGCCTATGCCGACCAGGCGCTGCCGATCGAATGCGGGCAAACCATCAGCCAGCCTTATGTGGTGGCCTACATGACCGAGCAGCTGGCGCTAAGGCCGCATCATCGCGTGCTGGAGGTGGGAACCGGCTCGGGCTACCAGGCCGCGGTGCTCTCGCGTCTGGCGCGCGAGGTGGTGAGCATTGAGCGCTACCGCACACTTGCCGAGCAGGCGAGGGCGCGGCTCGCCGAGCTCGGCTACGACAATGTCGAGGTCGTTACCGGCGACGGCTTTGCCGGGGTGCCCGCCAAGGCGCCGTACGACCGCATCATCGTTACCGCCGCCGCCGAGGACGTGCCGCAGACTTTGCTCGATCAGCTGGCGGATGATGGCGTTATGATTTTGCCGGTCGGGCCGCATGGCGGATCGCAACACATTATCAAGCTTACCAAATCGCAAACGGGGATCGTCCGCGAAAGCTTAATTGCGGTGCGTTTCGTGCCGCTGTTGCCGGGACAAGCGCAGGAACTCTGACATTTGTTCCCTTGCGCGCGATGTTGTCCCAATCTGGCGCGCGCTCACTGTGACATTAATATTTGCGCGCGAAGCCGCGTGTAACGATCCGCTAATTCTTAAAACCTTATTTACTCGCGGCTGCTTTATTTCGAAGTCTACCAATGTTGCGTATGAGTGAGTAACCACATGCACCGCTCTAACGTGCCGTCTCGCTCGCGTGTCTGGCTGAGAGTGGCGGTCCCCGCTCTTTTGGGCATCGCCGCCGCCGGTTGTTCGAACTCCGCGCGCTTCGATTCCAACCCTTTCGACAGCAATCGTTCGGCCGTACAGCAAGACACCACCGGCTCGATCGCGACGCGACCGGTGTCGCGCGTTGACGCGCAACCGCTGCCGGCGCCGAGCCGCCCCGCGACAGTTGCCGCAACGGGCTATGCCACGGGCGCCCAAGGCCTCGGCGCTTACCGGCCAGCGACGCCCGAATACACCGGATCAGTGGTCGCCCCTCGCGCACCGGCGCCGCCGCCGACCGGACACTGGACTTGGGACGGCGGCTCGCCGGTGACGGTCGCTCGCGGCGAAACGATTGAGACCATCGCGCGCAAATATGGCGTGCCGGCATCCGCCATCAAGGAGACCAACGGCTTCCACGACGGCGCCGTGCTTCGGCCGGGCCAGCGCGTCGTTATTCCGCGCTACGTCACGGCCGGCGTAGCCCTCGCGCCGGCGCCGCAGGCGGCGGTGACGCCGCGGGTCGCCGAAAGCGAGCATGTCGTCGCTCCGGGCGAGAGCCTGATCGGCATCGCGCGCAAGCACGGTGTTACGCTCGTGGCTTTGGCGCGCGCCAACAACATCCAGCCTTATGCCAAGGTCAGCATCGGCGATCACCTGAAGATTCCGGGCAGCCGTCGCATCGCCGAGCGCCAGCCGTCGACGCCCGCGCCGCGCGTGGCGCAGCCGCGCACGGTTCCGGCCACGAAAGTGGCCAGCGCACCGGTCGAAAATGCACGCATCGCGACTCCCGAGACCCGCACCAGCACGGAACTCGTGACCAAGAGCGCGGAAGCGGTCGGCGCCATGCCAAGCTTCCGCTGGCCGGTGAAGGGCCGCATTATCGCCGCTTTCGGCCCGCGCCCAAACGGCGGGCAGAACGACGGCATCAATCTGGCAGTGCCGGAAGGCACGCCGATCAAGGCGGCCGATGACGGCGTCGTCGCTTATGCCGGCAATGAGCTGAAGGGCTACGGCAATCTGGTGCTGATCCGCCACGCCAACGGTTTCGTGTCGGCCTACGCCAATGCAAGCGAACTGCTGGTCAAGCGCGGCGACACCATCAAGCGCGGGCAGGTGATCGCGCACGCCGGGCAGACCGGCAACGTAACCTCGCCGCAGCTGCACTTCGAGATCCGCAAGGGCTCGACCCCGGTCGATCCGACCAAGTATCTCGGCGGGGCGTAATATCCAAACCGAATTCTGCGTGGTGCCCGGCCTCGCGCCGGGCATTGACGTTTTGGACTAATCCTTCAGCGCGACGCCTAAGCGTCCGGCCAGATCCTGCACGAACTGCCAGGCGACGCGGCCGGAGCGCGAGCCGCGCGTGGTCGACCATTCCAGCGCGTCATGATGCAACGCTTCGCCGTGCGCCGGAATCTTGTAGTGCGCGATATAGCCATCGACCATCGCGAGATATTCGTCCTGGCTGCAGCGGTGGAAGCCGAGCCACAGACCGAAGCGATCGGAGAGCGAGACTTTCTCTTCCACCGTCTCGCCTGGATTGATCGCGGTCGAGCGTTCGTTTTCCATCATGTCGCGCGACATCAGATGGCGGCGGTTCGAGGTGGCGTAGAAGATCACATTATCCGGCCGGCCCTCGATGCCGCCTTCCAAGAGCGCCTTGAGCGATTTGTAGGTGGTGTCCTCGGCGGCGAACGACAGGTCGTCGCAGAACACGATGAAACGATAGCTCGAGCCGCGAATAATGCCCATCAAGTCGGGCAGGCTTTCGATGTCCTCGCGGTGGATTTCGATGAGCTTGAGCGGGGCGCTCTTGCCTTGGCGAGCCAGCGCAATGTTGACGCCAGCATGCGACGCCTTCACCAGCGACGATTTGCCCATGCCGCGCGCGCCCCACAAAAGCGCGTTGTTGGCCGGCAGGCCCTTGGCGAAACGTTCGGTGTTCTCGACCAGCACGTCGCGCACGCGGTCGATGCCCTTGAGCAGCGACATCTCGACGCGGTTGACGCGTTTGACCGGTGCGAGCCGGCGCCCGTCCGGATGCCAGACGAAGGCGTCGGTGACGGTAAGGTCGGGCGCGGACGTACGTTGCGGCGCGAGCCGCTCCAGCGCGTCGGCGATGCGCGCAAGGATGGCGGCACCGTCCGCCGGCCGGCCAGCGGCGGATGTCTTGGCTTTAACCTTTGCCGGCGATTCGGACTTCGATTTGGCCATGGAAGGTACTTTCGGAAATTGTGCTGCTCTTAGCGGGGCGGCGTTGCCCCTGCAAGCGGGGAGACGCGAAAACGGCCAAAAATGGCCGGTTTTAAGGGGTCTTGCGGCGTTGCAATTGGAGCGGCGGTCGCTATAGTCCGCGCGAAATTACGATTGATGCCGGGCCGGAAATGCGCGCCCGGCGTACCCCTGAAAACCAAGCAAGGGAAGCTTCGATGTTCATTTCGACCGCGTTCGCGCAAGGATCGCTGTTCGGCGGGGCAGGCGGCGATAGCGGCAACATGGTGATGTCGCTGCTGCCGTTCGCGCTGATCTTCGTCATCATGTACTTCCTGATCCTGCGTCCGCAGCAAAAGCGGGTGAAGCAGCACGCGGAATTGGTCAAGAACGTCCGACGGGGCGACACCGTCATCACCAATGGCGGGCTGGTCGGCAAGGTCACCAAGGTGATCGACGACGATCAGATCGAAATCGAGATTGCGGACGACGTGCGCATCCGCCAGGTACGGTCGATGATCACCGACGTTCGCGCCAAGGGTGAACCGGTGAAGGACGAAGCGGCGGCCGGCTGATTGCCGGGCCGCAAGGTCTCAACGTTCGTTTTCCGGATCAAGTCGGGACGTCATGCTCTATTTCACGCGTTGGAAGGCGGCGGCGATCGTTCTTACGGCATTGTTCATTTGCCTGTTCGCCGTTCCCAACTTCCTACCCGAGAAGATGGTTGCGAGCTGGCCGAAATGGGCGCAGCGCCACGTCGTGCTCGGCCTCGACCTGCAGGGCGGCTCCCACATCCTGCTCGAAGTCGACACTAAGGCCGTGCGCAAGGAGATGCTGCAGTCGCTGCTCGACGACATGCGCCGCGTGCTGCGCGAGGCGCGCATCGGCTATACCGGTCTCGTCGTCAAGGGCAACAGCGCCGAGGTGCACGTCCGCGAGGGCTCGAACGCCGACCTGGCGATGGAAAAACTGCGCACGCTGTCGCAGCCGCTCGGCGGCATCCTCAGCGCCACCGGCCAGCGCAACATCGACGTGACCACCGAACCCGGTAACGTCATCCGGCTCACTTACACCGACCCGGCCATTGTCGAGCGCGTGCGTCAGGCGGTGGACCAGTCGATTGAGATCATCGGGCGGCGCGTCAACGAACTCGGCACCGTGGAACCGCTGATCCAGCGCGAGGGCACCGACCGTGTTTTGGTGCAGGTGCCCGGCCTGCAGGACCCGACCCGGCTCAAGCAATTGCTCGGCAAGACCGCCAAGCTTGATTTCCGCATGGTCGATAGCGGCGCGTCGGTGCAGCAGGCCCAGGAAGGGCAGATTCCGCCGGATGACGAGCTTCTGCACGGCACCGGCAAGGATGCCGCCCAGACTTACCTCGTGGAAAAGCGCGTGCTGGTTTCGGGCGCCGACTTGACCGATGCGCAGCCCGGCTTCGACCAGCGCACCAGTGAGCCGATCGTGTCGTTCCGCTTCAACACCTCCGGCGCGCGCAAGTTTGCCGAAGTGACGCAGCAGAATGTCGGCAAGCCCTTCGCCATCGTCCTCGACAATGAAGTGATTTCCGCCCCCGTGATCCGCGAGCCGATTCTCGGCGGTTCCGGCCAGATTTCCGGCAGCTTCACGGTGCAGAGCGCCAACGATCTCGCGATCCTGCTACGCGCCGGCGCGCTGCCGGCGCCGCTCACCATCATTGAGGAGCGCACCGTCGGCCCCGGCCTCGGTGCCGACTCGATCGCCAAGGGCAAGATTTCGTCTTACGTCGGTGCGGCCATGGTCATCGTCTTCATGCTGGCGACCTATGGGCTGTTCGGGCTGTTCGCCAATATCGCGGTGGCGATCAACGTCGCCATGATCTTCGGCGTATTGTCGATGCTCGGTGCCACGCTGACGTTGCCCGGTATCGCCGGCATTGTGCTCACGGTCGGCATCGCGGTCGACTCCAACGTGCTGATCTACGAGCGCATCCGCGAGGAAGTGCGCGGCGGCCGCACGCCGATCAACGCCATCGACGCCGGCTTTACCCGCGCGCTCGCCACCATCCTCGATTCCAACATCACCACCTTCATCGCCGCCGCGGTGCTGTTCTATATCGGCACTGGCCCGGTGCGCGGCTTTGCCGTCACGCTCGGCATCGGCATCATCACCACGGTGTTCACCGCCTTCACCCTGACGCGGCTGATCGTGGCCACCTGGGTGCGCTGGCGGCGCCCGCAACGCGTGCCCATTTGAGGTAAACGCCCTTGCGCCTGCTTCGCATCGTCCCCGACAACACCAAATTCGATTTCATGCGCTTCCGGCGCATCAGCTTTCCTATTTCCGCTTTGATGTCGATCCTGGCGATCTCGCTCTATTTTTTCCACGGGCTGAATTTCGGCATCGACTTCAAGGGCGGCACGCTGATCGAGGTGCAGACCAAGGCCGGCAACGCCGACCTCGCCAAGATGCGCGCGACGCTGGGCGGGCTCGGCCTCGGCGAAGTGCAATTGCAGCAGTTCGGCGCACCCAACGACGTGCTGATCCGCATTGCCGAGCAGCCCGGCGGCGACGCCGCCCAGCAGAAGGCTGTGACCAAGGCGCGCGCCGCATTGGGCGACGCCTACGACTATCGCCGCGTCGAGGTGGTCGGCCCCCGCGTGTCCGGCGAGCTGTTGTCCTATGGCGTGATTGGACTTGGCTTGGCAATCTTCTGCATCCTTATTTACCTCTGGTTCCGGTTTGAGTGGCAGTTCGCGCTCGGCGCCATGATCGCCAACGTGCACGACATTGTGCTCACCATCGGCTTCATGTCGGTCACGCAGATCGATTTCGACCTCACCAGCATCGCTGCGCTGCTGACCATTCTTGGCTACTCGCTCAACGACACCGTAGTGATCTACGACCGAATTCGCGAGATGCTGCGGCGCTACAAGAAGATGCCGATGCCGGATCTACTGAACGCTTCGGTCAACCAGACGCTGTCGCGCTCGGTCATTACGCACGTAACCGTGTCGCTGGCCCTTTTGTCGCTGTTGTTGTTCGGCGGCGAGGCGATCCATTCCTTCACCGCCACCATGATGTTCGGCGTGGTGCTGGTCGGTACCTATACGTCGGTGTTTATCGCCTCGCCGATCCTGATCTATCTCGGGGTAGGCCGCGGTGGCGACGCGTTGACCCGCGCGTTCGAGGCGGCGAAAGAAAAGCCCTAACGATGGCGGCCGGCGTCGACGCCCCGCATCTGCCTTATCCGGTGTCGATCGATGCCTATGGAAATGGCGGTTTCCGTTTCGCCACCATGTCGCACCGCGGCTCGCTGCTGTGCTTGCCGGACGGTATCTGGGCCTGGCCGGTCAAGACCGTGAGCGAGATCACCGAAGCGGCTCTGGCGCCGGTGTTTGCGAGGGCGCAGGCGATCGACCTGTTCCTCATCGGTGGCGGCCGCGATCCGTTCGCGTTGCCCGAGCCGCTGCGGGCGCGTTTTCGCGCGCTGTCGATTTCGGTCGATTGTCTGGGCACAGGGCCCGCGGCGCAGACCTACAATATTCTGCTGGGTGAAAAGCGCCGCGTCGGGGCGGGACTGATCGCGGTCGAATGACCTAGACTGATCCAATGAACAATTTCGAGCACTGCGCCGCGCTGGTGCGTGAGGCCGACCGGGACCGCTATCTCGCCACGCTGTTTGCGCCGGCCGAGCATCGCGACGCGCTGTTTTCGCTCTATGCATTTAACGTCGAAATCGCGCGAGTGCGCGACTTGGCGCGCGAGCCGATGCCGGGCGAAATCCGCCTGCAATGGTGGCGCGAGGCGCTATCGGGCGAGCGCGCGGGCGAAGCGGCCGCGCATCCGGTAGCTGCTGCGCTGCGTGAAACGCTGGCGCGCTACGGGTTCGTGGCCGCGCCGCTGCTCGAATTGATCGACGCGCACAGCTTCGATCTCTACGCCGAGCCGATGCCGACTTTAGCCGATTTGGAGCTCTACGCCATTCGAACGCAATCGCCGCTGTTCGCGATGGCGGCTGGATTTCTCGGCCCGGGCAGCGCGCCGCCGGAGACGTTTACCCTGGATGCCAGCGTCGCCTACACCATCGGCAAAATCCTGAGCGGTCTTCCGCGCCACGCGGCGCGCCAGCAGCTTTATGTGCCGCTAGACGTCCTGGAGCGGCATCAAGTCCGGCCGGTCGATATTTTTGCCGAGCGCACAGGTGTGCCATTGCTTGCCGCGCTGACCGAGATGCGCGTCATTGCTGGCCGGCATCTTGCCGCGGCACAAGAAAAGTTTAAATCGGTGCCTGCGGAAATCGTGTCGGCGTTTCTGCCGTTGGCGTTGGTCGGCGCGCAGCTCCGTCGCATGGAGCGGCTTGGCTATCGGCCATTCGCGTCCCAGCAGATTTCGCCTTTGCGCCGGCAATGGCTGCTGTGGCGGGCGGCGCGCGATCCGAGCCGGATTTTTAGTGCGTGATTACTCAGCCGCGGCGGCCGGCAGGTCGCCGGCGATCCAGTGATCGAGATCGGCCAGCGCGCGTTCGCTCAGCGCCGATTTGCGCGCCAGGTTCTTGGCCGAGCCACGGCCGAATTTGCGGCCTTCCAGCGCTAAGGGAGCGGCAATCGGCGGAAACAGGCCAAAATTGACGTTCATCGGCTGGAACGAGGAGGGGCCGGCATCGATGGTTTCGATATGGCCGTCGGTGATGTGGGCGAGCAGCGCGCCGTGCGCCGTGGTCGGCGGCGGGGCGCTCGGCGTTTCGCCTCGGCGGTCGGCGGCGGCAAAGCGCGCGGCGATCAACCCGATAGCGGCGGATTCGACATAGCCCTCGCAGCCGGTGATCTGACCGGCGAAACGCCAGCACGGATTGGCCCTGAGCCGCAGCGTTTCATCGAGGAGCTTGGGCGAATTGAGAAAGGTGTTGCGGTGCAGGCCGCCGAGCCGGGCGAATTCGGCATTCTCCAGGCCCGGAATGCCGCGGAAGATGCGCACCTGCTCACCGTGCTTCAGCTTGGTCTGGAAGCCGACCATGTTGAACAGCGTGCCGAGCTTGTTGTCCTGGCGCAATTGCACGACCGCGTAGGGCTTCACTTCGGGAGCGCGCGGATTGGTCAGCCCGAACGGCTTCATCGGCCCGTGCCGCAGTGTCTCGCGCCCGCGCTCCGCCATCACCTCGATCGGCAGGCAACCGTCGAAATAAGGCGTCGAAGCTTCCCAGTCGTGGAACACGGTCTTGTCGCCGGCGATGAGGGCGTCGATGAATGCGTCATACTGTGCGCGCGACAGCGGACAATTGATGTAGTCGGCGCCCGAGCCGCCGGGCCCGGCCTTGTCGTAGCGCGACTGGAACCAGGCTTGATCGAGATCGATGCTGTCGCGATGCACGATCGGCGCGATGGCGTCAAAGAAGGCAAGAGTGTCCTCGCCGGTCAGCGCGCGGATCGTGGCGGCGAGGTCCGGCGAAGTAAGCGGGCCGGTCGCGATGATGACGCTGTCCCAGTCTTCCGGCGGCACTGCGACTTCGCCGCGCACGAGAGTGATCAACGGCTGCGACGCCAGCGCTGCCGAAACGGCGGCCGAAAATCCATCGCGGTCGACCGCCAGCGCGCCGCCGGCCGGCACCTGGTGGCTGTCCGCGGCGCGCATCACCAGCGAGCTAAGCCGGCGCATTTCGGCATGCAGCAGGCCGACAGCGTTATGGTCCTTGTCGTCGGAGCGGAACGAGTTCGAGCAAACCAATTCGGCGTAGCCGTCGGTCTTGTGTGCGGCGGTTCCCCGTACCGGCCGCATTTCATGCAGCACGACAGGCACGCCGGCTTGCGCGAGTTGCCAGGACGCTTCGGAACCAGCGAGGCCGCCGCCGATGACGTGCACGGGTTTCAGTGTCATGCGGCCGAACCTAAGCGTCGGTGCCCGGTACGGCAACCACGCGCGCAAACGAAAACGCCCGCGGCGAGCGCGGGCGTTTTTCAGCATGCGGGAACGCTTAGTGGGGGTGGACGGCGTTCCAAGCCACCCGATGGATATCGGAGCGGCTGATGCCGATGTCGGCAAGTTCGCGATCGCCCAAGCGCGACAACTCGGTCAAGCTCTGGTTGTAGCGCTTCCACTGCCGGATCAGGCGGACAAGATTGGCAAACATAGCAAGGCTCTTTCTGGTGAATCCGGCCAAGGCCGGTGCTTTGATTTGTCCGCAAAATAGAGATGTTCCGGCAGATGAAAAGCAATAATGTTGCGCCGCAGCAATGCGAAAATCGCATACCTTAAGCAACTGATTATTAAAGGGAACGCTGTTTTTGAGGCATTTCAAGCTTTCTTTTCGGTCGTTTGCTCTGCACTAGTGGTATTCCTGTCTTCCAGGGGGTCCAACCCGGGCCGCTTCGTGTAGATTGCGTGCGCGACCGGAGAGGAAAGCCATGAAAATCCATCTGCTCAGCGCGACCGTCGCGGGGTTGCTCGCGCTCGCGGCCGCGCCGACGGCAAACGCGGCCGAGATCAAGGTGCTGACCGCCGGCGCCTACAAACAGGTCGTGCTCGCTTTGGTGCCCGATTTCGAGAAGCAGACCGGCCATAAGGTTACGGTCGAAAACGGCACCACCGGGCAATTGAAGAAGCGCATCGAAGGCGGCGAGGCCTTCGACCTCTTGGTGATCACGCCGGCAGCCATCGACGAACTGACCAAAGCCGGAAAGCTCGCTGCTGGCAGCGAGGTGAAGCTCGCAACCGTCGGCATCGGCGTGGTGGTGAAAGAGGGTGCGCCCAAGCCCGACATCGGCACGGTCGATAAATTCAAACAAGCGCTGCTGGCGGCCAAATCGGTCGCCTATATCGATCCGGCGAGCGGCGGCTCGAGCGGCATCTATATCGACAAGCTGCTTGTGAAGCTTGGCATTGCCGACCAGATCAAGCCGAAGGCGAAACTCAAGCAGGGTGGCCACGTTGCCGATCTGATCGTCAGCGGCGAGGCTGAGCTCGGCATCCACCAGATCAGCGAGATCGTGCCGGTGAAAGGCGCGGCGCTGGTCGGGCCGCTGCCGAAGGAAATCCAGAATACGACAACCTACGCCGTGGCCATGAGCGGTGCGGCGAAAAACAAAGACGCGGCCGCCGGACTGATCAAGACGCTCTCCGGGCCGGCCGCCGCCGCCGTGCTCAAGTCCAAGGGCATGGAGCCGGCGAGCTAAGGACCCGCGTTTGTTATTGCAAGCAGAAGCGCGCCCACCGGACCGGCGCGTCGTCATCACCGCGCTGGGCATCGCGCAGATCCTGGCCTGGGGCACCTCGTTCTATTTTCCCGCGGTGTTCGCCGGGCCGATCGTCGCCGAGACCGGCTGGTCCCTCGGCTGGGTGGTCGGCGGCACGTCGATCGGCTTGCTGGTCGCCGGGCTGATCTCGCCGCAGGTCGGCCGCATCATCGACCTGCACGGGGGCCGGCCGGTGCTGCTGGCGAGCTCATTGTTCTATGCGGCGGGCTTGATCGGCATTGGGCTGGCGCCGGTGCTACCGGTCTATTTGTTCGCCTGGGTGCTGCTCGGCGTCGGCATGGGTACCGGGCTTTACGACGCAGTGTTCGCTGCGCTCGGCCGTCTCTACGGCAGCGAGGCTCGCACGCCGATCACCAATCTCACGCTGTTCGGCGGTTTTGCCAGTACGGTGTGCTGGCCGTTGAGCGCCTTCATGATCGAGCATACCGGCTGGCGCGCTGCCTGCTTCATCTATGCGGCGCTGCATCTTGTGGTCGCACTGCCGTTGCAAATGACGGTGATCCGCCGCGCCCCAAAGCCGGCCGCCGCCGTCGCGCCGCACGAGCCGGCGCCGTCCAACGCGCCGGCGCGTATCGCCAACGAAACCTTGATCTTCGCGCTGCTGGCGCTGGTGTTGTCGCTCGCCGCTGGCATCGGTTCGATCGTAGTAGTGCACTTGTTGATCTTCCTGCAGGCGAGGGGCGTGGACTTCGCCGTGGCGGTCAGCCTCGGCACGCTGTTCGGCCCGGCGCAGGTCGGCGCCCGCGTGGTCGAGCGGCTGTTCGGGGCCCGCTACTACCCGATCTGGACCATGATCGGTTCCTGCGCCTTGATGGCGATCGGCTTGCTGCTGCTGGTCGGCCATTTTCCGGCCCTGGTGCTGGTCATTCTGCTCTACGGCGCCGGCTACGGGGTTTCCTGGATCGGGCGCGGCACGCTGCCTTTGGCATTGTTCGGGCCGGTGCGGTTTCCGCGCCTGATGGGAAAACTGGCGTTTCCCAGCCTGATCGTCCAGGCGCTGGCGCCATCGGCCGGAGCGCTGGCGATCGAGACGAGTGGTGCCGATGCGACCATCGGCGTATTGACGCTGCTGGCGCTGATCAATGTGCTGCTGGTCGGCCTGTTATGGGCGTTGTGCCGGCCGCAGGCTTCGGGCGCGTGACAATGTTGACCTTGCAGACACTACACTTCGAGGATCTCTCGGTCGGCATGACCGAGCGGCTCGCCAAGACCGTGGCCTCGTCCGACGTCGTCGGTTTCGCCGAGGTTACCGGCGACCGCAACCCGATCCATCTGTCGGAGCACTTCGCCGCCAAGACGCCGTTCGGTACGCGCATCGCGCATGGGCTGTATACCGCGAGCCTGATCTCGGCGGTGCTCGGTACGCGTTTGCCGGGGCCGGGCGCGGTCTACATTTCGCAGACGTTGAATTTCCGCGCGCCGGTGAAGATCGGTGACACCGTCGAAGTGAGTGTGGTGGTTGCCGAGTTGATGCCGGAGAAATTCCGCGCGCGGCTCTCCTGCACCTGCGCGGTGGACGGCGAAATCGTGCTCGACGGCGAAGCCTGGGTGAAAGTTCCCTCGCGTACCGCCGGCGGCCGCCCGTTGCCGCGTCTATAGGCGTGGCGCGTGTTTGCGCTAAATCAATGCCGGCACGGAAATTGGGATGAATATAGCTCCAAACTATCGGAGCTATTGTCGTGCCGATTTTGCAACCTCAGAAGGTCCGGGCGGACAATCGGCGGGCGAAGCGTCTGCCCGCGATCGGGTCGACCGAATGGGTCGGGCTGTGGTCATTGTCGCTCGGCTTTGCCGCCTTGATGGTGGCCTCGATCGTCTACTTCGCGGGGCGCGATAGTATCGGTGCGTCGTTCATTCTCTTTGGGACCGCAGCCATAGTAGCGTTAGTCATGCGCGCCAGCGCCAATCCGAACGCCTAGCCGATCATTCAGCTTCCCGACGGCGGCGCGAAGAAACAGCGCGGCGACCCGTCCGGCCGCTTGCAGCGCCAATAGGCGCCATCGGGCGACGGCAACGACTGACTATAGGGCACGACCTCGTTGACGTTTTCCTGGCGCGTCGGCCCGTCTGCTTCATTGCCGGTCACGCCCACGCCATAGGTGACCGGGCCCCGCAGCGAATAGCCGCCAACGCCGGCTTTAACGGCGCCGGGCGCAACCACGCCACAGTCTTCGGCGCCACAGCACCATTCGCCGGCTGGATTTTTGTATGCGCCACGACTGATCCAGACGTCGTGGGCGAGCGCGGCAAAGCTGAACACGGACAGAGCGAGCACCAGCAGTGAGCGTACCAAGTTTCGCAACATCGGTGGCCTCCTCGAAGTGGCCCGGCGTGGCGTAACTCAAGTTTCTTTTCTGCTCCTCCTTCTCCCGTAATTGTCCGCAGTTGGTTTAGTTCCAACCGGCGGGTCTCTTACGACCAACCTCATGACGGGTTGTGACGAATCATTTCAGCACGCAAATGTTAACACAAACGGCCATATCGAACGGATAAATTGTGCAGTGCAGTATGACTGATATGCGGCCGGAGCAGACCGATAACGACGAGGTTTCGAAGTCGATCGACTGTATTTTGGGCAGCAGTGCTGGCCCTTATCGAGCAGCCAGCGCCGTGGTAGGCGCGAGTGATGAAATCGACTGAGAAAGTTACTTGGCAGCTTTGGCGTGACCGGCGCGGTCGCTTGTCGCCGTTACGCATCGGCGCGCTGGCCTTGCTGTTTTTCCCGGTGGCGAAGGCGCTGGTCGATGTCCAGACGATCCTGCATGGCGCGCGGCCGCTCAACGACATGATCCATCGCGCCGGCTTCTGGGCCTTGGTGCTCCTGGGCGCGACCCTGGCGGTGACGCCGTTCCGGCGCATCGCGCGCTACGGCAATCTGATCGACGTGCGGCGCATGCTCGGCGTCGGCACATTTTGCTATATCGCCGCGCATCTGAGTTTGTTTTTCACCGATCAAGGCTTCAGCCTCGCCAAGGTCGCGCACGAGGTCAGCCATCGCTGGTATCTCATCGTCGGCGGCACGGCCTGGCTCGGCTTGGCGACACTAGCTGCGACTTCGACCGACGGCATGGTCAAGCGTCTCGGCGGCCTACGCTGGCGGCGGTTGCACCATATCATTTACGGCATCGCGCTCTTGGCGCTCATCCATTATTTCCAGCAAACGAAAGCCGATGTGACCGTGCCGGTTTTTGCCGCCAGCCTGTTTCTGTGGCTGATCGCCTACCGGCTGGTCGCATGGTGGCAAGGCAGCGGTGAGCTGTCCACCGTGACACTGCTTTTGTTGAGCATCGCGGTGTCGGTACTTACATTCATTGGCGAGGCGGTCGGCATCGGCTTTGCTTTCCATGTGTCGCCGATGCGCGTGCTTGACGCGGCATTCGATTTTTCCGCCGGCATCAGGCCGGGATGGGAAGTGCTGGCCGCGGGGCTCGTCGTGGTCGCGATCGATTTCGTGCGCGAACACTGGACCAAGCATTCGACGCGCCCGCGCGCCGTCGCGGCGGAATAGGGGGCGGGGACATGGCACCCTTCGTCGTCGCGCACGGCGCCTGGAGCGCTGGCTGGGCTTGGAAGAAGATGCATCCGCTGATGACCGCGCGCGGACACCGGCTGGTCACGCCGGCCTATACCGGGCTTGGCGAACGCGCGCATCTGGCACGTCCCGACATCGATCTCGACACCCACATCGCGGACATTTTAGGCGTGCTCGAATTCGAGGACCTCGCCGCGGTCAACCTGATCAGCCATTCCTATGGCGGCATGGTCGCGACCGGCGTCGCCGACCGGGCGCGGGCGCGCATCGCGCGGCTGATTTATATCGACGCCTTCGTGCCCGACGACGGCGATAGCCTGCTCGATCTGCTGCCGGCCTCCGCGCGTGTGCAACGCAAGCCGTCGCCCGACGGCTTCATTCCGCCCGTGGATGTGCCGCCCGATACGGCGCCGAAAGACCGCGCTTGGTGTGCGCCATTGCGCCGGCCGCAACCGGCAAAGACTTTCGAGCAGAAACTGAAATTGCAGAACGGCGCGCTGACGCTACCGCGCCACTACATCTATTGCACGCGGAATGCGCCCGACGACCGCTTCCGCCGTTTCTACGAGCGCGCCATGCGGGACGGCTGGGGCGTCACGGCAATCGATTCAAGCCACAACCCGCACATCACCTGTCCCGAGGCGCTGGCGGATCTGCTCGACCGGATTGCGGGCTAGGTCGGACATCGGGTGCAAGTAAAATTGCCTAAGCCGGCTTCCGTTCGGTCGCCGGTATCGGCGCGGGCTCGCCGCGGCGGCGCGTTAACAGCGGCCTGATTTGGCCGGCGGCATTGATCAGCGGATCGATCAGTTCACCCTTGACCGTGTGCGCATCCGGATGATCGGCTAAGCCGAAGGTGAGCGCCTCACGCTCCTTACTTGGAACGTAGAGCGTGCCGAACATCCAGTCCCACAGCGCCAGGCGGCTGCCGAAATTCTTGTTGAAGTGTTTTGGATCGGCCGAGTGGTGCACCTGATGATGCGCGGGCGACACAAAAACGCGGCCGGCCAGCCCGCGGAACGCCATCCACATGTGCGAATGCTGCAGGTAGACGTAGGCATGGACGAACAGCACCAAAATGATGTTGATGTCGGAGAGCGCGTATTGATAGGCGGTCGTGCCGAATATGTAATTGCCCAGTCCGTTGGCGACCGCCGCCGAGAGCGCGAGGACGTTGGCGAAAAACCAGCTATCGAACGGGTGGACGCGGTAATTGGTGAGCGGCGTGAGCACTTCCGCGGTATGGTGCACTTTGTGCAATTCCCACAGCAACGGCACCTTGTGGCTGAGCCAGTGGTGGGCCCAGTAGCCGAATTCGTAGGCGAGGAACAGCATAACCGTGATGATCGTGCGGGTGAGGTAAGGCGACAGCGTCGAGGGCTGCACCGGGCCGGCGAGCGCGACCAGCCCCGCGATGATGCCGTTCGAGATGAACTGGTATGACAGCACCGCCCAGCCGAACGCCAGGCTGAAGACGAACACGTTGAAAAAAAGCTAGCCGATGTCTGCTTCGTTCGAGCGGCTGCGCAGGATGCGCCGCGGGAACAGCGCGCGCGATCGTCCGCCAGCGGACGCGGCGGCCGCGCTTTCGGCGTCGATAGACGAGGAACAGGGTAGCGATGATCAGCGCCGCGGTTAGCGACGTGAGCGAGAACGACGAGCCGAACGAGAAAAACAGCTTGCCCAGCTGGCCGAAGAAAAATGAAATGCCGACCGAAAAATCCAACGCCAACTCCTGACAAAGGGCAGCCGGTCCAATGTCTTACCGAAGGGTAAAGATTGCGTTTCTCTCTTCGCTCTTCCGGCGTGGCGGGAAGAAGGCAAATATCAACCCAACAAATCGACGTATTCCGGGTGCTTGGCGATGTAGCTGGCGACGAACGGGCAGAGCGGCTTCACTTTCAGTCCTTGCGCGCGGGCGATGTCGAGCAGGCCGCGCGCCAGCGCCGAGCCGATACCGCGGCCGTTGAGTTCCGCCGGCACTTCGGTATGCATGATGGTGAGGGTGGTGCCGTCGCGCCGGTAGTTCGAAAATGCCATATGACCGTCGGCGTTGAGTTCGAAGCGGTGCCGCTCGGCATTGTCGCGAACGTTATTGGACATAGTCACTTTCCCTGCACAATCTGGGCATAGTCGTAATCTTGTTTGGAACCGTCCCCTTTGCAAGGTGTCCCATGGCAGACCTCACGCTCTATCACGCCGCGCCGTCGCGCTCGTCCGTCGTCTTGTGGATGCTGGAGGAACTCGGCCAACCTTACGACCTCAAGCTGCTGAGCCTGAAGCAGGGCGACAACCTGAAGCCGGACTATCTCGCCATCAATCCGATGGGCAAGGTGCCGGCGCTCAAGCACGGCGATACAATCATCACCGAGCTGGCGGCGATCTGCACCTATCTCGCCGACGAATTCTCGCAAGCCAGGCTGAACGTGCCCATCGGCACCCCGCGCCGCGGCGTCTACCTCAAATGGCTGTTCTTCGGGCCCGGCTGCCTTGAGCCGGCGGTGATCGACCGCGCGGCGCCGCGCAAGGAAGAGGCGAGGCGCGCCATGCTCGGCTACGGCGATTTCGACACCACCATGAACGTGCTGGCGAAAGCCGTGGCGAAGGGCCCCTGGCTGATGGGCGAGCAATTCACCGCCGCCGACGTGGTGATCGGCGCCAATATCCGCTGGGGCATGATTTTCAAGATGATCCCCCAGCGCAAGGAATTCACCGACTACGCCGCGCGCATCGCGGCTCGCCCTGCGGCGCAGCGCGCGGAGGCGAAGGACAAGGAACTGGCGGCAAAGGCGGCGTAAGAGTCTTTCTCGCCGCAATTGTTCAACGAACAGTCGCGCTGCGGCGCATAAAGGTGAAATTAATCGCACAAAATAGCCGCTTAATAGCTTTATGTCTGAACAGATGCCAGGTCGTTTCGTTCAGGGCGCATTCACATCGCACTGCCGATAATGCGGCATCGTGGGTTTGTTCCGGGACAAGAGCCGGCAGCAATTCGGCTGCGGGCCTTGCAACCAAAAATACGCCCTAGCCACGAGAGGAGCGCCGATATGCTGAAGAAGATTTCGCTCGTTTTATCCGTGCTTGCCGTGCTCGGGTTCGCGTTTTCAATCGCGAGCCCGGCTAACGCAAAAGACAAAGACGACAAGAAGGTTCACGTCAACAAATCCGTGCACGTGAACAAAAACGTTCACGTCAACCGCAATGTTCACGTCAACCGCAACGTTCGCGTCAACAAGGCGGTTCACAACAACTTCGTGGTCGGCAGAACGTATAACGGCCACATCTGGTACGGCCACCACCGCCACCGCTGGCACGGCCGTTGGTACGACTACGGCGTCGGCCCGTGCTGGATCAACGTCGACGGCGAGTGGTTCTGGAACATCTTGGCGTGCCCGATCTGAAAATCTGACCCGCGGCGTCAACCGCCGAATGCTCGAGCGCCCAAGCCGGTTGCCACCGGCTTGGGCGTTTCATTTTCAAGTCAAGCACGCGATCTTATTTGCCGTGCACCAGGCCGACGCCGCGCACCGCCGCAGCTAACGTCGCGCTTTGCTCGGCGTTCAGGTTCTTCGAGATCAGTTGCGTTTCCGTCGCCCACAGATCCTGGGTGAGCGGAACGATCGCCATCTTGACGTCGAGCGGGGTGCCTTTGTCGTTGGTCATCTGGGCGAAGAAGGTCTGCCCGCCGTAGCCCGAGATGACGCTGACTTCCTGCCGGCTGGAAAATTTCATGCTCGGCTGCGCGCCGATCGCCAGCGCCACGTCGCGCAATGGCTTGCCGGTATATTGGCCGTCGCGCACGAACGATAGATAGACCAGGCTGCGGTGGTCGGGCGACACCAATTGCAGGCCGTTGAAGTCGTCCTCGTGCGTGGTCCAGCCGGTCGGCAGGTTGATGACGAAGGCGTCCGGCCCCGTTTTCGGGAAGCGGAATTCGGCCGCCTGCGCGGAGGCGGCCATCAGACAAGCCGCCATGATAAACAAGGCGATGATGTGCCGGCGCATTTTTGCCCCTGAAGCGACGGGGCGCCAGGCGCCGCCGGTCGCAGCTGACCGGCGCATCGCAGAAGCCCGCGCGCGCAGCCTAGCGATTTTCGCGCAGTCGTCAAAGACGGTTGGCCGCCGCCGCCGGGCGGATTACGCTGCTGCGCTGACGCGCCACGCGCCTCGATTCGTTGGAAGGAACGGCCTCGATGAAAATGTTCTGCACCTTAGTCGGCATCGCCCTGATCGTGATCGCCGGAATTTATTTCGTGACGCCGGCGGACACGCTGCCGGGCTTCTTCCCCGGGCACGAGGCCGGCGTAATGCGCGTGCACATGAAACACGGCATCGTCTCGGGCGCCGCCGGCATTGTGTTTCTCGTGCTCGGCTGGTGGTTCGGAAGGCGTTCATGATGCGAATAGTATTCATGGCCGCGGCCGTGCTGCTGGCGTCGGCCGCCGCGCCCGCCTTGGCGGCACCGCGCCCGCTGCCGGGCCCGCATGGACCGCCGGACATTCCCAACCCCTACGTCTGCAAGGTACTGCCGCGCGACGGCGGCGGCCAATGCACGACCGTGCCTTATCCGCGGCTCGGCGCGCCGTGTACCTGCGAGGGCGAGCGCGGCCTGCGCCGCGGCGTGGTGTCGACGCGCTAGCTACTTTGGCAGATTTGGCTGAAGGCGGCCTGCGAGCAGCATCTCACAGTGCGTGCATCGTAGTGGTGGAGGCCGCACGAACAGGTCGAGGATGGCTTGTCTGATGGCCGGCATGCTCGGTTGTGGCGGTGGACCTGAGACTCTTTTTTTTCCGTCCCGCTGCGGTGAGGCGGCGGGATTGAAGGAAGGCGTAAGCGACCATCGTCATCAAGGCATGTCGGTGTAATCCGGCCCACGACCTGCCTTCAAAATGGTCGAGCCCCAGCTCTTCCTTCAATTGCTGATGCGCCTGTTCACAGATCCACCGCGCCTTGACGGCAGCTGCCAGCGTCTTAAGCGAAACGTCAGCGGCAGTTCGAGATGTAGTACTTCTGCTCTCCGCTCGATCGTCGTTCGCCCAGAATCCACACTTCATCGCCAGGCATACGCTCGACACCTTTATCGAACACGCGGTGTTTTTGGCCATCCGCGATGCGGACGCGCCGTGCCGCGAAGAGGCATGTTAGCGGGCCTTTCGTGCCCCAGCGCCAGCTGATCTGCTGCCACTTTACACCGACCAGCATCGTCTCGGCAGAAACTGGCGACACATCCGGGATATGGTGTTTGCGCGGCTTACGGGCTTTCTCCGTCGGAAAGATCATGGTGACATCGGTCGGATGACTTTCTGGCGCCGCGACATACCAACTGCCCACAAGAGGCCGCGTTCGCTCAGAGCATGACGGAACGGCGCGCTCGATCCGTATCCCGCGTCCGCCAGCACACAACCGAAGCGAACACTGGCTGCGATCACGCGGTCGATCTCAGCCAGCGCGATCTCTGGCTTGGACCGTGCCGTGCGATGCTCGATTGGAACGCCAGCACGCTTCAGACGTGCCGGATCGCTCGTCCAATTCTCGGGAATGAAGAGACGTAGCGCCACCATTACCGGCACTTCACCGCGCGCAAGCGTCAGCGACACCAACGTTTGGCAATTGGCCGTCTTGCCGAGAGTTGATGCATATTGCGGAGCTACACCAACCGAGCGATCGCCCTTCTTCGGCATCGATGTGTCGTCGATGACCAGCACTGCATTTTTGCCGCCGACGAGCCGGTCGGCCTGAACGAGCAATTCTGCTTCCAACGGCGCCGCGTCCCAGACGCCATCAGCGATGAAATGATGCAATTGGTCATAGTCGCCCGGCGCCAGCCGCGCCGCCATTGGCTGGACGCTCTTGCGATCGCCCGGCCCAATCAGTCCCGAAACATAAAGCGGACACATCCGCCGCCGAGCCTTGTGACCTAAACGATCCAGGAAGGGCTCGAGCCAGCGTCTAAGCTCATCTTCCCACCTCGACGTCGTATCCACCATGGTCAGCCCTCCAAAAAGCCGACCACCCATAAATCATTGCAAACGTGATTCGGGAATCCCCAGGGCCTCATTCCCGCGTAAAATCTGCCAAAGTAGGCGGTATAAATTCAGTGTCATTCCGGGGCGCGCCGTAGCCGCGAACCAAAGTTTCCGTGGCGCGTTGATGGGGCGGGGCGAAATGGAGGCTTCCATGACCACCGCCATCAGACTGATCGGCTGGTCCGCGGCGCTGACCTTGCCGCTCGCCGCCGCGGCCCCGCTGCACGCGGCCATCACCCCGCAACTGGCCAAGACCTGCCGGGCCATGATGATCAAGGCGCACCCGATCGAGGTGTTCGGCCCGGCTGGTTCGGCGGCCGCGCAGCGCCACTATTTTGCCGAATGTGTTGCCCGCAACGCCGACATGCCGAAAGCCAACGACGACAAGGCCGCAGCCGGGCAGCCAAGCACGTCCGGGCAGGGGCAGTAGCGGCTTTCGGCGCCGCAGGGGTGCGACTTCGCCGGGCCAGTCTCCGGCGGCGCTGGTATTATTCTGTCGGCGGTGGTCTGGTTCATGGGCAAAGGAACCTAGCCCATGCCGAACCGCTGGCTGACCGCCGCCGCGCTGCTGGTGCTTCTGCCCGCGTCCGCGCAGGCCGGCTGCCTGTACAAGACGTTCGATTTCCACCCGGAGAAGAACGACGGCGTGGTGGTCGACGCGATCGTCGACGCCGGTTCGTCCTGCACGCACAATTTCGCCGAGGGGCCGGGCTACAAATTCACCGGCATCAGCTTCGAACACGCGCCGGACCACGGCAGGCTGGTGAAGACCGGCGTCAACCGCTTCGTCTACACGCCCGACAAGGGCTTCAAGGGCAAGGACGCCTATATTTTCAAGATCTGCGCCACCACGGGCGCGAAGCAGGGCTGCTCGACGGTAGGGTTTGTGTCGCAGGTGAAGTAGGGGCGGCGGCTACTGCGCGGTTTTTTGATCGCAGGCAGTGGTTCCGTCAGTCGCGTTGCCGCAGCGACTGTACGCCTTGCCACGCCGCGCCGGGCGCCAGCGTGACGGGCTGCGCGACGGTGGCCGCCTCGACGGCGAACATGCGCCGATAGCCGTCGGGCGGCATGTCCGGCATCTTGGCCGTCCGCTGCGGGCCGGGGTTCCAGATCACGCAATCGCGGAACCCGCTTTGCGAGATGTCCAGCGCGCGGCCTCTGTCGGTGAGCCGCAGCGGCGGCGCGATGTCGGTGTAGACGCGGTCGATTTCCTGCGTGACGGTCAGCGAGGCGGCGGTCTCGCGGCCCGACGCGTCGTTGTTGGCGCGGTCGACATAGGCGCCGCCGGCAAGCCCGTCGAGCCGGATCGCGGCGATGTCCGAAACGCCGAGATAGGTGTGCAGCGCGGCGGTGAAGGCGAATTCGCGCGCGCCGGTGTTGCGCACCTGCAGCGCGAGGCCTAGGCTTTGGCCGCCGATGTCGACGCCCAGCTCGGCGGCGAAGTCGTGCGGCCAAAGCGCCCGCGTCTGCGCCGTGCTGTCGAGGCCGAAAGTGACGCCGCCGTCGCGCTCGGCGGCGACGCGCCAGGCCTGCGTGCGCGCGAAGCCATGCTGCGGCAGCGGCCCATAGGTCGCGAACTGCGGAAACACCAGCGGCACGCCGCCGCGGATCGGCTCGCCTGCGCGGAACAAGCTGCGCGGGCTGACATAGAGCCACTCGGTCCCGCCAGCCGGAATCCACGACACAACATGCGCGCCTTGCAGCACGATCACCGCGCTGGCGCCGTCAGCGGCGGTCAGGCGGACCGCCGGCAGGCCGTGGAAGTCGGTGGGGGAGAGCATTGGGGGCGGCGATCCTGCGAATTTGTAGGGTGGGTTAGGCGCCCAGCGCCGTAACTCACCATGTGACTCACGGCAATGCAGGCGGTGGGGTTACGCGCCTTCGGCGCTAACCCACCCTACGGGCTGCTAACGCGCGTTCCGCTTCGAGATTCAGCCTCCGCGCATTCAGAAACCCATCATGTGTCGGTCCGGTCAGTCTACCGATCGGCGAGGGTGCGGCTCGGCGTGAATTTCCTATAGTCAATAGGCAGACGTAAATAGTTCTATTACAACAATGAGTTAAAGTAATCCGCCTTTGGAGCCGTGTGAGGGAGGGACATCGGCGACCGCAGGCACAGACATTGAGCGCCCCTGTTTGGTCGCCCACGTTAGCTAAATCGCGCGATGGTTGAAAGGGACGGGATTGGCTTCAGCGTTTTAGCGCGGCCTATTCTGCCGCCACCGGATTCTTATTGGATTTTTTTTGCCGAGGGTGCCGCGAAAGCACCGGCTTCAAAAACTGCCCGGTGTAACTGCGCCCCACCTTCACAATATCCTCCGGCGTGCCTTGGGCGACGATCTCGCCGCCGCCGTCGCCACCTTCGGGGCCGAGGTCGATGATCCAGTCGGCGGTTTTGATCACTTCCAGATTGTGCTCGATCACCACCACCGAATTGCCTGTCTCCACCAGCTCGTGCAACACGTCCAAGAGCTTCGCCACGTCGTGGAAGTGCAGGCCGGTGGTCGGCTCGTCGAGGATATAGAGCGTGCGGCCGGTGGCGCGCTTGCTCAGCTCCTTGGCGAGCTTGACGCGCTGCGCCTCGCCGCCGGACAGCGTGGTGGCCTGCTGGCCGACATGGATGTAGTCGAGGCCGACGCGGTGCAGCAGCGCCAGCACGTCGCGCACGCGCGGCACCGCCTTGAAGAATTCCAGCGCCTCTTCCACCGTCATGTCGAGCACGTCGGCGATCGACTTGCCCTTGAACAGCACCTCCAAAGTTTCTCGATTATACCTCTTCCCCTTGCAGACGTCGCAGGTGACGTAGACGTCGGGCAGGAAGTGCATTTCGATCTTGATGACGCCATCGCCCTGGCAGGCCTCGCAGCGGCCGCCTTTGACATTGAAGGAGAAACGGCCGGGCTCGTAGCCACGCGCCTTGGATTCGGGAAGGGCCGCGAACCATTCTCTGATGGGTGTGAATGCGCCCGTGTAGGTCGCCGGGTTGGAGCGCGGCGTGCGGCCGATCGGCGACTGGTCGATGTCGATGATCTTGTCGATGTGCTCGAGGCCCTCGATGCGGTCGTGCGGCGCGGGCGCGAGCGAGGCGCCGTTCAACTTGCGCGCCACGGCGTTGTAGAGCGTGTCGATCAAGAGCGTCGACTTGCCGCCGCCGGAGACGCCGGTGACGCAGGTGAACAGACCGAGCGGGATTTCGGCGGTGATGCTCTTGAGATTATTGCCGCGGGCGTTGACGATGCGCAGCTGGCGGCGTGGATTGCGTGGCTGGCGCTCGGGGATCGGCACGCTGAGTTCGCCGCTAAGGTACTTGCCGGTCCATGAGCGCGGCGCGGCGATGAGATCGTCGACGTTGCCTTCGGCGACGACGTGGCCGCCATGGATGCCGGCGCCGGGGCCGATGTCGAGCACGTAGTCGGCGGTGCGGATGGCGTCCTCGTCGTGTTCGACGACGATGACGGTGTTGCCGAGGTCGCGCAGGCGCTTGAGGGTTTCCAACAGGCGCGCGTTGTCGCGCTGGTGCAGGCCGATCGAGGGCTCATCCAGCACATAGAGCACGCCGGTGAGGCCGCTGCCGATCTGCGAGGCGAGGCGGATGCGCTGGCTTTCGCCGCCGGACAGCGTGCCGGAGGCGCGCGCCAGCGTCAGGTATTCGAGCCCGACGTCGACCAGGAATTTGAGCCGCTCGCGGATCTCCTTGAGCACGCGCACGCCGATTTCGTTCTGCTGAGCGTTGAGTAGTTTCGGAATCTCGGTGAACCATTCGCCGGCGCGGCACACTGACAATTCCGCCACTTCCGAAATGTTTTTGCCACCAATCTTGACGCACAACGCCTCGGGCTTGAGCCGCGCACCGTGACAGGCGGCGCAGGGCACGTCGGTGAAATATTTTGCCAGGTCCTCGCGCGCCCACTCGCTCTCGGTCTCCTTGAAGCGGCGCTCGAGATTGGTGATGACGCCCTCGAACGGCTTTTTCGTCGTGTAGCCGCGCAGGCCGTCGTCATAGACGAATTTGATGTCGTCTTCGCCCGAGCCGTACAGGATCGCGTCCTGCGTCTTCTTCGGCAGGTCCTTCCACTTGGTGTCGAGGGTGAAGCGGAAATGTTTCGCGAGCGCGTCGAGCGTCTGGATGTAATACGGCGAGCTTGATTTCGCCCAGGGCGCGATGGCGCCTTTCTTCAGCGTGGCGTCGCGGTCGGGGATCACCAGATCGGCGTCGATGTGCTGCTCCAGCCCAAGCCCGCCGCATTCCGGGCAGGCGCCGAACGGATTGTTGAACGAGAACAGCCGCGGCTCGATCTCCGGAATGGTGAAGCTGGACACCGGGCAGGCGAATTTCTCGGAGAAGATCAGCCGCTCGGCATTAGCGTTGCGCCCGCGATTGGCGGTCGCGCCGCTGCCTTTGGTGTCGGCCAGTTCGACCACGGCGAGGCCGTCGGCCAGCTTGAGGCACTGCTCCAGCGAGTCCGCCAGCCGCGTGCCGATGTCGCCTTTCACCACCAGGCGGTCGACCACCACGTCGATGTCGTGGGTGAACTTCTTGTCGAGCGGCTTCACATCTTGAATTTCGTGGAAGGCGCCGTCGATCTTGACGCGCTGATAGCCCTTGCGCAGGAAGTCGGCGAGCTCCTTGCGGTATTCGCCCTTGCGGCCGCGCACGACCGGCGCAAGCACGTAGATGCGCGTGCCTTCCGGCAGCGCCAGCACGCGATCGACCATCTGCGAGATTGTTTGACTCTCGATGGGAAGCCCGGTCGCGGGCGAGTAGGGCACGCCGACGCGCGCCCACAACAGGCGCATATAGTCGTAGATCTCGGTGACGGTGCCGACGGTCGAGCGCGGGTTCTTCGAGGTGGTCTTCTGCTCGATGGAGATGGCGGGCGACAGGCCGTCGATCTGGTCGACGTCCGGCTTCTGCATCATCTCGAGAAATTGCCGCGCATAGGCCGACAGGCTCTCGACGTAACGGCGCTGGCCCTCAGCATAAATGGTGTCGAAGGCGAGCGAGGACTTGCCCGAGCCCGACAGTCCGGTGAACACCACCAGCTCGTCGCGCGGGATCGAGACGTCGACGTTCTTGAGGTTGTGCTCGCGCGCGCCGCGGATGGCGATCACGCGGGGATCGTGGCGGGCGGGTCGTTCGGGACGGTCGGCCATTGGATTTAATTCGGAACCTAAGCAAACGAACCCACTTACGGCGCCGCGGATTGCGGGCCGCTGGGGCACGTAGCCCGGAACGTAGTGAGAACGGCGCCGTTTCGCCAGTCCCCGCGGCAGAGCGCCAGCACAGTGGGGATAACCGAAAACAAAAGGCCGGCCCTTAGGCCGGCCCCGTCCAGGTTTTGCCGCCGACGCCGCTTAGAAGTGGTAGTTCACTCCGGCGCGCACGATGTTGGTCTTGAAGGTCACGTCGTTGGCAGTGCCGCAGGTCGCCACGTCGCAGCTCGCCTTGCCGAGATCGGCATAAAGATATTCGATCTTGGCCGACCAGGCGCCGCTGAAGGCATATTCGAGGCCGCCGCCGGCGGTCCAGCCGACCTTGGTCGCCGTTTGCGATGCGCCCAGTGCGTTCATCTTGACGTCGCCGAAGGCCGCGCCGCCGGTGACGAAGGGCATCCAACGATCCATGGCGAAGCCGAGGCGGGCGCGCGCGGTCGCGAACCAGTCGTTTTTGGTTTGGCAACAGCCGGTGGCGTCGGTGCCCTTGATCCAACTGGCGTCGATGTCGCCTTCCGCGCCGACGACCAATTGGCCGATCTGCAGATTGTAACCGGCCGTGCCGCCGGCCAGCGCGCCACTGATATTGAAGTCGCCGGTGGTCGCGCCGGTCGCCGTGTTGGTCCAGCTCGACTTACCCCAGCCGTAGCCGCCGTTGATGCCGACATAAAAGCCGGTCCAGTTGAACGGCGCGGCGAAAGAAGGTGCTGCCTTGAAGGCAGGCCGGGACAGATCGGCGGCTAAGACGGGCGCTGCAACGGCGATCGTCGATAGGCAGACGCATACCGCGAGGATGAAACGTTTCATCAGGGGGCTCCAGAAAATTTCCGCCGCAGCGGAATTGCGCAGACCCTATATCTTGTGGATGATTCGAACTGTTACTTTTGCGCCACAGAAAATGCGTTTATTGAGCCGAATCAGTTGCCTAAATGGTTAAAATCGACTAGAACAAAAAAAGAACAAGATTGTGTCCCGATAATTCGCTGCAACCCGGACGCCACTAAAGAAGCCCTGTGGATTAAGGCCGAACGAGCTTGCCGCATGGGGGCCGAGGTCTAGGGTGCAAAAGTTAATTTCGGGGCCGCGCGCGGCGGGCGGCCCTTTACCGGCGAGCGGCGGCGGCTTCGAGAGCGAGGCCGCGCGACCGGCAATCGCCACGCGGAGAGCATCATGGCAGGTAGCGTCAACAAGGTGATCCTGATCGGCAATCTCGGCAAGGATCCGGAAATCCGCCGCACCCAGGACGGGCGGCCGATCGCCAATCTCAGCGTCGCGACCTCGGAAAGCTGGCGCGACAAGACCACCGGCGAGCGCAAGGAAAAGACCGAGTGGCACCGCGTCGTCATCTTCAACGAAGGCCTGTGCAAGATCGCCGAGCAGTATCTCAAGAAGGGCGCGAAGGTTTATCTGGAAGGTTCGCTGCAGACGCGCAAATGGACCGACAAAGACGGCCACGACAAATATTCGACCGAAGTGGTGCTGCAGGGCTTCAATTCGCAGCTTACCATGCTCGACACGCGCGGCGGCGGGGCGAGCGCCGATAGCGGCGACGACTTCGGCTCCAGCGGCCCGAGCGTTGCGCGCGAGCGCAGGCCGGCGATGGCAGCGGCGGGCGGCAAGTCGGCCGACATGGACGACGAGATTCCGTTCTAAGGGCATAGCCATCTGCGTCCTCTTGCCAAAGGCGAGACGACGGAGAGGATAGACCGCATGGTCGCGGCAATTTCCTGGAGCGGCGGTAAAGATGGCTGGCTCGCGCTGGTGCGTGCACGGGACGCCGGCCATGACGTCCGCTTTGCGCTGACTATGTTCGACGAGAGCGGCGAGCGCTCGCGATCCCATGCCGTGCCGCCCGATGTGATGGCATTGCAGACGCGCGCGGTTAGGCTGACGCCTGTGTCGGCGCGCGCGCCGTGGCATAGTTACGAGGAAGCGCTAATCGCCGCCCTGTGCGAGCTTGCTCGGCAAGGCGTCGACACGGTTCTTTTTGGCGATATCGATATTGCGGCGCATCGGGCCTTCGAGGAGCGTGTTTGCGCCGCGGCCGGGCTCAAGGCCGAGCTACCGCTGTGGCAAGGGGACCGCAACGCTTTGGTCGAGGAAATGTTCGGCCACGGGCTGAAGGCTATTGTGGTGACGACCGACGATCGTTTTCTCGATGGCCATTATTGCGGCCGTATCTTCGACCGGGTCTTCGTCGACGCCCTTCCGCGGCATGTAGATCGCTGCGGCGAAAACGGCGAGTTTCATACATTTGTCGTCGGCGGTGCGGGCTTCGGCGCTGAACTGCCGATCGAGATTGCACCGCGCTATCCGCATGCCGTTGCCTTTGCCGGCGGCACGACCGGATATCATTTCGCGCCGCTCCGAATTTCAGCCGCCGCGCAATAATGCGGCTGGCGCCAACACGGTGCGCTTCAAGACGCTGCCGCCCGTTCCCTGCTGAGCGGCTGGTCGTCCTCAGGCGAACGATTACCCGGCGAGCGCGGCGCGTACGCCGTCGATGACGAATTGTACGGCCAGCGCGGCCAGCAACACGCCGAGCAGCCGCGACAGCACGACATTGGCCGTGGTGCCAAGCATCGCCGCGATGCGCGCGGCGAGCAAGAACACGACAAAGCACAGCGCCAGCACCGCGGCGATGACGCCGAGCAGTACACCCAAATGCACGGGATTTCCTCCGGTGCGGCCAGCGAGCAGCACGGTAGCGGTGATGGCGCCGGGACCGGCCATCAATGGAATGGCGAGGGGGAAGGCGGCGATGTTGCGCACGTGCTCCTCGATCGCTTCCTCCGCCTGCTTCGATTGCCGCACGATGCGCAGGCCGAACACCATTTCCGAGGCGATCGAGAACAGCAGCAGGCCGCCGGCGATGCGAAAGGCGGGCAGGCCGATCGCCAGCGTGCGCAGCAGCCAGTCGCCGATCAACGCGCTGCCGGCGAGGATTGCTGCCGCGATCAGACAGGCGCGCAGCGCCACGTTGCGGCGCGAACGCTCAGGCAGTCCGTGCGTGATGGCGAGGTAGCTCGGCACCAGGCCGAGCGGATCGACCACGACAACCAGCGTGACCAGCGCGGAGATGAGAAATTCGAGCGGCATAGACTTCGCCTAGCGGGCGCTGCCCGGCCGGTCAAATGGACAGCGGAGCCGCGGCGATTTGCGGTCATTTTGCGGCCTACCGCACGGCTTTGGCTACCCATTATAAGTAACTGAAAAACAATATGAAAATAGCCGGTATTGGGCTCTATTTCAGGTGGCCAAGCGAGGGTGAATCAGTTAGAAAAATTGGTTCGTAGAACACGCCCAGGAAGCAGCCTTTGGCCGACACTGAAAATCCCAAATCGGGGGACGGACCTCCCTCCGATACGCGCCCGGTTTCGATCACCGAGGAGATGAAGCGCTCGTATCTCGATTACGCCATGAGCGTGATCGTGTCGCGGGCCCTGCCGGATGCGCGCGACGGCTTGAAGCCGGTGCACCGGCGTATCCTCCACTCGATGAACGAGCAGGGCCACACGCCCGACAAGAAATACGTCAAATCGGCGCGCGTGGTCGGCGACGTGATGGGCAAATATCACCCGCACGGCGACCAGGCGATCTACGACGCGCTGGTGCGCATGGCGCAGGATTTTTCCATGCGCCTGCCGCTGATCGACGGGCAGGGCAATTTCGGTTCTGTCGACGGCGATCCGGCGGCGGCCATGCGCTACACCGAATGCCGGCTCGACAATGCGGCGATGGCGCTGCTCGACGACATCGACAAGGACACCGTTGACTTCCAGGCCAATTACGACGGCAACGAGCACGAGCCGGTGGTGCTGCCGGCACGCTTCCCCAATCTCCTGGTCAACGGCGCCGGCGGCATCGCCGTCGGCATGGCGACCAACATTCCGCCGCACAATTTGGGCGAACTGATCGACGCCTGCGTGGCGCTGATCGGCGATCCGACTTTGAGCATCGACGATCTCAATGCGATCGTGCTGGGCCCGGATTTTCCGACCGGCGGCATCATTCTCGGCAAGGCCGGCATTCGCAGCGCCTATCAGACCGGCCGCGGCTCGATCATCATGCGCGGCAAGGTCGGCTTCGAGACCGTCCGCAAGGAACGCGAAGCGATCATCATCTCGGAAATTCCCTATCAGGTGAACAAGGCCTCGATGGTCGAGCGCATCGCCGAACTGGTGCGCGAGAAGAAGATCGACGGCATCGCCGACCTGCGCGACGAGTCCGACCGCGACGGCTATCGCGTGGTGATCGAACTCAAGCGCGACGCCGAGCGCGACGTCGTGCTCAACCAGCTCTACCGCTTCACGCCGCTGCAGTCCTCGTTCGGCGCCAACATGGTGGCGCTGGACGGCGGCCGCCCGCTGTTGATGAACCTGAAGGATCTTCTGGTCGCCTTTGTCGCCTTCCGCGAAGAGGTGGTATCGCGGCGTACCAAGTTCCTGCTCGGCAAGGCGCGCGACCGCGCCCATATCCTGGTCGGCCTCGCTATCGCCGTCGCCAATATCGACGAGGTGATCAAGCTGATCCGCGCCTCGAAGGACGCCAACGAAGCGCGAGAGGCCTTGATGGCGCGCGAATGGCCGGCGACCACGGCGGCGACGCTGATCGAATTGATCGACGATCCGCGCCACAAAGTGTCGTCCAAGGGGACGGCGCGGCTGTCGATCGAGCAGGCCAAGGCGATCCTCGATCTGCGCTTGCAGCGCCTCACCGCGCTCGGCCGCGACGAGATCAAGGCCGAACTCGACAAGCTCGCTGCCGAGATCGCCGACTATCTCGAAATTCTCCGCTCGCGCGCCCGCATCCAGACCATCATCAAAGACGAATTGGCGAAACTGAAGGCGGAATTCGCCACGCCGCGCCGCACGGTGATCGCCGAGCAGGAGGCGGAGGTCGAGGACGAGGACCTGATCCAGCGCGAGGACATGGTCGTTACCGTCTCGCATCTCGGCTACATCAAGCGCGTGCCGCTCTCGACCTATCGGTCGCAGCGGCGCGGCGGCAAAGGCCGCGGCGGCATGCAGGTGCGCGAGGAGGATTTCGTCTCGCGGCTGTTCGTCGCCTCGACGCATACGCCGGTGCTGTTCTTCTCCTCGCAGGGCCAGGTCTACAAAGAGAAAGTCTGGCGGCTGCCGCTGGCGGCGCCGCAGGCGCGCGGCAAGGCGCTGATCAACATCCTGCCGCTCGATCCGGGCGAGACCATCACCACCATCATGCCGCTGCCCGAGGATGAAAAGACCTGGGGCGATCTCGACGTGATGTTCGCCACCACCAGCGGCACCGTGCGGCGCAATAAGCTGTCCGATTTCGTCGACGTGCGGCCGTCCGGCATCATCGCCATGAAGCTGGAGGAGGGCGAAGCCATCGTCGACGTCGCCATTTGCACCGAGAAGGACGACGTGCTGCTCACCGCCAACGGCGGCCAGTGCATCCGTTTCGCGGTGCCGGAGGTGCGCGTGTTCTCCGGCCGCACCTCGCGCGGCGTGCGCGGCATCACGCTCGCCGACAAGGATCATGTGATCTCGCTGACCATCCTGCGTCATGTGGATGTGACCGCCGAGGAGCGTGCCGCCTATCACAAGCGCGCCAGCGCCATCCGCCGCGGCACTGGACCGGAGCTTGAATCCGCGCCGGAGGTCGAGGAGGCCGCCGAAGCTGCCGTCAACGGCGGCATCGAACTCGGTGAGCAGCGCTACGTCGAATTGTCGGCGGCCGAGCAATTCGTGCTCACACTATCGGAGCGCGGCTACGGCAAACGCTCTTCGTCTTACGAGTACCGCACCACCGGGCGCGGCGGCAAAGGCATCGTGGCGATGTCGCTGACGGGAAAGACCGGCAAGATCGTCGGCTCGTTCCCGGTCGAGGAGAGCGACCAGGTCATGCTGGTCACCGACCAGGGCAAGCTGATCCGCACGCCGGTCGCCGGCATCCGCATCGCCGGGCGCTCGACGCAGGGCGTAATCGTGCTCAACACCGCGGAGGACGAGCACGTCGTGTCGGTCGAGAGGCTGAGCGAGGAAGAGGACGAGTAGTCTCCGTCATTCCGGGGCGCGAGCGCAGCGAGCGAACCCGGAATCCAGGGCCACGCCTGTGCTAGTTGCTCTGGATTCCGGGTTCGCGGCCTTCGGCCGCGCCCCGGAATGACGAGGAATGCCATGAACACCCAGCTCTTCACCGCCTTCCTGCTCATCACCTTCGTGCTGGTTGTCGTGCCGGGTCCGATCGTCACTTTGGTGATCTCGACCGGCGCGACGCGCGGCACGCGCGCGGCGCTGATCACGGTCGCCGGCTCGACCGCCGGCAATGCGCTGCTGATCAGCGGCATTGCGCTGGGCTTAAGCATCGTTATCCAGTACGCGGCGGCGATTTTCGAATATCTGCGCTGGATTGGCGCGGCCTATCTGGTCTGGCTCGGCATCCAGGCATGGCGCCACGCGGGGGAGGGCGCAACCGTGGCGCCGCCGCGCGGCCACGTCTATTTCCGCCGCGGCTTTCTGGCGGCGATCACTAATCCGAAAACCATCGCGTTCTTTACCGCCTTTCTGCCGCAGTTCGTCGATCCGGCGCTGCCGGCGGGGCATCAGCTTGTGGTGATGTGCTCGGTAGCGATCGCCATGGCGACACTGACCGATTGTGCGTGGGGCGTCGTCGCCGGCGCGGGGCGCAGCTTCTTCCTGCAACGCGTGAGCGCGAAATGGCTCGGCCGGTTGTCCGGTACGGTGCTGATCGGTGGCGGCATCTGGCTCTCGCTGGCGCGCCGGCCGGGCTAGCCGCGCTCACTTCGGCTTCAGATTGAGCGCCGCGACGACCGGCTTCCATTTCTTGGTTTCGCCCGCCATGTGATCGGCGAGGTCCTGCGTCGTGCCGCCGCGCGGCTCGGCGCCGAGCTTGGCAAGCGTGCTCATCATCGGCTCGGAATGCAGCGCGGCATTGGTGGCGGCGTTGAGTTTGGCGACGACGGCCGGTGGCGTGCCCTTGGGCGCGAGCAGCGCGGTCCAGGCGCCGACGGTCAGCGACCGGTAGCCGCTTTCCGCCATGGTCGGCACATCGGGTAGCGCGGCGACGCGCTTGGGCCCGGCGACCGCCAGCGCGCGCAGCTTGCCGCTCTTGATCAATTGCAGCGACGTCGCGACCGGATCGAAGGTCATCTGCACTTCGCCCGCCACCACGCCGGTCAGCGCCGGCCCGCCGCCTTTGTAGGGCACGTGCACGGTGTTGGTGCCGGTGGTTTTTTTGAACAGCTCGGCGGCGAGATGCGGCAGCGTGCCGATGCCGCCGGTCGAATAATTCAGCTTGCCGGGATTGGCCTTGGCGTAGGCGACGAGCTCGGCGACGGATTTGAACGGCAGCTGCGCATTGATCACCAGCAGCTGCGGCGTTTCGGCAATCAGCGCGATGGGCGCAAAGCTCGTCGCGTCGTAGCCCGCATTGGCATAGATCATCGGGCTCATGATCAGCCCGCTCGCCGCCGACACCATCAGCGTAAAGCCGTCCGGCGGCGCGTCGGCCGCGATCTTGGAGCCGATGATATTGCCGGCGCCCGGCTTGTTCTCAATGACGACGTTCTGCCCGAGGTTTGCCGACAGCGCGGCGGCGACGAGCCGCGCCATCACGTCGACCGGGCCGCCGGCCGGCGTCGGCACGATGATGCGGATGGGGTGGTCCGGATAGGATTGGGCGAAAGCAGGCGCCGCCAACAACGTCGCAAACACAGCCAGCACAAACCGGCGCATGACGCCCTCCCTCCGGGATCTTGGATGTCCCTGCCGGGGGAGCCTAACGCGCCGGCCGTCGTGCGGCTAGTTGAGCCGGTCGGTGCTCACCAGCCGCACATGTGGGTTGCCGAACGCGGTCCCGACGCAGCGCAAATAGGGCCAGGCCCGTTGCGCGCAGGCGGTCATCGGCGCGGCCGAGGCGGTCGGCAGCGGGTTGGCGTTGACGTGGGTGGTTGGCGCGGACAGGACGGTGACGGCGGCGGCGATTGTCGCGGCGACCATGACGGCGGTGGTTGTTTTCAGCATGACGGCCCCCTGTTTTGGCGTCCTACGAGTTAGTCGTAGGTGCGCGGCAGCAGGTTCATTGGATGAAGTCCGCGGGCGGACTAAAGGTTCAGGGGCTGCCGGTAACGGTCTTGCGAGCGGCCGGGGGTCGGGTTAGACCCCGCTTATGCTGCGGATCGCCCTTTACGCCGGGTCTTTCGACCCCGTCACCAACGGTCATCTCGACGTGGTCCGCCACGCCGTGCGGCTGGCCGATAAATTGGTGCTGGCGGTCGGCGTCAATCCCGGCAAGGCGCCGCTGTTTTCCGCCGACGAGCGGCTGGCCATGCTGAAAGACATCTGTGGGCCGCTCGCGCGCGAGGCCAAATGCGAGCTCGATTGCGTGACCTTTTCCGGCTTGGTGGTGGAAGCCGCGCGCAAGGCGGGCGCCACGGTGCTGGTCCGGGGCCTGCGCGATAGCACCGATTTCAACTATGAAATGCAGATGGCCGGTATGAACGAGGCGATGGCGCCCTCAATTCAGAGCGTGTTCCTGCCGGCTTCGCCCGCGGCGCGCCCGATCACCGCCACATTGGTGCGCCAGATCGCCGGCATGGGCGGCGACGTCTCCGCCTTCGTGCCGGCCGCCGTGGCCGAGCGGCTGAAAAAGAAATTCGCGCGTTAAGCGCCAACGCATGATCCCGAAAAGTGGGAACGGGTTTTCGGACAAGATCATGCGTCATCGAATAACCAACCGGGAGCTACCATGATCCGCATTCTCGCTGTCGTCGTCGCGCTCGTCTGCGCCGCACCCGCCTTCGCGCAGGTGAAACTGCCGGCCGGGCTCGACCCGCAGAACACCATCCTGCTCGATACCAAATACGGCCGCGTCATCATCAAGTTGCGCAACGACATCGCGCCTAACCACGCCGCGCGCATCAAGCAGCTTTCGCGCGACGGCTTCTACAACAACGTGCCGTTCCACCGCGTCATCGCCGGCTTCATGGCGCAGACCGGCGACGGGCAATTCGGCAACGGCACCGGCGGCTCGAAATATCCCGACCTGAAGGCGGAGTTTTCCAACGTCCCGTTCAAGCGGGGCGTGGTCGGCATGGCGCGCACTCAGGATCCCAATTCGGCCAATTCGCAATTCTTCATCATGTTTGCCGAGAACTCCGGCCTGAACGGCCAATACACGGTCGTCGGGCAGGTGGTGTCCGGCATGGAGGCGGTCGACAAGCTCAAGAAGGGACCGGAATCCGCCAACGGCGCGGTGACCGATCCCGACAAGATTTTGAAAATGCAGGTCGCCGCTGACGCCAAGTAAAGAGCCTTGCGATGCGGCCGCCTCACGCGCTCCTTGGCGTTGCCGCATTGGCGGTCGTGAGCGCCGCCTGTCCGTGGCCGGCAGTCGCAACGGTAGATCTACTTCGGTTGGTGCAAAATACCGAAGTACAGCCGAGAGCCGCGCCGGTAAGACCGACGCATGAGTTGAATACGCTCAAGGACATTTATGACGCCGTGCGCCGCTGCTACCTGCCGCCGAGCCTGGATCAGGCTTTCCCGGGCATGCGCATTACCGTGCAATTCGCCTATACGCGCGCCGGCAATCTCTTCGGCAAGCCGCATATCTTGTTCGAAACGGCCGGCATTTCGCCGCAACACCAGTCGGCCTACCGCGCGGCGGTGGCGGCCGCGCTGGTGCGCTGTTCGCACCTTCCCTTCAGCGAGTCGCTCGGCAACGCCGTCGCTGGGCGCATTCTAGCCATCCAATTCTTCGACGATCGCAACCTCAAACGAGCGGAGTACACATTATGGCCAAGCCCGAAGACACGCTGACGCTGGAAACCACGCAAGGGCCGGTGGTGATCGCCATGCGGCCCGATCTTGCGCCTGGCCACGTCGCCCGCATCAAGGAGTTGATCAAGGAAGGCTTCTACGACGGCATCGTGTTCCACCGCGTCATCGACGGCTTCATGGCGCAGACCGGCTGCCCGGAGGGCACCGGTACCGGCGGTTCGGGGCAGAAGCTCAAGGCCGAGTTCAACAAGGAGCCGCATGTGCGCGGCACGGTGTCGATGGCGCGCGCGCAGAACCCAAATTCGGGCGACAGCCAGTTTTTCATTTGCTTCGACGACGCCCGTTTTCTCGACGGCCAATACACCGCCTGGGGCAACGTGATCGAGGGCATGGAGAACGTCGACAAGATCAAGCGTGGCGAGCCGGTCGAGGACCCGGACAAGATCGTCAAAGCAACGATGGGGGCCTAGTTTCTAATTCTCGCGCCTACCTCACGTCATCGGGACGTCGCCACAAAGTGTGGCGCCGGCTCCATATGGCATAAGCGGCGAGGACGAAGGTCGCAGCGGCGCCGGCGTCCATGACGGCGCCAAAAAACTCATAACCGCGGCCTAAAGCATCGAACATTACGGTCGCGAGACCGACGGCGACGCTTGCCACCATTGCCGGACCAAAGCGCAGAATGTCTTTCCGCGCGCGGATGGTCAGGTGGATGAAATACGCGATCACCAGCGACGCAAGAACTGCCGTTGACGCACTCATACCCGTATCTCCTCCGCAACGCGGCGGGGATTGGACAACTGACTATGGCATGTATGGCCCGGGACCGGCTAATACCCCCTTACTTTCCGCTATTGGATTGGAAACTTCGGTGGTTTGGCGCCTGAATGCCGAAAAACGGTTTGGTTTTGGGTCCTTAAATGGCGCTGCGGTTGCCTGTCCAGGCGGCCAATGGCACTGAGGGTTATGCGCACCAATCTGTTCGATTTCGACCTGCCGGCTGACCGTATCGCGTTGCGTCCGGCGCGCCCGCGCGGTGCCTCGCGATTGCTCGTCGTGCGGCCGGGCGGGGCGCCCGAATTCGACGACCGAAACATTGCAGATCTGCCGGACTTGCTGCGGCCGGGCGACTGTCTGGTGGTCAACGACAGCAAGGTGATCGCCGCTCGGCTGACCGGGCGGCGGATCGGGCGGGGTACGACTGAGCCTTCGATCGAGGCGACCCTGCACAAGCGCATCGACGGTTCGCATTGGCGCGCCTTCATTCTCGGCGCGAAGAAAGTGCAGGTGGGCGACACCCTGCGCTTCGGCACCGAGGGCAAGGTTTGTTTTCTCGGCGAACTCGACGCTCAAGTTTCACAGAAAGATGAACAAGGTGAAGTAACCCTTTCATTCTCCTTCCATGGCCCGGTGCTCGATCAGGCCATTGCCGAGCGCGGGGCGATGCCGTTGCCGCCCTATATCGCCTCCCGCCGGGAACCCGACGAGCAGGACCGCATCGACTATCAGACGGTTTTTGCCCATGACGACGGCTCGGTGGCCGCGCCGACCGCCGGCCTGCATTTCACCGACGAATTGCTGGCGCGCCTGCAAGAACGCGGGATTGGACTGCATAAAGTGACGCTGCACGTCGGCGCCGGAACTTTCCTGCCGGTAAAGACGGACGACATCGAAGCACACCGGATGCACGCTGAGTTTGGAACAGTTTCTCGTGAAACAGGTGAGGCTCTTAATGCGGTACGTGAAAAAGGCGGCCGCATCATTGCCGTAGGCTCGACCGCGCTGCGGCTGTTGGAAACCGCCGCCGATGAACACGGGCGAATACATGAGTTTTCCGGCGAAACCGCGATTTTCATCACCCCCGGCTACAAGTTCCGCGCCGTCGACCTGATGCTGACCAATTTCCACCTGCCGCGTTCAACTTTATTCATGCTGGTGGCGGCATTCAGCGGGCTGGAAACGATGAAACGCGCCTACGCGCATGCGATTGACAACGGCTATCGCTTCTATTCTTACGGCGATGCGTGCCTGCTTTACCCTGAGAGCCGATGAGCCAACCGTTTTCCTTCACTTTGCTGAAAACCGACGGCGCGGCGCGCCGCGGCGAAATCGTCACGCCGCATGGCCGCGTACAGACGCCGGCCTTCATGCCGGTCGGCACGCAGGGCACAGTGAAGGGGCTGATGCCCGAGGCGGTGGCGGCGACCGGGGCCGAGATCGTGCTCGGTAACACCTATCATCTGATGCTGCGCCCCGGAGCCGAACGCATCGCCACGCTCGGCGGCTTGCACGCTTTCATGAACTGGCCGCTGCCGATCCTGACCGATTCCGGCGGCTTCCAGGTGATGTCGCTGTCGGCGCTGCGCCGGCTCGAGGAGCACGGCGTCACGTTCCGCTCGCATCTCGACGGCGCCATGGTCGAGCTTTCCCCGGAGCGGGCCATCGAGATCCAGGCGCTGCTCGGCGCCGATATTTCCATGCAGCTCGATGAATGCCTGAAGCTGCCCGCCAACCGCGACGAGATCGCGCGCGCGATGCAATTGTCGCTGCGTTGGGCCGAGCGGAGCAAACGGGCGTTCGAAGGCGTGCGGGCAGGGCGGGCGCTGTTCGGCATCGTGCAGGGCGGCGACGATCTCGCCCTTCGGGCGGAGAGCGCCAAGGCGCTGATCGACATCGGCTTCGACGGCTACGCCATTGGCGGCCTGGCGGTGGGCGAGCCGCAAGAGGTCATGCTCAAGATCGTCGAGGAAACCGTGCCGATCCTGCCGACCGACTCTCCACATTACTTAATGGGCGTCGGCACGCCGGACGACCTGATGCGGGCGGTCGCGCGCGGCATCGACATGTTCGATTGCGTGCTGCCGACCCGCAACGGCCGTCATGGCATGGCGTTCACGCGCTACGGTGCGATCAATCTCGCCAATGCGCGCCACGCCAACGACAAGCGCCCGCTCGACGAACAAAGCGCGCACCCGGCGGCGCGCACTTATTCGCGCGCCTATCTGCATCATCTGACCAAGGCGAACGAAATCCTCGGCCAAGTGCTGCTCTCCATCATCAATCTCGCCTACTATCAGGCGCTGATGGCCGGCATGCGCGAGGCCATTGCAGGCGGCCGCTTTGCGGAGTTTCAGGCGGCCACCAAAGCGCAATGGCAGCAGGGCGACATTGCGACAATGTGAGAGTCCGTTCGGGGTTGTCACAATGCGCGGCCTTGGCTAAAGCCAGCCCATGAACGTACAGCCCGCCTTTCTCGCCAAGCGCCGCAAGCCGCGGTTCAAATTACCGCCCGGCGCCACAGACGCGCATTGCCACGTGTTCGGGCCGGGCGACAAATTCCCCTATGCGCCGAACCGCCGCTACACGCCGGAAGACGCGCCGAAGGAGATGCTCGCCGCGCTGCACGCCCATCTCGGTATCGAGCGCGCGGTGATCGTGCAGGCGAGTTGCCACGGCACCGACAACCGGGCGATGCTCGACTGCATCGCGTCGGACCCGAAGCGCTATCGCGGCGTCGCCATCGTCGACGACAGCTTCACCGACGCCGACTACGACAAACTCCATGCCGGCGGCGTGCGCGGCGCGCGTTTCAATTTTGTCAAGCATCTCGGCGGCGCCCCCGACATGGCCGCGTTCAACCGCGTCATCGACCGCATCAAGGGCCGCGGCTGGCACGTCGTGCTGCATCTCGACGCGCCCAGCATCGTGCCGCTGTCGCCGACGATGCGCGCGTTGCCGCTGCCGTTCATTGTCGATCATATGGGCCGCGTACCGGGCAAAGACGGTATCGACCAGCCGCCGCTTAAGGCGCTGCTCGATCTCGCCAAGCTGCCCAATTGCTGGATCAAGGTGTGCGGCGCCGAGCGCATCTCGTTTCCGCCTTACGCCGAAGCGGTGCCGATCGCGCATGTGATCGTCGAGGCGGCGCCGATGCGCGTGTTGTGGGGCACCGATTTCCCGCATCCGAACGCGACGCACGAGGCCGACGAGGCCGATTTGGTCGATCTGGTGCCGCAATTTGCCGCAGCCCCGCTGGCACAACAGCGCCTGCTGGTGGACAATCCGGCCCGGCTTTATGGTTTTGCCTAATCAAGAAGAAACGCGGAATTTCCAGGGAGGATCGCAATGAGGAAAGCATTTTTCGCGCTGCTGGCGCTGCCAGTGGCTTTGATCGTGGCGCTGGCGCCGCTTAGCCAGGCGCAGGCGAAATGGCCCGAAAAGCCGATCAAGCTGATTCTGCCGTTCGGCGCCGGCGGCGTTGCCGATGTCACCTCGCGCATCATGGCGGCCAAGCTCAGCGACAAATTCGGCCAGCAGGTGATTATCGAGAATATGCCAGGCCCAGGCGGCATTAACGCCGCACGCGCGGTGATAACGTCGCCGCCGGACGGCTGCACCATGGCGCTGGTCACCAACGGCACCGCGATCAGCGTCGCCGCCTTCAACAAACTGCCGTTCGATCCGGTGAAGGACTTAGTACCTGTGTCGATGGTCGGCACTTTCGATCTGGTCTTCGCGGTCGACGCGAAATCCGAATTCAAGACGCTACAGGATTTCATAAGCGCGGCGAAGGCCAATCCTGGCAAGTTCAACGTCGGCACCGTGCTGCTCGGCGGCACGCAGAACCTCGGCGCCGAACTGTTCAAGTCGATGACCGGACTGAACTTCCAAGTCGTTGTCTACAAGAACTCGCCGGATATCGTAGTGGCGCTCTCGCGCAACGACGTGCAGTTGATGATCGATTTCCCGCCGGCGGTGCAGGGGCAAGTCAACGCTGGCAAGGTCCGGCTGCTCGCCACATCCTCGCCCAAGCGCACCGCCCTGCTGCCGAATTTGCCAACCGTCGACGAAGCCGGCGTGAAGGGCTACGAGGTGATCTCGTGGAACGCGGTCGCCGCGCCCAAGGGTACGCCGAAAGAAGTCATCGACACCATGGGGCAGGCGATGCACGACGTGCTGGCGATGTCGGACGTGAAAGCGAAGTTTGAGGCAGTCGGCGTCGAGCCGCACGCTAGTACGCCCGACGAACTGTTGGCTCGGCTCAAGTCCGACATCACCAAATGGGACGCGGTCATCGTCAAGGCCGGCATTCCGAAGAAATAGACCGTCGCGGCAATCACCCATCGGCGTGACCGCGTGACGGCCGCGCCGGTTTTCTTTGCCCGGAAAATTACCACCCTGCCTTTCGATTAGGCGGAACTCCGCCCACGCGCCCGCAAAACCGCGGTCTGGCGCTGGCACGGACTTTGCTGCTCTCAGGACGAGTTGGCGGCTAGGGTTCCGGCTTTCGCGGTGCGGAGGCGGCAGGTCCGAGAGCTGCCGCCCGGGAGCATGAACGGCCCGGGTGCACGGCGGGATAAAAACCCGGGAGACCTCAGTGGCCGTGATTGGCAACGAGGTTCTTTAGCCAGTCCACGGTCACCAAACCGTAGAGGACTGCACCACGACCCAACGCCGGCATTCCGCAACGTCGCGCCATCCTCGTTAGACGCGCGCCCGGCAGCCGGCTTACCCGCAACGCAGGAGTTCGCGATGATTCGCAAAGGCGCCATTAGCACGATATTCGGCCTTGCCTTGTTTGCCATGACCGGCGTCAGCCCCAGTTCGGCGGCGCCGTTGACGATCGGATACAGCGACTGGCCAGGCTGGGTCGCCTTCCAGGTCGCCATCGACAAAGGCTGGTTCAAGGAGGCCGGCGTCGATGTGAATTTCCAGTGGTTCGACTATTCGGCCTCGATGGATGCCTTCGCGGCCGGCAAGATCGACGCCAATCTGATGACCAACGGCGACACGCTGGCGACCGGCGCCGGCGGCGGCAAGGGCATCATGATCATGCTCACCGACTATTCGAGCGGCAACGACATGATCGTCGGCAAGCCGGGCCTCAAGAGCCTCAAGGATCTCAAGGGCAAGAAAGTCGGTATCGAGGTCGGTGTGGTCGAGCACTTGTTGCTGGTGCACGGCCTCAAAGAGCTCAAGATGACCGAAAAGGACGTCACGCTGGTGAACGCCAAGACCAACGAGACGCCGCAGGTGTTGGCCTCCGGCCAGGTCGACGCCATCGGCGCGTGGCAGCCGATCTCCGGCCAGGCGATGAAGGGTCTGCCCGGCTCGCGTCCGCTCTACACCTCGGCGAAAGCCCCCGGCCTGATCTACGACGTGTTGGCGGCAAGTCCGGCGAGTCTTGCCGCGCACAAGGATGATTACGCCAAGATCATCAAGGTGTGGGACAAGGTCGTGCATTACATCAACGACCCGAAGACGCAAGCCGACGCGGTCAAGATCATGGCCAAGCGCGTCGGGTTGACGCCCGAGGAATACCTGCCGCTGCTCAAGGGCACGCACCTGATCGACGTGGCCGAGGGCAAGAAGACGTTCAAGAAAGGCGCGGGGCTCGACTCGCTCTACGGTTCGACCAAGAACGCCGACGACTTCAACGTCGCCAACGCGGTCTACAAGCAGGCGCAGGACGTCAACAGCTACATCGACCCGTCGCTGACCATGGCGGTCAAGTAACCTGCGTGGGCGGACGGGAGTAGCCACGATGCGAAGCTGGTTTCAGGTTTTGAGGCCGATTTCGCCGCGCGCCAGGCTCACGCTCGGCTGCATGTCCTTCGTGCTGCCGGTCGTGGTCTGGTGCATCGTGAGCTACGTCCCGGCCGTCTGGCACCCGCAAATGCTGATCACCGATCCGGGCTCGGCGGAGTATCTGCAGGCCGGCATGCACATGGACAGGCATGCCTTCGCCGATGCGGTGAAGGAGGCGGAGGACGATCACAAGCCGCCGCCCAAGGGCGTGCCATCCAATCCGATCTACCTGCCGGCGCCGCATGAAGTGGCGGCGGCGTTCTATACGGCCTTCGTCACGCCACCGCCGACCCAGGACGGGCCCTGGCTGCACCAGAGCCTGTGGCACTCGATCCAGGTCATCTTCTGGGGCTTCGTCATCTCGTCGATCCTCGGCGTACCGATCGGCATCTTGTGCGGCACCTATGCCGGCTTCGCCCGGCTCAACGAGCCGTTCATCGAATTCTTCCGCTATCTTCCGGCGCCAGCGTTCGGCGCGCTCGCGGTCGCCATCCTCGGCATCTATGACGGGCCGAAGATCACCATCATCGTCATCGGCACCTTCTTCCAGCAGGTGCTGATCATCGCCAACACCACGCGCAAGCTCGACGTGGCGCTGGTGGAAGCGGCGCTCACGCTCGGCATCAAGAAGCTCAAATTGCTCTCGCGCGTGGTGATCCCCGGCATTCTGCCGGAGCTTTACCGCGACCAGCGCATTCTGCTCGGCTGGGCCTGGACCTATCTCATCGTCGCCGAACTGATCGGCACCTCGACCGGCATCACCTTCTTCATCACCCAGCAGGCGCGTTACCAGCATTTCGCCACCGTCTATGCGGCGATCATGATGATCGGCATCATCGGGCTCGGCACCGACATCATGCTCGCGATCCTCGGCAAGCGGCTGTTTCCCTGGGACCGCACGCTGGACAAAAGCGCGTGACCGCCGTGAACAAATTCGTCGCCCCCACCATGCTGCCATCTTACCTCGATCAGTCGACCGCGGTGCGCGCCCGCTTCAACCGGTTGAATCTGCGCGAGGTGATCCTCAAGGTCGAAAACCTCAGCAAGGTCTTCACCACGGCCAAAGGCTCGACGCTGGCGCTCGACAAGATCAACTTCGAAACGCACCGCCGCGAATTCCTCTGCGTCGTCGGTCCTTCGGGCTGCGGCAAGTCGACGCTGGTGCGTATCTTGGCCGGGCTGGAGCAGCACACCTCGGGCGACGTAATGCTCGAAGGCAAGCCGGTGAGCGAGCCGGGCAAGGACCGCGGCATGGTGTTCCAGGGCTACACGCTGTTTCCCTGGCTGACCGTGAAGAAGAACGTGATGTTCGGCCTCGAAGTGAACGGCAAGAGCAAGTACGAAGCCGAGCAGCAGGCCTTGCAGTGGCTGCAGTTGATCGGCTTGGAGAAATTCGCCGACGCCTATCCGCATCAGTTGTCTGGCGGTATGAAGCAGCGGGTGGCGATCGTGCGCGCGCTCGCCAACCAGCCGCGTATTCTCTTGATGGACGAACCGTTTGGCGCGCTCGACGCGCAAACGCGCGCCAAGATGCAGGCGCATCTGTTGGAGATCTGGCGCAAGATCGACATCACCATCGTCTTCATCACCCACGATCTCGACGAGGCCATTTTCCTCGCCGACCGCATCCTGGTGCTCTCGGCGCATCCCGGCCAGGTGCAGGAGTTGATCGAGGTGCCGGTTGCGCACCCGCGCGGCACCGCACAATTCATCTCGCCGGAGTTCCTCGCCACCAAGGCGCGGCTTGAAGAACTCATCCACCAAGGTAAGGCGGAGGACGACGAAGATGCCGGCACCTATCAAATGGTCGCCCGCCTCACCGACGTCACCGACAGCGTCGATTAGCCATGTTATACGCACCCGACAAGATCAAACAAACGCAGGACGAACTGCGGGCCAAGGGCGTGAAGTATTGCATCGGCGCCTATGTCGATATCCACGGCGTGCCGAAGGCGAAGGTGGTGCCGCTCGACCATCTTGAGCACATGGCGCATGGATCGGAGCTTTACACCGGTTACGCGCTCGACGGGCTGGGGCAGGCGCCGAACGACGACGAGATCGCTTCGGTGCCAGACCTCGATCACATTATCCAACTTCCTTGGGAGCCCAAGCTCGCCTGGATGCCGGCCGACAACACGTTCCGCGGCGAGCCCTATCCGCTGAATACTCGCGTTGCCTTGAAGAACCAGCTCGCCAGGGCGGCCGAGCTCGGCTTCGGTTTTAACCTTGGCATCGAGTGCGAGATCTTCGTGCTCAAGCAGAACGCCGACGGCTCACTGTCGGTGCCCAATCCCGAGGACAAGCTGACCAAGCCCTGCTACGACCTGCGGCCGTTCCTCGACAATTTCACATGGCTGGACAAGGTCGCGACCTGCATCAACGACCTCGGCTGGGATCTTTATTCGTTCGACCACGAGGACGCCAACGGTCAATACGAGTTCGACTTCAAATACGCCGACGCGCTGACCATGTGCGACCGCCTGATCTTCTTCCGCTACATGACCAAGCACTACGCCAAGGAGGAGGGGCTGCTGGCGACCATGATGCCCAAGCCCTTCGCCGACAAGACCGGTTGCGGCGCGCATTTCAACATGTCGCTGTACGACCTTGCCGGCTGCGACAACGTGTTCAAGCGCGATCCGAAGGACGATCCGCGCGGGCTTGGCCTGACCGAAACGGGCTATCATTTCATCGGCGGCATTTTGAAGCACGGCCGCGCGCTGTGCGCAGCCTTCGCTCCGACGGTCAACAGCTACAAGCGCTTGGTGCGCCAGGGCGCCATGAGCTATTTCACCTGGGCGCCGGTGTTCAATTCCTACGGCTCGAACAACCGCACCAATTCGGTGCGGGTGCCGATGGGCGGCGGCCGCTGTGAATCGCGCAATGCCGACGGCGCAGTCAATCCCTACCTCGCCGCCACCCTGGTGCTCGCCGCGGGGCTCGAAGGCATCCGCGACAAGATCGATCCGGGCGAGCCGAACGAGGACAATCTCTACACCATTTCCGACGCCGAGCGGCGCGGGCGCGGCATCGATTTTCTGCCGCAGACCTTGCAGGAGGCGGTGACTGCCTTCGCCGCCGATCCGCTCATGGAAGAAGCGCTCGGCAAGGAACTGCGCGACGAGTTCGTCAAGTACAAGACCATGGAGTGGGAGAGCTATCACCTGACCGTCAGCCAATGGGAAGTGGCACGCTATAGCCACCTGTTCTGAGACGCGCCTTTCGATCATCGCCGGGCAACGACAAAAAGGAGATCTTCAATGCGAAATCCATTCACGCGCGTGTCGCGCAAAGCTGGGCCGTTTCCCGCGCCCGAGCGCGCGCGCCGCCACCATCCCGATTTCGACAAAATGGCCACGCAAGGCTGGAAGTCGCTCGACGCGGAGGGGAAATTATCCGAGGCCGGATGGCGCAAGGAACAGCAATGGGCGCTCGACATGGGGCTGCCCGGCGCCGACAGCCTGACCGACAAGTCGATCCCGACTTTTTCGCGCGGCGAACTGCCGCATTTTGCCGGCATCAATACGTTCCTGAAGGCGCCCTATGTCGAGGATGTGCGCGACGTGGCGAAATACGACGCTGCGGTGCTCGGAATCCCGTTCGATTCCGGCACCACCTACCGCCCCGGCACGCGTTTTGGACCTCAAGGCATCAGGCGCATCTCGGCGCTTTACACGCCCTATAATTACGAACTCGGCGTCGATCTGCGCGAGCAGATGACGCTATGCGATGCCGGCGACGTGTTCACCATTCCCGCCAATCTGGAAAAGAGCTTCGACCAGATCTCGCGCGGGGTGGCGCACGTCTTTTCGTCGGGCGCGCTACCGCTGATGCTGGGCGGCGACCATTCGATCGGCTTCCCCTGCGTGCGCGGCATCGCGCAGTGCACGAGCAAGCGCATCGGTATTATCCATTTCGACCGCCACATCGACATCCAGGAGAAAGACCTCGACGAACGCATGCACACCACGCCGTGGTATTGGGCGACCAACCTGCCGAACGTCAAGCCGACCAATCTGGTGCAGCTCGGCATCGGCGGTTGGCAGGTGCCGCGCTACGGCGTGCAGGAGGCGCGCAAGCGCAACACCAACGTGCTCACTATTGCCGACATCGAGAAGATCGGCCTCGACAAGACCGCCGAGATCGCGCTGGAGCTCGCCTGGAAGGACGCCGACGCGGTCTACATCTCGTTCGATGTCGACTTCGATCGACTGCGGCTTCGTGCCGGGCACCGGCTGGCCGGAGCCGGGCGGTTTTCTGCCGCGCGAGGCGCTCAAGCTCTTGGGTCTGGTCGCCGCCGAAGGCCTGTGCGGCCTGGAGGTGGTTGAAGTGTCGCCGCCTTACGACACGTCCGACATTACGGCGCTGGTGGGCGTGCGCGTGGTGGTCGAGGCGCTCGGCTCGATGGTGGCGCACGGCAAGCTCGGCAGCCACAAGAAGCTGATCGATAAACCCGTTCACTACGGAGCGTGACCATGCACCAGGGACACGACCACGATCATCATCATCACAGCAACGGCGCGGGCGCCGGGCACAATCACGCCCAGCCGATCCGCGGTACCGTGCAGTGGCAGACGCCGCATCTGCCGCACGACCACACACACGAACACGAGCCTCATGAGCCGGATCTCGATCTGGTGGAGATGGCTTTTGTCGAAGGTTTTGCCACGGCCAAGGACCCGGCGAGTTTCCTGCGCCTGGCGCGCATTCCCTTTGAGGCGGTCGACGCGGCCGGCACCAAGCTGGTCATACTGCGGGTTGAGAGCGACGCGGTCACCGATGTCGGCGCGCTGATGCCGCAACTCGGCGGCGGCGCCTTGCGCTACGATCCGCTGCCGGCGCGCATGGTCACACACCGGCGGCGCTTACGTTTCATCTATTTCGACGGCAGCGCGCCGCGGGTGCTGACGTTGGGTGAGGTGAGGGAGCTAAAGGAAGCCTGACGGTTTCCCCGATGCGCGATTAAGGCCCGTCGTACAGCCACGCGATTCCGTCATAGGCCTGTTCCGGCGTCCGGCCGCCGAGCGCCATGTCGCGCAATTCGGCCGCCACGCCGCGCGCGTGGTAGAACTCGCCATAAACGCGCGCCATGATCTGCACGCGGCCGGTGCGCAGATAGCGTTGCTGCTCGTAGGCCTTGAACGCTGCCGGCAGGTTATCGGGCGAAGCCGCCATTTTTTCCGCCAGCGTCACAGCGTCCTCGACCGCCATGCAGGCGCCTTGCGCGAGGTATTGCAGCATCGGATGCGCCGCGTCGCCGAGCAAAGTGACGCGGCCTTTCGACCATTCCCGCACCGGCTCGCGGTCGCACAGCACCCACATGCGCCATGTCTCGATGCGTTCGAGCAAGCGCAGCACTTCGGGGCGCTGGCCCTTGAAGTGTTGCCAGAGCAGCTCCTTGCTGCCTTCCGCGTCCCAGCCTTCCTCGTAGCGGTCGGAGTGGAACACCGCGACAAGATTGTAGAGTTCGCCGCGGCGCAGCGGGTAATGCACAAAATGGGTACGCGGACCGGCCCACAGCACCACGTCCGGTTGCCACAGGTCGGCCGGGACGTCGGAGCGCTTGAGCACGGCGCGATAGGCGATATGGCCCGACACCCGCGGCTTATCGTCGCCGACGATCCGCTCGCGGATTCTCGACCACATGCCGTCGCAGCCGATCAAAGCGCGGCCCTCGACCTCTTCGCCGTTTTCGAGCGTGACAACGACGCCTTTCCCCCGTTCCTGGAAGCCGTCGACGCGCCGGCTGGTTTCCATGGTGATCAGGTCGTTGCCGAGGCAGGCGTTCAGCAGGATCGCGTGGATGTCGGCGCGATGCGTGACGGCATAGGGCTGACCGAAGCGCGCCATGAATTCGTCACCGAGCGGAATGCGGGTGATCAGCTTGCCGTTGAGCGCATCACGCATCTCCTGCGCCGGCGGAAGGTGGGAGTCGCCCAGCACAGCCTCTTTCAGCCCGATCTTGTCCAGCACGCGGAAGACGTTGGGGCCGAGTTGGATGCCGGCGCCGACCTCGCGGAATTCGGACGCCTGCTCGAGAATGCGCACCGGGAAACCCTGGCGCGCCAGCGCGAAGGCCGCGACCAGGCCGCCGATGCCGCCGCCGGCCACAAGAATGGGCGCCGCGTCACCATCGTAATGGGCCATGATCGCTCCTTCAGGCGTGGGTGAGGAATGGTCTCGGCACCAAGGTTTAAACGGCGCTTTGCCTGTCGCCAAGAGCGGCGATCCGTAGAACAATGAAAAACCCGCCAGTCTTGCGACCGACGGGTTGTTCGTTCCGGTTTACCGCCGAAGCCGGCGGCTTGCGGCGGTCTATTTCGTCAATTGGCCGCGGATCTCACCGCCTTTATTGGCGGCGGTGTGGACGTTGACGTACATGTCGCCGTCCATGAGGGCCTTGGCCTGGGCGTCGTTGAGCGTGGCCGAGCCTTCGAACGAAGGTCCGTTCGGGCTGATCGGGATCATCACCCCGGCATTCTTGCCGGCTGACGCGGGCCCATGGAAATGAGCGGCGGTGGCCGGACCGGTCAAGCCGCTATAGCTGCCTTTCCAGGTGAGCTTCTTGCTGTCGGTGTCATAGGTCGCGGTGACAGTGCCGGTGCCGCCGGTGGTATTCGCGGGCACTTCGCTCTTGCCGTTCAGGCTGGCCTTGAAATTCATCATGGCCGCCATCGATGGCGTGGCAAGGGCCAGGGCGCCAACGAAGGTTATCGCGGCCACCGTGGACCGCAGAATGGTCGATGTCATGGTTGCTCCTCCCCTTGGATCAGGCTTCGGTCAGCCTGATCCTGATAACACCGCACCCTAGCACCTATTCCGGCGCGGCGGCATTCAATGGGTCGTGAGCGGAATGGCGGTGGTGGAGAACTCCCCGCAGGCCTCGCATTCCCAGTGGTGGCGGATTTCGCCGCCCTCGATAAATTCGGATACGACGGGGGCGACCATCCAATCGCCGCAATGAGGGCATCGGACCGGCGACGCATAGGAGCAAATACCAGCGGGCTTGGCCGTATGGGTCTCGAGCTGCATGGTCTGGGTCTCCTGTAATCCGTGTCTGCGCGTCGGGTATTAGAACGGCATCGTGGCGAGGGCGCGACCCTTTGATGAAACTGCGGTGGCCGCAACGTTAAAGTTTTGCAACAAATCGCTTTGTTGTGGCGCTGCACAAATTTAATGAGCGCATCGCGCCAACAATAATGCGAAACGTTTATGCGATCGGCGCTGTCAGTTTGGGCGATGTCGCTTGAGTTTTGCCGTCATCATCGCGAAATGACGCTACAGGTCGCGCAGCGATGGCCGCTGTGGCATGGACAGGACCACCGCCGTCAGCGCAATCGCGACGGCGAGGGCGGCGCTGCGTGAGCTCACGGTCAGATGCCATTGGGTGTGGCTCGACAGTGTTTCGAACCAAAGCAGCGTGACGAGCAGCGGACTTGAAAGCCACAGCGCGCGCCGCCAGTTGATGCGCGACACGGTCGCGGCATAATGCGCGAGGGCAAGTGCGATCACGATGGGCACAATGACGCCGACGTGGCTGAGCGCCCGCAGATAAGCGCGCAGCGTGGACGCCAATGGATAAAGATAATCGCCATTGAGCGCGCCGACGGTGCGAGATTCGACGCCTAAAACAATATTGGACACGATGCCGGCAGAGTGTGGCAGCGCGAGATAAGCCAGCAGCCATTTGGCGAGCCACGTTTCCGCGTAACCGCCGAACCAGGCGATCACGCTCGCCAGCGCGAGCAGGCCTGCATCGCGGCGGCCGTCCAGCAACACGAAGAACGCCATCAGCATCGGCATCATCGGCGGGTTGATGAGAAAATCGATGAAATTGAAGCCGCTGCCCAGCGCGGCGGCGAAGACGATCAGGCTGCCAGCGCGCCAATTCCGGTCCAGCACGCCAGCGAACAGGCAACTGCCGGCAAGGATATAGGCGAGGCTCAAGCTGTGCGTCGACGTGCGCCAGATGAACAACACGTTGCTCAGGCAGAGAAAAGTAATGAGGAAGATTACGGCTACCGCCGCGCCGCCGCGCCGCCGCGCTTGCACAGCACGCGGCACAACGCCACGCAGGCCGCGGCGACGATGAGCAGATTGAGGATTTTGACAAACCACAACGGAAACAGCGCGACCAGCGGCGCCAAGATTACCCGATAGCCGTGCCAATAGCGAAAATAGGGCTGCCAGGAGGTCGGCTCGCCCGCCACCGCGTGGTGCAGGCCTGTGCACGCATGTGTATTGCCGGCCATCGGATAGGCGCCGGTGATCGCGGTCTGCCAAGGGCTCTCGGCCTTATCGAGGCCGATGCCGAGCGAAATGCATTTGGTGAGTTGCTCGCCGCCCTTCCACAGCAGCGGGCTCGGCGCGCCGCTATCGGCCAGTACGCCTTGCTCGAACGCCGTGCTGAGATGCTGGACGGTCCGCTCGCGCGGCGCCAGCGTGCCGAGCGAGGCCAGCGATAAAAAATAGATCGGCTGCAGCAGCAGAACGACCAAAATCGAAGCGCAAAGCGGCCAGAATGCGAGGCGGAAGAACCTTGCGATGGTTTCTGCCATTCGGCCCATGGCACTATAATTCTGCGTGTTTCGTTCGGGGTGAACTCCGAAGACTAGGAGTTTAGCGCTCGCTTGAGGTAAAGTCGGTTTTGTTTGGGCCTATAACTCAATCTAGTTCGAAATGGACTGCGCGTGCATTGCCGTTAGCGAGCACGGCGTCACCACGGATGACGCCTCTGTTTGGGGTGCAGATAAGAAACGGTCCGCTTTCACGTTCTGTGCGAAACATAGCTACGACGATTTCCCCGGTCAGGGGGTCTGGCTCGCCCACCCGTGCGCGGCACTCAGTGCCATTGTGTTCATAGTAGATTGCGTAGTAGCGGGTCGGCAGCACAGGACCGATGTTCGTTTCCATGAATTGTTTCACGGCTTGGTAGGCCTTCTCGGCTTGGTCTGAGCTATCTGTTGCGGGCATGAAGAATTTCATTGCAAGCCCCGATTAGCCGACGAGTGTGCGCACGAAAATGGTGCGGTCAAAAAGGCACACTCGGTTCTTTATATTGGTGAGCGCGATGGGACTCGAACCCATGACCACCTGATTAAAAGTCAGGTGCTCTACCAGCTGAGCTACGCGCTCGTCACTTTCCAGTGGCGCATCATCTTATCTGAAATCCGATCCCCGATCGCGCCGGGGACAGGCTTTTTTGGTCCGATGCGCAGGCGAGGGTGTAGGGGCGGGAGCCGGTCCGGTCAAGCCGAACGGCCCGCCAAAGCGGCACTTTGCGTCCTTTGTTGAACTCGCGCCCGCCCCCGGACGTTTGCTACACTGGCCCTTTACAGGAGCCTTCTCATGCCGATCGTCAACCGCGTCGCCGACCTTGCGCCCGAGATCACAGAATGGCGGCACGATCTGCATGCGCACCCGGAACTGCAATATGACGTCAAGCGCACGGCCGGTATCGTCGCCGAGAAGCTCAAAGCCTTCGGCTGCGACGAGGTGGTACCCGGTTTCGGCCGCACCGGGGTGGTCGGCGTCATCCACGGCCGCAAAGGCAAATCGGACAAGGTGATCGGCCTGCGCGCCGACATGGATGCCCTGCCGATCGAGGAGGAAACCGGGCTGCCGTACAGGTCGACGGTGCCTGGCAAGATGCACGCCTGCGGCCATGACGGCCACACCGCCATGCTGCTCGGCGCCGCGCGCTATCTCGCCGAGACACGCAACTTCGCCGGCACGGCGGTGGTGATTTTCCAGCCGGCCGAGGAGGGCGGCGCCGGCGGCAAGGCCATGGTCAAGGACGGCCTGATGACGCGCTTCAAGATCAACGAGGTTTACGGCATGCACAATTATCCGGGCATGCCGGTCGGCCAGTTCGGCATCCGCGCCGGCGCCATGATGGCGGCGACCGATTTCGTGTCCATCGACATCGAAGGCGTCGGCGCCCACGCCGCGCGCCCGCATCTCGGCATCGATACCGTTCTCGTCGGCGCGCAGATCATTAACGCCATCCAGTCAATTGTCTCGCGCAATGTCGATCCGCTCAAATCCGGCGTGGTATCGATCTGCATGTTCCACGCCGGCAATACCGAGAACGTCATTCCGCAGACCGCGCAGCTGCGCGGCACCGCACGCAGCCTGGCCGAGGACGTGCGCGTGCTGCTGGAGAAGCGGCTGCATCAGGTGGTGGAAGGAACGGCGGCTGCCTACGGCGCCAAGGCCAAGCTTACGTATGTGCGCAATTACCCGGTGCTGGTGAACCACGAGCGCGAGACGGATTTTGCCGCCTCGGTCGCCAAGCAGATCGTCGGCGACAAACACGTCGACACCGCGCTGCCGCCGATGATGGGCGGCGAGGATTTCTCCTTCATGCTCAATGAGCGGCCCGGCGCCTTCATCTGGGTTGGCAATGGCGACAGCGCCGGCTTGCATCACCCCTCGTACAACTTCAACGACGACGTGATCCCGCTCGGGACCTCGTACTGGGTGAAGCTGGTGGAAACGGCGCTGCCGGGGTGAGCCCGTCATTCCGGGGCGCGAACAAAGCTCGCGAACCCGGAATTCAGAAACAAGTTCGGTGCGCATGTCTGAATTCCGGATCGCCGCTTCGCGGCGTCCGGAATAACCGGCTCACGGCACTAGTTCGCGGCGCTCGGTGACGACCGGCGCCGGCGTCGGTTGCGGCCGCCGGGCGACGAGTTCGCCGAAGCGCGCCTCGATCGTGCGCCAGGTGGCGAAATCGTTGAACTGGGTGCGCTCGAGGACGGCCAGTCCCGCCGCCGCGATGAACGGCAGGCTCTGCACCAGCAGCACGATGGCGAAGATGTTGATCTCGTGCACTTCCTTGTAGTTGGTCATATAGAGCAGTACCGCGCCGAGGATCAGCAGGCCCGCCAGCACCGCTTCCCAGAAGGCGTGGAAATCGGTCGAGCGCCGCATTCCGCCCTTGGAGGTGCGTACGAAGGGCAAATGATCCTTGATCAGGCCGAAGCTGACCGCGCGCGCTACCGTCCATTGCACCGACATGGCGGCGAAGACAGAGGTTAGCAACTGGCCCGGCTTGGTGCGCACGCGCAGCCGGTACAGCGTCACGAAATGCAGCAGCGAGACCATGAAGCTCGCCAGGATCGGAACGGTCAGAATCCGGTCGGGCACCGCGATGTCGAGAATGGCGACAAACGGTACCCAGACGATATTGAGGATGGCGACGGCGACGCCGAGGCTTTCGGCGCCGAGCCAATTGAGCCAGCCGAGCGCGAATTCGCGCTTCTGGTCGCGGCTCAGTCGGCTGGCACCGGGCAGGAAACGGCGCCAGTGCTTCTTGAGGATCTGGAATCCGCCATAGGCCCAACGATGGCGCTGTTTCTTGTAGGCGTCGAACGAGTCGGGCAAGAGGCCGTAGCCGTAACGCTTATTCGTGTAATGCGCGCGCCAGCCGAGTTCGAGCAAAGTGAGGCCGAGATCGGTGTCCTCGCAAATCGTATCGCTCGACCAGCCGCCGGCGGCTTCGAGCGCAGAGCGGCGGATCAGGCACATGGTGCCGTGCACGATGATGGCGTTGACTTCGTTTCGCTGCACCATGCCGATGTCAAAGAAGCCGGCATATTCGCCGTTCATGGCATGGTGCATGACGCTGCGCTCGCCGTCGCGGTGATCCTGCGGCGCCTGCACCAGCGCGATCGTGGGATCGGCGAACAGCGGCACCAGCTCCTTGAGCCAGTCCGGCTGGACGACGTAGTCGGCGTCGATGACGCCGAGGACTTCGGCGTCGGCCGCCGTGTGCACCATGGCGAGCCTCAGCGCGCCGGCCTTGAAGCCTTGCAGATTTTCGGCGTTGACGAACTTGAAACGTTCGCCGAGCGCACGGCAGTGATCTTCGATCGGCCGCCACAACGACGGATCGGGCGTGTTGTTGATCACCACCACGCATTCGAAATTCGGGTAATCGAGCCGCGCCACCGCGTCGAGCGTCTGCTTCAGCATCTCGGGCGGCTCGTTATAGGCCGGGATGTGGATCGACACTTTCGGCGCCGCCGCATCGGGCGCGAGCGGAGGAGCCTCGATCAACCGCAACGGCTTATGGCCGAAGGCGATAGCCGCGAGCTCGTCGATGCGCGCGAGCGCGATGACGATCAGCGGAATCAGCAGGAGAAGGCCGAGACCGAGCGCGAAGACCGCGCCGGGAACGAAGTAATGTCCGTTCCAGAAGGCGAACACGGCGGCCGACCAGGCGCCAACCACATTGGCGGCGGTGGCGAGCGTTACCGCCTGCCGAAGCGTCACGGCGTTCATCGCCAAAAGCGGCAACGACAGCAGCAAGCTGACCAACAAAGCGAGGCCGGCGAGCTTCCAGTGATCGGGATCGCTGATCGGGCCGGTCCAGTCGAATTTCGGCTGACGCGAGGCGTCGAACAGACCCCAATAAGGACCGACGCCGCCTTCATTGGTTTTCCAAGGCTGGTCGATCGCTTCGACGATGTTGTAGTCGATGCCGTAGGCCTCGGCGCGGGTGACGAAGTCGCGCAACACGGTAGCCTGCTCGACGCGCCCCGGAACGGCGTTGTGCATGTTGTAGCCTGCGCTCGGCCAGCCGAACTCGGCGATGACGATGCGCTTGCCGGGATAGGCCGCCCGCAGCTTGTCGTAGATCAGGATCGCCTGATCGACCGTCTGCTTGGCGGAGAAGCCTTCCCAATAGGGCAGGATGTGCGCGGCAATATAATCGACTTGCGACACTAACTCCGGATGCTCGATCCACACGTTCCAGATTTCGCCGGTGGTCACCGGTACGTTGGTCGAACGCTTGACCTGCTGGATTTTCTTGATGAGTTGGGGAACGGTCTGATCGCCGCGATAGATGGTTTCGTTGCCGACGATGATGCCGTTGACGTTGCTGTGACGCTTGGCAAGGTCGATCACCGAAGCGATTTCGCGATCATTTCGATCCTTATTCTTGTCGATCCAGGCGCCGACCGTGACCCGCAGGCCGAATTCCTGAGCGATGCCGGGCACCAATTCGACCCCGCCAGTGGACGAATAGGTACGGATGGCCCGCGTCATCGGCGCGAGCATCTGGAGGTCGGCGCGTATTTGAGCAGCTTGCGCCTGGGTGCCGGAATCGGGATGGGCGGCGCCGCCAAACGGCGCATAGGAGACGCTGGCGAGTTGGCCATCGAAATCGGGAGCGCTCGTCTGGTGTGACGCAAGAGCCCACAACCCGGCTTGCACGCACGCCACGAGGGCGATCACGGCAGCGACGGAGCGCATTGACTTACAACCAAATGGGGCGGGATTTCAGACCCTTGAGCCCGTCCCCTGGGCTCAGCCGATGCTGTTTCTGCGGCAATGCAGAATAGATCGGCATTAGGTGTCTTTTCAAGTAAATAGCAGACATGGCAATTCCTTGACGGACGCATAGCAACACGAAAAAATTTTGAGTTGCGCCAAATCAACTCGGTCAGTGCGAACCGGTTCCGGCTGAAGCGGGCGGCTGGGCGGCGGCCGCAGGTGTCGGGGCAAGACCCGGATTAAGCCAGCAGGCGTGCACCCGACCGTTGAGGCTGTCCTGGGCTTTGGGATCGATGTGACCCTGGCGTACCACGCAGCGGAAAGTGGCCTGAATATGCGAACTCGGGCAGCCGAACCGGTCGTAGAGGTCGAGGTGGCGGAAGGCGGTGTCGAGGTCGTCGCGCCAGAGCAGGCTGACCACCCGGCGGCCGAGCCAGACGCACTCCGGATTGCCGGCCGGGCCGGTGAGGACGCGCGCCGCCTCGGCAATCTCGTCGATACTTTTCTGGCCGTCTTTGACGGTCTCGCCAGCCGGTTTCTGTTCGGGTGGTTTGGGGCTACCGCTCTGGGCGATAGCCGCGGTCGCGCTAAAACTCAGGGCCACGACGCACAGCGCCGAACGGAAAATACGCAAAAACGAGATCAACGGCATAGTCCCGCCGGTTTTGATGAAGACCGCCCGCCCGATGTCCGGTCTGCTATGGGACCGGATTGGGACACGATTGCGGCGCTTTGTGCCGGCCGCTCCGGCGATCGTTGTCTTGAAGATACGCACGCTCGACCCAAACTGCCGTCTTGGACGGAGTTTCCCCGGCGCAAGACTTGGCCCGAACGGCCTGCTCTTGTCCAGCACCTCCGCGCGGCTTCGTTAAGACCGCAGCTTGGCAGCGGCAAAGCCCCGCTATAAGCCGGTCCGGTCGTTCGTCCTGCCGGAACGGGTTCAAGCCGATGCGCCTTGGTCTAGCCTGCCTCACTCTGTCGGCATCGGCCATCGCGGGTTTTTGGGTCTGGCTTGGCGCGGCGGTACCGATGCCGCCATCCCCGCTTGGGGTCGGCGAAAAGCTCTACTGCCTGTCCTATTCGCCGTTCCGCGGTAGCCAGACGCCGCTCGATGCCAAGACCCAGATTTCCGCGACCGACATCGAGGACGATCTGGCCCGTTTGGCCAAGATCAGCGATTGCGTGCGCACTTATTCGACCGAGTTCGGGCAGGACCAGATCGCAGGGATCGCCGCCCGTCACGGCCTCAAAGTGCTGCAGGGTCTCTGGCTTTCCGGCCATGCCGACAAGAACCGCGAGCAGGTCGAGACCGCGGTGGCGCTCGCCAACCGCTATCCCGACACGATCCGCGCGGTGGTGGTCGGCAACGAGGTCCTGCTGCGCGGCGAAATGTCGCCCGAGGATCTCGCCGCCACCATCCGCGCGGTGAAGGCGCGGGTGAAAGTGCCCGTGACTTATGCCGACGTGTGGGAGTACTGGCTGCGCAATCGCGACGTCGCCTCGGCTGTCGATTTCATCACCATCCATATCCTGCCTTATTGGGAGGACTTCCCCATCGCGGCGCGCGATGCCGCCGCCCATGTCGATTCAATCCGCCGCCGCGTGGTGGCCGCCTTTCCCGGCAAGGAAGTGATCATCGGCGAGGTCGGCTGGCCGAGCGCGGGCCGCATGCGCGACGGTGCGCTGCCGTCGCCGGCGAACGAGGCTCGCGTCATCCAGGATGTGCTGGCACTCGGCAAGCGCGACAATTTCCGTGTCAATGTCATCGAGGCTTTTGACGAGCCGTGGAAACGCGCGCTCGAAGGCACCGTCGGCGGCCATTGGGGTATGCTCGACGACGCCAGCCGCGCACCGAAATTCAGGTGGGGCGAAGCGGTTTCCAATCATCCGCAATGGCGATGGCAGGCGGCCGGCGGAATTCTGTTCGCGTTTTTCGTGTTCGGCGCCGTCTTCGCCGCGAGGCGCGATGCGCCGCCGAGGCTTTGGCTGGCGGTGACGGTAAACGCAATTGCTGGCGGTGCGTTGATCGGCTGGAACGTCGCCAATGTGCCGGTTGAATCCTTGGGCTTCAGCGGGTGGCTGCGGTCGCTGGCCTACGTTGCCGTTGCGCTGCTGGTGCCGCCAAGCGTCAGCGCGGCAGCGATGCGAGGCGTGGCGCTGCCGCGGTTTTCGCGACTGCTCGGTCCTGCGTCCGAGCGCGTCTGCGAGCTGCTGGCGCGGCTCATCGGCGTGCTGATGATCGCAACCGTGCTGCTCGCGATCTTAGCCGCGTTCGGCCTAGTGTTCGATCCGCGCTATCGCGATTTTCCGTTCGCGCCGCTCACCGCCGCGGCGGCGCCGTTTTTCATGCACAGCGTAACGATGCCGCGCCCGCTCGGCCGCCATGGCGCCGCCGAATGGGCAGCCGCCGGCATGCTCACACTGTCGGTGCCCTACATCGTGCTTAACGAAGGTTTCGCAAACTGGCAATCGCTGTGGCTGTGCGCGGCGCTGAGCGCACTCGTATTCAGTCTGGTTCGGGTGCGCGACGCGCGAAGCTGAGCGCCAGCAGTCCGAAGGCAAGCGCCGATAGTTGGATGTTGTAGAGCACGATGCCGAAGCAGGCGACGGCGAGCGCCAAGCCAAATAGAACCAGCGACGGCCGCAGCAGGTTGAGCGCGGCAACGGCGAGCGCGGCCCAGCCGAATACGGTGTTATCGTAGAGCGCGATTGCGATGCGGCGCGAGAAACACAGCCAAGTGTCGAGCCCGGCGGCACAGGCTAGGCCGACATTCGCCTGCTCGATCGTCAGATAGCGGACGTAGAGCGCATAGCCGAGCGAGCAAAAGCCCACGATCAAAAGATAATTGGTCGCGCGCGCACTCGGCAGGAACAATTTCATGAGGGCGCCTTCCGAAAGACTAAGATTATGCCGCTCAAACGGCACGCCGACAATCAATGCTCGGCCAGTTGCGTGCCCGTGAACTTGGCGGGGTGACAGCCGGTGCGCAGGCCGGCGAAACGGGAGCAGAGGCGCGCCGCATCCTCAGCGCTCGGCAGGGGCCCCGCCAGCAGCTGATACGTGTAACCCGTCGGAAGCTTCAAGTGCTGCGACACGACCGGATGCAGGCCCTTCAGCAACGGCGCGTATTTGGCCTGCAGGCCCGCCCAGTGGCTACGCAAGGCTTCAATATTGGCGGCGGTGCCGAGATCGATGGCGAACTCATCTTTGCCCGGCGGCGGCTGGTTCGCGGGCACGGCGGCGATACGGACCGGCGGTAGTGGGACCGGCCCGGTGATGGCGTCCACCGCTTCCGGCGGCACCGGAGGTTCCGCCGCTTGCGGCGTTCGCATCGCTACAAACCAGGGCAAGTTGGCTGGACCGGGCGACGGCGCCGTTTTGAGGATAACGACCGGCGTGGTCGCTGGCGCGCTCGGTGCTGGCGGCGGAACATTGGCGGCGCGCGCAGCGGCGATCTGCTCGCTCTGGCGTCTAATCGAGCCGGTCATGTCCTCGAGACTATGCTCGAGCGAGGCAATTCGCGCGGTCAGACGGTCGCGGTCGGCGGTGAGGTCGTGCAGTTGGCCGGTGAGGCGTTCGGTCTCGGCTTCGACCTCGGCCGTGCGCGGCGAAAATCTGGTGATCACCGGCACGGGCGCGCTGGGAGCGGCGAACGCAAGCCGCAGCCGTTTGCCGCCGGCCTCCGTTTGGCTGGTGAGCGCGACGGCGGCAAGCGCGAGGCACGCGGCGCTGCCCCATCCGAACAGCCGCCAGAAGGCGTGCCGCCGAAGGCGTTTGAAGAAACTAGACGAATCGGGTTCCGGCGGCGTGATCTCGTTCGCCATGGGCAGCCTCTGCGGGGACGAATCACATCATTGAAAACGTTAGCAGAATGCGGCAAAGCTGGCTTTCATTGCTTAGCGCGAAGGGGCAAGCAGCGAAGCCGAACCGCGACGGCCGGCTGGATGTATCGACAAGGCCCCCATGGTGGCAACCCGGTGAGTGGAAAAAAGACGCAACGACGAACGTGCCTTGCGATTGTGCTGGCCGCCGGCAAGGGCACCCGTATGCGCTCCGCCATGCCGAAGGCGCTGCATACGATCGGTGGACGCACGCTGCTCGCGCATGTGCTCACCGCGGCGAAACAAGCGGGTGGCGGGGATATCGCCGTGGTGGTCGGACCCGATCATGACGCGGTTGCTGCGGAAGCGCGCGCGTTCGCGCCCGACGCGGAAATCTTCGAACAAGCGCAGCGGCGCGGCACCGCGCATGCGGTGCTCTCGACACGTAAAGCAATCGCGCGGCGGCCCGACGATATCCTGGTGATGTTCGGCGACACGCCGTTGGTCCGGCCGCAAACGCTGCGCGACCTTCGCGCGGCGCTGGGACGGGGCGCCGCCGTCGCGGTGCTGGGTTTTCGGCCGGAAAATCCCGCCGACTACGGGCGTCTGATCACGCGCGGCGACGAACTGCTGGCAATCCGCGAGGAGCGCGACGCGACTGCAGAACAGCGAACGATTACCTTATGCAATGGCGGCTTGATGGCGCTCGCCGGCGATACGGCGCTCAATATCCTAGACCGCATCGACAATAAGAACAGCAAAGGCGAATTCTATCTCACCGACGCGGTTGCCATCGCCCACGATATGGGCTTGAAGGCGGTCGCGATCGAAACCGGGGAAGATGACATGCGCGGGATCAATACCAAGGCGCAGCTCGCCGAAACCGAGGCCGTGTTGCAGCAGCGCCTACGCGCCGCGGTGCTCGAAGCCGGCGTCACTTTGATCGCGCCGGAGACGGTGTTTCTGTCGGCCGACACCAAATTCGGCAAGGACGTCACCGTGGAGCCGAACGTCGTATTCGGACCGGGCGTGACGGTCGAGGATGGCGCACTGATCCGCGCGTTTTCCCATCTGGAAGGTGCTCATGTCGGCAAGGGCGCGCGCGTCGGGCCGTTCGCGCGGCTACGGCCGGGGGCCGATCTCGGCACGGACGTGCATATCGGCAATTTCGTCGAGGTGAAGGAGGCCAAGATCGAGGCCGGCGCGAAAGCCAATCACCTCAGCTATATCGGCGACGCACGGGTCGGCGCGGGTGCCAATATCGGCGCCGGCACCATCACCTGCAATTACGACGGCGTCGCCAAGCATCGCACCGACATCGGTAAGGGTGCCTTCATCGGCTCCAATTCGGCGCTGGTGGCGCCGGTCAAGATCGGCGACGGCGCCTATATCGGCTCCGGCTCGGTGGTGACCAAGAACGTGCCCGATGACGCGCTGGCCATCGCGCGCGGGGAGCAGACCGTTAAGGCTGGCTGGGCTAAACGCTTGCGGGCGCTCAAGAGCTTGGGCACGAAGAAAGAGAAAAAGCCCAAGAAATAGGCCTTCAGGCCGCATTCGTCGTTGTCATATGGCGAAATGCGTTTTGATTTCCATATGTTTGGCGGTGCCGGTTAAACCAGGGTCGCAAGGATAGGGGCCATCCAAACGGATGTGCGGGATCGTTGGAATCATTGGACGCAAGCCGGTTGCCGGCCATCTAGTCGAGGCGCTCAAGCGCCTCGAATACCGGGGCTATGACTCGGCCGGTGTCGCCACTTTGGATCACGGCGCGCTCGGCCGCCGACGCGCCGAGGGCAAGCTAGCCGCGCTGGAAAAGCGGTTGGCGAAGGAGCCGCTCGCCGGCAATATCGGCATCGGCCACACCCGTTGGGCGACGCACGGCAAGCCGACCGAGAGCAACGCGCATCCGCACGCCACCGACCGCGTCGCGGTCGCTCATAACGGCATCATCGAGAATTTCCGCGAACTGCGCGAACGGCTCGGCAAGAACGGCTCGAAATTCAGCAGCGAGACCGACACCGAGGTCGTCGCCCATCTCGTCACCGATGAGATAAAAAAGGGCAAGCCGCCGGCCGAGGCGGTGGCCGCCGCGCTCAAGGAATTGCGCGGCGCTTTCGCGCTCGCCTTCCTGTTCGCCGGCGAGGATGACCTGATGATCGGCGCGCGCAAAGGCTCGCCGCTCGCCATCGGCTATGGCGACGGCGAGATGTATCTCGGTTCGGATGCGATTGCGCTGGCGCCGTTCACCGACACCATCAGCTATCTGGAAGACGGCGACTGGGCGGTGATGACGCACAAGGGCGTCGAGGTTCATGACGAGCAGGGCCGCAAAGTCGAGCGGGCGGTGCTCAAGTCCACGGCTTCCGCGCAGCTCGTGGACAAGGGGAACCACAAGCACTTCATGGCCAAGGAAATCCATGAACAGCCGGAAGTGGTCGGCCACACGCTCGCCCATTACATCGATATGACGACCGAAAAGGTTGTTCTGCCGGGAAAATTGCCGTTCGACTGGAAGAAACTCAAGCGGCTTTCGCTGTCGGCCTGCGGCACCGCCTTTTATGCCGGGCTGGTGGCCAAATACTGGTTCGAACGCTTCGCCAAGCTGCCGGTGGAAATCGATATTGCGTCTGAATTCCGCTACCGCGAGGCGCCGCTGGAAAAAGGCGATCTCGCCATTTTCATCTCGCAGTCAGGCGAGACCGCCGACACGCTAGCGACGCTGCGCTACGCCAAGCAGCATAAGCAGCATGTGTTGTCCGTGGTGAACGTGCCGACCTCGACCATCGCACGCGAAAGCGACGTGGTGATGCCGACGCTGGCCGGCCCGGAGATCGGCGTCGCTTCGACCAAGGCCTTCACTTGCCAATTGGCCGTGCTGGCGTGCCTGGCGCTCGCCGCCGGCCGCGCGCGCGGCGAACTGTCGGCGGAAGACGAGCGGAACCTGGTGCGGGCGCTGATCGGGGTGCCGCGTCTGATGGCGGAAGCGCTGGCGCTCGAGCCGCAGATCGAGAAGCTCGCCGAGGGGCTCGCGAAGGTGCGCGACGTGCTTTATCTCGGCCGCGGCACCAGCTTCCCGATCGCGCTGGAAGGCGCGCTCAAGCTCAAGGAGATCTCCTATATCCACGCCGAAGGCTATGCCGCCGGCGAACTCAAGCACGGGCCTATTGCGCTGATCGACGAGACCATGCCGGTGATCGTGATCGCGCCTTTCGACCGTGTGTTCGAGAAAACCGTGTCGAATATGCAGGAGGTCGCGGCGCGCGGCGGCAAGATCATCCTGGTAACCGACCCGCAGGGGGCCAAGGAAGCCCCCGTCGATTCGACCGACATCATCGTTCTGCCGGATATGGCTTCGACCGTAACGCCGCTGGTTTACGCCATTCCGGTGCAGCTGATTGCCTATCACACAGCGGCGGTTATCGGCACCGACGTGGACCAGCCGCGCAACCTCGCGAAATCGGTCACGGTGGAATAAGATACGCATGATCCCGAAAAGTGGAAACCGGTTTTCGGATAAGATCATGCGCAATAGGCAAAGTCGCTAAGCCATGGCCGATTTCAATCCGAAGCTGGATGATGTGCCGGCGGCGACTGTGGCGATGCCGTCGCAGACCAGCCTTGCCGGCCGCATCCGCAACTATTTCCTCACCGGCTTAGTGGTCGCCGGACCGCTGGCGGTCACCGCCTGGCTGATCTGGTCGATCGTCAACTGGGTCGATGACATCGTCCGTCCGCTCATTCCGCCGATGTATCGGCCGGAGACTTATCTGCCGTGGCCGATTCCGGGCACCGGACTGGTGCTCGCCGTTGTCGTGCTCACGCTGCTCGGCTTCCTCACCGCCAACTTGGTCGGACGCACGCTCGTCGGCTGGGGCGAGGAAATGCTCAGCCGCATGCCGATCGTGCGGCCGATCTACAAGACCATGAAGCAGATATTCGAGACACTGTTCTCCAAGACCGGTTCGAGCTTCCGCCAAGTGGCGCTCGTTGAGTTTCCGGCGCCCGGCATGTGGTCGCTGGTGTTCCTGTCGCAACCGCCGAGCGCCGATCTGACCGCAAAGCTGCCGCCAGGCGAGCATATCTCCGCCTTCATGCCCTGCACGCCCAACCCGACCACCGGGTTCTTCTTCTACGTCCTGCGCAAGGATCTCGTCGTGCTCGACATCTCGGTGGAGAACGCGATGACGCTGCTGATCTCGGCCGGCATGGTGCAGCCCGACAGCGGCGAGGGCGCGCAGAAAAATCTCGCGGCGCTGGCCGCCACCGCGCGCGCGGCGCAGGTTGCGAAGAAGACGGAAGCGGTGGAGTAAGATCACCCCGCCCTGATCAGCTTGATCGCCTCGTCCTTGCCGAACAAATAAAGCAGATGCCGCAGCGCCTCGCCGCGCGGCGTTGCCAGCGCAGCGTCGCGCGACAGGATGAGCGCGGCGTCGTCGCGCGCGGCGCCCAAATATTTTCCGTGCGTCTCGATGCGCGCGATGCGGAAGCCGGGCAGGCCGCTCTGGCGCGTGCCGAGCAGGTCACCTTCGCCGCGCAGCCGTAAGTCTTCTTCGGCAATCCGGAAGCCGTCTTCCGTCTCGCGCAGCACGGCAAGCCGCGCCTTGGCGGTCTCGCCGAGCGGGGCTCTGTAGAGCAACAGGCAGGTCGAGTGGCCGGGCCCGCGTCCAACGCGCCCACGAAGCTGATGAATTTGCGCGAGGCCGAAACGCTCGGCGTGCTCGATCACCATAATGGTCGCTTCCGGCACGTCGACGCCGACTTCGATCACCGTGGTGGCGACCAGCAGCTGGGTCTCGCCGGCGGCAAAGCGCGCCATAGTGGCATCTTTCTCGGCGCCTTTCATGCGGCCATGTACCAGATCGACCTTTTTGCCGAAACGCTTGCGCAACTCGTCGAAGCGCTCCTGCGCGGCCGCGAGATCGATCTTTTCGGATTCCTCGATCAGCGGGCAGACCCAATAGGCGCGCTGGCCGTCGCTCATTGCGCGGCCGACCGCGTCCTCGACTTCCTCGATGCGCGACAACGGGATCGTGCGGGTGTCGATCGCCTGGCGGCCGGGCGGCTTTTCCCGCAATTCGGAGACGTCCATGTCGCCGAAGAACGTCAGCACCAACGTGCGCGGGATCGGCGTCGCGGTGAGCACCAGCACGTCGACCGCTTCGCCCTTTTGCGCCAATGCCAGTCGTTGATGCACGCCGAAGCGGTGCTGCTCGTCGACGATGGCGAGCGCGAGATCGTGAAACGCGACGTCTTGCTGAAAGAGCGCGTGGGTGCCGATCAACAGGTCGATGTCGCCCAGCGTGAGACGATCGAGAATGCTTTCGCGCTCGCCGCCGCGCTCGCGCCCCGTGAGAATGGCAACGCGCAAGCCGGAGGCCTCCGCCAGCGGCGCGATGGTCTTCAGATGCTGGCGGGCGAGGATCTCGGTCGGCGCCATGAAAGCGGCCTGCCGGCCCGCTTCGATCACCGCCGCCGCGGCGATCAGCGCCACCACGGTCTTGCCGGAGCCGACATCGCCTTGCAGCAGGCGCAGCATGCGTTGCGAGCGGGCAAGATCGGCGACGATGTCGTCGACCGCCTTCTGCTGCGAATGGGTCAGCGCGTAAGGCAGCGCCTTCATGACGTGCGCGCGTAGGCGGCCTTCGCTGGCCGAGCCGCGGCCGGCCTGTCGCCGCATGTGCGCGCGGACCAGTGCGAGCGCGAGCTGGCCGGCAAGCAGTTCGTCGTAGGCGAGCCGCGTCCAGGCCGCACTCTCCGGCGCGATGTCGTGCGGCTCGCCCGGCCGGTGCAGATGGCGCAGCGCGGCGGCGAAAGCGGGAAAGCGCTCGCGCGCGATCCAAGCCTCGTCCTGCCATTCGGGCAGATCGGGCAGGCGGCCGAGCGCCCCGTCCATCGCGCGGCGCACATTGCCGAGCGGGAGGCCCTCGGTCAGCGGATAGACCGGCTCGACCAGCGGCAAATTCGCGAAGCCTTGTTCGTCCACCACCCGGTCGGGATGCACCATCTGCAATATACCGTCGTAGTATTCGGCGGTGCCTGAGACGTAACGCGTCTTGCCCTCGGGCAAGAGCTTGCGCAAATAATCCTCGCGCGCGTTGAAGTAGGTCAGCGTCAGCGTCTGCCCCGTGTCGTCGCTGGTGACGATGCGGTAGGGCGCGCGAGGGCGGTTGCGCGGCGGCGGCCGGTGCTCGTCGACGGTGACGGCGACGGTGACCACCTGGCCCGGCTCCACTGCATTGAGCTTTGGCCGCGCGCGGCGGTCGATAACGCCGGAAGGCAGGTGAAACAGCAGATCGACGACGCGCGGCGCCTCGCGGTCGAGCAGCCGGGCGTAAAGCTTTTCCAGCTTCGGCCCGACGCCGGGCAGGCTGGTGAGCGAGGCAAACAGGGGGCTGAGCACGAGCGGGCGCATCGAGCGCATGCTGGCTTGCGCGTCCGGCGGACGCAATGCTGGGCTGTGCAAAGCAAACGCTGACAGCGCCCCGTAAGCCCTTTATATAAACCCCGCCCGGCCCGTCCGGGTTTTTGGCGTTGGAGCGATATGATGACCGGAACGCAGATTTCGAGCGGGGGACTGGATCCGCGCCGGCGGCGCCTGCTGTTCCGTTCCTGGCATCGCGGCATCCGCGAGATGGACCTGGTGCTCGGCCGCTTCGCCGACGCCTATATCGCCAAATTGAGCGACACCGAACTCGACGAGTACGAGCGGTGGCTCGAAATCCCCGACCAGCGGATTTTCACCTGGGTAAACGGCGCGCAAGCGGCGCCGCCCGAGTTCGATACCGCTTTGTTCCGCCGCATGCGCGAATTCCATCTCAGCCATGGCCATAGCTAAATCTCCCGCCGAATTGCTGCAGGCCGGCGCACCGCTCACCCTGGCGCAAGTCGCCGACGGTGCCGAAGGGCTGGTGCTGGCCGATCTCGCGCGCGCGGTAGCCGCTCGGCCAAATGCGCCGGCGATTTCGCTTAGCGTCATCTGCCGCGACGGCCAGCGCATGGCGGCGCTGTCGCGCGCGCTGGCATTCTTCGGGCCGGACATACTGACCATGGAATTCCCGGCCTGGGATTGTCTGCCATATGATCGGGTGTCGCCGAACGCGTCGGTGGTGGCGCAGCGCATGACCGCGTTGTCGCGGCTGGCGCGCGTAGCGCGCAATCAGGCTGTGTGGGCACCGGTCAGCCGCCCGGATTGCGCGCCAAATATAGAAGCGGGAGGGCGGCCGGACGCAAAACCGGTTCCCACTTTTGCTGGCCGCGCTCCTGCGGGCCGCGACAAGCCATCGGTGCTGCTCACCACAGTGAACGCCGCGTTGCAGCGCGTGCCGGCACGCGAGTTCGTCGCGACCCACGCGCTGTCGGTCGCGCCGGGCAATGTCATCGGCATGGCGGGCATCGTCACGTGGCTGGAGCTCAACGGCTTCCAGCGCGCCTCGACCGTGCGCGAGCCCGGCGAATACGCGGTGCGCGGCGGCATTCTCGATCTTTACCCGCCCGGTCTGGACATGCCGGTTCGTTTGGATTTCTTCGGCGACGCGCTGGAGACGATCCGCACTTTCGACGCGCAAACGCAACGCAGCGACACGGCCTTGCGTGGGCTCGATCTGGTGCCGGTGTCGGAATTCCAGCTCATCACCGAAACCATCCGCCGATTTCGTACAGGCTACGTGAAAGAGTTCGGCGCCACCGCGCCGGACGATCTGCTGTACGAAGCGGTGAGCGAAGGCCGCCGCTATCCCGGCATGGAGCACTGGCTGCCGCTGTTCCACAACTCGCTGGAGACTGTGTTCGACTATCTGCCGGGCACACCGGTGGCGCTCGAGCATCTGGCCGAGGACGCGGCGCACGAGCGTCTCACGCAAGTGTCCGACTACTATGACGCGCGGCGCGATGCGCTGAAGGACGGGGCCGTTCCGCCCTATAAGCCGCTGCCGGCCGCTCGGCTTTATCTTCCTGAAAACGAATGGAAGGAGCGTCTCGGCGCCGCGGCGCTTGCCAAGCTGACGCCTTTCGCAGTGCCCGATGCGAGCGCGATCGACGTCGACGCGCGCGCCGGCCACAATTTCACCGCCGAGCGCGCCGCGCCTAACAGCAACGTGTTCGAGGCGGTCACCCAACACGTGCTGGCCTTGCAGTCCGCGGGCAAGCGGGTGGCCATCGCGCTGTGGAGCGACGGCGCGCGCGAGCGCATGAGCCACGTGCTCGCCGATCACAAACTGCTCAATCTCAAGTCCGTCGGATCATGGCCGGAAGCCCTGAGCCTGCCCAAACCTGCGGTGGCGCTGGCCGTGCTCGGTGTCGAATCCGGTTTCGAGACCGAAGACGCGGCCATCATCAGCGAACAGGACATCCTCGGCGACCGGCTGGTGCGGCCGCGCCGGGCGATGCGCCGCGCCGACAATTTCATTGCCGAGGCGACCAGCCTCGCGCCTGGCGATCTGGTCGTGCACGTCGATCACGGCATCGGACGCTTCGCTGGGCTGCAGCCGATCCACGCCGCCGGCGCGCCGCACGATTGCCTGGAAATCCATTACGCCGAAGGCGCCAAACTCTATCTGCCGGTCGAGAACGTCGATCTGCTGTCGCGCTACGGCGCCGAGCAGGCCAACGTCGATCTCGACCGCCTCGGCGGCGGCAACTGGCAGGCGCGCAAGGCGCGCATGAAGAGCCGCATCCGCGAGATCGCCGGCGAATTGATCAAGGTCGCGGCGGAACGGCTGACGCGCGAAGCGCCGCGCTTCAGCGTAGGGCCGGGCGCCTACGACGAATTTTGCGCCGGCTTTCCCTATGAGGAAACCGACGACCAGCTTTCGGCGATCGACGCCACCATCAAGGACCTGAATTCTGGCCGTCCGATGGACCGGCTGGTCTGCGGCGATGTTGGTTTCGGCAAAACGGAAGTCGCGCTGCGCGCGGCCTTCATTGCGGCGATCAATGGCAAGCAGGTCGCCGTGGTGGTGCCAACGACGTTGTTGGCGCGCCAGCACTTCAAGACTTTCTCGGAGCGCTTCCGCGGCTTTCCGGTGAACGTGGCGCAGGCCTCGCGCCTGGTGCCGGCGGCCGAACTCGCCAAGGTCAAGGCTGGCTTGGCCGACGGCAATATTGATATTGTCATCGGCACCCATGCGTTGCTCGGCAAGGGCATCACCTTCAAGGACCTCGCGCTGGTGGTTGTGGACGAGGAGCAGCACTTTGGCGTTGCCCATAAAGAGAAGCTCAAGACGCTGCGCTCGGAAGTGCATGTGCTCACGCTCACCGCGACGCCGATCCCGCGCACGCTTCAATTGGCTCTTACCGGCGTGCGCGACCTGTCGATCATAGCCTCGCCGCCGGTCGACCGTCTCGCCGTGCGTACCTTCGTGTCGCCGTTCGATCCGATCACCGCTCGCGAGGCGCTGCTGCGGGAGAAATACCGCGGCGGCCAGGCTTTCTACGTCTGCCCGCGCATCGAGGACCTCACTGGCGCCAAGGATTTCCTCGACAAGAACGTGCCGGAGGTGCGCGTGACGGTCGCACACGGGCAGATGCCGCCGACCGTGCTCGACGACATCATGACGGCGTTTTATGACGGCAAATACGACGTGCTGCTGTCGACCACCATCATCGAGTCCGGTCTCGATATTCCGACCGCCAATACGCTGATCGTGCACCGCGCCGACCGGTTCGGACTGGCGCAGCTTTACCAGCTGCGTGGCCGGGTGGGCCGCGCCAAGCTGCGCGCCTATGCGCTGCTCACGTTGCCGGCGCAGCAGAAGATCACCGCGCAAGCGGAGCGGCGGCTGAAGGTTCTGCAATCGCTCGACACGCTCGGCGCCGGCTTCCAGCTCGCCTCGCACGATCTCGACATTCGCGGCGCCGGCAATCTCTTGGGTGACGAACAGTCCGGCCACATCAAGGAAGTCGGCTTCGAGCTTTACCAGCAGATGTTGGAGGAGGCGGTGCTGAGCCTCAAAGCCGGCATCAGCGCGCCGGTCGCGGACCGCTGGTCGCCGTCGATCACCATCGGCACCGCGCTGCTCATTCCGGAGGACTACGTCACCGACCTGTCGGTGCGCCTCGCGCTGTACCGGCGGCTCGCCGAAATCGAGGACGAACGCGACATCGACAGTTTTGCGGCGGAATTGGTCGACCGTTTCGGGCCGCTGCCGGGCGAGGTCGAGCACCTGTTGCAGGTGGTGGCGATCAAGGCGCTGTGTCGGCGCGCCAATGTCGAGAAGCTCGAGGCCGGGCCGAAGGGCGTGGTGCTGTCGTTCCGCGACAACATCTTCGCCAATCCGGAAGGGCTGATCGCCTTCATCCGCGAGCAGGGATCGTCCGTGCGCATGCGCGCCGATCCGAAGGACGCCAAGAACCAGCAACTCGTGTTCTTCGACGATTGGGAGAAGCCGGACGATCGGCTCAAAGGCACCGCAGCCATTCTGCGCAAGCTCGCCTCGATCGCCGAGCAGGCCAAGGCGGCGTAAAAAATCCGCTCGTCCCCGCGAAAGCGGGGACCCAGGGCAGCACATTCTGATTTGCGGCTTGAAGAACTGGATTCCCGCTTACGCGGGAATGAACGGATGCGGTTGAGGCGTCATCTACTCCGCCGCCTGCTGCGCCTGCGCCGCGCGCGCGATGGCCTCGGCGAGATATTCCGGCGACTGCGCGCCCGAGACCGCGAACTTGCCGCCAAAGATGAAGCAGGGTACGCCCTCTATGCCGGCTTCCTTGGACGACTGCGCCTCCTGCTCGACCTGGGCGACGTCCTGGTCGCTCTCCAGCGCCGCGCGCACGTCTTCCGGATCGAGGCCGACGGCGGTGGCCGCCTGCACCAGCACGGCATGGTTGGTGAGATCGGCGCCCTCGGTAAAATAGAGGTCCATCAAACGCTGCTTCATCTCGCCCGCCTTGCCAATGCCATCCGCCCAGCGGATCAGCCGGTGGCAGTCGAGCGTGTTGGGCTGCCGCTTCATCTTGTCGGCCGCGTAAACCAGTCCTTCTTCCGCCGCCGCGGCGCCGACGCGCTGGGCGATACCCTTGTAGCGCTCGGGCGAGCCGAATTTGGTGGTGAGATATTGCTCGCGCGCCATGCCTTCGCGCGGTATCCAATCGTTGAGGAAATAAGGGCGCCAGCGCACCTCGACCGGGATATCGGGCGTCAGCGCGAGCGCCTTTTCCAGGCGGTGCTTGCCGATAAAGCACCACGGGCAGACCACGTCGGAAACGACGTCGATACGAACGGGCTGTTGCTGAGACATGGCTGGCTCCTGTTTGGAGCTAAACTATGCCTGCGCTCACGCAGCGGCAACCACCCGGCCGCCGCGCATGCGCCGCAGCCGCGTCAACGAACTCATGAAGATCAGGCAGCAATGCCGCGCGGGCGGAACGCTCCGGCAACCAGGGCATTGACGCCACGCGCTTCCAATGCGGCCGCTATCGCGGCGGCTTCGCGCCCGCTGCCGGCGAGGCGCTGGCCAAGCAGGGCGTCCGGCAGCGCGACAATGACGGCCTCGGCATCGGCGGCGGCGACCACGTCATCGACCGCGCTCTGACGGAAGCGATAGAAGCCTGACGTGGCGATACCGGCGGGCGGCGCGGTGAGCACCAGGGTGCGGTTGGCGCGCGCGATCCGGCAGGCAAAGCCGGTGTCGAAATAGCCTGCCGCCGCATCCCGGTCTTCTTTGCCCTGCTCGCCGCCGGGCGGAAACGGCTGCGTCGGCACCATCGGACCGCGCATCGCCAAGGTGCCGGACTTGCTCCGCACCGTCTCTGCCACCGTGACGGCGTCCGGAGCGCCGCGCGGTAAGGCGACCGCGCCGTGCGGGATCGCGACCGGCTGGCCGTCGGGCCCACGCCTGGCCGGCAGCAAACCGATTTCGCCAAAGCACGCAATGTCCACCAGCGCCACATCGTGGTGCCAGGGTGCGTCGGCGGCGAGTTGCTCAGGCGCGCGCCAAAGGCCGAGAATTGTCTTGATGGTGCCGTCCAGCAGTCCCGCGTCAGCCAGCGGTGTCAGCGCCGGCCCCGGCAGGACGACGGCGGCCGGTACATGCGCGGCGGTCTGCTCGGCGAACGCGGCCGGATCGAAGCCGTGATGCAGCGCCAGCGCCCCGCCGGCGAGCAGCCATGGCACCACCGTGAGCGCGAGCCCGGCGAACGACCCGATCGGGATCGCCGATAGGATTGTCGCGTCGCGGGCAAGGCCGCCTTCCAGAAACGCCGCGAGCCCGCCCGCGATCAGCTCGCGATGGCTGCGCGCGACCGGCACCAGGCCGTCGCTGGTGACGTCGAAAGTCACGACGGCGACATGGGCCGCGGCATCGCCGGGCCGTACTGACGGCTGGAAGAATTCGGTCGGCGCCGGAACGTTGTTCTCGTCTAGCGGCACGACGCCGTCAGGCAGATGTTGCCCGAAACCGCAGACGTAGCGGATCGGAAACAGTTCGGCCGCCACTTGCATGGCAATTTCGGCCTGCGCATGCGCGCCAATGCGCGCCGATGTGATGATCGCCTTGGCGCCGATGGACGAAAGCGCGGGCACGATGTCTTGCATGCGCCAGAGCAGCGGCACCGGCGCTGCGATCATGCCGGCACGAAGCACGCCGAGCAGGGCGATAATGCTGTCCACGCCGTTGGCGAGTTGAATGGCCACCACGGCGTCGGTCTGCAGCCCGAACGAGCGCAGCTTGGTGGCGTGCGCCGATATGGCGCGGTCGGCCTCGGCAAAGGTCAGCTTGCGGCGCGGCCGGCCGGTCAGCCATTCACCATCGGGCGGATCGGCGAGCGCAAGTGCGTCGGCGTGGCGTACGCCGGCGCGGCGGAACAGGTCGTCGAGCGTGGCGCGGTTGCCGTCGGTCTTTTGCGTGGCGCTCAAAATCATTTGGCGTCCCCATGCCACCACGTTTCCGGCAGATAGCCGAACAACGAGGTCTGAGAGGGATGCTTGATTCGCGTCCAGCGCGCTATCCATTGTTTGGGCGGGAAGTAGAGCGGTACCACGTAAAAACCGGACAACAGCACGCGGTCGAGCGCGCGGGTCGCGGCGACGAAGTCCACACGCGTCGTGGCGCTGAGCATGGCGGCGATCATGGCGTCGACCGCCTTCGACTTGACGCCCATGTAGTTGCGGCTGCCGTCCTCGCCGGCTGCCGCCGAGCCCCAATAAAACAGCTGCTCGTTGCCGGGCGACAGCGACTGCTCCCAGCGGTATTGCATCATGTCGAAGTCGAAGCCGATACGCCGGCGTTCGAACTGGGTGGCGTCGACGCTGCGCACCTGCGCGTCGATGCCGGCGCGCTTGAGGCTGCGCACGAAGGCAAGAGCCAGGCGCTCCTGGTCGCGGGTCGTGGTGAGGATCTCGAAGGCGAACGGCCGGCCGCTCGCGGTATGCACGAGTTGCGTGCCTTTGAGCGCGTAGCCGGCCGCGGCGAACAGCGCAAAAGCCTCGCGCAATCCGGCGCGGTCGCGGCCCGATCCATCGGTGACCGGCGGCGCCCAGGTGCCCTCCATGATGTCGGCGCGCACGACGCCGGGAAACGGGGCCAGCAGCCCGCGTTCGCGCGCATCGGCGGCTACGCCGTGCGCCGAGAGATCGCAGCCGTCGAAATAGCTCGCCGTGCGTTTGTAGAGGTCGAAGAAATAGGTGTGGTTGATCCATTCGAAATCGAACAAATGCAGGATCGCCTCGCGCACGCGCACGTCGGCGAAGATCGGCCGGCGCGTGTTGAACACAAGGCCGTCCATGCCCTTGGGTAGGCCGTAGGGGAATTCCTCCTTCACCACTTGGCCGTCGCGCAATGCGGGGAAATCGTAGGCGGTCTGCCAGCGGCTGGGATCGGTTTCGTTGCGCACGTCATAGAGGCCTTTCTTGAAGGCCTCGAAATGCGTATTGCCGTCGCGGTAATAGTCGAAGCGGATGGAATTGAAATTCCAGAGACCGCGATTGATCGGCAGATCGCGCCCCCAATAACTCGTATCACGCGCGAAGGTGACGCTTTCGCCCGGCCTGACCGCGCTCACGCTATAAGGTCCGCTGCCGAGCAGCGGCTTGAACGTTGTCTGTTCGAAAGTCGCTGGATCGATCGCGTGTTTAGCGAGCACCGGCATCAGGCCGAGGATCAGCGGCAGTTCGCGATCGTCGGCGCCGGTCAGATCGAAGCGCACGGTGCGCTTAGCCGTCGCCGTCGCCTTGATCACCTTGGCGTAATAGATGCGGTAATTCGGCCGGCCTTTGTCGCGCAGCAACTGCCAGGAGAATATCACGTCGTCGGGCGTCACCGGTTTGCCGTCGGCAAAACGCGCCGCCGGATTGAGCGTGAAGGTGACATGGCTTCGCGCGGCATCGGTCTCCACGCTGTCGGCGAGCAGGCCGTAAAGCGTGAACGGCTCGTCATAGCCGCGCGCGAGCAAGCTTTCGATCACGTAGCTGCGTATATTGGCCGCCGGCAGGCCCATGACGATGAACGGATTAAGGCTGTCGAAGGTGCCGAGCACTCCCTGCACCAATTGGCCGCCCTTGGGTGCCGCCGGATTGGCGTAAGCGGGATGGTCGAAGTTGTGCGCCCAGGCCGGCTCGCCGTGCATGGCGATGGCGTGGTGCGCATCGGCCGCCCGCGCAGAAGATCGTGCGAGCCCACTGGCGGCGATGAGCGCGCCAAGCATCAGCGTGCGCCGGGATGCCTGCCATTGCATCGGCGCGCGGGCGGTAAAGGGAGGCGCGGGCGGGGCTCGAATGCGATTCGTTTCCGGTTTTGCGCAATTTACCACAGGGATGCGGCCCTGAGCGGGCCCGCATTTTCGGCACATTCGTGGCTTTATTGCAGGACCAATATCGGCTATCAGGCAGCCCGACAGTCACGCTCCCGCCCCATTTTGCGGGGAGAGAGCCAGGCGAATTGACGACCGTTCGTTTGCGCGCAAAGCCGCGGACGGTGCGGGGAAAAAAGGACAAATTGCAATGGTTTATCGGATCGCATCGGGTCGGCCCTGGGGGCGGGCGCTGACCGCCTCATTCGCCATGGGACTGCTGGCAGCGGCCATGGTCGCCGGAGGCCCCACATTCGCGCAGCAACCGAAGCCGGCCAAGCCGGCCGCGCAAAAGCAGCCGGCCAAGCCGGCCGCGCCTGCGCCGGCCGCACCGGCACCGCAGGCTGCCACTGCGCCGCCGCAACTCATGTATTCGCCGTGGATCAAGGTTTGCGGCAAGGGCCCGGAAACCAACAACAAGCAGGTCTGCGTCCTCACCAAGGACGGCCGCCTGGAAAACGGCATGCCGGTCGCAGTCGTCCAGTTGTTCGAGCCGGAAGGCGAGCCCAAGGTGCTGCGCGTTACGGTTCCGCTCGGCATGCAATTGCAGCACGGCACCCGCATGATCATCGATCAGGGCCAGCCGGCGCAGGAGCCCTACAAGATCTGTTTCCCGGTCGGCTGCATGTCGGACTACCCGGTCACCGACGACATGATCGCCAAGATGAAGAAGGGGCAGCAGATCGTGTTGCAGGCGATCAACATGCAGGGCACGCCGATCAGCCTGCCGCTGCCGCTCAACGATTTCGCCAAGGCCTATGACGGCCCGCCGACCGATCCGAAGGTGGTCGAAGAACAGCAACGCAAATTGCAGGAAGAACTGCAGAAGAAAGCTGAAGAGGCGCGCAAGAAGCTCGAGGCGCAACAGCCGGCAGGAACTGCGGCGCCGGCGCCGAAGCAATAACTCATTGGCGTAATTAAAATTGCAAAGGCGCGGGTGCGGCCGCGCCTTTCGCTTTTGTAATCCGTCTTAATTCAATTGACTGTTGCGCGGGCGATAGGCGCCACTGTCGTCTTGCACGAACACTTCGTTGACCTGCGGATGACGCAACGGCTTGTCGGAAGTGTCCGGCAACAGGTTCTGCTCGGAGACGTAGGCGATGTATTCGGTTTCCGCGTTCTCGGCGAACAGATGATAGAACGGCTGGTCCTTGCGCGGGCGCACGTCGGCGGGGATCGACTCCCACCATTCGTCGGTGTTGTCGAACTCCGGGTCGATGTCGAACACGACGCCGCGAAACGGATAAAGCCGGTGTTTGACGACTTGGCCGATCTTGTATTTGGCGATGCGTATCTTGTCCATGTCAGCAACCACTTAGTATATCCCGGCGGCCTTCGCCAGACCTCCGGTCACAACGCATAGCGGGCTCCCATCTCCGGGTCCTTGGCGGCGACCAGCTTCGCGAGATCGAGCAGAACCTTGGCCTGTTTCCAGGTGGCGTCGTCCTGCATCTTGCCGTCGATCATCACCGCGCCGGCGCCGTCCGGCATGGCGGCGACGATCTTTTTGGCGAACGCTACTTCGGCCGGGTCGGGTGAGAACACCGTCTTGGCGATGGCGATCTGCGAAGGGTGTAGCGACCAGGTGCCGAGACAGCCCATCAGGAATGCGTTGCGGAACTGCGCCTCGCAGGCGGCAGCATCGGAAAAATCGCCGAACGGACCGTAGAACGGTTTGATGCCGGCGGCGGCACAGGCATCGACCATCTTGCCAATGGTGTAGTGCCAGAGATCCTGCTGGTACGCGGCGCGCGGCGCGTCACCTTTCGCATCGGCGAGCACTTTGTATTCGGGATGACCGCCACCGACGCGCGTGGTCTTCATCGCGCGCGAGGCGGCGAGATCGGCGGGGCCCAAACTCATGCCGTGCATGCGCGGCGAGGCGGTCGCGATCGCCTCCACATTGTTGACGCCTTGCGCGGCTTCCAGAATGGCATGGATCAAAATCGGCTTTTTGATTTTGTGGCGCGCTTCGAGCTGCGCCAGCAACTGGTCGAGATAGTGGATGTCCCACGGCCCGTCGACCTTGGGCAGCATGATGACGTCGAGTTTGTCGCCGACGCTGCCGACGATTTCGATCACGTCGTCGAGCGCCCATGGCGAATTGAGCGCATTGATGCGCGTCCAGAGTCCGGTCGCGCCGTAATCCACGCGCTTCGCCATCTCGATGAAGCCCTTGCGCGCGGCTTCCTTGGCCTCGACCGGAATGGCGTCCTCGAGATTGCCCAGCACCACGTCCACCTGGCGCGCCAGTTCCGGCACCTTGGCGCGCAGTTTGTCGAGGTGCGGCGGCACGAAATGGATCATGCGCTCGAGGCGGACCGGCAAGTCGCGCATGGGCGCGGGCGCGCCGATGGCGAGGGGGGCGAAAAACTGGCGCGGCAGCTTCAAGGCTCGGGTCCTTCCAAATAGCCGTTCCGCCCTTTAGAGGAAAGCAAAGGCCGCGCCAAGTGGCCGGTTTTCGGACGGCCGAGGCCCCTCTCGAATGATCGACGTTCTCAACCTTGCACTGCCGTTTTTCGGGCTGATTTTCATCGGCTTTGCCTGTGGCAAGCTCAAGCAAATTCCCGATACCGCGCTAGCCTGGATGAATTTTTTCATCCTTTACGTCGCGCTGCCGGCATTGTTCTACCGCATCCTGGCCCAGACCCCGCTGGAGAAGCTCGCCCAGGTCGATTTCATCTTCGCCACCACGCTGGCAACCTTCTGGGCTTTTGCGGTGTCATTCGCCATCGGTATGGTGATCCGCCGCGGCAATATCGCGGAGGCGGCCATCGCGGGGCTTGCCGGCGGCTATGGCAATATCGGCTTTATGGGCCCGGGGCTGGCGCTGGCGACGCTCGGGCCCGCGGCGGCGGTGCCGGTGGCGCTGATCTTCTGCTTCGACAACATCATCCTGTTCACCATGGTGCCGTTCCTGATGGCGCTGGCCAAGCCGCAGCGCGTCAGCCTCGCCGCGACCGCGCTCGAGGTGGTCAAGCGTATCGCGCTGCACCCGCTGATCATCGCCAGCACGCTTGGCGTCGCCTCGGCGGCGCTGCATTTCCAGCCGCCGGTCGCGCTCGAACGCTTGATGCAATTTCTGCAAAACGCCGCGGCGCCCTGCGCGCTGTTCACCCTCGGCGTAACGGTGGCGCTCCGCCCGCTGAAAAAGATGCCATGGGAAGTGCCGTTCCTCACGCTGGTCAAGCTCGCACTGCATCCATTCCTGGTATTTTTACTGATGTCGGTCTTCGGGCCGTTCGATCAGATCTGGGTCTACACCGCGGTGTTGATGGCGGCGCTGCCGCCGGCGCTCAATGTGTTCGTGTTCGCGCGGCAATACGATGTCTGGGTCGAGCAGGCCTCGAGCGCGGTGCTGATCGGCACGCTGGTGTCGGTGGTGACGTTAACTAGCGTGATGTGGATGGTGAAAACCGGTACACTGCCGCCGCTTCTTTTTCGGTGACGCTCATGCAGCCGCTCGCGGGCCTTCTCGTTCTGGATTTCACTACGCTGCTGCCGGGGCCGCTCGCGGCGTTGATGCTGGCAGAAGCCGGCGCCGAGGTGATCAAGATCGAGCGGCCGGGCGGCGAGGAGATGCGCCGTTTCCCGCCTATCATCGACGGCGAAAGCGCAGTTTTCGCCATGCTCAATCGCGGCAAAGAAGTCATGACGCTCGACCTGAAAAGCGACGTTGAGCGCGAAAAGCTGATACCGCTGATCGCGCGTGCCGACATTCTGATCGAGCAGTTTCGTCCAGGCGTGATGCCTCGGCTCGGTCTCGGCTACGACGCTTTGCGCGCGATCAATCCACGGCTGATCTATTGCTCCATCTCAGGCTACGGGCAGAGCGGCCCGCGCGTCGAAGAAGCCGGCCACGATCTCAACTACATCGGCAACACCGGTCTGCTCGACCTGCAGCCCGGACCGCCGGCGACGCCAGTGGTGCCGCCAATGCTGGTGGCTGACATCGCCGGCGGCAGTTTTCCGGCAGTCATCAATATTCTGCTGGCGCTGCGCGCGCGCGACCAAAGCGGGCAGGGCTGCCATATCGACATCGCCATGACCGACGCGATGTTCACCTTCGCCTGGTACGCGATGGCGGTCGGAACGGCGACCGGCCGCTTTCCCAAGCCGGGTGAAATGACGCTGGTTGGCGGTTCGCCGCGCTACCGTTTGTACCCGACGAAAGACCGCAAGATCGTCGCTTGTGGCGCGATCGAGCAGAAGTTTTGGCTGGCGTTTTGCACGGCGATCGGGTTGGCCGACAAGTTTGCCAACGACTTCCGCGCGCCCGCCGCGACATGCGATGCCGTTGCCAGACTGATCGGCGCGCGCACGTCCGACGAATGGCGGCCGATATTTGCCGCGGCCGATTGCTGTACGACGATCGTGGTGCCGCTCGAACAGGCGATGCGCGATCCGCATTTCGTTCAGCGCGGACTATTCGACCACACCGTCGAGAGCGCCTCGGGCAAGACCATACCGGCGCTACCGCTGCCGATCGCGCCGGAATTCCGCGATAAGCCGGGCGCCAAAAGGGCGCCGCCGCTCGGAAAAAACTAAAGCGCTTCGCCGCGCATTAGCCGCGGCTGCGTGGCGGCCGGCTGCACGCCTTCGCGCATGACGGCGCGGCGCAGCGGACCGATGCGGTCGATCATGTAAAGACCTAGCCCGCGCAATCCCTGCACGGGCAGAAAGTCCGTCAGCAGCGTGCGATTGAGCAGGTCGATGGCGAGCGTGCGGCTGGAGACGTCGGCGCGGCGCATTTTTTCGTAAGCGGCGAGCACGTCATTGCGCCCGATGTCAGCGCTGTCGCGCTGCGCGGCGACAGCAATTTCTCCGATGCTGGCGGCGTCGCGCAGGCCGAGGTTCAACCCTTGCGCCCCGATCGGCGGGATCACATGCGCGGCTTCGCCGACCAGCGCGATGCGGTTTGCGCCGAAACGTTTGGCAGTCGCGACCGATAGCGGAAACTGACCGCGCCCCGGCTCGACCATGATCTTGCCGAGGATCGAATGCGAGGCGCGCTCAATCTCCAAGCCAAGCTCTTCGTCGCTGAAATCTTTAACCCGGTCGGCCTGTGCCGGATCGAGCACCCAGACCAGGCTTGAGCGCAAGCCCGGCAGCGGCACCAGCGTGAACGGCCCGCTCGGCGTGTGGAATTCGGTCGAGGTATCGCGATGCGGCCTCGTGTGCTTGAGGCAGACCGTAAGAGCGACTTGCGGGTAGGCGCGTTCGTCGATCGCAATGCCGGCCGCCTCGCGGCAGAGCGAGCGGCGGCCGTCGGCGGCAACAACCAGCGGCGCGCTCAATTTGCCGCCGCTTTTGAGCGTCACGGTGACCGCGTCGTCGCCCAGTGTCACCGCGCGCACCTCGTCTTCAACTCTTTGCAAGTGAGGAAGCACGGCCGCGCGCCGCTCCAGCGCCGCGACCAGATGGAAGTTCTCGATATTGTAGCCGAAGGCGTCGAGGTCGATTTCGTCCGCCGTGAATTTCACCTCGGGCGCCCGCCACAGCCGCCCCGTGTCGTCGACGATGCGCATCGCCCGCATCGGCGCCGCCTGCGCGGCGCACAGCGGCCAAACCCCAAGCGTCTCCAGCGCGGTGATGGAACCGGCGAACAATGCGGTGGTGCGGTTGTCGGGGCGGGTGGGGCGTTTTCCCACCAGCACAGTGGCAATCCCCGCGCCGGCGAGCGTGATCGCCGCGGTCAGGCCGGCCGGCCCGCCGCCGACCACGATCACCGAAGGTGTCTCACCATTTTTGTCCGGCATCAAAGCGCCTGATCTGGTTGCGGTTTAACCGCTTAGCATGCGCGAGGGCGGCACGGAAACCACGGCTTGCGGTACACCGGTTCGGCCCGATGCGCTATGCCTGACGCAACGCCGATGACCGAAAGCGCGCGCCACGACCTTCCCCATTTGCCGCCGGCTGCGGGCCGGCTCGGCGCCGTCTTCGCGCGCCCGAAGGTGCTGGCCGCGGTCTGCGTCGTCGCGCTGGCGGGCCTGGGATGGCTGGCACTCGGGTTCATGTATTCCAGCATGGGTGCGTTCGCGGCGTTGTGTCGACCACTCGCGGTGTCAGGCGCGATCTGGGATGCGAGCGGTTTTGCCATCGTCGCGCTGATGTGGGCGGCGATGACGCTGGCCATGATGCTGCCGAGCACGGCGCCGATGATCCTCACCTACGCCGAGATCGCCGACACCGCCGCGCGCAAGGGCGAGCGCATCGTCTCGCCCTTCGTGCTTGCCGCCGGCTACACACTTATATGGCTCGGCTTCGCCGCCATTGCGACGCTAGCGCAATTCGCCTTCACCCGCGTCGCGTTGCTCGACAACGGTATGCAATCGGCGAGCGGGTTGTTCTCAGGCGCGATCTTCATCGGCGCCGGCGTCTATCAGTTCTCGGCGCTCAAGCACGCCTGCCTGACGCAATGCCAAAGTCCGTTTCCGTTCTTCTTCACCAACTGGGCGACCACGCCGCGCGGCGTGTTCCGGCTTGGCGTCAAGCAGGGCCTCTACTGCCTCGGCTGCTGCTGGGCGATGATGCTGGTGATGTTCGCGGTCGGCGTGATGAACGTGCTCTGGATGGCGGCGCTCGGCGTCATCATGACAATCGAGAAGATCGGTACCGGCAAGCGCTTCACTTACATTATCGGCGTTGCATTGATCGTCGGCGGCGTCGCCTTCGTGGCCACGGCGTTCGCGGCCCATTGGCCGCTGCACGCGATTTGAGCTAGATAACGAAAAAAGCGGGAGGAACGCGGTGGCCGAAAGCTGGACCTTGAAAGGCGAGATGGCGCTGTCGTGCAGCTGCACGGTGTTCTGTCCCTGCGTGCTGTCGCTCGGCGAGCACCCGCCGACCGAAGAGCGCTGCCAGACCTGGGCCGGCATCCGCATCGACGACGGGCACATCGACAGCGAAGACCTCTCCGGACTGAATGTCGGCCTGATGATGGACCTGCCTGGCATCATGTCGCGCGGCAATTGGACCGCGGCGCTGTTTGTCGACGACAAGGCCTCCGCGCTGGCGGTGAAAGGCCTCACGCGCATCTTCACCGGCCGCGTCGGCGGCACCACGCATCTGCTGTCAATCCTGGTCGGGCAATTCCTCGGCGTGCGGCAGATACCGATCTCTTACGAGACACAGGGCGAGACGCGCATCGTCAGCCTGGAAAAATACGGCGGCGGGGCGATCAGCCCGGTGCGCGGCAAGGAGCAGGGGCAGAACGTCGTCATCCGCAACAGCGAATACTGGATCGGCTCCGACGTCATCGTCTCGCGCGCCGACAAGTCGCGCTTCCGAGGTTTCGGGCGCAATTGGAATTTGGCCGGCCGTTCGGCCGAGATCGTCAAATTGGATTGGGGCAATCAATAGCGCACCCTTTTTCGCTCATCCCCGCGAAAGCGGGGATCCAGACCAAGAATCGCTGGCTGTTGTGGGGAAAGCACTGGATTCCCGCTTAAGCGGGAATGAGCGGTGCTAGGATCGGCCAACTGGGAAACACCTTACGTGTCTAGTTTCAAAACATTCTGCACTTTCGCGGTTCATATCTTCACCGCCTGCGGGGCGGCGTTGGCATTTCTCGCCTTGGTGTTGGCGACCGGCGGTCATTGGGCGGCGATGTTCTTCTGTCTCGGCCTGGCGTTGGTGGTTGACGGCGCCGACGGCCCATTGGCGCGCGAATTCAGAGTGGCGGAACTTTTGCCGCGCTGGTCGGGCGAGACGCTCGACCTCATCGTCGATTTCACCACTTACGTATTCGTGCCGGCTTACGCCATCGCCGCCAGCGGCCTGCTGCCGAAAGCGCTGGCGATCCCCTCCGGCGTCGTCGTCGTCATCACCGGCGCGCTTTATTTCGCCGACCGCGACATGAAGACCGCCGATAATTATTTTCGCGGCTTCCCTGGACTGTGGAATCTCGCCGCGTTTTATCTCTATCTACTCGAGCCGCCGGAATGGCTGGCCGCCGGGCTCATTGTCGCGCTGGCCGTGCTGACTTTCGTGCCGCTCAAGTTCCTGCATCCGCTGCGTGTCAGGCGTCTGCGCTGGCTCAATATCGCGTTGCTGGCGGTTTGGGCGGTGCTGGCGTTCATTGCGGTGATTCACAATCTCGTGCCGGGGCCATATGACACGTGGCCGTTGGTTGGCATCGCGGTTTATTTTTTCGGCATCGGGCTGTTGCGTTCGTCCAGCTGATCGTGCTGGTTACGGCCTGAACTTTCCGGGAGCTTTTCATGGCACGGCCCGTTTTACTCATTGCCGGCGGCAGCCGCGGCATCGGCGCGTCCACGTGTAAGCTCGCCGGCCAGCGCGGCTACGATGTCGCGGTCAACTACAAAAGCAACGCCAAGGCGGCGGCGAGCGTGGTCGAGGCGGTAATGGCGGCCGGCGGCAAAGCCGTCGCGATTCAGGGCGACATGATCGACGAACACACGGTCGAGCGCGTGTTCGATCAGGCGGGGAAAGATCTCGGCCCAATCACGCACTTCGTGCACAGCGCCGGCATCGGCGGCAAGAATTCGAAGCTCGAAGCGGCCACCGCGCAAACTTTGCGCGAGGTGATCGACGTCAATCTGTATGGCGGGCTGTTGTGTGCGCGCGCAGCGGTTCGCCGCATGTCGACCGCCAAAGGTGGGCCGGGTGGGTCGATCGTGCTGATTTCATCGATTGCAAGCGTGACGGGCGGCGCCGGCGAATATGTGTTCTACGCCGCCGCCAAGGGCGGCATCGACGCGCTGACCAACGGGCTGGCGCGCGAAGTGGCGAAGGAGGGCATCCGCGTCAATGCTGTCCGGCCGGGTCCAAGCAGGACCGATATCCACGAGCCGGGGCGCCTGGAGCGCATCACGCCGCTCTTGCCCATGGGCCGGCCCGGCGAGCCGGAAGAGATCGCCGAGACGATTTTGTTCCTGCTGTCGGACGCCGCGTCTTATGTCAGCGGCGCCGTGCTCAATGTTTCGGGCGCGAGATAGGCTTATTTGTTCGCGCATGATCTTTTCCGAAAACCGGTGCCCATCCCCAATCGCGTCGAGGACAAGCTTTTCGGGATCATGCGCCTTGTGTTCGGCGCTTGGCTGCCTATGATCGCCGCCGAAACGCATCTACAGAACAATCCAAGCCTATTGAGGGAGTGAAACTATGGTCGCGGCAGTGCGCGTTCACAAAACCGGCGGTCCCGAAGTTCTGACCTACGAGGACGTCGCCATTCCGGCGCCGGGCCAGGACCAGATCAAGATCAAGCAGCACGCTTGCGGCGTCAATTTCATCGACTGCTATTTCCGCAACGGCAGCTATCCGGCGCCGTCCATGCCGTTCATTGCCGGCAACGAGAGCGCCGGCGAGGTGATCGCGGTCGGCCCCGGCGTGACCGACCTCAAGGTCGGCGACCGCGTCGCCTATGTCGGGCCGCTCGGCGGCTACGCGGCCGAACGCGTCTTCGCCGCCGACCGTGCGGTGAAGCTCCCCGACAACATCACCTATGAGCAGGCCGCCGGCATGATGCTCAAGGGCATGACCGTGCAATACCTGGTCAACCGCACCTACAAGGTCGGCAAGGGCACCATCGTCCTGATCCATGCCGCCGCGGGCGGCGTCGGCCTGATCGCCTGCCAGTGGGCGAACCACCTCGGCGCCACCGTGATCGGCACCGTCGGCTCCAAGGACAAGGCCGAGCTCGCCAAGAAGAATGGCGCGCACCACACGATCCTCTATCGCGACGAGGATTTTGTGGCCAAGGTGAAGGAGATCACCAGCGGCAAGCTGTGCGACGTGGTCTATGACGGCATCGGCAAGGATACGTTCCCCGCCTCGCTCGATTGCCTGCGCCCGCTCGGCTATTTTGTCAGCTTCGGCTCAGCGTCCGGTCAAATCGCGGCGTTCAACATCAACTTGCTGCAGGCGAAAGGCTCGCTGTTCGCCACTAGGCCGACGCTCAATCACTACGCGGCCAAGCGAGAGGATCTGGTTTCCATGTCGAACGACCTTTTCAAGGTCGTTGGCTCGGGCGCGGTGAAGATTCCCACCCATACGTATGCTCTCAAGGATGCCGCTCAGTCGCACATGGACCTCGAAGGCCGCAAAACCACGGGCTCAGTCATCTTGGTGCCGTAACTTTATGGCGGCGGCCTTTGCGCTGCTGGCCGCGATGATCATGGCCGCGTCCGGCGCGCTCGCCGCCGGCGCGGTCAGCGACGCCGAAGCGCTGGCGATCGTGCACAAACATTGCGTGGCGTGCCATGCGGCGAAGCCGACGCACCCGGCATTTGCAGAAGCGCCGAACGGCGTCACGCTGGAGACGATCGCCGGCCTGAAGAAATATGCGCGACGCGTCTACGCCCAGACCGTGCAGAACAAGGCGATGCCGCTCGGCAATCAGACCGGCATGACCGAAGACGAACGTGCGGCGCTCGGCCGCTGGCTGAAGGCGCTTCCATGAATGACGAGATCAAGCCGTGGAGCCGCGGCGCAACTTTCGCGTTGGGCGTGTTCGCGTTGCTGGCAGGGCAATTGGTGGCGTTATTGGCGCTGACCTGGTGGTACGGTCAGAGCCTCGGGCATTTGCCGAATTTCAGCGGCGACGGCGCGGCCATCACGCTGATCGTCGCCGTATCGACGCCGGTCGAGGTGGCGCTGCTCGTGCTATTTGCCGGCCGCACCGGCGCGAGCGCCGCCGCCTATCTCGGGCTGATCTGGCCGAAACGCAGCGAAGTAGTACTCGGTGTCGCCGCCATGGTGGCGATGATCGTCGCCGGCGATGTGCTGAGCTGGCTGCTCGGGCACAATCTGGTCACGCCGTTCCAACGCGACATTTACGCCACGGCGAGCGCGGGCGGCTGGCTGGTCTGGCTGTGGCTAGCCCTCGTGGTGCTGACGCCGATCGGCGAGGAAATTCTGTTTCGCGGCTTTCTGTTTCGCGGCTGGTTGCGCGCGCCGAGCGACGCGTGGCCGGTGCTTGTCATTACCTCGCTGCTGTGGGCGCTGATCCATGTGCAATACGACTGGTATGTGATCGGTCAGATTTTCATCTTCGGCCTGCTGCTCGGTTGGATGCGCTGGGCGAGCGGCTCGGTCATCCTGACCATTCTGCTGCACGCGCTGATCAATGCCGAAGGCATGTTCGAAACCCTCGTGGACCTTAAATGGCTGAGCTGAGGCTGGCGGTGCGCGGCTAAAGCAACGCGGCGATTTTCGCGAAGGCCGGATGCTGGTTGATGCCGCCCGGCAGCCGCGGCATGCCGACCACGCCAGCGCCGGGCGCGAAACGCGCGATGCTGGCGACGGTGTCGTCGAGTTCGACCGGATTGCGCTCGCTCTCGCTCACCACGATGGCAGCGACCTTAAGATGTCGCGTTGCCAATACATCGAGCGCGGTGAGGGTGTGGCTGATGGTGCCAAGATAGCCGCCGACCACCAGCAGCAATGGGATTTGCAACGCCGCCATCCAGTCGAGCACGGTTCGCTCGGAATCGAGCGGCACCATGATGCCGCCGACACCCTCGATGAACAACATGCCGGTTTCCGCGTCAATTGCCTTGCGGCTGAACGCGATCAACTGATCGAAGTCGATGTTGCGGCCTTCGCGCGCGGCGGCGAGATCGGGCGACAGCGGCGCGCGGAAGCGCCAGGGCGCGATGGCCTCGACCTCGTCGGCTGAAACCTGCCGTCCGAGCGCGGAGAGCAGCACCGCCGGGTCGCTGGTCTCCACCACGGAAGGATCGTAGCCGCTCACTACCGGCTTGAGCGCGTGCACCGCTTGTCCCGCCTCGCGCAGATAGCGGATCAGCCCGGCGGTGACGAAGGTCTTGCCGATGTCGGTGCCGGTTGAGGTGACGAAGTAAGCGCTCACGGCATTTTCACTTTGCGCATGATCGTATCCGAAAACCGGTTCCCACTTTTCGGGATCACGCGCTGTGCCTCAAAATCTTGTCGCGCACGAGATCCGCAAGGCGCGCGATCTGCTCGTCGGGATGCTGCGCCGTGAACGTCAGGCGTAGACGCGCGGTGCCGGCCGGCACCGTGGGCGGCCGGATGGCAGCGGCGAGGTAACCTTCGTCGGCGAGCAGGCGCGAGGCCGCAAGCGTTGCTTCTTCCTCGCCGATGATCACCGGCACGATCGGGCTTTGCGCGTCCGGTAGGCCGGCGGCTATCGTGAACGCCTTTGCTTTTTGTACCGGCAAAGCGGCGTAGCCAGGCTCGCGCTCGATCAGGTCGAGAGCCGCAATAGCAGCTGCGACGCAAGCCGGTGGCAGCCCGGTCGAGTAAATTAGTGTGCGCGAGCGGTTGCGGATCAAATCGATCACCGGTTCCGACGCGCACAGATAGCCGCCATAGGCGCCGACCGCTTTCGACAACGTGCCCATTTGCAATGGAACGGGAATATGCGAGTTGCCGGCAAAGCTCGAGCCGCGTCCGCCGCCGACCACGCCCAGCCCGTGTGCGTCGTCCGACATCAGCCAGGCGTCGTGCTCGTTGGCGAGCGCCAGCAGTTCGGCGAGCGGCGCCAGATCGCCGTCCATGGAAAACACACCATCGGTGACGATCAACGCATGGTCGTGTTCGGCGCGATGCCGCTGAAGCAATTCGCGCGCATGCCCGACGTCGTTGTGGCGGAATGTCATCACCGTGCCGCGCGACAATTGCGCGCCGGCGAACAGACAGGCGTGCGACAGCTCATCTGCGAGCACCAGCCCATCGCACCCGATCAGCGCCGGGATGATGCCGGCATTGGCGAGATAGCCCGAGCCGAAAACCACGGCGGCCTGCGTCTGCTTGATGTGGGCAAGCCGAGCCTCCAGTTGCGCATACAGCGGGTGGTTGCCGGTCACCAGGCGCGAGGCGCCGGCGCCGGCGCCATAGGTCTCGATCGCGGCCTTTGCCGCCTGCTTGATGGCCGGGTGCTGGGTGAGATTGAGGTAATCGTTGCAGGAAAACGACAGCAGGCGGCGGCCATCGCGCTCGACCCAGATGCCGTCCTCGCGCAGGGTCTCGGCTAGCGCGCGGCGCAGATGACGGCGCTGCAGATCGTCGAGCTTGGCTTGCGCGAATTGATCGAGCGAGGACATGGTGGCCTTAACTATCACAACGGGTTAAATGCCGCTGGATTCTGAGTGAGGGAAGCGCCAAATGGCGGGCGACACCAGCAAAATAAGCGAGCCGCCCGGCTGGTATGCGGAAGGCCTCCGCAACATCTGGCTGCCTTATGCCCAGATGAAGACCGTAGCGCCGCCGCTGCCGGTCGTGCGGACGCAGGGCTCGCGCATCGTGTTGGGCGACGAGCGCGAGTTGATCGATGGCATCGCCAGCTGGTGGACCGCCTGCCACGGCTATAACCAGCCGCACATCCGGCACGCGGTGGCAAAGCAACTCAAGCAGATGCCGCATGTCATGTTCGGCGGGCTCACGCACGAGCCGGCGCTGACATTGGCGCGACGGCTGGCCACGCTGCTGCCCGGCGACCTTGACCGCGTCTTCTTTTGCGATTCCGGTTCGGTCGCCGTCGAGGTCGCGCTCAAGATGGCGGTGCAATACTGGATCAACCGCGGCGCGAAGGGGCGCGGGCAATTCGTCGCCTTCAAGGGCGGCTATCACGGCGACACCACCGGTGCCATGGCCGTGAGCGATACCGACGAGGGCATGCATGCGCTGTTTGCCGGTCTGTTGCCGCAGCACCACATCGTCGATCTGCCGGAGGACGACGCCAAGACCGCCGCGCTCGACACATTGCTACGCACGCGCGCCGACACGATCGCGGGGATCATCGTCGAGCCTCTGGTGCAGGGCGCCGGCGGCATGAAATTCCACGACGCCAGCGCGCTCAAGCGCCTGCGCGCGCTCGCCGACAAATACGATGTCTTGCTGATCTTCGACGAGGTGTTCACCGGCTTCGGCCGGACCGGCGCGATGTTCGCCAGCGAAGCAGCTGGCGTCGTTCCCGACATTGTCGCCCTGTCGAAAGCGCTCACTGGCGGCACGCTGCCACTCGCCGCGACGGTCGCAGCCAAGAAAGTGTTCGATGCCTTCTGGTCGGACGATCCCAAGAAGGCGCTGATGCACGGACCGAGCTATATGGCCAATGCGCTGGGCTGTGCGGCCGCCAACGCCTCGCTCGACCTGTTCGACGGCGAGCCGCGGTTGCAACAAGTTGCGGACATCTCTTCGGCGTTGTTGCAAGGTCTGGCGCCCTGCCGCAGCATGCGCGGCGTCAAAGACGTGCGCGTGAAGGGCGCCATCGGCGTGGTCGAAATGGAGCGGATCGACAGTCTCGACGGCTTGCGCGCTCGTTTCGTCGAGGAGGGCGTGTTCGTGCGCCCGTTCGGTAACATCATCTACCTTACACCCGCTTTCACCATCGCGTCGGACGAACTCAAGACATTGACCGACGCAATCGTTAAAGTCGTCAAATCGCTGAATCAATAACCGGGGGAAACATGGCCGCCTACATCGGACCGGTGATCGACACCCACCATCACATCTGGCTGCGCCACGACATTCCGTGGCTGGGCGATCCGCCGATCCCGCGCATGTACGGCGAATACTTCGGCCTGCGGCGAGACTACCCGGTGCAGGAATGGATGAACGACGTCACCCCGGAGGGAGTGAGCAAGTCGGTGCACGTCACCGCCATGTGGGGCGTGCCGCGCGCGCTCGACGAGACCCGCTGGCTGCAATCGATCGCCGACAAGCACGGCTTTCCGCACGGCATTGTCTGCCAGGCCGACATGACCGATCCCGATCTCGACCTAAAGCTGAAGGAGCAGACGCAGTTCCCCAACCTGCGCGGCGTGCGCCATCAATTGCATTGGGACAGCCATCCGCTGCGGCAACCCAATCCGACGCCGGACCTTTGCAATTCGGCGGCCTTCCGCCGCGGCTTCGCGTTGTTGGAAAAATACGGCCTGCATTTCGAATTGCAGGTCTTCGCCGGCCAGGCCAAATACGCCGTCGAACTGATTAGGGCCTTCCCCCATGTGCCCATGATCCTGCTGCATTCGGGCATGCTCACCGAACGCTCGCCGCTGATGATCGAGCAATGGCGCGTCGCGCTCGCCGCGATGGCGGAGTTCCCCAATGTGCGCGTAAAGCTGTCCGGCCTCGGCATGTTCAACCAAGGCATTACCGTGCCGCAGGCGCGCCAGGTGATCCGCGACTCGATCCAAATCTTCGGTATCGACCGCACCATTTACGGCAGCAATTTCCCGCTGGAGAAATTGCATGCGAGCTACGCCGATTTCTTAGCCGTATATCGCAAGGTCATGTCGGAATACACGGAAGCCGAGCAGCGCAAGGTCTTTCACGACAATGCGGTGATGTTCTACCGGTTATGACCGGTAAGCGTCGTCCCCGCAGGTGCGGGGACGACCATTTGCTCAGCGATAGATGTACTCGACTCGCCTGGTAGACGGCTCGACCAGAACCGGCTGGTTGTTGACGTAGGCATATTGGTAGCCGTAGCCGGGAACGGGGGCGAGCGCGACGTCTTCGGGCAAGCCGACGCCCTCGACGACTTCGCCGTTCAAATAGACCGGCGCGACGGGGTGGTTGACTACGTAGCTGCCGACGGGCGGCGGCGGCGTGATTGCCAGCGGCGCCCCGACCGGCGGAGCCGTCAGCGTGCCGGTTATCATCGGGGCTGGAACGGCCGTGCCCACCGTTTCAACCGGCGCCTGGTAGGTGACCGCCGGTATTGTGCTCAAGCTCTCGGCGACCGCAAGGGAACGCCCGGACAAGCGCGCCGTCAGATATTGCGAGTAGGCCCAGCCTTGTCGGCCGTTATAGCTCACCTGGCACCACAAGCTGCCGCGGATGCAGCCGATCACGGTCGCCGGACCGTGGTCGGGGATAGCGCCAATGATGCTGAATTGCGGTCCCGGCCCGCTGCGGATGTTGAGCGGCGTAGTGGCCGCGGCGATTGTTGCCGCCGAGGCAACTGCCGGTAGCGCGGCTGCGGCGGTGAGTGCGGCAATGAAGAGCGTGCTTTTGAACTGCATGACCATGACCTCCTTGTCATGTTGGATGCTTGCGTAACGCGCCGCGCGCATGCGCGTTCCGAAGTTGCAAGGAGGGAACTGGAACTTTAGGCGGAACCGCGGCGAATTATCGCGGGTGAAAAGTTCAGAAACCGACTGCAGCGCCGTGCAGATCGTATTCGTCCGCGCGTTCGATCTTCACAGTTGCGATTTCGCCGACGCGCAGCGGCCGCCGGCTCGCCACGTAAACAGCACCGTCGATTTCCGGCGCGTCGGCCATCGAGCGGCCCTTGGCGACTGTCGGCCCCGCCTCGTCGACGATGACCTGCTGGCGGGTGCCGACTTTGCGCTTGAGCCGGCGTGTTGAAATTTTCTGCTGTGCCTGCATGAAGCGGTGCCAGCGCTCGTCCTTCACCTCGTCCGGCACCGCCGCGGCCAGATCGTTAGCGGCGGCGCCGCGCACCGGCTCGTATTTGAAGCAGCCGACGCGATCGAGCGCGGCTTCGTCGAGCCATTGCAGCAGATAGTCGAAATCCTGTTCGGTCTCGCCCGGGAAGCCGACAATGAAGGTTGAGCGCAGCGTCAGGTCGGGACAGATCGCGCGCCACTTGGCGATGCGCTCCAGCGTCTTTTCCTGCGCGGCCGGGCGCTTCATGCGCTTGAGCACGTCGGGCGCCGCGTGCTGAAACGGGATGTCGAGATAGGGCAGCACCTTGCGCTCGGCCATTAGGGGAATGACCTCGTCGACGTGCGGGTAGGGGTAGACGTAATGCAGCCGCACCCAGATGCCCAATTCGCCCAGCGCGGCGCTAAGATCGATGAACTTCGCGCGAATTTCTTTGTCGCGCCATCGGCTCGCCGCGTATTTGATGTCGACGCCGTAGGCGGACGTGTCCTGCGAGATCACCAGCAGTTCCTTCACGCCGGCGGCCACGAGTTTCTCGGCCTCGCGCAGCACATCGGCGGCCGGCCGCGACACCAGGTCGCCGCGCAGGCGCGGGATGATGCAGAATGAACAGCGATTGTTGCAGCCTTCGGAAATTTTCAAATAGGCATAGTGCCGCGGCGTCAGCTTGATGCCTTCCGGCGGCACCAGATCGAGGAACGGATCGTGTTGCGGCGGTACCGCGCGGTGCACCGCTTCGACCACGCTTTCATATTGCTGCGGGCCGGTTATCGCCAGCACTTGCGGGTAGGCGGCCGCGATGCTCTCCGGTTCCGCACCCATGCAACCGGTGACGATGACCTTGCTGTTTTCCTTCATTGCCTTGCCGATGGCGGTCAGCGATTCCGCCTTGGCGCTGTCGAGGAAGCCGCAGGTATTGACGATGACGACGTCGGAGCCGGCGTGCTCGCGCGTGAGTTCGTAGCCCTCCGCGCGCAGCCGCGTCACAATGCGTTCGCTATCGACCAGCGCCTTCGGGCAGCCGAGTGAGACGAAGCTCACCTTCGGGGCGGCGAGTCTGTTGTCCGGATCAAGCATGCGAGCTTGGAACTAGTCGCGATCCGCGGCGATAGCAAGGCTGCCGACGCTACCTATTTCGCCAAGCCTCGACCTCATCGTAAAATTTCTTTTCCCAGGCCTTCTGGTTGTCCATGCCCTCCCGGATAAAGGGCGTGAACACGGCGAGACTGAGCAGCAGCCAATTGAGAAAGTTGGCGGGAAAGTGCAGTGGCTTGCGGAAATCGACGAACAGCACCACGCGGGTGTGCGGCGTGCGATTCCAGGCCTCATGCTCATAGGCGTCGTCGAAAATGACGGCTTCGCCTTCCTGCCAACGGTAGACGTCGTTCTCGACGCGGATGCCGAGTTGCTCGCGCGGCTCCGGCACGATCAGTCCGAGATGCAGCCGCAGCACGCCGTTATAGGGCCCGCGATGCGGCGGCAGATGCTTGCCCGGTTCCAGGATCGAGAACATCACCGTGATCAGGCCGGGGATATTCTGGCAGACGCGCCAAGTGTCCGGGCAGAGTTTGATGTTGTTGGCGGAGCGGAAACCGTAGCCGCACAGGAAGAACGTCTTCCAGCCGCGGTCCTGGCTGATGACGGAAACGTCGGCCGACAGTTCGTGGAAGCCGGGCAGGTCGTCCTTGCGGATGAGCACGCGGTCGAGCTCGGCACGAATCGCGCGCCACTCGCGCTCGATCGCCTTGGTCCAGGGGAATACCGCGTTGTCGTAGATCGGCGGATTGCCGACCTTGCTGTATTTGAGATTGAGCCGCTCGACGAAGGCCACCACGGCCATGAAGGCGCGTGTGACCAGCCCGGGCCGGTTCAACGGCTTGATGCCGGCGGTGCCGAAATTCTGGATGGGCGTGGTTTCGACGGGCGGCTCTGCGATTGTACTCAACCGGCTGCTCCTGCAAGCGACCAAAATGTCCGCCCCGACAGCGCATGACCACGAAAAGTGGAAACCGGTTTTCAGATCAGGTCATGCGCCACCAAACGTTGTCACACTAGCAACGGCGGCCGGAGAGCGAAAGTTCCCGGCAGGCGAGCCCCCGATTGGCGTCCCGGCGCGAGGAGACTATGCTGGCGGTCTCGGAAAGGCCGCCCATGAAGCCGCACGCCATCGCTCTTGCCTTGTTGCTCGGTGCGCTGTCGTCGCTGCAGGCGATGGCCGGCGACGCGCAGGTCTGGCGCTACAACAAGCACAATCCGGCGCCGGCATTCCCGCTGAGCGGAGGCGCAGAATCGGTCTGGGCCTCGGGCGCCTGCTGGAGCGAGTGCGGCTCCTACACCACTTGGAATCTGGTCGCCTGCCTCGACCGCGACGCGCAGGGGCGCTGCCTCAAGCACGCCGACGCCGGCGACCGCGCCTGCCAGCGCGCCTGCCGCACGCGCGGCGGGCCGTTTCTGCCGATCGATACGCTTTTTCCGATTGGCTTTTGATTGTTGGCGGAAGGGGTGTCTGTTTTTAACTCGTCTTAGGAAATACGGTAGCTTTTATTTTTTGCGTATTGTGCCGGGTTTTTCTGCATAAGTTTGATTGAAGGCTTGCGAGGGCTTTTTTTCACGTTAAACTCCCGAACGGGTACAGAGCCGGGGATAGGCGCGAAAACAAATGGCCAATGTAAACAGGCTGAACGTCTTGCAGGTGGCAAAGCTGAATTCACCTGGGCGCTACGCGGACGGTGGCGGCCTTTATCTGCGCGTGGCTGAATATGAGACGAAGGCCGGCCGAGCTCATTCGAAAAATTGGCTGTTTCGGTATGAACGCGGCGGCCGCGAGCGCCAGATGGGGCTCGGCAGCATCAACACGCTTTCGCTGGCGGAGGCGCGCGCCAAGGCGCGCGAGTGTCGGCAGGCGTTACTTGATGGCGGCGAGCCGATCGAGGCGCGGCGCGCGCGCAAGCGCGAGGCCCTTGCTGCCGCGGCGAAGGTTATGAGCTTTCGCGAATGCGCCGAAGCCTACATCGCCGAGCACCGCGATAGCTGGAAAAATCCGAAACACGCCGAGCAATGGCCATCCACGTTGCAGACTTATGTTTATCCGGTCATCGGCGATATTTCTGTCGCCATGATCGATACGAATTTAGTCGAAAAATGCCTGCGTCCGATTTGGAAAACGATCCCCAATTCCGCTCGCCGCATCCGTGGTCGAATTGAAACGGTCCTCAATTGGGCAAAGGCCCATGACAAGCGTACGGGAGAAAACCCGGCGCGCTGGCGTGGTCATTTAGCTCTGCTTTTTCGAGATAAAGAGAAAAAAGCCAAGCGCGTCAAACATCATCCTGCACTGCCATTTATCGAGACGCCGCGGTTTATGGGCGAGTTGCGCGGCCATCGCGACGTGAGTTCTCGCGCGCTAGAATTTACTGTGCTGACAGCCGCGCGCACGAGTGAGACTATCGGCGCCCGCTGGAGCGAGATTGACCTCGCGGAGAAGATCTGGACGGTACCGGCTGATCGCATCAAGGCCGGTAAGCTGCACCTCGTCCCGCTTTCCGACCGCGCCGTGGAAATATTGAAGGCATTGCCGCAGGAGGCCGGCAGCGATTTCGTTTTCATCGGCTCACGTTCGGGCAAGCCGCTTTCAAACATGGCGATGCTGGAACTCCTGCGTGGGCTGCGCCCTGGCTACACCGTGCATGGCTTCCGCAGCACTTTCCGCGATTGGGCCGGTGATCGCACCAATTACGCGCGAGAGGTTATCGAGGCCGCACTGGCGCATGGCATCGAGGACGAAACGGAGGCGGCCTACCGGCGATCGACGGCGGTCGAAAAGCGGACCCGGCTAATGGCGGCCTGGACGAAATTCTGCGCCACGGTGCCCGCCTCCACTGCGAAGGTGGTGGCGATCGGCAAGAGGCGGTCAAGTTAATGCGGCCCGGATTTTCACAATCTACAGCCGCGGCTAATCTGCTTCGTCGCTTACGTGTCGATTTAAAGCCTATTTTATCGACGCTAGGAAAAGATGTCAGCGGCTTCGAACAATTCGTGCATGATGCCGGCGCCGCTGTAAACAATCACCTTGCGGAATATGTTCCGCTGGCGGATTTGGTTGAAGATCGGCCGGAACTACTAGCGGACTTTGCCGCGTCGGCGCGTGAATTGGAAACGGCATTTTCAAAGTTAGACGACGGCGCAAAAGAGCAACTTGTGATGGCGCGGATGGTCGAATTGCGCACTGGCGGCGCCGAGCCGGACGCGGCATTAATGCAGGCCGAGTTGATGCTTTCCGAACTGGCGGACTTGATAGCGTTCGCTCGAGATGCGTCGCGGGCAGCGGAACACGCGACTAAAAATCTCGCGACCTCGTTTAGCCCGATCGATTTGCTGGTCAGGGATTTAGCCGAATCCTATGCTGCGGCGTTTCAAATAAGGCCGAGCTGGTCGACTGGATCAATTTTTGATCGCGTGGCCAATGCTGTACTCGCCGCAGCCGGACTATCCGAGCAAGTCGCAAAAACGCGATTGCAGCGGATCATTGAAAGCATACAATTTGGCCCGCAAATTCAAGAGCCTGGGCCCGGCCGCCATGCGGCGATTAAATAGGACATTGCACAGGAAAAAATAGTTTAAAACGTCCTATTTTTTTCTGGGAAATATAGGTGGATATAAAGGCCCTCCTAGAAATAGAGGGCTTGCCCGATGGGCGAAAAATTACTGCGAACTCCCGGCGGTGCTTGAATGCACCGGCACTAACGCAAACGACATCTACAACGGCATGAAGGCCGGCACCTTTCCCAAATCGGTGCCGATTGGCAAGCGCACCGTTGGCTGGGTCGAATCCGAAATCCACAATTGGATTGCCGAGCGCATTAAGGCGCGCGATTTGGGTAAAGCCGTGCGCAATTCGCCAGGTCCGGGCCGCGGACACACGGGCGAGCGCGCAGGACAGGTTGCAGCGTAACCATGTATGTACGCCGGCAACCGTTCTCCCATTTCAGCGGCATGATCGTGCCGACGCATAGCGTCGACACATTCATCGATCTCGGATTCGTATTGCTCGATCAACCTGGATGTTCTGGCGCGCGCATGTTGCCACCGCGCTTTGTGGGCGTGCACCGCGTCACCTCTCACCACGAAAATATTGCCCTGCCGGGACAGAAATGCCCCGGCCGCGATGGCGTCGCGAACCGGGGCAGAAACGATTTAGACAATGACCGAAATAGAACAGGTCGAATGTGAACGCAAGAGCGGAATAGCGTTGCCGGAATTTCATCCACTCGCCAACATCTTTCCGTTGGTCGAAGGCGATGAATTCGAGCAGCTCGTAGCGAGCGTCAAAGAGAACGGCTTGCGCGAGTCAATCGTTCTCTATGACAATAAGATCCTAGACGGGCGCAATCGTGCACGCGCATGCGCGGCATCAGGAATTACGCCGCGCTACAAAAAATTCTACGATATCGATCCGTTTCCAGGTGATGACCCTCTTGCCTTCGTCATCGATAAGAATCTGCGTCGGCGCCACCTAGACGAAAGCCAGCGGGCAATGGCTGCCGCTCGATTGGCAACCATGAAGAGAGGCGCCCGCACCGACCTAGCGCCGATTGGCGCTACGTCCGACGCAGCGGCGGCCAAAATCCTTAAAGTAGGGGAACGAAGCGTCGAGCGCGCAAAGAAGGTGCAACGCACTGGCGTTGCGCCGCTGGTCGATGCCGTCGATCAGGGCCGGATAGCGGTCTCAACGGCCGAGCGGACGCTAGGCTCCCAACAATCCAACAGGAGGGCGAGCTTTCGCGCGTTCTTCCTAAGGGCGCGCGTTCTATAATGGCGTCCCGGCAAGAGAACTCCGACAGCCTCGATTTTTCACCGACACCACCTTGGGCGACCCGTGCGCTCATTGAGCGTGTGTTTCCCGCCATGAATATCTCGCGCTCTAGTTTGACATCGGTTGCCGAGCCGGCCGCCGGCGAGGGGCACATGGCTGAGGTGTTGCGGGAGTATTTCGCAAACGTCGTCTGCAGCGACGTGCACGACTACGGTTGCGGTGATGCAGTCCAAGATTTTCTTGCGCCTGAAGTCTCCGTCGATGCCGATTGGGTTATTACAAATCCACCATTTAGCGATAGGGCCGAGCGCTTCGCGCTCAAGGCTATAGAACAAGCCCAAATTCGGGGTCGCAATATTTGCTCGCCTCCAATGGCTTGAGACAGTCGGTCGCTACGAGCGTCTGTTTCGTGACCACCCTCCTACTCAACTTGCCTTCTTTGCTGAGCGCGTGAGCCTATGCATGGGACGTTGGGAACCCAAAGGCGGAACGGCAACGGCCTACATTTGGTTGGTCTGGATAAAAGGGCGAACGCCACGGCCACCATTTTGGATTCCCCCCGATTGTCGGAAGACTTTGACCCGATCAGATGATGTCGATCGCTTCACCGCGCATCCTGTCGTCAAAATTGAACACGCATTTAAGGTCCCGGCCGAAATTTTCGTCGGTCAAAGTTATTCGGATGACGTTCTCGAAATTCCTGCCTTCTTGCGTCGTGGTGATCCGGCTTGCGTGGTGAAAGGGGTTAGAGGGGTTGCACGTGAAACAGCGTGAGATCCCCAATGAAACGCCCAGCAGTCGCTCAAAAACTTCGGGATTGGTACGCGGACCCGAATAATATGGCGCTGCATTTAGAGCGCATGGCGCGCGCCTCGACGCGCGAGAGGATTTCGACTGGCACAAAGGCAGCGCTTGCTCGGCCGGAAGTGAAGGCGAAACACGTTGCTGGATTGAAGCGCGCATTCGCAGACCCAGTTTTGCGTCAACGTGTGAGCGTCGCCACCAAAGCGGGCATGGAGCGTTGGCGAGCCGATGGCATTGCTGCGGCGACGGCTGTGTTGCGGCAAATCCCGCGGGCCGCTCGTAAGAAAGCATTGGCAGAACTCGTCACGGCGGCAGGGGAAAGCCGGTGAGCGCCGCTGCACGCCATCTTTGTCTTTATGACGGGCGGACGCGGCTCGGCTCGTTTGTCGTTGCGCGCCGATCCCCGAAAGCGAAGCCAAAAATTCAGGCGAAGGATGCGGCCGGCAAGAAACTCGGTCGTTTCAAAACCGAAAAAGAGGCAATAGCTGCGATCGATAAAGCCGCATTGTGTTCGATCTCTAAAGCGATTTCGTCATGCTGAGCAAAAAGCAATTTGAGCGGCAACGACTCGCACTGATTGACCGTCTCCGACGCGATGGGAACAAGAGTCCGGCTACCCGCGTGGTCTGCGCCGAGATCATAGCGCATACGAACTACGTAACCGGCGATGCATGGACTGGCGGATATTACCTGTCAAAAAAGTTAGGCCTTTGTATTCGCACCGTTCGGCGCGCAATCATTGAAGCGACCGTCAATGAACGCGCGCCCGACAACTACTTGCACGTCACGCGCACTGGTAGATCGAATCGATATCGACCGAATTTCGTCCTAGTCGGTCAGACGCAATTGCCGCTTGAACAGTCCGCCGGCGCGCAACCCGCAATAGGTGACAAAAATGACTTCGAATAGGGGACATTTTTGTCACCCGAATAGGTGACAAAAATGTACCCCTATCTCTTATAAGTAATCCTATTAGATCACCTCAAAGAGCGGCATCCGAAGAAGAGACAAGGCTTCGCGATCGTCGGGGTGATGAAAAAGCCGAAGCCGAAGCTGCACGACTACTCGGCGATGAAGGCTATTCGATCCTTAGTCGCCTTCATGAAATCGACCAAGGACAGCCGAGGCTTAGATTGCTCTCGCTGATCCGTGGTGGCCTTTGCACCGAACATGATCTGGAAGCAGCGCGGCTTGCCGCGTGGACTGCTCCATCGATGCGGAAAGGCAAAGCCTAATGCGGTGGCACCATCATTCCAACCATCGCCAACTGGCAGCGCCCAAATCGATCACGGTGGGGGTGGGGAGTCAAAGTTTCTGCAAACTTTGGGGTCGCTATCGGTTGGGGCACGCGCGCGTTTTTACGCGAAATTCGCAAAACTTTTTTCGGGTATGGAGAATTCAATGCCGACAAAACGCGCGCGTTCTCGTGATGGTGATAACCTTGGCTTGCCGCCGCTCGATACTGGCGACGCGGAACTACCGCCGCTCAACGCGGGCGATGTTGGCTTGCCGTTGCTCGATGCAGGCAACGTCGGATTGCTGCCACTTGACATCAATGCGCTTGGCCTGCGGTCGCTGGGCAACGGCGACACCGCGTTGCCGGCGCTCGATCCGAACAAACCAAAATAAACAAGAGGGCAGGGGGGTCTAAAATCTCTGCAGCTTTGGGGCCCGTGAACCGCGTGGGGGTCACGCGCACAAAACTTTTTTCCAGCCCAAAGATGCGGAATTCAAAATCAATCAAGAGTTTCAAAATGAGCGATAAGCCCAAACGGAAAGGGCGGCATGGCGGCGCACGACCAGGCGCCGGCCGTAGGCCGAAGCCGCACAATCCGACCGTCCTCGATCGCAGCGACGTTGATCTGCTGCTTGCCGATGCCGCGCCGGACATGATCGAGAGCGAAGCCCAGCGCCATGCACGCCTCGCGGTGTCGGCGCTTTTGAAACAGCTATTAACCGGGAAGAGCGAGGCCGCCCGCGTGACGGCTGCGAACCGCATTCTCGATCGCGGCTATGGCAAGCCGGCCGTCGACATCGGCGGTGACGCTGCGATGCTGCCCTTCGCGCCAAGGATCGTGCATCAGGTGCTGCCGAGCGTGGAGCTCCGCGACGAGGCGCGAAAATATGCCCGGCTCGCTATCGAGGTTTTGTCGCGCATTGCGCAATTCGGGCAAAGCGAAACGGCGAAGATGGCCGCGACGACGGCGCTGCTCGATCGTGGCTTTGGCACGGTCGGTGCCGCGATGCTGCCCGATGAATTGAAGCAACGCCCGCTCGGAAAAAAAGAGCAGGCAGCCATCGCCGCAGAACTTGCAGCGACCGGACCGTATGCGACGCCAAAGCCGCCCAAGGCGTACCGGCGCGACGATGACGAATCCAAGGGCGGCGCAGGCGGCGCATGAGCCTGTCGGTTGCAGAACGGTCGAAGCGGAAGCGCAGCAACGCCTGGCTGCGCGAACAACTCGTGCCGCACCTCGTCGCAGCCCGCCGCCTTCGCCCGTCCGATGCCGAAAACTGCCTCGCGATCAGGGCCGCGATCGATGAGTTGTTAACCGATTGGGCGACGGCTCGCGCCACTTGTGGCGCAAGTGACTTCCTTCCGCGCTGCTACGGGCTTATCCGCAAATCGTAGCAAAAGGAATTGCCCGAATGCTTTTCAAACCTGCCGAAGTCACGGTGAAAGAAATCGCCGCCGGCGTTGCGAAGTCCGGCGCCTTTGAACGTTCAGAGCGTGAGTTCAAGGAAGCGGTTGCCGAGCATAACGCCGCCATCGCTGAGACGCGCAAAGCCATTGCAATCAATTCCGATCAGAGCCGAGGCGCCGAAGTAATTGGTGCGTGGCGATAGAGGCTGCAGCCGAAAAAGCTTTGCGCGCCGCGCGCGAGAAATTCCTGCCGCTGCGCGCCGAGCACGGCGCGAAAGTCGCCGCCGCATTGAAGCCGGCACGCGAAGCCGCCGCCGCACGCATTCTCGAATTGCTGGCGGACTTCGAAATCGGCGTCTTGACGGACTCGATGTTCGCCATCGAGCGATTTGGTGCTCAATGTGTGCGATTGCCGCCTCTTGGGCTCGATGATGCGGAGTACGTGGCAAGGCGCATCGCCGGAAGCGCGGCACCGGCAGAGGAATAGGCCGTGGGCTCGAATCCGAAGAAAAAACCGCCGCTCACTGATCGGCTTATTGGCCTGATCGAGGGCCTGTCTGCCGACGATGACTGCGCCGATGAAGAACTGGAATTCGTCGAGCATCGAATTTCAGCCCTGGAAGATCGGCTTGCTCGGCTCGACGGTGCCCATGGAGCGGCGGCCGCGGCGCGGCGAGCGCATGAAAACCTAATCGATGGCAGGCGCGCTGCTGGGCTCAAAGCGAAAAGCCTCGGCGTGACCCGCCGATGGGCGGCTGCAGTTTCCGGCCGGCGCGAGGAAGCGATGAAGCCATTCGTTTATCTCCATGGCTATGCCACGACGTTCATGCAGGCAGAAAAGCATAACGACGGGCGCGTTATGTTTTTCGATCCTGACGCCTTTGGCGATCAGCTCGCGAACCGGGACGAAGCGTTTTTGAATTTTGGGACGCATGATGCTCCGCCGATCACGCGACCGATCACGCTTTTTTCTGATCGCTATGGCCTCGGTTTTATCGCCGCGATTCCCGCCGCACAGTGGCAGCAAATCCGTGGTGCCGTTCTGGCGAACAAGGGCAACGGCGCGGCGCGATGGTGTTCGGTCTACACCGTCGACGAAAATACGGAATTCGACAGACTTGGGGATGGCACGCCCTGCAGCCGATCGTCAAGGCGCGGATTGAGCACGTCACGATATGCACGTCCCCGATTATCAGCGGAACCGGCGTTTGGCCTGCCGATGCAGAGCACGCCGCGATGCCCAGCGATCTGCGCAAGCTCCGCGCTCGCTTTGATGTCGGCTGGCGTCAGTGGCAGTCGCGCGGCGGTCGCAGTGTCTCCGCACGGCGGTTGCCGCACGATCTCGCCGGCATGATGGCGGCACGCGCTGGCAGTTTCAGAATTTCATGGGCGACATGGGAGGGATTATCGCCGCGCGTGGTGTCGGCGCGGTCCCAGTTTTCGGACACGCGGCTTTTTCAAGGGCCGCCGGCTTCGATATCGAAGTGAATTCTCCGCAATGATCGCGGCCTCGGCGCGGCCGATGGCACGGGCAGCGGCGTCGAGAAATCGTCGCCGGATTATTGGTCGCCCGACGCGCAGCTTCGGCGCTGGCTGCGGGGAAAATACTGAACTCGCGGGAGCCTGTCTCAATGATCGCGGTCGTAATGAATTCGGGTGGCCTCCATGCGCCCCGCTTCTGCGCGAAAAGGCCCGGCATTGGCGCGAGTGGCCGGCAGATTCATTGACCGCATCAACCGCCTCAATCTTCTGGCCGGCCGATCTCCAATCCGGCGCGGCGGAGATGCGCGCAAGTGTTGTGGGGCGCAAACGGACGCCGGACGGCGGCAATGAGCCGCTGCCCGGCGCGTTCCGCCTAAACTCTGAGAGTAGCCGATGCTGACAGGAACAATTGCAAGCTGGAAAACGGATCGCGGTTTTGGCTTCATCGCCCGCGATGATGGCCAGGGCGAAATTTTCGTCCATTTTCGCTCGCTCGTCGGTCAAGACCGCGATTGGCTACCGACCAGGACGAAGGTTTCATTCGATATTGCACCCGATGAGCGCAGCGGCAAGCCGCGCGCCGTCAATGTGGCCGTCATCGGCGAAAATGCTTTTGCGGGGACAATGCGATGAGCGCCGTGCGGTCACCCAATAAATTCGAGCTAAGCAACCGCGACGCGAATCTCGATTATTGCCGTTGCTGCGGAATATCGGCGGCGGAGGAAGCCATTGCCCGCTTCGCGCCGTTAAAATTTGTGGCTGTTGCGTAAGCGTCGATTTAATTTCTCGAAAAAAACTCAACGTGGCGGCGCATCGCGACGTCGCCGATGAAAATTGAAAAGGAAAAAACTAATGTCAAACAGGTCGAGAATTGCAACATATTTGCGGTCGGCATTTCACTTTTATATATGTGGCTGCCTTTCAGCGCACTTGCGCAAGTTGCCACAATAAGCGCACCTCCCCGTAGGCCAATTTCTAATTTCACGGTTAATGGGGGTTTGCCGCAGTGGCAAGCTTGTCGCGCAAAAGTTATCGCCAACAGCTCAAACTGTACCGTCCTTATCATCGGCGAAAGCACGCCACGCGGCTGGGGTGCGATGTTTGTCGGCACTGCGGCCGACGCCGCTTCCGGTGCATGGCCAGTGCAGGTCGCGCAACAATTGCAGCATATTTACGGATTTAATGCGCAAGCCAATTCAATTGCAGGCAGTGGCAACGTTGGCAATATTGCGGCATTTACCACCTATGACACGCGTGTCGTCACTGCAAATAATTGGGCTATCTATAACGGAACCTGTACCGGAATAAATATGTGGCCAGGCGGTTGCGGTTTTTCAAATCAAACTGATTCCACGACATTTGAATTCAATCCGAAAGATACTACGACTTATCCTTCTGCGCCGACTGTTCCTACCGACACGATCGATGTCTATTCACTTAACGTAAATGTAAGCGTCGGGTTTGGCGTTCTCAGCATCAATGTAAACGGCGGCTCCGCACTTGGCACAATTAATCAAGATGGTTCTGGTGCAACAACGGAAACTAAAACGACATTCACCACGGGGGTTGCGCCGGCCGACAATACTTGGAAACTGGCCTGTACAACGAAAAATACGTATGGCTGTTTCTTCGACGCCATTGTTGTGCGAAACTCTTTAGTGTCTGAGGCATCATTCATCAACATTGGCATTGGTGGCGCCACTGTTGCTTTGTGGAATACTGCCGCAGGTCCACAACCAAATAATCCACTTGCTGAAATTCAGAATGTTTATGAGCCTGATCTATGCATTATTCAGGATCAAGGCAACGATCAGAATGCGGGCACTGATATAACGACATACAAAACTGATCTCACTAACATCATCAATGCCTGCAAGGCGACCGGCGATGTCTTAATTATCACTTCGCAGCCTAGCGAGCCAGGTAGCGGCAGTAACCCATATTATGACACGCAGCAAACCTACGTTACAGCGCAACAACAAGTGGCCGCAGCTGCTAATGTTCCTATCCTTGACTGGTGGACGGCGATGTGTGGAACGGTTTCCGGAAGCGGATCTGGCAGTACATGCTCACGTGGTGGATGGCTCGCTGGAGTCGCTCATGGTTGGAATGGGTCATTTAACGGTTTGACGCAGGACGTGGTTCATCAAGGCCCCTATGCCTACGGTACGCTTGCGTCGCTGATTGCGCAGATTTTGATGGAATAACTCCGCGGCGCGTTGATCTCGTCATAATGTCAATCTCTCTTCGAAATTCTATGCGCGGCAAAAGCAATCGACGCGAGAATCTATATTTGCGAGATAGATCATCAGGGCAATAATTTCGTCGAAAACCGATCTACCCGTGATCATCAACGCGAGAGCAGTTCCGGTCATGGCTAGGGATATCAGGACCGTAACGACATCATGCGACCGCGCGGCATAGATAATTGGCGCGAGAGCGGCCATGATTCCGATGACGACAATAAAGAACGCCAAAGCAATTTGGCCCGCACCGACGGTGCCCAGGCGCAGACGTTCGGCAATGAGCGCAAGATCTGGCGGCGGTATCATTCCGTCTCGAAGCAAGCCGATATACACGGCGAGAGCAATGATAATCGGAGCGCCGATCATGAGGCTGATAATCAACTGTTTGCCGGTCACGGATTGAGCCCTCCTGAAGGCTGCCAGCGCCGAGTTTCCCCGTTGAATATTCGGGCAAGCGGGGTTGACGACCGGACTCCAAATCAGCGAATTCGGTGCCCGGCCCGGATCGGCGGTAACCGACCCGGACCAGGACTTGCCATCGCTGCCGTGGAAGGGCACCGACGACCGGCATGAACACTATCAATAAAAAACGACCGGCGCGCGGCCTGGCTGCGGCTCCATCAACAAGGAGCACGCCATGACTATGACCATATCTCGCCGCGCCATCCTGGCCGGCGCCGTTTCGATTCCCACACTCGCGTTGTCGGCCATCGCTACGGCTTCGATCACTATGCCAGCGGTTGCCGCCGACGTCGGCCTCGATCCGATTTTCGCCGCGATCGAGCGATGCCGCATTGGCGAGGCTGCAAACTTGATCGAGCCGCCGCCAGTGGCCGTTCAAGATATCCGACCCGCGCGAGAAGCATTGGCTCGCACGAGGCCGACGACGCCAGCCGGACTCGCTGCGCTGACTACGTTCATTCGCGAGCAAAACGCCCACTACGGCGAATTTTATTTTGAAGATAGCGGGACGTGTGCTGAAACTGCCACTTTTACGTCCTCGCTCGACGATGCCGTGCGCGGCATGGCAGGGCTGCAGCCTTGGACCGGAATCGCTGCCGACGCCGATCCGATCTTCGCGGCGATCGAGCGGCATCGCGAAGCCTACAGTGCATTCGACACGGCGCTGAATCGGAAAAGTGCCCTCGAAGCAAAACATTCGGACCTGCGGTTTGAGAAATTTCCTGGAATTTTGCTCGGAATTAAACGCGAGATAGCGCCTGGGGTGGAGGTGCCATTAAGCATTCGCACACAAAAGGATGTGGCTGCGATCGTGCGAGTAGTGGCGAAAGAAAATAAGCGGCTTAAGACGGCCGAGCTCCGAAAAATGGAGGCTGATTTGCGCACTCGATTGCGCAAGGAAGGTGCGGAATATAAAAAGGCTCGCCGTTCCGTCGGCCTCGATGTGGCCGATCGTGCCGAACACGAAACGTCGAAAGCGGAAATGGCCGCCGCAAATGTCTTGCTCACCTGCCGCCCGACTACGCGCGCCGGCCTTACCGCGTTCCTGGCCTATGTCGCGGAATTTCAGGAAGGGCGTTTCGACGGCGACGAGATGCTCGAAGCGTTACGCACCGCGACCGCTTCCGCCAAGTCACTCGGTTAGCCGGCCATGAATGCCGCGCGCCTTGAATGGCGCGCGGCAATCACACTGCGCTGGCCCGGCCGAATAGCGATGGTGGCGCTGTCTCAATCCAATTCGGCCGGGCATCGGCTCCTAGGCGTCCACAATGCTGGCAGCGAAGCCTTGGGCCGAACGATGGCACCGCAACGTCATCGGGATAGCCGGAAACGTCCAGGACCGCTCTATGGGCGCAGCCGAGGTCCGCACAATGCACGGCGAGGGTGCGCACGCCGTTGGCGCGCATGTTGCCCAAAGTCATCGGAAGGAACGCAGGACGGTTAGGCATTTGACTTGCGACCGGATTGCGACCGGACGCACTATATCGTGTCGTTTTAAGTCGTCTCGTTTAGTTTCTTTGGCGCGAAAAAACGCCAATGAAATAAGACCGAACGCGATGGGACGATATCAGGCGAGACGGTCGTTTCAGAATTTCAACTCCGGTGCTGGCCGTCCTTCCTGGTATTGTCGGGTACAGAAACGTGGACATAAACAAGACTAAATCATAAGTATTTGAAATATAAAGCAATTATGCACTAATTGGCGGAAGGGGTGAGATTCGAACTCACGGTACCCTTGCGGGTACGCCGGTTTTCAAGACCGGTGCCTTAAACCACTCGGCCACCCTTCCGCGATGCCATGCCGCACGGCGTAATCCAATGGTCGATGCGCTTCGCGCCTTGCAAGCGGGCCAGCCCTTTGGGTATCCGGTTGTGGCGGCCGTGTGGCAAATGTGGCAGTGGAACCAAGTATTTACCACCCCACGCGCCAGGAGTTCCCGAAACGGGCGCCGCAGGGTAGACTAGATGCTTCACATCGGGGGTCAGGGGTCGCATGGGCGGATTCGGGGGCCACAGCGGAATTTTGCCTGATCGCGCGCCTCGTTGGCCTTGCGGCCGGCTGCCTCGCCGCTCGCCAATTGCTCGGGCGGCATGTCCGGCAGGCTCGATCCCCGCTACGGCGTCACCGCCAGCGAGCGCGTCGTCGAGCCGGGCCAGCCGGTACCCAAGGGCGGCGGCGTCTATCGGGTCGGCAAGCCCTATGTCGGTGGCAGGCCGCGATCATACGTGCCGCAGGAAGACGTGAATTACAGCGCCGTCGGCCTGGCCTCCTGGTACGGCGACGATTTCCACGGCCGCTATACCGCCAACGGCGAAATCTTCGACATGAATTCGATCTCGGCGGCGCATCCGACGCATGCCGCTGCCGTCTTATGCGCGCGTCACCAATCTCGCCAATCACCGCTCGATCATTGTGCGCGTCAACGACCGCGGGCCCTATGTCGGCAACCGCGTCATCGACGTGTCGGTGCGCACCGCGAAGCTGCTTGGGCTTCTACGGCAACGGCCTCACCAAGGTGAAGGTCGAATATGTCGGGCGCGCGCCGCTCGCGGGCTCCGACGACCGCAAGCTGGAGGCGACCTTGCGCGAGCCGGGTATGGCCGCGCCGGCGGTCCAGGTTGCCTCCAACAAGGGCTATGCGCCGACCTATTTCGACAACCGGCCGCTGACGCAACTGTCGGCCGAAGTCCCGGCGCCGCCCGACCGGCCGTATCGGCTGGGCGAGGGCGCCCGCGACGTCCCGGCCGTGCCGGCTCGCACCGTCGAGCTTGCCGCCGCCGCCCGTCCACAGGCCGCACTGCCCTTCGCGCAGACCGAACTTCCGCCTACCGAGCCTGAGGTTTCGCCGGTTTCCGCCTATGCCCCAGTGCGCTATGATGGCGGCGCGGGATTGCTCAGCGGCCGCGGCCTTTACTGAGCCACAAATTTCCGTCTAATCCCGCCAATCAAGTCATGGCGCGCGGCCGTCCGCGTGACGGCAGCGATTTTTGACGATGGTTTTTCGATATAGCGTAGTTGGAAGGCTTCTGGCCGCGGCGGCGCTGTTTGCCGCCCTGGGCGCGCTCGCCTATGCCGCGCCCAAGCACGAGGTGAAGCCGGCCAGGCCCGCCGCGGTTGCGCCGAAAAAAGAGCCGCCCAAGAAGGACGAAGCGGGCATCATCGCGCCGCACGCCATCCTGGTCGATGCCGCGAATGGCGGCGTGCTGTACGAGCGCGATCCGGACAAGCTCATCTTTCCGGCCAGTTTGGCCAAACTGATGACTGCCGAATACGTCTTCCACGAACTTAAGGAAGGCCGCATCAAGGTCACCGACGAATATCCGGTGAGCGAGAACGCCTGGCGCAAAGGTGGGGCGCCCTCGCACAGCTCCACCATGTTCGCGGCGCTCAACAGCAAGGTATCGGTCGACGACTTGCTGCACGGCATGATCATCCAGTCCGCCAACGACGCCTGCATCGTGCTGGCCGAGGGGCTTGCCGGCACCGAAAATGAGTTTGCCGAGAAGCTGACCCAGCGCGCGCGAGAGATCGGTCTTGCCAAATCGGTGTTCACCAATTCCAACGGGCTGCCGGATCCGAACGAGCACGTCACAACGCGCGAACTGGCCATGCTCGCGCGCCATATCATCGTCGATTATCCGGAATTCTATAAGATCTTCGGTCAGCCTGATTTCACTTGGAATAAAATCCACCAGCAAAACCGCAATCCGCTGCTCGGCCTGGTCGACGGCGCCGACGGCTTGAAGACCGGTTTCACCAAGGAGGCCGGCTACGGCCTCGTCGGCTCGGCCGTCCAAGGCGGGGTGCGGTTGATCGTCGTGGTCAATGGCGAGAAGAGCGCCAAGGAGCGCGCCGACGAAGGCAAGAAACTGCTGGAATGGGGTTTCCGCAATTTCGAAGACCGCAATTTGTTCGCCGCCGAGCAGACGGTCGGCTACGCCAAGGTCTATGGCGGCGCCAGCGGCTCGGTGCCATTGCAGGTCCCGGGCCTTGTGAAATTGATGGTGCCGAAAGCCGGTGGCGAAAAGCTGATCGCGCGGATCGCCTATCAGGGTCCGGTGCCGGCGCCGATCACGCAAGGCCAGCCGATTGGGCGGCTCAAGGTCTGGCGCGACGACAAGCTGGTCCTGCAGGTGCCGCTCAAAGCGGCCGAGAGCGTGGCCAAAGGCAATATGCCCCAGCGCGCCGTGGACGCGGTGACCGAAATGGTGATCGCGCTGTTTCGCGCGGGGGCCGAACGGCTATAGTCCTATTTTCACCGCCCAGACGGGACGAGATGCGCGGACGTTTCATCACCTTCGAAGGCGGCGAAGGCAGCGGTAAGTCAACCCATGCGCGCCTGTTGGCCGACCACCTCAATGCCGTGGGCATCGAGGTGGTGCTCACGCGCGAGCCCGGCGGTTCGCCCGGCGCCGAGATCATCCGCCATATTCTGTTGTCCGGCGTCGCCAAACCGCTCGGGGCGGAAACCGAGGCGATCCTGTTCGCCGCCGCGCGCGACGATCACGTGCGCACCACCATCCGGCCGGCGCTGGAGGCGGGCAAATGGGTGATTTGCGATCGCTTCATCGATTCCACCCGCGTCTATCAAGGCGTGCTCGGCAAGGTGGACGCCAAGCTGATCCGCAGCCTCGAACGCGTGACGGTCGGCGCCGTCATGCCGAATCTCACCTTCCTCCTCGACGTTCCGGCAAAGATCGGCCTGGCGCGGGCGACACACCGCCGCGGCACCGGCACAACAGATCGCTTCGAGTCGGAATCGATCGAGTTCCACGAGGAATTACGCCGCGCCTATCTCACGCTCGCCGAAAGTGAGCGCAAGCGCTGTATCGTCATCGACGGCCGCGCACCGCGCGACGTAGTATCGGAACGCATCTGGGCCACAGTCGAGCAACGCCTGCATCCGAATCTCCAGGTCGCAGCGGAGACAACCACACCGTGAGCAGTGACGAGGCCGAGGGCGACGTCCGCTATCCGCGCGAAACTGGCGCGCTGTTCGGGCATGGCGAGGCCGAGCGCGCGCTGCTCGATGCCTACAAAGGCGGCCGCATTCCTCATGCCTGGCTGATCGGCGGGCCTCCGGGCATAGGCAAAGCGACGATGGCCTATCGGCTGGCGCGTTTCGTGCATGCGCACCCCGATCCGCGCCTGCCGACGGTCCAGAAGGCGACGTCGCTCGCGGTCGATGCGGACAATCCAGTTGCCCGCCGCATTGCGGCGCAGGCGCAGGGCGACTTGCTGGTGCTCGAGCGTGTGCTCAACGAGCAGACCGGCAAGCTCTACACTGTGATCCGCGTCGATGACGTGCGCAAGGCCGTCCCATTCTTCGGCTCGACTGCGGGCGAGGGCGGTTGGCGCATCGCCATCATCGATGCCGTCGACGACCTGCAGCGCGAAGGCGCCAACGCGCTGCTCAAGGTTCTCGAGGAGCCGCCGCCGCGCGCGCTCTTGCTGCTGGTGAGCCACGCGCCGGGCCGCGAATTGCCGACCATCCGCTCGCGCTGCCGGCGCCTGCTGTTGCGGCCGCTGTCGCCTGACGACGTGGCCCGCGCGGTCGCCGCGGCGACTGGACGCAACGCGGACGACGTGGAGGTACAAGATGCCTCGGCCGCCGCCGAAGGCAGCGCCGCTCGCGCGATCGGTCTGCTCGACGGATCGGCGCTCGCATTGCGCCAGCGGGTGCTCGAGCTGTTCGCGCAATTGCCAGATCCCGACCCGCGCGCGCTGCACGCGCTCGGCGACGCGCTTGGCGGCAGCGAGCCGAAGACGCTTGCCGCCTTCATGGACCTGGTGAACGGCTGGCTGTCGGCGCGGCTCACCGACACGCGCCCGGCGCGCCGTCTGGCGCGCACCGCCGAGGTCTGGGAGAAGGTCAATCGCGCCGCGCGCGACGTCGAAACGTATAATCTCGAGCGCAAGCCGCTGGTGTTTGCGGTGTTCGGCCTGCTGGCGGAGGCGGCCCGTGCGGGCGCGTAGTGACTTCGCCAAGCGCCGGCCCATGGTGCAATCGCACCATGGGATTGGCTGGGCTGACGGCCAGCGTCTGCGTCAATAGCCCCCTCACGCGATCGTGATTCACGGCGTCCATTGCGCAGAACCGATCAGGTTCGCTGGCCATTTGGGAGGTCATAATCAATCATTCCAATAGATTGGCCGCCGCATTGCGTTGTATCAAAATACCAGCGCAGACCGGCCGCGCATTTACAGTAGGATTGTGCGCTGCGTTTTTGATCAAGATCAGTTTCCGTCCCCTAAAATCGATCTAGAAATCGTCGAAACCCCGATCCGTCGGGTTGTTCGGCGGTGCCGGCCACGAGTCGCGGGCTTGTTCGGCCGCGCGCTTTGGATGTCTTCTTGCTTCGTGTATGGTCAATACATGCGGCGCGTATGCTGGGGGAACAGAATGAGCATCTCGGAAGATTTTTTGAAAAAGGAAGATCTTCGGTCGCAGCTTTTTGGCGAGACGTGGCGAACCTTGATCCCGGAAGTCTTTCGGGACGTGCCGACCTACTACGACAAAGGCAATGCCGTCGCCTCGCTCGGCACTTGCGCGTGCTGGAGCGGCATCTTCGCAAAGGCGATCCATAACCACCTGGCGCCGGGCGCCAAAGTGCTCGACGTCTGTTCGGGCATCCACGAAGTCCCGCTCAAGCTGCTGGCGCTCGATCCGACGCTCGAGATTCACAGCGTCGACGGCAGTCCGCATATGACGGCCGAGGGCCAGCGCCGCGCCCGCGAGCGCAAGCTGACCATCCATGCCCAAGTCTGCGACGCTCATGTGCTGCCATTTCCGGACAATTCGTTCGACGCGGTGACGCTCCAATTCGCCTCGCGCCATCTCGAGATCATTCGGGCGTTCAAGGAAATCCATCGCGTACTCAAGCCGGGCGGCATTTTCTGCCACGACGACATGTTGCGGCCGGCCTCGCGCATCGTCGAGATTCCGTATCTCGCCTATTTGCGCTTTTCGGTCTGGTTCACCGCCAAACTGTTCGGCAGTTCCGCCGAGAGCATGAAATGCGTCCGCTATTTCGCCGACGCCATTCACCATTTCTACAAGCCGCGCGAGTTGGACGACCTGCTCAAAGGCGTCGGCTTCATCGACATCGAAAGCCGCAGCTTCCTGACCGGGGTGATGTCCTACCACATCTCGCACAAGCCGTGGCGCTAGCCGCCCGCCTAGGATGCCGCCCGCCGGCGGCCGATAACGGCCCTGTCACCGCGGGGCGTTCCGTCCTATCATTCACCAGATGAGCGTACGGCGCGTTCGCGCCCGGCCACACGTTCACCAAGGGGCCTCCATGAAACTGAAGTCTATCGTTGCCGCGTTCGTCATCGCCGCCGTGCCGGTTTGCGTACAGGCGCAGAAGCCCGCCGCCAAGGTCACCAATGCGGATGCGCAAAAAGTCGTCAAGATTATCAGCGGCGACAAGGCCAAGGCGCTGACCTATTGCGACATGAACAAACTTGGCGAGCAGATCGATCAGGCCGACCAGAAGAAGGACACCAAGAAGGTCGACGAGTTGTCGAAGAAAATGGACGACTTGAGCCAGAAACTCGGCCCCGAATACGCGGCATTAGTCGACGGCATGCAGGGCCTCGACCCGAATTCCAAACAGGGCCAGGAGATCAGTACGACACTCGAGGCGCTCGACAAGTTGTGCGCGAAATAGCGGCGATCAGCGCTTGCGCAGATAAATGAACCAGTAGACGCCGCCGACCAAAGCACCGCCGCCGATGATGTTGCCGATCGTCACCGGGATCAGGCTGCGGAAAAATGAAAGCCACGTGAGTCCGCCGTAGGCTGCGGCGCTGCTGGCCAGCTGCGACCACATGTCGGCCGGGGCCCATTCTTTCACGAACAGGCCGAGCGGAATGAAATACATATTGGCGACCGAATGCTCGAAGCCGGCGGCGACAAAAGCCGAGACCGGAAACAATACGGCGAGCACTTTGTCGGTCGTGGTGCGCGCGCCGAGCGCCAGCCACACGGCGAGACACACCAGCACGTTGCAAAGAATGCCAAGAAACAGCGCGTTCCAGAAAGGCAGTGCGGTCTTGGCGGCGGCGATGCTGAGCACAACGGCGGCGACGGAGCCGTGGCCGGCGAGATACTGGCCTGACAGGAACACCAGCAACGCGGTGCCGACCGCGCCGATGAAATTACCGATATAGACGATCGTCCAGGCGCGCAGCATGGTGGCGAGCGGCAGCTTGCCGGCGGCCCAGGCCATAACCATCAGCGTATTGCCGGTGAACAATTCGGCGCCACCGAGCACGCATAGAATGAGTCCGAGCCCGAACACGATGCCGGCCAAGAGCCGGCTCACGCCGAACGGAATGACGCCATCGGCGCCGGCCAGGACGGTGGTGGCGAACATCGCGCCCAGTGCGATGAAGGCGCCGGCGAGAACGGCCAGCGCCACCAGGCTGACAACGTCGAGGCGCGCCTTGTTGACGCCGACCCCTTCCGCCTTTTCGGCGATTTCCGCCGGCAGCAGCGCGTCGATGCCGTGATCGGGATGGTCGGTTGCGGTCATGCTGCGTCTCCAAGTGGGGCTTGGCGAGCAGGGACCACAGGTCGCCGCACGTTGCGTTGACACACCTCAACCGCCCGCGCATGGCGCGCGGAACAGCGGTGCTCGGGTACGCGCCGCTTAGCTTAAATCTGCGCCTCCTCGAAGGCGTTCACCCACATGGCGCAGATCCCCGAGCGCACGATGTCGGCGCGGGTGAATTCGATCACCGGCACCGGCAGGTTCTGCGCCTCGATCATACCGATGACCGTGCGCAGACCACTATCCTTGTCGAGGTCGCATTGGCTGGCGTCGCCGTTGATCACCACCGTGCAATCCTCGCCGATGCGCGTGAGGAACGTCTTGATCTCGGCCGGCGTCGCGTTCTGCGCCTCGTCGAGCAGCACGAAGGCGTTCTTCCACGAGCGTCCGCGCATCACCTCGAACGGCACCAGCTCGATGCCGCCGTTCTTGAGGGCGATTGTATAGGCCGCTTTGCCGATGCGCTCCTTGATCGCTTCGGTGACCGGCGCAGCCCAGGGCGCGAACTTGTCCTCCAGCGAGCCGGGAAAATAGCCGAGCGAGCGCCCGCACGGCACGTTGGGCCGGGTGAGAATGATCTTGTCGATGCGGCGGTTGCGGTAAAGGTCGGCGGCGTGGGTGGCCGCGATCCAAGTCTTGCCGGTGCCCGCGGGCCCGAGAACGATCACCTGGGGAGCTTTGCGAAGGGCGTCGAGATAGTCGGCTTGGGTCGGGTTGAGAGCCTTGATCGGAGGCAGAGCGCGTTCGATTTCGAATTTTGGATCCAGGAGATTTATGATCTCGGCGGATTCGAACTGACGTTCATGGCGGCGTCTTTTCCGATTGAGGTTCTTACCCAAGGGTCGACTCCTTCTGGTGGACTACAGGGTGAACGCGCACGCCGGTGCGCCGCGCGTAGGCGCGGAATTGTCGGGAATGAAAGTGGACAGGTTTGTGCGCGTGGCGGCGTGCCGACCGGCGTTCGGGAACGTTGCGGCCCCGAAGACCCAGGCTTCCGATCGATCCGTAACTGACGAACCGCCATAGGGAGACAGGCTAAGTGATTCGCGTGACAAAATTCTAAAAATTCTTGCGGGGAACCCTTATGTCTCCCCGGCCTTCGCGGGAACCGCGCCCGTCTGCCGCGCCCGCCAGATCGCGACCGTCATCCAGCCGGTCGAGGCGCCGACAAAGCCGCCGCCGATGACGTCGCCGAGGAAGTGATAATTGGCGCCGATCAGCCCGACCGCGACCGCCAGCACGATGGCCCCGTAGAGCGGGCGCCAGTACGGATACATGATCCACAGCACTGAAATCACCGCGCAGGTCGCCGCCGTGTGCCCGGAGGGGAACGAGGCGTAGCCCGCCCCGCCGTGAAAGAAGTTGAAGCCGTAAGCGCCGTCATGAATGAACGACGGGTTGTTCAGCACCCAGGTGTCCGGCCAATAGCGGCCGAAGACGAATTTGAGCTGGCTCTTGATCGCTTCCGCCACGATCAGGCTGATGCTGGAGAGCGCGCCGGCCGCAACGATCCTGGTTACCGGCCGCCCGGCCAGCACCCACAGGCCGAAGATGACGAAGACGATCGCGGCGCACGGATTGAGCAGGTCGGGGATATGGGTGAGGCGCGCGAAGGCCTCGCGGTGTGCGTTGTAGGTATGCGCAAACAGCGCCAGCGGCCGGTCGACCCACAGATAGCACACGATTACCACCGCAGCGGTGAGCAGCAGCGCGATCAGCCAGCGGTTAAGGGAGGTCATCGATTGCGAATTCCGTCTCCGGTCAGCTGCCCGTCGCCTGCGCCGCGAACGCCTTGAGCGCCCCGCTCATTGCGGCGACCGCGGGTTGCGTCCCGCCGCCGGGCGCGTGACGCGCGGCGATCCAGGCCGGATCGTTATAGCTCAGATTAACCGCGCCGCCAGCGTCTTGCCACACCAGCGCCTTCAACGGCAAATCGATGCCGGCGGTTTGCTCAGCCTGCATCAGCGGCGTTCCGGCGGCGGGATTGCCGAAGATAACCAGCGTCGTCGGCCGCAAGGGGAGGCCGACGCTCGCAGCACCTGTCGCATGATCGACGCACGCGAACACGGTGACGCCTTTCGCTTCGAGCACTTTGAGCAGCCGGTCGAGTGTGGTCGGAAAATCGTATGCGCTGCGCAGGGTGACGAGTCCGTCCGCCATGGCCCTGGATCTCCAAGCCCCCGCTCAGTGTAGTTTAACGAGGGCCGGGCGCTCCAGTCCCCTTAGTAGCCTCTGCGGCGAACCTTTTTGGCGGCCTTGCGGGCGGCATAGCGGGCATCGCGCTCGGCTTTTTGCTCGGCGGCGAGCGCCAGCGCGCGTTCGGCCGCTTCGGCCTTGGCGAGCGCCTCGGCTGCTTCGGCCTCGCGTGCGGCTTGCGCGGCCAGTTCGGCCTCGCGCGCGGCTTGCGCGGCCAGTTCCGCCTCCCGCACCTTCCTGGCGGCATCGCGCTCGGCCACGCGGCCGTCGCGCGCCTCGTTGATGGCGATCCGCTTGAGGCGCTGCTGCTCGGCTAAAACGGGGTCCTGCGTGACGGCGCGAAACTTTTCTAACATCGCCTTTTTGACGGCGGCGGCATTATTGCGACGTTCCAAAACGTCGGGAACTCGAAAGCTCATTCATTCTCCTGGGGGAAAGGGTGACTCGACGGATATATGGCGTACCGCGACGATTTGCACAACGCTGCGCGCGCCGAATTCCCTGAAGCCAAAATGGACTGGAAGCATTGGCGCACCGACCGCAAAATGCCCGTGCCACGGGCACCCGGGCGATCGTTTACAGCTGCTTAACACTAACCCCTGCATAATTTTTCCGCCGCCTGACGTGGGGTGGGGCGGTGCATGGGGATACCGGGGTCAAGTCCGTTTCTTCCACGCGTTTCGAGACCGGCTGACGCGCCTTAACCGGCGCGCGCGGCCGTGGCGTCGATGTCAGTACTCGTGTGTGAGTGGCGTGAATCATGACGGATGCGACCGCCGCATTCTACGACGTCCGTTCCTTCGACGGTCGCGGTTTCTCTTCCGGCGCTTTCAGCCGGGCTCTTCGCGCTATCGCTAACTTTGTCGCCACCGGCATTGCGGCCGTCGGCATCGTCGGCCTGCTCATCGCAACCGTCACGTTTGCCGCCGCCTGGATCGTCAACAACGTCGTTGCGACCAATCCCGCTATTCACGCGAGCGCGCCGGCCGGTCCGGGGGCGCTGGCGCTCTTCCAAGCCGACGCGACGTTGGCCGGCGTTCCGGCGATGAGCTTTGCCGACAAATGGGCGCACGCGACGGCGTCCTTCCAGGTTGCCGCCGTGCCGGTGGCAACGCCGCAAACGCAGCTCGCCGAACTCACGCCCGTGCCGGCGCCAATTCCCGTGGCCGTCACGCCGTTGCCGCCGGCGCGCCCCACTGAAATGGCGAACTATGTGCCGCTGCCGCCAGCGCGGCCCCACATCGCCCAGCCGGTCGTCGCAGCCGCCACAGTCAACGAAATCGGTGCGCAAATAGGCGGACAAGTCGCGACACAGGTCGCCGCGGCCGTTGCGCCGGCCGCCGAAAAGCGCGTTGCGCCGGTGCAGGAGGCCCACAACAAGCCGGCGGCGCTGCCCGGACCTGATAGCCATACCGCGGTGTACGACATCGCCGCGCACACCGTCTATTTGCCGAACGGGCAGCGGCTCGAGGCCCATTCCGGGCTCGGCGACAAGATGGACGACCCGCGTTTCGTCAAAGTGCGGATGCGCGGGCCGACGCCGCCGAATGTCTACGATCTCACGCTGCGCGAGGAAATTTTCCACGGCGTGCGCGCCATTCGCCTCAACCCGGTCGACGACGACAAAATGTACGGCCGCGCCGGCATGCTGGCGCATACTTACATGCTCGGCGCCAACGGCCAGTCGAACGGCTGCGTGTCGTTCCGCGACTACGACAAGTTCCTGCACGCCTTCTTGAAGGGCCAGGTCGACCGTCTTGTCGTGGTGGCCCATCTCGACGGTGCGCCGTCGCGCGTCGCCTACGAGCGGCGCGGACGCGGCGAGCGGTTTGCGGCGAACGATTGAGCGGCGTCTTATCCCGCCGACCGGACTCGGGTTTACCCGAGTTCGGCCATCTCAATGGGTGGGAGAGGGCGGGCGATCGGATGCATCACTATATCCGCGCGGTCGCCGGCTTTGCCGGCGTATGCCGGATTTCGCGCATATCGCCGTGGTGCACTCGGGCCACCTTCCCATTGTCCCAGGCGATGGTGACGGCGTCCCAGCTCGTTTCGGTGATGCAGCCGCGGTCGGCGGCGTCGCCTTGCCAATAAACCCGGTTGCCCTTCTTGAGGGCCTTGGATTCGGCGTTGTTCATCGATCTGTCCTTATTCTGCCTTCGCATCGTCGGTTGAGCTCTTATCGTCGGTTGAGCTCTTAGTCTCTCCTAAGCGTTCGGCTTTGCGTTGCGCGGATTTTTCCTCCCGCTTGCGCAATTTTTCCTCATTGCGGGCTTGCGCCGCGCGGTTGCGGTCATTGCGCTGCATCCCGTAATTCGGCCTGAAAGCCATGCGGTCTCCTTTCGGAATTGACTGGTTTGCCAATGAGCAAGTGGCCGGCTGGGCGCTTTCGGCGCGAACGGCTCACGGGACTATACGCGCTAATCCGGGCTGCGGGTTTTCTTATCTTTCCCGCGCTTGCGGGTGCGGGTGGTCGCCAAAGGCGACCGGGTGGGGGCGCTTCAATGCACCTTGCTCCCATAATGGGAGCGTGCTAAAGTGGGTGGGATGAGGATCATCGCCCGCCGCACCTTGCGCGAGTTCGTCGACAGGCTCGCGGGCAAAAAGGACCGGCCGGCGGTGAAAGCCGCTCTGGATGCCTGGTTCGACGAAGCGAGCAACGCGGCCTGGAAGAATACCGCGGATGTGAAGCGGCACTATGCGGCCGCGAGCATCGTCAGCGCCGAGCGTATCGTGTTTAACATCAAGGTCAATGCTTGCCGCCTCGTGGTGTCGGTTGATTTTGAGAAGGCCATCATATGGATCAAATGGATCGGCACGCACAAGGACTATGACAAGATCGACGTGACAAAGGTGCAATATGGCGACTGAACTCAAGCCGATCCGCAGCAACGCGAATTACAAAGCCGCGCTCGCCGAAGCGGAGCGCCTGTGGGGCGCCAAGAGCGGCACGCCGAACGGCGACCGGTTCGACGTGCTGGCGACGCTAATCGACGGCTATGAAGCGCGGCATTTTCCGATGGACCCGCCCGACCCGATCGAAGCGATCCAGTTTCGCATGGAGCAGCAGGGGCTGACCCGCAAGGACTTGGAGCCGTTGATCGGAACGCGCGCCCGCGTCGCCGAAGTCATGAACCGCAAGCGCAGCCTGTCGATCAACATGATCCGGCGTCTGCACGAGCAGCTTGGCATTTCCGCCGAGGTGTTGATTAGGCCGACGCGCGCGGACGAGGTGGCGTGATCGCCTTCTTATCCCTTCCCCGAAGGGGGAGGGTGGCGCGCGCAGCGCGCCGGGTGGAGGCAGGCGCGACGCAATCCACGCTGTCATTCCGGGACGCCGCAAAACGGCGGGCCCGGAATCCATATTCCGCAGCGCTAGTTGTTACGACCTTCCAGAAAGGCGATGACCTGCTCGTGCTTGATCGAGAGGAAGCCCGCGAGAAACTCATCGATCGAGTCGCCGGCTTCGAGATAGTCCAGCAGCGTCTGCACCGGCACGCGCGTACCGGCGAACACCGGAGCGCCGCCCATAATATCTAGCGTCCTGGAAACGACTTTCTGCTTCGTAGAAATATTCTACGGTTTGCAGTCGAAGCCGGCAATCGCGGTACTGGCTCATGGCATTATTGTGCCGACAAGCATATGGAAGTGGGCGCGGTCGCGCATCTAAGGGCCATGGCGATGACTGATCAGAATACCAATTCAACGTTTACCGAAGAGCAGATACAAGCGTGGATGCGGCTTGAAAGTATTTTTATGCCGTATGCGCGGCGACAGCGCGATAGAGTTCATGCGGACCCAATTAAACCAAAGAGATTTGTTCATTACACCTCAGCTGAGGCGGCATTGAACATTATAAAGAGCAAACGACTCTGGATGCGCAATACGAATTGCATGACTGACTATTGCGAAGTTCAACACGGATTTGATAATCTCAACAGCTTCTTTTTGGATGAAACCAAGCGAAATGCATTTGTTCAAGCAATCGAGTCCTGCTCACCAGGGTCCGCTGGCGAAGCGATTAACCTCTTCAATGCCTGGCTGCCAGACATTCGTTTCAACACATATATAGCGTCGCTATCGGAGCATGAGGACAATGAAGATCTTCATGGCCGCTTGTCTATGTGGCGAGCGTTTGGACGCAATGTTGCCCGCGTAGCAATTGTATTGAAGATACCGGCTTTCTCAGGCGGTGCGGCCGCGCTAAATTTGATATTTAGTCCCGTGGCATACATGACCCAGGGCGAGGTCCACGCTGAGTTAGATTCGGTCATCCAAAACGTTAGCGATCATGCGGACTTTCTTCGGTCGACTGATCGACCTAGTTTAATCAATACAATCTTCCATATGCTTGTGGCGGGCGTCGTAGCACGAGGGATTTCGCGAAGAGCTTGAGTGGCGCGCGGTCTATTCCCCCAACAGAACGCGCTCACCGCTTATGGAAACATCGATTGAAATTATTGAGGGAGTTCCGCAAATCATCCACAAGGTACCGCTCGATGCGAGCGTGTCCAATGTTCTTGCCGAATTGGACTTGGCAAGCATGTTTGATCATCTGATTATTGGCCCATCTCCATATCCTTGGGTTATGCATACTGCCTTTGCGCAGGCACTTGCTTCCGCACGTGTTGCTAACGCTGAAAATCGAGTTTTGGCCTCTGGCATTCCAATTAGAAGCTGACCGATTGACGCGAATATTAGTCCGTTCGCGCCTACGCCTCGCTTGCCGCCACGGCCCGCGATTGATACCTAGTCCCCAACTCGTCATGGCCGGGCCATTCCCGGCCATCCATGTCTTTCAAAAAGTCGAAAATGCCGGCCAAATCGCCCTTCTACATCACCACCGCGATCTCCTACCCGAACGGCGCGCCGCATATCGGCCACGCCTATGAGGCGATCGCGACCGACGCCATCGCGCGCTTCATGCGGCTCGACGGCTACGACGTCTATTTCCTCACCGGCACCGACGAGCACGGCCAGAAGATGCAACAGACCGCGACGAAGCTGGGCTTGACCGCGCGCGCACTGCGCGACCGCAACGTGCCGCTGTTCGAGAAGATGGTCGAGCGGCTGGAATGCTCGAATGACGACTTCATCCACACCACCGAAGAGCGCCACCACCGCTCGTCGGAGGAAATCTGGCGCCGCATGGAGAAGAACGGCGACATCTATCTCGACAAATACGCCGGCTGGTATTCGGTGCGCGACGAGGCCTATTACGCCGAGAGCGAGACGCATCTCAACGAGCAGAAAGTGCGCGTGGCGTCAAAAACAAGCACGCCGGTCGAGTGGGTGGAGGAGGAGAGCTATTTCTTCCGCCTCTCGGCCTATCAGGACAAGCTGCTCAAACTTTACGAGCGGCCGAATTACGTGCTGCCGAAGGAGCGGCTTAACGAAGTCGCGAGCTTCGTGCGCGGCGGCCTGCAGGACCTGTCGATCTCGCGCACCACCTTCGACTGGGGCATCCGCGTGCCCGGCGACGACAAGCACATCATGTATGTGTGGGTCGACGCGCTGACGAATTACATCACCGGCGTCGGCTTCCCGGACGACCAAAGCGAAAAATTCAAGCGCTACTGGCCGGCGGCGCTGCACGTCATCGGCAAGGACATCGTGCGCTTCCACGCGGTCTATTGGCCGGCTTTTCTCATGTCGGCCGGCATCGAGGTGCCGCGGCACATCTTTTCGCACGGCTTTTTGTTCAATCGCGGGGAGAAGATGTCGAAGTCGGTCGGCAACGTGGTCGATCCGTTCACGATGGCGGACGCCTACGGCGTCGACCAGCTGCGGTTTTTCTTTCTGCGCGAGATCCCGTTCGGCCAGGACGGCAATTACAGCCACGAAGCGATCGTCAACCGCATCAATGCCGATCTCGCCAACGACCTCGGCAATCTGGCGCAGCGGTCGCTGTCGATGGTTGGCAAAGCCTTCGGCGGCGTGCTGCCGGAGCCGGGTGACTTTACGGCCGAGGACAAGACCATTTTGGCCGCCGCCGACGGCATGATCGGCATCGCGCGCGAGCACATGAAGACGCAAGCGCTGCACCAGGTGCTCAACGCCATCTGGGCGGTGGTCGCCGACGCCAACCGCTATTTCGCCTCCGAGGCGCCCTGGGCTAAGGCCAAGACCGATCCGCAACGGCAGGGGACGATCCTCTACGTGACGGCAGAAGTTCTGCGGCAGGTGGCGATCCTGGCGCAGCCGTTCATGCCGAGTTCGACGGCGAAACTGCTCGATCTGCTTGCCGTTCCGGCGGCAGAACGCAGCTTCGCCGAACTTGATGGCATCAAACGCATTGCTCCCGGCCGCCAATTGCCGCCGCCCGCGCCGGTATTCCCGCGTTATGTCGAACCGGGGGCAAAGGCCTGACAATGCTGGTGGACAGCCACTGCCACCTGGATTTTCCGGATTTCGCCAGCGAGTTGGACGCTGTGGTGGCGCGGGCGCGCGCTGCCGGCGTTCGCCGCATGGTCACCATCTGCACGCGCGTGCGGAAGTTTCCGCAAGTGCTTGCAGTCGCCGAAAAATTTCTCGAAGTTTTCTGTTCGGTCGGCACCCATCCGCATAACGCCCATGAGGAATTGGACATCGACGCCAAGGCGCTGATCGCGCTGACGAAAAATCCAAAAGTCGTGGCGATCGGCGAGGCCGGCCTCGACTATCACTACGACAACTCGCCGCGCGACGCGCAGGCCCAAAGCTTGCGCCAACACATTGCCGCTGCCCGCGAAACCGGGCTGCCGCTAGTCATCCATGCGCGCGACTGCGACGCCGACATGGCGCGGATTCTGCAGGACGAAAGTGGGAAGGGCGCCTTCCCGGCCGTGCTGCATTGCTTCACCGGCGGCCGCGATTTGGCGTTCAAAGCCATAGAGTTGGGCCACTACGTGTCGTTTACCGGCATCCTCACCTTCAAGAATTCGCAAAGCCTGCGCGACATCGCCGCGGCATTGCCGGGCGACCGCATTCTGGTCGAGACCGACGCGCCGTATCTCGCGCCGCTGCCGTATCGCGGCAAACGCAACGAGCCGAGCTATGTGGCGGAGACCGCCAACGTTTTGGCGGCGGCGCGCGGCGTTTCGCTGGACGAGATTGCGCGGGATACCACGGAGAATTTCTTCCGCCTGTTCAACAAAGTGCCACGCACGTTGGCGACTTCCGCATGACCTTGACCTTCACCATCCTCGGCTCCGGCTCGTCGATGGGCGTACCGCGCGTCGCCCTCGGCTGGGGCTCGTGCGATCCGAGCAACCCGAAAAACCGCAGGCGGCGCTGCTCTTTATTGGTTACGCGCGCGAATGCCGCGGGCAATGTCACGCGCGCACTGGTCGACTGCACGCCAGACCTGCGCGAGCAGCTCTTGGGCGCGGAGGTGGACTGGCTCGACGGCGTGCTGATCACTCACGAGCATGCCGACCACACCCACGGCATCGACGATCTGCGTCCGCTTTTCCTGCACAAGCGCCGCCGCGTCGACATTTATCTCGACGAGCCGACGTCACGCGCGCTGCACGCCCGCTTCGGCTATTGCTTCATGACGCCGCCCGGCAGCGAATATCCACCGATCTTGAGCGAGCACCGGCTCGTGCCCGGTCAGCGCGCCACCGTCGACGGGCAGGGCGGCGCGATCGAGGCCGTGCCGGTGCTGCAAAACCACGGCGACATCCCGTCCCTCGGCTTCCGCTTCGGCAATGTGGCCTATTCCGCCGATATCAAAAACCTGCCCGCCGACAGCCTGGCAGCCATGGCCGGGCTCGACGTCTGGATCGTCGACGCGTTGCGCCGGCCGCCGCATCCCAGCCATTTCAATCTCGACGAGGCGCTCGATTGGATCGCGCGGGTCAAGCCCAAGCGGGCCATCCTGACCAATCTGCACAGCGATATGGACTACGCCACGCTGCGCGCCGGCCTCCCGGCGGGCGTCGAGCCCGCCTATGACGGGATGACATTTGCGGCCTGATTTCAATTGTCAGAACTTGGCTGGAAATAGTTGAGATAAAAAGAAAATGCTATTTAGCTTGTCGAACTACACAATTGATCGATGCTGTAAATACAATAGTTTTTTCAATTCGTTGGATGCCACTCTTAATGTGAGTACCGTTGGGTGCGTCAAGTGTAACGTCGCCCCATTATGTTCCATAATATACCTTATGCGAATCAG
>CAWGFV010000002.1:0-469032 GCA_963821975.1 uncultured Alphaproteobacteria bacterium | reverse complement strand
CGAGGGCTTAGCAAAGAACCCGAGGACCGGCGAACCGGTCACTTCTGCGCAAGGTCTCCATCCGGCGATCTCCGTGCGCAGCCGCGGCGAGGCACGGCGACTGGCGCTTCTAGATCCGCGCTCCCGCGCCACCGAACCGAGCCGCAACAGCCTATCGAGACATTGGATGTCAGAGCCGCGTTGCCGTCGTGTTTGAGATCAACTCGCTCGACCGACCGGGGTTCGATTGCACTCAGCGACTGGACCTCAGGCTTCGAATCCGCGAGCCAGGCGTTCGAATCCCTTCTGGCGCTTGCTACAACTTCGCCCCTGCTGGGACCAATATATCCAACCCGTGGGCATTTCTCGTTGCGCGCGGCGTCAATGCAATCGTGCCTGAATATCAGTTCATTATCTCCCACTCGACGGCCCGCGCAAACACCTTTAAATTCGCTCGCTATACTAAGAACATCTGTTTCTAGGGGGGTCCTAATGCCCAAAGTCGAAAAGGCCGTCAAACATCATAACGCTGCCGCAAAACACCACGCCCAAGCGGCACATCACCATCATGAAGCGGCCAGGCACTACAAATCGGGTGCGCACGACAAGGCGGCACATCATGCCCACATCGCGCATGGCCACGGCCTTTACGCGCGGCGGCATGCCGAAAGTGCCAGCCAGACGCACGCCGAAATCCACGACGAGAGTTTCCCATGGAATGAATGGATAGAGTGATCTCAAGAGCGAGCTGGTATTATATGCCCTGCGACGTGCAGGATTAAATTTTTAAAACAAACTTTCCTGTTGCCAAATTACTCGGACGATCAAAGCCGTCGATGCGCAAAAGATGGTTGCACGGAATATTTTCTAATACCTTGTGCCTTGAAGTCGCATTTCCGCACAAAGCGGATGTGGCGGTCTGTGTGGCGAATGCCCGCGTTTGGTGGGCGAGTTCAACCGGTCTGCAACACCGTCCGCATGAGTACTCACCACAACTGGCAGATCGGCAAGAAGGCGCTATTTGTTGCCGAATAGGATACGCGACGGGTGCTTCGCCAAATCTGACACCGCGGCGTCAATATGGACGATTGCCCGATGCGCGTCGCCGCCGACAATGTTGATCTGCTTGTTTGCCGACTCTGTTACCTGAAGAATTCCCGTCGTGATGTCGGCCGTGCGCTTATCGAGATTGTCTGACAACTGCTTAACCGAGGCCATCGCATCGGTGCTGTTTGTCATCAACTTGTCGATCTTGTCGCCGTTGCGCGCCAGCGCATCGGTGAAAATCTCGAGGTTCTTGATCGCTTTGTGCAGCGATTCTTGGTTCTCCGCGATCACCGCGTCGGCCTTGGCGAGCGTTTCGCGCACAGCCGACGACATGTCGCCAGAGGCCGTTGCGGCCTTCAGCGTCAGCGGCTCGCCTTTTTTCTGCGGCAATGGCGGCGCCGAGGCCAAGTTCCCCTTTAGGGACACCGACGCGATGCCGGTCAAGCCGGCATAGTCGAGCGCCACCAGCGTATCGGCACGGATAGGCGTCTTCGGGCTCACGGCCAACATCGCCGCGACTTCGGCAGGATTGTTGGTCAGGCGTAGATCGGACACTTCGCCGACGCGAATACCGTTGAACAAGACCGGAGCCCCGATGCGCAGCCCGGTCACCGGACCCGAGAATATCACGCGATAGGTGGCGCTGTCCTTCGTTCCCGCCGTCGCGTTCAGCCAATAGACGAAGCCGAAGGCGCCTGCGATAACGATGAACGTGAACAATCCGACCAGAACGTATTTAGCTCTGTCCTCCATCGACTCAACTCCTTTTAGCCCTTCACTCTCACGTGCCAGTCAGCGTGCGCCCGGGCGCCGTGGAAATAAGATGTCAGCCAGGGATGCTGCGAGGCCAACATCGTTTCCATGGTGCCCGCTTCGATGATCTGGCCGCCGCCTAGCACGGCGATGCGGTCGCAAACGCGATGCAGGCTGTCGAGGTCGTGCGTCACCATAAACACCGATATACCGAGCGTTTCCTGTAGCGTCAGAATGAGTTGGTCGAATTCGCCGGCGCTGATCGGATCGAGGCCGGACGTGGGCTCGTCCAGAAACAGGATTTCGGGATCGAGCGCCAGCGCGCGGGCAAGCCCCACACGCTTGATCATGCCGCCCGAGAGTTCGGACGGGTACTCCCGATAGACGTCGGGGCTCAGGCCAACCATTTCCAGTTTTGCGACCGCCATTTCGGTCGTCAACCGATCGGAGAGGCGCAGATATTCGCGGATCGGAAATTCGACGTTCTTGCCGACAGTCAGCGACGAAAACAATGCGCCTTGCTGGAACAAGATGCCCCAGCGCCGGTCGATCGCCCGCCTTTGGTCGTCGCTGGCCTTGTCGATATCGTGGCCGAGCACTTCGATCTGGCCGGATCGTTTCGGCAATAGCCCTATAATCGTGCGCGCCAGGGTCGACTTGCCTGCGCCTGACGCGCCGACGAAACCGAGAATCTCGCCGCGCAGTAGATCGATATTGACGCCATCGAGCACGCGATGCGACTGGAAGTCGACGACCAGGTCGCGCACGCGGATGACAGAGTCGGGTTGTCCATTCGCCATCGTCTATATTCCGATCGACGCAAAGAACACGGCGAAAGCCCCATCAACGACGATTACAAGGAAGATCGATTTTACGACTGATTCCGTCGTTTTGGTGCCGAGCGACTCTGCGCTGCCCTGAACCTGCAACCCCTCGACGCATGAAACGAGGCCAATGATCAGCGCCATGAAGGGCGCCTTGATGATGCCGACTTCAAAAGTCTGCAGCGAGATGGCGTCGCGCAGGCGCGACATGAACACCGCCGGGCTGATGCCTCCGTAAAGCCAAGCCACGAGGCCGCCACCGTAGAGCGCGGCCATCGAGCCGATGAAGGTCAACAGCGGCACCGCGATCATGAGTGCGAGGATACGCGGCAGGATCAGCACCTCGACCGGATCGAAGCCCATAGTGCGCAGCGCGTCGACCTCCTCGCGCATCTTCATCGAACCAAGTTCGGCAGTGTAGGCGCTGCCGGAGCGGCCGGCCACCATGATACAGACGATCACCACACCGAGTTCGCGTAGGACCAGCACGCTGACCATGTCTACGACATAAATGTCGGCGCCGAAGGTACGGAAATGGAAGATGCCCTGCTGCGCGATGATGGCGCCGATCAGCAGCGTGATCATCAAGATGATCGGCACCGCGTTCCACGCCACGCGCTCGAGATGCTTCACCATGGAAGTGAAGCGGAAGGTGTGCGGACGCATCAGCACGCGCAGGAACGCCAGTGCCAGCGCTCCGCCCATCTGGAACAGCAGTAGGGCGTCGGCAACAACCGCCGACATGGTGCGGCCAACGCTCTCCAGCGTCGCGACAATGCTGTTCGGCTTGCGCGGCAGCGGTGACAATTTGTGGGTGCCGGCCTGCACTTTTTCGAACAGCCCGCGGTGGCGGTCCGGTAAGCCGAACAGCCGGGTCTCGACGCCCCGGCTGCTCCAGGCGCGCAGTGTGCGTTCGATCAGCCACGCGCCATAAGTGTCGATCCGTTCAATCTGCGCCACGTCGATCGCAATGGCACGCGGCACCGTCTTGGCGCCGACAACGGCGTCCACTAGCGGTTCGAGCGTGCGCGCGTATTCCGCCGTCCACGATCCGGACGCCAAAAGGTTGACGCCGTCGCCGCGCGCCTGAGCGAGCAAAGTGCCTGCCGCCATTAAGTAGCTCCTCTACCGGCCGGCTTTCGGCGGATCGGAACAGCCGACGAGGCATGACGAAAAATCCGGTGGCAGCACAGGCGCTTTGCGGCCGCGCCGCTTCGCAATCGGCACGCCCGCGCCACCGGTGATAGCCACCTCTCGCTAATCTTCGCCTGCCTGAGGCCCTCCGCGCGCCTCTTAAGAAAGGTTAACAAATGGCGAACATCGCTAAAATGCCATTTGTCCCTTAAGGTTAACGAGGATATCGAGAACGTAGCGACATAAGGGCCGGCTGTTGCACATTGGCACGCTCCTGCTTGACATGGGTGCGGTCCCCAAAGCCGGCTTTGCCCAGGATTTAGAGCCGCGGTCGGCCGCTTAGTGCGGACTATTGCTGCTGCACGCCATAGCGCGAGAAAGCATCGGCGATTTTTGCCTCAAGCTTTTTTGCCGCTGCAAGATCAGCGTTGCCGCCAGCTGTATCGCCCTTCTTGAGCTTGGCAAGCCCGCGTCCATAGAACGCGCTCGCCAGCTTCGGATCGAGGCGCAGTGCCGAGCTATAATCCTCGACGGCCGACTCAAATTGGCCCATCTTCAAATAGATCAAACCCCGCGAATCATAGGTCGCGGCATCTTTAGGCTGTATAAGAAGCGCCTTGTTGCAGTCTGCCAGCGCCGACTGCAATTGGCCGAGGATGGCACGAACCCAACAGCGTCCGTTCCATATCGCTTCCAGATTCGGCTCAAGGCGAATCGCATCGTCGTAGTCCTGCGCTGCGCGTTCAAAATCGTTCTTTTTCTGATATGTTTTAGCGCGGTTGGCGAAAGCCCTGCCGTATTTGGGGTTGAGCTTGATCGACTCATCGAAATCTTTGATGGCGCGGTCGTAGTCGCCCTTCTTCTGGTAAGCGACTCCGCGATTGTTGAACGGCTTGTCGTAGCCAGGATTGAACTTGATCGCGAGGTCGTAGTCCTCGATGGCGCGATCGTAGTCGCCTTTTTCGGAATAGGCGTTGCCGCGATTGTTATGGGCTGTCGCTAGAATCAGAGCCGTCTCGTGAGTCCCATTGATCAGCCACGTGCAGCCTTTGATCTGAGATTCGGGTGATTTGCGATCCGACCCATTGCACAGCTCGATATTCGTAAGTCTTTCGTCAAGCTTTCCATCTTGCGGCGTCGCCCACGATCGGGCCAATGGCAAGGCCAGCAGAAGCGCTGCGCCGCCGACGATGCCATACCGTCCGCGAGATCCCATATCAAATTTTCCGAACTTGAAAAGAGCAACGCCGCAAGTTCACTGTCCTTGCGAAGGCGCCACTATTGTTGGAGCTGCAATGTGATGCTGCTTGCATCAGGAATAGAGTTCCCCCTGCAAGAAATTGCCTTAGCAACCTCGACAAATGTCGAGATTGAGTTTTTTGCGTTCTATTGCCGGGATTAAATCGGGCGATGCTCCGCCTTTTGGCTTTACGGTTGCAGCGCCGTATTTTCCCAAAACTTGATTCTTCCCCTCTTCGATGAGGGTGGAAAATTTGACAGTCCCGTCATCCGATATCTCAACGTGCGGCGTCGTCCCTCGGATGCCCATGGTGGCCACGGGCGTATCGATTTTCATATCGCCGGTCTTGGCAATCTTGCCGGCGACAAAGGTGAACGTCCCTTTGGTCAGGCTCAGTAAGGTTGAGTTGGATTTGCTGTTCGGATCGTAGACGAACTCGGTCATTGCCATGTGGGCGTTGCTGGACAGATTAAACGCCGTACCGTCGGTGAATGTGATGCCGACGCGTCCATCGGCTCCGGTCTGAACCACATCGCCGAGATAGATGAGATCGCCGGCCTTGACGCCGCCTTGATTGCCGAGGGTCGCCTGAACGACCACCGCATTGACGTGTTCGATGGTGACTGCGCCCGTGGCGGTTACGACCTTGCCGATGGGCTTAACCGAGGCATCCTGAACGGCCGGGGGAGCCGGAGCATTTTGGGTCCACGCCGAACCAGGAAAGCTGCTGCCGGCGACCAAAACGGTGCCCGCAACGAACACGGCAAGCGAAAATATGCGCATCACAAGCCCCTCCGGGGCAGGTTTAGCCATTACAACTATCAGGATTATTCCCGCGCATCAATTTCAGCTTTGGGCCAGCGAGCTCTTTTGATGAGTTGTCACCGGTCCTTTCGTTGGCGGCCTCCGCATATGGCCCGGAAGTAGGCGCCAAGTGACTAAAAAGACGTCACAAATGACCAGCAAGGGCCGGCCAAGCCCCCGAAATAAACCTTACCTACAGCCAATAAGCCGTTGAACTGTTGAATTAAATTGTAGTGTTGCAGTCTAGGCGATAGTTTAAGGACCGTTAATTGCAAGTGCGGACGGCAAAATAAGAACAGAAGCCGCCAAGGCTTATCGCACTCTAGAGTGTGGGACAGGGCAAGTGTTCGGACGTTTCGGCGCGACGCCGGGCGAGGGAGATAGTGCGGCCGGCTTCGTTTCGCAGCCGAGGGTCGGACCCTGTCCTTTTATCGGCAAAATTGAAACGATTGCCGGCACGTGCTCCCTTATTCGCGCCGGTCGAATCATTGTTGAAATCGAGGTTGGCGATCCCGTCTGCCGGGGCGACGTCATCAAGACCGCGGCCGACGGCCGGGTCGGCATTCGCTTCGTCGACGGCACCGCCTTTAGCCTGTCCAACGACGCCCGCATGATGCTGCGAGAGTTTGCCTACGGAGGGGACTCGCCTTCGGCTCTATTCGACGTCACCCGGGGGGCTTTCGCGTTCATCGCTGGCGAAATGGCGAAAGCCGGCCATCTCGGGATCGACACGCCTGTCGCGAGCATTCGGGGGCGCACCCGGACCGGCGGCGTTGGCACACTTACGCTTTCTGCCTTGATCTTCGCGGTTATGGAGGAAGCTCGCGCTGAGAGCCCGGGCGACGCGTTCCTGGACGACGGCACCATAACGTACAACGGCGTTTTCGAGCTTGTGACCAAGGAAGCGCACCCGCGGCACATCCTTGTCGATAATCCGGCGGAAACGATTGTCCTCCACCGGATCGGATCCTCGATCAGCGCCGACCAAATTATCAATACCGCCGCGCAAATGGCGCAGCTTCAGGCGGCCCAGCAGGACGCGCTCCATGTCTTTGCCTTGGGACTGGCGCAGGGACCCACGGTCACTGGGCCAGGCGGATCGGGCGGACCTCCTGGTTTTGAAATTCCGTCGTTATTCGTGCAACCGATTAATTTTACTCCTCCGCCTGGCGGCGGCCTGCCGACTGGCCCAACTGGCCTGACGGCTCCTGCGTTTAATACAAATAACGCTCTTTTTATTCCGCCGCCGCCGCCCCCCCTCGTCCCGACGAATCTCGTCGTATGGATTTCCCCTACCAGTAATTTTTGGAGCACCGCGCCGAGTTGGAATATCAATGCCGTGCCGTCGGCGCAGAATACCGTCGAAATCAATTCGCCGGTTATTGTGACTATCGACGACGCCGAGACTGTCAACAATCTTTTGATTACCACGGGGGTGACCCTCGATATCATAAGCCCTGGATCTCTTACGATCGTCGGCACGCTCGATAATAGCGGGCTGATCAAGGTCAATTCCACAGGCGCCGACCCTACGCTCTATTTGGGTGCGGTAACGGTGGAAAGTGGCAGTGAAATCGAGGCCATCGGAAGCACCGCAGCGGTCGATTTCTCTTATAATGTAACGACCAATTTCGGGACTATTGTTGCCATTAATGGCGGCACGGTATCGTTCGAATATGAGACAATATCCAATTCCGGTGGCGTGATCGCGGCGCAACAGAGCGGTATCGTCGCACTTGATAATAGCACGATCGATAATACCGGCGGCACGGTTCAGGTCGACACCAGTTCGCTCCTCGATCTGCAGAACGCCACGATCTCGGGCGGCACGGTAAAGACGGTCGGCAGCGGCGACGTGATCGAGGCGACGGTCGGCACCAGCACGATCGAGAACACCACGAGCTTCAGCAATGCCGGCGCGCTGGAGGCCAACGGCGCTCAGCTCGACCTGGTCAGCCTGACGGTGACCAACACCGGCACGGTCGAGGCGACCGGGACAGGCACGCTCGATCTGCAGAACGCCACGATCTCGGGCGGCACGGTAAAGACGGTCGGCAGCGGCGACGTGATCGAGGCGACGGTCGGCACCAGCACGATCGAGAACACCACGAGCTTCAGCAATGCCGGCGCGCTGGAGGCCAACGGCGCTCAGCTCGACCTGGTCAGCCTGACGGTGACCAACACCGGCACGGTCGAGGCGACCGGGACAGGCACGCTCGATCTGCAGAACGCCACGATCTCGGGCGGCACGGTAAAGACGGTCGGCAGCGGCGACGTGATCGAGGCGACGGTCGGCACCAGCACGATCGAGAACACCACGAGCTTCAGCAATGCCGGCGCGCTGGAGGCCAACGGCGCTCAGCTCGACCTGGTCAGCCTGACGGTGACCAACACCGGCACGGTCGAGGCGACCGGGACAGGCACGCTCGATCTGCAGAACGCCACGATCTCGGGCGGCACGGTAAAGACGGTCGGCAGCGGCGACGTGATCGAGGCGACGGTCGGCACCAGCACGATCGAGAACACCACGAGCTTCAGCAATGCCGGCGCGCTGGAGGCCAACGGCGCTCAGCTCGACCTGGTCAGCCTGACGGTGACCAACACCGGCACGGTCGAGGCGACCGGGACAGGCACGCTCGATCTGCAGAACGCCACGATCTCGGGCGGCACGGTAAAGACGGTCGGCAGCGGCGACGTGATCGAGGCGACGGTCGGCACCAGCACGATCGAGAACACCACGAGCTTCAGCAATGCCGGCGCGCTGGAGGCCAACGGCGCTCAGCTCGACCTGGTCAGCCTGACGGTGACCAACACCGGCACGGTCGAGGCGACCGGGACAGGCACGCTCGATCTGCAGAACGCCACGATCTCGGGCGGCACGGTAAAGACGGTCGGCAGCGGCGACGTGATCGAGGCGACGGTCGGCACCAGCACGATCGAGAACACCACGAGCTTCAGCAATGCCGGCGCGCTGGAGGCCAACGGCGCTCAGCTCGACCTGGTCAGCCTGACGGTGACCAACACCGGCACGGTCGAGGCGACCGGGACAGGCACGCTCGATCTGCAGAACGCCACGATCTCGGGCGGCACGGTAAAGACGGTCGGCAGCGGCGACGTGATCGAGGCGACGGTCGGCACCAGCACGATCGAGAACACCACGAGCTTCAGCAATGCCGGCGCGCTGGAGGCCAACGGCGCTCAGCTCGACCTGGTCAGCCTGACGGTGACCAACACCGGCACGGTCGAGGCGACCGGGACAGGCACGCTCGATCTGCAGAACGCCACGATCTCGGGCGGCACGGTAAAGACGGTCGGCAGCGGCGACGTGATCGAGGCGACGGTCGGCACCAGCACGATCGAGAACACCACGAGCTTCAGCAATGCCGGCGCGCTGGAGGCCAACGGCGCTCAGCTCGACCTGGTCAGCCTGACGGTGACCAACACCGGCACGGTCGAGGCGACCGGGACAGGCACGCTCGATCTGCAGAACGCCACGATCTCGGGCGGCACGGTAAAGACGGTCGGCAGCGGCGACGTGATCGAGGCGACGGTCGGCACCAGCACGATCGAGAACACCACGAGCTTCAGCAATGCCGGCGCGCTGGAGGCCAACGGCGCTCAGCTCGACCTGGTCAGCCTGACGGTGACCAACACCGGCACGGTCGAGGCGACCGGGACAGGCACGCTCGATCTGCAGAACGCCACGATCTCGGGCGGCACGGTAAAGACGGTCGGCAGCGGCGACGTGATCGAGGCGACGGTCGGCACCAGCACGATCGAGAACACCACGAGCTTCAGCAATGCCGGCGCGCTGGAGGCCAACGGCGCTCAGCTCGACCTGGTCAGCCTGACGGTGACCAACACCGGCACGGTCGAGGCGACCGGGACAGGCACGCTCGATCTGCAGAACGCCACGATCTCGGGCGGCACGGTAAAGACGGTCGGCAGCGGCGACGTGATCGAGGCGACGGTCGGCACCAGCACGATCGAGAACACCACGAGCTTCAGCAATGCCGGCGCGCTGGAGGCCAACGGCGCTCAGCTCGACCTGGTCAGCCTGACGGTGACCAACACCGGCACGGTCGAGGCGACCGGGACAGGCACGCTCGATCTGCAGAACGCCACGATCTCGGGCGGCACGGTAAAGACGGTCGGCAGCGGCGACGTGATCGAGGCGACGGTCGGCACCAGCACGATCGAGAACACCACGAGCTTCAGCAATGCCGGCGCGCTGGAGGCCAACGGCGCTCAGCTCGACCTGGTCAGCCTGACGGTGACCAACACCGGCACGGTCGAGGCGACCGGGACAGGCACGCTCGATCTGCAGAACGCCACGATCTCGGGCGGCACGGTAAAGACGGTCGGCAGCGGCGACGTGATCGAGGCGACGGTCGGCACCAGCACGATCGAGAACACCACGAGCTTCAGCAATGCCGGCGCGCTGGAGGCCAACGGCGCTCAGCTCGACCTGGTCAGCCTGACGGTGACCAACACCGGCACGGTCGAGGCGACCGGGACAGGCACGCTCGATCTGCAGAACGCCACGATCTCGGGCGGCACGGTGGGCGGGGCCGGGACGATCGCGACGCAGATCAGCGGCAGCGACAGCACGCTCAACAACGTGACCATCGCCAGCGGCACGGCGGTTAAAGTGACCGACAATACTGTGCTGGACCTTACGGGTACGATCGCCAACGGCGGCACGATCGCGCTGAATTCCTCAGGCGACACCACTCAGCTAGAAATTTCGGGCAACGTCTCGCTCAACGGCAGCGGCCATGTGACGTTGACCGATAATACCCACAACAGCATCGTCAGCGACGGGTTGGCGCTGGCAACGCTCACCAATTCCAACACCATTACCGGGGCCGGCACGATCGGCGACACACAACTAACGCTGATCAATAGCGGCACCATCGATGCTACCGGGACCAATGCGTTGATCATCGATACCGGCACCAATACGAGCACTGCCGTCGGGTCTGTGGGCAGTCTTACGGTTAGGAACAATGCCGGAGGCATCTTGGAAGCCTCAGCCGGCCACACACTGCAGATCGATGACAATGTCTTAAACAACGGGCTAATCGAAGCTGGCAACGCTGGCAACACCAATAGCAGTCCGATCGCGATGGTGAACGTTACCGGCAATATTACTGGGACGGGATCGATCGAGATCTTCAACAACGCAAAGGTCGAGATTGGTGGCTCGGTGTCCTCTGGCCAGACCGTGAACTTCGAAGTCGCGAACGGACACGGCGAACTGATCCTCGATAATTCGCACGTTTTTAACGGACTGATCATAGGCCTCGTGGAGAGTCCTTCCGAGAGCTCTGAAAATTACATCGATCTAAAGGATTTCCATTACGTACAGGGGCATATGTCGGTGACCTGCCAATACCATTTGAATGGCAACACCACTACCGTTACCTTTGCCGACCGCGGAAGCTCAGCTCCTGTCACGATTTTACTCTCTGGAAATTTCACGAATTCATCATTTGAGTTTGCGAATGACGGAGCCGGCGGGACGCTGGTGGACGATCCGCCGGCGAATTCCGGCATTGTAACGATCGACAGCGGCACAACGCTGGATATCCCGGCGGCAAGCACGGCAACGGTGATTTTTTCTAACAGCAACGGTAATACCGGCGAGCTCGTGCTCAATGATTTCAAGGGATTTCACTGGTCAGATCGTCGGTTTTGCGGGCGACGGGACGATCGCGCATTCGGATCTGATCGACCTCGCCGACGTCAACATTGCCGACGTAGCAATGGATAAGACCACCTATACCGACAACGGGAACGGTATCGGGACGCTGACCCTATACAATGCTCAGGGCCAAGCGCTTGACGGCATCACCTTCGCGGGAAGTTACCATCTGGCGAATTTTACTATCGAGAGTGACGGTAGCGGGCACACGTTGATAGTCGATCCGCCCACGTCGACAGCGCTCGAAAGCGCCAACACACCCCTCACTACGGGCATCGATACCCTGACTTTCGACAATAGCACGCATCAGGTGTCCGGTACCGACCAAACCGTCAACAACGGCGATACGCTTGCCGGCGGCACGGGCGCCAATACGCTGACCATCAACAGCGGAAATGGGGATCATAGCTACACATTCGGCGACGGCAATCATGCCGACGTCGGGCTGACCAACTTCGAGAAGCTGACGCTCACCGACGATAGTGCGGCGAGCGACCATGCCGTAGCGGTCACATTCGATTCCAGTTTCCACAACAATGGGACCCTCACGGTCAATGGTTCCGGACTGACGCATTTGGACGGCACCAACCTGACGGTCGATGCCCACCTTGCCGCATCTGACTCCTTTGTCATCATCGGTAGCGCCAGTGCCGATACGCTCATCGGCGGATCGAACGGCAACAACACGATCACCGGCGGCGGCGGCGGCGACTTCCTGACCGGCGGCGGCGCCAACAATACATTTGTCTATAAAGCCATCACCGATTTCGCAGCCGGGCGCGGGTAACTTTGATACCGTCACCAACTTCACGCATAATTCGGATCATTTCGATTTTACGGCAATCAATGGGCTAAACAGCGCTGTTCAGCCCGTCGCTTTCAACTCGCTTACGGCGGCCCCAGACTCCCTCGCCGCACATACCATCGATATCGTGACGAGTGGGGGCAATACGGTCATCTACGCCAACGCAAGCGGGGCGCAAGAAACGGTGGCCCATGTCGACATGGAGATCCATCTGAACAACGTGACGAATGTGCACTCGACTGACTTCATCCTCCACGCCTGAGGAAACAGGGACAGTCCATAAAATATGTCGGATACGCTGGAAGGACGAAACGGTCGCGCAGGCTATGACGTTTGGACGACAAACCGACATTATCGAAACTATAGCGCGTGAACCTGGGTCGATTATGCGGCACTTTCGCCATTAACCTTGCCGCTATTGCCCAGAAAGAGGTTGCGGCCGTTTGCCATAATCTAAATCAAGGCACCAATATTCGAATCGATTGGCTTCTAATGAGCCCTACGGCCTTGAGCCGTATCAAGCGCTGACGCATGATCCAAATTGGCTGGGAACCGGTCTCCCGTCTTCGCGAAGCCCGCTTCGGCCGGCAACGGAAAGCCAGGATAGACCAAAGAGCGGTGAAAAACGGCAGGGAAGCACAATGATTCAACCCGAACGGATCGTGCCCTAGCTCATGCAGCATCCCCAATCGCGTCCCGGTCATCGTCCGCCGCGCTCCGATCTTGCGGCCGCGCTGGTTGCCTGCCGCGGCGCCTTCATCGGCACTGCGGCGATCAGCGGCATGAGCAATACTCTCATGCTTACCGGCGCCATGTTCATGCTGGAAGTCTACGATCGCGTGCTGCCAAGCCGAAGTATGGCGACCTTGCTTGGCCTGGTGGTACTGGTCGCGGGCCTATACGTCGCGCTCGGCATCCTCGACGCCCTGCGCGGCCGTATCCTGGCGCGTATCGGCGGCGCACTCGACGAGACGCTGAGCGGTCGCGTCTACGACACGCTGGTGCGCCTGCCTTTACGCATCGGCAGCCGCAGTGAAGGCAACCAACCGTTGCGCGATCTCGATGCCATCCGCTCTTATTTCTCCAGTCTCGGTCCGGTCGCGCTGTTCGATCTGCCCTGGATACCGCTTTATCTTGCAATCTGCTTTGCTTTCCATCCGCTCATCGGCTTTACCGCGCTCGCCGGGGCGGTCGTGCTCATTGCGCTGACGGTGCTGACTGAGACGCTCATGCGCGCACCGAGCAAGGAAGCGACCGAAGCGGCCATCGTGCGCAACGGCCTCGCCGAAGCCAGCCGGCGCAACGCCGAGGCGCTCACCGCCATGGGCATGGTGTCCCGCATGGCGGCGCGCTGGGGCGACGCGAACAGCCAATTTTTGCGCAGCCAGCGGCGTACCAGCGACGTCGGCGGCGGTCTCGGCGCCGTCTCCAAGGTGCTGCGCCTGATGCTTCAGTCCGCCGTACTCGCGGTCGGCGCCTATCTGGTGATCCATCAGGAGGCTTCGGCCGGCATCATCATCGCCGGATCGATCCTGAGCGCGCGCGCGCTGGCGCCAGTCGATCTCGCCATCGCCCATTGGAAGGGTTTTGTCGCCGCCCGGCAGAGTTGGCAGCGGTTGAATGCGCTGCTTTCGGTAATGCCTACGCGACCCGAACCGATGGCGCTGCAGGCGCCGGCGCAGCGGTTGACGGTCGAAAGTGTCAGCACTTCGCCGCCCGGCGTCCAGAAAATCGTCGTCCATGACGTCAGCTTCAAGCTGGAGGCCGGCCAGGGCCTTGGCATCATCGGGCCGAGCGGTTCCGGCAAGTCGTCGCTGGCACGGCTACTGGTTGGGGTGTGGCAGCCGGTTGCCGGCAAGGTCCGCCTCGACGGTGCCGCGCTTGATCAATGGTTGCCGGACGCGCTTGGCCGCCATATCGGCTATTTGCCGCAGGACGTGGAACTGCTGGCCGGCACGGTGGCGCAGAACATCGCCCGCTTCGAGACCGACGCCGATCCCGCCGCTGTGCTCGCTGCGGCCAAGGCGGTCGGCGTTCACGACCTTATCGTTAATCTTCCCGCTGGCTACGGAACGCCGGTCGGCGAACACGGCTCCGCACTATCCTTTGGGCAGGCGCAACGGGTCGCGCTCGCCCGCGCCGTCTACGGTGATCCATTCTTGGTGGTTCTCGACGAGCCGAATTCCCATCTCGATTCCGAAGGCGACGAAGCGCTCACGCGCGCAATTCTTGGCGTGCGCGAACGTAAAGGCATCGTCATCGTCGTCGCTCACCGTCCCAGCGCTATCGCCGGCGTCGACAAAATCCTGGTCATGAACCAAGGCAAGATGCAGGCCTTCGGTCCGAAGGACGAAGTTCTTTCCAAGGTGTTGCAACGGCCGGAATCGGCACCGCGAGCGCTCAAGGTTGTTGCCGATAGCGGGAGCGCCGGCGCATGATTATGTCGCAAGCTCCGCCTATCATCACGCGCATTGCCAAATGGTCCGCGGCACTGGCGCCCGCTACTGCGCCGCGGAGTTCGCGCGATTTTATCCACCGCCATCTGCTCGCCGGCGGCCTGATAGTGATCTTGCTCGCCGGCGGCGTCGGCGGCTGGGCCGCGACCACCCAGCTTGCGGGCGCGCTCATTGCGCAAGGGTCAATCGTCGTCGATTTTAATGTCAAAAAGGTGCAGCACCCAACCGGCGGCATCGTCGGCAAGCTGTTCGTTCGCGACGGCGATCACGTCAAGGCGGGCGACATTCTTGTCCAGCTCGACGAAACAGTCATGCGCGCCAATCTGGCGATTATCACCAAGGGCCTCGACGAACTCATGGCTCGCAAGGCGCGTCTGGAAGCCGAGCGCGACGGCGCTGCCACCATCAGCTTCCCCCCCGACTTGATCGCGCACGCCGATAATCCCGACGCCCGTGACGCCATCGAAAGCGAGCGCAAGCTTTTCGCGCTGCGCCGCACGGCAAGGCTCGGCCAGAAAGCGCAGCTGCAGCAACGGATTGAGCAATTGGATCAGGAGGTAAACGGCATTGTGGCGCAGCAATCCGCAAAGGCGCAGGAGGTCGAGTTAATCAACCGCGAACTTAGCGGCGTGCGCGATCTCTACGCCAAGACCCTCGTGCCGATTACACGCCTTACCCAGCTTGAACGCGAGGCGGCGAGGCTTGCTGGCGAGCGCGGACAGTTGGCGGCGGCGGCGGCGCAGACGCAGGGCAAGATATCGGAGATTCGCCTCCAGATCATTCAGATCGACCAGGATCTCAGCAGTGAGGTGGCCAAAGAATTGCGCGATATCGACGGTAAGATCGGTGAATTCGTTGAGCGTAAAGTGACGGCCGAGGATCAATTGCGCCGTACCGACATCCGCGCTCCGCAGACCGGAACCGTGTTTCAATCGACGGTCCATACTGTCGGTGGTGTTATTACGGCGGGCGAACCGATCATGCTGATCGTTCCCGATGCCGACAAACTCCAGGTCGAGGCCAGAGTCCATCCGCAGGACATCGATCAGGTGCAGATCGGCCAGCCGGCAGTGCTGCGTTTCTCCGCCTTCAATCTGCGCACGACGCCTGAAATCAATGGGGCGGTTACGCGCGTCTCCGCCGACACCACCACCGATCAACGCACCGGCCAGAACTACTACACCATCCGCGTCGCGCTGCCGGCGGACACGGCGAAGCAACTAGGCGACGTCAAGCTTTTGCCCGGTATGCCGGTCGAGACCTTCGTTCAGACCGGCGATCGGACGGTTATCTCCTATCTGATGAAGCCGCTGCGCGACCAGTTCATGCGGGCGTTCCGCGAGAAATGATCCAGGTTCATGATCTAGAAATGTGGAGCCCGGTATCCCAGCATCACGCGGCCCACTTCAGCGGATGAAGGAGGTTCGAGAAAAATCATGCGCCAGCGTAATGTTGGAGTGCAATGATCCGATCGAAATGGATCGCCCTTTAGTTCGCAGGCGGATATCCTGCGAGGCCCGCCATGAGCCAATCATCCGATCCGGTCACCTGAGATGAACAAGCTCTCCCGCCTGGCGCAGTCATTTGGCATTGGGCGCGTGGTCTGCCTGTGTCTGCTAGCAGCCCTGGTGGGCTTGCGCATTTGGGATCCCGAACCGCTCCAATCGCTTCGGGCGCGAACCTTCGATTTCTATCAGGTACTCAAGCCGCGCGATGCCAAGTTGCGGCCGGCCGTGATCGTCGATATCGACGAGGCTAGTTTGGCTGCTTTCGGGCAGTGGCCGTGGCCGCGCACCCTGTTGGCCGATCTGGTCACCAAACTCACCAAACTGGGCAGCGCTGCAATTGCCTTCGATATTATCTTCGCCGAACCCGACCGCATGTCCCCGGCTATCGCCGCGCAGAGTTTCCGCAATCTCGACCCGCAGACTCGCGATCAACTCCAAAAACTGCCGAGCAATGACGACGTTTTCGCCGACGCCATTCGCCGGTCATCTCGCGTGATTCTCGGCGAATCCGGTCTTCATTTGGCCATGCCGTCGTCCGGCCCACCACCGCCAGGCGCAGGCTTTGCCATGATTGGACCCGATCCAAGCCCATATCTTATGACCTTTCCGGGGCTGGTCCGGAACATCCCCGTGCTTGAACAGGCCGCCGCCGGCCGCGGCATGCTCACCATCCGTGCCGAGCCAGACGGCATTGTGCGCCGGGTGCCTATGGTAACGAGAGTGCGGGACACGGTCATCCCTGCGCTGACACTCGAAATGCTGCGTGTCGTCACCGGCGCCGGAGTGATGATGATCAAGAGCGACGGCGCCGGCATCCGCAGCGTCGCTGTCCCAGGCCTCGAACTGCCGACCGATCGCAACGGTCAGCTTTTGATTCATTTCGCGCACTATGACGCAGCCCGTTATGTCTCGGCCAAGGACGTTCTAGAGGGCCGCGTACCGGCCGACCGCATCGACCATAAACTGGTCTTGATCGGTACTTCGGCGGTCGGTCTGCGCGACATTAAGACGACCCCCATCGATCCCGCCATGTCCGGCGTCGAAGTGCACGCCCAGGTGCTTGAAAGCGTGCTGAGTAATTCGGTTTTGGCCTATCCGAATTATGCAATCGGCGCGGAACTCGCCGTCACGATTATTTTCGGCCTGGCGATCATTGCACTCGGCCCCATCGTTGGCGCCTTGATGATGCTGGCGCTCGGCGCGGCCGTAGCCGCCATACTCGCGGCCGGCTCTTGGTACTTCTTCGCCGAGCAGCGCATCCTGATTGATGCGACCTACCCGCTTTTGGCGACGTTCCTCATCTACCTCATGCTGATTTTTATCAATTATTTCCGCGAACAGATGCAACGCCGCCGTATTCGCTCGGCTTTCGGTCAATACCTTGCGCCGGCGCTGGTCGAGCAGCTGGCCAACTCGAGCGAAAAGCTGGTGCTCGGCGGCGAGGACCGCAACATGACCATCATGTTCAGCGACATACGTGGCTTCACCACGATCTCGGAAATATACAAGGATGATCCGCAAGGATTGACGTCACTGATCAATCATTTTCTAACGCCCATGACCAACGCCATTATCGATCACAACGGCACGATCGATAAATATATCGGCGATGCAATCATGGCATTCTGGAATGCGCCGCTGCACGATCCGGGTCACGAGATCAATGCCTGCGCGGCCGGGCTGGAAATGCTACGCAGGGTCGAGGCGCTGAATCAACAGCGCGAGCAACAGGCCCTCGAGGTCGGCCAGAAATTCATCCCAATCAAGATCGGCGTTGGCATCAATTCGGGGCGATGCGTCGTTGGCAACATGGGCTCCGACCTGCGCTTTAACTATTCGGTGCTCGGCGACGCCGTCAATCTGGCATCGCGCCTGGAAGGACAGACCAAATCCTACGGCGTCCCCATCATCATTGGATCGAAAACGGCGCAGTTGGCGAAGGAAAACTTCGCCGTGCTGGAACTTGATTGCATTACGGTGAAGGGGAAAACCGAGCCCGAAAACATCTATACGATCCTGGGCCGTGAGGACGTCGCCCGCAGTGAGGGCTTTAGACGTGTCCATGCCGTATTAAGTGAGATGCTTGTGTGCTACCGGGGGCGCGATTTTGCCGGCGCCATGGAAGCTATTCATAGCTGTCGTGAGGCGAGCGCCAGTTTTGGCCTCGGCCACCTCGGCAAGCTTTATGCCGCGCGCTGTTCGGCCTTCCTGAAAAATCCGCCACCGGCCGATTGGGACGGGGTCTTCGCCCTCGAAACCAAGTAGCAAGGGAAGGCCGCCGACACGTTCGACACAATGGGTCGGCTATGGTCTAGACCGCTTGTTGCGGGCGCCAAAGAGGGTGCGCGCTTATATAAAACTTGCAGGCAATTGATTTGCATATAATCCTACCAAATCGTTCCCGGGGTCCGTATATTCAGTGCCTTAGAGGAGAGTTTTTGATTCTGCAGTTTGTTGCAAGTTGCAAATTTTCGTTTCAGCAATTAGTCGGGTGTGACGGGGGATGTTGCAGTCTCGAATGAGTCGGGCGGGGGAGTTCGCGGTCAACATGGCCGCTTGCATAGCGTTGTCGCTGACGGTTTTGCCCGCGCGCAGCGAGACGCTCGAAGCGGCGCTGGTGCAGGCGTACCAGAACAATCCCTCGCTCAATTCGCAACGAGCGGCCACGCGCGCCATTGACGAAGGCGTGCCGCAGGCATTGGCCGGCTATCGTCCGAAAGTCACAGTGACCGGCACCGGCGGCGAGCAGACCTCGTCGACGACGTCAAAGACGGTGCAGGCCGGGGTGGGGACCTGGAGCACACTCGCCGGCTACAATGGGCCGGCTTCGGTCGGCGCGACCGTTACGCAGACGCTCTACAACGGCTTCCAGACCGCCAACAAGACACGCCAGGCCGAGAGCGCGGTGTTGGCCGCGCGCGCGACGCTGCGTGTTACCGAGCAGACGGTGCTGCTCAGCGGCGCGACCGCCTACATGAATCTGCTGCGCGACAGCGCCATCCTCGACCTGCAGCGGCGCAACGTCGAAGTGCTGCAGGAGCAGCTGCGGCAAACCCGCGACCGTTTCAATGTCGGCGAGGTGACGCGCACCGACGTGGCGCAGGCGGAATCGAGCCTGGCCGCCGGCCGCTCGCAGGTCTTGCTGGCCGAAGCCAATTATACCGCCTCGGTGGCGACCTATCGGCAGGTGATCGGCGTCGAACCGGGCAAGCTGGCGCCGGCCTCGCCGGTCGACCGCTTCTCGCCGCATAATCTGCCGGGCGCCGTTGCGGTGGGCACCGCCACCAATCCGGCGGTCGCCACCGCCGAATACAATGTCGATGTGGCGCTGCTGGCGGTGAAAGTGGCCGAGGGTGCGCTCTACCCGACGGTCTCGGTGCAGGGCAGCTACTCGCAGAATTGGTTGTCCACCTCGAGCCTTAGCATCATGAACGAATACAACGCCTCGGTGCTGGGCACGCTGAGCGTGCCGATCTATCAGGGCGGCGCCGAATATTCGCTGATCCGCCAGAGCAAGGAAACGCTCGGGCAGAAGCGCCTCGATCTCGACACCGCGCGCGACCAGATCCGGCAGAATGTCGTGCAGGCCTGGGGCCAGCTCGATGCGGCGAAGGCCAACATCGACGCCACGCAAGCCCAGGTGCAGGCGGCCGAGATCGCGCTCAACGGCGTGCGCGAGGAGGCCCGCGTCGGCCAGCGCACCACGTTCGACGTCTTGACGGCGCAGCAGACTTTGGTCAACGCACGGGTGGCGCTGGTTACCGCCCAGCACGATCGCGTGGTGGCATCCTATACCTTGCTGTCGGCGGTCGGCCGGCTGTCGCCGCAGGTGCTCGGGCTGCACGTCCCGGCCTACGATGCCACGATCCACTACAAGCAGGTGCGCGACAGCTGGGCGGGCGTGCGCACCCCCGACGGGCGCTGAAAACGATCAAAGTCGCTATAGCGCCGACGCCACCGCGGCTGTCATAAAACTGCAATGAAACTATCGCTTAGTGCAGGCCAACCGAATTTCCGGCAATGCAAAGGCCCGCATTGATGTCGAATGATGCAGTAGATTTCAATCTTCTGATTAGGTCGGGGGTGCCGACGCGGTCGTTCAAGCAGGGCGAGACGATCTTCAAAAAAGGGGACCCGGCGACCGAACTCTACGTTATCCAGAGCGGCCACGTCGAAATCCAGTACGGCAATCGCCTGCTCGACACTCTCGAAGAACACAATATTTTTGGCGAGATGGCGCTGATCGATAACTCGCCGCGCAGCGCCACCGCGATTGCCTCGACTGACGTCATTCTTATTCCGATTTCCGAGAAGCAGTTCTTGTTTCTCGTCAGCGAAACGCCGTTTTTCGCCCTTATGGTGATGCGCGTGTTGGCGCGGCGTTTGCGTGCCGCCAATAGTGCCATATGACATGAACGGCTAATTGCAGGTCGCCAGCATGGGGCGTTGCAAAGACAATCGGTGAACGGTCTTCGTTCTCCCTGCTGCGAGCAACGACCTCACGTCGAAAAGCTTCAGATTCATCAATAGCATCAGAAATATGGATTTTTTGACTGCGTTGGCCTGCGCGGGCTTCTGTGCTTTGATCGAAGGTGTGAGACGGGGGACTGGCCTGCATGGCCGTCGAGGCGTCAGAACTTCCCACTTTGACGGTAGGACACTGGCAACGGGATATCGTTGCCGGTCTGGTCGTCGGCCTCCTTGCGTTGCCGACCTGCCTAGCCGCTGGCGTTCTTGTTTTCGGTCCTTTGGGCCCGGCTTACGTCGCCGAAGGCGCGGCCGCCGGCCTCTACGGTGCCATCGCAGCCGGCGCCGTCGCCGCGTTGGTCGCAACGTCGTCGTTTGCCATTACCTGTCCGCGCGGCAGCACGCCGTTGGTTCTCGCCAGTCTGATCGCGGCATTGATTGTCAATCCGGCTTTTACGGGAAATACCCGATTGGTTATCGGCGCGGCAGCGCTGTGCGTGTTCCTGGCCGGCGTTTGGCAGGTCCTGTTCGGACTGTTTCGGGTCGCCAGCATCATCAAGTTCACGCCGCATCCGGTGTTTGCCGGCTTCGTCAACGGCGCTGCGCTACTGATCATCAAGGCACAGATCACACCATTTTTCTTTGATAACTCCAGCTCTTCGCTGGCGCTGCCGAGCCACCCGCTCGTGCTCGCCTTTGTGCTTGCACTGGCGCTGTCGGCGATCTTCCACGGCTCCATTGTGAACAAGCTTGCGCTGCCGCCGGCGCTGGCCAAAGTGCCGGGCGCAATCGTTGCTTTTGCGCTTGGCATTCTCGTCTACCATCTTGCCAAATGGATACAGCCAACGCTCGACCTTGGGCCGACGGTCGGCAAGCCGGCCATCACGCTGGCCTCGCCGCTAATCCAGGCCTTGCAGCCGGTAAATGCAGCACAGCTTTGGACGGTCGGCTGGAACATCCTGCTGGTTTCGCTGGTGCTCGCTTTGGTCGCCAGCCTTGAGACCTTGATGTCGTTGCGCGTGGCGCAATCGATTGCCGACCTCAATGTGCATCCCATGCGCGATCTGGCTGCGCAGGGCTGCGGCAATTGTATCTCGGCGCTGGTCACGCCGGTCGCCAGCACGGTGGCGCCTAACCTGCTGGTGACGGCCTATCGTGTCGGCGGCCGCACGCGCTTGACCGGTGTGGTGGCCGCCGCCGTCATATTGATCGTCGGCGTGCTGCTCTCTGATGCGATGGCGGCGGTTCCGAACGCTGTCCTGTCTGCGGCCCTACTTGCCGTCGGAGTCATGATGTTCGACGCCTGGAGCTTCCGGTTGCTCGGCCAAGTCATACGGAGGTCCTCGCCGCTTGGCTGGCAGCGCGCGCTCTACGACCTCATCGTGGTTGCCGTAGTGATGGGTGTCACTGTGATAACGACGGTAGTCATCGGCGTAATCGCGGGCTGCCTCATGTCCGGCATCATCTTCGCCATCAACATGAGCCGGCCGGTGGTGCGACGCCGGATTTTGGGCGGCGAATTTTTTTCTAAGCGCATCCGCTCGGCCGAAGACATGGAAATCCTGCAACGCGCTGGTGAGCGGCGCACCGTTCTCCAGCTCGAAGGCGTGCTGTTCTTTGGAAATGCCGAAGACCTTGCGCGCGAGGTCAAGGATCTGTTCTTGCGCGCCGACATGATAGCGCTCGACATGCGCGCGATCACCGATATCGATGTGTCCGGCGCCAATATCCTCAACACGCTGGTGCGGCGCAGCCGCCTGCATGGCAAGCACCTGTTCTTCTGCAATGTGCCGGCCGCGCAAATGGCTATTGTGCAAGACCTATTTGATAGCACGGACGCCGCCGACGCCGCCATCAAGCCCGACCTGGAAACAACCCTGGAATGGATGGAAGACGAGACTTTGCGCGGCAATTTCGATCCACGCGGCCAGGCGGCCATGCTGGCGCTGGACGAGATCGACTTCTTCGACGGCGTTCCCAAGCAGGACCTGGAGCAGCTCCGCCAGTTGCTGAAGCTGCGCGAATTCAAGACTGGCGAAGCGATCTGCCGTGAAGGCGACCCGGGCGACAAGATGTGGCTGCTGGTCAAAGGCAGCGTGAGCGTGCGCCTCGACGTCGCCGACAATCGCGTCAGCCGCCGCATCACCAGCCTGACGCGCGGAACGGTATTCGGCGAAATGGCGCTGATCGAAGGCGCGCCGCGCTCGGCCACCATCGTCGCGGATGAGGACGTCGCCTGCTATGAGCTCAACGACGAGGATTTTGGCCTGCTGCTGCGCGAGAAACCGGCGATCGCGGCGACCGTCATGCGCAACACCGCGCGCGAACTCGCCCGCCGGCTGCGGCGCACCTCGGAGGATCTGCGGCAGGCCACCAGCTGATCGTCAGGCCGAGGCCGCCCGGTTGTGAGCCTCGATCACGCGCTCCATACGGTCCACGTTCTGCAGCAACCGCTCGCTGGCGAGTCGCAGCAAATAGAATCCAAACGATGGATTCTGGAAATAGAGCTCACGCACTTTGTCGTAGGAGATCGCCAGCATTTCGACGTCGTCGATGCATTCGACGGTTTGGGTGCGCTGGTGCTCTGGCGTGAGGAAGCCGAGTTCGCCCACCATGTGCCCGGCCGAAAGCTCAAGGCCGAGTTCGCTGACGCGGCATCGTCCGCTCACGATATAGAACATTTCTTCGGCATGATCGCCTTTGCGAAACAGCACCGCGCCCTGCTTGTAACTATGCTTGTGCATAAAGGGCTTGAGCCAATCCATCGACAGGTCGCCCTGCGAGGCCGTCCGCACTTTCTTGACAAGTTGCAGCATCTCGTAGAGCCGCAGCGAATTCAGCGGCACAAGAATGCCGTACAGCGCCAGCGTCGGCCATGATGGGTAGAAAGCCCCGTACACGACGAACAGTGCGTTGCTGGCGATTTCGCACAGACGCAGCGGCACCATCGTCTTCATGTAATGGCTGGCGATATAGAGGATTGCGGCAATGAACCCCAAGCCCACCAAAACATTGTGCATTTCCATTCAGGCTCTCCTCCGCAACCCGCAACGATCAATCCGCCGCGTGACGTGGTAAAATACGGTCAATCAAGCATCGGTACCAGATGCGCACTGTTGTCGCACGCTGAACGCAATATCATCCTTGGCGCGCGATCCATTCAAAGATCGATGATCTGACCCTCGCGCGCGGTGATCGTGCCGGGGCGGGCGTCGTTGGCGTCGGCGGCGAGCATATCCATGAAATTGTCATCGTGCGAAGGATCGTGATGGAACAGGCAGAGTTGCTTGGCGCCGGCTTCATTGGCCAGGCGAATGCCGCGCACCCACGTAGAATGCCCCCATCCGGGTCGGGTGGCGATTTCCTCCTCGGTGAACGTTGAGTCGTAAATGATCAAATCGGCCCCGCGCGCGAGCGATAGAAGCTCCTTGTCGCGCTTGCCCGGATAACCTTCGGTGTCGCTGATCACCGAGAACACGCGTCCGCCGTACTCGAGACGATAACCGCTGGCGCCGTCCGGATGATCGAGCGGCGCGGTCCGCAGCGTCACGTCGCCGTAGGGGCGAAGTATATCGCCTGAACTGAAGTCGTGAAATTCGATCGCTGATTTGAAAATTTCAACTTCGACCGGAAACAGAGGCGAACTCATCAGCCGCCGCATCACTTGTTCGATGTTATCCGCAGGCAGCAAATTTCCCGCCCAGATGCGGATGCGATAGCCTTCGGCGAAAAACGGCGCGAAGAACGGCAACCCAATGACATGATCGAGATGACAGTGCGTGAGAAAAATGTCGTATTCGCGAACCGTTGGGTCCTTGACAAGTACGTTGCCAAGCGCCCGCAATCCAGTCCCGCCGTCAAAAATAATGACGCGTTCGCCGCAGCGCACTTCGATACATGGGGTATTGCCGCCATAGCGAATGGTTTCCGGTCCGGGACAGGCGATGCTTCCGCGGACTCCCCAGAATCGAACGCGCATGGAGGCAAAGTCCTGAATTTAATAACATTGGCGCGTAGCATTCTATTCCGGGCGCGCGACAAACGCGAGGCAATCAATAGCTCACCCGGCCGGCAAACGACAAGCCCTTGTGATAGCAGGCTATGCCGTCATCGCAGTGTCATTCTTCGTCGCGGTCTTCTGGAATTTGAGGTGCCGTTTGCGCACCCACGAGAGGCTCTTGCTTGCTTGTGCCCCTGCGGCGAGCAGCTTCGCGCTCGACCGCTTTTGCAAGTTCCGGATGATGCGCGGTGAAGGCGCGAAAATCGGAAACTTCCAAGATCAGCAAGGTCGAGGGCATCGTCGTCACCACGGTCGCCATGCGCGGACCGCCGTCGAGTAGCGCGAATTCGCCAAAGAATGAGCCCGCGCCGAGGCGGATCGGCTGCGGCTCGACCTTCACTTCGACCTCTCCGGAGGCGATGAAATACATGCAATCGCCCGGCCGTCCACGCCGCACCACGACATTGCGCTCCGCCAGATCAAGCCGGCGTAGCTTGTGGGTCAATTCGATGACGGCGGGCGCGTTGAGATTGCGCAGGAACGGCACGCTCGTCACCAAGTCCCAGTTTTGGATGAAGTCGCGGCGCCGGTGCTCGGCGGCAAAGCCCGTCGCCAGAATACCGGTTAATAACCCGAACACGCCGAGGCCGCAGACCATAACGGTTCCCGCAATTATCCGCCCGAGGAATGTTTGCGGCACAGCGTCGCCGTAGCCGGTCGTAGTCAGCGTCGTCACGGCCCACCAAAGCGACTGCGGCAAGCTGCCAAACCGTTCCGGCTGGCCCGCGCGCTCGAGCACGTAGAGCGCCACGGCGGACAGCACGAGGACAATCAGGAAGATGACGAAGACGCTCGCCAGCGGTCGGGCTTCCTGTTCAATGACACGCCCGAGCAGCGACAATCCCGGAACCACCGGAGCGAGCTTGAGCAGCCAGAGCGACGCCAATAACCAGGCAGTGTCAGCAGGGACTCCGATCAGCAAGGCAAGCGGAATCGGCAGCACTGCCAACAAATCAATGATGCCGGAACTGGTGAGCAGATAATTGCGCGTGGCTTTGGCATTCGCACCCGGCCAGGATTTAATCGCGAGTTCGCCGGTGAAAAAGCCAAGGCAGCACCAGAGTATGACGGCAAGCCAGCTCCGCAACTGGTCATGCAGGTTAGGCACCGTTATCGCCGCCATCGCCGCCAGCCCGACGGCCAGCGCGAAATAATGCAGGAACTTTAAAGCGATGTTTTTGAGGAGACCAAATGACGCCGGCATGGCCATAGTAGACAACCAACTTTCTCACCACGTGGGTTGGTGCATTCTATTACATCGTTGGCCGGCCTAGCCATCCGGAAACGCAGGCGCCAGATCGACAGCTACTGTTATTGTCTAGCTGAATTGTCGCTGCAACTGGTCATCAGGGCGGCGCAGTAGATGCCGGACAATTCAGCGGCAGAATTTCCCTGTTTGGGGAAAATACAGGGCGAATTTGCCTTATGGGCGCCCGCTAGCCATTCTTGTCTTGCCATGTTCCGTTTTGGTGCTCGTGGTCGGTGAGCGTCTCGCGAAAATGTGCCGACGCCTGTTGATGAACCAATCAAAGATCCACCATCAGGAATCCCGACACATTAGTTGACCAAGAAAAGCCTCGCTGTGTCGGGGGGCTTTAAAGCAGAATTTCCGCTATGCCGTTCAACGACGCGCCACCGTTGCGGTGAACGCTCGTGCGCCGCGATAATCCATGACAAACAAAGGATAGTAGTGCCGAATTTGCTCGGCATCGAGCGTCGCCATCGTCAGATTATCCAAAATCAGCCACTGTTGCCCGTCGCGCACGGCCAATACTTCATGCTCTGCTTGGCGTACGTCGTCGCGCACGATCACAAGCCGCAAATCGCCCGGAGCAATTCCCAATTCGCGGAGTGCGGCATATTTTACGATTGCGTAGTCCTTGCAATCGCCAGCTCCACTGTTAAGCGTCTGAAGCGGTGTCGCCCAGAATTGGGCATAACCGTACTGGGCCCAATCGCTCATCGGCCTAATGCTCAGATTTACCGCGCGATTGATCCAACCCAATCGGGCACGTCCTTCGCGTTTCCGACCAAGGTCAACGATGGACAAGAGGCGTTGCGCAGCCTTGGGGCATGGACCATTGGCGCCGCCGCAAGCCGCGAGCGCCCTCTCATCGGCGAGCATACGGGACTGAAGCTCGGCCCACCTTGCCGGCACGTCTCCCTGCTGGACAGCGGTTGCCGTTAGATTGAACGGTTCCGGAGATGGCAACGCACCGTCATCATGCTCTGTCAGGTTTGGCGCAAAGGAGCCAAGTTGCGGTGGCGCCAAATCTTCCGATTTATTCTCAGGCATGAACTGAATGTCAGGCGAGCTGGTGACATTTTGCTCCGGATATAGCGGTGAATCCGCACCGCGGTCCGTCAGCTTTGGCGTGAGCATGCCGGGCTGCGGCAACGCAAGATTCCCCAATTTATTTTCAGGCATCTGTTGATCGTCAGACGCTTTGCTTCCGTAGAGTCTGACGGCCGAAGAGAGCTGACTCGGGTGCGTATCTGCAAACGCACCGCTGCAGCAAATCGCAATCAAAATAAAGATGCGAGCTATGGGAACAAAAACGGACACGCTTTAACGCCCCTGTATTCGGAATGTTGGTCGGGGTTACCGATCCCATTTCCGAAACGTTTCCGCGCGTTATGCGCTCAAACATTTGCAGCGCGGTTTACAGTCGCGTTGTGCGCCGCGCATTTGAACTTTGGGGTGAATGGAATCTGAATGAAAGCGAGAGAGAATGCCTAGCGGTAAAGGACGATCGCTATTTAGAGCATAATCTCGAAACGCTGGTCTTCGATCTTGACCTCACACAGGAAGCGATTCTCCGAAAATGACCATGCGCAAACAAAATATTAGGGATGCGCAACGATGTAATCTATGCGGACAACGCTGAAGAATGCGACCGAAGTTGATTAACGGCAGGTTCACGGCCATGCGGCACGGATGACAGGCCCAAGTCGCGCAGCTGGAAGGTTAGCCTAACCTTAATTCAGCGACCGTTGACCATGGACGTTGGCATCGTCCTTCGCAGGGATCAGCGCTGCGGCTTGAGCTGAACGATTTTCCAGCCAAGCTTACTGATCGCGCGGGCGGCCATTGGTGTTACTGCACCGGTCGTGGCGAGCACAGGGGCCCTGCCTGGGTTTCTACGATGTATTTCCACGCTGGCCGCGCTGAACGTGCGCTGCTGAACCTCGGTCCAGGCGATATCGTCGAAAGTAAAAGCCGCAACGATGCGGCCGCCGCGCGTGATGTTGATCGGCTGCCCCGCGATAGTGACGAAGGAAGCGATGCCGCCGAGCTCGGTACTGCGTGCCGCCAAGATCTGCGCGCGCCGGCGTTGATAAAATGCCGTATTGCGCGAACCGGCATCGGCGGCATGTTCGATGAAGGCGGCGGTGTTATCCGCACCAAGCTGCTTCAGCGCGAGCGCCATGATCAGCAGGTCAGCGGGCGTGAAGTTCCGGTTCTCAACGAGGCGGGTCGTGGTTTCCGCTGGGACGTCGAGGGACAACAGAATGGAACGCACCTCGGCAATAACCTGCGCTGCCGTCTTATCGCGCAGGGCGTCTTTCGCGCTATTCACGGTTGCGACCGACGAGACCGCGATCCCGACCCCGCCGGGGACCAGCGCCAGCCCGGCCTTGACCGGTAAACCTCCGGCAGCCATGGCGCCGGTCATTTCCCTCAACCTCTGCGCCAAAGGCGGAAAATCCGTGTAAGGATCAACGTCCAATTCCACCGCGAGCTGGCGTTGCGTATCGCTAATGCCGAGCAAATTTTCCAGCAGAGGATCGCGGTCGGCGCGATTGTTAGCGAGCCCGGCGCCCACGCGGTCAAACATGTTGGAGATACCGTTCAGCGAGCGCTCTACGGTATCGGCGGGTTTGGTAATAAGGTCGGCACCGAATTTGATCGGGCCAAACGCAGCGCGTCCAAACGCGTTGGCGAAGGCATTGGACTGAGACATCTTTTCGATCGCAGCCGCGGCATCGAGTTCGTGCAGGCGCAACTTCGTGAACTCAACGCCATTGAACGAAAATTCGCCATAGGATGTTTCGACGTCGAAAATGCGCATCACGCCATCGCTGCGCACGATGGGCTTGACCTTGTAGTTGGAGCCAATAGCCGCGTCGCCGAGAAATTTCTCGACAGGCGCGGGCTTTGGCAGCTCGAGTGCGGCTACTGTTGAAGATATCGTCATCACACCTAGAGCCGCGCCAACAAGCAGCAGCTTAGCGAGCCTGTTCCAAACGTTTTGTGCCTTGCAAAGGGCCTGCTGAACGGCCGCCGGCAAGACACCAGGCGCGATGTAATAGCGCTGCTGCATACTCGATCCCCCCGAGAACGCGTCACTGTCAGTGCCAAATCCTAGCACTTTTCGAAAGAGCCGCGACGGGGAAATCAGACACGTCAGGCCTCTAGCGCTCATCGGCCTGATGTCCCAGATGCGCGACGGAAGTCTTTCGTCGCAATGAAGACGTCGCTTGGCCAAGACGCTCGCGTCGGCTCGACGCCGCGCGATTCGATCGTCGCCATGACGGTCTGAATGCCGCGTTGTTCGCAGGGACGCGGGTGCGTCACGCCGCCACGGTCTTGCCGGGGCGTCGGCGAGGCCTTGACGGCGGGCGGGCAGCGCGGTGCCGTCGGAGTAGGCAATGCCGATTTCCGCCAGTAGTTTGCCGATTACCTTGTGGCTGGCGCCGCGGGCGATCAACTCGTCAAAAAATGCGATGTGTTCGTCGAATGCGGCCTGGTAGTCGCGGTTGGTGCCGAACGCGGTGTAGCGGCCCTCCGATGGCCTGCAGGCGCGCTTGGACGGGCGCGGGCAGGCCGCCGTGCAGCGAGGCTGGTTAAGTTACACCTGTTGCACGGCGATGTGCCCCAAAGGGCAGCAACAGCCGCCGTCGGCCTACGCAGGTTCCCCGCAGACCACGAAATCCCAAAAAATCGCGGCCGTCTTCGGTCGGCGGCGGTTTTGCTAAGCCTTTGAAAGTCGTCACGATTGGCCTTTGAGGTCTTCGTTGACATAGTAGGGGTCACAGGCTCGATCCCTGCCGCGCCCATTATAAAAGCCCCGCAATATTCGACCTTTCGGCTGGGTGCGTCGCGTTGACAGCGGCGGGAAGGCTGCTATGAACCCGGCAACCAGAGAACCCAGAGATCGTCATGAAAGTCCGTAACTCCCTGAAATCCCTGCGCGGCCGCCACCGCAACAACCGCATCGTGCGGCGCAAGGGCCGGGTCTACATCATCAACAAGACCAATCGCCGCTTTAAGGCGCGCCAAGGCTGATCCGTTAACCCGAAGCCGCCGCGGCCCGAACTTCCTTCGTTGCCCCACATTTGCCTTAGCGGGTGGAGATATTAAACTCCGCCCATGCGTTCGCGATTCATCGCAGCCCTTTTTGCCGTCACACTGGCCGCGGCTTACGCCGCGCCTGCCATCGCCGCACAGGGCGAATGGGTGCAGCCGCCGAAAAAGCTGCCGCACGTCCAGCGCGGCGACTCCATGCACAATCTCGATTTTCTGTTCGGGGCGCTCAAGGCGGCGCCCGACGAGGTTGCCGCCAAGGCGGTCGAGGAACGTATCTGGGCGCTTTGGACCGCGACCCGCAGCGACACCACCACTCTGCTGATGGCACGCGCGCAGAGCGCGGTGGAGAAGCACGACATCGATCTCGCGATCAAGCTGCTCGGCGCCGTCATCAAGATCAAACCGAAATACGTGGAAGCCTGGAACCGGCGCGCCACCATCTACTATATGAAAAAAGACTACGGCCGCGCGCTCGCCGACATTCGCGAAGTGCTGCGCCGCGAGCCGCGCCATTTCGGCGCGCTGTCCGGTCTCGGCCTGATCCTGCAGGACCTCGGCGACGACAAGCAGGCGCTCGAAGTCTACCGCCGCGCGCTCGCGGTCTATCCGCGCCTGCAGCGCATCCCCGATGTGGTGAAGACGCTGCAGGAAAAGGTCGAGGGCCGGGATATTTAGTCCCCCGCCGCCTCCGAGCCCACATAGGCGATACGGATCATATTGGTCGCGCCCGGCGTGCCGAGCGGGACTCCGGCGACGATGATGACGCGCTGCCCCGCCTTGGCGAAACCTTCGGTGAAGGCGATGCGGTTGGCGCGGTCGACCATGTCGTCCTGGTCATGCGCGTCCTCGGTGATCACACAATGCACGCCCCATACCACCGCCAGCCGGCGTCCGGTCGCAATATTGGGCGACAGCGCCACGATCGGTGGCCGCGGCCGCTCGCGCGCCATGCGTAGCGCGGTCGAGCCGGACGCAGTCCAGCACACCACGGCGGCAAGATCGAGCGTATCGGCGATGTGGCGGGCGGCGTCGGCGATGGCGTCGGCGCCGGTCGCCTCCGGCACCGCGCGTTGCGCGTCGATGATGGTGCGGTAGATCGGATCGTTTTCGATCTCCTCGGCGATGCGGTTCATGGTGCCGACCGCTTCCACTGGATATTTCCCCGCTGCCGATTCTGCCGACAGCATGACAGCGTCGGCGCCTTCGAAGATCGCGGTGGCGACGTCGGACACTTCCGCGCGCGTCGGCACCGGCGAAGAAATCATCGATTCCAGCATCTGCGTCGCGACGACCACCGGCTTACCGGTGGTGCGGCCCATGCGCGTCATCTGCTTTTGCACGCCGGGCACCTTCTCCAGCGGCATCTCGACGCCGAGATCGCCGCGCGCCACCATGAGCGCGTCGGCGAGGTCCATGATTTCCGACAGCCGGGTGACCGCCTGAGGCTTCTCGATCTTGGCCATCACCGCGGCGCGGCCGCGCGTGATTTTCTTCGCCTCCGCGATGTCCTCCGGCCGCTGGATGAATGACAGCGCCACCCAGTCGATGCCGGCGTTGAGCGCGGCTTCGAGATCCGAGCGATCCTTCTCGGCCAATGCGGAGAACGGAATGGTCGAATCCGGCAGGCTCACGCCCTTGCGGTCGGACAATTTGCCGGCCACCTCGACGCGCGTCACCATGCGCTTGGGCTCGGCTTGCGTGACCGTGAGCCGCACCTTGCCGTCGTCGATCAGCAGCGTGCGCCCGGGCGCGACCGCAGCGAAAATTTCCGGATGCGGCAGATAAGCGCGCGTAGCGTCGCCGGGCGCCAGGTCGCTGTCGAGCACGAAGCTCGCGCCGCTTTCCACCATCGCCGAGCCGCCGGTGAAGGTGCCGAGCCGCAGCTTCGGCCCCTGCAGATCGACCAGGATGCCGATCGGCCGGCCGGTGTCGCGCTCGACGCCGCGGATCATGGCGACCAGCTCGCGCATGCGGTCCTGGCTGGTGTGGCTCATATTGATGCGGAAGACGTCGGCGCCGGCCTTGAACAGCTTGCCGATCATCTCGGCGCTGGAGGAGGCCGGCCCGAGCGTGGCGACGATCTTGGCGCGGCGCAAGCGTCTCATTTCTTGCCGCCTTCGGCTGGCGCCGATGGTGCGACGGACGGTGGCCGCTGGACGGCTGGCGGCATGCGGGGCGGCAACGGTCGGTCGGGCTTTTGCTCGGCGCTGTCGGTCAATTGCACAGTCCAGGACCTCTGCTCGCTGGTGTCGACCTCGAAAAAGCCGGTGCGGTCATAGCCGCGCGCCAGACAATTGTCGGTGCCGCGAATGGTGAACTCTTTCTCGCGTGAGCACATGAAGGCGTGACCGGACCATTCGCCGCCGCGGTCGTAATCGACCGCGTAAATGTAATAGTAGCGCGCAACCAAGGCGCCGCGCAGCAGGGATTCGCACGATCGCGCCGATACGTTCCACCAGCCTTCGGTGGTCCAGCCTTCGGCGTCCTTATAGCCCAAGGCGACGCCCACGCGGCTGCCGGTGTTGTTGCAGAGCCGGAAATCGGCCTTGGCCGGAAGCGCTGACGCACTCAGCAGCGCCGCTGCGAGAGCGATCGTGCTGATAATGCAAACCGGGGCTGAATGGCGGGGCAATACGGTCAAGCTGTCGTCGCTTTTGATTCGAGCGCGATCCCGAAAAGTGAGGACCGGCTTTCGGAAAAGATCGTGCGCGAGCAAAATGTTAGGGCCAGGCTGCGATCCATCCTACGGGGATTCGGTGCGATTGTTTGTCGCGTGATCGGTCACACGCTGTCAACGACGATGGCACGGAAGTCGTTGACGTTGGTGAAAGTGGGGCCGGGCATGAGCAAATCCCCAAGGGCGGTGAAGAAACCTGTTGAATTATTGTCGGCAAGAAACGCGGCGGGATCGAGGCCAAGCGCCTTGGCCCGGGCCACGGTTTCGCCGTCAACAAGCGCGCCGGCGGGGTCGGTTGCGGCGCCGGTGCCGCCATCGGTGCCGTCGGTGTCGGCCGCCAGCCCCGCCACCGCCGGCATGCCGGAAAGCGCGATCGCCAGTGCCAGGGCGTATTCCTGGTTGGGTCCGCCGCGGCCCTTGCCGCGGATGGTGACGGTCAATTCGCCGCCGGAGAGGATCACCGCGCGCTTGCGTTGGGCGCGCAACTCGCGTGCAAGCTTGGCATGGGCCGCCGCCACCTCGCGGGCCTCGCCCTCGACGCGGTCGCCGAGCGACACGTATGCGTAGCCGGCACGGCGCGCGGCGGCCTCGGCCGCAAGCAGCGAATCGGCCGGCCGCGCCGCCAGCACGAACTCGCTGCCGGCGAAGACCCGATCGCCCGGCTTCGGCGTTTCATTGCGCGCGTCTGCGAGCGCGGCGATGACATTTGCGGGAAGATCGAGCTGGTATTTGGCGACGATCGCGTGCGCATCGGCGAGCGTCGTCGGATCGGGCACCGTCGGCCCCGAACCGATTGCCGAAGGATCGTCACCCGGGACGTCGGAGATGGCGATGGTGACCAGCTTCGCCGGATGGGCGTGACGCGCCAGCCGTCCGCCCTTGATGCGTGAGAGATGTTTTCGCACGGTGTTGATCTCGCCGATGCCCGCGCCCGAACGCAGCAGCGCGCGCGTCACCGCCTGCTTGTCGGCGAAGGTGATACCGGCCGCCGGCGCGATCCAGTTGGCGGAAGCGCCGCCCGACATCAGCACCAGCACCAAATCGTCGTTTCCGGCGCCATCTGCAAGCGCAAGCGCGCGCTCGGCGCCTTCCAGTCCGGCCGCATCGGGCACCGGATGGCCGGCCTCGATCATGCGCACGCGCCGCAGATGCCGGCCGTAGCCGTGCCGCGCCACCGCTAGGCCGTTCAGGCGTTCCTTTGCGATCAGCAGTTGGTCGAAGTAGTGGGTCTCGGCCATCTCGGCCATGGAACCCGCCGCTTTGCCGGCGGCGAGCAGAATGAGCTGGCCCTTGGGCGGCGGCGGCAACAGCGGCGGGAGGCAGGTCGAAGGGTGCGCCGCGGCTACCGCGGTGCGAAAGAGGTCTGCGAGAAATGTGCGCATCGCGCCAATCATGAATCAACCATTGCGGTCTACCGTGCTCATAAACCTGCTTATAATCATTATCGAACCCTGACAAACGAACCGGCATCGTAGATGTGCCGGAGCCAGAGGACACGCCGATGATCGATGAAATCGTTCAGATTGCGGCGCGTGACGGGACCTCGATCGGCGCGCGCATCAATCGCCCGGATGGCGCCGGTCCTTTTCCGGCGCTGATGGGCGCGGCGCCCTATCGCTTCGACAACAACAGCCTTCCGGCAAGCGCACAATTTCTGTGGCGCGAGACCGGACCGATCGAATGGTACGTGAAGCAAGGCTACGCCTACGTCCATATGGACGTCCGCGGCAGCGGCCGCTCCGGCGGCCAGTTCGAATTTCTCGGCCGCGGCGAGCAGAACGACTTATACGACGTCATCGAATGGATCGGAAAGCAGCCGTGGTCCTCCGGCAAGGTCGGCGGCATCGGCCAGTCGTACTTCTGCATGCTGCAATGGTTCATGGGTGCGCTGGCGCCGCCCTCGCTCGCTTGCATTGCTGCCCATGACGGATTGGCGGATGCCTACCGCGCCGGCTGCTACCACGGCGGCGTCCCCTGCGATTTCTTTCCCGGCTACTGGTGGTACCAGAACAGATTCATCAACCGCTATCCGGCAAGCGGTCCGTCGCGCGATCAGGACACCGACCTGACGGGAATGATCGCCGCGCATCCAACCTATGATGCTTTCTGGCGCGAGCGCAGCGCTTGGGAAGTTCTCGAACGCATCAAGGTCCCACTCTACTCGAGCGGTGTGTGGGGCAAAATGCAACTGCACACGCGCGGCAATATCGACGGCTACCTGCGCGCCGGCGGACCGAAAAAGCTGCGCATGTCGGGCGTGCCGAATGCCTGGGCGGCGGCGGCCGAATTCTCCAGCGTGGACTTCCATAAGCGCGTGCTGCTGCCGTTCTACGATCACTATCTCAAGGGCAAGAGCACCGACTATCTCGCGCGGCCGAACGTCGAATACGCGGTGCGCGGCGCCAATGTCATGCGCAAGGCCGAGACCTGGCCGCCGCCGGGCATCAAATATACGCGCTGGTTCTTGAATGCCTCACCATCCGGCAGCGTCACCTCGTTGAACGACGGCGGGCTAGCGCCGCAAGCCGCCGCCGGCGCGGCGTCAACGAACTATCAATATCCCAACCCGGGCTGGGTCGCCGGCGTTGTCGGCTTCGGGCCGACGGGGCCTGCCGGCGGCTTCGATCCGGCGCGCCGCGTGCTCACCTTCACCACCGCGCCGCTCGACCGCGATCTGGAAATCTGCGGGCCGATCAAGCTCGTGCTCTATGCGTCGTCGACCGCGCGCGACACTGATTTCTTCGTCAAACTGTCCGACCAGTTTCCGCAAATGCCGGAAGATCGCGGCAAAGGTTTGAACCCCTTCGCCGAGTTGATCACGCGCGGCTGGCTGCGCGCCTCGCACCGCGCGCTCGATCCCAAGCACTCAACCGAGATGGTGCCGTATCACACGCACACCGATCCGCGGCCGCTGACGCCGAATGAGATCTATAGGTTCGAGATCAGCCTCGAGCCGATGGCCTATCTTATCCAGAAGGGTCACCGGCTGCGGCTTGAGATCGTCAACGGCGATTCCCCCGTCAGCGAGCAGCTCTGGCCGCATTATTATCGGCCGGACAAGGTCGGCAGCGACACTATCCATCACGATGTCGCGCATCCTTCCGAGTTGATTTTGCCCATTTCTCCGGCCTGAAATGCGGGACACCCCGCTTTCCCCGTCGGCGGCGGCGGAATACCATTGGCGTAAGGGTCGTGAACGGCCCGTAAGAACAAAGAATATTCCGGGGAGGGACCAATGGCAGATCAAGCGGTCGTGCAGGTGTCGCGCCTGCTCGACGAACGCGGCTTAAGCTCATTCCAGATCAAGCTGCTCGCTTGGTCGTTTTTCATGGTGCTGATCGACGGCTACGACATCACGGCGATCGCTTTCGCCGCGCCGAGCCTTGTCAAAGAGTGGGGACTGAAGCCAGGCTCGCTCGGGCCGGTCTTCAGCGCCAGCCTCGTCGGCATTCTCTTTGGATCGGCTCTCTTCGGCTGGGTCGGCGACCGCTTCGGCCGCAAGGCGGCGCTGGTCTGGGCGAACATCGTCTTCGGCATGTTCACCCTGGCCGCCGCCTTCTCGACCGACCTCACGCAGATGTTCTGGCTGCGGCTCTTGGCGGGCGTCGGTATCGGCGGTGTGATCCCCAACGCGGTTGCCATCAACGCCGAATCCGCGCCTCGGCAGATGCGCGCGACTTTGGCCATTCTTGCGGTCGCCTGTGTTCCGCTCGGCGGTGCCATTCCGGGCTTCGTCGCCGCCGTGCTGGTGCCAACGCACGGTTGGCAGATCCTGTTTTATATCGGCGGCATTGCGCCGATCGTCATTGGGCTGGTGGCCTGGATGGGGTTGCCGGAATCGATCAAATACATGGCGCTGCACGAAAGCCAGCGCGGCAAGATGGAAGCGACCATCAGGTCGATTCAGCCCGGTTATGCGATCCCGGCCAACGCCAAGTTCGTCATCGAGGACGAGAAGCAATTTCCCGGTTTCAATCAGGGCTATCTTTTTCACGACGGGTTGGCGTTGATCACGCCGCTGGTGTGGCTGCTGTTTGCCTTAAACCTGATGGGCTACTTCTTCCTCATCAGTTGGACGCCCATCTTGATGACTGCGGCCAAGCTTCCGCCGGCCACCGCGGCGCTCTCCGGCGCGCTGCTGCAAGTGGGCGGCACCTTCGCAGCCATCGGATTGTGCTGGTGGTTCCAGCGTCATCGTTTCCTGGCCCTCGCGGTCTTGTTCGCTTGCGCGGTGCCGGTGGTCGCCTCCATCGGTTATGCCGGTTTGACCTCGCCGACCGCGCTGTTGGTGGCGACGTTCTTCGCCGGATTCCTCGTGCTCGGTATCCAGACCGGACTTAACGGCGTCGGGGCGCTGATCTACCCAACCTCGCTGCGCGCTAACGGTTCTGGCTGGCAACTCGGCATCGGGCGCATCGGCTCGATCGTCGGGCCGTTGGCCGGGACGCTGTTGATCGGCTGGTCGATAGAGCACCTCTATCTGTGGGGCGCGGCGCCGTTCTTCATCGCCGCGATTGTGTGCTTCATCGTGCACCGGCTGAACACCGCGCGGCTGATGGCGAATCCGGAACTGCGCAAGGCGCAGTAGCTGGCATCTGGAACTCGGTCCGGCGCGCGCTTATGTTGTGTGGCGGAAAGGCAGGATTGTCGCATGGATGACAAGACCCGCACCGAGCTCGAGGCCGCCGTTTACCGGCGTCTGGTCGAGCACTTACGTTCGCGCACCGACGTGCAGAATATCGACATGATGAATCTGGTCGGCTTCTGCCGCAATTGCCTGTCGAATTGGATGAAGGATGCCGCCGACGCCCATGGCGTCGCCATGAGCAAGGACGAAAGCCGCGCGGTCGTTTACGGCATGCCCTATGACGAATGGCGCAAAAAGTACCAGAAAGAGGCCTCGCCCGAGCGGAAGGCGGCGTTTGAAAAGTCCAGCCCTGGCCACTGAGGCTTGTGAACAACGGTGATGACGGCGTCCTTGCCTTGACGCGAGGCGCGCTTGTTCCGAAAGCTCTTTGGGAATGCGGCGGCCGGTTTCGCCGCCCGACCCAAGGAGACATCGATGCCCGCCACTGCCGCAGCCGAAACAGAACAGCCCGCCACCCGCTTCGCCAAGGATCAGCTTAAGGCGATCATCGAGCGCATCGAGCGGCTGGAAGAGGAGAAGAAGGCGACCTCCGACGATATCCGCGACGTCTATGCCGAGGCCAAGGGCAACGGCTTCGATGTCACCGCGCTGCGCACTATCGTGCGCCTGCGCAAGCAGGACACCGACGAGCGCCGCGAGCAGCAGGAAGTGCTCGAGACCTACATGCACGCGCTGGGGATGTTGCAGTAACGCTTCTGGATTAGCGCAGCGAGGCCGTGGTCTGCGGCGCGAAGGTGATGGTGGCGAGGAACACCACCGCGCTGCCGCTGAAACGGTAGGCCACCATGCCGAGGTGCGGATCGGCCGAGAAGGTCATCGCCAGCGATTGCGCCGGCTTATGCAGCAACTCATGCTGCCAGCGCGGATCGACGGCGCCCACGCGCGTCAGCGTCATATAGCTCCGCACGCTCGGCGTCAGCATCGCGGCGCGCAGCCACGGACTGTCGGAACGCTCGCTGCCGCCCATGGCAAGCGTCGAGGCGAACGGCGGTTTCACCACCTCGGTGGTGTTGGACGAGGCCGGAATGACGCGTGCTTCCATGGGCATGCGCGGCAGCCGCGAGCCCATCGGGCGGGTCCGGGCGGCAAGCAGCGTTTGCTGATCGGTGGCGTAGGCGAGTGCATCGCCGCCGGCGCTGCCGGTGTCGATCGTTTCGGCGGACGCCGTCTCATACCGCGTGCCGGCTGCGATCGGCGCCGGCAAAGCCGGCCTCGGCTCGGCCGCGCCGAACCAATAGCCGGGCTTGTCGAAGACGTTGCTCGTCAGCGATGCCGTCGTGATTGTTTGCTCAGCCGGCCGCGGACGCGGCAGGACGGACGCGACAGTGACCGGTCTCGGCCGCGCCGCCGGCAGCGGCACGATATGCTCGACCGCCACGCTCTTCGTCGGGCTCAGGCTGGCGACCGCCACCGGCGCGCGTGCCCGCAAGTTGGCCGATTTGGGCGCCGGTTGCTCGCTCCGCTCATCCTCATCCTTGCCGCTGCCGAAAATCCTGGCCAGCAGGCTGCGCTTGGGCTGCGCGGCGGCGGCGGTCTCTTCCTGGTGCGCGGTGATCGCGCCGGCAGCGCGCGCGGCTTCCAGTGACGTGCCGGACGGCACCGCGCCGTGGCGTTCGACATCGGCCAGCGCCAGCGCGTAGCCGGGCAGCGGATGTCCGTCGGCCGGAATGTGCACGGTGCGTCCGTCGGGGAAGATCTTGACCAGTTCCTCGCGCGGGATGCGCGGCCAATGCCGGATGGTGCCGGTATCCATGTGCACGAACGGCGAGCCGGAGGTCGGATAGAAGCCGACGCCGCCGCGCTGCAGCCGCAGGCCCTCGGCCCTGACCGTCGCCAGCGGCACGCCGGGGATGTAGAAATCGATGGCGTTGCCGTTGATGTGCTGGCTGAACTGCGCGACGCCGCCCGAGCGCGCGCGCAGCATGGCGTTGGTTCCCGGCGAACGATAGCCGCAGATCACCTGAATCGGGTCTTTGCCGCCGACGTCGCGATAGGTCTCCCACAACAGATCGAACAGATGCGGATCCATGTGGGTTTCTTGTTCCTTACGCCAGTCGCGCATGAACCAGTCGAGCTTCTTCAGCGCGGCCTCGTCATAGCGGCCGTTGCGCTTGAAGGTGACGGTGATGTCCTCGCCGGTATGGACGTGATGGAAGGAGAGGGTGCGGGTGTCGCCTTCGGCGATGGCGCTCTGCAGGGAATTGCTGGCGCCGAGCAGCAGGAATCCGGCGACGCCGAGCCGCGCACCGGTGCGCGCCAAAGACAATGTGAGACGGTGCGCGCGCCGCGCGCCCACCGATCCTGCTGTCATCCCCGAAGTTCGCCGTGCCAAAGCCGCTCCCCGCGCAGCAATTGGCTGCGGCAGCATCAGTCGTGCAGTTTGCCGGGAAGGGTTACCGAGCGCCTAACGTCCACCCCCCGCCCTGATCGTCAAATCCTTACCGGCCGAAAATGGCTAAAAATGGGAAGGGGGAGGGGGCGGTATCAGGATGGAGCCCGGCGGCGGTAGCCACGGGCTGCGGCCGGGGGTGGGCCACGGCGTGCTTGACCTCGCTGCGCAGCGGCGCGCTGGGCAAATGGTCAAAGAATTCAACGACGTTGGGCGCCTCACCGCGCTCGACCCGGTGCAGGATGTCCTGGTTGGCCTGGGCGCTCGCCATTTCGCGTTTGGCGTCCTGCGGCGGGGCGAGGTCGGCGATTCGGCGCTCTTCGCTGTGTAGGATGGTCCGGATGCGTTCATCGAAACCGTAGATGTCGTCGCGCAGCTGCAGCTTGCCGGCATCGTCGACGAAGGCGGTCTGGTAGGTGAGGTGCACCATCGGCTGCTCGTCGAGCTTGAAAACACGCTCGCCGCGGCCGAACAGGGCGCTGAGCTGCCGCGCGTCGGGCGCCGGACCGTTCATCGCCAGATGTAGCATGACCTCGCCGAACATGGTTGGGTTTTCCACCCGCATGCAGCCGTGGCTGAAGGCGCGCTTGTCGGCGGCGAACAACTGCTTCTGCGGCGTGTCGTGCAGGTAGACGGCAAACTTGTTCTCGAAATTGAACTTGATGCGGCCGAGCGCGTTGCTGGCGCCGGGCGGCTGCGTTACGCTCAGCGTGCCGTCGTGGTTCCGCTTAACTTCGAGGCCCATGCGGGCGAAGATGTTGGGGTCGCGGCCGTAGCGCGGCAGATACTCGTTCTTGATGATCGATTGCGGCATGTGCCAGGACGGGTTGACCAGCACATTGTTCATCTGCGCGCTGAGCAGCGGCGTCGGCGTCTGCGGTTTGCCGGCGACGATCTTGGTGTGCCACTCCTCCTGGTGGTCGTGCACGACCTTGAGCGTGTAGTCGGGGATGTTGACCATCACATAAGTTTCGCCGAGGTCGTGCGGCAGCCAGCGCCAACGTTCCATGTTGGCGAGGACGACATCGATTTGCGCCTGTGTCGTGGCGGCGGGGCTGTTCGGCCTCTCGACGCGTTTGCCTTTGACGGGTTTTGCCGCCGGCGCTTCGATCGGTTCGGGCCGCGTCGCGGCATCGCGCAACGCGGCGAGCTTGGCCTTCAGCGCCTGAAAACCGCGGTGCGGCGGATTGAAACTTTCAAGCGCGGCGCCGGCATCGGTGGCGTCGGCGAGTTTGCGCAGGATATCGGCCGGCGCCGGCGTGTGGTCGCCGTAATCGACTTCCACCAGCACGCGGGTCGGCGCGATGCGGCCGGTCGCGAGATGCCGGGCAAAGTTAAGCGCCGAATAGCTGAGGGTGAGGTCGGCATCCGCCAGCGCCTCGGCGCCGGTCGCAGCGCCGATGGCGGGGACCTGATAATCGGCTGGATCGAGTCCGTCCGCGGCGGCGTTACCCAACTGCGCGATCGCCGCTTTGGCGCGTGCGTCGAGCTTGCCGTCGGCGATCCACAGCGGCGCATAATTGCGCGCGGCGTAGAAGGCCGCCATCGCCTCGCGCTCGGGCGCGCGGTCGATGCGTTTGTCGAACTGCCCGGAGGTGATGACGGCGCGCAACTTGTTGGCAATCTGCGTGTCGATGGTCTCTTCTTCGACCGTGCCGCGGATGGCAGGCGTGGCGGGAGGCTCGATCCCGGCGGGCGCGGCCGGCGGTACGACTGCCGCGGGGGTTACCGGCGGCGCGGCGGCATCGATCTGGTCTGGCCCAGTGGCGGCGAAGATCGGCGTCGTGAAGGCGAGCGCCAGCACGGTTGCGGCCATGAGCCGCCCAAGTTCGTTTGTACGCATCACAATAACCCCACCCAACGCTACACGTTTCCTCAAGCCGAGACCACGACTAACGCGCTGCTATTGCAGGCGTAAGACGCGCCGTTTGCCGGTTCAAACCGTGGTCTTATCCTCTTGCCCGAGCCCCAGACTTTCCAGCTTGCGGTAGAGCGTCGACCGCCCGATTTTCAGGCGGCGGGCGACCTCCGACATCTGCTCGCGGTAATGCGTAATGGCGAAGCGGATCACGTCGCGTTCGATCTCCTCGAGCGGTCGCACCTCGCCTTGCGCGTCGGTGAGCGGCAGTGACGGCGCCGTTAACGTCGCCGCATGATGGCTGGAAAGGTCGCCGGCATCGTGCGCGTCCGGCCAGGCGGCGGCAATGGCCGGCGAGGGGGCGATCATCGGCTGCGCGGCAATGGCGTCGGGCCCGACCTGAGCCGATATTTGCGGGAATTCATGCACTCCGATCTGCTCGCCGTCAGTGAGCACGACCGCGCGGAAGATAGCGTTCTCGAGTTGGCGCACATTGCCCGGCCAGCGATAGGCCGTGAGCAGGGCCAGCGCCTCGGGCTCGATGGCGCGCACGCGCTTGCCTTCCTCTGCCGACAGGCGGGCGAGGAAATGGCGGGCGAGTTCGGGAATATCCTCGGTCCGCTGCCGCAGCGGCGGAATGGAAATCGGAAACACGTGCAAGCGATAGAACAGGTCCTCGCGGAAGCGTCCCGCCTTCACGTCGGCAATCAGGTCACGGTTGGTGGCCGAGATGATGCGCACATCGACTTTCACCGACTTGCGCCCGCCGACCGGCTCGACTTCGCCCTCCTGCAGCGCGCGCAGCAGTTTGACTTGCGCGGCCAGCGGCAATTCGCCGACTTCGTCGAGGAACAGCGTGCCGCCGTCGGCCTCGATGAATTTGCCGGTGTGCTTGTCGGTTGCGCCGGTGAAGGCGCCCTTCTCGTGGCCGAACAAAATCGACTCGACCAAATTCTCCGGCATGGCGCCGCAATTGACTGCGATGAACGGCTTGGCGCGGCGCTCACCGCTGCCGTGGATGGCGCGCGCGATCAACTCCTTGCCAACGCCGGATTCGCCGCCGATCAGGACCGGGATGGCGGAGGCCGCCGCTTTTTCCGCCGCGCGCAGCACCGGGCCCATGGTCTCCGAGCGGGTGATCACATCGGCAATGCTCAACGTGCCGTCGCGGCTACGCTTGAGCCGGCGCAATTCGCCTGCCAGCGCCTTGGCGGCGAGCGCGTTGCGCAGCGACACCTGCAGCCGTTCCGGACTGGCCGGCTTGACCACGAAGTCGGTGGCGCCTGTGCGCATCACCGACACCACATTGTCGATGCCGCCATGGGCGGTCTGCACGATGACGGGGATGTCGAGGCCGGCCTCGCGCATGCGCGCCAAGACACCGAGGCCGTCGAGGTCGGGCATCACCAGGTCGAGCACCACGCAGTCGATGGGTTGCGACCCGCCCAGCAGCCTCAGGGCCGCGTCGCCGCCCTCGGCGGTGAGGGCCTGGTAGCCGAAGCGTTGGACCATGGCCTCGAGCAGGCGGCGCTGGACGGGGTCGTCGTCGACAATAAGCACGGTTACAGACATTGGACCTCGCGGCGCTCGGCGGCTGTGCCGAATTGGTGCAATGTCGCTGTTCCGGCTTAATGGGCTGTTAAATGCGCCGGTGGCGGCCTAGATGATGCGCCAGCCACCCGTTTTCCCGCCCCACGATTGCTCGTCCCATGGCCAAGACCGCGAAAAAATCGAAAAACGTCCCCAGGCTCGGCGCGCTGCCAGAGTGGAATCTCAACGACCTCTATCCGGCACCCGACAGCCGGGAATTGAAATGGGACCTGGAAAACGCCGAAACCCGCTGCGTGGCGTTCGAGGCCGATTTCAAAGGGAAGCTCGTGGCGCTCGCCGCCGGGCCCGGCGTCGGGCAGGCGCTCGCCGCGGCGGTCAAACGCTACGAGGCGCTCGACGACACGCTCGGCCGGGTGATGTCCTATGCCTCGCTGCGCTACGCCGGCGATACCGACGATCCGGCGGTCGCCAAATTCTACGGCGACATGCAGGAGCGCATCACCGCCGCTTCGCTGCATCTTTTGTTCTTCACGCTCGAGCTCAACCGCATCGACGATGCCAAGCTTGAGGCTGCCATGGCCGATCCGGCGCTCGGCCATTACCGGCCGTGGATCGAGGACGTGCGCAAGGAAAAGCCTTACCAGCTCGAGGACCGCGTCGAGGAACTGTTCCACGAAAAATCGGTCACCGGTTATTCCGCCTGGAACCGCAATTACGACGAGACCATCGCGTCGTTGCGTTTCAAGATCGGCGGCAAGCCGCTGCCGATCGAGCCGGCGCTCAACATGCTGCAAGACGCCGACGGCAAAAAGCGGAAGGCGGCGGCGCAGGCGCTGGCCAAGACCTTCAAGGCGAACTTGCGGCCGTTCGCGCTGATCACTAACACGCTCGCCAAGGACAAGGAAATCTCCGACCGCTGGCGCGGCTTCAAGGACGTTTCCGATTCGCGCCATCTGGCGAACCGGGTCGAGCCCGAAGTGGTGGAAGCGCTGGTCGCCGCGGTGCGTGCCGCCTATCCGAACCTCTCGCACCGCTACTATGCCATGAAGGCCAAATGGTTCGGCAAGAAGAAACTCGCCTATTGGGACCGCAACGCGCCTCTGCCCAAGGTCGCCCAGCGCACGATCCCGTGGGAAGCGGCGCGCGCGACCGTGCTCACGGCCTACCGCGCGTTCTCGCCGAAAATGGCGGAGGTCGCCGACCGCTTCTTTCAGAAGAAGTGGATCGACGCACCGGTGCGTTCGGGCAAGCAGCCCGGCGCCTTCTCGCATCCGACTGTGCCGTCGGCGCATCCTTATGTGCTGCTCAACTATCAGGGCAAGCCGCGCGACGTGATGACGCTGGCGCACGAACTTGGCCATGGCGTACATCAGGTGCTGGCGGCGCCCAACGGCGCGCTGATGGCGCCGACGCCGCTCACGCTCGCCGAAACCGCCAGCGTGTTCGGCGAGATGCTTACGTTCAAGAAGCTCCTGGCGCAGACCACCGACAAGAAACAGCGCAAGGCCATGCTCGCCGCCAAGGTCGAGGACATGATCAACACCGTGGTACGGCAGATCGCGTTCTATTCGTTCGAGCGCAAGGTGCACACCGAACGCCGCAGCGGCGAACTCACCGCGGACAAGATTTGCGAGCTGTGGATGTCGGTGCAGAGCGAAAGCCTGGGGCCCGCAATCGAGCTCAAAGCTGGCTACGAAACATATTGGAGCTACATCCCACACTTCATCCATTCGCCGTTCTACGTTTATGCTTATGCGTTCGGCGACTGCCTGGTGAATTCGCTTTATGCGGTCTACGAGAAATCGGCCTCCGGTTTTGCCGAACGCTATCTCGCGATGCTCGCCGCCGGCGGCACCAAGCATCACAGCGAATTGCTGGCGCCGTTCGGTCTCGACGCCCGCGATCCGAAATTCTGGGATGGCGGCTTGGGCGTGATTGTCGCGCTCATCGACGAGCTCGAAGCATTGGATGCGGCGGCTTGACCATGGCGGCGCCTACCGACCGCGAAAAGAACCGTTTCTCCGCCCGCGCCAAGCGCTACGCCAATGTCGGCACCAAAGTCGGCGGCGTCGCCGCGCGCATGGCGGGCGCGAGGCTCCTTGGCGTGCCGCAGGATCGTGCCGCCAATGCCCTCGGGCTTGCCGCCGCGCTCGGCGGCTTGAAGGGGCCGATCATGAAGGTGGCGCAACTGCTCGCCACCATTCCCGACGCGCTGCCGGCCGAATACGCCGCCGAATTGACCAAACTGCAGAGCCAGGCGCCGCCGATGGGCTGGGCCTTCGTCAAGCGCCGCATGAGCACGGAACTGGGCGCGGCTTGGGAAAGCAAATTCAAAAGTTTCGAGCATCATCCGGCGGCGGCCGCGTCCCTCGGCCAGGTGCATCGCGCCCGCGCGCTCGACGGCGCGGAGCTGGCCTGCAAGCTGCAATATCCCGACATGCAGTCGGCGGTCGAAGCCGACGTGCGGCAGCTGAAATTGCTGTTCGCGATCCGCAAGCGTTTCGATCCGGCGCTCGACACCACCGAGATCGCCAAGGAGATCGCCGCGCGTTTGCGTGAGGAGCTCGACTATGTCCGCGAGGCCAGGCACGTCGCGCTCTATCGCGAGATGTTGAAGGGCGATGATACCATTCGCGTGCCGGAAGTCTGGCCGGAACTTTCCACCGGCCGCCTGTTGACGATGGATTGGATGACCGGCGACAAGCTGCTCGCGCACAAGAACGATCCACTCGCCGTGCGCAACCGGCTCGCCACCGCCATGTTCACCGCCTGGTGGTTTCCGTTCAGCCGCTTCGGCGTTATCCACGGCGACCCGCATCTCGGCAATTACACGGTATTCGACGATGCTAAAGGCAAGCCGGGCGGCATCAACCTGCTCGACTATGGCTGCATCCGCATCTTCCCGGAGAGTTTCGTCGGCGGCGTGGTGGACCTCTATCGCGGTTTGTTACAGGGCGATGACGACCTGGTGGTGCACGCTTATGAGACCTGGGGCTTCAGGCGGCTCAGCCGCGAGTTGATCGAGGCGCTCAATATCTGGGCACGATTCATCTACGGCCCTTTGCTTGACGATCGGGTGCGCAGCATCGCCGACGGGGTGAAGCCCTCGGAATACGGCCGCAAGGAAGCCTTCCAAGTCCACCAGGCGTTGAAAAAGCGCGGGCCGGTGATGGTACCGCGCGAGTTCGTCTTCATGGACCGCGCCGCCATCGGCCTCGGCGCGGTATTCCTGCACCTGGCAGCGGAATTGAATTTCTACCGATTGTTCAACGAGGCGATCGAACGCTTCTCGATTGAGCAGGTGGCCGCGCGGCAAGCCGCCGCGCTGAGCGAGGTCGGACTCGAGCCGGCCGCCGCCTGATTCCGCGTGCGGAGTTGATCCGGATCAAAATCGGTCCGGCGCGGGATGGTATTGAGCGCCCCAAGCCGAGTTCTTCAACCGCTTCGAGGACCGCAACCGTTGCTCTAGGCAGTCATTTGCGCTACCTGACTGCTTCCCACCACTGCGATCCCTGGAGAAATCTCATCATGGCCGATCACGGCACTGTCGAATATGCCACCGCGACCGGGAACGACTATCCCGCACATGAAACCAGTTATGTGCGCTTCGTGCATTTCACCACCGTCGGTATTCTTTATGTCATCACGATCCTGTTCGGTCTGGCGATCGGCGGCGTGATGGGCCATTGGTTCCTGGCGGCGGCGGTTTTCTTCATCGGTCCGGCAGGTGCGGTGCCGGCCATTTTCAGCGGTTCGAAAACGCCGAGCGTTGTGGCTTTCGCGATCTGTTTTCTGATCTTCGCGTTCGCTGGACTTTCGCCGAGCTGACATGAACCGGACGCAACGTGGAGGCGTAAATGCTGATTGCGGTGGCACGTGAGTCCGACCCCGGCGAACCGCGGGTAGCGGGGACGCCTGAGACGGTGAAGAAGTTGAAGGCGCTGGGCGCTGACGTAGCGGTTGCGCGCGGGGCGGGTTTGGCGTCGGGGATACTGGATGCCGACTACGAGGCGGCGGGGGCGACGTTAGGCGACAACGTCGCCAAGGACGCCGACGTGGTGTTGAAAGTCAAGCGGCCTTCGGCGGAGGAGTTGAAGGGCTACAAGAAGGGCGCGCTGGTCATCGCCATCATGGATCCGTACGGCAACGACGCCGCTCTGAAGCAGATGGCGGATGCCGGCGTCATGGCGTTCGCCATGGAACTGATGCCGCGCATCACCCGGGCGCAGTCGATGGACGTGCTGTCAAGCCAGGCCAATCTGGCCGGCTACCGGGCGGTGATCGATGCTGCGGAGGAGTTTGGCCGCGCCTTTCCGATGATGATGACGGCGGCCGGCACGGTGCCGGCGGCGAAAGTGTTCATCATGGGGGTTGGCGTTGCGGGCTTACAGGCGATTGCGACGGCACGGCGTCTCGGCGCGATTGTGACGGCGACCGACGTGCGGCCGGCTACGAAAGAGCAGGTGGAGAGCCTGGGCGCCAAGTTCCTGGCGGTCGAGGACGAGGAGTTCAAGAACGCGCAGACGGCGGGCGGCTACGCCAAGCCGATGTCGCCCGAGTATCAGGCCAAACAGGCGGCGTTGACCGCCGAGCACATCAAGAAGCAGGACATCGTCATTACCACGGCGCTCATTCCGGGCCGTCCGGCGCCGCGGCTGATCACCAAGGACATGGTCGCGTCCATGCGGCCGGGCTCGGTGATCGTCGATCTCGCGGTCGAGCGCGGCGGCAATGTGGAAGGCGCCAAGCCCGGTGAAATCGCGCAAGTGGGTCCTGCCAAGATCGTCGGCTATTTGAACGTGGCAGGAAGGCTGGCGGCGTCGGCCTCGGCGCTCTACGCCAAGAACCTTCTCACGTTTCTCGACACCATGATCGACAAGAAAGACAAGAAGCTTGCGGTCAACTGGGACGACGAGATCGTCAAGGGCACGCTTTTGACCCGCGACGGGGCGGTGGTGCATCCCAACTTCAAGCCGAAGACGGCGGCCTAAGGAGCAGCTTTCATGGAACATATCGCAACCGCGGTCGATCCCTTCGTCTTCCGGCTGTCGATCTTCGTCCTGGCGGTGTTCGTCGGCTACTACGTGGTGTGGTCGGTGACGCCGGCGCTGCATACGCCGCTGATGTCGGTGACTAACGCGATCTCCTCGGTGATCGTGGTCGGCGCGCTGCTGGCGGTGGGCGTGGCGCTGATCGTCAACGACAACGGCACGATTCTGGCGCGCGGCCTGGGCTTCGTCGCGCTGACGTTTGCTTCCGTCAACATCTTCGGCGGCTTTTTGGTCACCCAGCGCATGCTGGCGATGTACCAGAAGAAGAAAAAATGACGAGACCCTCCACGCCTGATCACCCGATGACCCGGCCATCCCTTTCTCTGCACCCTAAGGTCTAGCTATGAGCCCCAATCTGGTCGCGCTGCTCTATCTGGTCGCCGGCGTCCTGTTCATCCAGGCGCTGCGCGGGTTGTCCTCGCCCGACACCAGCCGGCGCGGCAACTATCTCGGCATGATCGGCATGACCATCGCCGTCCTGACCACGCTCGGCTCGCATCCGCCGGATGGCGCGCTGGCCTGGGGCCTGGTGGCCGGCGGCATCGTGCTCGGCGGTGGCATTGGCGCGGTAATCGCGCGCCGCGTGCCGATGACCTCGATGCCGGAACTGGTGGCGGCCTTCCACTCGCTGGTCGGCATGGCGGCGGTCTTGGTGGCGGCGGGCGCCTATTACGCGCCGGCGGCCTTCGACATCGGCACCGAGGGCCACATCCATCAAGCCAGCCTCATCGAGATGTCGCTCGGCGCCGCCATCGGCGCCATCACCTTTACCGGCTCGGTGATCGCCTTCCTCAAGCTGTCGGGCCGCATGAGCGGCAAGCCGATCATGCTGCCGGGACGCCACGTCATCAACATCGCGCTGTTCGCAGGGCTGGTGTTCTTCATCTACCACTTCTATCTCGTCCAGACCGCGCTCGACTTCTGGGTCATCGTCGCCATCTCGCTGACTTTTGGCGTGCTCATCATCGTGCCGATCGGCGGTGCCGACATGCCGGTGGTGATCTCGATGCTCAACTCCTATTCGGGGTGGGCGGCGGCCGGCATCGGCTTCACGCTGGGCAACACCGCGCTGATCATCACCGGCGCGCTGGTCGGCTCCTCGGGCGCCATCCTGTCCTACATCATGTGCAAGGGCATGAACCGCTCGTTCATCTCGGTCATTCTCGGCGGCTTCGGCGGCGAGGTGGCGGGCCCGGCCGGCGGCGCCGAACAGCGGCCGGTCAAGCTGGGCTCGGCGGATGATGCCGCCTACATCATGAAGAACGCGCAGAAGGTGATCATCGTGCCGGGCTACGGCATGGCGGTGGCGCAGGCCCAGCACGCGCTGCGGGAAATGGCCGACAAGCTCAAGAAGGAAGGCGTCGAGGTCAAATACGCCATCCACCCCGTGGCCGGCCGCATGCCCGGCCACATGAACGTGCTCTTGGCCGAAGCCAACGTGCCCTACGATGAGGTGTTCGAACTGGAAGACATCAACTCCGAGTTCGCCCAGGCCGACATCGCCTTCGTCATCGGCGCCAACGACGTTACCAACCCGGCGGCGGAAGATGACAAGACCTCACCCATCTACGGAATGCCGGTGCTGCAGGTCTGGAAGGCCGGCACCGTGATGTTCATCAAGCGCTCGCTGGCGTCAGGTTATGCCGGCATCGACAACCCGCTATTCTACCGCGACAACACCATGATGCTGCTAGGCGACGCCAAAAAAATGACCGAAAGTATCGTCAAGGCGATGTAAGCAAGCTAGGCCGCTTTCACCACGGGCACGCTGCTCGCGGCGTCGGCCGTATTCTCCTCCGGCGGAACGTAGCGAAATTTGCGGCCGTGCAGCGTGACGGTCAGGTCGACGCCGTAATCGCCGTCGCCGAACACTTCGATGCGGCGCTCCAATTCTTCTTCTGAAATGTCGACGGGCATATCGCACATCGCCTTGTAAGTTTGGCTGGTGCTCCTCGTGCCGGTCCATGCGATCGGCAGTTCGGCGAGCGGCTCGCGCTGGGTCACCAGTACCGGCGCCAGACGCCAAAACAGCCACGCCAGCCGCGTGAAGGCCATTTCCTGCAAGCGCGCCACGTCGGCGCCCTGCGGGATCATGAACAGTTCGACATCGACGATTCCGCCGGCGTCCACCCGCTCGGCCATCCGGTGCGCGGTCGCGCCGTACATGCCGGCCTTGTCGTAGATCGCAAAATGCGCCGGCACCCAGCCCGGATAGTCGGGCGGTCCGGGATGGAAATTATAGGCGCCGAAACCGAGCGCGTTGAGCATGGGTGCCGGCACCACGACCGGCGTAACGAATCCAAGCAGGCGCGCGCGCCGAATGAGCTTCGGGTCGATCGCCGCGAGCTGTTCGGCGGAATTGGCCGGACAGATCGTCAGCCGCGGATTGTAACGGCGCAGGGCGCCGGTGAGGGCCTCTTCGACGGCCGGTTCGGTGAGCAGGATGATGGTGTCGATCATGCGAATCCGCGAGGCGCGCAACGGCGCATTGGAAAAGTCATCGAGGGATACGCAACGCGGCGAATAAGGCGGCCACGGATAAGATTAGGTGCGGCCGCAAGAGTGCCGGCCGAAGCGCGTCGGCCGCACCATTCCTGTTACCCCGGCGCTGATTGGTAAATGGTTAACGATTGCTTCCGCGTGCGATCCCGTGCTGCTTTTTAAGCAGCGCGGCGCCGAAGCGCGCTAGGCGGCGGTATCCGCCGGTATCGGCACCACGCAATGTACGCGCACGCCATCCGGATGGTATTCGATACTGGTCTTGGCCTGGATCTGTCCGGGCAGCACGAATTCCAGCAAGCGCGCACCGAAGCCTTGCCGTTTCGGTTCCGCCACTGGCGGACCGCCGCTCTCCACCCAGTCGATATTCAGCGTGCGGCGCTCGGAGTCTATCCCCACAGTCCAGGCGATGACCACCTTGCCGCCGTAAACCGAAAGCGCGCCGTATTTCGCCGCATTGGTGGTGAGCTCGTGGACCGCCATGCCGAGCGATACCGCCAGCCGCGACGGCAACTCGACGCCCGGCCCGCTGAGTTTGATGCGTTCGCCGCTGCCGTCGTCGAAGGCGTCTAGCTCGCTGTGCAGAATATCGGCGAAGGTCGCGACGCGGCCCTCGTCGCTGAGCAGCAGGTGGGTCTTGGCCAGCGAGCCGATGCGGCCGATCAGCGCGGTCTTGAATTCCTCGATGGTGTCGCACGAGCGCGCGGTCGACCCCATGATCGCCTGCACCGTGGCGAGCGTGTTCTTGACGCGGTGATGCAGCTCGCGCACCAGCAGCGCCTGCTGCTCCTCGGCGCGTTTGCGCTCGGTAATGTCGACCAGCATGTTGACCGCGCCGACCAGTCGCCCGGTTTCGTCGTGCAGCGGCGTCGGATAGGGAATGAACGGCACGCGCGTGCCGTCGGGGCGCTCGCAAGCTGCTTCCATGCCGCGCACCGCCCGGTCTTCCTTCAGCGCGATCGCCATCGGGCATTCGTCGTGCCGCAGCGGCGTGCCGTCCGGCCAAAACAGTTTCCAGGAGCCGCACCATTCGCTGGAGCCGAGCGTCGGCCGATGGCCCCAGAGTTCGGCGGCCGATTCGTTGAAATAGGTGATCCGCCCGGCGGCGTCGGTCGTGTAGATCGCGGCGGGCAGGGCATCGAGCAATTCGCGGAACCGGCGTGCGCGCTCGCGCAGCGCCGCCTGCGCGAGCTGCGGCTCGGCCATCGGCACCACGTTCTCGGCCGTGACTGCGCCGCCGCGGGCAGCCAAGGCGCGCTCGAACTCGCTTTCCAGGAACCCCACCGGCATGTCCGTTTCCAGCCCGGCGCTATGCCAACAACGCCCCGCTCACCCGGGCTCTAAGCGGACAATAGCGCGATCTCTCGGCTTAAACATTCAAGCCTGGGAATAGTTGCGCGGATTTGACGAAAATTCAGTCGGTTCAGCGGGTTTGGTTAACAAACCCTTGCATTGCGCCACGCTGGGCGTGTCGGGACTACAGGGTCCGGTACATGACGTAGGCGTCCACCGCGCCAAGCCGGGGGTGCCGGAAAGCCCCCGGCAGGCGGCCGACGATCTCGAATCCGCACACCTGCCACAGGCGCACAGCGCGTTCGTTGGAGACAATGACGAAGTTGAACTGCATGGCGGCGAAGCCGCGCTCGCGCGCTTGGCTCAGCGAATGCGCGCACATGGCCCGCGCCACGCCACGGCCTTGCGCCTCGGACGCGACCACAAAACCGCAATTGGCCACATGGGCGCCGCCGCCTTTGGTGTTGGCACGCAGGTAGTAGGTGCCGACGATCACGCCGCCGTCTTCGGCGACGAACACTGCGTGCCCAGGCGTGCGCCAGTAGGCCAAGGCGTCCGCGCGGCTCACGTCGCGCGGGATCGGATAGGTCTCGCCGGCGCGGAAGGTCGGCTCCAGGATGCGCCAGATGGCGTCGTCATCTTCAGGTGCGGCCGACCGAACGTTCATGACCGCCTTGCTAGCATTTTCCGTTTCCTGGGCAACCAAGACGGTTCCAGCGCATTTCCTGAAAGGGGCAAATCCCTGCGATTTCATGAGATTCCCCAAAAATGTCATCCGTCATCCGCAGCTTCGGCATCGTCGGCCTCGGAAAAATGGGCGCCGACCTTGCCCTCAATGCCCTTCACCACGGTTACAGCGTGGCCGGAATGGACGCGCATGCGATCCCGAGTGAGTTGACCGGCAGGGGCTTGAAAGCCGTAACCGACGCCAAGCAACTCGCCGCGCTGCTCTCACCGCCACGCTTCGTCATGGTCTACGTACCCGCGGGGCCTCCGGTCGACGCGGTGCTCGACGAACTAGCCGCCGTTTTGCAGCCCGGCGACATCATCGCCGACGGCGGCAATTCTTATTGGGGCGATTCCATCCGCCGCCACGCACGCCTGAAGGCCAAGGGGATTCATTTCATCGACGCCGGCACCTCGGGCGGTCCGGGCGGCGCGCTCGACGGCGCCTGCTTCATGGTCGGCGGCGAAGATGAACCGGTCGCAATGATCGAGCCAATTCTGCGTAAGCTCGCGGTCGAAGGCGGTTACGTGCACGCTGGCGGTCCGGGCGCCGGCCATTTCGTCAAGCTGGTGCACAATGGTATCGAGTTCGCGATGCTGGAGGCGATCGGCGAGGGCGTGGACCTGCTGACCAGTTACCGCGACCGACTTCCGGTCGCCGACATTCTGAAATGCTGGCGTCACGGTTCGGTCATCCGCTCGTGGCTGGTCGATCTGATGGAAACGATGTACCGGCAGAGGGGCGGACTCGAGAGCATTCCTTACTATGTCGAAGACACCGGCGAGGTGAACTGGCTGGTCGACGATGCGCTGCACATGGAAGTGCCGATCCCAGTAATCACCCAGTTGGTCGTGCAATTGCTCGCCTCGCGCGACAACAAGCACGACGCGGCGCGCGCCATCTCGATGATGCGGCACGGCTTCGGCGGCCATCCCTTCGGCAAGGATGCCGGCATCGCGCATGAGCGCCACACCGGCCGCGTCGGCGGCTTTATCGGCAACGGGCGGGCGGTGCAGCCATGACGAGGACGATCGGGCGCACCGCCTGGGCGATCGCGGAAGGCTATATCCCGCCGGCTTCCACCGGCGCGACGCGCGAACTCACCAGCCACGAAACCGTCTGCATCCTCAATGCCTCCGAGGCGGATGCGCGCGTCGAGGTCACCGTCTATTTCGCCGATCGGCCGCCGGTAGGGCCTTATGTGTTCAATGTAGGGGCCAAACGAACGCGCCACTTGCGTTTCAACGAGTTCAAGGATCCGGAGCCGATCCCGGTCAATACCGACTTTTCCAGCGTCATCGTCTCGAGCGCGCCGGTCGTCGTGCAACACACGCGGCTCAACAGCCGCCAGCCGAACTGGCGCTGCTCAGCACCATGGCGTTCCCGCTCGATTAGCCCGGCATTCCCGGCAACCGCATGCGGTCAGGCTTGTGTTATGAGAAATTATGACCGTCCTCAAGTGGCTGCTGATCGCCGTCGTCGTGGCTTATGGCGGCCTGCTCGCGCTGATGTACGTATTCCAACGCGCGCTGATGTATTTCCCCGATCCGACACGGGTGGTGCCGGCGCAAGCCGGCCTGCCACAGGCCGAGGAAGTGACGCTCGCAAGTTCAGATGGTGAAAAGCTGATCGCCTGGTTCGTGCCGCCGCGCGGCGACAAACCGCTCGTGCTCTATTTCCAGGGCAATGCCGAAGGACTGCCGGGCCGCGTCGGGCGATTCAGCTGGCTGACTGCCGACGGTACCGGCCTCTTGGCGCTCGCCTATCGCGGCTACGGCGGCTCGACCGGCAAACCGACCGAGGACGGGCTGATCCGCGACGCCGAAGCTGCCTATGTCTTTGCCCGCGCGCGCACTCCGGCCAAGCGTATTGTCCTGTTCGGCAAGTCGCTCGGTACCGGCGTTGCGGTGGCGCTCGGGTCCAATCATGAAATCGGTGCGCTCATCCTTGATGCGCCGTTCACCTCCACCACCGACGTCGGCGCCGCCGCCTATCCCTTCGTGCCGGTGCGCTGGTTCATGAAAGACAAGTTCCGCTCGGATGAACGCATCGGCCGCGTATCGGCGCCACTCTTGGTGCTGCATGGCGAAGAGGACCGCATCGTCCCGATCCGCTTTGCCGAAAAATTGTTCGCGCTGGCGCGCGAGCCCAAGCGCTTCGTGTGCTTCCCGCAAGGCGGCCACGTCAACCTCGACGATTTCGGCGCCGCGAAAGTAGTGAAGGAATTTCTAGCAAAGCTTTAGCCCGTGTATCCCGGCCGAGGATGCCAAATGCATTGGACAAATTCTTTATTCAACGAATATGATCGACTGAATACATTCTAGGGGAGGAATTTCAAAGATGCTGTTTGGTCCCTGCACCGACGGCAGCGCGCCCTTCCTGTCCGGCGTCAGCCAACTTTGCAGCGGCGGCGCCGGCTTCGTCTCGGCGGTGATGGCAACGCTCGCCGCCGGCGCCAAGACCGCGCCGGCGAAAACGCTGCGCGGCGACGTGCCGGTGGTGGACAGGCTGGCGGTGCGCATGGTCACCGACAATATCGTCATCCAGTTCATTCCGACCGAAACGCGCAACGGCGTCACCATCGAGCGCAAGAGCGGCAACACGTCTCCCGACAAGCCGCCGCGCACCATCCTCAACGGCGAATGGGGCCTCGCCATGCACGCACAGTCCTTCGCCGGGGCTGAGGAGCGCAATGTGCTGATCGACTTCGGCTACACGCCGGAAGTCCTGCTCAACAATCTGGCGATCCTCAAGATCGATCCGGCGGCCTTCGACGCGCTGGTGCTGAGCCACGGTCACTACGATCATTTCGGCGGCATGGTCGGCTTCCTCAACGCCACCAAGGGCAAGCTGAAAAGCAAAATGCCGTTCTACGTCGGCGGCGAGGATACATTCTGCCTGCGCCGCAATCCGGGTGGCAATTTCGGCGCGCTCGACCGCAAGACGATCCTCGACGCCGATCTGACGTTGATGATGGCGACGGAGCCGGTGATCGTTGCCGATCACGCTTTCACCACCGGCCGCATCGGGCAGACTTCGTTCGAGACGCCGCTGCGGGCGACCGACGAGATTGTCGGCATATTCGACGGCTTCGGCTGCTTCCCGGAGAAAATGCCGGCGGAAAAGAATGTCGGCAAATACATCCCCGACGATTTCGAGCACGAGCTCGCCACCGTCTATAGGATCAAGGGCAAGGGCCTGGTTGTGCTCACCTCGTGCAGCCACCGCGGCGTGATCAACACCGTGCGCCAGGCGATGGCCGCCTCCGGCATTGACAAGGTGCACGCGGTGATCGGCGGCTTCCACGTCGTGCCGCCGCTCGGCGACGACTACATTGAAAAGACCATCGCCGAATTCCGCGATATCAATCCGGATTTTCTGATGGTCGGCCACTGCACCGGCGACCGTTTCTACGACCTCGCGCGCGCGGCGCTCGGCGACAAGGTGATCCATTCGGCGGTCGGCACGCGTTTCGTATTTGGGGCGGCCTAAAACGCAGGATTTCGCCAGCCGCGTGCGCGCGGGCTAGCACTACTTTGGCAGATTTGGCTGAAGGCGGCCTGCGAGCAGCATCTCACAGTGCGTGCATCGTAGTGGTGGAGGCCGCACGAACAGGTCGAGGATGGCTTGTCTGATGGCCGGCATGCTCGGTTGTGGCGGTGGACCTGAGACTCTTTTTTTTCCGTCCCGCTGCGGTGAGGCGGCGGGATTGAAGGAAGGCGTAAGCGACCATCGTCATCAAGGCATGTCGGTGTAATCCGGCCCACGACCTGCCTTCAAAATGGTCGAGCCCCAGCTCTTCCTTCAATTGCTGATGCGCCTGTTCACAGATCCACCGCGCCTTGACGGCAGCTGCCAGCGTCTTAAGCGAAACGTCAGCGGGCAGATTCGAGATGTAGTACTTCTGCTCTCCGCTCGATCGTCGTTCGCCCAGAATCCACACTTCATCGCCAGGCATACGCTCGACACCTTTATCGAACACGCGGTGTTTTTGGCCATCCGCGATGCGGACGCGCCGTGCCGCGAAGAGGCATGTTAGCGGGCCTTTCGTGCCCCAGCGCCAGCTGATCTGCTGCCACTTTACACCGACCAGCATCGTCTCGGCAGAAACTGGCGACACATCCGGGATATGGTGTTTGCGCGGCTTACGGGCTTTCTCCGTCGGAAAGATCATGGTGACATCGGTCGGATAGACTTTCTGGCGCCGCGACATACCAACTGCCCACAAGAGGCCGCGTTCGCTCAGAGCATGACGGAACGGCGCGCTCGATCCGTATCCCGCGTCCGCCAGCACACAACCGAAGCGAACACTGGCTGCGATCACGCGGTCGATCTCAGCCAGCGCGATCTCTGGCTTGGACCGTGCCGTGCGATGCTCGATTGGAACGCCGGCACGCTTCAGACGTGCCGGATCGCTCGTCCAATTCTCGGGAATGAAGAGACGTAGCGCCACCATTACCGGCACTTCACCGCGCGCAAGCGTCAGCGACACCAACGTTTGGCAATTGGCCGTCTTGCCGAGAGTTGATGCATATTGCGGAGCTACACCAACCGAGCGATCGCCCTTCTTCGGCATCGATGTGTCGTCGATGACCAGCACTGCATTTTTGCCGCCGACGAGCCGGTCGGCCTGAACGAGCAATTCTGCTTCCAACGGCGCTGCGTCCCAGACGCCATCAGCGATGAAATGATGCAATTGGTCATAGTCGCCCGGCGCCAGCCGCGCCGCCATTGGCTGGACGCTCTTGCGATCGCCCGGCCCAATCAGTCCCGAAACATAAAGCGGACACATCCGCCGCCGAGCCTTGTGACCTAAACGATCCAGGAAGGGCTCGAGCCAGCGTCTAAGCTCATCTTCCCACCTCGACGTCGTATCCACCATGGTCAGCCCTCCAAAAAGCCGACCACCCATGAATCATTGCAAACGTGATTCGGGAATCCCCAGGGCCTCATTCCCGCGTAAAATCTGCCAAAGTAGTGCTAGAACGCGGATTCATAACAGCGCAGCCAATTGGCGGCGCGGATGCATGTCCTAGTGTCCGCTACCTGGAGCCGTGCCTTTAAGCCGGATTTCCCGAGCGGGCATGCAATCCCATTGCAATCAGCGACGCGCCCCCGACGATCATGTTGACACCGATAAGCAGTCCCATGGTCCAGGCAGAAGTCCCTGGTAGATCAAAAACTATGATGGTCGCCAATCCTATATCGAGGACGCCGCTCGCCAACATCCAGGCCCAACGGCCGGAGAACTGACGACGGTGCTCGAACGCGAACATAATTGACGCGCCGCCTTCAACCAGGAAGAACAACACCAATACCATCCTCAGATGACCGATCCTCTCCAAGGGCCATCCCATCAGACCGCCATAAAGATCATTGGATCTGTGCGCGATTAAGATGGCACCGACAAGAAGCCCTAGCAAAGCGGACACAAGTGACCACCAAAATCCCGGTATGTGTCGCGCCCAGAAAGTCGTCACGAGGCCGATAACTCCACTGACGACAAAAAGCCAGCCTATGAACAAAGTCGCGGCCGAACTGGCAATTGATGGAATGACAATTGCCAATAGTCCTAATGAAACCAAGGACACTCCTTCAAAAAGAAAGAGTGTCCAGTAGTCGTGCATTGATCTTGTGACTGTATCTGACGTCCGGTCGAGTTCCATTTTAATGCCTCGTCTCCAGATGCCGGCGAAGGCGGCTCATCCGATGTTCGGCCTGTCAGATCAGAGCCGTCCTAGCAGCATCAGAACGACAACGATGCGAAATGCCGCGACCTGATTCTTCTCGATCGAAATTCCGGCACGCGCCGAACCCATTGCATCAACTCGCGGCGTGCTCACAATCAGATGCCAACAGCGTCTTGGTTCTCAAAACAATTAAAATGCTGAATGGCCTTGCGTATCTTGATGTAGGTCAACGCGCGTTGCCAAGAGTCGCCAAGATATGTGCCTTGTTTTAAACAGCCATTCCGGTGCATTTGCTTGCGGACGCGCGTTTTTGAAACCGCGCCTTAGAACGCTTGATAGGCCTGTCCGAACCTGCCGCCGCCGCGTCCATAAAAAGTAATAGCGCGGGCTTTGAAGGCCCGCGCCACGTCAAATTCGAATTGAGGTCGGTTAGAAGCCCGCGCCGCCGCCGCCGAAACGGGGAGCGCCGCCACGGCCACCGCGGCCGCCACCACCGGGGCCACCGGGTCCGCCGGCCGCGCCGGGAACCACACGGGGCTTCATCGGCAGCAGGCCTTCGCGCTGCATCTTCTTGCGCGCCAGCTTGCGGGCGCGGCGGATCGCTTCCGCCTTTTCCCGCGCCTTCTTTTCCGAGGGTTTTTCGTAATGGCCGCGAAGCTTCATTTCGCGGAAAATGCCCTCGCGCTGCATCTTCTTCTTGAGCGCCTTGAGGGCCTGGTCGACATTGTTGTCGCGAACGAGAACTTGCACGCGTGCTCCTTCGTTGTTGCGGGGCCGGCTTAAAGGTCGAAAGCCCGGCAATGCGGGCTTTCTGAGTTCGCGCGGCTCTAGCAGATATGGGGTTAAGAGTCCACAATTGCACATCCGGCGGGCCGTTTACGCGATCCGGCCACCCGATTTTCGCAAAGAGGCATCGATGGTTGTGCCGCACAGCGGGGATGGGCCTGGGACGCGGCGGAACCTGCTTACCATGGCGGCGGCGCTCACCGTATCGGCCTTTACCTCCGGGCGGGCACCGGCGCAGCGGTTTACCGCGACCTCGATCAGCCAGGCAGCCCAGGATGCCCGGCGCGATGCCGGCCGGCTCGCCCGCCGCGCCGACAATCTGTTGCGCCTCACGGTCGGCGACGGCCCTGACCGCGCCGCCACCGCGGTGCGGCGGTACCGCGCCGAGCAGGTCGGGCTCGCGCGCGATCTTGCCGCGATCTTCAATACGCGGGTCAGCGAGGATGACTGGCTGTTGGTCGTGCCGACAGCGGAACTCGATCTTGCGCTCACCATGCAACCGCTGGTGATCCGGCTGGCGCCGACCGCGGACGAAGTCGAGGCCGCGATCAAGCAGCCCTTGCCGCAGATCGAGCCGCTGCAGGGCGACCGGGCCGAAGACGTGCTGCTGACCATCGTGCTGGATGCCTTGGGTCTTACGCGCCGCGTCGCGCTGTTCGAACAGCTCAAGGACGACCGCATCCTGGGGGCCGCCTTGAAGGACGCCGCCGGTGCGGTGAAGGCGCGGCGCTACGGCCTCGCCGCGCTGGAACTCGAGCGCGTGATGCGGGCGATGGTGCTGCCGGGCAACGTTGCGGCGATCGAAGAGAATCTCGGCAAAGATTCCATCCGCGCCCTCTATAAATCGCTGGTCGTGCGCTTTGTGCCGTTCATCGGCTGGACCTATTTCGATACGCTGCTGCTGGCGACGATCTACTACAACCGCGATACCACGGCCCCGGTGCTGCGCTAGCGCCCGGCGCTAGATGGCTCTTTTTGATTTCGAATCGCCGAGATAGGCCGCCTGCACCGCTTCCGAGGCGCCGATTTCTTTCGGCGTCCCTTCGGCCAGCAAATTGCCCTGATCGAGCACGGTGATGTAGTCGGCGAGGTGAAAGATCACGCGCATGTCGTGCTCGATCAGCACGATGGTCAATTTGCTGTCGCGATGCAGCCGGCGAATCAGCGCGGTGATGTCGTAGGTCTCCTGGTCGCCCATGCCGGCCGTGGGCTCGTCGAGCAGCAGCAGCCGCGGCCGCTGCACGAGCGACATCGCGATCTCGGTCGCCCGTTGATCTCCGTGCGCAAGCTCGCCAACCAGCCGGTCCGCCTTGCTTGAAAGCCCCACCAGCGCCAGCGTTTCGGCGGCGACGTCATTGGCGCGTTTCGCATCGGCGCGCGTCGGCAGCATGTGCAGCGTCTGCCCCGCCGCCACTTCCGCCGCGGTGAGCACGTTTTCCTGCACGGTCAGTTCGGGAAAGATCTCGGTGATCTGGAAGGTGCGCCCCATGCCGAGCGCGACCCGCGTATGCGCCGGTACCTGCGTCACGTCTTGTCCGTCGAATGCGATCGTACCCTCGGTCGGTGCGAAATAGCCGCTGATCATATTGAAGAACGTCGTCTTGCCGGCGCCGTTCGGACCGATGATGGCGCGCAGTTCGCCGGCTTTGACCGACATCGATATGCCGCGCACGGCAACCAGGCTGCCAAATCGTTTGGTGACGTTGCGAACTTCCAGCATGGTCAGCTCGTGCCGCGCAATCGCTGCATGCCAAGCAGGCCGCGCGGGAAAAACAGCACCACCAGCACGAAGATCGCTCCCACGAACGACATCCAGTTCACGGTCATCGACGAGATGTAATCTTGCAACGAAACGAAGACCGCCGCGCCCAGCAGCGGCCCCCAGAAGGTGCGCATGCCGCCCATCACGCACATGACGACGAAATAGCCCGATAGCGAGTAATGCAGCGCCAGCGGATCGGCAAAATTGTTGAGCAGCGCGTAGAGCGTGCCGGCGAGCGCCGTGAAGAAGCAGGAGATCGAGAACGATAGCCAGATCTGCCGCTCGACCGGAATGCCGAGAAAGCGCGCGCGGCGCTCATTCTCGCGGATCGCTCGCAAGGTGTGGCCGAAAGGAGAGCGCACGAGGAGCCCCATCAGGCCGACGGCGGCGGCGAAGACGGCGAGCAGAAAAAAATAGAAAAGGCTGCCGCCCTCTGTGATGTCAAGCTTGAGCGCGCCGAAGCCGATCGCCTCGCGGTGGAAATCGCGCAAGCCGTCGAAGCCGCCGGTGAAATCGTTCCAGCTATAGGCGAGGTAGTACCAGAGCTGGCCGAAGGCGATCGTGCACATGGCGAAATAGACGCCGCGGCGGCGCACGATCAGCAGGCCGAACAGCGTGCCGGCGAGGCCACCGAGCAGCGTGCCGGCGAGCATTGCAAGCGGCGTCGAGTGCACGAGATAGCGCAGCGTCAGGCCGGCGCCGTAGGCGCCCAGCCCGAAATAGGCGGCATGGCCGAAGCTCAACACGCCGGTGAATCCCAGCAACATGTTGAGTCCCATTGCCGCCAGACCGAAGACCAGGATGCGGCCGGCCAGCGCCGTATAGCCGCCGAGCAGCGGAAGCCAGAACGGCACCGCAATCAGGACTGCCCATATGGCGACCAGCACGGCCCAGCGCGGGACCGCCGGCCGCCGCGTCTCTGCCGCGGCGGCGGTGACGACAGTGGTCACGACATCATCCCTTCCTCGCCCATGAGACCGCGCGGACGCAGCAGCAGTACCAGCATCATGATGGCGTAGATCACCGCTTCGCTCGCCGAGGGGTAAAACACCGTGGTCAGCGCCGCCGCCATGCCGATCAGCAGGCCGCCGAACAGCGTGCCCATCAGGCTGCCGACGCCACCGACGATGATGGCGATGAAGCTCGGCATCAGCAGATCGTCGCCCATGTTGGGGTTGAGGCCGATCTGGCCGGCCGCAAGCACGCCGCTGAGGCCCGCCAGCATACAGCCGACGGCGAAGTTGAACGTGCGCAGCAAACGCACGTTGACGCCCAGCGACGCCACCGTCTCGAGATCGAGCGTGCCGGCGCGGATGCGCAGGCCCACCCGCGTATGGCGCAGGAAGGCGAACAACCCGGTCACCGTGACGATGACGACCGCCACCATGAACACGCGGTACCAGGTAATAAAAAATAGCTCCGCGCTGATCGGCTGCGCCAGAAAGTCAGGGAGCCCGAGCGGCAAGCCGTTCGGGCCCCAGACGAAGCGCGCGAAGTCCTGCATCACGAACGCAAAGCCGAACGTGAGCAGCAGGCTGTAGACCGGATCGCGGTTATAGACGCGGCGGATCATCAGCCTTTCGACGATAAGACCGATAATGGCGGTGAGGAACGGTGAGACCACCAGCGCGCCCCAATATCCCAGCGTCGGCGACAGCGTGTACGCAAGATAGCCGCCGAGCGCCAGGAAATTGCCGTGCGCGAAGTTGATGACGTTGCTGAGGTTCAGGATCAGCGACAGGCCGAGCGCCATCAGCACGTAAAACGCGCCGATGATCAGCCCGTTGGTGACGTTGAACAATATGACCTGCGTCATCCGCCGCTCTTAGTTCGAGAATGTTGCCGCAGGTAGCGGCGGATTACGCGGGGTGAGTCATCTTGCAGCCAGTCTCCTCGACCGTGCCGGCCGCTTGCTCGCCCGGCACCAGCGTTTCGAGCGTGAACACGTCTTCCGGGCCCGACTTCGGCGGATGCATTTCGCCGACGAAGATGTTGGGCATCAGTTCGTGATCGCCCTTGCGGTAGCGCACCTTGCCGGGCTGCAGCGCCACGTCGGGCGGCAGTTCCATATCTTCCATCGCAATCGCCAGCTTCGGGCCTTCGAGCGATTTCGCCTTGGCGGCCGCGAGGCGCACCGAATGCATCGACACGTAGCCGAACCAGTCGCGCGCCGATGGCGTCTTCTTGGTCGCGGCGCGGAAATCGGCGACAAATTTGCCAACTTCCGGAACCTTGGGCTGGTTCCACCACCACTCCATGTCCCACCAGCCGGTTTGCGCTTCCGGCGGGCATGCCTTGACGCTTTCCAGCTCGAACAGCGCGCCGCCGAGCGCCATTTCCTTTTGCATGCCGAACTGGGTGAACTGTTTCATGCAGTTGATCTGCGTCAGCCCACCCATGTTGTTGAGCAGCACATTCGGCTTGAAGGCCTTGGCCTTAATCAGGGTGGCGGAAAAATCGGTGTTGTTGATCGGCAGCATGTCGCCTTCGAAGGTGCCGCCGCTTTTCTTGAGTGCCTTGACGAAGGCGTCCTGCAACGCGTGGCCATAGGCATAATCGGGCGTAATAAAGAACCATTTCTTGCCGAATTTCTTCACCAACTCGGGTGTGACCGCGTTGGCGTCCATGGTCGTGGTGTTGCAGACGCGGAACACGTTCCATTTGCAGTTGGTGCCGGTGATCGGATCGGTGTGCCCGCCGGGCACGATGTGAAAAACTTTCTTCTCGCTAGTCACCTGCGACATCGCGTAGGCGATGCCGGAGTTCACGTCGCCGAGGATCACGTCCACTTTGTCGCGGTCGATCAGCTTGCGTGTCTTCTGAACGCCGGTGCCGACGTCGTTGGCCGAGTCCTCGACCAGCAACTGAACCTGGCGGCCCAAGATGCCGCCCTTCTTGTTGATTTCGGCCTCGGCGTATTTGGCGCCGTCGACCTCGCTTTGCGCGAGCGCGGAAAGCACCCCGGTCAGCGGATTGACCATGCCGATCTTGACCGGCTCTTCGCCGAGCGCCCGGATGACGAACGGTGCGCCGACCACCTGGCTAGCGCCGAGCGCAACACCCGCCTTAAGGATGGTGCGACGGCCAACGGACGTGCTGAGCTTTGACATTTTAGATCCTCCCAGATCTTTGTCTTCGGATTTAGTTTCCGACGTTCTCACACTCCAACTCGCACCCTGTTCGGGTGCCGTTCGGTTCCTCTAATTGGCGCCGGCTGCGGCCGGTCTCATTATGTTGATCGCAAAGCGCGGGCGATAACGGCGCGGTCGAGCCGAAGCGGCCCGCGCAGCACAGCACGCCGAGTATCTGAGCCGAGTGTCTTCCAATGGCCGGGCTCCCCACCCCGTCGCCCCCGGGTCCACGCCGGACGCTACCATCCTTCGAATCAAGGCGGAAGCCAAAACGACGCGCCGCGCCGGCCCGGCGATTCGCCGGTGAGGCGGCGGTCCTGCGCCACCGGCCGGCGGTCGTGGGGTTCCCGGTAAAAGTACCCACAGGGTCAATTTGTCCTCTTCATAGTCAGAACTTTGGTGTAAACCTTGCCGTTTCCCGTAAACCCAAAGTGGATTGGGAGCAGGCCGTGAATATCCAGATGTCCACCAAGCAGCCGCTTGGCGCCCTCGTCAACGAGGGCAAGACCAAGAAGATCCATCAGATCAAAGGCAACGCCGATCTGGTCTGTGTGGTGGCCAAGGACGACATCACCGCAGGCGATGGCGCCAAGCACGACATCATCCCGGACAAGGGGCGCATCGCCACTGCGACCACGTCGAACGTGTTTCGCTTGTTGAAGGATTGCGGCGTGCCGGTCGCTTTCGTCGAACAGGACAGCGCGACCTCTTTCATCGCGCCCGGCTGCACCATGCTGCCCTACGAGGTGGTGGTCCGCCGCGAGGCGCACGGCTCGTATTTGAAGCGCAACCCGCACCTCGCTAAAGGGCAGTTGTTTCCGCACACGCTGGTCGAGTTCTATCTCAAGACCAAGAACAAGGACTGGAAAGGCAAGCCGCTCGTCGCCGACGATCCGCTGATGCAATATGAGGACGGCGGCAAGGACATTCGTCTGTTCAACCCGGCAAAGCCGCTCGTCGGCCAGGAGCCGTTTTTGGTGCTGCCGACGTCGGATGTGTTCAGCCGCGGCGACGAAGCGGGGTTCTTTCCGGAGATGCGGCGCATCGCCCGGCAGACTTTCCTCATCTTGGAGAAGGCCTGGCAGCTCGAAGGCGGCACGCTGGTCGACCTCAAGGTCGAGTTCGGCTTCGACGGCAAGGGCAAGCTCCTGCTCGCCGACGTGATCGACAACGATTCCTGGCGCGTGCTGCAAAGCGGCGCCTATATCGACAAGCAGGTCTATCGCGACGGCGGTGCGCTCGACGACGTGGTCGCCAAATACCGGCAGGTCGCAGAGACCACCGGCCATTTCCGCGTGCCCCGCCAGCGCATCATCCTGTGGCGCGGCTCGGACAAGGACAAGACCGACCCTTTCTCCGACGCGCTCGGCGAATTCAAGGACATGATGACGATCGTGACTTGCTCCATCCACAAGGAGCCGGTGGCAGGCGCTGCCACCTTCCAGCGCCTGATCCAGGAAGTGCCCGACACCGTGGTGATCGCCAATATCGGCCGCTCGAATGGCGCCGGTCCCGTGCTGTCGGCGATGTCGACGGTGCCCGTCATCACCGTGCCGGCCAGCGCCAAGGAATTCCCAGACGATGTCTGGTCGTCGTTGCGCGCGCCGAGCGCGGTTCCGGTCATGACAGTGCTCGATCCGGCCAATGCGGTGCTTGCCGCTTTGCAGATCCTCTCGGCTCGCAATCCGCGTCTCTACGCTCATGTGCGTGGCGGCATCGAAGAGCGGACGGTCAACACGATTCCGCTCTGATTGGAGAAAGATGGCGCCGGCGAACAGCATCGCACGAGCGGACGTGGCCGATGGCAAAGCCGGCGACCCCGTGGCCATGCCGCCGGCCCTGCTGCTCGCCGAAATCGATCGCCTGAAGGCCGAGATTGTGCGGGCGGAAAGCAGAATCAGCGAACTCGAAGCGCGCGTCGATACCGACCCGCTGCTCGACATCCGCAACCGGCGCGGCTTCATGCGCGAGCTCAAGCGCTCGATCGCCCATATGCAGCGCTACAAAGGCGAGGCGGTGCTGCTGTTCATCGATCTCGACGGCTTCAAGGCAGTCAACGACCACCACGGCCATGCCGCCGGCGACGCGGTGCTCAAGGCGGTCGCACACAAGCTTACCGGCCATGTGCGCGCCTCCGACGTGGTGGCGCGGCTGGGCGGCGACGAATTCTGCGTGCTGTTGTGGAATCTGGCGGCCCCGCAGGCGGAGGCCAAGGCGCGCGAGCTGGAACGGTTGATCGAAGCGGTGAGCGTGGCTTACGGCGAGACGTCGGTTTCGGTCGGCGCCAGCGCCGGGGTGGTGCCGCTCGCGGCGGAGGCGGTGCCCGAACAAATCATCCATGCGGCTGACCAGGCCATGTATGCGCGCAAGACTGCGCGAAAGCAGGCGCGCTGACGATAACTTCTCCTTTGTCGTGCCCGGCCACGACCATCGAGCGGTAATTGGCTACGCAATGATGTCTGGCGTGAGCTGATCCTCGATGGAGCGGATCTTGTCGCGCAAGACGAGCTTGCGCTTCTTCAGCCGTTGCACCTGGATCACGTCGGAGCCGGGCGACATCGCCAAAGCGGCGATCGCGGCGTCTAGATCGCGGTGTTCCTGCTGCAGACGCGCCAACTGCTCCCGCAACTCACGCTCTTCGTCCCGCGTCATCGCCACCGCTGGTTTGCTTCCCGCCTGGCCGCCCGCCCGCCAAGCGGACGAATTATCGCGTTTTCCACAGCGGCGTTCAAGCTAAGGGAAAATACCGACCGATCAATGACTTTGGCCGGAATTGCGGGCCTGAAAGGCCGGGTGTATCGTCGCTCTTGTGAGCGGTTTACGCTACACTTATCTGGTCTTGGTATCTAGTTTTGGAGCCACTGTTTGAGGAGACATATTGAATGTCGATGCAATCGCACCTTGCGGAACTTGAAAAAAAGCATCAGGCGCTCGAACAGGAAATCAATGAGTGCCTTACCCATCCCGCGGTCGATGATCTGAAAATCGTGGAACTCAAGCGTAAGAAATTGCTGGTCAAGGACGAGATCGAACGGTTACGGCACGACGGCACCGCCAGCGTTCACTGATCGATCGCTGTCAGTTCGGTTCTGAAAGCGCCGCCCCCGGCCAAGTGTCGGGAGGCGGCGCTTTTATGTTTCGAATTGTCCTATAGTACATCCAGCCAATAGCGGCCGGTTCACAGCCCATGTCGGGAGAAATCTTGCCGGGAGGAATCATGCGCTCGCTCGTGTCCATTCGAATCGCAATTCGCGCGCTCGCGGCGCTCGTCTGCATCCTGGCGGCCGCCGGCGGCGCGTATGCCGCCGGCTATCCCGATCGGGTCGTCACGCTGGTGGTGCCCTATCCGCCGGGCGGCGGCGTCGACGCTATGGCGCGCGTGGTGGCCGCCAAGCTGTCGGATGCCTTCCATCAGCAGGTGATCGTCGACAACAAGCCCGGCGCCGGCGGCACGCTTGGCACCCGCGCGGTCGCCCGCGCCGCTCCCGACGGCTACACGCTGCTGCTCGGCCACACCGGCACCATCTCGATCAATCCCAGCTTCTACGCGCATGCCGGCTACGATCCGCGCAAGGACTTCGCGCCGATCGGCCTCGTCGCCTCAATGCCGATCGCGCTGATCGCGCATCCGTCGTTTCCGGAGAAATCCGTTGCCGATGTAATTGCGCTGGCCAAGAAGGAGCCCGGCAAGCTCAATGTCGGCACCTCGGCGCTCGGCACCGGCGGCTATATGACGGCCGAACACTTCAAGTCGCAGGCCGGCGTCGATGTCGCCATCATTCCCTACAAGGGCACGGCCCCGCTGATGACCGATCTGCTCGGCGGCCATGTGCCGGTCGCCTTCGGCGTGCTGCCGCCGGCGCTCGGCAATATCCAGGCCGGCAAGCTGCGGGCCATCGCGGTCACCAGCGCCAAACGCTTTTCGCTGCTGCCGGAAGTGCCGACCTTCGACGAGAGCGGCATGCCGGGTTTCGAAGCCGTGCTGCATTACGGCCTGCTGGCGCCGGCCGGCACGCCGAAGGAGATCGTCGACAAGCTCAGTGTGGAATTACGTAAGCTCGTCGACACCGAGGACGTGAAGAAGCGCATCCACTTCGAGGGCGGCGATCCGCTCACCTCGACGCCGGCCGAATACGCCGCCGACATCGACAAGGAAGAGAAGAAGTGGAGCGCGCTTGTGCACAAGCTAAAGCTGAAGGTGGAGTAGCGGCGTCCGCCGCAAGCCGGTGCGCGCGAACGCCCGGTCAACAGATATTGCTGAGCCCGGAGCGTAAGCTCATTCCGGCGGCGGCAAGTATCGGCCTTCGCCGGTCGCTTCCAGCGTGCGTTGCTGCATCGTCCGATTGGCGATTTGCTGCTCGCCGAAGGCGAATTGCTCTTCGCGCACCAGCACGATGAATGTGAGGATCAACGCGCTCACCAGCATGGCGCCGTTGAACAGGATGTCGAAGACGATGCGCCGTGGCGAGCGCTTTACGTCGGCGCGGGGCCGATGCGGCAAGGTGGTAGGCAAGGGGTTTCTCCTTCAGTTTCCCCGGCACTTCAGGTTCCACGACGCGATTGGCGGCGCATAGTTCGTCATCAGTATGACGCGCAGCAGCTAACGAATCGTGACCAGCCGCCGCTGGCGTCGGGTTCCTCCTGCGCCCGGCTTCCCGGCATAGGGTGGTCCAAATCCGTTCGGTCTCAACCCTTTCGGTCTTTCAGCATGCAAATCCTGCGCCAATTTCGGCGCCCGCCGCCCCTATGGTCGGCCGGGACGATGACCATGACGGTTTCAAGGGCCGCAATGAAAGCGTGCGTCGTGCGGTGCCGTTCCCTTTGCCCGCCAGAGGGAATTTGCATTTGCCGCCGTGCGGCCATATTGTTTTGCCTTCCTTGCCGCTTCGAACGAGGTTGAGGCCGCCATGACACATTTGCCGCCGTCCCCGTCGCGTCCCCGCCTGGCCGTGCTGGCCGCCGCTTTCGGCCTGGCCATGCTGGCCATGCTGGCCCCGCCCGCCGCGCAGGCCTTCACTATGGACAACCAGGCCAATAGCAATGCCAACGGCAGCGCGCGTTACACGGATCCGGATGAACAGTTCTCCGGCTCCGGCGACGGCCAGACCGTCATCCGGCAGGGCAACACCTCGATCCAGTTCGGTCAGGGCCAGTCGTTCGATCAGCGTTACAGCACGGACCGCATGTTCAATCCGATCGGCCGGCCAGGCGACGATCGCTGAGGCGCTATCTAAATCGATGGCGATAAGGGGCCCCGCGCGGGCCCCTTTGAGTTTCTGTGCCAGCAATCGGGTGGCTGTGCCGCCGCCCGCTTGCCATGTTACGCTTCGACTAGGAGCACGACATGGCCAAGAGCTATTACAGCACGGTGTTCGAGCAGTCGGCCGACGCGGTGTGGAACGTCATCCGCGATTTCAACAATTACCCGGTCTGGGTCGACGGCGCAGGGCAAAGCCATATCGAGGACGGCAAGAGCGGCGATGCCGTCGGCGCCATTCGCGACGTGCTCTACAAGGGCATGAGGCGGCGGCGGCGGTTACTCGCATTGTCGGACGCCGAGCGCGCGCAGACCTACGAATTCGCCGGCGATACGTCGTTGCCGGTGCAGAATTTCCAGGCGACGATCCGCGTCACGCCCATTATCGACGGCGAGCGCGCTTTCGTCGAATGGGGGGCGACGTTCGATTGCGAGCCCACGGTGCGCGAGGAGCGGGTTGCGTTTTTCCGCGACGCGTTTGCGGGGTGGCTGGCGTCGCTCAGGCGGCATCTCGGACGGCGGGCGAACGCTGCCTGATTTCATCGCCGGGCTTGTCCCGGCGATCCCGCTTAGGAAGGCAATGCGCTTCTAAAGACCCGCTGCGCTGCGACGTGCAGCAAGCGCCGAGATGCTGGGCTTTTGGTCGTCTCTTTTTGGAGGCCGAAGCGGTTGACCCGCCAGCTTTCGGTAGCTGCTTTGGCGAAGTAGCCGGCCTATCACGACTTTCATCGTAGCTGCATCAACGGCAATAGGTCCGCAGTCAAAAAGCGTATGGATATCTGACCGTAGCAGCAGCCCATTTTGGACGTGATTTGTATCGTTACCTTTATAAGGCACGATGTGCGCTGCTTCTAACAAATCTTCAACATTACAGCCAGTGACTGCGCATCGGCGGTCGTATGCAACAAGCAGGTTTTCTCGGAACGCTCGTTGCCCTCTGCGCAGAACAATTGAACGATTTATTCGCTCGCGTGCATCCTTAATATTGTCGATATTAAAATCATCATCGATAGCTGCATCTGATCGTAACAGCGGCTGCGCAAGCAGAGCCGCGACTTCTGCGTCGATAGCGCGTGCAACTTCAGGCTCCAGCCGAATTCCGCTGCCTTGAGCTTGCCATCGGTGCTCTGGTGCGGGCATCCCAAGTAATTTCGCTTCCGGCACCAACAATTTTTTGGTCGGGTCAACGAGCGCTCGGAATGTAATAGGAACTTGCCACCGATTTTCGCCCAACGACGCCTCGGTGTTTTCGGTTACTGGGCCCGATATTGTTCCGACGGCGAAAATGCCTCGTGGTTCATCACCTTGTTTGAACACATATGCGAGGTCGCCTTGCCTTACTTGTTTGTGCGCGGCGCAACGCCAAGGCTCAGTTACTTCCAAGCCGGCATCGAAGTCATCAACTAAGGCATGCAATTTCTCGTAAGGCCATTTGTCCGATTTCCATGTGAATAAGAAGTCGCTCGGCATGAGTTACACCGCCTTTGCCATCTCGCGCAGCTTGAACTTCTGTATCTTCCCCGTGCTCGTCTTCGGGATATCCGCGAAGACCACATAGCGCGGGCATTTGTAGCCGGCGAGATGCTGCTTGCACCATTGCAGCAGTTCGTCTGCGGTTGCCCGCGCGCCCGACTTGAGCTCGACGAAGGCGCAGGGCGTCTCGCCCCATTTGTCGTCGGGCTTGGCCACCACTGCGACGGCGGCGACCGCGGGATGCTTATAGAGCGCGTCCTCGACTTCGATCGACGAAATATTCTCGCCGCCCGAAATGATGATGTCCTTGGAGCGGTCCTTGAGCTGGATATAGCCGTCCGGATAGATGACGCCGAGGTCGCCGGTGTGGAACCAGCCGCCCTCGAAGGCCTTTTCGGTCGAGGCCTTGTTCTTAAGATAGCCCTTCATCACCACATTGCCGCGCATCATCACTTCGCCCAGGCTCTCGCCATCGCGCGCAACCGGCTTGAGCGTGTCGGGGTTGCGCACGTCGAGCGCCTCCAGCACCGGATAACGCACGCCCTGGCGCGATTTCTTCGCCGCCTGTTCGGCGAGCGGCAGCGCATCCCAGGCGTCGTGCCACTCGTTGACCACGGCCGGGCCGTAGCATTCTGTCAGCCCATAGACGTGCGTGACGTTGAAGCCCGCGGCCTTCACGGCGGCGAGCACCGCCTCCGGCGGCGGCGCGGCGGCGGTGGCGAAATTGACCACGTGCGGCAACGGCTTCTTGTCGGCTTCCGTCGCATTGAGCAGAACCGCCATCACGATCGGCGCGCCGCACAGATGCGTCACCTTGTGGTCGGCAATCGCGTCATACATCGCCTTGGCGCGCACCGCGCGCAGACACACGTGCGTGCCGGCGACGATCGACAAGGTCCACGGGAAGCACCAGCCGTTGCAGTGGAACATCGGCAACGTCCACAGATAGACCGGATGCTGCCGCATGCCGCAGGTGATGACGTTACCCATGGCCAACAGATGCGCGCCGCGGTGGTGATAGACCACGCCTTTGGGATCGCCGGTGGTGCCTGAGGTGTAGTTGAGCGTGATGGCGTCCCATTCGTCGCCCGGCATCGACCAGTGGAAACCGGGGTCGCCACCGGCGACGAAGTCCTCGTATTCGATCTTGCCCAGGCGTTCGCCCGGTCCGCTGTATTCCGGATCGTCGTAGTCGATCACCAGCGGCTTCGCCTTGCAGAGCGCCAGCGCGTCCTTCATCACCTTGGCGAATTCGCGGTCGATGATAACGACCTTGGCCTCGGCGTGGTCGAGCGAGAAGGCGATGATCGCCGCGTCGAGCCGCGTGTTGAGCGTATTGAGCACGGCTTGGCACATCGGCACGCCATAGTGGCATTCGAGCATGGCCGGCGTGTTGGCGAGCATCGCCGAGACGCTGTCGCCGCGCTGGATGCCGCGCTTCGCCAAGGCCGCCGCCAGCCGCCGCGTGCGCGCGTAGAATTCGGCATAGGAACGCCGCAGCGGCCCGTGGATGATGGCGGTGTGATCCGGGAACACGGCCGCCGCGCGCTCGAGAAAGCCGAGCGGCGTCAGCGGCTGGAAATTGGCCGGATTGCGGTCGAGATCGGTGTCGTAGGGCGTTTTCGCCATTGGGTGTTTTCTCCCTGGCGTCAGCGTAGCGAAGGGAGAGGGTGGCGATCAATCGCTGCTTTCACCTTTCCCCGCGTGCGGGGCGAGGGAAGTCAACCGTGCAGGATATCGATCATCCCCGAGCGCACCAGTTCGATCGAGATCGCGAACATCAGCACCATGGTAATCTTGTAGAACACCTCCTGCGGCGTGATGCGCACCACCCAGAAGCCGAGCATGTTGGTCAGCATCGCCAAAGGCAGCAGCACCAGCGAGGTGCCGAGCCCCTTGGTCGAGAACTGGCCGAGCGCGAAATAGGGGACCACCTTGAGCGCGTTCACGGTGGCGAAGAAGAACGCGGTGGTGCCGACGAAATTCATCTTCGCCAGCCTGCGCGACAGCGCGTACATCTGGAACGGCGGCCCGCCGGCCTGGCAGAGCGTCGAGGTGAAACCGGACATCGCGCCAGCTAGCATGCCGACGCTGACCGCCGGATCGGCGGCGTCGCGGGTCACGCGCGGGCCGAGCCAGTAGTAGAGCACGAAGGCGATGGTGGTGACGCCGATGAACACGCGCACCGCAGCGTCCGAAATATGCGCCGCCAGCAGCCAGGCGGCGCCGACGCCGAGGAGCGCGCCCGGCAGCGTGGTCGCGAGAATCAGCCCGTTCCAGTCCTTGCGGTAGACCCATAGGGCGGCGGCGTCCTGCGCCATCATGATCGGCAGCAAAACGGCGGCGGCTTCCAGCGGCGGCATGGCCAGCGCCAGCATCGGCGTCGCCATCTGCCCGGCGCCGGCAAAGCCGCCTTTGGACAGGCCGAGCGCCACCACGGCCGGGATGGCGAGCGCATAGAACAGGGGGTCGGTAATGATGGTCACGGGGTAGGTCGTACGACCAATTGGCCGGGCGGGACTTGCTAAAGATCAAAGCCTTGGCGCGCGCGTCACGCCAGCCTTGTTTGCGCATGTCTTGTTTGCAGTTGCCGGCCGTTCCACAATCGCGGCCAAAATGCCTGGGGAGGCAAAAATGGATGCTCGCAGCAGCCGGTACCATGATGTTTACGCGCGCTGGCAGCGCGATCCGCAAGGCTTCTGGGGCGAGGCCGCCAAGGACATCGACTGGTTCGAGCCGCCGAAAAAGGTCTTCGACAAGGACGCCGGCATCTACGGCCGCTGGTTCACCGGCGGCGTCTGCAACACCTGCTACAACGCCCTCGACCGCCATATCCCCAAGCGCAACGACCAGCCGGCGCTGATCTACGACAGCCCTGTCACGAACACCAAGCAGACCTTCAGCTACGGCCGCATGCTGTCCGAGGTGCAGTTGCTCGGCGCCATGCTGCGCGACTTCGGCGTCGCCAAGGGCGACCGCGTCATCATCTACATGCCGATGGTGCCGGAGGCGGTGTTCGCCATGCTCGCCTGCGCGCGCATCGGCGCGGTGCATTCGGTGGTGTTCGGCGGCTTCGCGGCGAAGGAACTGGCGACGCGCATCGACGACGCCAAGCCGAAGGTTATCCTCTCGGCGAGCTGCGGCATCGAAGGCGCGCGCGTCATTCCCTACAAACCTTTGCTGGATGAGGCGATCAAGCTCGCCCAGCACAAGCCGCCGACCTGCATGATCCTGCAGCGCCCGCAATGCGAGGCGCCGCTCACGCCCGGCCGCGACCACGACTGGCGCAAAGTTTGGGAGCACGCGGTCAATTACGCCAAGACGAGCGAGTGCGTGCCCGTCGCGGCCACCGATCCGCTCTACATCCTCTACACCTCGGGCACGACCGGCATCCCCAAAGGCGTGGTGCGCGACAATGGCGGCCACATGGTCGCGCTCAAATGGTCGATGCAATATCTCTATGGCGTCAATCCCGGCGAGGTGTGGTGGTCGGGCTCCGACGTCGGCTGGGTGGTCGGCCACTCCTACATCGTCTACGCGCCGCTGTTCCATGGCTGCACCTCGATCCTCTACGAGGGCAAGCCGGTCGGCACGCCCGACGCCGGCGCGTTCTGGCGCGTCTGCGCCGACCACGGCGTGGTGTCGCTGTTCACCGCGCCGACCGCGTTCCGCGCCATCCGCAAGGAGGACCCCGACGCCAAGCTGCTCAAGCAATACGACCTATCGAAATTCCGCGCGCTGTTTTTGGCCGGCGAGCGCGCTGACCCGCCGACCATCCAGTGGGCCGAGGAGCATCTCAAGGTGCCGGTGCTCGATCACTGGTGGCAGACCGAGACCGGTTGGTGCATCGCCGGCAATCCGCTGGGCCTCGGCGCGCTGCCGGTGAAATACGGCTCGGCCTGCGTGCCGATGCCGGGCTACCAGATCGACATCGTCGACGAAGCCTGCCATCAGGTCGCCGCCAACAAGATCGGCTCGATCGTGGTCAAGCTGCCGCTGCCGCCGGCCAACTTCCCGACGCTGTGGCAGCAGGACGACCGCTTCCAGGAAAGCTACCTCGACGAATTCCCCGGCTACTACAAGACGGCGGACGCCGGCTACAAGGACGACGACGGCTACATCTTCGTCATGAGCCGCACCGACGACATCATCAACGTCGCCGGCCACCGGTTGTCGACCGGCGGCATGGAGGAGGTGCTGGCCGGCCACCCGGACGTCGCCGAATGCGCCGTGCTCGGCATCAAGGACGAACTCAAGGGCGAGGTGCCCTGCGGCTTCATCGTGCTGAAAGCCGGCGTCAACCGCCCGCCGCAGGAGATCGAGAACGAGATCGTCGCGCTGGTGCGCGAGAAGATCGGCCCGGTGGCGGCGTTCAAGCTCGCCATCACCGTGGCGCGGCTGCCGAAGACGCGCTCGGGAAAAATTCTGCGTGGCACCATCAAGAAGATCGCCGACGGCGACACGTGGACCATGCCGGCGACCATCGACGACCCGGCGATCCTCGACGAGATCACCGGCGCGCTGAAGGGGCACGGGGTTGGGTAATCCTGACCTGTCATGGCGTCTATTCCGCATGCCGAGCGGGCGATCCTCGATATCCGCAAGCTCGACGCCTATTGTCTCAGCCCGGCGCATCCGCGCGGGCGGCATAAGGCGCGCGTGTTTCGCGAGTCGCTCGGGATTGCCCAAAGCGATGCGGCGTGGCTGCGCGAGGCGCTTCTTGACGGCGTGCGGCGCGTCGAGGCCGACGAACTTGCCAGCGACCATCTTGGCGCGCGGTGGCGCGTCGATATTCCAATCGCGCGACAAAACAGACGCATTGTGGTAAGAACCGTATGGATAATCCGAAGCGGTGAAGAGATTCCGCGCTTCGTGACCTGTTGGGTGTTGTGATGACCGATAAAGACCGCGCCGAACGGCCTTCCGAGCTTGATGTCGTCGCGCTGCTGGCGGACCTGCCGGCGGCGGGGCTCGCGCGCGGTCAAGTCGGCACCGTGGTCGAATCGGTCGACGACAAGACGGCGTTGGTGGAATTCAGCGGCGACGACGGCCGCGCTTATGCGATCGTTCCTTGCCCGTCCGCGGATTTGCTCGTGCTGCACTATGTGCCCGAACCGGCGGAATAGGGACGCCGTGGCGCGGCTGCCGAAGACGCGCTCGGGCATGATTCTGCGCGGCACCATCAAGAAGATCGCCGACGGCGACACATGCACCATGCCGGCGACCATCGACGACCCGGCGATCTTGGACGAGATCACCGGCGCGCTGAAGGGGCATGGCGTGGGGGGTAGCGACGTATGACGCGAGTAAACTCAAGACCCCGGAAGAATGTCGAACTGTGATGGAGCGTGCTCGGGCGCGAAATGTACCAGATGTCTACAATTTAGCATTTAAGCGCATCTGCGCATTGATTGGAAATGCAAACGATGACCCATCTGATCCATTAGTGCGTGATTTCTATGAGAACTCTTGCCGCGTATGAGCAGCTACTTACAGAAAAAAACGGCCGCAATACAGCGGCATCGCGAACCCGACAGAAGATAGACAACAAGGGCGTCTATCAAAGTCTGATTGAATGGACGCGCGGCAAGACTGAAACTAATGGCTTTAAATTGCTCGTCGAAAAAGGATTGTCAGAATATACAGGCGAGTATCTCGTCGTGCGATACAAAGAGAGATTTCCAGAGGATGTAGTCAAGTTAGCGCGTGAGCGCCTGACCGAACATCAAATTCCGCTTCCGACCTAAATGGGGGTGTTGGCTGCTGTGACATAAGAAAAGGCAACACAACCGTCCGCTTTCGATTTGGTTGTACTGCTGGCGGACCGGCCGGTGGCAGGCCTCGCGCGCGGCGAAAGCCAAACGCGCGGGCGGCGAGTCTCAACTAGGCCGCGGCACCAGCGCATCCGGTGGGGGCAGGAAGTCCTCCACCACGCGCACGCGGCCGATCTCACCGGCGGAATATTTGAGAGTTGTTTTTGCCACGATCACGCCGCCTTCCGCTTTGCCTTCTTCACTGGCGGCAACAGCATATCCGCCGGCACGCGGAATCGCGCGCGCAGGCGCTGCACCATGGTCATGCTCAGCCCCTTCTTGCCGCGCAGCACTTCGCTGACACGGCTCGCGGTGCCGAGGATCGGCACCATGTCGGCGCGCGAAAGACCGTGCTGATCCATGAGATAGCGGACGATGTCGGCCGTGCTCGGCGTCCGACGCGGCCACTTTTGCTCCTCATAGGCGGCGATCAAGCGAGCCTGCGCTTCCAGCCGCGCCATGTCGGCCACGTCGTCCGAGGCCATTAGCCGGTCGGCCAGCGCGCGCGCACGGGCGAGTTCTGCGTCGTTGTCGATCACAACCAAAGTCGCGTCCATTATACCGCCTCCGCATCAATCCTGTCGTATTCGACATGCGTCCCGAAGAAACGGATCGCCAGCACGCCCGCCGGATATTTCAGGGCGGCGACCAGCCGGAAGTCGTTGCCCTTGATGTTGAACACCACGCGGCCGCCCTTGAGGATGCTCGCCTTCGGATGCGAGCGTTTCACCTCTTCGGGAGTCCGCCACTGCGCATGGCTCGCGACCGCCAGCCATGCGTCGTATTGCGACCGCGCCGCCTTGATCGCCTTGTGTCCGGCACGGGCCGCGAAATATCGCTCCACGAACTCCGTGCCGATTACGATCATTGATTCAAGCTAGCACGAAGTTCCAGAAATTGGAAGTGTCGCGCTCTGCCGGCATCTGCGCCTCATGGATTGCCGGGTCATTAGGCGCGACGACGGCGCGGAGCCCTGTCATCAGGCCACGCTTCGCGCGGACCCGTTGGCGCCTTGGTCCGGCAATGTCGGCTTAGCAAACGCGACCTGGGTTGCGGGTTATTTCGCGTAACCTTGCGAGCGGAGCCAGGCGATCTTGCGGTCGCCATTCATCCAGTCGTCGATGTCGGCCTTGCTCTTGAAACCGGAAATATACCGGATATCCGCGCCGGGGCAGTGGGCCTCGATTTGCCAGTCGCCTTCGGCGATGCGCTTGGGGTGAAAGGTGACGCGGGGGGATTTGCTCATGTCTGCCAATATGCAGCCGTTCGCACTCGGCTGCCAGCGTCAAAAACAGTCGTTAAATCCAAACGGTCCGATAGTGTTGCGGCGTTAGAAATGGGGGAGGCCGCCAGCCGAGGCGGTCTCTTTAACGATTGTCCGCGGCTTGGTGGGATGTCGCCTGAGTATTTCTCTGATTTGGCTCGGCGTTTTCCCGCGAACTTCATAGCCGCGGTTTTCAAGTGCGTCGATCGCCGAATTTTTGAGTCCCGCCAATTTTTCCTGCCTTACCTTGCGCAGCGCGGCGCGGTCATCTGACATGGAACGGCCTTTTGCTATCTGCCGATGAGGAATAGCCCCCAGTGTGGATTCCAATAAAGGGCGGAGATCAGGAGCGCGCATAATATGGACGTGAACACCCACGTCATCCCGATGCGGAATCTGTCACCCATCTGACACTCCGATCGCTCGCGATTTGCGTGTAATGTCTCCATTTATAACGCGGGGGTAGCCGAAGAGTTCCGCTGTGACAACAACCGGTCCTATCGCTCTGGACTCGTTACCATTTCGCGATGCCCGCGTTCGCCGCCCTCAAGGAAGCCGGCTGCAATGCATCCCTTTGCAATTGTCATTTTTAAAATCTCTGATCGCCGCGGCGCTTGGCAGGACTATAATCCTTGTGCTTATAATCCTATCGCCTGCTCATGAGGGGCGCTTCTAGAGACGATCCTGAAGTGGGGCAGGCGCGGCGCCCGCGGGCGTGCCTCGCAAGCACGCACTCGGGAGGCCCTGGGTCGCCGTCCGGCCCCACTACGGGGGTCTGCCTTCAATGGGCTGGACGCGGCACGGACGAAGGCGGGCGAAAGCCTGCCGGATCGGGTTGAGCCAAAAGCCGCCCGGGTCCGCGCCCGGAAGCTACGGCCCCGGGGACAGAAATCGCCGCGATGGAGCGCCGAGTGGCGAGCGCGTCGATCGCAAAGCGCGCGCCCGCCACGCCCGCCGAAGCCGTAAGGCGAAGGCGGGCGCAAGGCGGAAAGACGATGGTGCGCCGCTCGGCGCTCCATCCCCCTCGCTTGCGGGCGGGGGACAAAGGAAGGTCCCGCGCTGCGGGACAGGGTTACGGCCTACCCGGGGCCGTTAAAGAATACGGGCGGCGAAGCTTGGCCGCTTTGCAAACATCCTCCGAACAACGACAATGCAAGGCGTCAACGACAAGGACTCTCATGCCCTTTTTCATCTGCACCGCCTGCGGCATCCAATATGCCGAAAACGAAAAGCCGCCGGCGCAATGCGCGATCTGCGAGGAGGAGCGGCAATACGTGCCGGCGCGCGGGCAGCGCTGGACCACGCTTGAGGCGCTGTCGCAAAGCCACATGAACGCGTTGCGCGAATACGAGCCGGGCGTCATCGGCATCGGCGCGGGCTTCGCCATCGGCCAGCGCGCGCTTTTGCTGCGCACCTCGGGCGGCAATGTGCTGTGGGATTGCGTCGCCACGCTCGATGCCGCGACGGTGACGGCGATCAAGGCGCTCGGCAGCATCAAGGCGATCGCCATCTCGCATCCGCACTTCTACACCACGATGGTGGAGTGGGCGCACGCGTTCGATTGCCACATCCACCTTCATGCCGCCGACCGGCAATGGATCATGCGGCCGGACCCGGCGATTTATCTGTGGGAAGGCGACATTCACAAACTTTGGGACGGCGTGACGCTGATCCGCTGCGGCGGCCACTTCGAAGGTGGCAGCGTGCTGCATTGGCAAGAGAGTAAGAAGGGCCGAGGCGTGGTGTGCGCCGGCGATATCCTCACCGTGGCCACCGATCGCAAGTGGCTCTCCTTCATGCGCAGCTATCCGAATTTCATTCCGCTGTCGGCGCGCGAGGTCGCGCACATCGGCAAGGTCATGGCGCCGTTTTCGTTCGACGCGCTCTACGGCCACTATTTCGACCGCGTCATCACGACGCAGGCGAAACAGGTGCTGGAAAAATCCATCGCGCGCTACATCGCGGCGGTGGAGGGGAAGCGGGGGTATTAGTGCTTCCGTTCGTCCCCGCGAAAGCGGGGACCCAGCACTTTGGCCGCTGGAAACAAAAGGACTGGATGCCCGCTTGCGTGGGCACGAACGGAGAGAGTTACTCTTCCTCTTCCTTCTCGCCCTTGCCGCCGAGCTGCTTGAGCTTGGCGAACACGGCGGAAACGTTGAGATCGCTGCCGCCCGGCTTGTTCTCGGCTTCCGCGGCGGCTGCGGCGATTTCCGCTTCCTTCTTCGCGGTGGTCTCGGCCGCAGGCAGCAGCGTCGCGCCGGTGTCGAGCGGCGCCGGCTTTTCCTTGTTCGCGCGGTTGACCTCGAAATCGAGGTCGGTCTGCGTGGCAAGGCCGAGCGTCACCGGGTCCATGGGCGCGAGCGTCGCGGCGTTCCAGTGCGTGCGGTCGCGGATCGCGGCGATGGTCGACTTAGTGGTGCCGACGAGCCGCATGATCGCCGCGTCCTTCAATTCGGGGTGGTTGCGCACCAGCCACAGAATGGCGTTCGGGCGGTCCTGGCGGCGCGACACCGGCGTATAGCGCGGGCCCTTCTTGCCGCGCTCGGTCGCCGGAACCGAGACTTTCGACTCGCTCAGCGTCAGCCGCAGCTCGGGATCGGCCTCGGCAGCGCTGATCTGCTCGCGCGTGAGCTGTCCGGTCTGGATCGGGTCGAGACCTTTGATGCCCTGCGCGGAGTCGCCGTCGGCGATCGCCTTGACCTCGAGCGGGTGCAGTTTGCAGAACTCGGCGATCTGGTCGAAGGTCAGGGCGGTATTATCCAACAGCCAGACGGCGGTCGCCTTCGGCATCAAGGGTGCTGGTGTGGCCATGGCAAATCTCCTCTACGCTTCGCCCGCCCGCCGGGCGAAGCACCAGATCATCTTTGATGACTGGAAAGTGGCCGGAATATAGGGATTTGATCCGGGCCGTGCAACCATGCCGTCTTGACAGGGCGGGGCGGCGCAGCCCACATCCAGACGTAAATCGCGCGCAAAATAGGCGCGATTTTCAGGACGTTAAGATGAACACCCCGGAAAAGCCCGCACTCAAAGTGCTGCTGTGCTCGCCGCGCGGATTCTGCGCCGGGGTGGTGCGCGCCATCGAATCGGTGGAACGGGCGCTGGCGATCTATGGGCCTCCGGTCTATGTCCGCCACGAGATTGTGCACAACCGTTACGTGGTCGAGAGCCTGCGCGCCAAGGGCGCGATTTTCGTCGAGGAACTCGACGAGGTTCCCGACGACGGCGCCCCGGTGATCTTTTCGGCCCATGGCGTGGCGCGCAGCGTTCCGGCGGAAGCCGCGCGCCGCCACTTGTTTGCCCTCGACGCCACCTGTCCGCTGGTGACCAAGGTGCATCGCGAGGCCGAAATCCATTTCCGCCGCGGCCGCGAGATCGTGCTGATTGGCCATTCCGGCCACCCAGAGGTGATCGGCACCTTGGGCCAATTGCCGGCTGACGCGGTGATGCTGATCGAGAGCGTCGCGGACGCCGAAAATTTCATCCCGCGCGACGCTAACAACCTTGCTTATGTGACGCAGACCACCTTGTCCGTGCAGGACACCGCGGAGATTGTTGCGGTACTCAAGCGGCGCTTTCCGGGAATGGCCGGGCCGAACAAAGACGACATCTGCTACGCCACCACCAATCGGCAGGAAGCGGTCAAGTGCGTGGCGCCCATCGTCGACGCCATGATCGTGGTCGGCTCGCCGAACTCGTCCAATTCGCAGCGGCTCAAGGAAGTGGCCGCGCGCGCCGGCTGCCCGCGCGCCGTTCTGGTTCAGCGTGCGGCCGATATCGACTGGGGTGCATTCGGTGCCGTCGGTACGCTGGGGATCACCGCCGGCGCCTCCGCCCCGGAAGTGCTGGTCGAAGAGATCATCGGCGCCTTTGCGCAGCGTTATGCAATCAGCATCGAGACTGTCTCGGCCGCCAAGGAGGACATGTTCTTCCCGCTGCCCCGCCCGTTGCGCGAGACTCAGGCGGCGGAGTGACTCGTTCATGGCCGTCTACACCGACGTCACCGCCGACGATCTCACCGAATTTCTGAGCCGTTATGAGATCGGCACGCTACTCTCGTATAAGGGCATCGCCGAAGGCGTGGAAAATTCCAATTTCCTCGTGCACACCACCGCCGGCAATTTCATTCTCACGCTCTACGAAAAACGCGTCGCCGCGGCCGACCTGCCGTTCTTCCTGGCGCTGATGGAGCATCTCGCCGCGCGTGGTATCACCTGTCCGCAGCCGGTGAAGAACAAGTCGGGCGGCATGCTCGGCACGCTCACCGGCCGGCCGGCGGCGATCGTCACCTTTCTCGATGGGCTATGGATCCGTCGGCCGAATGCCGCCCACTGCGCGGCGGTGGGCGAGGCGCTGGCCGGTCTGCATCTCGCCGGCAGGGATTTTCCGAATAAGCGGGCGAACGCGCTGGGAATTGAAAGCTGGCGCGGCCTCTACGAGCAGGCCAAGTCGCGCGGCGACAGCGTACGGCCCGGCCTGTGCGCGGAAATCGCCAAGGAGCTCGATGCGCTCGAGAAATCCTGGCCGCGCAATTTGCCCGAGGGCGTGATCCATGCCGATCTGTTTCCCGACAACGTGTTCTTTCTCGGCGACAGACTGTCGGGGCTGATCGACTTCTATTTCGCCTGTATCGACACGCTCGTCTATGATGTCGCGGTTTGTCTCAACGCCTGGTGCTTCGAGCCGGACCATTCCTACAACGTCACCAAGGGCCGCGCGTTGCTCAAGGCCTATGACAAGGCGCGCGCGCTGTCTCCGGCCGAGGTGGCGACGCTTCCGGTGCTCGCGCGCGGCGCGGCCACGCGTTTTCTGCTCACCCGGCTGGTGGATTGGCTGGCGGTGCCGGAGGGGGCGCTTGTGCGGCCTAAGGATCCGCTCGAATATTTCCGCAAGCTGCGCTTCCACCAGTCGGTGAAGAGCGCGAGCGATTATGGGATAGATAGCGCATGATCCCGAAAAGTGGGACCCGGTTTTCGGATAAGATCATGCGCAGGGAAGAAATATGAGCGAGCAGCGTGTCACCATCCACACAGATGGCGCCTGCTCGGGCAATCCGGGGCCGGGCGGCTGGGGCGCGATCCTTACCTTCGGCGATCATGAAAAGGAATTGCACGGCGGCGAGCCGCACACCACCAACAACCGCATGGAGCTGATGGCGGCGATTTCCGCGCTGGAAGCGCTGAAACGTCCGTGCACGGTCGATCTCTACACCGACAGCGAATACATGCGCGGTGGTATCACAGGCTGGATCAACGGCTGGAAGAAAAATGGCTGGCGCACCGCCGACAAGAAGCCGGTCAAGAACGTCGATCTGTGGAAGCGGCTCGATGCCGCGCTCGCCGATCACGATGTGCGCTGGCACTGGGTGAAGGGTCACGCCGGCCACGCCATGAACGAGCGCGCCGACCAGCTCGCGCGCGACGGCCTGGTGGCGGCGCGTGCCGGCGCGGTCGGCGCGATGAAGACGAAATAGCCCATTAGTCCGCTCGTCCCCGCGAAAGCGGGGACCCAGAGCCAGGAATTCTGGATTCCCGCTTGCGCGGGAATGAGCGGAATTTGACGATGCGGCCGTGAATTAAATCTGCTTGAGCAGCGCGTCGCCGCCGGAAATATCGCACTTGCCGGGCGCGTCCTCGATATTCAACGCCTTCACCGTGCCGTCATCGACCAGCATCGAGTAGCGCTTCGAGCGGGTGCCGAGCCCGTTGCCGGAACCATCGAAGTCCATGCCGATGGCCTTGGCGAATTCGCCGTTGCCGTCGGCGAGAAAATCGATCTTGCCGGTGGCGCCGGTCGCCTTCTTCCAGGCCTCCATCACGAAGGCGTCGTTGACGCCGGTGACCGCGATGGTGCTCACGCCCTTCGCCTTGAAGGCATCCACATTGTTGAGGAAGCTCGGGATGTGCAGGTTGTTGCAGGTCGGCGTGAATGCGCCGGGCACCGCGAACAGCGCGACCTTCTTGCCCTTGAAGATGTCATCCGTGGTTTTCGGCTTGTTGGGCCCTTCCGCGGTCATCACGCGGAACGTGGCGTTGGGCAATTTGTCGCCGACTTTGATGGACATGAGTGTTCTCTCCTGATTTTTATGGGGTGCAAAATAGCGCAGCCGGCGGATTAGTCGAGATGAGTCTTGACCTCGGTGGCCCGGTCGCCCTGCACGATCGTGAATGTGAGTTCGAACGGACCCTTGGGATCGACGCCCGGCGGCAGCCCATCGAGTTCGAAACCGAAATGCGCATGGCCGGGCGGGGCGCCTGGCGCGGGCTTGGGGATGGGCAGCGCCCATTCCGGCGTCGGACCCTCGACGAACACTTCGACCGGCTGGCCGGCCGGCGCGGCCAGATCGACGAATACCAGCGGCTTGAGCTTGTCGTCGTTGGCGCGCTTTGCGGTGAGCCCGGCTTCGGCGGCGGCTACCGGCTTCGGCACGCGCGCTTCGGCAGCGGCCAGCGCGGGATTGTCCGCGCCGCCGGTGGGCGAAAGCGTCAATTCGAGCTTGGCCTCGACCGGCACACACAGCCTGTCGCACACCGCGTAGTCGATCTTGGCGCGCAGCGTGACCGGTTTGCCCTTCTGCCGCGGGAAAACGCGAAGCGGCAGAATGACGTTACCCTTGTAGCCGATGGTGGTGCCGACCTCGTCGGTGAAGGCGTGCGGCGCCGGGTAGAGCACCTTGACGGTCGCGAGATTGTCCGAGCCGGCGAAACTGAAACGCGGCGGCACGCCGGAGTCGCCGGGATAGCGCCAATAGGTATGCCACGCCGGCTGCATCTTGATTTCGATCCCGGCGCGCAGACTGTCGGCACCAGGTTTGTTGGCGCCGGCGATCAGACGAATCGCCGAGTAGTTGTCCTCGACCCAGGGCGAGGCGTCGGCCGCGCGTGCCGGCGTGCCAGCCAAGAGGACGATCCCGCAGGCGACCAAGGTCGCGGCCATTCGATTGTTAAGATTTTCCATGGCGCTCGATCTAATCGGTTAAGACGCATTCCGCCATTGAATTCACTGTGAGCACAGGGTGATTAAGTTACTTGCATCGCGGCGATTTCGCCACAATTACCTGCTTGAATATGACGGTGGGTGGCGGAAATTTTCCGCAGCCGCATCGTTTGCAAAGCCGGACCGATTGGGTAACCTTTTCGCATGAAGCTTCCACATAAATCGGCTGGAAAAAAGCCGCCCGCACGCGGTTACCTTGACGGCCAGATGCTGATCGCCATGCCGTCGATGGGCGACGAGCGGTTCGCGCGCGCGGTGATCTATGTGTGTGCGCATTCCAGCGAAGGCGCCATGGGCATCGTCGTCAACCAGCCCGCCGCCAATATCAAGTTCCCGGATCTGCTGGTGCAGCTTGAAGTGATCCCGGCGAGCGAGCGCATTGAACTGCCGGTGCAGGCGGAAGACGTCAAGGTGCTTAAAGGCGGGCCGGTGGAGACCGGGCGCGGCTTTGTGCTGCATTCGGCCGATTTCTTCATCGAGAACTCGACGCTGCCGATCGACGACGGCGTCTGCCTTACCGCCACGCTCGACATCCTCAAGGCGATCGCGCGCGGCAACGGACCGGAGAACGCCATCCTTGCGCTCGGCTATGCGGGCTGGAAGGCCGGCCAGCTCGAGCAGGAAATCCAGCAGAACGGCTGGCTGCATTGCGCCGCCGATCCGGAACTGATCTTCGGCACCGACACCGACCACAAATACGAAAAGGCGCTGCGCAAGATCGGCATCGACCCCGGTATGCTGTCGAGCGAAGCGGGCCACGCGTAAGCGCGTGATCCCGAAAAGTGGGCACCGGTTTTCGGACAAGATCACGCGCAAAAAATAAGCGCGTGATCCCGGGCGCGATCCAATCGGCGTTTCCGAAAATTCGCTGCCGTCGCGGCGCCGCTAGGGCGCGGCCTCGATACGCTCGCTGGTCAAAAGGCCGCCGGCGGCTTGCGCGCTCATTGGCTCGCCGAAGGCAAATCCTTGCGCGTATTCGCAGCCCATCTGGTAAAGCTCGACCGCGTCGGAATCGGTCTCCGCGCCTTCCGCCACCACGTCCATGCCGAGATCGTGCGCGAGCGCGATGATCGAGCGCAGGATCACCGGCCGGGTGCCGCGCGCCGTCGTGCGCACGAACGACTGGTCGATCTTGATGGTGTCGAAGGGAAAGCGCTGCAGATAGGCGAGCGAGGAATGCCCGGTGCCGAAATCGTCGAGCGACAGTCCGACGCCAAGCTCCTTGATGCGCGTGAGCATCTGCGCGGCGTGTTCGGGATTTTCCATCACCAGCGATTCGGTGATTTCCAGCTTGAGCGTGCCGCGTACCAACGGCGAGCGCGACAGTACACTGCGCAAATCCTGGATCAGGTCGTGCCGCAGCAATTGCCGCGACGACACGTTGACGCTGGCGAAGATCGGCTCGCGCGAGCGGTTGGCGGCCTGCCAAGTCGCCAGCCGGCGGGCAGTGCGTTCCAGGACGAACAGGCCGAGCTCCACGATGAGGCCGATTTCCTCGGCGGTCGTGATGAATTCGGACGGCGACAGGCGGCCGAGCTTGGGGTGATCCCAGCGCGCCAAGGCTTCGAAGCCGGCAATGGCGCGATCCTCCAGCCGCACGATCGGCTGGTACAGAACCTTGATCTCCTCGCGCTCGATGGCGCGGCGCAGTTCCGATTCCATGGTCAGCCGGTCGGTCTTGCGCGAGCGCATGGCCGGCTTGAAGATTTCGATGCGGTCGCCACCGATCCGCTTGGCGTGATACATGGCGAGCTCGGCGTCCTTGAGAACCTCCTCGGGGCTGCGCGACTGATTTTCGGAAAGCGCCAGGCCGATCGATGCCGTCATGAAGATTTCGCGGTCGTTAAAACCGATCGGCGCGCGCAAGGTGCGGCGCATGGTCTCGGCGAAGGCGACGATGCGCGCGGGCTCGCGTTCCGACAGCAGGATCAAGGCGAACTGGTCGCCGGAAAGCCGCGCCAGCGTGTCCTGCGGCTTGAGCAGGCGGGCGAGCCGGCGCGCGATGGTGAGGAGGACCGAGTCGCCAATCGACATGCCGACCGAGTCGTTGACCTGCTTGAAGCGGTCGAGATTAATCACCAGAACCGACGGGCGGATCTGCGGATCGGAGCTGGCGAAGCCGAACGCCGCTTCCATGCGGTCGATGAACAGTTGGCGGTTGGGCAAGCCGGTGAGATTGTCGTGCACCGCGTCGAACAGCAGCCGCTCTTCGGCTTTCTTGAAGTCGTTGACGTCGGTAAGCGTGCCAACCAAGCGCACGACCTCGCCGTCCGAGCCGACCACGGGGCGCACTTTCAGCGTGAACCACAGGTAATGGCCGTCGGCGGCGTGCAGCCGGAAGCTCTGGCTCAGGCGTCCGCGCCGCTGCTCCACCGCGCTGTCGAGCGAGGCACGGAACCGGTCACGGTCGAGCGGGTGCAAGATCTCGAGCCATGCCGCCGCCGGCCCTTCGAGCGCGCCGCGCTTGAGGCCGAGCAGATGTTCGGTTTCCGGGCTGGTGTAGATCTTGTCGGCGGAAACGTCCCAGTCCCAGATCAGGTCGCCGGCGCCAGTCAGTGCGAGCGCGCGTCTTTCTACGTCGGAGACGATGCCGTGGGTAATGCCGCCAGCGAAGGCGTGCTGCATCACCGTGAAGCCGATCAGCATCACGATCAGCACCAGACCGCCGAGCAAGGCCGGGCCGATGATGTCGTTGGTGACGAGGCCGGTGACGGCAAGGCCGGCGGCGGCGGTCCACACCACCAGCAAGAGCCAGGTTGGGATCAGCAGCACAGCGCGGTCGTAGCCGTGGGTAGAGAGATAGATGACCAGCGCGAGCCCGAACACCGCGATGCCGGCAAGCGACATGCGCGCGATACCGGAGGCGACGGCGGGATCGAACACCGCAACCGCGGTTAAGGCGGCGAGTGCCGCCAGCCAGGCGATGGTGATGTGGGCGTAGCGCACGTGCCAGCGCGACAAATTGAGATAGGCAAACAGGAATACCAGCAGCGTCGCCGACAAAATGGCTTCGCCGCAGGCGCGCCAGACGCGCTCGGCGCCGGCCGACATGTCGAACACCTTGCCCCAGAAGCCGAAGTCGATGCCGATGTAAATGAGGACCGCCCAGCCCAGCGCAGCGGCGGCCGGGAACATCACCGAGCCCTTCACCACGAACAAAATGGTGAGGAACAACGCCAGCAATCCGGCGATGCCGATGACGATGCCATAATACAGCGTGAAGGAGTTGACCTTGTCTTTGTAGGCGTCCGGCTCCCACAGATAAATCTGCGGCAGCTTGTCGGTGCGCAATTCGACGACGAAAGTGATGACCGTGCCGGGGTCGAGTGTGACGCGGAAGATGTCCGCGGTCGTATTCTCCTGCCGCACCGGACGATCGCCCGAAGACGGCGTTATAGCGGCGATGCGCGACAGCCCGAGGTCAGGCCAGAACAGGCCGGAACCGACCATGCGGTAGTGCGGCACGACGATCAGCCGGTCGAGCTGCTCGTCGGAATTATTGGTGAGCGCGAACACCGCCCAGTTGGTGTTGGCTTCGCGGGCGCGCACCTCTATGCGGCGCACGATGCCGTCGGGGCCGGGCGCGGTGGAAACCTGGATGCGGTCGCCGTCGGCTTTTTGCAGAGTGGTGGCGGCGGTGAGATCGATGGCCGAGACGTCGACCCGCACGTTCACCGCTTCGAGGGCGCGCGCCGGCTGCGCCACCAGCAGCGCGGCGGCGAGCGCGAACACCGTTGCGCAACGCTGCAAGATCAATGCAAAACCCCCGGCCGCGGCGGTGCCAGTCATGCTGTTATTTCGGCTCCGCCCGGCGACCTCTGCAATCGAATTCCCCCGCCTGCTTTTTGCGTCGACAATGCGCCGATTTCGCGACCCGAAGCGCCCGCGCAGACTATCGATTCTACCGCCGAGGGGCAAGATTTTGAAAGCGTTTTCAAATGGTTAGGACGATCTTGCCGATATGTGCGCTTGATTCCATCAGCGCATGGGCGGCCGCCGCCTCGGCGAGCGCGAAGGTCTTGTAGATTACCGGCTTCACCTTGCCGGCAACAATCAGCGGCAGCGCGTTGGCCTCGACGGCGGTGCGAATGGCGCCTTTGTCGGCGACCGAACGCGAGCGCAAGGTCGAGCCGGTGTGATGCAGCCGCTTGAGCATGAGGCGCATGAAATTGACCTCCGCCTTGGCGCTGCCCTGGAACGCGATCTGCACGATGCGCCCCTCGACCGCCGCTGCTTCATAATTACGCGCAATGTAATCGCCACCGACCATGTCGAGTATAACGTCGACGCCCTTGCCGTCGGTGGCGGCTTTGCAGGCGGCGACGAAGTCCTCGGTTTTATAGTTAACGGCGACGTCGGCGCCGAGCTTACGGCAGGCCTCGCATTTTTCCGGCGTACCGGCAGTGGTGATGACGCGCGCGCCGAGCGCCTTGGCGAGCTGGATCGCGGTGGTGCCAATTCCCGACGTGCCGCCGTGCACCAGAAACGTCTCGCCCGATTTGAGTCCGCCGCGCTCGACCATATTGTGCCAGACGGTGAACAAGGTCTCCGGGATGGCCGCGGCTTCGACAATCGACAGTCCGCTCACCGGCAGTGCGTGACTTTCATGTGCCAGGCAATATTCGGCATAGCCGCCGCCGGAGACCAGCGCCATCACGCGGTCGCCGGTTTTCCAACGCTTGACGTTTGCGCCAAGCGCGACGATCTCGCCGGCGATCTCGAGACCCGGAATATCGGGCGCGCCGGGCGGCGGCGGATAGAGGCCTTTACGCTGCATGACGTCCGGCCGGTTGATGCCGGCGGCCGCGACTTTCACCAGGATTTCGCCCGCGCCGGGCGTAGGAACCGCGCGTTGTTCCGGCACCAGCGCCTCGGGTCCGCCAGGGGCCTTGATGCCGATGGCCGTCATGCTGGTCGGAAGTACGGTCATGGAATCCTCGATTTATGCGGGGCAGGGCGCCTGTTTAAGCGCACCTTGCCGATGTGACAACCCGAGCCGGCGCGAGTAAATTCTTATCGACGGAGCTTTTGCCATGCCGATCATCGACGACGACGACAAGCCGAAGAAAAAGGTCGTGCATGAGATCGGGCAGGACCTGAGCCTGCTTTCGGTCGAAGAACTGGCGGCGCGCGTGCAGCTGATGCACGACGAGATCTCGCGGCTGGAGGCGGATATGGCGGGCAAGCGCGCCTCGCGTTCGGCCGCCGACCAATTCTTCAAACGGTAAATTCGCACCGGTCCGGCACAAAAAATACCGCATTGGACGCAAAGCCTTAACCTGTCGTTAAGCCTTCTGGATCATTACTATGAGCGTCCATCTTCATGGACATTGAGTGGCTCCTGTCCACTCTGTTTGACGCCTCCCTGTTATCAACTTCGAGCCGCCGGCAACGGCGGCTCTTTTTTGTCTCATTCCGGGACACACGCGGCCGCCATGGTGGCCGCGCTCTTAAGCTTGCGTAGCAACTATGTCGCAAACTTTGCCGGTTTGCGGTCTGGACATACCGGGCCGGGAAGCGCGATGCTTATCCAGACACGGGACGCGTAACAGTTCCGGCAGGGGTAAGGCGTAAGCGTATGGTTGAAAAATCGTTCAACGAATTGCAGCCGGTATCGTTCGGCGCACGGCTCGCCAATTCACAGGTCTTCGCCGATCTGTTCCGCGACGGCATGGCCTTGGTGGAAGAGACCGCGACCTATCTCGACGGGGCGGGCCGGCAGGAGTCCAAACATCTCGAGCGCGCTGCCGCGCTCGCTTACGCGACCGAGAGCATGCGGCTGACTACGCGGCTGATGCAGCTTGCGTCCTGGCTGCTGCTGCATCGCGCGGTGAAGGAAGGCGAGATGTCGCTTGCCCAGGCCAACAAGGAAAAAGCCAAGGTCAAGCTCTCCGCCGCCGACTTCCACGAACCGACCAATCTGGAATTGCTGCCGGAGGCGCTGCGTGAGTTGATCGAGCGGTCGCACAAGCTGCAAGCCAAAGTGCGCCGGCTCGACGCCACCATTCATAATCAAACCGTCCCCGAACCGGGCGTGGCGGCCAATCCGGTCGAGCGCCAGCTTGGCCTGCTGAAAGCCGCCTTCGGCGCCGAGAGCGTTTGAACGCAACGGTCACGGAATAAACAAAACCCCCGCCGCGAGGCAGGGGTTTTTCGTTTCGCGCGCGAAACCAGGCGCGTTATTTCTTCTCGTCGCCCTTCAGGAAGCCCGAGAACTTCTTCTGGAAGCGCGACAGGCGGCCGCCGCGGTCGAGCAAATGCTGCTGGCCGCCGGTCCAGGCCGGGTGCGACTTCGGGTCGATGTCGAGATGCATGACATCGCCCTCCTTGCCCCAGGTGGTGCGGGTGGTGAATTCGCTGCCGTCGGTCATCACCACCTTGATGGTATGATAGTCCGGATGGGTCTCTTGCTTCATCGTTCGGGTCCGTTGCGGACGCGCCAAGCGCGCCAAAATGGGCTGAATTTGGCCGCTCTATACAGGACGAAGGCGCAAGCGGCAAGCCGCCGCAATTGACCGAGATCAAGGCCGCAGGGCATGGTGCGGGCTCTTTTGGGGGCGCCGGGCAGGCCGGCAATGCGGTTTCAAAGGCCGCCGACGGTCAAGCTCGGCGGCCTTTCGCAATATTGCCCTCAGTCCTGCGAAGAGCTTGCGGCGGCGTTCATGGGTATGGGTTAGGTAGGATGCAAAGACAGGAATTCCGCGCCGCCGGCTCGCTCGCGGCAGTGTTCTCGGTCAGGCTGCTCGGCCTGTTCATGATCTATCCGGTGTTTGCGGCCTACGCCCAGCACCTGTCCGGCGCCAATCCCTATCTGATCGGCGAGGCGCTCGGTGTCTACGGATTGAGTCAGGGGCTGCTGCAGATTCCCTTCGGCCTGTTGTCCGACCGGTTCGGGCGCAAGCCCATGATCGTCGTCGGCCTAGTCATTTTCGCCATTGGCAGCGCGGTGGCGGCAACCTCCACCTCGATCGGCGGTGTCATCGTCGGCCGCGTGCTGCAGGGCGGCGGCGCCGTCGGCTCCGTGATCCTGGCGCTGGTGGCCGATCTGACCAGCGAGGAGAACCGCACCAAGGCGATGGCCATGGTCGGTATCACCATCGGCGCTTCCTTCATGGTCGCGCTGGTAGCCGGGCCGATCGTGGCGAACTTCGTCGGCGTCGCCGGCATCTTCTGGCTGATGGTGGGTTTAGCCATGGCCGGCATCGCGATCACTTTGTTTGTGGTTCCCAATCCGCGCTGCGTGAGCGTGCATCGCGACGCCGAGGCGGTGCCGGCATTGATCAGTTCGGTCTTGTGGAACGGCGAGTTGTTGCGGCTCGATGTCGGCATCTTTGCGCTGCATGCCATGCTGACGGCGAGCTTCCTGGTGGTGCCCGGCCTGTTGCGTGGCACGCTGGATATCGCGACCCATAACGATTGGATGATCTATCTACCGGTGCTGCTGATCTCGGTGGCCGCGATGGTGCCGGCGATCGTCGTCGCCGAGAAGTATCGCCGCATGAAGGGCGTGTTCGTGGGCGCTGTGGTCGCGCTGCTGGTCAGCCAGGTGATGCTCTATTTCGGCGCGCACAATCTGTATGCCCTGCTGGCCGCGCTCACGCTCTTCTTCTCGGGCTTCAATGTGATGGAGGCGAGCTTGCCCTCGCTCATCACCAAGGTGGCGCCGCCCGATGCCAAGGGCACGGCGATGGGTCTTTATTCGAGCTTGCAGTTTCTCGGCATTTTCGTCGGCGGCGTCGTCGGCGGCTGGGCCAATCAGACGGGAGGCACCGCCGGGGTTTTTGCACTGACGGCCGTGCTGGCGCTGCTCTGGCTGCTGGCGGCGGTTACCATGAAGCAACCGAGTTATCTGACGACGCGCCTCGTCCCCATTGCCGACGGCAAGGCCAACGACGAGAGCCTCGCCGCGCGGCTGCGGCAGGTGCCGGGCGTCGCCGAGGCGGTGGTGATCGCCGAGGAGAAGCTCGCCTATCTTAAAGTGGATTCCAGATCTTTCGACGCGGCCATGGCGGCCTCGCTCGCCGGCGCACCGTAACCGCTCTTGATTTTCGCCCACGCTCGCTCGGCCCTCATGGTGAGGAGCGCCGAAGCCGCGTCTCGAACATCGCAAGTCGGCACTAGCCGGCTTGCCTATATAACATCCCGATCTTGGATATAGCCGAGATCGAGGGCTGCCCCCGTCATTCGAGTCGCGAGCATTTCGAAGGCCGCGATGCGATAGCGAAGGCAAGGCCGCGTTAATATTTGTGGCTTATTTTTTTAGGGCGCTGATTCCTGAAGAGCAGGATTCAGCTTGGCTTTGGGTGCTTACCAGGATTTTGACAACCCCCGGAATCCAGTCAAACGCGCCTCGCCTTGCGAAGCAGACATCCAATCATTCATTCCAAGGAGCGCACTAATGCTTCGGCTGTCCAAAATCCGGATAGGAACCAAGCTCGCGCTTATCTCCAGTCTCAGCGTGTTGCTGGTGGCAGCCATGATGGGCACCCAAATGCTGGGCAATGCCGCGGTCAGAAACGCGAGCGAAAATGCCCTTCGCCAAGCCGCTCTCACTCAAACTGCTTTTGACATCAAAGCAGCGCTTCGCGGCTTGCAAATCACCGCGCGCGACGTCCGTATCGCAAGCTCTCCCGATGACTTGGAAAAAGCGAAGGCCTCTCTTGGCGAACGCCAGAAAAGCGCCATCCAGCTCATAGAGCGCGCCATTCAACTATCTAGAAAAATTGAGACGACCGAGCGGTTGAAGGGATTGATAGTCACCATCGGCCAGTACGCCGCCGCGGCGGATAAGATCGCTGTGATTAACGCGGAGATGATTGCGATCCAAGCCAGGCGGCCGGAGAACGACTCGGGGACAAGCCAGGCGGCCATGCGGATCGCTACGCTCGATTACCAGGCAGGCGACATTGCCCGGCAGCAGGCGCTGCCCATGGCGGAGCAAATGGAAGCGTTGATTAGTGCCATTGCGGGCACTGTGCAAACCGCAATGAATACGAGCGCGGTGGTTGCCGCGCAGGAAATGACGTCGAGCGAGCGTATCGGTCTTGCCGTCGGCTCGACGGTTATTCTGGCGCTAATCGGTTCGGCCGTTTTCGGTTTCATGAGCATCGGCCGGCCGCTACGCAAGATAGCCGGTGTGTTGGTCGACCTCACCAACGACCGCGTCGTCGACGTGCCTTACGCGACGCGCGGCGACGAGATCGGCGATATCGCCAAAGCCACCGAGGTGTTCAAGCAATCGATCGCCGAGAAGGTCATCAATCTGCGCGTGCGCTCGGCGCTCGACGTGGTCCGCTCGAACATCATGGTCGCGGACACCGACTACAACATCATGTATGCGAACGACTCGTTGCAGAGCATGATGCTCGAGGCCGAATCCGAGCTGCGCAAGATTCTGCCGGCATTCGACGCCGGCAAGCTGCTCGGCGCCAACATGGACGTGTTCCACAAGAACCCCGCGCATCAGCGTCAACTGCTGGCTTCGCTCATCGGAACGCACGAAATGCACATCACGATCGGCAGTCAGAAATTCCATCTGGTGGCCACGCCGGTCGTGGACAAGCACGGCAAACGCGCCGGAACGATCGTCGAATGGCGCAACGAAACCATCGAGAAGGCAATCGAGGCCGAGGTTGACGGCCTGGTCAAGGCCGCGGTCGCCGGCGATTTCTCCAAGCGCGTACCGCTCGAGGGCAAGAAGGAGTTCATGCTCAATCTCGCCACGTCGATGAACGCGTTGTGCGAGAACACCGGCAAGGCGTTGCAAGACCTCATCGGCATGCTGAGCGCACTCGCCGGCGGCGATATGACGCCACGGATCACGGCCGAGTATCACGGCATGTTCGGTCAGTTGAAAGATGACGCCAACAAGATGGCCGAACGGATCGGGGCGACGGTTGCCGAGATCAAGGCCTCGGCGGCGGAAGTGACCAACGCCTCGGCTGAGATTTCCACCAGCACGACCGATTTGTCGCAGCGCACCGAGGAACAGGCGGCGAGCCTGGAAGAGACTTCCGCCTCGATGGAGGAAATCGCCAGCACGGTGAAGAAAAACGCCGAGTACGCGCAGCAGGCCAATGCGTCAGCGAGCGCCACCCGCGACGTCGCCGACCGCGGCGGCCAGGTGGTTGCTCAGGCGGTCCAGGCCATGGCCAAGATCGAAGATTCCTCGCGCAAGATCTCCGATATCATCGGCGTCATCGACGAGATCGCCCGGCAGACCAACTTGCTCGCGCTCAACGCCGCTGTTGAGGCAGCGCGCGCCGGCGAGGCCGGCCGCGGGTTCGCCGTGGTGGCTTCGGAGGTACGCAGCCTGGCGCAGCGTTCCTCGCAGGCGGCCAAGGACATCAAGGACCTGATCACCAACTCGAACGATCAGGTCAAGGGTGGCGTTGAGTTGGTCAATCGAGCCGGCGCGGCACTGACCGAGATCGTGGATTCGATCAAGAAGGTGGCCGACATCGTCGCCGACATCGCCAGTGCTAGCAACGAGCAGTCAACCGGCATCGAGCAGGTCAACAAGGCGCTCACGCAAATGGACGAAGTGACGCAGCAGAACTCGGCGCTGGTCGAGGAGAATGCCGCCACCGCCAAGACGCTCGAGCATCAGGCCAAGGCGATGGACGAGCGCGTTGCCTTCTTCAAGCTCGACGGCGCAGCCGAAAATCGACGAGCGGCATAGCCGGGCGCAACGCACGACCAGCGTCCCGCTGTCGCCACGCTGGTCGCGCGGACTAGCGTGTTAAGCACTGGCGGCCGCTCGAATGCTGTTACGCTCAGGCTTGCACGGCTTGCCGATCGCGTGGTTTGCGTAGTCTTCGCAGACTTGTCGCATGATGAGAGCGACCTCGGCCTTCGTCTGGTTGGTCAATTCAACCAGCGGGGGGCGGACTTTGGGCAACATGAGGCCAAGCAGGCTCAACGCGTATTTGAGTGGGGCCGGACTGGTCTCGCGAAATAGCGCAGCGGTTAATTTCGCGACTGGAGTGGCCCAGCGCTGCGCACTGCTGATCTGGCCCTGCCGGCAGGCCAGAAACATATTCCGGCACAGTCCAGGCACGACGTTGGACGTGACGGAAATGTAGCCGTTGCCGCCTTGCGAAATGAAGGCTAATGCGGTCGCATCGTCGCCGGCGAGAAGTCTAAAATCCGGCCCGAGGAGCGACCTCAGCCGCGTCGGCCGGGTCATGTCGCCGGTGGCGTCCTTGAGACCGATGATATTTGGCAGCTCAGCCAGCCGGGCAATCGTTTCGTCGGCAAGCCCGCAGACGGTTCGCGATGGCACGTCATAGAGGATGATCGGCGACCTACTCGATTGAGCGATAGCGCGAAAATGCTCATACAAACCCGCTTGCGTCGGCTTGTTGTAGTACGGCACGACGGACAAGATGGCGTCGGCTCCCGCCGCCTCGGCGTCCCTGGTCAATTCGATGGCGTGGCTTGTAGAATTTGATCCGGCGCCCGCGATCACCGGCGCCCGGCCGCGCGCGGCGGCAACCGTGATTTGAATAAGCGTGGCATGTTCTGCCGGCTTTAGCGTGGGCGCTTCGCCGGTCGTTCCGCAGACGACGAGCGCGGTGGCGCCGGCCCGGATCTGGCGATCGCAGAATTGTTCGAATGCCGCGACGTCGATGTTGCCGTCGTCGGCAAACGGTGTCGGCAGGGCGGGCGCGTAGCCCGAAAGCTTCGAAACGTGGCGGCCGATAGTGATCATTGTTGTTGCCTCAAGCCACCTGTCGCATTTGTGGGGCGTTGGATGGCGATCCCGGTATGTGTCGTCAGAAAGCCGACTTGGCGGCGAGGACAACGAGCCAAGTGGCAAGCCGCAGGACGATCGTCGCGGTGAAAGCGGTGGCGAAGAGGCCGAGCAGGAGAGCAACCGGATGGGCGCGTTTCGCCATCGCGGCGGCGCATGCCGCCGTACGCTGCGCAAGTTGCGACATGACCCGCTTTGCAGGGGCAAGGTGAGCGACGAATGGATTTCCTTTGTTCTCGACGTCGAGTTCGAAGCGTTCGGATAGAAACATTATGGCGCACCCTCCGGGCTGGGCGCTCCTATTGGCGAACCGCAGAGCCGACCGCTTGCGCAGGAAAATGCCACCAATTCGTCCATCGGACTCGCGCGCAACCCAGAACCCATCTTCATTTCGTCCGATGAAAAAAAGTGGAATTGCTTCACTGAGGATTTCAGCACTAGGCCGCTGTGGCAGTTTCGTTGGTCCCGCAACGTGAGCGCTGCAATCGTTTCCCCCACCGCTAGCTCGGCGCCGCTGCGGATGCGGATTGTCGGGGCCGTGTGGCGCCACGATAGTCGGCGTTCCAAACAGTGTCGGGAGCGTGGGCGCGTAGCCCGAGAGCTTCGAGATGTGGCGGCCGATGGTGACCATCGTCGTCGCCTCAAGCCACCTGTCGCATTTGTTCGGCGTTTGATGGCTGGCGCTGTTCCAGACCAGCCTTACGGCTCATATCGAGTTCAAAAATACCTGGCATCATAATGACCGCTTGCGGCCGATTGCCATTTTCAAACATTGCGAAGCGGAGTGCTTCGGCGCGATTGATAAAAAGTCCGCCGCGGCTGCCGTGATTGTCCTGGACTACCCAATTCCCCCGGCTGTCTTTTCCGATCATGAAGAGCGGAATTCGCAAACTCGGTTCGGGGGAGGGAGGCTCGACATGTTTCATGACACTTCTCCTTCAGGATGAACGGTTGCTTTCCGAGGATTCGTTCAAGAGTGGAAATGCAGCGGCAGCCAGATCGCCAGCCGGAGTGTGATCGTCGCGGCGACGAGGACTGCACCGCTCCCGAGCACGACGACTGCCGGGTAGACTTGGTTGGCGACCGCGACGATCCAGCGGGCCGCGCGCGCCCGCAGCCTGCGAAAGCTCGCGGCCCGCGTGGTCCCACGTGCGACTTGCGGTTCGGTCCAATTGCGAGAAACCATCGCCATGGCAAATCCTCGCGCATTGCCTGTTCAACGGACGATCGGCAGATCGTCGTCGTTCTTCGACGAGTGCTTGTAGCGGTTGCGATAAAGCTCGGCCTCGATTGCCGCCTTGTGCATGCGTGCTTCGGCGGTGACCTCGACGACGTGCATGAGCAGCCTTGTGCCGCTCCTGATAGCCTTGCGCAGGAGGCTGACGATCGCCGACACGGGGGAGGCAATCGCAGTGCTTTTCCTATGTGACATGACCGACATTTTTGCGTCCTCTAGAGGCGAGCAGATGCCAGCCGGCCGTAGCCGCGACGCCCCTTGCGGCGCGCCGGCTTGGCCTTCGCGCCACCGAGGTGCGAAAGGCCGATGATGGAGCCGATCAGCAAGAAGAGAACGATGAGCTTTAGGTGTTCGACCAAAAGGGTAGTCATCGAAGTCACTCTTTGTTGTTTTTGCGGGGGCCTATTCAACCACCGTGCGCGCAATGTGCGGAGCGCCGCGTAGGAATTCGATTGGGAAATTAATGCGTGGTTATAAACGTGTCATAAAGACCAAATTTAGCCGAAATCCCGCTTTTGCGCGTCGGCAATCTCGAAGTCGATGCCGTGCGCCACCGCGCAACATGCTCAGGCGCGGAACTCAAGCTGACACCTAAAGAATTTGAGCTACTTTCATTTTTTGCCAAGCACGCCGGACGCGTGGTCACCCATAAGCAAATTCTAACGGCGGTTTGGGGGCCGGCTCATACCGAAGACACGCAATATCTTCGCGTGTATGTGGGTCAACTTCGGCAGAAAGTCGAAGAGCATCCCGACGACCCCCGGATTATTCTTACCGAGCCGGGAATTGGGTATCGGATTGCTGAGAATTAACAGCTGCGCCGGCTCCGACGGGAATGTTCGTTATTGGCACTAGGCGGACGTGCGGCTCGCGACGCGGAATGTCCGTTTGCAAGGGGCAATGCGGACATTGCCTAACTGACGCTCACCAGCCTCGGTTTATACACGGCATGGCGCGCTTCAGTCGGCCCTTCTGGATGAGGCCGAGCCCGGCCGCCACGCCATCCGGTTCACCGGCTTGCCCGACACCGGGTTCTTGTCCTCGCGGGAATAGGCGAAGCAGTGCTTTTCATAGAAGCGGATGGCGCGGAAGTTGTCCTTGTTGACCAGCAGTTCGAGGCCCTTTGGTGAAATGCGTTTGGCCTCATCGAGCAGCATCGGGGCAACGCTTGATCCCCAATATTCGGTCGCGACCACGATCTGGTCGAGGTATGTCGTCTCGGGATCGACGGTGATAAAGCCGATGAATGCGCCGTTGTCTTCCGCGACCACGACGCGCGCCACCGGCACCAACTCCTTGCGCCAGCGCTCGCGCCACCAGGGAACGCGCTCGGTGAAATTAAGATGCGGATAATGCTTCTGCCAGGTGCGCCGCCACAGCTCGATCGCCGCGTCTTCGTCGGCGGCGGTGTAGGGGCGCAGGGTGATCTTCGCGCTCACCGTTCGGTCAGCTTGAACTCGATGCGGCGGTTTCGGCGGTAGGCCTCTTCGGTGGTGCCGGTGTCGATCGGCTGGAATTCGCCGAAGCCGGCGGCGACCAGCCGCTGCGGCGCGACGCCCTTGCCGACCAGATATTGCACCACCGCGATGGCGCGCGCCGCCGATAGGTTCCAGTTAGACTTGAATACGCCGCCGGTGACGGGCCGCACGTCGGTGTGGCCGTCGACGCGCAGCACCCAGGCGATGTCGGCCGGGATCTGCTTCTCGAGTTCGATCAGCGCAGCGGCGACCTTGTCGAGCTCGGTCAGCGCCTCCGGCTTGAGATCGGCCTTGCCGGTATCGAAGAATAATTCCGATTGCAGCACGAAGCGGTCGCCGACCACGCGCACGTCGGGCCGGTTGCCGAGAATCTGGCGCAGCTTGCCGAAGAAGTCGGAGCGGTATTGCGACAGTTCTTTCACTTTGTTCGCCAGCGCCAGATTGAGCCGCTGGCCGAGATCGGCGATTTTATTCTGCGATTCCTTGTCCTTCTTTTCGGAAGCATCGAGCGCGGCCTCGATGGCGGCGAGTTGCCGGCGCATGGCCGCGATCTGCTGGTTGAGAATTTCGACCTGCGCCAGCGCGTGCGAGGAGATTTTCTTCTCGCTGTCGAGTTGGCCGGTAAGCTCGCCGATCTTGCCTTGCGCCGCGGTGGCTCCTGCGCCGGCACCGGCGGCGAGCCCCTTGTATTTGTCGCGCTCGCTCTCGGCGCCGGCGAGCGAGGCGCGCAGTTGCGCGAGCTGGTCCTTGAGATTGGCCTTGCCGGTTTTCTCCATCGACAACAGCTCGGTGAGCTGGGCGATCTGCGCATTGAGGCGGGTCAGCGCGGTATCTTTGCCGGCGACTTCTTGCTGCAAGTAGAACTGCACCACCACGAACACGGTCAGGATGAAGATAATGCTCAGTATCAGCGTCGACAGCGCGTCGACAAAGCCAGGCCAGTAGTTCATGCCGCTGTCGCTGCGGCGGGTGCGGGCCAGCGCCATACTACTTTACTTTCTTGCGCATGATCTTATCCGAAAACCGGTTCCCACTTTTCGGGATCATGCGCTACCGATCCACTTTTTCGCGCGCGATGATCTCCAGGAGCCGCTTGATCTCGCGCTGCTGGTCCGCCTGGCTGTCGACCCAGTCGCGGATCATCTGCTGCTCGGTGCGCATGTGCTGCACCAGGCCTTGAATCGCCTCCGCCAGACTGGACATGGCATTGGTGGCGTTCTTGCTGGCGCCGCCCTCGCTGAGCGCTTCGCGCATGCGGTCGATGGCCGAGCGTACCTCGGTGGTGCCGCCGGCGGCGACGATCGGCTCGGCCGCCTGGTCGTAGACCGTGGTGGAGAGCCAGTCTTCCAACTCGGTGTAGAAGCGGTTCTGCGCCTGGCTCGATTGCAGGTCGAGAAAGCCAAGTACAAGCGAACCGGCGAGGCCGAACAGCGAGGAAGAAAACGAAATTCCCATGCCGGAAAGCGGCGCGGCAAGGCCGTCGCGCAGCGAGTTGAACATGCTGCCGGCGTCGCCGCCGGCTTTCAGGCCCTGGATCACGCCGCCGACCGAGCTGACAGTCTCGATCAGGCCCCAGAAGGTGCCGAGCAGACCGAGGAACACCAAGAGACCGGTCATGTAACGCGAAATATCGCGCGCCTCGTCGAGGCGGGTGGCGATCGAATTGAGAATGCCGCGCATCAATTGCGCCGACATCGCCATGCGGCCGATGCGGCTGCCAAGGATCGCCGCCATCGGCGCCAGCAATACCGGCGGCCGGTCGACCGCGAGGCCGGGATCGGCGAGGCGGAAATTATTGACCCAGGCGATCTCGGGATAGAGGCGGATCACCTGGCGCAGGCACAGCGCGATGCCGATGACCAGGACGAAGATGATTACCGAATTCAGGCCAGGATTGGCCATGAACGCCACTTCGATCTGCTTGTGCAGCAGGAAGGCGACCAGCCCGCCGAGCACGACGAAAACCAGCATCCGCAACAGGAAGATGCGGGGCGACGACAGTTTGAGCGGATCGAGTTCTTTTGCCATGGGCTCGATGCATGAACGCCGGCCGGGCCGGCTCGGCTCAATATGGCACAGACCCGTGACAAGGAAAAAGCGGTTGTGCCGGAGCCACAGGATAGAGCGGCGGATTGAGTTTAAATTGCGGTCGGACTCAACCCTGGCCGGCAGCTTTCAGCACCCGCAGCAACTCTTTCTGGATGGCTTCGTTGCCCGCGACAATATGGCCCTTGGCGAACATCTCGGCGCCGCCGTCGCAATCGGAAACGAAGCCGCCCGCCTCGCGCACCAGAATAGATCCGGCTGCCATGTCCCAGGGCTTGAGGTCGCGCTCCCAATAGCCGTCGAGCCGGCCGGCGGCGATCCAGGCGAGATCGAGCGCGGCGGCACCGAAGCGACGCAGGCCGGCGACTTGCGCCTGTATAGCGCCGGTTTCCTTGCCGGCGAGCGCGAGATCGCCGCGGCCGATATGCGGCAGACCGCAGGCGACGACCGCGTCGGCAAGCCGCTTGCGGCCGGCGACGCGAATGCGCTGCTCGTTCATGAACGCGCCCTTGCCCTTTTCGGCGATGAACATCTCTTCGTTGGCCGGATTGTAGACCAGGCCGGCGATCACGCTGCCCTCGCGCTCGAGTCCGATCGAAATCGCGAACTGCGGAATGCCGTGCAGGAAATTGGTGGTGCCGTCGAGCGGGTCGACAATCCAGCGGTGCGATGTGTCGGTGCCCTCGCGGGCGCCGCCTTCCTCGCCAAGAAAGCCGTAGCCGGGACGCGCCTTGGAAAGCTCCTGGTACAGCGTTTCCTCGGCGCGGCGGTCGGCGGACGAGACAAAATTCGCCGGCCCTTTGAGCGAGACCTGCAGCTTCTCGAGTTCGCCGAAATCGCGCTTGAGAGCGCGCGCGGTTTTGCGCGCGGCGGCGATCATCACATTGAGCAAAGCGGAGTGGTGCATGCGCGTGGGGTCTGCCCGCGTGCGGGCGCGCCGTCAAGAGCGCGGTGGCAGGGTAGACATCCACTTCTTGGCCGCCTTCTCGGCGGCGTCGCGCACCTGCTGCGGCTGCTTGGCGGCGAAGGCGTCGAGATCGGGGTCGCCGTCGCCGCCCGTCTTGGCGATGATGTGCCACTTGATCGCCTCGGCTGCGTCGGCCGGCATGCCGCGCCCGGCCATCAGCACGCGCGCCAGCCGGTCCTGTGCGATCGCGCTGCCGCGCCGCGCCGCGATCAGCAAGAGCTTGGCGGCGGCAGTTTCATCCTTGGCGACGCCTGTACCGTTGAACTCGGCGATGGCGTATTCGACCATGGCATCGATATTGCCGGCGACCGAGGCGAGCCCCATCAACTGTGCGGCTTTGTTGAGATCCTTCGGCACGCCGCGGCCTTCCTTGTACATGGTGGCGAGCGCGTATTGGGCATCGGCGTTGCCGGCGGTGGCGGCCTGACCAAACAGTTCGGCGGCACGTTTGAAGTCTTGCGGGAATTGCTGGCCTTGCAGGTAGAGCAGGGCGAGGTCGTAGGCTGCGGCCGGATGACCGAGTTTGGCGGCAGCCGCCAGCAGACGGGCGGCTTCGTCCGAATTGCGCGGACCGGCGCGGCCTTGCAGATTGAACATCGCCAGCGCGAACATGGCGTCGCGGTCGCCATGCGCGGCGGCCATTTTGTACCAATCCGCCGCTTTGTTGTCGTTTTGCGGCACGCCGAGCCCTTGCGCGTAAAGTTCGCCGAGCAGCGTCATGGCGGCGGGATCGTTCTGCTGCGCGCGCTTGGTGGCCTCGGTGAACGCGGTCAGATATTGGCCGCGTTGAAACGCGCCATAGGCGAGATCGGCCTTACCGTCGTCCGTATTGCCCGCTGGTGGCGGCGCGGGCGGCGGGTTTTTTTTCGCGGGTTGCGCCATGGCAGGTGTCGCCAGGGCGACGAGCGCGCACAACGCGGCGATGGTTCCCGCCCGCCGCGCCTTCATGCCGCGCTCTCCGGCAGGCGCAATTCTCCAGCCGCGCGGACGATCGCTGCCGCGACCGCCTGCGGGTCGTGCCACAGCCAGTCGCCGAGCGCGACAAAATCGGCGCCGGCTTTCGCCAGCGGCGCCACTTCGTCGAGCGAACCGGCATAAGCGACGCAAGGCGCTTCGAACACCTCCGCCCACCACGCGACACGCTCTTCGATCGCCTCCATGCTCGGCCGTTCGCCGGCGGCGTCCGGCTCACCGAACATCACATAATCGGCGCCTCCCTCGGCCACGAGCATGGCGTCGTGGCGGGTGATGAGGCCGCCAACGCCCACAATGCGCTCAGGCTTGAGGTGTTCGAGCGCGTCGCCGAATGCCGCCGTGCCGGTGACGTGCGCGCCGTCGGCGCCGGCACGGGCGACCAGGTCGATATGGCCGTCGATCAGCAGTGCCGCGCCTTTGTCTTGAACCAGTGGGCAGAGCGCTTTGGCGCAGTTGATCTGCGCGCGTTCGTCGGCCTCGGCCAGACGCAACAGGACGGCCGCGATATCGCCCACACCCAAGGCCGCGGCGAGGGAGCCAGAGAATGCTTGTGCATCCGCGATCACTGGAGTTACCAGATAGAGGCGCGGCGCCGGGCGTGGGTCGGCTTGTTTTGGTCTCGATGCCATGTCGCACGCATGGTAGCGCAATCGGGCGGAAAGTTGACATGGGGGACGAGTGCGTCGCCACCGCGATGGCGCGGCCGCATGGACGCGCTGCGGCCTGCTGAGTAGAATCGGTCGCAAAGCCGCCAAACAAGGCGGTTCGCCCAAAGCCTTGGGGAGAGAATATGCTTAAACGCCTGTCGTTGCTGCTGCTGTGCCTTGCCGCTACGCCGCTCGCATCCGCCGCAGCGGCCGACTATCCCAGCCGCGCCATCAAGATGGTGGTGCCGTTCGCACCCGGCGGTGGCACCGACGTGCTCGGCCGCATTATCGCCCAGCGCCTGTCCGAAAAATGGGGCCAGCCAGTGGTGGTCGAAAATCAGCCTGGCGCATCTGGCGGCATCGGCACCAAGGCCTTCGTCAAAGCTGAGGCGGACGGCTACACGCTGTTGATGGCTTCGACCGGCGCACTGATGGCGGCGTCTGCGGCGCTGGCGCCGGAAGGCCATTTCGGCGTCAATAAATTCTTCGCGCCGATCACCGTAGTGGCGGCGCCACCTTATCTGCTGGTGGTCAATCCGAACGTCAAAGCGAATTCGGTCGCCGAGCTGATCAAGCTCGCGCGCGAAAAGCCGAAAGCGCTGTCATTTGGTTCTTCTGGTATCGGCGCCGCCTCGCATTTGTCGGGCGCGCTGTTCGAGAAAGACGCCAAGATCGAGTTGCTGCACGTACCTTACAAGGGCACCGGTCCGGCGGTCACCGATCTCCTGGGCGGTCGCATCGACATGATGTTCTCACCCTCGACCACAGTGCAAGCGCATGTTGCGGTCGGCAAACTCAAAGCCCTCGCCACCACCGGCGCCAAGCGCTCGAAATTCTTTCCCAACGTGCCGACCGTGGCGGAGAGCGGCTTGCCCGGCTACGCATCGGTCGGCTGGTTCGGCTTGCTGGCGCCGGCGCATACGCCGAAGGACATCGTCGACAAGCTCAACAAGACGGTGGTCGCGATCATGGGCGAAAAAGACGTGATCGACCGCATGGCCAAGCTTGGCGCCGAGCCCGAGCCGCAGACGCCCGACGAATTCGCCCGCTTCATCGACGCCGATGTGGCGAAGTGGAACAAGCTGGTGAACGAGGAACACATCGTCATTCCAGGCGCGGGGAAGTGAATGGTCATTCCGGGGCGCGCGTAGCGCGAACCCGGAATCCAGAGCCACATTCAGTGATCGTCGCTGGATTCCAGGTTCCGGCCTTCGGCCGGTCCCGGAGTGACAATGGTTAGACTCACTTCGGCATCGGGATCGGGCCCATGTCCTTCGGGATCTTGTAGCCCTTCTGCACGGCCGGCCGCGCAGCGATGGTCTTGTACCAGCGCTGCACGTTGGGATATTGCTTCATGTCGATGGTCTGCCATTCGAAGCGCGAGATCCACGGCCAGATGGCGATGTCGGCAATCGAATATTCGTCGGCGACGAATGGGCTGCCTTCGAGTCGCGTGTTGAGCACCTTGTAGAGCCGGTGCGCTTCCTTGAGGTAACGCTCTTCGGCATAGGGCGCCTTGCCGGGATTATATTTCACGAAGTGATGCACCTGACCGAGCATCGGACCGGGGCCGCCCATCTGCCACATCAGCCATTCGATCACCTTGTAGCGGCCTTCGCCGGATTTCGGCATCAGCTTGCCGGTCTTGTCGGCGAGATAGATCAGGATCGCGCCCGATTCCATCAGCGACATGTTGTTGTCGCGGTCGACGATCGCCGGGATGCGGTTGTTCGGCGCGATCTTGAGGAAGTCCGGCGCGAACTGCTCGTCCTTGGAAATGTCGATGGCATGCACGGTGTAGGGCAGGCCGAGCTCTTCCAGGGCGATGGAGACTTTACGGCCGTTGGGAGTGGTCCAGGTATAGAGATCGATCACGGTCTGATCCTTTAAATCGCGGGAGGTAACAATGTTTTGGCCGGCACATTAAGCGCGAAGACGTCGCTTCGCGCCTTTTGCCCGGCCATGACGTCTCTTTATCGAATAATTCTGTGTGCGTCGCGCACCACACGCCGTCTTGATCACGCCGCCTTCTTCTCCATATCGGCCTTCCATTGGCCAAGCGCGGCGAGCCCGTTCATTTTGGCGCGATGTGAAAACGCGCGCTGCGCAGCCGCGACGTTTTCCGGCTTGCCCTTCCAGGTCGTCTGCGGCGCGTGCTGCAGCGCGCGGCCATAGGAGAAGGTGAGCGCCCAGGGCAGGTTGCCGATCTTGTTCATGGCGTCGAGATGGGCGGTAGCCTTCTCGTCGCTCTGTCCGCCGGACAGGAAGGCGATGCCCGGCACCGCGCCCGGCACGCAGTTCTTGAGCACCTTCACGGTGCGCGCGGCGACTTCCTCGATGCCGGCGCGCTTGCCGTTCTTCTTGCCGGAGATCACCATGTTCGGCTTGAGCACCATGCCTTCGAGCGCGACCTTGTTGAAATAAAGCTCCTCGAATTGGAGCTTGAGCACCAGTTCGGTCACCGTCTGGCAGCGTTCGACGTCGTGGTCGCCGTCCATCAGCACTTCCGGCTCGACGATCGGCACGATCTGCGCCTGCTGACAGAGCGCGGCGTAGCGCGCTAGCGCATGCGCGTTGGCGCGGATGCAGGAGTAAGTCGGGATGCCGGCGCCGATGTCGATCACCGCCCGCCATTTGGCGAAGCGGGCGCCCTGCTCGTAGTACTTCGGCAGCCGGTCGGCGAGCTTGTCGAGGCCGATGGTGACGACTTCGCCCGGGCAATTCGGCAGCGGCTTCACGCCTTCGTCGACCTTGATGCCGGGGATGGCGCCCGCCTTCTTGATCAGGTCGACCAGCGGCGTGCCGTCCTTGGCCTTTTGCCAGATCGTCTCATCGTAGAGGATCACGCCGGAGATGTGCTTCATGCCGTCGCCAGAGCGGAACAGCATCTCGCGGTAGTCGCGGCGCGCGTCCTCGGTCGATTCCACGCCGATGGCGTCGAAGCGCTTCTTGATGGTGCTGGAGGATTCGTCGGCCGCCAGAATTCCCTTGCCCGACGCGACCATGGCCATCGCCACTTTGTTCAATTCATCGAGATTCATCGTCGTCTCCCGTCAGCTCGTCATTTTACCCTGAGCACCTCGACCCCCGGCAGGGCCTTGCCTTCCAGCCATTCCAGGAAGGCGCCGCCAGCGGTGGACACGTACGTCAAGCGGTCGGTGACGCCGGCGACATTGAGCGCCGCCACAGTGTCGCCGCCGCCTGCTACCGAAACAAGTTTCCCGGCCTCGGTCAGTTCCGCCGCCGCTTCCGCGACCTCAACCGTGCCGTTGTCGAACGGCTCCATCTCGAAGGCGCCGAACGGGCCGTTCCACACCAGCGTCTTGGAACGAGCCAGCACCGAAACCACCTGCTCGACGCTGCGCGGGCCGATGTCCAGGATCATGTCCTTGTCGCCGACCCGGTCGATATCGACCACGCGCGATGGCGCATTGGCTTCGAATTTCTCCGCGACCACAGCGTCGACCGGCAGCACGATCTCGCGCTTGGCCACTTTGGCCTCGTCCATGATCTTCTGCGCAGTCGGCACGAGATCACGCTCAACAAGGCTTTTCCCAACCGGTTTGTTGAGCGCGAGCAAAAATGTGTTGGCCATGGCGCCGCCGATGATCAGCACGTCGACCTTCTGCAACAGATGGCCGAGCAAAGCGAGTTTGGTGGAAACCTTGGCACCGCCAACGATGGCCGCGAGCGGGCGCGCCGGCTTGTCGAGCACCTTCTCGAAGGCTCCCAATTCGGCCTGCAATGTTCTTCCCGCATAGGACGGCAGTACGTGCGCCAATCCTTCGGTGGAGGCGTGGGCGCGGTGCGACACCGAGAAGGCATCGTTGACAAAAATGTCGCCGAGTTTGGCCAGCTGCGCAACGAAAGCGGGGTCGTCCTTTTCCTCGCCGGGATAGAAGCGGGTGTTCTCCAGGCAGATGATATCGCCGTTCTTCATCGCCGCCACCGCGCGTTCGGCGCCTTCGCCGATACAGTCGTCGACGAATTTCACCGGCCGCTTGATGACGTGCGCCACTTCGGCGGCAACTGGTTTCAGCGAATTCTTCTGGTCGCGGCCCTTCGGCCGGCCGAAATGCGAGAGCAGGATCACCTTGGCGCCCTTGTCGGCGATCTCGGTGATCGCCTGCGCCATGCGCTCGATGCGGGTGCCGTCGCTGACCACGCCGTTGTCCACCGGCACGTTGAGATCGGCGCGCACCAACACGCGCTTGCCCTTGAGGTCGGCGTGATCGAGGGTGCGGAACGCGCTCATGGCTGGCCCGGCGCGGACGGTTTCAGATCAGCTTGCCCATCGCCACGGCGGTGTCCGCCATGCGGTTGGAGAAGCCCCACTCGTTGTCGTACCACGACATTACGCGCACGAAGGTACCGTCCATCACCTTGGTCTGATCCATGTGGAAGATCGAGGACCGCGGATCGTGGTTGAAGTCGAGCGAGACGTTCGGCGCGTCGGTGAAGCCGAGGATGCCCTTGAGTTGCTGCTCGGCGGCGCGCCTGATGGCGCCGTTGACCTCGTCCTTGCTGGTCGCCTTCTTGGCGACGAACTTGAAATCGATTACCGAGACGTTCGGCGTCGGCACGCGGATCGAAACGCCGTCGAGCTTGCCGTTGAGCTCTGGCAGCACCAGGCCGACCGCCTTGGCGGCGCCGGTCGAGGTCGGGATCATGTTCAGCGCGGCGGCGCGGGCGCGGTAGAGGTCCTTGTGATAGGTGTCGAGCGTCGGCTGGTCGCCTGTGTAGGAATGGATCGTCGTCATGAAGCCCTTGTCGATGCCGACGGCGTCGTTGAGCACCTTGGCGACGGGGGCGAGACAGTTGGTCGTGCACGAGGCGTTGGAGACGATCTTGTGCTCCTTGGTCAGCTTGTCGTGGTTGACGCCATAGACGACGGTGAGATCGGCGCCGTCGGCCGGCGCGGAGACCAGCACCCGCTTGGCGCCGGCGGTCAGGTGCGCCGCAGCCTTGTCCTTGGCGGTGAACAAGCCTGTGCACTCGAGCGCGATGTCGACGCCAAGATCCTTCCACGGCAGCTTCGAGGGATCGCGCTCGGCGCTGACTTTGATGGCGCCGTTGCCGACGCTGATGGTGTCGCCTTTGACCGTCACTGTGCCCGGGAAGCGGCCGTGCACGCTGTCGAAGCGCAGCAGATGCGCGTTGGTTTCCACCGGACCGAGATCGTTGATGCCGACGACCTCGATGTCCTCGCGCTCAGCCTCGGCGATGGCGCGCAGGACGTTGCGGCCGATGCGGCCGAACCCATTGATGGCAACACGGATAGTCATTGAAGTCGCTCCCGGATTTTCAACCTGTCATGGCCGAAATGGACCCCGACGGGTATTGACGCAAATCAACTTTTCCCGAGCTTGCTTAACGCAGCCTCGGCGACCGCTTCCGGCGTAACGCCGAAATGCTTGTAAAGGTCCTTGTAAGGCGCGCTGGCGCCGAAACCAGTCATGCCCACAAAGGCGCCATCGGAACCGATGATGGCGTCCCAGCCCTGGCGCACCGCGGCTTCTACGCCGATCTTAACCTTGGCATCGCCGATCACCGCGCGGCGCGCCGCCTCCGGCGCCTCCATGAGCAGTTCGAAGCAGGGCACCGACACGACGCGCGCTGAAATGCCGCGCGCGGCCAGCAGTTTTTTCGCCTCCACCGCGATCGAAACTTCCGAGCCGGTGGAGAAGATCGACACCTCGGCCTTGCCATCGGCGGCCGCGATCTCGTAGGCGCCAGCGGCGCAGCGGTTGGTCTCGAGGAAATTCCGGCTGAGCTGCGGCAGGTTCTGCCTGGTCAGCGCCATCACACTCGGGCGGTTTTTCGCTTCCAGCGCGAGCTGCCAGCATTCGGCGGTTTCCACCGCGTCGCAAGGACGGAACACCAGAAGATTGGGAATCGCGCGCAAGGCGGCGAGCTGCTCGACCGGCTGATGCGTCGGACCGTCTTCGCCAAGGCCGATGGAGTCGTGCGTCATGATGTGAATGACGCGCTTGCCCATCAGCGCGGCGAGCCGGATCGCCGGGCGGCAGTAATCCGAGAACACCAGGAACGTGCCGGAATAGGGGATGATGCCGCCGTGCAGCGCCATGCCGTTCATGGCGGCGGCCATGCCGTGCTCGCGCACGCCGTAATGGATGAAGCGACCGGAGTAATCGGCCGCACTCATCGCCTTCATCGCTTTGGTGCGCGTGTTGTTGGAGCCGGTGAGATCGGCCGAGCCGCCGACCATGTCCGGCACGGCCGGGATCAGGCTTTCGAGCGCGAACTCGCAAGCCGTGCGGGTGGCGATCTCCTTCGGCGTGGCGGCGAGGCTCTCCTTCACCGCGCGTACCGCGGCGGCGAAGGCCGGCTTCGGCAGGCCGCCGGTCATGCGGCGCTCGAATTCGGCTCGCTTTGCGGGCTCGAGCGCAGCGAGCCGTTTGCTCCAATCGGCATGCACGCCCTTCGAGCGCTCACCGGCCTTGCGCCAGGCGGACAGGATATCGGCAGGAATGTCGAATGGCGCGTGGCTCCAGCCGAGCGTTGAGCGCGCGCCTTTGATTTCATCGGCGCCGAGCGGCGAGCCGTGCGACGACGATTTGCCGGCCTTGGTCGGCGCGCCATAGCCGATTGTCGTCTTGCAGGCGATCAGCACCGGCTTGTCGGAGGTCTGCGCCTTCTCCAGCGCGGCCGCGATTGCCGCCAGGTCGTGACCGTCGACGCGCGAGGCGGCCCAGCCGGAGGCCTCGAAGCGCTTCACCTGGTCGGTCGAGTCCGACAGCGACAGCGCGCCATCGATCGAGATGCCGTTGTCGTCGAACAGCACGATCAGTTTGTTGAGCTTCAGGTGACCGGCGAGCGCGATGGCTTCCTGGCTGATGCCTTCCATCAGGTCGCCGTCGGAAGCGATGACGTAGGTCTTGTGGTCGACCACGCTGCCGAACTCGGCGGCGAGATGCCGCTCGGCGATCGCCATGCCGACCGCGTTGGCAAGGCCTTGCCCGAGCGGGCCGGTGGTGGTCTCGACGCCCGGCGTATGGCCGTATTCCGGGTGGCCGGCGGTGATCGAACCGAGCTGGCGGAAGCGTTTGATCTGCTGGATCGTCATCTCAGGATAGCCGGTGAGATAGAGCAGCGCGTAGATCAGCATCGAGCCGTGGCCGGCCGACAGCACGAAGCGGTCGCGGTCGGGCCAGGCCGGGACGGACGGATCGAACTTCAAAAAGCGCGTGAACAGCACCGTCGCCACGTCGGCCATGCCCATCGGCATGCCGGGATGGCCGGATTTCGCCTGCTCGACGGCGTCCATCGCCAACGCGCGGATGGCGTTAGCCATGGCGGCAAGTTCGCCAGCTTGTGCGACGGCGGGACTTGCCTGCTCGTGGCGCGCGGAAAGCGCCACGGCGGCCGTCGACGAGGCATTTGCGCTCATGGAAATGGCCTGTTTGTGACGGGTGGATAGCATGTGAGGCCTTTGAGTCAATGTGACGGCGCGGCTGCCGGGCAGCCATGCACAGGCGGGCGAAAACATCGGGGTAAACCGCTCGGGCAGCGTTGACGGGACAATCGCGCAGCACGTAAGGTTCTTCGCCTAAATCTTTGCCCCCGCAAGAGTTTTTGAGTGCGGACGATGGCGATGAGCGACCAAAGCACGATCGACCAAGCAGTGAAGCGGCTGGCGCTGGCGCTCGACTCACTCGATGCCGCGGTCGAGCGGCGGCGGCACGCGGACCGCAGCGAGGAAGGCCTGGCGAGCCAGGTCCATGCGCTGGGCATCGACCGCACCCGGCTCGCCGCCGCGCTCGACGGCGAAACCGCCCGCGCGCGCCGGCTGGAATCAACCAACCGCGATATCGCGCAGCGGCTGGATGCCGCCATCGCCAGCGTCCAGTCGGTGCTGGACGCCAACGAGTAGCGCATGATCCCGAAAAGTGGGAACCGGTTTTCGGACAAGATCATGCGCAGGGAATGATGCTATGGCGCAAGTGAATGCAACGATTGCCGGCCGCCAGTTCCGCCTCGCCTGCGAGGACGGGCAGGAGGAGCATTTGCAGGCGCTGGCGCACGATCTCGACCAGCGCATCATCGATCTGCGCGCCAAGTTCGGCGAGATCGGCGACACCCGGCTGACAGTAATGGCGGCGCTGATGGTGGCCGATGAACTCAGCGAGGCCGCGCACAAGATCCGCCGCCTGGAGGAGGAGGCGACCGCGCTGCAGGACGCCCGCGTGGTCGCGTCAGACCGCGCCAAGGCGGCCTCGGACGCGGTGGTCCACGCTTTCAACTCGGCGGCCGAGCGCATCGAGGGCATCACCAAGAAGCTCAACGCGTCGCTCGGCAACGGCGTGGCGATCGGATGACGACGTGGTTCTTCCGCTGCCTGCGCAGCGAAGAAGGATTGTAACGGATGGCAGTACGCAAGATTGCGAGAACGCGGCGCAGCTCCCGAGATGTCCCGAAGAAGGCGAATGACGGCGGGCTCGATTGGCGCTTAGCCAAACGCGGCCCGATAAGGGCGTATGATGAGTTTTCGGATGCAGAAATCGAACTCAGGCTCGGCCAAAATGATTCGAGCAATATCGAGGGGCTGCTGATCGACTTCCGCTACGTTGCCGCCGACGGCGAAATCTCGCGACGGTCTCTGCTTTGCTGGCAATGCGGACGCCACGCCAATAAAATTTATGTACGCGGCTATTGTCCCTTTCGGGAGGAATTTCGCACATTTCGTATCGATCGGATGACCGACGTTATTGCCTTTTTAGGTGAGCAAGAGGTCCCAATCGACGACATCAAGTCCTTCTTCGCCGCATTCGCGGCCAGTGCAACCGAACAAAGCGAACTTGTTTTCTTGGAATCGCCTGAAATCTGAGGCCGCGTCCAGGTAGCGCCGAGCCTTCCGACACACTACATTGCCCAAGCGGGGCTGTGGGGCGCGACGGGGTCACATTCCCCGGGGCCTTACGATCCTAACGGGAGCTGTCCCTGGCCGGGCTCGTGGGCTCGGTCATATGGCGCCCACCTACTTATGTAGGTTCCCGGGATCATACTCCGACGGCCTTCGCGGCTCCGCACTTTATCAATGCCTGACCTGACCGAAACACAATCAGCAAAAGCTGCCCAGCGCGCCGAAGTCCTGGCGTTGCGCGACGCGCTGCCGGCGGCGGAGCGTCAGAGTGCGGCGGAGGCGATCGCGGCCCGCAAGTTTCCTGTCGCAATCGCGCCCGCCACCATTGTCTCCGGCTTCATGCCGATGAAGACCGAGATCAATCCGATTCCGCTGCTGCGCAAACTTGCCGATGCCGGCGTACAGCTTGCGCTGCCGGCGATTGCCGGCCGCGGCAAGCCGCTGATCATGCGCGCCTGGCATTTCGGCGCGCCGCTCAAGGACGGGCAGTGGGGCATCCGCGAGCCGCTGCCGGAGGCGGACGAAGTCGTGCCGGATATTCTCATCGTGCCGCTCGCTTGCTTCGACCGCGCCGGCCACCGCATCGGCTACGGCGCCGGCTACTACGATATGACCATCAATGCATTGCGCGCGAAGAAGAAGGTTATCGCCATCGGCATCGCTTTCGCCGCGCAGGAAATTGAACGCGTTCCGACCACGGAACGCGACGCGCGCCTCGATCTCGTGCTAACGGAGCGCGAGGTGATTGATTTCCGGAGTTTGCGGTGAAAGTTGATCAACTTCCGTATGGGATTCAGATTGTTCAAGCGCTTGGGCCGATGGTCGTTGCGCTTGTCGTTGCTGCGATAGCTGGGCTTATTGCTTATCGCCAATGGAAAACCGCACACGATAAGCTTCGGCTCGATCTGTTTGACAAACGCTTTAATATCTATCGAGCTTATTTTCGCGCATCTGCTGCCGCACTTGGACGATGGCCAGATCGTCACGACGTGTTAGCGCAATTCACAAGTTTAAAAGGCCAGTCTAAATTCTTATTTGGTACTGAAGCTGCAAAATTTATTGAGGAAGCGATGCTTGAAATTGCCGGGCTGATTTCTCACCAAGACACTCGCGAGGAAATGAGAAAGGCCGAGCAATACGATGAAAATCTCGGAAATCTTATTTTATCCTTGATCGAAAAAATTGGTGAGAGAGAAAAAAACGCATACGCCACTTTCGAAAAGTATCTTTCTTTTGCAACAATTCATGAAAGGTAAGCCACTTGCGCATCCTCTTCATAGGCGACGTGGTCGGGCGCTCGGGGCGGGCGATCGTCAACGAGCGCCTGCCCGGGCTCGTCAAAGACTGGAATCTCGACCTCGTCGCGGTCAACGGCGAGAACGCGGCCGGCGGCTTCGGCATCACCGAGGTCATCTACAACGAGCTGATCGACGCCGGCGCCGACGCCGTTACGCTCGGCAATCATTCGTGGGACCAGCGCGAGGCGCTGGTATTCATCGAGCGCGCGCCGCGCCTCATTCGCCCGGTCAATTACCCCAAGGGCACGCCCGGCCGCGGCGCCGCTTTGGTCGACACCAAGAACGGCAAGCGCGCGCTGGTGATCAACGCCATGGGCCGCATTTTCATGGACGCGCTCGACGATCCTTTCGCCGCGGTCGAGCGCGAGCTTTCCGCCTGCGCGCTCAAGAGCGGCGCCGACGCCATCGTCCTCGACATGCATTGCGAAGCGACCAGCGAAAAGCAGTCGATGGGTTATTTCGTCGACGGCCGCGTCAGCCTAGTGGTCGGCACCCATACCCATTGTCCGACCGCCGATCACCGCATCATGCCGGGGCGCACCGCCTTCGTGTCGGACGTCGGCATGACCGGGGATTTCGAGTCGGTCATCGGCATGAACAAGGACGAGCCGCTCAACCGCTTTCTGCGCAAGATTCCGAGCTCGAAATTCGAGCCGGCGTCGGGCCCCGCCACGTTATGCGGCCTCGCGGTGGAAACCGACGACACGACCGGCCTTGCGGCGCGCGTCGGCGCGGTGCGGCTCGGCGGGGTGCTGGAGCAGGCGCGGCCAGGGTTCTGGGACTAGCGGATAGAGTTTATTTTCGTTGCGACCCGGCCTATATAGCCGCCGGCATCAACCTCATTGCGAGACGCGCGGACATGGCCGGTCATTCCCAATTCAAAAATATCATGCACCGCAAGGGGAAGCAGGACAAAGTCCGCTCCAAGCTGTTCGGCAAACTCGCGCGCGAGATCACGGTTTCGGCCAAGCTGGGCCTGCCCGATCCGGCATTCAATCCGCGCCTGCGCGCCGCCGTCATCGCCGCGCGCGCCGAAAACATGCCGAAGGACAATATTGAGCGCGCCATCAAAAAGGCGTCCGGCAGCGATGCCGAGAGCTATGACGAAATCCGCTACGAGGGTTACGGGCCGGGCGGCGTCGCCGTGATCGTCGAGGCGCTCACCGACAATCACAACCGCACCGCAGGCGAAGTGCGCGCGATCTTCACCAAGAACGGCGGCAATCTGGCCACCACCGGCGCGGTGTCGTTCATGTTCGATCATGTCGGCGTGGTCGAATACGACGCCAAAGTCGCGAGCGCCGACGCCATGCTCGAAGCCGCGATCGAGGCCGGCGCCGAGGATGTGGTCTCGAACGACGACGGTCACCAAATCATCACCACGTCGGAGACCTTGAACGAGGTGGCTAAGGCGCTGGAAGCGAAGTTCGGCGAGCCGCGCAAGGCGGCGTTGTTGTGGAAGCCGCAGAACACGGTGGCGGTCGACGACGAAGCCGGCGAAAAGCTTTTGAAGCTGATCGAGTCGCTGGACGAAAGCGACGACGTGCAGAACGTCTACGCCAATTTCGAGGTGTCGGACGCGCTGGTGCAGAAGATGAGCGCCTAAGCGCTCAACTCACGGTAAACAATGCGAGCGCGGAGGCGGCGACGGCCAGACCGATGCATTTGCGCGTGTTCAGCCGCTCGCCGAACATGAGCGCTCCGAGCAGCGCGGTGAACACGAAGCTCATTTGCGCCACTGGGACCAGCACGCTCGCCGGACCAAGGGCAAGCCCGTGCAGGAGCGACACAAAGCCGCCGACCAGCACGATTGCGGCGGCCGGCGCATAGTGCCAGCCTTTTGCCGGCGCGCGGTAGCCGCGGTCGCTGACAACGGCGATCAGCGTGGCCAGCGAACAAAAAGCCCAGGCCTGCGCCGCTACGACGGTCTCCGGCAGCGCGCCGTGCTGGAGCCCGACCTTATAGAAGAAATTTGTGAGGCCCATGGCGACGGTCGCGATCAGCACTTGCGCGACGGATGTCCATGACGGCCGCTTTTGCGCCGGCTCGGCGAGCAGCAGCCATACCGCCACCAAGGTGCAAGCGAGCGCCGCAAGCTTGTGCGGCGTGAGCGTCTCACCGAGCAGCAGCACGGCCAGGGCGGCGGTGATGGTGAAATTCAAGCGGAAGATCGGCGCATTCGTGCTGACGGTGCCGGTCTTCAGGCTGGCCAGGAAGTTATGCACGGCAACGACCAGAAACACGCCGGCAAGCGAGCCCCACAAGGCTGACGCGTGCGGCTCCAGCGTGCCGGTGAGCCAGGCGTAGAGTGTGACGCCGGGGCAGAACACCCAGGCCTGCAGCATGGCGAAATGTTTCGCTTGAATGCCGGCCGCGGTCGCGCGCTTATAAATGAGATCGCTGACGCCGAAACAGAGCATGGCGACGAGCGCAAAACCTAGACCGGGGGTCATCCGACACCGCTACAGAAAGGCCGTTGATTTGCCTGCTTATCAGGACGTCCAGCCTTGCACGAGCGTTGATTGGGATGTGCCGCTATTCCGGCCTAGGCTGTGGACCGGCCCGGCGCTATCAACGGGCCATGGTCGGGCACCCGATTCGCATCCTCGGCATCGATCCCGGGCTCCGCCGCACCGGTTGGGGCCTGATCGAGATTGACGGCAACCGGCTGATTTACGTTGCCTGCGGTTCGCTGGAGACCAGCGAACGGGCGGAACTCGGCGAGCGGCTGGTGGTCATTCACGACAGGCTGACCGAGGTGATTGAGCGCTATCGCCCGCACGAGGCGGCGGTGGAAGCGACCTTCGTCAACGCCAACGCGGTGGCCACGCTCAAACTCGGGCAGGCGCGCGGCATCGCCATGCTGGTGCCGGCCAAGGCGGGTCTTCTGGTCGCCGAATACGCGCCCAACGTGGTGAAGAAGACAGTGGTCGGCGCCGGGCACGGCGAGAAGGCGCAGATCCGCATGATGATCGGCGTGCTGCTGCCGAAAGCCGATCCGCAGTCGGAGGACGCCGCCGACGCGCTGGCAATCGCAGTGTGCCACGCGCACCATCGCACCAGCGCGGTGCTGAAGGCGGCGGCGTCATGATCGGCAAGCTCAAAGGCATCGTCGACTCTTACGGCGCGGATTATCTCGTCCTCGACGTCGGCGGCGTCGGCTATCAGGTGCATTGCTCGGCGCGCACACTGGCTGCGCTGCCGGCGCAAGGCGAAGCCGCCACGTTGTCGATCGAGACTTACGTGCGCGAGGACCAGATCAAGCTGTTCGGCTTTGGGAGCGACGTCGAGCGCGAATGGTTCCGCCTGCTGCAGACGGTGCAGGGCGTCGGCGCCAAGGTGGCGCTGTCGGTGCTCGGCACGCTGACCACGTCCGAGCTCGCGTCGGCTATCGCCATGCGCGACAAGGCGACCGTGTCGCGCTCGCCAGGCGTCGGCGCCAAGGTGGCCGAGCGCATCGTCACCGAATTGAAGGACAAGGTGCCGGCCCTCACCAACGTCGATCCGGCCGCCATGCATCTCGCCGGCGCGCTCGACGAGAAGCGCGCGCCGCGGCCGGTGATGGATGCCGTCTCCGCGCTGGTCAATCTCGGCTACGGCCAGCCGCAGGCCGCTGCCGCGATTGCCGCCGCATCGCGCAGCGTCGGCGACGCCGCCGATACCGCGACGCTGATCCGGCAAGGGCTGAAAGAATTGGCCCGATAGAACATAGTGCGAGTAACCGCCAATGCCGCTGACGAAGAAAGACAAGGAATTGATCGCCGCCGCCACCAAAGCCATCAAGGGGCGCTATCACAACGAGTGGCAGGAGGTCGGCGCCGCCATGCGCACACGCGATGGCAGGATCGTGACCGGCGTTAACATCGACGCTTATGTCGGACGCGGTGCCGTCTGCGCGGAGGCGATTGCGATTGGCCGTGCAATCACCGAGACCGGGGACAAGGGCATCGACACCATCGTCGCCGTGCGCCATCCCAAGCCGGGAGAGCCGGGCAAGATCGCGGTGGTCAGCCCTTGCGGCACCTGCCGCGAACTGATCCACGACTACGACGCCAAGGCACGCGTGATCGTGCCGAGCGGAAAGGCGGCGCCGGCGGTCACCCGCATCGGCGAATTGCTGCCGAATAAATATAGACGGGGGATGGATTGAGCACGAATCCGCGCCGCCTGGTCACTGCCGAACGCCGCGACGACGACGTCGATGCCTCGTTGCGCCCGCAACGGCTGTCGGAATTCATCGGCCAGGAAAAAGCGTGCGCCAACTTGGGCGTGTTCATCGAGGCCGCGCGCGCGCGCCAGGAAGCGCTCGACCATGTGCTGTTCGTCGGCCCGCCCGGCTTGGGCAAAACCACTCTGGCGCAAATCGTCGCGCGCGAACTCGGTGTCAATTTTCGTGCCACGTCCGGTCCCGTGATCGCCAAAGCCGGCGATCTTGCCGCGTTGCTCACCAATTTGGAAGCGCGCGATGTGCTCTTCATCGACGAGATCCACCGGCTCAATCCGGCGGTGGAGGAAATCCTCTATCCGGCGATGGAGGATTTCCAGCTCGACCTCATCATCGGCGAGGGGCCGGCGGCGCGCTCGGTGAAGATCGATCTCGCTCCGTTCACGCTGGTCGGCGCCACCACGCGCGCCGGCCTGCTCACCAATCCGCTGCGCGACCGCTTCGGCATTCCGGTGCGGCTGAATTTCTATTCGGTGGAAGAGCTCGAGCAGATCGTCAACCGCGGCGCGCGCGTGCTCGGCATCGGCATGACGGCGGACGGCGCCAACGAGATCGCGCGGCGCGCGCGCGGCACCCCGCGCATCGCCGGCCGCCTGTTGCGGCGGGTGCGCGACTTCGCCCATGTCGACGGCGACAAGGCGATCGACCGCAAGATCGCCGACCGCGCGCTCGGCGAACTGGAAGTGGACGCTGCCGGCCTCGACGCCATGGACCGCCGCTATCTGCGCATGATCGCAGAGAATTACGGCGGCGGGCCGGTCGGCGTCGACACCATCGCCGCCGGACTTTCGGAGCCGCGCGACGCCATCGAAGACATCATCGAGCCGTTCCTGATCCAGAAGGGCTTCATCCAGCGCACGCCGCGCGGGCGGCTGCTCACCTCGCATGCCTTCAAGCATCTCGGGCTTGCCGAGCCTGCGCGCGATCCGAGCCAGTTCGGCTTGTTTTCCGGAGACGATGACGAATAGAATTCGTCATGGCCGGGCTCGTCCCGACCATCCACGTCTTGTTTCACTGTATCTATAGAAAAGGCGTGGATGCCCGGCCCAAGGCCGGGCATGACGGTTGAGGGGCATGTGATGAACCATCTCGACGGCGAAATCCGCGACGGCAAGCACCACCAGCAGGTGCGCGTCTATTACGAGGACACGGATTTTTCTGGCGTGGTCTATCACGCTAGCTATCTGCGCTTCATGGAACGTGGCCGCACCAACTACCTGCGGCTGATCGGCGCCGATCACCGCGCGCTGTTCGAGCAGGCGAAAGCCGAAGCGCCGGGCTTCGCCTTTGTCGTCACGCACATGGGCATCGACTTCAAACGGCCGGCCTTCATGGACGACGTGCTCGACATCGTCACCGCGCCGGAAGAGGTGAAGGGCGCTTCCATCATGCTCCTGCAGAAGGTCATGCGCGGCGATGAGCTTCTGGTGCAGGCACATGTGCAGGTCGCCTTCGTCTCGGGCGGGCGGGCGCGGCCGATCCCCAAGCCGCTGCGCATTGCTATGAAGGCCGATCAGGAAGCGGGTGGCGGTTCCGGCGCGATGTAATTATTGTCGCGTTATGTCTGATCTGTCCTTTGCAGTATTCGAGACGGCGATCGGTGCCTGCGCCGTTGTCTGGAGCGCGGGCGGCGTGGCCGGCGTGCAGCTTCCCGAGGCAAGCAAGGCCGCGACCAAGGCGCGCGCGTTGCGGCGATATCCGGGCGCGCGCGAAGCGATGCCGCCGCTGGCGGTGCAAGACGCAATCGACGGTATGACCGCGTTGTTGCGCGGCGAGCGGCGCGACCTCACCAGTATTGTGATCGATGATGGCGACGTGCCGGAGTTCAATCGGCGGATTTACTCCATCGTCCGCCAGATCCCGCCCGGCGCCACGATCACCTATGGCGAAATTGCCGAACGGCTTGGCGACAAGACGCTGGCGCGTGCGGTCGGTCAGGCGATGGGCGAGAACCCGACGCCGATCATCATGCCCTGCCATCGCGTGCTCGCCGCTGGCGGCAAGACCGGTGGCTTCTCGGCTCCAGGCGGGGTGGTCACCAAATTGCAGTTGCTGACCATCGAAGGCGCGCAGCCAGGCGGCCCGACGCTGTTCGAGCATTTACCGTTGCAGGTGGCGGGGCGGCGGCCTGGCTGAAAGATCGAGACGCCGGCCGAGACTCATGTTAATGCCATTTACATGAAATGGGGCAGGCACAGCGGGCCGCGCGGGTATCACCACGGCAACCTCAAGGAAGCGTTGGTGCGTGCCGCGCTCGACCTGATCGCGGAAAAAGGTCCTGCCGGTTTCACCTTCGCCGATGCCGCGCGCTGGGCCGGCGTTTCCCCGGCGGCGCCGTACCGGCATTTCCGCGACCGCGACGAGCTGATGTCGGACGTGGCGCGGCGCGGCTTCGAACAGTTCAGCGCGGCGCTGGCGTCAGCCTGGGACGACGGCAAGCCGGATTTGTTCAGCGCCTTCGACCGGCTGGGCAAGGCATATCTCAGCTTCGCCAAGCGCGAGGCGGCTTACTACTCGGCCATGTTCGAGGCGGGTGTGCCGCTCGACGCCGACCCGCAATTGCGCGAGGTGAGCGAGCGTGCCTTCGCGGTGCTGCGCGCGGCCGCCGAAAAACTGGTGGCGCTGATGCCGCCGAAGGGTAGGCCGCCGGCGCTGATGGTGGCGCTGCATGTGTGGAGTTTCACCCACGGCATCGCTTCCCTGTTCTCGCGCGGCGATGCGGCGCGGCGCGCCTTGCCGATGCCGCCGGAGGAACTGCTGGAGGCGGCAATCCTGATCTACCTGCGCGGCCTCGGGTTGCCGGATGGCGCCGCCGCGGCGCGCGGTTAAGCCGCAGAACGTGCCACCCCTCGCAACGGCACCCGCGCTTCCTACGTGATGAATGTAAAGGGTCTTGACATCCGCCCGGCCCAACCCTACTAATGTAAATGTTATTTACATTTACGAACGCGAGGCTCAAGCTATGACCATCGCCGCCAAGCTCGATGAATTCGGCAAACCCGCCTGGATCGCGCTGATCGTCCTCGGTTTCATGGCCTGGTGGCCCCTGGGCCTCGTCGTCCTCGCCTTCACCATAGGGAGCGGAAGAATGGGATGCGGATATCACGGCGGGCACGACCGCTGGCAGCACAAGATGGAACGCATGCAGCGCAAGATGGACTGGATGCGCGCGAAAATGGGCGGTGGTCCATGGACCTCACAGCCCACCAGCGGCAACCGCGCCTTCGACGAATACCGCAACGAGACGCTGCGGCGCCTCGAGGAAGAGCAAAAAGAGTTCCGCGATTTCCTCGACCGGCTGCGCTTCGCCAAGGACAAGACCGAGTTCGACGCGTTCATGGCCGAGCGCCGCAACCGGCCAGAGTCCCCGCCGCCGCAGAACTAAACCCGTTACTGCCCCGCGCTTTCCATGCGCGAAGCGGCCGTCCGCTTTCCCCGAAGCGGGCGGCCGTTGCGTTTTTCACCCTTTCCCATTAGCAAGCGGCCGGGGTAAGGACGGCTTGCTAACGACTCCTTAACCACAATCAGCGCTGTTTACGACGCTAAAGACCCGTTCTGCGCCCAAGTTTGGCCAAGTTTCGCAGAGATTTCGTTGCGTCTGCCCGGTGGCGGGACTTGACGGTTTTCGCGAAACATTCGGCTTTCGGTTGAGCGCGGGGGCGGTACACCGCGGCGCGCTCATCTTGGTCCGAGCATTGTGCGCCGCACCGGTTTGACCGATTCATGCCGGATCAAGCGGAAAGGACGTGCCCATGAATCCAGCCGAGGTGGCACAGTCGGTGCTCCCGCTCACGTCCTCCGACCTCTCGCTGTTCACGCTGTTCTGGCACGCCCACTGGATCGTCAAGGCGGTCATGCTCGGGCTGCTGGTCTGCTCGGTCTGGGTCTGGGCAATTGCGATCGACAAGACCGTGCTCTATGCGCGCACCAAGCGCGCCATGGACCATTTCGAAGCTGCGTTCTGGTCCGGCCAGTCGCTGGAGGATCTCTACCGTTCGCTGTCGTCCAAGCCGAACCACTCGATGGCAGCGTTGTTCGTCGCGGCGATGCGGGAATGGAAGCGCAGCTTCGAGGGCACGCCGCGCTCCTTCGCGGGCCTGCAGATGCGGATCGAAAAGGTGATGGAGGTGACCATCGCGCGCGAAGTTGAGCGGCTCGAACGCCGCCTCCTGGTGCTCGCCACAGTCGGCTCGGCCGGCCCGTTTATCGGCCTGTTCGGCACCGTCTGGGGCATCATGACCAGCTTCCAGTCGATCGCCGCCTCGAAGAACACCTCGCTGGCGGTGGTAGCGCCGGGCATTGCGGAAGCGCTGTTTGCGACCGCGATCGGCCTTGTCGCCGCCATACCGGCGACCATTTTCTATAACAAGTTCGCATCCGAGGTTAACAAGCAGGCTCAGCGGCTCGAAGGCTTTGCCGACGAATTCGCCGCTATCCTGTCGCGGCAAATCGACGAACGCGGGTAGCGCATGATCCCGAAAAGTGGGTACCGGTTTTCGGACAAGATCATGCGCCAGGAAAACTAGCCATGGCAGCCAATGCCGGCACGCCGGTCATCGGACGCAGGAAGCATCATCGCCAAAGGGTGATGAGCGAGATCAACGTCACGCCTATGGTGGACGTGATGCTGGTGCTGCTGATCATTTTCATGGTGTCGGCGCCGTTGCTCACCGTCGGCGTGCCGATCGACCTGCCGCAGAGCCAGGCCAAAAGTCTCGATCAGGACAAGGAGCCGCTCACGTTGTCTGTCAACGAGAAGGGCCAAGTCTACCTGCAAAATGCCGAAATTAGCCTGGATGATCTGATCCCGAAGCTGCAAGCAGTGGCCGAGGCGCGTGGGGGCACCGAGGCCCGCGTCTATGTGCGGGGCGACAAGAAGGTCGATTACGGGACCATGATGAAGGTGATGGGGCGCCTGTCGTCGGCTGGCTTCCATCGGGTAGCCCTGGTGACCGAGTTCGAGCAGGGCTCGAAAGCACAGTAATGCAGATGCGAGTGGCGTCAGCGATCTCGACCGGCCTGCACGCGGCAGTGCTGCTGTGGGCGCTGGTATCGTTTTCCGGCAAGACCTTCGAGGTCACGCCGGCGGAATCGCTGCCGGTCGACCTGGTCAGCGAGAAGGACTTCTCCCAGATGACCCAGGGCCTCAAGAAGGCGCCCAAGCTGGAAATGCCGAAACCGCTGGTGGAGAAGAAGGGCGATCCGAAGCCGGTCGAGGATCCGGCCCCCAAGGTCACCGAGAAACCCGAGGTCAAGGCCACGGCGCAGAAAACGCCAGAGCCGCAACCGCTTCCCAAACCAGACCCGATTGCGGAGAAACTCAAAAGGCAGGACGAGCAGAAGCAGGCCAAGGCCGAGCCGCAGCCGTTGCCACCGAAAAAGCCGGTCCGCCAGCAGCCCAAATTCGATGCCGATAAGATTGCTGCGCTGCTCGACAAGCGCGATCCGCAGCGTCAGGCCGCGGCGGGTGCGGAACTCAATGCGGCAGCCGGGCTCGGCGCCGTACACGGCACCGCTGCTCACCTGTCGCAATCGGAAATTGCCGCGTTGCGCAAGCGGATTACCGATTGCTGGACCGTGCCAGCGGGCGCGGCCGGGGCCGACAATCTCAAGGTCGTGTTCCGGGTGATGTTCCGGCGCGACGGAACGATCGAACGCGGGCCCGATGCGGTCGAAGGTTCGGCCTCGCCCTATGGCCCTAGCTTTGCGGAAAGCGGCAAGCGCGCGATTTTGCAATGCCAGCCCTATACGATGCTGCATCAGGAGACCTACGACTCCTGGAAGGACATCGAAATCGAATTCACTCCGCGCGACATGTACCCGTGACGATCAGCCGGAATTTTTTGCAATGAATCGATATTCCAGCTTCCCTGCCGTTCCGCGTCATCTTACGCGCCGCCATCTGCTGGCCGGCGCTGGCGCACTCGCAGCCCTAGCGCCGCAAACCGCGGGCGCCGTGCTGCGGCTCGAAATCACGCAAGGCAACGTGCAGCCGATGCCGATCGCGCTGCCCGATTTTCTGGCCGGCACGGCGACCGAAGCCGACACCGCGCGCAATGTCACCGCCATCATCACCGGCAATCTTCAGCGCAGCGGGCTGTTCGCGCCGATCAATCCGCAGGCTTTCACCGAGAAGATCACCAATTCCGACGCGGTGCCGCGCTTCGCCGACTGGCGCGTCATCAATGCACAGGCGCTGCTCACCGGCCGCATCACCAAGCAGGGCGACGGGCGGCTGAAGGCGGAATTCCGACTGTGGGACGTGTTCGCCGGCCAGCAGCTCGACGGCAAGCAGTATTTCACCACGCCCGACAACTGGCGCCGCATCGCTCATATTATCTCCGACCAGATCTACGAACGCCTGACCGGCGAGAAGGGCTATTTCGACAGCCGCATTGTGTTCGTGGACGAGACCGGCCCGAAGGACCGGCGCGTGAAGCGGCTCGCCATCATGGATCAGGACGGCGCCGGCGTGCGCTATCTGACCCGCGGCGACGATCTGGTGCTCACGCCGCGCTTCAATCCAACCACGCAAGAGATCACTTACATGTCCTACGGGCAGGGTGATCCTCGCGTCTATCTGCTCAACATCGAGACTGGACAGCGCGAGATCGTCGGCAATTTCCCCGGCATGACATTTGCGCCGCGCTTCTCGCCCGACGGCCAGCGCGTGATCATGAGCCTGCAGCAGGGCGCCAACGCCAATCTGTTCGTGATGGATCTGCGCTCGAAACAGACTACCCGGCTCACCGATACGCCGGCGATTGACACCGCACCATGCTATTCGCCGGACAACTCCCGCATCTGCTTCGAAAGCGACCGCGGCGGTACGCAACAGATTTACGTGATGGCGGCGACCGGCGGCCCCGCGCAACGCATCAGCTTCGGCGAGGGCCATCATTCGACGCCGGTCTGGTCGCCGCGCGGCGACTACATCGCCTTCACCGGTCAGGCGCGCGGGCAGTTTTCGATCGGTCTCCTCAAACCGGACGGCTCGGGCGAGCGCATCCTTACCGAGGGCTTTCACAACGAAGGCCCAACGTTCGCCCCGAACGGGCGGGTCTTGATGTATTTCAGCGACCCCGGCATCGGGCCGTCGCTTTACACGATCGACATCACCGGCCGTAACCAGCTCAAGGTTCCAACGCCGAGCTATGCCTCGGATCCGGCCTGGTCGCCGCTTTTGTCCTAGCGATTGACCCCGAAATGCATGTCCTCGACTTGATCGGGGTTGGTACCGGTATCCGGAAAAGGTCGCGCGCTACTCAAAAACGCCTTATTTTCACCCGGTCTTAACCATCACAATAGGTTTACGCAGCGCAGACAATTTTAGGGGCGTCCGAAAAGGTTCCATCAAGGTTGATGGAAGGTTCGCTTAACCACCCTGCTGATAGACGATGAAGCTAGCTCCGGTCAGTGCAGCGTGTGAATGGAGGCACCGGAATGACCCATATGAGACAAATTCTCCGGGCGGCCCGTATCGTGGCCGTTCTGGGGGCGGCGCTCGCGATATCGGCCTGCGCCAACAAGCCGGGCGACGACGCGCAAGCGAACGCCGCCGGCATGGCGACGCCCGGCAGCCAGCAGGACTTCGTGGTCAATGTCGGCGACCGCGTGTTCTTCGAAACCGACTCAACCGAACTCACGCCGCAGTCGCGCGCCACGCTCGACAAGCAGGCGCAGTGGCTCAACAACTATAACCAGTACAGTCAGTTCACCATCGAGGGCCACGCCGACGAACGCGGCACGCGCGAATACAACATCGCGCTCGGCGCCCGCCGCGCCCAGACCGTGCGCGACTATCTGGTCTCGCGCGGCGTCGTGGCGAACCGCATGCGGACCATTTCGTACGGCAAGGAGCGGCCGGTCGCGCTGTGCGACGACATATCCTGCTGGTCGCAGAACCGCCGCGCGGTCACGGTGCTCGGCGTCAGTTCGTAAAAGTCTGGCGAAACTGGTTCAAGAACCGTCGTGCCCGGCCAAGCGCCGGGCATCGACGTCTTTGCGGCCAGGATGTAAATGGCCGCACGGGTTGCAGTCACAATTTCGACGCAGGCCGTCGTATGCTAGTTGTATCGATCGTTGCCGGGCTATGCATCCTATGACGCGTTCACGATTCCGAATTCGCATCGCGGCGCTCGCCGCGCTTTCGTTGGTGCTGTTCGCCGGCGCCGCGGTGGCGCAAGAGCAGCGTTCCTCCGGCGGCTTCCTCGACAATCTGTTCAATCGCGGCGAGCAGGGACAACAGGGCCAAGGCGACCAAAGTCAAGCCGCGCAGCCGCGCGTCGCACAAACCGATCCCGGCGACGTCTCCTCCCGCATCGACCGCATTGAAGCTGCGCTACGTCAGCTCACCGGCACCATCGAAGAACTGCAGCATCAGAACCAGATGCTGCAAATGCAGCTCAAGCGCATGCAGGACGACACCGAGTATCGCTTCCAGCAGCTCGGCTCCCGCGGCGGGCCGCCGGCCGCCGGGCAACCACGCGCGATGCCGCCGCAGCCGCCGGTCAACACGCCTGCCGACGCCCACGGGGACCGTTCCGACGTGTTCAATCCCGCGCTGCATCCTAATGCGCCTGGCGCGCCCCGCGCGCTCGGCAACGAAACCGCGGCTCCTCCGATCCAGAATGTCGACGCTGGCCCGCCGGTTGGCGCGCCTGGCGGCAGCGTTCCCGGCGCTCCGCTCGATCTATCGACGCTCGCCGGCAATCCGCCGCCGGCGCAGCCGAATGTCCCGGTGGCCAATGCGACGCCAATGACTCCGGCGCAGTTGCCGCCGCCGCCGGATCGCAATACTAGCGCCACTGGCGCGCAGCTTGCCACGCTGCCGCCCTCGGCAACGCCGAAAGATGAATACGACATGGCCTACGGCTATGTGCTGCATAAGGACTACGCGCTGGCCGAGCAGGCCTTCCGCGATTTCCTACGCAAATATCCGAACGAACAGCTAGTGCCGGACGCGCAGTACTGGCTGGGCGAAAGTCTATTCCAGCGCCAGCGCTATCGCGACGCGGCCGAGTCCTTCCTGGCGGTGTCGACCAAATTCGAGAAGTCCGGCAAGGCGCCCGACTCGCTGCTGCGGCTCGGACAATCGCTTGCCGCGATGAATTAAAAGGAAGCCGCCTGCGCCACGCTGGCCGAAGTCGGGCACAAATTCCCACGAGCCTCGGCGAGTGTGAAACGCGGCGTCGTGCAGGAACAAAAGCGTGTGCACTGCTAGGGTATGATCTGAAAAGCTTGCCCTCGGACTTGATCCGAGGGTGGGAACCGGTTTTCGGATAAGATCATGCCCACGCAGGAATCTTCACCAGTCTCGGCAGCGGAACTTGAAGCGCTTTTCTCCGGCCTCGGTCATTTGCCGGCGCTGGTGCTGGCGGTATCCGGTGGACCGGATTCGACCGCGCTGATGGTGCTGGCGGCTCGCTGGCGCAAAGCGCTGAAGGTGAAGCCGGAATTGATCGCGGTCACCGTCGATCACGGCCTGCGCAAGGAAGCCAAGCGCGAGGCCGCTGCGGTCGAGCGCCTGGCACGCAAGCTCGGCATTGCGCACCGCACCTTGCGCTGGACCGGTGCCAAGCCGAAGACCGGCTTGCAGGAGGCGGCGCGAGTGGCGCGCTACCGTCTGCTCGCCGGCGCGGCCCGCAAGGCAAACGCATCGCACGTTCTCACCGCGCACACGCGTGACGATCAGGCCGAGACCGTGCTGATCCGCATGAGCCGTGGCAGCGGCGTCACGGGGCTTGCGGCAATGACGCGGATTTCGGCGATGCCAGGGGACGGCGAGGGGAAGATCAAGCTTATCCGCCCGCTGCTCGATATTCCGAAGGCGCGCCTCATCGCCACTTTGCGCGCTGCGAAAATTACCTTCGCCGACGATCCGTCCAACCGCGATCCGCGCTTCACGCGGGCGCGGCTGCGCGGCCTGATGAGCGACCTCGCGCGCGAGGGCCTCGACAGCCGCCGGCTGGCGCTGCTGGCGCTAAGGCTCAGGCGCGCCGATCTGGCGATCGAGGCCGCAGCCAGCCGGGCCGAGGCCGAACTGGCGCGGCCGTCATCGGCGCCGGGCGCAATTACCATCAATGCGGCCGGCTATGCCCGCTTGCCGGCGGAGATCGCGCTGCGCCTGATCGGCCGCGCGGTCACGAGCGCCGGGGATGAAGGGCCGGTCGAATTGGCCAAGCTGGAGGCGCTGATACAGGCGCTCGATGTTGCCCAAAATACTGGCAATGCACGATTTCGGCGAAGTCTGGCAGGGGCCCTTGTGACTCTGGCTGGGCCCGAGATCACGGTGGAACGGGCGCCGCCGCGCCGCGGCAGACCCTTAACCACGCGCTGACGCGGTAACGCCAAACCAACGAAACCGCGCTAGAATATCTGAGATTCGAGCCCTTTCCATGCGGGCTTATGGTGCCTACATTGTGAACGGAATCGACGTGAAGTCGCCACGAAATTTGGCCATAACCGTTGGCCGCAGCGCCCGACGCGGCGGGTAAGGACGCCTGATGAACGCCAATCTGCGCAATTTCGCTCTGTGGGTGATTATCGTCCTGTTGCTGCTCGCGTTGTTTACGCTGTTCCAGAATCCAGGCCAGCGCACGAGCGCTCAGGACATCTCGTTTTCGCAGTTGCTGAGCGAGGTCGACCAGGGCCGCGTCCACGACGTGTTGATCCAGGGTCCGGAAATTCGCGGCACCTTCGCCAACGGCACCAGCTTCCAGACCTATGCGCCGAGCGATCCGGGTCTGGTGCAGAAGCTCTACAGCAAGGGCGTGACGATTACCGCGCGGCCGCCGTCGGACAATGTGCCGTGGTTTGTCTCCTTGCTGGTATCGTGGCTGCCGTTCATCGCGCTGATTGGCGTGTGGATATTCCTGTCGCGGCAGATGCAAGGCGCGGGCGGCAAGGCGCTCGGCTTCGGCAAGTCGCGCGCCAAGCTCTTGGCGGAAGCGCATGGCCGCGTGACGTTCGAAGACGTCGCCGGCGTCGACGAGGCCAAGCAGGACCTGCAGGAGATCGTCGAATTCCTGCGCGACCCGGGAAAATTCCAGCGTCTGGGCGGACGCATTCCGCGCGGCGTGCTGCTGGTGGGTCCGCCGGGCACCGGCAAGACGCTGATCGCGCGCGCAGTCGCCGGCGAAGCGAATGTGCCGTTCTTCACCATCTCCGGTTCCGACTTCGTCGAGATGTTCGTCGGCGTCGGTGCCTCGCGCGTGCGCGACATGTTCGAGCAGGCCAAGAAGAACGCGCCTTGCATCATCTTCATCGACGAAATCGACGCGGTCGGCCGTCATCGCGGCGCCGGCCTCGGCGGCGGCAATGACGAGCGCGAGCAGACACTCAACCAGTTGCTGGTCGAAATGGACGGCTTCGAGGCCAATGAAGGCATCATCCTGATCGCCGCCACCAACCGGCCCGATGTGCTCGACCCGGCCCTGCTGCGCCCCGGTCGTTTCGACCGCCAGGTTGTGGTGCCGAACCCGGACGTGGTTGGCCGCGAAAACATCCTGAAGGTGCATGTGCGGAAAGTCCCGCTGGCACCCGACGTAAACCTGAAGACCACCGCGCGTGGAACGCCCGGCTTCTCCGGCGCCGACCTCGCCAACTTGGTCAACGAGGCCGCCTTGATGGCGGCGCGCCGCAACAAGCGCATGGTCACACAGGCCGAGTTCGAGGATGCCAAGGACAAGGTGATGATGGGCGCCGAGCGCAAGTCGCTCGTGATGACCGACGAAGAGAAGATGCTGACCGCCTACCACGAAGGTGGCCATGCCATCGTCGCGCTCAACGTCAAGGCCACCGACCCGGTGCACAAGGCCACCATCATTCCGCGTGGCCGCGCGCTCGGCATGGTCATGCAACTGCCCGAGCGTGACAAGCTGTCGATGAGCCGCGAGCAGATGACCTCGCGCCTTGCGATCATGATGGGCGGGCGCGTCGCCGAGGAAATGGTGTTCGGCCGCGAGAAGGTAACCTCTGGTGCCGCCTCCGACATCGAGCAGGCCACGAAATTGGCCCGTCTGATGGTCACGCGCTGGGGCCTGTCGGACAAGCTCGGCACGGTTGCTTACGGCGAGAACCAGGACGAGGTGTTCCTCGGCTATCAGGTGTCGCGTCAGCAGAACATCTCGGAAGCGACCGCGCAGACGATCGACGCCGAGGTGCGCAAGCTCGTCGAGGCCGGTTATGATGAGGCCACGCAGATCCTCACCGATAAGCGAGGCGACCTGGAAATTCTGGCCAAGGGCCTTCTCGAGTTCGAGATGCTGACCGGCGACGAGATCAAGGACCTGATCAATGGCAAGCGGCCGGTGCGCGAATCGGTGATCGAGCCGACCACGCCGCGTTCCTCCGCCGTGCCGCCGGCCGGCAAGCCGCGCCCGCGGCCCGACGCTCCAACCGGTGAAGTAGCGCCGCAGCCGCAAGGCTGAGGATTTCCATCATTTTCTGTGAACGCCCGCCCCTGTGGCGGGCGTTTTCATGTGGCCGGTCCGTGGGTTGTTCACGGGCCGTTTCTTGTTGATTTCGATCAAAGCGCCGGCGGCCGCCTTCGGTTTTATTGGGTCATCCTTTCCGGGTAACCGGGTCTTCCTGGAACGGGTATGGTGGCCGGGGTTACTTTTGCCGGCCACCTGTTTTTTTGTCCCGACCTATGCCGCTGCAAAACCGCGTCGATCCGATTGGAGAACTGATCGCGATCTCCGCGCGCGGAACGCTCATGGGCAACCGCGGTGGGCGGTTTCACACCGACGAGAAAAAGCTGACCACCCGCCGCTGGGTGTCGCGACAGTGGATTTGCTGCGTTCTCGATTTTCACGGACGCCATCGCGACGTCTGGGGCCGCTCCTACACGGAGTTGTTCTTCCTCGACGAAGTCACCGGCTTAGCGGCCGGTCACCGGCCTTGCTTCGAATGCCGGCGCAAGGTCGCGCAAGTCTTTGCCGCGTTATTTCCCGGCGGGCCTCGCGCCGCCGACATGGACCGAATCCTTCACGCCGAACGTCTCGACGGCAAGTTCAAACGTCTGCACTGGCGAAAGATCGAAGACCTTCCTGATGGAACGACTATCGTTGTTGACGACAGCTCGGTCGCTCTGCGTGGCAAACGGCTGTTGCGGTGGACGCCGCGCGGTTACAACGGAACTATACGGCGACCGCACGGAGTCGATGTCGCTGTACTGACGCCGCCCTCGATCCTCGTCGTGCTCGCGCGCGGCTACCGGCCATTGTGGCATCCGAGCGCGGGCTGAACCTCATGGCGGCTCGATCGGCGTCACCGCCAGCGCGGCCGGCACGCCGTGGGCCCAGGCGAACAACACGATGGCCGCCATGATTGCCAGCATGGCGGCCACTAGGGCGACGCAGGCTGGCCAGCCGGCCAGCGTCCAGGCGAGCCCGCCGAGCGCCGCTCCGAAACTGCCGCCGACATAGAAACTCGTCACATAGAGCCCGACCGCGGAGGAGCGGCCGGCCTTCGCGGTGATCGTCACATAGCCGGTGGAAATCGCCTGGCAAATCAGGCCGCAGCCGGCGCTGATGGCGAGGCCCAGAATGATCAGCGGCAGCGACGGCGCCAGCGTCAAAGCTATGCCGGCGATCCACAGCGCGAGCACCCGTGCCGTGAAGTGCCGCCGCCCGAACCGTCCGACCGCCCAACCGACCCACGGCGAGAGCACCGAGCCGACGAGATAGACGGCGAAAATCGCGCCGAGCCAGGTGGCGGACAGATTGTACGGCGGCGCCGCGAGATGAAAGCTGACATAGGTGAACGTACAAATGAAATTGAACAGCACGCCGAAACCGACCGCGTAGGTAGCGATCAGTTGGCCGTTGCGGAAATGCGCGAGCATCTGCCGGCCGGACGCCAGCAGGCCTTCGGAGCGCACGAATTTCCGTTCATGCGGCAGCAAAAATACGGTCGCGACCGCCCCGGCAAAGGCGACGCCGGCGAGTGCGATGAAGCCAGCGCGCCAGCCGACCAAGTCGGCGAGCAAGCCAGTAATCAGGCGTCCGCTGAAGCCGCCGATGCTCGATCCGGAACTGTAGATGCCGGCGGCGGTGGTCGCTTCGCTTGGCGGCCACTCGTCGCCGATATAGGCAACGGTGACTGCGAAGATCGGCGGCAGCACCAGTCCCTGCACCGCGCGCCAGAAGATGACCGCTGACAGGCTCGTCGCCAGCCCCACCATCAGGGTAGGCACCACCAGCACGAACATCGCCGCGACGATCACCCGCTTGCGGCCGAGTACGTCGGCAATCGCGCCGGTGAACGGCGCGGTCACCGCCACCGCCAGCGTGCTGACGGTGATGATGGTGGAAACCTGGGCGGCGGTTGCGCCGAATTCCTGCGAAAGCAGAGGTAGGATCGACTGCGGAGCATAGAGATTGACGAAGGCGCAAAAGCCGGTGAGCCCGACCGCCAGTTGGCGTGCGGCAAATTTCGAGCGTGGCGCAGCGTTCATCGGGAACCCGGATTCGGCAGAAGCGCTTCTAGCGGACGAAGCTATCGGTTTTGCACCGCAGGCCAAGGGGGAGGGCGGCGGGGCTGCGGGTCGTCGCATGCATAGCTTGGCTCATGCAAGACCGAGCGCCGCCTTCGCGCTCTGCAGCGTCTCCTCCGGTGAACCGGAGGCGTCCACCGGTGTCCACTGTATCGCGCCGAGATCGTATTGCTCTTGCTGGCGCGTGACCGCGGCGTCCGCATCGGAAGCATCGCTTTTGCGTCCGCCGACGCGCGCAAGCCGGATGCTGAGATCGGCGGTCAGAAATAGCCCGCGGAATTCGCCCGACGGGGCCGCTTGCGCGATCGCCGCTCGCTCGCCGGCGTCGCCGAAAACCGCGTCCACGATGGCCGAATGGCCGGCGGCGAGCACACGCTGCGCCTTGTCGGCGAGCGTGGCATAGACCTGGGCCGTGACGTCGCGAGTATAGGCCGTTTGCGGCAGACGGTCGGTTTCGACGAGCCCGAACAGGGCCTTGCGCTCGGCGTCGCTGCGCAACACCACCGCGCCCGGCTCGGGAAGAATTTCGGCAGCAAGCGCGCGGGCGAGCAGCGATTTGCCGGTGCCCGAAAGTCCGCCCATGGCCAGCAAACGCGGCGGCGGCGGTGCCAGCAGCCTGCCGGCCAGCGCGAAATAGGCGCGCGCGCTTTGCTCGATGACCGCGCGTGTGGCACCCTGCGCCCGCCGCTCAGCGGCAACCTTGGCGCGGATCGCCGCCCGCAGCGACAGGAACAGTGGCAGCGCGGCGAGCGCATCGAGATCCTCCGCCCGCCGCGTCTCGCTGAGATAGCGGTTGAGCACGACATTGGCCGCGGGCTTTAGTCCGCGCTCGATCAGGTCCATCAGCAGGAAGGCGAGGTCGTAGAGCACGTCGCCGGTGGCGATCTTGGGGTCGAATTCGATGGCGTCGAACAGCACCGGCGCGCCCTCGAGCAAGACGATATTGCCGAGATGCAGATCGCCATGACAGCGCCGCACCAGGCCGGCGCGTTCGCGCATCATGAGCTGCGCCCGCACGCGGTCAAATGCGGCGCGTGTCGCGCGCGTCAACGCGTTCACCGCCGGGGGCGGGAAAAATTCCGGTGCCGCGTGCAACTCGGCATCGTTCTGCGCGATAACCTCAGCGAGCTCATCGGCAAAGCCGGCGGTCTTGTTGATCGGCGCCGCCCCATGCGCGCGTGCCACCGCCCGCCCAAGCGCGTCTGCGAGTGCGCCATCGATGCGGCCCGCCGCGGCCAGATGGTCGAGCGTCTGCATCTCGTCGAAACGCCGCATCTCCACCGCCCACTCCACCGGCTCGCCAGCGCCGCCGATGGCGAGCGCGCCGTCCTTCTCGCGCGTGACCGCCACCACGCGGCGATAGATCGCCGGCGCATACGGGCGGTTCACCTCGATCTCGGCCGCGCAAGCGGCCTGGCGCCGGCCAAGCGTCGAATAATCGAGGAACGGAAATCGTACCGCGCGCTTAATCTTGAAGACGCGATCGCCGGCCAGAAATACTGCCGCGGCATGGGTATCGATACGCTTGGCCGGCACGCCGCCATGGGTTGCGGGCGCCGAAAGAAAATCGATCACTGCCTGCTGCGAGTTTCCGGCCGGGTCCATCGTTCCCTCGAGTTGGCGCCACTATTGTTCCGTCCCAATGCCGCCGGACTGATCCAAATCAATACGCGGCATGGTCGGATGCGGTCATGATATGGCAAATAAACATACCCGTTTGAGAATGGAGATCGCCGTGACCACCCTGCCGCACACGTTCAAGCGCATCAGGTTCAATCTCGCCCGTTCGAAGGAATTCCCGCAAGGTTCGGCGCGCCATGGTTACGAATTCGTCGCTCCGCTCGACGACAAGAGTCATATCGACGTGAAGCTCTGGCAAGCCAACCGCGAGCATTGCGGCGTGCGCCGGTTCTGGGAAGGCGAGGACGACGAGCACGGCTTCCTGGTGCACAAGCCGGGCGGCCCCGAGCACGCGCGCTGGGTATTCGACTACGATCAGACCGCCACGGATGACGACGAAAGCGGCTACCGCTTCGGTGCCCACGCGTTTCGCCCGGGCGAATATGTCTCGATCCGCAACGAGGACGGCGAGACGCACACCTACCAAGTGATCACGGTCGAACCGGCGACCTGATTTGCGCTGATCTAATCGCGCGACGATGGGTTGAACCAGTCATAATACACCTTATGTGAGATTCTCGGCGGGGTGACGATCGAGAGAACGTCGCCGCATGCGCGCACTTACCGTCCAGCCCGGAAAGCCCAATTCCATTCGTCTTGAAGAGGTGCCGGCGCCGCCGCAAAGCGATGGCGCGGTGTTGGTGCGCGCGTTGGCGCTCGGCATTTGCGGAACGGACCGTGAGATCATCGCCGGCCAATATGGCTGGGCCCCGCCTGGCCAAGAGCGCCTGGTCATCGGCCATGAGTCGCTCGGCCGCGTCGAAGAGGCGCCGGCCGGCTGCGGCATTTCGCGCGGTGACCTCATCGTCGGCATTGTGCGGCGACCCGATCCGGTGCCGTGCCCGGCATGCGCCGCCGGCGAATGGGACATGTGCCGCAACGGCCGATACACCGAGCGCGGCATCAAAGAGCGCAACGGCTATGGGAGTGAGCAATTCCGCGTCGAGCCGGATTTCCTGATCGCCATCGATCCGGCGCTGGAGACGCTTGGCGTGCTGCTGGAGCCCACGAGCGTGGTCGCCAAGGGCTGGGAGCAGATCATGTGCATCGGCGCCCGCAGTGCGGCGTGGCAGCCGCACGTGGCGCTCATCACCGGCGCCGGCCCGGTCGGACTGCTGGCGGCGATGATCGGCGCGCAGCGCGGGCTCGAGGTGCATGTGCTCGACCGCATGCGCGAAGGCGTCAAACCGGATTTAGCTCGCGCGCTCGGCGCCACGTATCACTCCGGCGATCTCGGTACGCTCAAACCCGACGTCGTCATCGAATGCACGGGCGCGGGTGCTGTTGTGCTCGACGTCATCGGCCGCGGCGCGCCGGACGGCATCATTTGCCTGGCCGGCGTATCGTCGGGCGGCCACAAGATCAATTTCGATGTCGGCGACCTTAATCGCGGAATTGTGCTGGAAAACCACGTGGTGTTCGGCTCGGTCAACGCCAATCGCCGTCACTATCGCGCCGCCGCCGAGGCCCTAGTCAACGCCGACAAGGATTGGCTTGGCCGCCTCATCACCCGCCGCGTCCCGCTCGCGCGCTGGCGCGAGGCGCTCGAGCAACGGCCCAACGACATCAAGGTCGTCGTCGATTTCAAATCCTAGGATCCGATCATGGCATCCCGAATCGAAGATTACGCGATGATCGGCGATCTCGGCACGGCCGCGCTTGTCGGCCGCGACGGCTCGATCGACTGGCTGTGCTGGCCGCGTTTCGATTCCGACGCCTGCTTCGCCGCCTTGCTGGGGACGTCCGAGCATGGCCGCGCGAAGATCGCGCCGCGGGACGGCAACGCGCGCATCACGCGGCGTTACCGTCCCTACACACTGATTCTGGAAACCCGCTTCGAGACCGCCGAGGGGGTGGCGACGCTGATCGATTTCATGCCGCCGCGCGAGACGCATTCGCGCCTCGTGCGCATGGTGGTGGGGGAGCGGGGGCGCGTGCCGTTTCGCGCCGAACTCATTCTGCGCTTCGGCTATGGCGCGACCGTGCCCTGGGTGACGCGGATCGACGACAACTCGTTGCGGGCGATTGCCGGTCCCGACATGGTGGTGTTGCACGCATCGGTTCCCTCGCACGGAGAAGGCCTCAAGACCGTCGCCGATTTTACCATTGGCGCGGGCGAAACGGTGTCGTTCATGTTGTCCTATGAGTTGTCGCATCGGCCCGTGCCGGTTCGGGTCGATCCGCAGGAGCGTTTGCGGGCGACGGAAGACATGTGGACCACGTGGGTTGGCAAAAATAATATTAAATGTCCGTGGGACGAGGCGGTGGTGCGCTCGCTGATTACGCTGAAGGCGCTCACCTATGCGCCGACCGGCGGCATGGTGGCGGCGCCGACCACGTCGCTGCCGGAATGCATCGGGGGGCCACGTAACTGGGACTACCGCTTCTGCTGGCTGCGTGACGCGACCTTGACGCTGCTGGCGCTGATGAATGCCGGCTACTACGACGAAGCGCGCATGTGGCGCGACTGGCTGTTGCGCGCGGCCGCCGGCAGCCCGCAGCAGATCCAGATCATGTACGGCATTCGCGGCGAGCGGCGGCTGACCGAATGGGAGGTGCCCTGGCTGCCGGGCTACGAAGCGTCGCAGCCGGTGCGGATCGGCAACGCCGCGCACAATCAGCTTCAGCTCGATATTTTCGGCGAGGTGATGGACGCGCTGCACCAAGCGCGCCAGGGGGGTCTCGGCACCGAGGAGTCTGGCTGGGATCTGCAACGCGAGTTTCTAAAGCATCTGGAAAAGATCTGGCCCGACCGCGACGAGGGCATCTGGGAGGTGCGCGGCGGGCGCGAGCATTTCACATATTCCAAGGCAATGGCCTGGGTCGCCTTCGACCGGGCGATCAAGAGCGCGGAAAAATATAATTTGCCCGGGCCGCTCGGCCGCTGGCGCGAGATTCGCGCGCGCATTCATAACGACGTCTGCACGCGCGGCTTCGATGACGAGTTGTGCAGTTTCGTGCGCTCCTACGGCTCCAAGGAGCTCGACGCCAGCCTGCTGCTGCTGCCGGCGATAGGATTTCTGCCGCCCGAGGACCCGCGCATCATCGGCACCGTCGAGGCAATCGAACGCGGCCTCATGGCCGACGGCTTGGTGCGGCGATATGACACCAAGACGTCGGATGACGGCTTGCCGCCGGGCGAGGGCATGTTCCTGGCCTGCAGCTTCTGGCTGGTGGACGCCTATCTGATGATCGGCCGTCGCGCCGATGCTGTGAAGCTGTTCGAGCGCCTGCTGTTGCTGCGCAACGACCTCGGCCTGTTGAGCGAGCAATACGAGCCGCGCACGCACCGTCTCGTCGGCAATTTTCCGCAGGCCTTTTCGCATCTCGCGCTGGTCAACAGCGCGAGCAACCTCGCTCATTTCGAAAAGCCGGCCGAACAACGCTCGGAGCGTCCCGTCACCGGCAAGCCGGCCATGCGCACGCCTGCGGTTTAGGTCTATTGACCGGCGGGCGGCAGCCCGGGAGAGTGCGCCCCTTGCCGCGCCATATGCGGCCGTTCCAAGGAGGCGCTCCGTGCTACTCGATGTCCGAACCTACAAGTGTCTGCCCGGTCGGGTGCCGGCGCAGCTCGAGCTTTACAAGAAATACGGCTACCCGGTGCAACTTCGCTATATGGGCGATCCGCTCTGCTATGCGGTGGCCGAAAGCGGTGAACTGAATAGCTACACGCATGTTTGGGTCTATGAGAGCGCCGCCGATCGCGAGCAGAAGCGTGCCAAGATGGCGCAGGATCCTGATTGGAAAGTGTTCCTCGTCGAAAATGCCAAAGCGGGTAACATCATCGAGCAGAAGAACTCCCTGATGGTCCCAACGGCGTTCTCGCCGCCGATCCCGATGCCGAAGATCCATCCCAAGACTTAACGGCAAGGCTTAAGCGCGCGCGGCATCCGTCAGGCCGGAGGGGGGACCGTCGATCGCGGTCCAGCCGCCGTCGACCATCAGCGCGCTGCCGGTGATGTAGCTTGCGGCATCCGAAGCGAGGAAGGCGACCGCGGTCGCCACCTCGCTCGGTTCGCTCCAGCGGTTGAATACGGTGTGCGCCGCGAGCTTGTTGAAAATATCGGGGCGCGCCTTTAAGGGGGCGACCAGCGCGGTGTCGACGATGCTCGGCACAACGGCGTTGACGCGCACGCCGGAGGGGCCGAGTTCGGACGCGAGGCCGCGCACCAGTTGGATGATACCGGCCTTAGTCGCGCCGTAGATCGCCAGTCCCGGCTCCAGCGTCATCGCGCGCATGGAGGAGGTGGCGATCAGGCTGCCGCTGCCTTGATCGCGCATGATACGGCCGAAGGCGCGTAGGAATAGAAATACGCCGCGCAGATTGAGATCGGCAATGCGATCGTATTCCTCGTCCGTGTAATCGAGGAACGGCTTACGCACATGCACCGCCGGTGTGGTGACTGCGATGTCGATCCGTCCGTTGAATTTCATCGTCGCGGCGGCAAGCGCGGAAATATCTTCGGGTTTGCCGGCATCGACCACTTGTGCCGTGGATTTCACGTGGGTGCCGATCTCGGCCGCGGTGCGCTCGACGCCCTCGCGGTCCTTATCGGCGCAGATCACAGCGGCGCCTAACGCGGCGAGCACCTCGGCCGAGGCCTTGCCGATACCTGAGGCGGCGCCCAGCACCAGTGCGGTCTTGCCGGTCAGGTCGAATAAAGCACGGTAATGCTCAAGCCGCGCGACAACGCCGATCTCTTTTTCGCCCATTAAGCCTCCGCCGGCATCTCGAAATATTTCGGATTGAGATCGCGCACGTCGCGAATGCTGGCGCTGAGGCCGTCGAGATGCGCGGCCATCGCGGCACCGGCGGCGGCGATATCCTGCGCGGCGATCGCGGCCACCACCGCGGCATGCTCGTCGACCACGCGGGTCATGCGGCCGGGCACCGGCAAGGTGAGGCGGCGGTAGCGGTCGAGCTGCAGCTTGACCTGCAGGATCAGCCGCCAGATGCCGGGATGGCCGGACGCTTCGGCAATCGCCGCATGGAAGGCGTCGTCGGCCTCGTGAAAGCGGTTTTTGTCGCCTTGCCGGGCTAGCTTCTGCTGACGGTCGATCAATTGCTTGAGCGCGGCGACCTGGTCGGCGACGGCATTCTGTGCGGCTTCGCGCGCGGTCAATTCCTCGAGCGCCTTGCGCACCAAAATCGCCTCCGGCAGCGCGGCAATCGGAATGCGCGTCACGAAGGTTCCCGACTGCGGAAAGATTTCCACCAGATGCTCGCTGGCGAGCCGCAGCAGCGCCTCGCGCACCGGCGTGCGGCTCACGCCGTGGCGCAGCGCCACCGCCTTTTCATTGATCGGCTCGCCCGGCGGTATGCGCATGGCGACGATGTCGTCGCGCAAGGCGCGATAGATCAGATTGGCAGCGGTGTAGCTGCGCGCCGAATTCGTCGGGCGTGGCAACGGTTGTAACGGAACCGTTTTGCGACGGGTGAGCGGCACGCGGGTGTCGTCCTTGTCGAAAGGGTAATACACTTTCAGTCGCTAATATATTAGTATATAAGGCTCCGCAAGCGGCATCGCGCCGCGATATGTTCGCTGTCAAAGCCGGTCGCCAGACGCCGGGAAACAAACGGGGAGTAACGCCATGCAACGACGGACCTTCATCACGGGCCTTGCCGGTGTCGCCGGCGCGTTCGCGCTGCCGCATGTGCGCCCGGCCGGCGCACAGAGCCCGATCATCATGCGCTTCGGGCACTACGCCGACGTTAACCACCCGGGGCACATCGCCGCTTTGCAGTTCGCCGATCGCGTCAAAGCGCGCACCAACGGCGCGGTGCAGGTCAATATTTTTCCCAACAACGCGCTTGGCTCGCCGCCGCAATTGCTCGAGCAGACCAAGCTCGGCGCCATCGACATGGCGGTGCCGACACAAGGCCAGCTCGACAAATACATCAAGGCGTTCGGAGCCTGCGAACTGCCCTTCATGTTCCGCGACTACGATCACGCCCACAAGGTGCTCGACAGCGACGCCGTCATGGGCTGGCTATCGCCGCTCGCCGAGCAGCAGGGCTTTATCATTCTGGCGAATTGGGAATACGGCTTTCGCAATCTCACCACCACTAAAACGCCGATCAACAGCCCGGACGACGTCAAAGGGCTGAAGATCCGCACGCCGCCGGAAATCCAGATCAGCGCCACCATCGAGGCGCTCGGCGGCATCGTCACGCAGATCGCATTTCCCGAGCTTTATCTTGCCATGTCGCAAGGTGTGATCGAAGGCGAGGAAAATCCGATCGCCGTGATCTTCTTCGGCAAGTATTACGAGGTTCAGAAGAACCTCGCGCTCACCCGGCACATCTACAACAACATGATCCACACTATGAGCGCGCGCTCCTGGGCCAAGCTGTCCAAGGATCAGCAAGCCATCGTGCGCGAAGAAAGCAAATCGGCCGGCGACAAGATGCGTCAATTGATCGTCAGCCAGGAAGACGATCAGCTCAAGAAGCTGGCCGGGTTTGGCATGAAGATCACCAAGCCCGATCTGGCGCCGTTTAAGGCCAAGATGGAGCCGGCCTATACCAAGATCGGCGGCTTTACCGGCGCCGACAACGTCAAGAAGTTCCGCGATATCGTCGCCAAGGCTGGTTGACCGGCATAAGGTGCACCGGCGTCGCTCGCAACGGTAGCGCCGGTCCCTTTTCGATATCCTTGCCGGTTGAAATCGGAATGCGCGTCGAAATCGAAATAGATACCGTCATCGTCGAGGCGCCGGCGCATCCTGTGCTGCGCGCGCTCGACGGCATTGCCGAAGCGATCCTCGTCGTCGCCGTGCTCGGCGAACTGTTCGCCGTCGCCGTCAACGTGGTAGCGCGCGTTGTTCTCGGCGTTTCATTTTTGTGGACCGAGGAAATCGCGCAAATCGCGCTGTCCACGCTGACTTTCGTCGGCGGCACCGTCGCCTATCGGCGTGGCGACCATACCTTCGTCCGCGCGGTGATCGACACCTTGCCGCTTTACCTGCACCGCCGCTGCGTCGCCTTGGCCGATGTGCTGGTTTTTTCCATCGCCATCGTGGCGCTGCTGTCTTCGTTCAAGCTTCTAGCGATGAATTGGCAGCAGACCACGCCGATCCTCGGCTGGCCGGTGTCCAACTTCGCCGTGCCATTGACGGCGAGCATGGCACTGCTGGCGGTCTATGCGGTCGAGCGGCTGTGGCGCGAGCACCGCGCATCGGCCCTTGGCGTCATGGTCGGCGTTTTTGCCGTGGCCTTGCTGATCGGGCTGACGCAAAGCATCTGGAGGCCGTGGATCGCCGGCGACACGGCCATCGGCGTGGCGCTCGTGTTCTTTTTCTTCGCCGTGGTCGTCGGCGTGCCGGTTGGTTTCGTGTTGCTGCTCTCGACGGCGAGCTACCTGTGGATCGGCGACGTCGCGCCGATCGGGGCGCTGCCGCAGCAAATGGTCAACGGCACCAGCAATTTCATTCTGCTGGCGATCCCGTTTTTTATCCTCGCTGGCCTGATCATGGAGCGCGGCGGCATCAGCCTGCGCCTCGTGCGATTTGTCTACGCCTTTGTCGGCCATCTGCGCGGCGGGCTGCTGCAGGTGATGGTGCTGAGCATGTATCTCGTGTCGGGGCTGTCCGGCTCGAAGGCCGCCGACGTCGCCGCGGTCGGTACGGTCATGCGCGGCATGCTCAAGGAGCGGGGCTACAGCAGCGCGGAGGGCGCCGCGGTGCTCGCGGCTTCCGCGGTGATGGGCGAGACGGTGCCGCCGTCGATCGCCATGCTGATCCTCGGCTCGATCACCAGCATTTCGATGGCCGGCTTGTTCATCGGCGGCGTCATCCCCGCGGCGGTCATCGCCGTTTGTCTGATGGTTCTGATCTACGTCCGCGCGCGTCGGAGCGGCGCGACGGCCGAGGCGCGGGCGACCTGGGCGGTACGGCTCGACGCCAGCGTCGGCGCCATTCTGCCGTTCCTGATGCCTTTGATCCTGTTCGTCGGCATTCTGGGCGGCATCGCGACGCCGACCGAGGTGTCCGCCTTCGCGGTCCTCTACGGCATGTTCCTGTCGCTGGTGGTTTACCGGGAGATGGATCTGCGCAGTTTCTTCCGCACCGTCGTCGACAGCGTCGCGCTGACCGGCATGATCCTGTTCATTCTGTCGGCGGCGTCGGGATTCTCCTGGGCCTTGACGATCGCCTACGTCCCGCAACGGGTTGTCGACGTGCTGCACGGGTTCAACGACTCCGTGGATATTTTTCTCATAGGTTCGCTGCTGCTTTTGATCGTCGGCGGGTCGTTGCTCGAAGGCTTGCCGGCGCTGAACATCCTCGCGCCGCTGCTGATCCCCATCGCCGGCAAGATCGGCATCAGCGAATTGCACTACGGCATGATGTTGATCATCGCCATGGGCGTGGGCGCGTTCATGCCGCCCGCCGGCGTGGGTTTCTACGTCTGTTGTGCGGTGGCGCGCGCGCCGCTTGAAGCCGCGTCCCGCGCCATGTTGCCCTATCTCGTCGTGCTGATCATCGGTCTATTGCTTGTCACCTTCGTTCCCTGGTTTACGCTGGTGCTGCCGCATTATTTCGGCTTCCGGGGTTGACGCTGCCGAACCCGTGCGGCAGGTCTTCACCGGTGGAGGGACCCGATGCGCAGCAATGACGGTACACGGACCGGCGGCGAAATCCTGATCGACCAATTGGCAATCCACGGGGTACGCCACGTGTTCTGTGTGCCCGGCGAGAGCTATCTGGCCGCGCTCGACGCATTCCACGATTCCGAAATCGCGCTCACCGTCTGCCGGCACGAGAGCGGCGCCGCTGTGATGGCCGAGGCGGTCGGCAAGACCACTGGCCGCCCCGGCATCTGCTTCGTCACGCGCGGGCCGGGCGCCACCAATGCTTCGGCCGGTATCCACATCGCGCGCCAGGATTCCTCGCCGGTGATCATGTTCGTTGGCCAGGTCGGGCGCCACATGCGCGAGCGCGAGGCGTTTCAGGAACTCGACTACCGCGCGGTATTCGGCTCAATCGCCAAATGGGTGACCGAGATTGACGATCCCGCGCGCATCCCGGAGCTGGTTTCGCGTGCCTTCTACACCGCCTGCAACGGCCGGCCCGGGCCGGTGGTGATCGCGGTGCCCGAGGACATGCTGGTCGAGCGCGCCATGGTGCCGGATGCAAAGCCATTCGACCCAGTGGAAATTTGGCCGGGTTTGACTGACATGAGCCGGCTGCAAAAACTGCTGTGGGCCGCCAAGCGCCCGGTCGCGCTGGTTGGCGGCAGCCGCTGGTCGGACGCCGCATGCGCCGCACTGATGCGCTTTGCCGAGCGCTTCGCGCTGCCGGTGGCGACCACTTTCCGCCGGCAATATTTGTTCGACGGGCTGCATCCCTGTTACGCCGGCGATATGGGCATCGGGCCCAACCCGAAATTGCTGGCGCGCGTGAAGGGCGCCGACCTGGTGCTGCTGATCGGCGGGCGCCTGAGCGAGATGGCGACGCAAGGCTACACGTTGCTCGATATTCCCGAGCCGCAGATGAAGCTGGTGCATGTGCACCCGGGGCCTGAAGAACTCGGCCGCGTCTATCACCCTACGCTTGCCATCAACGCGGCGCCGACCGCGTTCTGCTCGGCGCTGGAAGGCTTGCAGCCGCCGAACGAAATCGCGTGGCAAGGCGAGGCGGCCACCGCGCACGCCGACTATCTCGCCTGGTCGGAGAAGGCGACGCCACAACCGGGCGCCGTCAACCTCGGCGAAATTCTGGTTTGGCTGCGCGAGAATCTTTCGCCCGAGGACATCATCACTAACGGCGCCGGCAATTTCGCCGGCTGGATCCACCGCTTCTATCGCTTCCGCAAATACGCCACCCATGTGGCGCCTACGTCCGGCTCCATGGGCTACGGCTTTCCGGCCGCGGTGGCGATGAAGCTCATGCATCCCGAACGCACGGTGGTATGCGTTGCCGGCGACGGCGACTTCCTGATGACGGGCCAGGATTTTGCGACCGCGGTCCAGTACAAATTGCCGGTGATCGTCGTCGTCGCCGACAACGGGCTCTATGGCACCATCCGCATGCATCAGGAGCGCGAATATCCCGGCCGTGTCGTCGCCACCGCGCTGCATAATCCGGATTTCGTCGCCTATGCCCTGGCGTTCGGCGGTTACGGCGCCGTGGTGGAGAAGACCGCCGATTTCCCCGCTGCCTTCGCCCAGGCCCGGGCGTCGGGCAAGCCATCGATCATCCATCTCAAGATCGATCCGGAAGCGATCTCGACATTCGCGTCGATTTCCGCCATCCGCGAAAAAGCGCTGAGCGGGACCGGAGCCAAGTCAGGCACGCATCGGAACTGACGGCCGGGTCGGCCGGCGCCGTTGCATTTTGCATGTGAATCATCGTTCACTCGTTCACATGCCCTATCGCCGCACCGAGAACGTGGTTCGCCGGCTGGCCGAGCGCGAGGAGGCGATCCTCGCTGCGGCAACGGCCATCGCTGCCGAAGGCGGCATGGCGGCGGTTCAGATCGCCGCCGTCGCCGCGCGCGCCGGCATCGCCGCAGGCACTGTCTACCGTTACTTCCCGTCTAAGACCGACCTCGTTGCCGACCTGGTGGCCGCCGTGGCCGGGCGCGAGCTTTCCGCCATGATAGCTGCCGGCAATGCGGCACCGGGGCCGCTGTCGGCACTGGCGGCCTGTATCGCCACTTTCGCCGCCCGTGCGCTCAACGAGCGGCGGCTGACTTGGGCGGTGCTCGGCGAGCCGGTCGACGCACAGGTGGATGCGATGCGGCTCGATTTCCGCCAATCGCTCGCCGCCGAACTGGAAGCGCGCATCAAGACCGCAGTCGCAGGCCGCCATTTGCCCGAGCAGGATTCCGGTGTCGCCGCGCCGGCCATCGTCGGGGCGCTGATGGAGGGGCTGCTCGGACCGCTGGCGCCAGTGCCGGCCGACGCCGCTGCCACGCGTGCCGCAGTGCAGGGCGCGACGCTGCTGGCGCTACGCGCGCTTGGCGTCATCGATGCGCGCGCCCGCGGCCTCGTGGCGCAATGCGTGCTGCCCTAGGCGCGGGTTAGATCAATTCCTCGGCGGCGACTTCAGCGAGCGGCAGCGTCACCATCTTGACGCCGCGCTCCTCGGGATCGTCGGCGGCGTGGAAGCCGAGCTCGGCGCACATTTGCAGCATGGTGCTGTTTTCCGCCAGCACCTGACCGCGCACGGTTTTCAGTCCCTTGTCTTTCGCGTACGCGATCATGTGCTTCATCATCAGCCAGCCGAGGCCGTGACCCTTGAGCCGCGTGCGCACGATGATCGCGAACTCGCCGCTCTGATCGCCGGGATCGTTGTGCAAGCGCACCACGCCGAGCATTTTGCCGGTCGCTTCCTCGATGACGATGGAGGCCATCGCATGTTGCGGATCGTAATGGACGAGCTTGTCGATCAGCTCGGGGCTGACTTCGCGCATGGCGGCGAAGTAACGCAGCCGCAGGTCGTCGGGTGTGATCTCGCTCAGGCAATTCGGATACAGCGCGGCGTCCTCCGGCTTGAGCGGCCGAAACAGCACCGGCGTTCCGTCCCGTAATTTGAGGTGGCGTACGACGTCCAAAGCCGCAACTCCTGCCGTTCCGCGACGCGGAAACGCATACTCTGCCGGCCAGCGAGAGACCGGCAACTACGAATTCCGGGCGGCGTTAACGCTTGCCCGGAACGACAGAAAGATCAATGCGACATCAGCGCCGGCACCGTCATCGATTCGAGGATGCCGCGGGTGACGCCGCCGAGGATGAATTCGCGCAGGCGCGAATGGCCGTAACCGCCCATCACGATCATGTCGGCGGATGAATCCGCAGCATACGACAAGATCGTGGAGGGGATGTCGATATCCGGCGAGGTGATGCGCTTGACGTCGACCTTCAAGCCATGACGGGCGAGATGCTGGCCAAGATCGGCGCCGGGAACTTCGTCGTTCTTGCCCGACTTGCTGGCGACCATGACGATCTCCACCTGCTTGGCCTTTTCCAGAAATGGCAGGCTGTCGGCGACGGCGCGGCTGGCGGCGCGGCTGCCGTCCCAGCACACCATGACGCGATCGAGCTTCATGCCAGCTTTCTGGATGTAGGGCACGAAGATCACCGGCCGCCCGGATTCGAACAGCACGCCTTCGTCGACCACTTCCACCGGCGCCGATTTGTCGCGGTCGGGCTGGCCGACGACGACCAGATCGAAGCGCCGCCCCAAGCGGCCGAGCCGCTCGGCGGCGCCTGCGATGCTGGCATTGACGCCGCGCGTTTCGTAGGAAATTCCGGCGCGCTTGGCCGCCTTTTCGAAACGGTCGATCGCGGTGCGCACCGCCTTCTCGGCTTCGGCGCGCTGCGATTCGATGAATTGCGGCGGAATTCCGCCCATGACCGAGCCGGGAATGACGGGATCGTAGACAAAGGCCATGCCCAGCACGTGCGCCCCGAAAGCCTCGGCCACCGAAATGGCGAAATCGCCCGCGGGATCCTGATTGCCCAAACCGAGATTGACGACGATATCCTTGATCATGATCGCTTCTCCTCAACGAGCTGGCGCATGCGCCCGAACTGTGAAAACCGATTCTCGGACAAGGCTATGCGTAAGCATACTGTCTTTATGTGTGAATGATGACGGCAGCGGCTGCCCGCGGCTTTGACCAGGGTCAAAGGCCCGACGCGTGCCAGGCGCGGCCGGGCCGCCAAATCGCAGGTCGTGATCTCACTTCTTCTTCCCGTCCGGGCCGAACTGCTTGAGATAGGCCCACAGGTTGTCCACTTCCTTCTCGTTCTTGATGCCGGGGAAGATCATCTTGGTGCCCGGGATCTTGGCGCGCGGGTCTTTGATATATTCCTTGAAGGTCGCCTCGCTCCAGACGATGCCGGAGTTCTTGTTGGCGTCGGAATAGCTGTAGCCGGCTGCGGTGCCGGAATGACGGCCATCGAGGCCATTGAGTTCGGGACCGACCTTGTTCTTCGCCCCTTCGCCGATGGAATGGCAGGGGAAGCATTTCTTGAACGATTGCTCGCCGGCGGCCACATCCTCGGCGAGCGCCGATTGTGCCATCGTGGCGACGGCCAAAGCTGCTACCGCAAGTGTTGTTTTCATCGGTTTTTCCTTCGTGACTTGGTGTTGCCGCCCCGTAGGGGCCAATGCCGCCCGGCATGCCCCCGGTTCCATACGGTTTTGCCAGCCCTATGTGTCAACCGTCAAATGGCTGATATCGTTGCATCCGACTAAAAGCCGGGAGTTGTCACAATGTCGGTCCAGATGCCCGAAGTGGACAGTGCGGTGTTGGCGCGGCGCGACCACGTCGTCGCCGCGCTGCGCAGTATGGTCCCGGGCGAGGGCGTGATCGCGACCGAACGCGAAATGAAGCCCTACGAGACCGACGGGCTAACCGCCTACCGCCAGCCGCCGATGGTTGTGGTGCTGCCGGAGACCAGCGAACAGGTCGCGCAGGTACTGCGCTATTGCCACGACGAGGGCATCAAGGTGGTGCCGCGCGGGGCCGGCACCTCGCTCTCGGGCGGCGCCTTGCCGCTCGCCGACGGCGTGCTGCTCGGCATGGCCAAGTTCAACCGCATCCGCGAGATCGACTTCGACAACCGGGTCGCGGTGGTCGAGCCGGGCGTCACCAATCTGGCGGTGTCGAACGCAGTGGCCCATGCCGGCTTCTACTACGCGCCCGATCCGTCCTCGCAGATCGCCTGCACCATCGGCGGCAATATCGCCGAGAATTCCGGCGGCGTGCATTGCCTGAAATACGGCATGACCACCAACAACGTGCTCGGCTGCGAGATCGTGCTGATCACCGGCGAGGTGCTGCGCATCGGCGGCAAGCATCTCGACAGCGAAGGCTACGACCTGCTCGGGCTGATCACCGGCTCGGAAGGCCTGCTCGGCGTCGTCACTGAAGTGACCGTGCGCATCCTAAAGAAGCCGGAGACTGCGCGCGCCGTGCTGATCGGTTTTCCGTCGAACGAAGACGCCGGCGAATGCGTCTCGCGCATCATCGGCGCCGGCATCATTCCCGGCGGCATGGAGATGATGGACAAACCGGCGATCCACGCGGTCGAGGAATTCGTCCATGCCGGCTATCCGCTCGACGTCGAGGCCTTGCTGATCGTCGAGGTCGATGGGCCGCCGGCCGAGGCTGACGATCTGATCGAACGCATCGAGATCATCGCCAGCAAATGCCATGCGGTTTCCGTCCAGGCCTCGACGTCGGAGCAGCAACGGCTGCTGTTCTGGGCCGGGCGCAAGGCGGCGTTTCCGGCGGCCGGCCGCATCTCGCCGGACTACTACTGCGTCGACCCGACCATCCCGCGCGGCAAGCTGCCGCTGGTGCTCAAGCGCATGAAGGAAATGTCGGAGAAATACGGGCTGCGCTGCGCCAATGTGTTCCACGCCGGCGACGGCAATCTGCATCCGCTCATTCTCTACGACGCCAACAAGCCAGGTGAATTGGAAAAGACCGAGCAATTCGGCGCGGAAATCATGAAGCTTTGCGTCGAGGTTGGTGGCGTGCTCACCGGCGAACATGGCGTCGGGGTGGAGAAACGCGACCTGATGTCGATGATGTTCTCCGAAATCGATCTCAATGCGCAGCAGCGCGTAAAGTGCGCGTTCGATGCCAAGGGTCTGCTCAATCCAGGCAAGATGTTTCCCAGCTTGCACCGATGCGCCGAACTCGGACGCTTGCACATTTCGGGCGGCAAGCTGCCGTTCCCTGATATTCCGAGGTTCTGAGCATGATCCGGAAAAGTGTGAAGCGGTTTTCGGATAAGATCATGCTCAAGCAAAAAGAGTGACTATGCAATTCGGTCTGTTCTGTTCGCCCAAAGCCGATTGCGGTTCGCTTGGCCCGGAAACCGGGCGGGGTTTCCGCGACTATCTCGACTTCAACGTCGAGGCCGAGGCGCTCGGCTTTCATTCGAGCTTCTCGGTCGAGCATCATTTCACCGGCTGGAACCAGGTCTCAGCCACGCTGATGCTGCTGATGGCGCTGGCCATGCGCACCAAGACGCTGCGGCTCGGCACCGCGGTGCTGGTGCTCCCGTGGCACAATCCGGTGCTGCTCGCCGAGCAGGCGGCCACGCTCGATCTCGTCTCGGACGGGAGATTCGATTTCGGCATCGGCAAAGGCTACCGGCACAGCGAGTTCAAGGGCCTCCAGATCGCGCCGGAGGAGGCCGAGGCGCGGTTTGAGGAAGCGATCGAACTGATCACGCGCGCGTGGACGACACGCACGCGGTTTTCGCATCACGGTCGCTTCTGGAACTTCGAAGACATCGTGGTCGAACCGCCGCCGGCGCAAAGCCCGCATCCGCCGTTCTGGGTCGCCGCCGGCAATCCGCATTCGATCAAGCGCGCCGCGCGGCGCGGCTTCAATCTGATCCTTGATCAATATGCCTCGCCACAAACGCTCGGCGAGCGCATCGCCGTCTGCAAGGCCGAGCGCGAAGCAAACGGGCTTGGTTTCGATCCGATGCAGGTGACGATGGCGCGCCAACTCTATATCGCCAAGGATAAAGCCGACAAGGAAGCCGCGCTGGTGCGGCAGGCCGCCTATACCAAGCGCACCATCGACGTCTCGCGAGCGCCAGATGCCAAGTCCGGCTCGCACGTGCTCGCCTACGCCGACAAGGCCGGCGCCACGGAAGAAAACGCGCTATACGGAACGCCAGATGAGATCGCCGGCATGCTTGACGGGCTGCAGAAATCGAGCGTCGAGTATGTCCTGCTCACGATCGCCGGCGGCAAGGAGCAATTGCGCCGCTTCGCGCGCGAGATCATGCCGGCTTTTTCGTCGGCGCCCGAAGCCCGCGCGGCGGAATGACATGACCGACGTTCTCAAACCCCGTGACGCCAAGGAAGTCGAGGACGCCGTGCGCTGGGCGCTCGGCAACGACAAGGCGTTGGAGGTGGCGGGGCAGGGCAGCAAGCGCGCGATCGGACGTCCGAGTCAGACTGATTTGACGCTCGATCTGTCAGGGCTTTCGGGCGTGACGCTGTACGAGCCGGAAGAACTGGTGCTGTCGGCCAAGGCCGGCACGCCGCTCGCCGAGATCGAGACGTTGCTTGAACAGAACGGCCAGCAACTCGCCTTCGAGCCGATGGATTACGGCCCGCTGCTTGGCGGAGCCGCCGGCCAGGGCACCATCGGCGGCGCGATCGCAGCGAACCTGTCCGGTCCGCGCCGTATCAAAGCCGGCGCCGCGCGCGACCATTTCCTCGGCGTCACTGCGGTCACCGGCCGCGCCGAGACCATCAAATCTGGCGGTCGCGTGGTGAAGAACGTCACCGGTTATGACATGTGCAAGCTCATCGCCGGCTCCTGGGGGACGCTGGCGGCAATGACCGACATCACGATGAAGGTGTTGCCCAAGGCGGAAAGCGAGGCGACCGTCCTCGTCAAAGGTCTCGACGACCGCCAAGCCTGCGCCGCCATGGCCGCAGCCATGGGTTCGGCCTGCGACGTCTCCGGCGCGGCGCATCTGCCCGACCACGTGGCGTCCTATTTCGACGGCCTGCCTGTCGCGGAAGCGTCGACCGCGCTGCGGCTGGAGGGTTTCGCGCCGTCGGTGAAGCATCGCAAGGAGGCGTTGGCGGCGCTGATGAAGCCGTTCGGTAAGGTGACGCTGCTCGAAGAAAAGAACTCGCGGGCGCTGTGGACTGGCGTGCGGCAGGTCACGCCCTTCGCCGCCGAGGCGGCGCTCGCACGGCCGCTCTGGCGCATCTCGACCGCGCCCAGCAAAGGCCACGAGATCACCGCGGCGATCACGCCGGCTGCGCAGATGTTCTACGATTGGGCCGGCGGCTTGCTCTGGGTGGCTATGCCGTTCGCCGATGAGCCGGGCGCCGCGGCGATCCGCGCCGCGGTCAAGGCCGTCGGCGGCCACGCCACGCTGGTGCGGGCGCCGGCCGCGGTGCGTGCGTCGGTCGACGTGTTCGAGCCGCAGGAGCCGAACTTGCGCGCCTTGAGCAAGCGCGTGAAGGAGGGCTTCGATCCCAAGGGCGTGCTCAATCCCGGCCGCATGTGGGCGGGGGTCTAGGCGATGCAGACGTCATTCAGTCTTGCCCAGCTCGTCGATCCGCAGACCGCGGAAGCGGAGAAGATTCTGCGCGCTTGCGTGCATTGCGGCTTCTGCACCGCCACTTGTCCGACTTACACGCTTCTCGGCGACGAGCTCGATTCGCCGCGCGGACGCATCTATCTGATTAAGGACATGCTCGAACAGAACCGGCCGGCGACGCGCGACGTCGTCAAGCACATCGACCGCTGCCTGTCCTGCCTCGCCTGCATGACCACCTGTCCGTCCGGCGTGCATTACATGCATCTGGTCGATCACGCCCGCGACCACATCGAGAAAACCTACAAGCGGCCGCTCGCCGACCGCGCCATGCGGGGCCTGCTTGCGCGCGTGCTGCCAGACCCGGGATTGTTCAGGCTGGCGGTGGTGGCGGGACTGATCGCCAAGCCGTTCGCGGGCGTGTTGCGAGCGGTCGGCTTGACGCGGATGGCGGCCATGCTGCGGCTGACGCCGCGCCACAGGCTGGCGTCGCCGGTCGATCGTACCGGCAAGGTCTATGCGGCGCAGGGCGAACGCCGCGGCCGGGTGGCGCTGCTTGCTGGCTGCATCGGCCCGGTGCTGGCGCCGGCGACCAGCGAGGCCGCCATTCGCCTGCTCAACCGGCACGGCGTCGAGGTGGTGGTCGCCGCCGGCGAGGCCTGCTGCGGCTCGCTCACCCATCATATGGGCCACGAGCAGCAGGCTTTGGCGCAGGCGCGGAACAATATCGACGCCTGGACACGCGAAATCGATGGCGCCGGGCTCGACGCCATCCTGATCACGGTGTCCGGGTGTGGAACCACGGTGAAGGACTACGGGTTCATGTTTCGCACCGACCAAACCTACGCAGCCAAGGCGGCGCGCGTTGCCGCCCTTGCGAAGGATGTGACCGAATACCTCGCGACACTCGATATTCCGGCCGGCGGGGCGGCGCGCCCGCTCACGGTCGCCTATCATGCGGCCTGCTCGCTGCAGCATGGGCAGAAAGTGACGCAAGTGCCGAAAGAATTGCTTTCCAAGTCCGGCTTCGTGGTCAAAGATGTGCCGGAAGGCCATTTATGCTGCGGCTCGGCCGGGACCTACAACATTCTCCAGCCGGCGTTGGCGGATCGCTTGCGCGAACGCAAGGTTAGCAATATCGAACGGCTCAAGCCGGATGTGATCGCGGCGGGTAATATCGGCTGCATCATGCAAATCGCCGCCGGCACCGCCATTCCGGTCGTGCATACGGTCGAACTGCTCGACTGGGCGACCGGCGGTCCGGCACCGGAAGGTTTAGCGCAGATCGGAGCGCAGGCTCCGGAGCTTATGGCCGAAACGGCCCAGTGAACCGGGAGAAATTGTCATGGCTAAGAAAACGAAGAAGCGGAAATCCAAAGTGAAGAAAACGAAACGCGCCGCTGCGCGCAGGCCGAAAACGAAAACGAAGCGCCCGCTCAACAAGAAGGCCGTCCGAAATACCAAGGCGGTCAGACCCAAGACGAAGAGACCGGCTGCCAAGAAAGCCGCACCCAAGAAAGCCGCATCAGCGAAACCGACGAGCTACAAGATTCTCCTGCTTGGGGCGTCTTACGGATCGCTGCTCGCTTCCAAATTGCTGTTTGGCGGCCATTCGATCCATCTCGTCTGCCTGCCGGCGGAAGCCGATCTGATCAACGCCGAGGGCTTCAAGGTGAAACTGCCGGTGCGCGGCCGCAGCGAACCGGTGCTGCTCGAATCGCGCAAGCTGCCGGGCAAGGTGACGGCTGGCCCTGCGGCCGGCGTCAATCCGAGGGATTACGACCTGGTTGGCCTCTGCATGCAGGAGCCGCAATATCGCTCCGAAGGCGTGCGCCAATTGCTGGACTTGGTCGGCAAGTCGCGCGTGCCCTGCATGTCGATCATGAACATGCCGCCGCTGCCCTACATCAAGCGCATCCCGGGCCTCGACTACAAAGCGCTTGAAGCGGCCTACACCGATCCGCGCGTGTGGGATTCGGTCGATCCGAAGAAGATCACCCTCAACAGCCCGGACCCGCAGGCGATTCGTCCGCCGGATGGCAAGGCGAACGAACTGCTGGTGACGCTGCCGACCAACTTCAAGTGCGCGCGCTTCGAGGACGACAAGGATACCGCGATCGTGCGCCGGCTCGAGAAGGACGTCGAAGCAGCGCGTTTCGACGCGCCGGAAGGCAAAATCGAATTGCCGGTGAAACTGCGGGTCTACGATTCGATCTTCGTGCCGCTCGCCAAGTGGGCGATGTTGTGCGCGGGCAATTATCGCTGCATCACCGCCGACGGCATGCGCACCGCGCAGGAAGCGGTGCATTCCAACATCGAAGAGTCGCGATCGGTTTACAATTTCGTCAACGATCTGTGCGTCAAGCTCGGCGCCGATCCGAACGACCTAGTGCCGTTCGAGAAATATGCCGCCGCCGCGCAAAGTCTCACGCGTCCGGCCTCAGCCGCGCGCGCGTTGCAAAACGGGGCGCAAAACATCGAACGCGCCGACAAACTGGTGCAGCTGGTCGGCCGGCAAAAAGGTCTCAGCCATCCGACCCTCGACGCGACTGTGGCGCTGATCGACACGCGACTTGATGCCAACCGCAAAAAGGCCGCGGCCTGAACGTTCGGCGTTTGTTATCCTCTGGCGTCGGCCGGATATTCCGGCTGGCGCCAGAGTTTCTTTGTGTGACAGAGGCTTAAGTCGCCGGTATGGAGTTATTCACAGGGTCATTGGCCAGATCGGCGAATTGACCTTTGCTGCCCCGGATTGCGGGTCAGGATATCGTTTTGGACCCCAAAATTGTGACTTTGCCGCAACAGTCTTTTTCATTCTGTCATGGAATGGCTGAATCGCCTAAAAAGGCAGCAGTTGCTGCCGTTTTTGGCTTGCCGGTAGAGGCCTGCGGAGATGTAGATTTGCGCGTGAAGGCGGGTTCTTTTGCGTTCCGGGGGACACAACCGGATTTGGACCGCAAGAGGGTTGCGCGAAGTGTATCGGCCAAAAGCCGATCGAACCGAAAAGGGGCAGGGTCAATGAAAAAAGTTGTTTTGTCGGTAGTGGCTGCGCTCGCGATGACTGCTGCTGCGCCGGCGTTTGCTGCCGATATGCCAGTGAAGGCCGCACCGGCCGCACCGGCCGCCGCAGCGTCACCGTGGGATGTGTTGTTCGGCACGGCGTTCACGACCGATTATGAACTTCGCGGCATTTCACAAACGAATCATCAGCCCGCTGCACAGGGCTACTTTGAGGTCGACTACACTGCCACCGACTGGCTGAAACTCTATGCCGGTCTCTGGGGCTCAAGCCTGGCCACCTACAATGCGGAAGCCGAACTCGACATCTCCGGCGGCGCACGTTTGACCTTCGGCAACTTCGGCCTCGATCTCGGGTACGTCTACTATGAGTACCCGGACGGCACTGCGGTCACTGCGGCCATTCCGGGCTATGGTTATGGCAGCTTCGGCGACTTCTATGCCAAACCCTCGTACAAGATTGCCGACTGGCTGACCATCGGCGCGATCATCGACGGCGGCAATAACTTCAACGACGGTTACTTGATTACCGGCAGCCATACTGACTACTACTACTCCGGCAACGCGACCATCACTCTGCCGTGGCACCCGATTGCTGACGTCACGATCTCGATCAATCCGGAGATCGGCCGCCAAGTGTTCCAATGCGGTACTGGTTGTGGCCCCAACTACACCTACGGGGACGTCGGCCTCGACTTCAACTACAAGGCCATCACGCTCGATCTGCGCTACTGGGACACCGACGCACCTTCGAACGCGTACGTCTCCCCGGCGACATACGGCAGCAAGAACCTCGCGGATCAGCGCTTTGTTGCCACTCTGAAGTTCGACACCTCGCTGTCGGCGCTTAAATAAGACAAATACTGCCTCTTTGACTTCGACAGGCGGCGGCTCTGAAAAGAGCCGCCGCTCTTTTTTGTCGGATGACTTAGGCGGGCCCCTTCGCCGCTACGCCACCGGCGCCAGACTGGCCTCGCGGACCCAGTAACGGTCGCCTTCGCGGCTAAACGCCAGTCGGCGGCGATGGAAGGCCGCAAGCGTCGAGCGGTGGCCGATCGACACGATGGTCGCGGCCGGCAGCCGTTGCTGCAGTAGATGGTAGAGCGCGGCTTCGGACGGCTCATCCAACGAGGCTGTGGCCTCATCCAGGAACAGGTAGTCCGGCGCGTGCAAGAGCGCGCGGGCGATGCCGAGTCGCTGCTGCTCGCCGAGCGACAGCATGCGGTTCCAATGCGCCTCCTCCTCGATCCGGGAGGCTAAGGCCGGCAGACCGACCGCGGCGATAAGTTCGGCGACCTTTGCGGCATCGAAAGCGCCTGGCTCCGCCGGATAGGCGACCGCGGCGGCCAAGGGCGCAATCGGGAAGTAAGGCCGCTGCGGCAGCATCATCAGGCGAGCATTTTTCGGCACCGTGATCGTGCCGGCGCCGAACGGCCAGATGCCGGCCAGCGCCCGGAATAGCGTGGACTTGCCGGCACCTGAGGGGCCGCTCACCAACACCCGCTCGCCCGCTCGAATCGAGAGGTCGCTGGCGTTGACTAAAGGCGCACCGTCCGGCAGCCGCACCGCCAGATCCTTGAACGAGACCGCCGCAGTCTCGCCGGGCGCAATACCGATCGCCGGCGGCGTCACCGCGACCGCACGGGCGGTGGCCACCGATTGATCGAAGCCGGACAGGCGCTCGATCACCGCGCTCCATTCGGCGAGACTGCGGTACAGGCTCACGAACACAGACAGCGCTTCCTGCACGCGGCCGAATGCATTCGCCGTCTGCATCAGACCCCCGAGCTGGATGACGTTGGCAAAATAGGCCGGGCTCACCATGACGAACGGGAACACCACGGAGGCCTGGGCGTAGCCGGCGGTAAAGAACGTCAGCTTCTTCTGCCGCGACATGATCGCGAGCCAGTTGCCGACGACATTGCCGAATCGCATCAGCAGGCGGTCGCGCTCGGCCGGCTCGCCATCGAGCAGCGCGATCTGCTCGGAGTTCTCGCGCACCCGGACCAGATTGAACCGGAAATCGGCTTCGTAGCGCTGCTGCTGGAAATTGAGCGCGATCAACGGGCGCCCGATCAGATGCGTGAGTGCGGTGCCGATACAGGCATAGATCAAAGCCGCCCATAACAGGTAACCCGGAATGTCGAAGCCGACCCCGAACACGTGCAGCGGCGCCGCCGCCGACAGCGACCACAGAATGATCATGAACGAGAACAGCGTGACGCAGGAATTGAGCAGTTGCAGTCCGATCGACAGCGTCAAGGCGATGAATTGCGCGATGTCCTCGGAAATACGCTGGTCCGGGTTGTCGGCGGCGTCGCCCAGGAGCTGCATGCGGTAGTGATTGGCGCCCTCCATCCAGTGGTCGAGATAGCTCGCGGTCAGCCAGCGCCGCCAGCGGATCTGCAGCCATTGATTGAGGTAGAGTTGATAGACGGCGAGCAGAATGAAGATCGACGCCAGCACGCAGAAATAACCAAGCTGGTAGACGAAGGCATTCCAGTTCCGATCCTGCAGCGCATTGTAGAAGCGGGCATTCCACTCGTTGATCAGCACGGTGATGCCGACGATCGACAGTTCGATGGCGACCACCGCCGCCAGCAGAAAGCGGCCAGGCCAGCGATCCTCGGAGCGAAAATAAGGGCTGGCAATCCGCCAGACGATGGCGAGCCTCGAGATAATACCTCTCACGGGGGTCTCCTGTTGTGCCCGGCGATAATTGCTGGGTGAGAGCGGACTGACGGATAGCGGTGAAGCCTACTCGTGGCGATGGTGCGACCGTTCGGTCTTTATTTTGCGAGAACGCATGAATTATCGCCGTTAAGAAGAAATTTTCTGTTTCTTTTCAGCATGTTAAAGGCACCCTAGACGAAAGTCGACATCGTGGGCCTAGGCCCATTGGTTCGTTTGCGGGCAGACCTTACGCGACGCGTCTGGTCGCAAAAGTTAGCCAACCCAAACTTTGTAATCTTGCAGCCGACGGCTATCACACACTAGTGTGGCTACCAGGGGGAGGCAAAAACCGCGTCGGGCGCCGATTTGCGCATGCTGCTGTCTCTCAAAAAACTTGGGGCCATGCTGAAAAAATATCAGGGAGGATACGATGAAATCAGATGATCTTTCGATGAAACTTGACCGCCGTACTGTGTTGAAGACGGCAGCGTTGGCCGGCGCGGTGCAAATCGCTTCGCCTTTCGTCGTCACCAGCTGGGCGGCCGACGAAGTCAAGATCGGCCTCGACAATCCGCTGACCGGCACCTACGCCGCGGTCGGCAAGAATGAGCTGATCGGCTGCCAGCTCGCCATCGAGCAGATCAACGCAAAAGGCGGCATTCTCGGCCGCAAGGTTGATCTACTGGTCGAAGACTCGACCTCGGGCGACGCCGCCACCGCGGTGCAGAAGGCGCGCAAGCTGATTGACCGCGACAAGATCAATTTCCTGCTTGGCAACGTCAACTCGGCGCTCGCCATGGCGATGTCCGGCGTGGCCTACGAGAAGAGCATCCTCATGGTCGACCCCGGCGGCCACACCGATGCCGTCACCGGCACCTCCTGCCACTGGAACGTGTTCCGCGTCTGCAACACGACGCAGATGGAAGCGAACGCCGTGGCCGGCACGTTGATCAAGGACTACGGCAAGAAGTGGTATTACATCACGCCCGACTACGCCTTCGGCCATACGCTCGAGGCCGGCATGGTCAAGGCGTCGACCAAGCTTGGCGGCACGCGGGTCGGCGGCGATCTCACACCGCTCGGCACCACCGATTTCTCGTCCTACCTGATCAAGGCCCAGGCGGCGAAGCCGGACGTCATCATCTTCCTGGTGCAGGGCGACGACATGATCAACGCCCTCAAGCAGGCGGTGCAGTTCGGCCTCGACAAGAAGTTTCACCTCGCCGGCGCCCAGCAGGAACTGGAGCCGCTTGAAGGTCTGCCGCCGGAAGCGCGCATCGGCACCTGGGTGTTCGAGTGGTACTGGAACCAGCCGGGCGTGCCACACGTCGCGGAATTCGTCGCCGATATCAAGAAAAAGAGCGGCCGCGTGCCGACCGCGCGTACCTGGTTCGGCTATGCCTCGACCTGGACTTGCGCACTTGCGGCGAACAACGCGAAGTCGCTCGATGCGGTGAAGATGGCCAAAGCCCTGCAAGGCTTCAAACTGCCGCCCGAAGTTGCGTTGATGCCGGATGGCGCCTACTTCCGCGCCGGCCAGAACCAGCTCATCCCGAATCTCTTCGTCGGCAACGCCCAGGCGAAAGGCAGCGCGCCGGATGACCTCTTCAAGGTCACCAACGTCGTCAAGGGCGCCGACATCGCCGGCACCCTCGAAGAGACCGGCTGCAAAATGACCTGGCCGGCCTAAAGGAAATCGGACATTCCGGGCGCCGCATTGCGGCGCCCGGTTGCCGGTTTTAAGAAGGGGATCGTATAAACCGTCCGGTTCGCTGCCGATGCGCCCGCTTCCCGCGCGGCCACCCCGTCCCGTATTTGGCAAAGCAGCGCACCGCTAAAGCACGCCACATGTCACAAGTCGTCCTGTTCAACATCTTCAATGGCCTGATCGTCGGCGCGTTCTATGCGTTGATGGCGCTCGGCCTGTCGCTCATCCTCAACCTGTCCGGGGTGATCAATTTCGCCCATGGCGGGTTCCTCGCGATCGGCGGCTATCTCGCATTCACGATGATCCCCTATGTCGGATTTTGGGGGGCTCTGGTCCTCGCGCCGGTCTTGACCGCGATCATCGGCGTCGCCGTCGAGCGGGTGCTCATCCGTCGCCTCTATGGCCGCGATCCGCTCTACAGTCTGCTGCTCACGTTTGGGCTTGCTTTTATCATCGAGGACGGCACGCGCTTTATTTGGGGCGCCCAGAGCTTGCCGTTTCAGGTGCCAGGCTGGCTGATGACGCCGTTGTCGAGTGACTATTTCTTCCTCACCGGATACCGGATGTTCATGGTGGCGGTCGTCGCCATCGCGGTCATCGGCCTGTTCGCGATTCTCAACTGGACCCGTCTCGGCATCCGCATTCGTGCCGGCACCCTCGATCTCGAAACGGTTTCGGTGCTCGGCGTCAATGTGCGCGTGTTGCGCAACATGAATTTTGGCCTTGGCATTTACCTTGCCGGCCTTGCCGGTGTGTTAGCGGTCGGCCAGCTCGGGTTGCAGCCGACCATCGGCGCCTCGCTGATCATGCCGAGCTTCGTCGCCATTATCGTCGGCGGACTGGGCAGCCTGCCGGGCACTTTGCTTGGCGGCTTGCTGATTGGCGTCGCTTCGGGCGTTACCACCGTGTTCTTTCCTTCGGCCTCCGAGGCGGTCATCTACGTGATGATGGCTGTGGTCTTGCTGGTGCGGCCGCGCGGTCTTCTTGGCGAGGAGGGCCGCTTCTAGTGAACGTTTTCGATTTCAACAAGCAAACCCAGAACGTCATCGTCTGGCTGTTGCTGCTCGCGATGCCCCTTTGGCTGCCGTATTTCGGCGGCTATGTCCAACTCGGCACTCAGGTTGTTGTGCTCGGTCTCGCAGCGATGGCGCTCAACTTTTTGCTTGGCTACACCGGGGTGCTGTCCTTCGGCCATGCGGCTTATTTCGGCCTCGGCGCCTACGGCGCCGCCATGACCATTCGTTATCTGGAACCGAGCACCGGACTCGGTATCGTCGTCGGCGTCGTGGTCGGCACGATCGCAGCCGCGATCATAGGCCCGCTGATCATTCGCCTGCGCGGCGTCTATTTCGCCATGGTCACCATCGCATTCGGCCAGGTATTTTATTTCATCGCCTTCCGCTGGAATACGGTGACTGGCGGCGACGACGGCCTCACCGGATGGACGCGCCAGCCGTTGCATCTCGGCTTTACGACCATCGACATTCAGAATAACGCCGGTGCGTTCTACTATTTCGTGTTGGCGGTGTTCGGCATTGCCGCGGCTGTGATGGCATGGCTGCTGCGCTCGCCGTTCGGCCGCACATTGATCGCCATTCGCGAAAACGAGCGCCGCGCCCGCTTCCTCGGCATCCCCGTAGACCAGCATATCTGGATGTCCTGGGTGATCTCCTGCTGCTTCGTCAGCCTCAGCGGCGCGCTCTACGCGCTGCTCAACAACTTCGTCGATCCGCGCGCCTTGTACTGGACTCAGTCCGGCGACTTCGTGATCATGGCCGTCCTCGGCGGCATGCGTTCGTTCTGGGGCCCGCTGATCGGTGCCGCGATCTACGTGGTGCTGCGCGATTACCTGTCGAGCATGACCGAGAACTGGGAATCGTTCATCGGGCTGTTCTTCGTGCTGGTCGTATTGTTCTTCCCGCGCGGCGTACTCGGCATAATCCGCCGCAAGGTGATGTCATGAGCCTATTGCGCGTCGAGAACGTCTCCATGCATTTCGGCAGTCTGGTCGCCGTGGATAACGTGTCGATGACCGTCGAGCCGGGCGAATTGCGCGCGGTGATCGGACCCAATGGCGCCGGCAAGACGACGTTCTTCAACACCATCAGCGGCTTCCTGAAGCAAAATTCGGGGCGCATCATCTTCGACGGCGAAGATATTACCCCACTCATGCCCGCCCGACGGGTGTGGCGCGGCATCGCCCGCACCTTCCAGATCACGGAGGTCTTTCCCGAACTTTCGGTGCGCGAGAATCTGCGCACCGCGGTCGAGGTCGCCGCCGGCTATCGGATAAGCCCTTGGTTGTCGGCTGATGCGGATGGCGAAATACGCGCCCAGGTTACCGATTTGATGGATATTAGCGGCCTGACCGAAAAAGCCGACCGGCTGGTCGGCGAACTCGCGCACGGCGACCAGCGCGCGACCGAGATCATGATGGCGCTGGCGCTCAAGCCGCGGCTGTTGCTGCTCGACGAGCCGACGGCCGGCATGGGCGACCAGGAAACCTACGACATCACGCAGCTGATCAGAAAACTGCACCGCGACCAGAAACTGACCATTGTGCTGATCGAGCACGATATGCGGGTCGTTTTCCATCTTGCCGACCGCATCATGGTCTTGGCCGAGGGCAAGATGCTGGCCGATGGCACGCCGCCGGAAATCGCCGCTAACGAAGCGGTGCAGGCGGCCTATTTGGGGAAGGCGGCCGCATGAGTAACGTGGCGCTTGAGGCGGAAGGCCTCCACACTTTTTACGGCAAGAGCCACATCCTGCATGGGGTCGGTCTGGAGGTGCGCGAAGGCGAAATCGTTACCCTGTTGGGGCGTAACGGCGCCGGCAAGACTACCACGCTGCGCAGTCTCATGGGTCTGACCCATGCGCGCGAGGGCGCGGTACGCATCTTTGGCCACGCCACGACCGACTGGCAGCCTTACCGCATTGCGGCGCTCGGCGTAGGTTACGTGCCGGAAGGCCGGCGCATCTTCGCCAACCTGACGGTCGAGGAAAATCTCAAAGTGCCGCTCGAACGACCCGGGCCGTGGACGATTGCGCGCATCTACGAATTGTTTCCGCGTCTCGCTCAACGCAAGTCGAACAAGGGCCGGCAACTGTCCGGCGGCGAGCAGGAGATGCTGGCGATCGCCCGTGCGCTGTTGCTGAACCCGAAACTGCTCTTGCTCGACGAGCCGAGCCAAGGCCTTGCGCCCTTGATCGTCCAGGAAGTGTTCAAGGTCGTCACGTCGGCGCGAGAACAGGGCATTTCGGTGTTGCTGGTGGAGCAGAACGTGCGCGCCGCCGTCGAGATCGCCGATCGGGCCTACGTGCTTGACGACGGCAAGGTAGTTTATTCCGGCGCTGCCGCCGAATTTGCCAAGGACGAGGAGCGGGTGCGCGCGCTCGCCGGCGCCAGCGCCGAGGATTGGGAAGAGCACGGCGCGCCCGCCTGATCGCATCCGCTGACGACTTTGCGGCTTGGCCAATCAGCAAGACGTGTCACTGATGTCGTATGCAGAATCGGCAGGACTGACCGCCATAGAAGCCGCCGAGCGGATTGCCGACGGCGACATGAGCGCGGAAGACTATGTCGGCGCCTGTCTGGAACGGATCAAGGCGGTCGACGACAAGGTGCATGCCTTCGTGCACCTCGACCCCGACGAGGCGTTGACGCAGGCGCGCGGGCTCGACGAGCGCCGCCGCAACGGCAAACTGCTGGGCCCGCTGCACGGCGTGCCCGTAGCGATCAAGGATATTTTCGACACCGCCGACTACAAGACCGAATGCGGCTCGCCCTTGCTCAAGGGCCGCCAGCCGATGCGAGACTGCACCGTGGTGGCGCGGCTGCGCGCGGCCGGGGCGGTGATTATCGGTAAGACGGTGACCACCGAGTTCGCCTATTTCCACGCCGGGCCGACGCGCAATCCGCACGAACTCGACCGCACGCCCGGCGGCTCGTCTTCCGGCTCGGCGGCGGCGGTCGCCGCCGGCATGGTGCCACTCGCCGTCGGCTCACAAACCAACGGCTCGGTGATCCGGCCGGCGTCGTTCTGCGGCGTCTACGGGATCAAGCCCACGCACGGCACCATCTCGCGCCACGGTGCGCTGATCCTGTCGAAGGCGCTCGACCACGTCGGCGTATTCGCGCGCACGTTAGCCGATGCCGCGCTGATCCTCGACGTGCTTGCCGGTTACGACGAAAACGATACCGATACGCGCCCGGTGGCAGCGCCGGCCTTTCTCGAGATGTTGATCGAAGAGCCGCCGATGCCGCCGCAACTCGCCTTCGTGCGCACGCCGATGTGGGACAAGGCGGACGCCGAAACGCGCGCGGGCCTCGAGGCGTTGGTCACGCGTCTAGGCGACGCGGCGGCGGTGGTCGACCTGCCGGAAACCTATGCCGCGGCTTGGGACGACCAGCGCGTCATCATGGCGACCGACATGGCGCATAATTTCGGCGCTTTGGTCGCGCGCGGCGGCGACGCTTCCAGCCAGCAATTGCGCGATCTGCTCGCCGAGGGTGGCCGGACCAACGCGCTGCGTTATCTCGCCGCGCGAGACAATGCGCCGCGCTATGCCGCCGGCATCGCCGAGATCTTCAAGCAGTACGACGCCATCCTGACGCCGTCGGCGCCCGGAGTCGCGCCCAAGGGAGTCGCCACCGGAAATCCGGTGTTCAATACGCTGTGGTCGTTGACCGGCTTGCCGGCGGTGACGATACCGCTGTTGAGCGGCGAAGGCGGCATGCCGATCGGCGTCCAGCTCGTCGGCCCGGCGGGCGACGACGCGCGGCTGCTGCGCACGGCGAATTGGCTGGTCAACATGCTCGCCTGATTATGCCAGCGCGCCGAGGTTTTCCTTGAAAAAAAGACGACGGTGCGGCTCCAGGCCAGGTCCACCGCCGGCTTGTCATAGCGGTTTGACGTGTCGTTGTTGAAGGCGTGATTGACGTTCGGGTTGACATAGATGGTGTATCGCTTGTTGTTGGCTTTGAGCGCGGCCTCAAAAGCCGGAATGCCGGCGATCTGCGTCAGGCGGTCAAGGAACGCGCGGCGGCTGATGCCGCCATGCGTGAAGCCGTCATAGAGGTCGATAATGCGCTGGTCCATGGAACTCTCCCGGCGGGCATTCCACCAAGACTAGCAGGCCGTGTCGCGGCGAAAATTCCGGCCGGCCTCCGCCGCAAACGAAAAAGGGCGCGGCCGGAGCCGCGTCCAATATTGCGTGTGCCTTGTGCGGCAGGCTTACATCATGCCGCCCATTCCGCCCATTCCGCCGCCCGGCATGGCCGGAGCCGGCTCCTTCGGCAGTTCGGCGACCATCGCTTCGGTGGTCACCAGCAGGCCGGCGACCGAGCCGGCATCCTGCAGCGCGGTGCGCACCACCTTGGCCGGGTCGATGATGCCGGCCGCGAGCATGTCGACGTATTTCTCGTCCTGGGCATCGAAGCCGTAGGTCTCCGACTTCTCGTCCAGGATCTTGCCGACCACGATCGAGCCTTCGACGCCGGCGTTCTCCGCAATCTGGCGGATCGGAGCTTCCAGCGCCTTGAGCACGATATTGATGCCGGCCTGCACGTCGTGGTTCTCGTTGGAGAGCTTGCCAACCGCCTTCTTGGCGCGCAGCAGCGCGACGCCGCCGCCCGGCACGATGCCTTCCTCGACCGCGGCGCGGGTGGCGTTGAGCGCGTCCTCGACGCGGTCCTTCTTCTCCTTGACCTCGATCTCGGTCGCCCCGCCGACGCGGATCACCGCGACGCCGCCGGCGAGCTTGGCCAGCCGCTCCTGCAGCTTCTCCTTGTCGTAGTCGGAGGTGGTCTCCTCGATCTGCGCCTTGATCTGGTTCACCCGCGCCTCGATGTCGGCCTTCTTGCCGGCGCCGTGCACGATGGTCGTCTTTTCCTTCTCGATCACGATCTTCTTGGCGCGGCCAAGCATCGCCGTGGTGACGTTCTCGAGCTTGATGCCGAGATCTTCCGAGATGAGTTGGCCGCCGGTCAGAATGGCGATGTCTTCCAGCATGGCCTTGCGGCGGTCGCCGAAGCCGGGCGCCTTGACGGCCGCGACCTTCAGGCCGCCGCGCAGCTTATTAACGACCAGGGTGGCGATCGCTTCGCCTTCCACGTCCTCGGACAGGATCAGCAGCGGCTTGCCCGTCTGTACCACGGCTTCGAGCAGCGGCAGCATGGCTTGCAGGCCGGAGAGCTTCTTCTCGTGCAGGAGGATGTAGGCGTCCTCTAGTTCGGCGATCATCTTCTCGGCGTTGGTGATGAAGTAGGGCGAGATGTAGCCACGATCAAACTGCATGCCCTCGACGATCTCGACCTCGGTCTCCATCGCCTTGGCTTCTTCGACCGTGATGACGCCCTCGTTGCCGACCTTCTGCATCGCCTTGGCGATCATGCTGCCGATGGTGGCGTCGCCGTTCGACGAAATGGTACCGACCTGGGCGACTTCGGCGGAGGAGCCGACCGGCTTGGCCCGCTTCTCGATGTCCTTGACCACGGCGGCGACCGCGATGTCGATGCCGCGCTTGAGGTCCATCGGATTCATGCCGGCGGCGACCGACTTGGCGCCTTCCTTCACGATCGCCGCGGCCAGCACGGTCGCGGTGGTGGTGCCGTCGCCGGCGAGATCGTTGGTCTTCTGGGCGACTTCGCGCACCATCTGTGCGCCCATGTTCTCGAACTTGTCTTCGAGCTCGATCTCCTTGGCGACGGTGACGCCGTCCTTGGTGATCCGAGGAGCACCAAAAGATTTGTCGAGTATGACGTTGCGGCCTTTCGGGCCGAGCGTGACCTTCACCGCGTCGGCGAGGATCTCGACGCCGCGCAGCATGCGGTCGCGCGCGTCGACAGCGAATTTGACTTCCTTGGCAGCCATTTCAGTCCACTCCAATGGTTTCTAATGCGGGGATCAGGCGATCACGCCCATGATGTCGGACTCTTTCATGATCAGGAGTTCCTCGCCGTCGAGCTTGACCTCGGTGCCCGACCACTTGCCGAACAGCACCTTGTCGCCGGTCTTCAGATCGATCGGGATCAGCTTGCCCGCCTCGTCGCGGCCGCCGGGGCCGACGGCGATGACCTCGCCCTGCGAGGGCTTTTCCTGGGCGGTATCGGGAATGATGATGCCGCCCTTGGTCTTCTCTTCGGCGGTGATGCGGCGCACGACGATACGATCGTGCAAGGGACGAAACTTGGTCTTGGCCATGGCTTCCTCGTCGGCGCTTGTGCGCGTGCGTTTACCAAAAAGTTTATATTTTCTAAGCACTTAGCACTCGTTAACAGAGAGTGCTAAAATGCTGCCCGGGAGATATGGGGTTAGCGCGATAGTGTCAAGCAGGCTTGTGCGCTGGCGTTAACACGGCCGGCTCAACCTGCTCAGGCTCGCTGTCGGTCGAGTGCCGCAAGCAGGGGCTCCGTCGGCGTGGAACCGCCGCAATGGGACGGCCCTTTATAGCAGATCGGCCGGAACCTGCTTGCACTGCCGGCTAATGCCCAGCAAAGTCCCCTCGCGACGCGTAGGAGTCCGAATGAGCCATCCCCATCGACTGCCCCGATCGACAGTACTGGTCCTGGCGCTGCTGGCGCTTGCGCTCGGCGCCTGCTCGACCGGCGGGCCGCAAATGCCGTCGATCTTCGGCCCCTCGCAGGAGCAGCCACCACCGCAGCCCGCGGCGGTGCCGTTGTTGCCGCCGGCTTTCCCGCCGCAGGATATCGTCGGGCGCTGGGGCCTCGCCGCCTATCACAAGGAAGAGGACCGCACCCGCATCGAGGCGGCGGCGGCCAATCAATGCAAGCAGCCCTATGTCATCACGCTCGGCCCCACCGGCGGGGTGATGATGCATCTCGCCGATCAGGCCAAGCCCGAGGAGTTGCGCCTGAAAGGCGCGCCGGGCGGCAAGACCTATATCGGCCCCGAGGGCGATCCGCCGGCCGGCGCGCAGGATCGCGAGGTGGTGTCGTTCGACGGCCGCATATTGATCCTGCGTTGGATGGATCCCGAGGTGCAGGGCCGCTACGGCACCATGGTCTATGCCCGCTGTGGACCGGAAGGCGCCAAACATCCGGCCAAACCGAAAGGCAAGCCAAAGCCCAAGCCGAAAGCCGCGCCTAAGCCGGTCCAGCCACCGATCCAGAACGCGCCTCCCCCGGCGCGATGACGGTTCGCTGCACCTCTCGCCGCAAGCGGGAAGAGGGAGCCCACAGCCGTCAAGGCGAGCATTTCGACTCGTATCGATGATGCTGTAGAGACTGACGGGCTATGCCCGCTCCCCGCGATTTCATCGACGGCCCATGGCGCGCCGTGCCGGTGCTCGGCGTCACCCAGATATTGTCCTGGGGCACGATCTTCTACACGCCGGTGCTGATCGTGCCGCTGATCGCAGCCGAACGCGGCTGGTCGATGTCCTTCGCCATGGGCGGCTTCTCGGTCGGATTGTTGGCGGCCGGCCTCTCCGTACCCTATGTCGGCCGTGGAATCGACCGCTTCGGCGGCCACGTGGTAATGACCATCGGCTCGCTGGTCGGCGCGCTGGGCTTGGTCCTCATCACCCACACCGCCAACCGCGCGAGCTATCTCGCCGTCTGGGTAGTGCTCGGCGTCGCCATGGCGGCGAATCTGTACGACTCCGCTTTCGCAACGCTCGGCCGCATCTTCGGCAGCGGCGCGCGCTCGCCGATTACCGCATTGACGCTCGCCGGAGGCTTCGCCTCGACCGTGAGCTGGCCGACGACACATTTCCTGCTCGATGCCGTTGGCTGGCGCGGGACCTATCTGGTCTATGCTGCGCTGCTCGCCTGCATATCCGCGCCGCTGCACGCTCTGGCGCTGCCGCGCATGCGCTTCGAGACGGGCGCTATGCCGCGCGGCGATGCACCGCCACCGCCGGTCGTGCTGCCGGCCTATGGTTTGCCCTTCATCCTAGTGGCGACGGCCTTCGCGACTTACGCCTTCGTGCCCTCCGGGCTGTCCGCGCACCTGCTGGCGATCTTCGCGCGCTCCGGCATCGATGCCGGAACGGTGGTCTGGATCGGCGCGTTGTTCGGGCCGGCACAGGTCGGCGCGCGGTTGATCGAATTCACCTTCGGCCGCAATCTGCATCCGCTGTGGGTGGCGCGTTTCGCGCTGTCGGTGCTGCTTTGCGCCTTCACGATGCTGGCGCTGCTCGGCATATCGGTGCCGGTGGCCGCGGCCTTCGCGCTGATGTTCGGTGGCGCCAATGGCTTGGTCACCATCACGCGCGGCGCGGTGCCACTGACGCTGTTCGGCGCCTCCGGTTATGGGCGGCTGATGGGCCGGCTCGCGGGTCCATTCCTGCTGGTGCAGGCGGCGGCGCCCCTGGTGATGGCCTTCGTGGTGGATCGCGCATCTGATCCGGCAGCGCTGGCACTCGCCGCTGGCTTCGCGGCGGCAGCGCTCGCCTGCTTTATCCTGATCAAACGGCCGCACTAGTCGAATAAGATGTCGATATCTTGCTGGCTGGTGTGGCCGGAATCGCCGTCGATCCGGGGGCCGTTGAGCAAAGTCTGGCTGCAGTCCGGCTTGGCGGCGTGCCAGTCGCCGGGTCGGCCTTGGTGGCGGTCGAGCATGCCCTCGACCCGGTCCTCGATCGTGGTCAAGGTCTCGATCACGTTGCCGATGCGCTGACCGCTGAGATCCTGGAAATTGCAGGCTTCGTAGATTTTCACCACGTGGTCCTGAATCTCCTGCGCCAAGCTGCGTTCGTAGTCGGTCTTCATGGCCGCGGCGAGCGCCTTGGCGCTGTCTTCGATCACCTCGGAGGATTTCAGGATATTCTCAGTGGCCTGCTCCATAGCTTCAATCGCGCCGCCGAGCTTGCCGGCGGCGCGTGTCATGTGACGCTCGTGGTTGTCGCCGATGAGGGCGGCAAGTTCGCGCATGGTATGGGCGACGGCGTCGTTGAGCTGGGCGAGTTCGCGCTCGAGCGATTGCACCGTGCCGTCGGCCACATCGGGCCGCCCGAAACGCGCCGGCGCGGTTTTGGGGTCTACGATCTTATCCCGTGCTTGCGCGCCCGCGGCCCGCGCGGCCAGGTTGCCACCGACCATCCGCTCGATGCGAAAAACCTTACGCTGCACGAGACATTCCCTCGCAACCCCTAGTTCTGGTTTCTATCAGAACGGCGATTAACGGTGGGTTTCGGCGAGGCTGCGTGTGCCATGGCTAGAATAAACACCCGGCGTTTACCATGATGCGTCGCCATTTACGCAAAATAAACTCTAATGCGACGAAGCGCGCGCGCATTCACCATAACCGGGCTCGCGGCAGGTTCTGTTTACCATTCGGTGGCGCTTTCAGTCTGTAGTGTGTCCGGTCCGACGAATTGAGTGCGAGCGTACGTCGATGCAGCGTTCCATTTTTCCAGCCGTCATCCTCGTTATCTCCTTCGGTACGTCCGCCTGGGCGCAGTCGCTTGCGCCCGACGCCGACGTCGTGCCGAATGAACGGCCGATCCTTGTGGCTGCGCAAACGCCGCAGGCGCGCTCCGGCATGGGTGGCGGTTTGATCGAATTCTTGTTCGGAGGCGGCACGGGCGAGCCGCGCTACGCTGAGCCACAGCCAAACCGCGCCTACGCGAACGCGCCGGCGGCTGTGCCGCAGGCCGAGCAATACGGCGACGGTCAGATGGATCCGCGCTATGAGCGCCAGGAGGTCGAGTATCGCGGCAAGGAAGCGCCCGGCACCATCGTCATCGATACGCCGAACAAGTTTCTTTATCTGGTCGAGGCCGGCGGCAAGGCGATGCGTTACGGCGTCGGCGTTGGCCGCCCCGGGTTCACCTGGGCGGGCATGCACACCATCTCGGCGAAGAAGGAATGGCCCGATTGGACACCGCCGGAGGAAATGCTCGAGCGCCAGCCCGGCCTGCCGCATTTCATGGCCGGCGGCCCGAACAATCCGCTTGGCGCGCGCGCGATGTATCTCGGCTCGACGCTCTACCGCATCCACGGCTCGAACGAGCCCTGGACCATCGGCCACAACGTTTCGTCCGGCTGCATCCGCCTGCGCAACGCCGATGTGATCGATCTCTATGGTCGCGTGAAGGTCGGCACCAAGGTCGTCGTGCTTTAGGCGCTCTTCGGCGTCGCCAGTGCGACGCCATGCTCACTGAGCGCGCGCGGAAATTCGTCCGAATTGAAATAAGCGAATTCCCGCTCGCGCTGGTGGGTGAGCGAATCGAGCCGCTGCAGCTCGGCATCGACGAAACCGGGATGGCACATGATCAGCCCGCCGTCCGGCAGCCCGGCCAAGAATCGCGGGAAGACTGCGGCGAAGTCGGGCGCGTCGTCGAAATCATAGGCGCCAGCAAAGGCCGGATTGGTGGCGACGCCAAGCTGCCGCGCCTTGCGGCGAAAGCCCAAGCTCAACACGTCGAGCACCAATTCCTTGCGGCTAGTGCGCCGGCCCGCCGACCGCGGGCGGCCGCATTGCCTGATCCAGGCATCGGGCGCGGCAAGCGCTGCCACCTTGAGCACGGCATCGCGCACCTGCGGAAACAGGTGCACGTGCTGGTGGCCGTCGATGAAGTCGGGCGGCCGGCCGAAGGCCATGACAAAGGCTTCCACTTGCGTGGCGATTTCGATCGTGAGCCGCGCGGGATCGAGCCGGCGCGTCAGCGCCGCGCGCATCATTTTCGCCAGCGGCAGGAAATGGCCGTGGCTCAGCGGCTTGAAGCCTTCGCTCAGCGGCTTGAACGGTCCGGTCAAGGTAACGTGCAGGCCGAGCGCGGCGCGTATCTTGCCGGAGCTGAGCTCGTCGAGCGCGTCCGCCTCGTCGGCGCCGACATGCGGCGCCGCCGTCATCACCGAGGTTGCGTTGATGCGCTCGCGCAGGATCAATTCGCGGATGGCGGCGTTGACCGAACGGGAGATGCCGTAGTCGTCCGCGCACAGCCAGATCCGGCGGCCGGCCGTGGGCACGTTCCGCTTACTCCGCCGCACGCGAGGCCGCCGGCTGCGGCTTCGCGGGTTCTTTGGCGGAATCGCCCGCGCTCTTCACGCTATGTTCGGCGACGAAATAGACCGGCCGCGCTTTGATTTCGGACAAGAGCTTGCCGATATATTCGCCGAGCACGCCAATCATGATCAGTTGCACGCCGCCGATCACCATCAGACCGACCACCAGCGAGGGATAGCCCGGCACGTCCTGGCCGAACAGCAGTGTCTGCAACAGGATCCAGCCGCCGAAGAACAGCGCGGTCACCGCCAGCAGCAGGCCGAGCACGCTGGCGACGCGCAGCGGCGCCACCGTGAAGGAGGTCAGCCCCTCGATCGACAGGCCGATCAGCGTCCACACGCTCCACGTCGTCATGCCGTGCGCGCGTTTGGCCGGCTCGTAATCGACGCGCGCTTGCTTGAATCCGATCCAGCTCGACAGTCCCTTAAAGAAGCGGCTGCGCTCGGGCATCTGGCGCAGCGCCGCCGCCGCGCGCGCCGACAGCAGACGGAAATCGCCGGCGTCCTCGGGGATCTTCTGCCGCGCGCCAAAATTGATCAGCGCGTAGAACCAATGCACGCTGGCCCGGCGCAGCCAGGGTTCGTTCTCGCGGTTCGCCTTGGCGGTATAGACGACGTCGTAGCCTTCATCGAGCCAGCGCGCGACCAGCGTGTCGATTATATCGGGCGGATGCTGGCCGTCGCCGTCCATGAACAGCACCGCGCCGAGCTGGGCGTGATCGAGACCGGCGAGCAGGGCGGCTTCCTTGCCGAAATTGCGCGACAGCGTGACCACCTGCACGTCGAATGGATCGGCGACGAGCGAATGGGCGATCTGGTTGGTGGAGTCGGTGCTGCCGTCGTCGACATAGATGACTTCGGTGCGCAGGCCGCGCTTGGCCTTGAGCGCGCGCGCCACACCGGCGATGCGTTCGTGCAAGGCGGCGAGGCCCTTGGCCTCGTTGAAGACCGGCACGACGATCGATAGGCCGGACCCGGCGGCCGATCGCGTTGCCGTGGCGCTGGATTTACTCGATTTCGCCGGCATTTGTCCGTTGACCTAATCGTTTCGGGGCGATCTATAGCGTATGCAACGCGGCCTGTCGCGCCCGCCTCAAAATGCTATGAACCGTCCATGATACCTGCGTCTTTGCGAAACTTCCTCGACCGTTTGACCGTGGCCTGGCACGAGCGCCCAGTCGCCCTCAAGGCGATCAGCTTCGCCCTGGTCGGCCTTGTCAACTCGGTCGTCGATTTCAGCGTGTTTTCGTTCGGCTATTATTATCTCGCTTTGCCGATCGTCGCCGCCAATGCCATGGCCTGGTTTGTCGCCGTCACCGGCTCGTATATCCTGAATTCGACCATCACTTTTGCCCACGAATCTGGCCGCAAGCTCAGTGTGCGAAGCTACTTCAATTTCGCGCTGTCGCAGGTCGCCGGATTCCTGGCCAATACGGTCACGGTCTGGTGTCTGGTCGAGCTGTTGCACGTGCCGGCCTGGGCCGCCAAAGTGGCGGCGATCGTGGTCAGCTTCGGAGTCAATTTCTCGCTCTCCCATTTCGTGGTATTCCGCGCGCGCAACCCGCGCCGCAGAAGTTAAGTCGGAGTGTCAATGCAACACGACAGCAATCTGACGGCACAATGGCCGAGTTTCGTCACCCATCTCGAATGCGCCATGACCGGCGAACGGCACGAGGCCGATCAGGTCCACAATCTTTCGCGCGCGGGCAAGCCGCTCTTGGTGCGCTACGATCTCGCCGGTGTCGCCCAGGCGCTGAGCAAGGAGAAGCTTAGCGGCCGCGCGCCCGATCTTTGGCGCTATCGCGAATTGCTGCCGGTGCGCGATCCGGCGAATATCGTCAGCCTAGGTGAAGCCATCACGCCGTTGATCCGCATGCCCAAGCTCTCAGCCAAGCTCGGCGGCGGCGAAATCCTGGTGAAGGACGAGGGCCGCCTGCCGACCGGCTCGTTCAAGGCGCGCGGTCTCGTCATGGCGGTGTCGATGGCCAAAGCGCTCGGCATCAAGCACATGGCAATGCCGACGAATGGAAACGCCGGCGCCGCGCTCGCGGCCTACGCCTCGCATGCCGGCATCAAGACCACGATCTTCTGTCCGGAGGATACGCCGGAGGTGAACGTCAGCGAGATCGCGCTGCAGGGCGCGACCGTCTACCGCGTCAACGGCCTGATCGACGACTGCGGCAAGATCGTCGGCGAAGGCAAAGCGAAAATCGGCTGGTTCGACACCTCGACGCTGAAAGAGCCGTACCGGATCGAAGGCAAGAAGACGATGGGCCTGGAATTGGTCGAGCAGCTCGATTGGACCGTGCCAGACGTGATCTTCTATCCGACCGGCGGCGGTACCGGTCTTATCGGCATGTGGAAGGCCTTCGCCGAATTGGAAGCGATTGGCTTCATCGGATCAAAGCGCCCGCGCATGGTGGCGGTGCAGGCGGCCGGTTGCGCGCCGATGGTGAAAGCCTTCGAGGCCGGCGTTGAACACGCGCCGCGCTGGGAGAACGCGCACACCATCGCCTCAGGGATTCGCGTGCCGCAGGCGATCGGCGACTTTCTCATCCTGCGCGCCGTGCGCGAAAGCGGCGGCTTCGCCATCGCAGTCGAGGATCCGGCGATCACCGTCGGGCTCGAGGAAATGGCGCGCGAGGAGGGGCAGCTATTGTGCCCGGAGGGCGCGGCGACCTATGCCGCCTACAAGCAAAGCCTGGCCGATGGCCGCGTCAAGAAAAGCGACCAGGTTGTTCTGTTCAACTGCGCCAGCGGGCTGAAATATCCGTTGCCCAAGATCGAGCGCAAGCTCGACCGCCATAAACCGATTGATTTCGCGTCGCTGTGAGGGGATGCTCCCACGGGGCGCAAAAAGACTCCGCCGGGGAGGACGCATGAAAAAACTGCTCGTGGCCGCCGCGGCGGCGCTGACGATCGTCACGTCGGCCGCCGCGCAGGACTACCCGTCACGCCCGATCACCATGGTCGTGCCGTTTGCGGCCGGCGGGCCGACCGACGTTGTGGCGCGTATCCTGGCGGAGGGCATGCGGGTCTCGCTCGGCCAGCCGGTCTTGATCGAGAACGTGACCGGCGCCGCCGGAAGCATCGCGGTCGGCCGCGTCGCGCGTTCCGCGCCCGACGGCTACACGCTCAGCATCGGGCACTGGAGCACGCACGTCGTCAACGGCGCCATCTACAAGCTGCCGTACGATTTGCTGACCGATCTTGCGCCGGTGTCGCTGCTCGTCAGCAACCCGCAACTGATCGTCGCCAATCCGAAAGTGCCGGCGACCGATTTGAAGTCGCTGGTCGAATGGATCAAATCGAACCCCGACAAGGTGTCCGCGGGCACGGCCGGCGCGGGCAGCGCTTCGCATATCGGCGGCATCTACTTCCAGAATTTCAGCCACACCAGTTTCCTGTTCGTGCCTTACAGGGGCACCGGGCCGGCGATGCAAGATCTGATCTCGGGCCAGATCCAGATCATGATCGATCAGTCGTCGAACTCGCTGCCGCAGGTCCGCAACAAGCTGATCAAGGCTTTCGCGGTGACGTCCAAGACGAGGCTCGCCGTCGCGCCGGACATTCCGACCGTCGATGAAGCCGGCATGCCGGGCTTTTACATTTCGGTCTGGCATGGCCTGTGGGTGCCGAAGGACACGCCGAAGCCGATCATCGCCAAGCTCGCCGCCGCGGTGCGCGCCGCGTTCGCCGATCCGGCGACGCGGAAGCGGTTTCTCGATCTCGGCCAGGAGATCCCGCCGGTCGAGCAGCAGACGCCGGAAGCGCTCGGCGCCTATCAGAAAGCGGAGATCGAAAAGTGGTGGCCGCTGATCAAGGCGGCCCATATCAAGGTCGAATAGACGGCCGCAGAGCCGAAAAGGACCGCAGACTAAGGGAGGTGGAGATGAAACGCTCTCAATGGGCGCTGGCGCTTGCAGTGTGTGCGGGGCTTGCGTGTGTCGCTGTCGGGGCTCGCGCCGACGATTACCCGTCGCGCACGATCACGCTGGTCGTGCCGTTCCCGCCGGGGGGCCCAAGCGACGTGGTGGCGCGCATCATCGGCGACGGCATGAGCCGGCAGCTCAATCAGACGGTCATTATCGAAAACGTCGGCGGCGCCGGCGGCACCATCGGCACCGCGCGCGTCGCCGCGGCGACACCCGACGGCTACACGCTGCTCGCCGCCGGCATGGGCTCGCATGTCGCAGCCCCCGTGCTCACGCCCAGCGTCCGCTACGACGCGGTCAAGGATTTCGAGCCGATCGGGCTCACCGCCAATGCACCGGTCGCGGTGGTGGCGCGCAAGGATTTTCCGGCCAAGGACCTCAAGGAATTCATCGCCTACTTGAAGGAGCATGGCGACGCCGTGAAGCAGGCGCATGGCGGCGTCGGCTCGTCCTCGCACATGGCCTGCCTGCTGCTGACCTCGGAGCTCGGCCTCAAGCCGAAACTTATCCCCTATCGCGGCACCGGCCCGGCGCTTGCCGACCTGATCGGCGGTCACGTCGATTTCTATTGCGACCAGGTGGTCAGCGTCGCGCCGGCGGTGAAGGGCAAATCGATCAAGGCCTATGTGGTGTCGGGTGACGCACCGTCGCCGGCGCTGCGGGGCGTGCCCTCGGCCAAGCAGGCCGGCATCCCCGATTACACGCTCAGCATCTGGAGCGCGATGTACGCGCCGAAAGGCACGCCGAAGGACATCATCGCCAAGCTCGCCGCCGCGCTCGACCAGGCGCTCGACGATCCGGCGGTGGCCAAGCGCCTGGTCGATCTCGGTGGCGCCATTCCGGCCAAGGCTGAGCGCGGACCGGTGCATCTTGCCGCGGTGCTCAAGGCCGATATTGCGAAATGGCACCCGATCCTGAAGGCGGCGATGCCGGCGCCGAAGTAATACGAATTTTTTGTCATTCCGGGGCGCGGGCTTTTAGCCCGCGAACCCGGAGTCCAGAACCAAATGCCGAGCTTGCATCTGGATTCCGGGTCTGGCGCTTCGCGCTATCCCAGAATGACAAAGTAAATGGTCGCCCGATTTTGCTTTCAATCCTTTGCCAGGATCTCCGCCACTTCGATGCGGCGGCCTTCGCGCGCCGAGGCGATGCCGGCGCGGATGACCGCGAGCGATTTGGTCGCGTAGTCGCCGCCGACTTCCGGCGGCGGCCCGCCGCGCACGGCGGCTGCGAATTCCTCCAACTCCTCGACGAAGGTGTCGTTCTTCTCGCACGGCACGGCGACCGGTTTCTTCTCGCCCTGCTTGAGCCAGCTCAGGCCGTGGTGCAGGTCGTAATAGGCGGTCGCCGCCTTGCCGTAGATGTTCATCAGGTAATATTCGGACGCCGAGGCGTAGCTGGCGTTGAGCGTCGACAGCGCGCCGTTGTCGTGCTCGAACACCAGGCTGGCGACGTCCGGATTGTCGCCCGGCAGCACCAGTTGCGCGAATTGCCCGCTCACCGCCTTGATCGGCCCGATGAGATAGTCGAGCACGTCGGCATAATGCACGCCGATCTGCAGCATCACGCCGCCCGGCATCCCAGCGGCGGTGTAGCGCCATGAGGTGAGATCGAACTGGCCAAGCCGGTCGCGGCTGATATTGGCCTCGGCGTTGACCATCTTGCCGAATACGCCGGCCTCGATCTGTTTTTTGACCCAGCGAAAATGGTTCTCGCGTCGGCGCTGATAGCCGAGCCCGAGGACGACGCCGGCCTGCAGGCAGACCTCGGTGATCTTGCGGCCGTCGTTGACCGAATTGGCGATCGGCTTGTCGAGGAAGACATGCTTGCCGGCTTGCGCCGCCTGCCGCGTGGTTTCGAGATGCACATCGTTCGGCGTCGTGTTGATGATGGCCTCGACGCCCGAGTCCTTGAGAATGGCCTCGTAGCTCGGCGCCGCCTGGCAGCCGTACTTCTTGGCGAAGGCTTTTCGCTTGTCTTCCGAGCGCGAGAAACAGGCGACGATCTTGAGCTTGCTCGAGCGCGTGACGGCGTCGGCCAGGACGTCCGACCACCACCCCATGCCGATGCAGGCGACGCGTACCGGTTCGGTCATGGCTCTACTTCCAGCTCGCGCCGATCGCTTCGACTGCGGCTTGCGCGATGCGCTCGTCGGTCGCCCAGTCGCCGCCGGCGACGCCGATGCCGCCGATGCACTCGCCGTCGGCGATGACCGGGCAGCCGCCTTCCATCGCGGTCCAGCGCTCAGGACCCGCGGCGAGCGCGAGGCCGAGCGCGTGCGACGTGTCGAGTTCCTGCGCCTGCGCGCCGCGCGCCGAGGTCATGCGCTTGTTCGACGCCGCGCAAACCGCCTTGACCGTCGAGGAATGCACCGAGTGGAAGCGGCCGCCTTCCATGCGCTCGAACAGAATGAGATGGCCGCCCGCGTCGGTGATGGCGATCGACACCGCGATGCCCGCTTGCTTGGCCTGGTCGACCGCGGTCGCCATCATTTTCTTGGCGCCGTCCATGGTGAGACGCTTGCCGGTGGTGACGTACACGTATCCTCCCAAATTTTGTTTGGCGCCGATGATAGGGGGTTGTCGCGGTGCAAGTAAACCGCGCGTATTATTTGAGTGGGTGAAATCGGCCGGATGGCCGCGCTATAGCCCCGCTTCGAGCTTGGCGTAAAGCGGGTTGTCGCGCGAGAACACGTAATCAAGATCGGCCACCGCCACCGCCTCCGCGCCGTTTTCGCGCAAGTAACTGGTGAGCGCGTAGACTTGTGTCGGCGGGCAGTGCAGCGTCAGCATGCCCGAAGAGGTCGGCCCGCCGAACGGTGTTTCGACGCCGAATTTTTGCTTGGCGCTTTCGACCAGCTTGGCATCGCAGGCGGCAAAGCGCGCGCGCACTTCGCGGAAGGCGCGGGCGCGCTGCTGCGCCGCGACGCGATCGAGGATCACGCGCGCGGTCTCGCGCTCGCTGTTGCCCCATTGGGCGCCGCGTGCGGCGACTAGGTTCGCCTGCGAGCGCAGGATGACGCCGTCCTCGATAATTTTCAGCCCATTGGCGGCGAGCGTCGCGCCGGTCGTGGTGATGTCGACGATCAGCTCGGCGGTGCCGGCGGCCGGCGCGCCCTCGGTCGCGCCCGCGCTCTCGACGATACGGTAATCGACGATGCCGTGCGCGGAAAAGTACTCGCGCGTGAGATTGATGTATTTGGTCGCCACCCGCATCTTGCGGCCGTGCGCGTGGCGGAACGAGGTGCCGACGTCGTCGATGTCGGCCATGGTGCGTACGTCGATCCAGGCTTGCGGCACCGCCACCACCACGGTGGCAAAGCCGAAGCCGAGCCCTTCGATCAGCACCACTTTGCTGTCGGCGTCGGGGATCATCTCGCGCACCAAATCTTCGCCGGTAACGCCAAAATGCACGCTGCCTGCGGCAAGCTGCGTGGTGATTTCGGAAGCGGAGAGATAAGCCACCTCGACGCCGTCGAGCCCGGCGATGGCGCCACGATAGTCGCGCGCGCCGCGCGGCTTGATCAGATTGAGACCCGAGCGCGCGAAGAAAGCTTCGGCGTTTTCCTGAAGCCGGCCTTTGGCCGGCACGGCCAGCACCAGAGGCGCGCTCATGCCGCGCCTCCGTAAACCGCCAGCCGCTCGATCCACGCCGCAAAGCCGACCGCGGGAATCGGCTCAGGCGAACCGAGCCGGGTGAACAGCCCGTCATAGCGGCCGCCGGCAACCAGCGGGTCGCCAGTGCGCTTGGGGTCGGTCAGTTCGAAGACGAAGCCGGTGTAGTAGTCGAAGCCGCGCCCGAAGGCGGTGGAGAAGCGTATGCGCTTCAAGTCGATGCCGCGCGCCGCCAAAAAACCGGTGCGGGTTTCGAACAGGTCGATCGCCGGCGCCAGCGTTGGCGTCATGTTGGCTTCGCCGGCGAGCGCGCGCAGCGCCGCCGCGGCCTCGTCGGGATCGCCGGCGATGGCGAGGAAACGCTCGATCAGCGCCCGCACGTCGCGCGGCAGCTTAGCGCTGGCGCCGAGCGCCGACTGCTCGAGAAAGCGTTCCGCGATGTCGGCGACCGAGCGGCCGCCGACCGCATTGATGCCGGCGATCGACAACAGATCGGTGACCAGCGCGTGCGCGCCGTGCGGATCGGAGCCGGCGAGCGCCGCCAGCACGCCCTGATATTCGGGCCGCGAATTGTTGCCGCCGAGCACCAGCCGGTCGAGGTCCTGTGCCAGATTACTCTTGCGGTTGAAATCCTTGAGCAGCCGCCGCTTCCACGCCGGCGGCAGATCGAGCCCGGCGATCAGCCCGGCGAACAGCGCGACGTCGCCGATCTGGATGTCGGGCGAGGCGAGGCCGTAGTGCGCGGTGGCTTCGAGCCCGAGCGTCAGCATTTCGGCGTCGGCCGCCGCCTTGTCGGGGTGGCCGAAGCTCTCAATGCCGGCTTGCAGGAATTCAGCCGGCGCGTCGCTGCGGTGACGGAACACCGGCCCGAGATAGCAATAGCCCGCCGGCTTGCCGGCCAAAGGCGAGGCCAGATAGTCGCGCGACACCGGAATGGTGAGGTCGGGGCGCAGACAGAATTCGCCGCCGCCGGGGGCGATCGTCAGATACATGCGCTTGCGGATGTCCTCGCCCGAGAGGTCGAGGAACGGCTCGGCCGGCTGCAGGATGGCGGGCGCAATACGGGCGTAGCCGGCACGCTCGTAGGAAGCGACCAGCGCCTCCGCCCGCGTGTCGGGTCCTTTCGCCTCGGTGCTCACGCTCATCTGCATCGTCGTCCTGCAAGCCTCGCGGCGGCCATTTAGCACGATAGTTTTAAGGATTCGACGATGTTCGCCTTTTGGACTTAACGGCCTTGGGCAACTCTTCGGCGTCGTTAATGAATTTTGTACGCGCCGAAAGGCGGCCGAATTTCGGCCTGCCGCATGCGCCCGGACCGTTTCCCGGTGCCGATCCCGTGTTAACATTTGGGCGGGTGGACTGCCATGGAGACGCCGCGATGCCACGCCGACTGATCTTGCTTGCCGCCGCTCTGACGGCCGCCACGCCCGCCTTCGCGCTCGATTTGCCGACGCGCAAGGCCGGCCTGTGGGAGATCAAGATGGAATTCCAGGGCCACAGCAGACTGGCGATGCAGACGATGAAGCAATGCACCGACGCTTCGTCCGACAAATTGATGACCTATAATTTCGGCGGCTCCACCGAGAAAAACTGCCAGAAGCAGGACTTCAGCCGCAGCAGCAACGCGATCGTCATCAACTCGGTCTGCGCGTTCGGCGGCGTCACCACCACCTCGCATGCGGTGGTGAACGGCGACTTCAATAGCGCCTATACCGTCGAGGTGACCTCGACGCGCGAGGGCGGGCGTCCGATCCCCGGCGTGGCGCCGGGCGGCGAGACGCACATGAAGATCGCGGCCCAATGGATCGGCGCCTGCGCCGCCGGCCAGCGGCCGGGCGACGTCATCATGAGCAACGGCACGACCATGAACGTCATCGACATTCAAAAGGGCATTCCGCCGCGCGGCATAGTGCCGCCGCCGCGGTAGCAATCATCCGTTCATTCCCGCGCAAGCGGGGATCTAGGGCCGCAAAATAGCGCGTAGTGTTTCGCCCTGGGTCCCCGCTTGCGCGGGGACGAACGGCCTCGGGCTCACCCCTGCGACGTAACCGTCACTTCGACGTTCATGCCGAGAAAATCCGCGGCCTGGCCGGTGTAGCTGCCCGAGATCGGGATGCCCTGCGAGGGATCGCGCGTGACCGCGACGCGGATCAGCGTTTCGCCGCCGATCAGCACGTCGGTCGGGTCGTATTCGATCCAGCCGGCGCCGGGCAAATAGACTTCCGCCCAGGCATGCGTCGCGGCGGTCGCCTGCGTGGCGGCGCCTTTGTCGAGCGCGGGGTCGTAGAGATAGCCGGACACGAAGCGTGCGCCGAAGCCGAGATAGCGGCAGGCCTCGATGAACACCATCGCGAAATCGCGGCAGGCGCCGGTCTTCTTTTCCAGCGTCTCCCACGGCGCCTGGGTGCCCGGCTCGTGGCGCTCGGCATAGACGATGTTCGGCTGCAAGGCCGCGTTCATCTTGGTGAGCAAATCGAGCGTGCGCATCGGCCGCGCGGTGACGAAACCGTCGGCCCAGCGCGCCAGCACACCGTTGGGGTCCGGGTGATGCTGTTCGAGCAGACGGCCGAGATCGACGCGGTCGCTGCTCGAATAGATGAAGGGATAGAGTTCGGCTTCCGGCGCGATCGGGAACACCGGGCCTTCGATGCCGTAGCGTTCGATCTTGAGCGCGCTGACGATGGTGAGCGTGTCGGCGGCGGACTGGAAATCGACCAGCGCGACCGAATTGCCGAACACATCGTGCATCCAGCGCACGTTGCCCGGCGGCGACAGCGTGAGCTCGGCGGAGACGAGGCGCAGGTCGTGGCTGTCGCGCGGCCGCAGCATCAGCCGGTGTTGGCCGAATGTCACCGGGCGTGCGTAGCGATAGGTGGTGGCGTGGCGGACGGTCAGGATGCGCATAAGGTCACCGGGTGGCCGGTATGACGACGCAAACGGCGCGCCAGTCCGCGCCCCGCTAGCCTAATTTATGGCGGGCGAGCAGCTTGCCGACAGTTTCGACCAGTTTGGTCTCTTTGACCGCGAACTGCGCCTCGGCCTGTTTCTTCAGGTATTCGTCGCGATCCTTGAGGTCACTGGGCGATGAGCCGGCGATCAGGTCGCGGATTTGCACTTCGCCCTTGGCTTTTTCGTCGGGTCCCTGGATCACCGCGCAAGGGCTGCCGCGCTTGTCGGCATATTTGAGTTGCTGGCCGATGCCGTGTTTGGGGTTACCGAGATAAGGCTCTGCGCGGATGCCGGCATTGCGCAGCGCCGCGGCGAGCTTTTGACTCGCTTGCACGCTGTCGGCGCCAAACACCGTGATCAGCACCGGGCCGGCCGGTGGTTTTGAATCGACTTTGCCGAGCGCGGTCAGCGCCGCCTGCAAACGCGAGACGCCGATGGAGAAGCCGGTCGCCGGCACCGGCTCGCCGCGGAAGCGCGAGACGAGTCCATCGTAGCGTCCGCCGCCGCCGACCGAGCCGAAGCGCACCGGGCGGCCTTTGTCGTCCTTGGTTTCGAGGAGAAGTTCTACTTCATAGACTGGGCCGGTGTAATATTCGAGGCCGCGGACAACGGAGGGATCGATCTTAATGCGATCAGAATAGCCAGAAACGGCAACTAGATCGTCAACCTCGTGCAACTCTTTTAGTCCAATTTCAGTCGTTGCAGGAATTGGTTTGTCACCAAGGTATGATTTGATCTTCTTTTCATACTCATCAAACTTGAACGGAGGTTTCTCGCTCTTTTCGATCGTATCAATGACAGTTGGAGGTAAGAGATCATTAGACGAATAGCTTGAAAAGATTGATGGACTAGATGACGTTGACGAACTGGTCGTTATAAAATTATTGGCCGAGTTTGAGAGGCCTACTCCCTTTGTAAAGTCACCGCTCTCGTCTTTACGGCCCGGACCCAGCAACTGCTGGACGCCGCGCATCCCAAGTCGGTCAAGTTTATCAATTGACCTCAGCGCAATGAGCCGTTGCGTTCCATCGATAACTTGAGCGGCGTCTAATACACCCTCTAGTAGTTTGCGATTCCAAACCTTCACCACATAACTGCCGCGCGGAATGCCGAGCGCTTCCATCGTATCCGCCGCCAGCATGCACATCTCGGCATCGGCGGCCATGCTCGCCGCGCCCACGGTGTCGGCGTCGAACTGCATGAACTGGCGGAAGCGGCCCGGGCCCGGCTTCTCGTTGCGGTACACATAACCGTAGCGATACGAGCGATAGGGCAGCGCCAGGTTCTGGAAATTCTCCGCCACGTAGCGCGCCAGCGGCGCGGTCAGATCGTAGCGCAGGCTCAACCACTGCTCGTCGTCGTCCTGGAACGAGAACACGCCCTCGTTCGGCCGATCCTGGTCGGGCAGGAATTTGCCGAGCGCGTCGGTGTATTCGATCGCCGGCGTCTCCACCGGCTCGAAGCCGTAGCGCTCGAACACGACGCGGATCGCCTCCACCATATGGTGGGTAGCGGCGATTTCGGCCGGGCCGCGGTCGGCGAGGCCGCGCGGCAGGCGGGCTTTGAGCTTTTGCGGCTTTTTCGGCTTGTCAGACATTGGTGGTCTACATATCAGAGGCGCGCAATTCAGCAACGCGGTATAGTAGGTCATGGCACAAGCTCAGACACAGGCAAAACCCGGTATCCCCAACGATCTCGAGCCCTATTGGATGCCGTTCACGGCCAACCGGGCCTTCAAGGCGCGCCCGCGCATGATCGCCGGCGCCAAGGATATGCATTACATCACCAGCGACGGCCGCAAGGTCATCGACAGTTCCGCCGGGCTGTGGTGCACCAATGCCGGCCATAACCGCGCGCCCATCGTGGCGGCGATCCAGGCCCAGGCGGCCGAACTCGACTACGCGCCGGCCTTCCAGTTTTCCCATCCGAAAGCCTTCGAACTGGCGAGCCGGGTCGCCGCGCTCGCCCCCGGCGATCTCGACCATGTGTTCTTCTGCAATTCCGGCTCGGAGGCGGTCGACACCGCGCTCAAGATCGCGCTCGCGTTTCACAATGTGCGCGGCAACGCCGCGCGCGTGCGGCTGATCGGCCGCGAGCGCGGCTATCACGGTGTCGGCTTCGGCGGCATCACGGTCGGCGGCATCGTCGGCAACCGCAAGATGTTCGGCGCGCTGATCGCCGGCGTCGATCATCTACCGACGACCTATAATCGCGCCGAGCAGGCCTTCACCGTCGGCGAGCCGGAATGGGGCGGCCATCTGGCCGACGCGCTCGAGGGGCTGGTGGCGCTGCACGACGCCTCCACCATCGCCGCGGTGATCGTCGAGCCGGTCGCGGCTTCGACCGGCGTGCTGCCGCCGCCCAAGGGCTATCTGCAGCGCCTGCGCGCGATCTGCGACAAACATGGAATTCTTTTGATCTTCGACGAGGTCATCACCGGCTTCGGCCGCCTGGGCTATGCGTTTGCCGCCGAGCGCTATGGCGTCGTGCCGGACATGATCACCTTCGCCAAAGGCATCACCTCGGGTTCGGTGCCGATGGGCGGCGTACTGGTGCGCAAGGGAATCTACGACGCCTTCATGAAAGGTCCCGAGCACGTCATCGAATTGTTCCACGGCTATACTTATTCAGCGCATCCGCTCGCTTGCGCGGCGGGCTTGGCCACGCTCGATCTTTATCGCGACGAGGATCTGTTCGCGCGCGCCAAGAAGCTCGAGCCGGTATGGGCGCAGGCCGCGATGGGGCTGAAAGGCCTGCCCAACGTGCTCGACATTCGCCCGGTCGGCCTCACGGTCGGCATCGATCTCGCCAGCAAGCCGGATGGCGTCGGCAAACGCGGCATGGAGGCGCTCGATCTCGGCTTCTTCGAGCACGACGTCATGTTCCGCGCGGTCGGCGACACGCTGGCCATGAGCCCGCCGCTGATCGTCAGCGAAAGCCAGATCGGCGAGATCTTCGACAAGGTCGGCAAGATCATCAAGCAGGTGGCTTGATCGGCGCCGCCGCTAGTCCCGGCTGGCAGCCAGGTTGCGCTGCGTCAATATCGGGCCTGGCCGAGCGCATGGACCGCACTCTCTAGATCTCCTGCCGCGTCGGCCTGAACAAAATCTCGTTCACGTCCACGTCGTCAGGCTGGCTCATGGCAAAGACCACCGCGCGCGCGAACGAGTTGGCCGGAATGGCGACGTCGGCATAGAAATTCTTGATTCTTTCGCCGACGGGCGCATCAGTGATGGTGTTCGGCAGCTCCGTCGCCACCGCGCCCGGCGAGATTACCGTTGTGCGGATATTGTAGGGCTTCACCTCTTGCCGCAGTCCTTCGGACAGGGCCCGTACGGCATACTTGGTCGCCGCATAGACCGAGGAACCAGGTCCAACCTTATGGCCGGCGACGGATGAGACGTTGATGATATGCCCGGCCTTTTGCCGCTGCATGTAAGGCAGCGCTGCGGCAATGCCGTACAGCACGCCCTTGATGTTCACATCGATCATCCGGTTCCATTCGTCGATCTTGAGACTCTCAAGCAGCGATTGCGGCATGAGGCCGGCATTGTTGATGATCACGTCGATGCGTCCGTAAGCCTGTACGGCAGCGTCGACCAGCTTTTGCGCCTGATCGCACTGCGTGACGTCGGTGACAATAGCGGCGGCCTTGCCGCCGCGTTTGGTTAGTTCGCCCGCGAGCGCCTGGATGCGATCGGCGCGCCGCGCACCCAAAACGACGATCGCGCCTTCCGCCGAGAGCAGCAGGGCCGCCGCCTCGCCGAGGCCGCTGCTCGCGCCGGTGATGACGACGACTTTGCCTTCGATATTGTTCCTCATAGCCATGACTTTTTGATCCTCTCTTTAATTCTCAATTGGCGCGCTCAGTGTGGCGCGAGTTCGCCGAACCAGTAGGACGCGGTCACACCGCCATCCATCAGGAAGTCGCTGCCGGTGATGAATCCGCCGTCCGGGCCCATCAGCAGCGTACCCACCGTTCCCACTTCGTCGGGGGTGCCCGCACGGCCGGCGGCCGAAAGCTCGATCATCCGCCGATAGCCTTCGCCGCGCGGGCCGGTCAGCTCGTCGCGCGCGAGCGGCGTCATGATGATGCCGGGGCTAATCGTGTTGATGCGCGCCCCGCGCTTGCCCCAGCGGACCGCCTCGGCCATCACGCGTAGCGAATTCCCGCGCTTCGCAAGCTGATAGGCGTCCAGCGAATCCGTCACGTGCTCGGGCTGAAGGAATGGAAGGCTAAGCAATTTCTCGACAGGCGTGGTCGCCCGCGCCACCCTCGGCGATCACTTTGCCAAACTCTTCCAGCACGAGTGCCGTGCCATATAGATCGACCTTGAGGATCGTCGCCGGCGTCGCCTGCGAAGGCGATACGCCCGCCGCATGAATAAGCCCGGTGACTTCGCCGATGCCCGTGGCGCTCTCGACAAGCACCTGCACGGCCTTGCGCGAGGACACGTCGACGGTCGCGACGCTCACTTCGAAGCCCGCGTTCCGAAAAACTTCTGCCGCGGCATTCGCGTTTTCAGGGCGCATATCGGCCAGTACGACATGCTTGCCAACGCCAACACGCCGCGCAATCGCCTGACCGATCTGGCCCGCGCCGATGACAACAACAACTTTTTTCATGGCTATTCCCTCCGATGTTCGTGGACGTCACCCCCGGTATTGGGTGTCGCTGACCTTTTCCATCCAGTCGACCGGGCTGCCGTTCAGCGCTTCCTGAATGGCAATGTGAGTCATCGCCGTGGTCGGCGAAGCCCCATGCCAGTGCTTCTCGCCGGGCGAAAACCACACGACGTCACGGGGACGGATTTCCTCGATAGGGCCGCCCGCGCGCTGCACCCAGCCGAGGTCGGACGTGACGATCAGCGTTTGCCTGAGGGGGTGCGTATGCCACGCCGTCCGCGCACCCGGCTCGAAGGTGACGTGAGCGCTCCGCACCCGCGCCGGATCGGGCGCCTCGAACAGCGGGTCGACGCGAACCGCGCCGGTAAAATAGTCGGCCGGGCCTTTGCCGGATGGCTGTGAGCCGCTCCTTTTGATCTCCATCGGATTGCTCCTTCACATCGGAATGCTTCGTTGCTGGACCTAATCTAAGGCTCGCCACTGTTGCGACTCGGCGCTAAAAAGTGCATAGAGTTATGAGAAAAGTTCATAAATGGCCCGGCAAAACCTCAACGACCTCTCGGCGTTTCTTGCGGTAGCGCGAGAGCGCAGCTTCACGCGGGCGGCAGCCAAGCTGGGCATTTCGCAGTCGGCGCTAAGCCATACCATCCGCGAACTGGAAGCCCGGCTCGGGGTCCGGCTATTGACCCGCACCACCCGCAGCGTCGCGCCGACCGCTGCCGGGGAGCGGCTGCTCGGCACCATCGGTCCGCGCCTCGAAGAAATCGAAACGGAATTGGCATCGCTGCGCGCGATGGGCGGCAAGCCGGCCGGCAACATCCGCATCACAGCGGGGGAGCACGCGGCCGACGCCGTCTTGTGGCCCGCCTTGACGAAGTTCTTGCCGAAATACCCCGCCATCAAGGTGGAGCTGATCGTGGATTACGGCCTGACCGACATCGTTGCGGAGCGTTACGACGCGGGCGTTCGTACCGGTGAACAGATCGCCAAGGACATGATCGCCGTGCGGATCGGGCCCGACATACGGATGGCCGTTGTCGCCGTGCCATCCTATTTCGCGGGCCGTCCGCGACCGAAGCGGCCGCAGGATCTCACGAACCACGACTGCATCAATCTGCGCCTGCCGACCTACGGTGGCGTGTACGCGTGGGAGTTTGAAAAGAACGGACGCGAAATGAAGGTCCGGGTCGAAGGGCAGCTGGTGTTCAACAACATCGCCTTGAGGCTTGCGGCGGCGCTTGCCGGATTGGGCCTCGCATATCTGCCCGAGGACCAGGTGCGGACGCCCATCGCGGATGGACGATTGATCCGCGTGCTCGCGGACTGGTGTCCAAAATTCATCGGCTACCACCTTTATTATCCGAGCCGGCGGCAAGCCACGCCGGCATTTGGGCTTCTCGTCGATGCGCTGCGATATCGAGGCTGAAGCGGAGCCGGCCGCGCCTTAGTCCCGGCTGGCATAAGACGGCTTTGGCAGCAGGATCGCCCAGCCGACTTGGGTCTTGTTGCCGCCGCGCAGATCGTCGAGCAGGAACGGCGGCTGCACCGTCGCGCCGGCGGCGATCATTCTGAATTCCGGCGGTATGACGTGGGTGTCGCCGAAGGTCCACACCACCACCGCGCCGCGCGCGCGCAAATCGTCGAGATCGATCCAGGGCGCGCGCGCCGGCTTGCCGTCGATCAGCACGCGCGGGTGGCTCGGCGCATAATGTTCGACATTGCCGCCGTTCCACATGCTGCCGATCACATAGGCCGGCGCCTTGCCGGTCACCGCGTGATAGCGATCCGAAATCTCGCGGCCGAGATCGGCGCCCGGGAAGAACACCGCGCGGTAGCGATGATCATATTGCGGCAGCACCGCGTAGTTGACGACGAAGGCGAGACCGAAACAGGTGAACACGATGCCCCAGATCGCGAGCAGGCGCGTCAGCCGCACGCCCTCGAGCGCGCGGCGGGCGCCGAGCACGATCCACAGGCCGAGGAATAGCCAGAGCGGATAGCCCCACATCGCCACCGTGCCGCGTCCGCTCAACGCCGACATCGCCAGCACCGTCGCCATCGGTCCGAACGCGAGCAGGGTAACAATGCGGCGGTCGTAATTATCGGCGCTTGCCGCAAGCGGCGGCTCGCCGGCGCGAGAGCGCGGAAAGCACAGTGGCGCCGCGATCAGCAGCGACGGCAGCAAAAAGAACAATTGGCCGATGGCGAATTGCAGTGGGTGCCAGACATGATCGATCAGTCCGCGCGACGGCAGCGCGCGGTGCTCGGCATAGGTGAAGGGCAGGAAATCGTTGTTCACCAGCCAGATCAAATGCGGCGCCATGGTGATCAGCGCGGCGGCGATCGCGATATAGGGCCCCGGCGTGGCCAAGGTCTTGCGCGCGTCGCGGTCGGTGAAGACGAACAGCGCCAAGGGTATAGCCAGCACCGCGACGAAATATTTCGCCCACAGCGAGATGCCGACGGCGAGGCCGAGCAATAGCCAATCCGCGTTCTGGCGGCCGCGCAGCGCGCGGTGGAAGGCGACACCGGCCAGCGCCCAGAAAGGCAATTGGATCACGTCGTGGTTGAACTTGGCGGAGGTGTAGTTGAGGTAGTGCAGGCCGTCGACGATCAGCACCGCGGCGAGCGCGCCGAGCGGGCCGACCAGCGCCCGCGCCGTGAGAAAAACGAAGGCAAATCCCACCACAACTGCGATCTGCGCCAGGAGGTAATAGGCAAAGTCATGACCGATGGTCAGGTATGCGATCTCCACCAGCCACCAGGGCAGCGGCGGCAGCTTGTCGTAGCCGAGCTGCCATTCGCGGCCGTAGACCAGGGCCTCGATCAGGTCGAGGGGCAGGTTGGGGTAAAGCAGTGTCGGTAGCGTGGTCCATACCGCGGCATGCAGGGCCAGGAACGCGGCAAAGGCCCACCCCGAACGCGCGGCGATCCAGGCCAGAAGGGGCACGCGGCGGGCCGCCGGCATCGGCTCAGGCTCCAACATCCTGCAAGTTTCCTGCGAATAACGGGCGAATTGCCGCTACCATAGCAGGTGTTCGCGGTTGCGCGGACCCGTGGCGTCATGGACATTGGGACGCGGCGGCGCGAATCATGTCCGCCGGTGGATTGCGCAAGGGTTGGCCCAGGATTGGCTTCATGCGTCGTATCAGTGCCATCTTTATTGCGGTCTGCATGGTGCTCATCGCCGGCTCGCTCGGCGCCGTGCTCTATATCGGACTCAAGGTCGATGCCGGCACCTCGGCGCTCGTCGCGCTGGCCGCGCTCATCGGCATGATGCTGTACGATGCCCTGCGCGGCCGTGTGCACGACCGCGGCGACGTCGACGGCCAGATCGCGGATCTTTCGCGCGGCGCGGCCGATCTCGCCCGCCAAGTGGCGGAAACCGCTAGCCGGGTCAGCGCCATGGAAAACCGGGTCGAAGGCGCCATGCACCGGATGCATGCCGCGGTCGATCCGATCGCCATCGAAATCGGCGAACTCGGCGGTCTGGTGCGCCATATCGCTGAAACGGTTGCCGGCCATGCCGTCGCGTTGCAGCAGCAGGGTCTCTTGGAAGCGCCGGCCGCCCCCGCCTCGCCGCCGCCGGCCGCCGAGCCCGTCGTTGAAAGCGCGCCGACGCCGGGCGAAAGCGACGTAGTCGCTGCCCGCCGCTTCCGCGGTCTGAGCCGCGAAGGCATCGTCCACCTCATCGGCAAGGCGGCCGATGCCAACCGCATCGATCTCTATCTGCAGCCGATCGTCACGCTGCCGCAGCGTAAGGTGCGCTACTACGAGGCGTTGTCGCGCCTGCGCACCGAGGAGGGCGACGTCCTTCCGGCCGGAGAATTCATCGACATCGCCGAAAGCGTCGGCCTGCTGCCGAAGCTCGACAACTTGCTGCTGTTCCGCTGCGTGCAGGTGCTACGCCGCCTGCAACTCAAGAGCCGCGACGTCGGTCTGTTCTGCAATGTCAGCGCGTCGACGCTGAGCGATTCGGTGCACTTCCGGCAACTCCTCGATTTCATGGATGCCAACCGCGTGCTCAGCACCGCCTTGATTTTCGAGTTCACCCAGCGCGCCTATCGCTCGTTCGGGCCGCTTGAGCACGAAGGCCTGGCCGCGCTCGCCGAACGCGGGTTCCGCTTCTCCCTGGATCACGTCACCGACCTGCGCCTGGAGCCGAAGGAGTTGGCCGACCGTTCGTTCCGTTTCCTCAAGGTGCCGGTCACGCTGCTGCTCAATCCCGGGACCGCCTCGCACAGCGACATCCATCCCGGCGATCTCGCCGACCTTTTGGCGCGCTCGGGGATCGATCTCGTCGCCGAACGCATCGAAAGCGAAAGCGCGGTGGTCGATCTGCTCGACTTCGACGTGCGCTACGGGCAGGGCTTCTTGTTCTCGCCGCCGCGGCCGGTGCGGGCGGAGGCCCTACAGGGCGCCGGCGAGACGTCGAGCGAACTGGCCGCGACCGGCACCGGCTGAAGCACCGTCTTGCCGCCGATCATCCCGCATTTCTCGACGCTGGCGCCGGACTACGACGTGCTGCTGTGCGACGTCTGGGGGGTGGTGCATAACGGCCTCGCGGCCTTTCCACACGCCTGCGACGCGCTGATGCGTGCGCGCGCCCGCGGCGCGGCCGTGGTCCTGATCACCAATGCGCCGCGCCCGAGCGTGGTGGTGGCGCGCCAGCTCGAAAAGCTGCATGTGCCGCACGAGATCTGCGACGCCATCGTGTCGTCCGGCGACGTCACCCGTACCGTGATCGAGGCGCGTCCCGGGCAGAGCCTGTTCCATCTCGGACCCGAGCGCGACCGCTCGATGTTCGCAGGCTTCAACGTCGCGCCGCTGGAGAGCGCCGACTACGTGGTCTGCACCGGGCTCGACGACGACGAAGCCGAGACGCCGGACGATTACCGCGTGCGGCTCGAACTCATGCTCAAGCGCAAGCTGTTCATGGTCTGCGCCAATCCGGACGTCGTGGTGGAGCGCGGGCCGAAACTGGTCTATTGCGCCGGCGCCATCGCGGATCTCTACGCCACCATGGGCGGCGAGGTGCTCTACGCCGGCAAACCCTACCGGCCGATCTACGACATGGCGCTGGCCAAGGCGGAAGCGGCGGTGGGGCACAAGGTTCCCGCGCGCCGCGTGCTGGCGGTCGGCGATTCGGTGCGCACCGACCTCAAAGGCGCGCGCAGCATCGGCGTCGATTTCCTGTTCGTAACCTCAGGCATCCACGCCGAGGAATTGGGCGGCCGCGAACGGCCCGATAGCAAGGCGCTCAGCGCGACCTTCGCCGCCGCCGGCGAAATGCCAAAGGCGGTGATGCGCGAATTGACGTGGTGACGATTGAGCCTGAGGCGCGCGGTTAAGTCGTCTCGCCGAACACCGCGTCGATCTTGGTCTTGAGCGTCTGCGCGTTGAACGGCTTGACGATATAGTTCGACACGCCCGCCTTCTTGGCCGCGATCACGTTCTCGGTCTTCGATTCCGCCGTCACCATGATGAACGGCGTCTGCGCCAGACCGGGATCGCTGCGCACTTCCTGCAACAGGTCGTAGCCGGTCATCGGCTCCATGTTCCAGTCGGAGATCACCAGGCCGTAACGACGCGTGCGCATCTTGGCGAGCGCGGCCGAGCCGTCGTTGGCTTCGTCGATATGCTCAAAGCCGAGCTGCCGCAGCAGATTGCGTATGATGCGGATCATCGTGTTGTAATCGTCGACGATCAGAATCGGGATCGTAGTGTCGACAGCCATGGCGTCATACCCAGAGTTCCCCCAGAAGGGGCGGAAGGTAACCGGCGGCTTTGAATAACCGGTTAAGTGGCTTTGAATAACCCGTTAATTTGAAAGTCTATTAACCGCGCGCTAACGGTACCGGGCACGAACAGGTGATATGACGCGAAGATGAGCAAATCCAACGGCTTCCACACCGTCCGCGGCGGCGCCGAGGACATCGCGATCGGTCCGCTGCACGGCACCGTGGTGGCGATCGGCAATTTCGACGGCGTGCACCGCGGTCACCGTTCCGTGATCGGCGCCGCGCTCAAACGCGCCAAGGCGCTTGGCCGCCCCGCCGCGGCACTGACCTTTTCGCCGCATCCGCGGCTTTTCTTGCGGCCGCAGGAGACGCTGTTCCAGCTCTCAAGCGCGCGCGACAAGCTGCGCCTCCTGGCGGCGAGCGGGCTCGACGGCGCCATCGTCATGAATTTCGACGCGCAACTCGCCGCCACTTCGGCGGAAGATTTCATCGAGCGCATTTTGGTCGGCCGTTTCGGCATCGGCGGGGCGGCGATCGGCTTCGATTTCCATTTCGGCCACAAGCGCACCGGCTCGCCGGCCTATTTGGCGGAACAAGGCGCGCGGCTCGGTTTCGCGGTCGACATCGTGCCGCCGCTCGAGGACGAGGGCCGGCCGGTCTCCTCGGGCGCGGTGCGCACGGCGTTGAGCCAGGGCAAGGTGGTCGAGGCGACCGAGCTTTTGGGCGCGCCCTGGTTCGTCTCCGGCGAAGTGATCCACGGGGCCAAGCGCGGGCGCGAGCTCGGCTTCCCGACCGCCAACCTCAAGCTCGATCCGTCCTGCGGCCTCAAGCACGGCATCTACGCGGTGCGCGTCGCGGTCACCCAGTCCGTTCATGCCCGCGAAAGCGGGAATCCAGGATCAACGCACGCGGGCTCATCTGGGTCCCCGCTTTCGCGGGGACGAACGGATCGAGTGTACGACGGCGTGGCCAATTTCGGCACGCGCCCGATGTTCGAGGACGGCGCGCCGCTCTTGGAGGTGTTCCTGTTCGACTTTAACGGCGACCTCTACGGCCAGACGCTCGACGTCGCCTTCATCGGCTGGATCCGCCACGAGCAGAAATTCGAATCGGTCGACGCGCTCAAGCGCCAGATCGCGGCGGACACCGCCCAGGCGCGCGACGTCCTCCAGCGCGCCGGCGATGCGTTTCCGGTATTGGGGGAGATTTAGCGCTGCCAGCCTGTAACGACTGTGTTTTGCGCCTTTCCGATGCCGAATCCGCCTGCTAGTAAGCCCCCATGAACACGCCGAAGCGCGATTATTCCGAGACCTTGTTCCTGCCGCAGACGGATTTCCCGATGCGCGCCGGCCTGCCGCAGCGCGAGCCGGAAATCCTCAAAGCTTGGGAGGCGGGCGACCTCTACAAGCAGCTGCGCAAGGCGGCCAAGGGCAAAGAGAAATTCATCCTGCATGACGGCCCGCCTTACGCCAACGGCAACATCCATATCGGCCACGCGCTCAACAAGATCCTCAAGGACGTGGTGACGCGCAGCCAGCAGATGCTCGGCTACGATTCGAACTACGTGCCGGGCTGGGACTGCCACGGCCTGCCGATCGAATGGAAGATCGAGGAGGAGAACTACCGCTCCAAGAACAAGCCGAAGCCGAACTTCGGCGATCCAGCGGCGATGGTCGCCTTCCGCCAGGAATGCCGCGCCTATGCGCAGCATTGGCTCGAAGTGCAGCGCGAGGAATTCAAACGGCTCGGCGTCGAGGGCGACTGGGCGCATCCCTATACGACGATGGATTTCTTCGCCGAGGCGCAGATCGCGCGCGAGCTGATGAAATTCGCGGCGAACGGCACGCTCTATCGCGGCTCGAAGCCGGTGATGTGGTCGGTGGTGGAGAAGACGGCGCTCGCCGAGGCCGAGGTCGAGTACGAGGATTACACCAGCGACACAGTGTGGGTGAAGTTTCCGGTTGCTCGGACGCCACTTGTGACGCTGATAGACGGGACGCGACGCGACTACAGTATCTCAGGCGAGGAGCAAAGGCTTCAACTGAAGCAACAAACCGATGCGCTTTGGGAGGGCCTGCGTAACGCAAGCATTTTGATCTGGACAACCACGCCTTGGACACTACCTGGAAATCGCGCCATCGCATTTTCACCTAAAATAGAGTACGGGCTCTTTGAAGTAACGGACGCTCCAGCGGAGAATTGGGCAAAGGTCGGTGACAAATTCGTAATCGCCGTAAAGCTTATTTCGGAAGTTATGAGGCAAGCTCGCGTTACTGATTTTAGGCAGATTGCTGAGGTGACACCAGCAACTCTTCGCGAGTTGACCTGTAGTCATCCTCTCAAGAGTCTTCAGTACGACTTTGCAGTCCCCTTGCTGGCGGGCGAACACGTCACCGAAGACGCCGGCACCGGCTTCGTTCACACCGCGCCCGGTCATGGCCGCGAGGACTTCGACATCTGGATCGCTAACAAGGCGCAACTTGAAGCCCGCGGCATCAACACCGCGATTCCCTACACCGTCGACGAAAACGGGGCTCTGACCTCGCAAGCCCCTGGCTTCACCGGAAAACGCGTCATCAACGACAAAGGCGAGAAAGGCGACGCCAACGAGGCGGTAATCAAGGCACTGATCGAAGCCGGGATGATCATCGCGCGTGGTCGCCTCAAGCATCAGTATCCGCACTCGTGGCGCTCGAAGAAGCCGATCATCTTCCGCAACACGCCGCAGTGGTTCATCGCCATGGACAAGGCGGTCACTGATCGATTGCTTCCTGAACCACTTCCCGCGTCACGCGAAGGCGTCAGGCTTCTTACTGGTGATCCAATACCAGACACCATTCGCAATCGAGCATTGAATGCAATCTCTGAAACTAAATGGGTGCCCGCAGCCGGCGAGAACCGCATCACCGGCATGATCGAGCAGCGCCCCGACTGGGTGATCTCGCGCCAGCGCGCCTGGGGCGTGCCGATCGCCGTGTTCATCAAAGAGAAGCAGGACGGCTCGGTCGAGATTCTGCAAGACCCCGAGGTCGAAGTCCGTATCGTCGAGGCTTTCGAGGCAGAAGGGGCGGATGCCTGGTACAAGCCGGGCGCGCGCGAGCGCTTCCTCGGCAAGCTCGCCAATGACGGCTGGAAAAAGGTCGACGACATTCTCGACGTCTGGTTCGATTCCGGCTCGACACACGCCTTCGTGCTGGAAGATCCGGTGCATTTCCCGGCGCTCGCCGGCATCAAGCGCAAGGTCGACGGCGGCAAGGATACGGTCATGTATCTCGAGGGCAGCGACCAGCACCGCGGCTGGTTCCATTCCTCGCTCTTGGAAAGCTGCGGCACGCGCGGGCGCGCGCCCTTCGACGTGGTGCTCACGCACGGCTTCGTGCTCGACGAGCAGGGCCGCAAGATGTCGAAATCGACCGGCAACGTCACCGCGCCGCAGGACGTGATCAAGCAGTCGGGCGCCGACATCCTGCGCATGTGGGTGTGCGCGTCGGACTACGCCGACGACCTGCGCATCGGGCCGGAGATCCTAAAGACCACGATCGACACCTACCGCAAGCTGCGCAACACTGTGCGCTGGATGCTCGGCAACCTCGCGCATTTCCACGAGGACGAGCGCGTCAAGCTCGAGCAAATGCCGGAGCTGGAGCGGCTGATGGTGCACCGGCTGTCCGAGCTCGACGAACTGGTGCGCAAGGCTTACGCCGATTTCGACTACAAGCGCATTTTCGCCACGCTGTCGACCTTCATGACCGCGGACCTGTCGGCGTTCTATTTCGACATCCGCAAGGACGCGCTCTATTGCGATCCCTATTCGTCGGTGACGCGCAAGGCCTGCCTGACGGTGCTCGATCATCTGTTCCGCTGTACGGTGGTGTGGCTCGCGCCCATGCTGTGCTTCACGGCGGAGGAATCCTGGGCTTCGCGTTATGGCGACGCCGCGAAGTCGGTGCATCTCGAATTGTTTCCCGAGGTGCCCACTGCCTGGCGCGACGACAAGCTCGCCGACAAGTGGCGGAAAGTTCGTGACCTGCGCCGCGTCATCACCGGCGCGCTGGAGATCGAGCGCGCGCAAAAACGCATCGGCTCGTCGCTGGAAGCGCATCCGATCGTGCACGTCGCCGACGAAGACTTGTTCGAGGCCGTCATCGGCATTGATCTCGCCGAGGTCTGCATCACTTCGGCGGCGACGTTGGTGAAGGGCGAGGGCCCGGCCAACGCTTTCCGTCTGCCGGACGTTACCGGCGTCGCCGTGGTGCCGAACCTCGCCGAAGGCACCAAGTGCGCGCGCTCGTGGAAAATCCTCACCACCATCGGCGCCGATCCCCAATTCCCCGATGTTTCGCCGCGCGACGCCCAGGCGCTGCGCGAGTGGGAAACCATGCGCAAGGCGGCGGAGTAAATGCGCGCCAGTATGTTTTACGGCCCTTTGAGCCGCTTCGGCCTTGTCGTCGCGGCGATTGCCTGCCTCGTCGATCAGGCGAGCAAGCTTTATCTGCTCAATGTGGTCGATCTCGCCAACCACCCGCTGCGGCTTGGCCCGTTCTTCGATTTCGTGCTCACCCGAAACACCGGCATCAGCTACGGCCTATTCCAGACGCAAGGCGCGCTCGGCCAATGGGAGCTGCTCGGCTTCAAGGCGCTGGCGGTGATCCTGCTCTGGCTGTGGCTGGCGCGCTGCAAAGACCGGCTGACCGCCCTGTCGCTGGGCCTGATCATCGGCGGGGCGGTGGGCAATGCCATCGACCGCCTAGCCTACGGCTGGGTTGCCGATTTCGTGCTTTTTCACGTGTCCAGCGGAACTTGGCGGTTCAACTGGTATGTCTTTAACCTAGCCGACGTCGCCATCGTTGCCGGGGTGGTGGGCCTGTTGTATGACTCGCTCGCCGGGGAGCGCGCCCCAAAAGCGCCCTGATCCCGGCCAATGGTCGGCAATAACAACGCGGTATCCCCTTGGAATTGCTAGGGCGTAGGGTTCGTATGACCGATAATTCGCGAGCAGACTTGGCGGCCAGATTGAGCCTGCGGACGCTGTCGCGCGCGGCTTTGGGCTGCGTGCTCGGCGTGACGTTGCTCGCGGCCACCGCCCCGGCCCGCGCCGCCGATGGCGACGACAACAAGGAAAGCGTGCCGCTCGATACCAGAATCATCCGCGGCTTTATGGAACAACTCGGCCTGCGCCAGGACGGCCCGGGGATCGCGTACGGGGAGCGCCCGCCGTTGGTGATCCCGCCCAATCACGACTTGCCGCCGCCGGAACGTACCAATGCCGCGCTCAGCAAAAATCCGGCCTGGCCGGTCGATCCCGACGTCAAGCGGCGCAAGCTGGAAGCGGCGCAACGGCGCAACGTCAGCATGAATCCCGACGCAACCCTTCAGGCCGAACAGAGCCCGTTGCGGCCGGATCAGATCGCACCGGGGCCCAAGCCGCGCTCGCAGCGTATCGGCGATGACGGCTATCGGCCGTCGGCTAACGGCAGTGGCGGCCCCTTGACGCCGGCACAGCTCGATACCAAGCCTAGTTTTTTCAAACGGATGTTCGGGAAAGACGAGCCGGAAATCAAGAGCTTCGTCGCCGAGCCGCCGCGCACGGCACTCACCGAACCGCCTCCGGGCTATCAGACGCCCTCGCCGGACCAGCCCTATGGCGTCGGCAAGGCGGCGCCGCAGGTCAAGACGTCGAAAGACTACTACATGGATCACCCGGCGGGTGGCGATTGAACCGATACATGTGGCGCCGCGCGGATAGGTATGTGGCCGGCCTGAGTCGATCAATCGATTAACCGCCGGCGGCAGATTTTAACCTCATGTCATCGCAGAAATTTAGGCTTGTCCGACCGCTCATGAGCGCAGCCGCGGTCATCGCCGCGGCCTTTGTTGCGGGCGCGGCGTCGGCCGAGACAACGGGCGTTCCCGTTGCCGACTTCACCTTGCCGAATGGCCTGGAGTTGATCGTCATTCCCGACCACCGCGCGCCGGTGGTCACCCACATGATCTGGTACAAGGTCGGCGCCGCCGACGAGACGCCGGGCAAGTCGGGACTGGCGCACTTCCTCGAACATTTGATGTTCAAGGGGACGGCGAAAAATCCGGCCGGCCAATTCTCGCAAGTTGTCGCCCGCTTTGGCGGCCAGGAGAATGCCTTCACCTCGAACGACTACACCGCATTTTACCAGCGGGTGCCGAGCGACCAGCTCAAGACCGTGATGGACTTCGAGGCCGACCGCATGACCGGCCTGCAGCTTACCGACCAGGTGGTGCTGCCCGAGCGCGAGGTCATTCTTGAGGAGCAGAACCAGCGTGTCGGTAACAATCCGCGCGCGCGCTTAAGCGAGCAGATCGACGCCGCGTTGTTCCTCAACCATCCATACGGCAAGCCGGTGATCGGCTGGCGGCACGAGATGGAGCAGCTGTCGCGCGACGACGCCATCGGCTTTTACCGGCGCTTCTACGCGCCCAACGACGCGGTGGTGATCGTCGCCGGCGACGTCGATCCGGCCGAGGTGCTCATATTCGCCGAAGCGACCTACGGCAAGGTCGCGCGTCACGCCAATATCCAACCGCGCGAGCGCCCGCAGGAACCGCCGCCGGTGGCGGTGCGCTCGCTGACGCTGGCCGATCCGCGCGTCGAACAGCCGATGATGCAGCGCGACTATCTGGTGCCGTCGGCCCATACCGCCAAGCCGGGACAATCGGAAGCGCTCGATGTGCTCGCGCATATTTTGGGCGGCGGCTCCAACAGCCGGCTCTACCGCGCTTTGGTGGTGGACAAGCGCGTCGCGGTCAGCGCCGCCGCTTGGTACGACAGTTCCGCTTTCGACATGGCGAAATTCGGCGTCTTTGCCGCGCCGCAGCCGGGCGTCACGCTGCCGCAGATCGAAGCCGACGCCGATGCAGTGCTGGCCGACGTTGTCGCCAAGGGCGTGTCGGCCGAGGAACTGGAGCGCTCGAAATCCCGCATGATTGCCGACGCGGTCTATGCGCAGGACAACCAGGTCAGCATGGCGCGCTGGTACGGCACCGCCGTGATGACCGGCTCGACTGTCGACGACGTGCGCCGCTGGCCCGACCGCATCCGCAAGGTCACCGCCGCGGACGTGCAGGACGCCGCCCGCCGCTGGCTCGACAAGCGGCGCTCGGTCACCGGCTATCTGATCAAGGACGCGAGCCCGCAGGCGGAGAAGAAGTCATGACGCGTTTTCTGGCCGCCGCCGCTTTGACCGCGCTCGCGCTGCTGGCTGGGGCGCCCGCCGCCTCGGCGATGACGATCGAGAAGATCGTCAGTCCGTCCGGCATCACGGCCTGGCTGGTGCGCGAGCATTCCGTGCCGCTGGTCGCGCTCAACTACGCCTTTCATGGCGGCTCCGCCCAGGACGAGGCGGACAAGTCCGGCACTGCCAATCTCGCCGCCGACCTGCTCGACGAAGGCGCCGGCACCCTCGACGGCAAGACTTTCCACGAGCGGCTGGAAGATCACGCCATCGAGCTCCGCTTCAGCGTTGCGCGCGACTATTTCCATGGCTCGCTGCGCACGCTTAACGAGCATCGCGAGGAAGCCTTCGATCTGCTGCATCTCGCGCTCGGCGCGCCGCGTTTCGACGACGACGCAGTCGAGCGGGTGCGCGGGCAGATGCTTGCGATCTTGCGGCGCGAGAGCACCAATCCCAACAGTCTCGCCAGCCGCCGCTGGTGGGAGGCCGCGTTCCCGGATCATCCTTACGGCCGCGAAAGCCAAGGTACACTCGAAAGCGTGCCGCGCATCACCGTCGCCGACATGCGCGACTATGTGCGCCACACCTTCGCACGCAACGGGCTGACCATCTCGATCGTCGGCGACATCGACGCCAAGACCGCCGGTGCGCTGATCGATCGCGCCTTCGCCGGCCTGCCGGCCAAGGGCGACCTCAAGCCGGTCGCCAATGCCAGCCCGCGCGGGCTGGGCCGCCGCATCGTCATCAATCTCGATGTGCCGCAGGCGGTGGTCACCTTCGGCGGTCCCGGACTTGCCCGCCACGATCCCGATTTCATGGCCGGCTATATCGTCAATCACATCCTCGGCGGCGGGAGTTTCACCTCGCGGCTCTACCGGGAAGTCCGCGAAAAGCGCGGGCTTGCCTACGGCGTCTCCGACACTCTGGTCTGGTTCCGCCGCGCCGCCGTCGTACTCGGGGGCACCGCGACCCGCGCCGACCGCACCGCCGACGCGCTGGCGATCGTGGAAGCCGAGACCAAGCGTATGGCCGAGAACGGCCCGACGCCCGACGAGTTGGCGGCGGCGAAATCGTTCCTCAAGGGCGCCTATGCGCTCTCGCTCGACTCCTCGGCCAAGATTGCCGCGCAGCTCACCCAGATCCAGCTCGACAATCTCGGTATCGACTATATCCAGCGCCGCGGCGCCATGATCGACGCGGTCGGCATCACGGACGCTAAACGCGCGGCCAAGCGTCTGTTTGGCGGCGGCATGCTGGTCACTGTGGCTGGCCGGCCGAAGGGGCTGACGTCGAGCGCCGAGTGAACCGGTTGCGCGCCGTGCGCGTTAAGGGCAGATAGACCCGCAGCCATGGCCATCGTCCAATCCATCGACAGCGCGCTTGAACGCAAGATCGGGCCGCACGGCGTCTCCGACAAGGCGCTGAGCGCCGCGCTCGACCGCGCCGAGGGCGCGCTCGAACGGTTGCGTGCGCGCCACGCCGATGGCGGCCTGCCGCTGCTGCGGCTGCCGGAAACCCGCGACGATCTGCCGTCGATCCGCGCGGCCGGCCAGCGGCTCGCCGAGAACGCCACCGACATCGTGATCCTCGGCACCGGCGGGTCCAGCCTCGGCGGCCAGACGCTGGCGCAGCTCGCCGGTCACGCGGTGCCGGGCGTGGGCGCGCTGCGCGCGCCGCCGCGCCTGCACTTCATGGACAATCTCGATGCCGACACATTCGCCACGCTGCTCGCCAGGCTGCCGCATCAGACGACCCGTTTCGTCGCCATCTCGAAATCCGGCGGCACCGCCGAGACGCTGATGCAGACTATCGCCGCGCTGTCGGCGGTGAAGGCCGAAGGGCTGGAGACGCGCATCCCCGATATTTTCCTTGGTCTCACCGAGCCGGCCAAAGCGGGCAGGCGCAACGGTCTGCGCGATCTGCTCGCCGCCCACCGCGTGCCGATCCTCGATCATCACACCGGCATCGGCGGACGCTTCTCGGCGCTCACCAATGTCGGACTGCTGGCAGCGGCCACGCTCGATCTCGATATCGCGGCGGCGCGCGAGGGCGCCTCGCTCGCGCTTGCGCCGGTGCTGGCGAAAAAGAAAGCGGCCGAGGTACCGGCCGCGCTCGGCGCCGCGCTCGCCGTGGCGCTGGCCGAGACAAAAGGCAAAAGCATCGGCGTGCTGATGGCCTATGCCGACCGGCTCGAGCGCTTCACGCGCTGGTACGTGCAGCTCTGGGCCGAGAGCCTCGGCAAAAACCGCCAGGGTACCACGCCGGTGCCGGCCCTCGGGCCGGTCGATCAGCACAGCCAGCTGCAGCTGTTCATTGGCGGACCGCGCGACAAGCTGTTCACCGTCGTCACCGTCGATGCAGCGGGCCGCGGGCCGCGCATCGACGCGGCTCTGGCAAAGCTCGCCGGCGAGCCTGATTTCGGCGGCAAGACCATCGGCGATCTGGCGGCGGCGGAGGGCCGGGCCACCGCCGAGACGCTGGCCAAGAACGGCTGCCCGGTACGCACGATTCATCTGGCCAAGCTCGACGAGGAAAGCCTCGGCGAATTGCTGATGCATTTCATGCTGGAGACCATCATCGCCGCGCACTTGGTCGGCGTCGACGCCTTCGATCAGCCGGCGGTGGAAGAGAGCAAGGTGCTGGCGAAGAAGTATTTGGTCGGGTCCTAGTCTCTCCTCCGTCATGCCCGGCTTTATGCCGGGCATCCACGCCTTTATGCTGCGAATCGAAAGCGTGGATGGCCGGGACAAGCCCGGCCATGACAATCAAATGCTCCGCGTCACCGACACCATCTCGATCGACGACACCGAATTGTCGGAATCCTTCGTGCGCGCCTCCGGGCCGGGCGGACAGAACGTCAACAAGGTGTCGTCGGCGGTGCAATTGCGCTTCGATGTGCGCGGTTCGCCATCGTTGCCGAACGACGTCGCCATTCGATTGATGCGGCTCGCCGGTAAACGACTGACCAAAGACGGCGTCATTGTCATCATCGCCCAGACCCACCGCCAGCAGGAGCGCAACCGCGCCAACGCGCGCGAGCGGCTGTTCGACCTGATCCGCCAGGCCGCGGTGCGCCCCGTGCCGCGGCGCGCCACCAAGGTGCCGAAGGCCCAGAAGCGAAAGCGCATCGAGGGCAAGAAGCACCGCTCGGCCATCAAAAGCCTGCGCGGCGGCAAGCCGAGCTTTGAATAACGGGCATAGTTGCCGCCTTTGCCTCGCGGGCGCCATGCCGCGCCGATAAAGTCGGCCTGCGTCCGAATCAGGTCAAATTTCATGCCCGTCCGCCAATTGTCCGAATCGATCGTCAACCGCATCGCCGCCGGCGAGGTGGTCGAGCGGCCGGCGAGCGTCGTGAAGGAGCTGGTCGAGAACGCGCTCGATGCCGGCGCTACTCGCATCGACGTGCTCACCGACGGCGGTGGCCGCCGGCTGATCCGCGTCACCGACGACGGCGAGGGCATGACGCGCGCTGACCTGGCGCTCGCCGTCGAGCGTCACGCCACCTCGAAGCTTAAGGGTGACGACCTGCTCGCCATCGACACGCTCGGTTTCCGCGGCGAGGCTTTGCCCTCGATCGGCGCGGTGGCGCGGCTGATCATCACCACGCGCCATAAGTCCGAGCCGCACGCCTGGTCGCTTGAGGTCGACGCCGGCAAGAAATCCGACGTAAAACCGGCGGCGCTCGGGCAGGGCACGACGGTCGAAGTGCGCGATCTATTCTACGCGACACCGGCCCGGCTGAAGTTCCTCAAGACCGACCGCAGCGAAGCCGAGGCCGTGCGCGAGGTGGTGCGGCGGCTCGCCATGAGTCGGCCGGACGTCGCCTTCACGCTGGCCGGCGAGGAACGCGCGCCCGTCACTTGGGGCGCGGCCAATGACGAATTGGGCCGGCTCGGCGACGTGATTGGCCCCGACTTCCGCGCCAATGCGGTTCACGTCGATGCTGAGCGCGAAGGCGTGCGCGTACAAGGTTTCGCCGGCCTGCCGACGCTGTCGCGCGCCAACACGCTTGGGCAATATTTGTTCGTCAACGGCCGACCGGTACGCGACAAAGTCTTGGTCGGCGCGGTGCGCGGCGCCTACGCCGACTATCTGCCGCGCGACCGACATCCCTTGCTGGCGCTGTTCGTCACGCTGGAGGCGCGCGAGGTCGACGTCAACGTGCATCCGGCCAAGACCGAGGTGCGCTTCCGTGACGGCGGGCTGGTGCGCGGGCTGATCGTGCGCGCGCTGAAGGAGGCGCTGGCGCGCGACGGTCAGCGCGCGGCCACGACCGGCGGCAGCGCCACCATCGCAGCGTTCCGGCCAGTTGCCGCGATGGCGCGGCGCGGCTCCTACGACTGGCGGCGCTCGCCGGCGCGCCCGCCCGGCTACGTGTCGGCGCGCAGCGCCACCGCGCTCGGCTTCGCCGAAGCGGCACAAGCGGCCTTCGACGTGGGTGAGCCTTCTGCCGACGCCCGTGTCGACAGCTTCGAGCCGGCCGCCGAATTGATCGAACGCCCGCTCGGCGCGGCACGCGCGCAGGTGCACGAGACCTATATCGTGGCGCAGACCCGCGACGGGCTGGTCATCGTCGACCAGCACGCCGCGCACGAGCGCATCGTCTACGAGCGCATGAAGGCCGCGATCGGCAAGGTCGGCGTGGCGCGGCAGATTCTTTTGATTCCCGAGATCGTCGAACTCGATGAAGCCGACACCGCGCGATTGGTCGCGCGCGCCGGCGAACTGGCGCGCTTTGGCCTCGTCGTCGAAGCCTTCGGCCCAGGCGCCGTGGCGGTGCGCGAAACGCCGTCGATGCTGGGCGAGGTCGACGTGCAGGGCCTGCTGCGCGATCTCGCCGAGCACATGGCGGAATGGGACGACGAACTGCCGCTGGAGCGCCGCCTATCGCACGTCTCCGCTACCATGGCCTGTCACGGCTCCGTGCGCGCCGGCCGCCGGTTGAAACCCGAAGAAATGAACGCGCTGTTGCGCGAGATGGAAGAGACGCCCAATTCCGGCCAATGCAACCACGGCCGGCCGACTTATGTCGAGTTGAAGCTCACCGACATCGAGCGGTTGTTCGGGCGGCGCTGACGCTTAACGGTGGCGCAGAAAAACCAGCTCCGTATCGTCGTATGTGCGCCGCTCCAGTTTCTCGAATCCCTCCGGCACCGTGAACCCCGCGTCCGCCGCTTCTTCCACCATCACCAGCGCGCCTGGCTTGAGCCAGCCACCGTCTCGCGCCGACACAAGCGCCTTTTCGGCCAGGCCCTTGCGGTAAGGCGGATCGAGAAAGACAAGCGTGAACGGTTCGAGCGGATGCGCCGGTCCCAGTTTGGTGGCGTCGCGGCGGAAAATCCGGGTGATGCCGCCAAGGCCGAGCGTTTCGGTATTGTCGCGCAGCAGCGCGCGCGCCTGCACGCCGTCGTCGACGAACAGCGCATAGGCCGCGCCGCGCGAGATCGCCTCGATGCCGAGCGCGCCGGTGCCGGCGAACAGGTCCAGCACGCGCGCGCCGCTCACCGGGTCGCTATAGGCGTGCGCGAGAATATTGAACAGCGACTCGCGCAGGCGGTCGGCGGTCGGCCGCAATCCGTCCGACTTCGGCCCGGCGATCGGGCGCGAACGCAATCGGCCGCCGACGACTCTCATGAGCATTTTCCGTTGCGCATGATCCGATCCGAAAACCGGTGCCCACTTTTCGGGATCATGCGCGTGGTCTCGAATATTTCGGCCGCGGCCCGCCGGTGCGGTCGCGGCGAGGTTGCTTTTTCTTGTCGTTCGGGTGCCCGCGCCGCGGCGGCGATCCGTCATCCTGCGATGCGCGGCTCTGCTGCGCGCGCGGCTGAGGGCGACGGGCTAAAACCGGTCGCACAGTATGATCGACTAGAGGTGTGTCGAAATCGGCTTCCGCTTGCGCGACGATCGCCGGTCCGAGCGCCGCCTTCAACTCCTCGGTCTTGACTTCCTCCACCGCACCCTCGTCGAGCTCGCCCAATTCGAACGGTCCGAATGCCACACGGATGAGCCGGTTGACCCTCAGGTCGAGCGTCTCCAGCACCTTGCGCACCTCGCGGTTCTTGCCCTCGCGGATGCCGACGGTGAGCCAGACATTGGCGCCCTGTTCGCGGTCGAGCGTTGCCTCGATCGGTCCGTAATGCACGCCCTCGACCGTGAGGCCGCCGCGCAACCGGTCGAGCGCCGGCTGCATCACGCGCCCCAAAGCGCGCACGCGGTAGCGGCGCAGCCAGCCGGTCGCCGGCAGTTCGAGCACGCGCGCCAGCCCGCCGTCATTGGTGAGCAGCAGCAGCCCTTCGGTGTTGATGTCGAGCCGGCCGATACTGATCAGCCGCGGCAGATCCTTTGGCAGGGCGCGGAAGATGGTCGGCCGCCCCTCCGGGTCGGAATTGGTGGTCACCAGGCCGCGCGGCTTGTGATAGCGGAACAGCCGCGTGCGCTCGCGCGCCCGCAACGGCTGGCCGTCGACGACAATACGGTCGGAGCGCGTGACGTTAAGCGCGGGCGAGGTAATCACCGCGCCGTTGACGGAAACCCGCCCGGCGGCAATCCAGGCTTCCGCCTCGCGCCTGGAGGCCAGCCCCGCCCGCGCCATCACCTTGGCGATGCGCTCGCCATGTTTGTCATCGGTGCGTTTTTCGGGCATGAGCACGCTTTATGGCATTGCCCGCGTACATGCAATTCGCGCTGGAGGAGGCCCGCGCCGCCGGAGCGCGCGGCGAGGTGCCGGTCGGCTGCGTCATCGTCCGCGAAGGCGAGGTGGTCGCACGCGCCGGCAACCGGACGCTGGCCGACAAGGACCCGACCGCGCATGCCGAATTATTGGCGATCCGCCGGGCCGCAGCCGTGCTCGGTTCGGAGCGCCTTGCCGACTGCGATCTCTATGTGACGCTCGAGCCCTGCACGATGTGCGCCGCGGCTCTATCGTTCGCCCGGATCCGCCGGCTCTATTTCGGCGCCGCCGATCCGAAGGGCGGGGCGGTCGAGCACGGCGTGCGGTTCTTCTCAGCCGCGACTTGTCACCACCGGCCCGAGGTCTATGGCGGCATCAACGAGAGCGAATGCGCGGGATTGCTTAAGGAGTTTTTCCAGGCGCGACGATAAATGATGTCACGTGTGGCCGACAGAAAAATGCGGCGTTAGCTAAATCATTTTATCGACGAATTTGCCCATGCCGGGCGGCGGTGGGGCCTGCTCGTCCGGCTCGTCGTCGTCGTTTTCATTCTTCGACTGACGCAGTCGCCGCTTGGGCGGTCGTCCGTCCCGCGCCGTAATGATCTCGACGCCAAGACCGCCGGCGCTTCTGATGGAAGTCTTTCTCATCGCGCGGTAACGCTATAGGGCTGGCGTGAATATTGTACATGTCGCTTGCGTTAAAAAGGACGGTATCGAGTAAGGAAATGTTGACCGTAATCGTCAGTGCGCGCCGGCCGCTCGCGCGAACTCCCACGCCTTCTCGGCGAGCGGCCGGATCATCTCGGCCTTGGCCGGCGCAAATTCGGACGTGGCGGTGCCGTCGCGCACGCGGCCGATGATGCCCTGCAAAATCGCGGCAATGCGGAAGAAATTGTAGGCGAGGTAGACCGGCAGCGCGGGGCGCGGATCGAGACCGGTGCGCGCCAGGTAAGCATCGACGTAGTCGCTCATCGACGGAATGCCGAGGCGGCCAAGATCGTGGCCGACCAGCGAGCCGGTGCCGGCCGCGCTTTCCGAATGCGGCATGTGCCAGGCCATCAGGTGATAGGTGAAATCGGCGAGCGGGTCGCCGAGCGTCGACAATTCCCAGTCGAGTACTGCGACGATGTCGGCTGAATCCTTGGCGACGATCAGATTGTCGAGCCGGTAATCGCCATGCACCAGCCGCGCCGGCCCGCCCCGCGGGATATGCTTCGGCAGCCATTCGATCAGCCGCTCCATGGCGTCGATCTTTTCGGTCTCCGAGGCGCGATACTGCTTCGACCAGCGTTCGACCTGACGCGTGACGTAATTCTCGCCGCGCCCGAAATCGCCCAAGCCGATCTGTGCCGGATCGAAACTGTGCAGCCGCGCGATGGTGTCGTTCATGGCGTTGTAGACCGCGGCGCGCTCGGCCGGATTCGAGCCTGGCATCTGCGGCTCCCAGAACACGCGGCCGTCGACGTAGCTCATCACATAGAACGGTGTGCCGGCGACGCTCTCGTCGGCGCAATAGACGTGCGGTTCGGCCACCGGGAAGCCTTGCGCAAAGAGCGCGCGGATCACGCGGAATTCGCGGTCGACCGCGTGCGCCGACGGCAGCAGCTTGCCCGGCGGCTTGCGGCGCAACACGTAACGCCGCACCGGCGTCTGCAAAAGATAAGTCGGATTCGACTGGCCGCCCTTGAATTGCTTGACGGTGAGCGGACCGGCGAAGCCCGCGACCTGTTGCGCGAGATAGGCTTCGAGCTGCGCCGCATCGATCTGCAACGCCGGCGCCGCCTCCTTGGTACCGGAAAAAGCCTGCTGGCGGTCGAGGGTCATCGTCTTGGTGCGACTACTTGCGCGCGGCGTCGAATGAAATCGGCGCGTCGGCGTAGATCTTGTAACTTTGCGTCTTCGGCTTCGCCTTGTCGTCTTCGTTGAGATACTCGATCGAGCTTTTGCCGATCAGCGCGCGCGGCAGGATCATCACCCGGATGAATCGGCTCGGCTTGTCGCTGGCTGCCTGCGCGAACACCGGGTCGGGGCCGGTCTCGTACCAGGCGCCGCCCGGCCCGTACGAGGTCGAGCGGTGATGGGTGTCGATGCGGATGCCGCCCTCGATCAGACAGCGGATGCCCGGTCCCTGGTGCCGATGCTGATAGGCGCAGCCGCCGGGCGGAAAGGCCACGCTGTCACCGCGCATCAGCAACTCGCCCTTCGGCATGGTCTCGAGAAATGCCGTCAGCTTCTCGTGCGACGTCATGCCGGGCGCGCTGGCGACCGTCGAGCCGTGGTCGCCGCGCGACAGTTCCCAGCGCCAGCAGGTGACGCCGCCGGCGCCGGGTCTTACCAGCGCTGCGCCTTCACCTTGCCAGGAGGAGCCTTCGTTCACGCTCGTGCCGGCGATCGTGGCGGAGCCGTGCACCACGAAAATGAAGCGCGGCAGCGGCGGCAACTCGAACGCGACATTTTCGGCACTAGAGAGGACATCTTCGTAAAGCCGCAACACGGGATGCATGGCGTCTCCTGCTTATCCTTCGTCATTCCGGGGCGCGAGCGCAGCGAGCGAACCTGGAATCCAGGGCAAAGTCCACCGCGCGTAACCCTGGATTCCGGGCCCGCGCCTTCGGCGCGTCCCGGAATGACAATCAGCTAGCCCTAAAAAAGTCTAGCAGCGCTTTGGCGGTGGCGTCGGGATTTTCCTCGGTGAGAAAATGGCCGGAGTTGATCGGCTGACTGGTCGCCTGCGGCGCCCATTGCTTCCAGATGGCGAGCGGCCCGCCGGTCTCGTTGGCGATGCCGGCGCCGCCCCACAGCGCCAGCAGTGGACAGCCAATGGTCTTGCCGGCCGCGCGGTCGGCGGTGTCGTTGATGACGTCGGCGCCGCCGGGCGCACCGGCACGGTAGTCCTCGCATTGCGAGTGGATACGCAGCGGGTCAGAGAAGCTCGCGCGGTAGTGCTCGAGCGCGCGCTGGTCGAAGGCGGATAGGTTTTTCGCCTTGGCCCAGCTCGCCATCTTCCATTCGAGATACTCGACAGGCGCCTTGCCGATGAGCATTTCCGGCAGGGGATAAGGCTGCGCCAGAAACGGCCAGTGCCAGACTTTCATCGCCATGTTGGCGTCCATGCCGTGCCACATGTCGTAGGTCGGCACGATGTCGAGCGTCGCCATGCGCTCGACGCGGCCGGGATGATCGAGCGCGAGACGATAGGCGACACGGCCGCCGCGGTCGTGACCGGCAAGCCGAAAGCGCACGTGGCCGAGCGTCTCCATCACCTCGATCATCGCCTTGGCCATCGAGCGCTTGTCGTAGGGCGCGTGGTTGGCATCAGCGGCGGGTACCGCCGACCAGCCGTAGCCGGGCAGGTCGGGGATGACCAACGCAAAGCGCTCGGCGAGCGCCGGCGCGACGCGGTGCCACATTACGTTGGTTTCGGTGTAGCCGTGCAAGAGCAACAGCGGCGGTCCGCTGCCGCCGGCGCGCGCGAAGATCTTGCCCGCCGAGCTGTCGGTCCAGTGCGAGGCAAATCCGGGGAACAGGTCGGCGAGATCGGGCATGGGCGTGACTCCGTCATGCCCGGCCTTGTGCCGGGCATCCACGACTTACTCGCTTATCAAAGCAAGGCGTGGATGGCATCGCAACTCGGGCCTGCCCGAGTTGCGCAATAATAGTTGCTGCAAGTCGGCTATAGCCGACTTGCAGTGACAAGCCCGGCCATGACGATTTTGTGAGCGTCCGACTCTTTGCCCGCATTGAAAAAGCAAAGCCCGGCGCGGGGGGACGCCGGGCTTTGCGACGTTTGGAGAGGAAAAGTCAGTTCGCCTGCAGCTCCGGATCGCGCCGCAGATTGAGGCGCACGTTGGCGTCCGGATCGGCGCCGATCACCTTGCCGTTCACGATCACCACGTCCGGATCGCTGGCGGCCGCATAGGCGGCGCGGGCATCGTCCGCTTTCTTGTGGTGGGTGGCGGCGAAAGCTGGTGCTGCGGCGAACGCCGCAAACACAAGAGCCGTTACGAGTTTCTTCATTGCTTTCAGTCTCCTGCTTCTGTCATGCCCCTCGCGGCAGGAGATAAGTGTTTTGTCGTGGCTCGCCATCGCCGGCGACGCATGTGCGACATGCGAATTTCGATTCGGCAATTAGTCTAAGCGAGCGGAATAAACGCGGGGCCGCCACATGTGAGAATTATTTTTCGTCGCGCTGTCGCTTTGCGCAAAGTTATTTATGCGGATTTTATCTCGCGCTCAATTGCGCGCCAGCCGATGTCGCGGCGGCAGAACCCATCAGGCCAATTGATGCGATCGATCGCAGCATAGGCGCGCGATTGAGCATCGCGCACCGTCTTACCGCGCGCGCAGATATTGAGCACGCGTCCGCCGCTCGCGACAATGTGATCGCCGTCGGCCTTGGTGCCGGCGTGAAAGATTTCCACACCCTCGACCTGCGCCGCCGCGTCGAGGCCCTCGATGATGGAACCTTTGGCATAGTTTCCCGGGTAGCCTTTAGCCGCCATCACCACGGTCAGCGCCGCGTCGTCATACCAGCGCAGATCGAAATGCTTCAGTTGTCCATCGCGCGCGGCAATCAGCGCCGGCAGCAGGTCGGACATCAGGCGCAGCATCAGCACCTGGCACTCCGGATCGCCGAAGCGGACATTGTATTCGATGAGTTGCGGGCCATCCTTGGTGATCATCAGCCCGGCGAACAGCACGCCCTTGTAAGGCGCGCCCATCGCCTTCAACGCGCGCACGGTCGGCTGAATGATGTCGTCCATTGCGCGCCGATTCATGTCCGCGGTCATGATCGGCGCCGGCGAATAAGCGCCCATGCCGCCGGTATTCGGACCCTTGTCGCCGTCGCCGACGCGCTTGTGGTCTTGCGCCGAGGCCAGCGCGATCGCGGTTTCGCCGTCGCATAGCGCGAAGAACGACGCCTCCTCGCCGATGAGCCAATCCTCGATGACGATTTCCCAGGCCGGCTGGCCGAGGCCGCCGCCGAACATCATGTCGATGGCGGCTTCGGCTTCGGCGACCGTCTCAGCCACCACCACGCCTTTGCCGGCGGCGAGCCCGTCGGCCTTCACCACGATCGGCGCGCCCTTCTTGCGCACATAGTCTTTCGCCGCCGCCGCGCCCTTGAAGCGCTCATAGGCCGCGGTCGGAATCTTGTTGGCCTTGCACAGGTCCTTGGTGAAACCCTTGGAGCCTTCCAGTCGCGCCGCCCATTTGGAGGGGCCGAAGGTCTTGATGCCGGCGGCTTCCAGGTCGTCGACGATGCCGGCGACCAGCGGCACTTCCGGCCCGACCACGACGAAGTCGATCTTGTTGGCCCGGCAGAATGCGATCACCGCCTTATGGTCGGCGAGGTCAAGCGCGACGCACTCGGCTTCCTGAGCGATGCCGGCATTGCCGGGCGCGCAGTAAATCTTGTCCGCAAGTGGGCTCGCCGCGATTTTCCAGGCCAGCGCGTGCTCGCGTCCGCCAGAGCCGAGGATCAGGACATTCATTATGCATCCGCCCGCTACCGTTGTGGGTTAGCGGGCGGGGAATAAGACGACAAGGGGGCACCCTGCCGTTGTCGACAGGCGCTATGAGCGGTGCAGCGAAAAATGCGGATGGCAGGTGTGCTCTTCCACGTGGTGGATATAGGCCTCGACGCTGTCGTGGTCGTGGATGTGGCCGATGCCGTGGAAATGCATCTCTTCGTGGCAGGTCGGGCAGGTCACGCGGTCGCCGTGGATCACCCGGTTGAGCCGCTCGTGAAAGGTTGTGCGGCACTCCCCGCAGCGGACCCGCACCCGGGCATTCTCGACGTCGTGCTCATGCGGATTGGTCATGGCTGCCCTCCACTGGCAAGAATGAGCCAAAAGGGTTGACGAGAGGTTGCCACGACGGCGAGGTGTTCCCCGGCGCGTTGGTCGTATACGGTTACCTCATGGCTCGCAGCAGAATCACCGAAGAAGCCGAGGTGCGCCCCGATACCGCGCCGCCCGGCAATCTGCCCGAATGGTCGGTTTCCGAGCTGTCGGCGGCGCTGCGCAAGACCGTCGAGGACGCCTACGGCTATGTGCGGGTGCGCGGCGAGGTGTCCGGCTTCAAGGGGGCCTCGCCCTCCGGCCACGTCTATTTCCGTCTCAAGGACGACAAGGCCGTACTGGAAGGTGTGATCTGGAAGGGCGTCTACGGCCGCATGCGCGTCAAGCCGGAAGAGGGGCTTGATGTGATTGTCTCCGGCAAGCTCACCACTTTCGCGGGCTCGTCGAAATACCAGATCGTCATTGACTCGCTGGAACCCGCCGGCGTCGGCGCGCTGATGAAGCTCCTGGAGGAGCGCAAGAAGAAGCTCGCCGCCGAAGGCCTGTTCGACGAGGCGCGCAAGCAGCTGCTGCCATTCTTGCCGGATGTGATCGGCGTGGTGACGTCGCCGACCGGCGCCGTGATCCGCGACATCCTGCATCGTCTCGCGGACCGCTTCCCGCGCCGCGTCTTGGTGTGGCCGGTGCGCGTGCAGGGCGAAGCCTCCGCCGCCGAGGTGGCCAATGCCATAAGAGGCTTCAACGCGCTGCCCGAGCGCGGACCGCTGCCGCGGCCGGATCTGATCATCGTCGCGCGCGGCGGCGGCTCGCTGGAAGATCTCTGGTCGTTCAACGAGGAAATCGTGGTCCGCGCTGCAGCCGACAGCATGATCCCGCTGATCTCCGCGGTCGGTCACGAGACCGACATCACGCTGATCGATTTCGCCGCCGACCGGCGCGCGCCGACGCCGACCGCCGCCGCTGAAATCGCCGTGCCGGTGCGCAACGACCTGCTGGCGGAAATTGCCGCGCTCGCCGCGCGTCAAATCAGATCATGGCAGCGCGGCATCGAGATGCGGCGCACCGAATTGCGCGCGGCTTCGCGCGCGCTGCCGGCGGCCGACGAATTGCTGGCCGATCCGCGCCAGCGTCTGGACACGCTGGCGAAACAATTGCCGCGCGCTTTGCACGCCAACGCGCAACTGCATCGCACCCATCTGACACGCGCGGCGGCGCGTCTTACGCCGCGTCTGCTGAAGCTGCGGCTGGCGCGCTCGAGCGAAATCGTCATCACGCTCGAACAGCGCAGCAAACGCGCGCGCGTGCACTATCTGCAGCGGCGCTGGGATCGCGTGCGCAGCGCCGAACAGTTGCTTAAAGCGTTTTCGTACCAGGGCGTGCTCGCGCGCGGCTTTGCGCTGGTGCGCGATGGCGAAGGCCACCCGCTGCGCACGGCTGCTGCGGTCACCGGCGGCACGCGGCTGGAGATCGAATTTTCCGACGGCCGCGTCGGCGCGACCGCCTTCGGCGACGGTGTTCCACGTCCGGCCAAGCCCAAACCGCGCACGCGCGGCAGCGGAACCGGCGGGCAGGGCAGCCTGTTCGAGAGCTAGCGCGATCCGTAATCATGCCCGGGATAAGCCCGGCCATGACGATACCGCATGGAACCGCAATCAGAGGGTTTCGCTCGCGCCTCTAAACCACTATCTTGGGCAAATCCCGGTGCCGGATGTCCAAGGAGGCCCCCTTGCTCAATCGCTATGATCGCTCCTTGCCGATGAACGGCGAGGCCGAGATCAAATATCTCGACGGCGATTTCCGCGTGGTGCGCCCCGGCGCCTTCGTGCGCTGCGCGGTGACCGGTGTGCCGATTCCGCTCGAGGAGCTCAAATACTGGAGCGTCGATCGGCAGGAGGCCTATGCCTCGCCGCAGGCAGTGCTGCAGCGGCTGCACCCGCAGGCCGGCAAATAGCTAGCGCCGCAGCTTCGCGAGCATCATTCGGCGCAATGCGTCCGCTTCGACCACCATCGTCACCGGCAGCACATGCGTCTTGCTGGCGAGCGCCGCCAGCAGCGGCTCGCCCGCCATGCGCGCGCGATCCTTTTCGGTGGTGAGCAGCGCCAGCCCGCCGTGCTCGGCCTGCATGATCAGTTCGGCGGCTTCCTCGGCCGTGAAACGGTGATGATCGGGAAAGGCCCGGCGCGCGGCCACCACGATCCCGGCCGCCGCGGCGGTGGCGAAGAACTTGTCGGGATCGCCGATGCCGGCGAAGGCGAGCACCTGGCGCGCCTTGAGCGCGGTGATCGCCGCTGCGTCCGGCTGCAGGCGGGCGTGGAACACCGGCAGTCCGGGCGCCGCGGCGACGACATCGCGCGCGCCGTCGCCGACCACCAGCAGCGCGTCGGTCCGTGCAAGCTGCGCAGCGAGCGGCGCGCGCAAGGGACCGGCGGGAAACACCCGCGCATTGCCGATGCCGCGCCGGCCATCGACGACGGCCAAGGTGAAATCCTTGGCGAGCGACGCATTCTGCAAGCCGTCGTCCATGATGACGACGCTGGCGCCGCCCGCGCACGCGGCTTGCGCGCCGGCGACGCGGTCGCGCGCCACAACGGTCGGCGCCGCGCGCGCCAGCAGCAGCGCCTCGTCGCCGACCTGCGCGGCGGTGTCGGCATGGGCATCGACCGTTTTCGGACCGGCGAGGCTGCCGCCATAGCCGCGGCTCAGACAAAACGGCCGTTCGCCGGCTGCCTGCAGCATTTTGGCGAGCATCATCGCGGCCGGAGTCTTGCCCGCGCCGCCGAGCGTGAAATTGCCGACGCACAGCACCGGCACGCCGGCGCTCACACCTGGCTGTATCATCCGCCGCGCGGCGATCGCGCCATAGCAGGCGGCAACGGGCGCCAGCAGGCCCGACGCCAGGCCCGTCCTGCGCCACCAGAAGGCCGGCTCACGCATTGTCGGCCCGCTGGTGCAGGCGAAGCTGCATCAGATAGGGATCGAGCGATTGCAAGGTGTTCTCGAGCGCGCCGCCGAGCGCCTCGATCGACGTGCGCGCGGTCTCGGCAACATGGGCGCGCACATCCGGCCGCGCCAACATGGAGCCGAAGGCGGCCGTGAGCTTGCTGGGGTCGGCGACCAGTTCGGCGCCGTGCGCGTGGTCGAGCCCCGCGTAGATATCGGCAAAATTCCAGACATGCGGGCCGTGCAGGATGGCGGCGCCGAGCTTGGCGGGTTCGATCGGGTTCTGCCCGCCATGCCTGACAAGCGAGCCGCCGACAAAAACGATCGGCGCCACGCGGTAGATCAGGCCGAGCTCGCCGACGGTGTCAGCGACATAGATGTCAGTCGCAGCGTCGGGGAGCTCGCCGCACGACCGCAATTTGACATTCAGTCCGGCGGTCCGGGCGATGTCCGCGACGCCGAGGCCGCGCTCCGGATGGCGCGGCACGATCAGCGTCAGCAAATTGGGAAAGGTCGCGCGCAGCCGCTGATGCGCGTCGATCATGGCGGCCTCCTCGCCGTCATGGGTCGAGGCCGCCGCGATCAGTGGGCGGCCGGCGGTCGTGCGTTGCAAAGCCGCCAGCTTGCCGCGGTCGGCGGGCGGCGCCGGCCCGTCGAGTTTGAGATCGCCGGTGGTGATGACGTGGCGCGCGCCGAGTTCGCTCAGCCGCTCGGCGTCGGCCGGCGTGCGCGCGAGACAAAGATCGAGCCGACCCAAGAGGTCGCCGATGGACGCCGGCAGATAGCGCCAGCGCCGGAACGAGTTTTCCGACAGGCGGCCGTTGACCAGGATCATCGGCACACTGCGTCGCGACGTCTCGATGATGATGTTCGGCCACAGCTCCGATTCTACGAACAGCGCCAGATCGGGCTGCCAATGATCGAGGAAACGGCGCACGAAAAACGGCACGTCGATCGGCACGAATTGGTGCATGACGCCGCGCGGCAGCCGCTGCTCGGCGAGCCCGCTAGAGGTGACCGTGCCGGAGGTCACCAGTAAATTGACTTCGCGCGCGTGGATGCGTTCGATCAGCGGCAACACGCTGATCAATTCGCCGACGCTCGCGCCGTGCAGCCACACCAGGGGCCCGAGCGGGCGTGCCGCGACGCTGACGCCGCGCCGTTCCGGCAGACGCAGGCCGTCCTCCTTGCCGTGCCGTAGCCGCCGCGCCAGGAACAGCGGTGTGAGCGGCGTTATCGCCGCCGAAAACAGGCGGTAGGCTCGCAACGCCGCCGGCAGCCGGTTGCTCACGACCGCGCGCTCCCCTTGCGGTCGGCGATCTCGTAGGCGCGTGCGGTCAGCCGGTTGAGCTCGTTCTCCACATGCAGGCGCGCGGCTTCGAGCGCCGCGCTGTCGGCGTCTTTCGGCACGTAGATCGGTTCGCTCGCCACCACCGCGATCCGGCTGAACGGAAGATTGATGGCGCTGCGATCCCAGTTGTCGAGTTCGTAACGGCGGCTGCTGGCGATGGCGCCGGCGTAGATCGGCCGGCCGGAATGTTGCGCCAGCTTGATGACGCCGAGCCCGGCGACGCGCGCGACCTTTGGCACGTCGGCGGTGAGCGCCACATTGTAACCCTGCTCGAGCGCTTGAAGCATTTCGGTGAAGGCCGAGGCGCCGCCCTTGCGGGCAAATTCGCCATTATGGGCGCCGGAACCGCGGATCGTCTCGATGCCCAATTTCTCGGCCGCGCGTGCGTTCATCTCGCCGTCGCGATGGCGCGAGATGAGCGCCTTGACGCGATGGCTGCCCTCGCTCTTTTTCACGAACGGCATCAGGAAATGCTGCCCATGCCACATCGCGACGATTGCAGGGGTTTGCACTCCTTCATAGACATTCGGCGGCTCGAAGATCACGCGGCTGCTGTACCAAGCGAGCCGAAGATACCACGCTCCCGCCGTTGCAACGGCGCCCTGGAAGGCGGGCGAAGCAACAATCCGCTTGAATGACGGCATCAGCACCTGCTCAGCGCGCCGCAAAGCCGGCTCGGCGGGGTTCGCGCGGGCGGTGCGGTCGGACGAAAAAACAACGCATACGATGCCGTGGATTAAGCTACGGGCCGGATTTATGCAAACTCGCCCAGGCGGTTGCGCACCAGGCCGATCAACGTGCCATGGCGGGCATTGCCGGCCGCCAGCAGCGTGCCATGGGTGACGCGCCGGTCATTATATAGCAGCGGCTGGCCGTAGAAATCTGTGAACATGCCGCCGGCTTCGTGCACCAGCAGGTCGGCCGCCGCCAGGTCCCAATCGTGACTGCCCGGCGAGGCAAAGGCGGCGTCGAGGTCCCCTTGCGCAACGCGCGCGATCCGCAGTGCTAGCGACGGCACCCGCGGCTGCGGCAGGACAGTCGGATCGAGCGCGGCGAGCTTCTCGAGGTAGCGCTTCGGCCCGGCGAGCTTGGCGCTGGCGAGCGTCGCGCCGCCGCTCGCGACGATCCTTACACCGTTAAGCGCGGCGCCTTCGCCGTGCACCGCGAGGAACATCTCCTCGCTCGCCGGTGCAAACAGCGCGGCCAGACGCGGCCGCCCGGCTTCGACCAGCGCGACCGAAATGCTCCAATCGGCGCGGCCGGCAATATAGGCGCGCGTGCCGTCGATTGGATCGACCACCCATGCGAGCGGCAGCGCGCGGTCGGGCAATTCGACGGTTTCCTCCGACAGCCAGCCGGCGCCCGGCAGCAAGTTCGTCAGTTGCGCGCGCAGCAAGTCGTTGACCGCGATGTCGCCTTCGCTGACCGGCGATTCGTCGTCGCCTTTGGTCCAGCGCTTGAACGGACGGCGCGAGGTCTCGCGTGCCAACTCGCCGGCCTCGCGCATGATTGCTTCCAGCGGCGCGCGAAGCCCGACGAAATTATTGTCCGGCAACGGTCAATCCTTCCAGCCGCACCGTCGGCGCGTTGGTGCCGTGGCGGAATTCGAGATCGTTGGCGGGCGTCAGCGTGCGGAAGATGTCGAGCAGGTGGCCGGCGATGGTGACTTCGCTCACCGCGTAGCTCTTCTTGCCGTTCTCGATCCAGAAGCCGGAGGCGCCGCGGCTGTAGTCGCCGGTGACCATATTCGCGCCCATGCCGATCAGGTCGGTGACGTAGAAGCCGTCCTTGACGTCGGCGATCAGTTCACCGGGGCTCAAGGCTCCCGCTTCGAGATGCAAATTACTGGCGCCGGGCGAGGGCCCCGACGACACGCCGCGGTTGGCATGGCCGGTAGTGGTGAGGCCGAGTTCGCGCGCCGTCGCGCAGTCGAGAATCCACGAGCGCAACACGCCGTCGTCGATGAGCGCGAGCTTCTTGCCGGCGACGCCTTCGCCGTCGAAGGGATGCGAGCGCAGGCCGCGCTTGCGCAAGGGATCGTCGATGATGCGGATGCCGTCGCCGAAAAGCTTCTGGCCCATCTTGTCGCGCAGGAAACTGGTCTTGCGCGCGATCGAGGCGCCGTTCGCGGCGCTGGCGAGATGCGAGACCAGCGAGCCGGCGACGCGCGGATCGAACACCACCGGCACCTTGCAGGTGGTTACCTTGCGCGGATTGAGCCGCTCGATCGCCCGTATCCCCGCACTGCGGCCGATTTTCTCGGGCGCCTCCAGATCGGCGGCGTGCCTCACGCTCGAATAATCGTAATCGCGTTCCATGCCGGTGCCGCTGCCGGCGATGGCCGTCATCGACAGACCGTGGCTGGAGCCGAGATAGGCGCCGCTAAAGCCGTGGCTGGTGACCAGCACCATGCCGCCGATGCCGGCCGAAGCGGAGGCGCCGCCCGACTTGGTGATGCCTTTCACAGCGAGGCCGGCCGCTTCGGCGGCGCGCGCCATGGTCTCAAGCTGGCCGACCGTGGGCAGCTCGGGATCGATCAATTCGAGATCGGGAAAATCGTGCGCCAGCAGGGCCGCGTCGGCGAGTCCGGCATATTTGTCTTCCGGCGCCGCGCGCGCCATCGCCACCGCCCGCTCGGCCAGCGCCGCGCTGCCGTCGCTCGCCGGGTCGTTGGTGGATACCACCGCCTGGCGTTTGCCGACCAGGACGCGCAGGCCGAGATCGTCGCCCTCCGCGCGCTCGCTTTCCTCCACCGCGCCGTCGCGCACCTCGATCGACAGCGACATCGAGCGCACCGCCACCGCGTCGGCGGCGTCGGCGCCGGCCGCGCGTGCGGCCTTGACCAGCCGCTCGGCGCGGTCGGTGAGGGTGGTCTGGTCGAACAAAGACGAGGCGGGAGCATGCATGATGGGATGGTCTTCAAATGGGCCTGATGGGGACGCGGTTCAACCTGCGAGCCGACGATTTTACCGGTGCCTGTCAACACCTCGTCAATCATGGTTCGCAACGTCCCGTCAATCATGCGCCGTGGAAGCGAGCGAAGTGACCTCCGGTTAACCGCGAACATTAAGCGGATTCCGACGCGTTTCTGCCATGATCCTCGCACGACCGGAGCAATAAGCCCGGCGTGGGAGTTTCGAGGCGTCAAATGCGAAGTGGCGGGATGCCCGCCGGGTCGAGCCGCAGCGCGCGGCTCGACCCGTTCAGCCTGCCGGCGCGTTTTGCGGCGACCGACGCCGCGGCCGACGAGCGGGTGCGGCAGGTGGAGCTCTATCGCGAGCGCGTCGTGGTCCGGCGATCCGTCGCCGGCATGCGCATGGCGCTCAACATGCCGGTGTCGGCTTTTACCGGTGTCGCCCTGCGGGTGCTGATCGGCGAGGATAAAGTCACCGCTTCGGTTACTCTCGAACACAGAGATCCCTCGCTCGCACTGCCACTGTTTACGTCCGGTGAGGCCGGCGAGGCTTTCGCCGAATGGCGCGCCTGGGCCAATGTGCTGGGCCTGCCGCTCCTGGTCGCCGAGGATGACGGCGCCTTGCGCGAGCCGTTCGCGCGCATGGGCGGCGTGCGCATCGCCGGTGTGCGTCCGCGCCGCCGCCGCCGCAGTGTGCTCAAACGCCGTCGCGCTTCGCTGCCGCTGCGCCGGCGGACCGGCAAGATCACCGAGGCGACGCCGGTCTACCGCGGCGAACGCGAGATCATCGCGCGCAACTAGCTTCCACAGTTATCGCTGGAATTATTGACAGCGCTGCAGCTTGAGCGCGCCGGTTTGCCCGCTCATCGCGATATGGTCGGCATCGATCTGGCTCAGCGTATAAACGACCTGCGCGTTGTTGACCTGGCCGTTGGTGAACACGTCGACGACACGATAGTTCGATCCCACAGCGCTCACCGATTTGTTGCGATAGGCCGGCGCGCCGCCATTGCTGTCGGTGCGCTGATTGCCATTGAAGGTGATGACGCGCTTGCCGGCGCAATCGATCGGGCCTTTGGCCGAACTCGTGCTCTGGCCCCAGGAGCCGCTGACCGGGTAATCGTCGGCCAGCGCCGGCATAGCGAGCGCCCAGAGGAGCATCGCGGGCAGAACTGTTTTGCGCATAATGGAAAGATTTGCGCCTCTAGGCGCAAAATCAAGGGGATGTGGCCCGCATTATTAACAGCGTCCTTAATGAATGGCCATGAGGCCAGCTTTTACGAGAATTGGCCGGATCGACTGTCGCCGTCAGGACACCGCCGCCTGGCTCCAGGTGTGACCGCGTTTGCCGTGATAGAAGCCGTTGGAGAACGGCGCGCCGAGTTGTAAGGCGTCGAGATGGGCGGTTGTCTCAGCCGTATCGATGCGCCGGTCGAGGGCGTCGCGGAAAATCGTCGCCACCGCCACCATGTCGCAACTGTGCGGCGACAGGCGGAAGCGGCCGATGCCCATGTCCTGCAATTCGGCAAGCTCGGCGGCTAGGTTGAGGTAGTCGTGCGACATGGTCTGGATGCCGTTCACGGTCAGGAACGGATTGTCCTGGAGCGTGCGCAGCGTCATGCCGTCGGGATCGACGTTGCAGATGAACTGGCAAGTGTCTTTGGTCCGGCCATGCGCGCGCGCGTGATAGCAGCGCGCCGAGAGAGCAAGCCCGACGCGGCCGAACACCTGAACTTCGGTCATGACTCCGAGCTTGGCCGCTTCGGCGACCAGCGCGCGGATCGCGGTTGCCGGCATTTCCGGCGGCAGGCAGACGTTGCGCATGCCGTTGCTGGCGAGCACGGCAAGCGTACGCTCGTTGTAGACGTTGATGAACGGGCCGGCATGATGCGGCCGTCCGCGCAAATGCAACAGCGCGGAGCCGTCGTTCGCCTCCACCATATCCTCGCTGGCGCAAACGTCGTCGATCATCCGGCGTTCCTGCTTGGACATCACCTCGGCGAGCGTCGAGCGCACCATGGTCTTGCCGGCCATTTTGAGCCGCGCCACCACCGCGTCGCGGTAGTCGTCGAACAGCGGCGCGCGCTTGAAGCAGACGACCTCGCCGAGATAGACGGTTTCGACCGGCGCCTCGTCGGCGATGCGGAAATAGAAATCGCGCCAGGTCTCCGGCTGCCAGTTGAACAGCACCGGCCCGAGTGTCAGTTCGCTCTTATTCGCCTGCACGCTCATCTCCATCGCTTGCTGGGGAAGGCGCCTTCGGTCTCGCGGCGGCCTTCGGTGAGCGCCAGCAGGCTGGCGAAGGCGGCCTCGCGGCCCGCCATGATGTCGTCGACCGCCTTGCGGAAGGCGCCGACCACCGACTTGACGTAAGCGCGGCTGCGCTGGCGGCCTTCGATCTTGAGTGCGGTCACGCCGGCCCGCATCAAGTCGGGCAACAGCGCCGACAGATTGAGGCTGACCGGCTCCTCGAAGGCGTAATAGCCGCCGTCCTGCGCACCGCACAAATAGCGGCCCTTGCAGATGGTCGGATAGCCGGCGCTCTCGCCGCCGGCAAAGCAATCGATCACGTAGTCACCGAGCCGCGTGGTCAGATTGCGTGCGGCGTCCTCCTCGTAATGTACGTCGGCGGCCGGCGAGCAGACGCCGTCCATGTTGGTGGACTCGCCGGTCACGTAATTGCTGAGATAGCAGCGGCCCTCCGCCATCATGCCGATATTGCCGAAGATGAAGGCTTCGATCTCGCACGGGATCTGGCTGTGCAACTCGGCGATCTCGGCGACGGTGAGCATGCGCGGCAGCACCACGCGCTTGACGCCGAATTGCTCGCAATAGAAACGGATCGCCTCGGGCGACGACGCGCCGGCCTGCACCGAGAGATGCAGCCTTAAGCTTGGATACGTGCGCGCGGCGTAGTCGGCCACGCCCATGTCGGCGACGATCACCGCGTCGACGCCGAGCCTGGCGGCGCCGTCGATGGCATCGCGCCACATCTGAAACTTGCCGGCCGGTGGAAAGGTGTTGACCGCGAGCAGCACCTTGGCGTTGCGCGCATGCGCATAGGCGAGCGACTGCTCGACCTCGGCGACGGTGAAATTCAGCCCCGGAAAATTGCGCGCATTGGTCTCGTTCTGCAGCCCGCAATAGACCGCGTCGGCGCCGGCATCGACCGCGGTGCGCAGGGCCGCCGGCGTGCCCGCCGGGCAGACCAGCTCGGGCCGCGTCATGTCTTGGACATCGCTCATCTATCGTCCCCTGATCGAACGCACCGCGGACAGCGCGGCGCCCGCCGGCCGCGACAGCGGCCCGAAGCTCGCCACCACGCTGTTGAGCGCCGAGCCTTCGAAATCGTCAAGCGCGTTGCGCAAAGCCACGACCGCCTCGGTGTCGCCGCTTACTTGCAGGTCGCGCGAGAAAAACAGCGCGTCGCCGTCGAGCGAGCCGTCGATCATGTCGAGCAGGTTGAAGAAGGTGCCGGCAATCGCCGCGGCGTGCGCGACGCGCTCATGGCGGCGGTGCGCGGTCAACAGAGGGCGCTCGGGCAAAGGCGTGAGCACCAGCACGAAGGGCAGGTCGATCGGATCGATCAGGAAGCGCTTGCCGGCGTGGGCGCCGAGCCGGTTGAATAGCTCCGGGCGCGAATGTGCCACGTGGTTGGCGATACGGTTGAAAATGGGCTGCAGCATCGCCAGCGGTACCGGCGCCAGCAGCACGCTGGGGGCATTTTCCAATAGCTTTTTAAGCGGTGACGCCGGGCGGCCCGCGCGGGGAGGGGCTAGCATTTGGGCAACCTAGCGGGGGGGCGGGAACCGGCAATTGATCAAGGTCAAGGCGGGGGTGGCTTGGCTGGCGGGTGGGGGGTGGATTCTGACCCCCTTCAGAACACGACTTACTACCGATATGACGCGCTGGATTTCCGGACTGATACATCGGTCCAGCCGTGCTTGAATAATAATGCTTCGACAACACGTTCGGGCGTTGCGTTCCGTGGTCCCAATACGATCTCTGAAATTGAAGGCTGAGATAGAGGCTCTAGCGCGATACGTGTAAACGGCACAATTCGGTCCATGTGCGATCTGAAATCCATTTTAGCTAGTTGACCAAAATTCTCCTTTCGGTCTTCGCGAAATATATGAGAAATGATTCTCCATTCACGCTCCTCAGCGAAGGCGGGGTTCTTTAGCCTAAAGAGAAATAAATAGAAGAAAATAAAATGAAGTCCCATCGCACGAAATTTTTCTCGCCATTTTTTCTCATCTTCTTTTGAAGTTAATAATGTGGGCCATCGAAGGGCCCCATCTGCAACAGGTTTTAGTATTTCATCTGCATGCTCAGCAACGAGCTTCTTCTGCTCAGCGAAGTCGTACTCAATCTTTGTTAAGTGCGCGCTAAATTCATCTCCGCGGTCGCGTTTTAGATTCCCGAGGGTCTCAAAATATTCTTGGTTGAATCCGATTGAAACTCCTTCGGCATTATCTGCATAAGCGCGCCACTGGCTGAGCAAGTCACCTTTCTCCGACATACAGAAGCCTGCATACCCCGCCATAGCTATCACTACATCTAAATGCCTCAGAAGTTCATTTTGATCCGATGCTGATATTCCTTTGTCTTCGCAATAATCCAAAAAACTTCTCTTATCCATTTTCCCTCAAGCAAATCATTTGAGAGCGCAAGCTCTGTTGTCCAGATCTCCTTGTTTGAAATGATGGAGATCATTGCCGTATTGGAGCAGTAGTGAAACAGGTTCATTTGTTGTTGTCCTCCTTCCCGTATCCCCCCGCGGTCGGCGACTGGATGACGACCGCCTCGCCGGCGTCGATCACTGTCTCGTCGCAGCCTTGCAGGCGCTCCATGCGGCCGTCCTTGCGGCGCGCCCAGTTCTCGCCGACTTGTCCCGCTTCGCCGCCGGCAAGTCCTGGCGGCGGCACGCGGCGATGGCCGGACAAAATCGTGCACTCCATCTTTTCCAAAAAGCGGATGGTGCGGCGGATGCCGTCGCCGGCATGCCATTTCCCTCGGCCGCCGGAGCCTTTGCGGATGTGGAAATCCTCCAGCACCACGGGATAGCGGAATTCTAAAACTTCCGGATCGGTCAGCCGCGTATTGGTCATATGCGTATGGACCGCGTCGGTGCCGTTGAAGCCCGGGCCGGCCGGCGAGCCGGAGCAGATCGTCTCGTAATACTGATAGCGCGCGTTGCCGAAATTGAGATTGTTCATGGTGCCTTGCGCGGCGGCCAGCGCGCCGAGCGCGAGGAACAGGCAATTGGTCACCGCCTGCGACGTCTCGACATTGCCGGCGACCACCGCGGCCGGATATTCCGGCGTCAGCATCGACTTCGGCGGAATGACGATGTTGATCGGCCGCAGGCAGCCGGCGTTCATCGGGATGTCGTCGTCGACCATGACGCGGAACACGTAGAGCACGGCGGCGCGGGTGACCGGCTCTGGCGCGTTGAAATTGGTCGGCTGCTGCGGCGAGGTGCCGGTGAAATCGACGGTTGCCTCGCGCTTCGCCTTGTCGACCGTGATCTTGACCTTGATTACCGTGCCCTGGTCCATCTCGTAGGAAAATTCGCTGTCGTGCAGGCGATCGATCACGCGGCGCACGCTTTCGGCGGCGTTGTCCTGCACATGCTGCATGTAGGCCTGCACCACCGGCATGGTGAAATGCACCACCATCTTGCGCAGCTCGGCGACGCCCTTCTCGTTGGCGGCGATCTGCGCCTTGATGTCGTTGATGTTCTGTACCGGGTTGCGCGCCGGATATTTGGCGCCGGTCAACGCCGCCATCAATTCCTTCTCACGGAAGCGGCCGCGGTCGACCAGCTTGAAGTTGTCCATATAGACGCCTTCCTGCTCGATGGTCGTCGCGTTCGGCGACATCGAGCCGGGCGAAATGCCGCCGACATCGGCGTGATGCCCGCGCGAGGCGACCCAGAACAGGATGTTTTTCTCTTTGTCGTCGAACACCGGCGTGCACACCGTGATGTCGGGCAGATGCGTGCCGCCATTATAGGGCGCGTTGATAGCGTAGACGTCGCCGGGCGCGATGCGGCCCTTGTTGTCGCGGATGATGGTCTCGACCGAGCGGTCCATCGAGCCGAGATGCACCGGCATGTGCGGTGCGTTCGCCACCAGCGTGCCGTCATGCGCGAATACCGCGCAGGAGAAGTCGAGCCGTTCCTTGATGTTGACCGAATAGGCCGTGTTCTGCAGCGACACGCCCATCTGTTCGGCGATCGACATGAACAGGTTGTTGAACACTTCCAGCATGATCGGATCGGTATGGGTCCCGATGGCCGACGTACGTTTAAGCTTCTTGGTGCGCGTCAGCACCAGATGGTTCTTAGCGCTAAGCTCGGCCTGCCAGCCCGCCTCGACCACGATGGTCTGGTGCGGCTCGACGATGATGGCGGCGCCGTTGACGCGCGCGCTAACTTTAAGCTGATCGCGGGTGTAGACACTGGCCTCGTGCCATTCGCCGGCCGAGAAGAAGCGCGTGCGCCGCGCCGGCTGCGGCAATTTCGCCCGCGCCGCGCGCTGCGCGTTCTCAACGAATTTGGCGCCGCCGCCGACCGCTTCGACCGACACGGCTTCGACGACCATCTGCTTTGTGCGGTCGACGAAGCCGAAGCGCGCTTTGTGCGCCTTCTCGAAGGCGCGCTGCATCGCCGCCGCGCTGCTCGCCGCTACCACCAGAGCTGTATCGGTGCCGGCATAACGAATGTGCGCGCGCACGAAAATCTTGATCTTGGCCAAAGGCACGCCCTGGGCCGCGACTTCGCGTTTGGTCTCGCGGCCAAGCCGCGCGGCCTCGCGTTTGATCGCTGCCAGCGCCTTGCCGCCAAAGACGAGTTCGATCGCCTGTTGGCGCGTCGAGCGGATGTCGGCGAGCCCCATGCCGTAGGCCGAGAGCAGCGAGGAGAACGGGTGGATAAGCACGCGTGTCATGCCGAGCGCGTCGGCGACCAGGCAGGCATGCTGGCCGCCGGCGCCGCCAAAGCAGTTGAGCGCGTAGCGCGTCACGTCATAGCCGCGCTGCACCGAAATCTTCTTGATCGCGTTCGCCATATTCTCGACCGCGATCTTGATGAAGCCGTCGGCGATCTCCTCGGCCGTTTTGTCGCCGGCCTGCGCCATGCTGACCTTCTGCGCCAGATTGTTGAAATCGTGGCGCACCGCTTCGGCGTCGAGCGGCTCGTTCTGAGCGGGGCCGAAGATTTTCGGGAAGAAATCTGGCATCAGCTTGCCGACCATCACGTTGGCGTCGGTCACCGCCAGCGGCCCGTGGCGGCGGTAGCAGGCCGGCCCCGGATTGGCGCCGGCCGAGTCGGGCCCGACGCGGAAGCGCGCGCCGTCGAAATGTAGAATCGATCCGCCGCCGGCGGCGACCGTATGGATCAGCATCATCGGCGCGCGCATGCGCACGCCGGCGACTTCGGTCTCGAAGGCGCGCTCGTATTCGCCGTCGAAATGCGACACGTCGGTCGAGGTGCCGCCCATGTCGAAGCCGATCAAGCGGTCGAAGCCGGCCTGCCGCCCGGTCTCCGCCATGCCGACCACGCCGCCGGCGGGGCCGGACAGAATGGCGTCCTTGCCCTGAAACAGTTCCGCCGCCGTCAGCCCGCCCGACGACATCATGAACATCAGCCGCGCTTGCGAGCGCCGCGCGTCGAGATCCTTGTCGACCTGGGCCACGTAGCGCCGCAGGATCGGCGACAGATAGGCATCCACCACCGTGGTGTCGCCGCGGCCGACCAGCTTGATCAGCGGCGACACCTCGTGGCTGATCGACACCTGCGCGAAACCCATGTCGCGCGCGAGCTGCCCCACCTGGCGTTCGTGCTCGGGATAGCGGTAGGCGTGCATGAACACGATCGCCACCGCGGCGATGCCGTCGGCTTTCGCCGCCTCGAGATCGCGCCGCACGGCGGAAAGATCGGGCGTGCGCTCGACCGTGCCGTCGGCGCCCACGCGTTCGTCCACTTCGGCGACGCGCTCGTACAACATGTCGGGCTTGATAATGTGGCGGGCGAAAATTTTCGGCCGCGCCTGGTAGCCGATCTTGAGCGCGTCGCGGAATCCTTTGGTAATGAGCAGCAGCGTGCGGTCGCCCTTGCGCTCGAGCAGCGCATTGGTGGCGACCGTGGTGCCCATCTTTACTGCGCCCACGCGCCCGGACGGGATCGGCTCGCCCGGTTTCAGGCCCAAGAGATCGCGGATGCCCCGCACGGCGGCGTCGGTATAGGCTTCCGGGTTTTCCGACAGCAGCTTGTGCGCCACCAGCATGCCGTCGGGACGCCGCGCGACCACGTCGGTGAAGGTGCCGCCGCGGTCGATCCAGAAGTCCCAAAGCTGCGATGCGGTCTTGGTCTGTTTTTTGGCTGGCTTTTTGGCGGGCATGGCTGAAGGCCGGTGATGAACGCCGCACTATGTCCAGCCTGTCGGGGATAAAACAAGCCTGCTAAGGTTGTCTCTCAGCGGGCCAACGTCATGAATCTTCTGCGCCGTCGATTTCTGCATCTAGCCGCGGGTGCTGCCGCGCTGCCGTCGATGTCGCGCTTCGCTCGGGCTGAGGCCTATCCGGCGCGGCCGGTGCGCATCATCGTGCCGGTTCCTCCTGGCGGTGCGCTCGACATCATCGCGCGCCTGATGGGCCAATGGCTGTCGACGCATCTGGGCCAGCCCTTCGTCATCGAGAACCGGCCGGGCGGCGGCACCAATATCGGTGTCGAGGCGGCCGTGCGCGCACCCGCGGACGGCTATACGCTTCTCCTGATCCCGCCGTCGGTGACGGTCAACGCGACGCTGTACAAGCTCAACTTCAATTTCATCCGCGAGATGGTGCCGGTCGCCATGATCAGCCAACTGCCGCTGGTCATGGAGGTGAATTTATCGGTTCCGGCCAAAACCGTTCCCGAATTCATCGCCTATGCCAAAGCCAATCCGGGCAAGGTCAACATGGCCTCGGGCGGCAGCGGCAGCCCGTCGCATATCGTCGGCGAACTGTTCAAGATGATGACCGGCGTCAAAATGGTGCATGTGCCGTATCGCGGCGGCGCGCCCGCGCTCACCGACCTCATGGGCGGGCAGGTGCAGGTCATGTTCAGCCCGTTGCCTGAGTCGATTGCCGCCATCAGGGCCGGCAAGGTGCGCGCGCTGGCGGTGACCACGGCGCAGCGCTCGGCCGCGCTGCCGCAGGTGCCGAGCGTAAGCGAATCCGTGCGGGGCTTCGAAGCCGGTACCTGGCAAGGCATCGGCGCGCCGGAAAACACGCCGGCCGAAATCGTGACTCAGCTTAATAAGGCGATCAACACCGCTCTCGCCGACCCCGACATCAAGGCGCGTCTTGCCAATCTCGGCACCGCGCCGATGCCAATGTCGCCCGCTGCCTTTAAGATTCTGATCGTCGCGGAAACCGCGAAGTGGGCCAAGGTGATCCACGAGGCCGACATCAAGCTGCAGTAAGTCCCGCCTGTCGCGGCCAAAACAAGCCTGCTACACTTGGGCTTACCGGCAATAAAAAAATGCCGCAGGGAGAAACGCCATGAGACTTCGCCGCCGCCAATTCCTGCAATTCGCCGGCGCCGCCGCAGCCGCGCCGGCTTTTTCCTATCGCGCCTGGGCGCTCGATTATCCGACGCGGCCGGTGCATCTGATCGTCGGCTTTCCCGCCGGCGGTCCGCAAGACATCGTCATGCGGTTGATGTGTCAATGGCTGTCGGAGCGGCTCGGCCAATCCTTCATCGTCGAAAATAAGCCCGGCGCCAGCGGCAATGTCGGCGCCGAGACGGTGGTGCGCGCGGCGCCCGACGGTTACACGCTGCTCTCGGTCTCCTCGCCGAACGCCATCAACGCGTCGCTCTACCAGCATCTCAATTTCAATTTCATCCGCGACATCGCGCCGGTCGCCAGCATCATGCGCGTGCCTCTCGTCATGGAGGTGAATCCGTCGCTTCCGGTCAAGACCGTCCCCGAGTTCATCGCCTATGCCAAGGCCAATCCGGGCAAGATCAGTTATGCCTCGGCCGGCATCGGCACGCCGCAACACGTCTCCGCCGAGTTGTTTAAATTGATGACCGGGATCGAGATGGTGCACGTGCCCTATCGCGGCGCGGCGCCGGCGCTCACCGATCTGATCGGCGGACAGGTGCAGGTCATGATCGACACCTCGCCGGCGTCGATGCAGCACATCCGATCGGGCAAGGTGCGGGCGCTGGCGGTCACCACGGCGACGCGCGTGGATGTGCTGCCGGATCTCCCGACCGTGGGCCAATTTCTGCCGGGCTACGAGGCGACGTCGTGGTTCGGCATCGGCGTGACCAGGAAGACGCCGCCGGAAATCATCGACAAGCTCAACAAGGAGATCAACGCAGGGTTAGCCGATCCCAAGATCAGCGCGCCGTTGAAGGATCTCGGCGGCATCATTATCCCCGGCTCGCCTGCCGACTTCGGCAAGCTTATCGCCAGTGAAACCGCAAAGTGGGCCAAGGTGGTGGCGTTCTCGGGCGCCAAGGCGAACTGACTCGGGGAATCGCATTGTGATGCTATGTGGAACAGCACCATGACACTTCCGCGCCGCCAATTTCTGCAATTTGCCGCGGGCGCCGCTGCCCTGCCGTTCGCGCCGATGGCCGCCGCGGCCGACACCTATCCGAACCGCGCCGTGCGTTTCGTGGTGCCGTTCCCGCCGGGCGGCGCCAGCGATCCGGTCGCCCGCGTGCTCGGCGCGCGCCTGTCCGATATCTGGGGCCAGCCGGTGCTGGTCGAGAACAAAGGCGGCGCCGGCGGCAATATCGGCGCGCTGGCGGCGGTGCAGTCGCCGCCCGACGGCTACACGATCTTCATCGCTACCAACTTCCTGGCGACCAATCCTTTCATCTACCCGGCGCTCGGCTACGACCCGCTCACCGACCACGCGCCGGTCACCCGGCTAACCGTTTTCACCAACGTGCTGCTGGTGCCGCCCACCTCGCCGGTGACCTCGGTCAAGGACTTCATCGCCTATGCCAAGGCGCGCGGCGGCAAGGCGAGCTATGCCTCGCCCGGCGTCGGCACCATTCAGCATCTGTGCGGCGAATTGTTCAAGCGCAAAGCCGGGATCGACATCGCCCATGTTGCCTATCGCGGCGGCGGTCCGGCGCTCACCGACCTCATGGCGGGTCGCGTCGACGTCATGGTGGCGACGCTGCCGTCGGTGATGTCGCAGATCAAGGGCGGCACCGTGCGCGCACTGGCGGTGACCTCGGCCGAGCGCATTCCCTTTGCCGCAGATATCCCGACCGTTTCCGAATCCGGATTGCCCGGCTTCGACGTGTCGGACGGGCAATGCCTCTACATGCCGGGCAAGACGCCGAGCGAATTCATCAAGAAAGTGCACGATGACGTGATCGCGGCGCTGGCCACCCCGGCGGTGAAGCAGAAATTCGTCGACATCAACGTGCTGATCGTGACTTCGGCGCCGAAAGACGTCACAGCTAATCTGAAGGCCCAGATGACGCAGTGGAGCGCGATCATCAAAGACGCCAACATCAAGGCGAACTGAAAGAGGCCGCAACGCAAGCCCGCCATCAGTGTGTCAGGGAGGACAACATCGTGAAGAAATTCCAACGCCGTCAATTCCTGCGACTCGCCGCGACCGCCGCCGCGCTGCCGGCGGTCTCGACCTTTGCCCGCGCCGACACCTATCCGAACCGGCCGGTGCGCATCGTCGTCGGCTTCCCGCCCGGCTCGGCGACCGACATCGACATGCGCCTGATCGCCGCGCCGCTGGGGCAGAAGCTCGGGCAGGAATTTCTCGTCGACAACAAGCCCGGCGCCGGCAGCAATATTGCCGCCGAGATCGTCGCCCGCGCCGCGCCCGACGGCTACACGCTCCTGGCGATGACGGTGACCAACGCGGTCAATGCCACGCTCTATCCAAACCTCTCGTTCAATATTCAGAAGGACATCGTGCCGGTCATCAGCACGTTCACGTCGCCCAACACGCTGGTGGTCAATCCGTCGGTCCCGGCCAAGACGCTTGCCGAATTCATCGCCTATGCCAAGGCCAATCCGGGCAAGATCAACTACGCCTCGTTCGGCGTCGGCAGCGCGCCCAATATGAACGGCGAGTTGCTGAAATTGACGGCCGGCATCGATATGGTGCACGTGCCCTATCGCCAGAGCCCGGTGGCGGATTTGCTCAGCGGCCAGGTGCAGGCGTTCTTCGGTCCCATGCCGATTACGCTCGCGCTCGTGAAGGCCGGCAAATTGCGCGCCTTGGCGGTGTCGGGCGCCAAGCGGTCCGACGCCCTGCCGGACGTGCCCGCCGTTGCCGAGTTCTACCCGGGATTCGAGGCCAACATTTGGCACGGCATCGGCGCACCCAAGGGCACGCCGAAGGACATCATCGCCACGCTCAACAAGGAAACCAACGCCATTATCGCCACGCCGGATATCAAAGACAAGTTCGCCAAGATCGGCGGCGCGGCGCTCGGCGGCACGCCGGAGGACTACGGCAAGTTCATCGCCAGCGAGATCGCCAAGTGGGGCAAGGTCATCAAGGCAGCGAACATCAAGCCGGTCGCCGAACACTGATGGCCGATCTCAAGGTGCTGAGCGGCAACGGCCCGCGCGCCGCGGTGTGCGAACTGTGCATGCAGTTCGCACACGCGACCGGCGCCGCGGTCGACGTGCAGCTTGACGTCAATCCCGAGGTGGTCCGGCGCGGGCAGGCGGGCGAAGCCTTCGACGTTGCCATCGGCAATCCCTCGACCGTCGAGCAGTTGATCGCGGCCGGCAAAGTCGTGGCCGGTTCGCTCGCCGACATCGGTACCGCCGGCCTTGCCGTCGGCGTACGCGCCGGCGCGGCGAGGCCCGATCTATCCTCTGTCGAGACGTTCAAACGCGCGCTTCTCGCCGCCAAGGCGGTTGCGTTCCCGGCGCACGGCGCCAGCGGGTTGTATTTCATCGGCCTGGTCGAGCGCTTGGGGCTCAAAAGCGAGATGCAAAGCAAGCTCAAGCCGATGCCCGCGGAAGACTGCGTCGAGGTGGTGGCGCGCGGCGAGGCCGACTTCGTCGTGGTGGTGGCGACCCGCATGGTCGGCGTCGCCGGCATCGACGTGGCGGGCCCGATCCCGGAAGCTTTGCAGACCAAAATCGGCTTTGCCGCCGGTCTGAGCGCGGCGACCAAGCAACCCGATACCGCCAAGGCGCTGATTGCGTTTCTCAGCGCACCGTCGGCCGCCGCCACGCTCAAGGCCAACGGCGTCGAACCGGCGCATTGAAGCGTGTCCGCCGAAATCATTCGGCGTCAGGCGAAAAGTCTATTGCCTCCGGTCTCAGGCCGACGCCATCATGGGCCGGGACTGGGCATGATCCGCATTTTCCTCGACCGGCTTTATCTGTTCGCGGGCTACGCCGCCGGCGTTTTTCTGGTGCTGATCTTCGCCATCATGATGTTCGGCTCGCTCGGCCGCCAGATCGGGCTGAACATTCCGGCGAGCGACGACTTCGCCTCCTGGTGCATGGCGGCGATGGCGTTTCTCGGCCTCGCCCACACCTTCAAGAAGGGCGAGATCATCCGCGTCGGCATCCTCATCGAGCAGTTCACCGGCCGCAAACGCTGGGCGGTTGAAGTCGTCGCGCTCACGGTCGCCACCGCCTTCACGCTCTATTTCACATGGTACGCCGTGTCGATGACTTACGATTCCTGGCGCTTCAACGACATGGCGCAGGGCGTACTGTCGATCCCGCTATGGATGCCGCAGCTCGGCTATAGCGGCGGCCTGCTCATTCTCGCCGTCGCGCTGGTCGACGAGTTGATCCACGTGCTCAAGGGCAACAAGCCGACCTACGAAAAGGAGCCGCCGTCCTCGCCCGACGAATTCGTCGAGCGTATCGCCTCCGGCGGGGGCGGCTGATGCACGACATCGGCCTGGTCAATCTGGCGCTGATCCTGCTCGGGGCGCTCATCGTCATTCTGGCGAGCGGCGTGTGGATCGCGGTCGCCCTCGGCCTGATCGGCTTCATCGCCATGCTGCTCACCACCAACGTGCCGATCGGCGCGGTGCTGGCGACCACGGTGTGGAGCGCCAGCGCATCGTGGACGCTCGCCGCGCTGCCGCTGTTCATCTGGATGGGCGAGATCCTGTTCCGCACGCGGCTGTCGGAGGAGATGTTCCGCGGCCTGTCGCCCTGGCTGCAATGGCTGCCGGGCCGCCTGGTGCATGTGAACGTGATCGGCTGCGGCATCTTCGCCGCGGTGTCGGGTTCCTCGGCGGCGACCTGCGCCACCATCGGCAAGATCGCGCTGCCCGAGCTTGAGAAACGCGGCTACGACAAGGGCATTAGCCTGGGTTCCTTGGCCGGCTCCGGCACGCTCGGGCTGTTGATCCCGCCGTCGATCCCGATGGTGGTCTATGCGGTGACCGCCAACGTCTCGGTGCTGCAGGTTTTCCTCGGCGGCTTCCTGCCCGGCCTCCTGGTGATGGCGCTTTACTCCGGCTACATCATCGGCTGGTCGCTGCTCAATCCGAAAAAGATTCCGCCGCGCGATCCGCCGATGCCGTTCCGCAAGAAGCTCGCGGAATCGACCAAGCTCATTCCCTGCCTGCTGCTGATCCTCGGCGTGTTCTTTTCGCTGGTGCTCGGCTTCGCCACGGCGACGGAATGCGCCGCCTGGGGCGTTAGCGGCGCGCTGCTGCTCGCCTGGTGGAGCGGCACGCTCAACCGCAAGACTTTCTTCGAAAGCGTGATGAGCGCGACGCGGCTCACCTGCATGATCATGTTCATCCTGGCCGGCGCCGCCTACACCACCGCGGCCATGGCCTATACCGGCATTCCGGCGGCGCTCGCGGTGTGGGTGCAGGGACAGCATCTGACGCCCGGCATGCTCGCGCTGTACTTGAGCATCATGTACATCATCCTCGGCTGCCTGATCGATGGTATTTCCATGATCGTGCTGACCATGGTGGTGGTACTGCCGATGATCAAGCAGGCCGGCCTCGACCTGATCTGGTTCGGCGTCTATCTGGTGATCCACGTCGAGATGGCGCAGATCACCCCGCCGGTCGGCTTCAACCTCTTCGTACTGCAGAACATGAGCGGGCGCGACACCTTTACCGTCGCGCGCGCCGCGTTTCCGTTCTTCGTGCTCCTCCTCGTCGCCGTCTTCATCATCACCGAGTTTCCCGAGATCGTCCTGGTCCTGCCGCACCTGGCGTTTCCGCCGAGTTGAGGCCGGCCAGTTTCCTGCTAGGCTTATGTTCAAACGATCGAACCAAGAGGCGTCCCATGATCACTTTGTCCCGTACCCTTTTGCTGGCCGCATTCGCGGCCGGCGCGCTCGCCGCGTCGCCGGCGTCGGCGCAGACCAAATGGAATTTGCCGGCCGCCTATCCGGCCGACAATCCGCACAGCGAAAATCTCGCGCTGTTCGCCAAGGACGTGTCCGCCGCGACCAACGGCAAGCTCGAAATCACCGTCCATCCCGGCGCCTCGCTGTTCAAGGCGCCCGACATCAAGCGCGCGGTGCAAACCGGCCAGGTGCAGATCGGTGAAGTGCTGATTTCGCTGCACGAGAACGAGGACCCGATCTACGGCGTCGACGTCATTCCTTTCCTTGCCACCAGCTATCCGGAATCGAAGAAGCTGTGGCTCGCCTCGAAGCCGGTGATCGAGAAGAAACTCGCCGCGCAGGGGCTGATGGTGTTGTTCGCGGTGCCGTGGGCGCCGCAAGGCATCTACGCCAAGAAAGAGATCAACACGATCGACGACATGAAGGGTCTCAAGTGGCGGGCCTACAATGTCGGCACCGCGCGCATCGGCGAACTGGTCGGCGCGCAGGTGGTCACCGTGCAGGCGGCGGAACTGGCGCAGGCGCTGGCGACCGGCGTCGTCAACTCGTTCATCACCTCGGCGGCGACCGGCTACGACAGCAAGGCCTGGGAATCGATGACGTACTTTTACGACACGCAGGCCTGGATCCCGAAGAACATCACCTTCGTCAACAAGGCGGCGTTCGACGCGCTCGACAAGCCGACGCAGGCCGCGCTGCTCAAGGCGGCGGCGACGGCGGAGGAACGCGGCTGGGAGATGTGGGAGGAGAAGAGCGGCTGGTATCTCGATCAGCTCAAGGCGCACGGCATGAAAGTCCTGCCGCCGAGCCCGGCGCTGAAGGCCGGACTGAAAAAGGTCGGCGAGCAGCTCACCGCCGACTGGCTGAAGAAGGCCGGTCCCGACGGCCAGGCCGTGCTTGCCGCCTATAAAAAATAACTGTCGCGATGATAGCCGCAGCGCCGATGTGCCGTCACTGGTATCGCGCTGCGGCCGCCTTCACCATGCTGGACGCGCGGTAAGCCCGCTTTTGGCGATCCGACTGTTGCCGGAACCGGCCGCCAAGCGCGGCGTTGCAAAGCGGGCGCCGGGAAGCAGATCCCCAAGTTGGCCTGATCCTTGCTCCGTTCAAATCCCAGCAATGTTGAAGGGATCGACATGCACGCAATCCTCGGCTTTATCATCGTCAATTCCGTCGGTGTCGGCAGCTTGTTTCTGGCATTGGCTGCGATTTCAGACGGGCTCGAGGGCCTATAGCCCGCACGCGAGGCCGTGAACCTCACTCGCTTGTTCGCCGCGCGGGACTCCGCCCTCCGCAAACGGTCAGGTGGCGACAATTCGGCGCGCTGTCCAATTTGTGGACGCCCCGTCATCGCTGTCGGTTGCGTGTTCACGAGCGCACGGCCTAGTCTATCGGTCCAACGATAAGAAAAACCGAAGACCTAAAAGGGAGGCTGGCCTTGAAAAAGCTGCTTGTCGGGGTGCTGACGCTATTTGCGCTTAGCGCCGGCGCCTATGCGCAGGATTATCCCAATCGCGTCATCACGCTGGTGGCGCCGTTTCCGCCGGGCGGGCCGTCCGACACCACGGCGCGCATGATCATCGGCCCGATGTCGCAGGCGCTCGGCCAGCAGATCATCGTCGAGAACGTCACCGGCGCTGGCGGCACCATCGGCAGTAATAAGGTCGCCAAGGCCAAGCCCGACGGCTACACCATCATGGTGTCCGGTTCGGGCACCCATGCGGCGGCCGAATTCCTCAACAAGAATCTGCCGTACCGCTCCACCGATTTCGAACAAATCGGCCTGATCAATGTCTCGCCGGTGGTGCTGGTCGCGCGTGAAGGCGTGCCGGCCAAGACGCTGAAGGATTTCGTCGCTTATCTGCATGCGAACGAGAAGAAAGTGACCGAGGCGGATGCCGGCGTCGGCTCGATCTCCAATCTCGCCTGCTCGGTGTTTCATTCGGTTGCCGACGTGCATCCAACGGTCGCCTCCTATCGCGGCACGCCGCAGGCGACCATGGATCTGGTCGCCGGCACCGTCGACTTCGGCTGCAACCAGATCGTCAACATCGCGCCGCACATCAAGACCGGCAAGCTCAAGGCCTTCGCGGTGACCGGCGACAAGCGCTCGCCGATGTTGCCGGACGTGCCGACCACCAAGGAGGCGGGCCTGCCGCAGTTCAACCTGACGGTCTGGTTCGGCCTCTCTGCGCCCAAGGGCACGCCGAAGCCGATCGTCGACAAGCTCAACAAGGCGCTCGGCGTCGCGCTCAACGATCCGACCGTGGTCAAGCGTTTCGCCGATTTGGGCTACGACGTCGTGCCGCCGGACCAGCGCAGCGCCGCTCACTTCGACAAGTTCTACAAGGACGAGGTCGCGCTCTGGGCCAAAGTGCTCGGCAGCTTGGGCGTCGGCAGCAAATAGATGAGCCAAGCCTGGCATCCCACGCACGGCGTGCAGATCATCGCCGGCACGCCGCCCGGCGGCGGCCTCGACCGCGTCGCCCGCGCGCTGGCGAAAGCGATCGGCGAAGCGCGTCTCATCGACATGCCGGTCGAGGTGGTCAACGTGCAGGGCGGCGGCGCGCGCAAGGCGTGGACGCAAGTCGTCGACAAGCACGCCGGCGACGCCCATGTGGTGGCGATCTCCTCGCCCAACCTCACCACCGATTTTCTCATCGGCGTTGCCGACTTCGAGCACAGCAAATATACGGCCATTACCACGCTGGTGACGGAATACATCGCCTTTGCGGTGCGCGCCGACTCCGCCTTGCGCAGCGGCGGCGATCTGCTGGCGCGCTTTGCGCAACACGCGAAAGGCGTCACCGTCGCGCTGTCGACCGCGCTCGGCAATCCCAACCACATCGCGCTCGCCAAGCTCGTCAAGCAAGCCGGCGGCGACGTCAACGCGCCGTCGGTCCACGTCTTCGACAGCGCGCTCGATTGCGTCGCCGACGTCATCGCCGGCAAGGCGGACGTGTGCGCCGTCACCGCGGCGAGCGTGATCGCCGAGTTGAACGCCGGCCGCCTGCGCGTGCTGGCGATTTCGGCGCCGGCTCGGCTCGGCGCCCCCTTCGCCGACGTGCCGACCTGGAGCGAGCAGGGCGCCGATTGCGTGATCGGTGCCTGGCGCGGCGTCAGCGGTCCGAGCGGCCTTTCGGCGGCGCAAGTGAAGTTTTGGGAAGGCATCGTCACCGCCGCAACCCGACAGCCGTGCTGGCAGGACGATCTCAAGCGCCTGAGCTGGTCGCCGCAGGTCGCGACCGGCGCCGCCCTGCACGAGGCCCTTGCCCGCGAGCGCGCCGAGTTCGTTGCCGTGCTCGGCGAACTGGGGTTGCTCAAGGCCTGAACGATCGATGGGCGTGGTCGCAACCGGAGAGACCGCAACTCGGCCGGCGTGGTATGCTGCGAACGGCTATTCGTGGCATTTGCCGTACGGCGGGGCGACACCGTGGCACTTCCCGAGACTCGATACGCGACCAATGGTGATGTGCGCATCGCCTATCAGGTGATTGGCCACGGCCCGATCGATCTGGTCTTCGTCCCCGGCTTCATTTCCAATCTCGAAGTGCAATGGGAGGATCCCGGCTTCAGCCATCTGCTGACGCGGCTCGGCGCCTTCACGCGCCTGATCATGTTCGACAAGCGCGGTACCGGGCTGAGCGACCGTGTTGACGCGCACCACCTGCCGTCACTGGAAACGCGCATGGACGACATGCGGGCCGTCATGGATGCCGTCGGCAGCGGCCGCGCGGCGCTGCTCGGCGCTTCGGAAGGCGGTCCGATGTCGGTGCTGTTTGCGGCAACCTATTCCAAACGGACGCGCGCGCTTGTCCTCTACGGGTCCTACGCACATTTCCACAATTGGGTGTTGAACCGGCACGGTGTCGAGGACTTCGTCCGCGGCATCGAGAGCGCCTGGGGCACCGGCGCCAGCGCCCCCCGTTTCGCGCCGGACCAGGACGAGCGTTTCAAGGCATGGTGGGGACGCTACGAGCGGCTGTCGGCGAGCCCGACCGCGGCGGTGGCGCTGGCGCGCATGAATGCTGCGATCGACGTGCGCTCGGTGCTTCCGGCCATCCGCGTCCCGACGCTGGTGATCCATCGCACCGATGATGCGCGGATCAAGATCGCGGGCGGCCGCTATCTGGCGGAGAAAATATCGGGCGCCCTGTTTGTCGAAATGCCGGGCCGCGATCATCCGATCTGGACCGGCGACGTCGACCGCGTGGTCGACGAAATCGAGGAATTTCTCACCGGAGCGCGTCCGGTACCCGATCACGAGCGCGTCCTCGCCACAATCGTCGTCGTCCGGCTGGTCGCGCCGGAACGGCTGGCGGTCCGGCTCGGCGAACGCCTTTGGAACGCGCGGATCGAGACGTTTCGGGAAACCGCAAAACAGATCGTCGCGCGGCATAATGGCCAGTTGATTGGCGAAGGCGCGACCGACGTCAGCGCGCGGTTTGCCGGACCGGCGCGCGCCGTGCATTGCGCGGCCGCGATCCGCGAGGCCGCCCGCGGGCTCGAACTTCAGATTGGCGCCGGCGTGCACGCCGGCGAGATCGAAATTCAAGACAATTCGGCCGCAGGTTTTCCGATTCACGTTGCCGGGCGGATTGCCGCTCGTGCCGCCGCGGACGAGATTCTTGTGTCCGGCGTGGTCAGCGATCTCATCGGCGGCTTCGCCCTGCATTTCGTCGAGCGCTCGACCGAACAGTTCGACGGGATGCGGGCGCCGTTGCGTCTGCTCGCGGTCATGACCGAGCAACACCTCGAGCCGTGCGCACCGAGCCCGCACGAGCCGAGCCTGGAGGCACTGACCGCGCGCGAACGTGAAGTGCTGGCGCTGGTCGCCGAGGGATTGAGCAATGTCGCCATCGCCGGAAAGCTCAAGTTGAGCGATCACACGGTGAAGCGGCACGTCGCCAATATTCTGCTCAAGCTGGATTTGCCGACGCGCGCGGCGGCTGCCGCGCTCATCGGCCGCGAAAAACCGCTGCGCGGCCGATAGTCCGAACGGGCCACGGCGATCATGGCCCGTTAGGGCGAAGCGGACGAAATCGTCGCGGCCTACTCATGATCCTCGTGCGGGGGCTCATCCCTGGCGAGAGGAGAACGATCATGCGCAAGGCCACGGGAGTTCTGATCACAGTGGCGACCGCCCTGACAATCGGCGCCGTCGGCGGGCTCGCCCAGATGGCCAAGGCCGACGATGTATCGGCGCAGGCGACCTATCGCGACATCGAGCAGACGCTGGGCTCGGTGCCCGGCTTCTTCAAGCAGTTCCCTGAATCCGGCATCGCCGGCGCCTGGGCCGAGTTCAAATCGGTCCAGCTCAATCCCAATACCAAGCTGGACGGCAAGACCAAGGAATTGATCGGGCTGGCGGTGTCGGCGCAGATTCCGTGCCAGTACTGCATCTATTTCCACACCGCGGCCGCCAAGGCGAACGGCGCCACCGACGAGGAAATCCGCGAAGCGGTGGCGATGGCGGCGATCGCGCGGCACTGGAGCACGGTGCTCAACGGCATGCAGGTCGATCTCGTCAGCTTCAAGCGGGAGACCGACGCCGTGCTGCGCGCGGCCGGCGAAAAGGCAAAGACCGTCGGCATGGCGAAGTGACGGCAACGACGCCCCGCTCCCGCATGTCGCGGGAGCGGAAACATTCAACGGGAGAACATCATGGACGCCAAAACCGCAACCAAGACCGCCACCAAGACAGACGCTGTGGCCGGCGCTTCGATCAAGCAAGCTCTCGAAACCCGCGACGGACGCATGCTGACGAGCTTCTATGCCGACGACGCAGTCTTGTGCATCGTCGATCGCAACAATCCACCAAGCAAAGCGCGCGAGGTGAAAGGCAAGGCGGCCATCGGCATGTTTTGGGACGACATCTGCAGCCGCGCGATGACCCACAAGGTCGAGACCAGCGTGGCGCAGGGCGACCAAATCGCCTTCAGCCAGGCCTGCACCTATCCCGACGGAATGAAAGTGCTGTGCCTCGCCTTTTGCGATCTCAAGGGCGGCAAGATCGCGCGGCAGACCGTCGTGCAGGCGTGGGACGAGTAGGAGGACAGCCATGCTCATCGCACGTTGGCAGATCGACGCCCGCTTCGGGCACAAGCAGACCGTGATCGATCTCATGCAGCGCTGGCTGCGCGACGTCGGATCGAAAGCGGGCACCGACACGATGGACGTCAAGCTGCTGACTGGCTCGGTCGGCGCGCGCGAAGCGACGCTTGAGGTCAATCACACCGTCGAGAGCCTGGCCAAGCTCGAACAATTTTTCGCCGCCATCGGCAAGCTCGACACCCATAAGCAATGGAGCAAGGATCTGGAGCCCTTCGTCGTCTCCGGCTCGTCACGCTGGGATATCTATCGTATCCTTTGAGTCTCAACGGCGCCGAGCGATGCGGCTCGACCATCCGAGCGACGGCTAGGCTCGCCGCCGCCGCCCGCATTCTTCTTCCGCCGCGCGGCGACTTCATCTGCGTTGCTCGTAGCAGAGCAACGCCAACATCTGCGCCAAGAAGACCGAGAAGAAGTAGAACTTCGGCATGCACGCTCGGCATGCGTGGCGCGCCGCAGCCATGCAAGAAATGGACGGTCGCCTGCGCCGAAATTGGCGGGGGCCCGGCGGTTTTTCCGCCGAGCCCCCGTTTGACGTATCAGCCAGCCTATAAGCCGGGTTCTGTAAGGCCTGCGGGTCTCACCGCAAACGTGACGGCCATTCCTCTCGTACGCCGGTTGCCCGGCGCATCAAGCAACCTACCCGAACGACTGGTCCGGACGGACCCGAGGCTTGCGCCTCAACGTCGTTCCTATTCGGTCTTGCTCCCGGTGGGGTTTGCCGTGCCGTTTCCGTCGCCGGAAACGCGGTGCGCTCTTACCGCACCGTTTCACCCTTACCGCTGCTCAATACACAACGCGAGCCGCGGCGGTCTGTTCTCTGTGGCACTGTCCCTGAAGTCTCGCCCGTGAGGGTTCGCCTCCGCCGGACGTTATCCGGCACCGTTCGTCCATGGAGCCCGGACTTTCCTCCCCGGCCGCCTTTCGGCATTGGCGCGGAGCGGCCGTCCGGCCGACTGACGGCAATAGCAATGGGGTTGAGGGCCATCCGCGTCAAGGTCGCGCGGCTAAGAGCGTTAAAACGGCCTTTTCACGCCAGCGGCGCCGGCCGCGTTTCCAGTAGCGCGCGCAGTGTGAGCAGCGTGGAGGAATCGGCGATGCCGTCGACCCGCGCCTGCCGGAAATGGCGCTGGAACGCGGTGAGAACCTGGAACGTGGCCTCGTCGTAAATGCCGGTTTCTTCGATGCCGTAGCCGTAAGCGCGCAGCGCGCGCTGCAGCCGGATCACCACGTCGCCCTGCGCGCCCGGCTGGAGCGACGGACCGTCGAGATTGACCGGGGCCGGGCGCACCCAGTGCCCGATGCCGGATTCGCTCAGCAGGCCCCAGGGAAATTTCTCGCCCGGATCCTGTTTGCGCGCGGGCGCCACGTCGGAGTGCGCCAGGATGCAATCGGCGCTGATCGGCCCGCGCCGGGTGATGATCGTCTTGCAGAGCGAAATCACCGCCGCGATCTGCCGCAGCGGAAAATCGGGATAGCCGAATTCGTGCCCCGGATTGACGATTTCGATGCCGATCGAGCGCGAATTGATGTCGGTTTCGCCGGCCCATGACGACACGCCGGCGTGCCAGGCGCGAAATCCCTCCGGCACGCATTGCACGATGCGGCCGTCCTCGAACACGACGTAATGGGCCGACACTTTGCTGTCGGGCGAGCATAGCCGCCGCAGCGCGGCCTCGCCGCTCTGCATCCCGGTGTAATGCAGCAGGATCATATCGGGCGTACGCCCCTGCTTGCGCTCGTCCTGGTTTGGCGAGGGCACCACGTTGGCGACAATGAAGGAATCCGGCGGGAACGCCGACATGAGCCGGACCCATATTGAATGCGCATGGCGCGGGGAGGGGCATCTTTCAACGCGTGCCGGGAAAAAAGCAATATGGACGCATGCTTGGCCCGCCCCACTAAGGTCTAAATGACCCAAGCGGCGTCGGCTGATTTTCGGCGCCCGGAAAGACGCCCGGCGGCAACAAATCCTTAAGCTTAAAGGCTGTTAATCGGTCCCAAACGGAGCGACGCCGGCGTCCGGATGGAGGGCGTCGCGCAGAGGCTATCCATTAATGTCCATTATATCGCATGAAATTCGACGGTTTCTCAGCAACGATGGCGGACCGCTCAATGTTCCGGGGCGGTACGGCAATCCTTGGGGCGCCAGCCTGTTCGCTCAAGGCCGACCCCGGGTTTCAGCCGTCGGCGCGCAACGCGCTCGGAGCAGACAAATGACGACGGGCGGCGACGGCTTTGCGGCTGTCGTTGGCGGATCAGCCCTCCACATTCCCGTGCTCGGCCGCTCCGCGGTCGAGTTCCTCAATATTCGTGACGGCGGCGTCTATATCGACGCCACTTTCGGCGCCGGCGGCTATACGCGCGCCATCCTGGCCGCGGCCAACTGCAAGGTGATCGGCATCGATCGCGACCAAAGCGCCATCGCGTTGGGTGCGGACCTGGTGCAAGCGGCGGGCGGCCGGCTGACGTTGATCGAAGATCGTTTCTCCAATCTCAACAACGTCGCGCGCGACGCCGGTTTCACGGAAGTCGACGGCGTGGTGCTCGACCTCGGCGTCTCCTCCATGCAGCTCGATACCGCGGAGCGCGGCTTTTCTTTCCGTCTCGAGGGGCCGCTCGACATGCGCATGTCGGGTACGGGCGCGAGCGCGGCCGATGTCGTCAACGCGGCGGGCGAGCGCGACCTCGCCAATATCATTTTCATCCTGGGTGAAGAGCGTCATTCGCGCGGTGTGGCGCGCGCCATCGTCAAAGCGCGCAGCGTCGCGCCGATCACGACCACCCGCGCGCTGGCCGATATCGTTTCCTCGGTGCTGCGGTCGCGCTCCGGCGACATCCACCCGGCCACGCGCACGTTCCAGGCGCTGCGCATCTTCGTCAACGACGAACTGGGCGAGCTGGTCGCGGCGTTGCATGCCGCCGAACGCATCCTCAAGCCGCACGGCCGGCTGGTGGCGATCTCGTTCCATTCGCTCGAGGACCGGATCGTGAAAACGTTCCTGGTCGACCGCGGCGAAGCGCGCGCCGGTTCGCGTCATGCGCCGGAGCCCAAGCGGCATGCGCCGACCTTCCGCGCGCTCACCAAACGGCCGGTCACCGCCGATGCCGGCGAGATTGCCCGCAATCCGCGCGCCCGCTCGGCCAAGCTGCGCGCCGCCGAGCGTGAGGCTGCGCCCGCGCGCAACGACAATGCATCCGATCTGCTCCCGCGCCTGCCGACGCTCGCCGACGTGTTGAAGGGGCGGTGAGCCATGCGCCTCTTGAATATCGTCATCATCGGAGCCCTGATCCTGGCGGCATCCTTCGTCTACAAGATCAAGTTCGAATCCACCTTGCAGGCCGAACGCGTCGCCAAGGTTGCCGGCCAAATGCGCCGCGAGCGCGACGCTATCGCGGCGCTGCGCGCCGAATGGGCGAAGCTCGATACCCCCGGCCGCATCCAGGGCTTGGCCGACCGCCATTTGGCACTGCAGCCGATGCTGCCCGTGCAATTCGACAGTCTCGACAAGTTGCCCGAGCGGCCGCCGGCTGTTGCGCCGAACAACGATCCGATCGGCGCCATGCTGGTGCCGGCGGCGCCGGACGTCACCGGCAGCGTGCCGGCGCGGCGGTGATCCGATGAGCGCACGCCAAAAATTACCGGAAACCCGCTGGCAGCGCTTCCTGCGTTCATTTCTTTACGGCCGCGACGTCGACCGCAACGTCAAGGCCAAGGCGCGGCTCGGTCTCGCCATTGTCACCTTCGCCTGCATCTATGGCGTCATCGCGCTGCGCCTCGTCATGTTCGCCGAGCAGAGCGACGGCCATGGCACAAGGCGCAGCGTCGGGCAGGACGCGATCGCCACCGCCCGGCCGGATATCCTCGATCGCAACGGGGCTATCCTCGCCACCGACGTCAAGGCGCCGTCGCTATTCGCCGAACCGCGCAAGCTCATCGACGTCGACGAAGCGGGGGAACTGCTTACCGCGGTGCTGCCCGATCTCGACGCCAACGAAGTGCGCGACAGGTTGTCGTCGAAGAAGGGCTTCGTCTGGCTCAAGCGCGAAATCACGCCGAAGCAGCAGTTGGAGATTCATCGGCTCGGCATTCCCGGCGTCGGTTTTCTGACCGAGAACAAGCGTGTCTATCCGAACGGTCCGGTGGTCTCGCACGAGATCGGGCACGTCAATATCGACAACCAGGGCATCGCCGGCATCGAGAAATGGCTGGATGGGCAGGGGCTCGCCGCGCTGCACATGGCGGGGCTCGCCACCGACCGGCTGCAGAGGCCGGTCAATCTCGCGCTCGATCTGCGCGTGCAGTTCGCGCTGCGCGACGAGCTCATTGCCGCGCGCGAGAAGTTCAAGGCCAAGGCGTCTTCCGGCATCGTCCTCAACGTCAATACCGGCGAAGTGGTCGCCATGGTCTCGGAGCCCGACTACGACCCAAACAACCCGCGCGAGGCGAACGATCCGACCCGCATCAATCGCCTCACCACAGGCGTCTATGAAATGGGCTCGACCTTCAAGGTGCTCACCGTGGCGATGGCGCTCGACGCCGGCAAGGCGACGCTGTCGTCGACCTTCGACGCCAGCCACCCGCTGCACTACGGCCGCTTCGACATCCACGACTACGAGCCGATGCACCGCGCCCTTTCGGTGCCGGAGATTTTCACTTACTCGTCGAACATTGGCGCCGCGCGCATGGCGCTCGCCGTGGGCGTCCAAGGACACCAGGCGTTCTTGAGGAAGATGGGCCAGCTTGACCGGCTGCGCACCGAATTGCCGGAAAGCGCCGAGCCGATCGTTCCCAAGCATTGGGACGAACTCAATACCGTCACCATAGCCTTCGGCCATGGCCTGTCGGTGGCGCCGCTGCAGGCGGTGATGGGGATCGCGGCCACCCTAAATGGCGGGCTGCTCATTCCGCCGACCTTCCTCAAGCGCAGCGAAAGCGAGGCGAAGGCCTTGGCCAAGCAGGTGCTTAAGCCCGAGACCAGCCGCGACATGCGCTATCTGATGCGGCTCAACGCCGAGAAGGGCACCGCGACCAAGGCCAATGTCGGCGGCTACTATATCGGCGGCAAGACCGGAACGGCGGAAAAGGTCATCAACGGCCGCTATTCGAAGCACAAGCTGCTGACCGATTTCATGGCCGTGCTGCCCGCCGATAAGCCGAAATATCTGATGATGATCATGCTCGACGAGCCGCAGCCGACGCCGGAAACCCACGGCTTTGCCACCGCCGGCTGGAACGCGGCGCCGACCGCGGCCAAGGTGATCGCGCGGATCGCGCCGCTGCTCGATCTGGAGCCGCGTTTCGACCTGCCCAAGGCCGACCAATTGATCCTGGCCAAGGCGATCGCAAGCCAGTAAGTGCTTGTCGCGCGCGGGCGGTCGAAATTCCGCCTCGCTTCCAATTCAACGTGCGTCTAGAAACACGTCGATGAAGCTCGCCGATCTGCCGCTGGAGAATGCCCGCTTCGAGCCGCGTTTCGCGGCGCTCGAGCTTGCCGGCGTTGCCGCCGACAGCCGCAAGGTCAAAGCCGGCTTTCTGTTTGTCGCTATTGCCGGCGCCAAGGCCGACGGCGCGCATTTCGCAAAGCAGGCCGTGGCAGCCGGCGCGGCGGCGGTCGCGGCCGAGCAGCGGCCGGACGGGCTGCCCGACGGCGTCGCCTTCGCGCAGGTCGCCAATGCGCGCCGAGCGCTCGCCTTGGCGGCGGCAGCCTTCTTCCCGCGCCAGCCAGGCACCATTGCCGCAGTCACCGGCACCAGCGGTAAGACCTCGGTCGCCGCCTTCGCCCGGCAGATTTGGAGCGCGCTCGGATTGCCAGCCGCCAGCATAGGCACCATCGGCGTGGTCTCGCCGGCAGGTGAGACCTACGGCTCGCTCACCACGCCCGATCCGGTCGAACTGCACCGCACGCTCGATTCGCTGGCCGGCGAAGGCGTCACGCATCTCGCGCTCGAAGCCTCCTCGCACGGCCTCGACCAGCGCCGGCTCGACGGCGTGCGCATCGCCGCCGGCGCCTTCACGAACCTGTCGCGCGATCATCTCGATTATCATCAAAGCATCGAAGACTATCTCGCCGCCAAGCTGCGGCTGTTTAATGACCTGATTGTGCCAAAGGGTACGGCGGTGATCGATGTCGACGATTGCTATGCCGGGCAGGTGATCGAGGCCGCCAAGAAACGCGGCCTCAAGATCATGACGGTCGGCGTGCACGGCGACGACATCAAACTAATCAGCGGCGCCATCGACGGCTTCGCGCAGGTCGTCGATATCGCGTACGGCGGCAAAACTTATAAAGTGAACTTGCCGCTGGTCGGCGCCTTCCAAGTGCAGAACGCGGCGGTCGCGGCCGGCCTGGCCATCGCGACCGGCGCCGAACCGGCGCGCGTGTTCGCCGCGTTGGAGCATCTCACCGGCGCCAAGGGGCGGCTGGAGCTTGCCGGCGCCAAGAACGGCGCGCCGATCTTCATCGACTACGCGCACAAGCCGGACGCGCTCAAGAAAGCGCTCGAAGCGTTGCGGCCCTACGCCAGCGGCAAACTGACGGTGGTGTTCGGCGCCGGCGGCGACCGCGACGCGGGCAAGCGGCCGATCATGGGGCGCATCGCCGCGGAGAATGCGGACCGCGTCATCGTCACCGACGACAACCCGCGCAGCGAGCAGCCGGCGGCGATCCGCGCCGCCATCCTTGCCGCCGCCCCCGGCGCGGCCGAAATCGGCGACCGCGCCGCGGCGATCCGCGCCGGCATCGCCGCGCTGAAAGCGGGCGACGTGCTGCTGATCGCCGGCAAGGGCCACGAGACCGGCCAGATCGTCGGCGGCACGGTGATTCCGTTTTCCGATCACGACGCGGTCGCCGCGGCGCTAAAGGAAAAAGTGGCATGACCGCCCTCTGGACCCTCGACGCCATGGCCGCGGCGATGCGCGCGGAAAAATCCGGCGCGCTGCCAGCCGACGTCCCGGGTCTGTCGATCGACACCCGCAGCATCGCCAAGGGCGAGGCTTTCTTCGCCATCAAAGGCGACAACCGCGACGGTCACGATTTCGTCGACGCCGCGCTGAAAGCCGGCGCCGGCTTCGCCGTGATCGCGCGCGACAAGCGCGACCGCTTTGCTGCCGACGCGCCGTTGTTGATCGTTAACGACGTGCTCGGCGCTTTACGCGATCTCGCCGCCGCCGCGCGCGCGCGCTCGCATGCCAGGATCGTCGCCGTCACCGGCTCGGTCGGCAAGACCTCGACCAAGGAGGCGCTCAAGCTCGCGCTCTCCGCCGACGGTGAGACCCATGCCTCCGCTGCTTCCTATAACAATCACTGGGGCGTGCCGCTGTCGCTCGCGCGTTTGCCGGCAAGCGCCAAATACGCCGTGTTCGAAATCGGCATGAATCACGCTGGCGAGATCACGCCGCTCACCAAATTGGTGCGTCCGCATGTGGCGATCGTCACGGCGATCGCGCCGGTGCACCTGCAATATTTCGGCTCGCTGAAGAAAATCGCCGACGCCAAGGCGGAAATTTTCCTTGGACTCGAATTGGGCGGCATTGCCGTGCTCAATCGCGACAATCGTCAATTCATGCAACTCGCCAAGGCCGCGGCGGCGGCGGGCGCCACGCGCGTCGTGTCATTCGGCGTCCATCCTAAGGCAGATGCGCGGCTGGTGCGCCATTCTCTGCAGGCAGAAAGCTCGACCGTTGAGGCGCGCATCCTCGGCCAGCCGGTCACATACAAGCTCGGTGCGCCCGGCAAGCATCTGGTGCTCAATTCGCTCGCCGTGCTGGCGGCCGCTTCGCTAGTGGGCGCCGATCTGGCGTTGGCCGCGCTCGCACTCAACAATCTCAAACCCGCCGCCGGGCGTGGCGTGCGCGCCAGCTTGCGGTTGCCGGGCGGCAGCGCGCTGTTGATCGACGAAAGCTACAACGCCAACCCGGCCTCGATGGCGGCCGCCGTCGCGCTGCTCGGCCAGGCTCCGGTCGGCAGCCAAGGCCGCCGCATTGCCGTCTTGGGCGACATGCTGGAGCTTGGCAGCCAAGGGCCGGCGCTGCACCGTGCTTTGGCCGAGCCGATCGAAGCGGCTGGCCTCGACCTGGTGTTTTGCAGTGGGCCGTTGATGCACGCGCTTTGGGAGGCCCTTCCCTCGGGCCGCCGGGGCGGCTATGCCGAGACCGCGGCGGGGCTGGAGCCGGCCGTACTCGCCGCCATCCGCGCCGGCGACGCGGTGATGGTGAAGGGTTCGCTGGGCTCGAAAATGGGGCCGATTGTCAAGGCGCTGGAACGGCAATTCGCCAGACCGGCCGCGCTCGAGCAGGCGCCGGCGCAAAACGCTTGACCGCCGGTCACGCGCCGGGATGAAGAGCGGCAGGATTTCGCAAGATGTTCTACTGGCTGACCGAATTTTCCGACAAGGTCTCGTTCCTCAACGTCTTCCGCTACATCACGTTCCGCACCGGCGGCGCCATCGTCACGGCCTTGGTGTTCGTGTTTCTGTTCGGCAGTCCGATCATCGACCTGTTGCGCCTCAAGCAGGGCAAGGGCCAGCCGATCCGCGCCGACGGTCCGCAATCGCATCTGGTGACCAAGGTGGGCACGCCGACCATGGGCGGGTTGATGATCCTGTCCGGCTTGCTGGTCTCGACCTTGCTATGGGCTAACCCAACCAGCCTTTATGTATGGATCGTGCTCGGGGTAACGCTCAGCTTCGGCCTGATCGGCTTTTATGACGATTATTTGAAAGTTACCAAGCAGACACACTCCGGCTTTGCCGGCGGCACCCGGCTCTTGGCCGAAGCGGTGATCGCGGTCGTCGCCGTCACGGCGCTGTCGCATCTGGGCAAGGGGCCGATCGCGACCTCGCTGGTATTTCCGTTCTTCAAGGAACTGGTGATCAATCTCGGCTGGGCCTTCGTGCTGCTCGGCACTTTCGTGATCGTCGGTGCCGGCAACGCGGTCAATCTCACCGACGGGCTCGACGGCCTGGCGATCGTGCCGGTGATGATCGCGGCGGCGAGCTTCGGGTTGATCTCGTATCTTGCCGGCAACCTGGTGTTCGCCGACTACCTGCAGATCCATTACGTCGCTGGCACCGGCGAATTGGCGGTGGTGTGCGGCGCGGTGATCGGTGCGTCCTTGGGATTCCTCTGGTTCAACGCGCCGCCCGCCTCGATCTTCATGGGCGACACCGGCTCGCTGGCGCTCGGCGGCATGCTCGGCACGGTGGCGGTAGCGATCAAGCACGAGATCGTGCTCGCCATCGTCGGCGGGCTGTTCGTGCTGGAGGCGGTGTCGGTGATCGTGCAGGTGGTATCGTTCAAGCTCACCGGCAAACGCGTCTTCAAGATGGCGCCAATCCACCATCACTACGAGCAGCTCGGCTGGACCGAACCGCAGATCGTGATCCGCTTCTGGATCGTCGCCGTGGTGCTGGCGCTCGCAGGCCTTGCGACGCTGAAGTTGCGATGATCCCCATCACCGTTTTCGCCGGTAAGAAGGTCGCGGTCTTCGGCCTCGGCAGTTCGGGCCTGCTGTCGGCGCGCGCGCTTGCCTTGGGCGGCGCCGACGTTGTCGTCTTCGACGACAACGAAAAGAGCGTGGCCGAGGCAAAAGCCGCCGGGCTGAACACCCAGGATTTGCGCGAGCTCGATTGGTCGCAGGTCGCCGCATTGGTGCTGGCGCCAGGCGTACCGCGGACGCACCCGAAGCCGCATTGGTCGGCCGAGCTTGCGCGCCGTGCAGGCGTCGAGATCGTCGGTGATATCGAATTGTTCTACCGCGAGCGCGCGAAATCAGGCAGCGCGTGTCCGCTCGTCGCCATCACCGGCACCAACGGCAAATCGACCACGACGGCGCTCACCACGCATCTGCTGAAAAGCGCCGGCCGCGACGCGCAGATGGGTGGCAATATCGGCGTGCCGGTGCTGGCGCTCGAACCTTTCGCCCCCGGCCGCGTCTATGTGCTCGAAGTGTCGTCCTATCAGATCGATCTCGCGCCTTCGCTTCACGCCACTGTCGGCATCCTGCTCAACGTCACCGAAGATCACCTCGATCGTCACGGCACCATGGCGAACTACGCCGCCATCAAGGAGCGGCTGCCGGCGAAGGCGGACACGGCAGTGATCGGCGTCGACGATGACTGGACGCGCGCCGCGGCGGAGCGCATCGCACGCGCCGGCAAAAAGATTGAATGCGTCTCGGTGCTCGAACCGTTGCGCGACGGCTTTTACGCCGAGGGCGGCCGCATCATGCGCGCCGCAGGCGGCAAGGCGCAGGCGGTGGCCGATCTCGCCGGCATCGGATCCTTGCGCGGCACGCATAATGCGCAGAACGCCGCCTGCGCGATCGCCGGCTGTCTCGCGCTCGGGCTCGACCTCTCAGCAATCCAAAAGGGACTCACGACATTCCCCGGGCTCGCCCACCGTATGCAGCCGATTGGGCGCAAGGGCAACGTGCTGTTCGTCAATGACTCCAAAGCCACCAACTCTGATTCCGCCGCCAAGGCGTTGGCGAGTTTCGTCGATATTTTCTGGATCGCCGGCGGCAAGCCGAAGACTGGCGGCATTACGAGCCTTGTCGAGTTCTTCCCGCGCATCCGTAAGGCTTATCTGATCGGCGAGGCGGCGGAGGACTTTGCCGGGACTCTGGAGGGCAAGGTTCCCTATGAGAGCGTCGGCACCCTGGAGCGCGCCGTCGCCACTGCCGCCCGCGACGCCGCGGCCTCAGGCGCCAAGGAACCGGTGGTGCTGCTGTCGCCCGCCTGCGCCTCGTTCGACCAATACCCGAACTTCGAGGTGCGCGGCAAAGCGTTCACCGATCTGGTGATGGCCGTGCCGGGAATTCAGCCGCTGTAAGCGCAGCGTTAATGCTTCGTAAACCGCGACGCGCCAGTTTGGGCGGCGGGAACGGGCCATGATCTCGCGCACGCAACGCACGCCTCTCGGCGAATGGTGGTGGACGGTCGACCGGCTGACGCTTGCCGCCTTCGGCGCGTTGATGCTGGCCGGCGTGGTGCTCTCGCTCGCCGCTTCGCCGCCGGTCGCCGGCCGGCTCGGCCTCGACCCGTTCTATTTCGTCGACCGGCACATTCTTTACCTGATCCCGACCGTCGCCATTATGCTGGCGGTGTCGTTTCTCACCCCGCGCCAGATACGCCGGCTGGCGCTGGTCGTGTTCGCGATCAGCCTGATCATGGTGGCGGCGACGCCGTATTTCGGCGCCGAGATCAAGGGCGCGCGGCGCTGGCTGATCATCTTCGGCGTCAATATCCAGCCTTCGGAATTCCTCAAGCCGGCCTTCGTCATCCTGGTCGCCTGGCTGTTCGGCGAATCGGCCAAGCGCCCCGACATGCCGGCCAACGCGCTGTCGCTGCTGCTGCTGTTGACGGTGGTCGCGCTGTTGGTGATCCAGCCCGACTTCGGCCAGACCATGCTGGTCGTGCTGGTGTGGAGCGCGCTGTTCTTCATGGCCGGCATGCGGCTGATCTGGGTATTCGGCATCGCCGGCATGGCCGCCTTCGGGCTTACCATCGCCTATTTCACCGTGCCGCACGTGGCGAGCCGCATCCAGAAATTCCTCAATCCGGCGTCCGGCGACACCTTCAATATCGACATCGCCACCGAAAGCTTCATGCGCGGCGGCTGGTTCGGCAGAGGACCTGGCGAGGGCACGGTCAAGCGGCTGCTGCCGGAGAGCCATACCGACTTCGTGTTCGCGGTGGCGGCCGAGGAATTCGGCGTCGCGCTGTGTCTGGCACTGGTCGCGCTTTATGCATTTATCGTGATCCGCGCGCTGGCGCGCGCCATGCGCAGCGAGGACGCCTTCACGCGCTTCGCCGCCGCCGGCCTGGCCATCTTGTTCGGCATGCAGTCGGCGATCAACGTGGCGGTGAACCTGCACCTCATTCCGGCCAAGGGCATGACGCTGCCGTTCATCTCCTATGGCGGCTCCTCGATGATCTCGCTCGCCTACGCCATGGGCATGCTGCTGGCGCTGACCCGCGAAAAGCCGCGCACAGGCATGCTGACGGCACCTGAGCCAGCGTTGGCAGGCACTTGATCCGTCATCCTGAGGTGGCCGCGCGCAGCGCGGCGGGTGGGGGTCTTATCATTGTGGCGTGCTAATATGCGCCGCCATTGAGCCGGAGCGCATGATGCGACCTCGCCGAACGTCGAAGCATCATAATGTGTGGTGCGCCGGAGTTTTTCTCTGGATCGCAATGATCGAGGTGATCGGCCTCGCGCCGGTTCCTGTATTTGCGCAAGACCTGCGAGACGGTCCGCTGATCACCACGATCGTCGGGGGCAACGAACTTCTGATACCGCGGCGATATTTTCTGCCGGATCCGCCGCCCCGCAAGCCCCCCGTCGATATTCTTCTTATGGCGCTCCTTCCTAGCCTACATCCAATGCGCGAAGACAACATGGCCGAATTTATGGCCACCCGCGGATATGGCCGAATCATCAGCATTTATGCGCGTGACTCACGTCAAACGACAACGCTTGAATTTCGATTGAACGTCGCTCGTAAATCGGGCGCCTCTTACGAACGGCGCGGTGATAGATTCGGGCTAGACGTTTACGTGCCGATGCACTTCACCGCAAACCAAAACAACATAGCTCGCCAAGAATTATTTCTCGGCACCGAGCACGGTGTGCTTGCTCGATCGATCGAATGCCTCGTCGACGGGAGCGTTCCATTTTCTGGTTGTCACCATAACTTCGTCTATCGAAATCTTTTTTTCAATTTGAGCTACGGAAAGACACAGCTGCCAAATTGGCGGAAGATTGAAGAATCGGTGAAGCGCCTTCTCGATCAATTTGGAAGAATTGCATGACCGAGCGCTTGGTCCAGCGAGATGGCGTATCGACATCCGAAGCTCTGGTGCTGCTGGCGGCCGGCGGAACCGGCGGACATCTGTTTCCGGCGCAGGCGCTGGCCGACGCGCTCATCAAGCGCGGCGTCACGATTGAGCTTGCCACCGATCATCGCGCGGCGCATTTCCAGTTTCCCGCCCGCAATGTGCACATCATTCCGAGCGCGACCGTTCGCGGGCGCAATCCGATTGCGCTGGCGCACACTGGCTCGTTGCTGGCGCTCGGCACTGCCAAGGCATGGTCGATGCTCGGCCGCGTGCGGCCCGCCGTGGTGGTCGGCTTCGGCGGCTACCCGACCGTGCCGCCGCTTTTTGCCGCGACGCTGCGCGGCATTCCGACCGTGCTGCACGAGCAGAACGGCGTCATGGGCCGCGCCAACCGCTTGTTGGCGGCGCGCGTTACTGCCATCGCCACCGGCTTTCCGACGCTGGCACGGCTCGATGCGCGGCTGAAAAACAAGATCATCTTTACCGGCAACCCGGTGCGGCGCGAGGTGATCGCCGCCGCGGCGACGCCCTATGCGGCGCCGGAGCCAAGCGGAAAACTGCGCCTGCTGGTGTTCGGCGGCAGCCAAGGCGCACGCGTGATGGCCGAAATCGTGCCGCCGGCGATCGAGCGGCTCGCCGCCGATCTGCGCGCGCGCCTTAGTGTCGTGCAGCAGGCCCGCGCCGAGGATCTCGACACGGTGCGCGGCACTTATGCGCGGCTCGGCGTCGCCGCCGAATGCGCACCGTTTTTCGCCGACCTGCCGGCACGCATGGCGGCGGCAAATCTGGTGATTTCCCGTTCCGGCGCCTCGACGGTGGCCGAACTCTCGGCCATCGGCCGCCCGGCCATCTTGGTGCCGCTGCCCCATTCGCTCGATCAGGACCAATTCGTTAACGCCGGCGTGTTGGCGGACGCCGGCGCGGCGCTCCGCATCGAGCAGCGCGATCTCACCCCGGAACGGCTGGCGGCGGAGATTGCAGCCTTGGCCGGCGACCCGGCGCGGCTTTCCCACATGGCGCAGGCCGCCAAATCCGCCGGTACCCTCAATGCGGCCGAACAGCTTGCAGACCTCGTCCTGAAAGTGGCAGGGAATTAGCCATTCGCCCGGCAGGCCTGGCCGCAGACTTGTGCTGGGCAGCCACGTCTTTTAAGCGATGCCGCAGAAAAGACGTGGATGGCCGGGACAAGCTCGGCCATTTTGAATTGCCGTTTCCAATCAAACTGGCGAAAAATCCTTTATCCATAGGCTGTTAACTACTGCCGTTTCCAGTCATTGCCGAATACGAAATGTGTGGTATATGTGTGGTACGGCAAGCGGGTTTAAGGGAGTGATTTCCATGGCTCTCACGGTAGCAGACTGTAACAAGGCCATCGCCGAGACCGGCGCGGGCATCCGCAAGCTAGCGGATGGCCACGGGTTATATCTATTCATCAAAGGCGGCAAGGCATCGTGGACGTGGCAGTACCGCACCGCGTCGGGATGGTCGAGCAAGGGCTTCGGCGCATTCCCGCAAATCGCTCCCAAGGCGGCTAGGGAGGCCGCAGAGGACTACCGGAGCGCCCTGCGGTCGGGCACCGCCATGATGCCCGTCCCGCAGCCCCGCAGCACCCCGAAGGCGTCCGGCGGCAAGACTTTCAGGCAGGTGGTAGCCGAGTGGCTTCCTATCGCACAGGCGAACGCGGACCGGCCGTGGACCGAAAAGACCGCCCGGCAGTGCGAAGCGGCGCTGTTGCGCCTGCCGTTCGCCGATACCTCAATCGAAGCGATCACCGATGACGACGTGCTCGGCGCACTGCGGGCACTCAAACGCGTACAGGCGGAGCGCATCCGACAGGACGCGGCTCGGGTTTTCGCTTACGCCATCGGCAATAAATTTCGTACTGGCCATAACCCGGCGAAATTCAACGACGAAAACCGCCGCCATATGTACCGTGCGCCATCGAAGGACACAGTGAAGCATCATGCGCGCGTGGCGCGAGACGACATGCCCGCACTCTATGCCAGCATCATTGACGGCGACACGGCGCGGGCTTTGCGCTTCCTGATCTTGACGGCCGCTCGGGCGGGCGATGTCGAGGGTGCGCGATGGTGCGAAATTCACGCGAAGGGCGCGACGTTCACGACGGCGAGCGGCGACACTGAAAAGCTAGTTTGCGATGCTTGGATCATTCCCGCCGAGCGCACGAAAGAGCGCCAACGGCGCATCGTGCCGTTGCCGTCGCAAGCTATGGAGATACTTGGCGAGCGCGGCGACGCCAAGGCGTTGCTATTCGGCAAGCTCCCGGCAAACGCCATGCTCAATCTTTTGAAAAAGACGCACCCCGATAAGACCGTGCATGGGTGCAGATCAACATTTAGAGATTGGGCAATCCGGCAAACCGTGGCGCTAGATCATAGCGCGACGATGCGCGACCTTGCCGAATTGCAGCAAGGGCACAAGCTGCCCGGCGCGAGCGCGGTTGAACTCGCCTATGCCCGTGACGGTCTATACGACTTGCGCGCCCCGCTTATGGATAAATGGGCCGACTTTGTGACGGGTGCAGCATGATCTTAAGCCTTAAGCTCGCGCCGGGGCCAGCGATGCGCGAGGCGCAGCGGACCGTCTCGAAGCGCATTGTCACGCTACTCGGCGGAGTTTGCTTGGCGTCATGATCGCGCCGGAAAATCTCCAATATCAAGCGTTACAGAACCGCCCTGTCGATTTTTTCGTCGCGCCAAATCTTGGATTAAATCTCTGTGTCGCTTCAACGCGGCTTTGATTTTTTCGATGTCGATTGAAAACTTCTCCCCATCATAATTACTAAGGGCATATGTGTTAATTCTCACGATGACATGTTCGGGTCCATCGTCGGCGGGCCATTGAGCAAAAATCCTTTGGGGGTCTCTATGGTCCAAGTCGAGCGTATGTGGAAGGTCTCTTAATTCAAGCATGAATTTCTCCTAAAACAACGGCTTGGTCGGCTTGCAGCGCAGATCGTAAGTCAGCAGGGACAAGCTGTTGTTCGACCAAAGCGTAGTTTCATCCGCGTGCACGTATCCGGTGACGCGATCAACGGTCCCTTCAATCGAAGCGTCGCTCGCCACGAACTTCCTGACGCCTTTGAATGTCACGCTATTAGCATCGACGGCTGTGATCGGAAGCGGCGTATGTAGTCCATTTTTCTCCGCCCAAAATCCGGAGACGGTGCGTCGGTCGAAATCAACGACGACTGACCAATCGGCGACCTTCTCTTTCAGAGGCTCGCCCGCGACACCATTCTTAGGGACTTCTGTTGTGGTGACTGTACCGGAGCATCCCAAAGTAAGCGATGCAGCCTGAGCCGAGGAAGTGACAAACACTAACGCCAAAAGTGGCCCGATTAAAAATTCACGCATGATATTGCTCCGGCGGCGTGTGGCCAGTTTTGCGAGGGCGGTCTTAGGGCCGACCCGCCTGTAATCGCAACGTGGCTAGCAGATTTAGTGTCGCATGAATGAAACTAGCAAGCGGGTGCTGATCACAGTATGACCGAATATCCTGTTGCTGCATCGCTGCACTCATAGCAGCCAAATTCACGGTCGGCTGCTTAGCTGCCACCTGCGCCATATTCCATCCACTCATGAAGCCTTGCGCCCATGTGAAATAATTCGTTTCAGCCCATTGTGGGTCCGACTTGTATTGGTTGGCAAACTGCGTGCACGTCGAAGTCCCGAAACCCATCGCAGCGAATTGTTTCGTATCTTCGGCGCTGGCGGAGCCTAAAAACAAACTGGCTACCGGAACTATAAGCCATAACCTGACGCTCATATAACGCCTCCCTGCCTTTGGCCTAGCGCCGACTGGCCATTTCGATCTGCACGGGCGCTACTACTTGGGCAAAGCCTTTCCCGGTGGCGGATGCTTTTGAGACCAAGCCAAAATCTCGGCTTCGTTGATCTTATTTCCGTCCGGGCATTCGATGTAGAGGACGCCGTGCCGACACTGCATATCACGGGCGGCCTCTAAAGCTTTAATGAGCGAAGAACACACTCTCGACCTTTGGGGTCCAGTTACGTTTTCGAGATAACACAGTGTCCACTTTTTGTGATCGTCTGGCATGTCATCTTCTAGCGCAATGCGCGTTGAGCCGCCACCCTACGGCAAGGCGACCGTTAACGGTTTCCGGCAGTGCCCCCGCTTTCAGCCATTCTAAAAAGCGCGTATTATGAGCGCGGGTTAGGGCGGCCTGCCATGCGAAGGCTTTGCTTTCCGATCTTGCTTATTGCCACAGGATGCGCCCTGTCAGGCTGCGCCGAATATCGGGCGCGGGTGCAAGCGCGGATGGCCGCGCAACAAGAGGCAATCAATCAAGCCGATGATGCTCAGTGCCGACAATATGGCGCAGTGCCGGGTTCTGATGGCTACACGGCGTGCCGGATGAATTTAGCGAATAATCATCGCGCTGACGAGGCAGCCCGCCAGCAAGCCTATCAAAACATGATTGTTCAAGGTGCCCAAATGATGCAGCCGCCCCCGGCTCCGCCGCCGCCGCCACAAACCGATGAGCATGTGTGCATAGCGCCGAACAACGTATATTACCGTTGTCCATGAACTCCGTTGCATTCGGAAATTGCAGCAATGAGTTTGGCGCGCTCGATCCTCGCAAGGTCACTGACGGACGCTGACCTAACCGGCGAACAGCTAAGAAGACTAACGGCGGCGGGCACAACCTGCCGCTTTTTGCTTTTGAGAAGACCCCGGTCGCTCGATACCTGATTTCGATTGCCCGTACGCCCTGAATTTGATATACGTTACACGAACGCTGGCAACATGGGTTGTCGGCGGGAAGCCCCCCAACGCCAGAACAGAGTTGAAAATGGACACGCCCGCCCGCGTCGCCTTCAATGGCGTCGCCGCAGCGGCGGAGGCCGCTGGTCTTCGCCCGCATCATATCCGCCAAGGTCTCGCATCCGGCGAATTGCAGAGCCATGCCGTCGCCCGCCGCACGGTGATATTGCGCGATGATCTTGTGGAATTCATCCGCAACCGTCCAGCGCCAAAGTCATCGCGCGCACACATCAACGAAGAGGTTCCCCATGGCTGAAACCGAAAACACGACACCACCGAAATCCGCCGCCGAAATCTTGCTTGACGCTGCGAAAGAGCATGATCGCCAAACCAGAAAAGAGCTACGGCAGCGAGTTCGATGAGTTCTTCGATGATCCCAAGTTCAAAGGCGTCCCCGAGGATTTTCTGGCCGTCGCCAAACAGAGCATGCGGGCCAAGGGCCAATTTGACCCAAAGACTTATCTTCTGACGGTCGGCAAGAAGATGCGCAATCCCACAGATTGGCTCGAACGGCGCTTCCCCACGTTGTTGCAGAAAGCCGAACTGCCGCGCGGCGATGTTGAACTGGAAGCTGCGCAAACCGCGTGTCAGTCACTCGCGATGCAAGGCGAACTTGTGAAAAGTCTCGGCGTGCAGCGGACATCCGAGTTGATGTCGCTGTTCGGCGGCGCGGTCGGCAGGATCAGCAAGCCGCTGCCGCTCGCCGATAAGAAGGCCAAAGACAAGGATAGGGTCGCCGACCGCGACAATCCTTGGGGCCAAGCGTGGAACCTTACACGTCAAGGCCAATACATTCGCGAGCACGGCGAGGCGAAGGCGGCCGAGCTTGCGGCTCGCGTCGGCTCAAAAATCGGAGCCACGAAACCAACGAAGGCATTCGCATCATGAATGAGCGAGACAAAAATACGAACCCATTCGTTGCATTAGCTGATGCCCGGAAGCGAAACGACGCTGCCGGACAAGCTGTGGCAGAGGCAAAAATTTCATCTTTCATAAAAGCCGCAGGAACTAAGGCCGCCGCTGCTACGGCCCACTCCAAAGGGCTGCGATTGGACTCAACGCCAATCGATCCGAAGGAACAACATCATGGCTAATGAACTCTCGCTATGGGCTGGTCTTGGTCCTAAACCTAAAACACCGTTGCGCCAATTCGTGCGACCAGCGCCGGGCAATAAGTATTCCGATGCGGAACGCAAAGCTTGGGGCGCTGAGCAAGATCGCCTCAGGGCTGAACGCGCGTTGCAAAAAGAGCTAAAGCCCGCGCCTGCGAAGCGAGCGAGCCGGGCGAAGACGCTTGAAGCTGATTGCAGCGGTAGCACCTGTTTTGATGCGCTTTCGTATCGAGACGGAACAGTGACCGCATCGTTCATCGGCCCCGCCGCAGGCGAGTGGACCTACGAAATGAGCCGCGCCGACGCAAAGGAATGGTTCAGCGCTGACAGTCTCGGAGAATATTTCAACTCAGAGGTTCGTTAGTCATGAAAGATGCAAAGGGCCACGGTAGCGATGCGCGTAACGGCGGTGCTGAGAAGCCCACGCCCAATCGCGCGGCGCGTTCGTTTGCAGTCAAGAAACGAAAACTAAATCGGTTCAGCGGGGGCGGCGGATCATCGGGCGGCGGCGGCGGTGGTGGATCAGGCGGGGGCGGTGGTGGCGGCTCCATGCAGAAACATAAGCAAGGTGCGCACACAGCTTCAATTCACAAAGCGGCCAATATGAACTTGGCGCAGCTAAGCGCCGCAGGAACGAACCCGGCGATACCGGCACCAGTAATAGGAGGCAGAAAATGAGCAACATCAATCCCCGCGCGGGCGCTGCAAAGAAGCTGGACCCGCTGAAAACTCACGACGGTATGGCGTCGATGACGCGCGGCGATACGCTCGGTGGCCCCACACAGGGCGATCCGCCGGACGCATCCAGCCCGTTGCCGACCGATCATGAGAAGCAACACGCCAGCAAGACCTTTCCCATTCCGGCGAAGCATCCGGCCATGAAGTCGTGTCTTCGCAACGATGGCAGCATGGGCAGCGCCTTCGATCCCACGATGGCCGATAAGGTGATGGGCGATGCCGTGCGGCCAGCCAATGACTTTGCGCCATTGCTGCATACGTTGCCCGCTCAAGTAACCGAGGAGGGAGACTGCAATGACTGATGGTATCAAAATCATCAATGGTTCGCCGCAGCCCGGACACCCGGGCTTCAACCTGCCCCGTGCAGAGCAAGGCCTTCCCTTGGTTTCCACCAAGCTCAATGCGGATGGAAAGCTCCCGGAAATCAAACCGGAGGGCGACCGCATCATCAATGGCGCGCCGCAGCCGGGGCATCCGACTTACGGCGAGCCTCCGCAGAAGCGCGGCGTCCGCATCGTCCCCGCTCAAATCACATCGGAGGAGTGAGCTATGGCACAACTTATCGTCGGTTCGAAGCTGCCCGCGAATAATTCGTACGGGCAGAACGGCGACCCCGGCCCGTCGTCAACTACCAACGTTCCCGCAAGCTCCAAGTTGACCAAATTCCGCGCCAGCGGCGGCGGTGCGGCGCTCGATAAGCTGATCGGAGAAGGCGTCCGCTCTAAGGCGAACGATGCACCGCAAGAGGTAGTTGGACAAGAGCGCCCGATTTCCGATGCGCCGATTGCTTTGGCCATGGGCATGGAGTTGGCGGCCGAGCGTCAGCCTTCCACTAACAAGATGAGCGTCTCCCGCCGTCTGAATACGCCGCAGCTAAAACCCTGATTTGGAGTGTGTCGTGTCTGACCAATTCGCGGAAGAGATTGAATACGACGCGTTGCGCCAGTTCGCGTGGCACAACGGCTACTTCGCACAGGTGCATAAAAACTTCGACCCGCTGCGCCAGCCGCCCGGACGCGACAAGGCGTATTGGTATCTGCAAAGGTCGAAGAAAGAAAATCCCGAAGTCGCCCCGCACGAATTGTCCATCCTTCGGTACGCTCTGGCGGATGAAGTCTACGCGTACATCAACGAACACCGGAAGCAAGCCAATGGCTGACAACGTAAGCACCGCGCTTCTAGACCGCCGCCGCGATAACGACGCTTACGCGCGCCTGACTGACGTGCAAGCGGCGCTGAGGCTTTGGCGACGGGCGCTCATCAATGAAATGGCAAACGCCCCCTCCGCTCCCGATAACGAGAAAACAGAACTCACCATCGATCTGTTGCACGGCGAATTGCAAGAGTGCGGTGGGTTGATCAACGAAGTGTCTTTCGCCGCTGAAAGAATACTGGCGCGGCGCGTCAAGGCCGGGCACGGCATGGGCATCCTGATGTTTGAGTCCAAGTACGACAGTGGAGCCGACAAATGAAATGCCGAACACATGGACACGATGTTATGCAGCCCGCGCGCGCGAAGGCGGCGAAGCCCGGCAAGATCGGCGAGGGCAAACTTGGTGTCTTTGATCGCGGCCCCGATGGCGAGTTGCGATTGCGCGGTCAAGTCGGCGCGCTCGCTACGTCAAGTACGGCCGCGAGATTTCACGGCAAGCTAGGTTCAACGATCCAGATCGTGGGTGGACGCAAGGCTTGGGTCGCTCCGGCTCGCGTTTCCGGCGACGGATTTGCTTCAGCACAAAGGGCCAAGCGCGCGGCGCAGCTACGGCAGGACAAAGGATCAAACCAGTGAGTACGGCGGCTGAGCGCGCCCGCTGGCGCAGAAATTCATTGGCCTACTATTACAGAACAATGGCGACACGGCGGGGACGCGAGCGGCTCGCCAAGTATGCGCGGTTCAGACGAGCTTGCCGCAAAAAAGGGGTAGAGTATGACAAATATCTTCACGCCCAATGGTCAAATCGACATCAGCATCGATCCCGTGTCCATTCCTGAGGCGCGCCGCACTCAATACATCGCTCTTCGCGAAGCGCAACTTGAATGTGAGCGCGCGGAAGCAAGCGAAAAATCCGCCAACGCGGCTGTAGCCGAACTGGTCAAGGCGCATGATCGCGCTCACGCTGCAATGCCGCGCGAGTTATTCTTGGATTTGTGGCGCGCTTCGCGCGGTTGAAAAACATTTCGCCCTGACTCCTATCAGGGTGGAAACGGCGGGCAGCGTAGGTGCGGTGTTCGGCTCCCTCGCTGGCGCGCCCGCCACTAATCAGAAAGAGGAGTTTCCCATGTCGGACCAAGCAATCAAAAACGACGCGCCATCGCAAGTCACAAACGATCCGCTTGCGCCTCCACACATTGTACTGCGGGAAGTCGCAGCAAAATTGGACGCGGCAAGATTTGAAGCTCGTCAATGTAGGGCTGCGACTTTAGAGGCCAGAACAAACTTCGCTCGCTGCCTCAGCGCGTGGAACGCCTCCGGGCCTGCGCCGATTACTCAGGCTGCCCTCATGAAACAGCATATAGACTTCGAACCAGCGGGAGCGTGCGAAGCGTTATGCGGCGGGCCAAGGCGTCCATTATCCCGGAGTTGGCCGCACAGCCAAGGCGCTGGCGGGAGGAAATGCCCGAAATGGTGGCGGGGCCAGTTACAGACGTGGTGCCTATACCCGCGCGGAAGCCATGATTGCCAATAATCGCGCGGCGGCGATGGCACGGGCTAAGGCCGCCTTCAAGCCGCCGAGCCAACGGTGATCCAATGAACCTGAGCGCGTCCGCTACCCCTACACACTTGATCGAGCCTTGGGCGAAACGCAAGGCGCGCCGTGCGGCCACGCGCAAGATTGCTATCGCGGCTGAAGCGGCCCGGCTGGCGGAAACATACAGCCGCCTCAAGCTTCCGGTGCGTCCTGAATTGATACCTGAGCCCGACCCAATCCCGGCCCCGGTCCCGTTCATCCCATTTCGGGTCAAGCGCCGGGAACACAAGGCGACGGGACAACCCCGTCGCCGCGCGTCCAGCCGATCCCACAAGGCAACCGGCCGCGCCATCGGACGGCCGCCGAACGAGGCCCGCGCCGCTGCCATCAAATCGGGAGCTAGAACTTATCGGGGGCGGCCCTGTCGGCATAATCACCCGGAGGGTATTCGCTACGTCATCGGCTCGCTGTGCGTTCTCTGCCAAAAAGCTGCCCGGGACGCCCGAACGCGCGCCATCCGCTGCGCAGCGAACGCCGTAAGGCGGCCCGACAGCGGCGGGCAGGCAAACCGCTCAGCGCGCGTTTCTGGGATTTCGCGAAAAAGGAGAATAGCTCTAGGAGCTTGAGGCACAATACTGTAAGGAACCTACGCGGACTTCATTGGGGTCTCGCTTGCCAGTCAGTTGCCCATTCGGCCTGACGTAAGTGCGCGCAAACCTCCCATAAACGAAAAAGGCCCCCGCTCAAAAGGGCCTTTCCGTAATGTCTAGGCTCGATCTTCACGGATCAGCCGGACAGACCTTCGCGCTCAGGAGGCGCTCGGCAAGTGTCAGATACCCCAGACCCCGTTACGAAGCAAGCCCTGATCGATGCGCTGGCCGAACTCAAGGTCGGGCGCTCGCGTAGCCGTGCCCATCGATACATCTGCTCAATCATCAGCCGCTACGGCGACGGCGCGCGGTACATCCACGAACTTGATCCCAAATTTTATTCGGCAGTATTCGCCGCCGCAGGCGGCGACATCATCAGCGCGGTGAAATTCTATGGCGCGGTCGTCGATTTGCCGCCGACGATAACAACCCCGACGCCCGAAGATTTTTATGGCGTCGTGTTTGACGTGCCAGCAAAACCCGTCAAGAGCGGTTCCCCGCTTAACCGCAAATCCTCGACGCGGCCAATACTCCGCCTTCGCACGCCCATGCGCGCCGAGCTTGAAGCCCGGCTTGCAACAGCACGGGCAAAAACGAAACGCTCAGTCCCGAATTATGCGGTGAACACCGGCAACCCTGCGCACTTCGGCGATGAGGATGCTGTCCCTGACTACCCAAGCGACGGAAGGAAGATGTCATGAGTGTAGCTGCGGCGGTCAACCCCGGCTTCGTCGTCAACAAGACGGCGGCCGATGGCTTCCTGTTCTTCATCGGTGACGATGACGGGCTAGGCAGCAACGCATTCCAAATCGACAACAATCCCGTGCTCTATGGTGCGTTCTCTGAGCACATTGAGGCATTAACGGAGGCGAACCGCAACGATATTCCCGTGTACCTCAAGACGCGGCAAAAGCTGATCGTGAGCACTAACGGCACGCGCACGCTCAAGGGCGTTCTACAGATTGCAAATCAGCTTGGCCTAAAGCCCGCGCTTATCAATGAGGTTGCGCCGAAAGAGTATGATGTGTTTTTCAACATCAACGCCGACGCGCTCGACACTAGCCAGTTTTTCGATTTTGAACAGCAACTTGCTACGGCGTTCGCTGGCACTCGCGAAGTTGGGGACCGCGTACACATTCCCGGTTTCTGGAACAAAGGCTTCCAAATCTGCGCGGTCCATGTGGACGCCAATGCGCCATTCTATTCGGCCGCCGAGATTTCCGCCTCAATGCCGAGCAACGACAACGCCGCGCCGCCTTCACCTGAGAATGATGTGGGTGACAACCTGAAACTGCCGCCGCTCGACCAAATCGACCCGACGCGGCGACCGCCAGCAATCGGGGACGTTTGTAAACAATGGCTGTGGGTCACCGGCATGAAAAGATTTCTCAACCGCGCCGATCCGACGAAGCAATGGGATAGTGTGCAGTTCGACAGTGAGTTTAATTGCTTCCTTAGTCGCGGACAGTCGATTTCCAAAGAACTGTTCCGGGAAGGCAAGCTGCTGCGCAAGTTTCATCGGCCGATCTTCCAGCCGGGCGGTGTCGAGATGCAGGGCACCGAATATAATCTGTGGCGGCCGTCCGGCATCGTGCCAATGAAGGGCGACACATCGCTATGGCACGCGCATCTTGAATGGTTGTTTAAGAAGGAAGCTGACTGCGACATCATCCTCGATTGGATGTCATGGGTTCAACAGAACCCACGCGCGCCCCCGGCTACGCGCTGTTGCTTGTCGGCAATACCTTCGGCACCGGCAAGAGCTTCATTGCTCGGGTGATGGAGTACATCACCGGCAAGACAAACACACAGAGGCCGAAAAACAGTTCGTCGCTGGCGACTTCAATCCATGGGCCGCATTGTGCCGTCTCGCCATCATTGAGGAGCTTAATCAGATCGGCCGCACCGAAGTGGCGCACGAATTGCGCGACATGATAACGGAGCCGACCATCGAAGTGAACCCGAAGGTATCAACCCCTACAAGATCGCGAACTACATCGCCATGATGGCAATCTCGAACGAGCCGAACGCGTTGCCGATCCAGCCGGGCGATAGGCGTTGAGCCGTCGTCGAGACTAATATCACGCAAGAGGAAAAGCAAGTGGCCGTCGATAGCGGCTACTTCAAGCGGCTCATGCCGATGTGGACCCGCTCAAGCCGACACTGCCGCACTCGCCGCTATCGCCTATGAGCTACAGACACGCGTGATCCGCAAGTTCACTCCCGGCGATTCGCCAAGCTCGGCGGCAAAGCTTACCATATCGAAATGAGTTTGTCGCCGCTCTACAAGTGGCTCACCGACAACGTGAAGAACGATCCGCTCACGCGGCAAATCATCAACGTGCGCTATGACATCATCGAGATTTTGCCGTCTCATCTTAAGATCACAAAGAACCTCGATACGTCGATACAGCGGTTCCTGAAATCGAAGCTCGACTGCGTGAGCATCGGCGACCATCGCGTCAACAAGAAGGTGACGAAGCTGTGGGCTATCAACAAGACTGGCCGCACCACCCCCCCCCCCCCCCCCCCCCCCCCCCCCCCCCCCCCCCCCCCCCCCCCCCCCCCCCCCCCCCCCCCCCCCCCCCCCCCCCCCCCCCCCCCCCCCCCCCCCCCCCCCCCCCCCCCCCCCCCCCCCCCCCCCCCCCCCCCCCCCCCCAAAAAAAAAAAAAAAAAAAAAAAAAAAAAAAAAAAAAAAAAAAAAAAAAAAAAAAAAAAAAAAAAAAAAAAAAAAAAAAAAAAAAAAAAAAAAAAAAAAAAAAAAAAAAAAAAAAAAAAAAAAAAAAAAAAAAAAAAAAAAAAAAAAAAAAAAAAAAAAAAAAAAAAAAAAAAAAAAAAAAAAAAAAAAAAAAAAAAAAAAAAAAAAAAAAAAAAAAAAAAAAAAAAAAAAAAAAAAAAAAAAAAAAAAAAAAAAAAAAAAAAAAAAAAAAAAAAAAAAAAAAAAAAAAAAAAAAAAAAAAAAAAAAAAAAAAAAAAAAAATGCCGCCGCCATCACGTAAAATCTTTCATGCTTATTGCATCCAGCGCCGAGAAGTCGGTCGTCTTCCAAGCGTGCAATTAATTTACACAACAACGCCACCCGCACCGTCAACGTGCACCGCACCGCGTATTATTTCACAACGCAAGTACTATCAGCGACAAGCATTTTATCGGCGCGCTGACCATAGCCGATGTGAAGTCGGCGCGTAGCGGCGCGTCCCCAAACCGGCCAAGTTTCGCTACGTCTATATTGAAGGCCCAACCAGTCGGAGCGCGTGCGCTAGCGCTCTATTTACGCTTTGCCATATCCGAAACGCTGAGATGAGCGTGCTTCGTGTCGCACACTAAGCGCAGCTTGCCGACTATTAAGGCTATGATGCGGATCGGCTGATAGACGCGAGAGCTAGGACCGTTGCGGCGTTGCGGCGTTTCGCGTTGCGCCCCCTTTTCGTATTCGCTCTTAGAATGCAATGGGACTTCACTCTATTCACCGAAACACCGAAACAACACATAAGAAGTGACTGCGGCTGTAGGCTGTTGCGGCGTTGCGCCCCCTTTTTTGAGAGCCGCAACGCCGCAACGGTTTGCTCCGCCTGATGGTCCCCTCCGCAGCGCCAACGGCCCGAAATGGGGTGGCCCGACCGCTCGATGTGCGTCATTATTCCTTAACTATCCGCGTGATTTTTGGCCCTTTCGGGCGATTTTTCTTGACACGTTCGGCGCAATCTAGAGCGAATGGCCGGGGTAGCCCCGGCCAGAAATGGCCGCAATCCCTTATAAAATGGCACTTTTGGCGGCCCGTACCACACATCGTACCACACAGCGACTAGAGCGATGAGGCTCTTAAAACACTGTTCCCTCCTTAGTGGCATTGTTTGGTAATACACTCTCGACGAGCAATGGGGTAGTCAATCATGTCCGCGCCGGTTTGCGGAAAAGGTGTGTGAGAGCGCGTAGTTAATGCGTGGTTTCAAAATCGAGGAACGACCCCCGTCCGATTTCGTTTTAGTCTTATCCAATTCTAGAGCGACCGCCAAAAATTCCGACCACGCTGTATTCCGAAAACGCCCACGCCCTGCCCCGGCGAAGCATTGTAGAGCACCGGGTTGCAACGCTCTATAATGAATGGTAAACAAATCGTTCATGGGTGTGACGCCCTCAGCAGAGGCGCGCGTCACATGGCCGGAAACAAAATCAACGACGACACATGGCGTCTTGTCCTTAACCGTCTTGTGCTGCGCCCTAAGCTGCGTGCGGCGGCCCGCGCGTCGGCAATCTCTGAAGCCGCCCTGTTCGTCAAATTGCGCCAGTCTGACGAACACCCTGAAGACCACCAAATAGAATGGCTGGGCCGCACCAACTTATTCTCCAATCACGCTAGGGCCGCCAAGGCGCTCTTTCTTGTCGATCTGGACCGCTCAGCTTTAGAGCTTGCCATGTTCGGCCACAGCACCCCCAAGTATTTTCAGGGGGCACCTGTATGGGAGGTTGATCCACAGGCGGCGGCGGACTTGAAATCCGACATGATGGATTTTGAGTGGGAGGCGAAATACCCCGGCCGCGTCCGCGACGACATCTATGCGCGCACGCCTGACGGCCGCCTTCAGCAGGCTATGGACACGTCCCCGCCGAACCCGATGCTGCTGAACAAGGTCTTGGCCTCATACCTCCCCAATCTTTATGGCGAACGAAGCGTCACTGAGCATCATGTGAGCGGCGGAGTTTTCATTGAGGGCCGTCCGGCGCAAGCGCAGCTACCAGCACCCGGCGCGCGCGACAACGAATTCGGCGCGGTCATCCCGCTTGAACGGCAACAGCGGCCGGTCAACGTGCTGGCGGTGCCATCGCTACTCGACAAGGAGTCCTTCGATAAGAAATGGATGAAGCCCCTTGTCAGGGAAGTGGTGCTGTTCAGAGACGCCAGCGGCAAACTTCTAGTGCCTATCGCTGGCGAGGAGCCTGATCTTGTCGTCATCGGCACTCCGCAACACGCCGCGTTCATCGAAGCCGAGATCAAAGTGGACGCGGTGCATCCGCAGACGCTCCTTGAGCAGGGCTATCGCAACGATTTCCTTTTTGAGCTTTGCCCAAATTGGGTCGCACCACCCAAACCGAAGCCGGTGCGTCCGACCGATGCAGAGCGCGAAGCGGTCGCTCAGCAGGTAGCGGAGAAAGTCGCAAAGCAGGAAATCGCGTCAACGGCTTCACTCTATGAGCCGCAGGAAAAGATTGGCCGGGGTGTTCCGCCGGTTGGTGGTTTTAGGATCAAGCTATGAGCAGCAGCGCCGCCTACGAATTCCGACAGGATGCCGCTACGGGATTGTACCGCCCCTACACGCGGGAAAATAAAATGCTGCTGCCCTGTGTCGCCGCGCCCCTTCCCGGCCCCCAGCTAAGTTTCCTGCAAGACGACTCGACCGAAATCGCGTGCGTAGGGAACAGGGGCGGGGGTAAGACAGAAATCCTATGTCTGAAACTTCTCTCTGGAATTGGGCGCGGCTTCGGAGCAAATTATTCATGCGTGCTGTTGCGATCATCGCTTCGCGAGATGACCGATCTTATCCAGATGCTCGAAGACTTGGCCCGCCCGGTATGGGGCCGCAGCTTCACCTACAACAAACTCAATCACGAATTCGTTTGGAAGTCGGGCGAACGAATTGAGCTTGGATACTTGATCGTCGACTCCGCGTTCCAACTTTTTCGTGGGCGGCAATTTTCCGTGGTGGCCGTCGAGGAAGCCACGCTGCAAGCCGATCCTAGCGCCTATACGATGATGTTCTCATGTCTTCGTGGTCCGCTGGCGGAAAGCGCCGGGTTCAAGCGGCAGATGCTTTGCTCCTTCAACCCCGGCGGCCCCACGCACAACTTTTTTACGCATCGCTTCCGGCTTTCTGGAATTCCGAAAGGTACATGCGGTCCTCAGATCGTGGACGTGAACGGGGAAACTAGGCGCGCTCACTTTTGTAATTTTTATGATAACGCCGTTTTGCGCCGCACGTCGCCCCAATACCTCAGCACGCTCATGACCAGCACGGAAGGCGATGAAATTCTGCGGCGCTCTTGGGTGCTCGGTGATTTCAGCGTAGTTGCTGGTGGGGCGATGGATGCGATCTTCATGACGCATGCGGATAACATCTTCATCGATGACATAGAAATCCCGGCAACGTGGCGCACATTCGCCAGCTTTGATCTGGGATCAACACGGCCTTGGGCATGGATCGCTTTTGCGGAAAGCGATGGCACCGATTTTCAATATAAGAATGGCCGTGTCGGGCACTCGCGTCCCGGCGATCTGTTCATTGTCGGCGAACAGTATGGAATTTATAACAACCAGCCCGACAAGGGCGATCACGCCTCCATCGCGGACATCACGATGCGCATCCAAAAGTACAAGATCGAGCGCGGCTGGCGTTTTCAAGATGCACAAAACCCCAAAAAATGGCATGATATGTTCCGGCGGAATTTCAGCGACAGCGCAATCGGCCAAGAAAACAATGGCTACTCTGCGCAAGAGGAATTTAAGACGCCCGTTCTCATCAACGGAATTTCCCACCCCGGAATTCCGTTTGAGCTTGTCAGCAAGCCCCCCGGCTCGCGGGAAACCGGCTTTACATTGGTGCGTGAGCGGCTGCTCAATACAAAGCCGCGCGCCGACAGCAAGTTGCGTGAGGGGAAGGGCCTGTTCATTGTCAAAGAGCACGCTCCGCATACGGTTCGCACTCTTCCGGTGCTCAGTCGAAACCCTAAAAATCCAATGGATGTGGACCCGGCCTGCGAGTCGCACATTTTCGACGCGATCCGGTACGCGCTCGCCGCAGATCGTGCGCCGCATTTCAGATCATATCGCATGCGCTAGGGGAGAAGCCCAATGAAAAATCCGATTGGAGATTTGCTGATTTCCACGGCGGGGCACCCGGATGATCCCGCATGGTCGCCGCAAGCCCATGTGGTTGACGATCTGATGCGCCGCGCCGCGTATTTTGGACTCATGGGGAGGCTCGGCGGTTACGATGTAGACATTCCCCGCCAAGCATGTATCGAGGCGGCAAAAAAGATCGCCGCCGAACAGTGGACGGATTACAACGTCGAGTTTCACGTCAAGATGTGGGAGGAGACGACGGAAAGTGCTTTCAAGGAATGGTGCGAGACGCACCACATGGATTGGCGGCTTCCGACCAAGTTGATCCCGCCAAAGTCGCTTTAGCCTCTCATGGGGTAATCACGCAGCCAGATCGCGCTCCATGCCAGCGACGTATTTGAGCAACGATGCGTGAGTGAAGTATCGATGGCGGCCAGACCTGACGCTCTCGATCTTTCTGGCCTTCGCCAGCGCGATCAATTTCGTCCTGCCGATGCCGAGGAAATCCTCGGCCCGTTGCGGCGACAATAGAATGGGAGTGGGGATCGACTCGATACGAACGGCGGACATGATGCAACCTCTCAACGAGAGGGCATCACGCCCGGTTCATTTACGCCGCTCTTGTAGCAGGTCCGCCCGGCATGGTCTACTGCCGTTTCCAATCACTGCAATGGTTGGAAAAGTGTGGTATGAGTGTGGTATCAGGCCAAAAAATCCTTTGATTTCATATACATGTGGCCGTGACAAAGCCCGGCCATGACGGGAAGCGGTTAGGGGCCCAAAGCATGAAACTGCCGCGCGACATCGGTCCGGTGCACTTCGTCGGCATCGGCGGCATCGGCATGAGCGGCATCGCCGAGGTGCTGGCCAATCTCGGCTACACCGTCACCGGCTCGGACGTTGCCGACAGCGCCAATGTGAAACGGCTCCGCGACAAAGGCATCAAGGTCGCCATCGGCCACAAGGCCGACAACGTCGACGGCGCCGACGTGGTGGTTGTCTCGTCCGCCATCAAGCCGGACAATCCGGAATTGATTACCGCGCGCGCCAAGCGCCTGCCGGTGGTGCGGCGCGCCGAAATGCTGGCCGAGTTGATGCGGCTGAAAAGCTGCGTCGCCATCGCCGGCACGCACGGCAAGACCACGACCACCTCGATGGTGGCGACTTTGCTTGATGCCGGCGGCTTCGATCCAACCGTGATCAATGGCGGCATCATCAATGCCTACGGCACCAATGCGCGGTTGGGGGCCGGCGACTGGATGGTGGTGGAAGCGGATGAATCCGACGGCACATTCCTCAAGCTGCCGGCCGACATCGCCATCGTCACCAATGTCGATGCCGAACACCTCGATCACTTCAAGACTTTCCAGAACGTACAGGACGCCTTCGTCGCCTTCATGGAGAACGTGCCGTTTTACGGCTTCGTGGTGATGTGCACCGACCATCCGATCGTGCAGCGGCTGGCCGGCCGCGTCGTCGACCGGCGCATCATCACCTACGGAGAAAATCCGCAGGCCGATGTGCGGCTGGTCGATCTCGATCACGCCAACGGCAAGTCGCGGTTCTCGGTGGTTTTCCGCGATCGCGACGGCAAGGAGGTGCACGCCATCCGCAAGCTCGAGCTGCCGATGCCGGGGCGGCACAATGCGCTCAACGCCACCTCGGCGATCGCGGTCGCGTCCGAATTGAAGATTGCCGACGACACGATCCGCTCGGCGCTTGCCAAGTTCGGCGGCGTCAAGCGGCGCTTCACGCGCGTCGGCGAATGGAACGGCGCCGTCATCATCGACGACTACGGCCACCATCCGGTCGAGATTGCCGCGGTGCTGAAAGCCGCGCGCGAAGTGGCCAAGGGGCAGGTGATCGCCGTGGTGCAGCCGCATCGCTATACGCGGCTCAAGACCTTGTTCGAGCCTTTCTCCACCTGTTTCAACGACGCCGACGCGGTGATCGTTGCGCATGTCTATCCGGCCGGCGAAGCGCCGATCGAGGGCGCCGACCGCGATCATTTGGTCGAGGCGGTGCGCGCGCGCGGCCACCGGAATGTGATCCCGCTCGATGGTCCCGAGCAGCTCGCCGGGCTGATCAAGAGCCTGGCCAAACCGGGCGACTATGTCGTCTGCCTCGGCGCCGGCTCGATCACGCAATGGGCCTACGCGCTGCCGGGCGAGTTGAAGGCGCTATGAGCTTTCCGGATGTCATTCCGGACCTGAAGGCCAACCTGCCGCAGCTGCGCGGGCGATTGTTGGCGAACCAGCCGCTCGGCGAATTCACCTGGTTCCGCGTCGGCGGTCCGGCGCAGACGTTCTTCATGCCGCAGGACGAAGACGATCTGGCGTATTTTCTGCGCAATCTGCCGGCCGAGATTGCCGTGACGGTGATCGGCGCCGGCTCCAATCTGATCGTGCGCGACGGCGGCGTGCCGGGCGTGGTGATCCGGCTCGGGCGTGGCTTCAACGAAACAAAGATCGAAGACGGCCATCGCGTCGCCGCCGGCACGGCAATGCTCGACGTCATGGTGGCGCGCGCGGCGCAGGCCGCCGGCATCGCCGGGCTGGCGTTCTTCAGCGGCATTCCCGGCTCGATCGGCGGCGCGCTGCGTATGAACGCCGGCGCCTATGGTGGTGAGACCAAGGACGTGCTGCTCGAGGCGCGCGGCGTCGACCGCACCGGCAATATGCGCAGCTACAGCAATACCGAAATGGGTTTCTCCTATCGCCACTGCAGCGCGCCCGGCGACGTCATCTTCACCGCGGCGCTGTTCCAGGGCCGCGCCGGCGATGCGGAAGCCATCGCCGCCGAGATGGCCGAGATCAAATCGAAGCGCGAAGCGAGCCAGCCGCGCAACCGCACCGGCGGCTCCACCTTCAAGAATCCGCCGGGCCAGAGCGCGTGGAAGCTGGTGGACGAGGCCGGCTGCCGCGGGCTGAAGGTCGGGCAGGCGCAGGTCTCGCCGCTGCACAGCAATTTTCTGATCAGCCTCGACGGCGCCACGGCGAGCGATATCGAAACGCTGGGCGAAACCGTGCGCGAGCGGGTGAAGGAGAATTCCGGCGTCGAGTTGGAGTGGGAAATTAAGAGGATTGGGGTTAGTGGTTAGCGCATGAGCAAACATGTCGCCGTATTGATGGGAGGCTGGTCGGCCGAGCGCGAGGTTTCGTTGCGCTCCGGCAAGGCTTGCGCCGACGCGGCTGAGCGCGTCGGTTATCGTGTCAGCCGGCTCGACGTCGACCGCGACGTCGCCGCCACCTTGCGCAAACTCAAGCCCGACGTCGCGCTCAATGTGCTGCACGGCCGCCCCGGCGAGGACGGCACGCTGCAGGGCCTCCTGGAGATCCTGGGGCTGCCTTATTCCCATTCCGGTGTGCTGGCTTCTGCATTGGCCATGCAGAAGGACATCGCCAAGACGGTGCTCAAGGCGGCCGGCGTGCCGGTGCCGGGCGGGCTCGTGGTCTCGCGCGCCGAGGCGGCCAGGCGCCATCTGCTGCCGCCGCCTTATGTGATCAAGCCGGTGGCCGAGGGCTCTAGCGTCGGCGTCTTCATCGTGCGCGAAGACCACAAGCATCCGCCGCAGGAACTGACACGGCCCGACTGGAGCTTCGGCGAGCGCGTGCTGGTCGAGCCCTATATCCCCGGCAAGGAATTGACCTGCGCGGTCATGGGCGACCGGGCGCTCGGCGTCATCGAGATCGTCACCAACACTAAATTCTACGACTACGAAGCCAAATACGCGCCCGGCGGCTCCAAGCATCTGCTGCCGGCACCGATTTCTCCCGATATCTACGAAGAGATACGGCGGCTGTCGCTCGCCGCGCACCGCGCGCTCGGCTGCCGGGGCGTCACGCGCGCCGACTTTCGCTACGACGACACGCTTGCCGGCGCCAAGGGCCTCGCCTGCCTGGAGGTGAACACGCAGCCCGGCATGACTGAAGTGTCGCTGGTTCCCGAGCTTGCCGCCCATGCCGGCATCAGTTTCGAGGAATTGGTGCGCTGGATGATCGAAGACGCCTCGCTGGATCGGTGAGCGAAGACAGAAAGCGCTGATTTTGCAACACCCGGCCGAAGTTAAGACTTCCCGCTCATAATTCGTAAACTTTTACTAATCGTTTACCAAACAGCCCCAAGACTAGGCATTGGCCGCGGTTCTTAACGCCCGGTCACGAATTCCCGGTGCGAATGTGCTGCGTCGCCTGAGTACAAATCGGGGCATGACCGAAACCTCGCTCGTGCCGGAGCTTGCCGCCCATGCTGGGCCAACGTTTTAATGAGCCGGTCGCGATGGATGTTCGAGGACGCCTCGCTCAATCGCTGAAGCTGATGCTGAAACGACGTGCCAAGGCCGCTCCGCGGTTGCGCGTGCACGCCTCCTCGTCATCGGGTTCGGCGTTGATGCACGTCGTGCATCGCTGGGGCGGCGCATTGCTCGAACTGAAAGTGCCGAACGGCGCCGGCGCCAGCGCCGCCGCTTTGCTGCTGCTCGCCAGCACCTGGTACGGCGTGGTCAAAGGCGGCCACGGCCCGATGATCGCCGCCGAGATCCAGGACATCTGCGATACGGCCGCCAACAGCGTGGGCTTCCGCATTTCCAAGATCGCGCTCGCCGGTGAGCGTGAAGTCAGCCGCGAAGACATCCTCAGCCTTGCCGGCGTGACTGGCCGCTCCTCGCTGCTGTTCCTCAATGCGGCGCACACCCGCAATCGGCTGTTGAGCAACCCCTGGATCGCGCAGGCCGCGGTGCTCAAGCTTTATCCCGACCGCCTGCGCATCGAGATCAAGGAGCGCAGGGCCTTTGCGCTCTGGCAAAAGGACGGCCGCGTCAATGTGATCGCCGCCGACGGCACCGTGCTGGAAACGCATGTGCCGGAGCGCTTCATGTCGCTGCCGCTCGTGGTCGGTAGCGGCGCCGAACACGCGGCGCAGGACATTATCGACCTGCTCAAGCGCTATCCGACGATCGCCAAATCGGTCGACGCCTCGATTCTGGTCGCCGAACGGCGCTGGAATTTGTATTTGAAAAGCGGCCTCGAAGTGCTGCTGCCGGAGCGCGAGCCGGCGCATGCGCTCGCGCTGCTGGTCGACCTCGATCGCGACAAGAAGCTGCTGTCGCGCGACATCGTGAAGGTCGATCTGCGGCTCTCCGACCGCGTCACCGTGCGGCAATCCGACGCCGCCGCGGCGGCGCGCGACGAGGCGCTCAAGGCGGCCGAGAAGAACAAGACGAAGAAAAAAGGAAGCGACGCATGACCGTGCTGCGCTTCGGCCTTACGCCCAAGATGAAGCCGGTTTCGCCGCGGCGCACCGCCGTGGTGGCCGGTCTCGATATCGGCACCAGCAAGATCGCCTGCATGATCGCGCGGCTGGCGCCGCAGGCGCCGCAGGACGTGCTGCGGCGGCGCAGCCACGGCGTGCAGGTGCTCGGCTTCGCCCATACCGCGGCCAGCGGCATGAAGGCCGGTGGCGTGGTCGATCTGGTCGAGGTCGAGGAAATGGTGCGCCAGGCCCTCGATATCGCCGAAAGCAAAGCCGGGGTGCAGCTCGAATCCGTCGTCGTCTCGCTGTCCGGCGGACGCCTCGGCAGCGAGCGCTTCGTCGCCGATGTGGAACTTTCCGGCGGCGCGGTGAGTGATGGCGACATCGGCCGCGTGCTGGCGGCAGCCAGCCGTCATTCGGTACGCGACGGGCGCGTCGTGCTGCATTCGCTTCCCATCGGTTACACGCTGGATGCCGTCACCGGCATTCGCGAGCCGCGCGGCATGCTCGGCCAGCGCTTCGGCGTCGACATGCACATGGTCACCAGCGACGTCGCGGTGGTGCGCAACCTGATGCTGGCGGTTGAGCGCAGCCATCTCGCGGTCGAAGCGATGGTCGCGTCCCCTTACGTGGCCGGCTTGGCCGTTCTCGCGGACGACGAAGCCGATCTCGGCGCCGCCACCGTCGATCTCGGCGCCGGAACCACCACCCTGGCGGTCTTTTCCGGCGGGAAATTCGTCCATACGGACGGTTTCGCGCTCGGCGGCCACCACGTCACCATGGATCTCGCCCGCGGACTGAACACCCGCATTGCGGATGCTGAGCGAATCAAGGCGATTTATGGCAGTGTTTTGACGGGTGGTTCGGACGAACGCGACATGATCACGGTGCCTCCGGTCGGAGATGACGAGCGTGAGCCGCCGCAATTCGTGTCGCGCGCGGCCGTGGCCCGGATCATCAAGCCGCGGGTCGAGGAAATCCTGGAAATGGTGCGCGACCGGCTCAAAGCTTCGCCATTTGCGGCCGAACCGCGTGGGCGCGTCGTGCTCACTGGCGGCGCCAGCCAGCTTGCCGGCACGACCGATCTCGCCGGGCGTATCTTGCGCCGGCCGGTACGTATCGGACGTCCGCTCGGTTTGGCGGGCCTGCCGGAAGCGGCCAAAGGCCCGGCCTTCGCGGTCGCGGCCGGCCTGCTGGTCTATCCGCAGGCGGCACATCTTGAACACTTCGAACCGCGGCGAACGCGGCAATTAATGACAGGAACGGGCGGTTACATGGCACGGGTCGGACGATGGCTGCGCGAAAGCTTCTGACCCACAACAACGGAACCACGAAGGGATCGGCGGCGGCCCGGTCCTGTTCGACGGCGTGCGGGCGCAATGCTCAGCCTGCTGCCCGTGCATCAAAGAGGCAAACATGACGATCAATCTGAAGATTCCCGATATTCGCGAGATGAAGCCGCGAATTACCGTGTTCGGCGTCGGCGGTGCCGGCGGCAATGCGGTCAACAACATGATTGCGGCCGGTCTGCAAGGCGTCGACTTCGTCGTCGCCAATACCGACGCGCAGGCGCTCACGCTGTCGAAAGCCGAGCGCATCATCCAGATGGGCACGCAGGTGACCGAAGGTCTCGGCGCCGGCTCGCAGCCGGAAGTCGGCCGCGCCGCCGCGGAGGAGGTGATCGACGAGATCCGCGATCATCTGTCCGGCGCGCACATGGTGTTCGTCACCGCCGGCATGGGCGGCGGCACCGGCACTGGCGCAGCCCCCGTCATTTCCAAGATCGCGCGCGAACTCGGCATCCTAACGGTCGGCGTGGTCACCAAGCCGTTCCATTTCGAGGGCCAGCGCCGTATGCGGTTCGCGGAAGCCGGCATCGTCGAGCTGCAAAAAGTGGTCGATACGCTGCTGATCATCCCGAACCAGAACCTGTTCCGGGTTGCCAACGAGAAGACCACCTTCGCCGACGCCTTCGCCATGGCCGACCAGGTGCTCTATTCGGGCGTCGCCTGCATCACCGACCTGATGGTTAAGGAAGGCCTGATCAATCTCGACTTCGCCGACGTACGCGCGGTGATGAAGGAGATGGGCAAGGCGATGATGGGCACCGGCGAGGCCACCGGCGAGAAACGCGCGCTCACCGCCGCAGAAGCGGCGATCGCCAATCCGCTGATCGACGACGCCTCCATGAAGGGCGCCCGCGGTCTGCTGATCTCGATCACCGGCGGCAAGGACCTCACGCTTTACGAAGTTGACGAAGCGGCCACCCGCATCCGCGAGGAAGTCGACCAGGACGCCAACATCATCGTCGGCGCGACCTTCGACGAAACGCTGGAAGGCATCATCCGCGTTTCGGTGGTGGCGACCGGCATCGACCACGCCGGCCTGCAGCGCCAGGCGCAACCCGCCGAAACCGCCCTCAAGGAACTCGCCAGCAAGATGCGCAGCGACAGCCGGCGGATCGCCGAGCGCATCGAACGCACTCCGGCGCCGGTCGTGGCGCCCGCACCGCCTGCCGCCAGTGCCGCGGCGGTCGAAGCCGCCGCCCACGCCGCGGTTGCCGCCGCGCTGATGGCGCCGACCGCCATCGAGGAGGTCTCGATCCGGCCGATGCCGGTGAAACCGTCGTTGTTCGAGCCGGCGCCCGCCGAAGTGGCGCAAGCCGAGCCGCCGACCCCGAAGACCTTCATCCCGCCGCCGCCCGAACGGACGGTCATGCGCACGCCGCGGATGCCGCGCATCGACGAACTGCCGTTGCCGGCGCAGAACGAGATCAGGGCGCAGCGCGGCGAGGTGGATAACGATCACCCCGACAATCGCCGCTTGTCGCTGATGCAGCGCTTGGCCTCGGTCGGCCTCGGCCGGCGCGCGGAGAGCGAACCGCCGTTGGCTCCGCGCACCGCGCAGGCGATGCCGCAATTCGAACGGCCGATTCGACCGACTGCTCGCCAGCCGGAAGGCCGCCCGAACGACCCGGTATCGGAATATGCCCGGCGTCCGGCGCCGCAGGGGCTCGACCCCCATGGCCGGCCGGCCCCTGTGCATAATTCGGCCGACGAGGACCAGTTGGACATCCCGGCTTTCCTGCGCCGCCAAGCCAACTGACATCCCGCCAAATGCCGTGATGGCCCCGCTCCGGACCCGGAGCGGGGCCATCACGCTATAGGTAGGCCAGTTGTGGATTTATTAACTTATTGAATTAAAACGACTTTATAATACCGCAGGCCTTGTTTCTGGGCTTTCGAAGGCTCGCGCCAAGCCAACAGGACTGCTAAGGATGGTCCCGGACCGGTCGTTTGCCCGCTCAATTGCGGCAAAAAAGAGTAACAGTCGGTAAGAAGACGTGAGTTGGAGGGCGCCGGGCATCTGGCCTAAGTTTCAGGAGTGAAAGGGACTTTTGGGTCCCTGGGGGATGTCTTCCGGTCCTTTGGCAGGCACTGTTTTGAAGGCCAAAATGTGGCTCTGGCCGGAGTCTGGGATGGGACGTGCGGCTTGCTCATAGGCCGGCGTAAACGGGTACGATGAAGGGTGCTAAGCAGACAACGCTGCGCGAACAGGTTGCCGTCTCCGGCATCGGCGTGCATTCCGGCAGCCCTGCCACCCTTACCTTAAATCCCGCCGACGACGATTGCGGCATCGTCTTCCAGCGCGTGTCCAGCGACGGTTCGATCGAGCGCAAAATTCGCGCCGACGTCCGCGCGGTCACCGCCACCGAATTTGCCACCGTCCTGGGCGATGCCCACGGCCCGCTCTGCTCGACCGCGGAACATCTGCTGGCGGCCCTGCGCGGGCTTGGCGTGGACAATGTGACGGTCGAGATCGATGGGCCGGAAGTGCCGATCATGGACGGCAGTGCGGCGCCTTTCGTCGAGGCGATCGATCAGGCCGGCCTCACCACGCGCGCGCTGCCGCGCCGCTATATCGAGGTGATCAAGCCGGTGCGCGTGGCCGGCAAGGACGGCGCGTTCGGCGAACTGCGGCCTTACAGCCACGGTTTCCGGGTCGAGGCCGAAATCGAGTTCGATCATCCGCTCATTCGCCATCAGGCGCTTGCGCTCGACATCGAGGCCGAGAGTTTCCGCCGCGAGATCGCGGGCGCGCGCACCTTCGGCTTCATGAAGGACGTCGCCAAATTGTGGGGCGCCGGCTACGCGCTCGGCGCCACCTTTGCCAATACGCTGGTGGTGACCGACGATCGCGTGCTCAATCCGGAAGGGTTGCGCTACGCCGACGAATTCGTCCGCCACAAGATCCTCGACGCCGTCGGCGATCTGGCGCTCGCCGGTCAGCCGTTGCTTGCCGCCTACCGCACCGTCCGCGGCGGCCATAAACTAAACCACGCGGTGCTGTCCGCGCTGATGGCCGACCGGAGCGCCTGGCGAGTGATCGCGGCGACCGAACCGGCCCGCCGTACCCGCGGCCACGCGCAGGTCGGCGCCGGCAGGCTGGCGGCGGCCTACGGGCCGGAAATGTCCTGAGAATCCTCGGGATTTAGACTTAACCTTCCGCCTTAATCCCGGCCGAATGTCGGCTTAATCGCTTGGTCAGACCGCGTTTTTTCGTCTACACCAGCGCGGACTGGGGGGCACCGGCAAGTATTGTCAGCCGCTCGGGGGAACTGGACACGACCGCGTGGGATGAGTTTGTGCCCAACGAAATAGCGACCGAAAATTCCATGCCTCAGGATCGCGTGGGCGCCGGCAGGCGCCGGTTCGCGCGCGCGCTGACCATGCTGCTACTGGCGGCGAGTCTCGGGGCCTGCAGCAGCGGCCTGAATTTCTTCGCAAAAGAAGAGACGGCGCCCGACGAGGCTGCCGACCGGCTCTACAATGAAGGCCTCTATCTCCTCAATGTCAGGCACCAGCCGAAAGATGCGGCGAAGAAGTTCGAGGAGGTCGACCGCCAGCATCCCTATTCGGAATGGGCGCGCAAATCGCTGATTATGTCGTCGTATGCCTATTATACGGCCGGCGACTATGACGATTGCGTCACCGCGGCGCAGCGCTACATCACGCTGCACCCGGGCAGCCCGGACTCCGCCTATGCGCAGTATCTGATCGGCTCCTCCAATTTCGAGGAAATCCCCGACATCACCCGCGACCAGTCGCGCACCGAGAAGGCGCTCGCCGCGCTCCAGGAAGTGATCACTAAGTATCCGACCAGCGAATACGCGGTCAGCGCCAAACAGAAGATCGAAGTCGCCCGCGACCAGCTCGCCGGCAAGGAAATGGAGACCGGGCGCTACTACCTCGATAAGAAGGACTACACCGGCGCCATCAACCGCTTCAAAGTCGTGGTCACCAAGTACCAGACCACGCGCCACGTCGAAGAGGCGCTGATGCGGCTGACGGAAGCCTATATGGCGCTCGGCATTGTCAGTGAAGCGCAAACCGCGGCGGCCGTGCTCGGGCATAATTTCCCCGACAGCGTCTGGTACAAGCATGCCTATACGCTGGTGAAGACCGGCGGCTCCGAGCCGTCCGAGAACCGGGGCTCCTGGATCAGCAAGGCGTTCGTGAATTTCAAGAAGACAATCCTCGGCTAGCGGCCTACCCGCCCCTTGTCATGTCCTGCAAAAACGGGGCATCCATGAAGGTGCCGTGATTCCTGTGAAAATCCTCGATTGCGGTGGTTACCGGATCGTCCGCTTTTGCGGATGATGGTGGTCCAAGGACTGGCGACATGCTGGCGCGACTTTCCATCCGCGACATCGTCCTGATCGACCGGCTCGACATCGATTTCGCCGAAGGCCTTGCCGTGCTCACCGGCGAGACCGGCGCCGGCAAGTCGATCCTGCTCGATGCCTTCGCCTTGGCGCTGGGCGGGCGCGGCGACCAGGCGCTGGTGCGGCAGGGCGCCGAGCAGGGCCAGGTGACCGCCGTGTTTGAGGTCGCCGCCAAGCATCCGGCGCGCGCCTTGCTCTTGGCTCACAATTTGGCCAACGATATCGCGGTCGAGGACGACCTCATCCTACGCCGCGTGCAGTTCGCCGACGGGCGGACGCGCGCCTTCGTCAACGATCAGCCGGTCAGCGTGCAGGTGATGAAGGAACTTGGTACCGCGCTGGTCGAGATTCACGGCCAGCACGACGAGCGCGCGCTGGTCGATGCCGCGACCCACCGCCGCCTGCTCGACGCCTTCGGCGCGCTTGAGGCCGACGCCGCCAAGGTGACGGCGCTGTGGGAGGCGCGGCGCGAAGCGCAGGCTGCAGCCGACGCGCATCGCGCCGAAGTCGAGCGGGCAAAACGCGAAGGCGACTGGCTGCGCCACGCGGTCGAGGAACTCGGCAAGCTTAGCCCCCAGGCGGGCGAGGAAACCGCGCTCGCCGAGCGGCGCACCGCGATGATGCAGGCCGAGAAGGTGGCCGAGGACCTGCGCGACGCGCACGAGGTGATCGCCGGCGCCAATTCATCCGTGCCCGGGCTCGCCGGCGTCATCCGCCGGCTGGAGCGGCGCGCAGCGCAGGCGCCGTCGCTGGTCGAGCCGACAGTGAAGTCGCTCGATGTGGCGTTGACCGCGCTGGAGGAAACCCGCAGCCATCTTGAACAGGCGCTGCGCACCGCCAATTTCGACCCGGCCGAACTCGAACGCATCGAGGAGCGGCTGTTCGCGTTGCGCGCCGCGGGGCGCAAATACAACGTGCCGGTGGACGAACTGGCGGCGCTGGCGGCGCGCTACAAATCCGACATCGCGCTGATCGATGCCGGCGAGGACCGCCTGAAGGCTCTCGAAGCGGCCGCGCGCGAGGCCGAAGCCGCCTATCGTGCGGCGGCCGATAAGCTGTCGAAAGCCCGCGTGAAAGCCGCCGCCGCGCTCGACAAGGCGGTGAACGGCGAACTCAAGCCGCTCAAGCTGGAGCGGGCGAAATTTTCTACGGAAATCGCCAGCGATGCCGCCGCCGGCCCGAACGGCATCGACCGCGTCGAGTTCTGGGTGCAGACCAATCCGGGCATGCGGGCCGGGCCGTTGATGAAGGTCGCCTCCGGCGGCGAACTGGCGCGCTTCCTGCTGGCGCTGAAAGTTGTGCTGGCTGACCGCGGCTCGGCGCCGACTTTGGTGTTCGACGAGATCGATACCGGCGTGGGCGGCGCGGTCGCCGACGCCATTGGCGTGCGGCTCGCCAAGCTCGCCTCCGGCGTACAGGTGCTGGCGGTGACGCATGCGCCGCAGGTAGCGGCGCGCGCCGACCGTCACTATGTCATCAGCAAGGACGCGCTGGAGAAGGGCAAGCGGGTCACCACCCGCGTCACCGAGGTCGCCGCCGAAAAGAGGCGGGAGGAGATCGCCCGCATGCTCGCCGGCGCCGAGATCACCGCCGAGGCCCGCGCCGCCGCCGAGCGGCTGATCAAGGCGGCATCGTAGTCGTGCGCCATGGCGAAGAGTAGCAAGTCCAAAGTCAAAACCGACAAAACCCCGGTAGAACTCCTGACCGCCAAGCAGGCGAAGGCCGAGCACGCGCGGCTGCAGGTTGAGATCTCCGAGCACGACCGGCGTTATTACCAGCAGGACCGGCCGAGCATATCGGACGCCGAATATGACGCGCTGCGGGTTCGATATAACGCTATCGAGGCGCGCTTTCCCGACTTGCGCACGTTTGAATCGCTGTCGCTGAAGGTCGGCGCGGCGCCGACAGGCCGCTTCAAGAAAGTGCGACACGCGGTACCGATGCTCTCCCTCGACAACGCGTTTGCCGAGCAGGACGTGGTCGATTTCGTCGCCCGCATCCGCCGTTTCCTCAAACTGAGCGACGACGAGAAAATCGCCTTCAGCGCCGAGCCGAAGATCGACGGCCTGTCGATGTCGCTGCGCTACGAAGACGGCGAACTCGTCACCGCCGCCACCCGCGGCGACGGCAGCGAAGGCGAGGACGTCACCGCCAATATCCGCACGTTGAAGGACGTGCCGCAGAAGCTTAAGGGCAAGCACATCCCGAAAATCTGCGAGGTACGCGGCGAGGTCTACATGACTAAACAAGCGTTCCTTGAACTGAATGAGCGTCAGAAAGCGGCGGGCGGTGAGCTCTACGTCAATCCGCGCAATACCGCCGCCGGCTCGCTGCGCCAGAAGGACCCCGCCATCACCGCCTCGCGCCCGCTCGGCTTCTTCGCCTACGCCTGGGGCGAGATGAGCGACATGCCGGCCGACAGCCAAAGCGGCATGATCAAATGGTTTGCGTCATGCGGCTTCAAGACCAATCCGCTGACCAAGATACGCCGTTCGGTCGAGGAACTGCTCGCCTTTCACCGCGAGATCGAGCAGACCCGCGCCGAGCTTGACTACGACATCGACGGCGTCGTCTACAAGGTCGACCGCCTCGACTGGCAGGAGCGGCTCGGCTTCATCTCGCGTAGCCCACGCTGGGCGATCGCGCACAAGTTCCCGGCCGAGCGCGCGACCACCGTACTTCGGGATATTGAAATTCAAGTCGGCCGTACCGGCACGCTGACGCCGGTCGGCAAGCTCGAGCCGGTCGGCGTCGGCGGCGTCATCGTGCAGAACGTCACGCTGCACAACGAGGATTACATCAAGGGCATCGGCGGCGACGGCGAACCCTTGCGCGGGGGCCGCGATATCCGCATCGGCGACACCGTCATCATCCAGCGTGCCGGCGACGTCATCCCGCAGGTGGTCGATGTCGTCATCGACAAGCGGCCGAGCAACGCCAAGCCCTATCGCTTCCCGAAGAAATGCCCGTGCTACCTGCACACCGACATCGTGCGCGAGGAGACCGCGACCGGCGAGGAGGGCGCCCGCGGGCGCTGCACCGGCGAGTTTGCCTGCCCGTATCAGAAGATCGAACACCTGAAGCTGTTCGCCTCGCGCCGCGCCTTCGACATCGAGGGCCTGGGCGAAAAGCAGATCGAATTCTTCTTCGAGAAGGAATGGGTGAAAGAGCCGGCCGACATCTTCACGCTTGAGAAAAAGCACAAGGGAAAGTTGCTGGAGGAGGAAGGTTACGGCGAGACCTCGGTGCGCAACCTGTTTGCGGCGATCGACCAGCGGCGCGAAATTTCGCTCGACCGGTTTATCTTCGCCCTCGGCATCCGCCAGGTCGGCGAGACCACGGCGCTGGCGCTGGCGCGCGGCTACGGCTCATGGAAGGCTTTCCACGACGCCTGTTTGAAAGTCGCCAAGAGCGACGAAGAGGCGATTGCCGAAATGGACGCGCTCGACCAGATCGGCGAGACCGTGATCGACAGCATCAAGACCTATTTCAGCGAAAGCCACAACAAGGGCATCGTTGAGCGGCTGATCAAAGAAGTGAAAATCCTCGATGCCGAGAAACCGAAGGCGGACTCGGCTATCGCCGGCAAGACCGTGGTGTTTACAGGCAGCCTGGAAAAAATGACACGCGAGGAGGCGAAGGCCCAGGCCGAGCGCCTCGGTGCCAAGGCCTCCGGCTCAGTGTCGAAAAAAACCGATTACGTCGTCGCCGGCCCGGGCGCGGGGTCGAAACTGGCCGAGGCCAAGAAACACGACGTCACGGTGCTGAGCGAGGACGAGTGGCTGAAACTCATCTCCTAGGGCGTGGATTTATAAGCGGAAAACCAAATGCCGAATGTCCGCCTTCGGTGGTGAAGGGGACATCAAGAATTCAAGTCGTCAGGTCCGCTGACTCAACCATATCCCACCCTCATCGGTGATTTTCCACACGAATGCGTTTGCTTTGCGCTCTCGAACAATCTGCTTGCGCTCTCCCCCAAGAACTCTCGGGCGCGGTATGTGAATCACCGCGCGCTCAAAAGCTGTCGGGGCCTCAAAAAGGAGGATAATGTCGCGCGCAGATTAGGATCGTTCGTTGGTCTCGTAGCTTTGATATGCCTTATGCCATTGCGCGCGACTGCGGCGGACATTTCCAAAATTGTTTCCATGCTCAAGCAGGGCGGTTACGTCTTGGTGCTCCGTCACGGTGCGACGGACGACAGCCAAAAAGATGTTTATCCGTTCGTATTTGACGATATGAAGAAACAGCGTCAGCTGAGCGACCAGGGACGCAAAGTCGCGCGTGAAATGGGCGCTGCCATTAAAACGCTGGGAATTCCAATCGGCCAAATTTATTCAAGCAAGCTCAACCGGGTGATTGAAACGGGGTCCTTGGTGTCTCCAGCGCACATAACCCCCGTGAGCGAGCTCACTGACAGCGGGGCAGGTAGTGCATCGGCGATGGCTAATCCGAACGGCGCTAACACAAAAATTGGAAACGCCATTCGCGCCCTGGTGAACAAGCCGTCAGCGACGGGGACCAACAACCTGCTCGTCACACATAAGCCAAACATTGCCGACGCGTTCAGCAAAGAGCTTGCCGATGTTAAGGAGGCTGAGACTCTGATTTACCGGCCGAACCCCTCCGGCCCTCCGACTCTGGTCGGACGCGTGCAGGCGAGCGAGTGGCTTGTGCAAGCCGGAAGCCTATAGTCTTAGCGACCGTAGCCGGCATAAGGATATTGCAAGGCACCCCGGAATGACGGTGCGGATTCAGTTAGCGCCGCACCAGCGCGCCATAGGCCGCCGCTGTCGCCACCACGACGATCACCAGCTGCCAGGCCATCGGCATGGCGCTGTGCGCGCCGGCAAGCAGGATCGAGACGACTTGCGTCGAGGCGGCGCCGACCGCCATCTGGGCAAAGCCGGTCATGCCCGAAGCGGCGCCGGCCGCCTGCGGGCGGATGCTGAGCGCGCCGGCGATTGCATTCGGCAGCAGCAAGCCGTTGCCGTAGGAGATCACCAGCTGTGGCAGGAAGATGATCGCGGGACCTGCGTTCGGCAGGGTCGCGACCAGTAGGGCGGTAAGGCTTGCACCGACGAGTTCGAAGGCGATGCCGGCCATTATCATGGCATCGAGGCCGAAGCGCTGCGACAGCCGCGAGGCGGTGAAGTTGCCGCTCATATACCCAAGCGACGTAATCGCGAACCAGACGCCGTATTCCGCCGAGGTGCGACCCATCAGCGTCACCAGCACGTGCGGGCCGCCGCCGAGAAACGTAAAGAACGGCGCCGAGCCGAGCGCACCGCACAGCACGTAACCATGAAACTTGGCGCTGCCGATGAGCGCGCGCCATTGCTCGATCAGCATGCCGGGCGTCCGCGCGACGCTTGCCGGCCGGGTTTCCGGCAGCACGAACGCTGCCCACAGCAGCAGCACGCCGCTGAACGCCGCGATGAACAAAAAGATCGCCTCCCAGCCGAACGTGGTGTCGAGAATGCCGCCGATCAGCGGCGAGATCATCGGCGCGATCACCATGGCGGTGGTGACGAGGCCGATCATGGCCGCGGCACGTTCGCGCTCATAGAGGTCGCGGATGATGGCGCGGCCGATGACGATGCCGGTCGAGGCGCCGACGGCCTGCACCACGCGGGCGCCGATCAGCGCGCCGATCGAGGATGCGGCGATGGCGGCGAGCGAGGCGGCGACGCTCAGCGTCAGCCCGGCCTGCACCACCGGCCGGCGGCCGAAGCGGTCGGACAAAGGCCCGAGCAGCAACTGGGCGGCGGCGAGGCTCAAGAGATAAAGCGACAGCGTAAGCTGCACGGTACCGGTGTCCGAAGCAAGCCGCGTCACCAGCCCGGGCAGCGCCGGCACCAGGATGTTGAGTGTGGCCGGCCCGATGGCGGTCATCGCCATCAGCAGCGGCAAGAGGCGTCGAGGGGAGACCGCGATCTTGGTTTGTGGACTATGCACGTTCAACCGCTCGTCCCCGCGACCCGCCTACGCTCGCATTGCCAGCTTCGGCGCGTCTGGAGTTCCGCCGAAGCGCGAAGCGCGAAGGCGGAAAGCGGGGACCCAGGGGCGCCACACGCCGGCGCCACAAAAAGCGCTGGATTCCCGCTTGCGCGGGAATGAGCGGAGAATGGATTGACCGCCATTCGACATGGTCACAGCGGTCTCGTCGCAGCGTCGAGCCATGCGCGGGTCGGCACGTCGAGCAGGGGGCCCAGCACTTCCCGCACATGCGCGTGATAGCTGTCGACCCAGTTGCGCTCCTTGGCGGTCAGCATCCGCGTGTCGATCAGCCGCCGGTCGATCGGCGCGAGCGTCAGCGTCTCGAACGTGTTGATCGGCTTCTCCGCGCCGGCGGGCTCCGGCGCCGCGATCACCAAGAGCAGGTTCTCGGTGCGGATGCCGTAGGCGGCGGTTTTGTAATAGCCCGGCTCGTTCGACAGGATCATGCCGCGCTTGAGCGCCACCGTGCCGAGCTTGGAGATGCGCGCCGGACCCTCATGCACCGACAGATAGCTGCCGACGCCGTGGCCGGTGCCGTGGTCGAAATCGAGCCCGGCCTGCCACAGCGCGAGGCGCGCCAGCGGATCGAGCTGGGCGCCGCTGGTGTTTTCCGGAAACACCGCGGTGGCGATGGCGATATGGCCCTTAAGCACGCGGGTAAAGCGGTCGCGCATCTCCTCGTTCGGCGTGCCGATGACGACGGTGCGGGTGATGTCGGTGGTGCCGTCCTCGTATTGCGCGCCGGAATCGATCAGGAACAGCTCGTTGTTGCCGAGCGTGCGGTTGGTGGCGCGGGTGACGCGGTAATGCACGATCGCACCGTTCGGCCCGGAGCCGGCGATGGTCGGGAACGAAATGTCCTTCAACAGGCCGGTGTCGCGGCGGAAACTTTCCAGCGCCTCCACCGCGTCGATTTCGGTGAGTTTGCCTTTAGGCGCTTCGCTTTCGAGCCAGGCCAGGAACCGCGCCATGGCCACGCCGTCGCGCTTGTGCGCGGCGCGCGAGCCGACGATCTCGGCGTGGTTCTTCGCCGCTTTCATCAACGCAATCGGATCGGACCCACGCACCGGCTTGCCGCCGCTGCCGTCGACCTGCCGTGTCAGCGCATCGGCCGCGCTCGCCTGGTCGAGCCGCACGGTCTTGCCCTTGTATTGCGCAAGGTCGCGGACGAGATCGTCGGGCGCGTGCACGTCGGCCATTTCCTCCAGCGCATGGCGGACTTTGTTGTCGAGCTTGGCCGCGTCGACATAGAGCGTGGGACGGCCCTCGACCGAAATGATCGCGAAGGCGAGCGCCAGCGGCGTATGCGCGACGTCCGCACCGCGGATGTTGAACGCCCAGGCGACATTCTGTGGGTCGGACACCACCAGCACATCGGCGCGCAGCTTTTTCAGTTCGGCCTGGATGCGCTTGAGCTTGCCGGCGGCGCTTTCGCCGGCGAGCTTGATGTCGCGCAGCGTCACCTTGCCGGCCGGCGGGGCGGGACGGTCGCTCCACAACGCATCGATCGGGTTGCCGTCGACCGCCACCAGGTCGGCGCCGACGATGGCGCAGGCTTTCCTCAGCTTCTCCGCGCTCTCGGTCGTGTGCAGCCAGGGATCGTAGCCGAGCCTCAGGCCAGCCTTCAGATTCTGTTCGAGCCATCTGTCTGGCGGATTGTCCACCAAATGTTCGATGGTGAAGAGCTTCGTATCGACTTGGCTCCCCGCTTGCACGGTGTAGCGGCCGTCTACAAACACGGCCGCGCGCTCGGCAAGCACAATCGCGGCCCCGGCCGAGCCGGTAAAGCCGGTCAGCCAAGCCAAGCGTTCCTCGCTTGCGGGCAAGTATTCGTTCTGCTGGCGGTCGGCGCGCGGTACGACGAAACCGTCGAGCCCACGGCGCTTGAGTTCGCCGCGCAGGCTTTCGAGATGCGCGGCCGCCGCCGCGCGCTCATGCGAGTCATCGAAGGATTGGAATAAGGCCTCGAACATGGCGGCACTCTAGCGTGCTTCGTGCGCCGGGCAACGCAGGCATGCGCTACACGCTGGGCGAGGCATGCGCGTCCTGTTCTTGGGCAATGTCGACAAAAACCGGCACGGTGCTGATGATCGATTCAGCATGCAATCCGCCTCTTGACTCGATTTTGTGCAGTGCACTCAAGTTGCCACAATGATGACACCGATCTCTCCAGCTTGTTAGTGCGCTTATGCCCAATCCACGGGGCTTCCATGCATTGTCACGCGTGGTTCGCAAAGCCGCGTTAGTTTATGTTGCAATGCAATAGTCAGGGACTGATTGCCAGGGAATCGCTGACGACTCGATTGCGAGAAGGAGAGACGAAATGGTTGCTGTTACTTATGGTGCTTATGGCGTTGCCCGCGTATCCACCGCCGAGCCGGCCGCGAAGGCCGCGCGCGCCAAAACCGCCGCACCGGGTAAAAGCTGGTTCGCCCGCTTCATGGACGCGCTGATCGAATCGCGCATGCAGCAGGCCCGCCGCGAAATCAGGATGCACACGGGGTTGCTGCCGTTCAGCCTCGACGAACGCGGCAATCGGCTAGTCAAGACCGGTTCCGGCGACATGCCGTTCGGTGGCTGGTAACTGCCGCTTTTCACCGCGAAGCCGCCCCGGCCATCCCCGCCCGGGGCGGTTTGTTTTTGTGCGTTCAACCAGAGCCGCTTTCGGATCGCGATAGGCGCGAGGATCTCGGCCGACGTATTCAGTTTCGTTTAATTGAGCATTTATTCCATGCGCCTACGGCACGTCTCTATGCACGGCGGCGGCTAGCACGCGGGTGCGAAGCCAATCATTTTCCGCCGCGGCGGCTGGGTACGACTCGCAGTCTTCTTGCGAGGCGTCGACCGTCAAGGAGAGAGTGAATGGATGGCATCACGTATGGCGCGACACGCGATTCCGCTCTGGCCGCCGGCAAATCCGAAAGGATCGCGCAAGCGCGGCGCGGATGGCTCGCGCGTTTCATGGCGGCGTTGAGCGAATCGCGCAGGCGGCAAGCGCTCCGTGAGATTCAAAAACACGCCCATCTCTTGCCCTATACATTCGATGCGCGCGGCAACCGGCTGGTCAAGACCGGCTCGAACGACATGCCGTTCGGCGTCTGACGGTCTGGCTTTTTCAAGGATCGGCGGCGGGTCAGCCGCGTCGCAGCACCAGCGTGACCCAGCCATCGAGCGGAATGCGCCGCTCGAGCGTGAGCCCCTGCGCGCGATAGATCGCCAGCGCGGCATTGGCATGGTTCGGCAACAGGCCGGAGAGCACAATATGTGCGCTAGGCGCGGCGAGGCGGGTGAGCGGGACGGCCAACCGCATGAGCGGGCCGAGCAGGATATTGGCGAAGATGAGATCGTAAGGCGCGCTTACCGCGATAGCACGGGCGTTGGCGCCGGCGGCGCGCACGAAGGCGATCGCCGCGCCGGCGCGATTGAGCCGCGCATTGCCGCGTGCGGCCTCGAACGCGATGCGGTCGATGTCGCTGGCGGTGACGCGCGTGCGCAGCCGCTTTGCCGCTGCGATCGCCAGCACACCAGACCCCGTGCCGAGGTCGAGCACTCGTGCCACCCGACGCCGCTTCACCAACTCGTCGAGCGCCAGCATACAGCCGCGCGTGGTGCCGTGGTGGCCGGTGCCGAAGGCGAGCGCCGCCTCGATCTCGATCGCAATGTCGTTGGGCCTGACGCGGCTGCGGTCATGCGCGCCGTGCACGATGAAGCGGCCCGCCCGCACCGGCTGCAAGCCGGCAAGGCTTTGCTTGACCCAATCGGCAGGCTGAACCGGCTCGATGCTGAGCGTCGCCGCGGCTTTGTCGCCCGCCGCGAGCGCGACCTGAGCGCGCAAATTGGCTTCATCCGGCTTGTCGCGGAAATGGATTGCCACCTGCCACCGGCCGTCATCGCCCTCGAATGCGGCGCAGGCGGTGTCGTCGGCGCCGAAGATCTCGCCGAGATAAGCCGCCAGCCGCCGAGCGGTCAACTCGTCGCAGGCCAAGCGGGCGACCGTGGTGGGCGCATCCATGCGCAACATTTACCGTGTGGCGGCCCTGTTTGTCCCGGCCATTGGTAATTGGACCGGCGGCAGTTATGTAAGACCCGTCATGACCATTGAAATGCCCAGCACGACCGACCAGGAGGCGCTCGCGCTGGCCCGCCGCAGCGGCTGGCCGGAGGATCTGCGTGTGCTGGTGGGGCGCTTCCCGCGCGAACAATGGCAGGGCCATGCCAATCTGGGCGAGATGGCGCGATTCTGGCTATCGCGCCACGCCATGTTCCGCGAACTCGCCGCCATGATCCAGGCGATCGAGACGCAATTCCGCGACGGTGTGCTGTCGCCCGCTGAATTCCCTCGTCACTTCGTTCCGCGGCTGCAATTTCTGCTGTCGCAACTCAACGTGCACCACCAGATCGAGGACCTGCATTATTTCCCGATTTTCCGTGCCGCCGAGGCGCGATTGGCGCGCGGCTTCGACGTGCTGGAGGGCGACCACCACGCCATCCACGTCGACATGGAGCAGGCCGCTACCACGGCCAACGCGCTGTTGCGCGCGCTTTCCGGCGAGCCGCAGGCGCTGCAGCGCTGCGGCGACGACTACGCGGCCACCAGCGCCACATTGCTCAAGGGCCTCATCCGCCATCTCGACGACGAAGAGGACTTGATCGTGCCGCTCATTCTCGATCGCGGCGAGGAAGCGCTCGGCGTCGCGCATCACGGCTGACCTGCTCGCCGCTGGAGGCCTGACGTTCCACGATGTGGACACGCGACGGTCCAGATCGTGGACGGCGGCGCGCGCAAATGTCGACGTGGTCATCAGCCGCTATGTACAAGGCAAATCTCACCCATCACAATGGATGGACGTTGTACATTGACGCGGGGCGACCGACGGATGAGCGACGCGTTCGCAGGCAAAGTCATATTCATCACCGGCGGCGCCCGTAATCTCGGCCGCGCCATGGGCGTTGCCTTTGCCGCCGAGGGCGCGTCGATCGCCATCAACGCGCGCACCCCGCGGCCGGAGCTTGCGCAAACGCTCGCCGCGATAGAAGCCGCCGGTGGCAAGGCGATATCGGTCATCGGCGATATCACCGATCGCGCAGCGGTCGGCTGCATGGTCGCGGCCATCGTCGAAAAATTCGGCCGGCTCGACATCCTCGTCAACAATGCCGTCACGCATGCCACCAAGCCGTTTCTCGAACTGAGCTTCGAGGATTGGCGTGCGCCGATTACGGTCACGCTCGACGGCGCGTTCCACTGCACGCAGGCCGCCGTTCCCGCGATGATCCGCGCCGGCGGCGGCAGCATCGTCAATATGGGCGGCCTCTTCGGTCATATGCCGATCCCGAACCGCGCGCCGACGGCGGCCGCCAAGGCGGGTCTCGCCGGGCTCACAAGGGCGCTCGCGCTGGAGCTCGCACCGCACAACATCAACGTTAACTACGTCGCGCCGGGCCCGGCCAACACGGTGCGCGACGGTCCGTTCAAATTCGACATGACGCGTATTCCGTTCGGCCGCTTTGCCGAGCCGGCCGAAATCGTCGCCACGGTGATGATGTTGTGCAGGAAAGACGGGCGTTTCATCACCGGGCAGACTATCCACGTCAGCGGCGGCTTGTTCATGAATAACTAGAAACTCAGGGAGGATCGATCATGCGTGCAATGCTGTTGCGTCTTGGCTTATGCCTCGGCGCGATAACGTTATCTCCGGCGAACGCCGCCGATTATCCGAACCGGCCGGTGCATATTATCGTCGGCCTTACGGCGGGCTCCGGCGTCGACATCATGGCCCGCATGGTCGGGCAAAAACTTGCCGAGTTGATGGGCCAGCCCTTTATCGTCGAGAACAAGCCTGGCGCCGGCAGCAATATAGGCACCCGCCTCGCGGCCGCGGCCGAGCCCGACGGCTACACGATTTTTGTGTCGACGATCGCCAACGCGATCAACGCCACGCTTTATAAGAATCTGCCGTTTGACGTGCTCAAGGACTTCTCGCCGGTCATCCTGGCCGCCACCGCGCCCAACATCCTGATCGTCAATCCATCGGTGCTGGCGAAGTCGGTCGCCGAGTTGATCGCCTATGCCAAAGCCAACCCCGGTAAACTCACGGTCGGCTCGAGCGGCGTCGGCACAGCGCCGCAAATGACGGCCGCCTTGTTCCGCCAGCGCGCCGGCATCAATGTTGTCGATGTGCCGTTCAAGGGCGGTCCGGAAGCGACCGCGGCGCTGCTCGGCGGGCAGATCGATTATTTGATCGCCATCATGTCGACCGCGCTGCCGCACATCAAGGCGGGGCGCGTGCGCGCGCTCGGCATCACCAGCAGGCAGCGCTCGCCGCTGTTGCCCGACGTGCCGACCATCGCGGAGAGCGGCTTGCCCGGCTTCGAGGCGGTGACCTGGTTCGGCTTCGAAGTGCCGAAAGGCACGCCGCAGGCCATCGTCGATCGGCTGAACAAGGAAATCGGCAAGGCGCTGGCGACGCCCGAGGTCAAAGACAAGCTTGCCGTGCAGGGCCTCTATGTCGAGGGCGGCACGCCCGAGCAGTTCGGCAGCTACATGCGCGCCGAATTCGAGAAATGGGGTACCCTGGTCAGGGAAACCGGCATGTCGATGAAGGAGTGAGGCCGGGCCCTTAGCGGCATCGATACAGTTTTAATCAACGATCTAAATGATCCTTGTAAATCTTGCGCGATAGTTCCGTTCGAGATTGCCGCCGCGCTTCGCGCGACCGGTCGATCGAGCGGGAGGCTATCGTGCTTGAATCAATGAATGCCTGGATCGAATCCGTGCGGTTTGCGTGCGAGGTGCAGGGCGTCATCTCGATGCGTCTCATGTTCCTGGCGCAGGGCGGGCCCGAAGCCGAGGTGGAAGCGCGCCTGATGGTATCGGAAAAAATGGCGGCATTTGCCGACGCCGAAATGGCGCTAGCCAACTCCCTGTTCGCCGGCGAAGGCTTCATGGTCGCCGCCGAGCGCGCCTATGCGCCGTTGCGCCAGTGCGTGCACGCCAACAGCAGCCGCCTCTCACACGCGTGATGGCGTGACCCGACGAGCGGCGTCAGTGCCGCTTGAAATACTGCACTTCGCGTTCGTGCCGCTCGGCCGCCCTGCGTGACCTGAACGTGCCGAGGTTGCGCCGCTTGCCGGTGCGCGGATTTTTCTTCCTCGAATAGAGCCGGTACTTGCCCCCGCTCAGCTTGCGGATCATGCGCCCGCCCGCCGCCGCTTGCGCAGCGCGGCCTGCGCCTTCTTGATGTTGGCGCGTTGCGCGCGGCGCATCGCCGGCGTCGGCTTTTCGCTCGCCGGGATCTTGCGCCGCGGCTTGGCGATGAAGCGGTCGCCGCCGAGATGGCGCGGCACCGAGCCGAGCTGCGACAGCACCTTGCGCGCGGCCGCCGTGTCGGGCGCGAGCCGCTTGCCGGCGCGGTGCGCCTCCGACTTGCCGATCAGCCATTTCTGCGTGTCCCACGAGCCGTTGGCGCGCCTTCCGGCGACGCGCTCGATGCCGCCGCGGCGGCCGACGTCCTGATTGCGGAAGCTGACGAAGTCGGTGCGCGGACGCACCTGGATGTGGAAGAATCCGCCCTGGCCGCGCGCGCCCGGTTTGGCGCGGCGCGCGGTGCTGCGGCGTTTGCGGGATTTCGGCATGACAGACTCCCGATGACGCTGATGGATATAAAGCGTCAGCCGAGCACAGGTTCCGGGTTTTTGCCTTGATCTAGGGCAAAACCGCGCGCTTACCAGCTGAAAGGGAAGCCGCCATAATAGCGGCGCGGCGGCGGGTAGTAAGTCCGCTCGCGGCCAAAAAAGCCGCGCGGCGGGCCGTAGTAATCGTGCGACTCGCGCCACCGCCGCGGCGGCGCATCGGTGATGTCCGCGTCGTCGCGCTGCACACGCGCGATCGTCAGGCCGGAGCCGCCGGGGGTCTCGCCGGTGAGCACGACCATGGTGTTGGCCATCCTGTGCTGCTTGACCAGCTCCCACAGGATCGAGGCGTTCTTCACCGACAGCCGCACGCAGCCGTGCGACACCGGCTGGCCGAGATGGCGCACCTCGTAGGTGCCGTGGATGGCGTGGCCCTGTTTGGTGAAGAACATCGAATAGGGCATCGGCGCGTCGTCCCACTCCTCGCTGCGGTGGTCGCGGTCCATCCACAACGGATTGAAGGCGCCGTTCGGCGTGTCGTAGCCGTCGCGCCCGGTCGATACCGGCCAGGTGTAGAGCTGTTCGCCGTCGGCGCTGACGGTCATCTGCTGGGCGGCCTTGTCGATCTGGATCAGCAGGTCGGCGCGCGCGGGCGCGGCGGCGAACAGCACGGCGGCGGCGAGTACGGCAGCAAGGCGGAGACGCATGGCGGACCTCCCGTGCCTAACCCGCAGCTATCCTATCAGGTTCCCCGGCGCGGTGTCACATCCGGCAGTTGCGCAGATAGCGCGTGCGCATGGCGCGTTCCGTTTCCGCCGCCGCGTAAGACGCGGTGATGCACCAGCCATAATGAATGCGATAGTTTTCCGTCCAGCGCGGGCCGATCGCGCCCGGCGCGCAGCTCGGCGTCACATGCGCGACGCGCGCCTGGCGGACGGCGGCGGTGGAATAGTCGGCGCAGAAGCGCGGATCGGCAGCGAACGCGCTGCCGGTGAGGACGGTGAGCGAGACGGCGGCAAGGCAAAGCTTGAGCATGTGGTCTCCCATGGGAATCGCGACTTGGCGACTATACTTGGCGGACGGCGGAACCGGGAAGGGCCGGCAGAGCTAATGCTTCCGGGCATCCACCCGGAAGCCGACGATGGTGGTCTCGCCCAGCGCCTTGGCGGCCTCCAGCCGGTGCAGGCCCTCGATCAGCACGAACCGGTCGCCATCGGCGCGCACTTTGATCGGCGTCTGCTGGCCGTCCTTGAGCATGCTTTCGGCGATCTCGTCGACGCGTTTTTGGTCGCGCGTCTTGCGTCGCTCGGTGGGCACGTAGATCTTGGCGACCGGGAAATTCTCGCGTTTGAGCATGGGAGGAGGGTAGCACACCCTTCGCCGTTCCGTGGTGCGAGGGAAGAGCTCAATTCCCCAGTTCCAACGCCCAATAGGTCCGTCCGTTCGCGGCCGTCGCCGAGGCGATGCCATAGGCCGAGACGTCGCGCAGCAGCATGTTGCGGCGGTGGCCGGCCGAGCGCGCCCACATGCGGAAGGCACAGTCCTCGTCCGGGCAACCGAAGGCGACGTTTTCTGCGTGCGTGCCGCCGGAAAAGGCGAAGCGCTGCTTGAAGCCGTTGTGATCGAGACGGTTGCGGTAAGTCATGCTCCGCGCCTGCTCGTAAGCGAGGCCCGCGAGCGTCGAACTAAGGCTAAGCGGCGGCAGGCGGTGCTGGGCGCGGAACGAATTGAGGTCGAGGGCGCGCGCCGGCGCAGCAGACGCCGTGGCGGTGGCGAGCAACGCGAGCGTCGCGATGAAATGGCGAGGCATGGCGGCGAACTCCGGCACAACGCGGGACAGCCTAGCACACCGCGCCAGGCCGGAAAGTTCGCCGCCGACCGCCTCAATTCAAATTGATCGCCACTTGCTCGCGCACCGGCAGCGCCGGCGGCTCATGCACTTCGGCCACTGCGACGGCCGCGCCGTCGTCGTCGACCGGTCCCGGCCGCCAGTGGCTGCCGTCGAGCGGCGTGATGCGCACGTCGGGCACCAGCCCGCGCTCGAGTGTCACATCGAAAAAACGCATGGCCCGCTCGTTGAGGTCGATGACGCGGCCGGGCGCCAGCGGCCCGACGTCGTTGATCTTGACGATCAGCCGCTTGTCGTCGCTCTCGATGAGCGCGTAGGCGGCGCGGTAGCTCGCGCCGTAGCGCACGCCGCCGAAACGCCCGCGCAGGCCGATCTGGATCGCCGCGGTCCAGCCGTCGGCGTCGTAGGTTTCGCCCGACGCCGTCTCGGCGCCTTCCACCGGCATGCCCGGGCAACACGGATTGTAGGTCGAGGCGATGCCGACGATCGGCTCGCGCATCATCGGCGGCGCCGGATGGCTCGGCGCCGGGCGCAGCGCCGCCAGTACCGCCTGCAGCTTCGGCGTGGCGCCGGCGCCGCGCCAAACATCGCGCAAAGCGTCATGGCGCACGTCGCGCGCGGCGAGCCGGATCACCGGCGGCAGCTCGCGGCCCGCCAGCGTCAGCGTCGTCGCTTGCGGCACATAAAGCGCGGACCGCTCGGCTTTATCGTCCTTGGCACATTGCGCGTTGGCGGTGCGTGGCGCGGCGACGTTGACGAAAATCGCCATCAGCGGCGCGATGGCGGAGGCGATGGCGCCGTGGTCGCGGGGAGAGAGCCCAAGCCCGGAGCACGTTCCGGTCGATGACGTGTTTTGCTTTATCGGCATAAAACACTCCGACAAATGAAATCGCATCCGAGTCAAATGCTAGGGCATTGCGTTTAAAGTCGGAGTAAAGTCCTACCGCCAAAAAAATCGGCAAATTTTATATAAAAGTTGTTCAATCCGGAAAGCGCGCGTTCATGCGGGAAATTATCGCGCCGTTGACCCAGGTCAATGCGCGCCGCGGCCGGCCTGTTACGCGGCACAAGCCCTCTTTCCCCTCTAGAGGTGTCTCATGCACAAAACTCTGACAGCACTTGCAGCCGCCGCGGCGCTGACTTTCGCCGTCGTGGCCGCGCCACAACAAGCCGACGCGCGCTGGCGCGGCGGCCACGGACATGGCGGCGGCGTCGCCGCCGGCATCATCGGCGGGCTTGCCGCCGGCGCCATCCTCGGCGGCATCGTCGCGAACCAAGGCTATTACGGGCCGGGCTACTACGACGGACCGGTCTACTACGGCTCACCCGGTTACTACGGTCCGGGCGCCTACTACGGTCCGGGGCCTTATGCCTTCGAACCGCCGCCGGTCTATATCCGGCCGGTGCCCCGCTACAATCGGGGCGGCGGCTGCTGGATCGAAACCGACAGCACGCGCGGTTTCGGCTATTTCGGACCCTGCCGCTGAGTTGACGTCGCGCAAAAGGGTATTCGCGCAACGACCATCGATTGAAAAACGCGAGGCCGCCCGGTGGGCGGCCTCTTGTCGTTACAGTGTGCCGTCACGGCGCGCGAAACGTCACGCCACGCAGACGTATTGCGAACCGCGCATGCCGAGCCGTTGCGCCGCGCCGCGCGCCAGATCGAGCCGGGCGCCCATGCGAAAGGCGATGCCCCACGGCCCGGTGTCGTTGACGCGCACGGTGATGGAACGGCCGTTGTCGGGATTGATCACGGTGAGCGTGGTGCCGAGCGGCCAGGTGCGCGCGGCCGCCGTGTTGCCGTTCGGGTCGAAGCGCTCGCCGCTGGCGGTGTGCCGGCCCGTCCAATACGAACTCGCCAGCACTTCCTGTCCGGCGCATTTGCCGGACGGCTTGACATAGCGATGAACCGAGCCCCAGCCCGCCGCGTTCGCCGCGGTGAGCGTGAGCAGGCTGGCGAGCAGCCCGATGCCGATGGTCTTCATTAAAATGGTCCCCGTCATGAATGGCTGTTGGCCCGGTGTAGGGACGGCCAAGATGGCGAGAACATGGCGTGGCCGGCGCGGGCGGTAGTGCGCTAGGCGTTTTGCCGCATTTTTATTGAAATCGCGGGACTATCGAGGCCGGCCGCCGCGAAGCTCGCGCGCATCATCATCGCGAAACGACATCCGTCGCCTTGCCGTAGAACCGGCAACCGGCGCAATAACACCATGCGAACCGTCCCCTGCAATCGGTTTTGAAGGCCAGCTCACAAAGCGCGTAGCCGAGCGTTTCAAATACCCAATAGGTCGCGCGTCCCATCATATCACGACGCCATCCGCTTCTTGCCGAGCGCGCGGCGCACCGCCTTCGGCTCGCGCTTGATCACCTCGATCAGCGTGCGCGCGGCGCCGGAGGGCCGGCGCGTGCCAAGCTCCCACTTGCGCACGGTGCCGACGCCGGTGCCGATGACGGCGGCGAACTCGCGCTGCGACAGGCCGAGCTTGTGCCGCGCCAGCCGCGCGTCGGTGTTGCTCGGGGTGATGCGGTGGACGATCACGTCGGCCTTCTCGCCGCGCGCATATTTCAGCGCCTCATCGAGGCTGGCGAAAATGTCTTCGGCCAGCCGGCTCCTCTTCACTTTCTTCGCCATTGCGCCGTGATCTCCTTCACCAGTGCGACGAATTTCTGTTTGTCCTGTGCCGTCAGGTTGGCTTTCTCGTTCTTGGCGTAGATCGCCACAAGCAGAACCGGAAAGTCAGGGTTGTAGTAAAAATAGATAAACCTCGCTCCGCCTCGTTTGCCGCTGCCGCCGCGTCCGACGCGAACCTTGAGCAGGCCGCCGGTGCCCGGGATCAGATCGCCGCAGGTCGGCTCAATGGCGATCAGATCGACAATCGCATCTTGCTCCTCGGCGGTGAGCAATTCGTCCGCCCGCCTCCGATAGCCGGGAAGTTCGGTTACCGAAACGGGAGGGCCGAGCATGTTTGGACAGTACCCCAATGGGGCTATGGGTCAAGATGTGACTCGCTGCGGCATCGCAATCGAGCGTTGCAACGCCGATAACGTATCGATTAGGCTGCACGTTGTAGGCGGGGGGTCGCGATGGGATTTATTATTAAATTTTTGGAAAGCGTCGTCTTGCTCGCCTCAGCATTCATAAATAGCCAGGCGTCCCGAAGTGGGCGTGAAATTATTAACGTCGTGTCTATTCGATAGCCCTCACACCCTCTCCACAAAACTATCCACCACGCGCTTTTCGCCCGCCTTGTCGAAGTGGATGGTCAGCTTGGGTATAGCCATCCACGGCGGTGACGTTGCCGAATTTGTGGTCGAAACACGCCGTCCCCCGCCGCTCAGCGGCGGTGCCGCTCCGGCTTGGTCAGCGCCTCCGCCACGCTGCGGGGACGCCGGTCGCCGATCACCTGGGCGGTGCATCGGGCGTCGGCCGCGCAGGTCACGGTGCAATCGGTGCCGGGGTGGCCCAGACAGTCTGTGCCGCAGCCATAGAGCGTCGCGCCTTGCGAGAACTTGCCGCCGGCCTTGTCGCAGGCGCTCTTGAGCGCCTCGGGGCGGGTCTTGGGCAAAGTGAGGTCTCTGGCGAGCGCGGCTCCGCCGAACGCAAGGCCGCCGGTAAGAACGAGCAAAACGGTCAGGTGCCGCATCGGCGGGCTCCTACAAGTCGCGCTGCCCCTTGGCCGATTATGCCACGGCTGGCGCGCGGGGAAGCGGTGGAAATGTCCCGGCGAACCGTGAAGCGCCGACCCTTGCTCCGCTCATTCCCGCGCAAGCGGGAATCCAGCCGGCACGCTTTAGTCCCCGCTTTCGCGGGGACGAGCGGCTGAATCGCTCACGCCGCCGCGGCATTGAACCTGATGCGCCCGCCGTCCTTCGATTTTCCGCGCCGGGGCCGCACGGTGATGTCGATATCCTGACCGAAAGCCGTGAGCATGCGCATCAGCCGTTCCAGGGAAAAGCCCTGATAATGGCCGCGCAAGATATTCGACAGGTCCGGCTGCTTGATGCAGATCAGCATCGATGCGGCGACTTGCGTCAGCTTGCGTGCCTTGATGAGCCGGTGAAGCTGCACGACGAGCGAAGCCTTCAGCAGATGCTCCTCGGCGTTCGGTAGCCCGAGGTCGGCGAAGATGTTGCCGCTACCGATTTCCATTTTTACTAGCCGGTTTTTCATGGCTGCTAGTTGCCGTCCAACGCTCGCGCGATGCACGATTGCCTTGGTTGGCTTGTCGGCGAAGTAATCGCACGCTTCGCGCAGGCTGGCGCGAATGTCAGCGGCAAGCCGCCGTTTCGCTTTCCTGGCCATGGATCACTCCGTCGCCCCGCTAGAGCGAGAACTTCTGCGATATCATGTTGTCGAATGAATAGGGGCAAGTATCGGGAAACGTCGTCGTGTCCAGTCCCGTTTCTTTCGCAGCCTCTAAGCGCGCCTTGCGGTAGGCGCGAGCGGTTGCTTCAGCCGTGCGCGGCTTTAGGCCGGGATTATCTGACAAGACATCCTCAATCTCGAGACGTTGCGCTTCGATGGAGAGCATCCAACTCCGCGACCGCAGCGCCGGCTGGTGATCCCATTTGAGGATGTGCAGCAAAAGCACGCGCAGCGCGCTTTCCAGTTTGTTGAATTGCTCCCGGCCCAAGGATTCGATCTCCTCCGCGAGGTTTTCCCGATCGATGGCGTCCCAGCGACCCTCGCGCACGCGGCGTGCCTGCTCCATCAGCCAGGAATAGAAATCATGCTCGTACTCGGCGCCGACCGGCGCATCGGGCGGCGCGAGGCCGACATTGTTGCCATTATCCGTGCGATGTCCTGCCATCGATCTTATCTCCAGTAATGATTCAGCATACCAGAAATTACGCCAGGGGTCATGGGAGCGGATTAACGCCTCACACCTTCTCGACGAAACTATCCACCACCCGCTTTTCGCCCGCCTTGTCGAAGCGGATGGTCAGCTTGTTGCCGTCCACGGCGGTGACGTTGCCGTTGCCGAATTTCTGGTGAAACACGCGGTTGCCCACCGCGAAATCCGATGCGGTGCCGGTGGATTTCGCCACCAGTTCGCCTTCGATGGTGAGGGGCGTCGCGGGGCGTCGCGGGCTTGCCCCCACCCGGCCGGCTGCGCCGGCCACCCTCCCCCTTGCAGGGGGAGGGATATCCGCATCGCCGTCATTCGTGTCGTCGAACACCCCATCCGGCACGTACAGTGGTTGGCCGTTTTCGGAAAAACCACCGCGTCCCTTGCGCGCTTCTTTCGTTCTTTGGGCGCGCTGCCAGCCGGGCGTGGTGTAGTTCGAGCCGAAGGAATTCATCTCGTCGAAACGCGAAGCGCCGTAGCCCGACATGCCGAAGCCGCCCGCGCCGCCCGCCGGCTCCTTCACCTCGACGTCGGCCTCCGGCAGTTCGTCGAGAAAGCGCGACGGCATGGTCGAGGTCCATAGGCCGTGGATGCGCCGGTTGGTGGCGAAATAGATCTTGGCGCGCTTCCTCGCGCGCGTCAGGCCGACATGGGCGAGGCGGCGCTCCTCCTCCAGCCCGGCGCGGCCGCTCTCGTCGAGCGCGCGCTGGTGCGGAAACAGGCCTTCCTCCCAGCCGGGCAGGAACACGGTGTCGAATTCCAGCCCCTTGGCCGAATGCAGCGTCATGATGTTGACCGCCTGCTCGCCTTCGGCGCTGTCGCGGTCCATCACCAGCGAGATGTGCTCGAGGAAGCCGGCGAGATTCTCGAATTCCTCCATCGAGCGCACCAGCTCCTTGAGGTTTTCCAGCCGCCCGGCGGCGTCGGCACTTTTGTCGGCCTGCCACATTTGCGTGTAGCCGGATTCGTCGAGCACGATCTCGGCCAGCTCCGTGTGCGGCATGGCATCCTTGCGCGCGCGCCAGCGCTCGAAATTCGCCATCAGCTCGCGCAGCGCCAGCCGCGGTTTCGGCTTCATCTCGTCGGTGGCGCTGAGAGCGGTGGCGGCTTCGGTGAGCGGGATGCGCTGTTTGCGGGCGTGGTCGTGCAGCATCTGCACGGTGGCGTCGCCCAGGCCGCGCTTGGGCACGTTGACGATGCGTTCGAAGGCGAGATCGTCGGCCGGCTGCGCGATGACGCGCAGGTAGGCCAGCGCGTCGCGGATTTCGGCGCGCTCGTAGAATCGGGGTCCGCCGATGACGCGGTAGGGCAGGCCGAGCTGGATGAAGCGGTCTTCGAATTCGCGCATCTGGAACGAGGCGCGCACCAAAATGGCGATCTCGTCGAGCGGATGGTCGAGTCCCTGCTCGCGCGCGGCGCGCTGCAGCTGCTCGATCTCCTCGCCGATGGAGCGGGCTTCTTCCTCCGAGTCCCAGCCGCCGGTGACCTGCACCTTTTCGCCGGGGACATCCTCGGTGCGCAGCGTCTTACCGAGCCGGCCTTCGTTATGGGCGATGAGATGGGAAGCCGCCGCAAGAATGTGTCCCGTGCTGCGATAATTCCTTTCAAGGCGAATAATCTTCGCGCCGGGAAAGTCATGATCGAATCTGAGAATGTTATCGACCTCCGCGCCGCGCCAGCCATAGATCGACTGGTCGTCATCACCGACGCAGCAGATGTTTTTCTGGGCCCGCTCCGCACTTGCCACAACGTCATGGCCGGACTTGTTCCGGCCATCCACGTCTTCCTGCAAGGTAGCAAGACGTGGATCACCGGGACTCGCGCCTTTAGCGCGGCCCGGTGATGACAAAGGAGAACTCTGCGCCAGCAGGCGAAGCCACAAATACTGCGCGACGTTGGTGTCCTGATATTCGTCGACGAGAATAAATTTGAAGCGCTGCTGGTACTGCCGAAGAACGTCAGAAGAATTTCGGAAGAGGCGGATGTTCTCCAGCAGAAGATCGCCAAAATCAGCGGCGTTGAGCGTTTTCAGCCGCTCCTGATAGGCGAGATAGAGCTTCTTGCCCTTGCCATTGGCGAAGCCCGCCGCCTCGCCGGCCGGCACCTGGTCGGGGGTGAGCCCGCGGTTTTTCCAGCCGTCGAGGATCGCCGCAAACACTCGAGCCGGCCATCGTTTTTCGTCGAGCTTCTCGGCTTCGAGGATCTGCTTGATGACGCGGATCTGGTCGTCGACGTCCAGAATCGTGAAGTTGTTCTTCAGGCCGACCAGCTCGGCATGCCGGCGCAGGATCTTGACGCCGATGGAGTGGAAGGTGCCCATCCACGGCATGCCCTCGACGATTTGCCCAACCATCTGGCCGACGCGGTCCTTCATCTCGCGCGCCGCCTTGTTGGTGAAGGTCACCGCCAGGATATCTCCCGGCCGCGCCCGGCCGAGATTGAGGATATGGGCTATCCGCGTTGTCAGAACGCGGGTTTTTCCGGTTCCCGCGCCGGCCAGCACCAGCACCGGGCCGTCCAAGGTCTCGACCGCTTCCCTTTGTTCGGGGTTCAAATCGGCCAAATAGGCGGCGCTGCGCGTGCCGAGGGCGCGCGCGGCAATGCCGCCGGGGACGGGCGTGGGGTTCAGATCGACGCTGCGTTTGGGCTCAGCCATGTGATTCTTTCAGCCCGAAAGATGGCACTCGCGCATGGCAATTTCGAGGGGCGAAGGGCCTCTTGTGGCGCTTGTCCCGCCGCTTTAGCGTTGTTTTTCCGAAGAAAATGCAATTCAGGGGAGAATTCCGTGCGACTGAAGGACAAAGTGGCGCTGATCACCGGGGCGGGGCGCGGCATCGGCCGCGACATCGCGCTCGCCTATGCCCGCGAGGGCGCCCATGTCGTCATCAACGACGTCGATCCCGCGACCGCCGAGGCGACCGCCAAGGATGTCTCCGGGCTCGCCGTCGTCGCCGACGTCGCCAAGTCGGCCGACATCGCGCGGCTGGTCATGACCGTGGTTCAGGAGTTCGGCCGCGTCGACATCCTGGTCAACAACGCCATGAAGATCGTGCCGGGCAAACTCGAGGCGCTGCCGGAAGCGGCCTGGGACACCACCATGAACATCGGGCTCAAGGGCGCGTTCCTCACGAGCCAGGCTTGCGCCAAGCACATGATCGCGCAGAAGTCCGGCGTCATCGTCAACATCGCCTCGATCGCCGGGCTGTTCCCCTACAACTGGGCCGGCGCCTATTCGGTGGTGAAGGCCGGGCTGATCATGCTGACCAAGCTGCAGGCGATGGAGTGGGCGCCCTACGGCATCCGCGCCAACGCCATCACGCCCGGCTACATCCGCACGCCCGGCACCGAGGCGATGTATGCCGACCCGGAGATCTACGAAGGCCGCCGCAAGGGCGTGCCGATGGGCCGCGTCGGCTCGGGCGAGGACATCGCCGGGCCGGCGGTGTTTCTGGCGAGCGAGGAGGCGCGCTACACGACCGGCAGCGTGGTCGGCGCCGACGGCGGCCAGGCGGTCGGCTATTTCTTGAGCGTGCCGGGGCGGAGGTTTTCCGGCGGGAGGATTGACTAGGCGCCGTCACGTCTCCTGCCCGACGAAGTCGGTCAGTTCCTTGCGCGTCGTGTCGCGCGCGAAAAACAGAAAGAGCGGCGCCAGCAGGAAAAAGGACAAGGCCAACAGCGGCAGGCCCGCCGCGACGGAATGCGAATTGCCAAGCCGGCGCAGCGATAACGACGGGCGGCGGCTTGCGCCTCGGGTTCTGTCAGCGGCGATGTTCGAATTGACAGGGCAGAGCGAAAACGCTCTGCCTTATCATTGAGGATCGGCCGTCGAGGAAGCGCGCGCCTCGCGCCCTATGCTCAGTTGAACTTCAGGCCGGCCGCCTTGGCGAGCTTGATGTTGGAGACGATCTCCTTGGCGATCATGGCGTCGAATTCGGCGGGCGACAGCGGCAGCGGCTCGACGCCTTGCGGCGCGAGCTTGGCCTGCACGTCGGGCAGCGCCAGCACCTTCTGCACTTCGGCGTGCAGCCGTTCGACGATCGGCCGCGGTGTCTTCGCCGGCGCCAGCATGCCGTTCCAGAAGGTGTAATCGGAATCCGGGAAGCCGGCCTCGATCGTGGTCGGCACGTTCGGCAGCGCCGGCGAGCGCTTGGTCGTGCTCACGGCCAGCGGCAGCAGGCGGCCGTCCTTGATCAGCGACATCGAGGAGGAGATGCCGATGCAACAGAAGTCGACGCGACCGGTCATCACTTCGGTGAGCGCCTCCGGTCCGCCACGGAACGGAATGTGCGTCGCCTTGAAACCGGCGGCGAGAATGAAGCGTTCGGCCGCCCAATGGGTGGCGCTGCCGACGCCAGCCGACGAAAAGGTCATATGTCCGTCCTTGGCCCGCTCGGCCAGTTCCTTAGCAGTCTTGATGCCGCTCGATGGCGCCACCATCAATACGTTCGGCACCACGCCGAACATGGCGACGGCGGCGAAGTCCTTGGACGGATCGTAAGCGATGTGCGGATAGGCGGCCGGCGCCGCGGAATGGGCGGCGGCGTTGATCAACAGCGTGTAGCCGTCCGGGTCCGCCTTGGCGGCGGCGGCCGAGCCGATGGTGCCGCCGGCGCCGCCGCGATTTTCCACGATCACGGTCTGGCCGAGCTGCCGCGACAGCGGATCGATCACGACGCGGCCGATTATATCGACCGTGCTGCCGGCCGAAAAAGGCACGATCGCGCGGATGATCTTGTCCTTCGGCCAAACGTCGGCTAAGGCCCGGCGAGACAGCGCGGGCGCGGCCAGCGCGGCGGAGGCGAGTGTTAGAAAGCGGCGGCGGTTGGTGTTGTGCATGGCAGTCCTCGCGACGTACCGCGATCCAGTACCGCTGGACAGCGACGGCAGGATGCTATCGGCCGGGATTCAAAATGTGTCAATCGCGCCGGGGAACTTTCCCAACGCGCTTCATGCCGGACCGCCGGCGCGGCACACGCATGGCCGCGTCGACGTCCGATTTCAAACCGGCAGTGAGAAAAGCTGGCGGCCGCGTCAGCGTGCGTCTTCGGCAATATGCTCCACCAGATCGACGATCCGGCGACGCAGTTTGCTGTTCTTGATGCGCATGAATGCCTTGGTCAGCGTGAGACCATCGGAAGTGGCGAGGAAGTCCGACACATAGCCCGGCGAAGGCGCTTCGCCCATGCCGCTGGAATGGCTCGCGCGCGGCCCGCCTTCGAAGAAAAACGAAACCGGTACCTGCAGAATGCTGGAAATATGCTGCAGGCGGCTGGCACCGATGCGGTTGGTGCCCTTCTCGTATTTCTGCACTTGCTGGAACGTCAGGCCGAGGGCGTCGCCAAGCTTCTCCTGGCTCATGCTCAGCATCATCCGCCGCATGCGGACGCGTGCGCCAACATGCTTATCGGTCGGATCGGGAACTTTCTTTGCGATCATTCGGTTTTTTCTCTGCGAGGGGTCAACTTGTTCAAGTGAGGGGTGGCGCTAGCCATCCGGCGGGTCTTGTCCTAAATTGCCGCAACGTGAGGTTGTCGTGGCGGTATTGTGATATGGCCGAGTCCCGGTTGCGATAGCCGCACCAGCACTCTGTCTGGTTGTCCTTAGCTGTCGCGCCGGCGGTCTGTCATTAAAGTGTAACAGCCGATTTATTAGACGGTATCGAACGTGAAACGCGGGCACCGAGTGCCGAACGCGGCATAAAACGATGGCCAATACGGAACTTCGCCTGTACCGGTATTTTGTGACGCTTTGCGAGGAGGAGAACTTTTCGCGCGCCGCCGAACGGCTGGCGATCACCCCGCCGACGCTCACGCACCAGATCCAAAAGCTGGAAAAGGATCTCAATGTCCGGCTGCTGAACCGCAAAACCAAAAAGAAGCTTCAACTCACGGAAGCGGGCATCCGGTTTCTCGAATGCTCGCGCGACGTCCTGCATTGGGCCGACGAGGCGGAAAAGACCGCGCGCAAGGCCGCGCGCGGAGAAATCGGCCGGCTCGAAATCGGCTACATGATCACCACGGCCTATTCCGGTCTGGTCCAGCGCTTCATCAAGAATTTTCAAAATAAATATCCCGGAATCGACATCACCCTGCATCAGGTCTCGACCGTAAACTTGGTCAGCGGGATATTGTCGAACGAGCTCGATGTCGGCTTTGCGCGCGTACTTAAGCAGTACCCTACCGGTCTGAGCGGGTTTCCGTTTTATCGCGCGCCCGTCATTCTCGCGCTGCCAAGCAATCATCCGCTCGCGCGCAAGAGCGCCGCCATCGATCCGAAGGCTCTCGCCAACGAAGCCTTCGTCAGCACGTCGGTCGGTTATGATTTCGCCTTCACCCGCCATGTCGAGGCGATCGCAAGCCTGGGCGGGTTCGTGCCTAAGATAGCCAAGCGCGCGGAAGACCTGACGACCGTGTTGACCTATGTCTCGCTCGGCTACGGAATTGCGGCGGTCTCGCAGGACATGGCGAATTGCCACGTTCCCAACGTGACCTTCAAGAAACTCGCCGCCAAAGCCGTGCCCGACGTGGTGTTCTCGTTCATGCACCGGACCAACGAAACCGCGCCCGCGGTCAAGGTACTTATCGGGGCGATGCGCGAGCTGGCTTCGAAGAACGAAGCTTCGCGCAACAATTGAAACGATCGCGGGCGATTGGACAAAGGGAGAATCGTGATGCGCAAATATCTCCTGCTCGGACTGATCGCGCTCACGGCTACGCCCGGCGCGGCGCCGGCGCAGCAATGGCCGACGAAAGAGCCGATCCACGTCATCATCTCCAACACGCCGGGCAGCGCGCTCGACGTCACCGCGCGCATCGTCATGGAGCAGGTCGGCCGCCAGATCGGCCAAACCGTCGTCGCTGAGAACAAGCCGGGCGCGGCGAACGTCATCGGCATCGCCGCGGTCGCGAAAGCCGCACCCGACGGCTACACCGTGCTGGTCACCACGTCGGGCATCGCGATTGCGCCCTATACGCACAAGTCGCTGCCCTACGACACGCTGCGCGACCTGCGCGCGGTGATGCCGCTCGGCAATCTGACCAACGTCATGATTGTGCCGGCCGGCCGCTTCAAATCGCTCAAGGATCTCGTGGCCAAGGCAAAGGAGAAGCCCGGCGCCTTGCTGTACGCATCGATCGGTCCGGGCAGCACCGGCAATCTGACCGCCGAGCGGCTGGCCTTAAGCGCCGGCTTCAAGGCGACGCAAGTGCCGTTCAAGGGCACCGCCGAGGGTGTCGCCGACTTGGCCGCCGGGCGCGCCGACTTTTTCTTTACGCCGATCACCGCCGCGCTCGGCCTCATCCGCGAGCACAAAGTCGAGGCGCTGGCCATCGGCAGTTCCGGCCGCTCCTCGCTGATGCCCGAGCTTCCGACAACGGTGGAAGCGGGCTATCCGAATTCCGATTACAATTTCTGGATTGGCGTCTTTGTCCCGGCGGCGACGCCGCAGCCGATCGTAGCGCGGCTGCACGACGAAATCCGCAAAGCCCTGCAAGTGCCTGCGGTGAAGGACCGCCTCGCCAAATTCGGCGCTGAGCCGATGGACATGACGCTCGAGCAGTTCGAAGCCTATTTCAAGAACGAGCTCGATATTAACGAGAAGCTGGTGAAGGCCGCGGGCATCAAGCCGCAATGATCAACCGCGCGCCAGGAAATCGCCGAGCAGGCGGTTGAAGGTTTTGACTTGTTCGAGATTGACGTAGTGGCCGCAATTGTCGATGCAGTGATACTTTGCGCGCGGCAGCGCGCGCGCCACGCGTTCGCAGTCGGCCGCCTTGGCGATCGGATCGTTAGCACCGGATAGTACCAGCGACGGCACGTCGATATGGCTGAGCGAATCGAAAATATTCGATTCCGTCATGGCGCCGTAGGCCTGCAAATAGCCTTCGGTCGTCGCCGAGCCGGCAAGATCGACCACCTTCGCCACGAGGGCTTCGCCGCCGCCTTTCACATAGTTCGCGTTGCGCTGCTCGGCAAATTTGCGCTGGCCGAGGCTTTCGAGATCGGAGCGGCGCACCGCGCGCAGCCGCGCGCGCTCTTGTGGGTCGAGATGGCCCATGCCGGTGACGCCGCAGGCGAATACGATAGCGCCAATGCAATCCGGGTTCGCCGCGGCAAGGTCGGCGAGGATCACCGTGCCGTAGGAGGTGGCGACGCCGACTGGGCGCGCGATGCCGAGCGCGTCCATGAAACGCCGCGTCAGGTTGCTGTAGTCGCGCGTCGTCGAAAGCGGCAATAATTCGGAATCACCGAAGCCTGGCATGTCCCAGGCGATCACGCGATGGCTGCCGGCGAAAGCTTCGAACTGCGGCTCCCAGGACGCGGAATTGCCGCCCAGCCCGTGCAAGAAAATAATCGGCGGCCCGCTGCCGGCTTCGCGGTAGGCGAGCCGCCGATCATCGATCATGAGGTATTTAGGCGGTGCCGACATCTTAGTGCGGCTTGTACTCCTCGCGCTTGCTGTTAGCGATCTTGATCAGCGTCTCGGCCGCCTTGCGGTCCTCTTTCAGGAACGCGGCGAAGCCGGCCGGCGAGGTCGGCGCCGGCACCACCGCCTGCTGGTAGAGGAAGGCGGTGAATTTCGGCTCGCTGAACACCTTGACGAAGGCGGCGTTGACCTTGTCGACCAGCACCGGCGGCGTGCCCTTCGGCATCGCCAGCCCCCACCAGCCTTGCCCCGGATAGCCGCCGAGCCCGGCCTCGGCCATGGTCGGCACGTCTGGCAACAGCGCCGAGCGCTTGTCGGCCGACACCGCCAGCGCTTTGACCTTGCCGGCTTTGACCAGTCCGAGGAAATTGCCGATGCCGAAGCGGGTGAGCTGCACCTGATTGCCGGCAAGCGCCTGCGCCGCCGGTCCGCCGCCTTTGTAGGGAACGCCGACGATCTTGGTGCCCCACTGGTTGTTCAGCCAGCGCAGATAGAGGTCGGGAAACGAGCCTTCGCCGAGCGTGGCGTAATTGAGCTTGTCGGACTTCTTCTGTGCCATCGCCTTGAGCTCGGCGACCGAGTTCACGCCGAGTTCGGTCGAGACGAATAGGCCTTCGTTGAGGAAGAACAGCCGGGTGACCGGCACAAGGTCGCGTTCTGGATCGTAGGGCAGGTGATCGAACAGCAGCGGGTTGTAGGACATCGTGCTGTGATAGATCACGCACAGCGTGTAGCCGTCGGGCGCCGCCTGCGCGCAGGCCTGCGCCGCGACGATGCCGCTGGCGCCGCCGCGGTTCTCGATCACCAGCGGCTGTCCGCCGAGCAGCGGCGTCAGCTCGATCGCGGCCTGCCGCATGATGACGTCAGTCACGCTGCCGGCGGCGATCGAGACGATCAGCCGGATCGGCCGGTCCGGATAGGTTTCTGCCCGGGCCGACGCCACGCTGAAGCCGAGCAGCAAGCCGAAGACGATGCGTCCAATTTTTCTCATGACGTTTTCCTTCCCTGACTTTCCGTTCTTATAATTTTCCTTCGAACGCCGCGGTTGCGAAGTCGTCGATCATGTTGAAGCACTGCCGTGCGGCGCCGGCGTCGTAGCAAGCGATCCCCGGCACATTGGATTCGGGCTCACAGAATGAGTGCAGAAGGCCGCCGAAAACGAGCATCTGCCATTTGGCGCCTGCGGCTTCCATTTCGGTCTCGAAGGCGTCGCGGTCCTTCTTCGGCACCACCGGGTCTTTCGACCCATGCAGCACGCAGACCGCGGCCTTGATGTCGCCGGGCTTGGCCGGCAGTGGCGTGAGCAGGTCGCCGTGCAGGCAGATGACGGCCTTGATGTCGGCGCCTGTGCGCGCGAGCTCCAGCACATTGCCGCCGCCGAAGCAGAAGCCTATGGCCGCCTGCCGCGTGAGATCGCCGATCTTGCGCTTGTCGCTTTCGGCGCGCAGCACCGCGAGCGCAGCAGTGATGCGACGGCGGCGCTCGGGCGCATCCGCGCGCAGCCCATTGGCCAACTCCGCCGACTCGGGCGGGCCGTCGGATATTTTGCCGCCGCCATACATATCGGCGACGAAGGCGACGTATTTTGTGCCGGCGATTGTCGCCGCGCGCTTGATGGCGTCGTCGGTGACGCCGAGCCAGTTCGGCGAGATCAGCATCAGCGGTCGGCGTGCGCTGATCTTGTCGTCGTAGACCAGCGCGCCATTGCAGGCGATATTGCCCGCCCGATAATCGATCCGCTCGACCGCCACCGCTTCCCCCTAACCTTGGTTCTATTCGAGAATGATTTCCCCGATCGACCCGGCATCGTATTGCGTGAAATAGAGCCGGCCGTTCGACAGCGTCGCGATGCATCGCGCGCCGCTTGAAGGCGTCGGGATGTCGTATTCGCCGATCAGCGTGCCGTCCGGCGCCATGTGGCCGATCTTGTTGGCGAAGTTCTCGGTGCACCAGAGATTGCCGTCCGGTCCGACCGTGACGCCGCGCAAGGACGCGTTCGGCGTCGGGAATTTGAATTCGGCGAACGTGCCGTCGCGGGTCAGGCGGCCGAGCGCGTTGGCGCCGGTCTCGACGAACCAGATGTTGCCGTCGGGATGCGTCACCATGGCGCGCGGCTGCGGGTCGTCGCCGGGGATCGGAAATTCGCTCACCGCGCCGTCGGTCGTGATGCGGCCGACCCGATTGCCGGCGGCCTCGCTGAACCAGAGCGCGCCGTCGCGCACGACAATCGACAAAGGTTTGCTGCCGGGCGAGATGCCGGTTTTGAATTCCGTGATCTTTCCCGCGGGTGTTATGCGGCCGATCTGGCCGGCCTCGGTTTCCGAGAACCAGATGTTGCCGTCGGGGCCGAGCGCGATGCCGTCGGGGCCGGCGTTTGCGGTCGGCACCGCAAATTCGTCGAGCGCACCAGCGGGCGTCACGCGGCCGATCTTGTTGGCCTTCTTCTGTGCGAACCACAGATTGCCGTCGCCGCCGAGCGTGATGCCGATCGGCGTTGCGCCGGGAGTCGGCAAGGAAAATTCTTTGAAGGCGCGCTCACGCGGATCGAAGCAGCCGATCTTGGCCGCGCCGCTCTCGCAGAACCACAGATTGCGATCCGGCCCCTCGACGCAGATATAGGGCGCGCTATTGGCGCTCGGAATCCGATGTTCGCGGATGAGCACCGAGTGCGCCGAGCTGCGGCGCGAGGGCGGTGTTCCGGCATTCGCTGACATTGTTGCCCCGTACCACGATCCAATACAGACGTATCGCGTCGTGAATGCTATCGTCGCGTCGCTGGCGTAGGCAAGCGGTCAGCGCTTGTCGGGCATCCGGACGCTGCGGCCGCCACCATCGGGCCGCGGCAGCCCGGTATGGGCCGTCTTCATGCGTTCGAGCAGGCGCAGAACGCTGTCATAAAACGGCGCGACTTTCTTGCTCGTCATGTCGACGCTCAAGGTCATGTTTTCCGAGGTGGCCGAGACCCAGTTTTCGGTGGCGTGCCGGAGCTCTTCGAACAGATGAATGCGCTTGGCGTCATAATCGAGCAATTGCACGACGACGCGCACCGGGTCTTCCAGCTTCAGCTCGCGCAAGTATCGCACATGCGCTTCGACCACCATGGTTGAATGCTTGGTACGCTCAAGATAGGAAGGCCCGAGGCCGATGAGTTCGTAGACTTCATCCACCGCGCGGTCGAACAGCACATTGTAATAGGCCACGTTGAGGTGGCCGTTGTAGTCGATCCACTGCGGCTCGACCCGCATCACCGTCGAAACGAACGGCGCGGCGAAACCCGGTTCGACCATCATGCGCTGATCGGGTAAACCGCTTTTTCGCCGCTGAGCACGCGCGCGACGTCGGCGGCGCATTTTGTCTGCAGTTCCTCGAGCGCCTCGATCGAATAGAAGCCGGTGTGCGGCGTGACAATGACGTTGTCGCGGCCGAGCAAGGGAGAGTCCTTGGCCAGCGGCTCGGTCGTCACCACGTCGAGCGCGGCGCCGCCGACCTGGCCGGCATCGAGCGCGGCGATCAGCGCCGGCTCGTCGATCAGCGGACCGCGCGCGGTGTTCACGACGTAGACACCCTTCTTCACTTTGGCGAAGGCGTCGGCATTCAACATGCCACGCGTCGCCGGCAGCAGCGGCGCATGGACGGAGATGTAATCGGACGTCTTGAGCAGCGTGTCGAAGTCGACGCCTTCGACCTTGAGGGCCTTGAACTGGTCCGGCTTCACGAACGGATCGTAGGCGACGACCTTCATGCCGAAGGCCTGCGCCTTGGGCACCACCAGGCGCGGGATATGGCCGAAACCGACCAGGCCGAGCACGGTCCCCTCAAGCCGCCGGATCGGCACCACCGCCGGCATTTCCCAACGGCCGGCCTGCACCAGTTTGTTGGACAGCGGGATCTTGCGGATCAGCGCCAGCAGCAGCGCCATGGCGTGATCGGAGACCTCGCGGATGCAATAGTCCGGCACGTAATTGACGGCGATGCCTTTCTCCTTGGCGGTCGGCAGGTCGATATTGTCGACGCCGAGACCGAAGCGGCCGATCGCCTTGCACTTGGTGAGTTGGGTCAGGAGGTCGCGCGTGAGCTTGGCATAGGTCACGAGAATGGCGTCGGCATCCTTGGCTACCGCCAGGATGTCATCGGCACCGGCGCTTTTCGATATGCGAAACGTCGGATTGAGCCGAGCGAGCGCCGCCTTGGCGAGGTCGAGCGAGGGGAACACGCTATCGGTGACAGCAATGACAGGGCCGGCCATGGGGGAAGCTCCAATAGGGTAGGGCAGGATGCGGCGGAAACTACGCCAGCGGAGTTGCCCAGTCTATTGCCGACCAAAGCGAGCAAATTGATACGTATCAACGGCTTGGGCCCCATTAACCAAAAATTAACGATAGTTGCCTGCCCCGGGCCTGCTTGGCTATTCTCACAAAAAAGCCAAGGGAGGCGGGACCATGATCGGACGTTTGGCGCGCGGAGCCTACATGCTCATTGTCGCGGGAATGGTCGTGGCTTGGGCCCTGTCGCCGGGCAAGAGCAGTCCGGTTGAGCCGGTGGCCGACCAGCCGGTCGTATATTGGTGGTGCTGACCCACGCTTGACCCTGTCCGCTAACCCCGCCACGTTCGCCGCTAGGAGCGGGGTCGGACGCGATGGCGAGCGCGGCGGAAATTTTTAAATCACACGGCCTATCGCGTGATGCGTCCGCGATCGCCAAAGGGATCGCCGCACTGACGGCAGCCTTCGGCAACCGCGTCGTCACGTCGCAGGCGGTGCGCGAGCACCACGGCAATACGCTGACCTGGGTCCCCAACCAGCCGCCGGACGCGGTGGTGTTTCCGCAGAACACCGCCGACGTGCAGAAGATCGTGCGCATCTGCGCGGCGAACGGCGTGCCGGTCATCCCGTTCGGCGTCGGCACCTCGCTCGAGGGCCACATCAACGCGCCGCTCGGCGGCGTATCGATCGATGTGCGCGACATGAACAAGATGCTGGCGGTGCACGCCGAGGATCTCGATTGCGTGGTCGAGCCCGGCATCAGCCGCAAGGCGCTCAACGAGCATCTGCGCGACCAGGGCCTGTTCTTCCCCATCGATCCCGGCGCCGACGCGTCGCTCGGCGGCATGGCGGCGACGCGCTGCTCGGGCACCAACGCGGTGCGCTACGGCACCATGAAAGACAACGTGCTGGCGATGAAGGTGGTGATGCCCGATGGCAAGTTGATGACCACTTCGCGCCGCGCCAAGAAGTCGTCGGCCGGCTACGATCTCACGCGGTTGATGATCGGTTCGGAAGGCACGCTCGGCGTCATCACCGAGCTCACGCTCAAATTGTCCGGCATCCCGGAAGCGATCGCCTCTGGCGTCTGCCCGTTCCCTTCCGTCGATGCCGCCTGCAAGGCGACCATTCTCACCATCCAGCACGGCATCCCGGTCGCGCGCATCGAATTGCTCGACGCCTTGCAGATTAGAGCCGTCAACGCGTACTCGAAATTGTCGCTGCCGGAAGTGCCGACGCTGTTCGTCGAATTCCACGGCAGCGACGCCGGCGTCGCCGAGCAGTCGCAGCGTTTCGGCGACATCGTCGCGGAACTCGGCGGTGGGCCGTTCGACTGGGCGACCAAACCGGAGGACCGCACCCGGCTCTGGCAGGCGCGCCATGACGGTTATTGGGCGGCGCGTCATCTGCGCCCCGGCGCGCAGGCTTTCGCCACCGACGTCTGTGTGCCGATTTCGCGGCTCGCCGAATGCGTCACCGCCAGCCAGCGCGCCATCGCCGAACTCAATCTGGTCGCGCCGATCCTCGGCCATGTCGGCGACGGCAATTTCCACCTGTCGCTGCTGGTCGACATGGCCGATGGCGACGAGGTCGAGCGCGCCGGCATCCTGATGGAACGCGTGGTTGAGCTGGCGCTGTCGATGGACGGCACCTGCACCGGCGAACACGGCGTCGGGCCAGGGCAAGATGAAATATCTGTTGGCCGAGCACGGCGCGCCGGCGCTCGCCGCCATGGCGGCGATCAAGCGCGCGCTCGATCCGCAGAACATCATGAATCCGGGCAAGATCGTCGCGCTCGACTGACGGCCTTAACCGCCGTTCCGGAAGGCGCGAAGCGCAGTCCTGGTCGACATAGAATTGCCGCCAAGAACCGGCAGAAATGGCGTACATTTCACATCGTTGGGCCTAGAGCGTGCCACAGGCGCGCAGGGAACCGCGTTGGAGTTGGCGTTGCAGAACACCCTGCTCGGATTGGCAATCGCGATCATTCTGGCGCTGGTCGCGGCGCTGGTCGGTCCGTTGCTGATCGACTGGGGAACCCATCGCTCGCTATTCGAGGTGGAAGCAAGCCGCCTGATCGGCGTCGAGGTACGCGTCACCGGTCCGATCGAGGCGCGGTTGTTGCCGACACCCTCGCTCACGCTGCACGACATCGAGATCGGCGACAGCAGCAAGGAGAAGATTCGCGCGCGCCTGCTCGGCTTCGAATTCGCCCTCGGTCCGCTGATGCGCGGCGAGTGGCGGGCGTCCGAGGTGCACCTCGTCAGCCCCAAATTGAGTCTCGGCCTCGACGCGTCGGGACAAGTGAAGTCTCCGAGCTTGGCGATCAAATTCAGCGCGGACAACCTGTCGATCGACCGTCTGAGCGTCGAGGACGGCACGCTGACCCTCAGCGACGCCGCGAACGGCGCCCGCGCCACGCTGCAAGGACTCTGGTTCAATGGTGAGGCGCGCTCGCTGCTCGGCCCGTTCAAGGGCGAGGGCGCGGCCACCGTCGGCGGCGAGCTTTATCCATTTCGCCTCACCGCTGGCCGCTATTCCGAAGATGGCGCACTCAAGCTGCACGTCAATGTCGATCCGGTCAGCCGGCCGCTCAGTATCGTCGTCGACGGCATGCTGGCACTAGCCGGCGGCAAGCCGAAATTCGACGGCACGCTGAGTTTGACGCGGCCGGTCGAGATCGCAGCGCGCGGCGCCGCGCAATCGGGCGAGACCGTGAGCCAGCCCTGGCGGCTGAGTGGCAAGATCAAGGTCGCCGCGGCCTCGGCGCTGATGCAGCAGTTCGAATTCCAGTACGGGTCGGAAGACCAGGGACTTCAAGCTTACCGGCGTCGCCGATTTCCAGTTCGGCAAGCGCCCGCGTTTCGACGGCGTGCTGTCGGGCGGCCAGGTCGATCTCGACCGCGCGCTCGCAAGCGACGACGGCACCCGCCCGCCGCCCGCTGCGGCCATCCGCCGGATCGCGCAACTGGCCGGCGGCGCCTTCCGGCCCGCCATTCCGATCCAGATCGGCATCGGCATCGATCAGGTCACGCTCGGTGGCAACAGCGTCGCCAATCTGCGCGGCGATATCAGCACCGACGCCGGCGGATGGAATCTGGACCGCTTCGAGTTTCGCGCGCCCGGCTTCACGCAGGTGAAGTTGAGCGGGCACCTCGCCGTCAAAGGCGGCGGCGTCAGCTTCACCGGGCCGGCCGAAATCGAAGCCGGCAATCCGAAGCTGCTGGCCGCCTGGCTGGAAGGACGCGCGGACACCACGCAAGGCGACGTGCGGCCCTTGACCTTGCGCGGCGACGTCACGTTCGGCAGCGACAAGTTCGCGGTCGAACGCCTGCGGGCCGCATTCGACCGCAAAGCCGTCACCGGCCGTCTCGCTTATGTGTTTGCGTCCGGCAAGCAGGCGGCCAAGCTCGACGCCGCGCTCAATGCGCCCGAGCTCGATATCGACACTGCGTTTGCCTTCGGCCACGCGCTGCTCGCTGGCTCGCAGATCGAGCGGCCGCACGACATGACGATCGCCGCCGATATCGACCGCGCCACCATCGCCGGATTCGTGGCGCGTGACGCGAGCGCCAGAGTGAAAGTCGACGGCAACGGCGTGCAGATCGATCGCCTGACGGTCGCCGACCTCGGCGGCGGCAGCTTCTCCGCCAGCGGACGCATCGATACCAGCGGACATTCGCCGCGCGGTTCGCTCGTGCTCGATTTCGAATCCGGGCAGGCGGCGGCCATCGCGGCGCTGGTGGAAAAATTCGCGCCCAGCACGGCAACACCGGTGGCCGGCCTGCTCGAGCGGATCAATCACGCCAAGTTGCACGCCACCCTCGATGTGGCCGACGACAAGCAAGCCTCGGTGACGACGGCACAAGTGGCAGTCACCGGCGCCGTCGATGCGATGAAAGTCGATGTGCGCGCGCGCATGAGCGGCGATTGGGAGAAGCCGGCCGCGGCTGACATCCGCCTCGACGGCACCGTCGATGCGCCGGATGGCGCGGCTCTGCTCAGGCTCATCGGGCTCGATCGCTATCTGGCGGCGGGCAAAGGCGCCGGCCAGCTCAAGCTGCTGGTGGCGGGGCCTGCCGATCGCGATCAGAGCATCGATCTGCGCCTGAGTGCCGAGGGCCTGTCCGCGCAAAGTATCGGGCATGGACGGCTCTCGCTCGACAAAGGCCTGCAACTGACGTCGTCCTTGCAGGTGGCCAAGGCCAATCTGCGCCCACTGCGCCCCGCCGGCCTGTCGGATAGTGGCGAGCCTCTGCCGTTCAGCTTGAATTCGCGCATCGCCGTGGCCGATCGCGCCATCAGCTTTAGCGACGTCAATGCACGGCTCGGCGGCGCGACGATTCGCGGCAACCTTGCCTTCGACGGACAAACGCCGCGCAAGGTTTCCGGAGCCCTCGACGCCGATACAATCGACGCGGCGCCGCTGATCGTATCGGCGATCGGCCTGCCGGTAGAGGCCGGCAACAGCGGCAGCGCGTCCTGGGCCTGGTCGGGCGAGCCGTTCGCCGCCGGCCTGTTCGGCGCGTTCAATGGCGAGATCGCATTCAAGGCGCGCCAAGTCGCGCTGCTGCCGCGGCTGGCGGCACGGGAGTTTCGCGCCAATTTGCGTTTCGATAAAGGCGGCTTCGCCGTCGACGACGCGACTGGTGACGTTTCCGGCGGACGCCTGACCGGTCGCCTGTCGTTCCGCTCCGCCGAGGATGGCCTGAAAGCACATGCCAAGATTTCGCTGACCGGCGTCGACGCGGCCAGTCTGCTGCCGTCTGGCGCGCGGCCGCCGGTGACCGGCTCGGTCGCTTTGTCCGCCGACGTTGCAGGAAGCGGCTTGAGCCCGGTCGCGCTGATCGGCTCGCTGCAGGGCAGCGGCAAGATCGCGCTCAGCGATGGGCAATTGGCCGGCCTCGATCCGCGCGCTTTCGACGCGGTCACCCGCGCGGTGGATCAAGGACTGCCGATCGATGCCGCCCGCATTTCCGACGCGGTGGGCAAGGCCTTGGACAGCGGCCAGCTTGCGGTCAAACACGCCGATGGAACGCTCGCGGTGAGCGCCGGGCAGGTTCGGCTGAGCAATGCCACCGTCGACGGCAAGGATGCCGCTCTGTCGCTCGCCGGCATTCTCGATCTCACCGACGGCTCGCTCGACGCGCGGCTCGTACTCTCGGGATCGGGACAGGCCGGCGGCGCGCGGCCCGATATCTTCATGGCGTTGAAGGGACCGCTTTCGGCGCCGGCGCGCAGCATCGATGTCTCCGCGCTGACCGGATGGCTGACGCTGCGGGCGGTTGAAAATCAGGCGCGGCAGTTGCGCGAGATTGAAAACGCGCAACGCCAAACTAAGCCGCCGGCGCCTCTGCCGAAAAGTGAATTGGCGCCTGCTCTGCCGGCGCCGGTTGAGGTCGCGCGGCCGCCGAGCCCGCGGCGTCACCCTGAGGCTTCAGTCGGCTCGCAGAACTGACGCCGCGCGCTTGTCGTCAGCCTTGCGCGATGCGCTGCCGTCTAGCTGCGCGCGATAGTAATCGAGTACGAACAGGCGGATCGCCGACGAAAGGTTGCCGGCGTGGCGACCGGTGTCGATCGAAGCCACCATGTCCGACAGTGTTATGTCGCGGCCGCTGGCGATTTCTTTCAAGCTCGTCCAGAACGCGTCTTCGAGACTGACGCTGGTCTTATGGCCCGCAATCACGATCGAGCGTTTGACAACAGGAGATTTCATTGGTCGCCTCCCTGATCGATCCGGTGCAGGTCGAGATCGCGGCTGGCTTTCGCCTTTTGCGCGGCTTCGAGCTTGCGCCGGTGTTTGGGCTGACCATGGGCGAGACGGCTGCTTTCTGCGTGCAGATCGTCCTGCCGCTTTTTGGCTCGCTTACGCGCGAGTCGAAGGTTGACCAGTTCAGCCATGCCGTCCCCTTGGCGGTACCCGAATACATCCCGCTTGTCCCCCACCGAGATGCATCAGGCATGTGGTCTATAGGGTAATGCTATCGCTTTCCTTGGACCACCGACAACAATTATCTACACGGCGAGTTGATTGTAAAATATGCCAGCTGTTCAATAGTGAACATTACTAGCAAAAACTGGTATTGGTTTGAAATTTTCACGGCGTCGCAAATGTATATTATGGCATTTGTAAGCACTACTGATTGACTTCATACAAGCGGCAGAAATTGACCATCTTTTGTCAACTGCGGGCTTGCAGGATTTCAAAGTCATGCGCGGGTAGAATAGTAACGGGATACGCTGCCCACCCGCCCACAATACGCTCGGCGCTCGGATTACGACTTAGCGGGGGCGGGTCATCCGTTCCGGGCGGATCCAGCGGTCGAACTCGGCGCTGCTGACAAAGCCGAGCCGCACCGCTTCCTCGCGCAAGGTGGTTCCATTGGTGTGCGCCGCTTTGGCGACCGCCGCCGCCTTGTCGTAGCCAATGTGGGGGCTAAGCGCCGTCACCAGCATTAGCGAGCGCTGCATCAATTCGCGGATGCGCGGCTCGTTGGCGCGGATGCCGACGACGCAATTGTCGGTGAACGAGCGCGCGGCATCGCCGAGCAAGCGGATCGATTGCAGCATGCAAAAAGCCAGCACCGGCTTGTAGACGTTGAGCTCGAAATGGCCCTGGCTGCCGGCGACCGTGACGGTGGTCTGATTGCCGAACACCTGGCAGCAGACCATGGTCAGCGCCTCGGTCTGGGTCGGATTGGTCTTGCCCGGCATGATCGAGGAGCCGAGCTCGTTGCTCGGAAGGATGAGTTCGCCGAGCCCTGAGCGCGGGCCGGAGCCGAGCAGACGGATATCGTTGGCGATCTTGAACAGCGCGGTGGCGGCGGCGGAAAGCGCCCCGTGCACGAACACATAGGCGTCATGTCCCGCCATGTGCTCGAATTTGTTCGGTGCGCTGACGAAAAGCAGCTTGGTGAGTTGCGCGATGTGTTTGGCAAAAGCCTTGGCGAATTGCGGTTTGGAATTGAGCCCCGTTCCAACGGCGGTGCCGCCTTGGGCGAGGGGATAAAGCTCGCGCTGCGCCAGCTTGAGGCGCGCGATCGCCGACTTCACCTGCGCGGCGTAGCCGGAGAATTCCTGGCCCAAAGTGAGAGGAGTCGCGTCCATGGTATGGGTGCGGCCGATCTTGACGATCTTGGCGAATTGTTTGGCCTTCTTGTCGAGCGCGGCGTGCAGGTGCGTTAGCGCCGGCAGCAAATGGCGATGGATTTCCATCGCCGCGGCGATATGCATGGCGGCCGGGATCGAGTCGTTGGACGATTGGCTCATATTGACGTGATCGTTCGGATGCACCGGCTTTTTCGCGCCGAGTTCGCCACCGAGCGCGACATTGGCGGCGTTGGCGATCACCTCGTTGACGTTCATGTTGGTCTGGGTGCCGGAACCGGTCTGCCAGACCAGCAGCGGAAAATTGTCGTCCAGTCTGCCGTCGGCGATGTCCTGCGCCACCACGGCGATGGCCTTGGCGCGCCTGGCGTCGAGGGACCCGAGGTCGCGGTTGACCTCGGCGGCTGCGCGCTTGATCAGGCCGAGCGCGCGCACGATCTCGATCGGCATGCGTTCGGTGCCGATGCGGAAATTGTGCAGCGAGCGCTCGGTCTGCGCGCCCCATAATTTGTCGGCGGGGATGGCGAGCGGCCCGAAGGCGTCGCTTTCAATACGCGTTTTTTGGTGAGTTTTTTGGCGCAATTTGCCTGGTTTCTTGACCATGCCCGACTGTAAGCCCGCGGACGGGCCGGCGAAAAGATGCAGCCTACGCTTATTTTTTCTTGCGGAAGCGGTCGAGGCGGACCACTTCGCCGCCGCTTGCCGGCTTATCGGGATCGGGCTCGGCCGATGCCGCGGGGCTCGCCGCCACCGCCGGCGGTGGCGCCGGCACGGCGACGGCGACGGCGGGCACCGGCGGCGCTGCGCGCTTCTTCTTGACCGGCTTGTCCTGCATGTTGGCCGGGGATTGGCGTTCCTCGCCCTCGGTCACTTCCTCGAATTGCAGGCCGAACTGCACCGACGGGTCGAAAAAGCCGGTGACCGCCTCGAACGGAATGCCGAGCTTTTCCGGAACGCCGCCGAACGACAGACCGACCTCGAAGGCGCGCTCGGTTACGGCCAGATCCCAGAACTGGTGCTGCAGGATGATGGTCATCTGCTCGGGATACTGCACGCGCAGCCGCTCCGACATCCGCACGCCCTCGGCGTTGGTGTCGAACGAGATGTAGAAATGGTGGTCGCCCGGCAGGCCCTTCTTCTTGGCGGCATCCGCGAGCACGGTGCGGACGACGCCGCGCAGCGCCTGCTGGGTCAGAAGATCGTAGCGAAAATGGTCGGTCATGGCTTACGTCTGGACTGAGAATCGCACGATGCTAGCGCGGCGCGGGCGCCCGACGCTATCCCGGCTTTTGGCCGCTGTCATGAATGGGAATGACTGCCCCCGGACGAAAGTGGAGGCTTCTGTTGCCAGGTGCCTCCGAACCCCGCCTAACCGCTGCTAAGACGGCTAGGACTTGTAGGCTTGGTTAGTCGGACCGCTTACGCGGCCAGAGCAACCGGAGCATAGTTGTCGTTTGCAACTATGAGACGGCCCGATAACGGCGGTACCATGCCGAGCAAAAGTCCGTCCTTTACGCCCTCGTCGATCCTATTTCGCCCCCGCCGAAGCCCGTTCTCTCTTATCGGCAAGGCTTGTACCGAAAAGGCTTGCCGGGCTTTGGTGGAGGCGCCGGGTACTGCCCCCGGGTCCGAAAGGTTTATTACGACGGCCGTTTATCGCCATAGCCGGGTTGCCCCGGCGGTTTGAATATAGGCGCTAAAAGTTGACGAAAGAAGAGGGCTGGAATTGTTTAATGTGAAACAATTCCTATTTAGCCATGCGCCGGCGGCATGGCGGGGATAAGTTGGGATTTTTCGAGGGCCGATTTTCCGGCATTGGCGCATGCGCGGAGGGCATGACCGCGGCAGTTTGTCCGGTTCATGCTCGTAGGCGTGGCGATGCTCGCAGCCGAGCACACCGAAAAAGGGCCGAGCCCGCGGGCCGGCGGACGATGCTCGGCGTCATGCGCTCGGCGCAGAGCCGCGGTGGGTTATCCTCCGCCAGTGCTGCGAATGCAGAAGGCGCCACTAACCAAAGCAGACGCCAAGCCTGTCGGTTTGCCGCCACACGACGCGGCAAGCGCGGGTGGAGCGGAAATTATCGAAGCTCAAGGCAAACGATTCGGCGACAGGCGTCGCGGCCGCGACATTAAGACACGCGCCGTCGTTCGTGATGTTGCACACCGTGCAATCGAACCGCGACGGTTGGTTGTCGAACATGATCTTGGCGCTCTTGAGCACGGCATGTCTCGCGAGCTGGCGTCGTTCTTCCATAGGGGCTTCTTTCTGTCGCTTGAGCCTTAAGCGAAGCCCGTTGCAAGGCGCTTAAAATGATCTGCAGTTCCCGGGGGCAGGAAGATACGCAATCTTAACCGTGCCTTGCAGCCGCAGGCGGCGGCGCGAAGGAGCGTCCGGCGTCTACATCTTTCGCGTGGTTGCGGAAGGCCCCCGCGTCCGACGAAAGCCGAGAATCTGCTTGGCGGTCGGCTGCTTCAAAAGCTGGAAAGCGGTCAAGCACTGGTCGATTTCACCTGGCGCGCGCGGGTGCTTTCTGCCGTTCAGCGTGAGAATGTTTCTGGTTGTCTCCCAGGAGAGCCCGACCGCTTTGCACAGGACCAATAGAGATTCGGCATCTGCGTCATTGATGGCACGTTCAACAAAATCGGCCGGCATGTCCGACATCAATGACAGCGCGCTCACGATCTCCTCAAACCGGTTGGCCTTGGCGAAGGCTTCCAGCTTGGCGGCATTCAATTGCCCCGCTCGGTTCAGCGAGGTGGCAAGTACCCGGGCTGCCGCGTATTCCGGCGTTTGAATGGTTGCTTCGGCGCGAATCCGGCTGGTCACGTCGCCGACGACACGATGGATGTCATGTTTGGCTGCGGGCCGCTCGGTTTCAAGCTTGGCGCGAACGGTTGCCGATGCAGTTTCGAGCAGCTGCTCGAACAGTTTCTCAGGAATATCTGGCCGGGCGCCCACGCATGTGGCAAGCCGGTCGTCGCCGTCCGAGCGCTTGACGAGAATAGCGAAACCCTTGTTGGAAAATTTTGCTCCAGAATTTTTAGCCGTGCTTAGCACGACTTGCGGATCTCCGCGCTCGACGAGAACGTCCGTCACCGCCTCGGCAAGCGTTTTTCGCAGCGAGATCGCCAGAAGGTGTTCCTGGCTCTTGGTCTTGGCACAATCGATCAAGCTCGCATCGTCGAGCCGCTCGGACTGGATCAGGATGGGAGAAGAGACTTCGATCGCATTGTCTGACGCCAAGATATGGAGGATCTTCGGCGGGGCCTTGGACAGCGGCGCCAGACGGATCGCCAACAGCGCCCGCGAAGATTCCTCTATGGTCTCGACGAGACGGACAAAGACGTCATCGACAAGGGCGATCTCGTCGTCGGAATATTGATCCGCGCTGACCAGAAAGAAATCCGTGAGACGACGCAGCATCGTCGAGCGCCGTTCGCTTGAACTCTGCGCAATCGTGCTGTTGATCTCCTGGATGAAAGCGAGTGGAGCATCCATGTTCCTTGGAACACCGTTCTGGTTGGCCAGGGATTGGCATGTCGGCCGAATGGTTAATACGCATTAAGAGCATAAGGCAGCTTCGTTTAGTATTTGCTAAAGCACAGTCGATGGGGCGGCAGAGGCGCGCGGCGCATTGAGCTTCGGCGACGCGGCGCAAAAGGCAGTCAAAGCGCCGGCGCGAGGATTTGGAAGTGATTGTACCCCTAGCGGAGCTCGTGACGGCAGAGATGGCCGAAGCGCGTGCGTCGGATTGCTATTTCATCTGGGCATAGTTGCCAACGGGGGTCTAGTTCACCGCTTCCGGCGCCGGGCTCGGTTCGGCGACCTTCAGTCCTGAGGCGAAACGGAACTCGCGCACCAGTTCCTTGTCTAGTTTGGAGCCCATATCGAGCAGGATCTGGTATGCGTCCTTGCCGGACATCGGCTTTTTGTATGAGCGCCGTTCGATCAGCGCGCCGAAAATATCCGAAATGGTCATGATGCGGACGAGGTCGGAAATCTTGTTTCCTTTCAGGCCGTGCGGATAGCCCATGCCATCGAGAAGCTCGTGGTGATGAAGCACCATGTCGACCATGTCCGGGTCAACTCCCGGCACCGACTTCAGCGCGTCGAGCCCGTATTCGGGATGCTTGCGCATGACGATCAATTCGTCCTTATCGAGCGGACCGGGTTTTTCCAGGATCGAAATCGGAATGCGCGCCTTGCCGATGTCATGCAGCATTCCGGCAAATGACATCCGCTGACAGTCCTTACTAGAAAAGCCGAGATGGTGGCCGAAGGCTACGGCGACGCCCGTTACCACAAGTGAATGCTGATAGGTGAGGCTGTGATGCCTGCGGACGGTGCTGATCCACGAGCCGAGGCCTTGTGATTCGATGCAGTCGACAAGCACCTTACCGGCTGAATGGACCTTTTGAATATCGAGCGGCGCGCCGAGACATGCCGAGGCGAAGACATTTTCCAGGGCGTCGAATGCGGGCGCGACGGCCGGATCGCTTTTGAGCGGGGGGTCCGCCGTATCGAGAGCGAGCGAGTCAAAGTCGCCCCATAGGAGTTTCAGCAGAGCCCTGCCGTCGATCGGCCGATGGATGACGTCCGTCGCGCCGAGGGCGCGAGCTTGTATTTTCTCGCTGTGCGAGGTTTCGTCGATGACGAAGACGACCTTGCTGTCCTTTGGCCTACGCTTGAGCCACTCTTTGGTCTCCAGGAGATGGCGGCCATCGTGCATATCAATGTCGAAGACAAGATATGGCTCCGGCGTCATCTCGTGAATTTGGTCGAGTGAACGGAAGCGAAGATCGAAGACGCCCGCCAGTTGGCGTTGAATTGCTTCGGTCCCGGTTTTGCCGTCGACAAAGATCGAGAGTTGATTCACGTCTAGTGCCTCAAGGTCGAGTCTTCTGACCTAGCGTTGTGCGAACTTAGTGTGTCGCACAGATTTTTGATTTTGAATGGTTCAATGCCTGCCGCGATGAGGCCGTAGTCGACAGCGGCGCCGCAAACTCGTCGGCAAAAATGCAAAAAAATGTGCACGGAATTCCTCCTGGCTTCCATTCCCACCGGCGTTCTTCCGGCGTTACAGGTTGAGATTTTGCATTTTGCAATTTAATAATGCGAAAAATAAGACAGTTTACGAATTATGAATATGAAAAGACCGCCGAATCCCGGGCTGGCGGATCGGAAGCTTTAGCCGGCGTTTTTCGCCTTGGCGCTTTCGATCGCCTGCCACACCCGATAGGGCGTCGCCGGCATGTCGAGATGCAGAATGCCGTAGGGCCTGAGCGCATCGACGATGGCGTTGACAATCGCCGCCAGCGCGCCGGTGGTGCCGCCTTCGCCGCCGGCCTTGATGCCGAGCGGATTGGTCGGGGAGAGCACCTCGACGATCTCGGTGGCGAATGACGGCAACAGATGCGCGCGCGGCATGCCGTAGTCCATGAATGAGCCGGTGAGCGGCTGGCCGGAATCGTCGACCACGAATTGCTCCCACAGCGCCTGGCCGACGCCCTGCGCGATGGCGCCATGGGTCTGCCCGTCGACGATCAGCGGGTTGATGCAGCGGCCGACGTCGTCGACGCAGGCGTAGCGCGTGAGCGCGAGGCCGCCGGTTGCCGGATCGATCTCGATTTCGCACACCGCGCAGCCGTTCGGGAATACCGGATCGTGCATCTCATTGTCGGTGACGATGGCGAGGCCGTTGGCGATATCGTCGGGCAGGGCGTGCTTGCCCATCTCCTGCGCCAGTTCGAGAAAATCGAAGCTGCGGTTGGTGCCGCGCGCGGTGAAGCGGCCGTCGTTGAAGTCGGCCTCGCTGGTGTCGAGCAGGTGCACGGCGATGCGCTTGCCGTTGGCGATCAGCGTGGCGGCGGCAAGCGAGAACACGGTCGCAGCGTGGCGCATGGAGCGGCCCGAGTGCGTGCCGCCGCCGGCGCGCACCACATCGGTGTCGCCCATGACGATGCGCACGCTCTCGACCGGCACCGCCAACAGATCCGAGACGACTTGCGCAAAGCTGGTCTCATGGCCTTGCCCGGCCGGCTGGGTGCCGATGATGACGTCGACGCCATCGGGCTTGATGGTGATGCGCGCCTGTTCCTTGGGCGCGCCGATCGAGGACTCGACATAATTGGCGAGGCCGAGTCCCAACAGCTTGCCGCGCTTCTTCGCCTCGCGCTTGCGCGTGGCAAAGCCGTCCCAGTCGGCGATGCGCATGGCGAGGTCCATGTTGTCCTCGTAGGTGCCGCTGTCATAGGTCATGCCGACGGCGTTGCGGTAGGGCATGGATTTCGGCCGCACCAGATTGCGGCGGCGCAGGCTGATGCGGTCGATGCCGAGCTTGGCCGCGGCGAGGTCGACCAGCCGCTCGATGGCGAAGGTCACTTCCGGGCGGCCGGAGCTGCGATAGGCCTGCGTCGGGATGGTGTTGGTGAACACCGACATCGCGCGCAGCGAGGCCGTGGGGATGACGTAGTTGCCGGTGATCAGGCCGGCGCCCTTGGAGAGCGGCGACAGTGACACGCAGCGCGCGCCGGCATTGCTGATATTGGTGGCGCGCAGCGCCAGAAAACGGCCCTTACCGTCGATCGCGAGCTCGAGTTTGGTGACGAGATCGCGGCCCTGATAGTCGCTGATGAAACACTCCGAACGCGTGGCGAGATATTTGACCGGGCGGCCGAGCTTGCGCGAGGCCCACAGGATCAAGCCGTATTCGGGGTAGACGCGGTTGCGGGTGCCGAAATTGCCGCCGACATCGAACGACAGCACGCGCAGCGTGTCCGGCTCGATACCGAGCACCGCGGCGAGTTCGCGCTTCTGGCGGACCGCGCCGCCGCTGCCGGCGTGCAGCGTATAGCGGCCGCTCGCTTTGTCGTAATTGGCGACGCAGGCGCGCGGCTCCATCGGCACGCCGGTAACGCGGCCGATGTTGAAATCGTGGGCGACGACATGCGCGGCCTGTGCGAAGGCGCGGTCGGTCGCCGCGGCATTGCCGAAATACGTGTCGACCAGGATGTTGGCCGGCACTTCGTCCCAGACCGATGGCGCGCCCGGCTTCATGCCGTCTTCGGAATGCAGCACGAAGGGCAGTTCCTCGTAGACGACCGCGAGCGCTTCGGCGGCATCGAGCGCCTGCGCTTTGGTTTCCGCGACCACCATGGCGATCGCTTCGCCGACATGGCGCGCCTTGTCGACGGGCAGCAGCAGATGCGGGCCGATGAACACTTCGCCGCCGCCGGGCGCGCTGAGCTTCATGTCGTCGCGGGTCTTCGGTAGCGGGTCGTGACCGATGGGGCCGAGGCCGTCGGCGGCGCAATCGACGCCGGTGAAGACGCCGAGCGCGCCGGGCATGTTCAATGCCGGCGTCTTGTCGATGGAGACGATGCGCGCGTGCGCATGCGGCGAGCGCACCATCGCCGCGTAGGCTTGATTGGGAAAAGTGAAATCGTCGGTGAAGCGGCCCAGGCCAGTGATGAGCCGCGCGTCTTCGTGGCGCGGCATGGGCTGTCCGATGAAGCGAAAGCCGCATTCCGGTTTATTCATTGCAAAGCGCCGGCCACGTCACCGACCCACGGCGGGTCGGGCCCGATATAGCGCGATTTCGCGCCTGCGCGGAAGTCACCTAGACGGGCAGTTTGATCGCGGCGCGCAACCCGCCACCGGGGCGGTTGGTGAGCGTCAATTCGCCACCTTGCGCCTGCACGATGGCTTGCGCGATGGCGAGGCCTAAGCCCGTGCCGCCGGTGTCGCGGCTGCGCGAATCCTCGACCCGGTAGAACGGCTGGAACACCTTGGCGAGCTCCGCCTCCGGGATACCCGGCCCGTCGTCGTCGATGGTGATGTCGACGCTGTCGCCCGCACCGGCGACCGCGGTGCGCGCGCTTTTGCCGTACTTCACCGCGTTGTCGAGCAGATTGGTGAGCGCGCGCTTCAAGGCCCCCGGCTGGCAGTCATGGATCAGCGGCGCTGCCGGCGTCATGGTCACCGGCAGGCCGGCGTCGGCCATGTCGTCGACGAGGCTTTCGAGCAGCGCAGCAATGTCGACTTTCCGGCGCGGCTCGGCATGCACCTCGTCGCGCGCGAAGGCCAGCGTCGAGCCGATCATCTCGTCCATCTCGCCGATGGTGGCCAGCATCTTGTCGCGCTCGCCGGCGTCGGCAACTTCCTCGGTGCGCAGGCGCAGCAGCGTCAACGGCGTGCGCAGATCGTGTGACAGCGCGGCGAGCATTTGGGTGCGGCTTTCGATCAGCCGGCGCAGCCGGTCCTGCATGCGGTTGAAGGCGCGCGCGGCGCGCTGCATTTCGGCGGTGCCGGTTTCGGCCAGCGGTTCGGCTGTGACATCGCGGCCGAGCCGGTCGGCGGCGGCCGACAACAAGCCGAGCGGCGCGGTGACGCGGCGCACCGCCCAGGCCGAGACGGCGAGCACGATCACGCCCATCAGCACCATCGAGATAATGAATTGCCAAGACACCGAGGGCGCGCCTTGCGGCAGCGCGGTGGCGAAGGACAGCCATTGGCCGTCGTTGAGTTGCACCGCGACTTGCAGGCCGCGCCAGCCGCCAAAGGGACCGAAGCCCGGACCCATCATACCGTGCATCCCCATGCCGCCCAGGCCGCCCATCATTCCAGGCAGCGGCCGGCGATCGAACGGCGGTCCGAACGGCGCGCCGGGCGGCCCATCTGGAGGCGCCAATACTGCCACGCGCACTTGCCGGTCGGGCCGCTCGGGCAGCTGCTGGCGCACATAATCTTCGACCGCCTTGGCGGCGCCTTCGGCGTCGCTCTGCGGCAGTTGCGGCGGCTGCGCCGTGAGCGCGACGCGGAACGTCGGATCGCTCAGCGCCGCCACGATGCGCGGCCGCCAGTCAGCGGGCGCTTCGTCGACCAGGCGCGACAGATTGGCGACGCGCTGCGCCGCAGCGAAGCCGCTGATGGCGCGCACCGCCTGCTCGCGCGCGCCGGCATAGATCCAGGCGCCGACCGAATGCGAGATGACGAGCCCGACCAGCAGGATCAGCAGTGTCTGCCCAAACAGGCTCTTGGGGAAAAAGCGGCTCATATCGGATTCAGCTGATTTTTTCCGTTATTCCGGGGCGTCGGCGAAGCCGGCGAACCCGGAATCCAGAAACACACGCTGTGCCTGCTTCTGGATTCCGGGTCTGGCGCTTCGTGCCATCCCCGAATGACGGAGTGATTGTTCGGATGCACTATCATTCCCGGCTCACGTCGGGGGTGAAGATGTAGCCGCCGCCCCATACGGTCTTGATGATCGCCGGATCGGCCGGATCGCGCTCGACCTTCTTGCGCAGGCGGCTCACCTGTGTGTCCATGCTGCGGTCGAAGGTGTTGGCGGCGCGATGGCGGGCGAGATCGAGCAACTGGTCGCGGCTCAGCGTTCGCTGCGGATGCTCGACCAGCGCCAACAGCAGGTCGAATTCGCCAGTGCTCAGCGGCACGGCGACGCCGTCTTGCCCAAGCAATTCGCGCTTATCGACGTCGAAGGCCCAGCGCTCGAAGCGGTAGCGCTTGGGCTTGTCCTCATTGGCGGCGGGCTCATGCGCGCGATTGCGGCGCAGCACCGCGCGGATGCGCGCCACCAGTTCGCGGCTGCCGAACGGCTTGGGCAGATAATCGTCGGCGCCCATTTCCAGGCCGATGACGCGGTCGACCTCGTCGCCTTTGGCGGTGAGCATGATGATCGGGATCTCGTTCTCCGCACGCAGCGACCGGCAGAGAGAAAGGCCATCCTCGCCCGGCAGCATCAGGTCGAGCAGAATAAGATCGATGTTGGCGTCGGCCAGCACCTTGCGCATGGCCTTGCCGTCGGCCGCGGTTGAGACGCGGAAGCCTTCCTTGGCGAGCGCGCGCGAGACGAGATCGCGCATCTCGCGATGGTCGTCGACGACCAGGATGTGCGGCCCGTCGTTCATGCCTGCAATCTAATTCGGACAGGACGGATTAGGGCAAAAAACTTGTAACGATGTCTTGCGGACAAGCGCGCTGACACACTTGGTCACACATTCGCGCTCGCCCGACAAACTTGCGTGACAGGTCGAACTCCTAATCGCGCTCAGCGACGACGAATCCGTTGCAAGGCAAAAGGAGCACTTCCATGAAATCGCGAAAGACATTGATCGCCCTCGGCGTCGTGGCTGCACTGGCGGCCGGGACGGGGGTCTACAGTTATACCGCTTCCGCCCAAGGCGGCCCCGGCTGGGGTCCTGGCTGGATGATGGGCGGTGGCGGCCCCGGTGGACCCGGCGGCGGACCGTGCGGGGCTTTCGGACAAGACGGTGGGCCCGGACCCGGACAAGGCTGCGGCCCCGGCTACCACATGCGCGGTTGGGGCGGCGGTTACGGTCCCGGCATGATGCGTGGTAATGGACCCGGCTACGGCCCCGGCGCTCAGACCAACCAGGCGCTCAATCTCACCACCGACGACGTGAAGGCCCGCGTCGAGCGCTGGCTCGCCATCCGCGGCAATGCGCGGCTCAAGCTCGGCGAGGTGAAGGAGAAGGATGCCGATACAATCACGGCCGACATCGTCACCAAGGACAATTCCCTGGTGCAGCGCTTTATCGTCGATCGCCACACCGGCGCTTTCCGGCAAGACAATAGCTGACGAAGCAAACGGCCGATCGAGAACGGTGCCCGCGCGACCCCCGCCGCGCGGGCATTGTTTTGCGCTCAGCGCGCGGCCACGCCGCAGGAAAATGCAGCGCCAGGCTTGAGCCCGAGCTTATTGAAAATCATGGCGGCCGGGCAGAAGCCGGTGAAAGCGGCTTGCAGCATGTTGGCTCCGACGAAGGCCGCGAGCAGCAGCCAATAGGGGCTGACCAGCCAACCCAGCACGAGGCTCGCCAGCACCATGGTGCCGGCCATTGCGAAGACGGCGCGATCGACGTTCACGGGCGTAACTCCTGATCAAAGGGCCGGTTGACATTCGGCCGCCCAGCCCGGGCGCGGCGCTCTTGACCATATATTCAATTATTCGTATATACGCAAGTATGAAAATACAGGTCAAGAAGATGTTGTTGGCGGCGGACGAGGCGAGCGCGCTGCTCAAGGCCCTTTCCAACCGCCATCGGCTCATCATCGTCTGCCAGTTGACCGAGCAGGAGCGCTCGGTGGGCGAATTGGCGGGACTTTTGAAAATCCGCGATTCGACGGTGTCGCAGCATCTCGCGCTGCTGCGCCGGGACGGGCTGGTGACGGCGCGGCGCGACGGGCAGACCATCTGGTATTCGATCGGCAGCCCGCAGGCGCGCGAACTGGTGCGCACGCTCTATCGCGTCTATTGCGCGCCGGCCTGTGCGCCTGCCCGGCGCCAGCCGCTGCGGGCCGGCGCACCGCGTCAGGTGAGGTGAACCATGCGTGGCGGTATCCTCGTAGCGGCCGTGTTGGCGCTCTCGGCGCAAGCGGCCTTTGCCCAGCAGACCTTCACGGTCGCGCCGAAAGCGGTGGCCGACGAAAAGGCGGTGTTCGCCACCGTCGAAAGCGCCAACGTGGTGCCGGCGCGAGCGCGCATCGGCGGCACTGTGGTGGCGCTCTCAGTCAAGGAGGGCGATGCGGTCAAGCAGGGACAGGTGGTCGCCACCATTGGCGATGAGAAGCTGACGCTGCAGATGAAGTCGCTCGATGCCCAGATTTCCGGGCTGGAAGCCCAGGTCGCGCAGACGCAGACCGATTTCACCCGCGCCGAAGATTTGTTCTCGCGCGGCACGGTTCCCAAGACGACGCTCGACCAGGCGCGCACCGCTTTCAACGTCGCGTCCAATACGCTGAAGGCGCGCACCGCCGAGCGCTCGGTGATCCAGCAGCAGGTCACCGAAGGCAACGTGCTGGCGCCGACGTCGGGACGCGTATTGAAAGTGCCACTGACCACCGGCACCGTCATCCTGCCCGGCGAGACCGCGGCGACGGTGGCGGAGCAGAATTTCATTTTACGCTTGCGCGTGCCGGAGCGGCACGCCCGCTTTCTCAAAAGCGGCGATTCCGTGCGCCTCGATGGCGAGGAACTCGGCAAGAGCAGCGCGCAATTCGGCACCATCAAACTGGTCTATCCGCAGATCGAGGACGGCCGGGTGATCGCAGACGCGGCGGTCGCCGGTCTCGGCGACTATTTCGTCGGCGAGCGCATCCGCGTCTGGGTTTCGGCCGGCGAGCGCGAGAGCATCATCGTGCCGGGCATGTTCATCACGACGCGTTTCGGCATCGACTATGCTCGCGTGCGCAAAGGCGCGGAGATGATCGACGTGCCGGTGCAGCGCGGACGCCAACAGCCGCGCCCCGACATGCCCGACGCGCTGGAAATTCTCTCCGGCCTCAAAGGCGGCGATGTGCTGGTGCGGCCGTGAATCTTGGACTGTCCGGGCGTCTCACCCAGGCGACGATCCGTTCGCCGCTGACGCCGCTGTTCCTCCTGGCGGCGCTCGCGGTCGGGCTGATCGCGCTGACGACCATTGCGCGCGAGGAAGAGCCGCAGATCAGCGTGCCCATGGTCGACATTCGCGTGAACGCCGACGGGCTAAAAGCGCCGGACGCGGTCGAACTGGTGACCAAGCCGCTCGAAGCCATCATCAAGGGCATCGACGGCGTCGAGCACGTCTACAGCCAGACCGTCGACGACCGCGTCATGGTGACGGCGCGCTTCCTGGTCGGCACCAAGTCCGACGAAGCCGTCCTGCGCGTGCATGAGAAAATCCGCGCCAATCTCGACCGCATTCCAGTCGGCATTCCCGAACCGCTGATCGTCGGCCGCGGCATCAACGATGTCGCGGTGGTGGTGCTGACGCTGTCGCCGAAGCCGGACGCGGCGGCACGCTGGACCGACAAGGATATTTACGAGTTGGCCGATCAATTGCGCGCCGAACTGGTGAAGACCGACAATGTGGGCTTGAGTTACATTTCCGGCGGCAATCCCGAGCAGATCCGCGTCGAGCCCGATCCGGAGAAACTCGCGCTGTTCGGCGTGACGTTGCAGCAACTGGTCGCCAAGGTGCGCGACGCCAACCGCTCGTTCCAGGCGGGCTCGGTGCGCGACAACGGGACCATGCGCGATATCGCGGCCGGGCAGACGCTCGCCGGAATTCCCGATATCGGGCTGCTGCTGGTCGCCACGCGCGACAACCGTCCGGTCTACGTGCGCGACGTCGCCAAGGTGGTGATCGGACCGAGCCCGCAGGAGCACCGCGTCTGGATGGAGACGCCGGCGAAGGGCGGCTGGGATCGCGTGCCGGCGGTCAGCGTCGCTTTTGCCAAGCGCGCCGGCGCCAATGCCGTGGTGGTGGCCGAGCAGCTGTTGGCGCGCCTGCAGAACGTTGAGGGCCGGCTGATTCCCGCCGACGTCAAGGTGACGGTGACGCGCGACTACGGCGAGACCGCTAACGACAAGGCGAACGAGCTGCTGTTCCATCTTGGGCTGGCGACCGTGTCGATCGTGGTGCTCATTGCTTTTGCTATCGGCTGGCGCGAGGCGCTCGTCACGTTGGTGGTCATCCCGACCACCATCCTGCTGACACTATTCGCCTCGAAAGTGATGGGCTACACCATCAACCGCGTCAGCCTGTTCGCGCTAATCTTCTCCATCGGCATCTTGGTCGACGACGCCATTGTGGTGATCGAGAACATCGCCCGGCATTGGGCGATGAAGGACGGCCGCACGCGCATGCATGCCGCCATCGAAGCGGTGGCGGAAGTCGGCAATCCGACCGTGGTCGCCACGCTGACCGTGGTGGCGGCGTTGCTGCCGATGCTGTTCGTCTCCGGGCTGATGGGCCCCTACATGGCGCCGATCCCGGCCAATGCCTCGGCGGCGATGGTGTTCTCCTTCATCGTCGCCATGGTGATCGCGCCCTGGCTGATGCTGCGCCTGCATCCGGAAGGAAAACCGGTGCACGAGCACGAGGCGGCGCACGGCGAAGGCTTTCTTGGCCGGCTTTATCGCCGCTTCGCCGCGCCGGTGGTGCGCTCGCGCCGTTCGGCCTGGATATTCCTGGGCTCGGTTGGCGCGGCGACCGTGCTGGTGTGCCTGTTGTTCGTGACGCGCAGCGTCACGGTCAAGCTGCTGCCGTTCGACAACAAATCGGAAATGGCGGTAGTGGTCGATCTGCCCGAAGGCGCGACGCTGGAGGACACCGAGCGCACATTGTTCTCGATCGGCGCGATAGCGCGGCAATTACCGGAAATCCGGTCGATCGAAACCTATGCCGGTACGCCGGCGCCGTTCAACTTCAACGGTCTGGTGCGCCATTACTACATCCGCGAATTGCCCGAATTGGGAGAACTGCATCTCAATCTCGCGGCCAAGGACGAGCGTAGCCGCTCGAGCCACGAGATCGCGCTCGACCTGCGTGCACGCATGAAGAAGCTAAGCCTGCCGGCCGGCACGGTCGCGCGCGTGGTTGAAGTGCCGCCGGGGCCGCCGGTGCTGGCGACGCTGCTGGCCGAAGTCTACGGGCCGTCGTCGACCGACCGGCGCGCGGTGGCGCATGAACTCAAGAAAATCTTCGCCTCGGTGCCTTACATCGTCGACATCGACGATTCGATCGGTCAGCCGCGGCCGCGGCTGCGCATCTCGATCGATCAGGACCGCCTGGAATATTTCGGCGTCGAGCAGCGCGACGTCTACGACACCATCGCGGCTTTGTTCGGCGGCACCGCGGTCGGCTATTCGCACCGCGGCGAAGGCCGCAATCCGATCGAGATCGTGGTGCGGTTGCCCAAACGCGACCTGTCGTGGAGCGAGTTGCTCGCTTCGACGCCGGTGCCCGCCAACAGCGTGCCCGGCAACAAGACCGTGGTCGAATTGGGCGACGTGGTGCGGGTGAGCAAAGAACTCGGCTCGCCGACCATCTTCCGCCGCGACGGCCGCTTCGCCGACATGGTGATGGCGGAATTGGCGGGTACTTACGAGGCGCCGATCTACGGCATCCTCGACGTCGACAAGAAAGTCGAAGCGCACGATTGGGGCCCGCTCGGCAAGCCGACCATTCACTTCCATGGCCAGCCGGATAACGAAAGCAAGCCGGCGATCCTGTGGGATGGCGAATGGGAAATCACCTACGTCACCTTCCGTGACATGGGCGCCGCCTTCATGGTGGCGATCGTCGGTATCTACATCTTGGTGGTTGCCCAATTCGGCAGCTTCAAGTTGCCGCTGGTCGTGCTCACGCCGATCCCGCTTACCTTGATCGGTATCGTGATCGGGCATTGGCTGTTCGGCGCGCCGTTCACCGCCACCTCGATGATCGGCTTCATCGCGCTCGCCGGCATCATTGTGCGCAATTCGATTCTGCTGGTCGATTTCATCCGCCACGGCGCCGGAGAGGGCAAGACGTTGCGCGAGGTGCTGCTGGAAGCAGGCGCCGTCCGCTTCAAACCGATCCTGTTGACCGCGCTCGCCGCCATGATCGGCGCGGCGACGATTCTGGTCGATCCGATTTTCCAGGGGCTGGCGATTTCGCTGCTGTTCGGTCTCGCGTCATCGACCTTGCTCACCGTGCTGGTGATTCCGGCGATCTATGTCGTGTTGCGTGACGCCGACGCAGTAATTCGATAGGGAAGCGGTACGCCGCAACTCCGAAATTGCGTTGTAGAAACGTCGTACAACGCCGCTATGTCTTCTCGATAATCGAACCGTCTGCTATCTTCCGCGTTGTTCCCACTTCATCCGGCCAATGCCGGCTGAATTGATTGGAAACACAGGAGAGCGACAATGCAAAATGCGAAAATGCGTGCGGTCGTCACCAAAATTGCGGCGTCCGCCTCGGCGTTATTGCTCGCCGGGGCGATGATCGTGATCGCGACCGGACAATCGATGGCGACCCCGGCCATCGCGTCGAAGGAAAAGAAGCCCTGCGCGGCCTGCCACACGACGCCGCCAACGCTGAATGACGCTGGCAAGAAGTACAAGGCAAGTCACTAACCGATCGCCGTTCGCCGGGCTTGGGGCGACGATGGTCCGACAGGGCGGGGCGCCGGAATTGGCCGGCGCCTGCGATGCGAGCGGCGTCCGCGGCGCCCGAATTTGAGCAAGAAATTAACGGGCCCGAGCCGGGCGGTTTTCCGGCTCTATTTCGGGTCACGGCCGGCCGGACCGGCGGAATCTCTCCAAAAACGTCGTTTGATTCTTATCAATGGCCGTTCCGGCGCTTACGGCTAAGATAATTTTTGGGGATTCCAGGCGCCAACCCCCCGTTTTGTGACGGTCCATCGAATTTGAAAACTGTGTTCCGTTCCGGCGCCGGATGGGACGCAACGGTAGCCATGCAGCCGCGGACCCTGAAATTTAAGGTCGTGCTTTACCTGACGGTCGCGCTGTCGGTGGCCATGCTGTTTTTTGCGGGGATGGTCGCTTGGTACCTTTACACCGAAATCCTCGGCAAGGTGTCCGACCAGGTGATCCAGGTCTCCGAAGTGATTTCCAAAAGCATGCGCTTCGCGATGCTGCAGAACCAGCCCGCCTATGTCGACCGCATCATCCACGACGTGGCCAATCAGGAGAAAATCGACCGGGTCAGGATCCTGAGCAAGGACGGCCGCATCACCCATTCGACCTTCGGGCCCGAAATCGGCCGCACCGTCGACCGCAAAGCCGAATCCTGCTCGCATTGCCACCAGAGCGAGCGGCCGCTCGAACAGGTTCCCAAGAACCAGCGGACCTGGACTTTCAAAGGCCCGAACGGCGAGTTGCTGCTCGGCTCCATGGAAGTCATCCGCAACGAGCCGTCGTGCTACAACGCCGCCTGTCACCAGCACTCGAAGGAGACGTCCGTTCTCGGCGTGCTCGACATCGTCTATTCGCTCGACGACATCAACCGGAATTTGCGCACCAGCATGCTCGGGATTGCCGGCTTCTCCGTCGGCTTCATCGGCATCGCGGCGCTGCTGGTCGGCTTCTTCGTGCACCGGCTGGTCTATCTGCCGCTGCGCGACCTCGAGGACGGCGCGCAACGGCTGGCCGCCGGCGATCTCGACCAGGCGATCCCGGTGCGCAGCGGCGACGAATTCGGCAAGCTCGCCTCGTCGTTCAACACCATGACCGACGCCTTGCGCATGTCGCGGGCTGAGCTGCAGGATTTGGCGCGCAACCTCGAGCAGAAAGTCGAAGAGCGCACGCAGGAACTTCGCCGCGCGCAGGCGGAAACCATGCGCGGCGAGAAGCTCGCCTCGGTCGGGCTGCTGGCCTCGGGCGTCGCACACGAATTGAACAATCCGTTGACCGGCATTCTCACTTTCTCGCATCTCATGCGGCAGAAACTGCCGGACAAGAGCGCGGATGCCGAGGACATGGACCTGGTGATCCGCGAAACCAAACGCTGCGCGGCGATCATCAAGCGCCTGCTCGATTTCGCCCGCGAAAAGCATCCGGAAAAGAAATTCACCGACCTCAACCAGGTGATCGACGATACCGTGCGGATCGTCGAAAAGCCCGCGCACTTGCGCGACATCGAGATCACCCTCGATCTCGATCGCACGCTGCCGCCGATCTGGATCGACGCCGATCAGATCAAGCAGGTGGTCATGAACATGCTGGTCAACGCCCAGCACGCGGTCGAGGAGAGGGGCAGCATCACCGTCGCCACCCGCCGCGCGAATGATCCGCGGGCGGCTGCTACCGAATCCAGGCCGATGGTGGCAATATCGATCATCGATACCGGCTGCGGCATTCCGGAAAAGAACCTGAAGCGGATCTTCGATCCGTTTTTCACCTCCAAGGACGTGGGAAAGGGCACGGGATTGGGACTTTCAGTCAGCCACGGAATTGTCGAAGCCCATGGTGGTCTCATCGAGGTGCAGAGCAAGGCAGGTGAAGGATCGACATTCCGCGTCTATCTGCCGCTGACGGTGACCTCGGCCGAGCCCGCGAAGGTCAACGAGGCGGTCCCATGAGCGCGCGCATTCTCATCGTCGACGACGAAGAGATCGTCATCAGAAGCTGCCTGCGCATCCTCGACGGCGACGAGTTTCAGGTCGAGTCCGTCCGGGACGGCCGGGAAGCGCTGAGCAAGGTCGAGGAGAATTCCTATGACGTGATGATCCTCGACGTCATGATGCCCAATATCGACGGGCTCGAAGTGCTGCGCCGAGTCAAAGAGACGCATCCCAACGTCGACGTCATCATGATCACCGGCCTGTCGCAGATCGACACCGCCGTGCAGGCCATGAAGCTCGGCGCCTTCGACTATATCTCGAAGCCGTTCGAACCGGATGAATTGAAGCTGGTGGTGCAGCGCGCGCTGGAGCGGCGGCGGCTGCTGCAGGAAAATCTCACCCTCAAGAGCGAAGTCTCGTCGAAATACCGCTTCGAGAACATCATCGGCTTGAGCCCGCAGATGCAGGCGGTCTACCGCCTCATCGCGCAATGCGCGCCGACCAGTTCGACGGTCCTGATCACCGGCGAAAGCGGCACCGGCAAGGAGCTGATCGCCCGCGCGATCCACTACAACAGTCTGCGCAAGGACAAGCCGTTCGTCGCGGTGGACTGCAACGCCTTGAGCGAAAACCTATTGGAAAGCGAGCTGTTCGGCCACGTCAAGGGCGCTTTCACCAGCGCGGTCGTCAACAAGAAGGGCATGTTCGAAGTGGCCGGCAGCGGCACGCTGTTCCTCGACGAGATCGGCAATATCTCGATGTCGATCCAAGCCAAGCTCCTGCGCGTCCTGCAGGAACGGGAATTCCGCGCGGTCGGCGACACGCGCGTGCAGACCGCCAATTTCCGGCTGGTCACCGCCACCAACAAGGACCTCAAGGCCATGGTGGCGGCCGGCACGTTCCGCGACGACCTCTACTACCGGATCAATATCTTCCCGGTCCATGCCCCGGCGCTGCGCGAACGCAAAGACGACGTCCCGGCGCTCGCCTATCATTTCCTCAAAGTGTTCAACGCTGAGCTCGGCAAGAACATCACCGACATTTCCGAAGGTGCGCTGTCGACGCTCGCCAATTACGCCTGGCCGGGCAATGTGCGCGAACTGGAAAACGTCATGCACCGGGCGGCGATCCTGACCAGCGACAACGTCATCCGCCAGGCTCACCTCGTCACTTTGGTCGACGCCACGCAGCAGGCGGCCGATGTCACGGTGCCGCGCACCGGCGACGAACTCAAGCGGGTCAAGAAGGCGGCGCGCGAGAAGTCGGTCGAGGAGATCGAGAAGCAGTTCGTGCTCGAGGCGCTCAAGCGCAATGAGTGGAACGTGACCAAGAGCGCCGAGGAAACCGGCATGCAGCGCCCAAACTTCCAGGCGCTGATGAAGAAATACGCGATCCGCGTGCGCGATACCGAACACGACGCCGATAGCCCGGATGCATCCTAGTAACTTGTTCCGCGCGGCCTCGCCGGCTCACTCCGCCGGTGCCTCTTCATCCATGTCCTCGTAGCCGGTCATCATGGCCTTGAAGTGCGCCGTGCGGGTATGCCCGAGCGTACCGAGATAGGCGTGGACCAAGATGTAGAAGACGAAGGCGATGTAGACGAGCACATGGACGGTGTCGATGACTCGCACGCCGCCGAAGAAGGCGACCTGCGAAGCGAAGCGGTGCACGTCCCACAGCAGAACGCCGGTGTAGATCTGCACCGGGAACAGCAGCATCATGATGATCTGGTAGATCATGCTCTGCAGCGGGTTGAACTTGCGGTAGATGGTGGGCGTGAACGGATTGGGATCGCCGCGGAAGATGCCGAAGGCGTAGTAGTAGGCTTGCCGGAAACTGCCGATGAAATGTTTCTTCAGGTTCAGCTCGGAGTGATAGGCGCGGATGCGGTCGGACGTGATGTAGAACGTCAGCCACAGGCAGAAATTGGCGATCAGCACGAAGCCGACGAAGTTATGCACGGCGACAGCGGTGCGGAACGACACCACGTCGATCAGCCCAACATAGCGGATCTGCGTGCCGGTCAGAATCATCAGCACGAAACCGAGCGCATTGGTCCAGTGCCAGATGCGAACCGGCAGCGGGTGGATATAGAGTCGCATGGGTTCAGTTCCTTTTCCCTCGCTCGCGCGCTCAGGCGGACGGTTTGGGCGCGTCGCCGCCGTCCGCCGGCGGATGATGATTGCCGTTGTGCGGGTGATAGAGGCCAAAGCGCTTGAACATCCAGCCTAGGATAACGTGGCCGACGGCGATGCCGCCGCCGCCCAAGACGGCGAGGATCAGCAGGATATCGAGGAGCTTAATGCGGGTGCCGCCGATCGCGTAGAAGCCGCTCACCGAGCCGACCGAGAAGGCGGAATTGAGCACGTCGGCGTTGGCGCCGTAGCCGACGCGGCGGCCCTCCGGCCCGACCAGGGATATGGTGACGCTCTCGAAGGCCTTCGAGCTGGCATTGTGACAGGTGCTGCATTCGCTGATCGCCTTGCTCTTGTCGGCGATCTGATGCATCTGCGGGCCGCTGGCGACTTCAAGGCGGCCACGCACGACCGTCTTGCCGGCAAGGCCGCTGCGGTCGAGCGTCTGCAGCAAATTATACAGCGCCTGCGCATCGATTCCCTTGCTGTCGGAATTGGCGCTGGCTTCGAACAACGGCACGCCGATCTGCTCGGTGCCGCGCGCCTTGCCTTTGCTGTCGATCAGCATGAGATCGACGCGGCGCTGCGCGCCGGGCACGTGGCAGGCCGGGCAGGACACCACCTGGAAATGCAGGGCGGCGTTGGGCAGCCATTTCTCATGGGCTTGCAGGACGTCGGCGTGACAGCCGAGGCAGGCACCCTCCGGACCTTGCGCCAGCGCACCGACGGAGACCGGCTTCACCGAATGGGCGGTGTGGCAGCCAGAGCAAAGTGGCGCGTAGCTGTCTTTCTGATGCAGCCGCGATTGCCCGTGCACGCTGCCGAGATAGGCGGTGTAGATGTCGGCGTGGCATTTCTTGCAGGGGACTTGGTCGACCTGCTCCGCGGCGCCTTTGATCACCGCGTGCGGATTGTGGCAATCGGTGCAGACCGGGGCGTTCGGATTACCGCTGCGTACCAGCGCGGCGTGGATGCTGTTCTGCCACTGCTCGAACTTGTCGGCATGGCAGGCGCGGCAGACCTGCGTCATGCTGATCGCAAAGCTGCGCTTGCTGGCGATGTCGTTCTTCTCGGGCGGATGCTTGGCGATGTCGACGTCGGCGTGACAGCTGGTACAGCCATTGGCGCCGTGCACGGACTGAACGTAGGGACCGGGAGGCACAAGCAACTGCAAGGTATCCCCGTCCGTCAGCTTCTTCTCCATGCCGGCGGCGCCATGACAGCCGAGGCAAACCTGATCGGCCTTGGAGGGCGCCGGGTCGGCCGCGAAGGCCGGGCGCACAGCGGCTGGTAGCAGAGTAAGCGCGGCGGCGATGGCCGCGACGGCTAAGTTGTTTTTCAGGAACGCAGGCAGGATCTTGGACTTGCCGCTGTCGGTATTTGGTCCCATGGGACTCTCGCCTTCAACGTCATTCGGGGGGTCTTAAACCCCCCGCATGACCGAAATATTTGTTCTGGTTATTTGCGACAAATCCGCCACGCCTTCATTGATCTATCTCATCACCTCGGGTTACCGGCTCAGCACCGCCCGGCCACCGATCCAGGCCAGCACGGCCAAGCCGATGACGGGGAAGAGGACGATGTAGGCGAGGCCGAGCACCGGGGCCGCAACTGCCAGCCCGACATTCTTCAGAACGGTGGCGGTAACGCGGACCGCTTCATATTTGGCGGCCACGCGGCCGATCAGCACCGCCAGCGCAACCAGGCCGGCGAGGGGGAAAAGAACGATGTAGGCCAAGCCGATGAAGGGGGCGAGGAAGAACAGGGCGATGTTCTTGAGAGCGCTGCCTTCTGCCACAGCCGGTGTTGCATTGTTGGCGACGACATAGAGCTTGGCGGGTGCCCGGGTAACCGGGGCGGTGAAAACAGTCTCTTCCTCGATGAGGATTTTGCGAAGGGCGGTCATGGCGAACTCCTGTTTTTTGTCTGATCTCTTTCTCGGTTCCTACATCGCATAGAGCGTGCCAATCGCCGGCTTTCCAGGAATCCTGTTGTTGTTTTAGGTGGTTAGATGCGATGGCCAGGGCCGGCGATGAGGCCCTGCGGGGGCTCAAAGTATATTTTTTTTGTCCAGGTCAGCTGCGCTTGCTGGAAATATTCAATCATTTCAGTAGATTATGAAAATCATCCTAATGCATGTTTTTGCTATACAGCCAGGGCCGCATCAAAATCTGCGCCGAAATCCTCAAATCGAACGAAAAAAGCCGGGGGAGGGCCCCCGGCCTGTCAGCCTCGCCCGGGACCGGACGGGGCGTCAGTTGGCCATTCTCGCTTCAAACCTTGGTCCGCGCGGCAAACGCCCGCCCTGCCAGCCACAGCAGGCTCGCCAGCCCGATGAACGGGAAGAGCAGGACGTAGACGAGGCCGAACACCGGCGCGGCGAATACCATGGCGATGCTCTTCATGGTCACGCCGATCGCATGCAGCTTCGGCATCTTGTTGGCTTCGCGGGCGGCCAGTACCGCCATCATGCCGAGCCCGACGAACGGGAAGACGACGATGTAGGCTAGGCCGATGAAGGGCGCGGCGAAGAACAGAAGGATGTTCCGTAGCGCGCTACCGCCGGCGGCAGGTTCGGTCTTGGGGGCAACGGCTGCCACCGGCAGGGCCAATACTTGCGCCTGAGGCGCCACCAGGGCGTCGCGGGCGCTGTCTTCGATCATCGCGGGCGACAGCGGCTTATGCATGAAGCTCGACACGCCGGCGGCCTTGGCGCGCGCCTCGGAGGCGTCGGTGCCGTATCCGGTGATGATGACGACCGGGGTCCACGGTTTGCGGGCCTTGACCTGCTCGGCCACCTCAAGCCCGCTGATTCCGGGCATGCGGATGTCGGTATAGACGAGGTCGTATTTTTCCTCGTTCAGTTTGCGCAGCGCCTCTTCGCCGTTTTCGGCGGTAATGACGGCGTAACCCTTGCTGGTCAGAACCCGGTCGATGCTCTTGCGGACGGCCGGATCGTCGTCGACGACGAGAACTTTGCGTGATGCGGTCATGGCTTTCTCCTTTTTTGGAATATTCGCTGCTGTCGTGTTGGTTGTTGGAATGGATGTGTCTTGGTTTTTCAGGCCGCGCTTGCCGATCCTTCCGGCACTTGCCGCATGGCCCATTGCTTTCGCGTCAGGGCGCGGTCGGCGATATTGATCACGTCCTGCGGGCCGACCGGCTTGGCGAGGTAGTCGTAGGCTCCGAGGCGCACGGCTTCCTTGGCGCTGTCCATGGTCGGATAGCCGGTGATGATCACCACCTCGCTCTCCGGCCATTTCTGTTTGATGGTGCGCAATACCGACAGGCCGTCCTGCCCGGGCATACGCATGTCGAGCAGGACGACGTCGAAGGGGTCCTGCTCCATCGTCTGCAGCGCCTCTTCGCCGTCGCTGGCGGTCGCAACGTTGCAGGGCATGCCGTCCAGCGAGCGCAGGTAACTCCTGCGCACCGTTTCGTCGTCATCGACGATGAGAATTCTGTTTGTGTCGGTCATCTTCGCCACCTTGCTTCCCGTCATGGTCTTGACGGTTATTCAGCAAGGGGCGTGCCACGGCCTCCTCTGTGGCATTTTCCGCTGCAGTAACAAACGGTTAGATGACGATGCGGGGGCGGAACCCGAGTTGGCCGCAACGGTCGAAGTACATTTTTTCTGTACAGCAGACGCCACGGCACGAAGAGAAGAGCCGATATTTCAGGTCATTTCATTGCGGGAGTGCTGCATAATTATTTTATCGGCGGATTTTGCATATCGTCCATGGTGATTTCGGTGGCTGATTGACTGGTTATTTTCGGCAGCGTTTGGCAATGTCAAAAAAAATGCATACGCGTGCAGGTGAGTGATGCAGCTTTTCACGACAGCCGAAGCAGCCCGCTACCTCCGTCTCAAGGAACGCAAGATCTACGAAATGGTGGCCGAAGGCACGGTGCCTTGCACCAAGGTCACCGGCCGCTGGCTCTTCCCCAAGGCCGAACTCGATCATTGGCTTGCGTCCAGCGTGACGCGGCCCGCCGGCATGAGCCGGCCGCAGCCGGCGCCGATTGTCGCCGGCAGCCACGACCCATTGCTGGAATGGGCGATGCGCGAGAGCAACTGCGGGCTAGCCACGCTCGCGGTCGGCAGCGAAGCCGGCTTCACCCGCTTCATCGAGGGCGAGACGATCGCCGCCACCATGCACCTGCATGCCTTGGAGGATCCGGAGGCCGACGCCAATGTCGCCGTCGTCGCCGGGCGCAACGATTTGCGGGACGCGGTGCTGGTCGCCTTCTGCCGCCGCGAGCAGGGCTTCCTGCTGGCGCCCGGCAATCCGCTCAAGATCGGCACCATCGACGACGTGATCGCCAAGCGCGCGCGCGTCGCCATGCGCCCGAAGGGCGCCGGCGCGCAATTGCTGCTGCTTTCGCTGTTGCACCGGGCGAAAGCCATGCTCGATGCGTTGACCGCCGTCAGTCCGGTTTGCCCGACCGGACCGGATATCGCGCAGGCGATCCGCGCCGGCCGCGCCGATACCGGCATTGCCACCCGCTCGGTCGCCAATTCCGCCGGGCTCGATTTCGTGCCGATCGTCTGGGAGCCGTTCGATTTGCTGATGCGCCAGCGCGACTATTTTCATCCGCCGATGCAGGCGCTGATCCGCTTTCTGCAATCGGACGAACTCAGGACGCGCGCGAAGGAAATGGGCGGTTTCGATCTCGGCGCCGCCGGCACCGTGCGGTTTGTGGTTTAAGGGGCGGCGCTGTAAGACAGCGCGATGACCGCCAACGACACGCAAGCTTGGCCGAGCGAATTGCGCCTGCACAAGGATCGCAAGACGCTCACCGTCACCTTCACCGACGGCCAGCGTTTCGATCTGCCGGCCGAATATCTGCGGGTGAAAAGCCCAAGCGCGGAAGTGCAGGGCCATTCCGCCGAGGAGCGCAAGACCGTTCCGGGCAAGCGCAACGTCGGCATCATCGAGGTGCTCCCCGTCGGCAATTACGCAGTGCGGCTCACATTCGACGATCTGCACTCCACCGGCATTTTCGGCTGGGAGTATCTGCTCGATCTCGGCCGCAATTACGCGACCTATTGGTGGGATTACCTCGACGAACTGGCCGCCAAGAGCCTCACGCGCGATCCGCCGGCGCGGCACAAGTGACAAGGCCATGCGCGCTTGCGTGGCACGGCGGAACGAATTAAGCGCCGATGGTAGCAAGATGGCGCAATTGAAAAACAAGGTCGGTCCGCGCCGCCCGTTCCATCGCTGCTGATCTGGCGGAAAAGCGCGTGCGCGTAATATGATGCCGATGAAATCATAACCGTCCGACTCGGACGGATCGGATTTTTGGGTCGCGCATGACATTGGTTCGAAACGCGGTGCTGGTGCTCATCCTTTTGGTGGGCTTGATCAGCGCCGCGCAGGCATTGACGTTTCAAAATCTTGCTGGAAAATGGTGCGGGATCACCACGAACTACCAATTCAGCAGCGACATGTTGGTCGTGATGTTTCACGATGGCGCGCCGACGCGGAGCTTTAAGGTCACCGGTTATGAGTACACTGGCGACGTCATAACCATGCGCTGGGTCATCGAAGGCGAGGACCGGTTGACCGAATTCAGCGAGTTCAGCGCCGACAACACTGAAATGGCGCAAGTGCAAACCAAGACCGCCCCGCGTCGTCCGTTCCATCGCTGCTGACAAGCGCGGCAGCTCGTTTGCTTACGCGAAAGCCAGGAGGCCGCTTATGACCGAGCCGCGCGCCATTCATCTCGCCCCCGACGACAATGTGATTGTCGCGGTGGATCAAATCCCGCAGGGCAGCGGCGTTAACGGCGTGAACGCGCGCGAGCGGATTCTGCGCGGACACAAAATGGCGGTCGTGGCCATTGCGCCGAACGAGCCGGTGCGCAAATACGGGCAGATCATCGGTTTTGCCGTAAAGCCGATCGCGCCCGGCGATTGGGTGCATGTGCACAATGTCGGCATGCACGATTTCGCGCGGGATTACCGGTTCGCCGAAGCGGCCAAGAACGACGAAGTGCTGCCGCCCGAACTGCGCGCGGCCTTCCAGGGCTACTTGCGGCCGAACGGCAAGACCGGCACGCGCAATTATATCGGCGTGCTCACCTCGGTGAACTGTTCAGCGAGCGTCGCGAAGTTCATCGCCGAAGCGGTCAACCGTTCCGGCATCCTCGACGAGTTCCCCGGGATCGATGGCGTGGTTCCCTTCGTGCACGGCACCGGCTGCGGCATGGCGGCCCAGGGCGAAGGCTGGGATGTCTTGCGCCGCACGCAGTAGGGGTATGCCACCCATCCCAATCTCGGCGCCGCGCTGATGGTCGGTCTTGGTTGCGAAGTCTTCCAGATCGATCGCATGAAGGACGAATACGGTCTCACCGAGGGCGATCACTTCCAGACCATGACCATCCAGGCGACCGGCGGCACCAAGAAGACGGTTGCCGAGGGCGTCGATCGCATCAAAGCCATGCTGCCGGTCGCGGCGCGCGCCAAGCGCGAAACGCGGCCGGCGAGCGAGATCGTGCTGGCGCTGCAGTGCGGCGGCTCGGACGGCTATTCGGGCATCACCGCCAATCCGGCGCTCCGCGCTGCGGTCGATCTTCTGGTCAAGCACGGCGGCACCGGCGTCTTGGCCGAGACGCCGGAAATTTACGGCGCCGAGCATCTGCTCACGCGCCGGGCGGTGAATGCAAAAGTCGGCGAAAAGCTGGTCGAGCGCATCCGCTGGTGGGAGGACTACACCGCGCGCAATCGCGGCGAGATGAACAACAATCCCTCGCCCGGCAACAAAGCCGGCGGCCTCACCACCATTCTGGAAAAGTCGCTGGGCGCGGCGGCCAAAGGCGGCACCACCACCATGCGCGCGGTCTACGAATATGCCGAGCCGGTCAAGGAGAAGGGCTTCGTCTTCATGGATACGCCCGGCTACGATCCGGTCGGCGCCACCGGCCAGGTCGCCGGTGGCTGCAACGTCATGTGCTTCACCACCGGCCGTGGTTCGGCCTTCGGTTGCAAGCCGACGCCGTCGATCAAGCTCGCGACCAACAATCAGGTCTTCGCCAGCATGATCGACGACATGGACATCAATTGCGGCGACATCCTCGACGGCGTTTCCATGGCGCAAAAGGGCGAGGAGATTTTCAACCGCGTGCTCGCCACCGCGTCGGGCGAACGTACAAAATCGGAAGGCCTCGGTTACGGCGAGCTCGAATTCGTGCCCTGGCAAATCGGCGCGGTGATGTGACGCCGGGGGACGATGGTGGCCGTCGATAGGCCGCCGCCGAATTACTGATTGAGGTTCGGAGTGGTTTGGCCAGGGTTATCAGGCCGAAGCTGACATCAAGCCTTTTGTAATCTTAGCCAAGCCGCTTCGCCTTCAGGCGTAATTCGATAATACGGAACGCGATCTCCACGCTCTTCCGCTACGGAAATAAAACCGCGTGCTTCAAGACGCTCGGTCGTGTTAATGCCTGCTCCTTTTATGTAGCTTAGTTTCTCGTTGCGAGCGCCGTAATATGCGCCGAGTCCTGCCATCTCTCTTTTTCCAAGCGGGCTCGCGCAAACTTCTTTTTCCCATTCTCCTGGTGCGTACTTTTTAAACACAATCGGCGGGACATATTCCTTGGGGGCTCAAGCGCATCGTTGCTTGCCGCCAATATGTCGTCCCATGGGTTCCGTTCAATATGATCTTCGCCACCAGGTAGCGAGTTCGAACGCTTGATCAAGAGCTCGTATATCCCAAACACGCCGTGCGTCGATCCTGCGCGGCTTCGGCATACGTCCGTCAACGATCATCTGGTCAAATTTTGTTGTGCTGACGCCGATGTAGATAATCTGTGCGAGGGTCTCGCCGGATTCGACACCCATCTTCGTCCAGACAAACGCGATCATTATGAAAAACTCCAGCGCCGTCTAACGACCCTAAGCCGAGAACACCGTGTGAACAAAGCCACCACCTTGGCCAACGATTGGCCAATGATTGACGTGAATCAAAGGCGAACATTCGGAAACGAACGCAACGAAAATGCACGAAAATGGTGGGCCCGGGAGAAGTGCCACGAAGTAGAGATTTCAATAACTTACAGTGTCAAACTTCTTTAACGGCACTCACGGGCGCTAAAGGCATTTTTCTGGACTGTCAAACCAGCAAATCTTAACGCGCGATGTCTGCATCATGTTCGCTTCACCTCCGAAAGCGGACATTTGCATTGCACTATCCAATGTCTGCTTTGTGCCGATTCCGTTGAAAAAGGCAGCAGTTGCGACGCAAGACATTCGCTGATTTAGTCGCTGCGAGAGGCAGGACTGAAGATCATGATGGGACATCGGCAAGTCGATCAGGCTGCTCTGTTCTACGAGTTCTCGCTCGAAAGGCATGTTCCGGCTGATCACCTCTTGCGGTCGATCGACAGGTTCGTCGAACTGGGCGAGTTGAGGCAAGAGTTGGCCGCCTTTTACAGCGTCATCGGTCGGCCGTCGGTCGATCCCGAACTGATGATCCGCATGTTGCTCGTGGGCTACTGCTTCGGCATCCGCTCCGAGCGGCGTCTATGCGAGGAGGTCCACCTTAATCTGGCGTACCGCTGGTTCTGCCGGCTCGGGCTCGACGGTGGTGTCCCCGATCATTCCACGTTCTCGAAGAACCGGCACGGCCGTTTCCGGCTGAGCGACCTGTTCCGACGGCTGTTTGAGACGGTGCTGCGGCGGTGCATTCGTGAGGGTCTGGTCGGCGGCGAAGGCTTCGCGGTCGATGCCAGCCTGATCAAGGCGGACGCCAACCGGCAGAAGGGCATAGAGGGCGAGAAGGGTCTTGCGCCTGAAGCCGCGGGACGTGCAGCCAAGGAATATCTGGCCGTGCTCGACGACGCTGCATTCGGCGCTGCGAGCGAGGTCACACCCAAGTTCATCTCGCCGGCCGATCCGGCGGCGCGCTGGACGGGAGCCCATGGCGGGCAAGCCTTCTTCGCCTATTCCACCAACTATCTGATCGACGTCGAGAACGCGATCATTGTCGATGTCGAAGCAACCACGGCGATCCGACAGGCTGAGGTCCTTGCTGCAAGGCGCATGATCGAACGTTCAATGAAACGCTTCGATCTCTATCCTGCCAGACTGATGGCCGACAGCGCCTATGGCTCGGCCGACATGCTTGGCTGGCTGGTCCACGAGCATGGCATCGAGCCGCATGTGACCGTGTTCGATAAGTCGGCTCGCAAGGATGGCACCTTCTCACGCGGCGACTTCACTTATGACCACGAACGAGACATCTACTTTTGCCCTGGTGGCAAGACGCTGACGACCACGGGCACCCTGGTGAATGATGATGCGACGATGCTTTATCGCGCGAGCAAACACGACTGCGCGGGATGCACATTGAAGTCCAGGTGCTGTCCGAATAGCCCAGCCCGGAAAGTACCGCGCTCGGTCCACGAAGGTGCTCGTGATATGGCGCGTCAAATCGCCAAATCATGGGAAGGCCGAACGTCTCGACGATTGCGAAAAAAGGTCGAGATGCTGTTTGCGCATCTCAAGCGCATTCTCAACCTCGGCCGGCTTCGACTACGAGGACCGAATGGCGCTCGCGATGAGTTCCTCCTCGCAGCAACAGCTCAGAACCTCCGGAAGTTGGCCAAGCTGATTCTCCCACCCCAACTAAAACCGGCCTGAGGACAGATTGGGCCGCCGATCTAGCGCGCCTCCAATCTGGCGGCGCGACCAACCTCGATTGACCGCGGCCTTTTTCAACAAAATCCGCCACAAGCTGACTTTACGCAGCCTAGCAAACGGCCCTTATGAATTCCCGTTTCACTTTGTCCGAGTCCTCTCGCCGTATTATCCAGCGTCCTTCGGCTCAGCCACAAGCGCGGCCGGGCTCTTAAAATAAACAACTGCAAATACGGCGAGTGCCCCCCCAGCGGTCACAATTGGCTGCGCCGCGACCCCAATTCCAGGAATGTTGACGGCAATGAAGCCAGTGAAAATCCCGGCGATTCCGGCACTCGACAGAGCCAAAACAATTCGCATAACCAGATATTGGATGGGCGTCGGGTGTGGATACTTAAAGGCGAGGACGATCATGGACGTAATAAAGATAACTCCAAAAGCAAAGGCGCCGATCACTTGACTGAAAAACGCTAGCGCGCACGTTGCCGCAAGGATCAGCCCAGCAGTTACCGCTAGGCCGATCGGGGCTTCACTTGGCCGTACTACGTCTTTGAATTGAAGTATGGGTGAAGAGTCCGTTGCCTTTGCCGTTACCGTGACATCCTTGGCATTAGGATAGTGACCGATGAATTTAACGTCCTTAGCCCCTTTTGGAACGGCGATGTCTGGATCAAAATCACCGACCTCGATTTTTGCCTGATGCCCATCCCAATAATAATCAACTACGGCCCCAGGTAGATGATCCCCGTTTGCGTCCACCACGTTTAGGCGCATAGCTCAAATGCTCCTGGGTCAGCAGCAAATTTTGGAGCGTGAATGACCACTGCCACACTCGATGCAGCATTCCTGTGTTCTTCCATCACATGAGATTTTGCAATGCTGTGTCGCTGCCCGAGGCGTTTGATGCCATATATTGCCCAGGAAAAACGCTCCCATTTTTGAGGATCCCTCAACTCGATGCGGGAGCGCCATCAAAGCGAACTGATCATCCGCGCCAACGTTGATTAGCGAAACCGAACTCTCGCTGTCCCAGACCCGCATAATAACCCGCAGTTCGAAAAATGTTGATCCGGGGCCATTAAGTTTGTGGATATGAAGCTCCCCTGGATGGACCCCCTTCTCCAAATGATCGCCGTAACGCTTTCCATCCATTTCTATGCTGACGCGCATGTCGGGAGATTCACCAGAGAACGCATTCGCGAAATGCACCGTAAATGCCATGGATACCTCCAGCGTTCGGGCTAAAGCCACACAACTTTAACGGCTGGAAATATATCACATGGGGAAGTCCGGTTGTATGGCGTCTTGCAAGATTTCCACTCGAACGAATGACCGCTGCGGGTCATGAGCGTCGCCATCTGCAACGGGCGTCCGCCTGTCAACGTCCGTTATGCTCGGTTAGCGACCGAGGTCGTATGACGGTGCAATATGTCGAAATGTGCCAAAAGCTGACATCACTAACTTGGCTTGAAATTCCTCAACCCTGTTCCATGCCTTGGGCCTTGATCGCGGGGGCCGCAATAGGTCCGGTCAAGAATTTGATTAATTCACGTGCTGTTTCGGGGGAGTGTGAATTGGCAGCAACACCGCCGACGAGCGAGATGTAGGACTGAATCTCACTGGGTAAGGGCCCTACGAATTCGACACCTTGGGTCGTCATAATCTGAGTAATGACTACCATGCCGATCTCGACTTCGCCTTTGGCGACAAGTTCCGAAACAATATCGGTTTCCGGACGGACGACCTTGGACTTGATCGCCTCGGCAATCCCAAGACGATCAAGTAAACCGGCAACATAGGGACCGCTTAACCCCCTTTGAGATAACCAATGGACTTCGCGCTGAGCAGCGCTCGCTTAAACGTTTCCACGGAACTGACGTCTGGCTTTAGCGCTCCCGTGCGAACCTCCACTCCAATCCCGGTGCGCATGAGTTTGGTTCGCGTGTCGGCGACAATCTTACCATCCTTGATCAGGCTATCGATCTGTGCGGGCGTTACAGCAATGACGTCAAAAGACTCGCCGGAATTAGCTCGTCTGACCAATCCGGCAGCGTCGTCCGATGTTACAATAAGCTTGCAGCCGGTAGCCCGTTCGAATTGCGCGCCGACATTACCCAACACGGATGCAATAGCTCGAGGAACCAGCACCCTGAGTTCCTCCGCCGCAACAGATGGGGCACTACAAAAAGCGAGAAAAAATGCGAAACTGAGATGCACAAACTTGACGTGACGGGAATGCATTGGTGGCCCCCGTTTGGTTGGCGAGGGAGCTTAGAAAAAATCTCAAGTTGAAACGCGTAAATTCGGTCTCAATATTGCTTTTACTGATGTCGGCTTGGGGTCAGAAGCGTCGATTTTGGCCCATCCAGGCCATGTCTGCTTCGCCCCCAATAGCGACCGAAATTTTGGCCGCAGCAAAATGTCGCTAAGTGCCACAAGCGGTCATTTCTCAGCAGGTCACTCAAATTAAGCGGTGGCATCCGATGACGGTGAAGCGGGCGATTTGCGGCGACCGCCTGACGCATTGCTGACTTAAAAAACCCGGCCGCAGGGGCCGGGGGGTAACCAAAGTCTGTTGCGCGAGAGGAGAAAACTACCTTTCGCGTGGCGGCGGATAGACCACCTCGGCGAGCGGTTTTCAATCGCACAAGAACTAGGCCCGCCGCAGGATCGAGGACGGGGGGCGACAGCACCGCGGTTCGTCTGTCAGCCCCCGGGGCCGTCCGTCATGACGTAGCCCATTAGGTCGCCCACGTTGTGCTCCAAATCCCGGATGATATCCTTGACAACGTCTCCGATCGAGATCACGCCCACGACCTTGCCCGCGTCCAGCACTGGCAGATGGCGAAAACCGCGGTTAGCCATCATTGCCATGCAGCCTTCCAGCCGATCGTCCGGATTGACCGTCACCGGGTTGCCCGTCATCACTTGGCCCACCGGCGTCTGCTTCGCATCGAGCCCGGGCAGCAGCACTTTGATCGCGCAGTCGCCCTGGGTCACGATACCGACCAGCACGTCGTCGTCGATGACCAGCACCGACCGGACCCGGTTGTCGCGCATCTGGCGCAAGGCTTCGACGACCATGTCGCCGGAACGAACATGGATCAGGGCGCCACTCTTCTGGGCCAGAGCGCTTTTTACTGTGCTCATCGGTCTCCTCTCGTGGGCCCTGTCCTGCCCGCGTCTATGGGACCAGCAACCGCCCCCCTCCGTCAAGCCGCGTGGATTGCTCAGGAATATCCGTTCTGGGTCTTGGTCGTGTAAAAACGCCTTGGCGGAAGCATTGACGCCTTGAGACATCGGCGATGTGGCCGTGCGTGGTCATTTTTTGGATTTGACGGCTTTTCCGACTGTAGACGCGGCTGATGCGGATTGCGGCGATCCTCTGATGGCAGACGGCTTCGTGTCTGTGGCGATTATGCCCTCATGGCCGCCATGAGCGGTTGGATGCCGATGATGTTTATGACGCGCGTGAGATTATAGGCCAGCACGTGCAGCGCCATTTCGGTGGCCACGCGCGGCAGCGTCTTCATCAGGAAGTGGGTTGTGCCCATCCGCGCCTTGATCGTGCCGAAGGGATGCTCGACCGTCTCGCGCCGCAGGCGCATCTTCTCCGGATGCTCGTCGAGCCGGCGTTGCACCGCCTCAAGAACACGCTCATGCTCCCATCGGGTGATCCGGCGTTCCTTGCCGGTGGTGCAGGCATTTTTGATGGCGCAATCCTGGCAAGCGTTAGTCCAGTAGCGACGCAGAACCAGCCCTTTTTCCTCGACCGTGTAGTGGTAGGCGAGCTTCTCGCCGGCAGGACACATGTAAACGTCCTCCTCAGCCAGATAGCGAAAGTCCTGCTTGCCGAAGCGCCCTTCTGCCTTTGAGTTTGAGGTCATCGGCTTGGGCAGCGTGACGGTGATGCCCGCTTCCTCGCACGCCAGGATCTCCGCACTGCTGAAGTAGCCGCGGTCGGCAACTGCATCGAGGCTCTCCACTTCCAGCGTCGCCTTCGCCCCCTTGGCCACAGGTGAGAGCTGCGACCGGTCGGTCCCGACGTTGGTCACCTTATGCGTGATAATCAGATGATGTGTGGTGTCGACGGCAACCTGGACGTTGTAGCCCACGACGCCAGAGCCGCGGCCACTGGTCGCCATCGAGCGGGCATCGGGATCGGTCAGCGAGATCTGCTGGTCCGGCGTGGCAAGCATAGTTACCTTGAGAATCTCAAGCCGCTGCATCTGCTCCTTCAGTTTCTCGATCTTCTCTTTCAGACGGCTGGTCTTGGTTTTGAGCGCCTCGGATGGTTCCTGCCGGTCGGCGCTGTCGAGCTGCTGCAGATAACGCGCGACGCTCTCCTCAATCTGCGCCATGCGCCGCTCCATCTTGGCCCGCGTGAAGTTCTTGTCGCGGTTGTTCACCGCCTTGAACTTACTGCCGTCGATCGCGACGCTGGCTTGCGTGAGTAGGCCCAAAGTGCGGCAGAGCGCAACAAACCGGGCGCAGACCTGCCGGATCGCGCGGCCGTTGTCCTTGCGGAAGTCGGCAATCGTCTTGTGGTCGGGAGCGAGCCGTCCCGTCAGCCACATCACCTCAACGTTGCGCCCCGCCTCACGCTCCAGCCGGCGGCTCGACTGCACCCGGTTGAGATAGCCGTAGATGTAGAGCTTCAGCAGCACCGACGGATGATAGGAAGGTCGACCGGTTACCTCGGGTTCGACCCCGCAAAATCCAACCTCATCAAGAGCGAGTTCATCGACAAAGACGTCTATGACGCGAACCGGATTGTCCTCTCCGATCCAGTCTTCCAGACATTCAGGAAACAGCGTGCTCTGACCACGATCCGCCCCTTCAACGAAGCGCCTCATCGGATCCTCCCGCAAATCGCGTGAGAATCTTATCGCGAGAATCAATTTCCGCGACGTGTTTTTACACAGCCAGGGTCAATCGCGTCATAGCTGGCGCGGGCCAAAACTGACCTTTGTCCGCTTTGCTCCGTTAGCGACCGAATTTTGTGGCGCTGGGAAACGACGCTATGTGCCACTAACGGACAATGAGAGCTTCAGCGGGAATGTTAGTCGGTCATCGGCACAGAACCACTTTGGGGTCACTGCCGTCGCCGTTGCACGTGTGGCCAGCTTCACATGCCCAGCTTTTAGAAGGGCTGCCACAAGCAATCGAGTTTTTTGCGATACAATAGTGGCCATCCGGTTGATTGAAGCGTGCGGGATTGGATGCAACTTGCGGAAGGTCCGGAGGACAGACCCATTCATTACTTATGTTTTTTGCCGGTGTGCTCTGCGCCGTTGCTGCTGGTCTTGTTAGTGCATTTTGCTGGCGTTGCCGTTTTTGTTCATCCAGTGCCGCCCGCGCGAGCTTAAGATTGTTCTCCATGGTTCTTTTGCTCAGTTCATTTGCCGCCCCAGTACGCACAGCTTGCTCAAATAGCTTCACGGCAGGGGCCCAATTGTGCGCCCTGGCGGCTTTCATGCCCTCCCCATTGATCTGGGCTGCATGCGCACCCCTAAGATTGTTCGCGATCCTGGTGTCGTTTGGAGTTAACTGTAAAGCTTGCGCGTAAAGACTTATAGCAAGAGTCCAGTTTTTTGCATTGTAAGCGTTGTTGCCTGCTTCGTTGAGCGCATGAGCGCGTTGTGCGGCGATCTCAGCTGCACTCGGTTGTGGCGCGACGTACGGCTGCGGCGCCACATTTTCGCCTCCGCCACCGCAGGGCCCGCAACCTACCGCACACTTGTACTGCGCAGTCCAATATGGCTGACAATGTTGTGCGAACCCCTCTGTTGCAGAAAAAAGGGCAACACAATAACCCACCAAGCCAACGTAAATGCTTGTGCGCAAATTCATTCAGTACCTTGTCAAAACTGTTTCTGCTGTTTCTGGCAAGTAATGGAGTCGGAAACGACCTGCGAAACCCCACTTTGCGTATGACTGATTGAAAGTTGCCCCGTATAGCGATTTAGCGCGTTGGTCATGCCACCGCTAGAGTTCCATATTATTTGTTGCGCCGAAATTCGTGTTATTGTCTCTAAAGTTGGCACGCTGCTGCGCGCAACGGTTCTTTTTGTCAGGTCGAGAGTTAGATTCTCTCGGTACGCGGGGTATACGGTAGATGTACACGCCAGAATGATCACTTCGTCGGATTGAGCAAATGACTTTATCGGCGCGACCAGAACAACGGGGACCAACGTCAAAACGATAAGATTCCTATACATGAATTCTTTTCCCTTTACACCGTTCAAGTAAGTGTACGCGGCTTTCGGCTAACCCAGCCAGTCTTACTTAGGCGCAAGTTGCCATTGTCCGCTTCTCTAATCGGCCGGTTGGGGTCAAGCGCTTTCAGACTATCCACCACTGCAGTGTCGATGTCGCTCACGGGCTCGTGCTTCTCTTCGGAATCGGCACGAAGGCCGTTCCATCATGGGATTCGAGGACGAGGCGGAACAATCTCTTGGGCGGCCTTACCGTCAGTGTAACGGCGGGTCCAAGCGGACAAGCGAACTCACCTCATCCATCGTCCCGCGAGGGACATCTTTCCACTGCTCGGTGGAACTCGAGATTCCTCCTATCGTATTAGATTGCCTACGACCTTCATGCCACTGCGGCCTCCCGGGTCCAGCGGAACTCGGTGCCATCAACCCATATGCGGTGCATGATCACGGCCAACCGGCGTGCCAGCGCCACGATCGCTTTCTTCATCCCGCGGCGCCTGGCGATTTGCATCGCCCAGGCCTTGAGCCAGGACCATTTCTTCGAACGCAGCATGGCTTGAGCGGCTTCGTAGAGCATGACCCGCATCATCTCATCTCCGCAGCGTGATATTCTGCCGCTCCAATCCACCTCGCCCGATTGATACTTGGCACACGTCAGCCCAAACACGGCCCCGACCGACTTGGACTTCCTGAAGCGCGCCGGTACATCGACGGTCGCGCGATAGGTCAGCGACACCACGGGGCCTACACCGGGCGTCGTCATCAAGCGCCGGCACACCTCATCGTCCCGCACGATAGCAAGCAAGCGGCGGTGCAGGACGCAGAACTGCTCGCGAAGCGTCCGTCGGACAATGAGCAGTGGTTCGACCAGAGCGGCCAAGTCGGGCAAGTTTTCGACGAGCTCCCTGATGCGGGCTTCGAACTTTACCGTCCTGACCACCCCGACCTTGAGGCCGAAGTTGCGCAAGGTGCCGCGCAGGTCATTGTCGATAGCGATGGCCTTGGACTGCAGCAACTTTCGATGCGTCAGCAGCATTCGTAATTTCTGACTGCGCAGCGTCTTTACATGTACCGGGCGGTAAATCCCGGCCCGCATCATCTGCGCTATGCCGCGTGCATCGTTGCGGTCGGTCTTGTTGATTTGTGCTTTCAACACCGCCCGCATGTGCCGCGTCTCGACACAGATTACCGGCAAGCCCGCTTCGGCGAGCGCACTGAACAGCCATTGCGATAATGGTCCGGCTTCCAGTCCGATCCGCTTGAAGTGGTAGGCGGGATTCTTCAAGACTTGCAGCAGCGCTTCAGGCTCGCTCGCTACCTTCACTTCTCGCACGATCTTGCCCATGTCATCCACAATACAGACGCTGGTCTCCTTGACCGAAACGTCCAATCCTGCAGAATAGCCCATGGCTCACGCTTCTCCTTCTGATGCTTGAGGCCCGTTACCTCGGTGACCTCGTTTCACCATCAGCCTGAAGCGCAGCACCAAAAATCTTCAGCTATCCACAAGCTGCCGGCCGATTACCCCATCTCTGGGCTCAAAAGCCAACAAACTTTCGCGAACTAAAACACGACCAATGTCTGCTTTGGTCCAAAAGCGACCGAATTGTTGCGACGTAGCGAATGTCCGCTTTGTGCCATGTATGGACGACGCCCGCAGTGCAAGGGAAAAATCGAGCATTTCAGCGAAGCGTTCGGGTGCAGCCATGTATTCGGCCTTTGAATGCAGCCGTTGTGGCTGCTGGCCCTGATGTAATCCGCTGATCGGGTCCCAAACAATCGCTCGCGTTCTATACTCGCGTGGCACATTCACGGGTTTTCCCGATCGACGGTCTCGACCGTTTCGCATCAATGTCGTCATCACCCCTGCAGTTCTTGAACGCACGAACCCAACCTCATCATCTCATTGCCGAGTTCCTTGTCATGCCGCCATTAGGTGAGGCGCTCGGTAGGTCCCTCCCTTGGCCAGCAACGCCCAGGCGACCCGCGCCATCTTGTTGGCAAGCGCGACCGCAACGACCTTGAACGGTCGCCGGGCGAGAAGCTGTATGAGCCAGGGATACTTCTCCGGCTGCTGGCGCGCACGCCGCAAGACGGAACAGGCTCCAACGACCAGGATGCGACGCAAGTAACGATCGCCCTGTTTCGAGATTGGCCCGAGCTTCTGCTTGCCGCCGGTCGAATCTTGCCGCGGCACGAGCCCGACCCAGGCCGCAAAATCACGCCCCGATCGAAAAACCTTCGGATCCGGGACGGTCGCTGCGATCGCGGTAGCCCCGATAAAGCCGATTCCGGGGATGGTCTCCAGTCGCTTGCTCTCTTCGTTCGAGCGATGCTGCCTAACGACACGTTTCTCGATCAATCCGATCGTCGTCTGCACAGCCTGAAGCTGCGCCGCCAGCACGATCAGGCTGGCGTGGGCATCAACCGGCAAGCGCGAATCTCCATTCTGGGCGACGATCGCTAATAACTCTTTGACCCCTTCGCGCCCTTGCGCAGCCGCTATGCCGAGCTCGGCCAAATGTGCCCGCAAGGCATTGATCAACTGGGTGCGTTGCCGCATCAGCAGATCGCGCACTCGATGCTGCATCAACCGGCCCTGCTGCTCGGGCGATTTGACCACTACAAACCGCATGGTTGGACGCCTGACCGCTTCGCAGATCGCCTCGGCGTCGGCGGCATCGTTCTTGTTGCGCTTGACGTAGGCCTTCACATCCTTTGCCGGCATCAGCCGAACTTGATGCCCGAGCTTCGTCAGTTCACGCGCCCAATGGTGTGCCGTAGCACAGGCTTCCATGCCGATGAGGCACGGCGCCTGAGCTTCGAAGAACTTTATCACCTGGCCCCGGCGAAGTTGTCTTCTGACGACGACCTTCTCGGTCGCATCGATGCCGTGAACCTGGAACACGTTCTTGGCGATATCCAATCCGATCGTGGTAATCTGCATGTGGACGGCTCCTCTCATGTGATTTCGTCTTCGACGAACCACTCTATGGCACCTCGATGCCGGGAGCGGGCGTCGTCCACCACATCAATCGCTGCACTCTGTCCGGAAAAACGAGCGGTAGAATCGCGTCAGCAGCGTAGTGGCGGACAATCCCCTAAGCATAAAGCATATCGTAGTGTGGATGCTATATTATTCGCTACCGCATTTCGGTCGCAAGTAATGGGCGTCCGCCAAATGGTCAGGCGTGCAAGCGCCGAAACTCCGCCGCATTTGGACGGCATCTCTGAATTTATGGAACCTGGCGCGATTTTTTCTCGATCGCTGCTAATCTATCGAGAGAATGGAAAACCCGATTCATGAATAAAAGTGTCGAATATACATTGAGCAAAGTGCCCGAGGTCACCCTCGGTTTTTGGATCATCAAAATTGCCGTAACGACATTGGGCGAAACCGGCGGCGACTTCGTGACGATGACGCTAAATTGGGGTTATCTCGTCGGAACCGCGATATTTCTTTCGCTCTTGGTGGCCCTCGTCATCTGGCAGACCGCCGCGGATAATTTTCGCCCGTTCCTTTACTGGGCGACAATTGTTGCCTCTACGACCTTCGGGACGACGATGGCCGATTTTGCAGACCGATCCTTGGGCATCGGCTACACTGGCGGCTCGACGCTGCTGTTCGTCTGCCTCATAACGGTGCTCGGCCTATGGTTTTGGTCCAAGGGCACGATCTCTGTCGATACGGTCAGCACACCTAAGGTGGAAGCGTTCTACTGGGCAGCCATCACATTTTCGCAAACACTCGGCACGGCACTTGGCGATTGGCTAGCCGACACCGGCGGCCTTGGTTACGAAGGCGGCGCGCTTGTATTTATGACCGCGCTGATGGTTGTCGCTGCAGCTTATTACTGGACGAATGTGTCGCGGGTTACGCTATTCTGGGCCGCGTTCATCCTGACGCGACCGCTTGGTGCTACCGTTGGTGACTTTCTCGACAAGCCAGTCAGCGATGGCGGCCTAAATTTGAGCCGTCCGATTGCATCGGCGGTCATCGCGGCTTTCATCGTTGGCTGCATCTTGATTCTGCCTCAACGAGCGGGCCGGCATCACGATACGGCTCAGCAGACATTATAATTTCTTTCCGGTTTTGACCTTAAACTCTGGCCATAGGGTTTTGGAAATGAAAATGACGATTCGACGCACAATACTGAATGCGGCGCTTCCGCTTACACTTTTGATTGCACCGACTTACGCAGCGACCAAAACCACGGTGGACTATCGAATAACAAAAGTCGTCGCACTCGGAAGCGGCGAGCGTTGGGATTTTGTAGTCTTCGATCCGGTCGGCAAGCGTGTATATGTCGCCCACGGAGATCATGTGACCGTCGTAGACGAACAGGATGGCAAAGTTATTGGCAACATTGGCACGTTTCCAGGTGGCACCCATGGAATTGCAATTTCGACCGCTACAAACCAAGGCTACACGGACGATGGTAAGGCGGGCGTCGCGATTGCATTCAATCTCGACACGCTAAAGGTCGGAAAAACAATTCCGACTGCTACAGACGCCGACGCGATTATTCGAGAGCCATTAAGCGGGAACATCTACGTCATAAACGGCGACAGCGGCTCGATCACCGTCATCGATCCGAAAACAAATACGTCGATAGCGACAATTGATGTGGGGGCCGGATTGGAGCCTGGAGTTGCGGATGGTAAAGGCGCGCTGTTTATAAACGGCGTTGAAAAACATGAGATCGTAAAAATAGATGTCAAAACCAACAAGGTCGAAGCACATTGGCCAATGCCGACATGCATGAAGCCGCACGGAATAGCGATCGATCCCGAAACTCGGCGTTTATTTTCCACATGCGCCAACAAGGTCCTTGTCGTTCTGGACGCCAACAATGGCAACAATATCGCGTCGGTTCCAATCGGGAGTTTCAGTGATGGCGCGGCCTTCGATCCGGTCCGCAAACTGATCTTTAGCTCTAATGGGGATGGAACGTTGAGCGCCATCTGGGAGAAGAATGCACAAACATTCGTTCCCGCCGGCATTATAAAGACGGTTCCTGGCGCGAGAACGATGGCAATAGACCCTAAAACAGGTCGTATCTTCTTAGTTGGGGCGGATATCGCGAAGATCGATCCCCCTCCCAAACAAGGAGGGCGGCCACACGTTACCTACGTGCCGAACTCGTTGAAATTATTCCTTCTTGATCCGATCAAATAAAATCTGGAATTACCGTTCGATCCCCTTCGTGCATATGCAATGTCGCTTACGGGTCTTGGCTGTGTGAAAACTCATACATTTGGAAAATGTAGAAAATACAGTTCTCCAACATGACGTACAGCCGTATGTCTGAAGCATTAACAGTTTCCAGAACGCAGTATTTCTAAAACATTCTTCTACCCGCACGGCGAGCGCCGGAGTTTTCACACGGCCTAGGTCATTTTCGACCGGGACGAGACCAACAGCAGGTCCCGCCATGTCCGCTGTGCCTCCGAAAGCGGAAGTGAAATCTGGGTATTGGCATCTGTCACAACGGGCCGTAGCGGGTTGATGATGCCGCCCGGCGCGTGATTCAAGCTCCCAAACTGGAGCCTCGAATCATGCGCTACGAACTCACCGACTATGAATGGACGGCCATCAAGCCATTCCTGCCAAACAAGCCGCGCGGCGTTCCGCGCGTGAATGACCGGCGCGTGCTCAACGGCATCTTTTGGGTCTTGAGGTCAGGCGCGCCATGGCGCGATCTGCCGGAGGCGTTTGGTCCCTATACGACTTGCTACAATCGCTTCGTTCGCTGGGGACGGGCTGGCGTCTGGGACCAGATCATGGATGCATTGGCTGCAATGCATGATGCGGCGGTGCAGATGATCGATACGTCCATCGTGCGAGTGCATCAGCACGGAGCCTGCATCGCTGGCAATAATCAGCAGAACATGGGCCGCTCGCGTGGCGGGCTGACGACCAAAATTCATGCCGTCGTGGATACCAATGGCCTGCCGGTACAGATTGGCCTCACGCCCGGCGAGACGCATGACAATCAGCTTTGCTCTGTTCTCCTGAGCGAATTGCGCCCACAAACAATGTTGTTGGCGGATCGCGGCTATGATGCCGACTGGATCAGGACGCTTGCCAGTGACCAAGGCGCGTGGGCAAACATCCCGCCCAAGCGGAATCGCAAAGAGGCAATCTGCTTCAGCCCATATCTCTACCGGGCGCGTAATTTGGTCGAGCGGTTCTTCAACAAAATCAAGCAGTGTCGGCGCATCGCAACTCGATATGACAAGCTTGCAGCCAACTATCTCGCCTTCATCAAGCTGGCATCAATCCGGATATGGCTGACTGTCGATTATGGTACCGTCTGCGTAGTCTTCGGTTGCGTACCGATACACGATCATTTTCGCCATGACGGCTTATCTTTCATTTTGCGCTTTGGTCAGATCAACGTCGGCGCAGGGATCATGGCGGAATATTTCCATGGAACGCCGCGTGAACAAATTACTCCTATTGACCAACGATTGCCAATGAATGGTGTGAATCAAACGCGAAGATCTGTTTTCAAGCGTCACGGAAACGCACGAAATTGGTGGACCAACAGGGATCAAACTGGGCACTGGGTTCTGGCAATTCCTCTCCGCCCGGGGAAGAGCAAATAGGCGTTTGAACGTCGTATCCATTGCATCGCCGGGCTTCTACCCAGCCAGTCCCTGCGTCCTTTCATGACGAGCGCGGTATCTGGCGTCGCTGATCTCCGTGTCCTGCAGCCCCGCTCAAGCGATATCCACCGTCAGTTTCGGTTCGTAGACCAACGGGAAACGTCATCAAAGACCTCTTTGGCGCGCCGATCTGTTTGGCATATTATGCAAGATGATTGGCGTCTTTTGCTAGTTACAACCCTGCACTGTTACGTGACAATGAAGTTATCGCTGCAATTCTGGGAGGCGCAGCGAGAGCCGGTACAGATGGCTGAACCTCATTGTAAGGAGACACAAAATGACAGGGTACAAAGCTGCGAATCCGGCGAGGGCTTTTGATCGCGCCTACATCAACGGCCAGTTCGTCACTCCCCATGGAACCCAAATCGTGGACCTAGTGAACCCGACCAACAACACGGTGATCGGCAAGGTCACCATGGCAGACGAAATAGACACGCAAAATGCCATTGCTGCCGGGAACGAGGCGTTCAAGGGTTTTTCGCAAAGCAGCAAGGAATACCGGATGGAATGTCTGCAGAAATTGCATGAATCAGTGGCCAAACGAATGGATGATCTCATTGATGCCACCGTCATGGAATACGGCGCCCCGCAAGATCGGGCGAAGGGCTCCAACAATCTCGCGGCGAACATTTTCTTGCACTTCAAGGAAGTCCTCAGCAGCTTCGATCTCGTCAAAACCGTCGGAAAATCCAGAGTCCTGCTGGAGCCGGTAGGCGTCGTGGGCATATTTACGCCGTGGAATTCGAGCGCCGGCTCAATCGCGATCAAGGTGGCACCGGCAATCGCTGCGGGATGCACGGTCGTCATCAAGCCCAGCGAAATGAGCGCGATGCAAACGGAAGTGCTGATGGAGGCCTTTCATGAAGCCGGTTTGCCGCCTGGTGTTATCAATTTCGTGACGGGTCTCGGTGAGGTCGTCGGGACGGAATTAACGAGAAGTTCCGACATTCAGAAGATCGCCTTCACTGGTTCGACGCAGATCGGAAAGCTGGTGGCGAAGAACTCCCTCGATACAATGAAGCGCTTCACGCTTGAGCTTGGGGGCAAGTCGCCGAACGTCATTCTGGACGACGCCGATTTCGCCACTGCTATTCCGATGGCAGTTGGCGCCTGTTACCTGAATAATGGTCAAGCCTGCATCGCGGCTTCGCGTCTTATCGTGCCGGAACACCAACTCGACGAAGTGAAGAGATTGGCCAAAGCGGCCGTCGAGCAAATCAAAATGGGCGACCCGAGGAACAAGGATGTCGTCCTCGGCCCATTGGCCAGCGCAAAGCAGTACACGAGAGTTCAGGAGTACATCAAATCCGGCATCGAGGAAGGTGCGGAGCTTGTTATCGGCGGGGAAGGTCATCCTGCCGGACTGGAGAGCGGGAATTTCGTGAAGCCCTCCGTATTCGCCAATGTCACACGCGACATGCGCATCGCAAAGGAAGAAATCTTCGGACCAGTCCTGTCAATACTAACATACAAGACGGAGGCCGAAGCCGTTAAAATGGCCAATGATACGGAATTCGGGCTTATCGCCTACATCAGTTCGACAGACCTGGAACGGGCGAACCGTGTGGCGCGAAAAATTGCCGCCGGGCGGGTCCTTATCAATACAGTAAGTCACGATCCGTTTGCTCCCTTCGGAGGGTTCAAACAATCGGGAATTGGTCGGGAAGGTGGGGTCTTCGGGCTGGAGGAATATCTGGAACCCAAAGCGATAATTACCTAGCGGAGGAATCCTGAAAAGCGATGGCAGATTGCGAAACAAGATGACAGTCCACGTACCAGACCGTTTCAAAGCCGCGAACGCCTTTTGGATAGGGCTCGCCAAGATCGGGCTCACGCCCGCCGCCGTGTTAAGCCAAGCCCGGGTGCCAGCGACAGTTTACGATGGCCAGAAGAATCTGGTGACGACCGCACAGTTCTTCGCACTTTGGCGTGCCGTAGGCGAGCTTTCCTCCGATCCCGCCGCGGGCCTGAAAATTGCGACTCAGATTGACGTCGGAGATCGACCGCCATCAACCATGGCGGCTTTCTACGCCCGCGACTATCGGGATGCGCTGACCCGCCTTGCTCGTTTCAAGCAACTGTGCTCACCCGAGGAATTGCAAATTAAGATGAGCAAGGACGAATGCACGATCGAGCCCGTTTGGCTACACGCGCAAGAGGAAACGCCGCCCCTGTTGACGGACGCTGCCTTTGCGTCGTTCGTTGAACTTGGTCGCCGCGGCACGGGGCATCCCATAAAAGCGAAGCGGGTGGAACTGAAACGCAGCGCGGAAAATTCCGGGGTCCACGAAGCTTATTTCAACTGCCCAATCAAGTTCAAAGCACGCCGGAATATGCTCGTCCTGCACGCGGGCGATCTCGACCGGCCATTTGCGACCTATAACGCCGAGTTGGTCGAAATGTTAAATCCGCAACTCGTCAGCGCACTTGAAGAGCGCCGGTCGCAAAGTTCGATCAGTGAGCAGGTAAAATGGATTCTTAAACGCCTGCTTGCCGGAAGCCGCCCGGAGATATCTGCTGTAGCGCGCGAACTCGGGCTGAGCGATCGGACCTTGCAGCGGCGAATTGTCGATGACGGCGCAAGTTTTCGGGAGTTGCTTCTGGAAGCACGGAAAGAACTGGCGCGCGAGTACCTCACTCGGTCGGAGATAGATATCGAGGAGGTGACATACTTGCTTGGCTACGAGGATGCGAATTCCTTTTATCGGGCTTTCCGGACATGGGAGGGGACGACACCCGCCCATTGGAAGTCAGCGCGCGGACGATCCGACAAAGCGAAATCGTCTGATCGAAGACATTCTCGGGATTGATCTTCCGGTTCAGCACGAGGTCGATCAGTTTAGGCAGGCAAAGGGTTTGTGGTGTACACTACAAAAAGTGGGCCCGGGAGGACTCGAACCTCCAACCAGACCGTTATGAGCGCACCTCGGCCTCTACCACATATATGCCCTTCACCAGTGGGGTTCGGGCTGGTAGGCGATCTTCTCCAAAGCCTTACTGGCTTCGCGGCGACCTTGATAAGTCCCTCAGCATTTCTCGCTACGCCAATGTGTGTACGATTACCGGCCCGGCCAACGCTGTGGCTGGCCCGGTGAGCAGGGGCGCAAGATTTTGCTCGATCCACGTGAGCGCACGTTTGTTTGACTCTTCGGCTCCCGCGTAATCGTTGAAAATACTGATCGCCGTCACGGTGTCATCTGGCGCATAGACCACGTAGTAGCCCATGAAACCCGGTACATCACTGATGATCGGAATGGCGCCCTCTTTGATCCTGCGGGTAAGTTCTTCGGCCATGCCAGCCTTTGCCTTGCCCTGACGAATAGCGGCATACACGGGATCCTCCTTCACTGATGGCTGCCCGACATCTCGACCGTTGCGAAAATGCATCAAAGGCGGTCTTAGGTCACGGGACGCGCTAAAAAGTTTTCTAGGCACTAAAGCCTATACCACCAAGCGCGACGGTACCACTTGCCTCCTCACAGGACGGCGAAGCTCCATGGCCCACTTTTTGCGCCGTTTGGCTAACTCAATAAATGCAGCCGCTGACTTCGACGCGCTTGGCGCGCAGCGCAGATATGACATGCGTTTCAGCCATTGCTGATCTTGCAGGAAGTCGTAGGCTATTAGAATGGCAAAGGTATCTATCCTCCCTTTGCTCTCCTTTGGCCTCGGCTTGGACTTCCTTCTAGGCCGAGGCTAATTTTTCAAAATTGAATGTAAATATTGTCGCTCAAAATTCTTGTGGCGCTTGCGCCATAATACCTAGCTAGGCCTCTCATTCATTTGCCAAGTTCTGTCACAGAACGCCGGGTGAACAAAGTCCACGGATTCTCCACGACTCGAAGTGTCGTCTTCGCGTTTCGTTCTGTTTTGAGTTGCCGAGTACGGCAATAGGAAAGTTAGAAAAGTCTGTGAAAATAGCGGATTAGATGGTGGGCGCTATAGGGATTGAACCTATGACCTCTCCCGTGTGAAGGGAACGCTCTCCCGCTGAGCTAAGCGCCCGTCCGTGACGGCGGGGCGATATAAGGAGCGGCCCCGAGAGGTGTCAAGCTAAGAGCTATTTAGTTGCGGCTCGTAGGCTTGTCGCCGCGCGGCACGCGCGAGGCATGGCCCTGCAGCGCGCGGATGCGGTCGGCCAGATCGCCATTTGTCGACGCGGCCTCGCCGAATGCGGCGCCGGCTGCCGGGGCGTCGCGGTCGCGCGCCGTTTCCGCCGCCAGGATGGCATCGATCGGCGAATTAGGACCCTCCAGCGTCGAGGCGAGCCGCGCCACTTCGGCCGCGACGTCGTTGATACGCTCGCGCAGCAAGCTGTTTTCCACCCGCTCGGTCGCCCAGTTCTCCTCGGCCTCGCGCTTCATGGTGCCGAGGTCGCGGGCGAGCCGGTCGCGCTCGTCGGTAGTGCGGCTGAGGTCGGATTGCAGCTGCGCTTTTTCGGTCTTGAACTGTTCGATTGCAGCACCGGCGCGGTCGTGCAGCTCGGCGAGAGCGCTGCGCAGGTCGTTTTCGGATTTGCGCGCGGCGAGCAATTCGTTACGCACCTGATTGAGTTCGAAGCCGCTTTGATGGAGCAGCCGCATCTGTTCGCCGAGGCGGTTTTCCAGGTCCTGGGCGCGCTCGCCAAGAATCTCGGCTTCCGTGGTTTGCGCCACCAACTGCTGCTCGAGTTCGGCGACGCGGCGGCTGAGATTTTCGACACGATTGCGCTCTTCGGCCAATTCCTGGGTGGCGGCTTTGAGTGCGACCTGCTCGGCGTCGCGGCGGCCTTCCACGGCCTTGAGTTCGCCGCTGGCGTCGGTGAGCCGCTCTTTGAGCGCGTCGACCTGGGTCTTGAGCGTATCGATTTCGGCTTTTTGCGAATCGGCCAGCATCGAACGCTCGTCGAGCGCGCCGACGAGTTTGGCAAGTTCGGCTTCTTTGTCGGACAGCGTGCGTTCGGCCTCGTGCATAATGCTGGTCTTGGCGGAGACTTCGTCCTCGGTGGCGCGCAACTGATCGCGCAGCGCCTTGTCGCGCGCTTCCAGCGCGAATATGGCGGCGGTCTTTTCGCCCAGCTCCATCTTGAGCCGGTTGATGGCGTCGCCCTTCTTGCCGAGTTCGGCGAACTGGCTGGTGGTCCTGGCCTTGAGCTGCTCGACGCTCATTTCAAGGCGCCGCGTCGACATGGCGAATTCGGCGCGCAACTGGTCCTTGTCGGCATGGATTTCCGCCATCGACAGCGGCGTCGCGGCCTCTAAGCGGCGCATGGTCAGGCGCACTGCGCGGCCATGGACAAGGGGGATGACGACGAGCCCGAACAGGGCCGCGACCAGAAACCCGATCCCGAAATACATGATCGGTTCGATCATGAACGACGCCTCCCACTCACCCCGGCACAACCCAACATTAACCCGAACCCGGGCCTCGCGTCCCGGGTCTGTTGTTTTCTACATTAATAAAGGCGCCGGCGCCTCAGAACGGGTTCCAGGTCGCCCGTGGCGTAAATTTGAGGTAACCGATATTGGCGCCGAGCCGCAGACCCACGCCGGAACGGATCGGCACGACGATGATATGGCCGTTGGCGAGCGCGGTCATGCCAAAGCCGCCGATGAAATAGGCCGAGCCGTCGATGCCGGCGAAGCGCTGATAGATCGCGTCGGTGGCGGGCAGGCTATAGACCAGCATCATGGTGCGGGCGCCTTCGCCGCCATAGTCGAAGCCGACCGAAGGCCCTTCCCAGAACACGCGCCGGTCGCCGGCATTCTTGGTGTAGAGCTTGCCGTCGCCGAAGCGCAGGCCGACAACGAAGGCGCCGCTGCCTTCTTGCCCGAGCACGTAGCCGTTGGGTTCGCCCCAGCGGCTGACCGCCTCCTGCACCACCTGCGCCAAGCCACGCGATACCGTGCCGAAAAACTTATGCCCTTCGCGGATGATCTCGTCGGGCTTGAACGTATCTCGCCTTTGCGGCGTTGGCGGAGCTGGCTGACTTTGGGCGGCCGCGAGATCCGCGCCAAAGACGACGAGACATAACGTGAGGGCCGCAAGCCGCAAGGTCACGCGCATCGAATGCTCCATTGAACAGAAAGGTTCCAGCCCTACATAACCAGTTGCTTACGCCGGTGACCGTAATGTGGCCGCGACAGCACCTGCCCCGAATCGTTCAAAGATCGTCGAGAACTATGACTGCAGCACGGCAACAACGGAAGTCGCCGTTGGCCTTGGGGCTGGCGCTCGGAATTGGTATTTTTGCCGCCATTTTCACGTCCCCTGCGATTGCGGCCACCTCCAGCGATCCGATCGTGGTCAACGCCCTGACGGGGCTCGCCATCAGCGGGTTCGACCCGGTGGCCTATTTCTCGGACGCCAAACCGAAAATCGGCAGCCCGGATATAGAATTGCGCCTCGATGGCGTGATCTGGCGCTTTCAAAACGTGGGCAACCGGGCGGCCTTTGCCGCCCATCCGGAGGTCTATACGCCGCGCTTCGGCGGTTACGACCCGGTGGCGATCGCCCGCGGTGTTTCGGTGGAGGGTCACCCCCTGTTCTGGGTGGTGATCGCCGAACGGCTTTATCTCTTTTATGACGCCGAGGCGCGGGCGGCCTTCCTGGCCGAACCCCGCGCCATCCTAGATCGCGCCGCGCGCAGGTGGCCGGCGGTCGTGCGCACCATCGACCGCTGAACCGCTCGGTCGGGCGTCAAGGGTTGGGCGTGGCTGCGGCCTTGGCCGGATCGCCCCAGGCGATGAAGCCGCGGACCAGGAATTTCTCCGTCCTGCGTCCGAATTGGAGTGTGCCACCGTCGGGCGCGGTCACCGTGCCGCCGGCGGCCGCCAGGATCGCGCAGCCGGCCGCGATATCCCATTCGTGCGTTGGCGACAGCCGCGGATAGACGTCGGCCTCGCCCTGCGCGACGTAACAGAATTTGACCGCCGAACCGCAAAGGAAGCGCTTGGCCACCGGCAGCCGCGCTAGGAACTCTTCGGTCGCCTCGTCGAGATGGCTGCGCGAGGTCGCCACAACGAGGCGGTCGGGCGCCGGCCGCGCGCGGATGACGTTGCGGTCATAGGCCTCGGCCGGACTGGCGCCGAAGCGCAGCCTCAGCCTTTCGGCCTTGCCGCCGACGACGGCGCGCCACAGCAGTCCTTGCGCCGGTGCGGCGACGATGCCGGCGATCGGAACGCCGTTCGTTACGATGGCGACGTTGACGGTGAATTCGTCGCGCCCGGCGAGGAATTCCTTGGTGCCGTCGAGCGGATCGACGATAACGAAGCTCGGCTCGAGGCTCGCATCTACCGTGCGTCCGACGCTTTCCTCGGCGATCACCGTTATGCCGGGCAACAGCCGGGAGACGCCGTCCACAATGACGGCCTCCGACGCCACGTCGGCGGCGGTTACCGGCGAGAGGTCGTTCTTGATGTGCCGTTCGATCGACGAAAACGGCGTGGCGAGCGTCGCCGCGGCCGCGCGCGAGACGATCTCGGTCAGCGCGTCCAGATGTTGTCCGGCCTGTTGCGGGGTGATTCCAGCGGTCACGGCTTGCACGATCCTTCTCGCCAGTCCTTGGCGGTCGCGGCGCTGCGGTGTATCACGCCCGCAAGCTGGCGCCTTAAGCGATTCGCTGGTTTTTGGCACCCTGTACGCCCCGCGGAGACCCGTCCATGTCCGGAACGCCCATCGAAGCGCTCGATCTTGCGGCCTTGCTGTGCTCACGCGTCTGCCATGACCTGATCAGCCCGGTCGGTGCCATCGTCAACGGGCTGGAAGTGCTGGCCGAGGAAAAGGATGAGGAGACCAAAACCTTCGCGCTCGATCTGATCAAGCGGAGCGCCGGCAACGCTTCCGCCAAGCTGCAGTTCTGCCGCATCGCCTTCGGCGCGGCCGGCTCCGCCGGTGCCCAGATCGATCTCGGGGACGCCGAGACCATCTCGCGCGGCTTTTTCGAGGACGACAAGACCAAGCTCGCCTGGAATCTGCCGCGCGTCCTGTTGCCGAAGAACCGGGTCAAGTTGCTGCTCAATCTGCTGCTGATCGCCGGCCAGACCATCCCGCGCGGCGGCCAGCTCAGGGTCGATCCGATCGGGGCGGGGGAAACCATGGGCTTCAAGGTGAGCGCGGCGGGGGTCAATGCCAAGGTGCCGACCGCGGTGGCGGCGCTGCTGGCGGGCGAGAGCGGCGACACGCCGCTCGACGCCCATCGTATCCAGCCGTTCTATGCGAACTTGCTGGCGCAGGCCGCGGGCGTCAAAGTCGCCATGGTCATGGAAGGCGAGGCGGTTGCGGTAAGCGCGCAGTGACGCGTTCGTCCCCGCGGTTAATGAAACGTTAAATCGCGCGACCGTTCCGCAATACCGCAACCAAAATTAAACGCTTCACCGACACACTGGCCGCGCTCCTGACGGAGAGCGAAGGACGGGCTCTTGCCTGTCGATGTAAGGCGTTTTTCATGGACGACCTGCTGCGGGAATTCGTGACCGAGACGAACGAGAGTCTCGACGTCGTCGACGTCGAGCTCGTGCGTTTCGAGCAGGATCCCAACAACGCCAAGATCCTCGGTAACGTCTTCCGCCTCGTGCACACCATCAAGGGCACCTGCGGCTTCCTCGGCTTGCCGCGGCTGGAAGCGCTCGCGCATGCCGCCGAGACGCTGATGGGCAAGTTTCGCGACGGCCAGAAGGCGACCAGCGAAGCCGTCACGCTCATTCTCGCCACCATCGACCGCATCAAGCAGATTCTGGAATCGCTCGAACGCGAGCAGCGCGAACCTGAGGGTACCGACAAGGACCTGATTTCCGATCTGGAGCGAATGGTCGAGCAGCTCGTGCCGCTGGCCGCACCCGCGCCGCCGGCATACGCGGTCGGAACGCTCACGCCGCAGGTGCTTGAACGGCCGTTGCGGCCGGGCGAGGATTCGCTCGACGATCTCGAGCGCGCGTTCCGAGAGACGCCAGTCGATCCATCCGCCGCGAAAGCCGCCAAATCCGCAGCTGATTCAGCCAAGGACGACGAGAGCGCGAAGGCCGCCAACCAGTCGATCCGTGTCACCGTCGACACGCTCGAACACCTTATGACGATGGTGTCGGAACTCGTGCTCACGCGCAATCAACTGCTCGAGATCGTGCGCCGCCACGAGGATTCGGAATTCAAGGCGCCGTTGCAACGGCTGTCCAGCGTTACCGCCGAACTGCAGGAAGGAGTCATGAAGACGCGCATGCAGCCGATCGGCAATGCCTGGCAGAAGCTGCCGCGCATCGTGCGCGATCTCTCCAACGAACTCGGCAAGCAGATCGATCTGGAAATGCAAGGCGCCGAGACCGAACTCGACCGCCAGGTGCTCGATCTGATCAAGGATCCGCTCACCCATATGGTGCGCAATTCGGCCGACCACGGTCTGGAAACGCCGACGCAGCGGCGCGCGGCCGGCAAGCCCGCGCACGGTCGTATCCGGCTGTCGGCCTATCACGAAGGCGGCCAAATCGTTATTCAGATCGCCGACGACGGCCGCGGGCTCGACACAGACCGCATCAAGGCCAAGGCCGTGGCCCAGGGTCTGGTCTCCGAAGCCGACGTCGAAAAACTGACCGAAGCGCAAATTCACAAGTTCATCTTCGCGCCCGGCTTTTCCACCGCCGCCAAGATCACCAGCGTGTCCGGCCGCGGCGTCGGCATGGACGTGGTGCGCAACAATATCGATCAGATCGGCGGCACCATCGACGTCAAATCGGTCGCCGGCGTCGGACTGAGTTTCACCATCAAGATCCCGCTCACGCTCGCGATCATCGCGGCCTTGATCGTCACGGCCGGCGGCGACCGTTTCGCGATCCCGCAAATTTCCGTGGTCGAGCTGGTGCGGGTGCGCGCCGGCAGCGAACACCGTGTCGAGCGCATCAAGGACACCGCGGTGCTGCGCCTGCGCGACAAGCTGCTGCCGCTAGCGCGCTTGAGCAAACTGCTCGGCATCGAGACCGAGGGCGATGTCGAGAGTGGGTTCATCGTGGTCACGCAGGTCGGCAGCCAGAGCTTCGGCCTGGTCGTGGACAGCGTGTTCCACACCGAGGAAATCGTGGTGAAGCCGCTGTCCAGCAAGTTGCGCCACATCCCGATGTTGTCCGGCAACACCATTCTTGGCGACGGCTCGGTAATCATGATCGTCGATCCGAACGGCGTCGCGCAGTCGCTCGGCAGCGTCATCGATTCGCAGGCGGATGCCAATAAAGCCACCGAGATCCACCACGCCGCCGCCGACGAAAATACGACTTCGCTGCTGGTGTTCCGCGCCGGCTCGACCCAGCCCAAGGCGGTGCCGCTCTCGTTGATCACACGGCTCGAGGAAATCGACGCCCGCAAGATCGAGCTGTCGAACGGCCGCCACATGGTGCAGTACCGCGGCCAGTTGATGCCGCTGGTGAGCATGAACGACAACGTGCGCGTGAAAGGCGAGGGCGCCCAGCCGCTGCTGGTGTTCTCGGACGGCGCGCGCTCGATGGCGCTGGTGGTCGACGAGATCATCGACATCGTCGAGGACCGTCTCGACATTCAGGTGGGCAGCGACAATTCCGGCGTACTCGGCTCCGCCATTATCAAGGGACAGGCCACCGAAATCATCGACGTTGGCCACTTCCTGCCGCTGGCCTTCGAGGATTGGTTCCGCAAGAAGGATCAGGCCAAGCGTGCCGCGCCGCGCTCGCTGCTGCTGATCGACGATTCCCCGTTCTTCCGCAACATGCTGGCGCCGGTGCTGCAGGCGGTCGGCTATGAAGTGACGACCGCCGCGTCCGCGCCCGAGGCCCTGGCTATGCTCAAGGACGGGCGCGCCTTCGATGTGGTCGTCACCGATATTGAAATGCCCGAGATGAACGGCTTCGAATTTGCAGAACGCCTGCGCGGCGATCCGCGCACCGCCGATCTTCCGGTGATCGCGCTGTCCTCCGTCGTGTCGGCCGAAGCGGTCGAGCGTGGCCGTCAGGTCGGGTTCCACGATTACGTCGCTAAATTCGACCGGCAAGGGCTGATCGCCGCCCTCAAGGAGCAGGCCGACGTCGGCCGTGCGGCGTGACGAGCAAACCATGAACGCAGAAAACACCCAGCAAGATTTTACCGAATACGTCACCGCCATGATCGGCGGCCAGTTGTTTGGGCTGCCGATCGTGCGCGTGCAGGACGTCTTTATTCCGGAGCGGCTGACGCGGGTTCCGCTGGCGCCGCCGGAAATTGCCGGCGTGCTCAATCTGCGCGGCCGTATCGTAACGCTGATCGATCTGCGCCGCCGCTTCGGGCTCGGCCAGCGCGAGAGCGGCCAAGTCACCATGGCGATCGGTGTCGAATCGCGGGCCGAATCCTACGGCCTGCTGATCGACAGCGTGGGCGAGGTGCTCAAGCTCGAAGACGCCGCGCGCGAGCCCAATCCGATCAATCTGGATGAACGGCTGGCACGCGTGTCGGCCGGCATTTACCGCTTGGACGGACAACTACTCATCGTCGTCGATGTCGACCGAGTCCTCGATATCGGCACGAACGCGATCGCGGCTTGATGCAAATAGCGAACAGGAATGTGTCTTAAATCATTGTAACGGGATTAACGAGGGTGTGCGATGAAAACGTGTTTGATCGTTGACGACTCGAGCGTCATTCGAAAGGTGGCGCGACGAATTCTCGAGGGGCTCGAATTCGATATCTTGGAAGCCGAGGACGGCGAGCAGGCGCTCGATGCCTGCAAGCGCCAATTGCCCGATGCGATCCTGCTCGACTGGAACATGCCGAAGATGGACGGTTACGAGTTTCTGCGCATGCTGCGCAAGCTGCCCGGAGGCGACGCGCCTAAGGTGGTGTTCTGCACCACCGAGAACGACGTCGCGCATATCGCGCGCGCGCTGCATGCCGGCGCCAACGAATACATCATGAAACCTTTCGACAAGGAGATCGTGGAAGCGAAATTCCAGGAAGTCGGGCTGATCTGACTGCCGCCGTGACGGCGGTAACAGGTAAGTTGAGGCGTCAAAAGCAATGAACGTAATCGTGGCCCCATCATCGAGCAGCAGTACAGTTGAACGGCGTATCCGTGTGATGATCGTGGACGACGCCGTCGTCGTCCGCGGCCTGTTCGCGCGCTGGGTAGAAGCCGAGCCGGACCTCGAAGTGGTCGCCTCGCTGCGCACCGGCCGCGACGCGGTGAACCAGGTCGAGCGCGCCGATCCCGACGTGGTGGTGCTTGACGTCGACATGCCGGAACTCGACGGCATCGCCGCCTTGCCGCTGCTCCTGGAAAAGCGGCGCGATCTGGTCATCATCATGGCCTCGACGCTGACGCGGCGCAACGCCGAGATCAGCTTGCGGGCGCTGTCGCTCGGCGCCGCCGACTATATTCCGAAGCCGGCCACCAATCGCGAAGTCACCGGCTCGCCAACGTTCCGCCGCGAGCTGATCGAAAAAATCCGCAATTTAGGTCTGCGCGCCAGACGGTTTCGGCCCGGCCTCCTGCCCTTGCAGGGCGTCGAACCGCCCCTCGCGCCACGCTACAAGCCGCGCCCGGGCGCCGATCGACCGATCACGCTGCGGGCGATGCCGGCGACGCCGCCGCGCGTGCTGGTGATCGGTTCCTCGACCGGCGGCCCGCAGGCGCTCAACGCGATTGTCACCCAGATTGGCGGCGTGCTCGATCGGGCCCCGGTGCTCATCACCCAGCACATGCCGCCAACCTTCACCACAATCATGGCCGAGCATCTCGCCCGCACCGCCAACCGTCCGGTGCGCGAGGCGCAGGATGGCGAGGAGATCAATGTCGGAACCATTTACCTTGCCCCCGGCGGCCGGCACATGTCGGTCAGGGGCCGCGACGGCATGGCCGTCATCGTGATCGACGACGGCCCGCTGGTGAACTTCTGCAAGCCGGCCGTCGACCCGCTGTTTTCGACGGCCGCCGAGGTCTGGGGCTCGAAGGTGCTTGCCTTGGTGCTTACCGGCATGGGCTCGGACGGTCTGCGCGGCGCGCAGACGATCGTCGCCGCTGGCGGCAGTGTTCTGGCGCAGGACGAGGCCTCGAGCGTGGTGTGGGGCATGCCCGGGCAAGTGGCGCATGCCGGCGTCTGTTCGGCAGTGCTGCCGCTTATCGAAATCGCCCCCCGGCTCGTGCGCTTGTTCGCGGGAGAGCGCGCATGACTCCGCAAGATTTCGACTATCTGCGCCAACTGTTGCGCCAGCGTTCCGGCCTGGTGCTCTCAGCCGAGAAGCAATACCTCGCCGAAAGCCGCCTGCTGCCGGTCGCGCGCAAGCACGGCTTGAGCAACCTCGCCGAACTGGTCAGCAAGCTGAAAACCGCCGCCACCGCGCCGCTCAGCGTCGAGGTGGTCGAGGCGATGACCACCAACGAGTCCTTCTTCTTCCGCGACAAGATTCCGTTCGAGCATTTCTGCGACACCATGATGCCGGCGCTCATGGTCGCGCGCGCGCGCGAGAAGCGCATCCGCATTTGGTGCACCGCCTGCGCCACCGGCCAGGAGCCCTATTCGCTGGCGATGGCTTTGAAGGGCATCGGGCCCTCGCTCGCCGGCCGGAAGGTGGAAATCTTCGCCACCGACATTTCCAACGAGGTGCTGGCGAAGGCCAAGGCCGGCATCTACAACCAGTTCGAGGTGCAGCGCGGGCTGCCGATCCAGAGCCTGGTGAAATTCTTCAGCCAGGTCGGCGAGTCTTGGCAGATCGCGCCCGAAATCCGCGGCACGGTGCAGTTCCGCCCGCTCAATCTGCTCAATGATTTCTCCAGCCTCGGCATTTTCGACGTTGTATTCTGCCGCAACGTGCTGATCTATTTCGACCAGGAAACCAAGATCGGCGTGCTCAACCGGATCGCGCGCCAGATGCCGCAGGACGGCTATCTGATTTTGGGCGCCGCCGAAACGGTGGTCGGCCTGACCGAGGCGTTCAAGCCGATGCCCGACCGGCGCGGCCTCTATGTGCCGCACATCGCGGCGGCGAAACCCGCGCCCGCGGGCAACGTGCTCAAGTTCGCGATGAAGGCTTAAGGCGCTGAGTCCCTCAGCAGCTTGATCGCATCACTTCGCGAAGCCGATACACCCTCCAGGACGCACGTGAACGTCGGATTGATGCTCACCTAGTACGCCTGTCGCGCGCTCGATTACGCCGTGGTTCGTAATGCTGCTGGCGTCGCGGCGTCATCTTGAAATTCCATCTCGAAGGCGCCCGTATGCCCTGACGGCGCGCGGCAAGCATGCGTCGCAGGGGCAGGGTGCATCGCGCGCGCCCATAACGTCGTGATGCCGTCCCGCACGGGTTGCCGATGCGCCGGATTCTAGCCTGTGACACAAATCTGTCACTCGCATAGGAGGTGAGACAGAAACCACGCAACCTGATAGATTGCCGGCAAGGTGACGATAAAAAAGCGCAAAGTAGGGGGAGCCGATGCCAGCGATCGCGTTTTCCAACAATGATATCGCGCTTGTGGCCTGGACCTTTGACCGCCATCTCGACGGTTGTCTTGGCTTCGCGGTCATTCAAATCGACGCCGCCGGCAAGGAGACGCCGTTGCCGGCGCTGGCGCGCTTCGCCAACCAGCCGCCGCACGTGCCGCGCACCACGGAAGATGCGCCGATCCAGAAGCTCTGGTGGAAGGACCTCTATGCCAAGCGCGGCGGCACCTACAAATACCGCATCGTGCCCATGGGCGACACGCCGGGCGGCACGCTCAAGCCGCTCGCGGCATCGCGCCGCTCACCAGCAACGGCGTGACGCTGACCGAGAAACGGCCGCCGTTCTTCAGCGCCTATTTCAATCGCGGCATCGTGGCGACGCAGGCGCTGAGCCACGCGCTCAACGACAAGCCGAGCATCGACGCGCTGACCCCGCACATCATGGATCCGCGGGACCCGATCCGCATCCGGCTGATGGGACAGCTTTACGAAGGCGTGACCGCACTGCTCGAGCGTGCAGATGCCGGTAACGGCACGGTCAATGGCGCGCTCTACGAGCTCAACGATCCCAAGGGTCTGGAAGTCCGGCTGCAAGCCACCGACCACGGCAATCCGAAAAGCCGCACGGTGATCCTGGGCAACGAGCAATCGGTTGACTCGAACAAGAAGACGATCGAGGACTCGGATTCCGAGAACCGCGCCAATCTGAAGGCGGCGGAGGTCAATGTGATCGACTGCATCCTCCGCAAGGGCGACATCCCGCACAACAAGTTCATGGTGCTGAGTGAGAACGGCAAGCCTACGATGGTGTTGTCGGGCTCGACCAACTGGACCAGCACTGGGCTGTGCACGCAGACTAACAACGCGCTGGTGATCGAGTCGCCCGCTGTGGCCGAGCGCTATATCGCCTACTGGAACACGCTTAAGGCCGACGTTGACGCCGCCGGCGGCGACCAGAAGAAATTGCAGTCGCCCAAGCAGCGCGCCTGGGACCACAACAACAACGATTCGTCGATCAGCAAGCCGATCGATCTCGGCGGCGGGGTCACCGTTGAGCCGATGTTCTCGCCCAACACGAATCATGTGCTGGCAAGCCCGCCCAAGGAAACGCCGAACGACATGAGCCGCGTGTTCGAGCTGATCGCGGGCGCCAAACAGGCGGTGCTGTTCCTCGCCTTCGATCCCGGCAACAATTCGATCCTCGACGCCGCCGGCCGGGCGCTGGCGAAAAATCCCGACCTGTTCGTGCGTGGCGCGCTCACCAGCTCGCAGCGTGCCAGCAAGTTCTCAGAGGCCCTGCACCAGGGCGGCGAGACCGACCAGCACGAGCGGCCCGCAGGCGTTACCGTCGTCGGCGAACCCGGCAAGCCGAAGAAGAAGGGCGCCGCGACCGCGCCGATCGATTTCCGCGCGGTTCCCGCCGGCGCGGTCACCGCCAAGGATACCTTCGGCGATTGGGAAAGCGAACTTGCCAAATATGGCTTCGCCATCATTCACAACAAGATCGTGGTGATCGATCCGTTCAGTGACAACTGCACGGTCATCACCGGCTCGCACAATCTCGGCTTCCGCGCCTCGCACAACAACGACGAGAACATGGTGATCGTGCGGGGCCATCGCAAATTGGCCGAGGCCTATGCTTGCCACGTGCTCGATATCTACGACCACTATGCCTGGCGCTATTGGCTCAAGCTGCATCCGGATATTTTCGGCAAGTCGCTGGCGGAAGATGACAAGTGGCAGGAGCGTTATATCGTCGGCCCGGACGAAAAATCGCCGGAGCTGCGCTTCTGGCTGTCGGCGTCGGCCGGCGGCGCCAGCGGCCCGGCGCCAAAGGCGAGCGCTGCGCCCGCCGCATCCAGCGCAAAAAGCGGCGCCAGCACGCCGGGCAGAACAAAATCGGCGAGCTCCAATAATAAAAAGAGCGAGGTGAAGCCAAGCGCGCGCAAGAAACCGCCCAAAAGGGCGCCTGGCAAGAGCAAGAAAAGGAAGAAAAAGAAGGCCGCTAGCAAAAAGAAGAAAATCTGATCCCCACGAAAAAACCCCGGGCTCATCGCCCGGGGTTTTGAGTTTATGGAGAGTGTTGGAAAGGGTGGAGCTTAAGCGGGAATGCGCTCGTCCATGTCGGTCGGCTCGCGCAGCACGTAGCCGCGGCCCCACACCGTCTCGATGTAGTTCTTGCCCGAGGAGGCATTGGCGAGCTTCTTGCGCAGCTTGCAGATGAAGACGTCGATGATCTTGAGCTCCGGCTCGTCCATGCCGCCGTAGAGATGGTTGAGGAACATCTCCTTGGTGAGCGTCGTGCCTTTGCGCAGCGAGAGTAGCTCGAGCATCTGATATTCTTTGCCGGTAAGGTGCACGCGCTGGCCGCCGACTTCGACCGTCTTGGTGTCAAGGTTGACGACGAGGTCACCGGTGTTGATGACCGACTGCGCATGGCCCTTGGAGCGACGCACGATGGCGTGGATGCGCGCGATCAGCTCGTCCTTGTGGAACGGCTTGGTCATGTAGTCGTCGGCGCCGAAGCCGAGACCCTTGACCTTGTCCTCGATGCCGGCAAGGCCTGAGAGGATCAGGATCGGCGTTTTGACCTTGGAGACCCGCAGCGAGCGCAAAACCTCAAAACCCGACATGTCGGGGAGGTTCAGGTCGAGCAGGATGATGTCGTAGTCGTAGAGTTTGCCGAGATCGACCCCTTCTTCGCCGAGGTCCGTCGTGTAGACGTTGAAGCTCTCGGATTTGAGCATCAGCTCGATCGACTGAGCGGTCGCGCTGTCGTCTTCAATGAGCAAAACGCGCATTTAAAGTCCCCTTGTCGCCGCAACCGGGCCTTTTGTCAGCGCCGCAAAGGCGGCGAGGCAGAAAAACGCTGTGGGACAAACTGATTCGACACTATGCGGACATGGTTAACAAAACCTGATTCTCTCTTGCAAGCGCGCCGTAGGCAGAATGACCCGAATCGGCGTAAGATGTTGCCGGAGAGTGGTTTTTTGGCCACGTACCGTTTCATGTCCCGGTTTAAGAGTCGGGCCTAACCGACTCTACCGACTCGCCCCTTTCGTCCAGGCCGGGCGAAACGCAGCCTTAAGTCCCACGGACGATGACCCAATGATTAACGACGCGGGTAAACACTCGGTTAAAATCCGGAAAACGCCGGTAAGCCTAAGGCCGCATGAATGCGGGCGCCGGGGCGTTAACACCCACATCGTTAATCCGGGCTCGCCCCCGACCGGCAGGGGCGCAAGATGAAAGCCCTCGCCGAACAGATCGTCGATCTCGATAGCGCCGAGACCTACGGGCGCGTGGTCGGCGTGCGCGGGCTGATGGTGGAAGTTGCCGGGCCGATCCACGCCATGTCGGTCGGTGCGCGGCTGTCTGTCGAAACCGGCAGCGGGCCGGCCATTCCCTGCGAGGTGGTAGGATTTTCCGGCGGCCGGGCGCTGGCCATGCCGTTCGCCGCGCTCGACGGGGTGCGGCGCGGCTGCCGCGCCGTGGTCGCTACCGCCGCCGGCTCCGTCCGCCCGTCGGAGCGCTGGCTCGGCCGCGTGGTCAACGCCATGGGCGAGCCGATCGACGGACTCGGACCGTTGCCGCCGGGGCCTGCGCCATATCCGTTCCGCTCGTCGCCGCCGCCGGCGCATGCCCGCATGCGGGTCGGCGAGCCGCTCGATCTCGGCGTGCGGGCGCTCAACACGTTCCTCACAGTGTGCCGCGGCCAGCGCATGGGCATCTTTTCGGGTAGCGGCGTCGGCAAGTCGGTGCTGCTGTCCATGCTCGCCCGCAACGTGTCGGCCGACGTTTCGGTGATCGGCCTGGTCGGCGAACGCGGCCGCGAGGTGCAGGAATTCTTGCAGGACGACCTCGGGCCCGCGGGCCTCGCGCGTTCCGTGGTGGTGGTCTCGACCTCGGACGAACCGGCGCTGATGCGCCGCCAGGCCGCCTATCTCACGCTCGCCATCGGCGAGTGTTTCCGCGACCTGCACAAGGACGTGCTGGTGCTGATGGATTCGGTCACCCGCTTCGCCATGGCGCAGCGCGAGATCGGGCTCTCCGCCGGCGAGCCGCCGACCGCCAAGGGCTACACACCGACCGTTTTCACCGAATTGCCGCGCCTGCTCGAGCGCGCCGGGCCCGGCACCGACCAGGGCACCATCACTGGCATCTTCAGCGTGCTGGTCGACGGCGACGACCACAATGAGCCAGTCGCGGACGCCGTGCGCGGCATCCTCGACGGCCATATCGTCATGGAGCGCGCTATCGCCGAGCGCGGGCGCTATCCGGCGATCAATGTCCTCAAATCAATCTCGCGCACCATGCCGCGGGCGGCCGACCCAGCCCACTTGCCGGCCATCAACCGCGCCAAACAGGTTATGGCGACTTATGCCGACATGGAGGAATTGATCCGCCTCGGCGCCTACCGGGCCGGCTCCAGCGCCGAGGTGGACGAAGCCATTGCGCTGCATAAGCCGCTGGAGGCCTTCCTCAGCCAGCTTAAGGAAGAATCAACCAGTATGGCCGAGGGATACCAGCGGCTTGAGCAAATCCTCCAGGGCGCGCCATTGCCTCCTCCCTGATCCGGAGGCAATTGGCGCCGGCACGATGAATCTGCATGATTTATGTCGAAAACCGGCCCCCAGCCCGGGAAAAGTGGTGGATTGGCTACCCACTATTATCCCCTGGAAACAGATTAATAACGTTATTGCCGCACAGTCACGATCGCTGAACGGTCCGGGGGCGTCCGGCGTTGCGGGTGAATAGCCGCGCGCGGGCGTGTATTCGGGGCTTCGGGGGAGTATGTAGTCGATGAAGTCACGAGAAACCCTCATTCGCCTGAAGAAATTTCAGGTCGACGAGAAGCGGCGCAAGGTTGCGCAGATCGAGACCATGATCGCCGAGTTCGATCGCATCGCGGCCGAGCTCGATCGCGAGATCAAGACCGAGCAGGAACGCGCCGGCATCCACGATCCCGCCCATTTCGCCTATCCAACCTATGCCAAGGCCGCGATCGGCCGGCGCGAGAACCTCAAGCGTTCGGCCGACGAGCTCAAGGCCCAGATGGACGACGCCAAGGCGGCGCTGGGCGAGGCCTTCGAAGAGCTCAAGAAGGTCGAGATGCTCGACGAGCGCGACCATGCGCGCGAGAAGGCCGAGGAGAACGCGCGCGAGCAGGCCGAACTCGACGGTATCGCCGCGTTGCGCTTCACCACCGGCGGCGCGCACGCCTAAGACGTCCGTCCATCGCTCACGGCATCGTTACTGCGTCAGGTCGATCCGTCCTGCGCGCTTCCGCACGCGACGGTGAATGTCGTCATCCGCGAGCATCTCGTCGCGATGATCAAATTTGAACAGACGAAATTTTAAATTGAGCGCATGCTTTAAAAGGCAATCCGAAGCACCGGTAACTTGGTAGTAGTTGATGGGAAGCGATGTTGTCGCATCCGTCTGTTCGCTCCGAAACACATGGAGGTAGATGCGGCCTGCACCTGACGCTGAGAACGACTTCTGGCGAGTCCTCGGTTGCCTCCTCCCCCTCTTGGCACCTGAGTCGCCGGAACCCCGGTAGGCGAAGCCGGGGTTTTTTCAGCAGCACCGGATTTTTGCGCGACAAATATGCGTAACGGGGCGCGGCATTTTCGATCGTAGGGCTGTGTTTCCAGCTAGGAGGCACCTGTGCAGCGATTTATCCGCAATCAGAACCTGACGATCCTCCGCCGGCAATTGGCGGAAGCGACCAATGAGGCGAAGCATCGGCAAATCTTGAAATTGCTCGCTGAAGAGGAAGAAGGGGAAACCAAGGACCTGTTGACGATGGATAATGAAAAGAAGACCGTCAACTAAAGCAAACTCAGGCCACGCCATCCGGCTCTAGAACGCCGCCGCCAGATCGCGCGCGCCGTGCGATTGTGAAGCGCGCGACATCTTGCCTTCGATGTCGGCGATCAATCCCGCCACGACGCCGGTTCGGCGCGCCACTGGATTGCGCTTGTATCCCGACTGCTGGAAGAAATTCGTGGTCGGCACGCGTTCGCGCATCTCGCGCGGCATGGTCACCATGTCGAAGCCGTTGCCGTCGCCGGTCAAATTCATCAATTCCAGTTCGGCCGCGGTGAGCGGAGCCATGTAGCCCTTGGCGCGCGCGAACTGCACCGAGTTCGAGCAGCTTCTGCACCTGCAGCAACGGACCGATATCGATATCGAGAATGGCGGCGTGAATGCCCAAGCCGCCCACGGTGGTTTTGGCCAAGCGATCATGCTCGTTCCAATTGTTCGGCACGCTGCGGCTGAACGCGATCATGCGCTTGAGCGCCTCGATCTTGCGCTCCATGGCGAACCGCGCTTCACCGGTGAACGATTTGGCCTTTTGCCGCAGCGCGGCCAACACGCGGCCGCCATGCTCGGCCAGGATCGACACCGAATTGGTGCTGAGCAACTGGTTGTAGCCGATGGCGGGCGAGACGGCGTGCTTGCCGGGACCCGGCGGTTCGAGCCCGGCCTGGGTATCATAGGCGCCATGGCCGCCGGTCTCGAAAGCGTAGACGCCGACGATCTGCTCGCGGGTGAGACCGGCGGCGCGGGCGGCGCGGGCATAGGCGCGCTTGAAGTCGAGATCGCGTGGTGGCCGCTGCGGCACGAAGCCGTATTGCTCGGCGGCGGCTTGCAGGAAGTCTGAAACGACCGGGATCGGCGGTCTTTCGCTCGGCGGCGGGCCGGGCGCCTGCGGATCGATCGGCCGACGCGGTCCGGTGTAGAGCGGCGGCTGGGTGAGCACATAGTCGGTGAGTTCGATCGGCTGGCGGTTGCGGCGCTTGGCATTGCGCACGCGCCGCTTCTCGACGACGGCGTTCCAATAGATTTCGGCTTGCGCGTCATAGGCCTGCCGCGCCTGCAGATAGACCGCGAGTCTCGCCTGATAGTCGGACAGCGCAGCGCGCGGCTGGCCCTGCGCGTGCGCCGGCGTTGCCGCCAGCAGGGCGGCCAAAGCAACCAAGATAATGCGCAAGGACGGGCGCGGCATGTCCGGCTCTTAGCGAGGGTCAATTGATTCGGCTATCGCCGTCAGCCGCGGCGATTTGATGGCGCGCGTTCCATCAATCGGGCCGGTCGTATTCGTCGCTGCAAAACGGCCCGCCCTGATAGCGGTCGCCGATCGGATCCGGCGGCAGCTTCGCCTGCGCCGCCATCGCCCGTGCACGGAAGTCATCGGCTTTTCCGGTCGGCTTGTAGCCGAAGCGCCGAGCATTGCTGTTGTCCCACCAGGCGTCGGCATTGTCGGAGGCGCCGTAGAAGATCTCAAAATAGATGTCGCGGTGCTCGAGACCGATGCGGATCAACTGCACCAGGTCTTCTGGCTTGAGCCAGATTGCCAGTCGGCGCTGATCGGCCGGCGCATCGCCGACATTGCCGATGCGCAGGCAGGTGACGCGCAGGCCGTGCTTGTCGGCATAGAGCGCACCGAGCGCTTCGCCGAACGCCTTGCTCACGCCGTAACGGCTGTCAGGGCGCACGGTGACGTCGACGCCGATGCGTTTCGTGCGCGGGTAGAAGCCCATCGCGTGATTGGAGGAGGCGAACACCACGCGCTTGACGCCGGCGCGGCGCGCCGCCTCGAACAGATTGTAACAGCCGATGATGTTGGAGTTGAGGATCGTCTCCCACGGGCCTTCGATCGAGTAGCCGCCGAGATGCACAATGCCTTCGACGCCGGCGACGATTTTTTCCACCGCGGCGAGGTCGACGAGATTGGCGGTCACGAAGTCTTCGTCCGCGCCGACATCGTTGGGCTTGCGGATGTCGCTCCAGCGGATGCTCGGATATAGGCCTTTCATGAGCTTGCGCAGCCGCGTGCCGACGCCGCCCGCGGCTCCGGTAACCAGAATTTTTTCCATTGCTCTCTCTTGTGGTTGCGACCGCGGAGTTCCGGCGCGAGGCTACTTGATCCCGTTCTCGACCGCGAGTTTCTCGTAACGGTTGCGACTGTTGACAAGATGCCGCTGCATGGCGGCGCGCGCCTGCGTCACCGCGCGCTCGCGGATCGCGTTGAGTATCTGTTCGTGCTCCTGCTGGAATACGTCGAGTTGGATGCGTTTTGTTGGTGGCGCCGAGCGGCCCCACACGGTCCGCCGTGGAATGATGAAGCGGCCGAGATATTCCAGGAAGCGTCTGAATTGCGGATTGCCGGTGGAATCGGCGATTTCGCAATGGAAGGTGAAGTCCTGGTCGACCGCATTCTCGCCACGCCTGATGGCGACGCTGACCGCCGCGAAACGATCGGCGATTTTCTTGACCTGGGCCGGCGAGGCGCGTTCGGCGGCAAGGCCTGCCGCCTCGACCTCGACACCGGTGCGCAGTTCCATGACGTTGAGCACCTCACGCAGCGTCGAGCGCTCGTCGAAATCCACCCGGAACGGCCGCCGCACCTGTTCCGCCACAAAGGCGCCGACGCCCTGGCGCGTGATCACCAGGCGGTCGGCCTTCAAGGCCGCCACGGCCTCGCGCACGACCGTGCGGCTGACTCCGGTAGCGGCGATCATTTCCTGCTCGGTGGGCAGCCGCGAGCCGGGCGGCAGTTTGCCGCTGACGATGCTGGCGGTCAGGCGGGCGACCAGTTCCCCCGTAAGCCCGCGCGGGGCCTCGAGCGGCTGCAACAGGGCAAGATTTTTTGACGAACGCTTATTCAAAGGCTTGACACCTGAGGGGCCGGCAAGGTCATCATATGACATGATGAATATCATGTCACGGCCGCCTCGATCAATGAGCCGTGCTTGCCAAGCGTCTTCAATGCCGCCGCAATAGCGAACCTCGGGAGGAAATCTTGAAGCCCTTTACTGTCATGATCGCCGCCGGCGTACTGACCGCCGCGAGCGCGTTCGCCGGCTCAGCCGTCGCGCAACAAAAACTGGTCTTGAAAGCCTCGGACGTGCATCCGGAAGGCTATCCGACCGTCGCCGCCGTCGAGAGCCTCGGCAAAAAAATCGCCGCCGCGACCAACGGGCGGCTAACCGTCGCGATGTATCCGGCCATGCAACTCGGCGGCGAGAAGGAAGCGATCGAGCAGGCGCAGGTCGGCGCCATCGCCCTCGCGCGCGTCTCGGTGGGCGCGCTCGGGCCGGTGGTCGACGATCTCAACGTGTTCAACCTGCCTTACGTGTTCCGCAACACCACGCATATGCAGCACGTCATCGACGGCCCCATCGGCCAGGAATTGCTTGACAAGGTGACCAACAGCGGCAAGGGGCTGGTCGGCCTGTGCTGGATGGATGCCGGCGCGCGCAATTTCTACGACACCAAGAAACCGATCAAGACCATGGCCGACCTCAAAGGCATGAAGGTCCGCGTCATGGGCAATCCGATGTTCGTCGACATGGCAAACTCGATGGGCGCCAACGGCGTGCCGATGGGCTACGACCAGGTGTTCACCTCGCTGCAGACCGGCGTGATCGACGGCGCGGAAAACAACCCGCCGAGCTTCGTGTTCGACAACCACTATCAGGTCGCCAAGTTCTACACCATCGACGAGCACCTGATCGTGCCGGAGATGCTGGTGATGTCGAAGAAGATCTACGATTCGACGTCCAAGGACGACCAGGCGCTAGTGGTGAAATACGCCAAAGAAGCGCAGCAGGAAGAGCGCAAGCTCTGGGACGTCTACGAGAAGCAGGCGCTGGACAAGGCGAAAGCCGCGGGCATCACGATCACGCGAGTGTCGGACGCCGACAAGAAGGCCTTCCAGGATGCCGTGAAGCCGGTGTGGGACAAGTACGGTCCCAAATATGCCGCCATGATCAAGCGTATCCAAGACGTGAAGTGATCTTATCCCTCCCTGCTTGGGGGGAGGGTGGCGAGCGAAGCGAGCCGGGTGGGGGATCTGGCGAGATAACCCCACCCCGTCCGCCTTCGCAGAACGCTCCGGCGGGCGACGCTCCCGTTGCAGGGGAGGGACGGGACGTGCGGCGCAGTCCGAGCCAATCATTTCAACGAGCACCCAATGGCCGCTCTGTATCGCAAAATAATGGATGCGCTGTATCTTGTCTGCGTGTGGATCGCGGGCACCGCGCTAGTGCTGATATCCGCGGTGATCCCGTGGGCGGTCTTTACCCGCTACGTGCTCAACAGCTCGGCGTCTTGGCCGGAGCGGACCGCGGTTCTGCTGACCATCGTGTTGACGTTCGTCGGCACGGCGGCATGCTACCGGGCGCAATTGCATATGAACGTGTCGTTCTTCGCGGCGATGTTGCCGCCGCGCTGGCGGCGCTGGGTCGATCTTCTCGTTGAACTTCTCGTCGGCGCGATGGCGCTGTTCATGGTCATCTACGGCGCCAAATTGGTCGAAGCCACATGGCTCAATTCGATCGATGAATTTCCCGAGCTGTCGGTCGGCGTGACCTATCTGCCCATTCCGCTTGGCGGCGCGGCGTTGTTGCTGTTCGTCATCGAGCGCGTGCTCATCGGCCCGCCGCCCGATCATTTTGCCGAGCATACGGAAACCGCGCTTGCGCCGATCCACGAAGCGGGTCTTTCGCCGGGCCAGGAAGTGAACTGATGGATATCGCCGTTCTTCTTGGGACGATGTTCTTCTGCTTCCTGATCGGCGTGCCGATCGCCTATTCGCTCGGGCTCGCCGCCATTGCCGCGTCGTTGTGGATCGGCATCCCGCTCGAAGCGGTGATGCTGCAAATCTCCAACGGGGTCAGCAAGGTCGCGATGCTGACCATCCCGTTCTTTGTGCTGGCCGGCGCCATCATGGCGGAAGGCGGCATGGCGCGGCGCATGGTCGCGTTTGCCGATGTGCTAGTGGGATTTACCCGCGTGCGCGGCGGACTTTCAGTCGTCAATGTGCTGGCGACCACGCTTCTGAGCGGTATATCCGGCTCGTCCGTCGCCGACGTGTCAGCGATCGGCTCGGTGATGATTCCGCAAATGGAGAGAAGCGGATATCCGCGGGTCTATGCCACCAATGTGACCATCACCGGCTCGGTGCAGGCGCTGCTGGTCCCACCCAGTCACAACGCCATCATTTATTCGCTGGCGACCGGCGGCAGCATCTCGATCATCAGCCTGTTTATCGCCGGCGTCGTGCCTGGCCTGCTGCTCGGCTTCTCGATCATCGTGCTGTGCCTGGTGATCGCCTATCGCGACGGACATCCGAAAGGCACCTCGGTGCAGCTGCGCGACGCCGTCAAAATCAGCATCGAGGCCGCCTGGGGCCTGATCACGCTGATCATCATCCTCGGCGGCATTCTTGGCGGCATCTTCACGGCGATCGAAGCCGGCGCGGTGGCGTGCATGTGGGCGTTTTTCGTCACCATGTTCATCTACCGCGATTACAAGTGGCGCGACCTGCCGACGCTCGTCCATCGCACGCTGCGCACCGTCGCCATGGTGATGACGCTGATCGCCTGCGCCTCGAGCGTCGGCTACGTCATGGCGCTCACGCAGATGCCGGCCAAGATCACGGCATTCTTCCTCACGATTTCGAGCAACAAATACGTGATCTTGATGCTGATCAACATCCTGTTGCTCGTTCTCGGATGCCTAGTCGACATGGCGCCGTCGATTCTGATCTGCACGCCGATCCTACTGCCGGTGATGATAAATTTCGGCGTCGATCCCGTTCATTTCGGCATGATCATGATGCTCAATCTCGGCATCGGACTGTGCCATCCGCCAGTCGGGGCGATCCTGTTTGTCGGCTGTGCCGTCGGAAAAGTGACAATCGAACAGGTGATGCGCACGATCTGGCCGTTTTACGGCGTGATGTTCGTGGTGCTGATGCTGGTCACCTACATTCCGGCGCTCTCACTCTGGCTGCCGGCGCTGGTGATCAAATAGACCGTACGTCCCAAAAAAATCGCGCCGCAAAAGCGGCGCGAAAGTTCGGGGGGGGGAATAAAACGCTATTAGCGGATGGTCGAGCCGTCCCGGTCGGTGAACACCACCGGCGCGCCGGCCTTAATCACGGTCGGAGCCTGCGCGGTCAGGATATCGGTGCCGAGATTGAACTGTTGCGCGGAAATGCCGATCACGGCGATCAGCAGCGCGGCGGCAAGCCCAACCACCACGATCTTGAGGTGGGTGGTGCGGTCTGCGGTGTACATCGACCAGTTCATGGCAGCCTCCAAGGTCATGCCCTTTTGTCGGGGCGGCCTGGAAAAAGGTTCATCCTGTGTCGTGGGGCTAACGTAGTTACGCCGCCAGAGTTCCACAGGCCCCATCACGGAACGTTGAAAAGGCGGTGAAAACCGCTGTTTTGACCGTGAAGGGGCGGGAACTTGACCGATGGCAGCCGATCGGAGGCGATTCGACCTTACTCGGTGCGGGACAACTGGTGTTCCTCGGCGATGCGCTCGAAGGTTTCCGCGATGCTCTTAATCCGGTAGGCTAGCCGGTTGTCGTTTTCGACCGGCAGCGGCCGGATGATCTTGTACTTGCCGCGCGAGGCCGCGTTGCCGAAAGTGGGCTCGTAATAGACGTCCTGGCCGCTGGAAAATTTGTGCGTCATGTGTGTCCTCCGCGGTCCTTGAATGAAAACGCCCGGCGCGAGGCCGGGCGCTCCCTGTTCGTCACGATACGAATTCGTTGGTCAGGCGTTCTGCAGATTGGACGCCGCCTGCTTGCCGCGCTCAGTCACTATTTCGTAGGTGAGGCGCTGGCCCTCGTTGAGCGTGCTCATGCCGGCGCGTTCGACAGCGCTGATGTGCACGAACACATCCTTCGAGCCGTCGCTCGGCGTGATGAATCCGAAACCCTTTTGAGTGTTGAAGAACTTGACGGTACCTGTGGCCATGATGGCCTCCTTGCATCGGTTGCTGCGTGAGCGGGATGCGCACGGATCCTTTAAGTCCGCGCGCTTTGACATCCGAGTTTTTTGGGATGACTTGTTGAGCGCCCAAAATCGGGCAGCGTTGCAAGGCAGAACCGAAAACCTGGTTGCAGATGCTCAAATACGCTAATTACGCAGAAGCGTCAAACGCTCGGCGCTCAGCCGGCGCGTTTGGCCAACGGGTATTCCGCGCTGTCATAGAGCTCACGGATGACCTTGTGGCCGAGCCGTGCTTCATCGATCTCGATATAGGCGCCGAGCAGTAGCGGCTCCGGCAACTCTTCGACGGCAAAGCGGATGGCTTCAGCGGCGCGGTCGAAGCGGCGATATTTGATCTTGTTGACGATCTTGCGATTGCGCGAAGGAAACAACTCCGCCGGCGCGTCAAAATTGAATTTATTCACGATCAACTCCAAGCTCTTCGGCAAAGCCGAAACGATTGAAACAACGCAACACATATGGGTATCAAAGCACGTTTTATCCAGTGGCGTCCGGAACCGCTCAAAACACGGTGAAAAAGCAGTGCTAATCGTCGTGATCGGGCGGCAAGCGGCACAAAACTCGACTTATCAAGCCAAATAGAGCGTTTTGTCGCTATCTGCCGGCAGCATCCGCGTAGGGTAAGGTCAGGTATATCGAATTCGATCGTTAATGGGAAACCGGCGATCTTCCACTTCGTGATGATCAAGCCGACGCATTACGACGACAACGGCTATCCGATCCAATGGCTGCGTTCGGCAATTCCCTCCAATACGCTTGCCTGTCTCAATGCCTTGGCCGAGGACGCCCGTCGCCGCGAGGTGCTGGGAACAGGCGTCGATATCCGACTGCACACCTTCGATGAAACCAACCGGCGGGTTAAGCCGGAGCAGATCATCCGCATGCTCAGGCGCGAGGGCGGGCGCTGTTTGATCGGGCTCGTCGGCGTGCAATCGAACCAGTTTCCGCGTGCCGTCGATCTGGCGCAGCCATTCATCGAGGCCGGTCTGCCGGTCTGTATCGGCGGCTTCCATATCTCCGGCTGCATTTCCATGCTGCCCGAGTTGCCGGCCGACATCAAAGCCGCGCAGCAGATGGGCGTTTCGTTTTTCGCCGGCGAGGCGGAAGAGCATCGGCTCGACGAGGCGCTGCGTGACGCCTTCAACGGCAAGCTCAAACCGCTCTACAATTACATGGACGCGCTGCCAAACCTGATCGGCGAGCCACCGCCGTTCCTGCCGCGCAAGCACGTCCAGCGCACCGTCGGCAACCTGTCGAGCATCGATCTCGGCCGCGGCTGCCCCTATCAGTGCTCGTTCTGCACCATCATCAACGTGCAGGGCCGCAAGAGCCGCATCCGCTCGGCCGACGATCTGGAAAAGATCGTGCGCGAGAACTACGCCGAAGGCATCAAGCGGTTCTTCATCACCGACGACAATTTTGCCCGCAACAAGGATTGGGAGACGCTGTTCGACCGCCTGATCCAGATGCGGCATGGCGAGGGATGAATATCGGCTTCACCATCCAGGTCGACACGCTCTGCCACAAGATCCCGGGCTTCATCGAGAAGGCGACCAAGGCGGGCGTGCGGCGCGCGTTCATCGGGCTGGAGAACATCAACCCGGACAACCTGATCGCCGCCAAGAAACGGCAGAACAAGATCACCGAATACCGCGAGATGCTGCAGATGTGGCGCAACAACGGCGCCATCACCTATGCCGGCTATATCCTCGGCTTCCCCGCCGACACCAAGGAATCGATCCTGCGTGACATCGAGATCATCAAGCGCGAACTGCCGATCGACATTCTGGAGTTCTTCTTCCTGACGCCGCTGCCCGGTTCGGAAGACCACAAGACGCTTTCCGCCAAGGGCGTCTGGATGGACCCCGACATGAACAAGTACGACCTCAATCACCGTGTCGCACATCACGGCACGATGCCGGACGCCGATTGGGAAGACGCTTATCGCGCGGCCTGGAAATCGTTCTATACGCCGGAGCACATCTACACGATCCTGCGTCGCACTTGCGCCAACAAGATTGGCCGGCCCGGCACCACGCTGTCGACCATCCTGTGGTTCTACTTGACGATCCTATTTGAGGGCGTGCACCCGCTCGAAAGCGGCTCGTTCCGTCTCAAATACCGGCGCGACCGCCGCCACAGCCTGCCGTTGGAGAACCCGCTGCTGTTCTATCCGAAGTACTGGGGCGGCATCGTGGTCAAGGCTTACAACTATGCGCGCGTCTATCTACGCTGCAAGGCGCTGCTGAAGGCCGCGCTCAATGCGTCCGACCGCTGGACCTATTCCGATCTCGCCATCTCAGCCCCCAAGGCGGATGAGTTCGAGATACTGGAGATCTATCACGCCACCACCGGCGGCGAGGCCGCACTCAAGCGCAAGTACCGGCACGATGCCATCCGCGCGCATTCGCATACGCACGATGAAGCGATGCCGATGATCGCGGCGGAATAGCAGAAATTAAATGCTGCCGACGGTCTTCAACCGTGCCCGCGGGTGAATTTCGCTTTGCGACACCACCGGCGTCTGCGCGCGGAAGCGCTCGATGATGCCGCGCACGAACGGCCTGATGCCGGCCGAGGTCACCAGCACCGGCGCTTCGCCTTCGCGCGCCGCGTCCTCGAACTTCTCGCGCACCAGCGTGATGAATTCCGACAGCTTGGATGGCTGCATCGCCAATTGCCGGTCGTCGCCCTGGCCGACCATCGACTCGGCGAAGGCCTGCTCCCATTTTGCCGACAGCGCGATCAGCGGCAGATAACCGCCGGGGCTGTTGTGCTGCGAGCAGATTTGGCGCGACAGCCGGGCCCGCACATGCTCGGCCAGCATCACCGGGTTGCGCGAAACGCCGATGCCGTCGGCGATGCCTTCCAGGATGGTGGCGAGATCGCGGATCGACACGCGCTCGGCCAAGAGAAGCTGCAGCACGCGCTGGATGCCGGAGGCGGAGATTTGCGAGGGCACCAGGTCCTTGAGCAACTCGGCTTGCTCCTTCGGCAGCTCCTTAAGCAGCTTCTGCACCTCGCCGTAGGACAGGAGCTCCGCCATGTTGTTCTTGAGCAATTCGGTCAGGTGCGTGGACAGCACCGTGGCAGCGTCCACCACGGTGTAGCCTTTGAGTGCGGCGTCTTCTTTTTGCGAGGCATCGATCCAGGTGGCCGGGAGCCCGAACGTGGGCTCGGTGGTGTGGGTGCCGGCGAGTTTTACCTGGCCGCCGGCCGGGTCCATGACCATGTACTGGCCGGGCCAGACCTTGCCGCTGCCGGCCTCGACCTCTTTGATCTTGATGGCATAGCTGTTGGCATCGAACTGGACGTTGTCGAGGATGCGCACGGCCGGCATCACGAAGCCCATTTCGGTCGCCAGCGACCGGCGCAGCGCCTTGATCTGCTCGGTCAGCCGGTCGCTGCCGTCGGGCGAATTGACCATCGGCAGCAGTGCATAGCCGATTTCGACCTTGAGATCGTCGATCTTGAGCGAGGCGGAAATAGGCTCCTCCTTCGCCTCGCTTTTGGCTTCGGTTTCCACTTTGCGGGCTTCGCTGGCGGCCGCAAGCCTGGTGCGCTTGTCCATGACGTAGGCGAGCGCGCCGGCGCCGGCGCCGAGCGCAAGGAACGGCAGCATCGGGATTCCCGGCAATAGCGCCATCACCACCATCACCGCGCCCGACATGCCGAGCGCCTTCGGGTAGCCGGAGAGCTGATTGAGCAGGGCCTTGTCGGCCGAACCCAGGATGCCGGCTTTCGACACCAGCAGGCCGGCCGAGGTGGAGACGATCAATGCCGGGATCTGGGTGACCAGGCCGTCACCGACCGTGAGGATGGTGTAGGAATGCGCCGCATCGGCAAAGCTCAGGCCCTGCTGGACGATGCCGATGATCATTCCGCCGATGACGTTGATGAACACCACCAGCAGGCCGGCGATGGCGTCGCCGCGCACGAATTTGGACGCGCCGTCCATGGCGCCGAAGAAGCCGCCTTCGTCCTCGAGTTTCTGGCGGCGACGGCGCGCTTCCTTTTCGTCGATCATCCCGGCCGACAGATCGGCGTCGATCGCCATCTGCTTGCCGGGCATGGCGTCGAGGTGGAAGCGGGCGGCAACTTCCGCGATGCGGCCGGAGCCCTTGGTGATGACCACGAAGTTCACGATCACCAGGATGATGAATACGATGATGCCGATCACGAAATTGCCGCTCATCACGAAATTGCCGAACGCCTCGATGACGTGGCCGGCGGCGTCGGTGCCCTCGTGGCCGTGCGCGAGAATGAGGCGCGTGGAGGCGAGGTTGAGCGCCAGCCGCAGCATGGTCGCGATCAGCAGCACGGTCGGGAATGATGAGAATTCGAGCGGCGTCTGGATGAATAGGGCCGTCATCAGGATCAGGACCGAGATGATGATCGAGATGGCGAGCGCGAGATCGAGCAGGACCGGCGGCAGCGGCAGGATTAGGACGACGAGGATGGTAAGCACGCCGACGGCGAGCGCGATGTCGCCGCGCTTCATGAACGCGGCGATCTCGCCGAGACCGGGAAGCTTGATTGCGCTGGTTGCCGATGGCGGTGCGGCGCTGATGTCGCTCATGCCTGACTTTTTGCTTGGCGCATGATCTTTTCCGAAAACTGGTTCCCACTTTTCGGGATCATGCGCTACCGCCAAACCCGGGCGGCGTGGACGCGGACAATACAAAGGTCATCAAACCAGCGACGGGCACCGATGCAGTACCGGAGTAGAAAGCTGCGGTGGACGGGTTGCCACCTTACCCCGGCAATATTTGCCCACTTTATGGTTAGCGAGGGGTTAACAAGCGGCGGTTAGCGCCGGCCGAAGCCGGACTATTTTTCTAAAGATCGCAATAAGTTGCGTCATGCAACGAAATCACCGGGTAGGCGCGCGGCGCCGGTCCGGCGATCGCGGTCGAAATGATCAGCCCGGCAGCGGCACGGTGCCAATTACGGACGGTGCATCTCAGCCGGGCGGCACGGGGCCTAATCGCGCTTCCAGACTTCGGCGCCAATCTAATGGCCGCCGGCATAGGTCCATACGCCCGCCCAGTTGCCGCTGTCGGAGCCATAGAGCGCGAGCCCGGTATCGCTGCCGGCCTTGTAGGAGACGGCGAGGAAATCCTTGTCGCCGATGTCGGTGCCGACATAGCGCGTGCCGCCCACGACCCAGATCACGCGATAGGTCTGGCCAGTCTTTTCCACGGTGACGGTACCGCTGTATTTGCTGCCGCCGCCCGGGTTGTTGCCGGTGACCGAATAACTGCCGACCGGATCGGCGGCAAAGGCGGTTGCGGCGCTCAGCAGCAAAGCGGCGGCGCTGATGGCGAATAGATGACGCATGATGACTCCCCCGGCAGCCGGTGCGACTTTCGCCCTGCGCTTGCGGAGAGAACTCTAGGGCCTTGACGGTCGGGCGACAATTCCGCTGCGCGCGAGGGCAGGGGCCTCTTGCGTCAAGAAGTGCATCTCGCCGCAATCCATGCAGCGTGTGCGGATGTCATGCTCGGCGATCCGGGCCAGCGTTGACGGATCGGTGATCAGCACGAAACAGCCGGTGACTGGGCAGCGGTAGCGAACGGCGCCGCTCGGGCGCAGCGTGGCTGCCACGCGGCTCATCGGCTCGGCGGAGTGACGATAGGCTGAGGGGTGGATGGTACCCCAGGTTTGGCTAGGCATGGGCATCGTGATCACCATCGTGGGCCGGCAAAACCATAACTTTGTGCGAAGCACTTTGGTTCCGCGGTGGCTATTCAAGACGGCTGTCGTCGGCGCTCAAGGATCGAGCGGAGGAAACCTATGGCTGCCATCGGCCGCAAGCGGCAGCGGGTCGACACGAATCACCGCGGCAAGCTCCAGCTCCCCATAAAGATGCGGAAACAGCGTGCCGCCGCGCGACGGCTCCCATTTCAGTCGGTCGCCCAGGCGGGTGGCGTCGACGCGCAGCAGCACAAGATCGCGCTCGCCGGCGAAATGTTTCGCCGCGGTTTCGGCCGCCTGTTCGGCGCTGGAGAAATGGATGAAGCCGTCCTGCATGTCGACGGGCGAGCCACGGAACACGCCGCTGCGCTCGGCTTCGCGCCATAGTGCTGCGGGGCAGATTTTGTAGACGATTGTCAACTTGGTGATCGACCTATGTAATTGGGGCACCACGATTATCACGCGCACTCCAATTGCGGCAGTCGCGACGCCGTAAACTACATTGAATTGCCGTAATTCGTATCCATCTCCCGGTCAAATTTTTCACGGAGATATCATGCTGAAGACCGAGGAATATCTGGTTGAGACTGCCGACCGCTGCATCAGGCTGGCGCGCGAGGGCCGCGAATTGATCGAGCGTTTGGAAGCCATGAGCTGATGGCTAACGCTGTCGAACTCGACACCGATCGGGATAGGAAGGCGTTAAGCGGAGAGGCCCGCTGAGGTCTGCTCGTTCGCGTCGCGACGTTTCGATTAGCCTGAAAGAAAAAGCCCGGCGGTGGAGCCGGGCTTTCTAATTTTTATTTGGCACCGGCCCGCTAGGCCGCGCCGCGCATTTCGCTGCCGCCCGCCGGCGGGATCGGCGCGCCGTCGGCGGCGTATTCGTTGAGCTTGTTGCGCAAGGTGCGGATCGAGATGCCGAGGATATTGGCCGCGTGGGTGCGGTTGCCCAGGCAATGCTTGAGCGTCTCCAGGATTAGGTCGCGTTCCACCTCGGCCACAGTGCGGCCGACCAGATTGCGCGTGACCTGCTCGGCGGCCATGGTCGCATGGGCGATCGCGCCGGAACCGCGCGATTGATCGAGCCGCAGGCCGTCGGGCGACAGGATGCCGTCGATGCCGATTTCCGGGCCGCTCGACAGCAACACCGCGCGGTGCAGGGTGTTCTCCAGTTCGCGCACGTTACCCGGCCAGCGGTTGACGCTAAGCGCGCGGCGCGCTTCCGACGAGAGCGGACGTTCGGGCAGGCCGTTGGCCTCGGAATATTTCTTGGCGAAATACTGCGCCAGCTCGATGATGTCGGTCGGGCGCTCGCGCAGCGGCGGAATTTTCAGGTTCACCACATTGAGGCGGAACCAGAGGTCTTCGCGGAATTTGCCCTCGCGCACGGCATCGGTGAGGTTGCGGTTGGAGGTGGCGACGATACGGATATCGACCGGCACCGGCTTGCCGCCACCGACGCGGTCGATCAGCCGCTCCTGGATCGCGCGCAGCAATTTCGCCTGCAGACGAACGTCCATTTCGGAGATTTCGTCGAGCAGCAGCGTACCGCCATTGGCCTCCTCGAATTTACCGATGCGGCGCCCGAGCGCGCCGGTGAAGGCGCCCTTCTCGTGGCCGAACAGCTCGGACTCCAGGAGGTTTTCCGGGATCGCCGCGCAATTGACGGTGATGAAAGGCTTCCTGGCGCGGGTCGAGCGGGCGTGCAGGTAGCGCGCCAGCACTTCCTTGCCGGTGCCGCTCTCGCCGGTGATCAGCACGGACGCGTCCGAGCCGGCGATCTGCTGGGCGAGTTTGACCACGCTCGCCATCGCCTCGTCGCGATAAATCATCTCGCGCTGGTCGTCGGTGACGGCCGCGAGCACGGCCGCGATCAGGTCGGGGTCGGGCGGCAGCGGGATGTACTCCTTGGCGCCGGCATGGATGGCGTTGACCGCCGCGCGCGCGTCGTTGGTGATGCCGCAGGCCACGACCGGGACATGGATGCGCTCGGCGTCGAGCCGGTTCACCAGGTCTCGGATGTCGAGGGTGACGTCGACCATCAAGAGGTCGGCGCCGCGGCCGGAGCGCAGCACGGCGAGCGCCTGCGCGTTGCTGTCGGCGTGAGTGACGCTGGCGCCCTTGTCCATCGCGATCTTGCTCGCGATGGTGAGCTGGCCTCCAAGCGTACCGACGATCAGGAGTCGCATGGTATTATCCCTCTAACGTTCAGTCGCATGATCTTTTCCAAAAACCGGTTCCCACTTTTCGAGACTATGCGTTAGTTATTGTCGGCCTTGATGATTTCAGTCATGGTCACGCCCAGTTTGTCTTCGACCAGCACCACTTCGCCGCGCGCCACCAGGCGATTGTTGACGTAGATATCGATGGCTTCGCCGACCTTGCGGTCGAGTTCGAGCACGGCGCCCGGCGCGAGCTTAAGCAGGTCGCCGACCGGCATGTGGGCGCGGCCGAGCACCGCCGAGACATGCACCGGCACGTCGAACAGCGCCTCCAGGTCGGCGGCGCCGCGGTTGACGGGCTCGGCGTCGCTCGGGGCCAGCGCACCGGCGTCATCGACGGTCGGCGGCTGGCTGCCGGCCTCCAGGTCGGGAAGCGGGACTTTGCTGTCGGTGTCACTCATCTCGTCGGTCTCCAAAATTCCTATTTGCCTTCGTTGGCGCGTCCCGCCACGTAGCGGGTGACCAATTCATCGATGGTTGCCAGCGTCGCGGCGCGGTCGCGGGCGACGCCGCCATCGGCCCATTCAATGCGGCAGTCGCCGGGCGACATGGCCGGATCGGACATGACCACCAACCGGCCCTCGAAACCGCGCGCCTGCGCGATCTCGTCGAGTTTGGTTTTGGCTGATTTCGTAAATCTCGGCGCCGATGTGCACGACCACGTGCGGTGCCTTGACCAGGTGATTGAACGATTCGGTGACCAGCGCGGATATCTCGGCGAGCGGTTCGCGCGCGATCAGCTCCGGCGCAAGCTTGCCGGCAACCGCGACCGCCACTTGGACCGCCTCGGTTTCCAGCCGAACTTCGATGCCGGCGAGCGACGTATTGAACCGTTCCATCGCGTCGGCGATCGCGCCGAGGACGACCGTTGTCTTCCGCGCGTCGTCGTTCTGCGCCTGCGCAAGGCCAGCGGCAAAGCCGTTGCGATACGCTTGCGATTCGGCGTCCGCACGCCGGCGTTCAGCTTCGACCAGCGTGATGGTCGGCCGTTCGCCGGCGGAGAAATCGTCATCGAACAGATATTTGGTGTTCGCTTTCATCGCTATCTCAATAGATCAGTTCGTCGTCGCCGCGGCTCTTGGTGATCAAGATTTCGCCCTTGGCTGCCAGATCCTTGGCGATATTGACCAGCGACGTCTGCGCCTCGTCGACGTCGCGCAGGCGCACCGGGCCCAACGCCTGCATGTCCTCCGCCAGCATCTTGGCGGCGCGCGTCGACATGTTGCCGAAGAAGAACTGGCGTACGTTTTCGGAGGCGCCTTTCAGCGCGATCGCCAGCTTGTCCTTCTCGAACTTGCGCATCAGCGTCTGCGCGGAGCCGGCGTCGAGCTTGATCAGGTCGTCGAATGTAAACATCAGCGCCTTGATGCGCTCGCAGGCGTCAGGGTTTTCCGCTTCAAGCGCGGTGAGGAAGCGTGTTTCAGCCTGGCGGTCGAAATTGTTAAAGACCTCCGCCATCGCCTCATGGGGGTCGCGGCGGCGGGTGTGCGACAAGTTGGTCATGAATTCGGTGCGCAGCGTTTCTTCGACGCGGTCGATCACTTCCTTCTGGACCGCCTCCATCTTCAACATGCGATTGACTACGTCGAGGGAGAAGTCTTGGGGCAGAATAGCCAGCACGCGCGCGGCATGGTCGGAACGCAGCTTGGACATCACCACCGCCACGGTCTGCGGGTATTCGTTCTTGAGATAGTTCGCCAATACGTCTTCATGGACGTGGGCCAGCTTCTCCCACATATTGCGGCCGGCGGGGCCGCGGATATCGTCCATAATGCCGCCGACGCGCTCAGGCGGCAGGTATTGCGCCAGCAGGCGTTCGGCGACGTCGTAGCTGCCGAGCACGCCGCCCGACCCTGACATTTGCGAGACGAATTGCAGCAACAATTCTTCGACTGCTTCGGCCTCTACGGTGCCGAGCGCCGCCATCACGGTGGAAATTTCACGCAGTTCGTCGTCGTCGAGCAGAGAAAACAGCTTGGCACCGTAGCGTCCGCCGAGCGCCAGCATGAGGACCGCCGCTCGTTCCGGGCCGGTCAGCTTGCGCTTTCCCTTGGTGCCTTGCGCACGAGGGCTGATGCTGGTCACACCTGTTTGGGCGGGTGCCATGGCTTAGCGCACGTCCTCATGGAGCCAGTTACGGATGATCGCGACCGCCTCGTGCGGATTTCGCTCTGCGAGTTCGCCGACTTTCTGCACCGACTGGGCGTGCACTTGACCCTGCACCTGGGCGATATCGATCATCGCCGCGGTGCGGTTGGAAATGGCGACCGATTCGTCGGCGCCTACAATCGAGATATTCGCGGTGGTGGAGCCGGCATTGGTCGCGACGTTGGGCGCCACTACGGTGGCGGTGACATGCGGCAACCCGATCGCATTGGCGACCCCGGACGTACCCGCGGCGCTCGCAACGGCCTCCGCGGTTCCAACCATCGTGCCATCCGGTGAGATGACCCGGTGGACTAGCGGACGCACCACGAACAGCAGCACGACAAAGCCGAGCAGCACCATCACGCCCTGTTCGGCGAGACGCATGATGTCGTCTTTGGTGAATTGCACGTAACTCATCCAGCCGGTCGGCTCGACGATCGGCGTCGGCGTGGTGTCGGCGAAGCGCAAGTTGACCACTTCGACTTGATCGCCGCGTTTGGCATCGAAGCCGATGGCCGATTTTACTAGCGCCGCGATGCGGTCGATCTCTTCCTTCGAGCGCGGCTGATAGGTGACCACACCCTTGGCGTCCTTCGTGTAGATGCCGTCGACCAGTACGGCCGCGGAAACGCGGTTGACGCGGCCGGCTTCGGTGATCTCGGTCTTGGTGGTGCGCGAGATTTCGTAGTTGACTATCTCCTCGGACTTGCGGTTCTGCTCGCTGGTGCCCGCGTCGCCCGGTGGCTTGGCGGCGCCCGGCAGCTCGTTGCCGACCGATACCGGTCCGCCCGGGCCACCTTTATTGTCGCCGGACGATGAGGATTCCTCGCGGGTTTGGCTCGATCGCAGCACGCGGCCGTCGGGATCGAATTTGTCGGTGGTCTGGGTGATGCGGTTGATGTCGAAATCGGCGTTGATCTCGACGCGCGCGTGGTCGGGTCCGACTATCGAGGAAACGATCGTCTCGACTTGGTCGCGCAGGCGCTTTTCGAAAGCCGCCTTGCGTTCGTCGGCGCCGGCGCCCTGCAGCGGATCGGTCGGTCCGGCGCCGTCGGCGAGCAGCTTGCCGGTCTCGTCGATCACCGAAACGCGCTCGGGTTTCATTCCGCTGACCGCGGTCGCCACCAGGTGGCGGATGGCGCGCACCTGCTGGGGCTCCAGCGTGCCGCGCACCTTGAGCACGATCGACGCCGATGGGTCGATCTTGTCGCGCGAGAACAGCGGCCGATCGGGCAGCACCAGATGCACGCGGGCGGACTGCACGCGGTCCAGGCTGCTGATGGTGCGGGCTAGCTCGCCTTCGAGAGCGCGCAGATGGTTGATGTTCTGGACAAAGGTGGTGGTGCCAAGCGCGTCCGATTTGTCGAAAATCTCGTAGCCGACGCCGCCGCCCTTGGGCAGGCCGCTTTCGGCGAGCTTCATGCGCAGGCGCGCGACCTTGTCTTTGGGCACCATCACGGCGGTGCCGTCATTCTTGATCTGATAGGGGATCGCCTGGCGGTCTAGATCCTTGATAATCGCGGCCGAGTCTTCCATCGACAAATCGGTGAATAGCGGCACCAATTGCGGCGTCGTCATCCGAATCATCAGGAACGAGAAGAAGCCGATCAGCGTGAGCGTCACCGCGGCCATGGCCGCCATTCGCGCCGCACCGAGCGATTTCAAGAAGTCGAAGAAGCCTTGCACCGGGTTCCGTCCCAACCTTTGGGCGCGCTATGCGCCTTACCCGGCAAGATTTGCCCAGTTTATGGTTAGCGTCCGGTTAATTCGCGCCAATTGAAAATCTTCGCGGCGCACGCCGAGGCGAACGCAATACGGCTTGCGCCGGCGCGCAGACGAAATCGCCGGTCACGCGGGACCGGCGTCTTAGCCTTGTGAAGACGGGGAAGGGAGCTACTGGCGGTACTGCTGAATGCGCGTGGTGCGTAGGCCGGCAAGGCCGTGCTGATCGATGGAATACTGCCAGGACAGGAATTCCTCGACCGTTAATGTATAGCGCGCGCAGGCCTCTTCCAGCGACAACAGGCCACCGCGCACGGCGGCGACCACCTCAGCCTTGCGGCGGATGACCCAGCGTTTCGTTGACGGCGGCGGCAGATCCGCAATCGTCAGGGGACTGCCATCGGGCCCGATGACGTATTTGACCCTCGGGCGGTGGGGCTCGGTCATTGGTGTACTCACAGGACTCTACTTGACTGGCATTTACTGATTGGAAGCTACAAGGCGCGACTTAAAATTTGCCTAAGCCTGGCGCGTAGAAAGGGAAATGTTTGCCCTGTTTCCGCTAACCTTTTGGTTACGGTTTGGCCCGACGAGTTTCGAATCCGGAACGGTGCAACGGCGCCGTCCTTGGCCGAAAGAGTGCCGAAGAGGTACTCAAGGGTGCGCCATTGAAGGAACTTTCTGCCAAGAGAGCCACTTTTGGGGCGTCCAGGGCCGCTGCCTGGGAACTGTGTCGGGTGCCGTGCTGGCTTGTTTTGCGCTGGAGTGCGCGTTCGAAGGCGCCTTAAATGGTGGAACCGGGCGGGCGCGGGGCTGCAATTCGCATGAACCCCGACGACAATCAGCCACCGGGCACGACGATCCGCTGGATATCGGTGAGCTTATAGTTCTGCCCGCCCATGGCCAGAAGCGGCGGCGTCTGGGTGAGATCGACCGAGGTGATTTGCCCCTCGACCTGGCTCGTAACCGTGGTTGATTGTCCGCTGGCGGTGACCGCGGTCGCCGTGAGGGTGTAATTGCCGGCCGGCCAGGTCGTGCCGTCACTGCCGACGCCATTCCACGTGAAGGGCTGGCTGCCGGAGTTGACCGCGCCCGTGGCGGTATAGACGGCCTGGCCGGATGGTGCCGTGATCGTAATCGTCGCCGTCGCGGGTTGGGTCGCCGTCAGCGACCAGGTCGCTTGACCGTTGGCCAATTGGGCGGTGGTGCCGTTCACGACCACCGTCGCGCCGACCAGCGAGAGCGCTTGCGACGTTTGTGCGCTCTGCTGCAACGACACCAGCGTGCTCAACGTGTCGTTCGTCTTCATCTGCTGCTCGACGCCGGCGAATTCGACGAGCTGCTGGGTGAATTGATTGGTATCCATCGGATTGAGCGGGTCCTGATTCTGCAGCTGCGTTGTCAAGAGCTGCAGAAACGTCGTGAAATTGCTGGCGATTTCGGTGCTGGCGCCCAGTGCGCTCGAAACCGAGGCGGCCGGGTTGGTTGCCGATGTGACGGGGGAAACCGTGGTCATGTTCGATCCTCAGACACGAATGTCGATGCCGCCGCGCAGTCCGGCGAGGCGGCTGTAGTCGCGTTGGGTTATTTCGTTGCTTGGAAGCGTGTTGTCTTGAACGACGATCTGCGCGGTGCTCTGTGCGGGCGTGTTGTCCTGCTGGTGGCCCATGGTCTGGTCGCGCAGCGAGAATTGCAGGCCATTATCAGTGGTTTTCAGCCCGGCATCCTGCAGCGCGCGTTCCAGACCGGAGGCGTCGCGGCGCATAAGATCGAGCGTATCGGAGCGGTCGGCGATCAGGCGCGTGGTCGTATGGCCGTCGCGGTCGACATCGAGGCGGACTTCGATGCGGCCGAGTTCCGGCGGATCGAGGCGAATCTCGAAGTGATTCTTGCCCGCCTGCACCTGGCTCGCGATTTCGATGGCGACGCCAGCGATCGGGACGGCCGCCGCCGGCGGAGTCAATGGAGCCAATGCTGTCGGTACAGGCGGTACGGTCGGACTTGCCGGCGCCGGCAACACATCAGGCGATGGCAGGGTCAGCGCCGCCTGCTGCACTGCATCGCCGGCTGGTTTCGGCGCAGCAGACTGTGTATCGGGCGCAATTGACGGTGGCGTTTGCGCGGCGGAGCGCGGGGCTGCGACAATGTCTTCGTCGTGTGGACGCGCGGGCGCAAACTTGGCGGTGCCGTCTTTCGCATCGGCAGGCTTGTCGATGCCGTCTTTCGCAGGGGCAAGCTTGTCGGTGCTGTCTAGCGCGGGCGCAAGATCGAGCGCTTTGGGCTTGGGCGCATTGACCGCGACAGTCGCGGCCTGAATGGCGACGGTGGCCGTTTGCGATTCACGACCGGTCGCGGGCGGATTCACGACCGCAGTCGTGGGCGCTGGGGCCACCACGACCGCCGGTGCGACAATCTGAACTGGGTTTTTCGGGAGATCGACCGCCAATGTGACCGGCGCAGCGGCGCCGGTTGACTTGTTGTCGTTGGCCGGCTTGCCGTCGTCCGTCGATTTTGACGTGTCGGCCGCCTTGGCGCCCTCGACGAGCTTGACGTCAGTCTTCGCTTTGGTGTTGTCGAGGGCTTTGGATTTGGTGGACGTCACATCAACCCCTGCCGCATCGGCGGCATCGGTGGTCTCGGCATTGTCGAAAGTCTGCAGCGCAGCCTGCACGGCTTTGCTGCCGTCGGGAGCTTTGACGACCGCGGTCTCGCCGCTCGTTTCCACCGTTTTGCCCCCATTGGGATCAACCGGTAGCTCAGGCGAATTTGGCTGTGCCGCAACCGCGGTCGCGGTTGCGGTCGAGTCGGCAGCCTTGGCGGGGGTCTTGTTGGCGGTCTTGCCCGTGGCTTTGTCGGTGGTCTTGCCGACGGCCTTGTCGGGACTTTTACTTGCGGCGGGCTCGGTGGTCTTGCTGACGATCGGGTCGGCTGTGTTGTCAGCAGTTGTGTCGGCGGTTGTGTCTGTGCCCCTATCGGCGGGTGCCGGTCGCGTTTGCGGCGGCGGCGGGACGGCAGCCTGCGTGCTGTCATCGAGCAGGCTTGCGAACGGCATATCGGGCGCGAGGTCGGAATTCGGCGCCGCCCGTGGCAGGATCGGCGGGGCGGGGTTGAAGGCGGGCGCGGTGGCGTCAGACGCTACTTGTGACACGGTTATCTCCGGATATCCGGCGATCAATCTGCAATCGGCAGGCCAGTCGCGGCGTGCACAGAAAGCCATTATAGATCAAGTGCTTAACTGTTAACGCGAGGCTCCGGGCGGGAGCGCGCCCGGCAGCGCCTGCTGACAAGGCGGCAATATTTGCCGATGGCACGGCTCGAATTGCGCGCCAAGCATCGCCACCTATAGTAAGAAGAACCATGCCGAACAGCCTCGATCTCGATCGCCGCCCGCAAGACACCCGTGCCGTCGTCGCCATGTCCGGTGGCGTCGATTCCTCGGTGACCGCCGCATTGCTCAAGGCGGAAGGCTACGACGTGGTCGGCGTCACCCTGCAGCTCTACGATCACGGCGCCGCCACCCATCGAAAAGGGGCGTGTTGCGCCGGGCAGGACATCTACGACGCGCGCAGCGTGGCCGAGCGCATCGGCATCCCGCATTACGTGCTCGACTACGAGAGCCGCTTCAAGGAGGCGGTGATCGACCGCTTCGCCGAAAGCTACATCGCCGGCGAGACGCCGGTGCCGTGCGTCGAGTGCAACATGTCGATCAAATTCCACGACCTGTTGATCACCGCGCGCGAGCTCGGTGCCGATGTGCTGGCGACCGGCCATTATGTTGCCTCGCGGACGCTGCCGTGGGGCGGGCGCGGGCTGTATCGTGCGCGCGAGGAAGAGCGCGATCAGAGCTATTTCCTGTTCGGCACCACACGCGAGCAACTCGACGTGCTGCGCTTCCCGCTGGGTGAGCGCAGCAAGGCGGAGACGCGCGAACTGGCGCGCCAGTTTGGCCTCGCTGTCGCCGACAAACACGACAGCCAAGACATTTGCTTTGTGCCGAGCGGCCACTACGCGGACGTAATCGAGCGGTTGAAGCCGGGTGCGGCGGAATCGGGCGACATCGTCGATCTCGACGGCAAGGTGCTGGGGACGCATTCCGGCATCATCCACTTCACCATCGGCCAGCGCCGTGGACTGGGAGTGGCGACCGGCGCGCCGCTCTATGTGGTGCGGCTCGATGCCGAGCGCCGGCAAGTTGTGGTCGGGCCGCGCGCGGCGCTGCGCACGAGCCGTATTGTGCTGCGCGACGTCAATTGGATCGGCGAGGGCAGCCTGGAAGAGGTGCTCGCCGACGACCGGCGCGAGGTATTCGTCAAGGTGCGCTCGACGCGGCAGCCGCAAGCTGCCTGGCTCATAGCCGCCAATGGTGGCTATGAGGTCGAACTGGTGGACGGAGAGGATGGTGTTTCGCCCGGCCAAGCCTGCGTGTTCTACGACGCAGGCGTCGGTCAGGCGCGCGTGCTCGGCGGCGGTTTCATCAAGAGCGCGGTCTCGGCGGTAGACGGCGCGCGGCCTGCCGATCACCCCATGGCGGCGGCGGCCGCGCGCAACTAAACTCCCGCCTATGATCCTGAAAACTGCAGAGCCGTTTTCAGAACAGATCGGGCGTGGGCGTTAAGATTATGGGGGCTGATATTGACAACGCAAAGGTAGAACGCGCCTATGCGCGTTGGGCGCCGATCTACGATCTCGTCTTCGGCGCGGTGTTCGACCGCGGGCGGCGTGCCGCGATCGCCGCAGCCGAGCGGATCGGCGGGCGCATTCTCGAAGTCGGCGTAGGCACCGGGATTTCGCTGCCGGATTACGCGCGTGCGAACCGCCTGGTCGGCGTGGACTTGTCCGAACCGATGCTGCGCAAGGCGCGCGCGCGCGTTGCCGAGTACGCGCTGAGCAACGTGGAGCTATTGGCAGTCATGGACGCCGAGCGGCTGGCGCTGCCCGATGAATCCTTCGACGTGGTCGTGGCGCAATATGTCATCACGGCGGTGCCGCATCCGGAAGCGACACTCGACGAGTTCGCGCGCCTCGTGCGGCCGGGTGGTGAGATCGTGCTGGTCAATCACATCGGCGCCGAATCCGGGCCGCGCGCTCTGTTCGAGCAATGGTTTGCGCCGCTGGCGCGCCGGCTTGGCTGGCGGCCGGAATTTCGCTTCCGGACGCTCTCCGATTGGGCCGAGCGCCATGGCGGCGTGCGGGTGATTGAGCGGCGCGCCATGCCGCCGATGGGGCATTTTTCGCTGATCCGCTTCGAGCGCCTGACAGGCGGCGCCTGCCGTAGCGCGGCCTAATGCGCAATCTCCAAACGTGGAACCTGCTTGGGGATCGACGCCTGTCAGCACCATTATGACCCGGAATTCCAGCCGAAGTGGCCATTTGGCCGCGACTTTTGGTCTTGTTCGCTTGACAGGCTTTCGCGGCCCTTCCTATATCCGGCCCATTCCGGCAGATAATGTTTCGGAATGGCGGGGTAGCTCAGCTGGTTAGAGCAGCGGAATCATAATCCGGAGGTCGGGGGTTCGAGTCCCTCCCCCGCTACCAAATTCTACCGAAATAACAATAGGTTGAGACCAAGACAAAAAAGCAGATTTGGCTTGGCCCGCTTCGGGGTACATTGGGGGTACACAGATCGAGGATTTGCCCTCGCTGTTGCCACGTGCACATACCACCTAACTCTTAATCAGCGGGTCCCAGGTTCGAGCCCTGGTGCGCCCACCACTTTCCCGAAAAATACCAAGCAAACACAAGGTGCTACCGAACGCCAATTTCGGGGTAGCGGACGCTGTCGAAATATTCTCGCTGCCGGGGTAGCGTTGGGGTAGCGGCAAAAAATTTTGACAAAGATATAGGGGATGCAAAATTGTAACTAGGGTTCGAACCCCACTCTCTCCGTCACCTCCTTGTGAGGCGGCGAAAGTTTTGCCGAAACGGAGATTGAAAGCGGATGCGCAAAACGCCTATGACCAGATTCTGATCAGCTTTCGGAGCAAAAACTTTCACAGAGATCATGGCAACAAGACAGCAACGACTGAGTGAGTTCAATGCAGGTCCGCCGCCTGACCACCCGGTAGAACTGCTGTGTGAAGACCATAACGGAACCTATGTGTTGCCATATCCTTGCCAGTGGAGAGACGGCGCGTGGCTTAACTCGGTAAGCCGTAAAACCATCGAAGCAAAAGTGGTCGGGTGGCGCTGATCCGTTTTTCTCCCCTTGCCTAAGACCACGGCCGCTGTCGGCGAGGGCATTTGAACCATTACCGTTATTGCGTGGGCATATACGTCAAATAACGTATTGATGTTGATGTTGAGCGCCGCATGCTTACGCCATTACTGCCAATTAGCCGCGCATTATTGCAATTTTGGCTCGAACCTGGACAACGCCATCAATGTCTTTGGAGCGACATGCCAAAGTCGATGTTGAGCTTCCGGCTGGACGGAAGGTTGCACACATTGCCGCGGCCGTGGCGGCCCTCTCAGCAATTGCCGGAATTGCGGCCAACTACTCGGAAATGTTGGGTGTCTATTTCTGGATTGCTATTGGAAGTGCACTTGGCGGCGTATCTCGTTATTGGGCCTCCGGTGTGGCGGCACGCTTGATCGGAGAAACCTTCCCGTGGGGCACGCTCATTATCAATGTGCTGGGCTCGTTTATTATTGGCTTCTTTGCGACGCTTACGGGCCCAGACGGAAGGGTATATATCAACGCCATTGCGCGACAGTTCGTCATGATTGGGTTCTGTGGTGGCTTTACGACATTTTCGTCCTTTAGCCTGCAAACACTCAATCTTATGAACGACGGTGAATGGCTTCGGGCTGGAGGAAATATCGGCGCATCCGTCGTATGTTGCCTGATTGCAGTATGGACCGGGTATCTGGTTGCGACTGCGCTCAACACAATAAAGTGGATCTGACCGTGCAGATCCCGCACGATGCCGTCTTGCTTCGCATCTTCTTCGGAGAAGACCATAAATTTGGTCAATTACCGCTCCACGAAGCAATTATCTTGAAGGCCCGCGAAATGCAACTCGGCGGAGCCACTGTACTAAGAGGACATGTCGGCTTCGGCCATTCAAGCCTTATACACACAACGAAAATACTGCGCCTCTCGCAGGACCTGCCCATTGTCGTCGAAGTCATTGACGCTCAAAATAAGATCGAGGCTTTTCTACCAACCCTTGACGAGATGATGACAAGCGGACTCGTGACACTCGAAAAGGTGAAAGTCCTAAAGTACGGCACTGGTGGGTAGTGCCGGATACTTGAATCGCGGAATAGATCCCCTGGCGCATTACTGCATGCATGTGTAGTACGCAGCAAACATAGCCCAAAAACAGACGTTTTCGTTAGCGGCAAACGAACCGTCAACTGCGTTAGCGGGAAATTTGATTGTAGACATCGCGCGTCTCATCCCGTCCGAAGCTTGACTTAAGGCCGGCATTGTCCTTACTTTGTTTATGCTGGTTCAAGCCAGCTAGGCGATGGGGTTCCGCCTTAAACCGCCCTCTGGGCTGATGACTCCTTTCATCCGACTGTGGACGAGAGGAGCTGCCTATGAGCCCCCCAACAATCTCGGCCCGACGATTTAATTATGTGTGTCTAAGGTGCGATCGCGATGTTCGCGTCCGCCCTGACTATGCATTCTCGTCATCGATGCGGAGGAGGTTGTGATCCTTCGCGACATCATCCTGCAAATCTGCCAAGTCCTCACGGTGCTACTGCTGGCGCCGCTGCTGCAGGGCATCATCCATCAATTCGAGGAGCGGGTACAACTCGCGCAAGGTCCCGGCATTTTCCAGCCGTACCGCGACCTGTGGAAGCTCTTCCATAAGCAAATTATCGTCCCGGACACCGCGTCTTGGATTTACTGGATTGCACCCTTCGTCGCATTCACAGCGATGCTGACAGTGCCGATCCTGATACCCGTACTGACCGACTTTCCTCTGCCGCTGTCTGATATGGGCGACATTCTCGGCGGCGGGCTTATTCTCACGCTTGGCTCGTTCATGATCGTACTAGCCGGCCTCGACAGCGGCAGCGCCTATGGCGGTATCGGCTCAAGTCGTGCGGTGATGGTGGCAATTCTGGCTGAACCGACGCTTATCCTCGTGTTCGTCGGAATCACTTTGCTAGCCAAGGCGATGCTGCCCTTTGTGGTCAATCACCTCCTGGTCGGTAGCCCTGCAGTCTATTGGAGCCCGGCGCACCTTTTTCTGATCGCGGCGTTTTTCACCCTGCTGATCGTCGAAACCGATCGTCTGCCGATCCATTCCAGCACCCATATCGAAGTCTACATGATAGAAGAAGCGCGCATCCTCGAATATTCCGGGCCGTTGCTCGGTATTCTTCGCTGGGCGTCGATGATGAAGCAATTCATCCTCTACACCATCTTTTGCAACGTTCTGCTCCTGCCTTGGGGGCTGTCGCACGCGGGCACGGCAATCGGCATTGCCGGCTCCATCGCAGCGCTGATGCTTAAATTCGCCATCGTCGCCTGCTGCGTGGTCGTGGTCGAGACCGCGCAGTCGCGCCTGCGTTTTTACCGCTATCAGGAGCTGCTCGCGGCATCCTTCGTCTTCGCCATCCTCGCCATTATCGGAACGCAACTGGTCTAACCATGCTGGTCGCGCATCTCGATCCGCTTGCTGCCTCGATCTTCAGCCTGATGGCGATTGTCAGCCTCATGCTCGCCTTCGTGATGCTCGGCTCGCGCTGGCTCAACAACTACCTCTACGCCTTCGCCGCCGAGTCATGGGTGATCGCGGCGCTGTCGGCGACCGTCGCCTTCTACGGAAACTACCCTGAGCTTTACTTGATCGCGATCCTCACTGCACTGTTCCGCGGCCTGCTGCTGCCCTACCTGGTGTGGCGCATCATCGGCCGGCTGAATGTTTCACGCGAGATTCACGAAATCCTGCAACCGAGTTCCGCGCTCGTCGTTGGCGCACTCGCCGTCATCTTCGCACTGGTCGTTTCCTATCACGTCGGCCAGTCGCTCGGACTTGCCGGCACTATCGCCGTGCTGGCGCTCACCATCATGCTGTCGATGAAGCTGATTGGGTTCCTCATGCTCGCGGTGCGGCATGAGGCATTGAGCCAGATTCTCGGTCTCTTGGTGCTTGAAAACGGCATCTTCCTCGGCGCGCAGATCCTGGTACCCGGGATGCCGTTGCTGATCGAGATCGTGATCCTGTTCGATCTGTTGGTCGTCGTCGCCTGTTTCGGCGTGCTGGTGCGCTACCTAGTCGCCCATGTCGGCAGCACCAGCAGCCTCGATCTCAAGCGACTGGTGGGCTGACAATGGTCGGAACGCTCCTCCTCGTTATGATGATCACGCCATTGGCAGCGGCGGCGGGCTGCATGCTGATCCGCAGCGCCCGTGTGGCGGAAGCCTTGAATCTCGCTGCCAGCTTTGTTGTCTTCGTTACGGCAATCCCGCTCACGGTGTCTAGCGCCTACGGGCCATATCATTTCCTGGCTAATTACATCGTTCTCGATCTGACCGGCGCCTGGGTGATTTTGTGTACGGCCATCGTCTATGTGCTCGCGTCGATATATTCGATCGGCTACATGCGCTTGCTCGGCGAGGACGACAAACTTTGGGGCTTCTACGCGCTGTTTGCCGGCTTCGCGCTCACCATCCTGTTGAGTTCGGTGATGAACAATGCCGGGCTATATTGGATCGCCATCGAACTCACGACGCTGGTCAGCACCTTCTTGGTCGGATTCGAACGTGCGGCCGAAAGCATCGAGGCAGCGTGGAAATATATCATTATTATTTCGGCCGGCATCAGCCTCGCGCTGCTCGGGACCGTGCTGTTCTACTGGTGCGGCAGTTTTGTGTTGGGGCCGACTTACGACATGACCTGGGACATCCTGCGCGCTGCCGCGCCGAAGATGAATTCCACGCTAGCATCGCTTTCGTTCCTACTAGTGCTGGTCGGATATGGTACCAAAGTCGGCCTCGCCCCCATGCACGCCTGGCTGCCGGACGCCCATAGCGAAAGTCCGGCACCGATCTCGGCCATGCTGTCCGGCGCGCTGCTCAATTCCGCAATGCTGGGGATCGTCCGCTATTTAACCATCGCGGATGACGCCCAAATCGGGCCTGTCGCGCGCACCACGCTGGTCGTCTTCGGCGTCTTGTCGCTCCTGGTCGGCGCGCTGTTCATCGTGCGCCAGAACGGGATCAAGCGGCTGATGGCTTACTCCAGCGTCGAGCATATGGGCGTGGTGGCGCTCGGCTTCGGCTTCGGCGGGCCGCTCGGCATCGCCGGCGCCCTCTACCACATGCTCAACCACTCACTGAACAAGTCGCTGATGTTCTTTGGCGCCGGCAATGTCATGCGTAGCTATGGCTCCAAGGAAATCCGCAACATTCACGACGTCTGGGCGCAGTACCCGGTGCAGGGCGCGCTCTGGCTCGCCGGCGCTGCCGCGATTACTGGCGCGCCGCCGTTCGGGCTGTTCCTCAGCGAGCTTGTCATCCTGCGCGCCGGCTTTGAGCGCGGCTACGACTGGGCGGTCTATGTCATGGTGGTACTGCTGATCGTCATCTTCATCGGCTTCCTCAATCATTTCCGCGCCATGTATTTTAATCCCGGCAAAGCCTCCGGCGAGCAGCCGGCGCCGGTGAGCCGTTGGTGCGTGGCGCCGATGTGGCTCGCACTGGCACCGCTACTGGTGTTCGGCGTCTGGTGGCCGAGCGACCTGTGGAATCATTTCATGGCGGCAGCCCATGTTCTGGCGGGCCCAGCCCCATGACCTTGGCGCAAATAATATCACTGCGTCCGGCGCAATTGAAAGACGCTGCCACCGATCTGCTCGGCTCCGGCGGGCGCATGCAAATGGCCTATGCCTGGTATCCCGAGCCGCATCGGTTGGAGCTGCGCTACACCGCCAGCCAGGCCGGTGCGGCGCCGTTCGCGATCTGGCGCTGCGACGCGAGCGAGCCTGTGCCGAGCCTTGCCGGCATTTCGCCTCTGCTGAGCTGGTATGAGCGCGAGATCACCGATCTTTTCGGCTTGCGCTTTCTCGACCACCCGCAGCCGCATCGGTTGGTGCTGCACGACGGTGCGCAGTCGAGCAAGCCGCCGTTCGATCCCGACTATCCGCCGGACCTTCCGCTGCGCGTGGAACCGACGAAGCAGACAATTCCGGACATCGCCGGCGCCGAGGCCGACGTACAACTGCTCCCGTTCGGCCCGGTGCGAGCTGACGTGGTAGAATCCGGGGAATTTCTGTTTTTCTACGTCGGCGAAGCGATCCTCCACTTTCACCCACGGCTGTTCTTCAAGCATCGCGGCATGGAGAAGCGCTTCGAGGACCTTGAGCCTGCGCGCGGCGTCGTATTGGCCGAGCGCGTCTCGGGCGTCGGCAGCGTGGCGCATGCACTTGCCTATTGCCAGGCTGTAGAGGCCGCGTCGAATTGCGTCGTTCCGCCGAGGGCGCGGTTCTTGCGCTTGCTGCTGGCGGAGTTGGAGCGGCTCTATAATCACCTGCATTACTTCGGCCATCTCTGCCACACCACCACGCTCAAGGTCGGCGAGGCCGAGGGCAAGCTGCTGGAAGAGCGGGCCAAGCAACTCAATACGAGGCTGACTGGCAGCCGGTTCCTGCGCAGCATCCTCGGGCTTGGCGGATTGCGCCGCGATCTCGCGCCAAAACCGTGGCTTGGACCTGAACTCGACGCGCTGCGCGAGAAATTTGCGGGCTACGCGCGGCATATGGAAAATACCGCGAGCCATCTCGACCGGCTGATCACCACCGGGCGGCTCGACCGCGGCCTCGCGTTCGATCAGGGTGCAACGGGACCGATCGAGCGCGCCTCCGGCGTCGACCGCGACTTGCGGCGCGATCATCCTTATGCCGCTTATGGCGAGGTTAAGCTGGTAGTCGCGCTGCGCGAAGACGGCGACGCGCATGCGCGCGCGCAGGTGCGCATGGCGGAGGTAAATGCCAGCATTGATCTAATCCAGCGCACACTCGATTTGTTGCCCGATGGCCCTGTGCAGGCGGACTGCACGATCATTCCTAACAGCGAGGGCTTGGGCTGGACCGAGTTGCCGCGCGGCACGCTGTTCTATGCCGTGCATGTCGGCGGCGACGGCAGGCTCACACGCGTCAAGATCAAATCGCCATCGTTCTCCAACTGGCGCGTGTTTCCGTTCACCGTGCACGACAGCAATATGATGGACTACGCGATCAATGAGGCGAGCTTCGGCCTCACGATCGCGGGCTGTGACCGGTAGGAGCTGGCCAATGCCGCTGTGGACATTTTTGGGCTTGCTGCAAGGCAAACAGACCGCACCCTGGCCGCTGGCCGAAGGGACGAACGGCCAGGACGGCTTTCTCGGCATGCCGCGTTATAGGCCGGAGTTGTGTGACGACGATTGCCAGGCCTGCGCCGACGTGTGTCCGACCAAGGCGATCGACATGCAGGCATCGACCGGCACCGGCGGCCGGCTCGATGTCGATTACGGGCGTTGCGTCGTCTGCCAGCTTTGCACCGAGGCCTGCCCTACGGGAGCAATGGCGCCGTCATCCGATTGGGCGTTCGGTGCGCGGGAACGCGTAGACCTGATCTGGAAAGATAATGCGACCGTCGCTACTGCGAACAGTGCGCAAGCACGACGCGCCTTCCGGCGCAGCCTGCATATCCGCCATGTCGATGCCGGCTCCTGCAACGGCTGCGAATCCGAGCTGCAAGCGCTGAATAACCCGTTCTACAACCTGCACCGGCTCGGCATTTTCTTCACCGCCTCGCCGCGTTTCGCCGATCTCTTGCTGGTGACCGGCCCGGTGACCAACGCCATGCTCGGCCCGTTGCGCGCAACCTATGAGGCGATGGCAGATCCGCGCTGGGTGTTGGCGGTCGGGACCTGCGCGGTGTCTGGCGGCATTGCCGAAGGCGGGTATGCGTCAGGCCACGGCCTCGACGGCGTTCTCCCGGTCGACGTCTATCTGCCCGGCTGCCCGCCCAATCCAGCCGCGATTATGCAGGCGCTGTTGATGTTCCTCGATCGGGCGCCGCAGCGAGTGAAGGGAGGCCGACTTGTCGAATGACCTGCTGACAATCGCCTTCATTGCCTGGCTCGCGGCCGCGCTCATCTCACTCACCGGGCGCGGAATGCTAGCGGTGCGCGGTTTGTTGTTTGCCGGCAGCGCGGCCGGCATTCTTGCCGCGCTTCTATCACTGCCCAACGGCACAGCTATTGTCACGCTGCCGACCCGGCTCGTCGGCGAGACTGTTTCCTTTCAGGTAAGCCCCGACGCTCTCTGGTTGCTTGGCTTCGGATTGGTGCCGGCGGCGCTGGCCTGCGCACTTGCGACACCGGCACAGCAGGGCCGCGCCGGCTGGTTGTTCGGCGCCGCCATGAGCCTGATCGGCGCGCTCGGTGTGTTCGGTCTGCGCGATGGCGCGGGGTTTCTAATCGCCTGGGAAATCATGAGCTTCGGCGGCGCCGTGATGATCCTCTCGGAAAGACTGGCGCCGGATGCCGGCCGGCCGGTGCTGTTCATGCTGGGTTTGCTTGAGGTCGGGGCTATCGCGCTGGTGGTCGCTGTCCTGCTGCTCGCGGTCGCCGGTCATTCTTTTGCTTTCGAGACGTTTGGCGCCGCCGCTGGCAATTTTGCGGTGCCGGCGCTGGCGGCTGTTGGCGTGCTGCTGGTGATCGGGTTTGGTGCCAAGCTCGGCCTACTGCCGTTTTACGAGTGGTTCCCGGCGGCCTATGGCGCCGGCAGCGGTGCGTCCGGCGCGCTGATGTCGGGCGTGGTGCTCAACGCCGCCTTCTACGGCTTGAGCCGCGGCCTACTCGAATGGGCGCCGGGCCAGCACTCCGCGGTGGCGGCCGGACTTGGCATTTTCGTCGTCATCGTCGCGGTACTGAGCGCCGTTCTCACAGCACTCTACGCGTTTCAGCAAGACGACTGGCGGATGTTGTTGAGCTTCTCGTCGGCCGAGAATGCGGCGATCGCCGCCGCCATGCTTGGCGCCGCCTTGATCTTCCGCGGTCATGGAAAGCCCGAACTCGCGAGCCTGGCCTGGACTGTGGCACTACTACATCTGGCCGGCCACGCGCTGGCTAAAGGTGGATTGTTCCTCGCCGCCGACGGCGTTTACCGCTCGACCGGCGGCTACGCCATCGCGCAAACTAACCTGTTGCGGCGCAGTTCCTGGCTGTTCGGCCTCGGCGCGCTGTTTGCGGCCATGAGCCTTGCCGCGATGCCGCCACAGGCCGGTTTCGTCAGCGAGTGGTATATGTTCGAAACCGTATTCCAGGGCTTCCGGCTCGACACTCTGACCAGCCGGCTGGTCATGGCGCTCTCCGGCGCCGGGCTGGCGCTGACGGTGGCGATCGCGTTTGCGACCTACGTCAAGGTGTTTGGGCTAGGCCTGCTCGGACGTTCGGCGCGTAATTTTACGCCGGTTCCGGCATCATACGGTTTTGCTGTCGGGCTGTTGGGACTCGGCGTGCTGGCGTTGGCGGTCGGAATGCCGGTCTGGCTCGATGGGCTCGGTTTGGCAGTCACCGGCGAATTCAGCACGCAAGCTGCGCGCTCCATGCATGACGGGCTTCTGCTGGTGCCGTTGACCGCGAAATTCGCCTTCATTTCGCCGACTCTGCTGGTCGTCGTCATGCCGCTGCTCGCCCTCATTCCGCTCCTGTTGGTGATCGCGAACCGGCGCTTTGCCGTCCGCCGCGTTCCAGTCTGGTACGGAGGGCTCGATCAGGACCCGGCGCGGGCGTCGACCACCGCGTTGACTTTCTCCAATGCGTTGCGGACATTCTACAGCTTCGTCTACCGTCCGACCGAGGAAACCCAAAGGGAGGCGAAGGGCCTGCACTACTTCGTGCACCGGCTGGTATTTTCGCACGACGTTGCGCCGATCTTCGGGCCCTACCTCTTTGCGCCGGTAACTCGCAGCGTCTATGCCGTCGCCAATAGGCTCAAGGCGCTGCAATCCGGACACCTCAACTTTTACCTGGCGTTGATCGGCGCATTGCTGGTCATCATTCTTGCACTCGCACTCTTCTAACGATAGGCAACTCGACTTGATGTAAACATCAACACGATGAAGTGGGTGACCCATGCAGACTCCCCACGACGCTATGCTGCTACGTATCTTTTTCGGAAAAGATGACCGGTACAACCATCTGCCGTTACACGAAGCGGTCGTCTTGAAGGCCCGCGAAATGCACCTTCAAGGTGCAACGGTGGTGGCGGGACACGTCGGGTTTGGACATTCGACCCGAATTCACAAGTCGGGGATTCTACATTTGTCGGAAGACTTGCCGATCGTCGTGGAGATCGTCGATTTGCAGGAAAAAATTGACGCCTTATCTTCCCGTCCTCGACGGGATGATGTCGAGCGGACTCGTTACACTCGAAAAAGTGCAAATCCTTCATTATGGCGATAGAAAACCCGCGAAGCAGAAATAATCAATGGCCGTCACATTTCGCCGGTCGCCGAAATCGATGAGGGCTTGGTTTCATCCAGAGCAAGTGACGGTGGAGGAGGATTTGCCTAAACGGTCTACTTTTTCAGGCATCGCGTCAGCTCACTTAGGTTGAATTCGTCTCTTAGCCGCCTTCCGGCGGCGACAGCAACCTGCGCCGCGAACTGGCGGTGACATTCGGGCAGGCCACCGCTGCACCAAGGATTGCCGCTGCCGTTCCCATGCTCATCGACTAACCCGAAGTCTGCAATTGCTTGCGTGATCGGCCGCCAAACAATGGCCGCAGAAACACGAAGTGCACTGGGGCGAGCATCGGTGAGAAGTGGGGGGCGTCGCGTAGCAAGAGTTTCATATCAGACCAAGGCACCCTTGGTGCGCGGGGTGCGACAAGAATTCCCTTTGGTATTCTGTTGGTCTGCCGCTGGTCTCGCAGGTACACGTTGGCCTTGTTGGTATTTGCTGAAGCTCATCAAAACGGTCGAATGCGGCCTGGTGTGTTTGGCGGTTTAAAAATATTCTTGAAATTCGTCACTCTGCAGCCTGCTGGATGTATGCATGTGGCGATGGAAGCCACGGGCGTGGAGCACCGCAGCCATTCGCGCCCCTGGCTCGCCATCTAGATGAGATCATTCCGATGCAGTAATCTCTCATCCGCGGGTACATCAAAAAGTCGTCAGGTCTAGGCGGCATTTTTGGAATGCTGGACTACCGCTGCGGCTGATATCATCTGCTCCGATCCAGGGGCTCTCGGGGAAATATCGAATGAAAACGTTTCGGATTTTGTCGCTCGTTGCAACTATTGGCGTTGGCATCGCACTTTCGGCGGCCGCCTGGGCTTCGCACGGCAAGGCGGGCCTATGGGAGATCACCGTTCGGAACACCATGGATAAAATGCCGGGCATGCCCGATATGTCCCAGTTGCCGCCAGAAGCGCGCGCACGAATAGAGGCCACGATCAATAAAGGCGTGATGGTGCGCCGTTGCATGACGGCGGCCGATGTCAATAACGACGAGCCAGTCTGGCGGAACCAGGACTGCAAGACCACCAACGTGCACGCGTCGGGACAGACGTTCAGCTTGGATCTGGTTTGCACCGGCAAGATGACCGGGACGGGCCATGTCCAATACATCTTCGACTCGCCGGAACACTATGCGGGCACCCAAACCATGCGTGTAATAGTCAACGGTCAGACCGCGACTCACATCACGAATATCGATGCGCATTGGGTTTCGGCCGACTGTGGCAGCGTGCACTGAGACGCTGGTGCGCGCCGGCGCCTCTAAGGCCTCGCCCAGACGATCAACCTAGGTGCCGATATATTCCTAGCCGACGATGGTGATCGCTACCTCGGCGGAATCTGCCATTACCGCGGGTGCCGCCCGCGCCGGGCCTGCCTCGCCACGCATTGCGGCCGCCGCGATTACCTCAACGACGACCTTCATGTCGTCACGCTATCAAATGAACTGCTCGCCGCACCGCCAATCGAGCTTTGGCCAAACATGGCGCGTTATGGTTCCGCCTGATGTCGAGGCAGTCCTGCTGACCGAGCAGGAGCAAGTCGGAGAGGACGCCCGGTAAGGGCCTCCGACGCCGGGTGGGGACTTTGTCGGTCCGATCGGCGCTTGCCCCTCTACGAGGTCTCCCCAGCCGATACAGGGGCGGTTCCAACGTCCGCCGGCCAAGTTGGGTGGATGGAGACCGGCGGCAGTCGTCTTCCCAGGGTCAGCACGACGGTGAAGCTCGGTACCAGCGCTACCAACTCAAATACCAACATTCCCAATGATGACCAACGAGTACCAGTCAGTGCTAGCGAGTACTAGCGATGCTAGTTTGAATACTAGCAGAAGACTAGCATTTTTGACCTCCACACCCCACGCACTAAAGCAGCTGGAGTCGGATCTACCCCCATCTGAGACAGTGCCGGCATCTACGAATGTTGGCAGCGCGGAGCAATTCTGGTCACGCCGGCGTGGTGGCCGTCAAGGCCGCGCCGGCGGCGCGCCGCTTCGCGGTCGACGAGCCTTGACCGCCTTGCGCCGTCGTGAAATTTGGCTGCCATGTTGCCGCGGATCACTTTCCGTCACCAGCAGTGACGTATCTGATCTCACCTCGCCAGCTCAGTCAGTGTCAGCCTGCCTCTGCAGAACGCTGCAAAAGGCTTCAACCCGATGCAGATTGCTTCAAAACCCTCAATGCAAAATAGTGCAATTTCGTGCAAAAAAGTGCTTCAGAATGCTTCAAAATGCTTCGTTTTGTTGCGTTCACACCTGTGCACCTAGCCCCGGTACAAAGAATTGCATCCTTCTGGAAAACTACTACCTGCCTGGCAATCTTCAAGCCGGCATCGACAGGTTCGTCGATCACTACAGAGAATTCCTCTTGTTCAGCAGACAGAACCGTTAAGCGCCTTTGCGCGGAATGCTCCGCTAATCTCGTCGCAGTCCGGACTTGCGGGAACACTCACTCGGCGGCCCAATTAAGGCGGTGACGGCAGCTGCTAGGTTGGCGCCTACTCTGAATTTTAATTACATTTCAGGCGGCGTCTTCCAAATCCACATTTCTAAATTTATGCAGACCGTCGCCCAGCAGCTCTGTCGCGGACCATTTGGCTGAATGCCTCGCGAATGAATGGAATGTGGCGATGCTTGTAGGGAAAGCCCTTAGCGGGCTCGTCCAGATGGAGCAGCATACCAGCATTGGCCTCGAACAACAGCACCCGGCCTTCCGATGTCAGCGCGCAATCCATGCCACCGTAGTCAAGATCCAAACGACGTGCCACCTCCTCGACAGCATGCGACGCCTGATCGCCGAACACACCGCGCCAGTCAGCGAGAAAGCGTTCCTCTTCGTTTTTTTTCCACGCTGAGCTACCCATTCTGGCGCGCCAATAGTGAAGGAGCCAGTCCTCGCCAATGACGAGGTGATAAGGGTAAACATGCCGATCCACGAAAATTAGTCGATACTTACGCCAGTAGCCATCGGCCGATTGAAAATCGTGGAATTTGGTGACCAGCAATCTGTCATCATTCGCAGTCTTCAAATAGGCTGCATTGTCGGAATCGTCGCGCAGCAGGAACAAGTTATCGCCGCCATGGTCGCCGGCAGGACGCACCAACAATGGTGCATCCACTGGAATCGACGCCAGCTCGCCGGGTGTGATCTGTCGCACCAGCGGTATCACCATGCCGGAAATACCGCGGAACAGTACGGCTGCCTGAGCGCGGCTTGTCTTGCGAATCGCGTGCGGCGCGTTAAGCACGGGCTTGCCGAGGCGTGCGCACAGCGCGGTCACGGCGTCCAGTTGGCCGCCCTCTAGATCCGCATTGCCCACCATGTTGAACACAACATCGGCGCTCTTCAAGGCATCGATGTCGATCGCTCCCAGCGGCGCATCGGCCTGATCGGGGGAAAGGAGGCCGATCGACAGCTTGGTGAATTCCTCCGGATCAACGAGATAACGGGTCGGTATATGCCCTGCGCCGACGCCACCAACCAGCAGCAGCGTCGTTCCCGCGCTGCAGCCGGCACGCAATAGGCCTGAGCGGCGCGCCACCTCGTTGCGCAGCGCAACCGCTTCCAGCGGTCGCTTCGCATAATCCAATATCGAGGCTAGTTCCTCAACAGTGTCAGTGTCGGAGTGTCCGGCGTCGAGCATCGTTTGGCATACTGCTTCGGCCACGTTGAACTTACCGGTCTTGCGCGCCGCACGAGACAGGTTGTGTAGGGTCGAGGCTCGAAGTTCGGCCGAAGACGGCGGGATATGGGCCAAAGCGGCGAGGAGGGCGTCGAGCGCCTCTTCGAACCGCCCGCTGTCAAACAGCACGATGCCGCGATTAGCGTGCGCCATGCCATAGACAGGGTCGAGGGCGATGGCGTGATCCAGTTCAGCGAGTGCTTCCTTCCGATGTCCCAGCCGATAAAGCGACATGCCCAGGTCGTTGTAGATGGGCGCAAGATTTGGCAAGCATTGGGAGGCACGACGAAATAGGGCTATCGCCGCCTCATCATCGCCTTGACGCGCCCGCAGCCGTCCCAATGCATGCAGACTGGACCCGTCGGCGGGCTGCAAGCCTAAGTGGCGTAAAAGGGCTTCCTCGGCCGTTACATCGTCAGGACCACCCGCCAGGATCAAGGCCAGCATGCCGAGTGCCTGGACGTGGTTGGGATCCTGATCGAGAATCCGGCGATAGAGCGCTTCGGCCTCGACCAATCGATGGTCTAAATGATGAGCCAAAGCGCAACGCAGCAGGGCGCCGGCGCTCGTCGGGGTGGGTACGTCGGTGGTCATCCAAGAGTTCGTAGTGCGTCTGAGAACAAATTCAGGAGATTTGGACTCACTTGCATAGAATTAATCTGGTCAGGCGATCTCACCGCGATCGAGATAACTGCCTGAGTTGCGAATCGCGTCGAGCAAGTCGAATCGGAGCGACGCATCTTCGCGCGACGTTCGAGGGACTTGCGGGTGCTTGTTTGATTCCGTCCAACGGAAGGCATAAGCGCTTGTGGATAGCCAAATCGGCCTAAAGTTCGTTCGAAGGCACGAAAGATGCGATCGACGACATTGCGCGTGTAGTATGTTGGCCAATCGTCATGATGCGTTTCGCTGGTCGCGAGTTCGTGAAACGAACCGATTCCCACGGCGCGCGGTCCAAAGGGTCTGCGATTATTTGGCGGGTTGCTTGGTCTCGGCGAGCGCAAGAACCTGTCTGCGAATCTTGCCAGGTTTCTTTGGAATCGTGCCAAAGCAACTTTGGATATCGCGACGCAAATCAACTTGTAGCGGGGAAGCGTCATTATGAGTTTGTCCGGCTTGTAGCCGCCACTCATCATGTTCCGATAAAATGCAACAGTCGCGGGGGCTGCACGCCCGCCGATACAACTGCTCACAATCCAAGGGATTTCTTTGATGGTGATTTCGGAGCTTTTCAAGAACGACAAATTTGTGACCCGAGTCGGGTCGCCCCGAAGGAGTTTTTAGGTTTTTGCCATCCCCAGACCGAGTAAAACTTCCATAAATTATCGCTTAAGTCCCAGGATCAGATTTGGTGATGTCCGACTGCCGCTGCACTCCATTTGAGTATGCGTAGCGGCGCATTTTTAGTGCATTAGGCAACTTAGTCCCGCATTTGCGCGGGGTCGCCGACGTCCGACATCAAGTTTTTATTAACCATTTGCAAACGACCGCCCGATAGCACCGTAAGTACAGGCGACGCGATTCTATGCAGGACAGGACGATCCTATCGGAGAGGTGTCATGACAATAAGTTCCATTTCTTCTTCTACAACTCTTCAGCCGCCGGCCAATCCAATGCAGCAGGCCTTCGGGCAACTGACCAGTGCGCTTCAATCTGGCAATCTTTCGGCCGCACAGAGCGCCTATGCGACGCTGTCGCAGGGCACAAGCAACAATCCGAACAGCCCCTTCGCGCAGGCGCTCGACACGATCGGCAACGCCCTGCAATCCGGCAATCTCAGCGATGCGCAGCAGGCCCTAGCCACACTGCAGCAGCAGATGCAAGGCTCGAAGGGCGCGCATCATCACGGGCATCATCATGCGAGCGGCGCCGGCCAATCGCAGCCAGCTACCGCGCCGGTGAGCACGAGCACTGATTCGACTGCATCGACGACATCAACAAACCTCGTCGACGTGACGGCTTAACGCACGCTCGTGCAGCTTTTCCATTGATGGGTGTTTCCGACGCACGCTTTTGCGCCTCATGGCCTGCATGTTCGATACCATCATCCTGCTCACCGGACCGATTAAGGAAGCTGTACTAGCGGCTGTCCTGCGGCGACACAATCCGCAGTTAGAGCTGCGGCCGGTGAAATCGCTGGACGAACTGGAGGCGGTCGACCCAATCACGCTGGCGCGCACACGGCTGGTCGCGTTTGTAACCCCGGTGATCGTGCCAGCGCATATTCTCAACGCGGTCGGCTTCGGCGCCTATAATTTCCACCCGGGACCGCCGCATTATCCGGGCTGGGTTCCCGCACATTTGGCGATCTACGACAAAGCCGACACGTTCGGCGCGACGGCGCACCGGATGGCTGAGCGCGTGGACGCCGGTCCGATCGTCGGCGTCGAGCTGTTCGCAATCCCGCCCGGTGTCACGACCACGCGCCTGCAGGAATTGGCTTTCTTGCAGCTGGCGCGGCTGTTCTGGCGCCTCGCACCGGTGCTGGCGACCCAGAGCGAGCCGCTCGCCGAAGTGCCGATGCAATGGGCGGGTACGAAAAGCACCAGCCGCATGCACAAGGCGATGTGCGACCTTTCACTCGATATTTCAAAGCAGGAATTGGAACGTCGGATCGCCGCTTTCGGCGCTGGCGACTTCGGCGTCGACCTGACTATTACCCTGCACGGTCACAAGTTTCGTTACGTGGCACCGGAGGCCGAGAACAAGATCGATGCGCCCGGCATCGCTCCCCCGGAGCAGGCTGTGGAGGCGGCATAGATCGTTCTCTCGGCGCCGGCCCGAACCAACAACGCCGACCGGGCGGAAGCACGGCGGCCCCCGTGTCAGCACAAAGCTGACATTCGGCCAGCAAGCCCCAATGTTCGCTTTTGACCGATGGTGTTGAAAAACGATTTTGAGGGGGAGATCCAAGCAAAAGTTATTCAAGGCGAACATCGAACGAGCAACGTCGATTCAGAAGGCTTCTTGCTCGGATTTGATTGTTTAAAATTTTAATTTGGCAGCTCCTTTTGGATACTTTTTCAACAGTGTCGACCCAATACAGACATCAGGGGCGAATGACAGGGACGAATCGCGCCGACTGCCACGGAATGTTCTCGAGCTCCTTTTTGCTCCTGTGTGAGAGCAGCTTGTGTAACGACTGCTCGGCAAAGGCTGCCGGGTCGGCAAGCATTGCACCGAACGCTAATTGATTTTAAATGGTTTTTCTTGGCCCGCCGTTTGCTTCATAACCTAAGGGGCAGAAGGACGAATCATGTCACACCATCATATGCAGCTGCCACCGATCGCCTATGTGACGCCGCCCAAGCCAAAAAAGTTAGAACGGCGAAGAAGTCTGCGCCGAATCCAGTTTCGATCTGATGGCTCAATTAAAGATACCGATGACGCTGCGGAGATCGACGAAAAGATCGGGCTTGGCCAACCAGCATCTGCAAACAACCCACTCCCCGATAATCTCTCCCCAATTGACGGATCGGAGCGGAAACCAAAGCCACCATCAGGCCGGCTTAGCCAAGCCACCCTAAAGGCGATGCTTTTGGTACAAGAAAAAAGTCAATTAGATTCAGTTTCGGCTGTACCGCAAACTCACAAGGCAAAGTAACATTTGTTCTATGTCTCAACTGAGGCGGCATCCGAAGTCGGCGACCATTTTCGAGATCAAAGTATTCGCCACTGGATTGAGCAGCCACAACCTATGTGTCCGCTTCTGATGCTGTGGACGGCCTCTCTAGCGGCGAGCTGAGTGCCATGAATGCGGGCGCTGTAATCATTTATCTAACAAAAAAAGGTTCCGCAGCACATGAATCCATTTTTTTGCACAAAGTTGACATTCAATTAGCGGGCCCCAATGTTCGCGTTCGGGGGGCGGCCATGCGCCGGACGTGTGGGGTGTCGCTTATGACGCACAACCGACGTGAGCGTTTCGACGCCGGCGGTCTATCGACGCGAGATTGCTATTTGTTTTTTGGACCAAATGCTGCGCAGAATTAATTGCGCGATCAAGCCGGCGAACCACCGGTTCGAGTGAGGGCCAGTAAATTTCGGCTTTTGATTTACGTGCAATGGCGAACTCCGGAATCGCCACTTTCACAACGGCGTTGATCGGCGCATTGATGGCGGCATCGGTCGAGCCGAAGATCCCGATACTCGGCTTGTTGAACGCGGCTGCAACGTGCAACGGGCCAGAATCATTGCCGACGAAGACATCCGCCGCAGCGATCGTCAGAGCGAGCCTTGTCAGCGAGGTGGTCAGATAATCACGCGCCGGAGCGCGTTCCATGATTGCCGCCGCCAGATTACGATGTTCGGTGGACCCGACGATCCAGACGGCGCAGCCGGCCTCGATGCAATGGCGCGCAATAGTCGCATAATTCTCCACCGGCCAGTCTTTACGAGGGTCAGACGAGCCGGGTGCTATTGCGACGACCGGCGCCATCGTCCGTGCTTTTGCCGCAAGCGCTTCAAATTCGCCTTGCAGGAAGGTGGGCACCCGTAACTTGGGTTCCGGCCAAGTCGAAGGCACCTTGTGCTCGTCTTCGACACCAAGCCAACATGTTCGATCGACCATTCGTGATAGCCGGCGCATCCCAAACCGCGGCTTGGTGAGGAGCGGAAGCCTGCATTCTTGCGCCCATCCGATCCGCTCGGGTATTCGGGCAAGAAGCGGCACTAGTGCTGCTTTGAAAGAGCTTTGGACGATGTAGGCCGTCCCATAGTGACGTTTGTGCAACTTATTCGACAACGCAAGCCGGGCGAACGGATCGAGGCGGCGATGGTGGAAATCCGCGCTGATCACTTCACGAACTTCCGGCATGAACTCGGCAATCTCTGTCAAGTGACGTGGGGTGACAAGATCGATCGGACGGCCCGGATTCTGCTCCGCGATCATCTGAATTAGCGAATGACAGCGGACCAGATCGCCAAGCCCCGGAAATCCGATGACAGCGATGGGTGTCGCCGCGTCGCCAATGGAAATTTGGCCGCGTTCGCCGCAAACCTGCATAAGCGATGATATAAGTTGTCGACAGCGCCCCCGGCGCAATAAAGCCGAGGCAGCGTAACAATGCAATGCGGACGGGAATTAAATAGCCGGAAAATTTCTGGCCACAAAAGCGCAGGTTTTTTTCTTCCATTCGTTGCGCAACTTTTCCCCGACGCTACTAATTGCACAGTACCAAGCATTTGATGCCCCTGCCGACAAACCCCCGCCTCTCGCCACGGGCCTCGGCCTTATTGGACCTGCGCGATCAGTGCAATTCTACATTGCCGGCCGCGACACGCGCCCGATCTAACTGGTCCCACATATTTACGCATCATTTACGCAGGTGCTGCGGCTGAGGCGCGTTTAGGTTCTGGGGCGCCGTATTCAGGTGCTGAGAAATCCAAATTTGGAGCAGCGGAAAATGGACCCCAAACCCACCCTGCTTTTCATACTTATCGGCACGATTGTTGGCCTTTCGCACCTTAATTACGACGATCAGACCAAAATGAAACGCAGATTCGACGGCCGACGTTGGCGCGATATCGTTCCGAGATGGCGTAAATCACGGGCGAAACGGAACGATATAGTCGCTGTCAGTCGCTAAACGGCGCGTGTGATTTAAGGCGCTCTAGCCGAGATCGCTGGGAATAAATCGGAGCCGGTGCGTTATAGAAACGATGATTAGAGATTCGATCTCTATATTCATGATAATTGCCGCTGCACTTCTTCTCAGCGGATGCGGCGCTATTAATTCAACACTATCAGCGACTGTGGCGGACAGCATTCCGCACTGGGCAGGGGGCTTGCCGCCGGACGTCCCACCAAGACAGAGCGATCCAGAATATGCTGGCTATCTTGCTAACTTGCAGGCGAAAGCTGTGATTGATCCAATAAAGGCAGATGTTGTCGCAGAGATTGAACCGCACTCGCTTTATTGATGGCGGCCAACGTGCAGCCCAGATACCCAGAGGACTGAAAATGAGAACTGTCATTGCCGTATTCGCGATCGCATTACTGACGGTGACTGCTCACGCTCAAAGCGCGGGAAAAGGGAAAAGGCACCAACAGGACTCCCCAAAGACGGCGGAAGACCAAGCAAAAAAGAAGGCCGCCGAGCAAGCATATAAGGACGCGCTTAAAAACATACCGGCATCAAACCAAAAGCTCGACCCTTGGCAAAGTATGCGCTAGGGCAACTGAATTGGAAGGCCTCTGCCAGCGCGCGCTTGGCATACGATCAAATGGCGGGAAGGTACGACCGATTGGCTGTCATCGCGTTTTGCTCGTGTGCGCGTTTGGATCGCGCATCGTGATTACAATCTCACCGACAGCCGGCCGGAAAAGTGGCTTCTGATCGAGTGGCCAAAGGACGACGATGAGCCGACCAAATACTGGCTATCAACTCTTCCGAAAGACGTTTACTTCCGCCGGCGGGTCGACACCGCCAAGCTGCGCTGGCGCATCGAGCGCGACTATCAGGAACTCAAGCAGTAGGTTGGGCTCGGGCATTTCGAAGGCCGCGGATGGTGTGGCTTTCATCACCACGCCACGCTGTGCATCGCAGCCTACGGATTCCTGATCTCCGAGAGGGAGACGATTCCCCCCTCAAGACCTCGTTCCATCCCGCTGTTCTCAGAACTTGTCGTACCCGATGATTGCCGACCCAGAGGCGCCGCGATTGCGGCCTGAACGCCACATTCCGAACTCCGTCGCAACCATGCGCCGGCGATTAATCGTTGCACTGGTCAGAACTTTATCGCGATGCCCCTGCTGCGCGGCTCAAATCCAGACGCGCTCGTGTCAAAGTCATATGACGCAGTAAGACTAGGCGTCTTGGAATTATATCGTAAATTCAATAACATATGTGTTCACAGTTTTGTTCTGACTGGCGCGCCACTCGTGAACAAATCTGCGAACCCCGATCCGGGCTGTTTCGCGGCTCTTGAGGTGAGCGCCGCCGCGCTTGATCAGATTGCAGGTGCCGCACCGCTCGATGGCCTAATTGCCCGCTTTGCGTGTTGAGGAGCCGAGATTTTCGCTTCGCCTGCACCCGCCTGCATCCTGAGTCCGGCTGTTTGCTACCGCCAGCCTTCAATCTTCTCGTTGCTCTTGAATCGACCGTCGCACAGATCCCCACGGCAAGGCGCCACACCAATCAGTTATCGAGAAATGATGTTAATTCAGTTTATCGATCTGCATTGCAGTTTCACATTAATATGAAACTAAAGCGTTCCCTTAGGAGTGACATGTTACGCAACTGCTGAATTTGTCATCTGGCTCTGAGCGTTTGCGCACGATTGCCGGATCCAAAGCCGGCCATCGTAAGATGGTCGCGCAGAAGCGGGCCACAAACGGATGATTCAGACAGTCGCTTCACCAGATACCGCCGGCAAGCTCAATCCAGACGATTGGAACGGAAGCGAAGCTGCGGCTAGCGCAGTACGGCCTACCGATTTCATCAGCTTTGCGATCGGCGACGATCAGTATGGCGTCGACATCATGGCCGTGCGCGAGATCAAGGGCTGGTCGAACGTCACGCATCTTCCAAAGCAGCCGGAATACGTGCGCGGAGTGCTCAACCTGCGCGGCGCCATCGTTCCGATCGTTGATCTGCGCTGCCGTTTCGGCCAAGGCCTCACCGAGACCACGCCGCTACACATCGTGATCATCGTGCAGATTGGTGGCCGTCAGGTTGGCCTCATCGGCGACCGCGTGCTCGACATCGTGTCGATCGATGCCGCGCAGATTCAGCCGGTGCCGCGCACCGCGCAAAGCAACACCACTGATTTCCTGTCCGGTCTGGTAACGCACGAGGGCACCATGATCGCGCTGATCGATCTTCCGAACATGCTGTCCGTTAAGGACGACGGCGAAGGCGACCCTCAGTCAGTGAAACAAATCCATCTCACAGAAAAAACACTTCAAACATCGAATGCTTTTGACCAAATCTAAGGCAACGGCTTCCCCCCAGAATTACAAATTGAGTTAGGGACTAAGGCAATGAAGAGAGAAGGCGCGAGAAGCTCTAAAGCTTCGATCAAGCTCATCCTGACCGTGGTGTTGAGCATATTAAGCCTAATGGTTCTTGGAACTTTGAGTTGGATCGGGACAGCCGCCTGGAAGGATTATTCAATCGCCAGAAGCGCGAAGGATTTCGACGCTAGCACTAATCGATTTGTTTCAGGCCTTTATGAGGTGTTGCTCGAGCGGGTGGAAACCAATAACGCACTCCAAGCCGCAGAGCCGGCAAGCGCGGCCGTTATCGCCAAAATTGAGGCATCACGTCAAATCATCAAAGACAATTTTGATATCGGACTAGCCGGGATTGATCACAACGAGTTTCCCAATAAGGAATCTCTGCTGCAGGACCTCAAAGCGGCGTTGCAGAAGGCTAACGATTATCGGCGGCAAGCCGACGCGGCAATCAAGCTTCCTCGCGATCAGCGTGATGAAACTCTGCGCAAGACCTTCCTTCCTACCATTACCAAGTCGGTAAATGCCGCATTGAAAGTGTGGTTTTCAGCTCTCTACAGCACGGCCAAACACGATCCTCAGCTTCAGCGTCTCGCCACAATAAAGGAACTCGGCTTTCGATTGAGAGATTATGCCGGGCAACAGCGATCGATGATCGCATCGTCAATTGCGTCGAACTCGGCAATCCCGGTTGAGGCCTGGGCCACAATCGCTGCAAATCGAGCGCGCATCGCCGCGCTTTGGGATGTTCTGCAAAATCTCACTGCCGATGCCGGCACCAACCCGGCAATCGTCGCGGCCGTCCATGGCGCGCAGCAGAAATACTTCCACGACTTTCTGTCTCTCTCCAATGAGATGAAAAAAATCAGTGATGCGGGCGGTAAGTACCCCATCAGTGCGGCTCAATGGGTCGATACAACTACACCGCAGATCGGATCAATGATCGATGTTTTGTATAGCGCTGCCAAGGCGAGCGAGACCTTTGTTGAGCAAGTAGCTGATCGTTCGTTACGCGAATTGCTGATGATTATTGCTCTGCTTGTCATCAACACCGCTATTGCGGCGACGTCGTTATGGACCGTGATTGCGCGTGTCACGCGCCCGTTGTCCGTTCTGTCAGGGGTTTTGACCGATCTCACCAACGACCGTATCGTCGACGTACCTTATGTCACGCGCGGCGACGAAGTCGGCGCCATCGCGAAGGCAACCGAGGTCTTCAAGCAGTCGATCGCCGAGAAGATCGTCAATCTGCGGGTTCGCTCGGCGCTCGACGTGGTCCGTTCGAACATCATGGTCGCTGACACCGACTACAACATCATGTACGCGAACAACTCCCTGAAGAGCATGTTGTACGAGGCTGAATCCGAACTGCGCAAGGTCCTGCCGAACTTCGACGCCAGCAAGCTGATCGCCGCCAGCATGGACGTGTTCCACAAGAACCCCGCCCATCAGCGCAGGTTGCTGGATTCGCTGACGGGCATTCACGAAACGCATATCGCAGTCGGTAGCCAGAAGTTCCATCTGGTGGCCACGCCGGTCACGGATCAGCACGGCAAGCGCGCCGGAACGATCGTCGAATGGCGCAACGAGACCGTCGAGAAGGCAATCGAGGCCGAGGTCGACGGCTTGGTCAAGGCCGCGGTGGCCGGCGATTTCTCGCAGCGCGTGCCGCTCGAAGGCAAGAAGGAGTTTATGCTCAATCTCGCCACCGCGATGAACGCGCTGTGCGACAACACCGGCAAGGCACTACAAGACCTCATCGCTATGCTGAGCGCGCTCGCCGGCGGCGACATGACGCCACGGATCACTGCCGAGTATCACGGCATGTTCGGTAAGTTGAAGGACGACGCCAACACGATGGCGGAGCGGATTGGTTCGACCATTGCCGAGATCAAGGCCTCGGCGGCCGAAGTCACTAACGCGTCGGCGGAGATATCGACCAGCACGACCGATTTGTCGCAGCGCACCGAGGAGCAGGCCGCCAGCCTGGAGCAGACCTCGGCTTCGATGGAAGAAATCGCCAGCACGGTGAGGAAAAACGCTGAAAACGCACAGGCCGCCAACCAGTCCGCCAGCGCTACGCGCGACGTCGCCGACCGCGGCGGCCAGGTGGTCGCCCAGGCGGTCGAGGCCATGGCCAAGATCGAGGAATCCTCGCGCAAGATCTCCGACATCATCGGTGTCATCGACGAGATCGCCCGGCAGACCAACCTCTTGGCGCTCAATGCCGCGGTGGAAGCGGCGCGCGCCGGCGAAGCCGGTCGCGGCTTTGCGGTCGTGGCCTCCGAAGTGCGCAGTCTGGCGCAACGCTCGTCACAGGCGGCGAAAGACATCAAGGACCTGATCACCAACTCGAACGGTCAGGTCAAGGACGGTGTCGACCTAGTCAATCGCGCCGGCGCGTCGCTCACCGAGATCGTGGATTCGATCAAGAAGGTGGCCGACATCGTCGCCGACATCGCCAATGCCAGCAACGAGCAGGCGACCGGCATCGAGCAGGTCAACAAGGCGCTCACCCAGATGGACGAGGTGACGCAGCAGAACTCGGCATTGGTCGAGGAGAATGCCGCCACCGCCAAGACGCTGGAACACCAGGCCAAGGCGATGGACGGACGGGTCTCATTCTTCAAGCTCAACGCCACGACCGACAACCAGCCGGTGGCGAAGCCTGCCGTTCATGCCGCACCCACGCGCCAGCAGCGCCCGGCCGCAGCACCGCCGGCGCGCGGGCCCGCCGCGGCGAGGCAACCGGCCGCGCCGAAACAACAACCCACCGCAGCGCCCAAGCGCGCCGCCGCGGCAACGAATGCCGGCGGACCGGTCCGCCGCATGCAGACCTCGCTCGCCACCGCCGTCAATGCCGAGCCGGACTGGAAAGAATTCTAGAAACTGAAAGCGCTTGGGTTGGTCGAGAACCTCAAGATTGGCAAATGGCAGTTTCCGGCACTTCGCGTCATTCGTCGCGACGCACCATTTTAGCAGCTATTCGAGAGCAACAACGGATATTGCTGGATCTTACCCGCGATGGCTCGGTCGCTAAACCTTACGAATCATCCCGCGGGAGGCGGTCGTATCCGGCACCCAATTGACGCGGCCAATTCGGTTCAGGCCAAGTCCCCCATGGCTCTCTGGCTGCCCACGCGTCTTATCGGACTGCCGATCTGCTCGATCTCGATAAAGCGCATAAAACTGAGAACTCCTATTTCGTTGTCGCCGCTCTAAATTTCTAAAGGGTTGTACCCCATTGACTGTTCAACCGAACGCACCGAATGGTATTCTGCTGGCGGTTTGGGGGTGGCGCTGTGTTCCCCGAAACGGGTGGGGTTTTTCTTGGCTCTCGTGGCCGCACCGCCGGCCGCGCTTCGTTCCCAATTTGTCGGAATGAAAATGCGGTTCGTCGGAAAATTGGCGACCCCGGCAGGATTCGAACCTGCGACCCCCAGCTTAGAGCGCTTTCCACTTAGTGTGGAGCGTATCCGGCATTGCGGAAGTAGTTGGTACATTCCGAAGGCGAGAAGGAGTTAAGAAGAGCTGCAATTCGGTTCCAGAGGCTTTCGACGGAACGCTCGGCGGCTTTTCTGAGCAAGGCCTTGAGCTTGGCGAAGAGCTGCTCGATCGGATTGAAGTCAGGCGAATAGGGCGGCAGGTAGAGCAGTCTTGCACCGGCGGCTTCGATCGCTTCGCGCACGCCCGCCACCTTGTGAGCGCTAAGATTGTCGAGCACGACGATGTCGCCTGGCTTGAGACTGGGGCTGAGGATTTGCTCGACATAGGCCAGGAAGGCGTTGCCGTCCATCGGACCGTCAATGACGCAGGGCGCGGTAAGCGCGTTCGAGCGTAAGCCCGCGACGAAGGTCGTGGTCTTCCAGTGGCCGTGCGGAACCTTGCCGACCAGCCGTTCACCGCGCGGCGCCCGGCCACGTAGGCGAGCCATGTTGGTACTGGTGCCGGTCTCGTCGATGAAGACCAGCCGCTCAGGGGCGAGTTCGGCCTGGGCCTGCGCCCAGGCGGCGCGCGCCGCCGCGACGTCAGGCCGGTCTTGCTCGGCCGCGCGCACGCTTTTTTTTGAAGCTGATGCCGTGACGGTCGAAGAACCGCCAGACCGAGCCGAGCCCCGCCTTGTGCTCCCGCTCATCGAGCAGCCGGCGCTGGATTTCCTCCAATGTCAGATCGGGCTCCCGCCGCACCAGCTCAAGCAGCCATTGCTCGTGGTGTTTGAGCGGCGACCGGCTCTGCCCCTTGTTCGATCTGGCCTCGACGCTGCCGGTCTCCCGCCACCGCTTCGCCCAGCGGATCGCCGTCGAATCTCCGATCACGAACTGGCGCGCGGCAGCCCGCGCCGCCACCCCACTCTCGACCACCTGGATCACCCGAACCCGCAAGTCGTTCGAATAGCCCATCGCAGGCCTCCCTGATCAGAAGGCCACAGAATCTTATTCGCGACTCGAAGGGAATCCCCTCGATTCACAGAAAGTGGAAACTGCTCTAGAAGGCTGACGTTCTGAACGACATCACTCGGCGTCGATATCATCGACGCGCCGCAGATGATTCCGCAGTGGGCGGTCGCGCTGGCTGCAGTATTCCGCGAGCGCACAATACGATCGCGAGATGCGTTGGCTCATCTTATTGCGAGATTGTTTTGTTCTAAGCGATCGAGCCAATCGCACCACATCTTCATGACCTCAATCTTTTCTTCGAGAAATTCGTCGAGCGCATACGAGCCCATAAGACTTTCGCTTCCAGGATCAACCTCACCCGGATGTGTGATCAGACGAACTTGATCGAGAGAAAGTCCGGGACCGCCATTTTTTCTCATCCGTCCGTGCTTTGCGAAGGCGCGACGGAAATCGTGAGGCCCGAAGCCAAGGCCAATGCGTTCGAGGGCATCATTGATGACTTTCTCGCTTACATGACCGTCCATTCCTGCTCCGCGGCGGCGCTCGCGCAATTGCGGGAATAGCCATTTCGACTTGCCGGCAAGTCGTTTAGAGCCAAGAACCGACAACCAAACGCCTGGCGGCAGCGGAATATTGTGTGGGCGATCGGTCTTCATTTTCCATGAGGGAATAACCCATACGCCCCACCCAGACGGCAGTTCAAAGTCCGGCAGGCAATCAACAAACTCCTCTTGCTCTGCCGAAAGAACGGTCAATCGCCTTTGCGCGGAATACTCCGCCAATCTGGTCGCAGCCTGGACTTGCGGGAATACCCGCTCAGTAGCAAGCAAGACCGGCAGACGACTTAGTTCGTCGATTGTCGGAGTTCGCAGTTTCAAACGCTTGACCCGTTCGGGGTCTTTTTTCTGTTTGAAAAGGAATTTTACATCGCGGGCTGGGTTTGCTTTCTTCAGTCCAGACTCGGGTTCGTCGGATGCCCAGCCAAAGAATGCCTTGAGTACCCGCAGAACGTGGTTCGACTGTGCCCGCTTACCGCGATTATAAATTGAGGAGCGAACGCTGGCGATATCGTCGTCGGTGATCGCCTTTAGCAATTTTCCGCGAAGCGAGCGCAGATCGGCATACAGCGGGGAGGGGGTCAGAATCTTTGTTGCAGGTTTGCTCTGCTCGCCTTGCCGAATTGGATTTTTGCGGCGTGGCCCCTTTGCGGTTTTCGAAACCCGCTCAATGAATTCTTTGGGGTTCAGACAGGATCTGTAATCTTTATACGTCGCTATGCGTTTCTCTGACATGATATGAGCAAGGTACTTGGCCGTGCCATCTTCATAGGTCCAGCCATCTGTCGCCACATCAAAGGTGCGTTCGACAGGGCCGCCGAGTTCCTGCTCGCGAAGCCACTCCGCCGGATCGATGCCGCGCTTAATTTTGACGCGAGCCTCATTGGCGCGGTCGCGCGCCTTCGAGGGCGCCGACAGGTTGTTGATGCTTGCGACCGTCCATGTTGTATATTTTTTGGCAAAGCGTGCCCGAAAAATCCACGTGAGGCCGCGCGGCCGCACGCGCAGAACCAGCCCGCGACACGTCGTGTCGGGGATTTCGTAAGGGCCATCGGGAAGTTTGGCGTCGACGTCGCGCTTGGCCTGATTGATGGTGGCAACCGTAATTTCGGCGGCCGGCCGCCGTTTGAGGGTGGGTGCAGCCTTCGCGGCGCCCGGCTCCGGCTGGCCGGGATCGCGCTTCGTTCCCCCTTCCGGGGTAGCGTTGGGGTAGCGGACCAAATTGTTGACAAGGCCAGTTGGGCTGGGAAAAATTCGTGCCATAAGTTGAATTATAGCAGTTCTATCAATATGTTGCAACGATCAGAAGGCCAAGCATAAAGCGTACAGAAAATTAGACCCTTTGACTCTTAATCAGCGGGTCCCAGGTTCGAGCCCTGGTGCGCCCACCAGTAACCTCCTGAAAAATCAGTGAAAATAAGCGCGGCGCTGGGAAACTGCGGCTGCGTCGCTGAAATTTGGGAAACTTTTGGGAAACTCAGTGGAAAACTCGACTGCAGCCGCGGCAGGAATCAGTTTGCTTGAGGGCGGCGCTAATCGGCGCCGCCCTTTAGCGCAGCCTAAGCAGCGCTGGTATCAGCCGACGTCGGCTCGATGGCGCGGATGACCAATTCGGCATCCGGCGAACGCGGGATGAAATTGAGCGTCACGCCGTAGCCCTTGCCGTCACGGTGAGGCCACGCGGCACCGATTTCGAGCCAGGTGCCTTTCTCGCGGCCTTCCTTCTTGATGACCGCGTAAACGCGATGCGTCGGGCGGTTGCTGTTGGTTTCAGTCGTCATGGTGTTGTCCTTTCGGCACTTGAGCCCGCCCCAATGGCGGCCTCGATGCCGCTCACAGGCCGAAGCGTTCAAGCGGTGCTGTCACAACCTGGCCGCCAGGCCACCCGAAGGGCGTGGAGCTGCACAAGCTGTAGGCGCGGAAGCGAACGGCTTTGATCAGCAGCGCGCGCTTCGGCAGAAGAGGGGCATTTCAAGAGGACGCTTGGCGGGAATTCCCGCATCGAAAGGACGATGGCGACAGAAGCGCGCTCACGCCCTGCTGTCTGTGGGCCGGTCAATTCAAGTGCAAGGAAAAGATTGAAGGCTAGCGATAGCAATCAGCCGTATTCAGGACGCAGGCGGGCGCAAGCGAAGTGAAATCTCGAGTGCTCAACGGCCAAAACGGGCCATTACGCGCCACGCGGGCTTCTCAATGTATTTGAGAACGTTCGCCAGTGGCGCATCTTTTACTGTTGCGACGGACTCAGTCGGGCCGGGAGCATTATCGCGAGGAAGAACGCTACGACAGACAGAATTCCCGCCAGCAGGTAGGCATTGTGCAAACCAAGCGCGACCACGTCGGTGAGACGCGAGATTTCCGCTGGTGCAAGCCCCTTGCGTTCCGTCGGGTCGAGTAGCCGGTTCACCATACTCATGGCGTCTGGTGCCTGTCGCAACATCGTAATGTTAAGCACGGCACCCAACGCGGCCGCGCCCAGCGATTGGCCGATGAAGCGCAGGAACATGACGGAAGACGTCGCGGCGCCGCGCTGACGCCATGGCACCGAGGCCTGGATCGAGACAACGAAGGTGGTGTTGCACAATCCCATTCCAATGCCGATCAGTAGCGAGCCGGTTGTCGCCCACGGCACACCGCGTTCCGGAGTTAGCGTGATCAGCGTCCCACAGCCCGCCATCAATGCAAGCGTGCCCAGCACCGCCGTTAGACGATAGGTGGTGCGCACCATCAGCCTGCCACCATAAAAACTGGCGATCGCCCAGGTGACCGACATGGCGCCAAGCACGAGGCCGCCCACCGTCGCGCTACGTCCCATTGCACCCTGCACATAGGTTGGCAGAAAGGCGGATACTCCCATCATGACCGCGGCGATGACGGCAGCGCCGAGACTGCCAAGCACGATGATGCGATTACGCCAGAGCTCCAATGGCAGTATCGGCTCGGGTGTCGCCCTTTCATGCGCCACCAGAGCTACCAGCGCGCCGACGCCGATCACCGCGACGATCATCACCATGATGTGGGACAGGCTGCTGCCCTGCACGAGGATCAGCATCAGTGCGCCGATCGCAACAATCAACAGCAACGAGCCGAGATAGTCGACACGGTGCTGGCGGTGCTCCACGGACTCGTGGAGGAACGTCGCAACCATGATGATTGCTGCCATTCCGATTGGCAGGTTCACCCAAAACACCAACTCCCAGCTCACCTTCTGCACCAAGAAAGCGCCGAGAGTCGGGCCAATGACGGCCGATATACCGAACACGCCGGACACCAGGCCCTGCACGTGAGCGCGTTCACTCGGTGTGTAGATGTCGCCGAGAATGGTGGTGGCAATCGGCTGCACACCGCCAGCGCCAAAGCCTTGCAGCGCGCGAAACACGATCAGTGCAACCATGTTCGGCGCGAGCCCGCAGAGTGTGGAACCGACCAGGAACAATCCGGCGCCAACATAGAACACTTTCTTGCGACCGTAGATGTCGGCGAGGCGGCCATAGACTGGGATGCTCACGGCTTGCGTGAGGAGGTAGACGGCGAACACCCAGGAGAACAGCGAGAACCCGCCGAGATCGGCCACGATGGTCGGCATCGCGGTTGCGACGATAGTGCTTTCAACCGCCGCCATGAAGGTCGCCATCAAGCAGGCGCCAAGCACCAGTGTGCGGCGCCGAGAGGGCGCCTGCGCGACATTCATGGGAGTGACTTCCGTGCGATACCCCTCATCAGGCACAGGCTCGCCTCGTTATGGTTGGAATGCGGCGAGAGTTCTGTAACTCCGACCGCGAGCTGACAACCTGTCTAACGGCAGGGCCGCAATGTAATGATGGAGAAGTATAGGATGGAACGGGGTAGAACTGTTCCCCGCTGTGATTGCGAGTTCCACAAGCACCACTATTGTTTTCGAAGTGTGGCTGAAGGTTGCCCGTTGCCAAAATGAAGCTGACATGAAAACCGATCTCTGGCGCACCGGGACCCGCACGATCAACGGCTTCAGACAGTTCTATCGCGAATGGAAACCGCGCGACAGCGCCTATCTACCAGTACTCGCTCTACACGGCTCACTTGCACAAAGCGGCATGTGGATTGTCCCCGCGGAGGCGGCAGGCTCAATCCACATGTTGTGCCCCGACCAGCGCGAGTACGGTCTGAGCGAAGATCCGGGCGGAGACTCGTGCGCCGAGTTCACCTCGGATGCACTCGCAATCGCTCAGAACCTGCTGCCCGAGCGCTACGTGGTCATGGGTCACTCGTTTGCATGTTCGATTACGCTCGAAGCCGCGCGCATGGCCGCCGGGCACATAGCCGCAATCGTTCTGGTGGATCCCGTGGTGCGTGTCGGAACGCCGTCCGCCGCTCCGGCCAGGCCTTCCACTCAGCCCCGGGAGACCTTCGCCACGCTCGACGAAGCCGAGCGCCATTTCCGGGACACGGAAGAAGGTCAGTGGACCGATGACGCGCTGCGGCGCTTCGTTCAAGGTATCATGGTGTGCGACGGTGAAGGCGGGCCGTGGCGCTTTCCCTACACTTCCGCGAGGTTGCGCCGTCTGCGAGACTTCACCGCCTGCCTGGCGAACGATTATAACCTGTTGGGCCAAGCGAAGGCAGTGCGCTGCCCAGTGCTCGTGTTTCGCGGTGGCAAGAGTAGGCGCTTTACGGCAACTGCCGAGCAGCCGTTCCTGGAGGCGTTCGTATCGAAACCCAATGTCGTATTGTGCGCCAAAAGCGGCCATTTCCCGACTGCAACCGAACCCGATATCGTTATCACGGAGCTAAAGCGCTTCCTCGACGGCATTCGCAAAAATTGAGATTTTTCGGTGTGGGTCTTGGCGCTGATCGCCGGTCAGAGTGTTTTCTCCAAACTGTAGAAGCTGAATGCGCGTGCAGCGCTAAAAATCCTCCTCGAAGGCACCGTGTCAATTCAATCGAATGACCGACCCCGATCGCGTCAACTCTCGAAAGTTCCGCCAGGATGACAGGACGAATGCGGAGCCGGTCGTGGCCCAGGCTGCAAGCGCTACCCACACCATCGCGTGCGATACCGACCTGAGCGGCGGAAATTCTGTAGCGAGCGACAATCGCAAGCTCGCAAGCGCATACATCCCAAGCGGAAATACCAGGCTCCAAAACATCGGCGTATAGGTCAGCGGCACGCGACAAATGCCGTGCTTCCATATTCCAAATAATATCAGCAAAGGAATCCACCACGTCGCCCAAGCCCACATGATGAGTGTTACCCCGTCGATGAATGGTCGCATTGAGTGAAGGAAGGGCATGCCGCTTTCGGTGAGAATGAGCGTCGATCCAGCATTGGCAGCAATTGCGGCGGCGCCCATGACCACCCACAAGAGCGGTGTAACGTCATCAGGCTCCACATCAAAAAAGAAGATGCGGTAGGCGAAAAGGGTGATGAAGATACCGTAGAGTCCGAGCCCAACGCCCCACAGCATGTGTATGAGGACGAACACAGCGGCGCTGAGGTTACCCATTCCCGGCGCAACTATCGTGCCAAGGATGACTAAAGACTCCGTGCCGACGATTGCGATGAGCCAGCCGCCATGTACGACATTTGCGCCACGCGCAGTATTGAGAAAGACGAGGACCGCGAAGCTGAAATAGATGAGGATGAACCAGAGGGCTAGTGCGAATAGCCACATAAGCAGGGCAACGGTCGCGAACCCGCGCAAGTTAATCCCGATGCCGAAAACGTCGGTGCCGGCCACAATGGTAAAAAAGGAAAAGACGAGACGGGGGTTGATGAGATCAGACCACAGCGCCCTTGAGAACGAGATAAAACGCAAGATCGTAAAGACTACGAGCAGGGGATACGCGACCAGATTGACCGCAAACAGCGCGTCGGCCCACCCGCGGTAGCCCTCAAAGAACAGGGCATTCGAGATGATCCCGGTAGCCATTACCAGTGCGAAGCAGCCCGGATAAAGTGCAGCGATCTCGCCCTTGATCCATTTGGTCATTTCAATCACGGGTGAGAGACGTGGCGAAGAGTGCATGCTGCAGCTCCTATACTGCTGGTCCTGCGCCCAGGCGGCCGCGCTGGGTTATTCTTGAAGGGTAGCCGCCCATCTGCTCCGTGCCATGACCACGAGAACATCCCAGAACTGACCGCTCGCCAGCGGAGGAGACGTCTATCTCACGCGTCCTGTGCGAATTCGTATTTGCCCCTAAGCTATTAAGTTGCGCTACTCATGCTGCGTTGGAAACATCCAAGCGCGCGACAAGCCGAGACTGCAATTACAACCCATACGACGCTACGAATGGTCATCGCACCGACAGTTCTCGCCTCGAACGCGCCACCGAGAAAAATATGGATACTAAATGCGACGAACACGGCAATCGTCGCAACCGCGATGGCTGCCGACAGCAGCGCTGCCCAACTTTTCCATAAGAATAATCCGACACCGGCAATAACGTAGGCAAAACCTGCGACGAAATTAAACCAAAGAACGAAGGGAACGATGTTGCCGGCGGCGGTTCTAACTTCTGTTCCACCGAATAGGGTCTTTCCGCCGACAATGATGGTGACAATACCGAATACGATCGCGACCAGAGCCAGTATTGCGGCCCAGCGCGGGGGCCGATCCTCGCGGTTTATGATCGACCGGTTCATGTCCTTCGCGACGCGATCATGAGTGTTGCCGCATAGCCGGCCAGCGCGACGATCGTGACTGGGCCACTGATCGCGCGCATTTCAACGCGTTCGAAGAGATCGGCTGCGACCCGCAACAACACCGAAAGGTGAAGAAGGGCGAGCGGCCCATAAGCAGCAGCGCTGTATCGGATCCGCAAGCCAATCACTGCGGGAAGGATGATGGGGGCATGCCCGAAAATCATCGACAATACGAAACCGATCGCGATGGCATGGATGGCGGCATCATAGGAAAATGCGGTCGTGCCGGGCGGGGCGACGAGAAGCACGAGACCGGCTAATCCAAGCCAAAAATACCCAGCAAGCAGGCAAGCCGCCGAGAAAGGTGCTTGTCCGGAGAGACGGATCGTCCGCCGCGCAATGTCGTGTCTGACCAGCCACGCGGTCACCGCAAGCAGACCGATGCCGCTGAATGGCGTTGTTGCGCCGGCCAGTTCTCCGCGCACGACCCCGATGATGAGCAGCACAGTCGCGAGGATGAAAGTCAGCTGGCTTGAGCGCGGCGGCGACAGCAAACGGCTGAGTTCCAGACGTTCTGCAGCTATGGTGAGAACGAGGAATGCGAGCCACCATCCGGCCACATAGGCCGCTGGGGCCTCTTCGAGCCACACTAGCGTTCCGCCTACCCAGCATGCCGCCGCGATCGTCAGAATGACGGTGAACAGCGCGGGTTGCCGCACCACAATGGTGGCCGAAATGAAGGTGAGGGCGATGCCGGCGAGCAGAAAGGCGCCACCGGCGAATACCGGCGCGCCGACAATGAGAGCGGCAGCACCAATGGCGGACAGTATCGGCGCCGTGTAGCCCCACCATCGTCCGATCGCCACCGCGCGCTCGAGGCTGATCACGGTTCCGAGAAACCCGCTGATCATCAGAGCACCGTGGAATTCGGCCAAGGCGGGCATGCCGCCTGGCAGTGCCAGGCCGAGCCGCGCAAGGCCAACCCAAAGCCCAACGAGGAGCGAGCCCGCGCCAAACGCAAGCGGAATCAAGCGCAACCGACGCCATTTTTCGGATGGCGTTGCCGCGGGGGTCGGACCGCCCGGCTTAGGCGGTGCGACTGATGCGGACACGCCAGACATCGGGGCCCTGATCGAGATAATCCCACGCGAAGGTACCGTCGTACTCGGCCTTGAAATGATAATAGAGCGGCTTCGGATCGTGATCGTTGATCAGGATGAAATCCTGTCCTGGCCCCAGTTCGTGGAAGGTATTGAAGATCAGGGGATGCCGCTCTCGCGGGGCGATAGAACGGACATCGACGACCGAGCCGGACGAGTCTTGTACGCTGCTCATTAGGTTACCTCCTCTATGGACAGCCGGAAGGCTGTTTGGTCCGTGGGTTGCGGCTGCGTACCCACCTAAATCATGCCGAGCTGCCGTCGCGACTCCTCGCTCATCAGTTCGGGGGACCACGGCGGATCCCAGACTATTTCGACCCGCAGGTCCTGCAGTTCGGGGAAGCGATCGCGCAGTACCAGCTTTATTTCCTCGCTCATCATCTCACCGAGCGGACAGGCAGGTGTGGTCATCGTCAGTTCAATGTCGATTCCATTCGCTGTGCGCGCGGCGTGATAGACGAGCCCCAGATCGACGATATTGATCCCGAGCTCGGGATCGATAACCGTCTTCAGCGCAGCCAGGATGTCTTCGTTCATTTAACGACCTCACTCGAGCATTCTGCCATTTTTTCTGGGACCGTCTCGTCGTGCGGCGCCGAACTGAAATGACTGAGCTTGCCGGGAACGCCATCCCACTCTTTCGCGTCAGCGGGAGGCGTGTCCCTCACCGTGATATTAGGCCATTTGGCGGCATACTCACTATTGAGCTTTGCCCACTCCTCCAGTCCAGGCTCTGTGTCCGGCTTGATCGCATCGGCCGGACATTCAGGCTCGCACACGCCACAATCAATACATTCGTCGGGATGAATCACGAGCATATTCTCGCCGGCGTAGAAGCAGTCGACCGGGCAGACTTCCACGCAGTCCATATATTTGCACTTGATGCAGTTTTCGGTGACGACGTATGTCATGAGGCGCTCCGCGGCCAGGGCCGGTCGGGCCGATAGAACGGCGCGAGTTTGAGGCTTTCGGCGATGCGCACGGCTTTGGAATAAAATACATCGGCAATGTCGGGCACGAATAGCTCGCGGCAGCTCTCATCGAACAGCGCGAGCCAGCGGTCAAATAGCTCCATCTCGATGCCGGCGACTTGGCCGTGCACGGCCACCGGGTTGCCTTTGTAGCGACCGCTGGTGAGCATCACAGACGACCAGAAATTGCGCATGGTCGCGAGATGTGGTCCCCAGTCGCCAGGAATCGCGCGCATGAAAATCGGGCCCAGTTCGGCATCGGCGCGGATTTTTGCGTAGAAATTGTCGACCAGCCGCGCGATGTCGCCTTCCGACAGGCGGTCGATTGCCGCGCCTGGTTTCGTTGTGGTGGTCGTCATGTCACGACGGCGACGACCAGCATGCCGACGACGATCCACACCAGCGAGTTGACCAGCATGCGTACGAGCTCGCGCTTATCGTCACGGTCGAGCCCAATAGCGGCGCAGGCAATGTCGCCCGGAAACAGAAACACGCGTGCCAAAGCGGCGCCGATCGATGCGGAAGTGCCCATGCGGGCCTCCTACGAGTGAACATGCATTCTACGTGCATCTTACACCGAGCTTGCATTAAAGCAATATCTAAGATACATGTTATGCTATTCTGCCGCAGGAGGCATGCATGCGCCTGACCGTCTACACCGACTACGCGCTGCGCCTTTTGATGTATCTTGCCGTCAAGGATGACGGGCTAGCGACCATCGCGGAGGTCGCTAAAAGCTACGGAATATCGAAAAACCATCTGATGAAGGTTGCCCATCAGCTCGGTGTCGCCGGCTATGTCGGCACCGTGCGCGGCCGCGGAGGTGGGCTGCGGCTGGCCAAGCCGATCGACGCGATCAATCTCGGCGACGTCGTGCGGCACACCGAGCCCGACATGGCGCTCGTGCCCTGTTTTGCCCCTGACGGCGCGTCCTGCGCGATTTTTTCAGGCTGCGCATTGCGCGGAGCGCTATCGGGCGCGCGCGATGCGTTCCTTTCGGCGCTCGACGGGCACACCTTGGCGGATCTTGTCCGTTCCCGCGGACCACTCCGGAGATTGCTGGCGTTCAAGCCGGATGGCAGAGCGGTGCGAAGACGGCATGCCCAGCGAGCGTAGTCATGTTGCAGGTGCTCGCGCGGATTTTCGGAAGACACAGCCGCAGCGGCACCACGACCGGATCGGAGCCGCCAGCAGTCATGCTGAATAGACGATTGGAATCATCAAAGGTCATAAAATTTACCTCCGCCTTTTTTGCTGCGGAGATTAGGGCATGGCGCGGCGAAGAGCCGCTCTGGAAAGTATTCTGGGTTTACGGGGTTGCCACCAGCGTCACGATTGTCGCCTTCTACGTCGTCGCGTTTTATGACGGTCACATGGCGCTGCGGCAGGTTCTCCTGCCTTGCTTCGCCGCCTACACAGCCTGGATTCTCATCTCTGTGTGGCGATGCGCAAACAACACCGAAGAAAAACTCTGGAGTATGCTCGCGCGCTTCCTGACCGTGGCCTGGGCCGGAAACACGATTCTTGTTCTGACCTTCCTGCAACTCAACCTCTTGAGAATATATTTGCAACACTAAGCAAATGACCACCGCAATCTGCGGTAAGCCAGAATCGGCGGGGATAGCATCGGCATGAGTGGCCTATTGACGGATTGGAGTGAGTTTTTCATTGCATTCGTTCTTTTCTTCTTGAGTCATATGATTCCGGCTCAGCCCATCATTCGCGAATGGCTCATCCGCCATACCGGGAAAACGATCTATTTGACGGTTTACTCGGTGCTCTCGATTGTTCTTTTCGGCTGGCTCATCGTGGCGGCTGGCCGCGCCCCTTACGTGGCGGTGTGGAAATTCTTACCGTGGCAACTCTGGCTTCCGAATATCGCAATGCCGATTGCTTGCTTGCTTTTCGCATTCGGCACAGTTGCACCTAATCCGCTATCCATCGCTTCTTCCAACAATGACGCCTTCGAGCCGGACCATCCAGGTATCGCCGGCGTCACGCGGCACCCGGTGCTGTGGGCAGCAGTGCTTTGGGCGATTGCGCATGCAGTGCCAAACGGCGATCTCGCCCATATCGTGCTCTTTGGTTTGTTCGGGGTGTTTAGCCTCCTGGGCATGCTGGCGATCGACGCTCGGAATCGGCGCGTCCTCGGTATGGCCGAGTGGCATCGTTTGTCACACAACACATCTTTAGTCCCGCTCGCTGCCCTCGCGGGCGGCAGGTGGCGGCCGTCACTCGGTAAAATCAACTGGCTCCGCCTTGCCGCCGCGACCGGTCTTTATGGCGGGCTTCTCGCTTTGCATCGACCTGTCATCGGCGTGTCGCCGTTGCCGCCGTTTTAGTACTACCCACGCCGTGACAATTTCCCACAAAAAGCTTGGATTATTGCTCGGTTTTCTCGGCATGTGCCTGTTCGCTGGCACGCTACCGGCGACGCGGCTCGCCGTGTCGGGGTTTGCCCCGCTGTTTCTGACTGTCGCACGCGCCGCCCTTGCCGGATCGGCAGGGCTCATTGTCCTGGTTGCTCTGCGACGGCCGGTGCTGCCGCGATCGCTTTGGCTCGAAATGTTCGGCGCCGCATTGTGTACCGTCGTCGGGTTTCCACTGTTCGCGGCGCTGGCAATGATGACGGTGCCCGCAGCCCACGGTGGAGTCGTGCTCGGCATTCTGCCGCTTGCAACGGCCGCCGCGGCGGCGATCTTTGCCCACGAGCGGCCGAGCGTCGGATTTTGGCTGGCAAGTGCCGCCGGTGCGCTTATCGTCGTAATCTTTATGCTTCGCAGAAGCGGCGGCGAAACATTTTCTGCCGGCGACTTGTTCTTGCTTGGTACAGTTGCTTCCGGCGCGCTCGGATATACGTTTTCAGGCCGCCTGGCGGCGAAAATGCCGGGATGGGAGGTTATCTCCTGGCAAGTTGTGATTTTCCTGCCGCTTGCAGCGCCGCTGACGTTTGCTCTTTGGCCGGCCGATATTGCGAGCGTATCGATTTCGTCCTGGGCCGGCCTTGGCTATGTCGGCTTGGTGAGCCAGTACACGGCCTTCTTCGTCTTCAACGCGGCGTTGGCGATTGGCGGCATCGCCCGCGTCGGGCAGGTTATGCTATTGCAACCGTTCGTGATCGTAGCACTCGCGCTGCCCGTGAACGGGGAGCCGATAGATATCGAAACCATTCTTTTCGCTGCTGCAGTTGTAGTAACGGTGCTGATCGGGCAGCGAATGCGCGTGGTGCGGCGCTGAGCTAGCCCGCGGTCAGAAAAAAGCTGTCGAGTTCAGGCCGATCTGTCCATTCGCAATTATCGAGGATGTTGCTCGTCATGGATATCGCGTGAATCCTTTGGTACCTCGGTCCGCTCGGTCAGACCGTAGTCGCGCGTCACGGGCCCCACTCGCAAGCGATAGTCAGCAAAGATTCCACTCCGCCCCTTTGTTTGGCTCGCGCGGTGTTTGGATTGGTTTCGCCAATTCTTTACGGCTTCCTCATCCCGCCAAAAAGAAAGCGACAGCAGCTTTTCCGGATCGGACAGGCTTTGGAAACGCTCGATCGAAATAAATCCGTCGATGTCATCGAGATCGGCCCGCAACGCTGCTGCGATTCCGAGATAGTCGTCCTTGCGGCCGTGAGCGGGCCAGACTTCAAAAATAACAGCGATCATCAGGCCCTCCGAGCCAGGATACTTATTGGATTGTGATTCGCTTTCGCGTGCCGTTGAGGGTTAATGTTGCCGCTCATCCTTGACCATCCGCAAAATGCTGATTTAGTGGATAAAATCTGACGCGCAGTGTCTAACATTGGAACTCTCGCGCTCCATCGCTGTTGGACCGACTTTGATAAACTTTTGCCTCGCTGCTTTACCGAGGTTACATTCGAGTAGCCATAGGGAGCGACTCGATGGGAAACATCGTCCTCCTCGACCTTGTAGGTGGAATCGCCCTGCTGCTGTGGGGGCTGCACATGGTGCAGTCCGGCATCCTGCGGGCTTTTGGCGCTGATCTCCGTTGTATCCTCGGCACTGCGCTGCGAAACAGGGGCACCGCATTCATCGCCGGTGTTGGAATTACGGCATTGCTGCAAAGCAGCACGGCCACCGCGTTGATGACGGCCACCTTTGTAGGCGATGGGCTGGTAGGCCTTGTCCCGGCACTGGCCATCATGCTGGGTGCGAACGTCGGGACAACCCTGATAGTTCAGGTCTTCAGTTTTGATGTCTCATCGGTCGCCCCGGTTCTCCTGGTCATTGGCGTCATTGCATTCAACCGCAGCGCACGGACTCGCATTCGCGATCTTGGCCGGGTCGCGATTGGTCTAGGCCTGATGCTGTTGTCGCTGCATATCTTGCTCGACACATTAGCGCCCGCCGAGAACGCTCCGAACGTTCGCGCCTTACTCACGGCTGCGACAGGCATGCCCCTCCTTAATGTCGTTTTCGGTGCAGCTCTCGCATGGGCGGCACATTCGAGCGTGGCCGTCGTGCTGCTCGTCATGTCCCTTTCCTATTCAAATTTCATCACGCCGGTCGTGGCGTTTGCGCTTGTTATCGGCGCAAATCTCGGAAGCGCAATCAATCCACTCATCGAGGGTGGCGGGCTCAAAAATCCGATAACCCGTCGTCTGCCTCTCGGTAACTTGATCAATCGCGTGGTCGGATGCGCCCTTGTGCTTCCGTTCCTAGAACCGGTTGTAAAGGCACTGACAGCAATCGATCCAAATTCGGTTCGACTGGTCGCGGATTTTCACAGTCTGTTCAATTTGGCCTTGGCGGCGATCTTCATCGTTCCGTTGCCCGCATTCGCGAAGCTCCTTGAATGGCTGTTGCCAAAACCGGCCATTAGCCCCGATCCATCGACCCCGATTTATCTCGATGCGGCAGCGATCGGGACACCGTCGCTGGCGCTCACCTGTGCGGCGCGGGAGACCCTGCACATGGGAGACCTCGTTGAGACGATGTTGCGGCAAACAATCGTCGCGATGATGAACGATGACCGCAAACTGGTGTCGGAGATCGAACGCACGGACAATACGGTTGATAAACTTCATGAAGCGATCAAGCTCTATGTCACAAAAATCACCAGAGAGAGCTTGGATGATCGCGAAGGTCGCCGCGCTATGGAGATTATCTCATTCACCATCAATCTTGAGCACATCGGAGACATCATCGACAAAAACCTGATGGAGCTTGCGGCCAAGAAGATCAAGAATCATCTTAAGTTTTCGGAAGATGGTGCCGCTGAGTTGCAGAACTTCCACCGTCGCGTGCTTGAAAATCTCAAACTCGCGCTTGGTGTGTTTATTTCTGGTGACGTGAAAATCGCGCGGCAATTAATCGAAGAAAAGATCGCAATCCGTGAAGCTGAACGTGTCGCATCGGAAAATCACTTAGCGCGGCTTCGTGAAGGACTGCTCGCTAGCATTGAGACCAGCTCGCTGCACCTCGACATACTTCGCGATTTGAAGCGCATTCATTCACATATCTGCTCGGTCGCCTATCCAGTTTTGGAGGCAACCGGCGAGCTACAGCCAAGTCGGTTGAAGGCCCTCGACTCGGAGGCCGCCCACAGCACGAGTGGCAAGTTAGCTGGGGAGCAAATGCGATGACAGAAAGCGAGCGCTGTCCAAACGTAATCGTCAATTTCTGGGAATGGTACGAGCGCCACCAAGAGCGCGCACGCCGCCCAATTGCCAGATTGGCACTCGATAAATGCGAAGAATCATATAGGTGCTGCGATTGGGATAGGTTCGACTATTGGTTTTCAATCTATCGCCGCGAGCGCCCACGCTCCCAAAATTCCGATGCTGGCCATGATCGGCAACGGGGCTGATGATGGCGTTTGCCAATGTCGGGCACTAAGCGTCAGTTAGTGCGACGCAGTGATATATCCGGAGTTGGGAATAAACCGGATTTGTCAGCGACGGTCGCTACCCGACGCTCCGGGCTTAAGCCTAAGCCGACGCTCGTGTCTGATCCATTTTGCGAGTCGGAGCGGGCATCAGGCGTCAGAGTTCATCCACTAGGTAGGTGGCTGAACCCGTTTCTACCGTGCTTTTCCAATGTTTGAGGATAGTATGACAACGACTTCCACCATTCAAATGCTGACGCGCTACAATGCTTGGGCAAATAGGGAAATATTCGACGCGGTCGCAGCACTGCCGCTCGGTGAAGCAATCAAGGACCGCCCCACACTTTTCAAGAACATCGTCAATACGCTCAATCACCTGCATATAGTCGATCTGATCTGGCAGGCGCACATTGAAAAACGCGATCACGGCATCGCGGCGCTGAACACTATTCTGTATACCGATCTCGCTGAGCTGTGGAGCGCACAGCAGGCAATTGATGATTGGTATATTACTTGGGGCGATGCGCTATCCGAAGCCGACGCAAACGAAACCTTACGCTTTACGCTTATTGGTGGGAAACAGGGTGAAATGCGTCGAAGCGAAATAGTGCTGCATGTGGTCAACCACACGAGCTACCACCGCGGTTTTGTCGCCGATATGTTCTTTCAAATTCCGGCGCGTCCGCCATTGACCGACCTCCCTGTTTTCTTGACGATCCGCTGAAGATATCGCGCATATTAAACAGTCCGAGATAGACTGTTGCGAGGATCACAGTGCAGAGGCGGTAATTCTCGGGAGATATGCGGCGCATAACCTGTGATTATAATTGAGTTTTGACGTCCTCGACATGGATCACCATCGCGCCTCGCGCCCAAGGGAATTTCGCCTTTACCGCGTCCACGATGTCGCCTGAACTGAGTATCTCGCCAGTGCCGACGATAAGGCACCCTTGGCCCGCGCTGCGAGTTCCCTGCACCTTCTTGGAGGCGACCAGTAACTGCACCCGGTTATTCTTGCGGAGATTTTTCTCCGTCTGCTGGTAGCGTCCTGCTGGGAAGACGATTGTATTCGCCGTAATTCCGAGCACACGCATGTAGTCGCCCCAGTTGCCGACGACGTGAGGGCCATCGTCTCCCATCGTGACGATGGTCACGAACTCGGTTGCCTCGCAGACGTTGCGACAAACTCCGTCAATTCCTGTCATTTTGAACTCCTTAACCGCCATCTTGCTGTACCACTCAGTGATTGGGTGGGCGAACCTTGGACCCATCGCATCTGCAATTTAACGGATTAAAGGCAGACCGATCAATTTGCTGCACCCACCTAGAGCCATTTTGGATTGAGATTACGCATAACCTGCGTGATTGAAGAAATTCAAGCATTCACGTGGGGAGAAAAGATCGAGGATCGAGCCGATCCTGTCCCAGAGCGCTGGGATCGAGCGTTCTGCGGCCTTTCGCAGGTGCGCTTTGAGTTTTGCGAAGGCCATCTCGATGGGGTTGAGATCGGGCGAGTACGGCGGCAGATAGCGCAACTGGGCCCCGGCAGCCTCGATGATGCGTCGGACTTCATCATTCTTGTGGGCGGGCAGATTATCCATAACCACGATGTCACCCGGCTTGAGAGTTGGGAGCAGGCATCGCTGCAGATAGACGCGGAAAATCTCGCCGGTCATCGGTTCGTCGATGACGAAGGGGGCGGTGATGGCGTCGTGGCGCAGGGCAGCAACGAAGGTAGTGATCTTCCAGTGACCGTGCGGCACTTTGCCGATCAGACGTTGGCCGCGACGACAGCGACCACGCAACCGCGCCATGTTGGTTGAGGTGCCGGTCTCGTCGATAAAGACCAGGCGCGCCGGATCAAGCAGCCCTTGGCGCGCCTTCCAGACGGAGCGGGCCATGGCCACGTCGGGCCGATCCTGCTCGGCCGCGTAAACGCTTTTTTTTGAAGCTGATGCCGTGTCGGTCGTAGAAGCTCCACACGGTTGCGATGCTGACCACGATGCCGCGCTCGCGCAGCAGAGCCCGGACTTCTTCAAGCGTAATGTCCGACTGTACCCCAATCAGATCGAGCAGCCACGCGGCATGGGGCTCAAGAACCGCACGACGGTGACCGCGAACCGGGCTCGGCGCCATTCGTCCGTCAAACCGCCACTGCCGGACCCATTTGATAGCGCTGCTGGTGCTCACCGCGAATATCTTGGAAACCGAGCGTGCCGATAGGCCGCCCGCGACCGCACCAATCACCCGCTCCCGCAAATCAGACGAATAGGCCCGTGTCATCGCCGCCTCCGAATCAAAACTCACGAATCTTGAACCGGAAAAGGCTTCCAGGGAACCCCCACGCGAGTCAGATCAATCTAAAAAGACTCTAATACCCACCTTGAGTGGTCCGCGGCCGCGATCTTATCGTTGCTTCCATCGGACCAGCGACTAACGCCATGCGCGATATATTTGGCAGACTGACTACCAGAGAAGATAGAACCAGATTGCTAGTGCTAGGACCCCACCTGCACCGATAGCAATCAGCACGAGCCGACCCGTAATGGTGTCAGTCAGCGTATCGTTTTGTGAATTAATACCGTTTTCCATCGGTAGGCTCCTTGGACAGTTTCTGACTATCGAGAACCGCACCGCAGGGCGGAAATCAACCGCGCGGCGCTTCTGCTGTTGGAGGGTGAGACTGCTTCGGCTTCGGACGCTCACGCGCGGGTGGGCCGGGTCCGGCAAGGCATCCTGCCAGGGTGTATTGGTCGAGATACTGGTAAAACGCGTCTTTCGCGGACGCCAACATGCCGCATAGGCGGCAGCGTGGCAGAACGTTGCATGCTCCGCCGTCGGGGCGGAAACACTCCACCATGGCCTGATCCCGCTCGTGGCCGCGGATGAATTTGCCGACCCGGATCTCGCTAGCAGGCTGCGCCAGCATCACGCCGCCGCGCGCTCCGCGGATCGTGCGAACGAGACCTACTTCGGTCAGATACCGGACAATCTTGTGAAGATGGTGCCGTGAGACGGCCAACTCTCGCGCGAGCACTTCGGTGTTTACGTGCTCATCCGGGGCCGCCGACAGCCGCATCAGCACCCGCAGGGAAAGATCGGTCGAGGTAAGCAATCACATGCCGCCTCCATATTGGTATTGACAATACTACATACATGGCTTTACCATTAATTGGTATATAAATTACCACAATACCGCGCGTAGAATTTTAGCCCTGGGCGCTACCCGATGATGCCTGCAATTCCTCGCGTGCGCTCTATGCCGACGAGAACAACGTTCTTTTCCTACGGTCCGAAGCCTGACCGGGAGACGGTGGTGAGCGAAGGTCGAATCTTCCCACGGTGCGGCGACGAACTGCGCAATATCCTTAGCCAGGCGGAGAAGCCTTATGCACGTCGATGACCCAGCATTTTGGCGCGCCGGTGCCATCAGTACGGTCTCGATCATGTCGGTGGTCCTCATCATGCTGACGATTGACAGCCTCGCGGCCATTAGACCAGGCGGCTCCAATGTCCCGTCTTACACGGTGATCAATCAGCACATCGATTACAAATTCGATGACAAGCGCGGCAACGACATGCCAGTTATTGGAGGCCCCGAGCTTCTGTTCGGCAAGGCCGTGGATGCGGCGGCAGCGGAAGCGCTAATCGACAAGGGCAAGATGGTAATTCAAAGCCGCTCGTGTATCGACTGTCACACTTTCTTTGGCAACGGGGCCTATTACGCGCCCGATCTTACCAAGGCTTGGCTCGATCCCGCCTGGGAGACTTGGAAAATCATTACCGGTACGACGACACGCGAAGACGCGATGGTGAAATTCCTTATGCATCCAGACAAGTATCGTATCTGGACACGCGCGATGCCGAATCTCGACATTACACAGCAGGAGGCCGAAGCCCTCGTCGCTTATCTCAAATGGATGTCTGCCGTTGATACTAACGGGTTCCCGGCCAATTTCGGCCGTATGCAGCAGAAGCAGTAGGGGGGTCGCGATGTATCGTTCGCAGAAACTCGCGCTTAAATATCTGACCGCGGCCATCACGTTGTTCGGCATCATGACGGTCGCTGGCTTGATGTCGGCCTACTACTATATCAACCCCGATTTCCTATTTGGTCTCCTCCATTTCAATATCGCCAAAATTCTTCACATCGACACGATGATCATCTGGCTCCTGATGGGGTTCATGGGAGCGATCTACTGGTTCTTGCCGGAAGAGTTCGGTCGCGAACTTGTAGGAATCAAGTTGGCTGAGATTCTGTTCTACGTATTCTTCGGAGCGGTGGTCGTCGTCGCAGTCGTTTTCATCGTTGTTCAATACGGCAAAAGCGACGAGACTGCACTGTGGTTCATCAACCAAGGCAGAAAATATGTCGAAGCACCGCGCTGGGCCGCAATCGGAGTCGTCGTGGTCATGGCGGTCTTTGCTTATAACGTCATTGGAACCGCATATGTAACGGGGAAGGTAACCGGGATTACCGCGGTGTTGATGATCGACCTTGTGCCGCTCCTCGTTCTCTATCTGGATGCGTTTCCCGCCATCAGCAACATGTCGGCCGATCTGTTCTGGTGGTGGTGGCTTGTCCATCTTTGGGTCGAGGCGACCTGGGAAGTCCTTATCGGCTGCATCATGGCCTGGTCGCTGATGCAGCTTCTCGGCACCTCTCGACGGATCGTTGAAACTTGGCTTTACATTGAAGTGGCGCTCGTTCTCGGCACGGGGATTTTGGGGCTTGGTCATCACTATTTCTGGATAGGGGCCCCAAGCTACTGGCTCACCATCGGCGGCCTGTTCTCGGCGCTCGAGCCGTTGCCACTTCTCGGGATGGTCGTGCATGCCGTCTATGACGCCGGCACTCATCACATGAAGACGACGAACCGGCCGGCCTTCTACTGGCTGATGGCGGAGGCATTCGGCAATTTCCTCGGCGGCGGCGTCTGGGGCTTCATGATTACGCTGCCGCAGGTCAATCTTTATGCCCACGGAACGCAGTGGACGGTGTCGCACGGACATTTTGCGTTCTGGGGTGCCTACGCATGCGGTGTGCTGTCGGTCATCTATCTGGTTATCCAGAAGCTCCGCAGCCTCGCGCAAGTGGATGGCGCGCTTTGGAAATGGTCTTTTGCCGCGCTCAACCTTGGTCTCGTTGGCATGGTGGGCGCGCTGTTGGTTTCCGGTTTTGCGCAGGCATTCATTGAACGGGCGATCGGCGGATCGACCCACGATGCGTTCATTGCCGGGCAGTCAAGCCCATGGTTCGTCGAGGGGATGGTCACCCGATTCATCTTCGGGCTCATGTTCGCGGCAGGCTACGTGGCTCTGGTGTGGGACCTGCTTACGATTGGCAAACGGGCGCCGGTCCTGGCTGCTGCTGGAGCTGCCGAATGAGCAAGATCAGCCTGCTTCAGTCGGCCTTGCTCTTGGGCATCTACGTGGCGTTGGCCGGGAGCTATGCGTTCGTCTACACAATTGCGCGCATTCAGGATGCAATAAGTCTCTACCGGCTGTCGCTCGTTTTGTACGGATTGCACGGTCTTACCGCGATCGCGATTGTAGCCTGGACACCTCTTCATATCGGCTGGAAGGGGCTGATCGTCGCGAGTAGTGTTGCGTTTCTCGTGATCCCGCCGATAACCTGGCGGTTGCTCCAGCGTACTCATGAAACCGAGGTGCAAGGATGATCGCAAATTTTGCAACTGTATTGATTGGGCTGTGGCTCGTTTATCGCGCGATTTTTTCCATCCCCGCTGGCGATGTGAACCAGATCGAGCTGGCCGCTGCCGGCATCGCCGTAATTTTACTTTCGCTGTGGGCGCGCCGCACCGATTTTATGAGGTGGCATAGCTGGACCAATATGGTGCTGGCCGTGATTATTTTGCTTTTGGCTGCCGTGCGCCGGGTGGTTGAAGTGGACCCACAGGCATCGTTTTGGATTATTCTACTCATCGGCATCACGGCGGCTGTAACGGCCATGTGGTCGATAATGTATCGACCCAATATCGTTAAAGCGGGTAGCGCCTGCTAAGGCGCGAATGGCTGCGTGATCGACGTGGCGACGCCGGTCCAACCGAAGCAAGCCTCAGTGTTTTCCTGCGTGTTTCTCCGCATTGAAAGCTATTGAACGCGCCCACGTTGCCATCGTCTGGCCGTGGGGGCGATGAGCCAAGCAGGCGTGAGGCCGATATGCTCAGTTGGAGGAGAGGTATCAAGGCCAAAATCGCGTCTGACCCACGCGTTACAAAAGTGCCCCGGCTTGGAAGTCTCGCTTATAACTCAATTGGATAAACTGTCATGGCTGGCGAAGATGATAATGCCGGTGAATATGCCTCACCTGCATGCTTCATGCACGAAGTTGACCCCACCTATTTCGGTCTCTCGCCAGGACGCGAACTTCTGCAACAAAATGATGTGATGCGTTGGCGGAAGTTGGAGAGAACTCGGTTAATCAACGAGCGTCTTGAGATGAGCGTCGCTATGCGTAGGTACAACTCCGATCGCATTGCGGAGCAACTCGACGCAACGATTGGCGATGTGTCGGGGCGTATCGTAAGCGCATATTGGCCGTTGCGCGGCGAGCCTGATTTGCGGGAATGGCTCGAACGCGTCGCGTCCCGAGGCGGTCGATATGCACTCCCAGTGGTCGTTAAGAAGCAAGCCCCCCTCGTATTCCGCACATGGAGACGCGGCGAAAAGTTGGAGCGTGGCGTGTGGAACATCCCCGTGCCCGCCGCCGGGGAAGAGGTCTGCCCAGATATCGTGATTGCACCCGTCGTAGGGTATGATCGCAACGCGTATAGACTTGGCTATGGCGGCGGGTATTTTGACAGAACGCTTGCCGCCATCCCACGACGGCCAATGATCATCGGTGTGGGATACAGCCAAGCCGCAATCCCGACAATATATCCCCAGCTGCATGATATCCCGATGGATAAGATTGTGACCGAACGGGATATTTTTATTCCTGAGGTCAAGGTCTCTGCCGCGAATGCAGGCGTGGCAACGTAAACAGAGGGGGCTTTATGAAACGTGGGTTATCGCCTGGCGTTGTGGTGGCGGTGAGCCTCAGCGCGGTGCATGAGTTTAGCAAGCCGGTACAGAAAAGCATACGGCTTCTAGTCGGATTAGGGGTCGAGGGCGACGCCCATCTCGGGGTAACCGTCCAGCACCGCTCGCGCGTTGCCAAGGATCCAACCCAGCCAAATTTGCGCCAAGTGCACTTGATCCATGAGGAACTGCTTGACGAACTTCGTACGGATGGATTTCAGGTCGCACCCGGAGTGATTGGCGAGAATATCACCACGCGCGGCATCGACCTGCTCGCGCTGCCACAGCGAGCGTGGCTACACATCGGTGCTGTCGCGATAGTAGGCGTGACTGGCCTCCGGGATCCTTGCAGGCAGCTGAACGACTACCAACCCGGCCTGATGGCGGCAGTTCTTGACCGTGACAAGGAAGGCAACGTAATCCGCAAGGCCGGTATCATGGGGGTCGTCCTGGCAGCTGGTGAAATACGAGTTGGCGACCCAATTCGAGTTGAGCTGCCGCCGAAGCCGCACCAGAGTCTTGAGCGAGTCTAAATACCGTCCGGTACCGGCCATTATTCCAAAATAATTTTCCAGCCAACCCGCACATAGCGGTGATGAAGCCCCTCTCGAGATGCAGACCATCTATATCTATCGCGCCGCCTGTGAACGCTGGTACGCCTGTTCCGCAGTGAAACCGGCTTGGGCTTTGCCGAGTGCCGGGTGCGCCTGCCATGAACCGCCGCACTTTCGGCAGTCCACCGCGCCACCTGGCAGGTCCGGTGATGTAGGCTAAGCGCCTACAACTAATACGCAAAAACAGAGATTCAACTTTCCAAAGCCAATTTTCTCACATCGCTTGGTCTAAAAAAGCTCGGTCAGGCCACTCCTCTTCCTTGGGAGACTTTTGTTTTTATGTGGCGATGGCCGTCACGGCGTCTTCCAAGAGCGACATCTAAACCGACTTTGCCTGCGGCGGGATCGGCGCCAGCGCCTGTGGCTGATAATGGGCGAGCGTTTGTATCGCGGCAGAGTCGAGGAATTCAATCACGCGCTCAGAGTCGGCGATCAGCTTTTCGGCGCGCAGCTGCTGCATCATGCGGTTGAGATGCGGCACGCTCAAGCCCAGCACGTCGGCCATCACCTCCTGCGAGAACGGCAGCGTGAAGCGCGCCTTCTCGGCCCGGCCGACCGCCTTGAGGCGGGCATGCAACTCAATCAGGAAATGCGACAGCCGTTCGATCGGCGTGCGGCGGCCGACGTCGATGACGTGCTCGGCATAGGTGGTCGCCTCCTGCACCGCGATCCAGCTCAACGCCAGGCCGAATTGCGGGTGCCGGTAGCAAAGCTGGACGTAGGCGTCGAGCGAGCAGACGTTCATGCGCAGATCGGTGATGGCGGTGACCGAGTAGACCGCGTGCTCGTAGAAGCTGCCGGGCAGACCGATGATGTCGCCCGGAAGGATGACGTTGAGGATCTGCCGCTTGCCGTTGCGCAACAGCTTGTAGCGCACGGCGTAGCCGTCCTTGACGAAGCACAGCTTGCGATATTCGTAGCCGTCGGCGATTAGGTCGCGCCGCTTGCGGATCACCAGTTCGCCGTCGATGATATCGTCGAGGGCCTTGAGACCGGCGGCTTTGAGATCGATAAGCTGTGTTAGCCGCGCGACGAACGGATGCTGATCCAACGCATTACGTGAGGTCGGCGCGCCCATGGGTCAAAACCAGCAGCTAGCGTAACCTCGTTCATTAATTTGAATCAATAACCCTGCTGAAAGCGCGCGCCCGCGCTGCCGGGGCAGACTTGCCCTTGCCGCCCTTCCCCTCTGGAGCGGGTGGCATTGACCCAAGCTGAAACTTATGGCCGCACCGCTTGCGGGCGGGCATTTTCAGCCGGGGCGCATGAGCTAAACGGCCCCGGCTCGGGTGTTGCGGCCATGACGGCAACCAAAACCACACATGACTGGGCGGACCGTACCGGCAGGCGCGTGTCCACAATTTCGATCGCTATTCTGTTCGCTATGTTCATTTACGGATATTTGTGGCGTCTCGTCTTTGGATAGGGCCGCGCGGCTGGGGATGAGCATGAAGCGGCGCGAGTTCATCGCTCTTCTTGGCGGCACTGCGATGGCTTGGTCGCTCGCCGCCCGCGCGCAGCAGACTGACCGAGTACGCCGTATCGGCGTGGCCATGGCCCTGTCCTCGGGCGATCCGGAGAGGCAGGCTCGCCTCGCGGCCTTCGTGCAGGAGCTGCAGCAATTGGGCTGGACCGTCGGCCGCAACGTACAGATCGATTATCGCTGGGGCGCCGGTGATGCCGACCGCAATCGCAAAAATGCGGACGAGTTGATAGCCCTTGCTCCGGATGTCATTTTGGCCACTGGCACCCCGACCTTGGCGCCGCTGCTGCAGGCGACGCGCACAGTGCCAATCGTGTTCGTGCAGATCATTGATCCGGTCGGCGCCGGCTTGATCGAGAGCCTGACATGGCCGGGGGCCAATGCCACGGGCTTTACTACTATCGATTATAGCATCAGCGGGAAATGGCTGGGGCTGCTCAAAGAGATCGCGCCCAAGGTGAAGCGAGTAGCGGTCCTTCGGGACCGCGCCACAACGGCCGGGATCGGCCAGTTTGCCGCCATCCAATCCATGGCGCCGTTGCTCGGGGTGGAGGTGAGCGCGGCCAATGTGCGCGACGCCGCCGAAATCGAGCGCACGATCGATGCGTTCGCGCGCGACTCGAATGGCGGCCTGATCGTGACGGAGAGCGGCCCAGCGATCGTTCATCGCCAGTTGATTGTCGCGCTGGCAGCGCGGTATCGCTTGCCCGCGGTCTATCCCCAGCGCTTATTCATTACCGAAGGCGGTCTGATCTACTATGGGCATGATACGATCGAACCGTATCGTCGCGCGGCCGGCTACGTCAATCGCATCCTCAAGGGTGAGAAGCCTGCGTACCTTCCGGTGCAGGCGCCTACCAAATACGAGATGATTATAAACCTCAAGACCGCCAAGGCGTTCGGCCTTACCGTGCCGCCGACGCTCCTTGCACGCGCCGACGAGGTGATCGAATAGGGCTGCTGTTTGCTGCGGTGCGTGAGTCCGGATGTGACGCATCGCGTCAATTAGGGCGCGGACTCATAAGCACGTAGCCAAATCCGTATCGAAGCAAGCTTAATGAAGGCAAGATAGTTGGCTGCGAGCCGGTCGTAGCGGGTGGCGATACGGCGACACTGCTTGATCTTGTTGAAGAACCGTTCAACCAAGTTTCGCGCACGGTAGAGGTATGGGCTGAAGCAGATTGCTTCCTTTCGATTTCGTTTCGGCGGGATGTTTGCCCACGCCCCCTGCTCACTGGCGAGCGCCCTGATCCAGTCCGCGTCATATCCCCGATCCGCCAACAACATTGTTCGTGGGCTCAATTCGCTCAGGAGAACCGAACACAGTCGATTGTCGTGCACCTCACCGGGCGTGAAGCCAAGTTGGACCGGTAGGCCATTTGTATCCACGACGGCATGAATCTTGGTTGTGAGCCCACCTCGCGACCGGCCCATATGCTGCTGAATATTGCCCGCGATACAGGCTCCGTGCTGATGCACACGGACGACAGACGTATCGATCATCTGCACCGCCGCATCATGGGTTGCGGCTAGCGCCTCCATGATCTGGTCCCAAACGCCAGCCCTTCCCCAGCGAACGAAGCGATTGTAACACGTCGTATAGGGGCCAAATGTCTCCGGCAGATCGCGCCATGGCGCGCCTGATCGCAAGACCCAAAAGATACCGTTGAGGACGCGCCGGTCGTTCACGCGCGGCACGCCACGAGGCTTATTCGGGAGGAACGGCCTGACGGCGGTCCATTCATAGTCCGTGAGTTCATACCGCATGATTCGAGGCTCCAGTTTGGGAGCTTGAATCACAGCTGGATCTGCCCGATCAACAGCAAACCAACATTTCCCCTATTACCCGCTAAGAGAATACGCTCGTCCATTCAAAAACTGACTCACGAGCAGTGTCCGCCAGGCATCGGAGGCCTGCAAATTATTTTGGCTAAGCAAAGCCGAAACTCGGCCGGCATCGCATTCTGGCATCAGCTCTTTAGGATCGTTACAAAGTGCAGTTTAGTAGTTTTCTAAGTTGCAAAGCGAAATCTAAATTAGAGAAATTCCAATGTTGTCGGTCATCTATTGACCGCAAAGATTATCTCTATCAGTAGTGACAAGCCGTAAGTCATGCGGCTTGGCCTTTCATGCGGAGCCTTGAACTCCGATAATTGGAGGATGTCACAGTGTTTTTTCGTTGCCTCGCGCGTTTTTGCGGAAGCCGTTATCTTGCGGCACTGTTTGTCTCGATCGAATTTGATTTGTTCGACGATCTGATTGAGGCGGCTCTGTCTTGCATCGCTCGACGCAAATACTTCACAAGCGGCCTCTGTGCCGGAACCGCGTTGCTCTGCTTCGGCATTAGCAATTCAGCACGCGCTCAGGACACCGCCTTTCACGAAACTGAATCGAAATACATGTTTGGATTCGTTGACGGGGCCGACATTGGCAACGAAGGAGAAAAGGCAATCGAATTTGAAACAACCGGAGCATTTCAGAAGCGCGGCGGCACATATTCAGCAGTAGAGCAGGAGCTCGAATTTGAACAAGTGCCGACCCAGTTTTTTGCCTATGAGCTGAGCGCCCATGCGATGGCGCACTCGATTAGCGGCGTCGAAGGTCTCAGCGATATCAACAACGTGGCTTTCAGCGGCGCGTCGGCGAAGCTGAGGTATCTCGTCATCGGGCGCGGGCCGGGTTCGCCCATCGGTTTGACGATTTCTGCCGAGCCGGAATGGTCGCGTATCGACGGAACCGATGGCACGCAGACGCAGGATTACAGTAGTGACTTTCGTATCGTTGCGGATACCGAACTTATTCCCAATCGGCTGTACGCAGCCTTCAACGCCAGTTATGTGCCGGAGACTGAAAAGGGCGAGGGGGACCCCAATTGGCAGAACAGCTCAGGCCTCGGCTTGTCAACCGCGCTTGCCTACCGAATTACCCCAACTGTAGCAGCAGGCGCCGCGCTGGAATACGACCGTGCTTATGATGGTCTGGCATTTCAAACCTTTGATGGCCACGCACTTTATCTTGGACCGACGTTACAAATTAATTTCAGTCCAAAGATACTGCTTGCTGCGGCGTTTATGGCGCAGGTTGCGGGCCACGCATCAAATGATCCGCGTGCATTGGATCTGACAGATTTTTCACAATATCGCGGCAATCTGAAGTTCGAGATTGAATTCTAGCGCGTTCGAGGAAGAGGGACAGAACATGAAACAATCATCCATCAATATAAAATCTGGCCTCGCAATCGCGGCTTTAATGGTCGCCTTTTTTGCTTCAACAATGCCGGCGGGCGCCGAGGATTCCGTGACTGTGAATATTTCACTCAAGGATCATCGCTTTCAGCCGGCCGAACTACATGCGCCGGCCAAAAAGCCAATCATGATCATAGTAAAAAATCTCGATCCCGCACCGGCGGAGTTCGAGAGCAACATGTTACGGGTTGAGAAAGTTGTTACCGGCGGCGGTACAATCACGTTACGGATCCGTCCACTTGAACCCGGTCGCTACCGCTTCTTTGACGACTTCCATCAAGAGACGCAAGGCTATCTGGTCGTCCAGTAATAGAGGCCAAAATGATCGCTGCATTAATCATCGTCTTTCGTGAGGTCATCGAAGCCGGCCTCATCGTCGGAATTGTGCTTGCAGTCACGACCGGCATCGCGCGCCGCGGACGGTGGGTCGCCGCAGGTATTGCCGCAGGTGTCGCGGGAGCGACCCTTGTGGCGGTCTTCGCCGACGCACTCTCCAGTGCTATGGCTGGCGTTGGCCAGGAAGTATTCAATGCAAGCATTCTAGGCTTGGCTGTCGTAATGCTATCCTGGCACAACATCTGGATGGCGCGGCATGGCCGTGAACTGGCAGCACACACGAAAGAGATTGGTGAGGCCGTTGCATCGGGCTCACGCTCGCTTGCGGCGCTTGCGATAGTTGTTGGAGTTGCTGTACTGCGCGAAGGTTCAGAAATAGTACTTTTTTTGTACAGCCTTACGCTTTCTGGCGGCGCATCCATGTGGGAGCTGCTTGCCGGAGGGGTAGTCGGGCTGTTGCTCGGTTGTGCCGTCAGCGCCCTTACGTTTTTCGGGCTCGTCAAAATTCCTGCTCGATACCTGTTTGGTGTCACAACGACCCTGATTACCTTCCTTGCTGCGGGGCTTGCCGCGCAGAGTATCGTATTCCTTCAACAGGGTGGCCTCGTCACCGCCCTGGACGGGACCGCCTGGGACACATCCGGAATCCTCCGCGACAGCAGTCTCATTGGTCGTGTGCTACACACACTCGTTGGTTACACGGATGAGCCTTCAGGAATGCAAGTCATCGTTTACGTAATCACGTTGCTCGTCATCTTTTCTCTCACGAGACTGCTCGCGCCGACTAAGCCTGGACGGCCGAAGGTAGCGGTTGCGTAAAGTCTTGGACTTTACAGACCAAAATGCATGGGTATGCGCTGACAAAATGGGATAGTCTGAGCATATTACATTCTTCCGATACAGGAGTGTGCCGATGAAAGGCGATCCGAAAGTTATCGAGTATCTAAACAAGGCGCTGCGGCATGAGCTCACCGCAGTGAACCAATACTGGTTGCATTACCGGCTGTTGGACAACTGGGGCTACAAGACGCTTGCCAAGCAATGGCGCAAGGAGTCAGTCGAGGAGATGCAGCATGCGGACACACTCATCGAACGCGTCATCTTCCTCGATGGCTTTCCCAACATGCAGACTCTCGAATCCCTCCATATCGGTCAAACCGTGAAAGAAGTGCTAGAGCGAGATTTACAGGCCGAGGTTGACGCTCGCTCGCTTTACGAAGAGGCCGCCACTCATTGTCACTCAGCAAAGGATTATGTGACACGCGACCTGTTCGAACAACTGATGGCGGACGAGGAACACCACATCGATTTCCTCGAAACCCAACTCGATCTCGTTGCCAAGCTTGGCCTTGAACTTTACGCCCAGCACCATATCGGCGAGATGGGCGAGGATGGCGAAGATTGATTGTCTCGGGCCGCGGCCGCCAATAGCCCATACCTGCTTGACACGCGTATTGACTAGCCGGTGCCGACCAAGCTCGGTTTATGAGTACAGGCCCTTAGCATAACGAAACCGAGCCCGGGCGCTTCGCCGCCGTTGCTCCGGTCTAAACTATTGCGCGATTGTCTCGGGTATGACGTGCGTTACTGAGGCGCCGCCATGCGTGCAACGCAATGCCGTAATGTGCGCGCGATTACAGGCTATCGGCTTGTTTGTCGCAATTGCGCCACCGTTTCCGCCCACATGCGGCCATTCACGGAGGGGTCATGGTCGGCGCGAGAATTATAAGTATCGCATATTTTTGCCTGCCGATCCTTTTGTTTGCGACCGCGGGTATGGCAGCGGACCGCATTCGAGTTGGTGTGTCTGAATTTACGTATAGTGATTTGGTGCAGCAAATTGGCGATGCCTCCGTCACGATTACACTTATCGACCGTAAGAACGCCACTGCGCAGCGCAGCGCTGTAGCAGCGGCGCAGTATGATCTCATTCTCTGCGGTGGAAAGCCCGCTGACGCGTGGCTGTGTGATGCTGCACGGCATGCTTCGCGTCAGCCCGTCGTTATTGAGGCTTCGCTTTATGCTTCGAATCAGCGAATTACAGTCGGGCTTCCATGCTACGATTTAAGAACGATGTCCAATCTCGCGCAGGACGTTGCAAAAGAATTGAGCCGCCGCGCTCCAGCTGAATCGATGCGGATCGCGTCCAACCTCGCAGGGTACTTGGAGGAGTTGCAGCACATTGATCGCAAGATCGACGAAATTTCCAAAGCTTACACCGGCTCCAAAGTCTTCGTGACCGATAATCTCTCCCGCAGCCTTATTGAGCGGTTGCACTTTAAAATTCAGGACGAGGCCTATATCAAGGGCATGCAAACCGGTGGTATGCCGTCCGCCAAGTCGATCGCGCTCTTGAAAGACGCCATCCAAATGAGAAAGGCCAGCATCCTTCTCTACGATCTGGATGCTACTACAGCCGAGACGAAGAATTTAGTCGCACAAGCAAACGAAGCCGGGATTCCGGTAGTCGGATTACGCGAGAAACTGCCAAGCGCGCTTCACTATTATCAGTGGATGCTGCGCCAATTGAACGCTATCCATGGCGCCCTCAATGAGGCGTCGCCCTGATGAACTGTGCTCGCAGTAATGATGGTGAGAGGCGATGAGCGGGGGCAAGCTGAAGCACTGGGCTGCGATTGCTATGCTCAGCGCCGCGGTATTCGGCGCGACCGCTCAACGCGGAGAAGCGCATCCTCACATTCTCATCCAAGCGCAAAGCGAAATTTTGTTCAACGCACAAGGGCAGGTCGTCGGCGTAACCAATATTTGGGATTTTGACGATGCCTTCTCGGCCTACGCCATTCAAGGTTACGACAGCAAAAGGGATGGCAAACCGACCAAAGAGGAATTGCAGCCGTTTGCCGAGATCAATCTACGATCTTTGGCCGAATACGGCTATTTCACTCACATGACGATAGGCGGCGTGACGGTCGCCTTCGCGCATCCAAAGAATTATTTTGATGTATTCGCCGATGAAAGACTAACTCTACACTTCACTCTCCCGCTGACGAAGCCAGTCGACCTGCGCGGCAAGACGTTGAAATTGGACGTCTACGATCCCGAGTATTTCGCTGCAATCACGTTCGCGCGGGATAGACCGGTCAATTTGGTTGGAGCAAAGTCTGGATGTGAGAGCTTCGTCCATCGACCAGAGCCCTTGGAACCCGCGATCGCCAGTCAACTCGCGGCGATTCCCGCAGATCAACGCACACTGCCACCAGAGTTATTCGCGGTAACCGACAAGCTCGCCAACACAACGACAGTGACCTGCAAATGACCTTCCATCGAATTCGTGTTGTCGCCTCCTCTTATGCCTTGCACCTATGTCTCGTGGCATCGTTGATTTTGACGCATCCATCGCTTACCTGGGCATCGTCGATTGGTCCGTTTGGTGCCGGTTTGCCGGACGGCGGAGGAGTGCCAGGCGCGTCTTATTTTCCGCGGCTTGTCGGCTATTTAATTTGGCTGCAGGTCTACTTCGACCAAACCATGACAGCGGCCGTCCGCGCTATGCACCACGACGGCAGCGCCGTCTGGACCTTGCTGGCACTCTCTTTCGCCTATGGAGTCATTCATGCGGCGGGGCCAGGCCACGGAAAGGCTGTGGTATCTTCCTATCTCCTCGCCACGCGCCAGACATTACGAAACGGAATTACACTCGCATTCGTCGCGTCGCTCGCTCAGGCGGCCGGCGCTATTGCCCTCATCCTTATCGCGTCATTGGCGCTGCACATGACCAGTGTTTCGATTACATTAGCGACTTTCAAATTTGAGATCGTCTCGGATATTCTCATCATGTTGCTCGGATGCTGGCTTATATGGACTAAAATCGTGCGTCCGGCGCGGTTGCCTAAGCTTCCATTCGAACCGATCAATCCCCTTGCTCGGCTAGAGCTTTATCAAATCGATGCGGGGCATGGTAGAATGCCACTTTTCCGAGCGCACGGCATCGAGGAAATGCCGAAGCAAGTCGACGTCACATCATCCCCTGTCGCACGAGGCATTTCGCTGTCGCATGATCAATGTGGCTGTTGCAATCATCACATGCCAAATGCCGCAGATGCGGAGGGCACACTCGACTGGCGCAAAGCATGGACGGTTGTCGCATCTACGGCTTTGCGACCGTGCACAGGAGCGCTTATCGTGTTGGTGTTTTCCATTTCGCAAAAGTTGCTACTGGCTGGGATCGCCGCGACACTGGTGATGGGATTGGGCACTGCCATTACGGTCGCTGTGCTGGCTATCCTTACTGTTTCAGCACGTAAGACAGCCGTCGTTTTGACCCGCGTCGACAGCCCGCTCGGACGCAAACTCGTGCGAGCAGCCGAAGCCTGCGGTGCCCTCGCTGTTTTTGTCTTTGGGACGCTTCTGTTCGTCGGGAATATCTTTTTCCAATACTAAGAGAAGGCTTATGTAAGCTTCGGCTCAAGCCATTCAACGATGTTGGTTTTTCATTCGCGATTGTCTGATGATGGCGCATTGTGACATGTTGCGCGGCGGTCCCTGATGGTCACTTTCAGGGCAAAGCGAACTCTCGTAAGTCGTCCGCCCGGGCGCATTTATGAGTACACGCCCTAAAACTCCAGCCTCGAATGGTCGCTTTTGACATAGTGGACATTGTTCAGCATTGGCGCGGAATACATCGGTAGTGAGTGACCTATAAGCGACATCGTTGCCGCGATCCGTGCAGACCCGGCTTGTTGATGTCCAACGTTAAATTGAACGTCGTTCGCGTCGATGGTTCGTTGTGTCTTCCTGCGGTAGTATGAAGGTTGGTGCGGGAGCCCTATTGGTAATTGCGTCTCGCGAAATTGGAGCTGTCGCAGGTGACATTGCATACACGATTGACTGAAATGCTCGATATTGAGCATCCGATTATCTCGGCGCCGATGGCGTTTGCCTCTGGTGGCAAGCTTGCCGCTGCAGTAACGACAGCTGGCGGTCTCGGGCTAATCGGCGGCGGATATGGCGATGCCGAGTGGCTAGAACGCGAATTTGCTGAGGCTCGCAACGCCCGGGTTGGCTGCGGTTTTATCACCTGGTCGCTCGCCGAACGTCCTGTATTGCTTGAGCTCGTATTGGCGCATTCGCCTGCTGCCGTGATGTTGTCATTCGGGTCGCCCGTACCGTTCGCCCCGCGTATCAAAGGCGCGGGCGCCAAGTTAATCTGCCAGGTGCAAAACATGGAGCATGCACGCGCAGCCGTTGACGTCGACGCTGACATCATCGTCGCTCAGGGGGCAGAGGCCGGTGGGCATGGCTTGGTTCGTGCGACATTCACCCTGGTGCCAGAAATTGCCGATTTCCTGGCGAAGATCGCACCTGCGACTGTGCTGGTAGCGGCTGGTGGCATTGCGGACGGGCGCGGGTTAGCCGCAGCCCTGATGCTCGGAGCCGACGGTGTGTTGATCGGTTCACGGTTCTGGGCGAGCGCAGAGGCATTGGTACATACCGCGTTCCAGAAGGCGGCAATCGGCGCTGATGGCGATGCAACCACCCGCACGACCGTAGTCGACATTATCCGGAAAAAAAGCTGGCCTAAACCATTTACGGCTCGGGTTATGAAAACCCGCTTTGTCAATGAGTGGCATGGGCGGGAAGCTGAGTTCGCAGAACCCACGTTGGCCGAACGGGAAATGAACCGCTACCTGATGGCCATGGAGAGCGGTGATCCAGACAACACCGGCGTTTGGGTCGGCGAAGCAGCGGGGCTAATCCACGATGTGCGGCCAGCGGCTTATCTGCTGCAGAAAATCGCGGGAGACGCTGAGCATTTGCTCAAAGGTAAGGCGCGCGGCTATACCAAGGTTGGGTGAGTTTATTTTTGATCATGTCACCGGCATTTTTTGCTGACGCTACTCTTGATGCCGTAACAATCCACTGAAATAATGCTCAAGGAAAATAACTCGCATTGGTGTCTAAGGCGCGCGTTGATTGCGATCGGGTTTCCAACCCAATCTGATTTACGCCCAGTCGGAAAATAATTCCAATGCCCCACCCTCGTCGGATCGAAGGTTATGCCGTTGTTTCCGAGGACGGCATGCTCGCGAATGCATCAGGCATTATGCCGGACCAGCTCAAGTTCGAGGCCGATCAAAACTTTTTCGAACGCGGGCTCGATGGGGTTGATGTGGTGGTGCATGGCCGCTACTCCCATGAGCATCAGCGGCATTCGGATTTGCGCCGCCGATTGATCCTGACGCGGAAAGTCGCGGCCATAAAGGACGATCCATCGAATAAGAAGGCTCTATTTTGGAACCCTGCCGGTGCTTCGTTGGAGCAAGCCATGGCTGTGCTCGGGGCGGCAGACGGCAGCGTTGGCGTCATTGGCGGCACCGAGGTGTTCGGGCTGTTTTTGGACCGCTATGACCTTTTCCACTTGTCACGGGTATCCGATGTACGGCTGCCCGGCGGGCGACCGGTTTTTCCCGGGGTGCCTACGCGAACGCCGGAAGAGGTTCTGGTGGGCCACGGGCTCGCGGCCGGCCCGCGGCAGGTGCTCGATGCGGCAAAAGGCCTGACGTTTGTCGGCTGGCGCCGAGCTTCAAAGCGCGACTGATAGGTGTGTGTACCGAAAACCTCATCTGCATTGATTAGGCGAAAGAATCGCCTAACGTCAGAGCAGTATGATCGCGCTGTTATGTTTCGTACTTGCCGTCTTGGCCGCGAATATTTTTCCGGCGCTAATTGTTGAAAGCGAGTGCGTTAAACTCGATGCCAAAACGCGTATTCGCCTAAAGTCATAACCACAGTTATAGATCTATGATGTTAATTGTTGCTAACAGTAAAATTGATACTCTGTTTATGCCCGAGATTTAGACTTTCCGCTCGTGAGCGGGACCAAGAGAGTTCAGCTGTGGGGCTGAACCAAATTGTTGGAGTAGGCCACTCGCCACTTCTGATGTGGCTTTGGCCAAACGTGCAGCCTTGAAAATTCAAGCGTCCAATTTGAATGGGACGCTACAGCGGATGTCCGATCAGCAGATCGATATTTTCGTGGCATCAGCTGCGTAGCGTTCTTGGACTGGCAAGAACTTCAAAGCTAACCATCGTCGCAGTATA
>CAWGFV010000001.1:100000-1958534 GCA_963821975.1 uncultured Alphaproteobacteria bacterium | reverse complement strand
ATAGCCGCCATCGCGGCGCTGGACGGGCTTTGCTACGGTCAATGTCTCCCGCCGCAATGAGCCCGCGCAGCCCGTGAAGCCTTCCCGCGATATTGCCCGGCTAATCGAGATCATGGCCGCGTTGCGCACACCCGGCACCGGCTGCCCCTGGGACCTCGAACAGAACTTCCGGACGATCGCGCCTTATACGCTCGAGGAAGCCTACGAGGTGGCCGACGCCATCGCGCGCGGCGATCTTGACGACCTCCAGGACGAGCTCGGCGACCTGCTGCTCCAGGTCGCTTTCCACGCTCGCATGGCTGAGGAGCAAGGCGCCTTCGATTTCGGCGACGTGGTCGAGACCGTCACCGCCAAGCTGGTGCGCCGGCACCCGCATGTCTTCGCCGATGCCGACGGCAAGACCGCCAAGGCGGTCGAAGGCCTGTGGGAACGCATAAAATCCGAGGAAAAAGCCGAGCGCGGCGAGGCGGGGCCGACGGGCGCGCTGGCCGGGGTGCCGGTCGCCCTGCCCGCGTTAACCCGCGCGCTGAAACTGCAGAACAAGGCCGGCCATGTCGGTTTCGACTGGAACGATCCCCGCGCCGTGCTCGCCAAGATCCGCGAGGAAGCCGACGAAATCGAAGCCGAACTCGATCGCTCGGCCAACGGCGAAGCGGCGGCCGAAGTCGGCGATCTTCTGTTTGCGGTGGTCAACCTCGCCCGCCATCTCGGCGCCGATCCGGAAGACGTCTTGCGGCAGACCAACCTGAAATTCGAGCGCCGTTTCGAGGCGATCGAACGCGCTCTGGCCGCGCGCGGCAAGGCGCCCAAAGACGCCACACTGGCGGAGATGGACGCGCTGTGGGACGAGGCGAAGGCGGCCGAGAAAGCCGCCTCCACCGAACGTTAAAGTCCCGCCGCCCCTAGGCCGCGGCCACCTGCTTGGCGCCCACAGGCAGGCTCGATGGATGCGACGCCGTACCCTTGATCGCCGCCGCCGAGGCAGCGCTCACCAGCGCGGCGAACACCACATAGGCGCAGAGATACCAGGGTTGATTGCCGTTGGCGGCGATCAGATAGGTGGCGACGATCGGGGTAATGCCGGACGCGAAGATGCCGGAGAACTGATAAACGAACGAGATGCCGGTATAGCGCACGCGGGCATCGAACAGATCGCAGAACAGCGCGGCTTCCGGCCCGTAGCACATCGCATAAACGATCCCAAACGGGATCACCATACCGATGAAGATGGCGACGATATTGCCGCCGCTCATCAGCCAGAACGCCGGAAACGCCGATATGGCCAGCAGGATCGAACCGATGGCGTAGGTCCTGCCCCTGCCCCACTTGTCGGAAAGATGTCCGAACAGAGGAATGAACGCGATCATGACCAGCGCCGAGGCGAAGACGGCCCATAGCGCCGTCGTGCGGTTGATGTGCACCGTATTGACGAGATAGGCGATGCCGAACACGGCGAATACGTTGAAGAAAACGCCGTCGATATAGCGCGCGCCCATGCCGAGCAGGATATTGCGCGGATATTCCCGCAGCATGCTCATGAACGGAATGCGCACTTCCTGCCGCAACGCCTTCAGTCTCGTGAACTCAGGCGTCTCCATGATCTTCAAGCGGATATAAAGGCCGACGACGACCAGGACGATGCTGATGATGAATCCGACGCGCCAACCCCACGCGAGGAACTGATCCTCAGGCAGGCTCGACGCCAGCGCGACGACGCCGGCGCTCAGGCACAATCCGATCGACAATCCGATCTGCGGGAAGCTCGCGTACAGCCCACGCTTGTCCTCGGTCGCATATTCGTAGGTCATCGAGACCGCGCCACCCCACTCGCCGCCGAGGCCGATGCCCTGCAGCACGCGAAGCACCAGCAGCAGGACCGGCGCGGCAACGCCGATCTGCTGATAGGTCGGCAGCACGCCGATCAGAACGGTGGCGACGCCCATGATCATGAGCGTCAGCACCAGCATGTTCTTGCGGCCGATGCGGTCGCCAAAGTGGCCAAAGATCAAGCCGCCCACCGGCCGCGCGACGAAACCGATGGCAAAGGTCGTGTAGGCCAAGAGGATCGAGACCAAGGGATCCTTGGCCGGGAAATAAAGCTTGTTGAATACGATGCCGGCGACGGTGCCGTACAGAAAAAAGTCGTACCACTCGATGGTGGCGCCGATCAGGCTCGCGGCAACGACGCGCCTCAGATCGCGATCCGATAAGGTTGAGCTTGCCATGACGTTCTCCCTTGATGTTGTTGTTCGTTGTCTTCCAAGATCATGTCGGCGGCCTTTTCCGCGATCATCATCGCGGGAACGTTGGTGTTCCCGGAAACGAGCGTCGGCATGATGGAACAGTCAACCACCCACAGGCCGGCGACGCCGCGCACGCGCAGGCGCGGATCGGCGACGGCGTCTTCGTCGGAGCCCATGCGGCAGGTTCCGGAAGGGTGAAAAATGGTGGCGCCGCTGCGACGCGCGAAATCGAGCACCTCGCCGTCCGTGCGCACATCGGGGCCAGGCGTCACTTCCGCCTCGACAAGGTCGGCGAGCGGCGCAGTACCCGCGAGCTTGCGTGCGAAACGAACGCTCTGCACGGCGTAATCGCGGTCGGTCGCGGTCGCCAGATAGTTGGCAAAAATGCGCGGCCGCGCCAGCGGATCGGATGAGGCCAAGGCGATATGGCCGCGGCTTTCCGGGCGCAACTGGCAGACCGAGAGCGTGAAACCGGGGAAATCGTGCACTTTGCCGCCGGCGATGTCGGCGCTGAGCGTGGCGACGTGAAACTGAATGTCGGGTGTCTTCGCATTTGCCATCAAGCGCGCGAACATGCCGCCTTGATTGATGCCGACGGCGAGCGCGCCGGTGCGGAACAGCAACCATTCCAGACCGAGCTTGGCGCGCCCCCACAGCGTGCGTAGTGCGTCGTTGGTGGTGATCGCCTTGGCGCATCGATAGATCAGTCGGAACTGCAAATGGTCCTGCAGATTCTGTCCGACCGCAGGCCGGTCGACTAGAACCGGCACGCCATGCTCCTGCAAATGCTTGGCCGGGCCGATGCCCGACAGCATCAAGAGTTGCGGCGATTGGATGGCGCCCGCCGACAGGATCACGCCGCGGCGGGCCTTGACGACGCGGGTTGTCTCGCCGGTGCGGCAAGCAACGCCGATAGCTTGCCGGCCCTCGAACAGGACGCGCAGGACCTGCGCGTCGGTGAGCACGCTGACATTGGCGCGCTTTGCGGCGGGCCTTAGATAGGCGTCCGCCGCTGACATACGCCAGCCGTTGCGCGTGGTGAGTTGAAAATACCCGGCGCCTTCCTGGCTGCGGCCGTTGAAATCATCCGTGCGCGGCACGCCGTGCGCCTCGCCCGCGGCGATGAAGGCTTCGATCAATTCGTGGCGGCGGCCGATGCTTGAAACCGGCAGCGGGCCGCTGCTGCCGTGCAATTGATCGCCGGCCAGATCGGCATTGCTTTCGATTTTGATGAAATAAGGCTGCACCTCGTTCCACGACCAGCCGCTGGCGCCGTTGCGCGCCCAGCGATCGTAGTCCTCGTGTTGTCCGCGGATGACGATGAGGCCGTTGATCGAACTCGATCCGCCGAGCACGCGTCCGCGCGGCCAATAAATCCGGCGCCCATCCATGTTGGGCTCCGGTTCGGTTTGGAATTTCCAGTTGACTGCCGGATCCCACATAGTCCGGCCGTAGCCGATCGGCAGATGAATCCAGAAACTGCTGTCGCGCGGTCCCGCCTCGATGACCGCGACACGCGTATTGCCGTCGGCGCTCAAACGGTTGGCGAGCACGCAACCGGATGAGCCCGCGCCGACCACGACGTAGTCGAATTCGGTCTCCAAACCGCGCATGCCCCACCTCTCCCCCGAGGAAAATGGTGCGGGCGGCCTGGCTTTTAGTCAATGAAATCTGAGATGAAATGTCCCATACTGCGGGATGAATTCCCGGGATTACACGGGATGTCAGAATTTTCTTCTAGGGAGAGCGCCGACAATGGAAGGCAGATCAATTCCGCTTGCGGCACAGGACACGCCCGACGGCAGCGCCGTGGTGACGCGCGCGTTGCGACTTCTGGAAACAATCGCCGCGTCCGAACGGCCGCTGGCGCTGCCCGAACTATGTGCGCTGCTGGAACTGCCTAAGGCCACCACGCACCGACTTTGCCAACAGCTCGAACGCAGCGGCTACCTGGCGCGCGAGCCAGGCGGACGGCGCTATACGCCGGGAGCGCGTCTCTTGCGCGTCGGATTTAACGTCCTGCGTTCAGGTCTCACCGCCGAGCGCCATCAAATCCTGGCCGCGCTGGTCGACGCCATCGGCGAAACCTGCAACTTCACGACGCTTGCCGGCCAGGAAGTGATTTACCTCGACCGTGTGGAGTCACGCTGGCCGTTGCGGCTGCATTTCGAGATTGGATCGCACGTGCCGATCCATTGCACCGCGAGCGGCAAGATCCTGCTGGCGGCGATGAAACCGGCCGAACGGCGCCGCATCGTCGACGCGGTCGGTCTGCCCGCCTACACGCCGCATACGATCACCTCGCGCGCCGAATTCGACGCCGAGCTCAGCCGGATTGCGCAGCAAGGCTACAGCCTCGACCGCGAGGAATTTTTGCTCGGCATGGCGGCGATTGCGGTGCCGGTGATGGGGTTGGACGGCGACGTCATCGCCGCCGTCGCCTGCCACGCACCAAGCATCCGATTCAATGTCGAACGGGCAAGAACCCACCTGCCCGTGCTCAAGGACGCGGCCCGCAAATTGTCGGAGACCATGGCGCGCTGAGGCTGGCGCCGGCCCTACGGGACAGCGCCCATCAAATCCCGAACTTCGCCCTCACCCGCGCCGCCTTGTCGGCATCGGCGCGGATTGTCACTGCGAGCAGCCCATCGTCGCGCATGCCTTTCGACAGCACTTCGGCGTGACGGTAGAGCCAGCTCAGGCCCGCGCCATCCGCCGGATCGATCGCCAGTTCGAGGGTCTGCCGTTTTTCGTTCAGCCGCGCTTCGATCGCGGCGACCAGGCGCTCGACCCCTTCCCCACTCAAGGCCGACACCAGGATCGGACGCCGCGATTCCGGCTGCCGCTCAGCCAGATTGAACAGCCGCGTGCGGGCTTCCGCGTCGAGCCGGTCGATCTTGTTCCAGACCTCGATCAGCCGCGGATCGGCGGCCGCGATATCCAATTCGCCGAGGACTTTTTCGACGTCGTGCGACTGCGCCTCGGAATCCTCGTGCGACATGTCGCGCACGTGCAGGATGATGTCGGCCTCGATCACCTCTTCCAGCGTGGCGCGGAACGCCGCCACCAGCATAGTCGGCAGATCCGAAATGAAGCCGACGGTATCCGAGAGAATGACGCGATTGCCGTGCGGCAGCGTGACCGCCCGCAAGGTGGGATCGAGCGTGGCAAACAACATGTCGGCCGACAGCACGGACGCCTGGGTCATGCGGTTGAACAGCGTCGACTTTCCGGCATTGGTATAGCCGACCAGGGCGACGATCGGATAAGGCACCCGCTTGCGGCTGTCGCGGTGCAGCTTGCGGGTGCGCTTGACCTTGTCGAGTTCGCCTTCGATGCGCTTGATGCGGTCTTCGATGACGCGGCGATCCGCTTCGAGCTGCGTCTCGCCCGGCCCGCCGAGGAAGCCGAAGCCGCCGCGTTGCCGTTCGAGATGGGTCCAGGAGCGGACCAACCGGCTTTTTTGATAGTTGAGATGCGCGTGCTCGACCTGCAGTGCGCCTTCCCGCGTACGCGCGCGGCGGCCGAAAATTTCCAGGATCAAGCCGGTGCGGTCGATGACCTTGGCGCCCCAGGCTTTTTCGAGATTGCGCTGCTGCACCGGCGAGACCGGGCAATCCATCACCACCACGGAGGCGGACAGGCTTTTGACCAGCCCGGCGAACTCGTCGACCTTGCCGGTGCCGATATAGGTCGCCGGCCGCACCTGGTTAAGCGTGACCAGGCCCTGCTCGACCACATTGAGGTCGATGGCGCGCGCGAGACCGGCGGCTTCCTCGAGACGGGCCTCGGGCGTGCGCGCTTGCGCGAGAGCGCCGGAAGCACCGCTGCGCGCCTCGCGCTTGAGCCACGGCTCGATGACGATAGCGCGCCCCGTCTCCGGGCCCGACGCCGTCGGGCTCAGGACATCGGCGTGCTTGTCACGCGGGCGTTGTTCCAATCAGACCTTATCCCCGGCCGGCGGCTCTTCGCCGCCCTCGAACAGCTGGATCGGGTGACCGGGCATGATGGTCGAAATCGCGTGCTTGTAGACGAGCTGGGAATGTCCATCCCGTCGCAATAACACGCAGAAATTATCGAACCAGGTCACCACGCCCTGCAATTTAACGCCGTTGACCAAAAAGATAGTCAGCGGGATTTTTGCTTTGCGGACGTGATTGAGAAAAGTGTCTTGTAGATTTTGCGCACGTTCGGCTGCCATGGCCGTGTTCCATTTTTTTGCCCGCGTCTTTACGCGCGGGACCATCGTTGCCCAAGCCTTGCGCATGCAAGTTCCGGGTCATGCCCCGCTTTGCCCCACGCAAAAAGCGGTGTCCGGCTCAGGAACCCCTATTAGATGGCAGGCGGTCTCCGGGCGCAAGCATAAGTTGGCAATTGCCCCAACAAACCGCTGAAATACCTAATATTTTGTGGTCCAAACGGGCCTTTTCTCGGGCTCCCGCCCGGGCTAAATCAACCGATATCCGCGTGCCGGTGATAGTCGCGCCGCAGCGCCATCGCGATCAGCCCGGGTGCGCCATTGCCGACGGGCCGGCCGTCGATGCTGACCACCGGCAGCACGATCTGGCTCGCCGAGGTGACGAAGGCTTCGCGCGCAGCATAGGCCTCCTCGACCGTGAAGGCGCGTTCTTCGAGCGCCAGGCCCTGCGCGCCAATCACGTCCAGCACGACCGACCGCGTGATGCCGGGCAGGATGTCGCGGCCGAGCGGCCGCGTGATCAGCTTGCCGTCGCGGCTGACGATCCAGGCATTCGACGAAGAACCTTCGGTGACCCGGCCCTGCGCATCGACCAGCCAGGCCTCGCGTGCGCCGCGGTCGCGCGCGGTTTGTTTGGCGAGCACGTTCGGCAACAACGCCACGGATTTGATATCCACCCGCTGCCAGCGGATATCGGGCACGGTCACCACGGCGATGCCTTCGGCCGCCATTTGTTCGAGACGGCCGGGATTGTTGCTACGCGCCGTGACGATGACGGAAGGTTTTGTGCCGGCCGGCGGAAACGGCGAAATCACGCCGCGCGACGCCACGGGTGATCTGCAAATAGACGATGCCGTCACGCACCCGGTTGCGCCGCACGGTCTCTCGCAACACGATCGAGAGCGCGGCCTGCGACATCGGGCGCGTCATGCGCAGTTCATGCAGCGAGCGATCGAGGCGCGCCATGTGGCGGCGCTCGTCGACCAGCAGCCCTCCCCGCACCTCGCATACTTCGTAGACACCGTCGGCGAACTGAAAGCCGCGGTCTTCAATCGAGACCTTGGCGTCACGGTGCGGCAGATAACGGCCATTGACGTACACGATGCGCGACATGAAGCAGGCTAACCTATTCCCAGCGCCTTGAGCTTGCGGTGCAGCGCCGAGCGCTCCATGCCGACGAACTCGGCGGTGCGCGAGATATTGCCGCCGAAACGGCTGATCTGCGCCACCAGATATTCGCGCTCGAACACTTCGCGCGCATCGCGCAACGGCAGGCCCATCAAATGCTCGCCGCCATTGCCGTTCGGCATAGCGGGCACCATCGACCCGACATCGGGCGGCAGCATGCTGGCATCGAGTACGGCGTTCGCATCGCCACCGGCCAGGATCATCAAACGCTCGATATTGTTGCGCAGCTGCCGGACATTGCCCGGCCAGTTATGCGATTGCAGCACGGCCATGGCGTCCTCGCCGATGCGGCGTTTCGGCAGGCCGGTGGCCAGCGAAATTTGGTCCATGAAATAGTCCACCAGATCGGGAATATCCTCGCGCCGCTCGGCCAATGGCGGCACCCTGATCGGAACCACCGACAGGCGATGGTAGAGATCCTCGCGAAATTTTCCCTCGGCGATGTCGGCTTCGAGATTGCGCGACGTCGACGACATGATGCGGACGTCGACCGCGACCTTGCTGCTGCCGCCGACCCGCTGGAAGGTCTGATCGACCAGCACGCGTAGAATCTTGTTCTGCGTTTCGCGTGGCAGCTCGGCCACGTCGTCGATAAACAGCGTGCCGCCATCCGCCTCTTCCAGGGCGCCCGGCTTGCGGTCGTCCGAGCCGTTGGGGCGGTCGACGCCGAACAATTCGACTTCCATGCGGTCGGGTGTGATCGCGGCGGCATTGATCACGATGAAGGGGCCGCTCGCGCGCGCCGACATCTGGTGGATCATGCGCGCGCCCAGCTCCTTGCCAGCGCCGGAGGGACCGACGATGAGGATGCGGCTATTGGTTGGCGCCACCCGTTCTATGGTCTGACGCAATTGCGCAACGGCAGCCGAGCGACCGACCAGCGTAGCGGGCTGCGGCGCCATCTGCTTGAGCTGCTTGACTTCGCGTTTCAGCCGCGAGGTTTCCAGTGCGCGCTCGGCAACGAGCACCAACCGGTCGGCCTTGAACGGCTTCTCGATGAAGTCGTATGCCCCGTGCTTGATGGCGGCGACCGCGGTTTCGATGTTGCCGTGGCCGGAGATCATCACCAACGGCACTTCGGGATGCTCCAGTTTGATGGCATCGAGCAATTGCAGCCCGTCGAGCCGGCTGCCCTGAAGCCAGATATCGAGGAACACCAGATTCGGCTTGCGCGACGCGATGGCCGCCAGCGCGTCGTCGCTGTTGCGCGCCGTACGGGCGTCATAGCCCTCGTCCTGCAGGATCCCGGCCACCAGATCGCGAATGTCGGCCTCGTCATCGACGATGAGAATATCTGCGGACATGCCCACTTACCCGTTCGTGGCGTTCGGTTTGTCTAGCTCGGAGGCTTCCGCATGGCCGGCAGCGGCGAACCGCACCCGCACCCAGGCACCCCGTTGGCCGGAAATTCTGTCGGCGGCGTCACGCAGTTCAATGCTGCCGCCGTGATCCTCGACGATGCGGCCGACAATGGCGAGGCCGAGGCCGGTGCCCTTCTCGCGCGTCGTAACGTAAGGTTCGAGCAGGCGGCTGCGGTTTTCCTTCGGCAGGCCGATCCCGTTGTCGACCACATCGATGACGACGTCGTCGCCGTCGCGCGCGGCAAAGACTCGGATTGAGCCCTTGCCGAGTTCGGCCGACGGCACCGCGGCGATCGCTTCGGTCGCGTTCTTGATAAGATTGGTGAGCGCCTGCGACATCAGGCGCCGATCGAACCGTGCCGGCATCGGATCCTCGGCGATTTCAGAGTCGATGTCGATTTCCGAATTTCCGACCCGCATCAGGAAGACCGCCTGCCGCACGGTATCGGCGATATCCTCGGCGGCGATCACCGGCTTCGGCATGCGCGCGAAACGGGAGAACTCGTCGACCATGCGGCGGATGTCATCGACTTGGCGCACGATGGTGTCCGTGCATTGGTCGAACACCGCGCGGTCATCATCACCGATCATTTTTCCGTATTTACGGCGAATGCGCTCGGCCGACAATTGAATGGGCGTGAGTGGATTCTTGATCTCATGCGCAATGCGGCGAGCCACGTCCGCCCAGGCCGAGGTGCGCTGGGCCGCGACCAGTTCGGTGATGTCGTCGAGCGTGACAACGTAACCATGGTCGGATTCGCCCGACTGCTCGCTGGTGATGCGCACTGATAGATTGCGTTCGCGGCCGTTGCGGGTGATCGTCACCTGATCCTGCGTGCGCGCGTTCGATTGGGCCGCGGCCATGAAGTCCGCGAGTTCCGGAAAGACTTCGGTCAATGGCCGGCCCAACGTCTCGGCCTCGGTGCGGCCGATCAGTTTTTCGGCCGATCGATTGAGGATGCTCACGCAGCCGCCGCCATCGACGCCGATGACGCCGGCGCTGGCGCCGGCCAGCACGGCCTCGGTGAAGCGCCGGCGGCTATCGATGAGGTCGCGCGCGCGGACGATATCGTCACGCTGGCTGCGTAATTCATGCGTCATGCGGTTGAAGGTCTCGCCGAGTTGCGCGAGATCGCCTTCCGACTGGCGCACCGGCACGCGCACATGCAGGTTGCCAGTGGAAACGACATTGGCGGCGCCGATCAAGCGCCGGATAGGCGCCACAAGTCGATTGGCGAAGTCCAACCCGACCCAGACGGCCGATAAGAGAACGGTGAGTGCGATGACGGTGTACATCAGCGCGAACGCAATCTGCACGCCATAGCGGCGCGCCTCGATCGCGGAATATTCGCTCGCACTCTCGCGGGCGGCCTGTAATTCCGGCACAACGTTCGGATCGAGCAGCCGGGTCAGATAAAGATAATCGTCGCCGAAATCATGCAATTTAATGACCGCCGCCACATAATTGGTATCCGGCAGCAGGACTAACTGCGGTTCGGTTTCGCCGATTCTTGGCAGCGCGTCACGCGGTGGCATGGCGAAAGTTTGGTTGATCTTGAGATCCGCGCGCGCAACGACGTTGAGGTCTTTGTCGATGACGATTGCTGACGCCAGCCCGCGCACCGATGCCTGAAACGTCAAGTATTGCCGCAGCTTCGTATCGTCTTGCTGGAACGCCGGCTTGGCGCGCGCGATGTCGGTCGCCATGACCATGATGTCGGCGCGGACGATCTGCGCGTGATCGCGCAGATAGGCTTCCGCCACAATTAGCGAGTTCTCAATGGCCGCGCGCGTGCGGGTAGAGAACATCCGGTCGAGGCCGCGATCGAGCGTCACGCTCGCAACGATCGCCACCAGGATCGCAGGCGCTGCGGCGATGATGGAAAACAATCCGACGATCCGCACATGCAGCCGCGCGGCCGCGCGCCCGCTACGGCGGGCCTGCACCATCTGCCACACTTCCCGCACGATCACGCCAAGGAGCAAGAGCACGGTTGTGGCGTTCACCGCCAAAAGTATGACCACCACGTTGTGGGTCGGCAAAATCGGCGTGAAGTCGGCGAGAACGATAAAGGTGGCGAAGGCCGACAGCAGGGCGAGGCCGACCGCGATCGGCCCGACCAGCCGCGTTTCGCCCCGCTTAGCGGCCGGAGCGGCAAGCGCAGTGTCGGCGCTGGTGGCCTGTTCTACAGTCATTGATCTCTGGTAGCGGACTTTGTTGGGACGAGCGGTCCCGGAATCTCGCCCACGAAGAGGCCGCGCCGCTTCTCGGCACTGATGCTTTTATACAACAATGTTGCCTAATTGCGACAAAAACGTGGCGCAATTACCACACTTGGATGAAGCTGTCAGGATCAATTGCTGCGAAAAACCTGAATGTCGAGGTCGCGGATCTTCTTCCTCAGGGTATTCCGGTTGACCCCCAACAAGTCGGCAGCGCGGATCTGATTGCCGCGGGTGGCGGCGAGTGCCGCAGTGAGCAAGGGATATTCGATCTCGCGCAAAATCCGATGATAAAGGCCAGCCGGTGGCAGCCCCTCGTCGAAACCCGCGAAATACGCGCTTAGATGCCGTTCCACCGCGGCGCTGAGACTTTCTTCCGGGCGCGGTTCGTCGCCGCTGACCGGCAGCGCAGGCTGCGCCAATTCAGCTTCGATCACCGCCGCCGTGATGGTCTCCTGCGGATAGAGGGCCGCCAGCCGGCGCGCCAGATTTTCAAGCTCGCGCACATTGCCCGGCCAGCGATGATGTTTGAGGCGCTCGAGGCCGGCCTGGTCGACTTGCTTGGGTGGCAGACCTTCGCGTTGGGCCTGGGCGAAGAAATGGCGGATCAGATCGGGTACGTCCTCGATGCGCTCGCGTAACGGTGGCAACCGCAGCGGCACGACATTGAGACGGAAGAACAGATCCTCGCGGAACAGGCCCTGCTGGATCAGAAGCCGGAGTTCTTTGTTGGAGGCCGCGATAATGCGGACGTCACTCTTGATCGGGGTGCGTCCGCCGACCGTCGTGTATTCGCCCTGTTGCAGCACGCGCAACAGCCGCGTCTGCGCCTCCATCGGCATGTCGCCGATTTCGTCGAGGAATAGCGTACCGCCCTCGGCCTGCTCGAAACGCCCGGAGCTACGCGTATTGGCGCCGGTGAAGGCGCCTTTCTCATGCCCGAACAATTCGGATTCGATCAGATCGCGCGGGATCGCCGCCATGTTGATGGCGACAAACGTTCCGCTTCGGCGCTTGCCATAATCGTGCAGCGCGCGCGCGACCAATTCCTTGCCGGTACCGGATTCGCCGGTGATCATCACCGTGAGGTCGGTCTGCATCAACCGAGCGAGCACGCGATAGATTTCCTGCATCGCCGGCGAGCGGCCGACCAGGGGAATGCTGTCGAGGTCTTCGCTCTTGGCATTCGCCGGCCGTTTCTCTTTCGGCTCCGACAGCGCGCGGCCGACGATGGCGATGAGCTCTTTTAGGTCGAACGGCTTGGGCAGATATTCGTAAGCGCCGCGCTCGGACGCGCGGATCGCGGTCATGAACGTATTCTGCGCGCTCATGACAATGATCGGCAGATCGGGGCGCGCCTTGCGAATGCGCGGGATCAGGTCGAAGGCGTTCTCGTCCGGCATGACGACATCGGTAATGACCAGATCGCCGTCGCCCTGGCTGACCCAACGCCAAAGCGTCGCCGCATTGCCGGTCGAGCGCACTTCGTAGCCTGCACGCGAAAGGGCTTGATTGAGGACGGTGCGGATCGCGGCATCGTCATCGGCAACCAATATGCTTCCCGTTGGCATGGTCCTACCTCACGGGCCCTGAACCGGCGGCGCATCGTCGGCCACGTCGTCGCCGCTGTAAACCGGCATCAACACGCGGAAAGTCGTTCGCCGCGGCTGCGATTCACATTCGATGATGCCGCCGTGGTCACCCACGATCTTCGCCACCAAAGCCAGCCCGAGCCCGCTGCCGCTCTGCTTGGTGGTGACGAAGGGATCGAACAAATGCGGCATCAGGTCTTCGGGGACGCCCTGCCCGTTGTCCTTCACGCAAAATTCGAGCGGCAAAGACACGCGCGTCTTGCTGCCCGGCACCGCCAACCGCACGCCCGGGCGGAACGCGGTGGTCAACTGGATTTCCCCGTCGACCGCGTCCGCGCCGATCGCCTCGGAGGCGTTCTTCACCAGATTGAGAAAAACCTGAATGAGCTGGTCGCGGTTGCCAAGAACCGACGGCAGCGAGGGATCGTATTCTTCGACGATCTTGATGTGCCGGGCGAAACCGGTTTGCGCCAGCCGTTTCACGTGGTCCAGCACGACGTGAATATTGACCGGCTCGCGTTCGACCGGCCGCTCGTCGGCAAAGACTTCCATGCGGTCGACCAGCTTCACGATGCGGTCGGTCTCGTCGCAGATCAACTTGGTGAGCGAACGGTCGTCGTCGCCGGCCGACTGCTCGAGCAGTTGTGCCGCGCCGCGAATTCCGGATAGCGGATTCTTAATCTCATGCGCGAGCATGGCAGCAAGCGCGATGACCGAGCGAGCTGCGCCGCGATGGGTGAGCTGGCGGTCCATTTTATCAGCGATGGTGCGTTCCTGCAGCATTACGACCACGTGGTCGGTGTATTCGGGCAGCGGCGCCACGTGCAGATCGACCAGCCGTTCGCCGGGATTGCGCGGCGTCGCCAGATCGACTTTGTATTCGTTCACCGCCGCACCGCGCTGCCGCACCTGCTCGACCAACGCGACCAAGGGCGACCCGAACGGCACCAGGTCGCGCAACATGTGCCGGCGCAGCACCGGGATCGATGCCTCGAAGAATTGTTCGGCGGCGACATTGGCGTCGGCAATCCTGCCGTCGGGCGATACCACGATGACCGGGTGCGGCAGCGCGTGAAGCACTGCGTCGGCCGGTGAATTGACTGTCGCGGAGACCGCGTGCGCCCGGCTCATGCAGCGGCCCTCCATGCGAAGGCGTGGTAGGCGTCGGCGAGCAGACGGCGAGTCTGCGCGGGTTCCTCTGCGGTGAGTACACGGGCGCGATGGCTCTTGAGCAGATCGATCGATATGCCGGCGCTGGCCGCCGCCGAATCGAGCGCCCAGGCCAAATGTTTGCGGGCGTGCCGTCGGCCGATCGATAGCCCGTGATGAACGAGCATCTCGTCATAGAGCGTATCGATCAGGGTGTACTGCTCAGCCAAAAGCGGCGCGCATTCGCGCTGACCTGTCGCCAGATAGCGCGCCACTTGACCTGGGAGCCAGGGACGCCCCTGCGCCGCGCGGCCGATCATCACCGCATCGGCCCCGGAGGCGGCAAGCGCGCGTTCGGCATCATCGAAAGTACGAATGTCGCCATTGACCACGACGGGGATCGAAATGACGTCCTTGACTGCGCGCACCGCCGACCAATCGGCGCTGCCATCGTAGATCTGGCAGCGGGTGCGGCCATGCACGGTGATCATGCGAATGCCGGCGGATTCCGCCTTAAGCGCCAGTTCCGGCGCATTGACGCTATCGCGATCCCAGCCGAGCCGCATTTTCAACGTGACCGGCACAGCCACGGCAGCAACGGTTGCTTCGATCAGGGTCAGGGCATGGTGGAGATCGCGCATCAGCGCCGAGCCCGACGCGCCGTTGGTCACCTGTTTGGATGGGCAGCCCATGTTGATGTCGATGATGTCGGCGCCTTGCGCCTCTGCGACGCGGGCGCCTTCCGCCATCCAGTGCGCCTCGCAACCGGCGAGCTGAACGACGTGGACGGCGATACCCTGCCCCTCGCTGCGCACGCGCGCTTCGCGCTGTCCCTCGACCAGCGCGGCGCTGGCGGTCATTTCCGAAACGACCAAGCCGGCGCCATATCTTTCGGCGAGCCGTCGGAACGGGGCGTCGGTGATGCCGGACATCGGCGCTAGAATCACGCGGTTCGGCAGCTTAACGGGGCCGATCCGCAGAGAAGCGTCGGATATGTGTGTAATTTCGCCCCGCACGGCCCCACTGCCTATCATTTAGGCGGTCTCTTTCGTTGCTCAGAGTTTAGCCATTTTGATATGCGGCGCAAGTGCTGCACTGCAAAAAGTTGTTCATGCTTAAAAACGGCCCGGGCCGGGCTAATCCATTCCCGCTGCAGTAGAAACGCGCTAAAGCCAAGCTGTAGTTCGGGAGCATAGCAGCATGGCAGGAGCCGCAGTCGTCGTTGTCGCCGCCGGGCGGGGGTCGCGCGTGGGCGGCGATCTGCCCAAGCAATTCCGGCCGATTGGCGGCGAACCGATGATCCGCCGGAGCCTGACCATGCTCGTAGAACACCCAGAGGTCGGGCCCGTACAGCCGGTTATCCACCCAGAAGATGTGGCGAAGTTTCAATCCTCGGCAGCCGGGCTCGATATTCTTCAACCGGTATTCGGCGGCGCTACCCGGCAAGGTTCCGTCCGCGCCGGCCTCGAGGCACTAGCTCCCCGCCAGCCCGACATCGTCTTGATCCACGACGCAGCCCGGCCCTTCGCCAGCGCGGCGCTGGTGTCGCGCGCGATCGCGGCGGCCGAGCGAAGCGGCGCGGCCATCCCGGCACTGCCCGTCACCGACACGGTCAAAACGATCAACGCAGCCGGCCTGGTCGACAAGACACTCGACCGCAACACCTTGCGGCTGGTGCAGACCCCGCAAAGCTTCACCTTCTCCGCGCTGCTCGCAGCGCATCGCCGGGCGGCCGAGGCGGGCCGTGAGGATTTCACCGACGACGCCGCGCTCGCCGAATGGGCCGGTCTCAAGGTCAGCGTCTTTGCCGGCGAGCCCGGCAACGTCAAAATCACCAACGCGGACGATTTCGGGCGCGTCGAAGCCACGCAATTTGCGGCGCTTGGCGACGTACGCATCGGCACCGGCATCGACGTGCACGCCTTCGGCCCCGGCGATCACGTCACCCTTGGCGGCGTCCGCATCCCGCATCCGCAGGCGCTCACCGGCCATTCCGATGCCGACGTCGTGCTGCACGCGCTCACCGACGCCGTTCTCGGTGCGCTGGCCGACGGCGACATCGGCGTGCATTTTCCACCGAACGATCCGCAATGGCGCGGCGCCTCCTCCGACCGCTTCCTCACCTTCGCTATCGAGCGCCTCGCCAAACGCGGCGGGCGTATCGGCCATATCGACATCAACATCGTTTGCGAGGCGCCGCGCATCGGCCCGCACCGCGACGCTATGCGCGCAAACATCGCGCGCTTGGCTGGCATCGCGGTCGATCGCGTGGCGGTGAAGGCGACCACCAGCGAAAAGCTTGGCTTCACCGGCCGCAGCGAAGGCATGGTCGCCTATGCGACCGCGACGGTCCGCCTGCCCTGGGGCGAGCCATGAAGGGCGCAAGATGAGCGACGACCTGCGCAACGCCGCGACAGCCGTGCTCGATCTCTGCCGCGCGCGCAGCTTGAAACTGGCGACCGCGGAATCCTGCACAGGCGGGCTGGTGGCGGGTGCGCTCACCGAAATTGCCGGTTCGTCGGATGTGGTCGATCGCGGCTTCGTCACTTATTCGAATAAAGCCAAGCAGCAAATGCTCGGCGTTCCGGCGGACACGCTTAGAACGCACGGCGCCGTCAGCCGCGAAACCGCCGAAGCCATGGCGCGCGGTGCGCTGGGTAATGGCGGCGCCGATGTCGTTGTCGCCATTACCGGCATCGCCGGTCCGAGCGGCGGCGGCCCCGACAAGCCGGTAGGCCTGGTGCATTTCGCCGCGGCCTCGCGCAGTGGCGCGTTGACGCACGCGGAAATGCGCTACGGCGACATCGGCCGCAGCGAAGTGCGGCACAAGTCGGTGCTGCAGGCGCTGGCGATGCTCAAGGAGTTGGCGGAAAAACACGGGTAATTTGCCTGGTCGCCCTATCAAAACCCCGGCTCACGATGCCGATGCGATGATTGCAAACGCCGCAGACGCGTTTCGCCTAACAGCCAAATTCCTGGCCGCGGCGATCTGTGTGCCGCTCACCGCAAGTTCGGCGCACGCGCAAGGCAAGGTCAACGCGCATTATACGATCTCGATGACCGGCGTCACGATCGGCGAGATCACCTGGCGGATCGATATCGGCGCCACGCTCTACAGCATGTCGGCCAGCGGCAAAGCGAGCGCCGTGCTCAGCGTGTTGATGAACGGCGAGGGTTCGGTCTCGGCGCAAGGCAGCATTGCGGCTGACCGTCTCAATCCCTCGTCCTACGAGTCCACCATCGCCGACGACGACGGCACCATCACATTGGAGATGACATTCGCGGACGGTATCGCGACCGAGCGGCTTACGCAGCAGCCTCCGAAGCACGCCGATCGCCTGCCGATCACCGACAACGACCGCCGCGGCGTTGCCGATCCGCTGAGCGCGGTTTTGCTTCCGACGAAGCTTGGCGGCGGCGCGCTGGCGGCTTCGGACTGCAACCGGACACTGAATATCTATGATGGGCGGCGGCGCTATAACCTGGTGCTCTCCCACGGCCGCCTGGACAAAGTCGTCGTCGAGCGTGGTTATTCCGGCCCGATCCTGATTTGTGAGGTCGTGCTGCAGCCGCTCGCCGGCTATCGCGCCGGCAGCCTGATCGTCAAATACGTCGCGGGCCGGCGCAACATGGAACTGTGGTTCGCGCCGATCACCGGCACGTCGATCATGGCGCCGGTCCGCGTACTGATGCCGACGCTGATCGGGACGTTGAAGATTCAAGCCGACCAATTCGAGGCCGTCGCAGCGCCGTCTACGCCGGCGCCGGTCGACGCATCCCCGTTGCCGCCGCCGCAGTAACCGGCTTGGCGGCCGCGTGCTCGCCCGGCGGGCAGCGCGAACCCGGACTTTCGCCCGGTATGGCGCCGACCACTACCGGGATGGCGACCTTCGTGCCGTGCCCCCTCCCCATCGCGCCACCGCCTGCTATGATGGCGGGAGACATACTGATAGGGGGAAAGTTCGATGTCGATCCGCAGTCTTCTGACGGCTATCACCGGCGTTGCCGCCGTGTGGCTGCTTGCCGCTCCGCCCGCTGGAGCGCAGACGTCACGGAACTGGACCTGGTGCACGAACAAAGGTCACGCCAATTCGACAGCCCAACAAATCGAAGGCTGCTCCGCTATCATCAATGCCGGCAAGGAAACCCGGAAGAATCTTTCAGTCGCCTACAACAACCGCGCCAACGGTTACGCCGACCAAAAGCAATATCAACAGGCGCTGGCCGATTACGATCACTCCCTGCGGCTCAATCCCGACTACGCGATCGCGTACCGCAACCGAGGTCTCTCCTACAACGCGCTCAAGAACTATGACCGGGCGATCACCGATTACGACCAGGCGATCAGACTCAATCCTCGCTACGAGGCCGCCTACAACAGCCGCGGCAGCTCGTATTACAGCAAAAAAGAATACGACCGCGCCATCGCGGATTATACCGAAGCCCTGAAGATCGATCCGAATTCGTCTTATCCCTACCGCAACCGCGGGCTCGCTTTGGTCGACAAGGGCGAATACGACCGCGCCATTCTCGATCTCGACCAGGCGATCAGAACTCGATCCAAAATTTGTCGCGGCCTACAACGACCGCGGCCGCGCATACTACTCAAAGGGCGACTATGATCGCGCCGTCGCAGACTACAGCTCGGCCATCAAGGTCGATCCCAATTATACGTATGGCTACCGCAACCGTGGCCAGGCTTTGATCAGCTTGAAGCAATACGACCGCGCCATCCTCGATCTCGACCAGGCGATCAGAACTCGATCCGAGATATGTCGACGCTTACAACGACCGCGGCCGCGCCTTTTTTGCCAAGCACGACTACGACCACGCGATCGTCGAATGGACCGAAGCCATCCGGATCGATCCCAATTTCACCATTGGCTACCGCAACCGCGGCCTCGCGCTCCTCGACAAGAAGCAATACGACCAGGCAATCGCCGATCTCGATATTGCGATCCGGCAGAACCCGAAGTTCATCTCCGCGTACACCGACCGCGCCAACGCCTATGAAGGCAAAGGCCTGTACGACCGCGCGGTGGCGGATCGCGATGCCGCCATCAAACTCGATCCCGACAATATGAACATCTACCGTTCGCGCGGCTATGCGAATACTTATATGGGTTACTACGACGCCGCGGCCGCGGATTTTGCACGCGTGTTGGCGAAGAATCCGGCCGACGCCTATCCGGTGCTTTGGCATTACCTCGCGCTCGCGCGCGCGGGCAACGGGACGGCTCTGACCGAACTGCAAGTAGACGCAGGCAAGATCAAACAGACGGAGTGGCCCTATCCGGTGGCCGAGTTGTTCCTCGGCAAACGTGACCTCGACGCCATGATCGCCGCCGCCACTAACGACGACCAGAAATGCGAAGCGCAATATTATGGCGGTATGTGGAATTTGATAAAAAAGGACAACAGTCGTGCCGCCGCGATGCTAAAGGCGGCCATTGACAGTTGTCCGAAGAGTTTCATCGAGTACAACGGCGCGGCAGCCGAGCTCAAGCGACTCGGGCCATGACCGGCCCGCCTTAGGCGGGGCTGCGGCCGTAGACTTGGTCGGCGCGGCGTTCGAACGCGGCGGCGAATTTGCGGAACGCAGTGTCGAACATCGCGCCCATCAGCATGCCGAGCGTGCGGCTGGCGAATTCGTATTCGATGAAGAATTCCACCTCGCAGGCCCGCTCGCCGGTGGCGCGGAAGGCCCAGCGGTTGTGCATGTGCTTGAACGGGCCGTCGACATATTCGACCAGAATTTTCATGTTCGGCCGGTCGAGCGTGACGCGGCTGGTGAAGGTCTGGCGGATCACCTTGTAGGCGACCGTCATGTCGGCGACCAGCACGGTGATGCCGTCACCTTTGTCGGTGCGGCTTTTCACTCGGAGCGCGCTGCAGAGCGGCACGAATTCGGGATATTTCTCGCCGTCGGCGACGAGGTCGAACATTTCGGCCGCGCTGTGGCGGACGCGGCGCTTGGTGGCGAAGGACGGCATGCTGTTATCTCTCCCCTGAAAGGGGAGGGTCGGCGAGCAAAGCGAGCCGGGGCGGGGTTGTCTCTCTGACTATCAAAACGCCCCCACCCGGTCGCTCACTTTGTTCGCGTCCACCCTCCCCCTTCGGCGGAGGGATAAGAAAGAGCGCGCTCATTATCGCGACGCGGCCCGCGCCGCTTTGAGCCGCGCGAAATCCTCGCCGGCGTGATGCGACGAGCGCGTCAGCGGTGAGGCAGCCACCATCAGGAATCCCTTGGCGTAGGCGATGGTCTTGAGCGCCTCGAATTCGTCGGGCGGCGCGAACCGTACGACCTCGTGGTGCTTGCGGGTCGGCTGCAAATACTGCCCGAGGGTAAGAAAATCGACGTCGGCCGAGCGCAGGTCGTCCATCACTTGCAGCACTTCATTTCGTTCCTCGCCCAGACCCAGCATGATGCCCGACTTGGTGAACATCGCCGGTTCGAACTCTTTAACCCGCTGCAGCAGTCGCAGTGAATGGAAATAGCGCGCACCCGGGCGGACGCCGAGATAGAGCGCCGGCACGGTTTCCAGATTGTGGTTGAACACATCCGGCTTGGCCGCGACCACGATTTCGAGCGCGCCGTCCTTGCGCAGGAAATCGGGGGTAAGCACTTCGATGGTGGTTTGCGGACAGCGCGCGCGGATGGCGCGGATGGTGTCGGCAAAATGCTGCGCACCGCCGTCGGCGAGATCGTCGCGGTCGACCGATGTGACGACGATGTGGGCGAGACCGAGTTTTGCCGTGGCTTCGCCTACATGCGCCGGCTCGTTCGGATCGAGCGCACTGGGCAGCCCGGTTTTGACGTTGCAGAAGGCACAGGCGCGCGTGCAGGTGTCGCCCATGATCATGAAGGTGGCGTGCTTCTTCTCCCAGCACTCGCCGATATTGGGGCAGCCGGCCTCCTCGCAGACGGTATGCAGGCCGTTCGCGCGCACGATGGCGTGGGTGTCGGCGTAGCCCTTCGATACAGGCGCCTTGACGCGGATCCAGTCGGGCTTCTGCGGCTGGGCTGAATCCGGCCGGTGCGCCTTTTCCGGATGGCGCGGGCGCGGACTGTTGAGGTCGAGGACGACGGCCATGGCCGGTACTTACGGCTGCGGCGGGTGCGCCGCAAGGCGGGCAACCGCGTGTGCCAAGCGCATCAGGCCCGCCTGATCGCGCGCCAGATCGCCAGAAAGATCACCGCGCCGATGGTGGCGGTAATCAGATTGCCCCAGAAATCGGGCATCACGTGCAAATTGAGCTTCTCGAACAGGAAGCCGCCGACGATGGCGCCAACCAGGCCGACTGCGAGATTGTGGAACAGGCCGCCGCGGCTGCCGAGAATGACATTGGCGAGCCAGCCGGCGACCAGGCCGATGACGATCCAGGCGATGATGCCCATGGCCTGCTCCTGCTGCCGTCACGCCGCCTTGGGCGGCATGCGGTGGTTCGGCGTCGAATTGGAAATCTTCAATTCGTCGTCGTTCATGTCGACGCCGACGTCGCCGAACAGCGGCGTCGTCAGATAGCGCTCGCCGGTGTCCGGCAGCATGGCGAGCACGGCCGAGCCGGGCGCCGCGCTTTTGCACACTTCGATTGCGCCGGCGAAGGTGCCGCCGGCGGTGATGCCGACGAAGATGCCTTCCTGCTGCGCCAGCGCTTTCGACCATTTCATCGCGTCGGGACCGGGGATGGTGATGATGCGGCTGATCACGTTCATGTCGACGGCGTCGCCGGTGATCTTCGGAATGAAGTCGGGCGACCAGCCCTGCATCGGATGCGGCTTGAACGCCGGATTGGGCTTGGCCGGAGAGCCGTCCGGGTTGCGCTCCTGCGGCGTGTGGCTCGATAGCATCGGCGCGTCGGCCGGCTCGCACACCACAATCTTGGTCTCGGGCCGCTCCTTGGCGAGCACGCGGGCGACGCCCTTAAGCGTGCCGCCGGTGCCGAAGCCGGTGACCCAGTAGTCGAGCTTCTCGCCGGCGAAGTCGTTGACGATCTCGCGCGCGGTGGTGCGCGAATGCATGTCCGGGTTGGCCTCGTTCTCAAACTGGCGGGTCAGGAACCAACCGTGCGTCTTGGCGAGTTCCTGTGCCTTGTTGACCATGCCCATGCCGCGTTCGGCGGCGGGCGTCAGGATCACCTTGGCGCCTAGGAAGCGCATCAGCTTGCGCCGTTCGACCGAGAACGTCTCCGCCATGGTGACGACCAGCGGGTAGCCCTTCTGCGCGCACACCATCGCAAGCCCGATGCCGGTGTTGCCGGAGGTCGCCTCGATCACCGTCTGGCCGGGCTTGAGCTCGCCGGATTTCTCCGCCGCCTCGATGACGCCGAGCGCCAGGCGGTCCTTGACCGAGCCGAGCGGATTGAAGGCCTCGATCTTGACGTAGAGATTGATGCCCTTCGGCCCCAGCTTGTTGATCTTGACCACCGGGGTATTGCCGACGGTCTCCAGAATGTTTGCGAACTTGGCCATCGAAATTCTCCCCCGCTTACATGTTTAGGACGCGACCATAGGCATCGAGCACCGCTTCCTTCATCATTTCCGACAGCGTCGGATGCGGGAAGACGGTGTGCATCAATTCTTCTTCCGTCGTTTCCAGGTTCATGGCGACGACGTAGCCCTGAATCAACTCGGTGACCTCGGCGCCGACCATGTGCGCGCCGAGCAACTGCCCGGTCTTCTTGTCGAAAATGACTTTCACCAGACCCTGATCTTCGCCCAGCGCGATGGCCTTGCCGTTGCCGACGAAGGGGAAGCGGCCGACGCGGATGTCGAGCTTCTTTTCCTTTGCGGCCTGCTCGGTGAGGCCGACCGAGGCGATCTGCGGCGTGCAATAGGTGCAGCCGGGGATCATCAATTTGTTCATCGGGTGCGGATGCAGGCCCTTGATCGCCTCGATGCAGACCACGCCCTCGTGCTCGGCCTTATGCGCCAGCATCGGCGAGCCGGCGACGTCGCCGATGGCATAGATGCCGGGCACGCTGGTCTTGTTGTACTGATCGACGACCACGCAGCCGCGATCGGTTTTGACGCCGAGTTTTTCCAGGCCGAGGTTCTCGATATTGCCGACCACGCCGACCGCGGAAATAACGCGCTCAACTTCCAGCGTCTGCGTCTTGCCGCCCTCCTCAATGGTGGCGACGACGCGGTCGGCTTTTCTGTCGAGCTTGGTCACTTTGGCGCTGGTATGGATCTTGATGCCCTGCTTCTCGAAGCTCTTGCGCGCGAAGGTTTGAATCTCGTGGTCCTCCACGGGAAGAATTTGTGGCAGAACCTCGACCACGGTCACGTCCGAACCGAGCGTGCGGAAGAACGAAGCGAATTCGATACCGATCGCGCCGGAGCCGACCACCAGCAGCGATTTCGGAATGGCCGGCGGCACCATGGCCTCGAAATAGGTCCAGACCAGTTTCTTGTCCGGCTCGAGGCCCGGCAGCACGCGCGGCCGCGCGCCGGTGGCGATGATGATGTGCTTGGCCTGATAGCTGCCCGCGCCCAGCGCGCCCTTGGGCGCTTCGCTTTTCGACGCCTTCACGATCACTTTGCCTGGCGCGTCGATGACGGCCTCGCCCCAGATCACCGCCACCTTGTTCTTCTTCATCAGGAAGCCGACGCCGTCGTTGAGCCGCTTCGACACCGCGCGCGAGCGCTTCACCAAGGCCGCCGCGTCATAGCCGACATTGTCGGCTGTGAGCCCGTAGTCCTTGGCGTGCTGCAGGTAGTGGTAAATCTCGGCCGAGCGCAGCAGCGCCTTGGTCGGGATGCAGCCCCAGTTGAGGCAGATGCCGCCGAGATAATCGCGCTCGACGATAGCGGTCTTAAAGCCGAGCTGCGCCGCGCGGATAGCGGTGACATAGCCGCCGGGGCCGGAGCCAATGATCAGGACGTCGAAATTGCTGTCGGCCATACGCTCGTTCGCCTCCGCACGAACCCCGGTTGAATGTAGCCCAATTTAGGCATGTAATGACCGCAATAACACCCGGGGAGAAGCGTCATGGGCAACATTATCGGCCGCCTTGCGGCTATCGCAGTATTTCTATTTGCGCAAGCGAGTTTCGCATCGGCCGCCGAGATCAAGGTCTTCGCCACCGTCGGCGTCAAGAGCGTGCTGGAGGAGATTATCCCGAAATTCGAAAAGGCCACCGGTAACAAGGTCGCCATCACATGGAGCACCGCGGCGCTGCTGGCCAAGCGCGTTCAGGCCGGCGAACAGGCGGACGCGCTGATCCTGATCAAGGGCAATATTGAGACGTTGCAAAAGGAAGGCAAAATCATGCCTGGCACCGACGTCATCTTTACGAAATCGATTTTCGCGGTCGGCATCAAGGCCGGCGCGCCGAAGCCGGACATTTCCACGCCGGAGGCGTTCAAGAAAGCCCTGCTCGCGTCAAAAGCCGTCAGCTACACTAACCCGGCCACTGGCGGCGCCAGCGGCGTCTACACCGCCAAGCAGATCGACAAGATGGGCATTACCGAGCAGATGAAAGGCAAGACCAAACATCCGCCATCGGGCGGTTTCTCGGGGAGCCTTTTAGTGGACGGTCAGGCCGACATCGCGATCAATTCCAAACCCGAGCTGCTGTCGGTCCCCGGTGTTGAAGTGGTCGGACCGCTGCCGGGCGATATGGCCTTCACCGTCACTTATGACGCCGGCGTGCAGACCGGCGCGGCGCAGGCGGATGCGGCGAAAACGCTGGTGAAATACTTGATGTCGCCGGAGGCGCAGATGGTGTTCAAAGCGAAGGGTTTCGATCCGGCGTGAGCAAATTCTCCGTTCATTCCCGCGCAAGCGGGAATCCAGGGCCACATTCAATTCGGTAATCGACTGTCCTGGGTCCCGCTTGCGCGGGGACGAGCGGATAATCTCCGGTGCCGGTGCACTCGCGCCGTCACACCACCATCATCACCGGATTTTCGATCAGCTTCTTGAACGCCACGATCAACTCGGCGCCGAGCGCGCCGTCGACGCTGCGGTGATCGCAAGACAGCGTCACGCTCATGATGGTGGCGACCGCGAGCTCGCCGTTGCGCACCACCGCGCGCTCCTCGCCGGTGCCGACCGCCAGAATGGTTGACTGCGGCGGATTGATCAGCGCGGTGAAATCCTTGATGCCGTACATGCCGAGGTTCGACACCGACGTGGTGCCGCCCTGGTATTCGTGCGGCTTGAGCTTGCGTGCCCGCGCGCGGGCGGCGAGATCGCGCATCTCGTTGGAAATCGCCGACAGCGACTTGCTCTCGGCGCTGCGCACGATCGGCGTGATCAGACCGCCGGGCAGCGCCACCGCCACGCCGACGTCGGAATGCTTGTGTTTCAACATGCCGGCTTCGGTCCAACTCACATTGGCGTCGGGCACGCGTTGCAGTGCCAGCGCCAACGCCTTGATGACGAAATCGTTGACCGAGAGCTTGTAGGCGGGCTTGCCGTCTTTGTCCTTGGGTGCTGAGGCGTTGATCTCCTCGCGCGCGGCGGCGAGCTTGCCGATGTCGCAGTCCATCGTTTCGTAGAAATGCGGGATGGTCTGCACCGAGGCGGTGAGCCGCTGCGCAATCGTGCGGCGCATGCCGTCGTGCGGCACGAAGTCGTAGCTGCCCGCTTCGTAGAAAGAGAGGATCTGCTTGTCCGACATCGTGGGCGCGATCGAAATGCCGCCGGACGACGCCGGCGCTGCGTCCGGGGCGCGCAGGCCTTTCCCGGATTTGGCGCCCTCGATGTCGCGCGCGATCACCCGGCCGTGCGGGCCGGAGCCCGATACGCGATTTAGGTCGAGGCCGGCCTCTTTGGCGAGGCGGCGTGCTAGGGGCGAAGAGAAGATGCGATTTCCGGCACTCGCTGCAGCAGGTTGCGGCGCAGGCGACAGGGCAGGTTTGGGCGGTGTCGTCGACTGTGGCGCCGGAGCCGCAGCTTTCGGCAGCGCAGCCTGCGGCTTTGGCGCTTCCGCCGGTCTCGGGGCGGGCGCACTCTTCGCACCCGCAGCCGCCGCCTTCACGTCCTCACCTTCGGCGGCCAACACCGCGATCACCGCATTCACCGCCACGTCCTGTGTGCCTTCCGGCACTACGATCTTGGCGAGCGTGCCCTCGTCGACCGCCTCGTATTCCATGGTCGCCTTGTCGGTCTCGATCTCGGCGATGACGTCGCCCGACTTGATCTTGTCGCCCTCCTTCTTGAGCCAACGCGCCAGGTTGCCCTTCTCCATGGTGGGCGACAGCGCGGGCATGAGGATGTTGGTGGGCATGACGCGCGGCTACCGATACGTCACGGCTTTCGCCGCCTCGACCACTTCGGCGACCGATGGCAGCGCGAGCTTCTCGAGATTGGCGGCGTAGGGCATCGGTACATCCTTGCCGGTGACGCGCAGCACCGGTGCATCCAAGTAATCGAACGCATGCTCCATCAGCCGTGCGGCAATTTCGGCACCGACGCCACTTTGCGCCCAGCCTTCTTCGACGGTCACGCAACGCCCGGTCTTCTGCACCGAGGCGACGATGGTGTCGGTGTCCATCGGCTTGAGCGTGCGCAGGTCGATGACCTCGGCCTCGATCCCCTGCCCCGCCAGTTCCTCGGCCGCCTTGAGCGCGTAGCTTATGCCCATCGACCAGGCGACGATGGTGACATCGTTGCCCGCGCGCGCGATTTTTGCCTTGCCGATCGGCAACACGAAGTCATCGAGCCTGGGTACCGGCGAGGAGTGGCCGTAGAGGATTTCGTTTTCCAGAAAGATGACCGGATTGGGATCGCGGATCGCGGCCTTCAGTAGGCCCTTGGCGTCGGCGGCGTTCGACGGTGCGATCACCTTGAGGCCCGGAATGTGCGAGTACCAGGACGAGTAGTCCTGGCTGTGCTGGGCGGCGACACGCGCGGCCGGGCCGTTGGGGCCGCGGAACACGATCGAGCAGCCCATCTGGCCGCCCGACATATAGAGCGTTTTGGCCGCCGAGTTGATCAACTGGTCCATCGCCTGCATGGCGAAGTTGAAGGTCATGAACTCCACGATCGGCTTGAGGCCTGAAAGCGCCGCGCCGATGCCAAGCCCGGCAAAGCCGTGCTCGGTGATCGGCGTGTCGATGACGCGCTTGTCGCCGAACTCCTGCAGCAGCCCTTGCGTGACCTTGTAGGCGCCCTGGTATTCGGCGACTTCCTCGCCCATCACAAACACATCTTTGTCGCGCCGCATCTCCTCGGCCATGGCGTCGCGCAGCGCTTCGCGCATGGTCATGGTGACCATCTCGGTGCCTTCCGGGATGTCGGGATCGGCAGCGGCGTGGACCACGGGCGCTTCGGGCGCCGGTGCGGCTTTCGGCGCGGGCTTGGTTTCCGCTTTCGCGGCAGGTGCAGGTTTCGCTTGCGGCGCCGGCTTACCGGCCACGATCGCCGATTTATCCTCGCCGTCGCTTAAGATCACCGCGATCGGTGTGTTCACCGCTACATCGGCGGTGCCTTCCGGCACCAGAATCTTGCCGAGCGTGCCTTCGTCGGCCGCCTCGACCTCCATGGTCGCCTTGTCGGTTTCGATCTCGGCGATGATGTCGCCCGACTTGACGCGGTCGCCCTCCTTCTTGAGCCACTTGGCGAGGTTGCCCTTCTCCATCGTGGGCGACAGCGCGGGCATGAGCACTTCGATCGGCATGGGCGCAACTGTTTCCTACGCGGGCGGCTGGACTAAGAACGGTAGACGTCGGTGTAAAGCTCGGAGGCGTCAGGCTCCGGATCGTGGGTGGCAAATTCCGCCGCCTGATTGATCAGGTCGCGCACCGCGCCGTCGATCTTCTTCAGTTCGTCTTCCTTGGCAAATTTCTTGTCGAGAATGCGGTGGCGCGCCATATCGATCGGATCGTGGTGCGTGCGCACCTCCTCGACTTCCTCGCGCGTGCGGTACTTGGCCGGGTCGGACATCGAATGGCCGCGGTAGCGATAGGTCAGCATTTCCAGAATATAAGGACCTTTGCCAGCGCGGCACCAAGCCGCTGCCTTTTCGCCAGCCGCGTTAACCGCGCGCACGTCCATGCCGTTGACCTGCTCACCTGGAATATTGAACGACAGGCCGCGCCGCGACAGATTGGTTTCGGCCGATGAGCGGGTGATCGCCGTACCCATGGCGTAGCGGTTGTTCTCGATCACATAGACGACCGGCAGCTTCCACAGCTCGGCCATGTTGAAGCTCTCGTAGACCTGGCCCTGATTGGCGGCGCCGTCGCCGAAATAAGTGACCGATATCTTGCCGTTGTCGCGGTAGCGGTTGGCGAATGCGAGGCCGGTGCCGAGCGGCACCTGCGCGCCGACGATGCCATGGCCGCCGTAGAAGCCCTTCTCGACGCTGAACATGTGCATCGAGCCGCCTTTGCCCTTGGAATAACCGTGCGTGCGGCCGGTCAGTTCCGCCATCACGCCCTTTGGGTCCATGCCGGTCGCGATCATATGGCCGTGGTCGCGGTAGCCGGTGATCACCGCGTCGCCTGGCTGCAGCGCCATCTGCATGCCGACCACCACGGCCTCTTGGCCGATATAGAGGTGGCAGAAGCCGCCGATCAGCCCCATGCCGTACATTTGCCCGGCCTTCTCCTCGAAGCGGCGGATGGTCAGCATGGTGCGGTAGGCGGAAAACTCATCGTCCTTGCTGAAATTGGCCACCGGGGTGCCTGTTTCCCTGGCATCGGCGCTTGGGTTTTTCTTGGCGACCGCCATTGGCACTCCCTACGAAAGCGTCCGGGCAATTGTCACGGAGCCGCGGTTCGGCTTTGCGACCTCCCAATAGCTTAAATCGGTTGGGGGTGAAAGCGCGAGGCCGCCAGGGCGGCTATGCGGCCGGATCGGCGCGGAACCGGTGCAACCTTCATTACCGACGGTGGATAACGTTTATCAGCTCGCGCGGACCGGGCCTAGCGCGGGTGGGTCAGCAGGACTAGGTCACGCGGGTCGGCCAAGCCCAAGACCGCGCGGGCGCGCTCGTCCAGCATGTCGGGATCGATCTTGTCGGAGCGCAGCAGCGCCACCCGCCGCTCCCACAGCGCGCGCTCGGCTTTCAGGTGCGTAAGCTCGCCCTGCATGGTCGCCAACTGCTGGTCGAGGTCCGCTTGCGCCCGCAGGCCGTGGTTGCCGGTGAAGGCATTGACCGCAAAATAGCCGACAAATAGGGCGGCAAAGGTGTAAAGCCCGAGCGCGGTCAGAACGGTGCGGCGGCGGCGATGGGAGACCATGACGACGCAAGATGCGGGAATCGCGTTAAGGCGTCTTTAATGCGGCGCGCCGCCGCTCAAACCGGCACGTATTGGCGCAGTTCATTAAGCAGGAAATTGCCCAGCCGCTTACCGCGATTGCAGAAATTCCGCAGCAATCCCTGGTCGACGAAATAGGTGAGCAGGATCGAATCGCGCGACTTGACGCGATCGTGCACCGGGTCCGCTGAGTGCCAGGTGTCCGTGCCAACAGCAAATGCGTAACCACTGTTGGGGGCAAAGCGCATCTGCGCCTTCTTCGGCATCGAGCCGTCCGGCAGCCGCTCATGGAAGATGGTGCCGATATCGGTGTTGGCGTCGTCCTTCGGCAGATAGAGCTGGACCGTGATCCCCTTCCACTTGGTGTCAGTGTGCGGCGTGATCAGATAGCCCGGGATGTCGCGGGTGAGAATCGGGATCGGATACATGCCAACCTTGGCGAAGTCGGCGCCGAAACGCTTGGACAGCCCGGGTGCGAGACGGCGAATAAAGGCCTGCTTGACCGGCTCCGAGCAGCGCGCGCGGCCGACCACATCCCACGGCGCGCGTTTTTCCGGCGGCAGGTTGCGAATGTATTCCGGGAACAGGTCGATCTTGACGCGGGTATGGGTGCCGTCGGTGAGATCGTGGCCCTTGCTGCGGCCGTGCATCGGACGGTAGTCCGTCGCTTCCGGCATCAGTGCCAGAATTTGCGCATAGATATCGTCGGGGAAGACGCGGTCGAACTCGAGATGGAAAAACGGCTTCTCCACGGCGCGCGCAACGTCGACCGATTGCGTGACAAAAGCGGACAGACGCGCGATGGCTTGGCGGCGGTCGGTGCGCGACAGATTTGTCGCTTGATCCATGCCGGAAGCTCAGTTTTTCTGAGGTCTGTATTTGCAGGCAATCCTACACGCAAATACCAGCCGCCGCAAAACCCGTTAGCGCGTCGCCTTCAAGGCTTCGCGGCCGGCATATTTGGCCTGCGACCCAAGCTCTTCCTCGATGCGCAGCAGCTGATTGTATTTCGCCGTGCGGTCGGCGCGCGCCAGCGAGCCGGTCTTGATCTGCCCGCAATTGGTGGCGACGGCGAGGTCGGCGATGGTGGAATCCTCGGTCTCGCCCGAGCGATGCGACATCACCGCGGTGTAGCCGGCCTTGTGCGCCATCTCGACAGCGGCAAGCGTCTCGGTGAGCGTGCCGATCTGGTTGACCTTGATCAGGATCGAGTTGGCGATGCCGTCCTTGATGCCTTTGGCGAGCCGCGTGACGTTGGTGACGAACACGTCGTCACCGACGAGTTGGCATTTGCTGCCGATCAGATCGGTAACGATCTTCCAGCCCTGCCAGTCGTCCTCCGCCATGCCGTCTTCGATCGAGACGATCGGATATTTGCCCGCCAACTCGGCGAGGTAATCGGCCTGCTGTTGCGGCGAGCGTTTTTTGCCCTCGCCTTCGTAGACGTAAGCGCCATCCTTGAAGAATTCGCTGGCCGCCGGGTCGAGCGCAATCATCACGTCACCGCCCGGCTTGTAGCCCGCCTTGGCCACCGCCTGCATGACGACATCGAGCGCGGCCTCGGCCGATTTCAAATCGGGCGCGAAGCCACCCTCGTCGCCGACATTGGTGTTGAGCCCCATCGATTTGAGCTGCGTCTTGAGCGTCTGGAAGATTTCCGAGCCGGCGCGCAAGGCTTCGGCGAAGCTCGGCGCGCCGACCGGCATGATCATGAATTCCTGGAAGTCGATCGGATTGTCGGCGTGCACGCCGCCATTGAGGATGTTCATCATCGGCACCGGCAGAGTGCGCGCCGCAGTGCCGCCGACGTAACGGTAGAGCGGCTCGCGTTTGGCGATGGCCGCGGCCTTCGCCACCGCGAGCGAGACGCCGAGGATGGCGTTGGCACCGAGCCGGCCTTTGTTGGGCGTACCGTCTAGCGCGATCAGCGTCTCGTCAATCTTGGCCTGCGCCTCGGCGTCCATGCCGCCGAGCGCATCGAAGATCTCGCCGTTGACCGCGTCGATCGCCTTAAGCACACCCTTGCCGCCGTAGCGCTTTTTGTCGCCGTCGCGCAATTCGACCGCCTCGTGCGCGCCGGTTGAGGCGCCGGAAGGAACCGCGGCCCGGCCTTTCGAGCCGTCCTCGAGGATGACGTCGACTTCGACGGTCGGATTGCCGCGGCTGTCGAGGATTTCGCGGCCGATAATGTCGGTAATGGCGGTCATGGCGGTTCCCGGTTTTGGGGGCGTTTCTACAGGCCGCAATGGGTCTTGTCATTCCTTAAGAAAGCGGGCCAATAGTCGCCGTTATGGCGAAAAAGCGACTTCAACTCGGCAGCCTTTCGCGCACCCCGGCGTCGCCTAAAAACGCTGTGCTCGACCGCGTGCCCAATCCGCATGCCGACACCGACTACCTTGCCCGCTTCACCGCGCCGGAATTCACGACGCTTTGCCCGATTACCGGCCAGCCCGACTTCGCCCATTTGGTGATCGACTATGCGCCTGGGCGCTTCCTGGTCGAGTCGAAGTCGCTCAAGCTTTATCTCAACAGTTTCCGCAATCATGGTGCCTTCCACGAAGATTGCACAGTCGCCATCGGCAAGACGCTGGTGGCGCGGCTCAAGCCGAAATGGCTGCGCATCGGCGGCTACTGGTACCCGCGCGGCGGCATGCCGATCGACGTGTTCTGGCAGGCCGGACGCCTGCCCAAGGGCCTGTGGGTGCCGGACCAAGGCGTCGCGCCCTATCGCGGGCGGGGCTAAGATTTTCGGCGTAAGCTCAAGGCGCAAATCCAACCCGTCGCGGTGAGCACCACGGCACCAAGCAGCAACACCGGGATTATGCCAATGTCGCTGGAAAGGCCGAGGCCATAAACCACCGGCCCGATTGCCTGCCCGAGAAAGAAGAAAGCCGAATGCCCGGCCATCGCCGAGCCACGGGCGGCCGGCGCCAGCTCGGTGACGTAGACCTGGATACAACCGTGCAGCAGGTAGAAGCCGAAGCCGACCAGCACGAAATTGGCAAACTCCACCGGCCACGGCAGGCGCAGCGCGATCACGACCAGGCAAAAGGCCATCGTCATACCGCCGGCCGCCATCAACCGGCGCTCGGCGAAATAACTGAGCAGGCGCGACACGCTGATAGTGTAAATAATGCCGCCGATGGCGAAACCGCCGATCACCACGCCGGCGATGGAGGCGCTCGTGACGCCTTCATTGCGCAGCAGCACAGCCACGTACGGAAACACACCGAACAGGAATATCGCTTCCAGGAAAACCGCGCCGAAGCAATATTTCGCCAAGGGATTGCTGAACACCGCGCGATAGTTCGGAATGAAACTCGATAGATCGAAGCGTCCGGGCGTCTCGTTCATCCTGAGAAAGCCGGGGATCGCGAAGGCGAGCGCGATCAGGTCGATGGCTCCGGTGATAAAGAACACGCCGCGCCAGCCGATCAAGTCGCCGATGACGCCGGCGCCAGACGCACCCAGGAGATTGCCGCTCATGGCCGCAAACAACAACTTGCCAAGTGCGACCTGACGCTCAGCTACCGGAACGCGGTCGCCGACCAATGCAAAAGCAATCGGAAAGACGCCGCCGGCGGTCATTCCGGCGAGCACGCGTAGAGCCATCAATGTCTCGAGATTTGTCACCAGCCCGCAGGCGAGCGTAGCGAGGCCGCCGATGAGCATGCACACCGCGATCAGCCGGGTCTTGCTGAACATGTCGGCCAGCGCGCCCAGCACCGGCTGAATCAACGCATAGGGCAAGGTGAAGACGGTGGACAGCAGCGCGGCGGTCGACGGCGCGACGTTCAATCCGGTGGCGATCTGCGGAATGACCGGATCGACCGAGCGCATGAACAGCGACGTCGCGAAAATCACGAACGCCATGAGATTGAGAACACGTCCCATTCAGGTCGAGAGCCTTTACCGGATCAACGCTTGGCCAGCCGGTCGAATTCGACCAGCGTGCGCAACAGCGGCTCCATCTCCTTCAACGGCAACATGTTGGGGCCGTCGGAAGGTGCGTGATCGGGATCCTGGTGGGTTTCGATGAACACGCCGGCGACACCGACCGCCACCGCTGCGCGCGCCAGCACCGGCACGAATTCGCGCTCGCCGCCCGAGGACGTGCCCTGCCCGCCCGGCTGCTGCACCGAATGGGTAGCGTCGAAGATCACCGGCGCGCCGGTGCGCTCGAGGATCGGCAGCGCGCGCATGTCGGAGACCAGCGTGTTGTAGCCGAAGGATGCCCCGCGCTCGGTCACCAGCACATTGGCGTTGCCGGCGCCGGTGATTTTCTCGACTACGTTCTGCATGTCCCAGGGCGCCAGGAACTGTCCCTTCTTGACGTTGACGGCCTTTCCGGTTTTGGCGGCGGCGATCAGTAGATCGGTTTGCCGGCACAGGAACGCCGGAATTTGCAAGACGTCGACGGCCGGCGCGACGTACGCACATTGCGCCGCGTCGTGCACGTCGGTGAGCACCGGAATTTTAAACGTATCGCGGATCTCGGCGAATATCGGGAGCGACGCATCAAGCCCGATGCCGCGCTTGGCTTTGGCCGAGGTGCGGTTGGCCTTGTCGAACGAGGTCTTGTAGACGAGGCAGATGCCGACGCGCGTCGCGATCTCCTTCAGCGCTATTGCCATTTCGAGCGCATGCGCCCGGCTTTCCAACTGGCACGGTCCGGCAATCAGCGCCAGCGGCAAAGCATTGCCGAAGCGGACGGCGCCGATGGTGACGATGGAGTTGGGTTTCTGATCCAAGACGATTTTGCCCTCGCGGCCGGGACCATGAAGCGGCAGCGCGGCGCGGTCAACGGGGCTTATTTGTTTGCGCATGATCTTGTCCGAAAACCGGTATCCACTTTTCGGGATCATGCGCTGGCTCGAAGATCAGGATTGCGCCCATGGCGTTCTCCGGCCCGATCACGGCGGCATTTCCGGCGTAAATCCCGACTATGCCGGCGAGCTCGGGCAGGCCTTGCAGCAGGCTTGCGTCCGCTGCGGTAAAACGCAGCGCCGCTAGCCGGGCGCTGTGGGAAACGTCCGGTCCTTGGACGCCGTAACGATGGAGGAGCGCGGCCGGTGTCACGACCTCAATGGTGCCACGCGGCGTTTTAATCATGTAGCCGTCTTTGCCGGTTTGCGCGGCAGCGCCGGCAAAGCTTTGCATGAATTCCAGATGGCGCCCGGGCTCTTTGGCGACCACGACTACTCCGGCGACGCCCGAGACGCTGTTGGCGTGTTTTTGAAACTCCAGATTCCAGAAATTCTCTGGATAGTGCTGTTGGCAGGTAAAGAAGCCGGCACCAGGCGCGGCAGGCTCGCGCGCAAAAGCGAGCGTAAAAGCGACCTTCACGGCTGAGCCGTCGGGGCGTTTGCCCTCGCGTTCGAATTCGTAAGGGTCGAAATCGCCGATCCCGCGCTCGCGAAAGTAATCGGCGTCTTTCGCGCCGCTGCCCTTGAGCACAAGCATCGACAGGCCCTGCCCCTGGTCGAGAAAGTCGCGGTTGAAGGCGCCGAAGGAAAAGTGGCGCGGCCTATGTGGCGCAATGCCATCGGGATCGGTTACCGCGAGCAATTCAATGAATGTGTCCGGCAATTGGATGATGTGATTTTGCGTGCCCCAGGAGCGCGGATGACGGTTGCGCGCGCCGACGGCGAAGCCGAGGCCGCGATAAAGCTCCGTTGCCGCGTCAAGATCGCGCACGGCATGGACGATATGGTCGAGGCCGCGCGACATGAACGCCCTTTCATTGGCCACACATTGCCGTCGTATGCATCAATTGAGTATAGACGCGTGTCCGCCAAAAATATGGGATTTCAAATGACCAGCAAATCACGAACAGGCCAGCGTCGCGACAAACATCCACTATCGCTTGATGCGGCGGCCAAGAAAGCCAAAAAGGCCGAGCGCCTCGCCAAAGGGAAGTATCAGACCAAGCTGCAAGGCGTCCAACGCCGCGACGCGCAAGACAAGATGCGCCGGCTGGACGATTGATCGCGAAGATCTCTACACCAGCCGGCTCTGCTCCACCGCCGCGCCGATGAATGAGGCGAACAGCGGATGTGGTTCAAACGGCCGCGATTTTAGTTCGGGATGAAACTGCACGCCGATGAACCAGGGATGGTCCTCGTATTCGATGATCTCCGGTAAAATGCCGTCCGGTGACATGCCGGAAAAGCGCATGCCGTGCTGCTCAAGCCGGCCTTTGTAGCCGGTATTGACCTCGTAGCGGTGGCGGTGCCGTTCGGAGATTTCGGTGGTGCCGTAGATGCCGGCGACGCGGCTGCCGCGCGTCAGCGTTGCCGGATAGGCGCCGAGCCGCATGGTGCCGCCGAGGTCGCCGCCGTCCATCCGCCGCTGTAGCTCGTTGCCCTTAAGCCATTCCGTCATCAGGCCGACCACCGGCTCCGTTGTCGGACCGAATTCGGTGGAATTGGCCTCACCGATGCTGCACAAATTGCGCGCCGCTTCCAGCACCGCCATTTGCATGCCGAAGCAGATGCCGAAATACGGCACCTGCCGCATGCGCGCGAACTGCGCAGCGCGGATTTTACCTTCGGCGCCGCGCTGGCCGAAGCCGCCAGGCACCAGAATGCCGTTGACGTGTTCGAGGAACGGCGCCGGGTCTTCGTTCTCGAAGACTTCCGACTCGATCCAGTCGAGATTGACTTTGACCTTGTTGGCGATACCGCCGTGCGAGAGCGCCTCGATCAGCGATTTATAGGCGTCCTTCATGCCCGTGTATTTGCCGACGATGGCGATGGTCACAGCGCCTTCCGGATTGCGGATGCGCTCATTGATGGTGTGCCAGCGCGTGAGATCCGGTGCCGCCATCGGCTCAACACCGAAGGCCTCCAGCACCTCCCGGTCGAGGCCGGCCTCGTGATAGGCTTCCGGCACCGCATAGATGTTGTCGACGTCGCGCGCCTCGATGACGGCGCTTTCGCGCACGTTGCAGAACAGCGCGAGCTTGCGCCGTTCGCCGTGCGGGATCGGGCGGTCGGTGCGGCACAGCAGAATGTCGGGCTGGATGCCGATCGAGCGCAATTCCTTGACCGAATGCTGCGTCGGCTTGGTCTTTAGTTCGCCGGCGCTCGGAATGAACGGCAGCAGCGTCAGATGGATGTAGACCGCGTGGTGGCGCGGCAGGTCATTGCCCATCTGCCGTATCGCTTCGAAGAACGGCAGACCTTCGATGTCGCCGACGGTGCCGCCGACCTCGCAGAGCACGAAATCGAAGCCGTCATTGCCGTCGCGGATGAAATCCTTGATGGCATTGGTGACGTGCGGAATGACCTGGATGGTGGCGCCGAGATAGTCGCCGCGCCGCTCCTTGGCGAGAATGTCCTGGTAGATACGTCCGGTGGTGATGTTGTCGTGCTTCGTTGCGGGACGCCCGGTGAAGCGCTCGTAATGGCCGAGGTCGAGATCGGTTTCGGCGCCGTCGTCGGTGACGAACACTTCGCCATGCTGATACGGCGACATTGTTCCGGGATCGACGTTGAGATAGGGGTCGAGCTTGCGCAGCCGCACCTTGTAGCCGCGCGCCTGCAGCAACGCGCCGAGCGCCGCGGATGCGAGACCCTTACCGAGTGATGAAACCACGCCGCCGGTGATGAAAATGTACCGCGCCATGGGGCCTAACCTGTAAGCGGCCTAAATCGATTCGACGAGCGCGAAAATCTCAGGGCCGGTCTACGCCTGTGCGCAATTCGAGAAATTTCCACAGTCAAAGGTAGTTGGGTCAGTATTCTCATGCTCCACCTGAGGGCCTTTTAGGCCTCACATTTCAACCCCGCTCCCTAACGCGGAAGGGCCGGTTTCCCGGCCCTTCGTCAGTTTCTTATTTCGACTGCGGCACCTGCGGCCCGGCCGGCGCCGCGGGGGCGGCCGGCGGCGCGGCGGGCGTGCCAGGCAATTGATTGAGGAGCCCGTTCGGGCTCAGCGGCGCATTCGGGCCAGGCGCGGTCGGCGCCGGACGGTCGCCCTGCAGGATCGAGGTCGGCTTGCGATTCATGCCGGCGAGGATCGACAGAATCAAACTGGTCGCGAAGAACAGGCCGGCCAGGATCGCGGTGGCGCGGGTGAGCACGTTGGCGGTGCCACGGCTGGTCATGAAGCCCGCGGTCGAGCCGATGCCCAGCCCGCCGCCTTCCGACTTCTGCAGCAGCACCACGCCGATCAAGGCGAGTACCAGCATCAGATGGATCACAATAACGACGTGCTGCATAAGGCTTCAATCCGTTCAAATCAGCCGGTCAGAGCTTCCGCCCAGACGGCGCTTCGCGAGCTATATAGGAATTCGCCGCGGTCTCTACACGATCGCGGCCGCTATTTCCACCCTCGCTGGAATTAGCGATAAACCGCAGCAATGCCATGGAAATCGGCCGCTTTCAGGCTGGCGCCGCCGACCAGGGCGCCGTTCACATTGGCAATGGTCAGCAGCTCCTTGGCATTGGATGGCTTGACCGAGCCGCCATAGAGGATGCGGACGTTCGCGCCCTCGGCGCCATAGCGCTCGGTCAGCTTCTTGCGGATGAAAGCATGAGCCTCGGCGACGTCGACCACGGTCGGGGTCAGCCCGGTACCGATCGCCCAGACTGGCTCGTACGCGATCACGAGACCTGACGCTACGTCTGGCAGCGAGCCGTCGAGTTGGTGGCCAAGGACTGCCAGGGTGTCACCCGCTTCGCGTTCGGCGCCTTGCTCGCCGATACAGACGATCGCGATCAAGCCAGCACGGTACGCGGCCATCGCTTTGGCGCGAACCTGGGCGTCGGTTTCATGATGGTCGAAACGCCGCTCGGAATGGCCGACAATCACGGCCACCGCCCCAGCATCCTTGAGCATTTCGGCGGCGATGTCGCCGGTATGGGCGCCCGAAGGGGCGGCATGGCAATCCTGCCCGCCGATGACCACCGCGGAGCCGCGCGCGGCGGCGGCAAAATCCGCGATCAAAGTTGCCGGTGGACACACCATCAGGTCGGCTTTGATGCCGGCCGCGCCGTTGACGATTTTGGTCAACTCACCCTCGGAAACGGCAAGCCCGTTCATTTTCCAGTTGCCCGCCACCAGCGGTCTTAACTCGCCCGACGCCATGATGAGGTCCTTTCCCGCGTGCGGTTATCAGACCGCGCAGGTGGGCGCCAGAGCGGCCAGGCCGCAAGCCGATCCTTCTTGAGTTGCAGGGAGTTGACCCGCTCCCTATAAGGGCGCGACCAACCCTTCATTCAGCCGTTATCGTCGTCCGGGAAGAACGCAGCCCATGCTCCGCGGTATCCACAAAGCCTCCTCGACCTGGCTCGGCCGGGGCATCATGGCCGTCATCATGGGCGGCCTCGTCATCAGCTTCGCGATCTGGGGCATCGGCGATATTTTCCGCGGTTTCGGCGTCAATTCGGCGGTCAAAATCGGCAGCACCGAGATATCAATCGAACAGTTCCGCCAGTTTTACACCGAACGCCTGCAACAGATCGGACGGCAGTTGAACCGTCCGATCACGCCCGACCAGGCGCGCGCGCTCGGAATCGACCGGCAAGTGCTCGGCCAGTTGGTGGCCGAAACCACGCTCGACGAGCAGGCCAAGGCCTTGCATCTCGGCATCAGCAATGCCGAGATCGCCAACCGCATCACCAACGATCCCACTTTCCGCGGCATCAACGGCACTTTCGACCGCAACCGCTTCGAGCAGGTCATTCGCGACGCCGGATTTACCGAGACCCGCTTTGTCGAAGAGCAACGCCGCGTCATCCTGCGTCGGCAGATCGCGCTCAGCGTGGGCGGCGATTTTGTCGTGCCGGCCACGGCGATGAAAGCGGTCAATCAATATCAAAACGAGAAACGCGCCATCGCCTACCTGACACTGGGGACGGCACAGGCCGGTCAAATCCCTTCGCCGACACCCGAGGTGCTCGCCAAATATTTCGAGGACCGCAAGGTTCTGTTCCGCGCGCCCGAATACCGCAAGATTACCCTGCTCGCGATGTCGCCAGCCGAACTGGCCAAGCCGGAGGCGGTCACCGACGCCGAGGCCAAGACCTATTTCGAGCAGCACAAGGCTAGCTATGGTGCGCCCGAGCGCCGCGAACTGAAGCAGATCGTGTTCCAGAAGCCGGAAGACGCGGCGGCCGCGCGCGAGCGCATCGCCAAGGGCGCAAGCTTCGCCGATATCGCCAAGGAACGCGGCTTGAAGGAAAACGACATCGATGTCGGCATGGTGACCAAGGCCGGAGTCATCGACCCGGCGGTCGCCGACGCCGCTTTTGCGCTCAAGTCGGGCGAAGTCAGCACGCCGATCAAAGGCCGTTTCGGCACCGTGTTGCTGCAGGTCGAGAAAATCGAGCCGGGCAACCAAAAGACCTTTGAAGAAGTCGCGCCACAAATCAAGCGCGAGATCGCTGAGAGCCGCGCCAAGACCGAAATCGGAAACCTACGCGACAAGTTCGAGGACGAGCGCGCCGCCGGCTCCACGCTGGCCGAGGCGGCCAAGAAACTCGGCCTCAAATCCCGCACCATCGATGCGGTCGACCGCTCCGGCCGCGGGCCAGACGAAAAGCCGATCACCGACCTGCCGACCAAGCCGGACGTAGTCGCCGCCGCCTTCGCCAGCGACGTCGGGGTCGACAACGATCCGCTGCAATTGCCGAGCGGCGGCTATCTCTGGTTCGACGTCGCCGGCGTCACGCCGGCGCGCGATCGCACGCTCGACGAGGTGAAGGACAAGGTTGCGGCGCGCTGGCGCGACGACGAGATCGCCAAGCGCCTGCACGCCAAGGCGGACGACATGGTCGGCAAGCTGAAAGCCGGCACCGCGTTGGACCAACTCGCCACCGAAGCCGGTATGAAAGTGGTGACCGCAACCGACCTGCAACGTGGCAAGCCAGGCGGCTTCGCGCCGGCCAAACTGGTCGAGGCGGCGTTCAAAACGCCAAAGGGTGTGCCGGCGAGCGCCGTGGGCGATCAGGAAACCACGCGTTTCGTGTTCCGCGTGACCGACGTCATGGATCCCCCGCTCGATCCGATCGCGAGCAAGCAGCTTACGACGTTGCTGCAGAACTCCTATTCCGACGATATCGTGGGCGCCTATGTCTCGCGGCTTGAAAACGAGTTCGGCGTCACGTTCAACCAGCAGGCGCTGAACCAGGTCATCGGCGGCGGCACCCCACAATAGCAAGCCCCATGCAGATCGAGCCGTCGGAAACCGCCTTCGCCGAACGTTACGGCCGCGGTCAGGCGCAGGTGGTATGGACCACGCTGGTCGCCGACCTAGAGACGCCGGTCTCGGCTTTCTTGAAGCTCGGCGGCGGCAAGCCGATGAGCTTCCTGCTGGAGTCGGTAGAGGGCGGCGCGGTGCGCGGCCGCCATTCGATCATCGGCATCGATCCGGACCTGATCTGGCGCGCCAATGGTACGCGCGCCGAGATCAATCGCAGCGCGCGCTCGAAACCGGAAGCTTTCGCACCCTGCCACGAACCGCCGCTCGCGGCCTTGCGTGCGTTGATCGCGGAAAGCCGCATCGCGTTGCCCGAAAGCCTGCCGCCGATGGCGGCTGGGGTGTTCGGCTATCTCGGCTACGACATGGTGCGGCAGATGGAGCAGTTGGCCCCGCCCAATCCGGATCCAATCGGCATTCCCGACGCCGTATTGGTGCGCCCGACCATCATCGTGGTGTTCGACGCGGTGAAGGATTCGATCACCGTGGTCACGCCGGTACGTCCGGAAAAAAGCGTCGACGCCAAGACAGCGCTCAGGCGCGCGATCGAGCGGCTCAATGGTATCGTCGAGAGTCTCGACCGGCCACTCGACAAATCGCTCGCCGAATTCGACGAAGGCCCACTCGATGTGCCGCCGCGCTCCAACACCACGCCGGACGAATACAAGGCGATGGTCGCCAAGGCGAAGGACTACATCACCGCCGGCGACGCCTTCCAGATCGTGCTGGCGCAACGCTTCGAGGCGCCATTCACGTTGCCGCCGTTCTCGCTCTACCGCGCGCTGCGGCGTACCAATCCGTCGCCGTATCTCTACTTCCTCGATTTCGGCGGCTTCGCCGTCGCCGGCTCGAGCCCCGAGATCCTGGTCAAAGTGAGTGGCGATGTCGTGACCATCCGTCCGATCGCCGGCACTCGGCCGCGCGGCGCGACGCCGCATGAAGACAAAGCTTTGGAAGAAGAATTACTCGCCGATCCGAAGGAGCGCGCCGAGCATCTGATGCTGCTCGATCTCGGCCGCAACGATGTCGGCCGCGTTGCCGAGATCGGCAGCGTGACTGTCACCGATCAGTTCTTTGTCGAGCGCTACAGCCACGTGATGCACATCGTCTCCAACGTCGAGGGCAAGCTGGCCGGCAACCGCGACGCGCTCGACGCACTGGCCGCCGGATTTCCCGCCGGCACGGTGTCGGGTGCGCCCAAGGTGCGCGCCATGCAGATCATCGACGAGTTGGAGAAGGAAAAGCGCGGGCTCTACGCCGGCGCCGTCGGCTATTTCTCTGCCGCGGGCGAGATGGACACCTGCATCGTGCTGCGCACCGCACTGGTGAAGGACGGCAAAATGTACGTCCAGGCCGGTGCCGGCATCGTCGCCGATAGCAATCCCGATTTCGAGCAGCAGGAATGCATCAACAAGGCGAAGGCCTTGTTCCGCGCTGCCGAAGAGGCCCGTCGATTTGCCAGCGTCGCCAAGCGCGGGCAGTGAGCGGAACCCGTTCGCTATCAGGCGAGCCAGCCCGCGGCTACTCCGGCAAGGATGACGACGCCGAGCACGAATCGATAGACCACAAATGGCCATGTCGAGAATTGCTCGAGCACCCGCATCAGTCCCCAGATGGCGAAAAACGCGGAAATCGACGCCACGATCAAGCCCAGCGCCAGCACGGACCAGCCGTGACCGTCGAGGTGGATTTTATGGAGCTCCCACATTTCCTTCAGGCCCGCCAAGGCAATGGCTGGCAGGCCGAGAAGAAACGATAGCCGCGCCGCCTCGTCGCGCTTGAAGCCGAGTGCGAGCGCGGCCGTCAGCGTCGAGCCGGACCGGGATACGCCGGGAATAAGAGCGCCGACCTGGGCGATGCCGATGAGCATCGCGTCAACAAACGATGCTTCGTCGATCGTGCGCCGGTGCCGGGCGCGAATTTCCGCAGCCCCTAAGAGAAGCGCCATCGCCACGCAAGCCCAGCCGATGACGCTGACCGCGCGAAATGGCGAATTGCAGGCATTCAACACGTTCGCCAGCAATAGACCGGCGATGCCGATAGGGATCGTCGCAAGCACGATCCAAAGCGAGAAACGCAGGTCGCGATCGCGGAATTGACCGTGAGCAATCGCCGCAAGTGAATTTGCCGCCAAACCCCGCACGTCGTTCCAAAAATAGCTCACGACGGCGGCCAAGGCTGCAAGCTGCATCGTGGCGGAGAATGCCGAGCCGGGGTCCTGCCAGCCGAGCACAGCAGGCACCATGCGCATATGCGCGGTGGAAGAAATCGGCAGCAACTCGGTGATGCCCTGCACGACGCCCAAGACGGCGACTTTGGCATAACCCAACGCCACGAATCCGGTATCGACACCGCGCAGGCAGACTTCGGCCATCGTTACGAACCCTCTTTAAGTGAACGGCCTTGCTGCAAGCCGCGTGTTTTTGCCGCGTATGTCGCCAATATTTTACGGCATTTTTAGGCGAATCGATTAGGCGCCGAGATATACTAGTCGTTGCAACAAAGTGGGGCGACTAACCGTGTTTGTTTCAATGACAAGCATAAGGATCGTTTCTGAAAATGTTCACGCGGATATTCGCCGGCCTTGCGCTGACTGCGGCAGGTTCACAAATGGCCATGGCGACCGATTGGCAATACTGCCTCGCGCCATCGGAAGCAGAGCACAAGATTTACATGTCGGGCGCGTTTCCCGTGCGCGGTTCCTTGGACGACGCCGACAACGACTTCGAGCAGATGCTCGATCAAGCCGGATTGCGTCACGATGTCGTGCAATGTCCGCGCGCCGATGACGAACGTTCGATCGCGGCGATGGAGCAATATGCGATCAGCTTTAACCAAAGACTCGGTAACACAATCATCCATTTGCCGTTCGAAATGCGAGATGAATTTGGTCACAATCGTCACATTAACTAGCGGCACCGTCGCCAAAATCTGTCCGAAGCACGAACACTAAGTATGCATCAATAAGGCAAGAGCCTTGTTGCGCTCCGGCGAGGAAGCCCGCCGATTTGCCAATTCCGCCGAGCGCGAGCAATAATCACCCGCCGGGGCAAATCGCGATTTTTTTTGGGGGCAAGCTGTGGGTTGGCTGCCGCGGCTCGATCGTCTGATCGGTTACATCATAGCCGCCGCGCAGTGGCTAGCGTTGCCGCTCATCCTGCTGTTGTTCCTGCAATGGCCGCTGCGCGATATCGTGCACAACTATTCGAGCCAAGCAAACGATCTCGGCCAGATTATTTTCGCGCTTTATGTCGCGGTGAGCATCAGCGCGGCAACGCGCGCCGGCGCTCACCTCGCCGCCGACGCGCTGGCGCAGCATTACACGGCGCGAACGCGCGGCTGGCTCAAGCGGCTCGGCGCAGGCCTTGGATTGCTGCCCTGGGCGCTTTTCATCGTCATCGCCGGCAAAATCTTCGTCGTTCCGTCGGTCCTCGAAATGGAGTTGTTTGGCGAAACGGACAATCCCGGTTATTTCCTCATCAAAGCGGCATTGTGGATCATGGCCTTCACGATCATCGCGCAGGCGGTCGTCGACATTTTGCGTCCCTTGCCAGCGGATGACGTCTGATGGAGTGGAGCGGCTTTGCGCTTCTGATCTTGGTCGGCGTCGGCATCATATCGACCGGCCTGCCCGCTGCATTCGTGCTGATCGCGGTTGCCAGCCTCGGCGCGGCACTCGGTCTCGTGACCGGTACGATCCCGTTTTCCCTATTGTGGGCGCTGCCCGGCCGGCTGATCAATCTGTTCGACAACGACCTGCTGCAAGTGTTGCCGCTCTACGTGACCATGGGTCTGCTGCTCGGCCGCCTGCCGGTGGCCGACGCGCTCTATCGCACCGGGATTGCCGTCATGCCGAAGCGGGCATCAGCGCCGCTCGTCTCCGGCATGCTGCTCGGCGCGTTGCTCGGGCCGATGAATGGCTCGGTCGGGGCCAGCGTGCTCGGCCTCTCGCGCGTGGTGGCGCCGCGGCTTTCCGCCGAGGGCGTGCCGGCGGCGACTCGCGACGCCGTCATTGCCGTCGCCTCGACGCTCGGCGTGCTGGTGCCGCCATCGCTGGTACTCATCCTCCTCAGCGACGCGATGTTGGATGCGCACACTTATGCTGTCACCGCCACCGGCCGCAGCGACCGCGTCATCAACACGCAGGACGTTTTTCATGCGGCCTTGGCGCCGGCCGGGATCTTCCTGTTGCTGTGCATCGCGCTCGCCTGGTTTGCCGGCCGCCATCATGAGTTGCCGCCAAAGCGCGAGCGGGTCACGCCGCAGCAGATGATTTTGGCCGCTTTTGCGCTGATCGCGTTGCTGCTGCTGCTCGGCGGCGTCGCCACCGGATATTTTTATGCGGTCGAAGCGGCGGCAATGGGCGCCTTCGCCATGTTGAGCGCCGGGCTGATCAGCGGCCGGCTGCGCGGCGCCGTATTGCGCGAAGTGCTGCATGACGCCATCGCCATCACTGGCGCGCTGTTCACGCTGCTGATCGCGGCCACCACCTTCACGTTGATCCTGCGGCTGCTCGGCACAGACAGGCTGGTGAATAATCTGGTTGCCGGCATTCCGGGCGGCGACATTCTGGCGACGGCGGCGGTCCTCGCCGTGATCGGGCTGTGCGCCTTCGTGCTTGATGCCTTCGAGATCATTTTCGTGATCATTCCGATCGTCATTCCGCCCTTGCTGGTGCGCGTCGCCGACGCACGTTGGGTGGCGGTGCTTGTGCTGCTCACCTTGCAGTCCAGTTTCCTGCTGCCGCCGTTCGGCTATGCGCTGATGATGGTGCGCGGGGCGTCAAGGAACCCGGCGCCGTTCCGGCCCTTCGTTAAGGCGCTCGTGCCATTCCTACTGGCACAATGGATGCTGCTCATCGTCGTACTGCTGGTGCCTAAGCTTGTGCACATCGGCGAGAACGCGGCCGAGAGCACCCGTGCGCCGGCAGCGCCGGTCTCCGACGAGGAAATCGACCGCCGCATGCGGGAAATGCTGCCCCCGCCGCCCGAGATTGAGCCGAAATGACGCCTGCTTGACCCCCCTCCGGCCTCGTCTTAAGACCTTGAGACGGCGGGCAAACATGATCATTTTGATCGACAATTACGACAGCTTCACCTTCAACCTGTTCCATTACCTGGGCGGGCTGGGGGCCGATGTCGTCGTGCATCGCAACGATAAAGTTTCGGCCGATGCCGTGATCGCCGCCGAACCGGAGGCGATCGTGCTCTCGCCCGGCCCCTGCACGCCGAACGAGGCCGGCATTTGCCTCGAGCTGATCGGCAAAGCCGCAGCGACGATCCCGCTCCTCGGCGTCTGTCTCGGCCATCAAGCGATCGGACAAGCTTTTGGTGGCAAAGTGGTGCGCGCGACGCCGGCGCATGGCAAAGTGTTCGAGATCAAGCACGGCGGTACCGGCGTATTTCGCGGCATCAACGGGCCGTTCCGCGCCACGCGCTATCATTCGCTGGTGGTCGAGCGCGCCAGCATGCCGCACGAATTGACCGTCAACGCGGAAACCGATGACGGGCTGGTCATGGGGCTGGCGCATGCCCGCCTGCCGGTGCACGGCGTGCAGTTCCATCCCGAGAGCATAGCCTCCGAGCACGGCCATCTGATGCTGAAAAATTTTCTCGATCTCGCGGCTGCCTGGAACATGCAGCGCGGCCGCACCGCGAACGCTACTCCGGCGCGCAAGTCACCCGCGCACGCGATCGGTTGAGGCTCACGTCCATGGCCGACGACTTCAAAGCGCTCATCGCCAAGGTCGCGACCGGCGCGAGCCTCACCCGCGCGGAAGCCGCCGCCGCCTTCGACCGCATGATGTCGGGCGAAGCGACACCTTCTCAGATGGGCGCATTGCTGATGGGCTTGCGCGTGCGCGGGGAAACCGTCGACGAGATCACCGGCGCGGTCACCACCATGCGCGCCAAGATGCTGGGCGTGAAAGCGCCGCCCGACGCCATCGATGTGGTCGGCACCGGCGGCGACGCTTCCGGCTCGTTCAATATCTCGACCTGCGCTGCGTTCATCGTCGCCGGCGCCGGCGTGCCGGTCGCCAAGCACGGCAACCGTGCGCTGTCGTCGAAATCCGGCGCCGCCGACGTGCTCCAAGCGCTCGGCGTTAAGATCGATTTGAATGCCGAACAAGTCGGGCGCTGCATTCGCGAGGCCGGCATCGGCTTCATGTTTGCACCCGCGCATCATCCGGCGATGAAAAACGTCGGCCCCACCCGCGTCGAACTCGGCACCCGCACCATCTTCAATCTGCTCGGCCCGCTGTCGAATCCGGCAAGCGTCAAGCGGCAGATGATCGGCACATTCTCCAAGCACTGGGTCGAGCCGATGGCGCAAGTGCTCAAGAATCTCGGCTCTGAAGTCCATTTGGGTGGTGCACGGCTCCGACGGACTCGACGAGATCACCACTGCCGGTCCGACCAGCGTGGCCGCGCTCGAGCACGGCAAAATCCGCACCTTCGAGATCACGCCCGAGGAGGCCGGCTTGAAACGCGCCAAGCCGGAGGCATTGCGCGGCGGCGATGCCGAGACCAACGCCAAGGCGTTGCTCGACGTGCTAAAAGGCAAAGCCGGGCCGTTCCGCGACATCTCGATCCTCAATGCCGCCGCCGCCTTGATCGTCGCCGGCAAGGCCAAGGATTTGAAGGAAGGCACCGCGCTGGCGGCGAAATCGATCGAAAGCGGCGAGGCGGAAGGCCGGCTCGACCGCTTGATTGCGGTGTCGAGCGCCGTGGAGGCGTGATCATGGCGGATATCCTCGACAAGATAGAAGCCTATAAGCGCGAGGAAATCGCGGCAGCCAAGCGCGCGCGCCCGCTTGCCGAACTGGAAGCGCAGGCGAAAGCAGCTCCAACGCCGCGCGGTTTTTTCAAAGCAATCGAGCGCAAAATCGCCGGCGGCGACTATGCGTTGATCGCCGAGATCAAGAAGGCGAGCCCATCGAAGGGACTGATTCGCGCCGATTTCGATCCGCCGACGCTCGCCCGAGCCTATGCGGCGGGTGGCGCAACCTGCCTTTCGGTGCTCACCGATGGGCCTTCGTTCCAAGGCAAGCCGGAATTCCTCGCCGCCGCGCGCAATGCGACCGGTCTGCCGGCGCTGCGCAAGGATTTCATCTACGAGCCTTATCAGGTCGTGGAATCGCGCGCTCTGGGCGCCGACTGCATCCTGATCATCATGGCCGCGGTCGACGGCGCCGCCGCCGAAGAGATCGAGAATTCAGCTTTTTACAATGGGATGGATGTTTTGCTTGAAGTTCATCAGGAAGATGAACTTGAACGAGCCTTGCGGCTGAAATCGCGGCTCATCGGCATCAACAACCGGGATCTTCGGACCTTCAAGACGTCCCTTGCCGTCAGTGAACAGCTGGCGCGGAAAATCCCGAGCGACCGTATTGTCGTGGCCGAAAGCGGGCTCAATACGCCGGCTGACCTTGCCCGCCTTGCCGCCATCGGCATCTCCACGTTCCTGGTGGGCGAGAGCCTGATGCGGCAAAGCGACGTGAACGCCGCAACGCGCGCCCTGCTCGCGCGCGCGCCGCGCCGTGCGGCAGCGGAATAAGCCATGGCCCGCGGAAAAAAGCCCGTCGTGCGGCGCAAAAAGGCGGCGGCGCGGCCTGCCAAAACAAAGGCCAAACGAGCACCGTTGATGACCAACGCCGAACTGACCCATATCGACCCGCGCGGCCAGGCGCGCATGGTCGACGTCTCCGCCAAGAACGCGACCGAACGGATCGCCATCGCCGAAGGCCGCGTGATCATGCGCAAGGAGACGCTCGACCTGGTGCTCGCCGGGAATGCCTTGAAGGGCGACGTACTCGGCGCCGCGCGTCTTGCCGGCATCATGGCGGCCAAGCGCACGCATGGTCTGATCCCGCTCTGTCACCCGTTGCCCATCACCAAGATCGAGATCGACATCGATCCGGAACACGCCCTACCCGGTTTCCTGGTGCGCGCCACGGTCAAAGTGACTGGGCAGACAGGTGTCGAGATGGAAGCGCTGGTCGCAGTATCGATCGCGTGTCTTACCATCTACGACATGGTCAAGGCCGTGGAGAAAGACATGCGCATCGAGGGCATAAGGCTGCTGCGCAAGAGTGGCGGCAAATCCGGCGATTATCGCGCCGAGGACTTCCGCGAATGAACCGTGCGTTGATGCCGGTCGCCGAGGCTTTGACCAGGGTATTGGCCGATGCACTCCCTTTGCCGGCGGAAACGGTTCCGCTCGATGAAGCGCGGGGCCGCGTGCTCACTGAAGATTTGAATGCACTGCGCACCCAGCCGCCCGACGCGGTCTCGGCGATGGACGGCTATGCCGTGCGCACCGCTGACGTCGCGCAAGCACCGGTCAAACTGAAGCTTATCGGTGAAGTCGCCGCCGGCCATCCCTTCGACGGCGAAGTGAAGGCGGGCGAGGCCGCGCGCATTTTCACTGGCGGCGTGATGCCCGCGGGCACCGACACCGTCGTCATCCAGGAAGTCACCGCGCGCGAGGGCGATACGGTGATCATCCAGAAGGCCACCGCCAAAGGCCGCAATGTGCGCGACCGCGGTATCGATTTCACGCAAGGCCAGCCGCTGCTGCGCAAAGGCCGCCACCTCACCGACCGCGACCTGATGCTCGCCGCCGCCATGAACTATCCAACCTTGAGCGTGCACCGGCGGCCGAAGGTGGCAGTGCTCGGCACCGGCGACGAGCTGGTGGCACCCGGCAGTGCGCCGGCAGCCGGCGAAATTGTCTATTCGAACGGTTTCGCCCTTATGGCCATGGCGCGCAATGAGGGCGCCGAGGTGAGCGACCTCGGCATCGCACATGACCGCGTCGAGGACATCGCGGCGGCGGTGCGGCGCGCCGGCGATTGGGGTGCCGATATCCTACTCACCAGCGGCGGCGCCTCGGTCGGCGAGCACGACTTGGTGCAGCGGGCGCTCGCGAGCGAAGGGCTCGATCTGTCGTTCTGGCGGGTGGCGCTGCGCCCAGGCCGGCCAATGATGCATGGCCGGCTAAACGGTATGCAGGTACTCGGCGTCCCCGGTAACCCAGTATCATCCTATGTCTGTGCTTTCCTGTTCCTGGTGCCGCTAATCCGGCGGCTCGCCGGCCGCGACGATACCGAGCGGGTTCCAGAATCGGCGCGACTCGGGCACGACTTGCCGGCCAATGACGAGCGAGCCGACTATATGCGGGCGACCCTCTCTATCGGCCCGGAGGGCCTTGTAGCAACGCCGCTGCCTAACCAGGACAGTTCCCTGATGGCACCGCTCGCCAAGGCCGGCTGCCTGCTGATTCGTGAGCCGTTTGCGCCTGCGGCGAGTTCCGGTTCACATTGCGTCATCCTTAAGCTCGCCCTGTAGCGGCCTTTGGCATTTTTCACCCGAAATTAAATGGTTGCGGAACACATATCGAACAGATAGTGTCCGTTCATGATTTGTTTATGGCCTGTGCCTCTACAGTAGCTCGGCAAAGAGCGGCAAGACGAAAGACACCCGGGGAGAAATAGATGCTAACCCGCAAGCAATTCGAACTCCTGCGCTTCATCCACGAAAGACTGACCGAAGCGGGGGTACCCCCGTCTTTCGATGAAATGAAGGACGCGCTCGACCTGCGGTCCAAATCCGGCATCCACCGGCTGATTACCGCATTGGAAGAGCGCGGCTTCATCCGCCGCCTGCCCAACCGGGCGCGCGCCATCGAGGTGATCAAACTGCCCGAACTCAGTCGCCCACGGCATCAGCAACGGCGGCCGCTCGCGCGGCTTCAACCCGAGCGTCATCGAGGGCGACCTCGGCCGGGTGCGAGCCGCTTCCGCCAATTCCGAGAGCGACGACGACAGCCGCCGTCCGATCGCGGTACCGGTGATGGGCCGCATCGCCGCCGGCACGCCAATCGAGGCGATCCAGACCCGCAGCCATGTCATCAACATGCCGGCCGACCTGCTCACGGCCGGCGAGCATTTCGCGCTCGAGGTGCGCGGCGATTCGATGATCGAGGCCGGCATCCTCGACGGCGATATCGCGCTGATCCGCAAATCCGAGGCTGCCGACACCGGCGACATCGTGGTGGCGCTGATCGACGACGAAGAGGCCACGCTGAAACGGTTCCGCCGCCGCGGCGCTTCGATCGCGCTCGAACCGGCCAATACCGCCTACGAGGTGCGCATCCTGCCTCCCAACCGCGTGCGCATCCAGGGCAAGCTGGTCGGGCTGTTTAGACGCTACTAAGGCCTAGTCTCCCGGTTCCAAATCGTTGACGCGCGGCGTCGCGTCAGGCGCAACCAGACGACGCGTTGCCGAGACGGTCTCGCTCACGTTCAGTGATCCCCTCGCCCACGGGCGCTCGTAGCCGGGCGGACGCGCCGCGCTGAGCGCGAAACGGTCGCCGGTCTAGCGCAGCGCGATGGCGCCATTGGCGCGCCAGGCATTGCGGTCGATCAAGGTGGCGGCGCATTCGCCCGGCGCCGCGTGCGCGCTGACCACCACGGCGGCGCGCGCGCAATCCTCGGCGAAGGCTGCGACCGATAGGACAAACGACACCAGCCGGCCGTCGGCTAAACGCCCGATGCAACCGGCGGCGTCGCACCGCACGCCGTCGTGCAGGCTCGCATCTTTGACGGTGCGCGTAGCCGGACGCGCCGATGCTCTGAAAATACATGTCACGCGCAAAGTCATAGCCGCCCGGACGCAGCGGCGCGAGCGGCGGCGACAGATGCGCCTTGAGCTCGATGAAACTGCCGACCGCGGGCGCGGTATTCTTGCGCACGGCGAGCCGGACGCGCTTGGGCATATCGGTGAGCCGTCGGCCGCTATCGATGCGATTAATGCGTATCGTTATGCGGTCGCTGCGCTCCCGCTCCTCACGGATTTCGACGAAGCCGGACAGCGTCATGCTCGATGCCGAGAACCGCAGCACCGGATGCGCGACGATTTCGGTACGCAACGTGGCTGTCGCAAAGCCTGCGGCAATGGCGGCAAAGCCGAGCGCGAGCGGAAAGCCAACAGGGTGCCGGCGCGCCAAGATCGCCATGGCGCCGCCCGCCAACGCGAGCCCCGTCGCCGCCCACCATGCCGGTTCGCGATCTGCGGTGAAGTAGAAAACGATGCCCAGACCGTAAGCGATGGCGAGCCAAGGCATTAGCCCGTCCGGGTGCGACTTCGGGCGGCCGCCCATTCCGATAGAAGCCCGTGGAGCCACGCGGCACCGTCCGCCAACCCTTCCGGCAGCACCAGGTCAGCGCGCCGACGCGCGGCGTCGACTTCGGCAGCCCAGGCTTTGGCACGCGTGCCGCGTTGCCTGTTGTCGGCCATGGCGCGGCGCCCCCGACCCTCACGCAATTGCAACCGGAACCGACGCTACAGCAGCCGTAGGTTGTGGCTAGGGGAACGGTTGTGAACGCTCACACCTTCGCCCTCAGGTGCGTGCGGCAACGACCCTGGCGCCAATTCCTCAGGGAGCCGCCTTCTCCTTCGCCCAGGTGTCGCGCAGGCCGATGGTGCGGTCGAACACGAGCCGGCCGGGTTTGGAATCCGGGTCGAGGCAGAAATACCCATTGCGCTCGAACTGCACCGGCACTTCCGGCTTGGCGTCGGCGAGCGCCGGCTCGAGGCGCGCGCCGGTCAGCACTTCCAATGAATTAGGATTGAGATCGGCGGCAAAACCCTCGCCCCCGCTCGGATCGGGCTTGGTGAACAACGGATTGTATAGCCGCACCTCGGCGGGAATCGCGTGCGCGGCCGATACCCAATGGATGGTCGCCTTCACCTTGCGGCCGTCCGGCGCGTTGCCGCCCTTTGTCGCGGGATCGTAGGTGCAGCGCAATTCGATCACTTCTCCCGCTGCATTTTTCACCACCTCGCGGCAGGTGATGAAATAGGCGTAGCGCAGCCGCACTTCCGTGCCGGGCGATAGCCGGAAGAATTTCTTCGGCGGGTTCTCCATGAAGTCGTCATGCTCGATAAAGAGCTCTCGGCCGAATTTGATCTTGCGCGAGCCTGCCGCCGGATCGTCGGGATGATTGACCGCGTCCAACTCCTCGACCTGCCCTTCTGGATAATTCTCGACCACCACCTTGAGCGGCTTGAGCACGGCCATGCGCCGCAGCGAACTTTTGTTGAGCGCCTCGCGCACGGAGAATTCGAACATGCCGACGTCAACCAGACTGTTGGCTTTGGCGACGCCGATGCGCTTGATGAAATCGCGGATCGCTTCCGGCTGCACGCCGCGCCGGCGCAAACCGGCAATCGTCGGCATGCGCGGATCGTCCCAGCCCGTCACATGGCCGTCGCGCACCAGCAACGTCAGCACGCGTTTAGACAGCACGGTATAAGTGAGATTGAGACGGGCGAATTCGTACTGATGCGGCTTTGACGGCACATCAAGATTGGCGATGAACCAGTCGTAGAGCGGGCGATGGTCCTCGAATTCGAGCGTGCAGACCGAATGGGTGATGCCCTCGATGGCGTCGGACTGTCCGTGCGCGAAATCGTAGCTCGGGTAGATCTTCCAGGTGGTTCCGGTGCGCGGATGCGGCGCGTTGAGGATGCGGTAGAGCACCGGATCGCGCAGATTGATGTTGCCGGACGCCATGTCGATCTTGGCGCGCAGCACGCGCTTACCATTGGGAAACTCGCCGGCGCGCATGCGGCGGAACAGGTCGAGATTCTCCTCGACGCTGCGGTCACGGAACGGGCTGTTCGTGCCGGGCTCCGTCAGGGTGCCGCGGTTGACGCGGATCTGCTCGTGCGTCTGGTCGTCCACATAGGCCTTGCCGGTGCGGATCAGGTCTTCCGCCCAGCCATAAAGCCGTTCGAAATAGTCGGAGGCGTGGTAGAGGTGCTGGCCCCAATCGAAGCCGAGCCAGCGCACGTCGCGCTCGATGGCGTCGATATATTCCTGCTCTTCCTTGGCCGGATTGGTGTCGTCGAAACGTAAGTGGCAGCGGCCGCCGAATTCCTGGGCAATGCCGAAATTCAGGCAGATCGACTTGGCGTGGCCGATATGCAGATAGCCGTTCGGCTCGGGCGGAAAGCGCGTAACCACCGCCTTAACGCGTCCGGCGTCCAGGTCGGCCTGCACAATGTCGCGGATAAAGTCGCGCCCCGGCTCCGCCGGCGCCAGATTGCCGCTTGCCTTATCGTGCGTAGCCATGCTTCCTCGACTTCAAGTTCGACGCTATCCTGAACCCGCCGACCCATCGGCGGCCTATGCCACCCCGCCGTCTACGGCGGGCTAATCCCATGACGTGCCATTCGGCTCAATGTCAATTGCACTGACAACTTCCACGGCATTTATGGTAGAGGGGCCGCGATGAGCGAGCCCGTCGTCACCCGTTTTGCGCCGTCCCCCACCGGTTTTCTGCATATCGGCGGCGGCCGCACCGCGCTGTTCAACTGGCTCTATGCGCGCCGGTTCGGCGGCAAGATGCTGCTGCGAATCGAGGACACCGACCGCGAGCGCTCGACCGCCGCGGCCATCGCCGCCATCATCGATGGCCTGACCTGGCTGGAGCTCACCTGGGACGGCGAGATCGTGTTCCAGTTTTCACGTGCAGCGCGTCATCGTCAGATCGTCGAACAACTGCTCGCCGCCGGCAAGGCCTACCGCTGCTACGCCAGTCCGGAAGAACTGACCGAAATGCGCGAGGCCGCGCGCCGCGAGGGCCGTTCCAAGCTCTATGACGGTCGCTGGCGCGACCGCGACCCATCCGAGGCGCCACCCGGCGTCAAGCCGGTGATCCGCCTGCGCGCGCCCCTCACCGGCGAGACGGTGATTGAGGACCAGGTGCAAGGCCGCGTGGTCTGGCAAAATTCCGATCTCGATGATTTGGTGCTGCTGCGCTCCGACGGTACGCCGACCTATATGCTGGCGGTCGTGGTGGACGACCACGACATGAACGTCACCCACATCATCCGCGGCGACGACCACCTGACCAATGGCGCCCGGCAGAAGCATATCTACGAGGCGCTCGGCTGGAACGTGCCGACCATGGCGCATATCCCCCTGATCCACGGGCCGGACGGTTCCAAGCTGTCCAAGCGCCATGGCGCGCTCGGCGTCGATGCCTATCGGGCGATGGGTTACCTGCCGGCGGCCATGCGCAACTACTTGGTCCGGCTCGGTTGGGCCCATGGCGATCAGGAGATTTTTACAACCGACGAAATGATTGCCGCTTTCGATCTGCCGCAGATCGGCCGCTCGCCGGCGCGCTTCGATTTCGCCAAGCTGGAGAATCTCAACGGCCACTACATCCGAGCGAGCACCGACGCCGACCTGATCGCCCAGTTGGAAGAGTTGCTGCCCCACATCGCCGGCGGCCAGGAACTCGCCGGCAAGATGACACCGGCGCTGCGCGGCATGCTGCTCATGGCGATGCCGGCCTTGAAAGAGCGCGCTAAGACTTTAGTTGAACTATTTGATGCAACACGGTTTCTCTGGGCCAGCCGACCGCTCGATTTGAACGACCAGGCGAAGGCCCTGATAACGCCAGAGGCCAAATCCGTGACCGCCGCCCTGTTGCCGGAATTGGCCGTCAGTCCCCGAATGGAACGCGCAGACGGTCGAGGGCGTCGTGCGGGGCTTTGCCGAGCGCTCCGGCCTTAAACTCGGCGCGGTGGCCCAGCCGCTACGGGCCGCATTGACCGGGCGCACTACCTCGCCACCGATTTTCGACGTCCTGGCCGTGCTGGGCAAGGACGAGAGCCTGGCCCGTTTGCGGGATCAGGTGGGCTAAACGACTCGCCCCCGTTTATAGCCCGCGCTGCGGCGACTTGATCTATGTCTAAGCGCCAGGTCGCGATGGGCATTAGCCTGCCTGCCAATAGGCTATCTTGCAGCGCACATACGGATGAGCTACCCAAAAAGCGGCCGGCACCATGCGTCGTCTACCCGGCGTCTCGGCTCCCGGCCTTAAACTTTGCGCATTCACCGCTCGCCTCTAAATCGAGGGTTAGACCATGGACGCCAAGACGGACGCCAAGAAGAAAACCGGCACCATCACCGTAGGCAACAAGAACTGGGATTTCCCGGTCTACGACGGCACCATCGGCCCTGAGGTGCTCGACATCGCCAAGCTCTACGGCGAGAGCGGCATATTCACCTACGACCCCGGCTTCACCTCGACGGCAAGCTGCGAGTCCAAGATCACCTACATCGATGGCGACCTGGGAGTCCTGCTCTATCGCGGCTATCCGATCGATCAACTCGCCGAGCACGGCGACTTCCTCGAGACCTGCTACCTGCTGCTCTACGGCGAACTGCCGACACCGCAGCAGAAGGCCGACTTCGACTACACGGTCACACGGCACACAATGGTGCACGAGCAGATGGCCCGCTTTTTCCAGGGCTTCCGGCGCGATGCGCATCCAATGGCGGTGATGACCGGCTGCATCGGCGCGCTGTCGGCGTTTTACCATGACTCCACCGACATCTCGGACCCGTATCAACGCATGATCGCGTCGATCCGCATGATCGCGAAAGTGCCGACCTTGGCCGCCATGGCCTACAAATATTCGGTCGGCCAGCCGTTCGTTTATCCGAAGAACGATCTCGACTATTCCACCAATTTTCTGCGCATGTGCTACGCGGTGCCGACGGAGGAATACAAGCCGAACAAGGTGTTGGCGCGCGCGATGGATCGCATTTTCATCCTGCATGCCGACCACGAGCAGAACGCGTCGACCTCGACGGTGCGGCTCGCCGGCTCATCCGGCGCCAATCCGTTCGCCTGCATCGCTGCCGGCTGCGCCTGCCTCTGGGGACCCGCCCATGGCGGCGCCAACGAAGCGGCCCTCAACATGCTGCGCGAAATCGGCACGGTCGACCGCATCCCCGAATTCATCAAGCGAGCCAAGGACTCGAAGGACTCCTACCGGCTGATGGGTTTCGGCCACCGCGTCTACAAGAACTACGACCCGCGCGCCAAAATCATGCAGAAGACCTGCCACGAGGTCTTGACCGAGCTCGGCATCAAGGACGATCCGTTGCTCGACGTCGCCATGGAGCTGGAGCGGATCGCACTGCACGACGATTACTTCGTCGAGAAGAAGCTCTATCCGAACATCGACTTCTATTCGGGCATCACGCTCAAGGCGATGGGCTTCCCGACCACCATGTTCACCGTGCTTTTTGCGGTGGCCCGCACCGTGGGCTGGATCGCGCAGTGGAAGGAAATGATCGAGGATCCGAAGCAGAAGATCGGCCGTCCGCGCCAACTCTATACTGGCGCGACGCAACGCGACTACGTGCCGATTTCGCGGCGGAAATGATCTCTCAGAAAATTTCACGTAGAGGGCGGCTGGTTCCGCCGCCCTTTCCGTTTCCGCCCTTGCCGTTGAGCTTGGGGGCGCCGGCGCCGTCATAGGCCCATTGCACATAAACGCCGGCCCAGGTAAAGCCGCCGCCGAAGGCGGCGAGCAGCATGCGGTCGCCGCGCTTCAGTTTCGGCTCGTAGTCCCACAGGCATAGCGGAATCGTCGCATTCGTCGTGTTGCCGTATTTCTGGATGGTCACCATCACGCGCTCCATCGGCAGACCCATGCGCTCGGCCGTCGACTCGATGATGCGCTTGTTGGCCTGGTGCGGCACCAGCCAATCGATCATGTCGGCGCGCAGGTTGTTGCGCGACATGATTTCGTTGGCCACTTCCGCCATCTTGGCGATGGCGAATTTGTAGACCGCCGCGCCCTCCTGGTGCACGTAGTGCAGCCGGTTGGCCACCGTCTCGAGTGTCGCCGGCATACGACTGCCGCCCGCTTTCTGATGCAGATGGATCATGCCCGATCCGTCGGAGCGGATCAGCGCATCCATGATGCCGGTGCCGTCGGCGCTCGGCTCCAGCAGCACGGCGCCGGCGGCGTCGCCGAACAGCACGCAGGTGGCTCGATCGGTATAATCGATGATCGACGACATCTTGTCGGCGCCCACGACCACGATTTTGCGCGCGGTACCGTTGGCGATGAATTGCGAGGCGATGGTGAGCGAATAGAGAAAGCCCGAGCAGGCCGCCTGCACGTCGAACGAGCCGATATTCTTGATGCCGACCATGTCGCAGATGATGTTGGCGGTCGACGGGAACTGCATATCCGGCGTGGTGGTGGCGCAGATCAGTAGGTCGACATCTCCCGGCTTGGTGCCGGTCTTCTGCAGCAGGCCGCGCACCGCTTCCGCCGCCATATGCGAGGTGCCGAGCCCCTCGCCCTTCTGGATGTGGCGCTCCTTGATGCCGGTGCGTTCGACGATCCAGGCGTCGCTGGTGTCCACCATGCGCGCCAGTTCCGAATTGGTGAGCAGGTCCGGCGGCAGATAGCCATGAACTGCGGTAATCGAGGCGCGCGGGGCGATAGTCAAAGGCGGCTATTCCAGTTAACGGCTAAGGCATAGGTCCATGGGACCGAACGAGGCCAAACTACGCTGTTGGCGGGGCGGATGCCACTGTTTCGCGTTACGGTTGGCGCGGGGCACCTGCGCAATCCAGGACCACGACGGCGGCGCGGTCGCTGGGGACGGCCTTGCCGATTTCCATGATCGTATCGAGCCGGGCGAAGGCCGTGGTTTGCTGGCGGCGCTCCGGAGTGTCACTCAGCAGCGGCGTCAGGGCCGCGGCCAGGCGCTCGGGCGTAACGTCCCGTTGCAAGAACTCCGACACCACGTTCTCGCCCAGGACCAGGTTGGCCAAGATTACGCTTTGGACCTTGATCAACAGACGGCCGACCGCCTCCTCGAACAGGGGCACCTTATAGGCAGCCACCATCGGGATGCCGGCGACCGCCAATTCGAGCGTCGAAGTGCCGGACTTGGTCAGCGCCGCGCGCGCCATACGAAATGCCGCATCTTTTTCGTCCGGCTCGATTACTACCCGGGCCGGGATGCGCCAGGAGGCAACCGCTGCCTTCACCGCGTCCGCAAGCCGGGGCACCGACGGCACCGCCACCTCAAGCCCGCCGGCACGCTCGGCGGCTAGCGCCGCGGCCCCGCCGAATACGCCCGCCATCCGGCGGATTTCACTGGCGCGGCTGCCCGGCAGCACCAACAACAGCGGTGGATCCGCCAGCCGCCGGCGCGCCTCCTCGGCGTTCGGGCGCAACTGCGCGGCCCGTTCGCTCAGCGGATGTCCGACGAAGATGCAAGCCGGCCCGTCCAATTGCCGCAGCGCCGCCGGCTCGAACGGTAAGAGCGCCAGCACATGATCGACGTAAGCGCGCATGGCGCGCGCGCGGCCCGGCCGCCAGGCCCACACGGAAGGACACACATAGTCGACGATCGGAATCGCCGGCGCACGCGCGCGCACGCACCGCGCCACACGATGGGTGAATTCCGGGCTGTCGATAATCACCAGGACATCCGGCTTGGCAGCGATGACAGCGTCAGCGGTTTGGCGGATGCGCTGCAAAATTCTCGGCAGGCCCATCGCGATTGCGGCGATACCGACGATGGCAAGGTCGCCGAGCGGAAAAAGACTGGGCACCCCTTGCGCGGCCATCTGAGGGCCGCCGACACCCGAAAATCGCACGTCCGGCGCGCGTTGCTTGATGGCGGCAATCAGCGCGGCACCCAGCCGGTCGCCAGAATCCTCACCCGCCACCAAAAACACATGCGGCGCCGACGCGCGGCTCATCGCTTGCTCTCGGCGGGCGTGCCAATCACGAAAATATTGGCACGGTCGGCCGCCGCGATCAGCCGTTCCGGCTCGGCAACGATGGTCGAGCCCGCCGTCACCGCGATGCCGGCAAGCCCGGCGCGCACAACCCCTTCGACCGTGCGCGGACCGATCGACGGCAGGTCGAAACGTTGGTCCTGGCCGTGCTTGGGCGCCTTCACCAGTACACCGCTGCCCGCCGCGGCTCGCACGCGGCCGTTGGCGCGCATCTCCACGATACGGGCAAGCATCTGATCGGTGCCCTCGGCGGCCTCGACCGCCAGCACGTGTTTGCCGACGACGACGACTGCCTGGCCCACATCGAACGAACCGGTGGCGCGCAGATAGTCGAGCCCGAGGTCAATATCGGCGCGGTCGCGCTCCGACGGCTGCCGGCCACCAAGCGTGCCTTGCGGCACCAGAATTTCCGGCGCCACTTCATGGGCACCACGCAATGTGAAACCTTGCTGCTCGAGCAGCTTGCCCATTCCCGACAGGAGATGATTGTCGCCGCCCCGATAAGCGGCGAGGACTTGCAGCAGAAAAGTCAAACCCTTGAGATCGGGATGCACTTGCCAGATCGACGGCCGCACCAGCGCCCCGATAAAGACCACCTCGTGGCAGCCTTCGGCGCGCGCCAGGCGGAAAAATTTCCCCAACTGACCGATATACATCCGGTGATGAGGAAAGCGGTCGAGCGTATCGCCCTCGGCGGCGCCGCGCAGCGGGAACAGCACCACCGGCCGGCCGCTTTTGGTGACCGATTCCGCTACCGTCAAGGGCAGGCTGCCGCCGCCGCAAATGATCGCGAGCGGGCCTTCCGGAGTAGCCGGCGCGATGGTCATGCGTCCTCGTCGGCCTCGCCGCGTTTACCTGCCATGGTCAGCGGCCGTTTTCCAGCGCGGATGAAGTCGATCATTTTGCCGACCTGCGGGTCCCCGCTAAAATCGGCGGCGACGCGCTCGAGCCGAGCGCGGAATTCTCCGCCGCCGAAAAACAGCGCACGGTAGGCTTCTCGGTAACGGTGGATATCGGCTTTGGAAAACCCGCGCCGGCGCATACCGATGACGTTGAGGCCGACGAGATTGGCAAGCGGCCCCTGCACCGTGCCCCACGGGATCACGTCGGCGCGCACACCGCTCAAACCCACGATCATGACGCCTTCGCCGATGCGAACGAATTGGCGCACCGCCGCGCCGCCGCCGAATACAACATAATCGCCGACGCTGACGTGGCCGGCCAACAAGGTGTTGTTGGCGACCACGACATTGCTGCCGACCTTGCAATCGTGCCCGACATGCGAGCCAACCATGAAAAAACAGCGGTCGCCGACCTCGGTGACGCCGCCACCATCCTCGGTGCCGGTGTTCATAGTAACGTTCTCGCGGATATCGCAGTCGGCGCCGACCACGAGCCGGGTCGGGCCGCCATGATAGTGCACCGATTGCGGCGGAGAACCGAGCGAGGCGAAGGGACGGATGACGGTACGCGCGCCGATCGTCGTATGGCCGGTGAGGTTGACATGCGCGTCGAGCCGGCAGCCGTCGCCGACCGTCACATGCGGGCCGATGGTGCAATAGGGGCCGACCGTAACGTCAAGTCCGATCACCGCCGTCGCCTCGATCCGCGCCGAGGGATCGATCATGCTTGCACTCATCTGTCGACAATCATGGCGCCGACTTCCGCCTCGGCAACGATGCGGCCGGCGACTTTGGCAAGGCCGCCAAACCACCACATGGACTTGCGCTGGGCGATCTTGCGCATGTGGTATTCGATGGTGTCGCCGGGCAACACCGGTTTACGGAACTTGGCCTTGTCGATGGTCAGGAAAAACACCGATTTCGGGCGCACCAAGCGCAGCTTGGCGATGCAAAGCACGCCGGCCGTCTGCGCCATGCCTTCGATCATCAAGACGCCTGGGAACACCGGATTTTCGGGAAAGTGTCCCATGAAATGCGGCTCGTTGATCGTAACGTTCTTGATGCCGATACCATGGTCGTCGCCTTCAATGTCGATGACCCGATCGACCATGAGAAATGGATAGCGGTGCGGCAGCATCTTGAGCACCACCGCGATATCAGCCGCTTCAAGCTTGGTGACCATTTCATCCATGACAGCCGCCTCACTCTTTTGCTGCCAACTTGTTGGCACCGTATTGGCGCGCGAGTCTTGCGAGGATCGTCATCTCGCGGAACCACAGAGTCACCGGTTTGGCCGGCGTCCCTCCCCAGCGGGCACCGGCGGGCACGTCACCGTGGACGATGCTGGTCCCGGCAATGTGCGCCCCCTCGCCGACCGTGACGTTGGTGTCCACGCCGGCGCGCGCTCCCAACACCACAAAATCTTCCAGCGTCGACGAGCCCGCGATACCAGTTTGCGCCACCAGGACACAATGCCTGCCGACGCTGACATTGTGGCCTACTTGCACCAGGTTGTCGATCTTGGTGCCCTCGCCGATCACCGTATCGCGTATCGAACCGCGGTCGATGGTGGTACCTGCGCCGATTTCCACATCGTCCTGGACGATGACGCGCCCGATCTGCGGGATCTTGAGATTGCCTTTGCCGTTCATCATGAAGCCGAAGCCGTCCTGGCCGATCTGGCAGCCGGCATGAATGATGACCCGATCGCCGATCAGGGCATTGGTGATCGCAGTGCCGGCGCCGATCGCGCAGTCGCGGCCGATGCGGACCTCGGGGCCGATCACGCCATTGGCGCCTATCACGGTACCGGCGCCGATCTCGGCGCCCGGCCCGACGACAGCGCCGGGTTCCAGCGTGACTCCGCTTTCCAGGCGCGCGGTTGAATGCACATGGGCGTCCACCGTATCGTCGGCCGCATAGAGCGAGGACGGCCGCAGCGCATGCGGGAACAGCTCGCGCGCGACCACAACGAAAGCACGAAAAGGCTCCGGCACCACGAGCGCGGCGACGCGGGCCGGCAAACCACGCGCGAGCGCCGCGGTCGTCAGGCAAACCCCGGCGTGGGTCAGCGCGGCCGCATCGGCGAAGCGGGCGTTGTCGAGAAAGCTCAGATCGGATGGCGCCGCGCGATCTAGCGACGCAATATTGCTGATAGAGCGCGCCACGGCGGCATCCGGCAGCTCAGCGCCGGTCAAGGCGGCGATCTCAGCCAGCGTGAGACCCCGCGAATGTCGTTGGAATACCGGCTCGCTCATGCCGCCAGTTCCGTGCCGCCAACCGCGGCCAAGATCAGAACTTCGTGCCGCCGCTGAAGCGGAAGAACTGCGTATGGTCGTAGCTCGCCTTGGTCAGCGCATAGGCAAAATCAAACCGCAGCGGCCCGAGCGGCGAATCCCAGATGAGGCCCATGCCGACCGACGAACGAACCGTCGGGGAATCACCGACTTGTAAAGTTTCACCGGTCACGGCCCAAGAGGTTTCCGACTTATAATTCCACAACGAGCCGGCGTCGGCGAAGGCCGCGACCTTGATACCGATCTCCTTCGGCAGGAAGTAAAGCGGCGTCTGCGCCTCGAAGCTCGCACCCCAAAACATGGTGCCGCCCAGCGCGTCGTTGGTAGTGCCTGGCGTCAAATCGCGCGGACCGATGCCGGAGGGCGCAAAGCCCCTCACCAGATTCGGTCCCATCTGGAAGTTGTCGAGCATGCGCAGCGGCTTGTCGCCCCAGCCGGCGAGATGGCCGCCTTGCAAGTGGAGCACGCCGACAATGTCCGGAAGGAATTCGTAATAGGTGCGGGTTTCGGCCGACGAGCGGATGAAGTTCACGTCGCCGCCGACACCGGCAAAGTCCTGCTTGATTTCGGCATAAAGACCGCTGGTCGGAGACTTGTTGTTGTCGAGCGTATTGTAGGCCAGCGAATAACCGACGATCGACTCGATGACCGGACCGTTGGCCAACTCAATACGCACCGGAAGCGTCGCTTCGCCGTCGGAATAGCACTCGTCGGTCCCCGGCGTGACCGGAATTGTGTGAGTGGTCCACGGAGCTCCGGGTGCCGTTGCGAAAATTTCCCCCGCAGGCAACATACAGTTATTAAGATAGCTCGGCAGCGACACTTCCTGCTGGAAGATTGAATAACGCGGCGTGAACGTCAGCTCTTCCGACAGCGCAAAGCCGAGCTTCAAGTTCACGCCAACCGTCTGCGTGTTGTAGGACACGTAGGACGTCGCGAACGATTGCCGCGCGAATAAGTCGATGCCGCCGGCCATGCGGTAGCCGAGCAGATAGGGCTCGACAAACGAAATCCCGAAGCCCCGGCTATACTGGCCGTAGCTCACGGACGCCTTGGCGTACTCGCCGCGGCCCATGAGGTTGCGGTCGGCTACGCTGACTTCGGCCAGGAAGCCGTCGGAGGTGGAGTAGCCGCCCGAGATCGTAAACTCGCCGGTCGACTGTTCTTCGACGTTGACATTGATGACAACGCGGTCGGGCGCGGAGCCGGGCTCGTTGGTAATCTTGACCGTCTTAAAGTAGTTCAAATTCTTCAGGCGGCGCTCGGCGCGGTCAATCAGCGCGCGATTGTAGGCATCGCCCTCGCCGATATCGAATTCGCGGCGGATCACGTAGTCGCGGGTGCGGGTATTGCCGATAATATTGATGCGCTCGATATAGGCGCGTGTGCCTTCCTCGACCACGAAAGTGAGATTGATGATCTTCTTCTCGAAGTTGCGATCGCCGCGCGGGCGCACGGCGGCAAACGCATAGCCGTGCTTGGCCGCCTCGATCGTCATCGATTCGACGCTCTTCTCGACCAGGTCGGCGTTGTAGACGCTGCCTGCGCTGATCTTGAGGCTGCCGCGCAGCGACGCCGGATCGAGCGCGTGCACGTTCGACACCACGTCGACGGTGCCGATGTGATATTGGCTGCCTTCGTCGATGGTGAAGGTGACGATAAAGCCCTTCTTTGCCGGGTCGTATTCGCCGACCGCTGACACGATCCGCACGTCGGCGTAGCCGTGCTTGAGATAGAACCGGCGCAACAGGTCGCGGTCCGCTTCCACGCGGTCGGGATCATAGATGTCGGTGGTCTGCAGGAAGCTGAGCAAATTGCTCTCGGTCGTCTTGATCACGTCTTTCAGACGGCCGGTCGAGAATGCGTGCGCGCCCACGAACCGGATGTCCTTCACGCCGGTCTTCTGGCCTTCCTTGATCTCGAACACCAGATCGACGCGGTTGTTCGGCAGATCGATGATCTTCGGATCGACCGTCACGTCGAAGCGGCCGCTGCGATGATAGATCTCGATGATCCGCTGCACATCGGCCTGCACCATCGGCTTCGACAGGGTGCCGCGCGGCTTCGACTGAACTTCGGCCTTAAGCTGTTCGTCCTTGGCTTTTTTGTTGCCCTCGAAGGCGACGCGATCAATCACCGGGTTTTCGACCACGCTGACTACCAGGCGCCCGTTCTCGTGACTGAAGCGCACGTCCTCGAACAGGCCAGTGGCGTAGAGCGCGTGGATGGCGTCGTCGATCTGCGCGGGGCCAACCTGGCCGCCCGGGCCGGCCTTGAAATAGGACCTAACCGTTTCGGCTTCGACGCGGCGGTTGCCCTGCACGACGATGGAACTGGCGGACTGTGCGGCCGCAACGCCTGCCGACGCCACGACCATAGTCCCGGCACCGACAAGGGTACCCCCGAGGACCAAACAGCAGACGGCCAGTCCCCGTAAAATCCGCACACCAAATTCCATGCGCTACGCGCCTTTTATTAACCCCTGCGGTCGTCCCCGCCGCGGAGTCCGCCGACCGTTAGGCAAGCTTTAGCCAGCTTTGTACAGCGTTTTAGAGGCACTGCAAACGAAACTGGCAGCCCAACTTTCCCTTTCCCCTCATAAAGTTGCCCGAAGGACACGCTCTAGGAGGTCGCCAGACGCAGAATGTCATTAAACGTTGCAAATATCATCAACATCACGACGATCGCCAAGCCAATCCGGAATCCGACCTCCTGCGCGCGCTCCGACAATGGCCGGCCGCGAATCGCCTCAATCGCGTAGAACAAAAGGTGACCGCCATCGAGTAGCGGAATAGGGAACAGGTTCAGAAGGCCGATCGAAATCGACAGCACAGCGGTCAGGTGGATGAGGGCGACAAAGCCGACTGACGCGACCTCGCCGGATACCTGCGCGATACGAATGGGGCCGCCAAGCTGGTCAGCCGCCTCGCGGCCGGTGAACACGCCGCCGATGTAGGACAACGTGCGGTCGACCACGAACCAGGTTTCCCGTGCGCCTTCGGCGACGGCCTGCACGGGACCCATCTTCTGCGTCTTCACGTCGCCAGGCGCCATCGACCGGCTGATGCCGAGCACGCCGAGCCGGTGCTTATTGCCGAAATTGTCCTTAAGCTCTCTGAGTTGAGGCGTGGCTTTCAGCGTGACATGTACGCCGCCGCGTTCGACCTCGATGTTGAGCGTTTCGCCCGCGCTCACACTGACGATACGCTGCATGTCGGAAAAGTTATCGATTTTGGTGCCGTCGATCGCCACCACCAGGTCGCCTGGCATGAAACCGGCCGCCTGCGCGGCGCTCGCCGGCTGCACCGTGTCGACGCGGGCGCTGGTGGTCTGCTTGCCGACCGTCATGAAGACGCCGGCGAAAATGGCGATCGCCAAAATGAAATTCGCGGCCGGTCCGGCCACAACCACGGCAGCGCGCGGCCCGACCGGCTTGTGGATAAAGCTGACCTCTTTCTCGGCCTCGCTCATCGCGGCAGCGGCCTCGTGGTCGGGCACGCTCGCCGCATTCTCGTCGCCGAAGAACTTCACATAGCCGCCGAGCGGTACCGCCGAGATTTTCCAGCGCGTGCCATAGTGGTCGTAAAAGCCGACGATTTCGGGACCGAAACCGATCGAGAAAACCAATACTTTGATACCGCATGCGCGGGCCACCAAAAAATGGCCAAGCTCATGAAAGAAAACAACAATTGTCAGTACAAACAGGAAAGGCACCAGATATCCAATGAGATGGCCACCAAACGCGCCCAGTCCGCCAATAATATCCATACTCATCGCGCCCTCGTCCCGCCGGTTTCGCGTCCACGTCGTTAACAAACGTTACTAGGATGACTTTACGGCAATTTCGGGCAAGAGGGCCAAGGCTAAACTTCTCGCATTATGGTCAACGGCGAGCGCGGCATCGATATCGGCCGGCTCCGCCAGCAGGCCACGTCCCGCGGCGGCATCGAGCGTTGCGTCCACCAGCGCCGTAATCGCGGGGAACCCGATGCGTCGGGCGAGGAATTCACCGACCGCGACCTCATTGGCGGCATTAAAGACGGTTGGTGCCGCGCCGCCGGTCTGCAGCGCGCGCCGCGCTAGAGCTAGCGCCGGGAAGCGAACGAGGTCGGGGGCCTCGAAAGTGAGGTCGCGCACGCGTGCGAGATCGAGCCGCGCCGCCGGGCCGTCGATCCGCCGCGGCCAGGCCAGACAATGCGCGATCGGAATGCGCATATCCGGAGAGCCGAGCTGGGCCACGACCGAGCCATCCCTGAACTCGACCAGCCCGTGCACCACCGATTGCGGATGGACCAGCACGTCGATCTCTTCCGGCTTGAGCGCGAAAAGATGATACGCCTCGATCACCTCGAGGCCTTTGTTCATCAGGCTCGCTGAATTGATGGTGATCTTCGGACCCATCGACCAGTTCGGATGCCGCAGCGCCTGTTCCGGCGTCGCCGCCTTGATCGCCTCCAGCGACCAGGTACGGAACGGGCCGCCCGACGCGGTCAAGATGATGCGCTTGACGTCTTCGCGCGGACCGGCGCCGAGCGCCTGGAATATGGCATTGTGCTCGCTATCGACCGGCAGCACGGTGGCGCCGGCGATGGCCGCGCGCCGCATGAACAAGCCGCCAGCACAAACGAGACATTCCTTGTTGGCGAGGGCGACGGTGGCACCGCGTTCGATCGCAGCCAGCGTGGGCTTCAGTCCGACCGCGCCGCTGATCGCCGCCATCAGCCAGTCGGCCGGACGTTGCGCGGCTTCGAGCAGACCGTCCTCGCCCGCTGCCGCTTCGATCCCGCTGCCGGCCAAGGCGTCCTTCAGATCATCGTAAGCCGCCGGATCGGCCACCACGGCCAATCGCGCGTTCACATCGCGGGCGATTTTTGCGAGCGCTCCCGCGCTGCGCCGGGCGCTAATCGCCTCGACGCGATAACGGTCCGGCGCGCGCTTGATCAGATCGACCGTGCTGGCGCCGACCGAGCCGGTAGCGCCGAGAATGGTGATGCTGCGCACTTCCGCTGCGGGCGAAGATTTTGAGCGGGCGATACCGGGTACCGTCATGTTTTCACCACACCAGCAGGCCGCGCGCGGGCGCATCGAAACCGCCGCGCGCAAGTCCGATCAGACAGCCGAGGAGCGCGGCGGCCCAGAAGCCGTCGAGCCGGTCCATCACACCGCCATGGCCTGGAATGAGTTGGCTCGCATCCTTGGCGCCGAATTGGCGTTTGACCCAGGATTCCATGAGATCGCCGAGTTGCGCCACCACCGACAGCAGCAGCGCGATAAGGGCTATTGCCGGGCGGTTGAATGAGCCGAACAAGGCGGCGATGAGGACCGCAACGATCATGGCGCCGAACGTGCCAGCTATGGCGCCAGACCAGGTTTTTTTCGGGCTGACTGCCGGCATCAGTTTCGGTCCGCCGAAGGCGCGGCCGGCAAAATATCCAAGCACGTCGGTCGTCCAAACCACTGCGAACAACAGCGCCATCGCCAAAAACCCATGGATGGCATCGGCGCGCAGCAGCATCGGCGCGAGCAACATGGAACCGGCATAGCCGATGCCCGCGGTAATCCACAGCCGCCGCTCGCGCGGCGCGAAAACGAGGGCCGCAAGCACGCCCAGGCCGACCAGCAAGATCGCCGTCACCGGACGGCCCAGCCAAGCCACCATGGCCGCCACCGCGATCGCGCTGCCGCATGCCGATAACATCAGCCGGTGATTAGGGCCGGCGACCAGCGTGGTCCATTCCCATAAAACGGCGACACCGGCGACGCCCCAAAACAGCGCGAAGGGCCAGCCGCCAAGATAGGCCGTAACCAACGCCAGCGGCCCCAGCACGGCCGCCGAAGCGACGCGCAGCGCGAGGTTGTTCACAGACGGCACCGCGACGGCGTCGTTTGGTCCGGGAACGGGGTCTGCATCGGGCACGGATCAGGAACCGGTCTTCGCGACCAGGCCGCCGAACCGGCGCTCGCGCTGCTGATACTCGCGGATCGCCGCCTCGAGCGCCGCGCGGTCGAAATCGGGCCAATAGGTCGGTACGAAAACCAATTCGCTGTAGGCTGACTGCCAGAGCAGAAAATTCGACAGCCGCTGCTCGCCGCTCGTGCGGATAATAAGATCGGGATCGGGAATATCCGGCGCGTCGAGGAAAGCACTGACGGTTTCCATGCCGATGTCGGCGGGCGCAAGGCTTCCTTCCGCCACCTGCTTGGCGATGCGTTGCGCCGCGCGCGTGATTTCCTGGCGCGCGCCATAATTGAAGGCGACCACCAAAGTAAGGCCGTCGTTGGACTTGGTGAGTTCTTCCGCCTCCACCAGCAAACGGCCAATATCCGGATCGAGATCGTTGCGCTCGCCGATCACGCGCACGCGCACCCCGCTGCGGTGCAACTCCGCGAGATCGTTGCGGATGAAGCGGCGTAGCAGGCCCATCAGTTCGCCAACTTCGTTGGCCGGCCGCGACCAGTTCTCCGCGCTGAAGGAAAAGATGGTGATGAATTTGATGCCGATCTCGTTCGCCGCGCGGATGATCCGCCGCAGCGCCTCGACCCCGCGGCGGTGGCCCTCAGCACGCGGCAGGCTACGCGCCGCCGCCCAGCGGCCGTTGCCGTCCATGATGATGCCGACGTGCCGCGGCGCCCGCTCGAACGGCGGCGTCGCGCTATGCGGAACTTCGGCCTCGGGCATTGTCTTTAAGCCGCACGGTTTCAAAATGACTCAGTATCCTCACGTAACACTATCCTTGCGCCTGATCTTTGTCCGAAAGCCGGTTTCCAGCCGGGTTTAAGGTCGGGACCGCCTTAATTCCGGACCAGGCCCCGCAGCCTCAGACGGTGAGGATTTCCTTCTCCTTGGCCGCCAACAGGTGGTCGATCTCGGTGATCCCGGCATCGGTCGCCTTTTGAATATCGCCGGAAAATTGGTCGTGGTCGTCTTTGCTGATTTTGTGGTCCTTTTCCAGCTTCTTGATCACGTCCATAGCGTCGCGGCGCACGTGGCGCACCGCCACGCGCGCGGTTTCGGCATATTTATGCGCGATCTTGACCAATTCCTTGCGTCGCTCCTCGTTGAGTTCGGGGATGCGCAGGCGCAGCACCTGTCCTTCGGTCGCCGGCGACAGGCCCAGGTTGGAATTGACGATGGCCTTTTCCACCGCGTGCACCAGCGAGCGGTCCCAGACATTGACGGCAATCAGCCGCGGTTCCGGGATGGTGACGCTGGCCACTTGAATGAGCGGCATCTGCGCGCCGTAGGCGTCGACCATGACCGGATCGAGCATGTGGGCGGAGGCGCGGCCGGTACGCAGACCGGACAATTCCGTCTTCAGGACCGCGCTGGCGCCTTGCATGCGGCGCTTGATCTCGTTGATATCGTGCGTTGCGTTTGTCATGGCGATCCCCCGAACACGATGCCGCTATGTCAAAGGCACAAGCCGCGTCTAGCCGATCACGGTCGAGCGGCCCTTGCCGCGTAGCACGGCCTCGATGGCGCCTTTGTCGGCGATTGAAAAGACGATGATAAGCATGTGGTTTTCCCGGGCAAGCGCGAAGGCGGTCGAATCCATGACCCGCAAATGCTTCTCAATCGCCTCCTGGTGACCGAGTTTCTCGTAGCGCTTGGCTTTCGGGTCTTTCTTGGGGTCCGCGGTGTAGACCCCGTCCACATTGGTGGCCTTGAGCACGGCCTGGCATTCGAGTTCGGCCGCGCGCAGCACGGCGGTGGTATCGGTGGTGAAATACGGATTGCCGGTCCCGGCGGCCAGCAGCACGACACGGCCCTTGCCGAGATTTTTCATCGCGCGCTTGCGGTTATAGGTCTCGCAGACCGCGGTCATGGCCAGCGCCGACAGCGTGCGCGCCTCACGCCCCGCGCGTTCGATGGCCGCCTCCAGCACCAGGCAATTCATCACCGTCGCCAGCATACCCATGGTGTCGCCGACCGGCCGCGGCACGCCGCGCTCGGACACTTCGACGCCGCGGCAGATGTTGCCGCCACCCACCACGACGCCGAGCTCGATCCCGAGCGATGCCGTCGCCGCGAGATCCGCAGCGAGCGTCTCGACCGTCTTCTGGTCGATGCCGAATCCGTTAGCGCCGGTGAGCGCCTCGCCAGACAACTTGACGATGACGCGTCGGTAGAGCGGATCACTCATGCGTTACGATCCTCATTTTTGCGCACGATCTTTTTCCGAAACCGGTTTCCACTTTTCGGAACCATGCGCGGCGCTGCCATTAACTCTGTCCGGCGGCGGCCGCGACCTCCGCGGCGAAATCGCTTTCCTGCTTTTCGATGCCCTCGCCGAGCGCGTAGCGCACGAACCCGGCGATCTTGATCGGCCCGCCCACTTTGCCTTCGGCATCCTTGAGCGCCTGCGCGACGGTTTTTTTGTCGTCGAAGATGAAGGGCTGATCAACCAGCGTCTGCTCCTTGTAGAAAGTCTTTAGGCCCGACTCCACGATCTTCTCGATCATGTTTTCCGGCTTGCCCTGCTGCCGAAATTTGTCGGCAAGGATATCCTTTTCCCGATTGATCACCGCCGGATCGACGCTGGCGGCGTCGAGGGCGATCGGATTGGCCGAGGCAACGTGCATAGCGACTTGACGGCCAAACGCCATCAGCTCATCGGCTTCGCCCGCCGAGTTCAAGCGCAACCAGAACGCCTATCTTGCCTAGACCGTCGCTAACCGAGTTGTGTACGTAGTAAGCGACTACGCCCTTGCCGACCGACAAAGCCGCGGCGCGGCGGAGCGTCATGTTCTCGCCGATCTTTGCGATGGTGTCGGCGATGGCGTCGGCCACCGTAATGCTGCCGGCCTTGGCGGCATTGATCTTTTCAACGTCGGTGCCGACGCCGAGCGCGACGTCGGCGATCATCTTCACCAGGCCCTGGAACAGGTCATTGCGGGCGACGAAGTCCGTCTCCGAATTGACCTCGACCACGACGCCCTTGGTGCCTTGCACCAGCACGCCGATCAAACCTTCGGCGGCGACGCGGCCGGCTTTCTTGGCTGCTTTCGAGAGGCCCTTCTTGCGCAGCCAGTCCTGAGCCGCCGTCATCTCGCCATTGCTCTCGGTGAGCGCGGCCTTGCAATCCATCATGCCTGCGCCGGTCGACTCGCGCAGTTCCTTGACCATCTGGGCGGTGATATTCGCCATCGTCATCATTACTCCGCAGTCAGTTCCTTGGCTTTCGCGATCCAGCCGTCGACGCGGCCGGGCAAGCCCACTTCTTCGCCGATGTTATGCGCGGCGGTGGCTGAAAGCTCGGCGATCTGCGAGAAGTGGAAGATGCCGAGGTCGTTGAGTTGCTTCTCGATCGCCGGCGAAATGCCGGGGAGTTTCTTGAGGTCGTCGGCAACGCCGCGCGGCCCGGGCAACTGCTCGAAGCCGAGGTCGCCCGCGGCCGGCTGGGTCGGGATCTGCTCGGCGATGATCGGCTTTTCCTGCGCACCGATGTCGACGCCGTGCTCGCCTTGCGCGCGCGAAATGCCGTCGATCGCCGCCTTGGCGATCAGATCGCAGTAGAGCGACACCGCGCGGCTGGCGTCGTCGTTGCCGGGCACCACGTAAGTGATGCCGGCCGGATCGGAATTGGTGTCGACGATGGCGGCGACCGGAATATTGAGCCGGCGCGCTTCCTTGATGGCGATGTCTTCCTTGTTGGTGTCGATCACGAACAGGAGGTCGGGCACGCCGCCCATGTCTTTGATGCCGCCGAGCGAGCGGTCGAGCTTGTCGCGTTCGCGCTGCATGGTGAGACGCTCTTTCTTGGTGTAGCCGCCGGAATCACCCGAATTGAGCATCTCGTCGAGCTTGCGCAGACGCGAGATCGAACCGGAAATGGTTTTCCAGTTCGTCAGCGTGCCGCCGAGCCAGCGCGAATTGACGTAATACTGCGCCGACTGCTTGGCGGCGGCGGAAATCGCATCTTGCGCCTGCCGTTTGGTGCCGACGAACAAGATGCGGCCGCCCTTGGCGACTGTGTCGCTCACCGCCTGCAGCGCGCGATGCAGCATCGGCACGCTCTGGGCGAGATCGATGATGTGGATGTTATTGCGGGTGCCGAAGATGTAACTACCCATCTTCGGGTTCCAACGGTGGGCCTGATGGCCGAAATGCACGCCAGCTTCCAAAAGCTGACGCATCGAAAAGTCAGGAAGCGCCATAATCTTCTCCGGTTGATCCGCCGCGGACGTGTGTGAGCCCCCTAAAGGGACCACCGGACGGCCTTTTTGACCCATTGTCGGGGCCTAAAGCCAACGGTCCGCGTGAGTGATGCGGGGCTTATATAGGCGCCCTTTTGGGGATGCAAGGCGGCCGCGAGGCCCTAACGGGGTAAGGACGCGCGATAAAGCCTCGAACCACCAGCGCCGCTGCGCGTTATCTGACCGTAGGCAACTCGGCGGCCGTTTCGGCCGCAGCTTCCCCGGGGGGATGGATACCACGGAGGACGCCATGACGGCCGACACTCGTCCCATCCGGCACAACCGGCCGATTCACGACCGCCTGCACCCTCTCGTCTACCGCAGCATGATCGGCCTGACGATCTGGCTCGTGCTGTCGATCTGGGTCTTCTTCAGCGGCGGCGCCAATGTCGGGCTGACGTTGGCGATGATCACCGTGTTCTTCGTGATCATCGTGGGAATTCCCGTCCTCATCCGGAAGACGTGGCAGCATAACGCTCCCGCCGAGGAAACGCGAGAACCGGCGCAATCATTTGACTCCTGGGCGTCGCAAAGATTTGCGACCTGGACCGGCGCCCTCACCGGCCGCGAGGCGGCGATGCAGATCCTGCTGCCAATCGCCGCGGTGTCGATCGGGATGTTCATCTTCGGCCTGGTGTATTATTTCGACATCCCGCACGCCGGTTATTAGCCGGCGTGCACTTATAGCGCTTCGACCTGCACCACGCCGGGCACTGCCTTGATGGCGCCGGCGATCTGCGGCGAAACCTTGAAACGGCCCGGCAGCTTTACCTCGACCTCGGTGCCCTGCTGGAGCAGCAGCACCACGCTGACTTCGCCGTCGCCGCTGGCCTGCGCCGCGCGCGGGGCGGCTTCCAGCCGCTTGGCCAACGCCTCGATCGGCTTGTCGTCGCGCAGGAACACACGCAAGCCTTTGTTGAGATTGGCGGCGGCTGCGTCGAGCGGCTCGGCCGACTGGATGCGCGCGCGCACGTCGTCGCCCTGCACTTCCGCCGACAGGAACAGCAGCACGGCGGTGCCCGGCTCGAGCAGATCGCGATACTCGGCCAGACCTTCCGAGAAGATCACCACCTCGTAGGCGCCGGTCGGATCAGAGAGCCCGATGATGCCCATCTTGCTCCCCGTTCGGGTGCGCCGCTCCTGCCGCGACACCACGGTGCCGGCGACGCGGCCCGCCGTGGCGCCCGCTTTCACCGCGCGCGCGAAATCGGCCCAGGGCTGCACCCGCAACTTCTTCAGTACGGCGGCATAGTCGTCGAGCGGATGGCCGGAAAGGAAGAAACCAACCGCCTCGTATTCGCGTTTTAAGCGCTCGGCCGGCAGCCACGGCTCAACATTCGGTAAGGCAATCGGCTCGCGCGCGCCGCCGCCGCCGAACAGTTCGTTCTGCCCCACAGTCGCGGCATCGTGGGCACGCTGGGCGCGCGCGAGTACGCCGTCCATGGCCGGGAAGATGCGCGCGCGGTTGGCTTCGAACTCGTCGAAGGCGCCGGCTTGCGCCAGGCTTTCCAGCACGCGCTTGTTGACGGCGCGCGGATTGATGCGGTCGGCGAAGTCGGCCAAGTCCTTGAACTTGCCGTTTACGCGCGCGGCGATGATCGCTTCCACCGCCTGCCTGCCGACGCCTTTGAGCGCGGCCAGCGCGTAGATGATGCTGTTGCCATCCACTTCGAAGGCCACGTACGAGCGGTTGATCGAAGGCGGATCGACCTTGATGCCGAGGCGCTCGGCCTCGGCGCGGAATTCGGCTAGTTTGTCGGTATTGCCTATGTCGAGCGTCATCGACGCGGCCAGGAATTCGACCGGGAAATTCGCCTTCATATAGGCGGTCTGGTAGGCGACCAGCGCATAAGCCGCGGCGTGGCTCTTGTTGAAGCCGTATTCGGCGAAACGCTCGAGCAGGTCGAAGATAGCGTCCGCTTGGTGGCGGTCGATGGCGTTCTTGACCGCGCCTTCGACGAAAATGGCGCGCTGCGCCTGCATCTCCTTGCGGATCTTCTTGCCCATGGCGCGGCGCAACAGGTCGGCCTGGCCGAGCGTATAGCCGGCCAATATCTGCGCGGCCTGCATCACCTGTTCCTGATAGACGATGACGCCGAAGGTCTCTTTCAGGACGGATTCGAGCTTGGGGTGGATGTAGTCCGGCTTCTCCATGTCGTGCTTGCGCGCGCAGTAAGTCGGAATATTCGCCATCGGACCGGGGCGGTAGAGCGCGACCAGCGCGATGATGTCCTCGAAGCGGTCGGGCCGCATGTCGAGCAGCGCGCGCCGCATGCCCGCGCTTTCCAGTTGGAACACGCCGACCGCTTCCGCCCGCGCCAACAGGTCGTAGGTTTTCTTATCGTCGAGCGGCAGATGGGTCAGATCGATGTCGATGCCGCGCCGTTTCACCAGCGCCACCGCGGTCTGCAACACCGTCAGCGTCTTGAGGCCGAGGAAGTCGAACTTCACCAGGCCCGCCTGCTCGACCCACTTCATGTTGAACTGGGTCACCGGCATGTCGGACTTCGGATCGCGGTAGAGCGGCACCAGTTCCGACAACGCCCGGTCGCCGATCACGATGCCGGCGGCGTGGGTTGAGGCGTGACGGGTGAGGCCTTCGAGCTTCCTGGCGATGTCGAAGGCGCGCTTGACCACCGGATCGCCGTCGCGCTCGGCCTGCAGTTTCGGCTCGCCCTCGATCGCCTGCGCGAGCGTGACCGGAGCGGCCGGGTTCTGCGGCACCAGCTTGCACAGTTTGTCGACCTGCCCATAAGGCATCTGCAGCACGCGGCCGACGTCGCGTAAAACGCCGCGCGCCTGCAAGGTGCCGAAGGTGATGATCTGAGCCACCTGGTCGCGGCCGTAGCGCTCCTGCACGTAGCGGATCACCTCGTCGCGGCGGTCCTGGCAAAAATCGATATCGAAATCCGGCATCGATACGCGCTCGGGATTGAGGAAGCGCTCGAACAGCAGCCCGAAACGGATCGGGTCGAGATCGGTGATGGTCAACGCGTACGACACGAGCGAGCCGGCGCCGGAGCCGCGGCCTGGGCCGACCGGAATGCCTTTGGCTTTCGCCCATTGGATAAAGTCGGCGACGATTAGGAAGTAGCCGGGATATTTCATGCCGGCGATGACGCCGATTTCGAATTCAAGCCTTTCGCGGTATTCCTGCTCGGTGTGGCCAGGCGCGACGCCGGCGCTGGCAAGCCGAAGCGCAAGGCCCGCTTGCGCGCGCTTGCGCAATTCGGTGGCCTCGTCACTGTCGCCCACCGAAAAGCGCGGCAGAATGGGCGCCTGGATGTGCGGACGGAAGGCGCACCGCTCGGCGATTTCGACGGTCGATGCCAGCGCCTCCGGCAGATCGGAAAACAGCGCGGCCATTTCGGCGCGGCTCTTGAAGCGGTGCTCGGCGTTGAGCTGGCGGCGGTCCGTTTCCGCCAGCATGCGCCCTTCGGCGATGCAGATGAGCGCGTCGTGGGCTTCGTGGTCGGCGGCGGCGGCGAAATACGGTTCGTTGGTGGCAACCAGCGGAATGCCCTTGGCATAGGCGAGATCGATCAGCACCGGCTCGGTCATGCGCTCGTTGGCGGTACTGTGCCGCTGCAACTCGACATAGAGGCGGTCGCCAAACAGGCGGTGCAGCGCGTCGAGCCGCGTGTTGGCGAGATGACTCTGCCCCGCGGCGATCGCGCTATCGAGCGGCCCGCCGGGCCCGCCGGTGAGCGCGATGACGCCCTCGGTCTCACCCTCCAGCCATTCGAGCTTGAGGCGCGGCGGCTCGTTCGGCGGCGTGTCGAGGAAGGCGCGCGAATTCAACCGCATCAGGCTGCGGTAGCCGGCCTCGCGGGCGGCAAGCAGCACAATGCGTTCGCGCGGAGCCGGCGGATTGGCGTTGCGGGTGCCGTGGTCGGTGTCACCGAAGTCGATGGCGAGCGCGCAGCCGACGATCGGCTGGATACCGGCGCCGGCCATTTTTTCGGAGAATTCCAGTCCACCGAACATGTTGTCGGTGTCGGTCAGCGCCAGCGCCGCCTGCTTATCGGCCTTGGCGAGATCGGCCAGGCGCGCCAGCGGGATCGCGCCTTCCAACAGCGAATAGTTCGAGTGCACATGCAAGTGCACGAAATCGAGACCGGCCATGGGTGATTCCTTGTTGCCACCCAGAGTGGGGATGGACGCGGCTCAAGTCCACCCGCCCGCGCGCACGCGGCGCAACCTTTCCCCGTCATCCTGAAATGCGAGCGACGCGAGGCTTGAAGGGCCGGCGATCATTCAAAGGTTGCTGAACACCTGCGACCAGATGGCAATCATGCCCACGAACATCGCGAGCGAGGCGAGCGCGGCGGCTTCTTGGATCACGGCTTTGACCATTGTTCTCTCCCGGGAACGGAGAGCGAACATAGTTCATGGTATGTTCTACGTCAAGCGCCACCAAAACGGCGCTGACAAAGGCTAACTATATAATTATTTCAATATGTTAGACTGATTATCTCATGCGACTTACGCCAACTCCACCACCTGCCCCTCGCGCAAGGTCACCCGCCGGTCCATGCGGGAGGCAAGTTCCATGTTGTGGGTGGCAATGATGGCGGCGAGGCCGGAAGCGCGCACCAGCTGCGTCAAAGCCGCAAACACGTGGTCGGCGGTGTGCAGATCGAGGTTCCCGGTCGGCTCGTCGGCCAAGAGGATGCGCGGCGCATTGGCGACCGCGCGCGCGATGGCAACGCGCTGCTGTTCGCCGCCGGAAAGTTCCGCCGGCCGGTGGGTGAGCCGGTTCTGCAAGCCGAGATAGCCGAGTAACTCGATCGCGCGCTTCTTGGCCTCCGAGCGCGACAAGCCGCGGATCATCTGCGGCAACAGTACGTTCTCCAGCGCGGTGAATTCCGGCAACAGATGGTGCGACTGGTAGACGAAACCGATCTCGTCGCGGCGGATGCGGGTGCGCTCGGCATCGGGCAGAATCGCGGTGGCGCGCCCGTCGATGTAGACGTCGCCGTGGTCGGGATGCTCGAGCAGCCCGGCAATGTGCAGCAGCGTCGATTTGCCGGCGCCCGAAGGCGCCACCAGCGCCACCGATTGTCCGGGCCAGACCGCGAGTTCGGCGCCCTTGAGGATATGCAGCGTGGCGTCGCCTTGCCGGTATTGCCGCTCGACTGCATGCAGGAACAGGATCGGGATGTCCTCGTCCCGCTGCCGCGCCACCTCGACGCTGGCGACGATCGTTTCACTCATAGCGCAGCGCCTCAACCGGATCGAGGCGCGCCGCACGCCAGGACGGATAGAGCGTGGCGAGCAGCGACAACGTGAGCGCCATCACCACCACCGCGGTGGTCTCGCCGGTGTCCATGTCGGCCGGCAGATGCGAGAGGAAATAGAGCTCCTTCGGGAACAGATCGGTATTGGTCAACCACGACAGGAACTGGCGAATGGTCTCGATGTTCAAGCAAATCACCACCCCGAGCAGCAAGCCGACCAGCGTGCCGACCACGCCGATCGAGGCACCGGTGATCAGGAACACGCGCATGACCGAGCCTTGCGTCGCCCCCATGGTGCGCAGGATCGCGATGTCCTGGCCTTTGTCCTTCACCAGCATGATCAGGCCGGAGACGATGTTGAGCGCGGCCACCAGCACGATCAGCGTCAGGATCAGGAACATCACGTTGCGCTCGACCTGCAGCGCGCCGAAGAAGGTGGCGTTGCGCTGGCGCCAGTCGATCATGAAGATCGGCCGTTGCGCGGCGTCCTGCACCGCCTTGCGGTAACTGTCGACGCGATCGGGGTTGTCGGTATAGATCTCGATCGCTGTGACATCGCCGGCGCGGTTGAAATAGGCCTGCGCCTCCTTCAGCGGCATGAACACGAAGGCCGAGTCGTATTCCGACATGCCGATCTCGAATACGGCCGCTACCTTGTAGACTTTGATGCGCGGCATGGTGCCCATGGGCGTTACCGCCCCGCGCGGCGCAACCAGCGTGATGCTGTCGCCCGCGCGCAGCGACAGCTGGTCGGCGAGGCGCCGCCCGATGGCGACCCCGTCGCCGTCGTCGAAGCCTTTGAGCGTGCCCTGCCTAATGTTCTTGGCGACCGAGGGCAGCTTCTCCAGGTCCTGCAGCCGGATGCCGCGGATCAGCACGCCGCCCGAGTTGAACGGCGAGGATGCCAGCGCCTGTCCCTCGACGATCGGCGCCGCCAACCTTATGCCTTTGACGCCGGCGATGCGCGCGGCCACCTGCTCCCAGTCGGTGAGCGGCTTCTCCAACGGCTGGATCAGCAGATGGCCGTTGAGACCGAGAATCTTGTCGAGCAGTTCCTTGCGGAAGCCGTTCATCACCGCCATCACGATGATGAGGGTCGCGACTCCGAGCACGATGCCGAGGAAGGAGAACCCGGCGATGACCGAGATGAATCCCTCCTTGCGCCGCGCCCGCAGGTAGCGCAGCGACAGCATCCATTCGAACGGCGAAAAGGGCCGCGTCCCGTGAGGGCTCGGTCATTGATTGCTGGTTCCCGTCTCCGGATTTTCACACGATTCTGGCGGAAACAAGCCGGTTATCTCAGCCAAAACCCTTGGCCGCACACAGGTTTATTGCCTGCACCGCGCGAAACCGCGCCAAGCGTCAGCGCGACAGCAAATCGAGCGCGGCAGCGGGGCTCATCATCTCGCGCGCGCCGCCGGCGCGTTTCTTCACCTCGAGCCTGCCCTCGGCCAGGCCCTTGCGGTCCGACCAGCACCTGCCAAGGGATACCAATCAGGTCGGCCGTGGCGAATTTTCCTCCGGCCCGCTCGTCGCGGTCGTCGTAGAGTACCTCGACGCCCTTGGCGGTGAGTTCTTTGTAAAGCCGCTCGCAGGCGGCGTCGGTGTCGGCACCCCCCTGCTTCAAATTGAGGATCGCAGCCTTGAACGGCGCCACCGGCTCCGGCCAGATGATACCGGCCTCGTCGTGCGAGGCCTCGATGATGGCCGCGACCAGCCTTGACGGTCCGATGCCGTAGGACCCGCCATGCACCGGCACCTCCTTGCCGTCCGCTGTGGCCACCAAGGCCTTCATCGGCTCGGAATATTTGGTGCCGAAATAGAAAATATGCCCGACCTCGATTCCGCGCGCCGATACCTGCTTGTCGGCGGACACCTTGGCGTAAGCCGCCGCGTCGTGCATGTCGGAGGTTGCGGCATATTGCGACGTCCATTTGTCCACGATCCCCTGCAGGCCGGCGATGTCGTCAAAATTCACGTCGGCCGCGGGTACCGGCAGATCGAGATAGTCCTTGTGGCAGAACACCTCCGACTCGCCGGTCGAGGCGAGGATGATGAACTCGTGCGACAGATTGCCGCCGATCGGCCCTGACTCGGCGCGCATCGGAATCGATTTCAGCCCCATGCGCGCGAAGGTGCGCAGGTATGCGACGAACATCTTGTTGTAGGCGTGCCGCGCGCTCGCCTGGTCGACGTCGAACGAGTACGCATCCTTCATCAGGAACTCGCGGCCGCGCATCAGGCCGAAGCGCGGGCGCACCTCGTCGCGAAACTTCCATTGGATGTGATAGAGATTGAGCGGCAGGTCCTTGTAGGAGCGCACGTAGGCGCGGAAAATTTCCGTCACCATCTCCTCGTTGGTCGGACCGTAGAGCATGTCGCGCTCGTGCCGGTCCTTGATGCGCAACATCTCCTTGCCATAGGCATCGTAGCGGCCGCTCTCGCGCCACAGATCGGCCGACTGAATGGTCGGCATCAGCAGTTCGATGGCGCCGGAGCGGTTCTGCTCCTCGCGCACGATCTGCTCAATCTTCTTCAGGACGCGCAGGCCAAGCGGCAGGAAGGCATAAATGCCGGCCGCCTCCTGCCGCATCATGCCGGCGCGCAGCATCAGCCGGTGCGAGACGATCTCCGCCTCTTTCGGCGTTTCACGTAAAATCGGCAGGAAGAAGCGGGTCAGGCGCATTGTGGACGGCTCGGAATCAAGGGCGGTTGAGGGCCGAGTGAAAGCGGATCGGCCGAAAAAACACAAGAGGCGCTAGGTAAATAGGCTCAATTCGGAATAAACCGCTCGATTAAACGTTACCCCCTATGGTAGCTATGGCTGCTGAGGAGACCGTATCGGGCATGCGCGGTTTGGCCAGGCAGGTCATGGGCTGGGTGGCGATTTATGCGGTCGCCCTGCACGTCATTCTGCTCGGACTGGTGCCGATTGCCGCCAATGGCGATACCGTCAATCCTTTCTCGGTCATCTGCCACAGCGTCACGCCGATCGCCGCCGGAAATGAAACGCCCGGCAAGCCGGACCTGATCCCCGGCCACGCCTGCGAACATTGTAATCTGTGTAGCGCTGCGCCACCTCCCGAGCCCGCCATCGTGCTCATCGGCAATCTGGTGCCGGCGCGGCTCTTGCACGTGCTGCGCCCGGCATCGCACGCACAGCGCGCCGGCATCGTCTTCAGCCCCAATCTCGCCCGAGGCCCCCCGCGTTTCGCCTGACATGCGGCCGCTTATTTGCGGCCGTCACCCATTCATGTCTTAGCGAAACGGAGTGACTTCATGTCTAACCGCTTTTTGTATGCGGCCCTTTGCGGGGTCGCGCCCGTGCTCGTGGCGCAGCCCGCGCGCAGCCACGAGATCGTCGGCAACCGCATGTTTCCGGCCACGCTCGTCATCGACGATCCCGGCGTCGCCGACGAACTGTCTCTGCCGACCACCGCCATCTCAAAAACCGGCGACGTTCCCCCAGTAAGGGAGCTCGATATCTCGGGCGAGTATTCCAAGTTGATCACCGAAGACTTCGCCGTCTCATTTTCTCCCACCTGGACACATCTCTATACGCCGGGAGGGCCGAACATGGTCGGCGCCAGTGGCTTCCAGAACATCGAGACTACCTTCAAGTACCGCCTGTTCAAGAACGAAGAGCACGAATTTGTCGCTTCGATTAGTTTGAATATCGAATGGGGCAAAAGCGGCGCGCAGGACGTCGGTGCTGAGCCCTTCACCACCTACACGCCGACGTTTTATTTCGGCAAAGGCTTCGGCGATCTGCCTGCTAGCATGAACTGGGCGCGGCCGTTCGCATTGACCGGCCAGCTCGGCTACGCCACCCCGGCTTCGAATACGACCGTCACCGTCGATCCCGACACCGGCGATGTCGACACCGAGTTCAATCCGCGCGTCTTGATCTGGGGCGCATCCCTGCAATACAGCCTGCCGTATCTCAAATCCGCGGTGGCCGATATCGGCCTGCCTGATTTCGTCAATCACATGATCCCGCTGGTCGAGGCGTCATTACAGACGCCGGTGAGCAATACGTTCAGTTCGGGCACGGTGACCACCGGCACCATCAATCCTGGCGTGATCTGGGTCGGCGACAAGTTCCAGGTCGGCGTCGAAGCGATGATCCCGGTCAATCGGCAAAGCGGCAGCAATGTCGGCGCGATCGGGCAGATTCACTTCTTCCTCGACGACATTTTCCCCAATTCCATCGGCCGGCCGATTTTCGGCAACGGCATCGCATCAGGGAAGCCAGTTTTCGGCAACAAGCCATGAAACATCTCGCCAAGATCGTTATCGCCCTCATCGTCACTCTGCTGCCCGCTGCCGCGCTCGCGCATGCCATGCTCGACCGCGCCAGCCCGAGGGTCGGCAGCACCGTAGCCAACGCGCCGAAGGAATTGACGCTGTGGTTCACCGAAAAACTGGAGCCGGCCTTCTCCACCGCCGAAGTGCGCAACGCGCAAGGCGCCGCGATGCAAAGCGGCAAGGCGCATGTCGACATCAGCGACCGCACTGAACTGCGCGTGCCGCTCAAGGCGCTGCCGCCGGGGACTTATCTGGTGACTTGGCGTGTTCTATCGGTGGACACCCATCGCACGCAGGGCAGCTTTACCTTCAAAGTCGGACCTTAGGGATCAGCGCCCGGTGATCGATCCGCTCATTCTGTTCCGCGCCGTCCATATCACGGCGACCGTGCTCGCTAGCGGTACGGTCGTTTTCATCGTTCTGGTTGCGGAACCGGCCGCGCATGCATCGGCGGCGGATTTTTCGGCGCTGCGCTGCCGCCTGATCTGGATGGTCTGGATCGCACTCGCGCTCGCGGTGCTGTCCGAGGCCCTCTGGCTGGTTTGGCTGTCCGCTGACATCTATGGCGCTCCAGTCATCGCGGTCTGCCTGCATGGCGGCGTGTGGACAGTGCTCACTGACACCCGCTTCGGCCTGGTATCCACCGTGCGACTCGCTTTTGCCCTTTTACTGGCGGTGCTCATCCCGTGGCCGGCCACGCGTCTGGCGCAAATCGTCGCAGGGACCGGTTTCATCGTCCTCATCGCCCTGGTGGGCCATGCCGGGGCGACGCCTGGGACTGCCGGCGATATCCATCTGGCGTCCGACATGGCGCATCTGCTGGCGGCCGGCGCCTGGCTCGGCGGCCTGCCGGCGCTCGCCATGCTGTTGGCGGCCACCAGCCACACCAATGATCCGGCCTGGCGCGGTTTTGCCGTCGCCGCGACCCGGCGGTTTTCGTGGCTCGGAATCGTTTGCGTGGCTACCCTTATGGCTACCGGCATTATCAATAGCTGGAATCTATTGAGTGGGCCGCGTGACCTGGTAACAACCGATTATGGCCGGCTGCTTCTACTCAAGATCGGGCTCTTCGTCGCCATGGTCGGGATTGCCGCCACCAACCGGTTCCACTTCACCCCGCAATTGCCGGGGGCTACCGCACTGCGTGCCCTGCAGCGCAACAGCCTCGTGGAAACCGGCCTCGGATTGTGCGTGCTGCTGTTCGTCAGTGCGCTCGGCACCTTGTCGCCGAGCGGCCATGCCCACAGCACCAATGCGGATGTTCCACCCAATGCGGCATTCGTCCACATCCACACCAGCGAGGCGATGGCCGAAGTAACCATCGAACCCGGTCGCATAGGGAAAGCCTATGCGCTCATACGCGTATTGCGCGAAGACTTTTCCGAATACCCGGTTACGTCTATTGAGCTAACCCTCGATCCGCCGTCGGGCGGCCCCAAGATCGCACGCGCCGCTGCGCATTTGCCGGACGGAAATTGGCAGGTTAACGCCCTCGATCTGACCCAGGCCGGGGTGTGGACCGTGCGGGTTATTATCCCGACCGACCGCGGTGCACCAATCGTGCTCGACGCGCCGATCGTGATCGATCCCTGACCGAATTGGGGTGACAGCGGGGCGACGATCGGTTAGCGTTCTATGATCGTAGGACTGGAGAGGCCGGTTCGTTAAGCTGGCACCAAGCTGCGGTCCAAGTCTTGGGAGGAGCCAAGTCCTCGGCGCGGAACACGCAGCCGCCTTCAGCATAACGCGAATAAAAAGCGAGGATGGGGACTTCTAAACGCGACGAGCAGGGCACAAGCGCCCTGCTCTTTTTTTGTTGCCGCGTACGGACATTTTCGCTGGCCGCGTCAGGAATGCGGCGGATTGGCAACGCGCTTGAGGAATTCGACCGGGATAAGGTTTTCCTGGTAGATTACGGCGAGAACGCCGAACACCACCGCGGCGACGATCGTCGTCCAGAATAATTTGCGCCAGACCACATGCACCGCGGGCGCGCCAGGATCGGTGCCCGGCGCCACCTCGCCCGTCTCCTGCTGGCTGTGGATGCCCCAAGGCAGCACGGCAAACAGCACCACCCACCAGATGATGAAATAGATGGCGATGGCGGTGGCGACGCTGATGGACATTCAGGCCTGCTCCAGTTCGACCAGCGTGCCGCAGAAATCCTTCGGATGCAGGAACAGCACCGGCTTGCCGTGCGCGCCGATTTTCGGCTCGCCGTCGCCGAGCACGCGCGCGCCTTGCGCCTTCAAGGTATCGCGCGCGGCCTTGATGTCGGGCACCTCGTAGCAGACGTGATGGATACCGCCGTCGGGATTTTTGTCTAGGAACTTGCTGATCGGAGAATCCTCGCCCAGCGGCTCCAGCAGTTCGATCTTCGTATTAGGCAGATTGATGAACACGGTGGAGACGCCGTGATCCGGCTGCTTGACGGTGGCGGAAATTTCCGCGCCGAGCGTATCGCGGTAGACCTTGGCGGCCTTGGCGACGTCGCGCACCGCGATGGCGACGTGATTGAGACGACCGATCATTGCTGTCCTTGCCTACTCCGGCACCCCAAGTCGGCTTTAGCCGACTTGGGCATTAATATTACAGACATCGGGTAAACTCGATGTCTGTGCCATCATACCGCCAACACGTGCACATGGCACATCGGCTTTTTGCCCCAGCGCTCGTTGACCACGGAACGCACCGCGCGGCGGACGGCCTCCGCCACGGCATCGGGATCGCGACGGCGTCCGCGCGGCAGCGACCGAAGCGTCTCGACGACCGCATCCTGCACCGCCTCGTGCATGAGCACGCCGTCGCGATCGCGTTCCGGAATGCCGATCAGGTCGAGCGAGGGGTCGTTGATCAACTCGCCCTTGTCGGTGAGCGCGAGTGCGACCGACACCGCGCCGGCGAAGCCCATGCGTTTGCGGTCGGCAACGGTGCGCGCATCGGCCTCGACCAGCAGCGATCCGTCCTTGTAGAGCCGCCCGCTCGGCACTTCGTCGATAATCCCGGCGTTCGGGCGCAAGCCGCACCAGATCGCCATTGCGGCACTGCACGACTTCCTTGACGCCGCAGCGGCGGGCAAGCGCAGCATGCTCGGATAGATGCAACGCCTCGCCGTGCACGGGAATGAGGATCTTCGGCTTGACCCAGCCGATCAGTTCTTCGAGTTCAGCGCGCCGGGGATGCCCCGACACATGCACCAAGTGGCTGCGGTCGGTGATCACCGTGATGCCCTGGTCGATCAACCCGTTGATGATGCGGCCGACCGACTTTTCGTTGCCGGGAATTGTGCGGGCGGAGAAAATCACGGTGTCGCCGCGCGACAGCGTGACGTCCGGGTGCTGGTCTTCGGCGATCCGCGAGAGTGCCGCGCGCGGCTCGCCCTGGCTGCCGGTGCAGAGCGCCACCACCTTGTTGGGCGGCAGATAGCCATAGGCGTCGACTCCGCGCAGCCCCTGCACGCCCTCCAGGTATCCGGTCTCGCGCGCGACCTGAATGACGCGGTCCATGGCGCGGCCAACCACCACCACCTCGCGGCCGGCGGCGTGGGCAGCATCGATCACCGCGCGCAGGCGTGCCACGTTGGAGGCGAAGGTGGTCACCGCCACGCGCCCGCGCGCTTGCCCGACGAGTTCAGCGATAGTTTTCGCCACGTCCTTTTCCGACGGCGAGCGCCCGTCACGCACCGCATTGGTCGAATCCCCGACGATGGCGAGGCAGCCCTCTTCGCCGAGTGCGCGCAGCTTCTTCTCATCGGTGACATCGCCGAGGATCGGAGTCGGATCGATCTTCCAGTCGCCGGTGTGCAACACCGCGCCCGCCGGCGTGCGTATGATGAGCGCGTTCGCCTCCGGGATCGAGTGCGCCATCGACACCATCTCGACGTCAAACGGCCCGACCTTGAAGCGGCTGCCGAGCGGCACGATCGTCACCGGAATCTCCGGTGCACCCGGCTCGCTCGCGCGCTTAGCGGCCAGCAAGGCGGCGGTGAATGGCGTGGCAAAGATCGGCACCTTCAGTTTTGGCCACAGATCGAGGATCGCGCCGTAATGATCCTCATGCGCGTGGGTAATCACCAGGCCGGCAAGATTTTTGCGCTCGGCAACCAGATAGCGGATGTCGGGCAAAATAAGATCGACGCCCGGCAGGTGCTCCTCCGAAGCAAACGACACGCCGAGGTCGACGGCGAGCCATTGGCGGCGGCGCTCGGCGCCCAGCCCGTAGATCGACAGGTTCATGCCGATCTCGCCGACGCCGCCGAGGGGCGCGAATACCAGTTCTGGTGTCGGCTGCGCCATGGTCAGGTTCCGCCCAGGCCGAACACTTCGCCGGCGGTGACCGTCGCGAGCCCGCCTGGCTGCTCGACCTGCAACCGGCCGGCTTCGTCGAGCCCGCGGAAACGGCCGCGCATCTCGCGTTCCGGCAGGCGCACGCGGATCTCCTCGCCGAGCCCCGCGGCACGCGCCAGCCAGTCGGTGCGGATGCCTGCAAAGCCTTCGCCGCCTTGCCACTGCGCCAACCGGCGCAGCATCGCCGCCGACAGCACGGCCAACAGCGCATCAGGCTTCACCACTGCGCCGGATTTCAGCAAATCGGTCGCCGGGAAGGCCGTGCCGGGCGGATGCCTGGCGCAATTGACGCCGAAGCCGATGACGACCGTGAATACCGGCTCGCTTTCGCCTTCGATCAGGATGCCCGCAAGCTTGTCCGGCCCCAGCAGCACATCGTTCGGCCATTTGAGTTTGAACAGCGGCCCCAGCCTCGGCGCGCAGTCGCACAGGGCGTCATGCAATGCGAGCGCGGCCACGAAGGACAGTTGCGGCGCCAGGGCCTCAGGCGACGGCTCGCTCAGCAGCAGGGTGGCGTAGAGATTGCCAGGAAGCGAGAACCAGGCGCTGCCGCGCCGGCCACGCCCGGCGCTCTGGCTCGCCGCCGTGATCCACAGCGGGCCGCGCTCGCCGGCGCGCGCAAGCGCCAGCGCCTCGGCATTGGTGGAGCCGAGCGTTTCAAAAGCTATTTGCCGGACCCCCGCCAGGCCCGTGGCTTCGCGGTTCATCTTGTTTGCGCGCAATCTTGACCGAAAGCCGGTTCCCACTTTCCGGGATCGCGCGTCAAAAGAGCGATTTCGCCGCCGCGCTCGCAGCGCCTAGAAGCGGCGCGGGATAGGCGAAGAACAGCATATTGATCAGCCCGGAGGCGCAGAGCACGAGCGCCAATAGGCCTGGCATCCGCGCAAATCCCTTCACCGGCTCGTCGAAGTACATGATCTTGATGATGGTCAGATAGTAGAAGGCGCCCACCACGCTGGTCAGCACGCCGATCACCGCGAGCGTGTAGAGCCCGGCCTTGATGGCAGCGAGGAAAACGTAGAATTTCGCGAAGAAACCGGCGAGCGGCGGAATGCCGGCGAGCGAGAACAACAGCATCGCCAGGAAGAACGCCATCGCCGGACTAGTGCGGGCAAGGCCCGCGAGATCGCCGATGGTCTCGACGAACTTGCCGTCGCGCCGCATGGCGAGGATCACCGCGAACACGCCGAGCGTCATCGCCACATAGATCGACATGTAGATGAGCACGCCCTGCACGCCCTCGACCGTGCCGGCGGCCAATCCTACCAGTGCATAGCCCATGTGGCCGATCGAGGAATAGGCCATCAGCCGCTTGATATTGCGCTGGCCGATGGCGGCGAAGGCGCCGAGCGCCATCGAGGCGATCGAGACGAACACCACGATCTGCTGCCATTCGTGCGTGATGCCGGGGAACGCGACCGTGGTCGCACGCACGAAGATGGCGATGCCGGCGACTTTCGGCGCGGCGGCGAAGAAGGCGGTCACCGGCGTCGGCGCGCCTTCATAAACGTCGGGCGTCCACATGTGGAACGGCACCGCCGAGATCTTGAAGCAGAAGCCGACGAACATGAACACCAGGCCGAAAATCAGCCCGAGATTGGCGCCCACTTGCGTCGCCTTGGCGATGCCGGCGAAGCTGATGGTGCCGGTGAAGCCATAGATCAGCGACGCGCCGTAAAGCAGCATGCCGGACGACAGCGCGCCGAGCACGAAATACTTCAATCCGGCTTCGGTCGACTTCACGTTATCGCGGTTCGAGGCGGCCACCACGTAAAGCGGCAGGCTCATCATCTCGAGCCCGAGATAGAGCGCGATCAGATCGTTGGCGGAAATCAGCAGCATCATGCCGAGCGTCGACAGCAGGAACAGCACGCCATATTCGAATTTCTGCTGGTTCTCGACGGTAAGCCAGTTGATCGACAGCATCAGCGCGCCGCTGGAGCCTGCGAGCGCCAGCAGCTTGAGGAAGCGCGCATAGTCATCGACCACCAGGCTACCGCCGAACAACTCGGTGCGGCCGGGCGGCATCATCACTACCGCGAAAGCTGCGAGCGCCAGGATCGCGATGCAGAAGCCGTTTACGATCCGCGAACTGCGCTCGCTCTGAAACGCGATCACACCGGCCATCAGCATCACCATGGCGCCGATCGCCAGTATGGCTTCCGGCAGCAACGGCATGAGCCCCTGTATCTGCATGAACTGGTTCATCGGGCGGCGCTCACTGGGATCATCTCGGCCCGCTCCATCGTGATCGAGACGGAGCCCGTCATTGCGTCTTTTACCGGCACATTGGCCGCGGCCAAGGCGTGCTTGTAATTGTCGAGCAGTTGGACGACCGAGGCCGCCGACATATCGAGCACCGGCTTCGGCGCCACCCCGAACAGGATGGTGAGCGCCACCAGCGGCGTGAAGATCAATATCTCCCGCCAGCCCATGTCCTTGATGCCGACCAACGCCGGCTTGAGGGTGCCGAAGATCATCTTGCGGTAGAGCCACAGCGCATAGGCCGCCGACAGGATAACGCCGAGCGTGGCGAAGGTCGCCACCGCGTTGTTGGCCTTGAAGGTGCCGATCAGCGACAGGAATTCGCCGACGAAGCTGGAAGTGCCCGGCAGCCCGACATTGGCCAGCGTGAAAACCATGAACACGAAGGCGAACACCGGCATGCGGTTGACCAAGCCGCCGTAGAAAGCGATCTCGCGGGTATGCATGCGGTCGTAGACGACGCCGACACAAAGGAATAGCGCGCCGGAGACGATGCCGTGCGAGATCATCTGGAAAATGCCGCCGGCGATGCCCTGCGCGGTCAGCGCGAAAATCCCCATGGTCACAAAGCCCATGTGCGCGACCGAGGAATAGGCGATCAGCTTCTTCACGTCCTCTTGCATCAACGCGACCAGCGAAGTGTAGATGATGGCGACCACCGACAGCGTGAAGATCAGCGGCGCGAAATCGTGGCTCGCCACCGGGAACATCGGCAGCGAGAACCGCAGGAATCCGTACCCGCCCATCTTCAAGAGGATAGCGGCGAGGATGACGGAGCCGGCGGTCGGCGCTTCCACATGCGCGTCCGGCAGCCAGGTGTGCACCGGCCACATCGGCAGCTTGACCGCGAACGAGGCGAAGAACGCGAGCCACGCCCATTTCTGCATGGCCAACGGGAAGCCGTGCCGCAGCAGCGCCGGAATGTCGGTGGTGCCGGCATCCCAATACATCGCCATGATGGCGAGCAGCATCAGCACCGAGCCGAGCAGCGTATAGAGGAAGAATTTGAAGCTGGCATAGACCCGGCGCGGTCCGCCCCAGACGCCGATGATCAGGAACATCGGGATCAAGCCGCCTTCGAAGAACAGATAGAACAGCACCAGATCGAGCGCCGAGAAGGTGCCGATCATCAGCGTTTCCAGAATCAGGAACGCAACCATGTATTCCTTCACCCGCTTCTGGATCGAGGTCCAGCTCGCCAGGATGCAGATCGGCATCAGCGCGGTGGTCAGAATCACGAACGGCAGCGAAATACCGTCGACGCCCATGTGATAGGAGGCAAGGCCGAGCCAGGGATGCTTTTCGACGAATTGGAATTCCGGCGAGGTCGCGTCGAAGCGCCACACCATCACCAGCGAAATGGCGAAGGTGACCAGCGTCGTCCACAGCGCGATCCAGCGCGCGGTGCCCTTGGCGATCGGCCCGTTGCCGCGCGCCAGCAGCAGGACGAGCAGCGCGCCGAGCACCGGCAGGAACGTGACGACTGAGAGGATCGGCCAATTCATAGCATTTTCCTGCGCATGATCTCTTCCGAAAACCGGTCTACCCTTTTCGGCATCATGCTAGTGCACCGAGAACATGAACCAGGTGATGAAAGCCGCCGCGCCGATCAGCATGGCGAAGGCGTAGTGATAGAGATAGCCGGTCTGCAGCCGCATCACGTTGCGGGTGACGTCGAGCACACGGGCGGAGACGCCGTCGGGGCCGAAGCCATCGATCAACCAGCCGTCGCCGCCCTTCCACAAGCCGCGCCCGAGCCACTTCAAGGGGCGGACGAAGATGAATTCGTAAAGCTCATCGAAGTACCACTTGTTGAGCAGGAACCTGTAGAGCGGCTCCTGCGTGCGCGCGAGTTCGACCGGGATGTCCGGCCGGCGGATGTAGAAGTACCAGGCGACGACGAAACCGATCGCCATCATCACGGTCGGCAGCAAGCCGATCTGCAACGGGATGTGGTGCATGTCTTCGAGCACGGTGTTGGTTTTGGCGAAGGCCAGAGACTCGCGGAAGAAGTCCTCCACGCCGTGACCGGCAAAGATCTCCTTGAACGGGAAACCGGCGAGCACAGAGCCTGCCGCCAGGAAGCCGAGCGGAATCAGCATCACCATCGGGCTTTCGTGCGCGTCCTTCCAGTGCTGCCGGTCGTGCGGCTCGCCGTGGAAGGTCTTGAAGATCAGCCGCCATGAATAGAATGAGGTGAGGAGCGCGGCGCCGACCGTGCAGATGAAGCCGTACAGCGCCATCGGACTCTTGGCGACAAAGACCGCTTCGATAATGGCGTCCTTCGAGAAATAGCCAGCGGTGAGCGGGAACCCGGTCAGCGCCAGGGTACCGATAATCATCACGATATAGGTGTACGGGATGCGGTCCTTGAGCCCGCCCATATGCCGCATGTCCTGCTCGTGATGCATGGCGAGGATCACCGAGCCGGAGCCGAGGAACAGCAGCGCCTTGAAGAACGCGTGTGTGAACAGGTGGAACATACCGATCGAATAGGCGCCGCTGCCCATGGCGACGAACATGTAGCCGAGCTGCGAACAGGTCGAATAGGCGATGACGCGCTTGATGTCGTTTTGCACCAGGCCGACAGTCGCGGCGAAGATCGCCGTGGTGGCGCCGATGAAAATGACGAAGCTTTGCGCGGTCGGCGCCAGCTCGAACAGCGGCGACAGCCGCGCCACCATGAACACGCCGGCGGTCACCATGGTGGCGGCGTGGATCAGCGCGGAGACCGGCGTCGGGCCTTCCATGGCGTCGGGCAGCCAGGTGTGCAGCCCGAATTGCGCCGACTTGCCCATGGCGCCCATGAACAGCAGCAGGCAGATCAGCGTGAGCGCGTTGGGATGCCAGCCGAACAACGGAATGGTCTTGCCGACCAGCGACGGCGCCTGCGCAAAGATGGTGCCGAGATCGACCGCGCCGACCATCGCAAACAGCGCGAAGATGCCGAGCGCGAAGCCGAAATCGCCGACGCGGTTGACGACGAAGGCCTTGATCGCCGCCGCGTTGGCTTCCGGCTTGTGATACCAGAAGCCGATCAGGAGGTAGCTCGACAGACCGACGCCTTCCCAGCCGAAGAACATCTGCACCAGGTTGTCGGCGGTCACTAGCATCAGCATGAAGAAGGTGAACAGCGACAGATAGGCGAAGAAGCGCGGCCGGTACGGGTCCTCGGCCATGTAGCCGATCGAATAGACGTGCACGAAAGCCGATATCGTGTTCACCACCACCAGCATTACCGCGGTGAGCGTATCGATACGCAGCGCCCAGTCGATCTTCAGGTCCGCTGACAGAATCCAGGTGAACACCGGCACGTGCTCATCGTGATGGCCGAAGCCGACCTGCACGAAGGCGATCCATGACAGGATCATGGAGATCAGCAGCAGCGTGGTGGTGATCAGTTCGGCCGAGCGCGACCCCGCGGCGGCCGGCCCGCCGCCATGGGCATCGTGACCATCATGGGCGTCATGAGCATCGTGGGCATGCGTCGCGTGTGTGCCGTGAGCGGATGCGACAGCGCCCTCCTCCGGACCCGGCGGCGGACCCTCGCCGGGGCAGCGCGCCCGCGCGCCTACCAGCGCGATCACTCCGGCCAGTATCGCGCCGAGCAGCGGTAGGAAGACGATTGCCTGATACATCTTAGCTGCTCAGCCCTTCATCAGATTGATGTCTTCGACCGCGATCGAACCGCGGTTGCGGAAATAGACGACGAGGATGGCGAGCCCGATGGCGGCTTCCGCCGCCGCGACCGTGAGCACCAAGAGCGCGTAGATCTGCCCGACGATGTCGCCAATATGGCTGGAGAAGGCGACCAGGTTGATGTTGACCGCCAGCAGGATCAGCTCGATCGACATCAGGATGATGATCACGTTCTTGCGGTTGAGGAAGATGCCGAAAACCCCGAACGTGAACAGGATAGCGGCAACCGAGAGATAATGTCCGAGCCCGATGGTCATGTGTTGCTCCCCAGGCCCTGCCCCGTCCGCACCTTGAGGACTTCCATCGCCGTTGCCGGCGTGCGCGCGTTCTGCGCGAGGATGTTCTGGCGGCGCACGCGCACGCGGTGCTGCAGCGTCAGCACAATGGCGCCGATCATAGCGATCAGCAGGATCATGCCGGCGGCCTCGAAGAAATAGACGTAGCGGGTGTAGAGCACGAGGCCGATCACCTCGACATTCGACGTTTTCGCCGCAATCGGCGCGGTGATAGCACGCGGCACACCGGGGCCGATGGTCCAGGCGAAAACCACGGCCAGCAATTCGAAGAGGAAGATGCCGCCGATCAAAAAGCCGATCGGCAGGTATTGCAGCACGCCCTGCTTGAGCTCGGCGAAATCGACGTCGAGCATCATGACGACGAACAGGAACAGCACGGCGACCGCGCCGACATAGACCACGATCAGGATCATGGCGAGGAATTCGGCGCCGAGCATCACGAACAGGCCCGCCGCGTTGACGAAGGCCAGGATCAGATAAAGCACGGAATGCACCGGGTTCCTCGCGGCGATCACCATGAAGGCGCTCGCCACGCAGATGCCGGCAAACAAATAGAAGAACAGGGCGGCAACGATCATCATCTCACCTATAGGGCGCGTCGAGCGCCTGATTTTTGGCGATCTCGCGCTCCCAGCGGTCGCCATTCGCGAGCAGCCGCTCCTTGTCGTAGTAGAGTTCTTCGCGCGTTTCCGTCGCGAATTCGAAATTCGGCCCCTCGACGATGGCGTCGACCGGGCAGGCTTCCTGGCACAGCCCGCAATAGATGCATTTGACCATGTCGATGTCGTAGCGCGTGGTGCGCCGCGTGCCGTCGTTGCGGCGCGGCCCCGCTTCGATGGTGATCGCCTGCGCCGGGCAGATCGCCTCGCACAGTTTGCAGGCGATGCAGCGTTCCTCGCCGTTGGGATAGCGGCGCTGCGCGTGCTCGCCGCGGAAGCGCGGCGAGATCGGCCCCTTCTCATGCGGATAGTCGAGCGTCGCCTTTGGCCCGAAGAAGTAACGCAAGCCGAGGACCGTCGCGGTCACGAACTCCCACAAAAACAGGCCTTTGGCTGCGCGGTCCAATCTCATCGCATCCTCACTTTGGCATTGCCAGCGCGCCGTACTGGAGCACGAAGGCGACGATCACCACCATGGCCAGCGACAGCGGCAGAAACACCTTCCAGCCGAGCCGCATCAGCTGGTCGTAGCGGTAGCGCGGCACGATCGACTTCACCATCGCGAACATGAAGAACAGCATCGACGCCTTGAGCATGAACCAGATCACGCCCGGCACCCAGGTGAACGGCGGCACGGCGATCGGCGGCAGCCAGCCGCCCAGGAAGAAAATGGTGCCCATGGCGCACATGGTGCAGATCGCCACATATTCGCCGAGCATGAACAGCACGTAGGGCGTGGAGCCGTACTCGACCATGAAACCGGCGACCAGTTCCGATTCAGCTTCGGCCAGATCGAACGGCGGCCGGTTGGTCTCGGCCAGCGCCGAGACGAAGAAGATGATGAACATCGGGAACAGCGGCAGCCAGTACCAGTTCAGGAAGCCGAGCCACGGCAGACCGATCATGTTCGCGATACCGCTCTGCTGCGCCGTGACGATGGTCGTCAGATTGAGCGAGCCCGCGCACAACAGCACGGTGATGATGACGAAGCCGATAGAAACCTCGTAGGACACCATCTGCGCCGCTGCGCGCAGCGCCGATAGGAAGGGGTATTTTGAATTCGACGCCCAGCCGGCCATAATGATGCCGTAGACCATCAACGAGGAGATGGCGAAGATGTACAAGACGCCGACATTGATGTCGGCGATCGCCCAGCCAACATTGACAGGGATCACCGCCCAGGCGGCGAGCGCCAGCACGGTGGAGACCAGCGGCGCCAGCAAGAACACACCCTTGTTGGCGCCGGCCGGAATGGTCGGCTCCTTGAGCGCGAATTTGAGCATATCGGCGAAGGACTGGAACAGGCCCCAGGGCCCGACCATGTTGGGACCGCGCCGCAGCTGGACCGCCGCCCAGATCTTGCGGTCGGCGTAAATCACATAGGCGACAACGACCAGCAGGCACACAAGCAGCAGCACGCATTCCGCCAGGATGATGATGAAAGGCCAGAGATAGGTCCAGAAGAATTCGACGAGGTCCATGGTCCTACTCCGCCGCCGTCATATTCTTGGTCGCCGCGTTGGCCAAAGCCGAACACTCGGCCATGGTCGCGGAGGCGCGCGCGATCGGATTGGTGAGGTAGAAGTCGCCAACCGATGAGCCGAGCGGCGCTTTATCGGCACTGCCTGCGAACTTGGCGAGCTTCTGGATATCGGCGGCATCGCCGGCCGCGATCTGGTCGAGACGCATGAGATGCGGATACGTTGCGAACAGCACCTGACGCAATTGCTGCAATGAATCGTAGGGCAGCGTCTTGTCGAGCGCGCCGGACAACGCGCGCAGGATCGCCCAATCCTCGCGCGCATCCCCAGGCGGGAACGCGGCGCGGCTGGCCATTTGCACGCGGCCTTCGGTGTTGACGTAGAGCGCGGATTTTTCCGGATAGGCGGCGCCGGGCAGGATCACGTCGGCGCGATGGGCGCCGCGGTCGCCATGCGTGCCGATATAGACCACGCACGGCCCGGGCGAGACCTCAATCTCGTCGGCGCCGAGCAGAAACAGCACGTCGATGCCGCCCTCAGCCATTTTCGCCGCATCAAGACCGCCGGCGCCGGGCACAAGGCCGAGGTCGAGGGCAGCCACGCGGGACGCGGCGCTATGCAAGACCGAATAACCGTTCCAGCCCTCCTTGATCGCGCCGAACTCGATCGCCGCCTTGGCGGCGAGCGCGGCGATAGCGGCTCCGTCCGGGCGGGCTAAGGCGCCGGCGCCAATCAGAATGAGCGGACGTTCGGCCGCCTTCAGCGCTTCGGCGAATTTGCTCTTGCCGAGATTGGCAAGACTCTCCGCTCCCGCGCCGAGATAATCGTATTGATAAGTCAGATCGGCCTTTTCGCCGATCAGCCCGATCGGGAAATTGCCGGCGCGCCAGCGCTTGCGGATGCGGGCGTTGAGCACCGCCGCCTCGCGCCGCGGATTGGAGCCGACAATTAGCAGCGCGTCGGCCTTCTCAATGCCGGCAATGGTCGCATTGAATAGATAGCTGGCGCGGCCCAAGGCCGGGTCGAGCACCACGCCGTCCTGCCGCGCGTCGATATTGACGCTGCCCAGGCGGCTCATCAGTTCCTTGAGCGCGTACATTTCTTCGGCGCCCGCGAGATCGCCGACGATGGCGCCGATGCGCTTTCCGCCCGCCGTCTTCACCTTGCCGGCGATGGCGGCGAAGGCTTCCTTCCAGGAAGCCGCCCGCAAGCGGCCATTCTCGCGCACATAAGGCTGATCGAGCCGCTGCGTGCGCAGGCCATCCACCACGTGGCGGGTCTTGTCGGAAATCCACTCCTCGTTCACGTCGTCATTGGTGCGCGGCAGGATGCGCATCACTTCGCGACCGCGCGTGTCGATGCGGATCGCCGAGCCGAGCGCATCCATGACGTCGACCGACTGCGTCTTGTTGAGTTCCCACGGCCGCGCCGCGAATGCATAGGGCTTGGAGGTGAGCGCGCCGACCGGGCAGAGATCGACGACGTTGCTTTGCAGCTCCGAGGTCATCGCCTGCTCGAGATAGGTGGTGATCTCCATGTCCTCGCCGCGGCCGATGGCGCCGAGTTCCGGTACACCCGCGACCTCGGTGGTGAAGCGGATGCAGCGCGTGCAGTGGATGCAGCGCGTCATGATGGTCTTGACCAGCGCACCGATATATTTGTTCTCGACCGCGCGCTTGTTCTCGGCGTAGCGGCTCGAATCCACGCCATAGGCCATGGCCTGGTCCTGCAGGTCGCATTCGCCGCCCTGATCGCAGATCGGGCAATCGAGCGGATGGTTGATCAGCAGGAATTCCATCACGCCTTCGCGCGCCTTCTTGACCATCGGCGTCTTGGTGAAGAGCTGCTTGGGCGCGCCGTCCTTGTTAGGCGCCAGGTCCTTCACGCCCATGGCGCAGGAGGCCTGCGGCTTGGGGATACCCTGCACTTCGATCAGGCACATGCGGCAATTGCCGGCGATCGACAGCCGCTCGTGGAAACAGAAACGCGGGATTTCAGCGCCCGCGGCTTCGCAAGCCTGGAGCAGCGTGTACTCGCCCGGAACGTCGATCTCTTTGCCGTCAACGATGAGTTTGGTCATGCAGCGTGCTCATCCGGCGCGCAACGCGCCGTTTTCCAGAGTTGCGCCGACGCGCTTGCCCAATCGAAGGCGTAGTCGTTGGGGCCGTGCTGCTTAAGGTGATCGAGCCGCGCGACCGCCTCCTCGACGCTTGGCCGGTGACCGGCGGGCACCCACCACATCACGAAATAGGCCTCGGCAAAGTGTTCGAACCATTCGGCGCGGCGGCCGTAGAAGCGCTTGTGGATGGTCTGATAGACGAAGCGCTCGAGCGCGGCGACGTTTTCCCAGACCGACATATTGATGGCGATGCGCGGATCGGCATAAGGCCGCGTGCTGGTCGAGTTGCCGCTGTCGTCAATGAAGCGCCAGACGAAGCCAGGCGTGCGCTCGGCCAATCCGTTCACCAGTGCGAGGTTGTTGGTGAAGTTCGCCATGCGCGGATCGTCGATCTCGTAGTGGATACGGCCGATGTTCAGTTGGGCCAGATGGGTATTGGGCGGCTGTTGCATGTCTCTACTCCGCCGCCTCGCGCACCGCGCCGTGGGCGTCGGCATTGCGCGTGTATTCATCGATGCGCCGCTCGATCTCGGGACGGAAATGCCGCAGCAAGCCCTGCACCGGCCAGGCCGCGCCGTCACCGAAAGCGCAAATGGTGTGGCCTTCGATCTGGGTCGTGACTTCCATCAGCATGTCGATCTCGCGCTTTTGCGCGCGGCCTTCCGCCATGCGGGTGAGCACGCGCCACATCCAGCCCATGCCTTCGCGGCACGGCGTGCATTGACCGCAGCTCTCGTGCTTGTAGAAATAGGAGATGCGCGCCATCGCGCGGATGATGTCGGTGGACTTGTCCATAACGATCACGGCCGCAGTGCCGAGCGCCGACTTCTTGTCGCGGCAGCCGTCGAAATCCATCAGCAGCGTGTCGGCCTGATCGGCGCCCGCCGGCACCAGCGGCATCGACGAGCCGCCCGGGATCACCGCGAGCAGATTATTCCAGCCGCCGCGCACGCCGCCGGCGTGCTTGTCCAGGAGTTCGCGCAGCGGAATGCCCATGGCCTCTTCCACATTGCACGGCTTCATCACGTGGCCGGAAATGCAGAACAGCTTGGTGCCGGTATTGTTCGGCCGGCCGATGCCGGCGAACCAGGCGGCGCCCCGGCGCATGATGTCGGGCACCTGCGCGATCGACTCGACGTTCTGCACGGTGGTCGGGCAGCCGTAGAGGCCGACGTTCGCCGGGAACGGCGGCTTGAGCCGTGGCTGGCCCTTTTTGCCTTCCAGGCTTTCTAAGAGCGCGGTTTCTTCGCCGCAGATATAGGCGCCGGCGCCGTGGTGGACGTAGAGGTCGAAGTCCCAGCCATGCACATTGTTCTTGCCGATCAATTTGGCCGCGTAGGCCTCGTCGATCGCCGCCTGCAGTCTTTCCCGCTCTCTAATGAATTCGCCGCGAACATAGATGTAGCCGGTATGCGCGGCCATGGCGCAGCCGGCGATCAGACAGCCCTCAACCAAGAGATGCGGATCGTGCCGCATGATCTCGCGGTCTTTGCAGGTGCCGGGCTCGGATTTGTCGGCGTTGACCACGAGGTAATGCGGCCGCTCGCCCAGCGTCTTGGGCATGAACGACCATTTCAGTCCGGTCGGGAAGCCGGCGCCGCCGCGGCCGCGTAAGCCTGAGGCCTTGACGTCGTTGACGATGGCCTCGCGGCCTTTCTCCAGAATCGCCTTGGTGCCGTCCCAGGCGCCGCGCGCCCGCGCACCTTTGAGGCCCCAGTCATGGCGGCCATAGAGATTGAGAAAGATGCGGTCCTTGTCAGCGAGCATTCGTTATGATTCCCGTGAACGTGCCGCGTAGATCGATTTGTCGGTGAGCGTGCTGGCGCCACCGATCGGTTCGGACAGTTGGCGGTCGATTTGCGGGCCGGGCTTCGGCGTCTTGCCGGCGGCGAACTGGTCGAGAATCTGGCCGAAGTTTTCCGGCGTCAGGTCCTCGTAGTAGTCGGAGCCGATCTGCACCATCGGCGCGTTCACGCAGGCGCCGAGGCACTCGACCTCGACCCAGGAGAACTTGCCGTCCTTGCTGATTTCACCCTGGTCGCCGATGCGCTTGCGGCAGACCTTTTCCAAATCGTCGGCCCCGCGCAGCCGGCACGGCGTGGTGCCGCACAATTGCACGTGCACCTTTCCGACCGGCGACAGATTGAACATCGTATAGAACGTGGCGACTTCCAGCCCGCGGATATGCGCCATGCCGAGCAATTCGGTGACGTGACGGATGGCGGCTTCCGGCAGCCAGCCGCCGGCCTGCGCCTGCGCGCGCCACAGCAACGGAATGATCGTCGATTGCTGGCGCCCTTCCGGATACTTGGCCATCTGCTGCTTGGCCCAGGCGAGATTCTCGGCGTTGAAGGCAAAGCCCTTCGGCTGCAATTCGGGTGGAGCGAGGCGGCGAACGCTCATCGGTCGATCTCCCCGAACACGATGTCGAGCGTGCCCATGATGCAGGATACGTCGGCCAGCATGTGACCGCGGCACATGAAGTCCATCGCGCTCAAATGCGCAAAGCCCGGCGCGCGGATCTTGCACTTGTACGGTTTGTTGGTGCCGTCGGAGACGAGATAGACGCCGAACTCGCCCTTGGGCGCCTCGACCGCGGCATAGACCTCGCCGGCCGGAACGTGAAAGCCCTCGGTATAGAGTTTGAAGTGCTGGATCAGCGCTTCCATCGAGCGCTTCATGTCGGCCCGCCTGGGCGGCACGATCTTGCCGTCGTCGACCGAAACGCGGCCTTGGCCCTCGGGGCTGCGCAGCTTCTCACAGCACTGCCGCATGATCTTGACCGACTGACGCATTTCCTCGACGCGCACGCAATAACGGTCGTAGCTGTCGCCGTGCTTGCCAATCGGGATGTCGAAATCCATCTCGGCGTAGCACTCATAGGGCTGCGCCTTGCGCAGATCCCAGGCAGCGCCCGAGCCGCGCACCATCACGCCGGTGAAGGCGCGATTCCAGGCCTGCTCGAGCCTGACCACGCCGATGTCGACGGTGCGCTGCTTGAAGATACGGTTTTCGGTGAGCAGGCCTTCGAGGTCGTCGCAGAACTTCAAATATGGATCGCAGAAAGCCTCGATATCGTCGATCAGCTTGTTCGGAATGTCCTGATGCACACCGCCGACGCGGAAATAGGCCGCGTGCATGCGCGCGCCCGAGGCGCGCTCGTAGAACCCCATCAGCTTTTCGCGCTCTTCGAAGCCCCACAGCGGCGGCGTCAGCGCGCCGACGTCCAGCGCCTGCGTGGTGATGTTGAGGATGTGCGAGAGCAGCCGCCCGATTTCGGAAAACAGCACGCGAATAAGCTGACCGCGCTTGGGCAACTGGATGCCCAGCAGCTTTTCCGCCGCCAGGCAGAAGGCGTGCTCCTGATTCATCGGCGCGACGTAGTCAAGCCGGTCGAAATAGGGCACCGCCTGCATATAGGTCTTGTATTCGATCAGCTTCTCGGTGCCGCGGTGTAGCAGGCCGATATGCGGGTCGACGCGCTCGACGACCTCGCCGTCGAGTTCCAGCACCAAGCGCAGCACACCGTGCGCGGCTGGATGCTGCGGCCCGAAATTGATGGTGAAGTTGCGTAGCGCGGTTTCCGCCATTTTAGTTCACGACCCCTTGCCCTTGCCCTTCGCCTTCTCGTCGCCCGGCAGCACGTAGTCGGTGCCTTCCCACGGCGACAGAAAATCGAAAGTCCGGAATTCCTGCGCCAGCCTCACCTTGTCGTAGACCACGCGCTTCTGCTCGTCGTCGTAACGCACCTCGACAAAGCCGGTGAGCGGGAAATCCTTGCGCAGCGGATGACCCTCGAAGCCGTAATCGGTGAGAATGCGCCGCATGTCCGGATGGCCTGTGAACAGCACGCCGTAGAGATCGAATGCCTCGCGCTCGTACCAATCGGCGCCGCGGAATACGTCGATCAGCGACGGCACCGGCGTCACCTCGTCGGTCATGGTCTTCAGACGAATACGCTGGTTGAGCCGCGGCGAGAGCAGATGATAGACCACGTCGAAACGCTGCTCGCGGTTCGGCCAATCGACCGCGGTGCCGTCGATGATGCTGATGAACTGGCAGGCCGCGTCGTCGCGCAGGAAGGTCGCGACCTTGACCATGTCGGCGGATTTCGCCGTTACCGTGAGCTCGCCATAAACGACCACGTAGCCGGTGACCGACGCTGGAAGCGCATTCTTGATCGTCGCGCCAAGCGTCTCGAGCATTTCGTCCATTCGAAGACCCCGCTCAACGTTCGATCGTGCCGGTGCGGCGGATTTTCTTTTGCAGCAGCATCACGCCATACAGCAGCGCCTCGGCAGTCGGCGGACAGCCCGGCACATAAATGTCGACCGGCACGACACGGTCGCAGCCGCGCACCACCGAGTAAGAATAATGGTAGTAGCCACCGCCGTTGGCGCACGAGCCCATCGAGATGACGTAGCGCGGCTCCGGCATCTGGTCGTAAACCTTGCGCATCGCCGGCGCCATTTTGTTGGTGAGCGTGCCGGCGACGATCATCACGTCGGACTGGCGCGGTGAGCCGCGCGGCGCGAAGCCGAAACGCTCGCCGTCGTAGCGCGCCATCGCCATGTGCATCATTTCGACCGCGCAGCAGGCGAGCCCGAACGTCATCCACATTAGCGAGCCGGTGCGCGCCCAGGTGATCAGGTCGTCGACGGCCGCGACCAGAAACCCCTTGTCGGCAAGTTCATTGTTGACGCCGACGAAAAATTGATCGTCGGCGCCGACCGGTTTGCCGGTGCGCGGGTCGAGAATTCCCTTCGGGACGGGTGCGACGAGCGTCATGGAATCAATCCCATTCCAGCGCCCCCTTCTTCCATTCATATATGAAGCCGATGGTGAGGACGCCAAGGAAGATCATCATCGCCCAAAAGCCGTAGGCGCCGACTTTGTGGAATACCACGGCCCAAGGGAACAGGAAGGTCACCTCGAGATCGAAAATGATGAACAGGATGGCGACCAGGTAGAAGCGCACGTCGAATTTCATGCGCGCGTCGTCAAAGGCGTTGAAGCCGCATTCGTAGGCCGATAGTTTTTCCGGATCCGGCTGTTTGTAGGCGACGATGAACGGCGCGATCAGCAGCACCAGCCCGATCACGAGCGAGACCGCGACAAAAATCACCAGTGGAAGATAATCCAGCAGCAATGCGCTCATGGCGACCTCAAGCCGTGCAGCCCCGAGCCCCATCCCAGGAATTCGCCCGCCTGGACCGTTCGGCGGCTCGGAACAGCGCCGCAGCCCCGCACAAAAAAGCCCTTGCCATGGTTGGAATAGCCTCAAGGACGGGAGCGGCTGAGGCTTAGCGCAGCGCACAAAGAGGTGCAAGACGACAATGGTGAAACAACCACAAACACACGTACTTTTGTGACGGTATCCAAGTCTCGACACGATTGACAGGCCCGCAAGCGCCACTTGATAGTCGCGGCGGGCGACGTGACGCACAAAGACCCGGAAAATACGCATGACACTGATGCAACATTTTGCGGCCCTTCTTGTCCTGGCGACCGCCACCACTATCGGGGCACCCCTCAGCAAGGCCGACGACTATCCGTCACGGCCGGTGCGAATCATTGTTCCGTTCGGCGCCGGCGGACCGACCGACGTCTTCACCCGCGCCATCGCGGAGGAGTTGCGCAAGTCGTTGCACCAGACCTTCGTGATGGAGAACAAGCCCGGCGCCGGCACCACCATCGGCACCGATTACGTCGCCAAGGCCGCCGCCCCCGACGGCTACACGCTGCTGATGGCGTCCGGCACGCAGACCGTCAATGAGACGCTCTACACCAAGAAGCCGTATCACCTGATGCACGATTTGGTTCCGATCGCGCCGCTGATCGACAGCGACCTGGTGCTGGTGGTCAATCCGTCCGTGCCGGCGAAAAATCTAAAAGAGCTTCTGGCGCTGGCGCGCGCCAAGCCGGGCACGCTCAATTTCGGGTCGTCCGGCCCCGGCTCGAACTATCACATGGCCGCCGAGCTGCTGAAGCACCTCACCGGCATCGACATTGTGCATGTGCCCTACAAGGGTTCGACCGGCATGCGCACCGACATCCTCAGCGGCCAGATCCAGATGCTGTTCGACAGCGTCCCGACCATGGCGCCGTTGATCAAGGCCGGCAAAGTCCGCGCGCTCGGTACCAGCGGCGATAAACGCTCGCCGATCCTGCCGGACGTGCCGACGATCGCGGAGGCCGGCGTGCCGGGATTCCAGGCGACCTTATGGGTCGGCTTCATGGCGCCGGCCGGTACCCCACAGCCGATCATCGACAAGCTCAACCAGGAAATCACCAAGATCGTGTCGCGGCCGGACATCAAGGCGGCTTGGGAAAAGCAAGGCGCCGAGCCGGTGACGATGACGCCGCCGCAATTCAAGGCCTTCATGGACGCCCAGATCGCCAAATGGGCGGGCGTGATCAAGGCCAACAATATCAAGCCGATCAACTGAACACAGCAGCAGGACAGCGACGCGATGAATGAAATGAGCCAGCCGATCACAGGCACCGAGCATTGGACCAGCAAAGACGGCGGCGTGAAGCTGTTCATGTGGGAAAAGTGCGCCGGCGATCCGGCAAAAAGCATCGGCACCATCTTGTTCGTGCACGGCTCATCGATGGCCGGCCTGCCGACCTTCGATCTGCAGGTACCCGGCCGGCCGGACTCCTCGGCCATGGATCACTTCGCGCGGCGCGGCTACGACTGCTGGTCGGTCGACATGGAAGGCTATGGCCGCTCAACCAAGGATCGCGACAACAACGCGCCGATCTCACAGGGCGCGGACGATTGTTATGCCGCGGCACTTTATATCCAGAAGCTGCGCGGCAAGCGGCCGCTGCTGACATACGGGATTTCGTCAGGCGCGCTGCGCGCGGCCATGTTCGCCGAGCGTCATCCGGAGATGGTGGCGCGGCTCGCGCTTGACGCCATGGTGTGGACCGGCGAAGGCTCACCGACGCTTGCCGAGCGGCGCAAGAAATTGCCGGAGTTTAGCAAGATGAATCGCCGGCCCATGAGCAAGGCGTTCATTCATTCGGTGTTCGACCGCGACCAACCCGACACCGCGGAGCGTAGGGTGATCGAGGCCTTCGCCGACGCTGTTGTCGCGCTCGACGATTCGGTACCGACGGGCACTTATGTCGACATGTGTTCGCGGCTGCCCGTGGTGGACCCGGAAAAGATCACCGTGCCGACGCTGATCATGCGCGGCCAGCACGACGGCATCGCGTCGATGGACGATTTGCTGAAGTTCTTTGCGAAGCTGCCGAACCCCGACAAGCAATTCTCGGTGATGGCCGGCATCTCGCACGCGAGCTTCCAGCAGAAGAACTACGTGATGGTCTATCACATCCTTGCGGAATTCTTCGCGATGCCGGCGCCGGTGTATCGGGGCTGACGATTCAGACGCCGAGCTTGTCCGCGAGGTCGGCCAGATTCTTCGCCGCGTAATCGACCTTCACCCTGGGCCCGTCCTCGCCCGTGTTCGGCCCGTACTCGTTCACCCGCGCGGTGTGCGCTGTGCGCAAGCCGAGCTTGGCGGCGGCGGCGAGATCGTTCGAATGCGCGGCAACCATCACGCAGTCGCCCGGCGGCAGATCAAAGGCCGCACAGGCGGCGAGATAGACGACTGGTTTCGGCTTGAAGTCGCCGGCGACTTCCGATCCCAGGATCGCGTCCCACGGCAAGTCGTTGCGGCGCGCCAGATCGACCATCAGCGAGATGTTTCCGTTCGAGCATGGCGCCAGCCAGAACTTCTTTTTCAGCCGCGCCAGCGCCGCCGGCACGTCCGGCCAAGCATCGAGCCGGTGCCAGACCAGTGTCAAATCGTCGAGCACCTCGTCGGACAGGTTCTCCAGACCGAAGCGCGGCAGCAAACGGACAAGGTTGCGCCGATGCAGCACGTCGAGCTTGGCGAAGGGCAGCCGACCGGAGCGCACCTCCTCCATCCCGGGCTGATATTCGCCCCGCCAGGCGTCGGCGAAGGCTGTCCAGTCGAGGTTATACCCAAGGGGGACAAGTATTTTTTCGGCCTCCCGGGCGACCGAGGAGCGCCAGTCGACGAGGGTGCCGAATACGTCGAAGAACAGGGCCTTGGGGCCGAGGATCGGGGTTTCTACGAGCATGAACTTGAGGCCCTGGCGCCAGCGGAAACGGCGCCGAAACCGGCGTTAAGTCATTGAAAAGATGGCGGGAGCGACGGGACTCGAACCCGCGGCCTCTGCCGTGACAGGGCAGCGCTCTAACCAACTGAGCTACGCCCCCGCGGGCGTGGGCACGAGGTAAAGGCACCCCGCCCCATAGTCAAGGCAACCGTCAGCCCGCTGCGGAAAATTGAGAAAAAGCCTTATTTCACGCTAAGAATTGATGGTCAGACCGCCCCCGAATCGTCTATGCGGGCGAGGTGTTTGGCGATCCGCCAAGCTCACGGATTCACGAGGAGGGTCCCTAAAATGGCAATGGTTCCTGGAAAAGCTCCGACACCGCCGACCGTCACCTTGAAGCATCTCGCCGCGGCGCTCGCGGAATCCCATGAGATGTCGAAGAAGCAGGCGGAAGCCGTGCTCGGCGATTTCGTCGGTAATATCGTCAAGCATCTGAAGAAGGGCGAGCGCATCCGCATCGGCGGCCTCGGCATTCTTCAGGTTCGCAAACGCGCCGCGCGCATGGGCCGCAATCCCGCGACCGGCGAGGCGATCCAGATCAAGGCGAGCAAGAAGGTCGCCTTCCGCGCTTCCAAGGAATTGAAAGAGTCGGTCTGACGTAGGTCAGATCGGACCCTCCGGGGAATATACCGGCAGGCTGGGAGCTGGCTAGGCTCCTGGCCTGCTGTTTTGCGTTTGATGAAGCGTTGTAAATGGCTTGGCTAGAGCAGTTTCCACTTTCTGTGAATCGAGGGGATTCCCTTCGAGCCGCGAATAAGATTTTGTGGCCTTCTGATCAGGGAGGCCTGCGATGGGCTATTCGAACGACTTGCGGGTTCGGGTGATCCAGGTGGTCGAGAGCGGGGTGGCGGCGCGGGCTGCCGCGCGCCAGTTCGTGATCGGAGATTCGACGGCGATCCGCTGGGCGAAGCGGTGGCGGGAGACCGGCAGCGTCGAGGCCAGATCGAACAAGGGGCAGAGCCGGTCGCCGCTCAAACACCACGAACAATGGCTGCTTGAGCTGGTGCGGCGGGAGCCCGATCTGACGCTGGAGGAAATCCAGCGCCGGCTGCTCGATGAGCGGGAGCACAAGGCGGGGCTCGGCTCGGTCTGGCGGTTCTTCGACCGTCATGGCATCAGCTTCAAAAAAAAGCGTGCGCGCGGCCGAGCAAGACCGGCCTGACGTCGCGGCGGCGCGCGCCGCCTGGGCGCAGGCTCGGGCCGAACTCGCCCCTGAGCGGCTGGTCTTCATCGACGAGACCGGCACCAGTACCAACATGGCTCGCCTACGTGGCCGGGCGCCGCGCGGTGAACGGCTGGTCGGCAAGGTTCCGCACGGCCACTGGAAGACCACGACCTTCGTCGCGGGCTTACGCTCGAGCGCGCTTACCGCGCCCTGCGTCATCGACGGTCCGATGAACGGCAACGCCTTCCTGGCCTATGTCGAGCAAATCCTCGCCCCAGTCTCAAGCCAGGCGACATCGTCGTGCTCGACAATCTCAGCGCTCACAAGGTGGCGGGCGTGCGCGAAGCGATCGAAGCCGCCGGTGCAAGACTGCTCTACCTGCCGCCCTATTCGCCTGACTTTAATCCGATCGAGCAGCTCTTCGCCAAGCTCAAGGCCTTGCTCAGAAAAGCCGCCGAGCGTTCCGTCGAAAGCCTCTGGAACCGAATTGCCGCTCTTCTTAACGCCTTCTCGCCTTCGGAATGTACCAACTACTTCCGCAATGCCGGATACGCTCCACACTAAGTGGAAAGTGCTCTAGCCGGCCCCTAGCTTGCAGAGCAAGCGAAGGCTGGTGGGCGATGACGGACTCGAACCGCCGACATCCTCCGTGTAAAGGAGGCGCTCTACCAACTGAGCTAATCGCCCGGCCCCACCCACTATAGCCGCGCCGACAATACACATGAAACGAAAACGGCGCCTTGCGGCGCCGTTTCCTGTTCATTGGCGATACCAGTGCCTAGTGCGCGGTCAGGCCGGAGCCGTCGTCCTCGACCGCCGGCTTCTCGGCAGCAGCCGCTTCGGCGAGCTTGGCGCTTACCTCGTCCCACTCAATCGGCTCGGGCTTGCGCACCAGCGCGCGGGCGATCACCTCGTCCATGCGCGTGACCGGGATGATCTCCAGGCCCTTTTTGATCGAGTCGGAGATTTCCACCAGGTCCTTGGCGTTCTCCTCCGGGATCAGCACGGTCTTCATCCCGCCCCGCGAAGCCGCCAAGAGCTTCTCCTTCAGGCCGCCGATCGGCAGCACGCGGCCGCGCAGCGTGATCTCCCCGGTCATGGCGAGATCGCGGCGCACCGGGATGCCGGTCATCACCGACACGATCGCGGTGACCATAGCGACGCCGGCCGACGGTCCATCCTTCGGCGTCGCGCCTTCCGGCACGTGCACGTGGATGTCGCGCTTGTCGAACAGCGGCGGCTCGATGCCGAAGGCGACAGCGCGCGAGCGCACGTAAGACGCCGCCGCCGAGATCGACTCCTTCATCACGTCACGCAGGTTACCGGTGACGGTCATCTTGCCCTTGCCTGGCATCATCACACCTTCGATGGTGAGCAGTTCGCCACCCACATCGGTCCAGGCCAGGCCGGTGACCATGCCGACCAGATCCTCCGCTTCGATCTCGCCGTAGCGATATTTCGGCACGCCGAGATAATCGCCGACGGTCGCTGCGGTGACGGCAATCGCCTTCTTCTTCGACGTCATCAACTCCTTCACCGCCTTGCGGATCAGGGTCGACAGCTCGCGCTCGAGATTACGCACGCCCGCTTCCCGCGTGTAACGGCGGATCATGAGCATCAGCCCCTCGTCGTCGATCGACCATTCCTTTTCGCTTAGGCCATGCTTGGCGACCGCCGCCGGGATCAGATGCTTGCGCGCGATCTCGACCTTCTCGTCCTCGGTGTAGCCGGCGATGCGAATGATCTCCATGCGGTCCATCAGCGGCGGCGGGATATTGAGCGTGTTCGCCGTGGTGATGAACATCACGTTGGACAGGTCGTAGTCGACCTCCAGGTAGTGGTCGTTGAAGGTGTGGTTCTGCTCGGGGTCAAGCACCTCAAGCAAAGCCGACGACGGATCGCCGCGGAAATCGGCGCCCATCTTGTCCACCTCGTCAAGCAGGAACAGCGGATTCGAGGTCTTGGCCTTGCGCATCGACTGGATGATCTTGCCAGGCATCGAACCGATATACGTGCGCCGGTGGCCGCGGATCTCGGCCTCGTCACGCACGCCGCCGAGCGACACGCGCACGAATTCGCGGCCCGTGGCGCGGGCGATCGACTTGCCGAGCGAGGTTTTGCCCACGCCCGGAGGTCCGACCAGGCACAGAATCGGCCCGGTCAGCTTGTTGGCGCGCTGCTGCACGGCGAGATACTCGACGATGCGTTCCTTGACCTTCTCCAGGCCATAGTGGTCGTCGTTGAGAATCTTCTCCGCGCCGATGAGATCCTTCTTGACCTTGCTCTTCTTGCTCCACGGAATCGAGAGCAGCCAGTCGAGATAGTTGCGCACGACCGTTGCCTCGGCAGACATCGGCGACATCTGGCGCAGCTTCTTGAGTTCGTGCGTGGCCTTCTCGCGGGCTTCCTTGGAGAGCTTCGTCTTCTTGATCTTCTCTTCCAGTTCGGCGAGCTCGTCTTTACCTTCTTCGTCGCCGAGCTCCTTCTGGATCGCCTTCATCTGTTCGTTGAGGTAGTACTCGCGCTGGGTTTTCTCCATTTGCCGCTTGACGCGGGTACGGATGCGCTTTTCCACCTGCAGGACCGAGATCTCGCTCTCCATCAGGCCGAGCACCTTCTCCAGGCGCTGGGTGACGACCGGTGTCTCGAGGATTTCCTGCTTGTCCGGAATCTTGACGGCAAGGTGCGAGGCCACGGTATCGGCGAGCTTGGCGTAATCCTCGATCTGTTGAACCACGCCGACGACCTCGGGCGAGACTTTTTTGTTCAGCTTCACATAGTTCTCGAATTCGGTGACGACCGAACGCGCCATGGCTTCCGCCTCCACGCGCTCGCCCACGTCGTCGGCAAGCACGGTGGCATCGGCCTCGTAGTAGTCGCTGCGGTCGGTGTATTTGAGCACCTTGGCGCGCTCGGCGCCCTCGACCAGCACCTTGACGGTGCCGTCGGGCAGCTTGAGCAGCTGCAGCACGCTCGCCAGCGTACCGACCTCGAAGATTGAGTCGGTCGCCGGATCGTCGTCGGAGGCGTTCTTCTGCGTCGCCAGCAGGATAAAGGTGTCGGAGCGCATCACTTCTTCCAGCGCCTTGATCGACTTTTCTCGGCCGACGAAGAGCGGGACGATCATGTGCGGGAACACCACGATGTCGCGCAGCGGCAACACGGGATAGGCCCGCGTTTCGCCAGGTTGCAGCTGAGGTCGTGGTTTGGCGGTCATTGACGTGGTCCTTTTTGTTGTGCCCCTGTCCGTTGACCCGCTTGATGCGGCATCGCCGAACAGTGCCGGAAAGGATGGGCAAGGAGGCGTCGGGGGATGCAGGAACCCGGCGCGCCTTCAGGAAGGATACGAACCCTCACCCACTCGGGAAACACGATCTTTCGTACGCGACTTCGCTTCGAACGCTATACGTAGGATGACAGTCCAGGGTCCGCAAGTAAGGCCCGCTTTTGCGGTAAAAGCGGGCCCAATACCCCTAGCAGGCCACCATCAGCACGATTCTACAAGCGGTTCCGCGTCTCGCCAGGGCGGCAAGATCAAGCGCTAGCGCTGCCGGATTCGGCCGTCCGGTCACTGCGGTCGGCATAGATGTAGAGCGGGCGAGCGGTTCCCTCGACGACCTCCTTGGAGATCACCACCTCTTCGACCCCTTCCAGACTGGGGAGGTCGAACATGGTGTCGAGCAGGATGCTCTCCATGATGGAGCGCAGGCCGCGCGCGCCGGTCTTGCGCTCAATCGCCTTGCGGGCGATGGCGCCGAGCGCCTCCTCGGCAAGCGTGAGATCGATCGATTCCATCTCGAACAGCCGCTGGTACTGCTTAACCAGCGCGTTCTTCGGCTGGGTGAGGATGAGTTTGAGCGACGGCTCGTCCAGGTCTTCGAGCGTGGCGACGACCGGCAAGCGGCCGACGAATTCCGGGATCAGGCCGTACTTCAGCAAATCCTCGGGCTCGACTTGGCGGAAGATTTCACCGGTCTTGCGGTCTTCGGGCGCAAGCACCTTGGCGCCGAAGCCGATCGAGGTCGAGCGGCCGCGCGCCGAGATAATCTTATCCAGCCCGGAGAAAGCGCCGCCGCAGACGAACAGGATGTTGGTGGTATCGACCTGCAGGAATTCCTGTTGCGGATGCTTGCGGCCGCCCTGTGGGGGCACCGAAGCGATGGTGCCTTCCATGATCTTCAAGAGCGCCTGTTGCACGCCCTCGCCCGACACGTCGCGGGTGATCGACGGGTTGTCGGACTTGCGTGAAATCTTGTCGATTTCGTCGATATAGACGATACCGCGCTGCGCGCGCTCGACATTGTAGTCGGCCGACTGCAGTAGCTTGAGAATGATGTTCTCCACGTCCTCGCCGACGTAACCGGCTTCGGTGAGCGTAGTGGCGTCCGCCATCGTGAACGGCACGTCGAGAATGCGCGCCAGCGTCTGCGCCAGCAGCGTCTTGCCCGAGCCGGTCGGTCCGATCAGCAGGATGTTCGACTTCGCCAGTTCGACGTCGTTGTGCTTGGTCTGGTGGTTGAGCCGCTTGTAGTGATTGTGGACGGCGACCGAGAGCACCTTCTTGGCGTGATCTTGACCGATCACGTAGTCGTCGAGAACCTTGCGGATTTCTTTCGGCGTCGGAATGCCGTCGCGCGACTTGACCAGCGAGGATTTGTTTTCCTCGCGGATGATGTCCATGCACAGCTCGACGCATTCATCGCAGATGAACACGGTCGGGCCGGCGATGAGTTTGCGCACTTCGTGCTGGCTCTTACCGCAGAACGAGCAGTAGAGGGTGTTCTTGGAATCGCTGCCGCCGACCTTGCTCATTCCCTTCTCCGTCTCACACTCGTTCTTACTTGTCGCGGTTGCCGCAGTCGCGTTCGCTTGAACGCGACACACCAAACGAAGCAAGTTTCGCGCCGGAACTCCGGCCCGGCGGGCTTTGCTAACAGGCAGCCCGCGACCCTTGCCACTCTCCCACACCCTAAGCGAAGCATGCTAACGGCGTGATAATCAAGAATTTATTAACGATAATGCCCCTTCAACAGCCACTGCGAAAGTGGAACTTCGAGAGCAGGATCCGGCGGTACCGGCCAACCGGGCGGGCGCCAAAAAGGGGAAAATCAGGCGGGTTTGGCAGGCACTTCCTCCGGCCGCCGCTCAATTACCTTGTCGACCAAGCCGAAGTCCTTGGCCGCCTCGGCTGTGAGAAAATAGTCACGCTCAAGCGCGTCTTCGATTTTCTTGAGCGACTGGCCGGTATGCTTGACGTAGATTTCGTTGAGCCGCTTCTTCAGGTTCAGGATTTCCTGGGCGTGCACCATGATATCGGTGGCCTGGCCCTGGAACCCGCCCGACGGCTGGTGCACCATGATACGCGCGTTCGGCAGCGCGAAGCGCATGTCCTTGGCGCCGGCGGCGAGCAACAGCGACCCCATGGACGCCGCCTGCCCGCAGCAGAGCGTGGACACCGGCGGGCGGACGAACTGCATGGTGTCGTAGATCGCCATGCCCGATGTCACCACCCCGCCGGGCGAGTTGATGTACATCGAGACTTCCTTCTTCGGGTTCTCCGCCTCGAGAAACAGGAGCTGCGCCACCACCAAAGTGGCCACGTGATCCTCGATCGGGCCGGTGATGAAGATGATCCGTTCTTTGAGCAGCCGCGAATAAATGTCGTAGGCACGCTCGCCCCGGTTGGTCTGCTCGACCACCATGGGCACCAGATTCTGCATATAGTTATCGACGGGATCTTTCATTTCCGCTCCTTCGCCCGAATCACGGCGGGTAGCTTAGCGCCACCGCCGCGTCCGGATGATCTATTTTCGAAATACGCCCGCCGCAAGGCGCGGCCAGAATCAGGCCGCGGCCGATTCGTCTTCCTTGAAGAGCTCTTCGCGCGTGACCTTTTTCTCGGTCACCCCGGCAAGTTCGACCAGGAAATCCACGACCTTTTCCTCGTAGATCGGGGCGCGCAAGGACGCGAGCGCCTGCGGGTTCTGCCGGTAGTAATCCCACACCCGCTGCTCCTGACCGGGGAATTGACGAACGTGCTCCATCACCGCCCGATTCAATTCCTCGTCGGTAACCGCAATCTTGTTTTTCTCGCCGATCTCGGCCAGTACCAGACCGAGCCGCACGCGCCGCTCGGCAATTGCGCGGTATTCGGCCTTGGCCTTTTCCTCGGTGGTATTCTCGTCGGCGAAGGTCTTCTTCTCGTTCTCCATTTCGCCGAGCACCGACTTCCAGACCCGGTCGAATTCCTCCTCGACCAAAGACGGCGGCGGCTCGAACTTGTGCCGCGCATCGAGTTCGTCGAGCAGCGCGCGCTTGAGCTTCTGCCGCGACATCGCGACATGATCGCGGCCGATGCGCTCCTTGACCGCGTCGCGCAGCTTGGCGAGCGATTCAAGTCCGAGCGATTTGGCGAAGTCGTCGTCGACCGTGACGCTGCCAGGGCTTTCGATCGACTTGGCGGTGACGACGAATTCGGCGTCCTTGCCGGCGAGATTTGCAGCCTGGTAGTGCTCGGGAAACTTCACCTTCAACGTGCGCGTCTCGCCGGTGGCGATGCCGATCAACTGGTCCTCGAAGCCGGGGATGAAAGTGTTCGACCCGATCAGCACAACGGAATCGTCGCCCGTACCGCCCTCGAACGGCTGGCCGTCGATGGTGCCGGCGAAGGAAATGACGACGCGATCGTCCTTGGCCGCCTTCTCGCCTTCGCCCTTGGCGCTATAAGGCTTGTTCTGCTCGGTGATGCGCGTGACCGCCTCGTCCACCTCGGCGTCGGCCACCTCGCTGGTCAGCTTGGTGAGCTTGATGGTCTTGAAATCGGTGAGTTCGATCGGCGGCACGATTTCGACCGCCATGGTGTAGTCGAGGTCGCTCTCGCCCGAGATCAATTTCTCGACCGCGTCCTGCTCGGTCGGCAGCGTCACCTTCGGATCGGCGGCGAGCTTGTAGCCGCGCTCGGTGACGATCTGATTGCTGGTGTCGCGCACCGTCGCCTCGATCACCTCGGCCATGGCCGAGCGCCCATAGACGCGCTTGAGGTGGGCGACTGGTACCTTGCCGGGACGGAAGCCGTTGATGCGGACACGGTCTTTCAACTCGCCCAGCCGTACATTGACCTTGGCGTCGAGTTCGGCGGCCGGCACGACCACCTTGAATTCGCGCTTGAGGCCTTCGGACAGCGTTTCGGTAACTTGCATCGCTCACACTTCTTTTGCTTGGCAACGCGTTGCGCCGGACTTGTCGGAATGATGGGCGTTCGCGCGCGCGCCCGACACTTATTTCAACCCTCGGCTTGGTGCGGGCGGAGGGACTCGAACCCCCACGACTTTCGTCACGGGAACCTAAATCCCGCGCGTCTACCAATTCCGCCACGCCCGCAAAGGGCAAATTCAGGACGATCCTGGCGCCGCAATCCGGCAAGGTTTAGCGCGCAACGCCTTAACGCACCGCAGCCCGCCAGGGCAAGCCACCATGGCCGGCCTTTCGGGCGGCGGCTTATAGCACGGTAGAAACGCGCGGCATCACAAAAATAGGGCCGACTTTCGCGGACTCAAGGGCCCGTTCTTTGTTCGGGCCGCGGCTCGGCCAACAGGCGCCGGTAGACCGCCGGCAGTGCCTCCGGCAAGTCCTCCGCAATGAGACCAGGGCCGAATTCGTTGGCCGCCTCGCCATGCAGCCAAACCGCGGCGCTCGCCGCCTCGAAGGCCGGCATGCCCTGGGCGAGCAGGCCGGCGATTATGCCGGCCAGAACGTCGCCGGACCCGGCGGTGGCGAGTGTGGGCGGCGCGTTATCGGCAATCGAGGCGCGGCCATCGGAGCTGGCGACCACGGTATCGGGGCCTTTCAGAAGCACAGTAGCCCCGGTTTTTCTGGCCGCCAGGCGCGTTTTCTCAAGTTTCGCAGAAACATGATGATCCTCATGTATCACTTTAAATAATCTTGGGAATTCGCCTTCGTGCGGCGTCAGCACGGTTGCCGCACCAGCTCGCTTGGCGATCAAGGTGGCGAGCTCTGTCGGGTTGTCCGCAAGGCTGGTCAGCGCGTCGGCATCGAGAACCACCGCTGCCGCGCTTGCCAACACCGCCGCCACTTGCTCTCGCATCGCCGGCCCGACACCGCCGCCCGGCCCCAACACCACCGCGTTGCGCCGCCGATCGGCCAGGAAGGCGGTCAGCTCGGCCGCGCCATCGACCGGCCGCACCATAATCGCCAGGCTTGCGGCGGCATTGACGCTGAGCGCCTCGCGCGGACTGGCGATCGTCACCAGCCCCGCTCCGGCCCGCAACGCGCCGCGCGCCGCCAGCCGCGCCGCGCCGGTGGTCGAAAGCCCGCCGGAAACCACCACCGCGTGGCCGCGCGAATACTTATGCCCGTCGGCGCGCGGCGCCGGGAATGATCGGCCCCACAGCGCCAATCGGTTGACGAAGGCCGCCGGTTTGATTGCGTCCAGCACGCTCGCCGGAATGCCGATATCGGCCACCTGGATCGCGCCGCAGTTCAGCCGGCCAGGCAACAGCAGATGACCGGTCTTGCGGCGGAAGAAGGTCACGGTCCGGGCTGCGTTGACCGCCGCCCCCATGACCGCGCCGGTGGTGCCGTTCACGCCGCTCGGCAGATCGACAGCGACGACCGGTGTAGCCGTCGCATTCATCGCTTCGATCATGACGCGCGGCAGGCCTTCGACGTCGCGGTCGAGGCCGGCGCCGAACAGCGCGTCGATGACGATGTCGCAATTGGCGAGCGACGCAGGCGAAGCCTGCTCGACCTTGCCGCTCCAGCGTTTGGCGGCGAGCGCGGCGTCGCCCTTCAGCTTCTTGACGTCGCCGACGAAACTGACGCGAACAATATAGCCGCGCTCGGCCAGGTGGCGCGCGGCGACAAAGCCGTCGCCGCCGTTGTTGCCCGGCCCCGCCACCACGACCACGCGCCGGCCCGGCAGACCGCCGGCTGCATCGGCCACGGCGCGTCCGGCATTCTCCATCAACTCGATCCCAGGAACGCCGCCGGCGATGGTCAGCCGGTCGGCTTCCGCCATCTCGGCCGTGGTGAGGAGCTCGTTCATGGTATTCGACACTATCGGCCATCGGAAAGGCCGACAAATCGCCAAAATCTGTGCGCGAGCAGTCTATCTCGAGTCCCTGGCAAAAGTTTTTGCAGGGTGCTTAATTGCTGGGCAGAGAACCGTCGTCTAGCCGGGTAGTAACGGGTTAACTGCGCCCTAAAGTATTGTGGGGAAACGCTTATTGCTCTCGCGTCGGCTTGGCACGGGACCTGCTAACCGGTAGCGCGGCACGCTTCGGACTTGCAGTGGGCTGGGGGGCGGAAGGAAAAGCAATGAAAAAAATCGAGGCCATCATCAAACCCTTCAAACTCGATGAGGTGAAGGAAGCACTCCAGGAGGTCGGTCTACAGGGCATCACTGTCACCGAGGCCAAGGGCTTCGGCCGGCAGAAAGGGCACACCGAGCTTTATCGCGGCGCCGAATACGTCGTCGATTTTCTCCCCAAGGTGAAAATCGAGGTGGTGCTCGGCGACGATATGGTGGAAAAGGCGATCGAAGCGATCCGGCGCGCCGCTCAAACTGGCCGGATCGGAGACGGCAAAATCTTCTTATCCAATATCGAGGAAGCCATCCGGATCAGGACGGGCGAATCCGGTATCGACGCCATCTAATCCGCGTGGCAGCGTCATCGCGGGCAGTGTCATGAAAAAGGGGGAATGCGTCCCATGACTACAGCTAAGAACGTCATGAAGATGATCAAAGACAACGACGTGAAGTACGTCGATTTCCGGTTTACCGACCCGCGCGGCAAATGGCAGCACGTTACGTTCGACGTTTCGATGATCGAAGAGGACACGTTCGCCGAAGGCCAGATGTTCGACGGCTCATCGATCGCCGGCTGGAAAGCGATCAACGAGTTCGACATGAACCTGATGCCGGATCCCGCGAGCGCCTGTATCGATCCGTTCTTCGCCGAAACCACGCTGGTGCTGGTTTGCGACGTGCTCGAGCCGACCACCGGCGAGCCTTACAACCGCGACCCACGCGGCATCGCCAAGAAGGCCGAGGGCATGGTCAAGTCGATGGGCGTCGGCGACACCATATTCTTCGGCCCGGAAGCCGAATTTTTCGTGTTCGACGACGTCAAATACGCCGCCAACCCTTACAACACCGGCTTCAAGCTCGACTCGATCGAGTTTCCGTCCAACTCCGACACGGATTACGAAGGCGGCAATCTCGGCCACCGCATCGGCACCAAGAAAGGTTATTTCCCGGTGCCGCCGCAGGACTCGGTGCAGGACATGCGTTCGGAAATGCTTGGCGCCATGGGCCGCATGGGCGCCAAGGTCGAAAAACACCACCACGAAGTAGCGAGCGCGCAGCATGAGCTCGGCCTGAAGTTCTCGCCGCTCACGCAGATGGCCGACATGATGCAGGTCTATAAATACTGCATCCAGCAGGTGGCGCAGATCTATGGCAAGACCGCGACCTTCATGCCCAAGCCCGTCTACGGTGACAACGGCTCGGGCATGCACTGCCACCAGTCGATCTGGAAAGCCGGCAAGCCGGTGTTTGCGGGCAACAAATATTCCGACCTGTCGGAAACCTGCCTGTCCTACATCGCCGGCATCATCAAGCACGCCAAGGCAATCAACGCCTTCACCAACCCGACCACCAACTCCTACAAGCGACTGGTGCCGGGCTTCGAGGCGCCGGTGCTGCTCGCCTACTCGGCGCGCAACCGCTCAGCCTCATGCCGCATCCCCTACACCACCAACCCGAAGGCTAAGCGCGTCGAGGTGCGTTTCCCCGATCCGCTCGCCAATCCGTATCTCGCCTTCGCCGCGATGACGATGGCCGGGCTCGACGGCATCAAGAACAAGCTCGATCCGGGTTCGGCGGTCGACAAGGACCTCTACGATCTGCCGCCGGCGGAATTGAAGAAGATCCCGACGGTGTGCGGCTCGCTGCGCCAGGCGCTCGGCGAACTCGACAAGGATCGCGCGTTCCTGAAAGCCGGCGGCGTGTTCGATGACGACTTCATTGACAGCTATATCGACCTCAAGATGACCGAGGTGATCCGCTTCGAGCACACCCCGCATCCAGTCGAATTCGAGATGTACTATTCGTCGTAAGCGTTCCTCCCAAACATCGCGCGCAGTTTTACCAAGACTTGGGCGATGCAACTCAAAGGGCGCTCCTTGCGGCGCGCCCTTTTTCTTTGTTTCGAATTCAATCGGCTGCGAAGCGCCGGCGCTGCGATCACGCCATATTAGTGTTTGCGCGTTTGGTCGGCGTCCTGAATGGCCGCTTCATGATACCAGCCGCTGCCGGACGCGGCCTTCATCGTCCGCGGTAGCGGAAACATGGTCACCGGCGTTGCCGATTCGCGATACTCGTTTGAATTCGCGCGTGCCCGCAATGGAAATGGAATTATTTCAGCCAACCCGCGATTGTCGTCCGTGCTCATTGTCGTGCGCTCCTCGGTTCTGCGCGCCCTTGACGCCATGCGTCTTTACTAGGGACATTTTGTCAGAGACATGTTGCTAGAGACATAATGCCTCGTAACAGATTCTGCTTCCTCAATATGCGCCTTGCCTTAGATCAAATCAGCGTCTGGCTATGGCGTAGGCATTTTCATGTTTTGCATCTTCTTTCGGCATTCATGGGCCGCATCTGGGGATAGCTCCGGGCAAAATCACCTGCTGTTTCAATGCTGTGGGCTGAGCTTCGCCGCCGCAACGCTTGGCATATTTAATGCTTACACCGACACCAGCAGTTGGCGGCCGGGGGTGCCGTTAGCGGCCGAAACAAGATCACTCACTCGTGTCATCAGCTTATGAGAAACCCGCAATGACAAAGTATAAGCTCGAATACATATGGCTCGACGGATACACGCCGGTGCCTAACCTGCGCGGTAAAACCCAACTCAAGGATTTCGACAGCTTCCCGACGCTCGAGCAACTGCCGCTATGGGGCTTCGACGGAAGTTCGACCCTGCAGGCGGAAGGCAGCAGTTCGGACTGCGTGCTCAAGCCCGTCGCCGTCTTTCCGGACGGCGCGCGCGTCAACGGCGCATTGGTGATGTGCGAAGTCATTATGCCCGACGGCAAGACGCCGCACCCCTCGAACAAGCGCGCGACCATTCTCGACGATCCCGGCGCCTGGTTCGGCTTCGAGCAGGAATACTTCTTTTACAAAGACGGCCGGCCGCTCGGCTTCCCGGCGAGCGGCTATCCGGCGCCGCAAGGCCCCTACTATACCGGCGTCGGCTACAAGTATGTCGGCGACATCGCCCGCAAGATGGTCGAGGAGCATCTCGACCTCTGCCTCGTCGCCGGCATCAACCACGAAGGCATCAACGCCGAAGTGGCGAAGGGCCAGTGGGAATTCCAGATCTTCGGCAAGGGCTCCAAACGCGCCGCCGATGAGATGTGGATGGCCCGTTACCTGATGCTGCGCCTGACCGAGAAGTTCGGCGTCGACATCGAGTTCCACTGCAAGCCGCTCGGCGACACCGACTGGAACGGCTCGGGTATGCACGCCAACTTCTCGACCGCCTATATGCGCGAGGTCGGTGGCAAAGAGTACTTCGAATCGCTGATGAAAGCCTTCGAAGCCAACCGTGCCGACCACATCGCCGTCTACGGTCCCGACAATCACATGCGGCTGACCGGCAAGCACGAGACCGCTTCGATCGACAGCTTCAGCTACGGCGTGGCGGACCGTGGCGCCTCGATCCGCGTTCCGCACAGCTTCGTCAACAACGGCTACAAGGGGTATTTGGAAGATCGCCGTCCCAACTCGCAAGGCGACCCCTACCAAATTGCGTCGCAGATCTTGAAGACGATCGCGTCGGTCCCGATCGCAGGTAAAGTCAGCGCTGCGGCTTAGGCATCGCACGACATCGAACGGGGCGCACCGCGAGGGGCGCCCCTTTCATTTGTGGATTGCGATCCGATCAAACAATCAGAAAAATGATGACGGCGAGGCCCGCGGCGACGCCCGCGGCAAAAATCAGCATCTGCTTGCGACGACGCTTCGGCCCATAAACGCCGGCGGCGCGGCGCTCGGCGATTAGCGCGGCGTCGAATTCGGCCGAGGACGAATAGGCGCAGGCCAAAGCCGCTCCCGCCCGCTGGGCGTAAGCTTCAAGCGCCAGGACGGCGGCGTCCGATCTGCTGCTTTGGGCTATGCGTAACATCCCGCATATTAGCGTGCGGATGGTAAACGAGAGGTTGCTGCCGCCAGGCTAGCGCGTGGCCCTTGCCGATTTGGCGCGACGGGCATGGCTGCTGAACTGCAATACCCGCGCCGGCTCCATTGCCGGGATGCCTCGTCCCGCAGCGATTGGCGCGGCTGCCTGACGCGGCGCGGATCGGTCGTCGCCGGTATAGACCCGATTGCGGCCGTCATGCTTGGCGCGATACAGCGCGGCGTCGGCGCGCCCCAGCAGCGAGTTGAGATCCGTGAGCCGCTCGTAGGATGAGGCGGCGCCGATGCTGACCGTGGCGCCGATTGCATGACCGCCCACGGTGACGCCGGCTTCCTCAAAAGCGGCGCGCAGGCGCTCGGCGATGCGAACGGCCAAATCCATGGGCTCCGCCACGATGACCGCAAATTCCTCGCCGCCAAGCCGGCCGATGATGTCGTTTGCGCGCATGCTCGAGCGTGCCACCTCGGCAAACGTACGTAATACCTCGTCGCCGACGGCGTGACCAAAGTTGTCGTTGATCGATTTGAAATGATCGAGATCGAGCATCATCATTGTGACCGGCTCACCCCGTTGGCCACGGCGGGCGCACAGATTGAGCCCGGTTTCCAGAAAGGCGCGGCGATTGAGCAGGCCGGTAAGATGGTCGGTGTTGGCCGCATTGCGGTAGAGGTTGACGTCGTTGTCCTTGACCATCAGCAGCACGAGGAATGCGGTGCCGATCGCGTAAAGCATCATCTCCAACGTGAATACCGTCAGCCATTCCGCGGCATAGGATTCGGGCAGGAACACCTGCATGCCGAGCGGCATCAAGAACATCGCCGCATGCACGCCCGGCACCGCAATGGCGGCGGTGCGCGAATAAAGCGATTTGCGCCGCTCGCGCCGCAATTCGAAAGCGATGAAGAAGGTGTAGGTCGCGACCACCATCACGCCGAGCGCGATGCGCGCATGACTGTCGGGCGGCAGCATCGGCAATTGACACAAAACCAGCCACAGGATGGTGCCAGCGAAGGCGGCCGCCGGCAGAAGCCGCCGGCCATGGAACAACCGCACGCCATTCCAGACCATGCCACAAGCCAGGAAAGTCAGGGCCTGCGGCAATTCGGGTGGCAATCGGAACAATGGCGCCGGCGCGCCCCACAGCGCGATCGATGAGGCGCCGATCAAATAGGCCGAACCCCACCAAGCGAGCGCCCGCACGTTACGCTGCTGGACCCAGGCGACGAGCAGCAATATGCCGAGCAGCGCGGCGATGCAGACCGCCACGAAGGCCAAGGTCGGTAAATCCAATGGCGACAGCTGTCGTGTGGCTGTAGCGAACATGGGGCTCTCATCTGCCGCGTTGCCGGTATCGACCCGCGGCAACTACATCTTACTCCCGGCCCTATGCGAAAAGCCTTGAGCGCTTGAGCGCGCTTCGATGCAAAACTTGTGAAAATTGTATCTAATTCTGCGGCAAACCGCCGGTCGGACCGTGCGGCTAAGCACAAAAGGCGCGCATTTCTGCGCGCCTTTTGCGGATTTGATCGGCGAATTCGATCGATCAGCGCTTGGAGAACTGAAACGAGCGGCGGGCCTTCGCCTTGCCGTACTTCTTGCGCTCGACCACGCGCGAGTCACGGGTGAGGAAGCCGCCCTTCTTGAGCGCGCCGCGCAGATCCGGCTCGAAATAGGTCAGCGCCTTGGAAAGGCCGTGGCGCACCGCGCCGGCCTGGCCCGAGAGCCCGCCGCCCGAGACCGTGCAGGTCACGTCGTATTGTCCGGTGCGATTGGCGGCGACCAGCGGCTGCTGGATCAGCATGCGCAGCACCGGCCGCGCGAAGAACACTTCGACCGTCTTGGTGTTGACCAGAATCTTGCCGGAGCCCGGCTTGATCCAGACGCGGGCCACCGCGTTCTTGCGTTTTCCCGTGGCGTAAGCGCGCCCCTGCGCGTCGAGTTTCTGCACGTATTTCGGGGCTTCCGGCGCTGCCGGTTTGAGGCTCGCCAATCCTTCCAGCGACTGTACGGTCTCGGCCACGGTCAGGCACTCCTCACGTTCTTGCGGTTCATCGCGGCGACGTCGAGCTTTTCCGGCTTCTGCGCTTCATGCGGATGTTCGGGCCCGGGATAGACGCGCAAGTTGCCGAACTGCACGCGGCCGAGCGGTCCGCGCGGCAGCATGCGTTCGACCGCCTTCTCGACGATGCGTTCCGGGAAGCGGCCTTCGAAGATCGACTTGGCCGTGCGCTCCTTGATGCCGCCGATGAAGCCGGTGTGGTGGTAATAGACCTTCTTCTCGCGCTTGCGGCCCGTGAACACCGCTTTGGCGGCGTTGACGACGATAATGTTGTCGCCGTCATCTGCGTGCGGGGTGTACGTAGCCTTGTGCTTCCCGCGCAGTCGTATTGCGATGATCGTGGCGAGCCGGCCGACCACCAGCCCGCTGGCATCAATCAGCAGCCATTTCTTCTCGATGTCGGCGGCCTTGGCCGAATAGGTCGTCATGACAAACCCTTGGAAAGGATGGGCGCACCGATGCACGCCGAAGGTCCGGTTCTGTAGCCGAGCAGGCCGCCTTGGTCAACGCGCTCTTAGTTATATTATATAAATATAATCAATTACTTATAAGAATGGTATTTTGGCACCACCCGCTAATCACCGGACCTGCGGGATCGAATAGGTCGCCGTAACGTGCGCGACCGGCTCATCCGTGCCCTCGGAATAGATGGCGACCTCGCCCACCGCCAGGCGTTTGCCGACCTTCATCAAGCGCGCCTCGGCGATCAGGTCGGCCCGCGTCGGCTTGCGCAGAAAATTGATGTTGAGATTGGTGGTGACCGCCAGCGGCCGCGGACCGATCGCCGAGAAAACCGCGACGTACATGGCGAAATCGGCCAACTCCATCATGGTCGGCCCGGACACGGTGCCGCCCGGCCGCAGGCTGCTCTCCTCGAAGGTCCACCGTACGCGCACGTCGCCATGGGCGACGCGCTCGATGCTGTGCCCGCAGCCTGGATAGAACGCCTGCGGAAATTCCGCATGCAGCAGTTCTGCAATTTCGTCGGCCGACATGGCTGGCGCGGGCATCGTTTTCCCCGTTGCCGGTTCACCCAGCGTCTTCGTCTTAGACGGGACAATCATCCGGTCAACCGCCGATTTCAATCCTTGCCATAAGGAGCGCCCCGCTTGACTATCGGCCCGGAAATCGAAACCGGGACGAATTTATGAACGTCCAACCCACGACCCGCCCCAGCGAAGCCGCCGCACCCGTTCTGCTGCGCGAGTGCAATGGGGCCATTGTCATTCTGACGCTCAATCGTCCAGCGGCGCGCAACAGCCTGTCGGAAGCGCTGCTCGACGCGCTGTCGACCGCCTTTGGCGAGATCGCCGCGGACAAATCGATACGCGCGGTGGTGCTGGCGGCGAACGGTCCGGCCTTCTGCGCTGGCCACGACCTGAAGGAATTGACCGCGCGGCGCGGCGATGCTGATGGCGGGCGCGCGTACTTTCGGCACATCATGAACGTTTGCAACGCGATGATGCAGCAGATCGTCGCGCTGCCGCAGCCGGTGATCGCCACCGTGCAGGGCGTGGCCAGCGCCGCCGGCTGCCAATTGGTGGCGAGTTGCGATCTCGCCCTCGCCTCCTCAGCGGCGAAATTCGCCACGCCGGGCGTCAATATTGGATTGTTCTGCTCGACCCCGATGGTGGCGCTGTCGCGCAATGTGTCGCGCAAGCACGCCATGGAGATGCTGCTCACCGGCGACTTGGTCGCCGCCGAAGACGCCGCACGCATCGGCTTGATCAACCGCGCGGTCGCTCCAGGCGAAGAACGCAAGGCCACGATAGAACTAGCCAGGGTGGTCGCGTCGAAGTCGTCCCACGTGATCAAGATCGGCAAGCAGGCGTTCTACCGCCAGGCCGAAATGGGTTTGGCGGCGGCTTACGACTACGCCTCCGAGGTCATGACCGAAAACATGATGGCGCGCGACGCCAACGAGGGCATCTGCGCCTTCATCGAAAAGCGCGATCCGACGTGGGAAGACCGCTGACGGCGCCCGCGCAGCACATGATCGAATTTACGGGGAAGCAACGACATGAACGTGCACGCCGGTGCTGCCAGCGATTCCATCGTGATCGAAAAAGACGTCGACGTTCCGGCGCGCGATGGCGCCAAGCTGAAGGCTGACATCTTCCGTCCGCAAGGCGCCGAGAAAGTGCCGGCGATCCTCAATCTCGGGCCCTATCAGAAGGACAAGCTCTGGGTCACGCCGGATACGCTGGAAGAAAAACAAAACCCTTACATGAACTGGGAAACCATCAACCCGCTATGGTGGGTGCCGCGCGGCTATGCCGCGGTGCGCATCGACGGCCGCGGCAGCGGCAAGTCGCCCGGTCAGCACGAGCCGTGGTCGCATTCCGAGGCGGTCGACTTCTACGACGCCATCGAATGGGCGGCGGCGCAGCCCTGGTGCAACGGCAAAGTCGGCCTCAACGGCATTTCCTATTACGCGATGAACCAGTGGTTCGTCGCGAACCTGAACCCGCCGTCGCTGAAGGCGATCATCCCGTGGGAAGGCGCCGCCGATCTCTACCGCGACGCGCTGTATCACGGCGGCCTGTTCAGCGTGTTCATGAGCAACTGGGTCACCGCGCACACGATGCACCACCTGCTCGGCCGCGCCTCGCGCGAAGAGTTGGACCGCTGGAAGACCGACACGCTGTATCGCTGGCTGCACGACAGCCTCGACAGCGGCGCGTTGCGCGGCGCGCAGGCGCAATGGGACAAGATCACGGTGCCGATGTTCACCGTCGGCAACTGGTCCGGCATGGCGCTGCATCTGCGCGGCAATACCGAGGCCTTCATGCGCGCGGCCTCCAAGCACAAGAAGCTGCGTATTCACGCCGGCAGCCACGTGCACGCCTTCTACACCGAGGACGGGCGGCGCGATCAGCTCCGCTTCCTCGATTACTGGCTCAAGGGCACCGACAACGGCGTGATGGACGAGCCGCCGGTGAAGCTCGCGATCCGCAAGGGCAACGACGTGCTGGAATGGCGGTACGAGAACGAATGGCCGCTCAAGCGCACGCAGTGGACAAAGTTTTATTTCGATCTGTCGTCATCGCCGCCGCAAGGCAAGCCGCAGACCGGCGTGTTGGCGAAAGAAAATCCGAAGACCGAGAGTTCGTGCACCTATCCGGCCTTCAGCCTCGGCACCATGGGCTCGACCTCGGCGGCCTCATCGCAAGTAATGGGCGGCGGCGGAATCAAGCCCGGCATGGGCGTCGCGCTGCAGACGCCGCCTCTGCCGCACGACATCGAGGTCACGGGACCGCTGATGGCGAGCTTCTGGGTGTCGAGCGAAAGCGAGGACATGGACCTGTTCCTGACGCTGCGCAACTTCGACGCGGACGGAAAAGAGATTTTGGAAACCGGCCAACAGGGCGCGCCGGTGCCGGTGGCCAAAGGCTGGCTGCGCGTGTCGCACCGCGAGCTCGATCCCGAACTGACGCTACCCTACCGGCCCTATCACAAGCATCAGCGGCGGCTTTATCTGAAGCCCGGCGAGATCGTGCAGGTCCAGGTGGAAATCTGGCCGACGTCGATGGTGTTCAAAAAGAACCATCACATACGTCTCGACGTGCAACCGCGCGACGGCGCCGCCAGCGCCGGCTATCTGCACTATCACGCCGACTACAACACCGGTACGAACACGATCTATGCCGGGGGCGAGCGGGAATTGTATCTGCTGCTGCCGATCATTCCGGCGAAATAGCCGCAGGCGATGAACCACGACGCTTATCCCGACGGCTATATCCGCGGCATCCTCAAGACCGTGAAGAGCATCGCCGTGGTCGGCATCTCGCCGAAGGACAACCGGCCGAGCTATTTCGTCTTCAAATATCTGCAGGAGCGCGGCTACCGCATGATTCCCGTCAATCCAGGACAAGCCGGCAAGGAAATTCTCGGGCAGAAGGTCTATGCCAAGCTCGCCGATATCCCTGAGCCCATCGACATGGTCGATATCTTCCGCGCTTCCGAACACGTGCTGCCGATCGTTGAGGAGGCGCTAACGCTTAGTCCCAAGCCGCAGGTGATCTGGATGCAGCTCACCGTTCGCAACGATGAGGCAGCGGCGCTCGCCGAAGCGGCCGGCCTCAAGGTAGTGGTGAACCGCTGCTCGAAGATCGAATACGGGCGGCTGTCGACGGAGATTTCTTGGATCGGCGTGAACTCGCGCACGCTGTCCTCAAAGCGCGCGCAGCCGCTCGGCAAGGGTGTGCAGCGCATGTCGCTCGACGAGCGGTCTGGCACTGCCGGCCCGACGACACCAGCCGGCAATGGCGACAAGAGTTCGGGGTAAAGCCGGCCGCAAATGCCGACATTGTGATCGGCATTTCCTAGTCCGGACCTTCTGGAGGTAAAGAATCGCTACCGTGGACCGGAATGGGGAAAGCCGTTCTCTTGACCCGCCTCGGCCATTCGCTAAACACCTGCCATCGACCGGCACGGTAACGTCCGGCAGCAAGAGGAAGCAAACATGGGCGACGCCGAACGAACTCCGGGATTTTCGACGCTTTCAATTCACGCCGGTGCCAAGCCAGACCCCACCACCGGCGCGCGCGCGACGCCTATCTATCAGACCACGTCCTTTGTGTTCGACGACGTCGAGCACGCTGCCTCGCTGTTCGGCCTGCAGGCTTTCGGCAACATTTATACGCGCATCGGCAATCCAACCTGCGCGGTGCTGGAGGAACGCGTCGCCGCGCTGGAAGGCGGCACCGCCGGCCTCGCGGTAGCCTCCGGCCACGCCGCGCAGGTGATCGTCATGCACGCGCTGATGATGCCGGGCGAAGAATTTGTCGCTTCCAAGAAGCTCTACGGCGGTTCGATCAACCAGTTCAATCATTCCTACAAGAATTTCGGCTGGAACGTGGTGTGGGCCGACCCCGACGATATCTCGACGTTTGAAAAGGCGATCACGCCGAAGACCAAGGCGATCTTTATCGAATTGATCGCCAATCCAGGCGGCATCATCACCGACATCGAGGCGGTCGCTAAAATCGCCCGCAAGGCCAAGGTGCCGCTGATCGTCGACAACACGCTGGCCACGCCCTATCTGTGCAAACCGCTCGACTACGGCGCCGACATCATCGTTCATTCGCTCACCAAGTTCCTCGGCGGTCACGGCAATTCGATCGGCGGCATGATCGTCGATGGTGGCAGCTTCAATTGGCTGCAGGACAAGCGTTACCCGATGCTCTCGGAGCCGCGCCCGGAATATTCCGGCATGGTGCTTGGCGAGACCTTCGGCAACTTCGCCTTCGCCATCGCCTGCCGCGTGCTCGGCCTGCGCGACCTCGGGCCGGCGCTGTCGCCGTTCAACGCATTCCTGATCCTCACTGGCATCGAGACGCTGCCGTTGCGCATGCAACGCCATTCCGAGAACGCGCAGAGCGTCGCAGCTTGGCTGTCGAAGCGCCCGGAGGTGGCCTGGGTGAGCTATCCGGGCCTGGCGGGCGACAAATATAACGCACTCGCCAAAAAATACGTGCCAAAAGGCGCCGGCGCGGTGTTCACCTTCGGGCTCAAGGGCGGCTACGACGCCGGCGTGAAGCTGGTGTCGAACGTCAAGCTATTGTCGCATCTCGCCAACATAGGCGACACCCGCTCGCTCATCATCCACCCCGCCTCCACCACCCACAAGCAACTGTCCGACGCGCAGAAGGTACAGGCCGGCGCGGGGCCGGACGTGGTGCGGCTGTCGGTCGGGCTCGAGGATGTCGTCGACATCATCGCCGACCTTGAGCAGGGGCTGAAAGGCTAGCGGCCGGCGTCAGGCTTTCTTGAGCGTGCGCGCGACATAGTCGCGGATTCGTCCAAGTGTTTCCGGCGCGGTCCATATCTCGGTGACCGCTTTGTCGGTCGCCACGCCGCTTAGCGCCAGGCGTCCGGTCACGGCTTGGCGGATCTGCATTTTGGTCTGCGCAAAAGCCGCGGGCGAGAGCAAGGCCAGTTCTTGCGCAACGGCCATGGCGTCCTCCATGAGGTCGCCCGGCTCCGCGATTTCGTCGATCCAGCCGCGTTGCAAGGCGGTGTCGGTCGTATAAGTCGCGCCGGTGAGCGTGAACTCCGGCAAATGGCGCGGCGGCACCGCAAAGCGCACGATCTCAAAGGCGAGCGCCGGAAACGGCACGCCGACCAGCATTTCGGTCACGCCGATGCGCCCGCCCTCGAGCGCCATGATGCGGCGGTCGGCGCAACAGGCGAGCACGGCACCACCGGCGATAGCATGGCCGTCGATCGCCGCCACCACGGGCTTAGCAAAGTGAAACACCGCGTCGTAGAGCTTGTGCAAGGCCGGCAGAAATTTGCGAACGTAATCGGCGCCGCCCTCGCTGACACGGATCAGATCGACGCCGGCAGAGAAGATCCTGCCCTGCCCGGTCAGCACCACGGCTTTCGCCGCGCTGTCGCGCAGTTCGGCAAAGCACGCGGTCAGCGCCTCGCAGAATTCGATGTCGAGCGCATTGGCCTTGCCGTGCCGCAGGGTGACGACGGCAATGCCGTCATTGATCGCAACGTCGATCACGCGGCCTGTCCCACCGCCTCCGGCGCGCGCGCGATGGCGTGATGCGACAGCCGTTCGGCATGCACGAGCGCGATACTGAACACCACCATCGCCATCAGTTGATGCGCGAGCGCGAGCGCAAGCGGCGCCTGATACAAAAGCGTAATGATGCCGAGCGCGGCCTGCAACGTCACCGCGCCGGCCAAAATGAATGCCCCACGTACGTCGCGCTGCGTGCGCCATGCATCGAAGGCGTGCAGCATCGCCAACAGCCATATGCCGTCGGCCAGCATACGGTGATTGACCTGAACCGTGAGAATGTTCTCGAACATATTGCGCCAGAGCGGCTTGACGAACAGCAATTGGTCGAGCGGCGGCATGACCGCGCCGTCGATCAGCGGCCAGGTATTGTATTTCAATCCACCGTCGAGCCCGGCCACCAGCGCGCCGAAATAGATCTGCACCAGCAGCAAGGCGGCGATCGCCAGCGCGCCGAGCCGCAGCCGCTTGGGCGCCTCGCGTAATAGACGCGGCGCGATCTGCTGCGCGGTCCACAGGATGGCCGCATAGACCGCGCAGGCGAGCGTCATGTGGAACGCCAGCCGGTATTGCGAGACTTTGACGAGCGTGCCGGAAAGGCCCGACGACACCATCCACCAGCCGACCACGCCGAGTGCGGCGCCGCCGGCGAAAATAAGCCACAGCCGCGCGCGCAGCGGTGGCGGGATGGCGCCCTGCCACAGGAACAGCAGAAACGGCAGCAGGAACACCGCGCCCGTGGCGCGCGCCAGCAGGCGGTGCGTCCATTCCCAGAAATAGATGATTTTGAACTGTGCCAGGCTCATGCCTTTATTGAGTTCGCGGTATTGGGGGATGGCCTTGTAGGCGTCGAATTCGGCATGCCAGGCCGGTTCGCTGAGCGGCGGCAGCACGCCGGTGACCGGTTTCCATTCCACGATCGAGAGGCCGGACACCGTGAGCCGCGTCGCGCCGCCGACGATCAGGGTGAGGAAGATCATCGCCGCGGCCGCAAGCAGCCACAGCCGCACCGCGCGCAGGCGAAACTCCGGAATGGACCGATGACCGTGCATGGAATGCTTGCTTTGCAGGAACCGCGCGGACCATATAGTCATGCGCGTCGCATCGCAAATTACAAAACGCAGAGCCTCCATGCGCATCCGTACCCGCAAACTGATCGGCACCGTCGCCCTGCTGGTGCTGGCGTCGGTATGGGCCTTGCTCGCAATGGCGCTGGCGCAGTCTGTGCTCACCGACATCAACGGATTCGTCGCCGCGATCTTCTATGTTGTCGCCGGGCTCGGCTGGGTACTGCCGGCGATGCCGCTGGTGAGCTGGATGGTCAAGCCTGACGCGCCGCGAACCTAACTAGGCCACGTTGACGCGGCGGAAGCCGTTCCACATCGCGGTGGCGGCGCCCGACATCAAGACTTCGAGATACCGCTGCTGCTGGAAATCGCCATTGACCGAAATGCGCGGCAGCGCGGTCAAATGGTCGCGGTGTGCCTTGAACAGCACGCCCGGCCGCGTGGTCACGGCGGTCTTGAAACCCAACTCGGCGGCGATGCGGAACTCGCGCGGCCCGGCCGAGGTCGGATCGCCGACTGGATAGGCCAGATGCTCCGGCCGTTTGCCGAGCGTGGCTTCCAGCACGGTGCGGCTCATCGCCATCTCGGCGCGCACGGCGGATTCGTCCGTCATCTTCTTGAGCATGTTGTGGTTGACGGTGTGCGCGCCGATGGTGACCAGCGGATCGGCGGCCAGATCGATGATGTCCCGCCACTCCATGCAAAGATCGCGGCAAAATGCCGCCATATCGACCCGGTGGCGGGCGGCGAGGTCGCGCACCACGCGGCGCAATTCGTCTTCGGTCTTCATGCTGCGCAGATAGCCGTAGATCTCGTCGTAAAGATCGCGCTTTTCCTTCACCGTGCCGCAGTCGAAGAAGCGGGCGTCGTTGTTGATCACCATGCCGATGCGGCTGTTCTGCGCGATCACCGCTTCGAGCGCGAGCCACCACAGTTCGCCAAGCCGGTCGGGGAAGCTGGTCGGGATATAGAGCGCAAACGGCAGCCGGTATTTTCTCAGCAACGGATAGGCCCAGCGCATCAGGTCCTTGTAGCCGTCGTCGAAAGTGATACAGATGAAGCGGCGCTTGAAATCGCCGCTGATGTAACGGGCATGCATCTCGTCGAGTGAGATCACGTCGACGGCCGAGCCTTTCAGCCGGCGCAGCAAGCGATCCAGGAACTCCGGCGTGATTTCCAGCAGGTGGTTGGGCTGGAACGCTTCCGGGCGCTGCGGGCGCACGTGGTGCAGCGTCAGGATGGCGCCGACGCCGCCGACCAGCGGACGCATGAAATGATGCAGGCCGGTGAAATAGAGCGTTTCCAACCCAGTCCGGATGATGGTCTGTTTCATTCCCGCCAGGCGTCTGGTTCCAAAAGCTCAATCGAGCCGACTAAGCGGCCTTTATATCAAGAAATGTTTGCGAACCAGTGACCAAGCCTCACTCCCCGGGCGGCCGGGGATCTAGGCCGCGATGACTTGCGGCGCGCCGGCCATCACCGTCACGTCGCCAATTCCCGCCATCATCAGGCGTTCGCGCGCGGTTCTTGTCGCCGGATTGGCCGGATCGATGACCACCAGCACCGCATGCGCGGCCAGCGGCGCAAACCGCTCGAGCGCGATATCGGCGGCTGAACCGACGTCGATCACCACGTGATCGTAACTGCGCACCAGCGCCTCGACCATGGTCGCCAGCATCGGCGAGGCGACGAGCAAGCGCGCCTCATTGCCTACATCGCCGGTCGCGACGAGGTGCACGGCCGAATATTGGTCGCGCGTGATAATGTCGCCGAACGTCGCGTTGCCGCGCACGAGTTCGGCGATACCGGGTGCCTCGGGATCGTCGGAGATGATCGATAGATTGGGCGAACCGAAGGCCATGTCGACTAGCACCACGTTGGCGTCTTGCGCCAGCGTCCGGGCGAGCGAAATCGCGGCGTGGGTAGTGCCGACATTACGCATGGCCCCGACGACGATGACGCGATGGCCGTCGTCATCGGCCTGGCGCATCCTCTGCGCGAGATGCTCGACCGTACTCACCGCCATCGGCGCGGCGGGCATGGCCGCGGCAGGCGAAGCGCTCGGCATCATGGACGGCGAATTGACGCGCGTCATACGCACGGCCATCGGCTGCGGCGCATAGGGGTAGCCTGAAGACGGCAACGGCGCTGCCAGCAGCGCTCCGGTCACGATGAAGCCCGCCGACAACGCAAAGGCGGCGAAGGCCGCGATCAGCACGGTCGGCAATTTCTTCGGATAGTCCGGCTTGATCGCCGGGCTGGCGCGCGAAATGATGCGCGCCTCCGGCGGCGCGGCATTGATGTTGTCGCGCGCGGTCGCCTCGCGGTATTTGGCGAGATAGGACTCCAGCAGGTCGCGCTCGGTCTTGGCCTCGCGCTCGAGCGCGCGCAGTTGCACGTCCTGCCCATTGGTCTGAGAGGCTTGCTTCTTGACCGTGTTGAGACTGGCGGTCAGCGTCTCCAGCCTGTCGCCTGCCACCTTGGCGTCATTGTCGAGTTGCGCCGCAAGCCGTCCGCCTTCGGCGCGAATAGCGCCTTCGACTTCGGCGATTTGCGCCTTGAGCTCCTTGATACGCGGGTGCCGATCGAGCAAGGTGGTGGACTGCTCGGCTAACTGCGAGCGCAGCGCATTGCGCTGTTCGATCAGCCGGCGCATGGACTCGGAATTCGCGATATCGGAAGACTCGATCGGCTTGCCCGAGCGAATGACCTCACGCAATTGCCGCGCCCTCGCCTCAAGGTCGGCCTTTTGACCGCGCGCCGCGGCGATCTGCGAATTGATCTCAGTCAACTGCTGAGTCGGCAGCGAGGTGTTGTTGGCGCCCACAAACAGATTGGTCTTGGAGCGATAGGCCTCGACCTTGGCTTCGGCGTCTGCCACCTTGGTGCGCAGATTAGCGATTTCGCCGGCCAGCCAATCGCCGGCGGCGCGGGTCTGATCCTGCCTCGCCGTTTGCTGCTTCTTGAGATAGGTCTCGGCGACGCTATTGGCGACGCGGGCGGCGAGATCGGGACTGGCAGAGAGAAAACTGACGCCGATGACGCGGGATTTTTCCACCGCGTAGACATTGAGCCGGTCGTAATATGAATTCGAGCGTGCGCTCTTCCTTCGTCATGCCGGCCGGATCGCGGCCAATGCCGAACAGGCTGAGCACAACTTTGAGCGTCGACGGGCCACGCAACGTCGAATCAAATTCCGGATTGTTATCGAGCTTTTCCTTTTTGATTACTTCGCGAGCCAGATCACGCGACAGCACGAGTTGGATCTGGCTGGTCACTGCTTCGGTATCGATGGTGGCGCGATCGCCGCCATTCTTGTCGGCTTCGGCGCGCAGGAATACGTTCTCGCGTGCTTCCAGCAGCAGACGCGATTCGGAGCGATAACGCGGGGTGATGGCGTTGACGACGGCGAAGGCGGCGGCCGCCGCGAGCAGTGTGATGGCGAGAATTTTGACTTTTTTCGCCCACAGCAGGCGGCCTAAACCGCGCAGATCGGGCTCGCCAGTGACGGCAATCGGTACCAGGGCGGGCGCGGCAGGCGTAGCGGCAACTTTCGACTTGTTACGGAACAACATGCCTCACTCCACACAGACTGACGGTACCGAGGGGATGACAACCTATTATGGTTGCTTCCACGTTAATTTCTGGCGCCGACCCTCCGGCGTTAGATTTTGTTAACCATAGGGGCTCCCTACTCCGCCTGAATTTTCACGAGGTGGCGCGGATTCGTTCGATGCGGGGAGCCCGATTTCTGTTGGCCGCTTTGGTCGCGCTCGCGGCCAGCGGCTGCATGCAGCACGATCCGGACGCCGCCGCCGGCCGCGGCCTGTTCGCATCGCAGATCGCCGCCACATCGCAATCCGGCCAGGCTTACGCGCAGCAGCCGGTGCAACAGCCCTCCGTGCTGCAATATGTGCCGCCGGCCCCGCGTCCCGCGACGCCTCGCTATGCCGAGCCGCAATATAGCGCCGGCGGGGCCTACGCGGCGGTGCCAGGAAGCTATGCGGCGGCCGCATCCTATGAGCAGCCCTACACGCTCGGGCCCGGCGACAAATTGCGCGTCGTTGTGTTCGGCCAGGACGGCATTTCCAGCACCTACATCGTCGATGCCGGCGGCAATGTCAGCCTGCCGCTGATCGGCAGCGTGCCGGCGCGCGGCATCACCACGCAGCAATTGTCGCAGCGCATCGCCGAACGGCTCAAGCAAGGCTACGTGCGTGAGCCGCACGTGACGGTGGAAGTGGAAAGCTACCGGCCGTTCTTCATCCTCGGCGAAGTAACGACGCCCGGCCAATACCCTTACGTCGCCGACATGACGGTGGAGAAGGCGATCGCCATTGCCGGCGGCTTTGCCCCGCGCGCCTACAAGTCAACGGTCGAACTCACCCGCAGCGCGCCGGGCGATCAGGCCAAGAGCGAGGTGCCGCTCACCTATCCGCTGCGCCCGGGCGACACCGTGCTGGTCAAGGAGCGGTGGTTCTGACGCATGAAACCTTTGAATATTCTTCACGTTTTCCGCGCCCCGGTCGGCGGCCTGTTTCGCCATGTGTTTGACCTGACGCGTGAACAAACCGCGCGCGGGCACCGGGTCGGGGTCATCGCCGATTCGCGCACCGGCGGAACGCGCGGCGAGGATGCGCTGCGCTTGCTCGAGCCCTCGCTAAAGCTCGGCCTCACCCGTTTTCCAATGCGCCGCCACGCCAATCCCGGCGATTTGTTCGCGCTCGCCCATGTCGTGCGCCGCGCCGCGCAAACCCAAGCCGACGTCGTGCACGGCCACGGCGCCAAAGGCGGCGCCTATGCTCGCCTCTCGTTTGGAACCAAGCGCGCCGTGCGCGCCTATACGCCGCATGGTGGCAGTCTGTTATTCGGCCACGACTCTCTCGCCGGACAATTCTATCTGGCGACCGAGCGTTTGCTGATGTTGCGCGGCGACCTGTTTCTGTTCGAGAGCGCCTATAGCGCCGATATTTTCCGGGGAAAGGTCGGCAGTCCGCGCGGTCTCGTGCGCATCGTCCACAACGGCGTCTCGCAAGCGGAATTCAAGCCGATCATCACCAAGGCCAACGCGACCGATTTGGTGTTCATGGGAGAATTGCGGCCGGTCAAGGGCATCGATGTGCTGCTCGACGCCATCGCGAGCTTGCGCGCGGCCGGGCGCACCGTCAGCGCGACGCTGGTCGGCGACGGGCCCGAGCGTGCTGCGCTGCAAGCGCAGGTCGAACAACTCGGGCTCGCCAACGCCGTCTACTTCAGGCCGGCCATGCCAGCCTCCGAGGCGTTAACCCTCGGCCGCATCATGGTGGTTCCGTCGCGGGCAGAATCGCTGCCTTACGTGGTGCTGGAAGCCGCCGCCGGCGCCAAGCCGCTGATAACAACGAACGTCGGCGGAATCCCGGAAATCTACGGACCCCTGTCCAATACCCTGGTACCACCTCTCGACAGCGCCGCGCTGGCCCAAGCCATCGGCCGCGCACTCGACCACCCGGACGTCATGGCGGACATCACGCGGGAACTGCGCCAGCAGGTCCAGACGTCATTTTCGGTCGAAACCATGGTCGACGGCGTGCTCGCCGCGTACCAGACGGCGCTGGAAACCCTGAGCAGCCGGTGACGGCTTTAAGACATATTCGGATACCCCGATAAGCCTTTTTTGACACTCTTTCCTTAGAAATTTCCGTGAATTAGGGACGATCCTTGCTGCCGCCCCGGGGCTCACGGGCGGCTGGTCGCTCAGGCATGACCGATACCGACACGCGCGCTTCAATAAGCCCGGAGGGCGCCACGGCGTTTCTTCAGCGCCTGCGCGCCGGCCCGCGCGCGGAGGTCAAAACCCCTTCGCTAACGCCGGAAGCACTCGCGGTGGCCGCGACTCCTGCCGCGGCGCCGATGTCTGCGACCGTGCTCGCGGGCTTCGTCCGCATGGCCGAATTCGCGCTGATCGTGCTGGTCGGCATGGCGGTGTTCGCGCTCTACCTGTCGCCGACCGAAGACCTGATCTGGCGCTATGCCGGCGCGATTTTTGCCATCGCCCTGCTGTCGATGTTCGCCTTCCAGACCGCCGATATCTACCAAGTGCAGGCCTTCCGCGGCCACGAGAAGCAATACATGCGGCTGGCCTCGGCCTGGTCGGTCGTGTTCCTGATCGTGATCGGCGCTTCGTTCTTCGCCAAAGCAGGCGAGATGTTCTCGCGCGTCTGGCTCGGCAGTTTCTATGTGAGCGGCTTGGCGGTGCTCATAACGTCGCGGCGGCTGTTGTTCCTGCTGGTGCGCAAATGGACGCGCGAAGGCCGTCTCACCCGCCGTACGGTGATCGTCGGCGGCGGCGTGCCCGGCGAACACGTCGTCGAAGAACTGCGGCGGCAGAAGGATTCCGACGTCAAGATCATCGGCCTATTCGACGACCGCGGCGATGAGCGCAGCAGTACCGACTGCGCCGGCGAGCGCAAACTCGGGGTGGTCGACGATCTGGTCGAGTTCGGCCGCCGTACGCGCATCGATCTGGTGATCTTTTCGCTGCCGATTTCGGCGGAAGACCGCATCCTGCAGATGCTGAAGAAATTATGGGTCCTGCCGGTCGACATCCGGCTCGCCGCCCACACCAACAAGCTGCAATTCCGTCCGCGCTCCTATTCCTACATCGGCAACGTGCCGGTGCTCGACGTGTTCGACCGGCCGATCGCCGACTGGGACGTCGTGATGAAGTGGCTGTTTGACAAATTGATCGGCGGCATCACGCTCGTTCTCGCGCTGCCGGTGATGGCGTTGATCGCCATCGCCATCAAGCTCGAAAGCCGCGGGCCCGTGCTGTTCAGGCAGAAACGCTACGGCTTCAACAACGACCTGATCGAGGTCTACAAATTCCGCTCGATGCGTTCGGATGCCGCCGATTTGACCGCCAGCAAGCTCGTCACCAAAGACGATCCCCGCGTCACGCGGATCGGCCGCATCATCCGCAAGACCAGCCTCGACGAACTGCCGCAGTTGTTCAACGTGGTCTTCAAAGGCAACCTGTCGCTGGTTGGCCCGCGTCCGCACGCGGTCGACGCCAAAGCCGAAACCAAACTCTACGACGAGGCGGTCGACGGCTATTTCGCCCGCCACCGCGTCAAGCCGGGCATCACCGGCTGGGCGCAGATCAACGGCTGGCGCGGCGAGACCGACACGCATGAAAAGATCCAGCAGCGCGTCAAGCATGATCTCTACTACATCGAGAACTGGTCACTGCTACTCGATTTCTACATCGTCACAAGAACGCCACTCGCTCTGCTTAAGACAGAGAACGCGTATTGATCGCCGCCCAGGACATTGCGCTTCATCGCGCCGCGCCGCCAGTCGTTGCGCCGCTACCAGCACCGGCCGCTGCGTTCCACGAGCGCCTGCTGCTATTCGTGCTTTACATCACGGTATTAGCGAGCTCGGTCGCCTTCATCGAGCCGTCGCCGCATGATGGCCTGATGTGCGTGTTGGCGATCGCGTGTGTGGCCGCGGGCATGCGATTCGATCGCCACATTGTGCTGCTGTTTCTCCTGCTGCTGATCTGGAACGTCGGCGGGCTCTTGTCGCTGCTCAACGTGCCCGGACAGGAGCATACGGTGCAGTATGCCGCCACATCGCTGTATCTGGCGGTGGCGGCGATGCTGTTCGCCGGTCTATTCACCTATAACACGATGGCGCGCATCGTCACGGTGCGCGCGGCCTATGTGCTGACCGCGACGGTCATCTCGGTTGCGGCCATCGCCGGCTATTTCAACGCTTTCCCCGGCGCCGGCGAGTTGTTCGCACCGTTCGGTCGCGCGCTCGGAGGGTTCAAGGATCCCAACGTGTTCGGCCCCTTCCTGATTTGGCCGGCGCTGGTGGTAATCGAGCGGATGCTGGCGCGCCGCATCGCTCTCACCGACGCGTTAATCATCGGGGTCATGCTGCTCGGTTTGTTGCTGAGCTTTTCGCGCGGCGCCTGGTTTCATTTCGCGGTGTCCTGCCTGATCGTGATGATCCTGACCTTCGCGACGGCGCCGACTGACGCCGCGCGGCTGCGCATTCTTGCGATGAGCGCGATCGCCATCGCGGCGGTGGCGACGTTCGTCGTCATCGCGTTGTCGTTCGATTCGATCGCGAGCATGTTCGACCAGCGCGCGCAGATCATTCAACCCTACGATGTCGGCAGCGGCGGCCGTTTCCGCCTGCAGGAATTGGCGCTCGCCGCGCTGCTTAAATATCCAAACGGCATGGGCCCGTTCGGATTTTCCACCGTGCACGGCACGCAGCAACACAATGTCTATCTGCAGGCCTTTTTGGTCTACGGCTGGGCGGGTGGCATGGCCTACATCATGTTGCTACTTACTACCCTTTGGGTGGGGTTGCGCACCGTACTCGTGCGCACGCCGTGGCAACCTTATCTGATTTGCGCCTTCGGCACTTTCGTCGGCGAAGTGCTGGAAGGTTTCGTCATCGACACAGATCACTGGCGGCATTTCTTTCTCATGCTCGGCATGATTTGGGGCCTGTCCGCTGCAACGCTCAATCATGCGCGGCTTGCGCCAATCCGCGGGGGGCTCGATGTCGGCCCTGCTTGACGCGCTTCCGAATGCCGGCGCGCCGGCACATCCCAGCGCGGTGCGCCGGCTCTGGCGGCTGCTGCCGCAGCAGACCCGCCTGCGTCTATTTTTCAGATTCACCCGGCTGATCGCGCCGCACCCGGATCGCACAGCGAGCGGCGGATTGCCACTCGCCATCGCCGGCCTGTTCTCGACTGCTAGCGGTGTCGGCGAAGGCGCCCGTCTCGCCTACGCTGCGCTCGACAGCGCCGGTTACGCGCCTGCCGCTTTCGATCTCAGCAGATCGTTCGGCCAAGCGGAGTTTTCGACCCCGGTTCACCGCCGCCCGTTGTCACCCGGCGGCGGCAGCCTGATCGTCCATCACAACGGGCCCTACGTTCCGCATGCCTTGTGGACGCTCGGGCACAATCTCATCCGCGACCGCCGCATTATCGGCTACTGGGCCTGGGAACTACCGCTACTGCCCGCGGTATGGCGGCCGGGCTTTCGCTTCGTGCACGAGATCTGGGTGCCGAGCAAGTTTACCCGCGATGCCGTTGCCGCCGCGACCGACCTGCCGGTGCATGTCGTGCCGCATCCGCTACCGGCAATGTCGGTCACCCCCAACATGCGCGGCAAGCTCGGTCTGCCGCCGGATGCGCTGGTGGTGCTCAACGTTTTCCATCTCGGATCGGCGTTCGCCCGGAAAAATCCATTAGCCTCCATCGAGGCGTTCCGCCGCGCTTTCGGAGACACGCCCGACCATATTCTTGTGATCAAGGTCATCGACAACGGCGCGCGCGCGTCGCGCCAGCAACTCGACGCGGCAATCGCCGGCGCTTCCAATATTCGCCTGATCGAAGGCACGCTGCCGGAAGCGGACATGGCCGGGCTGATGGCGGCCGCTGATATCGTAATCTCGCTGCACCGCTCGGAAGGCTTCGGTCTGGTGCCGGCACAGGCCATGGCGCTCGGCAAGCCGGCCATCGCCACCGCATGGTCCGGCAATCTCGACTTCATGAACGAGCGCAACTCGGCGCTGGTGTCCTATAAACTGGTGCCGGTGCACGATCCGCAAGGTTTCTTCGATGTTGTTGACCAGAAATGGGCGGATGCCGACGTCGAGCACGCCGCCGAATGGCTGCGGCAATTGGCCTCGAGCGCTGAATTGCGCGCGCGCCTCGGCGCCGCGGCGGCGTCCGACGTCCATGCGATGCTGTCGCCGGAACGATTTGCCCGTACCGTCAGCGAGCTTGTTGGTGAAAAAGCTTGAACTTGCTCGGAGCTAACGGCTATTTGCGCACGGCGATATAGGCGAAACACGCCTGCAGACGCCAATCCCGCCGGCGCGCAATGCCGCTGTACCATTTGTGCAGGTCGCGAATGACCGGAAAGCTGCCGTAATAACCATGATGGTAAAACGGCAGAATGACGACCTCGCGATAGCCAATCGCCGAGAGCATCGGGCGCATGCGCCGATCGTCGGCGAAGCACCAGGAATAGCGTGCCGGGAAGACCGGATCGTCATCCTGCGCGCGGTTCGGGAAGAACCGCCTGACGATCGAGGCAGCCAATTTATCCGGCAAAAGCCAGTTAAGTACGAACGGCATCGAGTAAAGCGTCGGGATGAAAGCGAACGCAACACCTCCCGGTGCGAGCAACTGATAGAGGTTGCTCCAGGCACGCTGCCCGTCCTCAATGTGTTCGAATACCATGCGGGAGAATGCGAGATCGAAACTATTTCGCAGATTGGCGATTCCGGACAAATCGCCGGCCACGTCGAAGCACGCCGTCCGATACTCCGCGGGCAGCACCGCGAGTTCCGACGCCGAGATATCGTTAATGATCATGTTGATGCCGAGACTTTCGATTTCGTCGCGGCTGAACAAGGGGTCGCGGCCGCCGCCGATTTCCAAAACCCGGCGTGTCGCCAACTTGACGCAAAGGTCCCGCGCCACCCGCTTGTAATTGGCCCAGGCCCAACTTTCGTGGTTTACGATGCCGAGCGAGGCAAGCGCCTTGGCCAGGACATAGTCGTCGTCGCCCGGCGTGGACGGCCGGATAGGCGCGATGCGCACCGGAGACGGGATTTCAGCAGCGTCAAGGGAGACCATTCCGCGGCCCTTTCGGTCCGGTCGACTTTGAGAGTTCAGTAACTGGTGCCCCTTTAAGATAGTCTTACCAATTTTCCCGAAATTGCTCGGTCAGGTGACGCCGATGGGCGACTATTTCAAGCAATCGCAAGCGCTTGCGCAGGCGAGCCGGCACGCCGCCCCGCCGCTCGTCGGCGCGCCGCCACGCATTGCCATCAATGGCCGTTTCCTCACCCAGCGCTCCTCGGGCGTGCAGCGCTTCGCGGCCGAAACGATCAAGGCGATCGACCGGCTACTCGACGGCGATTTTGCCGCGCTCAAGGGCCGCGTCGAAATCCTCGCGCCGCGCGCGGCGCGCGATTTCCCGCTTAAGAATATTCCGCTGCGCCGGGTCGGCCATTTCTCCGGCTATGCCTGGGAGCAGATCGAATACCCGCTGCACGGCGCCGGCCAGCTCCTGCTCAATCTGTGCATGATCGGACCGCTCGCCGCCCGCCACCAGGTCGTGGTGGTGCATGACGCGACGGTGCTGGCGCTGCCGAATAATTTCTCACCGCGTTTCCGCGCCGCGTATAAATTCCTGATCCCGCGGCTTTGCAAGCGCTCCGACTTGGTGGTCACGGTCTCCGAATTCTCCCGGCGCGAGATCGGCAAATGGTACGGCGCCGACGTCACCGCCATGCCGGTCTGTTTCGAGGGCGGCGACCACATCAAGGCCGTGCTAGCCGACGAAGCGGTCGTCGACCGTCTCGGGCTCAAGGGCCGCAAATTCTTTCTCGGCGTCGGCGTCGACTCCGCCAACAAGAACATCAAGACAGTCGTGAAGGCCTTCCAGCAAGCCAAGCTCGACGACGCCGTGCTGGTGCTCACCGGCGCCAAGGACCCGAAAGTGTTCGTCGATCTCAATATCGCCGCCGGCGACGGCGTGCGCGCCGTCGGCTTCGTCTCCGATGCGGAGTTGCGCGCGCTTTACGAACACGCGCTCGCGCTGGTGTTCCCGTCCTATTACGAGGGTTTCGGCTTGCCGCCGCTCGAGGCTATGACCTGCGGCTGCCCGGTCATCATCAGCGAGCAGCCGGCCTTGATGGAAGTCTGCGGCGATGCGGCGTTGACCTGCCAGGCCGACGACGCCGACGCGATCATGCACCATATGCGAGCACTCGCAGCCGACCCCGCCTTGCGCGAGCGGCTGGCGAAGGCCGGCCGCGCCCGCGCCGGACGCTTCACCTGGGAATTGGCCGCGCACGCGCTGCTCGACTATTGCTTGGCGCTCGGGCAAAAGAGGGCCGCGTGAGATGAAGCAGCGCCTGATCTCCATCCCGTTTTTCCTGCTACGGACTACCACCGCCGGCGCCGCGCTGGTGACCGGCCTGCTGCAGACCTACGTATTCGCGCACATTCTCAGCCCGCAGCGGTTTTCCATTTTCATCCTGGTCGCCGCGTTCGGCTATTCGCTCTGGCTGATCGACTTCGGCATCGTGAAGATCCTGTTCGTGCGGCTGCGCGCCCGTTTCCTGGCAGGCGACCTCGACGACAACGTCGCCGGCCATGCCACGGCCGTCGTCTTGTTCTATTTCGCTTTGGTGAGCGTCGGCGCCCTGCTCTGCTTCGTTTTCATGGCCGGTCACACAGCCGCTTCAGTGCGAGAGGCGGCCGAGTTCGGACTGTTCTTCTGGTTCGTCGCACTCAATTTGGTGTGGTTCGCGTTACGTAACATCTCCATTGCAGTCGACGAATTTGTCCTGTTCGAGGTGCTGGAAACCGTGCGCCGTGCCGGATATTTCGTCGGCCTTGCCGCCGTCTTGTTCGGCCTGCCGCTCCTCGCGATGCTGATTGCGCTCAATGCGCTGTGGGCGGTAGTGGTGACGGTTTGCGTCAGGCGTTTGATCGCGCGCGGCGCCCTGAAGCCGCACATCGGCGGTTTTGTTACCGACTTTGTCTCATTCTTCCGCGCCAACAAAGCCACACTCATCCGCAGCGGGACTTTTGCGGCGAGTGAAATCTACATCGGCAATTTCCCTTATCTGATCGTACCTTTGCTGTTCGGCCTCGGCGCCCCGCCCATCATCCTCGACACCACCTTCAAGGTGTTCCGCGGCGGCGCCACCATTTACGGCGCGGTCTGCGACATCCTGGTGCCGCGGCAGACCAGCGCGCTGGCCGAGCGCGATGGCCAGACACTGGTGCATGCCACGCTAATGGCAGCCGCGCTGTGCAGCATTCCGGCGGCCATCGCCTGCATCATCCTGATCTTCGGCGCCGACAAGCTGTTCGCCACCCTGCTCGGCAATGCGGCGACCATGCCGCCGGCGACCACGCCGATGCTGATCGTGCTGCTGATCGCCAACCTTGCGCAGATGGTCGCCAACAGCGTGCTGGTGCATAACGGTTACTTCCGCGAAGTGGCGCGCATCGGCATGGGCCTGGTGGCGGCGATGACCGGCGTCGGCGCTCTCGCCGTCTTCGCTCACCTCGATATCGTGCAATTCCTCGAGGCTTATGTCGCCGTCTATTGCTGCGCGGCCATCGCGTCGACGGTGTTAATGATCCGCGGGCCGATCCGGCTCGCCCATGAGGTCGCGATCTTGCCGCAGGCGGCGCGGCAGTAGTTCAAGTGGATTGGTAAGACGTAAAGATCAGACCGCGGCGGGTTCGCAGGCCACAGGCCGGCGGAGCCGGTTGACGGTGCGTTGCGATTGCCGGCTTTTATCGCCGTTCAGCCAGCGCATGACCGGATTTTCGAAATATCGGTACATCATCAACGCGACCAGAACCGTGATGGCCACCCCAATCGGGATAAAAGTCCATAGTGGCAGTATCGCAAGCGCTCCCTTGAACCAGATCAGGGACAAGAGACGCAGCAGAAATTCCTGTACAAGGTAGAGGCTGTACGAAGCGTCATCGATAAGCAAGCCCGATCGCCACACACTGCGATCCGCATCGACCTGCGGACCGAGCGCGATGCCGATCAGGACCAAAGTGGCGGGGACCGCTTCCGCCAGCCGCAGCGCCAAGCTGTCTTCGGCACCGGCTGGAGCCCAAGACATGAAGATGATGCCGAAACCGATCGCCATCAGCGCGATTGCCGAAATGCCGGACAACCGCAATCCGTTGACATAGGCAATTCCCACGGCCGCGCCGAGCAGGAATCCAAGCACGATCGGGTCGCCCCAGAAATTGAGGACGACACCAGGAAGCAAACCGCCCACGCGCGCGGCGACCAGCAGGCCGAGCGACGCGAACAGCAGCGACAAGCCTGCGCGGCGGCGGAAGAGCAGCGAAACGGCGAAAACGACGTAGAAAAGCATTTCGAGATTGAGCGTCCAGCCGGGCATCGCCAGCGGCCGAATGTCGCCGGTCAATCGTGCGTAGGGCCAGAACAGATAAGACGCGATGACGTACAAGGGATCGCCCGGCGGCGCCTTGCTCAGGCTTGGCACGACCAGAATCCCGACCAGCGCAAAGGTCGTCACCAGCCAATAGAGCGGCACGATGCGGATGAGACGGCGGCGCGTGAAATCGATCGCGGCGGCCAACGATCCGAACGCGCGCGCGCTCGTCACCACCATGATGAAGCCGCTGATCGCAAAGAAGAGCGGAACCCCCGCCGCCCCCATGGGCCTTCATCGAAGAGCTTGTGGCCGCCAATAAGCGCAGACAGACGTCCAGTCTCAATCCCGCAATGAAAGACGACGATCATCAACGCCGCGCAGGCCCGCAGGATCTGAATATTCGGCAATTTCATAGCGATCTCCGCGGCGACCGAACGTGCGGAGTGCTAACATTTGACGGCGTTAAGAGGTGATCTTCGTCGGGTTAAGTTTAAGGCGCTAAGTTAATATCGGCACTTCAGATCATCGTTAAGGGCGATGGATTCACCACACAATCCGCCAGATTCGGTGTGCTTTAAGCTTAGCCGCGAACGCGGCGAACCAGCGATCCGATAAAGGCCCGCGCCGCGCTGAACACGTTCCACATGGCCGGCGTCTGCTTGATCCAGCGCTTGATCCGCTGCGCCGCCAACATCGGCATGGCCACCAGCGCGCCGCGCCAGGTCACCGGCGCGATGTAATCGTAAAGCTTAAGTTCGATGTCGCACCAATCGCGCTTGTAGCGTTCATCGCCGATGGTGAAATCGAAAATGCTGCAGCCGCGGTCGATGGCGTAGTGCATCAAATCGTGCAGATGCGCGGCGCCGGGTCCGAAACGCGACAGGTCGCAGTCGCTGTAGCTCGCCAGCAGGTGATAGTAGCGATCATGGTAGATCAGCGCGAGATTGACCGCGGCGGCAGTCGCGCCGACATCGAGACGACTCACATGCACGACGGGCCGGATCGCCGGATCGGTGGCCAGTGCGAGATAGAAATCGGTATGGCCAGGTTTGGCAAAGAGATTGCCAACCCCCATGCGGGCGAAGGATTTCACCTTCTGCGCCATCAGGATATCGAGCGAACTCAGGATTTCGCCGTCGCTCGCCATGTTGATGAACTTGATCTCGCCATGCTCGCTCAGCTTTTTGCGCTTGGTACGATCGCGCCGGCGCGTCGCCGACGAGCGCTTGGCGGTATAGAACGTGTCCCAGGGGCTGGTGAGATGGGTCAAATAGGCGCCGCTCGGGTTGATCGTGCCACCGAGATATCGCATCGGATTTTTCTGCGCGCCGACGGTTTCCGGCATTTTCGTGAGCACGATGATATCGTACCGCAAGCGCGGATTGGCTTGCAGGCCGCGCGTGATGTCTTGCCACAACGCCAAGAAACGCGTGCTGTCGACCCGCGCGGAAAAAGCCGGCGCCAGCAGCGGCGCATTGTAATCGCAAAGTTCGGAGCCGAGCCAAGTGAGTTCGCGCACCCAGCCGGCCGCGCGGACCGAAAGCGGCAGCAGGAACACAATAGCTCCGGCGCCGTCACGCCCCACCACGATGGCGGGCTGCACGCCGCTCCGCATGCCGATATGGCGCTGCCAGGTTGTCAGCCAATCGACGCTTTGGAATACGGTGCAATCGGCCTGCGCCTCGAAGGTCCGCCAGTCGCGCTCGATGGCCGCCAAATCCTCATAGACCGCGATCCGAATGTCGCCGAGCGCCGCGGCCGGCGACAACGCCTGCGCCCGCTCCGTGGCCGGGTCGCCGTCGAAATGCGCGTCAAGGCGTGCTGGGACAGCTTGGGCCATGGCCAAATCTCAGTATTGGAGCGCTCGGGGACGAATTACGTCCAATAGGCGTGCACAATCCGTTAACTCGGCCGCTTCGCCTCAAACGCCGTTAGTGGAGCGTTGTTGCGCCGCGATAGGCGCATCCCTATAGTCCGCGCCGTTCCGGTCGGGGCGTAGCGCAGCCCGGTTAGCGCACCTGTCTGGGGGACAGGGGGTCGTGAGTTCAAATCTCGCCGCCCCGACCAATTTTCCCCTTCAGCCTTGGCCGTTCCCGGCGCGATCCCAACCGCTAGTCACGTGAATTTAAAGTTCGCCACATAAGGTCTTTTCTGCCTTTTGGCAGAAGCGCTTGACGGCCGAGAGGATCTCGTCGGCGGAGTTGGTCCACTTGTAAGGTTTGGGGTTCTCGTTGTGCCGCACGATGAATGAACGGATGTCAGCTTTGAGCTGGCTGGTTGAAGTATGGACGCCGCGCCGCAGCTTCTTGCGGGTAAGCTCAGCAAACCAGCGTTCGACCTGATTGATCCATGATGCCGATGTTGGCGTGAAATGCACATGATAGTGCGGCCGCCGCGCCAGCCATGTCCTGATCGCTGCCGTTTTGTGGGTCGCGTAATTGTCCATGATGATGTGGACATCGAGATCCTTGGGGACCTGATCGTCGTCGATCGTGCGTGGTCGGCCGGGCCGCGCCTCGTCCAGCAGGCCTTCAATGCGATCCTTCAGGAACCGCCGCCGCCACTTACCCACGGTGTGTTCGTGTATGCCCAGCTTTGCCGCGACGACTTTGCTGGGCAAACCATCGGCACATCGCAGGATGATCCGGCACCGCTCGGACATCGATCGTGCAACACGATGGCGGCGCACTTGCCGTTCAAGGTAGTCCCGCTCATCCGAACTCAGCACCAGCGGTGCCGTTGGACGGCCGGTCGCATTGGCCATGACTGCGCTCTCCAACCAAATGGAGCAGGCATATTATAATGTACTGAACTTCAGTTCCAGATGACTAGTTCCGAATGGCATCGACCGCGCCGAGCGCGTCGATTACGCCGGCGCCGACATCGCGCTTGTTACCCGGGATCGCGCGCGCCGATTTGATCAGCAGGCTGCGCACCTGATCGGGCGTCAGTTTGGGATCGCGCGCCAGCAGCAGCGCGGCCACGCCGCTGGCGTGGGCAGCCGCGACCGAAGTGCCGGTAGTCAGTTGATAACCAGCATCGGGCGCCGGCTCCACAATCTGCACGCCCGGCGCCGCCACCGCGACTTGCGGCCCGCGATTGGCTTGCGGCAGCAGTTTGTCGTCGGCGTCGGTCGCGGTCACGCCGATGACGTCCCGATCGGCCGCGGGATAAAGCGGCGGCGAACGCGGCCCGGCATTGCCGACCGCGGCGATCAGCACCATGCCGCGCGCGTGCGCCTTGGCCAGCATGTCGCGGAACATGGGATCGGCCGGTCCGGCGAAGCTCATATTAACGATGCGCGCATTTTTGCTCGCGGCCCAATCGAGGCCTTTCAGAATATTGAAGGTGGTGCCTTGCGCGCCCTCGGCCGTGCCGGAAAAGGCGCGCACCGCGAGCAGTTTCACTTTCGGCGCGACGCCGATGAGCTTGGCATGCGCGGCAATGGCGCCGGCCATGCCGGTGCCATGCATGTGCGCCGGTGCCGGCGTGCCGAGCGCGTCGTATTCGCCGGCGATGACCCCGGCGAGATCGGGATGGCTGGCGTCGATCTTTGAATCGATCACCGCCACCAGCACGTCGTCGCCATTAGTGATCTTGTGCACCTCCAGCAAGTGCAGCTTGGGCACCACGTATTGCGCACCGGCATCGGACTGCGCCGGCGGCTGCGCCTGGCCGAACACGTAGAGGAAATTCGGCTGCGCCACCGAAATCCGGCTGAAGGGCGAGAGCCCCTGCAATGTAGTACGGACCGAATTTCTGCCGTCAATGCGCCAGCGCTGCAAAGTGCGGCCGGTGAGCGTGAAGCTCTGCGTCTCCAAGAGCGTCAATTGCAGGCGGCGCGCAACGACGTTGAGATATTGCGCGGGCGTGCCGCTCTCGACTTCCAGCAGCACCTCATTGGGCACGAAGGCGGTCACGCCGCGCGGCGGAATATCGATATGGCGGCCGCGCACCTGCCGCGGGCCGCGCGGCGACGGATTTTGCGGCGGTGTCGGCGGGATGGCCGTAACGACCACGTCGGGGAACAAGACCGGGCCCAACAGCCATCCCACCGGCCCGAGGAAACAGTCCAGCGTCATGCGGTCGACTTCGGGGACGGTCAATTCGCGGTTGAGCATCAAGGTGCCGATCATCGGCGACACCGCGGCGCAAGCGATTCCGCCCATCGCGTACAAGCCGAGCGGGGTTGGCGCGACGCGCGTGGTCACGAGCGGCGGATTATTGGGCGCCACACTCTGGCTCAACACCGGCCGATGCGCGCCGGCGAGTATCACAATCGCCAATAACGCTGCCGCCGCTACCCGTCGCATCCAAGCCTCTCAGCCGTTTGTCAGCATCGATATTCTACACGACGACTGCTGCAGCGCCATGTGCGTTTGATTCAATCTTTACGGGTGCCACGGCGCCCTATTCGGCGCGCGCCACCGCGGCATCGATGAGCTTACGGCACTCGGCGAGCTCATGCAGCACGGTGTGCAACTTGCGCAGGTCCTCGCGCGCGAGCCGGCCGGCCGGCCCCGCTGGCGCCACCTGCACCGCCGGCGCAGGAGGCGGCGGTCGGATGGCCGGCTGCGGCATGTCCGCAACGCCATGGATCGCGCGATCGGTTGCCTCGACGTGCGGCTCCGGCGCGCTCTTGAGCGGCGGCTCGCGGCGCGCATCGAGGTCGTCCACGCGATCGCTCAGGTCGCGGCCGATCAGCGCCGATAGCCGGCTGCCCAGACCGCGTGCCTCGTCGGCGGCCTCCGCCTCGGCCGATACGGCTTCCTCGGCGACATCCTCATCTTCCGTCGCGCCATGCGGCGGCTGCAGCGCGCCTTCCTGCCAAACGACCGCCACGAATTTCGCGCCCTGCTCGCGCAAGATGCGCTGCACGCCGCGAATGGTGTAGCCCTCGCCATAGAGGAGATGGCGGATGCCGCGCAGAAGGTTGAGATCGTCGGGGCGATAATAGCGCCGCCCGCCGCCGCGCTTCATCGGCTTGATGTCGTGGAATCTGGTTTCCCAGAATCGCAGCACGTGCTGCGGCAGATCGAGTTCGTCCGCCACCTCACTGATGCTGCGAAATGCGTCCGGCGCCTTGTGATCCAAAGCGGCCTCACTCCCCGTGATTTAAAGAACGCAGTACTGAAACGAACGCCGGTCTCAAGCCGGCTCGGCGTGACCGTTGATGCGATGCTTGAGGATCGCCGACGGCTTGAACACCATCACCCGGCGCGGCGAGATCGGCACTTCCTTGCCGGTCTTGGGGTTGCGCCCGATGCGCTGGCCTTTTTTGCGCACGACGAATGACCCAAAAGAGGACAGCTTCACGGTTTCGCCACGTTCCAGGCAGTCGGTGATCTCCTTGAGCACCAACTCCACGAGCGCGGCGGATTCGGTCCGTGACAGGCCAACCTTCTGGTAGACCGCCTCACAGAGATCGGCCCGCGTTACTGTTTTACCGGTCATCGCCCAGCCCCGCCCTCGGCGAACATATCCTGCTGAATTATCGACGATATTAGCATCGTCCCCGGGGGTCAACCGGGCGATTCAAATTGTGCAGTGGTCTCGGGGTAGGACCCGGGGCCGATCCCGCAGCCAAGATTTGCTTGCACCTATCGCAACCTGCAACCATTCCGGCTGTACCGGCCGACCGAAAACACGCGCAAACCCGGGTTACCAGCGCAGCAGGGCCGAACCCCAGGTGAAACCGCCGCCCATCGCCTCCAGCAGGATCAGATTGCCGCGCTTAATACGCCGATCGGCCATCGCGTCGGTCAGCGCCAGCGGGATAGAGGCGGCCGACGTGTTGCCATGGCGGTCCACCGTGATCACGACCTTGTCCGGCGCAATGCCCAGCTTATGGGCCGAACCGTCGATGATCCGCTTGTTGGCCTGGTGCGGCACGAACCAGTCGATATCGGCGGCGCTGGTGCCGGTGGCCTTGAAGGCATCGAAGATCACGTCGGTGATCATGGCGATCGCATGCTTGAACACGTCGCGGCCTTCCATGCGCAGATGGCCGACGGTCTGGGTCGAGGACGGTCCGCCGTCCACATAAAGCTTGCTCTTGTAGCGGCCGTCCGAGCGCAAATGGGTAGTCAGCAGGCCACGGTCGGCCGTGGTGCCCGCTTGCGGCTGCGCCTCCAGCACCAGAGCGCCGGCGCCGTCGCCGAACAGCACGCAGGTGGTGCGGTCGTTCCAGTCCAGGATGCGCGAGAATGTCTCCGCCCCGATCACCAGCGCGCGCTTGCAGGCGCCGCTTCTGAGCATCGAGTCGACCACCGACAGCGCATAGACGAAGCCCGAACAGACCGCTTGCAGATCGAAAGCGGCGCCTTGCGTGATGCCGAGGCCGGCCTGCACCGACACGGCGGTCGCCGGGAAGGTCTGGTCCGGCGTCGACGTGGCGAGCACGATCAGGTCGATCGAGGTCGCCTCAACATGGGCGTTGGCGAGCGCGGCGCGCGCGGCATGCAATGCGAGGTCGGAGGTCAGTTCGCCGGCGGCGGCGATATGGCGTTCGCGGATACCGGTCCGCTGCACGATCCATTCGTCGGTGGTTTCCACCGCCTTTGCCAATTCGTCGTTGCTGAGGATCCGCGCAGGCAGATAGCTGCCGCAACCCAGCACCACCGAACGCAATACCGTCACGAGATTGCTCCGGTCGCCATGCGCCCCGTCGCGCTTGCCTGTAAATCGCGCGCCATCGACTCGCCGATTTTGGCCAGCAATTCGTAGCGAAACATGTCATAGCCCAGGTCGATGGCGGAAGCGAAGCCCTCGGCGTCGGAGCCGCCATGACTCTTGATGACGATGCCGTTGAGGCCGAGAAACACACCGCCGTTCGATTTGCGCGGATCCATCTTGTCGCGCAGCGTGCGGAACGCCTGGCGCGACAGCAGATAACCGAGACGCGCCGCCCAGGTCCGGTTCATCGCATTCTTGAGATATTGCGCAAACTGCCGGGCGGTGCCTTCCGCGGCCTTCAGCGCGATATTGCCGGCAAAACCTTCGGTCACCACCACGTCGACCGTGCCCTTGCCGATATCGTCGCCTTCGACAAAGCCGACATAGTTGAAATGCGGGAAATGGCCTTCGCGCAGCCGGCGGCCGGCCTCGCGCACTTGCTCGAGGCCTTTGACTTCCTCCACGCCGATATTGAGCAGACCGACGGTGGGCCGCTCGATGTCGAACAGCACACGCGCGAGCGCGCTGCCCATGGCGGCGAGGTTGATCAGATGCTCCTCGTCCGCGCCGATCGAAGCGCCAACGTCGAGCACCACCGCCTCGCCTTTAAGCGTCGGCCACAGCGCCGCGATTGCCGGCCGTTCGATGCCGTCGATCATCTTGAGATCGAAACGCGCCATCGCCATCAAGGCGCCGGTATTGCCGGCGGAGATTACGACATCGGCCTCGCCCTTTTTCACGGCGTCGAGCGCGAGCCACATCGACGACTTCCAGCGCCCATGGCGCAGCGCCTGGCTCGGCTTGTCGTCCATGCGGATCGCGACGTCGGTGTGCACCAGCCGCGCGTTGGCCTTGAGCCGCGGCAGGCCGTCGAGCAGAGGCTCAATCACCGCGCGGTCGCCGTAGATCAAGAACTCGATATCGGGATGGCGGGTGAGCGAAATATCGGCGCCCGGCAGAACGACCGAGGCACCATGGTCGCCGCCCATAGCGTCAAGCGCGATGCGAGCCTTGTCAGGCATGGATCGACTTTGGCGGCACCGGCATGGCCGCCGGCAGCTTCAATTGGGTCCGACGCACGGGGGCGACCATAACCGCTGGGCCGCGCCAGACAAGCCGGTTTTGCCATCGGTCCACGACTTGGAGCACGGTCACGATTGGCCGCCGCCGAGGTTCTTTTTCAGCGATTCCAGCGCGGCAAAGGGGTGTTCGCCTGGATCCTCGAGCTTCGGCGGCGCGAATTCGGCGCCCGCCTTACGCGGATAGGGGTCGATCCCCAGAATCAGGAACTCGGTCGCCAGCGCGCCCAGGTCCAAGCGGCCGTTGAACAGCGGTTCCGGCGGCTCGTCGCCGCCGATCGGGCGCTTGCGGGCGCTCTTGGGCTCGGCCCCGGTTCCGCTCGCCGCTGCGAATTTGAGGTCGACCACCTCCGCCACGACGCTCTCGATCGGCTCGAGCGTCACCACGCAGGTCTGGCCAACCCGCGCGCTCACCTGGCCGCTGACCTGAACCCCCGCACCCTGGCGGGTTAAATCGAATACCGCGGAAAGCTGCGGCAAATCGCGCAGACCGGCGAGTTCGGCCAACTCGGCGCGGGCGGCCGCCGGAGCGTCAATCGCGACATGCAGGCCGCTGTCCGGGATATCCTCCACGGCCACCGGGACGCTCCAGGGGTTAGCGGCTTTCTTCATTACGATCAGGCTCTTAACTGGAAGACATCGGAATTTTGCCGGGGTCCGGAAAGTGCAGCTCGCCGCCGGCAAGGCCGGCCGACGGCTGCGCGGTGAGATGACGTAGCGCCTCCCGCGTATAGGCCGCAAGGCGCTGGGCGGCCGCCGTGGCTGTCGGTGCTCCGCCATAGATATTCCGTTCCAGCGCCTCGACCAGCGCGCCAGTGTCCGTAGCCGCCCAAGCGGACCGATAGGCCTGCGCGCGGCCATAAAACGCCTCGCCCATGCGCCGCATCTCCTTGGGCACCTTCAGATCGCCGACCCCCATTTCCCGCAAGTTATGGTCCATATCCTGGCAAAACCGGTCGAAAATCCCCTGCCCCAGGCTCTGCAAGGCGGCGTCCCCCATCAGCCGATCCAGCACCACGGCCAAATGCAGCACGATCAGGTCAAAACGGCCGTTAACCGTGTCGGCAACGGCGTAGTCGCGATAAAAGGTCGGCAATCGCGCCTGCGCCACGATCATGCCATACAGGGTGGAAATGGTGTCGGGGCCGCGTGGTTTGCGACGAAAAAGGGGAAAGATCATTGCGTTGGTTCGGAGTTGAGCGGGACCGCCGCCCGGTACGTGAACGCCCTCGCCGATGCAAGATCGAAATGACGGTGCCGCGTTTGGGGTCGACGACCAATCAAGATCACAGCCGGCCGATCCGCGTCGCGCTGGCGCTCGCCTGCGGCTTGGCGCTGGCCGGCTGCGGCAACTTCACCGAGACGCTGCAGCGCGGCTACGTGATGCAGGAAGGCGCGCTCGAACAGATCCCGATCGGCGCCCCCCAGGAGCAGGTGCTGATCGTGCTCGGCACGCCCTCCACCGTCGCCACCGTGAGCGGCGAAGCGTTCTATTATATTTCGCAGACCTCGCAGCGCTCGGCGGCATTCTTGCCGTATGAGATCAAAGACCAACGCGTCATCGCGGTCTATTTCGACAAGAATCGGCGCGTCGAGCGGCTGGCTAATTACGGCCTCAAGGACGGCAAGGTCTTCGACTTCGTGTCGCAGACGACGCCGACCGGCGGCAAGGAGTTTGCTTATCTGAGCGGCGTGTTGCACGCACTCACGCCACGCTTCTGATCGCACGCAATCGCCGCCGGCACGCGGCGCCGCCGATCAACGAAAAGGGCCCGCTTGCGGCGGGCCCTTTATTTTTTTGTCGGCGGTCGCGATGTCAGTGCGCCAGCACAGCCAGCAACAGCAGCGCGACGATGTTGGTGATCTTGATCATAGGATTGACCGCCGGGCCCGCCGTATCTTTGTAGGGATCGCCGACGGTGTCGCCGGTCACCGCCGCCTTATGGGCGTCGGAGCCTTTGCCGCCGTAGTGACCGTCCTCGATGTATTTCTTGGCGTTGTCCCAGGCGCCGCCGCCGGAGGTCATCGAGATCGCGACGAACAATCCGGTGACGATGACGCCAAGCAGCATGGCGCCGAGCGCCGAGAAGCCCGCCGACTTGCCGGCAGCCCCGCCGCCCGCGATCAGATAAATCGCGAAATAGACGAAAATCGGCGACAGCACAGGCAACAGCGAGGGAATGATCATTTCCTTGATCGCGGCCTTGGTGAGCATGTCCACCGCGCGGCCGTAATCGGGCTTGCTGGTGCCCTTCATGATGCCGGGATTTTCGCGGAACTGCCGGCGCACCTCCTCGACGATCGCGCCGGCGGCGCGGCCGACCGCGGTCATGCCCATGGAGCCGAACAAATAGGGCAACAGGCCGCCGAACAGCAGGCCAACCACCACGTAGGGATTGGTCAGCGCAAAGTCGAGCTTGACGCCCTGGAAGTACGGATGCGCGGCGGCGTCCTTGCTGAAGAACAGCAGGTCCTGGTTATAGGCCGCGAACAGCACCAGCGCGCCGAGACCGGCCGAGCCGATGGCGTAGCCCTTGGTGACCGCCTTGGTGGTGTTGCCGACGGCGTCGAGCGCGTCGGTCGCCTTGCGCACTTCCTTCGGCAATCCGGCCATTTCGGCAATGCCGCCGGCATTGTCGGTGACCGGACCGAAGGCATCGAGCGCGACGATCATGCCGGCGAGCGCCAGCATCGTCGTCACCGCGATGGCGATGCCGAACAGGCCGGCCATGCCGTAGGTCACCAGGATGCCGGCGATGATGACGATCGCGGGCAGCGCGGTCGATTCCATCGAGATGGCGAGGCCCTGGATGACGTTGGTGCCGTGGCCGGTGACCGAGGCCGCCGCGATCGACTGCACCGGGCGGTAGTCGGTGCCGGTGTAGTATTCGGTGATCCAGATGATCAGCCCGGTAACGGCAAGGCCGACGATGCCGCAATAAAACAGTGTCGTGGTCGTGAAGGTCGCGACTCCCGCGGTGAGCGGCACGCCGAAGCCGATCAGCCAATGAATGACGCCGGCGATGCCGATGAGCGAGAACACGCCGGTCGCGATCAAACCTTTGTAGAGCGCGCCCATGATCGACTGGCTGGCGCCGAGCCGCACGAAGAACGTGCCGACGATCGAGGTGATGATGCAGACGCCGCCGATGGCAAGCGGCAGCGTCATCATGGTCAGCAGGTGCGGCGTGCCGGCAAAGAAGATCGCCGCCAGCACCATGGTGGCGACGATTGTCACCGCATAGGTCTCGAACAGGTCGGCGGCCATGCCGGCGCAATCGCCGACATTGTCGCCGACGTTGTCGGCGATGGTCGCAGGATTGCGCGGATCGTCTTCCGGGATGCCGGCTTCGACCTTGCCGACCAGATCGCCGCCGACGTCGGCGCCCTTGGTGAAGATGCCGCCGCCGAGACGGGCGAAGATCGAGATCAGCGAGGCGCCGAAGCCGAGCGCCACGATGGCGTCGATCACGGTGCGGTCGTTCGGCGCCAAATGCATGGTGCCGGTCAGGAAGCCGAAATAAAGCGTGACGCCGAGCAGCGCGAGCCCCGCGACCAGCATGCCGGTGATGGCGCCGGACTTGAAGGCGAGTTCGAGACCGCCGGCCAGCGACTTGGTGGCGGCCTGTGCGACCCGCACGTTGGCACGCACCGACACGTTCATGCCGATGAAGCCGGTAATGCCCGACAGGATGGCGCCGACCAGGAAGCCGACCGCGACCAGCCAGCCGAGCGTGAAGCCGACGATGACGAAAATCACCGCGCCGACGAGCGCGATGGCGGAGTATTGGCGCTTGAGATAGGCCTGCGCGCCTTCGCGCACGGCGGCGGAAATCTCCTGCATACGCGCGCTGCCGGCGTCGGCGCTGAGCACCGAACGGGTGGCCCAGATGCCGTAAAGGATCGCAAGCACGCCACAGCCGACGATCACCCACAATGTGTTCATGGTGGTTTCAACCTCGATTGAAATGGCGCGTGCAGGAAGAACGCTCCCGCTTAGCGCCAGGAGCGTCGAGGATGGCCGCTGTTTAAGGGCGCTTCACCCCGACCGGAAAAGCGCGCGGATATAGCCAAAAAGGAACGGGTAAAGCAACTCGCGCTTCTTTCTTATCCCTCCCCGCTTCGCTGAAAAGGTTGCGGCCCTTCTCCTTACCCTCCCCCTTGTGGGGAGGGTCGACGTGCCATAAGCGCGTCACGCGCGTCTTCAACGCGCTATGGCACGTCGGGGTGGGGGTGGCTGCGTTCAAACAACTTCGACCCCCACCCCCCGCCCCCTCCCCACAAGGGGGAGGGGTGAAGCAGACGCGCATCACCGCCCGTATTCTTTGCGGTCCCGGGTAGGCCGTCTTCCCGTTCCTCGCCCCTCGAAATATCGAGGGGATGGCGCGCCAAGCGGCGCGTCGTTTGGACGTAGTCACGTACCGTTTCCGGCACGTGGCGCCTCTCGGCGCGCCATACGCGGCGTCTTTCTTCCGGCGCCGGGCCGCGCTTTCGGGATCGGCTCCGGGCGGGCCTTTCGGCTCTTTCGGCGCCCCGCCCTCCACAGGCCGACAGACGTTCCGAGCCTACTCGGCCGGCCTCACCGGCCGCCGTCAGCGAGCTCCTCGCAGGGACTCCTAGTGGTCCCGGGCGGAGCCTCGGCGCCGCCCGGGTGCGGGAGGAGCGTTCGTCTCCCCCGCGCGGGCGCCGCATCAGCAAAGAAAGACGCCGAACTATTGCATAAGTGTACCGCGGCTTCTAACTTTTTGCTCGCAGTGTTTCACAAATTAAAAGTTAGAAAACTTGGCAATGAAGACCGCGCGATATTTTTTCGCGCGTTGCCGCGCAGAGCTAGAAAAATATGGATCGAACATGAAACACAGTGATCTTAAAGAGACTAAAAAAATAATGGGTGCTCTCGTGCGTATGAAACCAAAACCGCATGAAGAAATGAAGCTAGGCAAAAAGCGAGTCTCAAAACGGAAAAAGAAGAAATAGGACAGCAAGACGAATATTACAGGTTCAGCCTAATCCCAGATGCTTACGTAAAAGCTTACGAACAACGCCAACTATCTCGCGCATCCCTTGGATATAACGGTCACTTACTAAGGACGATTCTACTTGCGCTAAGGCGAATTGTTCGAGGCTGTTTAGTTCGTTGAGAAGTTCCTTCTTGTGCGGGTGGACACTGGCGAGAGCTAAAAGAACAATTCTGATTCCGTGCAGGTTGCCAGATTCAAGCTCTTCTAGCTCACCAGGGCCTAACTTATTTGGTTCGTTCATGGCGGCTCCTCCATATGAGGAATTTACGCGCCAAATGCTTGCGAGTCTTGGGCTTAATTAATTGGCCGGTACGTCAGGCGCTTGCCCTCGATACCCGACAGAGCCTTCGCCGTCCGTTCCCCGTCAGTAACGCCAAGGCCGCAACGATTGTTGTGGCGGAATTCAAATTCCGCGAGATAGCGCGCTAGGTGTTGTTCGCTGCAAAAGCGGTAAGTACCCTTCATGCTGCGCTTGAAATTACCGAAAAAGTTTTCGACGGCGTTGGTAGTCTGGCCATCCTTACCGACATAAAAACCGCCTTGGTTCCAGCCATGCTCAACCGTCTTGTGTGCGGCAAATTCCTTGCCGACTTTCGTGTAGAGCCTGCTTTCATCGGTATGTAATTCGGACGAACGCCGCACGTTCTTAACGAGAATGGTGCGGACCACGTCCGCGCCAATGCCAAGCTCGGCATGAAACGCACGCACGCGGCCTTTGGGTTCGACTAGAGCAACAATGCTGGCCTTGCGCGAATGCCCCTTGCGGTAGCCCTTCGCGCGTTTGCTGCTATTTCCGTAATAGGTTTCGTCCGCCTGCACGGATTTACCTTTGCCGCCCATGGGGCCACCGCTCATGCCAGACATAGCTTCGCGCAAGCGGTGCATCATGAACCAAGCGGTCTTGTAGGTGACGCCGATAGTGCGATGAATTTCGTGGGCGGAAACGCCGTTCTTGCCAGAATTGAGCATGTGAGCAGCCATCCACCATTTGGTCAGGGGAACCTTAGACCGCTCAAAAACGGTGCCCACAGTGACCGTGAAAGTGCCCTTACATTCGTTGCAGTAGAACAGGCCGGGGCGATGCGACTGCTTCTTGCCTTCCACCTTGGCGATCTTCTCAGGGTCGCTATTGCCGCAATGGGCACAGATAGGACCATCGGGCCAGCGCACCGCCTCTAGGGCTTCGCGGGCCTTGGTTTCGTCCTGAAAGATCGGGTTCTGAAAAGTTGCGATCTTGGCCATGGGGTAACTCCCTATGACCGTAAACCTAGCCTAAGCGGCTACTTTTGTCAAGTATATAAATGCGGCCGTTCAAGCTGCCTCGGCACCTTCGATGACAATAAAATCGCTGTCGGCGTATTTTTGACGTAGCAATTTTGCGGCTTGATATTCAGGGCTTCGATAGCAAGCGACCGCAGTTGCGCGGTCCTTGAACTCGACCACGACGTTGCGTTCGCGGGCATCGCCCTCCATGGTTTCGTAAATGCCACCTCGAACGATGAACTTCGCGCCGTATTTTGTAAAAGCTGGCCGGGCCGCCGTAAGATACTCCGGGTAGTGGTCCTGATCACGAACTGAGACGCGGACGATCCAATAGCCTTTGGGCATTGCTTGCCTCCGTGATGGGTCTGAGGCTTATCGAGTTAGCAAGCGTCGAAAGTCACGCAAAATGAATAAAAAAGATTATTCCGATCCCGTTTAGAGATGCTGGAAATGCATCTTCTGCGGCGCCACTCGCACTGCCAAAATTGCCTTCAGTCCTTCTTGCGTCGCGGGACGCGTTTGGGCTCCGATTTGAGTACTTCGATAAGAGCAAAAATTTTCGGCGAGCGGGCGCCCTTCCGCCATATGAGGACGGTGGGTGCACGCCTGAGCTCCGCAGGCAGCGGATGCGCGCTGAGAAAGTTTCTTTGCGGGAATGTGGTCAGCACCGTTTTAGGCAGCACGGCGATGCCCATGCCCGCCGCAGCGCACCCCATTATGGCATGCCATGACGACATTTCGACAATGCGTGTGGGTATTGCGCCAGAACGGGCGAACCATTGCTGCAGGCGTAGGCGATAAGGGCATCCGTGCTCAAATGCGAGAACGGTTTCCGATTGCACGTTTCGCGGCGAACGAATTGGCGCATGATCAGCCCCGGCAATGAGGGCGAGTTCCTCGTCAAAGATTATTGTCTTTTCAAAAGTGCTCGCGACGGGCTCGGCAACCAGCGCCGCGTCAAGCGCGCCGGCAAGTACGCTTTCCACAAGCTCCGCAATCGGGCGCGTCGAAAGCTCGAGTTTCACGTCGGGGTAACGCCGGTGAAATTCATAAAGGGGCGCCGGAAGGCGGAGCGCCGCAGTGCTTTCCATCGCGCCAAGGTGCAAAGGGCCGCGGGGCGTGTTGTCGTGGACCGCCGCACGCGTCTCCTGCGCAAGATCGAGCAGTCGGTCGGCATAACCGAGCAGAACCTTGCCGGTCGGCGATAGATGCAGCCGCTTGCCCTCTCGAATGAATAGCGACACACCCAAATCCTCTTCGAGCTGTCGCACACGCGTCGTGATGTTGGATTGCACGCAATTCAACCGTTCCGCGGCCCTGGTCACCCCACCTTCGTTCACCACGGCTCGGAAAATGCGCAGATCTGTCAAATCCATCGTTCTTATTCCAAGATTAAATTGATCACCACTATTCATTTTATGTGATCATCGCAGATTAGTAAACCGATTGTCCCACGAATGTGAACCGGGCGTGGCTACCGCCACGTCAGAGGAAAACGCAATGGAAACTTCATGACCCACGCAGAAAAGCAGGCCTCTTACGTTAATTGCAGTCCTCCGAGGCACGGCGCCATTGCGAACAAGGTTGGAATTCTGCGGCGCGCCTTCGGTGCCTTTCTTGACGCGATGTATGAATCGCGTCGACGGATTGCCGAACGAGAGATCGCGAACTTCGTCGTTCGACGGGGCGGGCGTATCACCGATGATCTCGAGCGCGAGGTGACGCGTCGCCTCCTTACGTCGAACTGGAGTCCCCGCGAATGAAAAACCGCAAGCGGTGAGGCCGCTGCTCGGAGGGTTTTTGTTACGCGCCTTTGCGGTGCTGCTTTGAAAGCGGACGTACGCGCCTTAAACCGCCGCCGCGCGCTTGCGCAGGCTGAGCCACAACAGCATGGCGCCGGCCACGAAGATGGTCGGGAAAATCACCGCGTTGATGGTCGCCCAGCCGAAATATTCCAGCAACTGGCCGGAGGAAAACGATGCGATGGCCATGCCGCCGAAAATCAGGAAGTCGTTGAACGCCTGCACCTTGTTGCGTTCCTCCGGCCGGTGGCACTGGGTCACCATGGTGGTGGCGCCGATGAAGGCGAAGTTCCAGCCGAAGCCGAGCAGCACCAGCGCGGTCCAGAAATGCGCCACCGTGAGGCCGGTGATGCCGGCGACCGCGGCCAGCACGATCAGGCTCAAGCCGATCCCCGTGATGCGCTCGAAGCCGAAGCGCGCGATCAGCGTGCCGGTAAAGAAGCTCGGCGAATACATCGCCAGCACGTGCCACTGGATGCCGAGCGTGGCGTCGGTGACCGAATGGCCGCAGCCGACCATGGCGAGCGGCGCCGAGGTCATCAGCATGTTCATCATGGTGTAGCTCGCCATGCCGCAGGCGACCGCGACGATGAAGCGCGGCACGCGCACGATCTCGAGAAGCGGCCGCGCGTGGTCGGCGTGCACCGGCGGCAGCGGCGGGATCTTGACGAACATCAGCACCAGCGCGGCGAGGAAGGCGCAGGCCGATTGGCCGAGGTAGCTGGCGGCGAAGGCATAAGGCGGCAGCAGGTCCTTGGTGAAGATGACGAGCTGCGGCCCGATCACCGCGGCGAACACGCCGCCGGCCAGGACCCAGGACACCACTTTCGGCCGGTACGCCTCGCTCGCCGTATCGGCGGCGGCGAAGCGATAGGAATTGTGTGCGGCGGCGTAAAGCCCGCCGCAGAACGTGCCGAGGAGCAGCAGCCAGAACTGGCCGTTCATCACCGCCGAATAGGAAATCAGACCGGACGCCATGCCGAACACCGAGCCGGTCTGCAGCGCGAAGCGCCGGCCATAGCGGCGGGCGAGCGCTCCGACCGGCAGCGAGCCGAGCCACATGCCGATGACCATGGCGGTGATCGGCAGCGTCGCCAGGCCCTTGTCGGGCGCCAGCACCGCGCCGACGATCGAGGCGGTCGAGACGATGACGGTGTTGTTGCCGCCGGCGAGCGCCTGCCCCACCGCCAGCACCATGGCGTTGCGGCGCGCCAGGCGGTCGTCGACCGTCGTCAAATGGATAGGTTCAGCGACCGCCGACATGAGGGATTCCCGGGAAAAGGAATCTCCTTTTAGCGGCGATTGGAGAATACCACCACTGTCGACGGCGCAAGGCTGCGTTGTTCATGTCCCCGGCGCAGCGCAGCGTGAAACCATAAGCGCGTTTACGCGCGTCTTCGACGCGCTATGGCGCTGCAGACCCGGGACCGTTCCAAGCTCGGAATCTGTAAAGGTCCCCGTTCTGCAGCGCATCACTACGTGCTGCGCTGCGCCCGGGATAGGTCAATCGTTCCTGTCGAAGCGCCAGGCGCCGGGATGGCGGATCACCGCGTCGCGCGCCTCGTCGAGCGAACGGGCGCCGATCTGGCCGAGCGAGGAGCGCAATTCGTCGATGTAGAGGTCGATCAGGTGCCCCGGCCCGTCATCGCCGAGCGCGCCGACTGCCCAAAGGAACGACTTGCCGGCGAACGCCGCCTTGGCGCCGAGCGCCAGCGCGCGCATCACGTCCTGGCCCGAGCGGATGCCGCTGTCGAGCACGACGGTCGCCTTTTGCCCGACCGCCGCAACGATCGCCGGCAGCACGTCGATCGACGGCGTCAGCGCCTCGATCTGGCGGCCGCCATGGTTCGACACCCAGACGCCCTCGATGCCGAGCGACACCGCTTTTTCGGCGTCGGCCGGATGCAGGATGCCTTTCACCAGCATCGGTCCCTTCCAGCGGTCGCGATAGCGGGCGACTTCTTCCCAGGAGAACACGCCGCCCATGTTCTTGCGCGCGAAGCCGATGACCTCGTTGGTGCTGGCGCCTTCACGCGTGTATTGGCGGATGGTGGCAAAGCGCGGATAGCCGTTGCGCAACAGCGCCAGCAACCATTTCGGCCGCACCAGCATCTCGTAAATCATGCGCGGCGTGGGACGGAATTCGCGGCCGAGGCCGGCGTAAGTTTCGCGCGTGCGCGTGGTGCGCACCGGCACGTCGATGGTGAGCGCCAGCGCCTTGACGCCGGCCGCGGTCGCCCGCTTGATCAGGTCGAAACCGATGGCGTGATCGTTCTGGTAGAAGCGATAGAGCTGCAGCCAGAACACGTCGGGCGCGACTTTCGCGACGTCCTCTATTGTTGCGCCGCCGGCGACGCCAAGCGTGTAGGGCACGCGCGCGCGCTGCGCCGCCTTGGCCATGATCAGGTCCGCGCCCGGCCACACCAGCGACGGCCCGCCCATCGGCGCGATTCCTATTGGCGCTGAGTAGCGAGTCCCGAACAAAGTGACGTCGGTCGGCGGTACGGTGGTGATGGCGCCGTAGCGCGGCACGACTTTGATCGAGTCAAACGCCGCCCAGTTGTCGGCGATGCCGACGTCAGCGCCGGCGCCAGTGTCGCCATATTCGAACGAGAAGCGCGGTACGTTCTTCGGCGAGCGCGCCCGCAGGTAAGCCGAACTCGGGTAGCGCCGATGCAGCGCCTCGAAATTCGGGCTGATCCCCGAGGGCATCTGCTCGATTGGTTTTTTTGCCGTCAGGTCGTCCATAGCGTTTCCTCGGATGCGTTTAAGGTACTATAGCCGCCTCACCGCACCGCTGTCATTCCGGGACGCGAGCAAAAGCGAGCGGACCCGGAATCCAGAAACAAGTTCAGTACATCCATCTGGATTCCGGGTTCGCGGCCTAAAGGCCGCGCCCCGGAATGACAAGACTAGAATTTCAGAAATGGCTGAAGGAGGTCCGCTTGAAGGCGAGCGTCTGGCCGCGGCTGTCCACGAAGCGGACACCCTCCCCGGCTTTGACCTCGCCGATCTCGGTCACCTCCAGGTTGGCTGATTTCGCGGCGGCGCGGAAGGCGTCGGCCTTGGCCGCCGGCATTGTGCAGACGATCTCGAAATCGTCGCCGCCGGTGAGCGCGGTCTCCAGCATGGCCGGATCGGCGGCGACCGCGGCTTGCGCGGCATCGGACAGCGGCACGCGCGCGGCCGCGATCTCGGCCGCGACTTTCGACACCCGGCACAGCTTGGTGAAATCGCCGACGAGGCCGTCGGACACATCCATCGCCGCCGAGGCATGCGTGCGCACCACCTCGGCGAGCGCATTGCGCGGCTGCGGCAACAGATAGCGCGACGCGAGATGCTGGCGCTGGGCGTCGCTGAGTCTCCAGGCCGCGCCCAAATTCGTGTTTTTGCGCATGAGGAGGCCGAGCGCGGCGTCGCCGATGGTGCCGCTGACGAACACGCGGTCGCCGGGCTTGGCGCCGGCCCGCCGCACCATGGTGCCTTCCGGCACGCTGCCGAACATGGCGATGGAAATCGTGATCGGTCCGGGCGTGCGGTCGGTGTCGCCGCCGAACAGCGGGCAGCCATAGGCCTCGGCATCGTCGCGCAGGCCTTGCGCGAAAGCGGCGAGCCAGTCGCCGCCGGTCTCCTTCGGCAGCGCCAGCGACAACAGGAATCCGAGCGGTTTCGCGCCCTTGGCCGCGAGATCGGACAGGTTGACGCGCAGCGCCTTCTTGGCCACCTCCTGCGCCGCATCCTCGGCAAAGAAATGCACGCCGCCGATGATGGCGTCGGTCTTGAGAACGATCTCGCAACCCTGCGGCGGCTTGATGAAGGCGGCATCGTCGGACAAGCCCAGCGCACCGGGATGCGTCGCCAGCGGCGCGAAATAGCGCGCGATCAGGCGGTCTTCGGCCGAGAGCTTGTCGTCGTCAGCGCTCATGCCCGGACTTTGCCTTCTTATACCTCCCGCTAAAAGGGGGGAGTTTAGGCAGAGAATTCGTCCGCCCGCAGCTTGCGCGCCAGCTGGTCGAGCACGGCATTGACCATGCCGGTCTCGTCGCGCTCGACAAAGGCGGCGGCGACGTCGGCGTATTCCGACACGACCACGCGCGCCGGCACGTCGCGGCGGCGGTCGAGTTCGTAGGCCCCTGCCCGCAAGGCGGCACGCAGCACCGCCTCGATGCGCTTGAGCGGCCAGCTTTTCGCCAGCGCCTCGTCGATCACCGGATCGAGCTGGCGCTGCTCGCGCACCACGCCGGAGACGATATCGCGGAAGAACGCGGCTTCCGCCGGCAGATATTGCGCGCCCTCGACCTCGCGGCCAAGCCAGTGGCTTTCGAATTCGGCGAGGATCTCGTTCAGGCCGGTGCCGGCGAGATCCATTTGGTAGAGCGCCTGCACGGCGGCGAGCCGCGCCGCGCCGCGCTTGTTCGCCTTGCGCGCGTCCAAGCCCGCGTTTTTGTCGCCGGGCGGCGCGCTGCGGGCCATCATTTGCCCGCGAGATTGCGTTTGAGCGCGATCATGGCGAGCGCCGCGCTTGCCGCGCTGGCGCCCTTATTGCGGCCATCGACGCTTGAGCGGGCCAGCGCCTGGGCTTCATTGTCGACGGTAAGGATGCCGTTGCCGAGCGCGAGCTGCCGGTCGATGCTCAAATCCATCAGGCCGCGCGCCGATTCGTTCGACACCAGTTCAAAATGATAGGTCTCGCCCTGGATAACGCAGCCGAGCGCCACCACGCCGTCATAGGGCGCGCGCCTGGCTTTGGCGGCGTCGACGGCGATCGCGATGGCTGCCGGCACTTCGAGCGCGCCGGGCACCGCGATGCGATCGTAAGCGGCGCCGGCTTCGTCGAGCACGCGCGTCGCGCCCTTGAGCAGCGCATCGGCGATATGCTCATAAAAGCGGGCTTCCACGATCAGCACGCGCAACGTGTCGCGCTTTTTCGCAGCGCTCGTCTTCTTGGCCATGTTTTCAAGTTCCTTATTGAGCTGCGTCCTAGCAAGCGCGCGCGCGGCGAACAAGGGAAGAATCCAACCCGCTCGTCCTCGCAAAAGCGGGGACCCGAGGGCTGCAAGTCGCGCCTGTGCATCGTAGCTCTGGATTCCCGCTTGCACGGGAATGAGCGGAATTTGTTGCGCTCTATTTCGTATCCATCAGCCGCGCCGCATAGCGGGCCATGGTGTCAATTTCGAGATTGATGTCGTCGCCCGCCCGCAAGGCGCCGAAGGTCGTTACCTGCAACGTGTGCGGGATGATCAGCACCGTGAAGGTATCGCCGTCCACTTCATTAACCGTGAGCGAGACGCCGTCGAGCGCGACCGAACCCTTAGGAGGGATGAAACGCGCAAGTTTCGCCGGCGCGCGCAGCGTGAAGCGCGCCATGTCGGTCATGTCCTCGCGGGCGACGACATTGGCAAGCCCATCGATGTGGCCGGCAACCAGATGGCCGCCGAGTTCGTCGCCCAATTTGAGCGCGCGCTCGAGATTGACGCGCGTGCCATGCCGCCAGCGGCCGACCGTGGTGACGGCGAGCGTCTCCGCCGCGGCGTCGACCGCGAACCAAGTGCGGCCGTCCTCCTCGCCGGTGCCCACCACCGTCATGCAGACGCCGGAACAGGCGATGGAGGCGCCCTCGATCAGCTCGGCGCGCGGATAGCGGCAGAAGATGGTGATGCGGTGCAGATTGTCGGCGTGCGGCTTCACCGACCGCATCTCGCCCATATCGGTGACGATGCCGGTGAACATTAGGCCCGCTCAAATATTTCGAGTGTGTCGGGCCCGAGCTTTTCGCTGCCACGCGCGTGCAGCTGACCGGTGAAGCCGTCAAGCGGCATGCCCTCCAACGGTTCGATGCCGTCGGCGCCGATGGTCTTGGCGCCGCGCAGCAGCGCCAGTTCGTCGACCAAGCCGGCGGCGGCAAACCCGCCGGCGAGCTTCGGGCCGCCCTCCACCATCAGCCGGGTGATGCCCTGCTCCGCCAGAACCTTGAGCACCTCGGCAAGATCGAGTTGCCCGTCCACGTCGCCGACGCGGAACACCTTGCAGCCTTTGTGCTGCAGAATCTCCTCCGCGATCGCCGATGGCTTGCCGGACGTGAACACCCAGGTCGGCGTGTCGCGCACCGTCGCCACCACCGACGTCATCAACGGCAATTTCAAACCGGCATCGAGTACCACACGCACCGGCGAGCGTTCGAACATGCCGGGCAGCCGGCAGGTGAGTTGCGGATTGTCGGACAGCACGGTGCCGATGCCGACCATGATGGCGTCGCTTGCCGCGCGCAACTGGAACACGCGCGTCCACGCCGCCTCGCCGGTGATCGCCGCCGGCTTGCGGCCGGCGAGGCCGGCCTTACCGTCGGCCGACACAGCGAGCTTCAGCGTTACGTAAGGGCGCTGCTTGGTCACGCGCATGATGTGGCCGGCGTGCACGCGGCGCGCCTCGCCGGCGCCCAAGCCCACATCGACCACAATGCCCTTGTCGCGCAGCCGCGCATGACCTTTGCCCGCGATTTCCGGATTGGGATCCTCCAGCGCCGACACCACGCGGGCGATGCCGGCCTTGATGATGGCGTCGGCGCAGGGCGGCGTCTGGCCCTGGTGCGAACACGGCTCCAATGTCGCGTATATCGTGGCGCCCTGCGCGGCCTTCTTGGCGCGGCGCAGCGCCTCGACCTCGGCATGCGGGCGGCCGCCGGATTGCGTCCAACCGCGGCCGACAACGACGCCGTCCTTGACGATCACCGCGCCGACCGCCGGATTGGGCCAGGTATTGCCCAGACCGCGCCGGCCAAGCGTAAACGCCAAGGCCATGAACCGCGCGTCGTCCGCGGCATTCGCCGCGCTGTCCGGCGCGGCAATGACGGGCGCTGCTTGATCTCTCATTTGCGCGCAGTCGCGGGCTTGGCTTCGTCCTCGCCCGACAATTCGTCGAGTGCGGCGCGGAAGTCCTTGGCCTCGCGGAAATTGCGATAGACGGAGGCAAAGCGCACATAGGCGACGTCGTCGAGCCCGCGCAGATGCTCCATGACGAGTTCGCCGATCGCCTCCGACGACACTTCGTTCTCGCCCTGGCTTTCCAATTCGCGCACGATCTTGGAGACTTCCTGTTCGATACGTTCCGGATCGACCGCGCGCTTGCGCAGCGCGATCTGCACCGAACGCATCAATTTATCGCGGTCGAACGGCACGCGCCGGCCGTTGCGCTTGATGACGGTGAGCTCGCGCAGCTGCACGCGCTCGAAAGTGGTGAAGCGGAAATTGCAGGTGAGACACACGCGGCGACGGCGGATCACCGCCGAATCCTCGGTCGGCCGCGAATCCTTCACCTGCGTATCGAGACTGCCGCAACTCGGGCAACGCATGACGTCCCCTCTCGCCCGTTACTGATAAATCGGAAACCGCGAAACCAATGCTTTCACCTTGTCGCGCACCGCGCTTTCAATCAGCGAATCTTCCTCGGTCTTTTTCTGCGATAGCACATCGAGCACGTCGGCGATCATCTCGCCCACCTGGCGGAATTCGGCGATGCCGAAGCCGCGCGTGGTGCCGGCCGGCGTGCCAAGCCGGATGCCCGAGGTCACCGTCGGTTTTTGCGGGTCGAACGGGATGCCATTCTTGTTGCAGGTGATGTGCGAACGGCCGAGCGCCAATTCCGCCACCTTGCCGGTGAGATTTTTTGGCCGCAGGTCAACCAGCATCAGATGCGTGTCGGTGCCGCCCGAGACGATATCGAGCCCGCGCGACTTGAGCGTTTCGGCCAGCGCCTTGGCGTTCTCTACGACATTGCGCGCATAGGTGCGGAAGCTCGGCCGCAGCGCCTCGCCGAAGGCCACAGCCTTGGCGGCGATCACATGCATCAGCGGGCCGCCCTGCATGCCGGGGAATACCGCGGAGTTGAGCTTCTTCGCCAGCTCCTCGTCATTGGTGAGGATGACACCGCCGCGCGGACCGCGCAGCGTCTTGTGCGTGGTGGTGGTGACGACGTGTGCGTGCGGGAACGGCGACGGGTGCGCCCCGCCCGCCACAAGGCCGGCGAAATGCGCCATGTCGACGAAAAGATAGGCGCCGACCGCATCGCAGATCTCGCGGAAGCGGCGGAAGTCGATGATGCGCGGATAGGCCGAACCACCGGCGATGATCAGCTTCGGCTTGTGCTCGTGGGCGAGACGCTCGACCTCGTCCATGTCGATACGGCAATCGTCGCGGCGCACGTTGTAGGGCACCGGCTTGAACCACTTGCCCGACATGTTGATGGCCATGCCGTGGCTGAGATGGCCGCCGGCGGCGAGATTGAGCCCCATGAAGGTGTCGCCCGGCTGCATCAGCGCGAAGAACACCTCGGCGTTGGCCGACGCGCCGGAATGCGGCTGGACATTCGCAAATCCGCAGCCGAACAGCTTTGTCACCCGCTCAATCGCCAGCCGCTCGGCGATGTCGACGAACTGGCAGCCGCCGTAGTAGCGCTTGCCCGGCAGGCCTTCGGCGTATTTGTTGGTCAGGACCGAGCCCTGCGCCTCCAGAACGGCGCGGGAGACGATGTTCTCCGAGGCGATCAGCTCGATCTCGTCGCGCTGCCGGCCAAGTTCAAGCCCAATGGCTTCGGCGATCTCGGGATCGACCTCGCTCAAGGGGGCGGAGAACAGGGCTTCAACATCGCTTGTTGGTTTTGGGCTCGACTGGGTGGTCGACGTGGCCGACATCACGATCTCCTGGCGCCGCGGCAAATCGGCGCCGAATTAGGGGCAAAGTCCGGGGTTAGGTGGCCAATAGCATATCGGCCCCGAGGCGCCAAGCATGGGGTGTGGAATGCCTTGATGCCCAATATCTTGGGTCTAGCCGACGCCCGCCCAGCCCTTGAACGTGCACGAAAAACAAAACCCCGGCCGCGATGCGGCCGGGGCAAGTCATCTCCGCCGAAAAAAGAAATTACAAGCGATAGAGGATCTGATCGGTCCAGAAGCGCTCGAGCCTATGCAGCGACTTGTTGAGCGTGGCAAACTCGTCGGCGTTGATGCCGCCGACCTGCTCAACGGTGCGCACGTGCTTCTGATAGAGCGTCTCGACGATGTCGCGCACCTCGCAGCCCTTTTCGGTCAGCTTGATGCGCACCGAACGCCGGTCGACGCGGCTGCGCTGGTGATCGAGGAACGCCATCTCGACCAGCTTCTTGAGATTGTAGGAGACATTGGAGCCGAGATAGTAGCCGCGCGTGCGCAGTTCGCCGGCGGTCAACTCCTTGTCGCCGATATTGTAGAGCAGCAGCGCCTGCACCGAATTGATGTCGGCGCGGCCGCGGCGGTCGAATTCGTCCTTGATGACGTCGAGCAGCCGGCGATGCAGCCGTTCAACCAAGGTCAAGGCCTCATGATAGAGCGGCCTGATGTGATCGAACTTCGCCTCACGTTCGGCGGGCTCGACCGTCTTCACAACGGCTTTCATGTCCAACGCCCCTTTTTGCGTTTTATTATCTTCGTCACTTGCCGGTAACGAGGCCCTGTCTTCCCCGCTCCGTATGACTGACCCTATAAGGGGCATTCTAAAAACGGCTTAAATAACACGATAAAGATTAGATTTATTTGCAACAGTGAACGGTTCATTGACCTTGCAATTTAACGGATCGCGGCAAGAATTCGTTCACCCCAATTTTGTCATTGCGGCGCGCAAACGAAGTGAGCGAGCCCAAAATCCATAATTTCGATGCTGCGAAGGATGGATCCCCGGCCGACGCGTTTGCGCGTGTCCCGGAATGACACTTAGCCGCGGACGAGTTGGATGATACCTGAAAAATCTTTGCCGGCCTCGCCGCTCTCCACATAAGCCGAATAAATCCTTTCCGCGTCGGCGCCGAGCTGCGTTCTGGCGCCCGCGGCCTTGGCCGCGGCCTGCGACAGTTTCAAATCCTTAAGCATCATCGCCGCGGTAAAGCCCGCCCGGTAATCGCGATTGGCGGGCGAGGTCGGCACCGGTCCCGGCACCGGGCAGTAGCTGGTGAGCGACCAGCACTGGCCCGACGACTTCGAGGAAATGTCGAACAACTTCTGGTGATCGAGGCCGAGCGCTTCGGCCAGCACGAAAGCTTCCGACACCGCGATCATCGAGACGCCGAGGATCATGTTGTTGCAGATCTTGGCCGCCTGCCCGTTGCCGGCGCCGCCGGCGTGCACAATGGTCTTACCCATTTTTTGCAGGATCGATTCCGCGCGGGTGAAAGCCTGCATGCCGCCGCCGACCATGAAGGTGAGCGTCGCCGCGGTGGCGCCGCCGACGCCGCCCGACACCGGCGCATCGAGCATCATGAGGCCTTTCTGTTCGGCCGCGGCCGCGACCGCGCGCGCTGTTTCCACATCAATGGTCGAGCAGTCGATCAACAGCGTGCCCGGATTGGCGTTGTCGATCGCGCCGGAGGAGCCGAGATAGACGTCGCGCACCTCCTTGCCCGACGGCAGCATGGTGATGAACACGTCGGCGCGCGCCGCCGCGCTTTTCGCCGTCTCGACGCCGACCCCGCCGGCCGCCACCAGTCTGGCGACCGAGGCCGGATTGACGTCCACGCCCTCGACCTGATGGCCGGCTTTGAGAAGGTTCTGCGCCATCGGCAGACCCATATTGCCGAGCCCGACAAATCCTATGCGCGCCATGGTGCCCTCCCCTAGTTTTTTGTCATTATCACGCCGGCTGCTCCTGCGCCGACATCAAGGCCAGCCAGAGATAAAGTATGAGCAGTCCGCCTTCCAACAGACCGATCACCAGACCGCCGCCATACACCTGCGGAAAAAATATTCCCACCGCGAGCATCGAAGCAATCGACATCAGCCAGATCACCGCACCCCAGGCGGCGGCGAGCCACAATCCCACCGCCGCAACCAGATCGATCACCGCGAAGAATATCGTGGCCGTCTGCCAGGCGATGGAATGATATTGGAATACGTCGTTGGCGTCGACACCGATGCCACACACCCGCGACCAATGATAAAGGCCCTTGAGCATCGAGACGCCTGCCATCACCCGCAGGAACAGCACCAGCCTCCGCGTCCAGCGGCCGATGCTGCGGTCGCCCTCGTGCTCGTGCACCGGCTCGAGGCTTTCCAGGTCGTCTTTAGCCAAGGGCTCGCTCATGCCAGGACCAATTCATCGGCGCCGAGCGGCGCGAAATGACGTTCTATCTCGGCGCCGCTCACCTCGGCGAGCGTCGCCGGCCGCCAGCGCGGCTTGTTGTCCTTGTCGACGATCACCGCGCGCACGCCCTCATAGAAATCCGATCCATGGATGACTCGCGACACTATGCGGAATTCGGCGCGCATGCACGTCTCGAAATCCCACGTCTTGCCGCGCCGCACCTGCGCCAGCGCCAGCTTCAGGCTGAGCGGCGATTTGGTCCGCATGGTGGCGGCGGTTTTTGCCGCCCAGGCGGCATCGGCGCTGGCGGACGCCGCATCGCGGTCGAGCGCGGCGAGGATATCCTCGACCCGATCGCCGGCAAACAGACGATCAATCGCAGCGCGCCGCGGCATGACCGGTCCCTCGCCTGCCGGTTCGGCGAAGGCGGCGAGCAGTGCGTCCACAGAGACCGTGCCGGTCAGTCCATCGAGCAGTGCGGCAAAACGCGCGGACGGAATGCGATGCGTGGCAATTCCGGTGGCGCAAGCGTCGGCGCCGTTGAATCGCTCGCCGGTCAGCGCGCAGTAGGTGCCGAGTTCGCCCGGCAGGCGCGGCAGGAACCAGGTGGCGCCGACGTCGGGAAAGAAGCCGATGCCGACTTCCGGCATGGCGAACTGGAAGCGGTCACCGGCGACGCGGTGAGAGCCGTGCACCGACACCCCGACCCCGCCGCCCATGACCAATCCGTCTATCAGCGCCACATAGGGTTTGCGATAATTCTTGATTGCCGCGTTGAGCGGATATTCGTCGCGCCAGAATTGCAGCGCCTCGGCGTGACGGCCGGCCTGGCCGAGATCGTAAAGCGCGCGGATATCGCCGCCGGCCGAGAACGCACGCTCGCCGGCCGCGGTAATGACGACGCGGGCGATCGCGTCGTCAGCGGCCCAGGCGTCAAGCTGGCCGCGCAAGCGTCGCACCATGTCGTGCGTGACGGCGTTGAGCGCCTGCGGCCGGTTGAGCGTGACGAGTCCGGCCGCGCCGCGGCGTTCGAACAGGATTTCGGCGTCACTCACGCGTGCAGCGGCCACACGCCGGCTTTTTCCAGCCGCTGCATCGCATCGTCCGTGAATTCGGCCTGCGGAGCGTTGCCGCCAATCACGAACATCAGGACCTGCTCCGCATTCGGGTCGCCCTTGGTCACGTTCTCGAAGCGGCGGATCATGCCGGGCGGAAACGACACCACGTCGAGGGGCCCGAGATCGACGTATTCGACTTCGCCCTTCTCGTTCTCCCAGCTGGCGCGCCAGGTGCCGGTCATTGGGATAAAGGTCTCGTTGGTGTCGTGATTGTGCATTTCCGGCCCGTGGCCGGGCTTGGCCTTGCAGTAGCCGAGGTTGAAGCCCTCGCTGATCTTGATGGCGGCGAGCCGCGCCGCCTCCGAGCCGACCGGCGACGTGACGCCGCCCTCGCCGAGGTTCTTCGGCGGCTGGAAGCCGATGACGTTGTAGAGCGTGCGCTCGCAGCCGGGCATCTTGCTGTCCGGCAGGCCACCATCGGAACCTTTGAGGTCCTTGAAGCGGGCGACGCGCTTCATCATCTCCTCGCGCGCGAGATAGAGACGCGGCAATTGCTCCATGGTGTTTCTCCCGTGCTGCTTTTCGTTTTAAGTCAGTTTCCCAGCATAGCGCGGCTGACGATCAGCTGCATGATCTCGTTGGTGCCTTCAAGTATTTGGTGCACGCGCACGTCGCGCAAGACGCGCTCGATCGGATGATCGCGCAAATAGCCATAGCCGCCGTGCAACTGCAGGCAGCCATTGACCACCTCGAAACCCGTATCGGTGGCAAGGCGCTTGGCCTTGGCGGCGAGCGCGGTGGCGCCATGCTCGCTTTCGCTGACCGCCACCGCCGCGCGATGCAGCAGCAGACGCGCGGCGTCGAGTTCGGTCGCATAATCGGCGATGCGGAATTGCAGCGCCTGGAAATCGGCAAGCCGCGAGCCGAACTGCTTGCGCTCTTTCATGTAGTCGACGGTGCGGTCGAGACAAAACTGTGCGCCGCCGATCGAGCAGGCGCCTATGTTCAGCCGGCCGCCGTCGAGCCCGGCCATGGCGATACGAAAGCCTTGGCCCTCGGCGCCGATGCGGTTTTCGACCGGCACGCGGCAATTCTCGAACATCACCATCGCCGTCGGCTGGCTCTTCCAGCCGAGCTTCTTCTCCTGTGCGCCGTAGGAAAGGCCGGGCGTACCCTTCTCGACCACGATCGTGGAAATACCGCGCGGGCCGGCTTCGCCGGTGCGCGCCATCACCACATAGATGTCTGAGACGCCGCCGCCCGAGATGAAAGCCTTGGTGCCGTCGAGCACATAAGTGTCGCCGTCGCGCCGGGCGCGCATCGTGAGGCTCGCGGCATCGGAGCCCGCACCCGGCTCGGTCAGGCAGTAGCTGGCGAAATGCTCCATGCTGCAAAGCTTGGGCAGAAATTTCTGGCGCGCCTCCTTGCTGCCGAAGGCGTCGATCATCCAGCCCGCCATGTTGTGGATCGAGATATAGGCGGCGGTCGAGGTGCAGCCTTGCGCCAGTTCCTCGAAGATCAGCGCCGCGTCGAGCCTGGAGAGCGCCGAGCCGCCGACGTCCTCTTTCACATAGATGCCGCCGAAGCCGAGCGCCGCCGCTTTGCGCAGCGCGTCGACCGGGAAAATCTCGTTTTCGTCCCAGTCGCGCGCGTGCGGCATCATGTCCGCGCGCGCAAACTGCCGCGCGGTCGCCTGGAAAGCGCGTTGTTCTTCGGTGAGGGAAAAGTTCATACCTCGACCGATAGAAGGCGCCCGTTTCCACGTCAACGGCGGCTGAGCAGGCGGGTAGCGGCCCCGCGCCGGACCGGCTAAAACAGGCGCCCCGGAGACCTCCTCATGGCAATCAAATTTGGCCGCCCCATCGAAGCTCGCGCCCATTTAACCCCCGTCGAAACGGCGGCCGGCGAACGCCTCGAACTCGCCACCCGCCCGCGCCGCAACCGGCGCAGCGAATGGGTGCGCCGCATGGTGCGCGAAAACCAACTCACTACCGACGACCTGATCTGGCCGCTGTTCGTCATGGACGGCAACAATGCCCGCGCGCCGGTGCCTTCCATGCCGGGCGTCGAGCGCCTTAGCGTCGACCAAGCGGTGCGCGAGGCCGAACGCGCCGCCAAACTGACCATCCCGTGCCTGGCGCTATTCCCCTATACCGACCCGAAATTGCGCGACGAGACCGGCAGCGAGGCGCTCAACCCGGACAATCTGGTCTGCCGCACCCTGCGCGCGATCAAGAAGGAAGTGCCGGAGATCGGCCTCCTGGCCGACGTGGCGCTCGACCCCTTCACCAGCCACGGCCATGACGGCCTCATGCACGACGGCGAAATCCTCAACGACGAAACCGTCGCCGTACTGACCAAGCAGGCGCTGGTGCAGGCGGAAGCCGGCTGCGACATCATTGCGCCGTCCGACATGATGGACGGGCGCGTCGGCGCCATTCGCAAGGCACTCGATGCCGCGGACTTCACGGAAGTATCGATCATGGCCTATGCGGCGAAATACGCTTCCGTATTTTATGGCCCGTTTCGCGACGCGGTCGGCTCGTCGAAGACGCTGACTGGCGACAAACGCACCTATCAAATGGACTATGGCAACACCGACGAGGCGCTGCGCGAGGTCGCGCTCGACATCGAAGAGGGCGCCGACATGATCATGATCAAGCCCGGCCTGCCCTATCTCGACATCGTGCAGCGCGTCAAAGATGCCTTCGCCATGCCGACCTTCGCCTATCAGGTGTCGGGCGAATACGCGATGATCATGGCGGCGGCGGGCAACGGCTGGCTCGACGGCGAGCGCGCGATGTGGGAAAGTTTGTCGGCATTCAAGCGCGCCGGCGCCGACGGCGTGCTCACTTACTTCGCGCCGCGCGTTGCGGAAAAAATAAAAGCGGGCTGCTAGCCACACTCCCTTCCCTCCCGATCACCGGCCGGTGATTCCTGCAATCGACGGGTAATTGTTTCCATGGGTGAATTTGCAATCGGTCAAGGCGTGCCGCGTTTCGAGGATCCACGACTTGTTCAGGGCCGCGGCCGCTATATCGACGACGTGGTCTATCCGGGCATGGCGTTCGGCGTCGTGCTGCGTTCGCCGCATGGACACGCGAAAATTCTGTCGCTCAAGACCGACGCCGCCAAGGCCGCCCCCGGCGTGCTTGCCGTCATCACCGCGGCCGACTGGAAGAAGGCGGGGCTGGGCGAATTGCCCTCGCACAGCGGGCTCAAACTCCGCGACGGCTCGCCGATGTTCAAGCCGGCCTACCCGGTGCTGGCCGAAGACCGCGTGCGCTGGATCGGCGATCCGGTTGCCTTCGTGGTCGCGGAAACCGCCGCGCAGGCAGCCGACGCCATCGAACTTATCGAGGTCGACTACGAACCGCTGCCCGCGGTCGTCTCCACCGCCAAGGCGACCGAACCGGGCGCGGCGAAAGTCTGGGAGAGCTGCGCCGACAATATCAGCTTCGTCGAGCTGATCGGCGACAAGGCCGCGACGGACTTAGCCTTCGCCAAGGCCGCGCACGTCGTGAAGCACCGTTTCGTCATCAACCGCGTGACGGCGGCGGCGATGGAGCCGCGCGGCGCCGTCGGCGTCTATCTGCCGGCGGAAGACCGCTACATCGTCCACACGCCGGCGCAGCGCGCACATCCCTATCGCAACGAGATCGCAAAGGTGATGAAAGTCCCCGAGAGCAAAGTGCGCGTGATTTGCATCGACGTCGGCGGCAGCTTCGGCATGAAGACGCCAGTGTTCAACGAAGCGCCGCTGGCGATGTTCGCCTCTAAGCTCACCGGGCGCGCGGTGAAATGGATGAGCGCGCGCACCGAAGCCTTCCTGAGCGACGCGCAGGCGCGCGACAACGTCACCGAGGCCGAACTCGCGCTCGACAAGGACGGCCACTTCCTGGCGATGCGGGTGAAGACGGCCGCCGCCATCGGCGCTTATCTGCAGAACAATATGCCGGCCTTCATCTTCAATGCCGGGACGCTCGCCGGCGTATACCGTATCCCGGCGATGCACGTCGACATCACCGGCGTATTCACCAACACCAACCCGGTACGGCCCTATCGCGGCAATGGCCGCCCGGAGGCGGCCTACGTGATCGAGCGCATGGTCGATGTCGCCGCAGACGAACTGAGGATCGATCCGGCCGAATTGCGCCGGCGCAACTACATTTCGCCCAATCAGATGCCGTTCAAGACCGCGCTGACTTTTACCTACGACTGCGGCGAATTCGAAAAGAACATGGACCTGGCGCTGGAGCTGGCCGACCTCAAGGGCTTCAAGCGGCGGCGCGATGAGTCGCGCAAGCGCGGCAAGCTGCGCGGCATCGGCATTTCCAATACCATCGAGCGTGCCGCGGCCGGCGGCACCGAAGGCGCCGAAGTGCGTTTCGACCGCGGCGGCACCGCGACCCTGTTTTCAGGATCGATGACCGCCGGCCAGGGCCACGAAACCGTCTTCAAGCAACTGGTGTGCGACCGGCTCGGACTGCATCCCGACGAGGTTCGCTACGTGCAGGGCGACACCGACGAGGTGTTCTACGGCGAAGGCACCGGCGGCTCGCGCACCTCCACCATGTCCAGCGCGGCGTTTACGATGGCAACCGACAAGGTGATCGAGAAAGCCAAGGCCATCGCCGCGCACGCGTTCAAGGTCGACGCGGCGGACGTCAATTTCGCCGACGGCGTGTTCTCGTCGCCGAAAACCAACCGCACCATGAGCATCAAGGAAGTCGCCATCGACGCCGCGAATCCGGCCAAGATTCCGGCGGCGATGGAGCCCGGCCTGTTCGCCACCGCCGTCTACAAAGCGGGGGTGCAAAACTTTCCGAACGGCTGTCACGTCTGCGAACTGGAAATCGACAAGGAAACCGGCGAGGTCCAGATCGTGCGCTACAGCGTGGTGGACGACGTCGGCACCGTGCTCAATCCGCTGCTGCTGCACGGCCAGATCCACGGCGGCGTCGCGCAAGGCGCCGGCCAGGTCCTGATGGAAGACATCCATTTCGACGCCAGCGGCCAGCTCGTCACCGCCTCGTTCATGGACTACGCCATGCCGCACGCCCATAACCTGTCCGCTATCGAGGTCGAGTCCAATCCGGTTCCGACCAAGACCAATCCGCTCGGCACCAAGGGCGCCGGCGAAGCCGGCAATGTCGGCGCGCTGCCGGCCGTCGCCAATGCGGTGGTCGACGCGCTGTCCGAATTCGGCGTCAAGCACGTCGAGATGCCGGCGACCTCGGAACGCATCTGGCGCCTGATGAACGGGAAGTAGTAGTTGTCATTCCGGGGCGCGAGCGCAGCGAGCAAACCCGGAATCCAGAAACATATTCTGTGCTTGCGTCCGGATTCCGGGTCCACGCGCTGACGCGCGTGTCCCAGAATGACGGAAAAGTCACTCCATCGCCGCGCCGGTCTCGATGCGCACCGGCTGGTAGCCGTCGGCCTTGAGCGCCGCCAGGATTTCCGAAGCATGCGGCGCATCGCGCGTCTCGATCGTCACGTCGAGCTTTGCGCCCTTGGCCGGCACGTCGAGGAACAGCCGGCGGTGATCGACCTCGAGAATATTGGCGCCGAGTTCGCCGAGCCGCGTCGCTATGATGCCGAGGACGCCGGGCCGGTCCGGAATGGTGAGGCGGAACGAGACAATGCGGGCCTCGCGTTCGAGCTCGCGCACCATGATCGAGGCGAGAATGCGTGGATCGATATTGCCGCCGCATAGTATGAGGCCGACTTTCTTACCGCGGAATCGCTCCGGCTTCGCCAGCATCGCGGCAAGGCCCGCGGCACCCGCCCCTTCCGCCATGGTCTTTTGCAGCGTCAGGTAGGCGTTGACCGCGCGTTCCAGATGCGCCTCGTCGACCAGGATGATCTTCGCGACAAGGTCGCGAATGATCGGCATAGTCAGCTTACCGACATTCTGGACCGCGATACCTTCGGCCAGCGTCGCGCCACCGACCGGGCGGTTTTCACTGTGAAGCGCATTCCACACCGACGGATACAGCGCTGCTTCGGCGCCGACGATCTCGATCTTGGGCTTCACCGCGCGCGCGGCGATGGCGTTGCCGGCGATCAAGCCACCGCCGCCGATCGGGATCACCAGCACGTCAAGCTCGGTAGCTTCCTCCAGCATCTCCAGCGCGATGGTGCCCTGCCCGGCGATGATGCGGGCATCGTCATACGGGTGCACCAGCGTCAGCTTGCGCTCGGCTAATATCTGTTCGCAGCGCTTTTGCGCTTCCGCCACGCTCTCGCCGTCGAGCACCACTTCGGCGCCGTGCGACTTGGTCGCCGCCACCTTCACGAAGGGTGTGGTCACCGGCATGACGATGGTCGCCGGAATATTCAGCCGCGCGGCGTGATAGGCCACCGCCTGCGCGTGATTGCCGGCCGACATGGCGATGACGCCGCGCTTGCGCTCCGCTTCGCTCAGCGAAGCGAGCTTGTTGAGCGCGCCGCGGTCCTTGAACGAGTTGGTGACCTGCAGGTTTTCGTATTTGACGTAGACCTCGGCGCCGGTGAGCGCGGAGAGCCGCGGCGCCGGCAGCATGGGCGTGCGCAGCACGGCGCCCTCGATCACCCGCCGGGCCTCCTCAATGTCCGCAATTGCGATGCTCAAAACCGGTCTCCCTGGCGCCCCGGCACCATGCCGCAAGCGTGGCCGACGTTCCAGCCGGTCGGCCGCCCCTTGCGCAAGCCCGATTCGTCCTCCATCTCGAAGCAGAGCTCAGCAATTGAGGGGACTGGCATGCCGATCGACGTCAAACCGCACGCCTACAACCCAGCCACGAATCCCGAATTGTTTGAAGGGGTTCTTGCGCGGCGGGTGGTCGCTTTCGTGATCGATTTTGTCATTATAGCCGTCCCGGTGGTGCTGGCGGCCATGTTCATCTTCGCCTTCGGCCTGGTCACTTTGGGGCTCGGCTTCGCGCTCTATTGGCTGCTGTCGCCGGCGACCGTGGTCTGGGCCCTTGTCTATTTCGGCGTCACCCTCGGCGGCCCGCGCTCGGCCACCATCGGCATGCGGATCGTGGACCTCGAAATGCGCACCTGGTACGGCGCGCCAGCCTATTTCGTACTCGGCGCGGTGCACGCCATCGCGTTCTGGTTCACGGTGTCGTTCTTCACGCCGTTCATCCTGCTGGTCGCCTTCTTCAACGAACGCCGCCGGCTGTCGCACGACATCATGCTCGGCACCGTCATCATTAATAATCCGGCGCGGGCCACCCTGCGCGGCGCCCCAGCCCGATAATGGGCTTTGACGCCAGCAGCCCGGTGCGCGATGCTAGGCTTGAATCGGAAGCTAATGACGGCCTGACGACGTGACCCAGCATTCCCGCGATACGCCGCAATTCTATCTGACCGCGCCCTCGCCCTGCCCCTATTTGCCCGGCGAGGACGAGCGCAAGGTGTTCACCCACCTGGTCGGCGAGCGCGCCGGCGAACTCAACGACCTGCTGACCCATGGCGGCTTCCGCCGCAGCCAGTCGATTGCCTACCGGCCGGCCTGCGAGAGCTGCCGCGCCTGCGTGTCGGTGCGCGTGGTGGCCGACGATTTTTCGCCATCGCGCAACATGCGCCGCATCGCCGAACGCAATGCCGACGTCGTCGGCGACATGCGCGCTGCGGCGCCGACGTCGGAACAATATTCGGTGTTCCGCGCCTATCTCGACACCCGCCACCGCGACGGCGGCATGGCCGACATGACCGTGCTCGACTACGCCATGATGATTGAGGACAGCCATGTCGATACGCGCCTGATCGAATACCGGAGGCGCGGGCCGGACACCGGCATCAACGGCCGCGGCGCCGGCAAATTGCTGGCGGTCGCGCTCACCGACGTGCTGAGCGACGGGCTGTCTATGGTCTATTCGTTCTTCGATCCCGACGCCGGCGAGCGTTCGCTCGGCACGCTGATGATCCTCGATCACATCACGCGCGCGAAGGCGATGGGCCTGGCCTACGTCTATCTCGGCTATTGGGTGCCGGGCTCACGCAAGATGGACTACAAGGGCCGCTTCCTGCCGCAGGAACGACTGATGCCGTCGGGCTGGAGCCGGGTGGAAAAATAACTCTACGGCGTGGACTCATAAACCCGCAGCCAAAATCCAACCTGCATGAGCCGCCGACGATTGTCTGATATTGGAAATTGAGCGGACACGCTCTGGACATCGCGAGATGTCCGCTTCTCTAATCGGCCGTTCCGGGTCAAGCACTTTCAGACTATCCACCGCTTCAGTATCGATGTTGCTCACGGGCTCGTGCTTCTCTTCGGATTCGGCACCAAGGCCATTATGGGATTCGAGGACGAGGTGGAACAATCTAATGGGCGGCCTTGCCGTCAGATTGACGATAGGTCCAAGCGGACATGCGAACTCATCTCATCCATCGTCCCGCGAGGGACATCATTCCACCGCTCGGTGGAGCTCAAGTTTCCTCCTATCGCATATGATCCTGAGCTGCTGTCATACCACTGCGACGTCCCGGGTCCAGCGGAACTCAGTGCCGTCAACCCATATGCGGTGCATGATCACGGCAAGTCGGCGCGCCAGCGCCACGATCGCCTTCTTCATTCCGCGGCGCCTGGCGATCTGCATCGCCCAGGCCTTGAGCCAGGACCATTTCTTCGAACGCAGTCGCGGCTATCGGCTTGTCCATGGGCGCGCTCAACCCCAACCTGTTCACCATGATCGTCACCATGGCGGTGATTACCACTACGGCCATGCCGCCGACGCTGCGCTGGGCGCTTTCACGCATTCCCATGCGCAAGGAGGAAAAGCAGCGGCTTGAGCGCGAGGAAATGGAGGCGCGCGGCTTTGTGCCGAAGCTGGAGCGGCTATTGCTTGCGGTCGACGAGAGCGCGAACGGACGGTTTGCCTCCCGCGTTGCCGGGCTGATCGCCGGCGCCAATGCGCTGCCGACCACCGTGATGCATATCACGACCGACAAGAAGACCGGCAAGGCAGCAGCAGCAGCCGAAAAGGAAAAAGCCGAGACCGCCGGCGAAACCGTCAAGCTGTTCGCCGGCCACGTCGAGCGCGCGCAAACCGAGGAGGAAAAGACCGATACCAAGCTCAACGTGACCACGATGGTGGAAAACTCGCCCGAGCCCAAGGCGGTCGCGGCGGAAGCCGAGAAGGGCTACGATTTGATGATCGTCGGACTCGAAAAAACCGTGGCGCGCGGCCACGAATTTCACGACGGCGTCGCCGGCCTCGCCGGCCTCGCCGCAGGCTTCGAAGGCCCGATCGCCATCACCGATGTGCGCGACAAGCTGCTCGAACATCCGTTGCACGGCAAACTCGCCATGCTGGTTCCGGTCAACGGCACCGAAATGTCGCGCCGCGCCGCCGAAATCGCCATCGCAATGGCGCGCGCCAGCAAGGCTTCGCTCACTGCGCTCTATGTCGCGCCCGGCGGCAAGAAGAAACGCTCGCGCCAATACGAGGAGGCCATCCTCAAGGACATCGTCGAGCTCGCCGAAAGCTACGAATTGGAGCTGCGCACCACGGTGCGCGCCGACGTCGCCGCCGAAGAAGCGATCCTGAAGGAATTGGCGCACGGCAAGCACAATCTCATCGTCATGGGCGTCGGCCGCCGTCCGGGCGAGAAGCTGTTCTTCGGCGATACCGCTGCGGCATTGCTGAAGAAGTCGGAACGCTCACTGCTGTTTCTCGCGAGTTAAATCCGAGACTTATTCCTCGCCGTCGCCGGCCTTGCCGGTCCCGGGCGCGCCGCGGAATTTGTTGTTCTTCGGCAGTCCCTGCGCGATGCGGCCGGCATCGGCGCGGTTGCCTCGCCAATCCTTGAGCTCCTTCATCGACAGCGTCTGGGTCCGGCCGGCGCCATCGATCCAGGTCAGCCCCTCGTCCGCTTTAAACGTGGTGACGTCGGACAGGCCCTTTTCCTTGTAGCGTTGCAGCCGGACGCCGCGGCCGCGCGTCATTTCCGGCACCTGGTCGATCGGGAAAATGACCATCTTGCGGTTGGCGCCGATCGTCGCCACCAGTTCGCCGTCGACCGTGGTCAGCGCCGCCGCCTGGTCGGCACCCTTGAGATTGAGCACCTGCTTGCCCTTGCGCGTGGTGCCGAGCACGTCGTCCTCCGGTACGACGAAACCGTTGCCGCCGTAGCTTGCCACCAGGAATTTGCGTTTGCCCTCGTAAGGCAGCGCCGCGACGACGTCGGCGTCCTGCTCGATGTCGAAATAGAGCCGTACCGGCTCGCCGTGCCCGCGCCCGCCCGGCAGCTTGGAGGCTTCCAGCGTGTAGAATTTGCCATTGCCGGCGAAGATCAGAATTTTGGCGGTGGTCTCGGTTGGGAACGCAAACTTCAGCGCGTCATCGGTCTTGAAGGTGACGCCGGACAGATCGCTGACATGGCCGCGCAGCCCGCGAATCCAGCCCTTCTCGGAAACGACGACGGTGATCGGCTCGCGCACCACCATCGCCTCTTCGATCGCGGCCTCGTCATGCTCGGGCGCTTCGGCAAAAGTCGTGCGGCGCTTGCCGAGTTCGGTCTTCGGCCCGAACGCCTCCCTGACTTTCTTGATCTCGCCGGCTATGGTCTTCCATTGCTTGTCGGTCGAACCGATGAGCGATTTGACCTGCTTGAGTTCCTCGCGCAGCGCCTTGTCCTCGCCGCGGATTTCCATCTCCTCCAGCTTGCGCAAATTGCGCAGCCGCATGTTGAGAATGGCGTCGGCCTGGACGTCGGTGAGCTTGAACTCCTTCATCAAGACCGGTTTCGGCTCGTCCTCGCGCCGGATGATCTTGATCACCTTGTCGAGGTTGAGATAAGCAATGAGGTAGCCGCCGAGCACTTCGAGGCGGTGCTCGATCTGCGCCAGTCGGTATTTGGAGCGGCGCACCAGCACGTCGCGCCGGTGATCGAGCCATTCGCGCAAAGCTTCGGCGAGGCCGAGCACCCGCGGGATGCGCCCCTTCACCAGCACGTTCATGTTGAGCGGAATGCGGCTTTCCAGCTCGGTGAGCTTGAACAGCGACTCCATCAGCAATTCGGCGTCGACGGTGCGCGCGCGCGGCTCGATCACCAGGCGCAGGTCCTCGGCCGATTCATCGCGCACGTCGGCAACGAGCGGCAGCTTCTTTTCGTTGATCAGATCGGCGAGCCTCTCGACCAGGCGCGACTTCTGCACCAGCCAGGGAATTTGCGTGATCACGATGACGTAAGTGCCGCGACCAGTATCCTCGGTTTCCCAACGCGCGCGCACGCGGAACGAGCCGCGGCCCGTCGTATAGGCCTCGGCGATTTCCGCGGGCTTATCGACGATGACGCCGCCGGTCGGGAAATCCGGGCCCTTGACGTATTTGAGCAGCGTGCGGCTGCGCGCATTCGGATTGTCGATCAGGAACAGCGCCGCGTCGCACAACTCGGCCGCGTTGTGCGGCGGGATCGAGGTGGCCATGCCGACCGCGATACCCTGCGATCCATTGGCCAGCAGATTGGGGAATGCCGCCGGAAGCACCACGGGCTCTTCGCCGGTGCCGTCGTAGCTCGGGCGGAAATCGACCGCATCCTCGTCGATGCCGTCGAGCAGAAGCCGCGCCACTTCGGTCAGCCGCGATTCCGTGTAGCGCATGGCGGCGGCGTTATCGCCGTCGATATTGCCGAAATTGCCCTGCCCGTCGATCAGCGGATAGCGCTGGGCGAAATCCTGCGCCAGCCGCACCATGGCGTCGTAGATCGCCTGGTCGCCGTGCGGGTGGAAATTGCCCATCACATCGCCGACCACCTTGGCCGATTTCTTGAAGGCGGCGCCGGGGTCGAGCCGCAGCGTCCGCATGACGTGCAGGATGCGCCGGTGCACGGGTTTAAGCCCGTCGCGCGCATCGGGCAGCGCGCGGTTCATGATGGTGGAGAGCGCGTAGGCGAGATAGCGCTCTTCCAGCGCCCCGCGCAGCGCGACCTCCTCGACCTGCCCCTTGTCTGGGGGAATCAGTCTCTTGCCCATGGTTGATAGCTACTGCGCCGGGCGGCCATGAACAAGTGAGGAACATAGCGGCCGTATATTGTTCCAACTTTGATCTGTATCCTTAGAAAACTTGTCGGTCTGAGGGCTTCTGGCGATGACAAAATTCCCAACCACCCTGCACGCGGCAATCGCGGCGCTCGGCGTTGCAATGACGGCTTGCTCCGCCGCGGCGCAAGGCACCGATTTGCCGCGCCTGCAGACCAACGAGGCCTACATTGCCGAGGCAACGACGCGCACCCAAAAGCTCGCGATCGACGATCCAATGGCGGTCTTTGCCTACGTGCTCGGCAGCCTGCCCGACCGGGTCAAGGTCTATCCGACCGAGAACCACTATTACTTTTCGTTCGACCTCAACGGCACGCGCTATGCCGGCAATATCAAGATCGACGCCTTTCTGCGCGCCCAAGGCAAGGTCGAATTCTCCTATTACGAAGATCGCGCGAGCTGGCTGCCTGACAGCAATGCGACCGGATTGACGCTCGATGTCTCGCGCGGCGTCGGCGTCGAGAAGATTGATGCTTTGACCTATCGGCTGACCTACCGCAACAAGAGCGTCATCTTTGCGCTCAACGATCTGTCACAAGTTAAACCGCCGGCGGCGGCGCTGGCGCCGGACGATCAATTCATCGGCCCGGTGTTCGATGAGTCCGGCGTGCGGTTCTTCCTCGTGTTCAACAGCCGGCTCAAATTGTTTCACTACATTCTCGACGAAACCGTAACACCCGCCGACTCGTTTGTGCCGGCACCCGTCGGCAACGGCCGTATTCTGATCGGCAAACGCACGGGCTTTGCCGTCTATCGCGATCAACATCGCGACCGGAAAATTCTTATCGGCGCATTTCGAGACAATGTGGCAGCGAACAACTATCTGGACGGCCCGTTCGATCAGATGCCGGACAATTTCATCGAGGGCAATACTTTTCGAAACGCCATTCTCGCGGTCGCGCCCGATTTGAAAGGCCAGATCAATCGCTACGGAAGTTTCGCCGATGGCGCGCGTTTCGCGATCGCACCTTATATGGAATACCGCAACCCGAAGGAGCTGGCGATTTTCGATCGCTGCGCGACCGACCGGCGCATTCCGGCGGCGCGGTACGACGCCTGCTTTGCCCTGCCGCTTGATGGCGACCATGGCGCAAACGCGCGACCGCTGGCGATGCAGCATCACGCTCGGTAGCGTGCCTAACGAAACGGACCGGCAGCTTTCACTGCCGGCCCGCCAATCCAAACGTCGGAAGCGACGTTACCTCTACCAACACCTCAACCGAGACCGCCAGCGATGGACGCAGTGACGACGACGGCGGCGCCATTGCGTCTTTTCAACCGCCGTGATCGCGCCGGCCGAAGAGCCGACTGCCACGCCATTCGCCGGGGCTGCTTGAGACGCCGGCATGCTGAAGAGGCCGAAGAACACCGCCATCAGCGTGCCAATCATTATTCTTTGCATCTAGTCTGCCTCCCATTCTTGCTGAAACTCGATCCAGAGCGAACCCGTCAAGCCTACTCAGCAGATTAGAACTACGCGTGACCGATCTGTTCATCCTGCGCTCAGGAACCAGCGCTGAACTATCGAATAATACCCAAGCCTTGCCAAGGTTCCCGACGGCGTTTTGCCTGGTTTGTGTTGGTATTTACATACCATCTCGCTACTCGCGGTCAAGGCCCGGGGCTCAGTCGGTCTCGTCGCGCGCAACGCCCTGCGACTCGTAATAGACCTTTATGAACGGCGCCAAGACCTTGTAGAGCGCGTTCTTGGCCACCAGCGTGTCGTGCAGGGCCAGATAGTCGATACCGGTGTAGATGAAACAATTCATCGCATCCTGGGGCGTCTCGACGATGGGCTCGCCTTTGATATTGAACGACGTATTGACCAACACCGGCACGCCGGTGAGTTTCTCGAATTCCATCAGCAGGTCATAAATCCGCTCGTTCTGCTCGCGCCGGACCGTTTGGACGCGGGCGCTGCCGTCGACGTGGACGATCGCCGGAATGCGGCCTTTCCATTCCGGGCGCACCTGTTTGGCGCGCAGCATGAAAGGCGATTTGTCGTCGCCGATGAAAATGTCCTTTGCCCTTTCATAAGGCACGATCGGCGCAAACGGACGAAACGCCTGGCGGAATTTTACCCGCTTGTTCAAAATATCTTTCATCTCGGGGCGCCGGGGATCGCCCAGGATGCTGCGGTTGCCGAGCGCGCGCGGCCCGAACTCGCAGCGGCCCTGAAACCAGCCAAACACCTTGCCTTCCGACAGCAATTTCGCCGCTTCGCGGCAGATGCTCTCGCCCGCTCCGTTGAACGTCTTGCGGCTGACCAGCAGCGGATTGCCGACGCGCGCCTCCTCGTCGGTATATTCTCGGCCGAGCGTCGCTTGCTTCATTACGAACGCGCGCGGCTTCTTCTGCACCGCGAGATGACCATAGTAGGCGCAGCCGATGGCGATGCCGTTATCGCCGGCCGCGGGCTGGATCCAGACATTGTCGAACCCCGCCTCGCGCACGATGCGCCCATTGGCGACACAGTTGAGCGCCACGCCGCCGGCGAGGACCAAGTTCTTCGCGCCGGTCGCCTCACGCAGCCAGCGTGCGCGCTCGAGCAGCACCTCCTCGCTGTCGTGCTGCACCTGCCACGCCATGTCCTCCCAATGCCGCATCGACGGACTGGCTTCCCACTTCTTGATTCCGTCCGGCATCCAAGGCTGGTTGAAGTCGGCGGTCCATTCCGGGACGCGCAGTTCGCCATCCTTAAGTTCGAGCAGCTTTCTAAAGCTGTTGGGGCGGCCGTAGGGCGCAAGGCCCATCACTTCGCCGCATTTGTTCCAGTCGGCGAAGATGTAGCTCGACACGCGGCTGTAGAGCGCGCCGAGGCCATCCATGGTGAAGAACTCGTCGCTGAGAAGTCCGCGGCACGGTTGCAGCCATATTTTCTTCAGCGTTTCGAGCTCGCTGCCATTGAATTTATAGTAGCTCTCCGATTCACGGGCGAGCGGATTGACGCCCTCGGTGAGTTGATCGGGCTCCTTGATGTCGGAGGCATAGCTGCCGACGCCGTCGACGACCATCACCACGCCTTCGTCGAAGGGACAGACGGCGAAGGCGCTATAGGCGTGAGCGAGATGATGCGAGACGGTCATCACCTTGTTCGTCTTCGGCAGGTAGAGCGGGCTCTTGGCCACATGGTCGCGGTCGCGGTCGGCGATGTCACCCTGGTAGATCATGCGAACTTCCAGCTCTTCGACCGGCAGGACGTAGCAATTGCGCACCACCAGGTCGACGTCGTCGAGCGTGATGCCTTCGGCTTGCAGGCAGTAATCGACGACCTCCTGGAAGAATCCGCCGGCGTGCTTTTGCCGCGTGATCCGCTCCTTCTCGATGCCGTAGGCGATCTCGCCGTCGCGCAGCAGGCACGCGCTGACGTCATGGTCGTAGGCGTTTATGCCAAGGATGTACGTGTGGTTCTTGGACATCGGCTTCGGTTACTCCGGGCCCGCTCCTATAGCACGGCCGCGGCGATGCCGATAAGCTGACCTACAATATGCTTTTCTACGAATTGATTGAAGCAGTGGAGGGTGAACGAACCCTCGAAAAGAACTTTGCGGGCCTCGGGCCCTTCCCGGACGACTTGCCGGATTCGGCGGTTCAATAGGCGACCGCGGTGCGCGGGCCACGCAGGATCGCCGCGATGAAATGCGCGCGCTCGTCGGTGAGTGCCAGCCCGCGCGGCTCCAGCACATGGCGCGCCAGGAAAAAGCCGGTCAGCGCGAAGCCGTCGGCGAGATCGCGTTCGCCGGACTCGATAGCGGGGTCGCGCAGGAAAGCCGGCAGCCGCAACATCTTGTCCGCCCACGGCTCGCCGGCCTCGCGCGAGACCGCCCTGCCCGATTTGGGCGAGACATAGATCAGATCGGCCCGCGATCCGGTCGAGGCGCATTGCTCGAGATCGAGCCCGAAACCAAGCTCCGACAACAGCTGCAATTCGAAACGCACCGCCAAAGGCGCCGCCAGCGCGGGATCCTCGAGCCGGTCGAGCACCTCTTCGAATACCGAATAAAGGCCCGCATGCGGGTCGCGCTCGGGCAACAGCCGCATCATCGCGGCCAGATGGCTGACGCCATAGATCGCGTGTGAACTGCCAAAAAAGTCGGACGCGCGCTGGCGCATCGGTTCGACCGTGTAGTTGCCGAGATGCTCGTCGAGCCGCGCCCGCCAATTAGCGCTCACGGAATTGCCGACCTGCAGAACGGGCTTCATGCGCGGGCCATAGCCGCCGCGCACCAGCCCGAGATGGCGGCCATGCTCGCGCGTCATCAGCTCAAGGATGGCGTTGGCCTCCCCGTGCCGCTTGACGCCGATCACGATGCCTTCATCGGTCCATTGCATGTTTCTTCTTCGTCATTCCGGAGCGCTCGCGGAGCGAGCGAATCCGAAATCCAGACAAGCATACCAAACTAGCATCTGGATTCCGGGTTCGCGCTATCGCGCGCCCCGGAATGACAGAAATATTATTCCTTCGGAAACTCCAACCCCATGGCGCGGTAGCGCTCGGGATCGTCGCCCCAGCCCTCGCGCACTTTCACGAACAGGAACAGGTCGACTTTGGCTTCGACAATCTCGGCGATTTCCCGCCGCGACGATTCGCCGATCGACTTGAGCGTCTGGCCGCCTTTGCCGATCACGATCTTGCGCTGGCTTTCACGTTCCACATAAATCGTCTGCTCGATGCGGATTTTGCCGCCGCGCAACTCCTTCCACTGCTCGGTCTCCACCGTGGAATGATACGGCAATTCCTGGTGCAGCCGTTCGAACAGCTTCTCGCGCGTGATCTCGGCCGCCAATTGCCGCATCGGCGCATCCGACATCTGGTCGGGCGGATAGAGCCACGGGCTCGGCGGCATGCGTTCGGCGAGCCAATTCTTAAGATCGGCCACGCCGTCGCCGGTCAAGGCTGAGATCATGAAAGTCGAATCGAACTTGGCCTTTTCATTGGCGATCTTGGTCAGCAACAGCAACGTATCGCGCGGCACCAGATCGATCTTGTTGAGGATCAGGATTTTCGCCGGCTTCACTTCGGCGAGTCGCGCCAGCAGCGCTTCCGCCTCGTCATCAATCCCCTTGCGTGCATCGATCAGCACGCCGACCAGATCGGCCTCATGCGCACCGCTCCACGCCGTCGTCACCATGGCGCGGTCGAGCCGCCGCTTCGGGGCGAAGATTCCCGGCGTGTCGACGAAAATAAGCTGCGACTTTCCCGCGAGCGTGATGCCGCGGATCAGCGCACGGGTGGTCTGCACCTTGTGCGAGACGATGGTCACCTTGGAGCCGACCAGCGCGTTGAGCAGCGTCGACTTGCCGGCGTTGGGCGCGCCGATCAGCGCGACAAAGCCGCAGCGCGTGTCGCCCTCCGGCTTGACGTCACTCATCGAGCTTGTCCGCGGCCACGCCGACGCGCGTCAGCATGGCGGCGGCGGCCGACTGTTCGGCCGCCCGCTTCGAGGAACCCATGCCCTCGGCCGGCGGCCGGTCAGGCAGCGTCACGGCGACGCGAAATTCCGGATCGTGATGCGGCCCGGTGCGCGCCATTTCTTTGTAGGCCGGCGTCGGCAGGCCGCGCGCCTGCGCCCATTCCTGCAACATGGTCTTGGGGTCGCGTAAGGGGCGCAGCGGCTTGAGCATGCGCTCCTTCCAGAACCGCGCGATCACGTCGTCGGCTGCCTTGTAGCCGCCGTCGGTGAACACCGCTCCGACCAGCGCCTCGCAGGCGTCCGCCAGAATGGTGGTGCGCAACCGTCCGCCGGCATGCGATTCCGAATTGCCGAGCTTGAGCGCCGGCCCGAGATCCATCGCGCGCGCCACTTCGGCGCAGGTTTCCTTGCGCACCAGATCGGCGAGACGGCGCGACAACTCGCCCTCGTTCGCTTTCGGGAAGGCACGATAAAGCATGTCGGAAATGACCAGGCCGAGGACGTGATCGCCGAGGAATTCCAGGCGCTGATAGCTGTTGGCGCGGGTGGCGCCGCCCGCAAGCGCGGAAATATGTGTGAGCGCGCGCTCCAGCAGCGCCTTGTCGGCGAACTTGTACCCGATCCGCTCCTCGAGCGCCGCTCGATCCTTGGCCTTACGGCTCATCTGACAATCGTGAACAGCCTGCTCCAGCGCACCGACACCGGCCAACGCCAGAACTCCCAGGCGCGCTCGCCCTCATAGACGGAGAAGAAAATGATCTGCGCCTTCCCGACGATATTCTCGAGCGGTACATATCCGACCTGAGACAGGAAGCGACTGTCGGTCGAATTGTCGCGGTTGTCGCCCATCATGAAATAGTGGCCGGCTGGCACGGTATAGACCTGGGTGTTGTCGGCAAAGCCATTATCGACCAGATCGAGCGTGTAGAAGCTCACGCCGTTGTCGAGCGTTTCCTTCCAGCGTTTGACTGGCGCGGCCGGTGGACCGCCCTCTTCGGCTTCGACAAACGGCGGCGCCGGCTCGCGCTTGACGGCCACACCGTTGATGAAGACCTGGCCGTCGATCACCTGAATCTTGTCGCCCGGCAAGCCGATCACTCGCTTGATATAGTCAACGGCGGTGTCCTTCGGCAGGCGAAACACCACGACGTCGCCGCGTTGCGGCAGCCAGCCGCTGGGAGTGCGTCCGCTCATCAGAGATTCACTGATATTGTTGCCAAGCGGGAGGGAAAAGCGGCTGTAGCCATAGGTATATTTCGATACGAACAGATAATCGCCGACCAGCAGAGTCGCCTTCATCGAGCCGGAGGGGATATTGAAGGGCTGAAACAGGAACGTGCGGATCACCAGGGCGATGATCAGCGCGTGGATAATTACGCGGATTGTTTCGGCAATGCCGCCTTCTTTCCGTTTTGTTCCGGATGTCACGCTCATCGGCCTCTTGTCCCGCCACTATAGGCGCTGCGCCCCGGCGACCTTGTAGCGGCTGCCATCCCAGGGCGCAATCAAGAACGCGTGCGCCCCGGTATAAGCATTTGGTTGGATTGTGTTTCTTGGCCTCACGCTGGCGTCTTCGGTACCGCCGAAATGATCACGATGGCCTGGGCGGCCGGACCTTCGTCGGTGAGCGAAACGTCGATCTGCGCCTCGCAGCCAGCCGGCGTGATCGCCTGCAAACGCATCAGCGCGCCGCCGGTCAGTCGCATGGTGGGCCGGCCCGAGGGCAGATTGACCACACCCATGTCGCGCCAGAACACGCCACGGCGAAAACCGGTGCCGAGCGCCTTCGAGCAGGCTTCCTTGGCGGCAAAACGCTTGGCGTAAGTCTCCACCGCGTTGGCCCGGCTCTCCGCCTTGGCGCGTTCGGCGGCCGTGAAAATGCGCCCGAGAAAGCGCTCGCCGTAACGCTCGATGCTGCGCGCGATGCGCCGCACGTCGACCATGTCCGAGCCGAGGCCGATGATCATGCATTTTCCTCACGCACGATCTTGTCCGACCTTCCTTCGCCCGCCGAAGCGGGCTTCGCGAAGGCGGGAAACCGGACTCCACTATTCGAGATCATGCGTGTGCCGCCTTGCGCCCGCGATCCATCGCCGCGCGCATGAACTTTACCGTCTCGGCCAGACCCTCGAACACCGATTCACCGACCAGGAAATGCCCGATATTGAGTTCGGCGATCTGCGGCAGCGTCGCGATGACCTCGGCGCTCGCGTAGTCGAGCCCGTGGCCGGCATGGACTTCGAGGCCCAGACTCTTGGCCAGCAGCGCGCCGGCGCGGATGAGTTCCCACTCCGCGGCGGTTTTGGCGGCTTGATTCTCGATCAAGGCATCGCACCACGAGCCAGTGTGCAGTTCAACCACCGGTGCACCGAGTTCGACCGCCGCCTCGATCTGTGCTGCCGCTGCCGCGATGAATAGCGAGACGCGGATGCCGGCGTGTTTGAGCTTATGCACTACCGGCTGAAGCTGCGCGCGCTGTTTGATGGCATCGAGCCCGCCCTCGGTGGTGCGTTCGGTGCGCTTTTCCGGCACCAGACAGACCGCGTGCGGCTGTGTCTTTAAGGCGATGGCGACCATTTCATCGGTCGCCGCCATTTCGAAATTAAGCGGCTTGTCAATCTCGGCTTTGAGGCGCGCGATGTCGTCGTCGCGAATGTGGCGGCGGTCCTCGCGCAGATGCGCGGTGATGCCGTCGGCGCCGGCCGCGATCGCGAGCTTGGCGGCGCGCACCGGGTCGGGATGCCGACCACCCCGCGCATTGCGGATAGTGGCGACGTGATCGACGTTGATGCCGAGGCGCAGCGGGAGCGCAATCATCGCACTATCCGTTGACCCGTTCCGCCTTCGCCACCACGGCCTTGGCGCGCAATTGCGCGATGATGGCGGTGAGATGCTTGAGGTCGTAAACCTCAAGATCGATCAGCACGTCGGTGAAATCCGGCGCCCGCCGCGTCATGCGGATATTGTCGATATTGCCGTCGTTCTCGGCAATCACCTGTGCGATCTGGGCGAGCGAGCCTGGCTCGTTGACCGATTGCACGGCGACGCGGGCCGGGAAGCGGCGCGGTGTACTCTCTTCCTCGTCCCAGCGCACGTCCAGCCAGCGCTCCGGCGTGTCCTCGAATTCGCTCAAGACGGGAGACTGGATCGGGTAGATGGTGATCCCCTCGCCCGGCGTGAGAATGCCGACGATGCGGTCGCCCGGCACCGCGCCGCCGTCTGGCGCAAAGCTGACGGGCAAGTCGCCGTTGATGCCGCGGATCGGGATCGCCGGGCCGGACGCGCCCATACCGGGCACTTTGAACTTGACCGAGGTGAGCTTCTTCAAGCCGAACCAGCCGCTCTCGGACTTCCGTTTCACCGCCATGGCGGCGGCACGCTCTTCCTTGTAGTCGGGATACATGGCGCGGGCGACGTCGGAGGCTTTCAATTCGCTGCGTCCGACCGCCGCCATCACCTCTTCGATGGACGCGCGCGCCAGCCGCGGCAGCGCGCCGGTGAGCTTTTCGTCCGAATAGGCGATCTTGGCGCGCTGAAACAGGCGTTCGACGATGCGGCGGCCGAGGCCGGTATATTGCGTACGAACCGCGACTCTGGTGGCGCGCCGGATCGCAGCGCGTGCCTTGCCGGTGCGCACAATCGATTCCCAAGCGGCCGGCGGCGCGGTCTGTATTTTAGAGACGAGGATCTCGACCTCATCGCCATTGACCAATTCGGACGTGAGCGGGGCGATCTTGCCGTTGATCTTGCAGCCGACCGCGGTGTTGCCGACGTCGGTATGCACCGCATAGGCAAAATCGATCGGTGTCGCCTTGCGCGGCAGCGCGATCAATTTGCCCTTGGGCGTGAAGCAGAACACCTGGTCGTGGAACAGTTCGAGCTTGGTGTGTTCGAGGAACTCTTCAGGATTGGAGCCTTCCGCCAAAAGTTCGATGGTCCGGCGCAGCCAGGCATAGGCGCTCGACTCGCGCGACAATAGTTCGGTCGGCGAACCGACATTGTCTTTGTAAAGGGCATGCGCGGCGATGCCATATTCGGCGATCTCGTGCATTTCGGTGGTGCGGATCTGCAGCTCGACGCGCTGCTGGCCCGGGCCGATCACCGTGGTGTGGATGGAGCGGTAGTCGTTGCCCTTCGGCGTCGAGACGTAATCCTTGAAGCGCCCGGGCACCATCGGCCACGTGGTGTGCACGATGCCGAGCGCCTGGTAGCAGTCGGCGGCCGTCTTTACGATGACACGGAAACCGAAAATATCGGAAAGCTGCTCGAAACCGATCGACTTGCGCTCCATCTTGCGCCAGATCGAATACGTGCGCTTGCGTCGGCCCACGACCCGCGCGGTCATGCCGCGATCAGCCAATTTCCGGGTGAGCTGTTCCTCGATTTCCGTAATCAGATGCTTGTTGCGTTCGGCCAGCCCCTCGAGTCGCGCACTGACCACCCGGTAAGCCTCCGGATAGAGCTCGCGGAACGCCAGATCGTCGAGCTCCTCGCGCATCTCATGCATGCCCATGCGGCCTGCGAGCGGCGCGTAGATTTCCAGCGTCTCCTCGGCGGCGCGGCGGCGCGCCTCGACCGGCATGTAATCGAGCGTGCGCATGTTGTGCAGACGATCGGCGAGCTTGACCAGCAGCACGCGCACGTCAGAAGCGATCGCCAGTAGCAGCTTGCGCAGGTTCTCCGCCTGCTTGGCTTCCTTAGTGACCAGGTCGAGTTTCTTGAGCTTGGTCAACCCGTCGACCAGCGTGCCGATGTCGGGACCGAACAGGCTGTCGATCTCGGCGCGGGTGGTTGCGGTATCCTCAATGGTGTCATGCAAAAGCGCTGCGGCGATGGTGGCGTCGTCGAGCTTGAGATCGGTGAGGATGGCCGCCACCTCGATCGGGTGCGAAAAGTACGGGTCGCCGGATGCGCGCCGCTGCTCACCATGCGCCTTCATGGCGTAGACATAGGCGCGGTTGAGCAGCGCTTCGTTCGTTTTGGGGTTGTAGCGGCGCACCCGCTCGATCAGATCGTATTGCCGCATCATCTGCGGCTTGCGGGATTGCGCCGGTTTTTCAACGGCCTGGGGGACCGCAACGGGCCGCTCCAGCGGCGCCCGGGTGGGCGACTGCTTTTGCATTCGCGGTAAATCAGAGCGCGCGCGCGCCATCCTCGTACCTCGCGGCCGCCGAATCCGCATGAAAAACGCTGCCGGCGAACGCTTCTAGCATAGATATCACGATAATTCTCTGAAGCCGCAAGGGCTTGCCGCTCTGGTTGACGGAAAACAAACGGCCCGGCACAAGGGCCGGGCCGCGAGGCAAAATTTATGCGGAATCTCCGCTAAAGCGGTTATTCGCCGTCTTCTTCCGGCACTTCTTCCGGCGGCGCCAAGCCCTCGAGGCCCTTGAGCAGTTCTTCTTCGGTCATGCGCTCGGAGGTCACCTCGGTATCATCGGAATCGACGCTGGCGCCCGCACCGGCGCCAATCAGCGGCACGTCGGGCTCCGGTTCGTCGACCTCGACATATTTCTGCAGGCTATGGATCAGGTCTTCCTTGAGATCGCCTGGCGATACGGTCGTTTCCGCGATCTCGCGCAGCGCGACCACCGGGTTTTTGTCGTTGTCGCGGTCGACGGTAATTTGCGACCCGGACGAGATCATACGCGCCCGGTGGCTCGCCAAAAGGACGAGATCGAAGCGGTTCTCAACTTTGTCGATGCAATCTTCTACGGTGACACGGGCCATCGGCTCGCCACTCCCTTGAATGGAACTATGTCCTGAATTCGCCCGTTAGGTAGACCGTACGGGCTGAAAGTTCAAGTATTTTTGTCTTGGTTTAGCCGCAACCCTCTGGTACCGAAACGGTTGCAAGCAAGCCGATCCGGCTGGATTTTTCCGGCATTGGCGTGATTGCACGGGTACCCACTGATTTGATCGATGGTGCCTTTCTGTTAACGCCAATTCGATGCAGCGCTCCGCGCTTCCCGCGCGTTGGGGGCGTGCTCAATCGGGCCATTCGTTTTGTATTGCAAGGAACGTGAGAACACTCCATGACCGTCCCCGGCGAAAAAATCGCACTATTCATTGATGGCGCCAACCTTTACGCCACCGCCAAATCGCTCGGCTTCGACATCGACTACAAGAAGCTGCTGCGCGAGTTCCAGTCGCGCGGTTATCTGCTGCGGGCGTTCTATTACACCGCGGTGATCGAGGATCAGGAATATTCCTCGATCCGCCCGCTGATCGATTGGCTCGACTATAACGGCTATTCGGTCGTCACCAAGGCGACCAAGGAATTTGTCGACCAGACCGGCCGCCGCAAGGTCAAAGGCAATATGGACATCGAACTCGCGGTCGATGCCATGGAGATTGCCGGCTCGATCGACCATATGGTGCTGTTCTCCGGCGACGGCGATTTCCGTTCGCTGGTGGAAGCCGTGCAGCGCAAGGGCGTGCGCGTGACCGTGATCTCGACTGTCACCACGCAACCGCCGATGGTGGCCGACGAACTGCGCCGCCAGGCCGACATCTTCACCGACATTGTCACGCTGCAGGGCAAGATCGGCCGCGATCCATCCGAGCGCGCCGCGCGCGCGCCGCGCGACGATCACGGCTCCTCGCCGCAACACACGCCGCAATTCCTGCAGCGTCCGCCGACCGCGCAGCGGGCCGACGCCACGGCCGATGTCGGCGCCGACGACGACGATTTCGAGGATTGACGGACGGAGCCCGGCGATGCCGGACGACGGCAAGCCCGGGCGAAACTGTCCACGCTGCCCGCGGTTGGCGGCGTTTCGTGCGGCCTGGCGTGCGAAGGAACCGGAATGGTTCAACGCGCCGGTCCCCTCCTTCGGCTCGCGCGATGCGCGCCTGCTGATCGTGGGGCTGGCGCCCGGCCTGCAAGGTGCCAACCGCACTGGCCGACCCTTCACCGGCGATTACGCCGGCGTGCTGCTTTACGACACGCTTACCCGTTACGGCTTCGCGCGTGGCCAATACGGCGCGCATGCCGACGACGGGTTGGAACTCATCGATTGCCGCATCACCAATGCGGTGCGTTGCGTGCCGCCGGAGAACAAGCCGACCACCGTCGAGATCGCGACCTGCCGCGATTTCCTGAAAGAGACCATCGCGGAGATGCCGCAGCTCGAGGCTATCGTCGCGCTCGGCCGGATCGCGCATGACAGCGTGGTGACGGCATTCGCAGCGAAGAAGTCGGCAACACCCTTCAAGCATGGCGGCAAGCACGCGCTGGGAAATCTGACGTTGGTCAGTAGCTATCACTGCTCGCGCTACAACACGAATACCGGCGTGCTGACGCCCGAAATGTTCCGCGAGGTTTTTCGCACCGTCCGCGAGCTGTTAGGACGCCGAGATATTTAATTCAAAATGTTGCGACGGCTAATTCGGCGCGTCTAACCGCATTGCGTCGCGCGCCTGATGTTGAAATCCGCCTCAGGTGGCGACAGCCGCTTACAATTCTAATTTTTTTCTATCTACTCTCGTTTTATTTAAACCGGTTTTGTTGTGTTCAGGAGTTCCAAACACGCCGCCCCTAAGAATCGGTCGCACGATCCGGATACCACGACCTATTTAAGGGGGGGTTACGATGGATCAAGTTACGCAGCAATCGCCGGCGGCGGAGATTCTTTCGTTTCCGCAAGTTTCTCGAATAGACGAGGCGATGCTCGAGACCGTTCTGAACAACATGTCGCAGGGCGTGCTGTTGTTCAACTCGGAAACACGATTAATTTTTTGCAATCGACGCTACTTGGAAATGTACGGATTATCGGTGGAAATCGCGCGGCCGGGGCGCTACCTGCGTGACCTCCTCGTCCAACGCATTCAGTCCGGCACTTTTACCGACGACCCCGACGAATACATCGTCCGACTTCAGGAAGGCATCGCGGCCCAAGCATCGTTCAATCACACGGTGCATTTGCCCGACGGCCGGGCATTTTCGGTGATGAGCAAGCCGATCGCGGGTGGCGGATGGCTGGCGACCCATGAGGACATCACCGAGCGGCAGCGCTCGGAAGGGCGTATTGCGCACATGGCGCGCCATGACGCGCTGACCGATCTGCCGAACCGTGTCTTGCTGCGCGAACGGCTGGAACATGAACTCAAACGCGTCAAACGCGGGGAGTGCCTGGCGGTCCTGTGCCTCGATCTCGATCAATTCAAGGGCGTCAACGATACGCTCGGACATCCGATCGGCGACGAATTGCTGAAACTGGTCGCCGACCGCCTGCGCGGCTGCACCAGAGAGCCCGACACGGTTGCCCGCCTGGGCGGCGACGAATTCGCCATCATCATGACCCAGATGCAGGAACCGACCGACGCGGCGTCTCTTTCCAAGCGCATCCGCGAGTCGATCATCAAGCCTTACCAGATCGAAGGGCACCAGATCGTCACCGATATCAGCATCGGCATTTCCGTTGCGCCCTTTGACGCGGAGGAGGCCGATCCGATTTTACGCAACGCCGACATGGCGCTCTACGGCGCCAAGGCCGACGGACGCGGGACTTTTCGGTTCTTCGAGCAGGATATGAACGTGCGAATGAAAACGCGGCGTGAATTGGAAATGGACCTGCGCAAGGCGCTGGTCGGCAAAGAATTCGAGTTGCACTATCAGCCGCTCGTCAACCTCAAATCGAATGACGTCAATGCGTTCGAGGCGCTGCTGCGCTGGAATCACCCCAAGCGCGGGCTGGTTTCGCCGGCGGATTTCATCCCTGTCGCCGAAGAAACCGGATTGATCATCCCGCTCGGCGAATGGGTGCTCAAAGCGGCATGCTACGAGGCCGTCGATTGGCCGGATCACATCAAGGTCGCCGTCAATCTGTCGCCTGCCCAGTTGAACAACCGCAATCTGCTCAATGTGGTGATCGGGGCCTTGGCGGAGTCCGGCATGCCGGCGCGAAGGCTGCAATTGGAAATCACCGAAACGGTCCTGTTGCAGAATACGTTTGCCACGTTGGCGACGCTGCATGAACTGCGCAAGTTGGGCGTGCAGATCGCCTTGGACGATTTTGGCACCGGCTACTCGTCGCTGAGCTATCTGCGCAGCTTCCCGTTCGACAAGATCAAGATCGATCAATCGTTCATTCAGGATCTGTCCAACGGCGCAGAGCCGCTCGCCATCGTCCAGGCGGTCGCGAACCTGGCGAAATGCCTCAACATGACGTCGACCGCAGAGGGCGTGGAAACGCAACAACAGATGGATCTGCTGCAATCGATGGGCTGCACCGAGATGCAAGGCTATCTGTTCAGCCGCGCCAGGCCCGCCAGCGAGATCAGGCAATTCTTCGAGCAGAAGCCGGAAAGCGCGGCAGGAGCGGCCTAACCGGACGATCGCAACCAGGCGACGACGTTGGCCGCGTTCTTATCCGGCGGAAACACCGGATAGAACACCTTGCTGATGACGCCGTCATCGATCACCAGCGCCATGCGCTTGAGCAAGGTCATGCCCGAGGTGACGAAGGTCGGCAGCTTCAGCGTCCGGGTCAGCGCCAGGTCGGCGTCGGACAGGATCGCGAACGGCAGATGCAGGCGGCTCGCCGCCTCCTGCTGATAGGCGGTGTCCTGCGTCGACAGGCCGTAAAGCTGCGTCACGCCTAGCCGCTTGAGCTCGCCGAAATGGTCCCGGAAACCACAGGATTGCGGCGTGCAGCCGCGCGCGCCAGGGATCTCGTCCCAGCCCGGCGGCAGATCGACACCCGGCACGCCGGTGCGCGGATAGATATAGACCACGGTGCGGCCCTTGAGCTTCGCCAAGTTGACGGCAGCACCCGCGGTCGCCGGCAGCGCCAGATCGGGCAGCCTCATGCCGGCGAGATGCCTCGCGCCGCCGTCGTCCTGCGGCGCGGGGATATCCGGCGGCAGCACATTCGGGTTATGCGCACCCGGCGCTTCGGTCATTTGGCGCCTCCATTTCGTTTGCGCATGATCTTATCCGAAAACCGGTCCCCGCTTTTCGGGATCATGCGCTGTAGCTCATGAACTCCATCAGCGAGCCGTCCGGATCTCGGAAATAGACGGATGTGCCGGGTCCCTTGGCGCCAAAACGCTGCAGCGGGCCGCGATGGATAGCCACGCCGTGCGCCTTGAGATGGGCGATCGCGTCTTCGATCGGCCCGCGCCATTCGAAACACAGATCGGAATTACCCGGCTGTACCGGCTTGAGCGCCACTTCCGCTGGATTGACGCCCGGCCCGTGCACGTTGAGCTGTTTGTCGCCGAAGCGATAGGCAAAGCCTTTGGGCCGCGTCACCAGCTCCGCGCCCATCACCTCGCCATAGAACTTGTTCGAGCGCTCCCAGTCGGAGACGTGGATGACGCAATGGTCGAGCGTCGTGGGCACCGCCATAGAGTTTCCCCTTTCTTGCGCATGATCTTATCCGAAAGCCGGTTCCCACTTTTCGGGATCGTGCGCTTACCCCTTCTGCCGCATAAGCCGGCCACGCTCGCGTTCCCAGGAGCGCTTCTTCAGCGTCTCGCGCTTGTCGTGCAGCTTCTTGCCGCGCGCCAGCGCGATCTCGATTTTCGCCCGCCCTTTCTCGTTGAAATAAATCTTGAGCGGCACGATGGTCATGCCTTCGCGCTCGACCGCACCGGCGAGCTTGTTGATCTGGCGCGCATGCAGCAGCAACTTGCGCGGCCGCTTGGGCAGATGATTGAAACGCGCCGCCTGCAAATATTCCGGAATATTGGAATTGATCAGCCAAATCTCGCCGCCGCGCGCGTCGGCATAGGATTCCGCGATGGTCGCCTTGCCGGCACGCAGCGATTTCACCTCGCTGCCGGTGAGCGCAATGCCGGCCTCGTAGACCTCGCCGATCTCGTAGTTGAAGCGCGCCTTGCGGTTGTCAGCGACGACCTTGAAGCGGCGTTCGGGTTTCGCGGCCATGAGATGTCAGCGCTGCTTGAGCAGATCGCGGATCTCGGTCAGCAGTTCTTCCTGCTTCGACGGCGGAGCGGGCTTGGCTTCTTCCTTGCTCACTAGGCGGGTCATCGCCCGGATCACCAGGAAAAGCACGAAGGCGATGATGATAAAGTTAAGCGTTACCGTGAGAAAATGCCCGTAAGCCAATACAGCGCCTTGCTTTTGTGCCTCTGTCAAAGCGGTGGCGGTGACCTTGGACGAAAGCGGAATGAAGTAATTCGAGAAATCGAGGCCGCCGGTCACGGCGCCGACCACCGGCATGATGAGGTCGCCGACCATCGCGCTCACGATAGCTCCAAAGGCGGCGCCGATGATCACACCGACGGCAAGATCGACCACATTGCCGCGCAGCGCGAATTTTTTGAATTCCTCGAGCATGGTTAGTTAATGAGGCCGGCGTGCACCATGGCTTCGCGCACAGCGGTGCGCGCCTTTTCGCTCGCCGGCACCATCGGCAGCCGCACCGTCTCGGTGCACTTGCCGATCAGCGACATGGCGTACTTGATCGGCGCCGGGCTCGTTTCGACGAACAGATTGATGTGCAGCGGGGCGAGCTTGTCTTGCAGCTTGAGCGCGGTCTTGAAGTCGCCCTTGAGACACGCGCTCTGGAATTCGGCGCACAACCGCGGCGCCACGTTCGAGGTGACCGAGATGCAGCCGTGGCCGCCATGCGCCATGAAACCGAGCGCGGTGATGTCCTCGCCCGACATCTGATTGAAATCCTCGCCGATCGCCATGCGCTGCTGCGAAATGCGCGTCATGTTAGCGGTCGCATCCTTGACGCCGGCGATGTTCTTGAGCTCGTAAAGCCGCTTCATGGTGTCGACCGACATGTCCACGATCGAGCGGCCGGGGATGTTGTAGATGATGATCGGGATGCCGATGGCGTCGTTGATCGCTTTGTAGTGCTGGTAGAGCCCTTCTTGCGTCGGCTTGTTGTAGTAGGGCGTGACGATCAGCACCGCGTCGGCGCCCGCCTTCTCCGCGTGCTTGGACAGTTCGATCGCCTCGGCGGTCGAGTTCGAGCCGGCACCGGCAACCACCGGGACGCGGCCGTCGGCCTGGTCGACGCACCATTCGACCACCAGCTTGTGCTCGTCATGGGAGAGCGTCGGGCTCTCGCCCGTGGTGCCGACCGGTACCAGGCCGCTGGTGCCCTCGGCGATCTGCCAATCCACCAGGTCGCGGAACGCCTTCTCGTCGAGCGCGCCGTTTTTGAACGGCGTGACCAGCGCGGTGAACGATCCTCGAAAGCTCGTCTTGGCGGTCATGACACGACTTCTCCACAGGAGGTGCGGGCGGAAGGCCCATAGATACCGGGTCGCCGCCGACGATAAAAGCCCTCCCAATCAAATAGCTCTATGAATTAGCTTGATAAATAGCGCACCGCCCTGCTTTTGCCCGGCTTGCAGGGTAGGCCTGCCGCAGCATCGGGATTTCGGCTATCCTTCTTAGGCCAGATTGGCCTAATGGGGGATGCTGGGTGGCGCTTTGAGTCGGCGCCCTGGACCCGATTGACGGCCGGGCAAGGGTATTAATGGACGCGTTGAAGCGGAACCGCCAGGGCGTTGCCCTGGCGCTTGCGGTGATCGGCGCCCTTAGCGCCCAATTCGCCATGGCCGCGCCCAAAAAAGTTCCCGCGCAGCAGGAACCGCAGACGAAACAGGCCGCCCAACACAAACCGGCGGCCCACATCGTCAAGCGCCCGGTTGCGCATATGGTCCGCAACGTGCCGCTGCCGCGCAAGCGCCCGCCCCTGCCGGCGGCCAGCGCTCCCACGCCGAAGGTCGCCGTGGCGGCCATCATCCCCAGTAACCTTGCATTCCAAAAGCTGCTGCTCACGAGCCCCGCGATGTTCCATCCGGTCGAGCGGCCGCCGCCGAGCCAGTTTGCAATCGCGCCCGCCGGCGCAACCTCCCCGGATGACATCGCCGCCGTCAAACGCGTGATCGAAGCCGCCCACAAAGGACGCCTCGCCGACGCCGATACCATCGAGAACGGCATCGGCGATCCGGTCGCGCGCAAGCTCGCCGAATGGATCATCCTGCGCAGCGACAGCACCGACCCGAGCTTCGCCCGCTACGCCGCTTTCGTAAATGCCAATCCTGGCTGGCCGCACGCGGCCTTGTTCCGCCGCCGCGCCGAGAACGCGTTGTGGAACGACAATCTAAGCGACGCCGAGGTGCTCGCCTTTTTCGCCAACCATAAGCCGCGCACCGCCAAGGGCCGCTATATGCTGGCACGCGCCCTGCTCGCCAAAGGCGACCGCGAGGGCGCCGCGGCGCTGGTTCGTTACGCTTGGCGTCACGAGGATTGCACGGCCGACACCGAGAGCAAGGTGCTCGAGATGTTCGGCCCTATGCTCACGCGCGCCGACCACAAGGCGCGCATGGACCAGCGCTTCTATGCCGACGACGTCGAGGGCGGCATGCGCGCCGCGACCCGCCTCGGCGGCGACGATCTGGCGATCGGCCGGGCCCGCGCGGCGGTGATCAAGCGGCTGAACAATGCCAAGGCGCTGCTCGACGCCGTGCCGGTGAGCGCGCGGCACGATCCCGGCTATATCTTCTCGCGCGTGCAATGGCTGCGCAAAGACAACAAGCTGGAAGAAGCCGGCAAGCTGATCCTCACTGTGCCGCAAGACCCGGCCGCGATGGTCGACCCCGATCAGTGGTGGCAGGAACGGCGCATCCTGGTGCGCAAGCTACTCGACGACGGCGATCCGCGCACTGCCTTTTACGTCGCGCGCGACGCCGCCCAGCCGGTGCGCGGCTATTTCCGTGCCGATCATTACTTTACCGCGGGCTGGATCGCGCTGCGCTTCCTGCACGATCCGAAGACCGCCGCCACGCTTTTCGCGCATATCGCCGACGGCTCCGTCAGCCCCTATGCGCTGTCGCGCGCCGGTTATTGGCAAGGCCGCGCCGCCGAGGCCATGGGTCAGCACGCGCAGGCCAAGGCCTATTACGAAATGGCGGCGCGCTATACCGCGACCTATTACGGCCAGATTGCGCGCGGCCGGCTGGGGCTTGCCGATCTCGGCCTGCGCGGCCCGCCCGCGTTCACGCCGGCCATACACGCCGAAATGCGCAATCTCGAGGTCGTGCGCGCGGCCGAAATCCTCTATGCGCTCGACGAGCGCGATCTGCTGGCATCGATCTATGCCGAGCTCGGCGAAAGCAGCACCGACGTCGCCGGCCTTTCGGCGCTCGCCGAACTCGCCAGCAAGCACGGCGACGGCCGCGCCATGCTGCTGCTCGGCGAAGAGGCCTATGGGCATGGACTGCCGCTCGAATATTACGCTTATCCGACCGTCGGGCTGCCGTCCTACAAGCCGATCGCGCCGCCGATCACGCCGGCGGTGGCCTATTCGATCGCGCGCCAGGAGAGCCACTTCAGTCAGAAGGTCGTCTCGACCGCCCATGCCATGGGACTGATGCAGGTGACGCCGGAGGCGGCGATCGATACCGCCAAGAAATTCAAGGCGGTCTATAATCGCGCCCGCCTTTTGAGCGATCCGATCTACAACATGCAGATGGGCGCGGCCGAACTCTCCAACCTGCTCACTGGCTATAACGGCTCCTATATCCTCACCTTTGCCGGCTATAACGCCGGGCGGGGCCGCGTGCGGCAATGGATCGCCGCCTATGGCGATCCGCGCGATCCGAAAGTCGATCCGGTCGATTGGGTCGAGCGTATTCCTCTCTCAGAGACCCGCAATTACGTGGAGCGGGTCATGGAGAACCTGCAGGTCTATCGCGCCCGGTTCGGCGGCGGCAGCCGCCTGATGATCGAGGCGGATATCAGGCGCGGCGCTACGAATTAATCCGGCGCAATTGCGTCCACCGCGAAATGCGCCGGGGCCTGCCCGCGCTGATATCGCTCCCACATCGTGACGTAGGCCGCCTCGAGATGACGGGTAAACCTTCGCGTGTCGAACAGCGGACAGGCGAGACGATTGGCTGCGAGCTTGGCTTTTAGTGACGACAGCAACGCCGGGTCACGCGCCAGTTTGAGGGCCAGAGCTTCATAATCGTCAAGATTTTCGGTCACGAGTTCATTGAGCCCTACCGCATTCAGCAGGCTCGCCGCCACGCGGCCCGCAAACGTCGAGCCGAGGCAAGTCAAAATAGGCAATCCCGCCCACAATGCGTCGCTCGCCGTGGTGTGGGCATTACAGGGAAGCGTATCGAGAAACACGTCTGCCAGCCGATGGCGAGCGAGATGATCTTCATTTCGAGTTCTCGGCGCAAATATCAGCCGGTCCGGTGCAATCCCGCGTTTTTGCGCTTCAGCTTTAAGATTCTTCTGTGACGGAAGGTTGCCCTCCAAAAGCCATAAGACGCTATCCTCAACTTGTTTGAGGAAGTCTCATCCATATGTCAAACACGTCGGGTGTGATTCTAAAACTATTGTCAAAAGAGCAGAACACAAACCCTTGTTCTGGCAACCCCGCGTCTCGCCGGTTTATCTTTGCTTCCGAGATGTGTCGCGCTGCATCGTTAGCCTGATAACTGTGCGGCATATAAACAATTTTTTCAGAATGGTGCTGATGCTGTTCGGCGGGGATGATGGTCTTATCGGCAACAATATAGTCCATAAAATCCGCACCCATAGTTCCAGGATAACCAAGATAGTTGACCTATACCGGAGCTGGGCGCATCGCAAAGATGTTGGGCCGGCTGTTCTGCATGAGCCCTTTTAAATCGATCACGATGTCAATTTCCATGCCACGGACCAAATTGGCAATTTTCTCGTCGGACTTATCGTAGCTCTCGAAAAATCGATCGAAGCATTTTACCAGACGCGAACGCATGGCGCCGCCGTCATTTGCTCCAAACGAAATCGCGGCCGTCGAAAACCGAGTCCTGTCATGATGTTCAAATAGGCCGGCCATGAGATGCGCGGTAGCGTGGTCCTGGAAGTCGGCCGACAAATAGGCGATGCGAATTCGATCGTGCGAATATAGTTCGTTGCGCCAGAGCGGATTATCCGAAACGGGAAAACGCGTGTTACATAATTTTTGGCACATTTTAGCTGATCGGCTGGAGTGGACGGTATGGCGACAATTACGAATGGCGGCGTCACCGGCAGGCCTTTTCGTACGCCGGTCATGACGCGCAAACAGTCATTTTCAAAACCGCTCCAGTCGCAGCTAAACATCTTCATGTGAAGAAGCGCGCCCTCGGCCTCTTCTATATCCGGATCGATTGACAGCGCCTTGCCATAGGCAGCCGCCGCTTCGGCATGGCGCTTAAGTTCGAGGAATACGTCGCCGCGCCCGATCCATGCCTTTGCAAAGTCAGGCTTGATGGCAATCGACTTATCGTAGCTCGCAAGAGCCTCTTGGTACCGGCCAAGCCGGATTAATGCATTGCCGCGGCTGTAATGGGCATTCGTAAGATTCGGGGCGATGGCAATCGCGCGGTCGCAACTGGCAAGAGATTCTTCCGGCCGGTTGAGTTCAATCAAGGCGGCGGCGCGATTAATGTATGTTTCGACCAAAGCCGGCTCCAACTCGATAATTTTGTCGCAGCTGGCCAGCACTTCGGCATACTGCCGCTTCTTGGCAAAGCAGCCGGCGATAATCAAACAGGCATCAATATTGTTTGCATCGTTCGCGATCGCTCGTTTCGCAAACTCCAGCGCTTCCGTAACCTTGTCTCGCGCGAATAATGCGGCGGCAAGATTGGTGAGAACCGGAACGCTTGCCGGCGCTAATTTGAGAGCTTCGCGAAACCGCAGCTCCGCATTTATGAAATCATGAGTATCGAGGAATCCCACGCCGTCAAAAAAAGACGCTCGGCGGTTTTAATGTCGTTTATAATATTTTCGCATCTTGCAATCGATTCATCTTAACTGGCATTCCCCGACGGTGTCCACGCACGATCCTGCCGCTTCGCTGCACTGGCAAGGGATGAAGATCATTTTGGCCCTGATGCAAAAATCGGCTTGGACCGCTTAACGGCGCAAATTTGTGAATAACATTTTGGTCGCTGTCGTCCGGGTCAAGCGAACGCCAGAGAGTGTGAGCCGGGACCCGTGGCCGCCGGGCTATCGACGCATTTAAAAATCGGCGATTATGGGTTTCCGCCGCGGATCGTTTCAAATATCATGTCCTGCTCCGAACCCACATCCGTCTTCATTTCCGCTCCCGACGGCCTGCGGCTGCATGCGCGCAGTTACGGGCGGCGCAGCGCGCCCGCGCTGCCGGTGGTCTGCCTGCCGGGTCTGGCCCGAACGGCGGCCGATTTCGAGGCGCTGGCCGAGGCGCTGGCCAGCGACACGAGCCGGCCGCGCCGGGTGATCGCGCTCGACTACCGCGGCCGCGGCCAATCCGAATACGACCGCGATCCGGCCAATTACAATTTCCAGGTCGAGCTCGCCGACGTGCTCGCCGTGGTCGCCGCGCTCGACGCCACGCCGGCGATTTTCGTCGGCACCTCGCGCGGCGGCATCCTGGTCATGCTGCTGGCCGCCATGCGGCCGACGGCGATCGCCGGCGCCGTGCTCAACGACATCGGTCCGGTGATCGAGCCGAAGGGGTTGATCCGGATCAAGGGCTATGTCGGCAAGCTGCCGCAGCCGCGATCCTTCGAGGAAGGCGCCGAAATCCTGCGCCGCCTGTTCGACGCGCAATTTCCCAAGCTCGGGCCGGACGATTGGCTCGCCAGCGCCCGCCGCACCTTCCGCCAGGACAACGGCGCGCTGGTGCCGACCTATGACGTCAATCTGGCAAAGACGCTGGAAGGCATCGACTTCGACAAGCCGTTTCCCCCGCTCTGGGCGCAATTCGACGCGCTCGGCAAGACACCGGTGATGGTGATCCGCGGCGAGAACTCCGACATCCTGTCGGCCGCGACCGTCGAGGCGATGCGGGTACGCCGCCCGGCGCTGGAGACGATTGAGGTACCCGATCAAGGCCATGCGCCGCTGTTGGCGGAAGCCGACGTGATCGCGCGCATCGCGGATTTCGCCGCGCGCTGTGGGTATTGATTGCCGCCCGCAAAAGCGGCTGACAACACACCAAAAAGAAAAACCCCCGGCAGTTTCCTGCTGGGGGCTCCTTGTCTTAAGCGAACTTCGCCTTGATCGGACGATCAGGGATAGAAGTTGCGGTGCATGAGCTTGTTCCGCGCGTCGGCTTCATCGTCACCAACCGGTCGCGCCCCGCCGAGCGGGTCGTCGCCTTCTACAACAAGCGCGGGACGTGCGAGCAATAGATCAAGGAACGCAAGGGTGCAATCAAGTGGACGCGGTTGTCATGCTGCTCGTTCGCCGCTAACGCCGTGCGGCTCCAGCTTCATGCGCTTGCCTACAATCTCGGCAATTTCTTGCGCACGCTCGCAACACCGGAGCCGATCAAGGACTGGTCGCCGACGAGCCTGAACGAGAAGCTAATCAAGATCGGCGCGAAGGTGGTGAGCCACGGACGCTATGTCGCCTTCCAGATGGCCGAGGCCGCCATCCCACGGCAAATGTTCCAGGAGATTTTGCGGCCGATTGCAGGACTACGGCCACAGCCAGCGCCGGCGTGAGGCGCCCGATGGTCATGCGTTCAACAGCTACCGATGGGAGGAGTGCGTCCAAATGCCAGCGAAAATAGCCAGATCAGCTCCTCGACCACCGTTCGGGCTGCCCGAGTTGACGATAGCCGTCCGAACCTCGCTTCTGTCTTGCGGGAAGGCCGGAAAAACGCAAGTATTCACACCAGTTCGGGAGTCGATCTGGAGAATCCCGGATTAGCAAATGGGCCATCACTCTCAAGCCTGCGGATCGCCGCCGTCTGAAGGCGCTCGCGCGGGATCGCAACACCCCGCATAAGCATGTCTGGCGAGCTGAGATTGTCCTGTTGAGCGCGGATGGTGTTGGCACCAATGAAATCATGCGCCAGACCGGCAAATCGAAGACCTGCGTGTGGCGCTGGCAGGAACGCTTCATGCAGGAAGGCTATGACGGTCTCCTGCACGATAAGACGCGGCCATCGCGCATCCCACGGCTGGGATCGAACATCACCGAACGCGTCGTGGCGCTCACCCAGACCGACCCGCCAGCGGAGGCGACCCACTGGACCTCCGCCATGATGGCGAAGGTCGTCGATATCAGCGCGAGTTCCGTCCAACGCATCTGGCGTGCGCACGGCCTTCAACCGCACCGAGTGAAACAGTTCAAACTCTCCACCGACCCGCGTTTCGTCGACAAGCTGCCCCGCCTATTTCCGCAATAGTTTCCCGAATTTGGCTGCAAAAGCCATACCACGGCCAAAGGCGGCGCGGCAGGCTTGGCTTCCCGGGCAAAGGCTGCTTAGAAGCGGCCTATGTCCGAACCCTCGACCTCCGCCCAACTGCTCCAGCAAGGCCTGTTTCACCACCGCCAGGGCGATCTCACCAGGGCTATGGAGCGCTATGTCGAGGTGCTGCGCACCGACCCGCAGAACCCCGATGCGCTCTATTACGTCGCGGTGGTCGCCTGCCAGGAGGGACAATTCCAGCAGGGCATCGCGCTTGCCCGCCGCGCCATCGAATTCGGGCCGCCGCAGGCGCGCCTGCACAACCTGCTCGGCCAGGCGTTGTACCGCGAGGGCGACCCGCTGGAAGCGATCAAGAATTTCGACCGGGCCATTGCGCTCGACGCCAATTTCGCCGAGGCGCACGGCAACCGCGCCAATATCCTGATCGACGCCGGCTTCCCCGACGAGGCGTTGAAAAGCTTCGACCGCGCGCTGGCGCTCAACCCGACCTCGGCGACCGATTGGCTCAACCGCGGCTCGCTGCTGCAGGCGCTCGGCCGCCATGCCGACGCCTTGGCGAGTTTCGACAAGGCGGTCGCCTGCGGCGCGAATGTCGCGGAAGCGCACGTCAACCGCGGCAATGCGCTCAAGGACCTCGGCCATCTCGATGCGGCCGGCGGCCTCATCGCCTCGCCACGCTTCGACGAGGCGATGGCTGCCTATAGCAAGGCGCTGACGCTCGATCCCAATCTCGCCGAGGCGCATCTCGGGCGCGGCTGGCTCAATCTCTTACGCGGCGACTGGGCGGCCGGTTTTCCGGATTACGACTATCGCGAAAAAGTGGGCGCGCCGACTTTTGTCCCGCTGCCGCAGCCGCGCTGGGATGGCGCGCCGCTTGCCGGCGAGCGCCTGGTGCTGGTGAGCGAACAGGGGCTCGGCGACACTATCCAGTTCAGCCGCTTCGCGCCGCTTCTGGCGGCGCGCGGCTTCGACGTGACGATTCTGACGCGCAAAGCGATGGCGCCGCTGTTGTCGACGGTTGCCGGCGTCACCATCGAGACCGACCACGACAAAATCGCGCAAGACGAAAAGCCGCTGCGCTGGCTGCCGCTGCTGAGCGTGCCCGGCATGCTCGGCGTCACGCCGGATACCGTGCCCGCCGCGATGCCCTATCTTGCGGCGGAGCCGGCGCGCGTCGAAGCCTGGCGGGCGCGGCTTGGCGATGGCGGCTTCAAGATCGGCATCAATTGGGGCCCGGGCCATTCGAACTACAACAGAACGGCGATGCGCGACATTCCGCTTGCCAGCTTCGTGCCGCTCGCGGCACTGCCGGGCGTGCAGTTGATCTCGCTGCAGAAGGGCGCGGCGACGGCGCAGATCGCGCAAGTCCCCTTCGGCAACAAGATCATGACGCTCGACGCAGACCCGGACGCCGACGCCAGTTTCTTCCTGGACACTGCGGCGGTGATGATGAGCCTCGATCTCGTCGTCACCTGCGATACGTCGCTGACCCATCTTGCCGGCGCGCTGGCGCGCCCGGTGTTCACCGCCGTGCCGGTCATCAACGACTGGCGCTGGCTGCTCGGCCGCGAGGACTCGCCGTGGTATCCGACGCTGCGGATCTTCCGTCAGGGGGCAACGGGCGGCTGGGACGCGGTGCTGGCGCACATTGCCGAGGCCGTGCGCCTTATTGTCAACTAGACCCCCGTCCTGCCGGCGTGGAACTTTTACCAGGCCGGTACGTTGCACAGCGTTGCAACGGGAGGGTTTGGACATCCGTCATCTGGCCATCGACTGTCTCGACAAACACCTCCACCATCGGCTGCACGGAATTTGCAAATTGTGGGACAGTAACTTCACGGTATGCCAGCTCACGGGCTAGGCGAGAAGTAACCCTGAATGGCCCGACCTCAGTACAGATGTAGTGACGGAGCGAAAGGCGACGCCGGCGCGCCCTCTTGAACGGGACAACTGCCATCAGCGCACCAATGTCCGTTGCAAAAAGAAGAACCCCCGGCAGTTTCCCGCCGGGGGCTTTTGTTCAAGCGAACTTCACCTTGATCAGACGATCAGGGATAGAAGTTGCGGTGGACGCGGAACTCAGCCATCCACGCGCTCTGATCCCCGATCGTGCGAATGCCGGCCGCTTCCGCGCCGTTGCGCGTACCTGGTTCACGCCATGCCATTCGAAGCCGTCTGCAGTTTCTGGTAGACCACGTCGACGACCGATATAGGTACTGGCTGTCGACATTGAACTGGGTGCGGGTACCGACGGTCCAGTTTGGAAGTTGTTGTTACAGCCATCGCCGTTGAGGCTGCACGTCATGCCGCAGTCTCAGCAGCGCACAGCATCGCTGTTGGCAGCGGTGTTGTAGCTGGTTGCGGTATAGGCACCGTACACCGACGTCTGCCACCGCTTGTTCCAGAAGTGCTCGTAAGCGGCGTTGACGCCCCACGCGGTCGTCAGCTCGATGCCGCCAGCAGCGCGTAGACCCGTCGCCGACGACGCCGAAGCCATCGGTGCCGAACCGCATGTCGAGTCGTACCAGCCGCCTGCAGCACCGGAGTGACAGTCGCCGTTGATAGCGCGCATCAGTCGACGTAACCCGGCGCGCCTTGAGTGTAGTTGACCTGGGCGGCGAAGTAGTCGCCAGGGCCGATCATCGGCGAGTTGATCTTCATGCCCGCACCGATCGACCCAGCCGGTCGCATAGCTGGGATGACCAGTGATATCGGCGACGTCGTAGTATGTCTGCGAGCGCACGTCATGGATACCGCCCATGATCTGGGCGGAGCCCCAAGCCTGATCGACACGCAGGTTGGCGACGATGTCCGGATACGGGTCGCCTCGGCCGACGTGGTCGGCTGGATGCCGGGTCGAGCTCGACGAGCCGGTCGTCTGCACAAGCCCGATTCACGTTGGTCGTGCGCGGGGCTTCGAGCGACAAGGTCGCCGACAGGCCGTTGCCGAACTGCGCGGTGTAGGCCCGACACAGTCGCCGGCGTCGCTGGTGTCCGAGGACGCGTTGACCATGCCACCCCAGTACGACAATGCCGGACTCGCGAATAGATCGTAGAACGACTGCGCCACGCCGAAGGTGAAGCCGGCCAACTGGATGAAGGCGCGGTTGGCATTGAAGCCACGCCGGTGGCATAAGCTGACACGTGGCGTTCGTGCCCGGGGCCGTTTGGTTGCCGGATTGGATGCCGGATTGCGTGCCGCCGCTGTACCGACCGCGATGTAGCTGCGCAAAGTGCCGAACTCGGTCTGCGTGCGGGCATCAGCCGTGATGTAGCCGCGCGCTTTCCAGGTCCAGCCGTTGTTGCTCGACCGCGTGCTGTTCTGGCCGGTCGCCAAGGCGCCGTTGGTCAGGCTGTTGTCCGTTCGACGCCCATGTACTGAGCGCACCCAACCGCCGATCTTGAGGCAGGTATCGGTGCCCGGGATGTAATAGAACCCCGCGCCGTACAGACTGCAAATCTTCACGTACTGGACCGGCTTGGCCTTAACGGGAAGATCGGCTGCCTGCGCCCCAGCGACCGCAACGAGACCCGCTGCGCTGCCGAGGAGAAGGCTTTTCACCATCTTCATATTGAACCTCCAAACGTTGTTTCTCGTGAGAGGGTTCGTCTCCGCCCAGTGCGACAGGCACCGATGGAACTTCCCCTTTGCTCCCCGCTCTCCGGAAAATATTTCGCACCCTGCAATCTACCCATGTCCAACTAGACGACCTGGGCCTGTCACTTGGTGCGATCCGTTAACCGGACAGCGCGACACGGGGATGCCCCCCTCCGTCGCAGTTACGACATTATCGACTGAGGCTTGGGGTGCAATGAAGAAGCGCCATTCCCACAGGTCCCAACGACGCTTTTCGAGCGAGTGTTGCGCAAAAAACACGCATTCTTTGCCGCCATGGCCGCACCGGCCTGTACACCCTCGCCTGGCGCTCCTGTTCTTAATATTCCGTAGAGTATTCAATTAGTTAAAATGAAAAACCCAGGACCTTCAACGGTCGGTGACTGGCATCTTTAGGACGCCTCATTTGGTCGAATTTAGCCGTTTTTGGCGCTTTCTGCCCGTGCGAACACACGGAAAAGCCCAATTTCGAGGCATTCGGCTCGGATAGCCGTTTTTGGCCTATCGACCGGCACTCGACTGCTTAGCGGTACTAAGAAACCACCGCGGCGATCCATAGCCACCTAGCGCCAGAACTCGAATCGTTACCGCGCTCTTTGTTCGCGCGAATCGTAGAAGCGCGAGCAACTCACAAACTCGTCCACAAAAGAATTTGCCAGCCGGATTAGGGCCGACGGGTTTGGAACTGAAGAGTGATTGATTTCGGCGTGGATTTTATAGCTTGAGCTTGGCGGAGCCGGAGGGATTCGAACCCTCGATACGCCTTTGGAGCGTATAACGGTTTAGCAAACCGCCGCCTTCAGCCACTCGGCCACAGCTCCGCGTGCGGAAAGACTTATGCTTTCGGCATTTGCGCGTCAAACCGCAAAACCGAGACTTGAAAACGGGACGCCAAAGCGGCACTTGAACGAGCGCCCGGCCAGATCGATGGATCGCAGCGGATGAATCGAAAACAGCGCCGCGCCGCGGTCAAGCAGAGCCCATCGGCCCGCAGCCATCGTACCGGTCCCGCCGGCGATCCCGTCGGCCAATTGTTCGCCGAAGCGGTCCGCCACCAACAGCAGAACAATCTCAATGACGCCGTGCGCGCCTACAAGCGCTTGCTGAAGCTCAAGCCCGATCACGCGCAGGCCAGCAATAATCTCGGTTGCGTGCTGCACGCGCAAGGTAAGCTCAATGAAGCCTCGGCTTGGTTCGCTCGCTCTCTCACGCTGATACCGCAACTGTTCGACCAATTTAGCGGTGTTTGTGCAACGCTGGTTGGAGTCTTGCCGCCAATCGGTGAGGCCATACGGCGGGCGAACGCGGCTTGGCCGAACCGGCTGACGGCGGACCAACTGTTCAGCAGCGCCGGGTTTTCGGCAATCGCGGCCGATCCCCTGCTACTTTGTATGCTGCAGTCGGTCCCCGCCCGTGAAATCGAACTCGAGCGTGTGCTGACGGCGCTGCGTTTGGCACTGCTGGAGGCTTCAGCCGATGCCAACAAGCCGGTCAACGACACCGCGCTTGCATTCTGTTGCGCACTCGCCAAGCAGTGCTTCATCAATGAATATGTTTTCGCGACCACGCCGGACGAAGACGCCAAAGTCGAGCGCATCGAGTCATCGCTCGCCGATGCGATCAACGCTACTGCTGCCATCGCGCCGACCTTGATTGCCGCGATCGCGATGTATCGCCCGCTGCATACGCTGCCCTTTGCGCAACAGCTGTTGGATCGGACCTGGCCGCAGGCGGTCGAGGATGTGCTCACCCAGCAATTGCGCGAACCCGGCCAGGAGCTTGAGCTTCGCTCAACGGTCCTGCGCCTAACTCCGATCGAGGACGACGTCTCGCAACGCGTACGGCAGCAATACGAAGAAAACCCCTATCCGCGTTGGGTCAATGTCGCAGGCCAGATCGAGCCGGTCGCGATCGACCAGCACTTGCGCAACAAATTCCCGACCGCAACTTTTACGCCGCTCGGAAAAACCGAGTCGCTTGATGTCCTTGTCGCCGGCTGCGGGACAGGCTTCCAAGCCACCCAGACCGCGCTGGCATACCAAGGCGCGCGGGTGCTCGCGGTCGATCTCAGCCTGAGCAGTCTCTGTTACGCCAAGCGCAAGACGCTGTCGCCGCTGGCGGAGCGCATCGAATACGCGCAAGGAGATATTCTCGGGCTCGGCGCCATTGGCCGCAGCTTCGACATGATCGAAGTCGCTGGCGTGTTGCATCATATGCGTGACCCGTTCGAAGGCTGGCGCGTATTGCTCTCGTTGCTGCGACCGGGTGGTTTCATGTATCTCGGCTTTTACAGCGAAAGCGCCCGCCGCGACGTGGTGGCGGCGCACGCTTTTATTGCTGAACGCGGCTATGAATCCACACCCGCGGACATCCGCCGATGCCGGCAGGAGTTGCTCAAAACTCCCTTGGGCAGCGTTGCGCGTTTCTTCGATTTCTTTTCCACCAGCGAGTGCCGCGACCTGCTGTTCCACGTGCAGGAAAGCCGCATGACCATTCCGGTCATCAAGGACTTCATCGACGGCCACGGCCTGAAATTCATCGGCTTCGACCTCGATGACGCCGCCGCGCAGGACTTCCGTGCGCTGTTTTCCGCCAATGGCTGGTCGATGACCGATCTAAACAAATGGCACACAGTCGAGACCCAAAACCTTGATACCTTCTCCGGCATGTATCAACTCTGGGTGCAGAAAGGCTGACGACGCGCATCTTACCGCCGCATAAAATTTGCCGCCGTGCGAACTAAAGCGCAAAACCGCGGGTTAACGCACAGTGCCACCTGCAGATCGGGACGCCCGCCATGACCAGATTCAGTTCGACGCTCTTTGCCGCCGTACTCCTCGCATCGCTGGCGACGTTTGCCCCGCCGGCCGCCGCGATCGAATACCCGTGGTGCGCGCAATATAGTGGCGAGGATGGCGGCGGCCGCAATTGCGGCTTCTCGACCCATGAGCAATGCATGGCGACGGTCAGTGGAATAGGCGGAGACTGCGTGCACAATTTATTTTACGAAGGCGCGGCCGAGAAGCCCGCCAAGCCGGAGCGCAAACGCAAATAAGCGGACCGCCAACGGGACCGGGAGACGCACGATGTATAGATTTTGGCTGTCTTTAAGCTTCCTCGCCGCGATCGCGGTGCTGGAACTGATCGCGCCGCCGTCCGGCCAAGCCGACCCTTACAAATGGTGCGCGACCTATGGCAGCGGCAGAGGCGGCGGCGCCCGTAATTGCGGCTTCGTGAGCTTCGAGCAATGCCTGCAAACGATTCACGGCATGGGCGGCTTCTGCGAGCGGAATTTGTTCTATAGCGGCCCCGCCGAGCAGCCCGTCAAACACCACCGCAAACGTTACAACGATTAGTACGGCTCGCCTGCTTGCGCCCCGCGACGAACCGGGGCCATATCGCGCGCCATGGCGCAAGCGACCGGTCTCAACGTGCAGCAGACGATGCAGGAAGCCGTCGCCCTGCATCAGCAGGGTCGGCTGCGCGAGGCTGAGAAGCTTTACGCGCGCGTCCTGAAGGCGGCGCCCGAACATTTCGACGCGCTGCATCTGCTCGGCCTGATCAAGGCACAAGCCGACAAGGCGGGCGAGGCCTACCGGCTGATGTCGGCGGCGGTCAAAATCAATTCGCAGGCGCCCGATGCCTGGATGAACCTCGCCAATGTGCTGCACACGCTCGAGCGCGACGCGGAGGCGCTCGATTGTCTCGACAAGGCGCTCGCTTTGCGGCCGGGCGACCTGAACGCGCTGGAAAATCGTGGCAACGCGTTGCTCACGCTGCAACGCCCGCAGGAAGCGCTTGCTTGTTTCAACGGCGTCCTGGCGCGCAATCCGCGCCATGGCGATGCGCTACGCGAGCGCGGCGTCGCACTTGCGAAACTCGGCCGCGTCGACGAGGCTCTCGCCGATTTCGACGCCGCCCTCGTCGTGATGCCGCGCCATCCGGGCGCGCTCTACAATCGTGGCAACGCGCTGTTGGATGCCGGTCGCTACGCAGAGGCCGCCGCCAGCTTTGATCGCGCGCTCGCCATAGTCCCAGCCCATACGGCCGCCTTAAACAACCGCGGCCGCGCGCTGCAGGCGCTCAACCGGCATGCCGAGGCGATCGCATCGTTCGATAAGGCGATTGCGGTGCGCAAGGATTACGCCGATGCGCGCGCCAATCGCGCCTTGAGTCTGCTCACGTTGGGCGACCTCGCGCGCGGCTTTGCGCAATATGAATGGCGCTGGCAGCGCACCGGCATCCGCGACGCCCGCCGCGATTACGGCAAGCCACTCTGGCTCGGCGAATACCCGCTCGGGCGCAAGACTATCCTGCTGCATGCCGAACAGGGCCTCGGCGACACCATCCAGTTCGCGCGCTATGCCCCGCTGGTGGCGCGCAGCGGCGCGAACGTCGTGCTTGAAGTTCAACCGGAATTGAAAACTTTGCTGGCCGGACTCGATGGCGTCACCTCCTGCCACGCGCGCGGCGAAGCCCTGCCTGCTTATGATGTCCACTGTCCGCTCGGCAGCCTGCCTCTGGCGCTCAAGACCGGGCTTTCGAGCATCCCCGCAGATATTCCCTATCTGCGTGTGGACGAAGCGAGGATCGCCAAGTGGCGTGCGCGCATTGAGGCATTGCACGGCAAACGGGTCGCTCTCGCCTGGGCCGGCAATGTCAGCCACGCCAATGACCGCAGCCGCTCGATCGATCTGGCGCTACTCGCACCGCTGTTCGCGCTCGACGGCATTTCCTTCTTGAGCATTCAGCGAGAACTGCGTGGCGTCGATGCCGACGTGCTGGCGCGCCAGACGAACGTCACTCATCTCGGCGGCGATTTGTTCGACATGGCCGACACCGCAGCGGTCGCAGCGCTCGCCGATCTTTCGATTTCAGTCGATACGTCGGTGGTGCATCTCGCCGGGGCGCTTGGACGTCCGGCGTGGGTGATGCTGCCCTTCGCGCCGGACTGGCGCTGGACTCTGACCGGCGACAGCAGCCCCTGGTACCCGCAGGCGCGGCTGTTCCGCCAGCCCGCGCTTGGCGATTGGCCGAGCCTGCTCGCGACGCTGCGCGCCGAACTGGCGCGCTTCGTCGCCGTCTAGCGTATCAAGCCGCGACGCGGATCGCCGGCGCCTGCACCGGCTGCGGATGGCTCTTGAGCCAATCGCGCGCGGCGCGCTGGGCGCGGCCGATTTCGGCGTCGGCCATCTGCTCGGCGATTTCGCGGCGCAGCCGCGCAGCGTCGGCGTGCCCGCGCATGGCCGCGATGTTGAACCACTTGTGCGCTTCGATCAGGTCGGCCGCGACGTTCGCGCCGATCGAATAGTTCATGCCGAGCGCGAAGCAGCCGTCCGCGTCGTTTGGTTCGACGGCGTAAGCCGCAGCAGTTTCGGTTGCCATTGATGCCTCCCCATGATCGCGATCGTCCGCCCCCACGGCCGATCGCTCGTCCCTGTTGCCCGGCGAAAATTCTTTCGTCCGAGTGAGGCGATCATCGGGAGAAAATTTGAATGACAGTTTAAGCGTTGCAATGAATCGAATGTGAATGCACGCGCGGCGGCTGCGCGCGCGAATGTGTGAAAAGCCCGTATTTACGGGCGAAATCGAATTGCCTCCGGCCGCAATTGAGGAAACGCTAACCGCGCTGGGTAAGCGCTGACTAACCACCCAGGCGACAATGCGCGGCGTGCGGCGTTTATGCCGTGCGTGCGCGCTGCCCGAACAATACCGCCTGCACTTTTGGATCCTTCATATCGATGCCTTGGCGCAGTTCGAGACCGAGCGCCATGCCGCGTTTGACCGCTGGGCGCGCCTTCATGGTGTCGAGCCAGCGACGCAGGTTGGGAAACTCGTTGATGTCCTGGCCCTGCCGCTCCCAGCCATTGACCCAGCCGACCAGCGCCATGTCGGCGATCGAATATTTGCCGGCGATGAATTTGCGGTCCTTGAGCCGCAGGTTCATCACGCCGTAGAGTCGGTTGACCTCGTTGATGTAGCGATTGATCGCATAGGTCAGCGTCTCGACCGCGTAATTCTTGAAATGATGCACCTGCCCCGCCATCGGTCCGACGCCGCCCATCTGCCAGAACAGCCACTGCTCGACTTCGACGCGTTGGCGCTCGTCTTTCGGATAGAACTTGCCGGTCTTGCGCCCAAGATATTGCAGGATGGCGCCGGACTCGAAGATCGAGATCGGCCGGCCGCCGGGGCCGGCCGGATCGATAATCGCCGGCATGCGGTTATTGGGCGCAATCTTGAGGAAGTCTGGCTTGAACTGCTCGCCCTTGGAGATGTTCACCGGGACCAAGGTGTAAGGCAGCCCGCACTCTTCCAGCATGATCGAAATCTTGAAACCGTTCGGCGTCGGCCAGTAGTAAAGCTCAATCGGTTTGGCCGGCTTGGCCTTGCGCTTCACAGCGGCCTTTTTCGCCTTTGCCGTCTGCTTCGCCTTGCCGCGTGCCATGTCCCTGCTCCGTTTCAATCAAGTTGGTGCCAATAAGCGTCTGACCTAAGGCCGACGGCGGTAATCCGCAACTGCCTTAAAGGCCTCGCACGCCAGCGTTTTCAGGCCAGCCGGTAGCGTAATACTGGACGAATACAACCCAGGATGGTTATTCTTAGCGGGCAGGTTGCGGGCCGGCCGCATCGCCGAGACCCGGCAAACTGGCAAAACAAGGGTGGGGGATTCATGTCCAAAACATTGTTCGCTGTCTTGCTGGCGGCCGGCCTGTTCGCCGCGCCGCTTCCGGCGCTGATGCAGAACGCGGCGGCGCAGACGACGTCGCCGGATAAGAAACAGGTCAAGACGAAGAAGCCGCCGACACCGGGGCAACTCGCCGCGCGTGAGCGGCTGAGGAAGTGCGCCGCCGAATGGAAAGAAGCCAAGGCCGCCGGCAAGATCGAGAAAGGAATGAAGTGGCCGAAATATTGGAGCGCGTGCAACAAGCGGCTTAAGACCGCAAGCTGAGCGACGCGCTGCCGCGCTTTAAAAAACTCGAGGCTATGCAAACATGCCGAGGGCGTCGGCGAGACTCGAGGTCTCGCCGACGCCCTCTGTTGTCATCGGAACCGGGGCGCCACAGAGCAACTGCATCGCGCTCGTCGCACTACAACGCAACCCGGCCCGTATGACGCAATCTTCGAAACGAAGAGCTCGAAGATTCAAAAGAAGCTACTAGAGCTTCTTCTTCTTCTTCGCTGCCTTCTTCTTTCTACGTTTCGCCATTGCTGCCCTCCTAGCCATGAAACATGGCGGATGTCTGCATCAGTACGGTCGCGGATCGACACGCACTGCATTCCATTTACTACAGCGCAATGAAAAAAACAGCGTTCCGCTTAACAAAGCGTGTATCCGCATCATGCAACGCATCGTACAACATCGCTGACATCGCGCACACTTGATATAATTTTGTTTGCGACGAACGCACCGCGCATGATCGGTCGCGCTGTGCATAACATGCAAAAATTGCGATGAAATAAGGGCTTTTTGCAATGCCGGTTGTCGGCGAACGCCGCCGCGCGATGAAAACTTTGCGCGCACGCACGAACAAATTTGTATCGGCAACACGCGTCGCGACAACAAATGCACAGGTCAAAATTTTTTTACAATTCACCGCGCAAAACGGCGTGCGCGGACCGGAATTGATCAAAAACGAGCGAATCAGTGACGAGTGATTTGCTGACGCGCGTTCGCCAGCGCGGAAGTTTTGGTGTTCCATGCACGCCGATTCGAATTTGAAATAGAAATTCGCTCACCCGATTACCGCATTGCACCCAAATCGGATGCAGACGAGCGCGATTGGCGCGCGCGGATCAGAGTCCGAGTTTCTTTTTCAGGATTTCGTTGACCGTTTGCGGGCTCGCTTTGCCGTCAGTGGCCGTTTTCACTTGGCCGAAGAACCAGCCGATCGCTTTCGGGTTGGTCCTCGCGTCAGCGACCTTGTCCGGATTCTTGGCGATGATGTCGTCGACGATCTTTTCGATCGCGCCGACGTCGGTGACCTGCTTCATCCCGCGTTTTTCAGCGACTTCGCGTGGATCACCGCCCTCAGCCCAAATGATTTTGAAAATCTCCTTCGCCATAATGCTGTTAATGTCATTGTCGAACATTAGCCAAAGCAACATAGCCATTTGTGCAGGCGATACACGCGAGTTTGCGATTTCAACGCCTTCCTTATTCAATAATCCAAATAGCTCGCCTTGAACCCACTTGCTGACTTCACCGGCCACTCTTGGGCGCCCTAACGCCTGGGCTTTCTCATCGAGCTTAGCTAGCGTTGCTTCAAAGAAATCCGCGGCATCCTTATCGGCGACCAGCACGGCGGCATTGTATTCGTTCATGCCGAGTTCCCGCATGAAACGCGCCTTTTTCTCGTCCGGCAGTTCCGGCAAATGCGCCTTCAGCGCGTCCACGTAAGCCTGATCGAATTCCAGCGGCAGCAGATCGGGATCCGGGAAATAGCGGTAGTCATGCGCCTCTTCCTTGGAGCGCATGGAACGCGTCTCGCCCTTGCCCGGGTCGAACAGCCGTGTCTCCTGGTCGATGGTGCCGCCGTCCTCGATGATGTCGATCTGCCGGCGCGCCTCGTATTCGATCGCCTGGCCGATGAACCGGATCGAGTTCATATTCTTGATTTCGCAACGCGTATTCAGCGGCGCACCCGGCTTGCGCACCGAGACGTTGACGTCGGCGCGCAACGAGCCCTTCTCCATGTCGCCGTCGCAGGTGCCGAGATAGCGCAGGATCGAGCGCATCTTGGTCAGGAACGCCATCGCCTCCTTGGCCGAGCGGATGTCGGGCTTCGACACGATCTCCATCAGCGCCACGCCCGAGCGGTTGAGATCGATCGCGCTCATGGTCGCGTGCAGGTCGTGCAGCGATTTGCCGGCGTCCTGCTCGAGATGCAGCCGCTCGATGCCGACAGTCACCGTCTCGCCGTCATCGAGATCGACGACGACTTCGCCCTCGCCGACGATCGGCGACTTGTACTGGCTGATCTGGTAGCCCTGCGGCAGGTCGGGATAGAAATAATTCTTGCGGTCGAACACCGACTTGCGATTGATCTTCGCTTTCAGTCCGAGCCCGGTGCGGATCGCTTGCTTGACGCATTCCTCGTTGATCACCGGCAGCATGCCCGGCATCGCGGCATCGACCAGCGACACATGGCTGTTCGGCTCGCCGCCGAATTCGGTCGAGGCGCCGGAGAACAGCTTGGATTGCGACGTCACCTGGGCGTGCACTTCCATGCCGATAACGACTTCCCAGTCGCCGCTCGCGCCTGTGATCAGTTTGCCGGGTTTGCTTTGCACGCTCATGGCGGCAACTATGTATCGCGGCGCAAGCCGGCAGACCAGACATAAGGCGGGGAAAACATGGCTGACATCACTGTCCTATCGACGCTTGCCACCGAGCAGGCCTACCGCGATCTGCTGGCGGAGTTCGAGCGGGCGACCGGGCATAAGGTCACGACCGGCTTCACCGGGACCGTCGACGTGAAGAAACGCATCGCCGCCGGCGAGCCCTTCGACCTCTTGATCATGGCGAGCGACGACATCGACGCCTTCCTTGCTTCCGGCGCGCTCAAGGCCGGCAGCCGCGCCGATCTCGCCTCGTCCGGCGTCGGCATTGCGGTGCGCGCCGGCGCGGCGAAACCCGATATCGGCACGACCGCCGCCTTGATGGCTGCACTGCTGGCTGCCCAGACCATCGGCTACTCCACCGGCCCGAGCGGCAACTACGTCCTCGGCCTGTTCGATCGGTTAGGGATCGCCGACCGGATCAAGCCGAAGCTGCGCCTGGCGCCGACCGGCGCCTTCGTCGGTAGCCTCATCGCGAGCGGCGAGGCCGAGATCGGCTTCCAGCAGGTCAGCGAACTGTCGCATTTCCCAGGCATCGACCTGGTCGGTCCGCTGCCGGCGGAAATCCAAAAGACGACGATTTTTTCAAGCGGCATCGCCGCCAGGGCCAAACAGGCGGACGCCGCCCGTGCGCTTGCCGCCTGTGTCACTGCCCCCGCCGCCGCGCCGGTGTTCCGCCGGTACGGCCTGCAGCCGGCGCACGAGACCTAGAGCTGCAATTCGCGCCCGAGCGCCTGTTCCACCGAGTCGAAGCTGTCGGTGAAGCCCCGGTACTCGATAAGCCTGCCGTCGTGGAAGCGGTGGAAGCTGGCAATGCGCGAGCGGATGGTGCGGCCGGTCGCACGCTGCACCATATGGACATCGGACAAAGTGGCAGCGCGATCGCCGTCCACCAGCGTCACCGCGACTTTGTAATTTGTGAGGCGGAAGATTTCGTACATCAGGGCATAGCCCTTGAGCACTTCGGCCTTGCCGCGGCGGGCTCCGGCGAAGGGAAACAACGCCACCGGTGCGTAGAACAGCCAGTCGATGTCGTCGTGGTAGCGGGCGATGAGCCGGTCGGTGTCGCTTTGCGTGAAAGCGTCGAGCATGCCCTCAAGCGCGGTGCGTGTCGTTTCTTGCATCACTTACGGTTCCCGTCATGCTTCTGCGGCAAAGCAGCCTAGCTCGCGGCGTCCCGCCTGCCGCTCAGCCCCAGCCCAGAGTAGGCCAATACCCCTTGGCAGGGCTATTGTTTTGCATGACTTTTCAAATGCATTCGTCTCGCGGCCTGTTTGCACAGGCACGCCGCCACCACCGGCAGACGTATCACGGGGCCGGGCTCTCGCGTGGCCCAAATCCTGCATGATTGTTAGCGGCCTCGCGTCGTGCGCAGGCGCGCGTACGACGAGCGTCCTTCAAACAGCGGACAGTCAGACAGCAGGTTAAGGAGCGGACACCATGAAAGAGGACAACGGCACCTTCGGCATCATCGTCGGCGGCCTCGTCGCCTTGGCGGCGGTGATCTTTATCTTCGGCGGCGGCGAATTGGGCGGCAAAACCGTTATCAACGGCGACCAGGACCTGCCGCCGATCGCGTCGGCCGATCGGTAAATTGGCGTTAGCAGGCTAGGGCTTTCAAATACCCTTGCCCGGCATAGTCCAGCAATGGCCGATCACGCGTGACCAGCGTGTAGCCGTATTCACGCGCGGTCGCAGCCAAGACACGGTCGGCAGGATCACGCGGCGGGTCGCCAGGCAGAAACGAAGACGCGATTAAAATCTCAGGTGACAAGTCGGCGAGCGCAATTCCTTCAAAACTGCGAAGCCGCTTGAACCACGAATGTGGCGGCACGGGAAACCGCATCCGGCCGCGCGCGCAAAGAATTCCGATTTCCCACGCAGAGATCGGCGACACATAGGCCGACACGTTTTCGGCGAAGGCTTCGTTCATGGCATTGATTGCCGCGTTTGCTATCGGCAAGTCGTCGGCAAACCAAATCGCCGCGCAGGTATCGAGCAATAGTGGGGACAACCTGGTCATTTAACGTCGTCCCAAGTCTTGTCGCCGTAAGCAACCTCGCCCCAGTCGGGATCGGCAGGCGCGGTCAAATCCGTTCCCGGCGCGATCCACACCGTCCCTTTCATCGCACCGAGGAGCGGATGGCGTTTCAGGGACCCATACCGTTTTCGCGCGGTCTTTTTGTCCGCCTCATCAAGAGCCTTTGGAGGATGGCGTCGGAAAGTCAGTTTTCCCGCATTCATATCAACGCGCGCGCTACGGAACCCGGCTTCCAGCCAAGCCTTGGTCATGACGTTATTGTCCGCGTTGTTGCTCCAAAATGCGCGATGATAGCGTACGCTGGGCGGTAGCTTGGCTCCGATGACTTTCTCAATCTCGTCAAATGTCATTTCGACGTAGTCTTTGGGCTGGGCACGAAGAAAATTGGTCAAGGGCTCGTATTTGCCCATCGTCCAGCTCCGATCGATAAATACTTTTAAATAGGTATAAACACACAGTACATATTTCTAGGCGCGAGTCAACCGGCAGTTTCATAAAATGCAGTTACCACCACGCTTGCGGCGTGAAGCGTCCCGCCGCCTGCTCGATCACGGCCGCGCAAGAGAACAGCGTCTCCTCGTCGAACGGCCGGCCGATCAATTGCAGGCCGAGCGGCAGGCCCTGGCCGTCGAGCCCCGCCGGCACCGAAATCCCCGGCAAGCCGGCCATGTTCACGGTCACCGTGAACACGTCGTTCAGATACATCTCGACCGGGTCGGCCTGGCCCTTCTCGCCCAGCCCGAAGGCAGCGGACGGCGTCGCCGGCGTCAGCATGGCGTGCACGCCTGCCTTGAAGCAGTCCTCGAAATCACGCTTGATCAGCGTGCGCACCTTCTGCGCGCGCAAATAGTAGGCGTCGTAATAGCCCGCCGAGAGCACGTAAGTGCCGATCATCACCCGCCGGCGCACCTCGGCGCCGAAGCCGGCGCTGCGCGTCTTCTCATACATGTCGATGATATCGCGGCCCTGCTCGCGCAGGCCGTAGCGCACGCCGTCATAGCGCGCGAGATTGGACGAGGCTTCCGCCGGAGCGACAATGTAATAGGCAGGCAGCGCATATTTCGTGTGCGGCAGTGACACGTCGACCAACTCCGCGCCGGCGCTTTTGAGCCAGTCCATGCCCTGTTGCCAGATCTTTTCGATTTCAGCCGACATGCCGTCGAGCCGGTACTCCTTGGGAATGCCGATGCGCAGGCCCTTCACCGACTTGGCCGTAGCAGCTTCGTAGTCCGGCACCGGCAGATCGGCGCAGGTGGTGTCCTTGGCGTCGGGCCCAGCCATCGAGCGCAGCAGGATCGCCGCGTCGCGCACGGTGCGCGCAAAAGGACCGGCCTGATCGAGCGACGACGCAAACGCCACAATCCCCCAGCGCGAGCAACGCCCATACGTCGGCTTGATGCCGACCGTACCGGTGAAGGCCGCCGGCTGCCTGATCGAACCGCCGGTGTCGGTGCCGGTCGCGCCCAGACACAATTGCGCCGCCACCGCCGCGGCCGAGCCGCCGGACGAACCGCCCGGCGTCAGCGGCGTGTTGGCGCCTTTCCGGCGCCACGGCGAGATCACCGGGCCGAAATGCGAGGTCTCGTTCGACGAGCCCATGGCGAACTCGTCGTTGTTGGTCTTGCCGAGCAGCACCGCGCCGTCGCGCCATAGATTGGCAGTCACAGTCGAGTCATAGGTCGGCACGAAATTGTCGAGGACGTGCGAGCACGCGGTCGAGCGCACGCCTTCGGTGCAGAACATGTCTTTCACCGCGAGCGGAATGCCTTCCAGCGGTCCGGCCTTGCCGGCGGCGATGCGCGCGTCCGCCGCCTTGGCCATGGCGGCAGCGCGCTCCGGCGTTTCCAGCACATAGGCGTTGAGCGCGCGCGCTTTTTCGATGGCCGCGAGATGCGCGTCGGCCAATTCGAGCGCCGAGAAGCTTTTCTTCTTCAGCCCGTCGCGCGCTTGCGCTAACGTGAGCGAATTCAAATCACTCACGGCTTTTCACGACAGGTTCGCGCTCATCCGCGGCGGGCTGCGGCACCGACTTGCCATCGCTGGTATCGCAGGCAAAGCGCGCGGCTTGCTCGCGCAGGATCCGCTCTTGGTCCTCCGGCGGCAGAGCGTCGATCATGTTCCAGAAGTTGAGCTCACAGGCGATGCACATTACTCGACCACCTTCGGAACTAGAAAGAAGTTGTCCTCGCTCGCCGGTGCGTTCTTCACGATATCGCTGGCGATGCCGCCGTCGGTGACGACGTCCGCGCGCTTCTTCATCGCCATCGGCGTTACCGAGGTCATCGGCTCGACGCCTTCGACATTCACCTCCTGCAACTGCTCGACGAAGTCGAGCATGGCATTGAGCTCGCCCTGCAAATGCTCGATCTCACTCTCTGGCACGGCGATGCGCGCCAGATGCGCGATGCGGCGGACGGTATCGGCGTCGACGGACATGCGAAACCTCAAGGAATAGTGCCGCGTATAGCAGAGGGCCGTTTGCCCTCGCAATGATGTTACTTTTCTACGCCGCCTTTCGCTCGTGATCCGGGCAGCGGTGCACCTCGATGGTCATGTGCGACAGGCCGGCGATGCCCTCAAGCCGGTGTTTGTAGGCCGATGGCGCCTGCGGATGGTCGGACACCACCGCCGCGATCAGGCCGACATGGCCGGGGCCGAGCCGCCACATATGCAGGTCGCAGACGCGGTCGCCGTCGACCTCGAGATGCTTGCGGATATGACCGGCCAGATGCCGGTCCGGCACCATGTCGAGCAGCACCGTGCCGGCCGTGCGCATCAGCCCGAACGACCAGCTCAAGATTACGGCGACGCCGACCAACGCCATCAGCGGATCCATCCACACCCAGCCGAAGGCGAGCCCACACGACAGGGCGACGATCGCCAGCACCGAGGTCATCGCGTCGGCGAGCACGTGCACGTAAGCGGCGCGCAGATTGCTGTCGTGGCCATGGTGATGATGGGCGTCGTGGTCGTGGTGATCGTGATGATGGTCGTCGTCGTGCGCATGGCTGTGATGATGATGGTCGCTGTCGAACAAAAGCCAGGCGCTGGCGACGTTGACCGCCAGGCCGACGACCGCCAGCGCGATCGCCTCGCGGAAATGGATGGCGACCGGCGCGGTGAGCCGCATCAGCGCCTCGTAGCCGATCGCCGCCGCGATCAGCGCCAGGATCACGGCGCTGCAAAACGCCGCCAGTTCCCCCATCTTGCCGGTGCCGAAGGTGAAGCGCGGGTCGTGCGCATGGCGGCGCGCGAAGCGATAGGCGAGCGCGGCGATGGTGAGCGCGCCGGCATGCGTCGACATGTGCCAGCCGTCGGCGACAACCGCCATCGAGCCGAACAGCGTGCCGCCGACGATCTCCGCCACCATCATGGCGGCGGTGAGCGCCACCACGAACCAGGTGCGCCGCTCGTGGCGGTCGTGCCTTGCCCCAAGAAAGACGTGGCTGTGCTGCCAGGGCTCGATCGAATGGGTGTGCATGGGGGCCCTCGTGCTATGCCGAATCCAGTCAACACATAGACCCGCCGGGCGGCGGCGCAACCTCTCGGACTATAATCATATTGTCGGCAGGACTTATCCCCGTGCCGTCCCGCGCCGCAAAGAATAGGGACAGCGGGGCGTTGGCTTTGTATGAATCCATCATGACCCGCAACCACGACCGCTACCCCTATTCGCCCGTTACCGCGCGGCCGGTCTACGATTGGCCCGGCGGCAAACGGCTGGCCATCTATATCGCCCTCAATCTCGAATGGTTCTCATTCGGCGAGGGGCTCGGCGCCGAATTGGCGCCCGGCGGACCGCAGCCGGACGTGCTCAATTACGCTTGGCGCGATTATGGCAATCGCGCCGGCGTGTTTCGCCTGGCGGAACTGTTCGACGAATTGAAACTGCCGGTGTCGCTCCTGGTCTTGGTCGTGTAAAAACGCCTTGGCGGAAGCATTGACGCCTAGAGACATCGGCGATGTGGCCGTGCGTGGTCATTTTTTGGATTTGGCGGCTTTTCCGACTGTAGACGCGGCTGATGCGGATTGCGGCGATCCTCTGATGGCAGACGGCTTCGTGTCTGTGGCGATTATGCCCTCATGGCCGCCATGAGCGGTTGGATGCCGATGATGTTTATGACGCGCGTGAGATTATAGGCCAGCACGTGCAGCGCCATTTCGGTGGCCACGCGCGGCAGCGTCTTCATCAGGAAGTGGGTTGCGCCCATCCGCGCCTTGATCGTGCCGAAGGGATGCTCGACCGTCTCGCGCCGCAGGCGCATTTTCTCCGGATGCTCGTCGAGCCGGCGTTGCACCGCCTCAAGAACACGCTCATGCTCCCATCGGGTGATCCGGCGTTCCTTGCCGGTGGTGCAGGCATTTTTGATGGCGCAATCCTGGCAAGCGTTAGTCCAGTAGCGATGCAGAATCAGCCCTTTTTCCTCGACCGTGTAGTGGTAGGCAAGCTTCTCGCCGGCAGGACACATGTAAACGTCCTCCTCAGCCAGATAGCGAAAGTCCTGCTTGCCGAAGCGCCCTTCTGCCTTTGAGTTCGAGGTCATCGGCTTGGGCAGCGTAATTGTGATACCCGCTTCCTCGCACGCCAGAATCTCCGCACTGCTGAAGTAGCCGCGGTCGGCGACGGCATCGAGGTTCTCCACTTCCAGCGTCGCCTTCGCCCCCTTGGCCACAGGTGAGAGCTGCGACCGGTCGGTCCCGACGTTGGTCACCTCATGCGTGATAATCAGATGATGTGTGGTGTCGACGGCAACCTGGACGTTGTAGCCCACGACGCCAGAGCCGCGGCCACTGGTCGCCATCGAGCGGGCATCGGGATCGGTCAGCGAGATCTGCTGGTCCGGCGTGGCAAGCATAGTTACCTTGAGAATCTCAAGCCGCTGCATCTGCTCCTTCAGTTTCTCGATCTTCTCTTTCAGACGGCTGGTCTTGGTTTTGAGCGCCTCGGATGGTTCCTGCCGGTCGGCGCTGTCGAGCTGCTGCAGATAACGCGCGACGCTCTCCTCAATCTGCGCCATGCGCCGCTCCATCTTGGCCCGCGTGAAGTTCTTGTCGCGGTTGTTCACCGCCTTGAACTTACTGCCGTCAATCGCGACGCTGGCTTGCGTGAGCAGGCCCAAAGTGCGGCAGAGCGCAACAAACCGGGCGCAGACCTGCCGGATCGCGCGGCCGTTGTCCTTGCGGAAGTCGGCAATCGTCTTGTGGTCGGGAGCAAGCTGGCCCACCAGCCACATCACCTCAACGTTACGCCCCGCCTCACGCTCCAGCCGGCGGCTCGACTGCACCCGGTTGAGATAGCCGTAGATGTAGAGCTTCAGCAGCACCGACGGATGATAGGAAGGTCGACCGGTTACCTCGGGTTCGACCCCGCAAAATCCAACCTCACCAAGAGCGAGTTCATCGACAAAGACGTCTATGACGCGAACCGGATTGTCCTCTCCGATCCAGTCTTCCAGACATTCAGGAAACAGCGTGCTCTGACCACGATCCGCCCCTTCAACGAAGCGCCTCATCGGATCCTCCCGCAAATCGCGTGAGAATCTTATCCCGAGAATCAATTTCCGCGATGTGTTTTTACACAGCCAGGGTCAATGCCGACATGTATGCGCCCGCGCCGCAGGCGGTGGCGGCCTTTCCCGGCGCGGAGATCGTCGGCCACGGCCGCAGCAATTCCGAGCGCCAGGGCACGCTGAGCGAGAGCGATGAGAAGAAGCTGATCGAAGAAACGACGGCGGTCATCGAAAAGCACTCGGGCGCGCGCCCGCGCGGCTGGCTCGGGCCCTGGATCTCGCAATCGCCGCTCACGCCCGATCTACTGCAGGAAACTGGCTATGATTACCTGCTCGATTGGTGCCACGACGAGCAGCCGACCTGGATGAAGACGCGCAAAGGCCGCATCCTGTCGGTCCCCTACCCGCAGGAACTCAACGACATCCCGCAGATCGTCGCGCGCAAGCGCGAGGGCACCGACTTCGCCGACATGATCGTGGATGCCTTCGACGTGCTGCATGGCGAATGCGCCAAGCGGCCACTGGTGATGGGCATCGCGCTGCACGCCTATATCGTCGGCCAGCCGCACCGCTTCAAGCATCTCAAGCGCGCGCTCAATAACATCGTCCGGCGCGCCGACGACAAAGTCTGGTTTACCACCTCGGGCGCGATCGCCACGCATACGGCCGCGCTGCCGCCGGGCACGGTTGCGTGATAGACTTACCTCTGTCGGGAAGGAGAACGCGCCATGTACACATTCCCCAATCCACTGAGCATCATGTTTCCCGGCGCGGGCGGCAACTTCCAGAGCTTCGATTTCTGGTCGCCGCGCGTGTCGGTCAATTTCGCCGGCAATCCGGCGGTCGAGCGCGAAGTCACCGAAGATGTGGCGAGCTATGGCAGCCAGATCGGCTGGCTCAACGATATCGTCGCCGCGCTGGCCAAGGCTGCGCCGGACGCGCTGAAGGGCAATGACGAAGCGGAAGACGCGCTGAAAAGTCTCAACGAGGCCATGCAAAAGATCGACGAGATCAAACAGCGGCGCAAGATAAGCGCCTACGACACGGCGCGCGATGCGCTCGCCAAGCTTGGGTCAGCCGACAAGGACGCCTACAAGCGCTTGGTGAACTCGCTCGATCCCGACGATCCGCCGGGCACCGCCTGACGATGACGATTGGCCCGCTGGTGGATATCGCGCCGCTTTGGCCGGCGCGCGGGTCGCTGATCGGACTCGACCTCGGAACCAAGACCATCGGCGTCGCCTCGAGCGATCCCGACCGCAAACTGGCGGCCGGCGTCGAGACCGTCGCCCGCAAGACTTTCACCACCGACGCCAAGCGCCTGCTGGCGCTCGCCGCCGAGCGCAACGCCATCGGCTTTGTGCTCGGACTGCCCATCAATATGGACGGCTCGGAAGGCCCGCGCGCGCAATCGACCCGCGCCTTCGCGCGCAATTTTGCCAAGCTCACCGAGCTGCCGATCGCGCTGTGGGACGAGCGGCTGTCCACCGCCGCGGTCGAACGCGAATTGATCGGCCATGACGTCAGCCGCAAGAAACGCGCCGCGGTAATCGATCAACACGCCGCCATGTATATTCTGCAAGGCGCGCTCGACCGGCTCGCCAACCTGGATAAATAGCGCAAAAGAGCCCGCCTTAACCCTGATTGCCCGCTAACTTTGTGGATCGGCTGGCGATGCCCTTGCCGGAGACCGAACTTGCGCCTATAGACCTGCCTTTAATGAACATCGCACCGAAATCATCGTTCGTCCTCAACAAAAAGCACTTGTTGGGGATCGAAGGACTTTCGCATGAGGAGATTTCCGGCCTGCTCGATCTCGGCGAGGAATTCGTCGAACTCAATCGCCAGGTCGAAAAGAAGCGCACGTCTCTGCGCGGCCGCACGCAGATCAACATGTTCTTCGAGGTCTCCACCCGGACTCAGTCGTCGTTCGAACTGGCCGGCAAGCGGCTCGGCGCCGACGTGATGAACATGTCGACGAGTTCCTCGTCGATGCGCAAGGGCGAGACGCTGATCGACACCGCGATCACGCTCAATGCCATGCATCCCGATATCCTGGTCGTGCGCCACCAATCCTCCGGCGCGGTCGAACTGCTGGCGAGCAAGCTCGACTGCTCGGTGATCAATGCCGGCGACGGCTCGCACGAGCACCCGACGCAGGCGCTGCTCGACGCGCTCACCATCCGCCGCAACAAGGGCACGATCGAGGGCCTCTTGGTGGCGATCTGCGGTGATATCCTGCACTCGCGGGTTGCGCGTTCCAACATTATTCTGCTCAACGCCATGGGCGCGCGCGTGCGCGTGGTCGCTCCCTCCACGCTGCTGCCGCCCGGCATCGAGCACTTCGGCGTCGAAGTCGCGCGCGACATGCGCGAGGGTCTCAACGGCGCCGACATCGTGATGATGCTGCGGCTGCAGCGCGAACGCATGAACGGTTCCTACGTGCCCTCGATCTCGGAATATTTCCACTTTTATGGCCTCGACGAAAAGAAGCTCGGCTACGCCAAGCCCGGCGCGCTGGTCATGCATCCGGGCCCGATGAACCGGGGCGTCGAAATCGACTCGATCGTCGCCGATGGCGCGCAGTCGCTGATCCGCGAGCAAGTCGAAATGGGCGTGGCCATCCGCATGGCCGTGCTGGAAGCTTTGTCGCGCAACCTGCCGAACGCTTGAGTGTAATGTAGCCAATGTTGTCCGAACGCCGCCCGATCCTGCTCGCCAACGCCCGGATCGTCGATCCGTCGCGCGACTTCGATATCGTCGGCGACCTGCTGATCGCCGACGGCGTCGTCCGCGAGGCCAAGAAAGGCATTGGCGCTGGCGGCGTGCCGGAAGGCACCGACGTCATCGATTGCCGCGGCAAGTTGGTCGCGCCCGGCTTGATCGATATGCGCGCCTTCGTCGGCGAGCCCGGCGCCGGTCACCGCGAGACGCTGGCCTCTGCGAGCCAGGCCGCCGCGGCCGGCGGCGTGACCACCATCGTCTGCCAGCCGAATACGTCGCCGGTGATCGACGATCCGGCGACGGTGGATTTCGTGCTGCGCCGCGCGCGCGACACCGCGATCGTGCACGTGCATCCGATGGCGGCGCTCACCAAAGGGCTCGAAGGCAAGGAGATGACCGAGATCGGCCTGCTCAAGGCGGCCGGCGCGGTCGCTTTTACCGACGGCGACAAGAGCGTGACCAACGCGCAGGTGATGCGGCGCGCGCTCACTTACGCCGGCGATTTCGACGCGCTGATCGTGCATCATACCGAGGATCCGGATCTCGTCGGCGACGGCGTGATGAACGAAGGCGAATTCGGCGCACGCCTCGGCCTGCTCGGCATTCCGAAGGCGGCGGAGACGGTCATGCTGGAGCGCGACCTTCGCTTGGTGGCGCTGTCGGGCGGCCGTTACCACGCCGCTTCGATCACCTGCGGGGAATCGCTCGAGGTACTGCGCCGCGCCAAAGAGGCCGGCCTGAGCGTCACCGCCTCGTGCTCGATCAACCACATCACGCTCAACGAAAACGACATTGGCCCCTACCGCACGTTCCTGAAAGTGTCGCCGCCCCTGCGCGCCGAGGACGACCGCAAGCTGCTGATTGCCGCGGTCGCGAGTGGTCTCATCGACATGGTGATGTCGGATCACAATCCGCAGGACGTCGAGACCAAGCGCCTGCCGTTCGCGGAAGCCGCACCTGGCGCGATCGGTCTGGAGACCATGCTGGTCGCCGGCCTGCGCCTGGTGCATTCCGGCGAGATCGAGTTGGTGGGCTTGCTGCGCGCGATGTCGACGCGGCCGGCCGATCTGCTCGGCTTGCCCGGCGGCACACTCAAGAACGGCGCACCGGCCGACATCATCGTCATCGATCTCGAACTGCCGTGGGTGCTCGATCCGGCCGAACTGAAATCAAAATGCAAGAACACGCCGTTCGATGATGCCAAGTTGACCGGCCGCGTGGTGCGCACCATCGTCGCCGGCCGCACCGTTTACGAATACGTATGACCAACGAACTAGCGTTCCTCGTCGGCTATCAATTCGGCGCCATCCCATTCGGCCTGCTGTTCACGCGCGCGGCCGGCGCACCGGATATCCGCACCGTCGGCTCAGGCAATATCGGCGCGACCAATGTGCTGCGCACCGGCCGCAAGGGCCTCGCCGCCGCGACCCTGCTGTGCGACGCGCTCAAGGGCACGCTGGCGGTGTGGCTCGCGGCGCATTATTCCGGCGCCGAGGCGGCGTTGTACGCGGGGGCCGGCGCATTCCTCGGCCATCTTTTTCCGGTGTGGCTCAAGTTCAAGGGCGGCAAAGGCGTCGCCGTTTATATTGGCGTGCTGATCGGCCTCTATTGGCCGGGCGCGCTGATTTTCTGCGTCATCTGGCTCGGCGTTGCGGCACTGAGCCGCTATTCGTCGCTCGCCGCGCTGATTGCCAGCGCGCTCACGCCGCCGGCGCTGTGGCTGCTCGGCCAACCGCGCACCGCAGCACTATTTCTGCTGCTGAGCGCGCTGTTGTGGATTATGCACCGCGCCAATATCGCCCGGCTTCTGAACGGCAGTGAGGGCAAGATCGGCGCAAAATCCACGCCCGCCGCGTGACCCTAGGTTGCAATGCGTCAAATCCGGTTGTGGAGCGCCGCGCCTTGGGCGATGCTTAGCCCCTATAAGGGGGGCGCATTGGCCGAGCGGGTTCGACTGAGCGAGGAGCAACGGCTCGATTGGCTGCGCCTCATTCGCACCGAGAATATCGGTCCGCGCACCTTCCGCGATCTGATCAATCATTATGGCGGCGCGCGCGCTGCGCTTGACGCGCTGCCGGCGCTCGCCCGTCGCGGCGGCGCATCTGGCCCGGCGCGCATCTGTTCGCGTGCGGACGCCGAGGCCGAATTGAAAGCCGCCCGCGCCCGCGGCGTCGAATTTGTAGCGCTTGGCGAGCCGGATTATCCGCCGCGGCTACAGATGATCGACGATGCGCCACCTTTACTGGCGGTGCGCGGCACACTTGTCGCGCTCGCGCGGCCGCTGATCGCCATCGTCGGCTCGCGCAACGCTTCGGCTGCCGGCGTCAAATTCGCCGAACGGCTGGCGCGCGACCTCGGCAATGCCGGTTTCGGCACAGTGTCGGGGCTGGCGCGCGGCATCGATGCCGCCGCGCACCGCGCCAGCCTCGCAACCGGCACTGTCGCGGTGCTGGCCGGCGGGCATGAGAAAATCTATCCGGCCGAACACGGCGATTTGCTGGAGGCGATCCTGGCCGAGGGCGCGGCCATCTCGGAAATGCCGCTCGCCTGGGAACCGCGGGCGCGCGACTTTCCGCGCCGCAACCGGCTGATCTCCGGGCTCTCGGTCGGCGTGGTGATCGTCGAGGCGGCGCGCCGCTCCGGTTCGCTGATCACCGCGCGGCTTGCCGGCGAACAGGGCCGCGAGGTCTTCGCGGTGCCGGGCTCGCCGCTCGATCCGCGCGCGGAAGGAACGAACGGCCTGCTCAAGCAAGGCGCCACTTTGGTCACCGAAGCCGCCGACGTGATCGCTGTGTTGGAACCGATCTTGGGACGCGGTTTCGACATGCTGGCACAGGAGCCTTCGCACGATGTTCCGGGCCCGCTCGATGCCGAACCCGGCGACGACGAACGTGCCCGCATTATCGGCTTGCTCGGGCCGACGCCGGTGTCGATCGACGATCTGGTGCGGCTGTCGCGCACTTCGCCGGCGGTTGTGCGCACGGTGCTGTTGGAACTCGAAATTGCCGGCCGGCTGGAGCGTCACGGCGGCAGTCTGGTGTCGCTGCTATAAGATACGGTCCGAATCGCCGCGCATGATCCCGAAAAGTGAGAACCGGTTTTCGGACAAGATCATTCGCCAAGAAATCCTTATCGGACCGCACGAATGCCCCAGAAATTAGTCTTCTTCTTCGTCATCTTAGCGTTGTTCTGCGTGCCCGTGCGCGCGCAGGAGCAATCCTTTGCCGCCTTCGAAGCCGCGCTGTGGCCAAACGCCCAGGCCAAGGGCGTCACGCGCGCCACCTTCGATCTCGCGCTCAAAGGCGTGACCCCCGATCAGCGAGTGATTGCGGCCACCAAGCGCCAACCCGAATACGGCAAGCCGGTCGGCGCCTATGTCAACGATCTCGCCTCGCGCGGGCGCATCGCCAACGGCCAGCGCAAAGCCAAGGAGTGGACAAAAACTTTCGACGCGGTGGAAAAGAAATTCGGCGTCGAGCGTTGGGTGCTGCTCGCGCTATGGGGCGTCGAAACCGATTACGGCGCCGAGAAGGATCACTGGGATGTGTTCCGCTCGCTGGCGACGCTCGGCTACGTCGGCTACCGCGATCCGTACTTCCGCAACGAGCTGATCGTTGCGATGCGCATCATGCAGGACAATCATTTTGGCCGCGACAAGATGGTGAGTTCATGGGCCGGCGCCATGGGGCAGACCCAGTTCATGCCGAGCAACGTCGTCGACTACGCCATCGATTTTTCCGGTGACGGCAAGCGCGACCTGTGGAGCAATGTGCCGGACGTGCTTGCCTCCACCGCCAATTATCTCGCCAAGGAGCATTGGCAGCGCGGCCTGCCCTGGGGCTTCGAGGTCATGGTGCCGAAGGGTTTCGATTACCGGAAGAGCCGCGCCAGTTTCGCGGACTGGAAAAAGCTCGGCGTCCGCCGCGCCGATGGCAAGCCGTTCCCGCCGACGGGCCCGGGCATTTTGTTTTTTCCGAGTGGCGTCGACGGTCCGGCCTTCTTGACGACGGAAAACTATCCGGCGCTCAAGGAATACAACAACTCCGATGCCTATGTGATCGCGGTTGGCCATCTCGCCGATCGCATGAATGGCGGCCCGCCGATCAAGGCGGCCTGGCCCGCCGACGACCATCCGATTTCGCGCGACGCGCGCATCGCTTTGCAGAAGAAACTCGCCGCACTCGGCTATAAAGTGCTCGACTTCGAGGGGCACATCGACTTCGACCTGCGCGACAATATCCGCGCCGAGCAGGTCAAGCTCGGCATGCTGCCGGACGGCAATCCAACCGCGGCATTTATCGAGCGGCTCGGTGTGAAGGTGCCTTAAGCGTTCATGACCGACCGACATTTTTCCGGTCGGTGTGGTGGGTGACGCTTTCGGCTTCGAGGCAGACCATTTCGAGGAGGTAGCCGAGGGTGTCGAGGCCGGTCCGCCGGCCATCACGGCGAGATCGGCCGACAAGGTCGCCACGTAATTGGCGACTTCCGTTTGATTGCCGAATTCCGCCCGCTGAGGTGTGGTTGGCCATAAGTCCCGTTCCGGATGCGGGTTTGTCGTCGCGCGGGTATCCCAATGGCGAAAATACACAGTCTGTTCCTGCTTCCGAATAGTAGCCTAAAACTTGCTCCCACATTTAAATACATCTCATGGTTGTAATTGGACGTAACCCGGTCTCTTTGATGCCTGAATTGGCTGTTCATAAAGGTTTTCCGGGCACCCTTATTTGACAGTAAGGAGTGCCTTCCCCATGTTCCGGCCAATGCAAGCGGCCGATTCCGCTCGGAACCTTGACGGTTCTGGCCGATAACCCTTTGGATTTTCATGAAAGTTGTCGTTGTCGAGTCGCCATCTAAGGCGAAGACGATCAATAAGTACCTGGGGCCCGGTTACGAGGTCCTGGCGTCGTTTGGCCATATCCGCGACCTGCCGGCCAAGGACGGATCGGTCGATCCGGACAATAATTTCAAGATGCTCTGGGAGGTCGACCCCCAGTCGCAGAAGCGCGTCAACGACATCGCCCACGCCCTGAAGAAGGCCGATACGCTCATTCTGGCGACCGACCCGGATCGCGAAGGCGAAGCAATCTCCTGGCACGTCCTGGAGGCCCTCAACGAAAAGAAGGCGCTCAAGGGTCAGGCGGTCGAGCGCGTCGTCTTCAATGCGATCACCAAACAGTCGGTGACCGAGGCGATGAAGCATCCGCGCGCCATCGACGAGGCGCTGGTCGACGCCTATCTGGCACGCCGCGCGCTCGACTATCTGGTCGGCTTCACGCTCTCGCCGGTGCTCTGGCGCAAGCTGCCGGGCGCGCGCTCAGCCGGCCGCGTGCAATCGGTCGCGCTGCGGCTGGTTTGCGACCGCGAATTGGAAATCGAAAAATTCGTCGCCAAGGAATATTGGTCGATCGTCGCCAAGCTGGCGACGCCGCGCGGCGAGAGTTTCGAAGCCCGCCTGGTCGGGGCCGACGGACAGAAACTTCAGCGTTTGGATATCGGCACCGGCGTCCAGGCCACTGACCTGAAGAATGTGCTTGAGAACGCGACCTTCACCGTCGCCGCGGTCGAGGCCAAGCCGGCGCGGCGCAATCCGCCCCCGCCCTTCACCACCTCGACCATGCAGCAGGAGGCGAGCCGCAAGCTCGGCTTTGCGCCGGCCATCGCCATGCGGCTCGCGCAGCGTCTGTACGAAGGCGTCGAGATCGACGGCGAGACCACCGGCCTCATCACCTATATGCGTACCGACGGCATCGACCTCGCGCCCGAGGCAATCGCCGATATCCGCGCCATGCTCGGCAAGAATTACGGCAAGGAATATGTGCCGGCGAGCCCGCGCGAATACCACAACAAGTCGAAGAACGCGCAGGAGGCGCACGAAGCGATACGCCCGACCAGCGCCAGCCGGACGCCGGCCGAGGTCGCCAAATATGTCGATCGTGACCAGGCGCGTTTGTACGAACTGATCTGGAATCGCGCGGTCGCCAGCCAGATGGAATCCGCCGAGCTCGAACGCACCACGGTCGACATCGTCGCCAAATCGGGCAGCCGCACCATCGATCTGCGCGCCTCCGGTCAGGTGGTGAAATTCGACGGCTTCCTGACGCTCTATCAGGAAGGTCAGGACGAGACGCCGGACGACGAAGAGTCGAAGCGCCTGCCGGCGATGGCGGAAAACGAGAAGCTGGCGAAAGAGGCGATCGACGCCGCGCAGCACTTCACCGAGCCGCCGCCGCGCTTTTCCGAAGCGGCGCTGGTCAAGCGCATGGAAGAACTCGGCATCGGCCGGCCCTCGACCTACGCCTCAATCCTGCAGGTGCTGCAGGACCGCGGCTACGTGCGCATCGACAAAAAGCGGCTCATCCCCGAAGACAAAGGCCGCGTCGTGGTGGGCTTCCTGGAGAGCTTTTTCCAGCGTTATGTCGAATACGATTTCACCGCCTCGCTCGAAGAGCAACTCGACCGCGTTTCCAATAACGAGATCAATTGGAAGAGGGTCCTGGAGGATTTCTGGACCGGCTTCATCGCCGCGGTCAACGACATCAAGGAACTGCGCATCACTCAGGTGCTCGATGCGCTCAACGACCTGCTCGAGCCGCATATCTTCCCGGCGCGCGCCGACGGCGGCCCGGTGCGGCAGTGCCCGCAATGCGGCAACGGTCAGTTGTCGCTCAAAGTGGGGCGCTTCGGCGCCTTCATCGGCTGCTCGAATTATCCGGAGTGCACCTTCACCCGGCAGATGACGCCGGGCGCGAACGGCGTCCAGACCACCAAGGTGCTGGGTGTCGACCCGGCCACCGGCCTCGACGTGACCATTCGCGGCGGACGTTTCGGCACCTATCTGCAATTGGGCGAACAAGCGAAAGCCGAAAAGCCCAAGAAGGGCGAGAAAGCCGAGAAGCCGCCAAAGCCAAAGCGCGCCAGCCTGCCGAAAGGTGTTGCGCCCGAGGATATCGATCTCGACAAGGCGCTGGCGCTGCTGTCGCTGCCGCGCGAAGTGGGCAAGTCACCGGAAGACGGCGAGCCGATCATGGCCGGCGTCGGCCGCTTCGGACCTTACGTCAAGCACGGCAAGGTCTATGCGAGCCTCGAGCAAGGCGATGACGTGCTCACCGTCGGCCTCAATCGCGCCATGCACCTGATCGCCGACAAGATCGCCAATCCGAAAAAGGGCGGCCGCCGCTTTGGCGCCGATCCGGGCAAGGCGCTGGGCGACCATCCCGACAAAGGCGGCCCAATCGTCGTAAAGAATGGCCGCTTCGGGCCCTATGTTAGCCACAACGGCGTCAATGCGACGCTGACCGGCGACAAGACGCCCGATACCGTCACGCTCGACGAAGCGGTGGTTCTGCTCGACGCCCGCGCCGCCATGATGGGCAATTCGCCGAAGGGGCGCCGTGCCGCTGGCCGCAAGACCGCCTCCGGCAAAGTCGCGGCCTCGCCCGCCGCCAAGCCGAAGAAACCCGCCGCCAAACCGAAGAAGGCACCCGCAGTCGCTGCCCACGCCAAGCCGGCACGCCGCACCAAGGCGACCGCCGCCGAGTGAATCTAGCTTGAACTCATCCCATCCGCTCGTTCCCGCGCAAGCGGGAATCCAGGGCGGCGTTCCCCATTATCCCTGGGTCCCCGCTTTCGCGGGGACGAGCGGACTTGGCTGGCGAAGCCCACGCCCAATCACTACCTTCTCTCTTAGTCGCGCTGTTTTAGCGCAGGAAAATCTATTTTGAACAAACAGACCAAACGAACACCTTCCCTCCCCTCCAAGGCTGAAATCCTCGCCTTCATTGCCGATAACAAAGGCAAAGTCGGCACCCGCGAAATCGCCCGCGCCTTCGGGCTCAAGAACGCCATGCGCGCCGAACTTAAGCACATGCTGAGCGATCTGGCCGACGACGGCACGGTCGAGAAGCGCCGCAAAAAGCTGCATCATGCCGGCACTTTGCCCTCGACCGTGCTCGCCGACATCACCGCCCGCGACAGCGACGGCGAGTTCATCGCTACGCCCGACGAATGGGACGAAGAGGCGCACGGAGCGGCGCCGAAAATCCGCATTCACACGCCGCGCAAGGCGCGCCCCGGTGAAGCCGCCGGCGTCGGCGACCGTGTGCTGCTGCACATCGAGGAAACCGAGGAAGACAACGGCGTCCGCCACCGTGGCCGCGTCATCAAGATCATCGATCATCCCAAGCACCGCGTGCTGGGGATTTTCCGCAAAGCCCCCCATGGCGGCGGCAGGCTCGAGCCGGTCGACAAGAAGATGCTCGGCAAGGAACTCAGTATTCCGGCGAGCGGCACCAGTGACGCGCAAGACGGCGATCTGGTCGCAGTCGAGACCACTCGCGCACCGCGCCTAGGGCTGCCGACCGGGCGCGTGGTCGAGCGGCTCGGCTCGCTGGCGAGCGAGCGCGCGGTCAGCCTGATCGCCATTCACGCCCATGCCATCCCGCATGTGTTCCGCCACGACACGCTCGCCGAAGCGCAAGCCGCCCGGCCGGCGACGCTTGTCCACAGCGAGGACTGGCGGCATGTGCCGCTCATCACTATCGATCCGCCCGATGCCAAGGATCACGACGACGCCGTGCATGCCGAGCGTGACGCCGCCGCCAACAATCATGGCGGCTTCATCGTCAGCGTCGCCATCGCCGACGTCGCCCATTACGTGACGCCAGGCTCGGCGCTCGACCGCGAAGCGCTGGTACGCGGCAATTCGGTCTATTTCCCCGACCGCGTGGTGCCGATGCTGCCGGAGCGCATCTCCAACGATCTGTGTTCGCTGCGTCCGCGTGAAGACCGCGCCGCGCTCGCCGTGCGCATGGTGATCGGCGCCGACGGGCGCAAGCGCTCGCACACGTTCCATCGCGTGATGATGCGCTCGGCCGCCAAGCTGTCCTACCAACAAGCGCAATTCGCCATCGGCGGGCGCGCCGACGAGGACACCAAGGCGCTGGTCGAGCCGGTGCTCGCCCCGCTCTATGCGGCCTACGAGACGCTCACGCGCGCGCGCGTCGAACGCGGGCCGCTCGATCTCGATCTGCCCGAACGGAAAATCCTGCTCAAGGGCGACGGCACCGTCGACCGCGTCACCACGCCGGAACGGCTGGAGGCGCACCGGCTAATCGAGGAATTCATGATCCTCGCCAATGTCGCCGCCGCCGAGACGCTGGAAAAGGCCCGCGTGCCGCTGATCTATCGGGTACACGACGAGCCCGGCATGGAAAAGGTCAACGCGCTGCGCGAATTCCTCGCCACCCTCGACATCGCGTTCGCCAAAGGCGGCGTGCTGCGGGCGGACAGCTTCAACCGCGTGCTCGCCCAGGCCAAGGGCCGCGACGCCGAGCAGCTCATCAACGACGTGGTCTTGCGCACGCAGGCGCAGGCCGAATACGCGGCGGAAAACTACGGCCATTTCGGCCTGAACCTGCGCCGCTACGCGCATTTCACCTCGCCGATCCGCCGCTATGCCGACCTGATCGTGCATCGCGGGCTAATCCGCGCGCTCAAGCTTGGGCCGGACGGCCTGCCCGAGGCGATGGACAACAAGGCGCTGGCCGAGATCGCCGCGCAGATTTCCGCGACCGAGCGGCGCGCCATGCTGGCCGAGCGCGAGACCAACGACCGGCTGATCGCGTATTTCCTGTCCGACCGCGTCGGCGCCACCTTCGATGGCCGCGTCTCCGGCGTGCACCGCGCCGGCCTGTTCGTGAAGCTGAGCGAGACCGGCGCCGACGGCTTCGTGCCGGCGCGCACCATCGGCAACGAATATTTCCGCCACGACGAGGCCGGCCACGCCATGGTCGGCTCGCGTTCGGGCGAAACCTACCGGCTGGGCGACCGCGTCACCGTTAAGCTGGTGGAAGCGGCACCCGTTGCCGGCGCGTTGCGCTTTGAGCTTCTATCCGAGGGGCGGTCCGGACGGCCGAGCCGCCCGCCGCGCCACGAGCGGCGCCCAGGCCAATATCGCCCGCGCGGCAAGCAACGGAAGGCACGATGACGCGAGATCTCGGAAAAGTCTGGGCCGAACGCATGACCAAGGCGGAGCGCGATCAGACGTTCCCCGACAGCGAGCCGCACGACGCAGCGACCGTGATGCTGATCGACCGTTCCGGGCCAAAGCCGAAGGTGCTGCTCGGCCGCCGCCATGCGGGCCACAAATTCATGCCGGGCAAGTTTGTGTTTCCGGGCGGCCGCATCGAACCCCTCGACGCCAAGATGTCGGCGGTCAGCGAATTGCATCCTGACATGGAAAAAAAGCTCAATGCGCGCGTCGCCAATCCGAGCCGCGAATTTGCCCGCGCGCTGGCGCTCACGGCCGTGCGCGAAACGGCGGAAGAGACTGGCCTGCTGCTCGGCGTTAAACGCGACGAGCTGCCGGCGACGCCGGGCGAGATCTGGGCGGAATTTGCCAAGGCCCGCGTGCATCCGGATCTCGGCAATGTCCATCTGATCGCCCGCGCCATCACGCCGCCGCGGCGGCCGCGCCGCTTCGACGCGCGCTTTTTCACCGCTGACGCCTCCTCAATCGCACACAAGATCGACGGCGTGGTGGGTCCGGATTCCGAACTGGTCGAACTCATCTGGGTGCCGATCGAGGAAGCCACCCACCTCGACATGCCGACCATCACCGGGGTGGTGCTGGAAGAACTGGCGAACCGGGTCGAAGCCGGCATGGGGCACGACCTGCCGGTGCCGTTCTATTTCATGATCGAGAAGCAGTTCTTTCGGGAACTGCTGTAATCCCAGCAAAATCGTGGCTTTCTTGACATTTGCCGCTTTGGCGCTAGGTTCCGCGCCAACCGCATCAGCAGCCGCCGCAATTGACGTTTCGAGGATAATCGCATGGCCAAAGCCATCAGTCTCAAGATCAAGCTCGTCTCCAGCGCCGGGACCGGCCACTATTACGTGACGCGCAAGAACTCGCGCACCCAGACCGACAAGCTGGCGAAGAAGAAATACGATCCGATCGCCAAGAAGCACGTCGAGTACAAGGAATCCAAGATCAAGTGATCCTGGACCATTCGCCGAATTCCGCCGGGGCGCGCGCTTGCGCGCCCTTTGCATTTGGTCCGCTGGAATATTCAGCGTTGCGCGGACCTGATGCAGTCAGGGCCGACTTGCCCGGGGAGAGCCAATCATGACCGCCATTCTGCGCGCGCTGTTCGCCACCTTCCTGCTGCTACCCCTCGCCTTCGGACCGGCTGCCGCGATGGAAAAGCACAAGCTCGCGCTGCAGATCAGCGACGCCAGCCCGGAGAAGATGAATGCCGTGCTCAACGTCGCCGCCAACGTGTCAAAATATTATTCCGACAAAGGCGACGAGGTCGAAATCGAGATCGTCGCCTTCAATGCCGGCCTCAACATGCTGCGCGCGGACAAGTCGCCGGTGCTCGAGCGGCTGAAATCCTTCAAGCAGGGCATGCCGAACGTCTCGTTCATGGCCTGCGAGAACACGCTTGCCGCCATGACCCGTCACGAAGGCAAGGAGCCGCCGCTGGTCGACAATGCCACGCGCGTTCCCGCCGGCGTGGTCACGCTGATCGAACTCGGCGAAAAAGGCTGGACGATCGTGCGGCCTTGAAGCAGATCAGGCGGCGTCCGGCACGACCCGGTTGCGGCCGTCGCGCTTGGCGCGATAAAGCGCGGTATCGGCGCGCTTGAGGATCGCCGCCGCATTGTCGCCCGCGCCGGCGAGCGCGGCGATGCCGATCGAGATCGTCACGTCGAGGCTGCGCGCGCCCTGCTGGATCGCGAACGGCTCTGTGGCGATGCGCCGGCGCAGCCGCTCGGCCACCATGGTCGCGACCGCCATATCGGTTTCCGGCATGACGATGACAAATTCCTCGCCGCCGTAGCGGCAGGCGAGATCAATGTTGCGGATCGATTTGCGGATGCGCAGCGCGAACTCGCGCAGCACGTCGTCGCCGGCGTCGTGGCCGTGCGTGTCGTTGACCGCCTTGAAATAATCGATATCGACCACCAGCACCGCGATCGGCTTGCCACGCGAGGCCGCCTGCTCGACCAGCGCCCCCAGGTGCGATTCCATGTAGCGGCGATTGAACAGCCCGGTGAGCGCGTCGGTGATCGCCAATTCGATCGACATCTGCACGTTGTCACGCAGCCGCTCGGTGTAGCGCTTCTTCTTGATCTGCGTGCGCACGCGCGCCAGCATCTCGTTCTTGTCGATCGGCCGCAGCAGATAGTCGTTGACGCCGATCTCGAGCCCGCGCACCAGGCGCGTATTGTTATCGGGTTCGGCGACGGCCAGGATCGGCACATTGCGCGTGCGTTCGAGCGAGCGCACCTGGCTGCACAGCCGCAGCCCATCGAAGTCCTTCAGACCGAGCGAGACGATCAGCAGGTCGTAATTGCCTTCGGCGGCATGAAACAGCGCCTCGCTCGGATTGCTTTCCACGTCCACCGTGTGTTCGGCCGACAGCGTGGCGACGATGCGCTCGTAGGAGCTTTTACGGTCATCGACGACCAGGATGCGCCCGTTGCGGCCGGTTTCCGCCACCGCATCCCGCTCCGGGCTTTCGATGCCGATTTCCTTTGTGGTGAGCGCGCGCAGCCGTAGTTCGTCGGTCACCATCTTCAGGCGCGCCAATGAGCGCACGCGCGAAATCAGCGCCACGTCGCCGACCGGCTTGGTGAGGAAATCGTCGGCGCCGGCCTCCAGACCGCGCACGCGATCGGACGGCTGATCGAGCGCCGTCACCATGACCACCGGGATATGGTGGGTCAGCGGATTCGATTTGAGCTTGCGGCAGACCTCGAAGCCGTCCATGTCCGGCATCATCACGTCGAGCAGAACGATGTCGCATTCGGCGCGCTCGCACATCGCCAGCGCCTCCGGCCCGCTTTGCGCGGTCATCACGTCGAAATACTCGGCCAACAGCCGCGCTTCCAACAGCTTTACATTGGCCGGGACGTCGTCGACGACAAGAACGCGGGCAGTCATCGCTGTGCCCTCACGCCGGCCCAAGGAAATGACGAATGGTCTCGATGAACTTGCCGACCGAGATCGGTTTCGACAAATAGGCCTCGCAGCCGCCCTCGCGAATGCGCTCCTCGTCGCCCTTCATGGCGAAGGCAGTGACCGCCACCACAGGGATAGCCTTGAGATCGGGATCGTCCTTGAGCCATTTGGTCACTTCGAGGCCGGACACTTCCGGCAGCTGGATGTCCATCAGAATCAGGTCGGGCCGGTGCTTGCGCGCCAGATCGAGCGCCTCGATGCCGTTGCGGGTGCCGACGGTCTGGTAGCCATGCGCTTCCAGGAGATCATGGAAGAGCTTCATATTCAGCTCGTTGTCCTCCACGATCAGGACGGTCTTAGGCATCTTCCCCGCCCCATTTGTCCCCAGTGCAATCCCCAATCGAGCCTCCCCGGCGTCGCCAGACCGCGCGCGCTCGGGCATGATCAAGCCACGGTAGCGCCGATATATTACGGAAAGGCAAATTTGAGCGATGAAACCGGGTTCTTCGTTAACCGAAGAAGCTGCGGAAGGGCTAGCAATTCAGGCCCTTACCTTCATTGCCGGCGACGGCGAGCGGCTCGGCCGCTTTCTCGCCACAACCGGCATCGGCCCTGCCCAGATTCGCGCCGCTGCCCAAGAGCCGGGCTTCCTGGTCGGCGTCTTGGATTATCTGGTCGGCGATGAGCGCCTGCTGTCGGCATTTGCCGCAGAGACCGGGAACGACCCCACCCACGTCGGCAAGGCGCTGGCGGCGCTGGGCGGACACTGGGAGCGCGATATTCCGTGACCTTTTGCCGCGATTGTTTGGCCGATGCGCCCGATACCGCGATGCGCTGTCCGGCCTGCCGCTCGCCGCGCCTCGCGCGCCATGCCGAGCTCGAACACCTGACCATCGGTCATGTCGACTGCGACGCGTTCTACGCCATGATCGAAAAGCGCGACGATCCTTCGCTGATCGACAAGCCGGTGATCGTCGGCGGGGGAAAACGCGGCGTGGTGGCCGCCGCCTGCTACGTCGCGCGCACCTACGGCATCCGCTCGGCGATGCCGATGTTCGAGGCCAAGCAGCGTTGTCCCGATGCCGTCGTGGTCAAGCCGAACATGGCGAAATACGTGCAGGTCGGCCGCGCGGTGCGCAAGGCTATGTTTGCGCTCACGCCGCTGGTCGAACCGTTGTCGATCGACGAAGCCTTTCTCGATCTGACTGGCACCGAGCGGTTGCACGGCATGAGTACCGCCAAGGTGCTGGCGCGTTTCGCGCGCGACGTCGAGCGCGAGATCGGCGTCACCGTCTCGATCGGCCTGTCGGCGAACAAGTTCCTCGCCAAGATCGCTTCCGACATGGACAAGCCGCGCGGCTTTGCCGTGCTCGGCCAAGCCGAGGCTGTTGCGTTTCTGGCGCCGAAACCGGTCGGCTTCATCTACGGCGTAGGCCACGTGAGCGCTGCCAAGCTCGCCGCCGACGGCTATCGTCTGATCGCCGACCTGCAACGCGCCGACGAGCGGGACCTCATTCGCCGCTACGGGCAGGAAGGCGCCAGGCTCTGGCACCTGGCGCGTGGGATCGATGCGCGCCCGGTCGATGCGGAACGCGACACCAAGAGCATATCGGCGGAAACCACGTTCGAGCGCGACATCGGCGACTTCCGCCCGCTCGAACAGCATCTATGGGATCTGACGGAGCGCGTCGCGACGCGACTGAAGGCCAATGCGCTCTCCGGCTCGACGGTGACGTTGAAGCTCAAGAGCGCCGATTTCAAAATCCGCACGCGGGCGCGCGCGCTGCGGCACCCGACCCAGCTTGCCGCGCGCATCTTCGCCGCCGGCCGCGACCTGCTCGCGCTTGAGGTGGGCAAGACGCAATTCCGCCTGATCGGCATTGGCGTCAGTCATCTGCAGGAGGCCGCGGGCGACGATCTCGCCGATCTCCTCGACCGCCGCGCCGCCGAGGCCGAGCACGCGGTGGATCGCCTGCGCGCGAAATTCGGCAAGGACGCGGTTGTGAGAGGATTGGCGCTCGAAGACGACTAGGGCGCCCTTACGGGCAGGGCTTCACCTTTTTCATTTCCAGCGATGTCATCTCGCCCTTGATGGTGAAATCGGAGTAGTCGAGCACCAGCGCGCGCGAGACGCCGTTCTCGTAAAGCTCGAAGGAGATGGCGTAGACCGGCGTCTGCTCGCCGGTCTGCTCGGCGGCGGCGTCCCGGTGCTCGAAATAGCTGATGGTCACCGGCCAGCGGGTAAGCTTGGCAAACTCGGGGATTTTGGCCGTCGCATCGTCCGGCGGCTTTGCGCCCGGCGCGATCGGCTGTCCGATCACGGTGAGCGTATTGTAGAGCTTCTCGCCGGTTTCCGACCCGTCATAGACCGGAAATTCCAGGATGCTCTTGCCTTCGCGCGCGGCGGCGATGATGCGCCGCATGTGCTCGGTCGGGAACACGGCGCTCACCGGAACGGTGAAATTCGTATCCTTCGGCTTGCTCAGATTGATCGCGACCATCTTGGCATTGCGTTCTGCATGACCGTCGACCGAGTCGGTCCGCTTGTCATCGATCAGGTTTTCCGAGTTGAAGCGGAACGTCTTGGCGTTGCCGGCTTCCCAGGTGGTGGAGCGCAGATCGCTGAGCGCGGTCTTGCCCTCCCCGGAATCGAGCTCGGATACCTGGCGGAACTGCAGCTGGTAGCCGTCGCAGGCGTTGCCGGAAAAATCGTACAGGATGCGCCCGCGCACAGCCTCGAGGCCGTGGCTGCCGCTCGACCTCGCCAGCTTGAGGTCGTAGATCGCCCGATGCGGAGCCAGAACCACCGTGTCGGCCGGCGGTGCGGCCGCGGCAGGCGGAGACCCCGCCGTGGCGGCGAAGCCGATGGCCATGACCGTAAAAATCAGCCGTTTGGCGAACTTCAGCATTTTCATCGATGCGGGCCTTCCGGTGCCGGCGTTGCAGCGGCTTCCAGGATTGAATCGAGCAAGATAAGGGCAAGATAGAGGCCATTACCGCCGCAAACAACGGCTTCGTGCGCCGCCTTGCGCCGCCGGGCCCGATCGGCCAAGACAGGGCCACCATCAAGGAGGACGCCATGGCCGGAACGATCGAACAAAAGCTCGCAAGCCTCGGTATCAGCCTGCCAACTCCGGCTAGTCCGATCGCCAATTACGTGCCGTTTGTGCGCAGCGGCAATATGCTCGTCGTCTCCGGCCAGCTCTGCTTCGGCGCCGACGGCAAGCTCGCCGCCAAAGGCCAACTCGGCGGCGGCGTGTCGATCGAGGACGGGCAGAAGGCGGCGCGCGCCTGCGCGATCAATCTGCTGGCCCAGCTTAAAGTCGCGCTCGGCGACCTCGACAAGGTCGCCCGCGTAGTGCGGCTCGGCGGCTTCATCAATTCGGCGGTCGGCTTCACCGACGGTCCGAAAGTGATGAACGGCGCGTCCGACCTGATGGTCGAGGTGTTCGGCGACAAGGGCCGCCACGCGCGCAGCACCGTCGGCGTCGCCGCGCTGCCGGCCGACGCTGCGGTCGAAGTCGAAGGCCTTTTCGAAGTCATTTAACATCCGATGCCCCGCCTCGCCTGGCTCACCGCGCGGCCCATCGCCCATCGCGGGCTGCACGACGCGTCGGCCGGCGTGGTCGAGAACACGGCGTCCGCGTTTGCCGCAGCCATCGCCGGCGGCTACGCCATCGAAACCGACCTGCAAATCAGCGCCGACGGCGAGGCTTTCGTGCATCACGACGACGCGCTCGGCCGCCTGACCGACGGCAGCGGGCGTCTCGCGGCCATGACCGCCGGCGAGATTGAGGCGGTGCGTTTCAAGGCGACGCGCGACCGCATCATGACGCTCGGCGACCTGTGCGATTTCGTGGCCGGGCGCGCCACCTTGGTGATCGAACTCAAGAGCCATTTCGACAGCGACCGGCGGCTGGTCCAGCGCAGCGCCGATGTGCTGGCGAATTATCGCGGGCCGGTGGCGGTGATGTCGTTCGATCCCGCCATGATCGAGGTCGTGCGCTGGATCGCGCCGCATCTGACGCGCGGCATCGTCGCCGAGCGCCATTACGCGCATCATGAATGGGACCGCTTCCCGCGCGCGGAAAAGCACGGCACGGCCATGCTCCTGCACGCCACCCGCACCCGCCCGCATTTCATCGCCTACGGGGTGAAGGACCTGCCGGCTGCGGCACCGCTGATCGCGCGCACGATCTTCCGTTTGCCGCTGCTGACCTGGACCGTGCGGTCGGAAGCGGATCGCCGGACCGCGGCGCGCTGGGCAGACCAGATGATATTCGAGGGCATCCGCCCGTGATGGCCGAATGGATGATCAACTTCGAACGATTTCCGGCATAAAGTCGGGGTAACAGACCTCTCCCGATGACCGACATCGAACTCCGCATTCGCATCGTGCAATCGCTCGCCGACGTTCCGGCTGCGGCCTGGAACGCCTGCGCCGGCGGGGCGCTAGCATCCGCAGTTAAACCAATGCATGAGGATAACTCTCCCCCGGAGTTATCCACACGAGGACAAGCCGGCAACCCATTTATAAATCATGATTTTTTGTCGTCGCTCGAGGATTCATTTTCGGTGGGCGGGCGGACCGGCTGGCAACCGCGCCATCTGTTGGCGGAAGGCGCCGACGGCACGCTTTTGGGCGCAGCGCCTTGCTACGTGAAGAGCCATTCGCGCGGCGAATACGTCTTCGATCAGGGCTGGGCCGAGGCCTTCGAACACGCGGGCGGCGACTATTACCCCAAGCTGCAGGTGGCGGTGCCGTTCACCCCGGTGACCGGCCCCCGCCTGCTCGCCCGCCCAGGTCCGCTGGCGCAAGCGGTGCGCGGCGGCCTCGCCGACGCCCTGGCCGAGATCACCACCGCCAGCGAGTTGTCGTCCGCCCATGTGACCTTCCTGACCGAAGCGGAATGGCGCGCGCTCGGCGAGCGCGGCTTCCTGCAGCGCACCGACCAGCAATTCCATTGGGAGAATGCCGGCTACGCCAGTTTCGACGACTTCCTTGCCCGCCTCGCCTCGCGCAAGCGCAAGGCCATTCGCCGCGAGCGCAAGGAGGCGCTTGAGCCCGGCATCGAGGTGGCCTGGCTCACGGGCTCCGACCTCACCGAAGCGGTGTGGGACGCCTTTTTCGCCTTCTACATGGACACCGGTTCGCGCAAATGGGGCCGGCCTTATCTGACCCGCGAATTCTTTTCGATGGTCGGGGAAAAAATGCGCGACCGCATCTTGCTGGTGATGGCCCGCCGCGCCGGACGCTGGATCGGCGGCGCGCTCAATTTCTTAGGAAGCGACACGATCTTTGGCCGCAACTGGGGCGCCATCGAGCACCATCCGTTCCTGCATTTCGAACTGTGCTACTATCAGGCTATCGACTACGCCATTCAGAACAAGGTCCGGCGCGTCGAAGCTGGCGCCCAGGGCGAGCACAAGCTGGCGCGCGGCTATCTGCCGAAAACCACCTACTCCGCGCATTTTATCGCCAATCCGGCCCTGCGGCGGGCGATTGCCGACTATCTTGCGCGAGAGCGCGATTATGTCCGAGCCGCCGGCGAAGAGCTTGCGGCGGCGGCGCCGTTCCGCAAGGATTTGGTCGAACAAGACTAGCGCATGATCCCGAAAAGTAGGTACCGGTTTTCGGATAAGATCATGCGCAAACTGAACTGAGTCCGGGGAGACGTGGATGCCGAGCTACGATCCGAACAACATCTTCGCCAAGATCCTGCGCGGCGAGCTGCCCTGCTACAAGGTCTACGAGGACGACAAGGCCTTCGCCTTCCTCGACATCATGCCGCGCGCGCCCGGGCACACGCTGGTGCTGCCGAAGGCGCCCGCGCGCAATATCCTGGACATCGGCGCCGACGATCTGGCGCATGTCATGAAGGTCGCCCAAAAGGTCGCCAAGGCCGCCATGACGGCGTTCGGGGCCGACGGCATCACCATGCAGCAGTTCAATGAGGGCGCCGGTGGACAGGTGGTCTTCCACTTGCATGTGCATGTCATCCCGCGCAAAAGCGGCGTGCCCATGAAGCCGCCGGCGGCGGAGAAGGAAAAGTCCGACGCGCTGGCCGAGCACGCCAAGAAGCTCGCCGCCGCCATCGCCGCCACATGAGCGACGCTAGTGCGGAAACAAAAATCCGCCCAGCAACAGCACCGCCTCGCCGACCAACACCCCGGCGAATACCGAGCGCTTCACCGCCAGAAAGGCGAGAAATCCGCAGACCGCGGCGCCGACGCGCACGGTGAGCGGGATGCCGGCGAGCGCGCCGGCGGAAAACAGGATCAGCTTGGCGATGACGCCGGCGAGGATCGCGGTCGCCACCCCGCGCGACCACACCACGATCTCGGAATCCTCGTTGAGCCCGCGCGCCAGCACCAGGCCGAGCACGCGCCAGATCTCGTTCGGCAAATAGCCAACCAGGATCAGCAGCAGGTAAGGCCACAATTCGGCTACGGCGGCATTCATTTGGCGGCCTCGCGCAAGCGATGGACGCCGTAGGCGAGCGAGCCGCCGATGAGCCCGGTCCACATCAGGTCGAGCCCGACGTGCCAATAAGCGAGCAGCGGGCCGAGCGCGAGGCCGAGCGCGAGCGCGAGCCTGTCAACCAGGACGCGTGCGTTGCGCGCGGTCGAGATCAGGAACGACATCGGCGTCAGGAACAACAACGCGCCGGCAAACAGCGGCGGCAGCCCGGCGGCGAGATAATAGCCGACGAAACCGAACGTCACCGCCGTGCCCATGTAGCCGACCGACAGGCCGTTGCAGAAGGCAATGCGCCGCTCGCGCGGCAGTCCCGGCAGCAGGCGCAGCGATTCCACCCACATGCTCACCGACGTGAAGTGGGTCGGTAGCAGCAGGTCGCGTGTGCGCGTCTCCGGCCCGCGCAACAGCGGCAGCAGCGCCACCACCATGGGAAACAGCCGGATCGCGCTTAAAGTGACCGCGATGGCCGCCTCGAGCGGCGCCGCGCCGGTGCCGAGCGAGGAAATCAGGATCACCTGCCCGGGCGCCGCCCACACCAGCAGCGACGACAGCGCGAGCCACCAGGACGAGAAGCCATAATCGTGCGTGAGCGCGCCGATGCCGATGTAGGTGCCGGCGAGCACGAGAAAAAACACCGAGGTCCACGCCGATTTCACACCGCCGAAGAAGGCAGCCGCATTGGAATTGAACGTAACGGGTGCGGACATGGAGGCGGACCACCTGTCTCACAGGCGCAAGCCCGCCGCAACGCCCTCACCCGCAACCCCCGCATGCGGCAGCGGCGGAAAGCGAAGGCCCGGGCGCGATGGCCCGGCCTCCGGCGTTGCGGTTGCGATGCCGCTCAGGCCTTGATCAAGGGCACCTTCGGCACCGAGCCGCGCTTGGCCTTCGGGCGCGGCGACGAGCGGCGCTTGGCTCTGGGCGGCACGGCCGGCAGTTTCTCCGGCTTGGGCGTGACCGGTCCGTCGAGGAACTCGAAGCCGAGCTTGTCGCGGCCGTCCTCGTCCTTGGCGACGACGACACGGACATGGCCGCCATTCTTCAGATGGCCGAACAGCACCTCGTCGGCGAGCGGCTTCTTGATGTGCTCCTGGATGACCCGCGCCATCGGGCGGGCGCCCATCAATTCGTCGTAGCCGCTGGCGATCAGCCAGCGCGCGGCCTCCTCCGACAGCTCGATGGTGACGTTGCGGTCGCCGAGCTGCGCCTCGAGCTGGAGCACGAACTTCTCGACCACCTTGGCGATGATCTCCTGCGACAGGTGGGCGAAGGTGATGGTGGCGTCGAGCCGGTTACGGAATTCGGGCGTGAACATCCGGTTGATCGCCTCGTGGTCGTCGCCCTCGCGCTTGCTGCGGGTGAAACCAAAAGCGGATTTGGCCATCTCGGAGGCGCCGGCATTGGTGGTCATGATCAGGATCACGTTGCGGAAGTCGACCTGCTTGCCGTTGTGGTCGGTCAGCTTGCCATGATCCATCACCTGCAACAGCACGTTGAACAGGTCCGGGTGCGCCTTTTCGATCTCGTCGAGCAGCAGCACGCTATGCGGATGCTGATCGACGCCGTCGGTCAAGAGCCCGCCCTGGTCGAAGCCGACATAGCCAGGGGGAGCGCCGATGAGCCGCGACACCGTGTGCCGCTCCATGTATTCCGACATGTCGAAGCGGATTAATTCGACGCCGAGCGCGACGGCCAATTGCTTGGCGACCTCGGTCTTGCCGACGCCGGTCGGGCCGGAGAACAAATAGCAGCCGATCGGCTTTTCCGGCTCGCGCAAGCCGGCGCGCGCCAGCTTGATCGAGGCCGACAGCGACTCGATCGCCTTGTCCTGGCCGTACACGGTCGTCTTCAGCGTCTGCTCGAGGTGCTGCAGCACCGCGGCGTCGTCCTTCGACACGGTCTTGGGCGGAATCCGCGCCATAGTCGAGATTGTCGTCTCGATTTCCTTGAGGCCGATGGTCTTCTTGCGGCGGCTTTCCGGCAGCAGCATCTGCGCCGCGCCCGACTCGTCGATCACGTCGATCGCCTTGTCCGGCAGCTTGCGGTCGTGGATGTAGCGCGACGACAGCTCGACCGCCGCCTTGATCGCCTCGTTGGTGTATTTGAGCTTGTGATACTCCTCGAAATAGGGCTTAAGGCCCTTCAGGATCTCGATCGTGTCCGGGACCGACGGCTCGTTGACGTCGATCTTCTGGAACCGGCGCACCAGCGCGCGGTCCTTCTCGAAATACTGACGATACTCTTTATACGTTGTCGAGCCGATGCAGCGGATCGTGCCCGAGGCGAGCGCTGGCTTGAGGAGGTTCGACGCGTCCATGGCGCCGCCCGAGGTGGCGCCGGCGCCGATCACGGTGTGAATCTCGTCGATGAACATGATCGCGCCGGGATAGGCCTCGATCTCCTTGATCACCTGCTTGAGCCGTTCCTCGAAGTCGCCACGATAGCGCGTGCCGGCGAGCAGCGTGCCCATGTCCAGCGCGAACACGGTCGCACCTTTAAGCACGTCCGGAACGTCGCCATGCACGATACGGCGCGCCAGGCCTTCGGCGATCGCGGTCTTGCCGACGCCGGCGTCGCCGACGAACAGCGGATTGTTCTTCTGCCGGCGGCAGAGCACCTGAATTGTCCGGTTGATCTCGGCGTCGCGGCCGATCAGCGGGTCGATCTTGCCGTCTTTGGCTTTCTTGTTGAGGTTGACGCAATAGGCGTCAAGCGCGTCGCCCTTCTTCTTGGGCTCGTCGCCGGCCTTGGTATCGGACTCCTCTTCGACGCCGCGCACCGGCCGCGCCTCGGTGAGGCCGGGCCGCTTGGCGATGCCGTGACTGATGTAATTGACCGCGTCGTAGCGCGTCATATCCTGCTCTTGCAGGAAATAGGCGGCGTGACTCTCGCGCTCGGCAAAGATCGCCACCAGCACATTGGCGCCGGTGACTTCCTCGCGGCCGGACGATTGCACGTGAATGACGGCGCGCTGGATCACGCGCTGAAAGCCGGCGGTCGGCTTGGAATCCTCGGCGCCGTCGGTGATCAGGTTTTCCAGTTCCGACTCGAGATAGGCCGTGAGGCTGCGGCGCAGCTTGTCGAGATCAACGTTGCAGGCGCGCATCACCGCCGAGGCGTCCTGATCGTCGATCAGCGCCAACAGCAGATGTTCCAAGGTCGCATATTCGTGATGCCGCTCATTGGCGATGGCGAGCGCCCGGTGGAGCGACTGTTCGAGGCTGCGCGAGAACGTTGGCATCAGATTTCCATTCCCATTTGTATTGAACGCCCCTCCCCAAGTCTTCCGTTTATAAGTCTGCCTTTTACAGAGACTCATTTTTTTTCCATCACGCATTGCAGAGGATGCTGATGTTTTCTGGCAAAGTCCATAACCTGCGTCACTTTGGTCTCCGCCACCTCGTACGTATAGATGCCGCATTCGCCGATGCCGTGGTGATGCACATGCAACATAATGCGTGTCGCGGCCTCATGATCCTTGCCGAAAAAGCGCTCCAGCACGTGCACGACGAATTCCATCGGCGTGTAGTCGTCATTCAGGATCAGCACGCGGTAAAGACTCGGCCGCTTGGTCTGCGGCTTGGTCTTGCTGATGACGGCGGTGCCGGGCCCGCCCGGCTCATTGCGGCGCTTGCGGTCGTCGTCCGCCATGCGCGACGGCCGGCCGCGCCCGGGGGCAGCTTTCGCCCTAACGGCGGGGAAGATTTTCCGAATAGTCGAGCTCATGACATTGCCGAGGCAAGAAGCGTTCCAGAACCGTGGCACCGGGGCCGCATGCTCGCGGCCTTGCCGCCATCATAAAGACCGGCAGCCAGCCAGGCCAAGCCGAGATTTGTCCCGCCGCGGCACAGATTAAACCGAATTCAGGCGATTCCGGGGGCTTCGCCACAGATATCCATTGGTTACCCGATCACAAGTCATGTCCGGACAATCCAAGGCGATTTTTCCCCAAATCCGAGCGTCGGCGCCAACGGTATTTCAAGACGGCCCCGCCATCTTCAAGCGGCCTTATCCACCGCCGATTTCGCGGCCTACAAGGGGGGTTGCCTCAATGCTGCTGACCCGTTTTTGGAAGAACCGGCAAGGGAGCATCGCGCCCCTGTTCGGACTTGCGATCATCCCCTTGATCGGGGGCGTCGGCGCGGCCGTCGATTACACGCGGGCCAGCGCCGCGCGGACGGCGTTTCAATCGTCGCTCGACTCGGCCGCGCTGATGCTCGCGAAAACCGCGGCGTTGCAAACGCCGGCCCAGATCCAGGCCGAGGCGACCACTTACGTCAACGCCCTGTTCACGGCCGACAACGCCAAAAACGTCACGGTCACCGCGGCCTATTCGACGACCAGCGGGTCGCAACTCGTGCTCACCGGCACCGCTACCGTCCAGACGGATTTCATGAGCATCTTTGGCATCGATACGGTCAATATCGCCGCTTCCACGACAGCGACGTGGGGCAACACCCGGCTGCGGGTCGCGCTCGTGCTCGACAACACCGGTTCGATGTCACAAAGCGGCAAGATAACCGCTCTCAAAACCGCGACCGATAATCTTTTGACGCAGTTGCAGAGTGCGGTCGTCAATCCCGGCGACGTCTATGTGTCGATCGTTCCTTTCGTAAATGCCGTCAATGTTAGTGCAACCAACTACGGTGCATCGTGGATCGATTGGACGGACTGGAACGCAGTGAATGGAAAATGCAGCAGCACGAAATATACGACGCAAAGTGCCTGCCTGGCGTCCAACAAAACATGGACGGCGAATAATCACAACACATGGAATGGATGCGTAACCGACCGCGGCCTTCCAATTCTTACTGGTGGCCCCGACCTCCCGAGCGTAGGCAATTACGACGAAAATGTCGATCAGCCCGTCGTCGGTAACCTGGCCACCCTGTTCCCGGCCTATCAGGCACCTTCCTGCCCGCAAGCCGCGATAGGACTCAATTACAATTGGTCCGCCATGGCGACTCTCGTCAACAACATGAATCCGGGCGGCAGCACCAATCAACCGATCGGCCTCGTCTGGGGCTGGCAGACCCTCGTGGGCGGCGGGCCGTTCACCGCGCCGGCCATGGATCCGAACTACAAATATCAGCAAGTCATCATTCTGCTGAGCGACGGTTTGAACACCCAAGATCGCTGGTACGGCAATGGCTCGAACACCAGCACACAGGTCGATTCTCGAATGTACGACTCGCACGGCGATGGCACTTGCGCCAACATTAAGGCGGCCGGCATCACGATCTACACCGTTCAGGTCAACACCGACGGTTCCCCGACGTCCACCCTGCTGCAGGATTGCGCCAGCAACACGACGGGAACCACCGATCACTTCTTCCTGCTGACGTCGTCGGAGCAAATCGTCTCGACGTTCGGCCAGATCGGCACCGCGCTGTCCAACCTGCGGCTGGCGATGTAATCGGCCCAGCGGTTTCCTGGAACCGCGGCGATGCCCACCGCGGTGCCGGAATCCGCGTTTCCGGGCAGCCGAACCAACCAAACGTTAACGACATACCGCGAGAACTATCGGCATTCGCGGCATCCCGGGCAGGTCGCATTAACGATCCAAGCCGTTGATCGAGGCCACGAAACGATCGATTTGCGCGATTGACAATTACCATCTGGCAAGGATTTCCGGCGCATTGATATACCGGCCCTTTAACAGCGGGGCTTATGAACGTACGCGAATTCAACCGTATTTGGTGAGCCGCCATGATGCCGGTCTGGACGAAATTCCGTAACGCCCTGCGCGCATTTCGCGCCGCGCGTGGAGGCAATGTCGCCATCACCTTCGCCTTTGCCACGCTGCCGATCATCGCGACCGTCGGTTACGCCGTCGATTACAGTCGTGCGAATTCGGTGAAGGTCGCGATGCAGTCCGCGCTCGACTCCACCGCGCTGATGATCTCGAAGGAAGCGGCCACCGACACGCCGGCGCAACTGCAAACGAACGCGCAGAAGTATTTCCTGGCCTTGTTCAACCGCACGGACGTCAATAATATTACGGTCACTGCCAATTACAGCAACACCAACGGAACCCAGGTCGTCATCAGCAGTTCCGTCGATGTCCCCACCACCATTCTCGCCGCCGTCGGATGGAATACGTTGACGGTGGGCGACTCGTCCACCGTCAAATGGGGATCTTCGCGCCTGCGCGTGGCGCTGGTGCTCGACAATACCGGATCGATGGCCGACAGCGGAAAGATCGCCGCGCTGAAGACCGCGACCGCCAACCTGCTCACCCAGCTGCAGAACGCCGCCACTACCAATGGCGACGTCTATGTCTCGATCATTCCGTTCGTGAAGGATGTCAATCTCGACCCGAGCAACTGGAATTCCGATTACATCTATTGGGGCACCATAACGGGTGCGGCGCCACAGGACCCGAACGCGACTGACAACACGTCGTGGGACGCCAATAACGGCACCTGCAGCGCCGGCAATTATTCAACCCGCAGCAGCTGCACAGCCGCAGGCACTTGTTCGATTTCCGGCAAGACCAGCCAGAGCAATTGCACGTCTGCCGGCGTCTGCTCGAATGGCGCCGAAACGAGCCAGAGCAGTTGCACCGGCACGAAAGCCTGCTCGAATTCGAAATACACGTCGCAAAGCTCGTGTACATCGCACAGCGCAACGTGGGGCTACGGCACTTGGACGTCCGGGGTTTGGACCACGGGCACGTGGACACCCTACGCCCACAACGACTCCACCCACGGATGGAACGGCTGCGTCATGGATCGCGGCTATCCGGCATCCCCAAGTTATCTGACGGTGAGCGGCAGCAATAAAAGCGGGCCGGATACGACGTACAATTTTGACACCAATGCCGCCGGGGTGGACCTGGTCACGCCACGGATGTCGTCGCTTTACCCGGCCGAGCAATACAGCTCCTGCCCGCAGGCGGTGATGGGCCTGAGCTACAACTGGTCGGGGATGAACTCGCTGGTTACCGACATGTCGCCCAACGGCAATACCAACCAGGCGATCGGCTTGCAGCTCGGCTGGATGTCGCTGGTCGGCGGCGGGCCGTTCACGGCGCCGGCGATGGATCCGAATTACACCTACAGCCAGGTAATCATCCTGTTGACGGACGGCTTGAACACCCAGAACCGCTGGACTTCAACGCAGAGCTCGATCGACGCGCGGCAGCAGCTCACCTGCAACAACATCAACGCCGCCGGCATCACGCTCTACACGATCCAAGTCAATACCGACGGCGAGGCAACGTCGACATTGCTGCAAAATTGCGCGGGCACTCCGGCCACGGCGAGTAGTCCGGCTATATATCCGGACCCCAGCAAATTCTTCCTGCTGACGTCGTCGAACCAGATCGTGACGACGTTCAACTCGATCGGCACCAAGCTGAGCAATCTGTACCTCGCTAAATAAGCGCTCGGCGCCCTGCCCCCAAACAAAAAGCCCGGCCAAACCGGCCGGGCTTTTTCCTTGACGCTTAACTCAACGCTACGCGACGGAACTCAGTGCTCTGCGCGGCAGCGGCTCACTTCGCCTTCGCCATCAGGGTTTCGAACGGCTTGTAGGTTTCCTTGGCGAGATCGGCATAGAGTTCGCCGATCTTGGAAGCCTTGGCCACGAAGCCCTCATAGGCGGTTTTGGCGTATTCGGTCTGCACCTCGATGGCCTTCTCGAACGACTTCACACCGAACAGCTTCTCGAGCGCGGCGGTTCCGTCTTCGAAAGCCTTCTTCGAGTAGTCAGCTACCTCAGTCGCGATGGCCTGGGTACCCTTCGACAGCATGCCCATCGATTTCAGCGCGAGATCGACGTTTTCTTTTCCGACCTGCTGGAAATCCTCAAAATTCTTGACCATTGTCATCCCTTCCCGGCCGCAACGCGGCACCAATGTGCTGGTATTTCAGACCCGGCCACTCCCCGGGAACGGAAACGACTTATACTGCACTGCACAATAAAGTCAAGCCTTTATTTTGCAGTGCGACAAAGCCCTTAAAAACCAAGGGATTGTCTTAAGAAATTGTAAACCGTGCCCACCCTACAGTTGCAGTTTGCGGCGGCGCGGCGGCGCTATAAATCGGCCCGATTTACCGGGTCTCAAGGGCGTCCGAAGAACGGGGTTGGGGAGAGCGGATGTTGCGTGCGGGAGCTTTTGTCCAACGCCCACTCCGTTGGAGCGCGCTCGGCTTAGCGACGCTGCTGGCCGTTGCCGCGGTCTCCACCGACGCCGACGCCCGCGGCCGGCGCCACCGCCACCACGCGACCGCCTCCGAAAGCTACGAACCCCCTTATTCCTCGATCGTGGTAGACGCCAATTCCGGCGCGGTGCTGCAGGCGACCAATGCCGACAGTCCGCGCCATCCGGCCTCGCTGACCAAGGTCATGACGCTCTATTTGCTGTTCGAGCGGCTGCAGGCGGGCAAGATCAAGATGTCGACCGACATGGTGGTCTCGGCCCATGCCGCGGCGCAGGCGCCGTCCAAGCTCGGCCTCAAGCCGGGTCAGACCATCGACGTGGAAACAGCGATCCGCGCCATCGTCACCAAATCGGCCAACGATGTGGCGGTCATCGTCGCCGAGGCGCTCGGCGGCAGCGAAGAGAACTTCGCCAGGATGATGACCGCCAAGGCACGGGCGCTCGGCATGATGCACACCGTTTATCGGGATGCGTCCGGCCTGCCCAATGACGAGCAGATCACCACGGCGCGCGACATGACCATCCTCGGCCGCGCCATCCAGGATCGCTTTCCGCAGTACTACCACTATTTCGCGACCCGCACGTTTACCTACCGCGGCGAGGAGCTTCGCAGCCACAATCACCTGCTCGGCCGCGTCGCCGGCGTCGACGGCATGAAGACCGGCTACATTCACGACTCCGGCTTCAACATCATCGTCTCGATGCGCCGCGGCCCGCGCCACGTCCTGGCCGTGGTGTTCGGCGGACGCACCGCTTCGGCGCGCGACGCGCGCGTCGTCGGCCTGCTCGACGACACCATCCAACTCGCGTCGGTCAGACGCACGGCGCCGCCGTTGAGCGAAGGCGCGGAGATCACCGAGGCGCGCGCCAAGACCGCCAGGGAAACAGTCGCGTCGATTTCGCCCGCGCCACACCGCCCAGAGCCGCCGTCCGGCTCGACCGATCCGATCAAGCCCAATCCAGTGAAGACAATCGCGGTACAGGCCAACATCATGCACACCGCGGCGCTGGCGCCGCCGCTCGCGGACGACCGCAGGCTCGTGCGGGTGGAAGGCCCCACCAAGGTCACGACCGTCATTGTGAAGCGAGAGTCCCCGCCTGCCCCGGGTGCAAAACCCGGCGTGCTCGGGACGCTGCCCATAAAGGTTGCCACCGCCGGCGACAGCGTGCCGGTCGCGTCCGCCACGCCCGAGCCGGCCGCCAAACCGCGCGGCGGCGGCTGGATGATCCAGGTCGGTGCCTTCCCGGAAGAGAAGGAAGCCAAACAACGGCTGCTTACGGCTAAAGACAAGGCGAAAGCCCAGCTCGGCCAGGCCGACCCCTTCACCGAACGGGTGGCGAAGGGTGACAAGTCGCTCTATCGCGCGCGCTTTGCCGGCTTGGATAAAGATCAGGCGGAAACGGCCTGCAAGTATCTCAAGCGCGATGAAATTCCGTGCATGCTGCTGAAAAACTAGCGTGCAATGCCTGTTAACCGTTTCCGGATAACAGGACGCGTAAGAAAAAAAGCGAATTAGACGACCCGGGACGTGTCGATACTCAGGAGCCGCTGATGGTGTTGCGTAAGGAGTACATCAGCGATGACGGCGAAGAAGGATTTCCTTGGCCTCGTTGACGCGAGCGGCCAGATACGTCGACCCGCCTTGGTCGGGATGCAGCTTCTTCATCAGCGTACGGTGCGCACGCGTGATGACGTCGGCGCCCGCTCCCGGCTCAACGCCAAGGATCTGATAGGCCTCCTGTTCCGTCATTTTGCCGCTCGACCCAGCAGCCCGCCCCGCTGCCGCGTGTCCTTGCGCGTATTCACTCCAACTGGGATCCCGGCGGTCAAGATACGCCACCAGTAGCGCGCGGCTCTCCTCGTCGAACTCGTCCAATAAACCGGCCAGCGTCTTGACGTCGAGCGCCTCAAGCGCGGCGCCCTGATGCCGGCCGGCAATGATGCGCCCGTGCATCGCGCCGCTGTCGTGGTCGAGCTCCATTTCGAGATAGGCCGAGCGCACACGCGAGGTCTGGCCGGCGCTCTTCTGCGTGCGTTGCGTGAAGCCCGTCATCCCGAACGGGATCCAGCCGAGCAGCCCCAGTCCGAATAGGCCGAGTGGCACGGCGACAAAAATTTCGCCGCGCAAGCCAAGAAACGCGGCAAGGCCGATCGTCAGGATACCGCCGGCGGCCTTGAGCACGCGCGCGGCGATCTTCGGGTCGACCCGCGAGATGACGCCGAGCACCCACAACGCGAGCACCAGCACCAGCAGACCGAAGATAATAGCCGGCATATCAGAGGCTCATCCGGTGGTGCATGATCTTACCGGAAAACCGGCCAACGCTCTTCGGGATCATGCGCGAAGCTGCGCCAGCAGTTTGCGCGCGCCGTCCGAGCGCCGCGCCGACAGGTCGGCGAGCGCCTTGATGCCGCCGGCGGCATAGGCCGCGACCGCGCGCAACAATTCGCCGAGCTGGTGCGCGGCGCCGGTGTCGAAGCGGCAATAGGCGCCGTGCGACAGCCGGGCGATCTCGCGATAGGCGTTCTCGGCCACTGGATCGTCGCCCTCCTGGAACATGAAAACCGGCACGCCGAGCAAACCAAGCTCGCCGGCCGCCGTGCACAAATCGTCGATCTTCTCCTCCATGGCGTCGCCGACGAACACCATCGCCTGCACCCGCTGCTTGGCGTATTCCGTGCGGGCGTGGCTGAGCACCTTGCCGATTTGGGTATGGCCGCCACGGCAATCGATGCGCGACATCAACGCGGCGAGTTTCTCGGCTCCGGCGATCCAGCCGGAGGCGCGGCATTCGCCAAGTCCGCGGAAATAGACGAGTTGAATGTCGAGCCCGCCAGCAGAGGCCGCCTCGCGGAACATGTCGGCCTGCAGTGCGCAGGCGGAATCCCAGGTCGGCTGCCGGCTCATGGTGGCGTCGAGCGAAAAGATCAGCCGTCCGCGCGCATCGCCCGCTTTGGCCGGGCCGAGCGAGCGCACGCGTTCGATGAATTCGGCGATCTCCGGCCGCGAGGAAGCCGGCGCCGGGGTTTGCTGGGAAGGGTCCTTGCTCATGGCCACAGTCTACACCGATTTAAGGGGAATCGGTGGCCACGCAAGGCGTCTGAGCGCTATCCGATGATGTCGTGGACCTGCAGCGGCTGGTCCATGACGGAATACCATTCCGCACGGGCGGCGGCCCGCCGCTTGCCGTTTTCCGACAGCGGCAGACGCAGCGCGTTGAGCAGCGCGATCACTTCCTCGCGCGCCGTCAGATGCGACAGGCTCGGGCGCGTGCCGAGCGTCGCCTCATCGAGATCGTCGAACGCCGTGAGGCCGCGCGGGAAGAATTCGCGATAGACGACGCGCTCGGCGATGCCCTCCACCGAACGAAAGCCCATGCGTTTGGATAATTCGATGAGACCATCGCCGACCATCTTTTTATTGCGCGAACCGAGCGACGACAGCCGATTGCGCACCACGATCCAGTCGGTCAGCTTGCCGTCGACCAGCCGGCGTTGGCGGCGCGCCTCGCGCACCATCTCGGCGTAGTGGCTCTCGCCGGTAACGGCGAAATTGGTTGGGTCGAGGGTGCCGAGCACGTCGAAATCGACGAAACTGTCGTTGAGCGGCGTGACCAGCGTGTCGGCCATAGAATGGGCGAGCCGCATCAGATAGGTGTCGCTGCCGGGCGTATCGATGACCACCACGTCGTAGCTGTGCTCGATCGCTCCGATCACTTGCGAGAAATTGGCGAACTCCTGCGCTTCGTTGGCTTCGAGCGAATTGCCCTCGGCCCGCGCCACGCAATAATGCGATGGTATACCGAGCTCGACGCGCGCGCGTTCACTCCAGGCGCGGCGGTTCTCGATGTAATGCGTGAAGCTTTTCTGCCGGCTGTCGAGATCGATGGTCGCCACGCGCTGGCCGGCGTTGAGCAACGCAACCGCAATGTGCAGAGCGGTGGTGGATTTACCCGACCCGCCTTTCTCGTTGCCGAGAACAACCACGTGAGCAGACTGACGCGCCTGCTCTATCGGCTGCACTAACATGACGCCCCCCCAGGGCATCGAATTCTCGAATTCTTTTTGTGCTTTCGTCAAGCGCGATATGACCGGAACGATTTTTGTTCGTCCTCGCGTGGCCGCCGCGCCACAGTTTTGCTATTGGCTAGCCAGGATATGTGACAATCAGCCGACAGGCCCATCAATCATGGCAGCCCGCCCCTCCGTCGCTCGTACGCTTGCCTCGCTCCGCCGCTCGCTAGCGACTTTCCGGGACGCGGGCCAGCGGATCGCGCTGGTGCCGACCATGGGCGCGCTGCACGCCGGCCATCTGGCGCTGGTGCGCGAGGCGCACCGGCGCGCCCGCAGCGTGGTGGTGTCGATCTTCGTCAATCCGACGCAATTCGCCCCGCATGAGGACTTCGGCAGCTATCCGCGCGGCTTTGACGCCGATCTCGCGGTACTGCGCGCGGCAAAGGCCGATCTGGTGTGGGCGCCGTCGGCTTCGGTCATGTATCCGGAAGGCTTTGCCACCCGGATCGAGCCGCAGGGCGCCGCCAAGGCCGGGCTGGAGGACAAGTTCCGCCCGCATTTCTTCGGCGGCGTCGCCACCGTGGTGGCCAAGCTGTTCACGCAAGTGGCGCCAGACTTCGCTTTGTTCGGCGAGAAGGACTACCAGCAGCTCTGCGTCATCACCCAGATGGCGAAGGATCTCGATCTGCCGCTCAAGGTGATCGGCGTGCCGACCGTGCGCGAAAAGGACGGCCTCGCGCTGTCCTCGCGCAACGCCTATTTGTCGCCGGCCGGACGCGCGGTTGCGCCGACGCTCTTTCGCACGCTCAAGGCAAGTGCGGCGCGCATCAAGCAAGGTGAGCCTATAGAAATGGTGCTGGAAGAAGGCCAGGCCGAGATCACGCGCGCCGGTTTTGCGGTCGATTATCTGGAAGCCCGCCACGCCACGACGCTGGCGCCCGTTGCCTCGCGCAAGGCGGGACCGATCCGGCTGCTGGTCGCGGCCAAGATCGGCAAGACGCGGCTGATCGACAATCTGGGCGTCTAGAGCAGCCCTAATTCGCGCAGTTCGCGCCGCATCTGCTCGGGCATCTTGGCGGCGCCGGGAGCCGCGCGCGACAGATCGCGCGGGGCGTCTTTCGCTTCAAGATAGCGCCAGCCCTGAAACGCCGAGCGCGGGCGCGGTTCGACCAGCACCACCTTGCCGTCGAGAACCACGCGGCAGCGGCCGATGCCGTCTTTGTCGGTGAACGGGCGGATGGCGAGGATGCGCTCCCGGCAACTGATCTGGCCGCGGATCACCCAATAGAGCGAACCGTCGATCAGTTCCTCGGCGCGCCGCGGCACCATGCGGGTGGTGTGGATGTGTTCGGGCTTCTGGCCGCGCTTTTTCTTCTCTTTGAGCTTCTGTTTGATCCAGTCCTCGAGATCGGCGACCGAGTCGCAACCGACACAGAGCTTGATGAGATGAAGCGGCATTCCAGGCTTCCACTCGATAACGTCAACCCACAAACCAAGCCTAGGAATAGCCCTCAGCCGGCCCGTTAGGAAGCCGCAAGCAGGCTTTCTCCACGCCCGTTGGCGGCCGCGGACCCGCGCCGGGCCGTAATGCCGCGATTTATTTGGCGGGGCAGCGGAACTTTGCGCGGCGTGATATCATTGGGTCCATTGCTGGGGCCATTGTCGGAGGACAACTTGATGCGCACGCGCGTCATTCACCTCATCAATCCCAAGACGGATTCGCTCACCACCCGCCCGCTCTACATGAACCGGGCGCTCTATTCCCCTCTCGCCGGGTTGCTCGCCGTCGCCGCAGTCATCCCGCGCGACCAGTACGAAGTGGTGCTAACCGACGAGAATATCGAGACCATCGATTTCGACCTCGACTGCGACATGGTCGGGATTTCGGCGATGACGAGCTACGTCAACCGCGGCTACGAGATCGCCGACCAATTCCGCGCCAAGGGCGTGCCCGTCGTCATGGGCGGCGTGCACCCGAGCTTCATGCCGCAGGAAGCGCTCAAGCACGCTGACGCCGTCGTGATCGGCGAGGTCGAACTGGTCATCGACAAATTGCTCGACGATCTTGAACAGGGGTCGCTGCGCGGCACCTACAAGTCGGACAAATTGCATCCGATGGTCGGCGTGCCGATGCCGCGCTACGACCTGCTCAAAAAGCACCGCTATGTGAACAAGACCTTCGTGCAGACCTCGCGCGGCTGTCACCAGGGCTGCACCTTCTGCGCCGAGCCGCTGATGAACGGGTTGAAATTCCGCTACCGGCCGGTTGACGAGGTGATCAACGAGATGGAGAGTTGCGGCGCGCGCACTATTTCGATCAACGACGCCGACTTTTTCGGCACGCCGGATCGTCCCAAGGAAGTCATGCGCGCGCTCAAGGGCCGCGGCATAAAGTGGCAGGCCGGCGTAACCTCCAAGCTCGCGCAGGACGACCGCATGCTCGAACTCGCCGCCGAAAGCGGTTGCACGTTGTTGAGCATCGGCTTTGAATCGATCTCGCGCGCGACGCTCAAGAGTGTGCACAAGCACGTCAACCGACCGGAGACTTTCGCCGCGCTGGTGGAGAAAGTGCACTCCTACGGCATCATGGTGTTCGGCCTGTTCATGTTCGGCTTCGACGGCGACGACACCTCGGTGTTCGACGAGACCGTCAGGTTTAACATCGCCGCCGATTACGACGCCTGCGCCTATTCGACGCTAACCCCCTACCCCGGCACGCTGACGTGGTACGAGATGAAGAAGGAAAACCGCATCGTTTCCTTCGACTGGACGATGTACGACCAAGGCCACGTCGTCTACCGGCCGGCGCAAATGTCGGGCGACGAGCTGCGCCTCGGGCAAAGCCGCGCCTACGGAAACTTCTATTCGAAATCCTCGATCGCCGACCGCTTCCCTTGGCTCGGCAAGCGCCATCGCGCGCAATGGCTGATCTATAATATGTTCATGCGGCGCGGCTCGCAGACCGAAAACATCGAATCGATCGCGACGCCGACGGCGGAGCCCGATGTCGCGCCGATGCCGCCGATCCTGCCGATCAAGCGCGAATGGCGCGCGGCCGTCCTGGAGGCGGCCGGCGGACCGGGGCCGCACATGGCCTGACGCAAATCACCAGTGATAATTGATACCGGCGCGAACGAGATTGTCTTTCGCCGGCACCGACAAGGTGGATACGCCGTTTGCCGCGCTGAAGAAACCCGAGGTGCCGAGATCGAGATGCAGATACTCGATCTTGGCGCTCCAATTGTGGTCGATGGAATATTCAAGGCCGCCGCCCGCGGTCCAGCCGAAATTGACCGTCGTGTTCGTGCTGTTTGATTGCAGGGCCTTGATGTCGCCGTAGGCGGCGCCGCCGGTGACATAAGGCAGCCAGCGGCCAAAAGCGTAGCCGATGCGGCCGCGCGTGGTGCCGAACCAATCCTGTTTCGTCTGGCACGAGCCGCCGCCGTCGGCGAGACAAACGCCGCCGATACCGGTGCCAGTCAAATTCGTCCAATCAGCATCGGTCTCGACGCCGAACACGACGCTGCCGAGCTGCCAGTTGTAGCCGAGTTGCCCACCGAGCAGTGCGCCGCGGGTGTTAAACCGCCCGGAGTTGGCGCCGACGGTCGGATCGCTCCAGCTCGATCGGCCCCAACCGTAACCGCCGTTGACGCCGACGTAGAAGCCGGTCCAGCTGAACGGCACGTCCACAAAAGGCACTGGCTCAGCCTTGGTCGGCATGTCCGCCGCCTGGGCGGAGAGCGCGCTGAAGGCAAGAGAGGCCGCGGCGATGACGAAAGCGAGCGTTCGGTTCATCGGTCCCATTCACTAAAGCCAGCCGCCCCACGCGCGATAAGCAACAGCCGTTCGCGGCCAAATCGAGGCGCAAAAAAGGAATTTATCGGTAAGTCCGGTTGCGGCTTCGTTAATTCGGGCCTTAATTTGCGGCTAACGGTTCAATCACCATCACTTTGGCGCCTTCGGCGACCTGCGCATCCTGGGCGACCGCGATTTCGGCAATCGTGCCGTCAATCGGCGCATGCAGGGTGTGCTCCATCTTCATCGCCTCGATGATGGCGAGGCGTTGGCCGCGCGCCACGCGCTCGCCCTGCTCCACCAAGATGCCGAGCACCTTGCCGTGCATGGGTGCGCGCACCAGCCCGCCGGCGCCCACATCGCCAGCCTCGTCGAGCGACAGATCGCGTAAGCTCACCTTGGTCTGGCGGCCGTGGCGCAGCACATAGACGGCATCGCCGGCTGCGACCGTCATCGCATCAACCGCGGGCGCAACGGTGTCGATCGTGACTTCCGGGCCGCACGACCCGTACACGACCTGCGCCACGACGCCCTCGCCCTCGGCCAAGATCGGCAGCGCAAGGGTGCGCGCGCCCGACAGTTGAAAGGCGTCGCCGCCGTCCCACGGCGAAGGCGGCTCGTCCGGCTCGCGCACGGCCTCGATGCGCGCGCGTTCGCGCTCCACCAAAGTCTGCGCGCCGAGCGCGGCGGCGGCGCGGTCGAGGCCCTGCGGCACGGCGCCGAGCGCGGCGAGATGACGGTCAATGAACCCGGTGTCGAAGTCGCCTTTGCGGAATTCCTCGGCGCGGCACAGCGCGGCGAGAAAGCCGGCATTGCTGCGCGGGCCGACGACGACGGTCTGGTCGAGCGCGCCCGCCAGCCGGTCGAGCGCCTCGGCGCGGCTTTTGCCATGCGCGATTAGCTTGGCGATCATCGGATCGTAGAACGGTGTGACGTCGCTACCGGCCTCGACCCCGATGTCGATGCGCAGGTCCTCGCTTTGCGGGAATTGCAGCGCCAGCAGTTTGCCGGTCGACGGCAGGAAACCGCGTTCGGGATCTTCGGCATAAAGCCGCGCCTCGACCGCGTGGCCATCGAGCGGCACCTGCGCTTGGCTGAGCGGCAGCTTTTCGCCGGCGGCGATGCGGAACTGCCATTCCACCAGATCGAGGCCGGTTACCGCTTCGGTCACCGGATGCTCGACCTGCAGCCGCGTATTCATCTCCATGAACCAGAAGCCGTTTTTTTTCAGCCCGCCTGCCCCATCGGCGATGAACTCGATGGTGCCGGCACCCTCGTAACCGGCTGCCTTGGCGGCGGCGATGGCGGCTTCGCCCATGTTTGCGCGCAACGCGGCGCTCATACCGGGCGCGGGCGTTTCCTCGATCACCTTCTGATGCCGGCGCTGCAGCGAACAGTCGCGCTCGTTGAGATGGATGGCATTGCCGTGGCGGTCGGCGAAGATCTGCAGCTCGATGTGGCGCGGCGCGGTGACGTATTTCTCGATCAGCACGCGCTCGTCACCGAAGGCGGATTTCGCCTCGCGCATGGCGCCGCTGAGCGCGGCTTCAAAGTCGGCATGGCGGTCGACGCGGCGCATGCCCTTGCCACCGCCGCCGGCGACCGCCTTGATCAAGACCGGACAGCCGATCTCGTAAGCTTTTTCTTTGAGGAATTTCGGTTCCTGCCTATCGCCATGATAGCCGGGCACGACCGGCACGCCGGCTTTTTCCATCAGCGCCTTGGCGCTGCTCTTGAGGCCCATGGCGCGGATCGCCGCCGGTGGTGGACCGATGAAAGCAATGCCGGCATCGATGCAGGCCTGCGCGAAATCGGCGTTTTCCGACAAGAAGCCGTAGCCGGGGTGGATGCAGTCGGCGCGTGCGATTTTGGCCGCGGCGATCAGCGCATCGATTCGCAGATAGCTGTCGGCGGCCGGTGGCGGACCGATGCGGCGCGCCTCGTCGCATAGCCGCACATGTAGTGCGTTCGCGTCGGCGTCGGAATAGACCGCGATCGTGCGCAGGCCCAGCCGCTTGGCGGTGCGGGTGATGCGACAGGCGATCTCACCGCGATTGGCGATCAGGACAGATTTGAACATGGATGGGCCCAGCGTCAGCAGTCTAATTTACGTTGCGCATGATCTTATCGGAAAACCGGTTTTCGCTTTTCGGGATCATGCGCGCTAGCGTGCCGGCGGCGGAGTCGCTTATTCCCTTTGGGCCTGCGGCCGTTTCGGCGGCACGCGCACGTTGACCTCGGCGGGGGGGGGCTGCGGCGGCTGCGCGGCCTGGGTATCGGCCGCCGCAGGTGGCAATTTCGGCTCGGCATTCATGATGCTCACCGGCGGGATCGAGGCCGCCGACGGGAATTCGTACTGGCTCGGCACCGGCGCCTTGGCCGGCGCGAGCAACTCGGGAACGCTGGCGACCGGAACCGCCGGTGTCTGCTTTTCGGCGACCGGCGCGGACTTACTCCAGTCGGCGGCGTAGCGCGAGACGTATTGGTCGAATACCTGCGCCTTGAGATTGGCCTTGATCACATCGGCGTCCTTCAACAGCGCGAAGACGGCGCATTGTTCGGCGGTGCAGCCGTCGCGCACCGCCAGCACGTGGGCGGCAAAGCCGAAGCGGTCGAGTTCGATCGAGCGGCGCAGGCCGGCGAGCGACGCAGCGAAATCCGGATCGCTCTTATGGGCAAAGGCGAGCCCGTCGGAGAGCAGCGTCAGCCGCGCCGCCATATAGGCGACCGCGCCGGCGGTCGCTTGCGGGCCAGAGAACACTATCTTCTCGCAGGCGTTCTCCACCGCCTCGCCGGCGGCGCCATCGAGACAGGCAAGCGTCGAGCCGGGCGCCAGCGCCTGGATGGAGAGGTCGGCAAAGCGCTGCATCAGCGCGCGCCGTTCCGCGGCGCGGTCGTCCTGCGCCATGCGGTCGAGGATCGCCCAAACTCCGACACCGACGATTGCCAGCCCGACGATTGCCAGCAGCAGCCGGCGCACCACGCTGGCCCGCATGACGGCGAGAACTACGAGCACGACCAGCAATGCCGCCAGCGCGCCCAGCACCGGCGGGTTCGACAACAGTTCCTTCAACGCAGCGCCATCGATGGTCGGCATAGGCCTCCGGCGGCCGGGCTATTTACCGATTTGAGCCCCCGACACCTTTACCACATGGGCCCACTTTTCGATGTCCTGGTGCAAGAAGGTCTCAAATTCCGCCGGTGTCTTCACCATGGGAATCGCGCCCTGCTTGAGCCAGGCGGCCTTCACGTCGGGCAGTTGGATCACCTTGTTGATCGCTGTGTTGAGGAATGTGACGACGTCCTTGGGCGTGCCCTTCGGCGCCATCAATCCAATCCAGATGGTCGCCTCATAACCAGGAACCGTCTCCGAGACGGTCGGTAGATCTGGCGTAAGCGGATTGCGCTTCAAACCGGTGGTGGCAAGCGCACGTACCTTGCCGGCCTTGGCCAGCTCCGACATCACGGTGATGGCGTCGAACATCATCTGCACGTTGCCCGACAGCACGCTATTGCGCATATCGCCCGAGGCCTTGTGCGGCACATGCACGATGTCGGTGCCGCTCATGGCTTTGAACAGCTCGCCGGCCATGTGATAGGGCGTACCCGGGCCGGACGAGGCGTAATTGAGCTTGCCCGGCTCTTTTTTGGCCAGCGCGATGAATTCGGCGACCGTCTTGGCCGGCACCGAGGGATGCACCACCATCAGCAGGTCGGAATAATTGATGGTCGCCACCGGCACGAAGTCGCGCATCAACTCGTAGGGCTTTTTCGGAATCAGCGACTCGTTGGTGGTGTGCGTATTCGACATCACCAGCAGCGTGTATCCGTCAGGCGCCGACTTCGCGACCGCATCGGTGCCGATCAGCGAGCCTGCGCCCGGGCGATCCTCGACCACGAAGGATTGTTTGGTCTCCTCGGACAGATACTTGGCGAGGATGCGGGCATAGACGTCGGCCGGCCCACCCGCGCCGAACGGCACGATCAGGCGGACGGTGCGGCTCGGATAAGTTTCTGCCGAGGCCGGCAAGGCCAGCATCACCGGCAATAGCAAAGCGACCAACCGCAAAACGTTGCGCATTCAATGTCCCCTTCGGGTTCCAGATTGATGTTAAGGCGAGATCGAGCGGAAAGCGCGCGCGTCCGCGCGCTAGACGCGGTCGAGCTGGCTTTCCTTGGCGACACGCTCGAACGCCTCGCCGGAACTCTTGATGCGGTACTGGTAATCGTCGCCTTCCGACGGCAGCAGCTTGACCACCGTATAGCTGCCGCTGGCGGCGGCGCGGCCGAACGTTGGCGAGGTGAAGTAAACCGTCTCGCCGACCTGATACTTGTGCGCCATGATTTTGATGTCATGCGCCGCGGCCGGCTGCATCGGCGGGCTCGGCGTACGGATTATCGCGTCCGCCGGCTTGCGCACGGACTTTGGCGCGGACTTCGGCGCAATGCTGGGCGCGCGGATCGCCGTGGCAGCGCCGGGCCGCGCGGATTTGCCGACCGGACGGCGGGCCGATTTCGCCGCCTTTTTTATCTCGGTGCGGGCGCTCTTGGCGCTTTTCTTGTCGGGGCGCCGGGCGGTTTTGGACGACCGGCCGGCGGTTTTCGTCGAATGGCTGCTCATTTGCGCAATATAGCAGCTTATTTCGCTCCGGTGCGAAGATTTTGAAGTCATAATGTTAGCATTTTCAATCAGTTACAACAAAGTTTCCGATTGGTTAATGAGACCAGGCCCGCCCGCCCAATATGGCCATACCTAGCCCGATAGTCGCATCATGTTACCCGGTGAGCGATGGAACAGGCGCGGCGCGAGTGCGTTCAGAAGCGGGAGACACGGGAGGAGTGTCATGCGAGTCCTGATCGGGATCATTCTCGGCGGCGTTTTGACCGTCGGCGGCGCCTATGTTTACGATTCCCACAGCACTCTTGCAGCCGCCGACGCGCCGGCAAGCGCGCAACGGCCTTTGGTCAACTGGGACGTGGTCGGCACCAAATGGAACCATCTCACCGGACGCGCCCGCGCCGAGTGGACCAGACTCGCGGGCTAGCGCTGGTGCTAGTGGCCAACCCGCTCGCGTTCGCCGACGCGCAACGCGTCGCCGATCGCTCGGCGGTCCATGTGAGTGCCGTCGTCACCTTCGATCAACAGCGGGACACGTCCGCCCTGTTCCACATGACGCGCCCATGACAGGGCTTCGTCGAGCGCGGCGAATTCCTTGAATAGCATCTGCTCCTTGGCGATTGCATTGACGTCACCGGAGCCCTTCGGGCCGCTATAAACACGGTATTGCATGGCCGAACCTCCTTCTTGGCTTGTTTGCCCGGATATATGGTCATGGCCGGCTAACGCTTAAACCCGGATTTCGGCGGCCCGCCGGGTGATATTGTCGCGGGTCCAGCCGGGGAGACAGTTTATGCTTATGCGCGCCGCCTATTACGAGCAGAACGGTGCAGCACGCGAGATGCTGCGCGTCGGTGAGGTCGAGACGCCGCAGGCCGGCCCCGGCGAGGTGCGGGTCAAGCTCGCCGCTTCCGGCGTGAACCCCTCCGATGTCAAATCGCGCCAAGGCTCCACCCGCAAGATCGCCTGGCCGCGAGTCATTCCGCACAGCGACGGCGCCGGTGTGATCGACCAGGTCGGCGACGGCGTCGCCAAGTCGCGCCTGGGCGAAAGGGTTTGGATCTGGAACGGGCAATGGAAGCGCGCCTTCGGCACCGCTGCCGACTTTATCGCGCTGCCCGCTGCGCAGGCCGTGAAGCTGCCGGACAAAGTCAGCTTCGAGGCCGGCGCGTGCTTAGGCATTCCGGCGATGACCGCGATTCATGCCATCGCACTCGCGGGCGCCGGCAAGGGCACGACGGTGCTGGTCGCCGGCGGCGCCGGCTCTGTCAGCCAATATGCCATCCAGTTCGCCAAAGCGGCGGGCGCAAACGTGCTCACCACCATCTCCTCGCCGGAAAAAGCCGCCGCGGCGCGCGGGGCCGGCGCCGACCACACTATCGATTACAAGCGCGAGGACGTCGGCGAGCGGGTGATGGAGATTACCGGCAAACGCGGTGTCGATGCGGTGATCGAAATGGATCTCGCCGCCAATGCCAAGCTCATACCCTTTGTGTTACGGCCCAAAGGCAGCGTCATCGTCTACGGCACCGGCGCGGCAACGGTGAACCTGCCGGCCTATTTTTGCCTCACCCAATCCATCCGCGTGCAATTTTTCCTGGTCTACGAACTCGACACCCGTGAACGCGAACACGCGGTCGCCGCCATCGGCCGCGCGCTCGAGCAAGGCATCCTAATCAACCGGATAGGCCCGACCTTTGCGCTGGCCGACATCGCCGCCGCCCATGAGGCGGTCGAGCGCGGGACCATCGGCAACGTGATCGTGACGATGTGACGCCGCCGCGATTGTGACGGCGGTATGAATTTTTGTTGCAACGCGAGATAAAAAATGCTGCAATGCACCTACTGAACGTTCGGAGGTGCCGCTATGACCGTCAAGCGCTTCAGAAACCAGGCTAGAAGGTGCGCCGATTTGGCGAAACAGACGCACGATGAAGAAAGCCGCCAGCGGCTGATGAGGCTGGAGCTGACCTATCTTCAACTTGCGGAAACGGAAGCGCAGCTTGCCGGTCAGCTGAGTGCGTTGACTTCAACGAGCGAACCGAAGCGGCCGGAGACGCCGTAACCTATTTAGACGAGCTTACTTTCACACGTAGCGATCAGCCCGCGGGCGGCGCGACTTCGGCGTCCTTGAATCCGGCGGCATCGAGCGCGCGCCGCACCAGCCCGGATTTTTTCGCATCCTCGATCAGACCGGTCGCCAGCTTGAGTGCGGCGGCACGCCCCTTGGGCACCGCGACCGCGATGCCGGTCTGCTGGAAGTTGCCCGGCAGCACGCGCGCGCCCGGCAGCTTGGGCAGCAGGCCCGCAAATGAGTCATGCGACAGCGCGAAGGCGTCGCCCTGCCCCTTTGCCGCCATCTCGGTCATCAGATCGACGCTCGGCACTTCCTCGACGGACGCACTGGGCGCCGTACGCCGCGCGCTGCGCGCGGTCGTGGTGTTGGAGATGGCGACGATGCGCACGCCCGGCCGGTTGACCTCGTCGATGGTTTTGATTTTTGAGCCGGTCGGCACCAGATAGGTGCTGCCGATGATATAATAGGCCGGGCCGAAATCGACCTTGCCCTCGCGCGTCGCATCGCGCGGCATGAAGGCGAGATCGCAGGCGCCGCTTGCCACCGCGTCCGTCACCTGGCCGGAATTCTCATAGACCTGCAGCTCAAGCGGCAGCTTCAGCGTGCCGGCGAAGGCGCACACCAGATCGACGGTGACACCGCGCACCTCGCCCTTGCCGTCCTTGATGGCGAAAAAGGCGGAGGCCGCCGGCGAAACCACCACGCCGCCGCGCAATTTGCCGGTGGGCGCGAGTTGCTTAAGATCGTCGGGATTTGTCATGCGGTCCGCATTTAACATACGGAAATCGCGCGTGCCAACCGCGGGCAGTCTTACGCCAGGACGTTCACTGACGGTTGACTGGGCGCCGAGGTGTCGCCGGTCGGCGTGACCACGTTCGTCGGGTTGAGATTGGCCAGTGAGCCGCCAAAGACAGTCGCCGGCTGGCTGTCTAGACCTGAGCCTTTGTCGGCCTTGTCGGACTGCCCCGGCGGCGTGCCGGGCGGCGCAAAGGGGTCCTTGCCCGCGCGTGCGGCGGCCGCCTCGCACGACGTCGTGCACACATAGCCATTGACGTAGGTGATCATGACGCAACGCTCCCCACACTCGGAAAGCTAGGGGGCCCGGGTAAACCGTTTCTGAATCGGCCAATCACAGCCGCGTGACGGCCAAGCGGCGACGGCAACAGCCCGTATCACCGGCGGGTTTGCCCCCGCCAATCATGGTTACACATTTACGAATGGCCGGTATCGCCGCCGCCTGGCCCTGGTGAAGCTATTTCGGGCTAAGCTGCGTCAATGCGAGGTCCGGCCCGCCGGGATTATCTGGGAAGACAATCGCGAGATTCATTCTGGGTATTTTTGTCGGCGCCGCGCTGACGCTTGGCTCGGCCTATCTCCACGATACCGGCAGGCTGAAGGTCGGCCCGCGGCAGCCGTTCGTGAATTGGGACACCGTCTTGGGCATGCTGGGGCGCTAGAACTTCTCCACCCATGGCCGCAGTTCGAGCTCCTGCGTCCAGGCGCTGCACGGCTGCTGCAGCACATTGAGATAACTCGCGGCGATAGCGTCGGGATCGAGCAGCGCGTCTGGCCTGTCCGCATCGGCCGGCCGGCGCGCGCTTCTGATGCCGCCGTCGATGACAAAATGTGCGACGTGAATGCCCTGCGGATGGAGTTCGCGTGCCATGCTTTGGGCGAGGCCGCGCAGCGCGAATTTTCCCATCGCGAAAGGCGCCGACTGCGCATAGCCCTTCACACTGGCCGAAGCGCCGGTGAACAGGATGGCGCCCTGCTTGCGCGGCAGCATCCGCTTGACCGCCGCCTGCGCCACCAGAAAGCCGCCGAAAGCCGTGATCTCGATCGCCTTGGCGACCTCGGCCGGATCGAGTTCGATGAACGGCCCGCGCGTGCGGTAGCTGGCGTTGTAGACGACGACGTCAGGCGTCATTTGCGCCGCGTCGAGATCGGCGAACAGTTTTTCGACCTCGTCGCGCTTGGCCGCGTCGCAGTTGAAGGCCTTGGCGCCAGTCGCCTTGACGAACTCGTTGAGCTTGGCGGCCGACCGCGCGGCCAGCGCGACCGTCATACCGGCTTTGCCGAAGGCGCGCGCGAGCGAAGCCGAGAGGCCGGAACCGGCGCCGACGATGAGGGCGGAGGCATAGGTCATGACGCAATCCTATGCAGCCGGGCAGCCAAACGCCACTCCGCCTGATCCTGAGGAGACCGCGCAGCGGTCGTCTCGAAGGATGGGGCGGCCCCATGGTTCGAGACGCGCTTTCACAAGCGCTCCTCACCATGAGGCCGAGATTGAGCGCGTAGGTGCAGCGCGTTTCGCGCCTTTGCTCACCCTAAGCTTGTTGATCGCGTTCTGCTTCCATAAGCCAACTATGAACGGTTTGCCACGGATCGTATTTTTCGCGAAACGTAAGGAAGTAAGGTCGATAGCGCTGCAACCAACCAAAGAACAAGAACATAGCCATAACTGCACCCTTGTCCCCGTCCCACATACTCCAAACGCGCTGGATTTCTCTTTTTGCATCGCTGACCTTAATTAGATGCTTGGGCTGCTCAGAGAAGCAATCACGCCAGCTATCCAATTCGTCAAATGTCGATCCAGTAACCATTCGACCAGGGTTTGGCTGAGCGACAAAAGCGCGACCATCTATTTTTCGTACTTTGGCGCATCGTCGACACCACTCCTGGTCTAAATGGCGGACTGTCTGGACTCCATTAGCGCCCGAACCGGAAGTTCGACCACATGACGGGCAAATCATTTCAAGTGCTGTATCTGAAGTCATTGACCACACCACCGAACCTTTTCACATCCTAAACACCCCAAACTTCGTCTCCGGCACCGGCGCATTGAGCGCCGCGCTGAAGGCCAGCGCCAGCACGCGGCGCGTTTCGCTTGGCGCGATGATGCCGTCGTCCCACAGCCGCGCGGTGGCGTAATAGGGATTGCCTTCGGTTTCGTACTGAGCGCGGATTGGTGCCTTGAACGCCTCCTCCTCGTCCGCGCTCCACGCCTGCCCGCCGGCCTCAATATTGTCGCGCTTGACGGTGGCGAGCACCGAGGCCGCCTGCTCGCCGCCCATCACCGAGATGCGCGCGTTCGGCCACATGAACAGAAAACGCGGGCCGTAGGCGCGCCCGCACATGCCGTAATTGCCGGCGCCGTAGGAGCCACCGACGATCAGCGTGATCTTCGGAACCTGCGCGCAGGCGACCGCCGTCACCATCTTGGCGCCATCCTTGGCGATGCCGCCGGCCTCGTAGTCCTTGCCTACCATGAAGCCGACGATGTTCTGCAGGAACAGCAGCGGAATGCGGCGCTGGCAGCACAGCTCGACGAAATGCGCCGCCTTGAGCGCGCTCTCCGAGAACAGAATGCCGTTGTTGCCGAGGATGCCGACCGGCATGCCGTGGATATGCGCGAAGCCGGTGACGATGGTGGTGCCGTACAGCTGCTTGAACTCGTCGAATTCGGAGGCGTCGACCAGGCGCGCGATCACCTCGCGCACGTCGTATTGCTTTTTGAGGTCGACCGGCACCACGCCGTCGAGATCAGACGTATCGAACCCCGGCTCGCGCGAGGCTTTCAGCGGAATATCGACGCTCTTGCGGCTGTTGAGATTGGCGACGATGCGGCGCGCAAGCGACAGCGCGTGATGGTCGTCCTGCGCCAGGTGATCGACGACGCCCGACTTGCGCGCGTGCAGGTCGCCGCCGCCGAGATCCTCGGCGCTCACCACCTCGCCGGTCGCCGCCTTCACCAGCGGCGGACCGCCGAGGAAAATGGTGCCCTGGTTCTTGACGATGATGGTTTCGTCCGACATCGCCGGCACGTAAGCGCCGCCGGCGGTGCAGGAACCCATCACCACCGCGATCTGCGGAATGCGCAGAGCCGACAGATTGGCCTGGTTGTAGAAGATGCGGCCGAAATGCTCGCGGTCGGGGAACACTTCCGTTTGCGTTGGCAGATTGGCGCCGCCGGAGTCCACCAGATAGATGCACGGCAGCCGGTTTTCGCGCGCGATCTCCTGCGCGCGCAGGTGCTTCTTCACCGTCATTGGATGATAACTGCCGCCCTTGATGGTGGCGTCGTTGGCCACCATCATGCATTCGCGGCCTTCGACTCGGCCGATGCCGGTGATGATGCCGGCGGCGTGCACGTCGCCGCCGTACATGCCGAAGGCGGCAAGCGGCGACAGTTCGAGAAACGGCGAGCCAGGATCGATCAGGTTCATCACGCGGTCGCGCGGCAAGAGTTTGCCGCGGGCCATATGCCGTTCGCGGGACTTCTCCGAACCGCCCAAGGCGGCCTCGGCGCGGCGCGCCTGTAATTCCGCGGTCAGCGCGCGCATTTTCTCGGCGTTGCCGCGAAACTCGGCGCCGTTCGTATCGATGGCGGATGACAGAATCGCCAACGTTCCCTCCCCGGTTTTTCCTATTAAGCGTGCCTTGGCGGCATCCGGAACGCAATGGTGGGGAAACTGCGGCAGAACAAAGATTGTGGAACTGACGTGACCCCGCGACGTTCATCTTGAGCACGCCACAACGTCAAGCACGTCGGGAGGTGCCAACAGGAGGATTTAATGAGAAAAGCAAGACTATTATCGACCGTCGCAGCGACGCTGCTGCTGACCGTCGGCGCCGCATCGGCGCAGACCATGAAAAACGACGAAGCGCCCGGCCGCGCCCCAGCGGCGCAGCAAAACGCGCCAGCCGAGAAGATCGCGCCGGCCCAGAAGATCGCCCCGGCGCTGAAAGCCGAGCGCAAGACGCCGGAGACGACCGGACAGGCGCCGCCGAAAGAGCCGGTAGCGGGCCAAGTGGAAAAAGACACCGACGTCAAAAAAAGCGATGAATTGAAAAAGGGCGCGGAGGAGATGAACAAGCGCGCCGAGCCGCACGCCCAGAATTCGACCGATCTCAAGGCGAAGTCGAACGAATCCGCCGCGAAAGAGCACAACGCGACCACCGGTCAGGGCGCAGCGGCCGGTTCGGCCAAGCTGTCGACCGAGCAAAGCACGAAGATCACGTCAATCATCCGCCAGCACAAAGTGGCGCCGGCACATCTCAACGTGACAGTGCGCGTCGGCACCCGGGTGCCGGAAAGCGTGCACTTCTATCCGTTGCCGGTGGAAGTGGTCGGCGTTTATCCCGAATGGCGCGGCTACGACTATATTCTGGTCGGCGACGAGATTCTCGTCATCAATCCGCGCACGCACGAGATCGTCGCGATCCTGGACGCGTAACGAACGGCGAGCGGCTCGGGATACCAATCCCGTTCCGTCGCACGAGCCACGCAAAACGAGGCAAGCATGAACAAAGATCGCATCGAAGGCTCGGTCGAACAGGCCAAGGGCAAAGTGAAAGAAGTCGCCGGCAAGGCGACCGGCGACAGCAAGCTCGAAACCGAAGGCAAGGCGCAGCAGGTCGCCGGCAAGGTGCAGAACACCGTCGGCGGCCTCAAGGACGCGGTCAAGGAAGCCGTCGACGACTAAACTATTGGCCCGCGACCTCAATTGGAGAACCCGGCGCTTGCGCCGGGTTTTTCGTTATGCACGTTTAGGGTATCGCCCTCCTTGACCCGAGGTACCCGCCATGATCACCCGTTTCCCCGGCTTGACGCCGACCCGCAGCCGCGCCGTCATTCATAACGGCCTCGTCTTCACCGTCGCGGTGTCGCCGGACCCCGCTCCGCCAAGCGTCTTCGCGCAGACGCAGCGCGCACTCAAACGCATCGATGAGAGTCTGGCGATGTCCGGCACCGGCAAGAGCCGCATTCTCTCGGCGATCGTCTACATCGCCGACATCGCGCGCAAGGAAGAGATGAACAAGGCCTGGGACGAGTGGGTCGATCGCGCCAATCCGCCCATGCGCGCCTGCCTCGGGGTCGCTCTCGAACCGCCGCATCTGGTCGAGATCGTGGTCACGGCGGCGCAATGACAACCTGAGGCGGAGGTACCCGCTCGCGCCACCGCGCCACGCTGTTGCCGCATTCTGAAAATTCTTCCAAGGACGCGCGGGTTCCCGGAACATGCGTCTCGCGCGCTCGTTGTGGGAACATGCCGCACGCGCGGCATGTCACCCTCAAGGAGGCTAATCATGAAGACGTTGACCACTTTTGCCGCCGTCGCGGCATTGATCGCCGGCATTTCCGTCGCCAGCGCGCAGAGCTCGTCGATGGACAAGAGCGGCGCGATGGGCAGCAGCTCCATCCACGCAACCGGTACTGGCAAGTTCTGCGTCAAAGGCATCAGCGGCGCGCTGAATTGCCAATACGCCAGTCTCTCGGCATGCCAGAAGGCCGCCAAGGGAAGTGAAACCTGCCAGGCGCGCCCAAGCAGCACCACTGGCTCGAAGAACTGAGATCGCCGCAACGCTCGCGTGTAAACACCTCGCGCCGGCGTAACTCCGGCGCGAGGTTTTGGCTTGAGCTACGCCCTCACCTCTTGTTGCATGAAGACGGTGCCCGGCTCACGCCCGCACCTCTTGCCGCTGGAAGGCGACATAGCCGCCGACGAACAAGAGGATGCTCGCCGCCGCCAGGCCGACGATCTGTGGCCAGGCCACCATGAGGCTGTCCCACAGCGGCAGCGGCGCGCCCATAACTGCGCCCTCGAGCTGGCTCAAATAGACCGGCCCGAGCGTACGGGTGGTCGGATCGAGCAACGCCAGCACGCATTCGCCGTAGAGCGTCGATGGCGATAGCCGCGCCAGCATCTGCGCGGTGGTGACGAACGTCGCCTGGTGTTCGGGTGACACGAAGACTTCGGCGATCGCCGGCGCCAGTGCCGGCCAGATCACCGACAGGAACAGCCAGAGGCCGAGCGTCACCAGCGCCGCGGTCGCCGCCGAGCGGAAGATCACCGAAAACAACATGGCCAACGCCAGCCACACGCCGGCATAGACGATGGTCACCAAGAGGAAGATCAGCGCGCGCGCCATCTCCTCGCCGCCCGGCGGCACGCCCAGCATGACGAGGCCGAGCCCGATCACCAGCAGCCACAGGCAAACCAGGCTGATCGTGATGACGCCGAGCCCGGCGAGGAATTTTCCGAACAATAGCGCATCGCGGTAGATCGGTTGCGACAAAATGCGCGACAGCGTGCGCCGATTATGCTCGCCGTTGACCGCGTCAAAACCGAGCCCGATCGCCATAAGCGGCACCAGGAAACCGAGGAACGCCACAAACGACGGCAGCGGCTCGCGGGCGGTGGTGAACAGCCGCAGGAACAGGAACGGGTCTTCGGCGGTGACGGCGCGGATCTGCTGGATGGCGCCAAAGACGGCGGCGAGCGCCACCAGCACCACCAGCCATTCCAACACGCGCATGCGCGCGCTGACGAGGTGATCCGACAATTCTTTCAGGGTCACCACGCCGAGGCCCTGGAGGGCCGAGCCTTCACGCCGCATGACGGCCCTCCTGTGCGTTCTGGAAATAGCGCGTGTAGATGGTTTCGAGACTGGGCTGGTCGAGAGACAGTTGCTTGAGCCGTCCGCCGGCGGCCACCACCGCGCTGGCGGCTTCCGCGCGCAGATCGCTGTCACAGGTCATGCGGAAACGGCCGGGGCCGGGCTCTACGACGCTGCGCACGCCCGGCAGCGCCGACAGGCGCCTAGCGATGCCGTCGCCGCCGTCGGCTTCGACCTCGACGGCATAGCCGCCGCCCAGTACCTGGCGCCCGAGTTCGTTGACGGTACCCATCAGCACGATACGGCCGGCGTTGAACAGAGCGACCCGGTCGCACACACTCTGCACGCGGTCGAGCAGATGCGACGAGAGCAGAATGCTCACGCCCTGCTCTTTTAGCGAACGGATCAGCTCGAGCAGTTCGGCGCTGGCCTGCGGGTCGAGCCCGTTGGTCGGCTCGTCGAGAATGGCGACGCGCGCGTCTTTCATAACGATTTCCGCAAGACCCAAGCGCTGGCGCATGCCGCGCGAGAAGGTGGCGACTTTCTTGTTGGCGACCGCCGACAGGCCGACGCGGGCAAGCGCGGCGGTGATGCGCTTTTGGCGCGTGATGGAATCGAGGCCCATCAGCCGCGCGGTGTAGTGCAGGTTTTCCGCCGCGGTGAGCTGATCGTAGAAGCCGACCGAGTCCGGCAGGTAGCCCACGCGCCGCTTCACATCGAGTGGCTCGCGCATCGGGTCGTGGCCGAAAACGCGCGCCTGCCCGGCGCTGATGTCGCTTAAGCCCAGCAGCATCAGGATGGTGGTGGTCTTACCAGCACCGTTGGGGCCGAGCAGACCGAAGATTTCGCCGGCGGCGACGTCAAACGTCGCCCCGTTCACGGCATACGCGGCGCCGTAACGCTTGGTGAGGCCCGATGCTTCAATCACATTGGCCTTAATGGTGGTTGTGTTCATCGCCGGCCGAACCGTGCGACGGCGCCGACCATGATCAGCAGCGCGGCGCCGATGATGCCGATGCCGGCAACTCCCCAGACCGTCGAAGTGGTCACGGTAACGCGGAAATTCGCCGTGCCGGTCTCGCCGCGGGTGGCGGCGGTCAGCGTCGTGACGTAGTCGCCGGCGATCGCCTTGCCGGGCGGACTGATCAGCGCCTGCACCTCCTTGTGCTCGTTGGGCGCGATGCGGTCGATGCTCTTCGGCTCGAAGGCGATCTTCCAGCCGGTCGGGGCATTGGCCGACAATTGGATATTCTCGGCTGGCGCGGTGCCGGTATTGGTCACATCGAGCGGGACCGAACTCTCCTTGCCGGCGGTGGCGCGGGCGCTGAGCAGACCTTGCCGGCCGGCGAGCGAGAGCTTGGGCTCGCCGGTGATGTCGAGCGCGACCTTGGCGGTTGCGCGCGCATCTTCGGCGGCGATGTGCGCGGTCACCGGATAGTGCCCGGCATCGACGCTGTCGGGCGGCGTCACCTTCAACTTGACGTCCTTGGTCTTGCCGGCATCGACCGGGATCGCGGTGAGCTGCTGCGTGCCATAGGCCTCGGTGAACGATGTATCGAAATTCTTCGGCGCATCGGCGGCAAGACTGACCAGCAGCTTTTTGCCACTGTCGTTCTTGATTGTCATCGTGTATTCGAAGCTCGAGCGCGAGGATCCGCGCAGTTCCGGCAATTGCGGTGAGAGCGTCAGCTTGGCCGGCAATTCCTTGGCGAGCGTGACCGCCACCGGCAGCGTCACATGCGACGCGCCGCCGTCGGCGCTAACCGTCAGCGTGTGGGTGCCGATCTTGGCATCCTTCGGCACATCGAGTCGCAGATCGAGCGAAACGCTATCGTCGGTTGCCGGCATGGCCGCCGCGATCGGCTGGCCGCCGCCGAGCAGCGTCGCAGTCCAGCCCTGCGGCACGCCCGAAACCGACAGCGCGAGCCGCTCGGGCACCAGCGCGTAGTTGCGCAGTTTCAAATTGACCGTCGACGTGGTGCCGGGCTGCACCGTGACCGCCGGATAGTCGGTCAGCAGATAGAGGCCCTTGATGTCGTGATTGGCGTCGGCGGCAAAGGCGGGCGCGCAAAGCGCGAACAATGAAACGATGAGTGCGAGAAAACGTATCGGCATGGCGAGCGACTCCCTCCGGGGCCTCCCCACGAGAGGTCCCCGCCGCAACGCCGCCCCCGAATTGGAAACACGGCACAGGGCCGTGTACGTGACCTAGGAGATGTCGCTCACAATCTTGACAAAATTGGGGACGGCGGAAGTTTTGTAATTGTGAAAACTAGACGCCGCGCACCAGCGGCCAATCCGGCTCGTTGCCCTGCATCACCCAGGGCTCCTTCAGCCCGGCGGTACGCCACTCGACAAAGGCCGGCAGCGCCAGAACGGCATCGATATAGCGCTGCGAAACCTCGCTCACCGTGAGGCCGTAGCTACGCAAGCGTGAGGCGACCGGCGCATACATCGCGTCCGCCGCACCGAACGCGCCGAACAGGAACGCCCCACCCCGCCCGAAGCGCGCGCGGCATTCGCTCCAAAGCGCGTCGATCCGCCGCACATTATCCATGACCTCGTCGGGCTGCGGCCGCTTTTTCGGCGGCAGCCACAAGTTCATAGGGCAATTCTTGCGCAGCGCCTGGAAGCCGGCATGCATTTCGGTCGCCACCGCGCGGGCGTGACCGCGCGCGTCGGCCTCCGCCGGCCAAAGGCGGGCTGCGGGAAATTTCTCGGCCAAGTATTCCAGGATAGCGAGCGATTCCCAGATGCGCTGGTCGCCGTCGATCAGCACCGGCACCTTGCCGGCGGGCGAATATTTCAAGATCTGCTCGCGGCTGCCCGGCTCGTAGAGCGGAATCACCTTTTCCTCGAACGGAATGCCTGCCATCTTCATGGCGAGCCACGGCCGCAGCGACCAGGAAGAATAATTCTTGTTGCCGATGATCAGCGTCAGCGCCATGGCTTCGTCTTCGGTCCGCTCACGCCGTCTTCGTCTCGCCCGGCGCCATCTCCGGCTCCTCGACCGGACCGCCGAGCTTCTTCCAGGCGCCGAAACCGCCTTTGATATGGGCGACCGGCTTGAGGCCCATGCGCTGGGCGGTCTGCGCGGCCAGCGCCGAGCGCAGCCCGCCGGCGCAGAAAAACACGAATTTCTTGTCCTGGGCGAACAGCGGCTTGTGATAAGGGCTCTGCGGATCGATCCAGAATTCCAGCATGCCGCGCGGGCAATGCATGGCCCCGGGAACCTTGCCGTCGCGCGCCAGTTCGCGGATGTCGCGGATATCGACCAGCACCGTGTCGTCACGACCGACCAGCTTGATCGCCTCCTCCGTGGGCAGCGTCTCGACTTCGCTGTTGGCGGCGTCCACGAGGGCGCGGTATCCGGTGGTGATGGCTTGCGGCATGGAAGTCTCCTTCTCCGCCGATGGTGGCAGACCCCGGGCGGCCGCTCAAGCCGGCGGTTGAAGCGCGTGGCGAGAGAGGGCACCATAGCACTTGGGGAGCACGATCTAATGCATCGTGCGGGGGATTTGTGGCTATGGCGGCTTTCACCTTCCTCGATCTGCTGGCCTTCTCCTGGTTTATCGGCGCCTGGATCGGCTATTCGCTGCTGATCGAGAAGACCGCCAAGGGCCGCAGCGGCCTCAACGCGCTGATGAACCTCTATCGCAACGAATGGATGGAGCGCCTGCTGGCGCGCGATATGCGAATGGTCGACGCCCAGGTCACCGCCGCGTTGCAGAACGGCACTGCGTTCTTCGCGTCCACCAGCTTGATCGCCATCGGCGGAACGCTGACGCTGCTGCGTTCGGCCGACCAGATATTGACCCTGGTCGCGGCGCTGCCGTTCGGCGTCGCGCAATCGCAGGAAATGTGGGAGGTGAAGATGATGGGGCTCGCCATCATCTTCGTCTACGCTTTCTTCAAATTCGCATGGTCGTACCGGCTGTACAACTATTTCGCCATCATGGTCGGCGCGGCGCCGCCACCGGCGGAAAAAGACAGCGCGGCGGCGCAAGACTTCGCGCATCGCGCCGCAAAGCTGTGCGCCGACGCCGGCCGCCATTTCAACCGCGGCCAGCGCGGTTTCTTTTTCGCGCTCGGCTATCTCGGCTGGTTCCTAGGGCCACTTCCGCTGGCGCTCACCACCACCGGCATTGTGATAGTGATGTGGCGCCGGCAATTCGCCTCCGATGCACGCCTGGCGTTTTCGCAAACGCCGCCGGCGGCCTGACGGGCGGCGCGCATGCTCAAAATCGACGCACAGATCGCCGACGAATACATGATGCGGCACTGCTTTGCGCTAGCGGCTAAATCGGCCGATCAGAGCGAATATCCCTACGCCGCTGTCGTCGTGCGCGACGGCGAAATCGTGGCCGAGACTACCAACAAAGTTGCACAGGACCGCGACGTCACCCGCCATGCCGAAATGGTGGCGATCTGCATGGCGCAGGAGGCGCTCGGCAGCACGGATCTTTCTGACTGCACCATCTACGCGAACATGGAGCCGTGCGTTTTTTGCAGCTACGCGATCCGCGAAAGCCGCATCGGCAAGGTGGTCTTTGCCATGCGCTCGCCGGTCATGGGCGGCGCCTCGCGCTGGAACGTCTTGGGCGACCGCGTGTTGTCGGACACGATGCCGGAAGTGTTCGCGCCGCCGCCCGTGCTGCTGGCGGAATTTCTACACGAAGAAGGCGACGCGGCGCTGCGGCGGAGCGCGCCGTTGGTCTGGTCCTTCATGCAGGCGCGTGGGCTCTTGGCCGCGCCGTCGCCACAGCATGGCAGTGGCCATCACGCGCTCGCGGCCAAACCCGCGCGCGGATTTGTCCGCGTCGTGGAATGGATCATGCGCGGGCTGCGCAGAAATTTCTTCGATCGCTTCGGACGCGGCGGCGGCCTGCGCCTGAAACGCCGGCCGCGCGCCGGCAAGAACGTTACGCCATCCCCATAACAACAGCGATCAGCGCCACGACCAATACCGCCAAGCTCGCGGCGACGACAGTGACGATGTGCTCGCTCCAATCGGGATAAAGCGAGGCAAGCCGGTCAGCAGCCGGTTCATCCGGCGAATCCGGACGCGTGGGATGGACGTGCAAAGCCATGGGCAGCCCTCTTGGGTGGTATCGCGTGACCGCGACGACGCACGAGCACGCGAACGCAAACCCGGGCTGCGAATCGCCCATACCAAAAAAGAATATCACAGATTTATGAACAGCCCGGCGACGCGGGCTCTTGGCGACTAGCGCGATTTTTTCCAGTCCTCGTATCGCTTTTTGTTCTCGTCGTTCGGCGGATAGAGGCCGGGCAGCTTGGCGCCCTTCTCTATCTCCTGCACCAGCCACGTTTCCATGAGCTCGTGCTCGCCGCCTTCGCTGGCGACGAAATCGGCGAGCGCGGCCGGGATAACCACCGCGCCGTCATCGTCGGCGACGATAATGTCGTCCGGGAAGATCGCGCAGCCGCCGCAGCCGATCGGCTCGTTCCAGCCGACGAAAGTGAGCTGATTGACCGAGGCAGGCGCCGCAACGCCCGCGCACCAGACCGGCAGACCGGTAGCGATGACGCCGTGTTTGTCGCGCATCACGCCGTCGGTGATCAGCGCCGACACGCCGCGCTTGACCATGCGCATGCACAAGATATCGCCGAAAATGCCCGCGCCGGTGACACCTATGGCGTCGGCCACGACGATGCAGTTTTCCGGCATGGCTTCGATCGCCGACCGGGTGGAGATCGGCTTCGACCAGCTTTCCGGCGTCGCCAGATCCTCGCGCACCGGCACGAAACGCAAGGTGAAGGCGGGGCCCGCCACCCGTTTGCCGGAAAAGCCAAACGGCATGGCGCCCGCCATCCAGGAGCGGCGGATGCCCTTCTTCAGCAGCATGGTGGTGATGGTGCCGGTGGTGATGTGGCGCAGCGCTTCGAGCGTGGCGGTCATAGGATCCTCAAGCGGGTTTCAGGCCGAGCCGCTCATCGCGGCGACGAAGATAGGCAACGAATGGGGTCGCCAGCAGCACCATCCAGAGCTTGCCGACGATCTGGCCGGCCAGGAAGTCGAGCGAGCCGAAGGCGAGCCACAGGAACACGATGGAGTCGACCACAAGACCGATCAGACTTGAGGCGAGAACCGCCAGAACAAGGCGGCGGCGGGCGAGCGGCGTATAGACCGCGAAATCGGCGAATTCCGACAACAGGAATGCCGCCGCCGAGGCGAGCACCAGCGAAGGCGGCGCAAGCAAGGCGGAAATGGCAGCCCCAGCGATGATCGCGGCAAGGCCGAATTCGACGCCCAAGCGGCGCTGAACGAGGTCGCGAAGAACCAGAGCAATGCCGATCATCAGCACACCGGACGGCGCCATGAGATGTGGCGCGACCGGTAGCAGGCAAGGACCATTGGGCTGACAAACCGCGCCGACGTGGCCGATCATCCAATTGGCCAGCGGGATGGTCAGGCAGAACAAGACCAGAAATATGCCGCCTTCGATGTTCTTCTGTTTTTCCATCGCGTTCATTTTCACTTTGTTCTTCGGCGGCTCATGAACGCCGCAAATCCTTGCGCCCGCAACTGGCAGGCCGGGCATTCCCCGCAGCCGTAGCCCCAATCGTGGCGCTGCGCGCGGTCGCCCAAGTAGCAGCTATGGGTGTCCTCGACAACGAGGTCGAGGAATGGCTGCCCGGCGATTTCTTCGGCCAGCGCGAAGGTTGAGGCCTTGTCGATCCACATCAGCGGGGTGTGGATGGTGACGCGTTTGTCCAGCCCCAAGCCGAGCGCCACCTGCATCGCCTTGACGGTGTCGTCGCGGCAGTCCGGATAGCCGGAATAATCCGTCTCGCACATACCGGCGACGAGGTGGCGCGCGCCGCGGCGATAGGCGAGCGCGCCGGCAAAACTGAAGAAGATCAGGTTGCGGCCGGGCACGAAGGTGGTCGGCAGGCCGTTGTCGCCGAGTTCGATGGTCGTTTCGCGGGTGAGCGCGCTGTCGGAAATGGCGGCGAGCGCATCGAGCTTGATGACGTGGTCCTCGCCGAGCCGCGTTTTCCAATCGGGCTTGAGGGCTGCCAGGCGCTCGCGCAGGCGCGGGCGAACTGCGAGTTCCACCGCATGGCGCTGGCCGTAGTCGAAGCCTACGGTCTCCACTCGCGCAAAACGCTCCAGCGCCCAGGCCAGGCAGACGGTGGAATCCTGACCGCCGGAGAACAGGACGAGAGCGGTGTCGTTTTCGATGGTCATGGCCATTATTTAGCTGTCGTAGCCGGGCTTGTGCCGGTGATGACAGGCGTGGGTTAATCCCACTTCGGCGAATAGGTCCAGTCGACGATGCGGCCGCCGGGGCGGGCAAGCCCGGCGATCTCCTTCATCTCGACGTCCGTCAATTCGAAATCGAAGATCGCGAAGTTCTCCTCCAACCGCAGGACTTTGCTGGTGCGCGGCACCACCGCGATGCCCTGCTGGGTGAGCCAGCGCAGGCAAACCTGCGCCGCCGTCTTGTTGTGTGTTTCGCCGATGCGCGCGAGCAGTTCGTCGCCCCTCGCCCGCCCGCGCGCGATCGGGCTGTAGGCCACCATCGCCATGCCGTGCTTGCGGCAGGCCGCGATCACCTTGTCCTGATCGAGATAGGGATGGCACTCAACCTGATTGCAGACCAGCGGTTCGCTCGATACCCGGCACGCCTCGTCGAGCAGCGCCACGGTGAAGTTCGACACCCCGATGGCCCGCACATGGCCCTCGCGTTTCATCTTGGCCATGGCGCCGAGCGTCTCCGACAGCGGCACGCGTGGATTGGGCCAGTGGATCAGCAACAGGTCGATGACTTCGAGGCGCAGATGGCCCAAGCTCTCCTTCACCGAGCGCTCGAGATCGTGCGGCGCCAGAAGCGTCGGCTGCACCTTGGTGACGACGACAACTTCGTTGCGCTTGCCGGAGGCGCGCACGCCATCGCCTACCGCGCGCTCGTTGTTGTACATCTGCGCGGTGTCGATGTGGCGATAGCCGACGCGGATCGCCTGCTCGACCAGGCGCGTGCAGTCGCGGCCTTGCAGCGTCCAGGTGCCGAGACCGACCAGCGGAAGCTTGAAACCTTTGGCCTCGACCGTATGCGTCGGCATTCAGCCCATCATTTGTTTTCGGCGTCTAACGCGAAGTCCAGCAGGAACAGCGCCCGCCGCGCGGTTTCCCGGTTCACGCAAGATGAGTTCATCGGGCTCGCCATAGTGCCCTGATAATAGTCCCAATAAAAGTGGCAGGTGGCGTCGCGCGAGACAATCCAGGCGCGCTGCATGTCGCGCAGCTTGCCTTGCTGGTCGGCGTCGAGCTTGGCGCGCAGCCGCCGGTAGCTCTCGTTCAAGATGTCATCCCACACCGCCCGCTCGCGCTCGTTGCAGGCATTCATGTCGGCGGTCGATTTCGTTTTGTCGTCATCAAGGCACGGCCCCGAAAGTGTGCCGATGCAGCTTTCCGCCGCCTCCATCGGCTTGCCCGCCGGGGCGGCGGTCTTGATGCAATCCTGCAGCGCCTTGAAATCGTCGGAGGCTTGATGATTGCTCGGCGCGGCGGCAGCGGCCGCCGCCATCATCACCAAGAGAAAGATGACGGCGGCGGCGCGCATTACGGCGTATCCCACACGGGCGCGTGCGGCGGGTTGACGACGCGCATGTTGGCGGCGTTGAGCTTCTTGAGCTCAGCCATCTCCGCGTCGCTGAGCGCGAAGTTGAACACGTCCATGTTCTCTTTCATGTGCGCTGGATTGGCGGTGCGCGGAATCGGGACGCAGCCAAGTTGGACCAGGTAGCGCAGGGAAATCTGCGCGGCGCTCTTGCCATGCGCCTTGCCGAGCTTTTCCAGCACTTCGACACCCGGCACCTTGCCGCGCGCGATCGGCACATAGGCGACCACTGCCATGCCGTGCTTCTTGCTCGCCGCCAGAACCTTGTCCTGGTTGATGAAGGGATGCACCTCGATCTGATTGCAGACCAGCGGCTCCGTGGTCACGGCCCAGGCCTCGTCCAGCATTTTGGCGGTGAAGTTGGCGACGCCTACATGTTTGGCAAAGCCGTCCTTCTTGGCCTTGCACAGCGCGCCGATCGAAGTCTTGAACGGGATGTCCTTGTTGTTCCAGTGGATCAACAGGAGATCGACAGAGGGCAGCTGCAGGTTGGCAAGGCTTTCGTCGAGCGACTGACGGAACTTTTCCGGCTCCAGGTGTGTCTCGCGCACTTTGGTGCAGAGGAAAATGTCCTCGCGCTTGACGTCCGACTGGCGCAGACCCCCGCCGACCTCCTTTTCGTTTCCATAAAACCACGCGGTATCGATATGGCGGTAGCCCATCTGCAGGGCAGTCTTGACTGCCTGCACGCAGACGTCCCCCTTCAATGTCATGGTACCAAAACCGATCTGGGGAATAGGGGCGCCATGAGCTTCAACGACTTGCATTACAATCTCCTTGCCAGCGGCTGGAATAAGGTGGCGCAGAATGCCCGGTCATCGCGGCGCTGCCAACCGGGCTGGCTCGGGACCCGCATGAGAAACCGCGTCGCTTGACGGCCGGCCGGCGCAGGAACTCAATTTTTTTGCTTTTGGTCAATTCACGACAATACTTGCCAGCATAAGCTTTTATCTCGGCTTCTCACATTGGAATAATTCAAGAGTGAAAAAATGTACTTGCAACAACCGCTCTTAATGCTTTTGTGAGGCCTCGATCGCACTATGGATACGCAGCGAATGCGAGACGCCACTGGCCTGAAGGCTGCGGACTGATCCCCATGCTCGGCGCCCTTGTCATTGTTTTCCGCGAAGTCATCGAAGCCGGCTTGATCGTCGGCATCGTGATGGCGGCGACGCGCGGCGTGCCCACCCGCGGGCGCTGGATCGGTTTCGGCATCTTGGGCGGCCTGCTCGGCGCCGGCTTAGTCGCCGTATTCGCCAGCGCGATCTCGCAGGCCTTCGAAGGCGCCGGACAGGAGCTGTTCAATGCCAGCGTGCTCGGCATCGCCGTGGTCATGCTGATGTGGCACAACGCCTGGATGGCGCGCCACGGCCGCGAGATTGCCGAGGAGATGCGCACCATCGGCCACGCGGTGAGCGAAGGCGCCAAGCCGCTGACCGCGCTCGCCATCGTGGTCGGGGTGGCGGTGCTGCGCGAAGGCTCGGAAGTCGTGTTGTTCCTCTATGGAATTTTCGCCTCAGGCACCCCGGGCTCGGCCCTGCTGGTGGGCGGCCTGCTCGGCGTCGCCGCCGGCGCCGCCTTCACCGCGCTCACTTATTTCGGACTACTGGCGATCCCGAGCCGCTACATTTTCTCGGTGACGAGCTGGTTGATCGCGCTCTTGGCCGCCGGCATGGCGGCGCAAGCGGTACAGTTCCTCAACAACGCCGGCGTGGTGGTGGCGCTCGACCGCACCGTCTGGGATACGTCCTGGCTGCTGTCGGACGGCAGCCTGTTCGGCAAACTGCTGCATACGCTGATCGGCTACACCGAACGGCCGACCGAAATGCAGCTGATGACCTATATCGCGACGCTGTTCGCGATGTTCCTGCTGATGCGGCTGGCGCGCCCGGCGCCGCGCGAGCGGGTCCCAGCTGCCGCCGAATAGGCGATCAGCCCCGCCGCGAGGCTAAAGCTGCGAAGGCCGCGGCCGGCGCATTGTTGATCAGCTTGAGTAGCGCGCGCGCCGGGCCGCGCGGGTTGCGCTTGCCTTGCTCCCAATTGCGCACGGTTTCGATCGGTACTTCGATCTTTTCGGCAAACGCCGCCTGTGTCAGCCCGCAACGCGCGCGCACATGGCGCGCAAACAAGGCCGGATTGCTGTAGTCGAGAGTCTTCTCGCTGCCGTCGGGCATGATCTCGACGATCCGTCCGTCCGCTTTCAACCGCACCCGCATCATGACTATCCCCATCGCTAGTGGTATCGGCTGGAGGCCTAGCTGATTCGCGGCGTGGAGAAGTTAACAGCCGACCCATCGGCCGATGGCCGACTAGGTCAATGGCCTAGCGAATGAGGCGGACATCGATTCCGAGACCGACCTTGGCCCATTTGCGATCCGCGGTCAGGACCGGGACGCGCTCCCGCTCCGCGAGCGCCAAACATGCGCGATCGGCAAGTGACAATCCAAGATGGCAAGTGTCTCGCCGGAGATCGCCTGTACGATCCGCGAGATCAATTCCGAAGTCGATGACCTGCACGCCAATTTTCAGCACCGTCGACCTTGCCAATTCGCGATTGACGCCGCGTTCGGTCAACTTCGTTACGACTTCCGCATGGTTCACAGCGGAAAGCAGCGCCCCATCAAGAACGTCAATAACCCGCTCGGCGCCCGGCTCCGCATTGATAACAGCGAGCACCGCGGAGGAATCGAGCACGACGCCACTCATTCGCTTTGCTCACGCTCAACCTCACGCCGGCGATCTTCCAACAGTTCATCAACAAGACTAACTCCTGCGGGAACATACTGCCGCACGATAGCCTGAGCTTTGCGCACTGCGGTCGGAATGGTCATCAGGCGAATTTCGTCATCTTCGGCGGTTACAATAAGCACGTCCCCTTCTTTCAGACTGAGAGCTTTTATGACGGCGTCCGGTATTATAATTTGGCCCGACGAACCGATCTGAGCACGGTTCGAATTTCGCCCCGAAGTGACCAACGGCGCATCCGACACTTTCGTGAGCGCGGCTACGCGAGCATCCTCGCGCACGAGGACGTTGCGGACGAATTGATAACTTGTTCCGAGATATCGAGCGATATCGCCGCGGCTGTAGCCGGCCTTAGCTAGCGTGCGCATTTTTTCCGATTTTGAAGTTAGCCCGCTGGTCAATTTCGACATTTGTGGGATGTTTAGCATGGTCATCTCCATAACCAACAGATGTTAATATGGTATATGACATGCCTAGTCATGACTGTCAATATCAACTTTATCGTGTCTTTTCGAAAATCTCCCGCCCGATCAGCATGCGGCGGATCTCGCTCGTCCCCGCGCCAATCTCGTAGAGCTTCGCATCGCGCAACAGGCGGCCGCAGGGGAAATCGTTGATATAACCGTTGCCGCCGAGGCATTGGATGGCTTCTAGCGCCATCCAGGTGGCGCGCTCGGCGGCATAGAGAATGGCGCCGGCGGCGTCCTCGCGGGTGGTGCGGCCGTCGTCGCAGGCCTTGGCCACCGTGTACACGTAGGACTTGGCGGCATTCATCGTCACGTACATGTCGGCGAGCTTGGCCTGCACCAATTGGAAGCGCCCGATCGCCTGGCCGAACTGCTGGCGCTCGTGCACGTAGGGGATCACCACGTCCATGCAGGCCTGCATGATGCCCAAGGGGCCGGCGGCTAATACCACGCGCTCGTAGTCGAGGCCGGACATCAGCACGTTGACGCCGTTGCCGACCGCGCCGAGCACATTCTCCTCCGGCACCGCACAGTCGGTGAAGACCAGTTCCGAGGTGTCGGAGCCACGCATGCCGAGTTTGTCGAGCTTCGGCGCCGGGGCGAAGCCCGCCATCCCTTTCTCGACGACGAAAGCGGTAATGCCGCGCGCGCCGGCGGTGCGGTCGGTCTTGGCATAGACCACCAGCGTGTCTGCGACCGGGCCGTTGGTGATCCACATTTTCGAACCGTTGAGAATATAGCGGTCGCCCTTTTTGTCGGCGCGGGTGCGCATCGACACCACGTCGGAGCCGGCGCCCGGCTCCGACATGGCCAGTGCGCCGACATGCTCGCCCGAGATCAGCTTTGGCAGGTATTTCTTTTTCTGCTCGGCATTGCCGTTGCGGCGCAACTGATTGACGCAGAGATTGGAATGCGCGCCATAGGACAGGCCGACCGCGGCGGATGCGCGCGAGATTTCCTCCATCGCCACACAGTGCTCGAGATAGCCGAGCCCTGAGCCGCCGTATTCCTCTTCCACCGTAATGCCGTGCAGGCCGAGCGCGCCCATCTCCGGCCACAGGTCGCGCGGGAACGTATTGTCGCGGTCGATGGCGTCGGCGCGCGGCGCGATGCGGTCCTGCGCGAAATCGTGCACCGACTTGCGCAGCATCTCGACGTCGGGCCCGAGGCCGAAATCGAAGCCCGCCCAGGCATTGGGGATCATAACGAGGTCTCCGGCAGATCGGAGAAGACTCTATATGCTCAAGGTCACGCTGTCAGCGTCGCGGTCGGTAGCGGCGGCGGCGGAGACATGCGGCCGCGATCAGCGGATTTCCCCTGCCCCAGCAGCCGGTCGATGGCCTTGGCCGGCGCCGGACGGGCGAACAGAAACCCCTGCATCTCGTCGCAACCGGCGAGCCGCAGCAGCACGCGTTGCTGCTCGGTTTCGACGCCCTCGACCAGCACCGAGAGGCCGAGCGCCCGCCCGAGCGCGACGATCGCCTGGATGATCACTCCGCCATTGGAGGACGTGCCGAGCGCAGACACGAAGCTCTTGTCGATCTTGAGCTTGTCGAGCGGGAAACGCTGCAGATAAGTGAGATTGGAATAGCCGGAACCGAAATCGTCGAGCGCGATGCGCACGCCAAGCTTGTGCAGGTCGCCGATACGCTTGAGCATCTCGTCCGGGTTGTCGATCAGCACGCCTTCGGTGATTTCCAGCATCAGGCGGGACGGCGGCACGCCGCTTTCGGCGAGCGCCGAACGCACCAGATCGACGATGGCGCGGTCGCGCACCTGCACTGGCGAGAGGTTGATCGCCACATAGAGGTCCGGCCAGCGCTTGGCGTCGCTGAGCGCGCGGCGCAGCACGAAGGCGCCGAGTGTATCCATCAGGCCCATCTGCTCGGCCAGGGGAATGAAAGTGGCGGGACCGATCACGCCGCGCGAGGCGTGGGTCCAGCGCAGGAGCGCTTCGACGCCGACGATGCGCGTGCCGTTCGACGACACGATCGGCTGATAGTGCAGGTCCAACTCATTGGCGGTGAGCGCGCGCGGCAATTCGCGGTGCATGAATTTCTGGTCGGCGGACACGATGTCGATGGAACGCTCGAAACCGACAATGGCGCCGGGGCCTTTCTTGGCGGCCACGCGCAGCGCGAGCCCGGCCCGGCGCGTGAGCTCGCCGCGGGTGTCGGCATGGCGCGGCGCCTGCGCGAAGCCGGCATGCGCGCTGATCCGAACCACGGTATCGACCCAATGAGGCCGGGTGGTCGCGTCGAGGGCGGCGCGAATGACATCGCCGGCGTTGGTGGCGCCGTCGGCCGTAAAGATCACCGCAAACTGATCGCCGCCGACGCGACCGCACACCGCATCCGCCGGCAGCGCCTCCTTCAAGCGTGCGGCGACCGCGGTCACGAGTTCGTCGCCGCCGAGCACGCCCAACTGCGCATGGACGTCCGCCATGCCGTCGAGTTCGATCAGCGCGAAGGTGGTCACCGCGTCGTCGGCGCGTTCGGCCAGCGCGAGATCGAGCAATTCGAGCGTCTTAGCGTGGTTCGGCAAGCCGGTGAGCTTGTCTTCGTCGGCGGCGCGCCGCGCCTCCTCCTGGCTCGCGGCCAAGTCGTGCCGCGCGCGCCGCAGTTGGGCGAGCGAAATTCCGACGAAGGCCACCAGCACGATGGCGACGGCGATGATGAACGGCATCAGCCGCTTCATCGCGTCCATCATCGGATAGGTTTTTTCCCAGGTCAGGAAGCCGGCGATGCGGCCTTGTCCATCCATCATCGGCAGTATCTCGCGGTCGCCCGCGCCTGGATCGGTTTCGAAGACGAGGCCCTTGAGGCCGACGCTCTGCTCGACGATGCGTACGAAGCGCGGGTCGATCGCGGCGGACTTGCCGAACAGATTGCGGAATTCGCCGATGGCGTTGTTGAGCGAGGCGCGCTGCGCGGTCCACAGCCGCTCGTCGCTCTGCCGCGCCAGGTCATAACCGATGAGGCCGACGAGCACGGCCGCGCCCATGGCGAGGGCCGCAAGGAGCACGATCAATTGCGGCGCCGGCAGCGCCCCTCTGCGGCGCGCGCGCGGCGCCTTGGCAAGGTCACGTGCGCCAGCCGCGCGGGCGCGCTTTGCCCACGCCAGCAACGAGCGGCCCGGCTTTGCGCCGGTCGCTTGTCTTTTAACCTCGCCGTTCACCGGATTCCCCGCGCTACGCAGCGGCATTCGGGGGTGGACGCTACGGATTTAGCGTTAATAAGGAGTCATTAAAGAAGGTGAACGAAAAGTAACCAAAGAACTACTCGCTACCGCAACCCAAACCATAGCGTGGCGATGCTCAAAAACGAAAAGAAGCCGACCACGTCGGTCACCGTGGTGACGAACGGACTCGAGGCCACCGCCGGATCGACGCGCAGCCGGTGCAGCGCCAGCGGAATGAGGATGCCGCCGAGTCCGGCGGCAACCAGATTGCAGACCATGGCAAGCCCGATCACGACGCCCAGCGCCGGCACCCGGAACCAGACGTAAGCCGCAATTCCGGTGATGATCGCGAAAGCGATGCCGTTGAGCAGCCCTACCAGCAGCTCGCGCAGGATCACGCGCCGGGCATTAGCGTCGCTGAGATCTTGCGTGGCGAGCGCGCGCACCGCCACCGTCATGGTCTGGGTCGTGGCATTGCCGCCCTGGCTCGCCACGATCGGCGCCAATACCGCGAGCGCCGCCATCTTCTGCAATTGGCCCTCGAACAGCCCGAGGACCGAGGACGCCAGGAATGCGGTCGCGAGATTGACCAACAGCCAGTTGAAGCGGCCGCGCGCAATGGTCCACACCGAGTCGGACAATTCTTCGTCACGGGTCACGCCGCCCAGCGCCTTGATGTCCTCTTCGGCTTCTTCCTCGATCACGTCGACTACGTCGTCGAAGATGACGACGCCGACCAGCCGGTCGTCGGCGTCGCCCACCGGCGCCGCTACCAGGTCGTAGCGCTGGAACAGGCGCGCCACTTCCTCCTGATCCTCGTCGGCATGCACGCGCCGGCGTTCGGCTTCCATCAGATCGGAAATCGGTACCGGCCGCTTGCTGCGCAACAGCCGGTCGAGCGGCACCGCGCCGAGGAAATGCCTGGCTTCGTCGGTCACGTAGAGTTCGTAGAAATGTTCGGGCAGCTCGGCGGTCTCGCGCATATAGTCGATCGCCTGCCCGACATTCCAGGCCGGCAACACGGCGATGAATTTCGCCTGCATGCGGCGGCCGGCCGAATCCTCCGGATAGTCGAGGCCACGCTTGAGCGTGACGCGCTCGGGCGGCGGCAATTGCTCGAGAATCTCGGCCTGCTCTTCTTCGGCAGGTCCTCCAGGATCGCCACGGCATCGTCGGTTTCCAGTTCACGCACGCCCTGCGCGACCTGACCCGGCGGCATCTCATCGAGGATCTCCTCGCGCACCGCATCGTCGACTTCGGTGAGCGCGCTGAAATCGAAGTGTATACCGAGCAAAGTGACCAGGCGCGGACGGTATTCGGGATCGAGCGCTTCCAGCACGGCGCCGAGATCGGATTCGTGCAGGTCGCCGACCAAGGCGCGCAAGGCTTCCACGTTGGCGGCATCGATGACGCGCACGACCTGCCTGACGAAGGCAACGCGGATCGAGCCGTCCTTCGTGCGCAGCGGCGGCGCGCTGGTTATTTGCTCGGTCATGCCGGTCTCGGTCATCGAACGCTAATGCGCGTCGCTTGTGCGCTGGGGCCCTGGGAATGGGCAACTGATTGGGGCATAAACTCGCCCGATGACTCGCAGCTTTGCCATTGCCGCCCTCGTCGTCATCGCTCCCTTGGTCGCCCGCGCTGCGCCATGCCCGGGCAATCCGGACGCGCTCGGCACCGAGCGCGTGCTGGCGGTTGATGCCAACAGCACGCCGCGTGTCGGCCGCAAGGAATTTCCCGTCACGCTGCCGCTTGGCAAAAAGGAGCTGGTGCTCACCTTCGACGACGGCCCTTGGCCGACCACCACCCCGAAAGTTCTCGATGCGCTCAAGCACGAATGCGTGCTGGCGACCTTCTTCCTGGTCGGCCGCAATGTCGCGGCGCATCCGGCACTCGCGCGGCGCGAATTGGCCGAGGGTCACAGCCTCGGCCACCACAGCTTTTCCCATCCGCTGCTCAACCGCATGGCTCCCGCCAAGGCGGAGGCCGAGATTGACCGCGGCGTCGCCGAAGACGAGTTCGCCCTCTACGGCCGGCGCCGCACCGATCCGACCACGCCATTCTTCCGCTTTCCCGGCTTCGCTTCGAACCGCGTTTTGCTCGATTGGCTGCAGGGGCGCCACATCGTGGTATTCGGCGCCGACGTCTGGGCGAGCGATTGGCTGCCGATGACTCCGGCCGAGGAACTACAGCTGATCCTTTCCCGCATCGAGCGCATCGGCAATGGTATTGTCTTGCTGCACGATATCAAGGCGCAGACAGCGGCGATGCTCCCGGCCTTCCTGCGCGAACTCAAACGCCGCGGCTACCGCATCGTCCACATCGTTCCGGCCGGAAATCGCGGCAATCCTCATTAGAGCCGACTAGTCCTTGGCTTTCCCCCAGGACAATTCTTGGCGATCCCTTAGGAAAAGCCGCGCAGACTGGACATGTGGGCTGCCTTAGTCGGTTAATGCGCCGTTAATGTTGAGATTCGTATTTTCCAAAAGACACGCCGTTCGGGAGTAGAAGGCGCACACTTAGGGAGCCGAGGGAACGACATGCGTCTCGTCGCTGGAATTTGCCTATTGCTGGTCGCGGGCGCCGGCCCGGCCCTGGCGGCGGATGCCTGCCCCGGCCATCCCGACGCGCTCGGCACGTCCCGCGTGCTAACCATCAGCCCGGGCGAATTCAGCCGGATCGGCGGCATGCAATACAAGCAATCGCTGCCGCTCGCCGATCATGAGGTGGTGATCACCTTCGACGACGGTCCTCTGCCGCCCTATAGCAATATCATTCTCGATACGCTGGCTTCGCAATGCGTGAAGGTCACCTATTTCCTGGTCGGCCAGATGGCGCATACCTACCCGTGGGTGGTGCGGCGTATGTACAACGAAGGCCACACGATCGGCACCCACAGCCTCGATCATCCGCTCGGCTTCGAGCGCTTGGGATTGCCGCGGGTGGAGCACGAGGTCGAAGGCGGAATCGCCTCGGTCGATGCGGCGATCGGCGACCCGAAAGCGGTGTCGCCGTTTTTCCGCATTCCCGGGCTCGGCCGTTCCAAGGTGGACGAGGGCTACCTCGCCTCGCAGCATCTGGTGACCTGGAGCGCGGACGTGGTGGCCGACGACTGGTTCCGGGGCATCAGCGCGCAGCAGATTGCGAAGCGCGCAATCAGCCGGCTGGATGAGAAGGGCCGTGGCATCCTGCTGCTGCACGACATCCATCCCGCCACCGCGATGGCTCTGCCGACGATCCTCAAGGAACTGAAAGAGCGCGGCTATCACGTGGTGCACGTGGTGGCGACGGGCGAGCGGCCCGCTTCGGTGCCCGAACTAGTGGCATCGCCCGACAAGGGCGCCTGGCCGCGCGTGGTGATAACCAGCGCCGCTACCGCCGACGACAAACCTGTGCTGCGCCGCCACGTCAAAAAGGCCCATGCCAGCAAGCACCGCCAGGCGGCGGTCGCGAACGCACGCTTGCCAGCGCCCAATTACGCCACGGCGCGCGATTGGCAGCTGCACCAGTTCTAGGTTTCGTTTATCGGACTTGCCGACGACCAGCGGGCGATGCACGCCGCCAGGCTTTGCGGACGATTACGCGGCCGGCTTGCGCTTGAGCAGCAAGGCCTGAACGGCGTCCTGCACCACTTCACCGCGCTGATTGAGAACCTTCAGTTCGCGTTTCATGACGCCGCGCTCGGGGTTCGACGTCTCGCGCTTCTCCAGCACTTTGATGACGGCATGGATGGTGTCGCCCGGCTTCACCGGTTTGGTGAACTTCAGGCTATCGAAGCCGAGGAAAGCGATCAGCGTGTCGTCGTAGAGATGGAGCTGGAAGATCAGGCCGGCGGCGATGGCATAGACCAGCGGCCCATGCACGATGCGGGAGCCGAACGGCGTCGTCTTGCAGTATTCCTCGTTGATGTGGAGCGGATTGTAGTCGCCCGACAGCCCCGCATACATGACCATATCGGCTTCGGTGACGGTTCGCGCCGGACTTTCGAATTCCGCGCCGATGTCCCATTCTTCCCAGTAGAGCCCTCGCATTATGCGCTTTCCTTTATTGAACCGGGGTCTTTCGTCGAATTCTTTTCACCAACCGCGCCGCTTTTGTGCAAGCGCGCGATCTCTTCTTCCGAGAGGTGCAGCAGCGTCTTGAGAACCGCATCGGTGTGTTCGCCCAGCATCGGCGCCGGCCGCGAAATTGTTCCCACCATATCCGACATCTTGATCGGATTGCCGGGCAGCCGCACCTTGCCGACCTGCGGGTGATCGTATTCGACGATCATCTCGCGCTCCTCGACCGGAGGCTCGGTAAAAGCGGCGTCGAGATTGTTCACCGGCGCCGCCGGCACGTCGGCGCCGCGCAGCCGTTCGAGCCAGTCGCCGGTCGTGCGTGTGCGAAAGATCTGCTCGAGCATGGGAACCAGCACCTGGCGGTTCTTCACCCGGCTCGGATTGTCGGCAAAACGCGGATCGGAGGCGAGATCGGGATGATCGAGCACGCTGCACAGCTTGCGCCAGAAGATTTCCTGCCGCGTGGCGACGACGATATAGCCGTCCGTGGTCGCAAAGGCCTGCCACGGAACGGAATAGTCATGCGCCGAGCCCGGCGGCTTCGGCACCTCGCCGTTGGTCAGCCACATGGTACCCATGTAAGTCATGAGATGGAGCATGGTGTCGAACATCGAAATCTCGATGCGGCGCCCTTTGCCGGTGCGTTCCCGGTCGAACAGCGCCGCCAGGATTCCCTTGCTCGAATAAATGCCGCCGCTTATATCGGCGAGCGGAATACCGACGCGGACCGGCGGCCGTCCGGGCTCGCCGGTGACGGCCATGTGGCCGCTGATCGCCTGGATGTTGAGGTCGAGCGCCGGAAGGTCTTTGTAGGCGCCGGCGCCGCCGAAGCCGGTGACCGAACATTGGATGATGCGCGGGTTGATCTTGTTCAGCGTCGCATAATCGATTTGCAGGCGTTCGAGCACGCCAGGGCGAAAATTGTCGATCACGACGTCGGAAATCTTCACCAGGTCATAGAACAGCTGGCGCCCGGCCACGCTCTTGAGATTGATAACGACGCTTTGCTTGTTGCGATTGAAGGTGAGAAACAGCCCGCTCACGCCCTTGTGTGGCGCGACCGAGGGAATGCGGCCGAGATCGCCCTCGGGCGTCTCGATCTTGATCACTTCGGCGCCGAGATCCGACAGCACCTGGCAGCCATAAGTGCCGGCGATGATCTGCCCGAGCTCCAGGATTCGAACGCCGTCGAGCGGATACGACATCGGTCACAGCCCGATGTACGTGTGATCAGCAGGCAGTAATCACTGATGTCCATGCCGGAGGTGAAGACTTTCTGGCCGTCGATGGTGAAGCCTTCTTTGGTCGCGGCCGCGAACGGCCAAGGAAAGTTCCTTGGCCGTCATCAATTATCGCTTCGTTGGGCGTGCAGCCCCTTTGGTTGCGCGGACGCATGGCGGTGTCTGAGTAGGGTGCCGCGGCTACACATTTCGCCCATTAGCATTGCGATGTTTGTACGCCAGCGCTCTGGACATTCGCGGCAATGCGCTGACAATGTCGCGCCGAGGGACGTGTATGAATAACGACGTCATCCTCGAAACCGAGGATCTCACAAAAGAATTTGCCGGATTTATCGCCGTCAATGGTGTCAGCCTGCGCGTCATGCGCCGGACCGTCCATGCCTTGATCGGTCCCAACGGCGCCGGCAAGACAACCTGCTTCAACATGCTGACCAAGTTCCTCAGCCCGACGCGCGGACGCATCATCTTCAATGGCAACGACATTACCACCCTGCCGCCGGCCGACGTCGCCCGGCTCGGGCTGGTGCGCTCGTTTCAGATTTCCGCCGTGTTCCCGCATATGACCGTGCTGGAAAACGTGCGCATCGCGCTGCAGCGCCTGCGCGGCAGTTCGCTCGATTTCTGGCGCTCGACTTCCGTGCTCGAACAGTACAACGACCGGGCAATGGAACTGATCGCCGATGTTGGTCTCACCGAATTTGCCGACTGGCTGGCTGTCGAACTGCCCTATGGCCGCAAGCGCGCGCTCGAGATCGCCACCACGCTGGCGCTCGATCCCGAAATGCTGCTGCTCGACGAGCCGACCGCCGGCATGGGGCACGAGGACATCGACCGCATCGCGCAGTTGATCAAGCGCGTCGCCGCCGACCGCACCGTGCTGATGGTCGAGCACAACTTGTCGGTGGTGGCGGACCTGTCCGATCACATCACGGTGCTTACGCGTGGGCGCGTGTTGGCCGAAGGCGACTACCAGACGGTGTCGAACAATCCGGAGGTACGCGAGGCCTATATGGGAGTGGGCAATGCTTGATGCGCGCACTCCGCTGCTCTCGGTCAGAGATCTGCAGGCCTGGTACGGCGAATCGCACATCCTGCACGGCGCCAGCTTCGACGTGCATGAAAGCGAGGTGGTCACCCTGCTCGGCCGCAACGGCGCCGGCAAAACCACGACGCTGAAGTCGATCATGGCGATGGTCGGCCGGCGTCAAGGCTCGGTGCGCTTCGAGGGCCAGGAGCTGATTTCCCGCTCGTCTGAGCAGATCGCGCGCGCCGGCATCGCGCTCTGCCCGGAGGAGCGCGGCATTTTCGCCAGCCTCAATGTCGAGGAAAATCTGCTGCTGCCGCCGGTGATTCGGCCGGGCGGCCTGTCGCTCGAACGCATCTTCGACCTATTCCCCAATCTCAAGGAACGGCTCGGCGCTAGCCAAGGCACCAAGCTGTCCGGCGGCGAACAGCAGATGCTCGCCATCGGCCGCATCCTGCGCACCGGCGCGAGGCTGCTGCTGCTCGACGAGCCGACCGAGGGCCTCGCCCCCGTCATCATCCAGCAGATCGGCAAGACGATCCGGGCACTGAAGGAGCAAGGGTTCACCATTCTGCTGGTCGAACAGAATTTCCGTTTCGCGGCGACCGTTGCCGACCGCTACTACGTCATGGAAAACGGCCGGATCATCGATCAGTTCGCGACCGCCGATCTCGATGCCAATCTCGAGAAGCTGCACGACTATCTTGGAGTTTAACAAAGAGTGCCGCGAGGCACGAAAAGGAGGACTACGTCAATGAAACGAACAATAAGCTTGGCGGCGCTTGCCGTCACGCTGGCTTGCGGTACGGCCAGCGCACAACAAGTCAACGTCAAGATCGGCGTGCTCAGCGACATGTCGAGTCTTTATTCCGACGTCGGCGGTCCTGGTTCTGTAGTCGCGGCCAAGCTGGCCATCGCCGATTTCACCAAAGCCAATCCGAATGTGAAGGTGGAGCTTGTCTCGGGCGACCATCAGAACAAACCGGACATCGGCTCGCAGATGGCGAACCAGTGGTTCGACGTGCAGAAAGTCGACATGATCGTCGACGTGCCGAACTCCGGCGTTGCGCTGGCGGTCAGCCAGGTCGCGGCGCAGAAGAACAAGGTGTTCCTGGTGTCCGGCGCGGCGGCCTCCGACCTCACCGGGCCGAAGTGCAACGCCAATACCGTGCACTGGACCTACGATACCTGGATGCTCGCCAACGGCACTGGCAAGGCGATCGTGAAGACCGGCGGCAATACCTGGTTCTTCCTGACCGCTGACTATGCGTTCGGCCAGGCGCTCGAACGCGACACAACGGCGGCGGTCGTGAGTGCCGGCGGCAAGGTGCTCGGCGGCGTGCGCCACCCGCTCAACACCAACGACTTCTCGTCGTTCCTGCTGCAGGCGCAGGCGTCCAAGGCCAAGATCATCGGCCTCGCCAATGCTGGCGGCGACACCATCAACGCGATCAAGCAAGGTGCCGAATTCGGCATCGTCAAGGGTGGGCAGAAATTCGCCGGTCTGCTGGTGTTCGCCAGCGACGTGAACGCGCTCGGCCTGCAGACCGCGCAAGGCCTGACGCTGACGGAAACCTGGTATTGGGACATGAACGACGCCAACCGGGCCTGGACCAAGCGTTGGCAGACCGAGCGGAACGCGCCGGGCAAATTCCCGACCATGGTGCAGGCCGGCGTCTACTCGGCCGTCACGCACTATCTCAAGGCGGTCGCCGCGCTCAAAAGCGCCGCCGACGGCAAGGCGGTGGTGGCCGAGATGAAGAAGCTGCCGACTGACGATCCGCTGTTCGGCAAGGGCTCGATCCGCGCCGACGGCCGCAAGATCCATCCGGCCTATCTGTTCGAGGTGAAGTCGCCCGATGAGTCCAAATACCCCGGCGACTTCTACAAGCTGCTTGCCACCATTCCGGCAAACGAAGCATTCCGTCCGCTCAAAGACGGCAACTGCCCGTTGGCCGGCGGCTGAAACCAACCTGTCATCACCGGGCCGCCGCGCGCTGTGCGCGGCGAGTTCCGGTGATCTCGATCAGGGACGCATGAAGTGTGCTTCCCTAAGCTGGATCGCCGTGCCAAGCCCGGCGATGACAATGCCAAGAGTTGCGTCGCATGTTCGAAATCTTCGGCATCCCGTCGACAGCGCTGTTCGGCCAGCTCCTGATCGGGCTGATCAACGGCTCATTCTATGCGCTGTTGAGCCTGGGCCTCGCCGTGATCTTCGGCATGCTCAACATCATCAATTTCAGCCACGGCGCCCAGTACATGATGGGCGCCTTCGCCGCCTACCTGCTGCTGCAATATTCGGGTCTCGGCTATTGGCCGGCGCTGATCGTCGCCCCCGTCCTGGTCGGCATCACCGGGATGATCGTCGAGCGGCTATTCCTGCGCTGGCTCTATAAGCTCGATCATCTCTACGGCCTGCTGCTGACCTTCGGCCTGGCGCTGATCATCGAGGGCCTCGCGCGCAATTACTTCGGCTCGGCCGGTTTACCTTATGTCTTGCCGGAGTTGCTGCGCGGCGGGCAGAACCTCGGCTTCATGTTTCTTCCCAACTATCGCGCCTGGGTGATCGTGGCCTCGCTCACGATCTGCTTCGGCACGTGGTTCGTGATCGAGCGGACGCGGCTTGGCGCATACTTGCGCGCGGCGACCGAAAACCCGACATTGGTGCGCGCCTTCGGCATCAATGTGCCGCGCATGATCACGCTGACCTACGGCTTCGGCGTGGCGCTCGCGGCTTTCGCCGGCGTGATGGCGGCGCCGATCTACAATGTGTCGCCGCAGATGGGCTCCGACCTGATCATCGTCGTGTTCGCGGTGGTGGTGATCGGCGGCATGGGCTCGATCCTCGGCGCCATTATCACCGGCTTCGGACTGGGTGTGATCGAGGGCCTGACCAAGGTGTTCTTCCCCGAGGCGTCGAACACCGTGATCTTCGTCATCATGGCGATCGTGTTGCTGGTCCGCCCGGCCGGCCTGTTCGGGCGGAGAGGCTGATGGAGCGCGCAGCAGGTCATTGGCAAGACGCCGGTTCGGCGGCGCGCATGCCGAGCGAAACTATTGCCTTCGCCATCATGGTCGTGGTGCTGGTGGCGGCGCCGTTCTTCACCTATCCGCTGTTTCTGATGCAGGTGATGTGCTTTGCGCTCTTCGCCTGCGCCTTCAATCTGCTGATCGGCTATGTCGGCCTGTTGTCGTTCGGCCACGCGCTTTATTTCGGCTGGGCGAGCTACTTCGCGGCCTACGCCGCGAAGGCTTGGGGCTTCACACCGGAACTGGCGATCCTCACCGGCACCGCGACCGCCGCCGTTTGCGGTTTCGTCGCCGGCTCGCTGGCGATCCGCCGCCAGGGCATCTACTTCGCCATGGTCACGCTGGCGCTGGCGCAGATGATGTATTTCTTCGCGCTGCAGGCGAAGTTCACCGGCGGCGAGGACGGCATTCAGGGCGTGCCGCGCGGCTACCTTTTCGGCCTCATCGACCTGCGCAACGAAATGGCGATGTATGTCGTCGTCCTGGTGATCTTTCTCGCCGGGTTCCTGTTCATCTACCGCGTCGTGCATTCGCCCTTCGGCGAGGTGCTCAAGGCGATCCGCGAGAACGAGCCGCGCGCCATCTCGCTCGGCTACAAGACCGACCGCTACAAGCTCATCGCTTTCGTGCTGTCGGCGACCCTGGCCGGAGCCGCCGGTGCGACCAAGGCGATCGTGCTGCAACTCGCCTCCCTCACCGACGTCAATTGGCCGATGTCGGGCGAGGTCGTGCTGATGACGTTGCTCGGCGGGCTCGGCACCATATTCGGCCCCGCCGTCGGCTCCTTCGTCATCCTGTTCATGCAGTACAAGCTCGCCATCGTCGGCGAATGGGTGCTGGTGATCCAGGGCGTGATTTTCGTGGCCTGCGTGCTGCTGTTCCGCCGCGGCATCGTCGGCGAGATCGCCAGCCGGCTGCGCATCCGGCTTTGATTCAGCCGCGGCGCAGTCGTTTGAGAAAATTAGGCAAGAAAAGCAGCGCCGCCAATATTCCAAGCGCAGCCAAAGCAAAGCGGATGTGTGGCGTGCCGCCGGCGATGAGTTCGCGGCCGGCGTAGCCAATCCATGTATATGCAATCGTGGACGGCGCCATAAATACCGCGGTTGCGAGAACGTAGTGATGGAACGGAATGCGCGTCAGCCCGAGCAAATAATTCATTACATTGTACGGAAAAACGGGAACGAGGCGCAAAAACGCAACGAATTTCCATCCCTCTGCGTCCACATTACGCATGACCTCCTGCAGTCGAGGTCCGGCGCGACGTTCGACCCAGTCACGGGCAAGATAGCGCGCAATCAGGAACGCCAACGCCGCACCGAGAATTCCACCGGTGAAATCGAGCAGGCTGCCAAAATAGGGGCCGAACAGCGCACCGCCGGTTAGGTCGAAAATGCTGCCCGGAATCATGCCGACGGTCGCGACCGTATAGAGCAAGATGAAAACGATCGGCGCCCAAATGCCGAGACGAGCTATCCACATCTCCAGCGCATCCACGCTGAACGTGCCGTGAAAATATGCTGCGCCTGCGGCCACGCCGGAGATCACGAGCAAAATAACAAGCGCAAGAAGCCATCGTCTTGGATGTGCCATTGCTCGGCGGCCGGTGGAGGGAAAGTTCGTTATAACGCTACAAATAGAACCTGCCACGCCTCTCTAAGACATTGAAACACCGATATAAACTTTTTGGTGCGGCCAAGAGGACTCGAACCTCCACGGGTTGCCCCGCTAGCACCTCAAGCTAGTGCGTCTACCAATTCCGCCATGGCCGCAGGAGGGACGACGAAAAACCTTGCAAAACCTCGCGTCCCGGCAAAGCGCGGTTGCTCTAACAAATAGGGTCTTGAGGGACAAGGGCCGGCTTGGCGCTTAGCGCATATCGGGCTGCCGGGGCGTCAATGTGCCGACCTCTACCGCAATGCGGTTGCCGTTGACCACCACGGTGCCCTTGGCGATCGGCAGGTCGTTGGCGAGGATGTTGACCGCGTCCTCTTCTGTCGACTCCAACTCTATGATGGCGCCGCGGCCGAGCCGGAGCACCTGATGAACCGGCATGGTGGTACTGCCGAGCACGACGGTAATTTCGACCGTAACTTTATCGAGTGTGGCCACTTGTTGATGCCCCATTGCGCCCGGCTTTATCGCAGGCGACCATCAGGTGACCATGGTATGGTGAACAGAGCGTTAACGGATCAAACCGCGCATCGATGGGGGAGATATGACGCATAAATCCGCAGTTTTTGGCCTTTTGCTAGTTTTCGCCGTCTTTGCTGGCGCCACCAGCGCCCAAGCCGGCCCCGCCGTCAGCACCCGGTGGCAAGATACCAAGCTGACGCAAGAGGAGTGTCTGCGGTTCGCCGAAGTGGCCATTCAAGGGGCCGGATTTGGACGAATTGAGCGCACCGCGCAATCGCGCTATGGCACGCTGGGAGAGTATACGGCCGCGATCCGCTGCGTGACCGAATACAAGATCATTTTTTTCATCATGGCGGGCCCTTCCCTGCAGCAAGCGCCGAAATACCTGGACGATGTCTACAATCACTTCTGAGGTTCGCGGTGACCGTGGGATTTCGGAACGACCTTGACGTCATGCCATCGCCAACGACGGCAGCGCCGGTCGAATGGCGCGTTGACGATTTGCGCGTACCCTATGAGCAGGCGGTCGCCGCCATGCAGGCGCGCGCGGCGGCGATCGCCGCCGGCCACGAGCCCGAACTGGTTTGGCTGTTGGAACACCCTCCACTTTACACCGCAGGCACCAGCGCCAAGCCCGAGCAACTGATCGAAGCGCGCTTTCCGGTATTCGAGAGCGGCCGCGGCGGACAGATGACCTATCACGGACCGGGCCAACGCGTGGCCTATGTGATGCTCAATCTGCGCCGGCGCGGACCGGACGTGCGCCGCTTCGTCACGACGCTGGAGGAATGGATCATCCGGACGCTTAGCCGTTTCAACGTACGCGGCGAGCGGCGCGAGGACCGCATCGGCGTCTGGGTGCGCCGGCCCGACAAAGGCCAAGAAAACGGCCAAGCCTACGAGGACAAGATTGCGGCCATCGGCATCCGCGTCACGCAGTGGGTGACGCTGCACGGCATGGCGCTCAATGTCGATCCGGATTTGTCGCATTTCTCCGGCATCGTGCCCTGCGGCGTGAGCGAACAGCGCTACGGCGTCACAAGTTTGGCCGATCTCGGCATTCCAGTGTCGATGGCGCAAGTCGATATGATCTTGCGGCAGGAATTCGAGGCGCTGTTCGGAGCGGCCGATTATGCGGTCGCCAGCACCGAGAACACATCGTCGGGCGCACGCAGCTTGAGATCGTCCTCGCTGCCCTCGCGCTGATCGAGCGCATCGACGCGGGCGGAATAAGGCCCGCGCCGGCAGGCGTCGATCATGGCGGCGACAGCCGGCTCCTCGCCCTTGAACACCGCTTCAACGCTGCCGTCGCGGCAATTGCGCACCCAGCCTTCGAGGCCGCGGCGCAGCGCCTCGTGCTCGACAAAGGCGCGGTAGCCGACGCCCTGTACGCGGCCGCGCGCGAGCATGTGGCGGATGACGGTCATGCGAGTTCCCCAGCATCGATGACGCGCGGGCCCGTGAAGCGCGAGATCGACCAGCGCTCGACCGAACGGATGTAAGGCTCCGGCAGTTTCCAGCCGCGCGCGGCGGCTGCAATCATCTCGACGTAACCGGGCTTCGGCCGCCCGGGCGCGCGGCGGCGCAGCAGATAGATCATCGCGCGGACGCAAGTGCCGCTACTGCGCACCGGCAGGTGGCGCACGTCGTAGAGACCCTGGTGCAGCAGTTCGTAGGCATGCAGCGCGGCGACGTCGCGCGGCGTAAGCCGCCATAGTACGCCATGCACGCGCTCGCCGTGCTTTGGTTTCACCGAGCCCCAGCCGTCGACGCCGACGAAGAATTTGTAGCCCTCAAGCGTCGCCGGCCCGGCCGCGCGCGCGCCCGGACAACGCCGGGCCATGGCGGCGCGTTGCATGTTGGAGCCGTAGGCGAAGTGGAGGGTCATCGCAGCGATTTACCACGTCGTACGGAGCAACGCTCATTCCCGCGAAAGCGGGAATCCAGGGCCCCGCTTTCCGCCTTCGCGCTTCGGCGGACTCCAAACACGCCAAAGCTCGCAGAGCGAGCGTAGGCGGGTCGCGGGGATTGCGATCAGGAAAACTCCAAGATCACCGCGTCCACCGCCAGGCTGTCGCCCGGCTTGGCGTTGATCTTCTTGACCGTGCCGTCGATCTCGGCCCGCAGCACGTTCTCCATTTTCATAGCCTCGACCACAGCAACGGTCTCGCCGGCCTTGACCTCCTGGCCTTCCCTGACCGCGATGGAGACGACCAGCCCTGGCATAGGGCAGAGCACCTGCTTGCCGGTGTCGGCGACTTTCTTCGGCGGCATCAGCCGCGCATAGCCAGCCTCGCTTTCGGTGTAGACGAAGGCTTTTGCCTCGACGCCGCGGTAGGCTAGCGCGAAGCCGTTCGGAATAGGCCGCACCTGCACCGCGACCGGCTCGCTGTTGATGGTGCCTCGCCACAGCGGGTCGCCCGGCTTCCAGTCCGATTGCAGATGGCGGCGGGCGCCTTTGCCCTTGTCCGGAAAGCGCGCCTCGATGGTGCCGTTCTCGCGTTTCACTTCGAGCCGATATTCGATTTCTCCGAGCCAGACCGCGCGCCGGCTTTCCCGCGTCACGCTGCGCCCGTCCATCTGGCCGGAGATCTGGCGCTTGCGCTCGCCCAGCACGTGATCGATGGCTGCAGCAACGCTAGCCAGCACCTGTGCGCGCTCGCCGTCCGGCGCGTGGGGGTGAAAGCCGTCGGGGAATTCCTCGGCGATGAAGCCCGTGGAGAGTTTGCCGGCGCGCCAGCGTGGATGCGCCATCAGCGCGGAGAGAAACGGGATATTGTGGCGGATGCCGTCGATGACAAAGGCATCGAGCGCGTCGGCCTGCGCGTCGATCGCCTGCTCGCGCTTGGGCGCATGCGTCACCAGCTTGGCGATCATCGGATCGTAGTAGATCGAAATCTCGCCGCCCTCGTAGACGCCGGTATCATTGCGCAAAGTGACGCCGCCCACGCTGCGCTCTTGCGGAGGGCGGTAACGCATGAGGCGGCCGGTCGAGGGCAGAAACTTGCGGTACGGGTCTTCGGCGTAGACTCTGGATTTCGATCGCCCAGCCGTCGAGCTTCACGTCGCCCTGCTTCAACGACAATTTTTCGCCGGCCGCGCTGCGGATCATCTGTTCGACTAGATCGATACCGGTGATCAACTCGGTCACCGGATGCTCGACCTGCAGCCGCGTGTTCATTTCCAGGAAATAGAAGCTCTTGTCCTGCCCGGCGACGAATTCGACGGTGCCGGCGCTGTCGTAGCCGACGGCTTTGGCAAGGGCGACCGCCTGTTCGCCCATCTTCTTGCGGGTAGCGGCGTCGAGCAGCGGGCTCGGCGCCTCCTCGATCACCTTCTGGTTGCGGCGCTGGATCGAGCATTCGCGCTCGCCCAGATAAATGACGTGGCCGTGCTTGTCGCCCAGCACCTGGATTTCGATGTGGCGCGGGTCGGTGATGAATTTCTCGATGAACATGCGGTCGTCGCCGAAGGAGGACTTCGCCTCCGACTTCGAGCGCGCGAAACCTTCCGCCACTTCGGACTTGGAATAGGCAATGCGCATGCCCTTGCCGCCGCCGCCGGCGGAAGCCTTGATCATCACCGGATAGCCGATGTCGTCGGCGATCTTCATCGCCTCGACTTCGTCGGCAATGACGCCGAGATGGCCGGGCACGGTGGAGACATGTGCCGCGGCCGCCGCCTTCTTCGACTCGATCTTGTCGCCCATGGCCGCGATGGCCTTCGGGTTCGGGCCGATGAACACGATGCCATTCGCTTCCAGCGCCCTGGGGAAGGCCTCGCGTTCGGACAAGAAGCCATAGCCGGGATGCACGGCTTCCGCGCCAGACGCCTTGCAGGCCGCCACAATCTTGTCGATCAGCAGGTAGCTCTTGGCCGCCTCGGGCGGACCGATGGCAATGGCGGTATCGGCCATCTCCACGTGCAAGGCGTCCTTGTCGGCCTCCGAATAGACCGCGACCGTCTCAATCCCCATGCGGCGGGCCGTCTTGATGATCCGGCAGGCGATTTCGCCGCGGTTGGCGATCAGGATGCGCTTGAACATAAAGGGAAAAAGCCCTCTGCCATTCCGGTGGAAATGGCTGCGGATAGCCGGCGTTTGTTACAATACTGTCTTAGCGGGCGGGTATCTAGCGCAACATCATGATGCTGCTATGGGGGAGACCTGTCATGTCGCTCAGCAAAACCCTGCTCGTCTTGGCCTGCGCCGCCGCTTTGCCGTTCGGCCCGGCCGCCGCGCAAACGCGGCATAACCTGATCCTGTTCGTGCCGGACGGCTTGCGTGCCCTGTCGGTAACACCGCAAAGCGCCCCGACCATGGCGGCGGTGCGCGACAAAGGCGTCAACTTCGTCAATCCACATTCGCTGTTCCCGACCTTCACCATGGCCAATGCCTCGGGCATGTCGACCGGCCATTTCCTCGGCGACACCGGCGTGTTCTCGAATACGATCTACGTCGGCTTCCCGACCCCGCATGCCGCCGGCAGCGTGACGCCGTTCATCGAGAGCGACACGGTGCTCGGCGATATCGATGCGCATTTCTCCGGCAACTTCGTCGACGAGGATGCCGTGCTGTTCGCCGCCCGCCATCAGGGCTTCTCCACGGCGGCGATCGGCAAGGTCGGCCCGGCCCGGTTGTTCGATCACGTCGACCGCAGCGGCGAGAACACCATCATCGTCGACGACGCGACCGGCAGCGGCGCCGGCGTGCCGCTCTCGCAGGAAATGAAGGACGCACTGACCAAGGCGGGCCTGCCGTCAACCGCACCTACCCGCGCCGCCAATGGCAATGCCGGCGATGCCAAGAAGCCCGGCACCACCGTCGCCAATGTCGAACAGCAGAAATATTTCGCCGACGTCGCCGCCAAGGCCGTGCTGCCGATGCTCAAGGCGCGCAACAAGCCGTTCGTGCTGTTGTTCTGGTCGCGCGATCCGGACGGCACCCAGCATAACCAGGGCGACAGCCTGCTGAAGGTCACCCCCGGCATTAACGGCCCGACTTCGCTGGCGGCGATCAAGAACGCCGACGACAATCTGGCCGAGTTGCGCCAAGCGCTCGACCAACTCGGTCTCGCCGCGACGACCGATATCGTCGTCTCCGCCGATCACGGCTTCTCGACGATCAGCAAGGAGAGCAAGACCAGCGCGGCCGCGCAGGCGAGCTATGCCGACGTGCCGGCTGGTCTGCTGCCGCCCGGCTTTGTCGCGCTCGATCTCGCCAAGGCGCTCGGACTGCCGCTCGGCGATCCGGACAACAAGAATGCGCCGGTCGCCGCCGGCACCTATCCGAAACGCGGCAACGGCCTGATCGGCGCCGACGCCGCTCACCCGGACGTGGTGGTCGCCTCCAACGGCGGTTCCGATCTCGTCTATGTGCCGGGCAAGAACCGCGCGCTCACCGAAAAGGTGGTCGCCGCTCTCCTCCGCCAGGACTACGTCAGCGGTCTATTCGTCGACGACGATCTCGGCGCCATTCCCGGCACGCTGCCGCTGTCGGCCATCAACCTGAAAGGCTCCTCGGTCACCCCGCGGCCGTCGGTCGTCATCAACTTCCGCTCCTATGCGGAAGGCTGCAACCGGCCGGTGATGTGCGCGGTCAACATCGCCGACACCGGCCTGCAGCAAGGTCAGGGCATGCACGGCAGCTTCAACCGCGCCGACACCATGAATTTCATGGCGGCGATCGGCCCCGACTTCAAAGCCGGCTTCGTCAACGAAGCGCCGGTGAGCAATGCCGACATCGGCAAGACCATGGCGCAGGTTCTCGGCCTGAAGATTCCGTTCAAAGGCATGCTGATGGGCCGCGTCGTCGAGGAAGCGCTGCCCGGCGGGGCTACGCCGGTGGTCGAGAACTTCGTCGAACGCTCGCACCCGGGGCCCGACGGCCTCGCCACCATCCTGGTCGGCCAGCGCGTCGGCGCGAACCGCTATTTCGACGCCGCCGGGTTCCCCGGCCGCACCGTCGGCATGGATGAGCGTAAGGCGGCGAGCCGCTGAGGCCCGATAGGGCGCAGCGGAATACTGTTTCATAGCGGCCGCACGGCGACGAAGCTTTATGCTGCGTCGTGCGGCCGCACCTTATGGCCGTTCTCTTTGGCTGGTGCCCTATTCCGCCTCTGCGCGGGCGCCTATATTAAGCCCTGACGTAAGTGACCGCATTTTTAGGAGGCTTCTCATGGCATTGGCGATTGGCGATACCGCACCGGATTTCGAAGCGGACACCACCGAAGGAAAAATCCGTTTTCACGACTGGCTGGGCAATTCCTGGGCTGTGCTGTTTTCGCACCCGAAGGACTTCACCCCGATCTGCACCACCGAACTCGGCACCATGGCGCGCATGAAGCCGGATTTCGATAAGCGCAACACCAAGATCATCGGCCTGTCGGTCGACCCGGTCGACAACCACAAGAAGTGGGCAGTCGACATCAAAGACGTGGTCGGCTTCGCGCCGAACTATCCGATGATCGGCGATACCGATCTGAAGATTTCCAAGGCCTACGGCATGCTGCCGGCTTCGACCAGCGGCACCTCGGAAGGCCGCACGCCGGCCGACAACATGACGGTGCGCAACGTCTTCATCATCGGGCCCGACAAGAAGATCAAGCTGATCCTGGTCTATCCGATGACCACCGGGCGCAACTTCGACGAGATCCTGCGCGTGCTCGACTCGCTGCAGCTCACGGCCAAGCACCGCATGGCGACGCCGGCGAACTGGAAACAGGGCGAGGACGTGCTGATGACCGGCGCGATCACCGAGGAAGAGGCCAAGAAGCTCTATCCGGGCGGCTGGAAGACGCCAAAGCCTTATATCCGCATCGTACCGCAGCCGAAGTGACAAACGTCGGCTCGCCGCGTTATATCTGATCGAACAAGGGTGCGGGTCGCGTTTCCCGCGCCTTTTTCGTGTTCGGCCCGGAGCCATTGCAATGAACGACGTCAACGCGCCGGCGAAGTCGCAGCCGGCTTTTGCCCAATTCCTCGGCCTCAAGATCACCGGGGTGACGCGCGAGCGGGTCACGGCGGAGCTTGCCGCGCGCGACGAACTCAACAACCGCCACGGCATCATGCATGGCGGCGCCATCATGGCGCTCGCCGACAATCTCGGCGGCACCGGCGCCACCGCCAACCTGAAGCCCGGCCAGCGCACCGCCACCATCGAGAGCAAGACCAATTTCTTCGCCTCGATCCCGATCGGCGACACGGCTTACGCCGAATGCACGCCGCTGCACCGCGGCCGCACCACCATGGTCTGGCAGACCCGCGTCACCCGCGGCGACGGCAAGCTCTGCGCGCTGGTGATGCAGACGCAGATCGTGATCGATCCGAAGAAGTAGCCGCGCCGCTCAGCCGCCGAACACCACGACCCCGCGCAGGTTCTTTCCGACATCGAGATCGGCGTAGCCGCGATTGATCTCGTCGAGCCGGTAGGTCTGCGTGATGAGCTTGCGCAGGTTGAGCGTGCCCTGCCGGTAAAGCGCCAGCAGCTCGGGAATTTGCAGGCGCGGGCTCACAAAGCCGTACACCGCGCCCATGATCGCCTTCTGGGTGACGAACAATTCCAGCGGCGGGATCTCGATCTTGGTGACTGTGTCGGGCGTCAGCGCGGTGATCACCACATTGCCGGCTTTGGCGGTGGCGCGGAAGGCCGGCAGCAAGGTCGCCGGCGGATCGATGCAGACGAAGGCGTGATTGACGCCGACGCCGCCGGTCAGCTCCAGCACTGCGCGGGTGAGCGCCTCGCCTTGCGCATCGACCACATCGGTCGCTCCGAACTCGCGCGCCCACTCGAGCTTTAACGGCACGATATCGGCGGCAATGATCTGCGTCGCGCCGCACAGCCGCGCGCCCTGCACCACATTCATCCCATCGCCGCCGCAGCCCACCACCAGCACGCTGTCGCCCGGCTTCACTTTCGCCCGGTGCCGCGCCGCCCCGACCCCGGCCGGCACACCGCAAGCGACCAGACTCGCGAGATCGAGCGGAATATCCCTGTCGATGACCAGGGCCGAGGCCTGATCGACCACCGTGCGCTCGGCGAAAGCGCCGATCATGCAGAAGGCGCCGACGTCGGCGCCATCGCGGTCGCGCCGGCGGTAGCTGCCGTCGAGCTGCTTGCCCTGGGTGATGCGTGGGCCTTCGGCGCACAGATGGTGCAGCCCGCGGCGGCACCATTGGCAAACGCCGCAGGCCGGAATGAAGGTGAGCACGACGTGGTCGCCGCGTTTGATCGAGGCGACCTCGCCGCCGATATCCTCGACCACGCCGGCCGCCTCGTGGCCGAGCACCATCGGCCGCATCGCCACCAGGCGCTCGCCGCGCATCACGTGATAATCGGTGCGGCACAGGCCGACCGCGGCGACGCGCACCAGCACCTCGGTCGGTCCAGGGGAATCGAGGGCAATGCGCTCGACCGACAGCGGCGCGCCGACGTCGCGAAACAGGGCGGCGAAAGTGTCCATATCGCTATCCTAGCCTTCCGCGGCGACAGAGGCCGCGGCATTCGCCGCCGGCTGCAAGGCGCCGCCGCGATTGGCCAGCACGACGCCAGCCGCGCACACCACCATGCCGGCGATCGAGAGCGCGTCCAGCTTCTCGCCAAAAAGCATAAATGCAAGCAAGGCGGTTGTTCCCGGCACCAGATAGAACAGGCTGGCAAATCGGGTCGCCGCCGAGCGGCGGATCAGCCAATACATTAGGCCGACCGCAGCGATCGACAAGACAAAGACAAGCCAGGCCATGGCGAAGATCAATTCGCCGCTCCAGTGGATGGTGCGCGTCTCGAAGGCGAAAGCCGCAAGGCCGAACAGCGCCAGCGCGCCGGCATATTGCACGGTGTTGCCGGCGCGCCAGTCGATGCGGCCGCAATAGCGCTTCTGGTAGAGCGTGCCGAGCGTGATGCCGATCAGCGAGCCGAAACTCGAGATCCAACCGAGCGGCGAACCCGCCAGTACGATGCTGCGGTCGTGCAGCACCAGCAGCACACCGATCAGGCCAAGCACCAGGCCGAGCCATTGCACGCGTGTCACCTTCTCGCCCATGAAACGGTTGGCGATCGTCGAAGTGAGGATCGGCTGCAGGCCCGGGATCAGCGCCGAGATGCCGGCCGGCACGCCCTGGCTGATCGCCGTGAACACGCCGCCGAGATAAAGCCCGTGCACCAGCGCGCCCGCCAACAGGCTGTGACCGATTTCAACCCCCTGCGGCCAGCGCGCCTGCACAGCGAACGCGATCACGCCCATGATTAGCACGACGAACACCATGCGCACCGCCAGAAACGTCATCGGCTCGATATAGGGCAACCCAAAGCGCGCGCCGATGAAGCCAGTGCTCCACAGCAGCACGAACAGCATCGGCGCGACGGCGGTGGCAAATTTTGTCAGGCGCATGACGATTTGAGCGAGGGCGGGCGAATTCCGCAGAATCGAATTGTTCCCTTAGCATTTCCGCCGGCGTTTTGGCGCAGAGCGGCGCAGAAACTTTCTTGGGCACTGCACACAAGTTTTTTGCGGAACCGCCGGTGCAACCAATGGGTTGCCCCCAGGCGAGACGACCAAGCGCGTCTGGAACCGAAGGAGGATTACCATGAGTGATCCACGTTATACCGATCCGCGGTTGAGCGACCCGGTGCTGCGTCGTGACGAAACCATTGGCGGACCATGGAGCTGGGTTGCCGGCATCGCCGTGATCGCGCTGATCGCGTTTCTGGTGATCATCGGCGCCAACAGCAACAGCAATACCGCAAGCAACAACACGGCGCCCGCGAGCACCGGCAGCACCACGCGGCAGGTCGGCCCGCCTGCCACCACCGGCTCGGGTGCAGGCTCGCTGCGACCGCTGACACCGGCGCCGGCGCCGGTGCCGACGCCAAACAAAGGCGGCACGCAATAGCGCGACAGAGCGTGACGGCCCCGGCAACTCAGCGCGCGGGGGCCATGGCCACGAAGACTACCTCACAACGACGGTGATCGGCTTCGACAGCACGGGCGGCGGGTGGGGAATGTGCGACCAGTCGCCGAGCACGAACTGCAGCGCCGCGCGGCGCCGTTTTGTCCTCGACGCGGCCGCGTTCGTTCCAGGGCGCTTCGCCCTGCGAGCCGCTCGAAAAACCGCATGCCGAAGATTAGCCGACGATGGCCGAGAGCCCGAAGCCGACCGTGGCGCTGACGACCGCTTCGATCGCCTGGAACTGTCCACCGCTCAAGACCTGGCTGACATAGGGAAACAGCGTGTGCCCCGCCGGCAGCATCACCGCCGCCACCAGCCCCACACAGATCAGCCGCGAAATCACTGTCCGATCTAACATTTGCATTCCCCCTGCACGCGCCCCACACGCGTTTTTATCATCTTGCACGGATGGCAGGGTTTGATCAATCGCGTCACGTTTGGAACGCGGGGTCGATGGGCACCCGGTAGCCGTTGGCCAACCGGTTGGTTTCGTTGGCCATGCCGGTGACCGCCATCAGTTCGCCGAACATGGCCTCGCTCATGCCGGCCTTGCGGGCGGCCGCCGTGTGGCTGGCGATGCAATAAGCGCAGCCATTGGTGACGCTGACCGCGAGATAGACCATCTCCTTGGTGAGAGGATCGAGCGCGCCCGGCGCCATGACTTCCTTGATGCTTTCCCAGGTACGTTTGAGCGTCGCCGGATCGCGCGCCAGATATTTCCAGAAATTATTTACATCCGGCACGTTGCGGGATTTCTTGATGTCGTCATAGACCGCACGCACTTGCGGCGATGCGTCGGCGTATTCAATTGGAATCATGACTGATCTCTCAAAAATCGAGCTTGTCGCGGATGGCGGCGATGCCGGCTTTGGCGCAGGTTTCGTCATTGTCCCCGCCCGGCGCGCCGGAGACACCGATAGCGCCTACTAGAGTGCCGGCCGCCTCCACCATCACGCCGCCGGCGATAATGGTCGCGCCCGGCAGATTGCGCACGCCGGCCTGCGGCGAACCCGGCGCCGTGGCGGCGACCAATTCGCCGGTGTTGGTGCGGAAGCTGACCGCGGTCCAGGCCTTGCCGGTCGCCGTCGGCACGGTGTGTGCGCCAGCAAAGCGGTCGCGCAGCAGCACTTGCGTCACGCCGAAACGGTCCACCACCGCGACCGAAACCTGATAGCCCTGCTTCTGGCAATCGGCGAGCGCGGCGCGGGCGAGCGCCAGCGCGAGATCGACGCTCATGGATTTGAAGGTCACCAGACCCTCTTCCGCGCGCGCCGGCGCGGCGATCAGCGGCGCCAGCAGCAGCACCAGCCATAATTTTCGCATGAGGCTCTCCTCGTCTCGCCGCCAGGCACCTCAGGACGGGCCCTCGCCGGCCGGGATCCTCCGATCCTTTTCCCGCCGCAGGAATTGTCAAGTTGCGCCAAATTTATGGGCAGGGATATAGGCTCGGCCGCTCCGCGGGACTATTTCATAATAAGGGCACGATCTCGCGGGGGAGAATCGTCCGTGGCGCAACTTTACGACCGCGCGGCCGGCGTTGTCCGCGCCATGTACGACCGCCGCATCGCGACGCCGGCGACGCTCGAGGCCAAGCATTATTTTCCCAACGCCAAACGCTTCACCGATCGCTGGGCCGATATCCGCGACGAGGCGCTCGCCGTCGCCGACACGCTTGGCAAGGTGCCGCGCTTCCACGACGTCATGCCGGCGCAGGCGGACATCTCGGCCAATGACGGGCGCGACTGGCGCGTGTTCATCATGAAGGCCTACGGCGTCACGCAGGAGAAGAACCTGCGCCGCGTCCCGACCGTCGCCGCCATATTGGACGAGGCGCCCGAGGTAATGTCGGCGACCTTGTCGTTTCTGGCGCCCGGCAAGCATATCCCTGAGCACCGTGGCCCGTTCCGCGCCATTTTGCGCTTTCATCTGATGCTGTCGATGCCGTGCGACGACAGCGGCATCCCCGTCTGCGTGATGAATATCGACGGCGTGCCCTATCGGCTCGGCGACGGCGAAAGCCTGCTGTGGGACGATACCTACCGGCACGAAGTATGGAACCGCAGCGACCAAGTCCGCATCGCGTTGTTGCTCGACGTCTGGCGCCGGGACATGCCGGCCGACATCGCGCTCTTGTCGCGCGCCATTTTGCTGGGGACGCAAGCCGTCATCCGCATGGGTGGCATGCCCGACGTTGGATAAGACAACCGCCGTTTGGTCATTGCCGGACTTGATCCGGCAATCCATGATGGTTCACAACAAAGACCGATCCAGCAATCAGAGGTACCCATGCCGAAGACGCCGGACTATTTCCGCGGCAAGACCGTCATCATCACAGGCGCGGCGAGCGGCATCGGCCGCGCCGCCGCGCTGATTTTCGCGCGCGAAGGCGCCAACGTGGTGTGCGCCGATATCAACGAAGCCGGCGTCGAACAGACCGTCGAGCAGGTCAATACCAAGTACGGCGATGCCGGCGGGCAGACGCTGGCGCTCACCATTGACGTGACCAAGCGCGCGGCGGTCAAGGACATGATGCAGCTCGCGCTCGACGATTTCGGCAGCGTGCAGTTTCTGTTCAATTCGGCGGGCGCCGCGCTGCGCCGCTCCAAATTCCTCGACATCGATGACGAGCTGTTCGACCGTACCTTCGACCTCAACGTCAAAGGCACCTTCTACGCCATGCAGGCGGCGCTGCCGCACATGCTCGCCAACAATTTCGGCGTCATCGTCAATATGGGTAGCATGTCGCACCGGCGCGGCGGCCCCGGCTCTTCGGTGCATTACGCCTCGGCCAAGGGCGCGGTGGTGACCATGACCATGGGCGTGGCGCGCGAATTCGCCAAACAGGGTATCCGCGCAATGTCGATCTCGCCTGGGCCTGTGCAGACGCCGTTTCAGGACGCGGCGGCGACCTCGCCGGAACTCGTGCAGAAATTTCTCGACGACGTGCCGATGGGCCGCTTCGCCGCACCGGAGGAAATCGCCGAATTGGTGCTGTTCATGTGCTCGGACGCCTGCCAGTTCATGACCGCCGACACGGTCTATGTAAATGGCGGCGGCGGCTGGCGCTGATTTTCCCCGCGCGCAATCTCATCTCAAAACCGGCGCCCGCGTTTCAAGATCATACACTACGGCTTCTCCATTTGCTTTTGGATGCAGTCATCTAGTTTGTCCGGATCGTCCATGAGTTTCTTGATTTCTTCCTCTTGGGCCTTGCCGGCGGCCGAGGGCTTCGGCGTCGGCTGATTGACGAATTTGTCGGCGTCGAACTTCTCGTCCTTCTCGGCCGCCGCCGGCTTTGGCGTCGGATCGGTGCATTCGCCGCTGCCGCCGACCACCTTGACGAACTTTCCCTTGTCGATGGTGTGCGTGCAAAGCACGACGGCACCGACGCCCGGCGCGATCGTCCTCGTGCACGAGGCCTGGTTGGTCGTGCCGGCCTGCGTGGTCGAGATCTGGCAATTCACCTGACAGCTCGCTTCGGCCTTGTAGGGATTCTCGATCATCGCCGCGAAGGATTTTCCGTCCGGCGCAATACGGCAGATGAACGTGCCGGGCTTGACGGCGGCCACAGGCGCAGGGACCGGCGCGGCGGCGGTGGAGCCGCCCTTGCATCTGTCTTCCGACGACACGACCTTCTTGTAGTAGGCGTCGGGCTTGTCGTAATCGCACAACGAGTGGCCCGTGGCGAGCGGTGGCGTATTGCCGCCGCAACTGACCTGCACGACGCCGATCCTGGTGTCGACCTTGCAGCTCACCGAACAGGTCTTCTCGTCGCTTGAGCCGTTATCGGTGACGACGTTGATGGATTTCCCGTCCGGCGCGATGATGCAGCCGGCCTGCGCGGATGGCGCGAGCCACGCCGCACCCGTGGCGGCCAGAGCCGCGAGCAAAAGACGCATTTTCATTGAATCACCCCCAAGCGGCGAGACTGCCGCCTTTGTGGGTAGCGCGGAAGGGCCAGCGGGTTCAATCGCCGGCGAAATTTGTGCTAGCTACACAGCGGAAACGAACAAGGGGTTGCGTGATGACGACGTGGTGCCGATTCAACAAAGATACCGTGATCGGCTATGGCGTAGTCGAAGGCGACCAAGTCGTCGCTGTCGAGGGAATGCCGTGGGGCCGGCACAGGCGTGATGGCCGCGCTTTCGCGCTCAATGACGTCAAATTGCTGGTGCCGACCGTGCCGTCGAATTTCTTCTGCGTCGGCATCAATTACGCCGACCACATCCGCAAAATGGCGGCCAAGCGCAAGACCGAGCCGGTGCTCCCGGAAAAGCCTGATATCGGCTACCGCTCCAACAACGCGCTGATCGCGCACGAGGAGGCGATCGTCAAGCCGGCCGACGCCGGCGAGGCGTTCCAGTACGAAGGCGAGCTGGTCGCCGTGTTCGGCAAGCGGGCCCGCAACGTCAGCCGCGAGAACGCGCTCGATTATGTGTTCGGCTGGACCATCGGCAACGACGTCTCCGAGCGCGGTTGGCAGAAGGACGACCGCACGCTGTGGCGGGCGAAGAATTCCGACAGCTTCAAGCCGATGGGGCCGTGGATCGTCACCGGGCTCGATCCCGCCGCGATGACGACGACGATCCGCGTTAACGGCCGCGAGACCGACCGCTTCGCCACCAACAACATGATCTTCGACACCGCCACTTATATCGCCGAAGTGTCGAAATACTGCACCATCGAGCCGGGCGACGTGATGTGGATGGGCACCGACGGCGTGCCGGAAAACATCAAGCCGGGCGACACGGTGGAAATCGAGATCACCGGTATCGGCGTGTTGCGGAACAAAGTGGTTGCGGGAACCTGACGGCGCAATTAGCCGGTATAACTTTTCAGATGATGCGCGAGCCGCGCGACAGCGCCCGCGCATTGGCGTAACGCACATCCACACACAGTCCGAATGCCGGTGCGACCATGTCTTACGCCATCTCCGACGACGACGTCGGCCGCCAAATCCTCGACGTTTTCATGCAGCACCGCATCCCGGTGAGCGGCGTGCTGCCGCGCAACTACTTTTTCACCGTGCGCGACGGCGATTTCCAGCGCGGGCTCAACAAGGCGCTGGCGAACGACTGGCTCGCCATCGACGGGCGCAACCGCTACCGTTATCAGCTCACGGCCACCGGCTATGCCGCCGCGCGGACGACCGACGCGCCTTAGGCGCCGCGCCGCAGGCTAGACCCAGCCGTCGCGCGCCATGATGGCGGCGCACCAAACTATCCAGACCTGTAGGGTGGGCTGAGCGTAGCGAAGCCCACCATCATGAGTTGGAGGCTTCCGCGGTGGGCACGCGCAAAACGCGCCTTTGCCCACCCTGCAAGCTTACGGCGCCTCCCGCTCCTCGGCCAGCGTCACCACGTCGCGCGTGCGGGCGACACCCTCCGGCCAGGTGCGGCTGAAGTCGGCGACCAGTTCCTTGAATTCGGCCGAGCCGAGGGCGGCGTCGCAAGATCCCTTGTCGGCGAAGCGATAGGCCGCGTAATGGACGCCCTCCTCCACCTCGCTCCAGAAGCGCCAGGCCTTGTCGCATTTGAAAATGCGGATCGCCCACGGCAAATGGTCGGCCGAATACCAATGGTCGAACTTGTCGCGCAGGTCAGGCGCGACGACGGCGCGGACGAGGAAGAGCGTGGCGGGCATCCCCTTAAGCCCCGGCCTTGGCGCCGAGCTTCGCTGCCAGCTTCGCGTCCAGCTCCGACAACAGCACGATGCCGTTCTGATCGCTGCCGGAGGAATGCACCACGATCCAAGTGCAGGGCTTGCCGCTTTCGTTCGACGGCGCGTGCGGCACGTCGGCCGGGCAGAACACCTGCTCGCCGGCGCGCACGACCGTGCGCCGTTCCAGCGCGTCGCCGTAATAGACGGCGTATTCGCCGTCGAGCAGATAGGCGATGGTCTCGATGCCCTTATGATAGTGGACCTTGGCCCGCGCGCCCGGCGGCATCGGCATGACGTTCATGCAGATCTTTTCGGCGCCCACCGTCTCGGCCGAGGCGCCGGCGCCGTAGGTGATGCCCTGCTTGCCGACATAAGTCTGTCCCGGCGCGACCACCTTAACGCGCCCGGTCGCTGCATCCGTCATCGTGAACCTCCGTGCCTCGCCCCCGCCCATTATTCAACGGCGCGGAGGGGCGGGACAAGCCCACGGCAGGCGGTCGGTCGAAGGCCAATGGTCGAACTTCTGGCGCAGATCGGGCGCGACGACGGCGCGGACGAGGAAGAGTGTGGTGGGCATGGTGTTGGCTCCGCAAGTGAGTGCGACGCTATGCGTCTTTGCCCATCCTACACTTGCTACCTTTTATTGACCGCACTTGTGGTTGCCACAATTGGCATTGAGAAATTTCGCGTGCAAACACGTACCAAATCGATAGCTAAATAACTCAGCTCTAAGTAACTGACAGAGCCGGTAGTTATACTTTCAGACCCAACAAACGTAATAACTGTCCGTCTGACTAACCGCTCCGCTTCCAGTCGATCAATCGTTAGCCCATCCACGAACATGAAGTCCGAATTATAAAAAAATAAGGCGCCATTTTCCCGCGTAAGTACCACGCCATGGATAACGTAGCCATATTCTAATTTCGCTTCCTTTTTAAACTGCAACCAATATGGCGACAACTCATCGCTCGAGAATTTATTTGGAGAAAGTTTTTTATTTGCACTTTGATCTAGTAAGTGGATTTTTTGCCGTATGCAGTTTTCATTCGACTCAAAATGGCCAGCAGGCCAGGATACGCCGTTACGATAGTTCGATGCCAAGCAGACTTGGCTGAGAAAATTAGCATCTTTGCCTCCTATTTTTCCTAAAATATCTGCGTAAACGTTCAGTTTTGGATCGTAGTTTTCAGCGGCCTCAACAAGCAAATTCGCCCACGCCTGGACCAAATCCGAATTAATATCTTCAAGCGATGCCTTCTCACGGTAAGGCACTAAAACTTTTAAGGGGACTGGCTTCGTTGGGACGGCTTCGAGTTCGAGCCTCGCCTTCGCCTTCTTTGCAATTTCAAGAAGCACATCCTCTCGCTGCAGTCGTATCTGATCGGCGCAAAGTCCTCGCGCCTCGCTAAATGGTCGAAAAATGTCAGTAATCGCATCAACAAAACGTCCCGCAGATGCTGCAGGAACTTCAGTCTTAACTTCAAGCTTTGCTTCCGCGCGAGCGGTAACGTCAAAATTTACTGGGGGTTTGCTCTCGTCCGAATTCCTAGCGACAAACTGCCGTGCTTCCTGGCCGGCATCTCCACGTGCTTGTTCGGCAGCATCGCTAGCGTTCGAGACAGCGGCGACTATACCGCCGCCCGCCCCTTCAGCATCCCCGCAATACTCAGGTCTTCGTCGATATCGGGCCAATGAATGCCCATCGGCATGATCTCATAATGCGCCCGCGCCGCGGCGGTCGCCTTTTGCAGGCGCGGATACCAGGCCAGCGGTGTTGCGATGCGGCGGCCGTCGGCCAGCGTCACGACCAGCTCGGTCGCGGTGAACTCGACCGAGCGCGCGCGCAAATCGCCGACGTCAATTTCCAAAGTGCTCATGCCAAGCCTTCAATGGCGCTTCACGATTTTGCTTAAGATGGCGGATTATATCGCCGATTTCATGCGCCGGAAACCCGGCATTAAGGGCGACCGTCAGATCGTGAAGCCAGAATTTAGCTTCTTTATCGCCGCTGCGGACATGGATATGCGCTGGCTCACCGGCTTCGTTCGAGTAGAAGAAGGCGCGGTAGGGTCCCCAGCGTAGAACCGTTGGCGTAGAAGGGACCCCTCACCCGCTCACTTCCTATCTCCTCATGGTGAGGAGCGCGGCGCAAGCCCGCGCGTCTCGAACCATGAGGCCCCTACCGGGGCCGACCTCATCCTTCGAGACGCGCCCTGAGGGCGCTCCTCAGGATGAGGCGGCTCACACCGGCAAATTATCATGCTTCCTGGCCGGCATCTCGACGTGCTTGTTCTTCAGCATCGCCAGCGCGCGCGCCAGGCGCCGCCGCGTCGAGTGCGGCATGATGACGTCGTCGATATAGCCGCGCTCGGCGGCGACGAAGGGCGACAGAAAGCGGTCCTCGTATTCCTTGGTGCGCGCGGCAATTTTATCTTTATCGCCGATGTCGGCGCGGAAGATGATCTCGACCGCACCTTTTGCACCCATGACGGCAATTTGAGCCGTCGGCCAGGCGTAGTTCAAATCGCCGCCGACGTGCTTACTCGCCATCACGTCATAGGCGCCGCCGAAGGCCTTGCGCGTGATCACCGTGACCAGCGGCACCGTACACTGGCTGTAGGCGAACAGCAGCTTGGCGCCGTGCTTGATCAGCCCGTTGTATTCCTGCGCGGTGCCGGGCAGGAAGCCGGGCACGTCGACGAAGGTGACGATCGGAATATTGAAGGCGTCGCAGAAGCGCACGAAGCGCGCCGCCTTGCGCGAGGCGTCCGAGTCGAGCACGCCGGCCAGCACCATCGGCTGGTTGGCGACGAAGCCCACCGTCTTGCCGGATATGCGGCCGAAGCCGGTGACGATGTTGCGCGCGTAGGTCGTGGCGATCTCGAAGAAGTCGCCCTCGTCGACGACCTTGAGGATCAGCTCCTTGATGTCGTAGGGCTTGTTCGGATTGTCGGGGATCAGCGTGTCGAGCGACTCCTCGACGCGGTCGGGATCGTCCTGCGTCGGCCAGTCCGGCACGCCGGCTTCGTTGTTGGCCGGCAGGAAGTCGATCAGCCGGCGCATCTGCAACAGACATTCGACGTCGTTTTCGAAGGCGCCGTCCGCAACGCCGGACTTGGTGGTGTGCACCGAAGCGCCGCCGAGCTCTTCGGCGGTGACGACCTCGTTGGTCACCGTCTTCACCACGTCCGGGCCGGTGACGAACATGTAGGAGGTGTCGCGCACCATGAAGATGAAGTCGGTCATGGCCGGCGAATAGACGTCGCCGCCGGCGCAGGGCCCCATGATGACACTGATCTGCGGGATGACGCCCGAGGCGATGACGTTGCGCTTGAACACCTCGCCGTAGCCGCCGAGCGCGGCGACGCCCTCCTGGATGCGCGCGCCGCCGGCGTCGAACAGGCCGATGATCGGCGCGCGCGCCTTCATCGCCATGTCCTGCACCTTGATGATCTTGCCCGCGTGCGTCTCGCTCAACGAGCCGCCGAACACGGTGAAGTCCTTGGAGAAGAGATAAATGGTGCGTCCGTTGACCGTGCCCCAGCCGGTGACGACGCCGTCGCCGGGGATCTTGGTCTTCTCCATGCCGAAGTCGTTACTGCGGTGCTCGACGAACATGTCGAGCTCCTCGAACGAGCCCTTGTCGAGCAGGAGTTCGATGCGCTCGCGCGCGGTCAGTTTGCCGCGCTTGTGCTGGGCCTCGATGCGCGCCTTGCCGCCGCCCAGCCGCGCCTCGTCCCGCCGATGCTCCAGCCTGTCGAGGATGTCTTTCATGGCAACGCCCTGCCCCGCCTATTTCCGCAATAGTCTCCCGAATTGGGCTGCAAAAGCCATACCACGGCATCCCGGCGGGCGGCAGGCTTGGCATCCCCGCCAAAGCCTGCTTACAACCCGCCCATGAGCGAACCCGCCACCTCCGCGCAGCTTCTCCAGCAGGGCCTGTTCCACCACCGCCAGGGCGACCTGGCGCAGGCGATGGAGCGCTACGTCGAGGTGCTGCGCAACGACCCGCAGAACCCCGACGCGCTCTATTACGTCGCCGTGGTCGCCTGCCAGGAGGGCCAGTTCCGGCAGGGTATCGAGCTTGCCCGCCGCGCCATCGAAGTCGGGCCGCCGCAGGCGCGCCTGCATAACCTGCTCGGCCAGGCGCTGTACCGCGAGGGCGACCGGCTGGAGGCAATCAAGAATTTCGACCTCGCCATCGCTCTCGACGCCAATCTCGCCGAGGCGCATGGCAACCGCGCCAACATCCTGGTCGATGCCGGCTTTGCCGACGAGGCGCTGAAAAGCTTCGACCGCGCGCTGGCGCTCAACCCGACCTCGGCGACCGATTGGCTTAACCGCGGCGCCACGCTGTACAGTCTCGGCCGGCTCGACGAGGCGGCGGCGAGCTACGACCGCGCCATCGCGCTCGAGCCGAAATCGCCGGTGGCCTATGTCAATCGCGCCGGCGTGCTAATCGACCTGCGACGCTGGCAGGAGGCGCTGGCCGCTTGCGAAAGCGCCATCGCGGTGGCGGCGAAGTTCCCGCAAGCTTATGCCGGCCGCGCCGCGGCGCTGAAGGGACTTTCCCGGCTAGACGAAGCGCTGACCAGCGCCGACCGCGCCATCGAGCTCAAGCCGGACCTGATCGACGCGCACAAATGCCGCGCCGCCATTCTGCAGGCGATGGGGCGCGAAGAGGAAGCGAAGGCGAGTCTGGCGAAGGCTGAAGAGATCGCGGCGAACAGTTCCACCGCCCACCCCCGCGACGGCGGCGACCCGGAGCAGAAGACTACTTCTTGAGAATGCATCCCTGGATTCCCGCGTGCGCGGGAATGAGCGGACTCACGGCTTGCCGATCGGGGCGAATTGGCGGCCTCGCCTGCGACCTTGCGCCTTCACAAAATCGACAATAGATGCCCATAATGTCATGGGCCGGCGCGATCGCGCCGGACGCCGGGGGTAACCAGCGCCAATCGAGGATGTTCCCATGAATCATGCAGCAAAGGCCGCATCGCAACACACAGCGCAGCCGCGGCTGGCCACGCCGACCGATCTCGGCGCCAACGCCACCAAGGACATTGCCGGCGCGCTCAACGCGCTGCTCGCAGACACGTTCGCGCTCTATCTCAAGACCAAGAATTTCCACTGGCACATGAGCGGGCCGCATTTCCGCGACTATCATCTGTTGCTCGACGAGCACTCCGACCAGATTTTCGCCATGACCGACGTCTTGGCCGAGCGCGTGCGCAAGATCGGCGGCCGCACGCTGCGCTCGATCGGCGAAGTCTCGCGCCAGCAGCGCATCGCCGACAACGATGCCGACTATGTCGCTCCCGACGACATGCTGGCCGAATTGCGCGACGACAACCAGCGCTTCGTCGCCGCGATGCGCGAGGTGCACGACGTGTGCGACGAGCACAACGACGTCGCCACCACCAGCCTGCTCGAGGTCTATATCGACGAGACCGAGAGGCGGGTGTGGTTCCTCTACGAAGCCGGCCGTCGCGGCGACCAAACCGGGCATTAGCTCAATCGAAGCACCGCAACCGCCGCGTCGAACTCGGCGCGGCGATAGGCGCGGCGTTCGAGCGCCGCATCGGCGCTCCCCCATTGCGACATCTGCCAGTCCTCGTCGACATGCGCGGCGGCCCAGGCGGCCTCGGCGTCGAGCGCGTCGTGCGCGAGCGCCAGCGCCAGCAGCGCCGATCCGGCGAGCGTGGTGATCGCCGACACCGCGCCCAGCCGCCACGGGTCGTTGGGAATCTTTGCGCGTGCGGTGGCAATCGCCTCGCCCGGCTGCGCCACGTGCATCACCCCCTGTGCCAGCACGAAACGGGCGCCCAGCGTCTGGCGCGCCCAAGCCAGCACCGGGTCCCAGTGCCGTGTCTGGCCTTCGACAAGGCCGTCCGGCGCCTCGGCGCGATAGCACAGCAGATCCGAGCCGAGATATTGCGCCACCTCGTCGGCGACCGGCCCGGGCGCGTCGGCCACCGCGTCGATCACCGCGTTGGCGAGCCGGGTGAGCGGCATGCGCGCCGGGTCGATAACGTTTACCTGCGCGTCCCATTCCCCGGCGATTTTCTCGGCGAGCGCGGCGGTCGGGACGGCAAGGACGCGGCGAACGGGCGTCCTGACTGGCTTACCGTCGAGCAGCAGTGGCAAACCGCCCGGCCCGGCCTCGCCCACCTGCGCCTGGGAGTAGAAACGTTTACGCAGTGCCGTGCGTGCGCCGCGCCGCGCCGCCTCGCGCGGGTCGAGCGGCTGGTTTTCGAAGATCTCAGTGAAAATGTCGCGCATCAGAATTGCGTGATTGTGCGCCGCAGCACCGGCAGCGGCGCGGCGGGCCCCGGGGCCGCTTCATAGCCGAAAATAGCCGATTTGACGCGCAAAAACATTAACTCAACGCGGCGATATTGCCGCTGCGCCGCCTTGCTGCCGCCCCTTTCAAGGAGCGAAAAAGCCAGCGAAAACTTGCGGTTGATAGGCCACAGGGATGACGGAAGGATAGGTAGCCTTGGGGGGTTGATACCAATATATTCCGCCCCCTGAATCGCGGCCGTCCCACCATGGCGGCGGCGGGGGAAATAGCGGCCGGCTACGGCTGTTACGCGACAACGGCAAGCTTCTTGCACGTGTAGAGCTTGCAGGTGTGGGGCGCGTTTCGAGGAGTAAATGAAGAATACCAACATTGCCGCGCCGGACTACTTCCACAAGGTCGTGGATTGCCAATGGGCTTGCCCGGCGCACACGCCCGTCCCTGAATATATCCGGTTGATCGCGGCGGGCCGCTATTCCGACGCCTACATGGTCAACTGGTACTCGAACGTGTTTCCGGGAATTCTCGGCCGCACCTGCGACCGCCCATGCGAGCCGGCCTGCCGACGCGTACGCGTCGAGGACGAGCCGGTGGCGATCTGCCGCCTGAAGCGCGTCGCCGCCGATTACAAGGACGACATCAAAGGGCGTCTGCCGAAGCCTGCGCAGAAGAAGAACGGCAAGCGCATCGCGCTGGTCGGCGGTGGGCCGGCATCACTGACCGTCGCGCGCGATCTCGCGCCGCTCGGCTATCATTGCGTGGTGTTCGACGGCGATCCGAAAGCCGGCGGCATGATCCGCTCGCAGATTCCGAAATTCCGCCTGCCCGACCACGTGATCGACGAGGAATGCGGCTACATCCTCGACCTCGGCGTCGAGTTCCGCGGCGGCACGCGCATCGACTCGGTGAAGGCGCTGCTGGCGCAAGGCTGGGACGCGGTCTTTGTCGGCTCCGGCGCGCCGCGCGGGCGCGACCTCGACATTCCCGGCCGCCAGGAAGCGGCCAAGAACATCCATATTGGCATCGACTGGCTGTCCTCGGTCTCGTTCGGCCACACAACCAAGATTGGCAAACGCGTGATCGTGCTCGGCGGCGGCAACACCGCCATGGACTGCTGCCGCTCCTCGCGCCGGCTCGGCGGCGAGGACGTGCAGGTGGTGGTGCGCTCGGGCTTCGAGGAAATGAAGGCGTCGCCTTGGGAAAAGGAAGACGCCATGCACGAGGGCATTCCAATCCACAATTACCTGGTGCCCAAGAAATTCACGCACGACAACGGCAGACTTACCGGCATAACGTTTGAGAAGGTAAAAGCTCAGTTCGACGACAAGGGCCGGCGCAAGCTGGTGCCGGCCGGCGAACCCGAGCAGCACTTCCCCTGCGACGACGTGCTGGTGGCGGTCGGTCAGGAGAACGCATTCCCCTGGATCGAGCGCGACGCCGGCATCGAGTTCAACGACTGGGGCCTGCCCAAGCTCGACGACAAGACCTTTCAATCGAGCAACCCGAAGGTGTTCTTCGGCGGCGACGCCGCCTTCGGCCCGAAGAACATCATCTGGGCGGTGGCGCACGGCCACGAGGCCGCGGTGTCGATCGACAAGATGCTCAACGGCGAGGACATCGCCGACCGCCCGATGCCGGCCGTCTCGCTGATGAGCCAGAAGATGGGCATCCACGAGTGGTCCTACGACAACGAGATCGCCCTCGATCAGCGCTACAAGGTGCCACTGCGCGACAAGGTGATCGCGCTGAAAGACATCAAGGCCGAGGTTGAGCTCGGCTTCGACCCGGAGCTGGCGCTGTCGGAGGCCGGGCGGTGTCTCAATTGCGACGTGCAAACGGTGTTTTCGGCGCAGTTGTGCATCGAGTGCGACGCCTGCGTCGACATCTGCCCGATGGACTGCATCACCTTCACGGTGAACCGCGAAGAGCCCGATCTGCGCAAGCATCTCACCGCGCCCGCGCATAACCGTGCCCAGGCGCTCTACGTCCAGGACGGGCTCAAAACCGGCCGCGTCATGGTCAAGGACGAAGACGTATGTCTTCACTGCGGCCTGTGCGCCGAACGCTGCCCGACCGGCGCCTGGGACATGCAGAAATTCTTGTTGGAAATGACTCAAGCAGGGACTTCATGCCGACCGCCACGCCGATCAGCCGCGTAAACGATTTCGTCGTCCGCTTCGCCAACGTCAACGGCTCGGGGTCGGCGAGCGCGAACGAGATGTTCGCCCGCGCCGTGCTGCGCATGGGCGTGCCGGTGGCGCCGCGCAATATTTTCCCATCGAACATCCAGGGGTTGCCAACCTGGTACGAGGTGCGCGTCACCGAGGCGAGCCATCTCGGCGCGCGCGGCGGCACCGACCTGATGGTGGCGATGAATCCGCAGACCTTCGAGCGCGACATCGCCGGCATCGAGCCGGGCGGCTACCTGCTCTACGACTCGACCAAGCCGCTGCCGGCGTCCAAGTTCCGCGCCGACATCACGGTGATCGGCGTGCCGCTGACCGCGATCTGCAACCGCGAATACACCGATCCGCGCCAGCGCCAGCTGTTCAAGAACATCATCTATATCGGTGTGCTCACCGCGCTGCTCGACATGGACGTCAAGGTGGTCGAGCGGCTCATCGGCGAGCAGTACAAGGGCAAGGAAAAACTGATCGAGCCCAATATCAAGGCGCTGCATATCGGCCGTGACTACGCCACGCTCAACCTCGCCTGCCCGATCGGCCTGCGCCTGAGGAAGAGCGACAAGGTCGGCAATCGCATCTTCATCGAGGGCAACTCGGCCGCGGCGCTCGGCGCGGTCTATGGCGGCGCCACGGTGTGCGCATGGTATCCGATCACGCCGTCGTCCTCGCTGGCCGACGCTTTCACCCGCCATTGCGCCAAGTTCCGCGTCGATCCGGAGACCAAGCAGGCGAAATACGCCATCGTCCAGGCCGAGGACGAACTCGCCTCGATCGGCATGGTGATCGGCGCCGGCTGGAATGGCGCGCGCGCCTTCACCGCCACCTCCGGCCCCGGCATCTCGCTGATGCAGGAGTTCATCGGCCTGGCTTACTTCGCGGAAATCCCCGCCGTGCTGTTCGACGTGCAGCGCGCCGGCCCTTCGACCGGCATGCCGACGCGCACCCAGCAGTGCGACATCATGTCCTGCGCCTATGCCTCGCACGGCGACACCAAGCACGTGCTGTTGTTCCCCGAGGACCCGGCGGAAGCCTTCGAGATGGGCGCGCAGGCCTTCGACCTCGCCGACCGGCTGCAGACGCCGATCTTCGTCATGCTCGATCTCGACATCGGCATGAATCATCATCTGTCGAAGCCGCTCGCCTGGGACGACTCGCGCAAATACGATCGCGGCAAGGTGATGACCGCCGAGGAATTGGAGGCCGGCAAGGAATTCGGCCGCTATCTCGACGTCGATGGCGACGGCATTCCCTACCGCACCTATCCCGGCACGCACCCGACCAAGGGCTCGTTCTTCACCCGCGGCACCTCGCGTGACAGGTATGCGCGCTACACCGAGGAAGGCGCGCCCTACGTCGACAACATGCAGCGGCTGATCCGCAAGTTCGACACCGCCAAGGACCTGGTGCCGCGGCCACTGCAGGCCAATGCCGCCAAGCCGACCAAATACGGCGTCATCTATTACGGCTCGACCGCGCCGGCGATGGACGAGGCGATCGCCATGATCGAAGCGCGCGGGCATTTGCTCGACCGCATGCGGGTGCGCGCCTTCCCGTTCCATTCGTCCGTCAACAGCTTCGTCGCCGATCACGACTTCACCTTCGTGGTCGAGCAGAACCGCGACGCGCAATTGCGCTCGCTGATCGTCAACGAATGCGGCATCGATCCGGTGCGGCTGGTGCCGATTTTGCACTATGACGGCACGCCGATCACCGCGCGCTTCATCGCCAAGGCGATCGGCGATCATGTCGACAAGCTGAAGGTGAAGCCGCTGAAGGTGTCCTCATGACCTATCTCACCAAGCCCAAGTTCCATCATCCGGATCTGCCAAAGAACGAGCTCGGCTACACCCATCGCGACTACGAGGGCACGGTCTCGACATTGTGCGCCGGCTGCGGTCACGATTCTATCACCGCCTCGATCATCCAGGCCTGTTTCGAATTGTCGATCGAGCCGCACCGGGTGGCCAAGATTTCCGGCATCGGCTGCTCGTCGAAGACGCCGACTTATTTCCTCGGCAATTCGCACGGCTTCAATTCGGTGCACGGCCGCATGCCGTCGGTGCTGACCGGCGCCAATCTCGCCAACCGCGACCTGATCTATCTCGGCGTTTCGGGCGACGGCGATTCGGCCTCGATCGGGCTCGGCCAATTCGCGCATTGCCTGCGGCGCGGCGTCAACATGGTCTATATCGTCGAGAACAATGGCGTGTATGGCCTGACCAAAGGCCAGTTCTCGGCCACCGCCGACCGCGGCTCGAAGTCGAAGCGCGGCTTCATCAACACCGACAATTCCATCGATCTCGCCGCGCTCGCCCTGCAGCTCGGCGCGAGCTTTGTCGCCCGCTCCTTCTCCGGCGATAAGCAGCAGCTGGTGCCGGTGATCAAGGCGGCGATCGCGCACAAGGGCGCGGCCTTCATCGACGTGATTTCGCCGTGCGTCGCCTTCAACAACCACGCCGGCTCGACCAAGAGCTTCGATTTCGTGCGCGAGCACAACGAGGCGGTGAACCGGCTCGATTTCATGTCGAGCCGCATGCCGATCGAAGTGCAGTACGAGCCCGGCACCGTCGAGGTGGTGGAGCAGCACGACGGCTCCAAGCTCGCGCTGCGCAAGCTCGCCGCCGACTACGAACTCACCGACCGTTCGGCCGCGCTCGGATTCCTGCAGCATCACGCCGCCAAGGGGCAGATCGTCACCGGCCTGCTCTACGTGGAGAAGGATTCGGATGACCTGCACGCGCATCTGCGCACGGTCGACGGACCGCTCAACGCACTCGGCGAGAAAGAGCTCTGCCCGGGACAGGTGGCGCTGGAGAAGTTCAACGCCTCGCTGCGGTAGGCGGATGGACAAACGCCGCCTCGGCCGCTCCGATATCCACATCGCCCCGCTGATGCTAGGCGGCAATGTGTTCGGCTGGAACGTCGACGAGCTGACCTCGTTCGCGCTGCTCGACGCCTTCGTCGACGCCGGCTTCAATGCCATCGACACGGCCGACACCTATTCGCGCTGGATCAAGGGCCACCAGGGCGGCGAATCCGAGACCGTCATCGGCCATTGGCTCAAACGCTCGGGCAAGCGCGCCCAGGTCGTCATCGCCACCAAGGTCGGCAGCGACATGGGCGAAGGCAAGACGGTGCGCAAGGAGTACGTGCTGCGCGCGGCGGAGGCTTGCCTCAAGCGGCTGCAGATCGATTGCATCGATCTCCTGCAGACGCATTTCGACGATGAGGTGACACCGCCGGAAGAGACCATGGCGGCCTACGCGCAATTGATCGCGCAAGGCAAAGTGCGCGCCGTCGGCGCGTCGAACACGAGCCTCCCCCGCCTCAAGGCGTCGCTCGCCGCCAGCAAAAAGCTCGGCATCCCGCGCTACGAGAGCCTGCAGCCTAACTACAATCTCTATGACCGCGTCGATTTCGAGAGCCAGTACGCGCCAATCTGTGCGGCCGAGAAAATCGGCGTCATCACTTATTACTCGCTGGCCGGCGGCTTTCTCACCGGCAAATATCGCTCGGCGGAGGATGCGGCGAAAAATCGCGCGCGCGGCGGCAAGGTGAAAGGCTATTTCGACGCGCGCGGTTTGCGCATCCTCGCCACGCTTGACGCGGTCGCCGCGCGAAACGGTGCGACGCCGGCGCAGGTGTCGCTCGCCTGGCTGATCGCGCAGCCGGCCGTCACCGCGCCGATCACCAGCGCCACCAGCCTCACCCAGATCAACGAGATCATGCAGGCGTCTCGCCTCAAAATCACGGCTGAGGATATGGCAACCTTGAACGGGGCGAGCGCCTAGGCGGCTTCTCGCGCCGCGACTCTGCTGACGGGAAGCGTGCCAACTTTAACTTGATTGCGGCCGGCGGCCTTGGCGGCATAGAGCAGCTTGTCGGCGAAGGCCATCAGCGCGTTCGGCGAGCCCGACATATCCTTGGCGGCGGCGGCGCCGATACTGATGGTCAGCCGCGCGCCGGCCGGCGAGCGCGGATGATGGATATCCGCCTGCCGCACCACCGCGGCCAGTCTGTTGGCGACCGCCAGCGCGCCGGCCATGCCGGTATCCGGCAGCAGGCAGAGGAACTCCTCACCGCCGTAACGCGCAACCAGATCGCCCGGCCGCCCGGTGCCGTCGACGAGCAACTGCGCCACCTGGCGCAGGCAATCGTCGCCCTGCTGGTGGCCGAGGTGGTCGTTGTAAGGCTTGAAATGGTCGATATCAATCATCAGCAGCGACAGCGGCATGTCGGCGCGCTGGCAGCGCCGCCATTCGCGATCGAGCGCTTCGTCGAAGCGGCGGCGGTTGGCGATGCCGGTCAGCGAGTTGGTCGAGAGCAGCTTGCGCAGCAGCAGGCTCTGCGCGAATTGCACGCGCTGACTGCGCTGCAGGGCATTGGCGGCGGTGAAGCCGAGCGCGTTGGCCAGCAGCATCCACAGAAGTCCGCGATAGATTTCGGGTCCCGGCAGCACCGGGTGCGCCAGCCACGCCCACCAGAACGGTGTGACCAGCGAAAACATCGCGGCGAACGCGACCGAAGCGGTGAAGCGGATCGGCAAATATAGGTAGATGACGAACAGCATCGTCACCATCAGCGGCAGCCACATCGCCAGCAGGTTGGGCTGCAGCGTGAGCAGCAGCAAACGGATGCTACAGCCGGCGCTGCCGACCGCGAGCACGGCGATCTCCAGCGACTGCGGCGTCTTCAGCCGGCGGAAAATGGCTACCCCACAGAGCGGAATGAAGATGGAGACGAGCGGCGGATAGAGCGGCTCCGGCGCGCTGCCGTAGTACCAGTACTCGTACAGGCGGCCGAGGAAAATAAGGACGGCGGCTGCCGCGACCAGCGCCATCAGCAGCATTAGCCGCCGGCGGTCGTCGGCAAAGCGCTGGACGCGGTAGTCGCGCTCGCATTGCGGATCGACCAGCCGTGCGCTCCAGCGCGTCACCGCCACGGGCTTGAGGTCGCGCAGCGCGGCCTCAATGCCCGACGGCGATACGCTCGTTCGCGGATCCATCTGCGATCGGTCCCCATTTCCGAAGTACTCGGGTATAGGCCCGACCGGTTGACAAAATCCTAGCAAGCGATGCGCTGGGGCAACCGGTGTGGCCAGAAAAGCGCCGATGTTTGCGCGATTTGAGCGATTTGACCGCCTCCAGCGTCTCGTTTGGCGGTTCCATCTTGATCGAAAGCGGCCCACCCAACCTTCGCCGGCGTTGCGGCGACATCGGTCAAATGGACCGCCTTCCGGTTGAACTTAGCGACATCGATCACGATGCGGCGGCTTCCTGCTTGTCGTACCACGGCGCGCGCAGCACGCGGTTTGTCTCCAGGTAGCTCTTGAGGCTGGAGAGCACCAGCGGCCAGCCGTTGCTGATACTCGCGAACACCTTGCTGTCCGGCGCAAAATCGTCGTGCGTGACGGTGAGCTTGACCTGATCGCGCTGCCGTTCGAGCTCGAAGACGACGCGCGACGGCTGCTCGCCGCTGTAAAGCTCGTCGTGCATCGGCTTGAACGTATAGGACAGCCGCCGCGGCGGATCGTATTCGAGCACGGCTCCCTTGATGATCAGTTTACCCTCGCGGTGAAATTCGACAGGCGAGCCAACTTTCCAGTCGGAGGTCGCGGCATTGCCGAACCAGAACTTGCCGGTGGCCTCGGTGTCGGTGAGCGCCTTGAACACCTTGTCGGGCGTCGAGGCGATGTAGGTCACGTAGACGAAGACGGGCTTACTCATCTGTTCTCTCCTTACTCTTTCTCCAATGCCTTTTTCAGGTCGCTCAGCGCCTGAAGGCGGTGACTTTCGAATTTCTCGATCCAGCGCTCGCCGATCTCGTGGATCGGCACCGGATTGAGGTAGTGCAGCTTCTCCCTGCCCCGCCGCACGGTGACGACGAGATTGGCCTCCTCCAGAATTCCCAGATGCTTGCTCACCGCCTGCCGCGTCATGGTCGCTCCAGATCTGGCGAGGCGGGCGCAAAGCTCGTTCAAGGTCTGCCCGTTGTCGGCACGCAAGCGGTCGAGAAGTTCCCGTCTGCTGGCGTCGGCCAGGGCTTTGAACACCGCATCCATGACCGACAATATGCAACCATTTGGTTGCCTGTCAAGCGGCAAGTTTCCCAATCGTCCGTTAGACTTTGGTCGCTACTGATTGATGCAGCTGTTGATGTAGGTGGTGGCGTTTCCAGCGGTCTGCCCGTAGACGCCGGCCTGATGGGCACAGCGCGCGGCGCGGTCCTGAAAGGTTTCCTGCCCGTGCGGGCCCGAAGGCGCGAGATTCGGAAGGTTCGGCAGCAAGCGGCCGGTCTGCGGCACGTAAAGCGGCGGCGGCACACCGGCGGGCGGCGACAAAGGCCGCGCCGGCGGCGGAATCACCACACGCTCGGTCGAGCCGCGCGGCGACTTGTATTTTGGCGGCAGCCACGGCTCCGGCCGCATGATGGTGTAGCGGTCGTCATCGTCGGATTGCGCTCGCGCCGACAGAACTGGCATCAACGCTACCAGCGTAAGCAAGGCGATGAGCGGATAGCGGCGCGTCATGTCCGTCAGATAGGAACCCCGTGCCGGCGTCTCTACTCCTCTTCCGGCGCCTCGACGATCGGGTCGTAGCGACTGGCGTCGAAGCCGAGCAGGTTCCACGACTGCTCCATATGCGGCGGCAACGGCGCGCTCACGTCAATGGTTCCGCCGCGCGGATGCGGTACCACGATACGGCGTGCCAACAGATGCAGCTTGTTCTGCATGCCGCCGGGCAGTTCCCAGTTCTCGATGTTGAAATATTTCGGATCGCCGACGATCGGATTGCCGACATGCGCCATGTGCGCGCGCAACTGATGGGTGCGGCCGGTGACCGGCTTGAGCGAAATCCAGGCGAGCTTCTGCGCCGCCGTCTCCACCACCGCGTAGTAGGTGACGGCGTGCACGGCGTCCTTCTCGCCATGCTTGGCGATGCGCATGTAGGAATCCTCTTCGACTTCCTGCTTGGCGAGGAAAGTCGACACGCGGCCCTGCTTCGGCTTTGGCACGCCGGCGACCAGCGCCCAGTAGATCTTGCGCGCGGCGCGGGTGCGGAAGGTCTTGGCGAGCGCCGCCGCGGCAAAGCGCGTCTTCGCCACCAGCAGGCAGCCGGCGGTGTCCTTGTCGAGCCGGTGCACCAGGCGCGGGCGCTGCGCGTCGGGATGCGAACCGCGCAGGGCGCCGAGCATGCCGTCGAGGTGGTGCGTCGTGCCGGAGCCGCCCTGCACCGCAAGCCCCATCGGCTTGTTGAGCACCAGCACGTCGTCGTCTTCGTAAAGCGTGATCGACTTGATGAAGGCGCGGTCCTTCTGCGCCTGCGGCGCGTCGTCGCGCGGTTTCGGCGCTTCGAGCTGGAGCGGCGGGATGCGCACGGTTTGGCCGGCTTCGAGCCGCGCCTTCGGCTGCGTGCGCTTTCCGTTCACCCGCACCTCGCCTTTTCGGATGATGCGCTGGATATGGCTGAACGACAGGCCGGGAAACCGCCCCTCGAAAAAGCGGTCGACGCGCATACCGTTTTCGTCCGGCGTCACCGCGACGGTCTGAACGCCGGCGGAAAATTGCATCGGCTTCGGCGCGGCCGCCGGCGGTACAGGCCTGACTTCAATTGACTGTTCGCGATGTGGGCGCGCGGGATTGGCGCGGCCGTTGCCGCCGCTGCGTTTCGGCGAATGCTTCACGCGCAGATCGGATTGGCGCGGATTGAAACGCTCCTTGGATCGTTCTCTGTTTCGCTCGTCGCGGTCGCGGCCGCGGCCGCGCGGCCCCGCCTGTTGCCGTCCGCCGCCCGGCTGGCGCGGTCCGTTGCGGCCACGGCTCATGAGCCGTTCGCCGCAAGCCGCGTCAGCGCCGCGTCAAGGCCGTCGAGACCCTCGAGGCGTATATTGAATAAATCGCCAAGCGCGTCGCGCAGTTCGCGCGCATTGAGTCTGCGCTTCTCAGTGCCGCCGTTGAGCTTGTGCATCGATAAGGCGTTGTTGAACAGGGCGTAACGGCGGTCGGGATCGGCGCGCGCCGCCAACAGCCCATTGACAAAGATCGATTCCGGGTGCGCCGACGTGAACCAGTTGCCCATCTCGAAATCGGCCGGGATGCTCTCGGCCAGATCGGTCGCGTAGAGACTTGTCCACTCACCGGCAATCTTCGCCTCAACGACGAGGCGATGGTCTTCCTCAACAAGGCGGAACGGCTCGTGCGGCGTCTTCTGCTCGTCACGCGATTTCAACATGAGCGGACTCGTCGCCACATTGCCGCCGAAGCCGACATCGACGAGATAGCTTTCGCCTTCCGCCTCGACAATCAGAAGCGCATGGACGCGCGGCGTGTGCACGCCGGGCGGCACGCTCCAGCGTACGCGGGCGGTCGCCTCCTGCACCTTGAAACCAAGCGCGCGCAGCACATGGCCGAACAGCAGGTTTTGCTCGAAGCAGTATCCGCCGCGTCCGCCCTTGACCAACTTGGCGTCCAACGAAGCCGCATCGAGTTTCACGGGCCGCTTGAGCAGCGGGTCTAGATTTTCAAAGGCGATAATCTGCGGCTGGAGGCGATGCAGCTCGCGCAGCACCGCGAGCGTCGGCTTGCGTGGGCCGTCATAGCCGATGCGCTTGAAATAACCGTCCAGATCGATGCTCATCCCCCGCCCCTGTCCTTCCGCAACTTCGCCCAATAATCCAGCCGCTTGCGCACCTCGCGCTCGAAGCCGCGCTCGGGCGGATTATAGAATTTCTGGCGCGGCAGCGCATCGGGGAAATAGTTCTGGCCCGAGAAGGCCTCCTCCGCATCGTGGTCGTAGGCGTAACCGCGGCCGTAGCCTTCCTCCTGCATCAATTTGGTCGGCGCATTGAGGATGTGCTTGGGCGGCAGCAGCGAGCCGGCTTGCTTGGCCATGCGCATCGCGGCGCCGAAGGCGGCGTAGGACGCGTTCGATTTCGGCGCGGTCGCCATGTAGAGCACGGCTTCGGCGATCGCCAGTTCGCCTTCGGGACTGCCAAGAAAATCATAGGTGTCTTTGGCGGCATTGGCGATCACCAGCGCCTGCGGATCGGCGAGCCCGATGTCCTCCACCGCCATGCGCACGACGCGGCGGGCGATGTAGAGCGGCGGCTCGCCGGCATCGAGCATACGGCAGAGATAATAAAGCGCGGCGTCAGGGTCGGAGCCGCGCACCGACTTGTGCAGCGCAGAGATCAAATTGTAGTGCCCGTCCTGGGCCTTGTCGTAGATCGGCGCGCGGCGCTGCACGATTTCCTGCAGCTTGGCGGAATCAAAAACTTCGTCCTTGCGGGCGGCGCGCCATACTTCTTCCGTCAGCGTGAGCGCGGCGCGGCCGTCCCCATCCGCCATGCCGATCAGTGCGGGGCGCGCCTCATCGTCGAGCGGCAGTGCGCGGCCCTCGATCTCTTCGGCGCGGGCAAGCAACTTCTCGATCGCTTCGGCCTCCAAGGATTTGAACACAAGCACGCGCGCGCGCGACAACAGCGGTGCGTTCAATTCGAACGACGGGTTCTCGGTAGTCGCACCGACCAGGATGATGGTGCCGTCTTCCATCACCGACAGGAAGCTGTCCTGCTGGGCGCGGTTGAAGCGGTGGATCTCGTCGACGAACAGCAACGTGCCCTGCCCCAGCTCGCGGCGGCGGCGCGCCTCCTCGAACACCTTTTTGAGGTCGGCGACGCCGGTGAAGATCGCGGAAATCTGCTCGAAGTGCAGGTCGGTTTCCTGCGCCAACAGCCGCGCCACTGTGGTCTTGCCGGTGCCCGGCGGGCCCCAGAACACGAGCGAGCCGAGCGAGCGGGTCGCCAGCATGCGGGTGAGCGCGCCGTCCGCGCCCAGCAGATGGTCCTGTCCGACCACCTCGTCGAGCTTGGTCGGCCGCAGGCGGTCGGCCAGCGGGCGCGGCGCGTCCTTATCGAGGCCGGCGGCCGCGAACAACGTCGGTCCCGCTTTGGCGCGCGGGCTCATCCGTTGAAAACCGCGGAAATCTGCTGCCCACCGCGGCGAATGACGATCTGCCAGGAGTTGCTTGGCCGCTCGGTGGCGCGCGCGAGATCTCGCGTCTTGGCGATATGCTCGCCGTTCACTGACAGGATAATATCGCCGCGGCGGAAGCCGAGATTGCTGGCATACGAGCCGTTATCCACGTCGACGACGACGACGCCCTGATCGGCATTCTGCAATTGCAGTTCGTCGGCGAGCGCGGGCGAGAGATTCGCGACCTTGGCGCCGGAGAACGGCGAGCGAGCGTGAATGGTGATTTCGTCGCGCGGCGTCGAAGGCGCGGTCTGCAGCGCCACTTTCACGGCCAGTTCGCGGCCGTCGCGCAACAAGCCGAGCGTCGCCGTGCCGCCCAGGGGCTTGGTGGCGAAGCGATAGTCGAAGGCGTTGACGTCGTCGACCGCCTGGTTATCCACCGACACGATGACGTCGCCAGGCTTGAGGCCGGCCTGCGCGGCCGGACCACCAGAAATCGACATTGGCGACCAGCGCGCCGGCCGGACGTTTAAGCTTCATGCTGTCGGCGATGTCGGCAGTGAGCTGTTGCAGCTTGGCGCCGAGCCATGGCCGCTGCACTGCGTTGCTGCCACCCTTTGCCGAGGCCACCACGACCCGCACCATACTGGCCGGGATGGCAAAGCCGATGCCCTGCGAGCCGCCCGAGCGCGAAAAGATCGCGGTGTTGATGCCGACCAGCCGGCCGCTCATGTCAACCAGAGCGCCACCGGAATTGCCGGGATTGATGGCGGCATCGGTCTGGATGAAGAACTGGTAGTCGGTGATGCCAACCTGCGTGCGGGCGAGCGCCGAGACGATGCCGTGCGTCACGGTCTGCCCGACGCCGAACGGATCGCCGATGGCGAGCACCACGTCGCCTACTTCGAGCGCGTCGGAATTGGCCAAATCCAGAACCGGAAAGCGCTCGTGTGCGTCCTTGATGCGCAGCACCGCGAGATCGCTGCGCTTGTCCTTGAGCACGATCTCGGCTTCGAATTCGCGCTTGTCGGCGAGCGCCACTTTGACCTCGTCGGCGCCCTCGATCACGTGCACGTTGGTGACCACGAGGCCGGATGGATCGACGATGACGCCGGAGCCGAGCGAGCGCTGGATCTGGCGGCCGCCGTCGCCCGGCACGCCGAAGAAGCGGCGGAAGATCGGGTCGTCGAACAGTGGGTTGCGGTTCTGCACTACCTTGGCGGCATAGACATTGACCACCGCCGGCGCCACCCGCTGCACCACCGGCGCATAGGACAGCCGCAGCTCTCCGGGGCCGGGCACGCGGCGTTCCTGGGCGGACGCATCAATCGGCGCTCCGGCCACCATGGCCAGAGCGATCGCGACGAGGGCAATCGAGGGGCGTTTCAAGGGCATGGCTCCGAGTCCCGCGAAGATGCCGAGATATAGGCTCCCGCAGGGGCTAAATGAAGGCCGATTCTGCCTCTCCCCTCCCGCGGGAGAAGGATGGCGAGTAAAGCGAGCCGGGCCCGCCTAAGCTAAAGCTCCGGCGGCCGACTTCTCCCCGCAGGCGGCAAGAGGTGAATGAGCTATTCCTTCGCCGGTACCGTCCGTAGATAAGCGACGATGGCGTCGAGATCGTCCGGAGTCAGCGTGCTGTAGTAATGGAAGCCCATCGGCGGCTTGAGGTGGCTGCCGTCCTTCGACACGCCCGTGGTGATCGCCCGCTTGATCTCGGCGTCGGACCAGGCGCCGATGCCCTTGGTCTTGCTCGAGGTGATGTTGCGCGAGATCGAGACGCCCCAGGGCCCGGGGAATTCAAAGCCGCCGGCGCCCATTCGGTCCCACGGATGCTGTCCCTTCACCATCGGCGTGTGGCATTCCATGCAATGCGCGATGGTGGCGAGGTAGAAGCCCTTCTTCACCTTGTCCTTCATCATCGCTTCCGTGTACGGCTTCTCGCCGCCCGGAAAAACGTTCTCGACCTGCGGCATCTTGTAGATCGGATCGGCGACCTTGTTGCTGATCGGCTTGATCGTGCGCAGATAAGCGACGACTGCGTTCAGATCGCGCTCAGTCATGATGTGGTAGAAGCCGGTCGGCATCACCATGGCGATGTGCACGCCGTCCGGCAGCAGGCCAGTACGCATCAGCTTTTTAATGTCGGCGTCGCTCCACTTGCCGATCCCGGTCTCCTTGTCCTGAGTGATGTTGGACGCGGTCACCTTAAACGGCGGCTCGTCCCACGACAGGCCGCCGGAGAACAGCTTGCCGGGGATGTCGCCCTGCGGGCCTTTTGGCGAATGGCAATTGCCGCAGGTAAGGATGCCGTTGACCAGATAGTCGCCGCGCTTGACCAGATCGGATTGGGCGTGGGCGAAGCCGAGTGTCGCCGCAAGAGCGGCGAAGAGAGCCGTGACAAAGCGAATCATGAAGTTCCCCCTGCTTGTTTTGCCGGGGATTATACATAGGCCGCGCGCGGCGGCGAGTATTGTTTAAAACAAAAAGGCGGCCCGTTGGGGCCGCCCTGGGAACTTCATCAAACGGTCTGGCGGTCAGGCCGCGGCGCTCGCCTCTTCGACCTTCTTCTCCTGCACCGGCCCGGAATCCTTGCCCTTGGCCTCGAGGTCGCGGTCGACGAATTCGATCACCGCCTGCGCCGCATAATCACCGTAGCGGAAGCCGGCTTTGATCACGCGGGTATAGCCGCCCTTGCGCTCCTTGTAGCGCGGGCCGATCACATCGAACAATTTCTTGACCATGGCGATGTCGCGCATTTCCGATATCGCCTGGCGGCGGGCGGCAAGCCCGCCTTTCTTGGCGAGCGTCACCAATTTTTCCACGATTGGGCGAAGTTCCTTCGCCTTCGGCAGCGTGGTGACGACCTGCTCGTGCTTGATCAGGGCTGCGGCCATGTTGGCGAACATGGCAGTGCGATGCGCAGAATGCCTGCCGAGCTTGCGGTGAACTTTTCCGTGACGCATCGCCTTACTCTCCTAGCCTGTGACGTGGCCGCAGCGCGGCTCAGTAATGGTCCTCGAAGCGCTTGGCCAACTCTTCGATGTTTTCCGGCGGCCAACCCGGCACTTCCATGCCGAGATGCAGGCCCATCTGCGCCAGCACTTCCTTGATCTCGTTGAGCGACTTGCGGCCGAAGTTCGGCGTGCGCAGCATCTCGGCTTCGGTCTTCTGCACCAAGTCGCCGATATAGACGATGTTGTCGTTCTTGAGACAGTTGGCCGAGCGCACCGACAACTCGAGCTCGTCCACCTTTTTGAGGAAGGCCGGATTGAACGCAAGATCGGGAATAGTCTCGGCCGTAGTCTCCTTGCGCGGCTCCTCGAAATTCACGAACACGTTGAGCTGGTCCTGCAGGATGCGCGCCGCGTAAGCGAGCGTGTCCTCGGGGCTGACCGCACCGTTGGTCTCGATGGTCATGGTGAGCTTGTCGTAGTCGAGGATCTGGCCCTCGCGGGTGTTCTCGACCTTGTAGGAGACCTTGCGCACCGGCGAATAGAGACTGTCGACCGGAATGAGCCCGATCGGCGCATCCTCGGGACGGTTACGCTCGGCCGGTACGTAGCCCTTGCCGGTATTGACGGTGAACTCCATGCGGATCTCGGCGCCCTCGTCCAGCGTGCACAGCACGAGGTCCGGATTGAGCACGACCACGTCGCCCACCGTCTGGATTTCGCCAGCGGTGACGGTGCCGGGACCCTGCTTCTTCACCACCATGCGCTTGGGGCCTTCGCCCTGCATCTTGATGGCGATGTCCTTGATGTTGAGCACAATGTCGGTGACGTCCTCGCGCACGCCGGCGATCGAGGAGAATTCGTGCAGCACGCCGTCGATGTGCACCGACTGCACCGCGGCGCCCTGCAACGAAGACAGCAGAATGCGGCGCAGCGCGTTGCCCAGCGTCACGCCGAAGCCGCGCTCGAGCGGTTCGGCGACGACGGTGGCGACCCGCGTGGCGTCGTGGCCTACGGTCACCTGCAGCTTGTTCGGCCTGATCAATTCCTGCCAATTTTTTTGGATCACATCTTCACCTTTGAGCGGCGCGGCTCTTGCCCGCGCATCCCACCCGCCGTGTGGGGAAAAGTTCGGCGGCGGCGGACGCTCGTCACGTCCGCCCAATACGAAAATCAAACGCGGCGACGTTTACGCGGCCGGCAACCGTTATGTGGAATCGTGGTCACGTCACGGATCGAAGTGATGGTGAAGCCCTGCGCCTGCAACGCGCGCAGCGCCGATTCGCGGCCAGAACCCGGTCCCGACACTTCGACCTCGAGCGTGCGCATGCCGTGCTCCTGCGCCTTCTTGGCGGCGTCTTCGGCGGCGACCTGCGCGGCATAGGGCGTCGATTTGCGCGAGCCCTTGAACCCCATCGTTCCCGACGACGACCAGGCAATGGTGTTGCCTTGCGCGTCGGTGATGGTGATCATCGTGTTGTTGAACGACGCCGCGACATGCGCGACGCCGGACGCGATGTTCTTGCGTTCGCGCCGGCGGACGCGGGTGGCTTCCTTACCCATTCTCTAGTCCTTTCGCGGCCCACTGCCGTCAGGCGCGGGCAATTCCTATGATCAAGTCGGTCCGGCGGCTTTCTTCTTGCCGGCGATGGTCTTGGCCGGCCCCTTGCGGGTGCGCGCATTGGTGTGGGTGCGCTGGCCGCGCACGGGCAAGCCCTTGCGGTGGCGCAGGCCCCGGTAGCAGCCGAGATCCATCAGCCGTTTGATGTTCATCGCCACTTCGCGGCGCAGATCACCCTCGACCATGTAGTCGCGGTCGATCATTTCGCGAATCTGCAGCACTTCGGCGTCGGTCAATTGCGACACCCGCCGCTCTTGCGGCAGGTTAACCTTGCTCATGATTTCCTGGGCGGTTTTCGGCCCGATACCATGGATATATTGGAGCGCGATCACGACGCGCTTGTTGGTGGGCAGATTAACGCCCGCGATACGAGCCACGGATGGTCTCTCCTGTTATCGTCCGGCCACGCTCCTCAGGCCGAATCTTTGTGTCCCTGGAAGGGGATAGCCCAAAGCGTAACACGACGCCCGTCCCCCGGATTTCTGGGGCCCGGCATCGCGTCAAACTTCTGAATACGCAGTCTATTAAGGGATTCATCGCGTCTTCGTCAACCTCCGCCTACTAGCCACTTTGCGCTTTCCAGCCTTGTTTTTGGCGCGGGCGGGACGGGCCGGCTTGCGCCCGGATTTGCCGGCTTTGGAGCGGCCCCGGCGGGCGGCCCGCTTGGCGGGCTTCTTGGCCGGCTTCTTGGCTGCTTTTTTGGCGGCTTTGACCTTGCGGCGGGCCGGTTTAGCCTTGGCGAGCAGCCGGCTGATCGCCGCGGTGACGACATCGATCGGCGCCATGCCGTCGACGCTCTTGAGGTGGCCCAGGCGGCCATAATGGTCGGTGAGCGGTGCCGTCTGCGTCCGGTAGGCCGCGAGGCGGCCCTTGAGCACTTCCGGATTATCGTCGGCGCGCAGCTTCTCGCCGCGGGCGGCCATTTCGGCCACCCGGGTCTCGATGCGCTTGAGCAGGATGCCTTCGTCCACCTTGAGCTCGATCACGCCGTCGAGCTTGAGGCCGCGCTCGGCCAACAAGCGGTCTAGCGCCTGCGCCTGCGGCACCGTGCGCGGGAAGCCGTCGAGCACGAAACCGCGCCTGCAGTCCTCCTGATCGATGCGGTCGGCGATAATCGCCACCACCACCTCGTCGGGAACGAGCTGGCCCGCCTCCATGATGCTCTTGGCGCGCAGGCCGACCGGCGTGCCGGCTGCGACCGCGGCGCGCAGCATATCGCCGGTGGAGAGTTGGACGATGCCGTGCTTCTGGACCAGACGCTGCGCTTGTGTGCCCTTCCCCGCCCCCGGCGGGCCGAGCAGGATCAGTCTCATCGATTGCGCCCCCGCAATTTCGAACGCTTGATCAAGCCTTCATACTGGTGCGCCAGCAGGTAGCCCTGGATCTGCGCAACCGTATCCATGGTGACGCTGACCACGATCAACAGCGACGTGCCGCCAAAGTAGAACGGCACCGCGGCATAGGAGATCAGGATTTCCGGGATCAGGCAGACGATGGCGAGATAGAGCGCGCCGACCACCGTAATGCGCGAGAGCACATAATCGATATATTCCGCGGTGCGTTCGCCCGGCCGGATGCCGGGAATGAAACCGCCGTGTTTCTTCAGATTGTCCGCGGTTTCGGTCGGGTTGAACACGATCGCGGTGTAGAAGAAGGCGAAGAACACGATCAACGCGATGTACAGGATCAGGAACAACGGCCGGCCGTGGCCGAGCAGCGTGGTGACGGTGGTGAGCCAGCCAGGTCCCGAGCCGGCGTTGAAGTTGGCGACCGTGGTCGGCAACAGCAGCAGCGAAGAGGCGAAGATCGGCGGGATCACGCCCGAAGTGTTTAGCTTGAGCGGCAGATGCGAGGATTGGCCCTCGAACATGCGGTTGCCGACCTGGCGTTTCGGATATTGGATCAGCAGCCGGCGCTGCGCGCGCTCCATGAACACGATGAAGGCGATGACCGCCACCGCCATGACGATGACGGCGAGGATCAGGCCGGTGGACAGTGCACCCTGGCGGCCGAGTTCCAGCGTGCCGGCGACGGCCGACGGCAGTTGCGCGACGATGCCGGACAAGATGATCAGCGAGATGCCGTTGCCGATACCGCGCGAGGTGATTTGCTCGCCGAGCCACATCAGGAACATGGTGCCGCCGGTAAGCGTGATCACGGTGGAGATGCGGAAGAAGAAGCCCGGATCGGCGACGACGCTGCCGGCGCCTTCGAGCCCGATCGAAATGCCGTAGGCCTGGAACGCGGCCAGCACCACGGTGAGATACCGGGTGTACTGGTTCATGATCTTGCGGCCCGACTCGCCCTCTTTTTTGAGGTTCTCGAGCGTGGGCGAAACCGTCGTCATCAGCTGGATGATGATCGAGGCCGAGATGTACGGCATGATATTGAGCGCGAAGATCGCCATCCGGTGGATGCCGCCGCCGGAGAACATATTGAACATGCCAAGGATGCCGCCGGCCTGGGTATTGAATATCTGTTCCCAGGCATTCGGGTCGATGCCGGGCAGCGGGATATAAGTGCCCAAGCGATAAACCAGCAGCGCGCCGAGCGTGAACCAGATGCGCTTCTTGAGCTCTTCGGCTTTGGCGAGAGCGCCGAAGTTGAGATTGGCCGCCAGTTGTTCCGCTGCCGAAACCATCAGTCGCTCCTGCCGCCCACGCCCCGTCCTGCCCCACCCCGCCGCAGCGGGCCGCCTTCAGAAAACTCTAGATAGGCACTGCACCGCAAATTGCAGCGGGCGGCAGAGCGCCGCCGACGCAACCTCTTTACTCGGCCGGCTTTTGCTCGTCTTCGGCGGCTTCCGCCTTGGGCTTACCGCCCTTCGGCTTGTCGCCGCCCTTGGCCGCGTCCAGCGCCATGCGCTTGTTCTTGCCCTTCGGCTCGGCGTCGACTTCCTTCGGGGCGGCAAGGATTTTCACGCTGCCGCCGGCCTTCTCGACCGCCGCGATGGCCGACTTCGACGCACCATGGACCTGGAACTCGGCCTTGGCCTTGAACTCGCCGTCGCCCAGCAGTTTCACGCCGCCTTTGGCGCGCCGCATCAGGCCGGCCTTGACCATGGCGGCGACGTCGATTGCGCTTTTAGCATCGAGCAGGCCGGCGTCGATCGCCGCCTGTACCTTGCCGAGATTGGTTTCGTTGAGCTTGATCGCGAACGACGTGTTGCGGAAGCCGCGCTTGGGCAGACGCCGATGCAGCGGCATCTGGCCGCCTTCGAAGCCCTTGATGCGCACGCCGGAGCGCGCGGTCTGGCCCTTACCGCCGCGGCCGCCGGTCTTGCCCATGCCGGAGCCGATGCCGCGGCCGATGCGCAGGCGGTTCTTGCGCGCGCCGGGCTTGTCGGCGATCTGGTTGAGTTTCATGGCCGTCGTCCTTCTTACTTCGCCTCGCCGACCACGCGCACCAGGTGCCGCAGCTTGCGGATCATGCCGCGCGTCGACGGCGTATCCGGCAGGTCGCGGGTGCGGCCGATCTTGTTTAAGCCCAGCCCAACCAGCGTCTCGCGCTGGTCATGGTGGCGCCGCAACGGGCTCGCCACCTGCTCGACCTTGATGGTCTTTTGTGCCTTAGCCATGGCTGTCCCTCTATTCCGTCGCATCCGCCTCGCCGCCTTCGCGCCGGCGCGACTGCAGCGTGGACACCTTGATGTTGCGGCGGGCCGCGACCGAGCGCGGCGAATCCTGGTGCTTGAGCGCGTCGAAAGTCGCGCGCACCACGTTGTACGGATTGGACGAGCCGAGCGATTTCGCCACCACGTCCTGGATGCCAAGCGTTTCGAACACCGCGCGCATCGGACCGCCGGCGATGATGCCGGTTCCCGGAGGCGCCGCGCGCAGGAATACCTTGCCGGCGCCGTGCCGGCCGAGCACGTCGTGATGCAGCGTGCGGCCTTCGCGCAGCGGCACGCGGGTGAGCGAGCGCTTGGCGGCGTCGGTCGCCTTGCGGATCGCCTCCGGCACTTCGCGCGCCTTGCCATGGCCGTAGCCGGCGCGGCCTTTCTGGTCGCCGACGATCACCAGCGCGGCGAACGCAAAACGGCGGCCGCCCTTCACCACCTTGGCCACGCGATTGATGTGGACAAGCTTGTCGGTGAATTCGCTGTCGCGCTCCTCGCGACCACCGCGTTCGCGGTCTCGCCGGGGTTCTCGTCGGGGTTCATGTGCCATTTGCAATCAATCCGTTAGAAGTTGAGGCCGCCTTCACGCGCGGCATCGGCCAGCGCTTTGACACGCCCGTGATAGAGATAGCCGCCGCGGTCGAACACGACGTCCTTGATGCCTTTTTCCTTCGCACGCTCGGCGATCAGCTTACCGACCACCTTGGCCGCGTCGATATTGGCGCCCGTCTTGGCGGCCGTGCGCTGCGCCTTTTCCAGCGACGACGCAGCCACCAGCGTTTCACCCTTGGCATCGTCGATCACCTGGGCGTAAATGTGCTTGGACGAGCGAAATACCGTCAGCCGCGCGCGGCCACTGGTGCCGGCGGCGCGCTTGACGTTGCGGCGCACGGTCGCCGTCCGTCGCGCAGTCCGATCGCTTAATCTCGACATCGCGCGTTCCTCTACTTCTTCTTGCCTTCCTTGCGGAAGATGTATTCGCCGACGTATTTCACGCCCTTGCCCTTGTACGGCTCGGGCGGGCGGAAACCACGGATTTCGGCGGCTACTTGACCAACCTGCTGCTTGTCGGTGCCGGTGACGACGATTTCGGTCGGCTTCGGCGTCGCGATAGCGATGCCCTGCGGGATCGCAAAGTTGACGTCGTGGGAAAAGCCGAGCTGCAGGTTGAGCGTCTTGCCCTGGACCGCGGCGCGAAAACCGACGCCAACGATCTCCAACTTTTCCTCGAAGCCCTTGGTCACACCGGCGATCAGATTGTTCACCAAAGTGCGCGAAGTGCCCCATTGCGAGCGCGCGCGCTTGGTTTCGACACGCGGATCGAGCTGGATCGCGCCTTTGTCCATCTTGACGTTGACGTCCTCGTGCACCACGACCTGCATGGCGCCCTTCGGGCCCTTCACCTTGACGGTTTGCCCTTCCACATTGGCGGTGACGCCGGAGGGGACCGCAACCGCTTTTTTGCCGATCCTGGACATCAGAACACCGTGCAAATGATTTCGCCGCCGACATTGGCGTCGCGAGCTTCGTGATCCGCCATCACGCCCTTGGGCGTGGACAGAATCGAAATGCCGAGGCCGTTATTGATGCGCGGCAGCGCTTTGACCGAGGCGTAAACGCGCCGGCCGGGCTTGGAGACGCGCGCGATTTCGCGGATCACCGGCTCGCCGTCGAAATATTTCAACTCGATCTCGAGCTCGCTGCGGCCGTCGGCGTGCGCCACGCTGGCATAGCCGCGGATATAGCCTTCGGTCTTGAGCACCTCGCAGACGCGTTCGCGCTGCTTGGAGCCCGGCATGGAAACCTTCGACTTGGCGCGCATCTGCGCATTGCGGATGCGGGCAATCATGTCGCCGATCGGATCGTTGACAGCCATCGCGACCTCCCCCTCACCAGCTCGACTTCACAAGGCCTGGAATCAAGCCTTTGGAGCCGAGGTCGCGCAACGCGATACGGCTAAGCTTGTGCTTGCGATAATAGGCGCGCGGGCGGCCTGAAAGTTCGCAGCGATTGCGAATGCGGGTGGCCGAGGAATTGCGCGGCAATTCGGCAAGCTTGAGGGTGGCGGCGAAACGCTCCTCCATCGGCAGCTTCTTGTCGCGGGCGATCGCCTTGAGCGCCTTGCGGCGATTGGCATAGCTCTTCGTCAACCTGCGCCGCCGGTTGTTTTTTTCAACCATACTCTTCTTCGCCATTACTTTAGCTCCTTGTTTCCGCGTTTGAGGGAACGGAAATCGCCCCTCACTGCCGGAACGGGAAGTTGAATGCAGTCAGCAGAGCGCGCGCCTCGTCGTCGGTGCGTGCGCTGGTGCAAACGGTGATGTCGAGGCCCCAGGAATCGGTGACCTTGTCGAAATCGATCTCCGGAAACACGATGTGTTCCTTGATGCCCAGGCTGTAGTTGCCGCGGCCGTCGAAGCTCTTCGGATTGAGTCCACGGAAGTCGCGGATGCGCGGCAGCGCGATGTTCACCAGCCGGTCGATGAAGTCGTACATGCGCGTCTTGCGCAGCGTCACCTTGCAGCCGATGGCCTGGCCGTCGCGCAGCTTGTAGGTGGCGATCGACTTGCGCGACTTGGTGATCACGGCTTTCTGGCCGGCGATCAGCGTCAGATCCTGGGAAGCATTATCCACCTTCTTGCGGTCGGCGACGCCCTCGCCAATGCCCATGTTGAGCACGATCTTGGTGATCACCGGCACCTGCATGCGGTTCTTGTAGCCGAACTGCTTGCTCAGTTCATTACGGATCACCTGTTCGAAATGGATCTTGAGCCGCGCCACATAGTCGGAGCGCTCGCGCGGCTTCTTCACCTTCGGCCCGTCGGCCTTGGGTGCGCCGCCTTCCTTGGCGACCTTCGGCGGCTTCGGCTTTTTGGCTTCGGTATTTGCTTGCGTGTCAGCCATCGATCTCGACTCCAGAACGCTTGGCAATGCGCACCTTTTTGCGGTCCGCACCCTCGCCGACGAACTTGAAACCCACGCGGGTCGGCTTGCCGTCCTTGGGGTCGGCGAGCGCCAGATTGGACAGATGGATCGTCCCTTCCTTGGAGACAATGCCGCCTTCCTGCTGCGCCGTCTGCCGCTGGTGGCGCTTGACCATGTGGATGCCGCGCACCAAAGCGCGGCTGTCGGCCGGATGCACGGCGAGCACCTCGCCGGTGCGGCCCTTGTCGCGGCCAGTGAGCACAATGACCTTGTCGCCCTTCTTGATCTTGGCGGCCATCACAGCACCTCCGGGGCGAGTGAGATGATCTTCATGTGATTCTTGGCGCGCAATTCGCGCGGCACCGGCCCGAAAATACGGGTGCCGACCGGTTCCATCTGCGGGGTGATCAGCACCGCCGCGTTGCGGTCGAAGCGGATGACGGAACCGTCGGCGCGCTTGATGTCCTTGGCGATGCGCACCACCACGGCCTTCATCACCTCGCCCTTCTTCACGCGGCCGCGCGGGATGGCTTCCTTCACCGAGACGACGATGACGTCGCCGATGGTGGCGTATTTGCGCTTGGAGCCGCCCAGCACCTTGATGCACATGACGCGGCGCGCGCCGGAATTGTCCGCCACGTCGAGGTTGGTTTGCATCTGAATCATGATGCGGCTCTCGCTTTATTGGCGCTCATCGCGCTTATTGAACTTTCTGCTTCTTCTCACCCCGGATCACTTCCCAGCACTTGAGCTTGGAAATGGGCCGGCGCTCCTCGATCCACACGATGTCGCCGACGCCGAACTCGTTCTTCTCGTCATGGGCGTGATATTTCTTCGAACGGCGAATGGTCTTCTTCATCGTCGCATGGGTGAAACGCCGGTCGACGCGCACGACGACGGTCTTGTCCTGCTTGTCGCTAACGACGACGCCCTGGAGCGTACGCTTCGGCATCTCGAACCCCTTACTTCGACTTCTTCGCGACAGTCTTCTTCGCGCCAGCCTTGCGGCTCTTCGCGGACTGCGGCTTCTTTGATTTTGGCTTGTCGCTTTTCGGCTTCTCGGCCTTCGGCTTGGCAACTTTGGCCTTCGGTTCTGCTTTCGGCTTCGGCGCAATCTCCGGCATCGAGCCGGTGCGCTTCTGCGCGGCAATGGTCTTCAGACGCGCAACGTCGCGGCGGATGACGCGCACGCGCGAGGTGTTCTCGAGCTGCCCGGTCGCACGCTGGAAGCGCAGATTGAACTGCTCCTTCTTGAGCTTGAGCACTTCGTCGTCGATCTGGTCGAGCGTCATCGCTCTTACGTCTACGGCTTTCATGGGCTTACTCGGCGATGCGTTCGATGAAACGGGTCTTGACCGGCAGCTTCGCGGCGGCGAGCGCCAGCGCTTCCTTGGCGATGCCGATCGGAATGCCGTCCACCTCGAACAGGATGCGGCCGGGCTTGACGCGGCAGACCCACAATTCGGGCGTGCCCTTGCCCTTGCCCATGCGGATTTCGATCGGCTTCTTCGACACCGGCACGTCAGGGAAAACGCGGATCCACACGCGGCCTGACCGCTTCATGAAGCGGGTGAGCGCGCGGCGCGCAGCCTCGATCTGGCGCGCGGTGACGCGCTCGGGTTCCAGCGCCTTGAGGCCGTATTGGCCGAAGGCGAGCGTGGAGCCCGACGTGGCGACGCCGTGGATGCGGCCCTTGAACGCCTTGCGGAACTTGGTGCGGATCGGTTGCAGCATGACTTAAACTTTCTCGTCCCCTCAGGCCGCGGCGTCGCGGCGCGGACGGCCCTGGTCGCCTTCGGCGAGTTTCTTGTCCTGCGCCATCGGATCGTGTTCGAGGATTTCGCCCTTGAAGATCCAGACCTTGACGCCGCAGGTGCCGTAGGTGGTGAAAGCGGTGGCGACGCCGTAGTCGACGTCGGCGCGCAGCGTATGCAGCGGCACGCGGCCTTCGCGGTACCACTCCATGCGCGCGATTTCGGCCCCGCCGAGACGGCCGGAGCAGTTGATGCGGATGCCTTCGGCGCCGAGCCGCATGGCCGACTGCACCGCGCGCTTCATGGCGCGGCGGAACGCCACGCGGCGCTCGAGCTGCTGCGAAATCGATTCGGCCACCAGCTGCGCGTCGAGTTCCGGCTTGCGGATCTCGACGATGTTAATGACCACGTCGCTGTGGGTAAGCTTGGCCACCGACTTGCGCAGCTTCTCGATGTCGGCGCCCTTCTTGCCGATCACCACGCCCGGACGCGCCGAGTGGATGGTGACGCGGCACTTCTTGTGCGGCCGCTCGATGATGATCTTCGACACCGCCGCCTGCTTGAGCTGCTTCATCAACTCCTCGCGGATCTTAATGTCCTCATGCAGCAACGTGCCGTACTCGGCCTTGCCCGAGTACCAGCGCGAGTCCCAGGTACGATTGATCCCGAGACGCAGCCCAATCGGATTGACTTTTTGACCCATCGACGACCCCTTTAGGCTTTCGCTGCGGCTGGCGCCTCGACCTGACGCACGACGATGGTCAGGTGGGAGAACGGTTTCAAAATGCGTCCCATGCGGCCGCGGCCGCGCGGGCTGAAGCGCTTGATCACCAGCGCCTTTCCGACGTGAGCCTCGGCGACGACCAACTCGTCGACGTCGAGGTCGTGATTGTTCTCGGCATTGGCGATCGCCGACTCCAAGCACTTGCGCACATCCAAGGCGATGCGCTTGCGCGAAAACTGCAGGTCGGCGAGCGCACTCGCGACCTTCTTGCCGCGGATCATCTGCGCGACAAGATTGAGCTTCTGCGGACTGATCCGGATCATCCGGCTCACCGCTTTCGCCTCGTTATCCGGGAGGCTTCGCTCGCGTGCGCTTTTGCCCATGTCGTGTCTCTCGATTCCTTAGCTCGCCGCCGGCGCCGCGGCGGGCGCGGCGGGTGCCGCGCCGGACGCTGCCGGAGCGCTCGTCCGCTTGGCTTTGCGGTCGGATGAATGGCCATAGAACATCCGGCCCGGCGCGAATTCGCCGAACTTGTGACCGATCATTTCCTCAGTCACCATCACCGGGATGTGCTTCTGCCCGTTATAGACGCCGAAATTCAGCCCGACGAACTGCGGCAAGATGGTCGAGCGCCGGCTCCAGATCTTGATCATCTCATGACGGCCGGATGCGCGCGCGGCTTCTGCCTTCTTGAGCAGGTAGCCGTCGACGAACGGGCCTTTCCATAAAGATCGCGACATAATCTCTTGTCCTACTTCTGCTTCTTGCGCTCGTGGCGGCTGACGGCAATGAATTTGGTGGTGCGCTTGTTCTTGCGCGTTTTCTTGCCCTTGGTCGGGAAGCCCCACGGCGTGGTCCAGTGACCGCCGCCCTTGGTGCGGCCGCCGTGCGGGTGGTCGACGGGGTTCATGGTGATGCCGCGGTTATGCGGCATCCGGCCCTTCCAGCGCTGGCGACCGGCCTTGCCGATCGTCGTGTTCATGTTGTCGGGGTTCGACACCGCGCCGATGGTGGCCATGCAGCGGCCGTGGATCAGGCGCTGCTCGGTCGTCGACAGCCGCAGAATGACGTAATCCTGGTCGCGCCCGACGATCTGGACGTAGGTGCCGGCCGAGCGCGCGATCTGTCCGCCCTTGCCGATCTTGATCTCGACATTGTGCACGATGGTGCCGACCGGGATATTGCCGATCGGCATGGCATTGCCCGGCTTGACGTCGGCGCGCTCGGAGGCGATCACCTGGTCGCCGGCGGCAAGGCGCTGCGGCGCCAGGATATAGGCGAGCTCGCCGTCCTGATACTTGATCAACGCGATGAAGGCGGTGCGGTTGGGATCGTATTCGAGCCGCTCGACGGTCGCCGGCACATCGAGTTTATTGCGCCGGAAATCGATCTTGCGATAGGCCTGCTTGTGGCCGCCGCCGCGGAAGCGCGACGTGATGCGGCCGTTATTGTTGCGGCCGCCGGTCGAGATCTGTCCTTCGGTCAGCGCCTTCACCGGCGCGCCCTTGTACAGCGACGAACGGTCGATGTTCACCAGCTGGCGCTGGCTTGGCGTGGTCGGATTGTATGATTTCAAGGCCATCGGAAGCTTCCCTTACAATCCCGTGGTCACGTCGATGCGGTGACCCTCTTCCAACGTAACCACCGCGCGCTTCACGTCGGACAAGAGCCCGACCTTGTTCTTGAACACCTTGCGCTTGCCCTTGCGGGTGAGCGTGTTGACGCTCTTGACCTTGACGTCGAACAGTTTCTCCACCGCTTCCTTGATCTGCGGCTTGGTCGCGGTCTTGCGCACCTTGAACACGACCTTGTTGTGTTCGGACGCCATGGTCGCCTTTTCGGTGATCACCGGCGACAGAATGACGTCGTAATGGCGGGGATCGCTGGTGCTCATTTGAAGCGCGCCTCCAGCGCATCGAGCGCGGCCTTGGTCAGCACCAAAGTCTTGCGCCGCATGATGTCGTAAACGTTGATGCCCTGCACCGGCAGCACGTCGATATTCGGAATGTTGCGCGCGGCAGAACGGAACCCGGCTTCGACTTCGGCGCCGTCGATGATCAGCGCGTTCTCCAGCCCGAGCTTGCCGAACTGCTTGGCCAGCGCTTTGGTCTTGGCATCCTTTACCGTCGCTTTGTCGAGGACGATGATGCCGCCGCCCTTGGCCTTGGACGACAGCGCATGCTTGAGCGCGAGCGCGCGAACTTTCTTCGGCAGATCGATGGCGTGACTGCGCACCACCGGACCGAAGGCGCGGCCGCCGCCGCGGAACTGCGGCACGCGCGCCGAGCCGTGACGGGCGCCGCCGGTGCCCTTCTGCGCATACATTTTCTTGCCGGTGCGCCAGATTTCAGAACGGTCCTTGGTCTTATGGGTGCCGCGCTGGCGCTTGGCGAGCTGCCAGTTGACGCAACGCTGCAGGATGTCGCTGCGCGGCTCGAGGCCGAAGATCGCATCCGGCAGATTGACGGAGCCGGCATCCTTGCCTTCGAGCGTGGTGATTTTCATTTCCATGTCACGCGCCCTCCGTCGTAGCGGGGGCCGGCGCGGCGTCCGGCGTGGCCTCGGATTTCGTCTCGGCGACTTCCGCAAGGCGGAACTTGCCAGGCTTGGGCGCATCCTTCGGCAAAGCCTTCTTCACGGCATCGCGCACCATGATCCAGCCGCCCTTGGCGCCGGGCACCGCGCCCTCGACCAAGATGAGGCCGCGCGCGACATCGGTCTGCACGACCTTGAGATTGAGCGTAGTCACGCGGTCGACACCCAAATGGCCGGGCATCTTCTTGTTCTTGAACGTTTTGCCGGGATCTTGCCGGCCGCCGGTACCGCCGATCGAACGGTGCGAGATCGACACGCCGTGCGAGGCGCGAAGGCCGGCGAAATTCCAGCGCTTCATGCCGCCGGCAAAGCCTTTGCCGATCGAGGTGCCGCAGACATCGACGAACTGCCCGACGACGAAGTGATCGGCGGTGATCTCGGCGCCGACCGGGATCAACGCGTCCTCGGTGACGCGGAACTCGGCAAGCTTGCGCCGGGGCTCGACCTTGGCCTTGGCGAAATAGCCGCGGTCGGCCTTGATCATGTTGTTGGTGCTGCGCACGCCAGAGCCGAGCTGGAGCGCGACATAGCCGTTCTTGTCCTTGGTCCGGTGGGCGACCACCTGGCACTGCGCGAGGCGCAGCACCGTGACCGGCACGTGCTCACCGGCATCGGTGAACAACCGGGTCATCCCCAATTTCTGCGCAACCACTCCGGAACGCATTTTCTTCCTCGCGCGGCCTTTAAAGTTTGATCTCGACGTCGACGCCGGCGGCAAGGTCGAGCTTCATCAGCGCGTCCACCGTTTGCGGCGTCGGATCGACGATGTCCAAGAGGCGCTTGTGCGTGCGCATCTCGAACTGTTCGCGGCTCTTCTTGTCGACGTGCGGCGAGCGGTTCACCGTGAACTTCTCGATTCTCGTCGGCAGCGGAATCGGTCCACGGACCTGCGCGCCGGTGCGCTTGGCCGTGTTCACGATCTCGCGCGTCGACGCATCGAGGATGCGGTGATCGAACGCCTTGAGCCGGATCCGGATATTCTGGCCGTTCATTGTCGTTTCTCTCTGGACTGTCATCGTCCGCGCCAACGGACGATCCAGCACTCGCTAAAATCTCAGTTGCCTTACGGCCCTGCAGAAAACTGTGTGCCCCGCTTGCGCGGGGCACGACAGCACACTTACTCGATGATGCTCGCCACCACGCCGGCACCGACGGTGCGGCCGCCCTCGCGAATGGCGAAGCGGAGCTTCTCTTCCATGGCGATTGGCACGATCAGGTGCACTTCCATCGCCACGTTGTCGCCCGGCATCACCATTTCGGTACCGGCCGGCAGGTGCACCACGCCGGTCACGTCGGTGGTGCGGAAATAGAACTGCGGACGATAGTTGGTGAAGAACGGGGTATGACGGCCGCCCTCTTCCTTGGTGAGGATGTAGGCTTCCGCCTTGAACTTGGTGTGCGGCTTGACCGAGCCGGGCTTGCACAGCACCTGGCCGCGCTCGACTTCCTCGCGCTTGGTGCCGCGCAGCAGGCAACCGACGTTGTCGCCCGCTTCGCCCTGATCGAGCAGCTTGCGGAACATCTCGACGCCGGTGACGACGGTCTTCTGCGTCGGCTTGATGCCGACGATCTCGACTTCCTCGCCGACCTTGATGATGCCGCGCTCGATGCGGCCGGTGCAGACGGTGCCGCGGCCGGAGATCGAGAACACGTCTTCCACCGGCATCAGGAACGGCTGGTCCTTCGGACGCTCCGGCTGCGGGATGTAGTCGTCGACCGCCTTCATCAGCTCGAGAATGGCGTCATGGCCGAGCTTGGGATCCTTGCCCTCGAGCGCCATCAGCGCCGAGCCCTTGATGATCGGGATCTTGTCGCCGGGGAAATTGTACTTCGACAGCAGTTCGCGGACTTCGAGCTCGACCAGTTCGAGCAATTCCGGATCGTCGACCATGTCGACCTTGTTCATGAACACAACAAGGGCGGGAACGCCAACTTGGCGGGCGAGCAGGATGTGCTCGCGGGTCTGCGGCATCGGGCCGTCGGCGGCCGACACGACCAGGATGGCGCCGTCCATCTGCGCCGCGCCGGTGATCATGTTCTTCACGTAGTCGGCGTGGCCGGGGCAGTCGACGTGCGCGTAGTGGCGCTTCTCGGTCTGGTATTCGACGTGCGCGGTCGAGATGGTGATGCCGCGCGCCTTTTCTTCCGGCGCCTTGTCGATCTGGTCATAGGCGGTGAAGGTGGCGCCGCCGGTCTCCGCCAGCACCTTGGTGATCGCCGCCGTCAGCGTCGTCTTGCCGTGGTCGACGTGACCGATCGTACCGATATTGCAATGAGGCTTGTTGCGCAGGAATTTTTCTTTGGCCATGGAACTCTCCGTTCAGATTCCTTCAGGTTACGATCGTCACGCGAATTTCTTTTGCACTTCCGCCGACACGTTGGCGGGCAGTTCAGCGTAGTGATCGAATTGCATGGTGAATGTGGCGCGGCCCTGAGACATGGACCGCAGCTGATTGACGTAGCCGAACATGTTCATCAGCGGCACCATCGCGTTGATGACGTTGGCGTTGCCGCGCATGTCCTGGCCCTGGATTTGGCCGCGCCGCGAGTTGAGGTCGCCGATGACGGAGCCGGTATAGTCCTCCGGCGTCACACATTCGACTTTCATGATCGGCTCGAGCAGGACCGGCCGCGCCCTTTGCAGCGCTTCGCGCAGGCACTGGCGTGCGCAGATTTCGAACGCCAGAGCGGACGAATTGACGTCGTGATACTTGCCGTCGATCAGCGTCACCTTGAGGTCGACCACCGGGAAGCCGGCGAGCGGACCGGAGCCGAGCACCGATTCCAGGCCTTTTTCGACGCCCGGGATGAACTCCTTCGGCACAGCGCCGCCGATGATTTCGTTCTCGAACTCGAACGGCGTGCCAGGCGGCACCGGTTCGGCGACGATCTTGATCTGCGCAAACTGGCCGGAGCCGCCGGTCTGCTTCTTGTGCGTATAGTCGTGCTCGACCTTTTGGGTGATCTTTTCGCGGAACGCCACCTGCGGGGCGCCGATATTGGCGTCCACCTTGTAGGTGCGCTTGAGGATGTCAACCTTGATGTCGAGATGCAACTCGCCCATGCCCTTGAGAATGGTCTGGCCGCTCTCCTGGTCGGTGGAGACGCGGAACGAGGGGTCCTCGGCGGCGAGCTTGGCGAGCGCGACGCCTAGCTTTTCCTGGTCGGCCTTCGATTTCGGCTCGATCGCGATCTCGATCACCGGATCGGGGAATTCCATCTTTTCCAGGATCACCGGCTGCTTGGGATCGCACAGCGTGTCGCCGGTACGTACTTCCTTGAGGCCGGCCAGCGCGACGATGTCGCCGGCAAAGGCTTCCTTGATATCCTCGCGGTTGTTCGCATGCATCAGCAGCATGCGGCCGATGCGCTCCTTGCGTTCCTTGGTCGAATTGATCACGCCGGTGCCGCTGATGAGCGTGCCGGAATAGATGCGGCAGAACGTGATGGTGCCGACGAAGGGGTCGTCCATGATCTTGAAGGCGAGCAGCGCCAGCGGCGCGCTATCCTTCGGCTCGCGGATGACGTCTTCGTTTTCCTTATCCGGATTGATGCCGTGGATCGGTGGCACGTCGAGCGGACTCGGCAAGTAGTCGACGACGGCGTCGAGCAGCGGCTGGACGCCCTTATTCTTGAACGCCGAGCCGCACAGCACCGGGAAGAAAGCGCCGGTGATCACGGCCTTGCGGATCAGCGACTTCAGCGTCGCCTCATCCGGCATCTTGCCTTCGAGATAAGCGGTGGCTGCGTCATCGTCGAGCTCGCAGGCCGCCTCGATCATCTTGTCGCGGTATTCCTGCGCCTGATCGAGCATGTCGGCCGGAATATCGATGTCGTGATAATCGGCGCCGAGCGATTTGTCGTTCCATACGACGCCCTTCATGCGCACCAGATCGATCAAGCCCTTGAAATTCTGTTCGGAACCGATCGGCAGCTGGATCGCAACCGGCTTCGCGCCGAGGCGGGCCACGATGTCTTCCATGCATTTGAAGAAATCGGCGCCGATCTTGTCCATCTTGTTGGCGAAGACGATGCGCGGCACCTTGTACTTGTCGCCCTGACGCCAAACCGTTTCGGTTTGCGGCTCTACGCCCTGGTTCGAATCGAGCACGACGACCGCGCCGTCGAGCACGCGCAACGAGCGCTCCACCTCGATGGTGAAGTCGACATGGCCGGGAGTGTCGATGATGTTGAGGCGCTTTTCTTTCCAGAACGCGGTGGTCGCGGCCGAGGTGATGGTGATGCCGCGCTCCTGCTCCTGCTCCATCCAATCCATCGTCGCGGCGCCTTCGTGCACCTCGCCGATCTTGTGGCTCTTGCCGGTGTAATAGAGGATCCGCTCCGTGGTCGTGGTTTTCCCGGCATCGATGTGGGCCATGATGCCGAAATTGCGGTAGTCCTCGATCGGGTGATTGCGGGGCATTGCAGGTCTAGTCCTTGATTCTGTTTTTCGTCGTCACCAGCGGTAATGCGAGAAGGCCCGGTTGGCTTCCGCCATCTTGTGGGTGTCCTCGCGCTTCTTGACGGCGTTTCCCCGGTTATTGGACGCGTCGAGCAGCTCGGCCGAGAGCCGTTCGGTCATGGTCTTTTCGTTGCGCTCACGCGCGGCAGAAATGATCCAGCGAATGCCGAGCGCCTGGCGGCGCGAGGTACGTACTTCGACAGGCACTTGATAAGTAGCGCCGCCGACGCGGCGCGAGCGCACTTCGATCGACGGCATCACGTTGTCGAGCGCCTGCTGGAACACCGTGAGCGGGCTCGCCTTGGTCTTGCTCTCGATCATCTCAAGCGCGCCGTAGACGATGCCCTCGGCCACTGATTTCTTGCCGGCATACATAACGGCGTTCATGAACTTGCTGACGACGACGTTGCCGAACTTCGGGTCCGGAATGACTTCGCGCTTTTCTGCGGCGTGGCGGCGGGACATGGCGGTTACCCTTACTTCGGACGCTTGGCGCCGTACTTCGAACGGCGCTGCTTGCGGTTCTTGACGCCCTGAGTGTCGAGCACGCCGCGCAGGATGTGATAGCGCACGCCCGGCAAATCCTTCACGCGGCCGCCGCGGATCATCACCACCGAATGTTCCTGCAGATTGTGCCCCTCGCCCGGGATGTAGCCGATGACCTCGAAGCCGTTGGTCAGACGTACCTTGGCAACCTTGCGCAGCGCCGAGTTCGGCTTCTTCGGCGTCGTCGTGTAGACGCGCGTGCAGACGCCGCGCTTCTGCGGGCTCGCCTGCAACGCCGGCGCCGTGACGCGCACTTTGAGCGGCTTGCGCGGATTGGCAATCAGCTGGTTGATCGTCGGCATCGTTTGCCTTCGCTACTTTCGTTTGGGCTTGGGTCAAGCCCGGAATTGGTCAAGGCTCGCGCCCCTCGTTAAGATCGCGCGGGCTCCCTCGCCCGCGGTTCGTCTTGGGCTTATCGCCCCGGCATTCCCGCGACTTTTCCACGCGCAAAACGAAATCGCGCCATCCGCCTGAAACGCGGGGGCGCTCTTCCGTTCCGGACGACCACGATGCGGTAAAACAGCGCGGCCGATCACACGTCAGTCTGACAGTGGCTGTCAGAGGCAGCGTTTGAGCTTCTTTCCTCGAGGCGATGCGCCGGCCAAGCTTTGAGAAAACTTAAGCGCTCTCAAAGGGTTAGCCGGGCGGCCGTGCCGAGCAAGCGAAGCTCACCGCCTGCCGAAAGTGCCGCGTATGTATCGGCCGGATTTGTTCAAGTCAAGGCGAAAGGGCCGGAAAATCGGGGCTTCTGGCTAATTCGCGGCCGCGGGCCCCAGCCGCTCCGGGCCAAGCGCGACAATGGCCCCCTCGTGGCCATGCAACGCCAACGAACGCCCTACCCTTTCGTCGTCGCGACCGCCGTTCGATGACAGCAAGACGGTACCAAGGGAAGGAATGGTTAAAACCGCCTGCCCCCCGCCGAAATTGAGCGCCACCAGCAGCCGGTCATCCTCTGTCTCACGGAAATAGGCTAAAACATCGCCAACCGCTTCGAGCGGCCGGTAGGCTCCTTGGCTCAGGGCCGGCCGGAGGCGGCGCAAGGCGATCAGGCGCCGGTAGAGATTGAACAGCGAGGCCGGGTCGGCCCGCTGGCCGGCGACGTTGCTGCCGGCAAAATCGTCCGCTAGCGGCAGCCAGGGCGTGACTCTCGAAAATCCAGCAAAGGCGCCGGCGTCCCACTGCATTGGCGTGCGGCAGCCGTCGCGGCCGAGGCCAAGGCCGGGCACGTTCTTCTCGAACGGGTCCTGCACGCGGTCGGCCGGAATGGCCACCTGCGGCAGGCCGATTTCGTCGCCATAGTAGAGCGTGGGCGTACCGCGCAGCGTCAGCAGCAACATCGCGGCCACACGCGCCTGGGCTTGCCCGATGCGGCTCACGACGCGAGGGCGGTCGTGATTGCCGAGCACCCAATTGGGCCAGGCCCCGTCCGGCAGCAGCGCCTCATAGCAGTCGATGAGCTGGGCGACCGCGCGGGCATTCCATGGCGTCTCCAGCAGGCTGAAATTGAACGGCAGGTGGACGCCGGCGAGATCGCGTCCGTAATAGGTCACCAGGCGGTCGAGTGGCAGATAGATCTCGCCGATCAGGAGGCGTTCGGAGAATTCGTCGATGACGCCGCGCAATTCGCGGATCAATTCGTGCACTTCTGGCCGGTCGGCGGAATAGAGCGGCAATTGGCAGCGATGCGGCGGATCGCCAGCGTGAAAATTAGGATTCGGCGGGTTGTCACGGAATTGGTCGTCCTTGATCAGGTGCCAGATCACATCGACGCGAAAGCCGTCGACGCCGCGGCCGAGCCAGAAGCGCACGACGTCATGCATTGCCGCGCGCATTGCCGGGTTGCGCCAGTTGAGGTCCGGCTGCGCCGGCAGAAACGCGTGGTAATAATATTGGTCACTCTGCGCGTCGAACGCCCAAGCCGAGCCGCCGAATTCCGATAGCCAGTTGTTGGGCGGTCCGCTGCCGGGCCCGCCGCCGCGCCAGATATACCAGTCGCGTTTTGCGCTGGTGCGAGATGCGCGGCTTTCGCAAAACCAGGGGTGCTGGTCCGAGGTGTGATTGGGCACGAAATCGAGGATCACTTTCAGTCCGCGCGCGTGCGCTGTGCGCAGGAGTTCATCGAAGTCGGCCATGCCGCCGAACAACGGGTCGATCGCGGTGTAATCGGAAACGTCGTAGCCGAAATCCGCCATCGGCGAGGCAAAGATCGGCGACAGCCAAAGCGCATCGACGCCGAGTTCGGCAAGATACGGCAGCCGCTCGACGATGCCGCGCAAATCGCCAACGCCGTCGCCGTTACTGTCCTGAAACGAGCGCGGGTAGATTTGATAAAGGACCGCGGATTTCCACCAGGGGTCGATCATAGGCCCAACTGCCTGACTCGCGATGACAATTTGACGACACGCCGCTCCCAAGCAAAAGGGGCCGCCTGGTGGGCGGCCCCTTTCGAAGTCGATCGCCTTCGCCTTATTCGGCCGCCGGCAACGCCGGAGCCGCTGCCGCTTCCGCCGCGGAAGCCGCCTTGGCGGCATCCTTCTCGCGCTCCTCGAGGATGAGCGCGTCGCGTTTGACGGCGACCTCGCGCAACTCGTCCATCATCGCACCGGTGCCGGCAGGGATCAGGCGGCCGACGATGACGTTTTCCTTGAGCCCATCGAGCGTATCCGCCTTGCCATTGACGGCAGCCTCGGTGAGCACGCGCGTGGTCTCCTGGAACGACGCCGCCGAGATGAACGAGCGGGTCTGCAGGCTCGCCTTGGTGATGCCGAGCAGCACGGGATGACCGCTTGCCGGTTTTTTGCCTTCGGCGATAGCACGCGCGTTGATCTCGTCGAGCTCGGTCTTGTCGATCTGCTCGCTCTGCAGCAGCTCGGTTTCGCCGGTCTCGTCGATCTCGACCTTCTGCAGCATCTGGCGAACGATCACCTCAATGTGCTTGTCGTTGATATTGACGCCCTGCAGGCGGTAGACTTCCTGGATCTCATTCGTCAAATACGACGCGAGTTCCTCGACGCCCTTGATGGCGAGAATATCGTGCGGGGCGGGATTGCCTTCGACGATGTAGTCACCCTTCTCGATGACGTCGCCATCCTGCAGATGGATGTGCTTGCCCTTCGGGATCAGGTACTCCCTCGGCTCGTCGCCCTTGGCCGTCGGCTCCAGCGTTAGGCGGCGCTTGTTCTTGTAGTCCTTGCCGAAGCGCACCGTGCCGCCAATCTCGGCGATGACCGCCGCGTCCTTCGGCTTGCGCGCCTCGAACAGCTCCGCCACCCGCGGCAGACCGCCGGTAATGTCGCGGGTCTTGGCGCTTTCCGTCGGAATACGCGCGATGACGTCGCCCGCTTTCACGTGGGCGCCGGGGTCGACCGAAAGGATCGCATCCACCGCCAGCACGTAGCGGGCATCGCCGCCGCGCGCGAGCTTGAGGATCTTGTTGCCGGACTTGATCACGATCGACGGACGCAATTCCTGCTGGTTACGGGACGACCCCGTGCGCCAGTCGACCACCACGCGCTTGGCGATACCGGTCGATTCGTCGAGCGCTTCCGACATCGACAGACCGTCCACCAGGTCCTCGAAGGCGATCGAGCCCTCGACTTCGGTGAGGATCGGCCGCGTGTAGGGATCCCACTCGGCGATGCGCTGGCCGCGTTTGATAGTGGCCCCGTCCTCGACGCGCATGCGCGCGCCGTAGGGGATGCGGTGATGCGCCCGCTCGGTGCCGTCGGGATCCACCACCGCCACCACCATGTTGCGCACCATCGCCACCACGTCGCCGTCCGAGTTCTTGGCGATGTTCTTGCCCTTGAACTTGAGCTTGCCGTCGAAGTTCGAACTCGATGAACGACTGCTCGGAGATCTGCGCCGCGCCGCCGATGTGGAACGTACGCATAGTGAGCTGGGTGCCCGGCTCGCCGATCGACTGCGCGGCGATGACGCCCACCGCCTCGCCCATGTTGACGGGGGTGCCGCGGGCGAGATCGCGCCCGTAGCAGGCCCCGCATACGCCGTTCTTGGACTCGCAGGTGAGCACCGAACGGATCTTCATTTCCTGCACGCCGGCATTGGTGATCGCTTCGACTTCCGGCTCGGTGAGCAGAGTGCCGCGCTTGATCACGACCTTGTTGCTGGCCGGATCCTTAACGTCCTCCGCCGTGGTGCGGCCGAGGATGCGGATGGCCAGCGACGCCACCACGGTGCCCGCGTCGATGATGGCGCGAACCTTGATGCCGTTCTTGGTGCCGCAATCCTGGCTCGTGATGATGCAGTCCTGCGCCACGTCGACCAGACGCCGCGTCAGGTAGCCCGAATTCGCGGTCTTCAAGGCGGTGTCGGCGAGACCCTTGCGGGCGCCGTGCGTCGAGTTGAAGTACTCGAGCACCGAGAGGCCTTCCTTGAAGTTCGAGATGATCGGGCTCTCGATGATCTCGCCACTCGGCTTCGCCATTAGGCCGCGCATGCCGGCGAGCTGGCGCATCTGCGCCGGCGAGCCGCGCGCGCCGGAATGCGCCATCATGTAGATCGAGTTGACCTGCATGTCGCGTCCCTGCGCGTCCTTCTTGACCGAAGAGATCTCCTTCATCATCGCGTCGGCGATCGCTTCGGTGCACTTCGACCAGGCATCGACCACCTTGTTGTACTTCTCGCCCTGAGTGATCAGACCGTCGTTGTATTGCTGCTCGAACTCCTTGGCGAGCGAGCGCGTTTCTTCGACCGTCTTCCACTTCGAACCCGGCACCACCATATCGTCCTTGCCGAACGAAATGCCGGCCTTGAACGCGTGATAGAAGCCGAGCGACATGATGCGGTCGCAGAAGATCACCGTCTCCTTCTGCCCGCAGTGGCGGTAGACGGTATCGATCAAAGTCGAGATTTCGCGCTTCGTCATCAACTTGTTGACGATGTCGAAAGGCAGCTTCGCGCTCTTCGGCAGCACGTTGCCAAGCACGACGCGTCCGGGCGTGGTCTCGTACCACTTGTTGTAGGTTTTGCCTTTCTCGTCGATGCCTTCCCAGCGGTATTTGATCTTGGCGTGCAGCGTCACCGCCTTCTCGTTGAGGGCGTGATCGACTTCGCTGAGATCTTTGTAGAAGCCCTGCACGCGGTTGCGCTTCTTGCTGTCGCGCTTGAGGTCTTCTTCCTTGTGCAGTTCGAACCGCCATTCGCCCGGCTCGCCCTCGCGCAACAGCGTGAGGTAGTAGAGGCCGAGCACGATGTCCTGCGACGGCACGATGATCGGCTGACCGTTCGCCGGATGCAGGATGTTGTTGGTCGACATCATCAGCACGCGCGCTTCCAGCTGCGCTTCCAGCGACAGCGGGACGTGCACGGCCATCTGGTCGCCGTCGAAGTCGGCGTTGAACGCGGCGCAGACCAGCGGATGGAGCTGGATCGCCTTGCCCTCGATCAGCACCGGCTCGAACGCCTGAATGCCCAAACGGTGAAGCGTCGGCGCGCGGTTAAGCAGCACCGGATGCTCGCGGATCACCTCGTCGAGGATATCCCAAACCTCGGGCTTCTCCTTCTCGACCAGCTTCTTGGCCTGCTTGACGGTGGTCGATAGCCCCTTGGCGTCGAGCCGCGAATAGATGAACGGCTTGAACAGTTCGAGCGCCATCTTCTTCGGCAGGCCACACTGGTGTAGCTTGAGTTCAGGACCGACGACGATCACCGAACGGCCGGAATAGTCGACGCGCTTGCCGAGCAGGTTCTGCCGGAAGCGGCCCTGCTTGCCCTTGAGCATGTCGGCGAGCGACTTCAGCGGCCGCTTGTTGGCGCCGGTGATGACGCGGCCGCGGCGGCCGTTGTCGAATAGCGCGTCAACCGCTTCCTGCAGCATGCGCTTTTCATTGCGAATGATGATGTCGGGCGCGCGCAGTTCGATCAGCCGCTTCAAACGGTTGTTGCGGTTGATGACGCGGCGATAGAGATCGTTCAGATCGGACGTGGCGAAACGGCCGCCATCGAGCGGCACCAGCGGCCGCAGATCGGGCGGGATCACCGGCACGACCGTGAGGATCATCCATTCCGGCTTGTTGCCGGAGGCGATGAAGGCCTCGATCAGCTTCAGCCGCTTGGCGATCTTCTTCTTTTTGATGTCGCTGTCGGTCTCCAGGATGCCGGCGCGCAATTCGGCCTGCATCTTGTCGAGATCGAGCGCCTTGAGCATCTCGCGGATCGCTTCCGCGCCGATGGTGGCGGTGAAGCTGTCAGCGCCGAATTCCTCCTGCGCCTTGAGGTACTCGTCCTCGGACAGCAGCTGACGGTCCTTGAGCGGGGTGAGGCCCGGCTCCAGCACGACGTAGTATTCGAAATAAAGGATGCGCTCGAGGTCCTTCAGCGTCATGTCGAGCAAGAGACCGATGCGGCTCGGCAGCGACTTCAGGAACCAGATGTGGGCGACCGGCGCGGCCAGTTCGATATGGCCCATGCGCTCGCGCCGCACGCGCGACAGCGTGACCTCGACCGAGCACTTTTCGCAGATGATGCCCTTGTACTTCATGCGCTTGTACTTGCCGCACAAGCACTCGTAATCCTTGATCGGCCCGAAGATGCGCGCGCAGAATAGACCGTCGCGCTCGGGCTTGAAGGTACGGTAGTTGATCGTCTCCGGCTTTTTGATCTCGCCGTAGGACCACGAGAGGATCTTTTCCGGGCTCGCGATCGAAATCCGGATCTGGTCGAAGACCTGAGCCGGAGCCTGCGGGCTGAAAAAATTCATCATCTCTTGATTCATTGCCATCTCCGCTTCGCCGGCCGTCGCCGGCTGCATTCGCTATAAATTCGTGACGCCGCGAGGACGGCCGGCCCTGGAGGGCCGGCCGCTCCGCTCATTATTCGGCGGCTTCCGCCGTCTCGCCGCCCGGGCCCGACCGCTGCTGCTTGGAATTGTGCAGATCGACATTGAGGCCGAGCGAACGCATTTCCTTGACCAGCACGTTGAAGCTTTCCGGAATGCCCGCTTCGAACGTGTCGTCGCCGCGCACGATCGCCTCGTACACCTTGGTACGGCCGGCGACGTCGTCCGACTTCACGGTGAGCATTTCCTGCAACGTATAAGCCGCGCCGTAGGCTTCCAGCGCCCACACTTCCATTTCTCCGAAGCGCTGGCCGCCGAACTGCGCCTTGCCACCGAGCGGCTGCTGGGTAACCAGCGAGTACGGACCGATCGAGCGGGCGTGGATCTTGTCGTCCACCAGATGGTGTAGCTTGAGCATGTAGATGTAGCCCACGGTCACCTGGCGATCGAACTTCTCGCCGGTGCGACCGTCAAAGACCGACGACTGACCGGAATGGTCGAGGCCAGCGAGATCGAGCATGTTCTCGATATCCTTTTCCTTGGCGCCGTCGAACACCGGCGTCGCAATCGGCACGCCGTGACGCAGATTGCCGCCAAGCTCGACCAGTTCGCTTTCATTCAGCGACTTGATGGTTTCCTCGTCGCCATACACCTTCTTCAGCATGTCCTTGAGCGGACGCGCGTCGTGCTTGAGGTTGTAGGCGTCAACCGCCTGCCCGATCTTGAGCCCCAGGCCGGCGCAAGCCCAGCCGAGATGGGTCTCTAGAATCTGGCCGACGTTCATGCGACTCGGCACGCCTAGCGGATTGAGCACGATATCGACGGGCTGGCCGTCGGCGAGGAACGGCATGTCCTCCGCCGGCACGATCTTCGACACCACGCCCTTGTTGCCGTGGCGGCCGGCCATCTTGTCGCCGGGCTGGATCTTGCGCTTGACCGCGACGAAGACCTTGACCATCTTCATCACGCCGGGCGGAAGTTCGTCGCCGCGCTGCAGCTTCTCGACCTTGTCGAGGAACCGTTGCTCGAGCAGCTTCTTCGACTCGTCATACTGTTTCCGGATCGCCTCGATCTCGGCCATCAGCTTGTCGTTGGGCGAAGCAAACAGCCACCACTGCGAGCGCGGATACTCATCCAGTACCGACTTGGTGATCTTGGAGTCCTTCTTGAATCCCTTCGGACCGGCGATGCCCTGCCGGCCTTCCAGCAATTCCGCCAGACGGCCGTAGACGTTACGGTCGAGGATCGCCTGCTCGTCGTCGCGGTCCTTGGCGAGCCGCTCGATTTCCTCACGCTCGATGGCGAGCGCGCGCTCGTCCTTCTCGACGCCGTGCCGGTTGAACACGCGCACTTCGACGACGGTGCCCTGCACGCCCGGCGGCACGCGCAACGAGGTGTCGCGCACGTCACTCGCTTTTTCGCCGAAGATGGCGCGCAGCAGTTTTTCTTCCGGCGTCATCGGGCTTTCGCCCTTGGGCGTGATCTTGCCGACCAGGATGTCGCCGGCATGCACTTCCGCGCCGATATAGACGATGCCCGCTTCGTCGAGATTCTTGAGCGCCTCTTCCGAGACGTTCGGGATGTCGCGGGTGATTTCCTCGGGGCCCAACTTGGTGTCGCGCGCCATCACCTCGAATTCCTCGATGTGGATGGACGTGAACACGTCGTCTTTCACGATCCGCTCGGAGAGCAGGATCGAGTTCCTCGAAGTTGTAGCCGTTCCACGGCATAAACGCGACCAGCACGTTGCGGCCGAGCGCAAGTTCGCCGAGATCGGTCGAGGGACCGTCGGCGATGATGTCGGCCTTCTCGACGGAATCGCCCACCTTCACCAGCGGACGCTGGTTGATGCAGGTGTTCTGGTTCGAGCGCTGGTATTTCATCAGCCGGTAGATATCGACGCCCGGCTTGGTCGGGTCGGTCTCGCCGGTGGCGCGCACCACGATACGGGTGGCGTCGACCTGGTCGACGATGCCGGTGCGGCGGGCGGAGATCGACGCGCCTGAGTCGCGCGCGACCACGCCTTCCATGCCGGTGCCGACGAATGGCGCTTCCGAGCGAACCAGCGGCACCGCCTGACGCTGCATGTTCGAACCCATCAGCGCGCGGTTGGCGTCGTCGTTCTCCAGGAACGGAATGAGCGCCGCGGCCACCGAAACGAGCTGCTTCGGCGACACATCCATGAAGTCGACCTTGTCGCGGGGAACCAGATGCACATCGCCGGCGTGGCGGCAAATGATCAGGTCCTCGGTAAACTTGCCGCGCGCGTCCATCTGCGCATTGGCTTGCGCGACGGTGTAGCGGCCCTCTTCCATGGCGGAGAGGTAGATCACCTCGTCGGTGACGCGACCGTCCTTCACCTTGCGATAGGGTGTCTCGACGAAGCCGTATTTGTTCACCCGCGCATAGGTCGCGAGCGAATTGATCAGGCCGATATTCGGGCCTTCCGGCGTCTCGATCGGGCAGATGCGGCCGTAATGGGTCGGATGCACGTCGCGCACTTCGAAGCCGGCGCGCTCGCGCGTGAGACCGCCAGGGCCGAGCGCCGAGAGACGCCGCTTGTGCGTGATCTCGGACAGCGGATTGGTCTGGTCCATGAACTGCGAGAGCTGCGAGGAGCCGAAGAACTCGCGCACCGCGGCGGCCGCAGGCTTGGCGTTGATCAGGTCTTGCGGCATGACGGTGTCGATATCGACCGACGACATGCGCTCCTTGATCGCGCGCTCCATACGCAGCAGGCCGATGCGATACTGATTTTCCATCAACTCGCCGACCGAGCGCACCCGGCGATTGCCGAGATGGTCGATATCGTCGATCTCACCCTTGCCGTCGCGCAGATCGACCAGCGTGCGGATGACGGAAATAATGTCTTCCTTGCGCAACACGCGCATGGTGTCGGGTGCGTCGAGGTCGAGGCGCATGTTCATCTTGACGCGGCCGACGGCGGACAGGTCGTAGCGCTCGCTGTCGAAGAACAGCGAACGGAACATCGCTTCCGCGGTGTCCACGGTCGGCGGCTCGCCGGGGCGCATCACGCGGTATATGTCGAACAGCGCGTCCTCACGCGTCATGTTCTTGTCGACCGTGAGCGTGTTGCGGATATAGGCGCCGACGTTGACGTGGTCGATGTCGAGCAGCGGCAGTTCCTTGTAGCCGGCCTCGATCAGAACCTTGAGGTTCTTCTCATCGATCTCCTGGCCGGCCTCCATGTAGATCTCGCCGGTCTTGCCGTTGGCGAGATCCTCGGCGACGTAATGGCCGATCAGCTCGTCGTCCGTCATGCGCAGATGCTTGAGGCCCTTCTCAGAGAGCTGACGGGCCTGGCGCACGCTCAGCTTCTTGCCGGCTTCCACCACCACGCGCCCGGTATCGGCGTCGACCAGATCGTTGACCGCCTTGTAGCCCTTGAGCCGGTTGGCATCGAACGGCACGCGCCAGCCTTCCTTGGCGCGCTTGTAAGTGACGTGCTTGTAGAAGGTGCGCAGGATTTCCTCGCCGTCGAGGCCGAGCGCATACATCAGCGACGTCACCGGAATTTTCCGGCGACGGTCGATACGCGCATAGACGATGTCCTTGGCATCGAACTCGATGTCGAGCCAGGAACCGCGATAGGGAATGATGCGGGCAGCGAACAGCAGCTTGCCCGAGGAATGCGTCTTGCCCTTGTCGTGATCGAAGAACACACCGGGCGAGCGGTGCATCTGCGAGACGATGACGCGTTCGGTGCCGTTGACGATGAAGGTGCCGTTGTTGGTCATGAGCGGAATGTCGCCCATGTAGACGTCCTGCTCCTTGATGTCCTTGACCGACCGCGCGGCGGTCTCTTCGTCGATATCGAACACGATCAGCCGCAGCGTCACCTTAAGCGGCGCGGCATAGGTCATGCCGCGCTGGCGGCACTCGTCGACGTCATATTTCGGCGGCTCGAATTCATATTTGACGAATTCAAGCTGCGAGGAATTGGAAAAATCGGAAATCGGAAACACCGATTTGAAGACCGCCTGCAGGCCCTCGTCGGGACGCCCGCCCACAGGCTCCTTAACCAGCAGGAACTGGTCGTAAGATGCCTTTTGAACCTCGATCAGGTTCGGCATCTCCGCTACTTCTTTGATTGATCCGAAAAACTTCCTTACGCGCTTGCGACCGGTAAATGTCTGCGCCATCGTCTCTTTCTCTCGATTCGATTTTGGCGGCCAGCGCGGGCGCCTCTCCGAACGGTCGCAATCCATCGCGACCATCAGGACAGGCGTCGGGGCTACCCGTTTCTATGTGATTCGGGCCTCGCCCGAACCGCCGCACACTTCACACTATCCCGTGAACAGGCTGACCCGTTCACGACCGCCTCCAAAATGACCGTCGAGCGGTCACTCTCTAATCTTTTGCTCGAAACCCCCGGGGATGAACCCCGGGGATATCGGTCAAATAGGCATTCGCTTACTTGAGCTCAACCTTGGCACCCACCTTTTCGAGGGTTGCCTTGATCTTGTCGGCTTCTTCCTTGTTCACGCCTTCCTTGACCGGCTTGGGCGCACCCTCGACCAGGTCCTTGGCTTCCTTGAGGCCGAGGCCGGTGAGCGCACGCACTTCCTTGATCACCTCGATCTTCTTCTCGCCGGCAGCGGCGAGGACCACGGTGAACTCGGTCTTCTCTTCGGCCGCGGCAGCGCCGCCGCCAGCGGGACCGGCCGCCACCGCAACCGCGGCAGCAGCGGAAACGCCCCACTTCTCTTCCAGCATCTTCGCCAGATCCGCCGCTTCCAGGACGGTCAGGGTCGACAATTCATCGACGATCTTTTGCAGGTCAGCCATTGTTCAGTTCCTATAGGTTCGAACCAGAGAATGCTTGTGAGCCGTCAGGCCGCGGCGCTCTTGGAAGCGTAGGCCTGGACCACGCGCGCGACCTTGGCCGCGGGTGCGTTGACGAGCTGCGCGATTTTGGTCGCCGGCGCCACCAGGAGGCCGACGATCTTGCCGCGCAATTCATCCAGAGACGGCAGCGAGGCGAGCGCCTTGACGCCGTTGAGGTCCAGAGCGGTCTTGCCCATCGACCCGCCGAGAATGACGAACTGCTCGTTCGCCTTGGCGAAATCGACGGCCACCTTCGGCGCCGCCACGGGATCGCCTGAGTAGGCGAGCACCGTCGGCCCCTTCAGCAGGGGCGAAATGGCGGCAGCATCGGTGTCCTTGAGCGCAATCTTGGCGAGACGGTTTTTCGCGACCTTCACCTGCGCGCCCGCCTGCTTCATCTGCTTCCGCAGGGTCTGCATTTGGGCGACGGTGAGGCCGGCATAGTGAGCCACCACCACGACGTTCGAGGTCTTAAAGACCCCGCTCAGTTCGGTGATGGACTCCGCTTTAGCCGCTCGTTCCACTGCAAGCTCTTTCCGGTTATGACGGCCCGCCGCGAACTCGCAGGAACCGCCGGGTTGAGACCAGCCGTCCCGCCATAAGCTCACGCAAGCGAACCGGGCAGGACGACGTTCGAGAAGCCTGCCCCCCAAAACCGGCCGAAGCCGGCATTCGGGTCTCCGAGGTTCGAACCAAACTTGGCGCGTTCATGACCGATGGTCATGGATGCGCAAACTCGGGTCGTGTCCCCGTCTGTGCTGGCCCTTTCCAGGATTAAGCGTCAGCCCGAAGGCGTCGGCGCCGGCAGTCTTGGACAGGTCGGTCGGCTCGTTTCCGGACCGGCTTTACGCGCCGCCCAAGCAATGGCATCGGTTTTTCCCTTTCAGATGTCCCGCCGGGATGCCCAAAAGGAATAAGTTCCGATCACCATATGTTTGCAGAGACGCGCAAAGGCGTGCCGACAAACTGGGCCGGCACGCCCGATGCGCATCATTTAGAGCTTCCAAGACCTTTTGCCAAGCCCTTTTCGCGGCAATTCCCGCGAAAATTGCCGCAAAACGGGATTAATGGCCGCCGCCGGCGGTAAACAGCGAGGACGGCTCAACTTTCACGCCGGGACCCATGGTCGATGAGATTGCCACCCGGTTGATGTAGTGGCCCTTGGCCCCAGGGGGCTTGGCCTTCTGCACCGCGTCGGCAAAAGCCTTGATGTTCTCGACCAGCTTGTCCTCGGAGAAGGAGGCCTTGCCGACTCCGGCCTGGATTATGCCGGCCTTTTCCACGCGGAATTCGACCGAGCCACCCTTGGACGCCTTCACCGCATTGGTGATGTCCATCGTGACGGTGCCGACCTTCGGGTTTGGCATCATGCCGCGCGGTCCGAGCACCTTACCCAGGCGCCCGACCAGAGGCATCATGTCCGGGGTAGCGATGCAGCGGTCGAAGTCGATATTGCCGCCGTTGACCTTCTCGACCAGGTCCTCGGCACCGACCACGTCGGCGCCAGCAGCCTTGGCCTCTTCCGCCTTGGCGCCGCGCGCGAACACGCCGACGCGCACGGTACGGCCGGAGCCGTTCGGCAGGTTGACCACGCCGCGCACCATCTGGTCGGCATGCTTGGGATCGACGCCGAGATTCATCGCGATCTCGATGGTCTCGTCGAATTTCGCCTTGGCACGCTCTTTCACCAGCTTGACCGCTTCCGCGATCGGATAGGACTTGTCGCGATTGATGCCTTCGCGGGCGGCTGTCGTGCGTTTTCCGAGTGCCATGACCGTTACTCCGCCACCGTGAGGCCCATCGAGCGGGCGGAACCTTCGATCATCTTCACCGCCGCCTCGATCGTATCGCAGTTCAAATCCTTCATCTTCTGCTCGGCGATCTCGCGCAGCTGCTTCTTGGTCACCTGGCCCACCATTTCGCGGCCCGGGGTCTTGGAACCGCTGTCCAGCTTCGCCGCCTTCTTCAAGAAATAGGACACCGGCGGCGTCTTCATCTCGAAGGTAAACGAGCGATCCTGATAGGTGGTGATGATCACCGGGATCGGGGTGTTCTTTTCGATCTTCTGGGTCTGCGCGTTGAACGCCTTGCAGAACTCCATAATGTTGAGGCCGCGCTGACCCAGCGCTGGCCCGATCGGGGGCGACGGGTTAGCGGCGCCGGCCGGCACTTGCAATTTGAGGAATCCAGTGACTTTTTTCGCCATATCTCACTCCAGTTAGTGGTACGGATATTGACGGTTGGCGGCCGCCTCACCTCCCACGTCTGCTATGTAGCCTCGATGTAGTGGGTCTTCGCTACCCTGTCCAGCGGAAGTGCCGGCGGACCATTAATCCGCGCCGCCTCGAGCATCCTAAAGTTTTTCGACCTGCCCGAATTCCAGTTCGACCGGCGTGGCGCGTCCGAAGATCGACACCGCCACCTTCACGCGCGAGCGGCCTTCGTCGACTTCCTCGACGATGCCGTTGAACGAGGCGAACGGGCCATCCGACACCCGCACCTGCTCGCCGACCTCGAACGACACCGACGGCTTCGGCCGCTCGATGCCTTCCTGCACCTGATGCAGGATGCGATTGGCTTCGGCTTCCGAGATCGGCATCGGTTTGTTGTCGCTGCCGAGGAAACCGGTGACCTTCGGCGTGTTCTTGATCAGATGGTAGACCTCGTCGGTCAGATTCATCTTCACCAGAACGTAGCCGGGGAAAAACTTGCGTTCCGCGTTCACCTTGCGGCCGCGGCGCACCTCGACCACCGTCTCGACAGGGACGAGAATCTCATCGAAGTGGTCCTCGAGCCCGCGCTGTTTGGACTGCTCGCGGATCGATTCCGCGACCTTCTTTTCGAAGTTGGAATAAGCGTGGACGATGTACCAGCGCTTGGGGCGGGTCGATGTGGTGGCGGCGGTGTCGCTCATCGCTGTTTAGCTTTCAGGTGCCAATGCCGAGCACGAAGGTAACGGCGATGCGGATGAATTGATCCGCAAGCAGAAAAAAAACCGAGGCGACCGCCACCATGACGAACACCATCGCGGTGGTGATCATGGTTTCCTTGCGCGAGGGCCACGTGACCTTGCGGGTCTCCTCGCGCACCTCCTGTAGAAATTTGAACGGAGATGTCGCCATTCAATTCGGTCCTGATTGCAAAGCCTGCTTACCTACGTCGTGATCCAACAATTCATTATCAAGTTGCGTCCGGCGGATTATTCCCGGGCCTCCGCCTGGCAGGAGTGGCAGGACTCGAACCTGCAACCCCCGGTTTTGGAGACCGGTGCTCTAGCCATTGAGCTACACTCCTCCGGAAGCGGATACGGCGGACCCTAAGGGTCCGCCGCCGCGATGTCATGCATTATACTGGCGGGCTTTGCAAGACGGAAGATTGTAGAAGCGTGTCAATGCCTTGGACAACAGTCCAAGGTGATTTAGGGAGTGGTGAGTTTGGCTGGGACGTTGCAATGAAATTCAATCGAATAGCCGGCTATCTGTCGGAACCGAACACGTCGCTGCAAATCGCGATGTGCCGCGCCGCAATGCTGCTCGGCAGGAAGGCGGAAACGCGGCGCCGGCTCGTTAACCTGTTCGAGCGGATAGAACCCGGCACCGCCCTCGATAGTCCCGCGTTTCGCCGGAAAAACCGAATTTTCTCCGACGTAGTCGACTGGCTGGCGGATAGTTTCATCGCCGAATCGCAAGCCGATGAGGGCATGGCGTTCTTCCGGCGCATGCTGGAGAAGAATCCCGGCTGGAGTGTCCTGTATCGCGGTCTGTGCCGGCTGACGTTTCCGGGAGACGACCACATCCGCCTGCTGCAGGCGCTACATGAAAACGTTCGGCCGAAATTCTATGTCGAGATCGGGGTCTCGAAGGGCGTGTCTATTTCCGTGGCCGGACCATCCACCGATGCGGTCGGTGTCGATCCGATGCCGCAGATCGCCCGGAGATTGCCGCCGAACATTTCCATCTTCGCCGAAACCAGCGACGCCTTCTTTGCCGCCTACGAGGCGCGAGCACAGTTCGCCAAACGAAAAATCGATATGGCCTTCATCGATGGCCTGCACCTTTTCGAACAGGCGCTGCGCGATTTCATCAATGTCGAGAAGCGCGCGCCCGCGAACGGCCTGATCGCGCTGCACGATTGCATCCCGTTCGACGATATCGCTTCCGGGCGCGACTACCATGCGCCGTATTGGGTCGGCGACGTTTGGAAATGCCTCGCAATTCTAATGGACCATCGGCCCGACCTTCGGATCGAGATTGTCGGTGCGCGGCCATCGGGACTTGTTTTGGTGAGCAAGCTCAATCCGGACTCGCGGATATTGGACGACAAGTTCAATTCACTCGTCCGCGAGTATGCGGCGCTGCGCTTTGCCGATTGGGAAGCAAACTATGCGAAGCGAGTAAGATTAATTCCGAGCCGTGCCGAGGCGGTCGGCCGGACTTACGCAAGAGATGGGGTAATCGGCCGGCAGCTTGTGGATAGCTGAAGATTTTTGGTGCTGCGCTTCAGGCTGATGGTGAAACGAGGTCACCGAGGTAACGGGCCTCAAGCATCAGAAGGAGAAGCGCAGCATGGGCTATTCTGCAGGATTGGACGTTTCGGTCAAGGAGACCAGCGTCTGTATTGTGGATGACATGGGCAAGATCGTGCGAGAAGTGAAGGTAGCGAGCGAGCCTGAAGCGCTGCTGCAAGTCTTGAAGAATCCCGCCTACCACTTCAAGCGGATCGGACTGGAAGCCGGACCATTATCGCAATGGCTGTTCAGTGCGCTCGCCGAAGCGGGCTTGCCGGTAATCTGTGTCGAGACGCGGCACATGCGGGCGGTGTTGAAAGCACAAATCAACAAGACCGACCGCAACGATGCACGCGGCATAGCGCAGATGATGCGGGCCGGGATTTACCGCCCGGTACATGTAAAGACGCTGCGCAGTCAGAAATTACGAATGCTGCTGACGCATCGAAAGTTGCTGCAGTCCAAGGCCATCGCTATCGACAATGACCTGCGCGGCACCTTGCGCAACTTCGGCCTCAAGGTCGGGGTGGTCAGGACGGTAAAGTTCGAAGCCCGCATCAGGGAGCTCGTCGAAAACTTGCCCGACTTGGCCGCTCTGGTCGAACCACTGCTCATTGTCCGACGGACGCTTCGCGAGCAGTTCTGCGTCCTGCACCGCCGCTTGCTTGCTATCGTGCGGGACGATGAGGTGTGCCGGCGCTTGATGACGACGCCCGGTGTAGGCCCCGTGGTGTCGCTGACCTATCGCGCGACCGTCGATGTACCGGCGCGCTTCAGGAAGTCCAAGTCGGTCGGGGCCGTGTTTGGGCTGACGTGTGCCAAGTATCAATCGGGCGAGGTGGATTGGAGCGGCAGAATATCACGCTGCGGAGATGAGATGATGCGGGTCATGCTCTACGAAGCCGCTCAAGCCATGCTGCGTTCGAAGAAATGGTCCTGGCTCAAGGCCTGGGCGATGCAAATCGCCAGGCGCCGCGGAATGAAGAAGGCGATCGTGGCGTTGGCACGCCGGTTGGCCGTGATCATGCACCGCATATGGGTTGATGGCACCGAGTTCCGCTGGACCCGGGAGGCCGCAGTGGCATGAAGGTCGTAGGCAATCTAATACGATAGGAGGAATCTCGAGTTCCACCGAGCAGTGGAAAGATGTCCCTCGCGGGACGATGGATGAGGTGAGTTCGCTTGTCCGCTTGGACCCGCCGTTACACTGACGGTAAGGCCGCCCAAGAGATTGTTCCGCCTCGTCCTCGAATCCCATGATGGAACGGCCTTCGTGCCGATTCCGAAGAGAAGCACGAGCCCGTGAGCGACATCGACACTGCAGTGGTGGATAGTCTGAAAGCGCTTGACCCCAACCGGCCGATTAGAGAAGCGGACAACGTCATCTCCGTGGCCAACGCTGGATAGTCTCCACAGTGGCGACGGCGTGTTTGAAGGGTGACAACCCCTCCCCGATGATCTTCCAGCCGGCGGCAAAATTGCCTACCGTCCGCCCGCATTGAAAAGCAAACGATCAACTCCGGTTAAAGCGGCGGGTACGGCTGATGAACATCACGATCCTCGACGACTACTTCGACACGATCCGCACCCTCGACTGTTTCCGCAAAGTTGACGGCCACGCGGTCAAGATCTGGAACGACCACGTCCAGGACGTCGACGCCCTGGCTGACCGGCTCAAGGACACGGATGTCCTGGTGCTGATCCGCGAGCGCACGAAAATCCGCGCACCCCTCCTTGCGAGACTTCCACGGCTCAAACTCATCAGCCAGCGCAGCGTCTATCCGCACATCGACATTGGCACCTGCACCGATCTCGGCATCGTGGTGTCTTCCAGCCAGCATCCCGGCGCGCCGTGCTACGCCGCCGCTGAACTGACGTGGGGCCTCACCCTCGCCGCGGTGAGGCAAATTCCGCTGCAGATGGCCTCGCTCAAGGCCGGGACCTGGCAGATCGGCGTCGGTTCGACGCTGCGCGGCAAGACGCTTGGAATTTTTGGCTACAGCCGGATCGGCCGCGCGGTTGCCGAATATGGCAAAGCCTTCGGCATGACGGTTAAGTTCTGGGCGCGCGAACCGTCGATGGCGCAAGCGCGCAGCGCAGGCTACGCCACGGCCGATAGCAAACAGGTGTTTTTCGAAGAGTCCGACGTGTTGACCTTGCATATGCGGCTCGTCGACGCCACGCGCGGCATCGTCACCGCCGCCGATTTCGCCCGGATGAAACCGACGGCCGTGATCGTGAACACCAGCCGCGCGCCGCTCATCGAACCGGGAGCGTTGGTTGCCGCCCTCAAGGCCGGACGGCCGGGCATGGCCGCGGTCGATGTCTTTGAAGAGGAGCCGGTACGCGACACTAATCACCCGCTCCTGATGTTGTCCAATGTCATTGCCACGCCGCACATCGGTTACGTGACGCGCGAGGAATACGAAACGCAATTCGTAGAAATCTTCGATCAGATCGCCGCGTATCAGGCCGGTCATCCGATCAACGTCGTCAATCCCGACGTTCTAACGTCGCCGAAGTTGCGCCGATAGAGAGGCCCCTTCCGCCGCTTTATCGAAACCTGTATTTTGATGAAAACGATAAGACGATAGTGAGGGAGAGGACCGCCATGACACTTCGCCGCCGAGATTTTCTTCATTTGTCAGCGGGAGCGGCTGCGCTACCGGCCCTTTCACATTTCGCATGGGCCGACACCTATCCCTCGAGGCCGGGCCGCATCATTGTCGGCTTTCCTCCCGGCACGTCGTCCGACATTTGCGCCCGGCTGATCGGCCAATGGCTGTCGGAAAAGCTCGGCCAGCAATTCGTCGTCGAAAATCGACCTGGCGCCGGCACCAATATCGCCGCTGAGACGGTCGTGCAGGCTTCGCCGGACGGCCACACGCTGCTGTGGGTCACGCAGACCAACGCCATCAATGCGACGCTCTACAAATCGCTCAAGTTCAACTTCATCAAGGACATCGAACCCGTCGCGGGGGTCATCACAGTTCCGACCGTGATGATGGTCAATCCGGGGGTGCCGGCCAAGACCGTCGCCGAGTTCATCGCCTACGCCAAAGCCAATCCGGGCAAGATCAATATGTCGTCGCCCGGCATCGGCAGCGCCAATCATATCCTCGGCGAGCTGTTCAATATGATGGCCGGCATCAAGATGGTTCACGTTCCCTATAAGGGCAGCCAGTTTCCCGATCTGATCAGCGGACAGGTGCAGGTCACCTTCAACCCCCTGCCGTCGTCACTCGGTTTCATCAAGAGCGGCAAGCTACGTGCGCTTGGCGTGACCTCCGCGACGCGTCAGGCGGTGCTGCCGGATGTCCCCGCCATCGGCGAAACCGTGAAAGGCTATGAGGGCAACGCCTGGTTCGGCGTCGGCGCGCCGAAAATGACGCCAAAGGACATCGTCGACAAGCTCAACAGCACGATCAACACTGGCCTCGCCGATCCGACGTTCAAGAAAAAACTCGAGGAACTGGGTGGCGTGCCGATGATGGTCGCGCCCGGCGCGTTCACCAAATTCATCAGCGACGAGACCGAGAAATGGGCCAAGGTGGTCCAGTTCTCCGGCGCCAAAGTGGAGTGATTACGCGATCGGCTTCCTCCGATCCGCGCCACAGACAACGTCCTCCGATCGCAAATCCGAAAGTAGGCCCGCAATGGCGGTGACGGCACAGCTTTGCGAACGGATCGCCGCGACCGACTATGACGATCTCGGCCAACCGGCGATCGAGGCCGCACGGCGGCTGGTGCTCGACGGCATCGCGATTGCGATCGCCGGGACCGAGGAAGAAGCAATCCACATCCTCGCCGCCCACCACAAGGAGCAAGGCGGTGCCGCGCAGGCAACCGCGATCGGCAATGGTTTCCGCCTCAATATGGTGTCGGCGGCGGCGCTCAACGGCGCCGCCATGCACGTGCTTGACTTCGAGCCGATGTGGAGCCCGGCCAATCACGCGTTGTCGACTACGCTCGCCGCCGTACTAGCGCTCGCCGAGACGCGCGGCACCATCGGCCGCGAGGTTTTGACCGCCCTGGTCAAAGGCGTAGAGATGCAGGGCTGGATTCGTCAGGCCTCCGGGCAGTTCGAGGCGAGCACGAGCCGATTTCATCCACCCGGCGCCGTCGGTCCGCTCGGCGCGGCGGTCGCGGCCGGGCATATCCTGAAACTCGATCCTGGACAGCTCGCCAACGCCATCGGCATCGCAGCCTCTCGCGCCGGCAGCGTACTGGCCAACGCCGGCACCATGACCAAATCGACGCATTGCGGCCATGCTGCTGCGCTGGGTCTCGAGTCGGCGCTTCTCGCCGCGCGCGGCTTCACCGCGAATGCGGCCGTGTTCGAAGCGGCGCAAGGCTACGCGCCGGCGTTCTACGACGATGGCTTCAAAGTCGACGAGATGCTCGACTTCGGCCGTGCGCCCTTTCGCATCGTCGACCCCGGCTATGCGATCAAGATGTTTCCGAGCCAGTTCGGCACCCACTTCGGCATCACCGCAGGCCTCGAACTGCACCCACAAATTCCGGACGCGGTGGCGATCCGTCGCGTGGTCCTGACTGCGCCAATGATGGCCTATGTCAACCGGCCACAGCCGAAGAAGGGACTCGAGGGTAAGTTCTCGTTGCAATATACGGCCGCGGCTGCGCTGCTCGACGGCAAGGTCGGCATTCGCACTTTCACCGACGAACGGCTGGCCAAGCCCGACATGCAGGACGTGCTCGGCAAGTTCGAGGTCGTTCTCGATCCCGGTATCCCCGGCCGCTTCGAGGAGATGCATGTGTTGCTGCGGGTCGAGCTCGGCGGCGGACGCGTGCTCGAGACGCGCTGCAACGGCCCGCGCGGCAAGTGGGGCACGCCGCCGATCAGCGAGGCGGAGCATTTCGTCAAGATCCGCGACTGTCTGGCGACGCGGCTCGATCCGGCTGCGGCCGAAAACATCATCGGACGCGCCCGGCAGATCGACGATCTTGACGCCGCCGGCGTGCGTCAGCTCATGCAACTTGCCGGCTGCTTTGCCCGCGATACGAATTGACCGACTGACAAATTGGAGCGGGTGAACGGAATCGAACCCTCGTCATCAGCTTGGAAGGCTGCAGGAAAACCCAATGATTTCAACGGGCCTTGTGTCAAATGGCGGCCCGAAACTGTCCTAAACTCCCCTATTTTTGCACCAGTCCTTCTAACTCCATGGGATCGATGCCGGCAGCGCGGCACTCGCCGGTCAGGTCGAAGCGCGCACCGTGCGGCTCCCGTGTGTGACTCACCGCGGCCTGCAAGACGCTCAGCCGGGCTTTCACCCGATCGTTCGCCGTTAAGCCCTCTGCAATCAGCACCGGCAGCAGGATATCCGTTTGCCCAAGCCGCTCGATGATTTGCGATTTCATGGTTTGGCACGCCCCTAAACTTCGCGGCGATTAAGGCATGCAGGCGTGACATCGGCATTGAGCCATATCAGTCACCGGACCGTCACAAAAGCCGATTACCCCGGAAACGTCGCGGCTTTTCAATCAACCGGGTACCGCCTTCGCGGGTTAGTTCAACAAAGCCGTTGGCCGGAACGGAGAATTGAGAATGGCTTGTCATTTGGCCGCAACGTCTGCATGGCTCAGTCATCCGCGCCTCAATATACGTTTCCAGAGAAAACCGGGGAACAGAACGATGAAAACGATGAAGATTATGTTGGGACTAGCCTTTGTCGGGCTGGCGGCTGCCACCGTGCTCACGCCGGCGCAGGCCGCAGACGTCATTTGCTACAATTGTCCACCGCAATGGGCCGATTTCGCCTCCATGCTCAAGGCCATCAAGGCCGACCTCGGCTACGAAATACCCTTCGATAACAAGAATTCCGGCCAGGCGCTGTCGCAGCTCATTGCCGAGAAGGCTAATCCAATCGCCGACGTCGTCTATTACGGCGTCAACTTCGGCATGAAGGCGAAAGGCCTCGACGTCATCCAGCCGTATAAGCCGAAGGGCTGGGCCGAAGTCCCCGCCGGCCTCAAAGACCCCGACGGCAACTGGACCACCATCCACTCCGGCACGCTCGGCCTGTTCGTCAACAAGGACGCGCTCGGCGGCAAGCCGGTGCCGGCCTGCTGGAAGGATCTGTTGAAACCCGAGTACAAGGGCATGGTCGGCTACCTCGATCCGTCCTCGGCGGCGGTCGGCTTCGTCGGCGCGGTTGCCGTCAACGACGCGCTCGGCGGCAGCGACAAAGACTTCACGCCGGCCATTGAGTTCTTCAAGGGTCTTAAGAAGAACGACGCCATCGTGCCGAAGCAGACGTCTTACGCACGCGTCGTGTCGGGCGAAATCCCGATCCTGTTCGACTACGACTTTAACGCTTACCGCGCCAAATACACCGAGAAGGGCAATTTCGCCTTCGTCATCCCCTGCGAAGGCTCGGTCGTCTTCCCCTATGTCGTGAGCCTGGTGAAGGGTGCGCCGGACAAAGCCAAGGCCGAGAAGGTGCTCGACTACATGTTGTCGGACAAGGGTCAGGCGATCTGGACGCATGCCTACTTGCGGCCGGCGCGGCCAATCCCGTTGCCGGCGGAGGTCAAGTCGAAGTTCCTGCCGGACAGCGACTATGCCCGCGCCAAGAGCGTCGATTGGGCGAAGATGGAAGCGGTGCAGAAAGGCTTCACCGACCGCTACCTCGCCGAAGTGCATTGAGGCATCATGGCGCTCCGGCATCCCGCCGGAGCGCCTTGGCCAATGTCGCCGAAAACCTTCGTCCGTCTCTGCCTGCTGCCGCTCGCGGTGGTGGCGTTTGCATTTTTCCTGCTGCCGATGGTGCACCTCGTGATCACCGGCGCGAACGGCGAACGCGGCTTGAGCGCCTATGCCGCCATCGTCACCGAGCCGCGCTATCGCGCGACCCTCATCAATACCGTGCTGCTCGCAGCGGCGACCACCACCGCGACTTTGGCGATTTCGATCTTCTCCGGATTGTTCCTGCAACGGCACCGTTTCCCCGGCCGCGCCGTCCTCGTCGCCATGCTCACCTTCCCGCTCGCGTTTCCCGGCGTGGTGGTAGGCTTCATGATTATCCTGCTGGCCGGAAGGCAGGGCCTGATCGGCGAAATAACGCAGCTGTTGTTCGGCGAGAAGCTGGTGTTCGCTTATTCGATCGAGGGTCTGTTCCTCGGCTATCTCTATTTCTCCATTCCGCGCGTAATCCTCACCATCATGGCGGCGGTGGAAAAACTCGACCCCGCGCTTGAAGAAGCCGCGCGCGCGCTCGGCGCGAGGCCCTGGGCCATCCATCGTGACGTCATCTTGCCGGCGCTCGGCCCGGCCATTCTCGCATCGGGCGCAATCGTGTTCGCCACCGCTATGGGCGCGTTCGGTACCGCCTTCACGCTCGCCACCAATATCGACGTCTTGCCGATGCTGATCTACACCGAGTTCACTTTGTCGGCGAACATCGCCATGGCGGCGGCGCTATCGGTCGGCCTCGGATTGGTGGCGTGGGCGGCGCTCGCGCTTGCCCGCCAATTCGCCGGCGCGACCGTCGCAGCCGCCGGATGACCACCATGCGCGACCGCCTAATCTTCGTCGGCCAGCTTCTGTTTACCCTTCTTGTTGCCGCCTTCCTTATTGTGCCTGCGGTCCTGTCCATGGTGGCGGGCGTCACGATAAATTATTTTCGTGGCGTTCGCTCCGGCCTGACCTTGCAATGGGTAATGCAAGTCTGGGAACTCTACGCCGACACCATCGCCCGCTCGTTCGCTGTGGCGCTGATCACGCTTCTGGTCACGCTGGTCGTCGGCGTTCCCGCTGCCTATGCGCTGCATGTGCGCGGCGGCCGGCTGTCGCGCGCAATTGAAGAGATCATCACGCTGCCGCTTGCCATTCCAGGGCTAGCCATCGCGCTGGCGTTGCTGCTGACCTATAATGGGTTCAGCGATTTCCGCCGCTCATCGCTGTTTATCGTCGCCGGCCATGTCGTCTTCACCCTGCCGTTCATGGTGCGCTCGGTGATGGCGGTGTTTTCGCTGATCGACGTCAAGACGCTTGACGAAAGCGCCTCATCGCTCGGCGCTTCGCCCTGGCGGCGCTTCCGCGATGTCATCGTACCAAACGCCATACCCGGTATCCTCGCCGGCTCGCTCATGGTGGTGACGCTGTCGCTCGGCGAATTCAATTTGACCTGGATGCTGCACACGCCGCTGACCAAGACGCTGCCGGTCGGGCTCGCCGACAGCTACGCCTCCATGCGGCTTGAAGTCGCCTCCGCGTACACGCTGGTGTTTTTCATCATGATCATTCCGCTGCTGGTGGCAATGCAGATTTTCGCCGACCGCGCCGGCCGGCAGGGAGCACGGCGATGAATGCGTCGCACGGCGTAGCTGTCCGCGTCGAAGCCTGCGCCAAGACATTTGCCGACGGCACGCGCGCGCTGGAGCCGGTCACGCTCGAAATCGCGCGCGGCGAAACCGTGGTTCTGCTCGGCCCGTCCGGCTGCGGCAAGACCACGATGCTGCGCATCATCGCCGGGCTAGAGGCGCCGGACACCGGCGGGCGCGTCAAGTTCAACGACGCGGATGTGACAGGAATTCCGATTGAGCAGCGCAATGTCGGCATGGTGTTCCAGTCCTATGCGCTGTTTCCCAACATGAATGTCGCCGAGAACATCGGCTATGGCCTGAAAATACGCGGCGTCGGCAAGACGGAACGCGATGCGCGCATCGCCGAACTGGTGGCGCTCACCGGGATCGAGGGCCTGGAGCGCCGCCGCATCGACCAACTCTCTGGTGGCCAGCGCCAGCGCGTCGCCTTGGCGCGTGCTGTGGCGGCGCGGCCGAGCGTGCTCTTGCTCGACGAACCGCTCACCGCGCTCGATGCGACCTTACGCGAAAGACTGCGCTGGGAACTCGACCGCCTGCTGCGCACGCTCGGCATCACCACGATTTACGTCACCCACGACCAGGCCGAGGCCATGGCGCTGGGCGACCGCGTGGTGGTGATGCGCAAGGGAGCCATCGCCCAGGCCGGCACGCCGCGCGACATTTATTTCACGCCGGCCAATCGTTTCGTGGCCGAGTTCGTCGGCGCGGCGAACCTCTTAGAAGCATGCGCCACCGATAGTGCCCTCAGCTTGCCCGGTGGCAAATTGCCAATCGGCGACGCACAGTTTACCGGTGACGTGGTGGCGATGATCCGCCCGGAATCGATCAGCGTGGTCGCGCCCGAAGGCGCCGCGTTGTCGGGCCAGGTCGAACGTGTCAGCTTTGTCGGCGACCGGCAACGATTGACCGTTAGCGGTGCCGCGCAACGGCCCTTGATGATTGACGCGCCCAACACGCTCGACATCAAAGTCGGCGAGCGTATTGGTTTGAAGATCGACCCGGCGGCCATCCGCGTACTGCCCCGCGAGGCTCGATGACCGCACCCCCAACTTTGATCGCGCAGATTTCCGATCTGCATATCAAGCGCCCGGGCGAGCTTGCTTATGGCCGCGTCGATACTGCAGCGGCGCTGTCGCGTTGCGTGCGCGAACTCAATCGCTTCACGCCGCGACCCGAACTGGTCGTGATTTCCGGCGATCTCGCGGATACGCCCACAAAAGAAGAATACGACCACCTCAAAACTCTGCTGGCTCCACTGCAGATTCCCTTCGTGGCCATCCCCGGCAATCACGACGAGCGCACTTTGTTGCGCGCAGCATTGCCGGATCAGCCCTATGTGCGTCAGAGAGGTGCGCTCAACCTTCGCCTATCGGTAGGCGAGATCGATATTGTCCTGATCGATTCCAGCGTGCCCGGCGCATCACACGGCGAACTCGACAGCGAGACTTTGGCATGGCTCGAGGCAGCGCTTGGCGCCTCTTCAAGCCGGCCTAGTCTACTGTTCCTGCACCATCCGCCATTCGGCACCGGAATTGAACACATGGATGTGCAGAACCTGCGTAATGCCGAGGCGCTCGCAGCCTTGGTTGGCAAGCACGCGCGGGTGCGGCTGGTTGCGGCCGGGCATGTCCACCGCGCCACACTCGCGATGTTTGCGGGCATTGCCGCAACTATATGCCCAGCGCCAAATCATGCCGTTGCGCTCGATCTCGGTGCGCGCTTGCCGCCGTCGTTCAAGATCGAGCCGCCCGCGTTTCACCTGCACGCATGGTTCGGGGACGGCGGACTCGGCAATGTCGTCACTCACCTTGTGCCGATCGGTGATTTCGACGGGCCGCATCCATTCTTCGGCCCCGGCGGAAAATTGCTTTAGTGCTTGCGAACGCGTTCCCGTTTTATGGGTATGGAAAAAAGTGCAGGCGTGGAGGCTTATACCTACCCTGCCACGCCAACTCAGCTGTATCCTCGACCTGCAGACGTGATCGGTGGCGGTGCTACGCTCAGGCGAGCCTTTGCCGCAGAAACGCGGATAGCCGCTCGACCGCCAGCACGATGACAAAAATTACGATCAGCAGGAGCGAGACTTCACGGTACTGGAAAAGATTCATCGCCGTGAGAAGCTGGAAGCCGATGCCGCCGGCGCCGGCGCCGACCAAGCCGAGGACAAGCGACGAGCGGATATTCTCGAAAAAGTACAACGAGCGGTACGACTCGGAGTTCTTGATCTCCATCTAACTATCTTGAATGTATTACGGATTCCCGCTCGATCAGGACTTTCATCACTGGATCTAACCCCGCCCCGGCAAAAGGGACCCACGCTCAACAAACAGGGGTGATGAATTCGCCCACTTCAGCCCGCTCTCATGATGCAGGTCGGCCTCGAGCAATGAACTCGCGGAGACCGAGGCCGCTGTGCGCGGTGGCGCGGCAGCTCCTGAGTGACGCCAAACCCCTCAAGTTTGGTGATCCTTGATCTTGCTCTTCATCCTGGTGGCAACTGTCTCAAGGGCCATGGCAAAGGCCAGGATGATGTAGGTGATCAGCCCCACCTCCCGCAGGTCGAAATAGTAGCCGCTGGCCATGAAGAGATCGAAACCGACTCCGGATGCCCCCGCTGCGGCACCCATGGCGACGGCCGTGGCGAAATTGATTTCGAAGCGCAGGAAGGTCCAGGACAACAGATAGGTGAAAGACGACGGGATAACCGCCTGGAAAACAATCTGCCACCAATTGGCGCCACTGGCCTTGAGGGCCTCGATGACGCTTCGATCCAGATCTTCGAAGGACTCGGCATAGGCCTTGGTCAGGTAACTGACGGAATGGAAAGCCATGCCGATGACCGCCGCCGCGGCGCCGAGCCCGGCGGTTACCGCAAAGATCAGCACCCAAAGGATGGTCGGCACCGCCCGGATCAAGGCGACGAACACCTTGACGATATTGGTCACCAGCTTCGGAGCGAGATTCTGGGCGCCCAGGAGCCCAAGAAACAGAGCGATGGTGCCTCCGAACAGGGTGCTCAGAAACGCCAGTCCCAGAGTGATGACCACCTCGTAGAGGGCCTTGGAGAAGGAAAGGCGCGCCCCGCCGGGGTGCAGGAAGATGATCTTCAGGTTAGCCAGCGTATCGGCCACGGCCTTGGCCAGATCGATGCTGTCATAGTCGATGGTGGTGAAAGCGTAGACGGTCGTCACCGCCAGCACCAACAGCAGGAACCGGATGACGACCGTCTGCTTGGTCAGCGGCTTGACCGGAAGGCGCAGGGCCTGCGCAACGGCGCTGTCCGTCAGCCGGCCGGGCATGCTCGAGGTGTCCGGCAGGCGCATCACAGGATGATCCTGCGGATGTAATTCGAGATCATCTCGATGGCTATGATGGTGATCACGATCACGATTACCACCAGGCTGGCGTCGTGAAACTGGAAGTTCTTGTAGTACAGGTCGAAGGAGAACCCGATGCCCGTTCCGGTCAGCAGGCCGACCAGGGTGGCATCGCGGATGTTGGTGTCGATCATGAACAGCAGCCAACTGATCATCTGCGGCAGGCTCGACGGCAGGACCGCCTGGAGGATGATCGAGGAATAGCTCGCGCCCGTCGCCTTGAGCGCCTCCACCACATGAATGCTGGCCTCGTCGACCGTCTCGATGAAGGCCCGGGTCAGAAACCCGAGCGAACCGAAGAACAGCGCCAGATAACCGGTCAGCAGGCTCTGGCTGAACGCCAGCATCAGGATCATCGCCCAGGCCACCAGCGGAATGTTGCGAAACACCGAGGCCAAGCCTCGGGCAATGACGCTGAAGAGGGCGTTGATGCGCGTCGTGCGCGACCCCATCGTGGCGAGCATCACGGCGAAAACTGCGGCGACCGTCGTCGCCGCGACCGACATCAGAATGGTTTCCCAGAGCTTCTGCGCGATGTCCGGCAGCTTCGTCAGGGAATGGGCATCCGGATAGAAATTGCTCGCGCCCCACACGAGGGCCTTGCCGACGCTGGTGAAGCCCGCGGCGACGTCATATTTGGTAATGACGATCGAACCGACGGTCAGCGCGCCCAGGGCTGCGAATAAGAAGAGGCTGTTGTTGCGGCGCTGGACGAAGATGTCAGCTGGCATACCTCGCCTCGGGTCGGAGCTCAGGTCGATGGACTTCCCTCAGGGCGATGGATTCCGTCCCGTAGATCTCCGCGATCCGCTCGGGCGAGAGATCGTCCGGCCGGCCGTCGAAGACGAGCCGTCCTCTGTTGACGCCCAAGATGCGGTCCGAATACTTGAGAGCGAACTCCACCTGATGCAGGTTGACGATCAGGGTGATGTGCATCTGCCTGGAGAAACTCTTCAACTGCTCCATGATGTTCCGCGAGGCGTTGGGATCCAGCGACGCAATCGGTTCGTCGCAGAGAATCATCTTCGGGTCCTGGACCAGCGCCCGACCAATCCCGACCCGCTGCTTCTGGCCGCCGCTCAAACGGTCGCAGCGCTGGTAGACATGATCGCCAAGGCCCAGCATCGCGATTACGTCCATCGCCCGACGCTTCTCGTCGCGGCTGTACCGGCCCATCGCGCCGGCTAGCGTCGACTTGGAACCGAGCCTGCCGTGCAGAACGTTCTCGATCACCGTCAGCCGATCGACGAGATTGTAGTGCTGGAAGATCATGCCGATCTTGCTGCGCAGCCCCTTGAGATCCTTCCTGTTGAGCTGACCAACCGAAATCCCTTCGAAGCGCACCTCGCCTCGGCTGACCTCGATCATCCGGTTGATGCAGCGGAGCAGCGTCGACTTGCCGGCGCCAGAAGGGCCGATCACCGAGACGAACTCGCCCTTCCTGACGGAAAAACTGACGTCGTCCAGCGCAGGCTTCGCTCCGTCGTAATACTTCACGACATGGCCGACTTCCAGCAACGGGAGGCCGGGAAGTTGCGACACCTGTGTCATCTTTCATCCCTCTCAGGAGGTGCGGAGCCGGGGAATTACGTTCCGGGGCCCGGCTGCTGCCGGGCCCCGGAAAGGTGCGGGAAATTATTCAATTCCCAACATTTTGTGGCTCAAACCCCAAGACCTTGCGCATCGGATCGTACCAAGAGTTGGTGACCTTCACGAACCGTGCGGGTCGCTGGAAATCCGAGCTATTGCTGTTGGTGGGGGCGAAGATCCTCGGATTGTTGGCCACCTCGTCCGAAGTCAGGACATCGGCTATCGCCTTCATGGTCTTCTCGCTCAGATAGGCGCTGTTGACTTCGATCGGCGGGTTCAACACCGGGATCGACTTGATGATGACGAACTCTTTCCCCCGTACGGCGGTGAACGGCGCGCCGGCATCCTTCTTGACCACGTAAACGGCCCCCTCGGTGTTGTCGGTCCCCGAGACCAGGTCCACATACGCCGTCACCAGGAAGTCGCACACGGCCGACACGTCGGAACGGCCGGTCAGGACGTTGACCAGCGACAATTGGTGGGAGCCGCCGAACATCACCTGCTTGAAGAGGCGGCCCTGGCCGCCTTGCGCCAGATCCTCCTTGGTCAGATTCTTCCACTTCGCTTGCTTGGTGAACTCGCCCAGGATAGCGGCGGCCGGCATGTTGAAGCCGGAGGTGGAACTGGTGGAAACGAAGGACACCCGTTTACCGGCGATATTGTCGATGCTGAATTGGCCGTCTGCCTCATACTGCTTCTCGTCGCCCTTCTTGACGACGAAGCGGCTGTAGTACAGGGCGTCCTTCAGAGTACCGGACGGCCCGGTGTTGACCACCAACGGAATGAGCTTGGGATTCCGGGCGTGTGTCGTGATGTATTCGTTGGCCCCGGTCCACGAGATCTGGGCTGTGCCATTGTCCAGGGCCGCGAGCGCGATCGCGTAGTCGGTGGTGAGCTTGTTTTCCACCTTCTTGCCGGTGGCCTTGGCAATCGCTTTGGCGATTTCATCCCGCATCGACGCCAGAACGTCCGACGAGTCGTTCGGCAACCAGGCGATGGTGAGGGTGTCGGGTTCCTTGACCACTTCGGCGTTGGCCGTCGGTGCGGCCAAGATGCCGCCGATCAGGGAAAGGGTCAGCGCCAAGGCACTTGCCGAGAGAATGTGTTTCAGATGCATTGCGATTGCTCCTGTGAGGTTACGATAAGACGGTCAGGGATTGATGCGCAGTCGAATGCGGCCTGAGAGAAACCGGTTAGGCAGCATTCGAGCGGGCTCTTACCTATTCGCAAAAATTGACTATCGCGGAGGCCGTCGCGACATGTGTCTGTTTTTTCGTGCCTCCTTCGTTATCTTGATGACGCCAATATTCGGACAATCGGCGGCGTTGCCGGCCATTGCGGACGACGACGCACCCAAAGTAGCGATCGCGGAGCCCGCGAAAGCGGCCGCCCAAATCGACTTCCTATCCATCTGAACCTCCTGGTTTATTTTTGCGTTACACGAAGAACCTGAGCACTCAGCTTGACTTGCAGATGACGAAGCGGACCCGCAGCGGTTCTAGACTTGGCGATTACGGCTTTGATGAACGGCCCATGATCCTTTAATTGCAGACTTAGCTTTCCGATCTCGATGCATCGACGCGATCTGTTCCCAGGCGATCTGATTTTTTGTGCGATTAGAGTTTCACCTCGAGCTCGACCCGGTCACCCCGCAGCCGCCCAAGTGCGTATTCGACTGGACGTCGGGTAACCGAATTAACGTTCACACTCTTGATGCGAAGAATGGGTTGATGACGCGGTATGCCGAGCAGCGTCGCGTCATCACCCTGCGGAAGCCGAGTCGAAATCAGGCTGTATTGGCGTTCGAGCTCGATGCCGAGACGATCGGCGATGAAGTCATGCAACGAACCGCCTTCGTATTCGGCAAAGACCTGACCAACGAGTTCGGCCGGCATGAAATGCGAGACGACCGAAAATTGGCGTTCGTTCGCTTTGCGCAGCGTCTCGACCCATAAAACCTCGACCCCTTCGCCCAGTTCAAGTCTGCGGGCGACGCCGCTGCTCGCCGGGATTGCCAGCTTGCGTAGAACAACGCTTTCGGTCGTGTTTCCGGCGGTTTCGAGAGTTTTGGTAAAACGAGTATGTTTATGGATGCCGTAATTGTGCGGTCCGTCGAGCACGAAGACGCCAAGGCCACGGCGGCGCTCGACCAGCCCCGAATTGACCAACTCGTCGATCGCGTGGCGGAGCGTATGCCGATTGACCGAGAAACGCTCCGCCAGCACTGGTTCAGGCGGAAGCTGTGCGCCAGGCTTGTAGCGCTTGCGCACCTCTTCCTCGATCGCCTGACTGATTTGGCGATAGAGCGGAATGCCTGAAGAGAGGTCGACGGCATACAAGCTCATCTAGACGTCCCCTTGTCTCGACATGAGACGCTACAGTCGGTTCATGACTGCGAGACGACGGGTCGATGAATTCGATGTCATGATTGCGGACGCGCGCAAGCGAGGAAAAATCGCTCAGCGATTGGGTAAACTTGTTGTCCCTATGGATGGGTGAGCTGAAAAAACTCCCCGTTGTCCACAGGTCATGGCTGCCGGCGCCGCAGTTTTAAACCATATAGGCAAATGGACGGTACGCAGAATGGCCTAATGCCGCGACTTGGATCACCCGGAAAGGCGCAATGGCGTCGGCTTGGCGCGCTACAACTATCTGGTCGACGGTGACTGGATTGGCGCCGCGCACCTGCTCAAATCGATCGCAAAGAAATCGCAACGCCTGATTCCTTTCGGGCGGTGCAAGTGAACCGGTCAGCGTCATGTGAAAGCGAAAATCCTCAGCCACATAGGGGTATCCCCAGCGCTCAAGATTTTCGATCTGTCCGGCGGTTAAGTCTGCCGCTAGCCGCCGACCGCGTTCCGGCTCGCTCATGGGCGCGCGAAAGCTATCAAATTCCTGCATGCAAGCCTGCGCCAGTCGGTCGACATGTGGGCTGCTAGCGTCGGGGACAAGGGCGACAAATGTTCCAAGTTCGCGAACGACTATTTTACCGACCGTGACCGCAGCTCGATTCGCCGCAAATTCACGCACCGCGTCCTTGAGACCGGCTTCGCTCGAGTCGTTGGCTAGATAAAACGGCGCTTTAAGCGTCGCGTGAAAGCCGTAAGCGCGCGGCACGCCCACAAATTCTGCCCAAGACAGAGGATCAAGACCACCAATCAATGCTTGGTCATGGCCTGTGTAGCAGTCGTAACCGAGCACCGACGCGCCGAACCGATAGAGTTCAGTGGCGTGGCCGGGAACGAAGTAGATCGCGTAGCGCGGTGCCGATTCCTGGATGCCCATCGCCGCCCTCAATTCAGACGATCGGTCTCGGCCAGATGCACGACGCGGCCGTTTGCGATCGTTGCAATCACCTTTGGACGGCACAGGTCCTTGGCGTCGACGATGATCACGTCGGCCCGGCGGCCGGTCTCGATTGCGCCGCGATCGATTAGGCCCGCCGCCTTGGCGGGCCGCTCGGAGACGTAGGACCACGCGCTTTCAAGCGGCGCGATGCCATCGGCCGCCAGCCGGAAGGCGGCCAGCAGCGGTGCCGGGTAGTAGTAATCGGAGGCGAGGATCGTGCAGAATCCGCGGGCAACCATGTCCGCAGCGCCGATCCAGCCGATATGACTGCCGCCGCGAACCACATTAGGCGCGCCCAAGACGACGTCATCACCCCCTGCCGCTGCTTCCTGCACAGTCTCGACCGTGGTCGGAAACTCTGCCAGGCGGCAATCGAGCGCGCGAAACCAACGGCGCTGCTCCGGGCTCATATCGTCGTGCGACAGCGTCGGGACGGCGCTCGCGGCGGCGGCGGCGGCAAGCCGCGCGATCGATTGCGGCACCTCATCGGCGCGCCTTTGCAAGCGCTGCACCAGCGCCATGAAATCTTCCCGCGAGAGCCCGGCGCGTTCCGCCATCTCCCCGAGCTTGCGGGTGCGCGGCGGCGCATTTTCGCCCGGCATATGGTCGTTGAAGCCGAGCATGCCGATCCGCCGTTCGCCAACCCAGCCCATAACTTCGGCCTCGGCGCCAAAATTGAACGTCTCATAACGCAGGTGAATGTACGTATCGGCGCCAAGCTCCGGGCGCAGCGTTTCAACCGCGGCCAGTAGGGCGCGGGCATTGTCGGCGCCACGTAATCCCGGTTCCCACGACCAGGTGACCCCGTGAAACATTGTGGTGATGCCGTTGCTGACGGCCTGGCGGTCGCTCTCCATCAGCGCGACGTCGACCGGAAATCCAACGCCCGGCCGCGGCATCAATTGGCGCTCGAAAGCATCGGCGTGGATGTCGACGATGCCAGGCAAAACATGGAGCCCGCGCGCGTCGAAGCCGCGACCCGAGCCCCCGTCATTTCCGATTTTATCAATCAGACCGGCCACTTCGTCGATATCGACATCGCCGGCAGCCCATTGCCCGCCCGCCAAGACCTGCCCGCCTTGAATGCGCATGGCCTGCCTCAGTGCGCGGCAGTAACGAGATGCGGTACCGGTACCTGCGTCTCGTGCTTGTCGAGAAACTGTTCGGCCGTGAGTGTCCGCAAGTCCGCCAAGGCGGCTTGCAGTCGTTGGTGCGGCCAATCCCACCAAGCCAGGGCCTGCATGCGCGTAGCGACCTCTGCGGGAAACCGCTGGCGTACGATCCGCGCCGGATTACCCACTGCAATCGCGTAGGCTGGGATATCTTTCGTCACGACGGCACCAGCACCGATCACCGCGCCGGTGCCGATTCTGCGGCCCGCCAGCACAATCGCGCCGTGACCGATCCAGACGTCGTGGCCGATGACGACACACTGCGCGCGTCGCCAAGCGAAAAAGCTATCCTCGTCGCGTTCACCCTCGAAATAAGCGCTGGCGCGGTAACTGAAATGCGACTGGCTCGCCCGATCCATGGGATGGTTTCCCGGATTGATCCGGGTCATCGCCGCGATCGACGTGAACTTTCCGATTTTCGCATAGGCGATATCGCTGTCATTGACCACGTACGAATACTCGCCGAGTTCCACTTCAAGCAGCTTGGTGCGGGCACCGACCTCGGTATAGGCGCCAAGGATAGCCGCCGTCAGTGAGGCAGTCGGATCGACAAGCGGCAACGTGGACAGTTTCTTTTCAGACATGGACACACGAATAGCCATTGAAGGCTGGGCAAGCCTCATCGAGTGGCTTGCACTTGAGAAAGACGACACGTTGACGACAGCCGGATGACAGCGGCGGCGTTATGCAACGAGTTCAATAGATAATTGGGATCAGCTCTCGACGATCAGCGCGACCCGGTCGGCGGCAAACCGCCCCCGCGTGGTCAAGACCGGCTTATCGTCCGACGTTACATCCAGACTTTCCACAACCATGATCGGCCGGTGCACCGACAGGCGCAGGCGGCCGGCGTCGACCGCATCAGCGAATGCCGCGCTGATCCTCGTCCATTTCCGCCGGTAGCCGCGGATGCCGTAATGGTCCAGCGTACGGGTGACTGAGCGAAGCTGCCGGAACACTTTCGCCGCATCGCAGAAGCGTTGACCGTCGAGCCATGTGGTGGCGACCGATATCGGAACGCGGTCGGCGGCGCGCACGATTTCAAGCCGCACTACGTCGTCGCCGGGCTTCAGCCCCAGCCGCATGGCGATTTCGTCGCTTGCCGGCTCAAGCCGGTGGCCTTGCAGCCGCCCTTCCGCCTCGTGACCCGCCGCCGCGATGATCTCGGAAAAGCGCGTGCGCTGGCCGATCCGGTAATCGAGTTTGTCGGTCTTGACGAATGTTCCGCTGCCGCGCTCAGTGCGCACCAATCCGCGCGCGGCCAGTTCGGCCATCGCCCGGCGCACGGTGTGGCGATTGACGCCGTAACGCGCTGCGATCTCCGATTCCGCCGGCAGGCGTTCGGCGTTGTCATACTTGCCGACCAGAATCATCTGCTCGAAATCATCGGCGATGCAGCGCCACAGCATAATGCCCCGCGCCAGCAGATGATTCTTATTCAGCGAACCACGCGGTGTTCTTGTGAGCATCGCCCAGCTGTCATCAAAGCGTCATTGGACGCGATCTATCTCTTGTCTATTGAACTAGACAACTTGGCGCAAGCGTCATGGCGGTTGCCAACAATAAAAACGTCGACGGCGAAAAGGCGGAGGCGGCTTGTGTAGAGCGGCGTGCGGCGATGGCGGTTCTGGCGCAGGCCGAAGCCAACGATATCGAGCTCGGCCTCCGCCTGGTCGGCGATGGCATTGAATTCACCGAGCCAAGGCCAGTCGAAACCGGTCTGATCATGTTACGCGGCCGTATTGGCGGCGACGGCGCGCCATTCAATACCGGCGAGGCCACTGTCACGCGCGCGGCGGTCCAGCTTGCATCAGGCGTCATCGGCTTTGGCTATGTGCTTGGCCGCGACCACCGCAAGGCGCGTGCCGTGGCGCTTTGCGATGCGCTGTTACAAGCCGACGACTACCGTCTAAGCGTCGAACAGCATGTTCTGGCGCCGCTGCGCCTGGCGCAGCAGCAACGTCGCGTTTTTGCACGGGCACAAACGGCGGCGACGCGCGTCGACTTCTTCACGCTGGTGCGCGGAGAGGACGAGCGATGACCGCGCTCAATCCAGATCCAGCCTTCGCCAGCCAGGCCGCCTTTCGCGTCTTGATGGAAGCTTTCGCCCGGCCTGGCGAGGTTAGAAAAATTCGCGGCGTGACCGCACCGGCACCGCTGGCGCCGGCGACCGCCACGCTGGTGCAAAGCCTCGCCGATTACGAAACACCAGTCTGGCTCGATCACTCGCTCGCCGGCGCGCCAGCGGTCGCGGAATGGATTCGTTTTCACACCGGCGCGCCGCTTGTGACCGACCCCGGCGAAGCCGCTTTCGCGCTTGTCGCCGATCCACATACCATGCCGGACTTCGCACGGTTCGCGCTGGGCAGCGAGGAATATCCCGACCGCTCGACCACAGTGGTCGTCCAGATCGAACGCTTCGACGGTCGCAGCCTTAGCATCGAAGGTCCCGGCATCAAGACTACGCGCTCGCTCGCAGCCGAGCCCTTGCCGGACGACTTTGTGGAGCGCCTGCGCGCAAACCGCGAGCTGTTTCCGCGCGGCATCGACCTCGTTCTGGTCGCAGGTGAGCAAGTGACGGCGCTGCCGCGCTCGATCCGGGTCGCAATGGAGACCTGACGATGTATGTCGCGGTCAAAGGCGGCGAACGCGCCATTGATAATGCCCATGCGTTGCTCGCCGACGTCCGGCGCGGCGACCGCGCCGTTCCCGAACTATCGTTGGCGCAGATCGACAACCAGCTCGCGCTCGGCGTCGACCGGGTGATGTGCGAAGGCTCGCTCTATGACCGCGAGCTGGCGGCGCTGGCTATCAAGCAGGCGCGCGGCGACATGATCGAAGCGATTTTTTTGCTACGCGCCTATCGCACGACGCTGCCGCGTTTCGGCGCGTCCGAGCCGGTCGAGACGGCGGACATGGACATTCGCCGGCGTATTTCGGCGACCTTCAAGGATTTGCCGGGCGGTCAGGTGCTGGGTCCAACTTTCGACTACACCCACCGCCTACTTGATCACACTTTGGCTCAAGCTAGCGAAGTTCCGCCGGCGGCCACCGCGCCAGCCAGCGACGCGACATTCCGCTCGGTCACCGAACTTCTCGCCGACAGCGGGCTGATCGAAGAAGAGGCGGCGCAAAACGGCGAGGTCGGAGATCTCACGCGCGAGCCGCTGTCATTTCCCGCCAGCCGCGACCTGCGTCTGCAGAACCTGGCACGCGGCGACGAGGGCTTCCTGCTCGCGCTCGGCTATTCGACCCAGCGCGGCTTCGGCCGCAATCATCCGTTCGCCGGCGAAATCCGCTACGGCGAGGTCGAGGTCGAATTCCTCGCCAAGGAGGCCGGTTTCGCGGTGCCGCTCGGCACGATTTTTCTGACCGAATGCCAGATGGTCAATCAGTTCGCCGGCAGCGGAACGCAGGCTCCGCGCTTCACGCGCGGCTACGGCCTTGCCTTCGGCCAAAGCGAGCGCAAGGCCATGGCCATGGCGCTGGTCGACCGGGCGCTGCGCGCGCGCGAGTTGGGCGAGGAAGCAGGCAGTCCCGCGCAGGACGAGGAATTCGTCATGAGCCATTCCGACAATGTGCAGGCGACCGGCTTTGTCGAGCATCTCAAGCTGCCGCACTACGTGGATTTCCAATCCGAGCTCGGGCTGCTGCGCCAGTTGCGCGCGGAGTTCGCCGAGCGTGGCGTAGATAACCAAAGCAGTGACACGCCGCTGCGGGACGCCGCCGAATGAGCGCACCGGTCTACAATTTCGCTTACCTCGACGAGCAGACCAAGCGGATGATCCGCCGCGCGATCTTCAAGGCGATCGCCATTCCCGGTTACCAGGTTCCCTTCGCCAGCCGCGAAATGCCGATGCCCTACGGCTGGGGCACCGGCGGCGTGCAGGTCACCGCCTCGATCCTCGGCCCCAAAGACGTACTCAAGGTGATCGATCAGGGCTCCGACGACACCACCAATGCAGTGTCAATCCGCAAGTTCTTCACCAAGACCGCCGGCGTGCGGACGACCACTTCGACAGTGGAAGCGACCGTCATCCAGACCCGCCACCGCGTTCCGGAAACTCCGCTGACCGAGGCCCAAGTGCTGGTCTATCAGGTGCCGATCCCCGAACCGCTGCGCTTCCTCGAGCCGCGCGAAACCGAGACGAGGCGCATGCATGCGCTGTCCGAGTACGGGCTGATGCACGTGAAACTCTACGAGGACATTGCGCGGCACGGCCATATCGCGACCACCTACGCCTATCCGGTGAAGGTCGACGAACGTTATGTCATGGACCCCTCGCCGATCCCGAAATTCGACAATCCGAAATTGAGCGATTGCCCGGCCTTGCAACTGTTCGGCGCCGGCCGCGAAAAGCGCATTTACGCTATTCCACCCTACACGCGCGTGGTGTCGCTCGATTTCGAAGATCATCCGTTCCAGCCCTATCGGCACGACGCGCAGTGCGAACTCTGCGGCGCCGCCGACAGCTACCTTGACGAAGTGATCACCGATGACCGCGGCAACCGCATGTTCGTCTGCTCGGATACCGACTATTGCGAGACGCGCCGCGCCATGGGCTACGCCGCGCCAGCACATAGTTCCGATGTGGAGCCCATGCGTGATTGAGCTCGACACAATTTGCATCCGCACAGCGGACAGCGGCGATCTGCCGGGCGTGCTGGCGCTTTATGCGCAACCGGGCATGGATGATGGGCGCATCCTATCGATTGGCGAGGCCGAACGGCTGTTGGCGCGTTTCGCGCGCTATCCCGACTACACACTTTATGTCGCCGAGCAGGCCGGCCGCATCGTTGGCAGCTTCGCTCTGCTGATCATGGACAATCTGGGCCATCTCGGCGCGCCGTCGGCAATCGTCGAGGACGTGGTGGTTGACCCCGCACGGCAAGGCCAAGGCATCGGCCGGGCGATGATGGATTTTTCGGTCGCACGGGCGCGCGACAATCGCTGCTACAAAATGGTGCTGTCGTCGAACGCCAAACGCGAACGCGCGCATGCTTTCTATGAGCGGCTCGGCTTTGAGCGCCACGGCTACAGCTTCCGCCTCGCGCTCGAACAGGTGCCGGCATGAGCCTCATCGAGAACGAACAGCCGCTCCTGGCCGCGGAAGGATTGACGAAATGGTACGGCCGCCGGCTCGGCTGCCGCGATGCCTCATTCGAACTCTATGAGGGCGAGGTGATAGCGGTGGTCGGCGAGTCAGGCTCCGGCAAGACCACGCTGCTGCAACTGCTGTCGGGCCAGATCGAGCCCAGCGCCGGACAAATCCGCTACCGCCTGCGCGATGGCGCGCTCGCCGATCTGTGGTCGATGAGCGAACCGATGCGGCGGTTCCTGTTCCGCACCGACTGGGGCTATGTACATCAGGACCCGCAGCTCGGTCTGCGCATGGGCGTCTCCGCCGGCGGCAATGTCGGCGAGCGGCTGATGGCGGTGGGTTGGCGCAACTATGGTGACATTCGCGGTGCGGCGACAGATTGGCTGGCACGCGTCGAAATTCCCGAAGACCGCATCGACGATACGCCCCGCGCGTATTCCGGCGGCATGCGGCAACGACTGCAGATCGCCCGCAATCTGGTGACCGCGCCGCGGTTGATCTTCATGGACGAACCGACCGGCGGCCTCGACGTCTCGGTGCAGGCCCGCCTGCTCGACTTGCTGCGAAGGATCGTCTCGGAGATGCGCATCGCGGCGATTGTCGTCACTCATGATCTGGCCGTCGCAAGGCTGTTATCCAATCGAATCATGGTGATGAAGGAAGGAGAGGTCATCGAGCAAGGCCTCACCGATCAGGTGCTGGACGACCCGCACGCGCCCTACACCCAGTTGCTCGTTTCCTCGATTCTGCCGGCGTGAGGTTCATCATGGTCGCACTCGAACTTTCCGCAGTAACAAAGACCTTCACCATGCATCTGCAGGGCGGTCTGCGCTTAGCCGTATTGAATGGCGTGAGTTTTGCGGTCGAACCAGAACAATGCGTCGCCCTGACTGGCCCGTCTGGCACGGGAAAATCGTCGATCCTCAAGCTGATCTACGGCAACTACCGCTGCGACGCCGGGCAGATTCTGGTTCGCAATGACAGGGACATCGTCGATATCGCCAGCGCCGCGCCGCGGCAAATCCTGGGCGTGCGGCAGCGCGCGCTCGGCTACGTAACGCAATTCCTCCGCGCGGTGCCAAGGGTGTCGGCGCTCGACATCGTCGCCGAACCGCTGGTGATGAAGTCGGTGCTGCGCGAGACGGCCACCGCGCGTGCAGCCGCGATGCTGCGGCGTTTCAATGTGCCCGAGCGGCTATGGAGCCTGCCGCCAGCCACATTCTCCGGCGGCGAGCAGCAGCGTATCAATCTCGCGCGCGGGCTGCTGCCGGAACATCCGATTCTTCTACTCGACGAGCCGACCGCCTCGCTCGACGCCGACAACCGAGCGGTCGTGGTCGACATCGTGCGTGAGCGCAAACGGCAAGGCGCGGCCATCGTCGCTATCGTGCACGACGACGACGTGCGCGCGGCGATCGCCGACGTCTGCGTCGACGTTACCCAATTCGCGACAGCCGCATGAAAGCCATGGCCGACACCAATACGATCGTCATCGATAATGCCCGGATCGTCCTCGCCGACCAAGTAATCGAGGGCGGCTATGTGGCAGTCGAGAACGGCCGAATCGTGGAAATCGGCGATGGCACAGCGCCAGAGCTAGGCGTCGATTTTGGCGGCGATCTGTTGCTGCCCGGGTTGGTGGAACTGCACACTGATCATCTCGAGGCGCATGTGATGCCGCGCCCGAAAGTGCATTGGGACACGGTTGCCGCCGTCATATCCTATGACGCCCAGATCGCCACCAGCGGCATCACCACTGTGCTCGATTCGCTGCGAGTCTGGCGCGAGGAAGGCGCGGAGGAGGTGGATGGCCAAGCCGGCACGCTGTCGGTGGCCATCGGACGCGCCCGCACCGCCGGTTTGCTGCGTATCGAGCATTTCCTGCATTTGCGCTGTGAAATTCCCATGCCGAATGTCGTTGGCGACGCCGCCGAGCTTATAGGCCGCGCGGATGTGCGGCTAATGTCGCTGATGGACCACACGCCTGGCCAGCGGCAATTCCGCGATCCGGTGAAGCTACGGGAATATTATCGCGGCAAAGGCGGCGGGATGAGCGATGCCGAACTGGACACTTTGTTTGCCCGCCGCATCGAAAACCATGCCCGGTACGCGGAGCAGAACTACCAGGGGCTGATCGAACTCGCCGGCGCGCACGGCACACCGCTGGCGAGCCACGACGACACAACGCCCGAGCACGTGCAACAGGCCATTCACGATTGTGTAGCCATTGCCGAGTTCCCCACCACGACGGAAGCCGCCACCGCTCTGCACGAGGCCGGCGTCAAAATCCTGATGGGCGCACCCAACCTGATCCGCGGCGGCTCGCATTCCGGCAATGTGGCGACCGCCGAACTCGCCCGCGCCGGCGCGCTCGATATCCTATCGTCGGATTACGTACCCTCGAGCCTGCTGATCGCGGCGCTCCGCCTTCCGGACAAGGCGGATAATTTTAGCCTACCCGATGCCATTCGCACCGTGAGCAAAACGCCAGCCGAGGTGGTCGGCTTAACCGACCGCGGCGAGATCGCCGTCGGCAAACGCGCCGATTTCATTCGCGTGCACCAAGTGGACGAAGCCACCGCAGTGCGCGGCGTCTGGAGCGGAGGCAGCCGGGTCGCATGAACGCGCCGCCAAGCCAGCCGATAGGCATTGGCAGGTTCGTGCTTGTGGTCGGACCGAGCGGCGCTGGCAAGGATACCATGATCGCCGGAGCAAAGGCGGCCTGCGGCGGCGATCCCACCATTGCTTTCTCCCGTCGTGTCGTTACCAGGCCGGCTACTGAAGCCGAGGTTCACGATAGCTTGAGTGATTCAGACTTCGATTGCGCAGTGAAGAACAGCATGTTTGCCTTTTGGTGGCAGGCGCACGGACTCAAATACGGCATTCCTCGATCTATAGAAAACGATCTCCGCGCCGGGCGCACGGTCGTCTGCAACGTATCGCGAGGAATTGTTGCCGACGTACGGACGCGCTATACCCGCGTGGATGCTGTGTTGATAACCGCTCCGGCCGATATCCTGTCAGCACGGTTGGCAGGCCGTTCCCGGCAAACGGACGGCCCGCTCGCGTTGCGGGTCGAACGGAATGCTTCGTTCAAGGACTTTCGCGCCGATTACGTGATTGAAAATACCGGCGCGGCCGATGCGGCCGTGAGGTCCCTATTGGATGTCATCTACGCGAAGGCGCCGCGGCTGGCTGCCGATCAAAAATAATCAAGCTAAAACCAACAAGGCTAGCAAAGCTGGTAGAGAAAATCGAACCAGTGGGCCTTGGCCTCCGCGGCATTGCGAACCATCTCGCGGACATTTGCGGCCGTTGTTGGGACGTCAGCTTCGTGACCAATTATAGACATTCATTTCAGAATGACAGCCAAGTCGTCGAAGAGATCCTAAACACGCCGAGGGCGCCGCTGGCTGTCACGGCAGACAAGGCCTACGACAGCGTAAAAGTGCGCCAGCAGATCATGGATGAAGGCGCTTTGCCGCGACTACATAGTCAGCAATGCGGTCGTCGTCTCCATTGTCTGGTTTTGTTTGTAATGATTTCCCTGATAGATTCACATCATGTTCGACGCTGTAAACAAATCTGAGAAACAGCGAGGCCACCCCTTCAAGGCTGGCACATCGGGTAATCCACTTGGCCGTCCGCGAGGCGCTCGCAATAAGCGCAGCCTCGCTTATATCGAAGCTGCTCAAGCCGGTGGCCAATTGCCGCTCGATTTCATGTTGGCCGTCATGCGGGACGAAACACAGCCGCCCGAACGCCGACTTGAAGCCGCAAAATCAGCCGCGCCCTATTGCCACGCTAGGCTCGCACCAATCGAGCCACCGGAATTGCAAGGCAAATCGATGACGACAGGAATATCAGTAGAATTTGTCATTCCAAGGCCGAGGCCGGATCAGTAAGTGGAATTCAAAACATTATTGAGGTTCATGATGCTGCTGGTACTCATAAGTCCCCATGCGGCTACTTGTCCCCGCGCGAAATATCCTTAAGCAGTTTCTGGTAAGCGCTGGCCAACGGCGAGCCGACGGCTTCGGCGGTGGACAAGAGAAGCGATGCAATAAACGCCTCATTATTCGTTTCTTGTGCAAGGTTTTCTTCAATCGCTGGCACCGTCGCCATCGGGCGTGACATGCGAAAACTTTCTTGGTCAATAATTCTTCGCCATTGCCGGCGCAACCACTTGCCTAACAGCGGCAGTAGAGCATTTCGGAAATTCGATTGCCGTATTTTCTCGAAAGCCCGAACGCCAATCTCCCACACCCTTCGGGGCTCAAGGTGAGCCCCGGACTGCATCAACGTGATCAATTTCGTCACCGTTTTATCGAGCGGCTGGAGAGAAACATCCTCACCGCGCCAATTCGCGACAACTGCCTTGCTGGGAAAATCATTGCCAAAGGTTCTTGTCAAACTGGCGAGCAGATCAACCGTCGGATCGGCCTTACCTTGGAGGGCCGCAGCTAAACCAAACGCTACAACCGCGTCTGCTGCTACTTCCTCAACGTTGCCGTGGGCTAATTGCGCCGACGACAATGCCGGAACATCTCCGCGCGGAGGAGACATTATATCAAATGACTTACGCATCTCCGTTGCTTTAGAGCGAAGATACTCCATGCCCGCAAGATAGGCCGGCAAGTCATTTGCGAATTGATCGGTATCACCTTTGAGAACGTCACGTGTTATTCGCCGATTTCCTTTCGTAACCTCCATGAAAAGAATTGGCCCTTGCTGCAACCTTGATCTAAGGGAGTGATCTATACCAGCATCGACTCCCGAAGAAATTTCTGCTTCCGCAAGCATGTACCAAGCGAGGTCCAGCGGCCCAAGCGGTAGTTCCGTAATGGACGACGGCGGTTCAGGGTTACTACAGGTTCCCGGCAACATCCCGATGGGCTTCCCACCGATAAGGGCTTCGCGCTGGTCAATTTTTGCATCCATCCAAAGAACGGTGTGACGAACCACCCGGTGGCAATACGCGGCCCTTAACGACGAATCCGGCTTTATCTTTTGCAATTTTGTAAGGCACTCAGCCATCGTTTCGAGTGCGTCTTTCACCTTACCATTCATCAGGGAAGCGACAGCTTTATCTGCTTCTAGTCCCGCCGCCATTACGTGCATGTCGTCGGTCAAAGCTTTTGAAGCCGCATTCTGCGCTTCTGCAAACCACACCACCGACTGCGCCCAGTCTCCTATGCTCGCTGCACTTATGGCCGCTTCGCGAAGTGCAAATGCTCGATCAATAGGACTATCGAGGCCAATCTTATCGGCTATCCCACGTAAGATTTTTACCGCGTCTTCGTGCTTGCTGTGTCGCCAAAAGAGTTTTGCGCGCGCGCGCAATAAAACGACATTCCCTCCAAATCTTGCAATAGCTTCATCAATGATTTTGTGGGCGCCTTTCTCGTCATCCATATACTCGTCGAGCATTACAACGCGGGCCACAACGCATTGTATGGCCAATGGCTGATTGCCCCATTTCAAAGCCAATGCACTCATGCGGCTGAATCGTTCGGCTTCCTCCGCTGGCTTGAGTTCCTTGCGCAGCGCCTCCGCTGTCCACGGCGGGTTGACTAGCAGAGAATATTCACTTGGCTTATGGTCGAAATATTCCAGCCAGAGCGAACGATCAGCAGAATCGATGCGGTCATGGGCGATATCATTACGGCGCGATGACCACCCGTCACAAGCTTTCAATAAATTGAGCGTCTCGTTTTCAAATGGGCAGCCCCTAAATCGCTCGAACCACGCATTGGCGGCGTGACGCACCATTTTTATTCGATTTCTTGCACCATCAATTGAACTATAGGCGCGCGTCGCCGGCGAATCGACTGCGCCAGGGCCGACAAAGAAGACGAAAAGATCGGAAATTTCTTGCTCAACATCGGACCAGCTACTTAATGCGCGGCCCACGGCTTGAAAAATTGCCGCACAAGTTTTGTCACCTTTGTCGGGCCACCGCGGTCTATCCCAAGGATTTGGCATCATCCTAGACTTTAGTAAGGTGTCTCGTCTTTGCCGCTTGGGCTGACACGATATCTCCATCGTACTATGCTCATTTCTTGGTATTGGGCACTGGATAGCAGACGTGAGCGTGCCATGGAATTCATTCAAACTTTCTTCGCGCGCCGCGTTGCAAACAAGTTCTTGCGATCACCATTAGGCCGGGCGCCGCACCAGCAGACGCAGGAATATTTTTACACCACCTCCAAGCTTCGGCATTTCTCGGAAGAGAAAAAACGCGAAATTATAGATGGCTTCATGAATCGCGTAAGTGAGATTCTTCATTGCTCTATTGTCGCGGTCGCCTACCCCATCGCCCGCCCCAACTCAAAAACGATGCCGGGCATTAACGAAGGCATCAAGCAGCCCCGGCGAGCGATGACGGAAGATCGCTATAATCACCAAGCGAGGTTTCGTCGGTCCACGTTTCCCGGAACACCGCCTCCACTCGCTCATCACGCTCAAGCGGTTCCCGGTGACGGTACAAGCCCGCGAGATACCTGACTTCGCGCACAGGCAGGGCCGTGGTTCCGGCAAGGAAGTGACGAGTCAAAAACTCCTCGTCCTCGTAACGAAATTCAGCGCGGAACGGGTACGTCATCGTAAACAGTTCACGGACTGAGTACTCGGAATATTGCGAAAAGACCGTGGCAACCGCTATCAGTCGATTCAACACCTTCCGTTGATCGTCGCTGAAGATGTAGTCGTCCGGCCGGCGGACCTGCGTATGGAGAAAATTCTCCTCGTAATACTTCCACTCAACGTCAGTGCGCCGAACAAGCTGGTGCACGACTTCGCGGAATTTATCGGACTCAAGTAATTTTCGACTGCGCTGCTTCGCCATTCCGCCGCTCCTGGAAATTGGACGGCCGTCACGCAAGCACCAATGTGGAAAAGTATGCCCCATAAGACCCGATTCGCCCCTCCCGGTCACGGGCAAATGAAAAAGCCAGCGCAAAATAAGCGCCGGCATAGTCAATAAGCCTTATGTTTCGGCTCTAGCCTCTACTTGTGAACTACGGGGACAATGAGCCCAAAGAAAAAGGCACCCCATTTCTGGGATGCCTCTTCCGTGGATCAGAACAACCGCGCGAACGCGGCCACCACCGAGGCCAGATTCGGGGGCACATAGCACCCGAGGCCAAAACGGTACACCGCACCGTTAGGCTGACTGGCTTCGAAGATAAGAAGAAAACCCATGGGTTTTTCCTATCTTTGCGCGGGGTCCTAAGTTAGCCGACATCGCGCGTTGAGCCAGCAGTGGCGAGCATTTTTGGGTTTTTAGTTTATAGCCACCCGGTGTGCCCTACACGCTTCGGCTATTCCATTGTCCCGGCAGAAATAGGTATGCGCGCGCGAGCTGCAATGTGCTTGATGCAACATTTTAGCGGGGAATGAGCGCAATTATCGCTTGCAGGCGTCCGCGATTGCTGAGTTGGGCCACGGCGCGCTGCTGAGTACGCGGCTAATAACGGATGTTGGCCCGGCCCAAAACGCCGACCAAGTCCAGCCGTGCCCAATTATGTTGTACCATTGTTGTATCAAGCCAATCTCTGGCTTCATTTGTCGCCGCCAAGATTTGCAATAACTCATTATAAATAAATAACAAAATGTGTTGGAGCGGGTGAAGGGAATCGAACCCTCGTCATCAGCTTGGAAGGCTATAAGGAATCTCTGTAGATTCAACGCGAGTTGATACTTTTTGAGTGCCAAAAACTGCCCTAAACTACCCATTTGTTGATACTCACTACAGTTTCAAAGCGGTTAGCCATCTCCAAAAATACATAGCGACGGAATGACAAGTCGCGGATGAAGTGGGGCGTTTAGCAATCAACCTTTTATGAGCTGAGTTGCCGTTAGTTCTCGGCGATGCGATAACCAATTCCCGGCTCGGTGAGAATGATGCGCGGATCGTCGGCGTGTTCTTCGATCTTCTGCCGCAGCTGACCAACATAGACGCGAAGATATTGTGTGTCTTCGGTATGCGCCGGTCCCCAGACGGCCGTGAGGATTTGTTTGTGAGTGACCACGCGGCCGGCATGTCGCGTCAGAAACGACAGCAAGTCGAATTCCTTGGGCGTCAACTTGATCTCGGTACCTGCGCGTGTTGCGCGATGGCGCACGGCATCGACTTCAAGATCACCGACGCGGAGGAGTGGAATCTCCGCTTTCCGCTGCATGCGATGACGCAACACCGTACGCATCCGCGCCAGAAGTTCACCAACATTGAACGGCTTGTTTACATAATCATCCGCGCCAAGATCGAAAGACTCGATTTTTTCGGTTTCGCGCTCGCGCGCCGACAGCACAATGATCGGCACGTCCGACCATTCGCGCGCCCTTTTGATCACGTCTTTGCCGTCGCCGTCGGGAAGCCCGAGATCGAGTAGCACAATCTCTGGAGAGTGAGCGGCGATGTGTTTTGTCGCGTCGGCGACGGTACCGGCGCTGGTCATCTCATAGCCGTTTGCCTCCAGCGCCGGCTTCAGGAAGCGCAGAATTGCTGCCTCGTCGTCCACGACTAGAACCTGCGTCTTCGCGCTCATGCCGGCACGTCCTGGCGCAGGAAGCTGAGCACGATGCGCGTTCCGCGCCCATTGGCATGCGGGCTCTCAGCCGCGATCGAACCGCCATGCGCCTCCATGATGCCCTTGGCAATGGCAAGACCGAGGCCAGTCCCCCTTCCTCCGTCGGCTTGCGTCGCATCGGCCTTGACGAATTTGTCGAATATCAGCGGCAGCGCCTGCGCCGGGATGCCGGGGCCGTCATCGGTGACATGCAACTCGATCTTCTCCGGGCTGATCATCGCATCCACCAGTACGCTGGTCTCCGGCGGGGTATGGACGATCGCATTGCCAATCACGTTGCCGATCGCCTGCTCGACCAGAGTGGCGTCCGCGCGCACCAGAGGCAGATCGGCGGGCAAAGAGATTTCGATCCGCTGGCGCGTGCCGCGCCGTCGGGCAGCGTTGGTGACGCGATCAACGATTTCGCGCAAGTCGATCCAGTCGCGCCGCAGTTCCAATGCTCCCGCATCGATCCGAGTGATGGCGAGAAGGTTGCGCACCATCTCATCGAGACTTTCGGTCTCCTGCTTGATTTGCGTCAGGAGATCCCTTTTCGCTCCAGCCCCAAGTTTGTCGCCATAGTCGATTAGGCTGGTGGCCGAACCGAGGATCGACGACAGCGGCGTGCGGAAATCGTGCGAAATCGAGGCCAGCAGCGTATTGCGTATCCGTTCGGTTTCGGTCGCCGTCTTGGCGCTCACCATGTCGCGCGCGAGCGAAGCGCGCTCGAGCGCCGCGGCAGTTTGCTCGGATAAAGCGTCGAGCAACGCACGCGCCTCCGAATCGAGCGGCGTCACCCCTTCCGGCTTGGCAACGCCGATCACACCCAGTGTCTTGTCGCCGATCCGAAGGGGCACAAAATACCACGGCACGATCGGCAGCGTGCTGGTGTCGGCGCCAGCCGGCTCGCCATGCTTGAAGGCCCAACGCGCCGCCGTCATCGGCGCGGCGTCGAGCGTGTCTTCTGGCGGCCAGGCAGCGATCAGCGACAGATCGCCGTCATGTTCCAACAGCACCACCACGGCGCGGCCGAGGCTAGCGTGGATTTCGCTGGCCGCGCCTTCGGCCACCGCGTCGAACGACGCCAATCCCGACAAACGTCGGGTGAATTCGTAGAGCCGCCGCATCGCCCGCATGCGGCTCGCCGAAACCGTCGCCTGCTCGCGTACCCGGCCGGCCAACGCCGAGGTGATGACCGCCACGATCAGGAAAATGACCAGCGCCAGCAGTTCATAAGGCTCGGCAATGGTGAACGTGTAGAGCGGCGGAATGAAGAAAAAATTATACACCACAAACGACAGCATCGAGGCATAGATCGCCGGCCAGATGCCGAAATTCACGGCGACCAACAATACGGCCACCAGGAACAGCATCGAAAGGTTCGGGATCGGCGTCAGCGCGGTCAACCCTTCGCCAACCGCCAGCGCGGCGCCAATCGCGAACGTCGCATAGAGGAATGGCAGCGGCTGCAGAACTAAGGGAGCACGGCGCCGCGGTCGCGCGGGTGGCATCCCCTCGACTTGCCGCGTCACCAAATGGATTGCGATATCCTGGGTGCGGCGTACCAGTTCGTGCGGCAATGAGCGACGCAGGAACTCACTGAAGAACCCGCCATGCGAGCGGCCGATCACGATCTGGGTGACATTCTCGAATTTCGCGAAGCGGAGAAGTTCCGCCGGCAGATCGCTTCCGGTCAGCGTTTGCGTTTCGGCACCGAGTGCCTCGGCGAGCTTCATCGCCTCATCCAGCCTATGACGTGCGGCATCGTCGAGGTTCGTGCCCGGCCTTTCCACCGTAACCGCAATCCAGGGCGCGTCCATCAGATCCGCGAGCCGCTTGGCTGTGCGCACGACGGTCGGGGAAATAGGGTCGGGCCCGATGCAGGCGAGGATGCGCTCGCCGGCTGCCCACGGCCCTTCGATCGCGTGTGCCTGCATGCGGGAAATGAGATCGGCATCGATGCGCTCGGCGGCACGGCGTAGCGCAAGTTCGCGTAAAGCCGTTAGATTTTGCGGCTTAAAAAAGCTTTCGACAGCGCGAGCGGCGGTATCCTGAACATAGACTTTCCCCTCCGCCAGGCGCTTGAGCAGCTCGTCGGGCGGAAAGTCCACCAGGATGATCTCGTCCGCCTTGTCGAACACCGTATCGGGCACCGTCTCGCGCACCCGCACCTTGGTGATCTTCAGCACCACGTCGTTGAGGCTTTCCAGGTGCTGGATGTTGAGTGTCGTCCACACGTCGATGCCGGCGGCGAGAATTTCGTCGATGTCCTGCCAGCGCTTGGGGTGGCGGCTGCCTGGCACATTGGTGTGGGCGTATTCGTCGACCAGCAACAGACTCGGCCGGCGCGCCAGCGCCGCATCGAGATCGAACTCCTTCATCACCTGGTTGCGGTAGACGATCGGCTTGCGTGGAAGGACCTCGAAGCCTTCGATCAAACGTTCGGTTTCGCGGCGGCCGTGCGTCTCGATCAGGCCCGCGACCACGTCGCGCCCACCGGCGTTCTCGGTTTGCGCGGCGGTGAGCATGGCAAAGGTCTTGCCGACGCCGGGGGCGGCGCCGAGAAATATCTTCAGGTGCCCCCGCCCCTCTTTCTTGGCGAGAGCAAGCAAGGCATCGGGCGAGGCTCTTTGCGCTTCGTCGCCAGGCATTTGGCTCCTCTAGCGCATATTACAAGAAAAAACCCGTCCCGGACTTGCTCCGGGACGGGTAGTACACGGGGATATATCGGTCGCAGTTACGATTTTAGCCCATCGAGCGCGAGATTGAGCTTGAGCACGTTGACCCGGGGCTCGCCCAGCAGGCCGAGGGTGCGTCCTTCGACTTGGCTTTCGACCAGGGCGCGGACGCGATCGGCCGATAGGCCACGCGCCTTGGCGACCCGCGGCACCTGGAACAAAGCGGCCGCCGGAGAGATGTGGGGGTCGAGGCCGCTGCCCGAGGTGGTCACCAGATCGACCGGGATCGCGGCCCCCGGGTTTTCCTTCTTCAGCTTGTCCACATCGGCTTTGACGCGGTCGACCAGCGCCTTGCTGGTCGGGCCGAGGTTCGAGCCCATGGAGTTCACCGCGTTGTAGGGCGCGTCGATGGTCTTGGTCGCGTCCTTCGGATCAGGCGCATTGGTCGCCGACGGCCGGCCGTGGAAATACTTGTCGTCGGCGAAGACCTGTCCGATCAGAGCGGAGCCGACGACCTTGCCGCCTTTCTCGATCAGGCTGCCTTGCGCCTGGTATGGGAAGATCACGCCGGCAATTCCGGTCATGACGAGCGGATAGACCAAGCCGGTGATCGCGGTCAGGGCGACAACCAGGATGATGGCCGGACGGATTTCTTTCAACATGACACCTTCTCCTCAAACCAAGTGCAAGGCATTGACCAGGAGGTCGATCGCCTTGATGCCGACGAACGGCAGCAGGATGCCGCCCAGGCCGTAGACCAGCAGATTGCGCTGCAGCAGCGCGCCGGCGCCGACCGGCCGATACTTGACGCCCTTCAGCGCCAGCGGAATCAGCGCGATGATGATCAGCGCGTTGAAGATGATCGCCGACAGGATCGCGCTCTGCGGCGTGGCCAGACGCATAATGTTGAGCACGGCCAGCTGCGGATAGAAGGTGAGGAAGATCGCCGGGATGATGGCGAAATACTTCGCCACGTCGTTGGCGATCGAGAACGTGGTGAGCGCGCCGCGCGTCATCAACAGCTGCTTGCCGATCTCCACCACCTCGATCAGCTTGGTCGGATCGGAATCGAGGTCGACCATATTGCCGGCCTCGCGTGCGGCCTGCGTGCCGGTCTGCATGCACACGCCGACATCGGCTTGCGCCAGCGCCGGCGCGTCGTTGGTGCCGTCGCCGCACATGGCGATGAGCCGTCCGTGCGCCTGTTCGCCGCGGATGTAGCGCAGCTTGTCCTCGGGCGTGGCCTGGGCGATGAAGTCGTCGACGCCGGCTTCCGAGGCGATCGCCGCCGCCGTCACCGGATTGTCGCCGGTGATCATCACGGTCTTGATGCCCATGCGGCGCAGCGCGGCAAAGCGATCCTTCACGTCCGGCTTGATCACGTCCTTCAGGTGAATGACGCCGAGGATGCGGCCGTTCTCGACCAGCCCGAGCGGCGTGCCGCCGGAGCGGGCGATCTTGTCCACCGCCGCACGGAACGCTGGCGGCTCGGCAACATTCTGACCTGCCTGTTCGCGCGCAAACTTGAGCACGGAATCGATTGCGCCTTTGCGGATTTTTCGGGTTCCGACATCGACCCCCGACATCCGTGTCGTCGCCGAGAACGCGATGAATTTGGCGCCTGCCGGCGCCGCTTGGCGCTTCACGCCATATTTTTCCTGCATCAGCGTGATGATCGAGCGGCCTTCCGCCGTCTCGTCGGCATCGCTGGCAAGCAATGTCGCCTCCACCGCCTCGCGCTCGCTCACGCCCGGCACCACGATGATCTCGGTCGCGAGCCGGTCACCGAAGGTGACGGTGCCGGTCTTGTCGAGCAGCAGCGTATCGACATCGCCGGCCGCTTCGACCGCGCGGCCTGACGTCGCGAGCACATTAAAGCGCACCAGACGGTCCATGCCGGCAATGCCGATAGCCGAGAGCAGCGCCCCGATGGTGGTCGGGATCAGCGTCACGAACAACGCCACCAGGATGACGACGGAGATCGCTCCACCGGCATAGGTCGCATAGCTCGGGATGGTCGCGGTCGCGAACACGAAGATGATGGTCAGGCCGATCAGCAGGATGTTCAGCGCGATTTCGTTCGGCGTCTTCTGCCGCTCGGCGCCTTCGACCAGCTTGATCATGCGGTCGAGGAACGAAGAGCCGGGCGAAGACGTGATGCGAATGACGATACGGTCGGAAATGACGGTGGTACCACCGGTCACCGCCGAGCGGTCGCCACCCGATTCGCGGATCACTGGCGCGGATTCGCCGGTAATGGCGGCCTCATTGACCGAGGCGATGCCCTGAATCACGTCACCGTCGCCGGGGATGATATCGCCGGCTTGGCACACCACAATGTCGCCGGCCAGCAAGTCCTGGGCCGAAACAGTTTCGAAGACGTCGGGATTGTCCGGCAACGACAGACGTTTCGCCCGCGTCTCGGTTCGGGTCTTGCGCAATGAGTCGGCCTGCGCCTTGCCGCGCCCTTCCGCCACCGCTTCGGCGAAGTTCGCAAACAATACGGTGAACCACAGCCACAGGACGATCTGGAAGGTGAAGCCGACGCCGGCGTGATGCGCCACCAAGTCGCGCACCAGCAGAACAGTGGTCAGCGCCGTGACGACTTCGAGCACGAAGATCACCGGATTCTTCATCAGAGTGGCCGGGTTGAGCTTGACGAAGGCCTGGCCGATCGCGGGCAGCACGATCTTCGGATCGAAGAGCGTGGAAACAGGCATCCGTTTGCGCAGTTTGGAAGTATCCATTGCCGTAACTCCGAATGAATCCGATTAGAACACCGTGCCCGCGCGCATCGCGAACTGTTCGACAAGGGGCCCGAGCGCGAGCGCGGGGAAGAAGGTGAGGCCGCCGACGATCACGATCACGCCGACAACCAAGCCGACAAACAGGCCGCCGGTGGTCGGGAACGTGCCGGTGGATGGCGGAATCGATTTCTTCTCCGCGAGAGATCCGGCGATCGCCATGGCCGGGATGATCATGAAGAAGCGGCCGACAAACATCGCGACCGCGCCGGTGATGTTGAAGAACAGCGTGTTGGCATTGATGCCGGCGAAGGCCGAACCGTTATTGCCGGTGCTCGACGTGTACAGATAAAGCATCTCCGAGAAGCCGTGCGGTCCGGCGTTGCCGAGTTGTGACACCCCGTCCGGGTTGACCGCGGCCACCGCCGTCCAGCCGAGATACATCAGCGGCAGAACCAGGATGGCGAGCATGGCCATTTTGACTTCCTTGGCCTCGATCTTCTTGCCGACATATTCCGGCGTGCGCCCGACCATCAGCCCGGCGACGAAGATCGAGATGATGACGAACAGCAGCATGCCGTAGAGGCCGGCGCCGACGCCGCCGACGATGATCTCGCCGAGCTGGATGTTAATCAGCGGGATCATGCCGCCGAGCGCGGTGAACGAATCGTGCATGGCGTTGACGGCGCCGCAGGAAGCCGCGGTGGTGATCACCGCGAACAACGCCGAGGCGACGATGCCGAAGCGGACTTCCTTGCCTTCCATATTGCCGCCGCTAAGGCCCATCGCGTTGAGAATGTCATTGCCGTGCGCCTCGGCCCAGTAACAGACGATCACGCCGGCGATGAACAGGACGCCCATGACGGCGAGGACCGCCCAGCCCTGGCGCTGGTTGCCGACCATGCGGCCGAACACATTGGTGAGCGCGGCGCCGATCGCGAAGATCGAGATCATCTGCACGTAGTTCGACAGCGCGGTCGGGTTCTCGAACGGATGCGCGGCGTTGGCGTTGAAGAAGCCGCCGCCATTGGTGCCGAGCATCTTGATGGCGATTTGCGAGGCGACCGGGCCGACCGCGATGGTCTGCTTGGCGCCTTCCAGCGTCGTTGCGTCGACGTAGGGGCCGAACGTCTGCGGGATGCCCTGCCATACGAGAAAGAGCGCGTAGACGACGCAGATCGGAATGAGGATGTAGAGCGTGCAGCGCGTGATATCGACATAGAAGTTGCCGATCGTCTTCATCGAGGCGCGAGCAAAGCCGCGGATCAGCACAAGCGCGAGCACGATGCCGGTCGCCGCCGACAGGAAGTTCTGGTGCGCGAGGGCAAGCATCTGCGACAGGTACGACATCGTGCCTTCGCCGCCATAGTTCTGCCAGTTGGTGTTGGTGATGAAGCTTACCGCCGTGTTGAACGACAGGTCAGCCGGCACCGCCGATTGTCCGGCCGGATTGAGCTGCGCCTGGAACGGCAGCACGTCCTGCAAACGCAGGATCACATAAAGGATGAGGAAGCCGCCGACATGGAACAACAGCATGCCGATGACATACATGAGCCAATGCTGCTCACGTTTCTCGTCGACGCCGCCGGCCCAGTAGATCGCGGTCTCGACCGGCCGCAGCACCGGCGACAGCAAGGTGCGCTCGCCGTTGAAGACACGCGTCATATAGCCGCCGAGCACCGGCGTGATCGCAACGATAATGGCGCAGTAAAGCAGTATCTGGATCCAGCCAATCGCAGTCATGGCACATCTCTCTTTTGACGCATGATCGTTTCCGAAAACCGGTCCCCGGTTCTTCGGATCAAGCGCGCTAGAACCGCTCGGGCCGCAGCAGAGCGTAGGTGAGGTAGAACAGCAGCCCCGCGGTCACGAGGCCGGCGAGCGAATAGTCGAAAATCATGGCAGCCCCCTTAAAGCCGATCGCAGGCGTAACTGTAGCCAATCGCCAGCGCGAAGAAGACGAGGCCCATGGCCAGCATGACGAAATCGAGCATGTACGGCTCCCTTTCAAATGGTCTGGAGCGAGCCCTCAAATAGGTTCCGACCGATAAAGAAACGATGCGGAAAGTCATTGCGCTGCATCAAGAAGAAATAAAGATCGCGGCCGGTGGGATCTCGAACGTTGCCCCTTGGCCCAACAGTCCGACGAGTATCAACTCCGAGCGCAAAGTGAACTAAGCGATTGAAAACATTGGAGCGGGTGAAGGGAATCGAACCCTCGTCATCAGCTTGGAAGGCTATGGGGAATGTTAGAGGCCGTTTCGAAAGTGGTTGAGTGATTGAAGTCTACGTGATTCCAGGGGGGTTGCGAGACCAACCCCGGAGTTGCCATGTGGACCCCAACCACTCGAAAGCAGCATAGCCGCAAGGCCATCCGATACCAAACTGATGTTACCGATGAGGAATGGTTCGTGATCGAGCCTCACTTACCGATGGCGAATAGCACCGGACGACCGCGAGCCTGGCCGATGCGCGAGATCATCAACGGCATCTTTTATGTGATGCGGTCTGGCTGTCCGTGGCGTCTATTACCGAGCGATTTGCCGCCGTGGGGCACAATTTATCGCTGGTTTGCGGAGTTTCGTGACGAAAGCCGCTTCGAGAAGATTAATCACGCGCTGGTCATGCTCGACCGCGAACGGATTGGGCGTGATGCCAGTCCAACCGGTGCGATCATTGATAGCCAGAGCGTCAAGACGACCGAGGCTGGCGGGCCCCGCGGCTACGATGCGGGCAAGAAGATCAACGGACGTAAACGCCATGCGCTCGTCGACACCGATGGGCGCGGCCTCGTGCTCGAACCGCATCCGGCGAGCATCCAGGATCGCGATGGCGGTGGTCCGCTGCTGCGAGTTTCGCGTCGTATCTTCCCGTTCATCCAGCGGGTCTTCGCTGATAGCGGATATGCGGGTGAAAAGGTCGCAAGGGCAACGTTGATCGCGGTCGAGATTGTACGCAGAAAATCCCGATCAGGTCGGCTTTGTCGTCAACCCGCGGCGTTGGGTCGTCGAGCGGTTCTTTGCCTGGATCGGGCGAAACCGGAGGCTGGCAAAGGACTTCGAGGCCACCATCGACTCCGCACGCGCCTTCCTCTACGCCGCTTCCGTCATGCTACTTGTGCGCCGAATTGCACGGGCTTCATGACTTTCGAAACCAACTCTTAGGTAATTCAACGCGAGTTGATACTTTTTGAGTGCCAAAAACCGTCCCAAACTATCCTTTCGTTGACACTCCGAGAGGCGCCCTGCCAAAAAAGCCAACCCTCATTTTTGACACGCAATTCTGCAATTTTCCGGTTTTGTAACGACCATCGTGGTCACCCTACGCCTGTGCCGCTTTACCCCGTTGCGCGCTAACGAGTATCGGTCCGTACGACGCGGCAAAACCGAAAAACGCCGCGGCCCAAGCGAAGGCCGCGACATGTAGCAATTGGCCGCTCCAAACCGGTTCCAACGACGCGCAGATGCGCGCGAGCGCGGCGATGACGACTGCCGCATAGATCGCCTGCGTCATCGCTGAAGCGTTCAGTGCGCTGCCAGTATGGCCGAGGCTGGCGCGTGTCATCACCGCCAGCGTCATGGTGCCCGCTGCGCCGACCATCCAGGTATGTGTGCCGGTGTCCGCCGGGACCACGTCTATGGCCGCCGCGCCGGCAAGCAAGAATCCGAGCGGAACGAACGCGTAGCCGACGTGCAGAATCAGCACCAAGCGGTCGCGCCAAGTGCGATCCCCGGCCCAGCGGGCCAAGCGCACGACATGCAGGACGCCGACGGCGGCGAGTGCAACGGCGGTTATTCGCGCGACCGGCTGCGCGGTCCACAGCGCCAGTGTCGCGGCACTTAACAAAACGACCGCGACGTCGAAGCGTGCGAACGGCACCGGCAGCCGACCCGGGTTCTCCCGCGCCAGCCAATTGCGGGTGAAACTGGGAATGATGCGTCCGCCAATCACCACGAGTAGCAGCACGGTAGCGGCGATGCCGATTCGGGCGCCATATTCGGCGCTGCCGTTAAAATGCGCCTCGACATGAAACGCGACGTTGCCCACGAGCAGCAACGTCACCATGGCGACAACCCTGAGATTTCGCCAATTACTGCCGGCGACGATCTCGCGCGCCGTCGCCGCCACCACCAGGATCAGAAAGCTGACGTCGATGATCGCCGCCGCCAGCCAGCCGATCTCGGCGGAAAACGTGACCGCTACGCGGCCGGCCAGCCACACCGCGACGAGGATCAGCAACGGCGTGCCTTGGAGCGGCAGCCGCCCGGTCCAATTCGGGATCGCGGTGAGCAGGAAGCCGGTCACAATCGCGGGCAGATAGCCGTAAAGCATTTCATGCACGTGCCAATCGATCGGGCCGAAGGCCGTCGACAAGACGAGTTCGCCATTGAACATCGGCAGCCAGGCGAGGATAGCGAGCGCGGCATAGATGGCGCCGAAAAAGAAGAACGGGCGAAAACCGTAAGAGAGCAGTGCCGGTCCTCCGTATGCTTTCAAACGCGGAATCGGGCTCATGATTGCGCATACGCAAAGGCGCGCTTGAGGCAGGTCGCGCCGGGGTCTTGCGAGCGATTCAGCATCCCCATCAGCGTGATCCATTCCTCGTCGGAAGCGGTGGACGCGTAGCGCTGCACGGTTTGCGTCACGCAGGCGGCAAGCTCGATCCCCTCGGCCGCCGCTTTCCCGCGCGCCGTTTCCAAAAGCGTCAAATCGCCCAGTTGCAGAAGCGTTTCGACCGCAGTCGTCTCATCGGTCAGACTAGCCAGTAAATCGCCGAGCATGATGACGGCCTTTCCTCAATGCACGCGCAACGCGTCGGCGCCGGCAAGGTCGATTCCTTCGATCTTCGCTGCAGACACCAGCCGCGCGACGTATTGCGCTTCGGCCCGCCGACGTACGCTCTCGCGCAGATAATCGGCGGTGCGTTCGGCGACCAACTCATAAGGCAACAGGCGGCCCTCATGCTTGCGGTCGAGCCGGATGATATGGAAGCCGTAACGCGTAGCGACCGGCTCTGCGCACAGTTGACCGGCCTCAAGCGCCATCAGCGCCAGCTCAAATTCGGGCGTCGTCTGCCCGGCGGCAATCTGGCCGAGATTGCCGCCCTGCGCCGCCGACGTGCAGCGCGAATAGGCTTTCGCCAGCGTGGTGAAGCAATCCGGATTTTCCTGCAGCGTCGCCAGCACGCCAGCAGCATCCGCGCGCGCCTGGGCATGCGCCTCGTGATCATCCGCCAGCGCCGCAAACAGGATGTGAGAGGCCTCGTAGATGTCGGGCGAGCGGAAGCGGCTTTGGTTGTTCTCGTAGAAGCGCCGGCAGGTCGCGTCATCCGGCTCCGGAACGGTTACCTCCCGCTCGACGAGCGTCCGCATGACAGCTTCATCGTCGGTCTCGCGCCGGCCGTCGGCATCGCTGATCGGATCGGGCGTGACGCCAAGATGGCGCGCCCGCTGCATCAGCAGTTCGCGGATGACCAGCGCACACGCGGCCTGCTGCCAGGCCGCGATCGGCTTGGGCGCCGCGTGGTGTTGCATTTCGCGCACGATCGCGTCGCGCGCGATCGAAACGCCGTTCACGCTGACGGCAACGGGCTTTCCAGCCGGAATTTGCGCGTGGGCCGAGCAGGTTGTCATCGTCCCTACTCCGCCGGTTCCAGCGCGCGCGTGCGCCGCGTGCGCACCACCTGATAGCCGCGCCGGCCGACATACCAGATCGGCGCGCTCCACACGTGCACCAGACGGGTGAACGGGAACAGCAGGAAGATCGTCATGCCGAGGGCTAGGTGCACCTGGAAGATCAGCGGTACGTCGGCAATTAGCCCGGAGACGCCCGGTTGCAGCCACAGGATGCCTTGCGCCCAAGTCATGAACGTTATCATCACGTGGCCGTCGAGGTGCTGCAGCGAGACCGGAATGGTGGCTAGGCCCAGCGTAAGCTGGATATAAAGCAGCAACAGGATTGCGATATCGCCGAACGACGAGGTGGTGCGGATGCGCGCGTCGAACAGCCGGCGATGCACCAACAGCGTAATGCCGATGAAGCACATCACGCCAGCGACGCCGCCGACGCCAATCGCCATCCATTGCTTGAAGGTGTGTGAAATACCGAGCGCCTCGAAGATCCAGATCGGCGTCAGCAATCCGCCAAAATGGCCGAGGAAGATGACCAGGATGCCGACGTGGAACAGGTTGGAACCCCAGGTCAGCTCGCGGCGGCGCAGCAACTGGCTCGATCCGCTGCGCCAGGTGTACTGCTCGCGGTCGAAACGCAACACGCTTCCGAGCAGGAACACGGTCAGGCAAAGATAGGGATACCAGCCGTAAACGATGTAGATGATCAGATCGCGCATGACCGTTTCCTTATTGGCGCGGCGGAATAGTGCGAGATTGTGCCTGCATGTCGGGCGCGGGACGCATGCCGCCGCGGACTCGCGCGATCAGCCCATCCTTGCAGCCGTCATTGACGCCGGGACCAAAGCGGACCTCGTCGTCCTCCCAGGCGGCATCGAGCGCCGCTAAGTCATTGGCGTCCGGATCGGGCAACGCGAGCAGTGCGGAGACTTCCGTCTCCTTCGGCTTTGCCGCCGCAAGCGCGACCAGTGCGCGGAATATGCCTTCGTAAGACGAGCGGCGCTTGCGCAGGCGCCCGGCCATGGCGGCAAAAATGTGCGCCGGCTGCGACATGGTATCGCGTGCCTCCGTCGCCGGCAGCGTCGAGACATATTCCAGGAACAGCGGCAGGAAATCCGGCAGTTCGGTCGAATCCTGGGCCAAGCCGGCTTTCTCGTATTGCGCCTTGAGGTCGACCATGGCCTGCCCGCGGTCGCGGCTCTCGCCGTGCACGTGCTCGAACAAATGCAGCGACAGCGACCGCGTGTGATCGAACAGCAGCACGTAGCGTTCCTGCAGATCGTAAAGATCGTCGCTCGCCAGTTCCGTCAGCAACCGGTGCAATTGATCGCGCACGCCGGCCGACAACGCCGTTTCGTTTTCGATCGCCTCGCTGATCTCGCCGGCCGCGTGCTGCAGTTCCGCGCTCGGATAGGTCAGCAGCGCCGACAGCGCCTTCAGGGCCTTCAGGGCCTTGATCATTACGCAACCTCCATCGGCGTCTTGGCGCGCTTGGGCGTGCCGAACAAATTGGCTTCGCTGGTACCGCCCGAGCAGCCGTTGCCGAACGAGAAGCCGCACGAGCCGCGCAGGTCGTAGGCGTCTTCATTCGTCTCGCGGTGCGCGGTCGGGATGACGAAGCGATCCTCGTAGTTGGCGATCGCCATGGTCTGGTACATGTCCTCGATCGTGCCTGAGGTGAGGCCGACGCGCTTGGCAATGGCCTCGTCGATCACGCCGTCCACGGTCTTTGCTCGCATATAGGCGCGCATCGCCAGCATGCGCTCGAGGCCGAGCGCCACCGGCTCTTCCTTGCCGGCGGTGAGAAGATTGGCGAGGTATTTCAGCGGAATGCGAAGTGAGCGCACGTCCGGCATTTCGCCGTCGTGGCCGATCTTACCGGCCTGCGCCGCCGATTGAATCGGGGAGAGCGGCGGCACATACCAGACCATCGGCAGCGTGCGGTATTCGGGATGCAGCGGGAACGCGACCTTCCACTCCATCGCCATTTTCCAGATCGGCGAACGCCGCGCGCCTTCCAGCCAGTTCTCGGCGATGCCATCGGCGCGCGCCTGCGCGATCACTTTCGGGTCCTTCGGATCGAGGAAGATCGACAGCTGCGCCTCGTAGAGGTCCTGCTCGTCCTTGGCGCTCGCGGCCTCTTCGATGCGGTCGGCGTCATAGAGTACGACGCCGAGATAGCGAATGCGACCGACGCAGGTCTCCGAGCACACCGTCGGCTGCCCCGCCTCGATGCGCGGATAGCAGAAAATGCACTTCTCGGATTTTCCGCTCGACCAGTTGTAATAGACCTTCTTGTAGGGGCAGCCCGACACGCACATGCGCCAACCGCGACACTTGTCCTGGTCGATCAGCACGATGCCGTCTTCCTCGCGCTTGTAAATCGCGCCGGACGGACAGGCGGCGACGCAGGCCGGGTTGAGGCAATGCTCGCACAGCCGCGGCAGATACATCATGAAGGTGTTTTCGAACTGGCCGTAGATGTCCTTCTGCACGCCCTCGAAATTGTAGTCCTGCGAGCGCTTGGCGAATTCGCCGCCCAAGATTTCCTCCCAATTGGGGCCCCACTCGATCTTCTCCATGCGCTCGCCGGAGATCAACGAGCGCGGGCGCGCGGTCGGCATCGCCGTCATTTCCGGCGACTTCTGCAGGTGCTCGTAGTCGAAGGTGAAGGGCTCGTAGTAATCGTCGATCTCCGGCAGGTCGGGGTTGGCGAAGATATTGGCCAGCACCCGCCATTTCGAACCGATGCGCGGCTCGATCTTGCCGTTCTTCTTGCGGCGCCAGCCGCCGTTCCAGCGTTTCTGGTTTTCCCAGTCCTTCGGATAGCCGATGCCCGGCTTGGTCTCGACGTTGTTGAACCAGGCGTATTCCATGCCTTCCCGGCTCGTCCAGACGTTCTTGCAGGTGACCGAGCAGGTATGACACCCGATGCACTTGTCGAGATTGAGCACCATCGCGATTTGGGCACGGATTTTCATTCTGCGGCCTCCATTTTGGGCGCGACGGGGAGAGGTTCGGGTTGATCGGCGGTCGGCTTGTCGAGCCAATCGACCTTCGACATTTTTCGTATGACGACGAATTCGTCGCGGTTGGAGCCAACCGTGCCGTAGTAGTTGAAGCCGTAGGACAGCTGGGCGTAGCCGCCGATCATATGGGTCGGCTTGAGCACCGCGCGGGTCACCGAATTGTGGATGCCGCCGCGCTGACCCGTCATCTCCGAACCCGGCACGTTCACGATCTTTTCTTGCGCGTGATACATCATGCACATGCCTTGCTTCACGCGCTGCGACACCACCGCGCGCGCAACCAGCGCGCCATTGGTGTTGAACGCCTCGATCCAGTCGTTGTCGACGATGCCGGCTTTCTTGGCGTCGATCTCGCTGATCCATACGATTGGGCCGCCACGCGACAGCGTCAGCATCAGCAGGTTGTCGGTGTAGGTGGAGTGGATGCCCCACTTCTGGTGCGGCGTGATGAAGTTGAGCACGACCGCATCGTTGCCGTTCGGCTTGCGATCGATGATCGGATTGACCGATTTTGTGTCGATCGGCGGACGATAGACGCAAAAGCCCTCGCCGAATGCCCGCATCCACAGATGATCCTGGTAGAGCTGCTGACGACCGGTCAGCGTGCGCCAGGGGATCAATTCGTGCACGTTGGTGTAGCCGGCGTTGTAGCAGACCTTCTCCGATTCTAGCCCCGACCAGATCGGCGACGAGATGATCTTGCGCGGCTGCGCGACGATATCGCGGAAGCGGATTTTCTCGTCTTCCTTCGGGATGGCGAGGTGGTTGTGGTCGCGCCCGGTGAAGCCGCCGAGCGATTCCCATGCTTTGACCGCGACCTCGCCATTGGTTTCCGGCGCGAGACTCAGGATGACTTCGCAGGCGTCGATGTCGCTTTCGATCCGTGCCAGGCCCTTGCTGGCGCCTTCCTCGGTGACGGCGCCGTTGAGCCGCTTGAGGAAATCGACCTCGTGCTCGGTATTCCAGCTCATGCCCTTGCCGCCATTGCCGAGCTTGGCCATCAGCGGTCCGAGTGAGGTGAAGCGCTTATAGAGATTGGGGTAGTCGCGCTCGACCACCGTCACCGCCGGCATGGTCTTGCCGGGGATCGGATCGATCTCGCCCTTCTTCCAGTCCTTGACGTCGAAGGCTTGCGCGATTTCGCCGGCCGTGTCGTGCAAGATCGGTGTCAGCACGACGTCCCTTTCGACGCCGAGCACTTCCGGCGCGACCGCCGAGAACGCTTTCGCGATGCCCTTGTAAATCTCCCAGTCGTTGCGCGCCTCCCAGACCGGATCGATCGCCGAGGTCAGCGGGTGGATGAAGGGATGCATGTCGGATGTGTTGAGATCGTTCTTCTCGTACCAAGTCGCGGTCGGCAGCACGATGTCGGAATACATGCAGGTCGTGGACATGCGAAAATCGAGCGTGACCAGGAGATCGAGCTTTCCTTCCGGCGCCTGCTCGTGCCAGACGACCTCGCTCGGCTTTTTCTTGCCGTCCTCGCCGAGATTCTTGCCCATGACGCCGTGCTTGGTGCCGAGCAGGTGCTTGAGGAAATATTCATGGCCCTTGCCCGATGCTCCCAGCAGATTGGAGCGCCAGACGAAAAGGTTGCGCGGCCAGTTTTTCGGATTGTCGGGGTCATCGCAGGCGAGCTTCAGCGCACCGGACTTCAACGCCTTGGCGACGTAGTCCTTGGCTTCGAGACCCGACGCGGCGGCCTGCTTGGCGACGTCGAGCGGGTTCGCCTGCAACTGCGGTGCCGATGGCAGCCAGCCCATGCGTTCGGCGCGCACGTTGTAGTCGATCAGCGCGCCATCCCACGGACCGGCCGGCGCTGTCGGGGAGACAATTTCCGACACGTCGAGCGTTTCGTAGCGCCACTGGTCGGTGTGCGCGTAAAACGCCGAGGTCGAATTGATCTGCCGCGGCGGACGGCTCCAGTCGAGGCCGAAGGCGAGCGGCAACCAGCCGGTTTGCGGACGCAGTTTTTCCTGGCCGACATAATGCGACCAGCCGCCGCCCGATTGACCCGACGCATCCGCACATCACCAGCATGTTGATGATGCCGCGGTAGTTCATGTCCATGTGGTACCAGTGGTTCAGGCCGGCGCCGACGATCACCATCGAGCGGCCCTTGGTCTTCTCGGCGTTGAGTGCGAACTCGCGTGCGGTCGTGATGATCTGATCGCGCGGCACGCCGGTGATCTTTTCCGCCCAGGCCGGGGTATAGGGCTGCAAATCATCGTAGCTCTTGGCGAGATGTTCGCCGCCGAAGCCGCGATCGACGCCATAGTTCGCGACGAACAAGTCGAACACCGAGGCAACCAGCGCCTCGCCCTCGACCAGTTGCAGCTTCTTCACCGGCACATTGCGGATGAGCACGCCGGGATGGTCGGTGCCGAGGAAATGATCGTGCTCGCGGTTGCCGAAATAGGGGAAGCCGATCGCCGCGACGTCGTCCTTGATGGCGGCGAGCGACAGGCGCAGCTTGGTGTCCTGCCCGTTCGAGGCTTTTTCCTCGAGGTTCCACTTGCCTTTTTCGCCCCAGCGAAAGCCGACCGAGCCTTTCGGCACCACGATCGCGCCGCTGGTCTCGTCATAGGCCAGCGTCTTCCACTCGGGATTATTGGTTTCGCCGCACCCCTTGACGACGTCCGATGCGCGAATAAATCGCTCGGGTACGTAGTGCACGCCCTGCTTCACCAACCGCACCAGCATCGGCATATCGGTGTATTGGCGGGCGTAGTCCTCGAAGTACTTGGCCTGCCGGTCGATATGGAATTCGCGCAGGATGACGTGGCCCATGGCCATGCCGAGCGCGGCGTCGGTGCCCTGCTTCGGCGACATCCAGAGATCGGCGAATTTCGAGGCTTCCGAATAATCCGGGCAGATCACCACGCTCTTGGCGCCGCGATAGCGTGCTTCGGTATAGAAATGCGCATCGGGCGTGCGCGTTTGCGGGACGTTCGAGCCCCACAGCAGCAGGAAGCCCGAATTGAACCAATCGGCGCTTTCGGGAACGTCCGTCTGCTCACCCCAGGTCTGCGGAGAAGAGGGCGGCAGGTCGCAGTACCAGTCGTAGAACGACATGCAGGCGCCGCCCAGCAGCGAAAGATAGCGCGAGCCGGCGGCGTAGCTCACCATCGACATCGCCGGGATCGGCGAGAAGCCGAACACGCGATCCGGCCCGTAGGTCTTCGCCGTATAGGCATTGGCCGAGGCGATGATTTCGTTGACCTCGTCCCAGGTCGAGCGGACGAATCCGCCCAGGCCGCGTTTACTCACGTATGCATCGCGGTTGGCCGCGTCTTCCACGATCGATTTCCAAGCCGCGACAGGAGTCCTGAGCGCACGCGCTTCGCGCCACAGCTTGAGTAGCCGCGAACGGACCAGCGGATATTTCACGCGGTTGCCGGAATACAAATACCAGCTGTAGCTCGCACCGCGCGCGCAGCCGCGCGGCTCGTGGTTAGGCAGATCGGGCCGCGTACGTGGATAATCGGTCTGCTGCGTTTCCCAGGTGACGATGCCGCCCTTGACGTAAATCTTCCAGGAGCACGACCCGGTGCAATTCACGCCATGGGTCGAGCGCACGATCTTGTCGTGCTGCCAGCGCTTGCGATAGCCGTCCTCCCAGCGCCGGTCCTCGTTGGTCACGATGCCGTGGCCGTCCGAGAAATCATCTACGGTGCGCTTGAAGAATGTCAGGCGATCGAGAAAGTGGCTCATCGTCCAACTCCCTTCATTCGGCCGGCTGCGCGGCTACAGGCGGCAGCGGAAGGCCACGTTCGATGTCGCGCAGCAAGCCGCCGCGCCGGGTGTAGAAGAACCAGGTGAGCCCGACGCAGGTTACGTAGAACGCCATGAACCACCACAGCGCCGCGCTCGGCCCGCCGGTCATCGAGATCGACGTGCCGTAGGCTTTCGGAATGAAGAAGGCGCCATAGGCTGCGACTGCCGAGGTGAAGCCGATGATCGCCGCCGATTCCATTTCGGCCTGCCTCTGCCGCGCGGCGGGCGTCATGCCCGGTTCGAGCCGCGGGATTTCGACGCGCATGATCGCCGGAATCATCTGGAAGGTGGACGCATTGCCCACGCCGGTGGCGAAAAACAGGATCATGAACATGGCGAAGAAGCCCCAGAACGCCCCCTCCTGATCCTTGATGCCGAGGAAGTAGAGAACGCCACCAACCGCCGCGATCATCAGGGCAAACACCCAGAAGGTGACGCGGCCGCCGCCATACCGATCCGACAGCCAGCCAGTCGCCGAGCGCGACAGCGCGCCGACCAGCGGCCCGAGGAAGATGAACTTGAGCGAATCGACCTGCGGGAACTGCGTCTTGGCCAAGAGCGGGAAGCCGGCAGAATAGCCGATGAACGAGCCGAAGGTACCGGTATAGAGCCAGCACATCAGCCAATTGTGCTTGCGCTTGAAGATCACCGCCTGATCGGCAAACGATGCCCGCATGTCCTCGATGTCGTGCATGCCGAACCACGCCGCGAAGGCGGAGATGGCGATGAACGGCACCCAGATGAAGCCGGCATTCTGCAGCCAGAGCTTGGTGGCTCCGTCCGCGGCGGTCTGCGGGTCGCCGCCGAACCAGCCGAATACACCGGTGGTGATCACCAGCGGGATGACGAATTGGCCCACGCTGACGCCGAGATTGCCGAGCCCGGCGTTGAGCGCGAGCGCGTTGCCCTTCTCCGCCTTGGGGAAGAAGAAGCTGATATTCGCCATCGAGGAGGCGAAATTGCCGCCGCCGAGGCCGCACAGCAGCGCCAGCGACAGAAAGAAGATGTAGGGGGTATCGGGGCTTTGCACCGCAAGGCCGATGCCGACCGCCGGCACCATCAGCGACCAGGTTGACACCGAGGTCCACAGCCGCCCGCCGAAGATCGGCGGCATGAAGGAATAGAAGATCCGCAGCGTTGCGCCCGACAGTCCGGGCATGGCGGCGAGCCAGAACAGCTGATCGGTGGTGAACTTGAAGCCGACCGCCGGCAGCTTGGCGACGACGACCGACCACACCATCCAGATCACGAAGGCGAGCAGCAGCGCCGGGATCGAGATCCACAGATTGCGGCGGGCGATGGCGCGCCCCTTCTCGGCCCAGAACTGGGGGTCCTCTGGCTTCCATTCGGCCAGCACGCGCGGCCCCATGGCGCCAACGTGCTTCTCCTCGTGAATTGGCTCCATTTCGGGGAATTCGGGCAGCTTGCGCAGGCCGGTGGCGAGCGCGCCGCGTTCCATGCGCTGGATGGCGAAATGCATCCACACGAGGGAAACAGCGGCGATCAGGAACAGCAGCATGAAGCAGCTGGTCCAGATGCCGGTGAGATCATTGAGCGCGCCGAAGGCGATCGGCAGAACGAAGCCGCCAAGGCCGCCGATCATGCCGACCAGCCCGCCCACCGAGCCGACATTGTTCGGATAATAGACCGGGATGTGCTTGTAGACTGCTGCCTTACCCAAGCTCATGAAGAAGCCGAGCACGAAAATCAGGCAGGTGAAGGTGACAACGCTGGTCGCCATGTGGAAGTGCAGCGGGCCGTTGATGGACTGCACGACATAGTCGGTGGGCGGATAGGCGAGGATGAAGGTGATCAGCGCCGAGACGCCGAACATCCAGTACATGATGCGGCGCGCACCGTAGCGGTCGGAGAGCACGCCGCCATAGATGCGAAACAAGCTCGCCGGAATCGAATAGGCGGCGCCCAGCATGCCGGCGGTTTCGATGTCGAGCTTGTAGACGCCGATCAGGTAGCGCGGCAGCCACAGCGACAGCGCGACGAAGGCGCCGAACGTAAAGAAATAATAGAGGGCGAAGCGCCAGACCTGGACGTTCTTCAGCGGCTCGAGCTCGAGCCAGGTGCTGCGTGGCCGCTCGTTCTTGGCGCGGCGCGCAAGCTCCACCGGGTCTTCCTTGGTAAAGAACCAGAACACCACGCCCATGATGGCGATGGCCGCAGCCCAGACCTGCGCGGTCGTTTGCCAGCCGTAGGCGACCAGCACGAACGGTGCGCAGAACTTGGTCACCGCCGCGCCGACATTGCCGGCACCGAAGATGCCGAGCGCCGTCCCCTGCTTTTCCGCCGGATACCAACGCGAGACGTAGGCGATGCCGACCGCGAAGGAACCGCCGGCAATGCCGACGCCGAGCGCGGCGACGAGAATTTGCGGATAAGTATGCGCGTAAGTCAGCAAGAAAGTGGCGAGCGCTGCCGCCAGCATGACCACCGTGTAAATGCGCCGGCCGCCGATTTGATCGGTCCAGATGCCGAGGAAAATGCGCACCAGCGAGCCGGTGAGAATAGGCGTGCCGACCAGCAGGCCGAACTGCGTCTCGTTGAGACCGAGCTGCTGCTTAATCTGGATGCCGATGATGGCGAAGATCGTCCACACCGCGAAGCACACCGTGAACGCGATGGTGGACATCCATAGCGCCCGGCTCTGGCCGGGAACGCTGGTCGCTGTCGTGGCTTGCATGATGACGCCCGCTCCTGTCATTCGCAAAGTGTCAGAGGGGCGATTTACGCGGCGACTTCAGCGAATGCTTTGACGCCGATCAATAATACCTGCGTTATGCCCGCGACAATTTGGTCTTACTATTATCTGGCTCGTATTTGACTTTAGAGTTGCTTTCAATTGATATTTATCAAGTCGCGCCGTATGGCGCGGCGCGTCAGCGGCCAGGCCCATGGGCCACGGTTCGCCTCAACCCTCGAATTTCGGGAACAGGATATTGTTCTCGATGTGAATGTGTTCGATGAGGTCATCGCGAAATTTGCCGAGCCCGGCATAGAGCGCGCGCCACGTATTGCAGGCGTCGGCGGGAAGCGTCAGGTCGCCGGTCAATTCGGACAACGCTTTGAGTTCCTCGCCGTGGCTGTCGTGCTCGTGGCGCATCACGCCGATGGGGTGGACGATCATCGGGTTGCCGCCCGAGCGCATCATCGGGAACAGAATCTGCTCTTCCTTCTGCATGTGCGATTCCATCTCGCCATGCATGCGTGCCAGCAGATCGGACAGCCCCGTGGGCACGGCTGGATGGTTCGCGTGCACGCTCTCGACGCGCTGCGCGAGAGCGCGCAACTCGGGCATTTCCCGCCGGTGCACCTGGTGATAGCGCTCGAGGATAAGCTGGATCAGGTCGTCGACGCTTTCCGGCACGGGATTCGATTCGCTCGATAGCGACGCCAATTCCGCCCCGATCGGCGCCGGGTCGAGCCCCTTGTGCCGGGCAGGCTGCTCGAGGCTTTCCGCTCCGCCGCAGCAGAAATCGAGCTTGTGTCGGCGGAAAACCGCGGTCGCTCCGAGCAGGCAAGCCGCGATCTCGCCGATACTGCGGGATGCCATGGATTGGGATTCGGCCTGGCTCATGACAACGCTCCTTTGCATAGTGGTATTTGTATTACCAATTAAGCTATGCTAGAAATATGGTATCGTCAATACCAGTATAAGGATGCTCCCTTGCGTTACATGGTGAGGACCGAGGCGGGAAACCGATCTGCCGGCACGGCGCCATTCACGCGGCGCGCGCGCGAGTTCAAGATGATCGCCGCCATGCTGCGGATGTATTGCCGCACTCATCACGGCTATTGCCGCACTCATCACGGCTCAAAAGACGCCCTGCTCTGCAGCGAATGTGGCGAGTTACACGATTATGCCTACCGGCGCCTGGAACGCTGCGTGTTCGGCGACGTCAAGCCGACTTGCGTCAACTGCACGGTGCATTGCTACAAGGTGAGCATGCGCGAGCGCATCAGAGTCGTCATGCAATGGGCGGGCCCGCGTATGCTGTGGCATCACCCGGTGCTGGCGATCAGGCATATGCTCGACGGGCGCCTCCCGGCGCCGGCGCTTCAGCGCTCGCCATAGCGCGCATGCAGGCTCCGGCTGCGCAGAAGGCCGCCAGCGAGCGCACTAACGGCGGCAACGGCAACCAAAATGAGGGCGGCGCGCAACCAAGGCTGCCTAAAGGACAAACGTTCGGCGGCAATTTGCCAGGCGGTCACCAGCCAGACGACGGCCGCGACATAAGCCAAGGCTTGTAGAAGCAGCAAGCTCCAGCGCTGCCGCACCAAAAACAAAAGCGGCATCGCCACGCAGAACGCAACGCCGATAAAATTACCGACACGCAGGAAATGGGCGGCGATGAGCAAGGCGGCAAGGATGTAAAGCAAAATTCGGGCGAGCATGGCAGGCTTCCCCGCGTCAAAGTGCTGGTTAGCTACGTCCGCAATGTGGTATCGTCAATACCAATCTGGAGACCGCGATGAAATTGCTGACATCGACCGATTTTGCGTTACGCGTGCTCATGCGGCTGTCGGCGGCGCCGGATGAACATGTCAGCACCGATGCCCTCTCGCGCGAGCTCGTGATATCGCGCCACCACCTCCACAAAATCGTTCAATACCTTACCGAGGCTGGTCTGGTGCGCACGATCCGCGGCGCGCGCGGCGGCGCGATGCTGGCGCGGCCGGCCGCCGAGATTAGAGTCGGCGCAGTAATCCGCAGCCATGAACACGATCAGGCTTTGGTGGAATGCTTCCGCGCGGACGGGGGAGCTTGCAATTTGTTGCCGCGCTGCCGCCTGCGCGGCATGCTGGACGCCGCCAAGAACGCGTTTTACCAGCAGCTCGATCGCTACACGCTGGCGGACTGCCTCGCCGGGCCGGGAGCGTTCCCGCACGATCGTCAAAAGCGGAAGAAGCAACGTCCCTTTGAACGTTCGGCGCCGCGTCGCCGCTTACCTCGCGTCAAACATTCCGAGCAGCGATGAAAGATTTAATCTTTTATTTAAAGCCGGCTTGGGTCAATCACTACCGACCGATTTGGCGCAACGTCTTATCGAGTTAGGAATAGCTTGAACGCAGATATCGGCATGAGAGAACTTGTGATGCTGACGCCCTGTCCAGGCTCCGGCTAGCAGCCTTTTCAGCATACCTTGCCACCCAAGATTATTGCGCACTGACGTAGAGCAACAGCCTGGTTTGATACAATGTCGAGGGCGTCAGCCACCAACTCATTGAAAAGATTGGAGCGGGTGAAGGGAATCGAACCCTCGTCATCAGCTTGGACGATTGTAGGAAAACCCAATGATTTCAATGACCATTGTGTCAAATGGCGGCCTAAAACTGCCCTAAACTCCCCGCATTTTTACAACGCAGCCCCAGATTTCAATCTGAACTACATCTAAGCCGGCATAAGATCCCGCCGCCGTCGCGCGGAGCTTCACGAGCGGGGCCAGCAAATTGAAAGTCGGGGTCGGCACGTCCCTCAGCCACGCAAGTTCGAGCGGGCCACCGAATATGGCATCGAATTCCATCGGGCGGCTGTTCACCAGATCCTGAGCAATGCTCGCTTTGTGCATCTGGTTGCTCGCCGTCGCCAACAGTTTGTCAGCTGTGACACCGGTTGCGCAGCCCATCGCCTCGGCGATTGCACCGATCTCGGCGACCAGGCGGCGTACGCCGAGTTCACAGGCAGGGTCTGCGTAGGCTCATTTCGGCGCCATGTCAGTGAGGCAGCCGAACAGTCCTGAACAGCACACCATCTGCAGCTTCGACCAGATGCCGCGACGGATATGCTCGGTCACCTCGACAGTGAAATCTTCGGCGCGCAGATACGCGCCGAGCACTTCGAGGTTCTGCGATTTCCGGCCGTCGGGATGGCCGAGGATCAGCCGCATCATCGGATTCTCTGCTTGCACGACGCCCCGTTCGACCACGTCGCAACCGCCGAAGATCACGCCACCGATCGTGCGATCGACCCCAAGCGATGCCGCAGGCGAAGCGCTGCTCGATCGCCGCCGCGCGCGGCGCGTAATACACCTAAACCGCGGAATCGTGTTACGCGTAGAATGAAAATCGAAATTGCAAGGTTCTCAGCCCCCAGGGCCTCGAAATCCTACAATTAACAATTGGCCAACGTCCTTCAAACAGACTCATATTCAGTCAATTAGCTGTTGTTTATAACGGGCTACATTTTTACCGGCGCGCCTAGATAAATTTTGCGAACCAATTCGTTATTGCTTAGTTCTTCATGCGAATTCCCGACAAAAGCTATTTGACCATGCACAATGAAATAGCCACGTTCGCAAATCTTGGTCGCCTGATTGAAATTTTGTTCGGCCATTAGAACGGTGAGCTGTTGCTCTTTCTTAAGCTCCCCGATTTTTCGAATAACTTCTCTCACCATTATTGGCGCAAGGCCGACCGACGGCTCGTCGACGATCAAAATCTTCGGCGCTGTCATCAGTCCGCGCGCCAAGGCCAGCATCTGCTGTTCGCCGCCGCTCATGCTGCCGGACAGCTGCCGTCGCCGCTCGCGCAACCGTGGGAATGTCGCGTAGCAATATTCCAGACTTCGGGCGATCGTCCGGCGAGCCGTGCGCCGGTACGCGCCGAGTAGCAGGTTTTCCTCTACAGTGAGCTTCGGAAACAGCCGCCGTCCTTCCGGCACCAAGACCACGCCTAGATCGACGATATCTTTGGTCTTCATGGCCGATGGATCGTATTGGCGTCCATCAATCTCGATCGTCACGCGGCCTGCGGTCGGGGTGAGCGCCCCCATGATGCATTTTATGATCGTGCTTTTGCCGTTGCCGTTGGTGCCAAGCAGCGCGACCGTTTCGCCAGACCCGATGCGCATAGAAACGCCATTCAGCACTCGAACTGCGCCATAGCCGGCGTTCAAGTTCTCTATGGTGATGCTATTCGCCAAGGTAAGCTCTCACGACTTCAGCATTGTTCATGACAACGTCGGTGGTATTGTCAGCGATCTTTTTGCCCGCGACTAGAACAATCGAGCGTTGCGAAAAAGCCATCACCGCCCGCATAATGTGCTCGATCATGATGATCGCGATGCCCTGCTCGTTGAGCTTGAACAGGAGCGAAATGATTTCGTCGACTTCGGAATTAGACAAACCCGCCATGGTCTCGTCGGCGATGAGCAGTTTGGGCCGGGCGGCGACCGCGCGCGCCAGCTCGAGTTTACGCAATTCGACTTAAGTCAATCCGGCCGACGATTCATGGGCCTTGTCCCGCAAGCCGACGCCTTCAAGAATCAGTAACGCCTGTTCGACGTCGTTGGTCGTCCCGCCGACGGCATGATGGCGGGCCGCAAAGCGTAGTGGAATTGTCAGGTTGCCGATCACCGTCATGCTGGTGAATGGCAGCGGGATTTGGAAAGTGCGCACGATGCCGAGCCGTGTGCGCTGGTGCGCCGGCAGCCGCTCGATGGCGCGGCCGTCGAAGCGGATCGTGCCGGTATCGGAACTGATCGCGCCGCTCAGACAGTTGACCAGGGTGCTTTTCCCTGAACCATTGGGTCCGATCAGCCCCACTCGTTCGCCCGGCCAAATTGCAATATCGACGGCATCGAGTGCGACGAAGCCGCCGAAGCGTTTTCGGATTGACATCGCATCGAGAAGAGGGGCTTGCGTTGTCATGTGCTTGGGCGCCGCCGCCTTTTCTGCCGATAACGCTCGAACAGACCGACAATCCCATTTGGCGCGAGCGTGATGAAGCTGATCATTAGCACGCCGACGATCATGAGATTGAGTTCCGACGAGATCGTTACCGTTGCGACCTGCTGGATAACGGCAAGCAGGACGGCGCCGATCACCGGCCCGATCCAGTGGGTCATGCCGCCGATAAGCGGCATGGCGATGCTGTTGATGCCGTAGGCTAGGCTGAAGGCTGAGTTGGGATCGAGATAGGTGATGTAATAGGGAAACGGCGCACCGGCCATGCCCATGAGGCCACCGCTCACCATAGTGGCGAACACCTTGAGCCGCAAAGTGGGAACGCCGCAGCACTCCGCCGCCAGTTCGTTGTCCCTAATGGCCGCGAGACCACGGCCGATGAATGACAATTCAATTGCACGTGCCACCAGCACCGCGATCAGCGCGAGACCGAGCATGACGACAAACAGATAATTGACGTAACTCGGGAAGCCGGCGATCGAGTTGGGCCGGACGCTGTAATAGCCGAGCGGGCCGCCGACGAAATCCCAGTTCATCACTAGTGTCTGCAAGACAATCGCGAGTGCCAGCGTCGCGATGGCGAAAAACACTCCGCGCAGGCGAAGCGTCAGATAGGCGGTCACCAATCCGACCAGGCTCGCGACGATCCCGCCGAAGACGATCGCCACCACGAGCGGCGGCTGCCACAACTTGTCGAGAACCACCGTCCCGTAGGCGCCGATTGCAAAAAAAGCGGCCGAGCCGAAATTAACGTAGCCGCAATAGCCGCCGAGAACGTTCCAGGCACTCGCCAGCACGATGTATTGCAGAACGACGTAGCCGGCGAACATATAGTACTCGTTCTTCACCACGCGGCTGAGCGCGAAAACGAAGAGGGCAACTAAAACCGGCCAGATCCACGACGGAATCCGTCTCATGCCGTCATCGTCCCATAATGCCCGAAGGCCGGATGGCGAGCGTGAGCAGCAGCGCGGCGAAAGAGACCGCCGGCGCCCATGACGGCCCAAAGACTGTGGACGTTATCGTCTCAACAATGCCGAGGATTAGCGCCGCAATCACGGTTCCCGTGATGCTACCCAAGCCGCCGAGCACACAGATTGCAAAGACACGACCGATATACTCGCGGCCGAGGGATGGATCGACAGGCTGGATGACGATGAGAAACCCTCCGGCAATCCCCGCGGTCGCGATGGCAACTCCGAAAGCGAGTTGTTTCACCGCGACGGTATCGACCGCCATCAGACTGAGCGCGAACTCATCCTGGGCGACCGCCATGATCGCGCGTCCGATGAAGGTGTATCCGAAAAAAATATAAAGCCCCGACACCAGCGCCACGGATCCGACAAATGGAACCACCATCCGCAATGGCAGATCGATGTGCTCGAAACCGATATTCGGGCCGGTATAGGACGTCTGCACCAGACGGTAGTCGACGCCGAATGCCAACAGCAGCGTTACCTCGATCACGAACATGATGCCAAAGAAGAAGGCAAGTCCGCGCAGCGACCCTTTTCCACTGCGTTCGAATGCCGCGTAATAGAAACGGAAGATCGCGATGCCGAGCAGGAAGAACAGCGGTGCCGCCACGATGACCGTCACAATCGGATCAAGGCCGAAATGTCGGTTCACGATATACGCGACGAACGACCCCATGATGATGAACACGGGATGCGCAATATTCACAATATCGAGCATCCCGAAGGCGATGGTGACTCCGATCGTAACCGCCGCATAGAACCCGCCAAGCAGAATGCCGGTGACCACTGCATTGATCAGAAGATTGAACGTCACCATCTTGGCGGGCTCCACCGATTACATCGATCGCGCGCAACGTGCGGCGGTTCCGTCCGCCCGATCAATGACCGGACGCGGCGAAGGGATAGTGGAGCTTGCCGTAGGCGAACTCCTGCGGCTCGATGATGACCTGCGTGCCAATCCGTTTGAACTGTTCGAGGTCGTTGCCGACGATCCCTTGATACTGAACATAGAGAAGTCGCGGCTTGGCCCAGTCGCCATTGGGTGCGAACGTGACTTTGCCAACCACCGTATCGAAGGTGTTGGCGTGGATGTAGCGACCGATGGCATTTGGGTCCAAGCCCTTCGTTGCGGTCACCGCCTTTTCGAGAACCTCCATGCCGGCATAGGCGTAAGGCGGTAGATAGAAGCCCAAGAGATCGGCGCCGGCTTTTTTGGCTCGCTCCTGATACGTCGCGAGAAATTCCTTGATGCCGGGGAAATTCGTGGTTGGCGCCGGCACGTAGAATTCGTAGCACAATACATTGTTCAACATCGGACCGAGCTGCTGTTTCAGCTCAGAATACTGCAGGCCGATCATCGCGCCGCCGAACATGCGCGTCTGCAGTTTCTGCTCGTAGGCGGTACGAATGAGGCCGGCAGAATCCGGCGGATACGACGCGACAAAGACCACTTCCGGATTGGCCGCCTGGACCGAGCGGAGGATCGATCCGAATTCCATTTGGTTGGGCGGATAGCCGCCGTCGTAGACAATCTTCAGACCGTATTTCTTTGCGTTTTCACGGGCTCCCAAGATCACGTTGCGGGAAAACTCGGTGACGGCGCCGACGATCGCGACGGTCTTCGGCTTGGGGTCCATCGTCATCGCCGCCTGAAAGAAGCCTTCCGATGTCGACGTGCGCGCCGTGGACCCGTTCGGCAGCATCTGGAAATATTTGTCGTATTTGTATTTTTCGTTCACCGCGACCGCACCGGTACCGATCAGCACCTGTTTGCGCTGCATGACGATCGGGAGGGCGGCGGCCTGCACCGCGGTGCCATAGCCGCCAAGCACCAGGTCAACCTTATCGACATCGAACAACTTGCTGTAGATACCGGGGATCAATGCGGGGTTGGTCTGGTCGTCGTAATAGACGAGCTGAACGGGGCGCCCTAGCAGCCCTCCTCTGGCATTGATGTTGTCACGCCACATCTCGATTGCTAGCAGTGCCGCTTTTCCATTACCACCGAGTGGCCCCGACTGCGCCATGCCGAATCCAATCTTGATCGGCTCCGAGGCAATTGCCGATCGCAACGGCAACGCCCCCGAAGCGGCAAGCGCGCTCATGGTCATCAACGCGCGATTAAAACGCCGGCGCGTGAGCCAGGCCCCCTTTGCAGAACTTTCGCTGGATAAGAGCTTGGGTGACGAGATGCATTCATCGTGACTTTGCTTGATCTTAAGCCTTGTCATATTGCGTTCCTCCGTACCCATTGTTGACGTGTTGATAGTTTTCGGGTCTTTGGCTTTTGGCGCTCATGCAGCCGGTTTGCGTTTGAGCAGGAATGCCTGCAGGGCCTCCTGCACCACTTCGCCGCGCTGATTGAGAACCTTCAGTTCGCGCTTCATCACCCCGCGCTCGGGGTTCGACGTCTCGCGCTTCTCCAGCACCTTGATGCGGGCGTGGATAGTGTCACATGGCTTCACCGGTTTGGTGAACTTCAGACTGTCGAAGCCGAGGAAGGCGATCAGCGTGTCGTCGTAGAGGTGCAGCTGGAAGATCAGGCCGGCGGCGATGGCATAGACCAGCGGCCCATGCACGATGCGGGAGCCGAACGGCGTCGTCTTGCAGTATTCCTCGTTGATGTGGAGCGGATTGTAGTCGCCCGACAGCCCCGCATACATGACCATATCGGCTTCGGTGACGGTTCGCGCCGGACTTTCGAATTCCGCGCCGATGTCCCATTCTTCCCAGTAGAGCCCTCGCATTATGCGCTTTCCTTTATTGAACCGGGGTCTTTCGTCGATTTCTTTTCACCAACCGCGCCGCTTTTGTGCAAGCGCGCGATCTCTTCTTCCGAGAGGTGCAGCAGCGTCTTGAGAACCGCATCGGTGTGTTCGCCCAGCATCGGCGCCGGCCGCGAAATTGTTCCCACCATATCCGACATCTTGATCGGATTGCCGGGCAGCCGCACCTTGCCGACCTGCGGGTGATCGTATTCGACGATCATCTCGCGCTCCTCGACCGGAGGCTCGGTAAAAGCGGCGTCGAGATTGTTCACCGGCGCCGCCGGCACGTCGGCGCCGCGCAGCCGTTCGAGCCAGTCGCCGGTCGTGCGTGTGCGGAAGATCTTCTCGAGCATGGGAACCAGCACCTGGCGGTTCTTCACCCGACTCGGATTGTCGGCAAAACGCGGATCGGAGGCGAGATCGGGATGATCGAGCACGCTGCACAGCTTGCGCCAGAAGATTTCCTGCCGCGTGGCGACGACGATATAGCCGTCCGTGGTCGCAAAGGCCTGCCACGGAACGGAATAGTCATGCGCCGAGCCCGGCGGCTTCGGCACCTCGCCGTTGGTCAGCCACATGGTACCCATGTAAGTCATGAGATGGAGCATGGTGTCGAACATCGAAATCTCGATGCGGCGCCCTTTGCCGGTGCGTTCCCGGTCGAACAGCGCCGCCAGGATTCCCTTGCTCGAATAAATGCCGCCGCTTATATCGGCGAGCGGAATACCGACGCGGACCGGCGGCCGTCCGGGCTCGCCGGTGACGGCCATGTGGCCGCTGATCGCCTGGATGTTGAGGTCGAGCGCCGGAAGGTCTTTGTAGGCGCCGGCGCCGCCGAAGCCGGTGACCGAACATTGGATGATGCGCGGGTTGATCTTGTTCAGCGTCGCATAATCGATTTGCAGGCGTTCGAGCACGCCAGGGCGAAAATTGTCGATCACGACGTCGGAAATCTTCACCAGGTCATAGAACAGCTGGCGCCCGGCCACGCTCTTGAGATTGATAACGACGCTCTGCTTGTTGCGGTTGAACGTGAGAAACAGCCCACTCAATCCGCGGTAAGGCGCAACCGAAGGGATGCGGCCGAGATCGCCCTCCGGCGCTTCGATCTTGATCACTTCGGCGCCGAGGTCCGACAGCACCTGGCAGCCATAAGTGCCGGCGATGATCTGCCCGAGCTCCAGGATTCGAACGCCGTCGAGCGGATGCGACATCAAGTGCCTTTCTGAGGGCCCAAGCGGTGGTTCAAAGTCCCAGTCCCCGCGCGATGATGTTGCGCTGAATCTCGGAAGTTCCGCCGCCGATGACGGCCAGCCGCGAATCGCGGAAGAACCGCTGCATCGGATATTCCATGCAATAGCCGTAGCCACCGAGAATCTGCAGCCCGAGATCGGAGACGGCCTTGTAGGTCTCGCCGGTGTAGAGCTTGAGCACCGCGGCATCGCTGCGCGTTGCCTGCCCCTTCGATATCAGCCAGGCGAAACGGTAGACTAGCGTGCGCGACACATCGAGCATCACCTTCATGTCGGCGAGCTTGTGCGAGATCGCCTGGAACTGGCCGATCGGCCGCCCGAACTGTTTGCGGTTCTTGGCGTAATCGAGAGCGAATTCAAACGCGGCCAAGGCGGCGCCAGTGCGCGCGGCGGAAAGACAAAGCCGCTCGTACCACAAATAGGAATCGACCGCCTCCCAGCCGCGATCGACTTCGCCGAGCAAGGCCGAAGCCGGCACCTTCACGCCGCTGTAGAAGACCTGCGTGGTGCCGATGGCGCGCTGGCCGAGCGTCTTGATTTTGCGCACCTCGATACCGGGCAGCTTGGTGTCGACCAGGAAATTGGTGATGCCTTGCTGCTTCTTGGCGCCGGTCGAGGTGCGCGTCACCAGCAGGCAATAATCGCTGATATCCATGCCCGAAGTGAAAACTTTCTGGCCGTCGATCACATAGCCGCCGTCGACCCCTTTCGCGCGCGTGGTCAGCGCGGCGGCGTCAGAACCGGATGCCGGCTCGCTCAGGCCGAAACAGAACGACAGCTCGCCGCGCGCAATCCTGGGCAGCAAGTCCCGTTTTTGCTCTGCTGAACCGTCCCGCAGCACGGCGTATCCGCCGTAAGTGAGCGAACGGAACAGCCACATCGCCAGCTCTTCGAAGTGCTTGCCGGTCTCTTCCAAAAGAATGGCGAGGTCGATGGCCGAACCGCCGGTGCCGCCATATTCGGTAGGGATCGCCAGACCGAACCATCCGTGCTTGGCAAGCGCCTGGTAGGCTTCGCGCGGCGGACTCGTCTCGTTGTCGCAACGCTCGGCGTATTCCGGCGGGCACACGTGATCGAGCAGTTCCTTCGCGTGGGCGCGTAAGGTCTCCTGATCCTGCGAGAACGAGAAGTCCATGCCGGTCACCGCGGTCGGTCAAGGCTGGCGAGTTCAAGGACGCGCCGGGCGCGCTGTGCCATGGCGTAATCTACCAATTTGCCATCGACGGAGATGGCGGCGGTGCCGGCTTTCTCCGCGGCCGCAAATTCGGTGACTACCTTTTGGTAATAGGCGACCTCGCCTTCGGGCACGGCATAGGCGCCTTTGACCGGCGCAATCTGCTTGGGATGGATGACGGTGCGGCCGATATAGCCGAGGCGCGCCGACAGGCGGGAATCCGCGATCAGCCCGGCCTCGTCGTTGAGGTCGCTGAACACGCCGTCGAGTGGAAGGACGTGACTACCGGCGGCGCGGGTATCCAGCAACACCTTGGAGCGCGCATAGAGCAGCTCGGTGCCCTCGATTGACCAGGAACAACCGAGATCGCTTTGCAGATCGCCGTCGCGCGCGCTGCCGAAGCAGGTCGCCGCGACACGCGGCGACGCCTTGATCAGGTTGAAACAATTGTAGACGCCGAGCGCGTTTTCGATCTGTAGAATAATCTCGACCGAGCCTTGCTTTATGCAGCGCTGCGCTTCGTGGCGTTCGACCGCCGCGGCGGTCTGCTGCACGTCCTCGACGCTTTCCGCCTTGGACAGCAGGACCGCATCGAGCCCGGGCCGCACCACGGCAGCGAGATCGTCGAACAGAAGCCCGGTGGTCGCGGCGTTCACACGGACATAAATCATTGGCCGCGACGGCGATGCGGTCGCGGCGGCGATGGCCTTGGCGACCAGCGCACGGGCCTCGGCCTTGGACGCCAGCGGCACCGAATCCTCAAGATCGAGAATGACCGCATCGGCGCCGCTCTCCAGCGCCTTGCTCATCACCCGCTCCTTGATCCCGGGAGCAAACAGCGCCGTACGCACAGGCTTCATGGACGTGGTCTCCGCAAGGATGGCGCGGGCATTTCCGCTCCAGCAGCTATAGACTAACTAGTTGGTCTATTGCAATATGATTGGATGAGGGAACGAGTGACCAAGAAGTCACCGCGCAAGCGGGTGCGCCGCACGGCGGCTCTGTCCAAAGAGAAGATCCTCAAGGCCGCCATCACCGAATTCGCCCTCAAGGGGCTGGATGGCGCGCGCGTCGACGAAGTCGCGCGGCGTTCGGGCATCAACAAGACTTTGCTCTATCACCACATCGGCAACAAAGACCGCCTGTTCACGGCCGCGCTCGAGGCGACCTACCAGACTATCCGCGAGCGCCAGCGCGACTTCCTGGCACGCCAGATGGATCCCGAGACGGGCGTGCGCGAGCTCGTGCATCTCTTGATGTCGATCTGGGTCGAGCATCCCGAATACGGAAAATTACTGGCGAGCGAGAATTTCCACGGCGGCAAACACGTCAAGCGATCGAAGCTCATCGGCGAGATGTATCAGCAACTCGTCGAGACCCTGAACGATCTGCTGCAGAAGGGCGTCGAGCAAGGCATCTTCCGGCCGGGCATCGACGCGATCGATCTCTACATCTCCATTTCCAGCTTGTCCGCCTATTATGTCGCGCACCAGCACACGTTGCACGCGCTGTTCCATCTCGACGTGATGAATCCACAACGGCTGCGGCAGCGGGAAAATCATATTCTCGATATGATCCTGCGCTATGTGCGGACCAATCCCGACGCCCGCCCCTATGCGGCCGATCGACCACGCAAACCCTGACGGCAATTTCGTGAACTCAAAAACAGGCGAGGAATGAAACATGAAGATCTGGTGGCAGAGCAGCACGCCGATCCACAAGCTGCACGATTATCGGAACACGCTCGCGGCGAATCTTGACGCCATCAAGCGGCCGGATACCGAAATCCATATCAACGGTGTCGACGACGGCTCGATGGACCTGCACTACAACGCGATTGTCGCCATGAACAGTTTTGCGCCTGGCGGCGTGCTCAACAAGATGATCCAGGCCGGCGAGAAAGGCTACGACGCCATCGCCATCGGCTGCTTCCTCGATCCGGCGATGCAGGAAGCGCGCGAAATGCTGTCGATTCCGGTGTTCGGTCTGGGCGAGACGTCAATGCTGGCGGCCTGCATGTACGGCTACAAGTTTTCCGGCGTCGCCTTCCACGCAAAGCAATCGCAGTATTACGACCGCAAGGCTTTTGAATACGGCTTGAGCTCGCGTCATATTCCGTTCGGAGACCTCGGCATCGACTTCAACGAGGTGCAGAATGGATTCTCTAGCCCGGGCGAGATGCGCGAGCGGTTCATCAGTGAATCACGTCGCCTCGTTAAACAGGGCGCCGAAGTGATCCTCGCCGCCTGCGCCACGGTCAACGCGATCATCCGCCGCGAAAACCTCAAGGAAGTCGACGGCGCGCTGATCATGGACTGCAACGCCGTGCTGCTCAAAACAACGGAGGCGATGGCCGACCTCAACAAGAGCATCGGCATGGGCGCGAGCCAGCGCTTGCTCTACCAGCGCCCGCAGCGCGCGGCGGTCGACGACTGGAAACGCATCTACAATTTCCGCGCCGAGCCGCAACTCAGCGCCTGATCGGTGCTAAGAAAAATGGCGAGCGTGAACGAAACGCACGATCCGGCACGTCGGAGCTGGGTCAAAGCAGCCAACGAAAGCGGCTGCGACTTTCCTATTCAAAATCTACCGTTCGGGGTTTTTCGGGCGCAGGGTCGAGAGCCGCGTGGCGGCGTCGCTATCGGCGACATGATTTTAGACTTGAAAGCTGCGCTCGACGCCGGCCTTTTTTCGGCCGAGACGCGAGCGGCGGCACACGCAGCATCTGCAACAGCACTCAATGCACTTTTGGCTATGCCGCCGCGCCAAATTTCCACATTGCGGCACAACCTGTTCAATTTATTGCGCGCCGACGGACCGGACCGGGAGCGCATCGAAAAACTGGCGCCGGACCTGCTTGTGCCGATGCAACAGGCGACTTGCATGCTACCGACCGTGGTCGGCGGCTTCACTGATTTCTTTACCTCAATTGATCACGTCTCCCGCGTCGGCCGAATTGTGCGTCCAGGCAGTCCACTTCCGCCGGCGTTCAACCATTTACCTATGGCCTATAACGGCCGAGCCAGTTCCGTCGTTGTGAGCGGTGCACCCGTCATTCGGCCGCGCGGCCAACGAAGACATAGTGATGGTGAAGTGCTATTCGCACCCACTCGCGCGTTAGATTATGAACTCGAAGCCGGAATTTATATCGGCGCCGGCAATGCGCTGGGAACGTCCATTCCGCTCCGCGCGGCGCCCGAGCATATTTTTGGATTGTGCCTGCTGAACGATTGGTCGTCGCGCGATATTCAACGTTGGGAAAGTTTCCCGCTCGGTCCCTTCCTCGGCAAGAGCTTCTGCACAACAATCTCGCCGTGGATCGTGACGTCTGAGGCGCTTGCTCCGTTCCGCGTGGCAGCCGCTGCCCGCGCGAAGGACGATCCGGCACCGCTGGCGTATTTGCAGGACACTACCGATCAAGAGACAGGCGGATTTGACATCGCGTTGAGCGCCACGATTTAAACCGCTGCTATGCGTTCACAACGGGTAGCCCCCGTGCAGATCACCCGTACCAATCTGAGCACGCTTTATTGGACCGCGGCACAAATGGTGGCACACCACGCCTCCAATGGCTGCAACCTGCGGCCGGGCGATCTGTTTGGAACCGGGACGACGTCTGGTCCAACCGACGAAAGCCGCGCCTGCATGCTGGAGCTCACGTCCGGCGGCAAAGACCCTATCAGCCTACCGAACGGCGAAACACGAGCCTGGCTCGAAGACGGTGACGAGGTGGCCTTTCACGCTCGCGCCAACCGCAAAGGCTTTGTGCCGATTGGATTTGGCGAATGCCGCGCACGAATTGAGCCCGCCTCGAGCGAGTAAATGCTGCCGACGTACGCTTCGCATGGCAGCCATCCGCGCTTAAAACGACCTTCTGGGCAACCTGAAAAGGCGCTAACAATCGGGCTCGCGTGCCGCCAAACAACGCGCCGAAAGAAGAACGCCAACACACGCGCCCATCGTGGAGGAAGCACGGCCATTTCCAATCTCAGCGGATGCTCGCAAACTAGTCGCCGTGCCGATGAACGGTGGCCGCATTCAACATTGTTGAATGCCTGGACGATTCTGATCCTTCTTGTCTGCGCATTGTTCGGCGGACTTGCTCCGGCGGCCGCGCAGGATAAGCCGTTTCCCTCGCGCACGGTGCGCATCGTCGTTGGCTTTCCGCCCGGAGGCGGCGTCGACGCAGTCGCGCGCATGTTCGCCGACAAGATGTCGGGTATTTTTGGTCAGCCGGTGGTGGTCATGAATCATGGTGGCGCTGCTGGCGGCATCGCCGGCAAACAGATCTCGGCGGAAACGCCCGACGGCTATACCGTCCTCGTCAACTCTAATTCGATGGTCATCTACAGCCTGATGAATCCGAAAACGGGTCTGGTCGTCGAGCGCGACTTGCAAGCGGTCGCGAGCGTAGCGCCGCAAGCGATTATCATAGTCTCTTCGCCCGAACTGCCGATAAACTCCTTGAGTGACCTGATCGCATTGGCACGCAAGCGTCCGCTCAATTACGGCACACCCGGTTCAGGCTCGATTCCGCATCTGGTGATCGAGCAGCTCTTGTCGACCCTGCCAGGCGTAAAGATGCAACATGTGCCGTTCCAGGGCGCCGCGCCTGCGCTGACGGCGGTCATGGCGAACCAAATCGACATTGCATCGGTAACCTTGCCACCCGCCGCGCCGCTCGTGACCGCCGGCAAAGTCAAGGGAATTGCGGTGACGAGCGCCCAGCGCTCCGCCGCTCTGCCACAGGTTCCGACCGCAGCGGAGTTGGGTTTTCCAACGATTGTCGCGACAGCCTGGACCGGCTTCTTCGTGCCGCCAAAGACGTCGAAAGCGGTCGTCGATCGGCTTGAACAGGTGATCCTGCAGGTCGCTGCCATGCCCGACATCAAGGAGAAGCTCACTAAACTCGGCTTCGAGCCCACCAGTACCCCCGGCGCCCAGTTCCGTAGCGAGCTGTCCACCGAGATCAAAACGTGGTCGGCCGTGCTTGAAAAGGCAAACCTCGTTCAAAAGTGAGTTTACTTCCGGCTTCCACTTCGCCTTCCAACCCATTACAGGACGCTCCGCTATGTCCCGCTTTGACGAATATTCGGGCAAGTACTCAGAGATTAAACTTGAGCGCAAAAACGGCATTCTTCAGATGACCCTGCACACCGGTGGCGCGCCGGTGCGCTGGGGACCCACCATTCAGGCCGAGTTAGTCGACGCATTCACCCAGATTGGCGCCGACCGCGAAAATCGAATTGTCATTATGACGGGTATCGGCAACGAGTTCAGCGGACCCCGTGCGGAGCCAGGCTATTCGTTCTATCGCGAGGTATCGCATCACATCACCGCCAATCTCCTGGACACGATTCACTGGAACGCCCACAGGCTCATGACGCGCATGCTCGACATCGAAGTGCCGATGATTGCGGTCGTTAATGGGCCGGCGATGAGGCATTCCGAACTGCCGTTGATGTGCGACATTGTGATCGGCGCCGAGGATTGCTCGTTCGAGGATACAGCGCATTTCAAACTGGCGAGCCAGACCCCGGGCGACGGCATCGGCATCGTCTACACCATGTTGCTAGGCATCAATCGCGCTCGTTATTTCATGCTGACTGGGCAGATAATCGGGGCACAGGAGGCAAAAGAGCTCGGCCTGGTTGCCGAGCTGATGCCGCGCGAGAAACTCCTGCCGCGCGCCTGGGAATTGGCCGAGCAGTTAGCGCAGAAGAACGATCTTCTGTTGCGCTATACCCGCATCACGCTCATCCAACCGCTGAAGAAATGGATGGAGCAAGAGGTTATGTACCATCTCGCCTTGGAGTCTTTGGCAAAGCTCGACAAGGAAGACGTCATGCCCGATCACAAAGAGATTGAGCAAGGCGCCGTTAAAAAATAATCCGCCGCCTGTATCCGTTGGCCCGTCTATCAATGCTCTATCTTTATCACAGCACGACCTCGGTCTGTGCAATCAAAGTACGATTGACGCTCGATGAGAAAGGGCTCGCGTATGATGGCAAGCTGCTCAATCTTCGGGAGGGCGAGCAGCACGAGCCGGAATATGTCAAACTCAATCCCAGCCACGTAGTGCCGACTCTGATTCACGACGGCAAGGTGGTAGTCGAATCCACCTTAATAATTGAATATCTTGACGAGGTCTTTGCGGATCCGCCGCTGATGCCTTCCAATCCTTACGCGCGCGCTATCGCGCGGCTGTGGATGAAGAAGATCGACGATTATCTGCATGCGGCCTGCTCGACGTTGACTTTCGCCATTATCTTTCCGCCGGTATTCGCCAAAAAAACTCAATCAGAGCGTGACGCATATTTCGCAGCGATGCCTAATGTGACCTATCGTGAGCGCCAGCGACTATCTGTCGAACAGGGCCTTAACGCGCCGCACGTCCCAGCTGCGGTGCGCGCCTACGACAAATATATCGGCGAGATGGAGGCAGCGCTTGCCGCTGCGCCCTATCTTGCCGGTCGCATCTATTCGCTCGCCGATGCGGCGGCAACACCCTACGTCTTCCGCGCTGAGGCGCTGGGGCTCGACAAATTGTGGGTCGGCAAGCGTCCGCGGGTCGAAGCCTGGTGTGCGCGCATCCGTGAACGGCCGAGCTTTACGCACGCCCTCACCACATGGCTCACCGACGCAGACCGCGCGCGCTACGCCGCAATCAACGATGACCCCTATTCAAAAATCGAAAGGATTCTGGGTGATAAGATCGATTGCTGAAAGGCTCTCACTGTTCATAAACGCACAAACCGGTGATGACAATTTCCATGGACTAGCTAGGGCCTGTCTTCAGTTAGGCGGGCTTTGCACGAGAACGGATCAGAATCAAACGCGGAACACCGTTCTATTTTGTAGCGCCGCCGGTACGTTGGGGATTCCCAAATCAGTTGTCGAGTGATTGATGCGAGGTCGGCTTTGCGGAGGGCCGACCCATGCAGCGCTTTGGATTGCGAGACGACCAATGGGAGCGGATCAAGGATTTTTTGCCCGGCCGTGAAGGCCATGTCGGCGGCAATGCAGCGGACAACCGGTTGTTCATCGAAGCCATTCTTTACAGGTATCGAACGGGAATCCCCTGGCGTGACCTGCCTGCGCGTTTCGGCGACTGGAAGATCGTGTACCAGCGCTTCAGTCGATGGGCGAAAAGCGGCGTTTTCGAGCGCATTTTCAAGCTGTTGGCAAGCGATCACGACAACGAATACATGATGATCGATGCCACCATCGTGCGCGCTCATCAGCACAGCGCCGGCGCGCGAAAAAAAACGGCCCGCAAGCGATCGGCCGATCGCGCGGTGGACTGACCACCAAAATTCACGCGCTCGTCGATGCCTTGGGCAATCCCGTCGCGTTGATGCTCACGCCAGGCCAAGCTCATGATCTTGCTTGCGCCGAGCCGCTGATCGACAAGCGCCGATCCAGACGCATTGCTTGCCGACAAGGCGTATGACGCAGACCCATTCATCGACACCCTCAACCAGCGGGGAATCACTCCGGTCATCCCGCCCAAAGCCAACCGCAAAACCCCGCGAGCATGCGATTTTGCGCTCTACTGCGAACGCAACCTTGTCGAACGCTTCTTCAATCAGCTCAAACACTTCCGTGCCATCGCCACACGTTATGACAAACTCGCCCGAAATTTTCTCGCCGGAGTGCAGATGGCCGCCGCTATGATCCTGCTCAACTGAAGACAGGCCCTAGCTGGATCGTAGGCAGCCCTCGTTTTGATTTATATCAAGCCGCGAAGAGGTTCTAATTGAGTGACGCGCGCTCGATCCGAGACTTTAAATCTATCCAATGGTGGCGTTCGGCCTACCGGCAGAGTTACACTTGTTAATAAGCCGCAAACTTAAGCCAGACGGGAGAGAAACGATGATTAACCGACGGACACTTCTCAAGACTGCAGCCGTAGGCGCGACTCAGGCGGTCGCGTTGCCCTATCTCGCCCGCGAGGGCTTTGCGCAGACGCCGGCACATGTCCTCAAATTGACTATGGCCGACACCCGCAACCACCCGCTCTACCAAGTGTTATTGCGGTTCGCCGACAACGTAAAAAAGAAGAGCAATGGCGCCATCGAGGTGCAGGTCTACGGTACCGGCGAGCTCGGCAGTCAGCTTAATATTCTCACCGGACTGCAGACTGGCATCATCGATCTCTGCGCCCACACATCCGGCTTCATCGATACCCTGTTCCCACAATTCCAGGTCATGGACCTGCCGTTCCTGTTCCCGGATCTCGCAAGCGGCGAAAAGGTGCTAGACGGCCCAGTCGGCACGCAGCTCGCGAATCTGATGCCATCGAAAGGCATCTATGCCCTCACGTATGGCCATTGGGGCTGGCGCGTCACCTCGACCATCGACCGCAAGGTGGCTGAGCCGAAAGACATGAAGGGCCTGAAAATCCGCGTACAGCCCGGGCCTATCTTCTCGGCCACGTATCGCGAACTCGGAGCCAATCCGATCGCCATCGACCTCAGCGAGATCTATTTGGCACTGTCGCAACGCACCATCGAGGCGATAGAAACGCCAATCATTTCGCTGCCGGCTGCCAAGCACTACGAAGTCGTCAAGGTCATCAACCTCACCAATCACGTCTACAATGCAGGCGTGCTGATGGTGAGCAAGCGCAAATTCAATTCGCTGCCGGCGAACTTGCAGGCAAGCCTGCGCGAAGCCGCGACCGAGATTAAACCCGACTGGCGCAAGTCAATGGTAGAGAAGACCACAGAGACCACGGCGTTCCTCAAGCAGAAGGGCCTCACCTTTGTCGACGTCGATCGCCCCGCCTACCGCAAGGCGACGCAGGGTGTGTACACGCAGTTCCGCAGCATCATAGGCCCAGATCTCTTCGATACGGTGATCAAGCAGGTCGAGAGCGCCTGACCGCTAGACCAGGGCCGCACCACGTGGATGCTGCAAGAGAAGGCGACATATCGAGCGCAGCCGCGCTCCTAAGGGGGCCCGGCATGATCTGGCGGCGCGAGCGGCTGGCTATCGGTATCCGTCGCACGCTCAATGGCATCGACTCCACGGCGCGGATTGTTGTTGTAGTGGCGCTGCTGAGCGAACTTGGCGTCGTCATAACCGACGTCACGATCCGCTTCCTGTTCTCGCAATCGCTGCTTTGGTCCGAGGAGGCCTCCAAGCTTTGCCTGACCACGCTCGCGTTTCTCGGCGGCGCACTCGCCTACCGCGCTGGCCACCACACCGCAATCCAGTTCGTCACACGATTTTTTTACGAGCGGGCGCGCGAAGCAACCGCGGTTGCCGTTGACGCCTTCATCCTGTGCATGGCGCTCGTCACGCTTTACGTCTCGTTCGATCTCTTCACCGTGTCGTTGACGGCGCTCACGCCGATCCTGCAAATCAGCACCGCTTGGATTGTGCTGCCGTTCAACGTCGGCCTCGTCATGATCGCGCTGTTTTCGACCGAACGACTGATTTTCCATCATCCCGAGCGCGTCACCTTCGCGGTCGTCCCCGCTGTCGTCGCGCTGATTGTAGCCGTAACCGCCATCGGCATGCTTCCGATTGCGCGCCCAGACAATTCGACCGCGCTCGTCATCATGCTGCCGTTGTTCTTTGTCGCCGTGCTGCTCGGGCTTCCGGTCGCCTTCTCGATGCTGCTCGGTTCCTTACTGTTCCTGCAGATCACCGGTGCCGCGCCGCTGATCGCGGCCGCGCAAAACACTGTGGACGGGACCAGTCACTTCATTCTGCTCACGCTCCCGTTTTTCATCTGGGCAGGGTTGATCATGGAGAAGGGCGGCATCAGCGAGCGCCTGGTGCGGTTTGCCATGGCCTTGGTCGGCCATTTGCGCGGTGGGCTCTTGCAGGTCGTGGTGGTCACGATCTATCTCGTGTCTGGTATCTCTGGCTCCAAGGCGGCCGACGTGGTCGCGGTCGGCTCGGTGATGCGTGGCGAGCTCAAGCGTCAAGGATACCGGGCCGAGGAAGGCGCCGCAGTGTTGTCGGCCGCTGGCGCCATGTCGGAAACCATCCCGCCCAGCATCGCCATGCTGGTGCTGGGGTCGGTCACGCCGATTTCGATCGGCACGCTGTTCATCGCCGGCCTGCTGCCCGCAGCGGTTATCGCATTCTTCCTGATGGTTTCGATTTATTTCTTCGCCTGGTGGCGCGACACCCCGCGCGCGCCGCGCGCCAGTCTTTCCGAACTGCTGAAAGCGAGCGGCGGCGCCGTTCTTCCTCTGATCATGCCGGTGATCATGATCGTGGGAATTAAATTCGGCTATGCAACGCCAACAGAGGTTTCGGCCGTCGCCGTCACTTACGGTATCGCCCTGTCGATAATCATCTATCGGAGCATCGGGTTTAGCAGCTTTTTCACTATTGCCGTCGACTGCGGATTGCTCGCCGGCATGGTGTTGTTCATCATCGCTTCAGCCGGCTCGTTCGCCTGGACATTGACGGCAGCGAATCTGCCAGCCGTGCTGATCCAAGTGCTGCACCTGGGGGGCGACAGCCCAACGCTGTTCCTGATCGGTTCGCTGGTGCTGCTGATTACGGTCGGCTCGCTGCTCGAAGGTTTGCCGGTGCTGATCATTCTGGGGCCGCTGCTGCTGCCCATCGCGACCCAACTGGGGATCGACAGCATCCACTATGCGATGGTGATTCTGTTGGCGATGGGCATCGGCATCTTCATCCCGCCGATCGGAATCTGTTTTTACATATCGTGCGCCGTATCGGAAGCCGACGTGGAGGCCACCTCCAAGACCATGCTGCCTTATCTCGCGGTGCTGATCGCGGGCGTCCTTGCCGTGGCTTTCGTGCCGTGGTTCACCCATGTTATTCCGCATTTACTGGGAGACAACTGATCGCCACACGGTGACATGCTGAATTGCGTCACCGTGGCTGGTCGAGTGTTGACACATGGTTGTTTCGCGGATGAGGTAGCCTGATGACATTACTTGCAATTGAAGCTCTTCAGCGGATCCGCAGCGGCCGTTTGACGCTCGGATTCGGCGTGCACCAACTGCGTGGCGCGGCTGTGCCGCTGCTAGCAAAAGCTGCCGGTTACGACTGGCTGTTCATCGATTCCGAGCACGGCGCAATCTCCACGCAGGAGATCTCGCAGCTCTGTCTCGCGGCGCTGCCGACCGGCATTGCGCCGCTCGTGCGCGTCTGCCGCGGCGCCATCGATGAAGGCACCCGGGCGCTGGACAACGGCGCACTGGGAATCGTCGTCCCGCATGTCGATACGGCGGACGAAGCGCGCGGGCTGGTCGAGGCGTTCCGATTTCATCCGATGGGCCATCGCAGCACTGGAGGGCCTTCCGCGCAGTTCGCGTTCCGCCCGCCGGCCGCGCTTGAGATGCAGCGGACTCTTAATACGGAACTTCTGCTGATCCCGATGATCGAGACACCGCAGGCCGTTGAAAATGTCGAATCGATTGCGGCCGTCGAAGGGATCGACGCGCTGCTCATCGGCACCAACGATCTCTCGCTGGAAATGGGCATCGCCGGGCAGGTGGGCCACGAACGCGTGCAGGACGCCTATCGGCAGGTCGGCGAGGCCTGCCGCCGACACAACAAGGTCTTCGCGATGGGGGGCGTCTACGATCAGGGAGGGCTGAGCCGCTATATCGGGATGGGGGTGCGGATGGTGCTCGCCGGCAGCGATCATGGCCTGCTGCTGGAGGCCGCGACAAGCCGCGCCAAATTCCTTCGTGGCCTAGCGGGTGCTGAAGGAAGCTGAAGCCAGAGAACAATCAAGCGCGTGCATCTGCGGCTCTGCTGCCGCGCCGTAAATGGGTGACCTAAGGATGGGCGAATTCGCTGAACTATGTCAGGGGCCGGATCTGCATCCGCGTCCGCCGCGCATCAGGATGCCGGCCGGCGCGACCGACACCCATTTCCATCTGTTCGGGTCGCAAGAACGGTATCCTCTGGTGGCGCTGCGCGAATACACGCCGCCTCTCATTACGCCGGCGATGGCGCGGCAGCTTTTCGACACATTGGGAATCCAGCGGGCGGTGGTGATCCAGCCGAGCGTCTATGGTGAAGACAATCGCGCGCAGCTCGAAGGAGCCAAGGAAATAGGTATTCTGACGCGCGCCGTAATTGTCGCTCGACGTGAGACGTCCGACCAGGAACTCGCGGTGCTTCACCAGCAGGGCGCGCGCGGACTACGCTACGTCCTCGCGCATCCAGGCGGGCTCCCCCTTGCGGACCTTGAGCGGTGGGGAGGTAGGGCCAAGGAGCTCGGCTGGCACATCCAGTTGCTCGCCAAGGGCCCGCAACTGCTGGACATCGCACCGCGCCTCGAGAAACTCGCTTGCCCCGCCGTCATCGACCACATCGGCATGTTCAAGCCGGGTGCCGGTCTCGATCAGCCGGTATTCCAGGCTGTGCTGCGCCTGGTGCGACAGGGCCACTGGGTGAAACTGTCGGGCGGCTACCGCCTGTCCGAGCAAGCGCCGCCCTATCCCGAGCTCAAGCCTTTTGTGACGCAACTCGTGGCGGCGCGCCCGGACCGGATAGTGTGGGCGAGCGATTGGCCGCACGTTTTCATCAAGCGGCCGATGCCGAACACGACCGATCTTCTCGATCTCCTGGCCGACTGGGTGCCGGATGAGGCGACGCGCAACCGGATCCTGGTCGACAATCCGGCGGCGCTGTATGGCTTCTGAGCTTGCGGCCAATGATACCGAAGTGCCAGCAACCCGATGCCAATCCGCGGCCGCCCCGATTTAAGCCACCGCCCGGCGCGACCGACACGCATTTTCACATCTTCGGGCCGGACAAAACCTATCCGCTCGTGGCGGATCGGCGCTTTACGCCGCCGGATGCTTCGGTTGAGTCCTATCTGCATTTGCACCGGACGCTCGGACTGTCACGGGCGGTGCTGGTGCAGCCCAGCAGTTACGGCATTGACAATCGCCGGCAGCTCGATGCGGCGCGCGAGATGGACATTCCGACACGCGTGGTCGTCGTCGTTCCACCGGCAATGACCGATCGCGAGCTTGACGATCTTTATCGTGCCGGCGCACGCGCCGTGCGGTTCATCCCGACGCAGCCTGGAAGCCTGCCGCTCGCGGAGTTAGAGCGCTACGCCGAGCGCCTCGCAGCACTGGGGTGGCACATTCAGCTGATGCTGGCGCCCACTCACTTGTTCGAACTGGCGCCCCGCCTCGAAAAGCTGCGCTGTGATTTCGTCATCGATCATATGGGCGACATCCAGGCCGCTCAAGGAACCGGGCAACCGGCCTTTCAAGCTTTGCTGAGATTGCTCAACACCGGGCGCTGCTGGATCAAGCTATCGGCGGGCTACCATGCCTCGCAGCAGCAGCCGCCCTATCCGGAAGTCATCCCGCTCGCCCACGCGCTGGTCGCGGCACGGCCGGACCGGCTGCTGTGGGGCACCGACTGGCCGCACGCGAATCTTGCCGGGCGGATACCGAACTCAACCGAGTTTCTCGATCTGCTACTTGATTGGGTGCCGGATGATGAAGCGCGCCGGCGCATTCTAGTGGACAATCCAGCGCGGCTAAGCATCTCGCACTGACTAAGGTTCGCCTCTTTAGCGATTTCGGCGCTAATAACGACCCGTACGGCGAACATGATTTTGGCTGCCTCAACTTGCACGGAACAAAGTTGTTCTGGAAAATCGACTACTACGATCTTAATTGCCGCTACGGCTCAGAAGATCCCGCCGATCCAGCACGCACCTGCCGAGTGCTCACCATCATGCTGGCGGAGGAATACTGAATGTCAGCAGCCTCGGCCGACAACATGAGGCGGCTGTCGGCGGTGGCGCGGGCGGTCCGCGGCCACCCCACGCGGCTCCCCAGCCGACGCCGGGGGCACCGGACAGGCATCAGACGAAAGGCCAGCGGTGACGCCGACGACCAAGCCCAAGACGCCGAAACGGCCGACGATCTCGGCCGCGGACGCCGTCGCGGGGTCGCCGGCCCAGCCGGCGCGCCTTGCGACAGTTCTAACCGCCCCTGTACTACGCTTCAAATTCATCATGCCTGCTCACATCTAATATTTCTTCGCGTGGTCCTACCGGCGCGCTCATCTGTTCCTTGGTCGAACGGCCGAAGGCACATGCCAAAACTACCTCCCGCTTATGCGGCGCATGTAGTTTTCGATAGGCCCCGATGATGTGGCCGCCCGACGTGCAAACGTCGTCGAGCAGTACGATTTTGCCTTTTACATCGCTCGCCAAACGGTATGCTTCCTCACAATGCTCGGCGCTTCGCGGCCCCCCTTTGCGCGACTTTATTTGCCGCGCCCCGATGGTGCTCGACGAGTTAGGTCGCTGTGCTTACTGCGTTAAGCTCGGCAATTGGAAACCGGATGCCTAGCCGATTTGCGCTGAGCCGGATTCAGTGGAGCAGTCAATTATTCATCGAGGTGTCGGATCTCGATGTTGCGGACGGTGCTTTTGCCCCACGTTTTCGCGCGGGCCGGCTTAATGCCGCGTTTCAATAGTTCGACGGCGAGCGCTTCGTAAGTATCGAAACCCTCAGCGCGCAACTGCTTGATAATCGGGCGAATACGCTTTTCGGTTATCTTGCCAGTTTGGCGGTTCTTTGCCGCGGAATGCTGCCGCGCAATCTTGAGGTGAGGCGAGTTGCCGCGACCTAGGTTCGTGTCATACAGCGCTGATTTGGCGCGCTCCTTGAGCACCTGTAGCTGGTCGCTTAGATCAGCGGCGTTCTCGTTGAGGCTTATCAGCGTTTTAAGGACGCTGCGAAGCCTACGAAAGCGAGTTGCATCGGTTATCATTGCCGATCCTAGTGTTTGCGCCCTATATCAACCGTCTCATTAAAAACTGCCGGGTCGTTGGCAACAGTTAAAAGCACATCCATGATCTGCGGCAACTGGAGAGCTGCCGAGAACGCCAGCAAAATCCTACCTTGGTTAAGCTGCGCCTCGGTCGGATGCGTTGGATCTTTGATCGTGTTCCACACGCGAAACGTGCCGTCGGCTTTGAGAATAATTCCCGCGTCGCCATCTTCGAATTTCGGCATCGCGATATTGGTCTGATCAATCAATACGGTCATGATAACTCCTGCTCTTTTGTGTGTCTGGTAGAATCACAAGGCCGCAATCTGCGCTGTCAGGCGCGCGCGGGCCAAATCTAATTTCTCTGGTGCTGTCTTCGCCGAGAGCGAGGCACGCTCCTTGCGGCCCAGAAAGTACGCAACCCGCTCGGCGTTTGCTCCGCTCGGATGTGGCAGGCCTACCAACACTCGCTCGGACGATATCAATCCCTGTTGGATGAGCCACATTATTCCTTCTGTCGCTTTTGGTCCGAGCGGAACCCAAACTGCGTTAGGAAGGGCCTCGACTTCTTCTCCGAGACAACGGGCCAGCAAATCGCGCAATAGCGGAGTTGCCGTCATTGAAGGGGAGCCAGAGTAGTTCCCACCGTTAAGATAGACAGGGTAGCGAAGCGCGCTGGTAAAGTGCACAAGATCAGTTCGCGCGCTCCATACCTCCGTGGTACTAACCACTCCTAACCAACGGTTCAGCCCTACGTGATCAAGCATCGCAACGAGGTTAGCCCGCATCGAGCCAGAGAAGCTGGCAAATACCTTAGCCGCACGGAGTGCGGTGTCGTGGTCTGCCCCAGCGAGGAGTTGGCGACGCACCTCGACAAGGGCATTGCGAGCCTGTTGTGCGCCCGGCGTTATTCCAACGATCACAAGCCGGGCGCTCCGTTGTATGTAATCGAACGGCGCGTAGCATACCGTCAGTTCTCCGGACTGGCCGAGCAATAGGCGGCCACCGAGCGTAACGTCAGCCGCTAGATCAGCCTCGGCCGCGTTCATCAGAAGATTAGCAAATTTGCTAAACTCGGCTGTCATCATGCTAGGGCTTCGATGACCGCAATCGCCTGCCCTACCGAAGTGACAGCAATCCGGTGTAGGACGGCGTCGCGCAATTCCGGGACGGCCTTTAGCGACGATAGACGGCCGTAGCGCTTGGGTTTTGCACCATTCAGGAACGGCACACATTTGCTAATTTTGACGCCTTGCTTTTCTGCGACCGCACGAACCGCAGCGTCCTCGGGAAGCCAAAGAGTTATCTGAGTCTTGGTCACGCGTTCATACGCAAAAACCCGCCCTCCGGAAGTTCGAAAGCAGCAGAGATACTGGACCGGCTCCCGGTGTTGTGAAAACCGCGTGTCGTGGGCAACCGCCGCCTCAATCGCCGCGCCAAGCGAACTAGGTACCTTCATTTGACCTCCTTGAGACGAAGCACCGCCGGAACCCGGCATGGGCCCAGCGGAGCAAATTGCAACGCGAGAGCGGCAGAACCGCATCATCACCAATCACAAATCCTATAGGAATGCGAATGGCGACTGATGGCGGCTAGTGTGCGGTGCATCGTTGCTTCGAGATTCGAACCGTCGTCAGCCAGCTAATGGTTCAAAATTCGAAACAAAATTGGCCCTCACTTGCGAGAAAATGCTTCGGGACTCGAAACATCGGTAACGCGGCCGACTGCACCAACTAGTACCGCGATAATAAGAAGTGGAGCGTTACGGAACGTCTTTCACCTGCATAGCAAGCAGCTGTTTGCCAATTGGCATCGAATCAAAGCCGGAATCGACCCGCCATTTCCAGTGCTCTTCTACAGTCTTGTTGTGCTTGTCGGTGTTGCAGAGTTTATGGACGAGATGAAGGTTCGCGCCTCCACCGCCGCCCCTCGTCACCGGAATCATGTGATCCACCGAGCAATCGTCAATGCGGAGCAGCGGCTTCGCGCATAATAGACACATGCCATGCTGACGCGCGTACATGGTCTTCTTCTGTTGGTCGGAGTATTTAACACCCTGATCGAGTTGACGCCTCTTCGCATCTCGGCCAGACCGATCATGTCGAAGGCCGTACTGCCTACAACGTTCCTTCTCACATTCTCGACACCGGCCGCGCGGTACCCCAGCATTGCGTTGCCCAAAGTTTTCCGGCGTCAACGGCTTGGGTATCCGGCATTTGCTGCATCTGCGGACCTGCGTGCTGTCGTACATCGCGTTCTCCTTTGGGAAGGTCGAAGGATCGAAGCAGCCCCTACCCTAGGCGGTGGGAATCGGGGCTCAGGCCGGCGCGATAAAGGCTCCTAGGAGGCTAAGCGAAGCCTCCGCCAGTGATGAGCCGCTTCGAGGGTGGTCACTAGTACTGCGCAGGCCCGCACTCCCTTACGCGCGCTATCCATTTCACGGCGGATTTCCTGCCGAAGCCTTTCGCGGTCGCAGGCGGGCAAGCCAACGATAACCTCAAGCGTCGCGATCCTCTTGGTGACGTAGCCCATCTCCCCCCGCCTGACGGCATCCCAGCCTTCATTTCGAATGTACCGGCAGGTGTCCCTGATCATCTCCTCGGCCCAAAACCGAGCAAAGCGTCGTTGGCCTAGGTTTCGCATAGCGGGCTACCCCCTTGGTCAGGGGCATGACTGCTCCCCCCCATAGCAGCGGAGAGGGAATGACCACCCCTACCCTATGCGCTCGGAATCGATCCCCGGATCTGGTGCAGTTGGCGCGGACTGCCGCCCGCCTGCAGCGGCTGGGCTACCACCCCCGGGGCCTCTATTGGCCCGGATAGCTCCCTGTAAGCAGTTTGGTCGTAAAACCGGGTCCCGACTGCCCGGACGCCGCCCGAAGCTGCCCTCATTGACGGTCCGGGCCGCGGCGGCGAGAGGGGTGAGCCCCGCCGCCGCCGGGCGGTGGCCGCCGTGTTGACGCGGAGGGCCGGGCAGATGTGCCCACGCTTGTAAGCCGGAAAATGGCCCAAACGCCCGAGTTGTGGAAAGTCAGAGGGTTAGGCGGGATTTGGCGGAATATACACCGCGGACGCGATCGTCGGAACGCCGGCCGCCATCTCGGCGCCGGTCGTGCATCAGGCCGCCAGCGCGCCGGCCCAGCCGAAGCTGACCCCGCCGAACCGGCGCCGACCGCCAACGGCCATTGTCTCGCCGTTCGCGCACATCACGCTACGTTCTGCACGGTCAGATCATCAATAAATTCGGATGCAGGCTCTACGCTTGTGACGAGCAGATCATCTCTCGCACGAGTGCAGGCAACGTAAAGGAGTTCACGTCTTCAGCAACCCCGCGTCTAGGACGGAGCGACACAAGAAGCCGCGTCAGGCAGCGGCGTCGATCGAACGCCACCGGATAAGACGGCGGCCGCGGCGCCGGCAATGAACCCGCGCCGTCCAAGACCGCGCGGCCGAAGGCGCCGAAGTCCGCGCTCCCCAGTGTCCGCGGAAAGCTGCCGCGATTGACACCGCCGCAGCAGACGTCGGCCCGCATCTCCCTTGCAAAATGCACGAAGTGTTGTATGGCCGTTGTATAGGCCCATCGATTAACAGCATTTTTCGCCGTGCAGGTTTTAAATAACCTACTGCAAACAAATACAATTAATCGATGGAGCGGGTGAAGGGAATCGAACCCTCGTCATCAGCTTGGAAGGCTGTTGCTCTACCATTGAGCTACACCCGCAATTTCAACGACTTAGCACCTATTTCCCGTCGTTTTTAGCTGCGAAGTACCTGCTAACCATAGATCGAAATTGCGCAGCTAAAAATCTGCGGACGACGCATATTACGCGCAGCGGCGAGGAGCGCCAACTCCCCGCCGCCACTTGAACCGGCGGTAATCTGTCCGCGCATAACCTCGATAGCCTTCGGCGTGAATGTCCGCCGAAATGTCGCGGACACACGCATAAAGGACGCGAAGCTGCGGCGTTGCATCGCCGATCTTGTCGTGACCATTACGGGTGACAAGTGACGCGGGTGACAACTTCGGAGATGTGGATCAAAAACGACAGCCACGCACTGTTGCCCTTGCTGCCACGGATCAATTCTGAATATGCCGCCGTGATGCAAGCACTATACCCGCAAAACCCTAGATGGGACCAAAGCTCTTAATAGTTATGACGCGGGCGCGCTCGCTGGCGCTATTGAGTTGCGCTTCTTCCCCATTCTGCGCTCCCATAGGGCGCGTCTCTCCGCATAGAAGGATGGTAAGCCGAGATAAATTTGCTGCGTGGCGTCCGCAAAACCTTTCAGCTTGCGGATCGTTTCGTAGTTCGAGAATTTGAGATGCGGGTCACCCAACGATTTCCACGTCTCAGATATGTGGTGGTCAAAAAGAAGCTCATGCGAAGTCAAAAGCAGAACAGGGTTTGTTGGTTCGCCATCTGAGTCCACCCGTCGGCACCATCGGACGAATGTTTTGAGCAGCCTCTTTTCAACGGGTAGGAAATGATCGCGCAGAACCGCAATAACTATTGCGGTGCCCGGCAGTTTTTTCGCCACGGCTTTAAGCTGGGTAAGATCACGCGGCTTAATGAGCTGCCCTTTACCGCCAGATTTCGCTTCCCCGACTATGAATTGAGGCGGCTCGTCGTAATCAATATGGTCGTCCCTGCGCCACGCGAGAAAGTCAACCTCAGGATCGTTGCCGTCAAAAGCAAGGTTCATCGCAGTGGAAAATGTTAGCTCATGCATCGACATATTGAAGCGGTTGATTACGCGAAGCGCCAACAGTGAAGTATACGACCCGCGACCATAATCATGCACCGAGAATGGTCCGACCACGCGATAATAGAAATTTTTGTTCTGTTCCCGAAGCCGAGCTTGGGGAAAATCATAAGACTTCAAGCAGCGGTCACAGGTTAGTTGATAGTCCACGGCGGTCAGGCTACTCCAATTCTTTGCGCGGCAATGAGGGCAGTCTGTCTCCAGACCTACCCTGATGATGTTCTTATTTGTGAAGTCTTGAAGCTTAACCTCTGGCAGTCGCCGCCTTTGTTTCCGGCGTTCAATAAGGTCAATCCAATCTTTGTGAGACGCGGTGCGAAGTTCAAACGTTTCTTCAATGGTGTCGTCCTTGTTCGACCGTTTTCGCACGCCGCCCGCCATCTTATTCAGAAGTTCAAGCGTCTCCATGTCGGCAAGGAGATGAACGCCCCACAGCCCGCCAAGGTTCTCTAGCATCTGTTTCGCAATCCGACCCGGTTCGGAAAAGCGCGCCTTGATGCCTTGACGCTCCAGCCAGCCAACAAAAGCTTGATCGGATGCGAGTAACTGTACGTACTGTTCCGCGTCCTTGAACTGTTCGATAAAGATCAATCCCTCACTACCAACAAGAACACGGTCACCACCCATTCGGGCAGGAGGCCAATCGGGATCGAACAAGTTGAACGGCAGGATCGTTGCAATGTTGTTCGGACCGTAGCCGGGAAGCCTCATGGCATTCACCCAACGATGCTTACGTCCTCCGTATCGGGTCGCAAAATCAGGGGACAGCGATTGAAAGCTTGTGCTCAAATCGCCGCCGTCATCAAAGATCATTTTTGTGCTTCGCTCGCGGGCAACCACCTTCATTCGGCGGTCGCGGTGCACGTGGTCGTCATGGTATTCGACCCAAATCCGATTTCGCCAATGTTTGACCATCACGGCCCCCTGAGGCAGGCCGGGTTTTAGCGTTTTGATAAGCTCGTTCGCGCGCTCTGTAGAAATCGAGCGACCGAATTCAATTGTCGCGTTATGCATTAATCCCTGAGGATTTCCCTGAATAGGCCGATGCGCCGATTTGATCATTTTGAAAATGGAGTCGGCGAGCGGCTCAAACCAATCCACCGGCACCGGCACAACTGGATGCGGTTCAAGCCTTAAGTTCCAAAGGTCTATTAGGTCCGTGGCCCGAGATGGATCAAAGACGTAAATCAGCGCGTCATGATGCCAAAACCGCTGGGCGTCTAATCCATAGCGTGTAACCCTCAAGGGAGTGACGGCGTTCTCCTCAAAGGCCTTCAACCAAGCCGCCGGTGTTGGCGCAATCTCAGTTGGCCGGAAGACGGATTTGTAGTCGGCGGCGAAATAGGCGGCATCCCGTTGGGTTGGGTATGCACCGAATATCGCTTCTGTGACTGCGCTACCTCGATCCCGTTTGACCAACAGATTTTCCCGGCGGTCACGGCGCTCAAATTGTTGCTCTGTTAGGTAGATATGGCCCTGCAAATCCCGGATGCTTAAGCCGAACGCCGGTTCCGACCAATCCTTGTGTCGTTCCGGTTGTAGAAATTCTTTGAGGGTTATTACGTCCGAATAGATCGCCAATCTTTGACGTGTCGCTGCAAGACCGACGGACTCCAACAAACCCTTCTCCGCCTCGACGTAAACGTCCGGCTCAAAGAACTTTAGGTATCCCTTCGCTATCGACAAGCCGCGCAGACGGTCAAAAGGTTCTGGCTTCCATTCCTTCGGCGGGTTTCGAAAAACTGGAATTATGGGATTGTAGACGCCGCCCCAAATACAAGTGCAATACCGCATGATGGTACGGACGGATGTAAAATCCGTTGGGCGCACGAGAAAGCCAATGCGTATAGGACGCAGGCTGACGGTGCCGGAAATCTCACCCATGGCGCAGCTTCTCTCGGCTAGCGCGATTGATCCGAATGAGCCGCGCTCCAAGGGTCGTTAAACCAGCCGACTCGCAGTGGTTATGTTAGCACGTGGTGAACGAGTCCTTACAGGCTTCGCGCGACCGTGCACGAAGGCCAAGCGCGCGGCCGTTCAGGCGACTAAACAAGCGCGGCGAACCGGCGTCCCATCATCAAGCAAGTAGCCAACTTCTCCGAAGTCGGCGACCGTGACCGGACAAGGATTAGGCGTCGGGTTTCCAGAAGCCGCGCTTTACACAGTATGCGCAGCGGCCGAACTGGTCGAGCACCATCCGGGCCGTGCCCGCGTGCATGGCATTGTGCCTGTAAAACCGGCCCATCGGATTGGCAGCGCGATCCACGTCGTCGATATAATCGTCCACGATGATCGGGTCGCTATCCTTGATCCAATCTTTGGTCATGATCCAATTTCCCCGCGTTCGATGATCCGAGAAGTTCTGCGGGCGTGGCAACGTTCGAGCTTGAAATAGGCATGGCGGGCGGCCCTCGCCAGTGCTGTGCAACCGGATCATCGACGGATCGTTAACGGTCACTCCGGTCCTGACCCTGCTAAGCTGGACCGAAGGAAGCGAGATACAAATCCACGCCCCGTATGCCGGCGGCCTGAAATTCGGAGACTCGTTTAGGTCCCTGCCGGCTTGAGCAAAGTGGAAATGGAAATGTCGGCCAATTCCTGCTGCATCGCTTCGGCTTCAGGCATGGGGAAAGACGGACTTCCGGGCGACCAGAGTTCAAGGCTGTCGCTGTGTTCGTCAAAATAATCAGGCCGGGTAGTGATGCGAATTGGGTTAGCCATGCCCGGGGCTTGGTAGGCGTATTCGCCGTCTTGCAGTTTCTTTACCACCATAGCGGCGGGTAATGAGTTCCGCGCGTTGCAAGACCATGTCGAGGTCGTGCAACGTGAGTGTGGGCATTGGGCGTGGCGGTTCTTGCAGGTCGCTGTCGAGCATGGCGTCAAGATCGAAGCCTTCACGTTTAGCTTGTTCGGCTTGTCGCTCCAATTCACCGGTAAGGGCTGCTCGTGCCTCCGGGTCGCGGCTCCGACTACCAAGAACTTGGCCGGTGATGACACCGGACATCTTGGCAAGGATGGGTTGTAACCGGCCAACGACGCTCTCAAAAAGATGGATACGGCGGCGCAGTGCGATGTAAACGTCCGTTTCCACAGTGCCTTCGTAGTGCAAATTGACGATCCGAATTTTTGCGTGCTCTTGGCCGAGACGGTCAATACGTCCGATGCGTTGCTCGACCCGCATCGGATTCCACGGCATGTCATAATTGATAAGCGAGCCGCAAAACTGAAAGTTCAATCCCTCGGCGGCGGCATCCGTGCAAAGCAGTACGTCGGCCTTACCGGTGCGGAAGAGTTGTTTGGCTTCTTCGCGTGAAATAGCCCGCCAGCGACCGTCTTTGTCGCGCACTTCGCCACCACGACCGGAAAAGCACATGACCCGGAGCGAGGTTTTGGCAGCAAGTTCGTCGCGCAGGAAATCCATCGTGTCCGTGTATTGAGTAAAAACCATCGTCTGCGAATATCCGTCGGCACGGAGATTTTCCAACTCATCACGCAACCGTTCGGCTTTGGTGTCCGGCGGAAGCTGACGGATTTTCTCAAGGAGACTGGCAATGTCGTCTTTTTCCTCTTGCGCAAGCGCAGCTTGTTTAAACTCGGCGACTTCATCTGGCGCGAGCACTTCGTCTTCGGCATCAAACATCGCAGTTTCGGCGTCATCGCCATATTCTTGCTGCATCGGCGGGCGGCCTGATTTCATCGCCGCCAGTCGGTCTTCCAAAGTCTGACGCAGTGCGTAAAAACTGCTTGACAGTCGCCGCCGATAAATCGTCATCACGAAACCAACCGCGTTCTTCTCCTTTGCCGATGCCTGATTGTAGGTCGTGCTGATGTAATTCTCGACATCCTCATAAATCCGGTTTTCGTCCACGGATAGTTGAACAAAGCGGTCTTCCACTTCGCGGTCGGCAATGGGAGTTTTCATCTTGCCGGCCTTGTGATAGCGGCGAAGCAGGTCGCGGGTGTGCCGCGAAATAAGCCGGCTTATCGGTGACTGCGAACGCATGAGGCGCAAGGCTACGGCGCGCGTCAGTGCATCCATCTGTCGCCGAGGAATGGCGGCAGGGTCGCGCAACGCGGACAGAATCCGTTTGGCCTGCAAGCCGCTGGTTGCCCCGGCACGGCGAGCGTCCGCTTCGGTTGCGCTGCCGTAACTTTTTTCTGTGGCACGAAACATGGCAGCGAGAAATTCCATGTCTTCCGATGACGGCGATGGATGGTCCACTGCCTCAAGAAATCTCAGAAATGCGGCTTCGTGCCATTCCGGCGGCAGCCCTAGCACTGAAAGTAAATCCCAAACTTCGACCGGATGTACCTGCATGGGCGTCGCCGTCAATAACAGAAGCGCCTGCGTCCTGTGCTTGATCCGGTGCAACAATTCGAGCAAGCGATTAGGTCGCTGCTCGCCGGCAAGTCCGGGGGACTTGCGGCGGGCGTGGTGCGCTTCGTCAATGACGACGATGTCCCACGGCTCGGCTTGTTCGGCGAGTTCAGGGATACGTTCACGACGACGCATCAAGTGGCTGGAGGCAATGACGAACGGCTGTTTGTGCCAGTCAGTTCTGGAAACGGACTGTTCTAGTGAATTGGTGCGTCCGGGGGTTTTGAGCCAAACAAGTTTGTCGCCGTCGTAAATCGGCCAATTCAAATTGAATTTTTCTCGCAGTTCCAACTGCCATTGGCGACACACGCTGGCCGGGGCGAGGATGAGCACGCGCCGGGCTTTTCCCGCCAGCCAAGCCTGACGGATAAGCATCCCGGCCTGAATTGTTTTGCCGAGGCCGACTTCGTCGGCAATCAACAGGCGCGGCGGCCAATGACCGTAAAGCCTTTGGAAAGCGCGAATTTGGTGAGGCCACGGTTCGACATTGGATGTGGCCTCACCGACTCGCTCGCCGCCGTTCGGCATTTTCGGCGCTTCCTTGATGAAGGCCCAAACGAGCCGTCGCAAATCAATGACGGGTTCGGGCGCGGGCGGCGGCGGCAGGGCTTCCGGTTCGGGGGCCAACGGTGGCGGCGCGACTTCCTGCTTTTTAAGGCGTGCGGGCAAATCGCTTTCCGGCAAGAAGCGGAGCAAGTCGTCGCGCAGTGCGTCGAGAACGGACATGGTAATGACGTGCTTGGAATCGCCAGCCCAAAGTTTGGCGAAGTTGGCTTCCTCTGCAACTACGCGGGGATCGTCACCGAGCCATGAGCGGAAGATATTCAGGCTTTCCCAATTTTGGGTCCATCCTGCCTCGGTTTCATTCAAGCTGCCGTTGAACGCGAGGCGGTCGCCGGTCTTGTCTTCGATGATCCCCGCTTTTTCATGGAAGATGCCTTGGGCAGGAATGGGGCGGTGATGCTCGTCGCATGGCACGGCCACCTGAACTTCAAGAAACTGGTTGGCAACCATCCATGCGAGCAATTCCAGTGCTTCGACTTCGCGCTGATTGCCGGGCTTTAGAGGATTGGCGAGTAAATGCGCTTTCACTTGGTCGCGGCATTGCGCGCCTTTGGCGATGGCGTCCACTTCGGGCTGGTCTAGCGTGCAACCTACCAAGAGGCGCATTCGTCCGCCGTTGCGGATCAAGCCTTCAAGGCCCCGAGCAGCGAGCATCAAGGCGCGGGCGCGGAAATAACCGGTAAGGCGGTCATACCGGACAGCACATTCAAGTGCAGGAACATAAAATAGCGTGACAAGGTCGCCGTCGTCCGGCGTGTATTTCAGTTTCCATTGCCTGTCACAAAGAAGGCTCATGTGTTCGTAGGCTGCCAGAGCAAAAGTTGCTGCGGCTCTTCGACCTGATCCGTGAAGGCCAAGCGGCGCAATTTTTCAATCGTTTCAAAATCGTTGCCGGCACCGGCTACATCTGTGGGCAGTTCCACTCCGCTGAAAGCCGTGCCGACGGGCAGGACTTCCAGAATGGCTTGCATGGCGGAGCGAAAATTGGGGTTGTCGATAATCCCGGCACGCGCCAGAAGTTCGCGGGCGGATTCCAGCGTTTTGGTGCGGCCCTGATAGGCAGCATGGTGGAGCGCATCAATCATGCCGCGAGAACCGTCCGCCGAGCCGAGTGCACCCTTGTTGGCGCGCTGGACACTGTCCCACATGATCAAATCCGAGCCTTTCTTATTAGCAAGACTGCCGACGATGTCTTTGTCGAGGTCAACGCCGACGGCGCGGGCGAGCCGCAAGGCTTCATCGTAGGGGAAGACGGGTGCTTGGAACGCATCCCACGCCAGCACAAACCATGACGTGCGTGGATCGAGTTCGGTGCGGGCGCGCTTGTGGGTCAGTTGTTCCAAACGCCAGCTTTTGACTTCACGGCGTGCAGCATTCAGCGCGTCTTCCGGCGAAACAGCATAAGGGTCCCATTCTTCGGGGAACAATTCCTTTTGGGCGCGCTTTCGCGAAGGTGGAATCGCATTCGGCGTGCCGCGTTTGAGCGGCCAGTGTCTGGAAAATTCCTCCAAAGCTGGACCGAAGGAGGCGAGATACAAATCCACACCCCGTATGCCCGCTGCCTGAAATTCTCCGACCCGTTTGCGAACTGCTCCAGCAACGAGGGGTTCCACATCTTCCCAATATTGCGTCTCGGCATCGCTCGGAAGAACGGCGCGCGGCCGGCAGGCTAGGAAAATAGTGCTGTTGGCAGCAGCCTTGTCTTTGATGTGCAGGCTGCCTTCCGCCTCCGTATTGATGGGCCAACTGGCAGTGATAGTGAAGCCGGCGTGCATCAAGCCTTTCGTCAATGCATCCCATGCACCTGTGGCCTTGTGGGTGAACATCAGCGTCATAATGCCGTTTGGTTTCAATACGCGGCGGCACTCCGCGAAGATGGCGGCCATTCGCTCCTGATAATCACGGCCGGCGAGCGCTCTTGCTCCTTTCTGGTCTTTGAACTTTGCCGGATTTGCGACTGCTTCGTTTTCCTTATCTGTGAGTTGGCGACGGAATAGCTCAGGAAACACTCTTCCTGCCGTTCGCTTGAGCCAGACGTAAAAAAAATCCGACAACTCCGCATACATAACGTTATCGTAGTATGGCGGGTCCATCACAACGCAATCCACACTGGAATCGGTCAAATGGTCGAGTGAGTCGCCAGATTTACAGGAAATGGAGATAGTCGGCGGCAACCAGTTATTTTGTGAGAACTGTAATTCTTGCGTGCGGTCAGACCGGGCGTCTAGTGGGCGCACTAAATCAATCAGTTCCCCTATACACTTTGCAGTTTGGCCCAACGCCCATTCAAATCCTCCGCCAACGGCTGCCATCGGCATTTCTGCATATGACCATTTAGTTGAAAAATCGTGGGTCGAAAATGTATTCGTTATTACTTCTCGTTTGGAATGCCAGACAGACATTCGTGAGTTGTAATCACGCAATTTGTCGAGACTTAACGCGAGATAACAAAACGCGGCCTGTTTTATTTCCTCAAGAGAGTGGCTTCTTTGCGATTCCGCAAATAATTCGCTGAAAACCTCAACGGCTAATCCGTGACACGTCAGTTGCCTTGGGGAAAACATGTCGCGCCAAAGCGGCATTCCATATTGTAATGGTCTGTCGTCATTGCAGATTTCCGGAAATGTCTCGTTGGGCACGATGTCGAGAGCTTCCCATTCATGCATTTTTTCCGCAAGTCGTGCAGAAATCACTGGTAGGTTATCGTCCTCTTTTAGGGGTGCACGATAGCACCGTATCCATTTCGTTGTAGTCTTCCCCGATTTGGTTTTTGCAGCTACGCGCTTCTTAAACACAACTGCGAATAATTGATCACCCATCTGCCCGGATTGGGCCTGTTTTTTTATTTCGTCACCGTCAACGATACGGCCGCAGTCTGCAAATGGGCACGTAACATCTCCACCTGCCGCTGTACCATTAGAATGTTCAGCGATCTTACCAACGATTCTAAAACTACATCGGCGTTTTGTTGCATCCTTTTCTTGATGCGGAACAAGTTGCACGCCGGTGCCGTTTGGAGAGAGACGCCAGTTCGGTGATAGGGGAATAAGCCCCTCACAATATGGACACCTGATAGTGCGCGCCCATAGATAAGCCATTACATTTATTCCATCCGCTTCGGACGGATATATCCCATTGAAACGAGCATTGATTTTTTTAAGAAAGGATTCTTTGAGATTATCGTACGCTTCCAAAAGCGGAGGACCGAACCGAACCGGGTAGTCAATTGTCGCATGAAGAATTGTCGCCGCGACCGGATTAAGATCATTGGCGAAAGTCGGGAGTCCTAGCCGGATGGATTCAAACGGAATGCTTCCTCCCCCTGCCGTTGGATCAAGAAGTTTTGGTTTTGAAACTCCAGTTCTTTCTAATTGCTTTTGTATCCAATGGAGTTCGTCGATTGATGGCAAATACTTAAATGCCCTCTCATAGCCGTATGGATCAGGCCCAAGGTCTTCTCCGGTTTTTCGTGCATTGTCTATTTTCCGCCTTGTCTTTACGGGATCGCCATGAATGCCAAGCACATGTAGAAACTGAGCGTGGTCAACGTCTGCTGGAAGCAAAGAAGCCAGAATTGCGGCACGCGAGGCCACAAGCGGACGCCGCGCCCACCAGACATGCAGGTAATAGGTCGGGGGCAGTGCCGTCATAGAGCGGCGTTCTCGCACGCTTTCTTCGCCAAGCTCTCCAATCGGCAGCCAACGTTCAATTAGTCGGGTGTCGGACATTGGTTGACTCATTTAACGCTGCGGGGTGGGCGAGGTTTTGACGAGGTTAGTAAAATGCGCAACGCGGACAGCACCCGACGAGGGTTCTTTCGGTGCATCGCCATTCCAAGCCAATAGGCGGCTTCTTCCTTGCCCATTTGCTCAATGCCTTCGACGACGTTGCGGAGATTGTCACGACTGCGCATGGGAGCAAGGGCACGAAAGAGCAAACCGAGCGTAAGCGCCATTTCTTCCGGCAACGACCAAGCGCGAGGCAGGCGCAAGGCGGGGTGCTCGAACGGCACACCGGCCTGCTTGAGTCGGCGCGTGACGCGATGCTCGACCAAGTCGAGGTTCCGCCCACGCAACCCGGCAACGCGCACGGGAGCCTGTAGCCCCGGTGACGCGGGGGATGGAAGTTGCCAGACTTCCATTTCCGTATCTGACGGGCCGAAGTAGTGGGCGCGCAGTTCGTAGCGTGGCAGCGCCATGCTAGGGTCCACCGGAGCGCGGCGCGCGATGGGGCGCAAACGTGCGCTCCCGGTCAATGTAATGTCGCTGGTCATGGACGACTTTCGGGTTTTGGTTTTCACGAGCCCGCCTCCGCAGTGGCGGACACATAAGCCGCACCGCTGGCAAATTTGGCTAGTCGTTCGCCGAGTTTTTCCGCTGCGTCGCCGGCCAGTAGGAGGCCGGGATTGAACGTCAGAACAAATGTGGCTTGCACGTCGCGCTCGCGTGCCGCGTTGAGTTGCGGCACAAGAAAATCTTTCACCGGCATGGTGTCGCCGGGTGCGCCGGTAAACTCAAGCTGCATTTCGCCGCCTTCGCTGGTGACGTAGCCACCAGTTAGTTTCACCTGTTTGGTGCATCCTTTTTCGGCGTTCACGCTGCCCAACATTCGGAAGGCGTCGGTAGCATCGAAAAGCCGGATGGAAAGCACCTGCACCTGAGCGAATTTTGCCTTGCGCGCCTTTTCCCAAAGCTCGGTGACTGCGGCTTTCAAGACGCCCTCGGCGGTGATTGCGCCCGGCGGCGGCGGTGCCGGCGGCGGCGGCGGGCTAAGGCCGGGTTCGGGTAACGCCAATCCACCAGTCACGCCAGAATCCCCACCGGGTGCCGGGGTGATCGTGGGAGCGGGGCGCGGCCAGATGTTCTTTTCCTTGGCGAATTGCATCGTGAAGACAAACGATTGTTCGTCAATGATGATGCTCGCCATCGGATCGCCCGGCCCGCACAGCAATTCGCCACGCCGATAAACGTAGTCGCCCTGCTGGATGCCTTGAGTGATGGCTCGGATGAGAACGGAGTCAGCCGCGTGAATAGAGAGCGCGGGGTCTTTGCGAAATTCGTCGCGCAAGGCGGCGGTGGAAATCTGGCCTTTCTTCAGCGGCGTGCGGTCGCGAATATAGCCGGGGGATTCGGGCGGGTCTTCGGACAGACGAAGTTTTTGATTTGCGCTTTCGCGGAGAGTCCGCACGATTTGTTGCTGGCCGCTGCCGGGACGTTCGGATGCACTGTGGATGTCCACGGCTGCATGGGCCAAATCCACCGGACTGCCCGCCAACCGCTGCCGCGATGGATAGAAAACGTGGCGGTAACACTGCTGGATGGCCGTGGCGACTTCCATTTCGGATTTTTGTTCGAGTTCGCGGACTTTGCGTTGTTGGTGGTCAGCGAGTTCTGCGATGCGGTCGGGTTTAATAAGTTCGGCGAGCGCCAGACGGCGGACGACTTTCTTGCGCATTTCCTCAATGCGGGCTTCGTCGGCAACGACAAAAACAAGATGGTTGCGCAACCCGCGCAGACCAACGCCGTCGCTGCCCTTCCGCTCGAATATGCGCGCGATGATTTCGGGGACGGCGTCCACCGTCGCGCCGACGGCAACGCCGTCATACGCCATGACGGCGAGACGAGGGCGACCATTGCCGAGGTCGTCATCCACTTCACCGGGCGTCGCGGGAAATGGAACGGTTTCAAAGACCGATCCGGTGACGCCGGCGAAAATCGTTTTGATGCGGTCATTCAGTTCGACGCGGGCCTGCGGCGTGTCCACGTTGGCTTCTTCGCGCCGGATGACTTGCGTCAAGTTTGCTTCGGCAAGAAACCGGAGCGGCACGCCGGGGCGGTCGTCGAGGTAGGACGATTCATCGCGGAAGCGTTTCCACGCGGCGTCAATAAAACTAAGATCAAGGGTCGGGCCTACCACGGAGAAGCGCAACCGTTCTGGCGAAAGACCCTTCAATTGGTCATTGAAGGCAAGGCTGTGAATAAACACGGTGCGAGCCGTGTAGGTAGTATATGGCGCTAGGCCGCCGTAAAATTTCTCGTCGAGTTCGACCGCAAGCGGTTTTTTGGTGCCGCCAGCAATGTCATGGTTCACCGCCGGGACAAACTCGTTCCGTCCCAACTTGGTGAAAATTTCCTGACGGATGGGTTCAAAACCCAAATCAATATGATGCAGTTGAATTGCAGTCGCGTCCGCCGGTCGCGTTTGCCAGAGCCGACCGATAGTGCGGGCCAGCAAGCGCAACATGCCGCGCACGCGCTGGAAATTCTGAAGGGTCGCGGTCTTAGTTGTGAGCGTGTCGAGAACTTCGGGATGCAGCGGATAGCTGGCGCGCAAGGCTTCGATGGTTTCCGGGTGGTTCGCGTCCGGTGGCAAAAATTCTTTGTTGGCAAGCCAGAGCGAGCGGTAGGCTTCGATGGCGGGCGCGGCCTTTTCGTGATCAATCTTTCCGAAGAGACGGCGGAGCAACACCTGAACCGTTTCGTTATCCTCAGTCGGATTCAGGAGCGTCGCCTTGCGGGCCGAAATACTTTCCGCCTCGGCCATCTTGTCGGCGATAAATTGATTTTCTGCGCTGTAAGCATCACCCGCTTTGCCTTCCTTGCCGATGGCGAGCGTGTAAACCAGCGACACGCGGGGGCTATTTTCGACGGCTTTGAACAAGGACGTGAGAAAGGCACTCAACTGTTCGCCAGCGGCGTTGCCGTGGAGATTGCGGGCCTTGCGGAGATAAACGGAAAGTTCGTCCAGCAGGATGATGCACGGTTCACCGCCGAACAACTCGGCGAGCGTTTCCGCACCGGGAGCGGTGTGGCTCTCGTCGCTCTTGCGGACGCGCTCGTAACCGGCTTTACCGGCGAGAGAGCAAGCAAGTTCGCCCCACGGGGTGTGGGCGAGAATTCCGCCCTCCATGGTGCGACCATTAGCCGGGTCAGCGTTTTCGCCGTCAAAGGCGGCGATGCGGATTTTCGACGCGGGAACGAACTTCGGATCAATAAACTCAGCGATGTTGGCGACACCCTTCATGCCGTTGGCAGCGTGGGTCAGCGCAATGAGGCCATGGGTTTTGCCGCCGCCATAGCTGGTATCGAGGCGGAAGATGCAGGCGGCGGCGCTCGGGTCGCCGGTGAGACGAGCGAGGACATTGCGCAGAAGATTTTTAAGCCCCGCAGTCGGATAGGTGTTGGCGAAAAAACGGGCCGGTATTTGGTAGTCATCCGACGCCGTGCCGCGAATGACCTTGGCAAGGTCGGCTGCAAAGTCCGCTTCTGCAATCGTGCCAGTGAGCACGTCTTTTCTTGGTTCACACGTTTCAAAGACCGTAGGCAAATTCATATCTAAGTATTCCTTATGTTTCGTCGAGGTTACACCATTCTTCGCAATCGGGCGTTGGCGCACGACGGGCTTTGAGTGTCGGCAATTTCCCGCCATCTGCGCGGCAGGATTGGTGAACAAGTCCTTATAGCCTCCGTGCGGACGTGCACGCAATGTTCACTAATCCCGGCTACCATCCGCCGAAAATTGCCCGGCACAGGGGCGGACATTCAACGACAGACGCAGGGCGGTGAGAATGAACGCGAGCCTCGATTTCGAGTCACGCCTCCGCTTCCTGACAGAAAAAGGTGGGGCGAGTCATGAGTGAACAAGCTGTAAAATTCCTCGTATCATTGCCGGGTCCGCTTATCGACCTAACGGCGATCCACCCTGACGGCAGGATCATCGGCCGCTCGTTCTCCAAGGGCAACGCCGACGACCGCGCCGCGCTCGTCAAGGCTATCGAGACGGCGAACGCGAAGGGCTACGGGATTTATTTCAACGTCAACGCCCTCAACATCCGACTCGGCATCGACGTGTACCCGAAGGGTCACAAAAGGGCAGGCCAGAAAATCCAGAAGGCCGCCGAAGAAAATGTGTCCACTCTCAACGCGTTCCATGTTGATGCCGATGTGGACAAGACGGTCACCGACCCGGCGGCGTTCGCCACGGCGAAGGCGGATTTGCTGGCGTCGATCCAGTCCATGAATAGGCCGCCGACGATCATCATTGATAGCGGAAACGGCTTCGGACTGTTTTGGTTGTTGCGTAAGCCGGTCAAGGTGACCGACAAGAACCGCGCCGAACTCAAGGGCCGTAACATCACACTTCGCGACGCCGTGCGCGCATTCCCCGGCGGATCGGCCGACGCTTGCGAGAACTTGGATCGCGTGATGCGCGTGCCATTCACGATCAACTATCCGAACGCCGCGAAGCTCAAGCGCGGTCGGGTCGAGGTTCCGACTGGCCTTGTGCTGGATGACCGCGAGCGGCTGTACGATGTCGATGACTTCGAGGTTGTGACAGTCGAGTTGCCGCCTTCCGCACCGGCCGATGATGAAGCAATCGACATCCCGGATGAAGTCGATCTGTCGCGCCTCGACGGCCCGTTCAAAAGGCTAATCGAGAAGGGATCGCCGCCGTGTCTTTGTGACGGCAAAATCGAAGGTCACCCGAAAGAGCCGCACGAAAAACCGATAGGCCGGAAAGGTGACCGTAGCGATTACGTGTTTCACGTCGTCTGCCAACTGATCGAAGGCGGTTTCACCGATGGCGAAATCGTGAGGATCATAACGAACCCCGATTTCAAGGTATCCGAGCACGTCCTCGAACAGAAGCAACGCGGCGCGCCGGAGCGGCAGGCAATCAAGATCGTGAACGATGCGAAGAAGCGCGGTGCCAAGTACGTCAGCGCCGATGATGACTTTAATGTCGATCCGCCGGAACCGCTCACGCCGGAGGAAGAGACAGAGCAAGAAGAAGTCAGCGACCGGAACGCCCGCACTAAGCCAAAGAACTTCGGTGAACGCAAACAAGTGTGGATCGTCACCGGTAAGCTGGTGAAGGCCATGGAGGAAGTGCAGCGGATCGTTGGCAAGCAAACCGATAAGCCTGATCCACTGTTCAAGCGGCGCGACCGACTCGCACGTCTATCTCGCAATCTCATGGAGCCGGGCGTCAAGCTCAAGCACTTCGAGAAGGACGCGCTGGTCATCCTCGACATCACAAAGCACTGGATGGCGACCCGCCTTGAGAAAAGCATCGAGTTCGTGGTGCCCGATGGCAAGGACAAAGAGGGCAATTGGATACTCGTACCGATCAACTGTCCGCTCGGACTTGTTGATCGTATTCTCGGGGACGGCACGAACTGGAACGGCTATCCAACATTGCACGCGACTGTCGAGACGCCGACGCTGCGCGCCGATGGCACGATCCTCGATAAGCCCGGCTACGATATAGCGACCGGCTTGTTCTATGACCCGGCCGATGTGAAGTTCCCGCCGATTGAGGAGCGGCCTACTGTCGAGCAAGGCAAAACCGCCATGAAGATGGTCGAGGACTTGTTGGTCGATTTCCCGTTCGTCGATGACGTATCGAAATCGGTGGCACTGTCGTTGCTGCTGACATCGGTGGTCCGCCGCACCATGGACATCGCGCCGATCTATGGCATTGACGCCGACGACGCCGAAGCCGGTAAGACGACGCTGGCGAAGGTCGGTGGTGCGCTGGCGACCGGCCGCGACATCGAGGTTCAAGCCTACGCCTCGAACGTCGAGGAGCGCGACAAGCTCTTGCCGGGATTGCTGCTCAGTGGCTCACCTTACATCCTTTTCGACAACCTGCCCGATGGCTGCATCATCGAGGGCGCGGAAATCGAGAAGGTGGTTACGTCGGCGATCTACGCATCACGGCCCTTCGGCAAGAATGACGTGGTGCGGACCATGCCGACGAACGCCACGCTTGTTTTCAACGGCAACAAGATCGGCGCAGCCGGGGCGATGACGACTTGCCTGCTGATCGTGCGCCTCGTACCGAAGGGTCCGCTTGCCGAGCGCAAATTCAAGCACGCCGACATCGTGGCTTATACGATCAAGAACCGGCCGCTGTTGGTCACCGCGATCTTGACGGCTCTGCGCTGCTACCTCGTCCACGGCAAGGAAGCGGAGAAGGATCGCGACCGCTTTCCGCAATGGTCGCGTCTGATCCGCTCGGCACTGCTTTGGTACGGCTATAAGGACCCGCTGCGCGGCGGCGATGCGCTGCGTCGGGATGACCCTACCAAGGAAGCGCAGCGCGAAGTCCTCCGTCAGTGGTGGAACAAGTTCCGCGATGCACCTGTGCGGGCGCGTGACTTGGCGCGCGAAGCCGAAGTGCGCGACGCGTTGGCGGAGGGCATCAACATCCGGGCCGCCGACGTGAATGGTATCCGCACCGGCCGCTACATCGACCGGATCATCAACGTGCGGCTCGGGCTTCCGGTGGAGATTGTCATCCAAGATGCCGGGGTCAAGCACGCACGAAAATATAGGCTCGAACTCAAGCCATCGGGGCGGGATGATTGGGCTAAGGCGGAGGAAACTGAGGGTGCGGACTTCGACGAGGAGCTTGCATGAGCTACAAGATCAAAAACCATGGCCTCAGATCGGCAACGGTCATCGTGCTACGCGAGCGCGGCCGAACGACAGTCCAGATTGCCGAGCTTGTCGGCATGAAAACAGAGGGTGTGCAGTGCCTCTTCCGCCGCTGGAAGGGACTTTAATTGAATGGGGACGCGCGGCGAGCGGCAGGGCGCTTGATTGCTACCTTGGCTACCTCAAGCCGTAGTTCCCCCTGAGCAGAAAATCGTTTGAATTTTCGCGGAGAGGATCATCCCGAAAATCTGCTGAGGGCTACCCCGGGGTTGAGGTAGCCAAGGTAGCAATGGACCGACAGGTTTCAAGAAACGAAAACCGGGTTGCGAACCGTCTATTAACCACTTAAGTATCGGGCAACACGGCAAAAACTGCCGTGTTAACCCTTTTTCGTAACCATTTCTGGAAGCCACCCCCTACTTTGGAGGGCAAAATGGCCCGTCCGAGCAAACACACGCCCGAGCTACTGACCGAGATTTTGCATTCGCTGGTCCGCCCCCACACCGGACCCGTGATTATCACTAAAAAGTACGGCCTATCTCTCGCGGCTCTATACGCGTGGCGGAAGGAGTTGGCGGAGCACGAAAAGGCCGGTCGCACCGACAGCGATTTCTACCTCGATTTTCTCGGCAACGTGTCGTGGTTCCACCGCCATTGGGAATTCTGTAGAGCCGTCAGCATTGCACAGATCGACGCTCAAGTGATCGAGGCCGCGACGTGTCCGCGCATCGAGAAGCTGTTCAATCCGCAAACTGGAACGCCCTTTTGGGTGGTTGACGCGAAGATCGCGAGCGATGCAAAGCTCCTCGACGATGATACGTGGCATCTGATCTACGGCCTCGACCGCGACAAGTCCGACATCTTCGAGCGTGACGAGAATGGCGCGCTGATCCAAGCGACGCGCGAAGTGCCGCCCAATCCCCAAGCACTTATGTTTGCCGCGAAAAATCTGCTCTCGTCCGTGTACGGCGAGACGATCAAGCATGAACTCCTTGTTGGTGGCGTTGTGCGCATCGGATCAACACCGGCTCCGGCACAGATCGCAGCGCCGGTCGATGTGGACTTCCTACAAGTCGATGATGTCAAAGCGCCAGCGCAGACGAACGTGCTGGCGGTTGCCGAACGGCCGAAGTCAGTAGAGGAATTCGAGGAGACATTCGGTGGACGCCGACTCGTCGAGGCCGTGTTGTTCTATGATGAGGACGGGCGGTTGCTTCCGCCGCTCGATGGCATCGTGATTGTGGAAGGCTCTGAGGTTGATCGTCTCTACAACGAAGCTGGTATCCAGCACGCGACGACACCGGCAAGCGATCTACTCGCGCAAGGCTACTGCAACGAATTCCTCCTCCGAATGGCGACGCCCGCTGAGTTGGCGCTCGTCAACGATCTGCGCGCGAAGCTCGCGCGTGGCGTTCCACATCCACTGCCGACGCATGGCGCACTGGCAACAGCGCCGGAGGACGAGGACATCCACAACACCCCGCAACCTCCTCCACGTCGAGCAGTGAGCCGGATCGGCGAGGATCGGTACGGCTACGGCCATCCAGCACCCGGCGGCCGATCAGTCGTTTCTTAACCATGAAAGGGACCTTCTCGACCAAATAAGCTCTCGGTGCTTTCGCTGTCACCAAACAAACAGCGAGCGAACAACCACTTAGTTGGTCAACATCGCGGGCGCTCCACGATTTGCCTGCGGCGCATGGTCAATCTCCAATTAAGTTTCTGCGGCACGTTGGTGAGTTGAACTTTAAGACTAACGGCGACCCGGGGACCGGCGCTTTAAGGACGGTGACCCTAACCCCGGGACCGGCGCTTAAAGGACGGTGGGGTGGTGGGGTGGTGGGCCGCGAGCTACGGGGCGGGGTTCCGGTCGAGGGGGTGCGCGCCAGAGGGCGTGTCCTCCTTCGCAACTCCCGCGTCGAGGTTCGAGGGTATCGGGATCGAAAAATAAAAACGGAGTTCGTCATGTTGCGTGTTCGAGTTCACGACTACAAAAAAATTGGGCCGGACTGGTGCCCCTTCTTGGCGGACGGCCGACAGGTTCACATCGCCGCGCAGCCGAGCGCAGCGGAAGCCTTCCTTGCTATGCCGGAGCAAGAGGGACTGCTCAGTGGCCCGCGTGGCACCGGCAAGACGGTGACCTCCGCGATGACATACCTACAGCACGTCGGACAGGGCTACGGGCCATCGTGGAAAGGGTTGTGGTTGCGGCACTCGATGACCGGCCACATCGAGGCGAAGGCGTTGCTCGAAAGCATCATCCTTCCCATTTGGCGGGACAGCATCAAAATGAATATCAACAACAGCACCTACGAATGGCCTACGGGCGAGAAGTTGCGACTCGGCTTCTTTGGTGACTTGAGCGACTACCAAACTTGGATCGGGCAATCGTGGCCTTGGATCGGATGGGAGGAGCTAACACAGTTCGCTGACGATAAATTTTACCGCCAGATGTTGAGCACGAACCGCAGCGACTATCCGGGCTTGCCGGTCATGGTGCGAGCGACCACAAATCCCGGCGGCCCCGGCCACGCTTGGGTGCAGCGTCGTTTCGATCCGCCACCGGAGCCGAAGTATGGCTATGTTCTTGGACACCGGATTGCACTGCCGGGCGAGCCGACGCGGCGCGCTATCGCTTCTGTGTTGGAGGAGAACCAGCGGTTCCTACTCGCTACCCCCAACTACAAATCGACCATCGCCGCATCGGCCATCGACGCCGGACAACTTGAAAGCTGGACGACTGGATCGTGGAACATCCAAGCAGGTGGCCTGCTAGAGCAAGCATGGTACGCATCGAGCGAACATTTCATCCTCGACGAGTTTCCGGCGCAATGCATTCCGCCAACGTGGCAGGTCGTCCCCGGATTTGACTGGGGTAAGTCGTCGCCAAGCGCCCTACTGTGGGCGGCAATATCAGATGGCGCGCAACTCACACTGCCGAACGGCAAACGGCTTCCGTTCATCCGTGGCGACATGATTATTTTTTCAGAGTTGTACACGATGCAAGAGAACTGCCCCAATGTCGGAACCGGAGCAACTATCGACGAGATTAAACGCGAGGCCATTGAAATGGAGATTGCGATGGGCCTCCGTTATCAGGAACCATCAGGCAAGTGGGTACGCTCAGTGTCGAGAGGCATTGCCGACGACATGATTTTTACGCCACAAACGAACCGTGGCGACGCGGCTGAAAGTCTCGCGGACGAGTTTGGCAAGCCGGTCAAGATCGGCGGGGTGTCACAACGGGGGTTCTTCTTTGACGAGGCCGACAAGTCTCCCGGCTCACGTATACGAGGATGGGCGACGATCCGAAGTCGATTACTCGCCACCGTTCCACCGCGCGAGCGGCCCGGCTTGTTTATAACGAGAAACTCTAAGGAGCTACTGCGGACGTTGCACGGATTGCCACGCGATCCTAAAAAACCTGATGACTGCCCGTCTCGGGCAGAGGACCATCTTCCCGATGTCGTTCGTTACCTACTCGGCAAGCGGCATGGTCCGGCATTCTCGTCATACTCGCTTAACGACCGTCGCGGACGCGCGGCTTAGGGACCAAACGTCTCCGGCAGATCGCGCCATGGCGCGCCTGACCTCAAGACCCACTCCCCGCGAAGCTGCAATTACCCCACTCGGCGCATAGCGCCGACATCGTCGACAACGAAAAGTAATCTATCGATTGTCTACGAGGTTGAGCTTGTCGAAGAAAATGCGGTTCCGTTTCGTCGCGTCACTGAGCATCTTCGTGTAGTCCATCACCTCGTAGTAAACCCTGTGATTGACGTGGTAGCCGTAGAAGCCCTGCTTGTCGGGGGTCATTGTTGCGTTGAAATCGATAAGGACCTGCCGAAGCTTTGGGGTAAGGTCCGCGACAACAAAGATCATCGCTGGAATGTCGGCATTTGCTATCGGGATCGTTCGACCATTGTGCTTGTATTTGCTCTCCCGAATTGCGTTGATCACCTTCGCCGCCTGCAAGACGGGATTTTCATCAGCAGCATACTTGTTGCGGCCCGGCTGCTTAAATTCAATCACTATGATCGAGTTGAGCGGATGACCCTCATCGGGCCGCTCATCACTAAAGATGATCTTTTCGTCGAAAATGACGATGTCGCCCCGCTGTTTGTCTTTCGTTTCCAAGAGCGTAATGGACTTGTTGCGCTTGTCGGATGAGATGAAGGTGTGGAACGTCAGACGCTCGTCAATCAGCCAAAGGTTCTGCTCGCTCGATGGGATGTCATCTGACGTGTGCTGCATCGGAAATACAAGTTGGTGCACGACCTTTTCGAGCGGATAATTCTTCTTGTCTTCGGGCAGCTTGATTGCGCGCTCAAGGAAATCAAGAATTATGCGGCGGTGCTGCACATATTGGGCGAGCGCGGAGACGCCAAGTTCGTTGTATTTGTCGAGGAACTCTGTGAATTCCTTGTGGTACTTCTCGTAGTCAGTGATCTTACTGGCCTCCCGAATAATACGACTGCTCTCTTTTTTAAGGTCAGTCTCTTGCAGGAAGAGTTCGCGATGAAGCGCGGCTTCCATTTCCGCGCGCGTTGGCGTCGGCGGTAGCTTATCGAGAAATTTGTCGGCGCTTTTGACGAGCATACGGTATTGCGGCGCTTCCTCTCGCACGTACCGCCTGATCCGGTCCAATTTCAGTGAGTTGATCGTATCAATAACCTCTTTCAAGTCTTCCTGCACGAACGGGATCGCTTTGTTGCGAATATCCACCTTTGGGATGAGCTGGTGCTCAGCAAGGGGCAGCTCAAGTTCGGCATCATCCGGATCGCCGAACTCGAAGTCCGTTCGGTTCGTATTTACGTGCTCTGTGAGATATGGGCTTTGAATGATCCCGATATAAAAGAACGGCTTCCCGTTTTCGTCTTCAAGTCTGGACGCGAGATTTGGAAGGTAGTCGGCCAACCTGTCGCTCAATACAGAGCGTTGATCGGCCGCGTAAATAAGCTTGTGTTTCGTGGCGCGTGAGGTCGGAAGTTCAAACCCGTGCAACGTAAACAAATATTTGTCGATTTCAAATGAGTGCGAAGAGGCTGATGCCTTGTAGTCCTTCTCGAAAATTTCATTGATGTCATGTCGCTGCCCAAGGTCGATGACCTCCGCTTTCGGACAGTCTTCGTCGAGAAAAACGAGAATGAAATGCTCGATTAGTTTTTGAATGAACACCTCGGTCGAGCGCGGGCACTGGTCGTGATAGAGGCGCTTGAGTTGGACGAGTTCAATCGTGGTGCCGGGGTGTGTCACCGTGGCAGGTTTTGGAAGGCCGCGCTGATCGTCGATGTCGTAGTTTTCGTCGAAAATGAATGAACGCGTGTGAAGTCCGTCGTCGTCCTTGAAAGTGCTCTCGATGCGCGCGTGCTTGAATGCTTTGAGCCAAGTAAAACGCCCCAGCCCCTTTCCGCCCCTTGAGAGCTTGTGCGCCGAAAACGCCGTGTTGAATGAGTCGTAGTTGCTGTCGTCGAGACCAATGCCGTTATCGACGACGCGGAAGCCGCTGATTGGCGGCACATCAAGATCGAGCTGGCGGTCATCCCGCACCACCTCGATTTGAACGCGCCCCGGAATGCTCGACGGTAGCTTAGCTTCCTTGATGGCTTGAAACGAGTTCATCACCGCTTCAAAAAGCGGCAGTAGCGGTCGCCAAGCCAGCACTGTGGTTTGGCGAACTTGGTTCGCGATGTTTACGCGGATCGACATAGAGGACCCAATCGGCAGGATTTCAGAGGCATCTTACTTGACAGCCCGGTTTACCTTGTACACGATTTGTTCTATGGCTGTCGAGGCATTGCCAAGCGGGTGGCGCATCGTCGCCCGGTGCGTCCGGGGCCGCGAGGACGGCCCTACGTCGCGGTCCAGTCGGGAGTGTACCTATCGTCGAGAATTGGATTTAGAGACGCTAGTGTGCACGCGCGGCCGGGCGTTTCCGCTTTCGCGACTCGAAAGCCGATTGCGATGCCCGCGATGCGGCAATAGACGAATGGTGGTGATGTTTGATCCGCCGTCATGGGCGGCATCTGCGTGATGTCCACATCGTCTGGTTGTTTTAGGGGCGCGCCATGGGTGGCTGGGATGACAGAACCTACTACGAAGAAGAGGCTGCTCAGGCCGAATTCATTGAAGAAACGCTTAAGAACATCTCGCAAGACGGAGTCCGAAACTATCTCGGCACCTATGGCGATGCTGTAGACGCTCGTATCGAGCACTGCATGAAGGAAGCTCGAATGCTGCTAACTGGCGGCTTCTTTCAATCCTCGGTCGTCTCTGCGGTCACTGCGATAGAATTGACCATGAGGTTTCTTTTGCTACGTCCGCTTATGCAAGCAGCCTTTATGTCCGAAGAATGGGCTAATTTGTTGACGCAAAGGATCGCATCGGGCCGCAGCGCCAACGACCGCGAAATCCTGCCCCAAATTCTCAATTTTCACGATATAGACCTTAACGATATCAAACTTCCAGACGGCAAAGTTCTATGGGCGACAATTACCGGCGTGGTCTACGTGACGCGAGACAGAATTGTCCATCGAGCCAAGCCAGTTTCTCAAGACGACGCTACTCTGGCGATACAGTGCGCTGATGTTTTACGAAGTAAGATTGTGATGCCATATGCAAAGAAGCTAGGTTTCACACTTGAGACTACCAAATGCTGGCAACGAACAAAGACTTTAATGTCGGGTGCTCACTATAACGCGCGCGATCCCTTCACCGACAAGTCAACCTTGCCGCTTGCACCCGAGCTAGCGAAACCACAAGCTTCCGCTAAGAAAAATTGATGCTCTTGCGATGTCCGCGATGCGGCAATAGACGAATGGTTGTGATGTTCGAGCCGCCGCCGATGCGCATAGCGTCGAACGCTCGATAGAGACGGGAGGCTACGCGCCACCTTCAAGCCGCTTCCGTATCCCTCAATATGATTGCCTTGATCGTCAGACGGCCTTCGAGTTTCGCCGCTTCCAATCTGTGGTGACCGTCAACGACATAGAACCATCCAGGTGGGTTGGTGCGGCGTACAAGGATCGGTGGAGCTTCACTCGCCCGCAGCATCACACGATAACGCTCAATCTTATCTTGGCTGATGTTACTATCCTGTATGATCAACGAATTGATTTCGAGAGGGGCACCTAATGTCGGATCAGTGCCAAGAAGCTGCACTATCCGCTTCGATACTTTGCACTGCGCAGTACGCATCGCACTGCCGCCCGACAGGATCATCTTGGACACATAGCCACGACTGATCCCCGCCGGGATATGCCCAAGGCAAAAATGCGCGATCAGTTCATCGACGCCAAGATCAGCGGCGACGGTACGCCATCCGCGCCGGTACATCATGCCCCAAGCTGGCAAACCATCCACATCGAACTTCACCATATGACCGTCTGCCCGCGCCGGGAACACGTACTCGCTCTCGATACCTGCATCGCGTGCGAGTTTGAATGCCCTAGCAATGGCCGCAGACATCGGCACTCGAATATCGTTCTCCGCTTTCGCGCCCCGGATGACGAAGCACCGCTCACGCGGTAGCACGTCGCTCCACTTCAATTTCGCAAGCTCTCCCGGACGGCACCCACTGAGAAGCCCGATCATCTGATATGACCGGCGGATCGGCGAGTCGATCTTCTCCCATGCCGCTCTCCACTTCGGGAAGTCGGCATGTGCAAGCGCATTCTGTGAGCGGTGCTCTTGATTATATTCGACCGCGCTGCATGGATCGCGCTCCGGCAGACTCGGATCGCGTTTGGCACTTCGGCGGTATGCGGCGCGAAGCACTTTACAACTCTGATTGGCAACCACCGGCCCGTTCTCGTCCGATATGTCGCGGTGCCAATCTGAAACTGCACCGGGATGCTGCGTCAGATCGGCGAGGCTCCATTGACCCCACTTCGGCAGGATGTGCTTCTTGACCAAATGCTTGACGTTCTTAGCCCATAGAGCGGGCTTGCCCTTGGCGGCGGATTTACGTTCAAGGTGGGCCACGTATTCGGTGAGCGACGTTTCGACCTTGACTGACTTCGCGCTTGCCGGGACCAACATCACCGGCCGCGATCTTGCCTCGCCAAATCCGCGCGGCGTCCCGGGCCTCCTCTGTTCGCATGGCCGGGTAATGGCCCAGCCGTTTGGAGGTGATCTTTCTGCGGCGACGGCGGCGATCATCCCAATAGAACAGCCACGTCGCTGTGCGGCCTCCTAATCGAAGCTGTAGGCCATCCGTAGTTGGATCGCGGTACAGGATGACGCGCTCAAGCTCGTCAAACGTCGTCACCGCGTCGAGAAAATTATCAAGGGCGCTGTCGCTGGTCCCGATCTTGCCAATGGGGAAGTCGGCCCGCTTGAGCGGGAGGACGATCTTTGGCTCCGGGATCGGCGCGCCGGGTGGCTCAAGCGGCGGCGCGACACCGGGGCCAATATCAAGGAACGGATGGAGCGCGTGCTTACGCATGAAAATTTTTCCAACTTACCTGCGCGATACCCGCGCAATACCTCCTTTCTAAGTCCCCATTTAGAGGGCTTTTTGCAAGGCTTCCGTTGAAAACGTTTGATTATTTGGTAAAGGCGGGGTGTCCAAAACGCTTGGAAGGCTGTTGCTCTACCATTGAGCTACACCCGCGGAACTCGAAGCTTCTTACCGGAAATCGCGCCCGCTTGCGAAGCAGGCGAAGGCTGGTGGGAGAGGTAGTGCTGCGTCAATCCTTTAATGTCAATTACTTAGCGTAAAGGCACGTGGTGTGAAGCTTGGGGACCAAAGCTGGCAGAAGCGAGAGAGCTTGGGCACTCTAGCGCCCAAGCACATCAAGACCCTACGCGATCGCAAGAAAGGACTGCCCGGTGCCGCCAATAACCGGCGCAAGTATCTTTCCACTATGTTCGGCTGGGCAGTCGAAGAGGGACTGATCAAGGTCAACCCGGCGCGCGAGCTTCGCCACATCAAATCTGTGAGCGAGGGCTATCACAGTTGGAGCGTCGATGAGGTTCGCCAGTTCGAAGCGTGCCATAAAGTTGGCACCATGCCCCGCCTCGCGCTTGATCTGATGCTCTATCTCGGAGTGCGGCGAGGCGATGCCGTGCGGCTCGGCCCCCAGCAAGTCAGCGATAGCGTCATCAGTTTCGTGCCAAGCAAGACGAGCTATGTGCGTAACGATCTATCGCACAAACCTATTCTCGCTCCATTAGCGCGCAGCATCGCAGCGACCGCGCACGGGTCAATGACGTTTTTAGTGACATCATTCGGCAAGCCGTTCACGGCCAAAGGTTTCGGCAACTGGTTCCGCGACCGCTGCGATGAAGCCGGTCTAAAAGAATGCACCGCGCATGGGCTACGGAAGGTTGGCGCGACTATTTGCGCCGATGCCGGCGCGAGCGATCGGCAGTTGATGGCGCTGTTCGACTGGACGAGCGAAAAGCAAGCGACGATCTACACCGCAAGCGCCGACAAGAAGAAGCTTGCCGGCGAAGCCGCGCGCATGATCGAACGAAGAATGAATCTGCCAACCGGATCGAATAGTGAACCGCGTTGACCCACCTAATTGACCCACTTCTATTTCTAGAATCTTTTCAATATGTTACGAGCCTGGTGGTGGGAGAGGTAGGACTCGAACCTACGAAGGCATAGCCAGCGGATTTACAGTCCGCCCCCTTTGCCGCTCGGGACACTCTCCCCCGAAGCCGTCGCACCATATTGATCCGATAAGAAAAACGGCCCTTCGACCGGCCGGTCTGGATCGCGCGTTTTATGGGCAGACACCCCCTCGAAGTCAATGGAGGCTGTTCTGCTAAGGGCGGATCGGTTAAGGCACCGCAATGACAACACACCCACCCACCGGGCGGCCCCGTCCTGGCGCCAAGCCAGGCGCCACCCGCCAGCAGATCGAACGGCGCGAGCGCTTCGAGCGTGCCCGCCGCGATAGCCTGCGGCCTGCCGCCGACGGCCCGGTCATCATGTATGGCTGGCACACGGTGACCGCCGCGCTGCGCAATCCGGCGCGCCGTCTGCGCAAGCTGCTCGCCACCGAGAACGCCGCGCGGCGCCTAGCTGACGATGGCATAGCGTCCCCGATTGCGCCGGAATTGGTGCGGCCTTCGGCGATCGCCGAACGACTCACGCCCGACGCGGTGCATCAGGGGCTTTATCTCGAAACCGATCCGTTGCCCTCGCCCACGGTCGAGGATTTGCCGGCGCAAGGCGTCGTGCTGGTGCTCGACCAGATCACCGATCCGCACAATGTCGGCGCCATCTTCCGCTCGGCCGCGGCCTTCGCAGCCACAGCCATCGTGACCACCCAGCGCCACAGCCCGGACGCCACCGGCGCTCTGGCCAAGGCCGCCTCCGGCGCGCTCGAATTCGTGCCGCTGGTCAGCGTGCAGAACCTGGCGCGCGGGCTCGCCGCGCTCAAGCAAAGCGGCTTCCTCGTGGTCGGTCTCGACTCGAGCGGCGAGGCCGATCTCGCCGCCCTGCCCTTGCGCGCACCGCTCGCGCTGGTGCTCGGCGCCGAGGGCAAGGGCTTGCGCCAGCTCACCAAGGAAACCTGCGACGCCGTCGCCCGCATTGAGCTGCCGGGTACGATCAAGAGCCTGAATGTGTCGAACGCGGCGGCGCTTGCGCTCTATGTTGCCAGCCGGCGACTCAGCGTCACCCCATAAAATGCAAATGGCGGGCCCCCAGCCCGCCATTCGCTCCCGCTATCTCGTTAAATTATTTACTCGCCTGATTTGATCGTGGTTCCGCGCCCTTTGCGGAATAGCCGGATGTTCATGCGGTCGGGTCCCAGAATGGTGACCTCGGCGTCGGCTTTGATCGTGCGCGGCTGGCTGCCGTTACGGCGCGTCCCATCCTCGACCACCACCGCCGGCTCGCGCACAGTGACCGAGCGATTGACGTAGCGATCACCGCAACCGTCGAGGCAATTCACGTATGGATAGTTGCGCAGGCGGTACGGGATCGCAAAGGTATTCGGCGCCAACTCGACCGCGGCATAAGGTCGCTGCCGGGGCACGGCATGGCGATAATAGTGAGAATGATAATAGCGATAATGCAGCGCACGCTCGCAACGACAGGGATCGACCCGATAGGCCTGTGCAGCGGCCGGCAGCAGCGCGGCGGCGGCGACAATGAGTGCGAGTGTGCGCGGGCGTGCGATCATGATGGTGTTCCGACTAAACGGGTTTAGTGCATCCGAGATCTGTGATCACCGTGCGCTTGCGGCCGATGCCGCGCGCCCGAGTGCGAATTGGCCTGATTGTTATCCTGGCTTCCCGACACGCCCAGATTTCCGAGCGGCTGCAAGCTGACGGACTGCGCGTGCTCGATTGCCCAGTTGTTGGTCCAGGTGCGGCGATAGCTCTGCGCCGGCTTCGACGGATGGCTGACGACCGACAGATTTTCGTAACGGCCGACGCGCGGCGGGATACCGGTGTACGGAAAATAGTGATGATTGTGCCAGGGCGCGCTCCAATAGGGCCGCACGACGACGCCGGGTTGATTATCGTAAAGCCACACCATCTCGCTGCGTTGACCGTAGTCGAACTCTCCGCCGAGAGAGCCGACCGGAAGATCCGCCGCCCGCGCGACCGAAGCGACACTCAATAGGGCCATGGCGAACAAAACGCGCATCCGGATTCTCCCGATCGATCCGCATGCATTTTATACGAAGGCTTTAAGGCCTCGCCTGTATTCGCGGGGTAACATTAATTGCCGCGCCGCCACGAACATGCCGGATTTCCGAGTCCAACTTCCAACGTCCCACTTTCGATCCCGACGTTTGATTGTTAAAGTTAATTCTCATGCCAGGCCGTCGAGTTCCACCTTCCGACCAATCCTCGCCGCGACCGCGCATCGGCTTTCGCGAGCGTTATGATGAGATCGAAGCGCATCGCGCTGCGCTGGTCGCGCGGCTGACCTCGCTCGGCGAGGCCGCGCAGCGACATCCCGGCTATAGGCGCGCGTTCACGCTGCTCAACGCTACCTTCCGCCGCTCGAAGCTGGCGCAGCGGCTGGCAGTCCTGCAGGCGGCCGCTTGGCTGATCGACATATTGGAAAAGCTCACCTCGATTACTTGATCGGACGCCGCAAGACGCTGCCGGGCGGCAAGTTTTCCGTTTGGTGCTCTGCAGCAAAATCCATTTGTTATCCACAGCAAACAATACTTTAGTTGTACGACGTGAGACGCGCAGACGCGGCCGCTTTGTGCGACATAATAACGTACTGGGGGCGATTTTCTGGAGAGCATCTGGCAGGCCGCCTCCCAAAAAGAAATCAAATCAAAAAATCAAAATGGGGACAACGTCCATGACAGTAATGACAGCTAGTACATCCCGCGAAGGCGGGATGACGTCCGAGGAACGGATGGTCATCTTCGCTTCGTCGCTCGGGACCGTATTCGAGTGGTACGACTTCTACATCTACGGCACGCTGGCGCCGATTCTCGCCGCGCAGTTTTTCTCCGGTGTCAATCCAACGGCGGCCTTCATCTTCACCCTACTCGCCTTCGCCGCCGGCTTCGCCGTGCGTCCGTTCGGAGCACTGTTCTTTGGCCGGCTTGGCGACATCATCGGCCGCAAGTACACCTTCCTCATCACCATGTCGCTGATGGGCGTCGGTACATTCTTCATCGGCGTGCTGCCCTCTTACGCCAAGGCCGGCATTATCGCGCCGGTAATCCTGATCTGCCTGCGTCTGGCGCAAGGCCTTGCGCTCGGCGGTGAATATGGCGGCGCCGCGATCTACGTCGCCGAACACGCGCCGAAGAACAAGCGCGGCCTCTACACGTCATGGATTCAGACCACCGCGACGCTCGGCCTGTTCATGGCGCTACTGCTCGTGCTCGGCATCCGATCAAGCCAGGGCGAGCCGACCTTCGCCGCCTGGGGCTGGCGCATTCCGTTCCTGCTGTCGGCGATCCTGCTCGCGGTTTCGATCTGGATCCGGCTCAAACTCAACGAGTTGCCTTTGTTCCAGCGCATGAAGGAACTCGGCAAGGGCTCCAAGCAGCCGTTGACTGAAGCCTTCGCAAATTGGACGAACGCCAAGATCGCGATCTTCGCCTTGTTCGGCGCCACCGCCGGCGAGGCGGTCGTCTGGTATGGTGGACAGTTCTACGCGCTGTTCTTCCTGCTCTTGACGGCCAAGGTGCCGGCAATTCAGGCGCAGATCATGATCGCGGTCTCGCTCCTGCTCGGCACGCCGTTCTTCATCGTCTTCGGATGGTTGTCGGACAAGATCGGCCGCAAGCCGATCATCCTGGCGGGCTTTGCGCTGGCGGTCGTGACTTATTTCCCGATCTTCCAGGGCCTCGTCCACTTCACCAATCCTAAGCTGGAAGCCGCGCTGGCCTCTGCGCCGGTGACCGTGATTGCCGACCCGAACGAATGCTCGTTCCAGTTCAATCCGGTCGGCACCGCCAAGTTCACCACATCGTGCGACATCGCCAAGTCGGCGCTGGTTACTCGTTCGGTGAACTACCAGAACGAGGTGGCGCCGGCGGGCACCAAGGCGAGCGTCAAGGTCGGCGATCAGACGATCTCCACGGCGGCGCCGGATTTCGCCAAGCAGCTCGGTGATGCCATCACCAAGCACGGCTACCCGCCCTCCGCCGCCCTGGCCGACATCAACTACCCGATGGCTGTGATCCTGCTGACCATCCTGGTGATCTACGTCACCATGGTGTACGCGCCGATCGCCGCCTGGCTGGTTGAATTGTTCCCGACCCGCATTCGTTATTCGGGTCTGTCGCTGCCCTATCACATCGGCAACGGCTGGTTCGGCGGTTTCTTGCCGGCAACTGTTTTTGCCATCGTGGCGGCAACCGGCAACATCTACTCCGGTCTTTGGTATCCGATCGTGATCGCGGCGATGAGTTTCGTCGTCGGCCTGATCTTCCTGCCCGAGACGAAAGATCGCGACATCACCGTCCTCTGACACCACGGCGGGGCGGCTGAAGCCGGCTGCCCCTCTCCAACTTCGAGCGCCCCGCACCTCCGGTGCGGGGCGTCTTGCTGCCGCCGACGGACCAAGCCCCGGTTAGGCGCGACTTGTAGCGACGCGGCGACGCTGATAGCTCTTTGGCCCAAGCCGGGTTAGCTCAGCGGTAGAGCAGCGGTTTTGTAAACCGTTGGTCGGGAGTTCAATTCTCTCACCCGGCACCAAGAAAAGCCGTTAAAATTGGCGGCCTATCGCCGTTTCCGTTTGGCGGTCGCCGTGCCCACGATTTGACCAGGATCAACGCCCCGTGACGCAATCGGACCACCGTTGGCCCAAGAGGGTGAAACCGTGCTGATCGCACTATTCGCGGACATTCACGCTAACCGGCAAGCCTTCGACGCCTGCTTGGCGCAGGCGCGAGGCTTTGGCGCGCAACGCTTCGTGCTGCTCGGCGATTATGTCGGCTATGGCGCCGATCCGGACTGGACGATGACGACCGTCATGGAATTGGTCGACAAGGGCGCGCGCGCCGTGCTCGGCAATCACGACAATGCGATCGGCAATCCGAGCGAACAAATGAATCTGGAAGCCAAGATCGCCATCGAATGGACGCGCGGCGAACTGGATGTTTCGCAACGGCAATTCCTGGCCGGTCTGCCGCTCACCGTCACGGACGACGACCGCCTCTATGTCCATTCGGAAGCCTACAGCCCCGCGAATTGGACCTACGTGACGAGCACGGTGGAGGCCTCGCGCAGCATCAGTGCCACCCCCGCGCAAGTCTGTTTCTGCGGCCATATTCACCGGCCGGCTATCTATAGCATGTCGCCGACCGCCAAGATGACGGCGTTCACACCGGTGACCGGCGCCACCGTGCCGCTACTGCAGGGGAGGCGCTGGCTCGCCGTGCTCGGCTCGGTCGGCCAGCCGCGTGACGGCAACCCGGCCGCTTCGTTCGCCATGTTCGACACCGATAAACGCGAGCTCACCTACTGCCGCGTGCCCTATGACGTCGAGCGGGCGGTGGCCGCGATCCGGAAAAAAGGCCTGCCACGCTGGCTGGCGGATCGCCTGCTTGTGGGGCAATGACGAATGGCCAAGCCATTGCACGAGCCTGGGGTGATCCTCGACGGTTTCCGGCTCGAGGAAATGGCGCATCAGGGCGGTATGGCGACGGTGTGGCGAGTCACGCGTCCGGGCATGACCACGCCGATCCTGATGAAGGTGCCGCGCATCGGCGAAGGCACCGACCCGGCGGCGATCGTCAGCTTCGAGATGGAACAGATGATCATGCCGCGTCTCACCGGCGCGCACATTCCCAAATGCATTGCGGTCGGCGATTTCGCCAAGCAGCCTTACATCGCGCTCGAGTGCATCCCCGGCAAGACCCTGTACACGCGGCTGCCCGAACTACCGCTACCTTATGAGGAGGTGGCGGATATCGGCGTTAAAATCGCGCAGGCCATCGACGATATCCACCGGCAGCACGTGGTGCATCTCGACATCAAGCCGAGCAACATCATGTTCCGCCCGACCGGCGAAGCCGTGCTGCTCGATTTCGGCCTCTCGCACCACGATCAGCTTCCCGACCTGATGCAGGAGGAGTTCCGCGTCCCCTTCGGCACGGCACCCTACATGTCGCCGGAGCAATTGCGCGGCATCCGCAACGACCCGCGCAGCGATCTGTTCGCGCTAGGAGTGCTTCTCTATTTCTTCACGACCGGCGTGCGGCCCTTCGGCGAAAGCGAGACGATGCGCGGCATGCGCCGCCGGCTGTGGCGCGATCCGGTGCCGCCGCGCCGGCTGCGGGCGGACTATCCGCCCTGGCTGCAGGAGATCGTGCTGCGTTGTCTCGAGATCGAGCCGGGCTACCGCTACCCGAGCACGGCGCAACTCGCCTTCGATCTCACCCATCACGATAAGGTCAAGCTGACCGCGCGATCCGAGCGACTACGGCGCGACCCGTTCACCACGGTGCTGCGGCGGCGATTCAACAAAGATCTGATGCGATCGAGCGACAAGCCGGTACTGGCCACGCAAATCTCCTCGTCTCCGATCATCGCGGTCGCCATCGATCTGACCGATGGGTCCAAAGCGACCAACGACGCGCTGCGCGCCACCGCCGAGCAAATTCTCGCGACGATGCCGGCGGCGCGGCTTGCCTGTCTCAACGTGCTCAAGCAAGGCCGCATTACCATCGATTTCACACTCGATGAGCGCGGCCACAACAAACAGATCGACCGCCTGGTCGCGCTCAAGCACTGGGCCGCACCGATCAAGCTGGATGAATACCGGCTGACCGCGCATGTGCTCGAAGGCATCGATCCAGCGGCGGCTATTTTGAAATTCGCGCAAGCCAACTCCATCGATCACATTCTGATCGGCGCGCGACAAAACTCGCTGATGCGCAAGCTGCTGGGCAGCGTGTCGGCCAAAGTGGCCGCCGAGGCACGCTGCACCGTCACGGTCGTTCGCTCGCATCCGACCGCGGAGGAGGAGAAAGCGCTGCCGGCTGATGACGCTGGCATGTCGTCAACCGGCTAAGAACCCGCTGAGCTTCTGTGCAAACAATGCGCGTTGCGGCGACTAGCGGCGCGACATGCGATGACCAAGCAACCCGATGATATGGCTAGCGTTTCCAACTCAACGCAAGCATTTGTGACGCGCTGGCCGGGCTCAATTCCCGCCGTTCCTGCGGAAAGCACGGTACCCGACAATCACCCGAAAGTCAGAGGATGCCGGCCGCACAGGACCTTGTTCGGCAGTTGCAGACTGTGCCAAACTATCCCTGTTACTCGTAATACCTCGGAGATCTAGCATGCCTCAGGGCACCGTAAAGTGGTTCAATCCGACGAAGGGCTATGGCTTCATCCAGCCGCAAGAAGGCGGCAAGGATGTGTTCGTGCACATTTCGGCGGTTGAGCGCGCCGGACTTAGCACACTGAACGAAGGTCAGACCGTTCAGTTTGAACTCGTCGAAAATCGCGGCAAGACATCCGCAGAGAACCTCAAGGTTAAGTGACCTCGTCGCCCGAGGCTGCTTTCGGCCTTTTTGTCTGAGACTGGCGCCGCCGACCTTTTCGGGCCCGGCGGTTGTTGTTCGTTCGCCTACCTGGGTGCGCGAGCGCTTCCGCACGGATGGCGCTTTCAACTAGCGCTTGAGCGTCTCAAGCTCGGGGAATGGCGCATAGACCGCGTCCTTGCAAAGCTCCTTCACGTCTAGCTTGCCATCGAAGTAGCGATCGAGCTTGCCGGACACGAAGGTGGCGGCGCCGTCCTTGGCGCCGGCATATTTGCCGTCGACGCGCGCGTTGTAGCGCACACAGGCGATGTAGCGTTCGCCGGGACCGACTTGTTTGAGCTGCGGCTGCGACACCGTTGCGGCCCGAATATGAGTCGGATCATTGAGATAGGTTCGCAGGAAGGCCATCAGGTCGTTCTTGTAGTTTTGCGGAACGACGTTCTGCGCGTCCCATTGCGCCTTCAGTTCGGCCGGGCTCGGGCCGACTTCGGTCGTGCAACCGCCGATTATGAGCACCGCCAGCAACGCCAACCACCGCATCCACAGTCTCCACATTCTCAGCCAGGCGCCCGCCACCGTGATCATAGCGGCTTACGCCGGATCGGCCAGGGATGTCCGCCTATGAACTAAACGACTGGGCGCGGTGTTGAAGGGGGCAGCCACCTGTCCAAGAATTGCTTTGCTCGCCTGCGAAACAGGACGCCATGCTGGAGTTTTCACGCCGCTCATTCCTGACCGGTCCCCTGCTCGCCACCGGCTGCGCCGCTTTGCCGGTGCGGGCACGCACTGCAGCGCCTGCGCCCACGGCGCAAGGCCCCGGCATCTATCGCTACAAGCTCGGCGCCTATCAGCTCACCGCGCTTTACGACGGTATCTGGTATCTACCGATCGACGGCAAATTCGTGCGCAACGCCAGCGGCGGGAAAGTGAACGCGGCGCTGGCGGCGGCCTTCCTGCCACCGAGCGTGCTACCGATCTCGTTCACCGCATTGCTGGTGAACACCGGGACCAAACTGGTGCTGATCGACACCGGCACCGCCGGGCAGATCACCGACAGCGCCGGCTTCATGAACGCCAATCTCGCCGCCGCCGGCATCGCGCCAGAGGCGATCGACACCATCGTCATTTCGCATTTCCATCCCGACCACATCGACGGCATCAAGACCAAGGACGGCGACAAGGTCTTTAGCAACGCGGAAATCCTGGTGCCGGAGCCGGAATGGAAATTCTGGATGGACGACGGCAACATGAGCCGGGCGAGCGGCGCGGTGCACCGCTATTTCCTCAACGCGCGGCGCATCTTCAAGGACATCGCCAAGGAAGTGCGGCCATTCAAGCCCGGCGCCGAGGTCGCCCCCGGCATCGTCTCCATTGCGGCCTACGGCCACACGCCCGGCCATACCGCTTTCGCGATCCATTCCGGCGGAAAGTCCTTGATGGCGATGAGCGACACCGTGCGTGAGCCTTTTCTGTTTGTCCGCCATCCGCAATGGCAGCCGCGCTATGACATGGACGGACCGCTCGCCGCGAAAACCCGGGTCGCCATGCTCGACCGCGCGGTTGCCGACCGCATGCTGGTCGAGGCCTATCATTTCCCCTTTCCGGCCTGCGGCCACATCGTCAAGACCGGCAGCGGCTACGAGCTGGTGCCGGTGATGTGGGCGCCGTTGTAACTAGCGCTACATCTTCGACAGTTTGGCGATGTCGACCGCCTGGGCATAAGCGAGCTTGGCCGCGGCGTCGGCCGAGCCCTCGATGGTGACCAGATATTTATTTGCGACGACCATGTTGATCGAGCCTTCATGGGTCTGGATCGCGCGTTGGTCGCCGACTTTGATCAGCTTGCCCATGGCGTCGGCAATGACCGGATTGAGAAAAAGCTGCGCGAACTGCATGACCATTGCGGAGTCGCCGGTGATGCGCACTGAGACATCGTGGCCGTCGGGCCCGCGATGGCGCCGGCTGGCCGAGGAGACGCCGAACATAGCGGCGCCGACGGCCGCGGTCTCGACCTTCTCCGCTTTCCAGCCCGGCAGCAGCGCCCCGAAGTTCTCGGCGTTTTTCTGTCCGACCTGTTGCGAAGCAAGATCGAGCGACTGCTTGGCCGCCGCCAGATCGCCCGCTTGGTAGGATTTGCGGGCCTGCTCGATGGCATCGAGGATATCGTCGCCGGCCAACGCGGCGGCCGACGCCACCAGTGCCAACGCCGCTGCCAGCATCGTGCGCGCGGAGATCATGCGGGCCTCCTGGGATTAGAGCCGCCGAAGCCGATCGAATGACCAGACCTCGGCGGCACATGGCTAGTTGGTGGTCAGCTTGACGCCACCATATACCGACAATCCCGGTTGCAGCCAGCCCAGCGGCTCCTCGTATTGCTTGTTGAACAGGTTGTCGGCGCGCGCAAACACCGTGGTGTGGGCGTCGAGCGCATACTCGGCGGCCAGATTGACGACGACGACATCGCCGCCTTCCTCGTTTACGAAGGTGGACCGATTGATATCCAGCCAGCGGCCGAGATAGATGACGGTCGGCGAGATCGTCAGCTTGTCGATCGGCTGCCAACTCGCGGTGACCGCATATTTGTCACGGGGCCTACGCAGCAGTTCGGTGTCGGTGTCGAGATCGCGCGCCGTGGTGCGCGTATAATCGAGCCGCGCGCGCAGCCGGTCGTTGACGGTGATGGCGATGAACGCCTCCGCGCCGTAGGTGACGGCGTTACCGACATTGATCAGCGTGGTGAACGTGCTGTTGTAGTCGATCAGATTGCTGATGTCGTTGCGGTAGTAGGTGACGCCGAAGCGGACGCGGTCGTTGAGCAGCGGTTGCTCGAAGCCGAAATCGTAGCCGCGGCTGGTCTCCGGCAACAGGCCCGGATTGCCCATGAAACCGAACGGCCCCTGCCCGTATAGCTGATAGAGGTCGGGCGCTTTGAAGCCGGTGCCGTAGCTCGCCTTGAGCTTGGTGTCGGTGACCGGGACGATGACGGCCGGCGCCACGCGCCAGGTATCATGGCCGCCGAAGGAGTTGTTGTCGTCGTGCCGGATATTGGCGACGAAGAAGAACCGCCTGGCGACTTCCGACTGGAGTTCGAGGAAGCCGGCCTGATTGCCGGTCCTTGCATCGACATTGTCGCTGGTGGCGCGGTCGTTCTGCTGCTCGAGGCCGGCCACCAAAATCTGGCCGGGCATCACGGTGAAGGCGCCGTGCCACTCGAATTTCTCGCCCGTCGAATTGAAGTTGGTCTGCGGATTGGGATCGGGGTCTTTGTTGCTGCGGACGTAATTCGTGTAGTTGACCCCGAAGGTATTCACCAAGCGGCCGTCAAGTGTGGTCCAGACCGCCTCGGTTCGGCCGTAGAAATTCCGGTTGCGGTATTCCGACTGCGTCGGAAAGGTTTCGCCCAAAAAAGTGATCGGATCGGACGTATCGTCCGAATAATGCAGTACGGCATCGGTATAGTGGCCGATGACATTGAAGCTCAGGTTTTTGTCGACGTCGTAACCGAGCCGGGTCGACAGCGTCTTGTTGTCATAGGCGTTGCCGATCGCATGGCCGCCCGGCGGCACCATATAGGCCGGCGTCACCGGCTGGTTCTCGTAGCGCATGTGCGAAACATTGAAGGCGTAGTTGAACTTGTCCTGCGAGCCGCTCACGCCGATCGCCTGGTTGAACGTGCCGTAGGAGCCGCCCTCGACCAGGCCGGTGACCTTGGCCGGGCCGGAGCCTTTCTTGGTGGTGATCGAAATGACGCCGCCAATGGCGCTCGCGCCATAGAGGCCGCTTTGTGGGCCGCGCAGCACTTCGATTTTCTCGATGTCGGAGGTGAGCAGATGGGCGAAATCGAAAGCGCCGTTCGGGTTGCTGGCATCGCTGACGTCAATGCCGTCGATCAGCACCTTCACGTGATTTGAATTGGTGCCGCGGATGAACACCGAGGTTTGCGCCCCGGATGAGCCGTTCTGTACCACCTGCAGGCCGGGCACGGCTGTGAGCGCGTCGGTGACCGTGCGCCGCTGATCGCGCTCCAAATCCTGGCCGGTGATGACCGTGATCGAATTCGCGATCTGGTTGACGGGCGTCGGCACCGTGGTCGGGCTGACGACGATCGTCGGCAAGACTTGTGTGTTGTCCTGCGCGCTCGCCAGTTGCGCGAACAATGCGAGCGCCAAGGCGGCGCCGGCAATGCGAAATTGAGTTCCCATAACGTCACGTTCCTTCGTTTGCGCACGCATGAATGCGGCGCATCGGGTGAGACCAAGCCCGGTGCGAAGGACACGTTCAGCGGCACGCGGACGCGCGACGCTTACGTGTGCAATGTCGTGGGAGAGATTCTCTCACGGCTTCGCACCGGCAATGTCGTCACCGCTGCGAAAGACCGCTCCGTATGGACGCCCCGTCCACCGGTTGGGTGACCGCGCTGGCAGGTCTCCTGGCTCGCGGGTCGTCGCCCAGTTGCGCCCGGCCTTCCCGGTTTCCCAGTGGCCATACGGACGCGGGCTCGCCGCTTACAGTTGCGGGGGCAGCCACGGACTTCTGCCAATTCGCGACGTGCGGACCGGCAGCTTCCGTGTTCCCTCTTTCGTCCCCGGAGTCACCCGGGGAACCAGCACACCAAAATGTTCCATCCAACCCGCGGATGAGTCAAGCGCCGTCGGACTTTGGCCGGATTTTGGGGCCCGGCAACACTTTCGTGCGCAGCGGGACTAGGCGCCGATCACGAAGTGTTTTCTTCTCAGCGGAAGGACTCGGATTTATTCTGACGCCCAGAGCCCAAAGGAGAGATTCCCTATGACCCTGACCCATGCGCTTCGCCATATTGGCATCTTTGCCGCCGCCGGCCTGCTGGCGCTCGGCGTCAGTATCAAGCCGGTGACGGTTTACGCCATGGGTACCGACACGCCGTACCCGCCAACAGATGACGGCAGCAAGAAGAAGAAAAAGAAAGACAACAACGCAATCGAGCAACAGGAGCAGCAATTGGTGCAGGAAAAATTCTTGCGCGACTATCGTGCCGCCCGTCTATTGATCCTCGCCGGCAACTATCAGGCCGGCATCGCCGCCATGCACGCGCTCGGCCATGACGAGCACCCCGACGTGGCGAACTACATCGGCTACTCCTACCGCCGCATGGGCAACTACGACCAATCCAAGGTCTGGTACGAGCGCGCGCTCGCGTCCGATCCCAACCACACACGCACGTGGTCCTATTACGGCATGTGGCAGATGGAGCAGGGCAACCGGCTCAAGGCCGAAGACGATCTGAAAAAGGTAAAGCTGTTGTGCGGCAGCACCAGCTGTCAGGAATACATTCAGCTCAAAGCCGTGATCGACGGCACGGGAACCTATTGAGCCGACATTTTGCCGACCGATAATGCGTCATCGCCGGGCTTTGCCCGGCGATTTCGCTTTTCAGCGGCCACTTTCTGTGACGATCCACTGGTGATAGGCCGGGTCGAGGCTTTCGACCGGCAACACCATGATCGCTGGGGTGGTATAAGTGTGCAGTTCCTTGACCAGCACGCCGACTTTCTCCGCCAAAGAGGCGCGGGTCTTGACCAGCATCACCACCTCCTCCGCCTGCTCGATTTTGCCCTGCCACCAGTAGTGCGAGATCATGCCGGGGAGGATGTTGACGCAGGCCGCCAGCCGCTTTCCGACGATATTTCGCCCGGCCGCCTCCGCCTCGACAATCGAGGGCCAAGTCGTATAGACGAGCACCGCGCGTTCCATCGTCAGACCCCGCTTTCGCCCCGAGCCGTCAATGAGCCGCCCGCCCAAGCGTTTCAAGAACATTGCCTTTATCGCCGGCACCACGCCGGAGGCACGCGAGGCCTATGAGCGGCTGCAGGGGCTCTATGGCAATGCCGAGCCGAAGGACGCCGACGTGATCGTCGCGCTCGGCGGCGACGGCTTGATGCTGCAAACCCTGCACAAGTTCATGAATTCCGGCAAGCCGATCTACGGCATGCACCGCGGCACTATCGGCTTCCTGATGAACGAATTCGCGCTCGACGGCCTGCCCGAACGCTTGGCCGCCGCGCATATCACCATCATCCACCCGCTGGTGATGCGCGCGCGCGACGCCGCCGGCCGCGTGCATGAGCACCGCGCCATCAACGAGGTGTCGCTATTTCGCCAGAGCGCGCAGGCCGCGCACTTGCGCGTTCTGGTCGATGGCGAGGAGCGCATCCCCGAACTGATCGCTGACGGCCTCCTCGTGTCGACGCCCGCCGGCTCCACCGCCTATAACCTGTCAGTGCAGGGCCCGATCATCCCGATCACCGCCTCGCTGCTGGCGCTCACCCCGATCAGCCCGTTCCGCCCTCGCCGCTGGCGCGGCGCGCTTCTACCCGACAAAGCCCACGTCACCATCGAAATCATGGACGGCGACAAGCGGCCGGTCGCAGCGGTCGCAGATTCCGATGAGGTGCGCTCGGTGCGCGACGTCGACATCGAGATGGACCATACCGTGTCGATCAATCTCTTGTTCGACCCTGGGCACAGTCTCGATGAGCGCATCTTGCGTGAACAGTTCGGATTTTGATTTCGCTTCTTCCTGTGTGAGCCGCAAATGACTCAAAGCTTCGAATTCACCGTCAACGGCAAGCCGGTGAGCGTCGCGCTTGCCAACGAAGAGACGCCGCTGCTCGATGTGCTGCGCAACGAACTCGGCCTGATGGGCACGCGCTTCGGCTGCGGGCTCGAGCAATGCGGCTGCTGCACCGTGCTGATCGACGGCAAGCCGGAAAAATGCTGCGCCAAGCCGGTATGGAGCGTCGCCGGCAAGGCGATCGTCACCATCGAGGGCCTCGGCACACCCGAGAAGCCGCACCCGCTGCAGCAGGCCTTCATCGACGAGCAGGCGGGCCAATGCGGCTATTGCCTCGCCGGCATCATCGTCAGCGCCAAGGCGCTGCTCGATCAGAACCCGTCGCCAACGCGCGCCGAGATCGCCGCAGCGCTCGACGACAACATTTGCCGCTGCGGCTCGCATAACCGCATCATCCGCGCGGTCGCAAAAGCCGCGGCGCAGATGCGCGCGGGAGCCGTATCATGAACGCGCCCCTGCCCGGCCCGCTCGCCGACAATCCTAGCCTCGACCGCTGGGTTTCTTTCCCTGCGCCCGGCAAGGTCATCGTCAACACCGGCCGCGTCGAAATCGGCCAAGGCGTGCTCACCGCCATTGCTCAAATCGCCGCCGACGAGCTCGACGTAGAGATGGAGCGCATCGTCATCCGCTCCGGCGACACCGAGCTCACGCCTAACGAGGGCTACACTGCCGGCAGCCAGTCGATACAGTCGGGAGGCGTCGCCATGCGGCAGGCTTGCGCCGACGTGCGCGCGCTGTTCCTGGCGCAGGCCGCCGCCATCATCGGCTGCCAGCCGGGCGAGCTGACCGTCCGCGACGGCGGCGTCCTGCGCGGCGGCAAGACGACGGGACAGGATTACTGGACGCTCGCCGGCGCGGTGAACCTCGCCGTCAAGGCCAGCGGCAGTGGGGCACGCAAGTCGGTTGGCGAGTTCAAGCACATCGGTGAAAGCAGCGAACGCCTCGATCTGCCCGACAAGATTTTCGGCAAGGCCATCTTCATCCACGACATACAATTGCCCGGCATGGTGCATGCGCGCACGGTGCGACAGCCCAATCGCGGCGCCACCATCGACAAGATCGACGAGAAGGCGCTCGCGCGCGCCGCCAAGGGCAAAGTCGACCTCGTGCGCACCGGCAACTTCCTCGCCATCGTCGGCGACGACGAAACTGCCGTCGATCTGGCGGCCGCCGCCGCGGTCAACCACGTCACCTGGAACAACGTCGAGACGCCGACCGCGCTGCAAGCGGAAGCGTCGTGGCTCTTGCAGCGGCCATGGCTCGACCGCCCGTTCGGCGCGCCGGCGGGCGAGCCGCAAGGCCGCCAGCGTTTCGAGGCGACCTACAGCCGCGGCTATCTCGCCCACGCCTCGATCTCGCCGTCTTGCGGCCTCGCCGAATATCGCGACGAACACCTGATCGTGTGGACGCATTGTCAGGGTGTGTTCCCCTTGCGCGCATCGCTCGCCAAGGCGCTCGGCATCGAAGCGTCCAAGATCACCGTGCACCACGTGCAGGGCTCTGGCTGCTACGGTCACAACGGCGCCGACGATGCCGCGGCGGACGCCGCCATCATCGCCATGCAGATGCCGGGCAAGCCGGTCCGCGTGCGCTGGCGGCGCGAGGAGGAGTTCGTCTACGAGCCGAAGACGCCAGCCATGGTGGTAAAGGTCCATGCGCTGCTCGACGATGCCGGCAAGCCTGTCGACTGGACGCAGGAAATCTGGAGCCCGACCCATAACAACCGGCCCGGCGCCGGCGGCGTGCTGCTCGGCGCGGTAGCGCTACCCAGTTCGATGCCGGAACCGCCGCCCGGCGACGTGCCGGAGTCGAACGGCGGCGGCGCCACGCGTAACGGCGAGCCGCTCTACGACATCCCCGCGAAGCGCATGATCCATCATCTGATCACCGAGCCGCCGGTGCGCACCTCGGCGCTGCGCGGCCTCGGCGCCATGCCCAACGTATTCGCGATGGAGTGCTGCATCGATGAGCTGGCCGAGCGCGTCGGCAAGGACCCGGTTGCCTACCGGCTGTCGATCATCGCCGACCGACGGGCGCGCGCAGTGATCGAGAAAGTCGCCGCCATGGCGCGCTGGGATCCGCAAGAGCCCGGCGGCGCGGGTCATGGTCGTGGTTTCGCATTCGCCCGCTACAAGAACCGCGCCGCCTATGCCGCCGTGGTGGTCGAGCTCGACGTCGCCGAGGACATCCGCCTCGCCCACGTGTGGTGCGCGTGTGACGCCGGTCTCGTCATCAATCCGGACGGCGTGCTCAACCAGCTCGAAGGCGGCGTCATCCAGTCAGCGAGTTGGGCGCTCAAGGAGCAGGTGCGCTTCGACAACGGCGCTGTCGCCGGCATCGCCTCGTTCGACTGGGAGACTTACCCGGTGCTCAAATTCAGCGAGGTACCGGAGATCGATATCGAGCTGATCAACACCAAGGACGAAGTGCCGCTCGGCGTCGGCGAGGTCACTGCGGGTCCGACCGCCGCGGCAATCGGCAACGCCGTCTCGCACGCGCTCGGCGCGCGCATTCGCGACCTGCCGCTGACGCGCGAGCGCATCATGGCGACGCTGCTAAAAACGTAAACGTCAGATGCGTCGCAGAGGATTCGTGAGCGCTAGAAAAAACCCGCCGGTCGAGAACACCGCCATGGTCAAAAAGGCGGCGCCGAACGCTTGCCGGATATCGGCCTGAATGGCGAGCTGCTGGGCGGCCGGCAGCGCCGGGCCGGTGCCGGCATGCTTGACCATGCTGGCGAACACGCGGGCAGCTTCCGGATTGCGCAGCGTGAGGAAGCCGAACAGGACAGTCGCCACCAAAGCAGTGCCGAAGGCAGCGCCGATCGAGCGCGAAAACTGCACCGAGGCGGCCGCTTCGCCGAGCCGCACCGGCCCGGCGGCGATCTGCACGCTCACCTGCACGACGCCCATCACGGTTCCCATGAACAGCCCATTGAATAGCAGCATGCCGGCGAGTGCCGTTGTCCCCAGCGCCGATACCCAGAAAGCGAGCACGATGAAAATGGCAGTCACCATGGCAAGGCCGACGATCGGATAGATCGTCAGCAATCCGGTCTTGTTGACCAGCCGGCCGGTCACCAGCGAGCCGGTGCCGATACCGATGGTGAGCGGCACCAGCAGCAAGCCGGTCTCCGACGGCGAATCCCCACGCACCACCTGCAGGTAGACCGGGAAAAACGTGATCAGGGACACCAATGCTGCGCCATGACAGGCGGCGAGCGCGTCGCTGTGCCAGATCGGCGGTTGCCGCAACAGGCCGAGCGGAATGAGCGGCGACGGCGTGCGGTTCTCGTGCCGCACCAGCAGCACCAAAGCGACGATGCCCGCGGACAGCAGGCCGCCGCCGAGCGGGATCATGTCGAGGTTCACGTGCTGCACCTGCTCCAGCGACAGCAGGGTCGTCGCAACAAACACCGTGAACAGGATGAGGCCGCCGGGGTCGGCCCGCCAAGCGAGCCGCTCCACTTTCGGGCTTGGCAGCCGCCAGGTCAGCGCGACCGCGCCGAGTCCGATCGGAATGTTGACCAGAAAGATCGACTGCCAGCCGAAATGCTCGGTGAGATAACCGCCGGCGACGGGCCCGAAAGTATTGGCGCAGACCGCGACCGCGGCGAGATAGCCTTGGTAACGCGCCCGCTCGCGCGGCGGGATCGCCTCGCCGATCAGCGCCTGCGACAGCGTCATCAGCCCGCCGCCGCCCAGCCCCTGCAGCAGACGGGCCAGTGTCAAGAGTTCAATGGTGGGCGAAGCCGCGCATAGCAGCGATGCGGCCATGAAAACGGCGAGCGCCACGAACATCAACCGGCGGCGGCCGAAAGAGTCGCCCAGCCGCCCGTATATCGGCGCCGCGACGGTCGATGCGATCAGGTACGAGACGACGATCCATGACGCGCGCTCGAATTGACCGGTGGAGGCGGCAATTGCCGGCAAAGCGGTAGCGATGATGGTCTGGTCCACCACGGCCAGAAACATCGGCAGCATGATCGAGGGAAATACAGTCAGGAACGCCGGATATTTCGCCGCTGCGGGCCCTGTGGGCCTTTGGCTCTGGTCGGGCCCGTTCGGCAAATGATTGATGTCCTGCTCTCGTGCGGCCGAAAGACTTATCAGTGCGCCATCAAGACCGGCAAGGCCGCGTTTGCGAGAATGTGGCGAGTCGCGCCGCCGAAGATCATCTGGCGCAGACGGCTCTGGGTGTATGCGGTCTTGACCAGCAGGTCGCAGCCGAGCGACGCCGCGTGGTCGAGAATGATTTCTCCGGGCGTGCGCTGCCCGCGCTTGACCGTCAACGCGGCTGCTTTGATCCCATTCCGACGCAGGTGACGGGCGGCCTCCTCCGCCGAAGGCCCCTGCACGGTTCCACCTTCGACCATCAGCACCGTCACTTGCTCGGCAAGCCGCAGCAGCGGCAATGCAAAGATATTGGTGCGCGCCTGCTGTGTGCTGCGGTTCCAGGCGACCAGCACATTGCGCGCGAGCGTTTGCGGTGCGGATTTCGGCACAACCAAAACCGGCCGGCCGCTGTCGAACAGCGCGGCCTCCAGCGGCGGCATCCGGGGATTTTGCGGCTCGGGTCCCGGCCGCCCCAGCACGATGAGGTCGAAACTGCGGCCATAGCTTCCGATGAATGCGTCTTCCGCCGCCTCGGCGCGCGGCCAGCGGTAGGAGTAGGCTGCGGGCTCGCGGTCGACTTGCGGCACCCCATGGTGCTGCATGAACGACTCAAACTGCGCGCGCGCCTGATTGGCAGTGTCGCCCTCGAAGGCGCCTGAGATCGCCAAACTGCTGACCGGCTCGACCATCACGTAGGTGCCGGCCGACGGACGAACCGCGAAGCCTTCCATGTAGCCGCCGAATTGCTGCGCCACCAGCCGGGCGGCTTCCAAAACCGCCGGCATGGAGTCGTGGTCTTCGGTCGGTATCAACAAGGTCTTCATGCCGGGCCCCGTGAGAGCAATGCCTCTGCCAATAATGACGGTTTTTAGCTCGACGGCGCCAGACGGCGACGCAGCGGTATCCTAAACCCTTCCTTAACGGCACCCCAGTAGCTTTTCCCCATGGTATCGGGCTCTAGGCCTGACGCCAGGGATGTCCATGATCCACATCGATTTCAATCGCCTGCATTTTCTCGTAGTCGACGACAACGCCAATATGCGTCGGATGATACGCGCCATCCTGCACAGTTTCGACGCGCGTGAAGTGCACGAAGCGGAAGACGGCGCGGACGGCCTGGAAACCTTCAACAACCACAAGCCGGATATCATCGTCACTGATTGGGCGATGCCGATCTTCGATGGCCTCGAACTCACCCAGATTATCCGTCAGCCCGGCACCAGCTCCAATCCTTTCGTCCCGATCATCATGCTCACCGGCCATGCCGAGAAAAAGCGTGTGGTCTCGGCCCGCGACGCCGGAATCACCGAATTCCTGGCCAAGCCGATCTCGCCTAAGAGCCTTTATCAGCGCATTGTCAACGTGATCGTCAATCCGCGCCCGTTCATCAAGACCACGACCTATTTCGGCCCCGACCGCCGTCGCAATTTCAATCCGAACTATACTGGCCCCGAGCGCCGCAAGGGCGGCAAGGCCGACATCATCCGAAATACTTCCACGCTCGATCAAGTCCGCGTCAAAGATTGATGGCACAACATATCATGGTTTCCCGGAAACAAAATTCGACGGCCACCGCTACTTTTGGCGATCACGAGGTCATCACGCCGGAAAACAAGCTGCGCAAGGTGGTCAGCGCCAAGGCGTTGCAGCCCGGCGAAGACGATCCGGTCGCGCGCGCGGAAAAGGCGCTGGCCGGTCTGTCGACCGAATTCTCGACCTGGATGGGCGCCGAATGCGAACGGTTGGATGGCGCCCGTCGCCATGTCGCCGCCGAGGACTTCACCGCGGCGACCATGGAAGCCCTCTTTCACGCCGCCCATGACATCAAGGGCGAAGCCGCCACCTTCGGATTTCCCCTCGTGGCGCCCGCCGCCGAAAGCCTGTGCCGACTGATCGAGCACACACCCGACGTGACCCGCATTCCGGTCAAGTTGGTGGACCAGCACGTCGATGCGGTGCGCGCGATCTATCGCGAATATTCCAGCTCCGACGCCAAGGACTTGGCCGCCACTCTGACCAAGCGATTGCGCGCGGTGGCCGACGAGTTTCTCATCCACGAGAACCGTGACCGGCCGGACGTACTCGAGCAGATCAACGGCTCGTCGATCGAGTCGGAATAAGTTTCAGTTTAACAATGCAGAGTGGCGCTCTGCCGAGGCCATCCCGGTGGCGACGTTGCGTCTTACGCCACCAAGCGCTCGTCTTCGATGACCCGGCTCGGGTCGATCACATGGTCGTTGGCGACCAGATCGTCGCAGAACATGCGTGCTTCCTCGCGCGCGGCCTCAACCGCGAACCGCCGCAGCAGCGCGAGCAGCGACGTCAAATCGCGGCCGCGCTCGGCTTCGCAAGCAACGAGCACGCGCTCGACCATGCGCCGTTTGAGCTGTCCCGCCCCGCCCCACTCACCGACCAGCACGCCTTCGCGCATGCCCGCGATCGCTTCGCGGAACGCCGGATAGGCCTGATCCGGTAGCTCCGCCTTGCGGTAGAGCGCGCTGAACCCGGAAATATTGCGGTCGTGGATATAGCTGGTGACGCGGTCGATCGGCACGCCGGACAAATCCGCCAGCGCTTCCTCGAACAACACCACATTGCCGGAAAGCAGCGCGCGCAGGATCATGCCGGCAGTGAGCTGACCGCTGGCTCGCAAATGCTGCACCAGGTGGCCGACCTCGTCGTAAGGCGTCTCGGCGGCGAGCGCGACCGTCGCCTTCTCGCAAGCCTCTCGCGCCGCGTCTTCGGCATGTTCGGGGCCGAGCCACTGCCGCCCGGCGACGAAGCCGGCGAGCGTGCGCGACAGCTTGGCGAGCAGCGCCTGGCGCGTCGCCATCGGCAGATCGACGCGCGTCAGCACCGGCTCGCGGATCGCCGCCAGATGGCCGAACCGCTCGACGACGCGGTCGATGGAGAACGGCGCGATGTCGGCGTCGGAGTTTTCCAAAAGCGCGAGGCAGGCCTGCGCGCATCCCACTTCGGCGATCGCAGCGGCGAGCGAGCGCGGCAGCATAGCCCGGCTCGCAATGGCGGTCTGCGCCGACGGCTGCGCAGTCGCCACCAGGTCGATCAGATCGGCTTCCTGCAACATCGGCGACAGCGCGAGGATCGCCATAGCGATTTCCGGCTGATCGTTGGCCAGCGCGCGGATCACCACCGGCGGCGCGTTCTGCGACGTAGCAAACACGTCGGCGAGCGCACGCCGCACCAGCGGCGAGGGATCGTCCAGCAGCATGATCATCGCGCCTTCGGCGGCGGCGATGTCATCAGGCGACAAATCTGAATAAAGGTAAGCGCGGGCCAGCGCAGAAGTAGCCTCGGCTCGTTCGCCGGGCGGCGCGCGGCGGATCCATTGTAGAAACTGCCGGACAATCATTGCTACGACCTAACGCGACTGACAGCCGTCTCCCACGTCGACGGCAGGCCACAACATACCGCCCGACGCTTAACAAAGCGTTCACCATAGAAATTATGGCGCGATTAACTATGTGGTAATCTGCGCGCGCCGTCTCAGATCTTTCCGCCGGCCGATTTGGCCGCCGTAGCGGGCGGGTCGCTGAACAAATTCAGCGGACGCGGCTGGTTGCTGGCGGCCGGCGTATCCGCCTCGGCCGGCGTCCATAAATTGGTCACGGCCTGCGTCACCGCGCGGTTGCCGCGATCGGTGAACATGCTCTGGAAGAGCGGGCGAGCGTCAGGCGGCACCGCCGGGACCGGCACCGGAATGGCGAGCGGCTGGGCGTTGGCTTGGGCGTAGGCCTGCGCGACGCCGGCGGGGTCTGGCATCGCGGCTTGGACCCCGGGCAGCGCCGGACCGAAGGCTGTGGCACGCGCAACCTCGAAGCGGCCGGTCAGCGTCGTGTAGACATCGCTCACGCTGCGCGGCTGTCCCGATTTGTTGACGAATATGCCGGGGTTCGCCGCAGCAGCCTGCGGAAACAATTGGGCGGCGTTGGCGTTCGGCTGGCTCTTCATCGCCCCGATCAGCTTCGAGGCGCCCTCGGAGCCGAGGAAATGCGCGATGTAAAGTTCGCCTTCTGACGGCTGCCGGCCGAGCGCACTGGCGAGCTGCACGGCATTGGTCTGGGTGAAGGCCCCCGCCATGGTCGCGCTCACGGCTGGATCGTTGCGCAACCGCATGATGGCCGCGCGCATGTTCGGATCAGACACCTCGTAACGGCCATCCGGATCCTGCGTGATGGCGTCGGCATACTGGCCGTAGCCATGCGCCGGCCCGGCGCTCTTGAGCGTCGCGAGCCAGGTCTGATCGATGAACTGGTAGAGCCCGGTCGCCGACGAGGCCGTTGCCTGGGCGGCCGGATTGAGGTTGGATTCGATGCGTGCGGCAGTCAGCAGGTATTCGAAGCTGGCGCCGGTTGACCGCGCCGCATCGCGAATTGCGCCTGCGACGCGAGTTGACACATTGGCTATAATGGAATCGATCGCCATGATGGGCCTCGAGGTCGCGGGCCGTAGCTTTGGCCATACCGGACGCCGACAATCGCGATCTCTGTCGATCCTGGGTAATTATGGTAAATGAATGATTAACGGCGGCGGATTTGGGACCGCGCCTTAGTCACGATGCGGAGGATAGCGATGGCGGACACGATCCAGCGGCACAAGCGCGGCGGGCTCTATTTCGAGGATTTCGAGATCGGCAAAACCTACGAGCACCCGCTCACCCGGACCGTCACCCAGATGGACAACATGTTGTTCTCCAACATGACGCTCAACCCGCAGCCGCTGCATATCGACCGGCATTTCTGCGAGCAGGAAACCGAATGGGGCCAACCGCTGATGAATTCGCTGTTCACGCTCGGCCTAATGGTCGGTATCCAGGTGTCCGACATGACGGTCGGCACCACCATCGCCAATCTCGGCATGACTGACGTAAAGTTTCCCGCGCCGCTGTTCGAGGGCGACACCGTGCACTGCAGCACGCAGGTGGTGAGCAAGCGCGAGTTGAAATCGCGCCCGGGTGCCGGAGTCGTCGAATTCCATCACAAAGCGTTCAAGCAGGACGGCACGCTGGTGGCCGAATGCCACCGCAATGTATTCATCAACATGCGGCCCAAGTGAATTGGCATAAGTGATTTGATGCGTTCCCTGCTTTTCGTTCCAGCCGACGGCGGCCCTAAGCTCGACAAGGCAATGGCGAGCGGCGCCGACGCCGTGATCCTCGACCTCGAGGATTCGATCATGCCCGAGCGCAAGACGCAGGCGCGCGCCGCGGCATTGGAATTCCTTAAGGCCGGACAAACGAAGACGCAGCGCCCGCGCCTGCTGGTGCGCATCAATGGCCTGGAGACCGGTCTGACCGATGCCGATCTCGATGCCGTGGTACCGGGAAAACCGGACGCCATTCTGTTTCCCAAGGCCGAAGGCGGCGCGACCGTCACCCACCTCGACGCCAAGCTGACCGCGCGCGAAGCCATTGCCGGCCTGCCGGAAGGCTCGATCAAGATTTTGGCGCAGACGGTCGAATCGGCCGCCGGCCTGTTCACGGCCGGCACTTACAGAAATTCCAGCGCGCGGCTGATCGGAATGACCTGGGGGCCGGAAGATCTATCCGCCGAGCTCGGCGCCGAAGCTAACCGCGAAGCAGACGGCACGCTGACCGAGCCTTATAGCCTCGCGCGTTCGTTCTGCCTGTTCGGTGCGGCGGCGGCAAAAGTGGCGGCGATCGAAACCATCCATGTCAACTTCAGCGATCCGGAAATCTTGCGCCTCGACACAGAACTCGCGCGCCGCGACGGCTTCACCGGGCGGCTGGCGATCCATCCGGCGCAGGTGACGGTGATCAATGAGGTGTTTACTCCGACGGCGGAGCAGATTGAAAAAGCGAAGATGGTGGTCGCGGCTTTTGCTGCCAAGCCCGGCGCGGGCGCGGTCGCCATCGAGGGCAGGATGTATGACCGACCGCATCTCGCGCGCGCGCAGGCCTTGCTAGCGCGTATCGGCTGACGGTTATTCGGCGGCTTCCACCATCACCGTATCGTGCGCGTGGCCTTCCTGGGCCTGCTTGATGCGCTTGGCCTGCGCGACATAGGCCTGCGCCGCATCGGTGTGGAACAACTCGTGCGTCTCGGCCTCGTCGTCGGCGACTGCGGTCATCGCCAAATCGTTATAGCTGTAGCGCTGGGGGTCGTTCTTGATGCGCAGGTAAATGCGGCGGAGCCGGATATATAGCGACGTCCACCGCACCAGCTTGCCGGCGATCTCGGCCAAATATTTCGGATAGAACGACCACACCGGCTCGATCGGCAACCCCGGCCGCCGGTCGCGCCGCGCGCGGCGGCGCAGGAAACCGCCTTCGAGCGGATGGATACGCTCGATATTGATCGAGCCCATGAACCAGGTAATCAGAAACAGCGCGTTGCTGGCGTTCGCCTTGGTCTTGGCCACCCGCCGCAAAATCGTCTCGACGTGGTCGATGGTGTAGTAGCGCTGCCACGCCATTTTGTAGGCGCTATCCCACTCTTCGCGGGACATTTTCGGGTGCGTGGTACAGATGTGGTTGAGATCGTATTTGTTGAGGTCCGGGTCGAGTGGCGCGCCGGCACGATGCAGTTTGAGGTGGTCCTCGGAACCCGGCAACGGCGTCAGATAGAAGAATTCCAGCAGATCGACCGGCAGTTCGCGCTTGATCACGTCGATGTCGTGCATGATCGACTCGACCGTGTCGTTTGGGAAGCCAAGGATATAGCCGGCATAAGTAATGACGCCGGCGTTCTTCCAGGCGAGCAACATCTGCCGGTATTCGGTGATCTTGTTCTGCTTCTTCTTAGCGCCAGCCAGATTGTCCGGATTGATGTTCTCCAGCCCGATGAACACGCGCTTGACGCCGGCGCGCGCGCATTTCTCGATGAAATGCGGCAGCTTGTGGCAGAGCGTGTCGACCTGGATGATAAAGCTGGTGTTGAACTTCTCGACCTCCCGCAAATAGATGAGCCGGTCGAGAATCGGCTCCCAGTCTTTGTTACGGGCGAAATTGTCATCGGTGATAAAAAAGGCACGCAGGCCCTGCGCGTAGTTCACCCGCACGATCTTTTCGACGTCTTCCGGCGAGCGCCGGCGCGACTTGCGCCCCTGCACGTTGATGATGGTGCAGAACGAGCACTGGTAGGGACAGCCGCGACCGGCATCGAAAGAGGTCGTGCCGCCGGCGGTACGCTGCGCGCGCTCGACCGCCATAAGCGGGATCGGCGTGCCCTCGATGCCCGGCAGGTCGTCCATAAAATTGTAGAGCGGCTTGAGCGCGCCGGCGGCGCCGTCGCGCAGCACCTCTTCCAGCCGCCCTTCGGCCTCGCCGGCGAACAGCGACACGCCCATGGCCTTGGCGCGGTCAAGATCCGCATCGACGCCGTTGAGCATCGACAGCACGCCGGACACGTGGAAACCGCCGATGCCGACCTGGATGCCGCGCGCGCGCAACGGATGCGCCAAATCGAGCGCGCGCGGGAACTGGTTCGATTGCACGCCGGTCAGCATGACCATGCCGAAACCGGCGTCTTCGATCATCGCCGCCAGGCGCTCCGGGCGGATGCGGGTATTGGTTTCGTCGAAGGCGTGGATTTCAATCGCGGTATCGTCGCCCAGGACGTGGCGCTCGGCGCAATCTTTGGCCAGGCCGTAAAGCGAGGCGAGCGAATTCGATGGGATCGGCGACCGCATCCACTGGATGACGTAGCCGTTGTCGTCGTAATGCGACGGTTTCACCAGCACGAGGCAGAATCGCTGCCGTGCGCCGTGCGTAGCCGCCGCTGCCGCTCCCATGCCGTCCCCCAAACGCAACCCTGCACGAAACGAAGATACAACCGTAACCTACATGCGATTTTCGCGCAGCGAAACCGCTATCGAGACTTAGCGGCCCGGTTTGCCGGCCGCCCCGCCGTAGACAGCATCCGGGTCGAACGTCTTGTCGGCATTGTGGAATTCCAGCTTGACCGCCCCGCTTTGGCCAAGTGGAACCGCGCGGTAGAAGCAGGACCGCCGGCCGGTGTGGCAAGCGCCCTCGCCCGCCTGCTCGACCTTGAGCCAGAGCGCATCCTGGTCGCAATCGACGCGCAGTTCGACAACGCGCTGGACGTGGCCCGAGATCTCGCCCTTCTTCCAAAGCTTCTTGCGCGAGCGGCTGTAGTACCAGGCCTCGCCGCTGGCGATGGTCTTGGCGACCGCTTCCGCGTTCATATGCGCGACCATCAGCACGTCGCCCGATTTGGCATCGGTGACAACCGCCGTGATCAGTCCGTCCGCGCCGAATTGCGGCGCGAAACCCAGGCCTTCCTCGATCTCTGGTTTGACAGTCAAACTTGCCTCGCGTCGGTTACGCGGGGCTCAGCGTTGCGCCCCGCGCAGCATGGTCATGAAACGGACTTGCTCGCTGGCATCGTCGCGGAATGCGCCGGTGAAGTGCGTTGTCACCGTCAGTGCACCGGGCTTTTGCACCCCGCGCAGCGACATGCACATATGTTCGGCCTCGATCATCACCGCGACCCCGCGCGGCTTGAGGATCTCCTCGATCGCGGTCGCTACCTGTGAGGTGAGATGCTCCTGCGTCTGCAGGCGCAGCGCATAGACGTCGAGCAAGCGCGCCAGCTTCGACAGCCCCACTACCCGCTCGGTCGGCATATAGGCGATGTGCGCCTTGCCGAAGAACGGCATCATGTGGTGCTCGCAATGCGAATTGAAGCCGATGTCCTTGACCAGCACGAAATCGTCATAGCCGCCGGTCTCGCTGAACGTGCGGTCCAGCACTTCGGCGGGGCATTCCCGGTAGCCCTGATAGACTTCCTCGTAGGCGTCGATGACGCGCTTCGGTGTCTCCAGCACACCTTCGCGCTGCGGGTCGTCGCCGGTATAGGCGATCAAGGTGCGCACCGCAGCTTCCGCTTCGGCACGCGACGGGCGCGGGCCGGGAGGCGTTGGCGCCGCCCGCACGTGATCGGACAAGCCCTGCTTGGGCCACGGCTTGATGATCGTACTCTTGGCGTCCATAACGGTCTCTCCGTTCGACCGGCGCTCGCCTCAGCAAGCAGCACCGGGAGTGTCACCGGGGTGGCCGCGTCAATACCCCGCCGGACCGTTGCGGTCCACTGCGGAGCGTCGGGACGCTGCATTCCCATTCGGCATGGCTTGCAAGCCATGGCCCGGTGCCAGGAACCCCTTCTCGCGCCATCGGGTCAGCACCTATATATTCGTTTACGCGGCGGAGGCAATCTGCGGCGGGGCAAATCGGTCAATCGTCAATGCTGAATGAGGTTTATAACGCCAAAATCCTCGACCTGGCGGGCAATATCCCCCGTTTGGGGCGGCTTTCCGCGCCCGATGCCAGCGCCACCGCCCATTCCAAGCTGTGTGGCTCGACAGTTACCGTCGACCTCAAGATGAACGGCCCGGTGGTCGGCGATTTCGCCCACGACGTGAAGGCCTGCGCGCTCGGCCAGGCCTCGTCCTCGATCATGGCCCGCTACGTGGTTGGCTCGAGGCCGGCTGAACTGCGCGAGCTGCGCGAGACCGTGCGAAAGATGCTCAAGGAAAACGGCCCGCCGCCGTCCGGCAAATGGGCCGACATCGCTATGCTTGAGCCTGTGCGCGACTACAAGGCCCGCCACGCCTCGACCATGCTCACGTTCGACGCGGTGGTGTCGGCGCTCGATCAGATCGAGGCCAAGCAAGCAAAGAAGCCGGCACAAGCAGCCGAATAGATCACTTTGCTGACGCTATCCCGCCCGTCTTGGGCGCCGCCAAGTCGGCGCGGTCGCCGACCGACTTCTGGCAAGCCGCCGTCAGCCGCGGCAGGCTGTCCTGCGCGCCCGTGTTTCCGAAGCGAATGCCGGTGACCAGACCGTCGCTCTCGGTTTCAATCATCATCGAGTGGTCGCCGACGGCGGTGAAGGCGCCGATCAGTGCCGCCGGCACCGTGCCGATAGCATAAGTAACGAGTTCGTCGGGATCCGTGCGATGCTCCGAAGACACGACCTTGAGCGGTGCCGACATGCGTCCGACCACTACAGTCACCGTGCCAAGTGTGGCCGGCACCTGGATACGGTCGCCATCATGGCGCCGCTCGACATAGTTCACATCGTAGCTGTCACGGCCGGCGCCGCAAGCGAGCATGAGATCGAAACTGCCTATATCCTCGCCTTCGACGGTGAGCGGCTGGCGGCGCGCCAAGGCCGCGACCCCGGCGTGCTCGACCAGTGCCCAACGTCGCTCGCTGATCTCGGTCGCGCGCGCGCCGTCGGTCACGCGCGGAACCGGCCGCTTCGCGACCGGCGGCGATGACGCGACGGCCGGTGCCACCATCGGCACCGGCGGCAGGTCGGTCACGAGGCGTGTGCGGCGCGTCTCGTTCGCCGTCAAGGCGTGCATTGGCTCCCACGGCGGAATGCGCAGCGCCAGGTTGAGCAAATCGATTGAGCCACCCATCTCGATGGTATATTTCGCCAGCCGCCCGATATCGCGCTGCACCAGCGCGATATCCTCGGCCGTGTAGTTCGCCGCGGTCGGATCATTGCGGCGATCGCCAAGCCAAATCTGATGCACCATCACGCGCGCCTCGCCCGGCACCGTACGATAGACGCCGCCCAGCAGCACGAAGCCGCACATGGATTCGCAATCGGCGCGCGGTGAGTATTTTCCGTGTGCGGTACCCTGCTCCGCGGTGTCGAGATCGATGATGCGGCCCACGGTGGTGTTAAGGCCCAGGCGGCGGATGACGCGCCCGAGCGCCATGGCACCACGCACCGAGCCGCCATCAGAATCGAGTACGACGGTCGCGCCGGCGAGATCGTGTTTTTGTGCGAATCGTTCGAAGTCTCGCGGCGTATCCGCCGTGATGGCGCCACTCGCCGAAATCCAGAGCTGGCATGTGGTGACGCAGCTTTCGGCAGGGCCTTGCAGGCGCAGATCAAAATGCATCGGCAGCGCGCGATCGACGACCTCGGCGGAGGCCGGCAGCGACAAAACCGGCGCCGCCGCAGCAAGCGCAAGAGCGATCGCAAGCGAGCGAATCATCATTCCCCTTCTCGCCGCCGGGCCCTTAATCGTTGGCGCGGTTGTCCGCGTTCGTATTGGGCTTTGGCGGCTTTTGAGACCCCCGGTCTACGTCTTTTTTAAAGAGCCAGCAGATTCGGGTCTAGTGTAAAAAAGTCGCTATCGACATTACCTTGGATCAAAACCTGCGGTTTCCCTGCGATGGAACTTTTAGACTGAACTTTTTGGAACTTTATAGCAGTAATGGCCGAACCACACGCATCATCCTCCGGCTTCGCTTGCCTGCCGCGGCTGTTCGGACGCGGGCTGGTCAGGCTCTACCGTCATACGCTGGCTCCGCTGATCGGCCCGCGCTGCCGGCATTTACCCGGATGCTCCGAGTATGCCGACGAGGCGATCACCCGCTTCGGACTTTGGGCGGGCTCATGGATGGCACTCGCGCGCATCCTGCGCTGCCAGCCTTGGGGCACGCACGGACTCGATTTCGTTCCGGCGGAACTGCCGGCGCAAGCGCATTGGTGGACGCCATGGCGCTATGGGCGCTGGCGGGGAACGAACGAAGTGCCGCCGCGATGAGATCAAGCCGCAGCAGAATCCTGCTGGCCGTGATCGTGCTGAGCGGGCTCGCGTTTATCTTATTCGGCTTGCGTAGTTACGGCTCGTTTCTGTTGTTGCGCTCGGCCTATGAGGCGGGCCGGCCGCAGGTGAGCAGCCTGCGCGCCTGGATGACGCTCGACCTTGTGGCGGCGGCGTATCGCGTGCCGATGAACGAATTGACCGCGCGCCTCGCGCTTCCACCCAACACCAGCGGCAATGAAAGTCTCAAGGACATCGCGGACAAACGCAGCGTCGGCCGCTTCGATTTCGTCCGGCAAGTCCAGCGCGCGTTGGGTCAATCGGCGCCGCCCCCGGAGAGCGGTCAAAGCGCGGGCGGCCTAACGGACCGCATTTTGTCGGCGCTGTTGATCTACGGCTATCCGGCGCTGGCGCTGACGCTGCTGCTTGGGGCGGTCGGCTTGCCGCTGCCGATCGGGCTCGCCGCCGTGCTGGCCGGCTCGCTCGCCGCGCTGGGCACTCTCCAGTGGCAATGGGCAGCGGCGATCGCGGTCGCCGCCTCGCTCGCCGGTGACATCGTCGCCTACGCGATCGGCCGAGCGGTCAGCGACAATTTCCTGGCCCGTTACGGCCGTTGGATCGGCTACAGCCCGCAGCGCCGGGACAGCATCACGGCGCTATTGCAAAGGTGGGGCGGTATCACGGTGATCATCTCGCGCACGCTGACGTCGTCGTTGAGCTCGACCGTCAGTATCCTTGCCGGCGTGAGCCGCTATCGCTTGTCGCACTTTCTCGGTTTCGCGCTGTTCGGCCGGCTGATCTGGACGTCGGCCTATCTCGGCTACGGCATCGGCGGCAATATCGACGCCGCCAGCCAGTTCCTCGCCAATCTGAGTGGGCTCTTGATTGCGCTCGGCGTGCTGGTGGTGACGAGCGCCTATCGGGTGGGGATCGCACCAGCCAATGCGCCCTAAAAGCAGTTGCAAGCGCGCAACCGGCTGCTATATCCCTGCCCAAATCAAATCACGCTTACCTGCGTTCGTAGGCAGCGAGTGAGCAAAGGAGCCGCGTCATGGTCGCATTGACCTTCCCCGACGGCGCGCGTCGGGAGTACCCCTCAGGCACAACGGGCTTGGATATCGCCAAGGGCATATCGCCCTCGCTGGCTAAGCGCACCGTGGCCATGACGCTCGACGGCGCCGTCACCGACCTCGCCGACCCGATCGAGCGCGACGCCAAAATCGAATTCCTCAACCGCGAAGACCCGCGCGCGCAGGAACTGATCCGGCACGACGCCGCGCACATCATGGCGGAAGCCGTGCAAACGCTCTGGCCGGGGACGCAGGTGACCATCGGACCGGTGATCGAGAACGGCTTTTATTACGACTTCTTCCGCAACCAGCCGTTCACGCTGGAAGATCTGCCGGTCATCGAGAAGAAGATGAAGGAGATCATTGCCCGCGACAAACCGTTCACCAAGGAAATCTGGTCGCGCGAGCAGGTCAAGAAAACTTTCCGCGACATGGGCGAGAACTTCAAGGTCGAGCTGGTCGACGCCATCCCGGAAGACCAGCAGATCAAGATCTATAGGCAGGGCGACTGGTTTGATCTCTGCCGCGGCCCGCACATGACCTCGGTTGGCAAGGTCGGCAATGCCTTCAAGCTGATGAAGGTGGCGGGCGCTTATTGGCGTGGCGACAGCAAGAACCCGATGCTCACCCGGATTTACGGCACGGCCTTCGCCAAGCAGGAAGAACTCGACGCTTATCTCAAGCAGATCGAGGAAGCCGAGAAGCGCGACCATCGCCGGCTGGGACGCGAGATGGACCTGTTCCACTTCCAAGAGGAAGCGCCGGGATCGGTGTTCTGGCATGCCAAGGGCTGGACGCTGTTCCAGGCGCTGGAGAATTACATCCGCCGCCGTCAGACCGCCGCCGGCTACGTCGAGGTCAACTCGCCGCAGCTGATGGACCGTGAATTGTGGGTCACCACCGGCCACATCCCGACCTACAACGACATGATGTTCCTCACCGCGAAGCGCGAGGAGGACGAGCGCGTCTACGCCATCAAGCCGATGAATTGCCCCGGCCACGTGCAGATCTTCAAGAACGGCCTGAAATCGTATCGCGACTTGCCGCTCAAAATCGCAGAGTTCGGCAAGGTGCACCGCTTCGAGCCATCGGGCGCGCTGCACGGCCTGATGCGCGTGCGCGCCTTCACGCAGGACGACGCCCACGTCTTCGTCCGCGAGGAGCAGATCGCCGCCGAGGTGCTGGCGATGAACGATCTCATCCTCGCCATCTATGAGGATTTCGGCTTTTCCGACGTGCGCATCAAGTTTTCCGATCGGCCGGACAAGCGCATCGGTGACGACGCGGTCTGGGACAAGGCGGAGGCGGCGCTGATGGCCGCGCTTAAGGCCTCCGGCCGGCCGTGGACGCTCAACAAGGGCGAAGGCGCCTTCTATGGGCCCAAGCTTGAATACGTGTTGCGCGACGCCATCGGCCGCGAATGGCAATGCGGCACCGTGCAGGTCGACCTCAACCTACCCGGCCGGCTTGGCGCCTTCTACATCGACGAGCACTCCAACAAGGTGACGCCGGTGATGCTGCACCGCGCCATGTTCGGCTCGCTCGAGCGCTTCACCGGCATCCTGATCGAACACTATGCCGGCCATCTGCCAATGTGGCTGTCGCCGGTGCAGGCGGTGGTCGCCACTATCACCTCGGACGCCGACGACTATGCGCGCGAGACAATTGCCGCCGCGCGCAAGCTCGGCCTGCGCGTCGAGGCCGATCTGCGTAACGAGAAGATCAATTACAAAGTGCGCGAGCACTCGCTCGCCAAGGTTCCTGCTCTCTTGGTGATCGGCAAGAAGGAAGCGGCCGAGCGGCTGGTGTCGATCCGCCGTCTCGGCAGCGAAGGCCAGCAGGTAATGCCGCTCGACGCCGCGCTCAAGGCGCTCGCCGACGAAGCGGTGTCTCCGGACGTGCGGCGCATGCAGGCCGCAGCCTGACACCGGCTATTTCCCGTCAGTCGCCTGCTTGAGCGCCCGCATCACGTCGCCGCGCGAGATCATGCCGAGCAATTGGCGGTCGGGACCGACCACCGGGAAGCTGCGAATTTTGAGACTGACCATCAATTGCAGCACGCGGGTCAACGGCGTGGCTGGATCGATGTGCACGACCCCTTCGGTCATCACGTCGCCAACCGTGCGTTTCATCAGGGCTTCGTAACTCGGCATCAGCTGGCCGGTCGTGAACGCGAAGGCACGCAGGAAATCGAACTTTGTGACGATGCCGAGCATGTGGCCGTTATCCACGACCGGATACGCATCAAAATCATGTTGCGCAAACAGCGTTTCCAACTCGGCCATGGTGCATTGGCGCGTCACGGTCTTCACCTTGGGCGTCATGTATTGGGCAACCGTCGATTTAAGAAAGCGAAACATTCCTATCGATCCCCATTTCAATTTGACGGATTTCAGCCCCGACCTGCGGCACGATGATTTCATAGAGCATGATCCGTCCGATTGGAATCGGATCATGCTCCGGGTTTTCGATCTTGCGGTCCGCAGCACGGACTGGCATCCGCTTTGCCGAAGTTAACGAGACAGCGGTATCGGGCTAACGGCCCTGACTCACGATATAGGCCGTGAGATCGGCAGCCTCGTCACGGCTGAGATTCATGTCCGGCATTTTCGGATGCGGCAGCAACAGATAGAGCGCGAGCTTGCCGGCATCGAAACCCGGCACCTTGGCGATTGCGGAGAACGGCGCGACTTGTGTATTGCCGCTTTTCTGGTCGGTAGCGACAACATGACAGGCCGCGCACCAGCGCTTGGCCAGCCTCTCGCCATTCGTCGCGTTGGCCGCGACCGCCGCCTGCAACAGCGCCGTGACGGCGGCGAGCAACACCAGTCCGGAGATGATTCGGCTCATGAGCGGTGCCCTCGTTGTTGAAACTGTATGATAGCGGCGCAAGCGATCGCCAATGTGACCTAGATCAAGACGAAAGTCAGCCGCCAGCCGCGGCGCGCACCTGCGTCCAGTCGTTGCCGGCATGCGGCGGCCGATCCAGCATCCCCAAAAAACGCCCGGCCCAATGCGACAGATCGTTCGCCACCAGCACCTTGTAATTAGCGGCGTGGCGCTGGCGGCGCTCCTCCAGCGGCATTGACAGCGCGCGGTTGATGGCGATGGCAACGCCTTCGGGATCGTAAGGATTGACCAGGAGCGCGGCGGCGCATTCGTGCGCAGCGCCTGCGAAGCGCGACAGGATCAGGACGCCCGGGTCGTCCGGATTCTGCGCCGCAATGAATTCCTTGGCCACCAGGTTCATGCCGTCGCGTAGCGGCGTAACCAGGCCGGCGCGCGCGGCGCGGTAAAGCCCGGCGAGCGCGGTGCGGCTATGCGCCTTGTTGATGTAGCGCAGCGGCGTCCAGGACGCCTCGCCGAAGGCGCCATTGATGCGGCCGACCGCCTCGCCCACCAGGCGCCCAATGTCCGCATACTCTTGGATGTCGGTGCGGCTGCGCGGGGTGATCTGCAGATAGGTGACCTTGCCGCGCCAGTCCGGGAAATTATTGAGGAATCGCTCGAACGCGTTCATCCGTTCCGGCAGGCCCTTGGAATAGTCGAGCCGGTCGACGCCGATGATCATGGTGCGGCCGGAAAGGCTGTCGAGCACCTCGCGCACGAATTCCGATTCGATGGCACGGCGCGCCAGCCGCGCGAGGGCCTCCGTCTCGACGCCAACTGGGAACGTGCCGATCTGCACGATGCGATTGCCGAAATGGAAGCTGTTGCCGCCGCCCCACGGCAGGCCGCATTCGTTGGCGATATAGCGCGAGAAATTGGCGGCATCGACTTCGGTCTGGAAGCCAACCAGATCGTAATGGCCAAGCGCCGGAATGAGCTGGTCGTGGTTCGGCAAGGCGGTGATGATTTCAGGTGGCGGAAACGGAACATGGATGAAAAATCCGATCTTATTGGCATGACCGCGATCGCGCAGCGCTTTGGCGAGCGGCATCAGGTGATAGTCATGCACCCACACGACGTCGTCGGGTCTGAGCAGCGCCTCCAGGCGCCGCGCGAAAAATTCGTTGACGCGAAAGTAGCCGCCTAGATCGCGGCGCGTGAATTCAGCCAGGTCGAGCCGGTAATGCAGGATCGGCCACAGCACCCGATTGGCGAAGCCGTTGTAGAATTCCTGGTAGTCGTCCTTGCGCAGATCGGTGGTGGCGTAAGTGACGTTGTCGTGCTCGACGATCCTGGTCGGGGCCGGATCGTTATCAGCCGCGCGCCCGCTCCAGCCAAACCAAAGGCCGCCGCGCCGCCGCAGCGTCGGCCTGATCGCGACTTCGAGCCCCCCGGCGCGCGCGTTGCGATCGGGAACGCTAACTCTGTTCGAGACTACGACGAGCCGCGCCAATATCGGTCTCCCCAGCTCCGCGACAGTTTGATTGCGGTCAAAATCAATCCCGACATCGAATAGGTCTGCGGAAAATTGCCCCACAGTTTTCCGGTCACGGGATGCACGTCTTCCGACAGCAGTCCGTAGCGATTGCGCAATTTCAATGCGTCGACGAACATTTCGCGGGCCTCGTCACGCCGTCCAATTTCCCACAATGCATCGATCAGCCAGAATCGGCAAATCAAAAAGGCCGTCTCCGGCAAGCCGAAATCGTCGGCGGCGACATACCGCATAACGTGGAAGTCGCGCCGAAGTTCACGCTCGATCGCCTCCACGGTGGAGACGAAGCGCGGATCGTCGGGTGCGATCAGCCCGAGTTCGGCCAGCAGCAGGCAGCTGGCGTCGAGATCGTCGCTGCCGAACGCCGCAGAAAAGGACTCGCGCTTGGGATTCCAGGCGCGCGTCAACACCTCCTCGCCGATGCGTTTGGCAATGTCGCCCCAATAAGCCGCGCGCTCCGGCAGACCGAGATGCGCCGCGATCGCCTCCAACCGCTGGCAGCCGGCCCAGCACATTGTTGCCGAATAAGTGTGCACGCGCTTGCGGCCGCGGTATTCCCAAATACCGGCGTCCGGCTCGAGCGCTAACCGCGCCGCCTGTTCGCCGAGCGGCTCGATCGCCCGAAACAAGGCGGCATCGCCCGGATTGGGCAGCCGGCGATCGAAGAACATCGGCGTCGCCGCCATGATGATACTGCCATAGACATCGTGCTGATTCTGATCGGCGGCGGCATTGCCGATGCGCACAGGCCCATCGCCGTTGAAACCGGCAAGCGCTCCCGCGACGCGCTCCTCGAGCGGCTCGGTGTGCACCACGCCGTAGAGCGGCTTGAGCCGGTCGGCGCGACCTGCCGCGATGCTCAGGATATAGGATATGAAGTCTTCCATCGTGCGCGTCGCACCGATGCGGTTGAGCGCGCGCACGACGAAGAAGGCGTCGCGCATCCAGCAGTAGCGATAGTCCCAGTTGCGCCCCGACCCCGGACCCTCCGGGATAGAAGTGGTGAGCGCCGCCACGATCGCGCCGGTCTCCTCGAAATTGCACAGCTTGAGCGTGATGCCGGCGCGGATGATCTCGTCCTGCCAGTCAATCGAGAAAGCGAGCCGCCGCACCCAATCCATCCAATAGTCGCGGGTGCGATCGCAAAATTGCCGGCAGGTGCTATCGAGCGCGCCTTCGAACGGCTCGTCCACGCCCATCACCATATGGACCGGACGCGTGAGCACAAAGGAGGCCTCGTTCTCGACATAAGAGAGCGGCGCGTCGGTGGTCAGCCGCACCGGCACGTCGTCGCGCCAGTAGCGGATGCTATTGCTGCTGGACGAGCGCGAGGCCACCGGCACGCCATAGCGATGCGTGGTTCGCAGGCGGATGGTGATGCGCGGCATGCCGGCGATCGGCTCAATGATGCGCACCAGTTGCGGCGGCCGGAACGTGCGGCCATAGTGATGGAAACGCGGCGCGAAATCGGTGATGCGCACTGCAGCGCCATTGCCGTCGACGAGTTCTGTCACCACGATGGCGGTGTTACGCATATAGTCAGAGCGGCTCTCCACCTGGCCATCGAGCAGCACGTCGGTGAAGCCTTTTTCCTCTTCGCCGGCCAGCAGCCGGCAGAAAACCGGATCGCCGTCGTAACGCGGCAGACACCACCACACGATGCGCCCTGACGGCTCGATCAGCGCCGCGGTGCGGCCGTTGCCGATGACCGCGAGATCGAGCGTGGATTCGCTCATGACCGGCTGGCCTGTTGCTTTGCCGCCAACCGCTGCAATGCAGTTCGCACATCCGCCGGCGAATTGAAAATTCCGGCGAGCCCGGCAAAATGCCGGCCGACCGAGAAGCCCTTGCCGCCCAATTCACCCAAGACCGCAAAAACCGATTCATCGGTGACGTCGTCGCCGATGAACACCGGCATACGGCCGGCAAACGGCGGACAGCGCATCAAGTCGCGCACACCCTCGCCTTTGCTGACGTTCGACCGCATCACCTCGAGCATCGCCTTGCCCGGCAGCAATTCGGTCGCGTCGCCGGGATAGGCGGCGCGGCCAGCCGCAATATGCGAGCGTAGGCGATCTTCCTGCTGCGGCGCCTGGCGATAATGCAGCGCGAGCGAATAGCCCTTGTCTTCAACGATAATGCCGGAATCTAGCGTCGCGGCCGCGGCAAGGTGCCGCCGCAGATCCGGCGAGAGCGGGGCAACCGAACTGGCGGGGTCGCCGCCGCGTAAGCGCAATTCGGCGCCGTGGCCGCCGACCGCCGGCAGCTTGAGCGGCGCGAACAGTACATCGAGATCTGCGATCGGGCGGCCGCTCACCAGCGCGAGCGCGCCGCCGATTGCCTGCGACAGGCGCACGAGCGTGTCTGGCAAATCGTTGGCGACATGGACGTCATTCGGCGACGGCCCGATATCGACCAGCGTGCCGTCGACATCGAGCAACAGCGCGATCGATTGCGCATCGAGTTCGGCGAATATGTCTGATGCCGTTTGGTTCGCAATGAGTTGCGTCACCATAATTTATTCCAACGATCGGATTCGCAGGTTAGTTCCCGCGGCTAACATTGTTTGCGTATGATCTTGTTCTCGAGATCATGCGCTACTGTGCAACCACTTCGACGTCTCCATCAACGCCGGTGACGACCTTGAATTCGCGCTCGTAGACTTTGCCCTCGTTGCGAGCAATGGCGCGATATTCGCCTTCGGCCAGGATCACGCGCGGGAAGGCACCGATCGATTCCTTGATCACGTCGCCGCCGGGCGTGAGCACCGACCAGGCGGTATTGGCGAGCGCCTCGCCGCCCTTCTCGCTCACTAGCTTGAGCGTGATCGCGGCAGCGCGGTGAGTAACGGTGATGTCGGTGAGCTTGCCGGCGGCGACGCGGATGTCGGAGCGCACCACCGAATTGGCGTCGCCGTAGTTCGACACGATGTAATAGGTGCCTTCCGGAACCGCCACCACATTGCCGGTCATTACGTGATCGGCGATCGGCCGGCGGTCGCCGGGCTCAAATTGGCTGCCTTTGTAGACGTCGAAGGACACCTGGCCGGCCGGGATGCGCACGTCGCCGACACGGGCTTCCAGGCGCAGGGCGCCCGCCGGCAGATCGAAGTCCTCGTGCACGGTCTGCCCGCTCAAAGTCACCGGCTTGACTGCGGTGGCGAGCCCGAAGCCGACGTGCACGACATAGGCGCCGGTCGGCAGCACCATCGTCGGCGCCGGCGATTTGTCTTCCTTGACGAGCTGGTACTTGCCGGTGGAATCGGGCCTGGCAGAATAGACACGCCATGTGAGGCCGCCGTCGATCAGCGGCGCGCCCTTGCCGAAGCGGGCGCTGAGCGCGAGCGCCACTTGTCCGGCCGGCACCATCGGCACCGAGATCGGCGCAGTCGCGTGCGGCGTGCTCGGCGGCCATTCTGCTTGCGGCGCCAGGGCGCCGCCCTGTCCAAACACGTCGCCACGCACGGTCGACCCCGGCGCCAAAAGTCCAGTCGCAGGCGCCGCTAAAAACAACGAATTCTGCCCGGCTGCCTGCGCCAATGCAGGCTGCACAGCAAGCAGCGGCAGGACGATCGCGAGTGCCAGCCCCTGAAGGCCGCGGACGGCGATTGCGGGTGGATTGCTCATGGCGGAGCGTTTTTCGGCCCAAATCGCGGCGATTTCAAGCCACTGGACCGGTTTGTCACCCCGGCATCCCTATGCTAGGCGCAAAGTATATTGCCCACGAGGCCGCAATGCCCGACGCCTTGCAACTGCTGAAGACCCGCCGCTCGGTCAAGCCGATGGAATTAGCCGGTCCCGGCCCGAGCCAGCCGGAAATCGACACGCTGCTCGCCATCGCCTCGCGGGTGCCCGACCACGGCAAGCTCACGCCCTGGCGCTTCATCGTGTTCGAGGGCGACACGCGCTTGGCCGCCGGCGAAGCGATCGCCGAGGCCTTTGTCGCCGATCGCGCCGACGCCACGCCCGAGCAGGTCGAATTCGAACACAAGCGGCTAGCGCGCGCACCGCTGGTGATCGCGGTAGTCAGCCGCGCCGCGCCGCACGTCAAGATACCGGAATGGGAGCAGCAATTGTCGGCCGGTGCTTCCGCCATGAGCCTGGTCATCGCCGCCCATGCCATGGGCTTTGCGGCAAGCTGGATCACCGAGTGGTACGCCTACGACCGGCGCGTGCTGGATAAACTTGGTGTCGGACCCAACGAGCGCGTCGCCGGTTTTGTCCATATCGGCCGAGCCGCCAAGCCGCCAGAGGATCGCGAGCGTCCCCCGCTCGATTTGATCGTCACGCGCTACGGCAGTTGAAAACGCGTTACGCCGGGTCGAACGAAACGGCCCCTCCCGCATTTAACCTTTATGTAATCACGTGGGCGCACGCTTACGTCACGTTTCGGTCACAAGACTCCGCCAGCGTTTTCGCCATTCGGGGTGATCCGCTTGTCCGGTGGCTGGCCCGATCCGAATATCGGGAACGGGGAGAAAATTTTGGTGTTCGAGGGTCTATTCGCGCGCGCACGCAACAGCGATCGCTCGGCCGAGGCCACGACCGCGCCGATCCAGCCGGCCGCCACGCGTCCGAGCATCGGTCTCGCGCTCGGCGGCGGCGCCGCGCGCGGCTTTGCCCATATCGGCGTGATGCGCACGTTCGCCGCGCACGGCATCGTGCCGGACGTCATTGTCGGCACTTCGATCGGCGCGGTAGTCGGCGGCTGCTATGCCGCCCGTCAGCTCGACGGCCTGGAGGAATGGGCGCGCGGCCTCAATGTGCGCAGCATCCTCAGCTATCTCGACATCAGCCTGTCCGGGTCCGGGCTCATCCGCGGCGGCCATCTCGCGGCTCAGCTGGAAAAGGCGCTCACCGACAGCCGCATCGACGATCTGCCGATCCGCTTTGCCGCAATCGCCACCGAATTCAATACCGGCCATGAAATCTGGTTGACCCGTGGCCGGCTGGCTGAGGCTTTGCGCGCCTCTTATGCATTGCCGGGAATTTTTCCGCCGGTGCTGATCGGCGGGCGCTGGCTAGTGGACGGCGCCCTGGTCAATCCGGTGCCGGTCTCAGCGGCACGCGCGCTCGGTGCCCGACTGGTGATCGCCATCAATCTCAATTCCGATATATTCGGGCGTGGCACCATCATCGCCAGTCACGGCTCAGACGACAGCGACGACGCCGCCAGCGAAGCGTCCAAGCCGAACGGGCTGCGCGGCCTGTTCGGCGAGCGCTCGCTGCGCCGGCAATTCCTCGGGCGGCGCGGCCGGCCGGGCATTCCGACCGTGATGGTGGAAGCATTCAACGTCATGCAGGATCGCATCACCCGCGCGCGGCTTGCCGGCGATCCGCCCGACGTACTGATCAGCCCGCGGCTCGGCGGTGTCGGCTGGTTCGACTTCCATCGCGCCGCCGATGCCATCGCCATCGGCACTGAGGCGGCCGAAAAAGCGATCGACGCGGTGACCGAAGCAGTCACCGCGTTGTCGCAGCCTTATGGCAGCAACGGCGCGGCCAAATAACCCGATTCAAGTAATCCGATTTACGCGGTGCGGATGTAATCGCGCATCGCCTCGGACTCCTGCTCGATCTCCTCGACGCGCTGCTTGACCACATCGCCGATCGACACTAGGCCGATCAACTCGCCCTTGGCCAGCACCGGCATGTGCCGGAATTTTCCTTCCGTCATGCGCTCCATGATGCTGGCGATGCTGTCGTCTTCGCCGCAAGTGGCGACGTTTCGCGTCATCACCTGGCCGACCGGTAGAGTGAGCGCGCTAGCGCCGTGTTCAGAGATCGCGCGCACGATGTCGCGCTCCGACAATATGCCCGCGAGGCGCCCTCCCGCGCCGCGGATCAGAACTGCGCCGATGCGGCGCGCACCGAGCAGACGCGCCGCCGCCGTCAGATCCGCCGTCGGTTCGATACTGATTATGTCGCCACCCAAAGCTCCAGAAACTTTGGCGGCCAGAATTGCCTTGACGTTCATGGCAGCCTCCTTGGATCCCCGGCTGCGGATTTGATACCCGCAATTGAGTCCCGGGTTCAGGCAAACGATCCTGCCACCATGCCGGTCCCGTCAAGACTATTCGGACTGAGGATCATGCTCCGCCATCACTTTGCCTAACGCCGCGTTGCAATCGGTCTATTGCGGCATTGCAATATCGTCGGGATGTGGTTCTTGTGGCGCAGGATCGAACCAGGAAAAAAATATTAGACCGGCGAGAAAGCCGCCGATATGCGCCTGCCACGCCACCACCTGGTTCGCTTCGGCGCCGGGAAGCGGGAACGAGCCGAGCCCGAACAGAATGTTGACCCCGAACCACACCGCCACGAAGGCAATAACGCGCGGATCGCGCAGCACGCCACTGAGCGGGATCGCCGGCACGCGATAGTCGGTGGCGTCGCCGTTGCGGTGGAAATTGAGCGGCCCGCCACGCTGGAACGCAAACCGCATGGCCGCCGCCATGGTGCCGGAAATCGCGGCCGATGCACCGATCACGGGCACTTCCTGACCCGCATGCGTAGCCAGATGCAGCGCCGCACCGGCCGCCGCCGTCACGGCAAAGAACAAGAGAAACCGTAGCGGGCCGAACCGTCGTGCGACTGCGCTACCGAACGGCAGCAGCCACACCGCATTGACGCCGTAGTGCGTCCAATCGGCGTGGATCAATGCATAGGTGACGAATGTCCACAGCTCGGCGCCAAAGCCGCCCGGCAGCACGCCGCCGAGCACGATCGATGTGTCATAGCGCGACGGAATAAAGGCGAAGGTAAGCAGGAACTCCATGTCCTGCTGGTCGGTGAGCACGTAAGTACGCACAGCGTGGACGAGAGCCAGCACTGCCAGCAGCCCGACGATGACGGAAGGAATGTTGACGAGAGGTTCGCGCTTCACGAGGGTCCAATGGCTTGCCGAGAGGCTTGAGTTACGCCGTCTAGCCGTCCGACCGCAAGCACGCAGACCAATAAAAAAGGAGGGCTTGCGCCCTCCTGAAAGCCGTGTGGATGGTTCGACCCCCATCCTAGCAGCGCGCCGTGCTACGGCAATGCGATTGCGATTTTAACGCTAACGCGCGCCGCCCCGCTCGAAGACATGCCGGCGGCACGGCGCCTGCTCCACCCATGACGTCGCGGCGAAAAAGCCGGCGCGGATGTCCCAACCGGGGACAACGAACGCCGGCGCCGTCTCGCGACGGAACAGGTGGCGTCCCATGAAACATCAATCCACGCGAGCCGTATTCGAATATTGGAATAAGAAACGGGGCACCCGCCCTGCCCCCGCGCGCTCCGATATCGATCCGGCCGAAATCCGCCACGCACTCAGCGACACCTTCATGCTGGCGGCGGATTTCACCGACCGGCTCCGGTTTCGCCTCGCCGGCACGCGCGTCTGCGCGCTATTTGGCCGCGAGATCAAGGGCGAGGCCTTTGCCGAACTGTGGAGCGAGAGCAGCCGCAAATCGATCGAAGAGTTGCTTGCCATCGTCACCCATGAGGCGGTCGGCGCGGTTGCCGGTCTCACCGCACAGACCGAAGACGGCGCCAAGGCCGATGTCGAACTTCTATTGTTGCCGCTCGCCCATGCCGGACACGCCCGCATCCGCGCCATCGGCGTGCTGGCGCCGACCGTTTCGCCCTATTGGCTTGGTGCCAAGCCGGTTACGGCGCTCACCCTCGGTACTTTGCGTCATACCGGAGTGGACGCGGATATTAGCATTGCGCCTCGTTTGATCCCGGCGGCGAGCGACAGCCGCATACGGCATGGCTTTGTGGTCTATAGCGGCGGCCGCGAGGTCCCGTCCGGCGACCGGACCGGCTAACGCCGCGTTAACGATAGACTCTTAGGTTCATTAGAACGGGAATACTTCCCCAAAAGCCCCAGTGCGACCATGGCTATTCCCCTGCCAAAGTCGAGAGTACTGCCCCTGGCGGAGGAACGCCGGCGTCATCAACGGGTGAAGGTCAATCTGCTCGGCCGCTACATGCTGGCAGACCGGCGCGAGTTTCCGTGCCAGGTCGTCAATATGTCACCGGGTGGCATCGCCATTGTCGCGCCGGTTGCCGGCAATCCCGGCGAACGAGTCATCGCCTATGTCGACCATGTCGGCCGGCTCGAAGGCAAGATCTCACGCTTGCTCGACAATGGCTTCGCTATGACGATCGAGGCGACCCTGCGAAAGCGCGACAAGCTCGCCGCCCAGCTCACCTGGCTCGCCAACCGAAACATCCTCAACCTGCCGGAAGACCGTCGCCACGGCCGCTTTATCCCGCGCAAGACGATGGCGCGGCTGATTCTGCCGAACGGCAACAACGTCGCCTGCCGCGTCATCGACCTGTCGGAGTCCGGCGCCGCGATTTCGATTTCGCCGGAACTGCGGCCGGCGGTCGGCAGCACGGTTACCATCGGAAAGACGACAGGCCGGGTGGTCCGCCATATCGAGGACGGTTTCGCCGTCGAATTCACTCGCCTGCAGCATCACGACTTCGTTGAAGAGAACGTCACCGGCGGATAGGCTGAGTGCCCGGTAAAGCGGCTCCCTAAAATTGCACGCATCGCGGCGGCAAATTCGCGCTCCTAGCGCGTGCGCGCGGCTATCGCCAAACCGCAATTCCCCAACCGCTTACGGTAAACTCGCGCGCGCCCAAACGCGCGCAGGCGCACCATTCCTGCATTTAGCGCATTAATGTATAAAATTTTAGGCAAAATGTAACGTGTAAGATTTTAATCGAATTATATTTCAAGTTTTACTGTATTCGTCTCCTTCTTTATTCTGTTTGTCTTCAAAATGACTGGCTTGACTTAGCGGCGATGCAAAAACTTTGTGCGAATTGTGGTCCCAACAAGACGGGAAGGGGCCACAACGATGGGCTGGCGTTTCAAACAGTTTGCGATCGGCGGCATGTCGCTGATGGCCGGCTTGGCGGTTCTGGCCGCAGCGGCCGGCACGACCGCGGCAGATGAACGGCTCGCTTATGGCGGGCCGACCAACTTGCACGAGCAGCCTGCCTATATCGCGGTCGGCGGACCGACCCGCGCGCCGATCGGATGGACCGGTTTTTGCGTCCGCTACAAACCTGAATGCCAAACCAAACCATCGGCACCACGCGACGTGGTGCTCACGCAGAAGGCCTGGACCGACATGGTCAAGGTCAATGCCTGGGCGAACCAGAATATAGAACCGGTCACCGACCTCGAACATTGGGGCGTCGTCGAGCAATGGGATTATCCCGACGACGGCAAAGGTGACTGCGAGGACTATGTGCTGCTCAAGCGGCGCATGCTGATGCAGGCCGGCTGGCCGCGCGAGGCGTTGCTGATCACCGTGGTGCGCGACAAGAGGGGCGACGGCCACGCCGTGCTCACAGTCAAGACCAATCGCGGCGAGTTCATCCTGGATAACCAGGAAGCCGAAATCCTGTCCTGGAACAAGACCGGTTACCGCTTTGTGAAGCGGCAGTCGCAATCCGATCCGAATGTATGGGTCGCGCTGGGCGAGCCGAGAGCGCCGGTAACGGTATCCGCACGCTAGCACGATCACGACACACGGTCTGACTGAGCACTGAGCAACACTGAAGAAGGAATTCGCGCCCCGGTCACGTCCCCACCCCTCCCCGTCCCCAGACCGGGTTCGCGAGCGGCCGGCCTCCCCCAGGGCCGGCCGCACCTTTTTGCGGCATAAGAATCCGCGCCGGCGCAAACGTCACGCGATTGTCAACTCCAGGCCGGACTCTCGACACTTTTCCAGCGCATTGGTTGTTGCAGAAGCGGCAATCGAAGCGAGGGAGAGTTCCATGCAACAGCGAATCGACGCAACCGCCGTCAATCCGGCCGCTTACAAGGCCGTGGCCGCGTTACAGACTTACGTCGATCAATCCGGTCTTGACGCAAAACTGCGCGAACTCATCAAGATCCGCGCCTCGCAGATCAATGGTTGCGCCTTCTGCCTGATCATGCATACCCGCGACGCCCGCAAGCTCGGCGAAAGCGACGATCGCATGCATCTGCTCGATGCCTGGCGGGAGGCGCCGGTGTTCACCGCGCGCGAACGCGCGGCCTTGGCCTGGACCGAAGCGATCACATTGTTATCCAAAAGTCATGTGCCCGACGATGTCTATGCCGAAGTGCGGCGGCACTTTTCCGAGAAAGAAATTGTCGACCTCACTGCCGCGGTCGTTGCCATCAACAGTTGGAACCGGATTGCGGTGGCCTTCCGCACGCCACCGCAGGTCGCAAGCGCAAAAGCGGCGGCTTAAGCCTACCCGATCCGCTTCAGACCCTTAGCGTATTGCTGCGAACGCCGCACGTAAATGTCGGCGCCGCCGCGGATCATTTCGATCAATCTGTCGTCGATGGTTCGGATGGCACGCGCGGGCGAACCGACGATCAGCGAGTTGTCGGGAAATGTCTTACCTTCGGTGACCACCGCGCCGGCGCCGACCAGCGAATTCTTGCCGATCTTGACGCCGTTGAGCATGATCGCGCCCATGCCGATCAGGCTGTTATCGCCGACGGTGCAGCCATGCATGATGACGTTGTGGCCGATCACGCAATTGCTTCCGATCACCATGGGGTAACCGGGATCGGTATGCAGCGTGGAGTTGTCCTGGATTTGCGAGCGCTCACCCAGTTCGATCCACTCATTGTCGCCGCGCAGCACGGCGCCGAACCAAACGCTTGAATTGCGCTTGAGCCGCACGCGGCCAATCAGCGTCGCGGTCTCCGCGATCCAATAATCGCCCTCGCCCGGAAATTCCGGCGCCTGTCCGTCGAGTTCATAAATCGGCATTCGCGTCTCTCCCAACGAGACGCACCATCGCAACGAAATTGGAAAAATGGAAGTGGCTAAGCTGACAGCAGGCCGCAGGCATGCAATGCCGACACCAGCGTCAGCCCTGACATCAAGCTCCAGAAGCCGGCAATCAGCGTGGCCACAAACACGAATTCGAAACGACGGGCTTCCTGGCGACGGCCAAGCAGCGTGTTGCGCATGATCAGGAACGGCGCCGCGACCAGCAGAAATGGCACTGCGGCGAAGGCTGCCGCGCTCGGGCCGGCATTGAGCAGGCCGAAGGTCGGCAGGCGGCTGGTGAAAAGCTGGTAGGCCGAACTGCACAGGCCCGCAAAGGCAAAACCAAGGGCGAGCGCCAACACGTTTTGTACGGAATCCGGGGACATTTAGGCCTCAACGCAATACAGGGCCCCTGTGTCGCAAAGCCGGCGCGCCCGCGCCAGCCAATCCTTAACAAATGGTAAACGCGGAAAACCGGGGCCCGCGCAGCCGCCGTGGCATACTCAGGCGCGATTCGAATTCGGGAAGTGGAATGGCCACTTTTACGCACGCGCCAGCCAAAACGGCAAAGCCACGTCGGCGACGCCAGGTCGGCCGCAGCCCGCTCGCCGCGCCGCTCCTGCTGTTTGCCGCAGCGGCGTTGATCGCCGCCGCTTATGTCGTCTACGTGCTGTGGCCGCGCTGGCCGCAAATGCCGGTCACGCTTGATGCGCCCTCTTTGCCGATCGTGGTCGCCGGCACCGCGTTCAACATCGAGCCGGCGGCGATCCGCATCCCCGTGCAGCGCCGCCCCGGCACGCAGCCGCGCGTCGACCTCGCCTATCTCTGGCCGTCGCTGACGCCGCCCGACCCAGCGCTGCGGCCGACAGTTGGCGCGCCGGTCGATCCCAATCAGCGTCTGTTCGTGACCATCGCATCGGGGGACGACACGCTGCCGCTGCTCGAGCGCGTGCAGACGATCTATCCGCGCTATCTGGTGCCGCAGCCGACCGCGGGGCCGAACGGGCTCACGCTGCGCGGCTTCCGCGACGGCACGCCGTATCAGGGCGAAGAGCTGGTGTTCGAGCAGGCCGCGCCCGAGCATTTCCTGGCGCGCTGCTCGCTGCGCGGCGTGGTCAATAGCGGCGAATGCCTGCTCGAGCGGCGTATCGGCAAGGCCGACATCACGCTACGCTTTCCGCGCGACTGGCTGAGCGATTGGAAAAGCGTCGCCGCCGGCATCGACCGGCTGATCGCGCGGCTGCATCCGAATTAGGGAGTGGACTTATAGACGGTCGGACCAATGTCCGTGTGGATTCGCTGCCGAAATACGCGCTTCACCCCACCCCCGGCTCGCATCGCCGATGCTCGCCGGCCCTCCCCCTGCAGGGGAGCGAGCCGCGCCCGCGAAGCATGCGAAAGAAGGCAAATTCGATGTCGGACTTCGGACCAACTCAGCTATGATTGTCTCGATCTTCCTAGGGAGCGAAAACGATGAACCTCAAACAGATCATTGTTAGCGTCATCGCCGTCGGCGGTATCATTGCCACGTCGCTGCTAGTCCCAAGCGCTGCCAGCGCGCAGGCGGACCCGAAAGTCGCCAAGGCCATGGCGCTGCTGAAGTCGGAGACGGACAAGCTGGGCGCCCCCAAGGTCGACGGGACGGACGCTGTCGCGGGCAAGACCGTTCCGGCGCTGTATTTCGGAACGACCAAAATGAACAACAACTTCACCGTGGTCGATAGCGTGGTGAAGGCGATCGGCGGCACAGCCACGCTCTTTGTGAAAAGCGGCGATGAATACGTCCGGGTCGCGACCAACGTGAAAAAGGACGACGGAACGCGCGCGATCGGCACCATTCTCGACCCGAAAGGCAAGGCGATCGCGGCGATCAACAAAAATGAGGCATTCTACGGAGAAGTGACCATTCTCGATAAGCCTTACATTACCGGCTACGAGCCGATCCACGACGCCGCGAAGAACGTCATTGGTATCTATTACGTCGGCTATCTGAAGTAGCCGACAGCCACTGCGGAGCTCGGGCCGATGTGCGGCCGCGTCCGTTAAACGCGAAACGGACGCCCGAAAGCGCCCGTTTAACGTCACGACACGTAAGTGATATCCAGCGGCGCTAGATCGTGTCGTAGGACTCTACTGGCAGATCGCCGACCGTCTTCATCAACTCGAACGGCGAAATCGTTTCAATGCTGGATTGCTTCATAACGGCTGTAGACGCAACGGTTGTGCGGCCGATCAACGTCCCAAGCGCCAGTGCGATGCAAGCAGCGAAAATCGTGGTTTTCATGACACCCCTCCGGTTTCGTTGCGCACCACGTTAGGATACCTGATCTAATATCGTATTTACGGATGCAATAGTGCACCCCATTTGGTAACTCAAGGTCAGCCGCACTTACACGAAATCCGTCAAATCTCGCACCGACAATTTGTGGTTTTTTAACAACGTCGTCTGTCCACTCCTACGAACAAACTTCGCGGCGCAAAGAGCGAACGAATGCATCGGGTGAGTGTTTGGTGTGCGACCGTCATAGTTAACGAAATTGTAATGAACTGACGCCAAATTGTACATGTCGGAAGACGGCATTTCAGAAATAGCGTCCGCCGCAAATTCTAAAGGCAGGCCGTCAGTGACATCTGGGGCCATAACGAGGAGGTGCCATGGTTGCGGCGTAACCGGTGCAGTTGGCGATGTTCATGCCACATCAGTAGGCCACCGCAGAGAGCGCCGCACACAGCAACCGATCAGCATCCTTCCCGAGACGGCTAACGTGATGCTGCTTTCCGGAGTTCAAGACATGTCTTTACTTGCCAGACTCGCGTCCAACCTCAAGATCGGAATCCGCATCTACGCCGGATTCGTTGTCGTGCTGCTGTTGCTGTTGACGCTGGCGACGGTGGGATATTTCAGCCTCGGCGGCGTGAGCGGGAGGTTCGAGCAATACGCGACGATCTCGGACAACACCGTGCGCATGACGGAGATCGATCGCGATGTCGTCGGCGTGCGGGCCAGCATGCGCGAGTACGTGCGTTCCGGCTCGCCAACCTCGCTCAAGAGCCTACGGGACGTCGGCAAAGAAGCGCGCGAGATCCTCGCGAACCTGAGCGCCACCGCACCGATCCCGAAGCAGCGGGAGCGGGCCAAGCAGATTCTGGCCTCGCTCGATACGTTCGTCAGCAATTTCGACTCCATCGTGAAGATTCAGGGCGACCTGAACAAGGCGCTCAACGAGGTGATGAATCCGCTCGCCGCCAAGCTCAGCGGCACTCTCGCCGAGATCATTCGTGGCGCGGTCGACGACGCCGACATGTCGGTCGCGGCCCAAGCCGGTATCGCCCAGCAGCAGCTCATGAGCGCGCGTCTCAGCGTCGCCAGTTTCCTCCAGAGCAATGACGCCAAGCTGGTCGAGGCCAGCGAGCGCGAATTCGGCACGCTGTCGGAAGCGTTGAAACGTCTCAACGAGGCCAACAATGACGATGCACGCGCGGTCAAAGTCGCGCAGGTGATAAAAGAGACCCCGCAATTCCTCGCCGCTTTCCGCGCCGCCGTGAAACTGATCGCCGAACGCGCGCGTCTCGTCGATGACGGTGCCAAGCTCGCGGCCGACATGATTCAGCTGACATCCGCGATGAAGACGACATCGCAAGCGAGCCTGTCCGAGCTCAAGAAAGCCGCCGCCGGCGACATTGCCTCGACCATCAACTTCAGCATCATGATCGCCGGACTGGCGCTAATCCTGGGCACCGCGATCGCCTGGGTCATCGGTCGCGGCGTGACCAAGCCGATCCTGGCGCTGAGCCAGACCATGGATGTCCTCGCCGGCGGCAATCTCGATGTGGAAGTGCCGGGAACCGAGCGCGGCGACGAGCTCGGATTGATGGCGAAATCGGTTCTCACTTTCCGGGAAGCCGGGCGCACCAATATCCGCCTGCAGCAAGAAGCCATCGAGAAGGACAAGCAGGCGGTGGCGGCGAGCGCGAAAGCGACGGTCCAGGTGATGGAAGAATTCGATGCCGCGCTTGGCAATATTGTGAAAGCGGCCGTGGCCGGCGAATTCTCTCAGCGCGTCGACCTTGAGGGTAAGACGGGGCTGGTTCTCAAAATGGGAACGGCCATCAACTCCTTGTGCGAGAATGTTGCGAGGGCGGTTGACGATCTCGCCATCATGCTCAACTCGCTCGCGGAAGGCGATCTCACCCACCGGATTACGGCTCAATATCACGGGACTTTCGCGCTTCTGAAGGACAATGCCAACAAGACAGCGGAGCGTATCGGGACGACGATTGCCGAAATCACCGCGTCGGCGCGCGAAGTTACCAATGCTTCGGCGGAGATATCGGCGAGCACGACCGATCTGTCGCAACGCAGCGAGGAGCAGGCTGCGAGCCTGGAGCAGACTTCGGCGTCGATGGAACAAATTTCGGCAACTGTGAAGAAGAACGCCGAGAACGCTCAAGCGGCGAATGTTTCCGCCGCGTCCACGCAATCTATCGCCGGCCGCGGCGGTGAAGTGGTCGCCAAGGCCGTCGAAGCTATGGCGCGGATCGAGGAGTCCTCGCGCAAGATATCCGATATCATCGGCGTCATCGACGAGATCGCCCGCCAGACCAACCTGCTGGCGCTCAACGCGGCGGTCGAGGCCGCTAGGGCCGGCGAAGCGGGACGCGGCTTCGCGGTGGTGGCGTCGGAAGTGCGTAGCCTCGCGCAGCGTTCCTCGCAGGCCGCCAAGGACATCAAAGACCTGATCACCAACTCGAACGATCAGGTGAAGGATGGCGTCGAGTTGGTCAACAGGGCCGGTACCGCACTCACTGAGATCGTGGAATTGATCAAGACCGTCGCCGCCATTGTCGCAGATATCGCCAACGCCAGCGCCGAGCAGGCGGACGGCATCGCGCAAGTCAACAAGGCGCTCAATCAGATGGATGAGGTCACTCAGCAGAATTCGGCGCTGGTCGAAGAGAATGCTGCAACCGCCAAGACCCTCGAGCACCAAGCCAAAGCCATGGATGAGCGGGTCGCCGTCTTCAAAATAGAAGACGAGCCAACCGGCGAGGCCGGAGGCAATTCATCAATCGGTCCAGCCATGCGGTCGCCCGGTCAGAGCAAGCGAAAAGGCGCCGCCGCCGCTTAGCAACCGAAGGCATTGCGGCGTCGCTCACAAGCGTCGCCGTCGGCATCGACCGGCTGATCGCGCTACTGCATTCGAACAGCTAGATCCCTGAATCGACCAGATCGACGTCCAAAATCGGCAATTCGAAAATATACGACTTGCGGCCTTTTTCGTTCTCGACGAACAGCACGCCGAGAAATTCCTCGCCGATATAGACTTCCAGCGAATCCGTCTTCTTCGGCCGCACCACGACGCGGATGTTTTCGTTGTCGAACTTGCGCCGCAGATAGGCGTTGAGCGTCGGCACCGGCTGGATCGAGGGATCGCTGCCGACCTGGATGACCATACGGAAATTATAGGAACGGTCGCCGTCCTCGTCGTCGACCGTCAATTCGCCGAGATCGTCTTCGCCGACGAAGACCTCGCACATGTCACCCTTTTTCGGCACCACGCGGATCAGCGCGTTGCCGAACAGCTTCTTGAGATAGGCGTCGAGCTTCCTGACTTCCGCTACGTCCACCGGACCGCTCCTCGTTGAATTCAAAGTCTAGTAGCCCGATTGAACGGATCGGCGCAAGCGTTGCCCGCGCGTGATCCCGAAAACATGTCCTCGACTAAATCGAGGATGGCAACCGGTTTTCGGACAAGATCATGCGCAGATTAAGTAATCAGCCGTCGAGCATGATGCCGTACAGCATCTGGTCCATGACGCGCGACGGCTCCGGGCAGCCTGCCTCGCCGACCACCTTGGCCGGCACGCCGGCGACGGTGACATTGTTCGGTACCGGCTTGATGACCACGGAGCCCGCGGCAATGCGCGCACAATGGCCGATCTCGATATTGCCCAGGATCTTGGCGCCGGCGCCGATCATCACGCCGTGGCGGATTTTCGGATGACGGTCCTCGTGCTCCTTGCCGGTGCCGCCGAGCGTGACGTCATGCAGGATCGAGACATCGTCGTCGATCGTCGCGGTCTCACCCACCACCAGACCGGTGGCGTGGTCGAGGAAGATGCCGCGGCCGATCTTGGCGGCCGGATTGATGTCGCACTGGAACACCGCCGAGGAACGGCTCTGCAGATAGAGCGCAAAGTCCTTGCGGCCCTTGCCGAAGAGCCAATGCGCCAGGCGATGCGTCTGGATGGCATGGAAGCCCTTGTAGTAAAGCACCGGCTCGATGAAGCGCGTGGTCGCCGGATCGCGGTCGAAGGTAGCGACGATGTCGGCACGGAAGATTTCGCCGAGCCCCGGCTGATCGTCGAGCGCGTCGCCATAGGCTTGACGGATCAGGTCGCCTGACACATCGGCATTGCCGAGCCGCTCGCTGACGCGGTGGACGACCGCGGCCTCCAGCGTGTCGTGGTGCAGGATGTTTTCGTAGATGAAGGTGGCGAGTTCCGGCTCACGGCGCGCGATATCCTCCGCCTCGCTGCGCATGCGCGCCCAGACCGGATCGACCTTGTCGAGACCCTTGGCGGGCCGCGTCTGAAATTGAGCCATAGATCGATTCTCCAGCGCCTCGCAAACCCCTTAGATAGCCCTTTTAGCACAAATTTCGAGCCGTCCAGAGGGGCGCCAAAAGGCTAAGGCGCATGGTTTAAGGCAATTGGCTCATGCGCGTTGGTTAAGGAATTCGAGGACTGCCGGCTTTGAATGCCTTGTCGCCGACCGCCAGCATGTGGTCGCGGTTCGGGATATCGAGCGCGCGGGCGCCCGGTATCAGCGCGGCCAATTCGTGCGCACTGCCCGCAACATCGTCTTGGGTGCCGACCGCAACCAGCGCCGGCACGCGAAGACCGGCGATCTGCTCGCGGCTCAAGGTCTGCCGCGAACCGCGGATGCAGGCGGCAAGCGCCGGCAAATCCGATTTGGTCTGCTCGGCGAAGGAGCGGAACAACCGGCCGGTTTCATCCGGCACGGCGGCAAGCGAGGGCGCTTCCAGGGCATCCGCGATATTCTCCATCAGGCCGACACCTTCAACCAGCTTATAGCCAAGCCCGCCGAGCACAATCGAGCGCACGCGCCCGGGATGCTCCACGGCGAGAAACGCGGCGATGCGCGCGCCCATGGAATAGCCCATCACGTCGGCGAGTTCGATGCCGAGATGATCGAGCAGCGCGCGCACGTCTTCCGCCATCTTGCTGCTGTGATATTCGGCGGAATCGTAGAGCTTGCTCGATTGACCATGGCCGCGATTGTCGAGCGCGATGGCGCGGCGGCCGGCGCCGGTGAGCGTCCTCACCCAGCCCGGATTGACCCAATTCACTTCCTTGGTGGAGGCAAAGCCGTGCACCAGTACGATCGGCTCGGCATTGGGATTTTCTCGGCCTTCGTCGAGGTAGGCGATCTCAACGTCGCCGTATTTGAAATCTTGCCATGATGAGATTCTAGCCGCGCCCGCTCGAAGTCGCAAAATACCACCGGCGGGCCTGCCTCTTGGGGATAACCCGAAGCCGCCTCCGGGACCCTAGGCATCGCGCAGCGACCTCGCTATGGTGCCGCCGAATTCGCCACCGTTTCGGCAACAGAGGGTCCCCCATGGCGGAGCACGTCGTCCCCCATTTCCACAACGATCCGGGCGTTCCGATGATCGAGGTCGGCGCCAAGGAATTCATGTGCGTGGGCGCGACGCCCCCGTACGATCATCCGCACGTGTTCCTCGACATGGGCGAGGATAACGAGATCGTCTGCCCCTATTGCTCGACGCTCTACCGGTTCGACCCCAATCTCGATTCGCATGCGGCACGGCCGCCGGAATGCGCCTTGCCGATGTCGGCCGCCGCCTGATTCAAATTCGGAGCTTTTAAATCTTGGCGTCCGCGCGTCACGTCATCGTCGCCGGCGCCGGCATCGCTGGGCTGACGGCGGCGTTGGCATTGGCGCGCGCCGGCCTACGCGTCACCGTGCTCGAGCAAGCCGCCAAGTTGGAAGAGACGGGCGCCGGAATTCAACTCGGACCCAATGCCACCCGCGTGCTGATCGCGCTCGGCTTGCGCGAACGCCTCGCACCATCGGTGGTTTCGCCGCAGGCGATCCGCGTGCTGGCCGGCGGCTCGGGCTATGAGATCGTGCGCATTCCGCTTGGGGTGGCCGCCGAGCAGCGTTACGGCGCGCCCTATTGGACGATCCATCGCGGCGACCTGCAAGCCGCGCTCGCCGATGCCGTGGAGAATACGCAAGACATCGCGGTCAAGCTCGCCACCCGCGTCGAGGACTTTGCGACCCACGCCAATGGTCTCACCGTGCAGGCGCATCACGGCAAACGCGTGGTGGAAGAGCGCGGCCTCGCATTGATCGGCGCCGACGGCGTGTGGTCGGCGCTGCGCGCGCGCATACGCAGCCGAAGTTCGGCAACGTTCCGCCACCGCACCGCCTGGCGCGCGCTGGCGCCGGCCGACGCAGTGCCCGAGGAATTCCGCCAGCCGCTGGTGCATCTGTGGCTCGGGATCGACGCGCATCTTGTGCATTATCCGGTGAAGGCCGGCCGCCTCATCAACATCGTCGGCATTGTGCACGACGAGTGGCGAGAGACCGGCTGGTCGGCCGCCGGTGCGCGCGAGGAGATTCTGCGCCACTTTGCGCGTTTTGCCTGGGCCGATGCAGCGCGCGCGCTGCTCGCGATCCCGGACCGATGGTTGAAATGGGCGCTCTACGACAACAATGAGCCGTTTCGCGGCGGCGCCGGCCCAGTGACGCTGATCGGGGATGCCGCCCACCCGATGCTGCCGTTTCTCGCGCAAGGCGCCGGCATGGCCATCGAGGACGCCGCGGTCGTCGCCGACATGCTGGGCAAATATCGCGACGATCCGTCCGATGCGCTGCGCGCCTACGAGGGCGCGCGCTGGCACCGCACCTTCCGCGCCCAACAGGCGTCCCGCCGCCAGAGCCGCATCTACGGTATGAGCGGCCCGGAGGCGCTGATCCGCAATCTCGCCATGCGGGCGATGGGCGGAGAAAAACTGCTCAGTCGCTACGATTGGCTCTATAGTTGGAAACCACCCGAGCGTTTTGCGAGCTGAATGTTATGTTGTTTCCTTCGACCGTCGCCGGCAGTCTGCCGAAACCATCCTGGCTCGCCGAGCCCAACAAATTGTGGCCGCAGTGGCGCCTCTCAGGCGACGATCTCGCGCAAGGCAAGCTCGACGCCACTTTGCTCGCGGTAAAACTTCAGGAAGACGCCGGCATCGACATCGTCTGCGACGGCGAAATGTCGCGCCAGCATTTCGTGCACGGCTTTCTCGAATTCGTCGATGGCATCGACTTCGCCCACAAGGTCGTGATGGGCATCCGCGCCGACCGCTACAAAGCCATGGTGCCGGTGGTGCGCGGCGCGCTGACCCTCAAAGGCCGCGTGCACAGAGACGAGGCGCGCCATGCCCGCGCCCATACCAACCGCCAATTGAAGATCACCCTGCCCGGCCCGATGACGATTTCCGACACCATCGCCGATGCGCATTACGGCGACAAAATAAAGATGGCTATGGCTTTCGCCGATCTGCTGAACCAGGAAGCGCGCGCGCTCGCAGCCGACGGCGTCGACGTCATCCAGTTCGACGAGCCGGCCTTCAACGTGTTCATGGATGAGGTGCCCGGTTGGGGTATTGAGGCGCTGCATTGCGCCATCGACGGACTCACCTGCTTGACTGCCGTGCACATCTGTTACGGCTACGGCATCAAGGCCAATATCGACTGGAAGAATTCGCTCGGCGGCGAATGGACGCAATACGAAAAGATTTTTCCGGCGTTGGCCAAGAGCCGCATCAAGCAGGTGTCGCTGGAAGCCATCAATTCTCGCGTGCCGCTGAAGCTGCTCACGCTGCTTGACGGCAAGGACGTGCTGGTCGGCGTCATCGACGTCGCCACCGACGAGATCGAAACGCCCGAGCGGGTGGCGCAGGTGATCGGCGATGTGATGAAATTCGTGCCGAAGGAACGCATCGTCGCATGCACCAATTGCGGCATGGCGCCGATGCGGCGCGAGATCGCGGAGGCAAAGCTGGTCGCCCTCGGTGTCGGGGCGAAGCTGGCGAGAGAGCGCTTCGCCTAATATCCGCGTGGGTCGGGATTGATCTCGATCAACGCCGCGATTTCCGACGCGCCCTAAGCTTTCTCTTGAACTATGGTCGTGAGGGAGATGCTTATGTCCATCAATGTCGGGGCGTTCGACCGCATTGCGCGCATCGCCATCGGGATTGCGCTGATCGCGTTCGCGCTCGGCTATATCGCCCCGGGAACTGGCTGGAATTGGGTCGGCTGGATCGGCGTAGTGCTGATCCTTACCGCTTTGTTCGGCACCTGCCCGGCCTACAGCTTGTTCGGACTGTCGACGCGATAAGATCTCAGCGCCCAGCCCGTCCCATCACGTCCATCAGCTCGGCGACCTTGCGCCGCTGGTCGGCTTTGTCGCCGCTGGTGATCGCGTGATTGACGCAATGCGCGACGTGGTCGCGCAGGATTTCCTCTTCCACCCGGCGCAGTGCCGCGCGCACCGCGCCGATTTGCGTCACGATGTCGATGCAGTAGCGCTCGTCCTCGACCATGCGGGCGAGGCCGCGCACCTGGCCTTCGATACGTTTGAGCCGCCCGAGCGTCGGTGTCTTGCTGTTCTTGGCCATGCGGTCTATATACCCCCTAGGGGTATCAAAAACAAGAGCCTCCGGATACTGCTACGCCAAAACAAAAAGAGAGAAGAGTTCGCCGCCATGAGCATGACCGCCGGCCACGATCACCACCATCACGACGCGCCGGCCGAAGGCGGCGTCATCGACCCGGTCTGCGGCATGACGGTCGATCCGGCGACCGCCAAGCATCATGCCGATTACGGTGGCCAAACCTATTACTTTTGCAATCCAAGCTGCCGCACTAAGTTCGTCGCCGATCCGCAGAAATATCTGGGCAAGCGCGAACCCGATCTCGGGCCTGCCCGAGATCGGTCTTTAAGTGCGCAAGTCGGCAGCAGCCGACTTGCGATGCCGGTCATCGAAGGCGCGATCTACACCTGCCCGATGCATCCCGAGATCCGGCAAATCGGCCCCGGCCCCTGCCCGATCTGCGGCATGGCCTTGGAGCCGGAGATGGTGACCGCCGACAGCGGACCCAATCCCGAACTCGCCGACATGACGCAGCGGTTCTGGATCGGCCTCGTGCTGGCGCTGCCGGTCATGGTGCTGGAAATGGGCGCACATTTCGTCGGGCCGCACAATTGGGTCGACCCGACGCTGTCGAATTACGTTCAGTTCGCCTTCGCCACCCCGGTGGTGCTGTGGGCGGGCTGGCCGTTCTTCGTGCGCGGCGCGCAATCGCTGGTCACGCGCAACCTCAACATGTTCACCCTGATCGGCATGGGCACCGGCGTCGCCTATGTCTACAGCGTCATCGCCACCTTCGCGCCCGGCATTTTTCCCGACGCCTTCCGCGGCCATGGTGGTGCCCCGGCGGTCTACTTCGAGGCTGCGAGCATGATCACGGTGCTGGTGTTGATCGGCCAGGTGCTCGAACTGCGCGCGCGCGCCGCGACCTCCGGCGCGATCCGCGCCTTGCTCGATCTCGCGCCCAAGACCGCGCGCCGCGTCAAAGACGACGGCAGCGACGAGGAAGTCGCGCTCGACGCCGTCGTGGTCGGCGACAAATTACGCGTGCGCCCCGGCGACAAGGTGCCGGTCGACGGCGTCGTGCTGGAGGGCCGCTCCTCGCTCGATGCGTCGATGGTGACCGGCGAATCCATGCCGATAAGCAAACAAGAAAACGCGCGCGTGATCGGCGGCACCATCAACATCGCGGGAAGTTTTGTGATGCGCGCCGAAAAAGTCGGACGCGACACATTGCTGTCCCAAATCGTGCAGATGGTAGCGACTGCGCAACGCAGCCGTGCGCCAATTCAACGGCTGGCCGACCAGGTCGCCGGCTGGTTCGTGCCGACGGTGATCGCGGTGGCACTCATCGCCTTCGCGTCGTGGGCGGCGTTCGGCCCCGAGCCGCGCTTCGCCTTCGGGCTGGTGGCGGCAGTGAGCGTGTTGATCATCGCCTGCCCCTGCGCGCTCGGCCTCGCTACGCCTATGTCGATCATGGTGGGTGTAGGACGCGGCGCCCAGGCGGGGGTTCTGATCAAGAATGCCGAGGCATTGGAGCGGATGGAAAAGATCGATACCCTGGTCATCGACAAGACCGGGACGCTGACCGAAGGCAAGCCAAAAGTCGTTGCGATCGTTCCGGCGTCCGGTTTCGACGAGACGCAAGTACTGCATTTCGCGGCCAGCACCGAGCGCGGCAGCGAGCACCCGCTGGCGGCGGCGATCGTCACGGCTGCGACCGAACGCAAGATCGATCTCGCTCCCGTGCGCGGCTTCAATGCGCCGGCCGGCAAAGGCGTGGTCGGCGTGGTCGAGGGCAAACGGCTCGCGCTCGGCAATGCGGCATTCTTCGCCGAACTCAACATCGACACCACGACACTCCGCGACGAAGCCGAGCGTCTGCGTAAGGACGGCGCCACGGCGATCTTCCTTGGCCTGAACGGCAAGCTTGCCGGCGTGCTCGCCATCGCCGACCCCGTCAAAGCGAGCACTCCGGCTGCGGTCAAGGCGCTCACCGACGAAGGTATCCGCGTGGTGATGCTCACCGGCGACAATCGCACCACCGCACTTGCGGTCGCCAAGCGCTTGGGGATTACCGAGGTCGAAGCCGAAGTTCTACCCGAGCAGAAAAGCGCCGTGATCGAAAAACTTACGCGCGAAGGCCGCGTCGTGGCCATGGCCGGCGACGGCGTCAACGACGCGCCCGCTCTTGCCGCAGCGCAAGTCGGCATCGCCATGGGCACCGGCTCGGATGTGGCGATCGAAAGTGCCGGCATCACGCTGCTCCAGGGCGACCTCGCCGGCATCGTCAAAGCGCGCGCACTGTCGAGGGCGGTGATGCACAATATCCGGCAAAATTTGTTCTTCGCCTTCATCTACAATTCAGCCGGCGTGCCGATCGCCGCCGGTGTGCTCTATCCGGCGTTCGGGCTGCTGCTGTCGCCGATCATCGCCGCCGCGGCGATGGCCCTGTCGTCGGTCAGCGTCGTCGGTAACGCGTTGCGGCTGCGCCGGACAACGTTGTAAGGGGGCGCATGCATCGCCTCCTTTTCGTCCTTATTTTTGGCATCTGCACCGCCACGGCACAGGCCGCCGATTGGCACATCGAGCGCGTCAATGCGCCAGCGCGCGTCAACGCCATCGAAACCGTCGCCGGCGAAGCGCGCGTCAATGCCGGCGGCCTCTGGTACAAGCTCACCGCTGCCGGCGACACATTGTCGCTTGCCTTCATCGACACCCCGGCGCTGCCGCGACTGCCGGAGGGCGCGCTGCCTGACGGCAAGGTTGCCACCGGCGCCGGCGACATCGCGCGCGCCTGGCTCGCCGAGCCGACTGCCCGTTACGACCACGGCATTCTCGGCGACAAGATCGAGGCCGGCAGTCTGGTGATCGAGACGCGCGACGGCAAGCGCCAGACCGTGCGACTCAATACCGACGCCGTGTTCGAGGATCTCGAGCCGCGCATCGTCGATCTCGACCGCGACGGACACAACGAGATTGTCGTCGTGAAGTCTTATCTCAAGCGCGGCTCCAGCCTAGCCGTGGTTGCCCCGCGCCGCGGCAAGTATGAAATCGTCGCTGAGACGCCGCCGCTTGGGCAGCCGCACCGCTGGCTCGATCCGGCCCGCATCGCCGATTTCAACGGCGACGGAAAGATCGATATCGCGCTGGTGCGCCAGCCCCATGTAATCGGCTCGCTTGAATTATGGAGGTGGGGTGGCGGCGCTCTGCGTAAAGTCGCCGAGTTGCCTGACATCGCCAATCACATCGCCGGCACGCGCGCAATCGACATGGCCGCCGCTGCCGACTTCGACGGCGATGGCATCGCCGACATTGCCGCGCCTTCGCTTGATCGCAGCCGCCTGCGCATCGTCAGCTTTGCGCCGGGCCCGCGCGAGATCGCCAGCGTGGCGCTGCCGGCGAAGGCCGCAACTAATCTCGGGCTGGTCGCCCAAAGCAAAGGCCCACCGGCCATCGCGGTCGGGCTTGCCGACGGATCGCTCGCGGTGATCAGGCGCGCGCCATAGATTGCGCAGACGTCCGCGCGCTCAGTGGAGATCGTGGCCGCTCGGCGGCGTGGCCGGGGCATCGGCACCAGGCACAAAATTGCAATTCTTCTCGATGGCGGCGGCGCGCAAATCCTTCAGCTGACCGCGCGTCGTCTCGTATTCGGGCTCATAGGTCGCGTTGCTGATCAACTGCCCGCCGGCGCTGGTGCCGGCTTTCGCCATCAACTGTTCCAGCTCTTTTTGGCGCGCCGCCACGCCTTTGGCAGCCCGATCGATATCGTCGCATTGGTACAGCACGTAATGCCCCGGCGCGACGAAGAACGATGACATCGTGTCGTCCGACGCCGCGCAGCCGGCAAGCGCGGCAAGGCCAAGGGCGGCCGACAGGAGACGGAAGAGGCCATAGTCCTGCAATTGCTTCGCCGTTCCCGCCGTTTTACGCCCCGCCGCCCATCCGTGCCGCTTCATGACCTGCTCATTGTGGCGTCCGTTTGCCGCCGGCCACGGTTCCAGACCTGTATTACGAATTTGTAACCCGGCGATCCACTGGCTGTCATCGAACTGAAATAAAAGGCCTTTGTAGTGCCCCTTGCTAGGTCCTGGGAGAGGGCGACCCCGGAGCGACCTGTGCTTCCCAGTGGGGAATACCGCATGCGATCTCACTTCGTAGCGGCCACAGCCGCTGCCGTCCTGTCATTTGCAGCCAGCAATGCTTATGCCGTCACCATCACTGGGGCTGGCAGCACCTGGGTCTATCCGCTGATTTCTAAATGGGCAGACGCATACCAAAAAAAGACCGGCGAGGAGATAAACTATGCGTCTATCGGTTCGGGCGGCGGCATCAAGCAAATTGAAAGCGGGGTAGTGTCATTCGGTGCCAGTGACATGCCGCTCACGCCCGAGAATCTCGCCAAGAACAAGCTGATCCAGTTCCCGACGGCTATTGCCGGCGAGGACCTGGTCTACAATCTGCCCGGCATCGGGCCCGGCAAGATTGTTCTGTCGGGCCCTGTTGTTGCGGATATCTATCTGGGCAAAATCAAGAAGTGGAACGATCCGGAGATCGCGAAGCTCAACGCTGGCCTGAAGTTGCCGGACACGGCCATCACCGTCGTGCATCGTTCCGATGGTTCCGGCACGACCTTCACCTTCGCGGATTACCTGTCCAAGGTCAGTCCCGAATGGAAATCGAAGCTTGGGGCCAATGTCTCGATAGACTGGCCGACCGGCGTCGGCGGCAAGGGCAATGAAGGCGTTTCAGCCTATGTGCAGCGGATTCAAGGCGCGATCGGCTATGTCGAATACGCCTATATTCTGGAAAACAAGCTCGCCTATACCCGCATGATCAATAGCGCCGGCAAAACGGTGAGCCCCAGTCTGAAGGGGTTTCAGGCCGCCGCCGGACACGTGGACTTCACCAAGGCGAAGGACTTCTACGTCATTCTCACCAATCAGCCCGGCGATGATACATGGCCTATCTCTGGCTGCACGTGGCAGATCCTGCGGAAGGATGCAGCCAAGGCGGCGAACGAGGACGTAACCAAGTTCTTCGATTGGGGCTTCGAAAAGGGTCAGAAGATGGCGACCGATATCGCCTTCGGGCCGCTGCCGCCCAGCACGGTGGCTGCGATCAAGGCCTATTGGAAGACCAATCTCGGCATTTGATACGCCGACGACGAATAGTATGCGTGTCGTTGCCTAATCCGGTGATCGAACAGGTCGAGGCACACAGTTACAAAGAACTCGGCGACGCCTGGAAAATGGCGGCAAAATAGGCCCGAAGCCTTTGGCTGCCGCGCGGTTTTAGCGGCGCGGCGGCCGGCGTGTTGGGGGCGCTCTCAAGTCTGCACTTGGAGGCCGGAATGAAAACCGGCCTCCATTTTTTACGCCGCGCGTAGCCGCGCATGGGCTGGGTTTGTGTTTGGTGCGGACGGCCGGACTCGAACCGGCACGGGATTACTCCCAAGGGATTTTAAGTCCCTTGCGTCTACCATTCCGCCACGTCCGCGCGTGGGCTTTAGTCACCGCGCCATCGCGCGGCTTCACCCACGCGGTGGCGTATCAAATTATTTCGCTAATAACGAACCCCAGGCCTGATCCCAGTCCTTGCCGGCGGCATCGACCACCCGCCCATCCCGCTCGAAGAACTTGTTAGGGATCTGGAACATGGCGATGAAGGTGCCGCCCTTCGGCGCCCAGGCCGTGTGGCGGCTGCCCGCCGGCCGCCAGACAAATTCGCCCGGGCCGACTTCGATGCCGGCGTCGGGACCCTCTTTGTCGACCAGCGAGCCGTCGAGCACGTAAGTCTGCTCGATCAAGACATGCTCATGGTCGGGCAGCACCGCGCCCGGCGCCATCTTGAACAGCAGCGTCGCCAGCCCGCTCTTGGCGTCGACCAAAAGCGGCTTCATCTCGCAGCCGGGAAAGCGCGTCTTCTGCCACGGCATGTCGACGGGCTTAAGGTGGCGCGAACGCAGATCGTCGACCGGCGTCGCGTTGTCGGTGTTCGGCTTGACGTTCATCGGCTGTCCTCCCGGCTCTTGCGCGGAATGATACACGAAAAAGGCGGCTAATTCGCCACTTTAATGTTGGCCTGCACGATGATCTTGCCGAATTTTTCGGTCTCCGATTCGACAAACTTCTTATATTCGGCGGCGCTCATTGGCCGCGGCACGATGCCCTGCGGAATGAGCTTGTCGGCAATGGCCGGGTCCTTGAGCGCGGTGTTCACGATCGTATTGAGCCGGTCGACGATCGGCTGCGGCGTGCCGCCGGTCGCAAACATTCCGAACCAGTTGAGCAGCTCGTAGCCGGCAAGTCCCGGCGCGCCTTCGGAGAGCGGCGGCACGTCCGGCAATTGCGGCATGCGGTCCTTGGAGGTGACGGCGACCGCGCGCAGCTTGCCCGCCTTGATCAGCGGCAGCGCAGCCGCGAGGCTGGCGAAGCTCATGCTGACGGCGCCGGTCGCAACATCCGTCACCGCCGGCGCCGCCCCGCGGTACGGCACGTGCAGCACATTGGTGCCGGCCATCATGTTCATCAACTCGCCGGCGAGCTGTTGCGGATTGCCGACGCCGGAGGAGGAGAACGACAATTTGCCGGCGTTGGCCTTGGCGTAGGCGATCAATTCCTTCGGATTGTGCACCGGCGTCGAGGCGGCAACGACCACCACGCAGGGCACGATGCCGATGAGCGCGATCGGAGCGAGTTCGCGGAGCGGATCGTAGGTCATCTTGCCCTTGTACAGATGCGGCGCGATGGCGATCTCGCCCGAGGTCGCCATCAGCAGCATGTGGCCGTCGGGCGACGCCTTCGCGACCGTGTTGGCGGCGAGCATGCCCGCCGCGCCCGTGCGGTTTTCGACAATCACCGTCTGGCCGAGCGCGTTCTTGAGGGGCTCCACCATCAGCCGCGCCGAGATGTCGATACCCCCGCCCGGCGGAAAGCCGGCAATGATGTGGATAGTCTGCGTCGGATAGGATTGCGCCAGGGCGGGCCCGGCCAGCAAGGAAGCGCTTGCACTCGCGAGGAAAGCGCGCCTGCTCAGCATGTCGTTTCTCCCTGTTCTCTTTTATTTTCTCTTGTATCGTCGCTAGTCGCCGCCTTCGCGGATCGGCGGCTGAAACGCGAGGCCTGTATCCCAGGGGAAATAAATCCAGGTGTCCTGCGACACTTCGGTGATGAACGTGTCGACCAGCGGCCGCCCCATCGGCTTGGCATAGACGGTGGCGAAGTGCGCCGCGGGCAGCATGTCGCGCACGATGCGCGCGGTCTTGCCGGTGTCGACCAGGTCGTCGACGATCAGCACGCCCTTGCCCTGCCCGCGCATCGAGGTCACCTCCGGCCCAACGCCCTTGATCACCTTCAGCTCGCCCTCGTTCTTGTAGTCCTGGTAGCTCGCCACGCACACGGTCTCGATCAGCCGCACGTTGAGTTCGCGCGCCACGATCGCCGCCGGCACCAGCCCGCCGCGGGTGATGGCGACGACGGCGTCGAACGGCCCGGCCGCGTGCAGCCGCCAAGCCAGCGCGCGGGAGTCGCGGTGGAACTGGTCCCAGGAGACGGGGAAGATTTTTTCCGGGCTGGGCGGGCTGGCTGGCGGCTTCGGCATGAATGTCAGCGCCCGGCCGCCGCCAGTTGCGCCTTCACCGTTTTGAGCATCGCCTCGACCGCGCCTTTGGCGGCCTGCAATTTCTGCGGATCGCGCGAGCGCACCACGATATTGGTGTTGGGTCCGAGCGTCTCGTCGAAGAACGGATAGCTGCCGATGATGGTATCTGGGTTGGCCTTGGCGATTGCACCCAGTTCGGTGCCGACGTCACCTTCCTTGGCGTCGGCGCGGATGGTTTCCGACAACAATTTGGCGCCGGTTCTCAGTTTCGGCGCCACTTCGTCGACCATCGCCTGCATGATCGAGGGCACGCCCGCCATCACGATCACGTTCTCAATCCAGAAGCCGGGCGCGCCCGACACCTTGTTCTTCACCAGTTCAGCGCCATGCGGGATACGCGCCATGCGCAGCCGCGCCTCATTGAGTTCGGCGCCGATCTTGGCCATGCGCTCCTTGAGAATGGCGACCGCTTCTGGATGATGACTGATGCCGACGCCGAACGCTTTGGCCACGCATTCGGCGGTGATGTCGTCATGGGTCGGGCCGATGCCGCCGGTGGTGAAGAGATAGGTGTAGCGCGCGCGCAATGTATTGACCGCCTCGACGATCGCGGTTTCGTCGTCGGAGATGACGCGGACTTCCTTGAGGTCGATGCCGATGGCGGTGAGATAGTCGGCGATGAAGCCTATGTTCTTGTCCTTGGTTCGACCCGATAGAATTTCGTCGCCGATGACCAGCACTGCCGCGGTAACAAGTTCCGGGTTGGCATTCATGGCGGTCACGGCATCTCTCCAGGTCCAGCCGAACACCTAGCGTGGCCGTGCAAGCCACTCAAGTTTCGTCGGTCTTTTGGCTGGCCAAGACAAATCCCCCACCACAGCGCTTTTCGCCTATAATTTAGGCAGGATCAGACAGCCTCGGTTCGTACAAATACTTGTTTTTCTTGAGTTTTTTCTTGGCCTGAAGCTTGCAGATCAATAGCCGGGAGCGATGGCCGCCCGCGTCCCCCTGCAGGAAAGGACAAGAAGCCGGGCGGTCGGGCGCTCCTCATAAGCGGCCTTGTGCTGGGGGTCCGAGATGGTTGTCGCTTTCGACGAAATGAATGGAGCCGACGGCGGCGTGCGCCCGGCCTATGGCGAGTTGTCGCGCTGGCTCGGCGAGGTGCCGCCGGACGTGCTCGACTACCGGCGGCGCGAAGCCGAGCTTTTGTTTCGCCGCATCGGCATCACTTTCGCGGTCTACGGCGAAGCCGACGCGCAGGAACGGCTGATCCCGTTCGACGTCATCCCGCGCATCATGTCCGGCGCCGAATGGCGGCTCCTGGAAAAGGGCCTGATCCAGCGCGTCAAGGCGCTCAATCTGTTCATCAAGGACGTCTATGGCGCGCGCGAGATCCTGCGCGCCGGCGTGGTGCCTGACGATCTGGTATTCCGCAATCCGGCATTCCGTCCCGAGATGAGCGGGCAGAGCGTGCCCTACAACATCTACATCCACGTCGCCGGCATCGACATCGTGCGGGTGGACGCCGACACCTTCTACGTGCTCGAGGACAATGCGCGCACGCCCTCCGGCGTCTCCTACATGCTGGAGAACCGCGAGATCATGATGCGGCTGTTCCCGGAATTGTTCGCGCGCCACCGCATCGCGCCGGTGGAGGATTATCCGGACGTCCTGCTGGCCACGCTCAAATCGGTGGCGCCGTCGCGCATCGCGCGCGACCCGACCGTGGTGCTGCTCACCCCCGGCGTCTACAACTCGGCTTACTACGAGCACTCGTTTCTCGCCGACAAGCTCGGCGTCGAACTGGTCGAGGGCCGCGACCTGTTCGTCAAGGACGAGATCGTCTACATGCGCACCACGCAAGGGCCGCGCCAGGTCGATGTGATCTACCGCCGCATCGACGACGATTTCATCGACCCCCTCACCTTCCGCCCCGATTCTGCGCTCGGCGTCGCCGGGCTGATGTCGGCCTACCAGGCCGGCAATGTGACGCTTGCCAACGCGGTCGGCACCGGCATCGCCGACGACAAGGCGGTGTACAGCTTCATGCCGGCGATCGTGAAATTCTATCTCGGCGAAGAGCCGCTGCTGAAAAACGTGCCGACCTGGCGCTGCCGCGAAGAAGAACATCTCGCTTATGTGCTCGATCATCTGCCCGAACTGGTGGTCAAGGAAGTGCACGGTTCCGGCGGCTACGGCATGTTGATAGGCCCGGCGGCTAGCAAGGTCGCGATCGAGCAGTTCCGCGCCAAGCTCAAGACAGCGCCGAAGAACTTCATCGCCCAGCCGACACTGGCGCTGTCGACCTGCCCGACCTGCGTCGAGCAAGGCGTGGCGCCGCGCCACGTCGACCTGCGTCCGTTCGTGCTCACCGGCAGCAACGGCACCCGCATCGTGCCCGGCGGCTTGACGCGGGTCGCCATGAAAGAGGGCTCGCTAGTGGTCAATTCGAGCCAGGGCGGCGGCACCAAGGACACCTGGGTGTTGGACGGATAGAAATGCTCTCGCGAACCGCCGATAACCTGTATTGGCTTTCGCGCTACGTGGAGCGCGCGGAATATCTCGCGCGCATTCTCGACGCCACCCAGCGGCTCTCCGCGCTGCCGCTCGCCTATGTCGGCTCCACCAACGAATGGGAATCGGCGGTGCTCACCGCCGGCTGCGCCACTGCCTTCTTCAAGCATTACGAGGAGGCTAACGAGGAAAACGTCACCGATTTCCTCGCCTTCTCCACGGCGAATTCGTCGTCGATCCGTAATTGCTTCGAGCTCGCGCGCTCGAATGCGCGCAGCGTTCGCACCGCGCTGACCATGGAAATGTGGGACGCCATCAACGGCACCTGGCTCGAACTCAAGCGCTACGGCAACGGACCGACGTCGCGCGAGGAATTCTCCCGCTTCCTGCGCTGGGTGCAGGAATCCTCGCTGCGCTACGACGGCTCCGCCTACCGCACCATGCTGCGCAACGACGCCTACTGGTTCTCCCGCCTCGGCGTCTACCTCGAGCGCGCCGACAACACCGCGCGCATTCTCGACGTGAAATACCATCTGCTGCTGCCGGACAACGAACGCGTCGGCGGCCCGCTCGACTATTTCCAGTGGGCGGCGATTTTGCGCTCGGTGTCGGCGCTCACCTCCTACCATTGGGTCTATCGCGAGAGCCTGCAGCCGTGGCTGGTGGCCGACCTCTTGATCCTGAAGGAAGAGATGCCGCGCTCGCTTGCCTCCTGCTACGAGGCGATCGTGCGCAATCTCGACGCCGTTGCCGGCGCCTATGGCCGGCAGGGGCCGGCGCAGCGCCAGGCCCGGGGTATCCGCGCCCGCCTGCAGAACAGCCGCATGGATGGCATCTTCCAGCGCGGATTGCACGAGTTCATCGGTGAATTCATCACCGAGAACAACCGCCTGGGCGCTGCCATCACCGAACAGTTCCTGCTATGAGCCGGCACAGGACGTTTACCTTGCGCATGATCTCGTCCGAAAACCGGGCGCCAACCCGGATCAGAATCGGGCAAGCTCTTTCGGGATCGTGTGCCAGCCTGTGCTAGAACGTCACCGGTAAATCTGGCCCTGAGACAGTATGCGAATTCGCATCTCCCACGCGACGACTTATCGCTACGACACGCCACCCAACAGCGTGATCCAGATGCTGCGGCTCACCCCGCGCAATCACGACGGGCAATACGTGGTGAACTGGCGCGTCGATCTGTCGGAGGATTGTCTGCTGCACCAGCACGAGGACGCCTTCGGCAATATCAGTCATTTTTTTACCGCCGAGGGACCGTTCCGCGAGCTGTCGATTTCGGTGGAAGGCCAAGTTGATACGAACGATACCAAAAGCGTGGTCAACGGCGCGGTCGAACGCTTCCCGCCGGGAATGTTCTTGCGCGAAACGGCGCTCACCGAGCCCGACGACGCCATCATAGATTTCGCCGATAGCACGCGTGCCGCCGAGGGATCCGATTCTCTCGTGCTGCTGCATGGGCTGATGACGGCGCTCAATCGCGAGATTGCCTTCGACACCGATCCGACCCACAGCGCAACGACCGCGGCGGAAGCTTTCGCGCTGCGCCGCGGCGTTTGCCAGGACCTCACCCACATCTTCATCGCGGCGGCGCGCCGGCTCGAAATTCCAGCCCGCTATGTCGGGGGCCATTTTTACCGCGCCGACGGCGTGACGGCGCAGGACGCCGGACACGCCTGGGTCGAAGCCTATATCGAGCACCTCGGATGGGTCGGCTTCGATCCCACCAACGGGATCGGCACCACCGAAGCGCATGTGCGGGTGGCGATCGGATTGGATTACCTCGGCGCGGCGCCGGTGCGTGGCACGCGCTTCGGTGGCAGCGGCGAAACCCTCAAAGTGGCGGTGCATGTCGCCCAAGCGCGTCAGCAAGCGCAAAATTGATATGACGCCCTATCTTGATCGAAAACCGATCGGCCACACCGGTACCGGGTGCAGCGACATTGCCGGACATAGGCCCGTCGCTATACCCTTGCCGCCGATTCACGGGTGAAGAAGTCGGGTGTCATGACATATTGCTGCGGAATCCTGGTGCGTGACGGTCTGGTGATGATCGCCGACACGCGCACCAATGCGGGCCTCGACAACGTTTCGACCTTCCGCAAGCTGCACGTCTACACGGAACCGGGCGAGCGCATCATGGCGATCGCCTCGTCCGGCAATCTGTCGCTCTCCCAATCGGTGCGTTCGATCCTCACCGAGGGCGTGGACAATCCAGAAACCGGCGAGCGCGAGACATTGATGAATTCGCCGACCATGTTCCAGGCCGCACAGCGCATCGGCCGCACCATCCGCACCATCCAGAACGCTGAAGGCAAGGAGCTGGAAGCCGCCGCGGTCGAGCACGATGTCGCCTTCCTGTTCGGCGGCCAGATCAAGGGCGAGAGGCTGCGGCTGTTCATGATCTATTCGGCCGGAAATTTCATCGAATGCACCACCGACACGCCCTATCTGCAGATTGGCGAGCATAAATACGGAAAACCGGTGCTCGACCGCGCCATCAGCTTCGACACCGACGTTTATGACGGCCTCAAGATCGGGCTGATCTCCATGGATTCCACCATGCGCTCCAACCTCGGGGTCGGCCTGCCGATCGACGTTTTAGTCGTACGTCGCGACGTTTACAATCCTGAGTTGAATTACCGTATCGAGCCGGGCGAGCCCTATTTCCAGGACCTGCGCGAGCGCTGGTCCACCGCGTTGCGCGCCGCCCATATTGCGATCCCGCGCCCCCCCTACCGCAGTTCCGTCTAACAGCCTCTGCCGCGGCCTTTTACCATCGGTTAACAGCGCCGTGCGAATTGCGGTATTCGGCGGCCTCCCAGCCACGGTCACCACCAAAGCGAAAGCGAAAAGCAAGCTTTCGACCTTAGATTCCGCCCCAAAAGCTCAATGGGCAGGACGGTTTAAGGGGTCAAACGTGTCGGCGGTCGCTCACCCGCGCGTATCCGAGGAAAGATATACGAGTTGGGATCGCGCGCGCTTGAGCGTCGTGGTCCCGATCGGCGTCATCGTGGCCGTGGCCATCGTCTGCATTGTCGTCGCCGTGTTGTCCTCCGCCCAGCGTGCCGACGAAGTCGCGGTGCAGCACGAGAAGCTGTTGTTCTCGCGCGCGTTGAGCGCCTATGGCGAGCGTGTGTTGCGCGAAGTCAAAAGCGTCGCGGCCTCCGAGCGGGCGATCCAGAACATCCGCGTCAAATACGACCCCGATTGGGTGAAGCAGCGCGTTGGGTTTTGGCTGAAAACCTACTTCGATCACAATCACGTTTTTGTCTTCGATGCCAGCGACAAACCGGTCTATTCGCAATTCGACCGTCACGCGCTCGACCCGTCCTGGTTCGAGGCGGCGCGGCCCGACATGCAGTCGGTGCTCGACTACATGCGCGGCCGCAACCCCGCCCTACATGGCACGCTCCGCCTCGCCGGGGCGGGCGCGCCAGACGGCGACCCGCATTCGCAAGTCGCGGTGATCCGCAGCCTGGCGGGCCGGCCCGCGGTCATCGCCGCGGTTGCGGTCGGGCCGGTCGATGGAACCTCCTCCGCGCGCGACATCGCCGGGCCAATCGTCATGTCGGTGAAATTCATCGACGGCAAGGCGCTCGCCGGCATCGCCGGACAACTGCGGCTCACGCATCTGCGCAAGCTCGACAACAAACCGGCGCCGCCCACCGACTTGACCTATGAGCTGGATGGACCGCAAGGCAAGCAGATCGCGCGTTTTGCCTGGACGCCGAAGCAGCCCGGCGCCGAGATCGTCAACAGCGTCATCCCGTTCATCGCCGTCGCGCTCGCCGGTTTCGCGCTGTTGGCCGCTTTCGTGCTGCGCTACATGCGCCGCACCGCCGCGGCGATCGCCGCCGGCGAAACGCGGCTGCGGCACCTCGCCATGCACGATCCGCTCTGCGGCCTGCCCAACCGCATTTTCTTCAGCGAACGACTCGAGGCGGTGATCGACGAGGTGCACGCCGGCTCGGCACCGGCCGCGGTTTTCTATATCGATCTCGACCATTTCAAGGACGTCAACGACACGCTCGGCCATCCGGTCGGCGACGAGTTGATCCGCAATGTCACGCTGCGACTGTCGCACGCGCTGCGTGGCGACGACCTGGTGGCGCGGCTCGGCGGTGATGAGTTCGCGGTAATTTCCACAATGGGCGACGACAGCGACAAGATGATGGCGGTCGCGCAGCGCATCATCGCCGCCATCTGCGCCCCCTATGCGATCAATCAGCAGAACATCGTGATCGGCGCCTCGATCGGCATCGCTGTAATCGACCGCAACTGCGGCGGCGCCGCCGATATCATGCGCTACGCCGACATGGCGCTTTATCGGGCCAAGAACGAGGGCCGCAACCGCGCCTGCATCTACGACGCGGCGATGGACGCCGACCTGTCCAACCGCAAGCTTCTGGAAGGCGATCTGCGCGAGGCGATCGAGAACAATCAGCTCAAACTGCTATATCAGCCGATCGTCAACAAGAGCGGCGAGACCGTGGTCGGCGTCGAGGCGCTTTGCCGCTGGACCCACCCGACGCGCGGCGAAATTCCACCTACCGAATTCATCGCCGTCGCCGAGCACAGCGGCTTGATCATCGAACTCGGCGCCTGGGTGCTGCAGCGCGCCTGTCTCGACGGCAAGGCCTGGCCGGACCTTACCGTCTCGGTCAACGTCTCGCCGCTGCAATTCCGCCGCACCGATTTTTTCGACACCGTGCAACGCACCTTGAGCGAAACCGGCTTCGATCCAGCCCGGCTCGAGATCGAGCTAACCGAGAGCGTGCTGCTCGGCAATGCGGACGCCGCGGAAACCGGCATGTTGCGGCTGAAGGAGTTGGGCGTGCGGCTCGCACTCGACGATTTCGGCACCGGCTATTCCAGCCTGCTCTATCTGCGCCGCCTGCCGTTCGACAAGCTCAAGATCGACCGCAGCTTCGTGCTGAGCATTGAAAAAGCCGCCGACGCCGCCGCGATCGTGCACGCGGTGGTGAGCCTCGGCCGCGGTCTCGGCATGAAGGTGACGGCGGAGGGCGTGGAGACCGCCGACCAGCAGCTGTTCCTGCGCGCGGCCGGCGTGCATTTCATGCAGGGCTACCGTTTCGGCAAGGCTGTGACCGCCGCCGAAATCACCGAGCGGCTTAAGTCGCCGGGCGCCTTCAAGCCGATCGACGTGCCGGACGCACTGGCGAGCTGATCTCAAACCGCAATAGCCGGGCAGGATGACGCGCCGCTGATGGCGCGCGCGCGCTTTTGTGATATGGCGATCTTTCCAATTGTCGGCTCAGGGAAGGAAACCAAAATGAGTGCGTCCGCAAAAATCGCGTTGGTGACCGGCGCCGGAACCGGAGTAGGCCGAGCGGTGGCAATCGCCTTGGCCAAAGCCGGCTACAGCCTGGTGCTGGCCGGACGGCGCAAGGAGATGCTCGACAAGGTATCGGGCGAGATCAATGCGATCGGCGCGCAGGCACTGGCCGTGCCGACCGACGTATCGAAGCGCGAGTCGATCCTGGCGCTTTTTGCCACCGTCAAATCGACGTTCGGCCGGCTCGACGTGCTGTTCAACAATGCCGGCATTGGCGCCCCGGCCATGCCGATCGAGGACCTGCCCTTCGAGACCTGGACCAACGTCGTCGCTACCAATCTGACCGGCATGTTCCTGTGCACCCAGGAAGCCATCAAGATCATGAAGGCGCAGAACCCGCGCGGCGGCCGCATCGTCAACAACGGCTCGATCTCGGCGCACGCGCCGCGGCCTTTTTCGGTCGCCTATACCTCGACCAAGCACGCGGTGACGGGCCTGACCAAATCGACCTCGCTCGACTGCCGGCAATACGACATCTGCTGCGGCCAGGTCGACATCGGCAACGCGGCGACGCCGCTCACCGAGCGCATGGTGCAGGGCGAGGGCGTGCTGCAGCCAGACGGCCACAAGATGATCGAGCCGCGCATGGAGGCCGAGCACGTCGGAAACGCGGTGGTTTACATGGCGAGCCTACCGCTCGACTCCAACGTTCTCTTCATGACGGTGATGGCGAACAAGATGCCGTTCGTCGGGCGGGGTTGAGCCGTTCACAATGGTCGCCGAACTCGAACAATGGCACGATTTTTATGTCCTGGTCGGCACCGCGGGCGCGACGCTGGTCGCGTTGTTGTTCGTTGCGCTATCGCTCGGCACCGGTTTTCTGAACGACAAACGGGCGGCGGCGACGCGCGCCTTCTACAGCCCCGTGGTCGTGCATTTCAGTTCCGTCTTCTTTCTTGCGGCCATCGCGCTCGTGCCTTCGCACCGGGTTATTTTCTTCGCGGCGATGATCGGCGCGTGCGCCGCGGTCGGGCTCGGCGTTTCTTTGTTCGTGACAATCCAGCTGTTGCGTCACGACTGGACGAATTACAAGCAGGACCACCTCGCTTATGCGCTTTTGCCGACGATTGCCTATGTGGCGCTGCTGATTGCGGCGGCCATGGTCTGGTCGGAAAACGATTTCGCGCTCGACGTACTGGCTGGCTCGCTGCTTTTGCTGCTGATCGTCAATATCCGCAACGCATGGGACCTCACCCTGTCGATGGTGCGCCATCAGACGGAGCGACACTGATGGCGCTCACCGCCGGTCAAGCACTGTCTTGAACTCGGGCTTGTTGCTCGAGCAGTCCGCCGCTTCGCCCCAAAACGCCAGCGCGGCCTTGCCGTCGGCGACGCGCCAGATGGCGTGCACGCGGCAGGTGCCCGCTTTCGCCGGGTCCCAGAACATCGAGATCAAATCGGGCTTGTCGCCGATGAAGACCCGCTCGGCGACCAGCAGATCGGTCGTCGACTCTTGCCCGTTCGCGTCGAGGATCGGGAAAATCAGCCGCCGCGGATCGTCGCCATCGCGGTCGCGCGTGAGATAAACGTAAGCTTGCTCCTTCCGCAGCATGTCGGCGCTGGCATTGCGCGCCTTCATTTGCTCCGGCGTCGGATTTGGATTTCCCGGACAACCGAGCACGACGAGCTGGCCGAGATCGAAGCGCTGGTTGGTGGAAAACATCGCCGCCCCGTCCCCGGTGCAACGGTGCGCGGCCGCGAGCGGCTTCGGCAGTTTGTCGCGCGTGACATGTTCGACCATGGTCATGCGCACGCGGACCATGCCCGGCCGCGACGGACACCATTTGTTGAAGGCCTGCAGCGACGCCTCGATCACCTCGTCGGCATCGCGCACTGAGCTGGTGCGCTCCTTGGGCTCCTCGCGGCGCGCGAAGCTTTCGCGGATCCGTTCGGCGAGATCGATTTGTCGCGAGCGCGCCTCGCACCTCTCCGCTCCCGACGCCTTCATCCCGCTGTCGACCACCGCGGCCGATTCTAGCATCAGCTGCTGGGCCGCCTTCAATTCGCGCTTGCAGGCGGCGCTGCCGACGTCGATGGCCGGGGCGCCACGCGGCGCGCACAACAAAGCCGACAGCACAACGGCAAATGCGATGATCGTCGATTTGGTCATGTCACCCTCAACGCACGGGTCACCGCGATGAAAGTCAAGCCAATCGCCGCAACAGCGACAAGCCCGTGCCGCGACGGATCACGCCAGCAATTATCGTTTCTTCTGCTTTTTCTTCCCGTATATCGCGTTCCAGTTATCCTTGTAGGCTTGGGTTACCGGTTTCTGGCCCTCGCCCCGGCTATAGCTCTTGGGCGCGGCGGCAGCGGTATCGCCAGTTTCAGCCTTGGCTGGTTCCGCACCATCAGGGGCCTTGTCCTTCGGCGCGGCCTCGTCTTTTTTCTTTGCAACGACCTCGGCTTTTGGCGCCGGGTCCGCTTGGATTTTCTTGTCGTCCTTGGCCATCGTCTTTCCTAACGCTGATATGCCGGATCAACCCGCCACCGAAGGTCCATGCTATTTGACGGCCGTGACTTCGACCTTCTCGCCCGTTTTCACCTTGCTTAGGCTCTTCACATTACCGAGCGCCTTGGCAAACACGTTACAGGGGCTGGCGAGCCGCGTCTCGTTGCCCTTGGAGATCGGCGTGCGGCCGAAGCCGATGGCGATCGCCGCGCCTTGCGGCCAATAGGCGATCTCGCCCGGCGTGATCACCGCGCGCGCGTCAGGCTCGCGTGCGACGTCCACCGGCACATCGAAATAGACCTCCTCGCCCCAGGTCAGCACCGACGAAGAAATCGGCAGCGCCGCCGCAATAGCCTTGGCGGTCGGCGTGTCGAGCAGTTCAGCCTCGAGCGTGAGCGCGCCGAAATCGAAGCGGATGCGGGCCATGAGCGGTTGCCTTGGCATTGCGTTTGGCCGAGTTTACGCCCATGCGCGGCACGTTGAAACTGTCGGCGGGGTACTTGTTGGTGGCGCTCTTGGCGCTGGCGGCGCAATCGGCGCAGGCCCGCCCCATCCACATCGTCGCCTTCGGCGACAGTGCCACCGCCGGCTGGCTGGTGGCGCGCAAGGACGCCTATCCGGCGCAGTTGCAGGCGGCGTTGCGCAAAAAGGGCTACGACGTCGTCGTCGACAATGCCGGCATGAATGGCGGCACGTATCTCGACGCGCTGCTGCATTTCGACGAAGCGATCGCGCCGGGTACCGATATCGCGCTCGTCGAATTCGGCACAAATGACTTGCGCGGCGGCGCCTCGATAAAAACCGTCCGCGCACGTCTCGCCGAAATCATCCGCGCGCTACGCGAGCGCAAGATTGAGGTGCTGGCGATCGGCCTCGGCAGCCTCAAGCTCGACGACGTCGCCCACGCGGAAAACGTGGCTTATGCGCAATGGGACCTGCCGCCCGGTAAATACCGGGCGCGCGATCACGCGCACTACAACGCGCAAGGCTACGCCATCGTGGTCGCGCGCATGCTGCCACAGGTCGAGACGCTGATCGCGCGCGCCCTGCACAAATGAGAGGCTTTCAGGCCGCATCGGCGACGTTGGCGCGTTGCGCGGCAGCCGCCGGTCCGGGCCCCATCGGGCTGTCACGGGTGATCGCCCAAACCGCAAGGCCAAGCGCCACGAAGGTGGCGCCCACGTAGCCGATGCTGTGCAGATACCCGTGGCTGAACAATATGCCGCCAATCGCCGAGCCGATCGCCTGCCCGGTGTAAAGCGCCGATGTGTTGAGCCCGACCGTGGCGCTGGACAGATCGGGCGCGGCCACCACCAGGCGCGCCTGCTGCATGGAGTTGGTGGCGGCGAAACCGAGCCCCCAGAACACGATGCCGATGCCCATCACCGACAGGAAGCCGGCGCCGAGCGACCACAGCGTCATACCGATGAAGGTCGAACCGAGAAACACCGCCGAGGTAACCCAGCCGCCAAGCGCCGACACGATGCGCGTGGCGATGACATTGCCGGCAAATCCGGCCACGCCGTAAATGGCGAACATGATTCCGACCACGTTGTGATCGGCGCCGGTCAGCCGCATCAAAAGCGGCGACAGATAGATGAACACCGTGAATTGCCCGGACGTCTGCAAAATCGTGATCAGCAACAGCAACAGGATTTTGCGATGGCGCGCGATGATGCCGAAGCTCGCCAGCGACAACGGCGGCCCGCGCAGGCCGCGCGGCAGCGTGAACGCCAACAGCAGGCATGGCACCAGAGCGGCGAGCGCTGCGGCGGCAAAAGCCGCACGCCATCCGGCGTAAGCCGCGATGAAGGTGATCATCGGCAGGCCGCCGGCGACCGCCAGCGACCAGCCGAGAAACACAAAGGCGATGGCGCTCGCGCGCTTGTCCGCCGGCACGATCATCGCGACCGTCGAGGCGGCTTGCGGCGTGTAGATCGCCGCGACCGTGAGCATCGCCAGCCGCAGCGTCAGCACGGTGGCGTAGTTCGGCGCAAAGGCCGAGGCTGCCTGCCCCGCAACCAGAACGGCGAGCGTGCAGGCAAGCAGTAGTCGGCGGTCGATCCGCGTCGTCAGCCACGCCACCAGCGGCGAGCCGGCGCACAGGATCATGGCGCCGAACGTCACCAGAAGCCCGGTATCGCGAATGCCGACGCCCAGGCCGTCGGCCAGCACGGTCAGCATGCCGGCCGGCGCCAGAATGGAAATGCCGGTGGCGAAATTGCCGAGCATAAGGGCGACGCGCGGGAGATGCCCTCGCATGGACTAGCCTGTCACCATCCGCCATGCACCGGCGGGATGCCGCGCATTTCAGGCGTGATAACTAGTCTGGCGGAGGGCTTGGCGCCACCTGCTTGCCAGCGCGTCGGCCGTTTAGTGCAGCCTGAATTCGCCGTCGATCGCCTTCAACTCGGCCGGCTTGATCAGCTTGCAATGGGCGACCTGCACCGAGTGCAGCGGGCCTTCCAGCTTCTCCTGCCAGAATTCCAGAAACTTCTGCAGCTCGGGAAATTTCGGGAACAGGTCGTAGGCCTGCCAGACATAGGACTGCAGCAGCCATCGGTGATCGGGACGCCGATACAGAATATGAGCAGTCGTCAGGCCGTAACCGGCGGCCATTTTACGAAAGTCTTGCGAAACCATCGCGTCCCCCTTTTCGAGTCGGACGTAGAGTTTCCAATTCAGGCCTCAGGCATTGCAAGCCAAAAAGGTAAACAAACTGTTTAAAATCAAGGCGATAGCAGCAACCTTGCGGGCCTGCTAACAGCCGCGCCGGCGCACGCCACGCGGCTGCCGTGGCTAACCCGGTGGCTCTCCTCGCGGTTTCCGGCGCCCCACCGTTAACCATTGAACCGTAAGGATTTTCTTGGCTTCTTGGCACTCTCGCCAAATGAGTGCTAAAAAATTTGCCCATGCCCCTTGCGGGCCGGAATGCCTGCACCACCTGCTACCCAGGTGCTGGCAAGGGGACGCCGGCTACCAAAACCGCAAATTCGTTCATAACCGAGGAGGACTGCCATGAAGTTCCGCCCGCTTCACGACCGCGTTGTCGTCAAGCGCATCGATGCCGAGGAAAAGACTGCCGGCGGCATCATTATTCCCGACACCGCCAAAGAGAAGCCGAGCCAGGGCGAGATCGTCGCCGTCGGCCCCGGTGGCCGCGACGAGAGCGGCAAGCTGATCCCGATCGATCTCAAGGTCGGCGACACCGTGCTGTTCGGCAAGTGGTCGGGCACCGAAGTGAAAATCGACGGTCAGGATCTCCTGATCATGAAAGAAAGCGACATCATGGGCGTGATCGAAGGCGGCCATGCCGCCAAGCGAAAAGCCGCCTAAGCGCTTAGCCGACATCAAACCGAAGGAATTCGAACTATGGCTGCTAAAGACGTTAAATTCTCCGTCGATGCGCGCGACCGCATGTTGCGCGGCGTCGACATCCTGGCCAATGCGGTGAAGGTCACCCTTGGCCCGAAGGGCCGCAACGTGGTCCTCGACAAGTCATTCGGCGCTCCGCGCATCACCAAGGACGGCGTCACCGTCGCCAAGGAGATCGAGCTCGAGGACAAGTTCGAGAACATGGGCGCGCAGATGGTGCGTGAAGTCGCATCGCGTACCTCCGACCAGGCCGGCGACGGCACCACCACCGCGACCGTGCTGGCCGCGGCGATCGTGCGCGAAGGCTCCAAGGCCGTGGCCGCCGGCATGAACCCGATGGACCTCAAGCGCGGCGTCGATCTCGCGGTCGAAGCCATCGTCGAGCACCTCAAGGCCAACTCCAAGAAAGTCACCTCGAACGAAGAGATCGCCCAGGTCGGCACCATCTCCGCCAACGGCGACGCCGAGATCGGCAAGTTCCTCGCCGATGCCATGAAGAAAGTCGGCAACGAAGGCGTGATCACGGTCGAAGAGGCCAAGAGCCTCGAGACCGAACTTGACGTGGTCGAGGGCATGCAGTTCGATCGTGGCTACATCTCGCCCTACTTCATCACCAACGCCGACAAGATGCGCGTTGAGATGGAAGACCCCTACATCCTGATCTACGAAAAGAAGCTGTCAGGCCTGCAGGAATTGCTGCCGCTGCTCGAAGCGGTGGTGCAGACCGGCAAGCCGCTGCTGATCGTGGCTGAGGACATCGAAGGCGAGGCGCTCGCTACCCTCGTCGTCAACAAGCTGCGCGGCGGCCTCAAGGTCGCGGCTGTCAAGGCGCCGGGCTTCGGCGATCGCCGCAAGGCCATGCTGCAGGACATCGCGATCCTGACCGGCGGCCAGGCGATCAGTGAAGATCTCGGCATCAAGCTCGAGAACGTCACCATCGCCATGCTCGGCCGCACCAAGAAGGTGATGGTCGACAAGGAAAATACGACGATCATCAACGGCGCCGGCAAGAAGGCCGACATCGAGGCGCGCGTCTCCCAGATCAAGGCACAGATCGAGGAAACCACCTCCGACTACGACAAGGAAAAGCTGCAGGAACGTCTGGCCAAGCTCGCCGGCGGCGTTGCGGTGATCCGAGTCGGCGGCGCCACCGAGATCGAGGTGAAGGAGCGCAAGGATCGCGTCGATGACGCGATGCATGCGACCCGCGCCGCGGTCGAGGAAGGCATCCTGCCGGGCGGCGGCGTCGCGCTGTTGCGCGCCACCGAAGCCCTCAAGAAGGTCAAGACTGCGAACGAAGATCAGAAGCACGGCGTCGACATCGTCCGCAAGGCGATTCAGGCTCCGGCGCGTCAGATCGCGACCAATGCCGGAGAAGACGGCTCGGTCATCGTCGGCAAGATCCTGGAGAAGGACCAGTACAACTGGGGCTTCGACGCGCAGCTCGGCGAGTACGGCAATCTCGTCAGCAAGGGCGTGATCGATCCGACCAAGGTCGTGCGTTCGGCGATCCAGGGCGCGGCATCGGTTGCCGGGCTCCTGATCACCACCGAAGCGATGGTCGCCGAGATCCCGCAGAAGAAGTCGGCCGGCGGCGGCATGCCGGGCGGCGGCGGAATGGGCGGCATGGGCGGCGGCATGGACTTCTAAGTCTTCCGCTCAACGCGAAAATAAAGAAGGCCCAGGAGAAATCCCGGGCCTTTTTGCTTTTCGGGTGTCGCTAGAAGGCGTCGTCGATATATCCTCGGGTTATGGCAAAGACATGCATCTACGTGGGTATTGGCGGCTGGACCTACGAACCGTGGCGCGGCGTGTTCTACCCAAAGGGCCTGCCGCACGCCCGCGAACTCGCTTACGCGGCCGAGCACTTGACCTCGATCGAGGTCAACGGCACGTTTTACAGCACACAGTCGCCGAAGACCTTCCGCAAATGGGCTTCCGAGATTCCGGACGGCTTCGTCTTCGCGCTCAAGGGCCCACGCTACGCGGTCAATCGCCGCGTGCTCAAGGAAGCCGGCGACTCGATCAAGCGGTTTCTCGATTCCGGCATCACCGAACTGGGCGATAAGCTCGGCCCCCTGCTCTGGCAATTCGCGCCAAGCAAGAAATTCGATGAAGCCGACTTCGGCGGTTTTCTCGAACTACTGCCGAAAACGTACGGCGGGCGAACGCTGCGGCATGTCGTCGAGGTGCGCCACAACACCTTCAAGACTCCGACCTTCGTCGCGCTGCTGCGCAAATTCAACACATCGGTGGTATTCGCGGAACATGAAACCTATCCCGCCATCGCCGATGTCACCGGCGACTTCGTCTATGCGCGGCTACAAAAAGGCGATGAAAAACTGAAGGCCGGCTATCCGCCGAAAGCGCTCGATCGCTGGGCGGCGCGCGCAATGACCTGGGCGCGCGGCGGCGAACCGGCGGATCTTCAGCGCATTGATAAAAAGCGCGCCAAGGCGCAACCGCGCGACGTCTTCATCTATTTTATTCACGAGGCGAAGGTTCGCGCGCCGGCCGCTGCCGTGGCGTTGATCGAGCGGCTTGCCGAGGACTAGGGCCGGCCAAAACGGAAACGACCACGAACGAGAGGGCGCGGTTACATCCGCCGTCGCCAATTCTCATCGTGGCCGTCAAGGCGATCAGTACTCAACAAGTTCCGATCGCCACTTGCCGCCTATATACTGGGCGGTTGTGTCATTACTGTGACGAAGATATGCGGACTTTGTTTACGATCGGTTACCAGCAAGCCAAGCCCGATGCGGTACTCGGCGAACTCAAACGCGCCAAAGTCGATCTGCTGATCGATACCCGCGCGGTCGCGGCCTCGCGCCGCCCCGGATTTTCCAAGCGCCAGCTCGCGGCGTCGCTCGACGAGACCGGAATCGGTTACCTCCATTTGCAGAAACTCGGCACGCCGCCGGAGGGCCGCGAGGCCGCGCGCGCCGGCGATTTCGAAAAACTCTGGCGCATCTACGACAAACACATCAAGACGGCGGAAGCGCAGGAAGCGCTCGGCGAATTGCTGGCGCTGATCAAATCGGGCAAACGCGTCTGCCTGCTGTGTTACGAGCGCGATCCCAACGAGTGCCACCGCAGCCGCATCGCAGCGCTGGTGAAAAAGCGCACGCGCGTCAACGTTGAGAACCTGATTCCGCCGTTGTTCTGAATTTTATTCGGCAGGTTGCACGGCCGCGTGCCGCGCCTCGATATTCACGATCAACGCCACCAGGCCAAGCGTCGCCAGAAACATCGCCAACGCGATGATCGAATTGACGCCGAGCACAAGACTAAACCCGCCGCTGTCATGCAGCAGCGAAATAATGGCGACCGCGGCGCCGGCGCTGATGAACAGCGTAAAATACCGGACGGCATAGACGCGGCCACGCCATGCGTCGGCGGTGTAGCGCGCCAGGATCATGTCGTTGACCGTCACCTGGCCGTAGATCGCTGCAATCGCCAGCGAGAGCGCGATCATCAACGAGATGCCGGTTGCATAGGTCGCCCAAAGATTGCCAACGAAGCCGAGCGCGGTCACCGCAGCAAAGATGGTGTGCGGCGGTACCCACTCGACCAGCCGTCCGACGGTAAGCTGCGCCATCGCGCCGCACACGAGCACGGCGGTGGCGATGCCGCCGACCAGCACCAGCGGCACGGACGCGGCAACGCCCTCATCGACGATCTTCGGCAACGCGATGGTCAACACGTTGAAAACGAGCCCAGAGCTAATCGCGATAACCAGGAATAGGCCAAACAACATCGTCGCGACCTTGGGCGTCAGCGGCACCGCCGGCTTCGATTGACGCAACTTGGTGTGATGGCGGTCATCCGGCGTCATCCAAAGGTAAATGATCCCGGTGATAATGCAGAGAGCCGCCGGCGCCAGAAAGGCGGCGCGCCAGCCCAACCAGGTCGCCAGCGCCGCGCTAACGCCGGCTGCCAGCGAAACGCCGAGATTGCCGCACACGCCGTTGAAGGCCAGCGTGCGGCCGCGCGCGCCGGAGGCCTCGATCAACATGGCCATGCCGACCGGATGGTAGATGGCGGCGAACATGCCGAGGACGAACATGCCGACCGCCAGCATCGGCAAGTTCGGCGCAAAGGCGGTCAGCGCGAGCGATACGCCGCAACCGAGATAGAAGGCCGTCATCATATTGCGGCGGCTCCAGTGGTCGGCAAGCCAGCCGGCTGGCAGCGAAAAAACGCCGAAGGCAACAAAGGCCGCGCTCGAAAGCGCGATCAGTTCGTTGTAGGGCCGCTGGTAAACGACCTCGAGACCGATCACCACCGTCGGATAGATCAGCAGGACGAAATGGTCGATCGCATGCGCCCAATTGAGGAAGGCGATCGACCGCAATCGGGCGCGTTCCTCGGGAATCTGGCTGGCGGTTGCGACAGTCATCGGGGCCCCGGCGACAGTGTTCGCATGCATATACCCCGCTACTGGACCTTTGTCCTACGCGGATTTTGCAAGATCGCCCTCGCCCTACAACCGCATAACACGCTTAAGTTGAAACGGTAACCTGGTGTGTTTCTCGATTGTTCTGAGGCTTGGGGGCCTCAATGCGTTGCGTCGGGCGTATCGGCGTGGCGGCTACCGCCGCTACGGCCGTCCTGGTTTCTTGCGTTTGCGTGTCCACCGGACCCGCCTGGGCCGGCGACGATGGCGCACATTTCCTTTTGTTTTCAGGCACCGACCTGTGGCGCGACGGCCAGTTCATGCATGGCGGCCTGCTGTGGTCGCCAGAGGGCCTCGACCGCGATGGCTTTACGCTGAAAGCGACGATCTCGGGCGGTCGATACCGCTACGTATCCGGTGCGCTGAACAATTCCTGGGTGACCGGCACCGAGGAGGACGCGCAACTGCTGCCCGGCTGGCGCTTCAAGCGCGGTCAACTCGAGCTCAAGGTGTTCGCCGGGCTCGACATCAAGAATGACACCACCAATCCCTACGATCCTGGCAGCCGGCTGCATGGGACGTCGCCTGGCGCGCGCGCCACTGTCAATTTGTGGTTCGAACCGACACCGGCCGTGGTCGGCGGCGGCCGGCTGGTCAGAAGACAGCGACCGCCGGTCCAGTCCTTACCTACGGCTCGGCGTCTTGACCCGCCGATGAACTAGTCGAGCGTCCGCCGGAAGCGCGTGACGGCGATCGTCATCGCGATCAGCATCAAAATGAACAGCGCAATGCCGTCGTAGCGCAGATCGCCGATCGACGAGCCTTTCAGCATGATCGCGCGCACGATGCGCAGATAATGCGTGAGCGGCAAAGCTTCGCCGACATATTGCGCCCAGACCGGCATGCCCGCGAACGGGAACATGAAGCCGGACAACAGGATGTTTGGCAGGAAAAACATCATCGACATCTGCATCGCCTGCAGTTGGTTCTGCGCCACAGTCGAGAAGGTGTAGCCGATCGACAGATTGGCAGCGATGAACAGCGTGCTCAACGCGGCGAGCAAGCCGAGATTGCCGATGACCGGCACGCCGAACAGCGTAACGCCGATGCCGATGATCAATGACGCCTGCACGAAGCCGACCATGATGTAAGGCACGATCTTGCCTAGCATGATCTCGACCGGAGTGATCGGCATCGACAGCAGACTTTCCATGGTGCCGCGTTCGATCTCGCGCGTCACCGACAGCGCCGTGAAGATCAGCATGGTCATGGTCAGAATCGTGCCGACCAGGCCCGGGACGATGTTCAACTGGGTGACGCCGGCCGGGTTGTAGCGCGCGTGGGTACGGATCTCGAACGGCATGGTCGGCGCGGCTGGCACATCGCGGTCGTGCGACAGCGCGGTTTGCAAGACTTGTCCGAGCGCGCCGAGCGCGGTGCCGGCGGCAACCGGATCGGTGGCATCGGCCTCGACCAGCATGGCCGGCTTGTCGCCGCGGCGCACCGAGCGCTCGAAGTTGGCTGGAATCTCGATCGCGAACAGCACGGTCCCGGAGGCGAGCAACTGATCAACTTCGGTTTCCGTATGCGGCAGCTTGGTGACCTTGAAATATCTGGTGTTTTCGAGCGCGGCCAAGATCGAGCGCGACAGATCGGTCTGTTCCTGCAGCAGCACCGCGGTCGGCAGATCGCGTGGCGTGGTGTTGATGGCGTAGCCGAACAGCATCAGTTGCACGAGCGGGATCATGATGATCATGGCGAACGACACGCGGTCGCGCCGCAGCTGGATAAATTCCTTCACCAGCATCGCCCAGGTCTTGCGCCAGAAGCCGTCGCCCGGCAGGCGGCGTGGCGCTTGGGTTGGCAGCACGTGGGTCATTGGAAATTGTCCCGTGCCTTGCTCATGAGGTCGATGAACACGTCTTCGAGCGAGGGCTGCGAGGGTTGCCAATCGAGGTTCCGGTTCGTGCGGTAGGGCGCGATTGCGGTCTCTAGCGTGTCGGCGTCGCGGCCGGAGACGTGCAGGCTGGTACCGAACGGCGCGACCATATCGACGCCCGGCTTGCCGGTGAGTTCGTGCGACAATTGGCTCAAACCCTCGCCATATTCGGCGCTCACCACGTATGTCGTGAGGTGCGCGGACGCGACCACGTGCTCGACGCTGCCATGCACCAGCAGATCGCCATAGGCGATATAAGCGATCTCGTGGCAGCGTTCGGCTTCGTCCATGTAGTGGGTCGAGACCAGTACGGTGAGGCCTTCGGCGGCGAGCGCATGGATCTCGTTCCAGAACTCGCGCCGCGCTTTCGGATCGACGCCGGCGGTCGGCTCGTCGAGCAGCAGCAGTTGCGGGCTCGGCAGCGTGCAGGCGCCGAGCGCCAACCGCTGTTTCCAGCCGCCGGACAATTCGCCGGCGATCTGCTCCTCGCGGCCGCCTAAGCCCAGCCGCTCGATCGCCGCGCGCGCAGCAGCAACCGGCTTGGCGATACCGTAGATGCGGGCGATGAATTCCAGGTTCTCGCGCACCGACAGGTCTTGATAGAGACTGAAGCGCTGCGTCATATAGCCGACATGGCGCTTGATCTTGTCGGTCTCGGTGCGGATGTCGTAGCCGAGGCAGGTGCCGTCACCCTCGTCGGGCGTGAGCAGGCCGCACAGCATGCGGATGGTGGTGGTCTTGCCGGAGCCGTTCGGCCCCAGGAAGCCGTAGATCGTGCCGCGCTTGACCTGCATCGACAGGTCGCGCACCACCGCCTTGCCATCGAACTTCTTGGTCAGGTGATGGACGTCGATGGCGATATCATGCGCACCATTTTGCGCCCCGTCATGCCCACTCATGGCGACGCCTCTTTCGGCAGCATGACGGTCACCGGCTGGCCGACACGGAATTTCTCCGGTTGGTCCGGCCGCGCTTCGATCAGGTAGACGAGCTTGGCGCGCTCATCCAGGCTGTAGATCACCGGCGGGGTGTATTCCGCGCTGCGGGCGATGAAACTCACTTTCGCGGTCAAACCCTTCGCGCAGCCGTCGCAGGAGACCGCGACGGATTCGCCGTACTTGATCTGCGGCAGAATGGGTTCGGGCGCGAAGAAGCGGAATTTCAGGTTCTGCGGCGGCAGCAGCGCCACCACCGGTTTTCCCGCGGTCACGGTTTCGCCGGTGCGGAAATAGACCTGCTCGATGGTGCCGTCGGCGGGACTGTAGGCATTGCGGCGCGTCAGGCGGGTTTCCGACCAGCCGAGATTGGCCTTGGCCTGGCGCAGCGCGGCTTCGGCGTCGTCGTAGGTCTTTTGCGTGCCGGCCGCCGTTTTCAGCAGTTCCTTGGCGCGATCGAAATTCTGCTGCGCGTTGACCACGGCGGTCTTTTTCACCATCAAATCGGACTTTTGCAGATCGTCGTCGACGGTAAACAGCAATTGGCCCTGTGTGACCCGATCGCCTTCGCGCACCTTCAAGGCTTCCACGCGGCCCTGCTCGTCAGGCGAAACGAAAATCAACTCGGCTTCGACCCAGCCCTGCAATTGTCGGTCATTGCCCCTGTCACAGCCGGCAAGCACGAGACCGGCAAGCGCCAGCGCCGGCAGAGCGGCAAGTTTCATTCTCATGGCGCACTCCTTGGTGCGAACAACAGCTCCACATGGGTCTTCATCATTTTGCGAACGTCGAGCGGTTCAAAACGTTCGAACAAGCCGCTCCAGATGATGGCGACCAAGCCCGGTGCTGCGATGATCTGCGGGAATTCGGCCAGCGCCTCCGGCACCTCGCCGCGCGCGGCGGCGCGGCGCAGCAAAGCACGCACCGCCGCGATGATGCGCGACAGCACCTCGCGGTAGTAGAATTCGGCGAGCTTGGGAAAGCGGCGGCCTTCCGAGATCATCAGGCGGATCACATCCTTGCGCCGCGTCTCGTAGACCTCACGCACGAACAATTCGACGATCTGCTCGGTGAGCACGCTTATGGGCACGTCGGCCGCGCCCAGCGCCTCGATGGTGCCGATCAGCGGCGTGAGCATGGCGCGGATCAGTTCCTGGAACAGGCTCTCCTTGTCGCGGAAATAGAGATAGATGGTGCCCTTGGCGATGCCGGCGCGCTTGGCGACGTCGTCGAGCCGCGCCGCCTCGAAGCCGCGCGAGGAGAATTCATCGAGCGCCGCAGAAAGGATCGCCTCGCGGCGGGCGGCGCTACGTGCTTCACGCGCACCGCTGCCCGGTGCCGGACCGCCGCGGTTTTGCAGCGTCGCCGCGCGGCGGCGGCGCGGCGCTTTGCGGACCGATCGGGGATGCGCTTTGGCCATGGTGGTCGCCAGATACTGACTGACTGGTCAGTCATTTTGTAGCGTAAAGGCCATCGCGGGGCAACAAAAAATAAACGCGAGAAAATCAGGGTGTTAAGCGGCGAGGCCCGGGCTCAGCCCTTGGCGTCGCAGAAGAAGGTGCGGATCACGCATTCCTTGCCGCCGTCTTTGTAGCAGGAATGCAAGGCCAAGTTCTGGCTGCGGCCGAGCCGCGGTCCCTTGCCCCAGCCATTGGCGCCGCAGGGATTGGTAAAATCGACCGCAAAGGCCGCACAGCCGTGCTCGGTGACGGTCACCACGCGGCAGGTCTCGTTCTGGCATTTCGCCAGCGCGCTTTTGCGCGCGCTATCGGCGGAGGCAAAATCGTAAGCCTCGCCAAACGCCCCGCAGGCGCCGATCGCAAGCGCTCCTGCCGCGCGCGCGGTGTTGACCGCGACCAGCATCAGCGTCGCAATTGCAAGCAATAGCGACGCGGCCACAAACGCGCGCATCACCGGCGTGAAGCGATCGGTCATCGCCCTTCCCTTACCCAAGCACGACCCCAGATAAGGGCTGAGTTGCGGCGCCGATCAATGATTCGAGTCTTAAGCGCGTTCGATTTCCGCCTTGACGGCAGAAAACGACTCGGGCGTGTCGACGTCGGTGAGCGCCGCCTCGCCGGCGACCGGAACTTCGACGACCGCCTCGGCATAGCTGCCGATCAGGTGGCGGGCGCCGATGTCGCCGGTGATTCCTATCAAATCGTGGAAGAAGCGGCGCGCCCACACCACCGGATTGCCGCGCCGGCCGTCGAATGTCGGCACCACCACCAGCGCGCCGCGTTCCGGATCGAAGGCTGCGATCAGTCTGTCGATCAGCTTGGCATCGACCTGCGGCATGTCGCCGAGGCAGACGATAGCGCCGTCGGCCTCCGCCGGCACCGCGGCGATGCCGGCCTTCAGCGACGTGCCGAGGCCGTCGGCGTAATCCGAATTGTTGACAAAGCGAACGGGAAGTCCTGCGAGCGCCGCTTCGACGCGTTCGCGCTCGTGGCCGGTGACCACGATCACCGGGTTGGCGTGCGAGGCGAGCGCCTGCTCGGCGGCGATGCGCACCAGCGGCTTGCCGCCGATCTCGGCGATCAGCTTGTTGATCGCGCCCATACGGGTGGAGCGCCCGGCCGCCAGCAGCACGGCGGCGACGCGGCGGCCTTTTTCCGGCGCGGGCTCTTTGCGCGGCTGCGGCCGCGTGACGATTTCCATCAAGAGGCCGCCGACGCCCATGCCGGTAATATCGGCGCGGCTGACCGGCAACCCGGCAAGGAGCCGCATCAGTACCCAGTCGAAGCCGTTCTCCTTCGGCGAGCGCGCGCAGCCGGGCGCGCCGATCACGGCCCGCCCGCGCAGGCGGCCAATCAGCATCAGATTGCCGGGATCGACCGGCATGCCGAAATGTTCGATCTCGCCGCCGACGCCCTCGACCGCCGCCGGGATGACGTCGCGCCGGTCGGCGATGGCGGAAGCGCCGAACACGATCACCAACTCGGCACCGGCTTTGAGCACCTCATCGATCGCCGCGGCCAGCGCCGGCGTTGCGTGTGGCACGCGCCGCTCGGCGACGATGGTCGCGCCGGCCGGCGCAATGCGGGCGGCGGTGATCTTGAGGGTCTTGTCGACGACTTTTGGCGAAAGTCCCGGCAGCAAGGTCGACACAATGCCGATCTTGCGCACCTTATAAGACGCCACGCAGATGACAGGCTTAGCCTTCCCGGCCTCGCCGACCGTCTGGTCACGGGCGGTGGCGGCTACGGCAAAAGGTATGATCTTCACGGTGGCGATCATCTCGCCTTCCACCACCGGCTTGAACGCCGGCAGCGTGGCAATCGTCACCGCCTCGTCGATGCGGTTGAGGCGGTCGATCGCGTCCTTGTCGAGCACCAGCACACCGGAGGTCTCGGCGAACAGATTGCAGCGCCCCGTAAAGGCGCGGTCAGCGCGCACACCCTCGCCTTTCACGGCAAACGCGATATCGGCCGCGGCCTGATCCTCGGAAACGTCGCCCGGCTCAAGCTGCGCGACGACGATTTCCTTCACCGCGGCGGCCTTCAGCGCGGCGACTTCCGCCGGCCCGATCAACGTGCCCTTCTTGAGCACGAGGTCGCCCTGGCGAATCGAATGCACCGCGGTGGCGCCGAGCGCCTCGGCCGGAGCAACCGGGCCGAATTTCATGCCGCCTCCGCCTTTTCCGATTTCATGCGCAGCCGCGCGGTGATCTCGGCCATGATGGAAATGGCGATCTCGGCCGGCGATACCGCGCCGATAGCGAGCCCAATCGGCGCGTGGATGCGCGCGATATCGGCGTCGGTGAGGCCCGCTTCTTTCAGGCGCTGAACCCGCTTGGCGTGGGTCTTCTTGGAGCCGAGCGCGCCGATATAAAAGCAATCGCGCGCCAACGCGTGCTTGAGCGCGGGGTCGTCAATCTTTGGATCGTGGGTAAGCGCGACGAAGGCGGTGTAATGATCGACATTGAGCGGCGGCAAAGCCACGTCCGGCCATTCCGCGATCACCTTCACGTCGGGAAAGCGTTCGATCGAGGCGAAGGCGGTGCGCGGATCGACGATGGTCACGTCATAGCCGAGCAATTGTCCGACCGGCGCCAAGGTCTGGCTGATATGCACCGCGCCGGTGATGACAAGCTGCGGCGACGGCACATGCACGGTGAGGAAGACGCGGCCTTGCGGCGTCTCCTCCATGCCGCTTTTCGCCATGCGGATATGTTTTTCGATCAGGTCACGCAGCGGATCCTTGGCGATATCGGCTGCCCTGACCAGCCGCTGCTCGCCGCTCGCCACGTCGGTGACGATGATGGCCGCGCGCCGCGCACTGCGCTCGGCGTTGAGCGCGTGAAGGATGTCGAGTTTCAAGAGACTTTCTCCACATAAACACGGATGGTGCCGCCGCACGACAGGCCGACGTTCCACGCGGTCTCGTCGGCGACGCCGAATTCCAGCATCTTCGGCTTGCCCGAGTCGATCACGTCGATGGCTTCGGTGACCACCGCGCCCTCGACGCAGCCGCCGGACACGGACCCAAGGAAATTGCCCTCATTGTCGATGACCAGATTGGAGCCGACCGGCCGCGGCGCCGAGCCCCAGGTTTCGACCACGGTCGCCAAGGCCACGCCGCGCCCGGCCTTGCGCCAATCCTCGGCAGCTTTGAGAATGTCTTCGTCGCGTGAGAGCATATGAACCTCCGTCAGGCCGCGCTCGGCAGCCACAGCTTCGGATCGTAATCCTTGTCCGGCGCGCCCGACAGGGCGCGCACCAGGTCGCTCATCGAGTCCAGATTGTGGATCGGCCGCAGTTCGTCAACATGCGGCAACATGGTTCGCACGCCCTTGGCGCGGGCTTCAAACCCCTCGAAGCGAAGAAGAGGATTGAGCCAGACCAGCCGGCGGCACGAGCGGTGCAGCCGGTCCATCTCGAATGATAGCGTGCCGTCGGCATCGCGCTCAAGCCCATCGGTGATCAAGAGCACCACGGCGCCTTGCGTGAGCACGCGGCGCGACCAGCGCTTGTTGAACTCGCGCAGCGACGAGGCGATGCGCGTGCCGCCCGACCAATCGACGACGTTGGCCGTACAGGCGGCGAGCGCATCGTCGGGGTCGCGCGCCCGGATGGCGCGGGTCACATTGGTCAGCCGCGTGCCGAACAGGAAAGTCGTCACGCGCTTCTCGCGCTCGCAGAGCGCATGCAAGAAATGCAGGAACAGCCTCGTGTACTGGCTCATCGAGCCGGAAATATCCAAGAGCGCCACGATCGGCGGCTCCTTCTCGCGCGGCCCGAGATATTTGAGATCGATCACCGCCCCGCCCGCCTTCATGCTGGCGCGCAGCGTGCGGCGAATGTCGATGAGGTGTCGGCGCCGGCTGGCCGCCAGCCGCCGCGTGCGCAACAGATCGAGCGGCAGCGTCAGCCGCGCGATGGCCTGCTTGGCCCCCGCGATTTCGGTCGCCGTCATCTGCGCGAAGTCTTTCTTTTGCAGCACCTCGCGGTCGGAGACGGTCAGCCGCGCGTCGACCTCGACTTCGGATGTGTCCTCGCGCCGATCGAGCCCGCCGAACAAGGCCTCCTGGATGCGCTGCGCGCCCGGCGGCGGCGCTTTTGGCTCGCCGGGCGGCGTGCCCGGCAGCATCGAGGCGATCAGCTTCTCGATATAGCCACGCTTGCGGAAGAAGATGCGGAAGGCCTGGTCGAATAGGATCGAGTGTTCGTGCCGCTTCACGAAGACGGCGTGCAGTGTCCAGTAGAAATCATCGCGGTCGCCGACCTGCGCCACCTGCACGGCTTCCAGCGCGTCGAGCACGCTGCCTGGGCCGACCGGAATGCCCGCCGCGCGCAGCGCGCGCGCGAAGTAGAGAATGTTTTCGGCGAGGCGGCCGCTTCTTTCTTCACCTCCCCCCTTGCGGGGGAGGTCGACCGCCGAAGGCGGTCGGGAGGGGGGTAACTCTTCAGCCATTTTGAGCTTGAGGCGTGCGCAAAGCACACCCGCCTCCCCAACCCTCCCCCTCAAGGGGGGAGCGAGTGCGGCTGAGCAAGTGGCGAGCCAAAGTTTTCAAGTGAGCTACTCCGCCGCGCGCAGCTCCGACTTCACGTCGTCGAGCAGCGCCTTCACCTTGCTGCCGTCGAGCCGGGCGATGTCGTCCTGATATTTCAAGAGCGCGCCGAGCGTATCCGACACCGTCGCCGGATCGAGCGCGACCACGTCGAGCTCGGTAAGCGCGCCAGCCCAGTCCAATGTCTCGGCAACGCCTGGCGATTTGAACAGGTCTTCCTTGCGCAAGGCCTGCACGAAGGCCACCACCTGCGCCGACAATTTCTTGGCAATGCCCGGTACCTTGGCGCGCACGATCTTGAGTTCGCGCTCGGCATTGGGATAGCCGACCCAATGGTAGAGGCAGCGGCGCTTGAGCGCGTCATGCACTTCGCGCGTGCGGTTGGAGGTCACCACCACGATCGGCGGATGCGCGGCCTTGATCGTGCCCAGCTCCGGCACGGTGATCTGGAAATCGGCCAGCACTTCAAGCAAAAACGCCTCGAAAGCCTCGTCGGTGCGGTCGATCTCGTCGATTAACAGCACCGGGGCACCGGCCGGATCTGGCTCGAGCGCCTGGAGCAATGGGCGTTTGATCAGGAAGCGTTCGGAAAACACGTCGTGTTCGATGCGCTCGCGGTCGCCCTCGCCTTCCGCTTCGGCCAGACGAATGGCGATCATCTGCGCGCCGTAGTTCCACTCATAGACGGCTGACGAAATATCGAGCCCCTCGTAGCACTGCAGACGGATCAGCCGGCGGCCCAGCGCCTGGCTCAACACCTTGGCGATCTCGGTCTTGCCGACGCCGGCTTCACCCTCGAGAAACAGCGGCCGGCCCATTTTGAGCGCGAGATAAAGCACCGTCGCCAGCGACCGGTCGCCGACATAGTCGGCCTTGGCCAGCAAATCGAGCGTGGCGTCAATGCTGCCGGGAAGCGGTGAAAGAGACATTCCTAGGTCACCTCGAGGACACTTTAACCGACGCGGGCGCCGTCCTACATTTATAGCCCGAGGCGACCCGCCACCAGCCCAGGATAGCTGCCATGTCCAGCCCCGACACCGCCGAAAAGACCGCTTTGCGACTGCCCACCATCGATCCGGGGGTCAGGATCGGCCATGTGCACCTGAAGGTCTCGGATTTGCAGCGGGCGCTCGATTTTTATTGCGGCGTCTTGGGTTTTGAGGTGACCACCACCCGCCCCGGCGCCGCCTTCATCTCGGCCGGCGGCTATCACCACCATCTCGGCCTCAATACCTGGGAGAGCCTGGGCGGCTCGCCGCCGCCTCCCGGCACCACAGGCCTTTACCATACCGCGATTTTGTACCCGACCCGGCCGCTTCTGGCCGACGCGCTACGCCGGCTGATCGTCGCCAAGATCCCACTCGACGGCGCGAGCGACCACGGCGTCTCCGAGGCGCTTTATTTGCGCGACCCGGACGACAACGGCGTCGAACTCTATTGGGACCGGCCCAAGGATCAGTGGCCCAAGCGTCCCGATGGCGGATTGCAGATGTACACCCACCCGCTCGATCTGCACGATCTGTTGAGCGAGCTGGATAAACAGCCGGGATGAAAATTGATGTCCCGGCCGCCGCGATCATGAAAGCGAAGACCAAACAAGCGCAATGATCGCAATCGCCATGAGGACTGTTCCTCCCCACCCAAATCCAAGGAGCCAAGACTTCGCTTTGAAACGGCCCATCAAGTCTATCTTTGAGATAACAATCATCATCACAACCATAAATGGTACTGCAACGATGCCGTTTAATACCGCACTCCAGATCAGCATTCTGATTGGGTTAATGCTTGTGAATCCGAGTTCAAATCCAATGATGGTTGCGGCGGCAATAATTCCATAGAAACCAACGGCATCCGGAGCCTTTGCTTCCAACGTCGCCGGCCATCCGAACGCTTCCGCCACGCCATAGGCAGCAGAACCAGCGAGCACTGGAATAGCGAGTAAACCGGTGCCGATTATGCCCAGTGCAAACAATAGGAAGGTCAACTCTCCGGCCAAAGGTCGCAGCGCCTCCGCAGCTTGTGCCGCCGTCTGAATGTTGGTGACTCCGCCGGCGTTCAAAACCGCAGCAGTCGTCAGAATTATAAAAAACGCAATCGAGTTGGAGAAAACCATTCCAACCGTAGTATCGACTGCAATCCGATCAATTTCGGGATGGCCGCCACGCGGGAGCTCCTTCAGGGGTCGGCGACGCTTACCCTGACTTATTTCTTCCACTTCTTGGGACGCTTGCCAGAAAAACAAATAGGGGCTGATGGTTGTGCCGAGGACAGCAACAACCATCAGAAAATAGTCCAAATTAAAAGTTGGCTTGGGCCACAGAGCCGAGAGCAGCGCCTCACTCCAGGGGATTTTGACCGTGAAAGCCGTTGCGACATATACGAATAAAGTCAGTGTAAGAAATTTCAATACGGGCGCGTATCGACGATAAGGAACGAAAATTTGGAGCAACACTGAGGCAGCGGCGAAGATCAGAGCGTGCTCATGTTTTAGCCCTCCAATGACGAGGGACAGAGCCTCGCCCATAGCCGCGATATCAGCGGCGATGTTGAAGGTATTTGCCACGACAAGAAGCGATACAAGGACAACAATGAACCACCGCGGAGCAAATTGAGAAATATTCGCTGCCAGTCCCTTGCCAGTCACCCTCCCGATCTGCGCGCTTACAAGCTGAATCGCGATCATGAATGGAGTTGTGAGGAAAACGGTCCACAAAAGACCGTATCCAAACTGAGCTCCAGCCTGTGAGTATGTGGCAATGCCCGACGGATCATCGTCCGCTGCGCCAGTGACAAGGCCAGGCCCTAACAGACGAAAAAAGATGTTGCGTGGTTTCTTGCCGCCAGTTTTAGGCGATTGAGACAACTTATGCCTTGGCCACCGCGCGTCGAGCCAGCACGGCGACCAGGTGCGCGCGATATTCCGGGCTGGCGTGGATGTCGCTGTTCATGCCCGTCGCCGGGATGCTCATGCCCTCTAGCGACTTCGCCGCGAAACGCTTCTTCAGCGCATCCTCGAACGACTTCACCCGGAACACGCCGTTGCTGCCCGCGCCGGTCACCGCCACGCGGATGTCGGACCCGCGCTTGCTCACGAACACGCCGACCAGCGCGAAGCCCGAGGCCGGATGCTTGAACTTCTCGTAAGCCGCCTTCTTGGCGATCGGGAAACTGATCTTGGTGATGATCTCGCCCTCTTCCAGCGCGGTCGAGAACATGCCGGTGAAGAAATCGTCGGCGGCGATGCGCCGCTTGTTGGTGATGATGGTGGCCCCTAAGCCGAGGCACGCCGCCGGATAGTCGGCGTTCGGGTCGTTGTTGGCGATCGAACCGCCGATGGTGCCGCGGTTGCGCACCTGCGGATCGCCGACCGAGGCCGGCACCGAGGCGAGCCCCGGCAACGCCTGCTGCAGCGCCGGTGAATTGGCGGCATCGGCGTGGCGCGTCATGGCGCCGATGACGATCGAGCGGCCCTTTTGCTCGACGCCGGTCATGCCCTCGACCAGGGAGAGATCGATCAGCGCGGACGGGCTTGCCAGCCGCTGCTTCATCACCGGGATCAGCGAATGGCCGCCGGCCAAGAGCTTGGCTTCCGGATTGCGCGCCAAGAGGCCCGCCGCCTGGCGGACCGTGGTCGGACGATGGAAGGTGAAATTGTACATCGCTCTCTCTCCTGATTACGCCGCTTGGCGCGGTTTGGCGCCCTGCAGAGCCGTCCACACCGCGTTGGCGGTTGCCGGCATGGCCAGATTTTCGGTTCCGATCGCGTCAGTGATGGCATTGATGACGGCGGCGGGCGCGGCGATCGCGCCGGCTTCGCCGCAGCCCTTGATTCCGAGCGGGTTCGACGGCGACTTGGTTTCGGTGAGGCCGACATGGAACGACGGCAGGTCGTGCGCACGCGGCATGGTGTAGTCCATCATCGAGCCGGTCACGAGCTGGCCTTCCTTGCTGTAGACCGCGCCTTCGAGCAGCGCCTGGCCGACGCCTTGCGCGATGCCGCCATGGACTTGGCCCTCGACGATCATCGGATTGATCACGGTGCCGAAGTCGTCGACGGCGGTCCAATTCACGATTTCGGTCTTGCCGGTGTCGGTATCGACCTCGACCTCGCAGATGTGGCAGCCGGCCGGGAAGGTGAAATTGGTCGGGTCGTAGAACGAGGTTTCCTTCAAGCCCGGCTCCAGTTCGGCGCCGGTGAATTTGTGCGCGATATAGGCGTTGAGCGCGACGTCGCCGAAGGCCGCCGACTTGTCGGTGCCGGCGACGGTGAATTTGCCGTCCTTGAACTCGATGTCGCCTTCCGCCGCTTCCAGCATGAAGGCCGCGACTTTCTTGGCCTTGGCCTCGATCTTGTCGAGCGCCTTGACGATCGCCGACATGCCGACCGCGCCCGAGCGCGAGCCGTAGGTGCCCATGCCGAACTGCACCTTGTCGGTGTCGCCATGCACGATGGAGACGTTCTCGAAAGGTATGCCTAAACGTTCTGACACGAGCTGCGCAAACGTCGTTTCGTGGCCCTGCCCGTGCGCATGGCAGCCGGTGAGAACTTCCACACTGCCAGTCGGGTTGACGCGGACTTCCGCGGATTCCCACAAGCCGACGCCGGCGCCAAGCGAGCCGACGGCTTGCGACGGCGCGAGGCCGCAGGCCTCGATATAGGTCGAGAAGCCCATGCCGCGCAGCTTGCCGTGGCGGCCCGCGTCGCGCTTGCGCTTGTTGAAGCCCTTCACGTCGGCGGCTTCCACCGCCTTCTTGAGCGAGGCGAGATAGTCGCCGGCATCATAGGCCATGATCACCGGCGTCTGGTGCGGGAACGATTTAATAAAGTTGCGCTTGCGGATTTCCACCGGCTCGATGCCCATCTGGCGCGCCGCCACTTCCACCAGTCGCTCGACCACGAAGGTCGCCTCGGGGCGTCCGGCGCCGCGATAGGCGTCCACCGGCACGGTGTTGGTGTAGACCGCGTCCACCTCGCAATAGATGGTCGGGATGTCGTATTGCCCCGACAGCAGCGTGCCGTAGAGATAGGTCGGCACCGACGAAGAGAAGGTCGACATATAGGCGCCGAGATTGGCGATGGTCTTCGCCTTCAGCGCCAGAATCTTGCCGTTGCCATCGAGCGCCAGTTCGGCATGGGTGACGTGGTCGCGGCCATGTGCGTCGGTGAGGAAGGACTCTGAACGCTCGGCAACCCATTTCACCGGCCGGCGCACCTTGCGCGCGGCCCACAGACAGACGACTTCCTCCGGGTAGATGAAAATCTTGGAGCCGAAGCCGCCGCCGACGTCGGGCGCGATCACCCGCAATTTGTGCTCCGGCGCCATGCCGACAAAGGCGGCGATGACCAGCCGCGCCACATGCGGGTTCTGGGAGGTATTCCATAGCGTGAGGTTGTCGGTGCCGGCGTCGTATTCGGCCAGCGCCGCGCGCGGCTCGATCGCATTCGGCACCAGGCGGTTGTTGACGATATCGAGCTTGGTGACGTGCTTGGCGGCGGCAAAGGCCGCTTCCGTCGCCTTGGCGTCGCCGAGCGACCATTCGTAGATGGTATTCTTCGGCGCAACATCGTGGATTTGCGGACCCGACTTCGCCTTGGCGGGATCGGTTACCGACGGCAGCACCTCGTAGTCGACTTTGACCTTCTCGGCGCCATCGCGCGCCTGCGCCAAAGTTTCGCCGATCACCACTGCCACCGCGTCGCCGACACAGTTCACGTTGCCGGAGGCGAGCGCCGGATGCGGCGCCATCTTCATCGGCGTGCCGTCCTTGGAGTGGATCATCCAGCCGCAGATCAGATTGCCGATCTTGTCATTGGCGAGGTCGGCGCCGGTGAGCACCGCAACCACACCAGGCAGCTTCCTGGCCGCAGCGGCATCGATGCTCTTGATTTTCGCGCGGGCGTGCGGCGAACGCACGAACACGGCGCGGGTCTCGCCCGGCCGCACCACGTCATCGGTATATTGTCCCTGGCCGGTAATAAAGCGGAAGTCTTCCTTGCGGCGCACCGCCGCGCCGATCCCGGTCGCGCTCATGGCGGTCTCCTCCCGTTGTATTTTTTTTAGCTACTCGGCGGCAATTCTACTCAGCGGCAATTCTACTCGGCAGCTTGACGCGTGCCGCCCTTGGCCATCGCTTTCGCTCCTGCGGCGATCGCCTTGACGATGTTGTGATAGCCCGTGCAGCGGCAGATGTTGCCGTCGAGCTGTTCGCGAATGGTGTGCTCGTCAAGATCGTTGCCCCGCCGCCGCACGATATCGAGCGCCGCCATGATCATGCCCGGCGTGCAGTAGCCGCATTGCAGGCCGTGGTTCTCGCGGAAGGCTTCCTGCATCGGATGCAAGGCCCCGCCCGGCTCGGCCAGGCCTTCGATGGTAGTGATCTTGGCGCCCTCGCATTGCAGAGCGAGCAAGGTGCAGGATTTCGCGGCGATGCCGTCGACATGGACGACGCAGGCACCACACTGCGAGGTGTCGCAACCCACATGGGTGCCGGTCAGCCGCAGATTCTCGCGCAGGAATTGCACCAGCAAGGTGCGCGCTTCGACGTCGCCGGTGACGGGTTTGCCGTTCACCGTCATGGACACCGCAGGCATCACCATCCTCCCAAATTCGGGGCCAAAAGCCCTCTTTTCGCTTCGCCCGGCGGGGGCGGCGGCGGCTCGGGTTTGAAATATAGCCGATTTCGGCCCGAATGCGCCTTGGAACAGTAATAACTCTGAACCCCGATTGCTTGCTGGGTCAAGGGATTCCAAAGGCGAAGCTCGAAATGGTGCGTCGCACCGCCACACCCTACGAAAACTTAACGGAACAGAGCGGCCGGTCGCGGCTTGATTCCATGACAAGGCAAGACGGAGGAGATTTCCCATGCGTATCAAAATCATGGCGGGCGTCGCAGCGCTGGCGCTGGCGGCGTCGAGCGTGCTGGCTGTTTCGTCAGCGGACGCTCGCGGCTGGCATCACGGCTGGCGTGGCGGTGGCGGCGCGATCGCAGGCTTCGCTGCCGGTGCCATCTTGGGCGGTCTCGCGGCGCAGGGGCCCTATGGCTATTACGGGCCGGGCTATTACTACGGGCCCGATTACGCCTATGCGCCGGGGCCGGCCTACGTGGCCGGTGGCGACGTGAGGTACTGTATGTCGCGATTCAAATCCTACGATCCGGCATCGGGGACCTATCTTGGCTACGACGGGTATCGTCACCCCTGCCCGTGAGTTGGCCTCGGCTCGCGTAACCGCACAGGAATTAAGCCGTCCGCGCAAAGCGGGCGGCTTTTTGCGTCAGGCCGGCGGCGGGCTCATCGCTGCGGCGAAATTTTTGAAAAAATCATCGGCGATCTTCTTGGCCGCGCCATTGACCAGGCGCTGGCCGAGTTGGGCCAGTTTGCCGCCGATCTGCGCCTCGACGTTGTAAGTGAGCAAGGTGCCGCCGTCCTTTTCGGTCAGCGCGACAGTCGCGCCGCCCTTGGCGAAGCCGGCGACGCCGCCGTCTCCCTCGCCCGAGATCTTGTAGCCGTTGGGCGGGTCGAGATCGGTCAGGTGCACCTTGCCTTTGAAACGCGCCTTGACCGGGCCGATCTTGGTGACGGCGACCGCCTGCAACTCGGTGTCGGATATCTTGTTGAGCTCCTCGCAACCGGGAATGCAGGCTTTCAGCACCTCGGCGTCGTTGAGCTTCGCATATACAATCTCGCGGCTGGCTGGGAGTTGAACCTCCCCCGTCATGACCATCGCCATCGGCGTCTCCTCCTCACGCACTTGCCCAAACCTTGAGTCACGGCTTAAGCCCTCGCGGGCCCGCTGAAAAGAGCTTTGCAGCGGGCGCCGACCGCTTTATGGGTGTCGACCGGCAAACAATAATTTACGGATTGGGGGAGGATTTTCATGCCGACAATCACCGCCGAAGACGGCTGCCCGCTCAACGTCGAGATCGAGGGCCGCGAAGGCGCGCCCGCACTGATGCTGTCGAATTCGCTCGGTACGGACCTGCACATGTGGGACGATCAGGCGGGCGAGTTCGCCAAGCATTTTCGGCTCATCCGCTGGGACCGCCGCGGCCACGGCAAGTCGGGCACGACCAAAGGTCCCTACAACTTTGCCCTCTTCGGTCGCGACATCATCCAGATCCTAGACACGCTCAAGATCAAGAAAGCGAACTGGTGCGGCCTGTCGATGGGCGGCATGGACGGTCAGTGGCTGGGCGCCAATGCGCCGGATCGGGTCGAGAAGCTCGTCCTCGCCAACACGAATTTCTACTATGCCGACAAGACGCCGTGGGCCGATCGCATCAAGACCGTGCGCGAAAACGGCCTCAAGCACATCGTCGGCATGAACATGGAGCGCTGGTTCACCAAGGGCTTCATCGAACGCGCGCCGCAGACGATCGCGCGCATGACCGAGATGTTCGTCGCCAGCAACCTTGACGGCTACATCGGCTGCGTCGAAGCCGTCCGCGACATGGACTTCCGCGAATCCAACCCGCGCGTCACCACGCCGACTTTGGTGATCGTCGGCAAGCACGATCCGGCCACGCCGCCGGTCGCCGGGGAGACCATCGCCAAAACCGTCAAAAACGGAAAGGTGGTCGCGCTCGATGCGGCGCACATCTCCAATGTCGAGCAGCCCAAGGCCTTCACCGACGCGACGCTCGACTTCCTGCTGAATTAGAGACACGACGTCATGGACGAGAAAGAACGCCACGAGCGCGGCATGGCCCAGCGCCGCAAGGTGCTCGGCAACGAATGGGTCGATCGCGCCAATACGAAAAAGACGCCGTTCAACGAGGAATTTCAAAACCTCATCACCCGCTACGCCTGGGGCGAGGTCTGGACGCGGCCGCATTACGACGAGCGCACCCGCCGCGTGCTGGTGATCGGGACGATGATCGCGCTCGCACAGTGGGACGAATTCCGCCTGCACGTGCGCGCCGCGCTTGCCAAAGGCGGGTTCACCGAGGCCGACATCAAGGAAGTCATTCTGCAGCAAGCGATCTATTGTGGCGTGCCGGCCGCCAACCACGCCTTCAAGGAAGCCGCCGAGGTGATGGCGGAAATGACGAAAGCAAAGTAGCCCGTCCTCGCGGACGAGCTACAACACGATTCAAAATCGGATGAGTTTGCGGCTCGCGTCCCTAGCGGAACGGCGAGAACCAGGCCGCTCCGGCGGGCGTGGCGGCGAGTTCGGCATCGAGGCCGGGCTTAGCTTCATCGGCAGAGCGGCTGTAACTACGCTCGACCAGACAAAGCGCGGTGGCGACCGCGGCGAGCATTAGCTGGATCGTCGTTTCGCGCACGAGCCATGCGTTATGCGACCAGACGGCTGGGCCGACCGAGACGATGCTGATCAACACGACCAGGATCAAACCACCTTCGAGGATTTCCGAGTCTGGCTTGCCGCCGATCAGGGCGCGCGCGCGGTCGAGAATGTGGACGGCACAGAAGGCAGCAACCGCAAGCTTCACCGCACCGAAGAAGGCAGCGAGCTTGATCAGCCCGATCGGGCTCAAGCCGAAGAGGCTGCCGATGGCAAAGATGAATTGCGAACGCCAGACTTCGCCCAGCCCGTAGCTCGGCGAGGTCAGCACGCGTAGTCCGTCGTAGCCCCAACTCACGGTGAAATAGAGCGCGACGGCAATAATGATGGTGACGGCCGCGCCGGACAATTTATGCATGGCGTCCTCCTAGATTGAGCATCACGCGTAGGCCCTTCAAATGCGAATTTCAAAAGAAACCGAAACTTTACCTTACCGCTTAAGCGAGTTTTCCACGAAACATGAGCTTTTCCGAAAGCCGGTTCCTACTCGTCGGCCTCATACTCTTAATCTTAACCGCCGCGGCCCTCGCGGAACGCCTGCGGCGTCATGCCGGTCTGCTTGCGGAAAAACCGTGTGAAATGCGACGGATCGGAAAATGCGAGATCGTAAGAAATCTCGTGGATCGGCTGACCGGTGAATACGAGCTGCCGCTTGGCTTCGGTCAAGACACGCTGGCGGATCAGATGGCCCGCCGTGACGCCGGTTGCACGCTTGACGTGATCGTTGAGCCGGTCGGCCGTCATCGCCAATTTTTCGGCGTAGAAGCTGATCAGCCGCTCCTTGCGGAAATGTTCGTCCAGCAGCCGGCGCAATTCCTCGACCCGCGCATCGGCGCGCGTCAGCGTCACCGCGCCTGAGCGCGCGCGGCTGACCGCCAGCCGCACCACCTCGATCGCAATCAGCGCCAGCAGCCCGCGCATGGCGAGGCGATAGCCTTCACGCGCCAGCGAGGCTTCCTCGTTGAGGTCCGCGCATAGCGCGGCGAGTCGCTTGGCCTCCGTCGCACCCGCGAGCGGCACCACCGGATCGGCCGCCACCGCCTTGAGCCGCGCCAGTGCTTCACCCGACTGGTCGCCGAGCGCATCGGCGACGTCCTCGGTGAAGCTCACCACCCAACCGTCGGTGACCTGCGGGGTGAAGCGAAAACCGTGCGCGGTGGTGGCCGGCACCAGGATCGCCGCCGGCGCCGAAAACGGCACGGTCGCCGTTTCGAAATTCATCTCGCCGCCGCCCTGCTCGATCAACAGGATCTGGAACAGATTGCGGTGACGATGCGCGCGGATCGTCCAGTCGTGCACCGAGGAGCGCGAGGCGATGGTTTCAATGTGGATGAAGTCGAACGCGGAGTCGTCCGGCGGATCGCCGTAAAGATGAAACAGCGGGAGCGGTGACGAGGCCATGGCAACGCCAAGCATATGCGAGGCGGCGCGTCAGGCCAACGCAATCGAACGCTAATCAAACAAAAAGCCCCGCCACGCGGCGGGGCTTCCGTTCATCGCGTTGCAGCGCGTCAGCGGTTCTGCTGGCCCTGCTGGCCGCCCTGACCGGGGCGATCTTGCTGCTGTTGCTGACCAGGCTTCTGGCCGGGCTGACCGCCTTGCTGCTGCTGGCCGGGCTTCTGACCGGGCTGATTGCCCTGCTGCTGCTGGCCCGGGTTCTGATTGGGGTTTTGATTCTGACTCATTGTATATCCTTCCAACGTTGGTCGTTCGCGCTCCCCGCCCGAACAACAAGACAACGCGCGGTCGTCCATCCAGTTCCGTGTCGTGCGAATGGTAACACCGTAGGAACCCGGCGCAGATCTCGGGGTTCCCCATTACGTCAATGGAGGTGACGCATCATGGGACGCTATCTGTTGCTTTGGCTCTTGGGAATTCCGCTGCCGATTCTATTCTTGATCTGGATATTCGGCGGACTTCACTAATGTTCTGTTCGGAACGGCTGCGTCAGCAGTCGCACGATTGCTAATTCCGCGACGTCGCGAAAAATCGGCAGACCGATCGTCATGCCCTGCTCGCCCGCCGAAGGCTTTGCGCGATAGGTGCCGAACAGACGATCCCACCACGGCAGGTTAAATCCAAAATTGCTGTCGGTTTCGGCGCGCTCGACCGAGTGATGCACCTGATGCATCTGCGGCGTCACCACGATCCAGCGCGCGATGGCGTCGAGCTGCGGTGGCAACGCCACGTTGCTGTGATTGAACATCGAGGTGGCGTTGAGCAGCACCTCGAAGATCAGCACGGCGAGCGCCGGCACGCCGAGCGCCAGCACCGCCGCCATCTTGATCGCCAGCGACAACAGGATCTCCAAGGGATGAAAGCGCACGCCGGTGGTCACGTCGATGTCGAGATCGGCGTGATGCATGCGGTGCAGCCGCCACAGCACCGGCACGTGATGGAAGACGACGTGCTGGGTGTAAATCACGAGATCGAGCGCGACCACACCGACGGGGATCGCCGCCCAGGCTGGTAGTCCCAGCAGGTTGAACAGGCCCCAGCCCCGCGCGGCCGCGATCAGCGCCACGCCGACCGCCGCGGTCGGCACGAGCAGCCGCGCAGCTATAATGTCGATGGCCAGGATGCCGAGGTTTCCGGGCCAGCGCGGCCGCCGGCCGGCCGTCAGATGACGCCGCGGAACGAACCATTCCCACAGGGCCATGGTGGCGAAAACGGCCGCAAAGCAACCGAGCCGGACGGCAATTTCGAGGCTGGGGGACATGTGCCTTTCCTTTCAGGCTTCTGCCGCGGCGGTCCGACTTAATAACACACCTCGCGGCGAGCGTTGCCGCTCCCGCCATGCCCTGTTAAGCCTTGGAGAATCGAAGTTATGACCGCCGGCCGCAGCGGCCCAAAGCAACAGGCGTGAGCACAACGCATGGAAATCTTCCTCCAGCAGCTCATCAACGGCATCACCCTCGGTTCGATCTACGGTCTGATCGCCATCGGCTACACCATGGTGTTCGGCATCATCGGCATGGTGAACTTCGCCCATGGCGACGTGTTCATGGTCTCGGCCTTCATCGCGCTGATCGCCTTTCTCATTCTCACCACCTGGCTCGGCATCACATCGATCGCGTTGGCGCTGTTCATCGTGCTGATCGTGGCCATGCTGTTCACCTCGCTGGTCAACTGGGTGATCGAGCGGATCGCCTACCGACCGCTGCGTGGCTCATTTCGACTGGCGCCGCTGATCTCGGCGATCGGCATGTCGATCTTCTTGTCGAATTTCGTCCAGGTCACGCAAGGGCCGCGCAACAAATCGATCCCGCCCATGGTGCAGGGTCAATTCAACTTCTTCACCAAGGATAATTTCGAGGTCACGCTCTCCTACAAACAGCTCGTCATCTGGGGTGTCACCGCGGTGCTACTGCTGATGTTCTGGTATCTGGTAAGCAGGACCAAACTCGGCCGTGCGCAGCGCGCCTGCGAGCAAGACCAGAAGATGGCGGCGCTGGTCGGCGTCGACGTCGACCGCACAATCTCAATGACGTTCGTCATCGCCGCCGCGCTCGCCGCGATTGCCGGCACGATGTATCTCATGAACTATGGCGTGGTCAGCTTCTCCGATGGCTTCCTGCCGGGCGTGAAAGCGTTTACCGCCGCAGTACTCGGCGGCATCGGCTCGCTGCCCGGCGCGGTGGTCGGCGGCCTGCTCATCGGCCTGATCGAGACGATGTGGTCGAATTACGTTTCCATCGATTACAAGGACGTCGCCGCCTTTTCGGTTCTCGCCGTCACCTTGATCTTCCTGCCGCAGGGTCTGTTCGGCCGGCCGGACGTCGAGAAGGTGTGAGATGGCGGGCGTCGTGCAAAAGCGGCGCGTCAATATACCCGGAGCCTTGCGGGACGCCGCGCTCACCGGTCTCATCGCCTTCGGCGTGTTCCTGCCGCTGATCGGATTTCAAACCACGGTCAACGGCCGCAACGAGTTGATCCTGGTCACGCGCTGGCCGTTTCTTGTCGTGTTGGTCGCGATCATCGTCGCTGGCCGCTTCGCCTACTCCGTCGTCGCCGAACCGTGGCTTGCTCAGCGCGCGATGCGTCCGGTCAAGCCGACGACTTCGCCATGGCGCGCGCAGGTCGCGAAGTGGTTCGTCCCCTTCGCCATCGGCTTCGTCCTCGTCTATCCGCCGCTCGTTATCATCATCAATGGTTTCGGCGGCGCGTTAAAGTGGATCGATAATTTCGGCATCCAGATTTTGATCTATGTGATGCTCGGCTGGGGTCTCAATATCGTCGTCGGACTCGCCGGCCTGCTCGACCTTGGCTATGTCGCCTTCTATGCGGTCGGCGCCTATTCCTACGCCCTGCTCGCCAAAACCTTTGGCTTCGCGTTCTGGCTGCTGCTGCCGCTCTCCGGCATCCTTGCCTCGTTCTGGGGCATCCTGCTCGGCTTTCCCGTGTTGCGCCTGCGCGGCGACTATCTCGCCATCGTCACGCTCGCCTTCGGCGAGATCATCCGGCTCATTCTGATCAACTGGGTCGACCTGACCAACGGCTATGCCGGCATCAGCGGCATTCCCCGGCCGAGCTTCTTCGGCATCCCGTTCACCGCCGACGATAACGGCTTTGCCGCCGTGGTTGGGCTCGAATTCTCGCCACTCTATCGCACCATATTCCTTTATTACGTGATCCTGGCGCTGGCGCTTGTCACCGCCTTTGTTACCGTCAGGCTGCGCCGGCTGCCGGTCGGCCGCGCCTGGGAGGCGCTGCGCGAGGACGAAATCGCCTGCCGCTCGCTCGGCATCAACACCACCAACACCAAGCTCACCGCCTTCGCCATGGGCGCCATGTTTGCAGGTTTCGCCGGCTCGTTCTTCGCTGCGCGACAGGGTTTCATTTCTCCGGAATCCTTCACCTTCCTGGAATCCGCAACAATCTTGTCGATCGTCGTGCTCGGCGGCATGGGTAGCCAAGTCGGCGTCGCCATCGCCGCCATCGTGATGATCGGCGGCACCGAGATCATGCGCCAGCTCGATTTCCTCAAGCAGATATTCGGCGCCACCTTCGATCCGAGCCAATACCGTATGCTGCTGTTCGGCTTCGCCATGGTGCTGATCATGATCTGGCGGCCGCGCGGCTTGATCGCGACGCGCGATCCCTCGGTGTTCCTGAAGGAACGCAAGAACATCTCTGCCGACTTGATCGGGGAAGGTCACGGATAGCGCATGATCCCGAAAAGTGGAGACCGGTTTTCGGACGAGATCATGCGCCAAGATAAAGGCGCTGGCGGCATTCTCCTCAGTGTCGAGCACCTGACCATGCGATTCGGCGGGCTGGTCGCGGTGGATGACCTGTCGTTCGACGCGCGGCAGGGTAATATCACCGCGCTGATCGGGCCGAACGGCGCCGGCAAGACCACCGTCTTCAATTGCATCACTGGCTTTTACAAGCCGAGCGAGGGGCGCATCGGGCTTTGCCATGGCGATGCCTCGGTGTGGAATGAGCTCGACGCGCTGACCGACAGCGGCAAGCGGCGCCTCGCGCGCGCGCAGGGAACGCTCTATCAACTCGAGCGCATGCCGGAATATCTAGTCACGCAACAGGCGCGCGTCGCCCGCACGTTCCAGAACATCCGCCTGTTTCCCGGCATGACGGTGCTGGAAAATTTGCTGGTGGCCCAGCACAACCGTCTGATGCTGGCGTCGGGTTACACGCTTTTTGGCATCCTCGGTTTTCCCTCTTACGCCGCAGCCGAACGCGCCGCGATCGACACGGCGCAGCTGTGGCTTGAGCGCGTCGGATTGCTTGAGCGCGCCGACGATCCGGCCGGCGACCTGCCCTACGGCGCCCAGCGCCGGCTCGAGATCGCGCGCGCCATGTGCACCGATCCGGTGCTGCTTTGTCTCGATGAGCCGGCCGCCGGCCTCAATCCGCGCGAAAGCGCCGAGCTGAATGAGTTACTGCGCGCGATTCGCGACGAACATGGAATTTCCATCCTGCTCATCGAGCACGATATGTCGGTGGTGATGGAAATTTCCGACCATGTTGTCGTGCTCGACTACGGCGTCAAGATTGCCGACGGCAACCCAGAGGGCGTGCGCAACGACCCGAAGGTAATCGCCGCCTATCTCGGCGTCCCCGGTGAAGACGTGCCGAAAGTTGCGGCGGAGGTCGGACTATGACCTCTCCGCTCCTGTCCGTGCGCGGCGTGAAGACTTTTTACGGCCGCGTCATGGCGCTCAGAGGTGTCGATCTCGACGTCAACGACGGCGAGATCGTCACCTTGATCGGCGCCAATGGCGCCGGCAAATCGACACTGATGATGACCATCTGCGGCAATCCGCGGGCGCGCGAGGGCACCATCACCTTCGGCGGCCGCGACATCACGCATATGCCGACGCACGAGATCGCGCGGCTCAAACTGGCGCAGGCGCCGGAAGGCCGCCGCATCTTCTCGCGCATGACGGTGCTGGAGAACCTGCAGATGGGCGCGACCACCGCCGATCCGTCCGACTTCGAGCGCGATCTCGAGCACGTGCTCTCGCTGTTCCCGCGGCTCAAGCAGCGCCTGTACCAGCGCGGCGGCACATTGTCGGGCGGCGAACAGCAGATGCTGGCGATCGCGCGCGCGCTGATGGCGCGGCCGCGGCTGTTGTTGCTCGACGAGCCGTCGCTTGGCCTCGCGCCGCTGATCGTGCGGCAGATCTTCGACGCCATCAAAACGCTCAATGCGCAGGATGGGCTCACGGTGTTCCTGGTCGAGCAGAACGCCTTCCACGCGCTTAAGCTCGCCCACCGCGGCTATGTCATGGTCAACGGGCTGATCACGCTTTCCGGCAGCGGGCGCGAGCTGCTGGAGCGGCCCGAGATCAAGGCCGCCTATCTCGAAGGCGGCCGGCAACAGGCGGGTACGTAATGCAAGGCTTCATCTACGAGGAAGGCTCGTTCGGTGTGTTCATTCTCGTCACCGTCATCCTGGGCGGCGGGGCGGCGGCGCTGGCGGGGCGCGCCATCGCCGTGACCTGGCGGCCGTGGGGACAAGTCGTCGCCTATAGTTCCATCCTGGGTGGGGTCGTGCGGTTCTTCCACTTCGCCCTGTTCGACGGCACCCTGTTGTCGGCCCACTATTATCTGGTCGACAGCGCGGTCTGCTTGGCGTTCGGCCTCGCCGGATTCCGCGCCACCCGTGCCGCGCAAATGGTCAGCCAGTATCGCTGGATCAACGAGCCGGACGGTCCTCTACGCTGGCGCCGAAAGTCGCTCTGACGTAGTATTTACGGGCTAGACGAGCCTGCCGGCTCCACTCGAAGGGGAAAACGGATGAAACGGATCACCACGCTCGGCTTGGCGCTGGGCTTTGCGATTGCATTGGCGGGCGCGGCTTCCGCCCAGGTCAAATTCGGCATGGCCGGTCCGATCACCGGACCGAGCGCCGCGACCGGCGCGCAGATGAAGAACGGCGTCGATCAAGCCGCCGAAGACATCAACAAGACCGGCGGCATCCTCGGCCAGAAGATCACGGTCGAATACGGCGACGACGTTTCCGATCCCAAGCAAGGCGTTTCCGTCGCCAACAAATTCGCCGGCGACGGGGTCAAGTTCGTGATCGGCAACTACAATTCCGGCGTCACCATCCCCTCGTCGGAGGTCTACCAGGAAAACAACATCCTCGAGATCAGCCCCGCTTCGACCAATCCGACCGTCACCGAGCGCAAGATGTGGAACATCTTCCGGGTCTGCGGCCGCGACGATCAGCAAGGCAAGGTCGCCGGCGCCTATATCCTCAAGCACTTCAAAGGCAAGAAGATTGCCGTCGTTCACGACAAGACGACCTACGGCAAAGGCCTTGCCGACGAGACCAAGAAGGCGATGAACAAAGGCGGCATGAAGGAAGTGCTCTACGAAGGCATCAACACCGGCGAGAAGGACTATTCGGCACTGGTCTCCAAGATCAAGCAATCGGGCGCCGATCTGGTCTATTTCGGCGGGCTCTACACCGAAGGCGGCCTGATCGTGCGGCAGATGCGCGACCAGGGCGTCAAGGCGCCGCTGATGGGCGGCGACGGCATCACCTCGGACGAGTTCGCGTCGGTCGGCGGCCCCGGCGTCGAAGGCACACTGATGACCTACGGCCCCGATCCGCGCAATAAACCAGAAGCCAAGAAGGTGGTTGCCGAGTTCCGCGCCAAGAAGTTCGAGCCGGAGGCCTACACGCTCTACTCTTACGCCGGCGTGCAGGTGATCAAGCAGGCGGCGGAAGCGGCGAAATCGCTCGACCCCAAGAAAGTGGCCGAGAAGATGCATTCGGGCATGAAGTTCAAGACCGTGCTCGGCGACCTCGCCTTCGACAAGAAAGGCGACATCACCAAGCTCGATTACGTGATGTATCTCTGGAAGAAGGACGCCAGCGGCAAGGTCACTTACGTCGAGTGCCCCGGCTCCGACTGCTCGAAGATGAAATAGGTGCACTGCCGTTTAGCGGAGCGGCCCCGGCAGCAATGCGGAGGCTTTTTCGTATCCGCTCAGCCGAGCTTGCCCAACACCGGAAACGCGTCCAGCAGCCAGACGCTCATCCAGTTGATGCTGCCGGTGAGGAAGGCAATGCCGGTAAGCACCAAGAGCGCGCCCATCGCCTGCTCGACGCGGTGCAGATAATTCTTGAAGCGTGACAGGAACGCCGCGAACGGTTCGACCGCGAAGGCGGCGATCATGAACGGAATGCCGAGGCCGAGGGAATAGACCGCCAAGAGACCGGCGCCCTTGGTCACCGTCTGCTCGGAGGCCGCAACCGCCAGAATGGCGGCCAGAATCGGCCCGATGCAGGGCGTCCAGCCAAAGGCAAAGGCGAGCCCGATCACGTAGGCTCCCCACAGCCCCACCGGCTCGGCCACCTCCAGCCGCTTCTGCCGGTGCAGCAGCGCGATCGGCGTGACGCCGAGGAAATGCAGGCCCATGACGATGATGACGATGCCGGCAATGGTCGATAGCGGACCCGAATAGACGCGGATTAGCGAGCCGACGACGCTGGCGCTGGCGCCGAGCGCCACAAACACGGTCGAGAAGCCGAGCACGAACAGCGCGGCCGCGAGCACGGTCTCGCGCCGGACGCGCCGTTCCGGCTCGGCATTTTCGAAGCGTTCGATCGAAGTGCCGGTCAGGAAGACCAGATAGGGCGGTACCAGGGGCAGGACGCAAGGCGAGAGGAAACTGATCAGCCCGGCGATCAATGCGGTCAGGATTGGGACGTTATCATTCATGCCGCCCTAGATGCCCCGGCAACTATGGCAATGGCAAGTCGGATGCGGCCCTGCTGACTTTGACGTGATCGGCCGTGATAGACTACCGCGCATGACCTTGCGTAATCTCATCACCGATATTCCCGGCCTGCGGGTGGGCCATGCCGGCGACGCCAAGCTCGGCTCGGGCGCCACGGCAATCGTGTTCGATGCCGCCGTGGTGGCGAGCGTGGATGTGCGCGGCGGCGGGCCGGGCACGCGCGAGACCGCGTTGCTCGATCCGGCGCAGACGGTGGAAGGCATCGACGCCATCGTGCTGTCGGGCGGCTCGGCCTTCGGGCTCGATGCCGCCTCCGGCGTGCAGGCCTGGTTGCGCGAGCAGGGTCGCGGCTTTGCCGTCCGCGAGGCGCTGGTGCCGATCGTGCCCGGCGCGATCCTGTTCGACCTGCTCTCCGGCGGTGACAAGAATTGGGGCCGCTACCCGCCCTATCGCGAACTCGGCTACCAAGCGGCGAAAGCCGCTGGCGCCGATTTCGCGCTTGGCAGCGCCGGCGCGGGACTGGGCGCCACCACGTTCAGTCTCAAGGGCGGCATCGGCTCGGCTTCCGCGCAGACGCGCGACGGGCTGACGGTGGGCGCTATCGTCGCGGCGAACGCCGCCGGCAGCGTGACAATCGGCGACGGAGCGCATTTCTGGGCGGCGCCGTTCGAGCAAAACAAGGAATTCGGCGGCCGCGGCTGGCCGCCGGCCTTTGCCGGTGAGGCGCTGTCGTTCCGCAGCAAAGGCGCGCCGCGCGAGAACACGACACTGGTGGTGGTCGCGACCGACGCCAAGCTGTCGAAGGCGCAATGTAAACGTCTCGCCGTCATGGCGCAGAGCGGCCTGTCGCGCGCGATCTATCCCGTGCACACTCCGCTCGACGGCGATGTCGTGTTCGCCGCCGCCATGGGCGCAAAGCCGCTGCCCGATCCGGTCTATTCGCTGAGCGAACTCGGCATGGCCGCCGCCAATGTCCTGGCGCGCGCCGTCGCGCGCGGCGTCTACGAGGCAACCGCTTTGCCCTTTGCCGGCAGCCTGCCAAGCTGGAAAGACAAGTTCGCGCGCTAATACTTCCGCTCATTCCTGCGAAAGCGGGAATCCAGCATTGGGTCCCCGCTTTCGCGGGGACGAGCGGGTGAATGTAGAACCGACGAAGCTTAGAGGAACCGCTCCGCGCGGTACGGCGCCGGATCGCAGAACGGCGTCTCGCCCGCAATCATCTCGGCAATCATGCGGCCGGTCGCGGGCCCGAGCGTGAGGCCCCAATGCGCGTGGCCGGTCGCCAGCCACAGGCCGGCAAGCCCGGGCGCGGGCCCGATCACCGGACGTGAATCCGGGAAACACGGCCGCGACCCAAGCCAGGTCTTATCGTCGGCACGTTCGCCGAGCGGAAACAGTTCGCGTGCCTTCGGCATGATGCGGTCGAACTGCACCGGCGACGGCGCCGCATCGCGCGGCGCGAATTCGACACCGGTGGTCATGCGGATGCCCTGCTCCATCGGCGTGATGACATAGCCCACGCCGGCGTCGAGGACCGGCCGCGCCAGCGATGCATTGCCGTCGCCGCGGAAGTGCCGGTGATAGCCGCGCTTGACCATCAGCGGCAGCTTCAAGCCGAGCGGCGCCAGCAAATCGAGCGCCCATGGCCCGAGCGCGACCACCACCTCTGGCGCGTCGATGCCGCCCTCATTGGTCTCCACCCGCCAGCGGCTGCCGGCGCGATGCAACGAGCGCGCGTCGCCCGCAAGCGTCACCCCGCCGAGCGCGGAAAAGCGCGCGGCATAGGCGCGCGTGACGCCGAGCGGATTGCTCACACTCGTCGCCTGCGGCCAGAACACCGCGCGCGCGAAAACTGGATTTAATGAAGGCTCGAGTGCCCGCGCACCCTCGGTGTTCAAGGCTTGCAGCGGCAGGCCGAGTTGCGCGGCCATGTCGAATTCCGGCTTGAGCGCCGCAAAGCCGCGTTCGCTGCGATAGACTTTCAACCAGCCGGTCTTGCGCAGAAAACGCGAGCCACCTGCTTCCGCCAACAGCGTCTCGTGCTCCGCCACCGCGCGCGCAAACAGCGGGCGGATCAGCCGCGCATTCTCGATCAACCGCTGGGGCCGCGACGCCGCGTGGAACGCCAAAAGCCAGGGCGCGATCTGCGGCAAAAACGACAGATGGTAATTCGCCTCGCTCGCGCGCTTGAGCGCGATGCGCGCCAACGCGCCGAAATCGGACGGAAACGCCGGCGGAAATACCGTATTGCCCTCGATAATTCCGGCATTGCCATAGGAGGTCTGCTCGCCAGGGCCTGCGCGGTCGATCAGCGCGACGCTCATCCCGCGCTTGACGAGGTGCAGTGCGACAGAAGTGCCGACGATGCCGGCGCCAAGCACGATGGCGTCCGTGCGTGCCATGTTTGAATATCTCCTGCGCCCGCCCCAAAGCGGCGTCTTTTATATGGAATGGATCGGGCTCCGGCGCTATGACCGTCCGGCAATACCGCGCCGGAGTCTTGCCGTTCATGCCCATTCTGATGGCGTTGCGCGCCGCTTTGGCGTGGCTCGGCCGGCAAGGCACGCGCGCGTTCGCGGTATCGGTCTTCTTCGGTCTCGCTTTGCCGCAGCTTGCGGCCTACGTGAAGCCCTATCTCGGGCACACGGTGTTCGTGCTGCTGCTGTTTTCCTACCTGCGCACCGATCCGGCCGCCTTCATCCGCTACGTCCGCGCGCCGAAGCTGACCATCGTCGCCGCGCTGTGGGTGATGGTGGCGGTACCGCTGCTGTTCGGCATCGCCTACACGGCGGCCGGCCTGCGCGAAAGCATGCCGGCGCTCTACACCATCCTGATCCTGCAGATCGCGACCACGCCGATCACCTCCTCGGCTGCCTTCGCCGCGCTGATGGGACTCGACGTGGCGTTCTCGCTGGTGACGCTGATCATCACCAACGCGATGTCGCCGGTCACCACCGTCGCCTTCAGCTATTTGTTTCTCGGCTCGTCGCTGTTTTCGCCGATCGAGCTCGGCGTCAAGCTGTTTCTGTTTTTTGCGCTCTCCGGCATCATCGCCTACGCCATCCACCGCGTTGCAGGCAGGGAATGGCTGGAGCGTCAGAAAGAGCCGCTCGACGGCCTCAACGTCCTTGCCGTCTTCATCTTCGCCATCGCCGCCATGGAAAGCGTGCCGCGCAACGTGATCGCTGACCCCGTCTTTGCGATCGAATTGTTCGTTCTGGTCATTCTGGTGAGCTGCCTGCTCATCGGCTTGAGCGTGCTCATCTTCGCCCGCGCCGGGCTCGACCGCAGCGTGCCGATCGCTTTGCTCTCCGCCTTCCGCAACATCGGACTGGTCATGGCGACGCTCGGCTCGTCGCTGCCGGACCTCGCCTGGTTCTATTTCGCGATGGCGCAGTTTCCGATCTATCTGCTGCCGGCCCTGCTGCAGCCGCTGGCAAGGCGGCTGCGCCGGAGCCACTAGAGATTACGCAACCGCCGACAACGTGGGCGGCGCCGCGTTCAGCAATTGTGCCTGCAGCTGGATCAATTGCTGGAGCAGGTTGCCCGTGTTCTGACCGGTCGCGCCGCTGCCCGCCGAGCCAGAGCCGTCCGTCGAAGCCGCCGGCGTGGTCATCTCGACCGTGCTGCCGTCGGCATAGGAAATCGTGGTGGTGGTCGAACCGTCCGAATTGGTCGTGGACTGGGTTTGCGCGCCGCTGGCGCTGGCCGACGATAGCAGCGCGTCGATCGTGCTTTGCCCAGAGGCACCGCCGGCCTGTCCGCCGCCGCCGGCGTGCATGTGATGATGGTGGTGGCCGCCGGCGTGCTGCGCACTCGCCAGTTCGTTTTGGCTGATCGAGCCGTCGCCATTGGCGTCGAGCTTAGCGAACAGCGCATCGGCGCTGGATTTATCGACGCCGTCATTGCCGAGCGCGGTCTCGAATTCCGATTGACTGATCTGCCCGTCACCGTTGGTATCGAGTTCGGAGAAAAGTTGCGATTGCCCCGGAGCGTTCGTCGCCGATGTCAGTTCGCTTTGGCTGATCGAGCCGTCGCCGTTGGCGTCGAGCTTGGAGAATAGCGCATCGGCGCTGGATTTATCGACGCCGTCATTGCCGAGCGCGGTCTCGAATTCCGACTGGCTGACCTGCCCGTTACCATCGGTGTCCAGCTTGGCGAATAACTGCGACGAGCTTTGCGGCGCGGCGCCGCTCGCTGACTGACTCTGCTGACTCTGCAACGAAATCAGCGCGGCCATCATGCCGGCGTCGAACGTCGGTTGGTTCGCGCCGGCCGTCGATCCGGTCGACGCCGCGGCGGCCAGCGACGCATCCGTGGCCGGGTCGGTTCCGGATTGGCCGTCCAACAAGGACGATATGGGATTGGCGCCGCTTGTACCGCCGGCCCCGGAACTGCCCATCGCGAGAAGCGACTGCAGGTAGGACAGCGCACTGGACGCTGCGCCGATAGGGATCAACATGACTCGTACTCCATCACTCCACCGGCCATCCCGGCGGACGTAGCCCCTGCCGGCACCGTCGCAAATGCCGCGCCAATTCCATGCCGACCCGCAAAAGGCCCCCCGTTATTGAAGTTGTCCACAGGGTCCGGCATGGCAGCGGCCATGCTTTCGCCGCCGCGCATAGGCAATTTTTGCCGGACCGGCCGACGTTAATGCCGGGTCGCGGGCGGCTCCGGTCGTGCGTTGCTCCGCGCGTCCTGCCGTGTTAGGCGAACGGCGTTTGGAGGCCGTCCATGCGCCCGTTACTCATCGCGCCGTCTATTTTGTCGGCCGATTTCGCCAAATTGGGCGATGAAATCCGCGCAGTCGAGGCCGCCGGCGCCGACTGGATCCATGTCGACGTGATGGACGGGCACTTCGTGCCCAATATCTCGATCGGCCCCGCGGTGGTGCAGGCGATCCGCCCGGTCACCAAGAAGACGCTCGACGTGCACCTGATGATCGCGCCGTGCGACCCTTATCTCGAAGCCTTCGCCAAGGCCGGCTCCGACATCATCACCGTGCATGTGGAGGCAGGTCCGCACGTGCACCGCTCGCTGCAGGCGATCCGCGCGCTCGGCAAGAAAGCCGGCGTGACCATGAACCCGGCAACGCCGGTATCGAGCATCGAGCATGTGATCGACCTGGTCGATCTCGTCCTCATCATGTCGGTCAATCCGGGCTTCGGCGGCCAAGCCTTCATTCCCGCGACGCTCGACAAGATCGCCGCCGTGCGCGCGCTCACCGGCGCGCGACCCATCGACATCGAAATCGACGGCGGCGTGACGGCCGATAACGCGGCGCGCGTGGTGCAGGCCGGCGCCAATGTGCTGGTCGCCGGCAACGCGGTGTTCAAGGGCGGCAACTACAAGGCCAACATCGCGGCGATCCGTCAGGCCGCCGCCATGGCGCGCGGGGAAGCGGCGTGATCCCGCGTTACTCCCGCCCCGACATGGTCGCGATCTGGTCGCCGGAAACCAAGTTCCGCATCTGGTTCGAGATCGAGGCGCACGCCGCCGACGCGATGGCCGAACTCGGCATCATCCCAAAGGACGCCGCCAAGAAAATCTGGGAAAAAGGCAACGCGGCCAAGTTCGACGTCGCCCGCATCGACGCCATCGAAGCCGAGGTCAAGCACGACGTCATCGCCTTCCTGACGCATCTGTCGGAAATCGTCGGCCCGGAAGCGCGCTTCATGCATTCCGGCATGACGTCGTCGGACGTGCTCGACACTTGCTTCAACGTGCAGTTGGTGCGCGCCGCCGACATTCTGATCAAGGACGTTGATGCTCTTCTCGCCGCGCTCAAGCGCCGCGCCTTCGAGCACAAGCTGACGCCGACGGTCGGGCGCTCGCACGGCATCCATGCCGAACCGATCACCTTCGGGCTCAAGCTCGCTTATGCCTATGCCGAGTTCGCGCGCGCCAAGGAGCGGCTCGTTGCCGCGCGCAAGGAAGTCGCCACCTGCGCCATCTCCGGCGCGGTCGGTACATTTGCCCAGGTCGATCCGCGCGTCGAAGCGCATGTCGCCAAGGCGATGGGCTTAAGCGTTGAGCCGGTCTCGACTCAGATCATCCCGCGCGACCGCCACGCCATGTATTTCGCGACGCTCGCCGTGGTCGCGTCGTCGATCGAGCGGCTCGCTACCGAAATCCGCCACTTGCAGCGCACCGAGGTGCTGGAAGCGGAGGAATTCTTCTCCGAGAAGCAGAAGGGCTCCTCGGCCATGCCGCACAAGCGCAATCCGGTGCTGTCGGAAAACCTCACCGGCCTGGCGCGTATGGTGCGGTCCTACGCGATGCCCGCGATGGAGAGCGTGGCGCTCTGGCACGAGCGCGACATCTCGCACTCTTCCGTCGAGCGCATGATCGGCCCGGACGCGACAGTGACGCTCGACTTTGCGCTGGCGCGGCTCACCGGCATCGTCGACAAGCTCGTCGTCTATCCGGCCGCCATGCAGAAAAACCTCGACAAACTCGGCGGTCTGATCCACTCGCAGCGCGTGCTGATCGCGCTGACGCAGAAAGGCGTGCCGCGCGAGGACGCCTACCGCCTCGTGCAGCGCAACGCCATGCAGGTGTGGGGCGGCGAAAAGGATTTCCTCGCGCTGCTCAAGGCCGACAAGGACGTGCGCGCGAAATTGAGCGATAAGGAACTCGAGGCCAATTTCGACCTCGACCACCATTTCAAGCACGTCGATACGATCTTCCAGCGGGTGTTTGGCGCATGATCCCGAAAAGTGGGCACCGGTTTTCGGAAAAGATCATGCGCACTTTAAAAGCCGCGTAAATGCGCGACGCCGCCAACGACTTCGACTTCCTCGTCCTGCCGGGCCTCGGCAATTCCGGCGTCGAGCATTGGCAGAGCTACTGGTGCCTCGCTTTTCGCAACGCCACGCGCGTATTGCAGGACGATTGGGACGCGCCGAAACTCGCGTCATGGTTTGAAAGGCTTGAAGCCGCGCTTGCCGGCGGCACGCGCCCGGCGATCCTGATCTGCCACAGCCTGTCCTGCACCCTCGCCGCCCATTGGGCGCTGCGCGGCGATGCGGGCCGCGTCAAAGCCGTGCTGCTGGTTGCGCCGTCCGATCTTGAGCGGCCCGACGCGCCTCTCGCAACGCGCGATTTCCGGCCGATACCGCGGCCACGCTTTCCGGTGCCGGCGCTAGTCGTTGCCTCGACCGACGATGCCTTCGTGTCACCGGCGCGCGCGCGCGAATTTGCCGAAGCCTGGGGCGCAGACTATTGCGAGCTGCCGGAGCTCGGCCACATCAACACCGCGTCACGGCTCGGCTTTTGGCCGCAGGGACTGCTTCTGCTCGGCCGCCTGATTGAACGGATCAAGGCCTGACGTGCCCAGAGCGCCGGCAAAAATTCTCGTTTTCGACTCCGGCGTTGGCGGACTCACCGTCTACCGCGAGATCGTCAAGGAGCGGCCGGACGCGGCCTACGTCTATCTCGCCGACGACGGCGGCTTTCCCTACGGCAGCCAGCCGGAAACGATGCTGATCGCGCGCATCATCGACGTGGTCGGCCAGGCGATTGCCGAGCATAAACCCGATCTCGTGGTCGTGGCCTGCAACACCGCTTCCACTTTGGCGCTCGCCGAATTGCGCGCGCGCTTTGTCGTGCCTTTTGTCGGCACCGTGCCGGCGATCAAGCCGGCCTGCGCGCAATCGACCACCAAATGTATTTCGGTGCTCGGCACGCAGGCGACCGTCTCCCGCGAATATACCCGCGCGCTGATCCGCGAATTCGCCGCCGGCTGCGACGTCGCGCTCATCGGCTCGTCGCAACTTGCGGCCCATGCCGAAGCCGAGCTTGCCGGCGAGCCGATCGCCGACGCCGCGATCAAGGAAGAGATCGCCGGCTGCTTCATCGAGGCGCAAGACCAACGCACCGATACGGTGGTGCTCGCCTGCACGCATTATCCGCTGCTGCTCGATCGCTTTAGGGCGAATGCGCGCTGGCCGGTCGATTGGATCGATCCGGCGCCGGCGATCGCCCGCCGGGTCGCCGACCTGTTGCGCGATCGGCCGGCCGACTCACCGCCCGCCGCGCCGCGGATCGTCTTCACCTCCGGCCGCACACCCTCGCCGGCGTTGGCCGCAGCCCTCTCGCGCTACGGGTTCTAGAATTCGTCACCCGTTCGTCCCCGCGAAAGCGGGGACCCAGGAAAGCGGATCGCCGACCCCACGGTTTGCCGCTCTGGATTCCCGCGCAAGCGGGAATGAGCGGAAATTGGTCGACGTCCTAGCCGAACAGATGCGGCCACACTTCGTGTCCGCCGCGCCAGATCATGTCGAGTGCGACGTAAAGAATGATGGCGAGACCGGCATAGGCGATCCAGCGATGCCGGTTGAGCAGCCTGGCGACGATGCTCGCGGCGACCGCCATCAGCACGATTGAAAGGCTCAGGCCGAAGATCAGCGCGACAGGATGGTCGCGCGCCGCGCCGGCCACCGCTAACACGTTGTCGAGCGACATCGAGACATCCGCCACGACGATCTGCCACGCCGCCTGCGCGAAGGTCTTGTGCAGAACATGGGCGCTGCCGCCGGCAAGCGCCGCCTCGGTGTCGTGCTGGTTGGGGCCGCGCAATTCGCGCCACATCTTCCAGCATACCCACAACAGCAACACGCCGCCGGCGAGCAGCAGACCGACGATCGCCAGCAATTCGATGGCGACGCTGGCGAACAGGATGCGCAGGACGGTCGCAGCGATAATGCCGACCAGAATCGCGCGCGAGCGCCGCGCTTTGGGCAAACCCGCCGCCGCCAGGCCGATCACGACCGCGTTGTCGCCGGCTAGCACCAGGTCGATCATGATGACCTGGAGGAAGGCGGCGATCGAAGCTTGCGATAAAATCTCGGTCATGGGCTTCGATAGTATCGGCCGGTCGGTTTGACACCCGCGCCGCTACCCCCTAAATACCCGGCTCCCAGCGGGTTTTCGGATCCGCCGGGCGTTTCGCGACCCGTGGCAAGGCCTTGCGCTTACGAGGCTTTTCCTGTCGGTCCCGGGGTCTCCCGGGGCAAAGGAGGGCGCGATCCTCACCCAAACGCAAACAAGACTTGAGGACGCGATGACCAAGCGCATGGAATCCAAGTACAAGCTCGACCGCCGGATGGGCGAGAACATCTGGGGCCGCCCCAAGAGCCCGGTGAACCGGCGTGAATACGGCCCTGGCCAGCACGGCCAGCGCCGCAAGGGCAAGCTCTCCGACTACGGCGTGCAGCTCAAGGCCAAACAGAAGCTGCGCGGCTATTACGGCAATATCTCCGAGCGTCAATTCCGCGGCATCTACGACGAAGCGATCCGGATGAAGGGCGACTCGGGCGCCCACATGATCGGCCTGTTGGAGCGCCGGCTCGACGCCATCGTCTACCGCGCCAAGTTCGTGCCGACCGTGTTCGCCGCCCGCCAGTTCGTCAACCATGGCCATGTCAAGGTGAACGGCAAGCGGGTGAACATCGCGAGCTACCGGGTCAAGGTCGGCGACGTGGTCGAGGTGCAGGAGAAGGCGAAACAGATGAATCTGGTACTGGAAGCGCAGGCTTTGGCCGAGCGCGACGTGCCGGACTACATCGAGGTCGACGGTTCGAAGTTGACCGCCAAGCTCACGCGCGTCCCGGTGGTCACCGATGTGCCCTATCCGGTGCAGATGCAGCCGCATCTGGTGGTCGAATATTATTCGCGCTGACGCGCAGCGTACACTCCGACGCTGTCGAATCCCCTGCCGCGAGGCGGGGGATTTGCTTCGTGCGGGCCGGTCGAGCGCGGATTTCGCCGCAACGCACAAAACTTGGTAGTGCGTTTGCCGCTTTTTTCTACATTTGGCATTTGCCCTGCGGTAATTTTTGGCGTGCCCGAATCGGGCACAGCTGGGGAGAAGCGCTATGAAAGGCATTGAATCCGTCAAGGGTTGGGTCGCGGAGTTGACTGAACTTGGCTTGATGTTGATTGCGCTGGCGATCGTGCTTGCCGTGCTGATCGGTTCGAACCTTCCGTTCTTCGGCACCGTCACCGCCAACATCATGGCGTGGGTGAAGGATCTCGGCTCGAACGGCCTCGTCGGCCTGATCACGCTCGGGATCATCTTCTGGCTGTTCTCGAACCGGAAGCTCGCCTGAGCAAGGCGCGCAACATCTGAGCCACTCCGGTGGGGAGCGTGACGGCTCCCCACTGTTGTCATGCGATCGTCGCCCGCGGACTTTCGCGCCCGTCAGAGGGTCCCGTGCCATGTGGAAATTCATCGCCAACGCCAAACGCGCGTTGTGGGAGTTCGTCGAACTCGCCTTCCTCACCGTGCTTGCGCTGATGCTGATCTTCCTGTTGCTCGGCAAGAGCGCAGGCAGCTATGTCGAGTTGGTCGCCGACAACGTGACCAAGTTCTCTGCCGGCGCCAGTTCCGGGCTGCTCGGCATCGTCATCGTCCTCGCGATCATTTATCTGGCGCTGCGGCGCATGAAGGAGATGAACGGTCCCGCGCCCCGCGCACCGCGGCAGACCAAGCGCTCGGGCGCCTAGTAGGGCGGCGGCAGCATCATCGCGGCGAGCGCTCCGGCCGTCGGCATCCAGGCGACGATGATGCCGGGCACAGGCTTTCCGCGCCGCATGATGACGAACCCGGCAATCGGCGCGGCGATGCAGGCGATCACCGCCGCCCAATAGGCGACGACGAGCCCTAGCCCGCCATGCATGCTTTCGGGACCCGCACCGAACAGAAACCCGGAAACGCCGATCAATAAAGCGGCCACTGCGACGTCAACGATCGTCGCCAGAATCAGCAGAGCCTTGACCACGCGGTGTTACGCGGTCTGCGTCACCGCCACGCCCTTGTCCTTGAGCGTCTGCTGCAATTCACCGGCCTGGAACATCTCGCGTACGATGTCGCAGCCGCCCACGAACTCGCCCTTGACGTAGAGCTGCGGAATCGTCGGCCAGTTCGAATAGGCCTTGATGCCGTCGCGCAGCTCCGCGGAGTCGAGCACATTGAGCCCTTTGTAGGTGACGCCCAAATGGTCGAGGATCTGCACCACCTGGCCGGAAAATCCGCACTGCGGGAACTGCGGCGTGCCCTTCATGAACAGCACCACGTCGTTACCCTTCACTTCATTGTTGATGAATTGCTCGATGCCCATGAGATTTCAGTCCTTTTCGCGGCTACGCCGCTTCGCTGCCGATATATGTAGCGCAAATTCCGGCGCCAGCCCAAGTGGGGAATTGCCCTTAACTGCGAGGTTATTTCGGGGCGAAAAACGTGCCCTCGACCTCGAAAATGTCATCCTGATTGAGTTTGGCAACCTCGACGATGGTGCGCGGCGGATAGGGCCCGCCGCCCCAGAGTTCCTCCTGCACCTTGTTCACCAGCGGCCGTAAGCGGTTCATATCAGTGACGAAAACCGTCAGCCGCACGCAGGAGGAGAGGCTCGCACCGTCCGCCTCGGCGATTGTCTTCATGTTTGTAAAAGCCCGCCGAATACGCTCTTCCTCGCTGCCGAGGATGCTGTTGCTCGCCGGATCGATGCCCCGCATGCCAGCGACGAAGACGAAATCGCCGGCGCGCGCGCCCAGGCTCCAGGCGCCGGTCGGTTTGATCGCGCCGCCGGGCGACAGGATCCGGACGCCGCCCTTGGCCGACATCAGTTTTCCGGCGTGGCGGTCTGCAGCGCGAGCGCGTGCAGCACGCCGCCCATCTGCGCCTTGAGCGCGTCATAGACCAACTGATGTTGCTGCACCCGCGATTTGCCCTTGAACGAGGCGGAAATCACCGTGGCGGCGTAATGATCGCCGTCGCCGGCCAGATCGCGAATGGTGACCTGCGCGTCGGGCAGGCGCGCCTTGATCAGCCGCTCAATTTCGCCGGCATCCATCGCCATGTGGCTCAACCTCAAAACCGACGGCCGCGCTTAGGGCTCGAACCGCGGCGGTCCTTTTGTCATGGCTCTAGCAGAGTTGCCCGTTTTCGGGAACCGCGCATTGCCCGCTCCGCATCCCGGTGTGGATGAGCGGCCGGCGGCGGCGGGCGCGTCATCGCCTGTCTCGCCGCGCATAGGCCGGCGCTATCGCCGCCGTGCCGGTAGACACTGGAGAAAGAGCTGCAGTAGGGACTAGACCAGTTCGCCGGCCATATACGTTGGCAGCCAGGCTTCGAACGTCTCGCGCAACTTCGCGACAGGAAGCGCGCGCTCGCCGGGCAGCGTGAAGGCATCGCCGCCGGTGGTCCCGATCTGCGACACCAGCACGCTGGCCGCGCGGGCGCGCTCGAGCACCGCCTTGACCTTGGCCGCCGGCACGGTGACGAGATAGCGCGCCTGATCCTCGCCGAACCAATAGGCATGCGCCGGAATATCGTCGGGCGCGGCATCGAGCTCGGCCCCGATCCCCGACGCCATCGCCATTTCGGCGAGCGCCACCGCCAAGCCGCCGTCCGAGAGATCGTGCGCGGCGCTCGCCGTGCCGTCGAGGATGAGCGCGCGCACGAAATCGCCGTTCTCGCGCTCCTCGATGAGGTCGACCGGCGGCGGGGCGCCCTCCTCCCGACCGCACAGTTCGCGCAGATACATCGACTGGCCGAGCCAGCCGGCGGTCTCGCCGACAGCCAAAATCGCCTCGCCGTCGCGTTTGAAGGCGAGCGAGGCGGACTTGGTGAAGTCGTCGAGCAAGCCGACGCCGCCGATCGAGGGCGTCGGCAAAATGGCGCGGCCATTGGTCTCGTTGTAGAGCGACACATTACCGGATACGACCGGAAAGCTGAGCGCCTTGCAGGCTTCGGCGATGCCGCGGATGCAGCCGACGAACTGGCCCATGATCTCGGGCCGTTCCGGGTTGCCGAAATTGAGATTGTCGGTAACAGCGAGCGGCTTGGCACCAACCGCCGTCAGGTTACGCCAACATTCGGCCACCGCTTGCTTGCCGCCTTCGAACGGATCGGCCTCGCAATAGCGCGGCGTCACGTCGGTGGTGAGCGCGAGGCCCTTCGGTCCGTTCTCCACCCGCACCACCGCGGCGTCGCCGCCCGGCCGCTGCACGGTGTTGCCGAGGATGATGTGGTCGTATTGCTCCCAGACCCAGCGCTTGGAGCACAGATCCGGCGTGCCGATGAGTTTCTCCAGCGCCTCCGCGATGCCCATCGGCGGCGCGACGTCCTCGGCTTCGATCGCCTTCGGCTTGGCTGCGCTGACGAAGGGCCGCTTGTATTCCGGCGCCTGGTCGCCGAGCTCCTTGATCGGCAGATCGGCCATCACGTCGCCGCCGTGGCGTACGATAAAGCGCTTTGACGGCGTGGTTTCGCCGACGATGGCGAAGTCGAGCCCCCATTTGCGGAAGATCGCCTCCGCCTGTTTTTCTTTTTCCGGCTTGAGCACCATGAGCATGCGCTCCTGGCTTTCGGACAGCATCATCTCGTAAGCGCTCATGCCCTCCTCGCGGCACGGCACCTTGTCGAGATCGAGCGTGACGCCGAGATCGCCTTTGGCGCCCATCTCCACCGCGGAACAGGTCAGGCCCGCGGCGCCCATGTCCTGAATGGCGATGACGCAGCCTTTGTGCATGATCTCAAGGCAGGCCTCTAACAGCAGCTTCTCCGAGAACGGATCGCCGACCTGCACGGTCGGGCGCTTGGCTTCCGAATCCTCGCCGAATTCCGCCGAGGCCATTGACGCGCCGTGAATGCCATCGCGGCCGGTCTTCGAGCCGAGATAGACGATGGGCATGCCGACGCCGGAGGCGGCCGCGTAGAAAATCTTGTCCTTCTGCGCGATGCCGACCGCCATGGCGTTGACCAGATTGTTGCCGTCGTAACGCGCGTGAAAGCGCACCGAGCCGCCCACCGTCGGCACGCCGAAGGAGTTGCCGTAACCGCCGATGCCGGCGACCACGCCCGAAACCAGATGGCGGGTCTTGGGATGCTTGGGATCGCCGAAGGATAGCGCGTTCAGGCAGGCAACCGGCCGCGCGCCCATGGTGAACACGTCGCGCAGGATGCCGCCGACGCCGGTCGCGGCACCCTGATAGGGCTCGATGTAGCTCGGGTGGTTGTGGCTCTCCATCTTGAACACGCAAGTAAGCCCATCGCCGATATCGATGACGCCGGCATTCTCGCCCGGGCCCTGGATCACGTGCGGGCCTTTGGTCGGCAGCGTGCGCAGATGGACCTTGGAGGATTTGTACGAGCAGTGCTCGTTCCACATAGCCGAGAAGATGCCGAGTTCGGTCAGGCTAGGTTCGCGGCCGATCAGCTCGAGCACGCGCTTGTACTCGTCGGGCTTGAGGCCGTGCTCGGCGACCAGTTCGGGGGTGATGGCAGGCTCGTTTGAGATCACGCTATGCCGCCCGCTCGAGCGCCTCAACCAGCCCGGCGAACAGACCGCGCCCGTCGGTGACGCCGAGCGCGGCTTCGACGTGATTTTCCGGGTGCGGCATCATGCCGAGCACGTTGCCGCGCTCATTGACGATGCCGGCGATGGCGTTGGTAGCGCCATTGACGTTCCAGGCCGGGTCGAGTTCGCCCCCCGGCGAGCAATAGCGGAACAGCACCCGCGCCTCGCCTTCCAGCCGCGCGATGGTGTCGGCGTCGGCGATGTAGTTGCCCTCGCCATGGGCGACCGGCACGCGGACCACCTGCCCCGCATTGTAGCCGCGGGTGAACGGCGAACTTGATTTCTCCACGCGCAGATAGACGTCGCGGCAGATAAAGCGCAGCCGCGCGTTGCGCATCAGTACGCCGGGCAAGAGGCCCGCCTCGCACAAAATCTGGAAGCCATTACAGACGCCGAGCGTGAGCCCGCCCTTGGCGGCATGCGCGCGCACCGCGTCCATGATGGCGCTGCGGGCAGCGATCGCGCCGCAACGCAGATAGTCGCCATAAGAGAAGCCGCCGGGGATCACCACCAGATCGGTGCCGGCAGGAAGCTCGTGGTCGGCGTGCCAGACCATCGCCGGCGCCTTACCCGAAACCAGTTCGAGCGTGCGCGCCATGTCGCGCTCGCGATTGATGCCGGGGAATACGACGACGGCGGCTCTCATCCCACCACCTCGACCCGGTAATTTTCGATCACGGTATTGGCCAGGAGCTTGTCGGCCGCCTGCTTGAGCAGGGCTTCCGCCTGGGCGCGGTCGTTACCCTCGATTTCGATGTCGAACACCTTGCCCTGGCGCACGCTGGCGACGCCGCCAACGCCCAGCGAACGCAACGCGCCTTCGATCGCCTTGCCTTGCGGGTCGAGAATGCCGGATTTCAGGGTGACGGTGATGCGCGCTTTCATGTTTCGCCGCTTATGCCATGAGTCGTGGGGGCCGGGCGGGCCGTTTTGCCTAACCTAGAGACGCCGAAGCCCGGCACAAGGCCGGGCTTGGGGTAATTCACGAGCAAAAAGGTCTAAATCGGACCTTTGCCTAGCCTTTTACCAACACTGGCCCGGCGCCGCGCGGCGGCTCGCCCTCGTTCATGATGCCCAGACGCTTGGCGACCTCGGTATAGGCCTCCAGGAGCCCGCCGAGGTTGCGGCGGAAGCGGTCCTTGTCAAGCTTCTCGTTCGACTTGATGTCCCACAGCCGGCAGCTATCTGGGGAAATTTCGTCGGCCACGACGATGCGCATCACGTCGTTTTCCCACAGCCGGCCGGCTTCCATCTTGAAATCAACCAGGCGGATGCCGACGCCGAGGAACACGCCGGAGAGGAAGTCGTTGACGCGGATGGCGAGCGCCATGATGTCGTCAATTTCCTGCGGGGACGCCCAGCCGAAAGCGGTGATGTGCTCTTCCGATACCATCGGGTCGTTGAGCGCGTCGTTCTTGTAGTAAAATTCGATGATCGAGCGCGGCAGCTGGGTGCCCTCGTCGATGCCGAGCCGGGTCGCGAGCGAGCCGGCGGCGACATTGCGCACCACCACTTCAAGCGGGATGATCTCCACCTCGCGGATCAACTGCTCTCGCATATTGAGCCGGCGAATGAAATGGGTGGGAACCCCGATTTCGTTGAGGTGCTGGAATATGTATTCGGAGATCCGGTTGTTGAGCACGCCCTTACCTTCGATCACCTCGTGCTTCTTGGCGTTGAAGGCGGTCGCGTCGTCCTTGAAGTGCTGAATCAGCGTGCCCGGCTCCGGGCCTTCATAGAGGATCTTCGCCTTGCCCTCATAAATGCGGCGGCGGCGACTCATCGGGGTATACCGTGGTTTTTGAAAGTCCATGGGATGCCGTGGCTCCTATTCGTGACGTCTCGAGATCCGCGGCGGCGGGACCGGACAATTGCGAATGCGCTAAAACGATCCGGGCACAAGGTCAACCTACCCGATCGGTCGGGTGAGCACAATCGCGAGAGCAAGACGTTTTCCACTTGGCAAATCCGCGTCAACAGCGCTGCCGCATGTTGCCTTGACGCTGCCACAGCGATATGCAAGGCGCAGACGTTAATAGGTGTGCACGCGATCGCCAGCGGTCGCAAGCAGTGAGGGCGGCATGACCACATTCGACAAGCGCGAGGAGGGGTTCGAGAAGAAGTTCGCGCACGATGAGGAGCTCAAATTCAAGGCCGCCGCGCGGCGTAACAAGCTGCTCGGCCTGTGGGCGGCCGGGAAAATGGGCCTCGCCGGCGCCGAAGCCGAGGCCTATGCCAAGGAAGTCGTGATGGCCGATTTCGAGGAAGCCGGCGACCACGACGTTTTTAAGAAAATTCGCAAGGACTTCGACGGCAAAAAATTGGCCATCGGCGACCAGGACATCCGCCGCACCATGGACGAGCTGATGGCGCAGGCAATCGACCAGATCAAGGCGAGCGGCTGAAGTGACGGCTTTCGCGCTCGCCCGGCGGCTGCGCGCCGGCGAAACCGTCTACGCCGCCTGGTGCAGCCTGGCCTCGCCGCTGGTCGCCGAAACCGTCGCGCGCGACGGGTTTTCCGCCGTTGTCCTCGATATGCAGCACGGGCTGTGGGACACCGCCTCGATCATCGCCGGGATTGGCGCAGTTTATCACGCGGGCGCGTCGCCGGTGGTGCGGGTGCCGCTCAGCGATTTTGCCTTCGTCTCGCGCGCGCTCGACTTCGGCGCCGAGGCGATCATCGCGCCGATGATCAACAGCGTTGGCGATGCCCAAAGATTCGCCGCGGCGGCTAAGTTTCCGCCGCTCGGCGAGCGCAGTTGGGGCCCGCAGCGCGCCATGACGCTGCAAGGCAAGACCGCGACCGTCGATTATCTGCGCGAGGCCAATGACGGCACGCTGACCATGGCAATGATCGAGACGCCGATGGCGCTGGCGCAGGTCGACAGCATTGCCGCGACGTCCGGCATCGATGCGCTGTTCATCGGCCCCTATGACCTGTCGACCATGCTGAGCGTCGGCAAGGCGCAGGACGTGACGGCGCCCGAAGTCGAGCGCGCCATCGACCATATCTGCGCGGCGGCGAAAAAGGCCGGCAAGATTCCCGGCATCTACTGCAACGGCGCCGAGCGCGCGCTGGCCATGGCCAAGCGCGGCTTTCGCTTTGTCACTGTCGGCGGCGATGTCGGCTACCTGCGCGACGGCATCGCGGCGCAGGTGAAAGCGCTAAAGGGCTGATACGACCTCAGCAAGGTCATCGAGCACTTTCGCGACGTCCCGCTCCACCTCAGCCGCCCTCACCTCGACTACCCGGTAGCCATGCGCCTCCAGCCACGCCCGTCTGTCGGCGCTTAAGCGCGTGGCCGCCTCATCCGCCGCCGGCACCAGATCGATAACGCATTTGAGCGGAAACGACACGAAATCGGCGATATGCGGGCCGATCGGCACCTGCCGCTTGAAGCCGCGGCCGGCAAAGCGCCGGTCGTTGACCAGCGCCGGCCACAAGGCGCGTTCGGCCTCGGTCGGATTGCGCCGCAATAGCCGCGGCAGGCCGCGCAATGGCGTGCGCTCGGAGGGCGCGCGGCCGGCGCCGTGTTCGGCCAAGAGCGCGCGCAGCTTGTCCGCGCCGGCGCCGTCGAGCACGCCGCCCCGCGCCGGACCTTTGCGCCCCTGCGCGATGGCCGTGATCACGCCATGCAAAGTGCGCACGTCCTGCTGCGACGGCTGCATGCGCTGGAAAATATTGCGCAGGTTGACGCCCATGGTTCCGCGCTTCTCCTCGGGGCGGAAAAATTCGACCGCGTCGAGTTCGCGCTCCAAGTCGGCAAAGAACGCGTCGAGCTGCTGCTTGGCCGCCGGCGGCGATTTCTGCGGGATCGAGAACGGCAGTTCGCCGCCCTGCTGCTTGAACCATTCGTAGCCGACGATCACTACCGCTTGCGCCAGATTAAGCGAGGCGAAGGCCGGATTGACGGGCAGCGTCAGGATGCGGTCGGCGCGCGCCACCTCGTGGTTTTCCAGTCCGTTGCGCTCGCGCCCAAATACCACCGCGACATTTTCCCCGGCCACCACGTGAGGCGCCATCTCGGCTGCCGCTTCCGCCGCGCCGACCACAGGTTTCGCCTGATCGTGATTGCGCGCGGTCGCCGCCACTACGAAAGTACAATCGCCGATGGCGTCCGCCAGGCTGTCATAAAGCTGCGCGCCATCGAGTACGCGGTCGGCGCCCGCCGCCATGACTTCGCGCCTTCTCGTTCGGCCAGCCCTGCACAGGCTTGACCAGCCGCAGCCGCGACAAGCCGAAATTAGCCATGGCGCGCGCCGCCGCGCCGATGTTCTCGCCGAGCTGCGGCTCGACTAGGACCACGATCGGCGCCGGCTGCTCAATCCAGCGTTTGGTTTTGTCGGTGCCGGCCCCCGGCATGACACTTCATCCTCCAGACCGGTGCTCGTTACCACCGCGCGGGCGCCGTGGGAAACCGTCGACTTTCCTTTCGTTTTGGGCCGGCGCCGCCGACTTCGGTCCCAGCAGCGTAACGCACCTATGTATTTTTCCGTGCTTTGCCTCCCCCTAATGGCGGTGCTATAGGCTCGCCCGCCGGCGACCGCTTCCTGCTGCCCGCGCCGAGAACAATTCATTTGACGGCCCGGGGGAGAAGCCATTCCACCGCGCCCATCAATGTTCAGTTTCCGGTCGGCCCAAACAAACACGGCGACCAGAGGTATAAGCATGCCAGATCTCGAAATCATGTGGACAAAGGTCGATGAAGCCCCGGCGCTCGCGACCTATTCCCTCCTGCCGATCGTCGAAGCCTTCGTGGGCGCGGCGGGTGTGTCCGTGAAGCTGAAGGACATCTCGCTGGCCGGTCGCATCCTCGCCAATTTCCCCGAGAAGCTCACCCCTGCGCAACGAATCGACGACGAACTCGCCGAACTCGGCGCGCTCGCGATGAGGCCCGAGGCCAACATCATCAAGCTGCCCAACATCTCCGCCTCGATCCCGCAGCTCAAGGCCGCGATCAAGGAACTGCAAGGCAAGGGCTACGACGTTCCGGACTATCCGGATAACGCCGCGACGGAAGCCGAGAAGGACATCAAGTCTCGCTACGCCAAGATTTTCGGCAGCGTCGTCAACCCGGTATTGCGCGAGGGCAATTCCGACCGCCGCGCGGCCGGCGCCGTCAAGCAATACGCTCGCACCAATCCGCACAAGATGGGCGCCTGGTCTTCTAACTCCAAATCGCATGTCGCGTACATGCCGGCCGGCGATTACTACGGCTCGGAAATCGCGACCACCCTCGCGTCGGCGACCAACGCCCGCATCGAGCTGGTCGGCGCCGACGGCGCCGTCACGGTGCTGAAGGCAAAGACGGCGCTTGAGGCCGGCGAGATCATCGATGCGGCGGTGATGAGCCGCAAGGCGCTGCGCGCCTTCTATGCCGAGCAGATCGAAGCCGCCAAGAAGGAAGGCGTGCTGTTCTCACTGCACGTGAAGGCGACCATGATGAAGATCGCCGATCCGATCGTGTTCGGCCATGTCGTTTCCGTATTCTTCAAAGATGTGATCGAAAAGCATGCCGCCACGCTGAAGCGCCTCGGCGTCAATCTCAACAACGGCTTCGGAGATCTCTTGACGAAGATCGAGACTCTGCCGGAAGCCGAGAAGAAAGCGATTAAGGACGACATCGCGGCTGAGTACGCGAAACGGCCCGGCCTCGCGATGGTCAATTCCGACAAGGGCATCACCTGCCTGCACGTACCCAGCGACATCATCGTCGATGCTTCGATGCCGGCGATGATCCGCGAAGGCGGCCGCATGTGGGGCGCCGACGGCAAGCTGCACGACATCAAGGCCGTGATCCCGGATCGCGCCTACGCGACGTTGTATCAGGCGACCATCGAGGACTGCAAGGCCCACGGCGCGTTCGATCCCAAGACCATGGGCTCGGTCCCCAACGTCGGGTTGATGGCGCAGAAGGCCGAGGAATACGGCTCGCACGACAAGACGTTCGAAATTCCCGCGAACGGAACGGTCCGCGTCGTCGCCGATGACGGCAAGGTGCTGCTGGAGCGTCCGGTCGAGACCGGCGACATCTTCCGCATGTGCGAGGCCAAGGACGCGCCGATCCAGGACTGGGTCAAGCTCGGCGTGCGCCGCGCGCGCCTCACCGGCACCCCGGCGGTGTTCTGGCTTGACGCCAAGCGCGCGCACGATGCGCAGGTCATCGCCAAGGTCGAAAAATACCTGAAGGATCAGGATACTTCGGGGCTCGACATCCGCATTCTGCCGCCGGTCGAAGCGATCAAGTTTTCGCTCGAGCGCATCCGCAAGGGGCAGGACACGATCTCCGTCACCGGCAACGTGCTGCGTGATTATCTGACCGACCTGTTTCCGATCATGGAGCTCGGCACCTCCTCCAAGATGCTGTCGATCGTTCCGCTGTTGGCGGGCGGCGGCCTTTTCGAGACCGGTGCAGGCGGCTCGGCGCCCAAACACGTGCAGCAGTTCCAGGAAGAGGGTTATCTGCGCTGGGATTCGCTCGGCGAGTTCCTCGCCCTCGGCGCGTCGCTCGAACATCTGGCGCAGACCTACAAGAACGCCAAGGCACAGGTTCTCGCCGAGACGCTCGACACGGCCATCGGCAAGTTCCTCGAGTTCAACCGCAATCCTGCACGCAAAGTCGGCGAAATCGACAATCGTGGCAGCCATTTCTACCTCGCCCTGTACTGGGCTCAGGCTCTGGCCGCGCAGACCAAGGACGCGGAGCTGCAAGCCCGCTTCAAGCCGCTGGCCGAGACGCTCGCCAAAAACGAGGCCAAGATCAATGCCGAACTGATCGGCGCGCAAGGCAAGCCGGTTGACGTCGGCGGTTACTTCCTGCCCGATTCTGCCAAGGCATCGGCCGCTATGAGACCGAGCGCTACGCTGAACGCCGCGATCGCCGCGCTCTGACGCTTAAGTCCGCCGGCGGCGGACGCCTCCGAGGCCATGACTCGCTCGATGACGAGCTCATCGAGCGGGACGACAGTCCGGGCGGCAGCACCGCCTTCTCGCCGTGACTTGGCGCGCTTAAGCCGGGGCGTGCCCCCGTCGCCGGTCGTGGCAACAATGCCCGAGCAAGTCCGACGACCGCTGCCGGTGCGCCCGCTCTCAAAAGGTGGTTCCTTAAAATGGCGAAGATCAAGGTAGCAAACCCCGTCGTCGAAATGGACGGCGACGAGATGACCCGCATCATTTGGCAGCTCATTAAAGACAAGCTGATCCACCCCTATCTCGATATCGACCTGCTCTATTACGATCTGAGCATCGAAAAACGCGACGAAACCAACGACCAGATCACCATCGATGCGGCCGAGATGACCAAGCAGGTCGGCGTCGCGGTCAAATGCGCCACCATCACGCCGGACGAAGACCGCGTAAAAGAATTCGGCCTCAAGGAAATGTGGCGCTCTCCCAACGGCACCATCCGCAACATCCTCGGCGGCGTCATCTTCCGCGAACCGATCATCTGCAAGAACGTGCCGCGTCTGGTGCCGGGCTGGACCAAGCCGATCATCATCGGCCGCCACGCCTACGGCGACCAGTACCGCGCCACCGATTTCAAATTCCCAAACGCGGGCACGCTCAGCCTCAAGTTTGTCGGCGCCGACGGCAAAGTGATCGACCGCGAAGTATTCAAGGCGCCGGGCTCGGGCGTCGTCATGGCGATGTACAATCTCGACGATTCGATCCGCGATTTCGCCCGCGCCTCGATGAACTACGCGCTTAGCCGCGGCTATCCGCTCTATCTGTCGACCAAGAACACCATCCTGAAGCAATATGACGGCCGCTTCATGGAGCTGTTCCAGCAGATCTTCGACGCCGAGTTCAAGGCCGAGTTCGACAAGAAGAAGATCACCTACGAGCATCGCCTGATCGACGACATGGTGGCCGCCGCCATGAAGTGGGAAGGCGGCTATGTCTGGGCCTGCAAGAACTACGACGGCGACGTGCAGTCGGACGTCGTGGCGCAGGGCTTCGGCTCGCTCGGCCTGATGACCTCGGTGCTGACCACGCCGGACGGCAAGGTGGTCGAAGCGGAAGCCGCACACGGCACCGTCACGCGCCACTACCGCCAGCACCAGAAGGACCAGGAGACCTCGACCAACTCGATCGCGTCGATCTTCGCCTGGACGCGCGGCCTCGCCCATCGCGCCAAGCTCGACAACAATGCCGCGCTGGCGAAATTCGCCTCGACGCTGGAGAAGATCTGCGTCGACACGGTCGAGGCCGGCTTTATGACCAAGGACTTGGCGTCGCTGATCGGGCCCAACCAGAAGTGGCTTTCGACCACAGGCTTCCTCGACAAGGTCGACGAGAACCTGAAGAAGGCGATGGCGTAAGCGCGCTACTCCCTCCCGCGCAAGCGGGGGAGGGATAAGAAAGTCTACTTAATCTCCTCCGTCACAATGTCGCCTACAGGCGACACCCGGTCGTGGCCGACGCGCTTCTCCACCACGTCATTGATGTGCTTGGCGATGCGCGGATCTCGCTGCATCAGCGCGTGCAGATCCTGGGCGGAGAGCACCAGCAAATTCGTGCGCGTGAGCGCGGTCGCGGTGGCCGAACGGCGGGCGCGGCGCAGTACCGCCACCTCGCCGAAGAACTGGCCGACGCCAAGGCGGACGTGCTTGTTCTTGAGCGCCACCTCGACCTCGCCGGCGGCGATGAAATACATCGAATGGGCCGGATCGCCGGCGCGCACGATCACTTCGTCCGTCTCCACGACCTGCGCGCGCAGCAGCTCCATGATGTCGGAGATGGCGGCGGCGTCGAGTTCGGCGAACAGCGGCACACGCGCGATCATGCTCCAGGTGACGATGAAATCGCGCCGATGGATCTGCTCGGCAAAGGCGGTGGCGATGATGCCGATCGGCAGCGCCATCATGATCAGCCCGGCAAAGATGGTGGCGGTGGCGATCAGTTTGCCGAGCGCGGTGATCGGCACCACGTCGCCGTAACCGATGGTGCCGACGGTGACAATCGCCCACCACAACGCGTCGGGAATGGTGCCGAGCTTGTCCGGCTGCACTTTGCTCTCGGCAAGATGCATCAAGGCGGCGGCGACCAATGACGTGCCCAAAGTGATGACCAGGCAGCCGAACAGCGCGCGGCGCTCGCGATAGAGCACGTCGAGCAGTGAGCGCATCGCCGGCGAATAGCGCGCGATCTTGAAGAAGCGCACGATGCGAAAAACGACGAGCAGCCGCAGGTCGTCGGGCAGCACCAGCGCGAACCAGAACGGCAGCACCGCGATCAGATCGATGATGCCGCTCGGGCTCAGCGCGTATTTGAGCCGCGCACGGAGCGCGCTGAGATGGCGGTTTGGCCCGTGCTCAACCGCCGCCCACAGCCGCAAGACATATTCGACCGAAAACACGACAAGCGAAAAGATTTCGATGACGACGAAACCGACGGCATAGCGGGTGCCGAACTCCGGTACCGATTCGAGCGCGACCGCGATGAGGTTGATCAGGATCAGCAGCACCAACGCGCGATCGACGGCAATGCTCAAGCTGTCGCCGACCAGCCCTTGTTCGAGGACCAGGTAGACGCGGTGGCGCAGTTCCTTCACCCTATCGCGTGACATGGCAGGACGGCCTCGTAGGAATCGAGGCAATATTAGACCATTCCGGGCCGTTCGCCGCTTTGCGCTCGATCAATCGGCCTAATAGAGCCGCACGGCATAGATCGGCGGCAGGTGGGCGTTCACCAGTTGCCAGCCCTCCCCGGCATTGTTGCTCACCCACAGGCTGCCGGTGGTCGAGCCCATGGCAAGCTGGGTGCCGGCGGCATCGACGTCGAGGCCGTGGCGGTAGATGAGGTCGAAGGCGTCGCGCTGCGGCAGGCCATCGCGGAAGCTTTCCCAGGTCTTGCCGCCGTCGCGCGTGCGCGTCACCGCCAGCGCGCCGTCGCGCGGCACGCGCAGCTCGTCCTTGATGGCGGGGACGAACCAGGCGGTGAGCGGGTCGCCCGGATCGGCGGCGACCGCGAAGCCGAAATCGTCAATCGGCAATTTGAGCGGCGTCCAGCTGGCGCCGGCATCGGTCGAGCGGAAAATGCCGCAATGGTGCTGCATCCACATCGTGTCGGGGGCGGCGGCGCAGCGCACCACGCGGTGCGGGTCCTGCGTCTCCTTCTGCCCGGCCAGTTCCGGCGGCATATAGGCCGCGACCAGCCCATCGCCGCGCAAGGTCCAGCTTTCGCCGGCGTTGGCCGAATCCCATACGCCGCCACAGGAGATGGCGACGAACACGCGGCTCGGGTCGCGCGGATCGGGCGAGACGGTGTGGATGCCGGCATCGTCATAGCCGCCGCCGAACCATTTCTCGCGCTCCGGCACGTTCCATAGCGTACTCACCTGTTGCCAATGCTCGCCGCGATCATCTGACCGGAACAGGCCGGCCGGCAGCGCACCGGCCCACAGCCGGCCCGGCTCGGCGGCGCCGCCGGTCTCAAGCGTCCAAATTTGAAACAGCGTCGGCGCTCCCGCCGCGTCGGCCGGAAAGGCCGGCGCCGGCAGCTCCGCCCATGTTTGGCCATCGTCGTCCGAGCGATGCAGCTTGCTGCCGAAATGGCCGTGCTTGAGCATGGCGTAAAGCGTGTTGTCGCGCGCGTCGTGCAGTGCGGCCGTTACCGCAATGCCGGGGAAGCTCAGGCGCGCAATGCTCCAACCGCCGTTTTTATGCGCGAGCTGGAGCAAGCCCTTGCGCGTCGCGACCAACATGCACTCAGACATCGATCAGCCTCCTGACAAGGCTTGCATGACGTAAAGCTTGGAATCCGGGCGGATGCTTTGGTTCAACGCCGCCTCGCGCGGCAAGCGCTTGCCGTCGGCGAAGATGCAGACGTGCTTGCGCAATTGCCCGCGCTCGTCGAGCACGTAGCCGCGCACATGCGGTATTTCCCTAAATACTTGCGACAATGCGGCGCCGACGGTGTCGCCGCCGGCGGTCAACGGACCGTTGGGCACGATTTCACGCAGCCAACTGGTGAAATGGAGTTCGGCCATAGGGCCAAGACTAATTCGACCATCGTCCACGCGGAAGCTCGAACTACAGTCTCGGCTAGCCGCCGAGCGCCTGTTCAATCGCCTGCAACGCTTGTTCCGCCTTGGAACCGTCGGGGCCGCCGGCTTGCGCCATGTCGGGGCGGCCGCCGCCGCCCTTGCCGCCGAGTACTTCGGCGCCTTTTTTCACCAGATCGACCGCGTTGAAGCGCTTGATCAGATCCTCGGTGACGGCGACCACAATGCCGGCCTTGCCGTCGGCGCTAAGGCCGACAATGGCGACGATGCCGGAGCCGACCTGCTTCTTGCCCTCATCAGCGAGGCTGCGCAGATCCTTCAATTCGATGCCGGTGACCGATCGCGCGATAAATTTCACGCCGTTGACCTGGCGCACGCCGTCGGCGGCGCTCTTGGCCACACCGCCGCCGCCCATGGCGAGTTTTTTCCGCGCATCGGTGAGCTCGCGTTCGAGCTTCTTGCGCTCGTCGATGAGCGACGCGATGCGCGCCGGGATCTCCTCGACCGGGGTTTTGAGTTCGGCCGCCGCCGCCTTGGCGATCTGCACCTGATGGTCGGCGGATTTGCGCGCCACTTTTCCGGTGAGCGCCTCAAGGCGGCGCACGCCGGCGGCAACGCCTGAATCGGTAAGGCCGTTGATCAGGCCGATGTCGCCCGTGCGTTTCACATGCGTGCCGCCGCACAATTCGACCGACCAGCCGAGCGTGTTGCCGCTTCCCTCGCCCATCGCCACCACGCGCACCTCGTCGCCGTATTTCTCGCCGAACAGCGCCCGCGCGCCGGAGGCCCGCGCGTCGTCCAGCGCCATCAGCCGGGTGGTGACGGTTGCATTCTGCAGCACGATATCGTTGGCGATGTCCTCGACGCGCTCGAGTTCGGCCGGCGTGATCGGCTTGGGGTGCGAGAAGTCGAAGCGCAGCCGGTCGGGCGCGACCAGCGAGCCCTTCTGCGCTACATGGTCGCCGAGCACCTGGCGCAGCGCCTCGTGCAAAAGGTGAGTAGCGGAATGGTTCTGCCTAATGGCGGCCCGGCGCGCGTGATCGACTTCGAGCAGCAGCGGGTCGCCGACTTTGACCGCGCCCTCATCCACCTTGACCATGTGCGCGAACAGATCGCCGGCCTTTTTCTGCGTGTCGGTGACGGCAAGGCGCACACCCTCGCGGCGCATCTCGCCGGTGTCGCCGACCTGGCCGCCGCTTTCGCCGTAAAACGGCGTCTGGTTCATCACCGCCGCACCGCTGTCGCCCTTTTTCAACTCGCCGACGGCCTTGCCGTCCTTGACCAGCGCGACGACGACGCCTTCGGCGCTCTCGGTCTCGTAGCCGAGGAATTCGGTGGCGCCGACTTTCTCGCGCAGGCCGAACCAGACGGTTTCTTGCGCCGCGTCCCCCGAGCCCGCCCAGGAGGCGCGCGCCTTTTCGCGCTGGCGCTCCATGGCGTCGTTAAACGCTGCAAGATCGACGCCGATGCCGCGCGCGCGCAGCGCGTCCTGCGTCAGGTCGAGCGGGAAGCCGTAGGTGTCGTAGAGCGTGAAGGCCGTCTCGCCGTCGAGCATGGCGCCCTTCTTCAGGCCGGCGCTCTTCTCGTCGAGGATGGCGAGGCCACGCTCCAGCGTGGCGCGGAACCGCGTCTCTTCGAGCTTGAGCGTCTCGGTGATTAACGCCTCGGCGCGGGTGAGTTCGGGATAGGCCTGACCCATCTCGCGGGTGAGCGCGGGGACGAGCTTCCACATCAGCGGGTCCTTGGCGCCGAGCAGTTCGGCGTGGCGCATGGCGCGCCGCATGATGCGGCGAAGCACGTAACCGCGGCCCTCGTTCGAGGGCAGCACGCCGTCGGCGATCAGGAAGGCCGAGGCGCGCAGGTGATCGGCGATCACCCGGTGCGAGGCCTTGTGCGGGCCGTGCGCGCCGACCTTGGTCAGCTCGGCGATGTGCTGGATCAGATTAGCAAACAGGTCGATGGCGTAATTGTCGTGCGTGCCCTGCAGCACCGCGGCGATGCGCTCGAGCCCCATGCCGGTGTCGATCGAGGGGCGCGGCAGGTCGATGCGTTTGCCCGACGCCTGCTGTTCATATTGCATGAACACCAGGTTCCAGATCTCGATGAAGCGGTCGCCGTCGGCCTCGGCCGAGCCGGGCGGGCCGCCGGGAATGTGGTCGCCGTGGTCGTAGAAGATTTCGGCGCACGGCCCGCAGGGGCCGGTGTCGCCCATTGACCAGAAATTGTCGCTGCCGGCGATGCGCAGGATTTTGCGGTCCGGCAGGCCGGCGATCTTCTTCCACAGATTGAAGGCGTCGTCGTCGTCGATATAGACGGTGACCAGGAGCTTCTCGGGCGAGATCGCGTAATCCTTGGTGATCAATTCCCAGGCGAGCGCGATGGCGCGTTCCTTGAAATAGTCGCCGAACGAGAAGTTGCCGAGCATCTCGAAAAAGGTGTGGTGACGCGCGGTGTAGCCGACATTGTCGAGGTCGTTGTGCTTGCCGCCGGCGCGCACGCATTTCTGCGCGGTGACGGCGCGCACGTAAGGCAGCTTCTCGACGCCGGTGAAAACGTTCTTGAACTGCACCATGCCGGCATTGGTGAACATCAGCGTCGGGTCGTTGCGCGGCACGAGCGAGGACGACGCCACGACCTGGTGGTCGTTGCGCTTGAAGAAATCCAGGAAGCTTTTGCGGATATCGTTGACGCCGCTCATGTCGGTTCGCCCGCCGTCCCCTGCAAAACTTGGGCGGGAACGCTAAATCCCCGCCCGGCTTGATGTTTCGGGGCCTATTTAGCGACGGGGGTGGGGTAAGTCCAGGAAGGGTATCTTCCTTCTCCCTGCGGAGCGGAGAGAAGGTGGTGAGGACCAAAGGTCCGTGCCGGATGAGGGGCATTGGCGAAGCTCGGTATTGCAGCTTACGCCACCCCACCCGACCGCTCGCTACTGCGAGCGGCCACCCACCCCGCGTTGCGGGGAGGGATCAGAAAACGCCCTCGCCCCCGTCCTCGGTGGCGGCCGCTTTACGCAGCCGGGTGCCGACGGGGGCGAATGCTGACGCGTTACCTGATACGCAGTACCGATTGGTGCGGCGAAGATACTGGCGCCGCCGCAGCGCCTTACAAACAGCCCTTCCCGTTCATTCCTGCGCAAGCGGGAATCCAGATCTTGGCTCACTCAACCTTGACTCTGGATCCCCGCTTTCGCGGGGATGAACGGTTGGCTGTGTTCAGGCCTCCGCGGCCTCGTCGCCGTCGTCGTCCTTCTCGCCCTCGCCGGCCAGGATCGCCTCGGCGACGATGCCGGAGTTCTGGCGCACCTGCGCCTCGATCTTGGCGGCCATGTCGGGATTATCCTTGAGGAATTGCTTGGCGTTCTCGCGGCCCTGGCCGATGCGCTGGCTGTCATAGGAGAACCAGGCGCCCGACTTCTCCACCACGCCGGCTTTGACGCCGAGATCGATCAGCTCGCCGACCTTGGAGACGCCCTCGCCGTACATGATGTCGAACTCGACCTGCTTGAACGGCGGGGCGAGCTTGTTCTTGACCACCTTGACCCGGGTCTGGTTGCCGACCACCTCGTCGCGCTCCTTGATGGCGCCGATGCGGCGGATGTCAAGGCGCACGGAGGCGTAGAATTTCAGCGCGTTGCCGCCCGAGGTGGTCTCCGGCGAGCCGTACATCACCCCAATCTTCATGCGGATCTGGTTGATGAAAATGACCATGGTGCGCGATTTCGAGATCGAGGCGGTCAACTTACGCAGCGCCTGGCTCATCAGCCGCGCCTGCGAGCCCGGCTGCACGTCGCCCATCTCGCCTTCGAGCTCCGAGCGCGGCACCAGCGCCGCGACCGAATCGACCACCAGCACGTCGACCGCGCCCGAGCGCACCAGCGTGTCGGCGATTTCCAGCGCCTGCTCGCCGGCGTCCGGCTGCGAGATCAGGAGGTCGTCGACATTGACCCCGAGCTTGCGGGCATAGACCGGATCGAGCGCATGCTCGGCGTCGACGAAGGCGCAGATGCCGCCGAGCTTCTGGGCTTCGGCGATGGTGTGCAGCGCCAGCGTGGTTTTTCCTGAGGATTCCGGCCCGTAGATTTCCACCACCCGGCCGCGCGGCAGGCCGCCGACGCCGAGCGCGATATCGAGCCCGAGCGAGCCGGTGGAGATGGTTTCCACATCCATGGATTTGTCGTTCTTGCCGAGCCGCATGATCGAGCCCTTGCCGAACTGACGCTCGATCTGGCTGAGCGCGGCGGTCAGGGCTTTCGACTTGTCCATGGACGATCCTTCGACGATACGCAGGGCGGGCTGACTCATCGTTGCGCTCCTATATGGCCGGGAATTTCCCCACCGACAACGAAGGCCGCTGGCCCGCGCCGCCGGAATCGACTGAAACAGCAATGTACACTATTTGTTCTCAGTTCGCAATACGTTCTTTTCGGTATCTAAATACTAGCAACTTTCCATCCGGGCCGTTTTGAGTGGTTCCTTTTGATGAGGTCTCAGACATCCGTATTGAAGCATATAGACTTTAGTCTTACTTAACGGCATGGCTGCCGCTGAACAACCCGAATACGAACCCGGGCATGTAATCGCGCGCTTCTGCTGCGGCGAGCCTATGAAACTGATCAACACCATCCCGCGCATCGGCTCTTATCCGGAGCAACAGACTTATCGCTGCGCGCGATGCCACAACGTCGAAACTATCGAAGTGGAAACGGAGCGTTTTCAGCCAAGGAGGTAGCTATGACAATGCAAACCAGCAACCCGAAACACGGTGGCTTTCTCCACAGCGCCGCCGGTCAAATGACGGCAACGATCGTGATCATGATTGTCGTTATACTGCTCGCATGGCGTTACGTGTTCTGACTCACGGGCCGCCTCAGTTGGCGACCGGCACTGGCCCCTTTCGACCCCTAAAAACCTGAGTGGTCGCATTTGAATTTTGGAGTGGTCCCTTTTCAAAATATTGCAACACAACATTCAAAGGGTAGAATAGGTATCGGGCGGACTCCGTATGCAAACGTTTCTCGATTGGATTGTCACTGATTTTTATATTTTCGGTGCGAGCTTTCAGTATTGGATGCCGCTATTTGTGGCCATATTCGGCGTTATTATCTTCCTCAATCGGCGAGGGAACCAAATTTCCCGCAGATAGGCCGCCTCAGTTGGCGGCCTCTTTCATTTTTCGTCGTCGCCAATCAGTTCTTTTATAGCTCGCGTCATTTCAGCGCGGCACTTCGCCTTCCGCAAAAAGATCGCCATTGTGGTCGGCCAAGTCCTGATAACTCTCCTCCGGATCGAAAGGGCCGGCCGTTTTTACCACCAGCGGCCTATTTCGGACTGCGACCGGCCCGACGTGCCGGTTTCCATTTTGTTCTACGCGGTAATTAGTTACAGGATGCCATATTCATGTTGTGTCCAAAAGCGCACATAACCGTTTTTTCGATCGGCAAAAATTTATTAAAGCCGGAGCTGCCAAAAGCCGACGGCGTCATCTTGCAAATTTGAATGTCCCTTTTTGATCTGGCTCAAGGTCGAAAATATTAACCTACGACTAAAGTCTAAACGCTGCTCAGGTGCAGCTAGGGCCCAAGGAGCAAATCCAATGACAACACAGACGCAAACTCACGATCACGCGATGATGTATGCCCTGCTGGCGGGTGGTGGCCTGCTCGTGCTCTCCGTCGTCGCTTTGTGGTTCTACGCCTCGTAATCCCAATACCGTGTGCAATTTATGAGGGGCCGCCGCAGTTGGCGGCCTCTTCCATTTCCGCCGTGAAGTTTTTGTGCCATTGAAAGGCCGTATCTAAATACCGCACCTTCGATTGCTACCGGTCAGTCATGCGCAAGCGTTTGACGTTGAGCCATTTTTTTACCCCTTCCGGCGTATATATTTTTCACACGAAAGGACGACACGCGGGGCCGGGGCATGTTTTGACGTCTGACGTCAAGGTGACGTGTCATGGCCTGTGTGCCGTATCGCGTTTATCCGTCTGACTCCGGCGGCTGGATGCTCGATCTTGAAAGCCGCGTGGCCGGCCCCTATACGACGCGCCATTTGGCGTTGCAGGTGGCGCTGGCCGAGGCCGCACATTTGCGCGCCGCCAACTGGGCGGTCTGCATCATCGTCGACGACGCGCGCGGCGAGGTGACCGCGGCGCGCTGCATTTGCGCGACGTTCAACCAACATCTGCAGGGGCGATCGTTCTAAGACCGCGCCGCCGCGCCTTTGCGTCCGGGATTATCGCCGTTATCCAAATTTGCCGGGTTTTGATCGGCATCAATGACTTTTTGGTGCGCCGCACAAGACTGCGCCGCGACGTGTTGTTTTCAAAGGAGGTGTCACCATGCGTGCACTGCATCATGCCATCGCCGTCGCTGCGGTTTTCCTGTTCGTGGTCGGCGTGAAAAGCGTGGTTCCGACCACCGGCGCGAATGCCGGTGCGGTCCCGAGCGCCAGCGTGAATGTTCTGCAACTGCAGGCGGACGCGAAAGCCCTGCCGGGGTTGAAGATGCACGACATGACATTCGCCCTCGATTGACCGGGCGATTGTGACGCAAGAGGCCGCCGCATCGGGCGGCTTCTGCCGCTGAACGAATTCCGGCGAATTTGAATTTTGCCGCGGCCGTTCTCGGCGGGCTGTGGCATGTATGCGCTTTAGTTTGCGCTGCATCATGCACGGCCGGCTGGTGGCGCCCGCACCATTAAAAATTTTTTACTGGCTTTTTTTCCCGTCCAGGGGCGGAATCCACGCGCTTCGAGTCACGGACAATGAGCGCAACAGGGAGAGCAAGCAATGCGCAAGCTGGTGATCACTTTCGTCGCTGCGGCGGCGATGCTGGTATCGGGCGCGGTGGCCTTCAAGGCCGACGCGCAAACCTCGCGTGGCGCCGCGGACATTACGACGCATGCCAAGAACTTCACGCCGATCGAAAAAGCCGCTTGCGGTCCGTATTGGGGCCGCTGGTGCGGACCGTTCCATCGCCGCGTTTGCGGCCCGCGTGGCCGCTGCTGGTGCGCGCACTGCTGATCGCGCCGGGAAATGTGCGCGCCGGGCTGGCGTGTTTGACTCGATGGGAGGCCGCCATGCTGGGCGGCCTCTTTCATTGCGGCCAGCCGATAGCTGCGGGGGGGGGGGGGGTGGCATAAGGCCCTCCGCCGCGCCCCATGGCCCGGGAAAAATCGCCGGCGGAAAGAATATCAGGCGGGACTCGATTTTGAGGGGAGCGAAGCGGAGCGGCACGCTGGCGCGGCTTGCCATGCGCGCCAATGCGTCGGCCGCACGTCCAGCCGTTCCTTGGTCTCCGTTTTCATCCAGCCGTTGAGAATGCGACGGCATGGAAACACAAGTGCGTGCGGACCGTCATCGTCGATGACGGCCAGTTCGAGATCGCAGTCGAACGGCGCGGTGGAAACATGCTGCCACATCGTGGGATGTTTGGCCCCGTGAGCGCACGGCGCATTGACCTAAATCATGTTGAGCGCGCTCCGCCGCGACGACATACCGGCGCATTCGGGGTGCGCGTGCGCGCATGAAACCGTAGAGGCGTGAGGGCGTGAGCCGCCGACGCAGCCGCGACGGCAGGGCCCCGATTTGATCTAGATCAAGTCCTGAGCGGTGGTATTTGGGGATACTTCGTATTCACACTCAGGTCGTCCGGATGAAAATTTGACAGTGAACTCGCGTCCCCGTATTCGCCATTGCCCGATCTGCGGTATCGCCATGCAGGCGAGTAAGTCTCGGGAAGACTTGGCAGATTTCGACACCTTCGAGTGCTTGAACTGTGGCACGGCGATCCGCGAATCGAAATTGGCGTCGCCCGGCACAGGCGATCCCAATACCCGCAAGACTCCATCTTGAGCGTGGGCGCGGGCGCCCGAACGGCCGCACTCTCAATGACCCGGCGCCGCTTCTCCGTCGGCTGCCCGTCGCAATGCGACGTCGGCCAAAGTCAGCCCCGGCGTGAAATTCATGGCCTCCTCCATGTCCGTAAATTACTCAATAAAAACAAACACTAAACACGGCCGGTGCGTCCCGCCGCGGTCGCCCTTAGACGATGGTGTTAGGCGGGAAACGCAGCCCGGTACGCGGTTTTGATCTCGCTCAATACCGCTCTCGCAAATTCGTTCATGGTGCGGTTGCAATCGGTGACGGCTTTTCCGCCCGCCGTAGATAACGTTGGAGAAATCATGAATTCCGCAAATATCAAACGCTCGATCGTGCGCAACGGGCAGAAGACCAGCGTCTCGCTCGAAGACGAATTTTGGGAAGGCCTGCGCGAGATCGCAAGCACGCAAAAGGCCAAGCTGTCGACACTGGTGCGTCAGATCGATCAAGGACGGCAAGGCAACAACCTATCCTCGGCGATCCGCGTGTTCGTGTTCAATCAGCTGCGTGGCCAGGTCTCCAACGGCGGCTATGCCGTCGCGCAACAGGCCGCCGAACACGCCGAGATGCGCTGAGTGCGCCGCGGCCCGCCGCACGCGGGCCTTGGCATTGCGGGCGGCCGTCGCTAGCGTCGCTCCCGATCGATAACGGGAGCGTCGTTTGGCCGATACGATCACTGCCACGCCGCCAGCGCGCATTGCCGCGCCGTTGCGTCCCGCTTACATCGCCGCCGCCATTGCCGCCTTGGCGGCGATGGCCGTGGCGATCCTCGGCAGCAGCCTGTGGTTCCTTAATTTCGTCCATGTCATGGCCGGCAGCCTGTGGACCGGCATCGACCTGTTCATGGGCTTCGTGATCGGCCCGGTGCTGCGCCGCGTCTCGCTCGACACCCGGCGCGCCATGATCGCCGGCATCATCCCGCGCACGCTGATTCTGATGCCGACGCTGTCGGCCATCACCTCGACCGCCGGCTGGTTTCTGGCGGTGCGGCTCGGCTTCCTCGACCTCGGCTATCCGCAGTTCTGGTGGGTGATCGCCGCGCTCGCCATCGTCAGCGTGCTCACCGTGCAGGGGCTCGGCTATCTGCTGCCGATGAACCTCAAGCTCTATTTCGAGATCCAGAAGCCGGCGCCCGACCCCGCCAAACTGCAGCGCTGGATGCGCACTTACGTGCGCGTGGTCGGGGTGCAGGGCGTGATGCAGATCGCCATCATCGTGGTGATGGCGCGCTTCGCCACCGGGTTTTGACGATGGCGCGTCAACCCAATGCGGTGGACTTCTGGCGCGGCTTCGCGCTGATCACGATCTTCATCGACCACGTCCCCGGCCTAGTCTACGCGAATTTCACGCTGATCAACTTCTCTTTCTCCGATGCCGCCGATCTATTCGTGTTCCTGGCCGGCTGGTCGCTGCGGCTGATGGCGGACGGCGGCGGCCGCACCATGCCGACGCGCAACGTCATGCTGCGCCTGTTCGGCCGCGCGCTCGAGCTCTACGCGGCGCAAGTGCTGATCACCATGCTGGCGATCGCCATGCTGGCGCTGACCTCGATCGAGTTCGACAATCCGCTGCTGCTCGAATGGCACAACGCCGCCGCCGTGTTCAACGATCCGGTGCCGACCCATATCGGGCTTGCTCTGCTCACCCATCAGTTGGGTTATTTCGACATTCTGCCGCTCTATGTGGTGCTGATGCTGATGGCGCCGTTCTTCGCGCTGATCGACCGCACCGTGCCAAGTCTGCTGCTGCCGGCCTCGGCCACGCTCTATGTCTGCGCCCTCGCCTTCCGCCTGACGCTGCCGACCTGGCCGGTCTCGGGCACATGGTTCTTCAATCCGCTGGCCTGGCAATTTACATTCGTTCTCGGCTTCGCGCTGGCGCGCGAGGACCGCGGCATCGGCGCCTGGGCGCGCCGCCATATCTTCTGGCTTCGCATCGTCGCGTTGCCGTTGGTGATCGCCGCGTCCGCCGCGATGATTTTCGACTGGTTGTGGGACCCTACCAATGTGCCGGACCCCAAGCTGTTCTTCCTGCTCGACAAGACCTACGCGACGCCCGCGCGGCTGATCCAGTTCCTGGCGCTGGTGGCAGTATTTTCCGGCGTCTTCCGCTATATCCGCTGGTGCGCGGACCTGCCTTACGTCCACTACCCGATCGAAGGCGTGATTCGCGGGCTGGCCATGCTCGGGCGCCACTCGCTTTACGTGTTCTGCGTCGGCTCGCTGTTGAGCTTGACCGCCCAGATCGTCCGTTTCACCTATCGCGGCACTGTCGGCGTCGACACGGCCGTGGTAATTTGTGGCATCTTGATCATGGCGTTCACCGCATGGCTCGCCGAATCGCGACAACGCGCACGACCCGCCTCGCCTGCTGCGTAGCGCTCGTCAGCGCGCTCGTCGCCGGCGGACCGGCGCTGGCGCAAAACGCGCCGCCGCCGCTGTCGAAGGCCTGTCAGCCCGGCGCCAACACGGGCGCCGACCTATCGCCGCTGCCCAACGTCGCGGCCGCGCTGGCGCAGCGCAAAACCTTGCGTATTCTCGCGTTTGGCGCGGCGCCCGGCCGCGTCAGCGCCCACGGCGGCGGTTATACCTCGTTGATCGAAAGCATGCTGGCGCACGCGCTGCACGGCATCGACGTCGTCATGATCAACCGCGGCGTCTCCGGCGAACTCGCCGCTAGCGCCGCCGGCCGCATGAAGAACGAAGTCGCGCTCGACGAGCCAGACCTGGTGCTCTGGCAGGTCGGCACCAATGACGCGCTCGCAGGCGTGGCAACGGAGGAATTCGCCGCGACGGTCAAGGACCAGATCGACTGGTTGAAGGCGCACAAGATCGATGTGGTGCTGGTCGGCCTGCAATTCGCCAAGGAGATGGTGCGCGACCCGCATTACGTCGATATCCGCGAGACGCTGCGCAAGCTGGCGGCGCAGGAGAACGTGATCGTCATTCGCTTTTTCGAGGCGATGCAGATCATCAACCAGGCGCAAAATACCGGGCCGGAGCCGGTGGGCGCGGAATTCTCGCGCGACGAGGCCGGCTACAATTGCCTGGCGCAATATGTCGCGCACGCCATCACGCTCGGCGTCTTCGCCAAGAACATGCCGAAGCAGCCGGCGCCCTGAAGCGGCCGGCGCGTTGCGCGCTCAGCTGGCTTTTTTCTGCGCCAGCGGGTCGTCCCGCTCGATGAACAGCCACAGGCCGCCGCTGCGCGACGACTGCACGCGGATGCGCAACTCGCGCGCCGGATCGCCGAAGTCGCCGGGCCAGCCGATTTCGAGATCGACCGGGCCGTCGGCCATCGCGCGTTCGAGCCGACCGCGGAACGCCTCGCTGCCCAGACAGTTCGAGATGGCGAACAGGTTTTCGCCGATCGGGATATCGCCATAACCCGACAGCCGCGCCTCGGTGGAATTGTAGAACTGCACGGTGCCCTCGCGGTCGAGCTTGATGACGCCGAACGGCAAATGGTCAAGCTCGAACAGGCTGGCGCGTTCGGCCCGCGCGGCAAGGTCGGGCGCCTCAAAATCAATGCGCGTTTTCGCCATGTAGATTGCCCCGTTCAACCGAGAACGCCCGGGCACGACGCTGCCCACGTTGCCGCGATTCGACAAGGGTCATGGCGCGCCTGTGGAACAAGGGCGCGGCTATAGACGGTCGCCGACTACGACCGGCGTTCACCGCCCGCGTAGCGCTTATGCCGCCTTGGTAATGGCGCCGCCCAAGGAATTGTCGACGATCACCGGCGTATCGAAATACGTCACCTGCGGCGCGTTGCCGTAGAGCTTGGCGACGCGCTCGCGCCATTCGCCGCTGTAGACTTTTTCCGCCGCGGTCTTCGACTCCCACAGGTAAACGCCGCCGGCAGTGCGCCCATCTTCCGAACGCAAATAGTACTTGCGCACCAGCCCCGGCAGATTCTGGTATTTCGGCGCGGTCGACTCGAACATGCGCGCGGCCTCGTCGAGCGAAACCGGCGCCGGCAGTTGGAATTGGACGACGGCGGTGATCATGGGCGGCCTCCCTACAATAGTTCGGCACATCTTAGACGAAGCCGCATTCCCTGTCCCCGATGCGGTGCAGCGTGAGCCGCGCGAACGGTGCACCGCTGATCCGGGACCGTTACGAGCACCGAAATTGGAACGATCCCGGGTCTGCAGCGCAACACTTCGCGTTGCGCTGCGCCCGGGACAGGCCTAGCCCAAATTCAATTCCTTGAAGAAGTCGTTGCCCTTGTCGTCGATGACGATGAAGGCGGGGAAGTCCTCGACCTCGATGCGCCAGATCGCTTCCATGCCGAGTTCGGGATATTCTTGGCATTCGACCTTCTTGATGCAGAATTCGGCCAAGTTCGCCGCCGAGCCGCCGATGGAAGCGAGATAGAAGCCGCCGTGCTTCTTGCAGGCCTCGCGCACCTGCGGCGAACGGTTGCCCTTGGCGACCGAGATCATCGAGCCGCCGGCCGCCTGGAACTGATCGACATAGGAATCCATGCGCCCCGCGGTGGTCGGGCCAAAGGCGCCCGAGGCGTAGCCCTGCGGCGTCTTGGCCGGGCCGGCGTAATAGACCGGATGGTTCTTGAAATAGTCGGGCAGGCCTTTGCCGGCTTCCAACCGCTCGCGCAGCTTGGCGTGCGCGAGGTCGCGGGCGACGATCATCGGCCCGTTGAGCGACAGCCGCGTCTTCACCGGATATTTGGAGAGCTGCGCCAGGATTTCCTTCATCGGTCTGTTGAGGTCGACCTTGACCACCGCGCCGCCGAGCTTCTCCTGGTCGACGTCGGGCAGATACTGCGCCGGATTATGTTCCAGCTGCTCAAGATAGACGCCGTCCTTGGTGATCCTGCCGAGCGCCTGGCGGTCGGCCGAGCACGACACGCCGAGCCCAATGGGCAGCGACGCGCCGTGGCGCGGCAGCCGGATCACGCGCACGTCGTGGCAGAAATATTTGCCGCCGAACTGCGCGCCGACGCCGGTCGACTGCGTCATCTTCAGCACTTCTTTTTCCATCTCCAGATCGCGGAAGGCGTGGCCGTCCTCTGAGCCCTTGGTCGGCAGCTCGTCGTAATAATGCGTCGAGGCGAGCTTCACCGTCTTCATGGTGAGCTCGACGGACGTGCCGCCGATGACGATCGCCAGATGATACGGCGGGCACGCCGCGGTGCCGAGGGTCAACACCTTCTCCTTGAGATACGCCAGCATGCGGTCGTGGGTGAGGATCGACGGCGTCGCCTGGAACAGAAACGACTTGTTGGCCGAGCCGCCGCCCTTGGCGATGAACAGGAACTTGTAGGCGTCCTCGCCCTCGGCGTAAATCTCGACCTGCGCCGGCATGTTGTTCTTGGTGTTCTTCTCCTCGAACATCGAGAGGGCTGCGAGCTGCGAATAGCGCAGGTTCTTTTTTAAGTAAGCGTCGCGCGCGCCTTCCGACAGCGCGCCCTCGTCCGAGCCGTCGCTGAACACCAGGCGGCCCTTCTTGCCCATGATGATGGCGGTGCCGGTGTCCTGGCACATCGGCAGCACGCCGCCGGCGGCGATGTTGGCGTTTTTCAGGAAATCATAGGCGACGAACTTGTCGTTCGCGCTCGCCTCCGGGTCGTCGAGAATGGCGCGTAGCTGCTTCAAGTGCGCCGGGCGCAGCAAATGATTGATGTCGGTGAAGGCGGCCTCGGCGAGCGCCCGCAGCGCCTCGTGGCTGACCACCAGCACGTCCTTGCCCATCGCCTTCTCGACGCTGACGCCGCCGACCTCGAGCTTGCGGTACGGCGTCTTGTCGGGGCCGAGCGGAAACAGCGGCGAGTGGTGGTACGGGGGGATGGTGGGGGGTGTGACGGGGGCGTTCATGGGCGTTCTCGCGCGATGAGCCAAAGATGCGTTCTCATATCACTAAAGCGGCACGAGGAAAGCCTGGGCAGTGTTACCCTCCCCGGTCATTCCCGCGTAAGCGGGAATCCAGGGCGACAACAAAGGCATCTGCTTGAGCCTGGGGCCCCGCTTTCGTGGGGACGAACCAGAATACGTCTCCCGGCCTTCATGCTGAGAAGCACACCGCGAGGTGCGCGTCCCGAAACACGGGCCGCGCTGGAGAGGATGAAGCGGGAGGTTTAAGAGGCCTCGCGATTTGCAGAAACCTTTTTCTTTAATTCGTCGATCGAATAGGGAGGATTTTTTCGATGTAACATTGCGTGACAATTTGGACAGACCGGTCGGAGGTCATTTTTCGGATCGACCTTGTAACTTTTGCCAATACTCGCAATAGACACAATGTGGTGGACGTGTATGAACTGTTTCCCTATCGCTCCGTACTTATCTTCGAAATCAAAATCACAGACTTTGCAGATATAACCGTAAAATTCGATGCAGGCGTTTCGTGCCTTGTCATTTCGTTCATATTTATTGACGGTGATTTGTGATTTAACTCCCTCGAATATGTTTCGATCCACCAGTTCTTCGGGAATTCTAAATTGGCCCGGCACATCCCTAGCTCAGCCTTTGACTACCCAATAGCGCCGAGAACGATGATGTCTCGAAGGCCCGATGTTGAATTTCCTGCAATACTCAAGGAATGCTTGATCGATAGAGGCATAACCGCGTTGCTTAACATCTACGCATGGACCAAGTAGCGCTGTGAGAATTCGGTTCGTTACCCGACCATCGCGGTGGTAGAGCTTTTTCTCGTGTTGCATATCATTATTGAGATAGCCAACAAACTTACTTGGCGCGAATAAATACTGGCCGCCGACTTCCAACGCAACGAACAGCTTGCCATTTTTTATTCGACGAAAATGAAATTTTTTGCCTGACTGCTCTTGCTCTTACCGTACGATGCCAATGTTCGAACATTTCGCCTGATCTGCGCAATTGAACCGACTAACTGGGCCATGAGATCCTCAACTATTTAGCGCCGGTAGGGCGAAATAGTGAAGCATATTCCGCAACTCTCTCAATTCGGCGCGTTACGCTTCGCTAACGCGCCCTACGAAATCACCACCTCCATCTCCCCCACCGCCTTCCGCGTCGGCTTCACCGTGATCTTCACGTCCTGCCCGAGCGCGGTCAGGAATTCCATCAGCCGGCCGACCGAGAAATTGCCGGCGCGGTTGCGCATCAGCGCCGAAACATGCGACTGCTTGATGCCGAGAATGACGCCGGCCTGCGCCTGCATCAGCTTGCGCGCCTTGACGATCCGGTAGATTTGCAGCGTCAGCTGCGCCTTCAGCAGTTCCTGCTCCGGATTGGGCAGGCCAAGATCGGCAAAGACGTTTTTCTTTCCCGGTTTGATACTCATGGTCGGAATCTCTCCGTCGTCATGCCCGCGCTTGTCGCGGGCATCCACGTCTTTTTTCAGGCATCGCGAAGCAAGGCGTGGATGGCCGGGACAAGCCCGGCCATGACAAACAAAATTACGCCTCGACGTAATCGGCGATGCTGGTCGGCGCGGGGACGGACTGGCCGTCCTGCTTCAAGCCGTCGATGTGGAAACGGATCGCGTCGCGGATTTCGCGCTCGGTATCCGCGACGGTCGCACCCGTGGCGACGCAGCCCGGCAGGTCCGGCACGTAGGCCGAATAGTTACCGTCCGCCTTCTCGATCACGATCGCGTAGCGCATCACCGCTGCTCCTTCAGGCCAGCCTGCTTCATAATACTGTTTCGTGTGCCCGGCGCCAAATCGTCGGACGGCTTCCCTGCGACCGTCACGCGGCCCGGCTTGGTCGGATGCGTGAATTGCCTGTGACTGCCGCGCGTCTCGACCAAATACCAGCCGTCGTCCTCGATCATCCGGATTGCTTCGCGGACCTTCATTCGCCGATGAGGCGGCGCAGACGCTCGTTGAACTCGTCGAGCGTCAGCCGCTTGGCGTTCGGGTCGGAACGCCGTCGCCGCACTTCCTCGACTTGCGCGTCCGTGAGCCGGTAGGCATTACAGTCCTGCGCCTCCATCAAGCTCAGCACCTTCGCGGCATCTTCCTGGCGCTCGCTCGGCCAAGTCAGCACGCGGTCGAGCACCGCTTTCACCTGCTCTTTGCTCATGGCTATCAATATACACTCGTCCCGTGAGTCACACCACACTGCACGTCCCCGCCATTATTCCCCGCTGCCAAACCCCTTCCCCGGCTTTTTGTATTCCGGCCGCGGCGGTGAGAAGATGTCGAGCACGCGCGCGCCGTCGGGCCCCGCGCGCATGGTGTGCGGCACGTTGCCGGGCGTGCGCCAGAAATCGCCCTTCTTCACCGCGATCTCCTCGCCGCCCTGGAAGCGCACCGCAGAGCCTTCGAGCAGAACGCCCCATTGCTCCTCCGGGTGATGATGCACGACGCCTTCGGCGTTGGGCGCGATCGTCACCACCGACAGCATGGCATGCTCGCCGGCGAAAATGCGCGTCGTCACGCCTTTGGCGAGCTCGCGCAGCAAGCCGTCGTCGGGTTTTTCCAGATTGTGGAATTCGGCCTTTTGGCTCATTCGTCCCTCCCTGTCCGTCGGCCCAAGTGTAATGCAAAAATAATCCGCGATCTAGGAATATATTCCATACTTCCGCCACATTGACCTTCCATCTTCCCCCTCGCCTGGCTCGGCTGAGGGCGTCGTCGCAAGACGTCTCGATGATGGAGCCACGCGAAGGGTTAAGTGCCGGAGATGCGGCACAAGCCCTTGGCGGACCGGCGGCGGGAAACCGCAGTCGGTTGGTGTGGCGCCCGCGGGCGGCGCTCGTAACCCCGCACTCGGGCTGCGCCGGGGCCCCGCCCGGGGACACTACGGTCCCCCGCGAGGAGCTCGCTGACGGCTGCACGGCTCGGCCGGCCAAATAGGTGCCAATGTGCGACAAGCCGATGAGGCGACCTGGCGCCAAGACACCGAAAGACCCGCTATGAGCCGGGGCCGAAAGCGTGGCACGGCGCAGCAAGGAAAACGCCGCGACGGAGCGCCGAGAGGCGCCCGCGTTCTTGGCAACAGGAACGCGGCAAGACGAAAGACCGGTGCGCCGCTCGGCGCTCCGTCCTCTTGGCATTTTGCCGGGGAGAAGAAAAGAAGACGGCGTACCCGGCGCCGCAAAGAATACGGGCGATGGCGCGCGACCGCTTGGCTGTTTGATAATTGAAAGTGTCGAGCCGTGTGCAAGCGAAACAAAGACGCTCTACGTCACCCTGCACTGTCCCGCCTCGCCAATCGCGCACTCCAGCGCCTTGCGGTCCCATTTCGCCAGATCGGCCGCGGCGTCGTAGGTGCTCTGCAGGAAGTCCATCAGCGTCGTATCCGGATCGCGCGCGCTGCGCACGGCGTCGTAGGGCAAAATGAATTCGCCAAGCTCCTTGGAGAAAAACGCCGCCTCGGGTTTCACCTTGGCCGCCGCGAAACCCTCCGGCGCCGGATAGGCGTAGGAATAAAACGCCGCATACTCCACCGGCCCGGGCGAGCCCGGCCAGAAGCCCGCGCTCGACACCTCGTGCGAATAGGCCTCTTGCGCCACCGCATTGGGCAAATGCGGCACGCCGCCGGGGTGGCGCGGCGCCCGCCGCCCGGAGAACCGCGTCACCGCCAGATCGAACGAGCCCCAGAAGAAATGCACCGGGCTCGCCTTGCCGAGAAAGCCAGTGCGGAAACGGCCGAGCACCTCGTGCGCGGCGAGCAGCGCGCGCCAGAAGCGGTTGGCGTAACCCGCGTCATAGGATTTGTGCGTCGTGTCCTGATCGAACGGCACGCAGTCGGCGATCTCGCAGGGCATGCTGCGGATCGGCACGGCGATGCCGAGTTCCTTCAGCGCGATCAGCACGTCGGCGTAGAATTCCGCGACGCTGACGGGCTTAAGCTCCACCTGGCGGAAATGGCCGTTGCTCAAACGCAGCCACAGCACATGGTCGATGAAGTCGAAGTCGATCGCGAGGCTGCCGCCCGCCCACGGCATCGGCGACGTCGTCAGCCCGCGCGCGGTGACATAGAGCGCGACGTGCCAGGAATGGTTCAGCCAGGGCGTCAGCGCCAGGCGGATCTTGCCGACAACTTGCGTCCACAGATGCAGCGTGTCGTGCGTGTCCCGCCACGCGGCATAAGGCAGTTCGGGCCAGCGGTCGGGGTTTGCGGACATGACGCGATCATGCCGCGCTCGGGAACGCGCGGCAATGAGGAGGAGAAGCCGCGCCGGCAAAGGTTCAAAACGAATGGCAAAAGAATCGCAAAAGAAACGAACGCGGACGTGGAACCGGCGGCGGCGGCCGTCATTGAATGACGGAAATGTGTACAAGGTGCGTTGCGTATGCTCCCGCCTTGTGGTCAGGTCCGCCCCCGCTCTAACCAAATGCCAGGGAGAAACTGCATGCGCGTTCAGCTAGCCTTGTTTGCAGCAATCGCCGCCGTGTTCACGTTCATGACCTTCAGCGCTCAGGCCATGCCGGCCGCGGCGCTTAAGGGCGCATCCAAGGCCACCGAACAGGTGATCCAGGTGCGCGACGGCTGCGGCCGGCACCGCTGGCGCGGCCCGCACGGCCGCTGCCATTGGGACCGCGGCTGGCGCCACTAAACCGGCCAAACCTGTTGCGCGTGACTTTGGCCCGGCTTGTCCGGGCCAAAGTTTTTTGGCGTTGACGCGCGCGCGTCCATCTGGCATCCGCAACGCTCATTCCATTGGAATCGAATTTCCAGAAAATGCCCAAGAGACCGTTCCGTATCGGCCGCTCGCGCACCGGCCTTGGCCTGTTCGCCACGAGGCCGATCCGCAAGGGGGCGAAGATCGCCGAATACAAGGGGCCGCTGCTCAAGACCAAAGAAGCCGAGATTCTCGAGGCCCGCGGCAACCGCTACCTCTACGAGCTCAACAGCCGCTGGACCATCGACGGCTCGCCGCGCAGCAATATCGCGCGCTACTTCAACCATTCCTGCAATCCCAATTCGGAAACCTACGACGTCAAGCACCGCGTGTTCGTCCGCACCCTGCGCGCCATCAAGCCGGACGAGGAGATCGTCTACGATTACGGCATCGACTACCTGAAGAACGTGATCGGGCGCTCGAACTGCAAATGCAGCCGCTGCCGCCGGCGGCGGGCCAGGAAGGCGCGCGAGGCGCGGGCCCTGAAAAAACGCCGCGCGGCGCGGCTGCGGGCCAAGCGGCGGCGCAAGTAGCGATTCGGGACGGGCTTTCGCAGGGCCGCCATTCCGATTTACCCCTGCCCGCTCGCGGGCCGCCGTGCTAGGCGGGACGTCCCATCCCGCTAGAGGCCGCATCCCGGTGACCTCCGACAGCCTCGGCCAACGTTTGCCCACCACGCGCGCCGATCGCGTGCCGCGCGGCATCCTCTATATGGTCGCCGCCACCATCATGTTCGCGGTGTCGATGGCGATCGCGAAATGGCAGGTGGCCAGCTATTCGTTTGCCGAGGTGCTGTTCTACCGCTCGGTCGGCTCGTTCGCCGTCTGCGCCGTGTTGATCCTGCCGCGCACGGGGCTGACGGTATTCCGCACGCAGCGCCTGCGCGATCACCTCGGCCGCAGCGGCACACAGGCGGTGGCGCAGAGCCTGATCATCATCGCCTTCTCGCTGATGCCGCTCGGCGGCGCCGTCGCCATCAATTTCTCCGCGCCGCTGTTCGCCACGCTGTTCGCCGCGATCTGGCTCAAGGAAAAAGTCGGTTCTGCGCGCGCCTGCGCGCTGGCCGCCGGCTTCCTCGGCGTGCTGCTGGTGGCGGCGCCCGGCGCCGACAGCTTCCGCGTCGGCGCGCTATTCGCCATCGGCAATGCGGTTCTGTTCGGCAGCGTCACCGCCGCGGTGCGCGGCATGACGCAGACCGAGTCGGCGGAAACGCTCACCATGTACCAGATGGTGTTCCTGATGGCGTTCTTCGCCGTCGCTATGCCGATCTTCGGCGTGACCTCGGCGAGCGGACTCGATCTCGCCGCCATGCTGGCGAACGGACTGCTCAACGGGCTCGGCCAGTATTGGTGGACGCGCTCGCTGTCGCTCGCCCCGCCCGCCGCGGTCGGGCCGTTCTATTATTTCTCGCTTGTTTGGGCGATGGGTCTCGGCTTCCTGATCTGGGGCGACATCCCGACGCTGCCTTTGCTTGCCGGCTCCGCCATCGTGGTCGGCTCCGGGCTATTCCTGCTTTGGCACGAAACGAACAAGAAACCGCTTGTCGCGGAATGAAAATCCAAGGGAGAATTGAACAATGAGTCTAAAAATTCGCCGCGTCGTCACCGGCCACGACGATCAGGGCCGCGCCAAGGTGCTGATCGACGAAAACGTGACCAATGTGATCTCGACCCGGCCGGGCGCGCAATCCTCGGTGATCTGGTCGAGCACCGGCTTCCCGGTGAACAATGACGGCAGCGAGGATCCCTCGCACCAGGCCATCGCCACCACCATCGACAACGGCACGGTGTTCCGCATCGTCAGCTTCGGGCCCGGCGTATCCCCGCGCAACCACCGCACCGATTCGATCGACTACGCGGTAATAATGTCGGGCGAGATCGACATGGAACTCGATATCGGCAGCGTGCATCTGAAGGCCGGCGACGTGCTGGTGCAGCGCGGCACCATCCACAACTGGGTGAACAAGGGCAAAGAGCCCTGCGTGATCGCGTTCACGCTGATCGCCTCGAAGCCGGCGACGGCCGGCGGAAAGCCGCTGCCCGCGCACGGGTAAGGCGGCGCTACTCATCCAGTTCCGGGTAATGCCGGAAGATGCCCATCTCGTTGAAGGCGATCCGCCGCGGTGACGCGAGATAGGCCTTGATGTTCGGGCGCGCCGCCACCTTGTCGCGCACGGTGACGACGCGCGGCACGTCGCGCTCGATTCGCTTCATCGCCTTCGGGAAGGCGTAGCGCAGCCCTTCGATCAACTGGAACAACGACAGGTCCATGTAGGTGAGTTTGCGCCCCAGCGTGTACGGACCGCCGCTCTTCTTCAGAACTGTCTCGAAATAGCCGAGATATTTCGGCGCGCGCTCGTCGAGGAAACCTTCGGCATAGCGTTTCGCCTCCGGCTTCTGGTCCTCGTAGTAGAGCCCGGAGCCGACCGGGTGGTGCGTATCGTGGATCTCCTTGACAAAGTCGGTCACCGTCAGCTGCAACTGGTGCAGCCAGAGCCGCCCTGCCTCGTCGCGCGGACTCAGTTTCAGACGCGGGCCGAGATAGAACAGGATATTGGCGGTCTGCGCGATCACCAGCTTTCCGGCTTTGAGAAAGGGCGGCGCGAACGGCGGATGCTTGTCGCTCCCGCCGTTCGTCATCGCCATCATTTTATCGATGCCGGCTTTGCTGCGCGCGACGTCGTCGTAAGCGGCGCCCGCATCCTCCAGCGCGAGGCGCACGAACTCGCCGCGGCCCTGTATTTCCGGCCAGTAATAAAGCTGGTAGCGCATGGCGACCCTCTTGGCCCCGCGCGCAAGCCTGCCCTGCGCGCGGGATCGACCGCAAGAGGATTGTTTGGCTCAAGCGGCCGCTTCCGCCGTCGTCGGATCGATCACCGAACGCACGCGGGAGACGCGATTGGCCGGGAATCCGCCTTTCTGGGCGTGCGCCCGTACGGCCGCTTCATCCGGCGCGATATAGACGCAGTAGATCTTGTCGTCGGTGACGAAACTCTGCACCCATTGAATTTGCGGGCCCATGTTTTGCAGGACGGCGCAGGATTTCTGCGAAATCGCCTGCAGTTCCTGCTTCGGCAGCTTTCCGGCGCCGACGATGTCGCGTTCGATCACGAATTTTGGCATTTCAGTCCCCTCTCTCGTTTGGCAGGCACGCCGATGGGCGCGCCGTATGCAGGGAGACTGCAGTCCGCGCTCGTGGAAGTATTGAGGCCCAGGCCCCGACGCAAAAATTCTTCAGCGCAGCGATCCGGGACAAATGTCCCCTACGGCAATTGCGCCAGCCGGTTATTCATGCCGAGGCCGGCGTCACGGGCACGTACAATTGCCTGATAGCGGTGCTCGACGCCGATCTTGTCGAACACGCGGGTGATATGGTTGCGCACCGTCTTTTCCGACAGCCCGAGCGAAACGGCGATCTCTGAATTGTCGAGGCCCTCGGCGATGCCGTCCAGCACGGCGCGCTCGCGCGGCGTAAGCTCGCCGAGCGGCAGCGTAACGCGGGCGGCGACAGGCGCGACCTCCTCGGCGAGAAATTTCTGCATCTCGTCGAGCAGGCGCGGCCATGCCGGTTCGTCGACGAGCGGCATGTGATTCTCGGTATCGATCTGAACAAAGCGGCTATTGGGAATGAGGCTCGCGATCAATCGGCCTTCGTCGACCGGTACCACGGCGTCGCCCGCGGGATGCAAAATCAAAGCCGGGCATTCTATTTTTCGCGCCGCCTCTCTGACGTCCACGTTCCAGCCGATTTCAAGCAGGCGAACTGCGGTTTCGGCCGAGGTGGCGGCACATTGCTGGTCGCACCAGGAGCGCAAATGGTCCAGCGTGCCGCCCGGCTGAAATTGCGAGGCCCAAACCTGAATGAAGGCATGGTTCTCCTTGCCCCAGCCGAGCCGCGTAAGGTCAATCAGGACCTTGGCCTTTTCGATCTCTTTGGGCCGGTCATCGCGGCGGAAGCGACCGCGCGCATAAGTGCCGTAAAGTATGAGACGGTTGACCCGTTTGGGGTGCCGGGCGGCGTATTCGATGGCGACCGGTCCGCCCCAGCACGTCGCCAGCAGATCGAATTTGCGGAAGGCGGCCGCATCGATAACGCATTCGAAATCGCGAATCCAGTTTTCGAACGACAGGTCACCCGCATCCCGATCCGACAAACCGCAGCCGCGGGCGTCGTAGCGCAGCAATTTATGCTCGCGGGAAAAGGCGTCGAGCCAGGGACGCCAAGCAAGACTTTGCCACTGGTGATCGAGATGCGTGAGCCACGTCGCCGACATCACCAGCGGCGATCCCTCGCCACTCACCGCATAGGCGAGCTTGACGCCGTCCGCTGCCGCGCAAAATCGAATGTCTTGTTTCATGGCGACCGCGGGCTCGGCCCATTTGCGCTGGGGCCTACCCTAGCACACCTTGGACAGGCTGACTTCCTGTTTGCCCGCGACCTAGTTGACCGCAAAGCAATAAAGCAGCCCGTCGCCGCCGGTCGAGCGTAAGTCGGCCTGCGAGCAGCCGCCGTCCGGCCCACGCGAGGGATGCGACGAATTCCAGGAATGGGATTCCACGTCATCGCGCAAGCCTTGCCGGTCATTGTGACCAAGCATCACGGCACCCTGCGTGCTGCTCGTGTAGTTCTTGCAGGTCATGTCCTTATCGGCGGGAAAGGCTTTGCCGTCCGGCGTCGAGCCGGTCAAAATGTCATGTCGGTTCGGCTTGTCGCCGCGGCCGTTGATGATCTCACCCTTCTTGGACAGATTGTTCCGCTTGTTGAGCTTGTTGCTGGCGCTGTGCAGGTCGTCGACGCTGGTGGCGACGACGACGCCCTTGGCGTTCGTCCAAGGCCCTTTGCCGATGCGGTCGCGCGCGTTCACCGTGCCGGCGTCTTGCGTCGAGAGATAAGCGTGCCAGGTCTTAGCCCCGGCGCCCGCCGACTTGGCAAGGTCCTGGCAATGCTTGTCGGCGCCGGCCAGCCCGCCGAGGTCGGCGCCCTTGCCCGGTCCGACGCTGGTGACGAAGAAACTCATATTGTTCTGTTGCGTCTGCGCCGACACCGCTGCGAACAGCGCCAAGCATGCCGCCAGCGGCATGCCAATTCGAAGACCCGTCATCGAAGTTCCTCCCGACATCGGCGCAGGCCCGTCGCCCCGCCATGGCAGTAAAGAACCCCGGCAATGTGTCGCCATTCCAACGTTCACGCGCCGTTGATCGGACGGCGCCGCATCAGCCGGCGGGCTTGGCCTTGTATTGCTCGTCGGTCACCGCCTCGAGCCACTTCACGTGCTCGCCGTCTTTCGCCTCCTGCATGGCAATATGCTCCATGCTGTTGTCGGGCGTACCGCCGTGCCAATGCTTCTCGCCCGGCGGAATCCAGACCGTGTCGCCGGCGCGCACCTGGCGGATCGGGCCGCCCCAGGCTTGCACATGGCCGATGCCAGAGACGATGTGCAGCGTCTGCCCGAGCGGATGGGTATGCCAGAAGGTGCGCGCGCCAGGTTCGAAGCGCACCCGGCCGGCGCGCAGCAGCGCCGGATCGGGCGTCTCGATAATCGGGTCCTGCCACACCGTTCCGGTAAAGCTCGATGCCGGCCCCCGGCGCGACGGCCGCGATCCGCAAGCGATGATGTCCATGATACGTCCCTCCCTGGCGCTCTTGTTTCCGAGCTTCGTTTTTACACGAGTGGCGGGCATGCAAAAAGCCCGGCGTCGCCGCCGGGCTTTGCAGTCAGTGAAGTTCTTCTTATTGCTTGCGCGCCTCAGACCGGCTGCAGATTGCCGGCGGCCTGCTTGCCGCGCTCGGTGACGATCTCGTAGCTCACCCGCTGGCCCTCGTTGAGCGAGCGCATGCCGGCGCGCTCGACGGCGGTAATGTGCACGAATACATCCTTGGAGCCGTCTTCCGGCTGAATAAAGCCGAAGCCTTTCTGGGTATTGAAGAACTTCACAGTTCCGACAGGCATCATAGTTCCTTTCAAGCTTCATGTTGAACGCCCGCGCGCCGATCGCGTTGGCGGCAACACTGCAAGTTTTTGGGAGATCCCTTGCGTCGCAGCCCAAAGCCGGCAGCGTTTCAACAAGATGAGGCCGAAAACCAGGTTGCGGGCGGCGGCATAGACGGAAATCGCTGTAACGTCAACGCCCAAGCGGCGCGTGGCCGATGCCGGGGCCAGGCGGCATTTTATAAATTGGCAATCGCCCGGCACTAGGGTTTCGCATTACTTTGACCGAGCGTTAACGGATCGTGAATTCCACATTGTGCCTGCCCCAGTTGCAGGCAACGTGGGTCCATGATCGAGGAAAGGCGCATGGCGCGCGATCACTCCGCCATCGTCTCTTTGACTTTCGAAACCAGCTGCTTGAGCGTGAACGGCTTGGCGAGGAATTCGTACTGCTCCTGCTCCGGCAGGTTTTTCTGGAACGCTTCCTCGGCATAGCCCGACACGAAGATTACCTTCAGCTTCGGATTGCGCCGGCGCAGCTCCTTGAGCAGCGTCGGCCCGTCCATTTCCGGCATCACCACGTCCGACACCACCAGATCGACGTCGCCCTTCTTGTCGAGCACCTCGATGGCGTCGACGCCGTTGCTGGCCTCGAACACCGTGTAGCCGCGCGAGGCAAGCCCGCGCGCGTTGAGCGCGCGCAAGCCCTCTTCGTCCTCGACCAGCAGGATGGTGCCGTGCCCGGTGAGATCGGCGCTGGCCGTCCGAGCGAGGGCCGGCGCGCCGGCGGCGATCGCCGGCGCCTCGGCATCGGGAATTTGCCGCGCCGCGTCTTCGGCGCTCGCGATATAGCGCGGCAGGAAGATGCGGAACGCGGTATTGCCCGGCACCGAATTCACATAGATGAAGCCGCCGGTCTGCTTGACGATGCCGTAGACCGTGGACAGACCGAGACCAGTGCCTTTGCCGACCTCCTTGGTCGAGAAGAACGGCTCGAAGATTTTGTCGACGATGTTAGGCGGGATGCCCGTGCCGGTGTCGCTCACTTCGACCAGCACGTGGTCGGCGCTCGGCATGCCCTTGTAGGCGAGCGTGCCGCTTTCGCTCGCCGGCACGTTGGCGGTGCGCACGATGAGTTTACCGCCGTCCGGCATGGCGTCGCGCGCGTTGACCGCCAGATTGACGATGACCTGCTCGAACTGGGAGATGTCCGCCTTGACCGGCCACAGGTCGCGGCCGAAAGCCGTTGTCAGCGTGACTTTCTCGCCTATGAGCCGGCGTAACAGCATGGTGAGATCGTTGAGCGTCTCGTTGAGGTCGAGCACCTGCGGCCGCAGCGTCTGCTTGCGCGAGAATGCCAGCAATTGCCGAACCAGCGCCGCGCCGCGATTGGCGTTCTGCTTGATCTGGATGATGTCCTGGAAGCCGGGATCGGTCGGCTTGTGCGCGTTGAGCAGGAAATCGGTTGCCATCATGATGACCGACAGCACGTTGTTGAAGTCGTGCGCGATGCCGCCAGCGAGCTGGCCGACCGACTCCATCTTCTGCTGCTGATAGATCCGGTTCTCCAGGCTGCGCTGCGCGGTGGTCTCCAGCGCGTAGACGATAGCCGCCTCGCCGTCGCGGTCCTCCTCCTCGATCGCCGACACGAAGAAGGTCGCCCAGCGCTCGCTGGCGCCTGCAAGCGCGGCTTCCACCGGCGCGATGTCGCCCTGCCCTTCGCCGGCCTTGCGGATTGCGGCTTCTAGCGCCTGGCGGTCGCGTTCGGTGACCACCGTGTAGATCGAGCGTTCTTCATTGAGCATGCCGTCGAACGAACTAGCGAAACGCGCATTGCTGCGCGCGACGCGGCCGGTCTTGTCGACTGTGGCGATCGCCATCGGCGTGTTCTGGAAGAAGCGCATGAAGCGCACTTCCGCCGCGCGCTGCGGATCGTTGCCGTCGTCCTTGGCGCGGTTGAGCACCAGTGTGCGCGAGACGCCAGCGATGCCGTCGGCGCCGTACGCCACTTTGTGATACAGGCGAACCGGTACCGGCTTGCCGCCGCGCGTCTTGAGGTCGAGATCGAGCACCTCGGTCTTCACGTCGCCGGGCGCGGCATTGAGCGTGGTGAGCAGCGCCGCGCCTTCGCCGGCGACGATGTCGCCGAGCTTGAGCGAACCGGCGCCGACCTGGGCGAGATCGTGATCGAGCCAATCCGCCAGCGTCGCATTGAGATAGACGATGTCGCCCGTGCTATCGACCGAGAAGAAGCCGGCCGGAGCATGGTCCAGGTAGTCGATGGCATGTTGCAGCTCCTGGAACACGTTTTCCTGGCGCGCGCGATCGTGCGTCACGTCGGCGACCGACCATACCGTCATGCGGCTGTCGTGCGGGCTTTCGCCGAGCGGGCGCACGCGCATGCGCAGCCAGCGCGCGGCCTGCGCGGTGGCGCCGGGAACGCGCACCTCCTCCTGCAGACGGCGGCCCTCGCGCGCGGCCTTGAGCAGGCGGTAGATCGCCTCCGAGACATCGGGGTCGCCGACGAAAACCCGCTCGATCGGCCGTACGTCGCTGCTGTCGGTCGCCCCGATCAGGTCGAGATAGGGGGCATTGGCGTAAAACACGCGGCCCGACTGGTCGGAGACCACGATGCCGTAGAACGCATTGTCGACCACCGCCTTGAGCAGCGGATTACCTTGCGCCCGGCTGGAAAATTGCAGGATGCCGGAGGCCATGCCGAACAGCGCGGCCACGCCCAAAGTGCCGAGCAAGGCTAAGAGCGCCAGGATATAGGTGCCGCCGTAGCGCGGCTCGATATAGAGCATGGCCACTGCGGCGACGACCAGCGCGACGGCAACCAGCAGCACCAGGCCTATTGAGCCTGAGCGCGGGGCGCTCTGGCTTTTGTCGAAGGCCTGCCGCCCCGATTCCGTGCTGCGGTCGGTGCCCGGCTGGTGCGCCGCGGGTTTCTCGCCTGCCATGACTCCTGAGTGCCTTAGCGCATGATCCCGAAAAGTGGGAACCGGTTTTCGGATAAGATCATGCGCGAACAAAGTGTTAGGGACGGCATCGATTCAGCTGCACGGATAAGACGCTATGCTGCCCTACCGGCGCAAGAGCCAGCCAATCGCAATCCCGCCCTTTGGCTAGTGACGGCCCCGGGACGGCTGCCTGACAACCGCCCGGCGCAGCCGCATGACGTAGCCGATCACTTCGGCCACCGCCTTGTAGTGCTCCACGGGGATCGCCTGGTCGATCTCGACGGTGGCGTGCAGCGCGCGGGCGAGCGGCGGATTCTCGACGATCGGGATCGAATGTTGGCCGGCGACCTCCCGGATCTTCAAGGCCACAGCATCGACGCCCTTGGCGACGCAGATCGGGGCCTCCATGCCGCGCTCGTATTGCAGGGCGATCGAATAATGGGTCGGGTTGGTGATGATCACCGCCGCCTTGGGCACGTTGGCCATCATGCGTTTGCGGCCGCGGTTGGCGCGCAACTGCTTCATCTTACCCTTGATGGTCGGGTCGCCTTCGCTCTGCTTGAATTCCTCCTTCATTTCCCGCAGCGACATTTTTTGCCGCTCGTGCCACTGCCGGTATTGGAACAAGTAATCGGCCATTGCTACCACCGCCATCATAGCGACCACGGCGCCCATCAGTTTCAGCGCCAGCGACTGCGCGAGCGGCAACACTGATCCAACTTCGGTGCGCTCGAGCGCCATGATGCGGCTGCGCTCGGGCCACATCAGCGCAGTGAGCACCGTGCCGACCAGCACCAGCTTGACGAGGCCCTTGGCGAAGTTGGCGAGCGCCTCTTTTCCGAACAGCCGCTTGAAGCCCGCGGCCGGCGAGATTTTCGACAGTTTGGGCGCGAGCAGATCGACCGACCAGATCAGCCGGTGCTGAATCATATTGCCGCCGAGCGCGGCCAACATCAGCAGCAGGAACGGAATGGCGACCGCGGCGATGATTTCGACGCCGATCCTCTCGAACAGGCGCGGCAAAGCCGGTCCGTCCATACTGATATTGTGCGCGTTGGCGATGATCCCGCGCATGGTGGCCGTGAGGGCGCTGCCCATCGTGCCGGAGAACGTGCTCAGCACCAGCGCGGCGCCGGCGATGACGAACCAGGTATTGACCTCCTGGCTCTTGACGACGTCGCCGCGCTCGAGCGCTTCGTCCAAGCGCTTTTGTGTAGGGTCTTCTGTTTTCTCGGAACTATCCGGGGTGTCGCCGTCGGCCATCTGCGTTTCCCGTCAGTTGTAGGGTGCGAGTTCGCCGAGCACGCCCTGCAGATAGCCGACAAAGGTGCCCATCATGGCGCTCATCACCAGCAACAGCAGCAGCAGGCCGAGCAGGATCGACAGCGGCAGGCCGATGAAGAACACCTGCATTTGCGGCATCAGCCGCGACAGGACGCCCAGGCCCAGATTGAACAGCAATCCGAATACCAAAAACGGCGCCGATAGCTGAATGCCGATGCGGAACGCGGTGGCGACGACGCGCGTGACGTGCTGCGCCGCGTCGCCGGCCAGCGGCATCTCGCCCGGCTTGAAGATCGCATAGCTGTCATTCATCGCCGCGATCACCAGGTGATGCATATTGGTTGCAAACACCAGCGTGATGCCAAGCAGCGTGAGGAAATTGCCGACCAGCATGCCCTGCTGGTTCTGCGTCGGATCGATAGCGGTGACAAAGCCCAAGCCGAGCTGCTGGGCCACCACGGAGCCCGCGACTTGCAGCGCCGAGATCGCCAGCCGCGCCGTCAGGCCGAGCACCGCACCGACCACGACTTCCTGGATCAGCAACGTGAGCACCGGGCCGAGCGCCGTGAGATCGACGGTATAAGCCTTCTGATGCGACGGCAGCAGGATGGCGGTGAGCACCAACGCGATGGTCAGCCGCACACGCGAAGGCAAATTCAACTCGCCGACGCCCGGCATCAGCATGACCATGGTACCGACGCGGGCGAATGTCAGCAGGAACGCGGCGGCCAGCGCCGGCAGGAATGAAACATCGACGTTCATCTTTGACTTATCCGCCGACGATGCGGGCGGCGATCCGCAGCATTTCCGCGTGCAGCCTTTCGGCCATGAACGGCAGGGCGATCAGCAGCGAAATGAAGATCGCCAGGATCTTCGGCACGAAGGCGATGGTCATTTCCTGGATTTGCGTGACCGCCTGCAGCAGCGAAATGACTACGCCGACCGCGAGGCCAACCAGCATCACCGGACTGGCGACGATGATGAGCGTGTAAATCGCGTCGCGGGCGACGTCGAGAACCTCAGGTCCGGTCATCTTCTCTCCGTATTTCTCCCTCTCCCCGCCCGCTGGCAGAGGGCAAATCAGATCGGCATCTTCATGATTTCGTCGTAGGCCGCGATCACCTTGTCGCGCACCGCGACCATGGCATCGACGGCGACCTCGGTCTGCGCCACCGCGGTGACCACGTCGACCATGTTGGATTTGCCGTTGGCCAGCGCTTGCGTCTGCGTGTCGGACTTGTGGCCCGCCGCCGTGACGGCGCCGATCGCGTCCTTGACCAATGCGGCAAAACTGCCGTCGGGATTGCCGGCGCCCGGCGCGACGCCGAGCGCGCGAGTCGGATCGGTGGCGATGCGCGCGATGTTTGCGTAGGCGCTGGCGGCGGTGAGTGGTGAAGCCATGGGTTATTATTCCTTGTTAGGTTAGGCTTTGAGAATGTCGATGGTGCGCTGGAGCATGCTGCGCGTCGCGCTGATGACGTTGATATTGGCCTCGTAGGAACGCTGCGCGTCGCGCATGTCGCTCATTTCCAGGAGCGAATTGACGTTGGGTAAGCGGACGTTGCCGTTCTTGTCGGCGGCCGGATGGCCGGGTTCGTATTTGATGCGGAATTCTGAATTGTCGGTGCGCGTTTTGCCGAGTTCGACCAGTTTGACGTCAAGCGTGCGGTCGACCTCGGTCTGAAAGGTCGGGATCTTGCGCCGGTAGGGCTGCGCGTTCGGGGTCGATGGCGTCGAATCCGCGTTGGCGATGTTCTCCGAGATGATGCGCATGCGGCCGGCCTGCGCGCGCAAGCCGGCGGCGGCGATGGCCATGGTCTTGAGGAAATCCACTTTGGCCTCCTTCGCTTATTGGCCGCGCCGAAGCGCGGCGGAATGTCAGGACTTGCCGAGCGCGGTTTTGAGCAGGCCGAGGCTGCGGGTGTAGAGCGCGGTCACCGCCTGATAGTCCATTTGGTTCGCGGCCACTTTCATCATCTCTTGCTCGAGGTTCACGGCGTTGCCGGTCGGGCGCACCTCGTAATCGCCATCGTTTTTAGAGCGGAACGGCGAGTCGCTCTGCCCGATGCCGGCGAGGTGGCCGCTTTCGGTACGCACGAGCGAAACGGTAGTAAGCGGCGGGCCGTCTCCCGGATTCTGCTGTTTCGTGTCGAATTTCAGCGGCACCAGATCGAGCGCGCGGAATTTGGGCGTATCGGCGTTGGCGACGTTTTCGGCCAGCACGCGCTGGCGCTCTTGCGCCCATTGCATGCGGGTCCGCAGCATAGAGAGGATCGGAATATCGGTGATCGCCATCGCCCAGCCCTCAGAAGTCCCCATTGCGGCAGCGCCGCGCTAGGCAGACTTTGCCGAGCTTATGGTTAATGGCTGGTAAAGATTAAGGGATGGAACTCCTTGTCCCGCCCGCTGCTTATGACCGTAAGGTGGTGGAAACCGCGGTGGGGTGGCAAACGATCTAATTTTTGTTAAGGCTCTGTTAGGGATACGGGCGGCAAATTATGCTTTACGGAATTAACCAATTGGACGATCCCCGTCCAATGAGCCGCCTCATCAGGTACGGAGTGGATTGATGTTCGAGAGCGTGTTTGGCTCGGAAATACCACTGGCTGCGCGATTTTTTATCGCATTTTTGGTGGTTCTCGCGCTGATCGGGCTGACCGCCTGGCTTGTGCGCCGGTTCGGCGCCAACCGCCTGGGCAGCGCCACGCGCGGACGCCAGCCGCGTCTGGCCGTCATCGACGCCGCGACCATCGACGGCCGCCGCCGCCTGGTTCTGATCCGCCGCGACAACATCGAGCATCTCTTGATGATCGGCGGGCCCACCGACGTCGTGGTCGAGCCTAATATCGTGCGCGCGACCGGCGCGCGCGAGCCGGCGCGGGTCAACAGCGTTGCGCCCGAGCCCGTAGCGCGGCAAAGTCCCAGCGCCGAAGGCGCGTGGCCGCTGCAACCGTTGAACGAGCCGGCGCCGATTCCGGCGCCGCGCCCGTCCCGTTCGTCCGCCACCGAGGAACCGTGGCTGGCGCCCGAGCCGCCGGCGCGTCCGCGCCCGGCCGACAGCCTTTCCGGTCTCGCCGCCGAATTATCGACGCGGCTCAGCCCGCCCGAAGCTCCCGCCCGCAGCGAACCGGCATTGCGTCCGAGCGTCGCGCCCGTGCCGCCGCCGCCCGAGGCGCCGCCGCAGACCGATCATAACCTCGCCGAAATGGCGCAGCAGCTGGAAGCCGCGCTACGCCGCGCGCCGGCGCCGGAAAGCCGCCCGCCGGTGACCGATCCGCTCGTCGCGCCGCCGGCCAAACCGGCGCCGCCGCGCGATCTCAAGCCGCGTCTCGAACCCAAATTCGAACCGCCGCGCGAAGCCAAGATCGACACCAAGTTCGAACCGAAATTTGAACCCAAGTTTGAATCTAAGTTCGAGCCGAAGCTCGACACCAGGATCGAACCGCCGGCCGAATTCAAGCCCGAGCCCAAACCCACCCCCGCCCCGGTCAAGGCACCATTAGACAACCTCGAAGAGGAGATGGCCAACTTGCTCGGTCGTCCGTCAGGAAAAACGTGAGAGGCATTTCCGACCGCCGTGTCCGTCTTTTGACGGTGGTGGTTGGAGTAGCCGGACTGGTCGCAGCGGCCACCCAGCCCGCTGCCGCGCAGGACATCAGCGTCAACTTCGCACAAGGCAGCGGGCTGACCGAACGCGTGATCCAGATGATCGCGCTGCTTACGGTGCTATCGCTGGCGCCGTCCATCCTCGTGATGATGACGTCGTTCACCCGCATCGTCGTGGTGCTGTCGCTGTTGCGCACCGCGCTCGGCACCGCCACCGCGCCGCCCAATGCGGTGATCGTTTCGCTCTCGCTGTTCCTCACCGCTTTCGTGATGGGGCCGGCGCTGCAAAAAGCCTACGACACCGGCGTGCGGCCGCTGATCGCCAATGAGATCACCGCCGAACAGGCGTTCCAGCGCAGCACGGTGCCGTTGCGCGCGTTCATGGAAAAGAACGTCAACGAAAAGGATCTCAAGCTCTTCGTCGACATGTCGAAGGAAGCCGCGCCCGCCAAGCCCGAGGACATCTCGATGCGCGTGCTGGTGCCGGCGTTCATGATTTCCGAGCTCAAACGCGCCTTCGAGATCGGCTTCCTGTTGTTCCTGCCGTTCCTGATCATCGACCTGGTGGTAGCCTCGGTGCTGATGTCGATGGGCATGATGATGCTGCCGCCAGTGGTGGTGTCGCTGCCGTTCAAGCTCATCTTCTTCGTGCTGGTGGACGGCTGGAGCCTGGTGGCCGGCTCGCTCATCCAAAGCTACGGGAATTAAACTCCGTCGTTGACGTCCCTGCCAAGCCGGCGCCGTGCGGATCACTGCGGGCGCGGAACATATTGCCATGTTCCAGAAGACAGAACTCAGTCACCGCCAATATTGCAAAAAATGCGGCGGCCATCTTATGGCAATCACCCGCCACTTGGGTTGGTGGACATATTCGCAGCGACGCTGCCGACGTCGCGGTTCAGCCCCGGCGCACACGCGAACTATGCCGAAACCGTTTTGCCGATGCGCGCCGGCCTCATCAAGCTGAAGGATTTTCCCAAAGAATTCGGCGGCTCGGGCGAAATCGTGCCGGAGTAAGATGGGCGCAACAAGTTCAGGACGCGCGCTGCCGGCGTGTGACCGACCCGGTCGGCGTGCGGTCGGGTTTGGGCGGCTCGGCGCCCGGCGCTTTCGGCGGCGAAGTCGCGGCGGCGGGCGCTGGCGGCGGAGCCGCGGCCGCTACAGGCGCAGCGGGTGCCGCGGCGGCACCGGCGCCGGGAGGCGGGGCGGGGCGTGAGATTGCCGACGAGTCCGGATAACGCTTGCGCATGTCGAGCAGGAACGCTTCCAGCGAATCGATGCCGGTGACCGTCTTGGCGACGTTTTGGAAGTCCTGGCCACTGCTACCGATCGGCGCGCTGACCACGTCGAAAGCGTTCGCATCCGGGGTGCTCGCCATCTTCGGGCCATAGCGCTCGCGGAAGCGCGCGAGCCCCAGCGGCTCGTCGCCGAGCGAATAGCCGATCGCCGCGCGCAAGATGTCGAAGCGCTCGGTCTCGTTGAGCGGCGTAAAGTCGCGCCAGCGGTCGCCGTAGAGGACCTCAATCTGCTCGGCGGCGGCACGCCAGCGCCGCGCCGCCCACAGGATATCCGAACGCAGCCGGATCGCCTCGTGGGTGTCGATATTGGCGATCAATTCCAGCGCCAGGTCATGGCGGCCGGTCTCCGACAAAGCGCGCGCCTCCAACAACAGGCGCTGATCGCGCAGCTCGGTGGGCAGCTCCGCGGCGCGTGACTTCTGCAAGGTGGCGATCGCGCGCTGCGGCTTGTGATTCATGAGATAGATGACGGCGAGCCGCGTGGCGACCTGCGCACGCGCGCTGCCTTGCAGACGGTTATCGACCTGATGCTGCAGCAATTCGGCGGCCTGATCGAGCAGATCGACCGATACCAGCCTGTCGGCCAGCTTGCGAATCATCTCGTCGCCGCGCCACCCGATCGGGGTGAGATCGCGGTAGTCGTAGAACAGGCCGAGCGCCTCGATCGGCGGCAATGCGTCGGCCTCGCCACCGAGGAAGAGGTGATCGAAGCTAACGCCCGCCTCGTCCTGGATCGCCCTGGTGTATTCGGAATAGGGATGCACCAGCAATGCTGTGCGCATCACGTGGAAGGCGGCGCGATAGTTTTTCTCATCGGTATAAAGATGCGCGAGCAGCTTAAGCCCCTGGGCTTCGATTTCGTCGCCGCGCCAGATCGTGGTAAGCGTTTCCAGCGCGTCGATCGCCTCCTTGCGCGACATATCGCCGACGGCGTAGCGCAACATGATCTCGTGCAGGCGCCCGTCCGCGGCGGCAAGCCGGTCGGACGAAATCGCCGCGGCATGATAGCTGGCGAGCGCCTCCGAGCTGCGGCCCAAGGCTTCTTTCAGGCGGCCGACCAGCACCGCAATCGAGGGCTTCATTTCCGGCGGCACGCCGAGCGAGATGATCTCGTTGAGGATGCGGTCGGCGCCGTTGAAATCGCGCACTTCGATCGCCGTCCTGAGCGCCTTGCGCAGCGCCATGCGCTGCAGCTCGATCGGTAGCGCTGAAATCGCGTTGTCGGTGTTCTTGAAGGAGGCTTGCGCGCTCGGCCATTGGCTGAGGTCCGCATAGGCGATCCCGCGCCAGATCGGCGCATCGAGCTGGTTGCCGATGCGCGGGTTGGACAGCCCCTTGAGCGCGTCCTCGGGGCGGGCGAGCATGAGATTGGCAACCGATTCGAGCACGCTGCCGGTAATGTCGTCGTCGTTCTTCGCGTCGGCCTGTTCCACTTGGAGCACCGCCTTGGCCTCCGCCGACATGCCTGACGCGAGATAGAAACGCGCGAGATCGAGCCGCGCCGGCTTGCGTTGGCTCGGCGGCGCCATGGCCGCGATCTGCATCAGCTCGGCCTGCCGGGTATTGAATTTGGCCTGCCGGTTATAAGCCCACAGCTGGGTGTCGAAGCTCAGCGCCCGGAATGTGCTTACGGGTTCCGCCGTGGCCGCCATCGACGAGAGCGAAAGCCCGCCCGGTCGGGAGACGGTGATCTTGTCGACTGCGAGCTCCGCCGTGACATCATCAGCGAGCGGCTGCAGCACCACGCCCTGGATGGACGGCAGCGCGCGTAATTCGACGAAGTTCTGCGCCTTCAAGAATCCACGCGCGGGCCCAAGCGCGGTGACCACCAGTAACCTGTCGCCAATGTCGTGATCGGTCAGGATGTGGACGTTGGCCGGATGATCGAACGGAATCGAGAGGCTGGTGCGGTTCTTGCTGACGATGTTGCGGGCGATGGCGAGCGGACGGCTTGGCACTGTGGCGTTATCGCCGATATTGATGATCCAACCCGGGCTGTCGGTCTCCAGGCTCACCAGGCGCGGCCGCTCGAGCTTGATGCGCACGATCGCCTCGCCGTCCGCGCCGTGCTCCAGCGCGACGGAGCGGATTATCCGGCTGGTATCTTTTGTCAAAGCGGAAATATCGATCATTGCGGCGCTGTCGAACACCAGCCAAAACGTGTCGGCGCGTTGGAAAACGGCAGCCGGCGTTGCGGCCACGAACGGGAATTCGGCGCGCAAGGTGTCGCCGGACTGGCGCACATCGACGATGACGGGCGCATTCGGATCGGCCGGCGGCAGCTTGCGTCCCGCCGCCGCGGGTTTTGCAGGCTGCGGCGGAGCGGCGACCGCAGCAAGCGTCGGCGCCAGGCTGACTGGTGACGCTGGTGCAGCCGCAGCCGCTGCATCTTTGGGCGGCGGCGGGGCCGGCGGCGGCGCGCTTTCCACCGCTTTGACCGGCGGCGCCGGCGCGGGAGTTACTGGCGGCGCGGCCGCGGCGGATGGCTTGACCGGTGACGGCGGAGCCATTGGCGGCGGCTCGGCTACGGCAGCCGGTTTGGCCGCAGGCGGCGCGGACGCGGCAGCCGGCTTGGCCGGCGGGGGTTCGCTATCGGCCTGCGGCGGCGGTATGGCGGCGGCGTCCTTGACCGGCACGGTCTCGGGCGGCGTGATGCCCGCTACTGCTGCGGGCGGCGCGATGCCCGACGCGGCAGCGGGCGCGGTGGCCTGCTTGGGCTTGACGACCTGCTTCGGCTTAGCGCCCTGCTCCGCTGCCTTGGGCTTGGCACCATCGTGGCTGACATCGATGACGATGCTGCGGTCCTCGCGAAAGGTGCGCACCTGCGGGTCGCCGTTGAACGTGAAGGTGACGGTCACCGAATCGTCGCCGAGGTCGTTGTCGATCGATCGTAGCGTCGGCGGCATTGCCACCCTGGCATCCGACAGATCCCATTTGATCGGCTGATCGAATTCGAGCGTCAGCTTCCCATTTGCGTTTTGGGGAGCGACGTTCGTCAGCTCCGGCATCGCGAAGACGTAGCGGGTGAACGTCGGCTGGGTCGCGACCTTGACACGGATTTCGGCCGTCTTCTTCTCTTTCTCGGCCTTGGCGGTGATCCGTTGCCGCCGCAGTTGGCGTTCAGCATCAAGCGCGCGCTTGGCGAGATCTTCGATCGTCTCGCGCGGCAGACTTGGCGGCCATCCGCTCCACGTCTCCGGCAACAAATCGATAAAGAGCTGCTCGGCGGCCGGTATCGAAACGATCTTCACTTTGTGCACCAGTGCGATGCGAATTGACCTGCCGTCGGGATCGATCCGCGCGGCGCCGATATAATCGGGCGCACCGCCGCTAAGCCGATCGACGGAGATGGCGACCGGCTGTTTGAACGTCACCACCATGACCGGATAGGTGATGTGGATGCTGGCGGGCATTTCCTTTTCAAAACGGAATACCAGGCGCGCATAGCCGCCATCGGTGCTGACCCTGACTTCGCCCTTGATCCGCTCTTCGGCCAGCGCGCGGCCGCCGAACGGCTGCGCGACCAACATCAACAATTGCAGGAGTGCGACGAGCGCCAGCGCGCGGCCAAATAGCGGCCGCCCCCGCAGACGCTTGCGCGCGCAGACCGTACTTGGGCTGTGGGGCGTTGCCGTCATGCAGCCGTTCCAGCCGGCAACAATGCCGGCCGCGACAGCCTAGGGATTCCCGTTTAATGTCGCGTTAAGTAAGGGGCATTTTAAGCAGCATTAAATGCCGTTAAATAATGCTTATATTTCAAACACTTGCTTTACTTTTTGTGTTGCCCAGCATTACATGCCGTAAGGCCCAATTTAGGCCAGAACGTTAGCGGTGCGTTAGTTGGGAGACACGGCAAATACCGAGGCCACGACGCGATGGTGCGCCGGCAGCAGCGCCGCAAAAGTGGAAGCTGACCGACATCTTCATCAAACGTTTGAAACCGCAAGAGCGTCCGATCGTGGTTTGGGACACTCATCAGCGTGGCCTCGCCGTTCAGGTGCAGCCCACCGGACGCAAGAGTTGGAAATGTATCTACTCGTTCCACGGTCGGCCGCGCTGGTATTACATAGGCGACGTCGCTTCGATTGATCTTTCCGATGCCCGCAAACTGGCGGGCCGCGTCACGTACCGAGTTGCGGAGGGCGCGGACCCATGCGCGGAGAAAAAGGCCGAGCGCAGTAAGGGGACGTTTGCGGAGCTGACAGTCGCAGCAGTCAAGCAAGACGCGGCAATAGTCGTTGATCTGGCCGAGGCGGCGCGCTTTCTCGCCGCCCTCGACCCGGACGCAAAGTCCTTCACGTTCCAGACCTTCGACGACGTTCTGGTCGTCGTCGACGGCAAGCTGGTTCCTCGCAAGGACCCCGCGCTGGTTCGCGTTCGCCACGGCACGCTCGCGCAGCACGCCGCCGAGCTACAGCGTCTCAACGAAAATGGAGCCGGCATCTTCGTCACCGTGAGCGAGACGAACGGCAAGGGACGCAAGGCCGAAAATATCACCAGAGCTCGCGCGCTGTTCGTCGACCTCGAGGGCGCGCCGCTCGATCCCGTCCTGGCATACGAGCGCAAGCCGCACATCGTCACAGAGACGTCGCCCCGTCGCTGGCACGCCTTCTGGCGGGTGGCCGACATCAAGCTCGAAGAGTTCGCCGGACTGCAGAAATCGCTTATCGAGCGCTTCGGCGCCGACAAGTCGGTGCACGATCTGCCCCGCGTCATGCGACTACCGGGATTCGTACATCGCAAGATCACGCCAGGGCATTCCGGTACGCAACACGTAAAAAATGGCATTCACGATCTTGCGGTCGTCAACCCGCGCACTCTTGCGACTCTTCGGCAGCAACGGCTCAAGCAGCGCCCATTCTTCATCGCTGAGATCAAATCGCATGATCCACCTCCGCGCACGGTGAATCATGTTCGTTCAAACTATTCAATTATTTATCTGGGTACAGACCCTAGTAATTCGCATCTGCGTCGTCCCACAATGGAACAGACGTCAGATTGTAGCTGTTGGATTTTGATTTGCTCCGCTAGCTTCGCCGGAGAGCTACCGATGGTCATGGGCCAATTCGACCGGACAATGCTAGCCCGTCAGTACGGGGGCTGGTATCTTTGGTAAGGTGATCATTGGAAATGCTTGGCCACCAATGAGCCAGCGCTGTTCGGCGGCCGGATCAGCCCAGGCCGCGGCAAGGCCGGCACTCAATTCGATTCGCGACTGTTCGTAACCGGCTTCACGGAGCACAACAAACTGGGCAGTCATGACGGCATCGCGGATCAGGTCCGAGGCGAGCGGGCGCAAGATGGTCTTCCGCTCGCCTCGCGAACTAGCCTCACAGCTCCGACGATCGAGCGAAAGATATCCTTGGCAGGCCGCAGGCCGCGCCGCGTGGCCACGACATGCACCGGAGACCCGGTCGAGCACAGGACAGGACAAACGGAGTAAATAGCGCTCCAAGGGCGGAAGGTCACGGCCACGCTGATTGACCTCTTTGACGCGCTGCTTTACGTCGGCCAAGCTCTCAGCGTCGAGCTCTGCTTCGAGCTCGGCTACAAGCGCGAAGATCTCGTCGGGCGTGATCTCGACCATAAGGGTGCAGCAACTTGAGCAGCCGCGCCTGCAGTCGACCGGTGTACCGGCGCGCTCAACCGCCGTAACAACCGGCTGGAGTTCGCTGTCGAGAAACGCGACCCGCGCCCGTGCGATTGCGCTACCCAACCCAGGTGCACAACCATGCTCATCGAGTGCGCTCTTCACAACAGCGCGGGCCCGAGAATGCACATCAAACAGCCAGCGCTGATTGGCTTCAGAAAGCGAAGTGTACGGGTTAGAGGTCAATTCCATTGCAATCTCGCAGGCCGACACGATAGGTATTCGTGGTTACGGTCACCGCATTCATTCGCTCAGCCACCGCTCGTTTTACCTTCGATTTTCGGCAACTGGTCCGGATTCTGCGGCTTGCCGTCCGCGCGCCGCGCCAGTTCGACGGTAAGCCGTTCGGCAGCCTCCGGCGTCATTTGCGCGAGGATTTCCGACATCTTGGCCGGCTTGATCGCGCTGACGACCTCGACCTGAATCCTCATGTCGATCCGTTCGAGGATGCGCGCGGCGTCCTTCGATTTCATATTCTCGTACATGGAGACGATGCCCTTGAAGCGGTCGGCCTCGGCCTTGTCGCGAGCGCCCATGGCAGCTTTGATCCGCGCTTCCAAATCCTTGAGTTCGGTGAGCTTGTCATCCAGACGCTTTTCCGTGACCTTGAGTAGGTTTTCGCGCATTTCCAGTTCGCGGCTGCGCGTGTCGAGTTCCTTGCGGCGGTCCTGCAGGCGCCCCAGGATGGCGCGCTCGCTGGCCGACGCAATCTTGCCGGCTTCGATCGGCGCCGTGACGTCGCCGACTTTCACCTTAGGCGGCTCAGGCGGCTGGGTGCTCGTCTTGAGCGGTGGGCCGTTCGGTTTCTCGCCGCCTTCGACCGACCCGGTAATGTCGCTTTTGTCGCCACCGAAGTTGAACATCTCCTGCGCCCAGGGTCGCTTCGATACGGGCGCCGCGAACGCGGGAACCGGCGCGTCCTTGTCGGCGAACACGATCTTGGGGTAATCGGGCACGCTCTCGCCCGTGGTGACCTGCACGCCGTTCTTATTGAGCCGTTGCAACCGCTCGGCCAGCGTATAGCCGCCATCGAACACGAGACCAGAGACTTTGAGCGCGAACAGGCAGATCGTCGCCAACAGGACGATCGGGATCAGCCGGAAATCGCGCGCAAAGCGGATCATGCGGCAAGGCCGCGCACTCGCGCGGTGGCGCGTTCAGCGAAAGCTTGAGCTGCGGCCGCGACCGACTTGGGGTCAAGAGCCACGGACGGCTCCCTCGCCGGCGGCTTGGCGGCGCCGACGATGCGCGTGAGCCGCGTCAGCAGCTCCTCGCCAGCGGAGAGCTGACGCTCGATGTCGGCGCTGAGCGTCTCCGCCCGTTGCAGCCGGGCGGCCAGGCTCTGCTCGCCTTCGCGCATCGTCGCCTTCAAGCCGGCGATCGCGCGTTCAGCGATTTCAGTGGCGGTGATCAGCTCGGAAATGGTCGCGCGCAGGGTCTGCTCGTCGGCCTTGAGCAGGCGAAGCTGCTTGTTGAGTCGTACGCAATACAGGATCGTGAGCAGCAGCAGGATCGAGACCATGCTCTCGACTAGATAACCATAATGATAGCTCACGTCCCCTCCAATCGATTGGTCGGCTCGTCCGCATTCTCGAACATAGCGAACGTAGTCCGGGGTTTGCGCAAGGGCTTGGCGATCCGCACCGCGATGCGGTCGCCGACTTTGCCCATGCGGCCTTCGGTTAGGGTGATGTCGCCGCAACGAACGGTGACCAGCGCGTCGGGCTTAAGTTCGAGCGGAATCGTATCGCCGACGCTCAGGTTCATCATCTTGCGCAACGGTAGGCGCTCCTCGTACAGCACGGCAGCGACCGAGATCTGCGCCTGGCCGATTTCGGTCGCCAAGTGATCTTCCCAGATCGGATCGCGGCCGAACTTCTCGCCCATGAACATCTGGAGCAAGGTGGCGCGGATCGGCTCGATCGTCGCGTAGGGCAGCAACAGTTCGACGTTGCCGCCGCGGTCTTCCATGTCGATGCGCAGCCGCACCAGGATCGCCGCATTGGCCGGTCGCGTAATCGCGGCGAAGCGCGGATTGGTCTCGAGCCGGTCGATGGTGAATTTGACCGGCGACAGCGGCTTGAAGGCGAGTTCGGCATCCGACATCACCAACTCGATCATACGTTTGACCAGGTTGGTCTCGATCGTGGTATAGGGGCGTCCTTCCACGCGCACCGTGTTCTGTCCGCGCCGGCCGCCGAGTAGCACGTCGATGATCGAATAGATCAGACTGGAATTGACGGCGACGAGGCCGAAATTGTCCCATTCCTCCGCCTTGAAGACGGCGAGGATCGCCGGCAGCGGGATCGAGTTGAGATAGTCGCCGAAACGCACCGAGGTAATGCGGTCGAGCGAGACTTCGACGTTGTCGGAGGTGAAATTGCGCAAGCTGGTCGTCAGCAACCGCACCAGACGGTCGAAGATGATTTCCAGCATCGGCAGGCGTTCGTAAGACACCATCGCCGAGTTGATGATGGCGCGGATGCCGGAATTGTCGTTCAGCGAGACATCGGTCAGGCTGAAACCGAGCATGGTGTCGATTTCATCCTGATTGAGGATGCGCTCGGCGCCGCCCTTATTGCTCTGAACTCCGCCTTCACCGGCCATCGCCGCCCATTGCGCGGCAGCCTCTTCGGCGGCCGCCACGGCGGCGGACGCGGCGGATTTCTCGGCGCCCGCGGACGCGGTCGCCCCCTCCGCCGGCGCCTCCTTTTCCAGCGCCACGCTCCATTCGGCCGTTAGCGCGGCTTGATTGGCATCTTGCTGTTCGGCCGCCATCGGTTAGTCCGTCACTGAACGATGATTTCTTTGAAGAGAACGGCGGTGACACGGTTCGGCGCGACGGCCGCATTGACCCGGCGGGTCAATTCCTCCTTGAGCCGGTAAAGGCCCGCGGAGCCGTCGAGATCGCTCGGCCGCAATTCGCGCAAGTAGGTTTGGAAGGTGTCCATAACCCGGGGCATCAGCGGCTGAATCTCGGCCACTACCTCGGGCGTCGGCACTTCGAGCACGATCTTCACTTTGAGATATTGCGTGCGCTCGTTGGGGCCACCCGACAGATTGACCAGCACGTCGGGCAGATCGACGAAAGTCGCGGGCTTGACCGGCTTGGCGGCATGTTTCGCCGGCGCCTCATATTCGGAACTGCTGAAGAAATAGAAGTAGGCCCCGCCGCCGCCGCCGAGCACCAGCAGGCCGGCCGCCGCAATGATCATCACCTTGCGTGAGGGCATCGCGAACGACGGCAGCTTGAGCCAAGAAAACAGTTTTCCTTTCGGCTTTTCTGCTTCCTGCTCGTCGCCGTCTTCCAGGTCTTCCTCTAACTCTTCTTCTTCAGCTTTTTTGGCTTTAGCCATGATGACCCCGATCGCAACGGATTGAGCCGCCAACGGGTGTCACGGCTCAGACACCGCGGATGCGCGGCCCGCGCGCTCCCCTTGCGAATGAGCGTAGGTCGGTATGGTTAACAGATACTTTCCGGCACCCCTTCGGCAGGAATGTTTTGCCGGGTGCAGGTACCGCAATGGCGGTTTTTGCCCGGCTTGGATTCCGGTGTTTTCTCATAACACTCTGATTTTACACAGTATTTGTACTTGGCATGGCGCCTGCAAAGCCTTCGTCAGCCGCCGGCTTGGGAGAGCTTGCGGCGACTTTCGGCAAGGTCGGCCTCGGGAGGGCAGGCCTCGCTGGACGAGCTAGGGGAGAAGGCCGATGCAGAACGCGATCCTTGTCGGACTGTCGCGCCAAGTCGCGCTCGCGCGCGAGATGGACGTCGTCGCCAACAATATCGCTAACCTCAACACCACCGGCTACAAAGCCGACGGTTCGGTGTTCGAAGAATATCTTTCCTCTCCGGCGCGCGCCGACCTGACCGGCACCCGCGTAAGCTTCGTGCAGGACCGCGGCATGTGGCACAATATGAGCCAGGGCGCGGCCGAGCACACCGGCAATCCACTCGATGTCGCGATCGACGGCCCCGGCTTCCTGGTCGTGCAGACGCCGCAGGGCGACCGTTACACCCGCAACGGCTCGATGCAGATCAACGCGACCGGTCAGCTCGTCACCAGCGACGGCTATCCGGTGCTCGGCGACGGCGGCCCGATCACGCTGCAGGCGAACGACAGCCAACTGTCGATCAGCCGCGACGGCACGATCAGCGTGCGCGAAGGAACCTCGACCGTCGATTCCGCGCGCGGCAAGATTTCGGCTGGTCACCTTCGCCAATCTGCAGCAATTGCAGAAAGACGGCAATGGCACGTTCAATCCGGTAGGCGGCGCGCAGCCGCAACCCGCGGCGACGACATCCGGTCTTAATCAGGGTTCGATCGAGAAATCGAACGTGCAGGGCGTCGTCGAGATGTCGCGCATGATCGAAATCACCCGCGCCTACAGCCAGATCAACAGCCTGCTGCAGCAGCAGAACGATCTCAGCCAATCGGCGATCGACAAGCTCGCCGAAGTTCCAACTTGACGATGACGGAGAGTTAAAGCCATGCGCGCGCTCAGTACTGCATCGACCGGCATGATGGCCATGGAACTCAACGTCCAGGTCATCGCCAACAACCTCGCCAACATGACGACCACCGGCTACAAGCGCCAACGAGTTGAATTCCAGGATCTGCTGTACGACCACGTCAGCCGGATCGGCACGCAAACTTCGGCGCAGGGCAACATCCTGCCGGTGGGCATCGATATCGGCTCCGGTGTCAAAACAGTGGGCACGCCGCGGCTGATGACGCAAGGCACGCTGGCGCAAACCGGCGGCAGCCTCGATATCGCGGTGCAGGGCGATGGCTTCTTCAAGCTCCAGCTGCCGGACGGCACCTACGCTTACACCCGCGATGGCTCGTTCCAAATGAACGCGCAAGGCCAGATCGTCGATGCACAAGGCAATTTGGTGATGCCGGGCATCACTATTCCAGCGAACTCCAGTGGGCTGACAATCAATGCACAAGGGCAAGTTTCGGTCATACCGCAAGGCACCACGACGCCAACAATTCTCGGTCAGCTCACGCTGACTCAATTTATCAATGAGGCCGGCCTACTGCCAATCGGCAGCAACAACTTCACCGAATCGCCTGCATCCGGCGCGCCAGTGGACGGCATACCGGCCACCCTCGGAGCCGGCAGCCTCCTGCAGGGCAGTCTCGAACAATCCAATGTCGATTCGGTGACGGAAATAACAAACCTTATAGCCGCGCAGCGCGCCTACGAGATGAACGGCAAGGTGATCACCGCCGCCGATCAGATGCTGCAATCCGATGAAAATTTGATCCGCTGAGGCATAGTCATGATCCGCAAACTCGCCATCGCAACAGCCGCCCTGCTCGCGTTCGGCGCTACCGCCGCCGCCGAACCCGCACCGGAACACCCCAAGCTCAAGGCGGAAGCCGTCATCACCGGCGGCATCGTGCGCATCGGCGACCTCGTCGATCATGCCGGCATCATCGCCAACGTGCCGATCTTCCGCGCGCCCGACCTCGGCGTCACCGGAACGGTGTCGGCCGAAGCGGTCATCGAAGCGGTGCGCCCCTACGCGCTGGTCGGGCTCGACACCGGCGACGTCGCCGAAGTGACGGTGACGCGGGCGAGCCGCGCGATCCTCGCCAAGATCATCGAGGACCGCGTCGCCGAGGCGCTGGCCGCGCAATACGCGCTCGGCCCCGTCAAGGACATCGTCGTGCATTTCGAACGCGAGATGCGCGTGATCCATGTGGAACCATCCGCCAAGGGCGATCCGCGGGTCGCCTACATCAATTACGATAGCCGCAGCGGCCGCTTCGACGCCACGCTCGACATGCCGACCGGCGCCGGCACCCACGGCACGCTGCATCTCACCGGCCGCGCCGCGGCAACCGCCGAGGTCGTGACGTTGCTCCGCCCGGTCGAGCGCGGCGAGGTGATCAAGGACAACGACGTGGTGGTCGAGCGCCGCCCGCGCGCCGACGTCGGCCGCGAACTCATCAGAAATGCCGACCAGGCGGTCGGGCTAGCCGCCCGCAACGCCATGCAGCCGGGCCGGCCGCTGCGCGTCGCCGATCTGATGAAGCCTGAAGTGGTTCAACGCAACGAGACGGTGACGCTCGTCTACAATGTGCCGGGCATCATGCTCACGGTGCGCGGCAAGGCGACCGAAGGCGGCGCCGAAGGCGACGTGATCTCGGTGCTCAACGAACAATCCAAGCGCACGGTGCAGGGCGTGGTGGTCGGGCCCGGCCGCGTCGTAATCAGCTCCAGTACGCCGCGGCTTGCCGCCAACCTGCCGGTGCGCCGGTGACGGGTAGTGTGAAGCGTAAACGGTGGTGCGTCGTGTTTTGAGTCGATGTCAAACGTAACGGCGCCGTTGCGCCTTTTGTGAAAGTGAAGTCGATGAAAGTCATAACTCTCGCGCGTCACGCGGTGCTCGCCGCGCTCGCTACCTCGCTGCTCTCGAGTTGCGCTGCGATCGACCGGATCAAGAATATCGGTCAACAGCCGCCGCTGTCGGCGGTCGACAATCCGACCGCGCGGCCGGGCTACAAGCCGGTGCAGATGCCGATGCCGGCGGCGCAGCCGGCCTCCTACAATCCCAATTCACTGTGGCGCAACGGCTCGCGCGCCTTCTTTAAGGACCAGCGCGCGCACCAGATCGGCGACATCCTCACCGTCACGGTCAACATCACCGACAAGGCCAATCTCTCCAACGAGACGCAGCGCACGCGGACAACGTCGGAGGATTCCGGAATTACCAATTTCTTCGGCAAGAACAAGGTGCCGATCGTGAATACCACGCTACCGACGCGCCTTCTGACGACGGATTCAAACTCGGCCGCCGACGGCAAAGGCACCATCAACCGCTCGGAAGCGCTGCAGACCAACGTTGCCGCGGTGGTGACGCAGGTGCTGCCGAACGGCAACCTGGTGGTCGAGGGTAAGCAAGAAATCCGCGTCAATTTCGAGATGCGCGAACTGATCGTCGCCGGCATCGTGCGGCCGGAAGACATCCAGAGCGACAACACCATCGATTCCAGCAAGATCGCCCAGGCGCGCATCGCTTATGGCGGACACGGCCAGGTCACTGACATCCAGCAAGACCCGTACGGCCAACAGCTGATGCAGGTGCTGCTGCCGTTCTAGTGCGTGTTCACGCTCCCCCTTGTGGGGAGGGGCGCCCGCCGCAGCGTTGCGAAGGCGGGCGGGGTGGGGGTCAATGCTTGTGCCCCACCGGTTTGTGCGAGTTGTTGGTGTTCGGCGTCTGTGCCGCGTCGGTTGGTTCAAGTCGTAGCGTGCTCGGTGCGTGCCGAACGACCAGTTGAGTTTGTCGGGCTCCCCCGCCGTTTGCGTCTCGCGAGCGTAAATGGCGTAAACGACGCGGCCTCCGGATGCTCCCCAGCCGGAGGCCGCGTACGTTTGAGGGGGGAGAATAAAATATGCCAAGCACAGTATAACGAAATCACCGAGCCGATGATGTAATCCAAGCGCTTCGTCGATCTTGGCGATCAGCTTGCGCTGACGGTCGCGCGCGCGCAGCTCGATGGCTTGGTTGCTTCCGAAGCGACGCCGAGACCTTCGCTATCATCTCGTCGTCAATTCATTTGTGCAACTTCCGCAGTTTCTTTAAGGCTACATCGCCGGCGAAAGTCATTTCAAAATGGGCAAACGTGCCTTTCGACGCCCGCCGCGGCGATGTCTCTTCGACCGACTGCGCCGTTTCGCCAGGCAAACGCTGCGTTGCGAGGAACCAATCGGCCGGGGTTTTACCGACGGTATTTTGGAATTCACAGCGCCTCGCCGGCTCGTTCAGTAATGTTCGCCAGAGACTCTCAAATTTCTGCGCTGAAAGCGCCGGCGTGCGCGTCTGCGCAATGCTGGAGATCGCATTTTGCGAGACCTTTTGACGCAACTCCGAGGACGATAGCAACATGTGCAAAAGTGAGACGCAATCATCGATCGACCGCGCGACGAAGCCGTTCTCGCCATCGCGAACGATCGCCATTTCCGCCGGATTATTCAGCACGACCGGCACAAGCCCCAACGACATCGCTTCGACAAGCGCGTTCTCCGCCGTTCCATAGTGATCGCGCTGCAACGGGTAGAAGAAGATGCTGGCGCCGGCCAAAGCGCGTGCCGGCTCGGCGGTCTGGCCGCGAAAACGAATTCGCTCCGGATGACGCATGCGCAGTGCGCACGCCATGACTTCGGGATCGGCCGTACCCCACACATAAACCTCGATCCCGTCGCCGGCGAGACGGTCGACAACATCGAAAAAGCCCGAGTGCATTTTCACTAAATCGACGGTTCCGAGATAGGCGATGGACCCCGATTCAGCAGGCTCAGGTCGCATCCCTGCAAACCCGAAGCCGCTATTGATCACGGCAAATTTCTGCGGCGCCGTCTTGCGCAGCGCGGCAACCGCGGGGATCGACCATGACGCCTCCGTCGTCATGACGAAGCGGCCGGCGGCCTCGATCAGCCCCGGCGGGATCACCGGCTTGGAAAGCCCGGAGATGTGCGACCAGAACACGGTGCGCATTGCAGGAAAATCGCAGCGCGCCAGGCACTCGAACAGCCGCGGGTGATTCCAGAACTCGAATTGGACGATGTCGGCTGCGCGCAGCGAGTCGCGCGACATGGTCGAGACTGTCGGCGACGATGACGCGCGCGCCCGTTGCCTCGATGGCATCCGCGTAGCGGCGGTCGCGCGGCGCTTCCAGCAGCACAAAAGTTTGCTTCGATCGTCGTCGGGCAGCTGGCTGGCGATCGCCGCATGTGCTTTGCCGACCCCTCCACCGAGATGCGGTGTGACATGCAGGATCTTCATTCGGCGGCCACGTCGATGAATTTGCTGCCTGCCGCCCGGCGGCTCGACGTCTGGATCGATGCGGCACCGCCTGCTTGAACTTCTCCAGCAGCGCGGCGCGATGCGCATCGATATTGTCCGGCAGGCAGTGGCTCAGCTGTCCGCAATTGCCGCAAACACCGTTCTCCTTGCGGCGGCCTTCGAGGTGCTGCAGGCGCAACGCGTTCATCAGGTCCGAATTCCAGATCTCCTTCATCGACTGCCGACGCACGTCGCCGATCACGAGCTTGCGGCCCCAATCGAGGAAGCAGGAGCTGACCAAGCCGTCGGCATTCACCGAATAGCCGTAGAAGATATACGGGCAGGTGTCGGTTTCACCGATGTCCTGCTGGTAGATGCCCTTGCTGATCTTGATGCCGGTGTGCTTCTCGATGTCGAACTCGCGGCCAGCACGGCGCGAAATTCTCGACGAAAATGCGGTCGCAATGATCGCCGAAGGTGTCGAAGAATTCCTGGCGTTCGTCGTCAGTGATGAGCTCGCCGGGAATCTTGACCGCGATCTCGCAAGCGCCCTTGTTGGCGTAGATCCATTTGACGTTGTCGACGAACGTCTTGAAGTCGAATTTGAAGCCGGTGAATCGCCGATAGGTCTCCTCGGTCATGCCGTCGACCGAAATGTTGATCTTGTCGATGCCGGCCTCGAGGATCGGGCCCGATGCGCTCGGGCGACAGGAAAGTGCCGTTGGTGGTGGTGTCGATATAGTCGACGTGGCCGGATCGCTTGGCGTAGGCCGACCATGTCGGCGAAGCGCTTGTTGAGGAGCGGCTCGCCGTCCTTGTACATGCGCAGCACCTTGATCGGCTTGTCGAAAGCGCCGAGGTCGTCGACGACCTTCTGGAACACCTCGAACTTCATCACGCCCTGGAAGCGACCGGTCTCTGCGATCATGTCGCGGTGGCCGGTCGGGCAGAAGGTGCATTTGAAATTGCAGGCACTTGCCGGATCGACGAAGACGATGAACGGCGTGGACAGCGGGATGACCGTCTCCAGCGGCGTGCGTCCGTGAAATTGATTCGCGGTTCGAGCCGGGCTTTCATCGGTGTCCCTGCCTGCAAAGCGGTGTCGCCGGCCTCGATCCTAAAGGACAATGGTTAACAAGGATTAACCACGTTGCACCGGCTGCGCGCTGCGCACCCCGACGACGACAGGGCGGATCGACCAGATCGTCCGGCCGGGCGCCGAAGCGCAGCAAGTCGCGGCGACCGTATTCATCGGCAATCCGCTCGGCAAGCGCTGTCGCACCGTTACGGCACACCGGAGCAGATATTGACCGGGCCCTGGATCGCGCCGAGCGCAGTCTCTACGATCAACCGGCCGGCCTCGCGGACATCCAGATAGTCACGAATCTGCCTGCCGCTCGTCAATTCGGCGGGCTCGCCGGCGGCGAGCTTGGCGCGCAGATAGGGCACCAGCCGCCGCGCGTCCTCACCCTCGCCGTAGAGGTAAAACAGCCGGCACCAGGCGAATGCGACGCCTTGCTGCGGCAGCGATTGCGACAGCGCGGTGAATGCGGCGGCCTTCGCCTGCGGCATAGGGCGTCGACGGCCGCAACGGCGTCTCGACGTCGAGAGGCCCGATACTCAAATCGTATTCAAAGCAGGTGCCGATGCCGACAAAGCGGCGGACCTTGGCCTGCGCCGCGCCCTTGCGCAAGCCGCAGCGTTCCCGCCAGGCATTCCTGATTTTTCGGCGATTGAAGATATTGCGCCGGGCTCGGCATACCAGGCGACGTGGATCACGGTGTCGACGCCGCGGCAGGCATCGGCCCACCAGGCGGCGCTTTCGGCAAAAATGTCGGGGCTGGCGACAATGCTCTCGATCGCCGGCGAAGGCGCAAACTGGCTCTGCTTGCCGTCGCGGATGACCACGCGCACTCGGCAATTCCGCTCGATGAGCGCGCGCAGCACCTGCCGGCCGACGAAGCCGGTTGCCCCAGTGAGCAGGATCAGCGGCTGACGAGCGGCCATGTCGCATCCTTTGCCGATAGTTCGGTCACGGCGCGCGGCCAACGAATGGCCAGACGAGGGTCATCAAAGCGCAAGCCGCTTTCGGCCTCCGGCGTATAAAAAGTGCTGACGAAATAGAACACCGCGGCCCCGTCGGTAAGCGTCTGATAGCCGTGGGCGAAACCCTTCGGGACGTACATCGCTAGTCCATTGTCTTGTGACAGCTCGGCGCCGAACCAGCGATACTGCGTGGCCGAGCCTTCGCGCAGATCGACGATGACGTCGTAGATTGAGCCATTGATGCAGCGCACCAGCTTCACCTCGGCATGCGGCTCACGCTGAAAATGCAACCCGCGGAGCGTGCCCGCCGAGACATTGCTGCTGATATTGGCCTGCACAAAAACCGTCTCGAGGCCCAAGGTAGCGAATTCCCGGGCGCAAAACGCGCGAGCGAACATGCCGCGCTGATCAGGGTGCCGGTCGAGCTCGATCAGGTAGCCGTTTGCCAAGGGGGTCTGTGTAAATCGCATTTTTGGCGCCAAGCGCCGCTAACCGGCCATCTTGCGATCGCCGGCGGTTGAATCTGCGGGCGAGCGTGTCAAAATGGATCTGGCCATCGCCCTCTGCTCGAAATAAGAGATGTCCGCGTAACACAACGCGCGTGCATCGCCCTGTTCTTTCTGCGCGCGATACCAAGCTACCGTGCGCGCAGTCGCTTCCGTTAGTGTCTGTACCGGCGTGATCCCGAGCACACGATGTGCCTTATTGACGTCCAAAGTAAGCCACCTGGACTCATGGAGGCCGTTATGGGTGTCGCCGTAGTGCACCTCACACGTGCCGTAGGCATGGCGGGCCATTTCGATCAACTCGCTCACGGTGATGGCCTCACTCATTGTCGGCCCGAAATTGTAAGCATCAGCGAGCGACGGCTGCTCCCACAGCTTGCTTGCCAAAATCATATAGTCGGCCAGCGGTTCGAGCACGTGTTGCCAGGGACGAACCGCTTCCGGATGGCGGATAACTAACGCGCGGCCAGCGTCCCAAGCACGGATCGCATCGGGTATGAGGCGATCGTCCGACCAGTCGCCGCCGCCTATCACATTGCCTGAACGCGCAGTTGCCACCGCGACGTTCCGTACCGCTAGAAAGCTGGCCCGATAGCTCGCGGCTATGATTTCAGAAGCCGCCTTGCTGGCGCTGTAGGGATCATGGCCACCAAGCGGGTCGTCCTCTCGGTACGGCTGCAAAGTTTCAACATTGCGGTAAACCTTATCAGTGGTCACTATCACCACCACGCGCACGCTGTCGATCTGGCGCACCGCGTCCAAAAGATAGGCGGTTCCCATCGCGTTAGTTTCGAAAGTCGCAAGTGGCTCTCTATAGCTTGCGCGTACCAGCGGTTGCGCCGCCAGATGAAAAACGATTTCCGGCCGCGAGGCTTTGATGTGGTCACGAAAAGCTGCAGCGTCGCGGACGTCGCAAACATGGCTGTCGCACAGCGCTCCGACCTTCGCCTCGGTGAAAAGGTTGGGCGACGTCGCAGGCGGAAGCGCTAACGCCGGTCACGCGCGCGCCGAGCTGCGCGAGCCACAGCGTCAGCCACGCGCCTTTGAAGCCGGTATGACCGGTTAGCAGGACGCTCTTGCCGCGCCAGAACAAGGCGCTCGGGACGTCGCTCATGCCAGATTTTCCATGGCGCGTTGCCGGATGCCCACAGCTCTTCCAGCTAGTTCTTGTCGCGCAGCGTATCCATCGGCTGCCAGAAGCCGCGGTGCTCGAAGGCCATCATCTGGCCCATCGCCGCGAGCCGCATCGAGCGGCGCGCCTTCCCAGACTGCGTCGTCGCCGTCGATCAAATCGAGCAGCGCGGCGACAGCACGAAAAAGCCGCCGTTGATCCAGCCGCCGTCGCCGTGCGGCTTTTCGATGAAGCCGGTGACCTGGTCGCCGTTGCGCTCCAGCGCGCCGAAGCGGCCGGGCGGCCGCACCGCCGTCACCGTCGCCAGCTTGCCGTGCTGACGGTGAAACGCGATCGACGCGTGATATTCGATGTCGCTGACGCCGTCGCCATAGGTGAAGCAGAAGCGTCCTCGTCCTTGATGTAGTCGGCGACGCGCTTGAGGCGGCCGCCGGTCTGCGTGCTCTTCGCCGGTGTCCACCAGCGTCACGCGCCAGGGCTCGGCCTTGCGCTGATGGACGTCCATGCTCGTTGTCGGCCATGTCGAAGGTGACGTCGCGACATGTGCAGGAAGTAGTTGGCGAAATATTCCTTGATCACGTAGCCCTTGTAGCCGCAGCAGATCACGAAATCATTGATCGCCGTGCGCCGAATAGATCTTCATGATGTGCCAGAGGATCGGCTTGCCGCCGATCTCGATCATCGGCTTGGGCCGCAGATTGCTTTCCTCGGAGATGCGCGTGCCGAGCCCGCCGGCAAGAATGACGACTTTCATGGCGACACCCGCCAGCAATGGCGCACATGATCGGCCTGATGGGACACGGCGGGGAAAGATGATTTCGTCTCTCAGGGACCGGCATAGACCGACATCCCTTAGGCTCTGGATTGCCGGGCCGCGGCGACTTTCAAGGCGTTGGCTTGATAAGCACTGGATGCGCGCTTGTTGATGATCGCGTCCCAGTAATCGAAATAATTTTGTGCCTTGCTTTGCGACACCAGCGCAAGGATGCCAGTGATCTCCTCAAGCATGGCGTCGAACGACATTGGCGCAGAAAGCGTCTTTAATCTCTCACAACGCGCCTCGACCTCGGCGGAGAAAGGCGAAACGAAGGTCAGACGCGCGAGATTATTAAAGCGCGCGAACATCGTCGTAAACCAGTGGTTTGCAATCGCCTGCCGCTGCGCCATCGGACGATCGGGGACAATGCTCGATTTGAGGGCCAGTACTGCGCCTTCAAATCCGCACAAAAACCAATGAAGCTTGTTGATCACCGGGTAAAGGCCCGAGGCCACATAATAGGACATGTCGCCTGCTGCGCACTTTCCGCCGTTTCCCAGGTTACGAAATCGTAGAGATAGAACAAACGCGGCAGCCGCGCAAACTTGCCGCTAAGCAAATAGAGCAAGCACATAATCTGATCGTGATAAGACAGCGGAAAAGGCAACTCCCGCAAAAATGTCATGATACGCTCGGCGACCGTCCGGCGAAGCGCAGAATAGAACAAAACATTCGGCCCAATCTCATTGAGATAGCCGACCACCCGTGCGCTGACGTCATCGGAATTGATGCCCTGATAATTAATGACACTCGACCCTTGTGCGCCATCCACCAAACAGAGCCCCGATATGCCAACGACCGACTCATCCTTCGCAACCTGCGAGATGATCCCCGGCAAGGCCGCGATACCGCGATCGAAAGCGCCATCGTCATCGGAAAAGCAAAAGATGAATTCGCCTTTTGCCAAACGGAAAAAGTCCGGACAAATTCTCGAGCGGCGCGCACGGCTCGGAAAGAATCACATGGCAATTGTGCCTTTGAATCTGGCCAAGGAGGGTGCGCTTCTGTTCATTGCCGGAGTTGTCGCGGATGAGAACTTCGATCTCGGGGCTGGCCCAGGAACTAGCCTGCAATGCCCGGGAGCACGCCAGCAGATTGTGCCGTTGCGTCGGCAGCAGAATTGAAAGTTGCACGGGCCGCTTTGTCCATTGATGGCGCGAATAGACGCTGAACTGCCACGCAAATTTCTCTTTTGTCGCTGAGACAAGCCGCGAATCGACGCGATTAACCCTTGATTCGCAGCATAACAGGTCTCTGTCCTCTCCGTCACGCTCCAGCGGCTGGCGCCGATATCGGAGTACCATTACCTATGGGGGCGCTCGCCAGCCGAAAGCGGACGTGACAGAAAGGATGGCAATCGATCCGTCTGCTTGCAGCGAGATGCCATTGCTCCTGACGCGGCCGCACAAAGCCCGTTCGCTCGCCGACCTGCCCGGCCCGCGCCGCGCGACGCAGTTGCTGGACGAGATCGCGAAGGCCAACTGCATTTATGGGCCTGTGCCGCTGGACGCACCTCTTGCGCTTTACGGCGCCGGCAATCTCGGCGCCCTGGCGCGCGATTTTCTAAAAATCGTCAGCCAGCCGGTCGTCCTCGCCGTCGACCGCAACGCCTCTCACCTGGCAAACCGGCCGGACTGGGCGGAGTTGCAGCTTCTTCATCCCGATGACGTGTCGGATAACGATAAACGCCGCCTGCGGCTTGCCGTCTGCGTCGCGACCGCCCCTTACGTGCCGCTCGAACGCACGCTTCTCGACCTCGGCTTTTGCGACGTCGTGCCCTTTTACGACATCGCTGAAAGCTTCAGTCACATCCACCCCTTGTCGAACGGCTGGTTCGCCGCGCCGCTCAACGCTGCCGATAGCGACAACACCGCGCGCGTGCTGTCGCTTTGGAGCGACGACGTCTCCCGCGCCCATCATTTGCAATTTCTTGCATGGCGCCGCTTACGCGAAGAATGGGCGTTCGACGCTGCACCGCCTTTGCCGAACGACAACCGTTTCTTTATTCCGGAGATTGCCGATGTCCTGCGCGGCGATGAAATTCTCCTCGATGCAGGCGCCTATCATGGCACGGTGACGCAAGCATTCGTTGCGCAAACCAATGGCGCCTTCAGACGGATCGTCGCGATCGAGCCGGACCCGCTGAACCGCGCGCGGTTCGAACAGATTTGGCGCAACGAGCTCGCCGCCAACCGCCGCATTGCCGTCCTCGACTGCGCCCTCAGCGAGAGCGAAGGCGAAGCGCTTTTCCATGACGGCCTCGGCTTTGCGTCGCAGCTTTCTCAAACTGGCAATATGCGCGTCCAAACCCTCTCGCTCGATGCGCTCGGTCTTTAGCCGACCTTCGTCAAGCTGCACCTGGAAGGCGCCGAGCTTCTCGCACTCAAAGGCGCCCAGCAGACGCTTGTGAACAGCCGACCCATTGTCGCGGCGACCGTTTATCATAACGACGACGGTGTCTGGCAAACGGCGCTTTGGTTGATGCAAATGCTCGCCGACTATCGCTTCCTGTTTCGCGTTCATTCGTGGTGCGGCACCGGCGCGGTGATCTATGCCATACCGAATGAAAGGTCCGGGCGATAATGCCCCGTTTCGCAAACGACAGCCGACTTGTTTTCGATCTCGGTATGAACAATGGCGACGACACCGCACATTACCTGAGCCACGGGTTCAACGTGGCTTCGGTTGAGGCCAATCCAACGCTCTGTGAAGGAGCCCGCGGCCGGTTCCACACAGAGATCGCTGGTGGACGACTGAAAATCCTCAACGCCGCGATATCGGAGAAAGCCGGGGAAGCGACGTTCCACATCAATCTCGACAACAATCATTGGAGTAGTTTGGACATCGGATGGGCAGGACGCGACGCCAGCCCGTGCAGCGACATCACCGTGCCGTGCGTTACGCTCTCCAATCTGTTCGGCGAATTTGGTGTGCCTTATTATCTCAAGATCGATGTGGAAGGCGTCGACGGCGTCGTGCTCGAGCAATTGCAAGGCAATGCGCTTCTGCCCCAGTATGTCAGCGTTGAGGACTGCCGCTTCGGCTTCCAGTATATGGAAATATTGGCGTCGTGCGGTTACGACGCCTTCAAACTTCTCGATCAGTCGACCGTTTGCACCATGACGGACCCGGTGACCGGCCATCTTTTCCCGGCCGGTTCATCCGGCCCATTCGGCAACGACGTGCCGGGACAGTGGCTATCTTATGCGGACATGGTGAAGCTTTATTCGTCAACGGTGCGCGACCGGGAGGGCCATCGCCTCGCCCCGCGCAGCCAATGGTGGGATCTCCACTGCACAAACCTCGGAAAGTGCAGCCAAGAATGAACGCAACATCCGAAGACCGGAAGTTTTCAGAATACGTTCGCCGCAACATCGAAGGCATCGGCGGCGATGCTGGCTTTCTCGGGCTGTCGCAGGTTTGGGTGCGCGAATGCATTCGTCATAATTATGCGCAGAACTTCACTTGGCTTGGCCGCCCCATCATCCAGGTCCCGCAGGATGTTTACGCCCTTCAGGAACTCGTCTGGGCCTGCCGTCCCGATCTGATCATCGAGACGGGCATTGCCCATGGCGGCTCGCTGGTGCTCAGTGCTTCCATGCTGACGTTGCTCGACTATTGCGACGCCGTCGAAGCCGGCAGTATTCTCGACCCGAAGGTGGAGCGCCGCAAGGTAGTGGGGGTCGACATCAATATTCGCGCCCATAACCGAGCGGCCATCGATGCCCATCCGCTGCGCCACAAGATCCACGCCATCCAAGGCTCTTCGGTCGCGCCGGAAATCGTTCGCCAGATCGCAGCACATGCGGAGGGTTACGACCGCATCATGGTATTTCTCGATTCCAACCACACCCATGACCACGTGCTGGCAGAGCTCGAGCTCTATGCGCCGTTTGTCAGCAAGGGTTCCTATTGCGTCGTTTGGGATACCGGCGTGGAAGATTTGCCGGAAGACATGTGCTCCGACCGTCCCTGGGGCAAAGGCAACAATCCAAAGACAGCCGTCAAGGAATACATGCGACGTCTTCAGGAGGAAGGCCGCAGCGCGCGTTCCGGCGGACCGCTGCATTTCGAATTTGATCACGTGATCGAGCATAAGCTCGCGATCACGGCGTCGCCGGACGGCTTCCTGAAACGAATTCGACTTTCCTCGCGCCTTTGCGCTGCGCGTCGTTCCCCTCGTTTTGAGCAGGTTCACATGGCCAAAAAGACCTCGCCACATAAGACAATGCTGAACCTGATCGTCGGATTTTGGGTTTCACGCCTTGTCCAGGTGGCCGCACAGATGAATCTCGCCGATCTTCTCAAGGACGGCCCGCGCACGGCGGATCAGCTCGCGAAGAACGCCGGCGTTCGGGCGCCCGAGCTCCACCGGGTGCTGCGTGCGCTGGCGAGCGTCGGCGTCTTTGCCGAAACAAAGGACAAACGGTTCAAGCTGACGCCTCTCGCCAAGACGCTGGTGACTGGATTGCCGGGCTCCATGCGCGACACGGCGCTCATGTTGAATGCCGATTGGCAATGGGACGCCTGGCGGCATTTGCTCTACGGCATCGAAACCGGCGAGGCTCCCTTCGCCAGGGCGCACGGCATGTCGGTTTTCGAATATCTCAACAGCCACCCGGAGGGCCTTGCTGCGTTCCATAAATCGACGACGGGACTGACGAACCCGGCGATCGCGGCGGCCTATAATTTCTCCAAATTTCGGACGCTCATCGACGTCGGCGGCGGGCACGGCAGTCTGCTCGCCGCCATCTTGAAGGCGCATCCTAAGCTCAAAGGCGTTCTGTTCGATCAGCCTTCGGTCATTGCCGGCGCCAAACGCGACGGCCCCGTCACGACGAAAGGGATTGCCAAGCGCTGCACGTTTGAATCCGGGAACTTCTTTTCCTCGGTACCGAAAGGCGCCGACGCCTACACCCTGAAATATATCCTGCACGATTGGAGCGATGAGCGCGCGGTCCAGATTCTCGAGAATTGCCGCGCCGCGATGACCGGCAAGAGCCGGTTGCTCGTCGTCGACAGCGTCATTCTGCCGGGCAACGCGCCTGGCTATGTCAAACTTCTCGATATCGAAATGCTCATCATCGGCGGCCGCGAGCGAACCAAGGCCGACTTTGCCGCGATCTTCCGGACGGCGGGCCTGAAGCTAACCCGCGTCCTGCCGACCAAAAGCCCGCTGAGCATTGTCGAAGGCATTCGCGCGTAACGCGCGCAGGATACCCGACAAAGACGAGGATCGACCGATATGGACAACGATACCTTCTATTATCCTTCAGCCGGTGAAGACGCCTACTACGCCAAGCTGCGACGGGTGCTAGACAAATATCCGCACGATATGCGCCACTATCTCGATCTGTTTGCGGTCTATACGAACAGGCGATCGTTCATCAGACAACTTGCCCACTATGAGCTCTTCAAGCTGACAGTCGAGCTGCCGGGCCATTACCTCGATTTTGGGGTCTATTTCGGAAAGTCGTTTTTCAGCTGGCATAAATTTCTCGAGATCTTCACGCCAACGGCGACGCACAAGAAAGTCATTGGCTTCGATACGTTCGCGGGATTTCCAGGTCTTGCGCCGGAAGACGGCGCAAGCGACCCCACCGTCCAGAAGGGACCCGGCGGATTGAGCTCGGCGAGCTTCCTGGCGGAGTTCCGCGAACTTCTCGATTTGCACAATCAGGATGCCGTTCTCCCGGTGGGCCGCGGCACAATCGTTCAGGGAGACGTTTGCAAGACGCTTCCGCAATGGCTCGAACAAAATCCGGAGGCTCGTTTTTGCCTTTGCAGTTTGGATTTGGATCTCTACGAACCGACCGCCGTGGTCCTTGCAGGATGCTGGGACCGGATCGTTCCCGGCGGCGTTCTGCTCCTTGACGAATACGCCACCAGCAGATGGCCGGGCGAAACCAAGGCCTGGGATGATTTCGCCGCAAGCCGCGGCCTCAATATTACGCTCAAGCGCTTTCTCTACGCCAACGCGCCGGGCGCCTATCTAATCAAACCATAAACGCCCGTCGGCAAAGCACTTTACCTATTTTCCTGTTCGATGGTTTTACTGGGACCTCAATTCAACCAAAAAAAGCGACCCAGTTTGAACTCACAACGTCTCCCACATTCCCGCTGGACGACTCAGCGCGACTTTTTTACCTGTCGTCTGAAGGATCTGAATCGCCATGTCGCAAGGCTTGCCGCTAACCAAAAGCCAAACGTTCAACGCGGCGCAGGTCTATGACCAGGCGCAGCGGCTTCAACAGCAGGGGCGACTGCACGAGGCCGAACGGCTCTGCCTCCAGGTGCTGCAGGCCCGCCCCGATCACGTCGACGCCCTGCACACGATGGCGCTGATCTGCCACGCCCGGGGTCAGCAGGTCGAAGCGCTGCAACTCATATCCGCCGCCATGCAGGCACGGAAGCCGGCACCGGCAATCCTGCTCAACCGGGGCATCATCCTCAGCGCACTCGCGCGTCCCGAAGAAGCGTTGGAAAGTTTCGAGCAGGCCATCAAGCTGAAATCGAAATTCGCCGAGGCGCACTTCAACCGCGGCAACGCGCTGTCGGCGCTTGGGCGCAACGAAGAGGCACTCGAAGCTTACAAAAAAGCCACCATCATTAAGCCCGATCTCATCGATGCGCATTTCAATCGCGGCGTATTGCTGCTCGGGCTTGGCCGCTATGACGAAGCGCTTAAAGCCACAGAGCGGGCGCTGGCACTAAATCCCAGACACGCCAAGGCGCATAACACTTACGGCGCCACGCTCGTCAAGCTAGGCCGCCACCAGGAGGCGCTCGCAAGCCACGAGCAGGCGTTAGCCATCGACCCCACCTACGCGGTTGCCTGCAATAACCGAAACCGGGTCTTGTACCTGTTGAACCGATTTGACGAAGGTTTAGAGCGTCTGGAAGCGGCACACGCGCAGCGGCCCAACGATCCTGAGGTCTACTATATTCGCGGCCGCATCCTCCTCAGCCTCAACCGCAACGATGAAGCGGCAGCTAATTTCCAGCGCGCATTGGCGCTGCAGCCCGATCATGCGGACGCACGCTTTGGCGACTGTTTTGCCGAGGTGCCAATCGTCTACGACAATGAAGACGAAATCGTTCGTCGACGCCTCGCGCATGAGCGCAAGCTCAGGGCGTTGCGCGAAGATGTTGAAGCTGGACGTCTTAAGGATGTCCCGAAGGCGCTTACGACCATTCAGCCGTTTTATCTCGCCTATCAAGGATACAACGATCGCGATTTGCAGGCGCTCTATGGCGGCATGATATCGGCCATCATCGAGCGGCAGTATCCACCCGCAGCACTGGCAGCAACGCCGGCGTCCGGCGAGCGGATCAGGGTGGGTATCGTCAGCGGGTTTTTCCGCCAGCATTCGAATTGGAAAATGCCCATCAAGGGCTGGCTCAGTCAGCTTGATCGCAAGCGTTTCCAGGTTTTTGGCTATCAATTGGGTGTGGAGCGCGATGCGGTTACCGACGTGGCCGCCGGCCTTTGCGACCGTTTTGTCCATCGGGTTCTTGACGTCGCCGGTTGGCGTCGCGAAATCCTTGCCGATTCACCCCATGTGCTGATCTATCCCGGCATCCAGATGGATACGATGTCGTTTCAGCTGGCGGCACAACGCCTGGCTCCGGTGCAGTGCAATTCGTGGGGACACCCCGAGACAAGCGGTCTGCCAACGCTCGACTTTTTCCTGAGCAGCGACCTGATGGAGCCGTCGGATGCGGCCGATCACTACACCGAGCGACTGGTACGATTGCCGAATCTATCGGTCTATTATGAGCCGGTCGAAACACCGGCGGTGGTGCTTACCCGTCAAGAGCTCGGCTTGCGTCCCGATGCAACGGTATTCTGGAGCGGCCAGTCGGTCTTCAAATATCTTCCGCAATACGATGCCGTATTCGCGCGCATCGCCAAGCAAGCGCCGAATAGTCAGTTCGTCTTCCTCCGTCACAATGGCAGTGTCGCCGATGTTTTCCAGGCCCGGCTCGCGCGCGCATTTAGCGCACACGGCCTCATCGCGTCGGACTATTGCATCTTTCTCGACCCAATGGACCAAAACAGCTTCATTGCCGCTCAGGGACTCTGCGACGTGTTTCTCGACAGCATTGGCTGGTCGGGCTGCAATTCGGCTATGGAAGGCTTGCAGAGCAACCTGCCGATCGTGACAGTACCAGGAGCGCTCATGCGCGGCCGTCACAGCATGGCAATATTAAAGATGATGGGTGTCACCGAAACGATCGCGCGCACGCTCGACGACTATGTCGCAATAGCCGCGCGCCTCGCCACCGCTCCGGATGAGCGTCGGGCACTCAGCCGCCGCATTGCCGAGAATAAGCAACGTCTTTATCGCGATCGCACCTGCATCGCGGCATTGGAAGATTTTCTCGAGCGCGCTGTACGCGAGACCGCCAAGTAAGATTGTTGGCTCGCCACGCTAGCCCAAGATGGGGGTATCTCCGCTTGAGTGGCAAGCGTCGGATTCAATCGTCGCGATAAACCCGCTCGCGCCGCTCGTGCCGCTCCTGCGCTTCCACCGACAGCGTGGCGATCGGCCGCGCTTCCAGGCGGCGCAGCGAGATCGGCTCGCCGGTCTCCTCGCAATAGCCGTAGGTGCCTTCCTCGATGCGGCCGAGCGCCTCGTCGATCTTGGCGATCAGCTTGCGCTGGCGGTCGCGCGCGCGCAGCTCGATGGCGCGGTCGGTTTCCGACGACGCCCGGTCGGCGAGGTCGGGATGGTTCTGATTTTCTTCCTGCAGATGCTGCAGCGTTTCCTTGGCCTCTTTCAGGATGTCTTCCCGCCATGCAAGCAGCTTGGCGCGGAAGTAATCCCGCTGCCGCTCATTCATGAACGGCTCTTTGTCCGACGGCCGATATGTCTTGGTTTTAGCCAGCATTCCCACCGACTCCCTACCTTTTTATGGTTTTTGGATACGACGTCCGTCCTCCCGTTGCGGCAGGCTTATATACGCGCGCCGGCCTGCGGACAACATGCGAATAATGGCATATGGCGAGATGGTTTATTATGACAAATCAATGACTTGGCAAAGATGGGCGGAAAAACCGGCGCGGTTTCGACGGGCGCCGGCTGAGCAATATTGAACAGGTCGGAACGGTAAAACGATCCCGCGCTAGCGGATGCCGGCCTTGGCCAATTCGACCGCCACGCGCAGATCGATCTCGCCCAGCACTGTGTCGAGGCCAGGATCGCCGGTTTCGTCGGTCAGCCCTTCGGCTGCGACCTTGAGACGCGCCAGCGTCGAGGGCTCGACGCTGCCGTCCAGCACGGCGAGTTTGAGCGCATCGAGCACGTCGAGCGCCTTGCGGCCGCGCACGACCGCACGTTTCTTGCGCTCGGTCGAAGTCTTCCACCCCCTGCAACGCGATCAGCGCGTCGACGGTCGACACCGCGCGCAAGTTACCGGCCGCAGAGGTATTGCGCGGCGTCTCCTCTTCGCTGACCGTGAACGAGCCGGCGCTGCTGCGCCGCGCCGTGGCGGGCGCCGAGGCCAACGCAGTTCCGTTCGGTCCATAAATGCGCATCGTTGGAAAATCCCAACCGGACATGCCGGTCCCGAATACCCTGCAGCGTGGCCTTTTATGGTTAACGAACGGTAAATGCCCCGGCAAAATTTGCCGCCGTGGACGTTTCCTGCCGGTTCGCGCGCAGGCCGCTGTCGCCGCGCCGATTTAAAAACCGCAATGCCGCCAGAGTCTTGGATAGCGCGTCCGGCTTGGCACGGCGTTCGCATAGGAGATGTCAGTTAAGCGTCACATTGGGGAGCAGTGATGACGACGACGTTGCGAGCCGCATTGTTGGCCGTGCTATTGACCGCGTTCGCCGCGCCGAACGCCGGGGCGACTTCGCGCATCAAGGACCTCGCCAATATAGAGGGCGTGCGCCAGAACCAGCTCATCGGCTATGGATTGGTGGTCGGCCTCAACGGCACGGGCGACACCCTCAACAACATTCCCTTCACCAAACAGTCGCTCACCGCGATGCTGGAACGCCTCGGCGTCAACATCCGCGGCCAGACGCTGCGCACCGGCAACGTCGCCGCCGTGATGGTAACCGCGAACCTGCCGGCCTTCGCCACGCAGGGCACGCGCATCGACGTCACCGTCTCGTCGCTCGGCGATGCCAAGAGCCTGCAGGGCGGCATGCTGCTGGTCACCCCGCTGCTCGGCGCCGACGGCAACGTCTACGCGGTCGGCCAGGGTTCGGTGGCAATCGGCGGCTTCCAGGCCGAAGGCGAGGCTGCCAAGATCGTGCGCGGCGTGCCGACCGTCGGCCGCATCGCCAACGGCGCGCTGATCGAGCGCGAGATCGAATTCACTCTGAACAAGCTCAGTCAGTTGCGCATGGCGCTGCGCAATCCTGATTTTACCACCGCCACGCGCATCGCCTCGGCGATCAACGATTTCCTCGGCACACCGACCGCCGAACCGCTCGATCCCGCGACCGTCGGCATCACCGTGCCGCAGCAATATCGCGGCAACGTCGTCTCGCTGCTCACCGAGATCGAGCAGCTCCAGATCGAGCCGGACCAGGCGGCCAAGATCGTGATCGACGAACGTTCCGGCATCATCGTCATGGGCCGCGACGTGCGCGTGTCCATGGTGGCGGTGGCGCAAGGCAATCTCACGGTCACCATTACCGAGACACCGCAAGTGAGCCAGCCCACGCCGTTCTCGCGTGGCGGTCAAACCCGCGTCGTGCCGCGCACTTCCATCGGCATCCAGGAAGACGGCAAGAAGCTGGCGCTGGTGAAAGATGGCGTATCGCTGCAACAGCTTGTGGATGGGCTCAACGCGCTCGGCATCGGCCCGCGCGACCTGATCGCAATCCTGCAGGCGATCAAAGCGGCGGGCGCGATCCAAGCCGACATCGAGGTGATGTGATGGCCAGCGCCATGCCCCTGGCCGCGCCGGGTTTCAGCGCGATCGACCTGCTCAACGCCAAGCCGCCGGCCCCCGACAAGATCACCGCCGCCGGGCAAGCCAAGGCGCACGCCGCGGCAAAGGATTTCGAGGCGGTCTTCCTCAATTCGATGTTCCAGCACATGTTCACCGACATCGACGGCGACGGCCCGTTCGGCGGTAGCGGGGCCACCGGCGTCTGGCGCTCGCTGCTCACCGACCAATATGCCAAGTCGATCGCCAAGGCCGGCGGCATCGGCCTCGCCGACCAGGTCTATCGCAGCCTGATCGCCCACCAGGAGACGCACGCATGAGCGCGCCTACGACTGAAAGCCCGATTGCCAGCGCCAGAGAGGCCGAGCGGTTGATCGAGAACCTGAATGCCATCACCGACCTGTTGGAGGAGACGATCAAGGAGGAGACCGCGCACGTTCGCGCCGGCCGGCTGCGCGAAGCGGCCAAATTAGGCGAAGCGAAAGCCGATATCTCCCGCCGTTATACGGTCGAGAGCATGCGTATCATCGCCGCCCGCAAGCTGATCGCACGGTCCCTGCCCGACGCTTATGCCGCGTTGCGTGAGCGGCACGGCGCGTTCCAGGCTCTGCTGCAAACCAACATGACAGTGCTGGCGACCGCCCACGCGGTTTCCGAGGGCATCATCCGCGGCGTCTCGGGCGAACTCGCCCGCAAGCGCGCGCCCTCGACCTATGGTCCCACAGGCCGCACGAATGCGCCGAGCGCTAAAGCGAACCAGCCGCTGGCCATCTGCCGGAGCCTTTAATTCAAGTTGTAATAAACCGTTAACGCTTAAGGCGCGTTAGCGACTTCGGACCGGCCGCTACCTGCTGATTTGTCGAATGAATCCGTTCGGCACCGATACCTGGCAGCCGGAAAAGTCTTAACAAATCAATCCACTGGCGCGATTGCGGCAGCATTCGTTAACCATGTTCTTTTACGCTGCGTTACGCAGCTTTGGATAGCTTCCCACAACGCGCGCTGGTCAGAGCGATTGGCGCCGGAACCAGCGCCGTTTAGGCAAAACCAGAAGGGTTACAGTTATGTCAGGTATTACACTCTCCGCCGGCATTCGGGCGAACTTGCTTTCGCTGCAGAATACCGCATCTTTGATGCAGACCACGCAGAACGACCTCGCCACGGGCAAGAAGGTCAACTCGGCCCTCGATAACCCGCTCGAATTCTTTACCTCGCAAAATCTGAACAACAGCGCTGACGCGCTCAGCGGCCTGCTCGACGGCATGTCGAACGGCATCCAGACGATTCAGGCAGCCAACAACGGTATTACCTCGATCACCTCGCTGGTTCAGCAGCTGCAATCGGTGGCCGCCCAGGCGCAAGGTGACACGTCGGCAAACACGTTCACAGCTGGTGCAACGACCGACGTGGCGGTAGCTAACCAGGGATTTAGCAACACTTCGTCGTCAGCCACTGATCAGATCACCTTCGCACTCGCCGGCGACAGTTCGGTGGGCGTCGCCAGTTATTCGGCAACCCAGGTGGGATGGACCCTCACCGGCACTCCTGCCGGTAATTTTAACGGAAGTAATCTTGCCGCTGGTACTGGTTCGATCAATATTCAAAGCGGCAATATCAACGGCGGGCAAGCCATCAGTGTTAGCCTGACGAACGGTGAAACTGCCATTCGAGGTGGCCCAGGCAATTAACAAGGCCATCACAGCCGCTGATCCAACAAGTGGTTCGCACGTCTGGGCGTCGGTCACCGCCGGTGGCAACGTTCAGTTGCAAAACGACCAAGGCAACGCCGTTACCGTCACTGATGGTACTGGCGGCGCTGGCGATACAGCTGCGATCTTCGGTGGCGCTAGCGGAACTACGGCAGTCGGCACAGCGCTTGGCGCCGCATCGATTGCCGCCGAAATCAACAATAACGTCGGTCTCGCCGGCGCGGTCAAAGCATCTGTGGACACGACCACGGGCGGCCTGGATCTGCAAAACCTGACCAACGGCTCAATCGCCGTGACGGGTGGAGCGGGCGGCGTCATCAGCGGTGCCGGTTCCCTCGCCACCCTTGCCGCGGGTACCGGCAGCGCTCTGAGCGCCACCCGTCAGAGCTTGCTTACGCAGTACAACAACCTGCTGACCCAGATCGACCAGACGGCCAACGACTCGGGTTACAATGGCACCAACCTGCTGAACGGCGACGCCCTCAAACTGACGTTCAACCAAAACGGCACGAGCTCGCTGAACGTTCAGATGGTGGACAGCAACAATAACCCGACCAGCATCAGCGCCAGCAATCTCGGCCTCGCCACCGCGACCACGTCCGAGTTTGCGTCGAACTCGGCACTCACTACACTGACTACGGACCTCACGAACGCGCTGAACACTCTGCAAAGCCAGGCGACCGCAATTTCCGGTTCGCTGTCGGTCGTGCAGAACCGCCAGAACTTCACTACCCAAATGATCAACACCCTGCAGACCGGTGCGGACAACCTCGTCCTCGCCGATCCGAACCTGGAAGGCGCCAACCTGCTTGCCTTGCAGACTCGCCAGTCTCTGTCGACCACCGCGCTGTCGATGGCCTCTCAGGCCCAGCAAGCCGTGTTGCGCTTGTTCCAGTAATCGAAAGCGAAATCGCTACTACAGACGGCGGGGCCTCCGGCCCCGCCGTTTTTCTTTTTGCCCGGCCGGCATCCGCCCGACACTTAACGGTCCATTAATCATGCGGGGCAAGGATGCGGCCCAGGAGAGAGCCATGGCACTCAAGGTCGAATTGAAGCCGGGCGAGCGCATCTTGATCGGCGAGTGCGTGATCACCAATTCCGGCCAACGCACGCGGCTCGTCATCGAGGGTAAAAAAGTACCGATCCTGCGCGAAAAGGACATCCTGACGGTAAAGCAGGCCGATACCCCGGCCAAACGCATCTATCTGGCAGTGCTGTTGATGTACACATCAACCGATGCGCGCCAGCAGCACGCGAACTACTTTGCGCTGGTGCAGGATCTCGTCCGTGCAGCGCCCAGCACCATGTTCCACATTGAGATTATAAATAATCATATCTTAACAGGGAATATGTATAAGGCTCTCAAGCAGGTTCAGCAGCTTAATCGAGTACGAACGGGAGCTACTAAGCAATGAAGCAGGCCGCAAAAATCTACGAAAAAGTGGCAAACAAGATCTCCAGCCCGCGTGAATTGGAAGCCGATCTCTTGCTGGATGCGGCGCGCCGCCTGCAATCGGTGCAAGAAACGTGGGATGGCTCGAGCGAAAGCCTCGACTCCGCCTTGCACTTCAATCGCAGGCTCTGGACGTTTTTCATGTCCGCAGTCACCAGCAATGACAATCCGCTGCCGACCGACGTCCGCCAGAACATCGCCAATCTCGGTCTGTTCGTCTGCAAGCAGACGATCGCGATCCTGGCCGATCCGAAGCCGCAAACCCTCGGCTCGCTCATCAGCATCAATCGCGAAGTAGCGGCAGGGCTGCTCGGCCACGCCTGATCGCCCACCGACAAAGCAAATGAAAAGACCGCGGCCATGCCGCGGTCTTTTTTATTGCGCGGAGACGACGGCCTGCCCGTATTATCCCGTCACCGGCGAGAGATAAGTCACCAGATTGAGCTGCGCCATCCTTGCGGTCGTCGACAACGTTGCCGACAGGCTGGTCTGCAGCGACAGAATTTCCGCGCCAATCGTATTCTGATCGACGCCCTCGATAGACTGCAACATGTTAGTCAGCGTGTTCTCAGTCTGCTGATGCTGGCTTTGCGTCGAAGCCATGAGTACCTGCGCATTGGAGAGGCTCGCTTCGATGGTGGTGATCCCTTGCGTACCGGGTGGAACCGCAAGCGCGGTATAGAGGCGCTGATTGAGGTCGGCGTAGCTCGCCGATGCATTCGGATCGCTCGCGGAGTAGGTCGTTGCCGCCAGCGTCGCGATGCTTTGCACGATCGACCGGATGCCTTGTTCGTTGGCCTGCGTCCCGTAAGAGATCGTCGTCGATGGATCGATGCGCGCCGTCGCGGTCGATCGCACCGCCATCGAAAACGTGGCGTTGGTGAAGCCGAGGGCGGCGGTGGTTCCAGCTAAATTCCCGGCAGCGTCCGCAACGGTAATATTGTTGCCGCTGGCGCTGGTCAGGACGATCTGGCCGCCGCTGAGACTGGCTTGTACATCGCTGCCGGCACCCAACGCGGTGTTGATCTTGGTCACCACGGTAGCAAGCGAATCGCCGTTGGCGACCGTTATGGCGAGGGGGTTGCCGCTATTGACGCCGGCGCTGGTGATATCGAACGTGCCGGCGGTGCCGGCGCTAATCGCGGCGCCGCCAGCGGCTGTCAAGGTCGCCGCGGTGGTGCCGCCGGTATACCAAGACACCGTGTTGGCGGATGTTCCAGCGACCAATGCCGTTGCGGTGGCCGGGGTGCCGCTCACCCGCATCGGCGGCTGATCGAAGAAGTTGTTTGCAGCGGCCACGGCGGAGGCGGACGGCAGCGTCGTCTGGCCGATCTGGGCTATCCCGGCAGTAAGCGCGGCCTGAAGATTTGCCGCGGTATCGGCACTCGTGGCGCCGATGGCAAATTGGTTTGCAGTTGGACTCGTCGACGTGGTCGCCTGGAGCTGTAGCGTCTGGCTGGTGCCGTCTGGCAGCGTGAATGTGTAGGAGATCGTGTCGCCATTGCTTGGATTGGTCGCCCCGAGGTCGACGGAAATCGACGCCGGCGAACCGGTCGGACCGGTCACGGTCGCACCGGTGAGCGACGAATTGACCGAGGCCAACTTGAGCCCGAACGGTGAACCCGCGGCATCCTCGCTCACCGATACGACGGTGCTGCTGGGCGCGGGCACTGGAATGACCAGCCGGCAAGCCCGTTGGAACCCTGATCCGCCTGCAGACGTTCGGCAACCACCTGCTTGAGGCCGGCCTGCGTTCCATTGCCGTTGAGTATATCATCGGCGGAGGCGACCGAAGGCTGGTTCACGGCGTTTCCGGAGAACAGATAGCCGTTCCCGCCTTCCGAATTAAGCAGGCCCACAACCTGATCGAGCTGACTGACGGCCGTTTCCTGGGTGGGAGTCTGCCCGGTATTATCGATGCTGAAACTGGGTGTCGCCATCGACGTCTGCACCGAGCTGCCGACGCTTCCGATCTGTTGGAGCACCTGCTGCTGCAGGCTGATCGTCGTTCCCACATTCGTCATGGTCGTGTCGAAGCTGCTGAGCGCCGCCAATTGCGCATTCAGCGAGACGGCAATTCCGCTCTGCGATCCGAGGCCGGCATAATTGTCCGCCTTTTGTCCCGATCCGAGCTGCCGTTGCAGGTCGTCGAGCTGGGTGTTGATGTCCTGCGTCGACTGAATGAGCGGAGCAAGGCTAGGTGAAACCCCTGAAATCGTCATAAATGCCTCTCGTCATGCTTGCAGCAAAGATTGCATCATTGCTTGGATTGTCGACATCACGCGCGCATTCGCTCCATAGGAGTTCTGCAGCGTGAGCAGATTCGCCATTTCCGTATCGATATTCACCGCCGACGTTGAATTAAATCGCGATTGCAGCGAGCTGACCACGGTATCCTGGCCGGTTTGCAGGCTGGTCGCGGTATTCGCTGCAAGGCTCTGCATGCTCACGAACTGACTCATATAGCCGGACAGCGTGCCTTGAAACGGAGCGGTAATGCCCCCGATGCCGGTATCAGGAGAATAGGTGGCTGTGGCATTGACGAGCTGATTGTAGATGAAGTTTGGCCGCGTCGCGTCGCCCACGGCCGTCGGCGGCGACGTCTGATAGGTGGTGAGTAGCGAAGGATCGTCAACCAGCTCGGGGTTGACCGCAATCCGCCCTGCGTAGCCCGTGATCTCGGGGCCGGTCCCCGCGAAGGCGCCCGTATACGGACTCACGCCGTCGACGAAAAGCGGAAGCGCCGCGGATCCGGCCGTCAACGACGTCGCAGTGGTCGTCGTCGACACCGAATTCACGGTGACCGGCGAGTTCGTCGCATTCAGAATTTCAAGCGTCGATCCCGACGGATTGGAAAATTGCAGGCCCGCCGAGCCAAGCGCGGTATTGAGCTCGGCCGCGACCGCGGCAGGGCCGCCGGAGAAGTCGACGCCAATGACGGTATCGTTCGGATTAGCCGTCGCCGTGTTTGGCAGCGGCAGCGCGGTTGGATCGTCGACCCGAACGATCGTAACATCGTGCTGCACATTATTGCCATCTGTGTAGCTAAGCTGGATCGTATTCCCGTTCGACAGGCCGCTGATGTCGGCATCGAAGCCCGTATTTGCGCCGACCGTGACCGGCGTTGCCGCCGTGGTCGTGTCGGAAAGGGCGCTCGACATTTGTGCGGCAAGTGCGTCGAGCTGATTTTGCGCCTGCGGCAGAACGTCGTCGCGCATGCTGAGGTAGCCGGCGATTTCGCCGGACTGGATGCCGCCGTCGGCAACCAGATCGGTAGTCGTACCCGACGGCGAGGTCAGAGTTATGGTGCTCAGTTCGCTTTTACTCGGATCGGCGCTCCAGAGCTGCGTCGCATTAATCGTACCGCTTGCGGTGAAACTGAGCTGCGACGCCCCCGCCTGCCCCACGAGTTGCGTCCCGCCGCCGGTCGACACGACGACTTGATTGTTGCTGCCTTGCGAAACGCTAATGTTCATCAGCTGCGCCAGTTGAGTGATGTACTGGTCGCGCTGGTCCTCCAACGTCGCCGTCGTGCCGTTGTCGGTTCCGGCGGTGGTCAGTTGACTATTTATTTGTGCGATCTGCTGCAGGGCAGTGTTCGCCTGTTGCACGTCGCCGGCAATTCCCTGGTCGGCCTGGCTGCGGAGCGACTGAATGCTTTGCGTCGCGCTGTTGAGCTGCTGCGCCATCGCTTGAGCCGAGTTGACCGCCTGGGCCTGCGCCGCGGCAGAGCTCGGGCTCGCGGACAGAGCCTGGACGGCGGAGGTGAAATTATTGAAAGTCGTGTCAAGCGTGGTGGACGAACCGGGCTGACCGTACACTTGCTGGAGTTGTTGATAGATATTGGCTCTCAGGTCGGCGTAGCCGCCGCCGGCGCTTTCCGTCCACAATTGTTGCTGAACGAAAGTGTTGAGCACACGGTTGATTGACCCAACGCTTACGCCATTGCCGCCGTCGCCGGCCACGGTCTCGGTCAGGCTGACCGATTTTTCAACGTAGCCGGCCGTCTGCGCGTTGGCGACGTTGCCGGCGACAACCGAAAGACCGGCCTGCGTTGCCTGCAATCCTGACATCGCGGTGGCGAGCGATTGCGTCAAACCCATGGCTCGGCCCCGATCATACGCTTCGCCGATTCATACCGGCTGCTCATTAAGCGCTATCGAATGATGTCCAGCAAATCCTGCGACATTTGGTTTGCTGTCGTGATCACCTTGGTATTCGCCGAATAGGCCTGCTGGGTCACGATCAATTTGGTGAACTCGGTCGCAATATCGGTATTGGATTCTTCGACCGATCCGCCGACGATCTGACCGGTCGCCCCGGTAAGCGCCACACCGGAAGCGTCGGTTTGCTCATAGGCGCCGCCGGACAGGGGATCGAGGTTGGACGGGCTGTTGAAATGCACGAGCGGAATATCGGCCAGCGCAACATTTTGCCCATTGGAGAACGTGCCGGTAACTGTGCCGTTGTCAGCGATAGCAATCGTTTGCAACGAGCCGGCCGCAAAGCCGTTCTGTTGAAAGTTGTTGACGGTCGACGTTCCACTCGAGTTGGCGAATTGCGTGACGGCGCCGGACGGCGTTTCCAGCGTGAGATTGCCGAGATTGATGCCGCTGATGTTGACATTACTCAGCGTAACCGAATTGATTGGCGGTGTGAGTTGACCGGACGAGTTAAATACAAATTGGGTTCCGGAGTTCTGCCACGCGACTTGCCCGCCGGTCGCATTCGGGTTGACCTGATAAAACAGCTCCCAGGTATCCGTGCCGCCGGCCGCCACGCTGTTGGTCTTGGCCCATCTGAGCTGGAGGTTGGCCGGCGTTCCGGTGGCGTTATAGACGGTAATCGAGCCGCCATCGATCGTTTCGTTGACAAACGCCGATGCGTCGGTGCCGATCACCTGACCGGTTGCCGGTAGACCGTTGGTGCCGTTGGCTGTCGCTGCCGCATTGGCGAAGCCGAGCTGGGTTGCGTCGCCGCTGCTGAAATTGTTGACCGTCACCGAGTCGCCCGCGCCCGGCGCTCCGGTGCTGGTGATCACCAGGTATCCGGCGCCATTTAGCGTTGCATTCACGTTGGCCGACGCGCCGACTTGGGTATTGATCGCGTTTACGAGGTCTCCCGGCGCATAGAGACCGTTGCCGCCCGAGCCCCCGTTTGTCGCCAGCGTCACCGTCTGGCCGTTGACGTCAAACGTGATGGCGCCGCCGCTCGCGTTGATCGTGGAGAGCGCCGCAGTGCCGGTCACGACGGCATTGCTGGCGGCGGTTGCCACAAGTGTAGGATTTTGGGTGAAGTTCGCGGGATTGAGGAGATTGGAGTTTGGAATAAGCGCGCTGGTCGCGGTCGTCTGCGGGGTCGCCGGAAGATTGACGGCATAATTGACCTGGGTGGTTGCGCTCGCCGGCAGAAAGTTGCTTTGGAAGTTCAATGGCGTGGCAACGTTGCCGACCGGATCACCGGTGGTCGGATCGATCGGAATCCCTTCCAGGTAAAAACCGGAGCCGTTGACCAAATAGCCGTCGGCATTCAACGCAAAGTCGCCGCGCCTTGTGTAGTTTTGGGAACCGCTGAATATCGGGGCTGTCCCGTTGAAGCCGGTCGGGGTTTGCACCGTGAAATATCCGTCGCCATTGATCGCCATATTCGTTGCGGTCGTGGAGGACTGGATTTCGCCTTGCACGCTATTCGTCGCAACGGAACTTGCCGTGACGCCGCCGGCAACCTGCTGCGAGGCATCGCCGCTGCCTGAGATCAAGTCCGAAAAATTCGTATCGATGCCCTTGTAGGCAATGGTCTGAGCATTCGCGATGTTGCCCGAAATGTTCTGCATGGCGAACGCTTGCGCCTGCAATCCACTCACGGCTGAGGTAAGAGCGCCGAACAAACCCATGACTTCATCTCCACGTTCGCGATTCGCCAGCCCATAGGCCGCGTGCGGACATTCCCGCGAACAGGACAACGCAATCGCCGTGCCACATAAATTATCGTGTTAATACAATTGCTTAGTCTGACACTTTGACCGGAGACCGGCGTTCCCACGGGTTTTTTCTGCCGCATGGAGGCAGATTTTGCCGGGTGTTTGGGTCCATGAGCCGCCACTTTCCCGCGCCGAAAAACACGACCGCCCGGTAAGTTTCCCTGCCGGGCGGCCAAAGCACTGCGCCTTAAGTCGATTGACGGTTTCAGGTCTGGCCGGGCGCTTGCGGCTCGAACTTTAGCGCCACGCCGTTCATGCAGTAGCGCAGGCCGGTCGGCTGCGGACCATCGTCGAACACATGGCCGAGATGACCTTCGCAGCGGCTGCAATGGACCTCGGTGCGGGTCATGAAGAAGCTGCGGTCGGATGTGGTGCCGATTGCATTCGGCAGCGGCTGATAGAAGCTCGGCCAGCCGGTGCCGCTCTCGAACTTGGTATCGGACGAGAACAGCGGCAGGTCGCAGCCGGCACAGGCGAAAATTCCCTTGCGCTTCTCGTGGTTGAGCGGACTGGTGCCGGCGCGCTCGGTACCGTGCTTGCGCAGCACGTCGTAAGCTTGCGGGGTCAGGCGCTTGCGCCACTCCGCATCGGTCACTTTACGCCAGTCGATATCTTGCGTCGTTGTCGTCATTGTTTCTGCCTCGCCAAATTTACTTGCGGTCAACAGCGCGCCCAATGCAACGCCGGCCGTCAACAGGGCTCGTCGGTCGATCATATCAGCCGTCTCCCACTAGTGCGGTGGATTTGAAGTTCCTACCCGTGGGGCCGCGAGTCCGAATAGGAACTTCAAATCCGGAACCGCACTAGAACTATAAGGATTCCAGTGTCCCTATGATTCCGAAGTTCGCATTGAAAGCGCCGAGAAGTTTTGCAAACTTCGGAATCGGGACACTAGGGTTTGCCCCATAGCTGCTCCAGCCGCTGATCGCGGCCGCAGTTCCAACGGTAGAATTTATATTTCGTCGGGTTCTTCAGATAGAAATCCTGATGATATTCCTCGGCCGGATAGAACGGCCCGGCATTGTCGATCTCGGTGTAGATCGGCTTCTTCAACTCAGCCTCGACTTTCTTCTTCGACGCTTCCGCGAGTTTGCGTTCCTCGTCGTTGTGCACGAAGATTGCGGTTCGGTACTGGTGGCCGACGTCGCAGAATTGGCGGTCTTTCACGGTCGGATCGACGTGGTGCCAGTAATACGTGAGCAGTTGCTGGTAGGAGACCTTGCTCGGGTCATAGATTACCTGCACTGACTCGGCGTGCCCGGTGCCGCCGGCCGAGACCTGTTCGTAGGTCGGATTGGCGACGTGGCCGCCGGTGTAGCCGGAAGTCGTCGAGATCACGCCCGGCACATGGTCGAAATCGGACTCCGTGCACCAGAAGCAGCCGCCGGCGAAAGTCGCCACCGCCTGCCCGGGTCCGGGTTTCGGCAGTGGCGCCATCTGCGCGCTGGCGACACCAATGGCCCCGAGCAGAAAAGCAAAGCCAAGCAACAGGCGGCGCATCCAATCCTCCCAAATTCGATATCCCACGCGCCATGACATATATGCTTTGCGCATAATAGCCATTCAACTCGCCATCACTCCGCCATCACGCTTGTGCGAGGCCCAAAGTGCCTTGCCCCGCCTTGGCCACCTGCCTAATGTCGCAAAAAAGCGAGGAATTCCATGCGGTTCGAAGGCACCAAGGCCTATGTGGCGACCGACGATCTTAAAGTGGCGGTCAATGCGGCGATCACGCTGGAGCGGCCTTTGCTGGTCAAGGGCGAGCCCGGCACCGGCAAGACCGTGCTGGCCCTGGAGATCGCCAAGTCGATCGGCGCGCCGCTGATCGAGTGGCACGTCAAGTCGACCACCAAGGCGCTGCAGGGCCTCTACGAATACGACGCGGTGTCGCGCCTGCGCGACAGCCAGCTCGGCGACGCCCGCGTGCAGGACATCCGCAACTACATCAAGCGCGGCAAATTGTGGGACGCCTTCGTCGCCGACGAGCGCCCGGTGCTGCTGATCGACGAGATCGACAAGGCCGACATCGAGTTCCCCAACGACCTGTTGCAGGAGCTCGATCGCATGGAGTTCTTCGTCTACGAGACCGGCGAGACGGTGAAGGCGCGCCGCCGGCCGGTCGTAGTCATCACGTCGAACAATGAGAAGGAACTGCCGGACGCCTTCCTGCGCCGCTGCTTCTTCCACTACATCCGCTTTCCCGATCCCGAAACCATGACGGCGATCATCGAAGTGCATTTCCCCGGCATCAAGCAGCGTCTGGTCAGCGAAGCGCTCAAACTGTTCTACGAGATCCGCGACGTGCCCGGTATGAAGAAGAAGCCGTCCACCTCGGAATTATTGGACTGGCTGAAATTGCTGATGGTCGAAGACATCGGACCGGAAATCCTGCGCGAGCGCGATCCCGAAGAAGCTGATCCCGCCGCTGCACGGCGCGCTGCTCAAGAACGAGCAGGACGTGCATTTGTTTGAGCGTCTCGCATTTATGGCGAGACGCGACGGACGCTGACAAGCAGCGTCCTATGTGTTCGAGCGTCTCGCATTTATGGCGAGGCGCGAGGGGCGCTGATTAAGTCGCCGGCTTATCCGCCTTTGGTTTAGGCTTTTGCGCCGGCTTGGGTTGCGGCAGTTTCACCGGCTCCTCCGGCGCCTCCGCGGCCTCCGGCGCCGCGATCCAGCCCTGCTCCCTGGCATAAGCCGCGACCTTTTCGCCCGCGGCGCGGCCGAGCCGGCGCGCCTGCGCTTCCACATCGGGCGAAAGCTTCACCTCGGCCTTTTCGGTCAGCAGCACCGCAGCGATCGCCGCATTGCGCTCGGCCGCCTGCTTTCCGGCCGGCGGCTTGCCGGCATCCTTGGGGTCGACGCTGAAGCCGGTCAGGCGCTTCCTTGCGCCGCTCGCGAAAAGCGAAATCGTGAGGTCGGCCACCACGCCGCCGTGCCCGGCGCCAAAGCCGATCGGCTTGGCCTTGGCGCCGCCGGCCTGCCCGCCGCCGTGCAGCCGCCCGCTCACCACCGCCGCCTGATCGTTGAGCGTGAGCGCCTCTTCGCTGCCGGGCTGCGCATCGAGCCCGGCCTCGCGCAAAGTGACGACGATGGTTGCCACGATCTCGTCGTTGACGCGCGCGAGCGTGCGCCGCTTGCGCTCCAGGATCGGGAAATTGCTGCCGTTGCGATCCATGCGCAGGCTGAAGCCGCGGTCGATCGCGTCGACGTCGGGCGCCGCCGTGAAATCCGTCACCAGCACCGTCTTCGGCTTTACCGGCGTGCTCCCGAACAGGTTGGTGCCGCCGGTGTTGGCGCAGCCGGCCAGCGCCAGCGCGGCAATGGCAAGGCCGATGGCGGCAAAACGGGGGGTCGATGAACTCATGATAATGGAACCTTAGCACAGGCCGGTCGGCCGGCAGAACGGCTGCGGCGGATTTGATGGGACAGGCCGGTCAGGCGGGCGGAGCGGCGGGCGGCTCGGGCGCCGGCGGAACGACCTCCACGGGCGCCACCTCCGCAATGACCGCTGGCGGCCCTTGCCCGTTGCCGGCGGCAAGCCGCGCTGTTTTCCGTGTGCGCGCCTGTTCGCGGTAGCGCGCCCAGCCTTGCTCGAGCCGCTCGACTGGCTGCCTCCCCCAATAGATGCCTTGCGCCAGCGCCCGGCCGAGCAGGCCGCCGGCCCACACCAGCTCGTAGGGCGCGAACAGCCGCCAGGTGGCGTCGGTCTCGACGATGCCGCGCGCGACCAATTCGCCGCCCATCGCCGTGGTGTTGAGCCCGTGCCCGCCGAAACCGCTCGCCACCCACAAGCCGTTTTCGATCTCGCCGATCTGCGGCATGCGATGGACCGCGCGCCCGAGCGTGCCGCGCCACAGATGCGCGATCTCGACCGCCCCGAGATCGGGAAAATTGCGCTTTATATCGGTGAGCAGCCCGCGCCGGACCCAATGCGGGTCGGCCTGCCACGCGCGCATGCGGCCCGACCACTGCAATCTTTCTCCACCGGAATTGGCGCCGCCGACGATGCGATAGTGATTGTCGGCGCGGTTGGTGTCGCTGACTGCGCCGCGATAGCGCACAATCTCCGTGAGCCGCGGTATCGGCTCGGTCACCAGCACAAAAGTGGTGATCGGCAGCAGCGTGGCGCCGAGCCGCGGCATCAGATCGCCGACCTGCACATTGCAGGCGAGCACCACATGCGCCGCGCGCACGCGCGCCTCCGGCGTATCGACGCGCTTGCGCACCCCGGCCGGATCGATCCCGATCGCCGGTGTGTTCTCGAAGATGCGGGCGCCGAATTTCTCCGCGTCGGCGGCAAGACCGAGCGCGTAGTTGAGCGGATGAATGTGGATCGCGCCGGGAAAATGCAGCGCGCCGAAATACCGCTTGTTCGGCAGCACCTCGCGCACGCGTTGCGTCGGCCAGGCTTCGACAGCGGCGCCGATCCAGCGCAGCCGCTCGACCTCGGCGTCGATTTCATCGCTGTTGTCGGTCTTCGAGACGTGCAGCCAGCCCGGCACCGGATCGACGCCCGGCATGCCGGTTTCCGCGACCGCGCGCCGCACGTAGTCGATGCCTTGTTCCGACAGCGCCCAGAGCTGCTTGGTGTGGTCGAGCCCGATGCGCTCGACCATGCTTTCGATATGTTCCGAAAAGCCTGGCAGCACGAAGCCGGTATTGCGCCCGGACGCCGCGCAGGCGACGCGGCCGCCCTCCAGTACCGCCACCGACCAGCCGCGCTGCGCCACCTCGCGCGCCACGGTCAAGCCGGCGAGACCGGCGCCGATCACGCAGACATCGACATCGAGATCGAAATTCAGGCGCGGGCGTTCCGGGCTTGCCACCCGGGTCGCTTCGTACCAGCCCGCCGCCACATTGTCGTCGTCGCTCATCGCTACTCTTGTTGACAGTTGCGCGGCGCCGCATGCGTCCGCCGCCCGCATGCTAAACTGCCGCAGATTCGAAATCGACGCTTGCCGCGTCCCCAGCCCACACTCTGATACACCATGCGCCGCCTTTTGTTGCTACGTCATGCCAAGGCCGAAAAGTCGGAGCCCGGGACGAAAGACTTTGCCCGGGTCCTGATCGATCGCGGCCGCAAGGATGCCGCCAAGATTGGCACCTATATGGCGGCCCATGCGCTCGTCCCCGACCGGGTGATCCTGTCCCCCGCCGCTCGTACCCAGGAGACCTGGAAATACGCCGCAAACGCGTTCCATCCCGCTCCCGCGGCAATGTCGGCGGAAAAGATCTACGACGCCACGCCGCACACCATTTTGGCGGTCATCAAGGACGCCCCCGCCGCCGCCCATACGCTCATGGTTATCGGCCACAATCCGGGGCTGTACGAACTCGCGCTGATGCTGATCGCATCGGGCGACGTCGATGCGCGCGAGCGGCTGCGCGAGAAGCTGCCGACCTCAGGGCTGGTCATCATCGACTTCGCCTTCGACAATTGGAACAAGCTGCATCCGCAGTCCGGCCGGCTGGAGCGCTTCATCAGCCCGAAGTCGCTGGAAGCCGCGGCCAATTAAGCAATCGACTCATTGATCAGGATCGGCGGCTAACGGCTGCGCCGCACGCATCAAAAAAACGCCCCACACCGGCGGTGCGGGGCGTTCGAAGATGGCTGGAGGGGCGGCCGGCTGCAGCCGCCCCATCGTTTTGTCACATGGTGGTGATGTCGCGATCCTTGGTTTCGGGCAGGAAGACCAGCCCGATGACGAAGCTCATCGCCGCGATCACTATCGGGTACCAGAGACCGGAGTAGATGTTTCCGGTCGCCGCCACGATGGCGAAGACGGTCGCCGGCAGGAAGCCGCCGAACCAGCCGTTGCCGATGTGATAGGGCAGCGACAGACCCGAATAACGAATTCGGGTCGGGAACAGTTCAACCAGCCAGGCGGCGATCGGCCCGTACACCATGGTCACGTAGACGACCAGGATGGTGAGCAGCAGCACCGTCATCGGATAGTTGATGTCCTTCGGATCGGCACCGGCCGGATAGCCATGATTCTTCACCGCCGCGGCAATCGTAGCGGGCAGATTCGGCGTGTCGGCGTTGAGTTGGCTATCGCCGATCTTCACGCTCGCCTTGGTACCGGCGGGCGCTTTGACGTTTTCATAGTTCACCGACAGGTTGACCAGCGTCGACTTGATGATGTCGCAAGCGGTGGTGAAGTTCTCGGTGCCGGTCGCCTTGAACTGGAACGAGCACTGGGCGGGATCCGCAGTCACGACCACCGGCGCCGCCGACAAAGCATGCTCAAGCTTCGGATTGGCGTAGTGAGTGATGCCGCCGAAGATCGGGAAGTAGGTGATCACCGCCAGCGCGAAGCCGGCGAGCATGATCGGCTTGCGGCCGATCTTGTCCGACAACCAGCCGAACAGGATGAAGCACGGCGTGCCGATCGCCAGTGAGACCACGATCAAGATCCAAGCGGTGACTGCTGGCACTTTCAGCGTCTGGGTCAGGAAGAACAGCGCGTAGAACTGTCCGCCGTACCACACCACAGCCTCGCCGGCGGTGGCGCCGAACAGAGCGGCGAGCGCGATCTTGAGGTTGCCCCACTGGCCGAACGCTTCGCCGAGCGGGCGCTTGGACTGCTTGCCTTCCGCCAGCATCTTCTGGAACAGCGGCGCTTCGTTCAGCTTCATGCCCATCCAGATCGTCACGATGAGCAGCAGGGCCGAGACCAGGAACGGAATGCGCCAGCCCCAGTTGGTGAACGCCTCTTCGCCAATCGAGGTGCGGATGCCGAGGATCAGCAGCAGCGCCATGAACAGGCCGAGCGTCGCGGTGGTCTGGATCCACGAGGTGTAATAGCCGCGCTTGTTCGGCGGAGCATGTTCGGCGACGTAGATCGCCGCGCCGCCATACTCGCCGCCAAGCGCGAGGCCCTGGATCAGGCGCAGCGCCACCAGCACCACCGGCGCCGCAATGCCCCAGGTAGCATAGCTCGGCAGCACACCGATGAAGAAGGTGCCGAGGCCCATCAGCGTCATGCAGAGCAGGAAGGTGTTCTTGCGGCCGATCGTATCGCCGAGCCGGCCGAACAGCAGCGCGCCGAACGGACGCACGGCAAAGCCGGCGGCGAAGGCGAGCAGCGCGAAGATGAAGCCGACATTGGGCGGCACGTTGGAGAAGAAGTATTTCGCCAGGAACGCGCCGAGCGTTCCGTAAATGTAGAAGTCGTACCACTCGAGCACAGTGCCGAGAGATGAGGCGAAGATGACTTTGCGTTCCTCGGACGTCATCCCGCCTTCGCGGTGGGTATTAGCCGTCATTACGGTCATGAGCGTTATCCCCGTTTATATGTTGATTTGTTTTTTGTTGGGGGACCGCCTCGTCGCGCTTATGTCTCCCGTCCAAAGCCGTCCCCGCACTAGACGTACGCTTCACACGACCACTTCGTCTTTGCCCCTGGAGTCTTACGCTGAAAGTCTAAGCTCCAGCAGTAGCGGAGTAGTGGCGTTGTGATTTGATCGTCGATGCGATGTTTTTCGAAACATCGATCGGCCACGCGCGAGTGCGCGGCGGCATCGGCCGTTGCGACAAATTCGCAAGGATTATCTCCTCGCGCGATTTGAGCGTGGCCTTAAAGATCGTGTTTCAGCGAAATTTTCGCCGGACGGCGCGACAAGATCGCTCTCAACGCCGCGCCGGAAACATGCCATGATCGCCTCCCTGCAGCGGAAAAGAGGGGCGCTGTCATGTACAAGCAGATTCTCGTTCCGATCGACCTTGCCGACACCGATTTGGCCAAACCCGCTATCGAGGCCGCGGTGACGCTCGCCCGCTCGTCGGGTGGCTCGGTGCGCTTGATCAATGTGATGCCGATGACGCCGGTGATGCTGGCGGAATACGTGCCGCCGGATTTCGACGCGCAGCAGCGCAAGTCGGCGGAAGAGGCCATGGCCATCATCGCCGGCGAGAGCGGGCTCGACGGCGGGCATATCTCCGGCACCGTGCGGCAAGGCGGCATTTATCATGAGGTTCTGCAAGAGGCGAAGGCGATCAATGCCGACCTCATCGTGATGAGTTCCCACCGCCCCGCCATGCGCACCTATTTCCTCGGCTCCAATGCCGGCCACGTGGTGCGTTACGCCAAATGCTCTGTTCTAGTGGTGCGCAATACAAAAGGCTGACACGCGGCACCTTGCCGCATCAGCCTTTCGGCATCAGTTCGGCCGGCGGCGCATCCGGGCGATAAAGGCCCGGCCGGTTGCGGCGAAAGAAGTTACCGCCCTGCCACAGGAACAGGGCCAAAAAGACGCCGATGAAGGCCGCGCCGCCTTTAATGCCGGCCTGCAAGGCGCGCACGACCAGCCAGGCCAGCCCGAGCGACACGCCGATATAGACAATCAGGCCCGGCCAATAGTGGAGCGGGTGACTGCCCTGCTCGAACCGTGCCGGCGGCGCCGCCAGCGCAATGCGCCGGTGCAGCTCGGCGATAAATGCCGCATAAGGTTTGTCCAACCGCTCCTGCTCGGCCATGCTTTTCCACGAACTCGACAGAATCTCCAGCTTGGGCGCGCCGTCCGCCCATAGCTCGGCCGCGAAGCGGTGCGTCTGCATGCTCGAAGGCCGAAACGACAGGCGCACGCGGCGGACCGTGCGAAACGGAACACGGCCGGTTTTGCGCCCATTAGCCCAGTCGATGCCGTCGCCGACGAGCTTGAACTCCCAGGACGAGCCCAGAAGCGAAGGCCGGTAGGTATAGGCGACATCCTCGCCGACGCCCGCCGGTTCAATGCTCACGTCGACCGCCTGCGTGGCAAGGGCCGTCCAGCGCCCGTTTCATGCACAATTTCAGCCATTAACCATGATATCGGCCGACGCCGCCGCACCCCGCGGCAACACCCCTGCAATATGCTTCAAGATGCTTCAAGCACATGTTTCAATGCGCCCGAGTATATATTAACCTGAGCGCGGGCACACGTAGCGTAGGGTCTGGGGAGCCTTGTCATGGCCAAGTTGTCGAATCTGTTCGGGCGCAAGAGCGATGAGATCGGTGGCGACCGCGGAACCGGTAACGACGAGCCCCGTCCCGGCGAGACCATCACCGATGTCGGTTCGCGCATAGGCGAGGAGAACGAAGCGCTCCGCAACCTCCTGAGCGATACCGCCCGCAAGATCGGCGAACTCGACGAACTCAAGGAATCCTTCGACAAGATCGTCACGCCGTTCAACAGCGCGCTGCGCGCGCTCGAGCAGGAAAAGTCACAGACGCTCGCGCTCAGCGGCATGCTCAACGAGTCGCGCACGGCCTACGAGACGTTGCGCGCCGAATTTTACCGGGTCGACAGGAAGGCCACCACGCTCGAAGCCGATATCGAGACGCTGCGCGTCGACTACGAGCTAGCGCGCGAGGCAAACCGCGCGCTTGAAAGCACCCAACTCGAACTCACCAACGAGATTTCCAACCATCGCGCCCAGATCAGTGAGCTTGAACATCGGCTGGCGCAGGAAACCACCGAGCACCGCACGCTGATCGAAAATCACCGCACGCTGCGGGAGCAGTACGACAGCGCCGAAAAGCGCAACATGGAGCTTGAGGGAGACATTGCCGACGTGCGCGAAAGGCTGGCGTTGGTGGACGACGACAAACGTTCGCTGCAGATCGCGGTCGACAAGGCTTTGGACGAGACCGCCCGCCTCTCCCACACGCTGACCGAGACCGAGAATACGCTGGCCGCGACCCGCGCGCAGCTCAGCAAGGTCGAGGCCAATTTCGCCGAAACCTATGCCGAACGCGGCCAGCTTGCCGTCGCGCTCGACGAGGTCCGTGAGCAGCGGCAGGCCGAGCACAACAGCCTCAATATGCGGCTCGAAGCATTGGTGTCGCGTGCGGCGACGGCCGAGCGCCTGTTAGCCGAGACGCGGCAAAACATGATCATGCGCACCGAGGAAGTGCGCGCGTTCGACCGCAAGTCGGTGGAAGCCACCATCGCCCGTAACAACGCGGAAAAGCGCCTCGCCCAGGTCGAGGGGATGCACGAGATGCGCGAGAGCCATATCAAGGACATCGAGAAGGCGCGCACGGCGCTTGCCGAGCGCAATAATTCGATGACCAAGGCGCTCAAGGCGCGCGAGGCCGCGCTGGTGCGCGCGGAAGAAAAGATCGCCGCGCTCACCGAGCGCAACGGCCACCTCGAAGCCGACGTCCAGGTCAGCCGCACCAATATCGAAAAGCGCGTCGAAGACCTCAATTCGGCGCTGCAACGCGAGCGCATGGAGCGCGCGATGATCGAAGGCGCGCTTGAAGCCACGCGCAAGGATAACTCGCGGCTGCAAAGCGAAGTGGCGTCGTTGCGCTCCGTGCTGCGCCGCGGCATGTCGCTTGACGACGCACCGGTGGCGCCCGACGAGCCAGCGAACGACGAGGCTTCGATCAAGGCCAAGATCGGCAAGAACGCGGAACCCGCGTGACGCGCTTTTTGACGCAGCGGTGTATCTAAACTTTTCTTCATAATCGGAACGGGGGGCTTAGGTCCCGCGTTTCTTTGTCGTGTGGCGCGCGCAGCGGCGCGCCGCTTTGTCTTGCGTATTTCGCACACAGACTCAAAAGGAGGAACGATCATGATGAAACGCGTATTGACCGCCACCGCGTTGGCCGTGGCGCTGGCAGCGCCGGCATTCGCGCAGCAGCCGGCGACCAAGCCGGACACGGCGCTCCAGAGCTCCGCAAATATGCCCGCCAATGCCGGCTTTGTGCAGCAGCAGAGCCAGAATGAATGGCGCGGTTCCAAACTGATCGGCGCCAGCGTCTACGGGCCGGATGACAAGTCGATCGGTTCGATCGACGACGTGATCGTCGCCAGCGACGGCCAGATCAAAGCTGCGGTGATCGGCGTCGGCGGCTTCCTCGGCGTCGGCCAGAAGGACGTGGCCGTCCCGTTCAATTCGCTGCAGGTGATGCAGAAGGCGGACTCGAGCTCGATCGAAAAGATCACGGTGACCTACACCAAGGATCAGCTCAAGGACGCGCCGAAATTCGCCTATTACCAGGCGCCGAATTCGCGGTCGACTACCGGCTCTGGCTTGAACAGCCTCAACAAGGGCTCGATGGGCGCCCCGAAGCCGATGAGCTCGCCGAAATAAATAAGACGTTTTGCGTTCGACCTTGCGTCCGGCCTCGCCGCCGGGCGCCATTTTTGTGTCGTGCCGGACTCGTGACACGGCGCCATGCGCGTCCTATATCGAATGCATGCGAACGCTGATCATCCTCGCTTTGTTCGCCCTGCTGGCGCTGTCGGTCTGGTTCGCCGGCACCGCTTGGGAGCGGCTCGGCGGCGACCCGATCCCGGTCTACGGCTACCTTGCGATGGGCGGTGGTATCCTGTTCTCGCTGCTGCTCGGCGGCGCGTTGATGGGGCTGGTGTTTTATTCAAGCCGCCACGGCTACGACGATCTAAGCGGAGGCGACGGCGACCGACGTTGAGCGGCGGCTCCACAATCGATCATCAGTCAGATTCTCTCGTTAATCTCACGCAATGATTGGCATTATCGCTTTGCGGCAATGATTGCCGCACTGCAACGCACATTTGACCTTGATGTTTAAGCGACCGCAGCAATAGCATCCTGGGTGCATTGAGTCCGCCCATGCCCAGAAAATGCAAATTCAGGGCGATGGCGCTTACCGCGGACTTTACTGCGGGAAACCAAATCCGCGGTCAAAGCCGCGGTAGCAAGCAATTCAGTGCTGCCGCAAAATGATCTAACCGGGGAGGCTACGGGGCATGTTTACTCAAATTCTCGATCCTTTTGGAAATCTGTTCATCACTTGGCTGGTGGCACTAGTTCCGGTCGCGGCGCTGCTCTTCATGCTCGCCGGACTGCGCTGGTCCGCCTGGGTTGCGACACTAGTCGGGTCGCTTATCACGCTCGCGCTCGGTCTTTGGGTTTGGAAAATGCCGCTCGATACCGGCATCCGAGCTTATCTCTATGGCTCGGCAACCGGTGTGTGGAACGTGGACTGGATCACGTTCTGGGGCGTCATGCTGTTTAATACGCTGGTCACCACCGGCACCTTTGACAAGCTGCGCCGCTGGCTGATCTCGCAGGGCACACAGGATGTCCGTGTGCAGACCATTCTGTTTGCCTGGGCGTTCGGTGCGCTTTTGGAAGGTCTCGTGGGCTTCGGCTATCCCTGGGCATTCGTTGCGCCGATTTTGATCGCGCTCGGCATCCCCGACCTCGATGCTATCCGCGTCGCCGCAATCGCTAATAACGCGCCAGTTTCCTATGGCGCGCTGGGCGCACCAATCATCGCGCTCGCCGCCGTTACCGGCTATCCGCTGCTCGCGCTCTCCGGTTCGATCAGCAAGATCGTTGCCATCCTGGCGCTGTTGCCGCCCTGGATCCTGCTCTATCTTGTCTCGGGCAAAAAAGGCATGTGGGGCGCTTGGCCCTTGGCGGTCGTCGGCTCGCTTGGATATATCGCCGGCCAGTTGCCGGTGGGCACTTATCTCGGTCCCTATCTGCCGGACGTTGCCGGCGCGATTACCTGTTTCGTCTGTATTCTCGTCCTGCTCAAGATTTGGCACCCCGCCGAGGTTCTTGGTTACGGCGGCAAGCCTGTGAGCGGCGCGACTGTCATGGCGGAAGCGCATGGATTGTCGGGGCGCGACGTCTTCCAGGCCTGGTTGCCGATCGCCGTCCTGATCATCGTTGTCGTTGCCTGGACCGGGCCGTGGTCGAAGCTACCCGGCATCGTGATGCTGCATCTTCAGGAGACGGCGGCATCCTCGATCGCTCAAGGCGCGACGATCGCGGCGATCTTCAACTGGACGCCGTTCGTCGGTGGATCGGCTATCCTGGCCTCGTGGATCATCGTCGCATTGCTGCTGGGCGTGAACGGCCAGCAACTCGCCGAGATTTGGAAGAAAACTTGGTCCCAGATGTGGGGCGCCTGCCTTGTCGGCGTATTCATCTTCGGCTTGGCCTACGTCTACAACTTCTCGGGCATGGCCGCGTCATTGGCCAAGGCCTTCTCCTCGCTCGGCGCCGCTTTCATCATCGTGGCTCCGATCCTGGGATTTATCGGCGTGGCGCTGTCGGGCAGCAACACTTCGACCAACGCTATGTTCGGCAAGTTCCAGGCGCTGGTCGGACAAATTCTCGGCTTCCCGCCGCTGCTGCTGCCGACCCTAAATTCGATCGGCTCCGAGATCGGCAAGCCGATAGCACCGCAAACGGCGAGTGTCGGTGTTTCGACCTCACGCTTCGTACGCAACGAAGGGGCGGTCATCCGGCACAATTTCGGTTGGTGTCTGGTGCTGCTGGGCTATCTCATTGTAATCAGCGTTGCCTGCTACCTGTTCTTCCCGGGGATCATGAAACTCTGATTCCTGGCTGAGACTTGCAAAGGGGGCATCCTCGGGGGTGTCCCCTTTGCTGCGCTTGTGCACTGAAAACCCTCCTTCCAGGAGGTCAATGCAAAGCAGCCCTGCATCGAAAGATGCAGGGCTTTTTGTCATGCCGCGCGCTATAGTCCGGCGGACAAAATCACCCGGAAAACCCCATGAACAAGACCCTGGTCCAGGAACAGTTCGGCAAGACCGCCGCCAGCTATCTCACCTCGACGCCGCACGCCCTGGGTAAGAGCCTGGAGCGGCTGGTGGCGCTGACCTCCCCGCGGAAGAGCTGGCGCGCGCTCGACGTCGCCACCGGCGGCGGCCACGTCGCCTACACCTTCGCGCCGCATGTCGAGCGCATGTGGGCGACCGACATCACCCAGGAAATGCTCGACATGGTGAAAGCCGAAGCGCAAAAGCGCGGCCTCGCCAATGTCCGCACGGCCTACGCCAAAGCCGAGGCGCTGCCGTTCGAGGACGCAAGCTTCGACCTGGTCACCTGCCGCATCGCGCCGCATCATTTCGATTCGATCCCGGAATTCATCGACGAGGTGCACCGCGTACTCAAGCCGAACGGCCTGTTCGCGGTCGTCGACAACGTGGTGCCGGAAGGCAGCGTCGGCGACTACGTCAACGCCTTTGAGCGCTTTCGCGACCCCAGTCACCTGCGCGCCTGGACCATCGACGAATGGCGCGCCGCGTTGAAAATGCACGGCTTTTTCATTGCGCACGAAGAGCAGCTTTACAAGCAGATGGAATTCAAGAGCTGGGCGGCGCGGCACGACGCCAACATGCAGGCCTTTTTGCGCGCGATGCTGGCGCTGGCGGCGCCCGAGGTGAAGACCGTCATGGAGCCGAAAGGTACCGCGCCCGATCTCACCTTCCGCCTGAGCGAAGGCCTGTTTATCGCCAAGCGCGCGTAAGCGCGCGAATATAAAAGAGATGGCGTAGCCCACAAAAACGAAAACGCCGGCGCCGACATCGTCGGCACCGGCGAATCGCCAAAACACGTTTTCGGACGCGCCGCGACTACTTTTTCGCGTGGCGCTTTCTGTGATGCTTGACGACCGGCGGCGCGCTGCCCGCCTCCCATTCCGGATGCGCGTTATAGGCCTGGTTGACCAGCCAGCCGCCGACGATCGGCAGCACGCAGGAGGCGACCAGCACGTGTGCTTCCCGCATCGTCAGCGGGCGATTGACCACGACCGTCGCCACTATGGGCGACACCGCCATGCAGCCGATCGTGGTGCCGGCATAGGCGCCGAACTGGCTGATCGAACTGGCATGCCAATGGTCGAATTTCCAGTTGTTTATACTGAAAAAGGCCGCGGTCGACGCCGCCCCCACACCGATCGAGACAGCCGCGAGGCGCTTGTCGACGTGGTGCTTGCGCCAATGGGCGTCGGCCCCCTGGCAGGTGAAAACAAACGCCGCGATTGCGGCGGTCAACATCGCAAGAGCCTTATTCATCCTTAGTCCCCCGGTACGGTGTTGCTCGATTCAGCGCTAATTTTTTGAACTGCCTGAGCCTTCAAGTCGAGCGCGCGGGCCGCCCGCGGCATGGTTATTCACAAGCCTATGACGCAAACGTTTCATTTACGCTAAGCACGACATCGGCCGCGTCTGGCGACGCACACAAACCGCCGACCGCAGGCGACATTTCGTCCGTCAATACAAGTGGTTAAAGTCTTGATTACCGTCGCAGTCCGGTTTTCATTCCGCTAATATCGCCTTCTGTGGTTGATTCGGAGTCGCTTCGGCCGGGCGGATCGGCGCATTTAAGGGGTCACCGCCATGAGCAGATTTGGCTTTCTCACCCGGAAATCGGGTTCCGAAGAAAAGCCGGACGAGCTAACAGACGCCAGCGACAATCCGCTCGAACTCGACGAGGAACTTTTTTCCACGCTCGGCAACCAGCTCGGCGGCGAGAACGAGGCGCTGCGCAATCTGCTGCTCGACGCCAACAACAAGATCGGCGAACTCGACACCATCAAGGCCGCGGTCGGCAAGCTGGTCGATCCGGTCAGCAAGGCGCTGCGCGATTTCGAGGCTGAGAAGACCGAAAAGGTCGGCCTGCAGACGGTGCTCAACAATACGCGCACCGCCTACGGCAAGTTGCGCAACGAGGTGGGCGACATCGAGAAGCGGCTCGCCGCGTCCGACCAAGAATGCCAGACGCTGCGCCAGGATCTCGCCGCCACGCAGAGCCTGCTGCACACGCTGGAATCGACCAAGACCGATTTCACGATCGATATCGCTGCCGCGCGTGCGCAAATCGCCGAATTAGAGTCGAATCTGGCGCAGCGAACGGGGGAATGCCTCGCATTGCGCGAGGAAAACCGCCGGTTCGACGAACGGCTGGTCACCACCGAAAAACGCTCGATCGCGATCGAATCGGATCTTGCCAGCGCTCGTCAGCGGCTCCTGGTGGCCGAAGACGAGAAGCGCGCGCAGCAGGTTATGCTCGATAAAGCGAGTTCGGAAGCCGCGCGCATTTCGCGCAAGCTGGCCGAAACGGAGGCGGGCTTCGCCGCCGTGCAGGGCCGCCTGCGTCAAGCCGAAGCGACCATGAACGAAGGCAATATTGAGCGCGCCCGGCTCGTCACCACCATCGACGAGATCAACGAACGGCACGAGCGCGACCGCACCGGCCAGGCCATGCGTTTCGACTCGCTGCAGGCGCGTACGGTGACGCTTGAGAAAGTGGTCGCCGATGCCCGCGAGTTGCTGCTCGCCCGCGCCGAACAGATCCGCCAATACGACCGCCGCATCGCCGATACCGCGGCCGAGCGCGACGCCCTGCAGGAGCGCGTGACCAATCTGCAGGCCGCGCTGATCGAGTACGAATCCAAATACAAGGAGGCCGACCAGACCCGTTCGAGCTATCTGGAACGCAACGAGACGCTGGCGCGCGCCTTCACCGCCAAGGAAGCCGCGCTCAAGCACGCCGAGGACGCCAATGGCTCGCTCATCGACCGCGTCCGCGCGCTGGAAACCGCGCGGGCCGTCGAGAAACAGGCTTCCGAGCAAAAGATCGAAGGGCTCGACACCGCGTTGCGGCGCGAGAAGCTGGCCCGCGCCGTCGCGGAAGGCGCGCTGGAGGCCGCCCGCAGGGACTATGCCAAAGCAATGCGCGAAGTGATGACGCTGCAGCGCAATCCGGCAGGGCCCGGCGAACCTGCGCGCCCGCGCGCCGCCAACGCCGCATAAGTACCGCTCTACCGGCTTTGCCGCATCGCCGGGCCCCGCGCCCGGCGATGTCGTTTTAGCGGCCGGCGCGCGGCTTCATTGATCTAGCGCAAGGCAGCCGGCGCCGGCTGCCGCTAGTGTGCTTCTACATCATCCTGGCGGGGGCCGACCACTTCGCGACATGCCTTATCGCGTCAACAGCGATCTGCCGCCGTCCGTCAGGAACCACCTGCCCGATCACGCGCAGGACATTTACCGCGCAGCATTCAACCACGCCTTCGCCGCCCATGCCGGTGAATCCGATCGCGAAAAGCGCGCCCACATGATTGCCTGGGCGGCGGTCAAACGCGACTACGTCAAGGCTGGCGATATTTGGGTTCCGCGCGAGGACGAGTCGGCAACACGCTGACAAATCTCGAATTTTCCTCGGGCTTTTGATCCAGATCATGGCCCGAATCATCGCGCTGCCTAGCGTTTCAGGCTCCGGGTGTGGAGGGAATCCCATGCCTTTACCTGCGACGCACGCGCGTCAAACGACCTACATCATTGAAATGATGGAGCGTCTCGGCATCGAGCCGGGCGGCGGCGCGGTTCCGCGCCTGGGTTTGAGTTACACGACCGCGTTTCACCGCTGCGAGGCCTGTGAATCGAAGCCGGCCTGCCGCGCGTGGATGGATGCCGACCCCGCTGCAACGACGTCTGCGCCGCGCTTCTGCCCCAATGCCGATATCTTCTTCGAGTTGCAGGTCGATCTGCCCGGCCGCCATCCTGGTTGGTCGGGTCACGCGTAGAGTTCGCTGCCAATCGTGCACGACGTTTTGGACGGAGTCGAACACGACCATGACAAAATCCGCAAACATCGCCGACCTTGTGCGGCTGGAAGGCGAAATCGACGAGGCGTTGCTCAATCTGCTCAATAAGCCGGGCGACGAGCGGACGATTGCCGATCTCAAACGCTGCCGGACGCACCTGCGGGACGAGATCGAAGATCTCCTTCACGAAGCTGAAGGCGGCAAACCGCTCCGCCTGCACTGACGGGGGCGTACCGCCTATAGGCGGCGTGCCGACCGGAAATCTTGTGAGTGAATGAGCTAGTCGCAGAAAGCGTGCGGCGGCACGAATGAACTAGTCAGGCGCGGCGGCAAGTCCGTGCCGGCCTCGTGCGTGTCGCGGCGTTGGCATGCCTCGACAGCCTGCGCCAGCACCGAAACGCCGGCCGGCCACGCCGCCACAACGGTCGCCGGCTTCATTTGCCCGGTTACCGCCGCCATCTGGCGGCCGGTAGCGGGCTGCGCCTCTTGCGTAACCGCAGGCGACGGGGATTTTTTTAATCGATCCATGATTTATGTCTGAACCGATTTTGCACGTTTCGCATTGATCCAGCGCAACGGGCCAGCCTGCCGCCTTAGGGAAATGTACGTACCGCTCGTATCACCGCACCGGCTCGCGCGGCGCAAGTCCTTCGAAGCAGCGCGTCGCCGACGCCGTGACGGCCCGCGATCGGAGTGGTAAATACCAGGCCCACGAAAACCCGCGAGACAGCACTATGCCACGTTACTTCTTCCATCTCACCGACGGCAAGAACGTCCTGAACAATCACAAGGGCATCGACCTTCCCGGCAACGCCGCCGCGCGCGAGGATGCCGCCGACCTTGCTCGCGACCTGCGGCACGAGATGATGCCGGGCTGGAACTGGGCCGGCTGGTTCGTCGCCATCGTCGACGCGCACGGCCACAAGGTCGACGAAGTGCCGATCGCCGATTTGCTCGAGAAAGAATAGCCGGCGGATTTCCGTCCCGCGCCGGCAACAAAGAAGGGCTGCCCTTGCGGACAGCCCTTCCATTGTCAGGCCGTGGCCCGGTTGCGCGAAGCGTTTAGCTTTGCGCCCGTGAGCCGGTGACGATCAGGTCACCTGGCGAGTCACCTGCTGTGGACCTCGGCAGAGGCGAGGATCCAGTTCACGAATGCCGGCGACCGCGGCGATAGACAATGAGACACTGGATCACCTCCTTTCGGTTGTTAAAGGTGCGCCCAGTATAGGGGAGCGGCGGCGATTCGGAAGGGCGCTTTCGGCGCAAGCGGCGGCCGTCAGCGCACCAGTTCCCGCATCGCGCGGTCGAGGCCATCCAAAGTGAGCGGATACATCCGCCCGCCCATGAGCTGCCGCACCATCTGGATCGAATGGGTGAAATCCCATTCGCGCTCGGGCACCGGGTTGAGCCACACGGCCGCCGGATAAGTGCGCGTCACGCGCTCCAGCCACAAGGCGCCCGGCTCGTCGTTGAAATGCTCGACCGAGCCGCCCTGCGAGGTGATCTCGTAGGGCGACATCGAGGCATCGCCGACGAACACCACCTTGTAGTCGTGCGGATAAGTGTGCAGCACGTCCCAGGTCGCGGTGTGCGCCTGGAATCTCCGGCGGTTTTCCTTCCACACCTTCTCGTACAGGCAATTGTGGAAGTAGAAATGCTCCATGTGCTTGAACTCGGTGCGCGCCGCCGAGAACAATTCCTCGGTCGCCTTGATGTGCCAGTCCATCGAACCGCCGATGTCGAAGAACAACAGCACCTTCACCGCGTTGTGCCGTTCGGGCCGCATCTGGATGTCGAGATAGCCCTTGTGCGCGGTGCCCTTGATGGTGCCGTCGAGGTCGAGTTCGTCGGGCGCGCCGGTGCGCGCGAATTTGCGCAGGCGGCGCAGCGCGACCTTGATGTTGCGGGTGCCGAGTTCGACCTCGTCGTCGAGATCCTTGAACTCGCGTTTGTCCCACACCTTGACCGCGCGGAAATTGCGGTTGCCGTCCTGGCCGATGCGCACGCCTTCCGGATTGTAGCCATAGGCGCCATACGGCGAGGTGCCGGCGGTGCCGATCCATTTCGAGCCGCCCTGGTGGCGGCCCTTCTGCTCGGCGAGGCGCTTCTTCAGCGTCTCGAGCAGTTTTTCGAGCCCGCCCATGGCCTCGATCTGTTTCTTTTCTTCCTCGGTGAGGTATTTCTCGGCCAGCTTCTTCAACCATTCGGCAGGGATTTCCGCTTCCGCCGCGTCGCCTAAGCTTTCAAGCCCCTTGAACACGTGGCCGAACACGCGGTCGAACTTGTCGAGATTGCGCTCGTCCTTCACCAGCGTCGCGCGCGAGAGGTAATAGAAATCCTCCACCCGGCGCGAGGCGAGATCGGCCTGCATCGCCTGCATCAAGGTGAGATATTCGCGCAGCGTCACCGGCACGCCGGCGGATTTGAGTTCCTGGAAAAAATTGACGAACATGGCGCGAGAATTCGCCCTCCGCGCGCCGCCGTCAAGCGCCCGCCGCCGCGCCGTTCCGGATTGAAAGCCGCCGATGTTCGATCAGGCCATTGCCCTCCTCGACCAGGCCTCCGGCCTCTACGACCGGGCCCAGCCCTACATCACGCTCACGTTCCTGCTCATCATCGTCGTCGCGCTGGCGGCCAATGTTATCCTCAACCGCAACATGCCGCGGATCGGCGGCAAGATCGGCCGGCGCACCGTTGACGCTCAGGCCACGCCGTTGCCGGAGGGATTCTCAGGCGTCGACTGCCGCGAGATCACCAATTTCGTCGCCGCCGATGACGCCGAACCCTATGCAAGCCTGAAGACCTTTGCCCGTGAGGCCGTCGTCCCCCAGCCGGGCCTGGTGCACGTCTATCGGGTCGCCGCCTGCGGGACCCGCATCGAAATCCCGGCGGAAACGCCCGACTACCAGCGGATCGACGCCGCCGAGACGCTGGCGCTGCTGCGCGAATTGCCCGATCCGCGCCTTGTCCGCCGCCTGCACCTGAGCGACGAACCGGCCGTGCTCGATCCCTGGATGCGCAAGGTCACCGGCCGCGATTGCTACAGCCTCGGCCATGCAACTTTGACCGACCTGGTCGTGCTCTATCGGCCCGACCGCCAACTCGGCCGCGAGCTGGGCATCACGCTGCTGCACGAGTGGCTGCATCTGGTGGCGTTCAAGGCGGCCAGAGCCATCCGCCGCTTCAAGCGCGCGAATAAGATCGAGCGGCTTCCAGCCTTGCAGTACGAGCCTCTGGCATCCAACGATTCCCGGACGCCGATCTTCGAAGCCTGGTGCGTTCTTGGCGAGAAGGTGCTCGGCTATGACGAAACCGTGGCCCGCCAGGCGGCGCTGGCCTCGCCGGTGCACACGATGATCCTGTGGCGGCACGTCGAGAAAATCATACGCAAGACGCCGCGGCGGTTCGCCAGCACGCGGCTCGTCGAATTCCGCGCGCGGGCGGCGTTCATCCGCACCGGGGTCGCGCCAAAAGCGCAGGCGGTGCGCGCGAGCCACCGCTGGTGGCGGCGCTGGCGCTCCACAATGTCGCGGTGAGATTTCACCCGCTAGGCGGGCGTGCACCAAGCCGCTAACAAGGCGGCGCCGGGGGATTTTGGATGGGTTATCGTCACCGCGCTCTATGGGCGCTGGTCGTTCTTGCGTGCCTGGCGCTGTTGATCGCGCCGGCGCTGTGGAACGGCTTTCCGCTTTTGCAATACGACACCGGCGGCTATCTGTCGCCGTGGTACGATGGGCGGCTGCATACCAATCGTTCGATTTCCTATGGCCTGCTGCTGGTTCTAGGCCAGTGGCCCGATTTCTGGCCGGTCTTGTTCGTGCAGTCGGCGCTCACGATTTGGCTGCTGGCACTCACGCTGCGCGCGCACCAGCTTGGCCGGCGGCCGCTGCTGCTGCTTGCCGTCGTCGCCGCGCTGTCCGTCCTCACCACGTTGCCCTGGCTGACCGCCATCCTGCTCACCGATATTTTCGCGGGCCTTGGCGTGCTCGCGCTCTATCTCTTGCTGCTGCAGGACGACGCATTGAGCAATCACGAACGCATCGGTCTGATCGTGTTTGCGGCGGCATCGGCAGCGACCCATAGCGCGACCATGGCCGTGCTGTCGGGGCTCGTCGTCGTCGCCACGATTGTCTGGCTCGTCGACTGCGCGCGCATTCCATACCGGCGGCTGTTGCACGCCGTCGCCGCCCTGCTGCTCGGCATGCTGATGGTGGTGACGACCAATGTGCTGATCGCCGGCCGGCCCGGCTGGACTCCGGGCGGTTACGCGCTGTCCTTCGGCCGCATGCTGCAAGACGGCATCGTCAAGAAATACCTCGACGCGCACTGCCCCGACGTGAGCTTGCGCCTGTGCCCTTACAAGGACCAATTGCCGCGCAACGCCGACGCGTTCTTCTGGGAAGATGACCTGTTCATCAAGCTAGGCCGATTCGACGGCCTGCATGACGAGATGCGCCGCATTGCGCTCGCGTGCCTCGCCGACTACCCCATGCTTCAGTTGCAATCGGTCCTCACAGCGTCTGCAACCCAGCTCACCATGGTCGAGACGGGCGCCGGCGTGGTCAGATGGGTCTGGGACAGTTACTACAGCATTAAGAATCATGTGCCCGCCGCCGTGCCGGCGATGACGGCGGCGCGCCAGCAGCGCGGCGACATTGACTTTACCGGCCTCAATCGGCTGCACGTCCCTGTCGTCTATCTTGCGATGGCGCTGCTGCCGCTCATCGCGCTGACCCTGCGCCGGAAAGACCTTAGTAAAATCGGGGAACTCGCCGCCGTCGTCATGCTCGCGTTGCTGGGTAATGCCGTCGTGTTCGGCGCGTTCGCCACGGCGCATAATCGTTACGGCGCGCGCATGGTGTGGCTGGCCCCATTTGTCGTCATGCTCGCGCTCGTCTGCTTATACGAACGCCGCCGAGCCAAGGGCGAGATCCCCCGCTTGCGTCACGGCGAGCGGACCGCCTTGGGCCATCTCCCGAATTGACCTAGACTTTGCCCGTAATGTGGGTCCGGGAGGCAATCCGACAATGACCATAACCACTCTGAATACGGCCTTGCTTACCGCCGCCGCCACGGCGGATACGCTCAAGGATCTAGCCCCCACCGGAAAGCTGCGGGCCGCGATCAATCTCGGCAATTCGGTACTGGCGCAGAAGGACGAGGCCACCGGAGAGATCAAGGGCATTACACCCGATCTCGCGCGCGAACTCGGGCGGCGGCTGGGCGTTCCGGTCGAATTGATCCCGTACAACGCCGCCGGCAAGGTGTTCGACGACGCCGGCACCGGCAATTGGGACATCGCCTTTGTCGCGATCGAGCCAGTGCGCGCCTCCGTCATCGAGTTCAGCGCGCCCTACGTCATCATCGAGGGCACCTACATGGTGCGCAACGACTCGCCGTTAAAGACGATCGCCGACGTCGACCGCCCCGGCGTGCGCATCGCGGTTGGTCCCAAGTCGGCCTATGACCTCTACCTGACACGCACCATCAAGAACGCGACCATCGTGCGCGCGCCGGAGGGCGGCGGGCGCGCCATGATCGACATGTTCGTCAACGACAGGCTCGAAGTCGCGGCCGGGGTGAAGCAGCCGCTGGTCGCCTATGCCAAGGACCATCCTGACATGCGCGTGATGGACGGACATTTCCAGGAAATCCAGCAGGCCATGGGCATGCCCAAGGGCCGCGCCGCCGGCGCCGCGTATTTGCGCGCCTTCGTCGAGGAGATGAAAGCCTCCGGCTTTGTCGCCGAGGTGCTCAAGCGCAGCCATCAGACGGCAACCGTGGCGCCGGCTGCCAAATAGCTACAAAGTAAACGTGGTGCTCATTGCAATGCCCGATCCTGCCGCTCAACTCGCCCCCACTGGAAAACTGCGCGTCGCCATCGCCATCGCGCCGTCGCCGTCCGCGCAATTCGCCGTCAAGGACGAGGCCGGGAACTATCGCGGCGTCGCCGTGATCCTCGGCAACGCGCTTGCCAAGAAGCTCGGCGTCGCGGCCGAACTCATCGCCCATAACGGCTCGGGCGAAATCCAGAATTCGGCCGCCGACAACAAATGGGACGTGGCGTTTCTGCCGGTGGACGAGGAGCGCAAGAAATTCGTCGACTTCGGCAATGCCTATCACCTGCTGCAGAGCACCTATCTGGTCGGGCCGAGCGGCAAAATCGCTTCGGTCGCGGCGGCCAATTCGGCCAGCGTGCGCATCGGCGGCGTCGCCAACACTGCGACCTTCCGCACCTCCAACAAGACAGCGCCAAACGCCACCCATGTCTCCTTCGACAAGACCGACGCCGCGGTCGCCGCGTTGAAGGCGGGCGACGTCGACGCTCTGGCCTTCTCGCGCGAATCGCTCACGGGCCTGCAGCCGAAAGTACCCGGTTCGCGCATCCTCGACGGTGGTTTCCTGAATTCCACCACCTCGGTGGCGGTGCCGAAAGGCAAGCCGGCGGCGCTCGCCTATGTCACCGAATTCATCGAAGAGGCCAAAGCCTCCGGCCTGGTGCGCAAGGCCTTCGACGAGATGGGGCTGACGTCGTCGCAGGTCGCGCCGGCGGGGATGAAGTCTTAAAGTTTAGCCTGCGGCGTGCGCACGTGCTCCGGCCGCACGCCGAGGCCAATGATGCGCGCCGGCAGGCGCTGCAGCGGCGGAAACCAGTTCAGCAGCTTGGCCGCGAACGGCGGCTTCGGCCGCGCGGCGCTCTTGAGCACCGGATTGAGCACGTTATTCTGAATCTGCACCTGGAGCCACTGGATCACGCGCGTCGGCATGGCGCGCCGCCGCTGCACGGCCGCGAGCAATGCATCGGTGACGCGGCCTTCCGCCAATGGCTTGGCAAGGATATTGGCAGCGGCCACCGCGTCCTGAATGGCGAGGTTGATGCCGACGCCGCCAATCGGCGACATCGCGTGCGCCGCGTCGCCGATACAGAGCAGCCCCGGCCTGTGCCATTGCGACAGCCGGTCGACCGCCACCGTCAGCAGTTTCACGTCGTCCCAGCTTTTGATCTCGCTTAAGCGATTGCGCAGGAACGGCGACATGAACGCGATACCGTCGCGAAACGCGTCAAGTCCCTTGGCCTTCACGTTGTCGATGCCACCCTTCGGGATCACATAGGCGCATTGCCAATAATCGGTGCGGTTGATCATGACTAACATGCGGCCGGCCTCCATATGGCCGAAGGTCTCGCCGGTGTCGTCTTCGCGCCGCGACATGCGGAACCAGAGAATGTCCATGGGCGCGCCGATGTCCTCGACATGAAAACCGGCGCGCGCGCGCAATGTCGAATGGCGGCCGTCGCAGCCGACCGTCAGATCGGCGCGGATCTCGATCTCGCCGTCCGGCGCCTTGGCGCGCACGCCTACGACGCGCCCGCCTTCCTCGATCAGATCGGTCGTCTCCGTCTTCATGTGCAGATTAAAGGCGGGGTATTTCTTGCCGTGCGCCGCCAGGAAGTCGAGGAAGTCCCACTGCGGCATCAGCGCGGTGAATTTGCAGTGCGTCGGAAGGTGGCTGAAATCGGCCAGCGCAATGGTGGTGTCGCCGACCTGTCCGCTCAGCCGCGTGACGCGCGAATGCGGCAGCTTGAGGAATTCATCCAGCAGTCCGAGTTCATACATCAACTCCAGCGTCGAGGGATGAATGGTGTCGCCGCGGAAATCGCGCAGGAAATCCGCATGTTTCTCCAGTACCGTCACCGGCACACCGGCGCGCGCCAACAGGAAGCCCAGTATCATGCCGGCCGGGCCGCCACCAGCGATACAGCACGTGGTTTTGATCTCGGCCATCGGATGTCAAACGGCCCCGGCAAGCCTTCGGTTCCGGCCTAAGCTTACGCCTGCTTCTCCGGCGTGCGCACCACCAGGCCGTCGAGTTCGTCGCTGACCTTGATCTGGCACGACAGGCGCGAATTCGGCCGCACGTCGTAGCCGAAGTCGAGCATGTCCTCTTCCATCGGCGAGGGCTCGCCGGTCTTGGCGCGCCAGGCTTCGTCGACATAGACGTGGCAGGTGGCGCAGGCGCAGGCGCCGCCGCATTCCGCCTCGATGCCGGGAATGTTGTTGCGGATCGCCGCTTCCATCACGGTCGAGCCGTTTTCGGCGGTGATGGTGCGCACGGTGCCGCTGGAATCGATATAAGTGATCTTCGCCATGATGGACGTTTGCGGGAAATCGCGCCGGAATTAGCGCTAAGCGGCGCCCCGTATATAGTTATTCCGCCGGAGACGCTATCCCTTCATGGCCGGGGCGCTCAGGCCTCGCGTAGCAGCCCTGCGATCGCCGCGCAGGCCTCGTCGATGGCGACGGCAAGCCTGTCCAAGGCAACGTTACGTTCGGCGGCGCCGGCATATTCCACCGCCGCGGCGGCGAGCATGACGTCGGTTGCACCGATGCTCGCGGCCGAACCCTTCAGCGTATGCGCAAGCGTGGCCACTGCCGCCGCCTCTTGGCTCTGCATGCGCGCGAGCAGCAGGCCGGCTTGCCTGTCGAACAGTTGCAGGACCTCGCGCTCGAGACTGCGGTCGCCGAAGGTCATGCGGGCGAGCTGGCTACGGTCGATTGCCGCGGCCGGCACTGCCGGTTTCTGGTCGACGATCGTTGTCGCGAGTTGCGCCATGCGGACCTTCCCGGGGGACTCTACGGCCCCTCCTGTTGGGCGCCCAGTTTGACTTGCCCGCGGCCAAAACTCGGTAAATGCGGGGCCATCCAAGGGTGCGATTTAGCCCCTATCCCGGGGGCGTAGTTAATGCGCGCTGTAAAGGTTGCGCGCGGAGAGCCTGAAACGTCATGGTTAATAGCAAGTTAACGATGATGAAAAAGTCCTTACCGTCGCGGTTTCTTTCGCGTTGCCAAGCCGATAGGATGCCGAGCCGGCGTTATTAACGGTGCTTGCCCTAACCGCGGGCACCGCAAAATGCCGCGCTTTTGGGGCAACCCGTGCAAGGCGACGGATCGGGACGCAATTGTCCGGCGTAATTGGCGAGGCGACCACCGAATGGCGAACATTCCGCAGAAATCCCCCGATTTGGCCGAAGACGCCCTCAACGCCATCCAGGAAGCGCTCTCCGGCGGTCAAGGCGACCGCCGCAGCGCAGTGGCCGGCGCCGCCGCCGACGAGAGCAACCGCAGCCAAATCCCGGCGCCGCCGGCCGCCGATCTGTTCGTCGAGCCGCCGGAGGCGGACGACGTGCCGCCGCGCCGCGCCGCCAATGACGACCGCGCCGAGCTCGGGCGGATACTGCAGACCCTGCACCACCGCCCGGCGCGCATGCCCTATGTCCTCGCCAGCGCCGGCGCCTTGATCTGGGCCGCCGGCAGCCTCGCCACCGCGTATTTTTACGCCGGTCAATTGCAGGCCTTGTTCGCGACCCCGCGACTCGGCATCGCCGCCGTGATCGGGCTCGCCTGCGGCATCGTCGTGCCGGTGATCTTCTTCTACGTGCTCGCGCACATGTTCCGCCGCACGCAGGATCTGCGCCTGATCGCCGAGACCATTGCCGAGGTGGCGATGCGGCTGGCCCAGCCGGAGGACACCGCGCGCGAGCAGGTCGTGTCGGTCGGACAGGCCATCCGCCGCGAAGTCGCCGCCATGGGCGACGGGGTCGAGCGCGCACTGGCGCGCGCGGCCGAGCTGGAATCGCTGGTGCACAACGAAGTCTCCGCGATCGAGCGCGCCTACAACGACAACGAAGTGCGCATCCGCGATCTGCTCAACGGGCTCGCCAACCAGCGCGAGACCCTGGTCAGTCAGGCCGAGCACGTGCGCAACGCCATCGCCGGCGTCCATCTCGATCTGTCGCACGACATCACCTCGGTCGGCGATCTGGTCGCCGACAAAGTCAGCGAAGTCGCCCAGCGCGTCACCCGCTCGCTGACCGAAAAGGGCGAACACATCACTCTTGCGCTCGGCCATGTCGGCGATTCCATGATCGACACGCTGACCGAACGCGGCTCCACTTTGCTCGACCGGCTGGAGACCACCGGCGACCGCGCCAGCACCGCCATCACCGCCGCCAGCGAGAACCTCACGGCAAGCCTCAGTTTCAAGACCGAGAACGTGCACGACGAATTTGCCGAACTCGCCGCCCGCCTGCAGCAGATGATGAGCACCCGGCTCGATCAGGTCGCGCAAGGCTTCGCACAGAAATCCGCCATCACCATCGAGAATATGGCGAACCGCTCGCAGCAGTTCACCGACAACCTCAACCAGACCGGCGGCAAGATGGCCGACACCATCGCCGCCCGCGCCGACGAAGTGAATACCACGCTGCGGTCGACCGGCGACGCGTTGGTGGTTGACTTGGGCCGGCGCGGCGGCGAAGTCGTCACTAAGCTGGAGCAGACCGGCGCAAGCATCACCAGCGCCCTGGTCAGCCGCGGCGACGCAGTGGCCGGCGCCTTCCGCGAAAACGCGGAAGCCCTGGCGCAGGCGCTCACCAGCCGCAGCGACGCGGTCAAGGACATGCTGACCGCGCGCCTGCAGGCGTTCGAGGATATGTTCAACCACGGCGGCACCGCGCTCACCGAGAAGGTGTCGCGCGATTCCACGACGCTCGGCAGCCTGATCACCCGCCACATGACCGAGTTCGACCGCACCGTGAAAACCTATGGCGGCGAACTGGTGGAACGCCTGGGCCAGCGCACCCAGGACGTGGCCGAGGCCATGCGCAATTACGTCGACACGTTCGACCAGCGCATGAACGGCCGCGCCAGCGATCTCACCGGCTCGATCGACGTGCGGCTCTCGCAGTTCGAGGAAAGCATGGCGGCGCGCGTGGCCGACTTCACCACGCGGCTGACCGGTGACGGCCAACGGGTCGTCGATACGATCGACGGCCGCATCAGCGCGGTGACCGGCATTATCACGGCCCGCGGTACCGAGGTCGCCGACAATATCGGCGCCAAGATCGCCCAGATCGACCACACCCTGGGGACGCGCGCGCTCGAGGTCGCCAACACGCTCGACAACCGCGTCGCCCGTTTCGAGGATCTTCTGGTCGGGCGCGCCGAAACCGCCACCAATCAGATCGAAACCCGCACCAAGGCCGCCGCCGACGCGCTGCATGACCGCCTGGAGCACCTTGGCGAATCGATCAAGACCAATGCGGCAGACGCCGAACGCTCGCTCGGCCAGCTCGCGCAATCCACCGCCGAAACACTGCGCAGCAGCGCCGACGATGTCGAGCGCAAGCTTGTGGGCATGAGCGCCGAGGTCACCCGCGCTATCGCCGGAAAAGCCGACGAGATCTCCACCACGGTCAGCCAGCGTACCAGCGAGATGGCCAGCGTGCTGTCCGACAAGGGCGGCAGCGTGATCGCGGCCATCACGGAAAAGGGCGAGCAATTCGCCGCCAGCCTCAACAAGGCCACCAATGATGCGATGCAATCGATCGAGAGTAGCGGCCTGACGTTGACGCGCGCGATGCTGGACAACAGCACCGAGATCGCCCGCATGATCAACAGCGCGGGCGAAACCGCCTCCAACTCGATCAACCGTACGCTGAACGATCTGCACTCCACCGGGCAGACTGCGATCGAACAGTCGGCGGTGATCGCGACCGCCGCGGTCAATGAGATGATGGAAACGCACAATATGTTGCGCACCGACACCACGGCGCTTTTCGAGCGGCTGCGTGAGGCCAACATCATGTTGCAGGAAGTGCTTTCCGGCTCGCACGCCAACATGAGCGCGCTTGAGAATACGCTGGTGCTGCGCGTGTCGGAATTCGTCTCCGCCATGACCGACGTTACCGCCGCAACCGGCGCCGTCACCACGAGGGTGGAAACCAACGTCGCCGATTTCCGCGAGGTCACTACCCGGGTCATCACCGATCTCACCCAGATCGCCAGTAAGTTCGATACCCACGGCCGTGAACTCGCCAGCGCCGGCGAGCAGATCGAACGCAGCAATCAGCGCGCCGAAGATGGCCTCGGCCAGCGCCGCGTCGCGCTCGATGAGCTGGTCGCCGCGCTCGACACGCGTACCGAGGATCTCGATCAGCGGCTCAAGCGCTTCTCCGGCCTGCTCGATGAGTTGCTCGAGATGGCGTCCGCCCGCGCGCGCGAGGTCGCCCGCGTCGTGTCGGAAGCGACCGCCGAAAGCAACCGCGCGATCAGCGACCAATACGAGCGCGTGCGCGAACAGGCCGACGACGAACGCCGCCGCACCATCGAAACGATGCGTTCGGTCTACGACCAGACCACCGGCGACACCCACGCTATGTTCGGCGACGCCGCCGAGCGCTTTGCCGAAACGGTGCAGGGCATGCGGCAGATGGCGGCGGAGATGCAGCGCGAGCTGGAATCGACGCGCGTGCAGATGCACCATGAGCTCGAAGCCACCCGCGACGAACTGCGCCGCGGCACCTTCGAATTGCCGCAGGAGACCGCCGATAGCGCCGCACAAATGCGCCGCGTCATCGTCGAGCAGATCGAGGCGCTGGCAGAACTCAACCGCATCGTCGCCCGCCACGGCCGCAATCTCGACGCGGTCGAGCCGCGACGCGCGGCGCGCGAGGACGTCACGCTTGCCGCCGCCGGCAGCCGCGAGCTGCCGCCCCGCCCGGCCCCGCCACGAAGCGACGTCGGCGGCTTCGCGCCGCGGCGCGCCGAACCGCCGCCGCCGCTCAGCCCGAGCGCTGGCTCTGCCAGCCGCAACAGCACCGGCTGGCTCACCGATCTGCTTAGCCGCGCCTCGCGCGATGACGGCGAGCAGGCCCGCGACCTGCCGCGCGAAGCCGCGCGCGAGCCGCTGCGCGGCAATGAGGAGCGCTCGCCCCGGCACAGCATCGAATCGCTCGATTCGCTCTCGGTCGACATCACCCGCATGATCGATCACGACGCCACGGCCGATCTGTGGGACCGCTACAAGCGCGGCGAGCGCAACGTGTTCACCCGCCGCCTCTACACCTTGCAGGGCCAGCAGGCGTTCGACGACATCCGCAAGAAATATCGCGGCGACCGCGAGTTCAAGCTCGCCGTCGACCGCTATATCGGCGAGTTCGAGCGGCTGCTCGACGAGGTCTCGCACGATGACCGCGGCCAGCTGGTGGCGCGCACCTATCTCACCTCGGAGACCGGCAAGGTCTACACCATGCTGGCGCATGCGGCCGGCCGCTTCGACTAAGGCGCGTACTCATTGATCCGGTTCGGTAAACGCGGCTCGCTGAATGTCCGCTTCGCTCCAAAAGCAACTGAATTGCTGCGTCGCCGCCAAATGTCGCTATGGGCCAATAGCCGATATCGCGCGTTTGGCTTGAAATGAAAGAGGCCGCCCACTGAGGCGGCTTCTGCGAATTTACACAATCTATATTTCGTTTCGCGGCCTAGATCAGCGAAGGTAATGGCTTCAATGGAGGGTGGGCCGTGAATTTCGCATATGGCATCGGGCTCATTGTGTTTGCACTCGTCATGATCTGGTTTGGTCGCCCTAAGAGCAACGAGGATTGTCGGCCATGGCTGCGTTCTTACCCCGTGGGCCAACTCTATGTCATGACCACGATGGTCCTCGGCGTTTTGGGTACGAGTGTGCTGCTGAGTTACTGGCCAGCATAACGAGTTATAGCCTTCTGGCCGCGTTACGATTGCGGCGATCATCATAAGTTGGCGCGTCGGAAGGACTGGTATGAGCCTAGCCCTTAAAATCTTTTTCATCACTGCGATTCCATTCGGAACCGCCGTCCTATTTGGCGCGATTGCGGAGCGCTTGGGTGCGAAGGCTATGTCAGGTATGATTCCAATAGGCGGCCTTTGTTTCGGGACTTACTTTCTCTCCTACGTCCTTGAAAGCATCATCGTTCGCTGATTGCTGCAAAAAGGCACCAAGACACAGGGGTTAGAGATGGTTCAAATACATCGGTATTTTAACGAATCCGATACCGGCCCAGAGCGCCTCGGCAAAGTGATTGGCGACATTCTCGCGGCGCTGGTCGTGTTGGGCGTGCTCGCACTCCTTGTGAATAAGTTTATTTTAAACTGAGGCAAACTCACAGTGGAAAAGCTTCAACTAATCGGCGCCTCCGCGATTTTGTTTACGTTTGGCGGCCTCTTAGTCTTTTACGAATGGTCCCGGGCTAAAGCGGGGAAGGCCCATTTTGAAAGGTAGCCAAGCGGTGCAACTCTACTACATGAGCTATTTGACGATGTTTATTTTGGCCGTTGCTACCGCAGTCAAGGCCATCGTCGGATAGTAGTTGATGTCTTACGTCACCGGATCATTCTTATTTGTCATCGGCTTTGCAATGATTCTCTTCGCGCGTCCTAAAGGCGGGAAGGATTCTTGGGTTGCTCGATTTGCATTTCTTGGCGAGCCTTACGCTGTTGCGGCAATATCCTCTATCGTATTGGAGATTTGTATCGCGGCGTTGAGTTAGGCCATCAGAAATCTCAGATGCCGCGGTTATTTCGACGCCGGCGCGCCGCCGAACAGCAGCCGGCTCGGGTTCTGGTTGATGTTCTTCACCGTCTTCTCGACCTCGCCCATCATGCGGTGGGCGTCGACGCCGATCGCATTGATCTGCTTGGTACCGGCGGCGGTGAACGTATTGATGCCTTTGGTGATCTCTGCGGTGCGCTGGTCGAGATGATCGGACAGCGTGCGGATCGAATGCACCGCTTCGAACAGCTCGCCACCTTTGCCGTCGGTGCCGGCGGTCAGGGTTTCCAGGCCCGTGGTGATCTTGTCGATGCGGTCTGAATTGCGGGCCAGCGCCTGGCTGAACTTGTCGAGATTAGCGAGCGCGTTGTGGAAGGCATCCTGGTTTTGTTCGATCAGGTTGTCGATCCGGCGCAGCGTATCGCGCGCGCCTTGCGTGACGTCCTGCGCCGCGCCGGCCGCCGCCATGAGCTGCGGCGGATTGTCCTCGGAGCCGACCAGCACCGGCGATGCCGGGCTGCCGCCCTTCAGCGACACCGAGGCGATGCCGGTGAGCCCCTGGAATTCCAGGCCGACCTCGGTGTCCTTGCGCACCGCCACCGACTTGTCGATCGCAATGACGGCGATCACCTGCTTTGGCCGCTGCGGATTGAGTTTGAGGCCGGTCACTTCGCCGACGCGGATGCCGTTGAACAGCACGGTCGCGCCGGTGCGCAATCCGGACACCGACCCGTCGAACACCACGCTGTAATTGGCGCGCTCGGCGGTGCCGCCGATGTTCTGGAACCAGTAGACGAATCCGAACACGCCGAACACGACGGCCAGCGTGAACAATCCGATGATCACATAGTTAGCTCTGGTTTCCATCAACCGACTCCAACTAAACGTTTACAGCTTCGACATGGCCCGCCCGCGACCGCTTGCCGTGGAAATAGGCGCGCAGCCAGGGATGGGTGGACGCGAGCATGGTGGGCATGGTGCCCGCGGCAATGACCTTGCCGTCGGCCAGAACCGCGATGCGGTCGCAGACCGTATGCAGGCTGTCCAGGTCATGCGTCACCATGAAAACGGTCAGCCCTAAGGTGCGCTGCAACGTGGCGATCAGCGTATCGAATTCGCCCGCCCCGATCGGATCGAGGCCGGAGGTCGGTTCGTCCAGAAAGACGATGTCGGGATCGAGCGCGAGCGCGCGCGCAAGCGCCACACGTTTGGTCATGCCGCCCGACAGTTCCGAGGGGAACTTGTCGAGCGCGCTGGCGTCGAGCCCGACCATTTCGAGCTTGGCGATGGCCAGTTCGTCGAGCAGCTGTTGCGACAGCTTCAGATATTCGCGGATCGGAAATTGCAGGTTTTCCCGCACCGTCAGCGACGAAAACAGCGCGCCCTGCTGGAACAGCACGCCCCAGCGCCGCTCGACCGCATGACGTTCGTCGTCGGAAGCCGCCGCCAGATCGACGCCGAACACCTTGATAGTGCCGGCGCGCTTGGGCAGCAGCCCGACAATGGTGCGCATGAGCACCGACTTGCCGGCGCCGGAGCCGCCGACAAAACCGAGGATTTCGCCGCGATAGACGTCGAGGTCGATCTTGTCGAGCACGGTGTGATCGCCGAAGCCGACGGTCACGCCGCGCACTTCGATCACCACCTCCCGGCTGCCGTTGCCTTTTGATTTATCTTGCGCCATCGCTCACATCCCGATCGACGCGAAGAAGATGGCGAAAAATCCGTCGAGCACGATCACCAGGAAGATCGACTCCACGACCGAAGCGGTGGTCTGCAGCCCCAGCGATTCCGACGATCCCTTCACCGCCATGCCTTCGACGCAGGCCACCACGCCGATGACGATCGCCATGAACGGCGCCTTGATCATGCCGACCTCGAAGGTCGACAGGTCGATCGCCTCTTTCAGCCGCGACAGGAAGATGTCGGGGCTGATGCCGCCATAGAGCCAGCACACCAGCCCGCCGCCATAGAGCGCCGCCAGCGATCCGAGGAAGGTGAGGATCGGCACGCCGATGATCAGCGCCACGATGCGCGGCAGGATCAGCACCTCGGTCGGATCGAAGCCCATGGTGCACAGCGCGTCGACCTCCTCGCGCATCTTCATGGCGCCGAGCTCGGCGGTGTAGGCGCTGCCGGAGCGGCCCGCCACCATGATGGCGACGATCAGCACGCCGATTTCGCGCAACACCAGGATGCCGACCATGTCGACGACGTAGATGTCGGCGCCGAATTTGCGGAAATGAAAAATGCCCTGCTGCGCGATGATCGCGCCGATCAGGAAGGTGATGAGCAGAATGATCGGCACCGCCCGCCAGCCGACATTGTCGAGTTGGTGCACCATCGAGGTGAAGCGGAACCGGCGCGGGTGCGTCACGACGCGCGCGAACGCGACCATCAGCGCGCCCAGCATGTTGACGATGGCGGCGAGCGAGCTGCCGACCGAGGCGATGCTCACGCCGATCGCGCCGACCGCGGCGGCGAGCGAGTTGCCGCGGCGGTGCGCCGACGCCTGCTCCGGCGCGACGCCGTGCACCTCGTCGACCAGCGCGCGGTAGTCTTCCTTGAGCCCGGTCACCGCGGTGTCGCAGCCGCGCGCGGAAAAGCTGCGCGTCAGCCGCTCCAGCAGCCAGGCGCCGAAGGTGTCGAGGCGGTCGACCCGGGCCATGTCGATGACAACGCGCTTGACGGCGCCGCCGCCCCGGGTCGCAGCTTTGACCTGCGCCTCCAGGCTGTGGGCGTTCTCGGCCACCCAGGCGCCGGCGCCGGCAAGACGCAGCCGCTCACCTTCCGCCGTGCCTTCAAGCAAAACGCCGCTCATTCTACCGAGCCTTTGATTTTGTGCAGTTTTTCCTGCGGCCGAATGGGTCGTCCGCCGGGGCGGCACTTGACCCAAGAGCCTGAAACTGTCGAGGGTCTGGCGGTTGCCGCCATCCCCATCCCGTCGGTAGACACTAGAATTTAACCCTGAAAATGGCCTTAACTCTCGCTACTGCCGCCCAAAACTGGCCGATCGCCGGTTCCTTTGCCATCAGCCGCGGCGCCAAGACCGAGGCCGTGGTGGTGGTCGCAGAATTGGGCGACGGCAAGGCGCGCGGCCGCGGCGAATGCGTCCCCTACACCCGCTACGGCGAAACCGTCGACAGCGTGATGACGCAGATCAAGGCCCTGGGGCGGCGGCTCGCCGCCGGTCTCGACCGCAAGGCTTTGCAGGACGCGATGCCGGCCGGGGCCGCTCGCAATGCGCTCGACTGCGCGTTCTGGGACCTCGAGGCCAAGCGCAGCGGGCGCCCAGTTTACGCGCTCGCCGGCCTGCCCGCCCCGCACGCCCTCACCACCGCTTTTACGATCTCGCTGGCGCCGCCCGACGTCATGGCCGCGGCCGCCGCCAAGGTCGCCAGCCGCGCATTGCTCAAGGTCAAGCTCGGCGGCAACGGCGAAAATGGCGGCGATGCCGCACGAATCGCCGCGGTGCGCGCCGCAGCACCCAAGGCCACGCTCACGGTCGACGCCAATGAGGGCTGGGACGCGGACAATCTTGACCGCCATCTCGCCGCCTGCGCCGAGGCCGGCGTGGTGCTGGTGGAACAACCGCTGCCCGACGGCCGCGATCAGGCGCTCGCGCAGGTCAAGCGGGCGATCCCGGTTTGCGCCGACGAAAGCGCGCACGACCGTGCGTCGCTATCGGCGCTGGTCGGCAAATACGATGCGATCAACATCAAGCTCGACAAAACGGGCGGTTTGACCGAAGCGCTGGCGATGGCCGAGCAGGCGCAACAGCTCGGCTTCATCGTCATGGCCGGCTGCATGGTGGCAACCTCGCTCGCCATGGCGCCGGCCATGCTGCTGGCGCAAGCGGCGCGCTATGTCGACCTCGACGGGCCGCTATTGCTCGCCAAGGACCGGCCGGAAGGATTGCGTTACGAGGGTAGCCTGGTTTATCCGCCGGACGCCGCGCTCTGGGGCTGAACGGTCGCGATCAGACGGCGGTGCCGCTACCGCGACACCAGCGGCGGCCGCAAGTTCCCGATGGACCGCCCGCGTACAGCCTGATCGTCTTTCCAAGCTTTCCCCACTTTCGTGGTTAATCGCGTCTTTCCAGAGACCGCACCTTTGGCCTAGACTTGCGCTTAAATCGTGTAGCCGCCGGGACAGGCGGGGACCAACGATGATGGGGACGGAAGTCATGGGAATTCGGGGCCCGCTGCTTTGCGTCGCTTTCCTGGCGTGTGGAGTGCCGTCGGCATCGGCTACCATGCGTATCGCCGAGGACCGCGGCGGCCAGATCGGTCAATACATGCAGAACTTCGCCGCGGTGCGCGAGAGCGGCGAGCGCGTGGTCATCGACGGCAATTGTCTTTCGGCCTGCACGATGGTGCTCGGACTGGTCCCGCGCGATCGCATCTGTGCGACGTCGCGCGCGCGTCTCGGCTTCCACGCCGCCTGGATGCCGGATTCCGACGGCCATCCGGTCACCAGCCCGATGGGAACGCAGGCGCTATGGAATATCTATCCGCCGTCGGTGCGGCACTGGATCAACCGGCATGGCGGTTTGTCGCGCAAGATGATCTTCATGCAAGGCCGATCGCTCAACGGCATCGTAGCGAGCTGCGACCGGCCAATCGAACGCGCGCGCCTGCGCTCAGAGCGCCATTACTCGGCGCGTCCGCTGGGCGATCTGCCCGCAAGCGCCGCCAGCGACCGCCGCTAGCGCCATCGCCAAATAGGCGCGGCTGCCGAAGCTGCCGTAGAGCCAGCCGGACAATCCCGTCGCCGCCGCCGTCGTCACGCCGACCGCGATGGCGAGATAACCTTGCGCGGTCGCACCCTGTCCGGCCGGCGCATGGCGCGCGACGAAACCGAGCGCGCCGAGATGGGTGGCGCCGAACGAAGCCGCGTGCAGCAATTGCAGCCAAGGCAGCACGGAGGCCGACGGATCGAGCGCCATCGCCGCCCAGCGCAAGGCGCCGCCGGCCGCGCCGATCATGATGAGTACGGTCGGCTGGAAAAACGGCGGTAGCCGTCCGGAAATCGCGAACAGCAATATCTCGGCGATCACGCCGAGCCCCCACAGCGCCGCGATCGCCGTGCCGTCCAACCCCGCGCCGCGCCATTGCAGCGCCGAGAAGCCGTAATAGACGGCATGGCTCGCCTGGATCAGGCTCGCCGCCGCCAGCACGGCGACGAAAGCGGGATCGCGCAGCAAAGGCCGGCGCGGCTGGGCCGGTTCACTGTCCGGCGGCGCGGCAGCCGACAGTGGCGCCAGCGTCAGCGCCGCCAAGGCGCTGAGCAAGCTCGCCGTCGCGACCAGCCAGATCAGATCGCGCGCCGGGATCGTATCGGTGGCAAAGCCGGCCACGAAGGTGCCGAGGATGAAGGCCGCCGAACCCCATAGCCGCACCGGACCGTAGGCGCGCCCGCGCTGGCCAAGGCCCTTGAGCGCATAGGTCTCGGCCAGCGGCATCAGCGGCGTGAGCGCCAGCGAAGCCAGCGCGTAGGCGATCAGAATTGCACGTGCGCCCTCGGCCAGCCCCACCAGCACATAGCCGGCGACGCCAAGAAAGCTCGTCACGATGATGGCCGTGCGCACGGCGTCGCGCCGGTCGGCTGTGCGCGCCACCAGCGGGACCGCAATCAGGCGCGCGACGATCGGCGCCGCCAGCACGATGCCGATCATCTGCGGGTCGAGCCCCTTGGCCTTCAGCCAGACCGGGAAGAACGGCAACTGGATGCCGCTCATTACGAATATACCGGCGTAGAGCGCCGCCAGGCGCGGCGCGAATCCGATCTGCAAATGGCTTAAGGGCCGCATTTCGCTGTCTTTTTCGCCGATGCGAGGCGCCGTTCCTCGGGGTTCCTGGGGGCAGGATTGGCTAGCCGAATCAGGCCGGCTGATTCATAAACGGGGGATCACGGATTGCCCATGGCGAACGAGCCTTTAGCGCTGGCGATCAGGCCGCCGGAAGCGCCCCAAGAAGCGTCCCAAGAGGACGAGTATCTCACGCTCTGCGCCGCGCTGTCGCAAAGCGCGCGCGGTCGCGCGTTCCTGGCCGAGCATACCCGGCGCAGCCGCAATGCCGACAACGAGGCGCTGCTGACCGCGATCGGCCGTATCGAGGCGCGCCTGCAGGCCGACGCCTCTGCCGTGCAGCGCCTGCGCGACGACCTGCGCATGCTGGTTACCGCCATTCGCCTCGCCCGCCCCGAGATCGACGCCGCCGACCCGCCGGCGCGGGCGGTGAAGCTCGCCAAATTGCTCGATCTGTTCGAACGGCGCATCGACGCCATGGCCGAGGCGAGAACGTCCGAGCTGCCCGACGCGGCGCCGCGCGCCCGCATCGCGCTGGCGGAGACCGAGCCCTCGCGCGCCCAGCTCTTCGTGCTGCCGATGCGCAACGAGCCCGAAGCGCCGCCGCCCGCGCCGGCAAGCTTCGAGCCGCCGCGGCAACCCGCGCCCGCCAAGGCGCCCGAGCCGGCGACGATTGCCGCTCCCAAGGCCGAGATTGCGCCGGCAGCCGCCGTCGCGAAAGCTGCGCCGCCACCGGCCGATGTCGTCGAAACGGCCGCCGCGCCGCCGGCCGACCCGCTCGCCGCGCTGATGGCGCTGAGCGCCGACGAGCGTCTGGCGCTGTTTACGTAATCAACTTCGCGAACAAATCCGCATCCACATTGCCGCCGGACAAGACGCCGACCACCACCTTGCCCTTCACCTCCAGCTTGCCCGCAAGCAGCGCGGCAAGGCCGATGGCGCCGCCCGGCTCCACCACCAGCTTCAATTCCTGGAACGCGTAGCGCACCGCGGCCGCGACTTCCGCGTCGCTCGCGGTCATGCCGGCGCCGATCAGTTCGCGATTGATCGGAAAGGTCAGCTCGCCCGGCGTATTGCTCATCAGCGCATCGCAGATGGTGCCGCTCATGCGCTCGTTATGTTCGCGCCGGCCGCTGACGAAGGAGCGCAGCGTGTCGTCGAAGCCTTCCGGCTCGACGGTGTAGAATTTCGCCGACGGCACGCGCGCCTTGACGCCGAGCGAAATGCCGGCGGCAAGCCCGCCGCCGGAGGCGCCCACCACCACGATCTCGGGCTTGAGGCCCAGGCGCTCCAGATCCTCGACGATCTCGCGGCCGATGGTGCCCTGCCCGGCGATGATCAGCGGATCGTCGTAAGGCGGCACCAGCGTGGCGCCGCGCTCGGCAACAATCTTCTTGGCGATGGCCGCGCGGTCCTCGGTATCGCGGTCGTACAGCACGATCTCGGCGCCGAGCGCTGCCGTGCGCTCGCGCTTCAGGCGCGGCGCGTCGGACGGCATCACGATCACCGCCGGCATGCCGAGCAGGCGCGCCGCGGCCGCCACCCCTTGCGCATGATTGCCGGACGAATAGGCCACCACGCCGGCGGCGCGGCGATCGGCGGGAATCGACGACACTTTGTTATAGGCGCCGCGGAACTTGAACGAGCCGGTGCGCTGCAGCGTCTCGGCCTTCAGAAACACCCGCGCGCCGAGCCGGTCGTCGAGCACCGGCGCGTTGATCAGCGACGTGCGCACCGCGATACCAGCGAGCCGCCGGGCGGCGGCCTCGATATCGGCGGCGGTCGGCAGCAGCGTCTTGTCGATGGCGCCCATAGGGCAAGGCTAACGCCGCGCCTTGGGTCAGGGCAAGACGCGTGCGGCTTCAGGGTGTGTACCCACAAGTTCCGGTTCTGTGGCCCGCCAGCGGATGTCTGCTTCACTCCAAAAGCGACTCTTTGCTGCGGGGTAGCCAAATGACGCGATGGGCCAGAAGCGAATATTCCAACATTTAGACCACAGCCACGATTACGTGTGCCTGAATTTTGGCAGCAACCTCGCCGCTGCCATGTCTGTCTGCAATCACGGATGCGGCGCAGTCGGTTGCAGATTCCAGTTTTCCCGCGTCTCTGGCCTCGATTTCATTGCGAAGACGAGTTCCCTGACAGTAGGCAACGGCCGGAAGGCGCGGCGAGGATGCACGGCTTTGTTCGGCTTTCGTCTCGATCACCACACGGGAGAAACCTGCGTCCTCCAGCTCGCTACGGATCAGTGCCGTATCGTGGTAGCCGTGCGGCGTGCGTGCCATAAAGCGCGGCGGATCGTTCGAAAAAATCTTTGCGAGAGCATTTGTCACATCATCCGCAAATACATTCTCCTCAATGCGATCCCATACGTTGAATAAAAAATGTCCTCCGGGCTTCAGGACTCGCTTTGCTTCGCGGTCGGCAGATGAGCGGTCGGGAAAGAACATCGCGCCGAACTGACAACAAACGAGATCGAAGGCCGCATTTTCAAACGGCAGCGCCAGAGCATCCGCTTGGCGCCATTTGATCCGAGTGTCGGGAAATTGTCGCGATGCGGCGTAGTCGACCATCGGCTGGTTGAGGTCGGTCACGATATAGCTTGCGCCCGGGGAAAGTCTTGGCGCCAAGGCGCGGGTGACAACCCCGCTGCCCGCGGCGGTTTCCAAAACGGCGCTTGGCGACAAGGACGCTGCGCGTCGTGCAATATCCCCGGCGTACGGCTCGAAAATCAACGGCACCATATAGCGGTCGTAGTTTTCCGGAATCGAGCCAGCGAACACCTTGTCCGTTTCCAACATGGGTTTTCACGCGTCACCCGTTTGACGGCTCGCATGATTACCATATAACGTCCGCTTCGGGTCTTTTTCGACCGAGGCCAGTGAAGCTTACCGATCGGCCGCGGCCGCTTGACCTCCGGAACCGGACATCCGGTCACCGCTCGCGCTGATGAGGGCGCGCCCTAGGCCGCGTCTTTCTTTTGCCGCCGGAAACGCGGGAGCCGCGGCAGCCGACGCCGCTTCAGCGGTTCCGGTATGGGATTGTTGGTGGCGTTGGCCACATGTTCGAGAAAGATCCGGGCGCTCGCCTCCCAGGTCATATCGAGCGCGAAATCGCGGCAATCGTGACGGGACAATTCCAGCGCTTCCAGGCAGGCGCGCCGCAGATCCTCATCCAGCACGCCGACCGGCGCTTCGCCGATGACGTCGCGCGGCGCCGCTGCGGGAAAACCCGCAACCGGCACGCCGCTCGCCAGCGCCTCCAGCAACACCAGGCCGAAAGTGTCGGTGCGGCTCGGAAACACGAACACGTCGGCGGCGGCGTAAATCTCGGCCAGCGCCTCGCCCTCGCGGCTGCCCAGAAACACCGCGTCGGAAAACTGCTTGGCCAGCGAGGTGCGCGCCGGCCCGTCGCCGACGATCAATTTGGTCCCCGGCAGATCGAGCTTGAGAAAAGCTTCCAGATTTTTCTCGACCGCCACGCGCCCGACGGTGAGAAAGATCGGCCGCGGCAGACCGAACGCGCCGCGTTTGCGCGGGTGGAACAGGTCGGCATCGACGCCGCGCGACCACAGCTTCACGTTCTTGAAGCCGCGCGTGACGAGTTCGCTGCCGAGCGTCGGGGTTGCCGCCAGCACCGCCGCGCCGGCGCTGTGGAAGCGCCGCAGCCAGGCCCAAGTCACCTCGCAGGTCCAGCGTTCCGGCACCGGCAGCCGTTCCGCCAGATAATCGGGAAACCGCGTGTGCAGGCTGGTGGTGAACGGCAGGCCGCGCCGCATGCAGACGCGGCGCACCGCATGGCCGAGCGGCCCTTCCGTCGCGACGTGAATGGCGTCCGGCCGCGCGCGCTCGAGTTTGCGCTCGACGGCGCCCGGCCCCGTCAGCGCCAGCCTGACTTCGGGATAGGTCGGCATCGGCAGCGTCCAGAATTCGCCGGGCGTCAGGAATTCGAGCTCCGCGCCGAGCGCACGCGCTTCGCGCGCCACATGACCGAGCGTGCGCACCACGCCGTTGACCTGCGGATGCCACGCGTCGGTGGCGACCAGGATTTTCATGCTTTTTTCTGCCGCATGATCTGATCCGAAAACCGGTTCCCACTTTTCGGGATCATGCGGCGGCCGGCTGCATGTCGTCCGCCGTCTCTTCGGCGGGCGCCGGCTCGATGTCGTGGCCGGCGCGGCTCCAGTCGATAATCTCGAAACGGCCGTCGCGATGCTCGACGACCGCGGTGCAGCTCTCCACCCAGTCGCCGCAATTGATGTAGCGCAGGCCGAAATCGTCGTGCATGGCGGCGGTATGGATATGGCCGCAGATGACGCCGTCGGCCTGATGGTGTCTGGCTTCGGTCGCCAGCGCCTTCTCGAAGGCGCCGATGAAATTGACCGCGTTCTTGACTTTCAGCTTGGCCCATTTCGACAGCGACCAATACGGCGCGCCCAGCACGCGGCGCAGGCCGTTGAAGATGCGGTTGGCGGTGAGCGCGAAGTCGTAGGCTTTGTCGCCGAGCAGCGCGAGCCAGCGCGCCTGCGTCACCACCAGATCGAAGAGGTCGCCGTGCACGACCAGATAGCGGCGGCCGTCGGCGCCCTCGTGGATGGCGTTTTCCACCACCTCGATGCCGCCGAAATGGGTGCCGTAATAGCCGCGCAGGAATTCGTCGTGATTGCCCGGGATGTAGATGACGCGCGAACCCTTGCGGCCCTTGCGCAGCAATTTCTGCACCACGTCGTTATGCGCCTGCGGCCAATACCACGACGAGCGCAGCGCCCAGCCGTCGACGATGTCGCCGACCAGATAGATGGTGTCGGCTTCGTAGTGGCGCAGGAAGTGGAGCAGTTTTTCGGCCTGGCAGCCGCGCGTGCCGAGATGCACGTCGGAAATGAAGAGAGCGCGAAACCGTCGCGGAGTCAGTCACGATGCGGCGAGCTTTCTGCTGTTGCTCATGGCCGATCGCATAACAAATTCGCGTCTCGGTTTTATGACAGCGGCATTTACCATTTGGAGAGGATTAGGCCGCGGCGCTTTGCGGCTCGCTGCGGCGGAACCGCACCAGCGTATAGACGCCGAACGGCGGCACCTTGCGCCGCTCGATCAGTTCGGCCCCGCCATGGCTTTGCGCCCAGGCCGCCAGCCGCGCGAAGGGAAATTCGGGCCGCAAACCAAGCGCGCGCGCCTTTTGCGCCAGTAGCCGCTCGATCGCCGCGGCCAGGCCCCGCTCCGAGTAGAGATGATTGACCAGGATGATCTGCCCGCCCGGCTTCACCACGCGCGCGCATTCCGACAGCACGCGCTCGGGATCCTCGACCAGCGTGATGACGAATTGGCCGACCACGCAGTCGAAGCTGGCGTCGTCATAGCGCAACTTGTGCGCATCCATCACCGCCAGGCCTTTGACGTGCGGATAGCGCCCGCTTGCCGCGCGCAACCGCGCCCGCGCGATCATCGGCTCCGAAATGTCGATGCCGGTGATCTCAGTGCTGCCGTCGTAGTCGTCGAACGACAGGCCGGTGCCGACGCCGATCTCGAGGATGCGCCCGCCCACATCGCGCGCGGCGCGGGCGGCGGCGCGCCGGCCATTGAGAAACACCGGCCCGCACAGCACGTCGTAGACCGGCGCCCAGCGCGCATAGGCTCTTTCCATCACCTGCTTGTTCGGATCGCGCAGCATGGTTCCCCCGCGAATCGAGTGGCCGTCGTGCGCAACCCGGGTAGCAAGCGATTGCTACAGTTACGCGACAAGGCTTGACGCTCGCGCGTCAGCCCCTAACACTCGCGTAGAAACGCTTTGAAAAAGGACATCCCATGGATCTCGGAATTGCTGGCCGCAAGGCCATTGTCTGCGCGTCGAGCCGCGGGCTCGGCAAGGCCTGCGCGCGGGCGCTCGCGGAAGCGGGCTGCGAGGTCGTGGTCAACGGCCGCGACGCCAAGCGGCTGGAGGCCACCGCCGCCGAAATCGCCCAGGCAACCGGCGCCAAGGTGATCGCGATCACTGCCGACGTGGCGACGCCGGACGGCCAGAAGGCGCTGCTCGCCGCCTGTCCCTCGCCCGACATCCTGATCAACAACAATGCCGGACCGCCGCTGCGCGACTTTCGCGAACTCAACCGCCAGCAGATGATCGACGGCGTGATCGCCAACATGATCGTCGCGATCGAATTGATTCAGAAGGTGATCGACCCGATGAGCCAGCGCAAGTTCGGCCGCATCATCAATATCACCTCGGGCTCGGTGAAGATGCCGCTCGCCGGCCTCGACCTGTCGTCGGGCGCGCGCGCCGGCCTGACCGCGTTCCTGGCCGGCGTGGCGCGCACGGTCGCCGGCAACAACGTCACCATCAACAACATCCTGCCGGGCGCGTTCGACACCGACCGCCTGCGCGGCACGCTGACCAAGGCGGCGGAGCAGAAGGGTATCAGCGTCGAGGAAGCCGCCAAGGCGCGCGCCGCCGGCATCCCGGCCAAACGCTTCGGCCAGCCGGACGAATTCGGCGCGGCGGCGGCGTTCCTGTGCTCGGCGCAGGCCGGCTATATCACCGGGCAGAATTTGCTGATCGACGGCGGCACTTTCAACGGCGCGTTCTAGAAGCCCTACTCGTCCGCTCGTCCCCGCGAAAGCGGGGACCCAGGGCCGCAATTGCCGCGTTTGCGATCAAAGAACTGGATTCCCGCTTGCGCGGGAATGAGCGGGGCTAACTTGGTGCCGAACAAAAAAGGTCGGCGGTGCCGCCAGCCTTTTCATACCGCAATCGGCGGTCTCTTATTTGTGATAGAGCGTCGACTTCGTCGGCTCCGCCGGATCGTCCCAGCGATATTTCATCGCCACCGAGATGATGTCGATGTGCGAGTCGACGGTGCCGGTATAAGAGACGGCGCCATTATAGAATGGATTGCCGGGAACGACGCTAATCGGCGTGCTATTCACGAAAATATGCGAATAGGCGAAGTCGAGGCCGATCTTCGGCGTCAATTGATAGCTCGCACCGACCGACAGCCACGTGCGGTTATTGTCCGGTAAAACCGGAACGCGGACTTGATCGGTGATCGGCGACTGCTCGTAAGCGACACCGGCACGCAACGCGAGCTGCGGGTTCCACTGATATTCGGCGCCGAGCGAATAGAACCAGCCGTCTTTCCATTGGAACGGAATAGTCACATTGTTGGCGCCAACCGTCGCCGGCGCGCCATTGGGTTGCAGGATATTTACGGTGCCGATCCGGCTCCAGTTCGTCCACTCGACGGTCGCCATCGCGGTCCATTGCGACGTCAGCTTCTGCCGCAAGCCGAGGCTGACGATGTCAGGTAGATCGATCGTTGTATTGACGGAGCCAGGTGTAGATCCAAAAGCCGGGGTAGCGGGAAAGCCTCCTATGGTGGCGGGAAGCGACATAGTTCCATTGATCTTCTGATTGATCGCCGAACGCCAGCCCAAGCCGACGGTGGTGGTCGGCGTCGGCGTCAGCGTGACGCCGGCCGTAAAGCCATAGCCGTAGCCGGCGCCATTGACACTAACTTGGCTGGTTGGTGCGGCGCCGATGCCCTGGGTGAAGGTGGCGGTGGCATATTGGATCTGGACGCCGGCGCCGACGCTGATCCAGTTGTTGATCTTGTAGGCGACGCTCGGCGTAAAATTATAGCTGCTCATGTTCGAGCCGCCCGCGCCGTAGTCGCGGCCAGCCCAAGTGTCGGGCAGTTGCACCTCGAGGCCGAACGGTGCGTTGACCGACAATCCCAGCCAGAGCTGCTGATTGACCTGCCAGGAATAATAGCTCGACGGCACCAACGCCGACAAAGCGGTGTTGCCGGTTCCGGCGGTAATGCCTGCCCCAGTCAGCGTGCTGGGCGCGCCGACGCTGTTCGTGGAAGAGGGGATAATGCCGCTTACCGAAGTCTCGCTGTTGATGCCCGGCATTTGCGTCATGGTCGCCGGATTCCAGAACATCGACGAGAGATCGCCGCCAGCCGCCACGCCCGCGTAGGACGTTCCCTCCCCCCAGGCACTCTGCTCGCGAACCGCCAGGCCGCCCGCATTCGCGTCGGCCGTCGCAGCGAGCAAGGCGCCGACGCCACCGCACGTCAGCAGAACCGCTTTCAATCCACGAATGGACATCGCAAGCCCCCCATTCATCCCGCGCCATTTCCCAGCGGCGCGGGCCTATCGGATATCGTGCCCGGGGAGTCGGCCGCCGACAATGGTCGGATGACCAAATAACCGCCACGCAAAGGCCCTTTGCATAAATTTTGGCGCAATGTGACAACTGCGCCACACATCGCCGGCAGCCGCCATGTGCGGATTATAATAAAACATGATGTCAATTCAAATACTTAACTGCAGAGGCCGCAGCACTTCGGTATGCGGGCGGCACCATCGCGCTCGAACGCGTTTCTTGCCGCCGTCTTGCGCGCCAACGTGCCGCCTCAGGCGCTGAACGCCACTCCCAGGCGCGTGGCGGTTCGCCAGATGACCTGGCAGGGCGCTTTCATGTGATCGCTCTCAACCACCAACACGAACTCGTTCGGAATGCCGATCTGGCTCGCCACTTCCAAGCAGGCGCCCGAAGGCGACAGATTGCGCACGCGGCAATCGACGCCGCCGGCGCGATTGAAGTTGATGATGCCCGCTTTCAACGTGCGATGGCGCTGGACTCTGCGTCTATTCTCCATGACATCCTCAGTCGTTACCGGCATTCGCGCGTTTCCGCGCGATCATACCGATGCAGGTCAGACGGTTTGAGCAACGCGGCGATCATAAGGCCTGGCGCTTAGCCGACCGTGAAACTGATCGTCGAAATGCGAATGTTTTCGTTAGCATTCGCTAACCACGGCGCGGCGCGCGGACACGACTTTTCCGCGCAGGCGCGCGCATTTTATCTGTAATTTACGGAACGGGGCAGCCGGCAGGACCTAATATGCAAGCCTGATCGTTGCACCAGGACACATCGCCGCCGTGCTGCATTGGCTCCTCAGCGACTGCTTCTTTTTCGGCCTGCGGGCGCAGAATTGGATGTGGGTCTTTCCCGGCGCCCTTGTGCTTTACGGCGTCATATTGATCTATATCCGGTCGCGAGGGGAAAAACTACGGCCGTGACGGCTCGATCACGCGGCCTGCGCTCGCTGTGCTATCCAACATATAAGACCGGCGTGCGCGGCCCTGGCGCGGCGCGATGCTTGCGGCCATAGTCGCGTCATGGCCAGCCGTCCCTGCAAACCCGGCGCGGATGTGAAGCAGATCTGGCGGCTGCTGCTGCCGGACACGCCGTTTCCGGGATGCGGGACGCAAGACGACAAGGCCGCGGAAGCACGCGACAGCGCCGCGCCTGCGGATGAGTCGCCGCCGAATGCAGCGCGCCGCGACCGTCCACGCGTGCGGCGCGACTGACGCAGCCGGGTGTCGGCAAAAGCGCCGCGCGCAAAACGGGTTGCCCCTGCGGCTCCGCCGGCGCATGATCCGCTCCGACCCGCCGTTTAATACTGTCCAAAAAAACAAACGTCCCAGGGAGAATTCATGAAGCTCGTCCGCTATGGCGCGCCCGGCCGCGAGAAGCCCGGCATCATCGACGCCGATGGCAAGATCCGCGACCTGTCGCGCGTGGTGAAGGATATCGACGGCGCCATGCTGGCCGCCGGCGGGCTCGCCAAGATCAGAAAAGCCAACCCCAAGCGCCTCAAGACGGTCGCCGGCAAGCCGCGGCTCGGCGCTTGCGTCGGCCAGGTTCGCAACTTCATCGCCATCGGGCTGAACTACGCCGACCACGCGGCCGAATCCGGCGTGCCGGTGCCGAGCGAACCCGTGGTGTTCAACAAGGCGCCATCGTGCATCGTCGGGCCGAACGATAACACCATGATCCCGAAAGGCTCGACCAAACTCGACTACGAGTGCGAGCTCGGCGTCATCATAGGCAGGCGCGCGCGTTATCTCGCCAGGGAAAAGGCGATGGACGCGGTGGCCGGCTACTGCATCTCCAACGACGTGTCGGAACGCGCGTTCCAGATGGAACACGGGCAAACGATCTGCAAAGGCAAAGGCGCCGAGACCTTCGGCCCGCTCGGCCCGTGGTTCGTCACCAAGGACGAGATCAAGGACCCGCAGAATCTCACGATGTGGACAAACGTCAACGGCGAGAAGCGCCAGCACGGCTCGACCAAGACCATGGTATTCGACGTCGCGCACCTCGTCTGGTACCTGTCACAGATATTCGTGCTCGAGCCGGGCGACGTGATCGCCACCGGTACGCCGCCGGGCGTCGCCTTCGGCATGAAGCCGGTGCAGGTCTATCTGAAAGCCGGCGATGTGGTCGAGCTCGGCATCGAGGGGTTGGGCACGCAGACGCAGAAGGTGGTGCCGTTCAAGGCGTGAAACTTGCGGCAAATTGCGCCACGCTTCGATTCAACTCCCGGTGCTCGCTTGCTGCATCGCACGCGGCCACGCACATGACTGTGCGGCATTTTCCGCATGAAATGTTTGCTTGACCTTGGCCGGGGTGGCTGCTGCTGTGCTGCGATAATGATGCATACAAAAAAATGATCTGAGGCATCGCCAGCATGGCGCAACGCAAGCCTTTTACGGCCGTGACCGGAATCGTTCATGTGCCGGTGACGCCGTTTACGCCAGAGAACAAGGTCGATCTCGACACCTTCGCCCGCGTGATCGAATTCCTGCTGCGGCAGAAGGCGTCGTCGCTGTGCATCAATCTGCACCTCGCAGAGTCGCTCAATCTGACGCTCGACGAGCGAAAGCTCACCGCCAAAGCCGCGGTCGACGTCGCCGCCGGCCGCGTGCCGGTCATCGTCCATGTCAGCACGCCGGGCACCGACCAGGCGATCGAGTTGGCGCGCCACGCCGAACAAATCGGCGCCGACTGCGTGATGGCGATTGCGCCCTATTACTGGAAGCCGTCGCAGGAGCAGCTTTACGACCACTTCGCCGCCATCATCGCGGCGACCGGGCTGCCGTTTATCGCCTATAACTCGCCCACCATCATGGATGGTGTCGGCATCGCGCCATCGACGCTCACCGCCTTGATGCGGCGGTTTCCGAAATTCATCGGGCTCAAAGAAGCCAGCCACAATTGGGAGAAATATCTCGAACTCGGCCGCGCGGCCAAGAAAGTCCGTTCCGATTTTGGCCTGTTCGTCGGCACCGAATGGATGCTGCCGAGCCTGACGCTGGGCGGCACCGCCTGCATGTCGATCTTCGGCGGCATCGCGCCGAACTTCATCAACGCGCTCTACGACGCGACCACCGGCGGCAAGCTCAAGGAGGCGCTGGCGCTGCAATACAAATTCTCCGAACTCTATCAGATCGCCAAGGTCGAGTACCCGGCGCCGACCAAGGCGATGTGGGAGATCATGGGCCGGCCCGTCGGCGCGCCGCGGCTGCCCAACCGCCCGCTCACGGCGGAGCGGAAAAAGGAGATCCAATCGACGCTCGAAAGCTTCGGGCTCTTCGATACCGAACCGCATGGCTGGTAGCGGGCCGGTTGGCCCAGTAGAATCAACGGCAACCACACGAACTTGAACACAAGGGAGGCAAGGATGAGAAAATTACTGACGGCGGCCGCAGTCGCTGCCGGACTTTTGAGCGTGACGGTTGCGCCGGCACCGGCGCAAGAATGGCCGACGCGCGGCACAATCCGCATGATCGTGCCTTATCCGGCCGGCGGCGGCACCGACGTGGTCGCGCGCATCGTCGCCAAATTTCTGTCGGAGCGGCTGCACCAGACGATCATCGTCGAGAACCGCGGCGGCGCCAACGGCCAGGTCGGCCTGCAGGCGCTCAAGCAATCGCCGCCGGACGGCTACACCATGGCGATGACCTCCGACTCGCCGATGACGGTCAATCCATGGGTCTACAAGAATCTGCCTTATGACCCGATGAAGGACTTCATCCACGTCACCTCGGTGATCCGCCTGCCCTCGCTGCTCGCGGTGCATCCGTCGTTGCCCGTGCACAACGTGGCCGAGTTGATCAAGCTCGCCAAGGAGAAGCCCGGCGTGCTCAATTACGCCTCCGCCGGCGTCGGCAATTTCAGTCATCTCGAGGCCGAGTTGTTCGCGCAGGCGGCCGGCATCAAGCTTGTGCACGTTCCCTACAAGGGCACCGGCCCCTCGTCGCTCGCGTTGATCGCCGGCGAAGTGCAAATGTCGTTCAACAACGTATCGACGCTGTGGCCTTACGTGAAGGAGAAGAAGATCGTAGCGCTCGCGGTCATGGAACCCAAGCGCATGCCGGATTTGCCCAACGTCCCGGCGATCAGCGAGACCATCCCCGGCTTCGACATGGCGCCGTGGGTCGGCATCATTCTGCCCGCCGGCGTGCCGAAGCCGATCGTCGACCGCCTGACCAAGGAAATCCTCGCGGTGATGAAAGACCCGGCGGCGGTCAAGATATTCACCGACCAGCAACTGGTGGTGATGACGCTGCCCGGCGAACAATTCACCGCGCTGATCAAGAAGGATTCCGACAAGTGGGAGAAAGTGGTGAAGTCGGCCGGCATCAAGATGGATTGATGAAGGCGCGCGAGGCGCTTGAAATTCTGCGCATGAAAAAAGCCCCGGGCGATGAGCCCGGGGCTTTGTTTTTCGCAGACGCTGCGAGGCTAGCCTACTCCGCCGCCTGCTGCTGCGACCGCCCGAGCGTCGCCCGCGCCACGTCGCGGAACTCGGCGTGGCTGAGCATCTTCTTGTTGGTGAGCGAATGCAGCTTGACGGCTTGCAGCACCTTCATGGCGTCCTCTTCCGACACCTGCATGCCGACGTCCTTGAGCCACATGTTGACCGAGTCGATACCCGAGCCCTTGCCCATCACCACCTCCGCCGGCGGCTGGCCAACCGCCGACCAGCGGATCGGGAAGAGTTCGGTGGCGTTCTTCTCGCCGCAGTTCTTGAACCACGAGGCGATGATGCCGGACTCGATCTGGTAGAGGCCGGAGCCGACGATCGCCTTGTTGGACGGCACCACCACGCCGGTGAGACGCTGCACCAGGTTGGCGAGCGGCGTGAGCTTGGTGGTGTCGATGCCGACGTCGACGCCGTACATGGTCTTGAGCGCCATCACGATCTCTTCCATCGGCGCGTTGCCGGAGCGTTCGCCGATGCCGAGCACGGTGGTGTGCATCACCTCGACGCCGAGCGACAGCGCCATGATGGTGTTGGCGACCCCCATGCCGAAGTCCTGGTGGAAGTGCGCCTCCAGCCGCTTCTTGATGCGGCTCTGCACTTGCGTCACGAAGTACTTCATCGCATGGGGCGACAGCACGCCGAAGGTGTCGACCAAAGCGAGCGCGTCCATGTGGCCTTCCGTGCCGACCTTCTCGATCAGGTCGATCGCCCATTTGAGCTCGGCGCGCGAGAAGTCGATCGGGAAGAACACCACCTCGAGGCCGTTCTTGTGCGCGAACTTGGTGGCTTCGATCGAGGTCTCGATCGCCTTCTCCATCGGCCAGCGATAGGCGAGGTCGACCATGTGCTTGGACGACGGGATTTCCATGACGACGCCGTTGACGCCGGTGTCGATGGCGCGCTGCACGTCTTCCTTCATGCAGCGGCAGAAGGAGAAGATCTGCGGCCCGAGGTTGCGCTTGACGATCTCCTTGATCGCCGCGTTGTCGGAGGGCGAGACGATCGGCATGCCGGCTTCGATGCGGTGCACGCCGGCTTCGGCAAGCGCCTCGGCGATGCGGATTTTTTCGTCCTTGGAAAGAATGACGCCGGTCTGCTGCTCGCCGTCGCGCAGCGTGACGTCGTGGATTTTGATGTTCTTGGCGAACTTGAAGTCCTTGGTGACTTCAGGCGCGTAGTTCCATTCGCTGACGAACCAGTCGTTGGTTTTCCAGGGGGTTGGGTTGGCCATCCGTTAACTCCTCTCGCGTGGTTTTATTGGCTGATAGTGCGGTGTTTTTCAGGGCCGGCCAAGGCGGGCTAAGGCCAGGGCAATCGGGGGGAGCAGAACCCCTACGCCGCCGCTGGCATTGATATTTCGCAAGTCCGGCCAAAAATTCCTTGTTTGCCAGCGCCCTTATAAGGGGTCGCGGCGCTTCAGACTACCGGGTTGATGAGCTCGCCGATGCCGGAAATGGCGATGCGGACCACGTCCCCGGCCTTCAGGTAGCGCGGCGGGTCAAAGCCGATGCCGACGCCGGCGGGCGTCCCGGTGGCCAACAGGTCGCCCGGCTCCAGCGGCACGTAAGCCGTGACCGCCTCGATGAAGGTCGCCACGTCGAAAATCATGTCCTTGAGCTTGGCGAACTGCCGCCGCTCGTCGTTCACATACGTCGCCAGCTCCTGCTCGGCCGGCACGCCGAATTCGTCGCGCGTCACCAGATAGGGCCCGACCGGGCAGAAGCCATCGAGGCTTTTGCCGAGGAACCATTGCTTGTGTTTCTGCTGCACGGCGCGCGCGGTGACGTCGTTGACGATGGTGTAGCCGAACACGTAATCGAGCGCGTCCGCGCGTTTGAGGTTCTTGGCGGGCTTGCCGATGACGACGCCGAACTCGCCCTCGTAGTCGACCGTGTGCGTCGGGTCGAGCGCGGCGACGATCTTGTCGCCGGGACCGGCGAGCGAGGACGGCGACTTGGTGAAGATCACCGGATCGGCCGGCACGTCCTGCTTGTCGCCGGACTGGTCGACGCCGCTCTGGGCGAATTCACGCGCGTGGTCGTAGTAGTTCTTGCCGACGCAGATCACGTTCTTGCCGAGCGGGCCGACAGGCGCGGCGAGTTTGGCGCGGGAGAGCGCGACCGGCTCGCCGCAGTCCGGGGCCGAGCCCGCGGCGAGCAGCTTGATGACGTGGCGCAGGTCGCGCAGCGCGCCGCCGCCGACCGAGAACGGGCGGAAACTGTCGCCCTCGACGGCGCCGAAAACCTTGCCCTTCGGGGTGTTGATCGCTGCAATTTTCATGGGGCGTGGCTGACCTTGCTGGAATGCCGCCATTGGAATGGACGGTTGGCGGGCGGGACGCGTGAAGGCGCTAGCAAAGAGCGGGGCGGCGGGCAAGGCGGGCTCTTTTACCCTCTCCCCTTGAGGGAGAGGGTGGCGGGCGGAGCGCGCCGGGTGAGGGGAGACGATCTCGATTTTGCATTGAATGGACTTCGCGAAGCTGCCCTCATAGGCTTCGGACATGAGGCCAGGTTGCCGGCGCCGCGCCCGCCCAGCATCAGCCAGGTGGTCCACGGCCCCCCGTTGTTGGCGGCGGCCGGCGGCTCCTGGTGGCGATGCGCCAGCGCCAGGAAATCGTCGTCAAACCTGATCCACCCGCGCAGCTCCGCCGGCTCGTTCAGCATCGCTTCCAGCTGCTCGACTTGCGATAAATGCTCTAGAGCAGTTTCCACTTTCTGTGAATCGAGGGGATTCCCTTCGAGCCGCGAATAAGATTCTGTGGCCTTCTGATCAGGGAGGCCTGCGATGGGCTATTCGAACGACTTGCGGGTTCGGGTGATCCAGGTGGTCGAGAGTGGGGTGGCGGCGCGGGCTGCCGCGCGCCAGTTCGTGATCGGAGATTCGACGGCGATCCGCTGGGCGAAGCGGTGGCGGGAGACCGGCAGCGTCGAGGCCAGATCGAACAAGGGTCAGAGCCGGTCGCCGCTCAAACACCACGAGCAATGGCTGCTTGAGTTGGTGCGGCGGGAGCCCGATCTGACACTGGAGGAAATCCAGCGCCGGCTGCTCGATGAGCGGGAGCACAAGGCGGGGCTCGGCTCGGTCTGGCGGTTCTTCGACCGTCACGGCATCAGCTTCAAAAAAAAGCGTGCGCGCGGCCGAGCAAGACCGGCCTGACGTCGCGGCGGCGCGCGCCGCCTGGGCGCAGGCCCAGGCCGAACTCGCCCCTGAGCGGCTGGTCTTCATCGACGAGACCGGCACCAGTACCAACATGGCTCGCCTACGTGGCCGGGCGCCGCGCGGTGAACGGCTGGTCGGCAAGGTTCCGCACGGCCACTGGAAGACCACGACCTTCGTCGCGGGCTTACGCTCGAACGCGCTTACCGCGCCCTGCGTCATTGACGGTCCGATGAACGGCAACGCCTTCCTGGCCTATGTCGAGCAAATCCTCAGCCCCAGTCTCAAGCCAGGCGACATCGTCGTGCTCGACAATCTTAGCGCTCACAAGGTGGCGGGCGTGCGCGAAGCGATCCAAGCCGCCGGTGCAAGACTGCTCTACCTGCCGCCCTATTCGCCTGACTTCAATCCGATCGAGCAGCTCTTCGCCAAGCTCAAGGCCTTGCTCAGAAAAGCCGCCGAGCGTTCCGTCGAAAACCTCTGGAACCGAATTGCAGCTCTTCTTAACGCCTTCTCGCCTTCGGAATGTACCAACTACTTCCGCAATGCCGGATACGCTTCACACTAAGTGGAAAGCGCTCTAATTCGTCGCGCAAGCTCTCCACGAAAGGCGTCAAGGTCGGCGGGGAAATCGTCGTCATGGTCTGATCCTGCTGGCGCCGCGGCGGCCAGGCGGTGGCGGCGCAGTCTGGCGAGCGTTTCGGCGTGAATGGAAATCGTCCGCGCGGTGCGCTCGGCGTCGATCGGCCGCAGCGGCTCCTTGTCGAGGCTGGCGCGCATCGTTTCCACGGTTTCGAGCTCCTTGAGCACCGCCTGCTCGATGCGGTCGAGCGCCGCGGGATCCGGCGGCGCCGGCGCGTCGGCGAGCGCATCGGCCTCCGCCGCAAGCTGCATCGCCGGCGACAGGCCGCGCCGATGCAGCGAAGCTTCCGGCCTCACCCGTCGCTCGCGCTGGATGAGTTTGGAGAGCACGCTGTGGTGCATGCCGAACTTACCGGCGATCGACGTCATGCTCTCCGTCGTGTGCTCGATCGGCCGCCCATTTGTTTTTGCGCGGCTACGCCGCGCGGGCGCGCGCGTTCGCTTCGCCATGACGAGGCTCCATGCTGATGGACGAATGAAAAAAGCCGGCGGCGCTGACGCGCCTCGCCGACCGTGCCGCAACGCTAGCCAAGCAGCGTTACACTGTCAAGGAATATTTACCTATGATCGGCATTGCGGCGGCCAAGCTAAGCCGCCTTCGCGCGCAGCGTCGGAATCTTGCTGACGTCCTCTTTGCGCTCGGCACGCCAGGTATCGTAGGCGCCCTGCATGCGCACCCAGACGCCGGCGCCGTCGCCGAACAACTTGCCGAGCCGCACCGCGACCGCCGGGGACACCGGCTTGCGCTCGCGCAGAATGTCGTAGAGGTGCTGGCGCGAAATGCCGAGCAGTTGCGCGATCTCGGCCTTGCTCCGCCCCGTCGCCGGAATCACATCCTCGCGCAGCAACGCGCCGGGATGCGTCGGGCAGCGGCCCCGATTGCGCTTGGCGACATGAGCCATGACGTTTCTCCTCAGTGGTATTGCTCGAAGTCGACGCGACTGGCATCGCCTTCTTCGAACTCGAATGTAATGCACCACGGCCCATTGATGTGGACCGAGTAACGCGTCGGCTTGAAGCCGCGCAGGGCATGGAAGTCGAAGCCGGGCAAATTCATCTCATCCGGCCGCGCGGCGACATCGAGGCGATCCAGGCGGCGCAAGATTCGTTCGTGCATCTTCGCGTCGATCTTCCCGGTTTGCCCCCTCCCCCAAAGCTCGGCCAGCCCCTTGCTTTTGAAGCTCCTGATCACAAATGCTAATGTAAGCTAAGTGCTGACGAATGTCAACTATTAGCTTACAGGACCTATCCCCTCGCCCTTAACACCGCCTCGATCGACACCCGCGACCACGGCGCGGTGCGTTCGCGGAAGTCGTCGTAGGAGCCGGAGATCTTGCCGCGCATGTCGCTATGGATGGCAAACAGTTCGCCCATGACGAGGCGCGCCTGCTCGCGCGCCGCCGCGACCACGTCGTCGGGGAAAGCCGTCAGCTTGACGCCGTGGTCCTTGATGAGCGCCGCCAGCGCCTGCGCGTTGAGCCGCTCCATCTCGGCCAGCGCGTAATTCGCCTCCGCGGCGCAGGCATGCGCGACGATCGCCTTGAGCTCGTCGCTGAGCGCGTTCCAAACTTTGAGCGCGACGATGCACTCGCCGGTGCCGTTCGGCTTGTTGAAGCCGGGATAGTAGTAGAACGGCGCGACGCGATAGAGGCCGAGCGCGATGTCGGTGCCGGGGCCGACGAATTCGGCGCCGTCGAGCACGCCCGATTGCAGCGAGGTGAGGATTTCCGCCGGCGGCGTGGTCTGCGGCGTGGCGCCCAGGCGCCGGTAGACTTCGCCGCCGAGGCCGAGCGAGCGCAGCTTCAAGCCGCGCAGGTCGGCGACGCTCTTGATCTCGCGGCGGAACCAGCCGCCCATGCAGACGCCGGTGTTGCCGGCCATGAACGGCTTGACGCCGAAGGGCGCGTAGAGCTCGTCCCACAGCGCCTGGCCGCCGCCGGCCTCGATCCAGGCGACGTGCTCGGCGGGCGTCAGGCCGAACGGCACGGTGGTGAAGAAGGCCGCGGCCGGCATCTTGCCCTGCCAGTAGAAGGCCGCGGTGTGGCCGATGTCGGCGACGCCGTTGCCGACCGCGCCGAGCACCTCGAAGGCCGGCACGATCTCGCCCGCGGCATAGACGGTGATGTCGATGCGCCCGCCCGACAGCGTGCGGATGCGGGAGGCGACGCGCTCGGCCGACATGCCGGGGCCGGGTAAACGTTTCGGCCAGGAGGTGACCATGCGCCACTTGACCGTTTGCGCGCGGGCGATGGACGGCGCGGCGATGAGGCCGGCGGCCGTTGCGCCGGCAAGGCGGGCGAACTGACGTCGCGTGGTCATGACTTGCTCCATTGCCTATAGAAGTGATGCAAAGGTCCAGGGCCGTGGCCGATGTTGAGTTCGTCGGCGTGGGCGATGGCCGCGGTGACGTAGGCCTTGGCCTCCTGGCAGGCGGTGACGAGGTCGCGGCCCTTGGCCAGCCCCGCCGCGATCGCCGACGACAACGTGCAGCCGGTGCCGTGCGTGTTCTTGGTCGCGATCCGTTTCGCCGACAGGCGGACAACCTCGCCCTCGCCGATCAACAGATCGACGCACGCGTCGCCATCCGCGTGGCCGCCTTTGATCAGCACGTTGCGCGCGCCGAGCGACAGGATCTCGCGCGCCTGGATTTCCATTTCGCGCTCGGTGCGCGCCGGCGTGCTGCCTGCGAGCGCGGCCGCCTCCTCCAGATTGGGCGTCACCAGCAGCGTGTGCGGAATGAGCCGGCGGCGCATCGCCTCGATCACGTTGCCGGCCAGCAGGCTGTCGCCGGAACTGGCGATCGTCACCGGGTCGAGCACGGTGTTGCGCACGCGGTGGCGCGCGAGCCCCTCCGCCGCGGCTCGCACCGTCGCCGGGCGGAACAGCATGCCGATCTTCACCGCGCCGACGGCGAGATCGGCAAAGACGGCGTCGATCTGCGCGGCGACGAAGCCGGGCGGCACGTCGTAGATCGCGGCGACGCCCTGCGTATTCTGCGCGGTCAGCGCGGTGACGACGCTGGCGCCGTAGACGCCGAGCGCGGCGAAGGTCTTCAGGTCCGCCTGGATGCCGGCGCCGCCGCTTGAGTCCGAACCGGCGATGGTCAGCGCGATGGCCGTCATGGCTTGTTGGGTCAAGATTTGCCTCGCCGCTTGAGCGCCGCATCGACCACGGCGCGAAGCTCCCGCGCGGCCTGCGCCGGGTCTGCCGCGCGCGACAGCGCCGAGATCACCGCGACGCCGTCCGCCCCCGCCTCAATCGTTTCGGCGCAATTGCCGGCAGTGATGCCGGAAATGGCGCAGATCGGAAACCCCGGCTTGCGCGCGCGCACCGCCTGCACGATCTCGCGCAAACCGGACACCCCGATGGGCGCCTTGGCATCGTCCTTCGAGCCGGTCGGAAATACTGCGCCGATGCCGACGTAGTCGATCAGCTCGAGCGGCGCGGCGTGCGCCTGCTGCACCGTGCTTAAGCTCAGCCCGATGATGGCTGTACGGCCGAGCAGCAGCCGTGCGTCTTTGGGCGTCATGTCGTCCTGGCCGATATGCACGCCGTCGGCCTCAGCGGCGAGCGCGACGTCGACACGGTCGTTGATCAGCAAGGGTACCCCAGCCGGCTCAAGCACGGCGCGAAGACTGCGCGCTTCCTCCATTATGGCGCGGGTAGAACCCTGCTTGTCGCGCAGTTGCACCAGCGTCGCGCTGCAGGCGATCAACTTGGCAAGATCGGTCAGCGTGCGGCCGCCGGCCACGGCCGGATCGACAAGCGCATAGAGCCGGAGATCGATGTCCATCAGCTTACCTTTGCAAAATTCACGCGAGCATTTGCGATGAGCGTCGGCCCATCGAGGTTGAACAGCGCATCGATGAATGCCACCGCGAAGCTGCCCGGCCCTACGGCCTTTTCGGCAGCTAATTCGCCGGTAACGCCGGCGATCGTCAACGCGGCCGCCGTGGCAAGCCAGGCATCCTGTTCGACGCCGAGACAGGCCGCGGCCAACGCCGAAACAGCGCAGCCCATGGCGGTTACCTTGGCCATTAGCGGGTGGCCGTTGGCGATGACCGCTAGCCGCCCGCCGTCGCCGACCAGATCGGTCGCGCCCGAAAGCGCGATCACGCTTTTCGCAGCGCACGCAAAGGCCGTTAGCGCGTCCCCCGCCGGCTCGTTGCCCGACAGCGCGATAAATTCCGCGGCGTTGAGACGTACCGCCTTCGGCGCACTCGCGAGCAGGGCCCGGGCGAAAGCCGCCCGCGCGGTGCTGCGGTCAATGAAAACCGGATCGAGAACCCAAGGGAGACTCCCCCGCGTGGCGGTTTCGACCGCGATCGCCGTTGCCTCGCGCCGCTCATGGTCGAAGGTGCCGAGATTAACCAGCAGCGCGTCGGCGCGGGACACAAAGGCGCCGATCTCTTCGGTCGACAGCGTCATCGAGGGCAAGCAGCCCACCGCGAGCAGCACATTGGCGGTAAAATTCTGCGCCACCGCGTTGGTGATGCAATGGACGCGTGGCGAACGCGCGCGCAGCCGCTCGATCAGCGCCGCCGCGAATTGCGCCACACTATCGCGCGTCGCCGGTCCCGAATCGCGCATCTCATCTCCCTCCGCCGGCATGACCCGGATCAGGTTCGTTGGGTTGGCCGCGGATCGGCCTCTCAGTCCGGCGACGCCGGACACCCCACGAGATTGCTGATGACTACCTAGTCCGCACGGCCAGGCAAGGCAAGCCTGCGAGGTTTGAGCGCCTTGCATGTGGGCCGTGTTTTTGCTGGATTGCGGCGTCCCCCTCAAGGGGCACGGAGGCACGCGATGACCCCCTTCTTCGTCCAGATCAAATGCGAGCTCGGCAAGGCCTACCAGGTGGCCAACGAACTGGCCGAAGCTGAGATCGCCTCCGAGATCTACTCGACCGCCGGCGACTACGACTTGCTGGTCAAGTTTTATGTGGATGCCGGTACCGACATCGGCCACTTCGTCAACGAGAAGGTGCAGACCCTGCCGGGCATCAAGGACACCTACACCATCATCACCTTCAAGGCGTTCATGGCGTAGCGGGTCGCGACATCGCCGGCCGCCGTCATTCAGATCTCCAGCCGGCACGGCCCTTGCGCCGCACGGACGCGCTTGCGCCAAATCACAAATAGCCTGTCGCCGTGGATCAGATCCGGCCCAGCAGCATGAGAATGACAATGATGATCAAGATGGTGCCGATAAGACCGACACCGCCATGACCGTAGCCGTAGCCATAGCCGCCGAAACGGCCGCTGAAGCCGCCGAACAGAAAGATTACGAGGAGGATGACGAGTATGAGTCCGAGAGACATGGCCTAATCTCCATTGCCATTGCTAATTTCAAATTGCGAGCGCCATGCTACTTCTTCAAGACTGAAATTTTGATGCCGCCTGCATCGAAGCGCCGAGATACCCTGCCTCTAATTTCAAGGCTTCAGTAAAATATTCCTCCGACATCAGTCTGAGGTCTCTTGCCGTGCCGAGGTCCATGCTGCTGCGAGAGAGGCGCTGACAACGGCTGGCTTGCAGCCAAAGATAGGCCGGTCCCAATTGCGCCACCAAATTCATGGTCATATCGCGACCTCCCTGTCAGATGCGAAACCCAAAGCGGTGAACGGCTACTCCGGATCGCAACGGCACAAACGTAGACCGGGCGTTCAACGCCATCCGCAATGACGATAGCCGTTATCGTTGATCCAGCAGTGGCGATGCCGATGCACGATGTTCGGGCCGCCGACCACGCCGCCGATCACGCCACCGACGACCGCGCCGGGAGGTCCGGCAATGACGGCGCCGGTGCCCGCACCGATGGCGACGCCTTCCAATGTTCCGGCCTGGACCGCGATCGGCATCGCCACCAGCATCAGCGCAAACATTCCAGTCTTGAGAATCGAACGCATGGCAATCTCCTTGGTTAAGTTATGAGCGCGAGTATCTGCCGGGTCTGAGCAAACCGATTTTTCAGAAGATACGATTGGCAATCCATGACGTATTTGCTGTGGATATACACAGACAACTCACGGAATTGATTAGAGTTCCTCGCGTGTTTCGTAATGTTTACGGTGGTAAATACTTAGCTCAAACGCAATATTCGTCTTCGAACGCAGTGCAGTATTTGATTTTACTTTGCCGGCCGCGGAACGTTCAACCCGTGCCCGTGTTGTCCGTCCATGCGTTCGTGAATACAAGGGGGACACAATGTTCAGACCGATCGTCCGGATGGCCGCGGCCGTGTTCGTTGCAGGCGTCATCGCCTTCGCCGTAACCTTGGCACCAGCAGCGAACAAACCCAACAGGAACGCCAGCGCGGCCGGACAAACACCGCCGCAGCATTTCGCAAAGGCCGATCGCCCTCGTACCCCGCTCAGGGGAGCCGCGTGCTCGGCGCACGGTTGGCCAAGTTTCGAGCCGAAATGCCAATTCGATGTCCGAGAAACCACCAGCGAACCGCGGGTCGTCAGAGTCATCGCCCTTCGCTAGTCTTACGGAAGACGCGAACTCCACGCCCTAAATCTCCGGCCGGCGCGGCCCTCCGGCCTCGCGCGCGCGCTGCAAGCCGAGCGCCCGTTCGCGCCAGATCACGAACAGGCCGGCGCCGGCAACGATGGTCGCACCGACATAGACCAGCGCGCTCGGCAATTCGCCGAATACCCAGTAGCCGAGCAACAGCGCCCACAACATCGACGTGTAGTCGAACGGCGCCACCACCGAGGCGGTGGCATGGCGATAGCTTTCAGTCAGAAAAATATGCGCGACGCCGCCGAAGACGCCCATCGAGACCAGCATGAGGAGTTCGGAGCCGGTCGGCGTGTGCCAAGCAAACGGTAGTGTCACCACACCAGCCAGTGCGGTGACCAGCGAAAAATAAAATACGATCGACGAGGTGGTCTCGCTTTGCGTGAGCCGCCGGGTCTGGATGACGGTGCCGGCGTTGCAGAAGGCGGAAAACAGCGCCAACATCGAGCCGATCGTCGCCGCACTGGCCGCGCCGGCGGCGGCGTAGTGTTTGACGTCAAAATGTGGGATCAACATCACGATCACCCCGCCAAAGCCGACCACCACCGCCGACCAGCGATAGAACCGCACGTGTTCTTTCAGAATGACCGCCGCCAAAGCCACCGTGACCAGCGGCGACGCAAACGAAATCGCGGTAGCGTCCGCCAGCGGCAGCCGCGCCAGTGCGGAGAAATTGGTGTACATGCCGCCAACGCTGAGCGCTCCGCGCCCGAGTTGACCGAACGGCCGGCGGGTATAGACCGCGCTCGCCAGTTCGCCCCGCAACGCATAGATTAACAGCACGGGCGGGATCGCGCAGGCGCTGCGGAAGAACACGAGCTGGCCGACCGGGACCACATCGCCCAACTGGCGCACGAATGCCGACAGGGCGGCGAATAAAAGCGCGGAGATCAGCTTGAAGCCGATGGCTTTGAATAGATTCATCGAGCCCGCTTATAGCAGGCAACGACAACTGCAAATCATTCCTTCTTTTTCGGCGGCGGCTTTTGCCCTTCGACCGCCGACAGCGACTTGATATAAGCGGCTATTGCCATACGATCCGCCGCAGTCAGTTGCGATGTGTTGCGCACCACCTCGACCATATTACCGCCGACCCGGTCGGAATCGGGCGTCATGCCGTCCTCGAGCGTGTCGGCAATGTCTTGCTCCGACCAGGTCTTGAGCTTGTATTGGGTAATGTTGGGCACGCCGCCCTGACCGTCGGGGCTTGGCCCCCCGGTGAAGCGCAGGCTCGCGATCACACCGCCGAGCGCATCGCGCGGCGAGTGACACTCCGCGCAATGACCGGGACCGTTCACGAGGTAGGCGCCGCGGTTCCACTGCGCCGATTTCGACGGGTCGGGCGTAAACGGTTTGCCGTCGAGATACAGCAGCTTCCAGAGCCCGAGCGTGCGCCGGATATTGAACGGAAACGGCAGATCGTGGTCGCGCACGTGGCCCTGAACCGGCGGCAGCGTCTTGAGATAGGCGAACAGATCGCGCAGGTCGTCGACACGCATGTGCTGGTACGACGTGTAGGGAAAGGCCGGATAGAGATGCTCGCCAGAAGGCGACGTTCCCGTGGTCATGGCGGTGACGAATTGCGCCTCGCTCCAGGCGCCGATGCCGTCCTTGGGGTCGGAGGAAATATTGGGGACGTAGAACGTGCCGAACGGCGAGGTCAGCGCCAGCCCGCCGCCGAGCCTGGTCATGTCGGGCTGCTTCGGTACCGCGTGGCAAGACGCGCAGCCGCCGGCGTAGAACATCTCCTTGCCGTTGGCGAGGTCGGGCGTGTGGGCCGCGAGCGTGCTCGCCGGCACGATGGCAGGAATGGTCAAGGACCAGAACGCCGCGAGCCCCGCCACGGCGGCGATGGCCGCCAGCAACATCAGCCTCCGTCTCATCGCATCCCCCGGACTCGCAGGCCGCCTGTCATACAGCAAACAAAACGCCGCCGCGACGGGATCGCAGCGGCGTCACGCATCGACGTGGCCGAACCCTATTGTTTCGACAGTCGGTATTCCTTGTGGCAATCGTCGCAGGTCTTTCCGACTACCGGGATCGCCGCCTTGAGACCGTCGAGCGAGGATTTCGCCTTGTCGTGGTTTTCCGCCACGGCTTTTGCGAATGCCGCGGCCTTGGCATCAAAATCGCTTTTGTTTACCCAAATCTTCGGTGATGCACGGTTGTCGCCTCCGGTCTTGGAATTTTCCGGGAACAGGCTCGGCAGGATTTGTGCGGTGTCAGCCCATTGCTTGAACGCGACGTCGGCCGCTGCGGCATCGAACGGCGCCTGCCCACGCATCATTTGCACGACTGCTTTTGCGTGGTCGTTATTCTTTTTCATCAAGTCTTCGCGGGTTTTCACGGGATCCTGCTGGGCCATGAGGGTACCGACGCTGAAAACAACCGCCAGGGTGGCAAGAATTGCACGGGCGAACATCGCGACCTACTTTCTTCCTGTGAATGACGCTTCCGGAAAACCCTGGCGCGAAAGGATTATTCCTTCCACGGGTGGCATTTTGCCGCGCGCGATCCCTCCATCGGCTGTCATGATCACAAATTCGTGAGCACCTAAACCATTATACCGATTTGGCTTTCCCGGCCGCCGTGATCGCCGCCCAGACCTTTTGCGGAGTCGCCGGCATGTCGATGGTGCGGATCCGATAGTTCCGCCAGAGCGCGTCCAATATTGCATTGATCAGCGCCGGACAGGAACCGATGGCACCGGCCTCGCCCGCGCCTTTGACGCCGAGGGGATTGTTCTTGCACGGCACGTTGCGCGTCTCGAACACGAAGTCCGGCGCGTCCGCCGCGCGCGGCATGGCGTAATCCATAAAGCTCGCGCTGAGCAATTGCCCCGATGCCGGATCGTAGACGGTATCCTCCATCAGCGCCTGGCCGATGCCCTGCACCGCGCCGCCATGCACCTGCCCCGCAAGCAGCAGAGGATTGAGCGTGGCGCCAAAATCGTCGATCACGACGTAATTCACGATCGCGGTCGCGCCGGTATCCGGATCGATTTCGACTTCCGCGATGTGCGTGCCGTTCGGAAATGTCGGCTGCTCGACGCCGAACTCGCTCGATGCACGCAATTGTTCGGGCTTCGCCTGTGGGTGCGCGGCAAGATCGGCAAACGAAATGACGCGGTCGGTACCGGCAACGCGCACCGCTCCATTGGCGATTTCCATGTCGGTGGGAGCGGCTTCCAGGGCGTCGGCGGCGAGTTGCTTGAGTTGCTCGGCCAGGGTCTTGCTTGCGCGGTCGACCGAAACGCCGCCCACGGGAATCGAACTCGAACCGCCGGTACCGGCGCCGCTCGCAATCGCGTCGGTGTCGCCCTGCACCACGCGCACGCGCTCAGGCGGAAGGTCGAGCCGTTCGGCAACGAGCTGTGCGTAGGACGTGGCGTGGCCCTGCCCCGTCGACTGCGAGCCGATGAGCACGGTGACGCCACCGTCGCGCTCCAGCCGCACATTCGCTGTTTCCGGGCCGTTGTTGCCGCAAGCCTCGACATAAGTGGCGATGCCAATGCCGCGCAGTCTGCCGGCGCGCTTCGAGCCCGCCGCGCGCTTGTTGAAGCCATCCCACTCGGCGATCTCCTGAGCGCGCGCCAAGCAGCCTGCGAAATCGCCCGAGTCGTAGATCTTCCCGGTCGGCGTCGTGTAGGGCATCGCCTTCGGCTTGATCAGGTTCCTGCGGCGCAGCGCGTCGGGCGCGATGTCGATCTCGCGCGCTGCCGCATCCACTACCCGCTCGATCAGATAAGAGGCTTCCGGCCGCCCGGCACCACGATAGGCGTCGACCGGCACAGTATTGGTATAGGCGGCGCGCAGCCGCACATGCGCGGCCGGAATGTCATAGGCGCCGGTCGCCATGCCGGCACCGAGCCATGGAATGTACGGCGCGTAGCAGGAGAGATAGGCGCCCATATCAGCGACGATGTCGAGATCGAGGGCGAGAAAACGGCCCTTGTCGTCGAGCGCCAGCTTCGCCGTCGAAATGTTGTCGCGCCCGTGGCTGTCGCCGAGGAAATGTTCGGAGCGATCGCAAATCCATTTCACCGGCCAGCGCAACCGCTCGGCGGCAACTGCGGCCAGCGCATATTCGCGATAGGGAAAAAGCTTGGTGCCGAAGCCGCCGCCGACGTCTGGCGTCACCACGCGCATGCGGTCGGGCGGGATGCGCAGCACATCGTTGCAGATGATGTCGCGGATGATGTGGCTGCCCTGGCTGCCGAGCGTGAGCGTGTAGCGCTGGCCGTCAAACTCGGCGATCACGCCGCGGGTATCCATGTAATTGGTCACCAACCGCTGATTGACGATGGTCAGTTCGACCGTACGCGCGGCTCGCGCGAACGCCTCCCGGGTGGCGCCTGCGTCGCCCAACTCGGTCTCGAAGGCGAGATTGTTCGGCCGGTCGGACCACACACGCGGCGCGCCTGGCGCGAGCGCGGCGATGGCGCCGATCACATGCGGTAGCGGCTGCCAGTCGACCGAGACCGCCTCGGCGGCGTCCTTGGCCGCTGCCAGGCTGTCGGCCACCACGAAGGCGACGGCGTCGCCGACATGGCGCACCGCGTCTTTGGCCAAGATCGGATAGACCGGAATCTTGATGTCCACGCCGGGCAACACGCCGGGCGTCGGCAGCGGCCCGAGATCGGCCACCTCGGCGGCAGTGAGTACCAGGCGCACGCCCGGCATCGCCCGCACGCGATCGAGTTCATGAATACTGAAGCGCGCATGCGCATGCGGTGAGCGCAGCACCACCGCATGCAGCGTCGCCGCCGGCGTGACATCGGCCACGTAACAGCCGGCGCCGCGCAAGAGCGCGTCGTCTTCCTTGCGCGTCAGCGGCTGCCCGAAGCCGAATTTCATTGTCATGATTTGACCGGCGGCGATTGCTGGCGGCGCCTGGCGAAGCCCTGCGCCAACCAGCGCGAGACGACGTAGAATACCGGCGTGAAGATCAAGCCAAAGAGCGTGACGCCGATCATGCCGGAGAAAACCGCCGTGCCCAGGGTCTGGCGCAGTTCGGCGCCGGCGCCGATCGCCCAGACCAGTGGCGTCACGCCGAGGATGAAGGCCATCGAGGTCATCAGGATCGGACGCAACCGCAAATGCGCCGCCTCGACCGCGGCGGCGAAACGGTCGCGCCCGGCATCTTCCAACTGCTTGGCGAATTCCACGATCAGAATGGCGTTCTTGGCGGCAAGACCGATCAGTACGATGAAGCCGACCTGGGTCAGAATATTGTTGTCCTGGCCGCGGATCACGACGCCGACGATGGAGGCGATCAGGCACATTGGTACGATCATGATTACCGCCAAAGGCAGCGTCAGGCTCTCGAATTGCGCGGCCAGCACCAGGAACACGAATACCACCGCCAGAACGAAGGCGAACATCGCGGTGTTGCCGGCGCGCAATTGCTGGAAGGCGAGCGTGGTCCACTCGTAGGAGAAGCCCTCCGGCAGCGTTTGCGCAGCCAATTGCTCCATGATCTTGATCGCCTGGCCCTGGCTATAGCCGGGCGCCGCCGCGCCGTCGAGCTCGGCCGCCGGATAAAGATTATAGCGCGGCACGCGGTAGGGTCCCGTGACCGTGCGCACGGTAGTGAAGGCGCCGAGCGGCACGGTATTGCCGCTGCTGTTGCGCACACGGATGCGCAGCACGTCCTCGGTGCTCTTGCGGTAGTCGCTCTCGGCCTGCGCCACCACGCGGTAGGTGCGGCCGAACAGGTTGAAATCGTTCACGTAGGCCGAGCCGAGATAGATCTGAAGTGCGGCGAAGACGTCGGGAATATTGATGCCGAGCAGCTGCGCCTTGACGCGGTCGATGTCGAGATAGAGCTGCGGCGTGGTGTTCTCGAACAACGAAAACACCTGCACGAGACCCGGGGTTTGGGCGGCCCGTCCCATCATCGCATAGACCGCGCCCTGCAAGACCTGCGACCCGCGGCCGGCGCGGTCCTCGACCATCATGCGGAAGCCGCCGGCGTTGCCGATGCCTGCGACCGGCGGCGGCGCGGCAACGAAGATCAAGCCGTCTTTGATCGCCTGCAGGCGCATGAACAACTGACCCTGAATCGCGGCGGCGGTTTGCCGCGGATCCTTGGCCCGCTCTTCGAACGGAGAGAGCGTGACGAAGACCGCGCCCGCATTCGGCGCGTTGGTAAAGGTGGCGCCGGAAAAGCCGACGATATTGACCGCATGAGCAATGCCGGGGATTTTCAAGGCTATATCGACCGCGCGGCGGTTGACCTCGTCGGTGCGGGCGAGCGAGGCGGCCGGCGGCAGCTGGGTGATGATGATGAGGTAGCCGCGGTCAAGCTGCGGGATGAAGCCGACCGGCGTCTTGCGGAATTCATTGAGGCCGAAAACGATGACGCCGGCATAGACCACCAGCATCAGCACGGCGAAGCGGACGGTGCGCGCCGACAGCCAGCCGTAGCCGCGCGTCAGGGCGTCGAAATAGCGGTTGAACCCGCGGAAGAAAGCGTGGATCGGCTTGCTCCACCAGGTATCGTCTTCCGGCTTGCCGTGCGGCTTGAGCAGCAGCGCGCACAGCGCCGGCGACAGCGTCAACGACACGATCAGCGAGATGATGGTCGCACCGGCGATGGTGAGCGCGAATTGCCGGTAGAATTGTCCGGAAATCCCGGTGATGAAGGCCGACGGAATGAACACCGACGACAGCACCAGCGCAATCGCAATCAGCGCCGCGCCCACTTCGTCCATGCTCTTCACCGCCGCATCGTGCGGATTGAGGCCAGCCTCGATATTACGTTCGACGTTTTCCACCACGACGATGGCGTCGTCGACGACGATGCCGATGGCGAGCACCAGACCGAACAGCGACAGATTGTTGAGCGTGAAGCCGAACAGCGACATCACGAAGAAGGTGCCGATCAGCGAGACCGGAATGGCGACGATCGGAATGATGGCGGCGCGCCAGGTCTGCAGGAACAAGATCACCACCAGCACGACCAGGATGATCGCTTCGCCGATGGTCGACTCGACGGCATCGACCGACTGCTGGATGAACTGGGTCGGGTTGTAGACGATGGTGTATTTCAGGCCAGGCGGAAAGCGCTTGGACAGGTCTTCCATGGTATCCTGGATCGCCCGCGCGGTCGACAACGCGTTCGAGCCGGGGCGCTGGAAGATGCCGATGGCGATCGCCGGATCGTGATCGAGATAGGAATTGGTCGAATAGTCCTGCGCCGCCAGTTCGACCGTGGCGATGTCCTTGATCCGCACGATCGCATTAGCGGTCTGCTTGACCACGATCTTGCCGAACTCGTCGGGGTTGGCGAGGCGGCCTTGCGTCTGCACCGAAATCTGGAACGCGCCCGGCTTGTCCATCGGCGGCTGGTCGAGCACGCCCGACGCCACCTGCACGTTCTGGCCCTGCAGCGCTGTCACCACGTCGGCTGCGGTCAGTCCGACCGACTGTAGCCGGTCGGGGTCGAGCCAGATCCGCATCGCGTAGTCGCGGGCTCCGAACACGATGAGCGAGCCGACGCCGTCGACGCGGGTCACCGCATCGGTGATTTCGAGCGTCGCATAATTGGAAATGAACAGCGTGTCTCGCGAATTGTCCGGCGAATAAAGATGCACGACCATCATCAGGTCGGGCGAACTCTTGTTCACCGTGACGCCGATGTTGCGCACGTCGGCCGGCAGGCGTGGTTGCGCGATAGCGACACGATTTTGCACCTGCACCTGCGCGATGTCGAGATTGGTGCCGATGTCAAAGGTGACGGAAATACTGAAGCGGCCGTCCGCTGTCGAGTTGGACGACAAGTAGATCATGTTCTCGACGCCGTTGATCTGCTCCTCGATCGGCGTAACCACCGTCGAGGCGACGACGTCGGCGCTGGCGCCGGGATATTGGCCGGACACGGTGATGGTCGGCGGCGCGATCTCCGGGTATTGCGCGATCGGCAGCCGGAAGAACGCCACGCCGCCGAGGATCACGAACACGATCGAGACCACGGAGGCGAAGATCGGCCGGTCGATGAAGAAGTGCGAGATGCGCATCGGTTGCGGCCGGGGTTATTTCGGTTTCTGCGGCGGGCTCGCGCCTTGCGCCGGCGCGGCGCCCGGCTTGCCTTCTTCCTGCGGCGTGACCTTTTGGCCCGGCCGCGCACGCATCAAACCGTTCACGATGACGCGGTCATCGGCACTGATTCCGCTCTTGATCACGCGCAAATTGTCTTTGGTGATCTGGCCGAGCGTCACGTATTTCGGCACGACCTGGTTGTCAGCGCCGACGGTGAGGACGAACTTCCGCGTCTGTTCCGTGCCGATGGCGGCATCCGGCACCAGCAGGGCCTCGTAAGGCGGCGAGCCGGCCACCTGCACGCGGGCGAACATTCCGGGCGTGAAGAGATTATTGGCATTGGCGAACACCGCGCGGCCGCGGATCGTCCCGGTCGACGGATCGATCACGTTATCGACGAAATCCATGTGGCCCTGGTGCACGAAGTCCTGCTCGTCGATTAGCTTGAGGGCGACCGGTACGCCGGCGCCGCGGCTGGCGACGTCGTTGCCGGTTTTCGCCATCCGCTCGTAGCGCAGGAACGAGGCTTCGTCGAAGGTGAACTCGAAGTAGATCGGATCGGTCGACACGATGGTGGCGAGCAAGGTCGTGTTGCCGGCGGTGCCGCCGGTGACCAGGTTGCCGGGCGAGACCCGCCGGTCGCCGATGCGCCCGTTGACCGGCGCGCGCAATTCGGTGAATTCGATGTCGAGCGCCGCCTGACGCACGGCCGCTTCGTTATTGTTGACGGAGGCTTGCGCATTGCGGAAGGCCTGCGCGCGCTGCTCGAAGACCTGATCGGTGATGGTCTTGTCATGCACCAGTTGCTGGCCGCGCGTGTAGTCGGATTCGGTGAAGGCGAGATTGGACTTGGCCTGTGCCAGATTGGCGCGCGCCTGGTCGAGCGTGTTCTGGAACGGCCGCTTGTCGATGGTGAACAACAGGTCGCCCTGCTTGACGATCTGCCCGTCCTTGAAATGCACGCCGTCGAGATAGCCGGAGACGCGCGCGCGCACCTCCACCGAATTGATTGCGGTAAAGCGGCCAACATATTCGTCGTAATCGGTGACGGTTCGTTTGACCGGCTTGGCGACGGTCACCGCCGGCGGCGGTGCGCTTGCTTGCTTCTGCCGTTCGCCGCAACTTGCGACCAAAGTCGCAAGTGCGCACAGCAAAGCAATGTTCCGGCCACCACACATCAGCGAAAATGATGGATTTACCCGTGCGAAATTCATGACTACCTGCAATTTTGGCCAGCTACGAGTAGCCCGGACAATCCCCATAGCGTCGGGCATGAGTTATGTCCAACGAGCCCAATCGGCAAGGACGCTTGAGGAAACGTTGCGTCAGCCGCGCTGCCGGGCGCGGAATGCGGCAAGCCAGCGCGCGCCGAACAATGCCAGCACGATGCCACCATAGACGGCGGCGCCGATCGCCGCCAGCAACGCCAGGGCGGCAATATCGCGCAGCCGGGTCCAGCTCGCGAACAGATGCGTGGCCAACGGCGCGCATAGCCACAACGCCGCGGCCAGGGCGAGCCCGGCGGCCGCCAGCTTGACCACCGATTGCCGCAGCCGCTCGTCCATATGGATATGGCCGGCGCGCGAAGCGAACCACACCACCAGGCCGAGATTGATCCAAGCGCCGATCGAGGTCGCCAGCGCGAGACCCACTTGCGCCAGCGGCCCCATCAAAAGGAACTTAAACGCGATATTGACCGCGGCCGCGATCAGCGCCGCTTTCACGGGCGTCGCAGTGTCGCTGCGTGCAAAAAACGTCGCCACCGTGCTGCGGATCAGCACAAAGGGCAATAACCCCACCGCGTAGGCCGCAAGCGTGCGACCGGCGGCAACCGCGTCAACCGCGGTGAATGCGCCGCGCATGAACAATGCCCGCATGATCAACTCGGGAATGACGAAAAACGCTGCGAGACAGGGAATCGATAGCAGCAGCGTGAATTCAATCGCGCGGTTTTGCGCGCTCGAGGCGCCGGCCTCATCGCCGGCGGCCAGGCGGCGCGCCATTTCGGGTAAGATCACGGTGCCGGCGGCTATGCCGATCACGCCGATCGGGAGCTGATCGATGCGATCGGCGTAATAGAGCGCCGACAACGCGCCCGCCGGCAGGAAGCTCGCGATGATGGTGTCAGCGAACAGCGCGAGCTGCACGCCCATGGAGCCGACCGTGGCCGGTCCAAGCGCGCGAAAGAATCTTCTTACGTCGGCATCCAGCTCAGGCCAGCGCAAAGCCGTCATCGCGCCGGCGCGCAAGGTGTCGCCGCCGACAAGCAGTACCTGCAGCACGCCAGAGATCAGCACGCCCCAGGCCGCCGCATGGCCGGCCGTCGGAAAGAACGCAGCCAGAGCCAGCGTCACGACCATCGAGAGATTGAGCAACGTCGAGGCCGCGGCGGCCGCGGCGAAGCGCTGCAGCGCGTTGAGGATGCCACCATAGAGGGTCACCAAGGTGATCAGCAGCAGATAGGGAAAGGTGATGCGGGTGAGATTGACGGCGAGCGCAAAGCGCTCCGGGTCGCGCGCAAAGCCAGGCGCCAGCAGGTCGATCACCGTTGGGGTGAACAGAAGCGCCAGCGCCAGCAGCACGATCTGGCTTGCCAGCAGCAACGTGAAGATGCGGTCGGCGAACAGCTCAGCCCGCGCAGCCCCACCCTGCTCACGGATGCGAGCATAAGCCGGAACAAAGGCGGCATTGAAGGCGCCTTCGGCGAAGATGGCGCGGAAATGATTCGGCAGCCGGAAGGCCACGAAAAAGGCGTCGGCCGCCGGCCCTGCGCCGAGGATCGCGGCCAGCACGATGTCGCGGCCAAAACCGGTGATCCGTGACAACAACGTCAGCCCGCCGACCGTGAGGATTCGCTTGATCATGGTGAACGCGCCTCGCGCCGACGCAAAATTGCTGACCTGGAACGAATTTTTACGATGCGCAACAAATGCGATAGTCAGTGACGTCAAACTGCCTTAAGACGATTCCCGCCTCAAACATAGAGCCCTGAGCGGCGCTGCCAGCGCATGACTCGAAAAGCAGTAACTGGTTTTCGGGATCATCCACAGGGAAAATGTTAGGGATTGTGTGGATTTAATCTGAACGAATCGAAACCGGACAGCATGGCCTCGCCCATCATCCCCATTCTCCTGGCCGGCGGCGCCGGAACACGGCTCTGGCCGGTCTCGCGCGATGCCCTGCCCAAGCAGTTCCTGCCCCTGGTCGGCGACCATTCGACCTATCAGCAGACGCTACTGCGCGTGCAGGACCCGATGTTTGGGGCCCCTATCGTCATCACCGGACCGAATTTCCATTTTTTCGCCCGCCGGCAGGCCGAGGAAGTCGGCGTCGAGGCGACGGTGGTGATCGAACCGCTGAGGCGGGACTCAGCGGCCGCCGTCGCCGCTGCCACCACAGTCGCCCGCCAACGCGACCCCGACGCGGTGGTGCTGGCGCTCGCCGCCGACCACATCATTCTCGACGTGCCGCAGTTCCGCGCGACTTGTCTCGCCGGCCGCGAAGCCGCCGAGGCCGGACGCATCGTCACCTTCGGCATCAAGCCGACCGAGCCCAAGACCAGCTACGGCTATATCCTGCCGGGCGAGGCCATCGGCAAGAGCGGCGTGCGTGCCGTCAAGAGCTTCGTCGAGAAGCCGGACGCCGCCACCGCCGCCCGTTATGTCCGCGACGGCTATCTGTGGAATTCCGGCAACTTCCTGTTCCGCGCCGACGTACTGCTGTCCGAACTGGCACGGCTCGAGCCGGCAATCGCCGAAGCGATCGAGGCGGCGGTTGCCAACGCTTCCACCGACCTCGGCTTCCTGCGCCTGCAGCCGGACGCCTTCGCGCGCGCACCAATGAAATCAATCGACTACGCGGTGATGGAAAAGACCGATCGCGCCGCCGTGGTGGCGGGCGATTTCCGCTGGTCGGACATCGGCAGTTGGGATGCACTGTTCGATATTACGCCACCGGATGCAGCGGGCAATGTCGTGCACGGACCGGCGGTGGCGCTCGATGCCAGTGGTTGCGTGCTGCACTCCGACGGCCGGCTCATCACCGCAATCGGCGTCAAGGATTTGGTAGTGGTGAGTACGTCGGATGCCGTGATGGTGGTGCCGCGCGCCCGTTCGCAGGAGGTGCGCGAGCTGGTGGCCAAGCTCAAAGCGGCCAAGCGGCCCGAAGCCACCGATCACAAGCGCATGCATCGGCCTTGGGGCTACTACGAGTCGATCGACATGGGCGACCGCTTCCAGGTCAAGCGCATCGTCGTCATCCCCGGCGGCGTGCTGTCGCTGCAGAAGCACCGCCATCGCGCCGAGCATTGGGTGGTGGTGCGCGGTACCGCCGAAGTCACCATCGGCGACACGGTCCGCGCAGTGCACGAAAACGAGTCGGTCTATATCCCGATCGGCAGCGTCCATCGCATGGCCAACCACGGCAAAATCCCGCTCGAGCTGATCGAGGTTCAGACCGGCAGCTATCTCGGCGAGGACGACATCGAGCGTATCGAGGACATTTACAAGCGGAGCTGATGCCGCGCGATCAGGCCGACTCTAAAGCGGGCTTTGCCACGGCGTTCTTGAACTGCTCGAATGCATCCAGCGCGTGATTGGCGTACATCACCGATGGGCCCGCGCCCATGTAGATCGCCATGCCGAGCGTCTCCATGATTTCGTCGCGCGCGGCGCCCTGCTCCAGCGCCGACTTGACGTGGAAGCCCACGCAATCGTCACAATGAATCGCGACGGCGATGCCAAGGGCGATTAGTTCTTTGGTCTTGCAGTCGAGCGCCTTGGGCGCCAGCGCAGCTTGCGCCAGGCCGGAAAACGCCTTCATGACGTCCGGCGCGCCGGTGCGCAAATTCCGCAACTGGGCGCTGCGCTCTTTGATGTATTCGGGCCAATTCGACATTTACCGACTCCATTGCCATGCGCTGTGCCCTCGACGGCCGCGCGATTTCATATTCTCAAGTTGGCATACGATAACGACGCAGGAATTTGCGATTTTGATATCAATCAAAGCCGATCGCGAAATACGCTAGATGTTCGCCAGAGCTGCGTCACAAAATTTTCCGCTGGACCAGAGCCTCGACCACTTCGCTTGCAAGCCGGTCGGCATTCTTGCTGCCGGCCAAAAGATGGAGCTCGGGATTTTCCGGCGCCTCATACGGTTGATCGACGCCGGTGAAATTCTTGATCTCGCCGGCGAGGGCCCGCCGATACAGGCCCTTGGGATCGCGCGCGATGCACTCCTCGAGCGGGGTGTCGACGAAGACCTCGATAAATTCGCCGTTGTCGAGCAGTTCCCGCACCATCTGGCGCTCGGCGCAGAACGGCGAGATGAACGAGCAAAGCACGATGAGGCCGGCGTCGGTCATCAGCTTGGCCACCTCGCCGATGCGCCTAATGTTCTCAACGCGGTCAGGTTCCGTAAAGCCCAAGTCCTTGTTCAAGCCGTGACGCACGTTGTCGCCGTCCAAGATAACGGTATGTGCGCCGCGCGCATGCAGCGCGGCTTCGACGAGGTTCGCGATGGTCGACTTACCCGAGCCCGGCAGACCGGTGAACCACAAGACTGCGGGACGGTGGCGCATGAGGTTCACGCGTCCGGTCTTGCTCACCAGGTGCTCGTGATGATGGATGTTGGTCGCCCGACGCAACGCAAAATCAATCATCCCGGCGGCGACGGTCTCGTTGGAATAACGATCGATCAGGATGAAGGCGCCGGTATCACGATTGTCCGCATAGGCGTCGAATACGACCGGCCGCGCGACCGATACGTTACACACAGCCACCTCGTTCAGCGCCAGCGTCTTGGCGGCGAGTTTCGAGAGCGTCGTAACGTCGATCCGGTGCTTGATCTCGGTCACCGTTGCCGGCAGCGTGCTGTGGTTGACCTTCATCAGATACGGCCGGCCGGGAAACAGGTTCTCCGCCGACATCCACACCAGATGCGCCGCGAACTGGTCGGCGACCTGCGGGCGGTCGCGCGGCGCTGCAAACATGTCTCCGCGTGAAACATCGATTTCATCAGCGAGCGTAAGGGTGACGCTATCCCCAATTTGTGCGGCGCCACTTTTGCCGGACGGGCCAAACACCGCTTTGATCTTGGTCGCCCGCCCCGAAGGCAGCACGACGACCTCATCACCCGGCTTGGTCCTGCCGCTCACGACCGTGCCAGCAAAGCCGCGGAAATCGGCATTGGGCCGGTTGACCCATTGCACTGGCATGCGGAAAGGCTTGCCGGCGCGGTCGTCCTCGACGTCGATCGTTTCGAGATAGCCGAGCAGATGCGGCCCGGAATACCAGGGCGTACGTTCACTGCGCGACGAAACGTTGTCGCCGTCACGCGCGGACACTGGAATTGCTTGGATCGCCTTGAAGCCGAGCGCGCCGGCAAAGCGGCTGAAGCTCGACGAAATCTGCTCGAACACGGATTGATCGAAGCCGACGAGATCGATCTTGTTTACCGCCAGGACGATGTGGCGAATGCCCAGCAGGCTCGCAATAACTGCGTGCCGGTGCGTCTGGCTCAGCAGCCCTTTGCGCGCGTCCACCAGCAGGACCGCAAGTTCGGCGTTGGACGCGCCGGTTGCCATGTTGCGGGTGTATTGCTCGTGGCCCGGCGTATCGGCGACGACGAAGGCGCGCCGTTGTGTCGAGAAATAACGGTAGGCGACGTCGATCGTGATGCCCTGCTCGCGCTCGGCTTCCAGGCCGTCAAGCAGGAGGGCGAAATCGACATCCGCGCCGTTGGTGCCGCTCTTTTTCGAATCGCGTTCAAGCGCGGCCAGCTGGTCGTCGAAAATGAGGTTCTGCTCATAGAGCAAGCGGCCGATCAGCGTGGACTTGCCATCGTCGACCGAGCCGCAAGTGAGAAAGCGCAAAGCCGGACGCGCGTCGAGGCTATCGCCGCGCGCAAGTCGATCGGCAGCAGTGGGCGCGGGACTTTCCATCAGAAATAGCCCTCGCGCTTTTTCTTTTCCATCGATCCGGCCTCATCATGATCGATGACGCGGCCCTGCCGCTCCGAACTGGTCGAGCCGCGCATTTCCGCAATGATTGCATCGAGCGTTGCGGCGTTCGATGGGACAGCGCCAGTCAGCGGGTAACAGCCCAGCGTACGGAAGCGGACGTTCAGCATCCGCGGCTTTTCGCCGGGCAGTAGCGGCAGGCGGTCGTCGTCGACCATGATCAGCATGCCGTCGCGCTCAACCACCGGGCGCGGTTTGGCAAAGTACAGCGGCACGACGGGGATATCTTCGGCCCTGATGTATTCCCACACGTCAAGTTCGGTCCAATTGGACAGCGGGAACACGCGCATGGATTCACCGGTCTTGATGCGGGTGTTGAACAGCCGCCACAGTTCCGGCCGCTGATTGCGCGGGTCCCAGGTGTGGCTCGCCGACCGGTGCGAGAAGATCCGCTCCTTGGCGCGGCTTTTTTCCTCGTCGCGCCGCGCCCCGCCGAAGGCCGCGTCGAAACGCCATTTGTCGAGAGCCTGACGCAGCCCCTCCGTCTTCATGACCTGGGTGTGGATCGCCGAACCTGAGGATACTGGCGAAATGCCGCGCCCTAGACCCTCTTCGTTGACATGGACCAGCAAGTCCATGCCGAGCCGCGCCGCCGTGTCATCGCGAAACGCCACCATCTCGCGGAATTTCCAGGTCGTGTCGACGTGGAGAAGTGGAAACGGCACTTTTCCCGGATGAAACGCCTTCTGCGCCACGTGCAGCAGCGCGCTTGAATCTTTGCCCATCGAATAGAGCATCACCGGATTGCGGAATTCGCTAACGACTTCGCGCATAATATAGATCGCTTCGGCCTCGAGCTGCCGCAAGCGAACGTTCTGGTGACGCCAATTCATTCGATAAATCCGAGCCTTTTGCCCGGCAAGTGTTACTTCATTTCAATCGTTTAGGGGAGAAACTGATATTTCTAATTTGCAAGTCGAGCGGAAAAATTAACCTCTAAACGTTCACGACAGTAGGGCGCGGCGTACGCCGTCGATAATGCGGTCTTGTATCGCGGCGTCGAGATAGGCGTGCATCGGTAGGCTGATGACTTCGCTCGCAAGACGTTCGCTTACGGCGACACCGCCCTTGCTTACCGGAAAATGCTTGTAAGCCTGCTGCCGGTGTAACGGTATTGGATAATAGATTGCGGTTGGAATGTCTTCGGCTTTCAGCGCCGCCGCGAAGGCATCGCGCTGGCCGGCTTTCAGCCGGATAGTGTATTGTGCCCAGACCGATGTTGAACCGGCCGGCACGACCGGCACCGTAACCACATCGCTAAGCGCCTCGGCATAGCGGCGAGCGATGCGGTTGCGCGCCTCGATCTCTTCGGGAAAGATTTTCAGCTTCTCGATCAGTATGGCGGCCTGGATTGTATCGAGGCGAGAGGCCAAACCGATACGTACGTTATCGTACTTGTCATTGCCCTGGCCATGCACCCGCAGGCTGCGCATGAGATCGGCGAGATTGCCATCATCAGTCATGACCGCGCCGCCGTCACCATAGCAGCCGAGGGGCTTGGCTGGAAAAAAACTGGTTGCGGTGGCGTGGCCGAAAGTGCCGAGCCGGCGGTTATTGTAAGTCGCGCCGAACCCCTGCGCTGCGTCATCAAGGATCAGCAAATTATAGACCTTGGCGGCAGCGGTGATCGCGCCATGGTCGGCGGCTAGCCCAAACAGATCGACCGGGACAATGGCCTTTGGTGTGAGGCCCGCTGCCCTGGCCGCTTCAACCGCGCCGGCAATACCGTTCACATCGATATTGAAAGTGGCTGCGTCGACATCGACAAATACCGGCGTTGCGCCGACCAGCGCAGCCACTTCGGCGGTCGCACAGAATGTGAAAGAGGGACACAGCACCGCATCGCCCGGACCTATGCCCATCGCGCGCAGCGCCAACACCAGCGCGTCGGTGCCGCTGGCGCAGGTTACCGCGTGCTTGGCGCCGCAGAATTTCGCCAACTCCGCCTCGAACGTCCGCACTTCCGGGCCAAGGATGAACTGGCAGTGGCCGAGCACGCGCGCGACCGCAGCATCGATGGCGCCACCAAGCCGGTGGCGCTGCGCGGCCACATCGATAAACGGAATCGCGGGCGGGGTGGGTCGCTGATTCATGCCATTTCCAATTGCCGGGCGGCCAGGCAGCGTATGGCGATCTCGAGGCTGGCCACGCCTTCCTCTCCCGTCACCGCCGCCGCCGATCCGGATCGCACTGCGCGCAGGAACGCCAGCAGTTCCGAGCGCAACGGCTCGGCGTGTCCGACCGAGAGATGGCGCATGGAATAGCTGCCGTCCGGCTGGAACCCGAAGCATTCGGTCACCTGCCGCGTGAGGAGATCGCCCGTTACATATTTACCGCGGGTCGCGACAATGACGTTGCGCGCCTTGAATGGGGTCAGCCAGTTGGTGTTGATGTGAGCGAGCACGCCCGAGGCGGTACGGAATTGCAAGAGCGCAATGTCCTCGCGCTCGGCTACCGCGCTCGATAGCTGCGGCTGCACCTCGACAATTTCGCTGTCGGTGAACCAACGGATCAGGTCGATGTCGTGCACGGCGAGATCAATCACCACGCCAACGTTTGACATGCGCGGTGGGAACGGTCCGACCCGGGTGATCGCAATCGAAAGAATATCTTCGTTGCGGATGGCGTCCTTGATCGCCTCGACAGCCGGATTGAATCGCTCGACGTGACCGACCATCAATGTCACGCCGGCCCGGCGCGCCGCGGCGATGATCTCGCGGCCTTCGTCGACGGAGGACGCGATCGGTTTTTCCACCATGACGTGGACACCGCGCGCAATGCAGGCGAGCGCGATATCGCGATGCAGATGGGTCGGCGCCGCGATGGTGACGGCATCGACCTTCAGATCGAGCAGTTCATCGACGCCGGCGATGGCAGCGCAGCCAAGCGTGCGCGCGACGAAATCGGCCTGCCGGAAATCGGGATCAGCTACGCCGACAAGCTCAGTGCCCGGCAACCCCGTAAGCACCCGCGCATGGTTGCTGCCCATCACGCCGACGCCGATCACGCCGATACGCAACAAAGGCCCCGCATCCGGTTTTACCGCCTGCGTCATGGCTGAACGGATTTCCCCTGTCCCTTAACCCTTAGCGAGGGTTCCCCTAGCACGCTCCACGGCGGCTGGCGACCACCCCGGGGAAACGCAGCGAACACGTTTTGATTCAAAGCGTTACAGCAGTGCTAAGGCCAAAAATCCGGGCACGGCAATCATCTGCATGTCATTGAATTATTCGGCCGCGTGCGATGCAGGGACCGAAAGTTGCAAGCCTGCCGCAAGCGCGTCTTCGCGGAATGATTTTACCGCTCCCAGTGAGAGCTCCGCCGCGGACTTGGTGCCCAGAGCGGGCAGCTTCTTGAGCACGTCGGCCGGCGCGGTGATGATGTGACAGCCCAGGCTGTCTGCTTCCACGACGTTGAACACTTCGCGCGTGGAAGCCCAGATGATCTCGATATTGCGCGTCTTGCGCGCACGCGCGATGGCGTCCTGCATGATCGGCCGATAGTCGATGCCGAAATCCGCAAGACGCCCCGCGAACACCGATACGCAGGCCGGCGCGCCGCCGCCGAGCGCCTCGACCGCGCGGGCGACCTGCTCGGGCGTGAAGATTGCGGTCATGTTGATCTTGACGCCGTCGCGCGACAATGCGCGCACCACGTCGAACAGCGGCTCGCTGCGCGTGGTGGTCACCGGCAGCTTGACGTAGACATTATTGCCCCAGGCGGTGATGACGCGGGCCTGCGCGACCATCTCGGGGATGTCGTCGGAGAATACCTCGAACGATATGTGGCGGTCCGGGACGGCCGCGACGAGATCGCGGGCGTAGCGCTCGTAGTCGCTCACCCCGGCTTTCTTGAGCAGCGAGGGGTTGGTGGTAAATCCAGCAATCCAGGCCTGCTTGGCCATCTCGACGATCTGCGCCTTGTCGGCGCCGTCGGTGAAGAGCTTAACCTGCAGTTTGTCGAGTGTCAGAGCGGTCATGATCAATCCATCTTCAATCGCTTTATGTAACTATATGACAATAGCCAGCGCGGTCCAACCAGCCGCCTATCGTTCGCGAAGCGCACTGCCGCGAGCGAGAAAGTCGGCATAGGCCGCCTTCAATCCCTCGCGCAGTGGCGTCTTTGCCTGCCAGCCGAGCGCAGCGAGCTGGGAAACGTCGAGCAGCTTGCGCGGCATACCGTCGGGACGGCTCTTATCAAATGCGAGCTGTCCGCGGTAGGCGACAATATCGGCTACAAGTTCAGCAAATTCTTTGATGCTGACTTCTTTTCCGGTTCCGACATTGAGGAACTGCTCGCCGGAATAATGTTTCATCACAAAGACGCAAGCATCGCCAAGGTCGTCGGCACTGAGAAACTCGCGTTTCGGCGTGCCGCTGCCCCATACGCTCACTTGCGCCGCGTTTTGCGTCTTCGCCTCATGAAACCGCCGGATCAGTGCGGCCGGGACATGACTGTTCTCCGGATGATAATTGTCTCCCATCCCATACAGGTTGGTCGGCATCACGGAAATAAAGTCAACACCGAACTGGCGGCGATAGGCCTGCGCCAGTTTAATCCCGGCGATCTTGGCCACTGCATACCACTCGTTGGTGGGCTCAAGCGGACCGGTCAACAACAGGTCTTCGGTCATGGGTTGCGGCGCGTTGCGCGGAAAAATGCAGCTCGAGCCAAGGAAAAGTAATTTCTTCACATTTGCCGCAACCGAAGCGCGCATCACATTGAGCGCGATAGCGAGATTATCGGCGATGAAATCGGCAGGAAACGTATCATTGGCATGAACGCCACCAACCCGGCCGGCAGCCAGAAAAACCGCGTCCGGCCGCGCCTGTAGTATCCATTTCTCGGTCGGTTCCTGTTGGGTCAGATCGAGTACTTTGCGATCAACCGTGAGAACTTCACAGCCTTCCGACGCCAGCCGGCGCATGATGGCGGCGCCAGCCATTCCGGCATGACCGGCGACATAGACGCGTTTGCCTCTCAGATCGAACAACATCGGCGCAGAATCAGTCATGGCGATTCCGACGATGCGCTTCATCGCGAAGTGTTTTTAAATCTTCATCCACCATTTCGCTCACCAGGGCATCGAAGCTCACCTGGTGTTTCCAGCCGAGCACGCGCCGTGCCTTAGACGGATCGCCGCGCAGGCTTTCGACGTCGGTCGGCCGGTAGTAATGCGGGTCAACCTCGATTATCACTCGTCCGGTTCCGGCCTCGATGCCGCGCTCGGACTGGCCCGTGCCTTCCCAAACGATTTTGCGGCCGACATGAGCGAAGGCTCTTTCGACAAACTCCCGCACCGAATGATCCTCCCCGGTCGCCAGCACGTAGTCATCCGGCGCCGGCTGCTGCAGGATCTTCCACATTCCTTCGACGTAGTCGCGGGCGTGGCCCCAATCGCGCTTGGCGTCAAGATTGCCGAGATAAAGCTTATCCTGCAGCTTGAGTTCAATCGCCGCCACTGCGCGTGTAATCTTGCGCGTCACAAAGGTTTCACCGCGCGTCGGTCCTTCGTGGTTAAAAAGAATGCCATTGGATGCGTGCATCCCGTAGGCCTCGCGATAATTCACCGTGATCCAATAGGCATAAAGTTTGGCGGCGCCATAGGGACTGCGCGGAGCGAATGGCGTGGATTCGTTCTGCGGCGGCAGTGTATTGCCGTACAGTTCCGAAGTTGAAGCCTGATAGAAGCGAACCCGCTCCTCCATTTTCAGAATTCGGATCGCTTCAAGCAGACGCAGCGTGCCGAGCGCGTCGGCGTTGGCGGTATATTCGGGTGTCTCGAAACTGACCTGCACGTGACTCTGAGCGGCCAGATTGTAAATCTCGGCAGGCTGCGTCTCCTGAATCAAGCGGATCAGGTTGGTCGCATCCGTCATGTCACCATAATGCATCGAGAACTTGGTCGCGTGCTCATGCGGATCGACATAAAGATGATCGACCCGTTGGGTATTGAACGAAGACGAACGGCGCTTGACGCCGTGGACGACGTATCCCTTCGTCAGCAGCAATTCGGCCAGATAGGCGCCATCCTGCCCTGTAATACCTGTGATCAGCGCGGTCTTGTCTGCCATTGTACGCTTCCAATTTTTTGCGCCACGTCGCTGGATGTCATTACAGACGATGATAGGATCGGTACCAGTCGATGAACCGCGATATGCCCTCGGCGATCGGCGTTGCCGGTTTGAAATCGACGTCGCGCATGAGGTCATCGACGTTCGCGAATGTTGCCGGGACGTCGCCCGCCTGCATGGGCAGAAGCTCGCGCTTCGCTTTCTTGCCGATTTTTTCCTCGAGCAACCGCACGACTTCCAATAGCTCAACCGGGTTGTTGTTGCCGATATTGTAGATGCGCCACGGTGCCGAGCTCGAACCGGGATCGGGTGTCTCGCTCGACCATTTTGGATTTCCCGACGGCGCGCGATCCACCAGCCGCACTACCGACCCGGCTACATCATCGACATAGGTGAAATCACGCCGCATATTGCCGTGGTTGAACAGCTTGATCGGTTGGCCGGCGATGATGGCGGAGGCAAAGATCCACATCGCCATGTCCGGTCGTCCCCAAGGGCCATAAACGGTGAAGAAACGCAGGCCCGTCGTCGGCAACCTGAACAGATGCGAATAGGAATGCGCCATCAGTTCGTTGGCTTTCTTAGAGGCGCCATATAGGCTCAGCGGATGGTCGACATTGTCGTGCACTGAGAACGGCATACGCGTATTGGCGCCGTACACGGACGACGAAGATGCATAGACCAAGTGCCGGCAGCCATGATGCCGGCATCCTTCCAGAACGTTCACGAAGCCCTGCAGATTCGAATCCACATAGGCGTGCGGGTCGACCAGCGAGTAGCGCACGCCGGCCTGTGCGGCGAGATGCACCACGTAGGGAAACCGATATTCCGTAAACAATGCGGCGGTGGCTGCACGATCGGCGAGATCGAGCTTGCGGAAATGGAAGCCCTTGTGCCTCGCCAACTCGGCGAGGCGGGCCTCCTTGAGCTTTGGGTCGTAATAGGACGTCAGGCTGTCCACGCCGACAACGTCCCGACCCATAGCAAGTAAGGCCGTGGCAACATGAATGCCGATGAACCCCGCGGCCCCCGTGACCAGGATCGGGCCGTCGATTACAGTCGCCACAATTCGATCCCCTCGGGCTTCGTGTTGCGGTCGAGTCGCAATTTTACGTCCATAACGAAGCCTGCGCCGTTCTTGAGCAAGCCGCTCACCAGCGGCCATCCGCCGTTGACATAATCCTCGTGCGCCACGGCGAAGATCACGGCATCCGCCGGCCGCAAGGCCTGCATCGGGGTTAATTCAACGCGGTATTCCTCACGCGCTTCCTGCGCCGATGCCAGAGGATCATGCAGCTGCACATTGATGCCGGCTTTTTCCAATGCGCGCACAATATCGATGACCTTGGAATTGCGCGTGTCGGGAACGTTTTCCTTGAAGGTGATGCCGAGGATGCTGACCAGAGGATCGGCACAGCCGCGCTGCTTCAGTCGGATTTCGCACTCGCGCGCAATCAGCGCGCCCATGTTGTCGTTGATATGACGGCCGGCGAGGATGACCTCGGGGCGATACCCCGCCTTCTCCGCGCGGTGGGTAAGATAATACGGGTCGACGCCGATGCAGTGGCCGCCGACGAGGCCCGGCTGAAAAGCCTGAAAATTCCATTTGGTCGCGGCCGCCGCAAGTACATCCCCGGTGTCGATGCCCATGCGGTGGAAGATGGCAGAAAGCTCGTTCATGAAGGCGATATTGAGATCGCGCTGGGTGTTCTCGATGACCTTCGCCGCCTCGGCCACCTTGATCGATGGTGCGCGATGAATGCCGGCCTTCACCACCGAGCCGTAGACACCGGCCACGATATCCAGGGTTTTTTCATCTTGCGCCGAGACAACCTTGGTGATCGTTTCGAAGCGATGGTTCTTGTCGCCGGGATTTATTCGTTCCGGAGAATAGCCAACAGTGAAATCGCGCCCGCCCTTGAGGCCTGACCTCATTTCCAAAACCGGAACGCATTCCTCCTCAACCGCACCGGGATAAACTGTCGATTCGTAGACGACAATGTCGCCCCGTTTAAGCACATCGCCGATGGTTTGGGACGCCGCCAACATGGCCCCGAGATCGGGGCGGTGCGCGTCGTCGATCGGCGTTGGCACGGTCACTATATAAAAGTCGGCTTCCTTTAGGCGGCTGGGCTCGTATTCGTAATGCAGGCTCGCCGGCGCAAGATCGGCCGCGTCGACCTCAAGCGTGCGATCATATTGGGCGCGCAGTTCGTCCACTCGCTTGCGGTCTATGTCGAAGCCAATCACCCAAGCGCCCGATCGCGCAAATGCGACCGCGACGGGAAGACCGACGTAACCAAGACCAATGACAGCAATCTTCCGACTGTAAGACACAAAAAGAGCTCCCGCGTTGCGAGTACCTGTTTAGCCAGTCTTCATCAGTAGGGGCAACAAGCTCACGCGCGAAGAAGCCAGGAATCGATTGAACAAGGCCGATCGGCAAACCGCGCGGTCATACCCATTTGCGACGCCAAGACTTCGAACATTAGCAGGGTCCAAATCGTGTTTCCCGATACGCCGCGCCCGGCAAGAAAGTCCTGATACAGTTGCGCAGCCTCCAACCCATTCAGCAAACCACCGCCGAATGCTCCTGGCGCCAGCAAATCGGCCGCCCACTCGCGCAACGGTCCGCGCAGCCAATCCGCGACAGGGATTGAAAAGCCCATCTTCGGCCTATTAAACATTTCCGGCGGCACGTATTTTTCCAGGACCCGCCGCAAAAGCCATTTCGATTCGCCATTGCGGACTTTAAGCCTATTCGGCAGCCGCCAGCAAAATTCCACGATGCGGTGATCCAAAAGCGGCGGGCGGACTTCGAGCGAAGCCGCCATCGAAGCGCGGTCTACTTTCTGAAGAATATCGTCCGGCAAATACAACATGCTGTCGCGCAGCTGCATCGCAGCGAGCACACTGCCGAGGTTACCCTCCGCGCCGGCGGCGAGCTCGACATCGTGCTCCGCGACCCGGGTAATCCGTGAGGGCTCGAAACAGAGACTGATCAATCGCATATACAAATCACGCGATTCAACCGGAACGATATAAACGAGTTTGTGCAGCTTCTCCAGAAACTGCGCCGGACGCCGCCGCTCGGGGATTAAATTCTGCAGCAGCAGATACGCCTGATCGGGAACAACACGCAAAAGGAATGCGACCGCTGCCCGCAAAGGACGCGGTACTGTTGACAGCCGCTTCCACATTCCGTCGGAGAAAACATGGCGATTGTAGCCGGCCAGGATTTCATCGCCGCCGTCACCAGACAATGCGACTGTGACATGTTGGCGGGTAAGCTTTGAAATCAGGAACGTCGGGATTTGGGATGAATCTGCAAAAGGCTCGTCATACATCTCTGGCAATGAATAAACCACGTTCAGTGCGTCTTGCGCGGATACGGTGAGCTCTGTGTGCGCCGTTCCGAGATGCCTGGCGATCACGCCGGCGTGCCGGGATTCGTCAAAGTTTAGGTCGGGAGAGCCAACCGAAAAAGTGCGGACGGCCCCCCGGCCGGCGCGTACCATATGCGCGGTTACGGTCGATGAGTCGATTCCGCCTGAAAGAAATACGCCGATCGGAACATCGCTGATCATCTGCTGCGAGACCGCGTCGGCCAATAATTCATCGAGTAAGGCGACCGCCTCATCGTCCTCGACGTCGAGCAGATTTCGGACACCCGATTCGGCAACATCGGCGATCGACCAGTAGCGCCGCGTGACTGGCGCCTTTCCTGGGGCAACTGTCATGATTTCGCCCGGCATTAACTTGCGCACACCTTTGTAAATGCTAAACGGGGCCGGAACGCAGCCGAACCTGAAAAAGCTTGTTACTGAAGCCATGTCGATTTGTGGCGACCAGCGGTCTAGGCGTGCGAATGCCTTTAATTCCGATGCGAATGCCAACCTGCCCTCGTCCTCCAGGACAAAAAGCGGCTTTATGCCGAGACGGTCGCGTATGAGGTAAAGGGTCCGCTCGAGCCGATCCCATAATGCGATGGCGAACATGCCGTTCATGTCTGACAGCGTCGCGGTTACGCCACGACATGCAAAGGATTCTAGGATGATTTCAGTGTCCGAATGGCCGCGCCAGCTGCAACGCGCCAGCTCCGGAACGGCCGCGATCTTGCGCGCATTGTAGATCTCGCCGTTGAAGCAGATGACCCAGCGTTCATCGGCGGAGATCATTGGTTGTGCGCCGGCCGCGGACAGATCGACGATGGAAAGGCGGCGGTGCCCGAGCACCAATCCTGCTGCTGCTTCGGTCCACACGCCCTCGCCATCAGGGCCGCGGTGGACTAACGCCGCCGCCATTCCCCGACCGAGCGTCATCAGCCTCTCGGCTTGCCCGACCAACCGAGCGTCAATCAGACCCGCAATTCCGCACATTTTATTACTTTAGCCCGGCTCTATCGTCCGATTGCAGCCGAGCGCAGAGCGACGGCCATGCATCTTGCACATCGACCGGAATAGCGCGGAGGCGGCGAAGCTGGCCCCAGCGGTTGAGTCCGAGACCGAGTATCACAATGTCCGCGGCCGCCTTGACAATTTGTGACGCCATTCCGCTAATCACCGCTGAAGGCGGCCCGCTCGTTCGGCCGTGCCGCCATACCGATCGGATAAACACAGACCGACCATGCAATAGCTTTCCGATATCCAGTCGTTGCTGACGGTATCCGACCAATACATCCGCCATGCCACCAAATGTGCTGTGCGGGAAGCTACGCAGCAACAAATCCTGATCCTGTGTTTTTCCGAGCGATGCGTCGTACGGATTCGCACGGAACCATTCCGCGCGCCCGCACCAGGTTGGATGCGGAAAAGGAAAACCACGAAAGGGTTGGCGAACGATGTCACGGTGAGAGAGACCGACAGGCAATAGACCAATCAGTTCACGACCGAAAAACACCACTGCGCCCGATGCCGAAAGATCGACATCCGGATGACTCTCAAGATATGCCACCTGCTTCTGCAGACGCGCAGGAAAACAAATGTCATCGGCATCTATGCGGGCGATGAAGCGGCCGCGCGCCAATCCTACCGCTTGATTGAGGCGCGCTGCGAGCCCTTTGCGCTGGCTATCGCTTTGCAAGCGAACGCGATGATCCGCGATCGATTCAACAACGCCAACGCTATCGTCAGTTGAACCGTCATCAAATAAAACAAGCTCCCAGTCGCTCAATGTCTGCCATTGCAGCGAGCGGATCGTATCCCGCACGGTGGCCGAAGCATTGCGCATCGACATGATGACTGAGACAAGCGGCTGTTCGGCTGTCATGACTGCAATTAGCTTTCGCGGAAAAACAATCGGCCCGGCAGTCCTGCCGCGCCAAAGGTCCGTTTTCCGGCTAACCGCCAGGATGCCTCAAAAACGATTCGGCGCGCTGCACGTGCGCTCCGTTCCCGGCCAGCGAACGGACGCGCTAACGTCTCAATCGCCGCACGAAGCGGCCAAATTTTTTTCGTGTTGCGATGCCGGTCAGCAAGCTGTTGCAATTGACCGGCATCGATCTGCCAAGGACGATGCACACGCTCTGGCGCGACATTCGCTTGGACATAATCCAGAAGATCACGAAATCGGCGATCGTAGGTGTGCTCTGAGATTGTGCGCTTATGGCCCGCCCACGCCATGCGATCACGCGCCGACGGGTTTGACAAATAAAACTGGATCTTTGCGGCCAATTCATCGGGCCGATCAAAGGCTTCGATCTCCTGACCGACGCGAAAGTAGTCGGACAAGTTGTCCGCGGCTTGCGTGAGAAGGACGCCCCCTGCGCCGGGCACTTCGAAAACGCGCGCCTTGATCTGTCGGGACCGCTTTAACCGGACACCGATCAGGTGCAAGCCAGAACCTGAAAAATTCAATGATAGCCGTGACTTACGGTATATCTCAGGAATATCAGAGGCAGGCACTACACCACGGTCGCTACCTTGACCGAAAACTGCAACGTTTACGCCACGATCCCGCAGGCCTTCGATCCATGCGCGGCGATCGCCGTAAAGATTTCCGATGAAACTGACGTCGTAGACGCATTGACCGCTGGGCAGCGGTTCCAGCAGCTGCGTTTGCGACGCGGCCCATTGCGAGGACACCACATTGCTGAAGCCGGCGCGCTTAGCCCGGGCAGCCGCGTCCTTGTCGGTTGTAACGTGAAAATCGAGATGAGGAATTAGAAAACGCGAAACTTGATTGAATTTCCAGGAATCGTCAGTGCCCCAATTCACGATAATGGCCGGACTTCCCGTCCGTGCGAGATCGAGGGTCTCCGTCCAAATTTCGTAGCTCATCAGCACCATGAAAACGACATCAGGGCGATAGTCATCCAGATGACGCAAAAACCGAAGGTTCAACTCGGCAAAATCTGCATCTGCGCACCGCGAAAATGAATCAAACAGCGAAACGTCATGACCCAGCCGCCGAAAGGCAGGAAGAAAGTTGACCTTTTCGTAAGAGTCGCCGCGCGCGGCATCTCCGTAAGCGCTCTCGCCGAACACGCAGAGGATTTTCATTTGCGAAGCATTGCCACGAACGAGCGGTGGACCAGAATGGCGACCGGTTAACGGCTGAACAGATAATTGTAGACGCCGGCGGGAGTACGGCCCGCGGCGATCCAGCCGGTTACATCGTTCCTGCGCACCGGTCTTCGCTCCTTGTCTGCCGTCTTCGCCTGATAGCCATGTTCAAAGAACAAATCGAATGTCTCGACATACCGCGGGTTGCGACCGTCCGGGAAATTTTCCGACAAACATATTTCGATCATCCACGTTGAGGCCGGTTCGCGCGACAGCGTCTTAACGGCGCCCTTAAGCAGACCGAACTCCCCGCCCTCGACGTCGACCTTGATCAATAATCTCTCATTTGGAAAGCGGTGAGCCAAAATAGAATCAAGAGTTGTCAGCACGATTCGCTCACGGATCAGGCTGCCCTCTGAGCGAGAACCCCACCCGGGCAATAGTGAGGCCGCAGTATCACTGCCGAATATCTCGGCGATGCCGACGTTATCGCCCAGGCCCGCCACGACGACTTCGGTATCGTGCCATCCGTTCGCACAAAGGTTGCCCAGAAGAAAAGAAACGTTCTCAGCCAGCGGCTCGATCGCTACGACGGGCTTGCCCATCTGACGGGCAAGGCATGAGTAAAATCCGATATTCGCCCCGATATCGATGAAGCGATCGTGCTGTGGCAAGAGCGCCCGCAGAATATCGACCTCTTGCGGCTCGAAATCCCCGGACGTTATCGCGTCATTTCCTGCCATCCGGAAGCCATGTCGCGTGAGCTTCGGTTCGTCGCCGCGACCCCGTAGAATCGTGCGCAGCGTATGATATGCGAACTCGATGCGCGGTTGGCGCCGCAGAAACTTTCTGAATGCTTGCATGGTTTCTATGGCAGCCGACCGAATTCGAACAAACCGCAGCCGTAATTGGCCTCTGCGGCATCCGCAGGCGAAGCCTCAATCCGCAGCGTACCCTGATCGTCAACCCACGCAAACGACACAAGCGAGAGAGGTGCAAACATGTTGACGACAGTGCCGGGGGCGAAAATCCGATGGGCGTTGAAACACACCCGTTCCCGGCCAACCGGCGTTGATAAAAAAAGGCGGCCCTGCGGAGCGAGAACGCGCACAAGCTCCTTGGCTGCGGTCCGGCTCCCGGCGGGGTCTATCGCATCTCCATACCGACCAAGACCGATATGCTCGATGACATGCAGGCATGACAGAGAATCGATGCTCCGATCCATAAACGGCAAAGCAGTAATGGTCCCCGTCAGGCATTCGAAGTTTGGAAGCTCGACCTTGATAGGGCGAATATCCACGAACGTGATCGGCACAAAGCCGGATATCACGCCGAGCATCTGCACACTCGACCCGACATCGGTGTGATGGACCGGTCGCCGTTCTGCGAGCCGCCGGGCAAGCCATGCGCTTTGATGGAAGTAATGCGGATCGAATGGGGTATTAGGTGTCCAGTCAGCAAGGCAGGGGTATAAGTCAACAAGTTTTATTGGGGTGCTGCCTTTTCGGGACCACTCGGCCCAGTCTCGGATGTAACGAGGCAGACCAAGTACTCCGACGAGCGGATGAGGAGCTAGGAAAGCAAGTAACCAATTGCGAATTAAAGGAGGCACTCGATTATCCAGCAGCTATGGATGAAATGCAGTTTTCCATTCTGCTTTTCTCGCCGGAAACAAGTTCCACGATGCGATCGAGCAGCGCATCGGCCTGTGCACGGCGCGAGAAACGCGCGATGCAGATCTCGTCAACCGGTACATTGACACTGCGTCGCGCAAGCGCCTCCAACGCCCTGCGAATAGCTAATGGATCACTGAGCGGTTCGCCCGCACCTGCGTCGCGGATCAATCGCGATGCTTCGCTACTTTCATCCCGACAGATATTGAGGATGGGACGCGCCGACGCCAAATACTCGAACAGCTTTCCAGTCAACACGCCCTTGGCATTGGGATCCATCCAATCCACAAATAGGAGTGCGTCGGAACAAGTTTGTGCGCGCATGCTTTCAGCATAGGTGACTATGCCGTGCTCCACCACGATTTCATCAAGGCCGAGCTCCCTTACTTGTGCGCGAACCCACTCCTCCGACGGGCCGTAGATATCCAACCTCAAGGTATCGCGCAGCTCGGGATGGTCCTCGAATAACGCCGCCATCGCAGCAAAGAGAGCTCTTGGATCACGTTTTTCGGGATAGAAATTGCCGGTGTAAACAAGATGGACGCGACGATCTTTCCAGATCGGTTCGGCGCTCACCTGGGGATTTTCTAAAAACCCATTATAGCATACCCAAACAGGACATCGCGCGAATTCTCGTAAATATCCAGCAAGTCCTTCCGAAACAGTAACGATGGCGGCCGCACGTCGTATCATTCGTTTGTTCAAGACCCCGGTTAGCCAAGTGGTAAAGGCATAACGTTGGATGGCAAACTCCTGAAACCAGAGGTCGCGATAGTCTGCGATCCAAGGAATTCCCGTACGCTTGGCAAACGCATGCGCGACAAAAGTGCAAACTTCTGGACCGGAGGTGCTAACAATCACGTCAAATGGTGTACGGCTGTGCTTGCCCAAGCAGGCACGCAGTAATGCACCACGCGCCAACATAGAGGTTTGGGTCATTAGGCCAAGGCCAAGGCGCATTCGACGCGTCGCGCGTCGCAGCATGTCAAAGGCGCGCGACGGCGACTGACTACCAATACTAGGGACCTCCGCGGCAAGCGCGTAGCGTGCGGGCAAGTAAGTCACTTGCGTCAAATTATAACCGGCCTGCGGCAAGTTGGACCCATGCTGACCGTCGAAGCAGTATTTGGCGGTAGTGACGACATGCACATCATGCCCGCCTGCTGACCAGGCGATGGCCCAGCTATAAGGCCGCCGCGCGGCACTTGAATTGAGCGGTGGAAAATCATGTGCGACAAGTAGTATGCGCATCGGTCAACGCGTAGCCAAAGCGGCGACGATCTGTTCTGATGCATGCCCGTCGCCGTAAATCGGTTGCCAGTCCGGTTTGGAACGCCCAAGAGCCGCCCTTAGCCCGGCTGCGACAGCTTCTGCAGATACCGGCGGCACAAGTGTGTTCCAGCCGTTCTTAATGAGTTCGATCCATTCGGTTTCGGTACGCAGAGTCACACAAGGTACCTGGTGAAAATAAGCCTCCTTCTGCACTCCTCCTGAGTCGGTCACAACCAAATGAGCGTGGCGCTCCAGCACCAACATGTCGAGGAAACCCACAGGTTCAATGAGATGCAACGCCGACGCAAGCGGGATAGCCAGGCGCTCCAACGCGTAGCGCGTGCGCGGGTGTAGCGGCAGTATGACTGGAATATTACCCGCGAATGCCGACAACCCGCCGAATATTGCCGCAAGGCGCTCCGGGTCGTCCGTGTTCTCGGCCCGATGCACCGTAGCAAGCGCGTACCCATCAGGACGCACCCCCCAACGCGCGAGCGCGCCGTCATCAAGATTACGCGCGTAGTGCAGCATGGCATCGTACATAACGTCACCAGTACGAACGACACTGTTCCCCTCGATGCCTTCGCGGGCGAGGTTCGCGACGGCAGCATCTGTCGGCGCGAAGAGCAGTGACGAAAGATGGTCGGTCGTGACTCGGTTGATCTCCTCGGGCATGGCACGATTGAATGAGCGTAGGCCGGCTTCAATGTGAGCGACCGGGATTCCGAGTTTTGCAGCGGCGAGTGCGCCGGCTAGCGTCGAATTGGTGTCACCATAAACGAGAACCCAGGCTGGACATTCGTCAATCAAGACCCTTTCGAACGCTTCCAGCATGCGCCCGGTCTGCGCCCCATGTTTGCCGGAGCCGATTCCTAAATTATAACGCGGCATCGGAATCGACAGCTCGTCGAAAAAACGCTGCGACATACCGTGGTCGAAATGCTGCCCGGTGTGGACAAGCACTTCGCGTAATCCAATGGCGGCGCCCAATGCCCGTGACACTGTCGCGGCCTTGACGAACTGTGGCCGCGCCCCGACGAGATTAACGATGGTACGTGCGGCACTCAGTTGCGGCTCCGTGCCTCGATCACCGCTACTCCGAATCGCTCACTGACTATGGTTTCCCGGATGTCGATAAAACCAGAGGCCGCTACTAACGCACGCAGTTCTTCGCGCGTGAAATGATGCATGTGCGGATCGCCACGGTGAAAAAGCCGTTGTCGTACGGCCCTATGCAGCCGTCGCGGGTCCGCGAGCAGGCGCGCAAGGCGTGCAGTGAAGCTGCGTCCCAGCACCTTCTCACCAGGCTGGGGTTCAAACCCTTGGATGATGAACAATCGACCGCCCGATCTCAGTACTCGCGCCGAGCCGACAAGCACTCGATCGGGCTCGGCACAATGGTCGAGCGCCGAAATCACCGCCACAGTATCGTAGGCGCCATCGCGATAGGGCAGGTCTTCGCCGAACCCTTCGACAAACCAGGCGGGGCGCGCGAGGCCGGTCGCAAACCGACGCTGCAGCGCTTCCGGCGGCGGCGACGTGAAGCGTTCGACGCCCGGATCATGAACCACAAAGCAGCCATTGCCGCCCGGACTCCACCACTCGCGGAATAGTCCCCAGCCGCCACCAACGTCGAGCACACGGCCTGACAGCCGGCGTGCAGGATCGGCGGCAAACCAGCGGTTGTAGATGGAGTGGTTCTGCGCGACGTCGGCCTCATTGAACATGGCTGCGTCGCGAGTCCAACGTATGAATTTTTCCTGCTTCTGCGTCCAATTCGCGGCCAACGTGGGATCGGCGAACGCCTCGAACGCCTCTCCGTCGCGGCGCAGAAGCCATGGATTACCAGAATGATGTACGTATCCGTCGGCACGCGCGGAATCGAAGAAAGGCGGACCCTGTACGAAATGGTCGTTCATGCGGCAGTCACTGCAAATCGCTGCATCCAGGCCGCAAAGGAGATCATTCGCCAGAAGAGGAAAGAATAAGGTCGGGCACCCGACGCAAAACGGTCAAACAACGCTAGCGCTGCCGGCCGGATAATTCCCGCGCTCGCCTGAACACCAGTCGCCAGTACAGCGCGCATTTCACCCGCGCGCTCGCGCATCCACTCGTCTTCGGCAAGTTGAAAACCAAGTTTGTCCGTGCGGCGCACAACCGATTCTGGCAACACGTCGCTGAATGCTTCGCGCAAAACACGTTTGCCTAGACCGCCATAAAACTTGATCTCGGTAGGTAGACCGAGAACGTATTCGACCAACCGGTAGTCGAGAAACGGGGTGCGTGCCTCGATAGAATGCGCCATTGAGTTGCGGTCCTCCCAATGCAGAAGAGCCGGAAGGCTGCTTACCAGCAACTGGTCGCGCGCAAGCATTGCAAAGTCGCCACGCACTGTCGTCGCGCCCGCACTGTAAGGCCCGTTTGCCGCGACCCCGAGCCGGGTAAGGTCTAGCCACGTTGCCGCGTTGGCTACTGCGCGACTGCGCGACCGGTCTATCAACACCGGCGGCGCAAGAGCACCGGCGAGCATGCGAAAGGTGCCCACGGGCGCCGCACGCAGTTCGCTCAAGAGCGCAAGAAATCGGCATCGCATTGCCTGTTCGGCAAGAGCAGTGCCGCAAAAGACTGGATATCCACCGAGCGCCTCGTCCGCCCCCTGCCCGTCCAGCATCACTTTGACGCTGTGCGCAGCCGCGAGGCGAAAAACCTCAGATTGCGCATGAATACTTGTGGAGCCGGACGGCTCGTCCTGGGTCCAGGCGAGTTGGTCGAGATTTTCCAACAAGCGCTCGGGCGTCGGCGTCACTGTGTGCAACTCGACTCGCGCCTGCTGCGCCACGGCCAGCGCATAGCGCCGCTCGTCATAGCGCGGAGAATCCGAGAGAGCCGAGAAAACGAGCTGGGGCGCCGCCCGATTGTCGCCACCGAGCAAACCGCTCGCAACGCATACGATGGTCGATGAATCGAGGCCGCCAGAGAGGCACGAGCCTACCTTCACGTCAGCGCGCAGCCGGAGTCGAACAGCGTCGGTAAGCAACTCCCGAAAGCCGGCCTTCGCGTCGTGGAAGCTTCCCGAGAACGGTCGTGCGCGAAGCTCGTACCACCGGGTCACTTGAGGCTCGGGCGTCCCGTCGAGTGCAACGCGCATGGCTTCGCCGCCGCGCAACTGCCTTACTCCATCAAACATAGTTTCGCTCGTGTGCTCGTAGGCACCCGCAACAAGGAAGTCGCGCGCGCGCGGCCCATTCAGCCGCGCTCGCCAACCGGGCAGGGCCGTGAACTGCTTTATTTCGGAAGCAAGCGAGAGATTGCCGTCGGGCGAACGCCACCAATAGAGCGGTTTCACGCCGAAACGATCTCGAGCGGCCCATATCACGCGCCGGTGCCGATCAACGAGCACGAAAGCAAACATGCCGTTAAAGCGGTCGAGACATCCCTCGCCCCATTGAGCATAAGCGGCGAGGATAACTTCGGTGTCTGACGAAGAAACAAAACGATGCCCGATCCGCTCGAGCTCGGCGCGTAGTTCGACGTAGTTGTAAACCTCGCCATTATAAGTAATCCACACCGAACCGTTACCGCTCGCCATCGGCTGGCAGCCAGTCTCAGATAGGTCCACGATGGCCAAGCGCCGGTGGCCCAGAAGAGCGCGAGCCTCTGCGGTGGGCGGCGCGTCGTTCGGCCCGAAGGCTTTTGGTTCGAGAGGCTCACCGCAGAGGGCAAGATAGCCTTCGCCGTCTGGCCCGCGGTGTCGCACGAGATTTGTCATTGCAACAATTTGCTGCGCCGACACGTTCGCCGAGCCTCCGATCAGCGCACTGATGCCACACATCAGCGAGCCATCTCGTAATCAGCCTTGAGGCGAGCCGCTATCTTCAAAGGATCGTGCCACTTCTCGACGTAGACGCGACCGCGGCGGCCGACGTCCTGCAGGAGCGAACATGGCGCGCGCAACCATTCTTTGAGCGCGACGGCAAGATTGTCTGGCCTAACTGGGATAACCGGCAGATCGTTCCGCTGCTCGCGCGGCACAAACTCGAGATCGCCCTCGCGCAGATAGCAAAGCACCGGCTTACCGAGCGCCATCATTTCCACCGCGAATCCGCCGTACCAGCCGGCGAACAGTTGATCGATCGCGAGGTCCGCCCGTTCGTAGGTGCGCCGCGCCTCAGCGTGGCTCATGCCCTCGATCAGCAGGAGCTCAAATTTCTCGCCCGCATCTTGTAATCTACGCGGCCACCTCCAAAATCAAATCCGTCCCCTTCACCAGTCGATGCGTTGGTGCGTGAACGATAATCGGCACCGGATTGTTGGGCAGCGTCGTTGGCTGCCAAGCCTGTAAATCAACGTTGGCATAAGGAAGGAAGCGCCCCTTCGCGGGCAGCACGTGCAGCAGGTCGGGATTGAGTGCGTAGATACCATCGGCGTATCGTCCGACGCGTGCAATGCTACGCCGCTTCGCCGCGTCAGTGGCCTCGGTGTAATAGCCGGCCGGAACTCGCTTTGCGAATGTAATGTCGAAATGTGCCCGACAATAGTCACCTTGGCGTGCGTCGTCACCTTGGTAGGTCATGAAGATGCGTTTGCCCGCAACCTTCAGCAGTGGCAGGTCGAGCTGCAGCGCGTTGGGAAAGAGCGTGCGCCCGAAGTTAAAGTGAACGACGTCAAAATCGCGCAAGACACGTGCGAGCAGACTTAAGCGCTGAAGCTCGTACCGAAAGCGGCCTTGCGCCGGTCCGGGCAGCACCTCGTCGACCGGATAATGGTAGGGATTTGGTTCATTTGTGAGGCACCAACTCTCCAAGCCCAGCGCGCGCTCGGCGCGCGCCAGGCTCGCCGGATTGCCCCCTGCGAGGCCCGGCGCGTGCAAAATGCGCAAAGTCATTTCGCGGCGATGGGCCGTTGGCCGCGCACCGTGATGCCGTAGAAATCGGTGCAGTGGTGCACGACCTGCAGGCCTGCCTCGGTGAACCACTGCTCGATCTCGGGCAGCGTATGGCGCGTGGCGATCTGCGGATGGTACCAATCGTAGTTGATCATAACGTTCTCGTCGAAGCTCACGCCGGAGTTCCAGTAGCACTTGGCGAAGAAGTGATATAGAAAGCGCTGCACGTCGTACTCGCCCGCTTCGATGCCAAGCATTCGGACAGCCGGGACTTTCACCTTCGCACGGGTTTCCGCCAACGCCTTGCCGAGCTCAGTGATCTCGCGACAATGGGCGGCGGCCTCGTCGTATGACATCTCGGAAATCTTACCGCGCACGTAATCGTCCACAAATTCCCGCGCTGGCGCCTTCGTGCGGTAAACGTAGATCGCGATCTCGCCACCCGGCTTCAGCAAATTGCAGAGGTTGTTGAAGGCTCGACACGGATCGGCCGTATGGTGCAGCACTTCCTGGCAGTAGATGAAATCGAACGCGTTGAGGTCCGACAAGTTCGCGAGCAGGTCCTTTTGCTCGAACCGGACGTTCTTTTCGCCGGCGAGATTCTGGCGCGCTATGTCCGCCGCCACCAAGTCGATGCCGACGACCTCGGTGGTATCCGGCGATGAAAGCCGGCGCAGCAGCGCGGTGACGCGCCCGTTGCCGCAGCCCGCGTCCAGTACGCGGCGCTTGTCCATCAGGTAGGCGCGCAGCGCCGCGGCGGACGCGAAGCCGTTGCGGCCGAGGATCCAGGTCTGCGTCTCCGAGCCTTCGCGCAGGGTCTCCTCGAAAAAGCCCTTGGGGTTCTCGTGCCATTTGTCGGAAAAACTGCGCGCCGTGTTGCCGCTCATAGCATGCTCCTCACCCCGTCCGCGAAATGCACCTTCGGTGCGCCCAGCAACTCGCGCATCCACGCGATGTCGCCGGTCAGGTGCCCCGGCGCGTTGCCGCGATCGATGCTGTACAGGGGTTGGCGCCCGACCGCCTCCCCGATCAGCCCGCCGATCTCGCGTAGGCTCAGCACGTCCGGCCCGCCCACATTCACGGTGCGGCTGCCCGACAGCTCCAGGGCCTGCCTCGTCGCTGCGACTGCGTCGGAGACGTGCACCGGATTGATGCGAACTCCATCCTCGCCCTGTAGGACGAGCGGCTGCCCATCACGGACCTGCTGGATTAGCCTCGGAATCAGCATGCTTTGTCGCTGCCCCGGGCCGTAGACAAAGAAATATCGCAGAATCACCACGTCAAAAAAACGCGAATAGTTCTGCGCCACGATCTCCGAGCACAGCTTGGTGCTAAGATAAAAGCCCAGGTCGCCGCGTACCGGGATTTGGATATCCTCCGACATCCGGCTCTCGCCGGTACCGTAGACGCCTCCGGAGGACCCGTAGACGAACATCCTGCAACCGCTCACGCGCGCATAGTCAAGCGCGCGCAGCAGGTTGACAGTATTCACCTGGAAGATGTCGAGGCTGTGCTGCGGAAAGTCGCGGAAGAATTCAGACTGCGCGAGGTACACGAACGCATCTAGCGCCGGCGGCAGAACGCCGAAATCGCAAGGACATGAAAGATCCAACTCGTGCCACGTCACCCCACGCCGCGGGCCCGCTTTGCGGGATATGCAGTGCACCTCCCAATCCGCGGCAAGCGCCTCAACCAGCGCCGAGCCGATGAGGCCGCTGGCTCCGCTGACGACGATTCTCCCGTTAGCCATGGCGCGCCCTGCGTCTCATTGCGCAACTCCCAGCTTTCGATAGGCAGCGCCGAGGCGTTCCGCGAAGGCCGATAGCGTGAAGTACTTTTCAATATAGACGCGGCTGCGCCTGCCGATTGCCGGCAGTTCGCTGCGGCGCCTCAGCAGCCCGCGGATGTCTTCCTTCAGCGTCGAAAGGTGAGTATTGATGATCGGGCATTCGTCGGGCTGCAGAAGGTAGCGATCGGGATGCCGCACGAAGCACATTACGGGCTTGCCGAGCGCCATGCCTTCTAGTGCGAAGTAGCCGATATTGCCCATTAGGCATTGATCGAAAATTATGTCCGCACGACGATAAGTTTCTAAGGCTTGGGAGTTCGACATGCGCTCTACCAATACCAGTTCGACCGGTTCTCCCTCTGCCCTGAGTTGCTCGACCGCTTCTATTAGAAATCGGGTACCCTTGAACATTCTGTGATTGGATGCATGCACGATCTTGACGAGCCGATCGGTGCCCGCGTCCGGATACACAGGTCGATATTTCTCGCCGCAGTCAGCCTCCAGGTCGAGAGGCCAATAATGCAGATCATCGATGCTTCCCGGAGTGTAGCCAAACATGTCGCCAACGCCCGCAAAAATGGCGCGTGACAGTTCCGCCAGTATGCGCATGTTTTGCGCTGTTTTCTCCGGATCGCAGATGCAATACCGACCCGGAGCATCGCAATCGGTACACGGGTTCGGTTGACCCATCGCACGCGATATCGCCTGGCTTCGTACGTCGGCGCCATAAGCCCAGAGGAATACATCCACGCCGAGCAGCTTATACGCTCTAAGTTCTCGGGCATCGAATGTAAGATGCTCCCGAGACGGCAGGATGCCACGATCGCAATAGAAGTGAAGTCGGTCCGCCTTCACGCACGCCCAGAGGAAGACAATTAACGGTACCAGCCGGCCCACTGCTGGTAACGCGCAGTAGCGAGAAAGGTTGTAGTCAAATGCTTTAGTAATGTAATACGTCGAGAAGACAAGCGACCTTGCATCCACGCCGAGAAGACGCTCGGCACGGCAATTCGTACCCATCGTAATAATTGGAGTGCCAGTCCAAAGGCTGATTCCGCGCCCGAACAGAAGCATTCGAAGTCTTCGAACTGGATAAAGCAGAATCGCCAGATTGCACACAAACGAGATTGCGGCATCGAAGGCGCCGCGCAGAATATTACGCACTTTAGGCACAGCCGAGTAGTTGCAGGGCATCCCAACATGAATGCGAGTGCTCTCCGGCGGAACGCATCGCGGAGCATAGCTCGGCAAAGAACGTCCTCACGCCACGCCCAGGAAAGCGCAGTTCGAACGGCGACTTGCGGTCCCCGAGTATCCTGTCCTTTACCGCGGAATAGTCATCGTAACTTCGAGTGTTCAATCCAATGTGAAGGGGATGAAAATCGAATACATACAATCCCTCTTGCCCGACGGCTTTGCGAATGATCTCCGGGGAAAAGGGTTCGTGGCCGGAATTCGGCCAATTCCTGCGCAAACAATAGTCCATGTTGTCCATGTAATAGATCGGCATTTCCCAAATACCCCATGGATGGCGATGGGGTGTCAGGCCGCGCTGAAACAGGTTTGTTGCCTGAGATACGTATCGGAATCCGAGTTCGTTCAGCCCGACGCCGATCATGTGCGAGAACACACATGAATGCGTGCGAACACCCATCGGGCGACGTGGCAAACCAGCTGTCTGCACCGAAAGCGCCTCGCGCCAGCACCTCAGATCATCAATGAATGGGTGCGGACAGAGTTCGTGCTCCGTACCGAGAGCGCTCGTGAGGTTGTCGTGCAGAAAGAACGTCGCCTTGCCCGGAATCGGAAACTCTCCGAGGAATCGCGCGAAGTCCTCGTCGGACATCCAGTCCGTATCGAAAGTCAAGCAGATCACGTTCGGCCCTTTGCGCGCTTGGAGAAAATGAAAGCAACAAGATGCCCTATTCCCTCAAATTCGGGAATGACCTTCGCGATCTCCATGGCAACGTCGTTGATCTTGTGGTCGTAGCTTGGCTGCTCCGGCGCGACCAACAGTGGTTGAACAATCCGCGTCAGAAAATAGTACATACCGAAGCGTTGCGTTCGCTCTAGTTGGTAATACGTTTCGCAAAAATTTAACAGCTCACTCTCATGGAACTTGAGAGTGATCAAGCGATCGCGACCATCTGGGGCGATCGGCGCCAAGCCAAATTTTCTGCGGGCATCATTTAATTTCTCGAGTCCTTCAAATGTTCCCTCCATGAGCACCAGCGTGCCGTTAGGCTTGAGGACCCGGCAGATCTCCAGCAAGGCCTTCTTTTGGAGTTCCCAGTCGAGAAGCGCCATGAGGCAGCGATGGCTCGTGACAACGTCAAACAGATCGCCCTCATATGGCAACTCCGTAACTGACGCCGTCGCGAATTGCACCCGTGAAACAAGTTTCGGGAAATTCACTTGTAGCAACTTTCTTGCACCGTCTATCATATTCTCGGAGTAGTCGATGCCATGGACTGAGACGTTGCGCCTAGTCGCGTATTGGCACGCCGCATAGCCCAAACCGCAGCCGACATCGAGTACCGACATCCCGTCGCGCATCTGTGCGTCGGCAGTATCAATTTCGAGTTCCCGCAGTTGAAAATCCCTCGCCGTTGTCCGGTAGTCGAGCGATTTCGCGAAGTTCGCGTATCGCTTCTTCAGTTCTTCCGCATCATTTTGCATTCGCTAACGTCTCCTCGAAGAAGCCCTGCAGATTCTGATTCCATTTACCAAAACAATCTGAGCAATGTTACTCATTGAGGTTTGATAGTCCGTATAATGCCTTCATCGAATCTAGTGCGTGGTGTGCCGAGCGTTGCGACCATGCGCCCGATGTCTGCGACATAGCCCTTCGCATCGCCCGCGGTGGTCTCGAATTCTGGCTTTCGGCCGAGCACTCGTCCGATGCGTTCACCGATTTCACGCAGAGTCAATGTCTCCGGTCCCGCGACGTTGATGATATGGCTCCCCGAGAGTTCGATTGCGGACGAGAACGCCCGGACCGCATCGTCGATCCAGATGGGATTTAGTCGCAGCCCTTCCGCACCTTGCAACGTGATAGGTCGGCCTTCACGGACTGATGCGACGAGGCGAGGGATCAGCATGGCGACACCTTGTCCGGGTCCGTACATGAAGAACGGGCGCAAGCTCACCGCTGTGGAGAAGAATTGCCGAAAACTCTGGAAAATTAGCTCGGCGCAATATTTGCTGGCAGCATAGAAGTTCAGCGGCAACTCCACGGACTGAACCATATCTTCGGCGAGCGGATTGGTGTGCGCAGCGTAGATGCCACCGGAGGAGGCGAGCACGAATGAACGAACGCAAGATTCGCGCGCCCATTGCAGTAGTTAAAGGTTAGCGGCGACATTGACTGCAAATACATCGTCCGCCTTATCGGGAAAACTTCGAAAATGATTCGATTGGGCGAGCGAGACCACGGCGTCGACGTTGGCGGGAAATTTTGCGCGCTCGAAATGAGAGAGGTCCATCGTGACCGTCCGCACCCCGATTGCGGCCCACGAAGTGGCTTGCTCCGCTGTCGGAGGCGAATGCACAAACGCGTGCACCTCGTGGCCTTCACCAGCCAGTCTGCTTGCCAAATGCCAACCCAAGAATCCAGACGCACCGGTGATCAAGATTTTTACCCAAGCACTCCGACTATTGTCGAGGAAGCACTTCGGCAATCGCCTGACGGTTGATCAGACCAAAATAAAATGCGGACCCCGCGAATAGCGTCACAATTAATATCTTGGCGCCCACCCTGATAACGTCGTCAAAAATGTTGTCAAGCCACGACGAAAGCAGCGGAGCTACGCAGATTGCAGCTGCACAGAAAGCCAAGCGTGTCATATCGACGTTCATCCGATAAAGCCGCTGCGTCCAATAGAGGTACAAACTAGACAGTGTCAAAGCTGACACGAAGCTTGCGACGGCAGCGCCCGTCGCTCCCGCAATTGGCACGAGCACAAGATTGAGAGCTAAATTGAGTGCTGCCGTTCCCCAAGACAATACAACGAAAAGACTAGTCCGCTTGGCAAATGATATTCCGAGCGCAGTGACCTGTGTTGTACCCAATGCAGCAGCGGAAGCAATACAATATGCAGCAGCAGTAGATGCGGGCCAGTACGAGGCCGGTGTCAGAAGTACCAGGACCTCTCGTGCGAAAAGGCCAAGCACGAGCGCCGCGGTTGCCATTAACGCAGCCCACAGCAATAGGACTTCCCCAAATACTTTGTGCGCCTCTGGATGCTCGCCGTAGACCTTCATAGCGTGCGGAATCCAAGCTTGCGCAAACGCGTTGGTCAGGAACGTGACGACCGTCGCTAGTTTGAAACCGATACTTAACCACCCAACGTTCTCCAGATCCGAAAGCTCCGCCAATACCCAACGGTCCATCGAACCGAACACCCAATACGCCAGCCCCATGTAAACGAATCCATGACCGAACTGGAGCAGGCGCCAAGCGTCGGCTTTTGTTGGCGTAACCCGCAGATCCGCTCGCAGATACCAGATCGCAAGCGGCAACGCTAACAAAGCGCCGGCCAGCGTACCAACGAGCACCCCCACTACACCCCAACCCATCAAGACAATCAGCACCACGGTCGCGCCTAGCGCAACCACGTTGCGAAGTGACACGAGCAGTACGAAGCGCGAGCCTTCAAATCGTAGGCGCAGCATATCCTGTGCATACTGCACCACCTGAGTCGGCACTATGCTTGAGATCGCAAGCAACGCGAGAAGCGGCGTGATAGTATAGCGCGATTGGATTTCGCTGGCCGCGGACCAAGCGATGACAGCACCAACTATCGTGATCGCGGTCCCGAAGAAAATCAAAAGCGCCAATCCGGCCCCAACATAAGCCGGTCGCCTAGCGTCGGCAGCACCTGCATCGTAGTAGAACCGGCTGACGGCGGTATTTAAGCCCTGGTTGGCTACGATACTCAATAGTGCAACCGTTGTCAGGAGAAGCTCCAAGACGCCAAACTGGCTCACGGTAAGCAAGCGCGCATAAAGCGGAAACATCGCGAACGCTAGACCACGAAATACGAGGTCGGTGGCCCCGTACAACGCGATGTCTCGGACTAGGCTTCGCAGCATTCATCCTCTACGACAGATTTACTAGCTGGTGTCTGCAATTAGAAGCTTCGTTGGAGTCGGGGTTCGATCCCAATCAATCGATTAATCCGGTCGAACTCTCTGCCGATAGCGCGTATCGAGTGCACGCGTTCCACATAGGCCCGCGAGCGCAATCCAATCTCGGCGAGGCCACCTCGATTCGCCGCTAAGTTCCTTACAATCTCTTTCACGGTCGTTGGCAACATCCGTCAGAATTTGACGCAAAACCTCGCTGTGGCACCAAGACTGAAACCAACGATGCACGGTTTTGTACTTCGGATAGCTCTGAGGCAACATGTACCACTGTGCGCCTTTGTTGAGAATCCACAGGACTGCTTCGAGCACGCACCGCGTCGTAATCGGTTTGCGTCCGGGACGGCCATCGGGAATGGGCTCCTCCGGAAAATGATTTCGGATGCGCTCCCATTGCTCGTCGCTCAGTCGAATCATCTAACATTTATAGGCGATCGAGTCCGGTCAGCAATTTTGAGATAGGTTCTAATCCGAACCAAAGCCCAGGCGCTCAGGACAAAAGGGGTTGAAGACTCGAAGTCTTGAGTTGCCCCAGCTCAATTGCCAGAGAAAGCGCGCATGGTTGAAGGCATTGCAGACGGAAACGGCACACCATACAAAAATGACGGAATAAAGTCACAGGAACTCATCGCACCATTGGTCTAAACTCAACATCGACCATACGAAGAGCCGCCGATTCACCCTGCCGTCCAGGTGTTCGGCCAGAAGCTCCTTGATGGCGCGCTCATCCAAATATTCATAAATGCGGCTTTTAGAATCGCCCAATCTCCGCCTCACATAATCTATGCTTTCGCCGCGGAACCAGCTTGCATCAGGCGCGGAGAAGCCCTGCTTCTCCCTCTGCGTTACTTCGTTTGGTATGTAGCGTTGCATCGCCTTTCGCAGCACCAGCTTCCCGTCTCGCGTTTTCTCGAAGTACTTATTGGTCTTCGGCGCCGGTTCATTCTCGTCGATGCGCATCACTTCACTTAGGTTTCCGAGCTTCATGCGCACCGGAACCTGCATCGCGAATTCAACCAGATCATTATCAAGAAATGGCACTCGGCTTTCCAACCCATGCGCCATCGAAAGCTTGTCCTCGACCACGAGCAGACCGTGCAAAAATGTTCGGGCCTCGAAGTAGAGAGAATGATTGACGTACTCCTCCGGAGTCTTCAGCGTGTTGACGTGCTGCGTAAAGACGTCGCGGAAAATATCGCGTGTACAGACCTGCTTCACGTCTGACCAAATCGGCTTGAACACCTCTTGGATTGCCTTGTTCGGGATCAGCCGGTGCCAGAAGTCGTAGTACTTGTCGATGTAGTGCTCGAAGTCGTCGTTGACCACTGCCCGGTAGTAGCGCCAGGGATACCCCCCGAACAATTCATCGCCCCCGGTCCCGCCCAGCACTACCTTCACGAATTTGCTCGCTAGTTGCGCGGTGTAGAAGTTCGGGTAGCTTTGGCCGACACGCGGCTCCTCGAGGTGGCGCGTGAGACGCGGCATCACCCGCTCCATATCACCTGCTTTGAGCACCATCTCATAGTGCTCGGTCTTGAAGAGATACGACAGCCGCTCCGCTTTTTCGCGCTCATCGAAGCCCAACTCGACGCCCGAGGCCGAGCTTAGGTCGAATCCGGTCGTGAAGGTCTTGATGTAGGGGAGCTGCATCGCAGCAAGCGCCGTGATCGAACCAGAGTCCATCCCCCCCGAAAGGTAGGCGCCGACGTCGACGTCACTGACCAGCTGACGGCTGACGGCTTGGCGAAATAGTCGGTCGAGCTCCTCGACATATTCAGCCTCGTTTGCCGCACGCTCCGGTTCGCGGAAATGATAGTCCCAGTAACGCACTAGAGCACCCATCTGTGCATCCGCACCGACGGCGAGGTGACAGCCCGCTGGCAGTAGCCGCACATCCTTGAACAGAGTCCGGTCGGTGAAGAAGTTTTGGAATGTGAGGTATTCGAGCAGCGCCTCTTTATCGAGCACTGTGCGGTATGCACCATGCGCGAGAATTGCCTTGATTTCAGATCCGAACAGGAATGCGTTCCCTACCTGCGCGTAGTAGAGCGGCTTAACACCAAAGCGATCTCGCGCCAGGGTCAGCATCCGCTCACTCCTGTCCCAGATCGCAAATGCAAACATACCGTTGAACCGATCGAGAGCCTTAACACCCCATTGCACCCAGGCCGCGAGCAGAACCTCAGTATCGCTGCGCGTCTGGAAATTGCATCCGAGCGCTTGAAGCTCAGTGCGCATTTCCTGGAAATTGTATAGCTCGCCGTTGTAGGAGATGACGTATCGCCCGTCGGCGGATGACATTGGCTGATGGCCCGCAGGCGTAAGATCAAGGATCGACAGGCGCCGGTGAGCGAGCGCAACTGGCCCATCCGTGAAGATACCCTGGTCGTCGGGACCGCGATGCGCTAGCGCGAGCCCCATCCGCGTCGCGACGGCTGCACAGGCCGGCATGCCGTTTAACATCAGGTATCCGCTCACGCCGCACATTTTATTTTATGCTGTCAGGTCTGCGCCCAGCTGTGCATCTGCCGATCAGAGCTGCGGCTTCTTCACGACTACATAGAATGCGTTTCCGCCGGCCTCGATCATAAACATCAGCTTTTCCTGGATCTCGAAGAACTCCTCGAGGAGAGGATCGAGCCAAAGATCATCGAAGTGAAACATATGAAAAGCGTCGATGGCCTTAGGGTTCCGCGGATCATATTTTTCAGCCCCTCCGACGATCCCGATCCAAAGCAGCAACTTGCCCTTGTCGGTCATGACGCGACGAATTTCCTCCATCGCCCTGGTGAGCGATAGGACGTGATCGAGCGAAGTCGCGACGATCACCGTGTCGAACGAGGCGTCAGGCCAGGGCAACGACTCGGCGAAGCCACGGACCACCTCGAAGTCCACCGCATTCATCATCTCCAGTGGTTCGACCGCGGAGAAATGCGAGGACGGCCAACCCTTCACGTAGATTGGCTTGCCAATAGGTCCGCAGCCAATGTCGAGCACGCGCCCTGAAAGATGAATGGCGCAAAAATCACGGAAGGCTTCGGCGTAACGGTTACCCCAGACCGAGCAACTGTAGATAGGATTCTCGCGATAGGCTTTCGAGCCGTCCTCAAATAGCCTCACCCAGATTGGGAACGCGCTCGGTTCAAGCTGCTCCAGCTTGGCAAGGCACTGATCAAAGGGCTTCGGGCTTGCTGGCTGATAATGTTTCGACGCGTTTTCGAACCTGGCCTCGAACGGATTGCGTTGGCGTTCGAGCATCGCTGCAACAGCGAGGGTCTGAAGCCCGGTCAGATTCTGATCGATTGAGGGCTGGATTGCCGCAACCACCCGGCGCGCATATTGTACCAGCCTCTGTTTAATGGTCATGGGCGTCACTGGATACTAGATGTCATAAAGTCTGGTGGTCCACGGACGATCGCCGCCGCGCCTCGACGTCGGCGATATGCGCCTTGCGCCATTCGATCAGGCGGCTTAGCCCCTCATCAAGAGCGACCGCCGCTTCGAAGCCGAGGTCCTTCTTGGCGCGCACCGGCGAACCGATACGATTGCGCACAAAGGTTGCTTGGCTGCGCGGCGCGTATTTGATCGGTTGGTTCGAGCCGGTAAGCGCGAGCAACATTTCGGCGATTTCCTTGAGCGAGGTGCGTTTGCCAGTTCCGACATTGTAAAAGCGGTCAATTGCCTCCGCCTTCATCGCATTGATATTGGCCTTGGCGCAATCTTCTACCGCAACAAAATCGAAAGCTTCCGAACCGTCGCCGAGGATAGTTGGGCCCTCGCCGCGATCGATCGCGTCCAACATCTTCATGATTACGGCGATATAGGCACCTTTGTAGTCCTGCCGCGGCCCATAGACATTCATATAGCGTAGCCCGACATAGTTCAGTGCATATCGGTGATGGAACGCGCGCAACATCGCCTCGCCGCAGATCTTCGTCGCACCGTAGAAGTTCTTGTTATTGAATGGATGATCTTCCGTCATCGGATCTTCCACCGCATCGCCATATACTGACGCCGAGGAGGAATAGACCAGGCGCTTCACTTTAGCGGCGACACAAGCTTCCATGACGTTGAATGTGCCGCGCACGTTCACGTCGAAGGCTGCCCGTGGAAATTCGTGGCATTGCAAAAGCCACAAAGCCGCGAAATGGAACACCCCATCGGCCCCGTTGACCGCCGCACGCAAGATGTCGGTTTGCGTGATGTCGCCGCCTGCCTCAAAGATCCTCACGCGGGGATCGCGAAGTGCGCCGGCGATATTCTCGTGAGTTCCACGCACAAAATTGTCGTAAATGACGATCTCGCGAACGTCCTCTTGCAGCAGCAGATCAACGGTGTGCGAGCCAATCAACCCGGCTCCGCCGATCACTACTATTTTCTTTGCACTAATATCCACGCCGTGATCCTTCAGCTGACGAGTTCCAGATTTTTCGCTGGGGTCTCGCGATAACGAGTTCCATCACGCGGACAGACAAGGTCCGGACCAAGCTTTTCGCCAGCACGGCTCATCCAGCCGACACGTCGGGCCGGAGCCCCCACCATTAAGGCAAAGTTCGGCACATCCTTCGTCACGACCGCACCAGCGGCAATGAAGCAATACGCGCCAAGCTCGTGGCCACAGACGATCGTCGCATTTGCACCAACCGTCGCGCCACGCCTTACCAAGGTTGGTTTGAACTCGGATTTGCGCGACACATGCGCCCGGGGATTGAGCACGTTCGTGAAGACGCAGCTTGGACCCAGAAAGACGTCGTCCTCGAGCAATACCCCTTGATATATCGAAACGTTGTTCTGGATCTTGCACCCGTTTCCGATCGTCACCGCAGGACCAATCATGACATTTTGGCCGATCGAACAATCGCGGCCAATCTTCACATCGCTCAATACGTGGCAAAAGTGCCAAATCGTCGTTCCGGCGCCAATCATCACCGGATCATCAACATAGGAGCTTTCGTGAATACGCGCACCTGGAAAGCGCGTGTCAGTCTGCAATTGAACATTCATGCGCAATTGCCTCCAACATAGGGATGACGCTCGCCCAGCCGCAGCTCGATCGGTGAAGAGCGAAATTTCGAAACAATGTCGATGGAGCTTCGCACTTCTTCCATTCCGAACCTCCGCCCAGCTAATATTTCCTGATAACTCATTGTATGGAGATCAGTGAACCCTTCGGAGAATTCAATCTCTTTGCCATCCATTGTGATCGAACGATAAGTGGTCTTCTTGCCCCGCACATGTTCGGGCAAGTCGCTCGCATTCACCGAGAGGAACCAGCGTATCTTCGCGCGGCCGCATTCTAAATACCCGGCAGCTCGGGAGGGCTCGCGCAAGTGCACGATGCTCCGACGCGTTGGGCCAAACACATAACCGAGCATGTCAAAAAAATGTACGCCGATATTCGTCGCTACCCCGCCTGATTTAGTTTCATCCCCCTTCCACGATGTGTGATACCATCGGCCGCGGGACGTGATGTAAGTCAGATCGACCTCAAATTCATTTTTGGTCGATGCGGCGATCTCCTTTTTCAATTCTTGAATGGTGGGGTGCAGCCGCAATTGAAGAATGGTCGAAATCTTTCGGCCGCTTTCCCGCTCCATTTCGGTAAGACCGTCGATATTCCATGGATTTAATACAAGCGGCTTCTCACAGATCGCATCGGCATTCGATCGCAAGGCAAAACGGCAATGTGCGTCATGCAGATAGTTCGGCGAGCAAATTGAGACATAATCGATCCTATCGCCGCGCCGGCGCAGCTTGTCTATGTGACGATCGAAGCGTTCGAACTCGACGAAAAAGCTCGCTTCAGGAAAATAACTATCAATGATCCCGACTGAATCATTTGGATCAAAGGCAACCTTGAGATCACCTCCGATCGCCTTGATGGCCTTCATATGCCGCGGCGCGACGTAACCCGCAGCGCCAATTAATGCGAATGATTTCATAAAGATTGAATTTCCGGTTAGCCACGCTACCGCAGTCCGGGTGAAACGCTCACCAGACCAGGCCTCAGCACATATACGTGGCCATACCTAATCTAGGCAGCAGCCACTGATTCTGCGTCCACCATCACCCGGACCTTGCGGCCGAGTAGATCGAGAAGGATCGTCACGCGGTCTTGGTCCGACATACCGTCGTAAAGGCCAAGGCAATCGTAAAACACGCCTTCAAGAACCCGAAGCTTGTCGCCGATACGAAACGACGGCCGCCGTTCGAGTTGGATAAGCCCACCCGTGCCCTCGCGGCTTTTCAGCAGCGTCACAACCTCGTCCGAAACCGGCGTCGGAGTATCTCCCGTACAAATGAGTTGCGACACGCCGACGGTCGAGTAGATCGAGCGCCAGCGCTGGGCCGTCATATCGATGATGATAAACAGATAGCGCGGGAACAGCGGCGCGGCGACCATATCGACGCGGCGCGCATGCCGTCGCCGCTTAAGGTAGCGTGGTAAATAGGTGGCAAAGCCCTGGCGCGCGAGATGGGCAACCGCCTTGTTCTCGGCATTAGGCTGCGTTTGCACGACGAACCAGCGTGGCCGCGATGACGTCATTTTGCCGCCTCGCGGCTTGTCACGTCGACGGGGGCTTTCATGCGGATGCGCAACAAATCGGGTACGAGCACGCGAGCTATGCCGTAACGTGCCACGGCGGCTTCGCAAGTTTCACGCGCGTTGGTAAAATCCGTGATCAGCACCGCGTCGAACGGTTTCGATACCGCCTCGTAAGTCGGAAATACGGATAGGCCGTTTAACGCACCGTTCGCCGCCCCGGGTTGGACCACACCGACGATTTCGATGCCGTGCTCCATGGCGCAAAGCGCCGCGATTTCGGCCAGATCGGATTGCCCGACGAGCACGACTTTGTTCACTCCGCCGGCCCTGGCTGAACGGAACAGGCTCGAGCAATCGGTTTTGGCCTGACGGAAGAAGCCGAAGGAGTGCGATAGATATTCAACGGTAAGCCGCGATTTCTCGGCAAAACCTTGCGGCGTGAGATAATAGACGTAACGGCGGGCGGGCGCCTGGCGGACTTTAACGAGGCCCTTCTTGACGCAACGCTTCAGATAGGCATTTGCAAGGCCGAGAGCAATTCCAAGTTCGGATGCAAGATGCCGCTGCGACTGCACGCGCTCTTGCTCGACGGCATCGAGCAGCCCCAACATGATGCGAGACGCTTCCGTATTGTCTTCCGCGGCTCCGCCCATGGCGATCCTCCACAAGCTCTATAGTTTGTTCACCGAATGAACGTCAAGCATCATGTTCACTCCGTGAACGACGTTTTCCGCTGAACTTATGATATGTTTTTCAATATAATCAATGAGTTACAGGTGTACTACAATTTTCCCGGTATTCTGCGGCATTCGCTCGAATGACAGTTCGACCGAGCACGCTTGCACCCCACTTCTACGGGAGGCTATGAGTGATACGAGCAAAGCCAAGATGGCGGCTGTCCGACAAAAAAGACCTGTCAACGCGCACAGATTAGGCGAATGAAGCGGGACGCAAGCCTCGGACAAATCCGATCTCCAGAAATTCCACCTGATCGGTTCTCCGTTAGCGTGGCTTGCGCGCGCACACCCTGATGCCGCAGAAGCTTCTCTACCTCGTCTCGGAAGACTGGTCCTTCCTCTTGCACCGGCTACCGATGGCACGCGCCGCACGCGACGCCGGCTACGAGGTGCATGTGGCAACCCATGTTGTCGACCATGCCCAACAGATCGAGGATGAAGGCTTCACGCTGCATCCAATTGCCTGGCGGCGCGGCTCGACCAATCCGCTACGGACGATAGGGACAGCCATGGCGGTGCGAGCTCTCTACCGTCTTCATAAGCCTGACATCGTACATCACGTGGCTTTCGTCTCGATCATTATCGGGTCCCTCGCCGCGCTCGGCCTGCCGATGGCGAAGCTGAACGCGCTCACCGGACTGGGCTTCATTTTCACGTCGGAAACAGCCAAGGCGCTGATGCTGCGGCCGTTCGCCAACCGTCTGCTCGGATTTCTTTTACGGCGGCCAAACACCATGACGCTAGTGCAAAATCCGGACGACCGGGTCATGGTGGAGCAACTTGGAGTCGGCGCGGACCACATCGCTCTCATCCCCGGGTCCGGCGTCGATGTCGATATTTTAAAGCCAATGGCCGAACCATTGGGTCCTTTCACCGTCGGCTTTGTCGGACGCCTGCTTCAGGATAAGGGGGTTGAGACGCTGGTGCGTGCCCAGGAAATTCTGAGTGAGCGTGGCTTGCAAATACGTGTGCTGCTCGCTGGTGCGCCCGACCCTTCCAATCCGGCGTCGATACCGGAGGAAACACTCGCACACTGGCGCCGGCGCGAAGACCTTCTGCTGCTTGGTCACGTCGACGATATAAGCACAGTATGGGCGCAGGCTCACGTCGCCGTGCTATCGTCGAGGCGCGAGGGACTGCCGAAGAGCCTTCTAGAAGCTGCGGCCTGCGGCCGGCCAATGGTCGCCACCGATGTTCCCGGCTGCCGCGAGATCGTCCGCGCCGGTATTAGCGGCTTTCTAGTGCCCACGGATGACGCGATAGCGTTGGCTGATGCTATCGAACGGTTGCACAAAGACCGCGACCTGCGCTGCCGCTTTGGCAACGCGGCACGGCAAATAGTGGTGGACGAGTTTTCTAGCGCGCGCATTGGCCACGACATCGTGGCTCTCTATGCACGATTGCTGGCAACAAGACCTTTATCCCGCCGGATGACGCGCACGGGCGAAGCATGAACTGGGCAAACGGATTTTACTGGCTGGCGCTGCTCGGCGCAGCCGCCCTATCGAGCTTACTGATCGTCCTGCTGCGGCCATCCCTGCAACGCTATGCACTCGCACGGCCCAATGCCCGCTCATCGCATGATATGCCAACACCACAGGGAGGCGGCATCGCTGTCATCGGTGCCACAGTTCTTGTTATTGCCGCCGCGGCCATTTTCAGTCCAAGCAGCCTGACCGATCAGACCAGATTGTCAGTTGTGTTCGTCTGCGTCATCGCGCTGGCAATCGTTGGAGTCACCGACGATATCCGTCCGTTAGAAGCTATTCCTCGTCTGTTTTTGCAGACCATCATTGTGCTGGTAGTGGTCGCAACCTTACCGACCGACCTGCGGATCCTGCCTTTTCTCCCCTGGTGGCTCGAACGAGTGCTGATGGCCGTCGCCATGCTATGGTTGGTGAATTTGGTCAACTTCATGGACGGCATCGACTGGATGACGGTCGCCGAAGTCGTACCTCTGACGGTTACACTCGGACTGTTCGGAGTTGCGGGTGCACTGCCTTCAGATGCAACGCTTGCAGCGTTCGCACTGTGTGGCGCCATGATTGGCTTTGCCCCTTTCAACAAGCCCGTGGCAAGCGTTTTCCTTGGCGACGTCGGCAGCCTACCAATCGGATTGCTATTGGGCTGGCTGCTGATCATGCTTGGGGAGCACCATTTTGCGGCAACAATACTGCTACCACTTTACTATGCGGCCGACGCAACTATCACCCTGTTGCGACGTCTAGCGCGTCATGAGCCCGTGATGCAGGCGCACCGTAGTCACTTCTATCAGCGCGCCCTCGACCGCGGTGTTGATATCTTCAAAATCATCAAGCTGGTATTCCTGCTTAATGTATCGCTTTCGGCTCTTGCTGCGTTTACGATTCTGACTTCTTCCGCCGTCCTTCAGATCTGCGCGGTCGTCGCGGGAGCCATACTTGTGGGCATCACTCTTTTGTATTTTGCCGGCACCACCAAAAGTCATCCATCGCCAGGCAGCTAATCACGATATTGAAGCCAACATTCCATCGAAGAATGATCGAAGGGCGTTCGGTCATGCTACTTGTTTATTGCCAACAGCTCGCCATGCCGAACAGGCGGGCACACCTTCTGCCGCACCTTGTTTATGCCGAATGTCGCGGAAATCTGCTCGACACCCTACACTCAAAGAGGTTTGATTTGCTCTGGAAAACGTTCATTAGAGTAATTCGAGGATGGTTTTAGCATGAGTGCTGCGCCAAGGAGCAGCCACAAGGTCCGCTGGTAAAGCATGTCTGCTGGAAGTGACATGACGCCAAACGCTACCAGACAAAGCGCAATCATTTGACCACCAGGGTCGCTACCTCGACGGCGCAATTCTACGAACAATGCATATAGAGCAGGAACTGCAAAGGTCAACAGTCCGATAGCCCCGAGCTCTGCCAGCAGCCACAGCGAAGTCGAGTGAATCAAAAGCGGTTCTTGGCCGGTGAATATTATCAACTTGTTCCTGAACGCGCCAAGACCGGCACCAAAAATGGGATGTTCTTGAAATAGATTTAAGCCCCCAAGAATGGACGCCATCCGCATATGATTGTCCAAGGCGGTTACAATGATGGACGGCACCGCGGTCGACACCCCCCCATTTATCGACGGCGCGGCAATTATCAACAATGCGGCGCAGACCGCACAAATTGCTGCAACACTTAGCTCGCGGACTGTTGTGGTGTTCACATAAATGCTCGCGACGAGAACAATAGGAACAGTAATCCAAGTGGCCCGAGAACCAGTAAAATAAAGCGCAGCGAGTAGTATTGCCGTAACAAGTATTCTCAGCACGCGGCCCTTAACGGCTACAAATGCGGCTGGTAACGCCATTAGCAGTTGGAATCCGAAAAAGTTGTGGTTCAGCGAAAAGCCTTCGATTTCTCTGGGAACGAGTGGAAGCGTTAAGTGAACGCCAATATTGTTCAAGAGCAGAAGAAAGAGTTCGAGAGCGGCAATTGATACCGCAGCACCAGCGAACGTCAGCAGCAGCACACGGAAAGCCTCTCGTCCGAAGTCCTTCGTGACCAATGCACCAGAAGCCGCATAGGCCAACAAAATGAACCAGCCGCAGTATCTATTGACCAGCGCCCACTTGGTCCAGCCAAATTGCACGGCGCCAATGAAGAGCGAAATAGTCAGGACAAAGGTTGCCGCAGCAAGAGCAGCATTTGCGTATTGATAGCGCCAGATCGGCAGATGTCGTTCCTGCAGATGCTTAAGCACGAAAAGAACACCTGCCAAAATCGCCAATGGATCAGCGAGATTAACATTGAGAAGCGTTCCTCCGATCGGAACATAGATCTGAAAAAATACGAGCGTTGCCACCCCGATTGGGAGCACCCATGTCAGAACTTTATAGTAATCGATGGATTCGGTATAATCCGCTTCCGTCCTTTGCTTCACGTCCATTGAAGCCGGCAAAGCGATAGCGGCGACGACACCCATCGCCAGCATTGAGCCAATCCCAATTGTCACCGCGGCCGTTAGGGCCGCATAGGCCGCTACGCCGATTGTGCCAAGTGCGACGACGGCGCTCATCTCGCGCACGCCCCAGCCTGCGAAACTGATTGGAATGCTGGCCGCGAACATCACGACCGCCGAAGCGCCGATGAGATTCACAATAGATGTTTGCGGCGATAGCGCGTGCGTCGCCGTAACATAAGCGATCATCATCGGGATTTGAACAAGAAACGTCAGCCCGACGATCACTAAGCAGCGGCGCACGAAATCGAGTGTGAGCAGCGGCGTGATGGCCCGTGCGGCCAAACGTCCGTAGCCCAAAAATGCACCCCCGATTGTTGCCGCTATCAGCCCGATCACAATCTTAATTAGGTCGGCACCGCCGGAGGCCCAATCGAGATACAAATTGCCAAAAATGAATAATGCACCGGCCAAGGCAAGCAGCCCAGACACAATCGCCGCAATGAACCGTTCGTAGGCCGTAATTACGATCACCCCAGCGAAGGGGATTCCGGCACGTCCCGCGATGACGCCTCGCGTCATCAATTGCCCGACGATTTGGAAAAATACGGCCCCGGCGATGCTACTTGCGCCCACGACGGCCATAGCCCGCCGAAAGGTAATCGGGTGATTGATTTCCGCGGCGATGACTTTGAAGCGAAGAACCGCCGCTAGCGTACTCGCGAATAAGGCTGAAATAATAATGCCTAAGGTAGCGACCGAGAACCGGCGGGCACCTTGGAAAATCTGGGAGATGTCATAATAACGACTGACCAGAAAAATGGCGCCAACGAGCAAAACAATCGAGACGGCCGCTTTGAGAACTTGCATATGAATGCGCGGAACCACAGTTCGGCAATCCTCCGCCGCATTTGGACCTTGTTCGGATCGCCAATTGTCATTCGCCTGAATTATCTCAGGTAAAACTTGAGTTTGCAGGCTCATTTCAGATCCAAACCAATATCCTTCGGCACGCCTTTAGCATGGCTCTGTTTCCTCAGTCACTCGGCGATTTCAAGGCGCTGATATTTAATTTCTCCTACCATACAAGCTCATGACCGGTCTGATGCAACTGCCGGTGATGACCCCGGCATAGCGGTACGGTAAACTCGTCGCTGACCTTAAGGCCGATAGCTCTCGGCAGAGCAAACCGAAGATGGTGCGGATCGCTGTGTTGTCGTCCGTAAACAACACTGGCTTGAGACGCCACAAATTTCAGATGCGCTTTGTCACGTAACCGTCTGGGTTCGCCGGCAGCAAGTAAACCCTTGGCGATTTGATTCGGCAAGGGTCCGGTCCGGTCGGTGCGAGAGGCGGTGCCGGCGGCAACGTTTGCTCCGCTTTGTGGCCGCGATTCGGAAAGTATCTGCTCGCCGGTGAATCTCGCCGGCCACCATTATAGCGGGAGGGCCGCGGAATTGGAGTGGTTCGTCCGGGTGAAAGCCAAGGCGGGCCTCGGCAGGAACGGGGAAAGTAGGCGGTGACGGCAGCGTTTTTGGGGATGCCGTCCTGCTGCCCCCCGTTAAGCGCAAGACCGAACGGATTTCCGAAGGTCGCGAGCCATGTTTGGTGGCATCAGTTTCCGCGGCCTTGACCGCGATATCGTGGATCTCACCGGGAGATGTGCCCTGCCCTTCAACCGCTGGAAAAAAGCGGAGGTCACAAGTGAAATCACCACTTGGTTGGCCAAAAATTCGCGGGCGGTTTTTACTTGTTGCTCTCGCGACGCAGTTTCTTGAGGGCCTGATCAGCTTCAGGAGGCCTCAGGTCTAAGGGTTGATAGTTCAATCCCTCACACCCATCAATCAAAACATTTCGGCGTGCATCCACAATAGCATTTCCTGAAATAAAGATGGCAAAGGTGCCATTGATCTCTCCCTGCACCTGGATGCAGGTCATCCACGTCCATCCAAGTGTATTATCAAATTCTCGCCGTTGAGAATCGGCAATTTTAATTGAACCAATTTTTTTCGGATCCGAAAAAATATTTCCTCTTTCATCGAAGAAATTATAATCATCGGTTGCTGTAACGGTCGTTGTAGGCGTCACCCGAGGCGACCTTAAATTCTTGGCGATGATAGCCCGATAATTTGGTTCTGGTTCAACTGGCGGATCGACGGAGGACAGACTCCCTGCACAATTGGCCAGAAGTCCACCCAAACAAACCAAAACAATTTGTACTCTCATTGACGCAATATGGGCCATCGGCACCCAAAATTCCACGACTTGGATCTGCCTTAATTACGAATGCAGCTCTGCAAACGCTAGCACGCGAAATCCGCTAATCCCTGAGCTGCTAGCGCGCAACGTTAGACAGCTTCTTCTGCCCTCATGATCATTACGCCGCGATCACCGCTGCTCATAAAATTGCGTTGGAAAGAAATGATGTCGTCGTTGCCGCACGGCTCCAAATCGGCAGCGTGGGCGACGGCGTGAGTCCTCGGCCCGCCATTTGTATGAATTGAGCAGAACGATCGTTTGTGCGGCCTGCCTCCACAGGGAGATCTCATAACGGCCTAGTCTATCAAAGGCGCCGTCGTCAGAATTTGCCAGCCGCAAAAACGATTGTGCTAGGTCCGACGTTACAAGTTCCATACTCTCCAGAGTTCCGCCGGTAGCAGAGTTTATAACCTCTTGGTTACGAATACAGCCGTGTATGGTTCTGCTTTGCTCGCACGGAGACGACTTCAAACCATGAATGGCTTCCAATCGCTCACATCCTTTGTCCGCGATTGGATTATCGTGCATATTCTGCTGTCGGTCAGTCCCAGCATTAATTTCAAATAACCCGCGCTCGATCGCCGATGCGCGTCGCATCCGCCACAGCAACGATGCCAATCGGCTTGCGAGCGAACGCTCGATGCTGGAGGCTGGATGGCAATCAGCAATGATTTCCTCTTCAAAGGCTCTGTATTCATCGGCATCTTCGAGAATGCCTATGACCGTCTCTGCGGTCAGTCCATGACGGACCGCATTTTGGCGTGAACGTTGTTTTCCATCGGAAGTTCTCGGCCCGGTGCTTTTTTGCCCATTGAGCCGGTTGGCGGCAATCTGGCGGTCGGAAGCCATGGCAAAATCACGGGTTGGCCGGCAGGTGCGCTGAGCCCGCCGCATCGATGATGCCATCAGCTTGTGGCCCGGTCGCATTGCCGGCCGAGCCGTGAGGATTCAGTGTTGGCGTTCCCCCATCATTGGTCGGCACTATCTTCGGATGGCTCTCCTCCCACAGCGCCCTGGCGATCTCCAGCGGTTTGATCTTGAGGTTCTCCCACCAGGTCACCTCATTGCCGGCCTGATGCAGCTGGCGATGATGACCGCGGCAGAGTGGAACGGTGAACTCGTCGCTCACTTTAAGGCCGATGGCCCTGGGTTGGGCAAACCGCAGGTGATGCGGGTCGCAGGGTTGCCGGCCGCAGACGAGACAGGGCTGCGAGGCAACGAACCTGAGGTGCGCCTTGTCCCGCAGCCGTTTGGGCTCGGCAATGGTGAGGAGGCTCTTGTCGATGCGACCGGGGGGAAGTTCAGACTGGACGCCAGGTGCCAGCGGTGGCGCCGGCGAGAGGGGTGTTCGCGCGGAGGATTCTATCGTGCTCTCGGCCTGACGCCGCTCATCCCGGAAGTGCCGGGCGATGGGGTTCTGGTGCCGGCGACCGTAATAATGCGATGGCCTCGGGATCGGCGTGGTGTCGTCGGGATGGAACCCGACACGGGCGTCGGCAGGTACTGGCACTGCTGACACCGTTGATGACGGTGCAGGCAGTGGCTTCTGGTGTATTGTGGCCTTGCCACCCTTGTAGAGCTCAAGACCAAATGGCCTGCCGAAGGTGGCCAGCGCCCGCTTGGTGGCGTCGGTCTCGGCAGCCTTAAGCGCAATGTCATGCACCTCGCCGGGCGAGGTGCCTCTGCCTTCCCCGGTGCCATGGCCTTCGCGAATGACGGTTGCGCCATCCGCCTGCACCGTGACGCGGACCCGGGCGATATAGACCGCTAGGAAGGTGCCGCGGTTCTCGCGGGCCAGGACACATTTGGATTCAATCGTCTCCCGGCTCCAGCCGTCAAAGCCGAAGATCCGGTTAGCCTCCGAGATGGCGTACCAGCCCTCGAGGTAGGTCAACTCACGGCCATGGGCCTCACGCGTGCGGATATGGCGGTGATCGGGGCCGCGCCGCAGCGCCTTCACCTGCTTTACTGAGAAGCCCATTACCGTGTCCTCACGCTCAAAACCGGTTCCGGATTGGAGAGGGTGGCACCGGCGATCTCGGCACCCCCTTTAAGATCGTGAGCCAGGATTTGTCGCCGCAGTCGCGGCTCGCCCGGTTCCCAATAGGTCTTCGGCACGGCATCCTCGTTGAGCACCACCAAAGCGGGCAATCCGGGCCGAATAGACGCGGTAAAATCCGGCGCCGTCAGCTTCTTCAAATCCAGCTCGACCATCGCGTCCTTGGCGATCTGACGCCTTTTGGCGGCCCGCTCCTGCAGCCGGTCCAGCCGTCCCTGCATGTCGGAGATCCGGCATTTGAGCCCCGTGGTCAGGGCCTCATCAGCCAGCGCCGCCCGGATAACAGCCGCCAGGATCTCATGCACATCGGTCAGCCCCTCGACCGTATCGGCCAACGTCTGCTCGTCGATCTGGGGGTCGTGCGCCCGGATGCGATCGCGCAGGGCGCGGTAGGTGGTGGCGGCAAATTCCAGGTTCATGGTGTTCTCCCCTGCCTCAGCTCGAAGTGACTGGACACCCATGCGGCTTCGGGCAACGCTTCAGGTACAGCATTTGGCCTTCGGTTTCGGGGTTCTTTGCCCGATGCGGTCGCAGGTGATGCGATAGTGGATGGCGGCAGATTTGAGATTCATGCAGGAACTCCTGTGTTGCTATGCTCAACCGGTCTTAGTCCCTAATGGGGACATTAATGTCACCAAAGGTGACAATATAGTATTTGTCAAATGATTACAGGCACGCAAATCCGCTCGGCCCGAAATGCTCTGCGCTGGACAACGGAGCAGCTGGCCAAAAAAGCCGGCATAACGGCCAGAACTATCAAGCGTTTCGAGGCAGTGGACGATATCCCTCCAAGCCGTTCGTCAACGCTGCTCGATGTGAAGGCCGCTCTAGAAGCTGCTGGTATCGAATTCATCGGGTCGCCCACAGATCGACCCGGTATCCGTCTTGCCGCACCCTTACCCAGGGCCGGATCGCGAAGGCCCCGGTCGACGTGAGAATTCATCCGGGCCCTGAAGCCCTCAGTTTGTAGTCAAGAATATTTTACCGGGCTAATTGAATACGCTACGGAAACTCCGTAGTATATAAAATGCATAGCGTCATCCGCACGCCAACATTTCTAAATGACGCCCGCGCCGCTGGACTTTCCGAGGACGATCAACAGCTGATCGTCGTTGCAATTTCGGAGAATCCAATGCTCGGGGACGTCATGCCTGGAACGGGCGGTTGCCGCAAAATCCGCTTTGCCGGGAAAGGAAAGGGCAAGCGCGGCGGGTATCGGACGGTTCATTACTACGCCGCAAACGATGTGCCGGTGGTGTTGCTTGCGCTGATTAATAAGGGCGAGCGGTCCGATCTATCGAAGAGCGAACAAAACGAACTTAAAAAAGCGATGGCGGGTTATGCGGAGGAATATCGGGCAGGCGTAAGAAAAAAGGTGGCGACGTTGAAACGGTGATTAAGAATTAGAGGTCCGGAACCCATGAGCAGCCTAGGAAAACGACTGATCCAATCCGCTAAAGAAGCTCGCAAGATCGCGCGCGGTGAGGCTAATCCGCAAAGCTATAAGATCCATATTCCGCCGAAAATAAATGTGCGCGCGGTCCGTAGACGGCTGAATATGACGCAGGAGGAATTTGCCATTCGGTATCGCCTGACACTGGCGCGCGTTAGAGATTGGGAACAGGGACGATCAACGCCCGACATCACTGCGCGCGCATATCTTACCATCATCGAGCGCGAGCCACAGGCAGTTGAGCGAGCGCTGGCAAAGGCCTGACAGAAAACATCAAATGACAAAAGGGAACCAGGAATACGGGGCAATGATAAATTTGGGGCGAAAAAGCAGATGACCACAATGGCCATGCTTACGTCCATGCCGCCCAACTCACTTTGGGCTTTGGCTTGCGGATGATCCGCGATTGCTCGTAGATCCGAACCCAGTTCGGTAGATGCGGATGACGTGCCGCCCACGCCAGCATGGCGCAAGAAATCCCCAGATCATCATGTCGCCCGCTCACACAGTTATAGAAACGACCGGTCTCCTTATCCACGACTTCGAGATCAGCCAATTGCTGAAAAGCCCGGCGGCTCCCCTCATTATTGACGATCCGCATATCACCGCGTTCCATTTCGGCTAGATATTTCTCAATCAAAGTGGTGCGGCCGATGGAATAGACCCAAATGACCCCGCCTGCCACCCGTCGGCGCTCAAACTCCATTCCGTTACCATGCCACGTAATATGAACACCGATAACTCTGCACCCAAACGTGTAAAATAAATCTTCGGCATAGCTTGCGTCATTGCTCAGATCAGCGACGATCAGACAATCGGAGTAATAGCGCCGATCCACTGCCGCCAGCGCGTTGGCCCGCTCGGATCCCGCTAGACCGAGGGGGAGTTCTTCGAGATGCGCTATGCCAAACAGCTTAGGCTGATAATAACTCAACCCGCCAACAACGGCAGTTGAGCGGTCACGGCTGCGCGCCACATCGTGGGCAATGATGATTGGTTTTATGTCCAGCCATGTGCTGGGGTCGTCGCGGTTGACTGCGATCATTGGATTAATCCTTTTCTCAGATGTTGGAACGGATTTGCCGCAGGTTTTGCAGGCTCCGGCTCGGGCGGGCAAAATGCCGAGCCAGGAGGTACAGTGGGAATGTGCGAACGCGTTATTTTTTCAAACAAAGCCCAGGTGAACGGACTTGTGCCCGCACCCGTCGGAACTCCGAAATATTCGCGCTTGAACGCAGCATCACCAAGAGCAAGACGCTCTTGCTCTAGAAATTCGTCGGTATAAATCGGGTTCACGTCGGCGGTCGCGCGCAGCCGGATCCACGAAGTGTCCTCGCTCGACCACGCGTTCCAGAACGGGTCAGCGAGGCTCCACGCAGTGGACAGCATGGCGAACCGTGTGTCCGGTTTTCGCGCGCGCATCGGTCGCAAAGCGGAAATCAGGTCGGTGGTGAGACGTGCGGCTTCATCGGCCACGATCCATGCATCCACTGTCATCCCGCGGATTGAATCGTCGCTGCCCGGGAGGCCTACGACCCGGGAATTGTTCTCTAGTTCGAGGCCATAAACATTATCGCTGGTGAGTTTAGCACCACACTTTAACAGCACCTCGCGCACCCGGCGGACCCCTTCGGCGCTTTGACGTTGCGCGGGGCAGGCGACCACCGACAGGGACCCAGGCATAAACACCGCTGCATGTGCCATCGCCCACGCCGCAGCAGTCGTTTTGCCACACTGGCGCGCCGTCAAAGCCAGAATAGATGCCCCTAGCGGGGCGCGCAGAAACGTCTCCTGCCAAGCTGCCGGCGTCGTGTTTAGGATTTCGCGCACCCACAGCACCGGATCGAGCCGATAAGCAATCTCACGCACATTGTTCATCATCAATCTCCACTAATGCTTGCGCGATCCTCGCTTTGAGTTCTGGTTCATGGTCGAAGTGTTTAATCAGACGCTCGGCGATCTGCACCAGGTTGACGTTGACATTGGTTTGCACGGCGACATTGACCTGAGCGCCGCCGGTATGCCCGGCTAGTCGCGCAAGACTGTCTAACGTTTGACGGATTGAATTTAGTCCCGAGATCGCAACATTGAGCGATCCCTGTTGCTGCGCCTGCGCTACGATTTCATCAATGCGGACCTGTAGGGATGCGTAGGCATTACCGAGTGTCTCTTTCGACGGCAGTAGCGCGACCGCAGCACTGCCGCGGGCTACGTCTTTCATGATGGCGTTGGAGGATGCGAGTTTGAGGCAATTCGTCCGATGCCGATGCAGGCTCGATACGTTCAGGTCATAGTCGCGCGCGACCCGCGCCGACGGCTCGCCCGTGGCGAGGCGGCGGTCAATCTCGGACCGCTTGAGGTGCTGACATGTATTACAGGTTCTGCTCATGCCCGCGAGCTAAGCACACCCGCGTTAATCAAGCGTTTATCTTAATGAAGTATTAAAGATTTTGTGGATCGAAGGTGCCGCGCCCAAAGATGATTCGTCACCCGAAAAATTCCGTAATTCTCCGAACTTAAATCCTGAATTTCGATTAGCCCTCGCGTCAATATCCCCCCATCCGATTGGGAAAAACCCCGTAAAATCGCCGGTCGAGGGCGGCAAAAGAAGGGCGCGGTCGCCCCCCGTATCGATCTTGTGGCGATAGTCTATTACCGCGTGGCTACTTGGCGCAGCCAAGCGGCACCCGGAAAATTCCGGATGGCAAGAAGCGTAATCCGCTATTGAATTATCGTAGCGCCTGATCCACCGCAGCGATGACTTGCTGTGGCGACAGTTCATCGAGGCATTGGCTGTAACTCTCGAGCCGCCGCTCGCACCCTTCGAGCTGGCATGGCATGCACGGCAGCGGATTTTGCACCAGCCAGACATTGCCGCGGCGCTGAATGTTGCCTGATGCCGCCCAGCTTTTATCCATGCCGCCCACCGGCCAGGGCCCCCATAACCTCGGATCGGTCGGCCCATAGAGCGCAACCGTCGGACAGCCAGCGGCAGCGGCGAGATGAGTGACCGACGTATCGGGGCCGACATAGACGCGCGCTTGCGACAGCAAGCCGGCGAGTTGCGGCCAGGCGAGTTGGCCGTCGCGCCGCATGACCGCGGCCCCGCTCCATACTTTGTCGAGATAACGCCGCTCGGCCTCGGCCGGACCGCCGGTCGCGACCACCGTCAGCCCACGCGCGGCGAGCGCATCGGCAAGCTCAAGCCATCCGCGCGCGGTCCATTGTTTGTAACGAAACATCGGCGCCGCATGGATCACCGCATAGGGGCCGGTTGGCCGTTCGCCCGGCTCGGTGGCGCGCGGGCAAACGACCTCCGGCACACGCGCAATGCCGAGCACGTCGGCAAGCCGTAGCATTTCCTCGACCCGATGCAGGCCGGGCGTGGCGGCGACGCTCCGATGGAGTAACGCGCGCTTCAGGCGGCCATTGCGGGTCGCCGCCACCGGCGCCACGCGTGCGCGCCCGGCTATAATCGCAAAGCCGATCGGGCGGTCGCCGCTTTGCGTGGAGATCGCGAGGTCGTAACGGCGGAACAGCGATGCGCCGAGGCGAAGCGTCTGCGCCATCGACGGCTGCTGCGGAATGGTTATGACCGCGTCGAGATCGGGATTACCCTCAAAAATCCCAGCGGTGTCGGCGAAGACCAAGGCGTCGATCCGCGCTTGCGGCCAGGCGCGCCGCAGGCTGCGGACCAGCGGCGTGGCGAGCAGCACATCGCCAAGCCGGCGCAAGGCGATCACCAGAATGCGCGGCCGGGCCGGAAGATCGAGCCGATTCATGGCCCTGGCGCTGCGCTGGCGGCGGCTGCGTCGCCGCGACCCGGTGCCGCATTATGCGCCCGCTGCAGCATGCCCGCCGCCACACCGACGCCGACCACATAGAGCCAGCCCTCGGTGAAATCGAAAATGAAGGAATTGAACAGCGAGCCGACGATATTCGCCGTCACGACGACCAAGCCGATCCACGCTAGCGGTCCATTTTCCCAGAAAAACGTCACCTGGGATATCCACATCGCCCACAACACCGCAATTCCGACAAGGCCAAGCTGAATGCCGACAGCGAAGGTTTGATTGTGGGGATTTGTTGAAATTATTGGAACGGCACCATGCGCGCCAGGTTGCCCTTCCGAAGCGCGCCGGAGCTGGTCGGTGATCGAACCGGTCCCATGCCCAAGGAGCGGAGCGTTATCCATCGAGCGGAGCGATCCCTTCCAGAATTGTATGCGTTCCCCCGACGAGGTGTCCTTATTTTGCAGTTCATAGAGTTCAGTTTCCGTGTAAATCCCCGTCACGCGCTCCCGCAAATAGGGCGAAAGCGACCAGACAATGGCGGCAACGGCTAACACTGCCGCCACGGCGCCGAAAACGCCCTTCCAACCGGAATGCCGAATTCCGTAAAGCACGGCAAGCACCGCAATGATGACCAGCGCCGTACGGCCGGTGGTGATGAAGAAAATATCGCCGAGAAACGCCAAGGCCAAAACGGCTAAAGCCACCGAAGCAGTCCACTCGCGCATGCGCAATTTCGCGACGGCGACATCGAGCAGCACCGCCGCGCAAATGGTGAACTCGACACTCTGCACAATATAGCCTTTGACCAGGGCTCCATTATCGCGCGAGGCTTTAGGGATATTCGGCCAAATCGTCACGATCCAAGATGCGATCAGCAGTGCCACGCAGGCGATCAGAAAGCCGATAAACACCCGATGCCCGCCGTCGGAACGGCGGAACTGCGCCATCAGCAGCGGAATCACCAGCAGCTTCGCAAAGCCATCCAGCCCGCCCCAGCGCGCATGCCACGCCACGTCCGCCCACAGCACGCCAACAGCGCCAAACAGAAAGAGCAGAACCGGCAAGCCGCCGACGGCGGTCGTCAGTTGTCGGCGCACATCGCTCCACGTGAGCGTCGGTATCAGCGCGATCAGCCACAGCACCAGCAAGATGCTGGTCGCCGACGTCGACCAAGGCACCGACACCGCAACAGCGACGGCGAGACCGTCGGCGATTTTGCTCAGCCGCGAGAGGTGAACTCCTGATGCAATGGGAGGGGCGGCCATCGTTCACCCTGCGAAAGTGGGCGATGAAACGGAGCGCAGCGCCGACAATCCACGCCGTGCGCGCACGCGGTCGCTGGCGAGGCTGTCCGACAGCTTCCGTTCATTCTCCGCCAACCGTCCGCGTTCGGCTTCGGCATGCCACAAATGCAGCACGCCAGTCGCAAACGCGCCATCCTTGCGCCGCACGCCGGCATGCAGCAGCCGCACGATGATGTCGGAATCTTCCTTGCCCCAACCGCTGTAGTCGCCGTCGAAGCCGTCGACACGATCGAGATCGGCGCGCCAGATCGCCAAATTGCAAGATCGCGCACCCTGCCACTGTCGCTGCCGCAGTCGCCGCAGCGGCCCCAGCGGCAGGCGCAGCAGCGCCGACAGGCGGTTGATGCCGCCGCGCTGGCGCTCCGCCAGCCAGCGGCTGAGGGGCCATATCTCCGGCGTGAGCTTGCCGCGCAATACATTTTCCGTCAGGCCGCGCGACAGCAAAATCCGATTGCCGGTGACGAAACAGCCCGGTTCCGATAAGCGGCGATGGATCGCGACAAAATCCGGCCGCGCGATGCAGTCGCCGTCGAGGAATATGCAGTAGGCGCCGCGCGCAGCGAGAATTGCGCGGTTGCGGATTTCCGCGGCGCGGAAGCCGCGATCTTCATGCCAGACGCGGTCGAGCCGGCGGCCGACTTTCCCATTCCAGGCATCGATCACGGCAGCGGTCGCCTCGGCCGAACCGTCGTCGGCCACCACGACCTCGAAATTCCGCTCGCTCTGGCGGGCAAGCGAACGCAACACCGCATCGAGCGCGTCTTCGCGGTTATACGTGGTCACGATGACGGAAATCAGGTCGGACACGGGCACCCTCTTGCTGGACGCTTTAGCTGAACTTGCCTTTGCCGACAAACCCCTAGGGCGCGCCCATCGGACAATGTTATGAAGGTCGCGCCAAGCCATTAACGGCCAAGCACCGGACCATGCAGAAGATATCAGTTTATATCCTGACCTATAACGAGGCCGAGAAAATCGAGGCGGCGCTGTCGACCGTGCTTTGGGCCGACGAAGTCGTGGTGGTCGACTCTTTCAGCACCGACCGCACGGTCGAGATCGCCACCACGCTCGGCGCCCACGTGGTGCAGGTGCCGTTCAACGGCTTCGGCGATCTCCGCAACCGCGCCATCGAGGCTTGCACGCATGACTGGATTTTCAGCCTGGATTCCGATGAGCGCTGCACCGAGGAAGTGCGCGACGAAATCCTCAGCCTGCTGGCCGGCTCGCCGCCGCACGACATTTATTTGGTCCCGCGGCGCAGCTACATGATGGGACGCTGGATCAAAGGCTCCGGCTGGTATCCAAACTTTCGCCAGCCGCAGTTCTTCCGTAAAGGCGCGATGCGCTACACGCTCGAGCCGGTGCACGAAGGCTATGAAATCTTGAACGGCAAACCGGCCGGCACCCTGACCAACGCGATCTGGCAAATCCCCTTCCGCAATCTGGAAGAAGTCATCCGGAAGATGAACCGCTATTCTTCGCTGGGGGTGCCGAAGCTCGCCCACAAACGCGTGTCGATGGCGAGCGCGCTCAGCCACGGCGCGTGGTCGTTCCTCAAGCACTACATCTTCAAGCTCGGGTTCATCGACGGCTGGGCCGGCTTCGTCATCGCGATGGGAAATTTCGAGGGAACGTTCTATCGCTACGCCAAGCGCTACGAAGAGACGCAAGGCTGGCAACCGCCGGAGAGCAAACCGATCAAGCGAGATAGCGCGCCTTAGCGCCGCTTGGGCGCGCGGCTGCGCTCGACCATCGAGGTGGTCGAATGGCCCGGCACCAGATCGACGAGCACGATCTCGCCGCCCAGCGCCTCGACGATCTCGCGGCCGACCACCTGCTCGCGCGTATAGTCGCCGCCTTTGACCAGCACCATCGGCTTCACGCGCGCGATCAGCTTTTCCGGGGTATCCTCGTCGAACACGACGACGAGATCGACGGCTTCGAGCGCGGCCAGCACTTCGGCGCGCGCCTGCACGCCCTGCACCGGACGCCCCTCGCCTTTGAGCCGCGTGACGGAAGCATCGCCGTTCAAACCCAACACCAATCGGTCGCAGGCCGCACGCGCGGCGGCCAGCAATTTGACGTGGCCGGGGTGCAGCAGATCGAAGCAGCCGTTGGTGAATCCGACGCGCAGGCCCTGCCGCCGCCAGTCGGCGAGATGATCGTCGAGCAGCGCCCAGTCGAACACGATCTTCTCCTCGGCCGCGAGCGTCGATGCCGGCAGAATGCGCGAGCGCAATTCGGCGACCGACAGAGTCGCAGTGCCGCGTTTTCCCACCACCACCGCCGCCGCGGCATTGGCCGCGCGCATGGCGGATTCGAAATCGGCGCGCATCGCCAGCATGGCGGCGACCACCGCCACCACCGTGTCGCCGGCGCCGGAAACATCGCGCACGCGCACCGGATAGGCCGGAACGTGGATGGCCGAGCCCTCGCCCACCAGCGTCATGCCGGCCTCGCTGCGCGTCACCAGTACGGCTTGCGTCCCGAGTTCGCGGCCGAGTTCGGCCGCCGCCGCCGCGACTTGGTCGTCGGTCTGTGTCGGCGAGTTGGTCGCATCGGCGAGTTCCTGGCGGTTCGGCGTGATCAGGGTGGCGCCGCGATAGATGCCGTAGTCGCGGCCCTTAGGATCGACAATCACCGGCTTGCCAAGTTTGTTGGCGGCATCGATAACGGCGCGGATGAGGCGCGGGGTAAGCGCGCCCTTGGCGTAATCGGACAGCACCACCGCGCCGGCGCGCGGCATCGCCTTGATGGCGTGGCCGATCAGCGCGTCCTCGCTGGCCGCATCGACGGCCGAGGCCATTTCCCAATCGGCGCGCAGCATGTGGGTGGAGTGATGCTCCGACACAAAGCGGACCTTGCGCGTGGTCTGCCGCGCTGCGTCCACCACCAGATGGAATTCGATCAACGGATGGGTGGCCAGTGCATCGCTTAGCGCGCGGCCGGCCTCGTCGTCGCCGACCACGCCGATGAAAATACAGCGCGTGCCGAGCCCGACCAGATTGCGCGCCACGTTGCCGGCGCCGCCGACCATCACCTCGGTGCGCTTGACCGCGATCACCGGCGTCGGCGCTTCCGGCGAAATGCGCGACACCTCGCCGTAGACGAATTCGTCCAGCATGAGATCGCCGATGCAGAGCACGGTCTGCTCGGTCAGGTCTGTAAGATGTTTGTCGAAGTCGAACATCTCTATCTCCGCTCATTCCCGCGCATAGCTCGCCGAACGGCGAGCGTTCGCTCGCCTAAGCGGGAATCCAGAGTCACGAATGCAGGCGCCGATTCGTTTGGCCACTGGGTCCCCGCTTGCGCGGGGACGAACGGATAGTTTTTTCGCGACAAGCAATGCATGGTTATCTGTACCTGTCGTCCCGGTCGAGATAGCCGGTGACGTATTGGCCGACGGCGGTCTCGAGCGGGGTGAAGCCGGCGTTATAACCGGCGCGGCGCAGGTTCTCGACCGTACTTTCCGTGAAATACTGGTACTGGCCGCGGATCGCGTCGGGCATGTCAATATATTCGATATTGGCCGGCCGGCCGAGCGCCTTGAACATGGCGGCGATCATGTCGCGAAAGCTTTCCGCCTTGCCGGTGCCGACGTTGAAGATGCCGCTGACCGAACTGGCGTCGAGCAGCCAGCGCAGCACGGCAATGGCGTCGTCGACATAGATGAAGTCGCGCCGCTGGTCGCCGTCCGCGATGCCCTCGCGATGCGACTTGAACAGCCGCACCGGCTTGCCCGCTTTGGCCTCGTCGAACACCTTGGCCAGCACGCTCGCCATGTGACCTTTGTGATATTCGTTCGGACCGTAGACGTTGAAGAACTTCAAGCCGACCCAGTGCGGCGGCAGCTTTTGCTTTTTGACGTAGCGGTCGACCACCGCAAGATCGAACAGATGCTTGCTCCAGCCGTAGAGGTTCATCGGCTTGAACCTGCGTAGCGCGTCGAGCGACCAACCGTCGTCGAAGCCTGCGGCGCCGTCGCCATAGGTCGCCGCCGATGAGGCATAGATGAACGGCGTGCGGGTCGCCGTGCACCAGTCGAGCAAACGCAGCGACAGGCGGAAATTGTTCTCCATCACCAGGTCGCCGTCGGTCGCGGTGGTGTCGGAGATGGCGCCCATGTGGATGACGGCGTCGAGCTTGCGGCCGTCGAGCCAGGCCATCAATTCGGCCGGCGGCACCAGGTCGGCCACCTGGCGCTTGGCCAGATTACGCCATTTGGCGTCGTCCTTGCCGAGCAGATCGTTGACCACGACGTCGCTCGCGCCCGCCTCGTTGAGGCTCGCCACCACGTTCGATCCGATGAACCCGGCCCCGCCGGTGACCAAAAACATGCCTAATCCTTCGTCCCGGCAAAGCTTTGCCCCAGTCCGGGGACCGGCGCAATGTTAGGGCGTATCCTCCCGTAAATGGCTCAGGAGACGGTAAAAATCGTGGCTGGACAGGCTTAGGCCCCGCAGGCTAACGCCTGTCCGGCGCGACCGAAATAGATGCACGAGGGGCTGCGGCGCCGACCGAATGAGCCAAGACTTAACCCGACCGCCAAGCCCGATCCTGATCGTTCCCTATGTCTGGATCGGCGATTTCGTGCGCTGCCATTCGGTGGTGAAGCTGTTGCGCGCGCAAGAAGCCCAGCGGCCGGTCGACATTGTCAGCAGTTTGCTGTGCGCGCCGCTCGCCGACTACATGCCGGGCGTGCGCCAGGCGATAGTCGCTGACCTGCCACGACGGCGGCTCGGCATGGCACAGCAACGCGAGCTCGCCGCCAAATTGCGTGAGAATCCTTACAGGCAAGCGCTGGTGATGTCGCGCAAGTGGAAGGCGGCGCTGGCGCCGTTCATGGCCGGCATTCCGCTGCGCACCGGCTTTGCCGGCGAATTGCGTTTCGGTCTCATCAACGACATGCGGTGGGGCGAACGCAAGCTGCCGCGCATGATCGACCAGATGGGCGCGCTGGCTTTGCCGAATGGCGCGGTGTTGCCGAATGAATGGCCGCTGCCCGAGTTGAAGGTGCCGCCCGATGACGTCACGCGCTGGCGCGCGCAGCGCGGACTCGCGAGCGACACGCGGCCGATTGTAACGCTGTCGCCCGGCGCGGTCGGCGAAGGCAAGGCCTGGCCGCCCGGTCATTACGCGGTGCTGGCGCGCGCGCTCGCCGCTGACGGCGCGACAGTCTGGGTGCTGGGCGGACAGAACGAGACGCCGCTCGCCAAAGAGATCGCGGTGGCCGGCGGCGCCAGCGTGCGCGATCTCACCGGCAACGATCTGCGCGACGCCATTCTGGCGCTCGCCGCCGCCGACGCCGCCGTCACCAACGATTCCGGACTGATGCACGTCTCGGCGGCGATCGGCACGCCGACCGTTGCGATTTTCGGCCCGACCAGCCCCTGGCACTGGAAGCCGCTCAATCCGATCGCCGCCATCCTCGAGCCGCCCGGCAACGACGCCGCACGAGCGCGCGCGCGAGCCGAGGGCAACGACGCAGTCGCCCACCGCCGCACCGCCGACGTCGCGGTCGAGACCGTGCTGGCCGCCGTGCGCGAGGTGCTTCGTAAAAGCCTGTGATTCCGGCATAGCCGCGGCATTGACGGTCGGCCTGCCGAAAGCCTGACGCGCCGCACTTTCCGTGCTATCTAAGCCGCAAGAAAAAGGATGCGAATATGGCTAAGCCGAAGCCAGCCAATATGAACAGCGACCGCGCCCAGCCCGCGATCGAGTCCGCCTTGCGCACGCTCGACGCGGAAGGCGGCGGCATCGACGCGCTCGCCACCGCGCTACGCGACGGGCTCGGCGCGACCTTCGCCGCCGCCGTCGAGCTGATCCGCGCCGCGCAAGGCCGCGTCATCGTCACCGGCATGGGCAAGTCCGGCCATGTCGGGCGCAAGATCGCCTCGACCTTTGCCTCCACCGGCACGCCGGCGCTGTTCGTGCACCCGAGCGAAGCGAGCCACGGCGACCTCGGCATGATCGCCAATAACGACGTCATCATTGCGCTGTCGTGGTCGGGCGAGACGGCGGAGCTCAAAGACCTCACCGATTATTCGCGCCGCTTTCGCATCGGCTTGATCGCCATGACCGCCAATGCCGACTCGACGCTGGCCAACGCCGCCGACGTGGTGCTGGCGCTGCCGCAGGCGCGCGAGGCCTGTCCGCACAATCTGGCGCCGACCACCTCCTCGCTGATACAGCTCGCGCTCGGCGATGCGCTGGCCATCGCGCTGTTGGAAAGCCGCGGCTTCACGGCGGTCGATTTCGGCTTGCTGCACCCGGGCGGCAAGCTCGGCGCGCTGCTCAAAACAGTGCGCGAGTTCATGCACACGGGCGAGGCCGTGCCGCTCGCCGCGCTCGGCACGCGCATGTCGGAGGCCATCCTGGTGATGTCGGCCAAGGGCTTCGGCTGCGTCGGCATCACCGATGCGGGCGGCAGGCTGGTCGGCATCATCACCGACGGCGACCTGCGCCGCCATATGCGCAACGACCTGCTCGATGCGCGCGTCGACGACGTGATGACGCGGGCGCCGAAGACGGTGCGGCCCGATCATTTGATCAGCGAAACGCTTGAGCTGCTCAATTCGACGAAGGTGACCGCGCTGTTCGCGGTCGAGGCCGGCAAGCCGGTCGGCGTCATCCACATCCACGATCTGTTACGCGCCGGCGCGGCGTGAATCGCACTACCGGCGACGGTAGGGCGTGGACTCATAAACGACGACCCAAATACTGCCTTGGATATTCCGCTCGATGCCCATCTATCGGGGGTGAAGCGGACATTGCGCGGACCTGTCGGTTTGTCGGCTTTAGACCCGAAGCGGGCCTTTGGATGCAACTGCCCCATTGATATGCGACCATGCTCAAGTTCTATTTAGCGGTGCCGGCAAAACCTAGACACAGGAGTGGGGTATGTCAGAAAATCAGGCTGCAACAGCGCCGGCAAGACGTATCCCCAGTTCACGTGAAATGGACGAATTGCAGCGACTCGCGCATCGCCAAGTCGCGGGGTTTGACATCTATCACCACATTATGGCGGCCAACTGGCCCGCTTTCTTCGCCATCCTGGCGGCGGCCTACGTGGCCTTCAATGTTGTTTTTGGGTTTCTTTATTTCATCGTGCCGGGAAGCCTCGCTAACGCTCGCCCTGGCTCATTTGCCGATGTGTTTTTCTTCAGCGTACATGCCATGGCTGCACAAGGTTACCGCGACGTGCATGCGGTAACGTTCTACGCGGATATCCTCGGGACAGGCGAGGTGATGTGCGGCATGGTGATGATTGCCTTTATCACCAGTCTTGTATTCGCGCGTTTTTCACGTCCGAAGGCCGGCATCGTATTCAGCCAGAAAGCGGTCATCAGCGCTGCCGGCGAAGAAGCAACTTTGATGATGCGCGTCGCCAATCAGCGCAAAAATTTCGTTATCGATGCGGAAGCGACGGTAATGCTGGCGCATGACGTACATGATGCTTCGGGTTCGGTCACGCGACGATTTGAAGATATTAAACTTGTGCGGCACCGAACCCCGTACTGGACGCTGACCTGGACGCTAATGCACCGGATCGACAAATCGAGTCCGCTATGGGGGCTGACTTACGAGGACCTCACCCTACAAAACGCGGAGATATGCGTCGCGATTACCGGTATCGATGAAACATTGGCGGTGCCGGTCTGTGGTCGCTACGACTATCCGGCAAAAGAAATTATGTGGAACTGTCGTTTTGCTGATGTCTTTAGCTGGTCCAAAACCGGTCGTTGCCAAATCACGTTCAGCCAATTGCATAAGACGGTCACAACATCCAAGTGACGCGTTTTTGCTCAAGTCAATTCTAAGGCGCTGATGCATAGGACGGCGGTTCAATGTCGCTTATTGGCGGCGGACACGCGGCCTATTTTATGAGTGCACGCCCTAATACGACGGCGGCAGCACCCTCTCGATTCGTTTGTCGGGTGCCAGCCACACCAGCGCGACAAGAACGTAGATTGCCTGGGCGGCCCACTGCTCGAAGACAAAGCAAAGCACGATCGCCACGACATAGGCGACGGCCGATAGATTGCCCTTGAAATCCCTGCCGACCGCCTTCGCCAGGAGCGAGTCCGGACCCTCTTCCCTGATGATCGTGACGACGAGAATCTGGTCGGCGATCGCCGCCATCAGCAGCACGCCGCCGTAAAGCGCCGTCGGCGGCCGCGCGAAATGATTCTCGCCCATTCAGCCGGTAACGAACGGCAGCAACGACAGCCAGAACAGCAAATGCAGGTTGGTCCAGAGCACGCCGCCGGATATGCGCTTCACGGCATGCAGCATGTGATGATGATTGTTCCAGTAGATGCCGATATAGACAACGCTCAAGACGTAACTGAAGAAAACCGGCAGCAACGGCTGCAGCACGCTCAAGTCCTCGCCGTGCGACACCTTCAGCTCAAGCACCATGATGGTGATGATGATGGCCAGCACGCCATCGCTGAACGCTTCAAGCCTTGTCGTCGGCATCTTTTGTTGCCCTCTATACGCAGCGAACGTTCAAGGTCTTTCCACCGCAATCGTTTTTGTCGTCCGCGCGCCGGCATCGGCGGGCCCACGGCGCGTGGTAACGACGCGCACCGAATTATGCGCGATGTTCACCTCGCCGTCCCAGCGGTCGCCGAGCGCGACGCTGCGCAGCACGGTGAGATTGATGCGCCGATAAAGCTTGCCGTCGAGGTCGAAGGCGCGAGCCACGCCGACGTCCAAGATGTGCAGCGTATAAAAGGTGCCGGAACCGCCGCCGTTGTAACTGGCAAGTGCGACCAGCAATCCACTGTCCGTCGCGCCGATGAACGTGTAGCCGGTCTCCTCGCTACCATTGATGCTCGCGTTTGCTTTCTTCTGGCTGAGCCAGTGGCCCTCTTTCTTGATGTCGTCGGCGTAGAGATTGCTGCCGACGGCCGCCTCGACGTCGACGGTAGCCCAGATCGAACCCGAATCGGCGATATCGCCGTCGCCGAAATCGCGGAACACTTCGGGCGGGATCGGCTTGCCGTGCAGCGTGAAGGTGCGGCGCACCTCGCTCAACAATGCCGCGTCAGCATCGGCGGCCTGCGCGATCGCGGGCGCAGCGGCGCAGACCAGAAGAGCGAGCGCCGCGAGCAGCCGGATCGGCGATTTCGTTCGCATAAGGCACCTGTAAAAAATCAGCGCACGACGGCCCGCGCCGCCGCGATAACTTCTTCCGCCGACGGCGGCGTCCCCTGCGCCCCCAGCACCGCGATTGGCCCGCTGCCGACCGGGCCGGTAAGGCCGGGCTTGCTGCCGGCGAATATCGCCACCAGCGGCACGCCGAGCGCGGCGGCCAAATGCATCAGCCCGGTATCGACGCCGATGACGAATTGCGCGCCCACAATCAGCCGCGCCACCGCGTCGAGCGGCGCCCGTTCGGGCACACGCGCGCGCGGCAGCGCCGCGGCCAGCCGCTCGCTGCGCGCCCGCTCGGCTTCTGTGCCCCAGGGCAGGATCAAGGTGAGATCGCCAAGCGCTTTGCCGAGCGCGATCCAGTTTTCTTCCGGCCACAGCTTACGCGGCTCGGCGGTCGCGTGCAGCAGCACGGCATAGCGCTCACCGCCCCCGGCAAAGCGCGCGCGGTCGAGGCCGAAATCGGGCGCGCCCTGCGGCGAATAGCCAAGCGCAAGGCCGCTGAGCATACGGTTGCGCTCGACCGCATGCAGCGCGCGGCTGACATTGTGGCGCACGTCGTAGAACATCGCGGCGAGCGGCTCACGGATGCTCGCCGCATCGTAGCCGTGGCGGCGTCCGCGCGCGAAGCGGGCGATAACGGCGCTGCGCAACAGGCCCTGACTGTCGACGATGATGTCGTAGCGCCGCGCCCGGATGGCCCGCAGACTGCCGGCAATCTCGCCGAGGGTTGCCGGCGACAGCAGCGAGCTTCGCCAGCGCCGCCAGGCGACCGGAACGACCTCGCCGACCGCCGGGTGCAAGGCGACGAGCGGGGCAAAGGCTTCCTCGACGAGCCAGGTAAAGGACGCGTCCGGGCGCGCCTTGCGCGCCTCGCTCAGCGCCGGCATGTGGTGGACCACATCGCCGAGCGACGACGTCTTGATGAATAGGATATCGGCCATTCAAGCCCCTGCGTGGCGCTCATATACCGAGCATTAAGCATGACCGCCATAACCCTGACCGCCGGCCGCGCGGCCTAAGTGCTCTTTCACCGTCATTCGGTTAAAACGCGCGGCAAATTCGAGGAATACGGTTCATGACGATCCTGGTCACGGGCGGGGCCGGTTACATCGGCAGCCACATGGTGCACGAGCTCAACGACGCCGGGGAGCCGGTGGTCGTGCTCGACAACCTGTCGACCGGATTCCGCTTTCTGGTCCCCGGCAAGGTCCCTTTCGTCGTCGGCTCGACCGGCGACCGCAAGCTGGTGGAAGAGACGATCGCGCGCCACCGCGTCGACGCCATCATCCATTTCGCCGCCTCGATCGTGGTGCCCGAACTCGGTGCGCGATCCGCTCGGCTACTACAGCAACAACACCATGAACACCTGCGCGCTGCTTGACACCGCCATCAAGGCGGGCGTGCGCCAGTTCATCTTTTCCTCGACCGCCGCCGTCTACGGCAATGCCGAGACGGTGCCGGTGCGCGAGGATGCGCCGACCGCGCCGATCTCGCCTTACGGCACCTCGAAGCTGATGTCGGAGATCATGCTGCACGATGCCGGCGCCGCGCACGGGCTGCGCTTCGTCGTTTTACGTTATTTCAACGTCGCCGGCGCCGATCCGAAACTGCGCACCGGGCAATCGACGCCGGCAGCGACCCATCTGATCAAGGTTGCTTGCGAAGCGGTGCTCGGCAAGCGCGCCAAGATCGACGTCTTCGGCACCGACTATCCGACGCCGGACGGCACCTGCATCCGCGACTACATTCACGTCAGCGATCTCGCGCGCGCGCATTCGGCGGCACTCGCCTATCTGCGGCGCGGCGGCGCCAGCGCCACCTTCAACTGCGGCTACGGACACGGCGCCTCGGTGCTCGAAGTGATCGAGGCGGTGCGGCGCGCTAGCGGCCGGGATTTTCCAGTCGAAATCGCCGGACGGCGCCCCGGCGATCCGGCCGCGCTGGTGGCCGACGTCTCGCGCATCCGCTCGACGCTCGATTGGCGCCCGCAATTCGAAGACCTCGATACCATCGTCGCCCACGCGCTCGCCTGGGAACGGCGGCTGCCAGGCCGGCAAGAACACGCCTCGGCCTGAGCGCGGCCGATTTGCGCGCAAACTTCGTATTTCACAAGTTTTGGCTTGAAAATTCCGCCGTCAGCGGGCAAGGAAACGCCTGCTCCAGCCAGCATTCAATTATGCCATAATCAGACCCCGATAGAGGGCGGATGAACGACCATACTTTGCCATCGGCCGACGACGAGCGTTACGGCACTTTTGCCCTGATCCGGCGATTGCTGACCGAACAAGGCCTTGTGCATTGGCGCAAATACGCGCTCGGGTTCACCTTGATGGCGGTCTCGGCCGGCTGCACGGCGTTCAGCGCCTACCTGATCGGCAACGTCATCAACGAGGCCTACGTCAACAAGAGCCTCGCCGGCATCTTCATCCTCGGCGGCGTCACCGTCGCCTTGTTCGCCACCAAGGGCCTTGCCACCTACGGCCACAGCGTATTGCTGTCGCAGATCGGCAACCGCATCGTCGCCGACAACCAGCGGCGTGTGTTCGCCAAACTGCTCAACGAGGGCATCGGCTTTTTCTCCGACCGCCACTCGACCGAATTCATCGCGCGGCTCTCCGCCGGCGCCGCCGCGGCGACGCAGGTCATCAACCTCCTGATCACCTCGCTCGGCCGCGACCTGCTGACGCTGATCGGGCTGGTCGCCGTCATGGTCGTGAAAGACCCTATGATGTCGTTTTTCGCCTTCGTGGTGGCGCCGCCGGCTCTGCTGGTGCTGCGCAAGCTGATTCGCCGCGTCAAAGGGATCGCGCACAGCCAGTTCATGGGCGGCACCCGTATCATCGAGACGCTGCAGGAGACGCTGCAGGGCATCCGCATCGTCAAAGCGTTCACGCTGGAAGACACCATGCGCGAACGCTTCGACCGCAACGTCGCGGCGGTCGAGCACGAGGCCAACAAGCTGGCGCGCGTTTCCGGCCGCTCCTCGCCGCTGATGGAAACGCTCGGCGGCATCGCCATCGCCATGGCCATCACCTATGGCGGCTATCGCGTGATCGCGACCGGGGCGACGCCGGGCGAGTTCTTCTCCTTCATCGCCGCATTCCTCTTGGCTTATGAACCGGCGAAGCGCCTGGCGCGCCTCAACATCGAGCTCAACAGCGGCCTGGTCGGCGTGCGCATTTTGTTCGGAGTGCTCGACTCGCCGCCGAGCGAGCCGGCCGACGACGACAAGCCGGCGCTCGCGATCAAGACGCCGCGGCTGGAATTTGACGACGTTCATTTCGCCTATCGCAACGACGAGGCGGTGTTGCGCGGCGTTTCCTTCGTAGCCGAGCCGGGCAAGTTGACCGCGCTGGTCGGTCCCTCCGGCAGCGGCAAGACGACCATCGTCAATTTGATCCTGCGCTTCTACGACGTCGAGCGCGGCCAGATCGCCGTCGACGGCCAGGACATCCGCCAAGTCTCGCGCCACTCGTTGCGCCGGCACCTCGCTTATGTCGGGCAGGACGTGTTCCTGTTCCGCGGCACCATCCGCGACAACATCGCCTTCGGCAAACCGGACGCCAGCGAGGAGGAGATCGTGGCCGCCGCCAAGGGCGCCTACGCGCACGATTTCATCATGACGTTCCCGCGCGGCTACGAGACGCCGGTCGGCGAGCACGGCCTGCAACTGTCGGGCGGCCAGCGCCAGCGCGTCGCCATCGCGCGCGCGCTGATCAAGAACGCGCCGATCATCCTACTCGACGAAGCCACCGCCGCACTCGATTCGGAATCCGAATTGCAGGTGCGCGAGGCGATGGAGCATCTCTGCCAGGGCCGCACCACGGTCGCGATCGCGCACCGGCTGCACACGGTGTCGCACGCCCACCGCATCTACGTGATCGAAGACGGCCAGGTGGTCGAATCCGGCCGCCACGAGGAGCTGCTGCGCAAAAACGGCCGCTATGCCTCGTTCTACCGGCTCCAGCTCAAGCAGCAGGAGAGCCCGGCGCCGGTCGCAGCGGTAGTGCAATAGGCGCCTGAGGACTGCGTCGGCGCTAAGCTAAATTCCGCTCATTCCTGCGCAAGCGGGAATCCAGGTTCACAACCGAAGCCTCAGCGATCTCGCTCCTGGGTCCCCGCTTTCCGCCTTCGCGCTCCGCGCTTCGGCGGACTGCAAACGCGCCGAAGCTCGCGAAGCGAGCGGAGGCGGGTCGCGGGGACGAGCGGGTGAAATGGAAATCACCCGCTCGCTTTTTCCGCCTTGTTCGGGCGCGTGGAATGCGATACCGGATGGGCCCGCCGGCCATTCCAGCCATCGTCACATCGCAAAAGGCAAATCCTCATGAGCGCGGACTACGTCATTTCGCCGCCGCCCCAGGCGACCATCGCGGTCGCCGGCTCGAGCAAGGTCTTTCCGGTCCGCCGCATCTGGTGTGTCGGCCGCAACTATATCGAGCACATCCGCGAGATGGGCCAGGACGAGCGGCTGCCGCCGTTCTATTTCGCCAAGCCCGCCGACGCGATCGTGCCGGACGGCGGCACCGTGCCCTACCCGTCGCTGACCAAGGACATGCATCACGAGGTCGAACTGGTGGTCGCGCTCAAGAGCGGCGGCCGCAACATCCCCGTGGCCAAAGCGAATGACTGCATCTGGGGCTATGCCGTCGGCATCGACCTCACCCGCCGCGACCTGCAGATCGCCTCGCGCGACCTGAAGCGGCCATGGGAGATCGGCAAGGCCTTCGACCATTCGGCGCCCTGCGGCCCGCTCAAGCCGGTGAGCGAGGCCGGACATCCGACGAAGGGCAAGATCACGCTCAAGTGTAACGGCACGCTGCGCCAAGACGGCGATCTCAACCAGTTGATCTGGAATGTCCCGGAAATCATCTCCAACCTGTCGGAAATGGTGGAATTGGTGGCCGGCGACATCATCATGACCGGCACGCCGTCCGGCGTCGCCGCCACCGTCGTCGGCGATAAGCTCGAATGCGAGGTCGAAGGCGTCGGCAAGCTGACCGTCACCATCGGTCCGCCGCTGAAATAGCGATCCGGTTACCCGTTTGAAAAAACGGCCGGCGGATGGAACCGCCGGCCGCTTTGCTTTGTTCGGTAGCGTGGCGGCCGTTGACGTGCATCAACGAATTGTTAATGGCTGCGCCGCAGATTGTGAGAGCCGGGCCCCGAATTGCGATTCAATGCCGCAAGGAAAATGAGCATGGGCCAGATTTTCCGTACCGATCACAGCGTGTTCGCGCCTGTCGCCGACCCGGCCGCCATGGCCGAACAGGTAATGCTGTACGCGCCGGCCAGCGAGGCCGAGGCGCTCAAGCTGTTGCGCGCGAGCTTCCCCGATTGCCCGTTGAGTGCGCGGGTCGCGGCGCTCGGTTTCCTGATGCGGCGCCAGCGCACCCAAGCCAACGCCTAAAGCCCACGACTAAAATCAAAGACTAAAGCCCAAGATAAGCCTGCCGCACGCGGTCGTCGACCAGAAGCGCCGCGCCGGTGCCCGACAGTGTGACGCGGCCGTTTTCGAGCACATAGGCGCGGCTGGCGAGCTTGAGCGAGACGGCCACGTTCTGCTCCACCAAAACGCAAGTGAGACCTTCGCGATTGAGGTCGCGGACACAGCGCAGCACCGTCTGCACGACGGCGGGCGCCAAGCCCAGCGACGGCTCGTCGAACATCACCAGATCCGGCGCGCCCATGAGGCAGCGCCCAATGGCGAGCATTTGCTGTTCGCCGCCGGACAGCGTGCCGGCGAGCTGGTGGCTGCGTTCGGCCAAAGCCGGGAACAGCGCGTAGACGTGATCGAGGTTGCGCTCACGCATGCTTTGGGCGCGCGGCAACATCGCGCCCATGGCCAGATTTTCAGCAATCGACAGCGAGGGAAAAACCTGCCGGCCCTCGGCCACCTGGCCGATGCCGAGATCGCAGACTTTGTGGCTAGGCCAGCCGGCGATATCGGTGCCGCGAAAAAGAATACGGCCGCGCGCCGGCTTGTGCATGCCGGCAATAGTGCGGATCAGCGAGGTCTTGCCGGCGCCGTTGGCGCCGACAATGGCGACGATCGCGCCCTGTTCGATCTTGAGCGAAACGTCGTCGAGCGCCTGGGCGTCGCCGTAGAACACGTCGAGATTTTCGACTTTCAGCATTCGAACGAACCTCTGTCCGCTCGTCCCCGCGGAAGCGGGGACCCAGCACTTAAGGCCAAAGAACTGGATTCCCGCTTGCGTGGGAATGAGCGGAGGGCGGGACAGCATCGCGTCGACATTGGCTAAATCGCCTCCACGCCCAGATAGGAGTCGATCACCGCGCGGTTGCGGATCACCTGTTCGGGCAGGCCTTCGGCGATCGCCGCGCCGTGGTGCAGCACGAGAATGCGCGACGCCAGCGCCATGACGGCGCGCATCACGTGCTCGATCAAGAGAATGGTGAGCCCGGTGTCGCGATTGAGGCCTTGCAGGATCGCCACCATCCGGTCCGTTTCGGTCGGCCGCAAGCCGGCCATCACTTCGTCGAGCAGCAGCAATTTTGGATCGGTCGCCAGCGCGCGTGCCACTTCCAGCCGCTTGCGGTCGGGCAATGTCAACGATGATGCACGCTGGTCGCGCTTGTCGTAGAGGTCGAGGCGGCGCAGCACCTCGTACGCCCGCTCGCGCGCGGCGTCCACACGCCGGCGACGCATCAGCGCGCCGACGATGACATTATCCTCGACGCTTAATGCCGGAAACGGCCGCACGATCTGGAACGTACGGCCGATGCCGCGCCGGCAGATGCGGTCGGGCGGTAGGCCGTCGATGCGTTCGCCGTCGAATGTGATGGTGCCGGCGTCGGGCTGTAAACCTCCGGCAATAGTGTTGAACAGCGTGGTTTTGCCAGCACCGTTCGGTCCGATGACCGCGAAGATGCCGCCTTCGGGCACATCGAAGCTGACGTGGTCGACCGCGACCAGGCCGCGGAAGCGTTTGCTCACGCCGTTGACCGAGAGCAGCAGGCTCATGATTGCCGCCCCTTCAAGCCGATACGCCCGCGCAGCCAAGGCCATACGCCATCCGGCAGCGTGGTGATCACTAGCAGCAGGCATATGCCGTAGAACACCTGCTTCACGCCCGGAATATCGATGCCGAGCGCGGCGAGCGCGGCCGTCACCGTTTCCGCCAAGCCGGTCAGCAGCGCGGCGCCGAGGATCGGCCCGAACAACGTGCCGATGCCGCCGACGATCGGCCCCAAGATGATCTCGATCGAGCGCAGGATGTGAAACACCTGCTCGGGAAACAGATTATTGTAATAGAACGCGTAGATCACGCCGGCAAAAGACGTCATGGCGGCGGAGATCACCATCGCGATCATCTTGTAGCGGAAGACGTCGATGCCGGCCGAACGCGCGGCTTCTTCGTCTTCGCGGATCGCCAGCCAGAAGTAGCCGACGCGGCTTTGCAGCAACGCGCGGCAGAAGATCAAAGCAACGACGGTCGCGGCCAAGAGGACGTAGTAGAACATCGCCGGATGACCGCGTAGGCGCCAGAGATCGTTGTGGGAATATTGCGCCACCGGCAGGAACAGCCCGGCGGAGCCGCCGGTGAAGCTCAAGTGGGCAAAGCCGACGCGGGCAAATTCGGCTAACGCTATGGTAAGAATGGCGAAATAGACGCCGGCGACGCGAAAGCGAAAGGCCAGAAAGCCGACGAAAGCGCCCGCCAAAGCCGCTACCGGCACCGCGACCAAGAGGCCGAGCCACGGGCCGATTCCGAAATGAACGTAAAGCGCCGCGGCCGTGTAGGCGCCGAGCCCGACATAAAGCGCGTGGCCGAGCGACAATTGCCCGGCAAAGCCCATCATAATGTTCCAGCTCTGACCGATATACGCGAAGTACAGGATCAGAATAAGCACGGTGAGCAGATAGTCGCTGGCAAACAGCGGCGCGGCGATCAGAACGATCAGCAGCGCACCGAGCAGAAGCAAGGCGCGGCGCGACACACCGTCGATCAGGCGTGCGATCATGCCGCCCTCTTCATGTGGTTCTCTTGCCCATGATGCCCTGCGGGCGGAACAGCAGCACCAGCACCAGGACGGCGAAGGAAAACATGCTTTTCGCGGACGGCGTGAACAGCAAGCCCGCCATCGCCTCGGTGAGACCGATCAGCACGCCGCCGACCAGCGCGCCCGGCATCGAGCCGAGCCCGCCGGTGATGACAATGACGAAGGCGAGCAGCGTGTAGGCCGGCCCCAGTGCCGGCGTCACATCGACGATCAGCACCATCATCACGCCGGCGGCGCCGACGCAGGCCGCGCCGATGCCGAAGGTCAAGGCATAAAGATGCTTGACGTCGAGCCCGACCACCAGCGCGCCGGTGTAATTGTCGGCGCAGGCGCGGATCGCGGTACCGATCTGCGTGTATCTGAAGAAGACGAATAGCGCGATGGCGACCACGATCGCGGCGAGGCCGGCATAGAGCTTGGTGGCGTCGACGATCAACGGGCCAAGCTGGAAGCTGTCATAGGCATAAGAGGCCTGCACCGTCCGCGCGTCGGGGCCGAACGCGATCAGCAACAAATTGACGATGATGATCGCCACCGCGACCAGCAGCAGGAATTGGCTGGTGTCGGGCCGCGTGATGAAGGGATTGATCAGCCGCACCTGCAGCACATAACCGAAAGCAAACAGCATCGCGGCGATCGGCACCAGCATGATCAGCGGATCGAGGTGGAAGGCGGTGAACAGCGTCACAGCGATATACATGGCGATGGTCATCATCTCGCCGTGGGCGAAATTGACGACGCGTATGACGCCGAAGATGACCGACAGGCCGAGCGCCATCAGCCCATAGACGAGGCCGGTCAGAATGCCGCCGACCGCCACATTGAGAAAGACATCGAAGGGCAAAGGCTTATCCTAACAACGCAACGCTCCCGCCGCTATTGCGGCGGGAGCAAAGGCGAATGGAGCGCGCTTCAGCTGCGCTTGTTGTAGGGCTTCAGCGGCCATTCCGGCTTGCCATTGGCCGCCTCCTTCGGCGCGACCGTGAGCAGCTTGCCGCCGCGATTCTGGATGGCGCCGCCGACAATCTTGTCGTTCTGGCCCTTGGCGTCGAACTGGATGCCGGGGCCGATGGCGGCGTTGTTCTTGATGTCGGTCTTGCGGATGGCGTCGGCGAGCGCCTTCGGATCGGCCGAGCCGGCGCGCTTGAAGCTATCGGAAGCGACCAGCAGCGCCTCGAACGTATAGACATGGTTGGTGTTCAGATTGACGCCCGGGTGCGCCTTGGCGAGCACGGCATTGAGTTGCTTAGACAGCTTCTTGTTCGGATCGTACCAAGGCGCGAAGCTGAGCGGCCCGTCGGACAGTTTGCCGAGCGTCTTGAGATACTGGTCTTCATACCAGCCCGGGCCCATGCTCATGACCGCCATAGGCGTCCAGCGTTGCTTGACCAATTCGCGGGTGAGCAGGATGGCGTCGTTGAGGCGGCTGACCACCAGCAGCGCCTCGGCGCCGCTCGCCTTCGCCTTGGCGACCTCGACGGAGAGGTCGCGCGCCGACGGATCGTAGGAAATCGTCTCGGCGATCGAATATGGCATGTTGAACTTCGGCATCACGCCGGGAATGGCCTTGAGCATCGCGGTACCGAAGGTGTCGTTCTCGACCAGGAAGGCGACCGACTTCGGCGCCGCGCCGACTTCGGCGAAGATCTGTTTCTGGTCAATGAAGGCGTCCCGCAGGATCATCGGCGCGGTCGGGAAATTGCGGAACACGAACTTGTAGCCCTGCTCGGTAATCGGCGGGGCAGCGGCGATGTTGATGACGAAGGGGATGCCCTTCTGCTCGGCGACCTGCGCGATAGCGGAGCTTTGCCCGGAATCGAAGGCGCCCATCAACAGCTGCGCGCCCTCGCCGATCAGTTTTTCGGCGCGCGAGCGGGCGACCTCGACGTTCGATTCGGTATCGGCGTTCATGAGCTGCAGCGCCGGCAGTCCGAGGTCCTTCAAAACGCCATTGGCAATATCGACGCCGCGCTGGCAATCCTGGCCGATGCCGGCCTGGTAACCGGAGCGCGGCAGCAGCACACCGACCTTGAGGGCGGCGCCCTGCGCGCGCACGATATTGAACGGCGCGGTCCCGGCCAAAAATCCGGCGGCGCTCAAGCCCGCGGTGAAGGTGCGGCGGCTCACATGCGCCGTCTGCGATTGCGATTTGCGTTTCATTGGCGGTCCCTCCTGGCCCAGCACACGGCCGATATTTCAATGATGCCGGATTATTAGCAGCTTTAACAGGCTCGAACAGCGGCGCAATGGATTACCGCTTTTCACGCGGCGAACAGGCGCTCCACGGCCGCGGCGATGCGAAACAGCCGGCGGTCATGGCCATTGCGCGCCACCAGCATCAGCCCGGTGGGCAGGCCGCCTTCGCGCGGCAGCGGCAGCGAGATGGCGCAGAGGTCGAAGAAGTTGACGATCACCGTGTTGCGCAGGGCCATCGCGTTCTTGCGGGCGAAGTCGTCCGGCGTGGCCACCTCGGTCATCGTCGGCGCGACGATCGGCGTGGTCGGCCAGCACATCACATCGACGTCGGCAAGCCGCGCATCCATGGCGCGGATCAACTCCGCGCGCTCCCGTACCATGGCGATGAAGTCCGCGGCGCCGATGTTGCGCGCGCGCGCGAGCCGGGCGCGCACGTTCGGGTCGATGTCGTCGGCGCGGCGGCCGAGCAGATCGCGGTGGATGGCGAAGGCTTCCGCCGGCTGCACGCCGCCTTTTGCGTTCACCCGCGCCATATCGTCGAGCAGCGGCAGTTTTTCGTTGGACAACCGGTATCCGGCTTTTTCCAGCGTGTCGATCGCGCGCGGGAAGCTTTTGCCGACAGTCGCATCGAGATGTTCCAGCACCGGGCCCTGCGCGATACCGACCCGCAGATTGGCAAGCGGCGCGGGCTCGAACCGCGCCCAGCTGTCGCCGGCCATCACCGCGTCGGCCTTGGCGCAGGCCTCGACCGACTTCGCCAAAGGACCGATAGAGTCGATGCTGTAGGACAGCGGGAATGCGCCGTCGGTCGGGATGCGCTCACGACTCGGCTTGAAGCCGACGATGCCGCAGAATGCCGCCGGGATGCGGGTCGACCCGCCGGTGTCGGTGCCGATGGCGACTTCGCACATGCCGTCGGCGGCCGCGACCGCCGCGCCCGAAGACGATCCACCCGGTACGCGCTTGCGGTCGGCCGGATTGCCCGGCGTGCCGTAGTGCGGATTGGCGCCGATGCCGGAATAGGCGAACTCGGACATGTTGGTCTTGGCGACGATCACCGCCCCGCCGGCGCGCAGGCGCCGTACGACCGGGGCGTCGGCCGCCGCCGGCTTGCCCTCCTCGGCGAGCACCTTCGAGCCGGCGCGGGTGACCTCGCCAGCGACGTCGAACAGATCCTTGATGCCGACGATGGCACCGTCGAGCGGCCCGAGCGAAATGCCGGCTTTGGCGCGGGCATCGGCGGCATCGGCGGCATCGCGCGCGGCTTGCGTGTAGACGGTGAGGCAGGCGCGCGCGCCCTCGCCGTCCGGATCGGCGATGCGCGCAAGTGCTGCTTCGAGACGATCTCGGCTGCTGGTCATTGTCCCAACCCACCCTTCTCAACGATGAACTTGGCGATCTTGTCGACGCCCTTGCCTTCGCGCAGATTGGTCATCACGAAGGGACGTTGTCCGCGCATTTTCTCGGCGTCGCGCTCCATCACCTCGAGCGAGGCGCCGACGTAAGGCGCAAGATCGATCTTGTTGATGACCAGGAGATCGGAGCGGGTTATGCCGGGCCCGCCCTTGGACGGGATCTTATCGCCGGCGGCCACGTCGATGACGTAGATGGTAAGGTCGGCAAGCTCCGGCGAGAACGTGGCGGCGAGATTATCGCCGCCGGATTCGATCAGCACCAGATCGAGATTGGGGAACTTGGCGCGCATGTCGGCGACGGCGGCGAGATTGATCGAGGCGTCCTCGCGGATCGCCGTGTGCGGGCAGCCGCCGGTCTCGACACCGGCGATGCGGTCGGCGGAAAGCGCGCCGGAACGCACCAGATATTCGGCGTCCCACTTGGTGTAGATGTCGTTGGTGATGGCGGCGATTTCGAAGCGGTCGCGCAGGCGTTTGCACAGCGCATCCATCAGCGCGGTCTTGCCGGAGCCGACCGGACCGCCGACGCCGACGCGCAGAGGGCCATGGGGATTGGGGCCGCGGGAGTTCGCCATCCTCAACTCCTGAACAGTCTTGTGTATTGCGTCTCGTGCCGGGCGCCGGCGAGATCGGCGCGGAAGGCGGCAGAGCCGATGTCGTCGAGCGCTGTCTTTAGCGCATGTTGGGCAGTCGTGGCGACGATGAGTTCGAGCGCGGCCAGCACGCGCTGGCCGTCGCTCTGGCCGAGGGGGATCAGCCGCACGCCAGCGGAGACCCAATTGGCGGCGACGGCTTGCAGATAAGCGGCGAGTGCCGGCTTCAGCGCGATGCCGTGGCCCGCGGCGGCGACCGCCACCGCTACCGGGTAGGCCACTGGCCCAGTCCAGACCAGCTTGAGCCGGTCAATGGCCGAGCAAGGCCAAGCGGCCCGAACGGCTTCGATAAAAGCGTTGCCCTGGGCGGTGGTCTCCAGGTGGCGCTCTTTTGTGGGTGCAAAGGCGGCGGCGAGTTCAGCCACGGCCTGCAGCGCCTTGTCGTCGCTGGCAGCCGCCGCACGATGGGAGTGGGCGAAGAATACGGCGTCGCAAAAGCCGCCGCCCTCGGCCAGCATCACACCGAGCCAGCCCTTGAGCGTTTCGGCATCCTCGATGTCGCCGGCTTCGACCGCCCACTCGATGCCGCTCGAATAGGAGAAGGCGCCGACCGGGAATGCCGGCGACAGCCAGGCCATCAATCGGTAGAGGGCGGGCGGCACTAGTTCCTCCCGCTCATTCCTGCGCAAGCAGGAATCCAGTTCTTTCTTGCGCGCGGCCCTGGGTCCCCGCTTGCGCGGGGACGAACGGAGCAACGGCGCGCGTTTTGTCTTACGCCCCATGATGTTGCCCATGCCCATGCGGCGCGCCCTGCTCCGGGTCGAACGGCGCGTCGAGCGGCGTCAGATGCGCGCCGAGGCCGCGCAGCATATCCTCAAGCACGTGATCGCGGCGGATGCGCAGCTTGGCGCCCACGATCTGCACGTCGGTGTGGCGGTTGCCGAGATGCCAGGCGAGCCGCGCGGTGTCGAGCGCGCTGTGCGCGGAGATTTCGATGAGCGCCTCCGGCGCGCCGCTGACCAAAACGATGGCGCCGTCGGCCAGCACCAGGCCGTCGCCGTCGTGCAGCGTCACCGGCTTGGCGAAGTCGAGCAGGAATTCGGTGCCCTTCTCGGCCTTCAGCACAATACGCCGCCGGTTGCGGTCGCCAGCGTCGAGCACGACGCGGTCGCGCGCGGTGGCGGCATCCCATGCGCCGCAAGGCCTAATGGCGGTCACGCGTTGCACTTTTTTCCTGCGCTCAACGGTTCACGGCCGGTCGATCTTCTCGGGCGTGACGACTTCGACCTTGCGCTCGGCGACGAACTCCGGGCCGGCCGCGCGCCAGGCCTTGAAATGCGGCGTCTCCATGTGACGCTTGAGCGCCTCGTGCGAGTCCCAGCGCTCGACCAGCACCAGGCGCGCCGGATCGGTGACGCTCTGGTGCATGTCGTAGCTGATGCAGCCATCTTCCTTGACGGTCTCGGCGACGCAGGCGCGCGCCGCGGCGACGGCCTGGTCGGCGGTGCCCGCTTTCACGCGGACTTCGGCGATGACGTAGATCACGGACGTTTCCTTTCCCGGTTTGACCCGGGAAACTTAGAACAGGAAATAGCGTTGCGCCATCGGCAGCACCTCGGCCGGCGCGCAGGTCAAGAGCTCGCCGTCGGCGCGCACCTCGTAGGTTTCCGGATCGACCTCGATATCCGGCGTGGCGTCGTTGTGGATCATGTTCTTCTTGCCGATGTCGCGGGTATGCTCGACCGCGACGAACTGCTTGTCGACGCCGAGGCGCGAACGCAAATTGCTCCTGGCCGCCGCTTTCGACACGAACACCAGCGAGCTTGCCGTGCGCGCCTTGCCGAAGGCGCCGAACATCGGCCGGTAATGCACCGGCTGCGGCGTCGGGATCGAGGCGTTGGGATCGCCCATCTGCGCCGCAACGATCGAGCCGCCCTTGATCACGATCTCCGGCTTGACGCCGAAGAAGGCGGGCGCCCACAGCACGAGGTCAGCCAGCTTGCCCTTCTCGACAGAGCCGATGTGTTTCGACACGCCGTGCGCGATCGCCGGGTTGATGGTGTATTTGGCGACGTAGCGCTTGACGCGTTTGTTGTCGTTGCCGTTGTCGCCTTGCAATGCGCCGCGCTGCTTCTTCATCTTGTCGGCGGTCTGCCACGTGCGGATGATGACTTCGCCCAGCCGGCCCATGGCCTGACTGTCCGACGACATCATCGACAGCGCGCCGAGGTCGTGCAGAATATCCTCCGCCGCGATGGTCTCCTTGCGGATGCGGCTTTCGGCAAAAGCGAGATCTTCCGCGATCGACGGGTCGAGATGGTGGCAGACCATCAGCATGTCGAGATGCTCGTCGATGGTGTTGCGCGTGAACGGCCGCGTCGGGTTGGTCGACGACGGCAGCACGTTCTTCAGGCCCGCGACCTTGATGATGTCGGGCGCGTGGCCGCCGCCGGCGCCTTCGGTGTGAAACGCATGAATGGTACGGCCCTTGAAGGCCTTGATGGTGTCTTCAACAAAGCCGCTTTCATTCAACGTGTCGGTGTGGATCATCACCTGGACGTCATATTTCTCGGCGACCGACAGGCAGCAATCGATCGCCGCTGGCGTCGTGCCCCAGTCCTCGTGCAGCTTGAGCGAACAGGCGCCGGCCTTGACCATTTCCTCCAGCGCGGCGGGGCGCGAGGCGTTGCCTTTGCCGGCGAAGCCGAGGTTGACGGGGAACGCGTCGGCCGCCTGGATCATGCGGCCGAGATGCCACGGGCCGGGCGTGCAGGTGGTGGCATTGGTGCCGGCCGCCGGCCCGGTGCCGCCGCCAAGCATCGAGGTGACGCCCGACATCAGCGCCTCGTCGGCTTGTTGCGGGCAGATGAAATGGATGTGGCTGTCGAAGCCGCCGGCGGTGAGGATTTTCCCCTCTCCCGCGATGATCTCGGTGCCGGGGCCGATGATTATGGTGACACCGGGTTGAATATCGGGATTGCCCGCCTTGCCGATGGCGGCGATGCGGCCTTCCTTGATGCCGACGTCGGCTTTGACGATGCCCCAGTGGTCGAGGATCAACGCATTGGTAATGACGGTATCGACGGCGCCTTGCTTGTTGGTTACTTGCGATTGGCCCATGCCGTCGCGGATCACCTTGCCGCCGCCGAACTTCACCTCCTCGCCGTAGACGGTGAAATCCTTTTCGACCTCGATGATGAGATCGGTGTCGGCGAGCCGCACTTTGTCGCCCGTGGTGGGGCCGAACATGTCGGCGTAAGCCGCGCGTTTCATTGTGACCGCCATATTTCATCCCCAACGTTATCAACCGCCGATTTTAGGCCCTTGCCAGCGCCACCGGCCCCGATAGGCTTCCCAACAGGTCAGCCATCTTCGGCTCACGCCGGACACGGATGGCCGCCATGACCGGAGCGGGCATGGGACGTGGGTGCTGCTTGCAGTATTCGTGGTCCATGTTTGCCGGTCCGGGCTCTCAGTAACTGGGTACCGTGTTGTGCGCTCACGCGCGCGGCCCGGAAATGGATCCGAGAGCGTGTGACGGGTGGACGACGGTCCGCCCGTTATGGCTTTTAGTCTTACTGAGTCAGAAAGTCGCAGGCGACTGACGATCCGACTCAGATAAGGGGAGAGATTCAGAGATCAGCGGATGGAGGCTGATATGGATCTCCGATTGGCAGACGACAGTAAATCGCGGTTTTCGGCTTATGTCGAGGGGCTTGTGAGCGTGATTGGTCACGCGGACCGTGCCGGCCCGCTGCGGGATTATTGCGTCGGCCTGATGCTGCCGAGCGAGCGCAAGAGCGTAGAGCCGATGGCGGCGGTGACGGCACCTGGGCGAACGGCGGCGCAGCACCAATCACTGTTGCATTTCGTCGGCAACGCGGCTTGGTCGGACGAGAGGGTGTTGGCCAAGGTGCGCGAGATGGTGCTGCCGGAGGTCGAGCGTCACGGGCCGATTGAGGCCTGGATCATCGACGACACCGGCTTTCCCAAACAGGGGCGGCACTCGGTCGGGGTGGCGCGGCAATATTGCGGCCAGCTTGGCAAGCAAGACAATTGTCAGGTTGCGGTGTCGCTGTCGGTTGCCAATCACCATGCAAGCCTGCCGGTGGCCTATCAGCTGTATTTGCCACAAGACTGGGAGCAGGATCGCAAACGTCGGCGCAAGGCGGGTGTGCCTGAAGAGGTCAGCTTCAAGACCAAGCCAGAGATCGCGCTTGAGCAGCTGCGCTGGGCGTGTGAGGCCGGCCTTGCGCGCGGTGTAGTCCTGATGGACGCCGGCTATGGCGCCGAGACCGATCTGCGTACGAATGTCACGACGCTGGGATTGAGCTACGTCGCCGGCACGCGACCAAACACAACGGTCTGGCCGACGGGCACGGTGCCATTGCCGCCAAAAAGATGGTCGGGCCACGGGCGACCACCGAAGCTGATGCGTCGCGACGGCAAGCATCAGCCGATCTCGGTCAAGCAACTTGCTCTCGGACTGCGCAAGCGCGCATGGCGCACGATCAAATGGCGGGAAGGCACGGCCGAGTGGCTGTCATCGCGATTTGCTCGCGTGCGCGTTCGGATCGCGCATCGCGATTACAATCTCACTGAGGCGCGGCCGGAAGAGTGGCTACTGATCGAGTGGCCCAAGGGCGAGGATGAGCCGACCAAATACTGGCTCTCGACCCTTCCGAAAGACGTCTCATTCCGCCGGTTGGTCAACACCGCCAAGCTGCGCTGGCGTATCGAGCGCGACTATCAGGAACTCAAGCAAGAGGTCGGGCTTGGGCATTTCGAAGGCCGCGGATGGCGTGGCTTCCATCACCACGCCACGCTGTGCATCGCAGCCTACGGATTCCTGATCTCCGAGAGGGAGACGATTCCCCCCTCAGGACCTCGTTCCATCCCACGGTTCCAGGAACTTGTCGTACCCGATGATTACCGACCCAGAGGCGCCGCCATTGCGGCCTGAACGTCACATTCCGAACTCCGTCGCAACCATGCGCCGGCGATTAATCGTTGCACTGGTCAGAACTTTATCGCGATGCCCCTGCTGCGCCGCTCAAATCCAGACGCGATCGTGTCAAAGTCATTCATGACGCAGTAAGATTAGGGGCCCTGTTCATCAAAGCTTCCCCATTACATCCTGCCTGAAACCAAAAATGGTCCGCTTGCCGGCGAGCGCGACCAGCGTCACCTCGCGCGTCTGCCCCGGTTCGAAGCGCACCGCAGTGCCGGCGGCGATATCGAGCCGCATGCCGCGCGCGCGTTTGCGCTCGAACTTCAGCGCCGGGTTGGTTTCGAAGAAATGATAGTGCGAGCCGACCTGGATCGGCCGGTCGCCGGAATTGGCGACGGTGAGCGTCACCGTCTTGCGGCCGGCGTTGAGGGTGATGTCGCCGTCCTTGATGAACAGTTCGCCGGGGATCAAGCGATGATTCCCGCATAGAGCCCCGCGCCGATCAGGACGCAAGCAACGCCGACGACGCGAATGAGGGGACGCAACTGCGCGCGCGCCATCAGTTGCGCGAAGCCGATGCCGACGCCGTGCAGCATCGCGGTGGCGAGCGTGAAGCCGGCCATGTATTCGATGCCGCCTACATTCTCCGCGACTTCAGTGCCGTGCGCGTGGCCGTGCAGCAACGCGAACACGGCGACGATCGTGGCTCCAGCCCAAACCGGCAGATCGACGGCGAGCGCCACCATCAGCCCGAGCACGACCACCGAGGCGAGAATGCCCGGCTCAACGAACGGCAGCGCCACGTGCATCATACCAAGCATGCCGCCGATGAGCATCACGCCGACAAAGGCCGCCGGCCACACCCATAGCGCGCGGCCGCCTTTGAGCGCCGCCCACAGGCCGACCGCGACCATGACCGCGATGTGATCGAGACCCGACAGCGGATGCGCGACGCCGGCGGCGAATGAATCGGTCAAGCCGTGCCCGGGATGGGCGAAGACCGGCGTGACGCCCAGCACGAGAAGCGTAGCGAACAGAATTTTTTTCATGGGTCTCAAGTCCTTTCAACGGATCGGATTGTGCACCGTGACGAGCTTGGTGCCGTCGGGGAACGTCGCCTCCACCTGGATGTCGTGGATCATCTCCGGGATTCCATCCATCACCTGCGCGCGGGTGAGCACGTGGGCGCCGTCGCGCATCAGGTCGGCGACGCTCTTGCCGTCGCGCGCGCCTTCCAGAATGAAATCGCTGATCAGCGCCACCGCCTCCGGATGATTGAGTTTGACGCCGCGCTCGATCCGACGGCGCGCCACCATCGCGGCCATGGCGATCAGCAATTTGTCCTTTTCGCGCGGCGTCAGATTCATGAAGGCCTCAATTCAACCACAGCCGCGGCACGCTCGCACCCAATGCCGCCAGCACGGCGATCAGGTCGTGGCGCAGCGCCGCGCCGTCCTTGGCGCAGAGCCGCACCACCGCGATGCCGTTCCAGGCTGAGATGCCAACTTCGCCGGCGAACTGCTCGGCGAGCGCGCGCACGGCGGATGTCGCCGCGTCATCGCCCGGCGCGATCAGCACGGTGGCGATGGCGATGCCACCGGCGGCGCACGCAGGCGCAGCAAGCTTCGTGGCGATGCCTCCATCGAGCCGCGCGCTGTCGGCAAAAATAAGCTTGCCGCCGCGCCGCAGGCGCCAGCGGTCGGCGAACAAGCCCTGCGCCATCGCTTCGCCCATGGCGGCGCGGCCGAATACCGCCGCCTCCGCCATCAGCAGCGTCGCGGTGTCGGCGAGATCGATTTCGATGCGCCGCGACAGCCGCGCGCGGTCGAACAGAATGGTTTCCTGCGGCAGCCAGACGAGCTTGGCGTTCGCACCGACTGTGAGATTGACGTCTATCTCGGCATCCGGCCCGGTCGAGCGATAGATCTTCTCCGCCGCCGCGGTGCCGGCGACCAGCCTCGCACCCTCCGCCAGGGCGATACCGATGGTGAAGCGGTCGCCGCCGGCCATGCCGCCGCCGGTGTTGACGATCACCGCCTCCAGCATGTCGGCTGGCGCGTTCGGGAAGCGCACGCGCAGCGAGCCTTGCTCATGCACGCGGGTGCGCCGCGTGATGCCCGCGCTTGCCGCCACGCTGAACGCGATGTGCCCGGTCGCGCGATTGGCGGCGAAGATCGCTTGTCGTGCTGCCGCGTTCACGGACGGTGCCCCTCTGACGCCTACGACCGAAAGCATAGCGCCCATCGCCCTCAAATCGCCAGCGCGCGCTTGAGCGCGCCTTCGTCCATCGTCGCCCTGTCGCAGGAATAGATGATCGATCCCCGGTCCATGACCACCAGATGGTCGCCGAGCTCCTGCGCGAAGTCGAGATATTGTTCGACCAAGACGATCGCCATTTCCTTCAGGCCGCGCAGGTAGGAAATGGCGCGACCGATGTCCTTGATGATCGAGGGCTGGATGCCTTCGGTCGGCTCGTCGAGCAGCAGCAGACGCGGCCGCATCACCAGTGCACGGCCGATCGCCAATTGCTGCTGCTGGCCGCCGGAAAGGTCGCCGCCGCGCCGGCCGAGCATGCTGTTGAGCACCGGGAACAGCGAGAACACGTCGTCCGGCACCGAGCGCTGGTCGCGCTTGAGCGGCGCAAAGCCGGTCTCCAGGTTTTCCTCCACCGTGAGCAACGGGAAGATCTCGCGTCCCTGCGGCACGATGGCGATGCCATGGCGCGCGCGCTCGACGGTCGACAGCTTAGTGATGTCCTTGCCCTCGAAGGTGATCGAGCCAGCGCTCACCGGCCGCTGGCCGACGATGGCGCGCAGCAGGCTGGTCTTGCCGACGCCGTTGCGGCCGAGCACGCAGGTCACCTGGCCGGGCTCGGCCTTGAGCGAAATGCCGCGCAGCGCCTGCGCCGCGCCATAGTGCAGGTCGATGTTGCTCACGTCCAGCATGCCGTTTCCTTAACGGTCATTCCGGGGCGCGCCAAAGGCGTGAACCCGGAATCCAGATGCAAACACTGAATTCGCTTCTGGATTCCGGGTTCGCGCCTTTGGCGCGCCCCGGAATGACGAACTTAAGAACCTCATTCATCGTCACCGCCCCAAATACACTTCGACCACGCGCTCGTTTTGCGAGACCTGGTCGATCGAGCCCTCCGCCAGCACCGAGCCTTCGTGCAGGCACGTCACCTTGACGCCGAGCTCGCGCACAAAAGCCATGTCGTGCTCGACCACCACCACCGTCTTGGTCTTGTTGATCTCCTTGAGCAGCTCGGCGGTCTGCATGGTCTCCACGTCGGTCATGCCGGCGACCGGCTCGTCCACCAGCAGCAATTTCGGCTCCTGCGCCAGCAGCATGCCGATCTCCAGCCACTGCTTCTGCCCGTGCGACAGGCTGCCGGCGACACGCGAACGCAGCGCCTTCAAGCGAATGGTATCGAGGATGGCGTCGATGCGCTGTTCCTGCGGCAGCGACGACTGCCACAGCAGAGTGGCGCGCACGCGCCGGTCGTTCTTGAGCGCCAGCAGCAGATTGTCCTCGACCGTGTGCATCTCGAACACGGTCGGCTTCTGGAACTTGCGGCCAATGCCGAGCTCGGCGATCTCGGTCTCGTCCAGCTTGGACAGGTCGTAGGCGCCCTCCTGGAAAAACACGTCGCCGGAGTCGGGCCGGGTCTTGCCGGTGATCACGTCCATCATGGTGGTCTTGCCGGCGCCATTCGGGCCGATGATCGCGCGCATCTCGCCCGGCTCGATCACGAACGACAATTCGTTGAGCGCCTTGAAGCCGTCGAACGATACGCTGATGCCGTCGAGATAGAGCAGCGCGGAGGTGGTCTGTTTTTCCAGTGGGGTTTCGGCCATGCGCCCTACTCCGCCGCGTGCGGCGCCGCCGCCGGCACCGCGCCTTCGCTTTTCTCGGCTTGGCTGGCGCGCCAATGATTGTAGGTGCCGATGATGCCGCGCGGCATCAGCAAGGTGACGCCGATGAACAGTCCGCCCAGCATGAACAGCCAGTAGGGCGCCAAAAACCCGGAAGTGAAATAGGTTTTGGCGTAGTTGACCACAAAGGCGCCGAGCACCGCGCCGGTGAGCGTGCCGCGGCCGCCGACCGCGACCCAGATCACGGCTTCGATCGAATTGCCGGGGGCGAATTCGCCCGGGTTGATGATGCCGACCTGCGGCACGTAGAGCGCGCCGGCGACGCCCGCCATGCAGGCCGACAGCGTGAATACGAACAGCTTGTAGGCCTCCACCCGATAGCCGAGGAAGCGCGCGCGCGCTTCGGCGTCGCGGATCGCCACCAGCACTTTGCCGAATTTCGAAGTCACCAGCGCCCGGCAGATCAGGAACGCCGCCGCCAGCGCCAGGCAGGTGATGACCAGCAGCGCGTTGCGCGTCGTCTCCGTCTGCACATTGAAGCCGAGAATACCCTTGAAGTCGGTCAACCCGTTATTGCCGCCGAAACCGAAATCGTTGCGGAAGAAGCCGAGCAGCAGCGCGTAGGTCATCGCCTGGGTAATGATCGACAGATAGACGCCGGTGACACGGCTGCGGAAAGCGAACCAGCCGAACACGAAGGCGAGCAGGCCCGGCACCAGAAGGATCATCAGCGCGGCATAGGCGAAGTGCTGGAAGCCGTGCCAATAAAGCGGCAGCGCCTTCCAGTTCAGGAACACCATGAAGTCGGGCAGGATGGGGTCGCCATAGACGCCGCGCGTGCCGATCTGGCGCATCAGGTACATGCCCATGGCGTAGCCGCCGAGCGCGAAAAACGCGCCATGGCCGAGCGACAGGATGCCGCCATAGCCCCAGATCAGGTCGATCGAGAGCGCCAGCAGCGCGTAGCAGAGATATTTGCCGAACAGCGCCACCAGGTAGGTCGACACGTGCAGTCCCGAACTCGGCGGCACAGCCAAGTTCAACACCGGAATGGCGATCGCAAAGGCGCCGAGCAGCACCAGAAAGACGACGGCGCCGCGATCCAGCAGGCGGATGAGCGGGAACGCCTTCATGCCTCGATCGCCCTGCCCTTGAGCGCGAACATGCCGCGCGGACGCTTCTGGATGAACAGGATGATGAAGACCAGGATGGCGATCTTGCCGAGCACGGCACCGGCGAAGGGCTCGAGGAACTTGTTGGCGATGCCGAGCGTAAAGGCACCGACTAGCGTGCCCCACAGATTTCCGACGCCGCCGAACACCACCACCATAAACGAGTCGATGATATAGCCCTGGCCCAGGTTCGGGCTCACATTGTCGATTTGCGACAGCGCGACGCCGGCCATGCCGGCAATACCGGAGCCGAGTCCGAAGGTGAGCGCGTCGATGCGCGCGGTGCGGATGCCCATGGCCGCCGCCATGGCACGGTTCTGTGTCACCGCGCGCATCTCAAGCCCGAGCCGGGTGAAGCGCAGCATGCCGAGCAAGGCGACGAATACGACCATGGTGAAGACTATGATCCACAGCCGGTTGTAGGTGATGGTGATACCGCCGAGGTCGAAGGCGCCGCTCATCCAGGATGGATTGCCGACGTCCTTGTTGGTCGGGCCGAAGATGGTGCGCACCGCCTGCTGCAGCACCAGCGACAGGCCCCAGGTGGCGAGCAGCGTCTCCAACGGCCGCCCGTAAAGGAAACGGATGATGGTGCGCTCGACGATCACGCCGGCGCCGCCCGCGACCATGAACGCCAGCGGCACCGCGATCACCAGCGAATAATCGAACAGCGCGGGATTGTAGGCGCGGATGAGCTGCTGCACCACGAAGGTCGTGTAGGCGCCGAGCATCACCATTTCGCCGTGCGCCATGTTGATGACGCCCATCACGCCGAAGGTGATGGCGAGGCCGATGGCGGCGAGCAGGAGCACCGAGCCAAGCGAGAGCCCGTACCAGGCGTTCTGCACGGTATTCCAGATCGCCAAGTTGCTCTGGATTTTGCCCCTGGCTGCAGCGACGGCCGCGCGCACTTGCGGCGACTGGTTCGCCGCGACGCTGTCCAGAAGACTGAGCGCATCCTGGTCGCCGCGGTCGCGGATCACGTCGACGGCGGCGATCTTGTCGGTGTCGGTCGACTTCCCGTCGGTGAGCATGATGGCGGCATGCGCCTCGCTCATTGCCTTTTTGACCCGCGGGTCTTTTTCCGCGGCCAGCGCCTTGTCGAGGGCCGCCAGCGCGCTGGCGTCGCGCGACTTGAAAACCGCCTGCGCCGCATCGTAACGCTGAGTTGAGTTGGCAGACATCAGCGTCAAGCTGCCGATCATCGCGTCGATGATGCCGCGCAGCCGATTATTGACGATGACGGTGTCGATATCGTCGGGCGGCGTGCCGGTGAACGGCTTGCCGGTCGTGGCATCGAGCAGCTTGTCATCTTTGGTCTTGATGTAGACTTTCTTCTGCGCGGCGCTGAACATCAGCCGCGCGTCCCGTAAGGCGCCAAGCACCCGCGCGGCCATCGGATTGCCGCTGGCGACCACTTTATCGATGGCGTCGCCGGTATCGCTCAGGGAGCCTTCGGTGAATCCAACCAGCGCGTCTTCGTAGGGACCGGCATGGGCCATCGCCGTCGCCGCGAGGACAAATCCAAGGGCGCATACGAGCGCCACCATGCGATCATGGAAGCTACGCATTGCAATCATTCCCGGCATCTGTGAGTTCGCTAGGAGGCGGCGGCACGTCCGCCGCCTCCATGGAATCCATTACGGGTTCCGGTCGATGTGCGGTCGCGGCGCGCTCACGATGCGCCGCTGCACTTCTTCGTGACCTTGTCGTAGTGGCCGCACTTCAGCTTGACCCAGTCGGCGATGTAGTCCTTCGAACCGGGGAGATAGGGCGACCAAGCCTCACCCGGTACCAGACCCTTGGTCTTCCACACCACGTCGAATTGGCCGTCGGCGCGAATTTCGCCGATATAGACCGGTTTGGTGATGTAGTGGTTCGGCAGCATTTCAGAGATACCGCCGGTCAGGTTGGCTTGCTTGATGCCGGGCAGCGCGGCGATAACTTTGTCCGGATCGGTCGACTTCGCCTTCTCCACCGCCTTCACCCACATGTTGAAGCCGATGTAATGCGCTTCCATCGGATCGTTGGTGGTGCGCTTTGGGTTCTTGGTGAAGGCGTGCCACGCCTTGATGAAGGCGGCGTTGGCCGGAGTCTTGATCGACTCGAAATAGTTCCAGGCGGCGAGATGGCCGACCAGCGGCTTAGCGTCGAGACCGGCGAGTTCTTCTTCACCGACCGAGAATGCCACGACCGGGATATCGGTGGCCTTGATGCCCTGGTTGCCAAGTTCCTTGTAGAAGGGAACGTTGGCGTCACCGTTGATGGTGGAGACCACTGCGGTCTTCTTGCCCGCCGAGCCGAACTTCTTGATCTTGGAGACTTCCGTCTGCCAGTCGGAGAAGCCGAACGGCGTGTAGTTGATCATGATGTCCTCGTCCTTCACGCCCTTGGCTTTGAGGAAGGCTTCGAGGATCTTGTTGGTGGTGCGCGGATAGACGTAGTCGGTGCCTTCCAGGACCCAGCGCTTCACCGAGCCGCCGTCCTTGCTCATCAAGTACTCGACGGCCGGGATCGCCTGCTGGTTCGGCGCGGCGCCGGTGTAGAACACATTCCGCTCGCCTTCTTCACCCTCGAACTGGACGGGGTAGAACAGGATCGAGTTGAGCTCCTTGAACACCGGCAGCACGGATTTGCGCGACACCGAGGTCCAGCAGCCGAACACAACGGCGACCTTGTCCTTGGATATCAATTCGCGCGCCTTCTCGGCGAACAGCGGCCAGTTCGAGGCCGGATCGACCACGACCGGCTCGAGCTTCTTGCCGAGCAGGCCGCCCTTCTTGTTCTGCTCGTCGATCAGCATCAGCATTACGTCTTTCAGCGTCGTTTCGCTGATCGCCATAGTGCCGGACAGCGAATGCAGAATGCCGATCTTGATCGTGTCCTCGGCCCTGGCGGGCTGGACGGCGGCCGTAGCCGCAAAAGCCAGTCCCGCGGCGGCTGAAAGCCACCGGCGGGCATTCGGTCGCGACGCGACCGCCTGTATCAAGTTGATCATGAGCGAAATCCCCTTCGTTTGACGCGCGCGATTGTTCCCGGCGACATTTCCGCGCGTGACAGAGTTCGCAAGGCCTGTGCCAAGGCCACAATTGCGATCTAAGGCATCGTAAAATATTGCTATTTTTCATTAGGCCTGTGGATTGCCTAATTTGCAGGCGGCGGCGCGTGATTAATCAATAGGCAGAATGCTGTAGATTCTCTCAACCGTACACAATTCGCAGAGCAAGCTTGGCTTACCAAAGCTCGTCGACGGCAAATCGGCGCGGGATCAGCCGCTGCTGGACCGCGTAGGTCACCAGCAGTTCGAGGCACGGCCGATTGGCGTCCTTGCCAAACGGGGCGGCGTCGATTTCGCCCGCGGCTGGCCGGCCGCACGCCGCCTTTCCGGCTTCCAACATTCGGTAGAGCTCGGCCATCGCCTGCGGGTTCGATCGCGCCAGGGTGTCCGTCACCACCACCATATGATTGACCGGCACCAGGCCGTGCTGGCCGTACCAGGCGCCCGCCGCCGTGTCCGGATCCGGGATCACGCTCTGCAGGCGCGGGTCCTTCGGCAACTCGGCGCCGTAGATCGCGGCATCGAGTTCGCCGTCGATCAGCATTTTCGTCATGTCCTGATCGGCCGGCGCGCGGATCGCGCCGGGCGGGTCTTTCGCTTCGGCCACATGGGCGTCCTCAAAGGTCACCCAATGCACGCGTGACATATCGACCGCATAGTCGTTTTGCAGAATGCCCCGTAGCCACGCGCCGGTGGTCTGGCTGTAGGAGCGCACGCCGACGCGACAGCCCGGCAGACTGGCCGGATCGAGCTTGCCACGCTCGGCGTTGAACAGCATGCAGCCGTGCTGAAAGCGCGCCAGCATGGCGGCCGGCAGCAACTTGAGGCCCTTGTTGAAGGCTTTGGCCTGCAGATAGGTCACCAGCGCCATCTCGCTGGCATCGTAGGCGTGCTCGCGCACCATCGGCTTGAACGCCTTGTGCATCGGCTTGACCTCGACGAAGTCGAGCTTGAGCGAGGGCGAGGCGATCTCGCCGCGCTTGAGCGGCAGCGTGTGCGGATAGTCACCGATGGCGATGCGCAGGGTCGTTTCTCCGCCGTTTGCCATTGTGAGATGCCCCACTCCAGGCGGCTTGACCGCTTGCCACCCCACCTAGTTTAAAGAGCCGGCAGGGAAAAGGGAGCATTCATGGCCGAGCAGAAGACGGGCCTCGTCATTACCGCCCATCCGGGCGATTTCGTCTGGCGCGCGGGCGGCGCCATCGCGCTGCACGCCAAGAAGGGATATCGCGTCAAGATCGTGTGCCTGTCGTATGGCGAGCGCGGCGAGAGCCAGTTCGCCTGGAAGGAGCCGGGCGCCACGCTGGAAAAGGTCAAGGCCGGCCGCCGGGACGAGGCCGAACGCGCCGCCAGCCTGCTCGGCGCCGAGATCGAGTTCTTCGACTGCGGCGACTATCCGCTCAAGCTCAACGAGCAGCATTTCGACCGCACCGTCGATATCTATCGCGAACTCAATCCTTCCTTCGTGCTCAGCCACGCGCTGGAAGACCCGTACAATTTCGACCATCCCAACGCCGCGCATTTCGCGCAGGAGACCCGCGTGGTGGCGCAGGCCATGGGCCACAAGCCGCGCGCCAAGTACAAATATTCCGCGCCGCCGGTTTTCCTTTTCGAGCCGCATCAGCCGGAAATGTGCAACTACAAGCCCAACTTGATCCTGAAGATCGACGAGGTGTGGGAGCAGAAATACAAGGCGTTCCAGATTCTCGCCGCGCAGAAGCACCTGTGGGCCTATTACGAGCGCGTCGCGCTCAACCGCGGCATCCAGGGCTCGCGCAACACCGGCGTACCGATGACCTACGGCGAGGCCTATCAGCGGCTGTTTCCGACGGTGGAGGAAACGCTGGGCTAGTTTTGTTACGAATTCCGAGTTTGCTAAGGTCCCGGCTCTGCGGCGTACCGCCCACGCGCTGCACCGCGTCCGGGACAAGTAGGGAGAAATACAAAATGAAACCCGTCGTCGTCCGCAACATCAAACGCGCCGATCCCAACGCCATCAGCACGCTCGCCGCCGTCGGCGTCGCCACGTCGCACGAGGCGCTCGGCCGCTCCGGCCTGATGAAGCCCTACATGCGGCCGATCTGGGCGGGCGCTTCGATCGGCGGCCCGGCGGTCACCGTGCTGGCGCAGCCGGGCGACAACTGGATGATCCATGTCGCGGTCGAACAGTGCCAGAAGGGCGACGTGCTGGTGGTCGGCTGCACCGCCGACAACACCGACGGCATGTTCGGCGAATTGCTGGCGACGGCGCTGGTCGCGCGCGGCGTCATCGGCCTCATCATCGACGCCGGTTGCCGCGACATCAAGCCGCTCAAAGAGATGGGTTTCCCGGTGTGGTCCAAGGCGATCTCGGCCAAGGGCACGGTGAAAGCCACGCTCGGCGCGGTCAATATTCCGGTGGTCTGCGGCGGCGTCAACGTCGAGCCGGGTGACATCGTGGTGGCCGACGACGACGGCGTCGTGGCAATCCCGAAGAAACTCGCGGTCGAGACCGCGCAAAAGGCGCAGAAGCGCAAGGACGACGAGGACGGCAAGCGCAAGCAACTCGAGGCCGGCGTACTCTCGCTCGACATGTACAAGATGCGTGAGGGGTTGGAGAAAGCCGGCTTACGTTACGTCGACAAGCCGGAGGATGTCTGAGCGGCCACCGCGCGGGTACTCTGTCGGGTGATTGAACCTGCCGCGGTTACGTCGATGCCGCCGGCCGGAATTTGAACACCGCGATCACGCCGAGCACGACCAGCAGCACCAGCACCATGCCTTGAGCGATGGCGAATTGGGTGTTTTGCGGCTCGGGGAACGGCGGGCCGACCTGCGGCGCGTGCGGGTTGAGGACCGAGAGCTTCTCGAACACCTGCACGATCAGCACGAAGGCGTTGAACCACAGCGCGGCCACCGCGCTCACCACATAAATCCAGCGCCAGGCGCCGGCGAGATGCCTGCCGTAGAGCGCCAGCAGCGCGATCGCCAGGATCACCAGCGAGACAATGCCAACGCCCAGCGCCGGCGTAAAGCCATTGATAGGAAACAGAAAGCCAGTTGCGCTGGTGAGGATCGTGGTGACGAGAAACAGCGCGGTCACCCCCGGCATGCGCTGCGAACCCAGCATGCCGGCGATGACGATGAGGCCGGCCACGATCGCGATCAGGCTGACGATGACGTGCAGCACAGTAAACGTATGAAGCGACATGCCGAGGATCATGACTGGACTCCTCCCCACCCCATTTTAGCGCCCTACGTGATACTACGATGATACCGTCGCGACGAAAAGACGGCGCGTGCCGCGCATGTCCAGCCAAAGGCCGGCCGGGGTATGCGTCAGACGCATTACGGCGGTGTCACAATGCGCGCAGCGCAGGATCGCGCCCATCGCCCCGCCAAAGACCTGCACCGCGCCAATATCGGCGACCGCGCCGCAGCCATCGCAGATGATTTCCGCCGCCGTCACATCGAGCGCGAACAATTCACGCAGACGCCCGCCGACCGCATTGCCGTCGAGCGGGGCTTCGCCTTGGCCGTCCATGCTCATGGGTCTTCTCCCGCGTTAGGTTCCCGTCGGTCCGAAACGTTCGGTCTTGATCAGATGCGGCTCGTGGCCGATATCGCGAAGATTGCGCGCGGCGGCCTTCACCAGCGGCGTCGGCCCGCACACGAAAATGCGCGGATGGGCGGCGGCGGCAAAGCCGGCGCTTTCCAGCATGGCGCGGTCGATCCGGCGCGCGAGCCCGCTCCAACCGGCGGGGCGCTCGCGCGTGAGCGTGAGCACGACTTTCAAGCCGTCGCCCTGCCCGGTCAGCCGCTCAAGCTCGGCACGATAGATGATGTCGTCAAAGCTGCGCGAGGAATAAAGCAGCGTCGTCGGCGCCGTGCTTTGGGCCGCTGCGCGCTGGCGCAGCATCGCCATCAGCGGCACGATGCCGGAGCCGGCGGCGATCAGGAACAACGGGCCGCCGAGGTCGGGCGTCCAGACGAAATAGCCGCCGATCGGACCGCGCAATTCAAATTGGTCGCCTTTGCGCGCCTCGCCGGCAAGATAAGGCGACACCTCTCCCTCGGCGAGGCGCTCGACGGTGAGCGTCAGCGTCGCGGCGGCCGCCGCCGAGGCGATCGAATAGGTGCGCTGCGCCCGGTAGCCGTCCTCGGCGGTGAGCCGCACGTCGACATGCTGTCCGGCACGGTGCCCTGACCAATTCGGCACATCGAGCACGAGGCTGCGCACGCGCGGCGTCTCCTCGATGACGTCGCGCACGGTCGCCGTCATCCATTGGAGCCGCCGCAGCGGCGAAGTGTTTTGTTGGCGCATGATCTTATCCGAAAACCAGTTCCCACTTTTCGGGATCATGCGCTAGTCGCCGGCATAACGCTGCTCGCGCCAGGGATCGCCGTAGATGTGATAACCGAGTTCCTCCCAGAAGCCTGGCTGCTCGGTATCGATGAACTGCAGGCGGCGCACCCATTTGGCGCTCTTCCAGAAATAAAGATGCGGCACCAAGAGGCGCGCCGGACCGCCGTGCTCGGGGTCGAGCGGCTCGCCGTCGAAATGCGTCGCCACCGTGGCCTTGCCGTCGACCAGGTCCTCGGCCGGGACATTGGTGGTGTAGCCGCCGTCGCTATGCACGAGCACGAACGGCGCGGGCGGCTCGGCAAGACCCGCCGCCTCCAGCAGCGTGTCAATGGTCACGCCGCGCCAATTCGTGTCGAGTTTCGACCAGGTGGTGACGCAGTGGATATCGACCGTCAGTTCGGTCTGCGGCAGCGCGTTGAATTCGGCCCAGGTCCATTCGCCGACCGGGCTGTCGCCGTCTTCGAGCGTCAAGCGCCAGCTCTTGAGGTCGGCTTGCGGGGTCGGGCCGGCCGACAGCACTGGAAAATCGGACACCAGATGCTGGCCGGGCGGTACGCGCGCGCTTGGCCCTGCTGGCTTGCGGCCGCGAAAGCCGCGCGAAATCGGAGGTTCGCTCATGACGACAGACCCCGCTAACCGGCAGGCCAGTGTCGCGCGCGATCGTGGCAAAGACAATATAGGAAACATGGGCTGGCAGCTGAGACACCAGACCAATGATCCGGCCGACCCAACAAAGCTGGGCGTATCTTACGGTCAATGATCAGAGGCGGCGCTTTGCGAACCGGCCTGATCGACAGATCGGGTATGCTGCCGCAACCATTTCTTTGCGATACCGGTATCGTAACGATGAAACGGTCGTCCCGTGACCGCAGCAAGCGTTTTCAGCGCGTGGCTCCGCACTTCGACTGGCCGCGCTTCATCCGTAATCCGATTGGCGAGACCTTCGATGGCCCTTGGTTTTTGCGTGCTCAGGAAGCGAACTACGCGATTGCGTGCAGTGGCACTTTCCGACGCCAGCCGGTCCGGTTGGGCAATCGCCACCGAGAACTCCCCTGGTGCCGTAAAGGATCGCAAGCCCCGTCTCGCATCTGCCGCGCAGCCAGTCCAATGTGGCCGTCGCCACACGCGCCAACGCTGCATAAATTCGCGGCGCCGCTTCGTTAGCGCCTTGAGTCGCGTCCTCCCACAAGGCCGTCGGCAAAAAATCGGCCAGATGCGCAAGCGCCTTGTGATGCTCGCTGACCAATCCAAAAGCCTTGTCCTCAAGTTCCGGATCGGGCGGCACGAGTTGTTCGGGCTTCATCACAATGCGCGCAATCGTGTTCGTGCGCGGCGCGTCTTGCCGCCTTTGACCGCGGCGGTGCGCATAGGTTAATTGCGCCACGCAACGGAAAAAGGCTAACGCATGGCGGAATTCGTCGTCGAGTTCGGAAAGTCCGGCGCAATGGCGGACGGGCGACTGAATGCCCCGGCATTCCAACGCAACCACGAGGCCATCTGGGCGGCGATCGTGCCTTTTCTAAGCACGCAGACCGGCGACATCTTGGAGCTTGGCAGCGGCACCGGCCAGCATGTGACCACATTCGCCGCGCGCACGCCGCAGCTCACCTGGTGGCCGAGCGATATTTATTCGTCGCACCTTTCCAGCATCGAGGCCTGGCGGCAACATTCCGGTTTGGCCAACCTGCACGCGCCGCAGCGCATCGATCTCACCGATCCGGCATGGGTGTGGACAGCGGGCGGGCAAGCGGGCCCGCTCCTCGCTGCCATGCTCTGCATCAACGTGCTGCACATTTCGCCGTGGACCGTGGCGCAAAACCTCGTCGCCGGCGCCGGACGCTGTTTGCGCGACGGCGGCCGGCTGCTCGTCTACGGTCCGTTCAAGCGCGATGGCGAACACACCGCGCCAAGCAATGCCGCTTTCGACCAAAGCCTGCGCGCGGAAAATCCAGAATGGGGCGTTCGCGATATCGCCGATCTCAATATGCTTGCGCAAAACGCCGGCCTGACCGCCGCCGAGATCACGCCGATGCCGGCCAACAATCTGGTCCTGGCCTTCACGCGCGCCGTCCGGCAGAATTGACCTCCACCCGCACCAGCAAGGCCCCATGACGCCGGAACCCAATCTCGACATCGCCCATCTCGGCCACCTCGAAATCCTGACGCCGAGCTTCGACAAGAGCGCGCGCTTTTTCATCGACGTCATGGGCATGACCCAGAGCGGCGAGAAAGGCGACAGCATCTATCTGCGCGGCTACGACGACTACGAACGCTATACGCTCAAGCTCACGGCCTCGAAGACCAACGGCATGGCGCATGTCGCCTACCGCACGCGCTCGCCGCAGGCGCTGGAGCGCCGCGCCGCCGCGCTGAAAGGCTCCGGCTTTGACGTCGGCTGGAGCGACGGCGACCTCGGCCACGGCAAGACCTTCGTCTGCAAGGACCCGGACGGCCACGTCATCGAGCTTTATTACGACACCGAGTGGTACGAGCCGCCGGCCGCGTTGAAGCCGGCGTTGAAAAATCAGGCGCAGGCTTTCCCGGCGCGCGGCTGCAACGTGCGCCGGCTCGATCACTGGAACGGCTTGGCCGCCGACATTTCCGCCTGCCGCAAGTTCTTCGAGGACTATCTCGGCTTCCGCCTGACCGAGCGCATTGTGCTCAACGACGGCAGCGAAGCCGGCATCTGGTTCACCGCCACCAACAAATCCTATGACTTCGCCTATACGCGCGACCATACCGGCGCGCGCGGCCGCTTCCACCACGTCACCTACGCGCTCAATTCGCGCGAGGAGGTGCTGCTCGCCGCCGATATTTTCCTGGAGAACGGCGTGTTCATCGAGACCGGACCTCACAAGCACGCCATCCAGCAGACCTTCTTCCTCTACGTCTACGAGCCGGGCGGCAACCGGGTTGAGGTCGCCAATGCCGGCGCCAAGCTGATTCTCGCGCCAGACTGGAAACCGATCACCTGGACCGAGGAGGAGCGCAAGAAGGGCCAGGCCTGGGGGTTGAAGACCATCGAGTCGTTCCACACCCACGGCACGCCGGAGATCCCGGCCCGCGGCAAGGCGTGACGATGCTCGCGCCCGGTGCCGACGCGGTAGAGGCCGACCGCGCGCTGGTCGTGGCGCTTGCCGGCGGCAATGCCGGCGCGGCGGAGCTGTTCGATGACGAACTGACCTGGGTCGATCTCAACGGCCGCGTTCTCGACAGGTTGCAAGCAGCCGGCGCTTTGCCCAAGCCACTGCTCGGCGCTGAAGCCGGCCTCGCACCCGACGTGCGCCGTTATGGCGAGGTCACCGCAATTGCGGTCGAGCGCGGCAAGGAATTCGTGCTGCGCATCTGGGTCAACCGCGCCGCCGGCTGGCGGCTGATCGCTTTTCACGAAGTGTCGCAGGCCTTGCCGGCTGCGCCGCATGGGCCGGGCCGCAAGGAATGGGACAATCCCTGTTACGCACTGCCCTATGAGCCGCGTAATGCCGACGAACGCGACTGTCTCGCCTCTTGGCAAGCGCTGGAAATCGCCGTCATGCATCATGAGCCCGAGGCCTGGGCCGAGCACGTGGCCGACGAATTTTTAGTCGTCGGTGGCGCGCGGCGGCATTCCAAGGCCGACCGCACGGCGGTGCTGGCGGAGCAAAAGCGCAACAACGCCAATTCCGCCCCGGCGCCGTTGACCTCGGCGCGGCTGTTCGGCTTCGGCGGCGCGATGGTGATGCTGTGCGAGCACCAGCCGTTCCACGGCAAGGCCGCGCGCGTCTCCCGCGTCTTCGTCAAGCGCGGCGGCCGCTGGCTGATGGCGGTGAGCTTCCAGACCACGCGGCGGGACGCGCCTGTGAAAACGATTTAAAATAGGAAAGTCATGACCCGACGCAACACGCCGCGCGTTTCCTTCATCGGCTTCGGCGAGGCCGGCCAGGCAATCGCCTCCGGCCTGCGCGAGGGCGGCATTGAGCGCATCGCCGCCTGGGATATTCTTTTTCCCGAAAGCACCGGCACGAAACTGAAAGCGGCGGGCGAAAGCCTGGGCGTGCGGCTGGCCAGTTCGGCCGCCGACGCGGTCGCTGAAACCGACCTGATCATTTCCGCAGTGACCGCCGCCTCCAGTCTGGAAGCCGCCCGCTCGGTCGAGCCGCATCTTACCGGCGTGCCCTATTATCTCGACATCAACTCGGTCTCGCCCGGCCGCAAGCAGGCGACCGCGAGGCTCCTGGGCGAGCGCGCCCGTTACGTCGACGTGGCGGTGATCGCGCCGATCCATCCGCTGCGCCACAAGACGCCGCTGTTGCTCTCCGGCCCGCACGCCGAGGCGATTTCGCCGCTGCTCGGCGAATTGGAGATGACGCTGCGCGTGGTCGGCGCCGAGACCGGCCGTGCCGCCGCCATTAAGATGATCCGCAGCGTCATGATTAAAGGCATCGAGGCGCTGACCGCCGAATGCTTCCTCGCCGCCAGCCGCGCTGGCGTGCTCGAAGACGTGACGGTGTCGCTCAAGAACAATTATCCGTCGCTCGATTGGAGCAAGATCGCCGAATACAACCTCGAGCGCATGGCGAGCCACGGCGAGCGCCGCGCGGCGGAGATGGAAGAATCGGCCGCCACCTTGCGCGAACTCGGGCTCGACCCGTTGATGGTCGACTCCACCGTCAAGCGCCAGCGCGAGATGGGCGCGCTCGGCAAAGACGACAAGGTGCGCGCCTCGCTCACGTCCGGCCGCGCCGCGATACTCGACGCCATCAATGCAGCCGCCAGGGACCGGCGGTGAGCGGCGGCTCACGCCGCCGCCTTTGGCCGATCCATGCCTCCGGTACAATCGACACGGCAGGCAAAGTACGTCTCAACTGCGAGTATGTTGTTCTCGGCGTCCGCCGCCGCCGCAATAAAGCGATGATGAGGTGCGGTAGCGCGTCAGCGGCCAGCGGCGACATGAACGCGCGTTCAGGTTCGGGTGCGGCGCAGCGGCGTAAATTTCTTGTAATCGCGGCAAGTTCCCTCCTACTATGGCGCGTCAAACAATAATGTCGGGAGGGAATGATGAACCTGAAGACTATCGCATATGTCGCTTTGATCAGCGCCGCGTCCGCCGCCTTTGTGATCGGCTCGGGCGGACCGAGCCAAGCAAAGGCCAAGAAGATGGCGCCGCCGCCGCATCCGGGCCCGTGCTTTGAAATTGCCGCGCCGGTCTGCGGGGTGAAGGGTGGCATGAAGTTCAACTACGCGAACGCGTGCTTCGCGGCCCAGGACGGCGCCAAGGTAGTTTCGCAAGGCGCCTGCCCGAAAGCCAAGGCGCACAAGAAGGCCAAGAAGAAAGCGGCCGAGCCGGCGAAGAAGAAGGAAATGAAGCCGGCCGCGAAGAAGCCGGCCGCGCCAGCCATGAAGATGGACGAGAAGAAGAAGATGTAATTTTCGCCGTATTTGCCGGCAAAAAAAACGGGCCGCTGCAATGCAGCGGCCCGTTTCCGTTTTGCCGGCGCGCGTCTACTTATTGACTGGCGGAATCTGCAGCAACTCCGCGATCTGCTCTTTGGTCAGCGGCTTCTCCAGGAATTTGAGCTTGACCGCGTCGCGGACCGCGCCGTCGAGATCGGCGAAGTGATCGGTTTGCAGCGCTTCCTTCGGCTGGAATTTTTCCATCGACTCTTTGAGCATCTCGACCGGCCGGTGAATCTTCTTGGAATACATCTCGACCGCTTTCGGATCGGAATACATCCAGTCCACCGCTTCGCGATAGGCCTCCATGAAACGCATGATCGCGTCGTGCTTGGTCTTCAGCGAATTGGCGTTCACGATCAGCGTGCGCACCGTCTGCCCGCGCAGCGAGGGCACGTCGCTGCCATGCGCGATGATGCGGATCTTGCCGTCCTTGATCTCCTGCAGGCCGAACGGCGGCGCCGCCCAGCCGATGTCGATCTGGCCGGACATCACCGCGGTCAGCGTACCCGGAGGGCCGCCGGTGGCCGTCGGCTTGGCCTTGGCGCCGAGTTCCTGGACGAAGGCGACAACGATGTTGTTGGAACTCGAGCCGTTGGTCGAATAGGCGATCGTCGTCTCAGGCGTGGCGTCCTTCAGGCTTTTGATCTTGGAATCGGACCGCACGTACCAGAACAGATCGCCGGTGCCGGTGAAGGCCGGCGCCAGAATGCGCACCGGCGCGCCCTTGGCGAAGGCGCGCATGGCGCCGGCGGCGCCGACGCCCGCGCCGATGTCGGCCGAGCCCGTGATCACCGCCTGAATGGTTTCGCCGGCGCCTTGCGAGCCGGTGTTCTCCAGCACCAGGCCGTGCTTCTTGAAGATGCCGGCGTCCTGGCCGAGTGTCGGCGCCTGGTTTTCCCAGTTGTTGATCTGGCCGATCACCAGCTTGAGCGTGTCCTCGGCGGACGCCGGGGTGGTCACGAGCGCCAGCGGCACGACCAGCCCGAGCGCGGCGGCAATCGTCTTGAAGGTCTGCATTCTGTTTCCTCCCTTGTTTTAGTTTCTATCGTTGAGAGCCGTGGGCGGCATTCAACACCGACTGCCGCCCACGGGCAAAGCCTTGATCTCTCAGCCGCGGCGCTTTTTACCGCCGCGGCGCGGCTTGGCGGCGCGAGCGGACTTTTTGGCCGCAATCGGCCGCCCGCCGGCCTTGGCCACCCGCATTTCCCAGTATTCCCACGAGCGCATCAGACCGGTGGTCTTGCTGCTGATCGAGCCGGCAAGCTGCGCCTCGCCCGGGGTCAGCGAAGCGATGGTGCTGCCGATGGTCAAGGCGCGCACCTGATACTCGGCATTGCGCGCCGAATAGATGGTGCGGAACACGCAGTCCTTGACGCTGGTGCCGGCGACGGTGACGCCGTGCCGATTCATCAGCACCATCCAGTGGCTGCCGAGCGCGCGGGCGAGCGACGCGCCCTCCTCAGGCTTGATGACCAGCATGTTGGTGTCGCCGAATTCGTCGTGCTGGTCCCAGAACGGCGGCCTGATGCCGCCGACCGCGCCGAGGTGGAAGATCGGCACGTAATCGGTGCTGGTGGCGAGCAGCGGCATGAAGGCCGTGCAGTGGTGGTGGCACACCGACATCACCTCCGGCCGCGCCTTGTAGATTTCGCCGTGGATCACCCGTTCGGAATATTGACCGACGCCGGGCTCGCGCACGGGGCGGGAATCAAGGTCGTATTCGATGAAATCGTCCGCCGTCACCAGTTCGGGCGCGCGCGAGCACGACAGCAAATAGCGGCCCGGATCGCCGGGATGGCGCATACTGACGTGGCCGAAGGCGTCGATGACCCCTTCATTGGCGACCATGCGGTTGGCGAGCGCGAGTTCGGCGCGCGCTTCTTTGAGCGTATTGACCACTGGGGATTCCTCTCGTGTGGGGATGGTTTGGTGTCCCGCATTATAGGACAACGATGCTACTGTAACAGGGCCAGCGCGCTTGACAGACGCCGACCGTTAGGGACGCTTCATTCCACCATGACCGCCCAAACGCAAATCGTCATTGACGGCGTCAGCCACCTCTATCGGCCGCCGCGCGGCCGCGCGGTGCTAGCGCTCGACCAGGTCTCGCTCGCGGTGCAAAATCGCGAATTCGTCGCTTTGCTGGGGCCGTCCGGCTGCGGCAAATCGACCTTATTGTACCTGCTCGGCGGCTTCATGCCGGTCGAAACCGGCGCCATCGCGGTCGACGGCAACGTGGTCACCGGCCCCGGTCCCGACCGCGGCATCGTCTTCCAGCACTTCGCGCTGTTTCCGTGGAAAACCGTGCGCGGCAACATCCTGTACGGCCTGGAGCGGCAAGGCATGCCGAAGGCCGAGCGCGAACAACGAGCTCACGATTTCATCGAACTGGTCGGGCTGTCCGGCTTCGAGGACAGCTACCCCTCGCAGCTTTCCGGCGGCATGAAGCAGCGCTGCGCGATCGCGCGCACGCTCGCCTTCGATCCCAAGATCCTGCTGATGGACGAGCCGTTCGGCGCGCTCGACGCCCAGACGCGCGAACTGATGCAGAGCGAGTTGCTGCGCATCTGGCAACGCACGCCGAAGACGGTGATCTTCGTCACCCACGACGTGCAGGAAGCGGTGTATCTCGCCGACCGGGTGGCGGTGATGTCGGCGCGGCCAGGCCGCATCAAGACCATCGTCGATACCAAGTTCGACAAGACCGATCCGCACGTCCACAAATCGAAGGCATTCGTCGAGAAGGTCGACGAGCTCTGGAATCTGGTGAAGGTCGAGGCCATCAAGGCGCAAGGAGTACACGCGCCGTGAAGCAGGTCAGGCGCTATCTGCCGCTGCTGCTGCTGGCCGTCGCCTGGGAGCTGGCGGCGCGGCTCGAATTGGTGTCGTCGACCGCGCTACCGCCGCTGTCGGACGTGATCCGGGCCTGGATCGAGTTGCTCAAGGACGGCGATCTCGTCACCAACGGATTATCCTCGCTTTACCGCGCCTTCGCCGGCCTGGCGCTGGCGATCGTGGTCGGGGCGACTCTCGGCATCGTCATGGCCTGGTGGAAGCCGGTGAACGTGCTGCTCGCGCCCCTCGTCGAAATGTTCTATCCGCTGCCGAAATCGGCGCTGATCCCGGTTACCGTCATCTGGCTCGGCTACGGCGACGGCTCCAAGATCCTGCTGATCTTTCTCGGCTGTATGCTGCCGGTCACGCTCGGCGCCTTCAACGGCGCGCGCTCCAGCGAACAAGCGCTGGTCTGGTCGGCGCGCAGCATGGGCGCCAACAGGCTGCGCATGCTGTGGGACGTGGTGGTGCCGAGCGCCATGCCGGAAATGCTCAACGGCGTGCGTACGGCGCTGGCGCTCTCCTTCATCCTGCTGGTGGCGTCCGAGTTGATCGTCGCGCAGAAGGGCTTCGGCTATCTGATCGGCTCGCTCGGCGCCAACGGCTCGTATGACGCGATGTATGCTGTGGTCTTGACCGTGGCGTTCCTCGGCTTCGCCGCCGACCGAGCCTACCTCGTCATCACCAGGCGGACGCTGGCATGGCGCGAGTAACGCAAACCATGCCAGGCGCGCGCGAAGCACCGAACGGCCTGCCAGAGAAGGCCGCGCGTTTCGTCTACGCGCTGTACTGGGCGTTCACGCGCGTATTCTCGATATTGGCGTTGTTGGCAACGTGGGAAATCCTGGCGCGCAGCGGCAGCTTCACACACTTCCAGCTGCCGGCGTTCAGCGAGGTTGTGGTCCGCATCGGGAACGACGCGTGGTCTGGCGATCTGTGGATCAACACTGCGCTGACGCTCTATCGCGCGCTCACCGCGTTCGCGATCTGCGCGGTGTTCGGCGTCCTCATCGGCATGGCGATGTCGCGCAGCGCGATCGCCAATTGGTTTTTCGATCCGATCATCTCGGTCGGCTTCCCGATGCCGAAGATCGCCTTCCTGCCGGTGGTGATCCTGTGGCTCGGCGTCTACGACCTCTCCAAGATCACCATTATCGTCATCGACGCGATTTTTCCGGTGATCGCCGCCACCGTCATCGCCATCCAGGGCGTCGAGCGCGAACTGATCTGGTCGGCCCGCAACATGGGCGCCAACAACCGCGAACTGCTGACCCAGATCGTACTGCCGGCGGCGAGCCCGCAGATCATGACCGGCCTGCAGGTGGCGCTGCCGCTGTCGCTGATCGTGGCGGTGGTGGCTGAGATGCTGATGGGCGGTTATGGCCTCGGCGGCGCCATGATGACCGCCTCGCGCTTTGCCAATTCCACCGGCGTGTTCGCCGGCATCGTCGAGATCACCGTGGTCGGTTACGCCCTGGTCAAAGCGATGGCATTGGTCCGCCGGCGGCTGCTGGTGTGGCACCAGGAAACCAGCGAGCCGACGACAGCCTGACAAGCTGTCATTCCGGGACGCACGCGATAGCGTGCGGACCCGGAATCCAGAGACGATCGCGGACGTGAACATTTGGCTCTGGATTCCGGGTTCGCGCGCTTCGCGCCCGCGCCCCGGAATGACCGGTGAGTGTACCGCATAGCGGGTAAAACGCCGCAGCCGGCAGACTTGCCAAAATCGGTTGGAGCCCCGACAATCTTTCCGTTCGCGGCGTGAAGCTTGCCGGATAGAAGCGCAAGCCCGGCGAAACGAGGAGGAAACGATGCGCCTGATGAAATTCGCGCTGGGGAGCCTGTGCGCGCTCGGTCTTTTCGGCGCTGGCACCGCCAACAGCGCCGAGCCGGTCAAGATCCGCATGTCGTGGGTGGCCCCGATCGCCAACTGGGGCTCGATCGTTCTGGAGAAGAAGGACCTCGCCCAGCACATGGGCAAGTCCTACACGCTCGAGTCGATCCACTACCAGGGCACACCGCAGACCATCACGGCGATCGCCAACAACGAGTTGGAAGTCGCCAGCCTCGCTTATTCATCGCTCGCCATCGCCATCGAGAACGCCGGGCTCGACGACATCCGTGTCATCGCCGATGAATTCCAGGACGGCGTGCCCGGTTATTACAGCGGGCAGTATTACGTGCGCAAGGACTCGGGCATCAACAAGGTCGAGGACCTCAAGGGCAAAGTGATCGGCACCAATGGCGGCGGTAGCGCCATCGACGTCGCCATCCGCGCCATGCTGCGCAAGCACGGCCTCGAGGAGAAGCGCGACTACACCATGCTGGAAGGGCCGCTGCCGGCCATGCCGGCCATGCTGCTGGAAAAGAAGGTGGACCTCATTCCGGCGGTGCTGCCGTTCTCGTTCAATCCCAAGCTGCGGGAAGACGGCAAGGTGCTGTTCGAGCAGCGCGACATCCTGGGCGTGACGCAGATGATCATGTTGACCGCGCGCAAGTCGTTCATCGACAAGCATCGCGCCGCCATGGTCGATTTCATGGAGGACATGCTGCGCATCGTGCACTGGTACCTCGACCCGAAGAACCACGACGAGGTCGCCAAGATCGCCTCCAAGATCACCAAGGCGCCGCCCGAGCGGTTCGGCTGGCTGTTCACCAAGGCCGACACCTACAAGGACCCCAACCTGATCCCTAACCTCGAGGCGCTGCAGCGCAACGTCGACACCACGCGCGACCTCGGCTTCGTCAAGAAGCACATCGACATTACCAAGTACGCCGATCTGAGCCTGGTGCGGGAAGCCGCCAAGCGTCTGAAATAAGGATCACGCGCAAGCTAAAGCCGCCGCGCCGGGGAAACCGGCGGGCGGCTTTTCATTGCCGGCGAGGCGACGAGGCTCAGAGGCGCTTGATCGGAATGGCGCCCAGGAAGTCGCGCTTGCCGACCTCGACGCCGCAATGGCGCACGATGGCGTAGGCGGAGGTGAGGTGAAAATAGAAATTCGGCAGCACGAAGTGATTGAGATAGTCGCCACCCTGCATCTGGCCCTTGTTTGGCCCGAGCGGAAAGGTGATCTCGCGGTCGGCCGAGGCGTCGATCGCCTTGGCGTCGAGCGTCTTGAGATAGGCGACAGTCTTGGCGATGCGCTCCTTGAGCTGGTCGAGGCTCGTTTCGGTGTCCTCGAATTTCGGCGGCTCGGTACCGGCGAGCCGCGCGGCGCCGTTCTTCGCCTGGTCGCAGGCGACCTGCACTTGGCGGGCGAGCGCGAACATGTCGGGGGCGAGCCGGTAGCCGAGCAGCACCGCGGCGTCGACTTTCTTCGCCGCAGCGAATGCTGCGGCCTTGTCGAGCACGCCCGACAGCGCATTAAGGCCGATCTCGAAAGTCGGCAGAGCAGTCTGAGACATCGAATAAGGCATGGGAACCGTGTCCTTGCAGGATAATCGTAGCCGGCACCTGCCGGCGCGGCGGACGATGCATTCAAAGGCCCGGCGGTTCAATCGGGGGGTTTGACTTCGGTTCCGAAGTGTAATGTTATAATATTACATTCATGGCTTCGGAAGCTCCATGCCGGTTCGCGTTTCTCACCCCGTCTGTCGTGTGACGTTATTGTTTGTTATGGTCGGCAAACTCGCTGGCGCCGCATCGGCGCAGGAGGTGCTTCCAGAAATCGTTGTCGAGGCGCAACGCCCGGCGCCGCCGCGCCCGACGCCAGCGCCGCAACCGAAAAACGACCTCGCCTCCACGAATACAAAATTCGACGTGGCGCGCGACAACCTGTCGCCGCGCTTCGGCGCCAGTTCATTCGACATGAACCGCACCTTCGTCGATACCCTGCCGCAGGGCACGGACGCGCCAATCAACTCGGTGTTGCTGCAAGCGCCCGGCGTTGCGGCCGACAGCGCCGTGAACGGCGACATTCACGTGCGCAACGAGCACGCCAACGTCCAGTACCGGATCAACGGCATCATCTTGCCGGACGGGATTTCCGGTTTCGGCCACGTGCTCGACACGGGTTTCGTCGGCTCGCTCGCGCTGATCACCGGCGCGCTGCCGGCACAGTTCGGCCTGCGCACCGCCGGCATCGTCGACATCCAGACCAAAAGCGGCAATTCGCTGCAACAGGGCGGCAGTATCGGCATCTATGGGGGCAGTTTCGGCACTCTGACGCCGAGCTTCGACTACGGCGGACGCAGCGGCAACACTGAATATTTTGTCACTGGTCGCGGCTTCACGAGCAATCTCGGCATCGAAAACCCGACCGACAGCTCCAATGCAATCCACGACCGCACCTACCAGGGCAACTTCTTCAGCTACACTTCGACGGTGCTCGACCCGAACACGCGCGTGAGCACGATCTTCGGCAACACCACCAACCAATTCCAAATTCCAAACAATCCAGGGCAAATGCCGGGGTTTACCGCATTCGGCGTCAGCAATTTCAACTCGTCGATGCTCAACGAGCACCAGGCCGAGCAGAATACTTTCGGCGTCTTGGCATTGCAGAAATCCGTCAATGGCTTCGATTATCAATTAGCCGCCTTCTCCCGTTACAGCACGCTGCACTTTGTCCCCGACACGATCGGCGATCTTGTCTTCAATGGTATTGCGTCGGACGTCTACCGCCGCGGCTTCGCCAACGGCCTGCAGGGCGACGGTTCTTATAAGCTCAGCGACGCGCACACCCTGCGCGCAGGTTTCACGGTCGACGGCGAAAGCACGCAGAACAACAATATCTCGACAGTGCTACCGCTTGTTGGCGGCGTTCCAGTCGATGCGCCGTTCACTATAACCGATGATAGCTCGAAGCTCGGGTGGATCGCCGGCGTCTACGTCCAGGACGAATGGAAGATCACCAACCAACTGACGGTGAATGCCGGGCTGCGCTTCGACCAGATGTGGCAATTTGTCGACGCCAACCAACTCAGCCCGCGCTTTAACGTCGTGTACAAGCCGCTCGACGGCACAACGCTGCACGCCGGCTACGCGCGCTACTTCACGCCGCCGCCGCAGGCCATCGCCGCGCCGGCCGCTATCGCGCCATTTGCAAATACGACGGCGCAGCCGGAAACATTCCAGCAGAGCCCGGTGCTGCCCGAACGCGCGCATTATTTCGATGCCGGCATTGTGCAGAAGATCACACCGCAGCTCGAGGTTGGTCTCGACGCCTATTACAAGATTTCCCAAGACTTGCTCGACGACGGGCAATTCGGCACGGCGCTGATCCTCAACGGCTTCAACTACGAAAAAGCTTATAACGACGGCGTCGAGTTGACCGCCAACTACAAGGACGGCAACTTCTCCGCCTACGGCAATCTCGCCTGGGGCCGCCAGGTGGCCACCGACATCGTGTCGAACCAATATCTGTTCAGCGCCGCCGATCTCGCCTGGATCGCCAGCCATTACATCAACACCGATCACGCGCAGCAATGGACCGGCTCGGGAGGCGTGTCCTATCTCTGGCACGACACCCGGTTCAGTGCCAGCATGGTGTACGGCAGCGGACTGCGCGCCAATCTCATATTGCCGGACGGGACAGACATTCCGAATGGCGACCATGTCGCGCCCTACGCCACGGCCAACATCGGCATCTCACACGAGATCAAGCAGCCCGACGGCAAGCCGGTCACGGTCCGCTTCGACGTCATCAACGTGTTCGACACCGTCTATGAGCTACGCAACGGAACGGGTGTCGGCGTGTTCGCACCGCAATATGGTGAGCGGCGCGGCTATTTCGTCGGGATTTCGAAGAAACTGTGAGGTCGGTCACGATGACCCAAACAGACCGCCATTCTCGTCCGCCCCGCCGCCGCAACCGGGCAAATTCGGCTGCGGCCGCCCGCACGGCCGCCGTTCGCCCTCGCCGTCCGCCAGCGCGGAGGCGCATGCCATGGAAACTCCGATTTCCGAACGCGTTCAACTGGTGAGGCTGGGTAATACACTGCCATGGCTGCAGTGGCCCTGATGTGGCCATCGGCAACTGCTATATGGATGCTGGAGCGCTGTTTGGACACAGGCCGGAAGGACCAAAAGACGATGAAATTGCCTGATATGGCGCTGCCTCTGTGCATGATCGTGGCTGTGCTGCTGGCCGCCGCGCTGCTCCCGCCCGCGCCCGCCGTCGCACAAACACCGCCCGGGACCGCCGTAGCACAGCCCGCCGTGCCGGCCCCAGCTCAGCCGATTTCCGTGCCGACGCCCGGCCTTGACGCCGTCCTCAAGCTGCCGCGCGATTTATCGCCCTGGGGCATGTTCATGGCCGCCGATGTCGTGGTCAAAGCGGTGATGATTGGGCTCTCCTTCGCCTCGGTTCTGACTTGGACCATCTGGCTCGCCAAGGTGATCGAGTTGATTGTCGCCCGCCGCAGCATGCGTGGCGCAATCGCAGCACTCAATGAGGCAGGTAATTGGGGCGAGGCGACCACTGGGCTGCCGGGACTCCGCGACGGCGTGGCGTCGCTGATCGCCGATGCCGACACCGAGCTGCGGCTGTCGGCCGGCGCGCTGTCGCCTGCCGGCGTCAAGGAGCGCATCGCCTTGCGGCTAGAGCGCGCCGAAGCCGCCGCCGGACGAGCGATGATCCGCGGCACCGGCATTCTCGCCACCGTCGGCGCCACCGCCCCTTTCGTCGGACTGTTCGGCACGGTCTGGGGCATCATGAACAGCTTCATCGGCATCTCGAAGGTGCAGACCACCAATTTGGCCGTGGTGGCGCCCGGCATCGCCGAAGCGTTGCTGGCGACCGCGCTCGGCCTGGTGGCGGCGATTCCGGCGGTGGTGATGTACAATATGTTCTCGCGCTGGATCGCCGGTTACCGGGCGTTGCACGCTGACGCAGCCGCCGACATCCTGCGCCTGATCAGCCGCGATCTCGATCGCGGCGCCTTCGACTGCCCGGCGGAACGCCGCCGGGTGTCGGCGGCCGAGTAAGCAACGATGAGCGTACGTCTCGACCACGGCGACGAAACGTTGAACGAGATTCACGAGATCAACGTCACGCCATTCATCGACGTGATCTTGGTGCTGCTGATCATTTTCATGATCGCCGCGCCGCTGGCGACCGTCGATATTTCCGTGAATTTGCCAGCCGCCAATGCCGAGCCTAGTCCGCGTCCCGACAAGCCGCTATTCCTGACGCTCAAGTCCGACTTGAGCGTGACGCTCGGCAACGATGCGGTGGGCCGCTCCACGCTTGCTGCTGCGCTCGATCTGGCAACCGACGGCGACAAACAGCAGCGCGTGTTCCTGCGCGCCGACAAGACCGTGTCCTATGGCGACCTGATGACGCTGATGAACGAATTGCGCAGCGCCGGCTATCTGCATGTGGCGCTGGTCGGGCTCGAAGCGGACAAGCTGCAGCAATGAACGCCGCGCGCGAAACCGCCGTCCCGCGCCGCTGGCCTGAAACCTTGCGATGGGTCGTCTGTTTCGCCTTGGCATTGGGTTTCCACTTTGCTGGCGTGGCCGCGTTGCTGGCGCGCTGGAACGACGACTCCAATGCGGTGGCAAATGCGCCGGTGATCATGATCGAGCTCGCGCCGGTACCAATCGCGCCGGAGACCAAGCAAACCGATTTGCCTCCCGGCCCGCAGCGGTCGCAAGCGCAGCCGGAACCCGAGCCCGAGCCGCCAAAGCCGCTCGAAAAGACCGTCGAATTGCCGCCCGAGCCGCAGGCCGAACCCTTGCAGGCGATCTTGCCACCGGCGAAGCCGATCGAAAAGCTGGTTGAAAAGAAGCGCCTGCAACAGCACGCCAGCCTGCCCACCGCGCCCAGTACGGCCGAAAAAAAGGCCGAGCGCGCCGCGGCGCCGGCGCCGGGCGCCTCCTCGCACGATTCCAATGCCGTGCCGAATTGGAAATCGGCGCTGGTTGCGCGGCTCGAACGCGCCAAGCGCTACCCGCCGGAAGCGCAAGCGCGCGGCGAACACGGCGTGGCGCAACTCGCCTTCAGCGTCGATCGCACCGGCGGCGTGCACACGCCCCGGATCGTACGCAGTTCGGGCTCGCGCCTGCTCGATGCAGCAACACTGGCACTGGTCGAGCGCGCGGCGCCGCTACCGCCGCCGCCGCCGGAGATCTCCGGAACGCAGATCGCGATCCAGGTGCCAATCCGTTATGACATCCGCTAGGCGTGACGGCGCGCGAGCGCACGCTGCGCATTCGCCGTCGCACAGACGCCGCCGATCATCACCAGAAGCGGGCCGGGCAGCGCCGCCGCTCGGAGCCGGCCCGGCAAAGCCGCGATGGTTGCCGTGATCGACTGCTGATCGGGCCGCGTCGCGCGCGAGATGGCGACAGCGGGCGTCGCCGGATCGAGACCTTCGGCGAGCGCGCGCGCAACCAGCGCTTCCAGCGTCCGCGCCGGCATATAAACCGCGGTGGTGGCGGATGGATCGACCAGGCTTTTCCAGTCGATATCGTCGGGCAGTTGGCCGTTGCGGGCATGGCCGGTGATGTATTGCAGACGGCGGGTATGGCCGCGGCCGGTGAGCGGAATGCCCAGCCGGCTCGCCGCGCCCTGCGCCGCGGTGATGCCGGGCACGACCTCGACCGCTAGGCCGGCGCCCTGGCAGGCTTCGATCTCCTCCCCGGCCCGGCCGAAAATCAGCGGATCGCCACCCTTGAGCCGCACCACGCGCTTGCCCTGCTTGGCGAGGCTCACCATCAGCGCGTTGATGTCATCCTGCTTGCACGACGGGCCGAAGCCGGTCTTGCCGACCAGCATCTTGCGCGCTTCGCGCCGGGCGAAATCGAGCACGTCGCGCGACACCAGATCGTCGAACAGGATCACATCGGCCGATTGCAGCGCGCGCACGGCGCGCAGCGTCAGCAATTCGGGATCGCCGGGGCCGGCGCCGACAAGCGTCACCGAGCCATTCTCGACCGCCGCGCCCAGCCCCTTCACTTCGGCGATGAAGCGGTCGAAATCGTCCTGCGTCGGCTCTGCACCGGGATTTTGGACGGCATGCGCCGTGAACAATTGCCAGAACTTGCGCCGGCCGGAGAACGCCAGCCCAGACGCCTTCACCGCCGCGCGCCAGCGCGCCGCGGCGGCGGCCCAATCGGCAAAGCCTGTCGGCAGCAGCGCCTCGAGTTTGGCGCGGATCGCCTGCGCAAAGACCGGCGCGGCACCGTCGGTGGAAATGCCGATAACCAAGGGAGAACGATTGACGATGGCGCCGAAGGCGAAATCGCAGAACGCCGGTTTGTCGATTACATTGACCGGCACGCCCGCGGCACGCGCGGCGGCGGCAAAAGCCGCGGCGCCGTCATCGTCGTCGAAGGCGCCGATGGCGACCGCAGCGTCCTTCAAATCGGCCGCCGTCCAGCCGCGCCGGTTCACCGCGATCGCGCCGCGCGGCGGGTCGCTGGCGATTTGCAGCAGTTCGCCGGATGGCGTCTCCGCGTAGACATCGATGCACGCGCCGGCAGCCGACAGCAATTCTGCCTTCCAAGCGGCGGCAGGGCTGCCGCCGGCAACCACCGTGCGCCGGCCGTCGAGCGCCAGGAACACCGGCAACCGCGCCAGCGGCTCCAGTTTTCCCGAGCGTGTTTCGGAAGGCGTACGAATGATGTCCACGGGATCTATCCTCTAGTAAACATCCGCCTGATAGCGGTCATTCTTCTTCAGCTCGGCCACATATCGCGCGGCGTCTTCGGGGCTGCGTTTACCGTGCTCGGCCACAACATCGATCAGTGCGCGCTCGACGTCCTTGGCCATGCGCAGCGCGTCGCCGCACACATATATGTGCGCGCCCTTGCTCAGCCAGTCCCAGAGATCGCGGCCGTCATCGCGCATGCGGTGCTGCACGTAGATCTTCTCATTGCCGTCGCGCGACCAGGCGAGCGTCAGCCGCGTCAGCAGACCGCTCTTGCGCATCTCCTTCAGCTCGTCCTCGTAGAAGAAATCGTAGTCGCTGCGCTGGTGGCCGAAATAAAGCCAGTTGGGTCCCGGCGCATCGGTCGCCTGCCGCTCCTGCAGAAAAGCGCGGAAGGGAGCGAGCCCCGTGCCCGGGCCGATCATGATGATCGGCTTGCCCGGATCGGCCGGCAGCGTGAAATGCTGCGCCTTCTGCACATAGACCCTGATCTTGTCGCCGGGATTGACGCGGCCGGCCAGGAAGGTCGAGGCCACGCCGAGCCGCGTGCGCTTTTCGACTTCGTAGCGCACCGCATCGACCGTGAGCGAGACGCGGCCGGGGTTGAGCTTCAGCGACGAAGAGATCGAATAAACGCGCGGCTGTAAGGGATCGAGCGCCTCGATGAACGCCTCCGGATCGGGCCTTATGCCGGGAAACTTGTGCAGCGCCGCCAGCACGTCGAGCGTCGCCGCATCGCCGTCCGGATCCTGCCCGCCGGCCAGCGCTTGGGCTTTCTTCTTGCGCTCGCCGCCGGTGATGTACGAAATCAGCTGGAACAGCATGTCCGGCGCGGGCGACAGCGAGACGCCGTCGATGAGCGCCTCGCGCAGCGTGCGGCCGCCGATCGGAAAGTCCGGCGGCGCATCGAGCGCGGCGATCACGGCGTCGACCAACGCACCGTCATTGGCCGAATAGACGCCGAACGAGTCGCCGACCACGTAGTCAAGTCCGCTGTCGGCAAGATCGAACTCGATATGCCAGGTCTCCTTTGCCGAGCCTTCTTTGTTGAGGCGGCGGCGCGACAGGAACGTCGCGTAGACCGGGTTGTCGCGCGTGCGGCCAGGCGCCGAGACAACGGACGCCGGCACGGGCGCGGCTTCCGGCGACGTCGGCTGCGGCGCGCCAAGCTCGGCATAGAGCGTCTTGAGCGTGCGGGCGGTGTCCTTGCCGCCCGGCACGCACAGGTTCAGGCGCAATTCCTTCTTGGAGAACAGCGCCTCGGCGTAGTCCTTGCAGTTATAGCCGCACTGGCTGCAATCCTGCTGCGCCATCGCCGCCATCATGCGGCGCGGCAGCGGCTTGCCATCGGCGAGTTTCATGCGGTCCGGCAACGGCATGGCCGGATCGTGCCAGGGCGCGCCGTCGTCGGCTTCCGCCAGCGCGCCGCCATCGAGCAGGCCCGGCATCAGCTTCGCCGCCTGCTCATTCGACAGCGGCGTCACACTCTCTTCCAGCGAGATCATGCCGGCGAACAGACCGTTGAGCCACGTCCGCTGCTCCGGCGAAAACGGCGCCGATTTAGGGATCAACGACGGGATGCGCGGCGTGATGCTCATTCCACCGCCTCCAGTTCGGCCATGGCTTTGAGGGCGTCGATCTCGTGCCGGCGCGCGAAGGCGATGAAGCTTTCCTCGCGCGACTCTCGGTGGGCCAGGTAGGTCTTGAGCACGCGCTCTATTGTCCGCGGCGCGTTCTCCGCCTTGACGTCGCGATAGAGCTCGCGGCCGAGCGCGGCATAAGGGCCAAAGCCGCCGCCGATCAGGATGTGATAGCCCTCGATCGGATCGGCATCCTCGTTCTCCTGCACCTTGCAGGCGAGCAGGCCGATCTCGGATACAAAATGCTGTGCGCAGGAGTGATGGCAGCCGGTGAGATGGATGTTGACCGGCGTGTCGAGGGAAACGCGCGTCTCGCACCAGGCGGCGATCTCCTCGGCGTGCCGCTTGGTGTCGGAGGCGGCGAATTTGCAGCCGGTGTTGCCGGTGCAGGCGACCAATCCAGCGCGGATGGCGTTGGTTTCGATAGCAAGGCCGAGCGCTTCGATGTTCGCTTTCGCCTCGTTGACCTTTGCGGTGGACACGCCGGAGAGCAGCAGGTTCTGCCAGACCGTGAGCCTGATTTCGCCGTCGCCAAGTTCACGCGCGATATCGGCGAGGCCGTTCATCTGCGCCACCGTCAAACGTCCGACCGGCACCACAACGCCGATCCAGTTGAGCCCAGCCTGCTTCTGCGCATGAATGCCGAGATGCGCGGTGCGGCTGAACGGCCGCCGTGGCGCCAGCGCGCCGGGCACGGCGCGGACGAGCTTGCGGCCGAGCTTTTCTTCCATGAGGCCGAGGAATTTCTCGACCCCCATCTTGTCGAGCACGTATTTGAGCCGTGCCTTGGCGCGGTCGGTGCGGTCGCCGGTGTCGATGAACACGCGCACCACCGCGTCAGCCACTTTGGTGGCGTCGGCCGGCTTGACCAGCACGCCGGTGTCGCCGGCAAAACTGTGGTGTCCAGTCAAGCCACCGAGACAGAGCCGGAACCAGACCCCCGGCTCGAACCCGAAGCCTTCGTTCACCTGCACCGCCTGGAAGCCGATGTCGTTGGTATCTTCCAGCACCGGAATGATGCCCGCGCCATCGAAGCCGACATTGAACTTGCGCGGCAGGCCGTAGAGCGAACGGTCGTTGAGGATGTGGAAGTGCCATTCGCGCGTATAGGGGCGCGTGTCGATCAGTTCCTGCGGGTCGATGCCAGCGGTCGGCGTGCCGGTGACGTTGCGGATATTGTCGGCGCCGGAGCCGCGCGAGCATAGCCCCAGGTCCTGCACGCTTTCGATCATGGCAACCGCGTTCTTCGCCTCGATCTCGCGCACCTGCAGATTGGCGCGCGTGGTGACGTGCGCATAGCCACCGCCATAGCGCTCGGTGAGATCGGCGACGCCGGCAAACTGCGCCGCCTTGAGAATGCCGTTCGGCATGCGCAGCCGGCACATATAGGAGTTCTGGTTCGGCGCCACATAGAACAGGCCGAAGAAGCGCCAGCGGAAATTGTCCGGCGGCTTCGGGTAGACGTTGTTGGCGGCGTGTTCCTTCAACCGTTCATAGGTGTCGAGCGGATGCTGCTCGCGCTTGAACTTCTCCGGGTCGGACAGCTTGCCGCCGGCCTTGAGCACGCGGTCTTGTGCTTTCAGGGCGGCGGCGTCGGGACCGACAGTTTCGGGCGCCGGCGCAGCCGCCGCTCCCGCCAGAGCGGCGGCCGAGCCGGCAAGTCCTTTCGCGGTGCGCGCGATCTGCAAACCCGCGGCGAAGCCCTCCAGGTAACGCTTCTGTTCGGGCTCGAAGTCGCCGGTTGCCGCCTCCGCCGGCTTCAGGGCGGCTTCCGTCGTCATTCCGCCGGCACCTGCGATGGCATGGCCAGCGGCGCCGGGGCCTTGCCTGGTTTGTGCGTGATATAGATCGCAAGGCCGGTGAAGATGAAGCCGCCGACCAGATTGCCGAGGGTGACCGGGATCTGATTCCACAGCCACCATTCGGCGACGGTGATCTTGGCGCCCATCATCATGCCGGTCGGGATGATGAACATGTTCACCACCGAGTGCTCGAAGCCTTGGGCGAAGAAGATGAACACCGGCATATAGGCGCAGGCGATCTTGCCGATGGTCGAATTGGTGGTCATCGCCGCGACGATGGCGAGGCAGACCATCCAGTTGCACAAGATCGCTTTGACGAAGACCGTGATCATGCCGGCAAAGCCGATCACTTCGTAACCGGTGGTCTTGGCCTGCGCGATCGCAATAATCCTGGCGGCCACGCCGATCGGCGCGGCGGTGCCGAAATTGGTCAGCGCAATCGCCAGCAAGCCACCATAGGCGACGCTGCCGATCAGATTGCCGAGAAATATCCAGGCAAAATTGGCGAGCATGCTGGGCGCCGTGGCGTCGCGTTCCATCCAGGGCAGCGGCACCAGGCCGAAGGCGCCGGTGACCAGATCGAGGCCAAGCAGAACGATGAGGATCAAGCCGACGGGAAAGATAAGCGCGCCGACCAGCAACTGGTTGGTTTGCACCGCGCCGGTGATGGCGAGGCTCGTCGCCGCGGCCAAAATAGAACCGGCGAGCGCGCCGCGAATGACGAGATCGACGGGCGACAATTTGAGTTTGTTGCGCCCGGTCTCGACCATCATCTTGGCGACGTCGACTGGCTTCACATAATCCATGTCTCGACTCCCTGAATTGGCGGTCGCCGAGAGGGGTGTGCAACGCAATTCGGCCGGCCGCAGTCCTATTCATGCTGCAAGGCAGCAAGGAGTGTGCCAGCCCGGAAGGCCTTGATATGTTCATGATATCTTTACACGATGGAACCCGATGCCAGCCTCTGCCTCGCAAAGCAGCAAAGCGCGGTGAGAATCTGAGCAGCGAATCGCCGTCCCTTTGCACGGAGGTCACCGCCCCGCGCGTTCGGCTTGCCCGCCCACATTGGCGTGAAAGTCGCGGCCGTTGCCGGTCGCCGCGACAAAGCCGGCGCGGACGGTGAAGTTACCGAAGCGCTCACCCTTTTGCCGGTCGCCCGCATAAGCGGCGAACACGGGATCGAGCGCGGCGACGATGCCGGCGTGATCGAGGTCCTTGCGGTAGAGCTTGTTGAGCCGCGAGCCGTCGAAGGCGGCGCCGAGATAAAGGTTGTAGCGGCCCGGCCCTTTGCCGACCAAGCCGATCTCCGCGAGGTAGGGCCGCGCGCAACCGTTCGGGCAGCCGGTCATGCGGATGACGATGTCGTCGGCAGAAAGCCCGTGTGCGGCTAGCCGCTCGTCGAGCGCCGTCATCAGGTCGGGCAGATAGCGTTCGCTTTCGGCGAGCGCGAGGCCGCACGTCGGCAGCGCGACGCAGGCCATGGAATTGCGCCGCAGGCCCGACCACGGCGCCAGCAGTCCCGCCTCTTTTGCCAGCCAGTGAATCTCGGTCCGCCGCTCAGGTGGGATATTGGCGACGATCAGGTTTTGATTGGGCGTGATGCGGAACTCGCCGTCGTGGTTCTGCGCGATCTGGCGTAAAGCTGTCATTTGCTTTGCGCCGGCGCTATCGAGCAACCGGCCGTTCTGCACGTACAGCGTGAGATGACTGCGGCCGTCGGCGCCGTCGCTCCAGCCGTAGCGATCGCCCGTGGAGGTAAACGCGAACGGCTTGGCCTCCTCCAGCCCCACGCCCGAGCGGCGCACGACCTCGGCGCGGAAGAAGTCGAGCCCGCGATCCTCGATAGTGTATTTCAGCCGCGCGTGCTTGCGGTTAGCCCGGTCGCCCCAATCGCGCTGCACGGTGACCACCGCTTCGGCGATCTTCACCGCGTCTTCGGTCTTGCAGAATCCCATGATATCGGCGGTGCGCGGATAGGTGTCCTCCTCGCCGTGGGTCATGCCCATGCCGCCGCCGACGGTGACGTTCCAGCCGGCCACACCGCCTTTGCCGTCGAGGATGGCGATATAACCGAGATCGTGCGCGAAGATATCGACGTCGTTCGACGGCGGCACCGCCACCACGATCTTGAATTTACGCGGAAGGTAGGTCTTGCCATAGATCGGCTCGACGACGTCTTCCTCGCCGCCGGCGATCCTTTCGCCGTCGAGCCAGATTTCGCGATAGGCCGGCGTCTGCGGCGTCAGATGATCGGAGATTGCGCGCGCAAGCTCGAGCGCGGCCGCATGGACCGGGCCCTGATCGGGATTGGCGCCGCACATGACGTTGCGGTTGACGTCGCCGCAGGCGGCAATCGAATTAAGCAGCGCGCCGTCGATCTCTTTCAGCGTCGCCTTTAGGTTCGACTTGATGATGCCGTGCAGTTGCACCGTCTGCCGCGTGGTAAGCCGCATGGTGTGGTTGCCATAGTCGCGCGCCACCTGGTCGAGAGCGAGCCATTGCTGGGCGCTTAGCACGCCGCCGGAAATGCGCACGCGGATCATGAAAGCGAAGGCCTTCTCCATTTTCTTGCGCGTGCGCTCGGGCCGCAGATCGCGGTCGTCCTGCAGGTACATGCCGTGGAATTTGACCAGTTGCTGGTCATCCTCGACGATGGCACCGGTGATTTCCTCGCGTAGCCCTTCGGCCAGCGTGCCCCGCAGGTAATCGCTCGCCTCCTTGATGCGCTCGTTGCGCGAAACTTCGTCGGTCATGATGCTTCCTTTCCCTCGCCCCGCGAAGCGGGGAGAGCGAAATAGCGCGCCGCGCCATCCATTAATACGTATCCGTCAGATAGCGCTTGTCGCGCTCGAGGCTTACGACCGCCTGCTCGGCGGCCTCGAGGGCGAGCCCTTTCACGTCGGAATAAGCGCGCACGAGGGTTGACCGCACGTCTTTCGCCATAGCCTTGGCGTCGCCGCACACATAGAACAGTGCACCGCCCTCGAGCCATTCGATCAGGTCGTGGCGCTTTTCCCACATCTTGTCCTGCACGTAGAGCTTCTTCGGCGTGTCGCGCGAGAAGGCGACGTCCATACGGGTGAGCGCGCCGTCCTTCAACGCCTCCTGCCAGTCGAGTTGGTAGAGGAAATCATGGGTAAACTGGCGATCGCCGAAGAACAGCCAGCTCTTACCTGAGGCTTGCGTCGCGCGACGCTCCTGTACGAAGGCGCGGAACGGCGCGACGCCGGTGCCGGGACCGACCATAATGATGTCGCGGTCGGCGTCGGGCAGCGCGAAATGCTTGTTGGGCTTGAGCTTCACCCGCACGCACGCGCCGCGCTTGAGCCGCTCGGCCACGTAATTCGAGGCGACGCCCTTGCGCGCGCGGCCATGGCTCTCGTAGCGCACGGCGGAAATCAGCAAATGCGCTTCATCGCCCACTTCGCGGCGCGACGACGCGATCGAATAGGCGCGCGGCGCCAGCGGCCGCGTCACCGCGCGCAGATGGTCGGCAATCAGCGCCGTCGGGAACATGGCAATCAGATCAATCAACTGGCGGCCCACGATCCATTCTTTCGCCTGCCCGCCGCCGATCAGCGCCTTGACGTATTGGTGGCCGGTCTGCGCCGCATAGGTCTCGACGGTCTTGAGCGACAACGTCGTCACGTCGCGCGACTTGATGAGCTCGGCCCGCAAGGCGTCGTCGCCGGCAAGCCCGGCGAGCTGCAGCAACTTGTCGACATAGGCCGGATCGTTCTCGGCATAGAGATCGAGCGAGTCGCCCGGCTCATAGGCCGGCGCGGCGCCATCGAAGGCGAGGGCGAGATGAATGGTTTCCTTGTTCGAGCGGGAGGAATTGAGATTGATGTGCTCGCTGACCTCGGCCTCGACGATCTCGGTGTTCGGCGCAGCCTGCGGCTTGCCGAAATTGACCTCGATGACCCGGCCACGGTCCACATCGGGCGGGGTGAGAACCTTGAGCGCACCGCCGATCCAGGCCGCCGCAGGCGCAGCGAAATCGAGATCGCAATCGACGCGATCGACCACGCGCTTGGCCCCCAGCACGGCCAATCGTTCGTCGATCTTTTTGCCGATGGCGCAGAATTCCGCGTATGCCGTGTCGCCGAGCGCCAGCACGCCGAACTCGACGCCGTCGAGGCGCGGCGCGCCCTCGCCCATGAGTTCGCCATAGGCGCGCACGGCGCGCGCTGGCGGCTCGCCCTCGCCCCAGGTGGCGGCGATGAACACCAGCCGCTTCGCTTTGCCGAGCGCGCCGAGATCGAGATCGGCCATGTCGATGACGGCAGGCTTCAGCCCGTTCTTGCGCGCGGCCTTGGCGAAATCGTTGGCGAGCTTCTCGCAATTGCCGGATTCGCTGGCGTAGACAATGGTGATCGGCTCGGCCGGCCGCGCCGGCGCCGCCGGCTGCGCCTGCCCGGTGACCGACTCGACGCCGGCGAGGAAGCCGGCGAGCCAGGCGCGCTGCAGCGCATTGGCAGGGCCGACCACGCGATTAAGGAGATTGATCTCCTCCTCGGCGAAGGGTGCGGTCTTCGGGATGGTGGCAAGGCCTGACATGCGCGCAGCGCCTTACCAGAACAGGCGTGGCAGAACGCCGAGAAGAACAAACGCCACTAGGGCTGTTGCGAGCGCGACGAGCCAATCTTCCGGCGAGACGTGCGCCAGAAGATGTCGTTGTTCTTGGGGAAGATCGCTCACCGCTTTCAAGCTCCCACATGGCCGCCAGAAGCCCTTAAATAGAAGCTTGTTGTGCGCAACCGCAATAAGTAGCGGAAAATAAGAAGATATTTCCTGTTTTATGCCCCTGAGTACGCAACAATTTCCTGCCGCGGCGGCTTTAAGGAGAACGCCACTGCTGCCGGTTTTCCTCCCAAAAACTCCGCAAATTACCCGTGGAGTCCCCACAACTTAGCTGTGGAGTCCTTGGTCCTTAGCCCCTGCCGCCCCCATCGTCCGGATAAAGTCCGCGCGCATGGTCACCGCCTCATACCGAAATCGCCTTCGCGCGTTGCTGACACCCGCCGAACACCGGATATTCGCGCGCCTCAGGACGGCGCAGATCATCCAGACCTTCATCGACAGACTGCCGCCGAATTACGAGCTCGACGGCGACACCACCATGTCGCCGCGCCGCGTGCTGAAGGCGCGCACCGCGCATTGCTCGGAGGCGGCCATCCTCGCCGTCGCCGCCCTGATCTACCACGGCAGGCCGGCCTGGCTGATGGACATTCAGGCGCTGCCGAGCGACCAAGATCACGTGGTGACGCTGTTCCAGGAACGCGGCCTGTGGGGCGCAATCAGCAAGACCAACCACGCGGTGTTGCGCTGGCGCGACCCTATCTACAAGAGCGCGCGGGAACTGGCGATGAGCTACGCGCATGAATACTGCCTGCCGGGCGGCAAAAAATCGATGCTGGCGTTTTCCCGGCCGTTCTCGCTCACGCGTTACGCGCCGCAGCGCTGGGTGACGGCGAGCGACGATCTCGACTGGATGCTCGAGGATCTCGACGATTCACCACATCTGCCGGTGGCGCCGCGGCACGCGCTGCGCAAACGGCGGCGCATGAGCCGCGTCGAATTGAAGTCGCAGGACGTCACCGAGTGGCCGGTGCCGGCGAAACACCGGATTCCGCCGACGAAGTAATGCTATGATTTAATAAAGGGCCGGAGATTTCACGCGTGGCAGCTTTCACCTTCCGCAGGCAATTGACCGTCGAGTGGGGCCAGTGCGACCCGGCCGGCATCGTGTTCAACAGCCGCTTTTTCGAGATCTTCGACGTCAGCACCTGGATGCTGTTCGAAGCCGCGCTCGGTGTCACCGCCCATAAGCTGGCGGAGACCTTCGACATCATCGGCATTCCACTGGTCGATGCCCGCGCCAATTTCCTCAAACCAGCGAAATTCGGCGATCTCATCGAAGTGGCCTCGCGGGTGAGCGAATTCCGCCGCTCCAGCTTCGACGTCGAGCACCGGCTCAGCGTCGGCGGTGAATTGGCGGTTGAAGGGTCGGAAACCCGTGTCTGGGCGACGCGCGACAAGATCGCCCCTGACAAGATCCACGCCGTCGCGATTCCCGCCGACGTCATTGCCCGCTTCGGCTAGTCCTGGGGCAATCGTCCTAGCCATTCCCGATAAAGGGACTGGAGGGCGTAGGCCTGCTGGTGTGTCGTAACGGCATAATAAAGCAAGGCGCGAATCGCGAAACGCGCCGACCAGGGAAGAAACATTTGACCCGGCTTCTGGAGTTCACGCTCAATGGGCGTGACCGCGCCGACGCGGTCGCAGACAACATCCTGTTGCTCGATTTCCTGCGTGAGCAGATCGGCCTCACCGGCACCAAGACCGGCTGCGACGGCGGCGAATGCGGCGCCTGCACGGTGCTGGTCGACGACAAGCCGGCGCTCTCATGTCTGACTTTGGCAGCGACTGTAGCGGGCAAACGCATCGACACGATTGAATCGCTCGGCCACGACGGACAATTGTCGGCGGTACAGCGCGGCTTCCACGAGAAGCTCGGCTCGCAATGCGGCTATTGCACGCCGGGCTTCGTCATGGCCGCCGCCGGCCTGCTGCGGAAGAATCCCAAGCCGAGCGAAGCGGAGATTCTGGAAGCACTCGGAAGCAACATCTGCCGCTGTACCGGCTACGTGAAGATCATCGAGGCGGTGCAATTCGCGATAACGCTTAGTGCACAGGGAATCAGTCCATGACCTCCCTCCTCCGCGCGTCCCCGCGGACGCTGGGACCCAGGGCCAAAAAATTGGATGCCCGCTTCCGCGGGCATGAGCGGATTGGAAGCACGCCATGAACGAAATCGTACCCGCGCGCAATATCGGCACTTACGTGCCGATGATCGACGGACCGGAAAAAGTCTCCGGCCGCGCCAAATACACCGCCGACATCATCCAGCCCGGACAATTGGCCGGCCGCATCTATCGCAGCCCCTATTCGCACGGCGAGATCGTAGAGGTCGACGTGTCGGCGGCACTGAAAGTTCCCGGCGTGCGCGCCATCGTCACCGGCGCCGACTGCAACAAGGGTTTCGGCGTATTGCCGATCGCGCGGACGGAATATCCGCTGGCGCGCGACAAGGTTCGCTATCGTGGCGAGCCGGTGGCCGCTGTCGCCGCGGACGACGATTCCACCGCACGCGAGGCGCTGCGGCGCATCAAGCTGACTGTGCGCGAGCTTCCAGCCTATTACACGACAGAAGACGCGCTCGCGCCGGATGCCGTGCAACTGCACGAGAAGAAGCCCGGCAATATCGAGCGCGACGTGCTGTTCGAGCTGGGCTCGACCGAACAAGGCTTCGCGCAGGCCGATCTGGTGCGCGAGGGCGCCTACAATTGCGCCGAGGTCTGCCAAAACCAGATGGAAATGCACGCGGCGATCGCCGAATACGACGCGCTGCGCGAGCGCATGACCGTGCACGCCTCGACGCAGGTGCCCTACTACGTGCACCTGATGCTGGCGCAGATCCTCGGCATGGAAATGTCGCGCATCCGCGTGATCAAGCCGCATGTCGGCGGCGGCTTCGGCTGCCGCACCGAGACGCTGGCGATCGAGCTGATCGCGGCTCTGCTGGCGCGCAAATGCAACGGCGCCGTGCGCATCGTCACCAATCGTGAAGAGACCTTCATCACCCATCGCGGCCGGCCGGAAACCGATATCAAGCTCAAGATCGGCATGCGCAAGGACGGCCGCATCACCGCGGTCGAGTGCGATTGCGACCAACGCGGCGGCGCGCATTCTGGCTACGGTGTGGTGACCATCCTTTATGCCGGCTCGATGCTGTACGCGATCTACGATCTGCACAACGTCAAATATGTCGGCCGCCGCGTGCTCACCAACACGCCGCCCTGCGGCGCCTTCCGCGGTCACGGCACCGTCGACATCCGCTTCGCCTTCGAAAGCCTGGTCGACGAGATGGCAGCGGAGCTCGGCCTCGACCCGTTCGCGGTGCGGCGCGCCAATTTGCTCAGCGCCCCAACGTTCACCGACAACGATTTGATGATCAATTCCTACGGCCTGCCCGAATGTCTCGATTGGGTCGAGCGCGAGAGCGGCTGGAACGCACGCAAGGGCAAGATGCCAAAGGGCAAGGGCAGTTTAAGTAAAGGCTTGGGCATGGCCTGCTCGCATTACATCTCGGGCGCCTCCAAGCCGGTGAACTGGACCGGCGAGCCGCATGCCACCGTCAAGATCAAGCTCGATTTCGACGGCTCTATCGTCGTGCTGTCCGGCGCCGCCGATATCGGGCAAGGCTCGACCACCATCCTGGCGCAGACCGTGGCCGAAGTGCTCGGCCTCGATCTCGGCCGCGTGCGCGTGGTCACCGGTGACAGCGAGGTGGTGCCGAAGGACAACGGCTCCTATTCGTCGCGCGTCACCTTCATGGTCGGCAACGCCGCGCTCGATGCCGCGCGCAATCTCAAGAGCCTGCTGACCGCCGCCGCCGCCCGCAAGCTGGAAGCGCGGCCGGAGGATATCGAATGCCTGGGCGAAGTGTATCGCGCCGGCGCGCAGGACAAGGGCGCGACCTTCGACGAAGTCGTAGTGGAGGCGCTGAAGGATTCCGGCACCATCACCGTCACCGGCAATTATTCGACCATTCCGGAATCGCACGGCGGCAAGAAATATCGCGGTGCCGCGATCGGCGGCACCATGGGCTATTCCTATTCGGCGCAGGTGGTCGAGGTCACGGTCGACGAGGACACCGGCGTCGTCACCGTCGACAAGGTCTGGGTGGCGCACGACTGCGGCAAGGCACTCAACCGCCTGACGGTCGAAGGCCAGGTGCAGGGCTCGGTCTGGATGGGCATGGGCCAGGCGATGAGCGAGGAGGCCGCCTATCACGACGGCCTGATGCTCACTGCCAATATGCTCGATTACCGCGTGCCGACCATTCAGGATTCGCCGCTGATCGAGGTCGGCATCGTCGAGAGCAACGATCCGCATGGACCTTTCGGTGCCAAAGAAGCGGGCGAAGGCTCGCTCGCCGCTTTCCTGCCGGCGCTCACCAACGCCATCGCCGACGCCACTGGCATCCGCTTCAACGATCTGCCGGTGACACCGGACCGGGTGTTCGAGGCAATCGAGAAGCAGCGGCGCAGGGGCAACGGGGGCGCCTGATGGACGCCCTCCCCGACTTCCGCGTGCTCAATCCGATCTCGCTCGACGAGGCGTTGGCGGCGCGTGCCGGTCATCCCGACTCAAAGCCGCTCGGCGGCGGCACCGATCTCATCGTCAACATCCGCCGCGGCATCGTCGCGCCGCCGGTGCTGATCGACATGAATGGCGTCGCGGAGTTGTCCGCGATCAAGGCGGACGCGGCATCGCTCGAAATCGGCGCTTCGGTGCGGTTGAGCGACGTCGCCGCCCATTCGGCGATCGTCGCGCACTATCCGGTGCTGGCGCAGGCCGCCGCCCATATCGCCGGTCCGACGCACCGCAACATGGGCACGGTCGGCGGCAATCTCTGCCTCGATACCCGCTGCATCTTCTACAATCAGAGCGAATGGTGGCGTGAGGCCAATAACCACTGCCTGAAGACCACCGGCACAATCTGCCACGTCGCGCCGAAGAGCCGCGGCGTCTGCTTCGCCACTTTCGCGGGCGATCTGGCGCCCGCGCTGCTGACGTTGAACGCAGAAGTGGACATCGCCGGCCCGGCTGGCAAGCGAACCATTCCGATCAACAAGCTTTACATCGGCTTCGCGCGCCAGGGTGTGCCGGTCACCGAAACGCAGGGTGACGGCAAGTTCTATCTGTCACTGCGGCGGGGCGAGATCATCACCGCGGTGCGCGCGAAGAATGCGCCCGGGCAGCGCTCGGCCTATGACAAGATCCGCATCCGCAAGTCGATCGAATACCCCGTCGCCGGCGTTGCAGTCGCGCTTAAGCGCACAGGCGACACACTTGCCGAGCTGCGGGTGGCGTTCACCGGCACTAATCCGCGCCCGGTGCTGCTCGAGGGCACCGCCGAATTGTGCGGCGGGCCTCTCGACGCGCGGGTCACAAAAGGCCTCGACGCTTTGGTGCGCGACCAGATCATGCCGATGAAGACAACTTTCACGCCCGGGCATTACCGCCGGCGCGTAGCCGGCGTGCTGGCGCGGCGTCTCGTGACCAGATTATTCGAAGGCTGAGGCGATGGGGGCCGACGTGGACGAATTCACCGAGCGCCGCCCCTACAACGCCGTTTTCGATTTCGTCGACACCAATGTCGCGCGCGGGCTTGGATCAAAAATCGCGTTCACCGATCCCGACCGCTCGCTTACCTATGGCGACCTGCAATCGCGCTCGGTCCGTTTCGCCAACGCGCTGGGCGCGCTCGGCACCCGGCAGGAAGAACGCATCGCGCTGCTGCTGCACGACACGGTCGACTATCCGGTGGCGTTCTGGGGCACGATCCGCGCCGGCCGCATCGCGATCCCGCTCAACACCTACCTCACAGTTTCGCAATACGCCTATATCCTCGGCGATTGCCGCGCCACCGCGCTGGTCGCGGCGGCGCCGCTGGCGCAGGCAATATGGCCGGCAATCGAGCGGCTGCCGCATTTGCGCACGGTGATCCTGGTCGGCGCCACCGAGGACGACAAGGCGGCATTCCCCGGCCGCGACGTGCATCTGTTCGAAGACGTCATCGCCGCCGCCGACACGGCGCCGTTCACCGCCGACACGGTGTCCGACGAAGTGGCGTTCTGGCTCTACACCTCCGGCTCGACCGGCGATCCGAAAGGCGTCAAGCACGTCCATTCCAATTTGATGGCGACCGCCAGGCTGTTCGGCCAAGACGTGCTCGGCATCCGCCAAGACGACGTGGTGCATTCGGCGGCGAAACTATTTTTCGCCTACGGGCTTGGCAACGCCATGACATTTCCGCTGTCGGTCGGCGCCACAGCAGTGCTGTTGCCGCAACGGTCGACGCCTGACGGCGTGCTCGCGATCATGCGGCGGCATCGCCCAAGTATTTTCTACGGCGTGCCGTCACTCTACACCGCGCTGCTGGCGCATTCGGACATCGGCAAGGGCATGGGCTCCGACCGGCTGCGGCTCTGCGTCTCGGCCGGCGAAGCGCTGCCCGCGCATATCGGCGAGCACTGGCGCGGGGTCGTAGGCTGTGACGTGCTTGACGGCATCGGCTCGACCGAATTGCTGCAGACCTTCCTGAGCAACCGCCCCGGCGATATCCGCTACGGCTCGACCGGGAAACCAGTGCCCGGCTATGAGGCGCGCATCGTCGACGAACACGGCCGCGAGCTCGGGCCCGACGAGATCGGTGAACTGATCGTGCGCGGGCCGTCGGCCGGCGAAGGCTATTGGAACCAGCGCGCAAAATGCCGCCGCACCTTTTGCGGCGAATGGACCTATACCGGCGATAAATATCGCCGAGATGCCGACGGCTACTATTACTACTGCGGGCGCACCGACGACATGTTCAAGGTTTCCGGCATGTGGGTATCGCCGTTCGACGTCGAGGCCGCGCTGGTCTCGCACGAGGCGGTATTAGAGGCCGCCGTCATCGGCAAGCAGGACGCCGACGGGCTGATCAAGCCGAAGGCTTTCATCGTGCTCAAGCGCGGCTATGTCGCCGACGACAGCCTGCTGGAAAAGCTGAAAACCCACGTCAAAGAGCACGCCGGGCCTTGGAAATATCCGCGCTGGATCGACGTGCGCACCGACCTGCCCCACACCGCCACCGGCAAGATCCAGCGCTTCAAGCTGCGCGATGAGGACTTGCCGGTGTAGCGCACTAAACGGTTTCGACTTGAAAACCCGTCGGACGCTGCCCGCTCCGATGTCGTTCGTGCATCATGCTATAGGCACGCTCTAGATGACGCGTGAAGCGCGCCGTGTCGAACAGCGGTGCGGTCTTTCTATTGCGCGCGACTTTTTCTTTCGTGGCGACAAGAAAAGTTGGATCGTTCGCCAAATTCGCGCCAGACCCTCATACTCTTCCGGCGAACGGGTGATAAGCTCAGGAAGCCCGATCGCCGTCAGCAAACTTGCCGCGACACGCCCGGCAAAAGTCGATCCCAGGCGGGTTACAATCGGAACGCCCGCCCATAGCGCGTCACTCGCCGTTGTGTGGGCGTTGTACGGCAAGGTGTCGAGGAACAGATCCGCCAATTGATGGCGGGCGCGATGATCCTCCACATTCGTGCGTGGCGCGAACACGAGCCGATCGGCGGAAACGCCGCGGGCCTTCGCCGCGTCGCGGAGATTGCGCACCGCGCCGACATTCGCATCAAGCAGCCACAAGCAGCTATTCTCGGTCTCCCGCAAGAGCCGCATCCAAATGTCGAAGACGTCGGGGGTTATCTTGAACGCATTGTTGAACGAGCAGAAAACCACGCCCTGTTCGGGCAAACCGCATTCGGCGCGGGTCGGAACACGATCGGATACTTATCGCTGAGAATCATTGGCCTGATAAGCGTCGGGAAGACGAACAACTTTTTCCGTGTAATAGGCCTCATGATCGGGTGGGATTACCACGTTGTCGGCAATGATGTAATCGAAATAGTCGGCGCCTAGCGTTCCCGAATAGCCGAGGAAATTCACCTGACGGTCGTCGGCTTTGGCATGCCTGTCTCATATCGATGGCGATCGAAAAACTCACCGCACCAATGCTTGATGAAATGCCGGCCGCCGAAGGGCCCGAAGCGGTTGCGCGCGCAGTCTAGAGCAACAGATTTTGCTCGCAAGCCCGGCCTGTCGCACGAGAGAGAATAGGCAATGCTGCGTTACGGGGTCGGCGCGCTCGGTCTCACCGCGCTGCCCGCGCAATCGCGAACCACCGGCGCAACTTTTTAATACTTCGATGGGAATCGCGCGCCGATTAAGCGTCGGCGATCTTCACATACTCGAAATCGCCCGGCTTGTTATCGATGCCGACGCGCGGCGGCGCGATCCAGCTCGCAAACTTGCCGACTTCGAATTGCGGCTGCATCAGGCTCTCGATGAATTCGCGGTCGCTATCGGACGGCAGGAATTCACTGCGGCGCTTCTCCCATTCCGCCTCGCGCAACAGGTTGCCGTTCACATCCGCCTTGATCGAGGCGAACTCGCCGATGTGGCGGTGGAAGGCGACGTGCGGCAGCTTGATCTCGAATGGAATGCCTATCTCGGCGATCACCTTGTTCCAGCGCCCGACGCCGACATTGGCGTCGGCGACGTAATCGTCGCGCAGCCGCATGTTGAGCGCGGAGAGCGCCGGCGTATCCGCGTTCTGGATCGTGCCATCGATCAGCCGCAGTACCGGATAGGTGCCGCTTTCGAGCTGGTGGTCGTCCTTCAGCCGATCCTCGCGGTAGCGGCCTTTCAGTCCGGCGTGGAAGGCATTGGCGGCGTTAGTCGAGATCTCGTTGCCAAACAGATCGAGCGTCAGCGAGAAATGCATGTTGGCTTTTTTCTGGATGGTCGGAAGGTCGATCACGCCAAGCTTGCGCACCGCCTCGATATCGTTGGGATCGCTGATGCCCGCCGCCTTCATCGCCTCGCAGGTGCGTTGGACGACGCGAGTGACGCCGGTCTCGCCCACAAACATGTGGTGCGCTTCTTCGGTCAGCATGAAGCGACAGGTGCGCGACAACGGATCGAAGCCGGATTGCGCCAAGGCCTCGAGCTGCATCTTGCCGTCGCGGTCGGTAAAAAAAGTGAACATGAAAAACGACAGCCAATCCGGTGTCTTCTCGTTGAAGGCGCCCAGCATGCGCGGCGTGTCGGCATGGCCGGAACGGCGCTGCAGCAGGGCTTCCGCCTCCTCGCGGCCGTCGGTGCCGAAATATTTCTGCAGCAGATAGACCATGGCCCAGAGATGGCGCCCTTCTTCGACGTTGACCTGGAACAGGTTGCGCAAGTCGTAGAGCGAGGGCGCGGTCTTGCCGAGATGGCGCTGCTGCTCGACCGAGGCCGGTTCGGTATCGCCCTGGATCACGATGAGGCGGCGCAGCATGGCGCGATATTCGCCCGGCACTTCCTGCCAGGCGTCCTCGCCTTTGTGCATGCCGAACGGAATCTTGCGGCCTTCATGCTGCGGCGCCAGCAGCACGCCCCAGCGATATTCCGGCATGCGCACGTAATCGAACTTCGCCCAGCCCTTGGGATCGACGCTGACCGCGGTGCGCAGATAGACGAGCGATTCCTGGAAGCCTTCCGGCCCCATGTCGTTCCACCAGTTGAGATAACCGGGGTGCCACTTCTCCAGCGCGCGCTTGACGCGGAGGTCCTGTCCGAGTCCGACATTGTTCGGAATCAAGCCGTCATAGTCGACCTGAGCGATGTTCATGGTCTTGTCCTCTTCCTTCTCTGCCGTTCGTCCCCGCGAAAGCGAGGACCCAGTGCTGTCACCCTGGATTCCCGCTTACGCGGGAATGAGCGGAAATCTCAGACTCTTTCTTTATTGAAGGTCGGCGACACGCCGCTGCCGTAAAGCTTGAGCGCACCCTGCTCGCCGATGGCGTTCGGCCGCTGGAAGATCCAGTTCTGCCAGGCGGTCAGCCGTCCAAAAATCTTGGTTTCCATGGTTTCCGGGCCGGCGAAGCGCAGATTGGCTTCCATGCCGGTCATGGCGTCGGGCGAGAAACTGGTGCGCTCCTCCAGCATGACGCGGAGTTCATCGTCCCAGTCGAAATCTTCGTAGGCCACGGTGACGAGACCGAGTTCGGCGGCGTCTTCGCCGTCGATCGGTTCGCCGATCTTGGATTTGACTTTGCCGACCGTATCCGGCTCGCCGAGGAAGCGTGTCACCAGCCGCGTAAGGCCGTTGCCCATCGGGTACCAGCCAAAATTGGCCTGCCCCAGTGTGATCGCCGCCAGCTCGCGGTTGTCGCCCTCGCGTGTACCGATCAGCATCAGCGACCGATCGGCGGCAAAGGCCAGTTCGGCCAGCGTCCCGGCGAAGCAGGAGCCCGGCTCAATCAGCGCGATCATACTGCGTGGCGTCACGTCCAGGCGCTTGAGCACGCGCTTGAGGTAATGGCGGATCTCGCGCATCAGCCAATCACCGTTGGCCTTGCCGAGGAAATCGTCGTGCTCCAGCACACCTTGCGCGTTGCCGTCGGTTCGCAACAACCAGACCCCGATGGCCTGCTCGTTGGCGCGCAGATGCAGGATGGCGTCCTCCAACTCGCGCGCCACGGTGAGCGGCCAGAATTTGGCGCCGAGCGCATGGGCGGCTTCGACGGAGGCCGGCGCCGCCTGCGACGGACCGCGCACGGTGATAGTCGCCAGGCCTCGCGTGCGGTCGATTTCGACGTCCACATGAGAATAGGCGACGCGGTCGGCTTCGATCTTGCGGTCGAGCGGCGTTAACGCGACGCCCTTGGCGTCCTTCGGCCGGTCGGAGCGCGCGGCAATCTCGAGCGCGCGCGCGGCAACAACGTCCTTCCATTTCGAATTCGGCACCACCTCGTCGACCAGCCGCCATTCGACCGCCTTGGCACCGCGGATGCCTTCCTCGATCGAGCAAAACACGTCGGCGCGATCGCGCCGCACCTTGCGCTTGTCGGTGACGCGGGTGAGCCCGCCGGTGCCTGGCAGCACGGCGAGCAGCGGCGTTTCCGGCAGTGCCACCGCCGAGCGGCGGTCGTCCACCAGCATGATGTGGTCGGCGGCGAGCGCCAGCTCGTAACCGCCGCCGGCGGCATTGCCGTTGATCGCGCAAATATAAGTTTGCTTTGAGTTATCGCTGGCATCCTCGATGGCGAGGCGCGTCTCGTTGGTGAATTTGCAGAAGTTCACCTTCTGGCCATGCGTCGACTTGCCGAGCATGCGGATATTGGCGCCGGCGCAAAATACGTTGTCCTTGCCGGACTTGATGACCACCGCGCGCACTTCCGGGTGCTCGAAGCGCAGCCGTTGCACCGCGTCGTTGAGCTCGATATCGACGCCGAGATCGTAGGAGTTGAGTTTGAGCTCATAGCCGTCGAACAGGCCTCCGGCCTGATCGACATCCATGATCAGATAGGCGACATCGCCGTCGCACTCGATGCGCCAATGGCGGTAGCGCGCGGGCTCAGTCTGGAAATCAATGGTTTGCATGATCAAACTCGCGCCCGGCCAAAACCGCCCAGCGGCCTTCTCCCGGTATGCATTATTTTGCATATCAATAGCACTTAAATAGGGCTCATACAATGGGGCTTATAAAGCCCTAGAAACAAACACTATTGTTTTGCACTATAATGCATGTTAATCGGTGGGGATGAAACTCGCGCGTGCCAAAGCGGCGCCCGGCCGCGACAGCGACCCCTATCTGCACCAGCTCGGCGAGCGCGTGCGCACGCTGCGCCATCAGCGCGGCATCACGCGCAAGGCCTTGGCGCAACATGCAAAAGTTTCCGAGCGCTATCTGGCGCAACTCGAGGCCGGACGCGGCAATATCTCGATCGTGCTGCTGCGGCGGATTGCGCGCGCCATCGGCCTGTCGGTCACACAGCTTGTGCATGAGGGCGCCGAACCGCCGTTCGATCTGGTGCTGCTGACGCAATTCCTCGAGCGGCTGCCGCCGGACATGCTCGTAGAAGCCCGCAAGTTCGTGACCGAGCATTTCTCCTCGCCGTCCGAGGATCGTCGTCGCGTCGCGCTAATCGGCCTGCGCGGCGGCGGCAAGTCCACCCTCGGGCGCATGCTGGCGGAGCGCCTCGACGTGCCGTTCATCGAGCTCGACCGCGAGATCGAACGGCGCAGCGGCGCCAACCTGAGCGAAATCTTCGATATGTTCGGCCAGGAGACCTTCCGCCGCGCTGAGCGCGAGGCGCTCGACGACGTGTTGCGCCGGCACCCACATTTCGTGATAGCCACCAGCGGCAGCATCGTCACCGAACCGGGCACGCTTGAATTGCTGCTGGCCTCGTGCTTCACGGTCTGGGTGCGCGCCGAGCCGGAAGAGCATATGAAGCGGGTGATGGCGCAAGGCGACATGCGGCCGATGGCCAACAATGCCCGCGCCATGGAGGACCTGGTATCCATTCTCAAGAGCCGCGAACCGCTCTATGCCAAGGCGGAAGCCGTGCTCGCCACTACGGGCAAGACGCCTGAGCAGAACCTGACGGAATTGCTGCGCATCGTCGCGGTTCCCGCGATGCGCATCGCGCGCCGGTCAGCGTGACCATCGTAAACTCGAAGTAAGGAGCCGGCCGACGCCGGAACGGAAAGAATGAGCGAAACGATCAAGACCGACGTTGTGATCATCGGCGCGGGGCCGGTCGGCCTGTTCGCGGTATTCGAGCTAGGCCTGCTCGACATCAAGGCGCACCTGGTCGACATCCTCGACAAGGTCGGCGGGCAGTGCGCGGAGCTTTATCCGGAAAAGCCGATCTACGACATCCCCGGCGTCCCCTACATCACCGGCCACGGCCTGACAGACGCGCTGATGGAGCAGATCAAGCCGTTCAATCCCACCTTCCATCTCAACGAGATGGTGACGACGGTCGAGAAGACCGGCGACCCCCTGTTCCGCGTCACTACCGATCGCGGCAAGGTGTTCGAGGCGAAGGTGGTGGTGATCGGTGCCGGCGGCGGCTCGTTCCAGCCCAAGCGCCCACCCATTCCCGGCATCGAGCCCTACGAGAACAAATCGGTGCATTACGCCGTGCGCAAGATGGACACCTTCCGCGACAAGAACCTGCTCATTGTTGGCGGCGGCGACTCGGCGCTCGACTGGGCGCTCAATCTGCAGCCAATCGCCAAACGCTTGACTCTGGTGCACCGGCGCGACGAATTCCGCGGCGCGCCCGACAGCGTCAACAAGATGCGCGCGCTGGTCGCTTCCGGCGCCATGGATCTCAAGATCGGCCAGGTCTCGGCGCTAGAAGGCGCCGACGGTCGGCTCGCCGCCGCGTCGATCAAAGGCAAGGACGCGGTCGAACGCGTCGAATGCGACGCCATGCTGCCGTTCTTCGGATTGACGATGAAGCTCGGTCCGGTGGCCGACTGGGGCATCAAAATGGAAGACGAGTTGATCCCGGTCGACACCGCCGCGTTTGAGACCAATATCCCCGGCCTGTTCGCCATCGGCGACATCAATACCTATTCGGGCAAGCTCAAACTTATCCTCTCCGGCTTCCATGAGGCCGCGCTGATGGCGCAGAAAGCCTACCACTACGTCTATCCCGACAAGCGGCTGGTGTTCCAATACACGACATCGTCGACCAGCCTGCAGAAGAAACTCGGTGTCGCATGAGCGACGTGCAGGACGTCTCCCCCTCCACCGCGGCGAAAAGCGCAACGATGCCCAAGATCACTTTCATCGAGCACGATGGCGCCATTCACACGGTCGATGCCGAGATCGGCTCGACGGTGATGGAAACGGCGCAACGCAACAACGTGAGCAGCATCGTCGCCGAATGCGGCGGCTCATGCACCTGCGCCACATGCCTGGTACATGTGGACGAGAAGTGGTTTTCGGTCGTCGGCCCGCCCTCGACCGAGGAAGAAGACATGCTCGACTTCGCCTTCGAGGTGACGCCGACCTCGCGCCTGTCCTGCCAGATCAAGATCACGCAGGAACTCGACGGGCTGGTCGTCCGCACGCCGGCCTATCAGGGGCGTTGACAAAAGCGTCAGTCGCGCGCGCGCGGCGCGAACTCGGCCAAGGCATCGCTTTTGCTGATAGGCTGCGGACGTCGTCTTCATTTCGCCGCAGTGTCGTCACGGTTCTGATTTCGGTCTCGCTTCATTCCGAAATTAATCGTGCTAGATGATCAATCCAGATTTTGTTTCACGGTATGGTCCAGGACAAAGTATGGCGGTTTTCGCCATTTTGCATTTGTTCCATAGTGCAGGACAAATCAGGAGAATAATTTAGCCAAATGGTGCCGACCCTCTTAGCCGCAGCCGCACTCGTGGTCTGGGTCTATCTGATTGCGGGACGTGGCGGCTTTTGGCTCGCGTCCGAACGCGATGACGGCGGTCCGGCGCCGGCGGCATGGCCGGCCGTCACGGCCGTCATTCCGGCGCGCGATGAGGCCGAAGGCGTCGGCCAAACGATCGCGTCGTTGCTGCAGCAGGACTATCCCGGCGCGTTCTCTGTCATTTTGGTGGACGATCAAAGCAGCGACGGCACCGCCGATGTGGCGCGGCAGGCCGCGGCGGCGTTCGCCGGCAGATTGACCATTGTTTCGGGCGTCGCGCTGCCGGCAGAATGGACCGGCAAGCTGTGGGCGATGAAGCAAGGGGTCGAGCGCGCGCTGATCGGCGAGCCCACCTATCTGCTGTTTACCGACGCCGATATCGTTTACGACCGCGACACGCTCACGTGCCTCGTCTCGCAAGCGCAGGCAAACGGGCTGGTGCTCAATTCGCTGATGGTTGCGCTCCGCTGCAAGAGCTTCGCCGAGCGCGCGTTCGTGCCGGCCTTCATTTTCTTTTTCCAAATGCTCTACCCTTTTTCCTGGGTCAACCGCGCGGACCGCACTATCGCCGCGGCCGCGGGCGGCTGCATGCTGGTGCGCTGCGACGCGCTCGTTGCGGCCGGCGGCATCGAGGCCATTCGCGGCGCCTTGATCGACGACTGCGCGCTGGCGCGCAGCCTCAAGCCGCAGGGGCCGATCCGGCTCAGCCTGACGCAACGCGCGCGCAGCATCCGCGGTTACGCGACGGTGCAGGACATCCGCCGCATGGTTGCGCGCTCGGCCTACGCGCAGCTTCGCTATTCGCCGTTGCTGCTCGCCGCAACAGTGGCCGGGATGGCGCTGGTCTATCTGGCGCCAGTCGTTATGGCGTTGTTCGGCCATGGGCCTGCTCAGGCGCTCGGCCTGCTCGCTTGGGCACTCATGACCGTTGCATTCCTGCCGATGCTGCGGTTCTACCGGCGGTCGCCGCTCTGGGGCCCCTTTTTGCCTCTGATCGCGCTCGCCTACATGGCATTTACCGTTGACTCCGCCTATCAATATGCCCGCAAGCGCGGCGGCCTCTGGAAAGGCCGCGTGCAGTCGAATGTGAACGGCGTACGATGATGGATGTCAGCGAATTCCGCTCCGGCAAGGGCTACCGCGACGAGAATTTTCCCGTGGCGTCGTGGCTCATCCATGCGCGCCACCGCGCGCTGATCCTCGCCTTTTACGAATTCGTGCGCTGCGCCGACGATATCGCCGACCACCCCTCGCTGTCGGCGACGGAAAAGGTCAGCCTGTTGGACCGTCTGGAGCAGGATCTGCTCGGCGCCAGCGACGGCAATGCGGAAGCGGGCGCGCTACGTCGCGCGCTGGCCGAGCGCAACATGTCGCCGCAACATGCGCAGGATTTGCTCAAGGCGTTCCGGCTCGATGCCACCAAGCTGCGCTACCGCAACTGGGACGACCTCATGGCCTACTGCGGCTACTCGGCGATGCCGGTCGGGCGCTTCGTGCTCGACGTGCACGGCGAGAGCCGCGGCACGTGGCCCGCGTCCGACGCCATCTGCGCGGCGCTGCAGATCATCAACCACATTCAGGACTGCGCGGCGGACTATCGCAACCTGGACCGCGTCTATGTCCCGCTCGACGCCCTCGCCGCCTGCGGCATTACGGTCGAAGCGCTCGGCGCGGCCAAGGCGTCGCCGGAACTGCGACGCTGTCTCTCGAGGCTCGCGGAGCGCACCGGAGCCCTTCTGCAAAAAGGCGAGGCGTTGCCGAGCATGGTCGAGGACTCGCGCCTCGCGCTCGAACTCTCGGTCATCCAGACGCTGGCGCAGCGCCTTACCCACATCCTCATGCGGCGCGATCCTTTGAGCGAGCGCGTGCATCTCGGCAAGCTTGGCGTCGCCGGCCTCAGCCTTGTCGCCGTGGTCAAGGCGATCTCGCGCCGCGCCGGCCATCGCCGTCCAACCACGGCGGCGCAGCCGTGAGTGCCGTGACCGACGAACCCGTGGCTGAACCTCAGCAGCGCGCCAGCGGCAGTTCGTTCTATCTCGCCATGCGCATCATGCCGAAGGCGCAGCGCGAGGCCATGTTCGAGATCTACTCGTTCTGCCGCCGGGTCGATGACATCGCCGACGAAGCCGGTCCGCGCGATCGGCGCCTCGCGCAGTTGCAGCAATGGCGCGCCGACATCGCCGCGCTTTATACCGGCACACCGCCACAGCACTTGAGCGGGTTGGCGCGGGCCGTGCGCGGATTCAACCTGCAGCGCGAAGACTTTCTCGCTGTCATCGATGGCATGGAGATGGACGTCGTTGCCGACATCCGCGCGCCCGATTTCGCCATCTTTGACCTTTACTGCGACCGGGTCGCCAGCGCGGTCGGCCGATTGAGCGTGCGCGTGTTCGGCATGGAGCGCGAGGCGGGATTGGCGCTCGCGCATCATCTCGGGCGGGCGCTGCAAATGACGAATATCCTGCGCGATCTCGACGAGGACGCTGCCATCGGCCGGCTCTATCTGCCGCGCGAGGCGCTCGGTGAGGCTGGCATCGCCAGTGACGATCCGGCGGCGGTGCTGGCAAATCCGGCCGTCGATAGGGCCTGCGCACCGGTCGCGGCGCGCGCGCAACGTCATTTTGCGGAGGCCGATGCGATCATGGCGAGCAGTGCGCGCCGCGCCGTGCGCGCGCCGCGCATCATGGCGACGGCCTACCGGACCATGTTCGACCGGATGATGGCGCGCGGCTGGCAGCCGCCGCGCGCGCCGGTACGGCTGAGCCGCCTTCAGTTCCTCTGGATATTCCTGCGTTACGCGATCTTGTGATGAATCGGACCGTTCACATCATCGGCGCCGGGCTCGCCGGCCTCGCCACCGCCGTGCGGCTTTGTGCGCAGGGCGTGCGCGCCATCGTCTACGAGGCGACCAACCAGGCCGGCGGTCGCTGCCGCTCGTATCACGATCCGGTTCTTGGGATAACGATCGACAACGGCAACCATCTGCTCCTGTCCGGCAACCGCGCGGCGCTCGGCTATCTCGAGACGATCGGCGCAAGCGACCGGCTTTTTGGCCCTTCGACGGCGAGCTTTCCCTTTATCGATCTCGCCAGCAAAGAGCGCTGGACCCTGCGCGCCAATGACGGCCGCATCCCGTGGTGGATCTTCGACCGTAATCGCCGCGTGCCGGGAACGCGCGTGCGCGATTATTTGTCGACGCTGCGCCTGCTGCGCGCTCGGCCCGGCGCGACTATTCGCGACGTCATCGACTGCAAGGGACCGCTTTACGACCGGCTGATCGGACCGCTACTGCTGGCCGCGCTGAACACCGAGCCGCCGCCGAGTTCGGCAAAGCTTGCCGCGGCGGTGATCCGCGAAACGCTGGCCGCAGGCGGACGCAGCTATCGCCCGTTGTTTGCGCGCGACGGCCTGTCGGCCGCCTTCGTCGAGCCGGCGCTGCGCTACATCGAGGCGAACAGCGGCGCCGTCGTCTTCGGGGAGCGCTTGCGCGCGTTGACTTTCGAGGCGGGCCGCGTCACGGCGCTCGATTTCGGCGACGAGTCAGTGGCGCTGGGCCCGGGCGACGCGGTCGTCCTGGCGGTGCCGCCGGTGGTGGCGGCCTCGCTCATTCCGGACCTGACGGCGCCGAGCAAGTTTCGCGCTATCGTCAACGCCCATTTCCGCATCGTACCGCCGGCAGGTCTGCCGCCGATGACCGGCATCATCAACGGCACGGCGGAGTGGCTGTTCGCCTTTCCCGACCGTCTTTCCGTCACAATCAGCAGCGCTGATCGGCTGCTGGATACGCCGCGCGTGCAGCTCGCGGCCCAGATCTGGCTGGAGGTCGCCGAGGTTGCGGGCATTGCCGCCCCGCTGCCGCCGTGGCAAATCGTGCGCGAACGGCGGGCGACCTTCGCGGCTTTGCCAAGCGAAGATGCCAAACGTCCGGGCTCGCGGACGCATTGGAGCAATCTCCTTCTTGCCGGCGATTGGACGGCGACCGGCCTGCCGGCGACGATCGAGGGTTCGATACGGTCCGGCAACCGGGCGGCCGATTTGATCGGAACTATGACCCAACGATAGGCGCGATGTCGGACATTCTGAACGAGGTCGGTACAAACAAATCGGACACGGCGCCCTCCGCGCTCGAGCGCGCGATCGCGGCGGCAACCGACGCCTTGCTCGCGCGCCAGCGGAGCGACGGGCATTGGGTCTTTGAGCTTGAAGCCGACGCCACCATTCCGGCCGAATACGTGCTGCTGCGGCACTACCTTGGCGAGCCGGTCGATGCCGCGCTCGAAGCCAAGATCGCCGTCTATCTGCGCCGTATCCAGGGCGCGCATGGCGGCTGGCCGCTGTTTCGCGACGGCGATCTCGACATCAGCGCGACGGTGAAGGCCTATTTGGCGCTGAAGATGATCGGCGACGATCCGCAGGCCGCGCACATGACGCGCGCACGCGAGGCATTGCACGCGCGCGGCGGCGCCGAACGTGCCAACGTGTTTACGCGCATCATGCTCGCTTTGTTCGGCTTCATTCCGTGGCGCGCCGTGCCGATGATGCCGGTCGAGATCATGCTGCTGCCGACATGGTTTCCGATCCATCTCGACAAGATGTCGTACTGGAGCCGTACGGTCATCGTGCCGCTGCTGGTGCTGATGGCGAAGCGGCCTCTTGCGCGCAACGCCAAGGGCGTGCGCATCGACGAGCTGTTCCTTGGATCGCCGGCGGACCTCGGCCCGGCACCGAAAGCGCCTCAGCAGAGAGCATCGTGGTTCTGGTTCTTTCGCGGCGTCGACAACGTGCTGCGCGTGATCGAGCCGCTGCTGTTGCGGCGGCTTCCCTCGCATCAACGCGCGATCGACCGCGCCGTCGCCTGGGTCGGCGAGCGCCTCAACGGCGAGGATGGGCTCGGCGCGATCTTTCCGGCGATGGCGAACAGCGTGATGATGTTCGACGTGCTTGGGCTTCCGGAAAGCCATCCGCGACGCGCCATCGCGCGCAAGTCGGTGGAGAAGCTCCTCGTCATCAAAGAGCATGAGGCCTATTGCCAGCCCTGCGTCTCGCCGATCTGGGACACCGGTCTTGCCTGCCACGCGCTGCTCGAAGCCGGCGGCGCGCGTGCGGCCGCGCAGGTCAAGAAGGGTCTCGACTGGCTGGTGCCGATGCAGATTCTCGATGTGCGCGGCGACTGGATCGCGCGGCGTCCCGACCTGCGCCCCGGCGGCTGGGCGTTCCAATACGCCAATCCGCATTATCCCGATGTCGACGACACCGCCGTGGTCGCCATGGCCATGGATCGCGTGCAGAAAGAGTCAGGACATGAGGATTTTCGCGCCCCGCTCGAACGCGCGCGCGAGTGGATCGTCGGCATGCAGAGCGAGAACGGCGCCTGGGGCGCGTTCGACGCCGACAACGAGTTCTACTACCTGAACAACATTCCGTTCGCCGACCATGGCGCGCTGCTCGATCCGCCGACCGAGGACGTCACCGCGCGCTGCCTGTCGATGCTGGCGCAGTTCGGCGACACGGTTGCGAACAGCCAAGCCGTTGCGCGCGGCGTCGATTATCTACGCCGCGTGCAGCTGGCCGACGGCAGTTGGTACGGCCGCTGGGGCATGAACTACATCTACGGCACCTGGTCGGTGCTCTGCGCCCTCAACGTCGTCGGGCTCGAGCCCGGCGAGCCGATGATGCGCAAGGCGGCCGATTGGCTCGTCTCCATCCAGAATACCGACGGCGGCTGGGGCGAGGACGGCACCAGCTACAAGCTCGACTACCGCGGCTACGAGAGCGCGCCTAGCACCGCCTCGCAGACCGCCTGGGCGCTGATCGGCCTGATGGCGGCGGGCGCAATCGATTCACCGGCAGTCCTGCGCGGCATCGACTATCTTCAGCGCACGCAAGGCGCGGACGGCTCATGGGAGGAAGAGCGCTACACCGCGACGGGTTTTCCGCGCGTGTTCTATTTGCGCTACCACGGCTATGCCAAATTCTTCCCGCTGTGGGTGCTGGCGCGTTACCGCAATATCACTCAGCAGCGCTACGCCAAGTTTGGCATGTAACCTGCGGAATTCATCAGTGGCCGGGCTGCCACGGCTTGATGCTGCCGGTTTGCCGCGGTGCGGCGCCTTTGGTCATCATTGTGTCCGATGTTTTCTGCAAGGCGAGCCAATACGGCACCAGGTTTGCCGGCAACTGGTCCTGTGGCAGCACATCGTTGGGCAGCCGCTTCCAAGTCTGATTTTGGCCGAACAACTCGATACCGAGAAAGCCGCGCAAGATAAGCTGCTGGCCATCCGGGCTCAGCGTCATTTTCGCCTGATAGATCTTGCCGTCGCGTGGGTCGAGAATGTTGCCGTTCTCGTAAACGAGACCGTTGCGTTGCATTCCCTTGATGATCACGAGACCGAGCGAGGGTTGATTCTTCTGGTCGCCGGTACAGTGGGTGCAGATTGGATTGGGGTCCTCGCCGGGCTTGATGAACATCTTGGCGATGGCGCCTTCGTAGACGCCATTGTTCTCAAAAATCAGAAACCAGCCGCCGACGCTGCCATCCGGGTAGACCTGCGCCCACATGCCGGCCGCGGACGGCTCGGTTGCCGGCGAAGGAGTTGCGTAAGCAAACCCCGCCACGATCCCGGCCACGATGAGCGTCAGAATTCTCGCCTTCATCATCTAGCATCCAACTTGGTGAACGCGCGTTAGATCGTTCGCCAATGTGTTATTTTCGCGGAATTGTGCGGAACCCGCCGACTCCATGCGTTTGCCGACGACAGGTTCCTTCCACCAGCGAACAATCCTTGCACGTTTTTGCGGCACCTTTGCTACACCGGCAGCGCGGCGCCCTCGATCATTGCCCGTGACTTTCCAGCACCGCGCGGCAGGCGCGGCGAAGTTTCGCCCGGTGCTCCTGCAGACAAGCAAGAAAGACGCCATCCCCCGACCCTGGTGGGATGGAATGGCAATAGCGGCGCACGTCCGGGCGGCACGCGGCCTGTTCCTCGGGCGTACCGCCGGCGTGGGCCATTGTGGCCGAAGCAGCAATGGTCAAAACGGTTGCCACCACCAGTTTGCCGATCATTTTCGGTTCTCCCTGCTCTTATGGCCGCACGCGTTACATGCGGCAGGCGTTCCCCTAACCCAACTTGGCATCTGTTCGTTTGTTGCCGTCGATTCCGATTCGTTGGTCTTTGATCGTTGCCTAGCACACCGCCGTTGGCTAGACCCGCGGCTCAGTCGTCGCGCGGCTTGCCCATGAGCACCGGCTGGAACAACACGGCCGCCGCCAGTGTACACATCAGCGACAGAGCCAGCAGTTTGCCCATGCTGGCCGTTCCCGGGTGACTGGAGAACCAGAGGCTGCCGAATGCGGTCGCCGTAGTCAGTGCGCTGAAAAACACGGCGCGAGTAAGGCTCGTCTGCAAGAGGTTTGTCTGCCCCTCGCGCCAGGCCATAATGTAATAAATCTTGAAGGCGACGCCGACGCCGAGCAGCAGCGGCAGCGCGATGATATTGGCGAAATTGAGCGGCAGGCCGATCAACACGCAGATCTCCAGCGTTACAACGCCCGCCGTCATCAGCGGAATAAGCGTCAGCAATACGTCGCCGATGCGCCGCAGCACCAGCCACAGCAGAATGCCTATCGACAGCAGCGCCCACAGACCGGCCTCGATGAACGCGCGCACGATCGTATCGCCAGCATCGAGGATTGAGATCGGCCCTTCGACGGCGTTCGGCTCGACCGCCAGCACGGCGCGCGCGAACTGGCGCATCTCCTCGTTGTCGTTGGCGCTGCCTTTCGCCGCGACCTCGACGCGCGCGCGGCCGTCGGGGGTCATCCAGTCGCGCACGAGTTCGGGCGGCAACGAGCCTTGCGTCACCGGATGCGCCTGCAGCGAATCGTGCAGGCTCGCCAACACGGTTTTCAACGGCGGGACGAAAGCGGCCTCGACCTTGCCGCGCAGCGCCGGGCTTCCTTGAGCGGCCGCCGTGAGCGCCGCAGCCAGCCGCTTGGCGCCGCTGGCACCTGGGCCGTTCTGCTTGCCTGCCGCCTCGACGAGGCGGCTCGCCCCCTCCTTCAGCGCGTCGATGTTGTCCGCGTCGCTCGGCGGCGGCTCGGCGTTCTTGGGATCGAAGGCGCCGGCGAGCTTTGCCGCCGTATTACGAATGAGCGGCAATTTCTCCTGTTGGTCGCGCGGGACAAAGCTCGTCAACGTCATGACGCGCGCGACTTCCGGTACTTTCGAAAGCCGCGCAGCGATGGCGTTCGCTTCGACGACCGACGGCGCCAGCACCTCAGCCGCATTGGTATTGGAGCCCGGATCGCGGCTCAGATCGAGATAGGTCGCGATCGATTCCGAGTGGGGGTCGCGCAAGTTGATTGGGTTGAAGTCGAAACGCAGCCAATAGAGCAGCGGCAGTCCGGCAACCACCACGAGCGCGGTGCCGACGATGATAGGGATGCGCTGCCGCTCGAGAAATCGGTCGACCGGCGCCAGAAAGGAAAATCCGAGCTCGTCCGGTTCGCCCGGCGGGTTGAACAGGCGGATCAACGCCGGCAGTACGGTGACACTGGTGGCGAACGCGATAAGCATGCCGAAGCCGGCGATCAGCCCCAGTTCGGACACGCCGCGGTAGGCGGTCGGCAGAAACGACAGAAAACCGGCGGCCGTGGCCCCCGCGGCGAGCGTCAGCGGCGCGCCGACATGTTTGCCGGCCGCGAGCACCGCGGCTTTGAGGTTGTCGATCTCGTGGCGTTCGGCGCGATAGCGGACGCTGTACTGGATGCCGAAATCGACGCCGATGCCGACGAACAGCACGGCAAAATAGACCGAGATCAGATTGAGCGTGCCGACCATGGCGAGGCCGAGCGCCGCAGTCAGCGCAAGGCCAATGAACAGGTTGACGAACACGGCGACGATCAGCCGTTTCGAGCGCAAAGCGAGCCACAGAATGAACAGCACGATGACGACGGTAACGATGCCGTTGCGCACCGCGCCTTCCTTGATGGTGGCGAATTCCTCGTCCGCCATGGCGACCGGTCCGGTGAGGCGCACAGACGCCTGATATTTCGGGGCGATCTGGGCCGCGATCTGGCGGATCGCCTCGGTAGCGGTATGGCCGGCTTCCAATGAGGTATAATCGAGCACCGGGCGCACATCGATGAAGCCGCGCAGATCGCTCGGCTTGGCCGGTTGGCCTGCGACCAGGACGCGCCAGGAGAAGCTCGCCGGCTCGCCCTTAATGACTTTGTCCAGGGTGTCCGAAACCGTATTGAAAACGCGCGTGAAGTCGTCGAGCTTCAAGCGGCCCGATTGGATGCCGAGCAGGCCGTCTTCGAGACCGGCGATGAGACCACGCAGGCTTGGATCAGTGGCCATATCGTGGATGAGCGGCTCTGCCTGGGCCATCAGCGCAAGGTTGCGCTTGAGATCCTCGGGCGACTGGAACATGAGCCCGTTCTTGGCGAAAAACTCGCCGCCGCCAAGCTGCGCCACCGCGCGGAAGCGCTGCTTGTTTTTTGCCAACTCTTGCGTGAGCGCCGCCGTCGCCTCGCTTGCCAATTCGGGCGTCGGCGCCTCGACGACGACGAAGATCCGCTGGAAGCGGCGGAACGCCTGCTCGAAGGCGAGCTCGCGCTGGCGCCAGCCGAGATTGGGCGACAGCAGCGTGCTGATGTCCGAGTTGATGGCGAAATGCCGCGCGACGTAGACCCCCGACCCGCCCGCCAGCACCAATCCGACGACGACCACTTGCCACGCGTAGCGCGTGCAGAAATCGATGACGCGGACAATGACGGACGTCAGCATGGAGGGAGGGTCATCCAATCGCCCGAGTGCAATTTATTGGAACAATGACGGCCGCGCACCGTGCGAAGCGCGGCCGGCTGGCCGGGAGCGAGACGGCCTTAGCCCTACCCGGCAGCCGCCGACACCGTGGACTCGGCAGACTTTTCGCCCGCCGCATCGGCCTCCGCCGCCGGCTTCGTTTTTATGTCGTGCAGCATCTTCTCGACATGGCGGGAAAAGACGTATTGCGCCGGCCGCTGATACTCGAGCGAAATCTCCGGCGCCATCGGCCCGCTCGTGCGCACGCCGCGCAGCGCGGTCCAGAGAGCACTCAGCGGGTTGCTGATGGAAGCGTGCGCCGCGGTCGGCTCATAGCCGCAATGCGCCATGCAGTTCGCGCACTTCTCGTAGCGCCCGGTCCCGTAGGAATCCCAGTCGGTGGTCTCCATCAATTCCTTGAAGGTCTTGGCATAGCCTTCGCCGAGCAAGTAGCAAGGCTTCTGCCAGCCGAATAAATTGCGCGTCGGCATGCCCCACGGCGTGCAGTGGTATTCGCGGTTGCCGGCGAGGAAATCGAGGAACAGGCCGGAGTGCATCAGGTTCCACTTCTTGCCTTTGCCGAGCGCGAAGACACGGCGGAACAGTTCCTTGGTCTTACGGCGGTTGAGGAAGTGCTCCTGGTCGGGCGCGCGCTCGTAGGCATAGCCGGGTGAGATCGAAACACCGACGCCGAGTTCCTTGGTCTTGTCGAGGAAGGCGGCGATATCCTCGGCGGCGTGGCCGTCGAAGATCGTCGCGTTGACGTTGACAGTGAAGCCCTTGTCCCGCGCCGCCTTGATGGCGTGTACCGCCTTTTCGTAGACGCCCTTCTGCGACACCGATTTGTCGTGGTGCTCCTCAAGTCCGTCGAGATGGACGGAGAAGAACAGATAAGGCGAGGGCTCGAACAGGTGCAGTTTCTTCTCGAGCAGCAGCGCATTGGTGCAGAGCGAGACGAATTTCTTGCGCGCGACGATGCCTTTGACGATCTCGCCGATCTCGCGATGGATCAGCGGCTCACCGCCCGGGATCGCCACCATCGGCGCACCGCATTCGTCGACCGCGTCGAGACAATCCTTCACCGACAAGCGCTGATTGAGGATCGGATCGGGATAGTCGATCTTGCCGCAGCCGATGCAAGCGAGATTGCAGCGGAACAGCGGCTCGAGCATCAACACGAGGGGATAGCGCTTGCGGCCCATGAGCTTCTGTTTGAGCAGATAGGCCGCGATGCGAATTTCCTTGAAGAAGGGAACGTTCATAATCCGGTTATTCTCGTTCGACCGCCGCGCGCCCCGCGCAACAGAGATGATTGGGATGGACTAGACGGTTGCCAGCTCGGACGGCAACCGGAACTCGATGGTTTCTTCACGACCAGCTAGCACGGAAACTTCGACAGGACCAAGGCGGCCCAGGGCGTCGATCACGCCGTCGACCAGCACTTCCGGCGCCGACGCGCCCGCGGTAAGGCCGACGGTGCGCGCGTCCTTGACCCATTCCGGCTGTAGTTCGCTGCTGTCGGCGATCAGATAACTCGGAATGCCGGTCTCCAGCCCGATTTCACGCAAGCGATTCGAATTCGAACTGTTTTTCGCGCCGACCACCAGGATAACGTCCACCTGCCGGCTTAGTTCGCGCACCGCCGCCTGGCGATTCTGGGTGGCGTAGCAGATGTCCCGCATTTCAGGGCCGACGATATCGGTAAAGCGCCGCTCGAGCGCAGCGATGATCCCGCGCGTATCGTCCACGCTCAGTGTGGTCTGGGTGATATAGGCGACCGGTTTGTCGGCCGGGATGTCGAGCTTGGTGACGTCTTCTTCGGTCTGCACCAGGACGACGGGACCGGAGATTTGTCCGATCGTGCCCTCGACCTCGGGGTGGCCGGCATGACCGATCAGAATGAGAGTGCGTCCCTGCGCGACATAGCGCTTGCCTTGGTTGTGCACCTTGGTGACCAGCGGACAGGTGGCGTTGAGCACGGGAAGTCCGCGACCCGCGGCCTCCTCCTCGACACTCTTCGCAACGCCGTGCGCGCTGAAGATGGTCACCGCGTTTTCCGGCACCTCGGACACCGTTTCAACGAAGCGGGCGCCCTTGGCCTTGAGGCTGTCGACCACGTGCTTGTTGTGCACGATCTCGTGGCGCACATAGACGGGCGCGCCGTATTTCTGCAGCGCGCGCTCGACAATCTCGATCGCACGCACCACGCCCGCGCAAAAACCGCGCGGCTGCGCCAAGATAATCCGCAAAGGCGTTTTTTGGATCATCGGTTTCTCCGGCAATTCGAAATCGTTATGCAAAACCGAGCTTCACCGTTTCGGCGGCGGCGTCTCTGCCGAGCGCCTCGAACACCTTGGCGACGATGCCGCGGGCGTCGAGGCCGGCTTTGGCGTACATCGCCGCCGGCGTGTCCTGGTCGATGAAGATGTCGGGCAGGATCATGGTGCGAACTTTAAGGCCAGCGTCGAGCACGCCGTGGTCGGCCAGCGTTTGTAAGACCTGCGAGCCGAAGCCGCCGATCGAGCCTTCCTCGATGGTCACCAGCACCTCGTGCTCGCGCGCCAGACGCAGCAGCAGGTCGGTGTCCAAGGGCTTGGCAAAGCGCGCGTCGGCCACCGTGGTCGAGAGACCGAGCGCAGCAAGCTCGTCGGCCGCCTTGAGGCATTCGCCCAGACGGGCGCCATAGGAGAACAGCGCTACCTTGTGGCCCTCGCGCAGGACGCGGCCCTTGCCGATCTCAAGCGGTTTGCCTTCCTCCGGCATCGGCACGCCGCGGCCCTCGCCGCGCGGATAGCGCAGCGCCGAGGGACGGTCGTCGATGGCGACTTGGGTGGCCACCATGTGCACCAGGTCGGCCTCATCCGCCGCCGCCATCAGCACGAACCCCGGCAGGCAGCCCAAGTAAGCGACGTCAAAGGCCCCGGCATGGGTCGGCCCGTCCGCCCCGACGAGGCCGGCGCGGTCGAGCGCAAAGCGCACCGGCAGCCGCTGGATGGCGATGTCGTGCACCACCTGGTCATAGGCCCGCTGCAGGAAGGTCGAATAGATCGCGCAAAACGGCTTGAAGCCTTCGCTCGCCAAGCCCCCGGCAAAGGTCACCGCATGCTGCTCGGCAATGCCGACGTCGAAGCAGCGCTTGGGGAACTCCTTCTCGAACAGATCGAGCCCCGTGCCCGACGGCATCGCCGCCGTGATCGCCACGACACGATCGTCCTTGCGCGCCTCCTTGATCAGGCTCTCGCCGAACACCTTCGTGTACTGCGGCGCGCCGCCCTTGGACTTGGCCTGCGCGCCGGTCGCCACGTCGAACTTGACCACCCCGTGATACTTGTCGGCCGAGGTCTCCGCCGGCGCGTAGCCCTTGCCCTTCTGCGTCACCACGTGCACCAGAATCGGCCCGATCTCGGCGTCGCGCACATTGCGCAGCACCGGCAACAGGTGATCGAGATTGTGGCCGTCGATCGGCCCGACGTAATAGAAGCCCAGCTCCTCGAACAGCGTGCCGCCGGTCACATAGGTGCGCGCGTGCTCGATCGCCCGCGTAATCGCCCGGTCGAGCACCTTGGGCAGATGATGCGTCAGTTGTTTGCCAACGTCGCGCAGCTTCAAATACGTGTGCCCCGAGCCGAGCCGCGCCAGATAAGCCGACATGGCGCCGACCGGCGACGCAATCGACATGTCGTTGTCGTTGAGGATGACAATGAGCCGCTCGTTGCGCGCCCCCGCATTGTTCATCGCCTCATAGGCCATGCCCGCCGACATCGCCCCGTCGCCGATCACGGCGATGACGTTGTTCTTCTTGCCGGCCAAATCCCGCGCCACCGCCATGCCCAATCCGGCCGAGATCGAGGTCGAGGAATGCGCGGCGCCAAATGGGTCGTATTCGCTCTCGGCCCGCTTGGTGAAGCCCGACAGCCCGCCCCCCTGCCTCAATGTGCGGATGCGGTCGCGCCGGCCGGTCAAAATCTTGTGCGGATAGGCCTGGTGCCCGACGTCCCAGATCAGCCGGTCCACCGGCGTGTCGAACACGTAGTGCAGCGCCACCGTCAGTTCGACCACGCCAAGCCCCGCCCCCAGATGCCCGCCGGTCGAGGCCACCGCGTTGATCGTCTCCTGCCGCAACTCGTCCGCCAACTGCCGAAGCTGCTCCGCCGACAAATTCTTCAGGTCGTGCGGTACTCTAATCGCGTCCAACATTTCGCTTCCAGTCTGCATGGTGAGTGGAAATATAGGTCGTAAATCCCGTTAGCTATCGAACTATTTGACCATAAAGTATAAGGCAAGAACTATACCAAATCCACGTTTCCTGCCCTCAGTCGACCCGGCGTAACCATGTCATAAACCACCAATTTCCGAAGTTCGATCAACTCAGCCGGTGGCTATTTGATGGCATGGACCATTAAGAACCAAGGTATCCCGAATTGCGAAACCAGCGAACGGCATCGTCAATCCCCTCCGTATAAACCCTTGAGCGATAGCCCAGTTCCCGCTCAGCCTTGGCCGACGCGAAGAACATACGATGTTTTGCCATGTGCACCCCATCCCTGGTCGCGAACGGCTCGCGTCCGGTGATGTTCGCCATGGCCTCCGCCACATATGCGACGGGGATGAGAGCCCGCCACGGCAGCCGCATGCGCGCCGCGCGGCGGCCGACTAGCCCGGCGATATCGCGCAACATTTGCGAAAACAAGACATCTTGCCCACCGAGGATGTAGCGTTCGCCGATCTTCCCACGATGCAATGCCGCGAGATGGCCGCCGGCCACGTCGTCCACGTGGACGAGGTTGAGGCCGGTGTCGATGAATGCCGGAATGCGGCCCTTGGCGGCTTCGATAATGATCCGGCCGGTCGGTGTGGGCTTAACATCGCACGGGCCGATCGGCGTCGAGGGATTGACGATAACGGCCGGAAGGCCGCGTTCCGCCACCATGGCCTCGACCAGCCGTTCGGCCGCGATCTTGCTGCGCTTATAGGCGCCGACCCCCTGCTCTTCGCGCAACGGCGTCGTCTCGTCCGCGGCGGTGCCGTCCGCACGCACGGCAATGGTCGCCACGCTGCTGGTGTAGATGACGCGTTCGACGCCCGCCCCGAGCGCCGCTTCCATCAGGTTGCGCGTGCCTTCCACATTGGAAGCGAAGATCTCCCGGCGGTCGCGCGCCCACAGCCGGTAATCCGCTGCGACATGAAACACGTAACGCACGCCGGCGGCCGCGCCTTCGACCGACTTGCGGTCGCGCAGGTCGCCTTCGAAAAACTCCAAATCCAGTCCGGCGAGGTGGCCGCGCGGGCTCGCGCCGCGAACCAGCGCCCGCACCGAATAGCCGGCCTCGACGAGCTTGCGCGCGACGGCCGAACCGACGAATCCGCTTGCTCCGGTGACCAGAATCTTTTCTTGATGGCTCATGCGGACAGCCGCAGTCTACTTGCGATAAGCGGTCGTCTATTCGAGTTGCGGACAAAGGGGAAGCGCAATCCAATTCTCGGGTAGGGGTTGGCCCGACTGCGGCACAAAATTTGCTTGGAATCGAAGGGCCTAGGGGGATGAACTAGGCTAAGGGGGGCAAATGGCGCATATCAGCACGAACGACGCATGGGCCTTCCAATTACCGGCGGCCCCGACGCTGCCTTGCCCGGCCCCTGCCGCCGTCGCAAACCTCGCCTCGCCGACCAATTTAGACGGGGAAAGTACCCTAGCCGACCGCCTCGTCATCGCCCTCGTGGGATTGGCGTTCGAAGCCCGCATCGCGTCCGGACCGGGCGTCGTGGTCATCTGCCGCAATTCGGAACGCGAGGTCACTTCCTCGATCGACCACGCCCTCAAACGCGGCTGCCGCAGCATCATCAGTTTCGGCGTGGCGGGCGGACTGGCGCCGCATTTGCGCCCGGGAAACTGGGTTGTCGCTTCGTCGATCATCGATGCGCAGCAGAACCGTCCGACCGACCGGGCCTGGTCTGAAAAAATCCTGGCGATGATTCCGGGCGCCGAACACCGGCCGATCGCAGGCGTCGACAATGCGGTCGCCAACCCGGCAGCCAAACGGCGGATGCACGCCGAGACCGGCGCGGCCACGGTCGATATGGAGTCGCATCTCGTCGCCCGGCTCGCGGCAACCCATGGCCTGAGCTTCACAGCCGTCAGGGTGGTCATCGATCCTGCGCACCGCGCCATTCCGGACGCAGCTCTCGCCGGCATGCGCCCCGATGGCGGCACCAGCGTCACCGCCGTCATCCGCGAGTTGATCGCCGGACCATCGCAACTGTCCGGCCTGCTTCGCCTTGCCTATGACGGCTATGCGGCGCGCCGGGCCCTGCTCCGCGTCCGCAGGCTGCTCGGGCCGGATTTCGGCCGGCTCGATCTCAGCGAAGCCTGATCCGACCCGAAATAGCCTGTTTCGGAACCCTTTCCGGCCCCTGTGCTTGGTGGCGTTGACGCGCCGACAAAGGATGGCGATATAGTCCACACGCGGGCTAGAAACGCCCCGCGTGAAAGAACGTTTCATGAGCACCGCGACACAAGAACGTCATAAATCGGTCGCCGTGGACGTCGCCGGCGTCCAAGTCGGCGGCGGCGCGCCCATCGTCGTGCAGTCGATGACCAACACCGATACCGCCGATGTCGAAGGCACCGTGCGTCAGGTGGCGGCGCTGCATCGCGGCGGTTCCGAACTCGTGCGCATCACCGTTGACCGCGACGAGGCGGCGGCGGCTGTGCCGCGCATCAAAGAACGGCTGCTCAAGATGGGCGTCAACGTGCCGATCGTCGGCGACTTCCATTACATCGGACACAAGCTGCTCGCCGATCACCCTGGCTGCGCCGAGGCGCTCGACAAATACCGCATCAATCCCGGCAATGTCGGCTTCAAGGACAAGAAAGACCGCCAGTTCTCCGCCATCGTCGAGATGGCGATCAAGCACAATAAGCCGGTGCGTATCGGCGCCAATTGGGGCTCGCTCGACCAGGAATTGCTCACGCAACTGATGGACGAGAATTCCCGCGCGGCCGAGCCGCTCGGCGCCCGCGAGGTCACGCACGAGGCTATGGTGCAATCGGCGCTGCTGTCGGCCGCACGCGCCGAAGAAATCGGTCTGCCGAAGAACCGCATCATCCTGTCGGCCAAGGTCTCCGCGGTGCAGGACCTGATCGCGGTTTACACCATGCTCGCCGGCCGCTCCGACTACGCCTTGCATCTCGGCCTGACCGAAGCCGGCATGGGCACGAAAGGAATCGTTGCCTCGAGCGCCGCCATGGGCGTACTGCTGCAACAGGGCATCGGCGACACAATCCGCATTTCGCTCACGCCGGAGCCGAACGGCGACCGCACGCGCGAAGTGCAGGTGGCGCAAGAGCTGTTGCAGACCATGGGGCTGCGGACCTTCGTTCCGCTGGTCGCCGCCTGCCCCGGCTGCGGCCGCACGACATCCACCACGTTCCAGGAGTTAGCCTCCGATATCCAGAATTTCATCCGCAACTCGATGCCGGAATGGAAAATGCGTTACCCCGGCGTGGAGACGCTCAACGTTGCCGTGATGGGCTGCATCGTTAACGGCCCTGGCGAGAGCAAGCACGCCGACATCGGCATCTCGTTGCCCGGCACCGGCGAGCAGCCGACCGCCCCGGTCTTCATCGACGGCAAAAAGGCCGCCACGCTGCGCGGGCCCACGCTGACAACCGATTTCAAGCAAATGGTCATCGATTACATCGAGCGGCGGTTTGGCCATGCGGGGCAACGCGCGGCAGGCAACAAGATTCCCCAGCTAGATGACGTCGCGCCGGTGCAGTAGTCTCCCCGGTACGCGTGTCAAAGACTCTTTCAGGTCAATGCCGAGGGGGCTGAAAAGCCCGGAATCCATGAGTCTGCCTTCTCACAATTCAACAGTGTCCAATTCGGCCAAAGGCAAGCCTTCTCGATCAACCGATCCCACCGACCGTTTTAAACAGAGCCTGGATCAGGTCGCCGCCGACACCGAGAGCCTGCTGGACCGGTTGCTGGCGCCCAAGCCGGTCACTGGCGAACTGTCGCGCCCCAGCCGTCTTTTGGAGGCCATGCGCTATGCCAGCCTCGGCGGCGGCAAGCGGGTGCGTCCGTTCCTGGTGGTGGAAAGCGCGCGACTTTTCGCGGTGCCGCGCCGCCAAGCGCTGATGGTCGCCGCGGCGCTCGAATGCGTGCACTGCTATTCGCTTGTTCACGACGACCTGCCGGCGATGGACGACGACGCGTTGCGCCGCGGACGCCCCACCGCGCACAAAGCCTTCGATGAGGCGACCGCGATTCTCGCGGGCGACGGGCTCTTGACCTTTGCCTTCGATATTCTGTCGCGCCCGCAAACCCACGCCAAAGCCGACATCCGAGTTGAAATCATCGCGGTGCTCGCCCGCGCCGCCGGTATCGGCGGAATGGCCGGCGGGCAGATGCTGGATCTTGCGGCGGAGGGCCGCTTTGCCAATGGCCGCATTCGGTCGCTCGATTTCGCCGGCGTCAAGACGTTGCAAGCCATGAAAACCGGCGCGCTGCTGAAGTTTGCCTGCGTTGCGGGCGCCATGCTTGGCGCGGCACCGAAAAAGTCGCGCGTAGCGCTCGAACGTTACGGGGCGGCAGTCGGCGAGGCCTTTCAGGTCGCTGACGACTTGCTCGATATCGAAGGCGATGCGGCCACCGTCGGCAAGGCGACGGGAAAAGACGCGGCTGCGCACAAGGCGACTTTCGTGAGCCTGCTCGGGGTTGACGGCGCGCGGAAACGGCTCAGCACGCTGGTCGTCGAGGCTGAGAAGGCGATCGCATCGTTCGGCAAAGACGGGGCGATCTTGCGGGCGGCGGCGCATTTCATCGCGAATCGCCGTAGCTGAGCCTAAGCTCTATACTTGCGCCTAGGCGCATGCGATTGTCGCCCTCGCGCATACATCGACGGTGCCGGAAGATGCTGGCTTTGCGTTTCATTCCTTTAAGGCAACGGCCGACAGCCCTGTAGAGAGCCGCCGTGACCAGCACGCCGCCGCCGGAACTCGAATTTCTAGAAACGCCGCGCAATGTCGTTCCGCGAAATCTGGCGCTGGGCATCGAGCGCATCGGGTTCATTCCGCTTTCGCACCAACTCATTTCCGTTATCATCTTTGTCGCCCTTTGCGCCTTGGCTGCGGTCGGCTTTACGCGCCTGAAGGTCGACGATTCGCTCAGCCAGTTGTTCCGTTCCGATACCGCGGAATTCAAGACCTACGAAGACGTCACCCACCGCTTCCCGTCGACCGAATTCGACGTCCTGGTCGTGGTCGAAGGTCCGACGCTGCTCGAGCGATCGTCGCTGCAAAAGTTGCGCGATCTGGTCATCGACCTGCAACTCATCGACGGCACGCGCGGCGTCATCTCACTGTTTTCGGCGCGCCAGCCGCCGGAGAACGGGCAGATTCCGGCTCCGCTTTTCCCCAATCCGCTGCCGACCGGCGCCGAATACCAAGACCTCATCGCGAAGGTGAAGGCGAACGAGATTATCCGTGGCAAATTGCTGTCGAACGTCGGCAAGCTCGCCCTTATCGTGCTGGCGCTCGATCCGGCGGCCACGCAAAACAACCTATCCAACGTCATCGGCGAAGTTCGCCACTCGCTGAGCGAGAATCTGGCCGGCACCGGCTTGAGCGGCGAGTTGTCCGGCGTGCCGGTCATGCAACTCGAGACGCGCACCGCGATCGAGCGCGACCGTCTGTTCTACAACGCGCTCGGCTTTCTCGCCGGCTGCCTGATCGCGGCGCTGTTCTTCCGCCGCCTGGCATTCATGATCATTGCCGCCGCGCCGCCGCTCGCCGCCATTCTGCTCGCGCTCGGCACGCTGGGCTGGCTCGATTTTCGTCTGAATATTTTCTTGAACGTGATGACGCCGCTCATCATGGTCATCAGTTTTTCCGACAGCATGCAGCTCACGTTTGCGGCGCGTGACCGCCTGATCATGGGCGACGACAAGTTCACGGCCTTCCGCAACGCGCTGCTCATCGCCGGGCCGGCTTGCGTGCTCACCCACGCGACCGCCGGAATCTCATTCATCGCCTTGCAGTTCTCGTCATCCGACCTGATCCGGACATTTGGCGAGGCCGGCCTGATTGCCACACTGATCGCCTTGGTGGCGGTGATCATGCTGGTGCCGCTGCTCGGCGTCCTGCTCATCCGCAACGAGGCCGGATTTGCCGCGAGCGTGCGCGGTATGGACAAGGCGCTCGATGTCCTGCGCCGCTTCTGCAGTTGGATCGCCGTGCGCATGGTGACCCATCCGGGCCTCTATACATTGGCCGGCCTGCTCGTCGTCGTAGGACTCTCGATCGGCTATTTGCAGCTCCAGCCGCATTACCGCCTCGCCGATCAGGTGCCCGACCGGCAGCAGGCCGTCGCCGCCAGCCGGCTGCTCGACGTCAAGCTCACCGGCGCCAATCCGATCGATGTGTTGATCGAGTTTCCGCAAGGAAAATCGCTCTACAATCCCGAGACACTCGCGGCGATCGCCGACGTGCATTCGATGCTGGAGCACCAGGAAGGGGTTGGCAACGTCTGGTCACTGGAGACGCTGCGGCGGTGGCTCGCGGAAAAGATGGGCAAAACCGACGGCGCCACGCTCAAGCAATATGTCGACTTGCTGCCGCCTTACCTGACGCGGCGGTTCATTTCGGCCAAGCAGGATGCGGTCATCGTCAACGGCCGCGTTCCCGATGCCGACGCCAATAAGCTCTTGCCGATCGTCGATGAACTGGACAAGAAGCTCACCGCCCTCAAAGCCAAATACCCCGGCTATACTATCGCGGTGACCGGCCTGTCGGTGATCGCCGCGCGCAATAGTGCGACCATGATCGACAAGCTCAGCGACGGGCTGACCATCGAGATCGTCTTTGTCGCGGCCTTTATCGGCCTCGCCTTCCGCTCATTCATCGTTATGCTGACAAGTATCCTGCCGGGGCTGTTTCCCATTGTGCTCGCCGGCTGCCTGTTGTGGGTGAGCGGCCTCGGATTGCAGTTTGCCAGCGTCATTGCGCTCACCGTGTCGTTCGGCCTGGGGTTAAGCGCGACGATTCACTTCCTTAACCGGCTTCAGATCGAGGATATCGATCCAGATCCCGCAGTTGGGGTCGAGCGCGCAACGATTCTAGTGGGACCACCGTTGATTTTGACGTCGGCGGTGCTCGCCTGCGGGCTGGCGATGACGGTTTTTTCCAGCCTGCCGTCGCTGCGCCTGTTCGGGTGGCTGAGCGCCTTCGCTATGATCTCGGCGCTGGTCGCCGATCTGCTCATACTCCGGCCAACGGCCACGTTCCTTACCAAGATCGCACGCCACATTGCCTTGCGGCGATCCAGCCGCTCGCCGGCCGAATAGGTCTTTCGCGAACAATCCCGGTGGCCTAGCCACGGCGCCGCAGGCTGATCGTGGCACCCTTGATGCCGGCCTTCGGGTCCGGCGTATTGATGGAAACCGATTGCCGGTCGCCACGCGTGACCAGACTTAGGTTGGCGTTGAAGCCGGCGCTCTCGGCATGAACCTGAACATGATCGCCGTCGGCCGTGCCCGAGATTGTCCCGGCCACCGAGCGCGTGGATTCGCTCCACGACCCGCTGACGGTATGCCCGGCTAAAACCACGCTGCTGAAAAGATCAAAATTGTAGCTGTCGCTCGCGCAGCGAATATTGAGTTGGAGACGGTGTTGTTCCGCCAGCAGATCATATGACGCCCGGCACTTGATTGGCTCGCGCGTGCCGTTCGACAAGTCGATCGTGCCGGACCCGGCCCATTGGCCTGCCAATCGCTCGAAGGCGCCCCCGGCACGCTGCGCATGGCCATTGCCAGAGCAAAAAAGCCAGAGCGCCAAGACGAAGATCATAGTTCGCGTCAAATATGGCATCCACTGCGATCGTCTTGGAACGTGCGGTCTCATGGTCTGAGAAACATCGACCCCAGAAAATTGCTCGTAGAAAAACTGGTTCATGTTTTGCACCTCATCGCGCGACAAGCGATGCCCCCGTCTTTGCATCGTACTCGTCAGTTTTACAATTTAGAGCAGATTGTCACTGCCAGTCGACGCCGACGCGTACCCGACGCAGCCGCATTGGCCACGCCAATGACAATAGTAAATAAGCCGTAGTTTTCAACAGAGTTCGAAAAACGCAACACGGGTTGAATCTGACGCCTGTTGATGACGAATTGGCTCGCCGCATTCGCCAGTCGATCCTTGGAAGGCGTTCGCGCCGATACTTCTCAATGAAATCAGTGTCTTACTATTGACATTAAGTACTTCAGCCACGCTTCGTCCATGATCGGCAAAACTGGCACGGGTAACCTATTCGGTCATGAGGTAGTTCTTACTCAACCCCTGCTGCTGCCAGAGGGGGCGACGTGATCCTAAGAGGCAATTGCTTGCTTGATTTCTTTCAGGCGCGCCGCCGGATATTGGATCGAGGCGGCGCTGTCGGACATGCAATACATCATGGTCATGCCTTGCTTGACCCAATGCTTCATGATGTCGAGCGCGAAAACGCCGCCGAGGCCGGAGGCGACGCGCGCCTTCTTGCAGGACGCGACGATGCTGTTGAGCGCCTCGACGAAAGGCGCGCTTTCCCATTGCGCCGGAACGCCCAACGTCATCGAAAGATCGTTGGCGCCAATGATGATCGCGTCCAGAACGCCGAGCGCCAGCAGGTCGTCCAGACGTTCCACAGCCTCGGGCGTTTCAACCATGCCGACGGCCAGCGTGGTCTTGTTTCCCTGCTCGCCGAGCTCCTTGTGCGAAATTGGCATAAAATCGTTGATCGCCATTGGCCCCGGCAGACTGCGGCCGCCACGCGGCGGGAAAAACAGCTCGCGTTCGATGAGCTTGACCTGTTCGATCGTCTCGACGTGCGGGAAAATAATACCCTGGGCTCCATTGTCCAGATATTGCGTACACAAGTGATGATCGAAGCCGCACACGCGAACAACCGGCGTCACGCCGGCATCCAAGGCGGCACAGCAGAGCGCAGTCCCCTCCTGCATATTGAAGGCGCCATGTTCGGAATCGATGAACAGAAAGTCAAAGCCGGCATTGGCCGCAAATCGGGCGTGCTCCGGACCGGCGAAAAAGCGAATCCCGTGCCCGTAGGCCAGTTCGCCGCGCTGCAATTTCTCTTTGGTGCGATTGGGATGCATGTCGTTACCTCGGACACTGGTTATGTTGCGATCACCCGACGCTCGGCTTGGGCCTGGCTCTGATCGGAAGGTAGCGCGGATAGCTTGCCGCGCAGCAAGCTAGTTCCGGATGGACCGGTTGCGCAACGCGCGTGGCGCTATGAGGCGGTTTTCAGTCCACGCCTTGGACAAACCATCGTTAGAGGTGTGCCGACGGCATTGACTGCCATCACCGACCCGCCAAGGCGACGGCTTCGATTTCGATCTTGAAGCCGTAATGCAGCTCCGGCACTGGCACGACTGCGCGCGCGGGTCGCGACGATCCGATCCACTTCGCATAGATCGCGTTGAACGCCGGCCAGGACGCGATGTCGGTGACATAGACGCGCACCTGCACGAGGCGCTCGATCGCGCTGCCGGCGCCGGTCAACGCTGCCGCGATATTGTCCAGTACCTGCTGCGCCTGCCGTTCGAACGGCGCATCGTTGAGCTTGCTGCCGTCCGCGGCGATCGGCAATTGACCCGAGACGAAGACAAAGCCGTTTCCGCTCACCGCGTGGGTATAGTGGCCGCCGGGCGCGGCCATGCCGGGCGGATTAGTCAACTTGATATCGTCGGCCATGAGGCCTTCTCCATATCAAAGCGGTGCAGCGAACCGCGCTGCACCGCTCATTTCAATTCGACGCCAAGCCTTGGTCAGGTCGGCAGCGGCTTGCCCTTGGTTTCCGGCAGGAACGGCACCAGCAAGAAGCCCAGGATGTAGATGAATGAAAACGCCACTGCCATCCCGCTGAAGCCGCCGAACTGGGCGATCAGCATGCCGGCAAACAACGGCCCAAGGAACGCGATGAAGCGCGGGCTGTTGAAGGTGAAGGCCATACCCGTTGCGCGCATGCGCGTCGGATAAAGTTCCGGCAGCCACACCGACATCCACGAATATTGTCCGAGCGTAAAGAAGCCATTGACCGCCGCGACCAGCAGCAAGAGATGCAGGTCTGTCGTCCACTTGTAGAGCGCGAAGGTGAGCACCAGCGATGCGGCGAAGAAGATCATCACGATCGGCTTGCGGCCGAAGCGGTCGGCTAGGAATCCGAGGCCAACATAGCCGCAGATGGCGCCGATGTTGTAGCTCATGCCGGCATAGCTCGCCCAGGTTTGTGGCGGCAGATGCGCCTTGGCCGCTATGCCGGCGATGAAGGGCGGCACCCAGGTTGAGATGCCCCACCAAGCGACCGTCGTCGTCAGCGACATCAGGAAAGTGATGACCGCGATCTTGCGGACCTGTGGATCGGCGAACAGGTCGGCGAAGGTGAAGCGCGTCAGGTGGTGATCTTCTGCGCTCAGTGCGGCGCCGCTTTTTTTCTTCGCTTGCGCCGATTTGCGCTTCTCGTTGCTTTCCACCCACTTGCCCGACTCGGACACCCCGGTGCGCAGCCAGAGCGCGAACAGCGAGGGAATGATGCCGATCATGAACATGATGCGCCAGGCGCCTGGACCGTAGCCGCTCACGAACAGCCAGACGAACGAGGCGAGGAAGAAGCCGATGCCGAGCCCGCATTGCATCAGGCCGGCGCCGCGGCCACGCGCATGGTCGGGCCATACTTCCGCGGTCATCGACGCGCCGGTCGACCACTCCGAGCCGATGGCGATGCCGACTAGGAAGCGCAGCACCGCGAACGACACCCAATCCCAGGCGAAGGCCGACAGGCCGGTGGTGAGCGAATAGGCCACGATCGCCAGGATCATGGTGCGCCGGCGACCGAGATAGTCGGCCAAAACGCCGCCAATGACGCCGCCGATGCCCCAGCCGAGCAGCGTGATGCCAATCACGGTTCCCGCGAAAGCCGGGATCTGGGCGAACTGCGCCGGCAGCAGCAGGTCGTGCAGCGCGACGCCGACCACCAGGATCAGCGCGAAGGTCTCATAGCCGTCGAACATCCAGCCGATGTTCGAAGCGAACATGGTTTTCCACTGGTTCGAATCGAGGCTGCGATACCACGGTTGCGAACCGGCCAAAGTAGCCGTCGACATGGGTCTCCCCTCCCTCTAGGTCGTGTTTCCAATCAGCCGGCTGGCCCGGCCTTATTGTTCCGCGCCGCCATTTTGACCGCATTTACGATTTCTGGATAGGCCGCACAGCGGCACAGGTTGCCGGACAGGTAGTCGCGGATCTGCTCCTCGCTGGGATCGGGATATTGGCCCAGTAACGCCTTCGCCATCAGCACAAAGCCGGGCGTGCAATAGCCGCATTGGAAGGCGCCGCAGTCGACGAAGGCCTGTTGCACTGCATCAAGCTTGCCGGGCTCGGCCAGGTGCTCAACGGTAATCACCTCGCTGCCATCGAGAAAGACCGCGAGCGTCAGGCAGCCCGAGACCGGCTTGCCGTCCAGCAGTACGGTACAGCAGCCACACAGCCCCTGCCCGCAGCTTTCGCGCGCACCGGTGAGCGCGAACTGCGTCTGCAGCATCTCGACCACGTTGTGGTGCGGCTTCACGTCGGCCGTAACCAGCCGGCCATTGAGGGTAAAGTTGATTGTGCGGGTGGCCGGCATGTCAGTCATCCCCAAGCGGTTTGTCGGCCTTGGCGCGCAACGCGCGCAGCACCGATTCCGCGGTCAGAGGCAATTCGGTAAGCCGCACGCCGACCGCATCGTCGATGGCATTCGCGATCGCAGGCGAGACGCCGAAGGTGGCGAGTTCGCCGACACCTTTTGCGCCGAACGGGCCGTTGCTCTGATAGGTGTCGACCGCCTCGTTTTCAATCACCGGCGGCACATCGTGGATGCCGGGAATTTTATAGTCGGCGAGAGAGGCGTTGGTGACCTGGCCGCCGTCGAAATGCATTTTCTCGAACATGGAGAAGCCGAGTTGCATCAGCGCGGCGCCTGACAACTGCGTCTCGACGATCTTGGGATTTATGGGCTTACCCACGTCGGCGACGTTGATCAGCCGTAAAATGCGCACGTGGCCGGTCTCGGTATCTACTTCGATCTCGACGCCCGACCCGGCCACCATCCAGAACGGCGTCGCGTTGGCGGTCATGCCGTCGGCGTCGGGCGGGATGTAATCCGGCTTATAGGTGCCGGTACCGACGATGTTGCCCGCCTGCATGCCGTATTTCTTGCGGAACAGATCGGCAAGCGGAGCATTGCTGCCTTCCGGCTCGCCGACTTCGCGCGCGAGCGCGGCGATCTTGGCCTTGGCGTCCTCGGCAGCGAGCCGCACGGCATGGCCCATGTGGAACAACGAGCGCGAGCCGAGCGTGCCCATGTCGTAGGGCGTCACGTCAGTGTCGCGCGGCACGATGCGGATGGTCTCGGCCGGCATGTTAAGCACCTCACCGACCATCTGCGCCATCGCCGTGTCGGAGCCTTGTCCCATGTCGACGGTGCCGCAATAGAGCGTCGTGCTGCCGTCGCCTGCGACATTGACGATCGCGACCGAGGTGGTAGGCGAAATCACCGCCTTGAGCGCGACCGCAAGGCCGCGCCCGCGCCGCACCACGCCCTTGCCGCGGTCGAATGGCGCCTTCCAGTTGAGCCGCTCGGCGATGCGGTCGAGCACCTTCTCGATGGCGGCGTCCTTCAGGATGGTGCCGGTCGCCTGCGGGCGGCCGTCGCGCAGAAGATTCTGTTTGCGGAATTCCAGCGGATCGCGTTTGAGCGCGCGCGCGATCATATCGGTGTGGCTCTCATAGGCCCACACCAGTTGCGGAATACCGAAGCCGCGCAAGGCGCCGGCCGGCGTCAGGTTGGTATAGAGCGCGTAGGAATCGATCAAAACATTGTCGATGTCATAAGGGCCGGATGCGGTGAAGCCGGATTTCTGCGTGACGCGCGGGCCGATGTCGGCATAGGCGCCGCCGTTCCACCAGATCTCGCATTTGCGCGCGATGATGCGGCCGTTTTTATCGAGGCCGCTCTTGATGCGGAACGTGCTCGGATGCTTGGTGATGGTATAGAAATGCTCTTCCATCGTGTTGGCGACTTTGACCGGCCGCCGCGCCAGCATCGACAGCGCCACCGCCAGCGCTTCCAGTTTGATATAGAGCTTGCCGCCGTAGCCGCCGCCGAGATACGGCACCTTGATGCGTACGCGGTTTTCCGGCCAGCCGAGCAGGCGCGCGATCTCGGTGCGCACGAAGGACGGCCCCTGCGCGGAGGAATAGATCGTCACGCCGTCGTCGCGGTAATCGGCGATGGAAGCGTGCGGCTCGAGCGGCAGATGCAGCACTTTCTGGGTGCGGAAGGTGTGCTCGAACACCTGCGCGGCTTCGGCGAAGGCCTTGTCGACGTCGCCGCGGCGCAAGCGGAAATCGAGCGCGATATTGGTGCCCTTGCGGCCTTTGAGATGCTTGAGATCGGCGAAAGTACCGGCCGGTTTGAGTTCGTCGTGGACCAGTGTCTTGTTTTCGGCCGCCTCGACCTCGTCGAACACCGCCGGCAGTTCTTCGTATTCGGCGACGATCTCTTGCACAGCCTGCTCAGCGACGTGCGGATCGGTGGCGAGCACCACGGCGACCGGCTCGCCGACAAAATGCACCTTGCCAATCGCGAGGATCGGCTGGTCGTGGAAGGCGGGGCCGTAATAGGGATCGGGGATCACCTTGCGCACGTCGGCGCTGGTGTAGACGGCGAAAACGCCGGGGATTTTAAGCGCGGCCCCGGTATCGATCGATTTGATGCGGCCGTGCGCTACTGCGCTGCGGAATATTTTCGCATGCAGCATGCCGGGCAACTGCATGATGTGAGTGTATTCGGCGCGGCCGGTGACCTTTTCGCGCGCTTCGATCCGCGGCAGCGAGCGGCCGACCTGTCCGCCTGTGGTGGTGGTCGCGGCCATCACGCGCCTCCGCCGATAGCGGCGCGCACCGCGCGCGCGGCATAGACGCGCAACAGTTCGCGCTTGTAGGAGGCCGAGCCGCGCAGGTCGGCGATGATGTCGACTTCGGCGGCGGCAGCCTCCGCAACTTTGGCAAGCGTCTTGTCGTTTGCTTCGGCGCCAGTCAGCGCCTGTTCGGCGGATTTCAGCCGCATGGCCTTTGCCGTCGCCGCGCTCACCACGATGCGCGCGGATTTAACGCGCGAACCTTCGGCGGCCAGCGCGACCGCGACGCCGAGCGCCGGCCAGTCGTCGGCGGAGCCGGCGGTAACCTTGCAATAGACAGAACGCGTCGAGCCCTGCGCCGGAATGTGTAGTTCGGTGATCAACTCGTTCTTGGCGAGCGCGGTTTCGTAATAGCCGGTGAGCAGGTCCTCGACCGGCAAAGTGCGCTCGCCATCCGGTCCGGCGATCACGACCGACGCGTCGAGCGCGATCAGCACCGGCGGCAGGTCCATGTGCGGATCGCCATGCGCCAACGCGCCGCCGACCGTCGCAACGTTGCGCACCCGAACGTTCGACAGCCGCTTCATGGCGCGCACGATCACCGGGGCTTGGCGCGCCACCTCGGGCGAATGCTCGAGCGCGGACAACGGCGCCAGCGCGCCGATGGTCAATTCACCGGACGGCATGGCCGCAATGCGCGTAAATTTTTCGCCCAACTTGCGTAGGCTCACCAGCCGCCGCGGCCGGAACACGCCGGCCTTCATCATCAGCATCAGCGCGGTGCCGCCGGCGATCGGCCGCACTTCCGGATCGTCCGGATCGATCAGCGCGATCGCCTCCTTGAGCGAGGCTGGCTCATTGAGCTCGAACGGCGTCACGGTGCTGTCACCGGCGCCGTCCCGCCGGCGAACGCGGCGGCAAGACGCGCACTAAACTGCTTTTCCATTTCCCTCGCCTTGGCCTTGAGCACCGGTTGACCCATGCTACCGAGTTTTCCGGTCAGCGTCGCGTCGATCGCGTAGCTGATGACGGTCCCCTCACCGGCTTCGGCGAGCCGTGTCGTGGCGGTTGCAGTCAGGCGGCCTACCACACCCAGCGGTGTGCCCTCGACCTTGGCTTCGATTTCCTCCGGTGCGATTGCCTTGGTCATCTCGACGGCGACCTTGAACTTGAAACGCATGTAGGCGATGCGGGTTTCCAGCACCGCGTCGAAATGGGTAGCGTCGATCGCCGTGAGATCGCGCACGCCGTCGACGCAAGACGCAAAAAACGAAGCGTCGCTAAGCGCCTTGAATACCGCTGCACGTGGCGCGGCAACTGTGATTTCACCGGCGATATTCAATGCACAAATTCTACGGAGCTGGACAAAGGAAGCTGCGCTGATCTCACCCGAAACTGCAAAACAGGTTAGCGGACCCACGTGTCATGTCAATTGCTTGCCACGCTTTGCAGCCATATCGTCACGGACATATTGTTGGTGTAGCGCGATAGGCGTACGAATCAAAACAATCGGCTTGACGCTATACCGGCTCCATCTCGCAACACCCGCAGCTTCGCCCGGACTGGCGCGGCGCTAACGGTGTAGGCAGGAGTAAATACGCACAAGTTCGCGGCTTGCCGCCGGGACGACACGGTCAGCTTTGAGATTCGCGGTAGCTATTTCGCAAGACAACCAAAAATAATTGCCCAGCCGCGGACTCACGACAAGCTGCGTCGGCATGAATCCGGCAATAATTACCGACAGGTACGGTGTTGTCGAATACCAAGATAGCCGGTTAAGCTCCGGTGCAATTCGAGCCGACGAAACGAGATGCGGATTTCCGAGCGCCGGATCGGACGCAGTGCTCGTGGCCAGCGCCAATACCGCGGCTTTGTATTTCGTCCATTGCGTCACGAATTTGGCGGTCTCGACAACATGCACCAGCATCACCAACAGAAAGGCGCCGGCAATCGCGTGAACCATGGCGCGGCTGGTAAGAACTCGCGTGATGCGCGTCGGAACAATTTCTAGTAGTGGCGATTCGCCGTCGGCGTGGACCGCATAGATCGCAGCCAGCGCGCCGAGAAGGGGCGTGACGGCAACAAGTATCGTCCGTATGTAGTACCGGTTGGCGGCATGCAGCCCATGATCCAGCGATAGCCAGTAGACGGCGAGCGCCAGGGCGACGATTGCCGCCGCGTAGAAGTGCGCTCTTGTCGGTGCAATTCGAAAGAAGATGAAAAAGATAACGCCGTAGCCGATTATCGCTGCGAGGAGCAGCAAGACCAAACGGCTGCGCAACAGCGCGTCGTCGAAGAAACCCAGCGCCGCCCTGACATAGACATCGGCAAAGTAGTCGTCGGGAGGAAGTGCCACTTTGACCGTGGCCCAGATCGCCATCGCGACGAACAACGCGCATGCCGCCCTCAAAAACACGGGATGACGCATGCCACGCAACAGAAGCGTCACCAAGATGGTTATCGCAAGCACAATTGCGCCTTCATGGGTGAAGATGAGCGCGAGCAGAACGCCAAACACCAGCGCGGCTCCGCCAATTCCTTGACGGGCGTAGTGGCAAACGGCGACAGCCGGCCAGAATAACGCGTGTCCAATCCACATTTCGGTTGGGAAACCGAACACCAGCGGGCAGAGACAGGCCGTCGAGAAACAGGCGTAGCTAAAGATGATGTGGCCCTTGGAACGATCAGACGCAAACGTTGCGGCGAGCGCAAGGATCTGAGCCGCAAAGAACAAGAATCCGTAGACAACAATGCCGCCGCTCGGGTTCCCGGTCAGACCGACATAGGCCTCGGCGGGCGCCAGGCAAAAGAGGTAAACCGACAAGCGGCCCGAAATGTTGTGCCAATGAAACGCCCAGGCGTCCTGGACGGCGACAGAATAGGAAAACATCGCGCCATCGCCGTACAACTGCAACTCGTATCGCAGCCCGACAACGACGAAGAGAACCGATGTGCAGAGCCCGGCGGCAATGACCAAGACACGCAATAAATCGGCATCGGAGCGAGTGGCGGCATCGGCCCAGGACAAACCGTCCACGAGGCGCGAATGCGATTGATCGGCCGTCATTTCTACGGTCTCCACGAGCGCACCGAACGCGCACCCGAATACCTAGCGGCGCATATGAGATTGACGGTCCAAAAGTTGATTGAGAACACCGCCAGCCGCTTCGGCCATATGATCGAGCATCTTCATTCCAAACTCTGCCGACGCCGCCTGCGCGTCACCGATGACGCCCATATCGGCAATGCGCTTGTCGTCCGTCGACCACGGCCACGTCACCCCCGGATTGAGGATCGTCTTGCGGACCGCCTCCCCGTCCGGAGATTTCTTCAATTGTGCGATTTGATCCCGGCGCACCAGTTGGGGCGCGATCGCCAACATCATGGAAGTTTCGTTCTTTCCGCCGTGGATTTCCGGAATTGCCGAGTTCGGGTCAACTTCGACCCATGTAGCTGGATGCAGCACACAGACATTGAGGCCAAAGTTGGCGCGCAAGTCCTGCGTGATAGCTTCGAGAATTCCCCGGTTGCCGCCGTGACCGTTAATGATGGCAAGATTCTTCGTCGGTAGCGAGCGGGCGATTTCGCGGCCGAGGTCGCGCATGAACGCCGTCATGCCCTGGATCGACAGCGACATGGTGCCGGGCGCCCATTCATGCTCGCGCGCTAGGCTTAGCGCCAACGTCGGCACTTGCCAAAGATCGAGGGACTCGCCCCACCGGTCGATTATGCGGCGTGTAAATTCCTCCGCCAGCACAACATCGGTATTGAGCGGCAAGTGAGGACCGTGCTGTTCGATCGAGCCGATTGGCAGGCAAAGTATCGAACTCCCTTTGAGCAGGGTCGAGACTTCCGGGAAGGTGAGCTCACCGATCAATCGACGCTGCACAGCTTGTGGCATGGCTGCTATCGCTTCCTAGCGTTGCAGGAACCTGCACGCGATATTTGCCACGAAGTCGGCAACCCTGCCAATCTCAAGTGGCCAGCGGCGCCACGTTCCGGTCCGGGTCCGTGGGGTCGGCGAGCGAAGCCGTGAGATGATCGAGCCGGTGCCCGGCCCGAGCCGCTTTCGCAGCAAGATAGCGGCGATTATCGGAGTGAATCGGCGCTTCCAACGGCAACCGGCTCACGACCTGAATTCCCGCCTTGGAAAGACCGTCGAGCTTGGCCGGGTTGTTGGTGAGCAGCATGACGCGCGTGCAGTTGAGCATTTGCAGCATTCGCGCGGCGATGCCGTAGTCGCGCTCATCGTCATCAAAGCCGAGCGTTGTATTGGCATCGACCGTGTCGAGCCCGCCTTCCTGCATTTGATAGGTGCGCATCTTATTGGCCAAGCCGAGCCCGCGGCCCTCTTGCGCCAAATAGAGAATAATGCCGCCGCCTATATCGTCGATGCGCGTGAGCGCGAGTTTAAGTTGATCGCCGCAGTCGCACCGCCTCGAGCCGAAGACGTCGCCGGTGAGGCAAGCGGAATGCAAGCGCACGGGGACCGGTTTGGCGAAGGCGGGTTCTCCGACAATGACGGCGACCGAACTGCCGCCCATCGCGTCGCGGAAAACGATGAAACGTGTGCGCGTTCCGGAATTGAGCGGGACCGACGCTTCACTTGAAATTGTGAGGGACCGGATAGCGTCGTCGCCGAACTTCGCCACCGCCGCCGCTTCGACCACGATAATTTGCGGCTCAAACTTTTTGATATCTTCCTGCGCGACATCTGCCGCCAGCACCGCCGGCAGCCCTTGCGACAATTTGACGAGCTGGATCGCGGCTGCGGCCGCGGTGCCTGCCGGCATCGCGTTAAGGGTGCATGCAATTTTGGTATCGGCAACGAGCGATAAAATTTCGTTCACGTTATTGGACGCGCCAAGCTGTAATGCTATCGGCGCTAGCACGTCGAACCCGAGCGCCAATGCGCGTCGCTGGGTGATAACCAGCCGTGGCGCCGCCGGCGCGCAGAGCGTTACGAATTCGGCAAGCCGTTGGGCGGTGAGCCCCTCGACCGGCAAAGCAAGGATCGGCACGTCGCCGCCGGCGATAAGCACCGGTCGCCCGGCATGGAATTCGGCTAACCCGCGATTGACGCCAATCTGCCCCTTGGTGCCGAACAATGCGGAACCGACTTCTGACCGAATAACGCTCATCCCCATACTTTCCGTTCGACTGACGCAATGGTAGAACACCGCCAGTGCCCTGGCCATTCCGGTCGCAACTTAAGTATTTTGGGAGAATAGTAGCGACAGTCTTGAGCCTACCATTTAAATGGCCGCCTCGTGCGTCTAAAAGATGTGCATACGCTTGGGACCAAAGTGCGCCAGGACGTTACCCAAGAGACACCTCCCGGCGACGGCAGCCGCGATTCATGGCTTGAGTTCAGCCAAGTCTTTCGCCGCTCGACCCGTACCTTACCCCCTCCTTGGAACGAGCAGTTCGGACCCCTCCAGACCGGGGCCGTCGACGATATGGTCGTCGTCGGTCAGGTCGGCCAGTCGCTTGATGGGCGCATCGCCACGACGACGGGGCACTCGAAATACATCAATGGCCCGGCGGGCCTCACGCACTTGCACCGGCTACGAGCCTTGGTCGATGCCGTGGTGGTCGGCGTCGGCACGGCCCTCGCCGATGACCCACAGTTGACTGTAAGGCGGGTAGCCGGACCGCAACCAACACGCGTCGTCATAGACCCTAATGGGCGGCTTCTGGCCAGCGCCAGGATGTTCGCCAGCGATGGCGTCCGCCGTCTGCTGGTCACGGCGAAAGGAACACGGTGCGCCCCGCCTGCCGGTGTGGAAATTCTGTCATTACCCACCAACGACAAGTATATCGCTCCACGGACGATCCTTGCAGCGTTGGCCGATCGCGGCATGCGCCGCGTGTTGATTGAAGGCGGTGCTGACACGGTGTCGCGCTTTCTCGCTGCCGGCTGCCTCGACCGCCTGCACGTGGTGGTCGCGCCGATCATTCTCGGTTCGGGGCGTGCAAGCTTCACCTTGCCCGCGATCGAGCGCGCCGATCAGGCCTTGCGCATCCCGATACGCGCGCACCAACTTGACGACGAAGTCCTGTTCGATTGCGACCTGACTGCTCAGCGCGTGCCGATCGGCTTGGCAAAAACATCGACGTGACCGACGCAAATTGACGAGCGTCCGGTATTGACGGCGTCGCGCCGGCGCGTCAGCCATTCAACCGTGTCAGCGAGCGATAGATCGCCTAATTCGCGCGCTGCACCTGCCCAACCGGCCAACGTATCGATTTGCATGTCCCGATCTTCCGGTCCAATAGCCCAATCGGATTCGCCATGAACCACGGAATAGCCAAACTCTTCAAATCGCGCGATCGCGAATGAAGCCGCGGTCGGCCCGAGCGCGGGCCCGAAGCCCTTATCGGTTCGCTGATGCGCGTTGACGGCGGCAATGATTGCGTCATCGAGCGGATCGGTGGGGTCAATTGTGATCCGCCCATCATAGCTCAAAGCTGCATAGATCGGGATCGACCGTGCCGCAATCTCGGCCGCTAGCCGTTCGAGCCAAGCCTCGGAGACGAGATCGAGCAACGCCGAAGCGGTGATCAGATCGACCGGACCATCGAGCGCTGCTTCGAGGTCGCGGTTAAGATCGAGGACAATTGCCGCGGCGGAGACGGTCGCAGGACGCGCCATCGCGGTCGCGCGCGCCAGCAGGCCAAGATCGTTGTCGACAAGTCGCCAATTCTGCTGGACAGGAAGACGGGGCGCGAGCGCGCGCAGCGTAGACCCGGTGCCACAAGCGAGATCTGAAATTCGGACCGAAGGATAGCGATTGAGCGAAGCAACGACGGCGTCAAGAACAGCCGGATTGCGCGCCCGCGCATCGTAGCGCTCGCGTAGTGCGAGCCAATCCGCCGAGAACCCGCTCATGCGAGTGTCTCAATCGCGTGTGCAAATATTTTTGCCGACTCCTGCCAGGTTGGCAGGCGGGCTGCCGCCGCACGCGCCGACGTCCCCATGCGGCGTCGTTCATCTGGGTCTTCGATTATCTTACGTAGCGCCAGCGCAAGCGCATCCGGATCATCCGGGGCAACAAGCACGCCAACGTCGGCAGGAACCGTATCCGGGATTGCACCGGCATTGGTTCCAATAATCGGCAGGCCGCGCGCAATGGCCTCAGCATACGCCATACCATAACCCTCGAAGCGGGAAGCGAGCACGAACAGATCGGCGCCGGCGTAGAGTTCCGCGAGACGTTCAGGCGAGACAACGCCGCGCACCGCGACCCGGCTGGCAAGGTCGTAGCGCCTGATATCGGCATCGAGTTGCGCGGCCGTTTCTGGGTCGCGGCTGCGGTCGCCGGCAATGGTCAAATGCCACGGCAGATCTATGAGCGTAGCGATCGCCGCAATCAGCACATCGAATCCCTTGCGTGGTACGACCGCACCGACGGAGAGCAACCGCACAATGCCGTCCTGACTGCCCCGCGCCATCGGCGCCTGATCGGTACCCGGGCACGCAACTGTGATGCGTTCGGCCGAAACGGCGTAATCAGCCACCAAACATCGCGCGATCGCGGCACTCGTAACGATGACCTGGCTTGTAGCGGCCAGCGCCGCACGTTCGCTCGCCCGCAAGAGATCGGATTGCCCGGCGGAGAGCCCGGCCTCCATGGCGAGCGGATGGTGCACAAGCGCGATCAGCGGATGGCGCGAACGAAACTGCGATGCCACTTCAGGCAAGACGCCAAAGGCCAGCCCATCGATGACAATGGCACGTCGAGCCGGCACAGCTAACAGCCGCGCCTGGGCCGCGCTGCGCGTCTCATTGCTCGGCCATGGGAAACCATCGCCCAGATTGACAAGATCGATATGCCAGCCGAGATGTTCGAGTTCCGTGATCATGCGCCGGTCGTAGGCATAGCCACCCGTCGGGGTCGCGAGATCGCCCGGAACCGCGAACGTGAGCCTTCTCACCACAAGGCCGCCTCGTACCACGCGCGCGCGATGTGCGATTCCGAGAGCGTAACGCGAATTGCGCTGAGCTCGCGACCGTCGCGGCCGAGAGCCCCGGCGCGCGCCGCATCCGCCAGCCGGCCAAATATATATTTCGTCAGAAACTCGGTCGTGGTGTTCGCGCCTTTCAGATCCGGCAGATCGTCAAGATTGCGATAATTGAGCGGCGCGATAGTCGCCTTGAGCGCATCATGCGCGCGTCCGATGTCGACGACAATGCCGTTGGCATCGAGTCTGTCCGCGATGAAGGCGGCGTCGATGACAAAAGTCGCCCCGTGCAGGGATTGCGCCGGGCCGAACACGGCCCCGCGAAACGAATGGGCAATCATGATGTGGTCGCGGACTTCAACGGCAAACAATGCGCTCTCCTCAAGAATAGGCAACGAGTTGGCAGAGTACGCCGCTCTTGGCACTAAGAATATCAGGAAGCCGCGCCGGCAGTTCGGAAAATGCTATCGCGGGCGCCAGCAGAGCGTCCAGCCGCGCATCGGCCAGCAATTCCACCGCAGCGGCTAGTCGACGTCCATGTGTCCAATCCGCGCGGTGTGAGGGCGCAACATGCCCCACCTGGCTCGAAACCAGCTTCAGCCGCCGGCTATGGAATGCACCACCAAGCGGCACCGACACGAGGGCGTCGCCGTACCAACTAATCTCAAGCACTGTGGCCTCGAAGGCTGCCAACCTGAGCGCAGTCGCAAGGCCTTCCGCCGTACCGCTGGCGTGAATGACAAGATCGCATTCAGCGGGTGCGGCCTCGGGCGCAGCGAATCTCACGCCGAGTCTGCGCGCCAATTCCGCGCGCGCGGGATTGATATCGATGAGCGTCACTTGTGCACCCGGCAACTGGCCGCACAGATAGGCAACCAGCGCGCCCACCACGCCAGCGCCGACAATAGCGATGCGACCGGCCGGCCCTGGCGCAGCATCCCAGAATGCGTTGAGCGCGGTCTCCATATTGGCGGCAAGCACCGCGCGCTTGGGCGGCACGCTATCGGGCAAGGCCACGACAGAGCTTGAAGGCACATTAAAAATGCTCTGATGCGGATAGAGAGCAAATACCGACCGGCCAAGCAGGCCTGCCGGCCCAGCTTCGACCGTGCCAACGGTCGCGTAGCCATATTTGACCGGAAACGGAAAACTGCCGCTCATGAACGGGGCGCGCATGCGATTGAATTCGCTTTCGGGGACACGCCCCCCTAGTACGAGCGCCTCGGTGCCACGGCTGACCGCGCCAAAAAGGGCGCGCACGCGCACCTCGTCCGGCCCCGGTGGAACAGCCTTTTCCTCTCGGATTTCGGCGCGCCCCGGTCCGACGTACCAAAGCGCCTGGACAAATTCATCTCTCCGGCCGATCGCCACTTTCTCGATCCTGAATTGGACTACAGGGACGTCGCATCGTGTTATATCGTTATATCCTGTCCTAACCACCTGAACATCTGAAGTCGCAACCGCGTGCTGGAACGTTCCCCATTGCAAGAAGTAGACGGCACCCGTACCGGAGCGAGTTTGGCCGGCCGGAGGGTGCTGATTGGCGTGCTCTTTGCCACGACCATGGCCGGGTCGCTCGCACTCATGGTGGTGGCCTTGTCACCCGGCGGCTTGGACGTTGTTGATTGTGTGATTTTGGCGCTGTTCGCGGTGACGCTACCGTGGATGGTGGCCGGCTTCTGGAACGCCACGATCGGATTTCTCATCATGCGGTTTGCGCCAGATCCGATCGCAGCGGTGATCCCGATAGCTGCCGGTATCCATGGGAACGAGGCGGTAACGGCATCGACCGCAATTCTGGTATGCGTGCGCAATGAACCGCCGGAGCGAGTGATCCGCAATCTCGAACCGATGATGAGCGGCCTCAGCGCGGCTGGAGTCGGCGACCGCTTTCATATCTACATTCTGAGCGACACAAACGACCGTGAAATAGCGACGATCGAGGAAGCATGCTTCGGCGCGCTAGCGTCGCGTTGGCGCGGGCGTTTGGCACTCACCTACCGGCGCCGCAAGGTCAATACCGGCTACAAGGCCGGCAATATTCGCGACTTCTGCGAGCGATGGGGCAATGGACACGAATTTGCCGTGACCCTCGACACCGACAGCTTCATGACCGCCGAGGCAATATTGCGCCTCGTGCGCATCATGCAGGCGGACCCCAAGCTTGGCATTCTGCAGGGGCTCGTCGTCGGGCTGCCTTCAACCAGCGCATTTGCGCGGATCTTTCAGTTCGGCATGCGGCTCGGTATGCGCTCCTACACCATCGGCAGCGCCTGGTGGCAGAGCGATTGCGGTCCCTATTGGGGCCACAACGCGGTGCTGCGGCTTAAGCCGTTCATGGCACATTGCGAACTTCCGGTATTGGCTAAGAACGAAACAACCGATGTTCATATTCTCAGCCATGACCAAATCGAGGCCGTGCTAATGCGCCGCGCCGGCTATGACGTGCGGGTGCTGCCGGAAGAGGAATTGGGCTGGGAGGGAAACCCGCCGACCCTGATAGAGTTCATCCGCCGGGACCTTCGCTGGTGCCAGGGCAATATGCAGTATTGGCGCTTCATCGCCCTTCCTGGCCTCAAGGCCATGAGCCGTTATCAACTCGCAATTGCGATCCTGATGTTCATCGGCTCGCCCGCGTGGATCGGCATGCTCGTGCTCGGCACGCTTTCGCTCGCCTTCGCCGAGACTCCCGCTGACTTCATCCGCCCAGATGCCGGCATGGCTTTGTTCGTGCTGGTCTTGGTCATGTGGTTCTCGCCCAAGATAGCCAGTGCGGTCGACATCCTATTGCGGCCGGAGCTTCGCCGCGCCTTCGGCGGCACCGGGCGATTCGTCGCCAGCTATGCCATTGAAACCGCATATTCGATCCTGCTGTGTCCGATCTTGTGGTTCGGCCACACCATATTCTTGTCCGGACTGCTGTTCGGCCGCGAAATCGGCTGGATCGGGCAGACCCGCGACGATCACGCGGTCTCGATCGCGCTGGCGCTTCGCAATCTGTGGCCGCACACTTTGCTCGGCTGCGGCGTGATCGGCGTACTCGCGCTGACGCATCCAGCTGCGATCCCTTATGCGTTGTTCCTCGCCGCCGGTCCTGCACTGGCGATGCCGTTCGCGATCGTTACGGCCCTGCCCGCGGTTGGAAGCGCGTTCACGCGCGTCGGCATCGGCCGCCTGCCCGAGGAAACTGCGCCGCCTGCAGCCCTCGCCGACCTGGCGTTGCCTGCCATTGAGATTGCGGCACCGGTGCCGCGTCCGCAGCCGGTATAACGCGGACACTTTCATGCTCGACGGACTAAAGACCGCGCGCGGCATTGTTCGGTCGCTGCGCATCTACTACGGTCACCGGGCCCGCTCAGCGGCGATGGATCGCCTGTACAGTCGCTTTGTGCAACGCGGCGATCTCGTCTTCGACGTCGGCGCCCATGTCGGCGACCGCATCGCTTCGTTTCGGCGCCTTGGCGCCCGCGTCGTCGCCGTCGAACCGCAACCGGCACTGGTGAAGGTGCTTAGGCTCATTTACGGGCGCGCATCCGACGTCACAATCGAGACGGTCGCCGTCGGTCGCAACTCGGGAACGACCGAGTTCATGATCAATCCCGACAATCCGACAGTCTCGACCGCTTCGCGCGGTTTTCTTAGCGCCGCCCGCGGCGCTGCCGGCTGGGAGGCGCAACGCTGGACGAAGACGGCACAAGTGCCGATGATGACGCTTGACGCGCTGATCGCAAGGCACGGCGTCCCGGCCTTCGTGAAAATCGATGTCGAAGGCTTCGAAGCGGAGGCATTGGCCGGCCTTTCGCAGCCGGTCAAAGCGCTTTCGTTTGAGATCACCACGATTCAACGCGACGTCGCCCTCGCCTGCATCGATCGATGTGTCGCGCTCGGTTACACGCGCTTTAACGCCGCGCTTGGCGAAAGCCAAAACTTCGTACATGCCGATTGGGTCGACCGCGCTGCGATTGCGCGCTGGCTGACGGAGATCCCGCACGAAGCCAATTCCGGGGATGTCTATGCCGTTATCGCCTGACGGCACGCCCACAAACGCGAAACTGTCGCGGCGCTCCGCGCTAATTATCTGCGCGATGATCGCCATCGGCATTTTCCTGACGCTGCTCGTCTTTTATCCCGGCGTCATGACCTACGACGCCAAATTCGTTTATGAGGACATTGCAAAGGGTACGCGCGGCGACTGGCAATCGCCGGTGATGACGGTGCTGTGGTCGCTGGCCGATCCGATCGCGCCTGGCTCGGCGAGCATGTTTCTGCTGATCGCGGCGTTCTACTGGCTCGGTTTCGGACTGCTCACTTTCAGCATAGGGCGCCGTTCCGTCTGGCTGGCGGTGGCGCTGTTGTTGCTGGCACTGTCGCCTCCGGCCTTTGCTTTCGTCGGCATCATCTGGCGTGACGTCCTATTCGCGACCACCTGGCTGTTGTCGGCTGCGCTCACTTTCGCAACCGCCGACCTCAAGGTGAAACCGCGCGCACCGACAATTGTGGTCGCGCTCGGCCTGGTCGCGCTCGGCGTTCTGATTCGTCCCAACGCGCTCATCGCGGCACCGCTTCTTGCCGGCTATGTCGTGTGGCCCGATCGATTTTCATGGAAGCGCGCGGCAATCGTTTTTGTGCCTGCGGCTATTGGGTTTTTTGCCCTCGTGCAGGTGGTCTACTACGGCGCTCTTGGCGCGACCCGGCAGCACCCACTGCAATCGATCATGGTCTTCGATCTCGGTGGCATCAGCCATTTCGTCAAACAGAACCAATATCCCGTCACCTGGGCCGAGGCCGAAACGCAACTCCTTATCAACGACTGCTACCGGCCGACCGAATGGGATCTCTATTGGCGGCTTGAGCCTTGCGAATTCGTGATGCATCGACTCGAAGGCGACAAGATTTTCGGCACGCCGGTCATCACCGATGCGTGGCTGCACGCCGTCGCGCACCACCCCCTCGCTTATCTTGAGCACCGCGGTGCGTTTATGTGGAATTTTCTGGCAAACGAAAACCTCACTATGTGGATCGCCGATATCGACCACCCATCGAAGGCGGTGTTCGCGGATCGTCCGGCCTTCAATGCACTGGTGACGATCCACAATATGCTTAAGTCCACACCGCTGTTCCGTGCGGTTTCTTGGCTGCTCGTCTGCATCGCGGTGTGCGCGTTTGCTTGGCGGCGGCGCTACACGCCCTCGGGCGCCTTTGCCATCGGGGTTTGCGGATCGGCCGCCGTCTATGTGCTGACGTTCTTTGCCATCGGCGTCGCGTCGGACTTCCGCTACGCCTATTGGGCGGTACTCGCGAGCATCGCTGGCGCCGTGGCACTCGCACAAGGTCGGCCAGAGCGCGCGTGACGCCGCAGAACGCTCAAACCTCCATGAATTGCGCTTTGGCAAGCTGTGTGAAGCGGCCACCCAATTTGGAAAGCTCGTCGAACGAGCCGGATTCGACGATCCGGCCTTCCTCAAACACCAGAATGCGCGTCGCCTTGCGTATCGTAGCAAGACGGTGGGCGATGACGAACGTCGTGCGATTCTTCATGACTTCGTCGAGCGCCACCAGCAACCTGGATTCGGTGGCGGCATCGAGCGCACTCGTCGCCTCATCGAGAATCAGGATTGGCGGATCTTTCAGCAGTGCACGCGCAATCGACAAGCGTTGGCGCTCGCCGCCCGACAGCGAGCGCCCGCGCTCTCCCACTTTGGCTTCAAATCCGTCGGGGCTGTATTCAATAAAATCGAGCGCCTGCGCCCGCGCTGCCGCCTCGCGCATTTGATCATCTGTCGCGTCAGATTTTCCGATTCGCAGATTGTCCGCGATCGAGCGGTTGAATAGTAGCGCCTCCTGAAATACGACGCCGATATTGCGGCGGAGCGCGGCGAGTTTGATATTCCGCACATCCATGCCGTCGATCGTGATCGCCCCTGACTGCGGATCGAAGGCGCGATGCAGCAACGCAAGTGCCGTCGACTTGCCGGCTCCGGTCGCACCCACCAAGGCCACGGTTTCTCCCGGCAGCGCCGTAAAGTTGAGTTCCGCGACCGCCGGCCGCTTACCATCGTAGGCAAAAGACACGTCCTTGAATTCGACGCCGCCCGCAACGCGACCGGGCTCCACGGCGTCGGGCCGGTCATGCATCGCCGGGATGGTGTCGAGGACGTCGAAAAATTCGCGTAATTTGGCCGAATCCATCGCCAGACGGTTCACGAAGCTGACCGCCTGATCGAGGCGGCCGATCACCATGCCCGCGAAGGCCATGAAAGTGACGATCTCGCCGACCGAAATAAGGCCACGTTGAAACAGCCACGTACCGAGCAGAATGATCGAAAGAACCGTCAGCGTCGTAGCCGCGCGCGTCAGCACGGCCACGACCGCCCACCAGGACAGTACCGGAAACTGCGCGGCGAGCAACTGTTCGCTCGCGCTCCTAAGCGCCATCACTTCGGATTCAACCCGCGTAAAACTTTGTACTAAAGCAATGTTGCCGAGCGCGTCGGAGGCTCGCTCGGCAAGGTCCGAGTGCTGAGTTTGAACAGTCTGCTGCATCGATTCTGTCTTACGCAGCACGAGCGCCGTCAATACCGCAAACAACACGCACAGAACGATCAGCAACATTGCCAGACGCCAATTGATGAACAACGCAAGCGGCATCAGAATAAGAAGCGAAACAAATGCGGCAAGGTTATCGCGGAAAAAGCCGAGCCAGAGCGCCCACAGCGCGTCGGTTCCCTGCAGCATGATCTTCATCAGCCGGCCAGAATGGACTTCGCCGTGAAAAACAAGCGGCAGTTGAAGGACGTGCTCGAAATAATCGGTCAAGACCGCGAGGCGACGGCGATGCGCCAACCGGTCGGCGTAGAGCGCAACAAGCGTACCACAGAGAATGGTAAATAGCCCAAAGCCTGCCCAAACGATAAGAAGCAGCCACAAGTGCGACCATGCGGTCGACCCGTCGTTCGCACTTGTACGCGTGAGCGTATCGACAACACGGCCAAACAGCACCGGCTCGGCAAACTGCGCCGTGGCCAGTGCCAGATTGGCGAGTGCCAGGAACCAGCCTATTCGGCTGTCAGCCCCAAGGTTTTCGAGAACACGGCGGTAAAGGCGAAAGGAACTCATCTGGCCTCGGGGCCGCGCCCGTCATTCGTCTATTGGTTCCGCGCGGGCGACGCAGGCGTGGCGGGCGCGGGCGGACTCGGCGCCGCCGCGGCAGGCGGCGCAGTCCAGGCCTTGTAGTCGGCCTCGGAAACGCTTGGGAGCTTTGTCAGGAAGGCCACGATAGCCCATATGTCTTCGTCCGTCGCACCGGCGGCTCCGAAGCCCGGCATCCCCGTCATGTTGATGCCGTTCTTGATCACCCAGAATAGTTGCGACGGCGTGACCTCGGAGACGACGTCCTTGAGATCGGGCGGATCGGGGTGCAGACCTTCCGAGAACTTAGCCCATTTCACGCCGGGGGCGCCGTGGCAATTGACACAACCGTGTTCGGCAAATTCGCGGGCGCCGACCTTCACTTTGGCGGAATCATCGAAGCCGGACGGTGGCTGATCATGCGCATGGCGAACGATCGAATTGGTGCGAACCTTGACCAGCGCCCACTGGACGATCGCAGGGTCCTCCTGGGAGCCGGCAACATTGTAAAAGCCACCGAAAAAGAATGCCGCCGCACCGATCGCGACAATTATGGTCAGTGCACCGATTGTTGCCAGAATTCGCATGAAGTCCTCCGATGCGCCCGAACGGATGGATTATAGAACGCTGACGGGACGCGGGCCACTCCAAGCGGACACAAACACTTGGACTCAAACGGCCGATTGGCGCGGACACGGCATGTAATTTTCAGAAGCAGCAGTACCGATTGCATATGGAAGGCCGCCAGCACGCGGGTAGAGATTGTTGGACCAAACCTACTAGCGGACCTTTATGAGCGATACGCCCTCCCCGGAAAAGCCGATAGAATCTGACGATTAACGTGGCGTCCGATTACGTTTGACGACATTTGTTCTCGTTTGGTTGCGGCATATCGTTGGTCAGAGCAGCGGCAGCGCTACTGCAAGCAATGAAGATTAGTCCGGCAATCATGACTCTCAGACCAATGGGGCTATTGCGACCGCGCCCACGAATGTCCTAACGGCATAGCAGCGTTGCTCCCTTTCCCCTAGCATGGGACCGTACATCCCCGATGCCGAGAAATGAGGCCATGGATCATCGACGGCCTGATCAAGGCAAAGCCGGTGGCATGCTTCTCGTCGTTGCTGTCACTTTGGCCCTGCTCACCGGCGTTCTGGTGGCACATGCCTATGTCAGCAAACTGGTAGAACGTGTCGTTCCGGGCTCAGCCGATATCGTCATCGCCGTCCTTGTGATCGCCTGGTGGTATCTCGCCGCCTTTCTGGCTGCGAGGCTGATCCGGCACGTGTCTCCCCGGTTCCTGTTCCCGTTCGACCGTCAGCCCAGGCGACGCAAGATCCTTTCCGATCTTGTCGCGGGCCTAATCTATCTCGGAGCGGTCTTCGGGATATTGAAATTTGCGTTCCACCAGCCAATCGAAGGCCTGTTGGCCACATCGGGCGTCGTCGCCGTCGTGCTCGGCCTTGCCTTGCAGAGCACCCTAGCCGACCTCTTCTCGGGAATTGCGCTCAACGTGGAAGACCCGTTCCGGGGCGGTGATTGGATAACCGTTGACGGCGCCGCCGAGGGCCAGATCGTCGAAATCAACTGGCGGGCAACTCGGATGCGCGACCGCAACGGCGACACCTTAGTTATTCCGAACAGCCAGATCGCTAAGTCGCGTGTAACCAATCACAGTCTGCCCGAGCGCCCACACCCCAGCAGCATCAGCATTGATATCGAAGCGGAGCAGCCTGTTGACCAAGTCAGAGAGGTCCTTATTTCCGCGCTAACCGACGCAAAACACGTATTGAGCGCTCCATCGCCGGACGTCACGGTGCAGGCTATTAGAGGTCGGACTGTAACTTACTGCGTGTCATTTTACGTGGCTGACTACGCGGATATCCCAGCGGCTCAAGCCGAGTCGCTCAAACAGGTACTGTCGCGCGTTGCAAATGCGGGCCTGCGCCTTGCTCATCCGCAAACGGACGTCTTTGTCGTCGAGAATTCCCGACCAACAGGGCCACAGCGCAAACCGCCCGGCCACAAAAAGCAAGGCAACACGTGACCAAGTAACTCGATAATCCTGCGTGTGACCCGCGTACGCGCGCCTGATTTCGACGGCAGATGGCATGGGACCGCCAGCGCTCAACCCTTACCATCATCGAGTGGGATCCGGGCGTCCTTCGCAAAGCGCGCTTTACGTTTGCGCCCCAACACCCAGACTACAATGCCGATGAACGCGGCGATGAGGATCAAAAGATAGATCGTCGCTTCCACTGTCCCTCTCCATTGCCACTCGGTGCAGGTCTAAGTTTTCGGCACACAAATCAATTTCAATCGGACTCAACCGGACCTATGTTCGAAGTGTGTTGACGCTGCTCGCTCCAGCGGCCCCACTCTCTGCATTCCCGCCATCCGCTTAACAGACGCGAATATAAGCGCTACCAACGGCGTTTGCCGGACTTCATGCGCCACACTTTCCCCTTGCGTCCACCAGTCTGTTTCTCGACCATGGCCGCATGGTACTTGCGACGAATGTCCGCGATTTACACACGGGTCGGATTTAGCACACTCCAACTTTCATTTTCCCAGTCGCCTGCGGATCAACTGCAATTCCCGCCGGCGCTTTGCGCTCGTTCTGGGGTAAGTCATTTTGAGTCCTTCGAACGTATCGAGGATAATTTGGGAGACAATAAGCCGGGCATTCTCCTTGTCATCGGCGGGAACGACGTACCAAGGCATGTGATCGTCATTGCAATGCTGCATTTGAAGCAGGACTTCCCGATCGGGCATGCAATCCCATTGCAATCAGCGACGCGCCCCCGACGATCATGTTGACACCGATAAGCAGTCCCATGGTCCAGGCAGAAGTCCCTGGTAGATCAAAAACTATGATGGTCGCCAATCCTATATCGAGGACGCCGCTCGCCAACATCCAGGCCCAACGGCCGGAGAACTGACGACGGTGCTCGAACGCGAACATAATTGACGCGCCGCCTTCAACCAAGAAGAACAACACCAATACCATCCTCAGATGACCGATCCTCTCCAAGGGCCATCCCATCAGACCGCCGTAAAGATCATTGGATCTGTGCGCGATTAAGATGGCACCGACAAGAAGCCCTAGCAAAGCGGACACAAGTGACCACCAAAATCCCGGTATGTGTCGCGCCCAGAAAGTCGTCACGAGGCCGATAACTCCACTTACGACAAAAAGCCAACCTATGAACAAAGTCGCGGCCGAACTGGCAATTGATGGAATTACAATTGCCAATAGTCCTAATGAAACCAAGGACACTCCTTCAAAAAGAAAGAGTGTCCAGTAGTCGTGCATTGATCTTGTGACTGTATCTGACGTCCGGTCGAGTTCCATTTTAATGCCTCGTCTCCAGATGCCGGCGAAGGCGGCTCATCCGATGTTCCGCCTGTCAGATCAGAGCCGTCCTAGCAGCATCAGAACGACAACGATGATCAGGATGGTGCCGAGTACACCGACGCCGCCATGGCCGTAACCGTAGCCGTAGCCGCCGAAGCGGCCACTAAAGCCACCAGCCAGAAAAATGACGAGGATGATGACAAGAATGAGTCCGAGCGACATGGTCCTAATCTCCTTTGGCAGGGTTTAGCTGAACATTGCGCAGACATTGTTCAGGACTTGCGCTGAATGGATCGGTAGCGAACGACCCTGAGCATCACTTCAATTGATCGCGGATTTTGTCGAGCCCCGCGTGCGCACAGCCGTCGTCGAGCTTGGCCCCAGGCGCGCCGGCTGCGCCGATGGAGCCGATGACCTCGTCGCCCAGCTTGATTACCACGCCGCCGCCAAAGAACATGACATGCGGCAGCTTGGCGAGCGGCGCGATTGAGTCCTCGCCTTTCGCGCGCTCGGCCAACGCGAGCGTGTCATTCTTGAACGATACGCTCGTATAGGCCTTGTCGTGCGCGCTATCGAGGGAGTGGATGCCGGCGCCGTCGCCGCGCAACGTCACGATCGTGGCGCCGTCGGCGTCGAGCACGACTGCGGTTTCGTGGTAACCCTGCTTGGCGCAGGCCGCGACCGTCGTGCTCGCTGCTTCGACCGCGAGCGCCGCGGGAATGCGATGCGTCGGCAACGTATCCGCCCAAGTTGTCGACGCACCGACCAATGTACCGGCCGCTACGATCGCCATTTTGCACACATGTTTCACGATCTGTCTCCCTTGACCGACATTTCCCAGATGATCCCCGAGCTGGCATAAATATGCGCAGCTTTCCGGCTTTCCTGCAACGCAGACACGAGGTGTGGACGGCTACCAGCAGTCCTCTGTGCGCACTGGCGCACTGGTCGATTTGAGCCAATTCCGCTTGTGGCTGCCGGATATCAGCTATTGTGATCCAATAGAGATATCAGCTGCGGTCGACGAGCCTATGGTCGACGCCGATTTTATGTGCGCGGGACGGCGAAGTGACCGCCACCACTCGGCTTCCGGGATAGCCCACACAGTGCTAGCGTTCGTGGTGAGCTAAAGACCGTCTGTGGAACGCTAATAAGGGGAAACGCTATGATCAGAACAAAAATTGCCTCGTCTGCAATCATTTTCGGGCTTGCTCTCTGGTGCGCTGATATTGTGGCAGCTCGGGCCGCCGAGATTACTGTACTGAGTTCGACCGGCATGAAGACAGCGTTGGAGGAATTTGCGCCTCAATTCGAGAAGGCTACGGGCAACAAGCTCAACATCACCTTCAATGCATCCAATTTGCTAAAAAAGGACGTCGATGCCGGAACGGCATTCGACGTGATTATTTTGACGCCAAGCCTAATTAACGAACTTATCAAGCAGGGTAAGGTTGCAGACGGCTCGGCTGTTAATGTCGCGCGCGCAGGTATCGGCGTCGCTGTGAAGAAAGGCGCACCAAAACCCGATATCAGTTCGGTCGAAGCATTTAAGCGCGCGCTGTTGAACGCAAAATCCATCGCCTATACGACTGCCGGCCAGAGTGGGCTGCAATTCGCCAAAGTGATTGAAAGTCTCGGCATCGCAGATCAGGTAAAGGCCAAGGGCAAGACAGTTCCAGGCGGCAGCGCTGGAGAGCTTATCGTCAAAGGTGAGGCCGACCTGGCGGTGCAGTTGATTCCTGAGCTGATGGCTGTACGAGGAATTAAGGTCGTCGGCCCGTTCCCGAAAGAGATTCAGTCTTATGTTGTGTTGACGGCGGGCATCAGCGCCAATGCTAAGGATAAGGCTGCCGCTCAGGCACTGATCAAATTCCTGACCGCACCAAATGCAGCCCCAGTGATCAAGGCGAAGGGTATGGAGCCCGGCTAATCAGCAGACATCTGTCTGAATTTCAACGAAGGGAGATGAGGAAGTCGACCCGGTTTGGCGTTGAGTGCAGTGACCATGCGAGCGTAATAGTCAAGCGCGCTAGTGCTTTGGTTTGTTCATATCTCGGATAAACTCATCGAACTTTCGAACGAATTCTGCCGACGGGGAAACGGGGCCAACACGCTTCACACTGGTTCTCAACTGCTCTACTTCCGACGCAACCAGGTGAGTTGGAAATTCTTCGCTGCGAAGACGAAGCTCGGCTCCTGCATCATCCAAGTCACGAAGGTGAGGCCCAATCCGCTGTATTACGAACTGCCGAAATGCCTTTGCCCATTCTTCGTTCAGCTGATCAAGTCTCAGCCTCTCAAAGCGCCTGCTGCGTGTTAGGTAGTCTCTGGTCTGTTCGAGCAATTCGTTTTGGATCCAAACTTCGGGCAAAGCTTCAAATCGCTCTAATTTCTCCATCAAGGCTTCGTGTTCGGTCATCGGCTCTGCTGCCATATGCGATTAATGGGTCTTGAGCCCTGCCCACACCCCCGCGGGCTCAAGCGAGGAAGTCGAGGTTCCGGTTCGAGCGATGATCTCGCTCGTGCGTTTCCGAATTGGCGTCCTCATCCAAATCCCGGGGATTTTTTCGGCCTCCGTACAGCTTTTTCAGGCGGTCTTTTTGCTGCTGTGCGGCTTTGGTCAACTCCGCAGCCTGCATTTCCAACTGCAAGGCAGTCGGCGGTGGTTTTGGCGGAGGTGCGGGCGGCATGGGTGGAAACGGTGGCCGCATATGGATTTTCATTGCAACACCCTCCCAACATTCTCCCATGAGCGTGGCTAAACGTCGAAGTTACGCTGCTAAAGCGCAGGGCGGAGCTTAGGCGCCGTGCTTACGTTCCAAACATGTTCCCGTAAATCTGTTGATTCATCTGGTTCTGATAGAGCGACAGGGCCATCGCGAGAGTTGAGCTGCTGGTCGTTCCGTTCGTGGATGAGTTGTTATTGCCGTTCGAATTACTAGCATTGCTGGCCTGCATCAGCGCAAACAGAGCATCCTGCGCTGTGTTTCCAGACGCACTAAGCCCGGTTACGCTGCCACTGTCGCCACTGCTGCCGCTGCTCAATAGTGACAGCAGTGGATCCTGGCCCAAACTCCCGTTGCTAAATTGGGTAGTGTCGAGGTTCTGGATCAGCGATAAGAGGGCGTCTTGCGGCGAATTGCCTTGGGTGGAATTTCCGGCAACCGAGCTATTCTGGTTGGAAGCATAATTTTGTACCAGCGCCGCTAGCGCATCCTGTGCTGTATTGCCGCTGATCGAAGTCGCACCCGGAACACTCGTCACATCTGTCGCCGGCGCATTAGATGCGTTTGGCGATGAAGGATTGAGCAAGGCCAGCAATGCGTCTTGGGCAGTGGGTCCGGTTGGCGACGGTGGCTGCAGATATTGCGCGAGCTGCTGCTCGCTCACGCTGCCGGTATTATTGGGGTCGAGTTGCGCATAGAGCGCGTCGGCACCCTGCGTAGTACCACCGGCCGAGGTCACGGCCTGTTCCAGCTCAGTCTTGGAGATCGAGCCGTCACCATTCGTATCGATCTGCGAAAACAGGGTCTGCGCAAGTTGCGAAGGTGAGCTGGCCCCGCTTGTGGTATTTAACAATGAGGCGAGCGCACCCTGAGCACTGGTGCCATTGCTCGCGTCGTCTTGGTCGTGGTCATGATGGTGATGCGGCATTACTTGCGAAAGCGTTTGGGCGAATTGCTGTTCGCTCACGCTGCCAGTGTTATTGGGGTCGAGTTGTGCATAGAGCGCGTCAGCCGCTTGCGTAGTGCCGCCGGCCGAGGTCACCGCCTGCTCCAGCTCGCTTTTGGTAATCGAACCGGTGCCGTTGCTGTCGATCTGCGAGAATAGGCTCTGCGCCAATTGCCCGCTGGGTCCGCCATTAGATGGGCCGGGCCAACCAGAAGCCTGGTAGCCCATCATCTGTGTACCCATCTGATCGCTGAAGGGTGGCAGGGGCAGATTCTGGCTGAACTGCTGCTCGCTCACGCTGCCAGTATTATTGGGGTCGAGTTGTGCATAGAGCGCGTCGGCACCCTGCGTCGAACCTCCAGCCGTGGTCACGGCCTGCTCTAGCTCAGTCTGTGAGATCGAGCCGTCGCCATTGCTGTCGATTTGGTTGAATAGGTTTTGCTGGAAAAACGCAACGGGATTGTAGCCGCTGTAACTGGCTGCACTCACTGAACTCATCGCACACCTCCCTGAGCTCGACGATACACTGGCATCAGCGTGCTCGGCTGATGCCACGGGACTTCCAGAAGCCGAGCAAATGGCGTGCCATGCCGAAAGCTAAAAAACTTCTTGAGCAAATTCAGTGAATTGCTTCCACAAAGTCTGTCGGAATATTTCCGTTCACACTGCATTGTCCGCAGCCTTAGGAATTATTCGCCGCATGACAGGCAAGATTTGCCTGTGTACCTGTGTGTACCGAGAACCTCATCCGTATTGATAAGCCGAAGGAATCGCCTAACGTCAGACGATAATGTGCGCCCTGCTCTGTTTCGTAATGGCCGTCTTGGCCTAGCCATTCAAGTCGAAGAGTTGGCTTGAAGCCGAGAACGCGGCGCTCCGACATCAGTTGATCGTTCTACGGCGTAAGGTGCACGTCCGCGCTCGACTCACGAACAACGACCGCTGGTTCTTTATCCAGCTGTATCGCTGGTTTCCATCGATCCTGCAGGTCCTCACGATCATCCGTCCCGAAACCCTTGTGCGCTGGCATCGGGCGGGCTTTCGCTACTATTGGCGTTGGAAATCGCGTCCACTGGGAGGGCGACCGCAGATTGAGACGGACCTCCTTGCGCTGATTCGACAGATGAGCATCGAAAATCCGTTGTGGGGAGCACCACGCATCCACGGCGAGCTGCGAACCGGAACCATAAAATCACACGCCCTGCTCGGCGGACTTCATCACCATTATGTCCGCGTTTAGGTTTTCGGTACACACAGGACCGGTTTGCGATATTGATGCGCCGACGGCGATCGGCTTGTCGGCGGCATTGGCCGTCGTGGCAGCGAATAGAATTGACGCCGCGATCAGCGGGGCAAAGATGGCGCCTCCCCGCATCGCTGAATGTCCTCCCAACATTGTCGTTTTCTCCCTGAACATCGAAGACGTCGCCCCACGCGACGCCGGTCAGCATCGTGTTTCTGCCTGATGTTTTTTGTTCTTCGTTGCATGAACGACGGACTAAAAATTATCAACGGCTGTCCCCGTCTATGCGAGGTTACGAGCGTCGATCGCCCTTCCCGTATATCATCCCTCCGGGTTTGTGGAAATGCAAGGGAGGGACGGCAAGCCCGACAACGTATCTACACATCTTTACTCATCCGCGCGGGAGCGAACCGAAGGCCGGCGGTGGAATGCGCCTTTTTGAGGCAGCCTCATAAGCCGATGCGATTTTCAGAAGCACGTCTTCCTTGCCGGGTTCGGCGCGGAACACAAGTGAGAATGGTAGCCCCGGATCCGGGATGGCGGTTGGCTTATCTGAGGCCAACGAGACGTACCGCGCGCCATCGGCGCTCAGCTCGAAAACTGGATCGTACACGGTGGTCACGTAGCCGGCCGGAATGAGCACTTCAGTTAATCCAGCATTTGGACCGTTGAACGTTTCAGGCCGAAGGTTGGAGACGATATTGTACTGATACGCCCCCCCGATCAGGCCTGGCGGCCATGGCGTGTGTAGTCGCACGAGGCCGTCGAGACGGCTTTCTAGGATCACCATCATGTCAACGCGGCGCAACAGTTCGCGCAGCATGATTCGTTCATTCACGCCCTGACGCTGCCCGAGAGGGTTGCGCATATCGGCGATGTCTTCCCAATTCTGAAACGCAGCGCGCTGATCATCGCCCCAGAATTTCGACCGCGCATTTAATGCAGTCCAATCGGTGAGCGTCTCAGTGAATCCCCTAGCGTTCCAGTCCTCGGCTCGACGCGACAGATATTGCGAAATATGGAAACGAAACCCGTTCGCCAAAACCTGGTGCTGCACGGTCGCGATGTCGAGGTTCGAAGGCGGGGCTACCCGCCCGTCGGCCAGCGCGACCATGTAGTCAATTGGCTGCATCGTCCCGCTGCCGAATAATTCGCCGGGCGCGAACTCGGTCGGCACAATGGCCGCAGCAAATTCTTTGAACACCGGCTGCCGGTCTGTGCCGAGCCGATAAAGGATGTCTGGCATGATCAGGGGAACGAGCCTGGCTAATGCCCGGCGGAAATCGACTGTCATCTGCTCAATGTCAGGGTCCGGTGCCCAACGCGGATCGGACGATTCGACCAGCGTCGCACCGAGATGCCCGCCGAGCATTGACTTAATCTCCCTAGCAGCCGCGGTAACGATCGGCTCTTCGGTCTTGGAGTCTTCGGGATAAACCATCGATTCCCGGATGATGCCGATCCGCATGCCGGCGAGCGCTCCTTTGGTGCCGGGCATGGCAGCATGGCAGGCATAGGGCGCGTCAATTACGGACGATCGCGGCACGGCGGTCCAGGGATCGCGCGGGTCGTAATAGCGCGCCTGCGGATCCTTCAGGGCGTCAAGCACCTTGGCGCAGTCGACGATCGACCGGCATAGGATTCCGGTTCGGTCAACATGGATGTCGGCCCCGATACCGCCGCCGTGGAAACTTAGCATCGACTTGTGCGGCAGGATTAGTGCCACAGCATTGTGATTGGCGGGTCCGCGGCAGGACGCCCGTGTTTCCTCGCCGAGGCTGGCCATCACCAAATTGGCGCTGACCGACGAGCCCGAGCCGGAACTGGAGCCGAGCGAGGCGGAGCGCGCAGTATCATAGACGTTGGAGGGATTGCCGCCCCAAGTGCTGCGCTGATAGCCGAGCGTCGAAGGCAGCACCTTGTCGGGTTGGTGACGGCCGCCCGGATTGCCTGCGCGGCCATTGTATTCAGTGCATAGCGCCTTGGCGAAAATAATAGCACCCCTGTTGCGCAATTGCTCGACCAGCGTGTGGTCGCGCGCCGGGAAGTCAATGTCGTAAGCCGCGTCGCCGCCGCCTGTCGAGCGCATGTCCTTGGTGTCGAACGAATCCTTGAACGAAAACACAACGCCGTACATTGGCATTTTTTCGACGTCGGGATTGCGACCGTATTTGGCGTCGAGCTCGGCGGCGGTTTCAAGCGCGTCGGGCTGCCGGCGGAAAACCTCGCATACCGCCGGTGCACCAGGCGGCAGCGGGCCTTCCGAGGGATGCCGGTCGTAATCGCCGCGGCACGTGGCGGAGCGCTCACCACGGATGTTGAAAGTCGCGAGCGCATTGAGCTGACCAGAATTGGGAATGCCGGCGATCATTCCGAACTGCTGCTGCACGCCCGGATCCGAGCTGGTCGGCTCCATACGGCCGTACTCGAGCGGCTTGCCCTTGTACCTGTCGAGATTAGGCAGGATTATCGAGGCGCTCATGGTCGCGGTCGGAAACTGGAGGGGTACCCCTGCCCGCACCGTACCCGTCGCTGGCCGTACCGGATCGCCATGCTCCGTCACGAGTACGCTCGATAGGCCGTTATAGGCACGAGCGCGGGCGATATAGTGTTGGACGATTTCGACGACCGTGATCTCTCCGGACTGGATTGCCCGGTGCATCTCGTCGATCGTCGCCTCTTCAAGACAAAACAGCTTCTTCGCTGCGATCGTCGCCCCTTTCATAGGACCTCCATGTCGGCTTCGAAAAACATCACAATGAGGGGTTGACTAAGGTCAAGGCGTTACACTGACCAACGGGCTGAAAGTGATCGGCGCCAACCACGCTTAAGATTCTACCGGTTTTCCGGGCCATTCGGGGGCAATTCCGTGTACCAAAAGCACGAGGTGCGCATTCACGGTCGGGGCGGCCAAGGCGCCGTGCTGGCCTGCTCGATATTGGCGCAAGCGCTGATTGACGACGGCAAGCACGCGGTGGCGATCCCCTCGTTTGGCTTCGAACGCCGCGGCGCTCCAGTAGCCGCATTCCTTCGCTTCTCTGACGCGCCGATCCGCGCGATGACCAATGTCTATCATCCCGATTGCGTCGTCTGCATCGACCCGACCGTGCATCGAACGATCGATGTCTACGCCGGCATGAAGCCGGGCGGCACCGTTGTGCTCACCACGAAGGCGCAGCTAGACGAACTGAATCTTCCCGTTTCGGTCGCGCGCGTCGGACTATGCGACGCGGTCGGCATTGCGCTGCCGATCTATCGCAAGCCGGTGACCAATGCGGTGATGCTTGGCGCCTTCGCGCGCACCACTGGCCTGCTGTCGCTCACCGCGCTCAAGGAGGCGTTGCAGCAGATGGATTTCCGCGACGCCGGCCTGACGCAAAATCTTGACGCCGCCGAACGCGGCTACAACGAAACGCAGGTCTATGACCTCAGCAAGGTGGCTCATGCAGCGGCAGTCGCGTGATCATTTCGACGCGTCGACGATCCCGGACGATCTCGCGCCGATCGCCACCGTACTGAGCAAAATGCTGCCCGGCGACTGGCGCAGCCTGCGTCCAGTGATCGACCGGCGCAAATGCGTCAAGTGCTCGCTCTGCTGGCTGTTTTGTCCCGTTCAGTGCGTGACCGAGAAGCCGCGCTGGTTCGAATTCGACCTTGCCGTGTGCAAGGGCTGCGGCGTCTGCGCGCAGGAATGCCCGCAACGCGCCATCAGCATGGTCGAGGAGGTCGGGCGATGACGACTGCGGCTGTAACGACTGGCAACAACAAGCCGGCCTATGTCGTGTGCGAAGGCAACGAGGCAGCCGCCATCGGCGTCGGATTGTCGCGGCCGGACGTGGTCGCGGTTTATCCCATCACGCCGCAATCTTCGCTGGTCGAGCATCTCTCGCAGATGATCGCAGACGGCCGCCTGCGCGCTGATCTGATGAACGTCGAAGGCGAGCACGCGGTGCTTAACGGACTGCAAGGCGTGGCGCTGGCCGGAGGCCGCACCTTCACCGCCACCTGCGGACCCGGCATCGCCTTCATGTTCGAGCCCTATGTGCGCACCCCCGGCCTGCGCCTGCCGATGGTTGCCACGCTGGTTACGCGGGACCTGTTGAGCCCCCAATGCGTCTGGGGCGGCCAGCAGGACGCCATGGTCGTGCGGGAGGCCGGCTGGATCCAGATGTATTGCGAGACGGTGCAGGAAATCCTCGACACCACGGTGATGGCCTACAAGATCGCCGAACACCATGACGTGATGCTACCGGTGAACGTCTGCCACGACGGCAACTATCTCTCATTTGGTGTCACTCGCGTCGAGCTGCCGGACCAGCAGGCGGTGGACGAGTTCCTCGGGCCGCCGAACATCAATTGGCACATCGCGCTCGATCCGGAGCGGCCGATGGGCGTCGATCCGCTCACCGGTGGTGCCGGCGGTCCCGGCCCGCGCAATTTCGTGCGCTACCGCAAGGGCCAGTGCCGCGGCATGCAGAATTCGCTGCGCGTCATCCGCGAGGTGCACGCCGCCTGGGGCGAGCGCTTCGGCCGCTACCACGCGCCGCTGGTCGAGGAATATCGCCTCGATGATGCCGACTATGCGCTGGTGACCATCGGCAGCATGACCGGCGCCGCTAAGGACGCGGCTGATATCGCGCGCGACCAGGGCGAACGCGTCGGTTTGATCAAGGTCAAGACGTTCCGGCCGTTCCCGCTCGTGGCGATGGCGAGCGCGCTCGCCAAGGTCAGCCGTGTCGGCGTGGTCGACCGCTCGGTCAGCTTCGGCTGGAATTCCGGGCCAGTCTACCAGGAGACGCTAGGCGCACTCTATCACACCGGCAAATCGATCCCCGCCATCAGTTTCATCGGCGGGCTGGCCGGCGCCGACATCACCGACGAGCATTTCGCCCGTGCCATCGCGCTGACGCGCGAGGCGAAATGGGGCCGCGCGCAAGAGCCGATCTGGCTGAACGAGAACGACTGAGCGCAGCATGGACAGCAAATACCTCATTGTCGGCAGCAGCCACGCGGCGCTCGAAGCGGCCGCCGCCATCCGCATGATCGACTCTCGGGGCACGCTCACGCTGCTCACACGCGACGCGCATCTGCCGTATTCGCCGACCATTCTGCCTTACGTGGTTTCGGGCCGCTCGCAGCCCGACAATGTTCAGCTCCGCGACGCGGCATATTTCCGCGCCAACGCCATCGATTTGGTATCCGACACGGAGGTCGTTTCGCTCGATCCGATGCAATCAATATTGCGTGTCGCGTGCGGCGAGCATTGGCAGTTCGAGCGCCTGCTCATCGCCTCAGGCGCTGCACCCAGCCTGCCGAAGGTCGCCGGCTTGTCTGATGTTCCATTCCACGTGCTGCGCTCGCTCGACGACGCGGTTGGACTGCGGCAAGCGATGCAGTACGCCAAGTCGGCGCTGGTGCTCGGCGCCGGCCTGATCGGCATGCACGCGGCCGAGAACATGGCCAAGGCCGGCATCGAAGTCACGGTGGTGGAGTTGCAGCCGTTCGTGCTGTCGAGCTATTTCGAGCCTAAGGCGTCGGCTATCATCGAACGCGCCTTCTCCGAGCACGGCGTGCGCATGCTGATGGGGCGTACGCTCGCCAGCGTCGCGCGCGCCGGTGAAGGAATCACGGCGAAACTCGACGACAACTCGATCGTCGCCGCCGACTTGTTGCTGGTCTGCACCGGGGTCAAGCCGAATATCGGCTTCCTCACCGGTTCTGGCATCGACACCGAGACGGGCATTCTCGTCGACGACCGCATGCGCACCAATGTCGCGAGCATCTGGGCCGCCGGCGACGTGGCGCAGGCGCGTGGCTTCTGGGGCGACAAGGTGATTAACGGCATCCTACCGAACGCGGTCGAGCAGGGCCGCATCGCCGGCGCCGACATGGCCGAAGATACCGCCGTGCAGCCGTTCTCCGGCGCCGTACCGCTAAACACCTACAGTTTCTTCGGACAGCAGGCGATTTCGGTCGGCCACTCCGGGGGCCCGGGCTCTGAGGTGGCCGAATGCGGCGGTGACGACAGCTACCGGCACATTGTCCTGAAGGACGGAAGGCTAGTCGGTATCTCCACCATCAACGACTTCGTCGATGCCGGCATCATGTGGCAGTTGATCCTGCGCCACACCGATCTCTCCGCGGTCAAGGACGCGTTCTTCGCCGATCCGCAACTCACCGGGCGACAATTGATGTCGCAGCACTGGCGGTAGCGCATGGCGACTTGCTTCTCCACACTGCAATTCCATGCCGAGCGCTGCGACGGCTGCAACGACTGCATGATCGCCTGCGCGCAGGCGAAATCCGGCACCGACAACCTGGCGCAGTCGCGCATCCGCATCATGCCAGACAGCAACGGCGTCGAGCTCGCGCTCTGCCGGCAGTGTGCCGACCCTATCTGTGTGACGAATTGCCCGTCTGGCGCGCTCACCAAGAACGCTGAGACCGGGGTGATCGACTGGACCGACGGCAAATGCGTCAACTGTCTACTGTGCACCGCCGGTTGCAGCTATGCCGGCATCGTCTATGAGGCCGAGGTCGGCCACGTGACGAAGTGCGACACCTGCGACGGCGAGCCGGCCTGCGTTAAAGCGTGCGCGAAGGGCGCGCTCGAATATCGCACCGAGGCCCGCATCTTTAACGACTATGCCGACAAGGAAGACTTGTTTTGCCGCGGGCTCGCCGCCTGCCACGGCTGCAATTCCGAGCTGTTGATCCGCCACACCATGCGCAAGGTTGGACCTGACTCGGTGGTGGCAGCGCCGCCCGGCTGTATCCCGGGCATGGGCACGGTCGGCTACAACGGGCAGACCGGCGCTAAGATACCGATCTTCCATTCGCTGCTGACCAACACCGCCACCATGCTGGCCGGAGTTAAGATGCAGTACAACCGTGTCGGCCGGAACGTCACCGCCATCGCGCTCGCCGGCGATGGCGGCACATCGGACGCCGGCTTTCAGTCGGTATCGGGCGCGGCCGAGCGCAACGACCCCATCCTGTTCATCTGCGTCGACAACGAAGGCTACATGAACACGGGCATGCAGTCGTCCGGCGTGACGCCGTACGGCTCATGGACCTCGACCACGCCCGTCGGTGGCGCGATGCAGGGTAAGCGTACCGAGGCGAAGAATCTGCCGCTCATTATGACCATGCACAATTGCTCCTACGTCGCCACCGCCTCGACCGCGTTCCTAGAGGATTATTACGAAAAACTTCAGAAGGCGATCGAGGTGTCGAAGACCGGCATGGCTTATCTGCACGTCTACGCGCCCTGCCCGACCGGCTGGCGCTTCCCGTCATCCATGACGACGGAAGTATGCCGCATGCAGGTGCGCACCAATTTCATCGCACTGTGGGAGTACGACCCGGCGAGTGGCCTACGCTTCACCCACCCGGTCGAGCGACCGGAGCCGGTGGCGGATTATCTCAAGCTGATTGGCAAATACCGTCATCTCAGCGAGGAGCAGGTCGTTCATATCCAGCGCACGGTGGATGAGAAGATCGGGTACCTGCGGCAGTTGACGCAGATGGCTACAGCTCGCCGCGCCGTCCCGATTCACTAAATCGTGGCAACAAAGACGGACGTACCAACGGATGTCCGCTTTGTCATTCGCGGACATGGCGGTTATATCGCGAGATGTCCGCATTACCGTGGTGATCTCAACCGGTCGACGCAACACCGGGGGCCAGCTGGCAATAAATAACGATGACGGCTCGCCAAACGCTCGCCCAATCGGCAGAGAAAATGGTGTTGAAGAATAGTTGGTTGCGAGGGGAGTTGCCGAAAGCGCCCGTTATCGGAACCCAAAACTTTGGATGATTTATTGCGTAGCAGTGCCCTGACTAATGTCTTCTGTGTTTCTTTTCTTTCGATGCCACCTGGTCGTCATCTAAGAAGCTGCGAACGGCTTCGTTGAAGGCCTTCGGCTGCTCGATATTGGAAATATGGCCAGCCAGCTTAATCTCAAGGAAGCGGGCATCCTTGATGATCGCCTGTGGTCCGTTTTGGATTCTTGTCAGCTAGGGAACTGTCGGCCGTTCAGGTCACGTAATTGTGTTACTAGAACTGGTGACCAGTATTTGACTCCATAAAGACGCCATTTGAGCAGCGCATGTTTGATTCGAGAGTTCCAATGGTGTCTCCAATCATTACTGCGGGGGAGTATTCCATGCCATTCGCCCGGTCTGCCGCTCGGAAATTGGATCTATGCTTGCGCCCTCCGTGTCCAAAGTGCGGAACGAAAATGTGGCTCACCGGAATCGACCCAGATAGAAGTGGCTACGACAAACGTGCATTCGAGTGCACCAACTGCCATCATTCGGAAAACATTATCGTCAAATATGAATAGGCCGCCGCGTGCCGAAGGAGTGGCCAATGCACTCCGCTTAGTTGATTGGATCAAAATAAAGCAACTTTAGCGAATTGGGCACATAGGTAACGTGCGGCCTGCCGCCCGGTGAAGCAGGCGGCTCAGTCCTTGCAATGTCCGCGGCTACCAAAAAGAGACGGCCGGTCTCGGGATCGATCGTCATCGTTCTTGCGCCAGGAGCCGTCTTGACTGGGTCGGCGGGGACGAATGTTTGAGCATCCTTCTCCTGAATGGAAGGAACGGAGCCTGATGACGTGACTGGCAAATTTTATTCCTCCGGCCCAGCCATCCGTCGCAAACGGGAAATGATGAAGTTATGGACCGGCTGGCTCGACGAATGGTGCGCCAAGGCCATCGCCGCGGATCCGATGCTGTCGCATCGTGAGGCGCTTATCGAGGCGATCTATCGCGAGCGGTACACTGAGAAACAACTCGCGAGGCGGATAGAATACCGCAGCCGCCGCGACCGGCCGCTATGGAATCATCTGCGGCGCGTTGAGGAGATCGAAGCCGCGGAGTAATGTTCCCTAGGCACTGCTCATATCTAATGGCCGCTATGGGTCTTGGCTGTGTGAAAACGGTTCTGCTTGTCGTTCTGGCGCAAGATTGATTCAAACGGAATGTCGTTGGCGCATGAAAGATTTGCCACGACGGCAAGTTCGATTCTTTTGTTGCGCGCTGACAGCGGTTGGCAGCGTTTTTACACAGCCTAGAGCGCTTTCCACTTAGTGTGGAGCGTATCCGGCATTGCGGAAGTAGTTGGTACATTCCGAAGGCGAGAAGGAGTTAAGAAGAGCTGCAATTCGGTTCCAGAGGCTTTCGACGGAACGCTCGGCGGCTTTTCTGAGCAAGGCCTTGAGCTTGGCGAAGAGCTGCTCGATCGGATTGAAGTCAGGCGAATAGGGCGGCAGGTAGAGCAGTCTTGCACCGGCGGCTTCGATCGCTTCGCGCACGCCCGCCACCTTGTGAGCGCTAAGATTGTCGAGCACGACGATGTCGCCTGGCTTGAGACTGGGGCTAAGGATTTGCTCGACATAGGCCAGGAAGGCGTTGCCGTTCATCGGACCGTCGATGACGCAGGGCGCGGTAAGCGCGTTCGAGCGTAAGCCCGCGACGAAGGTCGTGGTCTTCCAGTGGCCGTGCGGAACCTTGCCGACCAGCCGTTCACCGCGCGGCGCCCGGCCACGTAGGCGAGCCATGTTGGTACTGGTGCCGGTCTCGTCGATGAAGACCAGCCGCTCAGGGGCGAGTTCGGCCTGGGCCTGCGCCCAGGCGGCGCGCGCCGCCGCGACGTCAGGCCGGTCTTGCTCGGCCGCGCGCACGCTTTTTTTTGAAGCTGATGCCGTGACGGTCGAAGAACCGCCAGACCGAGCCGAGCCCCGCCTTGTGCTCCCGCTCATCGAGCAGCCGGCGCTGGATTTCCTCCAATGTCAGATCGGGCTCCCGCCGCACCAGCTCAAGCAGCCATTGCTCGTGGTGTTTGAGCGGCGACCGGCTCTGCCCCTTGTTCGATCTGGCCTCGACGCTGCCGGTCTCCCGCCACCGCTTCGCCCAGCGGATCGCCGTCGAATCTCCGATCACGAACTGGCGCGCGGCAGCCCGCGCCGCCACCCCACTCTCGACCACCTGGATCACCCGAACCCGCAAGTCGTTCGAATAGCCCATCGCAGGCCTCCCTGATCAGAAGGCCACAGAATCTTATTCGCGGCTCGAAGGGAATCCCCTCGATTTACAGAAAGTGGAAACTGCTCTAGGTCAATCGCTGCGGACCAATTCGGCCCTCGCGCAGCCCGTTGTCCGTTGTTAGTCCGATAGTCCAAAATGTTGGGGCGCAGCGAATGCCGCGAAGTGCCAATAAACGACGGGGCTCAGCAACTCCGTTTAGTCGGCCGCAAACACCTCGTGCCGTTTGCCGGTCAAGTCGTCGGCGGAGCTCGGCTTATCCTGTGGGAGCACGACGCTCAATTTGCAGGCGAGCTCGCCCGGTTCGATTGGGCGGCAATCCACCGGGCAATGGGCGGCCAGTGCTCCTTCAATGTGCGCGCTCCCATGAATAAGCCGATATGACCGCCCGGCACGGTCTTCTGAAGGATGTGATCCTTCGGCGTCCCGAGATACTTGGCGGCACCGAGGACCTGCTCGGGTGTTGTGATGTCGTCGCTCGCGCCGGCCAGCAGATAGGCCGGGCATGTGATGTTGCAAAGATTGAGTTTGCGACCTAGTCCGATGAACTCGCCCTTGGCAAGCCGGTTCTCTTTGAACAGCTGGGTAATCACCTGCAGGTACCAGCGTCCCGGCAGATCGATCGGGTTTTCATACCAGCTATTGAAGGTCTCCTCCTTGGCCAAATAGGCCGGATCGTCGATGTGTTCATACAGATCGATCTGGTCCTGGACGTAGTGCTGTTCGGGATGCATATTTTTCCAGCCCTGCAGCATATATTTTCCCCTCATCAGACCACCGCCGAGAGCCACCAATTCCCCGTAGAACGATGCAGGGGATTCGTGAACCATGCGTTTGATAGCCCCGTTGCCGGCATCAGTGTCGATGGGCGCACCCGCGAGCACCAGTGAATTTACTTTATCGGGGAATCGCGCCGCCACCATGGCCGCCACCCAACCGCCCTGGCAAAGGCCGACCAGATTCACGCGTCCACCGAGGTCGTCGATCGCAACAATCACTTCAGCAAGGTAGTTATCGATCTCAAGATCTTTCATGTCCTCGGTCGCCGACTTCCAGTCGGTCAAGGCAACGTGGCCAATTCCGTTGGCCAGCAGAGTCTCAACCAGGCTCTGGCCTTTATGATAGTCTGCGATCATAGCCGTGTGACCGGCATGGGGAGCATCGACGAGCGTAGGAAGCCCGCCCGGTTTGCCGTAATCGCGCAGCACCATGGTCCGCAGGTCGATGCGAATTTGATTTGGGGTGGCAAGCTTGGGGCGTAACTCGTCGTGGATCTTGATTTCTTCCTCGGCAAATTTGAGGTTCTTGGCATAAAGCTCGGTTCCCTCCTCCATCATGGCTGCCGCCATCGCCATCGGCCAGAATGCAGGCACGCTCATTAAAGACAGTTCGGAGGATTTGACGGATGACTTTTTTGACATGACTGCGCTCCTAGCGAAATGAACGAAAACAGATCTTGCGAATGGCGAAAGCGCCATTTTCTTCCGGACATTGTTTTAGATGACAATGAGGTCGGCAGAGTCGGAAGACGGTGACATGAACGCAGATGCCATCGCTTTATCGCTTCTGCACCAAGCGAATCTGATCTCCGGCGCTCCGTCCAACGTGGACGTTGCCGTCTTTTCTCGTCTCATGCGGGTCTCGCGCCCCTGTGTCCGGATCTCATATCGCATTATCGATTTCTTACCATCCCATCGTCCTTAGTCAGGCGCCATGTATAGCGCGCAATCATCAGATCTTCGTCGGTCGGAATGACCCACGCGGAGGCTCTGCTGTCGGCTATCGTGATTTTGGGGCCGCCGACGGCGTTCGCCGCTTCATCGAAGTGCACACCAAGCCATACGGCTTGCTCACACACTCGCCGCCTAATCTCGGGGGCGTGCTCACCGATGCCCGCAGTGAAGACCAGCGCGTCCAGCCCGCCGAGAGCGGCGGCGAGCGACCCCAACTCTCGGCTGATCCGGTAGACAAACAGGACGACGGCATCGGCCGCGTGCGGGTCGGCGCTCGCCAACAGGGTCCGCATGTCATCGCTAACGCCGGAAACGCCGAGCAACCCTGACGAATGATACAGCAAGTCGCTTACCGCCTGCGCCGTCATACCTTTCTCCTGTATCAGGTAGAGAATGACGCCCGGGTCGAGGCTGCCGCAGCGGCTGCCCATTGGCAGGCCATCGAGTGCGGTGAAGCCCATGGTCGTTGCGACGCTCTTGCGCCGGTGCATCGCGCACATGCTGGCGCCGCTGCCGAGGTGGGCGACCACCACGCGACCATCAGCTTCTGCCGGACCAAGGATATCCGGAAGGACGCTGGCGATGTATTCGTAGGAAAGACCATGAAATCCGTACCGGCGAATACCCTCGGTCGTGAGCCGACGCGGCAGTGCGAAGGCGGTGGCGACCTCAGGCTGTGTATGGTGGAAGGCGGTGTCGAAGCACGCAATCTGCGGCAATGCGGGGTGAAGTTTCGAGAGGGCAGCGATGGCGGCAAGGTTATGGGGCTGATGGAGCGGTGCCAGCGGAATGAGGCGGCGCAGCTCAGCGGTCACCGACGCGTCGATACGAACCGGCGCGGTATAGAGTGATCCGCCATGGACCACTCGATGTCCGGCCGCGACCAGTCGATGGTCCTGAAAGTGCCCTTCCAGCCAGCGCAGAAGCGCGGCGAGCGCATCCTCATGGGTGGTCTCTTCTACCAGATACTCATCGACCAGCGACGCTCCGGCACAGTCTTTCGCTGTGAAATGCACGCGGTGCCCGATGCCCTCGCACTCGCCATCACATATGAGGTCCTGCCGGCTCGGTCGCACATGGCCCGGGAAGACTGAGAACTTGATGCTCGAAGATCCAGCGTTCAGGACGAGGATAGCATCACTCACGGCTTCACCCCCGCCTTGTGTCGCACCAGCAACAGCGCGATCGCGCAGGAGCCGAGCCTGGCGAGCGTCTTGTCGGCGCGGCTCGTCAGAATGATCGGTACGCTCGCGCCAAGCACGATGCCGGCGATCTGCGCCTCCGCAAGGTACTCAAGCTGTTTTGCCAGCATGTTCCCGGCCTCAAGGTCCGGGACCACGAAGATGTCAGCTCGGCCAGCGACCGGCGAGATGATCCCTTTCGTCTTGGCCGCCTCCTCCGACACAGCATTGTCGAAGGCAAGCGGACCGTCGAGGATGCCGCCGGTGATCTGGCCGCGATCGGCCATCTTACAAAGCGCGGCCGCATCGAGGGTAGACTTGATCTTCTCCGTGACGGTCTCGACTGCCGAGAGAACCGCCACGCGCGGTTCCGCGATGCCAAGGGCGTGTACTAGGTCGATAGCGTTCTGGATGATGTCACGCTTATCCGTCAGCGTGGGATAGACGTTAATCGCAGCGTCCGTGATGAAGAGCGGTCTCGGGTAGCCCGGCGCGTCAATCGCAAAGACGTGGCTTATCCGCCGAGCGGTGCGCAGGCCGCGATCGACGTCAACCACTGCATGCATAAGCTCGTCCGTATGGAGCGCTCCTTTCATCAGCGCTTCGACCTTGCCGGCGCGGGCCATAGCGACGGCTTGCGCCGCCGCGGCGTCGCTGTGCTCTGTCGGAACGATTTCATAAGGCGCCAGATCGAGTTGAGCCTGCGCGGCCGCGGCGTAAATCTTGGCTTCCGGGCCAACCAGCACCGGCACAATAAGTTTGGCACGAGCTGCTTCGACGGCGCCGAGCAGAGACGGCGTATCAATCGGATGGACAACCGCGGTACGGATTGGATCGAGACCGCGTGTCATCTCGATCAGGCGTTCATAGCGTCGCCCCTTCTGCCGTAGCTCGATTTCGGGGAGAACCACGCGCGGGCGCGATATTTTTTCGGTCGGCGCAATAACCTCCGCGGTGCCGGTGATCACCTCTTCACCACGCTGATTCGATGCGCGGCAGTCGAAGATGACTCTGTGGGTTTCTTCGATCTTAGTCGTCACCTTCACCGTCACGGTGATGGTGTCCCCGAGGCGTACCGGTCGGCGGAAATGCAGCGACTGATCGACGTATATCGTGCCCGGACCAGGCAGTTCGGTTCCGAGTACCGCGGAGATCAGCGCCCCGCTCCACATGCCATGCGCTACCACGTTGTGGAACGTGTCGCTCTTGGCGAAGGATTCGTCTACATGCGTGGGATTGACGTCTCCCGAAAGGATCGCGAATACCTCGATGTCCTTATAGGTGAGCGTCCGGACGAGACTTGCCGTGTCACCAGGCTTCAGCTCGTCAAACGTCCTATTTTCGATGCGCTCCATTCCGCCCCTCCAAAATCGCTTGTTCGCCGACGATATAATAGCCGGCGTCGACATATTCGATGTTCCCGGTTGGGGTTTCCTCCGGTCAAGCGATCTCGCTTGCTACTGCACATTATCCTCTCTTTGATCCCTGGCTTCTTGCGCCAGCGAGCTTACAATCTCACTTCGCGAGCTGCTTGCGGATAGACAGTAATTCGTGCCGGCGCTCTGCGCCGGCTTTTGGATAAGTCATTTTAAGTCCTTCGAGCGTATCCAATACAATTTGCGATACAATCAGCCAGGCATTCTCCTTGTCATCGGCGGGAACGACATACCACGGCGCATCACGGGTGCTTGTCGCGCTGAGGCATCCCTCATACGCCTGCATGTACTGCTTCCAGAATTTCCTCTCCTTAATATCTGCAAAACCGAATTTCCAGTTCTTTTCCGGCTCATCGATGCGTTGAAGGAATTGCTTTCGCTGCTCCTCCTTCGAGAGATGGAGAAAAAACTTGATGATGAGGGTTCCGTTGTCATAGAGGTGCCTCTCCAAATCAACGATGGAACGATATCGGTCGAGCCAAACTGCCTTGTCGGCGTGCGGCGCGTCCGGGATCGCTTCGCTGCGAAGAATCTCGGGATGCACGCGGACGATCAGCACCTCCTCGTAGTAGGATCGGTTGAAGATCCCGATCCGCCCGCGTTCCGGTAGATCGCAGGTGGTGCGCCAGAGAAAATCGTGTTCCAATTCGGCGGGGCTAGGATGTTTGAAGCTGAATACTTGGCAGCCTTGTAGATTGACTCCGGACATCACGTGCTTGATGGCGCCATCTTTTCCGGCCGCATCCATCGCCTGAAAGATCAGCAGGACGGCATAACGGTTGGATGCGTCGAGAAGTTCCTGTAGCGTACTCAGTTGCGCGACGTGCTCGCTCAGGAGTTTTTGATAGTGCTCCTTCGACTTGTACACGGGCTTCATGTTCGTCCGCCACTTCCGGAGGCTGACCTCTTGTCCTTCCCGCACACGATAATCCTTTGAGCTGATTTTCATTTCTTTCCTCCGATGCTGGCGGTCACGCGGACATCATCCTTATCGACGCAGAACGCGGCTTCCGCCAGCCGGAGCCGCAGCCTCAGCATTCAGCTCAACCCGAACCGTCGAATGAACCATGTCTTCATGAAATGCGTCAGGACGACATAGCTCACGAGGATAAGACAAAGCGCGATCCAATAAGTCGGGGGTAGCGGGACGAAACCCAGGAAGCCGCCAAGCCAGGAGAACGGCAGGGCTACCCCGATTGCGGCAATGATAACGGTCGTCGTAATGAGCGCCGTGCTGGCCCGGCTTTCCATAAATGGAATCTTCGCCGTGCGAATGATATGGATAATGAGCGTTTGGGTGAGCAGAGATTCGACGAACCAGCCGGTCTGAAACAATGCAGGATTAGTCCAGGTGTGGAAGACATAAAGCATCGTGAAATACGTGACGTAATCAAAGATCGAGCTGATCGGTCCGATCATCAGCACGAATTTCGTGATGTTGCCAATGTCCCATCGCCGCGGCACCGCCAAATATTCGGCATCGACGTTGTCAGTCGGAATGGTCGTCTGCGAGAAGTCGTACAATAGGTTGTTGGTGAGCACCTGGATCGCTGTCATCGGTAGAAACGGCAGGAAGATGCTGGCGCCGAGCACACTGAACATGTTGCCAAAATTGGAGCTCGCGCCCATCTTGATGTATTTGGTGATGTTACCGAAGACCTTTCGACCCTCGATGACGCCATCACCGAGCACCGCTAGGCTCTTCTCGAGTAGGATAATATCGGCTGTTTCCTTGGCGATATCGACGGCACTCTCAACGGAGATACCTACGTCCGCGGCCTTCAGTGCCGGTCCGTCGTTGATACCATCACCTAGATAGCCGACCACATGCCCCTTTCGGTGCAGGGCATCAATGACCGCCGCCTTCTGGGCCGGCGAGACCTTGGCGAACACAGTTGCGGTCTCGGCCAAGTCTGCCAATTGAGCGGGCGACAGCGTCGCCATCTCTTGGCCAAGAACGATATGATCTACCGGAAGGCTGACGTCATTACAGATCTTACGTGTAACGATATCGTTGTCCCCCGTCAGGATCTTCACCTGCACGCCACGAGCCTTCAGAGTGGCAATGGCCGCAGCGGCGGTCTCCTTTGGCGGGTCGAGGAACGCAATATAGCCAAGCAATGTGAGGCCCGCCTCGTCCTTGACGGAATATGCCGTCTGCGCTGGCGGCATCTCCTTGAAGGCAACTGCGATCACCCTAAATCCTTCCGCGTTAAGTTTGGTCGTCGTCTCCTTGGCCTGGGCGAAACGATTCTCATCGAGGGGGCCGGTCTCGTCGTTGATCGCATAGTATTTGCAGGCCGCGAATACCTCTTCGACAGCTCCTTTACAGATGAGAATGTGGGCGTCGTCACCTCGCTTGAGAACGACCGACATCCGACGGCGGTCGAAGTCGAATGGAATCTCGTCGATCTTGCTAAACCGTTCGTCGACCTTCAGCTTCTCGTCGAGTTCGACATGTTTGAGGACTGCGACATCGAGCAGGTTCTTAAGACCGGATTGGTAGAAACTGTTCAGATAGGCATATTCGAGGACGTGGTCGGAATCCTTGCCCTGGAGGTCGAGGTGGCGCTTAAGGACAACGCGGTCTTGTGTGAGCGTACCGGTCTTATCCGTGCACAATACGTCCATTGCCCCGAAGTTCTGGATTGCGTTGAGGCGTTTGACAATGACCTTTTTCTTCGACATTGCCATGGCGCCCTTGGCCAGATTGACCGTCACGATCATCGGCAGCATCTCGGGCGTGAGCCCCACCGCCACGGCGACCGCAAACAGCAGCGCCTCGAACCAGTTGCCCTTGGTAAGGCCGTTGATCACGAACACAAGAGGCGCCATCACCACGATGAAACCGAGCATCAACCAGGTAAACCGGGTGATCCCCTTGTCGAAGCTCGTGAGCACGCGCTGCTCAGCGATCGTGCCCGCCACTTGACCAAAAGCGGTCTGCGCGCCGGTGAGCACAACGACACCACAGCCGATGCCGCTGACGACAGCACTGCCCATAAAGCATATGTTCGGGAGATCGAATGGCGTCTCCGCGGTGCCGACGTGGGCAGACGCGACCTTCTCCAGCGGCATCGCCTCGCCGGTGAGCGTCGACTGGTTGATGAAAAGACCCTTTGCTGAGATCACTCTCATGTCCGCAGGAATCATGTCGCCGGCCGACAGCAACACGATGTCGCCGGGCACGAGCTGCTCGATCGGCACTTCGGCATGATCTTGCGCGACGCCAGGTACCTGCCGACGCACGGACGCTGTTATCAGCACCATCCGCCGCAGCGCGTCGGCGGCTTTGTTCGAACGATGCTCCTGGATGAAACCCAATGTGATGCTCAGCGCCACCATGACCGCGATCACGATCGAGGCCCGCTGATCGCCCAGGAAATAGGATGAGGTCGCAAGCGAAAGCAGAAGCAGATTGAGTGGATTGATAGATCGGCTGACCAGTTCACCAAAGATCGCATGGCGCGCCTCGTGGGCGACTTGATTCCGTCCCACTGAACGAAGCCGCTCCTCGACCTGCTCGGGCGTGATGCCGCCCGCAGCGCTGGAAAGTCTTTGCAACGCCTCGTCGGGCGAAAGAAGAGCGACTTCACCCAAGGCTTTTCCGCTCGCGGCCGCCCCTTCGGGTGTATCCAGCGGCCGGGGCCGCCCACGAGCAAAGATGGATGTTAGGGCGATTGGGACGGATTTATTCATGCGAACGTCTCCTTTGCCCAGATGAATGGCCTATGGGCCGCAACATTTGGGCGCACGAGGCACCGGAAGACCGCCGCTGGTTTTGGACGATCACGCCATGCGTGCCTCAATGCCCCGCAAGATCGAAGCCTTCGTGAGCGCTACCGGCGCTTTCCCCCATGTTTAGGTTTCTTTTTAATCGGCTTCCTGGCCTTCTTTGCAGCGACCCTCTTCTTCGGGACAGCCTTCACCCTCCGCGCGCGCGTGGTTTTGGTTGGCTTGAGTTCGTCCTCGGCCGCCAATTCAAGCACGCCAATCTCTGAGCCCGTCGCCGCTACGCTCGCGGCGTTAGCTACGTCGCTAACCGCTTCAGCAAGGACCCCCGCAATCGAAGTCTGCTTTTTAATTTTTTCCATATTCCTAGGCTCGTAAATTGTTTAGATTGACCACGCGCGGCATCGGGATGGCTCGATGACAACGTCCGCCGTTATTTCCGCGGTCAGTGCGGCGGAAGCACCACGACCCTCGCACCGACCGGCGTGCGCTGGTAAAGGTCGATCACATCCTGGTTGATCATCCGGATACAACCGGAGGAAACGCTCGTGCCGACGGTCCACGGTTCGACGGTGCCGTGGATACGATAGAGCGTGTCCTTGTTGCCCTGCCAGAGGTACATAGCGCGGGAACGGAGCGGATTGCGCGTGCCGCCAGGCATGCCGAGGCCGCCTTGCAGTTCGCTCATCTGTCGCCTTAGTTCAGGCTGGCGCTGAATCATCTCTTTGGGCGGATACCAGTCCGATCATTCCTGCTTGTCGTGAGCCGCCGCGTCGGCTCTGCAGGCGATCCGGATGAATTCGCCGCAGCAATCTGTATCGCACCAATCATGTTCACGCTGTTCCTACAGGCGGCGCGTCAGCGCGATTGTCAACGATATATCCAATGACTTGTCCCACGGGGATCTCAGCGCCCTCCGAAGCTAGCGGACCGGCTAGAATGCCTTCATGAAATGCCTCCACGTCCATCACGGCTTTATCGGTTTCAACTTCAGCGATCGTCTCGCCCTTCTTGATCGGATCGCCAAGTTTCTTGGTCCACTTCACCAGTTTTCCATTATTCATAGTATCGGACAGCGCTGGCATGATGATGGCTTCGCGCATGATCTCAAGCCGCCTTCGTTGTTCCTTGCGCAGGACCGCACAGTGTATGTGCCGCTGCCACGATATCGGAAACTTGGGGAATGCTGGCAGCTTCGAGAAGACCATTGAACGGCGTCGGAATGTCCAGACCGGCGAGACGTTGCACTGGCGCCTTCAGCGTGTCGAAGCAGCGCTCGCCCAGCGTCGCCGCGATTTCGGCGCCGGCGCCGGCGAACCGGCAATCTTCCTCGACGACAAGCGCGCGGCATGTTTTTGCAACCGAGGCCACGCATGTATTCCAGTCGATCGGCTTGAGGCTGCGTAGATCGATAATTTCCGCCTCGATTCCGTCTTTAGCGAGCGTGGCGGCTGCTTCTTGCGCAAGAACCGCATGCCGCGAGTAGCTGATGATCGTCATATCGCGGCCCGCGCGCCGCACGAGGGCGCGATGCATGGGCGGCGGTTCGGCGGCGACATCCACCACACCCTTGCTGAAATAAAGCAGCTCGTGCTCAAGCAGGATGATCGCTTCGTCGCTGGCGATCGCTTGGCGAAGCTGCCAGAACGCGTCCTGTGGCGTTGCCGGCACGGCAATACGCAGGCCGGGGACGTTCATGATCGTGTGTTCAAGCCGCTGGGCGTGTTGGGCGGCGAGCTGACGGGCAACTCCACCCGGCGCGCGTACGACTAGCGGCATGGGGAATTTGCCGCCCGACATAAACGGGATCTTGGCAGCACCATTGATGATGGAATCAAGAGCAAGCAGCATGAAATTGATCGTCATAATCTCAACCACCGGCCGCATGCCTACGAGAGCGGCGCCGACACCCAAGCCGGTAAAACTGTTCTCGGATATTGGCGTATCGCGAACGCGCCATTCGCCGTATTTTGCGTAAAGGCCCTCCGTGACGCGATAACTGCCACCATAGAGACCGACGTCTTCGCCCAGCGTAAACACCGATTCGTCGGCCGCCATCTCGATATCCATAGCCCGGTTGAGAGCCTGCCAATAAAGCATTTCCTGCGGCATGGTCCTCTCCTACATCAATACTTCGTGGTCGCGATTGCAGTTTAGATTTCTCCAAGCGGCTTCCATGTTCGGCTGCGGACTTTGCAAAGAAAACTGCACCGCATCATCGACGATCTTTTCGACATCTTTTTTAACGTCTTCAACTTCGATTTCACCCAAATGCTTGTGCTCAATCATGTGCGCGGCAAGGCGGCCAATATTGTCAGGACCCACTTCTGCCAGTTCCGTTTGGGTCGGATATTGGAACTCGACGTCCCGGATCACTGCAGCGATCGGGTCCCATGCCTGATGGGCTTTAAGTTCTCCTACCGGCCGATAGCTTCCAGAATCGGCCATGGAATGGCCGCGATAGCGATAGGTCTCGCACTCGATGAGCTGCGGACCGCCACCGCGCCGAATGTGATCCAGCGCATGACGGGTTGCGTCATAGACCTTCAGAACGTCCATGCCGTCGATCTTTTCAGCCGGAATATTGTAGGCTGCCGCGCGCTTGTAGACTTCGGTTATGGCGGAGTGACGGTGAATCTCAGTACCGATGGCGTAGTGATTATTCTCGCAGACGAACAGCACCGGCAGGCGCCAGAGCCCTGCCATATTGAGCGATTCGTGAAACGTCCCTTGGTTGACGGCACCATCGCCGAAGAAACAGACCACTGCTTCAGAAAGACCGCGCATCGCAATGGCGTAGCCGATGCCGATGGCGATCGGACAACTTTGGCCAACGATGGCATAACCTCCCATGAAGCGACGGTCGCGGTCGAACATATGCATGGAGCCGCCCATGCCGCCGCTCATGCCGCCCGCGCGGCCAAACAGCTCCGCCATGACTTCGCGGGCCGGGGTGCCGCGCACTAGCGCATGCGCGTGCTCGCGATAAGTGCTCACGATATAGTCAGACGGAGTGGCGGCATTGATAGCACCGGCCGCCACCGCCTCCTCACCGGGATAGAGATGGAGGAAGCCGATAATGTTGCCCTTGCTATATTCTTCCGCCGCCCGCTCCTCGAACGCGCGCGACAACAACATATCGCGAAGCAAGCGGTGTAAAGTTTCTCGTTCCATAGCGCTTTACCTCTTGCCTGATGTAAAGGTCGCCGAAAGTATCGACGATGAGAATTAACGAACGGACTGCGTCTTTCAATTGGTGCCAGGGCTGACACTCCTCCGCTCGATTCAGCAACAGCCCCTGAACCGTCCTTTGCCGACCGAATAACGCGCCTCCTGCCGCTCGACGAAAAATTCTTCGTAGGTCATGATCGGCAGGCTTGGGTGGTTGACCTGCCGATGCTGGACGTAAGTGTCGTAATCGGGAACTCCGACCATGAGACGAGCCGCGCGTACTGCCCATTCCTTATGAGTTACGAATAGCGTCATGATGTCAGGCATTGCTGGCCCCTACCGCGGCGCTGGCAAACTCCACCTCGACCGCTGTTGCCTTGGGCGTGTTCAAGGCTCGGCGGATGTTGATGAAGCCGTAGACGACCATCGAGACGACGACGGTAACGAACAGAGCGGCGAGCGTTGCATCAACGTAGTCGTTGAAGATGATGCGGCTCATCTCCACCAAACTCTTGGCCGGCGCCAGAATCTTCCCCGCCGCCAGTGCATCACTGAACTTCCACGCGTGACTAATAAAGCCTACGGACGTGTCCGGGCTGAGAATCTTTTCCAACCCGGCCGTCAAAGTGCACACAACGAGCCAGGTGGCGGGCACGATCGTTACCCACGCGTAACGCTGGCGCTTCATTTTGAAGAGCACGACCGTGCAGAGCGTGAGCGCGATCGCCGCGAGCATCTGGTTTGAGGTGCCGAACAGCGGCCACATCGTCCAGATCCCTCCCAGCGGATCGATCACACCCTGATAGAGGAAATAACCCCACAACAGGCATGCCAAGGCCGAACCGATGAGATTATTTGCCCATGATTTTGTTTCCTTGAACGCAGGGACCACGTTGCCCACGATGTCCTGGATCATGAACCGGCAAACGCGCGTACCGGCGTCGACCGTCGTCAGAATGAACAGCGCCTCGAACAGAATGGCGAAGTGGTACCAGATGCCCATCAATGCGCTGCCGCCGAATATCCCGGACAGGATGCTCGCCATGCCGACGGCAAGCGTCGGTGCGCCGCCGGTGCGCGACAAAATCGTGAGTTCGCCGACGTCATGAGCGACCTGGGTGAGCTGGTCCGGCGTCACCAGGAAGCCCCAAGTCGATATCGTTTGTGCAGCCTGTGCGGCGGTTGTTCCGATCAAACCCGCCGAGCTATTCATGGCGAAATAGACGCCGGGGTGGAGAACCGAGGCGCTGATCATGGCCATGATGGCGACGAAAGACTCCATCAGCATCGCACCATAGCCGATGAAGCGGATCTGATTCTCATTCTCGATCATCTTCGGCGTGGTTCCCGACGAAATCAGCGCATGCCAGCCGGACACTGACCCGCAGGCAATCGTGATAAACAGGAACGGGAAGATGCTGCCCGCCCAGACCGGGCCGGTGCCGTCGACGAACTTGGTAAGCGCCGGCATTTGCAAATCCGGACGCACCACAATAATCGCGATTGCCAGCAGCGTAATCACGCCGATCTTCATGAAGGTCGACAGGTAATCGCGCGGGGCGAGCAGCAGCCAGACCGGCAGCACCGACGCCACGAAGCCATAACCGATGATGATCAACGCGAGTTGCGGACCGCTGAGATCGAAATAGGACGCAAGGGTTGGCGTCTCAGAAACCGTCCGTCCGTAGATCAGCGCGGCCATCAGCAGCACGAACCCGATGGCCGACATCTCGAAGATGCGGCCGCGGCGAATGTAGCGGCCATAGACGCCCATGATGAGCGCGATCGGCACCGTGCAGAATACCGTGAAAGTGCCCCAAGGACTTCCCTTTAAGGCCTGAACGACGACCAGCGCCAACACCGCGAGGATGATGATGCAAATAAGCAGAATACCGACGCCGGCGATCGCTCCCTCGACCCGGCCCATCTCAGCGCGGACCATGTCGGCGAGCGAATGGCCGTCGCGCCGTGTCGACAGGAAGAGAACCGTCATGTCCTGGACTGCGCCCGCAAATACGACGCCGGCAAGAATCCAGAGCGTTCCCGGAAGGTAACCCATCTGGGCGGCAAGCACGGGACCGACCAGCGGACCTGCGCCCGCGATCGCGGCGAAGTGATGCCCGAACAGCACGTACCGATTGGTCGGAACGTAGTCGAGCGCGTCGTTGTGACGATAGGCCGGCGTCTGCCGTCCCGGATTGACGCCCAGCACCTTGTTCGCGACGAAAAGCGCGTAGAAGCGGTAGGCAATGAAATAAGTGCACACCGCGGCGATGACGAGCCATGCGGCGTTGACAGGCTCACCACGAGTTAGCGCGACGATTGCAAACGAGACGACTCCAAGAGCCACCACCGCGGCCCAGAGCAGTTTCGACTGGAATCCATTTCCCTTGATGGCGAGCATGGTCATCGTCTCCTCCAATTCCTCAATGAGGCTGGGTCGATCCACGTCGCAATTCGGCCTGATCGACCGATCTAACTTCTATTTTTATCATCTGCCCGCCACAGTTGCGCCCGCATTGATTCAAATCAACTTCGCCCATCAAACTCGAGTCAAATTGCCGCTCGAAACGAGACGCCCCACCGCTAGAGCAACACTCCTGCGCGGCGTAACCCAGTTCGCCGATACGGCGCGCGTGATCCTGGACCCTAGATCGAATTCTGTGCTGATCGAGAGGAAGTGGGTGCGCCGACCGTGTCCGACGACGGCACCACCATCGCAAAAATATCGGAGTGAGACCATGCAGACGCCAGTCGAAATCGAATTTCAAGGCATGGAAGCCAGGCCACAAATTCAAACCGCTCTCGCCAAGCATGTTGCTAATCTTGAGCAACGTTTCGGTCGCGTGACCACATGCCGGGTGGTGTTGAAGGCACCCAGCGGTCGCCACCGGACAGGCGGCCTTTATGAGGTCAACATCCGCCTCGCGCTTCCGGACGGCCGGGAAGTTAATGTCGATCGCACGGCGCAGGCCGATGAGCGTCATTCCGATCTGGACTTCGCCATCAACGATGCCTTCAAGCGGGCGCGCCGGCAATTGCAGGATCAGGTTCGCGAGCTACAGGGCCACGTGAAGCACGATGAAGGTCCGCCGGTTGGAAAAGTGGTGCAGCTCGACCCGTTGGGCGAATTTGGCCTGCTCGAATCCAGCGATGGCCAGGAGATTTACTTCCACCGCAACAGCGTACTCGATGGCGACTATTCGCGGTTGGTCTTAGGCTCGCGGGTGACCTATGCCGAGGAAATGGGCGAGAAGGGGCCGCAGGCGAGCACGGTGAAGCTGATGGGGAAACACAGTCTGCGCGCATGAGCCAAGCCGCCGCGTCGGTCGCCAGTAAGGCAGCTTGACCACCTATTCCGTTAGTGGAAATCGGGCAATGAAAAGCACACCCCTGCGGCTGTTTTGTCTGGCTGCTAGCGCCGAATTGGGAGCCGGGATTTCGGCGGCATTAGCTCAGCCGATGTCCGCTCATGAAGAGCGCGAATTCGAGGACGGAGAACACAAAGCGCGCGCCCTCGATGCGGTGAACGGCGCCGATGTCTATGTCGTGCAAAGCCTACACGGCGGGCCACAACAGAGCACCAACGACAAGCTATGCCGGCTGCTGTTCTTCATTGGCGCGCTCAAGGACGCCGGAGCCGCGCGTGTCACCGCGGTGACGCCTTATCTTTGCTACGCAAGAAAAGACCGCCGAACCAAGCCAAACGACCCCGTGACCACCCGCTACATCGCCGGCATGTTCGAGAGCGTCGGCACTAATTGCGTGGTCACGCTCGAAGTTCACAACCCCGTCGCATTTGAAAATGCATTCCACTGTCGCACGATCGCTTTAGCAGGCACGCCTTTGTTCGTAGATTATTTAAAGACCCTCCCCGACGAGAAGCTGTCGGTCATCTCCCCCGACGCCGGCGGCATGAAGCGCGCCGAACTGCTGCGCGAGGCCTTGGAAGCGGCGCTGCTGCGCCCGGTCGGCAAGGGATTGGCGGAAAAACACCGCAGCGCAGGTATCGTGTCAGGCGATCTGTTTGTCGGCGATGTGGCGGGGACGACCGCGTTGATTGTCGATGACCTGATCAGCACCGGCAATACGCTGCTACGCGCCGCCCGCTCGGCCCGCAAGTCCGGCGCCAAGCGCGTGATCGCGCTGGTCACGCATGGGCTGTTCATGAAAGGGGCGGCCGAGGTCATCGCCGATCCGGCGATCGATCAACTGGTGGTCACCGACGCGGTCCCGCCGTTCCGGCTCGCGTCGCGCGACAAGGTCGTCACTCTGCCCGCCGCCCCCCTGCTCGCCGAGACGATACGACGTCTGCACGAGGAACGCAGCTTGACCGACCTGCTGGTTTTCTAAGAAAGACCTCAAGCTTTCTTGCACTTTTTTCGGCCAGCTTGAGGTAAGTGGCAGCAAGCCGCGGCCATTTCTCCGGCGTGCGCGGATGCCCTTCCAGAAGATGCGCGATCGCGAGCCGCGCACGCAGCGTCGCGCGATGGCAGCGATAAAACGTGAACAATTCCTCCGCGGGGCCGTCCCGCAATAGGCGTTTCATGCTGTGTTCGATAAAGGCGCCAACCCAAGCCGCACCGAGCCGCTCGCACTCAAGACTGAGATAGGCGACCTCATCGAACGGGTCGACCACCCGAAGCCGCGGATTGAATTCGAGACAGTCGATGATCCTGACCTCATCCCCCAGCCAAATATGCTCGGGGCGCAGGTCGCCATGGCCTGAGACGATCCGGCGATGGCGAAGGCGGGCGGTAATGAGGCCGCTGCGCCGATCCAGAAACCGGCGCTGCGCATGGTCGATATACAGCACCAAGCCGGCGGGAATGCCGAAACGAGGATCGAGGAGGATGCGCCGGTTGTAGGCGAGGCTGCGCTTCCAGTCGGCAAGGTGGATCGCTGAAGAGAGAAAGACCGGCGTCGCCGTGCGGTAAAATTGCGCGAGCGCCGCGACAAGACGGTCGAGCTTGACGATGTCGACTCGCTGCTCGGCGATGAGGCAATCGAGCATGTCACGTTCGTCGAGACGCTTCATGACGACGAGCCAATCGACCGGGACGCCGGCGCCACCGATCAACAGCCCTTTGCCAGTATCTACCAGGGGCAAGACGTCGAGATAAATGTCCGGCGCGAGCGCCCGATTGAGACGCAATTCGGCGCGACAGGCGGCCTCACGGCGCGCCAGGCTAGAAAAGTCCAGGTAGGGAAAGCGAACAGGCTTCTTGAGCTTATAAACCCGATCGCCGACCAGAAAGACCCATGACATATGGGTTTCCCGGCAAACGATTTCACTCGGAGTGGGCCGGTACGCGGCCGGCCGGCTCAAAAATGCTACCTTAGCATCGAGCGTCGTTCGGGCACCGTTGATCGAAAGTCCATGCAAGGACCGCTCCACCTGGGCCGGTAACTTAATGCGTCGTAGCCGACAGAAGTTGATACCGATCAAACGGTCGTTCATTGTTTTATGCTTCTGCTTTGTGTCTTTACGAGGAGCCAGTTCATGTGCGCCTCTGTCGTCACCCGCCCCCACAGGCACCCAGCAAACGCGTTGAAAGTTCGTGAGGTGACGATTGGCCCCCTTGGCCTCGCCGGCACTCTTCATTTGCCTGCCCCATCAAGCGCGCTTGTCGTGTTCGCCCATGGCAGCGGCTCCAGCCGATTTAGCCCGCGCAATAGGGCGGCCGCCAATGCGTTGAACGCGCGAGGCATAGCAACCCTGTTATTCGACCTGCTCACACCAGACGAAGAGCGCGAACGCGCTAATGTCTTTGATATATCGCTGCTGGCGGGAAGGCTTGCTGACGTCATCCATTGGATCGACGATGACCCCGACCTCGCCCGCCTGCCACTTGGCTTGTTCGGAGCGAGCACGGGAGCGGCGGCGGCTCTAGTCGCTGCGGCCCATCTCGGCGCCCGTATTGGCGCTGTCGTTTCCCGTGGAGGCCGGCCAGATCTCGCGGGAGTTGCACTTGAGCGTGTGACTGCACCGACTCTGCTGATCGTCGGCGGCCTCGATTACGATGTGATTGAGATCAACGAGCGGGCCTTTGCGCGTCTGACCGCACCAAAGGCAATCGAAATCGTACCGGGTGCGACCCACCTTTTTTCGGAGCAAGGTACTCTCGAGCTAGCGATCGCGCATGCTTCACAATGGTTCAAGACGCATCTCGGCTCGCACGTGCGTGCCCATGCGAGGTAGCCGGAGCACATCATGCCATTCATCGATCGCACAGACGCCGGCCGAAAACTCGCGAAAGCGCTCACGCGCTACAAGGATCGACAGCCGGTCGTGCTGGCCTTACCACGCGGTGGCGTGCCGGTGGCAGCCGAGGTCGCGACCGCGCTCGACGCACCCCTTGACCTGATCCTGGTGCGAAAGATCGGGGTGCCGTTTCAGCCGGAACTTGCCATGGGTGCCGTCGTCGATGGCGCTGAACCCGTCATTGTGTGCAACGAGGAAGTCATCCGGTCCTGTGGCGTGAGCGAAACTGAGTTCAATGCCATTCGCGACGAGCAACTCGCCGAAATCGAACGTCGCCGCAAGCTCTACCTCGGCGATCGCCCACATCCTAAACTTACCGGTCGCACAGTGATCGTGGTGGACGACGGCATCGCGACCGGCGCGACCACCCGCGCCGCCTTGCACGCGATGAGGATGCGCAAACCGAGCAAGCTTGTGCTTGCTGTCCCAGTTGCTCCGACCGATACCCTGAAGAAGTTGCGAGGTGAGGCCGACGATATCGTTTGCCTCGAAGACTATGAAGATTTTGGTGCAATCGGACTGTTCTATTCCGATTTCCGTCAGGTCTCTGACACGGAGGTGATCGAGGTTCTGGCTCGGCACCATATCAAATCACAGGCCGTTCCCGGCTGAGCTGGGCCGAGTCGCCAAATGAACCTACTGACAAGCCCCCTACTCACGGACATATACCAGATCAACATGATCCAGGCCTATCTGGACCATGGCGAGACCAAAACGGCGGTCTTCGAATTCTTCGTCCGCAAATTCCCGCCGCGCCGGGGATTCCTAGTCGCCGCCGGTCTCCAACAGGTGCTGGGTTTTCTCGAAAATCTTCGCTTCTCGCCCGAAGAAATCGACTGGTTGGCCCATACGCACAGATTTGACAAAGGACTGCTCGACCGCCTTGCCAGTTTTCGCTTCACCGGCGATGTCCACGCCATGCCGGAAGGCCGCGTGTTCTTTGCCAATGAGCCGATTTTGCGTGTCACTGCGCCGATGCCGCAGGCGCAACTGGTCGAAACTAGGCTGATCAATATCGTGCATTTCCAAACGCTGATCGCCGCAAAGGCTGCGCGCTTGGTGCTGGCGGCGCCGGGCAAGCTGCTGGTCGATTTTGGCCTGCGCCGCGCACACGGCGCCGAAGCCGGACTCATGGCCGCCCGCGCCAGCTACATCGCCGGCTTCGCGGGCACCGCGACCATGCTGGCCGAGCAGGAATTTGGCATTCCAACTTTCGGCACGATGGCTCATTCTTTCGTCGAAGCTTACGACACCGAAAGCGCTGCCTTTGAATCCTTCGCGCGCTCCCGCCCACAAGGCCTGACACTGCTCATCGATACCTACGATACCGAGAACGCGGCCAGAAAGGTGGTTGCCTTGGCGCCCCGGCTCGCCGCAATGGGCATTAAGATCCGCGCGGTACGGCTGGATAGCGGCGATCTTATTGCCTTGTCGAGAAGCGTTCGTAGCATCCTGGACTACGGCGGACTTGCCGACGTGACGATCTTCGCCAGCGGCGGCCTGGACGAGGATTATGTGTCCGAAATCGTTCAAGCCGAAGCGCCAATCGATGGCTTCGGCATCGGCACCAGCTTAACGACGTCATCCGACGTTCCGGCGCTCGATTGCGCCTACAAACTGCAGGAATATGCCGGGCTGGCGCGGCGCAAACGTTCGGTTGGCAAGGCGACTTGGCCGGGTCGCAAACAAGTTTGGCGCCGTTATGGATTAGACGGCCGAATTGCCGGCGATGTGTTGTCGCTTGAATCCGATCCCCACCCTGGCGAACCTCTGATCGAGCTCGTCATGAAAGATGGCCAGCGCGTCAAACCAACGTCTACTCTGGCCGAGATCCGGGCGCGGGCTGCGCATGATCTCGAACGCCTGCCCGAGCCATTGTGCGACCTCGCCCGCGGAGAAACATGCCAGGTTGAAGTCGCGGATTCCCTGGTGCGGCTCGCCGCCGAAGTGGACAACCGCTTGGCGCAGCGCGAAAGTCTTGGCCCATGATCGACAAATTCATGATCGGCGATCGGGATATCCTGCTGATCGTCGATATCCAGAACGACTTCTGCCCCGGCGGTGGCCTGCCAGTGCCGCATGGAGATGAAGTCGTGGCGTTGATCAATCGCTTGGCTGCGCGATTTGCACATGTGGTGCTGACGCAGGATTGGCACCCGCGCGGCCATCTATCCTTTGCCTCCTCGCATTCTGGCAAGGCACCCCATCAGACGATCGAGGTCGCCTATGGCACCCAAGTTCTCTGGCCGGATCATTGTGTGCAGGGCACGTCTGGCGCCGCATTCTGCGAAGACTTGGCGGTTCCCCACGCGGAATTGGTGCTGCGCAAAGGCTACCACCGCGAGATCGATTCCTATTCGGCATTCTACGAGAACGACCGCAAGACGCGGACCGGACTTGCCGGGTACCTGCATGAACGCGGCTTCCGGCGCGTATTTCTCGCCGGCCTCGCCTTCGATTTCTGTGTGCGCTATTCGGCGGAAGATGCGCACCGCGAGGGGTTTGAAGCAATCGTGATCGAGGACGCCTGCCGGGGTATCGATGTCGATGGTTCCATGGCAGCCACGCGTGAGTTGTTTAGGGCCTTGGGCATCCGCGGCATTTCCCCAAACGCGATCGAAGCCGGGCCGGTGACCACCTGAGGCCGTTTACTGTTTCAAAAGCTTTCGCAAATCGACCAGTAATCGCGCGTTGATCACGTCGTCAGTTTTTAGCCACGGACCCCTTTGACGGCTTAATTCGTCTAACGTTGGGATCGGTCTAGTCTTCGCTTAGCTAGGCACATGTAGCGGGGCCGCGAGCCGCATCATGAGTTCGGCGGCGCGCCGCGCGCTATCAACCTCCTTCCCGCTCGCGATCGCAGCTGTAGTCTTGGTAGATACGCTCATGGCCGATCCAACGCACGCACGACACGGCCTTTATCTGCAGCTCTACGGCAAGAAACTGCTCTCGTTGGCGAGCTTCCTTGGCAGATAATCGTTGATAACGTAATTAAGGCCCCACTTGGCAAGCGCCTGTTGCTCGGCGCGAACTCCCATATGAAGCAATTGCTTGATTGCGACGATCCACTCGGGATGCGCCATAATAAATGGGTCGTTCTGCAACGCGTCTTGCGCGCGCTTGATGTCGGTCGCCGCCAATGGGTGCGTCGCATCCTCAAGACCAAAGTCGACGATATCCTGTGGCGTGACGCCTAAGAAACGCGCCCGAGGCACGCATAGGAAGCGGTTTATGTGCGCCGCATTCCCCGAGCCAACCTTGAGCGTCCGGTAAATATTTGTAAAGCCGTAGGGGTCGCAATCGACAAAGCAGTAGACGGGCAAATTCTGGTTGTCCGAAAGAAGGCGAATGAAGTGTCGGGTCGCGCGCGTCGGAACGCCGCCCATCTCGATGATAATGCACCGCGCCGTTTCCCAAAATCGATGATTATTGAGGCGCTGAAACATGCCGCCGGTTTCGATGGCAAGCACGAACTTCGCATCGGTCCGGAAACTCAGATGTTCGACCGAACGCGGAATGCTATAGGCCCCGCTCCCCAGGTTGGTGCAATCGATCTCGACGGCTGCCCCGGTCGTTGGATTTCTGTCGACTACAGTGAGGCGGCCGGCGACCGAGCCGCCGTGAGACTCTGGATAGAAGCGCAACTGCTCGCGCGACAACCCATGCATCGATGCCAAAGCCTCGATGTCGTCCATAATGGCATCGGACTCGGCCTGTTCGTCGCAGCGACAATCACCCCAGTTCTTGCTGATGTAGTAAACCTCGCGTTTGGTGGCGAAATCGTCGTGCTCGACCATTCCCCGTGAAGTTGCCATCAAACGAAGAGTTTGCGCGAAAGACCGCGCGGTGTTTACCGTCAGCGCGCGAACCTTGCGTGCGTCGCCCAGCTCGAAGTAACCCTTCGCTGCATCATACTTCACATTGTCAAGACTACGGACCGGCAGTTGGATGTCGGGTAGCGTTCCGCTGGCGATGCTTGTGCGCACTTGCTTGGCAATCGACTCAATTAGCGCAATGGTCTTCCGATCCAGGTCGCTGCGCGCGACGTCCGAGTTGCCGGTTTTCATGGTTCTGACCTTCGGGCCGTACGGCTCTTATGGAGCACGTCATCGAGTTTGTTCACGGTTGAGTCGCGTTCATCATTGCTCAGCGCGAGGATATCCTGCAACGCGATGCCGATATGCGGCAGATACTTCTCGATATAAGTGCGCCTGTCGTATTCCTGACGAAGATGCATTTCGTGATGCGTGTAGTGCGCAAGTTTGCGCGCGCATTGTTGCAGCCCCAATTTGATCTCCTTGAGGATTTCCGGATAAGGTTCAATCGCTTCTTTGGACTCGGACGTATAGGGTACCCAGACCGATGCGACATGGACCAGGATGGCCATCGGCGCGATTGGGAGTGCGCCCTTCGACTGGTGCAAGCCATAGGCCCGCCAATTCGTCTGGATGGCGGCTTTGGTAATGGCGCAGCTAGCCTGCTGGTAGAGGAGCGGCACCCGGTTGGCAAAGCGCAGCAGGCGAACGGGCTCGTCTTTCTGCGCGATAAGATGCTCGGCAGCGCTCCCTTCGTGCGCTTCCTTCTTATGCATGTGACCGCTCGCATCGACTTCAACATCGGCATTGCCGACGTGGCCATAAGCGATGCCGACTTCTACCTGGAATGGGTTGCCACGGTAGGCTGCGGCCGGTCGCGTGGTGACAGTGTAAAAATCTGCCGCCAATTCCTTGTGCAAGCCCTGCAAAAGCGACTTCTCGCCGATCGGAACAATACAATCGGAGCGCGGCGCCAAGATGTGTGTCTTTTGAATAGCCTTATGAAGCGCGGTCGCTTGTGCGCGAGCAATGTGCCTTGGATAAGAACGATCGCTCAATCGCCTGTCAGATTGTTTGCGGGCGAGCTCAATGATCTTAAGCGCTGTCTTCTTGCCTACGCGGGGAAAACTCGTCGACGAGAAACCGCAACAGCGTGCGGCTCGCGGTGCTGCTTAGCATCTGGATGAGGCGGCCAAGCTCGATGCCGTACGGATGGGGTTTTATTTCTGTCGGCCGAGGCGGAATCTTCCTCGTGCTGCGGGCGAAAAGTGTCTGCTTTCCCTGCGGGTCCTGGTAATTTATGGTCAGATGCGGATTGGCGATGGCAGTCTGCTTTAGATAGACTTCAATCGAATGCGGCCCCTTTTGATAGTGGCCCTCCATCTCCATCTCGACACGCGTGCCATGTGGACGATCCCATTCCAGCCGTTTCTTCCTGTGGATGTCCGGCTGGTTCTTGGCAGTATCGATCGACACATACATTTCCGAAGCAAGCTTATCGCTCGTGACACGGCTTATGATATGCAATGGCTTGCCGGCGGTGAGTTGCCCATACATTCCCGCCGCCGAGATCCCCATTCCTTGCTGGCCGCGCGACTGGCTGAGCTTGTGGAATTTCGAGCCATAGAGGAGTTTGCCGAAAATACGTGCGATCTGGCTCTCGACAATCCCGGGGCCGTTATCCTCCACGACGACCCGCGACCTCCCGTCGCGATCGCGCACCTGCACGGTGATTTCAGGAAGAATTCCCGCCTCCTCGCAAGCATCGAGAGCGTTGTCCACCGCCTCTTTGACGGCGGTGACCAGCGCCTTGGCGGGCGTATCAAACCCAAGGAGGTGGCGGTTCTTGAGAAAGAACTCCGAAACAGAAATTTCGCGTTGCCGACTTGCTAATTCGAAGGCAGTAGCGGGTGCGGCTTGCCTGTCAGCCATGTGCATCTCGTAAGGTGCATGCCACCTCGTTGCCGACCTAATTCTAAAAAATACTATCTATTCGTCCCGTATGCCCCGTTGACCAAGATCAATATCGCAACCTCACCGATTGCCAGGCCCCTCGGCCGTATAAAGCTCGAACAGGCGCTTTTGCCGCAGAATAGCGGTCTATAACAACGACTATCGAATTCGATTCATTTTCAGGCACCACGAAAGCTTGTGCATCTAGCTTCGCGGATAGCCAACGGTCTGCGCGAAGGTGACAAATTGGTCCTTGCCGAACTGCATGGTTCGGTCGAGCTTGGCGTAGTCGACGGCGCCACGGAAGACCGTTGCGAGTCCTTCCGACGCGCAGAACAAATAGACGTTCTGACCGATGAATCCGGTATCGACCGACGCATAGAGGCGGCGGTCTTGCGGCGAAATGTCCTGCATCCGTTCGCCATGCGCGACATAAATGAGATTGAGCGGGGCGGTGCCGACGAAATCCTGCTGGCCCGTTTGTGCGCGTATGTCGGCACGTAAGTGCGGCAGCAACGCATGTTGCTTCGGCTCGTAAAGCCAAACGCCGTCGGCCAACGCCGCATAAACGTCGATGACCATGATGTGACGCCAGTACGGCGCCGTACGATCACCACTAGGACGATTGATGCCGAATGCCGCCCATAAGAGGTCCGACAGAACCTGTGACGGCAGCGGTCGGTCGGCATATTCGCGGGTCGACCGGCGAAGCGCGAGCGCCTCGATCAGCGGCTTGCCGCCTTTGCTCCGCGGCGGCGGCAAGGCGAACGCCTTTGCTTCCTCTGCACCAAATGCCGGCCCGGACGCAACGGCGGCGCTCGCCAAGATGCCGGCGTTCATAGTGCGGCGGGTCATATCAGTTGCTCCCATTTTGCCGTTCCTAAGTTCAAATCACGCGGCTGCGGCGGCCAAAATGGCGCGCCGCACCAGCGTCTCGAAAATCGGCAGCTTGTAGGCATTCTTTGATAGCGGTGCGGCGCCCACGAGCGCCGCACGCGCAGCATCTCGAGCAGTTTGATCCTGCACTGGCTTTCCCCGCAGAGCAGCTTCCGCCGCCCTCGCCCGGTGCGGCACCGGCGCAGCAGCTCCGAGAACGATCGATGCCCGACGACACAACCCGCTCGCTTCGCGATCGAGCAGCACCGCCACGTCGGCGAGCGGCCAGTCGAATGAATCCTTTTCACCTTGCTTAAGGTGCACGGAATGGATGCCAGTTTCCAACTTCGGCAGCACAAGAGCGGTGAGAATCTCACCCGGCCTGAGATCGTTTTCGCGATGGATATCCTTGTCCGGCAGCAGATAGAAATCTTCCAAAAGGACTTCGCGCCGCTGTCCCTCGGCATTCACCAGCACGACTTTGGCTCCCAACGCCACCAATGCGGTCGCCGCGGTCGACGGATGCACCATGGCGCAACCGTTCTGATCAAAAATAGCGTGGTATTGGTTCTCACCGCCGAATGCAAAGCAGCTCTCGCCGCCTTTGCGGACGCAATCGTGCCGCGCCGAACGGAAATACCAGCAACGCGGTCGCTGCAGCAGGTTGCCGCCGAGCGTCGCTACGTTGCGGATCTGCGGGCTCGCCGCATTGCCAGTGGCGTCGGCCAAGGCCGTATAGCGCTGACAAATGATCGGGTTGCTGGCGACTTGCGCGATGGTAACCAGCGCGCCAATGCGCAGAGTGCCGTCCGCTTCCTCGACAACGCGATCGAGCCCCGCAATGCCGCGCAGATTCACGATGCGGCGTGGCTGTAGCAGGCCCTCTTTCATCAGGTCGAGGAGGTCGAGCCCGCCCGCCTTGATCACAACGGCATCCCGCGTTGCTTGCCCCCCGACGCGCGCGACCATGGCGGCGGCAACCGTCGTCGCTCCCGAATTTATTGCTTCGGCCGCCGATTGTGCATTCACCCATTCAAATGGCTGCATCTTCAACTCCCGCGCGGGATGCGGCCAAGCGCCGAAAGCACGGCGGCGGGCGTCATCGGCAATTGGCGCAGCCGCACGCCGATCGCATTGTAGACGGCGTTGGCGACGGCAGGCGCGGTGGCGATATTCGATGGTTCGGCAATGCCGTAAGCGTCCGTTGCGCTCTCGCCCTGATAATTTTCCAGCACAATGACGTCGATGGCTGGCGTCTCGCGCGGCCCGACGATCTTGTAATGCTCGAGATCGGCGTTGAGCATATAACCGGTGTGCCGGTCGAGAATGCGGTCCTCGAATAAAGCATAGGAGATGCCCTGCAAGATACCGCCCTGAACCTGGCTTTCGATTTGCCTCGGGTTCATCGGGCGTCCGCAATCTTGCGCCGCGACAAAACGCTCGACACGTATGATGCCGGTCTCGGTGTCGACCGCGACCTCGGCGAACTGGACGCCGCCCAGATCATTCTCGGCAAGCGCGGCGTCGGTCATCATCCGGCGGAAGCCGCCATAATCGTCGCTCCGGCTGGAAAACCCACTGATCTGGTCGGTGCGTAAGGTCGTCGCCGCTTCACGCAAGCTCATGCCACGCGTTGCGTCGTTCCGGACGACGATTCGTCCGCCGCGCATGAGCAGATCTTCGACGGCAACACCGAGATGCGGCGCAACCAAGTCAAACGCCATCTGCTTGACTTTATAGGCGGCATTGCGCGCCGGCGGCGTGATCGAGGCCGTGGTCCGGCTGCCGTAGGACGGCGGCCCGGCCGGAAAATCGGTGTCGCCAATACGAACGGTGATGTCTTGCGGGCGCAGGCCAAGCTCTTCCGCGACAACTTGCGCCAACACCGTGCCGATCCCGGTGCCGATATCCTGCACGCTGGACAGGATCTCAACCGAGCCGTCGCGCAATAGCCGCACCTCACACGACGCATTGGTCTGCACGTTGGCGCCCCAGAGCGATTGGGCTACGCCGATACCGCGCTTGATCGGACCCTTGTCAGCCCCCGGAGCGTGACGGCGGCTCCAACCGATCCGTTCGGCGCCGCGACGCCGCTCGTCGCGCCGGACCGGGCTCGCATCGATACGGTCGCGCAGTAGCAGCGGATCGATCGCCAGTTTCTCCGCCAACTCATCGACAGCCTGTTCCAGTGCGAATGCACCGGGTGTATTGCCCGGACCGCGCATGGCGCAGCCTGGCCCAGCATTGATGAAGACGTCGTATTGTTCGCTCGCAAAATTCGGACATTCATACATCGCCTGCGCGACATTGCCGACGCCAGCTCCAGTAGCGGTTCCTGCCGTCCCATATGTGTAGAGCGAGATGGCGGTGAGCAGACCGTCCTTATGCGCGCCGATCTTCAGGCGCTGGAATGTCGCAGGGCGGTTGCCGGAGTTCGAGCTGTTCCTCTTGCCGGTCAAGCACAAGCCGGACTGGCGCGTTCGCGGCACGGGAAAGAGCGATGGCGGCCCGTGCATAATTGCCCGCGCCGGATTTCGATCCAAATCCCCCGCCCATGGCATCGACCACGACCCGGACCTGATTGCGCGGCAGCTTGAAGGCTTCGGCGAGTTCATTGCGTACGCCGGCGGTAAACTGTGTCGAGAGGTAGACCGTCAGTCCTTCCGCCCGCCAATCGGCGACGACGGCATGGGTTTCCGCGCAGCAATGCGTCTGCACTTGCGTGCGAAATTCCCCTTCGACCACGACGTCGGCTTCGGCAAAGCCTTTGGCAACATCGCCGCGCGCACCGGCTTTGGCAGGCCCGCGGATGTTTCCTTGCTGCTGAATCTCAGCCCCGGCAGAAACGCCGCCGGCAAAGCCTGAACCGGTAACCGGTGAATGAAACACCATAGGAGCGTCCGATTTGCGCGCGTCCTCCATGTCCACCACGAACGGCAGCACCTCGTACTCGACTTTTATCAGGCGCAGGGCGGCATTGGCCGCCACCTCGGTGGTAGCCGCGACTGCCGCTATCGGAGCCCCGACGTAAAGCGCGCGTGGCAGCTTAGGGGTGCCGCTGATATCGATGTCAGGATCGCGTTCGATCGCGCGCCCGACAATATCTGTGATGACATGAACCGCACGCACATCCGGACAACGTTCCGCCGCGCGCGTATCGACCGAGATGACCTGTGCATGGGCGTGCGGCGAACGCAGCAGCCGCGCGTGCAACATGCCTGGAAGCTTAATATCGACGGTAAAGCGCGCGGCACCGGTCACCTTGGCGCGTCCATTGATCCTCGGCACGGACTTGCCGATGACAGCGAGACGATCGTTCGTCGGCAGCGGCGGCGCCTCTCCGGCCGGAACTTGGCGCTCGATTTCGCCGACGGAAACGCCGGCGATTCCGGATGGAAACTTGTCCCGCCGCATCGACCCATTTGGCGACATGTGGTCAGCCTTTGCCAGTCGTGGCGGCTGCGAGCGTTGCCGCGAAGACGTGTGGATAAGTTCCGCAGCGGCATAGGTGACCGCTGGTAGCTGCTTTAACTTCGTCAAGCGTGGGGTTCGGGTTTTGCGCAAGCAGAGCCGCGCAACTCATGACCAGCCCGGGCGTGCAGAAGCCGCATTGCATGGCGTCGTGCTCGATGAAGGCTGACTGCACCGGATGCAGCTTGTCGCCATCGCTGAGGCCTTCGATGGTCGTCACCGCGCGCTCGCCGACATCGATCGCTAGCATCATGCAGGATGCAACTGGAATACCATCCAACCACACGGTGCATGCCGAGCACGCCCCGCGGTCGCAGCCGATCTTGGTTCCAGTCAGGTCGAGCGCTCCACGCAGGGCTTCGGCAAGCGTCGTCTGCGGGAGAACCGTGACTGTCCGCATCATGCCGTTGATTTTGAGCGTCAAAGGCACCGCGTCGGGACCGACCGTCGCGGTCTTCGTCTCCGCAATTGCCGGCGCTACGGCAAGACTGGCTTCGAGCATGACACCTCCCGCCGTCGCACTGGCGCTGACAAGAAACGATCGGCGAGAAACCTCGTCGTCATTGTGACGTATGGGTCGAGGCTGTTTCATTCGCGCTCTCGCTTTGCGCCCTGCCCCCCGAACCCAACCACCGGGTGTACAGTTCACGTGCGGCAAGGACGACTCAACGGCGGCCATTCACTCATGGACATCGATGACGCCGGCCATCGTAGCCCAGGTAAGTACCGCTATTCGGGTCATATGACCTGAATCGCTGCATGCAGTAGGCAACCGCGTCGTCGGGAAAGTATCCAGGTGCCGCGTAGTAGTCGTAGGAGCCGTAATAATAGGGAGACGCGAGCAGCCCACCGAGAATCGCACCACCGACGAACCCGGCGCCAAACCCACCCCACCTTCCACCACCGCGCCAGCCGCCGCCGCGGTGTCCGCCTCCGTGATAACCGCTACCATGGTGTCCGGCAGCGAAGCTGTCCGTTGGGCAGAATGAAATACCGAGCGCGGCGACTGTGGCAATCGCAAGCATAAATCGTCGGAACATGATGCGCTCCTACGCTTCGAATAATCTGAGATTTAGTGTTGTATAAGCACACTCAAATCCGATTGCCTTGGGATAGATCAATTTTTCAGATTTTTTTGAAAGAACGTGCCACAGCGATCGATAGTGTTGCGGCCGGCTTATTTGCAAACCGTACAAAATTTATTTAACAGCAACGCAGGTAATGCAGCGCAAATACGTTGAGTACTACGAATCAAATATGCAATTGAAGTCAGCGTGCGGCGAGCACATTTACCAACCGCGCGGGACGCTGCTAGTTCAATAGCCCATACGTCCGCCTGTCGCTTATCACTCTTTATATCGATTGCTTCAGCCATCCAACAAACCCGTTATTTTCATCAATGGGCCGTCGCCTCACGCGAAAAGCCCTGATCTCGCTCTATCTGTCCGCCATCGAAACCTGACGTGGATCAAGGAAAGCCGAGACCACGGGTCCATAAAGTGCAGTGGGAAGATGCGGTGCGATCAGTCGCTATTTGCAGCCCGCGCACCGAACAAAAATGATGGGATGATCGTGCAGAAGTGGATCAAAAAGGCGTCCTTGATTGGCATCGTCTTGCTAGCCGGTGGGGGCGTCTTTGCCTATTCCTCCGCAGGCTCCATCAAGGATTGGCTCACCTCACCTGCGCAAGTTCGCACAATCCTTGTCTCCGGCAATATCGAGGCGCACCAGAGCGTACTCGGCTTCAAAACTGTCCAGTCGCGCATCGTCGAACTTCCATTCGATGAAGGACAATGGGTCAAAGCCGGCACTGTCATCGCGCGTCTGGATGACTCCGATTACAGCCAGCAAGTGAAAATCGCCGAGGCGGCGATCGAAGTGCAACGACGCCAGCTTGCTACTACGGAGCAAAATCTTGTCGCGGCCCGTAAGACAGTGGAGGCCGATGCTGCCGATTTAGAGATGAAAAAGGCCGATTTCGGGCGCGCTGATACGCTTTTGCAGAAGGGCGCCGGCACGGTGCAGGCGCGCGACCAAGCGAACGCGGCACTCCGGCAGTCCAATGCTGCCTCCGAACGTGACCAGGCCCTGCGGTCTGCAGCCGAACGCCAGGTCGAGCTTGCTAAAGCCAATATCCGCAATGCAAGTGAGACGCTCAAGATGGCGCAAATCGTACTCGGCTATACGACCCTATACGCGCCCTTTGACGGAGTCATCGTTGTCCGGCAGGCGGAACTTGGAGAGATCATGGCGCCGGGCACGCCGGTCGTGACCATGGCCGATCTCGATCATGTTTGGCTGCGCGGCTACATCAACGAGACCGATATCGGCAAGGTTCGATTGGACCAGACCGTCGCCGTCAAGACCGACACCTATCCCGACAAGAACTACCAAGGCCGTGTTTCATTTATTTCATCAAGCGCTGAATTCACGCCGAAGAGCGTCGAGACGCATGCAGAACGTGTCACCCTCGTCTATCGCATCCGCGTCGACATCTCCAACCCGACGCACGAGCTAGTACCGGGCATGCCGGCGGATGCGGTGCTCGAAGCCCTTCCTCCGGGCAAATCATGAATAGCACCGAATCAGTCATCGTCGACGCGACGGGGCTGACCAAGCGCTTTGCCGATGTTACGGCCGTTAACGGCCTCACATTTGCGGTTACGCGCGGCGAAATTTTTGGCCTGGTCGGCCCTGATGGCTGTGGCAAGACCGCGACGATGCGCATGCTTGCCGGTGTGATGCGGCCGGACGACGGCCACATAACAATTGATGGTATCGACGTCGTCGCCGATCCCGAAAAGGTGAAGCCTCACATCAGCTATATGCCGCAGCGGTTCGGACTTTATGAAGACCTCACCGTCGATGAGAATATTCGCTTTTATGCCGACCTGTTCGAGGTCCCGATCCGTCTTCGCAAGGAGCGTACGCAACAACTGTTGGCAGCGTCGGGGATGAGCCACTTTGGCGAGTTCCTTGCTGGCCAATTGTCCGGCGGCATGAAGCAGAAGCTCGGCTTGACCTGCGCACTGGTCCATACGCCGCAGGTCCTGCTTCTCGACGAGCCGACCACGGGCGTCGATCCAGTCTCGCGTCGCGACTTCTGGCGGATCCTTTACGAATTACGCGAGCAAGGCGTAACTATCATCATTTCCACGGCATACCTCGATGAGGCGGAGCGCTGCAACCGCCTAGCTCTCTTGCAGGCTGGCCGCGTACTCTACTGCGATACGCCGGCGGGCCTAAAGGCGCAAATGCCTGGAATGCTGCTTGCAATTTCCTCTTCCGACGGCCGCGCCGCGCGGACGGCAATCGCAAACTGCGTGGGAGTGACGCACCTCATTCTTGTTGGAGATGGCGTTCATGCCGTGGTCGACGACGCAAATTTGAGGACCGCGCAATTGCGCGACGCTCTACTGCGAGCCGGCGTCCAATTCGGTGAGATTGTGGTCATCCAGCCGGGGATCGAAGATGTATTCGTGGCCCTCCTCGAAGACGGAGAGAAGTCACAATGAGCGACCCGCACACATCAGCCGATGCCCAGATTGTTGTCGAAGACCTTGTCAAGCGGTTTGGCAATTTTGTCGCCGTCGACCACGTCGGTTTCCGCGTCGCACGCGGAGAAATCATGGGCTTCCTCGGGCCCAACGGAGCCGGCAAGTCGACGATCATCCGCATTCTTTGCGGCCTGTTGCGCGCAAGCGCAGGCCGCGCATTGGTCGCCGGTATTGACGTAGCACTCGACCCGGAAGCTGTCCGCCAGCGGATCGGCTACATGTCGCAGAAATTCTCGCTCTACCGCGACCTCACGGTGAAAGAGAATTTGCGCTTTTTCGGCGGCATCTATCGCGTTCCGGCGAGCGAACTTGCTACACGCATTCAGTTTGCCATTGACATGGCGGGACTCGCCGGTCGCGAGCGGGCGCTGGTCGCCACGCTCGCCGGCGGCTGGCAGCAGCGCCTGGCCCTCGGATGCGCGATCCTGCATCGTCCCTCGATCCTGTTCTTGGATGAACCGACGTCCGGCGTTGAGCCAGCTTCGCGACGCCGCTTCTGGGACCTCATTCATTCACTCGCGGCCGAGGGCGTGACGGTTCTGGTCTCGACCCACTACATGGACGAGGCTGAATACTGCCATCGCGCCGCCCTGATCAACCAAGGACGACTCATCGCCATCGGTAGCCCGGAGCAGCTCAAACGGGCGGCCCTCGGCGGCGAGCTGCTACTGGTCGAGTGCGATGCGCTCGGTCCCACGCTCGCCGCGCTCCAGCAGGCCCCTGGTGTTCAAGATTGCTCGGTGTTTGGCAGCGCCCTCCATTTGCTGGTCACAAACGCGGAGAGAGCAATCGCGGAACTGCCTTCCTACCTGGAGGCCAAAGGATTGCGGCTTAGTCGCATTACACGCATTAATGCCTCGCTTGAGGACGTTTTCGTGCAGCTTATAACCGCGGACACAGTCAATGGGAGGCAGGCCGCATGAACCTTCGCCGCCTCAAAGCCATCGCCGTCAAAGAAGTCATACAGATTTGGCGCGATCCCCGCAGCTTGATGATCGCGCTGCTGATGCCGTTCACGCAGATGTTTCTCCTTGGTTACGGCGTCACCTTGGATCTCAAGCATATCCCGGTGTGCACATTCGACCGTGAGGCAAGCCAGAATACTCAAGCCTTGCTCAAACGCTTCGAAGCGTCGCGCTACTTTGCAATCGCGCGCAATGTCGATAACTACCCAGCGCTCGTCAACGCGATCGATCGCGCCGACTGCAAGATCGGTATTGTTATCCCGCCGGACTTCTCCGAGCGCTTGAACGATGTCGGCTCGGCACCGGTACAGGCGATCATCGATGCGACCGACGACAACACCGCGAATATCGCGTTCGGTTACGCGCTGGCCGTCGTCAGCGGTTACTCCAGCGACGTGCAGCTATCGTGGACGGCAAGACAAGGGCATGTGCTGCAGCAGATTCAGCCCATGACGGTGCAATCGCGGGTTTGGTTCAACGAAGACCTTGAAAGCCGTAACTTCATTATCCCCGGAGTCGTCGCAGTCATCATGGCGCTTGTCGGCGCCCAGCTGACCTCCCTGACCATCGCGCGGGAATGGGAGCGCGGCACCATGGAACTTTTGATATCGACGCCGGCTAGGCCAAGCGAGGTGATGTTCGGAAAACTCCTCCCCTATCTGGTGCTAGGTTGGATCGATGCAGCCTTCTGCCTGCTGATTGCGGTATTTTGGTTCGAGGTGCCGTTCCGCGGAACAATCTTCACACTATTCGTCACGACCACGCTGTTCCTCATCGTTGTTCTGAGCATTGGTTACCTGCTCTCGGTCGTCATTCGTAACCAGCTTGGCGCCAGTCAAATCGCGCTGCTGGTGACAATGCTCCCGACTACATTGCTTTCCGGCTATGTCTTTCCCATCGACCAGATGCCAGTCATCGTTCAGAAGATCACCTACCTGATCTACTCGCGATATTACGTCACCATAATCAAGGCTGTTTTCTTGAAAGGCGCCGATCTGTCGGCGCTGGCAACCCCGATCCTATTCCTCGTCGTCTATGCGTTCGCCGTCGTCTTTCTGGCGGCGCGCGCCTTCCACAAGACTCTCGATTGAGAAATTCATGTTCGCACGCGTCAAGCAAATGCTGATCAAGGAATTTATCGAGCTATGGCGCGACAAGTGGGGCCGCTTTCGCTTGATCGTGCCGCCTGTGCTTCAGATGCTTCTCTTTGGCTATGCGGCCACCTTCGAGGTCTACCACGTCTCGACAATTGTGCTCGATCTCGATCATACCCAGGAAAGCCGCGAGCTAATCTCACGATTCACCTCAAGCAATCGGCTGAACATCATCAAACTTGCCCAATCGCAGCACGATATTGATGATGCGATCGACAAAAGCGATGCAGTCGTCGCGTTTGTCGTCGACGCCGGCTTTTCCAATCTGCTGCGGAAAGGTCAAAGCGCTCCGGTCCAAGCCATTGTCGATGGTACGAACTCGAACACCGCCCTCATCGCTCTTGGTTACATCAACACGATAGCAGCGCAGTTCTCCCAGGATTACGCGATCGACCTGGCGCAGCGAATTGGTGGGATGCAAGGAATGAGAAGTGTCCAGGTAACGATTGAGCAGCGCCCCTGGTATAATGAAGATCTCAATGGGCGCTGGTTCTTTGTGCCTGGCGTGATTGGCACGCTGACCCTCGTCATTGTTGTTAATCTCACCGCATTTGCGATTGTACGCGAGCGTGAGGTCGGCACACTCGAGCAGATCATGGTCACTCCGATACGACCTACCGAGTTTATCCTCGGTAAAACCGTGCCTTTTTTTCTCGTCGGCCTCGGTGAGGTCAGTCTTGTCACTGCCGTCGGAATTTTATGGTTCCAGGTTCCTTTTGTTGGCAACCCTCTCGTGCTTCTGCTCGGCACGACCCTCTACCTTCTCAGCACGCTCGCGCTCGGCTTACTCATCTCCACGTTGTGCTCAACCCAACAGCAGGCCTTCGCCACCAATTTTTTCGTTCTCAATCCCTTTTTTATCCTTTCTGGATTCAGTTTCCCCATCGCCAGTATGCCAGTCGTATTGCAATGGTTCACCTACGCGAACCCATTGCGGTACTACCTCGTAGTCATCCGCGGCACCTTTCTCAAAGGTGTCGGCGTGGATGTGCTATGGCCGGATCTCGTCGCAATGGCGACTATCGCCAGCGTTCTCCTGGCGATCAGCATCCTTCGTTTCCGAAAATCTCTTGAGTAAACGATGCACTGTTCGAGTAAAAAGCAGGGGAAATATATTGAAAGATTAGCGTGTTGCAGCCGAAAGCGCTTCTCCACCTCTACGATTTACGCCACCTCCGCACCACACCAAGCCAACGCTGGCCGTTGCGCCCGCGCTTCAGCTGGGTCAGATCTTCGTAATTAATGTGCGAAAGGCCAATAATGGTGCCGATGAGTAAGAAAAGCAGAGTGAGTTTGGGATCCATTTATCCACCTCTCCCAATTTGGGTTTGTCAGCATCGAGAACGCGGTCCCCAAGAACTAAAACGCGCTTGAGCGGCCACGCCTGCGTTAATAGTGCGTAAATTTGCATAACAATTTGAAAGTCGCGATGCTAATCGCTGGCGAGGACGCGGCTAATTTTCGCCGGTTCCTCAACCCGCTCCGACGTGAAGACCGTGCCGCGCGAGGTGGTAACTTGAAATGTCCTCCGCCGGATGAAGGTCTTATGGAGAATCTGAAGCAACCGGTCCATTGGACGCGTCCGTCACTTCATAAGTTTGATGCATTTCGCTTATCCGTGACAAGCCCATCGCACCAGGCTCACCTTGGCAGAATGGGTTTGCCGAACGGCTGATCGGTTCGATCCGGCGCGAGTGCGTGGACCACATCGTCGTCTTGGGCGACGCACATCTGCGCCGGATTCTGCGAACTTACGCCCGTTATTACAATGACATCAGAACGCACTGGTCATTGAACAAAGATGCGCCCGTCTCTCGTCCGGTTCAGCGAACCGGAGATATTAAATCACACGCCCTGCTCGGCGGACTTCACCACCATTACGTCTGCGTTTAGGTTTTCGGTACGCACAGGTATGGGTCTCTATCAAGACGCGATCTCAGTAACGAGCAAGCAAGACGAATTGTCGTGGCAAGAATTACTGATAGTTAAATAAAATCACAGCAAGCGGCGCTAGGAGACTGGAAATGTATAAGCATATTCTCGTTGCGATCGATGGAAGCGACACCTCGAATCTTGCACTCCAGGAAGCGATAAAGTTGGCGAAGGAACAGAAAGCCGCGCTTCGGCTTGTTCACGTTGTCGACGAAACTCCACCCTATGTGACGACTGACATTGCGTATGCGCTGCCCGATTTTCAAAAGATAATGCGTGAGGCGGACCAAAAGGTGTTGGCGACCGGTACCGCGACGGCCCGTCAAGCGGGAGTCGAAGTCGATACGAAACTCGTCATTCTTGAAGTCCTAACGCGACGTATTTGCGACGCAATCAATGAAGAGGCAAAGAGTTGGCCGGCCGATCTTATCGTTATCGGCACCCATGGGCGGCATGGATTTAATCACCTGTTGCTTGGCAGCGTGGCGGAAGGCGTCATCCGCCTCGCGGTCAAACCAGTCTTGGTAATCCGCGGGGCTTGAACAATTCCGTCAGACCGTCCGGTCGGATTACGTAAATGACAGGCGAAGAACGATAAGGCCGCGGCGAAGATGCGATCAAGAATGCCCATTCGTGGTTGATGGTGTCGTGCATTACTGCGTCGCAAATATGCCGGGCGCCGTGCCGCGCACATCGACATTCGCGCTCACCAGCGCAACGCGCCCATTCATTTTAGCCCTCGCGGACAAGCGATTTCCGCGCGCGTTGCTTGACGATGTGCATCTGCAAAATGGGCTCAACGTGCATGAGGGCAAGGTCACTTGCCGCGCCGTAGCCGACGCCCTGCGGCTTCCGTTTACCCCGGTGCCCGAAGTTCTTGGATAGACGAAATCGCATGCGGTTGCTCTGTCGACCATCCGGATTTCGACACGGTGCTGCGTAACTAGATCAAATTCGGCCACTTTCAAATCCAAAACCGGTCACTACTACGATCTTGGAAAAACGGGGGCCGCCAACTAACGCCTGTCGGCGATAGACAGTTGTTTTCTTCCTCAGCCATTGGCGGTATGTTCTCACGTCAACATCGGAGTTTGAGTATGGCTAAGGGCACCGTGAAGTGGTTTAACCCGACCAAAGGGTACGGATTTATTCAACCGGCAGGCGGGGGTGGGAAGGACGTTTTCGTTCACATTTCGGCCGTTGAAAAGGCCGGCTTAAGCACCCTCAATGAGGGGCAGACCGTTGAGTATGAAGAGGTACCCAACAAAGGCAAGACATCAGCCGAAAATCTGAAAGTCGTGTGACCGGCGAGAACTGCCGTCAGCCAAATCTCATTCGATCACCTTGTCGGCGCGAGCCAGTACGGTCGGTGGAACGGTCAGGCCGAGCGCTTTCGCGGTATTGAGATTGATCACCAGCTTGTACTTTGTCGGCGCTTGCACTGGAAGGTCGGCCGACTTCTTGCCCTTGAGGATGCGATCGACGTAGCCGGCCGCAAGGCGAAACTGGTTGATAAAATTAGCCGCATAGGAGATCAGGCCGCCGCCAGTGACGTAGAAGGGGCGGTACAGCCACGCCCCCTCGTGGGCTGCCGCCCGCTGGGCGATTAAATGATTTGAGTTATTTGTGCTGATCGGAGCCATTGATGGGGCAGCACACTTTCCTGATGGTAGCCTCTCGTCGTTTACGCTCTCGAGACAACAGCGGACCAGACGACCAAATTGTCGTTAACGGCGCGAACTCCGGGAACCGCCTCGGCGGCTACGCGGGCCGCCGTTTTCTCGATCTGGGAATGGACCACACCCCAAAGCTCCACTACGCCATCGTAAACAATGACATTGAGCTGCCACGGTTTCGTCCACGCCTGCTCATTCAACCGCGCTTCGACTTTCTCCCGCACCGCAGAGTCATCTGCCGTTTGTTGTGTGCCGGCCTCTAAAGGTGCGCTCGCCAGCGCCTGAAGCAGGTTTGCGCGGCTCACTATACCGACAACCTTTCCATCTTTTACGATCGGCACCCGCTTGATGCTGCTCTTTTCCATTAATGAAGCGATGTCACGTATTTGAGTTTCGGGACTAGCGGTGATGACATTCCGCGTCATCACGTCGGCCACCTTACGCGCATTCGACTTCACGAATTCGGCAGCGAGCGCCTCGTCCGAGGAAAGTATTTCGAGCCACCAGGAACGGTGTCTCTCCGTGCCAATCTCAACGCGTCGCATCAGGTCCCCTTCGCTTACAATTCCCAAAAGATTGCCCTCCTCATTGACGACAGGGACCGCACTGATGTGGTCATTGAGCAAAAGATTAGCGACATCGCGCACGCTCGCGTTTGGACCGATCGTGACGACCTTCGCAACCATGATTTCGGAGGCTTTCATGTGCCGATCCTCAGAATCCAACGCAGATACGTCCAAAACGATCATAGTGGGCCATTCGCGAGCACCGGAAGCTATACAGTCTGCGCAGCGACGGACCGGAAGCGGAGAATAGCAAGAACAAAAAAGATGCCTCCGATCAACGCAACGAATAGGAATTGCGGCCAAACCACATCGATGCCCGCGCCGCGATAGAGAATCGATTGCGCAAACGACACAAAATGCGTTGAGGGCGATGCTTGCATCACTGTCGCGAGCCAAGCCGGCATACTCTCCAGCGGAGTATTACTGCCCGAGAGCATGTTCATCGGCATATAGATCAGCATGTAAAGCAGCCCGAGCTGCGGCATCGACCGCGCCACGGTGCCTAGGAAGATGCCGATTGCTGTCGCAAAAAACAGGTAAATCATCACGCCAACAATGAAGAGTGGTATCGAGCCGGCGATAGGAATTCCAAGGATCGTGCGCACCACGATATAAAGAGAAAGGCTGACCGCTATCGTGATCACCAGGCCGTTCGCCCAAACCTTTGACATCGCGATCTCGAATGGTGTCAGCGGCATGACCATGAGGTGGTCCATGGTCCCATGCTCACGTTCGCGGACGATTGCGGCGCCGGCGAGAATGATGGCCAGCATAGAGACGTTGCCGATGATCCCCATCACACTAGTAAACCATGCGGTCGTGACGTTTGGGTTGAACGCTATCCGCACGTCGAGATTAACCGGTGATAGCGGTGCCCCTTCCGAATGGGAAAGGAAGTCCGCTATTTCGGTGGTGATGATTTGCTGCGCATAGCCGGACCCAAGACCTGCGTGAATCATCGCAGTTGCATCGACGTTGATCTGGATTACGGGCCGGCGTCCGCCCAGAACATCGCGCTGAAAGTTTGGCGGGATGTCGACCACGAAGGTGTATCTTCGGCTGTTCATCAAGGGAACGATGTCCCGCTCGGCGACCGGCTGTGGCGGCTGGAAATAAGGTGGCAGGAACGCATGCGTTATTCGACGCGAGAGTTCGGAGTGATCCTCGTCGACCATTCCGATCGAAGCGTTATGCAGCTCCTGCGAGTAGCTCTGCGCATGACTGACGATGGCCAAGGAGAACGCATAAATCACCAACCCCAAAAGCACGAAATCGTGCAGGAAACTGCGCAATTCCTTGATGCCGAGCCAGAAGATATTTGAGATCTTATGCATCGGCCCGACGCCTCCTAGCGTTCCTGCTTGCGCAGGAGCAGAAGGCTCAGCAGGGTCAGAACAGGAATGAAAACCGCCAGAGCTGCGAGGCTCGTGGCGAGGTCTAGAAAGCCAAGGCCCTTAGTGAAGGTACCGATGCAGATCGGCACGAAGTACGTCATCGGAAAGATACGCCCCATGATCTGAGCCGTCCCGGACAGCGAGGATACCGGGGTCATCATACCGGCAAACTGCGACGCCGGCAGAACCGTCAAAATGGCGGTACCGAAAAGCGCTGCAATCTGTGTCCGCGTGAATGCGGAAACCAGCATGCCATAGGCAGTTGTCGTGGTGACATAAATTAGCACCCCCAGGAGCAAAGTCGGAAAGCTGCCCTTGAGCGGCACGCTGAAGGCGAACAGCGCCATCAGAAACATCAATGCAAAGTTGGCCATCGCGCTCGCGACGTAGGGGACCTGCTTGCCAATGAGAAATTCAAGCCGGGTTACGGGCGTTACATAAAGATTGGTAATCGACCCGAGTTCCTTTTCCCGCACGACTGCAAGCGCCATCAGAATTGCCGGAAATAGCGCAAGCAGCATAGAGATGCTTGATGGCACCATCGAATAGATGCTGTCAAAGTCCTGGTTGTATTTGAATCTGACTTCGATATCGGCAGGCGGCGCTGCGGCGGGCAGCGTCGTCTTCACAGCCGGATCTGTCAGATACAACTGATGCATGCCCTGCAGATAGCCGCGGATGGTTTCTGCTCGGAATGGCATTGCGCCATCCACCCACGCGCCAACCCAGGCCGGTCGTCCACGTTTGATGTCGCGGCCGAAGCTGGGCGGAATTTCGATTGCAGCCTTGATGTCTCCGCTCTTGAGACGATTGTCGAGTTCGGCGTAATTCGCGAGCGGTGACTTCTCAACGAAATAGGTCGAGCCCCTGAGTTCCTCAAGATAGGCGCGGCTCTCATGGCTCTGATCTCGATCGAGTACAGCGAAAGAGAGATTGTCGACGTCGGTCGAAATTCCGAATCCAAAGACCAGCATAAGCAAAGTCGTGCCGAACAAGCTAAACCCGAGCCGGATCGGGTCACGAAGAAGTTCAAGGCCCTCGCGGATCGTGTAGGCGAACAGGCGCTGCAGACTAAACAGGGAACGCTTATGCGTTTGCGATCGCATCGCATTACAGGTTGCGCCTGCCGGGACGAGAGCGTCGGACGCGGACGCCCGTGTTCCGGTCGCTTCCTCTAGATAACTAATGAAGGCGTCCTCGAGCGTGGCAACACCACGGGCCTTAATGAGGTCCATCGGCGTCCCGGTCGCGAGTACGCGTCCTGAATCCATGAGCGATATCCGATCGCATCGCTCGGCCTCGTTCATGAAATGCGTCGAGACAAAGATCGTCACACCCTGATTGCGCGAAAGATCAATCAGCAATTCCCAGAACCGGTCCCGTGCCAACGGATCGACGCCCGAAGTCGGCTCATCAAGAATAAGAATCTCGGGTTCATGGACAATGGCGACTGCTAGCGAAAGTCGTTGTCGGATCCCCAATGGCAGGTCCAAAGCGCGTTGATTGAGATAATCCGTAAGGCCAAACCGCTCGACCAACTCGGCAATACGTGCCTTTGCCTTCTGTGCCGGCAGGTGGAAAAGACGTGCATGTAGATCGAGGTTTTGCTCAACCGTGAGCTCGGTATAGAGCGAGAACGATTGCGACATATAGCCGACACGATAGCGCGAACTCATGTCGCTGGCATCGACCGGCCGTCCGAACAAGAGTGCTTCGCCTTCGCTCGGTGGCAATAACCCGGTCAGCATCTTCATGGTCGTGGTCTTGCCACAGCCGTTCGAGCCGACGAAGCCAAAGATCTCGCCCCGTTCGATTGTGAAGCTCACCCGGTCGACAGCTGTGAAATCGCCAAAGCGACAGGTTAGGTCGCGCGCGCTGATGACGGGTTCGGCGTCAACGATACGGTGTGGCGGTATTTGCAACTTGTGATGACCGCGGCGCTGCTGTTCTGGAAGCAACGCAATAAATGCATCCTCTACCGACGCCGCACCGGTATTGGCTTTGAGCTCGGCCGGCGATCCGGTTGCCAGTACCTTTCCGGCATCCATGGCCGCCAGCCAGTCGAACCGCTCCGCTTCCTCCATATAGGCTGTCGCAACCACCACACTCATCCCCTGGCGGCGCGACCGCATACGATCGATCAGCTCCCAGAATTGACGGCGCGACAGCGGATCGATCCCGGTCGTCGGCTCGTCAAGAATCAGCAGATCCGGGTCGTGGATAAGCGAGCAACAAAGGCCGAGCTTCTGCCGCATGCCGCCCGACAATTTTTTCATCGGCCGGTTGGAAAAGCGTGCGAGTCCGGTACTCTGTAGAAGCTCAGAGATTCGCAATTCCCGTTCGGAACGAGACTGTCCGAATAAGCGACTAAAAAACTCGATATTCTCGCGGACGCTGAGGTCCGCATAAAGGTTCTTGCCCAATCCTTGCGGCATATAGGCGATACGCGGGCAGACGGCACCCCGATGCGCTGATTCCTTCATGTCGCCATCGAGCACGAAAACGTTTCCGGATTGAACCTGGCGTGCGCCGGCAACGATACTCAGAAGTGACGACTTTCCGACTCCATCGGGCCCGATGAACCCGACCACGCAGCCTGCCGGAAGATCGAGCGTCACCGCGTCGAGGGCAACTGTTGCACCGTAGCGCTGTGTGACATCTTCGATGCGTGCGACTGAGCCCACGCGCCCGATCATTGCGCCGCGGTTCCTTGTAATTGGGGCGGCCATGCGACCGCCGGATCGAGTTTCAGATAGCCAACGCCGGGCAGACCGCTTCTCACTCGATCGCCACGCGCTCGTAACCGTTCGGGGTCAATCCGCACCCTGATCCGAAACATCAGCTTGTCACGCTCGCTCTTGGTCTCCACGGCTTTGGGAGTGAACTGGGCCTGCGTGGCGATAAATGACACCTTCGCGGGGATCGCGACGTTCGGATAGGCGTCGAGCACGATGCGAGCATCGCTGCCGATTTTCACCTTGCCCGCTTCCTCCGTCGGCAAATAGACGTCCATATACACATAGGAGATATCGAGCATGCTAAACACCTTGCCGCCCGCAGGAAGCACCTCGCCTATATTGGCAATGCGGTATTGAATGCGGCCATCCTTCGGCGCGACAAGCGTATTGTCGGCAATATTGACCTTATAGAGTTCCACGTCGTGCGTGCTCGCTTCGAGTGCGTGCTCGGCCTCGGTTACTCTGGCCTGTGCGGCTTTCAGGCCCGCATTGGTAGCGTCCAATTGCTGCTGACGCTGATCTACGACTTCTTGGGTCTGGGCACCTTGCTTTACAAGGTAAGCGGCGCGATCCATTTCCTGTTGAGCGAGCAAAACCTGACTGGTCTGTTGTGCGACGTTGGCGTTGGCTTCCTCGATGGCCTTTTGCGCCTGCAATACCTGAGCTTTGGCCTTCTTCAGCGAGGCCGCAAGATCCTGGGTATCCATACGTGCGACGATCTGACCGGCTTTGACCATATCACCTTCGTCGGCAGGCATTTCGGCGATGCGCCCGGCGAACTTGGTGTCGATGTCGATCTCATCCGCTTCGATGCGCCCGTTGCCCCAGACGATCCCTGGCGGCAATAGAGATTGGGAGTGTTTCCACAAATAGAAGGCGGCGCTAGCCCCACCACCGACGAGAGCAATGACGAGCGCGATCCGAAGCCAGCGTTTGCGTGCCGACTTTCTTTTTGAGGCCGACGACGGTGCCGGCAAGTTGGCGCGCCCCGGCGCCGGCACAATGTCACGTGTCTCCGGCGCGAGCGAACTATCGCGCGCGGCCGCAGATGGCTCCGCGGAACGGAATGCCTTATTCTCGTGGTTCGTTTCGTCTTTTCCGGGCGACTGCGACATTGCTCACTTACACCGTTTGCACATGTTGCCCGCGGGGCCTGAAAAAAATATTCAGTATCGGCAATTATAAGGCCAATACTCATGGCGATTTTAGGTCTATTGGATCAAGGCACGTGATTGCTCAATTGAGCGTCGCGTCGGAGTTCGCGCATCTCCAAGGCGTAGTGTGACAGAGAGGAGAAGATCGGAGTCACAATCATCCCATTTGGTACACGTCAACGCGGCCGGCCGCGTTCCAAATTCCGGCTATCCTTAGCCATGTTAAGGCATTCAAGGAGCTCAACGTAGCTCGGGGTGCCATCGGAGCTCGTCTCCGCGATGCAAACCCGTCGGTCGCTCGCCGCAAAAGTCTCCCAGTTCGTTGTGAGGTCATCACGGGCGGTTTTTTCATTCTGCATACATTTATCGAAGGTTGTTAATTTGTCCGGCCCGCTCGATACCTCCCGACAACCCCGCTCGACCTTGAAACTGGGAACGCCCTGCGCCGTTAGTTTGGTCGCTCCAGCGATCAGAATTACCATTGCGAATATCAATGGCCTTATCATGAAGCCAGCTCCAAAAAGGCCTTTGGAAATTCTTGTTCGCACGATTGCGGTGGTTTGTATTGAGTTAGATCAAAGGCGCATATCACAACGATAAACGCGGTGTGCTTCCGCGCCGGCTACCAACGCTAATCAGCGCTGCAAGTATTTGATTTGATTGATACCGATGACGACCACGAGTTCGCATCTATTCACAGACGAAGATCTGCCTGTCTCGGCAGAGGTCCATCTCACTTTAGGCGTAATATTAGTAATTACTCTCCGGCCAGCCGAAGTGGCGGCCGCCGTTTGCCCTCGGCGGCTTGCAGGCGCTTCTCGTCGCGCATGATGTAGTCCCGCGTCATCGGTATCACATCTTGTCGCTTGGTGAGCTGGATTTGGAAAACCATCATGTTCTGCTCGCGAAACGACATTTCCGAGGCTGCGAGATAGAATTCCCACATCCGCACGAAGCGTTGGTCATAGATGTGTTCGACCTCCTCGCGATGCGCCAGGAAGCGCTCGCGCCAAGCTTTCAGTGTTTCAGCATAATGCAGGCGCAGGATCTCTATATCGGTGACGAGCAGTCCGGATTTTTCTGTCCGCGCCAAAACCTCCGACAGCGCAGGAATGTAGCCACCCGGGAAGATATATTTCGAGATCCACGCATTGGTGACGCTCGGGCCTTCCGAGCGACCGATTGAGTGCAGCACCATCACGCCGTCATCGGCGAGCAATTGCGCACACTTGTGGAAGAACGTATCGTAATGATTGACTCCAACATGCTCGAACATCCCGACTGAAACAATGCGGTCAAACGGCTCAGTGAGGTCCCGATAATCCTGCAAATCGAAGCGTGCACGCTGGGCCAAACCCTCCTCGGCTGCACGCGCATTGGCGATCGCATGCTGCTCCCGCGACAGCGTGATACCGGTTACATCGGCGCCGCCGATCTCAGCCAGATAAAGTCCAAGCCCGCCCCAGCCGCAGCCGATGTCGAGCACACGCTTATTCGGTTCAAGCCGCAGCTTAGCCGCCAGATGCCGCTTTTTCGCCAGCTCGGCGTCGTCGAGCGATTGCTCAGGACTTTGGAAATAGCCGCAGCTGTATTGCCGGTCGGCATCGAGGAAAAGGGAATAGAGACGGCCGTCGAGATCGTAATGATGAGCCACATTGCGTCGCGCGCGTGCCCGCGGATTGAACTGGCTCAAGCGTCGATGGAGGTAGCGCAGAAATCCTTGCGGCCGCGCCCAGTGCGGAACCTCGGAGTTTTGGCCAAGGCAAATGGCGAGCACGTCGGCGATCGAGCCTTGCTCGACGACGAACGTGCCATTCATGTAGGATTCGCCAAACTTAAGTTCGGGATCGAAAAGAATTCCCCACTCGGCGCGACGAGAGACAAAACGTACCGAAACCGGCTGGCCGGTTCCATCGCCGAATGTGAAGACCGTGCCGCGCGAGGTGGTAACTTGAAATGTCCCCCGCCGGATGAAGGTCTTAAGAAGAAACTGAAGCAACCGGTCCATTGGACGCGTCCGTCACTTCATAAGATTAGTGTATTTTGCTTACAACGCGGCAGATCTAAAGTCGTTGATGCATATCAATCGACATTCCCGAGATAACCCGTCGATGGACTGACGGGCTATTCCATTCGATAGCCAAAGAGGCTGTACTGAGCACTTTCTCAACCCTCTAAAGGTGCCGAACCATGCTCAAATCGCGAATGTGAGTCTCAGCTCGGCCAACCCAACACCTCGCGTCTCACAGTTTGGAGTAGCCACCTCTACCCCGGACAACGAACATAGGTCTGCGACGTGTGCTAAGCATAAGCAGACTTCGGCCCACAAATGTGCCCCTGAGGTTAGGCAGCGGACAGTATAGACACTTCCATTGATCGCAATTCTTCGATGGCTAATTGAAGCTGACGCGTGAGGTCGATCGTCGTCGCTTTCCCTACCGGCAACTCTGCTGTTTGGATCGGTGACCCGAATGTCACTCGGATGCGAGGTCGGTGCAGGAGATGTGCGAGTTGCATCTGCTTCGGGCCGTGAAAGTAGGCGGGCACAAGTGGAACCCGAGCATGAAGCGCGATCGTCGCGGCGCCACGCTTGAAGGAAATTTGCTCTTCGCTTCGCGTGCCGCTCGGGAAGATCAAGATCATTTCACCGTGCTGCAGCATGTTGACCGCGGTTTTGATCGAACTTGGCGACGGGTCGGCGCGGTCAATTGAAAGGGAACCGCCGTACGTCAAGATCCAACGCGATAGCGTTGAATTGAACAGTTCCTTTTTTGACATATAGCGTAGCTGTCTTGGGTATACGGCATAGGCCATCCATAGGCTGTCCGCCCAGCCGACGTGATTGCAGGCAATGACCGCCCCCGCCCCGCCGGACCGAAACAAGTCGGGCCGGTTGACGATCTCAGGCTTGCCGACGCGTTCAAACAGGACTTTTAGCCCAGGCGAGATGGCAGTGAGAACGTTCATACAGGATGCCGTGATGTTCTGCTTCGTGACAGTGCTTGATCGACCGCTCCATCGTCTCCTCGCTTGCCGGCTCAACTATGATGCCTTCGCGCGGTTAGAACGCTGGGGCGCTCGAAGCGGCATGGCCTGCTACGCGGCGCTTCGCTCTTCTGCCGTGAGGAAGGGATAGTCCGTGTATCCTTGCGTACCACCGCCAAAAAATGTCGCACGATCGGGTACATTGAGCCGCGCTCCGATGCGCAGGCGCTCCACAAGATCGGGATTAGCAATATAAAGCCGGCCGAACGCAATCAGGTCTGCGAGATTGCGTTGGCGCGCGTGCAGGGCGAGTGTCCAATCGTAGCCATTGTTGCCGATATATAGTCCTTTGAATGCCCGCCGCAGAATTTGAAGATCGAATCCATTTGGAACCTCGCGCGGCCCCTGGGTCGCCCCTTCGATGACATGGATGTAAGCTAGGCCAAAGGGATTCAAGTGTTCCACGACGTATGAATAGACGGTCTCCGGATCGCTGTCGTGGCCAATATCATTGGCTGGGCTGACAGGCGAAAGACGAACGCCGACACGTCCAGCGCCGCAAACTCGAGCGACTGCCTCGGTCACTTCGAGAAGCAAACGCGCGCGCTTCTCCCGCGATCCACCGTAAGCATCGTTTCTCTTGTTCGTGCTGTCGCGCAGAAACTGCTCAATGAGGTAACCATTGGCCGCATGGATTTCGACGCCGTCGAACCCAGCTGCCAATGCGTGTTTTGCCGCGCGGCAATAATCCTCGATAATTCCTGGGATTTCGTCAGTTTCGAGCGCCCGCGGTGTCACGCAGGGCTGAAAGCCCGCTTCGGTATAGGCGGTAGTACCTTGCGGGCGTATTGCCGATGGCGCCACTGGCAGAGCACCGCTCGGCTGCAGAGATGGGTGCGACACGCGCCCGACATGCCAGAGCTGCACAAAGATATGACCGCCGCGGCGGTGAACGGCCCCAGTTATGCTTCGCCACGCCTCGACTTGCGGCTCGCTGTAGATCCCGGGCGTGAAGGCATAGCCTCTTCCCTGCGGTGAGATATTCGTCCCTTCCGCAATGATCAGACCGGCCGATGACCGCTGCTCATAGTATTCGACCATGAGCGGACGCGGGATGCCGTCTGGGGCCGCACGGCTTCGTGTCAATGGAGCCATCACAATGCGATTAGTGAGAACGCAGGACCCGACCTTCACCGGTTGGAATAGATCGCTTTGCTCCTGCCGTGCTGCGATTACGGTTGACATGATCATCGCTCCCAGCATTTTCAATGTTGGTTCGCTGCCTAAAAGCGGGCAGGGCCAGATCAAAACAGTAATTTTATAAAAAGATAGCCAAGTCTCGCCGGCTGCATTGATCCTGGTCAAAGAAGCAAAACAAAACGCTGATTGCCGATTACTTTTCGCTTTGCGACGATCGCAAGCCTTTTGCCACGTTCATCACAGTCGAGGCGGCAAACGCGTCGCTTCCGGCAAAGGACATTATAGTTCACCTTGCCTTTGCGACATCTCTTAACTCAAAGTACGATCCAATAACGGCACAAGGGGATAAAATGACTAGCAACGTAGAGATTGGCAAAAGCCAAGGCCCGCCGCTGTGCGACAGCAGGGAAATGACCGACCTGTTCGCGCTACACGAAACCGACTGTTACGAGATGTACAGCCGTTACTGCAACGAGCAGCTAGTGGGGATGCTCAGGATCATCGGCTATGACATCGGCTTTTGCCGTGGTGAAGGCCCCTATCTCTATGACGGCAAAGGGACACGCTATCTCGATCTTTTGAGCGGTTTCGGTGTTTTCGCTGTCGGCCGAAATCACCCCGTGGTCCGAGCAGCGCTCGTAAATGTGCTCAACAGCGAGCTACCCAATCTTGTCCAAATGGATGTCTCAAGACTGGCCGGAATACTTGCCGAGCGATTGCTGGAAAAGGTTCCCCATCTCGATAAGGTTTTCTTCGTGAATTCAGGGGGCGAAGCTGTCGAGGCCGCCATGAAATTTGCCCGCGCCGCGACCGGACGTCCAGGCATCGTCTATTGTGATCACGCATTTCACGGCCTTTCATATGGCGCTCTTTCTATCAACGGTGACGAGACATTCCGCAGCGGCTTCGGACCATTTTTGCCGGATTGCATACGCGTTCCGTTCAATGACCTATCCGCGCTCGAGAAAGCCCTGGATGTGGGCACCATTGCGGCTTTTATCGTTGAGCCGATCCAAGGCGAAGGCGTCAACATGCCGTCCGCCGACTATCTCAAAAGCGCTGCCGACCTTTGCCGCCGTTACGGCGCGCTCTTCATCGCTGATGAGATTCAGACAGGTCTCGGACGCACGGGCCGATTCCTGGCCGTCGAGCACTGGAACGTTGAGCCCGACATAGTTCTCCTCTCCAAAGCATTGTCCGGCGGCTATATACCGGTGAGCGCCGTCCTCACCCGAAAGCATGTCTTTGATAAGGTCTTTGATCGCGTGGATCGCGCGATGGTGGCCGCATCCACATTCTCGGAAAACAACCTCGCGATGGCCGCTGGTATTGCAACCCTCGACGTACTCGCTTCGGAGGGGCTGATCGAAAAGGCGGCAAGCACTGGAGAACGCCTTATGCGCGCATTTTCGGAGATGGCCGCGCGCTATGAACTCGTGCGCGAAGTCCGCGGCAAAGGCCTGATGATCGGCATCGATTTTGGGCGCCCGCGATCGTTCAAACTCAAGACATCGTGGGATCTGATCGAAGCGGCGCGCGAGGGATTATTTTCTCAGGTTATCACAATCCCGCTTTTCACTGACCACAAGATTCTGTGTCAGGTCGCCGGCCCCGGCAGCCATGCGGTCAAGTTTTTGCCGCCGTTGACGATTTCAGATTCGGATTGCGAATGGATCATCAACGCGGTTGAGGCCGTTATCGCAGCAAGCCATCGTGTACCGGGAGCCGCATGGTCGCTTGGAAAACGCCTCGTCTCGAATCTCGTGCGGACGCGATCGTAATGTCACGGGGATTATCGAGGGCTGCCGCCTTCACCGTCGAACCCGAGGCAATCCCCGACGCCGGCAGCGCGACCTGGGCCGCACAGTGATAATCAGCCCTGCCGTAGTAAAGGGTACGGCAGCAAACAAAATGTTGAACAACAAAGGGTGGCGCACGCGGCTTGGGGCTGGGGGCGTTAGGCCGCGCGCGCCGATGGCCGATGGGGGGCATTCGGCCGTTGCCCGCTATTTAGGTAGCGCCGGTGAGCGCTTCAATAGCCGGCGAATCGCGAGATTACCCGCGCCTAGGTGCGAATCTTTCCAATTCGTTTTTATAAATTTGACTTTCCGGATAGTCCGACAAAACTTCGAAATTGCCACTGTGGTTTCATCATTCCTTCGCACAGGCCCGCGTGGGAAGGCTTCTCTCGATCCGTCGGGTCGACTGACTATGCCATCACGTTTCTTACTCTCGCAAGCTTGCGGCCGCGCCGCAGGTCAGCGGATCATGCTGCCACTGCTGCGCGCCGGTAAGTATCCTGTCTACTCATGACGGCCCAAGCCACCTTAGCACTCAAGCCTGCAATCCCCTTAATCCGGAGTAGAGTCCAAAAATTGCTGTCGCCGTGATCAAGATCGCAACGAGGACGGCGTACGGCCCCCGCAATCGGTAAGGATTTGGAAGCCTTCGAGCCAATAGATACAGAAATGCCAGCACTATTGGCAGAAAGAATGCATTCATCACCTGAACGCCGACGCTCAAACTCACGAGGTTGACACCCGAGCTAACGATTAGTGCCCCAACGATAAGCACTGCCGTATAGAAGCCATAGAACCAGGGAGCTTCATGCGGTTTGTGTTTCAGCGAATGCCTCGAACCGAGAACCTCACTCAGAGCCCGAGCCGCGGTAAGCGTTACCACTATAGTTGCCACAACAGCCGCGCCCGATAATCCGAGACAAAATAAGAATTCGCCAGTTGCTCTGCCAAGGTACGGTGTAATCGCTTGCGCAATTTGTTGCACGGAATCAAGTGAGCCAGCCTGTGTGGTGTTTCCCAGCGTAGCGGCAGTGGCAATTAGTACCGCTGCCATTATTATTTGCGTCACTACAGCACCTAACGCAGTGTCTAGACGCGCTGCTGGCAAGTCTTCAGGCGATAGATTTTTCTCCACAACGGATGACTGCTGGTAAAAGAGCATCCACGGCATGATCGCCGTACCGATATTGGCGGCTGCAAGATAGAGGTACTTTGGTTCGTGCCACGCAATATCGACAGATCCGGAAGTCAGAACGGCAAGTTCAGGGTTTGCCTGCCAAGCGACAAACAAAAAAACCAACTCAAATGCCCCAGCAGCGATCGCTATGCGCTCTACGGTGAGATATGAACCTCTATAGACCATAACAATAAGTGCGACGACGATCAGCGACATCGTGACTGGTATCGGTACCCCCATTAGCAGGCCAACCCCTGCCAAGCCGCTTAGCTCGCTCAATAGCGCCCCGACGCACGTCACCAGCAGAATTGCCACAGAAAACCATGCGCAGCCTCGGCCGAAGGCGTCGCTGATGAGTTCCGCGTGGCCTTTACGCGTGACAATGCCAAGACGCAAAGTGAGTTCCTGCGCGATGTATAAAATCGGCACAAGGATGAATTGCAGCAGCAGAAGCTGGAAACCCCACTGCGCTCCACTTTGGGCAGCAGTGATGATGCTACCGGCATCGGTATCGGCGAGCATCACAACGATGCCGGGGCCGACGACAGCCAGAAAACGGCGCCAACTCCGACGCGCCGGTGGACGTGAATTAGAGAGACGAGGCTTTGGCAACAACTTGCACCTCGAAAGGCGGTCAATTACGGATACCTAGCGTGGAGCATTTGCGCGACCATAGACCGCCATTGCAATTAGAGCTGAGCCACCAAAAACCATGTTTATCCCGACAAGTAACCCGATGGCCCAATTGGCTGTGCCCGGCAGGCCAGCGATAACGAGAGCAGCCAGAGCCAAGTCAACAATACCGCTCGCCGTCATCCATTCCCATCGGCCTGACAATTGACGCTGATGCTCGACGGCAAACATGATGGTTGCAATGCCTTCAATGACGAAGAAAAGAATAAGCAGATAAGTTAGTGGCAGGGCACTATCACTCTGCCATTCCATTAGGACGATGCCCACGGCCAAGGCGAGCAAAGCTGAGAGCAATGACCACCAAAAGCCAGGGGCGTGCCGACCTGTAAGGGTCGTTATTAGCCCAACAAATCCGCTGACAGAAAAAAGCCAACCGATAACGATAGTCACTGCAATGTCGGTAGCTGTTGGGACGATGACAGCCGACAAACCTAATGCTACGAGAATAAAACCCTCGATAATTATTAAACGCCAGTTTTGTCGGACAGATTTTGCGAAAGGCACATCATGAGCGGATTGTTTCACCATGGTTAGACCCCCGCCAAACTTAGAAAAGATAGCATCTCAGAGCGATATCATCATTGCGATGGATCAACTGGCACCATTAGTGAGGAACCCGGCACTGAGCCGATCTTTCATTTTTGGAACACCGGCCGATGACCGCTTCGCGTCAATTGCTACCGAGCGATTTAGCGCCCGTGCTGGACCAACAACGGACATAGATCAGCGCTGGAGCTGCACAAATACGCAGCAAATGACTCAAGGCGGACATTAGCCGCCCCCGCACTGATGAACGGGTGCCTGGTAAAACAAGAAAGGCCGCTAAGGTCGCGCGCCCTTGCGGACCTCCTGTTGATCAATATCAATGCGAGTGTTTGCCAACCGAATATAGGAATATTCGATAAGGTAAGCGGTCTATATGTAGGACCAATCACCTATCACTCGTGGTTACAGTTGGATGATTTAGGCACCGTCGCCAAGGATGATGACATGCGCCATTTATTTTTGCTGAAATTTGTTTGTTTCATCTTCTTTTTACAGATTGGCATGGCAGTTGCTGATGAAGTTCCAAATTTTGATGTGGCAGCGAGTTGTCGCGCAGGCGAAAGTATAGGGACTACCAAGACCGCACTTTTGGCATGCCTGCAAAAGGAAAACGAAGCTCACGACCAACTCAAAGCGCAATGGGCGCAATTTAAACAACGCGACAAGACGAATTGCATCCGGGAGTGTAATTGCGGTGGCGTGGCCGGCAGTTATATCGAACTGCTCACGTGCCTCCAAATGGCAAGCCCAGGGGGTAGCGGCTTTGAACCAAATCCCTCGACCAAGAAAAAATAGAAACGGAAGGCTAGAGCTGCTGCATCACGAACTCAGGTCGTGGCCTGACGGATTTTTTGAACCAGCGGGAAGAGATTACTGCATCGCCCGAAACCGCCTCAGGCGGTCTTTTCTTCGGCCAACCCCAGTTCGCGGATCGTCTCGGCGCGCATCATGAATTTCTGCACCTTGCCAGTCACCGTCATTGGGAAAGCCTCGACGAAGCGGATGTAGCGTGGAACCTTGTAATGCGCGATCTGACCGCGGCAGAAGTCCTGGATCTCTTCCGTCGTCGCCACCTCGCCCGGCTTGAGTTTCACCCAGGCGCACAGCTCCTCGCCGTATTTGCGGTCGGGAACACCGATCACCTGCACGTCGGCAATCTTTTTGTGACGGTACAGGAATTCCTCGACCTCGCGGGGGTAGACGTTCTCGCCGCCGCGGATCACCATGTCCTTGAGGCGCCCGACGATGTTGCAATAGCCGTCCGCGTCGAGCGTCGCGAGATCGCCCGTGCGCATCCAGCGCGCGCGATCGATCGCCTCCGCCGTGCGTTCGGCGTCGCCCCAATAGCCGAGCATCACCGAATAGCCGCGCGTGCACAGCTCGCCGGGCGTGCCCGGCGGCACGATGCGGCCTTCGGCATTGACGATCTTGACCTCGACATGGGGATGGACCCGGCCGACCGTGCCGACGCGGCGCTCCAAGGGATCGTCATGCGAGGTCTGGAAGCTCACCGGGCTGGTCTCGGTCATGCCATAGGCGATGGTCACCTCGCTCATATGCATTTCGTCGACGCAGCGCCGCATCACCTCGATTGGACAGGGCGAGCCCGCCATGATGCCGGTGCGCAGTGAGCTTAGGTCGAAGCGCTTGAATTCGGGGTGGCTGAGCTCGGCAATGAACATCGTTGGCACGCCATATAGCGCCGTACAGCGCTCGGCTTCGACGGTCTCGAGGACGGCCAAGGGCTCGAAGCCCTCACCTGGATAGACCATCGCCGCGCCATGGGTGACGCAGGCGAGATTGCCTAGCACCATGCCGAAGCAGTGATAGAGCGGTACTGGGATTGCGACCCGGTCGCGAGGGCTCAGGCGCTGCGCCTCGCCGATGAAGAAGCCGTTGTTGAGGATATTATGATGGGTGAGCGTCGCGCCCTTGGGCGCGCCGGTGGTCCCGCTGGTGAACTGGATGTTGATCGGATCGTCGAATTGCAGCTTTCCAGCGAGTTCGTTTAGCCGCGTAACATGACGCCCGTCGCCCGCGCTCATGATATCAGCAAAGCGGAACATGCCGGGACGCTCATCCGCGCCGATGCGGATCACTGCCGCCAGCGACGGCAGGCGCGCCGCCGAAAGGCGACCCGGCGCGCTACGGTCTAGCTCGGGTGCTAGTTCGCGCAGCATGCCGACATAGTCGCTGGTCTTGAAATGATCGGCTGTGATCAGCGCCTTGCAGCCGACCTTGTCGAGGGCGTATTCGACCTCGGTCAGGCGATAGGCTGGATTGATATTGACCAGCACCAGCCCCGCTTTGGCGGTGGCGAATTGCGTGATCACCCATTCCGCATTGTTCGGCGACCAGATGCCGACTCGATCGCCGGGCTCGAGGCCCATCGCCAGCAGCCCAGCGGCAAAATCATCGACCCGCTGCGCGAGTTCGCCATAGTTCCAACGCACCTGCTGGTGGCGTACCACCAGCGCCATTTCATCGCGCCAGCGCGCCACGGCACGATCGAAATACGCGCCCAACGTCTCGCCGATGAGCCGCACGGTCGACGCGCCGTGCACGTAGCTTTGCGTGAGTTTCGTCATGGCCCGGTCTTTCGGTCGTAAGCCCGGCATTCGCCAGATTCCCGGGCTGATAGGCGATTTTCCGTCTCTTTCGGGTTCGCCGCAACGAATTTCGATCGCGCCGACCTTATCGATAAATTGAGTATTAAGTACCCCACCAATCCCGAACCATCAAATTACAAAGCCGACGTTGCAAGACCGATCGTTAGCTTGACCAAGCTCGGCAACATCGCGATGCTGGCGCTCGAACCGAACCTCGGTCATCTGGGGCCGTCGGATCAAGCCATGACGATCGGAATCAGTGGACCCAAGAGTCAGGTGCCGTGGCGAGGCGCCGTACGGGCGCTCATGATCGTTGCCATCATCTTGGCGATTTGCCTGATTCTGTTGGGACTCACGAGCGACTTCTTGGTTGATTGGTTGTGGTTTTCCGCAATTGGCTATTTTGGCGTCTTTCGGACGATCATCGTCGCCAAAGTCGAAGTTTTCTTTGCCGTCTTCGTGGCGACCGCTATCATTCTTTGCTTGAATGGATGGCTTGCGTTCAGCTTCGCCAGATCACGCTGGACAGAGCATGCCGCTAATTTCGACTGGAAATCGACCGGCGCTACGACCTTACCTGAGATGTTGAAATTAACGCGCCATCGTCTGCCGTGGCGTAGGATCATCGTCGTCGGCGCCGTCCTCCTTGCTATGTTCGTCGCCTGGGGAGAGGTCGGCAATTGGAGCGTCTACTTGCGGTTCCTTAATCAGGTACCCTATGGCGCAAGTGACCCAATCTACGACAAAGACATCGGCTTCTATCTCTTTGCACTGCCCGCCTATGTCGTAGTCAAGAATTGGATGTTTCTCACCCTGTTCCTGAGCGCGCTCTTCGCCGGGTCAATCTATTGGGTGTGTGGCGATATCGAGTACGACGTCCAGCGGCGGTCGATGTCACCGACAGCGATTGCCCACGGATCGGTGCTGCTTGGCTTCTTCTTCGCAGTGAAGGCGTGGTCCTACGGACTCGACCGCTATCTGCTGCTCTACGGCGACAACGGGGTGGTGGTCGGTGCAAGCTACACGGACGTCCATGTGGAGATACCCGTTCTCTGGTTGCTGATTGCCCTTTCGATTGTTGCGGCACTTGCCGCATGGGCAAATGTCAGAGTGCGCACCTATCGAATTCCCGTGGCAGCAGTGGTGCTAGTCCTTGGCAGCTCCTTCATGCTGTCCGAAGTGATGCCAGGATTATTTCAGCGTGTATTCGTCAAACCGAGCGAGCTGCAACTGGAAAAGCCCTACATCGAACGTAACATCGCGCTGACCCGGCGGGCCTATAATCTCCATCAAATCACAGCGAGGCCGTTTGCTGCCGAACAGGACCTCACCTTCAAGACCCTCGAGGCCAATAAGGCAACGGTCGATAACATACGACTATGGGACTGGCGTCCGCTGATGGATGCCTACGTGCAGCTGCAAGAGATCCGTACCTATTACAAATTTCATGACGTGGACGTCGACCGCTATTGGCTCAACGGGGCCTACCAAAGCGTGATGCTTTCAGCCCGCGAGTTGAAAGCATCGCTGTTGCCGCCGAACGCGCAGACATGGGTTAATACCCACATCCTTTTCACCCACGGCAATGGCGTGGTGATGAGCCCGGTCACCCGCAAGAGCGCCGACGGGCTGCCGCTGTTTTATCTGCGCGATATTCCTCCAGTGACGACCGGTGGTCCCGACATCCGCGAGCCGCGCATCTATTACGGCGAAGAGACCGACAATTACGTTGTCGTCAAAGGGAGCACGCCGGAGTTCGACTACCCGAAGGGAAAAGACAATATCTACGCTGCCTATAACGGCACCGGCGGCGTTCCTATCGGTGGGTTTCTGCGGAAGAACCTCTTCGCTTGGCACTTCAGTGACATAAACCTGCTGCTGTCGAGTTACATCACCGGCAGTAGCCGGATCATGATCCACCGCGCCATTCAGGATCGGGTGCGCACAGTCGCCCCATTCCTCCGCCTCGACCACGACCCGTATTTGGCAATCAGCGGCGGAAGGCTGTTTTGGATGCAGGACGCCTACACGACGAGTGACTATTTTCCCTATGCGCAGCCGGTGCAACGTCTTGGTCTCAATTACATTCGCAATTCGGTAAAGGTTGTCGTCGACGCCTATAACGGGACCGTCGATTTTTATCTGATGGATTCAGCAGACCCCATCGCCGCCACGTACCAGCGCATCTTTCCGGGCTTGTTTAAGCCGTTCGCGGCTATGCCTCCGGACTTGCAGAAACACATTCGCTACCCCGAGGACCTTTTTCTGATTCAGGCGCAGATCTATCAAGCCTACCACATGGAGGCTGCTGACGTTTTCTACAACCGCGAGGACCTCTGGCAATTCCCACGTCAGCCGGACGGCGGCGGTACTGTCTTGATGGATCCTTACTACATCATCATGCGGCTGCCGGGCGAGACGCGGGTCGAGTTTTTCCTCATGCTGCCTATGGTGCCCAGCCGCCGCGACAATATGATCGCCTGGCTAGCTGCGCGCTGCGATCCACCCGACTACGGCAAACTAATTGTCTATGAGTTCCCCAAAGACAAGCTCATCTATGGCCCGTTTCAGATTGAAGCGCTGATCAACCAGAACACCGAAATTTCCCAACAACTCACACTGTGGAATCAGATGGGCTCGCGGGTGATCCGCGGAAACTTGCTTGTGATCCCGATCGAGAATTCGCTTCTCTATGTATTGCCACTCTATTTGCGCGCGTCGCAGGGACAATTGCCGGAGCTCAAGCGCGTGATTGCAGCTTATGGCGATCATGTGGTGATGAAGGAAACGCTCGCCGAGGCGTTGTCGGCGCTCTTCGAAGCCGGCGCCACGCCGGCGGTCCTAAGCGCCTCAACGGGAACACCGCTCGCAGGCCCTGTGGCAGACCGAGCGCGCGAGGCACTCGACCACTACAATAAAGCAATCGAGCGATTGAAATCCGGAGACTGGACGGAGTTTGGTGCAGAACTCGACGCAATGCGCGGGATTTTGCAGGATATGAGCCGGCATTCAGGCGGCCATTAGGACATTCTGTTCTGTCCGTGAAACATTGATCAAGCTTCGGCACTTATGCACTTCATTCTTGGCTCGGATCGAACGGCAAAAAAACATTTGGAAATGACAGACAAACCGACTTTGGACCAGGAGCGTCCTGTGGTTGCCCGTTTTGAGGTGCGCCGTCTCGTAAGACAGCACGAAAAAAGCGACAATTGGTGGAAAGACCTGTTGCGACTCGCCTTTCCATCCTTTTAGTCGCAAAGCGCGGGTTGCCCGATCGACTGCCCGATTTTCTGCATCCCACACCATTACTAAGTCAAACACTGCCCCCAGATATTGATAAACAGAAAACCGGTCATGCCGCCGTCGTGATTCACGCCAAGCCTCGCGAGCGCGGATCTGCACAACGTCCTGCAAATGGAACACGCACGCCGATCCTGGTCGAGGCCAATGTCAACGCGCGTTGGTCGCTCGACTTCGTCCATGACCAGTTCGCCCTACCGCATTGCCTGCCTTGGGTTGTTGACCTGATAGGCTCGGCAAATGCCGGGCTTTGTCCGAGCTTGCGGCCTCGACAGATCGCCGCTGGTTTCGGCGACTTTCAGCCCAGGCTGAAAAATTCCCCCGGTTGATCTGTCGCAAGGCAGCCCAATTCGGCAGCTGCTAATTGTAAACAAGGGAACCAACGTTTCCCTAAAGGAAGTATTCGCCAAAAGGTCGATGGAGGCCCCTATGTTTGATTTCTCCAGGCTGATTTTGGTCGCCTTCGCGCTGACGCTTACGATTGGTGCAGCGTCACCGGCTAATGCACAGATCAGCGCCGAGCTCGCGAAGGAATGCCAAGAACTGATGGTCAAGGCGCATCCCACGGAATTGTATGGCTCAAGCGGTACCGCAGCCGCGCAGCGAACCTATTTTGAGGAATGCGTTCGACGGCAGGGCAACATGCCAGAGGCCGCTCCCAACGATGAAGCTGGCCGCTCGCAACGTAGTACAACGGGCGAAGGTAAGTAGCCTCGGCGTGGTCTTTGGCTAAAGGCCGGCATCGAGAATCCGCTGGCGTCGTTGCCGATCTCGCGATTCATCACCACTCGTGCAGGGTGGTCGTTGCACGCGTCCTTTTATGTGTCCACGGAATTAAAAAAGGCAGCGCCCGCCTTAAATTTTGACTGTTCCGCCGACGCTGTTCGTATGCGCTGGCGAGGTGATCGAAGAGAGGCGTGACAAAATGAAGACGTCAGCTCCCTGAAAAAGCGTGACCACGCCACAATCTTCTCGTCCAGCTACACTTTCTTGACTTCATCGGGGTCGAACATGAAGCCAGACATCGGCTCGACCCAAACCATATGATCGTTTACGGCTTTGACGCCCGGAACGTTCTCCGCAAGCACCTTCAGAGCCGTCCGGTCGCGCTCGTCCAGGATCGTGCCCCAGAGATCGACAACGCCCTTGTTGACCGTGACTTCGACAAGTGCGACCGGCGCCCATTTCTGGGTGTCCATCTCGGTCATGATGCGACTTCGGATGTCGAGATCGCTCTGGGCAGGCGGTTGCGCAGATCGCGCGATGGAAATCATGGCGCGCATCAAATTGGCTCGGCTCACGATGCCGACCAAATGCGCGTCGTGGGTGACCGGAACGCGCTTGATCCTGTGGCGTTCCATCAGACTGACGATCTCGTCCAATTTGGTGTCCTCAGAAACCGAATATGGGCTGTCCGACATCACCTCTCCGACCTTGCGGCCATGCGAATGAGTAAAGTCCGCGGCAGCCCGGCCCGGGCCCAACACAAATTCGAGCCAGCGCGGCCTGCGCCGTTCCGTTCCGGTTTCCGCACGCCGCAGGAAATCGCCTTCCGTGACAATTCCGATCAGGACACCGGCGGGATCGACAACTGGCAGTCCGCTGATTCTATGTTGAAGCATAAGATGCGCTGCTTCTAAAATGCTCGCATCGGGGCCGATCGAGATCACGCGCCGCGTCATGATATCCTTGGCTTTCATCGCACGCTCCTGCCAGTTGAGGTCTTGGAAGGTTCCACAAAATTGTGAGAAGCCAAAATTTCAAGATCGGCCTTCAGTCACAGGGCCCGATTAACCTACGCTGGAGTGCGGGAAGTGATCGCACGGTGCGGTTAAGCGCTTTTGATTTAGCTCAATACAAACCACGACAATTGTGCGCATACGCGGCAACGCGGGAGGAAGCGAGGCGGCGTTCAAGGCGGAGCACCCGTCATGTCACTGCGGGTCTAATGGTGACTGATTTACATAATATGCCGTTACTTTACCTGTATGATCTTTAAATAGTCGACTATCGCTAAAATGCGGGTTTGAGCGAATTTCGGTTCACGTGAAAACACATTTCCCCAAACTGGCATTTCATAACTGCCGTGCGCTCTAATTGTTTTTCGTCCATCGATAATCTCGTACAGCACTTTGGCCGGAAATACGCCGCCATTGTTCTTGGCCAGCAGGGTTAGATTAGAAGGTGTCGTTCTTAGCTCTCCACTAAGTGGTCCGTCCCCCTTTCCATTCATTCCATGGCATGCAGCACAACTGGATTGATACTCTGCTTTGCCGGAATCATTGTCTTGGGCGAACCCACACGCACTGAATCCGATAATCGCATCAGCGATTACCAGCCATTTTAGTAGCATCTTTATCGCCTGATATACGTTCATCGGGCATGCTCACGTTTGCTCTTGCTCTTTGAAGTCGCGCTAGCCGAGCCTGGGTAGAACAGGTTTGGCTCGCAGAAGCCGCGCCCATTCCGCTGATCGTCGCGCGGCACTGCTCGATGGTGGAGAAGCCGCAATTCCGGCCGCCACCGCTGCTCCCAGCACTATATTGGGCACACCAAGGATATTCGATCCCCGCCCCCGCCGGCCTGGTGAGGACCAGCAGGGATACGACGACTGCCGCAATTGCGATCAGAGCAATGATCAGAGCAATGTTACACATAATGCCTCCTTTGCACCATAAGCGCTACCGCGCATTGACGCCGATCAAGGGACAACAGGGCTAACCTTTTTAATATTTTAGAGTGCACCGTTGGAGTTCAAAGGCTACTTGTGAGTGTGCCCTCTTCTGGAGGCGAAAGGTCACAGATCATGACGCTCATGCTCATCCGCGTGACAGCATTGCTAGCTGTACTTCTGCTCGATTCTCAAATTGCTCTGGCGGCTGACTCGGCCCCCAAATTCGACATCGGCCCGAGCTGCCGCTCTGCCGGTGCAGCTGCCGTCATGGCCACGCGCGACACGGCAGCCTGCGAGCGCGACGAAAACAATGCCCGCGCTACGCTCGAGAAGGAATGGAGCCAGTTTACGCCGTCTGATCAGGTACGTTGCGTACGATTGGTGACGGTAGGAGGCGGCCCGAGCTATGTCGAGCTGCTCACCTGTCTAGAGATGGCGAAGCAAGAGAAGGAGCTTCCCGAGGCTGACCAATTGAACAGCGGCAAGCCCATTGAAAAATCACGTCACGCAAGATGAACCGACACACAATTTGTGAAGGTGGAACCACTCTTAGCATACCTAGTCGCGAAAACAGAAAGACCGCCGCGCGGCGGTCTCTCCGAATCCGATCAGGTACTTTGTGCGTTACCAGCAGCGCCAGACGCGCCGCAGCACCCAATGATGATTGCGCAAAACCCGCACGCGCACCCAGCCGCAGTCACCCGGTTCGTTGTAATAGTAATCGGGTCCCCAATACGGGCCCCAACCGCCGCCCCAACCCCAGCCACCGCCTCCGCGATAACCGCCATGGCCACCGCCATGGCCGCCGGCATGCCCATGCGGCGCGGCAGAGGCGCTGGTTGCACCAAACGAAATGCCGAGCGCAGCAACGGTCGCGATGGCAATCATAAATCGCCGCAACATGACGCCCTCCTTCACTAAAGTTAAATTTTCGCAGAAAATATGCCTTCGTTCAAATTGCACCGCATTGTGATAGATCAAACCGGTGAGGTGCTAATAAGGACCAATGGCGCATACAGAAAGACCGCCAACGCGGCGGTCTCTCCGAAATCCGATTGCGCAAACCATGCGCTTCCCGCTTCGCTGCTTAGGACGAGATATCCTTGAACGTACCCGTCGCCGTTTTAGTCGCGGTCTCGCCGAAGTCCTTCGCCTGCTCGCCGAACGCTTTCAATTGCGTCTGCATGAATTCGGTTTGAATCCGCCAAAAATCTTGGAAATCCTTTGCTTGGGTTAGCTTTCGTGCAAACTCCGTAGCAGCAGCAACGTTTTGCTCGGTGCGTGATCACCTGGAGGTGCCAGCGGCCCGGCAGATCAATCGGGTTTGAGCCACGCAGAGGCCTTACTGCCGGTTGTCGTGAGTTCTAGAACCACCGGCGGCGTTCGCCGCTTCGTCGAATCGCAGTCCGAGCCATACGGCTTGCTCACACACTCGCCGCCCAATCTCGGGGGCGTGCTCGCCGATGCCCGCGGTGAAGACCAGCGAGCCCAGCCCGCCGAGAGCGGCGGCCAGCGACCCTACTCTCGGCTGATCCGATGGACAAACAGCCCTCCTCGGCAAACTGCGCAGGCGCGCCGAGTGGCCGCCTCGTCTAGCGGTCTCTTGGCCGCAATCCTCTATCAACTAGAACTGCAACCAGGGATTATTCTTGCTCGGCAGCGTGAACGGACCGGGCAGCGGCGACTGGTTGCTGCCGAAGGCTGTGTTGTCGAGTACGTCATCAGCGCGGTGGTTGGGCGATTGGACATAGTTGTTGTTGCCGAGGTTCTCGCCCGGGAATGTTTCAGTGCCGGGATCGAGATAGGACCGCTTTTGAATGATGATGCGGGCACGGGTACGGCCTTCTTCGTCACGGCTAACGAACATCGTATGCCCCGCTGCGGTGACTGCGCGCTTTTTCTTAGCCGCCGCATCCGCCGGTGCAACCAGCATGACGACGGCTGCGGCAACGGCAAGCGTAGTGGCAATCATTTTCAAACGCATGGGGCCCTTACCCGCGGCTCTTCGTTGCAATGCACTCGAGCGCGCTTCGCTTCGCCGCTTTCAATGCTGACGTGCACAACATCCACGCCTGGAATTGATTTTTCTTCTTACACCGTAAGCGGTCATCATGCATTGATCGGGATCAAACGACACCTGGTCAGGTCACCAAATTTAAGTGTGCGCTGGTGCAGCTACAGCCAAGATCGACTGGGAGCGGATTGACGGCGAGATCGCGCCGCTTTGCAGCGATCAGGACCGGCCCGGGATCGCGCTACCTGCTTCGTATTCGGGTTTCTGCGACACCGATAAATTCTCCCCGTTTGCCGAGCGATCTCACATAACGTCTTTAGGTGTGACGATTGGAACTCGATATACCCGTGTCGGTTAAAGCATGCGGCATAAGACCGTTGCTTCGTTGATACAGATCAAAGCGGCAGGACCGAAGGCTAAGTCTAATATTCCACTTCGGCTAAAGGCGGCGACGCAATTCAGGCCTTGTACACGAAGGTCCTGTCCCATGAAGCCACGATTCATGTCACGGCTCGTTTCTGTGCTGGGGCGGGTCATCGGGTTCGAAAGAGGCCGCGAGGAGCCGGCATTCCAGACGGGTGATAACGATTCGATCTCCTTGGCTCATTTCGCGCCAAGTGCAGAGGCGCTTGCATCCACTTATGTCATTGCCGCGACGCGCAATCCTGGGGAATGGACCGTTTACAACTCTACGCTTAGCCGCAATGTCGCGGCCGGCCTTAAGCGGAACGAGGCTGCGATGTTGGCACAGGTCCTCAATCTCGCTTGTCCTCGCCGCTCCAACGCTCAGACCAACAAAAAATCACATCGTAAAGGATTGCGTGGGATATGAAGGCCAACTTCATCGCGGTGATGGCGGGTATCATTGCCGTTATGGTCCTCATTCCGCTGACGGCGGCGCCACAGCCAGCGCCGGCTGTACCGAGCGGTCCAGCTCTCACCGCTGAGCAGTTGGATCAACTGGTCGCACCCATTGCGCTCCACCCCGATCCACTCGTCGCGCAAATCATGATGGCCGCGACCTACCCGCTCGAGGTCGTCGAAGCAGACCGCTGGCTACAGATTCCCGTCAATACGGCGCTTAAGGGTGACGCATTGACGGCGGTGTTGCAGCAGGAGCCTTGGGACCCCAGTGTAAAGTCGCTTGTTCCATTCCCCCAGCTCCTGCACATGATGGACAGCAATCTTGGATGGACCGAGCAACTCGGCGACGCGTTCCTCGCGCAACAGGCGGACGTCATGGATGCGGTTCAGCGTCTTCGCCAGCGAGCCAAAGCCGCGGGCTCGCTCGCCTCGACGCCGCAGCAGACGATCTCAACTCAGGATCAGGAGATCATGATCGAGCCGGCGAATCCGGAGATCGTCTATATACCGGCCTATAATCCGTGGTGCGCTTACGGGCCTTGGCCCGATCCTGATTACCCACCTTTCTATTTCGGAACCTGGGCCGGCAATTGTTTGCCGGCGGATGCTTTCCTTGCCTTTGATGCCGGCATTTATCCGCCTTTCGGTTTCTGGGCATGGGGTTCCTTCGACTGGCGTCGTCACCACATTCGGATTGACCACGACCGATTCCAACGTTTCCACGGCGGGCGTGAACCGCCCGGCGACATCTGGCAGCACGATCCAACCCATCGCCATGGCGTGCCCTATCGCAATCCCGCGACGGCGGCACGGTTTCAAGGCGCAGCTGCAGCGGCACGGCGAGACTTCCGCGGCTTCGCTCCGGCGCCCGCGGTCGTGCCACAAGTCAGGCCCGCTGCGCCTTCGGTCGGACATGCGCCCGCCGCGGTCGGACGTCCTTCCGCGGTCCCGTCGGCGCCGCAGCGCCGAGCGCCACCCGCCTTCGAATCTTTTGGATCTGGCGCGCGTGTACGTGGTGAAGCGGCCCGCGGATTTTCCAGCCGGATGGCGCCCGCACCAAGCATTCGCGCGGCGCCCGCCCCAAGCTTTCATGCTGCGCCCGCACCGGTCTCTCATGGTGGCGGTGGCGGCGGTGGTGGCGGCCGCCGTCGATAAAGCAGCCACGGTTTCAGGAAGGTGAGGCTCAATCGTGAGAAATAATACAGGAAGCACGCTCTTTGTCGGGCTATGGCTCATCGCCGCAGCGACCGGCCTCATGGCGATTCCCGATCTGCCTACGATGGCGGCCACCGCGATACAACAGAAGACCTTCGCCACCCCTGCGGCGGCGGTCGATGCACTGATTGCGGCGAACCGCGCCAATAAAATGCGCGAACTTCTCGCCCTCCTAGGGCCGAAGGGCGCAAAGCTGATCCACTCCGGCGATCCCGTCGCCGACAAACGCGGCAGGGGCCGGTTCGTTGCCGCCTATGACGAAGCACACAAGCTCGAGCTCAACGGTCAGGACAAGGCGATCCTGATCGTTGGCAAAGAGGAGTGGCCTCTTCCGATTCCGCTGGTCCGCCAACAGGCCGGCTGGCGCTTCGACACCAAGGCAGGCGTGGAAGAGATTCTCAATCGGCGGATCGGCCACAACGAACTCAGTGTCATTGAAGTGTGCCGCGCTTATGTCGTCGCTCAGCGCGAATACGCCGCCAAGCACCTCCGGCCGGACGGCTCCGCCGAATATGCGCAGCACTTCATGAGCATAGACGGACAGCACAATGGACTCTATTGGCCCGTCAATCCCGGCGAAGAAGAGAGCCCTTTAGGCCTACTTATTGCCCGCGCCCGGGCGGCCGGGTATAGCCCTGGCACCCCGCACGCAAAGCCACGGCCCTATTACGGGTACTATTTCCAAATTCTCACCCAACAGGGGAAGAACGCGCCAGGCGGGGCCAAGAATTATGTCGTCAACGGCGTTATGACCGGCGGCTTCGCGCTAATCGCCTATCCGGCAACCCATGGCGATTCCGGCATCATGACCTTTGTCGTTAATCAGGACGGCATCGTCTATCAGAAAAACCTTGGCCCTGAAACGAGTCGCATCGCCGCGGCGGTCACGCAATACGACCCAGATCCAAGTTGGAAAGCCAGTGAGCCATGATGAAGTCTATGGAAATACTTATGCTTGTCCAATGAACCTGTCCATTCCATACAGAAGTAACGTGGTGCCGCCTAGCGGGAAGGAGGATTGTGGCATGCTTTCAAAGCATAAACACAAAAACCTTCACCTAAATAAGATCATATCGCTGGTCGCATCCGTCTTAATCATCAGCGCAATAACAATTTGCATAAGCGCATATGCTGTTTCGCAGGAAGCAATCGTATCTCGCGGTCACCATTTCGCACTTTTGGTCTGCGCCGCATGTCATATAGTTGCAGCGGATCAAAAAACGCCGCCTATTTTGCGCAGCCCAGGTCCAAGTTTTGATGCAATTGCCAACAGGCCTGGGGCGACGGCGGATTCTCTCAAGAATTTCCTCGCCACGACACACGCAAAAATAGCTGGCGCAGCAGGAATGCCAAACGAGCAACTTGCTGATTATGAGACAGACGAGGTTATAAGTTATATTCTTAGCCTCCAGCGGAGGCCCTAACATTTTTGACGACCTGCCGCTTTTACTCAATGGGGTCAAAACGAAAATCAAAGCGACGCTTAGCTCTTATCCGCCCTCAGATCCAATACGCTCAGAAAATTATTCACGCGTTGGATTGACCTTCGCCGATGCCGGACAAGCGATTCCCACAATAGTTTTCATAGACCGGCCAATCGACCAGGTTGTTGACCTGCGCTTTCTGCTTGTCATTCAGAGTAGCGTAAAATTTCTCGGCGACGTGCTTAATTTTACGGGCACCAGCAAGTGTCGCATCAAGACGCTTTTCGGCTGTCGCCAGTTTTGCCGGCAAACTCATTGGATTCTCGCCGCCACAAACGCGTGACATATCGTCAGAATATTGCTTGGCCACTTTTCTTAGTTCTTCCAGCGCTGCCGTTTGAGCGCCGGTCGTCTTTATCATGATGTGGATACGCGGCGCTCCCCAAAGCGGGTTGTCGACGCTCATCTGCCGGATCAATGCACGGAGGTCTGTCTCGATCTGCGGTCGCCATCCCCGCGGGCGTGACTTCCAACGCCAATAGCAGCGAAAGCCCGCCCGATGCCAACGCACGAGGGTCTCCGGCTGGATGATCGTGAGAACCTTCAGGATTGAAGGAACCCAGCGATAAAGCTGGATCAAGAACCAGCGGTCGTTGTTCGTGAGCCGAACCCGGCCGTGCACCTTGGGCCGCAGAACGATCAACTGATGTCGGAGCGCCGCATTCTCGGCTTCAAGCCGGCTCTGCGACTTGAATGGCGCGGCTAACACGGAAATTACGATACCCAGCAGCGCAGGCATGGTGCGCTGACGTTAGGTGATTCCTTCGGCTAATCAATACGAATAGAGTTTTCGGTACACACATGTGAAGGTTTTGCCGCCGGCGACGATTTCAGATTCGGATTGCAAATGAATCATCAACGCGGTTGAGGCCGTTATCGCAGCAAGCCATCGTGTACCGGGAGCCGCCTGGTCGCTTGGAACGCGCCTCGTCTCGAATCTCGTGCGGACGCGATCGTAATGTCACGGGGATTATCGAGGGCTGCCGCCTTCACCGTCGAACCCGAGGCAATCCCCGACGCCGGCAGCGCGACCTGAGCCGCACAGTGATAATCAGCCCTGCCGTAGTAAAGGGTACGGCAGCAAGCAGGATGTTGAACAAAGGGTGGCGCACGCGGCTTGGGGCTGGGGGGCGTTAGGGCGCGCGCGCCGATGGCCGATGGGGGGCATTCGGCCGTTGCCTGCTATTTAGGTAGCGCGCGTGAGCGCTTCAATAGTCGGCGGGGCGCGAGATTACGCGCGCCCAGGTACGAATCTTCCGCAATTCATTTTATAGATTTGACCTTCCGGACAGCGCGACAAAGCCCCGAAATTGCCACTGTGGTTTCATCATTCCTTCGCACAGGCCCGATACCTGATGCTAACGCCTACAAAGGAAGGAAGTCACATGGGTATCGTCATGATCAGCTGCCCCGAAACGCGCCGAGCCATTTCCACTGGTATCCGGGTTGACCGCGCGACCTTCCATTCCACGCCAGTATTTTTCAGTCGAACGCTCTGTCCTCTGTGCGCCAACAACCACGAATGGTTCGCCAAGGATGCATGGGTCTGCGATTCCGAGCTTACGAATTGCCAATCAATTGTGAGCCCCAGATCGCCTAGATGCAATTAATAATAGCTCTTTGAACTTCGCGGCTCTGCATCCCGAGCTACGCTGCAAACTCCAGCCCCGCCGCTTATGCGTGGGGCTTTTTTCCTATCATTTCGTGCATATATACGTTCTGCGTCAGCGCTATAGGGCCGCATTTCTGCGCTCGTAGCAGCTTCAATCAACACCGGAATGAAAGGGGTTGTGTCGGAACAGACGCGCCGAAAAGGAGATGATTGTGACGACGAATTCAAAGGAAGCCCTGAAGAAGCGGGCAGAGGCACGCTTCAAACAGGAAGAGCGCGCGTTAGATGGTCAAAAGGCGATGACCGAATATGAAGCTCAAGTTCTCGCCATTCGCGAAAAGACCGCACATTTGAGGGCGCTTCGATTAGCTAAGGAAGCCCAGGCGCAGAACGAGGAGCCTGCGCCGAAAACAAACGTTCGGCGGCTAAAGACCTGCGGCAAGCGATAACAACTCTTTGAACTTTCAGGCTGGGCAGCAAAGCAACATCCTCAGCCACACATCGTGTGCGGGGTTTTTCATATGACGACCGGGAGGAGACCCTCCTCCGACGTTACCGGCCGAGCAGCTTGCGCTTCTCCTCGAACTCGGCCTTGTCGATCTCGCCCTTGGCAAAGCGCTCATCAAGAACGTCGAGGGCGGCGCGGCCGTGACCGGCACCGCCGCAACAGGGGCACCCACCATGTCCATGGTGCAAGCCGTGGCCATAAAACGGATAGCCATGGGTCGCCCAGCGCACTAGCCACACGAAGATGACCATCATGCCAATGATGGCGAGCAGCACGAAGAACAGCACCAAGATTGGGCCGACTACCGTGAAGGGATGCCAGCCCCATCCCGGCCCGCCCCATATCATGTGATTGTAACCGTAAGGCGCGGCGGGGACGTTCGGCGCTGCCTGCCCCTGCTGCTGGGCAAGCGCTGGTAATGTTGCAACGGCGAAGACGAGTGAGACGGCGAACGCAGCTAGGGGTTTCGCGGACGCGCGGATCGTGTCTGTGGAGAGCATTCTGGCGAACATAGCATGACCTCCAAAAGTTTTATGCGTATGACCCCCTTATCATCCTGTCCGGCGCGCCGTCCATGATGTAGATCAACGCTAATATACCTGCGTCACCTGCCGATTTCCTAGGGGGCCGTCAAATAACAGCTCTTTGAATTTCGCAGCTTGCATCAGCACTACGCTGCGAACTCAGCCCCGCCATTCACGTGCGCGGGGCTTTTCGTTTATCTAAGTCAAACAAAAGGCCGCTTCTAGGCCGCGTGGCCACATTTGAGCCAGTAACGAGCTGTTGCCATGAACAGCATGCCGAGAAAGTTATCGGCGAGTTGGTCGTCAGGTCAGCCTAGGAGCCTTGATGATCGCCCTGCATAGTCATCGGGGACTTCCTTGGGCGCTTCTTACCTGCAAAGGCTGGCGCTTGGCCCGGTCGCCCTGTTCTGTCCAGGCTGCATGGATTGATTAGCAAAAAACATATAGCCAGACTGCAAGACCCATCATCCCAACTATTACAGACAGCAATGCCAGCCGTTCTGCTGGGGTGCTCAATGGCGCGTCGTCGTCGTAGTAACTGCTATCTATTTTCATTTGCATCTCCTTGGAATTTTTTTTGCCCGCAGAGAGACCGACACTGCAGCTTAGGGACCGGATCGCCCCTAATTCAGGGTTCCAGTATCCACAGATTTGCTTGTTGCCTTGTTGGTCGAAAGGATTATTGGTGCATTGAGCCAAATCAATGTGCAACGCAAAATCTGACACTGCTTTCCACAATTTCGGCCACTCAAGCTTAAAACCCGGCGTCCTGGGATGTCCGTATCGCGTGTCCGAGCGGATCAGTGTCCGCGAAGGGACCGTTCATGCAATTCTATATTTTCAAGTCCGACACGCGCCACGGCTTGCATGCATTTTCGGACGACCGGAGTGGCCGCAAATTGCCGAGGCAATTCAGCCCATGGCATGCGACCGGAGTTGTGCGTCCGGATGCAGCCCCGCCACATAATCTCAAGCGCGACGTAATCGAGACTGTGATCGGCAGCGCCGGGTATCAGCTCTGGCGGCTGAAAAGCGACAAAAAGAACTAAGCGATTTTACAAGCGACGCGTTTTATCGCGGACGGCGATCATGAGCGCGGTCGATCCATTGCCCATGACGCAAAGCGATTTCGGTCACCAGCCATAAATGTGCCTAAGGCTATGCAGCGGACAACTTAGTGCCCGCGATTGATCGTAATTCGCCGATTGCTACTTGAAGCTGGCGCGTGAGATCAATCGTCGCTCCCTTCACAAACGGCAACTCTGCTGTTGGGATCGGTGACCCGAATGTTATCCGGATGGGGGGTCGGTGTAGGAGATGCGCGACTTGCATCTGCTTCGGGCCCTGAAAGAAAGCGGGCACAAGTGGAACCCGGGCATGAAGTGCGATAGTCGCGGCGCCGCGCTTGAAGGTGATATTTTCCTCGCTTCGCGTGCCACTCGGGAAGATCAAGATGATTTCGCCGTGCTGCAGCATGTCGACCGCGGTCTTGATTGAACTTGGTGACGGGTCGGCGCGGTCAATCGGAAGGGAACCGCCATGCGTCAAGACCCAACGTGATAGCGTTGGGCCGAACAATTCCTTTTTTGACATATAGTGTAGTTGTCTTGGGTATACGGCATAGGCCATCCATAGGCTGTCCGCCCAGCCGACGTGATTGCAGGCGATGACCGCCCCCGTCCTGCCGAACTGAAGAAATTCAGGCCGATTGATAACTTCCGGTTTGCCGACTCGCTCGAAGAGAATCTTTAGCCCAGGCGAGATGGCCGCGAGAACATTCATACGGCATATCCTGACCAACAACGCCTATTTACATGGCATCGGCGTCAATACAACAGATGCTGCATTTTGATGGCCGTTTTCACGCTTGCCCTTAGGCCACACAATAAAAAATGGCCGAATAGTGACAAGATGCGGCGACCAGTACAAAGCCGTGCCAGATCGCATTCTGAAACCGTAAGCTCTGCCATCCATGGAACACGACGCCCGCTGAGTAAAGCGCACCGCCTGCCGCCAGGAGCCAAATGCTCACGCTCGGGAGAGCTGTTGCGACCGGCTCGTAAACGACCACGCCGCTCCAGCCAAGAATGAGGTAGAGAACAACGGCCAGACGATCGAACCGACCAGGCAACAACAACTTAAGAGTAACACCGACAACCGCCGTCAACCAGACACCGATGAGGAGGCCGATCGAAACAAAGTCGCCCCTCATCTGCCCGATGAACGCCGTGTAAGTTCCAGCAATCATCACATAGATGGCGGAGTGATCGAAGCGGCGTAGAACCCATTTGGCGTGGGAGATTGGCCATGTGTTGTAAGCGGCAGAGAAACCGAACATTGAGAGCAAACCGATGGAGTAGATCACGATGGATGACATATCGGCGGTGTGCATCGAATTGGCCGCAACGGTGACGATTACGATCGCTCCAACCACTCCAAGGCTCACCCCGATTGCATGGACGATGCCGTCAGCAATCAATTCGACCCGATCGTAATCCCAGGTGACGCTCGCCGGTCGGCCATTAGAAATGACCATCATTGCTTCTCCGATCTAAAGACCCGGTCTACTCGCATCAAAATCCGGCCTTTCAAAGACACTGCGGCACCTCGATTTGCCAAATTGGCAAAAACCAAGTCTTGACGAAAAGGACCCACTGAGAACTCTTTTTCGTCTCGGCGGGCGTAATCTAGCGTCACGAAGTGACGCCAACACTTGGGAGCAATCGAACTTTCAGCGATTCCGTGGCTTAACTGCGTGACTCCAGTCGGGATTCGTTAATTTAGCAATTCGATCGGGATGTGGCCTTCGATGATAGCAGCGTGAACGAATCGACGTCGACGACGTTGGCCACGCGGAGGAGCAGCTGTTAGCTGCGTGTGAATAAGCGCACAAGAGGATGCCTCGCTGCTAAATGGATCAGCAGCTTAGCGTGCTGACACAGCGGGTCGAAGGCACGTGAGGCCGTTCGCGTCGACAATTGTACCGATTTCCTTAGCGAAAACTGCACTTAGCAATTGTATGACTATTTTAAATATGGGAGCGATGCCCCATGAAGCATTCATTATTTCGAGCTTCGACCTTCGCACTCCTGCTTTCCGTTTTGGCGTTTCCTGCAGCGGCGCGGCAAGCGTCGCCGCTTCTGCCGCCCTTGTCTGCTGATGGTGCCGGCCGCCTGGAGATTAGGCGCGGCGAAACCGTTCCCGCCGAATTTGCCGTCGCATTCGCCGCCGCGGCGCAAGCGACCCACACGAACCCGGCATTTCTGTTCGCGCTCGCCGCTCGGTCAAAGTATGCGGCCAATGTGTACGGCGCCAGCGCGGGGACCGACCCCGATGCGCCGGTCGGTGGACCTTATGCCTACGGCTCTGCGAACTGGCTTCGGGACCTCGCTCTGTATGGGACAGAAGCAGGCTACCCTGAGCTTGCAATGGCGGTGACGCGGCTGCCATCCGGTACGTTTGCGATTACAGATCCCGAGCTCCGGTTACGAGCGATGACCGCGCGAACCGACCCCTATTTATCTTCCTTTCTGGCAGCGAGGGCATGGCAAAAGGCGCGCAAGGAACTCGGCGCCCTACGCATGACTTCCTACGGGCTGGTCATGATGGCGTTCCTCAGCGACGTGCATTATGCGGAAAAATTAGCCAAACGATGCGACAAGGATCGTGCCGAGCTGTTGGAAATGACTGTCCCTGCCGATCGCGACGTGCTCCTGATAATGACCGGGCTCCCAGCCCGAGATGCTCGCACGGGTGGAGAGTGGACAATCGGAAATTTCATCGACGAGATCACAAGCTTGTTGCGCACTGAAACTAGCGCATATAGCGCGGCTAAGCGGATCGATGTCCCCGACAATTACCGGCCGCGCAAGCCCGAGGGTTGAATATTGTTTTGAATGCGACAATCTCAACTGCGAGGTCCGGTTCTATTGATCGGTAATTAGCGCGTTTTGCGGACGTCGGCCTAGACTACGGCAATCGAAAATTATGGCGCAGCAGGTCGCTCGCCGTCGCTGCCGGAACGGGCAGAGGCGGGCCGCTGCGGAGTTCCTTGCGAGGTTCGACGACGAGAATCCCGAGGCTGATCGCAATCTCTCGAAGGTGATCTCGTTAAGCGACCCGTGCTCAGCTTGGACTGCGAAAGCCAATAAGCGCGTGAGCGTCCGAAACCGAAGCGGTCGCGCGCTCTGGGAGCCAAAGCGTCGCGGGGATGATGTTCGTTGTTGATCCGACGGAGCAGCTATGAGATCGCATCAGGCGATCAGGTTCATGTTGCCGGCGCACCGGGGATGCCCGACACAGCATCTTCGAAGCGGGAGCAGCCGAAGCCCCCCGGATAGAGTGGTTTGGCGCCCCGTCGCGGGCGTGAAACCCTAACGCGAAGGCAAGAAATCGTTGGCCCTGGAGCGTCTTGTCGGCGCTTCCCCACCGCCGCGGTACGCACGCCTGCCAGAAGATCGCAGAGTTCCCGCATTACGCCACGTGCATCGGTGGCTAGCGATCCGAAAAACCAACACGGTTTCCCGAAGTTGAGCATGTATTGTTGTTGCCCCAGGGAATCGCTTCGGTAGGTGCATAGCAACTAATTTTGCTCGAGACTTGAGAATTCAAGCCTCCAACGATTGCCCCAAAAGCGGACTATTGCCGGTCTCTCTGGAATGCCCGCTTTGTGCCATGTGTGGACGGCTCCGGATTGGCAAGAGCTTTCTTCACGTTTGCAGCATTGGTCGGTGCAGCCGTGTGTTCGGCCTTTAAGCGCGGCACACGAGGCCGCTGGCCATAATGCCCTCCGCGGATCAGGTCCCGGTCACAAGCACGCATTCGACAATGCGCTGGCACAAGTGGGTTGTCCCGATCGCCGGATCGACCGGCTCTGCATTACGTGCTGTTCGCCCTCCCAACCTTCACATCACGCCGGAGGTCCGGCGCGATCTCGTTTATGCAATCAATGGTTTTGATGTAAACGGATGCATTTGGCTTCATTTGAAAACAGATCGTTACATGCAAATTGTAAACTGGAGAATGTCGTCGACGCGACCTAGCCCCTCATCGTTCTCGGAGTCCGGGTTATTGCCTTGAGGTAGAGATCGAAAGCGCCCGTGCCAGCAAGGCCCTAGTTTGGACGCCGCGAAAAATAAATATGATGATCGGCCGCAACCTTGAGAACAAATTGTTGCGACCGATCTCAACTCATTCCAAGCGCTAGAACTCCTTCCAATTCGGTTCTTCTTTGATAGCCGTGGCGAGCGCGGCCTGCATGTGGCCAACCGGTCCGCCTCCGTGGCTCGCGACCGCGCGCTTGGGCGCCAGTGCCGGCTGACCCTCCGCTTCGGCCGACTTCTGCTTCTTCGCCATCGGTCGGCGCGCCGGCGACAGCGAAGCCGCATGTTTCGTGACGATCGGCCGCGTGTTTTGTCCAACAGCTACAGCGTCTTCGATTTGAAAAAATGCAACACGCTGATCCATGGCATGCGCTTGATGCTCAAGCGTCTTGGCGGTCGCGGCATTCTCCTCGACTAGAGCCGAGTTCTGCTGCGTCACCTCGTCCATTTGCGTGAGCGCCTTGCCGACCTGCTCGATCCCGGTCGCCTGCTCGGAGGTTGCATTGGCGATATCCGAGACGATGTCGGCCACCTTCTTGATCGAGTCGACGATCTCGCTGAGCGAGGCTCCCGCCCGGTTGACCAGATCGACGCCTTCCTTGACCTGACCGTTCGAGTTGACGATCAGGTCCTTGATGTCTTTCGCGGCTTGCGAGGCGCGCTGCGCCAGGCTGCGCACTTCCGAAGCAACCACCGCAAAACCGCGGCCTGCTTCGCCGGCGCGGGCGGCTTCCACCGCCGCGTTAAGTGCTAAGAGATTGGTCTGACGAGCGATCTCGTCGATCACTCCGATGATGTCGGAGATCTTGCGCGAGGACTCTTCAATCTTAGCCATTGCCTCGACTGCCTTGGCGACCACCTGACCGCCGCGTTCCGCAACGTCGCGGGTGCTGGCTGCCGACTGGTTGGCAACTTGGGCGTTCTCAGCATTCCTTTTTACTGTCGCGGAGATTTCCTCCATCGACGCCGAGGTCTGTTCCAGGCTGGCCGCCTGTTCTTCGGTGCGCTGCGACAGGTCGGTCGTGCTGGTAGATATCTCCGCCGACGCGTTGGTGACTTCAGCAGCCGACGCCTTGATCTCGGCGATCGTCGAGCCAATACGCTCAGCCATGGTGTTCGCGTTGTCCTTCAGGATAGCGAAATTGCCCTGGTAGTCGGCAGCGATACGCTGGGTGAGATCGCCGTTGGCGAGGGCGCCGAACATCCGCACCAGATCTTTGAGTACACCCGCGACATTGTCGCAGAGCGAGTTCATGGTTTTGGCAAGATGGAGCATGAAGTCCTTCTTGCCTTCGAGCGAGACGCGCTTAGAGAAGTCGCCGGCCACCGCGGCCTTGGCGATGTCGGCGATCTCGTTTTCGGTCGCCTTCTCCACGGTCTCGTTGCGCCATTCCACGACGGTACCGGACCGCTTGCCGTGCTTGTCGATCACCGGCGTGACGATGTGATGGAAATGCTGAGTTCCGATGGTGAAGAAGCTTTCGTGCGTCCCGGTCAGCCCATCCAGAATCTGGCGTTGATGCGGCGGGTCCCGATGGAAGAAATCCATATTGGCGCCGATTAATTTTCTGCTGTCGAATTGCGGCAGGGCCTTGCGCAACTCGGGCTCGGCCTCGCGCAGCATGTCCTGCAATGCCGGGTTCATGTACATGACGTTGTAGTCCTGATCGGCGACCAGGATGTTCGAGCGCACCGCGTCGAGGCCGGTGCGAACGCGGAGATTGACCACCTTTTCCGCGATCGACTGCTTGAACACCTCGGTCGCCTTGGCGATGGCGCCGACTTCGTCGTTCCGGCCGATGTAGGGCACGTCGACGACCCGATCATTCGTGAGCTCGGTCAGAACCCCGGTGATCTTAGAGATCGGTTTGGCGACGACGCGTCCAAATACCAACCACACCGCCGCGAGCAAAGCCACGATCGACGCAAGCCCACTAGCAACAAGGAAAATGACACGCTGGCGTAAAGCGATGAAATCGTCGCTGGCAAGCCGGCTGCTCGAGAACACGGCGATCACCTCGCCATCTTTCGTGCCCATGGCAGCCTCATGGCAGCTGATGCAGTTCGGCTGCTTCATCAGCGGGCTGCCCTCGACGATCGGGATGCTGTAGCGGTAGATATCGCCGACAAAGCGGCCGACCGGCTGCCCGGTGCGCAACACCTCATTGTCGATGGCGTCGTGTGGCAGCTTCGCTGTGTGCTGCGGCTCGGTCTTCGCCATGTAGGAGACGATGCCCTGGCCCCACACCGCCCAGAGCTTGCTGTCCGGCTCGCGGTTGCGGCTTTCAAACCAGCCGTCGAAGACTTTGATGGCGACGTTCTGTGGATCCTCGAAGCGCTGTGCCATCGCGCTTTCGACCAGCGAGTTGAGCGAATTGACCTCGTTCTGCGCGGCGAGCTTCAGCTTCTTTTCAAGACCGGAATATTCGAAGTAGCTGACGATCGCGGCAGCCGAGAGCGCGATCGCTAGCAATCCAGCACCGACGACCAGCGTGAATTTTGACTGCAGATTCATCTTGCTCCAGAATTCCATGAATGGTCTCCCTGACCCGTAACCTTCAAATCGATGTCGAGACCTGCGCCGCACGCTGCGGATTGCCTACCCGCGGCGCGCGGGCGTTTAGTTCCGTGCGCCCGACGTTGCATCGCCGTCTTGCACTGTCAGCAGATTGTGCAGATCGATCAGCGCGATCATGGTGTTGTCGAGGGTCACCAAGCCGAAAAGAAAGTCCTCGGCGACTCCTTGCGAGGCGCGCGGTACTGACTGGATTTTATCTTTCTCGAATGAGACGATATCGAGCACGCGGTCGGCCAACAGACCCACCTGCCGCTTATCGATTTGAACAACGATGATGATGTGGGTGTGCGTGGTTTCGGTCAGCCCTTCGCCAAAGCGGCAACGCAGATCGACGATCGGCACCATTACGCCGCGCAGGTTGAGCACACCGCGAACGTATTCCGGCTGCTTGGGCAGATGCGTGACGTTCGACCACTCCTTGATTTCGCGCACCGCCATGATATCGACGCCATACTGGTCGTCGCCGATGGCGAAGCTGATGAACTCGGCGCGGCCCACCGCAGGAACGTCGTCTGCTACAGCAACCACGCCATTGTTGTGGTTTGAATCCGCAACAGCTGAAACAGCAGGCTGGCTCATATTTCTACTCGCGGTACATCCGCGGCTTGGTAGGCGGACACCATTGCAGAAATGAACTGATTGCATTTCAAATGGATTAAGGCGAACGCGCGGCTATAAACATTTGTTGTCAGATAAAATGACATTCTAGTTTATCGAGGCACGCAAACCGTAGCAGCATACCGACAAACTCAAAGGAGTTCGTAGCGGCATACCGACAAAAATTAGAGGATATGCCGGAAGGTGATTGGAGAATGTTGTCCACGTCTGGTTTTGACATAGCGTCGTTTGTAATGCGCTCAAACCGGACATTGACTAGCGGCTGCTGACCAACCTCAATTTATGAGTACGCGCCCGTCTGTAATGGGCCGGATGATGTCAACTGTCTCCGTGATCGTCACGCCGCCGGGCTCACGCTTCTGTCCGTGGTCGATGCTAAGGTCGCTACATGATGCAATCAGAGGGAACTGCGAGTTTATCTAGATACATGTGGTACGTCAGATAACGGCCACTGGGCGTGTAACGGCTTCACCGTATGGGGATGCTGCGACGTGCGAGGTAGCGATGGCAGCGTTCAAGGCGACCTGGGACCGTGACCTGAGCTAGGAGCGGTGCTTACGTCCTAGACACGCAGTGGGTCGGCGCGGCATCGCTTCGCCTAATTGGTGCCGTCAGCAGAAATAGACATACCCATCGCAAGAAACGGGACAGGTAATCGCTGCAGAAGCAGCGGCCCCGGTTTCCAAGGTGTCCTGCCATGACCCCTTCACTGGATTGAGGGTCTCCAGCGGCGCGGATCTGTCGGCGCGGGCGCTAAACGGATTGTTGGGCGCCACGCGCCAGATTATCCACCTGCGTTTCTTGTCGGTCTGTGACCCCAGTGTGACCCGAAGTCTGGCCCTCTAAAAGAACTTGAGACCGATCCTCGTAAGTGTCTGTGTTTTCGGTTGAAGTGGTGGGCGCACCAGGGCTCGAACCTGGGACCCGCTGATTAAGAGTTGGCTGATAATGTAATGATTTCAAGGCTCATTCCGACAAATCCGGGTTTCTACCCACGTTGATTGGGAATGGCAATTTCGACTTGTTGGAATGGAAATATCGCCGCTCATCCCCGCGATCTTCGCGTACACGAGCGGTAGATATGCAGCAACATAGCGACGTACGTCCGAGCAGGTTTTTCATCTTGATGGCGCAGTACAATTCCGCGGTCATTCCTCTGTCGATCGTGGCCCGAGACTATTTCACACACCTTACGGAACCGAAGCTGGTTAGAAAGACGCTTGCTGGGGAGATCCAACTTCCGATTTCAAGAATGGAGCGCAGTCAAAAATTGGTACGAGGAGTCCATATCTCTGACCTAGCCCATTACATCGACGAGCAAAGAGCTAAAGCGCTAAAGCGCTAAAGCGCTAAAGGAGTGTCGACAGCTGTCTACCTAAAGAAGTACGACACCGGTACGACAAAGAACTAGGATGCAGCGCTTGAGTGTAACTAATTAGTGTTCGAACGTTTCGGTCGGCCCAATCATCAATTGGTCGCCGATAAGGCTTCAAGCATACAACTCGCCAAAGGCCCGACTCGATTAAAAAAGAGATTTCAATGCGATTTGCTGCGCCAGCGCTCGACTTCCTCCAGCGCCGCGTCGGGACGATCAACCACGATATCGCATCGGCCTAAGTAGATCGTCCCGACCTCTCCGTCGATGGATAGCCAGTCTCCCTCACTGATCGCCGTCTTCCCGAGCCGCGCGCTGCGGCTCGCGACATCGACCGTGAGTGCCGCACATCCAACGATACAAGGCTTGCCCATCTGACGCGCGACGAGCGCCGCATGCGCGGTCCGGCCGCCAACCGCCGTCAAAATTCCGGCCGACGCCGCAAAGCCGGCAACATCGGCTGTACTGGTATCGGGCCGCACCAGGATGATCGGGTCGCCACCGGCTGCTAAACGCTCCGCGCTTTGCGAATTGAATGCCGCGCGACCGACCGCGATACCCATCGACGCGCCGGTTGCCTGCGCGGCCGGCTCTTGCACATTGACAAAATGCCGGCGTGCAAGCTTGTCGACGTCCAGCCCGTTGAGGTGCTTCAATGCCTGGGCCGGAGTCAACAGCCCTTCCTTGACGAAGTCGACGGCGAAGCGGAGCGCCGCATGCGGCGTACGCTTGGCCGACCGCGTTTGCAGGATCCACAGCTTGCCATCTTCGATCGTGAACTCTACGTCCTGCACGTCGCCGAATTCGCGCTCGAGCACCGCCAGCGTTTCACGCAATTGGGCCGCGACCGCGGGAAGCAAGCGCCCGATCGCCTGCCCGGTCTCAGGCGTGCGGCCACCCGACACTACATCTTCGCCCTGCGCTTCAAACAAGATGTCAATTACCGGCTGTGCCACGCCGGTAGAAGGATCGCGCGAAAATGCGACGCCGGCGCCAGAAGTGAGGCCACGATTGCCGAATATCATGGCTTGCACAGTGACCGCGGTGCCACGCAGATCCTCGAAATGCTCAAGCCGGCGGTAGGTGTTGGCACGATCGCTCATCCATGACCGGTAGACCGCCTGGGCTGCGGTCTCGAGTTGTTCCATCGGGTCTTCGGACACCGCGATGTCATCGTCCTCGATCAATTGCTGGAAGTCTCCGGCTAGGCGTTCGGTTGTCTCGCTGTCGAGCGCTTGCTCGCTATCGACGCCTTCGGCGGCGACCAAACCGGCAGTCCGTTGCGCAAACGACGCCGGAGCGACCCCCATCACGACGCTGGCATAGCTCTCGAGAAATCGCCGCCGGCAATCCCAGGCAAAACGCGGGTGGCCCGTCATTCGCACAAGGCCGTGCACCGCTGGCAACGTACAGCCGACATCGAGCACCGTATCCAACATGCCCGGCATCGACCGCGCCGCGCCGGAGCGCACCGACACCAGCAGCGGCCGGCGCCGGTCGCCAAACCGCTTGCCGGTAGCGCCCTCGAGGAATTCAATTCCGTCCCGCAGACCATCGCTCAGCGCTTGCTTGGCATGGTGATCGCCGCCTACGATTGCCGCGCAAAGTTTGATTGGCAGCACAAAGGCTGGCGGTACTGGCAGCCCGAGCGCGGCCACCCGCGCCAGATTGGATGCCTTGGCGCCGACGACATCCAGCGCGTGATGTGCAGCCGACCCGTCCCCTATACGCACGATATGCATGAAAGCCCGCTCAGTTATGTTGACAGATCGGCCAGGACGCGCGCCCGCAGCAGGTGTCCGAAGCCTGCCAGCTGATCGGTGGCCCGTTCGACGGCGCGCGCAAGTTCAAGAACCGATAACGCCGTTTTCAGATCGAACTGCCCGCGCAAGATGATTGCCGTGACCTCGCGCTCTGCTGCGTCTCCCTTGTGCTCGGCCTCGATGAGGCGGCCAACCGCCGCGAGCGCATCTTCGGAATCGATGCGTTGACCTTCCGGCACGTCAGCGGCGGCGGTGGCGCCCGATGCGGCGGATTCGGCGCCGCTGATGGCGGCACTGCAAACGTCGGCCAGCGGCCGGAGTAACTCCGGAGCAATCTCATCCGGCAGCAGCGAAGCGATAAAGGCCGCCTGTTCGAGTTCGTCAATCGTTTGTTCAGCGCAATTCACCAAGCGCTCGATCGACGGATCGGCGTCAAACCGCGCGATCTCGTTGCGAGCATCGATGGCAATCTTGTCGGCCTTCTCTTCGATGCGCCGCGCCCGCGCCGCCAGGGCCGCCCCGTCGAATGGCCGATGCGCCTGCTGTTCGGCCAAAAAATGCGCGATCCCGGCCGCGATTTCACGCGCGAGACCTGCTTGCCGAACGACAATAGCCAGCAGCATGCTATCGACCCGCTGCAAATGCCGCACGAGTTCGGCTTCGATGCGGTCCCGCACCAGCCGCACAGAGCCACCTTCTAGCAGAGCTTCTGCAGAAACGCGCAGCACTGTCTTGAGGAACTCGACTGCCGCGTCGCGGCCGAGCGCGTGGTCGAGCCGCTCACCGAATCCGATGCGGGTCGGCGTCGCATGATGCACCGCCGATGCCACCAGTTCACTGCCGCCGAGTTCGAGGAAGCCGCGATGACCGAAGCGATGGCGCGCCGCCCAATCGATGACCCGCGCCGCGTCGGCTTTCGACACCCAGGTCTGCAGAACCTTGCGCGCCTTGTTCCAGTCAATCAGGAAGACTAGCGAGGCGCCGATCGCCTCGAGAAAAACATCGCGTTCCTTGTCGCCGGCAGCATGAAAACGGCCAGTGACGAGGTAGAACACGCCGTCGTCGCCGAGCCCCTCCGCGCGTTTACGGTCGAGCCCGCTCCATTGCACGGAAAACTTCCGAAATTCGCCGGCGAAGAATTTGGCACGCGCCAAATGAACATCGGTGTAGGTGACGGTCATATCGTCGTCTTCGACGGCTATGACGACGACATGCGCATCAGTTTCGCCGATATCGTTTTGGATCGTGAGACGATTGCCCGTCCGCGTCGCAGTCGTCGCAAGTCCCGGGTGATTGAATTTCAGCTTGCGGGTCGAGTCGACCCCGCGCATGAAGGCCTCGACTGCGGCGCGGTCTTCCGGTTTGAGCCCATGCACATGCGCGCCCGCCAATACTTCTGCCGCGTGCGCCACGGATAGGCGGTTCAACGCCTTGTGCAAGTCCATCACCAGCCGATGCAGGCTGTCGCCACCCCTATCCGAAATCCGGGTCAGCTTGGCAATGTGCGCCAGTTCGAGCGTATCCGCGGCTTGCTGCGAAGCCGCCCCTTTCAGTGCTGTGAGGCGCTCCAGGGCCTTGTCGCCCTCGGCCGCATCCGCGGCTTTGATCGGCCGGAGCATGGTGGCGACATCGTCCCAGATCGCTGCTTCTAGGTTCGCGAGCCCGGGCGCCGCAAGCCGATCGCTCACTATGAGACTGGCGCCATTGACCAGCGTTTCTAGCGCCGCCGGATCGAGGCGGGCGGCGCTACATTCATTCGCCAGGTCGAAGCGTGCGCCGCGTGGCTCCCGAGCGCGACCCACTGCCGCCTGCAAGACGCTCAGCCGAGCCTTCACCCGATCGTTGGCCGCCAGGCCCTCGGCGATCAGCGCCGGCAGCAGGATATCCGTTTGCCCAAGCCGCTCGATGATCTGAGATTTCATGGTCTGGTACGCCCCTGAACTCGCCGCGTATCAAAGCATGCCGGTGTGACGCCTGCATTGAGCCAGATCAGTCACCGGATTGTCATAAAAGCCGATTGCCCCGGAAACATCGCGGCTTTCTTATGCCGATCGGTGATTTCGATGGGTCGCGTGCACTGTTCGGCGCCGACTGAAATTTACTCTAGTACCTGCAAACGCGTTCCCGTTTTAGTCGCAAGATAAATACAATCAGGCAAGCCTTTGCCGCAAAAACGCGGATAGCCGCTCGACCGTCAGCTGCAGTAAAGGCAGCTCTGATTAGCTTCTCGAAATTGGTGTCGCTATATTGCGAAACAGCGGCAACGCGCGGATGAGCTTCCCATCGGATTGACGCACGGCGTTCTCCAGACTGCGGGTCTTGGCGAATACCGCGAACAATTTAGGTCGACAACTTTATTTGGAGCTTGATAAAGATCAAATTGAAATCGTGCTTAAGTCAAACTTCGATACACTATAACTAAAACAAAATTGTCGCAGCCAAAATCAAAGTCTCATTGATTAACGTCAAAGTATTCGTTGGAGCCAAGCTGTACGCGGGGGAAATGTCCTTACTCGATCCCGCCCGCCCAGTCCGGTTTCTTTCCCTCGCGACCCGCTCGCTGCCATGGCTGGCGGGCGTGACGGCTCTCGCGTTCGGGGCCGGGCTGCTTCAGTCGTTTAATGCGCCCGATGATTTCCAACAGGGCGCCACTGTTTTGCTCATGTTCCTACACGTCCCGTTCGCGTGGTTGATCATGCTGATCTGGTGCGTGATGAGCATTGCCGCCGTCGTAACGCTGGTTTGGCGGCACCCCCTAGCCGATGCCGCGGCAAAAACCGCGGCTCCGATCGGAGCCGCGTTCACGTTGCTTTGCCTTGTCACCGGCTCGCTGTGGGAACGGCCGATGCTGGGAACCTATTGGGTGTGGGATGCACGACAAACATCGGTCCTGGTGCTATTCCTGATGTATCTGGGATTGATCGCACTGCACTGGACCGAGGAGCATCTCGCGCGCGTCGCGCGGCTCGCGGCAGTCCTAATCCTCGCTGGTGCGGCGATGCTGCCGGTGATCAGATATTCAGTCTTATGGTGGAATACCTTGCATCAGTCGGCGACGCTGGGCGGCATCACCATGCCGATGTTTCATCACTCTTTTCTCACGCCGCTGTTGTTGATGGCGCTGGCATTTTTCTTGCTTTTCTTGACGCTGCATGTGGCGGCGATGCGTAATGAAATTATGCGGCAGCGCGTGCGGGCATTGCAGTTCATGCGAGTCGCGCGAGCCGAAACCGTGAATCGTGGGGCGCAGTGATGTATTCAAATCAGGTCTGTCAGAAGCTTCATGACGAGCATATGGCGACGCTCACATTGCTGGAAAAATTGGAGCGCTTTGTTGCCAACAATAAGCCGCCTGAAGCGATCGATACCGCAGCGCGGTCGCTGCTGGTTGATCTTGCCGTGGCCTTCGAGAACGAAATATGGCGCCACTTCGCTTTCGAAGAGAAATATCTCTTCGACTATTTTGCGCAATCCGGCGATACCGAAATGGCGCAGCATCTCACGATGGAACACGAACAAATCAAAAATGTCGGTTCGCGCATCATTGCGATGGCGCGCGTCGCGGCGGCATCGGGATTCTTGCCGCCGGGCTGGAACGAGTTTCGCATGGCTGCCCGGCAACTCGCCGAGCAACTAACGGCACATGTCCACAAGGAAGAGGGTGTTCTTGTTCCACTCCTGCAGGACAGCATGGATAGCGATACCGAAGAGCGGCTCTATACGGTCTACGTGACCGACGAAGAGAATACTTAGGCAGCACGGTCCGCCGCACATCGATGACCGACTGTGGGTGCCGGGAACAGTTGGTGTGGTTTGCCCCTTTCCAGCTGTTGCCACAGGGGGAGCCCCAGCCTAGATACTTTTCAAGGAAAAAGGTTCCCCACACTCAGCATGCGCATTGAAATTGTTAGAGTTTGTTACCGTAAGCCCCTCGGCACTGCCCGCATTTATGGGGCGAGTCCTAACTTAATTGGGTCAATATAGTGACGGGAACCGAGTGCTTCGCTCGTGCACTTGGCAAGCGCATGCTGCCCCATCGAAAGGCCTAGTTATGTCAAAGCTAAAGGAACCGCAGACCGTTGCGGCGTCAAACGGTATTGCAACAGACAGTGCTTTCGGAGCGGTTACACCGCCCATCTATCTATCAAGCACTTTCGCTTTCGCTAGCTTCGAGCAGGAGCGTGGCTACGACTATACGCGTACCGCCAATCCTAGTCGGGATCTTCTCGGCAACACTCTGGCTAAATTGGAAGGCGGCGCTGGCGCTGTCGTAGTATCTTCCGGAATGGCGGCAGTCGATTTGGTGCTGGCGCAGCTGAGGCAGGACGATCTCGTCGTCGCGCCGCATGACTGCTATGGCGGCACACACCGCCTGCTCACAGCGCGCCGTGACCGGAATCATTTCAATGTCGCGTTTATTGATCAAAATGATGATATGGCGCTCTCTGCAGCTCTCGATAGGTCTCCTTTGCTGGTCCTGATTGAGACGCCGAGCAATCCGCTGATGCGGGTGGTCGATATCCGTAAGGTCGCGGCACGAGCGAAGGATGTGGGCGCCAAAATTGCTGTGGACAATACGTTTTTATCCCCAGCGCTGCAGCAGCCGATCACTCTTGGCGCGGACTTCGTGATTCACTCGACCACCAAATATCTCAACGGCCACTCTGATGTGGTCGGAGGTGCGGTGGTTGCGGCCGACAAGGGCGATGTGGAGGTTCTATCCGCCTGGGCGAATATTACCGGAATAACCGGTGCGCCATTTGATGCCTATCTGACGCTGCGCGGATTGCGAACATTATTTCCGCGAGTCGAGCGCCAGCAGAAAACCGCCACAGCGGTAGCGGCCTTTCTACAAGGGCATTCGCAAGTCAGCGTCGTCCATTATCCCGGATTGGTATCTCATAACGGTCACTCCATCGCCAAGGCACAGCAGTCCGGTTTCGGTGCTATGCTGAGCTTCGAGTTGGCAAATGGCATCGAGGGCGTACGGCGCTTTGTAGAGGCAGTGGAGATATTCACGCTTGCAGAGTCCCTCGGCGGGATCGAGAGCCTTGTCGCTCATCCGGCGACCATGACGCATGCCGGCATGGGTGCAGAGGCACGCCGTGCCGCCGGAATTAGTGATAGCCTCTTGAGGCTCTCGATTGGTCTTGAGGCCGAAACAGATCTCATCGCTGACCTCGAAATGGGGCTCGCGGCGGTTGCACACACCAGCTAGTGGTGAAAATAAACCGCTTGAGTCCGCTGAAAGTGCCGATATCTCGCAACTGACACAGGCAGAGCTGACACCAGCGCCGAATCGCGATAACCGAACAGACGCTTCCACCAAAGCTAAATAAGTATCGCGGTCTCCCGGGCATCGCGCCCGACGTCCAACCATAAACTACTTTATGGGAACGCTTATGGGCACGCTATGGGAACGAGCACAGTGTGCCGACGCTCAGTTGTTGGTTTTTCAGGAGGAAATGGCGCGCCGGTCAGAACAAAACTGCGAACACGTATATCATGGAAGTTTCTATATAATTGTAGGGGCGGACTCAGTCTATAGACCTAGCCGGACCCTGGCCGGCGTTAATCCCGACAGGCCTCAAATCCCTGCCTGATTACTTCTCTCGGCAAACCCCTGCCGATGAAGACGAGCCGGCTCTCGCGTTTCTCGGTCGGTTTCCACGGACGCTGCCGATCGCCTTCGATCAACATGTGGACACCTTGGATGACGAAACGGTTGTCGTCCCCGTTCATGGCGATGATGCCCTTCATTCTCAGGATATCCGCCCCGAAATTCGCAGTGACGTCTTGGATCTACGGGATGAATCGCTGAGGGTCGAGCGGCCGGTCGGTGGTGAGGGACAAGCTGCCGATGCTCTGGTCGTGCTCGTGAGCGTGTTCTTCGGTGAGAAACGCAGGTTCGATGTCAAGAATGCGGTCGAGGCTGAAGGAGTTGCGGCCCAGCACTTTGCCGAGATCGACATCGCAGCGCCGCGTGCGATGCAGGTCCGCATAGGGGTTGATCCGCCGAAGGCTCGCCTCGACCGAGGCAAGCTCGTCAGCGGAGACAAGGTCGGTCTTGTTGAGCAAAACGACGTCGGCGAATGCGATCTGCTCTTGCGCCTCCGGCGCCCGATCGATCTCCTGCGAAAGGTGCTTCGCGTCGGCCAAGGTGACGATGGCGACGAGCTTGGTCTTGCGGCGAACGTCCTCGTCGACTGTCCGCGCTCATGCCCTTATCAGCCATCGCAGCCTTGGCGATCTCTGGAGCCGTAATAGGCGTGCCATCAGCCGCTCTCAGCGCGTCTAGGCATCGCCGTGATAGCTCGGCATGGGCAAAGTAGCGGGTACGCCTATAGCGGCGCTTGGGCGGGATGGTGTCGGGGTTTAGATTGGGGGCGAATACCCGGATGGTCGCGTCAATATGCGCTAGGTTGGCGCGTATGCGTTTGACCTTCTTTTCTAGGTCATGAATGTAGCCGCTAATTTCGGCGCGCTTGGCGCGCAGGGCAGATATGACGTGCGTTTCAGCCATTGCTGATCTTGGAGGAAGTCGTAGGCTATCAAAGCAGCAAAGGTCTTCTATCCTCCCTTTGCTCCCCTTTGGCCTCGGCTTGGACTTCCTTCTAGGCCGAGGCCAATTTTTCAAAATTGAATGTAAATGTTATTGTTCAAAATTCTTGTGGCGCTTGCGCCATAATACCGGGAATTTTGCAAAATCGCGGCTTCGGGAGCGCCAGAGACTACAAATAATAGCGTCGTTATTGGACTTTGGATGCGGCTTCCCTACTCAACAGAACAGGGAACTATTTTCGCGAAACAGGGAGTTCTGTCGCAAGAACAGGGAATTTCACCTGTCAAAAGCGAAGCCATCAACGGCTGAGGTTTTCGGTACACACAACGGTCAAAGAGCGCTATCCTAACATTGTGAGACGCGTTGACGTCTGGCGACGTGAAACCGTAACACGGTCAGTCAACGTCCAATTCTGCAACGCCGTGCGGAAAACGTCGCGGCAGCGTTTGTCATTTGGAAAGCTGGCGGAAGGTCTAAGACCCGTATCGGGGCCAAGGCGTAAACCCTTGAACGTGCGCGTTGAGACGAGTTGAAAATTCTAAATGAACATGAATGTGAGGAGGGGCTAAAGTTCCTCGTTTGATCAAGAGGAACACAACAGGGCGACACAGGAGGAAACTGTCATGCCAATATGTTTGGCGCATGAACTTTCACTCTATGATGTGCTAGCTCTCTGGTTTGGTACTCCAAAAGGGCTAGGTGCAATTTTCGCTGCGATTACGGTGATCGCGCTTTTTGCGCAGGCCTTTGAGAATCATTAATTGGGGGAGCCCGACTAGGACCAATCCGGTTGATTCAGGACGTGGTATTTTAATGTGAGTTAGCGCGACTTAGCGACCGAGCTGACGAAATAGTTGGGAACCGAAGGACAATTCATCGGAGCGTATACTTTGGCGTTACCGATATCGTGGGCCTGAGGTGCGTCTTCCGGAATTATTGGTGCAACAACGAATATTGATCGGCAGCGGCGCTAATCTGCCCGGCCACTTCTGACCCTGGTTGTGTAAAAACGCGCTGCTGGATTTGATTTTCGCGATAAGATTCTCGCGCAATTTGCGGGAGGATCGAATGAGCCGCTTTGTTGAAGGGGTGAATCGCGGTCAGAACTCACTGTTTCCTGAATGCCTGCAAGACTGGATCGGCGAGGACAACCCAGTTCGCGTGATCGATGTCTTTGTCGAGGAACTCGATCAGGCCGAGCTTGGGTTCGGCGGGGCCGACAGAATTTGTTGCAAGAAAATCACGCTTCGGTTGATGCCGCATCGGCTACAATGTCTCTGTCGCGTCATCAACTGACCAAGTATCGCCGCGGCGCAGCAAAGCGTTGAGATCGCGCGTTTTCCCACCGGACGCCTCCCGGTTCTGCGCAATGATGGCGCTGTCGAAGGGCGACATCGGATCGCAATAAATGACGCCGAGCGCGATCGGAAAATCGCCAAATGGTGTATCGATCAAGAGCCGCGCGATTACCGCGTTGGTCTCGTCGTGGACAAGAATATCCAGATCTTTCGGGTCATTGTTCGCCACGGTCACAACTTCAAGCGCCAAGCGGTCGCGGTTGAACCGCAAGCCTTTGGTGCCGTTGCCGAACAGCATCGGCTTGCCCGCCTCCAGCCAGAGCACCGCGTCGGGCGCCGCCTTCTTGCCGGCGAAGTTTGCGAAGGCGCCGTCATTGTAGACAATGCAATTCTGATAGATTTCCACGAAGCTCGCGCCGCGGTGCGCGTGTGCCCGCTTCAGAACTTCGGGCAGCTTTGCTTGGGCGATATCGTACGACCGGGCAACAAATCGCGCGCCGGCCCCAAGGGCGAACCCGCACGGATTGATCGGCCGTTCCACCGAGCCGAACGGTGTCGACGGCGAACGGGTGCCGGCATGGCTCGTCGGCGAGCATTGGCCCTTGGTCAATCCGTAAATCTCATTGTTCAACAACAGGACCTGGCAGTCGAGGTTGCGGCGCAACAGATGCAGAATGTGATTGCCGCCGATCGACAATGCGTCGCCGTCGCCGGTCACGATCCAGACATCGAGCTCCGGGTTGGCCAGCTTGACGCCCGTGGCAATCGCAGGCGCGCGGCCATGGATCGTGTGGTAGCCGTAGGTCTCAAGATAATATGGAAAGCGGCTGGAACAGCCGATGCCGGAGACACAAACCGTCTTCTCCGGGCTTGCGCCAATCTCCGACAGCGTACGCTGCACGGCCTTAAGGATCGAATAGTCGCCACACCCCGGGCACCAGCGCACCTCCTGATCGGAGGCAAAATCGGCGGGCAAGAATTTTGGGATCGCGTTCATAGGATCGGCTCCTCAGGCAAGCGCCTGTTCGATCGCCGCTTCGATCTCGGCAATCATGAAAGGTTGACCGGAAACCTTGCTGAGCGGCTTGGCGTCGATGAGATACTGGTCGCGGAGCGTGGTCTTGAGCTGGCCGGTATTCATCTCCGGAACCAGAATGCGCTCGTAGTTGCGTAGCAATACGCCGAGATTTCTGGGGAACGGCCACAGATAGCGAATATGAATATGGCTGACGTCGGCGCCACGCGCGCGCGCGCGCCGCACGGCCTGTTGGATGGGCCCGTAGGTCGAGCCCCACCCGACCACGGCAAGCCTGTCGTGAGTGTCGCCCAGCGCTACCTCCTGTTGCGGAATGAATTGCGCGATGCCGTCGATCTTGGCCTTGCGAGTGTTCGTCATTTTCTGGTGATTGGTAGGCTCGTAGCTTATCTCACCGGTGGTGAAACCCTTTTCGATGCCGCCGATCCGGTGGGTTAGTCCGGGTGTGCCAGGCTTGATCCAGATGCGCTTGAGCGTTTGCGCGTCGCGTTGGTACGGATTGATCCTGCCTTCAACCGGCACCTCACTGAAGAATTCGACTGGAAAAGATTCGTACGCCGCCATGTCGGGTACGCGCCAAGGTTCGGCAGCATTGGCGATATAGCCATCGGTCAATAGAATAACCGGGGTCATGAATTGAACCGCCAGGCGCACCGCCTCGATCGCAACTTCAAAACAGTCGGACGGGCTGCGCGCGGCTAGGACGGCCAATGGGGCATCGCCGTTGCGGCCGTAGACTGCCTGAAAGAGGTCCGACTGCTCGGTCTTGGTCGGCAGCCCGGTTGACGGGCCACCGCGCTGGACGTTGACGACGACCAGCGGCAGCTCGGACATGATGGCGAGGCCGAGCGCTTCGCTCTTGAGAGCGACGCCGGGCCCCGAAGACGATGTAACGCCGAGGTGGCCGGCATAGGAGGCGCCGATGGCCGAGCAAACCGCCGCAATCTCGTCTTCGGCCTGGAAGCTTGTGACGTTGAATTCTTTCAGTTTCGCTAGATTGTGCAGGATGGGGCTCGCCGGCGTGATCGGATAGGAGCCCAAGAACAGCGGAAGTCCGGCGAGTTGGCTTCCGGCCACCAAGCCGAGCGCGATTGTCTCGCCCCCAGTTACGGTGCGGTACAGGCCAGGCGGCATTTCCGCGGGCGGTACCCGGAATTGCTTCAGCGGCCTGCCGATTTCAGCGGTTTCCCCATAAGCATGTCCGGCATTGAGCGTCGCAATATTGGCTTCAACCAGCTTGTCACCCTTTGCACCGAATTTTGTTTGCAGCGCGTCGATCAATGGACGCCGGTCGCGGTCAAACATCCACAGCGCGAGACCGAGCGCCCACATCGCTTTGCAGCGATGGGCTTCGCGGTTGCTCAACCCGAGCGGCTTGACGGCCTCCAGGGTCAGACGCGTGATATCGAAGGCGTATAGCCGATACGGGGCGAGAGAGACGTCCTCCAGCGGGTTGCTCGAATAGCCCGCCTTTTCCAGATTGCGCTCGTCGAATGCCCCGGAGTCTGCGATGATCAGACCGCCAATTCGTAGCGCGGCCAGGTTCACTTTGAGCGCAGCCGGATTCATTGCCATCAACACATCGGGAGCGTCGCCAGCCGTATTGATCGATGTCGAGCCGAAATTGATCTGGAACGCCGACACGCCAAAAGTCGTGCCTTGCGGCGCCCGGATCTCCGCCGGGAAGTCGGGAAAGGTGGCGAGATCGTTGCCGGCGAGCGCCGTCGACAGCGTGAACTGGCCGCCGGTCAGTTGGATGCCATCGCCGGAATCGCCGGCAAAACGCATCACGACGGCTTCCGGCGCTGGTACCACCCGGTCGGCAATTGGAGCATTTGCAAGTGCGATCGTCATGTTTGCTTCCGCTTGGGAGTTGCTATTTCAACAATGCTTCGAATGGCACGAAGTTGGCCCGCTTCGGTGGCGCGACCGCGTCCTTGAGCACCTTGAACACGCGATGCTGCAATGGGGACGCTGTTACGAAATCTTCGTAGGCGCGTTCGAGCACCGCCTTGCAGCGTGCCGCTACGATGCCGTCGGGCAAACCGGTTAAATCCTCGCTGGCAAGATACTCGCCCATCCGCTTGAGGATGTGCAGCCGCGCCACGTTCAAGACGTTAGCATCGTAATCGACAGCCAGCAGTTTGAAGATGTCTTCGGCCGACGACGCCGCTTTCATTTTGGCAAGAATATCGGCGGGCACGGCATCATTCGTGGAGATGGACGTCATCGAACGACCCTCACATTGGGGATAGTGTCTCGGCGATTGTCCGGTTGGGCCTGTACGCGGTCGCGATCGTTGAGGCCGTCCTGCCGCAGCCGCTGCTGCATATGGCCGAGCCGCGCTTCGAGAAATTCGATGCGATCAAGCATCGCGGCAATCGCCTTCCCGACCGGATCGGGCATGAGATGGTGATCAAGATCGATCCGCCCCGCCACCACGCGCCGGTCCCCTTCCGGCCGCACGATCTTGGCCGGAATGCCGACCACGGTGACGCCGGGAGGCATGTCCTCGACCACCACCGAGTTCGCCCCGATGCGCGTCTGTCGGCCGATCGTGATGGCGCCGAGGATCTTGGCTCCAGCGCCGACCACCACTCCGTCTTCGAGCGTCGGATGACGCTTTCCCGGCGACCAGGTGGTGCCGCCGAGGGTGACGCCGTGATAGAGCGTCACGTCGTCGCCGATTTCAGCGGTTTCGCCAATGACGACCCCGGCGCCATGATCGATGAAAAAGCACCGGCCGATGGTCGCACCAGGATGAATATCGACATTGGTCAAGAAGCGGCCGAGCCACGATAGAAGCCGCGCCATGAAACGCCAGCCGCTCATCCACAGCCGATGGGCAATGCGATGCCAGATCACTGCGTGGACGCCGGGATAGGTGAGCAGCGTCTCGAGCCTGGTGCGCGCCGCGGGATCGCGATCGCGCACGCAAGCGATATCCTCCTTGATCAGAAGCGTGAGCGACGGCCCGGCCGGCCCGGGCGCGCCATAACAGTCAGCCGTGGCAAGAGGATTGCGCGTCGGAAGTTCGATCCACTCAACCATGTCTGCTTCATGCACAGCGATCGAGCTCCTCATGACGGACCTCAGCCAATATCCTGGCCAACATTTCCACCGTAACCGTCGCCTTGGTCGCCACCGCATGTTCGCGCACACGCGCGAGGATGGCGGTAAGTTCCGTTGAACTTGCCTGCAGCTTCAGTTCGGAGAGCGAGGCGGCGACCGCGGCAAGCCCGGAATGCTTGCCCATGACAAAGTGATGCACACGGCCAAGCAACGCCGGGTCGAGCGCCTGATAGGTGCGGCGGTCCTTGAGCAGACCGTCGACATGGATCCCAAACTCGTGGGTGAAGACGTGGCCGCCGACGATCGCCTTATTGAGCGGAATCGGGCGCATCGCTGCGGCCGCGACGATGGCCGCCACCTCGGCGAGTTCCGTCAGTACGATCCCGGTTTCGCATCCGTAAAGCTGGGGCAGCGCCACCGCCACTTCTTCCAACGGCGCATTGCCGGCGCGCTCGCCGAGGCCGACTACCGTCACCGAGGCATGGGTCGCGCCCGCCCGGATCGCGGCCAGCGTGTTGGCGGTAGCGAGACCGAGATCGTCGTGCGCGTGGATTTCCAGTTCGAGATCGGTAGTTTCGCGCAAGGCGCGGATCAGCGCGTAGGCGGAGAACGGGTCGAGCACGCCGAGCGTATCGGCAATGCGGAAGCGGCGTGCGCCGGCCGCTTTTGCCGCCGCCGCCACCGTGACCAGGAAGTCGATGTCCGCGCGCGAAGCGTCCTCACCGCCGACCGCGACGTCGAGGCCGTTCTCCCGCGCATAGCCGACGATGCGCGCAATCATGTCGAGCGCGCCTTGGCGGCTGCCGCGCAGCTTGGCGCCGATCTGGATATCGGATACCGGAATGGAAACGTTCACCATTGGGACGCCGGTGGCGAGCGCCGAGTCGACGTCCTCCTTACGCATGCGGCACCAGGCGATCGGCGTCAGCGGCAGTTCCGCTTCGACGATGGCGCGGATGGCCGCGATCTCGTCTTGTCCCATCGCCGGCGTACCGGCCTCAATCTCAGTGACGCCGGCGCGCGACAGGGCGCGCGCAATCGCCACTTTCTCGGCGGCGCTGAAGGCGACGCCGGGCGCCTGTTCGCCGTCGCGCAAGGTAGTGTCATTGAGTACGACCGGCGCGGATTTTGCTGGCATGGCCACGGCGCCGAGCCGCCGTTCGCTGTTGTTGATTGTATCATGCATAGGCTGGATCGAACGCCTGTGGCGCCCCCTCCTTCGACCAGAACGGCGAAATGCCGCGCAGCTTGTCGACGATGCTCGGCATCACCGTAAGGACATGATCGACCTCGTCGTCGGTGCTTTCGCGCGACAGCGAAAATCGGATGGCGCCGTGCGCGGCCGTATAAGGGATTTTCATCGCCCGCAGCACGTGCGAGGGCTCGAGCGAGCCGGAGGTGCAGGCCGACCCGGACGAGGCGGCAACGCCCTCTTTATTCAGCAGCAGCAGGATGCCCTCGCCTTCGATGAACTCGAACGCGACATTGGCCGTGTTGGGCAAGCGGTTGTCGGGGTCGCCGGTGACTAAGCTGTGGCCGATCCGTTGGATAAGGCCCTTCTCCAGCCGGTCGCGCAGCCCGCGCACCCGCGTATTCTCTTCCGCCATGTAGAACGTGGCGAGAAACGCCGCCTTGCCGAGCGCGACGATGGCCGGCGTGTTCTCGGTCCCCGCGCGGCGGCCGCGCTCCTGATGCCCGCCTTTGACCTGCGCGCGAAAGCGAACGCCGCGTCGCACGTAGAGCGCGCCGATGCCTTTGGGAGCGTGCAGTTTGTGACCGGACAGCGAGAGCATGTCGATGGCGGTCGACTTGATGTCCATCGGGATCTTGCCGACCGCCTGCACCGCGTCGGTGTGAAACAGCGTACCGGCCGCTTTGGCCTTTTCGGCCAGCGCGGCGACCGGGAAGATGGTGCCGGTCTCGTTGTTGGCCCACATGATGGAAACGATGGCGACACGATCCGACAAGGCGGTCTCATAGGCGTTCAGGTCGAGACGCCCTTTCGAGTCGACTGGGATCACGTGCACGCGGACGCCTTTGTTCTTCTCCAGCCAAGCGCACAGCGAGAGCACCGCCGGATGCTCGACCGCGCTGGTGACGATCTCGCGCCGGCGCGGATTGGCCTCGAGGGCGGACAAGATCGCGGCGTTATCGCTTTCGGTGCCGCCCGACGTGAATACAACCTCATGGTCGTGCTCGGCGCCGAGCAGACTCTGCAGCTCGCCGCGCGCGCGGCTCACCGCCCCGCCGACTTCGGCGCCGAAGGCATGCATCGAGGACGGATTGCCGAACTGTTCGGTGAAGAACGGCAGCATGGCCTCGACGACGCGAGGGTCGACGCGGGTGGTGGCGTTGTTGTCGAAATAAACTGGTTTCATTTTCTCAATCCTCGCCGCGTCATTACACCGGCACCACGCGAAGCGGCATGCCGAGCTTCTGCACCAGCCGCTCCTGCACGCCTGCGATCGTCACCGCCGCCATCTGACAGCCGATGCAGGCGCCCGACAGCTTGACCGAGACGCAATTGCCATCGACGTCAACGAGTTCGCAGTCGCCCCCGTCCTTGCGCAAATAGGGACGTAGCTCCTCGACCGCGTTCTCGATCAGCTTGATCTTTTGAAGGATGGTAAGCTTACCGCTAGCGCCCGCCGCGGTGGTCGGCGTGAGCGGACTCTGTTTCGGCGCGGCCGTCGCACCGTTGAGCGGCTTGGCGGCCGGCTTGGACGCGCCATTCACAGCTCCATTCACCCGTGGCTTGCTCTTGAGCGTGCGCGGATCGACCGAGCCGACGCGATAGGCCTGCGTCGCGGCGATCGTACCCTCCTCGACCATGTCGGCATTGACGCGGGCGAGCAGTCCCTCAATCTGCTCGAAGCAAGTGAGGCAGCCGCCGCCAGCCTTGGTATAAAAGGTGACCTGCTCCGGCGTGGTGAGCTTGTTGACGCGTACCGCGCGCTCGATGACGCCTTCGTCGACGCCGAAGCACTTGCAGAGCAGCGCGCCTTCCTCATGGTCGTCCTGCCACTCTTCGCCACGATACTTGGCGATGGCTGCTTGCAGTGCCTCGTAGCCCATGACCGAGCAATGCATCTTTTCCGGCGGCAGGCCGCCGAGGAAGTCGGCGATGTCGGCATTGGTGATCTTGAGCGCTTCATCGATGGTCTTGCCGATGATCATTTCAGTAACCGCCGAAGACGAGGCAATGGCAGACCCGCAACCAAAGGTCTGGAAGCGCGCGTCTGTGATTATCTGCGTCAGCGGATCGATCTTCAGCATCAGCTTGAGCGCGTCGCCGCAGGCGATAGCACCGACTTCACCCACGGCATCGGCGTCCGCCAATACGCCGACATTCTTCGGGTTGAAGAAATATTCCTTGACCTTGTCGGTATAGTCCCACATTGCCGCCTCTGTTCGTTTCTGCGCCTTGCTCAACTGAACGACTTGCCGCACGAGCATTTCGATGCGGCGTTCGGATTGTCGAAACTGAAACCTGATCCTTCCAGGCTCTCGACGAAGTCGACCCGCAGCCCGGTGAGCAGCGGTTGCGAATTGGGGTCGACAAACACCTTGACGCCGCCGCACTCGACCACGGCATCGTCGGGACGCGGCTCAGGGTCGAGGCCGATAAGATATTTGTGGCCGGCGCAGCCGCCGGTTTCGATCATGATTCGCAATCCCGCCTCGGGCTTACCGGCGCGAACCATCGCGTTCTTGACCGCAGCGGTAGCTTGCGTGGTGAGGAAGATCATGCGGGCTCTCCAGGATCGACACTCTTGGCATTACTAAGAGCAACGACCGTGCCACGCTTGCGTTTTGGCCCTATGTTATTGCAATAATTGCTATTTTCACAAAAGATGCAGATTGTCGGGATTGCGACAGCGTCGCGAATGCGACGCGCGTCAAGTTGACGCGCATATTGTATGGAATGCTCGGCCAACGCAGCCAGAGTCAAAGCGGCCAAGCCTTGCGGCTGGCGTCGGCGCGCACGTGATTAAGGTTGGTGACGATCAGGCTGCAGTCGCCTTCAGGGCAAACTCGCGACGACGATAAGCAAGACGGCTCTCGCCGGATTCGTCGCCGAAGCAAAGATCAAAATCACGGCACGACGTGCAGACCGGCGTGGAGCACATAACAAGGCCGTCGTCTTCGCACAGAGTACGGTAGAAGAAGCGTTTCCAGCGCATATTCTTCGTGTTGCGGACAGCCAAGGGCGCAAAATGACGAGCGAGCAGGCGCGACAATTCGGAGCGGTCGCGCAGCCCGAGGTCTTCCCACAAATGGTTCGCTTCCATCGCCCTGCGCGCAATCATGGTGGCCAACCAACGGCTTTCGTCTCCGGCGGTCGAGCGATGGGCGAGCAATAGATCGCGCAGCATCGCGATCTCATCGTCCTCCGTGGCGGTTCGCGGCGCGGGCGACATGGACAGAGTGCTCCGCATATGGAGAAACCAGCGCCCGATTAGGGCCTTGAGATCGTTGCTGCCGAGCCCGAGACGTTCGCCGAGCGTCCCCTCCTCAGTCGCCGCCACCGCAAGCAGACAAGCAAAGATGTGGGCATCGAAATCGCGATCGTCGACGATCCCCGCTTCGGCCGCGCTGCAACCCATCAGCATCCGGTAGACCGCTGATCCGCTATCACTCCTGTCGACCGTTGCAAGGATGCCCATTGAATTCCCCTCATGCCGCGGCGAGCGTGCTCGCCTTCGTGTGCGTTTGGCAGGCCTTTGGGCATACGCGGGAACAAGAGCCGCAGCCGATGCAATTGCCAGGGCTATCAAGCACCATCACCTTGCGCACAAACTCTTCGTCATCGTCATCCGGCCCGCAGGCGACAAGTTCGTCATCGTCGTTGACGCCCATCAAGTGCATGACGTCGCGCGAGCACACCTTGTAGCAGCGCCCGCAGCCGATGCATTTATCGCCATCGATTGCGACGATATAGGATGGTTCCCAGGGGGTGCCGTCACGCGTGCTAAACATCGGGTCCTTGCCAACGGCTTAAGCCGCTTGTCTCCAGTCGATTTCAGGCCACGCTCAGGCGTTTGCCACCTCGGAGTATTTCCGGATCATTGCGGCGGCGGCGGCGACTTGCTTTTCGCCCTCGGCGGCGAGTGTTGACAGGGTGTCAAAACCGAAGCGGTGCACGTCGCGAAGCTGCTTCGATAGCGCCACCAGGCGCCCGGCAGTCAGGATCACCCGGCCGAAGCCCTCGTGATGCATGCTCATCATGGGGCTCGCCACCAAACCGGTCTCTTTCTCGATGTAGAGGCCGATGGCGGCATAGTATTGTTCGACGCGCCAAAGAACATCCGGGTCAGGATGCCGATGATCGGCAGGTTCCGGCGCTGTTCCCGCGTGACAACGTAGTCGCCGAGCAGTTCGGCGTCCGACTTCTTTTCCCACGCCCCGTAGCTGTCCTGGGCGCGGAGCAGCCGCACCAGCGTTTGCAGGAACGGCGTGGCGAGCGCGGAGGCGTCAGCGAGCGTCGCGTCGACGACGGATTCTGCTAATTCGGCCATGACAGATGTCTCCCCGAAACTCAGTCGTCGTCCGCGAAAGATGGTGTCGCCGGCGCGACGCCGGCTTCGGCAAGCACCTTGCGCAGCCAAGGTGGTGGCGAGCCATTGAGCATGATGCGGGTCCGCTCGAGCACGGCTTCCAGCGACTGCCCTCCCGCCATTTTGATGGGATGGATCTTGGCGCCGACCACTTTGGCGGCCGACGGGCCGCCGATGGCGAGGCAAAACAGCAGATGGCAGCCCGCAAGCGATTCCACCTTCGGCGTGATTTGATCTTCGCCCTCGTTGGCGTGCTTGCCCTGCTCGTCGGAAACCGTATCGAAGGCCACGGTCTCCATCAGGTTCCAGCCGGTCTTGCTCACATCGTAAATCGCGAATTTCCTGGCCGAGCCAAAATGGGCGTTGAGGTGCTTCATATCCTGGGTCGCAATCGCGACGCGGATCGCCGGCCCTGATACAGGCGCGTTCACCTCGTCTTCGGTTTCAATGATGCGCAGTCTGCGTACTGCTGTCATGTTGCTCTCCACGGTTCCTGAAGGGGTTGAGGCCCTCGGGCGTGTGCGGGTGTAAATTCGCCTGGAAGATATTGGCCACCTCGAAAATGAGATCGCGGGTGCCCTCATAGAGCACGGTTCGTTTGTGCTGGGTGCCGAGCCGATCGAAGATCGGGAAGCCGACACGCAACAGCGGAACGTCGAGGCGTTCGGCGGCCTGGCGGCCATGACTGTGGGTGACAAGCAGGTCGCACCCGCCAGCGAGGTCTTCGAGATCCATCAGGTCACCGACCTTGACCTCGGCCGCAGGCACCTTGTCGAGGATCGCCGACTGGCCGGTGGTGGTTACCGCCGCTGTGATTTCCGCGCCAAGGCCCGAGAAAAAGCTTGCCAGCATGAAAAGATGATCGGGCTCGGCAGCGATCGCGATACGTTTGCCGCCGAAATGGAAATGCCCGTCGAGTAGCGCGTCCTGCAACTGGCTGCGGCGGCGGCGGAGCCTGGCCGGCACCGGACGGCCGGAAATCTCGGCCAGCAAGGCGATGAACCGGTCGGCCGATTTCAGCGATGACAGCGTTTCGAACAGGGTGAAAGGCACACCGGCGATCTTTTCCAGCTTCTGCGCCGACGCCCGCATATGCTCGCCGATCGCGATGGTGTGGAGCGAGCGGCCCATCTCGCGAATCGAATCGACCGAAGTACCGCCATAGGTGGTCGGAATCCAGCGCTCCGGCACCGTGCCGTCGAGCGCACCCGAGATGTCGGGCGTGATGATCGGCTCAAGCCCAAACGCTTCGGCCGTTTCCCGCAGCAATTCAATGTCAGCGACGGTGAGATGCCAGGCCGGCAGAATATTGATGCGATTTGGATTGATGCGCTTTTGCGACTCGGCAGAAACGAGGCCGACCAGCGCGGTTACGGCCTTGCTCCAGCCTTCCTCGATCGCGCCGTCGAAGTCCGGGGTCTGCACCAGAACAACGTCAGTACCAGCGAGTTCGTCGGCACGTTTGCGCATGATATTGGCGAGGTCGCCGGAAAAATCCTCGCCCCGCGTCTCAACCAGCGCTGTCGTGCACACGCCGATCAGCTTCGGTTTAGTGCGGTTTTTTAGATTGAGGAGAGCTTCCTCGAGATTATCGGCGCCGCCGAGCACGGTCCCCACTTCGTCCATGGCGGTGGTCTGCAGCGGAATCGTCTCCTTGAAGTGGCGCACGAACAACACCACCGCGAAGGACGTGCAGCCCTGGCTGCCGTGAAAAAGCGGCATCGCAGCATCGACGCCGAGGAACGCCAAGGCGGCGCCGAGCGGCTGCGAGGACTTCAGCGGATTGATTGCCGCCGCCTTCTGAATGGTTGTGACAGTCGTCATTGGCTTGCCCTCAGCACTCCCCCATATCGCTCGCGTCCGCGCCGACGAATTTCTTGCGATGGTGGACGACGAAATGGCCGTCAGACGCTTCGGCTGGCGTGGGCTCGGTCGCGGTAGACGACCCGGCCAGATGCCCGTTGGCATCCCACGGCGCCGGCTCGCGCACCTGCGCCCAGATCGGATTGTGAATGGACAGCGCGATGCGTTTGACCAACTCGACCATGCCGCCATATCCGGCATAGGGAAAAACGCGCTCCTGGTTGATGTCGAGCCAAGGCATCTTCGCCTTCAAGGCGATGAATTGGGTGCGCCCGCCGGACAGCATGATGTCGGCCTTATTGTCGGCCAGCATCTTGTAGAGGTCGCGCGGCGCCATCGCATCGAACATATGGTTGTCGTCCTTGAGCAGCTGCTTGATGCGCTCCTTGTCCTCGACCGTCGATTTCTTCACCGACGTGGAGACGATCTCCATGCCGATTTCCATCAGCGCCGACACCACTGACCAAGACTTGACGCCGCCGGTATTGAGCAGGACGCGTTTGCCTTCGAGCAGCGGCCGGTAGGCATTGATGCCGGCCCAGGCGCGCGCCTCCTCTTCGGCAATCAGCCTCTCGGCGCGATCGATCAGATCGGGCGGCGCACCGCGGCCGACCAGAAGCTTGGCGGTCTGGCGCAGCGCATCGGAGGTATCGGAGATGCCGTAAAATGAGCCTTCGAAGAACGGGATGTCCCAGCGCTCCTGCATCTTGCGCGCAAGATTGATCAACGCCGTCGAGCACTCCATCATGGTCGCGCGCGCGGTATGGGCGGCCGCTACGTCGCGATATCGGGCGTCGCCGGGAATGCAGGCGCGGATTCGGATACCGAGCCGCTCGAACAGCGGCTTCACCATCCAGAACTCACCCGATAGGTTGAACTCGCCGAGAATATTGATGTCGGTCGGACTTACATCATCCGGTTCCACCGTGCCGATGACGCGTTCGAGCAGCGCCTCGCCGGCGAGCTTGTTGCCGAGATTCTTGGAGCCGACAAAACCGGGCGCGTTGACCGGCACCACCGGCAACCCGAATTTCTCCGCCGCGTGTCGGCAAACCGCTTCGATGTCGTCGCCGACCAGAGCGGTGACGCAGGTTGAATAGACGAATATCGCTGGCGGCGCGAAACGGTCCTTGATCTCACGGATCGCCTTGTAGAGTTTCCGCTCACCCTGCCCCATCACGATGTCGAGCTCGGTGAGGTCGGTGGTGAAACTCGTCCGCCACAAATTGGAGCCGGATGAGCCCGCGCCTCGGTTGTCCCAGGAGTTGCCTTCGCAGGCGAGCGGCCCATGGATCAAGTGGGCCACGTCGGTAATCGGCTGCAGAACGATCTTGGCACCGTCGAAGGCGCAGCCGCCGGCCGCCGCCCCAGGCGTCAGCGGCTTCGAGCAGCCTTTTTTACGCTCCTTGTCGCCGTTTGCGGCGTTCTTGTCGCAAGCGGGCTCGTTGAATACGCCCTGGATCTTTTCCTTCAGCATGGGGTGCTCGCTTGCATGCTTGCGGTCGGGACAATCTCAACGCGTGAGATCGAAGGAATAGTCGGTCTTTGCCGGAACCATGGTCTCCCGATCGAGCTTGTCGAATATCTTGTCGAGCAGCGTGGTCAGTAAACGCAGGCCACCCTGATAGCCCCAGAGCGGGAAGCGGTGATGATGGTGCCGGTCGAAAATCGGGAAGGCCAATCGGATTAGCGGCGTTCCGGTGTCGCGCTCGAGATATTTTCCGTAGGAGTTGCCGATCAAGAAATCCACCGGCTCGGTGAACATCAGCGAGCGCATGTGCCAGAGATCTTTGCCGGCCCACACTTTGCCGTCGCGCCCGAATGGCGAAGACGCGAGCAGCGCCCGCATCTCTTCTTCCCATTGCTTGGTGCCGTTGGTCGCCAGGCAATGGATCGGCTCGCCACCGGTCTCCATCAGGAACCGGACCATGCCATAGACGAAGTCGGGGTCGCCATAGACCGCGTACTTCTTGCCGTGCAGCCAAGATTGCGAGTTGGCCATGGCGTCGACCAGACGACCGCGCTCGAGCGTGATCGCATCGGGAATCTCGACGCCGGTGAGTTCGGAGATCTTGAACAACAGCTCGTCGGTGCCGCGGATGCCGAGCGGATAGTGGAAGGCGGCCGTGTCCTGGCCCTGTGCGGCAGCGAATTCGAGGGACTTGCCGGTGCAGTATTTCTGCAGCGACAACGTCGCCTTGGCGTCGAGCGCTTTGGCGGCCTGCTCGAGCGTGGTGCCGCCGGAATACATGCGGAACTCGCCGTCGGATGGCGTATCGTACTGATCGGCGGCGTCCTGGATCAACGTGTAGGAAACGCCCATGAGATCGAGCAGACGCTTGAGCTCGCGGTTATTGCCGACGCAAAAGCCGTCGAAGCCCGGGATGATGTTGATGCTCGCGTTCGGCTGGCGCTCTTTGCCTTTCCAGAAATGATCGAGAACGCCCTTGATCATATTGTCGTAGCCGTCGACATGACTGCCGACGAAGGCTGGTGTATGGGCGAAGGGAACGTCGAACTCCTGCGGCACCGAGCCCTTGGTCTTGGCAGTCTCGATAAAGGCGTGCAGGTCGTCGCCGATGACCTCGGCCATGCAGGTGGTCGAGACCGCAATCATTTTCGGCGCGTAGAGCGAGTAGCAATTGGCCAGACCGTCGACCATATTGTTGAGGCCGCCGAACACAGCAGCATCTTCGGTCATCGAGGACGACACCGCCGAGGCCGGCTCCTTGAAATGACGCGACAGATGCGAGCGGTAGTAGGCGACGCAGCCTTGCGAGCCGTGCACGAACGACATCGTCTTCTCAAAGCCAGCGGCGGCGAACACGGCGCCCAACGGCTGGCAGGCCTTGGCGGGATTGATGACCAGCGCCTCGCGCGCCAGGTTCTTTTCCCGGTACTCCCAACTCTTGGCATACTCGCGCTGCACTTCGACATCGCTCGTTGAAGCGGGGCATTCAAAGGCCTCGCGCTTGCGCTTGAACGATTCCTGATATTCCGGTTCGCGGAACAGCGGGGCGTGGTCGAGAATCTTTTCGGCCGATTGTGGCATCGTCGACTCCTGTCCTTTTCTGCACGGCCGCGCCATATGGCGGCACGCGTCATCTGGATCTTTGGCTTAGCGCTCGTTCGACTGTCCGCGGTTCGGCGCCCGGCCGGCGCAACGCGGAAACCGCATCAGGTCATTCGGCCGGCTCCAGAAACGGCGTCTTGTCTTTCTGCTTCCAGGGCGGATCGAACAGACCCCAGACTGGATTGTTGATCGCGAGGTCCATATCGCGGGCGAAGATCGCGAACCCATCGTAGCCGTGATACGGACCGGAATAGTCCCACGAATGCATCTGGCGGAACGGGATGCCCATCTTCTGCACCGGGTACTTCTCCTTGATGCCGGAGCCGACCAGGTCGGGGCGAACCCTTTCGATGAACTTCTCCAGTTCGTAGCCGGTGACGTCGTCGTAGATCAGTGTGCCCTTCTTCACGTAATGGCCGGTGCGCTGATAGTCGTCGTTGTGGCCAAACTCGTAGCCGGTGCCGGCAATCTCCATGCCGAGATCTTCGTAGGCCGTAATCACGTGGCGCGGGCGTAAGCCGCCGACGTAGAGCATGACGGTCTTGCCTTCGAGGCGCGGCCTGTATTTTGCGATCACTGCGTCGACCAGCGGCCGATATTTGGCGATGACGGCTTCAGTCTTCTGCTCGATCTCCGGACCGAAGAACTTAGCGATCTTGCGCATCGAGGCTTCGATCTGCGATGGACCGAAGAAATTGTATTCCATCCACTGGACGCCGTATTTCTCTTCCATGTGCCGGCAGATGTAGTTCATCGACCGGTAGCAATGGATCAAATTAAGCTTGGCCTTGGGCGCGCGTTCGATCTCCGCCAGCGTCGCATCGCCCGACCAGTTACTAACGATACGCAATCCCATCTCTTCGAGCAGTATGCGCGAAGCCCAAGCATCGCCGCCAATGTTGTAGTCGCCGATGACGTTGACGTCGTAGGGGCCGGCGTCGTGCTCGATTTCTTTCTTGTCAAACACCCAATCGCGGATCGAGTCGTTGGCGATGTGATGGCCGAGCGACTGCGATACGCCGCGGAAGCCCTCACAGCGCACCGGCACGATGGTCTTGCCGATCTCCTTGTTCTTCCTCTTGGAGACAGCCTCGATGTCGTCACCAATCAGGCCAATCGGGCATTCCGACTGAATCGTGATGCCGTGATTCAGCGGAAACAGTTGTTCTATTTCATTGATCACCTTGTCGAGCTTCTTGTCGCCGCCGAAAACGATGTCCTTTTCCTTGAAGTCGGAGGTGAACTGCATCGTCACGAAAGTGTCGATGCCGGTGGTGCCGATGTAGTAGTTGCGCCGCTGCGACCAGGAATACTGACCGCAGCCGACCGGTCCATGGCTGATATGCACCATGTCCTTGACCGGTCCCCACACTACGCCCTTAGAGCCGGCATAGGCGCAGCCGCGGATCGTCATCACACCGGGGATGGACTTGATGTTGGATTTGACCTCGCATTCGCTGAGCGCCTTGCCGTCCTCGCCGAGCGCCTCATCCGCGCTTGCGGCCTTAGCGACGTTGAGATGCTTACGCCGGCGCTTGGCAAATTTCTCAGGGTAGGCGGACAGCACGTCCTCGATCAGCTTTTCGTTGAAGGCGCTGTCGTTCTCGTGGTCGGCACTCATGGTTCGCTCCGCGTTCGGGTCCAGGGCGGACCCGGCCATACCGGCCGGGTCCGAATCTTGTCATGCGTCAGCCGGCAAGAGCGGCGACACGCGTGGCTTCCTTGGCGGCGAGTTCGGCCAGCTGCTGCTCCTCGGTCTTCATGATGCCGAAGTCGAGCAGCATTTGTTCGAGCTCTTCCATGGTGATCGGCGTCGGAATGGTGCCTTTGCCTGAGTTATCGTGGATCTTCTGAGCGAGCTGGCGATATTCGTCGGCCTGCTTGCTGTCGGGGGCGTATTCGATCACCGTCTGGCGCCGCAACTCGGCATGCTGCACGATGTTGTCGCGCGGCACGAAGTGGATGAGCTTCGATGACAGCCTGACCGCGAGCGCTTCGGCGAGTTCGAGTTCCTTGTCGGTCTGCCGTTCGTTGCAGACCAGGCCGCCGAGCCGGACGCCGCCGGAATGCGCGTATTTGAGAATGCCCTTGGCGATGTTGTTGGCGGCATATAGCGCCATCATCTCGCCGGACATGACGATGTAGATTTCCTGCGCCTTGCCCTCGCGGATCGGCATGGCGAAACCGCCGCACACGACGTCACCGAGCACGTCGTAGGACACGTAGTCGACGTCATCATAGGCGCCGTTCTCCTCGAGGAAATTGATCGAGGTGATGACGCCGCGGCCAGCGCAGCCGACGCCCGGCTCCGGTCCGCCCAATTCGACGCACTTGATGCCCTTGTATCCGACCTTGAGCACATCGCCGATCTCGAGGTCTTCGACCGAGCCCGCCTCGGCGGCGAGACTGAGCACGGTGTCCTGCGCCTTGGCGTGAAGGATGAGGCGCGTGGAGTCGGCCTTGGGGTCGCAGCCGACGATCAGAATTTTCTGACCGAGATCGACGAGAGCTGCGAGCGTATTCTGAGAGGTCGTCGACTTGCCGATGCCTCCCTTCCCGTAAAATGCGATCTGTCGCAGAGCGGCCATGATCATCCCTTTCGGTTAGCTCTTCATGTTTCGGGGCGGACATTGCCGCCTCAGCAAACACATGTTCAGCAACTTGCGTGCCAGCCGCTTCGCTCGATGCGTGGCGGGTGTGTTTGTTCCATCGTTTCAAACAGTTGCAGCGCCAAGCCGTGATCAATCGGCGATTTTTGTTGCATGTTAGAAAGTCGACAAACGTCGACAAGGCTTGTCGTATCGCGGCGGCCGAATCGCGCGCATCAACGCGCGATCACGCGGAGCAAACGCCCAGATAACCGCGGCGGGCGCGCCCTTGCATCACTACACCAGCCAGCTGCGGTGCCGCGCTTCCAGCCTCACTTTGTAGTCAAGAATTCCACAGCCGCGTCTAGGGGACAATCGATCAGCGAAATATCGGTTTCGTCGAGAAACCGAGCCTCGTTGCGAGTCAGCAGCACGCGCTCGGCAATCGTCCGGTGACCGCCCGCCGAACGTTTGGCGATCTGCCGCGCGAAGATACGCAACATCTGTTCGTGAAAGCGCGCGCCGATGAACAGAAAGCCGCATCCCCGACGCCTCTCCTTTACGACATCCGGAATTGGCGTCTGGATATCGATCTCGGTCAGGACCTCGACATAGTCGGAATCCGACACGAGGAAATTTGCCGCCGGCGTGATAGCACCGTGCGGTTTGTAGAGGATCGTGGTCCAGTTCGCGGCGGCGGCCAGATCGACCTGTGCGCCGGACGCGTCGTAGGCCCGCGTCCAGATCTCGCGAAACTCTCCGGCGCGGGTGACCCCCTGAATCTCGCCCCAGTCGGTCCGTCCGCTGTCCTGCAGCGCAGCTCGCATCGCGCCGTCGTACCAGGTGTCCACGATCAGCGGCAGCGGCCAGCCGGCCAGGCGACGATGCAGCGCGGTCGGCGCCGCCGACGCCTGAAAAATCCCGGTCATCAATGCGGTCAGCGTTTTGCGGTGCCGCCGGCTTTCGATGAACTGGGCCGTGGCCCACAGATTGCCGCGGATGCGACCGGATACCGGGGCTTTAGCGTGTAACGCCAACGATAAGGCCTCCGGCATGGTCGGGATCTCACCGTTTTCTTGGTCGAACAAGCTCGGCCCGATATAGGGCACGACGCAGCCGGCTGCGAGGTCTGCCTTGACCGCAGCCAACGCCGCCACGGCTTCGTCGGCGGACGCGGCCAACATCGGAATCGGTGCAGCAACGGTCATCGGACACCTCCAAAAACGTCATTACTCGCCGACGCGCCGGGCTTCGACCGTGATCGGCAGCCGCGTGTCGTCTGGCATCATCGGCAGCGCCAGCACCCAGCCATTCTTGAGCTTGACCCAGCCGCCCCACAGCGTCGCCTTTTCGACGGCGACAATTGGTTCTTCGAGGTCCTTCTTCGGCGCGTAGGCAGACAGCCCCTTCTCGGTGCGGCGGATCATCAGCTTCATGGCGCAGATTCCTCGATTGCCGTCGGTTGCTCGGTCTTCGCAGACGGATTGTCGACACACACGAGTTCCTTGCCGCGCATGCCGACCACCACCGCGCGGTCGACGAACTCGACCGCGTAGATGTAAAACTGCTGCAGGAAAATGCCGATATCGCGGACGTAACCGACATCCCCTTTACGCACTAGATTCTCGCCGATCTCCTTGCCCGGATAGGTGCCGTCGTTCTTGACATGCTTGGTCGAGCGCACTTTCTCGCCGGGCTTGAAAAGCGGCGCGGCGTAGATTTCCACCGTCTGCTCACGTGCAAGGCCCATCGGCAGCCTCCTTTGCTTTTTCCATCAGGGTCGCGTCCCGCGCCCGTGCCCGGCGGCGCACCTCCGGATCAGGATCGTCGCTCAGCCTCACCAACGCCTGGGCGTTGCCGCGTTCGGCGACCACATAACGCACGCGCAAATCTTCGTCGGTGACGAGCGCGGTGAGCTGCACCGGCTCCAGACGTTCGGCGGCAGCCATACGCACCAACGGATCGGGATCAACCGCCATTGCCGGCAGCACGTCCCGTTTGATCCGGCGAGCCACCTCACGACGCACCTGTGGGTCCGGGTCGCGCATAGCGATCGGCAGCGCATCCGGCACGACCCGCTTCACGGTGACGAGCCGCACCGCATAATCGGTATCGCCAAGCATCGGGATGAGCGCCGCCCCTTCCAGCCGTTGCGCAACAACCATGCGCACCTTGCGGTCGGGATCGGCGCGCAGCCGCCCGATCCGGCTCACCGGTAGACGGTGCGCCGCCATGGCGCGGACGTCCGGCTCTGCATCGTCGAGCAGCGGCGGCAGCAGGAAGACGCTGACATGCTTTGCGGCCAGCACGCGCGCTTCGAAATAGGGATGCCCGAGATATTTCTCCGCCTCGTCAGGGTTGGCGGCGAAGAACCGATCAATGCGCCTGGCGCGCCGGTCGCGCACGCAGATGCGGCCGAGGTCGCAATGGCCCTCAGCCCGAATCACCTCGTGCGGACAATCGCCGCAAGACACCGGGCGGCCGAGCCAATCGACCGTTTCCATGGCTGCGCCGGAGCTGCTGATCGTGGCCAAAACGTCAAAAACTCAGGCCGGCACGCAGGTGCCGGGCATCGGACACACCGAAACGCATTGCTGCGTCTCAAAATGGCCTTTGCACTCGGTGCATTTCACGGCGTCGATCACGTACATGCTGCGTTTCATGCTGATTGCAGCATTCGGACACTCAAACTCGCAGGCGCCGCACACCGTGCATAGCGCGTCATCAATCTTATAAGCCATGGTAACCTTCCTTCTGCTTGCCGTTGTTTCTGCCCCTCATTGGGTGCACCTAAAGACCGCGTCACGCCCGGAGCGCCTGCGGCGCTGCGACGTATTCGCGTGCGTAATGAGCGGAAATAGCGCTCTCGATGTACTCGTAGGCCCATTCATCGCTGACCCGGATGCCGGCGCTTTCGAGCTGTTGTTTCGGACAATCGCCAATCTTCGAGCACAGAACGATGTCAATGCCTTCGAGGGTACGGATGACACTGTCGAGGGTGGCGTTTTCGCCGAAACCGCCTTGGCAATAGGCGTCGTCGACTTTGCGATGGCCGATGAAAGCAACGCCAGCGGGTGAAGCTTCGTAAACCTGGAACTCCTTAGCGTGGCCGAAATGCTGGTTGACGCGCCCGCCGCCCTTGGTCGCAATTGCGACGAGGATGCAGACATCGCTGTCGGCCGTGCCAAGTGTCACCCTGGCGTCCTGTTTGGCAGCCACGTGGTCGTTGCGCTCGCGCGCGACCACCACGCGATAGGCCTCACGCTTCGATGGATCGTAAGAGATTTCATCCGGCAATTGATCCATGGTGAATTCCTGGCCGCGGTCTTCGCCGAGCAGCCCGACCGCGTCGGCACGGCACTGCCGGCAGTGACGCATCAGGTTGGCGCCGCCCGCGCAGGCATCCTGAAGCACCTTCAACTCGCTATGTTTTGGACCGCGCTGCCCGGTCAGCCCGAAATGAGTACCGTGCGCGGGGTCGGAGATCAGCGGCATGATGTTGTGCAGAAAGGCGCCGCGCTTCTTCACCTGGCCGTTAACGACTTTCAGATGCTCGTCGTTGATGCCGGGGATCATCACGGAATTAATTTTGGTGAGAATGCCGCGCCCGGTCAGCATTTCGAGCCCCTGCATCTGCCGCTCGTGCAAGATCTGCGAGGCTTCCAGGCCGGTGTAACGCTTGTTCTTGTAGAAGATCCACGGATAGATTTTGGCGCCGATCTCGGGATCGACCATGTTGATGGTGATCGTCACGTGGTCGACATTCATGTCGACCAGCTCGTCGATCCGATCGGGCAGCGCGAGCCCATTGGTCGAAATGCACAGCTTGATATCGGGGATTTGTTTGGCGACCAGGGAGAACGTTTCCTTGGTCTTCTTCCAGTCGTAGCAGGCATCGCCGGGGCCGGCGATGCCGAGAACCGAGAGCTGCGGCACTTCGTTGGCGACTGTGATGACCTTGCGCATCGCCTGATCGGGCGTGAGTTTTTCCGAAACGACGCCCGGACGGCTTTCGTTGGAGCAATCGTATTTGCGATTGCAGTAATGACATTGAATGTTGCAGGCCGGCGCGACGGCGACATGCATGCGGGCAAAATAGTGGTGCGCCTCTTCCGAGTAGCAGGGGTGATCCTTGATGCGGTTCCACACGTCCGGCGGCAAATCGCCGGCACTGGCACTCGATCCGCATGAGGTAGACGACGAACAACCTGACGTTTTGAGCGTGTCGCGCATCGCATCGGTGGACGTCGGGATGAGCAGATTGTCGAGCGAGACAAAATTCGCCATCGAACGCTCCTGGGCAAGGGGATGTGCCTGCCGGCATCTCCCTTTCAAGCCGCGTGCCAGAAGCTAACGATCAGATTTTAAACGATTTTTTATTTCGGCGCGCAAAGGTACGACTGTCGCGGCTCCGACAACGTGTCGCAAGTCCGACAGCAATCGCACGCGCGGGGACGTCGCACCGTGCTCAGAATTGCTTGATCTCGATGGCGTGCTTCTTGAGCGCGTAGCCGACCTGGCGCGATGTCAGCCCGAGCAGGCGGGCTGCCTTGGCCTGCACCCAGCCGGAGCGCTCCATCGCCTCGATCAGGCGTTCGCGCTCGGAGGATGGCGGACCGGACGGTGAGCCGGAGATGCCGGTCCGATCGGCTGCCGCGCCGGCAACGGCCGCCGCATTGCCGTTCACCGGCTGCGGCGCCATCGGCAGCAGCACGGCGGGTTGCGGCCGCGCGCCGCCCGCCATCCGCACGGACTGCGCCTCCTTGCTGCCCCTCCACAGCAGCGAGGACAAGCATTGCTCGTTCCGACACGCAAAATCGTCCTGCGCGATTGACGCTCCACGTGCCAGCGTTGCCGTCCGCCTCACGCAGTTCTCAAGTTCGCGCACGTTGCCGGGAAAATAGCAGTTGAGCAGCACGTCCATCGCCCCAGGCCCAAAAGTAAGCTGGCGGCTGTTCTCGCTGTTGAAGCGCTTTAGGAACTCGTTGGCGAGCAGCTGTATATCGCCTTTGCGCTCCCGCAGCGGCGGCAAATTCAGCGGTACCACATTGATCCGGTAATACAGATCGGCGCGAAACTCACCCTTACTGACCGCCTCCTCGAGATTCTGGTTGGTCGCGGTAACTAGGCGCACGTCGACCTTGATGGTGTGGTTGCCGCCTACGCGCTCAAATTCACCCTCCTGCAGGACACGTAGAAGCTTGGCCTGAAAGGCGGCGGAGGTCTCGCTGATCTCGTCAAGAAAAAGCGTCCCGCGGTCGGCAAGCTCGAACCGGCCTTTGCGCGCACTGACTGCGCCGGTGAACGCGCCCTTCTCATGGCCGAACAGCTCCGATTCGAGCACCGATTCCGGCAGCGCCGCGCAATTGACCTTGATAAAAGGCCCGCTCGCGCGTGGTGACTGCTCGTGAATAGCGCGCGCGAATAGCTCCTTTCCGGTGCCCGACTCGCCCCGCAGCAAGACCGAGGAACGCGACTTGGCGATGATGGCGATATTGTCGAGCACCGAGCGAATGGTGACGCTCTCGCCAACAATACCGCTGATGCGGGCACGTCCCTTGGCCGGCGGCGGCTTGAGTTCCGAGAGTTCCTTTTGCAGGCGATGACTCTCGGCGATCAGCCGATTTCGATCACGGGCAATGAAACGTTGCAATTCCACCGTTTGCCCAATCAGATTTGCTACCATGGTAAGGAAGCGCACGTCGGCGTCGAAGCGGAAATCTGCGCGGCCGTCCCAAACGCGGTCGATCGTGAGTGTTCCGACGACCGTTGTCGCGGCGCGGATCGGCACGCCTATGAAGGACATGGTTGCGCTGTCCTCGGTTCGCAGCGCAGCGACATAATCCGCATCGAATAACGTATGTTCCGCAATGTTATGCACAACGAGCGGCACAGCGGTCGCTATGATCTGATCGATTGCCTTTTCCGGCCGGCGGCCGCGATAGCGCCCGCCGGCGTCCTCGTTCCATCCGGCATCGACAATGATTTCAGGTGTATCGTCGTCTTCGAGCAATGCGATGACGCCGTGCCGCATCTGCATAAATGACGACAGCACATTGACGACGCTGGCCAAAGCGGCCTCAAGGCGGTTGGCCGAGGTCAGTATTTTGGAGATTTCATAAACGCCGGTGAGAGCAATCTCGCTCAGTGGAACCGGCTGCGCGGGACGGCCCGATATTTCCAGGGCACGCTTCAGCTCGCTGTGGACCATGACGATTACTCCATCGCCGCTCAGCGTCTCCTTGCCCCGGACTCATGTATGATTTTCAATATTATGGGCTGGATTCAAATGAGTGTCGTGCTGAACTTTTCAGCGTGGTGCCGAAAAGCAAGGCGATTACGTGGTTGCAAATGATTGTCATTTGATAATTCTCCTACGCAACTCGTTCATTACACGACTACAATCGATTACAGATGCTGGCCGCCATTGATCTGGATTTCCTCACCCGTGACGTAGCTCGCCGCATCCGAGCAGAGAAAGAAAACGACCTTGGCGACTTCGTCCGGCGTCCCAATGCGGCCCATCGGGATTATGGGCGCGAGACGCGCTTCGGTCGCAGGTGACAGGATACCGGTCCTGATCTCGCCCGGAGCAATGGCATTGACGCGGATTCCGTGCGAGGCAAAGTCATGCGCCATCTCGCGCGTGAGGCAGGCGAGCGCGGCCTTCGACGTGGCATAGGCCGTACCGGCGAAGGGATGAACGCGCGCGCCGACGATCGAGGTAACGTTGACCACGGTTCCTCCGCCCTGCTTCAGCTCGCTAAACAGTCCTCGTGCGAGCAAGATCGGCGCTAGGAAATTCACGTGGAACACGCTCATCCAGGTCTCGGTCGAAGTCATCAGCGACGTCATGCGCGTATTGTTCGCTCCCTTCGGAGAAATTCCGGCATTATTGACCAAGGCGTGCAATGGGCCGCCATTCAATCGCGCGCGGATATCAGCGATCGCCAGCGGCACCGAGCGGTGATCGGCTAAGTCGACCTGCACGTGGTCTTCCGGTCCCATCTCCCATGGACAGCGGTCGCGGTTGAAGGGCTGCCGGGAGCACGTGATGATGCGCCAGCCGGCTCGCGAGAACAGCTTTACCGTCGCATGACCAATCCCGCGCGATGCGCCGGTGAGGACCATCGTCCTGCGCTGCGAAGTCGCGGCCGGCGAAGAAGACTTGCCCCGCGCGGGCGCGGGCGCCAAATCGCCGTGAAAAGGACATGCGCTCGATGCGCCATCCGCCAAGCTTGACTTAAACGTAGCGTCGTTCATCGATGATCCTCATTGCCATCCGGCTGTCGCCGACGACTTCGCCGACACCACTCGCAAGATCGATGCCGCAAGTAAAAGTCCAAGTCCTGCATAGGATTCGCGGTCGGCGCGTCTTTGGCAACCTACCTCTCGCAGGGTCCTATTGTCGCAAAGTCGACAATGTGCCGGCGAGGGTTTGCCGGCGATCAATCCGATTGGCGGAAAGCAAGAGGGCCGCTAGTCTGCATCAACCGACAGTAAATGGATGCCGATGCTGACACGCGTCGCAGAACTGCAACGGGAAGCCGGCATGGGGCGACAAAGCGCGCTCGGACATTCGATCAATCTCGTGGGCGTGCCGACCGATCTGCTCGCCAGTTGCGCCTTCAACGACCATCCGGTGCGCCTACATATCTCGGGCGTGCGCGAAATGAACAAGAACCTGTTCGAGATGCTGGCCCAGGCGCCGGATCTACCCGATGCCGGCGAAGCCTTCTCCTATTACATGATGGCGATGTTCGGTATCGATCCCGAGCAGCGCGACGATACGGTCGACAAGAGGACCGGAGCCGCGCGCCGGCGCTACCGTTCGTCGTTCCTGCGTCTGATCAAGGGCTGGGGATTCGATTGCAACGGTCCGGAAGGGGCCGTGCTCAAGGGCTGGGTGGAAAGCCGCTTCGGCATTTTGCCGACCTATCACAAGGAGATCATTCAGCGGATATCGAGCGGCGCCTGGACGACCTATGTCGAAGAAAAGATGTCGAGCCGCTTCCACAACAACGCCATCTATATTCAACTTGACCTGCTGTTCGAGTTCTGCCAATGGGCGCTGGAACGCCTTGTGGTGCCCGGCGAGACCCACATCACCCTTTACCGCGGCGTCAATTCCTTCGACGAGCACCAGATCGTCGAACGCATTGACAGGAGCACCGTGCTGATGCGGCTCAATAACCTCACTTCGTTTTCTTCCGATCGCACCATCGCGGACTGCTTCGGCGACACGATCCTCACCGTTCGGGTGCCAGTCGCCAAGGTGGCATTTTTTAATTCATTGCTGGCTACGCACCCGCTGAAAGGCGAAGGCGAATATCTCGTCATTGGCGGAGAATACCGGGTGACCGCCAGCTACTTTTAACAAGGACACATTTCGAATGGCGGCCTTGAGCCTGGAAGATCGAGCGCTCGCGGCCTTCCTTGGATTTGCCATCGGCGACGCCCTTGGCGCCACCGTCGAATTCATGACCAAGGGTGAAATCGCCGCTCAGTATGGCGTCCACCGCAATATCGTAGGTGGCGGCTGGCTGCGCCTTACGTCCGGCCGGGCGACCGACGATACGGAAATGGCGTTGCTGCTCGGCCGCTCATTGGTGCGGAAGGGACAGATCGATACGCACGACATTTGCGAAGAATTCGCGGCGTGGCTGAAGGCAGGCCCGATCGATGTCGGCAATACCTGCCGCCGCGGCATCCGCCGCTATATTACGCAAGGGACGGTCGAAGGAGCATTCTTTGAAGGCGACGCCGGCAATGGCGCCGCCATGCGCATCTTGCCGGTGGCACTGGCGACCGTCGGCTGTCCCGATAGGGCAGCGGCATGGTCGCTGGCCCAGTGCCACATCACCCATCATCACCCGTTATCGGATAACGCTTCCCTCGCGCTGGTCCGGATGGTGCACAGCCTGATGTTCGGCGGCGACAAACGCAATGTGCGCGAAATCGCCGATGCTTTGATCGACAGCCATCGTGCTTTCCGCTTTGAACCCTATCAGGGCCAATCGTCGGGCTACATCGTCGACACGATGCAGACCGTGCTGCATTTCTATTTCGGCACCGACTCATTTTCCGATTGCGTCATTCGGACCGTGAACCAAGGAGGTGACGCGGACACCACTGGAGCATTGGCGGCGATGCTCGCCGGCGCCACCTATGGAATGGCGGCAATCCCCGCAACCTGGCTAGGCAGGCTCGACCGCACCGTCGCTGCCGAGATTAGAGAGCAAGTGCCGAAGCTGCTGGCGATTTCTGCACCTCCTGGACGACCCAAAATATAGGTCAAAGCGCGAAGATGAGGACAAATCAGAACGCGCCCCAGTGGCCTTCCAATGCTCGGACTTAGCTAGCTACGGCGCATGGCGTGTCGTCGGAGCAATTGCTGTCCGCTTTCATTTGGCATCTCCTTGGACATTTTTTTGCCCGCAGAGACTGACACCGCAGCTTAGGAACCGGATTGCCCCTAATTCAGGGTCCCAGCATCCGCAGATTGATTTGAAAAAGCTCAGTCGAGGGAATTATTGACGCATTGAGCTAGTTTAATGTGCAACGCAAAATCCGCCACTGCTTATCTCAAATTCGGGTGTGGGTCAGTGGCTCTGTCATTTTTTCTTTTTCTTCTTTTTCAGCCCATGTTCTGCCTCGGCCTGCTTAGCGTAACGTTTCGCCTGAGCTTCCGAACCAGCAAACGCCAAAAGAATATTTCTGCCGTCCTGAACCAGGAAGACCTCCCAACCAACCGGCTTAATAAGGATGCGATCTTTTGCCATCCCGCCAATATGTAGCCGTTTGGGCGAGCCCCCTAGCTCGAAAAATAGGACCCGCGCTATTATGCCGCCAACTGAGGGCGGCCTAAATGAGAGAGCCCCGACAGGCTTGTTCAAGCGCCGAGGCTCCCTGTCACTGTCGGAATAGCCCTAATGAGGTCATTTCGGCAATAACGGCATTAAACATGCACAAAATAGAACGCACCGCATTGAGACAAGTCAAAATCGGCCACGGCTCAATTCAAACCGGCCACTAAGGCCCAAAACCGTCCGCGTCACATCCGCTTGGAGCCACATTCGGCGGCTCATGTGCGGCAGCATTGGCTATTTAAGAGGTTGTTACCGTCACGATAATTCGGTGTCCGGCACCCGCGCACGGTCCCACCTTGGCACCTTCACAATGTCAAGGTGGCAATGGGAAGCGACGACCACCCTAAGCCATCGCTCCCCTCATCCATAATGCAATAGGACTGAAAGGAGTGAAATATTATGCCAACAGAAAATGAACCAATTACAGCAGAGAAAATGCGCAATAAGAATTGCGTCGCATTACTCGGGCAGTGTCAAGATTGCGGACAGCCTATTACAGAAGGACAAAAGTTCTTTCGCTCAATTGACGGAATTCGGCATGCGCTCTGCGTCTTTGATCCCGCGTTCGCTAAGCATGTCCACGAACTCGAATTGCAGACGGGGCAGTAGAGCTAAATCAGCCAAGTCACCCTAACGCCACCAGCGTCCGCGTTCGCTCCTTTGCGCCATACACGATCACCTGAATGTAAGGAAACTTCTTCTTGAGTTCCAAGCCTGCTTTCATTGCCGCGTTTTTGGTCTCGTATTCTGATTTAAACTTTCCATCGATCTCGAGGACAAAGCCCTCGGTCGGCAGAACATTGGCTGATCGATTTTTAGATCTCGTCATACCGTCGTTTGCAGACTGCTCCGTCGGCTTTTCTTTCATTCCAATGAGTGGCTTCTTTACGTCCATGCACATCTTCCTTCAATTTTATAGAAGCAGTTGATGAAGACATCCTAATCAAATTCAAAATTATAAAAACCGCACTAGATTACTTGAACCACCCAGCTTTGGTGCGAGCGTTTATGATCATTGCCTCGCAATCCTTACGCGACACCTTGAAGCGAGCGAGGATACCAGCATGCCTGATGGTCTTTCCGTCTTTAGTTTCGCTCCAGCCATCGAGATCATCGGTCGCACAATCGGCAAGATCTTCAATAGACTTTATACCGTGCTTAGCGAAGGCGACAAGCATTCGCGTTGTTACGCCTGGAATATCCTTTAGCCCGCCTTCAACGCCAAGCTCCTTTGGCTTAGAATCAGAATTCGCCTTTATGCGCTCTGACGAGAGTTGAGGCTCGGCACTTGGCACTAAGTCCGTTTGATGCGGTTCTGCAGATGTAATCGGCTCGCAAACTGACGCAGGTTTTGGCGAAAATACAGCGATCAGACGCGCTATGCGATCAAGCATCCATTTCATGACGCAGAATTCTAGTTGCTTTTATTTCGTTAAGTCGAACGAAATTATCTTCGCTCGGAAACACTACTATTTGGGCTCAACGACCTTTCTCCAGCATCCGCAGCTCAACGACAAGAGGCGGAAAATAAAAATAATCCCAGACGGGGGCCGCCGCTCGGGTCGGTCGTGTGAGAATCATTTTGGCAATTTCGTCACTATGCTCCGCAAAGTATATTTACATTGATCCATCAACCCTTTTTATCCCAAGGTCGATGACTTGCAGTCCATAAAATAAACAGCATAGCTCCAACAACAAGTGCAATATTTATGGTTTGTTGTGTCATGGTTTGCACTCTATGCGCTGCGCTAGAGCGACTAATCCACGCTGGGCGCTGAGGTTTAAGGCATGAGGCCGCAGCCAACTTGAAAATAGTAAAATCGATCCACGGCATTACAATGCGCATTCACGCCTAACTCCGTCATTAGCCATGCATAAAATAGGACAATCGCGCTGTCTGATTTATATGTTTGACTTTTCCGCAGTTTCCAGTTCAGATTTATATGTCCGTCGGAGAGGCTTTTTGCATGAGAAGTTTCGGTATCTTCGACGCACAGAGCGAGCGGACGCGCTTGGGCAGTGTGTGAGGCATCACCCTCGAAAAAAGAGCAGCCTCTGACCTTTGTCCCAAGAGCGCCCTCTCGTTTTTCAATTATTCACTGCGCGACGGTTACGCGAGCAATGCCCGCGCCAAATGTAATTTTTTACTGCAATGCAGAAAAAAGAAGATTGTCATGGCGGGCATATGCCCCCGGGCGAATCTTGTATCTCAAAAAAAAACGCCAAGGATTTGGCGTCCCGCTTCTTCATCAGGTGGCACTTGGGTCATTTTCTATTCTTCGCTCACCTAACTCTTAGCCTCTAGTTTTGGCCGAGTTGTTGAACCTGAGGATCATAGCCTTGCTCGAACGCCTGCCGGCGCTCTTCATAATGTTCATCGGATTCGAACGGGTATGCCCAAGGCTCACTCCAATAACGTGAGCGACCTTCACGTGCGGCGTTTTTTCCTCGATTGTACTCGTGCACCGTTTCTTTCGGCGTCAGTATGTCCATGCTCGCCCCTGCGGTCTGACAAGAAGGATGATTAGGCTCAGATTGACTTCACGCCTTGGCTGATTTGACGGCCATCATGACCGCTGCCACGTTTAAGACAATTGCCATAGCAATGGCCATCGCGAAAATTGAAATCCACATGGCACGACCTCCGTGTCCAAGCCGTTCAACCACCCTTAAGCTTAGGCAACCTTGTTGGATGCCTTGCTGCCTCCATGACGCCATTCGTTCGCGGCGATTTCGGTCGTTACCTTTTGGGCGAGCTCTGTGAGCTCCTTGGTCTGCGCGGTTATCGCCTCGAACTGCTTGCGCGCATGTGCGCTCGATAGCTCGACAAAATCCGAGAGCGACTTCACCCCCAACAGCTCATGAGCGTTGTCGATGGCGGAATTGGTATTGGTGCGGGCAATCTCGATGACCTTGCGGTTGTAGTCTGCGGCGCCCTTGGTGGCGGTCGTATAGGCGTCTTTGAGGCGGTCGGTTGCTTTCTCGGTGGCCACCTTCGCTTTCTCGCAGTTGTCCCTGACCTGAGCGACGCCCTTGGCAGCGAGTTCGCGGAACGCCGCCGGCACTTCCATCTTCGGCAGGTTGATTTTTGGGATCTCGGTGTTCGGCAGGTCAAACGGGGGGCCGGTGTACTTCGCAGTTTTGGCTTTCGTGGTGGCCGTGATGGCTTCCGTCATGACACTTAATCCTTCAAGGGGCGGTTCCTGGTCGGACTTCCGGAGGCGCCGCCCTCAACGCCGGTCGGATGTCGATAGAGAGTTGCTTCACTTGAGCCAGAAGGGTGGTTTCACTTGAGTCGTGGACGCAAACTTAGACGGGCTCGATTTATTTGTTAGCTGAGGGCCTCTACTGAGGCATTTATCGTGACTGGAAAACGGCCCTGAAGAGAGCTTGCCGTCGTCGTCCATCGCGTACCAGCCGGGCTTGATGCAGCGCATTTCGGATCTGTCTTCACTGATGTAATGGGGAATGGTCATTGTGGCTCCTGTTCCTGCAGGATTGAACAAGCTTCCATGACTCTCACCTTTCGATAGGAGAGAGGACGCGCGCCACAATCAGCGCGCGGAAATGTGTGGACGCGGGTGCTGATGACACCCGCGTCGAACTCAACAAATTTCAAGTTTTATTGTGCCTGCCGACGGCACTGGTGCTGCTGCTTATACAGAACGGGGACTTCGGTACGTCCTCGATTTATGGGCACCATCGGGCAAGATACTGCTTGCCTTTGTGGACCTATATGGGGTGGCGGACGCAAAGCACAATAGCGAATGAAGGTAAGGACTGATTACCTTCTTGACGTTCAGTGTGCGAATCCGCGTTCATCAACCGCTGTGTGTACCGAAAACCTCATCCGGCGATGTTTTCACAGTTTGGCAAGTTATTTTCCCTGTTTCTGCGCCAGAATTCCCTGTCCAACCCAAGGCCGCCAGTTTCCCCCACTGGCGGCCTTTCATTTTGCGCTCAAAATCAACAAACAAGATTTACCGACGGTCGCTCTGACGTCGGTTCCATGCGCATACTTTTGGTGACGACCAGACTGCACTCGGCGCCCAACTATGGCCGCCGGCACCCCAAACATTGGCACCCTTGGCTCGCCATCCAGATGAGATCATGCCGACGCAGCAATCTCTAACCCGCTGGTTCAAAAAATCCGTCAGGCCAAAAGTGGGGCTTTCTTTTTGGACGCTGGCGCATACCCGCCCAATATTTGAGCTTAGAGATATGGGCGGCAGCACGTAGTGTGCAACGATGAAGCCTACCGACCTCACCTATAAGATTTACCGCGCTTCGAGCGGCCGATCATCTTTTTGGCGTTGGGACGTTCATAAGAAGCATCTCAAGGCTCCCATAAGATCGGGATTTGTATATGGCACTATGGCTGACGCTAAGAAGCACGCATCGGCTGTAATGACGGCCCTGGCGCGGCCAACAACGAAGCCCCAACGAAAATCTGGCCACCTGTTATAGGTCGCACAGGGGCTCATCAATACTCAATTGGCTTCCCTGTTCGAAATATTCAGTGCACCGGAATGACATTCACGGATTCAATGATGCGTTGGCTTCCCGATGCTACGATCACGCCGTCGATCGGTGCGACATCAGTATAGTCGCGGCCAATCGCCAACGTGACATGGTCATCGGAAGCCGGTTTTGCATTGGTTGGATCGAGCCCGATCCAACCGGATGCCGAACCGCACCACACTAAGACCCAGGCATGCATCGCGTCGCTGCCCTGCAGTTGCGTCGCGCCCTGTCTCGGTACGGTGCGCAAATAGCCGCTCACGTAAGCCGCCGGCAATCCGATTCCGCGCAATCCTGATATCATGATATGCGCGAAGTCTTGGCAAACGCCGCGGCGCAGCGCAAACGACATTGGCGGTGTAGTTGTGACAGTCGTGGCGCCGGTGTCATAGACCATGTCGGCTTTAATCCTGTACATCAAATCAATCGCACCTTCGAGCAGAGGGCGACCACTTGCAAAACTTTTCTGCGTGTATTCGCGAATTTCCGGATCGAGTGACACCATGCGGCTCGGAAACAGGAAATGCGCTGGGGACATCTTCCCAATTTCAGCGGTCGCGAACGCCTCTTCACGCACCGATTTAAATGCCGGCGTCGTGAGTGCCTCGGGCGCGGCGGTCTCGTCCACCGCCACGCGCGCTGACATTTTCACGGTCAGCTTGTCGTGCCGATCGACGAACGTGATCCAGGTGATGCGATTGCCGAAGAAATCCTGCCCCTCACCACGTTGCGATGGCTCTGGCAAAATCTGCAGCGAGGCAATATGCACGTGTTGTCCAGTGCGATCAATCGGGGTCAAGTGCAGCACATGCCGCGCATGCGCAACTGGAGAGGCGTAGGTGCATATCGTCGTCTGCCGGATGTCGTAGATCATGCGAGTGCACCCCAGGCCGCTTCCGATCGTTCGTTGTGCGTGAGATAATACGCCGTGACCGCTTCCGACAATTTCATCAGTGTCGATTCGACGTTGAAGATTAGTGCTTTGTCGATCTTGGCCGCGTCGGCGGTACGCAAGCGGGTGGCGATAGAGGCCGCTATCTGCTGTACCGACGAAAGTCGGCCGGCAACTTGACGCCTCGGCAGTGCGGCAAGGTGGGCCTCGATGCGATCGAGTTGAAAGTCAACCGAACGGGGATTATTGGGATCGAGCATCACCAGGTCGATCACCGGCGCCGGTGCGGCGATCATCACGTAACGCTGCCGATACGTAATTTGGCTGTCCGCGAATTCCAGCAGCACATCGAGGCCATCGTTCGGCACACCGCCAAAAGCGAACCAACGGACGCTGCGGCAGGTCAGGATAGCGCGCTCGATGCGGCGACCGAGTTCAAGAAACCGCCAGCCTGCGAGCTGCGTCATGTTCTCCTGCGCCAGCCCTGATAAGGACGAAATGATGCGTATGGCAGCCTCTGCCCGCTCGATCATCGCGCTTTCGTCGGGACCGATGGCCAGCGGCGCGTTGATCGTGGTGACCAAGTCATTGAGCGCCCGCCAGACATCAGGCGAGAAACGGTCTCGGATAATGGAAGCCACCGCACGTGCGGTATTGACCAGCCGCGGCAGCGATCCATCGAACTCGCTGCGCGTCAGTGCCGCCCGCGCGATCAATGCCGCGGACGTCTGCCAAGCGTCGGCGGGTGCGGCAATCCAGGCACTGAGCAGAGCGCTGATACTTGAAATGACCGGCGCGGTCGCATCTCCAGCTTCAGCCACACGGCTGATCAGGGCGCGAACGAGCCGCAGCATCGCTTCCGCGCGCTCCAAATAGCGCCCCAGCCAGAACAGATTGTCGGCGGCTCGGCTTGGCAGCGCGCCAGTCGCCCGCTGAACGGTGATGCTCTCTGGCGCCGGCAATAGCGTTGTTTCCGCGACTGGCGCGTCCGACAACACCCAGGCATCAGCGGTCGCGGCGCCTCGCTGCAGGCTAACTGCGCGCGCATCGGCACTCTCAGCAATGCGCACGAACCCGCCTGGCATGACCTGCCAGCGCGCACCGACCTTGGCAAGAAACAGGCGCAGTGTGAAAGGCCGGGGCTGCAGCCGACCGTCACGCCATGCCGGCGTAGTCGACAGCGTAACAGCTTCCTGGGCAACATAGTCGACGCCTCGGTCTTGGATTGACACCATCAGGTCTCGACGTTTCGCGTCGCCAAGTTCAGAAACCAGAGTTCCATCGCCGAGCTGCATGTTGGGCGCGAAGTCGGTGAATGCCGGGGCGATGACCATACTATCGAGCTTAGCTGACAATTGTTCACGAATGTCGGTACGGCCAAGCCACCATGTCGCGATATTCGGCACGACGAGATCGGTGCCGAACACGGTCCGCGCCAATGCCGGTAGGAACGCCAGCATCGCGCGCGCCTCGACAAGACCGGCGCCGAGCGAGTTGATGATGACGACATTACCGTCGCGCACGGCTTGCACCAGGCCGGCAACGCCGAGACGTGAGGCCGCGTTAAGTTCAAGCGGATCGGTAAAATCGGCATCGAGCCGACGCAGCAACACCTCGGCACGCCGCAGGCCAGAGATCGTGCGGATAAAGACGCCGTCGTCACGCACGGTCAGGTCTTCGCCCTCGACCAGGAGTAGGCCGAGGTAGCGGGCGAGATAGGCATGCTCGAAATAGGTTTCGTTCATCGCACCCGGCGTGAGCAGGCAAACACGGGTATCATCATGACGGTTGAACGCGGAAAGCTCCGCTTGAAAGGCCCGGAAGAACGGAGCGACGCGTTCAACGTGCGTCGCGCGATAGATATCGGGCATCGCCCGCGCTAGCGCGAGACGGCTCTCGATCGCATAACCTGCGCCCGAGGGCGCCTGCGTGCGATCGCCGAGCACCCACCATCGCCCGTCGGGGCCACGCCCGATATCCACGGCGTAGAAGCGGAGGTGCGCACCTCCGGTCGGCGCGACGCCGACAAGTGGCCGCAGGAATTCCGGATTGCCGGCGACCAAGGTGGCAGGTAGCCGGCCATCGCGAATGAGTTCGGCCGGGCCATAGACATCCGCCAATACGGCCTCGAGCAATCCGGCGCGTTGGATGAGCCCGGCCTCTAACTGCTTCCATTCGGAAGCAGCGATGAGAAGTGGTATATGGCTCAATGGCCACGGACGTTCGACGCCCGTTGGATCCTCATAGACGCGGTAGAAAACGCCGGAATCGCGCAAATAGCGATCGGCGGATGCGAATTGACGATTGATCTCGTCGCCGCCCAAGCCAGAGAGCATTGACAGATAGGGCAGCCAGTGCGCGCGCAGACGTCCGTCAGCATCCATCATCTCGTCAAAAACGCCGGACAGCGGTCGATAGCCTGAAACCAACGGTTCAAGGTTGCCGTTCTGCTGCGCAAGAGCGTTATCGAGATGGGCTGCCATAGTGCTCTTACAGAGGACGCCGGAGATCGAGGGTCGTCGGAAATTCGAGAGAGCGCTCGACGGGTGGAATATCAACTAATCCGCCGGTGTGACCGTGGTCCTGGAACCGGGCCCGGCGCCGAGCCTCCGCCTCATAGGAATTGACCGGAAAGGTCTCGTAATTGCGTCCACCCGGGTGCGCGACATGATAAACGCAACCACCCAACGACCGCCGGCTCCAGCTATCGATGATGTCGAAAGTGAGCGGCGCATGCACCTCGACCGTTGGATGCAAGGCCGACGGCAGATCCCATGCTTTGTAGCGCACGCCGCCCACGAATTCGCCCGGCCGGCCGGTCGGGCAAAGCGACACGCGGCGTCCGTCGCAAGTGATGATGTGGCGGCTTTCGTTCAAATCTTGCACCTTGACCTGCAGACGCTCGACGGAGGAATCGACAATCCGCACCGTGTTGCCAGGCACCCCTTCTTCGCCCAGCACATACCAGGGCTCGAGCGCCTGTCGCAATTCGAGCTCCACGCCGCCGCGCTGCACGGTGCCATAATGCGGGAAGCGAAATTGTCGCTGCGCGTCGAACCAGACCGAATCAAAATTGTATCCCGCCCGCCTCAGGTCGTCCAAGACCTGCAGGAAGTCGCCCCAAATAAAATGTTCCAGCATGTAGCGGTCATGCAGCGCCGTACCCCAGCGTGTGAGCGGGCCGTCGAGCGGTTGACGCCAGAACCAGGCGACCAGCGCGCGCAATAGCAACTGCTGGGCAAGACTCATGCGCGCATCCGGGGGCATTTCGAATGAGCGGAACTCGACCAGCCCAAGACGGCCGGTCGGCCCTTCCGGCGAGAACAGCTTGTCGATGCAGATTTCGGTCCGATGGGTGTTGCCCGTCACATCGACCAGGATGTTGCGAAACAGGCGGTCAACCAGCCACGGCGGCGCCGGCTCGCCCATGCCGGGTGCCGGCACATTGGCGAAGGCGATCTCAAGTTCGTACAGCATATCCTGCCGGGCCTCGTCGATGCGCGGCGCCTGGCTGGTCGGCCCGATGAACAAACAGGAGAACAGGTACGACAATGACGGCCGCCGCTGCCAATAGAGCACGAGGCTCTTGAGCAGATCGGGCCGCCGCAGAAATGGGCTGTCGGCGGCATTGGGTCCGCCGAGCACGACGTGATTGCCGCCGCCGGTTCCGGTATGGCGGCCGTCGACCATGAACTTGTCAGTGCCGAGGCGGGCGAGATGGGCCTCCTCATAGAGACTGGAAGTGATCTCGACCGCCTCGCGCCAAGTCGCGGCCGGATGGATGTTGACCTCGATCACGCCCGGATCAGGCGTTACCTTGATGACGTTGATGCGCGGATCCGAGGGTGGCGTGTAGCCCTCGATCTGTACCGGCATCCCAAGCTCCGCCGCTGTCGCTTCGACCACCGCCAGCAGTTCGAGATAGTCCTCAATCCGTTCGACTGGTGGCATGAACACACAGGGCCGGCCGTCGCGCACCTCGACCGCCAGCGCCGTGCGCACGGGAGTAACGCTGGCTTGCGTCCCGGCGGGCGCGCGCAGCCCAGCCTGTGCCTCCTCCGGAGCGAGCGGCGGCGCCGTCTCGTCGCAGGCTGAGCGAGTTGCCGCGTCCGCATCGGGCAATGGCCGGCGTTCGGCGAACGGGTCGACCGGCACTGGATGCGGGAAATCCGCGGGCGGAATATAGGGCAGCGATTGCAGCGGCAGTCGAAGTCCGAGTGGGGAATCGCCCGGGGTTAGGAACAACTGGCCGCGGCGCGTGCGCCACACCTCGCTCAGCCATCCGGACTTGCTTCGCGCTGCCCAGCGTTGCACCGGTAGCACGAACCCTACCGGCTGCGTGGGGTAAGGTTCGAGAACGCGCAGGATGCGAGCGCGCTCCGCAGGGTCATCGATCTTCGGATCGCTGGGATCGATGTTCACCGGGACGGCGCCTTGCTTCAGCATGCGGTCGGTCGGATCTTCAAACGCCGGCTGCACGAAATCGGCGGTGATTCCCAGGCGCGCGGCAATACCCTCGGCGACACGCCGTGCATCGCCGGGCGATGGCGGGCGTGGGTAGGGCCCGCGAGCGATTAGGTTGATATCGCGCCAAAGCGGTACACCATCACGACGCCAGAACAGTAAAAACGCCCAGCGCGGCAAGGGTTCGCCGGGATACCATTTCCCCTGGCCGTAGTGCAGGAGGCCGCCTGGCGCGAAACGTTGGTACAGGCGGCGGATCAAATCGTCGGCGCGGATTCGCTTGGCCGGACCAAGCGCGGCGGTGTTCCACTCCGCCGACTGGTAGTCGTCGACCGATACAAAGGTCGGCTCGCCGCCCATGGTCAGACGAACATCGTTGGCGGTGAGATCAGCGTCGACTTTTTCGCCGAGCGCATCTAGTGCCGCCCAAGCCTCGTCGGAGAACGGCAGGGTCACGCGCGGTTTTTCGGTGAGCCGCGTGATGTTCATGTCGAACGAAAACGTGATTTTACATGGCTCGACCAAGCCGGTGATCGGTGCGGCTGAGCGGAAGTGCGGCGTTGCTGCAACCGGCAGATGGCCTTCCCCGCACAACAGTCCCGACGTCGGGTCGAGCCCGATCCAGCCGGCGCCTGGAAGATAGACTTCGGTCCAGGCATGCAGGTCGGTAAAGTCATGCGCGGCGCCGGCCGCGCCTTCCAGCGGTTTCACGTCGGGCTTAAGCTGGATGAGATATCCGGAAACAAAGCGGGCGGGCAGACCAATATGACGCAGGATCTGCACCAGCAACCAGCTCGTGTCGCGGCAGGAGCCAAGACCGGTCGCTAAAGTCGTCTCCGGCGGCTGCACGCCTGCCTCCATGCGGATGACATAACCGATCATGTGCTGTAGGCGCTGATTAAGTTCGACAAGAAAGTCGGTCGTATTGCGCGGCTCGCGTGAAATCGAGTTCGAGCAATGCTTGCAGGCGCGGTCCGGCCGGCTCCCGCTCGACAAACGCCGCAAGGTCTTCGCGCAGCTCGGCGGGAAAGGCGAAAGGCCATTTCTCCGCATTGGGCTCGATGAAGAAGTCGAACGGATTGATCACTTCGAGATCGGCAAGGAGATCGACCGTCACTGAGAATTCGGTGGACTTTTCTGGGAATACAAAGCGCGCGAGCCAATTGCCGTGCGGATCCTGCTGCCAGTTCACGAAGTGCTGCGCCGGCGTCACCTTGAGCGAGTAGCTCGGGATTCTAGTCCGGCAGTGTGGAGCGGGGCGAAGGCGAACGACCTGCGGCCCAAGACTGATGGGCCTATCGTAACTGTACCGCGTGACGTGGTGGAGACCGACGAGGATTGACATGGGTCTTTACTGTTTACACTGTTACCGACACTGATGTGCTGCGGATTACGGCCGGAAACCAACCTACTAAACTGCCCACTAAACATGCAATTTCTGGGCCGCCGATAACGTGCCGGTGATGGAAATTGCGCCATGTCTGTCGCCGGAGATAAATGAACCTTATACGTCTTGCGATGAGCCGACGCTTTATCGGTACGAACCCTTGCGGTGCTGTTCTGCTGGGCATGTGCCCGAGATAACGGCGGGACTGGAATGTAATTGAGGTGTTTTGATCGGCGATCCGACCTCCATCTACTAGATGGACGTTACGCAGGCCTGGTCGCCTCGGCTGCCACCAGATCCTGATACGCCTGCGGAAGCAAGCGCGCGAGCAGCGCACCCCACGCGCGCTGACCCTTGTCGTCCGCGATCAGGTTCTGGCGGATCTCGATCGCAACGTGATGCAGTCCACGCCGCTCACCGTGCACCGGAATGGTGTAGTCCGACGCATCGGTTACGCTGTAGGGCTCGTTGTCACCGACGACTAGCCCCATTTCGCGCTTCAGCAACACCATCAGAAGATCAGCAAAACGCGGATCGCGATTATAAAGCACACCGACATGCCAGGGCCGCGACTCGCCCATGAAGATAGGCGTGAAGCTGTGCATCGAGATCAGCGCCGCCGGGCGACCGGTTTGCCGTCTGCGATCGAGTTCGAATTCGATTGCGTCATGATAGGGCCGAAAAATCTCGCGCAGGCGCGCGGCCTTGCCGGCATCACTCAAGCCGATATTGCCTGGCACCGAAGTTAGCTCGCTCAGTTCCGGGATCGATGTCTCCGAGCCTGGCGCACGATTGCAGTCGATCACCAACCGCGAATAATTTTGCTGCACTAGGCTGGCGTCGAGCGCGTCTGCCACGAGGCGGGACACCGCGGCGATGCCGATATCCCAGGCGATGTGACGCTGGCATTCGGCCTCCGATACGCCGAGCCGGGCGAGCCGGCGCGGCATAAGATTACCCGCATGGTCGGCGACAATCAGGAACGGCGAAGGGCCGTTTTCATTGTGCAGCGTGACCGGCGCCGGCTCGTCTTGCGCCAACAGGGGGTCTGGGGTGGGGCTCATCGGCGCTCACGCTCGTGAAAACAATGTCATCGCAAGGAGATAGCCGCATCGCTTCTGGCGCGAAATATGCATGAAATCGGGATTAGAATCACTGTGGGACCGCCTTGCCGATCCTCACCATGAGGCACATCACGACCTACCACGATTAAGGTCAACGCGTTGCAGGACGTTCGATGAAGATTCCAATGAAGATTCGTGCCGGTTACGAGATTGCCTACGACTGCCCGCAGCCGACGCCGATGATCCTGCAGTTGAGCGTGCATCCATCGCGCGTTGCCGATCTGCTTAACCCGGATCGCATCCATCTCGATCCGCCGCTTCCCGCCAATACCTATACCGACAGCTTTGACAATTATTGTCATGTCATCCGAGCGCCCGCGGGCCGGATGACCATGTCCACCGACTTCGAGATACATGATGAAGGTAAGCCTGATGCGGTCGCCCCGCGCGCTAGGCAGCACGCACTCGAAGACCTGCCTGTCGATGTACTGATCTTTCTACTTGGCAGTCGTTACTGCGAAACCGACCGCCTGATGAATACGGCGTGGTCGCTGTTCGGCAAGGTGCAGAAGGGCTGGCCGTTGGTGCAGGCGATCTGCGACTTCGTGCATGAGCACATCAGCTTCGGTTACCAACATGCGAGCCCGACCAAGACGGCGTGGGATACTTATAATGAACGACGCGGCGTGTGCCGGGATTTCGCGCACCTCGCGATCACGCTGTGCCGCTGCATGAACCTTCCGGCGCGTTACTGCACTGGCTATCTCGGCGACATCGGCGTGCCGCCGGAAGATACGCCGATGGACTTCAGCGCCTGGTTCGAAGTTTATCTCGGCAAGCGATGGTACACATTCGATGCTCGCCACAACAAGCCGCGCATCGGCCGCATCTTGATGGCACGCGGGCGCGATGCCACCGACGTCGCAATCGTGACTTCGTTCGGCCCCTGCACGCTCGCGCGCTTCAAGGTGATGACCGACGAAGTCAAGTCGGCTGCTCCCGCAAATACATGACAGTTTTTTTACGAGCTTGTTGCCGAATGCGTCGATCATGCCGGTAATCGCTATCTCAGCTTCCGTGATAGCATTTTCCGCATGTGCTGATTCGCTCGGGATAGCTTCAATCACAAGGACGCTGTTCAACGGCGATGAATAAATACGCGGCGCTCGCTAAGCCCTCGCAACCTTGCTTTCTAATGTGCCGCCCGCAATATTTTGCGGTCACTTACAACATCAATCCCTGGATGGATCCGCGCGCCTGGGCCGACAGCGGCGAGCTGCTGCACGCCACGGCCGCCCGGCAATGGGCCGGCCTCCACCGCACGCTGCTCGCGAGAGACGCCGCAATCGAAGCCATCGAGCCCGAGCCAGGCCTTCCCGATCTCGTGTTCACCGCCAACGCCGCGGTCGTGCTGAACCGCAAGGCCGTCCTGGCTCGTTTTTTCCATCCCGAACGCCGGCGCGAGCAGCCGGTAATTGCGGCCAACTTCTGCGCCTTGCAGGCGCACGGGCTCCTCGATGAGGTCGTAGAGATGCCCGATGGGGTGACGCTCGAAGGTGCCGGCGACTGCATCTGGGACCGATGGCGCGGCTTGTTTTGGATGGGCTGCGGCTTTCGCTCGGATGCCGCCGCGAACTATGTGATCGAGGAGCAGTTTGGCGTGCGCTGCCTGCCGCTCGCGCTCGCCGACCCGAGCTTCTACCACCTCGACACGGCGTTCTGCGCGCTGCCGCTCGGCGACGTTCTCTATTATCCGGCGGCATTTACGACTGCTGCGCTCGACTCCATCCACGAGCATGTCGCGCCTGCGCAGCGCATCGAGCTCAACCGCGCGGATGCCACGCGATTTGCTGCCAACGCCGTGTGCTTCGACCGCGTGCTGGTGCTGTCGAGCTGCAGTGACATGCTCCAGCGCACACTGGAAGAACGCGGCTACACGGTCGCCAAGACACCGCTACAAGCCTTCCTGCGCAGCGGCGGATCGGCCTGCTGCCTGACGTTGCGCCTCGATCACCAAACGAAAGCGGAGCAGGCGTCTGCAATGACGGCGGCGTGATGGGTACCCCATCGGGCCGCGAGTTTTACCTTGTCCGTTCTTTACGTCTACGACGAACCGAATTTTCGGCACACATAGCTGTCACTATTAGTGCGTTGCGCTGGTCTGTGGAACGGATTGCCCTTCGAACACCAATTCAAAGAAAATATCGGCGTTTGGGCAGAACTCAGGAGCGACGGAGATCGAAGGTGCGGCTCCAAGCCACTTGGTGCAGGCGTGAACCGATTCGCATTTCTGGCAAGTCCGAACGGCTGATGCATACATGAGGCCAAATCGTGGAATCACGGCACCGCCCAACTCGATCCCAAGATGCTTCATCATCTTGTAGACGTTCGTGTGATGTAGATCGCACTCTTGAAAGGAGCCCATGGCTGGTCTCCCTGTTTATTTTTACCGGCGTTGCCAACATGACTCCCAAAGTGGCCCGAATGCAAGCGCATTCCCGGGTTGCCTAGAAGACAGGCGCGACCTGTGAACGGCCACTGGCAGGGGGCTGAATTGGCCCCCCGGCGTTGCGCCGAAATCCTCCGATCTGTTGCTCTTGAATACTTGACCATCAAGTGTGGGCGAAGTTCGGCATTGCCCACCGAAAACGCTTTTCCGCAGCGGTTTCGGTAAAGTCCGGTGACGAGGCCAGCTTCGAATCGCCAAATCATTGAAATGGCGCGCCGGTCAGAATAAAACTACGAACACATATGTTATTAAAATAACATTGTAATTTTTGTCCTCGACCCGCGCGCTTCCGCTTAGGATGGCTGAGCATACTGATCAACTCCGGCAAAATTAATTCGAAAGACGCCAAGCGGATCTTCCGCACCGTGGGCAATGATATCATTGCATCCTTAGTCACTCCGGCAATCCAATTTCGCGCCAGGCAACGACAAAGGGCTTGAACACCGCCGGCTCAAGCTCGTGGGTGCGCAATTGCCCGCGAATGGTGAAGGTCGGTTGAATTTCCAACACCTTCCGCGCGGCTGCCTTTGCGTCCGCTACACGTCCGATTCGCAAGAGCGCGGCCGCCATAACGGCATAACAAACGCTGAACCGCGGATTGCTACGGATTGCGCTGCGAGCCGCATCCAGCGCCTCCATGTAGCGCCGGTTCAAAAAGTGCACAATCGCCAAGGCTTGGTTTGGGCGAAAATTATCGGAGTCGAATGGGCTCAAGCGCAGCGCCTGCTGCGCCCGCTCAAAGGCAAGGTCAACTCTGCCCATATAAGCAAGGATAACGGCGTTGAAGCCGAGTGCGAAGGCGTTGGAGTTGCTCAGTTCCAGCGCCCGATCGAACAGTTTCAGCGCCGTCGCGGTGTCGTGCTCATCGTAGGCGATGACGGCCGCCGCGACCGCCAACGCCGTCGCATCGTCGCTGCCGTGGGCAATCGCCGCGTGGGCATGCCGAATGGCCGTGATGCGGTCTTCCTCGCGAAATCCTGCGCGCGCAAAACGATGGTGGAAGCACCTGGCCAGAAACGCATGCGCGGCAGCGTAATCGGGCTGGAGCTTCAAGGCCTCCTCTAGCAGTGGGATCGCCGGTGCGGAGTCCTCCGGTATATGGGCCAGAACGAAAGGCAGCGATCGTAAGACGAGATCGTAGGCATTGAGGTTCGTGGGCCTTTGACGTTTGATGCGCTCAATTTCCGCCTTTCTCAGGCTCGGCTCGATCGCGCCAATCACGCACATGGTGATCTCGTCCTGCAGCGCGAAGACGTCTTCCATCACGCGATCATACTGCTCGGCCCACAGATGAGCATCGGTCGCTCCATCGATGAGCTGCGCGGTAATCCGGATCCGATTTCCCGCTTTGCGTACGCCGCCTACGAGCACGTAGCGAACGCCGAGCTTGTCCGCGACGTCCTTAATGGCAGTCGGCTTATTCTTGTACATAAAGGTCGAATTGCGAGAGGTCATCGACAGCCATTTGATGCGCGATAGCCCGGTTATGATTTCGTCCACCATCCCGTCGGCAAAGTAATCCTGTTCGGGGTCGCCGCTCATGTTCTGGAACGGCAGCACGGCGAGTGACGGTCTTTCGGATGATGCTCGAGCCGATACAGTAGTAGGTGTGCCGTCGGAGGGCATAATCTGTTTCTTGAGACCGACCAGCCGGTAGCCTCTTCCCGGAACGGTCAAGAGGTGGGTCTGGCCGCCCGGTCCCTCGTCGAGCGCTTTTCTCAGCGCTGAGACGTGGACCCGGATTGTGTTCTCGTCGACAACCAATCCGGACCAAACCCGGCTCATCAGCTCGTCTTTGGTGACCACTTCGCCCTTCGCCACGACAAGCGCGCAAAGAATATCGAACGCACGGCTGTTGAGCGGTATCGGCACGCCATCACGTGCCAACTGTCGCTGGCTGAGATCCAGGCGAAATCGCCCAAAGCTAATCTCGTCCCGATCCATCAGGTCGAACCGCAAAGGCCGCCGCTTAAGAATAATTAAGCTCGTGAACAATGGACCTTAACCAGCCTCGCGGCTTACGGTCCAGCTACGAATTGAGCACACCCCCAGCGTTCACCTGACGTAACGTCAGGTTACGCAACCCGAGGAACGATGCCATGACGCTCGCCCGCAGAGCTTTCCTCCGCCTGACGGCCGGCGCCGCCGCGCTGCCGGCCCTTCCGACCATTGGCCGGGCGCAAGCCTATCCGAGCCGGCCGGTGCACCTCGTTATCGGCTTAGGACCCGGCAGTGCGGGTGACATCATTGCGCGTCTGATCGGTCAGCGCCTGTCGGAACGGCTCGGCCAACCATTCATAGTCGAGAATCGACCAGGTGCCGGCGGCAATCTGGCCGCAGAAGCGGTTGTGCGCGCATCGCCCGATGGCTACACGCTGCTCCTTACCAACTCGGCGAACGCAGTCAGTGCGACGCTCAACGAGAAGCTCAGCTTCAATGTGATCCGCGATATTGCGCCGGTCGCCAGCATCGCCCGTGGGCCGCTTGTTCAGGTGGTGCATCCCGCCTTTCCCGCCACGACGATCCCTGAATTCATCGCTTATGCCAAGGCCAATCCGGGCAAGATCAACTTTGGATCGTCCGGCATTGGCAGCCTGGGCCAGTTGGCGGGCGAGCTGTTCAAGGCCATGGCGGGGGTCAATATGGTGCACGTGCCATATCGCGGTCCAGCGGCTGCGGTGATGGGCCTCATCGGCGGACAGGTGCAGGTAGTATTCTCAGTCCTGCCAACGGCGATCGAGCATGTCAGAGCCGGGACGCTGCGCGCATTAGCCGTGACCTCGTCGGTGCGTTCCGAGGCGCTGCCGGATCTGCCGACTGTGGGCGATTTCCTGCCTGGCTACGAGGTGAGCTTTATGGCAGGCCTCGGCGCGCCCAAGAACACACCCGCTGAAATCGTCGGCACGCTCAATAAAGAAATCAACATCGCCCTTGCCGATCCAAGAATAAAACTCCGACTGGCCGATGTGGGCACCGTGCCGGTGCCGATGACACCTGGCGATTTCGGCAAGTTCCGCGCCGGCGAGGTCGAGAAGTGGCGCAATGTGATCCGGGTGGCGAACATCAAGCCGGAGTAATTCGTTCGGCTTCGCCGGGTATACTCCGTGTACATCGAAACGCGCCGGTTGATGTCTGTTTATAGTTCAAGTCGGATCACACGATGAATGGTGTGCACGCGCTGGATACAGTCAAAAAAGAAGCCGACTTTATCGTCCGCAATTTCCGTTTCCAAAACGGCGAGATGCTGCCGGAACTCCGCCAGCACTATGTGACATTTGGAACGCCCAAACGCGAGGCGACGGGCAAGGTCACGAATGCTGTGTTGTTGTTGCACGGCACGAACGGCAGCGGAAAAACCGTTATTGACAATCTTGATAGCCAGCTCTTTGCAAGCGGGCAGCCGCTCGACAGCGCCAAATATTATCTGATCATACCGGATGCCCTCGGCTGCGGCGGTTCGAGCAAACCGAGCGACGGCTTACGCGCCAAATTCCCGCGCTACGGCTACAACGACATGGTCGAGGCGCAGAAGTTGCTCGTCACCGAGGGACTCGGTATCAATCACCTGCGGCTGATACTCGGCCTCTCGATGGGCGCCATGCACGCGTGGATATGGGGAGAGAAGTATCCCGACATGATGGACGCCCTGATGCCGCTAGTTTCGCTGCCAGGGCCAATCACCGGCCACAATTTGTTGTGGCGGCGGGTGATCACCGAGTCGATTCGCAACGATCCAGACTACAACGGCGGCGATTACATCAAACAACCTTCGCACTGGATCTTCGCGTTTCCCTTTCATCAGATCATGACCGAAAGTCGCGCGCGGACCTATGAAGCGGCGCCGACCAGGGCGAAAACCATCGAACTGTTCGATAAGATCGTCGATGACGCTCGCCAGCTTGACGCCAATGATTATCTTTACGGTTTTGAAGCGTCGTGGGATTATGATCCAGAGCCCAACCTCGACAAGATCAAGGCTCGCCTTCTCTCGGTTAACTTTGCCGATGATATGGCGAATACCCTCGAACTTGGACTGGTGGAGCGAGCCGTCGCGAAAATTGCAAACGCCCGTTCCGTTATCATACCTTCAAGCGATAAATCCCACGGCCATTTTGGCTCGCGGTATCCGGAGCTTTGGAAGCAGCACCTTGTAGAGCTTTTAAATTCGTTGTCCTGAAGCTTGGATTGTACGCTGGACGTTCAATCTGCGTGCTCCGCACGCCGGACGATGACGATGTCCGCTTTGTGCCATAGCAGACTTGGATTACCTAATTTTCTAGCCACGCTCCATCATTTTCTAGCCAGGCTCCATCCCTTGTGACTTGATGACTGGAAGGGATGCCGGCGCAGCGAAGAACTTTAGCAAATCCCGCGCGGCAGCTGGGTTTTTAGATTGAGTGCTAACGCCGGCGACGAACTGGATCTGGTACTGAATATCTGGTGGAAGCGGGCCAACCAACTCGACGCCTGACGTGGTCAAAATCTGGGTGACGACCACGATGCCGAGCTCCAACTCGCCCTTGGCGACGAGCTCCGAGACGATATCCGCGTCCGGAACCCTGACTTTTGACTTCAGCTCGTCTTTCATCCCGAGCCGGTCGATCAATCCATCTACTCGATTGACTTTGATATAGCCAATCGATTTCGCATCGCGCAACGCGCGCTTGAATGCTTCGACGTTCCCAATATCAGGCTTGGGTGCTCCCGAACGCACCTCCACTCCCATACCGGAGTGAAGCAGATTAACGCGGCTGTCGGCCAGAATCTTTGCGTTTTTGATCAGTCCGTCAACGAGGGGCCGCCCTGTGATCAATACGTCGAAAGGCTCGCCGTCGTTGATTCGTTTTACGAATGCCCCACCAATGCCCGTAATCACATTGAGCTTGATGCCGGTCGCACGCTCGAATTCGGGGCCGATCTTTTCCAAGACGGTTGCGCCGGCCCTCGCAGTGAAAACTTTGATTTCGGCGGCGTTCGCGCCGAAGCCAGTCGCGATTAGCAGTCCGAACACAATACCAGTCAGCTTGCCCACGTTACGCCTCCACCAACTGCGACCCAGGGTAGAAATACTACTGCACGGCTTTTTAATTTGAAAGGCGGGCAATGATTGATCGGCCTAGGAGCCCGTCCAGATAGGCATCGCGGGCGGGCATTTGTTGCAGAGTAGCCGCCTCAGGCGGCCTTTGCGAGGGTGGGCTCCTAAGGACACTCCCAAGAGCGTGATCGACAAACTCAATGCCGCCGTCGTGGATGCACTGGCCGATCCCACGGCGCGACAGACATTTACCGCTCTTGGCCAGCATATTCCGCCGCGCGACCAGCAGACACCGGAGGCGTTGGGTGAGTTTCAGAAGGCCGAAATCAAAAAGTGGTGGCCGCTGAGAAAGGCTGCGAACGTAAAGGTGGAATGAGCCACCCTTTGATTGGGCGATGGCACCGATCCAGTAAGATGGAGAGGGACCTACACCAAAAAGAAAGATCCTGGTCAGTTTGTCCGACAGACCGGGGTCTTTTGTATAGGGCGCAAACTGGAAAATTGGATGAGGCTTTCATCAAAGCCGCGTTGTCGAAGGGACGCTTCCCAAATTTCGAAATTGCCCACTAAAGAAACTGTCGTGTGCTCGCATCGCGGGGCCGGATGCACAGGTGTGAACGAGTCAAAACGAAACATTTCGAAGCATTCCGAAGCAATTTGAAACAGAGGATGGGTTGTTGCGGATTGCTGCGTTTAGTTGCGAATTGATTCGGTCTGTTGCGGTTACGACCATCCCTACCCATATCCTCGGCATGGACAAGGAGATCGACAAAGGTCTCGCGGCGTTTATCGCGACGTTGCAGGGGCCACTTGGACAAATCCCGTTCGAGCGCGCGGTGATGCGCCACCTGCCGCTTTTTCTCGGCCTCCGGCAGCGCGGCCTGACGTGGACCCGCGTCGCAAGCCTACTGACCGCGCGCGGCGTTCGGAGAGCCAATGGTCACCCTATTTCGGTCGAGCAATTGCGCGGAGTGGTCTCGCGGCAAACGCGCCACGCTGAAATGTTGGCATCAGGTCGGATCGACCCGACCGGCTTAACCGACAGAAGCCAAACCACGCGCAAGTCATTATTGGCCACCAAACTCAAGCGCGACGGACGACTGACCTCGGCCAAACAACCCGGCCGGGGCCGCCTCCAACCCGTCGACAGAGCGCCTGCCGCCGTGGAACGGCCGAATGACATACGGGCATACATGGCGCGCGCCGCCCGGCTCAGGCGCAGCATCGACGACGCAAATAGATGAAATGGTCGCCGCGGCTATCCGCCGCCTGCCGCCAGCAGCTTTAGTGCGTGGGGTGTGGAGGTCAAAGTTACTGGCCTTTTGGTGGTACTTCGTGTGGCCCTGTGTGGCCCCTAGTGGTACCGGGTGGTCTTTGTTGGGCTTGTTGGTATTTGAGTTGGTAGCGTTGGTACCGAGCTTCATCGTCGTGCTGATCGTGGGAAGGCCATTGCCATCGGTCGCCATGCACCCAACTTGGCCGGCGGACCTTGGAACCGCCCCGGTATCGGCTGGGGAGACCCCGCAGAGGGGCAAGCGCCGATCGGACCGACAAAGTCCCCTCCCCGCGTCGGCGACTCTGGCTTGACGCACCGCGACCAGCTCAGCGTCAACGTTCTTTCTGCCATCATTCATTGTCGTCTTGTCTTTGAGGCCTCGTCTTTCGCATTTCAGCGTTCTGCGCACCAAAGGTGCCTTGGTCTGATATGAAACTCTCACTAAGCGATGCCCCACTTCCCACCGATGCTCGCCCCAGTGCACTTCGTGTTTCTGCGGCCATGCTTTTTCAACGACCTGATTGCGTCCGTCCTCAATCGTCAGCGCCACACCGTGGCTCGGAAAACGGAGATCACCGTTGTTCAGCGACTGAGAATGCGTGACCGTGAGATTGGTTGCGGTGCATCTGGCGGAATAGCGTTTTGGCTCGAAATGTCTCGGTGCAGCGCTGCCATCGGCAATGGCGGCTTGAACTCAAGGATTTAGTTAGACCGTGTACTCATAAATCTGGTTCTGTAAGCGCGGTCAGTCGATGTCTGCTTTTATCCGAAAACGACCAAATTGCAGCGGCGCCGCGAACTGACGCGACGAGCCTAGCCGAGAGGCTTCATTCATTTTAGTTTTGCCAAGAGCTTCGCGACTTCGCGGGCGTGCTTGATGAAGAGCCGCGCGACGGAGCTGAGCGTACGGTTCTTCAGCGTGACAATTCCGTTGGGCACAGGGGCTATTGGCAGTTGGACGGGCAAAACCTTGACCTCCGTGCGCCTGGCGGAAAATCTCAATGCGGAAGCCGAGAACATCGTTAGAAAGGACCCGGTCGCCGGAAGACTGAACCTCGCCAGCGGGGATTCGGTGACCACAATTGTGCGCGGACAATCGAGCCCACTGGCGCGAAAGATTTCCAATGCAAGCGATGCGACCAAGCTATGAGGTGGCGGCAGCACCCACGGTTCGTTCACCAATTCGGCAAGTTCGATCTTGCGCCTCCGAGCCAACGGATTTTGCGCGCCCGCCACGATTACATATTGGTCATCAAATAGAGATTCGAACTCAAGCCGCTCGTCCATGGGCGAGCGCCATCTCGCTCCGATCAGGAGATCGACGTTACGCTCACTCAATTCGCGATGCAGTGCCTCCGCTTGTGCGGTGACGAGGTGAAACACAATTCGCGGATATTGCCGGGAAAGCCGTTGGATTACGGCAGAAACAAAGCTCCCAGCGATAACGTGGTTGCATCCGATTCTCGCTTCTCCAGCGGTGGGATCGGCGAGAAACTTGATATTCTTTACGGCTTGACGGAGGTCATCGAACACCGCCGTTCCGCCATCGAGCAGGACTCGACCATACTCGGTCACCTCCACACCCTGGGAGTTGCGGTCGAGCAATCGCACGCCAATAGTCCGCTCCAATTCCGCGATAGACCTGGAAATAGCGGGTTGAGTCGTGTTGAGGAGCGCGGCCGCCTTGCTCATGTTGCCGGCCTGCACCACGGCCATTAAGACATGAAGGTCGTGCAACTTCACCCGAAGTCCGATGCGGTCGCTCAACTGCATCTCGGCACCATTGCAGGACTGATATACCCGTATCAAAACATAGCATTGTTCGCTGAGAGTGGCTCGTCGTATTTTCGTGCCCGCACTCGCGAAAGCTTGCGAGCTAAAGCGGGGCGTTCTGTCAGCTTAGGGCAGGAGGGGTTCCATGAAACTCGCTCGTCGGCAATTCCTGCATCTCGCCGCTGGCGCTGCCGCACTCCCGGCCATCTCAGTGGCCGCATGGGCGCTCAATTATCCGACCCGGCCGGTGCGCATCATCGTCGGCTTTCCTGCCGGTATTGGGCCCGACATCGTTGGTCGCCTGATCGGCCAACTATTGTCTAAGCGGCTCGGCCAGCAATTCGTCATTGAAAACCGGCCAGGTGCCGGCGGCAATATTGGCACCGAAATCGTAGTAAGGGCACCGCCGGACGGCTACACGCTCCTTTGGGCAGCCACCGCTAATGCCATCAACGCAACTCTTTACGACAACCTCAATTTCAATTTCATCCGCGACATCGTACCGGTCGCGAGCGTTGGCAAAATCTCCTTTGTGATGGTGGTCAATCCATTAGTCCCAGCCAAATCGATTCCCGAGTTCATCGCATACGCGAAGGCCAACCCAGGCAAGATCAACATGGCCTCGCAGGGCATCGGCGTCCCGAGCCATCTCTTCGGTGAACTTTTCAAGATGATGGCAAGGATCGACTTGGTTCATGTCCCGTATCGGACCAATTTCATGTCCGATCTGCTCGGCGGGCAAGTGCAGGTAGGGTTTCTTCCAATAGCTCAAGTGATCGAGCATGTCCGCTCCGGCAAATTGCGCGCCCTTGCGGTGACTACTGCGACACGCTCGGAAGTGCTGCCTGACATTCCCGTCATGGCCGAGTTTGTGCCGGGCTACGAGGCGAGCGCATGGCATGGCGTTGGTGCGCCGAAGAACACACCAGCTGGAATTATCGATGCACTCAACAAGGAGATCAATGCCAGCCTCGCCGAACCTGATATGAAGGCGCGCCTTGTCGGCATGGGTATTGAGCCTTTGTCCATGACACCCGCCCAATTCGGCAAGTTCATCGCTGATGAAACCGCGAAGTGGGGCAAGGTCATCCGGTTGGCCAACATCAAGGCCGAATAAATCAATCTCACCTGCCGACGTTCCGTAACGTGCGTTCGGCGAATCCGCTCCGCCGATGTCGCTTGTTGGGTCAGGAACACAGACATGGAATTGAATTTCGAAGGGCGAACAGCGCTCGTCACCGGCGCAAGCCAAGGAATTGGGCGCACCACGGCCCGCATGCTGGCCCTCGCCGGGGTCAACGTGGTCGCAGTGGCAAGGCGCGTTGCACTGGTCGAGCAGCTGGCCACCGAAGTCGCCAGCCGCGGGTGCGGCAAGATTATTCCGCTGGCGGCCGATTTTTACGAACAGGACGCGCCCAACCGTGTGGCCGCCGAGTCACGGCGCCTGCTCGGCCATGTCGACATTCTGATGAACTCGGCCGGGCAGAGCCGTCCATTGCTATTCGACGCAAGCAAGGAGCAATGGGAAGAGGGCATGGAGCTCAACTTTTTCCGCGTCCGCGAGCTTACCCACGCGCTGGTGCCGGGCATGCGCGATCAGCGCTGGGGGCGCATCGTTACGTTCACCGGCACCTCCGAGCCACGGATGCTCAACGCTGCGTATACCGCAAAGGCCGCGGTGCATGTCTGGTCCAAGAGCCTGTCGAGGGAAATCGCGCCATACGGCATCACCATCAACTGCCTGCAACCGGGCCGCATTCACAGCGAGCAGATCAAGCGTCGTTATCCGACCGAGGAGAGTGAGCGCGAATACGCGCGCGCAGAGATTCCGGTCGGGCGCTTCGGTGAGCCGGAGGAAATCGCCGCGGTGGCCATTTTCCTCGCTTCGCCGCTCGCGAGTTATGTGACGGGTACCGTGATCCCGGTGGATGGTGGCTCAAGCCGCTTTGCGTTCTAAACGAACAAGCGACGCGCCGCGCGCTTGTGCAGAATCCGATTTCGGAAGTAAACTTGAGATAGTGGTGAGTCAAATTGAGGTACGCCACCGGCAGCTAAAGCGAGTTTACTTCCCATGAGGTGTAGGCCTCGCTGAGCTACCGGCACTCGCCTCCAAACGTTTGACAGTTGTCATGCTACTTGGCCGACGTACGTTGGTTCCGATGGACAATGAGTGCATCGGAGAGTCGGGCACCTGTCGAGATAATCAGCCAATCTCGTGGGGTGACCTGGCGAGAGAGTTCGACCGACATTGATGATTCTCCGCTGACCTGGAGTGCGACCACAAAATTCATCTTAAGTCAGCCTGTCAAAATTTTTTGCCGCTACCCCACCGCTACCCTGTAAGGCCAAATATTCTGACCGCCAGCGCTACCCCAAAAGAGGTGTCCGCTAACACATTGAACTTCATCCAATTTTTTTCGGGAAAGTGGTGGGCGCACCAGGGCTCGAACCTGGGACCCGCTGATTAAGAGTCAGCTGCTCTACCAACTGAGCTATGCGCCCGGATTGCCGACTGCGGAGAACCCCGCCAAGGCCGGGTTCGCTTAGCAAAGGTGAGAGGGGGTGTCCAGCCAAGCAAGCCCCTCATCCACTTCGCAAAGAAAAAGCCGCCGGGCGCCCGGCGGCTTGAGGATACGGCGGCCCGGCGTCTCGGGGAAAACGCCGCGGCTGCCGTCCTGCTTCTCGTTGCTGTGGCCTATTGCGGCTGCGGACCGCCGTCGGGGCCCATCGGGCCGTGGCCGAAGCCGCCCGGACCGCGATGCATCCAGCCGTGCTCACCGTGCATGCCGCGCCCGCGGAAATGCGGCCGGTCGAACCGCGCCAGCACCATGAAACGATGCTTCTGCGCCTCGTCCAGGCTCTTGTAGAGCGGACCGGCGGCGTCGGCGACCTTCTTGAGCGCGGCGCCGCGCTGCGACAGTACATCGGCGCGGAGCGCAAGGCGCTCGACCGGATCCTTCGGCCGATCGGCGCTGGCGCGCGCGGCGAAGCGTTCCGAGCGTTGCTTGGCGAGATCGCGCAATGCGCTTTCCACCGCCGGCCAATTCTTCTCCTGCTCGGCGGTGAGCTTCAGTCCGGCATGCAACGCAGCGATGCGTGCATCGCCGAACGCGGCGATGTCCTGCGCGCTCGGCCGCCAGCGCGGCGCGAAGTCGCGCTCTGCGGGGCTTTGCTGCGCGTAGGCAAGCGTAGCACCGGCGATCGCAAGCGCGGTCGAGCCGGCGAGTACAGTCTTCCACATGGCATTCCTCCAATGGCATTTCCGATAATGCCAATAGTGGAGTTGCGCCCTGCCTTTTCAAGTTAAAGTCACGCAATGTAGATGTACGCGCGTTCAGTATAAATGAGCGCAGGAAATTGCCGCGTCATTCGTTACCGCGCGCCTCGCTTACATCATGCCGAGCGCGCGCGGCAGCCAAATCGACAGACCGGGCCAATAGGTCACGACGGCCAAGAAACCCAACATCGCCAGCAGCCAAGGCCAGACGGCGATGGTGAGTTCGGTGATACCCATCTTGGCGATACCCGACGCGACGTACAGGTTCAATCCGACCGGTGGGTGGCACAGGCCGACTTCCAGATTGACCGTCATCAGAATACCGAAGTGGATCGGATCGATGCCGAGCTTGATCGCAACCGGAAACAGAATTGGCGCCATGATCAGGATGATCGACGACGCTTCCATCACGTTGCCGGCCAATAACAACAGCACGTTGACGACCAAGAGGAACGAGACCCAGCCGAGGCCCTGGGCGGTCATCCACTCCGCCAAATGCTGCGGAATATTCTCGTAGGTGAGCAGAAACGAGAACAGCACCGCGTTGGTGATGATGTAGAGCAGCATCGCGCTCAGATTGGCGGCCGACAGCAGTACCCGCGGCACGTCGCGCAATTTGAGATCCTTGTAGACGAACACGGCGACGACGAAGGCGTAGACCGCGCTCATGGCAGCCGCTTCGGTCGGCGTAAAGACGCCGGAATAGATGCCGCCGATCACGATGAAGATCAGGAGAAGACCCCAGATCGACTCGCGGAACGTGCGCAGGCGCTCGCCGAAGGACGCCTTCGGCATGCGCGGATAATTGTTACGCCAGGCGCGGTAGAACGTGACTGCGCCGAGCGTCGTTGCCAGCGCGATGCCGGGGACAATGCCGGCGATGAACAGCTTTCCAACCGAGGAATTGGTGGCGACGGCGTAGAGCACCATCGGGATGGACGGCGGAATCAAGATTCCCAACGAGCCCGACGTGGTAATCACGCCGGCGCCGAAGCGTTTGGGGAAGCCCTGTGCCACCATCGCCGGGAGAATGACCGAGCCGATGGCGACGACGGTCGCCGGAGACGAACCGGACACCGCCGCAAACAGCGCGCAGGCAAGAACGCCCGCGAGCGCCAAACCGCCATACCAATGCCCGACCATGGCGGTCGCGAAGCTGATCATGCGCCGCGCGACCCCGCCATGCGTGAGGAAGCCGCCGGCCAGGATAAAGAACGGGATCGCCATGATCTCGAAGCTTTCCAGGCCGGTGAACAGCTTGAGCGCCACCGATTCCGTGCGCACGTCGGTCAGCGTGAACATGAAGGTCAGCACGGTCAGGCCGAGCGAGATCGATACCGGCATGCCAGTCAGCATCAGCGCGAGCAGCAGGACAAACATGATGACCGCGCGCATGCCCTGTGGCAGCACAATAAAACCGGTGGCGTGCGCGACGCAGATCGCCACGATCAAAAGCGGCGCCAGGATCAAAATGACGCCGAGCGGGCTGCTTTCACTGTCGCGCTTCTCGCGCCGGGCAATGTCGGCGGGATGCAAAGCATCGGCCTCGATGCCGTCGACATGGGCCGCGTCGTGATGCGGCAGTTGGCCGGTCCAGTAGAACCACCAGGCGACCTGCAGGAAACGGAAGCACATCAGCCCGGAGCCGAGCGGCAGCGTCAGATAGATCGCCCACATCGGCCACTCGAGATCGTTGGACTGCTGGCCGGTCTTGAACATTTCCCCCACGAACGAACCGCCGAACACCGCAACGATGCCGGTGAACAGCGCGCCACACAGCAGACTGAAGACGACGACCCGCTTGCGTGATGCCGCGGGAAGCATATTGACGAAGACGTCGACGCCAACATGGATGCCTGTCCGCACGCCGTAAGCGGCGCCGAACTTGGCCATCCAGATGAACATGTAGATGCACAGCTCCTGCGCCCAGGACAAATCCAGGGACGCGAGCCAGAGATAAATGTCCTTGAGGACCCAGGGTACGATGGGCACGCCATGCGCGTCCGCCCATTTCGACACATTGATTGAGATGCCGGTGCCATAGCGATGCAGCACGGCAACGAAAATCAAAAGTGTTGCCGCTGCAATTAGCGTCGCGATGAGCCACTCTTCCAAATGGTCGAGCGCCCGATTGAGCCTCTTGAGCACGCGCGATTCCCCCCAGTCTGGAACCAATGCGGCCGGGAGCCCTGAGCCCCCGGCCGTTCTTCTTATTGTTTGCTAATCGAACCCGACTGTTAGTTCATCTTGATGTCCAACTCCTTGGCCACCAGGTCGAGGACTTCCTGACCGACGCGGCCCTTGGCCCACTTGTAGGTCGGCTGCATCGCCTTTTGCCAAGCCAACTTTTGCTCGGGCGTCAGGTAGTGCAGCGTCGTCTTGCCAGACGCCTTGATCGCTTCCAGCGCGTCGGCGTTTTCCTTCATGGCGATCGAATTGGTATAATCGGTCGCCTCCGCCATCGCCTTGTCGAGTTCCTTGCGAATATCCGGCGGCAGGCCGTTCCAGAACTTGCTGTTGACGATCACCGCGTATTGCAGGTGCGCGTGATAGGAGACGGTGATGTGCTTCTGCACCTCGTGGAATTTTTGCGTCAGATAATTCGACGGGGTGTTTTCGCAGCCGTCCACCACGCCGGTCTGCAGCGCCTGATAGACTTCCGAGAAGGCCATGATCTGCGGGATCGCGCCAACGTCGCGGAAATACCGGTCGGCGATCTTGGAGCCGGAGATCCGGATCTTGAGACCCTGGAAATCCGCCGGATTGAGCAACGGCCGGTTGGCCGAGACCATGTGGAAGCCGTTGTCCCAGTAAGCCAATCCGGTGATGCCCTTGCTCTCGAGCTTCTGGAAAAGCCACTTGCCGACCGGGCCCTTCATCGCCTTGTCGTAGGTCGCGTCGTCCTTGAACAGCCAAGGCAGATCGAGCGCTTCGAATTCCTTGGCGCCGAGCGGCGCGAACTTGGCGGTCGAGGGCGCCAGCATCTGCACCGAGCCGAGCTGCAGCGCTTCGATCTCTTCCTTGTCCTTGAACAGCTGCGAGTTCGGATAGACTTCGACCTTGACCTTGCCGTTGGTATATTTCTCGGCGAGCTCCTTGAACTTGAGCGCACCCTTGCCCTTCGGCGTGTCGTTGGCCACGACGTGGCTGAATTTGATGATGATCGGATTTTGCGCCATGCCCGTACCGGGCGCCGCAAAAACGGCAACCGCCGCCGCCACCAGAAGCCATTTACGCATTGAATTTTCCTCCGCTACGGTTCGTTGAATTAAGGATTCTTGTTGGTTTTTCGAACGGTTACCCTGGCATTTAACCGCCAAAACGGCAAGTAGGCCGCGGTATCCTGCTTAACGCAGCACACAATCTGGCGGAGGTGTCGAGCTAGGGGGATCAGAGGCCCAAGTAGGCTTGACGGATTTCCGGTTTGGCCGCGACTTCGGCGCTCGGCCCCTCAAGGAAGGAGCGGCCTTCGGCGATGACATAAGCATAATCGCTGAGCGCCAGCGCCAGATGCAGATTTTGCTCGACCAGCAGCACGGTCACGCCCCCCGCCTTGAGCGCCTTCAGCGTTTCCGCCAGTTGCTGGACCACGACCGGGGCGAGACCGAGCGACAACTCGTCGATGATCAGGATTTCCGGCACCGCCATCAGACCGCGGGCGATCGCCAGCATCTGCTGTTCGCCGCCGGAGAACGTTCCCGCCTTCTGGTTGCGGCGCTCCTTCAACCGCGGGAACATGCCATAGACATGGTCGAGCTGGGTACTGAAGCACCGGCGGGCGCGGTGCGAATAAGCCCCCATTTCCAGGTTCTCTTCCACGGTCATGTTCGCGAACAACTGCCGCCCCTCGGGCACCAGCACGAGGCCGCGCGCCGCCTTGGCGTGGGCGGGCAGCCACGTCACGTCCTCGTCGGCGAACACGACCTTGCCACCGCGCGGGCGCATGGCCCCGGTGATCGCACGCAGGCTGGTGGTCTTGCCGGCGCCGTTGGCGCCGAGCAGCGTGGTCATGCTGCCGCGCTTGACCTTGAGCGAGATGCCCCAGAGCACCTGCACGTCGCCATAACCGGCCTCGAGGGCCTCGACCTGCAGCAAAGTGTCGGTCACGCCGGCTTCTCCGCTGCGTTGAGCAATTTGGAATCGCCGAGATAGGCGGCGATCACATCGGGATTGTCGGCAACCTGCTGCGGCGAACCTTCCGCGAGCTTGGCGCCGAGATTGAGCACGACGATGCGGTCCGACAGGCTCATGACCGCACGCATGATGTGCTCGATCATCAGGATGGCGATGCCGCTGTCGCGAATCTTGCGCACCGTCTCGATCATGCCCTCGGTTTCGGTCGGATTGAGCCCGGCAAGCACCTCGTCGAGCAACAACAGGCGTGGGCGCGCCGACAGTGCGCGCGCCAGTTCGAGCCGCTTCTTGCCGGCGGTCGTCAGCGCGCCCGCCAGCGTATCGCTGCGGTCACCGAGCCCGATCATGTCCATCACCTCGCGCGCGACCTTGCGCGCCGCCGGCAGCGGCAGCGCTTCCCGGCCGAAACAGGCGCCGACGGTGCAATTGTCGAGCACGCTCAGCCCGCCGAGCGGCTGCACGATCTGGTGGGCGCGCGCGATGCCGTGGCCGCAGACGCGGTACGGCGGGCCGCCGGTGATGTCCTGTCCGGCGAAAAAAACCTTGCCGCTGTCGGGTGGATAGACGCCGTTGATCAGGTTGAACACGGTCGATTTGCCGGCGCCGTTCGGGCCGATCAGGCCGAGGATCTCGCCTTCGTTGACGGTCAGGCTCAGCCGGTCCACGGCCTGCAATCCGCCGAACCGCTTGCTGACGCGGCTGACTTCGAGGAGCGTGCTCATTCCAGCCACCGCCTCGTCTTCGGCCAGCGCTGGTGCATCCAGCCGAGCAGCCCGCCGGGCACGAACTGCACGATCAGCAGCAGCAGCGCGCCGGCGATCACCAATTGAAACTGCGAGAAGCTCTGCGCCGTCAACAGGAAGCCGCGCAGTTCCTCATACAAGAAGGCGCCGAGCGCCGGTCCGAGAATGGTGCCGGAGCCGCCGAGCATCACCATCACGATCGCCTCGATCGAGGTCTGCAGGTTGAAGGCGCTGGTCGGCTCGATGATGCCGCTCTTGAAGAAATAAAGCCCGCCCGCCATCGCCGGCAAGAAAGCGGAGGCGCTATAGACCATCGCCTTGTACAGCGGGGTTGGCACGCCCAGCACCGAGGCGGCGTCTTCGTTCTGACCGATGGCCAAGAGGCCGAGGCCGAATTTCGAATTCCTGATGGCGTAGCTCGCGAGCAGCGACGCCGCCGTCACGGCGACAATCATGAGATAGGTGGTCCACAGCGCCTGCATCGGGCCGCCGAGCGAACCGTAGGAGTCCATCGACAGATAGATGCCGGTCGCCCCGCCCCACGGCTCGAAATTGACCACCAATTGCTGGATCGCCTGGTTCACGCCGATGGTGGCGAGCGCGAAAAACGCCCCGCGGAGCCGCAGGATGCCGAGCCCGAACAGCAGCGCCACTGCGCTCACCCCGACGCCGCCGGCGAAGGCCGCCGGGATCACATTCCAATTCAGCGCGGTGACGAGATAGAGGCAGATGTAGCCGCCGAGCCCGAAGAAGACGATGTTGCCGAAATTCACGTAGCCGGCGTAGCCGATCATCAGATTCAGATTGCTCGCCAGGACGATGTAGACGGCCGCCAGCAGCAGACTTTCGCGCAAGCCCACGTCGTCGGTGAAATAGGGATAGAGCGCGTAGACCAGCGCTGCCGCGACGATGAACCAGGGAAAAGGACGACGCCACACGGGATCAGGCCTTGGTGAACGAGAAAATACCGCGCGGGAACGCCATCAGGCAGAATACGAACAGGCCGAATTCGACGATCGGAATCCAGCTCACCGGCATGAACGGCGTCGCCAGGCCTTCGATCAGGCCGAGCGCGATGCCGCCCATCAGCGCGCCCGCCGGATTGCCGAGGCCGCCGAGCACGGTGACCACGAAGCTCTTGAGCTGGTAGGCCTCGCCCGACAGCACGGTGAACGGAAACATGGTCGCGATCAGCGTGCCGGATACGCCGGCGAGCGCAACGCCGAGCCCGAACGCCATGGCCAGCACCTGCGTCGTCGGGATGCCGCACAATTCGGCGGCCTCGCGATTGGTGGCGACCGCACGCACCGCCTTGCCGATGCGCGTGTGATAAAGCAGCAGGTACAGGAGGCCGGCGATCACCACCGCCAGCACCGCTGCGGTGATATGCGTGCCGGTAAAGGTGTAGCCCTGCCAACTGACGCTCGGCATGTTGACCTGCACGTTGTACGGGCTGGTGGTCCACCAGGCGGTGCCGAGGCCGATCAACACCATGTTGAGCGCGAAGGTCGAGAGCAGGCTCATCAGTTCCGGGCGGCCGACCATCCGGTGCACGCCGATCCAATACAACGCGATGCCGACGACGAAACCGAAAACGATCATTAACGGCACGGCGGCATAGGGGTGCAGGCCGAGCATGTTCGCCACCGTATAAAGCACGAACATGCCGATGACGACGATCGCGCCGTGGGCGAGATTGATGACGTTCATGACGCCCCAAATAAGCGTCAGGCCCATGGCGGCCAGTCCATAAACCGCGCCGATAAGGATGCCGTCGATAACCGAGGCGAGAATGCCGATCATGTTGGGTGCGGCACGGCGGCGGCGCTGACCGCCGCCGTGGCCGGTTCAATCAATAGAGGGCGTCGGCGGTCTTCGCCGCCTTCGGCCAGATCACTTCCTTGACTAGCTTGCCGTTCTTCTTCTGCCACTGCGCGAGCACCATGTCGTGGCCGATCTGTAGCCCGTGCGACTTCGGATCGTTGGAGAACTTGGTGCGGCCGAAGAAGGTGGTGACATCCATGGCGTCGAGTTGCGCCGCCACTTTGGCCTGATCGATCGAGTCGGCCTTCTCCATCGCGTGCTGCAGAATCAAGCCGGCCGCGTAGCCGCCGGCGGCATGATAGGCGGGCGCGATCTTGTACTTGTCGGCGAACGCCTTGGTGAAGGCGGGAACGGTCGGGCCGAAGTCCGGCTTGAACGCCGCCTGGGGCTCCCATTGCGAGGGCACCGAGATGCCGACCGCCGCGTCGCCGAGCTCGGCGAATTTCGGGCTGTCGGGCGCGACCAGCAGCGTGACCCACTTCACACCGGCCTTCTGCTCATGCAACTGGCGGGCGAGCGTCGCGCCGTCGGCATAATGACCGCCGCCGAGCAGCGCGTCCGCCTTGGCCGAGATCGCCTTGTTGATGACGGGCGAGAAATCCGTGGTGCTGCCGGCATACGATTCGTCGACCGCGATCACGTCGCCCTGCTTCTTGGCCGTATCGCGCACCGCCGCCACCACGGACTTGCTGAAGGGGTCGTCTTCATAGACGAAAGCGACGTGCGGCTTTGGATTCTTCTCTTTCAACGCCAGCAGTGCACCGGCGAGATACTGGCTCGATCCCGTATAGAGCTGAAACAGATTCTTGTTGCCGAGCTGATAGGTCTTCTCCAGAGCGCCGCCGGTGGTGATCATCACCTTGCCGTACTGCTCGGAGATGATCGCCGCGGTCGCGACCAGTCCGGATGAATACGGGCTGATCAGGAACTGCGCCTTATCCTGGGTGATCAGGCGAGTATAGAGCTGCTGCACGCGCGTGTTCTGCGACTCGTCGTCGTAGGTCACGAGTTTGACGGTGTAGCTCTTGCCGCCGACCTTTATGCCGCCTTTGGCATTGACGTCGTCGCGCCACAGCTCGATGCCGCGCATCTGCGCGGTCGAGTCGTTGTTCAAGGCGCCGGTCTGCGAAGCGGTAAATCCGATCGTGATGGTTTCCTGGGCGAATGCCGGGCTCGCGGTGAACAGCATTGTCGCCGCCGCCAGATAGAGAATTTTTTTCATGGGTTCCTCCGAAAGTTGCCCGTTGTAGGGCAATTATTGCGCAGAATTGCGCCGACACTTTTCAAGTGTCAAACGGCCAATTGGAACACGACGGTAAAATAATAAAGAGCCGGAGACGATTTAGGATTGAGGCAGGTCAAACTGGCGCACCCCGGCCGGCACGGCGTATCGCGTCGCCGCGCGTCAGTTGGCGGTAGCCTGATATGTCCACTCAAGCCAGAGGAGTGATTGGCGATCTGCTGGGCGGGCCGCCGCCTCGTCTCGGCTGGCCCGGCAAGTCGCAAGGAACGCCACCGGTACGTTTAATTCAGCGCCGCCAGCACCACCGGCCCTAGGCCCATTTCCTGTGCGAGCTCGCCGGCCGCCTGCTTCTGTCGGTCGTCGAGCTTGGCGATCAATGGACGGGCTGCGACCGCTAGACGCTGCACGGCCGCGCTATCGAGCACAATCTGCACCAGGCGCCGGCTGACACGGTGCACGAAACCATCCGATTCGGACTGCTGTTGATGGTGTGCGAGCTGCCGCAACGCGGCTTCCACGGGCCGCCAGTAGCGCTCCTGCTCGGGTGTCAGTTGGAGGACGCTGCGGATGCGGTCGACATCGATCGCGGCCGATACGGGCCTTTGCGTTGCATAGCTGTTGCCCATTTCGCCGGCGCTGACAGCCGGAACATTTGACAACAAACCCATCGTCGCGAGCGCGAACACGCCCGCGGATACTGCCCTCTTCATCCGCTTGATATCCCCGTCTCTGCTCTAGGTTGCGAGCGCGGGCGATAGCCGCCAATTCCGCCCCAAAAGAGAACGAAATGCGGGCAAAATGTGATTTTTCGGGTTCCATGCGGAACCATTTACCAAACGCAAAAATGCCGCCTCTGACGAGGCGGCATTTCGCGTTCAGCACGAAATTTTCAGCCGACGTCGGTGGAGTGGATGCGGTTTTCGACCCCCGGAGTCCGGTTGCGCTTGCTGGTCAGCTTGTTGAGCGCGCCGAGATAGGCTTTGGCCGACGCCACCAAGGTGTCGGGATCGGCACCCTTGGCAGTGTAGGAGCGGCCATCTTCCGACAGCCGTACCGAGACTTCCGCCTGCGCATCGGTGCCCTCGGTTACCGCATGCACCTGATAGAGCTCGAGCTTGGCCTCATGCGGCACCAGTTCGCGGATCGCCTTGAAGATGGCGTCCACCGGACCATTGCCGGTCGATTGTACGGTGATGTGTTGGCCGTCGATGTCGAGGGTGAGCGTGGCCGATTGCGGGCCCATGGTGCCGGCGATCACGGTCAAGGAGATGATCTTGATGCGGTCATGCGCGGTAGCGATCTCTTCATCCACCAGTGCCTCGATGTCTTCGTCGTAAACCTGCTTCTTCTTGTCGGCCAACGCCTTGAAGCGCACGAACGCATCCTCGAGCTGATTGTTGGCCAATTCGTAGCCGAGCTCTTCCAGCTTGTGCACGAAGGCATGGCGGCCGGAATGTTTGCCCATGACCAATGAGGTCTGCTTCACGCCGACCGACTCCGGCGTCATGATCTCGTAGGTCTGCGCATTCTTGAGCATGCCGTCCTGGTGGATGCCGCTCTCGTGTGCGAAGGCGTTGCGGCCGACGATTGCCTTATTGTACTGCACAGGGAATGAGGTCACCGCCGACACCAGCTTCGAGGCGCGGGTGAGCATCGTGGCATCGATGCCGGTCACGAACGGGAATTTGTCGTTGCGCGTCTGAATCGCCATCACGATTTCCTCGAGCGCGGCGTTGCCCGCCCGCTCTCCGATACCGTTGATGGTGCATTCGATCTGCCGCGCACCGGCGTTGACGCCGGCGAGCGAATTGGCCACCGCCATGCCGAGGTCGTTGTGGCAATGGGTGGAGAAGCGTGCCTTGTCGGAATTCGACACGCGTTCGCGCACCATCTTGAACAGGTCGAAGTACTCCTCGGGCGTCGAGTAGCCGACGGTGTCGGGAATGTTGATGGTGGTGGCGCCGGCATTGATCGCGGCCTCCACGCAGCGGCAGAGGAAATCGTGCTCGGTGCGGGTGCCGTCCTCCGATGACCATTCAACATCGTCGGTATGGCCGCGCGCGCGCGTGACCTGCGCGATCACCATCTCGTAGACCTCGTGCGGCTCCTTCTGGAGCTTGTATTTCATGTGCACCGGCGAGGTGGAGAGAAACGTATGGATGCGCTTGCGCTTGGCCGGCTTGATGGCTTCGGCGCAGCGGTCGATGTCCTTGAAGGCGGCGCGCGAGAGCCCGCACACCACCGCGTTCTTGGTGCGTTTGGCGATCTCGTTGACGGCGGCAAAATCGCCTTCCGAGGCGATCGGAAAACCGGCTTCGATGATATCCACGCCCATGGTGTCGAGTAGTTCGGCGACCTCGAGCTTCTCTTCATGGGTCATGGTCGCGCCCGGGCACTGCTCACCGTCGCGCAACGTCGTGTCGAAGATCACGACGCGGTCCTTGTCGGACTGGGTCTTACTCGTCATGGCATTGATCCTTCTCGTCGAATGCGCCGCTCAAGGGCGCTCTATGGGGTGCTCTTTCCGAAGGTCCCCCGAGTGCCCAGGCGCATATGGCCCAGCCGGCCCTCAGGGGCGGATAAGGAGAAGGAGCGTGCCCAGAATGAGGGCGGCCGCGGGTTCGGCTTGCGCCGCCCGCCCGATCGCGCAGATGTTCTGCCGCGCCGACATGGCCTAAAAACCCTCGTCTTCGCCGACTAAGGTCGCGGAACAAGGTAAAGTCCGCGTTAACCGCCGCCAGGAACGGCACCTTCTACTGGAAAGGCCTGGGCCATTGCAAGCGACAGATAGGTCAGCATTGCTGTCAGTACGTTTGTAAGCCCGCGCTAGGACTTCTCCCGCTTCAGCGCTCGCTCTGCCTTGCGCAATCCTTTCAGCTCCTTGCCCTCGACCTTTGGATAGTGAAGATCGAGGGCCTCGAGTTCCTGTACGGCGGCAGCCGCCACCACCAAGCGGGTGAACCATTTCTGCTCGGCCGGCACCACGAACCAAGGCGCTTCCGGCATGCTGGTATTGCGGATCATGTCCTCATAGGCGGTCATATATTGGTCCCACTGCTTGCGCTCGGCGACGTCGCTCATGGAGAATTTCCAGCGCTTGGCAGGCTGGTCGATTCGATCGAGGAAGCGGCGGCGCTGCTCATCCTTCGAGAGATTGAGGAAGAACTTCAAGATCAGCGTGCGATTGCGCGCGAGATGACGTTCGAAAGCGCGGATGTCCTCGAAACGCTGCTGCCAAATATCCTTGTTCACGAGCTGCTTCGGAAGTTTTTCGCGCGACAGCAATTCCTCGTGCACGCGCACGGTCAGTACTTCTTCGTAATGCGAGCGGTTGAAGATACCGATGCGTCCGTTGGTCGGCAGCCGCTGCGCGACCCGCCAAAGGAAATCGTGCTGCAGTTCCTCCGCGCTCGGCTGCTTGAAGGAGTGCACCTCGCAGCCTTGCGGATTGACACCGCTCATCACGTGCTTGATGATGCTGTCTTTGCCGGCCGCGTCCATCGCCTGCAGCACGATCAGCACCGACCAGCGGTCTTCCGCGTAAAGCCGCTGCTGCAATTCGGCGAGCCGTTCGATGCCGTCGGCGAGCATCGTCTGCGCCTCTTTTTTGTCGACGGTCAGCCCGCAGCACTCGGCCGGATCGTGCTTGGACAGGTGGAATTTGTCCGGTTTGTCGATGCGGAAACGCATGGCGATGTGTTCGAGCTTCATGGCCGACAGCCTATCGCACGGCGAACCGGCGCGCCAGGAAAGTAGTGACGAACCGCGGCATCGCCGGATCGACATCAGCGGCGCTGCGCATAATGCGGATATCGGCGAGTTCCGGCTGCTGTTCGCGGCGCAGATGATCGAGAATGCGGGTACGCAATGTTTCCGCGCTATCGCCGCTCCGCAGCACCTTGATATGGGCGATATGCGATCTGTCGAACACGGTCGTCCATCCTGGCTCCGCAGTGAACTCGGCAACGTCCAACCCGGTCTCCTCTTTGAGTTCGCGCCGCACGCTGAGATCGAGATCAACGCAAGTTCCCACGATGTCGTCCCGGTCAGGCGTACCGCAAGGAAAATAGATGCGACCGGAATTGACGGTGTGCGGGCCCATCACCCCGAGCAGGAACGCGCCGTCTGCGGCAAGTATCGCCGCCGCACCAAAACAATTGTGGACCGCCGCCGGCGGCCTGCCCCAAGCGCGCCAGGCGGAAAAACTCGCAAAGTCAGTTTCAAGGAAATGCCCGCTAAAGACGCGGTCCGCCACGGCGTGGTCGTGCAGCAGCAGCACGCGGCCGTTCCACAACGCCGGCTTCTCGCGTCGCAATGCGGCAAACCAAACGTCGATCTCGGCGCGCCGCTCGGTCGCAAAGGCCCATGGCTTTGGTGCGAAAGCAAGTTGCAACCGATCCAGGTGAACGACGGACAGAGTTTCATTCATGACGACATCGTCATAGTTCTTCCGCCTTGAATACCCAGCTCGGCTCGACGATCTCTTGCTGCGCCGCGACGATCTGAATTTCGTGCGCGCCTAGTTCCGCGGTTTTGGTCAACACCCCGAAGATGGCGGACGCGGAGCGCGATAGCGCATCGTCAATCTTTCCGAGGCGCAGATAGTGAGCGAAGAACAACGCCGCAATGGCGTCGCCCGCCCCGTTCGCCACCAACGGCAGCTTCGGCGTGCGCAAGCGGAAGCGTCCGGTTTCGTCCGAGGCAAGTAAATCGACAGAGTCCTTCGGCGTGTCGTCGGCATGCAGCGAGGTCACCAGAATGGCGTGCGGGCCCATGCCGTGCACGATCTTGACCGCCGCCAGCACGTCGGCCAGCGTTTTGCTCTCGCGACCGCTAAGATAGTCCAGCTCGAATTGGTTGGGTGTGACGATATCGGCGGCCGGCACCGCCTTGCTTTTCATGAATTCCGGTATGCTTTCGCGCGCAAAAACGCCGCGCCCGACGTCGCCGATCACCGGATCGCAGCAATAGCGCGCCGCTGGATTGGCGCGCTTGACGGTCGCAACCGCATCGAGAATGGCAGCGCCGATACCGACCCCGCCCATATAGCCCGACAGGACGCCGTCGCATTCACCTAGGCACCCGCGCTGCGCGATGCCGCCGACCACTTCGCGGATCATGCTGGCACCGAATACCCGGCCCTGCCATTTGCCGTACCCGGTGTGGTTAGAAAACTGCACGGTGTGGATCGGCCACACCTCCACTCCCGTCCGTTGCAGCGGAAACACTGCGGCAGAATTGCCGACATGACCATAGGCGACGTGGGATTGGATGGAGAGGATATTCATGGCTCTGACAATAACAGACACGGCGGGGAAATCCCCCGCCGTGTGCCCACCTTTGGATTGTTGCGTGCGGGAAGAACTTACTTCATCCCCATCTTCTTGTTCGCCGCGTCGACGAACTTGTTGGTGTAGGTCTGCGACAGGTCGATATGAGCCGCCTTCACCGCAGGCGACGACTGACTGAACACGGCGAGCACCGCTTCGGCGCCCTTCGGGTCCATGCGGCCGGTCTGCGAATACATCGGCAGCATGTTCTTCAGCGCGGCGATGTAGGTCGTCTTGTCCTTGCCGACATATTCCGCCGGCATCTTGCCGGCGATCTCTTCCGGCGTGTGCGAGCGGATCCACTTCAGCGTGGCCACGATCGCGTTGGTCATGCCCTGCACTTCCTTCTCGTGACCGGCGATCCAATCGGCCTTGGTGTAGAGCGCGCCGCCCGGGTACTCGCCGCCGAACACCGCGAGCGTGTCCTTCTGCGAACGCGTGTCGCTGAGTATCTGAAGATCCTTGTACTTGTTGGCGAGGATGGTCACCGCCGGATCGAGCATCACGGCGGCATCGATCTGGCCTTGCTCCATGGCAGCGACAGCGCTGCCGCCGAGGCCTACGCCGATGACGCCGACCGAGTTCGGATCAACGCCGTTCTTGCTTAAGAGATATTTGAGAAAGAAGTCCGTCGAAGAGCCCGGCGCCGAAACGCCGACCTTTTTATTGGCGAGATCCTTCACCGACTTGATCTCGTCATTGTGCTTCGGCGACACGACCAGCACCAAGCCGGGGAAGCGGTCGTAAACCACGAAAGCCTGCAGATGCTGGCCCTTGGCGGCGAGATTGACGCAGTGGTCGAAATAGCCGGAGACCACATCGGCGCTGCCGCCGATCACCGCCTTCAACGACTCAGAACCGCCCTTGAAGGTGACCATTTCGACATCGACTCCGGCCTTCTTGTATTCGCCGAGTTGATTGGCCAGCACGGTCGGCAGATAGCACAGGCACGATGCGCCGCCGATCGCGAGCGTCACCTTCGATTGCGCGACCGCGAAACCCGACGAGAGCAAAAGCGCAGCGAGCGTGGTTGCGAGCCGCCGGAATAGTGTGGACATGACGTCCTCCCTTGTATCACTGGCCTTTCAACAGACCATTTCGGCGGCGACGATAAGCCAGTGCAGCGTTTCTGCCTAGGGCCTGCCATCACCCACCAACGGGCGCCAGACCAGCAGGCGTCTCTCGACCAACGTAACGATGGCATCGATCACGATCACGAAGGCGGCGAGCACGAACATGCCGGCAAACACGCCGCCAACGTCGAACACGCCCTCCGCCTGCTGGATCAGGTAGCCGAGGCCCGCCGCAGAGCCCAAATATTCGCCGACCACCGCGCCGACCACGGCGAAGCCGACCGAGGTGTGCAGCGAGGAGAACATCCACGACAGCGCCGACGGCCAATAGACATGGCGCATCAATTGTTGTTCGCTCATACCCAGCATGCGCGCGTTGGCGAGCACCGTCGGCGAGACTTCTTTGACGCCCTGATAGACGTTGAAGAAGACGATGAAGAACACTAGCGTGATGCCGAGCGCAACCTTCGACCAGATGCCAAGCCCCAGCCAGAGCGTGAAAATCGGCGCCAGCACCACGCGCGGCAGCGCATTGACCATCTTCACGTAAGGATCGAACACGGCCGCCGTGCGCGGCTGGCGCGCGAACCAAAAGCCGACTGCAACGCCGCCGAACGAGCCGAGCACGAAGGCGAGGATCGACTCCTCCAACGTGACCCAGAGATGCTTCCAGATCACACCGGTCGCGAACCAGTCGACGATCTGGCTTGCCACGTCGACCGGCGTGGAGAAAAAGAACGGCGGCAGCAGGATATGGCCGAAGACCGGATAGGTGGACAGCGCGTACCACAGCCCAATGCCGACAATCGCGACCAAAGCCTGCAGCAGGAGGAGCATGATTCGCGACATTCCTCAGGCTCCTCCTGGCTGCATCAAACGGCCGACGATCAATACGGATTCTTGAACAGGCCGATCAGGCCGGTGGCCGCCTTGGCGTGGCCTTCGATTGCCTTGATGGCCTCGTCACGCATCATGCCCGGTTTGAGCGCGGTCGGCTCAAGATCGGTAGCAATCAACGTGAAGGTATAGTGGTGCGGTGCGCCCGGCGGCGTGCAAGGGCCACTATAATTCCCCACACCCATCGTACTCTTGCCGCCGACATATTTGTCGCTCGGCTTGCTCACCTCGCCTTCCGCAAAACCGGTGACTGACACCGGAATGCCGTAGGCGACCCAATGGCTGACGCCCCCCGGCGGTCTGCCTTCCGGGTCGAACATCAGCAGTGCATAGCTCTTCGTGCCCGCCGGGGGGTTCGCCCACGACAAAGCCGGCGAAACGTTCTCGCCAACACAGTTCGGATTGGCCTTGTTGGCCCCGGCCATTTTCTTCGGCATCAAGGTGCCGTCCTTGAACGCCGAGGAGGAGAGCGTGAATGGTTCGGCGGCATAAGCATGTCCGGCAAGAAGCAGCGCGCCGACGGTTACTGCGAAGGTCAGTCTTTTCATTACGTCTTCTCCCTATGTGATTTGTCAGGCCATATTGCTAACAACGGTAGCAGCACAAAATTCCGGCTGGATCAGCCTCCCTCGGTTTGTGCATAACCCTTGACCACCTCGGCCTTGAGCATGTGCCAGATGTCGCGGTGCAATTCGTGGAAGGCGTGATCGAGCTTGATCTCGCCGATGTCGCGCGGGCGCGGCAGCGGCACCCGCCAATCGCCGATGACGCGCGCCGCCGGTCCCGCTGACATAATGACAACGCGGTCGGAAAGCGCAATCGCCTCCTCGAGGTCGTGTGTGACAAACAGCACCGCCTTGCGGTCGGCGCTCCACAGGTCGAGCAGGAGGTTGCCCATGATCTGCCGGGTCTGCGCGTCGAGCGGGCCGAACGGTTCGTCCATCAGCAGGATCTTCGGATCGCGGATCAGCACCTGCGCCAGACCGACGCGCTTGCGCTGGCCGCCCGAGAGCATGTGCGGATAGCGGTCGCCGAAAGCACCGAGCCCCACGCGCGCGAGCCAGCTTTGCGCCCGCGGGCGCGCTTCGGCCGACGGTGTGCCGGCCGTCTCCAGCCCGATGGCCACATTCTCCAGCGCGGTCTTCCAGGGAAACAGCGCGTCGGCCTGGAACAGGTAACCAGCCTGGCGGTTAAGCGCTGCGAGCGGCGAACCAAAGATGTCGACCCGGCCGGACGATGGCGTCATCAAGCCGGCGGCGATGTTGAGCAAGGTGGATTTTCCGCAGCCAGTCGGCCCTACGATGGCGGCGAACTCGCCGTCCGCTATGTGAAGGCTTGCGCCTGCGACCGCAGTGTAGCTGCTGCCGCCGGCAAGTCGGAAAGCAATCGACACATCGTTGAGCGCGACGGCGGCTGCCGTAATGTCTTGCGCAGCTGCTGTCGCGCCGCTTGCCATACCCTGCCCTCGCGGTTTCTCGGCGTGGAAGCTAGCCGGGCAGCGCGCGGCTTGCAAAGCCCGCTTGCTCAAAGCCCTTTGATGAGGCCGGCCTCGATCAACAGGCGATTGAAGCGGCGCGCCTCGGCGCCGTCGGCGCAGCCGTAGAACAGACCGTCGCAGCGTTGCAGAATCCGCTTCTGTTCCGCGAAGGTCGGATCGAGCGGCAAGCCGGCCGCCTCCTGGACGACCAGCGGCAGATACGGCGCTTCCAGCGTCGGCAGCGCCGACGACACATCGACGGGTTTGAAATTAATCGCGTCGATCGCATAGTAAGTTGTGAAATAACGGGGGTCGTAGGCGTCCAGCCGGTCCGCGATCTCGTCGTCATTGAGCTTTGGGTCGATGATGTGATCGGCGAAATCGGGCTGGTGATCCCCGAACCGCACCAACAAGAACGATTCGCCCGGGAAATCGTGGCGCAGCCGCTCGAGGAACGCGGTGTAGTCACGCTCGCTCACGCCTTGCCGCCGCACATATTCATCGACGTTGGGCGCGTTGCCAAGCGGACGCCAGTCCGGCGTCAGATCCGGGCGGAAGGTATAGTCCCAGGGGAAATGGTTGGCGGCGAGATACGAGAATATGAACAGCGGACCCTTCTTGCGTTCGCGCGCGATCACCTGCGCCGCCTGGTCGTAGAAATACGAATCCGGCTCGACGCCTTTGGCGCCCATATCCTTGCTGTCGAAGAACTGCTGAACGCCGGTGGTCTTCTGGAAGCTGCGCGCGCTCATGAAGGCGCCGCGCGCCGGATAGAGGGTGAAGGTGCGGTAACCGCAGCGTTGCAGCATGTGCGGCAGTCCGCGCTCGACGCGGCCGGCGGCAATGCGGGTGACAAAATAGGCGAAACGTCCGAATGAGCGTGCCGACAGTCCGGTGAGCACGCTGTATTCGGCAAACCATGTCGGGCCGCCGGCGCCTTCCACGATAAACGACCGTTCCTTGCCATCGAAAGAATGGAAATGTCGGCCGTAACCCTGAGGCAGTTTGATGCCCGGTGCCCTGCGGATGTCGAAACTCGATTCGTCGAGGATCACAATGATGTGCGGCGGCTTCGCGGCGGGCTTGCAAGCACCTGCGCTTGCCAGCCGGAATTCGCCGGCGACATGCGCGTCGGATTCCATGTAGCCGTGAGCCATATAATCGACGATCGCATCGACTCCCGAATTGACGAATTTCGAAACGTAGCCGTCGCCGGAGAAGGCCGCATACGGCTCCATCGGCGCCGCGATCGAAATGCCGACAGCCGCGGCGAGGCTGAGCATCCCGCCGGCGGAGGCAACGCGGAGCCGCACGCGATAGGGATCGAGCCACCAGAGAAGTCCAAGCGCCGGAATGGCGACCAGCGTGCTCAGAATGACCCGGCGCAGCAGATCGGGATATATCGTCAGAAAGAACGAAACGGTGTCGGGATCGATGATCATGACGTCGACGAAATTCACCGTCATCATTAGCTTGTCGTACTTAAACTGCGACAGGAGGATGAGCGTGGCGAACATCGCCAGCGATATGAGCGCCGCGGCCGCCGGACGGCGCAGCAGCGCCAGCCAGAAAAAGTTCAGCATCAGCCAGGCGAGCAGGAAAGTAACCTTGCTTTCCAGATCGGCCTCGGTCCCCACCATGATAATGAGAGCGGCGACATGCAGAACGCCGGTGACGATGAGAGCCGCGCGGTCGCGGCACGGCAACGCCGGGTAGCTCGCAAAATGCGCCAGCAGTGCGGATGCGACAGGCGGCATGGCCCCACGACGGCCCGGTCAGTCGCGACCCCACGCAGCGACCGGACGGCCCCGCTGTCATAAGACTGTAATCAAATCGTCATGGCAAGTTGTCCGGAGCCTCGCCGCCAAGATTTTCCTTTACCGCTCAATGCGATGGACCAAAATCCGCGATAAATGGTGGTTTCCTGCCCAGCACCACGCATGCCATCATCGCCGCAATGACCGCCGATGCCCGCCTCGCCGACGCCTTCGCACGCCTGCCCGATTACCTCGGCAGTCACGTGCTGGTTAGCGTCACGGCGTTGGCCCTTGGGCTCGGCATCAGCCTGCCGCTGGCCATCGCCTCACGGCGGCGCCCGGCGCTACGCGCGGTCCTGCTGACTTTTGCCAGCGTGGTGCAGACGATCCCCGGTCTCGCCCTGCTCGCGCTGTTCTACCCGCTGCTGCTGACGCTTGCCGCTGTGTCCGAGCACCTACTTGGCAAAGGCTTCTCGGCGCTCGGCTTCCTGCCATCGGTCCTGGCGCTGGCGCTCTATTCGATGCTGCCAGTGCTACGCAACACGGCGGTGGGGCTTGCCGGCGTCGGCGACGGCATGCGGGACGCGGCGCGCGCGCTTGCGCTGGGGCCGCAGCAAATTTTGTGGCTCGTCGAGTTGCCACTCGCCATGCCGGTGATTATGGCCGGCATCCGCACCTCCGCGGTATGGGTGATTGGCACCGCCACGCTATCGACGCCCATCGGCCAGACCAGCCTCGGCAACTACATCTTCGCCGGCTTGCAAACACAGAACTGGATCTTTGTGCTGTTCGGCTGTGTCGCCGCCGCCGCGCTGGCGCTGATTGTCGACCAAATGCTGGCACTGATGGAGCGGGGCGTTGCCGAGCACAACCGTGCGCGCATCGCCTTCGGCGGCAGTGGGCTGGCGCTCGTGGTCCTGGCCGCACTGTTACCCGGCAATGGCAAGGCGGAGGGGACTTATGTCATCGGCGCCAAGCCATTCACCGAGCAATACGTGCTGGCCGCGCTAATCGAGCAGAGACTTAAAGCGGGAGGCCTCTCGGCGCGGCAGCGCGCCGGTCTCGGCTCCGGCGTCATCTTCACCGCGCTCGCGTCCGGCGACATCGACGCCTATGTCGACTACTCCGGCACAATCTGGGCAAATGAAATGCACCGCAGCGACGTCAAGCCGCGCGCCGAAGTCCTGGCGGACGTATCGCGCTGGCTCGCCACGACGCACGACATCTGCCTGCTCGGTCCGCTCGGTTTCGAGAACGCCTATTCGCTGGCAATGCCGCACACGCGCGCCGAAAAGCTCGGCATCCGCTCGATTGCCGACCTCGCAACCCATGCGAGCGAGCTCTCGATCGCCGGCGATTACGAATTCTTCGAACGCCCGGAATGGAAAGTCATCCGTGACGCCTATGGCTTGCACTTCCGCGAGCAGCGCACGATGCAGTCGGATTTCATGTACCAAGCGGCCAACGCTGGCGACGTCGACGTGGTGTCGGCTTACACCAGTGACGGCCGTATCGCGCAATACGATCTCGCCGTGCTCGACGATCCGAAGCACGCCATCCCGCCTTATGACGCCATCCTCCTGCTGTCCCCAAAGCGTGCCAATGACGAGAGGCTGATTGCTGCACTTCGGCCCTTGATCAATACAATTCCAGTGGCGCTCATGCGCGAGGCAAACTTACGGGCTTCTCAAGGCGATAAATCACCTTTCGAGGTCGCGAACTGGTTGTGGCAGAAAGCCGAGAGCAAATAGCCGCTAATCCCGGTCTTCTTTGCCTGGATTGTCCGGCCCGGCGCCGCCGCTCGATAATTCTTCGGCGCGTCTTTTCGTCATGTCGCGTAGACATGCAGCCGCATCGATGCGGGCGATGGTACCCTCCCCCGCAGCGTAATAATCGCAATTGGCGTCGCGGTACTTGATCCAGGCGCGTTCGGCATCGCGAAGTTTTTCTTTCTGCGCGGACACCGCGTCCTTCATCGCCCGCTGATAGGCGGCGGTCAGTTCCTTGTCCCAATGCGCATGCTGCGCCATCAGGCAATCGATCATCTCCGGCGTCGAGCCGATGCATTCGTCCGGGTTGCCCTCGGCGCCGGCAAATGCAGACGCGGCCGCCCCGGCGAGGGCGGCCGCTGCAATGATGGTGAAAAGAACGCGCAAGGTTAGTTTTTGCTCTTGTCCACCAGCGCGCGTTGCCTGATCCAAGGCATCATCTCGCGCAGCTTGGCACCGACCTGCTCGGCGGGGTGCTCGGCAAGCTTGGCGCGGGTAGCTTTGAACGAGGTCTGGTTGACCTTGTTCTCCAGCATCCAATCGCGGGTGAAGCGGCCGGACTGGATGTCGGCCAAAATGCGCTTCATCTCGGCGCGCGTCTCCTGCGTGATCACGCGCGGGCCAGAGACGTATTCGCCGTACTCGGCGGTGTTCGACACCGAGTAGTTCATGTTAGCGATGCCGCCTTCGTAAATCAGGTCGACGATCAGCTTCATCTCATGGATGCATTCGAAGTAGGCCATCTCAGGCGCGTAGCCGGCGCCGCACAGCGTGTCGAAACCCGCCTTCATCAATTCGACCACGCCGCCGCACAGCACAGCCTGCTCGCCGAACAGGTCGGTCTCGCATTCTTCCTTGAACGTCGTCTCGATAATGCCGGCACGGCCGCCGCCGATTGCCGAGGCATAAGACAGACCAAGGTCGTGGGCGTTACCAGAGGCATCCTGGTGGATCGCCACCAGGCAGGGCACGCCGGCGCCGCGCTGGTATTCCGAGCGCACGGTGTGGCCAGGGCCTTTGGGTGCGATCATCAGCACGTCGAGGTCGCCGCGCGGCTCGATCAGGTTGAAATGCACGTTGAGCCCGTGCGCGAACATCAGCGCCGCGCCCGGCTTCATGTTGGCGGCGAGATGGTCGCGATAGATGTCGCCTTGCAATTCGTCAGGGGTAAGCATCATCATGACGTCGGCCCATTTGGCGGCGTCCGCCACCTCCATGACCTTGAACTTCTCGCCCTCGGCCTTTTTGACGCCGCCGGAGGTCTTGCGCAGGCCCACCGCGACCTCCTTCACGCCGCTATCGCGCAGATTGAGCGCATGGGCGTGGCCCTGGCTGCCATAGCCGATGATGGCGACCTTCTTGCCCTTGATCAGGTTCAGGTCGGCGTCGCGATCATAGTAAACACGCATGATTTTTTACCCCTGCATCGGCCGCTCGGTAGGGCCTTTGGTTCTTTCCCGCGCTGCTTCTAGAGAGGTTGAGCCGCCGGGACAAGCCCGGCTCAGCGCGCGTGCATCCCTTCCGGTCCGCGCACGATGGCGGCGATGCCGGTGCGGGCCACCTCGACCAGGCCAAGCGGCAGCATTAGCATGACGAACTGCTCGATCTTCTCGCTGCCCCCGGTGATCTCGAACACGAAGCTCTCGGTGGTGGCGTCGATCACGCGGGCGCGGAAGGCGTCGGCGAGGCGCAGTGCCTCGACCCGGTTCTCGCCCTTTCCCTTCACTTTGACCATTGCCAATTCCCGCTCGATCGAGCGGCCGGTCAGCGTCATGTCGACGACTCGGTGCACCGGCACCATCCGGTCGAGTTGGTTCTTGATCTGCTCGATCACCATCGGCGTGCCGGTGGTGACAACCGTGATTAGCGACAGATGCGCCTGGTGCTCGGTCTCCGACACGGTCAGCGACTCGATATTGTAGCCGCGGCCGGAAAAGAGGCCGATGACGCGCGCCAGCACGCCGGGTTCGTTGTCGACCAGAACCGACAGCGTGTGGGTTTCCTGCTTCTGCGCCGTCGGCGCTGCCGGATAGTGGCTTGTCGAGGGGGCGTTCATCAGACCATCACCTTGCCTTGTTCAGTGATCGCGCTGTCGAGACTTTCAGCCGCGTCGCCGAGAATCATTTCATTGTGCGCGCGTCCGGACGGAATCATCGGGAAGCAGTTTTCCTTGGGGTCCACCACGCAGTCGAACAGCACCGGCCGGTCGATGTCGATCATCTCCTTGATCGCATGGTCGAGATCGCCCGGCTTCTCGCAGCGGATACCAACCGCGTGGTAGGCCTCGGCCAGCTTGACGAAATCCGGCAGCGCCTCGGAATAGCTTTCCGAATACCGCCCGCCGTGCAGCAATTCCTGCCACTGCCGCACCATCCCCATATAGCGGTTGTTGAGGATGAAGATCTTGATCGGCAGCCGGTACTGCACCGCGGTCGACAGTTCCTGCATGGTCATCAGCACGGAGGCCTCGCCGGCAATGTCGATGACTAGCGATTTCGGATGCGCGAGTTGCACGCCGACCGAAGACGGCAAGCCATAACCCATGGTGCCGAGCCCGCCCGAGGTCATCCAGCGGTTGGGCTCCTGGAAGCCGTAGAACTGCGCCGCCCACATCTGATGTTGGCCGACTTCCGTGGTGATATAACAGTCTCGGTCCTTGGTCGCCTCATAGAGCCGCTGGATGGCATATTGGGGCTTGATCACTTCGTTCGACGACCGATAGGCAAGCGACTTGCGCCCGCGCCATTTGTCGATCTGCGTCCACCACATTTCCAGCGCCTTCTTGTCGGGATGCACCGCGCTGGCGCGCCAGAGCCGGACCATGTCCTCCAGCACATGCGCGCAGTCGCCGACGATCGGCACGTCGACGTGGACGTTCTTGTTGATCGAGGACGGATCGATGTCGACGTGGATTTTCTTCGAGCCGGGCGAGAAGGCATCGATGCGGCCAGTGATGCGGTCGTCGAAGCGAGCGCCGATGCAGATCATCACGTCGCAATCGTGCATCGCCATGTTGGCTTCGAGCGTGCCGTGCATGCCGAGCATGCCCATCCATTGCGGATCGGCCGCCGGGAAGGCGCCGAGCCCCATTAGCGTCGACGTGATCGGGTAGCCGGTGAGCTTGACCAATTCGCGCAGTAGGTCGCACGCCGCTTTGCCGGAATTGACCACGCCGCCGCCGGTATAGAACAGCGGCCGCTTGGCATGTGCCATCAGGTCGATCGCCTGCTTGATCTTGTCCATGTCGCCTTTGAGCTTGGGCTTGTAGCCGGTGTGCGGGAAATCCTTCGGCTTGGAATAGATGCCCTTGGCGAACTGGATATCCTTCGGCAAGTCAACCACGACCGGACCGGGCCGACCGCTCGAGGCGATGTGGAATGCCTCGTGCAGCACGCGAGGCAAATCCTCGATGCGCTTCACCAGGTAATTGTACTTGGTGCAGGGGCGCGTGATGCCGACCGTATCCGCCTCTTGAAAGGCGTCGTTGCCGATCAGGTGGGTCGGCACCTGCCCGGTGAAGCAGACGATCGGGATCGAGTTCGCACAATGCGTCGGCCAAGCCGGTGACCGCATTGGTAGCTCCGGGTCCGGAGGTGACCAGCACGCAACCCACCTTGCCGGTCGAGCGCGCATAGCCTTCCGCCGCATGGACGGCGCCCTGTTCGTGCCGCACGAGAATGTGCTGCACTTTGTCCTGCGCGAAGAGGGCGTCGTAGATCGGCAGCACGGCCCCGCCTGGGTAGCCGAAGATGTGCTTCACGCCCTGGTCAGCGAGCGCCGCCATCACCATTTCGGCGCCGGTCATTTCGCGTGTCATGGTCGTCGTCCTTGTCTGTGCTTTGCCCTTCGTCGCGCAATAAAAAAGGCCCATAAAGGGCCATGTCCGGACGCTTCCCTGGAAAGCCCCTGTCAGGGCGATCCTGGCTGCGTCCGAACCTTTACTACGATAACAATATTGCGCGACATTGGGCCCTGCCGAACTTTCATTGCGCGGCGTTATAATCCCAGCCCATGCACCGGTCAAGGGCATTTTGGTCCCCGGGGGGGCGCTTCACGCGGTGGAAGCCCGCTTTAACAGCTTTTGATGACCGGCCGCATGACGGCCGTAGATTTTGTACGATAGGACAAAAAATTGCCGGCGCAACAAGGGTCGACTCATCGCGCCGGGAAATCAAGCACCTTTTACCGGTAGCTGCTGTCGCCGGTCCTTACTCCTGGTACACGCCCGCGCAGACGCGCGTTTGTCCCAGGGCTTCGCAGTAGTTGTCCTTAACCTGGATCTTCTTGGTGACCGGATTCACGAATTTATATTCATACCAGAACGAGGCTTGCTTCTTGGCGAGTTCGTTCATGTCTTTGGCAAAATATTTTCCATCGACGTCCTGGACATCCTGCATGTTCTTGCCGACCAGCTTCGGATTGGTGGGATGCGCGAGCGTTATGCCATTGACGCCCGCGACGTAGGCATAGACTTCGCCATCTACGAATTTGCTGCCGGGCGCGCTGATTTCTGCGTAGGCCTTCTCCGGCCCATCTGCCTTGATCGTAGCAACCGCCTTCTTCACCATCGCCACGGCGTCGTCCTTGGTCGCAGCGGACGCAACGGCGGTGCCAGCAAGAAAAGCAATCGCCACAGCAGCCAACATTTGAGTACGCATATTTCACCTTCCCTGATTGTGTTCCGAACCACGTGTCGCTCAGTTTGTTTGCAATCATGCGACAGGCGCGGACTATCCACAAAAAATTCCTAATCCGCCGATAATTTCTAATAGTGTCTTCGAACTATATTCTTATTTTATGATTATCGTCGTCACGGAGGGACTGGCGCGTGATTACCGCTCGTTAGCCATGATCGCGGCCGCGCCTTGGACTACGGTGGTCACGGTGAATTCTCATGCGTCACATCCTTTGTGAATGAGTGAAATGCATTGCATCGGCAGACGCCAATTGCGGCCTGCGCCGGCGTAAAATGGGATAACTTACTAATCTCGAATTAAATGCCTGCTGCAATCTCGATAAGCTAATTTCTCCTTCCATCTCATCAGTCTAGTTCCTCACTCTGCTCAATTACGGCATCGTAGGCATTTTCGGGCTTTGATGCGCTCCAGCCGGGCATTTGATTGCGAAACCACGTGATCTGCCGCTTGGCATAGCGCCGGGTGTCCATGACGGCGCCCGCAGCAGCTTGATCGAGGGAGATTTCGCCCTTGAGATGGTGGATCAGCCATGGCACGCCGTGCGCCTTCATGGCCGGCAGCAAGGGATCGAGTTGGCGCCGGCTAAGCCTCCTCACCTCGTCGAGCGCGCCAGCCTCCAGCATGGTGGCAAACCGCCTTTCGATCCGCGCGACCAGTTGCTTGCGCTCGCATGTGACAAACACCTTGGCCGCGCGACTGGAATCGATCAGCGCCGGTTGGCCTTCGCGGTGCCAGTCGGTGAGGGAGCGTCCGGTCGCCAGCACCACTTCAAGCGCGCGGGAAATGCGCGAACGGTCATTCGGCATCAATCGTTGCGCGGTCAAAGGATCGAGTCGCGCAAGCTCGGCATATAGCGGCGCGGCGCCCGCGCTCTGCAGGCGCGCGCGCACGTCGCTCCGGATATCGGCTGGGATCGGCGGCACGGCGGCCAAACCGCTGGTCAGCGCCTTGAAATAGAGGCCGGTGCCGCCGACCAGAATCGCGGCGCGGCCTTGATCTGCGATCTCTGCCAACGCCTCGGCGACATCGCGGCACCAGCGCCCGACCGAATAATTTTCGCCGGCGTCCACATGGCCGTAAAGCCGATGCGGCACGCGGGCCTCCTCCGCCGGTGAAGGCCGCGCGGTAATGACGCGCAGATCGCGATAGACTTGCATGGAATCGGCATTGACGATGGTGCCGCCGAGTTGTTTGGCGAGTGCCAGCGCCAGCGCCGACTTGCCGCTCGCGGTCGGCCCGGCGATGAGAATGACCGTGGGTTTGCGCATGGGCTTGCGGTCGCCCGCGTTGCGCTAGTTCAACCGCCGCGACGGGGGCTGCGAAATCGCCTCCTCGACCAGGGCCGCGATCGGGCTGGCCTGATGGTGGGTCATCCGCCACTCGCCATCGATGCGCTTAAACATGTTGGTTGCGGCCAAGGCCGCCCCGCCGACGAATTCCACGCAAATCACGCGGGCTTCGTCGCCTGCAGCCAGAACCGTCTCATTGCGCGGGTCAATCCGCTCCTGGTCCGGATTGCGCAAAATTTCCCGATAAGACTCCAAAATCGCCAACCGGCCGACCAAGGCCGGCCATCCGGGATGAATGCAGGACACTTTGTCCTCCGCCCAGATGCGGCTCATCGATGCGAAATCGGCAGTCGTGAAAGCCCGGTAATAGGCCGCATTAGCGGCCAGAATTGCAGCTTCGTCGCTCATGCCCCGTGAGGTGCAGGAATTGCCGACCGAAATCAATCGGGAAATCACACTTGGCTTGCGGCGCTTGCCGGTCGCGGTCGGGCCTGCAATAAGCACCGCCTATTCGCGCGGCCTCTCGTCATGACTTACGTCGCCACTCTTATCGGCCCCAATGCGCTCGGCGCGCTCAAACGCGCGCGCGCGGTGTTCGCTTACCCCGGCGAGCCAAAGGCGCTCGGCCCCGACGCCGCCGACCTTCCTTTTGAGCCGGTCGAAGGCACGGACCACCGCAAGGCTGTCGAAGCGCTGCGTATTGCCTTCGGCGATAGCTACGACATCATCCTGCAGCCGGTCGCGCATCGCCGCAAGAAGCTGTTCCTCGCCGACATGGATTCCACCATGATTCAGCAGGAATGCATCGACGAACTGGCCGATTATGTGGGCCTCAAATCGCATGTCGCCGCCATCACCGAACGGGCCATGCGCGGCGAGATCACCTTCGAGCCGGCCTTGCGCGAGCGGGTTGCGCTGCTCGAAGGCCTGCCGGTGACGGTGATCGAGGAAGTACTGCGCGATCGGATCCGCCTCACGCCCGGGGCACGCACACTGGTCGCGACAATGCGCGCGAACGGCGCACATACGTGTATGGTGTCCGGCGGCTTCACCTTGTTCACGAACCGCGTCGCCGCCATGATCGGCTTCCATGAAAATCGCGCCAACACGCTGAAAATCGTCGATGGCCACAAGCTCGCCGGCACGGTAGCCGAGCCTATCTTCGGCCGCGAAGGCAAGCGCGCCGCGCTGATCGAATTGCGTCAGGAGCTTGGCCTCGCCAAGGACGATACCATGGCGATCGGCGACGGCGCGAACGACATGGACATGATCGCCGAAGCCGGCCTGGGCATTGCCTTTCATGCCAAACCGCAAGTTGCGGCGGCTGCGACGGCGCGTATCGATCGCGGCGATCTCAGCGCGCTCTTATACGTGCAGGGGTATCGGCAGGATCAGTTTGTGGCGGCATAGTCTGGCTGCCATCATTCGCGAAAGCGAACAAACCAAAAATACGACCAGAAACAAACAGGATTGAAGATTGTATGCCCCGCTTTCGCGGGGCATGAAATTTCAGGTTATTGCAGGCTGAGCGCTACGAAGCTCGGGTCGCCGCCGGGCGTCAATACCAGCAGCACCACGGCCTTCTTGCCGTCTTTCTTGAGCTTGTCGATGCGCTGCTGCAATTCGGCGGCGGTCGACACCGGCTGCTGCTGCACCTCGGCAATCACCATCCCCGGCATCAGATGCTTTTCCGCAGCCGCCGAGTTCGGCTCGACTGCAGTAATCAGCACGCCCTTCACGTTGTCCTTAATGCTGTGCTTCTTGCGAAGGTCATCGGTCAGGTTGGCGAGATCGAGGCCCAGCGCCTTTTTCACCACCGGCTTTTCGTCAGCGCTGTCCTTCTTGGTCGTCAGCGCGGCCTGTTTTTCATCCTCAAGCCGGCCGAGTTTGACGGTTTTCTTTTCCTCTTTGCCTTTGCGAATAATCGTAACCTCGACGTCCTTGCCGACCGGAGTCTCGGCGACGATCTTCGGCAGGTCGCGCATCTCCTTGATGTCGCGGCCGTCGAACTTGACGATGACGTCGCCCGGCTCGATGCCGGCAGGCTTGGCCGGCCCCTTGTCGTCAATACCGGCAATCAGCGCGCCGTGCGGCGGCTTGATGCTGAGGCTGTCGGCAATCTCGTCGGTCACCTGCTGGATGCGCACGCCGAGCCAGCCGCGCCGCACTTCCTTATATTGGCGCAACTGATCGATCACCGGCACCACGGTTTTCGACGGCACCGCGAATCCGATGCCGATCGAACCACCGGACGGCGAGATGATCGCCGTGTTGACGCCGATGACCTCGCCATTGAGGTTGAACAGCGGCCCGCCGGAATTGCCGCGATTGATAGCGGCATCGGTCTGGATGTAATTGTCGTAAGGTCCGGAATTGATGTCGCGGTTGCGCGCCGAGACGATGCCGGCGGTCACCGTGCCGCCCAGGCTGAACGGATTGCCGATCGCGATCACCCATTCGCCCAGCCGCAATTTGTCCGAATCTCCAAACTTCACCGCCTTGAGCGGCTTGGTCGGCGTCACCTTCAGCAGCGCCAGATCTGTCTTGGTATCGCGGCCGACGATCTCCGCCTTCAGCGTGGTACCGTCATTGAGGATGACACTGACCTCGTCGGCGTCGGCGATGACGTGGTTATTGGTCACTACAAATCCGGCGGGGTCGATAATGAAGCCGGAGCCGAGCGAGTTGACCCGGCGCGGCGTCTGGCCGCCTTGGCCGGGGCGGTTCTTGAAGAACTCGTCAAAGAACTCCTCGAACGGCGAGCCGGGCGGCAACTGCGGCACGGCGTTGTTGCTCATGTCTACGGTCTGTTTGGTCGAGATATTGACCACAGCGTCGATCACGGCTTCCGCCACGTCGGAAATGCTGTCCGGCCCGCGCGCGGCGGCTTGAGTGGTCATTGTCGGCCAAGCGATTGCAGCGGCGAATAAAACCGCCATAGCCATGCGGCCTGCCCGGACTGTCGTGCGGGGAAAGAGTGCGCCCATGGGCGTCGATTCTCCTGGAAAAGTGGTTGCAGCAAGGTGGCCCTGTCTTCAAGGCGATTCAAGGGCATCAAATATCAACATCATGAGAGACCGATTCGCCCGTAAAAGCACGCGCATGATCCCTAAAGGTCTGCCCGCGGCTTGATCGGGGATGGCTACCGGTCTTCGGATACGGTCAGGCGCAATCAAAGCCTAACCGCGCACCAACCACACCACGATCAAGCCGACGACCGCCGAGCCGATGCCGATCGCGCGTAAGGACGCCTCCGGCGTTTCCATGACGCTCGCAATCGCCCGCTTAGCCGGGCCAGGAAAAGCGGCAAAGACCAGGCCCTCGATGACGAAGACCAGCCCGATCGCGGCCAGGAAATCTTCCATGCCGGAGTTAGCGCGCCGCAGCCGGCGGCGCCGTCACTGCGGGCAGCTTGCCGGACGGATTATTGAAGTAACGGAAGAAGTTTGTATCCGGCTTGAGCAGAAAGCGCGTGTCGGTGGGCTTGAGCCCGGCCTCATAGGCCTGCATCGAGCGGTAGAAGGCGAAGAAGTCGGGGTCCTTGTTGAAGGCGTCGGCGAAGATCTGGTTGCGGGTGGCGTCGCCCTCGCCGCGGATCTGCTCGGACTTGTTGGTGGCGTCGGCCACCAGCACGGTGACCTCGCGGTCGGCCTTCGCGCGAATTTCCTGGGCCTGCTGTAGCCCCTGGGCGCGGTACTCGGCCGCCTCGCGTTGGCGCGCGGTCTGCATGCGCTGATAGACCGCCTGGCTGTTCTGTTCCGGCAGGTCGGCGCGCCGGATGCGCGCGTCCACCACCTCGATGCCGTAGCTCGCGGCCTCGCGGTTGATCAGATCGCGGATGCGCGCCATCAACTCAGCGCGCTCGTCGCGCACCACCTGGATGAAGGTCGCCTCGCCGAGCACGCGGCGTAGCGCCGAATTGAGCAGAATATTGAGCTGCGAATCGGCGGCGACTTTCGAGCCGAGCGTCTGGTAAAAGCGCAGCGGATCCTTGATGCGGTAGCGCGCGAAAGCGTCCACCACCAGCCGCTTCTGGTCGGAAGCAATCACTTCCTGCGCTGAAGCCTCCAGGTCGAGGATGCGCTTGTCGATATCGAGCACGTTGTCGATGAACGGCACCTTGACGTGCAGGCCCGGCTCGCCGACCACGCGCACCACTTTGCCCAGCCGCACCACCAGCGCCTGCTGGGTCTGGTAGACAGTGAACAGCGCGCTGTATACGATGATCAGCGCGGCGAAAGCGAGAACGGCGATGACGCCACCGATGACATTGAGTTTCATCGCTGGCCTCCAGTCGGTGACGGGACTCTCGGCGTCGGCGCGGCGCCGAGTTCATTGAGCGGCAAATAGGGTACCACACCCGGGGAGCCTTGATTGGTATCCACGATGATCTTGTTGGAACCGCCGAGCACACGCTCCATGGTTTCCAGATACATGCGTTCGCGGGTGACGTCGGGCGCCTTCTTGTACTGCTCGTAGATCTGCAAGAAGCGCGAAGTCTGGCCGGTGGCCTGCGCCACGGTCTGCGATTTATAGGCTTCCGCGGCCTGTGTGATCCTGGCCACGTTGCCGCGCGCTTCCGGAACCACGCGGTTGGCGTAGGTCTGCGCCTCGTTGACCGAGCGATCGAGGTCGATGCGCGCGGCCTGCACGTCGCGGAAGGCGTCGATCACCTGCGTGGGCGGGTCGACTTTCTGCAGCTGTACCTGCGTGATGTCGATGCCAGCGCCGTAGTGATCGAGCGTCTTCTGCATCAAGTCCTGCACGGCGGTCTCGGTGCCCTGCCGCGCGCCGGTCAAAATCGGCTGAATATCCGCGCGGCCAACCACCTCGCGCATGGCGCTTTCCGCCACCGCCTTCACCGTGCTTTCCGGGTTCTGGATATTGAATAGATAATCGCCGACCCCAGCCGGCTTGACCTTCCACAACACGGCGAAATCGACGTCGACGATGTTTTCGTCGCCGGTCAGCATCAGGCTTTCTTCCGGCACTTCGCGCGAGGCGGAACGGCGGCCGTCCTCGACCTGGCGCATGCCGATGTCGATCTTGTTGACGCGCAGCGCCTTTGGCGTGAGTACGGTCTCGATCGGATAAGGCAAGTGATAGTTCAATCCGGGCTGTACCTCGCGCACATCCTTGCCGAAGCGCAGCACCACACCGAGTTCGTCCGGCTCGACCCGGAAAAAGCCGGAAAAGCCCCACAACGCGATGGCCGCGAGCGCGAGCAGCGCAAAGCCCTTACCGCCGAGATTGCCGCCCGGCAGCACGCGCCGCAATTTGTCCTGGCCGCGGCGAAGGATTTCCTCCAGGTCCGGCGGCGTCGATCCGGACGGTTGCGGTCCGGAGCCCCAAGGGCCCTTGCCGCCCGAGCCCCAAGGGCCGCCGCCCCCACCACCACCTTGACTACTCCATGGCATGCAAGTCTCTCCCGACGCCGGATGCTTTCCTGCCGGCTGGTTTATTAGGTGGGGTTATAGGGGAGCGGACGGGCGGTTACAACGCGCCGGAAAGCCGCCTTTTGCCGCGCTTTACCGCCTTCTAGTGCCTTAAATAAGTCGCGAGCGCGAAACTGGCGCTGTCATCGGGGCCCGCGAGATATTCCCTTCGCGCGACCTCGCGCCAGACGTCAGGGTCGATCGGCGGAAAATAAGCGTCTCCGTCCGGCGCGGCATGGACATGGGTAATCTCAAGCCGATCCGCGATTGGCATGACATCGGCGAAAACGTCGCTGCCGCCGATCACCATGATCTGATCGATGCCGCGCTTCCTGCAGTCCTCGCGAGCAAAGGCGAGCGCCGCGTCGAGACTGGTCGCCAGCGCGCCGCCGGGCACTTTGACCTCGAACTTGTGGGTCATCACGATATTGGTGCGCCCCTCAAGCGGCTTACCGATCGACTCGTACGTCTTGCGGCCCATGATCACGGGCTTCCCCATCGTCAGGGCGCGGAAATACTTTAGGTCGGATTTGAGCCGCCACGGCAATTGGCCGTCGCGGCCGATCACATTGTTTTCGCCGATAGCGGCGACAATGGTAATTTTCATGGGGGCGCCTCTGCCCGGGGGCCGTGTCTCATGTCGCCTTAGTCGGCTTTCCGTTTGCCCGATCTCTAACACTCTCGTCCAAGCATTTAATATGCCGGAATCAACAAAAGCACAGGGGCCTGATAACCAGATATATACTCCAATTCGACCGTGCGGTTTGGCTCGCCCTGCCCGCGACGCAACCGGAAACATCTATTCCACAATAGATTGAATAACCTCCGCGCTCGTCCCTCTGCGGTTCCGTCGGCGGCTTAAGCGTCGCCTTTCGTCCCGGCAAAATGCCGCAGCGCCTGCCCACTGAGCCGGCAGATTCTCCACTCGGACATGATCTCGGCGCCGAACGCGCGATAGAATTCAATCGCCGGAGTGTTCCAGTCGAGCACCGCCCATTCAAAACGCGCGTAGCCCTCATCGAGGCAGCGTTGTGCCAGCCGCTTGAGCAGTGCCTTGCCGATACCGCGCCGGCGGTAGGCCGGCCGCACAAAAATATCCTCAAGATAGATGCCGTGGCGGCCGCGGAACGTCGAGAAATTCAGGAACCAGACGGCAAAGCCCGCCGGCTCTCCGTCCCACTCTGCTATGTCGCAGAAAAGCCGCGGCTCTGCAGAAAACAGCGCGGCGGCGACCTGTTCCTCCGTAGCATCGACTGCCGTTGTGAGCTTCTCGTAGTCCGCCAGTTCGCGCACCAGCGCAAACACCAGCGCGCTGTCGTCGGGGCGCGCGCTGCGGATCGTGAGGCTCACACGGCCACCTCGGCCTTGATGTGCGGATGCGGATCATAATCCTGGATTGTGAAGTCCTCATAACGGAAGCCGAAAATATCCTTCACCGCCGGATTGATATTCATCGCCGGCAACGCGCGGGTGCTGCGCGACAACTGCAGCCGCGCCTGCTCTAAATGATTCGAATAAAGATGCGCGTCGCCGAACGTGTGGATGAACTCGCCTGGTTTGAACCCGGTCACCTGCGCCACCATCATGGTCAGCAGCGCATAGGAGGCGATGTTGAACGGCACGCCGAGAAAGACATCGGCCGAACGCTGGTAGAGCTGGCACGACAGCTTGCCGTCGGCGACATAGAACTGGAACAGGCAGTGACAGGGCGGCAGCGCCATCTTGTCGACATCCGCCGGGTTCCAGGCGGTGACGATCAGCCGGCGCGAATCCGGATTACGCCGGATCATGTCGATCACATGGGAAATCTGGTCAATGGTCTTGCCGTCCTTGGCCAGCCACGAGCGCCATTGGTGGCCGTAGACCGGCCCGAGATCGCCGCGCTCGTCGGCCCACTCGTCCCAGATGCGCACGCCGTGTTCGTTCAAATATTTGATGTTGGTATCGCCGGCCAGGAACCACAGCAGTTCATGCACGATCGATTTCAGGTGCAGCTTTTTGGTGGTGAGCAGCGGGAATCCGTCGGCCAAATCGAAGCGCATCTGATAGCCGAACACCGACAGCGTGCCGGTACCGGTGCGGTCGCGCTTTTCCGCGCCGCGGCTCAGGATGTGTTCCATTAGATCGAGATATTGGCGCATTGCTTGAGGTCATCTCCCACGACTCAAGATGGGGAAGTTTACTCCCGCGGGCAACCGCCCTGCGGCCGCTTATCAACGGCCGAAAACGTCTTTTTTCAGCCGGTATCTGCAACGGCGGCATTTTCTGCTAGTGATATAGGGTGGCTCTAGAGAGGGGGAAATGACCATGCACGTCGCATTCGATCTCAATCTTCTCGCCCGCGTTCTGCTCACGCTGGTAACCTTGGGCTACGGCTTTGCCACCGTGCTCGCCGACTTCAACCAGACGCACGCCACCAATCCGCAATGGACCGCACATGCGCGCTTCCACGTGGTCTGGCAGATATGCAGCTATGTCGGGTTCGGCCTTCTGGCACTGGCGCTGCTGTGGTGGCCCGGCCCCTATGCCACCGAGCGGCTTTATCTCGTCGCGCTAATGGGAGCGATTGTCTACGCGGCCTTCTTCGTCGCGGTGTTCGCGATGCCGCTCTACGGCGGTGCGGCCTATGACAACAACGGCTATCAGCCTTTTGCCGCGCCGGTGCCGCTGATCGCCAAGCGCTGGGACGTCAACATCACCGTATTCTGCATTCAGGTGGCGCTCTTGGCCGCCGGCGCGCTGGCGCTGGTGGGTGCCGCCACCAGCTGAAACCATAGTCGTTAGAGCCAGCCAGACAAGCCGAGCACGCCGGCGACCAAAAACGCCCAGAGCGGATTGATCCGGGTGAAGAAGGCCACCGCCGCAGTCGCGCCGGTGATCAGGCCAGCATACACATTGTGATCAGCGGCGCGCGCCAGCACGAAAGCGCTCGCCGCGATCAGCCCCAGCGACAGCGGCACCATGCCGGCCTGGATCGCCATCCGCCAGCGCGCCCCTTTGAAACGATCCCATGTGCGCGACACGAAAAACGCCAGCGTGCAGGTCGGGCCGCACATCGCCGTGATGGCGACGCCGGCGCCGGCAAAACCCGCCACATGATATCCGATCAGCGCAACGATGATCACATTCGGTCCGGGCGACATCTGCGCGATCGCGTACATGTCGGCGAACTGCCGATCGTTCATCCATTGCATCACGTCGACGGCGACGCGATGCATTTCCGGGATCGCCGCATTGGCGCCGCCAACCGCGAACAGCGACAGCAGCGCGAAATAGCCGAACAGCGAGGTGAGCGGATGTTGGTTCATCGCTTGAACCACGCGAAGGCGATGCTGACCGGCGCCAGCCCCAAGAACACGTAAGGCAGTGGCCAATGCATCAGGGCGACGCCGGCGAAGACGAGGATCGCGAACGCCGGTGCCGAATCCCATCGCTTGAGGAACATGGGCGCGGCCATCTTGGCGACCACCGCAATTAGAAGGCCGATGGCGGCGGCGGTGACGCCGGTGAGAATGCGGCTCAGCGTCTCAATGCCACCGTAGCGCTCATACAGGATCGCCAGCACCATAACGATGATCAGCGGCGGCCCGAGCAGGCCGGCGAGCGCGACCACGGCGCCGGCCGCGCCGCCGAAGCGCGAGCCGAACACCACCGAGAAATTGATCACATTGGGACCGGGCAGGAATTGCGAGAGCGCGAAGGTTTCGTTGAATTCCTCCGTCGTCATCCAGCCCTTCTGCTCGACGATGCTGCGCCGCGCCCAGGGCAACGCGCCGCCGAAACCGGAAATCGACACCAATGCAAAAGCGAGAAACAGTTCTGAAAGCGAGGGACGGAAGGCGGCGGGTGGCGGCGCGACGGAATCGATCATGGCAGGAGATGTATCCCGCTACGCTGCGCGCGACTAGCCGTCATAGCGCGGCCGCCCGATGCGGGATGGGCATAGCTTCATTCGCCAGGGTCAAGGGATGGCGCACGGCTGAAAATGCTGGTTTCATCGTAGAACTGCTCAGGGAGGCGACATATGCACTTTCGCACAATAACGACCGCGCTTTGCGCCGCGCTGACCGCCTTTGCCGCAACGAACGTCCGCGCCGAAGTGAGCGAAATCACCATCGCCCAGCAATATGGCGTGAGCTTCCTGCCGCTGATGGTGATGCAGAAGCAAAGCCTCGTCGAAAAGCACGCTGCGAAACTCGGGTTGCCCGGCGTTACCGTCAAATGGGCGAAGGTCGCCGGACCCAGCGTCATGAACGACGGCCTGATCTCGGGCGCGTTGCACTTCGCCGCGCAGGGCGCGCCCTCGCTGATTACGCTATGGTCGAAGACCGGCGGCCAGATCAAAGCCATGTCGGCGCTGACCACCTACCCTCTTTACCTCGTCACCCGCGATCCCAATGTGAAGACGATCAAGGATTTCAGCAGCAAGGACAAAATCGCCGTTCCTTCGGTCAAGATATCGACCCAGGCGATCATGCTGCAGATGGCCGCCGCCAAGGCCTTCGGCGAGAAGGACTACGCCAAGCTCGATCCGCTGACGGTGTCGCTGTCGCATCCGGATGCGACGCTGGCATTTCTGGGCAACACCGCCGGGGTGAATACACACTTCTCGACCTCGCCGTTCTACGAACAGGAAATCAAGGTGCCGGGCGCGCACCTGATCACGACAAGCTACGAGATCCTCGGCGGCCCGGCGACTGCGCTGGTTCTGACCTCGAGCGCGAAATTCCGCTATGCCAATCCGAAGGCTTACAAGGCGGTTTTCGAAGCCTTGAGCGAAGCGATCGACATCATCAACAAAGACAAGCGCGCGGCATCTAAACTCTATCTCGATGTCGCCCACGACGCGAAGTCCTCGCTCGATGAGGTCGTCGGCGTGATCAGTGACAAGGACTACGCTTTCACGCTCGAACCGCATAAGGTGTTCGCCACCGCGCAATTCATGGCGAAGATCGGCTCGATCAAGCAGGCGCCCGCCTCGATCAACGACCTGTTCTTCCCGGAGGGCGCCGGCAAAGGCGATTGAGCGCGCAGGTCTTATGAGCGAGAGTTTTCGCATCGGCACCGGCGCGGGTTTCTCCTCCGACCGGTTGGAGCCTGCCGTCGATCTGGTCGAGCGCGGCGTGCTTGATGCCATCGTGCTGGAATGTCTCGGCGAGCGCACCGTCGCCTTCGCCCACCGCGACCGCATGGCCGACCCCAGGCGCGGCTATAACGCGCACCTTGAACGGCGCATGCGCGCGCTGCTGCCTGCCTGCCGCAAGGCCGGCACCGTCATGATAACCAATATGGGCGCGGCAAACCCACGCGCGGCGGCCGAACGGACGCTGGCGGTCGCGCGCGAACTCGGCCTCAACGGCCTCAAGATCGCCTGCGTCGAAGGCGACGACGTCGCGGCGCTGGTGCCGCCCGACCAGCCATTCATGGACGAGCCGGGCAGCCTCGCTGACATCGACATGCCGGTGGTCGGCATGAACGCCTATCTCGGCGCCGACGCGATCATCCCGGCGCTCGCGGCCGGCGCCGACGTGATCATCGGCGGGCGGCTGGCCGATCCGTCGATGTTTCTGGCGCCCGTCGCTCACCGTTTCGGTTGGGACGCCATGGACACCGCGCGCATGGGCGCAGGCACGCTGGTCGGCCACCTGATGGAATGCGGCATGCAGGTGACCGGCGGCTATTTCGCCGATCCCGGCGTCAAGAATGTGCCCAATCTCGCGCAATGCGGTTTTCCGATCGCCGAAGTCAGCGCCGACGGCAGCACGGTGATCACCAAGCTTGATAAGACCGGCGGCTGCGTCACGCCCGCGACGGTGAAGGAGCAGTTGCTCTACGAAGTGCACGACCCGGCGCGGTATCTGACGCCCGACGTGACCGCCGACTTCAGCCGCGTCCAAATCGCGGCCGCCGGCCCCGACCGCGTCAAAGTGTCGAATGCCTCCGGCAGCGCTCGGCCTGCCACGCTCAAGGTGACGGTCGGTTTCGATGGCGGCTTCCAGGGCGAAGCCGGTGTGAGCTATGCCGGCCCGGCTGCGCAGGAACGCGGGCAACTGGCGGCCGATATCGTCAAGCAACGGATGGCGCGGCTCAACGGCAAAGCCGACCTGCGCGTCGACCTGATCGGGGTGAGCTCGTTGTTCGCGACCGCAGGGCTACGCTCCGCTGACGCGCAGGACGTACGGCTGCACGTAGCGCTGCGCGCACGCGAGAAGGAAGACGCCGAACTAATGCTGTGGGAGGTCGAGTCGCTACTCTGCTGCGGGCCGGCGGGAGGCGGCGGCTACCGCGGCACCATAACGCCCTGCGTGACGACTAAATCGGTCTTGATTCCGCGTGAGCGGATCAAGCCGACGTTCGACGTGCTGATCGCATGAACGCATCCGGCCAAAACGCGTCGCGTATCGTGCGTGACATCGCACACGCGCGCGCCGGCGACAAGGGCAACACATCCAACGTGAACGTGTGGGCTTACGACCCCGCCGACTACGAATTGCTCAAGCGCACGCTGACGGCGGAACGCATCAAGCAGGCCTTTCCGCAATTGATCCGCGGTCCGGTGACGCGCTACGAGGTTCCACACCTTCATGGCCTCAACTTCGTCATGCAGGACGCGCTCGAGGGCGGTGTCAACGCCTCGCTCAATCTCGACTCGCACGGCAAGTCCTGGAGCTACCTCATTCTAGGGCTCGCACTGGACGACGCGGAACGCGGATAGCCGGCGGCTCAGGCCGCCAACACTTCCCGGATGCGCGAGCGGATATTTTCCCGCTGCTCGACCGGGGTGTCCCTGCCGAGCCTGGTCTCGTAGGCGATCTTCGCCGGCCGCTTCAACACGACGATGCGGTCGCCGAGCTGCAACGCCTCGTCGATCGAATGGGTAATAAAGACGGCCGTCTTATTGTTCTCGCGCACCAGATTGGCGAATTCATTGCGCAAACGCTGCCCGGTCATTTCATCAAGCGCGGAAAACGGTTCGTCACAGAGCAGAAGATTGGCGTCGGTGGCGAACGCCCTGGCGATGCTCACCCGCTGGCGCATTCCGCCCGACAAAGCGTGCGGATAATCCTTTTCATGCCCGTTCAATCCGAGCTTGGAGAGCCAATGCTGCGCGATGGCGCGACGCGTCTCCTTCGGCACGTCCAGCATCTCCAGGCCCAACTCGACATTGCCGATCGCGGTACGCCACGGCAACAACCGGTCATTCTGAAAGACGACGGCGATTTTTCCGCGAAACCAATCGAACTCTCGAAACGGATCTCTACCAGCGACCAGAACATTTCCCTCGGACGGATCGAGCAGACCGGCGATCATGTTGAACATCGTCGATTTGCCGCACCCGGTCTTGCCCAGCAGAGCGACAATGTCCCCGCTGTGTATTTCCAACGAAATGTCGTCCACCGCACACAGCACATTGTCACGATTGCGGCTGTCGCGCAAAAATGCCTTGGTGACGTGATCGAATTTGATTTCCACATTGGAAACCGCGGACGGCCCGACCGTCATATCGTACGCTCCGAAATCGCGCGGTAGCGGAAGACGTTGGTCTCGATCAGCGAGATAATCTGCTGCACGACAACAACAAAGAAGACGATTTGCAACGTCCATGCGAGCGCGCCCGCCATGTCGAACAGCTGTTGTTGCTGCATCAACTGATAGCCGATCCCGTCGGTCGCGCCGACGAGCTCCGCGACCACGACCACGCGCGACGCGTTGCCGAGATTGACCTTCCAGGCGGTGAGTACTTCCGGAAGAATGGCCGGAACGACCAGCGCGGTCAGTATTTTTCGGCGCTTCGGGCGGAAGGACTGCACCATTTCGATCAGGTCCTTCTGCATTCCACGCAAGGCATCAAGAATTTGGAACGTGAAGGCCGGCAGCGTCGTCACCACCATGATGAAAAAGATGCGAAACTCCGTGCCGCGAAACCAGATGATCGCGAAGACGACCCAGGACAGTGCCGGAATACCCTGAAAGAACGTCAGGATCGGCGAAATGAACTTATCGAGGAAGCTAAAACGCATCATGAACGATGCGAATATAGCCCCCAGGATGAATGCGCCCGCGAGCCCGCCAAGAATGCGGCTGACCGTCGCCAACACATCGGAGAACTGCCGCCAGCTTTCCAGTATATTGAGCGTGCGATCGAAGATGCTGCCAAGCGATGGAAACACGAACGCCGGCATCACCAGGGCCACCGCCTGCCACACCACGGCAAGGAAAATGAACGGGACCGCGATCATCGCCGCGCGGCGGACAAATGACTCTATCCCGTTCATTTTTGGCCCGATGATCCCAATCCGCGGCTACGTCTGCATTCGGAGAGAGTTATTGCCTCGGCCCATCGTAAAACGTTTTTGTGGTCGGCTCCTTCGGCAGGATGTCGACGTCGAGACCGATTTTGTAGATCAAATCGAGCTCCTTTTTGACATCGGAGGCCCACGTAATACTCATGCCAAGGCGATCATTCGCCTTGATCAGGGCGGCGATGGCCTTTTGTGATTCCGCGGTCCCCTTGGGCTCGATCAACTTGCTCGCCTCATCGGGGTGCGCCAGCGTCCAATCGGCGGCCGCCTTGTATGCATTGTATAGCTTGGGCACCAGAGTGGGGTGCTCGTTCACCCATTTGGTGTGCGCGGCGACGCCGAGATAGGGGATGCTTTTGCTGCCGGCGAACTTCTTCCACGTCTCGTTGATTTTCAGATCGAGCGTGCGCGCGTCGGGCTTTCTCGCCTCGAGCACGTCGTAGCCCGGGCTCCACATATGGATCGCGGCCGCGCGATCGGTCATCGCATAGGCCACCAGCCCCGGAGGAGCCGTGTTGACGACCGACACCTTCGACATGTCGACGCCTTGCTGCTTCGCAAACCAGGTAAAAATGCGATAGCTCGAGGTGCTCTTGGCGGCGGCCATGTCCTTGCCTTCGATATCCTTCAGCGTCTTGACATCGGGCCGTGAGGTCACGACGTAGGACCAGTAGTCGAACAGATTGAAGAGGTACTGCACGTCGATGCCGCGGGCCGCGGCCAATCCGACCGTCAGCACGGCAGCGCTGCCGCCGACCTGAAACTCGCCAGTATTGAACTGCACCGTGTAGGCATCCGGCGGCCGCTCTGTGAACGTGATGTCGAGGCCGTTCTTCTCGTCCAGTTTGTTGGCCTTGATGATCGGCGGCAGGAACGCACCCAGCGAAGGCGGACCAAAAATGACGATCGTCACCTTGTCCAACGCTTGCGCGCTCACCGGCGCCATGCACAAGGCTCCGGCCATGCACAGGACCGCCCCCATCGACCTCAGCGATTTCATAGCGATTCCTCCCCTTGAATCTCATTCGCCCCGACCGTTGGTCGGCGAACGCTCGGGCCTTTTGAGCCGCAGCGCATTGTCTGCGTTCGACGCGGTGTACCCCGCGGGCCGTTGGCGCAATTATGTCAGACATGACGGCGGTTTAGCGAGGGCTAAATTCGTGATGGCTGCCATCATATCTGGTTAATTGCCACATGCCGCCGTTCGCGCGTAAGTTTACCTCGCCCATGATCGTATCAAACGAAACGCCACGGTTCGCGTAAGGACGCGCGCAGAAGTGCCAGAATGAGCGCGCCATTTCCAGCGGCCAGCGCCGACTTCTTCATCGATCTGTATCATCGCTACTTGCGCGATCCCGGATCCGTCGACCCCGGCTGGAAACCTTTCTTCGAAGAGATTTACGGCCCGCCCCCGGACGCAAAATCCGCAGTTGCTCCCGGCGTCGAAGCGGCAGCCGCGCGACTGATCGAGGCTTATCGGCAGCGCGGGCACTTCGCCGCAAAGCTTGATCCGCTTTCGCTGTGGGCGCCGGCGGCACCGCCTGAGCTGCTGCCCGCCACTTACGGCATTGATGAAACCGCTCTCGACACCGAGGTCCATGCACCGGAAAGTTTCGGTCTCGAACGCTGCACGTTGCGCATGCTCGTTGCCCGCTTGCGCGCGGCCTACGCGGGCTCGATCGGCTTTGATTGCGCGCATGTCGAGGATCACGTCGCGCGCAGCTGGCTGCAGCAAATCGCCGAACACGGTTCGATGCAACCAGATGCCGCCGCCCGCCGCACCGCCGGCGAACGCATCATCGAGGCCGATGAATTCGAACAATTTATGAACCGCCGTTTCCTCGGCAAGAAGCGTTTCGGCGCCGAGGGATGCGAGGCCATGCTGCCATGGTTCGATGCGCTGCTGGAAAAGAGCGCGACATTCGGCGTCGAGAAGGTTGTCATCGGCGGCACCGCGCGTGGGCGCCTCAATGTGATGGCGAATATCGTCGGCAAGCCGATCACCGCCATCTTTTATGAAATGAAAGGGCACCGCCCTTTCCCCGACGACATTCGCGTCTCGGGCGACGTGCCCTATCATTTCGGCTATTCAGGCGAGCGCAACTACGGCGGCGGCGCGTTGAAGATTCTCTATTGCCATAATCCGTCGCACCTTGAAGCCATCAACGGCGTGACGCAGGGCCGCGTTCGCGCGCAACAAGCCGAATACGAAAACGAACAAGCCGGTTGGCGCGCGGTCCTCGGCGTGACGGTCCACACCGACGCCTCCTTTGCCGGCCAAGGTGCCGTGGCAGAAGTGCTGCAATTGAGTCGCATGCCGGCCTATCGGACGGGCGGCACGATCCGCGTCGTCATCAATAACCAGGTCGGCTTCACCACCGACCCGGGCAATGGCCGCAGTTCCACGTTTTGCACGGATGTGGCCAAGATCGTCGGCGCGCCGGTCTTGCACGTGAACGGCGACGATATCGACGCCGTTTGGCGTTGCGCCGAGATCGCGGTCAAATACCGCCATCGCTTCAATGCCGATATCGTCGTCGATCTCGTATGCTACCGCCGCCGCGGCCATAACGAAGTCGACGAGCCGGCATTCACGCAGCCGCAAATGTACCAACGCATCGCCGGCCACCCGATCGTTCGCCAAAGCTATCTCGCGCGGCTGATCGGCGATGGCGTTTTGACGGAAGAAGACGAAAAACGGATATCGCGCGGTTATATCGAGCGGCTCGAGGCTTCCTACGAAGCCATCGAAAGCTTCCGCCCGAACAGTGTCGAGACTTTCGGGCGCGGCAATTCCAGCGCCAATGGCCGGGCGACCGTCGCAAACAACGAACCGCCGACCGGCATTTCGCTGGAGCGGTTGCAGGCTATCGGCTTGTCGCTGTCGCGGCCGCCTGAAGGCGTTGCGGTCAATCCCAAAATCGTGCGTCAGCTTGCCGAGCGTGAAACCGCCATCCGCAGTGGCGAGAACATCTCATGGTCATTCGCCGAGGCGCTCGCCTACGGCTCGCTGGCCTGCGAAGGCATCGAGGTGCGCGTGAGCGGACAAGACACGCCACGCGGCGCTTTTTCGCAACGGCACTTTATTTTAGTCGACCAGGATAGCGGCGCGCTCCACGAGCCGCTGAATCGAATACAGCCCGAGCAGGCGCGCTGCGCGATCATCGGCAGTCCGCTTATCGAGTATGCGGTGCTCGGCTTCGAATACGGCTATTCGCTGGATGCACCGGAAAGCCTGGTCGTTTGGGAGGCGCAGTTCGGCGACTTCGCCAACGTCACCCAGGTGATCATCGATCAGTTCATCGCCTCCGGCCAAGACAAATGGCTTGATGCCTCGGGTCTGACGCTGCTGCTGCCGCACGGCTTGGAGGGACAAGGTCCGGATCATTCGTCGGGACGCATCGAGCGCTTCCTGCAACTCTGCGCGGGCGGCAACATGCGGGTCGCGAACTGCACTACGCCGGCGAATTTTTTCCATCTGCTGCGCTCGCAAGCCAAGGCGAGACCGCGGCGTCCGCTTGTCGTCTTCACGCCGAAATCTCTGTTGCGGCACAAACAGGTCGTTTCGCGGGCCGAGGATTTCCTGTTGACTTCGTCGTTTAGACGCGTGATCGGCCCCGACAAAGTCGCCGGGGTGGTTCGGCGCGTGGTCATCTGCAGCGGCAAGATCTATTTCGACTTGCACGCAAAGATAGCCGAACTTGGAATCATCGACGTCGCCCTCATTCGCATCGAGCAGCTTTATCCCTTCCCGGAAGGCGTGCTGAAAGCGGAGCTGGCGCGGTTTCCGAATGCCGAATTCGTCTGGTGCCAGGAAGAGCCGCGGAATATGGGCGCTTGGCATTACCTCGACGACAAAATCGAGGAAGCTCTTCGTGACGTCGGCAATGGCACCAAATGGCCGCGCTGCGTCAGTCGCCCGGAAAATCCGTCAACCGCCATCGGCACAACCAGCGAGCACGAGGCCGACCAGCGACGGCTTGCCGAGATGGCCGTGGCCGGTTACGAATGAAACACCCACCTCAAACGCACGTTGAATCCGAATGATGGCTACCGTCCGTGCATCGTCCAATTGAACGCCCGCACGCTAGTATGCGTCCAAGTCAAGAAAGCAATGCCATGATCGTCGACATGCATTCCCATTTCGTGCCGCAGGCCTTGCTCGACGACTTGGCGAAGCAAAGCGCGTTCCCTTCTGTGAAGACGACGATGGAGAAGGGCGGCCTATGCATGTCCTTCGCCGGTAACAAGCCGACGCGGCCGGTCATGACGCTGATGAGCGACGTCGCCAAGCGTCGCGAATGGTTGGCCGCCCAGCGCATCGACAAGCAGGTGGTCGGCGGCTGGCTCGACATGTTCGCCTACGAGCTGCCGCCGGCAGAAGGCGCCGATTGGAGCCGCTACCTGAATGAATATCTGCTTAACGGCGTGGCGCAAATTCCGGAGCTCATTCCGATTGCAACCGTGCCGATGCAGAGCGGCAAACTTGCCGCCAAGGTGCTCAACGAAGCGCTCGATGCCGGATTCCACGGCGCCATGATCGGCACGCAGCCGAAGGGACTGGGCGGCGCGCTCGACAACCCCGATCTCGACCCGTTCTGGGAGGCGGCGTCCGCGCGCAACGCCACGCTCCTCCTCCATCCTATGTTCGCAACCGGCGACGACCGTCTGGCGGACTACGGCCTCGTCAATGCCATCGGCCGGGTAACCGACACGACGCACGCCGTCGCGCGCCTGCTCTATTCGGGTCATCTCGTGCGCTATCCCGAGGTGAAGCTCGTGTTGTCGCACGGCGGCGCCGCCATTCCTTTTGTGATGGGGCGCCTGCAGCGCAGCTACCTGGCCAATAAAACGCCGGGCGAGCCGGCCGAGGGCTTCAAGCGGCTGTACTTCGACAGCATCGTGTTCGACCCACGCGCACTACGGTTCGTCTGCGAAGCCGCCGGCGCCGAGAAAATGATGATGGGCTCCGATTTCCCCTTCTCGGTCGGCGACCTGGAACCGAGCAAGATCGTGGAGGCATCGGGGTTCAGTGAAAAGGAACGCAGCGCCATTGTCGGCGGCACCGCGGCCGCGCTTTTCCATATCGAGACCAGTGTGGAGGCACGCTAATGCCCGTCGTTTCCATGACGGTGAACGGGAAGCCGGTCAGCGCCGACGTCGAGCCGCGCACGCTGCTGGTCGAATTCCTACGCACGCACCTCGGATTGACCGGAACGCATGTCGGCTGCGACACGAGCCAATGCGGTTGCTGCACGGTTCATGTCGACGGCATCGCGCTCAAGTCCTGCACCGCGCTGGCCATTTCATTGAACGGCGCCACCGTCACAACCATCGAGGGCCTTGCGGTCGACGGCAAACTGCATCCCATGCAGGAAGCCTTCCATGAGCATCACGCGTTGCAGTGCGGATTTTGTACCCCCGGCATGATCATGTCCGCCATCGACATGGTCCGCCGCAACGGCCACGATCTCGACGAGCGAACGGTGCGCAAGCAGCTTGAGGGCAATATCTGCCGCTGCACCGGCTATCACAACATCGTCAAGGCCGTTCAGGCCGGCGCCGCCACCATGATGGGACAATGACGGCGCCTCGCGGGAGTACGCGCAATGTACGAGTTTGACTATCACCAGCCCAAGAGCGTCGACGAAGCGGCCGACCTGCTTGCCGCGAAAGACAATTCCAAACTGCTCGCCGGCGGCATGAGCCTGCTGCCGACCCTCAAGCTGCGTCTGGCGCAGTATTCGAACGTCGTCGATCTTGCCGCGCTCGAAGGCATCGCCGGCATCAAGCGCGACGGCGCCGCGCTCACGATCGGTGCCATGACGCGACACTACGATGTCGCGAGTTCCAATGTGGTGAAGCAAGCGATCCCTGCGCTGGCGGTGCTGGCCGGAGGCATCGGCGATCCGCTAGTGCGCAATCGCGGCACCATCGGCGGCTCCATCGCCAACGCCGACCCCGCCGCTGACTATCCGGCCGCGGTGCTGGGCCTTGGCGCCACGGTCGTCACCAACAAGCGCAGCATTGCCGGCGACGATTTCTTCACCGGGCTGTTCGAGACGGCCTTGCAGCCTGCCGAAATCATCAAGACGGTACGCTTCCAGATCCCGCTGGCCGCCGGCTATGTCAAGTTTCCCAATCCGGCGTCGCGCTTTGCCCTCGTCGGCGTGTTCGTGGCCAAGACAGATGGCGGTGCTCGCGTCGCGGTGACCGGCGCCGGTCCTTGCGTGTTTCGGCTCACGGCCGCGGAAGCCCCGCTGTCGAAGGAATTCTCCGTGAGCGCCGTCGATGACATCAAGGTCGATCCCAGCACGCTGAGCAGCGACCTGCACGCCACGGCCGAGTACCGGGCGCACGCGGTCGCCGTCATGCTCAAGCGCGCCGTCGACGCTGCGACGCAAGCGCACAAACCCTAATGATACAGTCATCCGGAGACATCGCATGAGCCAAAGCGCAACCGGCGCCGGAATTGGGCAACCGGTCCGCCGCTTGGAGGACAAGCGGCTCATCACCGGACAAGGCCGATTCAGCGACGACATGAACCTGCCTGGACAGGTCCATGCCGTGATGCTGCGCTCGCCGCATGCGCATGCGCGGATCAAGTCGATCGAAATCAAGAACGCCATGGCCGTGCCCGGCGTTCTCGCCGTGCTCACCAGCAAGGACCTGTTGGCCGACGGCTTGAAACCGATTCCGCATATTCCTCTCCTGGCCCACCCGGCGGAGATCCAGCCGGTCAACAGCGACGGCACGCCGATGTTCACCGCGCCGCATTATCCGCTGGCGGTCGGCAAAGTTCGCTATGTCGGGGAGGCAATCGCCGTCGTTGTTGCTAGGTCAATCGCGGCGGCCAAGGACGGATCCGAGCAGATCGAGGTCGACTATGAGCCCCTCCCCGCCGTGACGGACACGGCGGCGGCGGCGGAACCCGACGCGCCGCGCCTGTTCGACGAAGCAAAGTCCAATGTCTGTCTCGATGCGCAACTCGGCGACAAAGCCAAGACCGAGGCCGCCTTCGCACGCGCGGTTCATGTCGCCAAATTCGAAACTTGGGTCCAGCGCATCACCGGCGCGCCGATGGAGCCGCGCGCGGCGCTCAGCGAATACGACCCCGAAACCAAGCGCTACACATTATACGCCGGCAGCGGCGGCGCGGTGCGGCTGAAGAACGATCTCGCGACCGTGCTCGGGGTTCCTTCGGACTCGGTCCGGGTCATCATGCACGATGTCGGCGGCAATTTCGGCACGCGCGGCATGATTTATCCGGAATTCTGCCTCGCGGCCTGGGCCGCCCGGCGCGTTGGCCGCCCGGTCAAATGGCTGTGCGAGCGCAGCGAAGCTTTCCTCTGCGACTATCAGGGGCGAGATCTGGCCGTGCAGGCCGAGCTTGCGCTCGACGCCGAGGGCAAATTCCTCGGCATGCGCGGGTCCAACATCGGCAACGCCGGCGCGCACACGACGAACTTTTCGCCGCTGCAAAAAGGCGTCGAGATCATGTCGAGCATCTACCGGATGCCGGCTGCGAGTTTTCGCGCCCGTGCCGTGCTGAGCAACACCTCGCCCACGCGCCCCTACCGCAGCGCCGGCCGCCCCGAAGTCATGTACGTCATGGAGCGGCTGATCGATCTCGCCTGCCGCGACTTCGGCTTCGATCGGGTGGACATTCGCCGCCGCAATCTGCTCACGCCGGACGAACTGCCCTACAAGAATCCGTTCGGCATGACCTACGACAGCGGACACTACCAGGAGGTCATGGACTGGGCGCTCCGAGAAGGCGATTGGGACGGCTTCCCCGCGCGCCGCGCCGAAGCGCGCCAGCGCGGCAAATACCGCGGCATCGCTGTCGCCAACTATGTCGACACCGCCACCGGGCAGCCGCGCGAACGCACCGAGATCACAATCCAGCGCGACGGCTGGATCGATGTCGTCATCGGCACGGTGTCAAACGGTCAGGGCCACGAGACGAGCTTCGCACAGCTGATCAACGAGTGGTTCGCCGTCCCGCTCGACAAAGTGCGGATCATCACCCACGACACCGACATCGTGAAGATCGGCGGCGGCACCCATTCCGGACGCGGCATGCGGCTTGCGAGCTACATCATGAAGATCGCATCCGATGAAATCATCGACAAAGCCAAGCGGCTCGCCGGCCATCTGCTGGAAGCGGCGCCGGGCGACATCGCCTTCGGCGGCGGCAAGTTCTGGGTCAAGGGAACCAACCGCGCCATCGGCCTGTTCGCCCTCGCGGCCGCGTCAGTCGAACGCAACGAACTGCCCGACGAATTGCGCGGCCCCTTGGCCGCCACCTGCGACAAGGTTGTCAAGGAAGCCGCCTTCCCCTACGGCGCCCACGTCTGCGAGGTGGAGGTCGACCCCGTGATGGGCAATGTCGAGATCGTGCGCTACACCACCGTCGACGACGTCGGCCGCGCCGTTAATCCGCTGATCATTCACGGGCAAACCCATGGCGGCATCGCCCAAGGCGTCGGCCAGGCGCTGCTCGAACATTGCGCCTACAATGCCGGCAGCGGGCAGCTGATGTCCGGGTCGTTCATGGACTACGCCATGCCGAGGGCCGACAATTTCCCGTTCTTCAACACGCTGATCAGCGAAGTACCGACGCCCGAGCATCCGCTCGGCATTCGTCCGGCCGGCGAAGGCGGCACGGCGCCGGCGCTCGCCGTCACCATCAACGCGATTGTCGACGCACTGGCCGATCTCGGCGTGCGTCACGTCGAAATGCCGGCCACGCCGGAAAGGGTCTGGCGCGCCATTCACGGCAAGCCAGACCTGTCGCCGACGCTTGCCGCCAACAACTAGACGCTAGAAGCCATAGAGGCACGCTGGATAGTCGACGAACTCGCGTTTCTTTCCGCCATGAGGACTTCCATGCGAATTCTGTGTTTGGGCGCCGGTGCGGTCGGCGGCTACTATTGCGCGCGGCTCATCGAGGCCGGCGCCGATGTCACTTTTCTCGTGCGCGAGCAGCGCCGCAAGCGTCTCGCCGAGAATGGGCTTCGCCTCGAAAGCGTCTATGGCAATTTCGCCGCACCGGTGAAAACGATCGTCAAGTCCGAACTGAGCGGCCCCTACGACGTCATCTTATTGACGTGCAAGGCTTACGATCTTGCCGAAGCAATAGAAGCCGTTGCGCCCGCCGTCGGCCGCGGCTCGGCAATCCTGCCGCTGCTCAACGGCATCGCCCATATCGATCTGTTGAACGCAACATACGGCCGCGACTGTGTTCTTGGCGGCGCCGCCAAAATTGCCGCCACTCTGTTGCCGGACGGCACCATCAAACATCTCAATGACTGGAACTTTATCACCTTCGGTGAGCAAGACGGCGCAATGAGCGAACGCGTCCGGTCGCTCAAGGCCGCGTTTGACAAGACACCCGTCGTCGCCGCGGCCGTGCCCGACATCATGCAGATGATGTGGGAAAAGCTGGTGCATCTCGCCACGTTGGCCGGCATGACGTCCGCGATGCGGGCGAACGTCGGCGAAATCCTGCGCACGCAGGAAGGCGGCGGGCTGATGGCCGATTTTCTTGCGCGCAACGCCGAAATCGCCCGATGCGAAGGATTTCCACCATCGGCTCCATGGATGACGGAATGCCAGAAATTGATTTCGAATGTGAATTCACCGCACACGACATCGATGGCGCGCGATATCGAGAACAAGGGACCGATCGAGGCGGATCACATTATCGGGCACATGCTGCGCCGCGCCGTGGCGCACAAGATCGACCCGACCCTGCACCGAATGGTCTTTGCTCACCTTCAGTCTTATGAGCAGCGGCGCGCCGCCGACCGGCTTTGAACCGGCGGCCGCGCGGACCGGCTAAACCGTTGATTTATTTGGCGCTCCCTAGGGGACTCGAACCCCTGTTTTCGCCGTGAGAGGGCGACGTCCTGGGCCGCTAGACGAAGGGAGCTTGGGCCAAGGCCTTGGAGATAGCCTCGTTCACCCGGGCACGCAAGCATGCCGGCTTACGACGACCGTCTTGCGGCCGGCGGCTCAAGATTCCACCCTGCGGCAATAGCCCAGGAGCCCTTCGCATGATCGACAACCTCGCCAGCCTCGTGAACGCCGACGCCAAGCTGGTCCGGCGCGGCCGCTTCGTCGACACCACCTTCATGGTCGCCATCGACGAGGCCTATACGCTGATCCGCGTGCAGGAGGGCCGCATCGTCAAGGTAACGCCCGGGCCGTTCATCACCCCCGACTACAGCTTCGCGCTGCGCGCCTCGCGCAGCGTGTGGGAAAAGTTCTGGCAGCCGCTGCCGCCGCTCGGCTTTACCGACATCTTCGCGCTGGTGAAGCAGAAACTGATGCGGGTCGAAGGCGACATCCATCCCTTCATGACCAATCTGCTCTATTTCAAAGACGTGATCGCCGCGCCGCGCCAAATAAAACAAAAAGAGGCCGTGCGATGAGCCCGCGCTTCGAACCCATCACCGGCCGCTATCTGCATCTCGACCTGCTCGGCAAGCCGCACCGGCTTTATGTCGAGGAAGCGGGCCAAGGCGTTCCCCTGCTCTGCCTGCACACCGCCGGCTCCGACGCGCGGCAGTATCGCGGCCTGATGAACGATGCGCGCATCACGGCGAACTTTCGCGTCATCGCTTTCGACATACCTTGGCACGGCAAGTCGTCGCCGCCCTCCGGCTGGCAGGACACCGAATACCAGCTCACCTCGCGCGACTATGTGCGCATGATCATGGAAGTCGCCGACGCGCTCGGCCTCGACAAACCGGTCGCCATGGGCTGCTCGATCGGCGGGCGCATCGTGCTGCATCTCGCGCATGAGTGCCCGGAACGCTTCCGCGCGTTGATCGGCCTGGAATTGGCGGCGCACACCGAGCCTTATTACGACCTATCTTGGCTCAACCGGCCCGATGTGCACGGCGGCATGGTCTGCGCCGGCGTGATTTCCGGCCTGGTGGCGCCGACGGCGCCGGACGAAGGCCGCTGGGAAACGCTGTGGCACTACATGCAAAGCGGCCCGGGCGTGTTCAAAGGCGACCTGCATTTCTACATGATCGACGGCGACATCCGCGGCAAGCTCGGCGAGATCGACATCACGCGCTGTCCGCTCTTTCTGCTCACTGGCGAATACGACTATTCCTGCACCGCCGAGGGCACGCTGGCGGTCGCCGAGCGCACCGGCGCCGAAGCGGTGATCATGAAGGACCTCGGCCACTTCCCGATGAGCGAGAACCCGGAGAAATTCAACGGCTACCTGCTGCCGCTGCTGGAGAAGATAAAGGCGCTGTAATTATCCGCTTGTCCCCGCGACCCGCCTACGCTCGCTTTGCGAGTTACGGCGCGCTGGGAGTCCGCCGAAGCGCGGGGCGCGAAGGCGGAAAGCGGGGACTCAGGACCAAGCACTGGATTCCCGTTTACGCGGGAATGAGCGGAGAATGCCTAGCGCTTTTGTTCGAGCCGCAGCCGCCCCAGCGGCTTGAGCGTATCGGGATCGAAGGTGCGCAGCTCGGTGACGCCGCCGACTTCGATGGTCACCACGATATGGTCGGCGCCGACCGCGGTCGAGATCACCTTGGCGCCGGCGGGCAGCGACTCTGTAACGTCCGCGAAAGACGGGGTGCTTTCCTTCACGTGGAAAAGGCGGTAGCCGATGACCATGAGCACGACCGCAATAACGACGAAGGTCGCCGCCATGATGACCATCATCATCCGCCGCACCCTGGCGATCGCCGCGGCGGCTTCCGGATTGAGCGGCGTCTGGTCGTCGGACATCGGTTAAGCCATGGCTGATGAGACAATCGAGACAATCAAGATCGCCGCCGAGGAGCAAGGCCAGCGGCTCGACCGCGTGCTCACCGCCCGCATCCCGGCGCTGTCGCGTTCGCGGCTCAAGGCGCTGATCCTTGATGGTCGCGTTACGATCGCGGCGCGCACGATCCGCGATCCCGCCAGCCACGTCAAATCCGGCGACACCGTCACCGTCACGCTGCCGGCGCCCGAGCAGGCCAAGCCCACCGGCGAGCCAATCCCCCTAAATGTTGTTTACGAGGACGACGCGCTCATTGTCATTGACAAGCCGAAGGGGCTGGTGGTGCATCCGGCGGCCGGTCACGCCAAGGGCACGCTGGTCAACGCGCTGATCGCTCATTGCGGCGACAGCCTGTCAGGCATCGGCGGCGTCAAGCGGCCGGGCATCGTACACCGGCTCGACAAGGACACCACCGGCCTCATGGTCGTCGCCAAGACCGACGCCGCCCACCGCGCGCTCAGCGCCCAGTTCGCTAACAAGACCGAAAGCGGTATCGAGCGTGACTATCTCGCCATCGTCTGGGGCGCGCCGGCGCAGCCGAAGGGCACCATCGACGCGCAGCTCGATCGCCACCCGCATTCCCGCGACAAGCGCGCGGTGCGCGAAGGCGGCCGGGAAGCCGTGACCCATTGGCAGGTGCTGGAGCGATTTGCCGGGCCCGATGGCAAGCCGGTCGCCAGCCTTCTGGCCTGCACCCTGGAGACCGGCCGCACTCACCAGATCAGGGTGCATTTGGCCCATATCGGCCATCCGATCCTCGGCGACGCCACTTACGGTACCGGCTTCAAGACCAAGGCCAGTCTGCTTTCCCCCAAAGCCCGCGCCGCTCTGGAGGGTCTTGGCAGACAGGCTCTGCATGCTTATCTGATGGTCATTAAACATCCCCAAACCGGAAAAAGCCTGCGGTTCCAATCGGAACTGCCGGGCGATCTGCGTCGTTTACGTGATGCCTTGGCCGCGGAGAGCCGCAACCAGGGATCGCGACGGCCGAAATAGACCAATCTAGACAATGGCTTGGTCGTTTACGCCGGGGTCACGGCGACGTGACGGGCAAATACTGGTTTTCGGTGTCCGGTTCCGCTATGCTGCACCTGCGATCAAGCTTTCGCGGTCGCACAATCGGATGCGTGCCGTCGGCTCGGGGAGCGGCGGCGACAATCGCCCGCCGATTTACCGGGGGCAAATTAAGGAGGGCGCTATCATGGCCCGTACCGCCGCGTTGCCGGCACTCAAGGCCGAATCCGGCCTTTCTCACTATTTGGAAGAAATCCGCCGGTTCCCCATGTTGGAACCGCAGGAAGAATATATGCTGGCGCGCAGTTGGCGTGAGCACGGCGATCGTGAAGCCGCGCACAAGCTCGTCACCAGCCATCTCCGCCTGGTCGCCAAGATCGCCATGGGCTATCGCGGCTACGGTCTGCCGATCTCGGAAGTCGTTTCCGAGGGCAATGTCGGCCTGATGCAGGCGGTCAAGCGCTTCGAGCCCGAGAAGGGCTTCCGGCTCGCCACTTACGCCATGTGGTGGATCAAGGCCGCCATCCAGGAATACATCCTGCGCTCGTGGTCGCTGGTGAAGATGGGCACCACCGCCAACCAGAAGAAGCTGTTCTTCAACCTGCGCAAGGCCAAGAGCAAGATTTCCGCGCTCGACGAAGGCGACCTGCGGCCCGATCAGGTCAAGATCATCGCCAAGCGGCTGGGCGTCAATGAGCAGGACGTCGTCGATATGAACCGGCGGCTCGGCGGCGATGCTTCGCTCAACGCCTCGATCCGCGACGACGGCGAAAGCGGCGAATGGCAGGATTGGCTTGTCGACGATGCGCCCAGTCAGGAACGCATCCTGGCCGATCACGAGGAAAGCGATAATCGTCACCAGGCGCTGATCGGCGCGCTCGACGTGCTCAACGACCGCGAACGGCGCATCTTCGAGGCGCGCCGCCTCGCCGACGATCCGATCACGCTCGAGGATCTGGCCGCCGAATTCGGCGTCTCGCGCGAGCGCGTACGCCAGATCGAGGTGCGCGCCTTCGAGAAGGTGCAGAAGGCGGTCAAGCACCGCATCGCCGCCATGGAGCAGCCGGCGGAAACGCCGGCGATCTCCAGCGCGGTGCACTAACCGCCGCGACATCCATCGTTAAAAATGGCCGGGCATGCCTCGGCCATTTTCTTTTTGTCAGAAGAATTTAACGAGGCTTACTCGCCCCACGCCCTGAACGCTTCCTCGAAGGCGCGCATGCCGGGCGTGCCCTTCTCCAAGGCGAGGATGGCGCGCTTGCCGCTGGTGTAGACGATGGGCACATCGAACCAGTCGCGATCCTTGAGCAGCTGGATATTGCGCTGCACGTCGACATCGACCGCCGACAGGCCGACCAGGAAATAGCCGTTGGTCACTTTCACGGCGATGCCGGCGAGCGGCACGCCGCGCGCCTGCTCATCCTGCTTCATCAGCACGCCGGGCACGTTGGCAATGCCGCCTTCGGAGAAATCCGCCGGCAGCGTGAACTGGATCTCGATAGTGTGGCTCGCCGGCAGCGCCTTGTCGGTGTTGCGGCGCAGCGACCAGGTCATGCGCATGTGCCGCTCTGGGATTTCCACATCGGCGCGGATCGCCAGTTCCGGCGCGAGCCCCGGCCCCGGCGATACCGTCTCGGTGCGCCAGAGCGCCGAGCCGACGTAGCGCTTGCCTTTCGGATCGGTCGGGTCCTCGTCGTACAGCACGACCTTTTGCGCAACCGCGGCGGCCGGCGCGTTGGCGGGCGCCGTTGTGCCGCTCGCGGGTCCGATGCGGTCGGCGATCTTCGGCTTGGTTGCGGGAGTGGCTGCCTCACGCGGCTTCGGCACCGGCACTTTGCGATAGCTCGCCACCATCGCCATGATGGTGTGGCGCTGCCAGTAGGCGCCGCCGGCGAGGCCTGCCAATACCAGCAGCAGCAGGAAAAACCGGATGACGCGGCCGTGCGAACGCGCCGGGCGCGCATAGATCCGCTCGTCCCCCTCAAAGCGCGACGACGAGGGCGGAGGAGCGGCCGCATGCTCCAATGGCGTAGCCTGCTCATCGGCATGCGGCGCTTCGCGCGGGTCGTACGCTTCCGCCGCGGACGCCGCGAAATGCGGCTCGGCCGGCGGCAGCCCGATATCGCTCATCCGTGGCGGATGATCGCCGGGCACCGCGTCGTAGACCTCGTGCGCCGACCGATTGGCCGCCGCGGCCGCCCCGCCCAGACTCTCGGCGTCGGCCACGGTTTCGCGGAAGCCGCGCAGGCCCTGATCCACTATCGACTTTTGCTGGTCGGGCGCTTCGGCAGCGTCCGGCCGCATGTGCTTGACCGCATCCGCCTCGACCCTGCGGATCGCGTCCTCGAGCGCCAGCCGCTCGCGCGTGATGTCGGCCTCGTCGAGCGCCGGCTCGACGCTGCGCAACTGATTGACCAACGCGGTGCGCGCGCGCTCATACAACGCCCGGCGGTTTTCGCCGGTGTTCTTGTCGAGGCCGTTAACGGCGCGTCCAATCAGCGGATAATAGTCAGTCATTGGCTGTCATTTTACTTGAGCATGATCCCTTGCGAAAACCGGCCCCCACTTTTCGGGATCTTGCTCCTGTGACCTTGCATCTTGTCTTTTTTTGGCAATCATAGCTCAAACGGGTTCTTCATCAGGATCGTGTCCTCGCGCTCCGGGCTGGTCGAGAGCAGAGCCACCGGACATCCCACCAGTTCTTCGACGCGGCGCACATATTTTATGGCCTGCGCCGGCAATTGCGCCCAGGAACGCGCGCGCGCCGTCGGCTCATTCCAGCCCGCAATGGTTTCGTAGACCGGCTCGACCCGCGCCTGCGCGCGTTCGCCGGCCGGAAGATAGTCCATCTGGCGGCCGTCAAGTCGGTAGCCCACGCAGACCTTTATCTCATCGAAGCCGTCGAGAATGTCGAGCTTGGTGAGTGCAAGGCCATCGATTCCGCAGTTTAGCACGGTCTGACGCACCAGCACCGCGTCGAACCATCCACAGCGGCGCGCGCGGCCGGTGACGGTGCCGAATTCGCGGCCGCGTTCGCCCAGTGTCTTGCCGATCTCATTGTGCATCTGGTCGGTCGGGAATGGCCCCTCGCCCACCCGCGTGATGTAGGCCTTGCAGATACCGAGCACATAGTCGATCGCGTTCGGCCCGACGCCGCTGCCGGTCGCCGCCTGCGCCGCCACCGTGTTGGACGAGGTGACGTAAGGATAGGTGCCGTGGTCGATGTCGAGCAGCGCACCCTGCGCGCCTTCGAACAAGATGCGCTTGCCCTCGCGTCGCTTGGCGTCGAGCAGCGACCATACCGAGTCCATGAACGGTAGGACCTGCGGCGCGATCCCGGCGAGATAGTCGTAGATCGTCGCGCTATCGAGTTCGGTGAGACCGAGGCCGCGGCGCAGCGCGTTGTGATGGGCGAGCAGCCGCTCGATCTTGGGCGTCAGCGCCGGCAGGTCGGCCAAATCCATGAAACGGATGGCGCGCCGGCCGACTTTGTCCTCATAAGCGGGTCCGATGCCGCGCTTGGTGGTGCCGATCCGGGTCGCCGAATTATCGGCCTCGCGGACCGCCTCCAACTCGCGGTGCAGCGGCAGGATCAGCGGCGCGTTTTCGGCGATGCGTAGATTGTCCGGTGTCACCGAGACGCCCTGTTTCTTGAGCTGGGCAATCTCATCGATCAGCGCCTTCGGGTCGATCACCACACCATTGCCGATAATGGACAGCTTGCCCCCGCGCACCACGCCGGACGGCAGCAGCGACAACTTGTAGGTGACGCCGTCGATCACCAAAGTGTGGCCGGCATTGTGGCCGCCCTGGAACCGCACGACGATATCGGCCTGCTCGGAGAGCCAGTCGACGATCTTACCCTTGCCTTCGTCGCCCCACTGGGACCCGACAACCACCACATTCGCCATACGAATAGCTTCCCTGCGCCAGCGCTCTTAGGACACTGACGCCGGGCGGTGCCGGCCAGGTCCACCTTCGGATAAAGGAAGCGAGCGGCGGAGGCAAGGCGCAGAACGCCGCCCGGACGACCTCGGGCGCCGCCTGTTAAGAACTTGGCAGACCAGCGCTATTTCTAGAAATGCAGCGGCTTGGCCTGTTGCACCTGGGGCAGCGCGCGCACCTTGGCGAGCACGTCGTCGGGCAGTTCCCCGTCGATCTCGATCAGCGCGATGGCGTTGCCGCCGGCCGCCTCGCGGCCGACGTGGAAGGTGGCGATGTTGATACCGGCCTCGCCCAACGTGGAGGAGAATTTGCCGATGAAGCCCGGCTTGTCGAGATTGGTGATGTAGATCATCGAGGGTCCGAACTCGGCGTCCATGCGGATGCCCTTGATGTTGACGATGCGCGGCCGCCCGTCGGCGAACACGGTGCCGGAAACCCAGCGCGTCTGCTTTTCGGTCAGCACGTTCACTGTGATCAGGCTTTCGTAGTCGCCTTCGGCCTCGCGCGTGGTTTCTTCCACCGCCATGCCGCGCTCGCGCGCCACCAGCGGCGCCGACACCACGTTGACGTCGCCGAGCATCGGCCGCAGCAGGCCGGCGAGCACCGCCGAGGTGAGCGCCTTGATATTCATATGCGCGACCGCGCCCTCGTAGGTGATGTGAATTTCCTTGATCGGGTTTTCGGTCAACTGACCGGCGAAGGAGCCAAGCTTCTCGGCGAGCGCGACGAAGGGCTTGAGCTTGGGCGCTTCCTCGGCGCTGATCGAGGGGAAATTGACCGCGTTGGAGATCGCGCCGCGCAGCAGATAGTCGGACATCTGTTCGGCGACCTGCAGCGCGACGTTTTCCTGTGCTTCGCTGGTGGAGGCGCCGAGATGCGGCGTGCACACCACGTTGGGCAGACTGAACAGCGGGCTCTGCGTCGCCGGCTCCTCGACGAACACGTCGAAAGCGGCGCCCGCCACCTGTCCCGCCTTGAGCGCCTCGGCGAGCGCGGCCTCGTCGACCAGGCCGCCGCGCGCGCAATTGATGATGCGCACGCCCTTTTTCATCTTCTTGATGGCGGCGGCGTCGATGATGTTCTTGGTCTTGTCGGTGAGCGGGGTGTGCAGCGTGATGAAATCGGCCCGTTTGAACAGCTCGTCGAGCTCGACCTTCTCGACGCCGAGGTCGCGCGCGCGCTCCTCCGACAGGAAAGGATCGTAGGCGATCACCTTCATCTTTAGCCCGATGCCACGATCGGCAACGATCGAGCCGATATTGCCGCAACCGATGACGCCGAGCGTCTTGGAGAAGATCTCCACGCCCATGAACTTGTTCTTTTCCCATTTGCCGGCGCGCGTTGACGTATCGGCTTCCGGAATCTGGCGGGCCAGCGCCAGCATCAGCGAGATTGCGTGTTCGGCGGTGGTGATGGAATTGCCGAACGGCGTGTTCATCACGATGATGCCGCGCGCGGTCGCCGCCGGAATATCGACATTGTCGACGCCGATGCCGGCGCGGCCGATCACCTTCAGGTGCTTGGCCTTTTCCAGGATCTTTGCCGACACTTTGGTGGCGGAGCGGATGGCGAGGCCGTCGTAGTTGCCGACCAGCTCGGCGAGTTTCTCCTTGTCCTTGCCGAGGGCGGGCTGGAAATCGACCTCGATGCCGCGATCCTTAAAGATCTGCACGGCGGCAGGTGACAGCGCGTCGGAAATGAGAACTTTGGGCATGATCCCCTCACTTGTCATTCCGGACGAGCGCGAAGCGCGAGAGCCGGAATCCAGATGGAAAATTGTGAATCTCGATGTTTGATTGTGACGCTGGATTCCGGGTTCGCGGCCTTTGCCCGCGCCCCGGAATGACCGGTTGCTAGGCTGCCTTCGGCAGCACGGCTTTCGCTTCGGCGAAGGCCCAGTCGAGCCAAGGCGTGAGCGCCTTGACATCGCCGGTTTCCACCGTCGCCCCGCACCAGATCCGCAAGCCGGGCGGCGCGTCGCGGTAATAGGCGATGTCGTAGGCGACGCCTTCCTTCTCCAGCAGACCGGCGAGCGTCTTGGCGAACGCCGCCTGTTCGTCGGCCGACAACTTCGTCACCGCCGGATCGACCACCTTCAGGCACACCGAGGTGTTCGACCGTTGCTCCGCGTTGTTGGCGAGATGAGCGACCCAAGACGTAGCCGCGACCCAGTCGGCGAGCACCTTGGCGTTGGCGTCCGAGCGGGCGATGGTGGCCTTGAGTCCGCCGATCGATTTCGCCCAGCCGAGCGTGTCGAGATAGTCCTCGACGCAGAGCATCGACGGCGTGTTAATGGTCTCGCCTTGGAAGACGCCTTCGTTGATCTTGCCGCCCTTGGTGAGGCGGAAAATCTTCGGCAGCGGCCAAGCCGGTTTGTAGCTCTCAAGACGGGCGACCGCGCGCGGCGAGAGGATCAGCATGCCGTGCGCGCCCTCGCCGCCGAGCGCCTTCTGCCAGGAGAAGGTGACGACATCGAGCTTGGGCCAGTCGAGCCTCTGCGCGAAGGCCGCCGAGGTGGCGTCGCAGATGGTGAGGCCCGCGCGGTCGGCTGCGATCCAGTCGCCGTTCGGCACCCGTACGCCGGAGGTGGTGCCGTTCCAGGTGAACACCACGTCGGTCTTAAAATCGATCTTCGAAAGGTCGGGCAGATCGCCATAAGGCGCCTTGAGCGTCGTCACGTCCTTGAGCTTGAGCTCCTTGGTGACGTCGCTGACCCAGCCTTCGCCGAAGCTCTCCCAGGCCAGCATGGTGATGGCGCGCTGCCCGAGCAGCGACCACAACGCCATCTCGACCGCGCCGGTGTCGGACGCCGGCACGATGCCGATGCGGTAATCGGCCGGCACTTCGAGCACTTCGCGGGTGAGGTCGATGGCGCGCTTGAGCTTCGCCTTGCCGATCTTGGCGCGGTGCGAGCGTCCCAAAGCTGCGTCGGTGAGGGCTTGCAGACTCCAGCCGGGGCGCTTGGCGCAGGGGCCGGACGAGAAGTGCGGGATGGCCGGCCGCACGCCGGGCTTGGCTGCTGTCATGGTCTATCCTTTCAGATAGGTGCCCTTCGTTGGGGAAGGGTGTCCCACTGGCGGGGATAAGCGAGTTGCGGCGTCCGGTCAATGTGCCGGAGCGCCGATTATTGCGATAAAGCGGTATTGGCTTCCGGAGACGGAAGGAAAACGATTACGGGCGGGGCTAGAATTTCATGCCGACGCCGACCCGGCCAGTATTCATGGTGGCCCGGATTCCGGCGAGCGGCGTGAAGGCAACGAACTCCCATTCGCCGCGCAAAAATACATTCGGAAGCACCGCCACGTCCATGCCGAGCCCGACCTCGAACCCGCCGACAAATGCATTATTCTTTTCGTTGGATTGCGTGTCCGTGACATCGAAGGGCAATATAGGGCTGCCCACTGGAGGCGTTCCGACGTTATGCACCGTCGCGGTGTTCGTATAGTCGAAGCGGCCAACCGCTGCACCGATCGTAGCATAGGGCAAGAACTGGCCCATGGCATAGCCGGCGCGGGCGCGCACCGTCGCATAGTCGACCAGCTTGAGCGACGACTGCGCCGTGATCGTCAGGGTGTTGTTGACATCATCCGGCGTGGTTACTACCTGCCGCGTGATTGAATCGCTCGCGGACGCGTTCATCGAAGAGAGACGATTGTAGGCGGCGTCCACTCCGAGGACGAGTTCATCCCATTGCCAATTATAGCCGATGAAGGCGCCATATTGTCGTCCGTTGGTCGTGTTGGAAGGAAGCGTCGTCCAGGTCGAAGGGGAGAACTGGTCTTCAACCTCGGTGTTGCGCAGGCTATAGGCGATCAATCCGCTTGTGCTATTTCCGAAATCTGTGGTCATGTTCGACGCGCCCGCTTGGACGCCGAAACTGAAGCCATCCCAGCGGGTATAGGCCGGCGTGAAAGATCCGCGCAGCATATCAGGCATATCGGCGGCAAGGGCGCTCACGGGCACCATCGCGACCAGGGCGAGCGCCGCAAGTCCGGCGCAGCGGGATAAGCCATGGCGGCAATGACGCGGCGCGTCCGAAATCGCAGAGGCCGCACCGGAATCGCCTGACGTTTTCGGGCAATCCATGACCACTCTTCCTTCGCTACCACTCGACAGGCCGCGGCTCGTTAGGCGACGCTTAACCAAGATTTTTCACCGTGTTCAGCGCGCCGTTAACCGGACGGCGCGCTGAGATGTCGTGTGACTAGCCCTTGCTGTGCAGCGGCGGCGTGTAGACGTAACGCGGCGGCTGGTCCACATCGCAGCAGGTCCAGCGCAGACCGAGCATGAAGTCGTGCGAACTGAGATTGCTGAACTTGTAGGAATCCGGGATGCAGCCGCCGATACAATCGACGGTATCGGTGACCGAGCCGTAGTTGAGATAGCGGTAGGTGAAATCGACCTTGAGACTCTTGCTGACGTTGTAAGCGAGGCCGGCATAGAGTGCGTAAGCCATGTGCCATTCGGCGCTGTTGCGTCCGAAGCCGGCACCGGTGGTGCCAATGCCCATATCGACGAAATTGGCCAGTTGATTATATGCGCCGCCAATGCCGGCGCCGACGAAGGGCGTGAAGCAGTTCCAGGTGCCGAGATCGACGAAGCCGTTCGCCAAGAATACCCACGATTTGATGTATCCCTGATAGGCGTCCCCTTCGCCTGTCCCGACGTCGTAAATACCGCGCGCATTGACTTGGGTCTTGCCGCGATATTCTCCGGTGAAGTCAAAGCGCAGCCAGTTGTTCCACTCATAGCCAGCACCGCCGCCGATGAAGGTCGTATCGGAATTCGAATTCTGATCGAAGACGAAATTGGTCGTATGTGCAGGGTTCTCGAGATAGTCGAGCTTGAAGGTGTTGGTCATGCCGACGCCGACAAAGCCCCGCAGGTACCAGCTGCTGCAGCACGGCTCCGGCGCCGGCGGCGGCAGCGGCATATCGGCAGCGCGCGCCGCCGGGATCGCCATCAGAGCGGCGAGCACCGCCAGTGTGGGAATTGTGAAACGCGAGCCCATGATCGTCCCTCGTGGAATCCGGCGCTCACTCCGAGCGCGATATCGAGGGACCTTGCCAGCAAATCGTTAAGTGGGGCTTAACCGTGTTTTTTAACGACGATTTTTAACCAAACCCGCGCGCGGCGCGCGATCGCGGCGCATGCTTAACGATGCGTTTAGGATTGTGGCGCGACCGGTGGACGGTCTTCGCCGCGCTCAGCGCTCTTGCTGACGGCGCAGCCAGTCGTGAGTGACCAGGCTCTCAGCCAGCGCGATCAGCGCGGCGCGCGCCGAGGCGTCCTCGATGGCGAGAAACACCTCGATCAGCTGCATGGCTTCCTTGGTACGCGGATCGTCGCGGCCGCCGCGGAGCCCGCCGGATCGTCGGCAAACTCGCGCGCCGAATTGCGGCCGCCACGCGGCTTCATGGGCAAGGGCACGACGTTGTCGCCGGGTTTGCGCGGGTGCTTGTTCATGGCTTGGCGGTTCGTGCGACTGGGACGCCGGAAGGACCGGTCATACGCGCAACAAAACGACCGGCGCGACAACCCAGCATCGAGAATTGTCCGGCCCTCCCGAAATGTCATTAGCCGCGGACCGCAATTTTATGAGATGGCATCGAATAATGTTTTCGTAAACTGCCGGCGCCGCAGGCCCTTTGGCGCGGGCGCCGAGCCGCGTGGCACCGGCGCATCGCATCCGTCACATGCGAAAGATCAATTGTGGGTGAGAACACTTGCAGCGGCGGGCAGGTCGTAACTTAAGCGGCAACTTGGGTCAGCGCCTCGACCACATCGTCCACCACCGCCTCGACCAGCACCTTGTCGTCGCCTTCGCCCATCACGCGGATCACCGGTTCGGTGCCGGATGGGCGAACGATCAGGCGGCCGCTCAACCCAAGCTTTTTCTCGGCGCTGGCAATAGCCGAGCGCACGCCCGCATTTTCCAACGGCTTGCCGTTCTTGTAGCGGACGTTCTTGAGCACCTGCGGCAGCGGCTCGAAGCGGTGGCAGAGTTCCGACACCGGCTTGTTGCTGCGCTTGACCACGGCGAGCACCTGCAAGGCGGCGACGAAACCGTCGCCGGTGGTGGTGTAGTCGGAGAGGATAATGTGGCCGGACGGTTCGCCGCCGATATTATAGCCGTGCGCGCGCATATGCTCGAGCACATAACGGTCGCCGACCGGCGTGCGCACCAGTTCGAGCCCGATCCCGGCGAGATGGCGCTCGAGCCCGAGATTGGACATCACAGTGGCGACCACGCCCGGGCGCTGCAGCCGGCCATCTTCTTTCCAGCTTTCGGCGATGACGGCGAGCAACTGGTCGCCGTCCACCACATGGCCGCGCTCGTCAATGATCATGACGCGGTCGGCGTCGCCGTCGAGCGCAATGCCGATATCGGCACGCATCTCGCGCACCTTGTGACAGACGGCGGCGAGGTCGGTCGAACCGCATTCCTTGTTGATGTTGAAGCCGTCGGGATCGACGCCGATCGAGACCACGTCGGCGCCCAGTTCCCACAGCGCGCCCGGCGCCACTTTATAGGCAGCACCATTGGCGCAATCGATCACCACGCGCAGGCCGGAGAGGTCGATCGCCTTAGGCAGCGTGCGCTTGGCGAATTCGATGTAGCGATCCTGCACGCCGTCGATGCGTTTGGCGCGGCCGAGATCGTCGCTTTTGGCGAGCTTCTTGCTGAGATCGGAATCCATCAACGCCTCGATCTCGCTTTCGACCTTGTCGCTCAACTTGAAGCCGTCCGGCCCGAACAGCTTGATGCCGTTGTCGTCGTACGGATTGTGCGAGGCCGAGATCATCACGCCGAGATCGGCGCGCATCGAGCGCGCCAGCATGCCGACCGCCGGCGTCGGGATCGGACCGGTCAGCAACACATCCATGCCGACCGAAGTGAAGCCGGCGACCAACGCGGTCTCGATCATGTAGCCGGAAAGGCGAGTGTCCTTGCCGATCAGGACGCGATGGCGGTGTTCGCCGTTCTTGAACATCAGCCCGGCGGCCTGGCCGACCTTGAGCGCCAGTTCGGGGGTAATGACCCGGTTGGCCCGGCCGCGAATGCCGTCGGTGCCGAAATAACGACGAACCATGAACTACCCCTGACCCCTGCTTTACGGTTTCGCGCCCGGTATGGCTGGTTTATTGGTGGACGGCAACGCCAGCCCGCGAGACCGCATAATAGGGCCAACGCCGTGAATTTACTTCAATAATTGTGAGTAATCGTTACCGCCGACCGCTTAATTTCGGTGGCCGGGTCCACCTTTCCGACAAAAATACCGCTGAAACCGCCGGTTTCGCCATCCGCGCCGCTGTGCTACCGACTTGCCGAACAGTCGGGCATTCCATGAAGCACATTACCTGCATCGAAGACCTGCGGCAGCTTGCCCGCCGCAAGGTTCCGCGCGCGTTTTACGATTACGCCGCCAGCGGCTCCTACAACGAGGAGACGCTGCGCGCCAACCGCGCCGACCTCGAGGACATCAAGCTGCGCCAGCGCATCCTGGTCGACGTCTCCTCGCGCAGCCTCACCACCACCGTTGTCGGGCAGAAACTGTCGTCGCCATTCATTCTGGCGCCGGTCGGCCTGTTGGGCATGCAGCACGGCGACGGCGAGATCCTCGCCGCGCGCGCCGCCAACGAAGCGGGCATTCCGTTCACGCTCTCGACCATGTCGATCTGCTCGATCGAGGACGTGGCGGAGGCGACACGCAAGCCGTTCTGGTTCCAGCTCTACGTGATCAAGGACCGCAGCTTTTCGAAGGACATTCTGGGCCGCGCAAAAGCCGCGAAGTGCAACGCGCTGGTGCTCACCGTCGACTTGCAGGTGCTCGGCCAGCGCCACCGCGACATCAAGAACGGCATGACCGTGCCGCCGGAAATCCGCATCAAGAACATCATCGACGTGGCCACCAAGCCGGCCTGGGCCTGGAGCGTACTCAAGGGCAAGCGCAAGACCTTCGGCAATCTCGCAGGCCACGTGAAGGGCATGGAGAATGTCAATTCGCTTGGCGTCTGGATTCAGAATCAGTTCGATCCGGCGCTCTCCTGGAAGGACGTCGAATGGATCAAGAGCATCTGGCCCGGCAAGCTGATCCTCAAAGGCATCCTCGACGCCGATGACGCCAAGACCGCGGTCAAGCTCGGCGCCGATGCCATCGTGGTGTCGAACCACGGCGGCCGCCAGCTCGACGGCGCGCCGTCATCGATCTCGGCGCTGCCGGCGATCGCCGACGCGGTCGGTTCCGACACGGAAGTGCTGTTCGACGGCGGCATCCGCACCGGCGCCGACGCCATGCGCGCGCTGGCGCTGGGCGCGCGCGCCTGCATGATCGGCCGCGCCTATGCCTTCGGGCTCGGCGCCGGCGGCCAGGCCGGCGTCGCCAAGGCGATCGACATTCTGGAGAAGGAACTCAGCGTCACCATGGCGCTCACCGGCACCAACAAGATCGCCGACATCGACGGCCATGTGCTGGTCGGCGGCGGGGCGAAGAAGAAGCCGGCGCGAGCCAAGGCGAAAAGCTGAGCGGCATTCTTGCTTCCCTCGTCCCGCGCTAGCGGGGAGAGTGAAAAAACCTCACTCCTCCTTTAGCCCATACGCCAGCGCGTTCCCCGTCGCGCCGTAATATTTGAACGGCAGGAACTTGCCGGTCATGCCGATCTTGACGCGGTCGCCCTTCGGGTCCGCCTGGCGGTCGATGGTCATGTCGAAGTCGATCGCCGACATAATGCCGTCGCCGAACTCCTCCTCGATCAGCGCCTTCCAAGCCGGGCCGTTGACCATCACCAGCTCGTAGAATCGGTAGATCAGCGGGTCGGTCGGCGGCATCGGCGTGCCGGTGCCGCGCATCGGCACCTCGTTGAGCAGCGCCTGCTCGCTCTTGCTCAGCCCGAACAATTTGGCGGTGGCAGCGGCCATCGGCTTGGTCATTTTCTGCTGGCCGAGCACGCCGCCCGTGATCATCACCGGCGACATGCCGCCGATCTCCCCGCAAATGTATTTCCACGTCCAGCCCTTCTCGCGCTTGATGTCGAGAAGCTTCTCTGTCAGGTCGTCCCGTGTCATGGCTAACTCCTTGTCGTGCCGCGAATTAATTGACGACCCGAGTCAAGCAAGTCTTGCGCCAGCCACCCGCTCGACGGTCAAAGCTAGGCCGCGCGATTGGCCGCCAGCACCTGGTGGATCTGCGCCACCACCGCGGCGCCCTCGCCGATCGCCGCGCCGACGCGCTTTGTCGAGGTCGCGCGCACGTCGCCAATGGCGAACACGCCGGGCATGCTGGTTTCGAGCGGCAGCGGCGTGCGGGCGGCGGTGGCGGACGCGAAGCCATTTCCGGTCACAATAAATCCCTTGCCATCGACGGCGACGCAATTTGCGAGCCACTCCGCGTTCGGATCGGCGCCAATGAACAGGAACAAATGGCGCAGCGGAAAAGTGCGGGTCTGTCCAATCGCGCGGTCGCGGAACGTTGCGCCCGTCAGCCCCGACGACCGATCGCCATCGAGCGCGACTACTTCGCTGCCGACATGCAAGTCGACGTTCGGCAAGGCCTTGATGCGGTCGATGAGATAGCGCGACATGCCGGCCTCGAGGCCCTTGCCGCGCACGATCAGATGCAGGCGCTTGACCTTGGGTGCGAGGAAGACGACCGCCTGCCCGGCCGAATTGCCGCCGCCGATCAGCGCGACCTCTTCGCCTTCGCATAGTTTCGCTTCGATGGGCGAAGCCCAATAGGAAACGCCGGCGCCGTCGAAATCCGACAGATTGGCGATCGCTGGACGGCGATAGCGCGCGCCCGAGGCGACGACGACGGTGCGCGCCTGCACGGCATTACCGCCGCCGATTTCAAGGCGGAAGCGATTCGACAGCGCGCCGCCACAATCGAGCCGCGTCACTTCGAGAGGGATGGCGACCTCGGCGCCGAACTTTTGCGCCTGGGTGAAGGCGCGGCCGGCCAGCGCCTGGCCGGAAATGCCAGTGGGAAAGCCGAGATAATTCTCGATCCGCGACGAGGCGCCGGCCTGTCCGCCGAAAGCGCGCTGATCGAGCACGATCACCGACAGGCCTTCCGACGCGCCATAGACCGCGGCGGCAAGACCGGCGGGACCGGCGCCGACCACCGCGACGTCGTAGACGGTGTTGGGATCGAGCTCCGGTGTGATGCCGAGACACATGGCGGCCTCGGCGTCGCTCGGCCGCTTGAGCAATGATCCGTTCGGGCAGATCATCAGCGGCAATTCGTCCGGATGGACGCCGAAGCGTTCGATCGCCGCGTGGGCCTCCTCGTCGGTGGCGGCGTCGAGCACCGTGTAGGGATAGCTGTTGCGCGACAGGAAGCCTTCGAGCCGCAGCAGATCGGGCGAACCGGAACGGCCGATCAGCAGCGAGCCGACGCCGCCCTCCTGGATCAGCGCGACGCGGCGCAGGATGAAGGCGCGCATGACGATCTCGCCAAGCTCGGCCGAGCCGATCACCAGCGCGCGAATGTGCGCGGCGTCGAAGGGCAGCGCGGTGCAGCCTCCGGGGCCTGCTTGCGCGACCGCCACGGTGCCACGGCCGGCGAGCTGACTGACCTCGCCGGAGAATTGGCCTTCCGCGAGCAAGACGACCGACGACTGGTGATGCAGGCCGTCGCGGCGCATGATCTCGAGCCTGCCGGAAAGCACCAGCCAGGCCGGCACGTTGCGCACGCCCACGTCGTAGGCGAGTTCGCCCGGGGCGAAATGCCGGACCGGACCGCTGGCGAAGCGCTTGGCCGTCTCGATTTGAATGGGGTTTAGGACCGGAAAGAGCTGATCAAATCGGGTATCGGCGAGACTCATTACCAATCTCCTCTCTCTTTCCCGGGCATTCATCGTCATATTAGCATGGACATTTCGCGCGCAAGATTCCTTTTGCCGCGCCCGTGAAAGCCGCTTGACGGGACATCGCAATCGTTTGATGGGACGCGGCAGCCAATGGCCGATACCATCGTGACGGTTCCATGAAAGGCACGACCATGCGCAGCGAACGCTTTAATTTTCCTAACGCCAAGGGTGAGCAGCTCGCCGCCACGCTCGATTTGCCGCTCGGCAAGCCGACGGCTTTCGCGCTGTTCGCGCACTGCTTCACCTGCGGCAAGGACAACCTCGCCGCCAAACGCATATCCGAGCGCCTCACCTTCCACGGCATCGCCGTGCTGCGCTTCGATTTTACGGGCTTAGGCGCCAGCGAAGGCGAATTCGCCAATACGCATTTTTCTTCGAATGTCGACGATCTGATCGCCGCCGCCGATCATCTGCGCAAGGCGTACAGCGCGCCGGCGATTCTGATCGGCCACAGCCTAGGTGGCTGCGCGGTGCTGGCCGCCTCGCATCGGATTGCCGAGGTGCGCGCCGTGGTGACCATCGCCGCGCCCTACGATCCCTCGCATGTCGTCGGCCTGTTCAAGGAGCACGTCGGCACGATCAAGGAAAAGGGCGAACTCGAAGTGCAGCTCGCCGGACGGCCGTTCACGATCAAACGCGAATTTCTCGACGACGTCGCCGAGAAGAAGCTCAACGAATGCCTGGCCAGCTTGCGCAAGGCGCTGCTGGTGTTCCACTCGCCGACCGACGATCTGGTCGGCATCGACAACGCGACGCACATTTTCGTCGCCGCCAAGCATCCGAAAAGCTTCGTCTCGCTCGCCGGCGCCGACCATCTGCTGAGCCAGAAGGACGACGCCGTCTACGTGGCGAACGTGATCGCCGCCTGGGCCGACCGCTATCTCGACCAGCCGGAGGTCATGACCGAGGGACAGGTTGAGGAAGGCCTGGTGCTGGTGCGCGAGACCCACGGCGGCAAATACCAGCAGGAGATCCTGACCGGGCCGCATCGCCTGCTGGCCGACGAGCCGGTCAAGCTCGGCGGGCTCGATTCCGGTCCGGGGCCTTACGATTTCCTATTGGCGGGCTTGGGCGCCTGCACGTCGATGACCATCCGGCTCTATGCCGAGTTCAAGAAAATCCCGCTCACCAATGTCTCGGTGCGGCTCAACCACGAGAAAAAGATTCACACCAAGGACTGCGAGGACTGCGAGAACAAGGTCACCAAGGTCGATCACATCGAGCGCGCCATCACGCTGGAGGGTCCGCTCGACGCCGAGCAGCGCAAAAAGCTGATGGAAATCGCAGACAAGTGCCCGGTACACCAGACGCTGGAGTCGAAGATCGACATCCACACGGTGGAGCGGCCGGCCTGACTTTTCTTGGCGGCCGAACAGGTGTAGTTACCGCCCGCCATGTCGAACCTCGCCGCCGCGCACGCGCTGACGCAGCAGTTCCTCGCCTGGGTGGAGGAAGCCCCGCGCAGCTATGCCGACGCGGAAGCCTGGCGCCGCAGCTGCCCGCATCTGTCGATCTGGGAAGACGCTATTTCCGACGGCCTGGTGCGCTTCCAGAACGGCAGCAGCATGCAAGCGTCACAACTCGTGCTCACGCCGCGCGGGCGCGCGCTGCTCACACAATCGTGAGCAAAGGCGGTACTGGGTAACTTGTTTAACACCTTGCTTAGACCCGCCTTAGGTTCCCGCCGGTAGCGCTAGAGGCCTCTCAGAAGAGGATTTTAGTGCATGAGTATCTCTGCGGTTGGATCGGCGCCGGTGACGCCGGTCAGTTCGGAAAACACTGAAGCTGGACCGGATCAGGACACGGACAGCGACGACACGGGGGCGCAAGCCTCCGCCCAAGCTGCCCCTCCCGTTCAAGCGACCCCGGCTCCGGGCACCGGCACGATCTACGATAAGTCGGCATAGACCGACCTGGTGAACAGGGAAGCCCAGCCTCGAGCCGGATTTTTCTTTTTTTGGAATCGCGTTGGCCAGAGGCGCGGCCGCTGCCGGCGCGCAAAGCTAGGCGTGGTGCCAGTCCCGCCCCTCCATCCCCATTCCCTTGCGGCTTGACGATCCCATGGGCTGGAGTCACATTAGAACAAATAGTGAACACAGCGGACGCGCAGTCTGCCTGACCGGGCCGAATTTCTTCGCGTCTCCAGAGGCTTAACGCCATGCTCGAGCAATTGCGTCAGCGCCTGCGCGCCCTGGAGAAGCCGGCCAGGATCGGGGACGGCCCCGCCGCCTTGCCGCTCGGCATCGTGGCGGTCGACGCGGCGCTCGGCGGCGGCCTGGCGCGCGGCGCGCTGCACGAGATCGCCGCGCCGAGCGAGGCCCATCTCGCCGCGGCGACGGGTTTTGCGCTCGGGCTGGCGGCCCCGGCGCAGGCCCGCGTTTGCTGGCTCGCCGAGGACATGGCGCTCGCCGAAAGCGGCACGCCCTACGGCCCCGGCCTCGACACCTTCGGCCTTGCGCCGGAGCGCCTGCTCACGGTTTCCGTCGCGCGGCCGCGCGATCTGCTGTGGGCGATGGAGGAAGCGCTGCGCTGCCGCGCGGTTGGCGTGGTGATCGGCGAAGTGCGCGACAGCGCGGTCAGCACGGTGGCGCTGCGCCGGCTGTCGCTCGCGGCGGCGGAAAGCAGCGCGCTCGCATTGCTGTTGCGCGCGGCGCCGGTGGACGAGGCCTCCACCGCCGCCACGCGATGGATCGTCGGCGCCGCGCCGAATGATTGCTTCGCCGCGCAGCTCGTGCGCAACCGCCGCGGCCTGGCCGGTTCCTGGATTCTCGAATGGAGTGACAGCGATGAGTGCTTCCTGCTCGCAACGCCTGCTCAGCCTGTGGCTGCGCCGGCACTCGACCGACCGCATCGCCAAATTGCGCGACAAGTCGCGTGAGGTTTCCGCGCCGCTCGTCGTCTATGGCAAGCGCGGCAATGCCGAACTGATCGTCGCCGTCGACGAGGCGGCGGAACGGCTCGGCCTCTCGCCAGGCCTCGCGCTGGCGCAGGCGCGCGCCATGCATCCCGCTCTCGAAGCCATCGTGGAAGACGCCGAGGCTGATGCTGGCCTCTTGGAAAAAATCGCCGACTGGTGCCTGCGCTACACGCCGCTGGTGGCGGTCGACGCGCCCGACGGCTTGCTGCTCGACATTACCGGCTGCGCCCATCTTTACGGCGGCGAGGAGACGCTGGTCGCCGATCTTGCCACCCGGCTGGAACAGACCGGCTTCGCCTACACCATCGCCATTGCCGGCAGCATCGGCGCCGCCTGGGCCGCCGCGCACTACGGCGAGCCGGCGCGCTATCCTTGCGGCGAGGAGTGCAGCTTATTGTCGCCGCTACCGCTGGCCGCGCTGCGGCTTCCGCCGGAGACTGTTTCGTCCTTGGCGCGCGTCGGCTTGAAACGCATCTGCGACATCGTCGATCTGCCGCGCGCACCGCTTGCCGCCCGCTTCGGCACGGATTTGCTGCGCCAGCTTGACCGCGCGCTCGGGATCGAACACGAGCCGCTCAATCCACGCCTGCCGGTCGCTCCCTATGTCGCCGAGCAGCGTTTCGCCGAGCCGATCGCGCGCGAAGAAGACGTGCTGGCGATCCTCACGCGGCTGGCGGCGCGGCTGCAATTCGCGCTGGAGCGGCGCGGCGACGGCGCCCGCCGCCTCGAACTCACCTTATTCCGCACCGACGGCGAGGTATGCCGCATCGCCGCCGGCACCTCGCGTCCCCTGCGCGATCCGGCGCAGATCCGCGCGCTGTTCGTCGAGCGGCTCGCCGCGCTCTCTGACGAATTCGATCCCGGCTTCGGCTTCGATATGGCGCGGCTGTCGGCGATCGTCGCCGAGCCCGCGCCGCCCGAACAGATCGGCATCGGCGGCGGCGAGAATGAGGACGAAGTCGACCGTCTGGTCGATCGTCTGAGCGCACGGCTGGGCGCGCGCCGCGTGCGCCGGCTGATCGCGCAGGATAGCCATATCCCGGAAATCGCCGCCGCCGCGGTGCCGGCGCAGACGGCGCCCGCCGATCCCGGCTGGCAGGCCTATCGTCATTATTCTGCCGAGGTGGAACTGGCGCCGCGCCCGCTGCGCCTGCTGACGCGGCCGGAGCCGATCGAGGCGGTGGCTGAAGTGCCGGATGGCCCGCCTTTACGTTTCAGATGGCGGCGCGCGTTGCACGAGGTGATCGCCGCCGAAGGCCCCGAGCGCATCGAGGGCGCCTGGTGGAGCGAGCACGGCGGGCCTGCGCGAGACTATTTCCGGGTGGAAGATAAAAGCGGCCTGCGCTTCTGGCTGTTCCGCTCTGGTCTCTATCGCGATCTTGCACAAGGTACCGCCGCGCCGACCTGGTTTCTGCACGGGACGTTTGCGTGAGTTCCTGAGTGAGTAGATGCGTTACCTCGAATTCGCCACCGCCTCAAACTTCTCCTTCCTGCGCGGCGCCTCGCACCCGGAAGAGTTGATGACGCAGGCCACCCATCTCGGGCTGGCCGGCCTCGGTCTCGCCGACCGCAATTCGGTCGCCGGCGTGGTGCGCGCGCATCTGGCCAAGCGCGAGCAGAACCTGGCGCTGAAATATCATCCAGGCGCGCGGCTCGTCTTCGCCGATGGCACGCCCGATATCCTCGCCTACCCGCGCGACCGCGCCGGCTGGGGAAGGCTCACGCGGCTGCTAACTGTTGGAAATCTGCGCGCCGAGAAGGGCGATTGCATTCTCCATCTCGACGATCTGCTGGCGCATATTTTCGGACTGGAGCTAGTGGTGATGGAACGATCGAGTGCCCCTCTTTCTTCACCTCCCCCCTTGAGGGGGAGGTCGACCGCCGAAGCTTTAGCGAAGGCAGTCGGGAGGGGGGTAAACAGCAAACACTCGCGCTTGTTGCTTACCCCCCTCCCCAATCCTCCCCCCCAAGGGGGGAGGGAGCAGACTGAGTTCGCGGCAAGATCAATTCATATAATTCGTCGCCTACGCTCCTCCACTCCCGGCCGCGTCCGTCTCGCCGCCTCCATGCTCTATCGCGGGCGCGATCGCGCGCGGCTCGCCCGCCTCATCGTACTCGCGCGCGAGTGCCAGGTACCGTTGATCGCGGTCAACGACGTACTCTATCATCATCCCGACCGGCGACCACTTGCCGACGTGCTCACCTGCATCCGCGAGAAAACCACCATCGACCGCGCCGGCCGCAAGTTAGCCGCCAATGCTGAGCGCCATCTTAAATCCCCGGAGGAAATGGCGCGGCTGTTCCGCGATGCCCCCGAGGCAATCGAGGAAACGCTCGCGTTGTCGGACGCCCTCACCTTCTCGCTCGATGAACTGCGCTACGAATATCCCGACGAGACGCTTGAAGGCTTCACTAATGCGCAGGATGCGCTAACTCATCTCACCTACCAAGGCGCCGCCCAGCGCTATCCGCAAGGCGTGCCCGCCAAGGTGCGTGCCGGCATCGAGCACGAGCTCGCGCTGATCGCGCAGCTGCAATACGCGCCCTACTTCCTCACCGTTTACGATATCGTGCGTTACGCGCGCTCGCAGAAAATTCTCTGCCAGGGCCGCGGCTCGGCGGCCAATTCCGCCGTGTGCTTCTGCCTCGGCGTCACCGAGGTCGATCCCGACCGCGCCGATCTGCTGTTCGAACGCTTCATCTCGCCGGAGCGGCGCGAGCCGCCCGACATCGACGTCGATTTCGAGCACGAGCGGCGCGAGGAGGTGATCCAGTACATCTACAAGAAATATAGGCGCGAGCGCGCCGGCATCGCCGCCACCGTGATCTGCTATCGCGGCCGCTCGTCGATCCGCGAGGTCGGCAAGGCTTTCGGCCTGAGCGAGGACACCATCGGCGCGCTGTCGTCCTCGATCTGGGGCGGCGGCGGCGACGGCCATGCCGATCTCGCGCGCGCCGGGCTCGACCCGGACAGCCGGCGCGTCAAGCAGATCGCGGCGCTGGCGCGCGAGATCGTAGGCTTCCCGCGCCATCTGTCGCAGCACGTCGGCGGCTTCGTCATCACGCGTAGCCGGCTCGACGAGGTGATGCCGATCGGCAATGGCGCCATGCCCGACCGCACCTTCGTCGAATGGGACAAAGACGATCTCGATGCGCTCGGCATTCTCAAGATCGACGTGCTCGGGCTGGGCATGCTGTCGTGCCTGCGCAAGGCGCTCGATCTGGTAGACCGTCACTACAGCGAGCGGCTGACCCTCGCCACCATCCCGGCGGAAGAAGACGCCGTCTACCGCATGCTGGGGCGCGCGGATTCGCTCGGCGTGTTCCAGGTCGAGAGCCGCGCGCAGATGACCATGCTGCCGCGGCTCAAGCCTAAGAATTTCTACGACCTGGTGATCGAGGTGGCGATCGTGCGCCCCGGTCCGATCCAGGGCGACATGGTGCATCCCTATTTGCGCCGCCGGCAGGGGCTGGAGACGATCAGCTACCCCAAAGACGAACTCAAGGCGGTGCTGCACAAGACGCTGGGCGTACCGCTGTTCCAGGAGCAGGCGATGAAGATCGCCATCGTCGCCGCCGGTTTCACGCCGGCGGAGGCCGACAAGCTGCGCCGCGCCATGGCCACCTTCAAGCGCGTCGGCACCATCGGCACGTTCCAGCGCAAGATGATCGACGGCATGTTGGCCAACGGCTACGCGCGCGACTTCGCCGAGCGCTGCTTTCATCAGATTGAGGGCTTCGGCGAATACGGCTTTCCGGAAAGTCACGCGGCGAGCTTCGCGCTCCTGGTCTATGCCTCGGCCTGGCTGAAATGCCGCTATCCGGACGTCTTCGCGGCGGCGCTGTTGAACGCGCAGCCGATGGGCTTCTACGCCCCGGCGCAGATCGTGCGCGACGCGCGCGAGCACGGCGTCGAGGTGCGCGCGCCTGACATTAATCACTCGCAATGGGACTCGACGCTCGAGCCTGGCCCGCGCGCCGCCGAGCGCTTGCACGATCTGCATCGCACGATGCGCGACGACGTGCGCACAACGCATACCATCCGCCTCGGCCTGCGCGAGATCAAGGGGCTGAGAGAGGAAGACGCTATGCTGATCGTCAAGCGGCGATCTTTTTTCTTCACCTCCCCCCTTGAGGGGGAGGTCGACCGCCGAAGCAATAGCGAAGGCGGTCGGGAGGGGGGTAAACAACAGAGCACAGCGCAAACAGCCACCCCCCTCCCCAACCCTCCCCCTCAAGGGGGGAGGGAGGAGGCAGCGCCTTACGATTCCGTGCGCGATGTCTGGCTGCGCACCGGCTTGTCGCCGCGCGTGCTGGAACGGCTGGCCGACGCCGATGCTTTCGCCTCGCTCGGCCTCACGCGGCGCGAGGCGCTGTGGGCGGCCAAGGCGCTCGGCCGCATCGGCGATAGCGAGGATGATTTGCCGTTGTTCGCTTCTCGTGTCCCGGGCGCAGCGCAGCACGCTTGTGATGCGCTGCAGACCCGGGATCTTTACGACGATCAACATATGGAATGGTCCCGGATCGCCGGTGCACCGCTGACGCGCTGCACCGCGTCCGGGACACGAGAGCCGGAAATCTTATTGCCCCCGATGCCGCTGGGCGAGGAAGTGGTCAACGACTACCGCTTCCTGCGTCTCTCCCTGCGCGCACATCCGGCGCAATTCCTGCGCGCCGACCTCGGCCAACGCGGCATCCTGCGCAACGAGGCGCTGCGCGGCATCGCCAACAACACGCGCGTGCGCATCTCCGGCCTGGTCACCTGCCGGCAGCGGCCGGGCTCGGCCAAGGGCGTGGTGTTCATGACCATCGAGGACGAAAGCGCGGTCGCCAACGTGATCGTGTGGCCGAAGGTGTTCGAGCGCGTGCGGCCAATCGTACTGGGGGCGCGCTACATCGCGGTCGCCGGCCGCGTGCAGTCGGAATCAGGCGTCATCCATGTGGTCGCCGACCAGATCGAGGATCTCACGGTGTGGCTCGCGCGGCTCGCCGAACAGGGCGCCGACATCGACAGCCTGGCGCGCGCCGACGAGGTGCGCCGGCCGGCCGAGGACCAGCGCGAGGCGCGCAGCGTCGGCGGCCGCAACCGGCTCAAGCGGCTGATGCGCGAAATGCCCGAACTCATCGGCGATCTCGACGTCACCGCGCCCGGCTCGGCGCACGCGCCGACAAGGCGGGCCGGCTGACCCTACTGCGGCACCACGCCGCCGCGCCCGACATTGACGCGGTTGGCTTCCAATGAACCGTCCGGCCTCTTCGCCGCACGCAAGACCGCGACATGCGCGCCCGGCTTGAGCTCGCTCGTGTCGGCGACCGAATAGGCGAGGATTTTCGCCTCGGGCGGCACCACGATCTTCTGCTCGCCACCCTTGTATTTGACCGTCAACACCTGGCCACCGACGCTTGCCACCGTCTGGTCGACGGCGCCGTTGGTCATGGTGCTGTTCGGCCGCGCATCCCACGGACGGTGGCCCTCGCCCAAGCCGCGCTGCACCTCGGCAAACACCGTCACCTGGATGGCGCGCTGGCTGCCGTCCGCCTGCGGCATGGCACCGACGCCGATATAAGCGCCCGCCTTGATGTCGGCGAGCGTCGCCTTGCTCACGCCGAACACCGCGACGTCGCCGGTGAGATCGACCTTCACCTCGCCGAGCTTGGTCGACTTGATCGCCAGCACGTGGCCGTCGAAGCTTTCGACGGTGCCCGACACACGCATGCTCGGCGGCTGCTGCGCAAAGGCGCCGGCCGCGAACGCGAGAAGCGCGGCGGCCATTGTCCAACGTCCGATCATGCGTACTCTCATCACATCGCCGGCGTGAGGCCGCGTCCGACGTACATGCTCTTGATCAGAATCGTGCCATCCGCCTGCTTTTCCTGGCCGAAGATGATGATCTGCGCGCCGGGCTTGAGCTCGGCGCGATCCGCCGGGACCGCCTTAGCGATCACGGTCGCCGCAGAGATCGCCACCTTTTTCTCCCCATCCTTATTCTTCACGGTCAGCGTGCTGCCGTCCTTACCGGCGACGGCCGACTGGAAATAGCTATTGGTCATCGTACTGCCCGGCCGCGCGTCCCACGGGCGTTCGCCTTCGCCCTGGCCGCGCAAAGCCGCCGGCGGAATGTGAATCGAGAAGGCCTCGATGCTGCCGTCCGGCTTCGGAATGCCGGCGATGCCGATCCAGGTGTCAGGCTTGATATCGTCGAGCGAGGCTTTCACCAGCGCCGTCACCCGCGACTTGTCGTCCACTTTTGCATTCACCGTCGCGCCATCGCGTGTCTTGAGGACCAGCATGCCGCCGTCCGCCTTCTCGATCTGAGCGCGGATGCGCCCGGGCTGCTGCGCCAAAGCGGCGCTTGTCGATAGGCTCAACACGATAACCGCAGCGCCCAGTGCGCGCCGCGCCATAAGGATGTTCGGCATTGTCGTCCTCCCGAGGGGCCGGCGTCATTGCGCCGTGCCATCAAGCGGAGAACCCCTAGCCGCGTTCCTTATTCCCGCGGGGGCGCTTGGCCTGCGGTTTCACTTTTTCTTGAGCGGCCGCGGCGGCCGAGGGCTTGGTCGCCCCCAGGTCCGCTTCGACCAGGGCGCGTAGTTCCGGCGTCACCTCGGGCTTGATGCCAAACCAGCGCTCGAAGCCGCGCACCGCCTGGTGCAGCAACATGCCGAGCCCGTCGGCGGTGCGCAGGCCACGCTCGCGCGCCAGCTTCAGCAGGCCAGTTTCCAGCGGCGCGTAGACCAGATCCGCCACCACCAGCGAAGCCGGACAGCGCAGATTGATGTCCAGAGGCGGCTGCCCAACCATGCCTAAGGTCGTGGTGTTGACCAGGAGCCCGGCGCCGCCCAGGAGGCCGGTGGTTTCCTCCCATTTGGCGACGTGCACGCGCGCGCCGAATTTCTTTTTCAGGGCTTCCGCCCGCTCGACCGTTCGGTTGATGAGGTAGATGCGCCCGACATTGCGCTGGATCAGCGCGAACACCACCGCGCGAGCGCCGCCGCCGGCGCCGAGCACCGCGGCCGTCTCCAAGCCGCGGTCCCAGCCCGGCGTCATCGCATCGAGATTGCCGAGGAAACCCTCGACGTCGGTGTTGGTCGAGTGCAATTTATCGCCCTCGTACCAGAGACAGTTGGCCGCGCCGACCGCCTTGGCACGCTCATCCGGCTCCGACAATGCCAGCACGGCCTGCTTGTGCGGCAACGTGACATTGCCGCCGATATAGCCATGCTCGCGCAGATGGGTGATGAACTCGGTCAGCTTTTCCGGCGGCACCGCCTCGCGCCGGTATTCGGCGTCGAGATTGTGTTGCCTGATCCAATAATTATGGATCAACGGCGAGCGCGAATGCCCGGCCGGCCAAGCGACGATGCAGACTGCTTTGCGATCTTCACTCATACTTCCGCCACCACGCTGTTTCGCAACACGCCGATCTGCGGTACTTCGATTTCTACCACGTCGCCCGGCTTGAGCCAGACCGGGTGCTCCCGGCGCGGACCCAATTTTACCGGCGTGCCGGTGACGATGATATCGCCGGGCTTGAGCGTCATGAAGGTGCTGACATAGGCAATGATGTCGGTAAACGACTTGATCATGCTGCCGGTCGTGTCGTCTTGCGTGATCTCGCCATTGACCTTCGTCGTAATATGCAGCGGCAGGGCGAGTTCAATATCGTCTGACGTCACCAACCACGGGCCGATGCTGCCGCTGGCGTCCCAATTCTTGCCCTGTGTCACATTGAATTTGCCATGCCGCATCCAGTCGCGGATCGTGCCCTCGTTGCACAGCGTGGCCCCCGCAACATAATTGAGAGCGCGCTCGGGGGCGATGCGGCGGCCGGCGCGGCCGATCACCAGCGCGATCTCGCCTTCGTAATCAAGCTGTTCGGACTCGCGCGGCCGCACGATCGGCTGCCGATGCCCGACCAGCGAGCCGGGCGCGCGGTAGAAGATGCTGGGTTATTTCGGCAGCTCGACCTCGCCGTAGTCGGTATTGCGGTTGGCATAGTTGATGCCGATGCAGAGGATCTTCTCCGGTTGCAAGACCGGCGGCAGCAATTCCACCTCGCGCAACGGGAAATCGGCGCGCACCCCGCGCACAACTTCGCGCGCAATGTCGAGGCCGCCTTCACGTAACAGGTCGAGCACGCTGGTGAACTGCGGGGCGAGCCGCGTCTTGAGATCGACCACACCCTCGCCCATCACCACGCCGAAACTGTCCCGCCCGCGCACCTTGTAGCTTGCCAATTTCATTGAGATTTCCAGTCGGCCGCGCCGTTTTCCCCGGCGGCATGGAACCGTCGGCGGTTCGGCGATATGCTGCGGGATGCGCGGCGCGCGCTTGCATGTATTCTGTGCGCGCGGTGCCGTCAACGCCGGGATTCCATGAAAACCATCTTCCTCGATTGCAACGACCAGTTGGCGCCGGTATGGGCACGCGTGATTCGCCCCGACGATCCGGCCATCGACGTCAACCGGGCGGCTTTCGCGCGCGAGGATTTGCCGCGCGTGATCGGCGGTTACGAAATCGCCATCGACGATCATTCTTACATGCCGACGCCGCTGGTCGCGCAATGCCCCGAACTCAAGCACATCGTGTTCCTCGGCACGGGGCCTGCGAGCTACATGAACGTCGAAGAGCTGGCCAACCGCGGCGTCACCGTGCACATCATAAAGGGCTATGGCGACACCGCGGTGGCCGAGCATTCGATTGCGCTGATGGTGGCGGCCGCGCGCGATGTCGCGCGCATGGACCGCGAGGTCCGCAGTGGCGTGTGGACGCCGCATGAAGGCGTGCAATTGCTCGGCAAGACGCTGGGCGTGATCGGGCTCGGCGGCATCGGCCGCGAGGTCGCACGCATCGGCAAAGGCATGGGCATGGAGGTGATCGGCTGGAACCGCACCAAGCATGCCGACATCAAAGTGCCGCTGGTCGACATTGACACGCTGCTCGCGCGTAGCGACGTGGTGTCGATGAACCTCACGCTCGGCGACGAGACGCGCGGCTTTCTTTCGGCCGAGCGCATCGCACACATGAAGCCCGGCGTCATCTACGTCAACACCGCGCGCGGCGCGCTCGCCGATGAATCGGCGCTGATCGAAGCGCTCAAAAGCGGCCACATCCGCCACGCCGGCCTCGATGTGTTCCACAGCGAGCCGCTGAAGCCCGATCATCCGCTGGCGAAGCTGCCGAACGTGACGCTCACCGCGCACGCCGCCTTCCGCACGCTGGAAGCCTCGATGACGCTGCTGCGAAGAGCTGTTAATATTGTGAAGAAGATCGGCGCCTGATCCAACCTGCATTCATTCCCACGCAAGCGGGAATCCAGCGCTGCATACTCGAAGCTAGAGATTTTCGCCCCTGGATCCCCCCTTGCGCGGGGACGAGCGGATAGGGCGTTGAGTCTTAGTAATACCCCGGCGTGCCGCCGCCATCGACGGCAATCGCGGTGCCGTGGATGTGGCGGGCCCGCGCGCTGCACAGGAACAGCGCGAGCTCGGCGACGTCCTCCGGCTGGCCGATGCGGCGCAAGCCGCCCTTGACCAGCGCCTCCTCGCGCACCTGTTCGACGGTCTTGTTCTGCGCCTTGGCAAATTGCGCGAAGAGCTGCTCGACGCGGTCGGTCTGCGTCTGCCCCGGATGGATGACGTTGATATTGATGTCGTCGCGGTTGCCGAGCGCAGCGAGGCCCTTGGCGAAATTGCCCATCGCCGCGTTGACCGCGCCGCCGATCAGGAAGTCTGGGCCCGGCGTGCGCGCTGCGCCGCCGATGATGTTGACAATATTGCCATGCGCAGCCTTGAGCAGCGGCCAGAACAACCGCGTCAGCCGCACTGCGGCGTGGAATTTCAGTGCAAAGCCATCGCTCCAAAATTCGTCCGGCTGCTCGAAAAACGTGCCGCCTTTGGTGGCGCCGGCATTGTTGACCAGCACGTCGCAGCGCTGGAAGCGCTCGTTGACCTTGGCGAACAACTGCTCGCACCCCGGCAATGTGCGTAGGTCGCCGGCAACGGTCATCGGCACTGGTCCTCCCACCGTGGCGACCGCTTTCGCAGCTTCAGCGAGATTGGCCTCATTGGCCGCGGCCAGCACCGTCTGCGCGGCCTCGCGCGCAAAGGCCAAGGCAATGGCCCGGCCGATGCCGCGGCTGCCGCCGCTGATGACGACGACTTTTCCCTCGAATTCTTTCGCCATAGGTTCCCCCCTGTTTTGTGCGGGCTTTATACATTGACCTGCCCGCGTTCCCAGTCACAATAAGAAAAAACCAGCGCGTGATCCCGAAAAGTGGGGACCGGTTTTCGGACAAGATCACGCGCCAGCGAAATACTGGGGGAAACGTGAAGCCGGCGCCATTCGCCTACACCAAGGCGCGCACGCTCAAGGAAGCGGTTGCGCTGCTGTCCAAGCATAAGGACGATGCGCGGCTCTTGGCCGGCGGGCAGAGCCTGATCGCCACGCTCAACATGCGGCTGTCCGCGCCGGACCTCCTGATCGACATCAATGCCATCAAGGGACTCGACGGCATCGCCAAAAAGGGCAAATTCGTCGAGATCGGCGCCTTGGCGCGTCATGCCCAGGTCGAGCGTTCCGAGATGATCGCCAAGCACGCGCCGCTGATCGCGCTCGCCATGCCGCATATTGGCCATCCCGCCATTCGCAACCGCGGCACCTTCGGCGGCTCCATCGCCTTCGCCGATCCGGCGGCGGAATTGCCCGCCTGCCTGCTCGCGCTCGGCGCTGAGATCGACATCGCCGGTCCCAAAGGCAAACGCAAGGTGAAGGCCGACGCTTTCTTCAAGGGACTGTTCGAGACCGCGCTGCGGCAACAGGAAATGCTCATCGCGGTGCGCGTCCCCGCCGCCGACAAAAACACGCGCGCCGGCTTTGCCGAACTGGCGCGCCGGCACGGCGACTACGCCATCGTTGGCTTGGCCGCCAGCGCGCGCGCCGACGGCAAGGGGCTCAGCGATGTGCGGCTCGCCTACTTCGGCGTCGGCCCCACGCCGGTGCGCGCGATAAAAGCCGAGGCTGCGCTGGCGAAAGGCGATGTGGATGGCGCGGTCGCCGCGCTCGATCTCGATCCGCCCGACGATGTGCAGGCAACCGGGGTGGTGAAAAAACACCTCGCGGGCGTCCTGCTGCGGCGGGTGGCGACACAACTCAGCGAGGCGCGGCCATGAGCGAGCGCGCCCTCGACATTTCTCTGACCGTCAACGGCGAGCACGTCAGCGAACGCGTCGAAGCGCGCAAGACGCTGGTCGATTTTCTGCGCGACGACCTTGCGCTGACCGGCAGCCATGTCGGCTGCGAGCACGGCGTCTGCGGCGCCTGCACGGTGCGGGTGAACGGCGAGATCGTGCGCGGATGCCTTATGCTGGCGGTGCAATGCGACGGCGCCACAGTCGAGACCATCGAAGGCCTCTCCGATAGCGGCGAGATTGCCGACCTGCAGGCGGCCTTCGAGCAGCGCAACGCGCTGCAATGCGGCTATTGCACGCCCGGTATGATCGCGGCGGCGCAGGAATTGTTGCAGCGCGGCGACGTTCCGTCGCGCGACCAGATTCGCGAACATCTCTCCGGCAACTACTGCCGCTGCACCGGCTACCACGCCATCGTCGATGCGGTGGAATCAGTTGCGCAAGCGCGAGCGGGAGCGAAGCGATGAAAATTACCGACGACTCCCCGCCCGTGCTCAGCGCCCTCGACCGGCCGAACTCGTATATCGGCCGCTCGGTGCCGCGGCCGAATCTGCAACGGCTTACGCATGGGCGCGGGCAATATGTCAGCGATGTCACGCTGCCGCGCATGGCGCATGTGGCTTTCGTGCGCTCGCCGCATGCATACGCGCGCATCGTGGGCATCAGAGCCGACGCGGCGAAGAAATTGCCCGGCGTGATCGCCGTGGTCACCGGTGCCGAGCTGGCGAAAGTCATGACCCCCTGGGTCGGCGTGCTCACGCATCTCAAGGGCCTCAAATCTGCGCCGCAATCGCCTATCGCCGTCGATGTCGCCTGCTGGCAGGGCGAAGCCGTTTGCGCGGTGGTAGCGCGCACGCGCGCCAAGGCCGAAGATGCTTGCGAACTGGTCGAGGTGACATACAAGGAACTGCCGCCGGTGGTCGGTCCGGAAACCGCGCTCGATGCCAAGACGCAGGTAATCCACGCAAGCCTCGGCGACAACCTCTGTTTCGAGCGCAAGCTCGATGTCGGCAAAGTCGATGAGGCCTTCGCCGGCTCGGACGCGGTGGTGGAAACCACCTTCCTGTTCGGCCGCCACACCGGAGTCACTAACGAGCCGCGCTCGATCGTAGCCGATTGGAATGCGGGCGAGCAGAAGATGACGGTGTACCAAGGCACGCAGGCGCCGCACATGATGCAGGACCTGTTCGCCAAGCACCTCGGCTTGGCGCACCAGCAGGTGCGCGTGCTGACGAAAGACGTCGGCGGCTCGTTCGGCATCAAGGTGCACACCTATGCCGACGAGATGGCGACGGTGGCGCTGTCCAAGCTGCTCAAGCGGCCGGTGAAATTCGTCGCCGACCGCATCGAGAGCTTCGTCACCGACATCCACGCCCGCGATCACCGCGTGAAGGCGAAAATCGGCGTCAAGACCGACGGCACCATCACCGCCTTCGAGATCGACGACCTCACCGGTATCGGCCCCTACTCGGTCTATCCGCGCACCTCGGGGATCGAAGCGAACCAGGTGGTCAATCTGGTCGGAGGCCCCTACACCTGTGCGAATTATCGCGCGCAGGCGCGCGTGGTGTTCACCAATAAAAATGTGATGTGCCAATACCGCGCCGTTGGCCACCCAATCGCGGTGGCGGTGACCGAAGGGCTGGTCGAGCTGGCCGCCGCCAAGATCGGCATGGACCCCCTGGAAATCCGCCGGCGCAATCTGTTTTCCGACGACGGCTATCCGGCGCAATCGGCCGCCGGACTCAAGTTCGAGAAGCTGTCACACCACGAGTCGCTCGCCCATCTCGATTCGATGATGAATTACGCCGGCCTGCGCACCGAGCAGAAGAAGCTGCGCGAGAAGGGCATCTATCGCGGCATCGGCTTCGCCTCGTTCATCGAAGTCACCAATCCCTCCGCCGCCTTCTACGGCGTCGGCGGCGCGCGCATCACCTCGCAGGACGGCGCCACGGTAAAGCTCGACGCGCAGGGCAATATCAATGTGGCGACCGGCGTCACCGAACAGGGCCAGGGCGCGGAAAGCGTGGTGGCGCAATGCGTCGCCACGTCGTTCGGCGTGTCGATCGACAAAGTACGCGTCATCACCGGCGACACCGATAACACGCCCTACGGCGGCGGCACTTGGGCCTCGCGCGCCGCCGGTATCGGCGGCGAAGCCGCCTGGCAGGCCGGCAAGGCCCTGCGCGGCAACGTGCTCGCGGTTGCGGGCGCGATGCTGCAAGCCAAGTCCGACACGCTCGACATCCGCAATGGCATCGTCGTCGATGCGGCGAGCGGCACCGAACGGCTGCCGCTGGAGGAACTGGCGCGCGTCGCTTATTTCCGCCCAGACACGCTGCCTTCCGGCGTGCAGGCCGAACTGGTCGCGACGCGCCACTACGTGCCGCGCGGCTGGCCGTTCGCCTTTACCAACGGCGTACAGGCGAGCTATCTCGAAGTCGACACCGATACCGGCTTCGTCAAGCTATTGAAGCACTGGTGCGTGGAGGATTGCGGCACCATCATCAATCCGCAGTTGGTCGACGAGCAGATCCGCGGCGGCATCGTGCAGGGCATCGGCGCAGCGCTGTTCGAGCAATGCCTCTATGACGAGCGCGGGCAGATGCTCAACGGCAACATGGCCGATTATCTGGTGCCGATGGCGGCGGAAATGCCGGACATCGAATGCGGCCACGTCGTCTCGCCCACCGCCGACTCGGAGCTCGGCGCCAAGGGTGCGGGCGAAGCCGGCACCGCCGGCGCGCCGGCTTGCGTGATGAACGCCATCAACGACGCGCTGCATCCGCTCGGCGCGCAACCGCTTACCGACATGCCGTTCACACCGGGGAAAATATTAAAGGCGCTGGGGAAGGTGTGAGGCGCGCTTTATCCCTCCCCTTTCGGGGGAGGGTAAGAACTCAAAACTTGATCATGTCGCTCCGCGTCAGCGTCGCTTCGGTCGATAGCCGCGGCGCGTTGGTAAAGGTGAACACCGTGCTCAAATCGGCGTAAGCATCGACCGCCGACATGCCGTCCACTGGCACGATTGCTTTCATGCCGCGGAAGATCGCGCCGCTCGCCGTATAGAGCACCGCGCCATTCGACGCGGTGCCGACCGTGATCACGGTCTTGATGTTCTTGTCCTTCAGAATCTTCTCAAGATCGGTGTGCAGGAATTTGTCGGGGCCGGACAGCACGTGCGGCTCGTCCGCCATCGGCGCCAAGTCCTTGACCACATCCGCTGGCGTGGTTTTGGCGATCACGGAATAGACCACAAGCACTTTGGCGGCGCGCGCCTCGCCGAGCAGCTTCTTCATCGCCGGCAGCGTGGCAATGCAGCGCGGCCGCTTGCCGCAATTCTGGTTCATGAAGTCGAGCATCAAGAGCGCGGTGGTCTTCGGATCGACCGTCACTGGCTTGAGCGCGGGCGGCGGCGGCGCTTTTATGCTTGCCCACTCGTCGACGATGTCGGCGGCCTGCGCGGATAGCGCGATTCCGGAAAAAGCCACAGCGGCGGCGAGTGCCGCGATCATGTTTCGTTTCATGAAACCCTCCCTGATGTTTGCCGGCACTCAAGAGCCGGCTTGTTGCTGGATCATGCGCAAGCGGCGCGGGCACTGTCAAAGCCGTACACATATCCGCTTGCTGAAACACCGCGACCCGGCGCAATATTGCCAACGAAATGGCCGGTCTTCCACGCTGCGGCCTTCTAAAAAGCGTCAACAATGGGATGAACGCCATGGACATCAAGGTCGGCAAACAAGCCATCGCCGAGGCCTCGAAAAAGCTGTCCAACTGGGACCGCTGGGGCAAGAACGACCAGATCGGCACGCTCAACCACGTCACCCCCGAGGATATCGTCAAGGCGGCGAGCCTGATCCGCACCGGCAAGGTGTTCGCGCTCGGCATTCCGCTCGACCGCGAAGGCCCGCAGAACGGATTGTTTGGCGGCCGCTTCAACCCGATCCACCAGATGCTCGCCACCGGCACCGACGCCGTCTCCGGCCAGCAGGACTGGAACAAGATCCGCTACGCCGACGACACGTTGATGCTGTGCGTGCAGGGCGCCACGCATTGGGACGCACTCGGCCACGTCTTCTACGAGGACAAGGCCTATAACGGCCACGACGCCAAACTGATCGACTCGCGCGGACTGTCCGTGCTCGGCATCGAGAACTCCAAGAACAAGATGGTCGGGCGCGGCGTGCTGCTCGACATCGCGCGCTTCCGCGGCGTGAAATGGATGCAGGACGGCGAAAGCATCTCCAACGACGAACTCGACAAATGCGCCAAGCAGCAGAACGTCTCGATCGGACGCGGCGACTTCGTCATCGTGCGCACAGGACAGATGGAGCGCTGCCTCGCCGAGAAACAATGGGGCGGCTATGCCGGTGGCGATGCGCCCGGCGTCAAATTCGAGAACTGCTATTGGTGCCAGGATAAGCAGGTCGCCGCCATCTGCACTGACACCTGGGGCGTGGAAGTGCGCCCGAACGAGACCACCGACGCCAACCAGCCCTGGCACTGGGTGGTAATCCCGGCCATGGGCCTGTGCATGGGCGAGATCTTCTACCTCAAGGAACTGGCCGAGGACTGCGACGAAGACGGCGTCTACGAATTCTTCTTCTGCGGCCCGCCGTTGATCATCACCGGCGGTACGGGATCGCCGATCAATCCGCAGGCGATCAAGTAGCCCGCCACCACCTCAGCAATTTCAACCGTCACCCCTGGGCTTGTCATCGCAAGTCGGATTTATCCGACTTGCGCAATATAAAAAGTAGCTGAACTCGGGTATACCCGAGTTCAGCTGGTCCACGCCTTAAGACCGCCGACAAAGTAGGGCGTGGATGGCCGGGACAAGCCCGGCCATGACAAGCAACTCGTCAGGAGAATCAAATGCCCCGTTGGCTCAAGCGCGGAATGGACGCAAGCGCGGTCAAGGCCGCCGACGCCAAGGTGCGCGAGACGGTGGAAGGCATCCTGGCGCAAGTCGATGAGCGCAAGGATGCGGCGATCCGCGAATTGTCGGAGAAATTCGACAAGTGGTCGCCGAAAGATTTCCGCCTCAGCGCGCAGGAAATCGAGCGCGCCATATCGCAGGTGAAGAAACGCGACTTGGAGGACATCAAATTCGCCCAGGCGCAGGTGCGCAACTTCGCGCAGAAACAGCGCGACAGCATGCAGGACATCGAGGTCGAGACGCTGCCGGGCGTCGTGCTCGGCCATCGCCACATCCCGGTGAACTCGATCGGCTGCTACGTGCCGGGCGGGCGCTATCCGATGGTCGCCTCGGCGCACATGTCGATCGTCACCGCCAAGGTCGCGGGTGTGAAGCGCATCATCGCCTGCGCGCCGCCGTTCAAGGGCGGCCCGCATCCGGCCATCGTCGCCGCCATGCATTTCGGCGGCGCCGACGACATCTACGTGTTGGGCGGGGTGCAGGCGGTAGCGGCCATGGCGCTCGGCACCGAATTTATCCAACCCGTCGACATGATCGTCGGCCCCGGCAACGCCTACGTGGCGGAGGCCAAACGCCAGTTGTTCGGCCGCGTCGGCATCGACTTGCTGGCCGGGCCGACCGAGACGCTGATCGTCGCCGACGACAGCGCCGACGGCGAAATCTGCGCCACCGATCTTTTGGGTCAGGCCGAACATGGGCCGAATTCGCCGGCGGTAATGATCACCAATTCCGAGAAGCTCGCGCGCGACACCATGAGCGAGATCGAGCGGCTGCTGAAGATCCTGCCCAGCGCCGATCTCGCCGGCCAGTCCTGGAAGGACTACGGCGAGGTGATCGTCTGCGACAGCATCGACGAGATGGTGCGCGAGGCCGATCGCGTTGCTTCCGAGCATGTGCAGGTGATGACGCGCGATCCCGATTACTTCCTCAACAACATGAAGAACTACGGCTCTCTGTTTCTGGGCGCGCGCACCAACGTCGCCTATGGCGACAAGGTAATCGGCACCAACCACACGCTGCCGACCAAGAAGAACGCGCGCTTCACCGGCGGGCTGTGGGTCGGCAAGTTCATCAAGACCTGCACCTACCAGAAAGTGCTTACCGACGAGGCCAGCGCCAAGATCGGCGAAGTCTGCTCGCGGCTGTGCATCCTGGAAGGCTTCACCGCGCACGCCGAGCAGGCCAATATCCGCGTGCGCCGCTACGGCGGCCGCAACGTGCCCTACGCCCAAGCGGCGGAGTAATTTTCTTGTCCCTCCCCGCCGGCGGGGAGGGATAAGAAAGCAGGCGTGATCTTTCATGACCGTCGACCTCACCAAAACCGCCTCCTTCCGCCTCGACGGCCGGCGCGCGCTGGTGACTGGCGGCGGGCGCGGCATCGGGCTCACTGCCGCCTCCGCGCTAGCCGACGCCGGCGCGCACGTGACGCTCGCCGCGCGCACCGAAAAGGAGATCGAAGACGCCGCCGCGGCGATCCGCGCCCGCGGCCAGTCGGCCGACGCACTCGCGTTCGACGTCACCGACATTGCCGCCGTGCGCCAAGCGCTTGGCCAGCGCGCGCCCTATCAGGTGCTGGTCAACAATGCCGGCATGAACCGGCCGGCCTTTTTGCCGGACGTGACGGTCGAGGATTTCGACGCGATCATGAACCTCAATGTCCGCGCCGCCTTTTTCATGGCGCAGACGGTGGCGCTGCGGCTGCGCGCGGAAAAGCTTGCGGGCTCGATCATTAACATCTCCTCGCAGATGGGCCATGTCGGCGCAGCGAGGCGCACCGTCTATTGCGCTGCCAAGCACGCCATGGAGGGCTTCACCAAGGCGATGGCGATCGAGCTCGCGCCCGACAACATCCGCGTCAATTCGCTCGGGCCTACCTTCCTGGAGACGCCGATGACGCGGCCGTTCTTCGAGAACAAAGCGTTCCGCGACGAAGTGCTCAACAAGATCAAGCTCGGCCGCCTCGGCCAGCTCGAGGAGTTGACCGGGGCGATCGTGTTCCTCGCCTCGGATGCGTCATCGCTGATGACCGGCTCGGCGCTGGTGCTCGACGGCGGCTGGACGGCGGAATAACCCCTCTTGTCCCGGACGCGGTGCACCGCCGATCCGGAATCTTACCAAATTCGGAACTCGTAACGGTCCCGGGTCTGCAGCGCACCACTCACGTGCTGCGCTGCGCCCGGGACACGAAGCATTACGTCAGCTTCGGCAAATCCGCGAAATATTCCGGGTGTTCCTTCTCGACCTGCTGCATGAACTCCGGCCGAAACAGCTTCGGCACGTCGAGCCGGGGCGCGCCGGGCAGCGTGTTGACCAGCACCTCGTCTTCGGCGTTCTCGAAGGCGCGCAGCACCTTCGGCGACATGCGCGGATCGAAGTGGATGTGCTTGATCGCCTTCTTGCCGATGGCGACGTCGGTGCCGGGAACCCACTTGGCGAATATCTCCACCGCCTCGTCGGGATTCTTGCGCGAGAAATACGACGACTGCGCCAGCCCGGCGGCGATGCTCTTGATCACCCCCGGTTTCGCCTCGACCGTTGGCCCGTGCGCCACCGCGACCATCACGTAGGACATGTGCTGTCCGCCGCGGATCACTTCATACGAATCCGGCACTTGGGTGAGCGTCTGCGTCACGTAGGGCTCCCAAGTCACGATCGCATCGACCTTGCCCTCCTTCAGTGCCGGCGCGAGGCCGAACTGCGACCAGATGTTCTCGATGGTGACGTCTGCGTACTTCACGCCGGCGCGGCGCACCACCATCTTGAAATATTCGTCGGAAGTCTGGCCGCGCGCGAGGCCGACCTTCTTGCCGACCAGGTCGCCGATCTTGCCGACATTGACGCCCCTGCCCTTCTTCGTGACGATCGCGAGCGGCGTATCGCAGCGATCGTTGGTCGCGTCGTTCATAATCAGGCCGATGACCTGGAATGGATTGCCGGCGTGCACCGCCTTCAGATACGTGGTCGTGCTCATGTCGCCGACCTGGGCGAGGCCGTCGTGCAGGGCATTGACCATGTCGGTGCCGGTATCCACCACCTTGAAGCTGGCGTCGACGCCGTGCTGCTTGAAGTAGCCCTTCTCCGCGCCGATGAACATCGGCAGATGGCCGAAGTTGTTGGCAATCACAACGTCGAGCTTGGGCAATTCAGCCATTGTTACTCTCCCGGTTTTGCAGTGCCGCGCCGTCAGGACGGCTTCAACACCTGCGGCAAAACTTGTGGATTGACGCAATTCGGCGGCGTGCGACCGTCGATCAACGCCTGAATATTATCGACCACGATATTCGCCATCTGGTCGCGAATTTCCATCACCGCGCTGCCGAGATGCGGCGTCAGCACCACGTTGTTCATCTTCAAGAGTGCCGGCGGCACCTTCGGCTCGTTCTCGAACACGTCAAGCCCCGCACCGGCAATGAGTTTCTTCTTGAGCGCGCGCATCATCGCCGCCTCGTCGATGACGGCGCCGCGCGCGGTGTTGATGATGAAGGCGGTCGGCTTCATCAGCGCGAATTCGCGGTCCGAGATCATGTGCCGGGTCTCGGCATTGAGCGGCTGGTGCAGCGAGACGAAATCGGATTGCGCCAGCAGCTCATCGAGCGTGACATATTGCGCACCGAGCTCCTGCTCGGCCTCCGGCCTGCGGTGGCGGGCGGTATAGAGGATCTTCATGTCGAAGCCCTTCGCACGCCGCCCGGTCGCCTGGCCGATACGGCCGATGCCGACCAGACCGATGGTCTTGCGATGGACGAAACTGCCGGCGAGATGGTTCGACTGTGAGCCAGGGAACTTGCTCGCCCGCACCGAGCGGTCGCCCTCGATCATCCGCCGCGCCACCGCGATCATCAGGCCGATATGCAGGTCGGCGACGGACTCCTCGACAATGGCCGGCACTACGGTCACGATAATACCGCACTTGGTGGCCTCCGCCACGTCGATATTGTCCGGCGTGATCGACATCGAAGTGACGGCTCGTAATTTCGGATTGGCGCGCAGCACTGCGCGGTCGATCTTGTCGTGCAGCAGCGAAAACAGGATGTCGCATTTCTTCACCGCCGCGATCAGCTTCGGCTTGGCGATGATCTTGCCCGACTCCGGATTCATCTTGACGTCGACGATCTGGCGCAGCCGCTCCAGCGCGCTCGGCGCGATCGGCTGGGTGACAAAGACGCGCGGTTTTTCGCTCACCGCTGCCACCGTACGATGCCGGCGACGCCGTCGACGGCGCATTGCACGCCGTCGGGAATCTTGCGGGTGGCGTCGAGCACGCCGAGTACCATCGGAATGCCGCGCTCGCGAGCCAGCGACGCCATATGCGAAGTCGAGCCGCCGAGTTCGGCGACCACGCCGGCGACCCGCGGCAAGATGTGGCTGAGCGCCGGTCCCGCCACTTTCGTCACCAGGATGTCACCGTGGCCGACGCGCGCCAGTTCGCATTCGCAATTCACCACCACCGCCTTGCCAGAACCCCAGCCGATGCCGGCGGCATGGCCGCGGATGCCGGGATGTTGCAGCCAGATTTCGTCGGGCACAATGGCGGCCTCCACGTGCAGCGGCCGCGACTGCAACAGCTTGAAGCCGCTCTCGTCGAGCGCCCATTCAATCTCGACCGGCTGGCCGGCGAGCTGCTCGCATTTGCGCAGCAGACGGCCGAGCGTCACCGCCTCGCCCGCCGTCAGGCACGGCTCGTTCACTTGGTCCGCTGGCACCAGTTGCGGCGCCGCGACGCCATGATCGCAGGTGTCGCGGTGGCCTTTGCGGCCGGCTTCCACCGTACGCAGGAAACCATTTTTGCTAAGCATGATACGGTCCGGCACCACCTCGCCCTGCGCGATCGCCGAGCCCAGCCCCCAGGTGGCCGAGATCAGCATCTGGCCCTCGGCGGTTTCGCTCAGCCCGCCGCCGGAGGCGCGCGCCGAAATCAGCGGCTGGATCAGCACGCCCATGGCGGTGTCGGCCGGCGACAGACCGTGATTTTCCATGTAGCGGCGCGCTTGCGACGTCCACAGCGCCGCCCAGCAGGCGCGCACCGCGGTGAGGAATTCGGTTTCGTCGGACAGCCCGAGGAAGCTTTCGAACTGACCGGCGAAATTCGCGCCTTCGCGGTCCTCGATCAGCGCCGAGGAACGCACCGCGCCGAGCGGGGTTTCGGCCCGCTGGGCACGCCAGGCCGCCAGCAGCGGATCGAGAATCTCCGGCGCGATCGGCTCTTGATAGAGCGCCAGACGAATCTGCACCGACAGCTTGCGCGAGATCTGCCGTTCGGCGGTGTTGTACAGCGCCGCCTGGTCGGTGACGCCGAGCTGGCGCAACTGATGGCGATAGGCCTCTGCCGTGAGCGCGAAGCCGCCCGGTGTCGGCAGCCCAGCCTGCGTCAGCGTCGCCAGATTGGCAGCCTTCGGCCCGACCCGTTCAGGATCGGTCGCGGCGGGATCGGTCAGCGGTAGGATGAAGGAAGTCATTTAGCTTTCCGTTGTCATGGCCGGGCATAGCCGTCCAAAGGACGGCGTCGCTTCGCTCGCCTATGCCCCGGCCATCTCGCTTAGGAAGGCACAGTGCGTGGCGCGAGATCCCCGGGTCTCGCCTTCGGCTCGCCCGGGGATAACGTCGACTTAAGCCGACGTCACTTCACGTGATCGCCATAGCCCGGCAGCGGGTCGACGACGGTGATCTGCTTGACCGGGAAGTTCGACACAATCTCGATCTCGTTCTTCTTCACGATCAGCATTTCCTCGATGCGCACGCCGTAACGGAACTTCTTGCCGTGCTGGGTTTCCAGCGCGAAGGTCATGCCTTCCTTGATATCGATCGGGTGATCGAGCGACCAGATGCGCGAGATTACCGGCTGGTCGTATTGGGCGAGACCGAGCCCGTGGCCCCACAGATTGGCGGCGGCCTGGTCCTCGTCCTCGTAGCCCCAGGTCTCCATCGCCGACGGCCACTTGGAAGCGATGTCGCGCGTGGTGGCGCCGACCTTCACCGCGCCAATCGAATCGTACAGCCAGCCGAGCGCGGTCTTGTAGGTGTCCTTCTGCTCCTGGCTCGGCTCCTTGCCGACGCAGTAGGTGCGGTAATAGCAGGACTTGTAGCCGTTCCAGGTCAGCGCGGCCAAATCCATGAACACGATGTCGCCCGGCTGGATGATGCGGTCGGAGAAGTTGCGCCAGTTCGGCCAGGTGTTCGGGCCGGAGGACACGATCACATCTTCGACGTCTTCGATGCCGGGGAAGTTGTAGAGATATTCCATCAAGTGCGCGGTGACCTGGTTCTCGGTGATGCCGGGACGCAGGAACTTCATGCACTCCCAGTGGGTGGCGTCGCCGATGGCGCCGACGATGCGGAAGCATTCCTGCTCGTCCTCATTCTTGACCGCGCGCGCTTCCATCATCGGCGTCATGCCGTCGACCCAGTGGATGCCTTTTTCCTTGAACACGTTGATCATGTTGATGTCGATGAAGTCGCAGCCGAGCTTCTGCCCGGCGACGCCGTGGCGCTTCATCTCTTCGATGATCGCGTTGGTGAACTTGGTCACCTGCGAGGTCGCAGCCGGACCGGCGGCGCCTTTGATCCAAGCGAAGGAGTGGCGGATATTTTCCTTCGGCAGCCACGGCGAGTGGCGCTCGACCTGCATGCCGATATCGCCCTGTTCGAACAGCACCGGACGGCCGTCGCCGCATAGCATGGCATATTTCAGGCCGGGCTTTAGCTTGTTCCAGCCCGGCGTCAGCGAGCCGGTGATGTAGCGGCAGTTCTCGTCGTACATGCAGAGCAGCGCGCCGAGGCCGTGCTTCTTCATCATCTGTCGCGCACGCTCGATCCGGTATTCACGCAGGCGGTCCCAGTTGACCCGCTGCTGCCAATCCATCCCGATCATGCCGAAATTCGCAGTACCCATGGCATCCTCCCAAGCGGTGCGCCCGCCGCGCCGTTTTTCGTTGAATTGGGTACGATGTTATTCGGCTGGCGCGTCCAGAAGAAATAATATAATCGGTGTTTAGCCATTATATTTTCTAATGACGGTAATAGGATGCGGAACGTCCCCTTAAGGCAAATTCGCGCCGTGATTGCGGTCTGCGAGGAAGGCTCTTTCACCCGCGCGGCGGAGCGCGAAAACGCCACGCAATCGGGCATTTCCCAGCACGTGGCCTCCGTCGAGCGCACGCTGGGGGTGAAGCTGTTCGAGCGCACGAGCGGCGCGGTGAAGCCGACGCCGGCGGGCCTGCGCTACTACAAGAGCTGCGTCGAGGCGATCGGCGCGCTGGAAAACGCCGCCGAGGAAGCGCGCTCGCTGTCCGGCAAGGTCACCGGCGAATTGCGCATCGGCCTGATGCCGACCTTCACCCGCGCGGTGCTGGCGCCGGTGCTTGACGATTTCGTGCCGCGCTGCCCGGAGGTGCGCCTGCACATCGTCGAGGGCTATAGCGGGTTGCTTACCGAAATGACGCTCGACGAGGAACTCGACTTCGCGGTGGTGCCGGCCTTCGAAGGCACCATCGGGCTGAAGTCGCGTTTGCTGGTGCGCGACCGGGAAATGCTGATCTCCGGTCCGAAGCGGGGCTTTGCGCCGCTCGCTCCCTTAAGGCTCGCCGAATGCAAGCCGCTGAAATTCCTGCTGCCGGGGCCGGACAACATCCGCCGGCGCAATCTGGAAACCTATTTCCAGAGCCACGGCGTCGAAGTCGAAGCCGTGCTGGAGATGGACGCCATGATCGCCACGCTCGAATTCGTCGCGCGTTCCGACTGGGTGACGATCCTGCCGAGCGTGATCTCGATCAACGACATCGGCCGCGGCGAGTTGATCGTCAATCCGATCGTTCAACCCGAACTGCACGCCGAGTTCGTGGTGATCCAGCCGACAAGGCGCACGCTGTCGACGCAGGCGCGGCTATTTCTGCAACGCTTCGAGCAGGAAGTCGCGCACATACACGCGGTGTGGGATCGAACGCTGGCCGGCCCGGCGAAGCGGAAAATGTCCGCCTGAAGTTCCGGCTTGCCATTCTTATGTAACGGAAGATTTCTGATGGCACCCTCACCACTCGTCTCCACTGCCTGGCTCGAGCAGCATCTCGCCGATCCCGATCTGCGCGTCATCGAGGTCTGCAATATCCGCGACGACAAGGCCTATCGCGAGGGACATATCCCGGGCGCGCTGTGGTTCTACTGGAAGACGGCGTGCTGGCACGAGACGGATCGCGATTTCGTCACGCCGGCCGCGATGGCAAAGCTGTTCGGCAGCATCGGCATCGGCCCGCAGACGACCATCGTGCTGTATGGCGATCCCGTCCAGTTCGGTAGCTACGCCTATTGGGCCTTTGCCATGGCCGGCCACGCGAAGCTCAAGCTGCTCGACGGCGGCCAGCGGAAATGGGTGATGGAGAAACGGCCGCTGTCGCGCGACGTGCCGCATTTTCCCGCCGTCGCCTATCCGCCGCCGGCGGGTACGGCAACGATGCGGGTCGGCCGCGACAATGTGCGCGAGCGTCTGCGCGAGCCGCAGCGGCTGCTCATCGACCTGCGTTCGCCGGAGGAATATTCGGGCGAACGCGTCTCGGACTATTCCTTCGCCGTCGATCACGGCGCCGAGCGCACCGGGCGCATCCCCGGCGCCGTGCATCTTTATTTCAAGGACCTGCTGAACGCGGACGATTCGTTCAAGTCGGCGGAGCAACTTCGCGACACGCTTGCCGCCGCCGGCATCGCGCCGGAAAAATTCGACGATATCGTCTGCTATTGCCGGCTGAGCCATCGCGCCACCATCGGCTGGATCGCGCTCGGTCAGCTCCTCGGCCTCAAGAACGTCAAGATCTACGACGGCTCGTGGACCGAATGGGGCAGCATCGTCGGCTTCCCGATCGAGAAGTAGCGCGCGCCGTCAGCCGCCCGCGGTCTTGCGCTGGTAGGCTTCGATCTTGTCACGCAGCGCGTCGGGCAAAGCCACCGGCTTGCGCGTCTCCAGCGACATCATGGCGGTGACCATGCGCGCGCGCAGGCGCTCCATCCCGTCGTGATGGCAGACGATGGCGATGCCGAGCGAGGAGCGGCCGATGCGCTCGACCAGAATGGTAAGCTCGATGATATCGCCCATCCGGCTCGGAATCTTGAAGTCGCAATCGATGTGCACGAAGGGAAAGCCGAACTGGCTGCCCATGATCAGGTCGGCATAGTTATAGCCGAGTTCTTCCCCGTACCAGTCCTCGATCAGCCCGTTGAAGATGTCGAAATAATGCGGGAAATAGACGATACCGGCGGGGTCGCAATGCGAAAACCGCACCGTCACGCTGCGGGTGAAGGCGCCGCTCGGCGGCACAAATCGATCCTGAAGCATAAGATACCGTCCCGATGCGCGTGTTCTTACGCGGACAAAATCCGCTGTAGCAAGGATTTACGTTGCCATCCACACGCCCGTCCGCGCCGACCGGCTTGAAATCGCGACCGGCGCCGTCAATAGTCCGCCGCGCGCGAACAAAAACACGACAACGCATCGAGGAGGTACTTCATGAAGAAATGGCTGCTCGGCATGGCTCTCGCGGCGGCTTGCATCGCCCCAGCCTCGGCCGACGACTATCCGTCGCGGCCGATCACCTTGGTGGTCCCGCTCAGCGTCGGCGGTTCCACCGACGTCATCGGGCGGCTGATGGCGGAAGGAATGCGCAAGGCGCTCAACCAGACCGTCGTCGTGGAAAACACCTCCGGCGCCGGCGGCACGATCGGCGTCAACCGCGTCGTTCGTGCGGCGCCCGACGGCTACACCATGCTGATCGGCCAATGGGGCACCAATGTCGCCACCGGCGCGATCTACGATCTCAAATTCGATCTGCTGAAGGACCTCGACCCGGTGGGGCTGATCGCGACGCAGCCGTTCCTGATCGTGGCGCGCGCCACTATCCCCGCCAACAACCTCAAGGAACTGATCGCCTGGATCAAGGCCAATCCGGACAAGGCGACCCAAGGCAATTCCGGCATCGGCTCGCCCAGCCATGTCAGCGGCATTCTGTTCCAGAAGGCGATCAACTCGCCGATCCAGATGATCCCCTATCGCGGCGCCGGTGATTCGACGCAGGCGATCGTGTCCGGACAGATCGACGTGCTGCTCAATACGCCGGCGGTCTCCATGGCGCAGCTCAAGGCCGGAAAGGTCAAGGTCTTCGCCGTCACTGACAAGCGCCGGCTGGCAACCGCGCCTGACATTCCGACGACGGACGAGGCCGGCCTGCCGGGGTTTTATTTCACGTTCTGGCACGCTTTCTGGGTGCCGAAGGGCACGCCCAAAGACGTCATCGCCAAGCTCAACGGCGCGTTGCGGACGACGCTGGCCGACCCCGAGATCCGCAACAAGCTCACCGCGCTCTCCCAGGACATCTTCCCGCCCGACGAGCAGAGCCCGGAGGCTTTGGCCAAGTTCCAGCGCGCGGAGATCGACAAGTGGTGGCCGATCATCAAAGCGGCCGGCATCAAAGCGCACTGAGCCGAGCCGGCCTGGCGCCCCCCGGCGCTAGGCGGCGATTCGCTCGACCGGTGGGCCACGCCACCCCCGCGCGACGCCGACCTGTCGCACGTCTGGTACGAGTTCGACCTCAACGGGCTGATCATTCTGGCGACGGAAAAGCTCGGTCTGGTCACCGACGTGGTGCACGTCTCCAAAGCCTACGTCGAGCGCATGGAAGGCTCGGAACTGACGTAAGGCCGAACACCGTCGTCGCGGCGCTTTTCGCGTTCACGCCCCAATCACATCATCCACGCTGCGCGGCGTCGACCGGCTTGACCGCCATGTCGTGCGCCGCCGGCGCTCCGCACAGGCGGCGTCAATCGCTCAGGCGACCAAAAGATTCGGCAGAAGTTCCTGCACCAGTTCATCGTCGGAAAGCACCGGCTCGGCGCGGTCATCGACCGTCTGAAACTCGTTGCCGCAGACCGGGCACGACCAGATATGGACCGTCTCCCGTTCGTTGATGGCTTCCGACCATTCCGGCGCAATCAGATGTGTCTTGCACCGATCGCACGCCGTTGAAATTCGTAGCGCCCCTATGGAGGTTGACATGTGAGCCCTCCTTTTCATCGCGTCCGGGCGGAAGGTATTCCCGGCTTTTGCGGTTCTGCATTGACCGGGGTCAAGTTTCGGCTCCGGCAACCTGCGGCAAATGGCCGCTTGTGCGCTGAGGCGCGTTCGCCGCGAAGCCCGCGCTGCCGTCCCTAAACCGTCATCCACGCCCCGTCGGCATCGACTGATTTGAACACGGCTTCGAGCGCGGCCGCGGTCTGCAGGATGCCGGCGGGCGGGATCGGAAACGCGCCCTGCCCGAGCACGGCCTTGGCGAAATAATCGAGGTTGCGGCCGAGGTGGTTGTCGGCCGGGCGGTCGATCACTTCCGCCTCGTCTTTGCCGGCGCGGCGCACGATGGCGCGCGTCTCACTGACGCTTTCGGCCCAGCAGTTCTCGCCGAAGATGGCGATGCGCCAGCGGAACGGCGTCTTGATGGTGGTGCCGAGCGTGCCGGTGGCGCCGTTCTCGAACTCGATCAGCGCAGCGGTGGTATCGCCGGTCGGCAGCTTGAGCGCGCGCGCTTTCGACAGCGCGCTGATGCGCTTCATCGGCCCGACCATGTCGCGGAAGCAATCGAGCACGTGGATGCCCATGCCGGTCATGCCGCCGGCGCGGCTTTCCTCCGCCGACATACGCCAGCTATCGGCGGGATAATTGGCCAGCCAATCGTGGCTGTAATTGCCTTCGGCATGCATGATGGTGCCAAAGGCGCCCTGCTCCTTGAGTTCGGCCAAAATGCGCATCGACGGCATCAGGCGGAAATGATGGCCGACGCCGATGACGACGCCGGCGCGCTTGACCGCATCGAGCATGGCCGCAGCTTCCGCTTTGCTCAGCGCGAACGGCTTTTCGCAATAGATGTGCTTGCCGGCAACCGCCAGCGCTTTCACCTGTTCCGGATGTTTGGTGTGCGGCGTGGCCAGGATGACGGCCTGCACGGCAGTGTCGGCGAGCACCTCCTCGAACGAGGTGCCGATGGGAATTTTATATTCTGCGGCGAAATCGCGCACGGTGTCGGGCTCGAGCGTGACGCCGCGCACGAAATTGATCGGCGCGCCGAAATCGCGCGCCGCCTTCACCAGGGTCTTGCCCCACCAGCCGAGGCCGACGATTGCGGTGCTGAGCATGCGTCAAGCCGCCGCTGGCGCGCCCGGTTGCTTCATCGGATGCGCGCGGGCGAACGCGTCGTTCTGCATGCACAGATCGACGATGCGCTTGACCGTCGGGAACGGCGCGATGTCGACCTTGAAATAGGTCGAGCCCGCCGCCTGTCCGGCCAAACAAATGTCGGCGATGGTGATCTGATCGCCCTGGCAGTAGCGCCCGGTCTGCGGCGATCCGGCGAGATTGGCCTCCAGCGCCTTCAAGGCTTCGACGTGCCAATGGTGGCCCCATTTCATAACGCCCGGTTCGTCTACTTTGTATTCGTGCGCCAGATACTCGCGCACGCGCGGCACGATTAGCGGATGCGTGTCGCAGGCGACGATCTGCGCCAGGCCGCGCACGCGCGCGCGCGCCTTCGGCTCCTTCGGCAGCAGCGGCGGGTTGGGATGCGTCTCGTCGAGATATTCGAGGATGGCGAGCGACTCGAACAATACCGTGCCGTCGTCGAGGATCAGCGCCGGCAGCGCCTTCATCGGGTTGACCTTGGCGAAGGCTTCGTCGCGCTGCTTGCCCTGCATCAGGTTGACGTCGATTACCTCTTCGGGCGCGATGCCTTTGAGGTTGAGCGCGATGCGCACGCGGAACGTCGCCAGCGAGCGCCAGAACGAAAACAGTTTCATGGATGTCCTCCCGAACAGACTGTTACGGTTTGCGTCCCGACCAATAGACCGTCATGCGCGAGCCGTCGCCGCCGCCGAAGCCGTGTTTGGTGGCGTCCTCGAAACCGGCGAGCGCGGCCTTGGTGGCGATCATGTCGGCGCCCAAGGACTCGCCCGTGGCGATCATGGTGCGCAGGTCCTTCACGCCGTTGGCGATCGAGAAGGTGGTCGCTCCGGGATCCCGGTTTTCCAGCATGGCGACGATCATGTCGGCGCGCATCTTGAGTGCGTTGTTGGCGCCGTTACTCTCGACGAACAGGTCGAGCAGGCGCTTGGGCTGCCAGCCGACGCTTCTGGCGATCGCGAAGGCTTCGCCATAGGCCTGCCAGGCCACCATCAGCGGCAGATTGATCGCGAGCTTCATCGCAGCTCCAGTACCGACCGGCCCGCAATGCTCGACCTTGCGGCAGAGCTGATCGAGGATGGGCTTGGCCCGCGCAGCATCGGCCGGTTCTGCTCCCATGAGTCCGAGGAGTTGCCCCTTGCGCGCCGGCGCGGTCGAGCCGCCGACCGGGCACTCCACGAGGGCCGCGCCCTTAGCCCGCACCTTGGGTGCGAGATCGGTCTCGACCTTGGGTGCCACCGTGCTCATCTCGAGGAACAGCTTGCCCTTGACGTCGCCCGACAACAGCCCGTTCGGCCCGTTGTAGACGGCGTCGATCGCCGCGCCGTCGGTCAGCATGGTGATGACCGCTTCGCTTGCGGCGGCAACGGCGGCCGGCGTGGCGGCGGCTTTGGCGCCGGCCTCCGCCAGCGGCTTGGCTTTGTCCGGCGAACGATTCCAGACCGTGACCTGATGGCCGACTTCCATCAGCCGCAGGGCGACGTTGCCGCCCATCGCGCCAAGACCCGCAACTCCGATCTGCATGACTCCTCCCTCACTGCTTTTGCCGGCGACGATAGGCGATTGCCGCGACGCATGAAAGCCGCATTGTGACGTTTGACACTCGACAGTCCCGCCGCCGCCCACTATGAAACTCGCAACGCGGCGCATTGCCGCGTTTGAATCTTACGATGGGGAAGTGTGAATGGTTGCGGCGAAAAAATACAAGGGCACCGTCGGCGTTATCGGCCTCGGCATCATGGGCGGCGCCTTCGCGAAGAACCTGGCCGCCGCCGGATGGCGCGTCGTCGGTTTCGACATCAGCGCGGCGCGCCGCCGCGAGGTCGCCCACGGCGGCGTCGAGATCGCCCGCAATGCCGTCGAGCTTGCGGCCGCCGTGCCGACCATCCTCACCAGCCTGCCCAAACCGCAGGCGCTGATGGACACCGTGCGCGCCATCGCCGCCGCCAAGCTGAAGCACCTGGTGCTGGTGGAAATGGGCACCTTCGCGATCGCCGATAAGGAAAAAGCGGCCCGCGTGCTGGCCAAGGCCGGCCATGCAATGCTCGATTGCCCGGTCAGCGGCACCGGCTCACAGGCCCGCGTCCGCGACCTGATATTTTACGCCAGCGGCAATTCCGGCCTGATCAAGCGGCTGCGCCCGATGTTCAAGGCCTTCGGCCGCGAGGTCTACGACGTCGGCGTCTTCGGCAACGGCAGCAAGATTAAATACGTGGCTAATCTGTTGGTCGCCATCAACAACGTGGCGAGCGCCGAAGCCATGGTGCTCGGTATGAAGGCCGGCCTGCCGCCGCAACTGATCTTCGATCTCATCACCCCGGGCGCCGGCAATTCGCGCGTGTTCGAATTGCGCGTGCCGATGATGGTGAAGGGCAAATACGACGATGTCACTATGAAGATCGACGTGTGGGACAAGGACATGCAGGTGATCGGCGACTACGCCCGCAAGATCAAAGTGCCGACGCCAATGTTCAATGCGTCGAAGCCGGTCTACATCAAGGCGATGAAGAGCGGCCTCGGCGCCAAGGACACCGCCGCGGTTTGCGCCGTGTTGGAGAAGATGGCCAAGTTCAAGCGCAAGAAGCGTTGAGCCTCCTCGTCATTCCGGGGCGCCCGCCACGCGGGCGAACCCGGAATCCAGAAACAGCTTCCGGGATCACATCTGGATTCCGGGTTCAGCGCTTTGCGCTGTCCCGGAATGACGACGCGCTAATGGGGCTTGTATCGAACCCATTCATCTCTGTAGCCTCCGCCCAACAAGATAATGCCGCGGGAGGCGAGTATGGCGTCGTTGCAGCAATTGTCCGAAATCCGCGACGGCATGCGGATCGACTGGAACGTGCCGATCACCATGGACGACGGCCTGGTGTTGCGCGCCGACGTTTTTCGTCCGGTGAAAGACGGCCAATATCCGGTCCTGCTCACCTACGGCCCCTACGCCAAGAACCTCGCCTTCCAGGACGGCTATCCGAGCGCCTGGAACATCATGGCGGAGAAGCACCCGGACGTCACCGCCAATTCTTCCAACAAGTACCAGAGCTGGGAAGTGGTCGATCCCGAGAAATGGGTGCCGCACGACTACGCTTGCGTGCGCGTCGATTCGCGCGGCGCCGGCTGCTCGCCCGGCGTCATCGATCATTTCTCGCCACGCGAAACCAAGGATTTCTACGGCTGCATCGAATGGGCCGGCGTGCAGCCGTGGTCGAGCGGCAAAGTAGGCCTCAACGGCATTTCCTATTATGGCATGAACCAATGGCACGTGGCGTCTCTGCAGCCGCCGCATCTCGCCGCCATGTGCGTGTGGGAAGGCTCGGCCGACTGGTACCGCGACATGACGCACCACGGCGGTATCCTCTCGACGTTCTGGGAAAACTGGTTCGATATGCAGGTCAAGACCGTGCAGTACGGCGTCGGCGAGCGCGGCAAGCGCAGCCGCGTACACGGCGAACTGGTGTGCGGCCCAGAGATGCTGAGCGACGAGGAACTCGCCAAGAACCGCGCCGACTTCGGCGGCAACATCCTCAAACATCCGATGGACGACAAGTATCACCGCGACCGCTCGCCGGTGTGGGAGAAGGTGACGGCGCCGCTGTTCTCCGCCGCCAATTGGGGCGGTCAGGGCTTGCATCCACGCGGCAATTTCGAGGGCTTCGTGCGCGCCGCCTCCAAGCAGAAATGGCTCGAGGCGCACGGCATCGAGCACTGGACGCATTTCTACACCGACTACGGCCGCGAGCAGCAGTTGCGCTTCTTCGACTATTTCCTGCACGGCAAGAAGAACGGTTGGGCGAAGCAACCGAAAGTGCTGCTGCAGGTCCGCCATCCAGGCGAAAAATTCGTCGCCCGCGCCGAAAACGAATGGCCGATCGCGCGCACGCAGTGGACCAAATATTATCTCGACCCCAAGTCGATGGCGCTGACCACCAAGAAGCCGTCCAGCGGCGCCAAGCTTGCCTTCGACGCCATGGGCGAAGGCCTCACCTTCCTCACCCCAGTGCTCGAGCATGAGACCGAGGTCACCGGCCCGTCGGCGCTCAAGCTCGTCGCCTCGTCGTCCACCAAGGATGCCGACTTCTTCATCGTACTGCGCGTGTTCACCGGCGATCTGAAGGAAGTCGTGTTCCAGGGCGCCATCGATCCGCATACGCCCATTGCACAGGGCTGGCTGCGCGCCTCGCATCGCAAGCTCGACAAGAAAATGTCGCTGCCCTACCGGCCCTACCACACCCACGACAAGAAGCAGCCGCTCAGCAAGGGCAAGCCGGTCGACCTCGACATCGAGATTTGGCCGACCTCGATCGCGGTGCCGGCCGGCTACCGCATCGGCCTGTCGATCCGCGGCAAGGACTACGAATATGGCGGCGCCAGCGGCGGCAAGCTGTCGAACTTCAAGAACGAACTCACCGGCTGCGGCCCGTTCCTGCACAACCACCCGAAGGACCGCCCGCCCACGATCTTCAACGGCACCACAACCCTGCATTTCAGCGGCGGCAAGGCGCCCTATTTGCTGCTGCCCATCATTCCGCCGAAAAAACAGGCAGCCAAGAAACGGCGCAGGCGGAAATAATTTGATCTGGAGAAAATAGCCGGCACCGTCCGTTCCTCCCCGCGCAAGCAGGGACCGGGAACAGAACTGGATTCCCGCTTGCGCGGGAATGAGCGCAATTCACCCCGCGTCGAATTAGGTGTTCCTTCCCGGCAAAGCTCGGGTAAGCTAGCGGCAACCTTCGGCTTAACAGAAGGGTCCAGAGGGAGAGTATGAATACACAGTTCTGGGTCATTCAGGCGTTCAACGGCATATCCTATGGCGCGCTGCTCTTTCTCGTGGGCAGCGGGCTGTCGTTGATCTTCGGCGTCATGCGGATCGTCAATCTCTCCCATGGCGCCTATTTTCTGTGGGGCGGCTACATCGCCCTCTCGGTCATCGCCGCGACCGGATCGTGGGCGCTATCGTTGCCAGTGGCGGCGCTCGCCGTCGCGGCGATCGGCCTCGTCATGGAGCGCCTGTTCCTGCGCTCCGAAGGTCTTGCCCACCTGCGCAACGCCGTCATCGCAGTCGGCATAGCAATCCTCGTTGCCTTGGCGGTTGCGCGCGGGTTTCCGGCTGTCGCCGCGAGCTGGCCCCAGTTCATTGCGGTCGCCGCGCTCGCCAGCATCGTGCTGTTTTTCATATTGAGCCGCATCTCCATTCTGCCCATCGATAACGACGTGCTTCGTCAAGTGCTGCTCACGGTCGGCTTCGCCTTTCTATTCCAGCAGGGCGCGCTCGACATCTGGGGCGGCAACAACATGGACATCAACCCGCCGACGGAACTGACTACGAGCGTCGTGCTGGCCGGCATGTATTTCCCGGCTTATCGTATCTTCATGATTGCCACGGCGCTGGTGATCGGCATCGTCCTGTGGCTGGTGATGGAGAAGACGCGCATGGGCGCCGCGGTGCGCGCCACCGTCGATGACGCGCAGATGGCGCGCGGCGTCGGCATCGATACCAACCGCGTCTCCATGTTCATCTTCGCGCTCGGCGCCTTTCTCGCCGCGCTCGGCGGCGTGACCGGCGGCGCCTTTCTCGGCATCTATCCTGGTCTCGATTTCGAAATGCTGCCGCTCGCCTTCGCGGTAGTGATCATCGGCGGCATGGGCTCGCTCGGCGGCGCCGCGATCGGCGCTCTGCTGGTCGGCCTCGCCGACAATTTCGGCAAGGCGCTGTTCCCGGAAGTGTCCTACTTCACGCTTTACGCCCCGATGGTTCTCATCCTGGCGATCAAGCCGACCGGCTTGTTCGGACGCGACTGAGCGACGACCGATGACCCAGAACATGAAAATCCTGATCGTCGCGCTGGCGCTGGTGGCGATCGCCTATATTGTGCCGCACACCAGCTCGTTCGTGGTGCTGCTGACGACGCGCGCGATGTGCTTCGCCATCCTGGCGATGAGCGTCGACCTGCTGCTCGGCTTCACCGGCCTCTCCTCGATGGGGCAAGCGGCCTATTTCGGCGTCGGCGCCTATCTCACCGCGATCCTGGCCGCCCGGTATCACGTGGGGCTGGGCTGGGACTTCTGGCTCGTGGTGATCTTGGGGATGCTGATCGGCGCGGCGCTGGCCGCGCTGTTTGGACTGTTCGCAATGCGCGCAAGCGGCGTCTACTTCCTGATGATCACGCTGGCGCTCGGCCAATGCGTCTGGGGCCTCGCTTATCGTTGGAATTCGCTGACCGGCGGCGACAATGGCATCAACGTTACCAGCCGTCCGGATTTCGGGCTCGATCTCAACAACGAGAGGACGTTCTTCCTTCTGGTCTTTGCCTTCTTCGTCGCGAGCCTGATCGTGCTTTACGTCCTGGTGCGATCTCCTTTCGGCCGCAGCCTGGAAGGCATCCGCGAGCGCGAACTGCGCATGCAGATCCTCGGCTACAACACGTGGCTGCATAAATACATCGCCTTCGTCATCGCCGGCGCCTTCGGCGGATTGGCGGGTGTATTGTGGGCGCACACCAACGGCCTCATCAGCCCGGAGACCGTGGTGCTGACCACCTCGGTCGATTCGCTGCTGATGGTCGTGCTCGGCGGCGCCGGCACGCTGGTCGGCGGCGCCATCGGCTCGGCCATTGTTTTCGCCCTGCGCGAATATCTCTCGACGCTGGTGCCGTGGTGGCAATACGTGCTCGGCGGCGTCTACGTGCTCACCATCCTCTATTTGCCGATGGGACTGATGGGCCTTCCGGCGCGCATCCTGCAGGGGCGCAAGGCTTCGAATAAAACACCGAGCAAATCGGGAGAGACAAAAACACTGGCATCCGCGCCGTCCTGAACGGACGGCGATAACAATAAATCAGGGAGAACGACCATGACACGAAGACTGTCGCTTAAACTAACTCTGGTACTGGGAAGCGCGCTCGCCTTTGGCATCGCAGCACAGGCGCAAGCGGACGAACTGCGCATCGGTTACATCGCGCCGACGACCGGCATCTTCGCCCAGATCGGCAAGGACATGGTCAACGGCTTCCAGATGTATCTCGACGAGCACGGCGGCAAACTCGGCGGCATGGATGTGAAGTTCATCGTCGAGGACAACCAGGGCAAGCCGGACACGGCGGTGATCAAGGCGAAGAAGCTGGTGCTGCAGGACAAGGTGAACATGTTCATCGGCGGCCTGCTCGCCTCGACCGGCTACGCGTTGGCGCCGGTGAGCACGTCGGAGAAGACGCTCTACATCTCGTCGATCTCCTCGGCCGACGACCTCACGCAGCGGCAGCTCGACAAATATCCTTATTTCATCCGCACCAGCTGGTCGAGCTCGCTGCCGGAACAGCCGCTCGGGCAATGGGCTTGCGATCAGGGTTACAAGAAGGTCATCACCATCGCGGCCGATTACGCCTTCGGCTACGAATCCGTCGGCGGTTTTCAGAAGGTGTTCGAGGACTGCGGCGGCAAGGTGATCCAGAAGATCTGGCCGCCGCTCGGCACCAAGGATTTCGGGCCCTATATCCCGACCATGAAGGCCGACGCCGACGCCATCTTCACGCTGATGGTCGGGCCAATGTCGCTTCAGTTCCCCAAGCAGCTGCGCGGCTCCGGCAACAAGAAGCCGATCGTCGCCGGCGGCACCAGCTATGACGAATTCGTGCTGCCGTTCATGGGCGACGAAGTGATCGGCGACGTTTCCGCGCTGCACTACAGCGCGGCGATCGATACGCCGGCCAACGAGAAGTTCGTCAAGGCCTACCGCGCCAAATACGGCAAGGTGCCGTCCTACTATTCGGAAAACAACTATACCACCGCGATGTGGATCGACGAGGCGATGAAGAAGGCCGGCGGCAAATATCCGGGGCCGGAGCAGTTCATCAAGCTGATGGAGGGCATCAAGCTCAACGCGCCGCGCGGACCCGTCGAGCTCGACGACATGCGCAATCCTATCGAGAACGTCTACATCAAGAAGGTCGAGAAGAAGAAGATGTTCGGCTATCCGAAGGACGAGCTCTGGAACGTCGTGATCAAGACCTACCCGCACGTCAGCCAGTTCTGGACCTACGGAAAGGACAAGTTCCTCAAGCAGCCGGTCTATAGCCGCGACTTCCCGCCCTGCAAGTTCTGCGAATAACGCCGACTGCGCCGGGGCTTAGACAAAAAGCCCCGGCGTCCTCTTTAGCCTGAAGGACTGCGCGTGAGCACAGACACATCCTCCAACGGCGGGACCGCCGTTCTCGAACTGAAAAGTTTGTGCAAGAGTTTCGGTGGCTTGCAGGCCACGCGCAACGTCACGCTGCGCGTCATGCCGGGCGACCGCCAGGCCATCATCGGCCCCAACGGCGCCGGCAAGACCACGCTGTTCAATCTCATCACCGGTATTTTCCCGGTGACCTCGGGCGAAATTCTGCTGTTCGGCGAAGATGTCACTGGCTGGGCCAGCCACCGGCGCACCGCGCTCGGCATGGCGCGCACGTTCCAGGTCACCAGCCTGTTTCCGAAATTGACCGTGCTCGACAATGTTCTCTTGGCGATCAAGGGCCTGCGGCGCTCGAAATTCGTGATGTGGCGATTTTTGTCGTCGTACAAGGACGTCTACGAAAAGGCCTATCGTCTGCTCGAGGACGCCGGGTTCCTCGACCGCAAGGACACCGAAGTGCGCAATCTGTCGCACGGCGAGCAGCGCCAACTCGAGATCGTCCTTGGCCTTGCCAGCGATCCGAAGATTCTTCTGCTCGACGAGCCCGCCGCCGGCCTGTCCTCGGGCGAATCCACCGAAATGGCCAAGTTCCTGATGAGACTCGATCCGAAGCTCGCGATCCTCTTGATCGAGCACGACATGGACGTGGTGTTCGACGTCGCCTCGCAGATTTCGGTTCTGCACTTCGGCGAAATTCTCGAGACCGGCACGCCGCAGCAAATCCATTCCAGCGCCAAGGTGCAGGAAATCTATCTAGGAACTGACTAGCGCGTGATCCCGAAAAGTGGGAACCGGTTTTCGGATAAGATCATGCGCCAACGGGAATAAGTCATGGCGATTCTCGAAGTTCAGGACATCCATACCTATTACGGGGACGCCTATGTCCTCCAAGGACTGTCTTTGCAGCTGGAACAAGGACAAATTCTTGGTCTTCTTGGCCGCAACGGCGTCGGCAAGACCACGCTGGTGAATTCAATCGTCGGCTTCAACCCGCCGCGCCGCGGCAAGATCGTGTTCAAGGGTGACGACATCACCGGGAAATCCTCGTTCGCGACCGTGCGCAGCGGCATGGGCCTGGTGCCGCAGGGCCGTCGCGTGTTTCCCACCCTCGGGGTCGAGGAAAACCTGCTGGTCGCCGAACACAGCCCCGATCGCCACGGCTGGACCCTCGAGCGCGTCTACAACCTGTTCCCGCGGCTGCGCGAACGCCGCAATCAGCGCGCCAAGACGCTGTCCGGCGGCGAGCAGCAGATGCTGGCGATCGGCCGCGCGCTGATGACCAATCCCGACTGCCTGATCATGGATGAGCCGTCGGAAGGGCTGGCGCCGATCATCATCCAGGGCCTGTGGGAAGCGATCGGCAAGCTGAAGGAAGAAGGCCTGTCGATTCTGCTGGTCGAGCAGAGCGCGCACCTTGCCCTCAAGCTGGTCGACTACGTGCACGTGATGAGCAAGGGCCATGTGGTCTATTCAGGCAAGCCGGAAGCGCTCAAGGCCAACGACGAAATCAAGTCGAGCTATCTCGGCATTTAGGCCGAAGGTTTATCAGCGCGCCGAGGGCGGCGTTCGCTCGGCAGTTGCCATAAACGCCCACCTGTCGGGAGCCGCCCAGTAGAGGCGCATCAATGCGCCGCGGCGCAACGCTGCAACCGGGCTTTACAGACCGGAATACATTGGCCGATGATGGCTTTGGTTCGGTCCATCGCCCTTGTCCCGACGGCCCGAAATGACGGTTTTTGATATTCGAGTTGAATTCGGCTGTGCGAGCGGTTCAAAGTTGCCCGCACGTCGCCGCTTAAAACGTACAGCCCCGCCAGGGGCGACAGAGGGAGGAATGCAATGTCTCACAGAGTTACCCGCCGCAAATTTATGGCCGCGACGGCCGCCGGCGCCGCGCTGACGGCGTTCAAATTTCCAACGCCGGCGATCGCGCAAGCCGCCCCGTTCAAGCTCGGCCTGCTGACCGTCAAGACCGGACCGCTCGCCCAGGGCGGCATCCAGATGGAACAGGGCGTGCTCACTTGGCTCAAGGAGCACAACAATACGATGGCCGGCCGCAAGGTCGAGTTCTTCTCAGCCGATACCGGCGGCAAGCCGGCCGGCACCAAGACCAAGGCGCAGGAACTGGTCGAGCGTGACAAGGTCGACGTCATCCTCGGGCCACTTGCCGCGTTCGAACTGCTCGCCATCACCGATTACATTCGCGAGCACAAGACACCGACGCTCAGCCTCGCCGGCGCCGACGACTTGACCCAGCGCCGTCCCAATCCCTTCTTCCTGCGGCCATCGGCGGCCTCCTCGCAGGCCATGCATGTGATGGGCCACTACGCGGCGAAGGAGATCGGCAAGAAGAAGGCCATCACCATCGATTACGATTTCGCCTTCGGCTACGAACAGGAAGGCGGCTTCCAGGCGGCGTTCGAAAAGGATGGCGGTTGCGTGGCCAACAAGCTGTGGGCGCCGTTGGGGACTCCTGACTACACGCCCTACCTCGCCCAGATGAGTGGCTTGGACGTCCTCTGCCAGGGCTTCGCCGGCTCCGGCCCGCTCGCCTTCATGAAGCAATACGCCAATGTTGGTCTGAAATCTCCGGTGGTGACCGGCGAGACCGGCGGCGACGACGCGCTGCTGCACGCCTTCGGCGACGAGGCGGTGGGCATGATGAGCGCCTGTCCCTATACGCTCGACCTCGACACCGATGCCAACAAGAAGTTCGCCCAGGCCATCCATAAAGACTTCAACGTGGTCCCCGGCTTCTATGCGGCCGGTCTCTACGTCAACTGCCAAGTCGTCGAAGCTGGGCTGAAGGGCGCAGGCGGATCGACCGAGGACAAGGAGAAGTTCATGGCCGCGCTCAAGGCCGTGAAGCTCAAGGACACGCCGCGCGGACCGATCAGCTTCGACCATCTCGGCAATGTCGTCGGCTCCTTCTATGTCCGTCGTATCGAGAAAAATGTGAAGAACCCCTACGGCCTCAAGCTCTGGAACAAAACGTTGAAGACCTACAACAACGTCAGCCAGTTCTGGACCTGGCCGGAGAAGGAGTTCCTGGCCCACCCGGTCTATTCGCGTAACTATCCGCCGCTGAAGAAGTGCTGATCTGAAGCAACGATCATGGCGGGCGCCGCTTGCCGGCGCCCGCGGAAGATCACGGCGCGACGCGTAGCGAAAGACGGCGCATATGAACTTCTGGCTGCTGCTGACGGTCAACAGCATCACCTTCGGCAGCTTGTTGTTCCTGTTGTCCGCGGGCTTTTCCCTGATTTTCGGGCTAATGCGGATTCCGAACCTGACGCACGGCTCGCTATTCATGCTCGGCGCCTATTTCGGCGCCACCATGGTCGGCGGCATGCTTGGCATGATGTTCAATTTCTGGGTCGCGGCGCTGCTGGCGGCCGCGCTCGTCGCCGCATTCGGCGCCGCGCTCGAACGGTTGCTGCTGCGCCAACTACCCGGCCAACAACTGGCGCAGGTGCTGGTGACGCTCGGCATCTCCTTCATCGTCGCCGACTTCTGCCTAATGGTCTGGGGCGGCGATCCGATTTCGGTAGCGGCGCCCGAAGCCCTCACCGGCTTTGTCCGCGTCGGCCCGTTTGTTTTTCCGAACTATCGGCTCGCCGTCATCGTCATCGCCATCGTCGTGGCGATCGGCCTCTGGCTGTTGCTCGACCGCACCCGGCTCGGCGCCATGATCCGCGCCGGCGTCGACGATCCCGACATGGCGCGCGTGGTCGGAATCCGCGTCTCGAGGCTATTTACCATCGTCTTCGCGCTCGGCGCCGGCATAGCCGCTTTCGCCGGCGTCATCGGTGCGCCGATTTTGACGGTTTATCCCGGCATCGATCAGTACATGCTGCCGCTGGCGCTGGTGGTGGTCATCCTCGGCGGTTCGGGCAGTTTGCTCGGCTCCGTCGTCGGCAGCCTTGTGATCGGCTTCATCTATAATTTCGGCCAGGCGCTGCTGCCGGAGCTTGCTTACTTCGTGCTGTTCCTGCCCATGCTGCTGGTGCTGATCTTCAGGCCGCAAGGCCTCTTCGGCAGGTTCATACCATGAGCGCGCGCCTCATCGCTCTCGCGGTCGCCTTTGTGGCGCTCGTCACCCTGCCCTTTTGGCTGCAGCGGCGACTATTACATCAACGTCGCAAGTCAGATCCTATTCTATGCCATCTTCGCGCTCGGCCTGAACATCCTGGCCGGCTATGCCGGGCTGGTTTCGCTCGGTCATGCCGCTCTGTTCGGCATCACCGCCTATGCCACCGCCTACATGCTGCAATCTGGCTTCGGCCACATCGTCGCCATCCTCGCCGCGCTGGTGGCCGGCATGATCGCCATGGCCACCTTTGCGGTGTTGTCGCTACGCGCAACCGGCATCGGCTTCATCATGATCACGCTCGCGCTGGGCGAGATCGTCTGGGGGCTGGCCTATCGCTGGACCAGCGTCACCAACGGCGACAACGGCATCAACGTGCACACGCGGCCGATGCCGTTCGGCTTTTCGCTCGAGCCGCCGACCGCCTTTTACTACACGACGCTCGTCGTGTTCGTCATCTCGGTGGTGATGGTCACGATGTTCGTGCGCTCGCCGATGGGCGCCGCCCTGAAGGGCACGCGCGACCAGCCGCGCCGCATGAACGCACTCGGCTTTCACGTCTGGGCGATCCGCTTCTGGGCCTGCATGTTCTCCGGCCTACTCACCTCCGTATCCGGCGTTCTGTTCGTCTACTACACGCAGTTCATCAGCCCGCAGACGCTGGAATTGACCTCCTCGGCCGAGGTGCTGCTGATGGTGATCTCCGGCGGCGCCGGCACGCTGCTCGGGCCGATCGTCGGCTCCGCGCTGGTCGTCATCGTTAAGAGTGTGGTGAGCGGCTACATCGAGCGCTGGAATATGCTGCTCGGCGCCATCTTCGTCGCCATTGTCATCCTGATGCCCGAAGGCATCGTGCCGGGCAGCGTGCGGCTGTGGCGTCTGGCGTGGCGCAAGCTGAGTGCGCCCGCTAAGCCAGCAGCGGCGGAGGGCCAGTCATGAGCGCGCTCACCATTGCCGGGCTGTGCAAGGCATTTGGTGGCCTGCACGTCACCAATGAGGTCGGCCTCAATGTCGAGCCGGGCGAGCGGCGGCTGATCATCGGTCCCAATGGCGCCGGTAAGACCACGCTGTTCAACCTGATCACCGGCGAGATCACGCCCGACAAGGGTTCGATCCACCTATTCGGCCACGATATCACCCTGCGTGCCGAGCCGGAGGCGCCCGCACCTCGGCATGGCGCGCACCTATCAGATCATCACGCTGTTTCCGCACGACACCATCATCCACAACGTCGCGCTGGCGCTGCTTGGCCTGTCACCGGCGCGCTGGAACCCGCTGACCGACATCAAGCATCAGGGTCATCTGATCGAGCACGGTCGCGCCGCGCTGGAACGCGTCGGCCTCGCCGATATCGCCGAGCGGCCGCTGGCGCAGACCTCCTACGGCGAGCGCCGCCGCGTCGAGATCGCCATGGCGCTAGCGCAAAATCCGAAGGTACTGTTGCTCGACGAGCCATTCGCCGGCCTGTCGATCGACGAGCGGCGTGACGTGCAGAAATGCCTGATGGCGATCCCGCGCGACGTCACCATGGTGATGATCGAGCACAACATGGACGTGGCGCTGGAATTTGCCGAGCGCATCACCCTTTTGCATTTCGGCGAGGTGATCGTCGAAGGCACCCGCGCCGAAGTGGTGGCCGACCCGCGCACCCGGGAGGTCTATCTTGGCCACTAGCGCGCTCAGCCTCAGCCATATCGACGCCTACTACGGCGACAGCCACGTGCTGACCGACGTGTCGTTCGAACTCGGCGAAGCGCGCATGCTCGGCCTGCTCGGCCGCAACGGCGCCGGCAAATCGACCTGCATGAACGTCACCATGGGCCTGCTGGCGCCGCGCCGCGGCGAGGTCGTCGTGTTCGGGGGCAAGGTAACCGGCCTGTCGGCCGAAATGGTCGCGGCGCAAGGCGTGGCGCTGGTGCCGCAGGGCCGCCGCATCTTCAAGAGCCTGACCGTGCGCGAGAACCTCATGGTCGCCGCGCGCAAGCCGGATGCCGGCAGCAAGCACGCGCCGTGGACCGGCGATACCGTGTTCGCGATGTTCCCGCGCCTGCACGAGCGGCACAAACAGATCGCCGCCCACCTATCCGGCGGCGAGCAGCAGATGCTGGCGATCGGCCGCGCGTTGATGGGCAATCCACGCGTGTTGCTGATGGACGAACCGTCGGAAGGGCTGGCGCCGCAGATCGTGGCCGAGGTGATGGCCACCATCCGCAAGCTGAAGGAAAGCGGGCTGTCGATCGTGCTGGTCGAACAGAACCCCCGGCTTGTTTTCGACATGGCCGATGACATCGTCATCCTCAACACCGGCCATGTCGCGGTGGTTTCCACCCCGGCGCAACTGGACAAAGACGGCGTCGATCTGACCCAACATCTCGGCGTTTTCTGACACGAAAAACACGGAAAGGTTCACGCGATGGCGATCTGGAACAAGTACGCGAACACCGCGGCGCGCAAGCACGGCAAGCCGGGGCGCGAGGTGAGACCAAAAAGCCTCACCCTCGATATGCACGCGCATGTCGCGGTGCCGCGCGTCGCCGAAATCGTGGCGCCGCATCTCAAGAACGCCACCGATCCGCTGGTTTCCGAGTCGACGCCCGAAACGCAGGCGCTGATGGCCAAGCAGGCAGCCGATATCCGCACGCGTATGAGCACGACAGACGAGCGCTTTAGCGTGATGGACGAGATGGGCGTCGACATGCAGCTCATATGCCCCGCGCCGCCGCAAATCTATTACCAGCTGCCGGTCGATGTCGGCGTGCAGGCCGCCCGAGTCCTCAACGACGGCATCGCCGAATATGTCGGCAAACACAGCGACCGCCTGGTCGCGCTCGGCGGCGTGCCGATGCAGGACGGCAACGAGGCGGCCAAGGAGCTCGAACGCGGCATGAAGCAGCTCGGCTTCAAGGGCGTCGAGATCCTCACCAACGTCAACGGCAAGGAGCTGTCAGATCCGGCTTTCGCGCCATTCTGGAAGAAAGCCGAGGAACTCGACGCACTGGTGCTGATCCACCCGACCGGCTTCACCCAGCCGCAGCGTCTCGCGCGCTTCTACTTCAACAACGTGATCGGTAATCCGCTCGACACCACGGTCGCATTGCACTACCTGATCTTCGACGGCGTCTTTGAACGGCATCCGAAGCTGCGCATTCTTGCGGTGCACGGCGGCGGCTATCTCGGCGCCTATTCCGGCCGCATCGATCATGCCTGGGGCGCACGATCGGATGCTCACGGTGATCTGCCGAAACCGCCGACAACCTATCTGCGGCGGAACGTCTATTTCGACACTGTGGTCTTTACGCCGCATCAACTGGAAGCGCTTGTGAAGACCTATGGCGCCGACCGCATCGTCATGGGAACGGACTATCCGTTCGATATGGCCGATTTCGATCCGATCGAGCACGTCGTTTCGACCGGCTTTGATGCATCGGTCGCCGCCGCGCTATGCGGTGGCAACGCGAAGAAAATTCTAGGCCTGAAATAGCGCCGTTCACGCCCGCAAAAAATCCAGCACCGCGGTTTCTGCGATCACCGCGGCATCGGTGCTGTGCCGCCCGGCGCGCGCCCGCTCCTCCTGCGTTTGCGTCGCCTGCAGATAGGCGCCGAGATGGCGCGCGCGTTCGATGATGCGGTGGTTCTCGCGCAGGCGTGCCGCCTCGTAGCGCTTGAGCGCGGCCGGGACGTCGGGCTCAGCCGTGAGCGCCTGGGCCAGCGCCGCCGCGTCGTCCGCCGCCTTGGAGACGCCGGCGGCCACGTGCGGGCGCGCCACAAAGGCCGCATCGCCGAGGATTGCCACCCGGCCGAATTCCATGCGCGGCGATTCGAGATCGTAGATCGGCTGCAGGATCGGCTCGTCCATCAGCCGTACGATCCGGCGAAACTGCGGCCCAACCAGCCGCTCGGCATCCAACCGCATCTCGGCAACCGCCTCGCGCCGGATCAGCGGCGGCGGGATCGAGATCGCGTGTGTGGTGCCTCGCTCATCGGTGAGCAACCATTGCAGCTTGGTTTTTTCGTCGGCCGGCCGGTACCACACCACGTTGTAGCGGCGATGGCCGGGGCGCAGATCGTTGTCCGGCCCCGCCACCGGATAGCCGAGTAACTGCTCGCCGGGCGGCAAGGTGAACGTCATGTATTCGAACAGTTCGTCGTGCACGTCCGGCGGCAGCGCGCTTTCCGCGATCAGCGCGCGCCAGGCGCAATAGCCGGCGTAAAGAGGCACGGCTTTGGGCAGCGCCTGCTGACGCACGGTCGAGCGCGTGCCGTCGGCGCCGACCAGCAGATCGGCTTCGATCGTCTCGCCATCGGCAAACCGCGCCAACACCGCATTGGCACCCACCTCGAAACCGGCAAGCCCGCGCCCGCGGTGATAGCGCTCGGGCGGAAAGGCGTCACGCAGCAGCCGGTAGACACGTTCCCAGGCGGTGAGTACTTGCGGGCAACGGAACTCCTCGGTCAGCCGGCCCTCGCGGTCGAGGATCTTGCGGGTGGTGATGGCGACGCCGAGCGCGTCGGTGGCGAGGCCGAGCGCACGCAAGCGATCGATCAGCTCATATTGGGCCACGATGCCGGCGCCGCGGCCGGACAGTTCGCTTTCCACCCGTTCATAAATATCCACGGTCCAGCCGGCCCGGCGCAGCATCAGTGCGCTCAGCAGGCCACTCATCGAGCCGCCGATGACAATCGCCTTGGACCCCGGCAACGGATCGTCCCCAATCTTCCCGTTTACCGGAATATGCTATATATGACGGCAAATAGCACCGGAGGAATTCCCATGGCTCTGAGCATGCTCGACAAGGCCGCAGAGAAGAAAGACAAATCGCAGTGGCCGGCGGAACTCACCGCCGAATTCGAGCGCGAGGCGAAAAATCCGAACCCGTGTGTCGGGTCCACGCTGCTGTCAGAGACTGAACGCACGCGCGTATGGATCATCCGTCTCGCGCCCGGCGAACGCATCGGCTTCCATCGCCACGTGCTCGATTATTTCTGGACCTCGGTTAACGGTGGCCGTGGCCGTCAGCACGTGCACGACGGCACCACGGTCGAATACACCTACGCGCCGGGCGAGACGCGGCACGAGACCTACGGCAAGGGCGAATTCAAGGTGCACGACCTGGAAAATCTTGGCGACCAGGACATGGTGTTCATGACCGTCGAGTTCAAAGACAGCGCCAACAAGCCGATGGCCTTGCCCGCGGGCGTCCGCCCGCAAGCCGCCGCCTGAGCCAAGGATTTCCGTCAACGCCCGCCGCGCCGGCCCATGGCCCGACGGCGGGCGTTTCATATTGCCGCAGTGGGCGGGTTCGGTTGATCAATCAATGGGCTAGCCAAGCCAGCGTCCTTCCTGCAAACTGCTGCGCCAAGGCCCGAATGCCAATTCGGGCAAAGAAGAAAAGTAAGTTCAGAGGGGAAACAAAGCCGGCTTATTCGACCGACGGATCGCGACCGCGTGCCGCGCGACGCAGCGCCGGTATTCGTTCCTAAGACGCGATCCTCTTTCAACGAATGCGCCGGCCGGACGTAGTATGGAAATTTCCTGGGATCTGCTGATCAACGCCATCGCCGCGGGGCTTTTGCTCGGCGGCTTCTATGCCGCCGTCACTGCCGGCGTATCGATCTCTTTCGGCATGCTCGACATCGTCAATATTGCGCACCCGGCCTTCATCATCCTCGGCTCCTACATCGCCTATTTCATCAACATCAATTTTCATGTCGATCCGATCGTGGTGAGCATCCTCGTGCTGCCGGCATTCTACGCGCTCGGCGCGCTGATCTATCAGGTTTACTATTTGTCGTTCGAAAAGCGCGGCCAGGAATCGTTGCGCGGGCTTGCCTTCTTCTTCGGTCTGCTGTTCGTCACCGAGGTGTCGCTCATCCTGGTGTTCGGCGTCGACTATCGCTACGTCGAAGCCGCCTACATCGGCCCCAGCATCCATATCGGCTTGATCGAGCTGCCGCTGCGCATGCTGGTGCCGTGCGGCGTAGCACTCGTGCTGTTCGGCGCGCTCGAGCTGTTCGTGACCCGCACCTTCATCGGCCGCGCGATCAAGGCGGTATCGCAGGATCAGCTCGCACTGCAACTGATGGCGGCCGATCCAATCCGCATCAAGCGCATAGCTTTCGGCATCTCGATTGCAACCGCCTCCATCGCCGGTGCGCTGCTCGTCATTATTCAACCGGTCGAGCCCTCTGTCGGGCGTGATTATATCGGCCGGGTTTTTGCGATCTGCGTGCTGGGCGGGCTCGGCAGTCTGCCGGGAACCTTGATCGCCGCCCTGCTGCTCGGCGTGGTCGAGAGTCTAACGGCAACCTTTTATGGCCCTTCATGGGCGCCGGCAGTAGCGTTCGGCCTGCTTCTTCTGACGCTGGCCTTCCGGCCGGCCGGACTCATGGGACGGTAGCCTCGTGAACACACTGTCATTCTCTGCAATCGCTACGGCAGTCGGATTCGCGGTCCTGGCTTTTGCGCAATGGCTGGGGCTCGATTACTTTTATTTTGCCGGCTACACGATCCTCCAGTTCATCGTGCTGGCGACGGCGTGGAATATTCTCGGCGGCTATTGCGGGTACGTGAATTTCGGCACCGCGGCGTTCTTCGGGCTCGGCGCCTACACGACGGTTTTCATGTACAAACTCTATCCGCTCCCGATTCCGCTACTGATGCTGATGAGCGCGGTCGTGTGTGGCATTGTCGGTTTCGGCATGGGCTATTTGACGCTGCGGCTGCGCGGCGCCTTCTTCTCCATTGCCACGCTGGCGATGGCGGTGGTGGTGCAGACGCTGGTGATTAACTGGGACTTTGTCGGCGGCTCGCGCGGCGCCTACATCCTCCACCCGGAAAATCTGGAATTTGCTGGGCTGAAGGTCAACTACATCGTGTATCTGTTCGTGCTGATGCTCATCCTGGCGGTCGCCGCTCTGGCGGCGGCGCGCGCAATCGAGCGCTCGCAACTTGGCTTCGGTTTCGCCACGATCCGCGACGACGAACTGGCGGCGGAAGCCTGCGGCGTGCCGACTTTGCGGCTGAAACTGATCGCTACCACGCTCTCCGGCGCCTTCATGGGCATGGCCGGCGCGCCGTTTCCCTATTACATCGGTTATCTACAACCGCAGTCTGCCTTCGCTTTGGACTATGCGGTCAATTCCATCGCCATGCCAATGATCGGCGGCACCACCAGTTGGGTCGGCCCGCTGGTCGGTGCCGTTCTGCTCGGCTCCGCCCAGCAATATGCCACGGTGACGATCTCCTCGGCGGTCAACCTGCTGATCGTCGGCCTGATGCTGGTTGCCTTTGTCATCATCGCTCCGAACGGCCTGATCGGGCTGGTGCAGAAGCGCTTGCGCCGGGGCCCGCCATGACCGCGCTGCTGCACGTCGACAATATCGGCAAGCGGTTCGGCGGCTTCGTCGCGCTCGACGGCATCGATCTCGAGGTGCAGCCGGGCGAGCGGCTCGGCCTGATCGGACCGAACGGCTCGGGCAAGAGCACGCTGGTGAACTGCATCTGCGGCACATTGCGCAATGAAACCGGTTCGGTGCGCTTCGACGGCCAGGTGATAGATGGATTGGCCGCCCATCAGCGGACCCATCGCGGCGTCGCCCGCAGTTTCCAGCTGCCGCGCCCGTTCCACAGCATGTCGCTGGCCGACAACCTGCGCATTCCCCTGCTCTACACCGTGCGCGCAAGAGAGGGGATGCTGCACGCTCACAGCGACCTCGGCGCACGCTGCGATGAGTTGCTCGACATGGTCGGGCTGGCGGCGAAGGCCAAGAAAATTCCGCGCGATCTGACGCAGGTCGAAATGCGCAAACTCGAGCTCGCGCGCGCCATGGCGGCAGAACCGAAGCTGCTGATTGCCGACGAATCGATGGCCGGACTGTCGCATTCCGAGATCGATGATATCCTGGCGCTGTTGGTGCGGCTGAACGAGCGCGGCATTACCGTCATCCTGATCGAGCACATCATGAGCGCGGTGATGAGTTTCTCGCAGCGGCTCGCCGTGCTCGTTTCGGGCAAGAAGATCGCCGACGGCAAGCCGGAAGACGTCGTGCGCGACGAACATGTGGTGAGGGCATACATTGGCCAGTAGCCTCACCATCGAAGGCGTGCACGCCGCCTACGGCGCGGTGCGGGTGATCGAGGACGTCTCGATAACGGTGAACGCCGGCGAGACGGTGGCCCTGCTCGGCACCAACGGCAACGGCAAAAGCACGCTGATGAAGTGCATCATGGGCATTCTTCGCCCCGTGGCCGGCCGCATCGTGGCGGAAATCGACGGCGAAAAGCATAACCTCGTCGGCATGCCGACTGAGCAGATCGTCGATCTCGGCATCGCACTGGTGCCGGAAGGCCGCCGCCTGTTCCCGAAACTGACCGTCGAAGAGAACATGCTGCTGGGCGCGTTCCGGCCCAAGGCGCGCGCGCAGATTAAGAGCAATCTGGAGTTCTGCTTCCAGGCGTTCCCGCGCCTGGCCGAGCGGCGCAGGCAACTCGCCGGCTCGATGAGCGGCGGCGAGCAGCAGATGCTGGCGCTTGCCCGCGCATTGATGCTGGCGCCGCGCATTCTGATGGTGGACGAGCCCTCGGTCGGTCTGGCACCGCTTCTGGTCGCGCGCACCATCGACGCCATCAAGGAGCTCAAGGAGCACTACCAACTCACGGTGCTGATGGCCGAGCAGAATTTCACCCAGGCCATCCGCATTGCCGACCGTGGCTATGTCATTGTGCACGGCAAGATCGCCTTTGAGGGCCGCTCGGCCGACGAGCTCAACAACAATGACCTGATCCGCCAGTTTTATCTGGGCATGTGACCGGCAAACGAAAACGGCGCGGGATGGCTCCCGCGCCGTTGTTGTGAGCGTGGGCCGTCAGGGCGTTATTCGGCCTTCTGCATCGGATAGATCACCTTGCCGGTCGCCAATTGCGGCGGGGTGAGCACGGTCTGATAGCTCATGCCCTTCCAGGTATCCAAGCCGGCGCCCTGCTTGATGTCGTGATACTGCACCTGCATCCAGCGCGCCTTGGCCCATTCGCCTTCTTTGCCGAATTTGATGTCGCCCATCGCGGTCTTGAAGTCGTGCGTGCGAATGTAGTCGGCGAGCTTGTTGTCGTCGAGGCTCTTGGTCGCGGCGACCGCCTGGCCGAGGATATCGATATAGGCGTTGCCCCAGCCGCCCAGGTAATAACCGAGCGGATCGATCTTCAGCGCCGGAGCCCGCGACTGGTATTTGGCGAAGAATTCCTTGGTCTGCGGGAACATCAACTTGTCTTCCGGTACCCACGTCTCGTAGTTGACGATGCCGTTGAGCGCCGGGCCGAGCTTGTTCTTGAACACCGTGGCCTGCAGTCCGACCATGGCGCCGCCGAACATCTTCGGCTTTAGGCCGACTTCCTTGGCCGCCAGCACCATGCCGACCGAGTCGAGCGGATAGGAGCAGACCACCACGAGATCCGGGTTGGCCGCCTGAATGGCGCGCACGATCGGCGAGAAGTCGGCGGTGCTCGGCGGATAGGTCTTGTCGTAGACGATCTTCAAGCCGAACTTCTTGGAGTTTTCGCGTGCGCCGTCGCACGAATTCTTGGAGAATTCCGCGTCGGCGGCCGCCAGCGCGACCGTCTTCGGCTTCGGATTCTGCGCCGCCGCCACCTGGAAGAAGCCCTCGGTGAAGGTCGTCCGCGGCGTCGGCCCGCTCGGCAGAATCGAGAAGTATTTCGGATACTTGAATTCGTGGTTCACCGCCAAGCCGAACAGGCTGATGAAGACCTTGCCCTTCTGCATGACGACGGGCATGGCCGGCGCAATCATGTTCGTCGCATAGGGGCTGAGCACCAGATCGACTTTGTCGACGTCGAGCAGCTTGGTGTAAATGCCCGGCACGGTCGACGGATTGCTCTGATCGTCGTAGTAGACGAGCTTGACCGGACGCCCGAGCAGACCGCCCTTGGCGTTGATCTCTTCCGCCCAGATATTCATGCCGAGCAGCGCTTGGTTGCCGTTTGGCCCGAGCGGTCCGGTCAACGCCATGCTGAAGCCGATCTTGATCGGCTCCTTATTTTGCGCGCTGGCGGATACGACGAACAGCGCGCCGGCGATCAGGGCGACAGCCGCCCCGACAACCGAAGCAGATGCCCCCGATTTGAAATAACGCAGCATTATTTCCTCCCTGGTTGATGTTTGTTTTTTGTCATCATATCCGCAATTTACAGCCACGCGCTAGAGGGTCGCTGGTGGGCAGACGTGGGCTAAACCCCCTCCACCATGATGGTTTCGACCTCGCCGGCGCCGCTGCGCCGGAAGGCCGCGGCTTTGTCGTATTCCGGCGACGTGAAGCAGGCGACGCCCTGCTCCAGGGTCGGAAATTCGATCACGATGAAGCGGTGGAATTTGTGCGGCCCTTCCATGATCTGAAACTTGCCGCCGCGCGCCAGCACCTTGCCGCCGAACTTGGCGATGATGGCGGGCACCAGGTCGGTGTATTTCTTGTACTCGATCGGATCGTTGATTTTCGAACGTGCAACCCAATAGGCCGGCATCCTTACCTCCTGGACAGTGTCGTTGTCGTGATTGAGACTGGCATCAGTTTGTCTCCTGAACATCGGTCATAGCGACATGCCGCGCAAGATCATCGACATCTCCGTTCCGCTCGAAAACGACGTGGCCGCCGACCCACCCGGATACGGCCCCAAGATCGAATACCTCGACCATCAGGCGACGGCCGCCGACGTCCTCAAATTCTTTCCCGGCCTGAAAAAGGACGACCTGCCCGACGGCGAAGGCTGGGGCTTCGAATGGGTGCGGCTGTCGACCCATTGCACCACCCATCTGGACGCGCCTTATCACTTCGCCTCAACCATGGATCACGGCAAGCGCGCCATCACCATCGACGAGGTGCCGCTGGACTGGTGCCTGCAGCCCGGAGTGAAGCTCGACTTCCGCAAGTTCCCCGACGGCTACGTGGCGACTGCGGCGAACGTCGAGGCCGAGCTCAAGCGCATCGGCCACACGCTCTCGCCGCTCGAAATCGTGGTGGTGAACACGTCCGCAGGCGAAGCCTATGGCCGCCCCGATTACGTCGCCAAGGGTTGCGGCATGGGCCGCGAGGCCACGCTCTATCTGCTCGAGCGCGGCGTGCGCGTCACCGGCACCGACGGCTGGAGCTGGGACGCGCCCTTCATCTACACCATGAAAAAATACGCCGAGACCCGCGATCCCAAGCTGATCTGGGAAGGTCATCGCGCCGGGCGCGAGATCGGCTATTGCCATATCGAGAAGCTGCACAATCTCGAAGAACTGCCCTCCACCGGCTTCATGGTGAGCTGTTTTCCGATAAAAGTGCGCGGCGGCTCCGCCGGCTGGACGCGGGCGGTGGCGATCGTCGATGGTTGATCGCCAAATCAAAAACCTAACCATCGACGCCGAGCGGCTGTGGGGCAACCTGATGCTGACCGCCAAGATCGGCGCGACGCCGAAGGGCGGCATCTGCCGGCTGACGCTGACCGAGTTCGATCGCGAGGTGCGCGACTGGTTCAAGGCGCAGGCGCAAGCGCTCGGCTGCACGGTCACCGTCGACGACATGGGCAGCATGTTCGCGCGGCGTCCCGGCCAGCGCGCCGACATTCCGCCGATCGCGATGGGCAGCCATCTCGACACCCAGCCGACCGGCGGCAAATTCGACGGCGCGCTTGGCGTGCTCGCCGCGCTGGAGGCCCTGCACACCCTGCACCGCGCCGGCTACGAAACCTTCGCGCCCATCGAGGTCGTCAACTGGACCAACGAGGAAGGCGCCCGCTTCGCGCCGTCGATGATCGCCTCCGGCGTGTTCGCCGGCGTCTACGGCCGCGACTGGGCCTGCGCCCGCGCCGACCGCGGCGGCGAAACCTTCGGCGGCGCGCTCGACAAAATCGGCTATCGTGGCGCGCAGCGTTGCGGCGAGCACAGCCTGTCGGCCTTTTTTGAACTGCACATCGAGCAGGGCCCCTATCTCGAGGCCGAAGGCAAGGACATCGGCATCGTCACCGGCGTGCAGGCGATGCGCTGGTACGAAATGACCATTATCGGCCAGGACACCCACGCCGGCACGACGCCGATGCCGCGCCGTCATGACGCGCTGCTCGGCGCCGCCCGCGTGGTCGAGTCAGTCAACCGGTCCGCGCGACAATTCCCCTCCGCGGTCGGCACGGTCGGCATACTCGAGGTGAAGCCCGGCTCGCCCAACGTGGTGCCCGGCGAGGTGTTTCTCACCATGGACCTGCGCGATCCCGACGCCGCCGTGATCGATCGCATTGAACAAGAGATTGCCGCCCAGGCTCGCGGCATTGGCCGCGAACTTGGCCTAGAAATTGCGATCAAGACCATTTCGGCCGAGCCGGCGGTGCAATTCGACGCCGGCTGCGTCGCCGCCGTGCGCACGGCGGCGAAGATTTCCGGCTACTCCGCCCGCGACATGATCTCGCGCGCCGGCCACGACGCCGCCTTCGTGTCGCGCGTCGCGCCGGCGGCGATGATCTTCGTGCCGTGCAAGGACGGCATCAGCCACAACGAGGCGGAATATTCATCCAAGGAGCATTGCGCGGCCGGCGCGCAAGTGCTGCTGCAAGCCGTGCTCGACTATGACCGGCGGCTCGCGGAGCGTCTAGGCAGCGAGTAAACCTTGCGCTTCGCTCCTTGCATGCAGCGCCATCGCGATCAGCGCAACGCCGCCGAACACCATATTGATGCCAACCAGAAGCCCGAGCGCCCAGACCGCCGTGCTCGGCAGCCCGGTGGCAATCATCACGCACAGCACCAGATCGACCAGGCCGCTCAACAGCATGAACTCCCATTGGCCCGACAGCTCGCGCCTGTGGTCGATGGCGAACATGACGGAGGAAATGCCCTCGAGCAGAAAGAATAGGATAAGGACAGCGGTCAGCGTCAGTGGGCCGGCGATCGGCTTGGCCAAGAGCCAGATGGCGGCCAGAATGGCGAGGACCGCCGAGGCCAATGACCACCTGAAGCCGGGCATACCACGCATCCAGAATGTCGTGAACAGCCCGATGACGCCGCTGACCATGAACAGCCAGCCGAACAAAATCGTCTCGGCCAGCGTCGTCAGCGACGGCACGGCAACAGCGATCAGCCCGAGGATCAGCAAGCCGGCGCCTTCGCCCAGATAAAGCCGCCAGTGCTCGTGCATCGCCTTGACGATCTTGCTCTCAACCTCCTCGATATCAGCATTGTCGATATCGGCTTGATCGGCCGGGATATCCGTCGGCATATCTCGCTCCAATTTCCGGCCCCGGCCGGACCGGCGCGGTTTCATTCAGTTTCATTCATATGGTAAGTCATCATCCCCGCAATCGCCAAATCCCGATCGTCGCCGCACAAACGGAAACCCGGGCAGCAATTTTCTGATGCTCGCTAAGAACTGGATTCCCGCTTGCGCGGGAACGAACGGGGATCTGGCGCGAAAACTAAGCCGCCTTGCGCGCGTGTAGCGCCATGGCGATCAGCGCCGAGCCGCCGAACACCATGTTGATGCCGACCAAAAGCCCGATCGCCCAGGCCGCTGTGCTCGGCAGGCCGATGAAGACGAACGCGGCCAGCACCAGATCGACGATGCCGCTCACCAGCATCCAGCCCCATTGGCCGGACAGTTCGCGCCTGTGATCGAGCGCGAACATGATGGAGGCAACGCCCTCCATCACGAAGAAGACGACCAGCACGAGGGTCAGCGAGAATGCCCCCGAGATCGGCCGCGCCAGCAGCAACAGGCCAACGACGATGCCGAGCACGGCGGAGATCAGCGACCACCAGAAGCCCGGCGCCCGGCGCATCATGAACGTGGTCCACAGACCCACGACGCCGCTGACTAGAAACAGCCAGCCGATGACGATGGTCAGCGCCAGTGTGGCGAGCGGCGGCAGGGCAATGGCGGTTGCGCCGAGCACCAGCAGCACGACGCCCTCGACGAGAAACAGCACCCAATGCTCGTGCAGGGTGTTGGCGACGGCGCGTTGAATTCCGGCGATATCGGGTTGGTTGGCGGACATGGCAATCTCCTTTTGCCCCCACACCATCATACCTGTTTTTTAAGAACGCCAGATCAAGCCCGACAAATTATTTTTCGACCCAGTCCGCACATTTTTGCACGCTGCCGTCAGCGCCCCAGGGCTGAATCGGCACGGTCGAGGTGGAATTCTTCGGCGAACCTTCGATCAGGCGGTCGCTGTAGACCATATAGACCAGCACGTTGCGCTTGGTGTCGCAGCCGCGCACGATCTGCATCTTCTTGAAGAATAACGAGCGGCGCTTGCGGAATACGTCCTCGCCCTGCGCGAATTTGGCCTTGAAATGGATCGGCCCGATCTGCCGGCAGGAGAGCGAAATATCGGAGACTTCCTCCGCCACGCCGATCCAGCCTTTCAGGCCGCCGCGCTCGGGCACGGTGAAATGACAGGCCACGCCCTCGACCTCGGGATCGTCTAGCCCATAGGTCGCAAGTTTGTCGTTCGGCGTCAGCCACTTGAGCACCGTCGAGCGTTTGAAGATGAGGTCCGGCTCTTCCGCCGCGGCCGCGGACAAAGCACTCAGCGCCGTGAAGCCGGCGACAAGCAAGACAACAAATGCGCGCAAGAAACCCTCCAAGTCACGCTGGTTGGCGTTCCTTGCGAGATAGGAATTGAGCGAAGACGGCGGAAGGGGCGCGGCAAACGCCCCTTCCCGGTTCTAGCGCGCCCAGGGGAACAGATTGGCCGGGAAGTCGGCCGCGTAACGCCGGCCCGGCGGTTCCTCGCGGAAATCCGGCCGCGGGCTCGCCGCGGGCTCGACCACTTTGCGATAGAGGTGCCAGGTCGCGTGCCCGAGCACCGGGAGCACGACGGTCAGCCCCAGGAAAAACGGCAGTGAACCGAGCGCCAGCAAGACCGCGACGATCAAACCCCACATCGCCATGGTCAGCGGATTTTCGACGACCGCCCGGATCGAGGTGAGCAACGCGACCGCAGCGCCGACATCGCGATCGAGCAGCAAGGGGAACGAGACCACGCTGATCGTCAGCACGACGACGGCGAAACAGAAGCCGACGGCATTCCCCACGATGATGAGATTCCAACCGGGACGCGTGGTCAGTACGTCATGGATAAATTGGCCAAGCGATGCCGGCGATGCATAGCCGAAATCCGCGACATAGATCGCGTTGGCGATCGCCAGCCAAACGCCGACAACCAACAGCAGCAGAATGCCGAGCGCGGCGATCGCCCCGATCGACGATGATCGCAACACGTCGAAGGCGTGGGTCGCCGAACCGGCCAACCCGGCTTCGCGGCGCCGACTCAGTTCGTAGAGCCCGAGCGCGGCCAGCGGCCCGATCAGGGCGAAACTGCTCGCCAGAGGATAGAGCAGCGGCAAGATCGAATAGCCGAATGCCAGCCGCGCCAGCAGCAAGCCGATGATCGGATAGATCGCGCACAGGAACATGGCGTGCGTCGGCATAGCCACGAAATCGTCGACGCCCTTGGCAAGCGCATCCTTGAGATCGGCGAAGTCGATGCGCCGAATGGACGGTTGCGCCGGCATTGCGCCAGCGCCGAGCAGAATATGCGAATGCGCCATGATGGCCTCGTGAAACCCGGTGTTCAGGTGGACGCGGCACGCGCTGAGATGACAAAGAAACCGTTCGCCGGCTTCGGTCGTCCCAACGAGCCACGAATGAGCTAGCTTAACTCAGCCTGGCGATTTCCGTTCCTCAAAATCGCGTGTGCAGGCTACGCCGATACCGGCTCAAGCCCCTAGCCGCTCGCTTTCGAGGCCTTTGTAGATCCCGGCGACGTATTCGCTGTAGCCGTCGAAGGTTAGCAACGGGCGCCGCGGCGCCTCCCGGTCTGCTATATTGATGATGAACAGTGCGGAAGGACGTGCGCATGCCGGACGATAAAACGAGTGCTGGAGTTCCCGATATTGTGCTCCAAACGACCGCGCTCACCCGAACGTTCGGCGATCTGACGGCGGTCGATCGCGTGACGCTGACGGTCAATCAAGGCGAGATTTTCGGCCTGATCGGCCCGAACGGGGCAGGCAAGAGCACGCTCATCAAGATGCTGACGACATTGCTGCCCCCGACCGCGGGATCAGCCACCGTCGCCGGTTGCGATATCGTTCGTCAGTCCGCCGAGGTACGACGACATATCGGTTACGTCCCACAACTCCTCTCAGCCGACGGCTCGCTGACCGGCATCGAGAACATGCTGCTTTCGGCGCGCCTCTACGTCGTCCCCCGGGCGGAACGGATGCAACGCATCACCGGCGCGCTCACGCGCATGGGGCTGTCCGAGGTCGCACATCATTTGGTCGGGCAATATTCCGGCGGAATGATCCGGCGGCTGGAGATCGCCCAGAGCCTACTGCATCGTCCGCCGGTGCTTTTCCTCGACGAGCCCACGGTCGGCCTCGACCCCGGCGCGCGCGAGACGGTGTGGGAGCGCGTCCTCGAACTCCGGGACAAATTCCAGCGGACGATGATCGTGTCGTCGCATCTGATGGATGAGATCAACGCATTCTGCGATCGGATCGCGCTCATCGACCGCGGCCGGATCGTAGCCGTCGGCACGCCCACCGAATTGAAGGCCCGCGTCGGCCCCGACGCCACGCTCGACGATGTCTTTATCCGGTTGGTCACGTCAGCCGGTGACAGCGAAACGGAGGATAGCTATGGCGAGGTTAGACGAGCACGCCGGGCAGCCCGTGAGCATGGTTGACAGGTCCATCAGCCGGGTGCTCGGCGATTATGCGACCCAGACTTTTGCGGTCGCTGCCGCCGAAGTGCAGAAGCTATACCACGATCCGTTCGAACTGCTCACCCGCGCGGTCCAGCCGGTCCTATGGCTGATGCTTTTCGGCGAGGTCATGGCGCGAGTTCGCGGTGTCGCGCCGGGCAATATACCGTATCTCGACTTCCTCGCCGCCGGCATTCTGGCGCAAAGCGCGCTGTTTGTAGCGATCTTTTACGGCATCTCGACGATCTGGGAGCGCGATCTCGGCGTCTTGCAGCGTTACCTTGTCAGCCCCGCCCCGCGTTCCGCGCTGGTGCTCGGCAAGGCCCTTTCGGCCGGCGTGCGGGCATTGTCGCAGGCACTGATCGTGTACGCTCTTGCGCTCGCCCTTGGCGTCGGCATCGATCTCAATCCACTCAAGATCGTCGGCGTCGCCGCCGCCATCGTGCTGGGCTCGGGATTGTTCTCGACGCTGTCGTTGATCATCGCCTGTATTGTCAAGACGCGCGAGCGGTTCATGGGGATCGGTCAAGTGCTGACCATGCCGATCTTTTTCGCCAGCAACGCCATCTATCCATTGTCGCTCATGCCGCCGTGGCTGAGCGCGGTGTCGCATGTCAATCCACTGACCTACGAGGTCGATGCCTTGCGGTCGCTGATGCTCGTCGGGGCAGTATCGGATTACGGATTGCCGCTCGATTTCGGAGTATTGGCGGCCGTAACCGTCGTATTCATCGCGATCGCAGCGCGGATGTACGGCCGCATGGGCTATTGAGAGGCGAAGCTCACGCCCACAGCCGCTCTTTTTCCAGGCCTTTGTAGATGCCGGCGACGTAGTCGCCGTAGCCGTTGAACAGCAGCGTCGGCCGGCGCTCGCCGGTACCGATCACTTCCTCGGTCGCCTGGCTCCAGCGCGGGTGCGGCACCGCCGGATTGACGTTGGCCCAGAAGCCGTATTCGGAATCCTGTAAGGCTTGCCAATAGCCCTTCGGCTGTTGCTCGACGAAGCTGAAGCGCACAATCGACTTGATCGACTTGAAACCGTATTTCCACGGCACCGCGAGGCGCAACGGCGCGCCGTGCTGCTTGCTCATCGGATGGCCATAGGCGCCGGTCGCGATGAAGGCGACTTCGTTGGTCGCCTCAGCCATGGTGAGGCCTTCGACATAAGGCCATGGGAACCAGGTCATCCGCTCGCCAGGCGCGACCTTCGGGTTCATGAAGGTCTCCATGCGCACATATTTTGCCGAGCCGAGCGGCTTGGCGAGCGCGACCAGCTTGGCGAGCGGGAACCCGGTCCAGGCGATTGCCATGCTCCAGGCCTCGACGCAGCGGTGGCGGTAGGTGCGCTCCTCCAGCGCCATCTTGCGGATCAAGTCGTCAATGCCGATCTCGAACGGCTTCTCGACCAGGCCGTCGATTTTCACCGTCCACGGCCGGATCGGCAGCAGTTGCGTCTGTTCGGAGACTTCCTTGGACGAATTGAACTCGTAGAAATTGTTGTAATGGTCGTTGATCTTCTCGTCGGTGATCGGGCGGTCGAGCACGTATTTCTCGTTGCGCTTGGCCGGATAAAGGTCGGCGGTCGGGTCCGGCAGCGTGGCGAGGTCGGTGACGCGCTGCGCGGCCGCGATCCCCGGCGCCAGCGCCAAGGCGCTCGCCCCGCCCGCCAAAAATGCCCGGCGATTGAAGAGCAAATGCTCGGGCGTGGCGAGGCGTTCGGGAATTTCCCAGCCGCGGCGGCGGATAACGTGCATGGCAACACCCCTCGGAATCGTGGCTCAAGGGGTAAAGCGCGATGCCCTCACTGGCAAATCACGGATGCGGGAGCGGTCCTACTCCGCCGCCCTTTTCGCCGCGATGATCTGGTCGGCGGTGCGGCCCGTCAGTTCGGCCATGTGGTCGAACTTGAAGGCGAACGAGCCGACGCCGGCGGTGGCCGAGCGCACCTCGATGATGAGGTCGCCAATCTCGGCTTCAGCCATCTGCGCGCGCACCGTGTCCCAGCCTTGCCAGCCCTCGCGGGTATCGAAGCCTAGGATATGGCCGCGCCGTCCCGCCAGGATGGCATTCATCTTCGCGGTGGCGTCGGTCGGGCAGACGATCTCGACCAGATAGATCGGCTCCAGCAGCACCGGCTGACACTGCGGCAAGCCTTCGGCGATGCCAACGCGGCCGGCGATGCGGAACGCCATGTCGGAGGAATCCACCGTGTGGTAGGAGCCGTCGATCAGCGCCACCTGGATATCGACCACCGGGAAGCCGAGCGGGCCGTGCTTGAGTCCATCGAGCACGCCCTCCTCCACCGCCGGGATGTAGTTGCGCGGCACCACGCCGCCGGTGATGCGGTCCTCGAACTTGAAGCCGGAGCCGCGCGGCAGCGGCTTGATCTCCAGCATGGTGTCGCCGAACTGGCCGTGGCCGCCGGACTGCTTCTTGTGCCGGCCGCGCACGGTGACCGGCTTGCGGATGGTCTCTTTGTAGCCGACCGAAGGCGGCCGCGTCGAAACCGGCACCGCGTAACGGTCGCCGAGCCGCTCGGCGGCGACGCGCAGATGCATTTCGCCCTGCCCCCAGATCACCACTTCGTGGCTCTCGGCGTTATGCACGACGGTAAGTGAAGGATCTTCTTCGGTGAGCTTGGTGAAGGCGGCGCCGAGTTTGACGTCGTCTTTGCGCTCCTTGGCCTGCACCGCGAGCGCCAGCACCGGCGCATAGGGTTTCACGTCGACCAGCGCCGCATGCGCTTGCTTGCCGGCGGACAGCGTGTCGCCGGTCTTGGCGTGATCGAGCTTGCCGAAGGCGACGGTCTCGCCGGCCACCGCCTGCCCACGCTTCTCGAAATGCTGGCCCATGACCTTGAACACGCCGGACACGCGGCCGGCCTCGCCTTCCGGTGTATTGAAAGTCGTGCCGTCGCCGGCTTGTCCCGCCAGCAGCCGCGCGATCGACATTTTGCCGCCGTGGGTGGTGTGGAAGGTCTTGAGCACCAGCGCCAGCGGATCGTTGCCGGTCAAGTTTCCGATTTTGGCGCCGAGGCGCGCGACGGTCTCCGCTACGCCGGGCGCTTCATGGCGCAGCGCCTTGAGCAGGCGCAGCACGCCGTTCGAGCGGGTCGCAACACCAAGAAGAACCGGAACGACCAGGCGATCGCGCAGTTCCTTGGCCAGATCGTCAAACACCTTGTCGCGCGGCGGCGGGATGTCCTCGAGCAACTGTTCCATCAGTTCGTCGTCGTGATCGGCCAGCGTCTCCAACATGGTGAAGCGCGCTTCCTTCTCGCGTTCGGCGTCCTCGCCCTTCAACTCGATCACCTCGGACGGCGCGTACTCCTTGTAGACATGGGCGCGCTCGAGCGCGAGATCGACGAAACCGGCGATGAGATCGCCGTTCCAGATCGGAATCTGGCGCAGCAGCAGCGGCACACGCGAGGCCGGCTGCAGGAGCTTGAGCGTCTCGCGCACGCGCTTGTCGGCCTTGTCGATCTTGTTGAGAAACAGAAAGTGCGGAATGTTCTGGTCTTCCAGCTCGCGCAGGATTAATTGCAGCTGCGGCACTTTCTTTTCGTCGGCCTCGCAGACCACGACCGCGGCGTCGACTGCCGGCAGAACGCTGCGCATGTCATGAATGAATTCGACCGAGCCGGGACAATCGATGAAGGTGTAGCTGTCGCCCATGAACGTGGCGGTGGCGACCGAAGCCTCGACGCTCATCTTGTGACTGCGGGCTTCCTTGCTGGCGTCACCGACGGTGGTACCCGCGTCCACCGTGCCTTGCCGCTGCACCGCGTCGGTGCGCGCGAGAATTGCTTCTAACAATGTGGTTTTGCCGCTTTGAAACGGGCCCACCAGCGCGATGCACCGTGGACCCTTATTTTTTATGACGTTGGGACCCGTGTCGTTCTGTCCCATAAATACCTCCCTTGCCGGCCGGGAGGTCGGACCAATATCCCGGCCCTGTCACGGCATCGTCGCAGTAGTGCGCGCGACTGGCAAGAGGCGATGACGCACTAAACGAAACGGCCTCCCGCAGGCGGCCGTAAATGTTGTCGTGAAGTTTTTCTTCAGCGCTCCGGCCGCAATTCGAGCGAGGCGACGCCGGCCGCGAGGTTGAGACCGGTCTGGCCCGTCACCGACAAGGGCTGCAGCGCGACTGTGCGGTTGGAACCGCCGACCAGCGCGTTGCCGCCGAGACCGACCGCGATGGTCGCTTCAGCCGTCGCGCCGGTGTAGACGCCGGCAAGGATGCCCGGGCCGTACGACGACGGCGCGTAGACCGCCCACACCATCTGTCCGGCCGTTGTCGCGCCGATGTCGAGGCCGAGCTTGGTGATCGAGCCAATATATCCTTCGGCTGGGCCCTGCTGACTTGGGCTGAACAGGCATTGCACGCCCTTCTTCGAGCCAATGATCATGCCGAGGCCGCCGGAAACATCGCAGACCAGCGTGCCGGCTTTGATTCGATCCTGCGCGGCCGCGCCACCGATGGCTGTGACGAAGCCAAATGCCATAATGCCTAAGCTTAAGAAAATGCGACGCATGCATCCCCCCTCTGTGATTGTGCCCTGCTTGCGCAATTGTGAGCGGAACCGAAGGCGAAGTCAAAAGCGCGGCCGGCTCACGCGGTAGGCCGCGTAACACGTTTGCCGCGGCGACCTGCCGCTACTTCAAATTCCCGCAAAAGCGCTGGATACGCCGGCCGGCTTCTTCCAGGTCCTCGGTCTTGGTCGCATAGGAAATGCGGAACGCGGGGCCAAGCCCGAATGCCGTTCCTTGCACCACCGCGACGCCTTCGGCTTCGAGCAATTCGGTGACGAAATCTTCGTCGGTCGCCAGCTTCTTGCCGGTCGGCGCGGTCTTGCCCATGGTGCCGGCGCAGGACGGATAGACGTAGAACGCGCCTTCTGGCGTCGGGCACTTGATGCCGTTCGCCTGGTTGAGCATGGACACGATCAGGTCGCGCCGCTCCTTGAAAATCTTGTTGTGCTTGGCGATGAAATCCTGCGGCCCGGTGAGCGCCTCCACCGCGGCCCATTGCGACACCGCCGCCGGGTTCGAGGTCGATTGCGACTGCACCATCGCCATCGCCTTGATCAACGGCTCCGGACCTCCCGCGTAACCAATGCGCCAGCCGGTCATGCAATAGGCCTTGGAGCAGCCGTTGATGGTGAGCGTGCGCGGATAGAGCGCCGGCTCGATCTGCGCCGGCGTGGTGAACTTAAAGTCGTCGTAGACCAGGTGCTCGTACATGTCGTCGGTCATGACATGCACCTCGGGGTGTTTCACCAACACGTCGGTGAGCGCCTTCAATTCGGCGCGCGTATAGGCCGCGCCCGACGGGTTCGACGGCGAGTTGAGCAGCACCCATTTGGTCTTCGGCGTGATGGCGCGTTCGAGCTGCGCCGCCGTCAACTTGAATCCGGCCGCCATCGAGGTCTCGACCGCCACCGGCTCGCCGCCGGCGAGCAACACCATGTCGAAATAGCTCACCCAATAGGGCGCGGCGAAGATCACTTCGTCGCCCGGATTGAGCGTCGAGACGAACGCGTTGTACAGCACCTGCTTGCCGCCGGTGCCGACCGAAATCTGCGACGGCTTATAGTCGAGACCGTTCTCGCGCTTGAATTTCTTGACGATGGCGTCCTTGAGCTCGGCGATGCCGTCCACATTGGTGTACTTGGCCGCCCTGCCGTCGCGGACCGCCCTGATCGCCGCTTCCTTGATGTTGTCGGGCGTGTCGAAATCCGGCTCGCCAGCACCCAGGCCGATGACGTTGCGGCCCGCCGCTTTGAGCGCGCGCGCCTTGTCGGTGACGGCGATGGTCGCCGACGGTTTGACGCGCTTGAGCTGGTCCGCGAGGAAAGCCATCGAAAGTCTCCAAATCATGCCGTGCCGGCCGCTGCGGCTCCTGTCGTAATGCCCGGGGGCGAGTCCAGCAAGAGGCCCTTCGTTGAAGAAAATCGATAGCTACCATCGCCTTCCGCTATCGGTCGCGAACCCCTGGAACCCCCGGCGGATACCGGCATTTTCGGTATCGGATTAACCCGCCAGCAACCTGCGGGATGCTAACTATTGCCCATGAACTCCCATCCGGCGGGATTGCGCCAACTGGACGGCACCATCTGGGCGATGATCGCTGCGGTCGCGGCTACCGTGCTCGCCGCCACCGCGCTGTCCGACTTCCACCTACAGTGGCGCTCGTTCTCGATGCCGGCTGTGGCCGCCGGCCTCTTCGCAGCCGGCCAAACTTTCTACCAGGTGCGGCGGCCCGACCCGCGGCTGGCCTCCGCGCTCGGCTCGACGGCGCAGATCGTCGCCTTTTCCGCCGTCGGCGCTCCGTTGTCTTATCTCGCCGCCAGCTTCAATTTCCCGCTCTACGACCATTGGTTCGAGGCCGCCGATAAAGCGCTCGGGCTCGACTGGTTCGGACTGCTGGGCTGGCTCAAAGTCCATGCCTCCGCCTCATTCGTGCTGCGCCATGTTTACTTGAGCCTGATGCCACAGACTTTGGTGGTCGTGCTCGCGCTGTCGATGGCCGGTCGGTTCGAGGGCCTGCGCGTGTTCGTGCTCGCCTTCATCTTCGCCGCGCTGATGACGATTGCGATCTCGGCGCTATGGCCGGCGGAAGGCGTCTGGCTGCTGCACGGATTGAAGGGCTCCGCCGGCGCGCAACTGCCGCCGAGCGCATCGAGTTGGCCGGTCTTCCTCGGCCTGCGCGACGGCAGCTTCCGTCTGCTGATGGCTACCGGCGCCGAGGGCATCATCACCTTCCCGAGCCTGCATGCCGCGATGGCTCTCATTCTTGCTGTCGCGATGTGGTCGCTTCCAGTGCTGCGCTGGATCGGTCTGGGGCTGAACGCGCTGATGATGGTGTCGATCCCGGTCGACGGCTCCCACTATTTTACCGACATGTTCGCCGGCATCGTGATTGCCGTCTTCGCGCTGGTCGCCGCCCGCGCTGTGGTCGGCCGGCTTAGCGTCCAGCCGCGCGCCGCGCTGGACGCGGTTGCCGACCTCGCCACCTCCCGCTAGCGTTTCGCGCCGCCGCCGGCATCATCACTTTCCAAGCCTGCACGCGGCGCTGGCGGTGATCCTGATCGCCGGGCTGTGGCCGCTGCCGGTGCTGCGCTGGCTCGGCCTCGCGCTAAACATTGTGATGCTGGTGTCGATCCCGATCGATGGCGGACATTATTTTACCGACGTCTTGGCTGGCCTCGTCATCGCATGGCTTTCGCTCGCCGCCGCCAAAGCCGTTGTCGAGCGAGCGCACGAGACACGGGCACCACTCGCTACCGACAATATGGTCTCGTCTCCGGCAAGCAGCGGCTGACGTTCGACGCGGCAATCGCTTACCTCTCGGCCGATGGCATCGCGCGCGGGTTCGGCGCTTATGAGAAATCAATTCTTGCGGGGCTGTGGATAGTTCCACTGGTCGCCCGCTCGATTCCACAAGCAACGCTTATTCCGCTAGCGGTTCCAATGATGTTGCTGGCGTTAATCTTTTTGCTGCGCCGCGCCAAAAATGAATGTGGCGCGCCGCGACTCTGGAATTTAGCCCCACGTCCTCTAGAATAGAGTGCAAGAGCCGACTCAAAGGCCGCCACCGCAACAGGGAGCGCCGCTCATGCAGCTCAACGCCGAACAGCTTCGCGCCTTCGACGAGCAGGGCTACGTCTTTTTCCCCAACTGCTTCTCCGAAGAAGAGATCGCGCTGCTGCGCGCCGAAGCCGAGAACATCCTCAAGCTCGATCGCCCGGAAGTCTGGCGCGAGAAGACCGGCGCCCCGCGCACGGCCTTCGCCGCGCACACCTTCAGCGAAGTGTTCGGGCTCTTGGCACGCCATCCTCGCCTGATCGAACCGTTGCGGCAATTGTTCGGCGAGGACGTCTACGTCCACCAGTTCAAGCTCAACGCCAAGGCCGCCTTCGAAGGCGACGTGTGGCAGTGGCACCAGGACTACGGCACCTGGCAACGCGACGACGGCATGCCGGATGCGCGCGCCATGAACATCGCGGTGTTCCTCGACGAAGTGATGCCGATCAACGGCCCGCTGCTACTCATTCCGAAAAGCCACAAGCAAGGCGTGTTCGCCGCCGGCCACGACAAGCTCACCACGTCCTATCCGTTATGGACGCTCGACAAGGAAACGGTGACGCGGCTCGCCGCCGAAGCGGAAACCGCCGACGGCGCCGGCATCGTGGCGCCCACCGGCAAGCCCGGCTCGGTGCTGATGTTCCACGGCAACATGGTGCACGCCTCGCCGCCCAACATCACGCCCTACCCGCGCAAGATCGTCTATCTCACGCTGTGCGCTTGCTCGAACCACATCACCAAGTTCACGCGGCCGGAATTCATCGCGCATCGCGACTTCACCCCGATCGTGCCGGTCGATGACGATGCTTTGTTAGAATACGCCCACGCGCACCGCGCAGCCGCAGAATAAATATTTTTTTATTAGAGTATTTCGCGCGCAATATTTGCTGCAACGCGTCACGAATTTGGCAACGCGTTGCGCAGCGCGGCCTTGTAATTGCCGGACTCTGCCTGCCTTAGTCGTCGCGAGGGCCGCTTCGGGGTATTGGATGTACACGCTCTATTCGGATCAGCGTTCCGGCAACAGCTACAAGGTCCGCCTGGCGCTGGCCCGGCTCGGGATTCCGTTCAATTTGGTGGAAGTGGACATCCTGCAAGGCGCCAGCCGCACGCCTGAATTCCTCGCCAAGAATCCGAGCGGGCAAATTCCGCTCTTGGAAGTCGCGCCCAGCCGCTATCTCGCCGAATCGAATGCGATTCTCTGGTACGTCGCCGGTGGCACGACGCTGGCGCCGGAAGACCGCATCGAACGCGCCGAAGCGCTGCAATGGATGTTCTTCGAGCAGCACAGCCTGGAGCCCAATATCGGCGCCGCCTATTTCTGGCTGGCGCTGATCAAGGGCGGGCGCGAATTGCAGCGGCACGCGCTCGAGGACTGGATGGAAAACGGCTATCGTGCGCTCGGCGTCATGGAGATGCATATCGCCAGCCGCGACTTTTTCGTCGCCGACCGCTTCACCATCGCCGACATCGCGCTCTACGCCTTCACCCATGTCGCCAACCAATGCGACTTCGATCTCGCGCGTTTCCCGGCCACTCGCCGATGGCTCGACCGCGTGGCCGCGGAACCCGGCCACGTCACCATGGAGTGGCACCCGGACAAGCTCAGTGCGGCCGAGTGAACCCCAGATTTACCTTTTGTTCACCATAATCACGAAAACGCCGCAGTTCCTAACGGGCTTTGCCGCAATGGGGTCGAACGGCCGCCGGCATCCCGCTCCATAGATGGAACAATTGGACAAGCGATTCGTTATAGGTCGATGATGCCCACGCCCATTGAAAGCACCGGTTTCAAGGCCCCGTCCGGCCGCCCGCTCGGCACGGAACGCCGTACCGTCGCGTTCGCCGAGTTGGTCGCGATCGTCGGGCTCGCGCTGTCCACCATTGTCGCCGCCACCGTGGTGTCGGTCGGCATCGCGCGCGCCGACGTCGTCAGCGATGTCGTCGGCCACGAAGGCAGCCTTTTCGGTGTGGCGCTGGTGCTCGGCCTGATCTTTGTCGCCATGGGTGGCCTGACCGTCTTCACGCTGCCCACCCACAAGCCGAAAAAGCACTAACCCGAGCCCTGTCGGAACTCTCCACGATCCCCCATAGTTGACGCGGGACCGAAGGAAACGGGCATGCGCTATCTTCCACTGCTGGCGGCCTTGCTGCTGGCGCCGCGCGCCGCTTGGGCGGCACCGCAAACATTCCCTTCCTCCGCCGGCAACCTCAATGTCGAGACCGTGGCTGGCGGGCTGGTGCACCCCTGGTCGCTCGCCTTTCTGCCCGACGGCCGCATGCTGGTGACCGAGCGGCCCGGCCGCATGCTGGTGACCGAGCGGCCCGGCCGCATGCGCATCGTCACGCGCGGCGGTGAATTGTCGCCGCCTATCGCCGGCGTTCCGGATGTCTATGCGCAAAGCCAGGCCGGCCTCATGGACGTGATGCTCGGCAACGATTTCGCAAAAAACCACACCGTCTATTTCTGTTACGCCGAGCACGCCGACGGCGGCGGCGGCCGCATTGCCGTCGCACACGGGCGGTTGCAGGAGAATGGCAGGACCCCGCGCCTGGTGGCGGTGCAGGTGATCTTCCACCAGCAAGGCCCCGCTTCGCGCGGCCTGAATATCGGCTGCCGCATGGCGCAGGCGAGCGACGGCAACCTGTTCGTCACCCTCGGCGATCATTTCTCGGCAGCCGGGATGGCGCAGACGCTCGACAACCACATCGGCAAGATTGTGCGCATCCGCCCGGACGGCAGCGTGCCGCCCGACAATCCCTTCGTCGGCAAACAAGGCGCGCTGCCGGAAATCTGGGCCTATGGTCTGCGCAATGCGGAAGGCCTCGCCTTCAATCCCGCCGACGGCAAGCTCTGGGAGCAGGAGCACGGTCCCAAAGGCGGCGACGAGATCAACATCATCGAGAAAGGCAAGAACTACGGCTGGCCGGTGGTTTCGTTCGGCGTCAATTACGACGGCACGCCCGTCGGCACCGGCAATCAGCACGCCGCCGGCATGACCGATCCGATCTGGCACTGGACGCCGTCGATCGCACCGTCCGGCATGGCGTTCTATACCGGCGACCTCATCCCCGGCTGGAAAGGCAGCCTGATCAACGGCGCGCTCAAATTCGAATTGCTGTCGCGGCTCGAACTCAAAGGCGACAAAGCGGTGAAGGAAGAGCGCCTGCTGCAAGGCCTGCACGAGCGCATCCGCGACGTGTGGCAGGGACCGGACGGCGCGCTCTATCTGCTCACCGACAATTCTGCCGGCCGCATCCTGCGCGTGACGCCGGCAAAATAATTCACCACTTGTGAAACACGAAGAACGCCCCTGCCGCGATCAGCGCGAAGCCGGCGCCCTGGCTCCAGGTCAAAGGATCCTTGAGGTAGACCACGGAAAAGACCGCGAACACCAGGAGCGTGATGACCTCCTGCATGGTTTTGAGCTGCGCCGGATTATAGACCGCGCTGCCGTAGCGATTGGCCGGTACCGCCAGGCAATATTCGACGAAGGCCAGCCCCCAGCTGATGAGGATGACGCTGAACAGTGGCACCTCCTTGAAGCGCAGGTGCCAGTACCAGGCGGTGGTCATGAACACGTTGGAGCCGACCAGCATGGCGATCGGCAGCAGGTAGGGCGAGATGGCGGGCATGGAGTCCTCGGGAATGGAAACAAAATAAAGGTGCGCCGCGGCTATCCGGATGTCATAGCCGCGTCACACGCATAGGCTATCCGGATAATGCTTCTGTCGCTTGTTGAGTTCGAGTAATCCCCTTTTTTTAGCGGTCCCGTGCGGCTGACCCTGCTCTCCGGGACCGCATTTTTTTACCCGCCTTTATGTTAGTCTCGGCGGGTCATGCGCATCCTTCCGTTCATCACTGCCGGGGCCGTTTTGCTGACGGCTAGTGCGGCGGCGGCGCAAACCCGCACCCAAGCTCCGGCGCCCTACAAGCCGGTCGCCATCGCACAGCCGGCGCCGGTGACCGACGAAGGCTTCGACGCCCTGCGCAAGCGGGTCGGCGAAGCCGCCCAGCATAAGGATCGCGCCGCCCTGGCGAAGCTGGTGGTCGCGCACGGCTTCTTCTGGCTGCGCGACAACCGCATCGTTGCCAACAAGCGCAAGGCCGGCTTCGACGTGCTGGCGGCGGCGCTCGGCCTCAACAACAAGGAAGGCGCCGGCTGGGAAATCCTGGCGAGCACCACCGAGGACCCGACCGTTTCGCCGGTGCCCGGCTCGGCCGACGCTCTCTGCGCGCCGGCCGAGCCGGCCTACGACCGCAAGGCCTTCGCCGATCTGCTCGCCGCGACCAGCAGCGACATCACCGAATGGGGCTATCCGGTGTCGACCGAGATCGCCGCGCATGCGACGCCGCAGTCGAGCGCGCCGGTGATCGAGAAGCTTGGCCTCTATTTCGTGCGCCTGATGCCGGAGACCGCGTCGACGCCGCCGTCCTGGCTGCGCATCGCCACGCCGAACGGCAAAATCGGTTATGTCTCGGTCGATTCCATCGCGCCGATCGGCAACGACCAGATTTGCTACGTCAAGGACGGCGACGGCTGGAAGATCGGCGGCTATGTCGGCGGCGGCGAGCCACAGTAAAGCTCGTCATTCCGGACGCCGCGTAGCGGCGATGACGCTCGACGACATCGCGGCGTTGCCGGTGCCGCAAATCGTAACTCCGACCGCGCATCTGTATCTGTGGTGCCCGAACGCCCTGTTGCCCGATGGTCTTGCGGTCATGAAGGCGTGGGGCTTCACTTGCAAATCGAACCTCGTTTGGCACAAGATTCGAAAGGACGGCGCTCTGACGGCCGCGGCGTCGGATTTTATTTTCGGAACGTGACGGAGCTTATTTTATTTGGGGTTCGCGGCAAGAATGCGCGAACGCTCGCGCCCGGACGCAGCCAAGTGAATCTGTTGGCGACTCGAAAGCGCGAACATTCTCGCAAGCCGGACGAGCAATATGTAATTATTGAGGCTTGTTCGCGCGGTCCCTACTTAGAACTTTTTGCGCGAGGGCTTCGGCCAAAATGGACCACTTGGGGTAACCAAGCAAATGAAATCTACCGCCCAACTTGGAGAACCTACAGCTACCATTCGCAAAGTCATATGGAAGTCGGACCATAATTATGGTTCTGGTACGCGGCTTTGCTCCATTAGTGTGTGATACAATAAAGTTGATCCGCTCGTGCCAGGCAGAAAACGTTGTGGATTGAAATCGTCATCCTTTAGCGTGACTAAGGCAAAAGCCTTGGAATATTCGTATTGAGTAACAACTCGTAGAAACATCTTCTACGCAAAGCCAAATGATCATCCCGAATAAGGAAAAGCTGTAGAGGTACAATTGCCCAGATTCGATTGCTGACCAAATCGTAGAAACAAGATCGAATGGAATTTCTGGGGGTGATTTTGCGCTGATAATAAATGGTAACAACACAAGCGGAAAGATTGACACGACCGCCACAACGAAGACTTCTTCAAATGCGCGCAAGTGAAACTCGCGATTTAAAAAAACTGTTTAAGCCAAAACCACATCCGTCTTTGTCAACATTGATTTTTTCTGCTGCCATTATAGGTTGAAACATGTATATGTGGAAGATCGAATGTTGTCGGCAAGACACAATTAAACAAATCTTATTTGGTCATCGTCCGCTCTTAAGCCCACCCGCATCCCCAGCCTTCGGAGGTTGCTTCGCCTGCCTTCGCGCACTTCAGCGAGCAAGCGCGTGCCTTCGTAGCCACCCGTTCAGTCTTCCGCCTTCAGCGCGCCCAGCGGCGCGATGCGCACCGCGTAATAGGCGGGCAGGCCGCCGATCACGGTGCCGGCGAGTTCGAACAGATTCATGGTCGTGAAATGACCTTCGAGCGCGTTCTTGATCAGCAACGCGAGCGGAAACAGCAAGGCCAGGGCCCACAGCGCCAGCGCCGCCGTCTTCCGATGGTCGCGCGCGACGGTGAAAGCGCCGGCCAGCACGGCGCAAAACGTCGCCACCGCCAGGATCCAACGCGACGCGCCCGCAGAATCGCCGCCGTACGCTTGCCACATGAAAAAGCCGACGGCGAAGGCGACGACATAGGCGATCAAGCCGACAACCACGGCGCCGGCCCAGCGCAGCACCCGCCCGACAGTGAACATAGGAAGGCCCCGACTCTCGCGGCGGGCTGCGATTCGCGCCGTCCGTCCGCCCCGCGGCCAGACTCAACCGATCGTCGGCGCCGGGTCAAGCCGGCGCGGCCGCGATTACCTCCGCTTGAACCCGCCGCGCATGCCGGGGCGGCCGAGCTTGCTGCGCGGCGCGCCGGCGCGCGGGGGTTTCACCTCGTGGCCGAGCGCGATGCCCATTTCGTCGAGGCCGGGCTTGTGCGGTCGGCTCACACGCCGACCCCCCTCCCGGCCGGCCTTCGGCCGGCCACCCTCCCCCACAAGGGGGGAGGGAAGAATCTTTGCCGTCGGATTGTCGACGACCGCCAGCTCGGTTTGCCGCAGGCGCTTGATCTCGTCGCGCAGGCGCGCGGCCTGCTCGAAGTCGAGATCGGCGGCGGCCTCGCGCATGCGTTTCTCCAGGTCGCCGATCACCGCCTCGAAATTGTGGCCGATGGTGGCGGCGTCGGCGAATTCGCCTTCGCTGGCGCCGCCGGTCGAGATCAGCACGTGGTCGCGCTCGTAGACCGAGTCCATGATGTCATGGATCGAGCGCTTGATGCTCTCCGGCGTGATGTTGTTGGCGGTGTTGTACTCGACCTGCTTCTCGCGGCGGCGGTTGGTCTCCTCGATGGCGCGCTGCATCGAGCCGGTGACCTGGTCGGCATAGAGGATGACGTTGGAGTCGACGTTGCGCGCGGCGCGGCCGATGGTCTGGATCAGCGACGTCTCGCTGCGCAGGAAGCCTTCCTTATCCGCGTCCAGTATTGCAACGAGCGCGCATTCCGGAATGTCGAGGCCCTCGCGCAGCAAATTGATGCCGACCAGCGCGTCGAAGGCTCCCAAGCGTAAGTCGCGGATGATCTCGATGCGCTCCAGCGTGTCGATGTCGGAGTGCATGTAGCGCACGCGGATGCCCTGTTCGTGCAGGTATTCGGTGAGGTCCTCGGCCATGCGCTTGGTCAAAACGGTGATCAGCGCGCGGTAGCCTTTCGCCGCCACCTGCCGCACTTCGCCGACCAGGTCATCCACCTGCGTGCGCGCGGGGCGAATTTCGACCGGAGGATCGATCAGCCCGGTGGGGCGGATCACCTGCTCGACAAAGACGCCGCGCGCCTCGTTCATTTCCCAATGGCTGGGCGTGGCGGAGACGGCGAGCGTCTGCGGCCGCATGGCGTCCCATTCCTCGAAGCGCAGCGGCCGGTTGTCCATGCAGGAGGGCAGGCGAAAGCCGTATTCGGCCAGCGTCGCCTTGCGGCGAAAGTCGCCGCGGAACATGCCGCCGAGCTGCGGAATGGTGACGTGGCTTTCGTCGGCGAACACCAGCGCGTTGTCCGGCACGTATTCGAACAGCGTCGGCGGCGGCTCGCCTGGGCGACGGCCGGTGAGATAGCGCGAATAGTTCTCGATGCCGGCGCAGGAGCCGGTCGCTTCCATCATTTCCAGATCGAAGGTGGTGCGCTGCTCGAGCCGCTGCGCTTCGAGCAGGCGGCCGGCGGCGTTGAGCTGGTCGAGGCGTTGGCGTAGTTCAACCTTGATCGAGGTCATCGCCTGGATCAGCGTCGGGCGCGGCGTAACGTAATGCGAATTGGCGTAGATCTTGACGAATTCCAGTTCGTCGGTCTTTGCGCCGGTGAGCGGGTCCATCTCCTCGATCTTCTCGATCTCGTCGCCGAACAGATGCACGCGCCAGGCGCGGTCCTCGTAGTGCGCCGGGAAAATATCGACGGTGTCGCCGCGCACGCGGAACGAACCGCGGTAGAAATCGGCCTGCGTGCGCTTGTATTGCAGCGCCACCAGATCGGCGAGCAACTGGCGCTGGTCGATCTTGCCGCCCTGCTTGAGGCTGAAGGTCATCGCCGAATAGGTTTCCACCGACCCGATGCCGTAGATGCACGACACCGAAGCGACGATGATCACGTCGTCGCGTTCGAGCAGCGCGCGCGTGGCCGAATGGCGCATGCGGTCGATCTGCTCGTTGATCGAGGATTCCTTCTCGATATAGGTGTCGGTGCGCGGGACGTAGGCTTCCGGCTGGTAGTAGTCGTAATAGGAAACGAAATATTCCACGGCGTTGTCGGGGAAGAAGCTTTTGAACTCGCCGTAGAGCTGCGCCGCCAGCGTCTTGTTCGGCGCGAGAATGAGGGCCGGGCGCTGCGTCGCCTCGATCACCTTGGCCATGGTGAAGGTCTTGCCTGATCCCGTCACGCCAAGCAGCACCTGCGTGCGGTCGTTGCGCTTGACGCCTTCGACCAGCTCGCGGATCGCCTCGGGCTGATCGCCCTTCGGCTCGAACTCGGATTTGATGACGAATTTCTGGCCGCCTTCGGATTTCTCCGGCCGCGGCGGGCGATGCGGGGTCCACGGTACGGCGGAAATTTCCGGCCGGCCCTCGCGCAACAGGCGTTCAAGCGATTCGGCGGTGGCGGCGACGCCCATCGAACTCAGACCGCTGCCCGGCTGCGGCAGGTCGGCCTTCGGCAGCCGGTATTTTGGATCGCCGCCACGCGCGATGCGCTCGGCTTCGCGGGCGGACTGCGCGTGCGGGTCGGGTGGGGCGTCGCCGCCCAGGCCCAGTTCCTGCGCCAAGGCTGGATCGAGCCCGGTGATCGGCGAGGCAGCGTAATCGCGCTGCGGCGCCTCCTCGAAACCCAATTCTTCCGGAAGTTTGGGCGTCGACTTGCGCGCCTTGTGCGCGGCGGAGAAATCGGCGCGGCGGTCGAACGAATTGTCCGGCGGCGGCTGCAAGTTCGGATTTTTGCCCGTGCCGGAACCCAGCCCCGCGGTGCCCTTGTTGATCGCCGGATTGAGCAGGTCGGCGAGCGCGTCGGGCGTCGCCGGCTCGATCGGCCGCGCCGCCTTGGTGCGTGTCGGGCGCGCGGGGTGTTTGGGTTTTTTCGGGGGGAGTTTCGCCATCGCTTCCGAATATGGGGCGAGTCCGGCGGCGGGGAAAGGGTGGCCTTTCGCCGCCCGGGCCGGATGCTAAGCTGGCGGCAAAAGAAGTCAGGGAGGACGCGATGACGACAACCAAACTCACCCGCCGCACGCTGTTGGCGGGGCTCGCCGCCGCGCCGCTCATCGGGCGGGCCAACGCACAGGCCGCAAATTCCGAAACTTGGCCGAACCGCAACGTGCGGGTGATCGTGCCCTATCCGCCGGCCGGCGGCGCCGACACCACCGCGCGCATCCTCTACGCCAAGGTCGGCAATATGCTCGGCCAGCAATTCGTCATCGAGAACCGCGGCGGCGCCGGCGGCACCATCGGCGAGGCGGTCGTCGCCAAGGCCGACGCCGACGGCTACACGCTCATCCACGACGCCACGGCCTTCTCGGTGAACTCCTCGCTCTATCCCAAGCTGCCGTTCGATTACGAGAAGGACTTCGATCCGGTCGCGCTGGTGTCGCTGGTGCCGAACATTCTCGTCGTTACCCCATCGGTGCCGGTGAAGACGGTGGCCGACGTCATCGCCTATATCAAGGCGCAGCCGAACGGCGTCAGCATGGCCTCTTCCGGCAACGGCACGCTGCAGCATCTGTGCCTGGAGATGTTTCGCTTCCAGACAGGCCTCAAGATCAACCACGTACCCTATCGCGGCGGCGGGCCGGCGCTCACCGACGTGATGTCCGGGCAGGTGAAGTTCTTCTTTTCCAACGGCTCCTCGGTGGTCGGCCTGATCAGGGGCGGCAAGGTGAGGGCGATCGCGCACACCGGCAAGGGCCGGCTCGACAGCCTGCCGGACATTCCGCCGGTATCGGACACGATCCCCGGCTTCGAGGCCTACGAATGGAACGGCGTCTTTGCCCCGCACGGCACGCCGAAGCCGATCGTGGCGAAGCTCAATAGCACCATCAACCAGGCGCTGGTCTCGCCCGAGGTCAGTGCGCGCTTCAAGCAGCTCAATATCGTCACCCGGCCGACCACGCCGGAGCAGTTCCACGAGTTCGTCGAGGGGCAGATGAAGCTGTGGAGCAAGGTGGTGAAGGACGCCAACATTCACTTGGGCTAAATCCTTGACCCGCGAACCCGTCGCGATCGCCGGCCCTGTGGCGCGGCCGAAGAAGCCGCGCACGCCGCCGCTGCCCGGCGCCTGGGATGCGCACGCGCATGTGTTCGGCCCGGCCGACAAATTTCCCTACACGCCGGGGCGCGGCTACACGCCGCCCGACGCGCCGGCCGAGAAGTTCATCGCGCTGCTCGATCATAACGGCTGCGAGCGCGGGCTGGTGGTGCAGGGCAATGCGCACGGCTACGACAACCGCGTGGTGGTCGACGCCATCTCGCGTTATCCGCAACGGCTGCGCGGCGTCGCCATCACCGACACGCGCATCGAGCCTGCGACGCTGCGCGACTGGCACAAACTCGGCATGCGCGGGCTACGCTTTCATTTGTTCGAGAAGAAGCAACGTTACGTGCGCGGCGTCGGGCTCGACGTGTTCGAGGTGTTCCGCAAGACCATGATCGAGCTCGGCTGGGTGATGCAGGTCTTCTGCGACTGGCAACTGATGGCGGACATGGCGCCCACCTTGCGCGCGATCGCGCGCGATTTGCCGGTGATCGTCGATCACTATGGCATGATGGACGCCGCGCGGGGCGTCGATGAGCCGAATTTCCAGGCGCTGCTCAAGGTGGTCGGCGAGGGCGCCGCCTACGTGAAGGTCTCGGCGCCCTACCGTATCTCGACGCAGTTTCCCGATTATGCCGACGCGCGGGCGCTGCACGAGGCGCTGCTGCGCGCCAATCCGGAGCGGCTGATGTGGGGCACCGACTGGCCGCATCCATCGATCGCCGCCGACGTGATGCCGGACGACGGGCATCTGCTGGATTTGCTGTTCGACTGGACGCCGGATGAGGCAATGCGGCGGAAGATTTTGGTGGAGACGCCGGAGCGGTTGTTTGGGACGTAAGCGCGGCACCCCGCTCATTCCCGCGCAAGCGGGAATCCAGTTTAGTTGTAAGTGTCGATGGCCCTGGGTCCCCGCTTTCCGCCTTCGCGCTCCGCGCTTCGGCGGACTTCAAAGGCGCCGTAGCTCGCAAAGCGAGCGAAGGCGGGTCGCGGGGACGAACGGGTCAATTACGCCACCTTCGCCCACAACTGCTTCGACGCGCGGCGCGCGCCTTCGGCGAGCGAAGCGAGCTTCATCCACACGATCTTGGTGTCGACCTGCACGCGGCCGGCAAAGGTGCCGAAGCCGCAGTCAACGCCGGCGATCATGTTCTCGCGCCCGACCGCGCCGGCGTAATTCACGATGCGGTCGGCCACCAGCTCGGGGTGTTCAACGAAATTCGAGGTGGAATCGATCACACCGGGGATGATGATCTTGCCGGCGGGCAATTTCACGTCGCGCCAGATTTTCCATTCGTGCTCGTGGCGCGGATTGGCGCCGGGGAACGACACCGCTTGCGGCCGCGCGCCGAGCACGATGTCGACGATGTCCTTGAGTTCCACGTCGGTGTGATGCGGCGCCACGGTCGAGCCCCAGCACACATGCATGCGCATGCGCTCGGGCGGCAGGTCGCGCACCGCGTGATTGAGCGCGGCGACGTTGACGCCGATGATCTTGCGGAAATCGGCGAGGCTTTTGTCGAGATAGACCATGTGGCGCAGCATCGCCAGATCGGGGCAATCGAGCTGCAGGATCAGGCCGGCGTCCACGATCGCCGTGTATTCGCGCCGCATTACGTCGGCGAGCGCGAACACATAGGCTTCCTCGGTCGGGTAATATTTGTTTTTCAGGTAGCGCGCGATCTGCCCGGGCGAGGGCGAGGTCATGAAGCAGTCTTCCGCCTTTTTGTCGTCTTTGGCGCCGGCGAGCGCCGCTTTGGCGGTGTCGATGCCGGCCTGTGCCGCCGGCCAGTCCTTCCAGTCGACCGGGCCGGAACAGGCCGGACGGTGCTGGAACGGCGAGGCAAACTGCTTGAGCAGCAGCGCCAGCTCGGGAAATTCCTCGTCGCCGGTGCCCATGGGCGGCGCGCTCTCTCCCTCGTAGCCGGTCAGCCGGTCGAGCACGTGCACGGTGTAGTCGGTGCGGCCTTGCTCGCCGTCATTGATGATGTCGAGGCCGCATTCGATCTGTTTGCCGACGACATAGCCGACGGCTTCGCGCACGGCGGCTTGTAGCTCGGCGCGGCGCGCGCCCGGCTTTTGCTGTTCGGCCAGCAACCGCTCCACCACTTTCGCGGTGCGCGGCAGGCTGCCGGTGTGGGTGGTGAGGATGCGGTCCGTGCTGCGTTTCATGACCCTCTCCGTCATCCCCGCGCAAGCGGGGATCCAGAGCAACAAGCTAATGCTTCAGGATCTCGCTCTGGTTTCCCGCTTGCGCCGGAATGAGCGGGTGAATTCAGAACCCGTGCACCACCTCGGCGACGTGCTCGACATTGGGCGGCGACGCGAAATAATGGCCGACCAGCTTGCGCCATTCCTGGAAATCGGCGGAGCCGCGGAAGTCGACGGTGTGGTTCTCCAGCGTCTCCCATTGCACGAACAGCCTGTAGCGCTGCGGGCTCTCGTGCGAGCGCTGCAAGGTCATGCCGCTGCAGCCCTTGGCTCGCTTGAACAGCGGCGCGGCGCTTTTCACGCCGGCCTCGAAGTCTTTTTCCATGCCAGGCTTCACGTCGATCTGGGCGATTTCGGTGATCATGGGTCTCGGTGTCCGATTGGCGGGAGCGGCATTATGAGTGTTCGGCCGCGCGCCGCAAGGGCGGGCGGCGGCCCACTCTTGTTGTGTTGACCGCTATGCGTTATCGCGTGCGGCCGCCGCCCGGCGCAGGCAGTCCGGGCACAGGCAGTCTTCGATTTCTCCGGCGTTGGTGAGCGGCAGCCGATAGGGCTCGGCCGCGCAACAGCAGTCGCCGGCGAGGCCGCATTCGAATGCCTCGCCGCAGCGCGCGCAGGCGAGGCGGCGGCGATGGCGCGGCGCTAGTCATTTGTCACATTGCAGAACCGAATCAGTTCTATGGCAAGCCCCATGCCGATGCTTCCGCTCATCGATGTCATTGGTGTCACTGGCGCCGCGCTGACCACGCTGTGCTGGCTGCCGCAGGCGATGAAAGTCATCCGCGACAAAGACACCCGCGCGCTGTCGCTGCTGGCGACCGCGGCGTTTACGCTCGGGCTGGCGTTCTGGCTGATCTACGGACTCGCCCTCGGCGATTGGCCGCTGATCGGCTCCAACGCGGTGACGCTGGCGTTGATGCTGCCGATCCTCGCCATGAAGCTGCGCTACCCCACCCCGGCGCGCCATAGCGCGTTGAAGACGCGCGTGACGCGCTTGTGGCGCGCCGACCCTCCCCACAAGGAGGAGGGTAAAGAAAGAGACTTGGCTGTTTGAAAATTGAATCGGTCGAAGAACGCGCCCTACATCGCCTTCGGCGCGACCGGCGCCTTCTGCCCGGAGCGCTTGAGCGCGTCGGCGACCATGCCGTTCGCCTTCATCTCCTCGATGAAGGCGCGCACGTAAGCCGCGCCGGCCGCGTGGCCCTTCACCGTACCCATCGCCTGGCCGATCTGCTCGAAGGCGCCCGGCATCACGCGCATGTCGGCATGGTCCATGGCGTAGGCGTCGAGCGGCTCGCGCACGCCGGCGGCGGCGTCGAGGTGCTGGTCGAGAAAGACGGGAATGCCGGCCGCCGCGCCGCCGACCTTGGCGCGCACCAAAGTCGCGTGCTTGAGCGTGCGCGTCAGATAAAGGTCGTAGACCGAGGCGAGGCCGACGCCGATTTTGATGCCGGGCTTGTCGACGTCGCCGACGTCCTTGAGCGGCGAACCCTTGCGCACCATGTAGGTACCCTGGATGATGACGTAAGGCGGGCTGAAGTTGACCTGCGCCGAGCGCGCCGGCTCGATGGCGATGAAGCCGACGTCGACGTCGCCTTTGGCCAGCGCCGCGAACACCTTGCCGGCGGCCTCGAACTTCACGTAGTCGAGCGGCACGCCGAGCTTCTTGGCGAGCGCCGCGGCCAATTCGGCGGAGACGCCCTTCGGCTCGCCGTTCGGGCCCTTCTGCGCCAGCACCGGATTGCCGAAATTGATCGCCGCGCGCAGCTTGCCGGTCGGCGCCAGATCCTTGAGCGCGGCAGGCGATGGCGCTTGCGCCAAGGCGGGCAACGCGGCGGCGAGCAGGATGACGGCGGCGCAGACAAAAGAACGCATGGTCTCCTCCCGTTGCGGTGTAAGGGCGCAGGACCCTCCCCGCTTGCGCGCCAAGGGAACGCGATCCGGCGGCCCGGCGCAAGCGGGGGAGCTTGCGGCGGCCGCACGAAAACTGTTGCCGAAGGCGGAAAAGTGCCGATATAGAGCATTCCCAAATTCGTTCCCGCCGGGGGCGGCCGAACCAGCTTTGGAAGTGCTGCCATGACGTCGTCCGCCCGCGTTTGCCTCCGCAGCCTCGCGCTCGTTCTCGCCGCCCTGGCGCTGGCGGCTTGCGAAACCACCGGCACGGGCGCGGGCGTCAAGCCGGAAGCCGCCAAGGCGCCGGAGCCGCCGATGACGCATACGCGCGCCGCCGAGCAATGCTGGATGTCGACCGAAAAGGGCGCCGTCAGCATGTCGCTCGACAAGCGCGCCGACCTGGTCGACAAATGCATCGAGGACAAGATGAAGGGCGGCTCCGGCACGGCGGAGCTCACGCCGGCGCCCGAGGCCAAAAAGAAGAAACCGGCCGCAGCCTCCGCCGATGCCCAGAAAAAGAAACCCGCGGCCGACGCCGAGAAAAAAGACCAGAAAGACGCGAAAGACAAGAAAGACAAGAAACCGGCCGACGCCGACACGCCCGACAAAAAGCCCTGAGCGCCGGGGACAAGCAGCCCGCCTCCCCTTGCGGCGCGCCTGCGGCCGTATCACCATCCGACTCCCAAGCCGTTTAGGAGGTCGTCATGGCGAAGGGTCAGATGCGCGTTCCCAAGGAAAAGAAGAAGCCGAAGGCCGACAAGGACAAGCCGAAGCAACTGTCCGCCTACAAGCTGGCCCAGACGCAAGGCGTCTCGGCCAACCCCTACGGCAATCCGCCGGGCAAGAAGTAGCGTCTATTTCGGCACGCCGCCGGTCAGCCTGTCGGCCGCGGGGAGCTTCTTCGCGTCAGCGGCCATTTCCAGGCAAGTGAGCATCTCGACGTAGCTTGGAAAGCCGCCGAGCTTCGACAGCGATACGCAGTGCACCCGCTCGGCCGGCGTGAACTGCGCCCACTGCTGCTCCATCTTGGCGCGGGCGTCCCGTTCGTCCTTCTTGCAGACGTCCTCGTTGCGGTTGATCACGGTGGACGCCGCGGCCGCGGCATGGCAGCTCGCATCGGTATCGAACTTGGGTATCTGGTCCGCCGCCAGCACCAGATAGGACCCGGTCAAAATGATCGGCAGAAATGCCGGCATGGAAACTCTCCCCTTCCCGCCCCGATCCAGCGCCTCGCTCCGGCGCGGGGCGCATCTTAGCCCTTTCGCGCCTCAGATTCATGACCCTTGGCCATAAACCCTCGACCATGAACCTTTTGCCACGCCCGCCCGACTTAAGGGGGACAACGGAAGGGGGATTGCCGTGGCCAAACGTTTTCTCGTCGCCTCTATCGCGTTCATCGGGCTGATTTTTCCGGCCGCCTTTGTGCTCGCTTTGCTGGTGGCCCCGGCACAGCCCGCGCCGCTGGAACAATCGGGCTGTGACCGCAATCTGGCCGACGCCTATACCAATGTGACCGTCCTGCAGGCGCCTGTAAAAGCAGCGCACGGCACCGAAGCCTGCGCCGCCACCCGGCTCTATTTTCTCGAAGTCGTGAAGGCGCGCGCCATCACCGCCATGTGCAAGAACAGGCCGGAGCGCGAGCGGGAACTCGGCCGGCTCGATGCCGATGTCGAAACCATCAACAGCTCGATCGCGGCGCGTTGCAGCTGAATTAGGCAGCCGCGTGACAAATTATCGTCAGCGGATTTCACACCTTCGCCAAAGTTCCGTGCGACAGCGCAACCAATGCTTAACCGGTTTGCGCCGACCTTCGCGCGTCGAAAACCGCCAGGCAGATCGGGGGAGACATTCGGGATGCGATCGGGCGCGATCATCTGCGTTGCATGGGTAGCGATCGCGTGCGGATTCGTCGCAACGCCTGCCGCCGCACAGGATGCGCCCGCCGCAGCGTTCGACACGCTCGCGCCGCCGGAAAATCCTGTCGTCGCACCAGATCCGCAAGCCGAAACGCCGCTCACGCCCGAAGAAGCCGATGCGCTCGGTAATGCGCTGGCGTTCGATCCAAAGAATCTGGCCGATGCCAAGCCGGCCAAGGCGCCGCGCTTGCCCAGCCTGACCAGCCCGGACAAATTCGACATCAGCCGCAATGGCAAGCCGGACGGCTCCAGCACGCTGGTGGTCAAGCAGCCGCTGACGACGAGCGAGTGGGACGCCAAGGTCGGCGCCGATCTCAATCTCGCGCCGGCACCGACGGATGTCTATCAGCCGGACAAGCCGTTGCCGGTGACCTCCGCCGACCAGGATTCCGGCGTGGCCTGGGCCTCGCTCGGCGTGCCCAACCTCGCGACCGTCGACGCGCGTGTCGATCCCGCCAACGATCAGGGCAAAGTCGGCACCACCTTCAAACACTCGATCCCGATCGCCAGCAGATATTCGCTAACGTTGCAGGACAGCTATTCGGTCACCCAATCGGTCGGCGCGCCCACCACCGCCCCATCGCCCGTACCGCTGATGACGGCGCCGGCCGCCACGACGACGCCCGCAACGACGCCGCAGATTTGGGGCAATCAGTCGACCGTCAAATTCGACGTCCTGACCACCGGCACCACGTTCGGCGCCGGCATCGTCACCGCCAGCAACGATCCGGTCACCCACAACACATTGAGCGCCGACCAGAAACTATACGGCCCGCTGCACGTGACCACGGCGGTAACCGATGTCGGCCAGCCGACCGTCAGCAAGCGCATTACCGCCGGCCTCAAGCTGAATTGGTGAAGCCGCCGGAGCCTGCCCTGTGCAGCGCCCCGAAGCCGCCCCCGCCCCGCCCAACAGCCGCCCCAGTTCCATGCGGCAATCCGCTCGGACGGGGGGCGTCAGCGCAACGATTTGCGCCTGTGTAGAGGTGAAGCATGACGGCCATCAGACCCGAGCGGCTTGGTGCAGACCAGAGTGGCTCCGAGAAAACCGGCCCGGAGAAATACGCTCCGAACCGCGGCGTCACGGAAAAACTCGGCGAGATCGACCAGACGGCGGCGACCGCATTCGAGGGTGAGATCCGTGAATTCGTCCGGCGCGACGTTGCAACCCTGCGCCGGCAGCGCAGCGAGGTCGATACGGGCGATGACCCGGCCACAGAGAATCTGAATGCGCTGATCCGGCGCGTCGCCGGCGCGTCGATGGAAGAGATCGACCGCGTCATTCTCGAACTGCAGGGCGTGCGCGACATGTTGCGCAGCGAGGGCGAACGCGTCAGCCGCGAACTCTCCAGCTACGCCAGCTTGAGCCATGCATCGATGACCGCAATGAAGGTCATCGCCGACAGCCTCAAGCAGTGGAAAGACGCACCCATCAGCCCACCCCGGCGCAGCGCGAGCTGATCTGAAATCGATGCTACGCCGTCGCCGGATGATTTCGGCGACGGCCGTGACTCACGACGCGACCTCAGCGATCACGATGCGCGTCGCCGGCTCGACCAGAAAAACCTTGTTCTTGGTTTTCACGTAATCCAACTGCTGCACGCCGCGGATGCCGCGCACGCTCGCCGGCAGCGGATGAGTTTCGTTCAGGGCTTGGTTGACGTTCAATTCGCTTGCCGGGGCGAGTTTGTCGGCATCTTCGGCGGCGGCTGTCTTGTCCGCCATCGCGGCCTGATAGATGCGCTGGCGGTCATTGTCGCTCAGCGGAATCGGCAGCGCCATGACCGGCACTCGGTCGAGTGTGTCGTTCCGCTGGGAGAATTTGGCCGGCATGGTTTGCCCGGTCGCACCGATCGGACCTGGCGATTGCGCGCCTGGCGAGCCCACGCCGGTGGTGCCGTTGGCGCCACCAAGCGCCGGTTGATCGCTATCCGGCATCGTTATGGCCGCACGGACCTGCGCAGGCGCCGGGATCGGGATCGGGCGCGGCCGCGAACTGGTCGGCACCTTTTCGTCGAAGCCGCGATTGATCTGGCCGGTATCGGGTACGAATCCCGGGTCGAGCGCGGAAACGTTATTGCCGGCAAAGGCGGCGGCGGGCATCGCCGGCATGGCAAACGCTGCGCCGGCAATGACCGCCGCGACGATCGATACAAGTTGCGGGCAATGTCTCATCGGGTGCCTCCATCGGCTTACCCGTGACAACGGTCGAGCGCCCAGCGGGTTTCATGAATTCGGTGGGAAACCCTGGCAATTGCTCGCATGGCCTGTGGATTACCGGGACAGCGGAACCGGACACCGCCGCGCGTCGACGGCAATGCTAGAGTGCGGGCGTTCGAAAGCGGCCCAGGTCGCATGCGACCGCTGCGAGTCGAGACCGCTGCGACAGGCGACAGAAGCGGTTTCGTCTTCGGGCAATCCTCCCACAAACTAGACCCCGCCATTGCGGGGTTCTTTTGCAAGACTAATGCGCGGATTCAGCTCAGTTGGCTGGAGCTTTGCGCGGCAGCGGATAGTCTTCGCTCTCGTACAGCCGGCGAATGCCGTTGCCGTCGAAACGCTTTTCCTCGACCTCGAGATAGGCCCCGAGCAACAGTTCAGGCGGCAATTCCTCGATAGCGAAACGAATGGCTTCCGCCGCGGTCGGAAAACGCTTGTAGCCAATCGGGCGGCGTGACTTGCGGCTACGGCTGGGAAACAGCTCGGACGGGGCCCGATAGTTGATCATCGACATCAGTACTAACTCCTTAGGCTCTAATATGGCCCCGAAAGCGCCAAAAATCCAGCGTCTGCGGCCCCGCACGCGGCTAGTCGACCAGCTAAGGTAAATCGATTTCACACAATGAAACGGCCTGGCGGTGAAGCGCCGGGCCGCTGTCTAACTTTGTTCATCCCTAGTGGATGAAATTTTAGTCGTCGAAATCCACCACAACCTCGCTGGTTGCCGGATCGACCAGCACGACGCGGTTGTTCACCTGCATATATCTGTAACGTCGGATTGCTGGCACCTCGACGGCGACCTCCCGCGGCACCTCATAAAGCCGCACACCTTCCGGCACCCGAGTACCGACACGATATTCGACCGTCGGCGGCGCCGCCCGCACCGGCTCACGCACGATCGTGCGATAGATGGTTTGCCGCTGCACCGGCGTGAGCGCGAGCGGCTGCGTGGTCACGACGGCCTGCGTCTCCACGGGCTCCTGGGTAATGACCGTGGTCTGAGCATTCGCGCTGCCGATGCCGGCAAGTAACGCGGCCGCGATCGCGGCATGGCGAAAATGTGTCATCGGTTCCTCCTGCCTGTTTCGGCTACGAGCCAAGGAAACGCTCTCCGCCAAAATGCGTTCCGCGTACAAGTTCCGGCTTATAAAGTGTGCGGCGGTTCATCGACCAATTTAAGTTTTGCGCTGAGCGCGGCGATGCGCCGTTCCGCTTCGGCTTGCGTGAGATTGGGCTTGAACGCGTCCGGCTCGTAAGCGTCAATTGAAAGCTGCTTGAGGCGCGCCGCCTGTTCGGCGGTCATCGGCAGCACGGTAGCGGCGGGCGATTGTCGAGGCATGTCACGTGTCAACCGGCATGGCCCCATGCCGGTTCCATCGCGAATGCGTTCGGGCTACGAAGCTTTCACGCTCACCAAGGCCGGCCGCAGCGCCAGCGTGATCGGCAGCGTCAACAGCACCACCGCGGCCACCACCATCAGCGCCGACGGCACGCCGACCGCATCGCCGAGCAAGCCGTAAACCGCCGGCGACACCGCGCCGGCGCCGATCGTGCCGGTGTAGAAAATGCCGAAGGCGCGCTGGCGCCGCGACGGCTCGACCAAGTCCGGCACCGTGCCATAGAGCACCGACGACGTGCCGTTGAGCGCGATGCCGACCAGCGGCAGCAACATCATGGTCGCGTCGAGCGACAGCGGCAGCAGCGCGACAATGCCAAGCGCAGTCACCGCTTCGGTCAGCCATACCGTCGCCACCGCACCGACGCGCGCGCCGATAAAAGCGCAAACGAGTTTGCCGGCCGCGCCGCCGGCGAATACCAGCGTGAGCGCAAAGCCGACGGTCGGCAGGCTGGCGCCCTTGGCGGTGAGCACGAACGGCAGGAACGTCAGAAAGGCCATGCGGGTGGCGCTGTCGATCACGCCGACTGAGAGCAGCAGCGGAAAGCCGAACTGGGTGAGCCGCGAGCCGGCATTGGCGCCGCCTTCGGCTTTGCGCGGCGCCGCGGTCTCGGCGGCAAAGCGCGGAATCAGCACGAAGATGACGACGGCTGCAACCACGCCGATGCCGCCCAGCAGAATCAGCGCGTGGCGCCAGGGCAGCACGACAAACAGCAGAGATGCCGCCGCCGGTAATGTCATCTTGCCGATGTCGCCGGCAAAATTGTAGGTGCCGAGCATCTTCAGCGAACGCGCCCCGGCAAAGGCGCGCGCGATCAGCGAGGACGCCAGCGGGTGCTGCGTGCTGGCGCCGAGCCCGCCGACGAACAGCGCGGCCACCAGCGGGACGACGCCGCTGCTGAAGCCGGCAAAACAATAGCCAATACCGGCGAGCGCGGTGCCGAGCGCGAGCACGATCGGCGCACCGAAGCGCTCGGCCAGGAAGCCAGAGGGAATCTGAAAGCCCGCCAGCGTGCCGGAGAACACCGTCTTCATCAGCCCGAGCGCGGCAAAGCCGAGGCCGAATTCGTGCTGCCAGATCGGCAGCATGACGTAGATCAGGTCGGTATAGCCGTCGTGCAGCGCATGCGCGCCGCAGGCGACGCCGAGCGCGCGCCGCTCGTCGCTTTGCATAGGCGTGTTGCCGGCCGCGGCGGTCATGGCGATTTTTCCCGCCGCTCGACGAAGGTGGTGCTGACGAGCGAGAGCACCGGCTCGCCGTGCTGGTTCACGCCGGTCGAGCGGAACGTCATCAGCCCGGACTGCGGCCGGCTGTTCGACAAGCGCAGCTCGATCACCTCGCTTCGGTAGGCGACGGTGTCGCCCACATAGACCGGCGTCGGCCATCTCAAATCGCGGAAGCCGAGCGCCGGGCCGATGCCGGCGACCGGCTCGCCGCGCGCCAGCATCGCTTCGTCCATGCGGCGGCGGTAATCGATCATCAGCCGCATCCAAGCGAGTGCCGTGTGCCAGCCGGAGGCGACCAGCGCACCGAAATGCGAGCGTTCCGCCGCCGTCTCGTCGACATGGAACGCCTGCGGATCGTAGCGCACGGCGAAGGCCTTGATGGCCCCGGCGGTGAAGGTGTAGCGGCCGTAGTCGAACGCGTCGCCAACCTGGATGTCCTCGAAGAACTTCACGATGCCGCCTCCGGCTCTCGGCGGCCGAGCATCGCGGTCGTCACCATGGTGGTCAGGCAGTTGCCCGCTTCGTCGATCACCTCGTAGCGGAACTTGGTCAGGCCCATCTCTGGCCTGCTCTTCGAAGGGCGGCTTTCCAGCACGGTCGAGCGCACGCGGATCTGGGTGCCCGGACGCAGCGGCTTGTGCCAGCGCACTTCGTCGATGCCGGGCGAGCCCATCGAGCTCGAATCGAGCACGAAGCCGTCGGCGATGATGCGCATCAGCAGGCAGCAGATGTGCCAACCCGAGGCGCCCAGGCCGCCCAACAGCGTGGCGCTCGCCGCCGCCTCGTCGAGATGCATCGGCTGCGGATCGAATTCGGCGGCGAAGGCGACGATCTCTTCGCGCGTCACCCGCCGCGGGCCGTAGACGGCGACCGCGCCGGGCTGGAAGTCTTCCCAATGGAGCTTCGGCATGGCGGGTTTTTACTGTCATTCCGCGGCCCGCGCAAAGCGGCGTCCCGGAATGCAGAAGAAATATCAGGTCGCAAAGCGGAAATGCATTACGTCGCCGTCGGCGACCACGTAATCCTTGCCTTCCAGGCGCATCTTGCCGGCCTCTTTAGCGCCGGTCTCGCCGCCCTGGGCGATGAAATCGTCATAGGCGATGGTTTCGGAACGGATGAACCCGTGCTCGAAATCCGAATGGATGACGCCGGCAGCCTGCGGCGCCTTGGTCCCTTGCGTGATGGTCCAGGCCCGCGTCTCCTTCGGGCCGACCGTGAAATAAGTCACCAGATGCAGGAGCGCGTAGCCGGCGTTGACCAGCCGGTCGAGCCCAGTCTCCTTGAGGCCCACCGCCTCGAGAAACTCCGCGCGTTCGGCCGGCGGCAGTGTCGCGATTTCGGATTCGATCTTGGCCGAGATTACCACCGCCACCGCGCCCTCTTCCTTGGCGCGTGTTTCGACGCACCTGGAAAATTCGTTGCCGGTCGCTGCCGCGCCTTCGTCCACGTTGCAGGCATAGAGCACCGGCGCGGATGTCAGCAGGCCAAGCGAGTGGAACAGTTTCTCTTCTTCGGGCTTGCGCTCGACCAGACGCGCCGGCTTGCCCTCGCGCAGCAGCGCCAGCGAGCGATTGACCAGATCGAGCATCTCCTTGGCAAGCTTGGCGTCCTCGCCGGTGCCTTTGGCTTTTTTCTCCAGGCTGTCGACGCGTTTCTCCAGACTGTCGAGATCGGCCAGCATCAGCTCGGTCTCGATGGTCTCGATGTCGGCGATCGGATCGATCTTGCCTTCGACATGCGTGACGTCGGTGTCCTCGAAGCAACGTACCACATGCACGATGGCGTCGACCTCGCGGATGGTGGCGAGGAACTGGTTGCCGAGCCCCTCGCCCTTGGAGGCGCCGCGCACCAGGCCGGCGATGTCGACGAAGGTGATGCGGGTCGGAATGATCTGTTCCGACTTGCCGAGGACCGCGAGCTTGTCGAGGCGCGGATCCGGCACCGCAATCTCGCCGACATTAGGCTCGATGGTGCAGAACGGATAATTGGCCGCCTGCGCCGCCGCGGTCTGCGTCAGCGCATTGAAGAGCGTCGACTTGCCGACATTCGGCAGGCCGACGATGCCGCATTTGAATCCCATGAATTGGCCCGCGCCGTTAGATTGTTATTCGGAGTCTTTTGGCTCCTCACCACCGCCAAAGCCTTTGGCGTCCATGGCGAGATGCACCTTGTTCTGGAATGTCGAATCCTTGCCTTCCGCGAGTAAGCCGGCATTGTCGGCCGTGATCTCGCACAACGCTTCGACCCAGGGGCGCTCGCTCTTGGCGAAATCCTGCAGCACGTAGTGCTCCACCATGTTCTTGTCGCCCGGGTGTCCAATGCCGAAACGCACGCGGCGATAGTCGTTGCCGATATGCGCGGAGATCGAGCGCAGGCCGTTATGGCCGGCATTGCCGCCGCCGGTCTTTACCCTGAGCTTGCCGGGCGGCAGGTCGAGTTCGTCGTGAAAAACCACGATGTCCGCAAGACTGAGCTTAAAGAAATGCACGACCTCGGCCACCGCGCGCCCGGATTCGTTCATGTAGGTGCCGGGCAACAGCAGCAGAACCTTCTCAGCCCCGAGCGCGCCTTCAACCGCGACGCCCTGGAAGCGCCGGCGCCAGGGCGCGATGTCATGACGGCGCGCGATCGCCTGCACCGCCATGAAACCAACATTGTGCCGGTTGCCGACATAACGTTCGCCAGGATTGCCGAGGCCGACGAAAAGCAGCATGGCTTCATCGCCATAACTTTAAATCGCGCGTGATCTTTTCCGAAAACCGGTTTCCATTTTTCGGGATCACGCGCAGGGCGATTGCGCGCGGGAAAATGAGGGGGGTTGAACCCCTCCTCACTTCTTGTCGGACTTCGCCGGCGCGGCGGCGGCAGCGGGCGCGCCCGCGGCCGGAGTGGCACCGGGCGTCGCGCCGGGTGCGCCAGGTGCTGCACCGGGAGCCGCACCTTCGGCGCCGGGCGCCACGCCCGCAGCGGCGGCAGCAGCAGCCGCAGCGGCGGCGGCGGCAGCGGCTTCGGCGGCGGCTTTCATTTCTTCGGCGTAGCCGGACGGCGGTACCACCGTGACCAACGTAATGTCGCCGTGGGCGATTACCCGCACGTTCGGCGGCAGCGTCACGTCGCTGAGATGCTTGGAATGGTTGATGTCGAGGCTGGAAATATCGACATCGATCGATTCCGGAATGGTCTCGACCGGGCACATCACTTCAATCGTGTGAGTGACGATGTTGACCGCGCCGCCGCGCTTCACGCCGGGCGACTGGTCGGCATTGAGCACCTTCACCGCGACGTTGACGCGGATGACGGCGCCTTCGGCCACGCGGAGGAAGTCCACGTGCATCGGCAGATCCTTCACCGGATCGAGCTGGAAGTCGCGCGGAATCACGCGGTGCTTGGCACCATCCAAATCGATGTGAAACAGCGTCGTGAGGAAGCGCCCTGCATAGATGCGCTTGCGCAGCTCGGCATGGTCCAACAGGACCATCTGGGGCGGCTTGTTCTCACCGTAGATCACTCCCGGCACACTGCCGGAGCGACGTGCTGCCCGGGCGGCCCCCTTGCCGCCTTTCGGACGCACCGTCGCCTTCAATTCCAGGACGGTCGCCATGTTGAAACCCTCATCTAAGCCAATGGAAAAGGCGGCTTTTTCCGCCGCCCGCGAACGCGGCAAGCCTCCAGGGGTGCCGGGGGCCGCGTGTCGCGCTGGCTTATAGCGGCGCGGGTCCGAAAGGGCAAGAAAGCCGAATATTTGGTAGTGTCTCAGTTTGAAATTGGGTCCGGCTCAGCATTGAGATTTACCACGGCCCAATCCCGAATTTGTTGAAACGATAGGGTCCTGGCCCCGACGAATATTGTCCGGCTGTCAGTGGTCAGGAATTTTATCTCACGACACCAGACGCGCTGACACTTGCGTGGATTTATCAACAGTACATCTGGGCGTAGCCAGCTCGTACACACCTCTTGCAGGCTAATCTCTGGCCGGTGCGGCCATGCATTCATCACCCGCTCAGCATTTGCTGCCGCGAGTTTTGCATCCGCACAACTGATCCAAATATTTTCCGCTTCAAACTCAGCATGGTTCCAGTAGGGATCACCATCCAGTCCGCACCCAATATTCAACGTGCCCTTTAAAGACGAAGCCATTAAGCCTCCACTCGTTTATACGGCCCCCGCTTTCCTGGCTTCGCTAGCGCCGCGTCAACCATTTCTGCAAGATCAGTCATTGACCAAAGCGTATCGCTGAGGCCAGCGGCCATCGCCGGGGAAAGCCCCTTAAGCGTCTTGTGCTGCTTTACGTAGTTGTACCAGACCGTATAGAGCGCGACCATGTGCATGTGGTTCTCAAATTTCTTTGAGAATGCATTGGTGAGCCGGGTAAATCGGCGCATTTGCATCCGCATGGTGAGATTCTGGCGTTCGGCAAAACTGGTGCTGATATGCTTCGGATCGGGACTACCTTCAATCCGTTCCTTGCGAGCGCCGATGCACTCTCCGGGGCTGTAGCGGCCTTGCGCGCTCTCGGGCGCGGTACCGTAAAGCTTGACCAGCATGGCGTAGTCAACGTCGCCGCCGAACGCGCCCTCGACGGCTTCAAGGTAGGCCCTGTGGCCGTCGCTGGTTAGCTGCACCCTGTTGGCGAGCCGCGATTTCAAATCGTCCATGAAGCCGATGGCGTAGTCGCTGTCGCGGCCTCCGACCAGCCACGTAATCAGCAGTTTGGAATCGGCATCCAGCGCGGTCCAGGTCCAGGTATCGCCGTAGGCCAAGTCCTGCCGCTTAGCGGTCGGCACGTTCTTTTGCTTGGCGTAGGTGAACGACCAGATTTCATCCACCTGCACCCGCTTGGCCTTTACGCCCCGGACCTTTTCGTCATGGAAGGCTGCGCAAGCCTTGCCCGCGTCCACCAAAAGCTTGGAAACCGTGTTGATCGACACGTCGCAAATCCGGGAGATCGATCGCATGGAGGACCCCTCACAAAGCATCGAGAGGATTTGGACGCGCTTGGCGACAGGAAGTTTGTTCATACCTCCATGATATGAACTTTTATACTTAGCATCAAGCATTATTTTCATTATAGTCATAGGATTTTATACAGTTAAATCAACCGCTTGTATGTCTTGGTCCCATTAACGCTTGTTTTAGCGTCCCGAAATAAGGTGTTTACGGGCGTGTAAAGCGTCTTGTAAAGTGTCAAGTGGAGTGTCAAGTAAGGCTTTGCAATGAGCAAAAAAATGACCAACGCGCCGGTGTATTTCGCACTGGCGCAAGTGCGGTTCAACGCCGTACTGGCGTTGGATCAGTATGTCTCCACGATTCAAGACAATTTCAGAAAGGCCGGATTTCCCGATTTTGAAAAGTCTTACATGGCGGCAATCAATATGAACCTGGGCGCAGGACAGGGTCAGGCTGTCCCAGCGTTGCAGCCGCAGTCGCGCTACCAGTTTCTCAACGAAGGCCGCACCGCTGGATTTATTTTGGATCCAAGCAGCATAGTATTCCAAACAACCGATTACGATACCTTTGAGCCATTTTTGGCGGTATGTGTGAGCGGACTCAACATCGTTCATGGCGCTGCGGAATTGAGTTATTCTGAGCGTGTCGGTATCAGATTTCTTGATGCCGTTTGTCCCAAGCTGGACGAAAATATAAGCCAATATCTAGCTCAGTCGCTGCTGGGGCTTTCGGATCAATTGTCTCCGCGTGAGCTCGTTCATTCAATATCTGAAACCAGAACTCAACTCGAAAAGACGACGCTGGTAAGTCGCGCAACGATCTTCAAACAAGAACCCGAAGGCGCTGCTTTTCCTCCGGAATTTGGTCTCGTGTCCGTTCGACTGACAGAAAAATTTAGTAAAGTGAAAGGTTTATACGCGGTTGTAGATAATGACGCCTGGTATGAAAATCGAGAAAAATTTGATGCGGAAAGTCTTGGAAAAAGACTTCTATCGCTGCACGATGAGATTCGTCGTTCGTTTGATCTCATGGTGACGCCACATGCTCTCAGAATTTGGGACTAGCATTATGTCAGATCAGACAACGCCATTTTGGAGCGGCACAAAGGCACTCATCACCTTTTCTGTGCCCGTTACAATCGCGCTTAGCATCGGCACCGGGGGCTATTACACAGCTGAATACTATAAGCAGCGTAAGGATGGTCTCACCTTCAGCCGCCATGATATGCACAATGGGCAAGTTGCGATCGTCGCGACTACCTCTGATGATCTTGCGCGCATCAAATCTGTTCTAAAACTCACCGTGGCTGAATTGGCCGACTGCATCGGAGTATCGCGTCAAGCGATATATAATTGGAAATCTGGCGCAGAAATAAAGCCAAAGAATGCTGCAAAGCTTGAAAGCCTCAAGAGCGCGACTGACGTAATATCAGCCGCAAATCTGCCTGTATCTCCATTACTGTTGGCTCGCAAACTTCCCGGGGGTAAGACGCTGCTTGAACTGATTGCCGCTGGTGGAGAAGGAAGCGAAGCTGCGCAATCTTTAGTGCAAATGCTCAGAAAAGAATCGGATACGCGAAAGATGCTGGACGAACGGTTTGCATATCGTCAAATGCCGGCACATCCCGACAATACATTTGGAGTAGTTGGTTAGATGAATTTACTTCATGCCAGAATGGCAAAGAGATAACCTTGGCGACAAGGATTTATTCTCAGCAGCGACAGTGTCAAATCGCTAGGTTTGGTCCATCCCAAATCGCCAGATGACACGGTTGCTGTTGTCATTTCGCATGATTGCGACTTGGCGCAACTCCCAGACACAGAATGTTATTGTGAGGTCATACCTGGATTCCCAGTTGATGACCTAAATGGCGACTTGGCAAATGCCAAAAATATTAGACGACTTCACCTGAGATTCAGTGGAGGTGCAATAAATCTTTCGGCAGAGTTCGCCGCGACTGACAAAAGATATATCGATAAAACTGTGCTTGCCGGGCATCAGCCAGCGGCCAACGTTCGTTTGACGCCGGCAGAGTTGACCATATTGCAAATGTGGTTGGCCGTTCGCTATCGCAGATCATCTTTTGCTGATGAATTTGATAGACGTATCAAGGATAAAAGCGCGAAATTCTACGATAAATTTGTGAAGATTATAAAAGCGACAGGAACGAATCTCTTGGCGGTTCTTTTCGATGTAGATTCGGGACAAGAAGTGAATCGATCTGGTGCGGATGATACTTATTCGCTCTCGATATACTTACTTTTCAATGTGGAAGAAGATCCGGCCAAAGCCGAAACGGCTGCGCAATCGGCCGCTGAAGAGATCAGGGCTCTTTTGACGAAGTGTTTTTTCGTTGGTGACAAATGGCAAAACATTGAATTGCGAAACTGCGAACCAATATCCGAAGCCGCGATGACGGTGCATATCGCGAGGCGCCTCAAGTCGTGGAACTTTGATTATCTTAGTTTGCGAGAAGAACCCCAAGGCCCGATTGCGACATAGCCACAATCGGAATTTAATTTATTTCTTTGTCCAACGTTTCAAAGCCGCTTTGCGAGCAATCTCAGCGCGACGATTCTTACTCATGCCTTTAGCCCGCGCCTTGCCGCCCATCCTGCCGAGCGCCACGGCGGCGGCATTCTTGCCGTCATCCGTCACCTTGTCCTCGATCTCGCCGGTGGCGATCCGCATGATATGGACGGCGTTGCCGATCACGTCGGCTGGGCGCTTCTCGCCTTTGGGCCCCTTTGCCATTATTCGTTTCCTTCGCCGAAAAATACGGAGAACTGTATAGACTCGAATACTTTGCCATTCTCGTCGGTGATCGTGACGTTTTCGCAGCCTTGTCCGATCAGTCCGACAGCCTTCAGGACGGCATCTTTTCGGGTGAGAGCCTGAAATGTGGCCTTCCCGTCCGACGCGACCGATGGATTGACGTTCACGACGTAGGGCATTCCTACGGTGTAATGCTTAGCGGTAAGCTTGGCAAGCTTCAGGGCCACTCTTATGTCAGGTACAGGACAGATTGACGCGCAATATCTTCAGGTCGATGATCCACAAAGCCGGTTGGTAAGTGTGTCGGGGGGCACACCATGCCCGACTATCGCTTTTACAGCATCAACAAAGACGGCCGCATTGCTGCGCCGGCTGAGATCCATGCGTTGCCGAATGATGAAGCGGCGGTGAAAGAAGCAAAAACGCTTCTGAAAGAAGACACCATTGAGATTTGGGAAGGCGCGCGGATTGTTTATCGCCTTGAACCCGCCCGGAAGTAAGTAGTCCGCCTTATTCAAACTGAGACACTACCGAATATTTACTCGGCCGGGGGCGGGGTTACGGTTTTCTTCGACGGCTTATCGGCCGATTTGGCTTCCAGCGCTTCGATACGCTTCTTCAGCGCCTCGTTTTCCTCACGCGCCAAGCGGGCCATTTCCTTGACCGCCTCGAATTCCTCGCGCTGGACCACGTCGAGGTCGCGCAACATGCGCTCGGCCTGGCTGCGGAACAGGGTGTCGAATTCCTTGCGCACCCCTTGCGCAACGCCGGCGGCATCGTTCATCAGGCGTGCCATCTCGTCGAACATGCGATTGCTGGTCTGGGTCATGCTTCGCCTCCGGAATAATCGTTGCGCGTGATCATATCCAAAAACCGGCACCCACTTTTCGGGATCGTAGGTGTAACAATGGCGATCAGGTCATCCCGCTGCAAGAGGCGGCATGCTACCACTTATGGCGGGCGCGCCTGAAACCCGGAATCCGCAATGCCGCCATTCGTCATTCCCTTCCCCGCCTTCGATCCGGTGCTGGTGCACCTCGGCCCGTTCGCCATCCGGTGGTACGCGCTGGCCTATATCGTCGGCATCCTACTCGGCTGGGTCTATGCCCGCGTCCTGATCCGCTCCGAAAAGCTTTGGGGCGGGCCAGCGCCGATGACGCTCATCGACTTCGACGATTTCGTGCTCTGGGTGACGCTCGGCATCATCCTCGGCGGCCGCACCGGCTACGTGCTGTTCTACAACCTGCCGCATTTCGCCGCCCATCCCCTGGAAATTTTCGAGCTCTGGCACGGCGGCATGTCATTCCACGGCGGCTTCACCGGCTGCGTGGTCGCGGTGTTCCTGTTCGCGCGCAAACGCGGCATTCCGGTACTCTCGCTCGGCGACATCAGCTGTGCGGTCGGCCCGATCGGATTGTTCCTCGGCCGCATCGCTAATTTCATCAACGGCGAATTATGGGGCCGCCCGGCCGACGTGCCCTGGGCCATGGTGTTCCCCGGCGCCGGCCCGCTGCCGCGGCATCCGAGCCAACTTTATGAGGCGGCGCTCGAAGGCCTGTTGCTGCTCGCGGTGCTGGCGCTGCTGATGCGCACCGGCGCGCTCAAGCGCCCGGGCCTGATTGTCGGCAGCTTTGCCTGCTTCTACGCCATCGCGCGCTCAACTTGCGAATTCTTCCGCGAGCCAGACGCCCAGCTCGGCTTCTTGTGGGGCGGCGCGACCATGGGGCAATTATTGTCGATCCCGCTGTTCCTCGCCGGCGTCGCCTTCATCGTCTATGCGCTGAAGCACCCGCCGCTGCAGAGTAGACCATGATCGATTTTCCGCAGCTCGAAACCGAAATCCGCCGCCGCATCGCGATAGCCGGCCCGATGCCGGTCAACGAATACATGACGCTGTGCCTCACCGACGGCAAACACGGCTACTACACCACGCGCGACCCGTTCGGCGCCGGCGGCGATTTCATCACCGCGCCGGAAGTCAGCCAGATGTTCGGCGAGATGATCGGGCTGTGGATGGTGTCGGTCTGGAAGCAGATGGACTCGCCGAAAAACCTTCACGTCGTCGAACTCGGGCCTGGCCGCGGCACCATGATGAAGGACGCGTTGCGTGCGGCCAAGGTGATACCGGCATTCCTCGAAACCGTGGACATCCATCTGGTCGAGATCAGCCCGGCGCTGAAGGCGTACCAGAAGCGCACGCTGGAGCCGTTGTCGATGCCGGTCTCCTGGCATTCCGCGCTGGCCGACGTCCCGGCAGGCCCCGTCATTGTCGTCGCCAACGAATTCTTCGACGCGCTGCCGATCAGTCAGGCGGTGAAGACCGAACGCGGCTGGCACGAGCGCCAGGTCGAAATCGATTCCGCCGGTTATCTCGCGTTCTCGGTCGCGTCCAATCCGATCCCGCATTTCGACAGCGTGCTGCCGCCCGCGGTGCGCAATGCGCCGGAAGATTCGATCTTTGAATGGCGTACCGACAATATTGCGATGGAGTTGGGCACGCGTCTCGCGCGCAACGGCGGCGCGGCGCTGGTGATCGACTACGGTCATGATCAAAGCGCGACCGGCGACACTTTGCAGGCGGTCGGCAGGCACGCCTATGCCAATCCGCTCAGCGCGCCCGGCAGCATCGACCTTACCGCGCATGTCGACTTCCAAGCGCTGGGCAATGCAATTGAAGCTATGGGGACCAATGGTTTCGGACCGATCACGCAGTCGCAGTTCCTGCGCCGCCTTGGCATCGTGACCCGCGCCGCCTCGCTCAAGGCCAAAGCCGCGGACGCGGCGGCCGCCAACATTGACTCCGAGCTCCGGCGCCTGATCAGCGAGGGCGAGGCCGGCATGGGCGCACTGTTCAAGGCCGCCGCCTACGCGCATCCTTCGCTCGGCGTGCCGCCCGGATTCGAGACCTAGACGATGCTGCAAGCCGCCTCGCTCGCTAAGCTCGCCCGCGTCCGCCACGCCTTCTTCACCCGCGAAGGCGGCGTCTCTCGCGGCGTCTATGCCACGCTGAACGGCGGCGTCGGCTCCAGCGATGCGCCCGACAACGTCGCCGAGAACCGCGCGCGCATGGCCGCGACCCTGGGTGTTGCGCCAGACCGCTTTCTCACCGCCTACCAGATCCATTCGCCCGACGTAGTGGTCGCCGACCGGCCCTGGACACACGAGAGCCGTCCGCGCGCCGACGCCATCGTCACCCGCACGCCGCGGCTCGCCATCGGCGTGTCCACCGCCGACTGCGGGCCGCTGTTATTCGCCGACACCACGGCGGGCGTGATCGGCGCCGCGCACGCCGGCTGGCGCGGCGCGCTCACCGGGGTGATCGAGTCCACAGTTGCCGCCATGGAAAAGCTCGGCGCCGAACGCGCGCGCATCGTGGCGGCGCTCGGCCCCGCCATTAGGCAGCCGAACTACGAAGTCGGGCCTGAATTCGTCGCGCGTTTCGTGGCGGCCGACGCCGACAACGCGCGCTTCTTTGCACCGTCGGAATGCGCCGGCCACGCCATGTTCGATCTCGCCGGCTATATCGCCGACCGCATACAACGTGCAGGGATTGTGGAATTTGAGGACCTGGCGTTGTGCAACTACGCCGAGCCAGAGCGCTTCTTCAGCTACCGCCGCACCACGAAGCAGGGCGAGCCCGATTACGGCCGGCATGTCAACGCCATCGCACTCGCCGACTGACGCCTGCCGCCGTTCGTCTGGACTCTTGGGCGCCTCAACCGCTACGCTTCGGGAAGGCCGAGGGGCTCAAAGAAAAAACGGCCGGCGACAGGGGTGTCGATGTTGCGGAGTTTGGGCGGGCGCGCGTGGTGCGCCGCGGGGTGTTTGTCTCGGTCCGGCGTGCTGTTGGCCGCGGCCTGCGCATTGACGCTCGCCGCCTGCAATCTCGAGAATCATCCGGGCGCGTTGACCGACCAGCCGCGCGGCGCCACGGTCGCATTCGAATCCATCGACGGGCTGCCGCCCGGCCAATTCCGGGAGCTGGTGCAGGCGCTCAACAACGAGGCGCAGACACGCCGGCTGGCGGTGATGTCGCGCGAAAACCCGTCGGCCTACCGCGTGCGCGGTTATCTCGCTGCCGAAGTGGCGAAGCGGGAAACCACGATCTCCTGGGTCTGGGACGTGTTCGACGGCGACGATCGGCGTGCCTTGCGCATCACCGGCGAGGAAACCACCAAAGGCCGGCGGCGCGACGCCTGGTCCGCCGCCGACGATGCCATGCTGCAACGGATCGCCCGCAGCAGCATGGACCAGCTTGCCGCCTTCCTGACGTCGCCCGAGGTCGCGCCGGGGACGCCCGACAGCGCACCCCAGACGGTGGCATTCGGACCGGCCAATGCTTCGCCCGAAGCGGCGGGTATCTTCCGCATTTTCCAGCCCAATGCCGACCCGATGCCGAACGAGGACGCCGAGCCCGCCGACGGCGCCAACCCGGTCCCGCTGCCGCCGCGCCGCCCGCCTGTGGCGACCGTCGTTTCGGCCCGGGAAACGCTGACATTGGCGGCCGCAAATCCCTGAGTGGGCGGCATGTTCACCCTGTCGAAAAGCTTCGGGACAATGATTTGGACTCGTATTGCGAGCCCCTTCCCGCCTTGTTATGACCTGCGCGCCTGCGCGCATGATCCCGAAAGGTGGGTACCGGTTTTCGGCAAAGATCATGCGTCAATGAAATGTCGGGTAGAAGAGGATTGAGGGATGTCGGGCAAGAACGGAGCGATAAAGCTCGTCGCCGGCAACTCGAATCCTGCCCTGGCACAGTCGATCGCCGACTATCTCAAAACCCCACTGACCAAGGCGGTGGTGCGGCGTTTCGCCGACATGGAGGTCTTCGTCGAAATCCAGGAAAACGTGCGCGGGACCGACGTCTTCGTCATTCAGTCCACCTCGTTTCCGGCCAACGACCACCTGATGGAGTTGCTGATCATCATCGACGCGCTGCGCCGCTCCTCGGCGCGCCGCATCACCGCGGTGATCCCCTATTTCGGCTATGCCCGGCAGGACCGTAAACCGGGGCCGCGCACGCCAATTTCCGCCAAGCTGGTGGCCAACCTAATCACGCGCGCCGGCGCCGACCGGGTGATGACGCTCGACCTGCATGCCGGGCAGATCCAAGGCTTCTTCGACATCCCGACCGACAATTTGTACGCCTCGCCGGTGATGGTGCGCGACATCCGCGAACGCTTCCAGCTCGACAACGTGATGGTGGTGTCGCCCGACGTCGGCGGCGTGGTGCGCGCCCGCGGCCTCGCCAAGCGCATCAACGCCCCGCTCGCCATCATCGACAAGCGGCGCGAGCGGGCCGGCGAATCCGAAGTGATGAACGTGATCGGCGACGTCTCGGGCTACACCTGCGTGCTGGTCGACGACATCGTCGATAGCGGCGGCACGCTGGTGAACGCGGCCGACGCCCTGCTCGCCCAGGGCGCCAAGGCGGTCTATGCCTATATCAGCCACGGCGTCCTGTCAGGCGGCGCGGTGGCGCGCGTCGCCAAGTCGCGTCTCAAGGAATTGGTCATCACCGACTCGATTCAGCCGACCAAGGAATTGCTCGCCTCCGGCAATATCCGCGTGCTGCCGATCGCCACTCTGATCGGCGAGGCGATCGGGCGCACCGCGACCGAAGAGTCAGTGTCGAGTCTGTTCGACTGAACGGCTCCGAGAACAAAACGGAATTGGCCGGCGAACGGATTCCGAACGGCAAAGTTATCCACCAAAAGATTCGCTTGAGCGCCGCATTCGCTGTGGAGAGTCATCTCCGCGCGATTGCCTATGACAGGCAAATCACGGCCCATTGTGCATCGATGATGCCTCTGGCGGGCTGAATCGCACGGGTTATAGTCAGTTGGCCTAGTGATTCGCTTCTGCCGTCAAGGCGTCCCCGTATCCTGCGTCACAATCCGGTCGGCTGATGCCGTGCGCGTACGGTGGCGTGCGTTCCCTTTTCGATTCGGCAATGCGGAGACGTCATGCCTCAGATCGCTTACCCGGACGAACCAGGAATCAACCCGCTCGACGTGGTGGAGCGTCTGGCAGCGGGTAACGATTGGTCGTTCGAACGCGCCAGCGACGACGAGATCACCATTTTGGTCACCGGCAAGTGGACCGACTACCAAGTCTCCTACACCTGGATGGGTGGCATAGAGGCGCTGCATCTGGCCTGCGCCTTCGACCTGCGGGTGCCCGAACGCCGCCGCGCCGAGGTGCAGTCGCTGATCGCGCTGATCAACGAGCGGCTGTGGGTCGGCCATTTCGACCTGTGGATCACCGAAGGCATCCTGATGTTTCGCCACGCGCTGGTGCTACCGGGCGGCACCGAGGCCTCCGGCAAGCAATGCGAAGCGCTGCTTGGCACCGCGCTCGACGCCTGCGAGCGCTATTTCACCGCCTTCCAATTCGTGGTCTGGGCGGGAAAAAGCGCGCGCGAGGCGCTCGACGCCGCCGTGTTCGAAACGTCAGGCGAAGCCTGACGCGCAATTTCGTCCGTTTGACGCTATCATCGCCGGCATGACGCGACGCGCAACAAGCCAACGGACGCTGAGCAAGCTGTCCAACTCCCTGGTCCTGGTCGGTGCCGGCAAGATGGGCTCGGCCATGCTCGACGGCTGGATCGCGCGCGGGCTGACGCCGAAGCGGATTGTCGTGATCGAGCCGCAACCCGCCAAAGCCGTGAAGGCGCTGACGCGCCGTGGACTCAAGCTCAATCCCAAGTCCGGTCCCAAGGCCAAAGCTGAAGCCGCAGCCGCCATCGTCATTGCGATCAAGCCGCAAACCGCGCCTGAGGCGGTGCCGCCGCTCGGCCTGCACGTCGGCAAATCGACGCTGGTGCTGTCGATCATGGCCGGACGCACCATCGGTTTCCTGGAAAAGTCGCTGCCGGGCGGGACGGCGATCGTACGGGCCATGCCGAACACGCCGGCCGCGATCGGCCGCGGCATCAGCGTCGCGGTCGCCAATGCAAAAGTCTCCGCGCGCCAGCGCAAACTCGCCTCCGACCTGCTCGCCGCCATCGGCAAGGTCGAATGGGCGAGCGACGAAGGATTGATGGACGCGGTCACCGCGCTGTCCGGCTCCGGCCCGGCCTACGTGTTCCTGCTGGCCGAGGCGATGACCCAAGCCGGCATCGCCGCCGGGTTGCCGGCCGACCTCGCGACGCGGCTGGCGCGCGAGACCGTCGCGGGCTCCGGCGAACTGCTGCATCGCTCGCCGCTCGATGCCGCCACGTTGCGGCAGAACGTCACCTCGCCGGGCGGCACCACCGCCGCCGCGCTGGAGGTGCTGATGGGACCCGGCGGCTTCGACGAATTGCTGACCAAGGCGATCGCCGCCGCCGCCCGCCGCGGCCGCGAACTCGCCGGCTAATTCCCTGCCCTAGAACCGGCGCCTTTGCGGGCCTACATTAAGCGTAACTGAACAGCCCGCAGGAGGCCACGATGGCCCGCAAGCAGAAGCATTCCCGCAAAGCCCAACCGGCCCCGCCGCGCGGCAATAGCGACCGCGACAAGGCGATTGACGCGCTGATGGCGCTGCTCGCCGAGCATCGGTTCGAAGAGATCGGGCTGGCCGAGGTCGCCGGGCGTGCCGGGCTGAAACTGTCCGAGTTGCGCGCCGAATTCGGCTCGACGCTGGCGATCGTCGCCGCCCACATCAAGGATATCGATCGTACCGTGCTCGCCGGCAACGCTGGCGACATGACAGAGGAGCCGGCGCGCGAGCGCCTGTTCGACGTATTGATGCGCCGGATCGAAGCGCTCGCGCCCTACAAGGAGGCGGTGCGCTCGCTGCTGCGTTCGGCGCGGCGCAATCCGGGCCTGGTGCTGGCGCTCAACGCCATGGCGGTGCGCTCGCAACAGTGGATGCTGGAGGCCGCCGGCATCGGCGCCAACGGCCCGCGCGGCGCGCTGCGCGCGCAAGGCGCCGCGCTGATGTTCGCCCGCGTGCTGTCGGTCTGGTTCGACGATGACGAACCGGGCATCGATCGCACCATGGCCGCGCTCGGCCGCGGCCTGTCGAGCGCGGAGCGCTGGGCCGGTTTCCTCGACGATCTGTGTTCGATTCCGAAATGCCTCGCGCGCGGGCCGCGCCGCCGCCGGCATCGCGATGAGGAAGAAGCCGAGGCGGCCTAAACAGGTACGCGAACGGTCGCCCGCAATCCCCCGAGCGGGCTTTCGCCGAGCGTGATGTCGCCGCCGTGCGAGCGCGCGATGTCGCGCGCGATGGCGAGCCCTAAGCCGGTGCCGCCCTGGTCCTGATTACGCGCATCGTCGAGCCGCAGGAACGGCTTGAACACTTCCTCGCGCATGTCCGGCGCGATACCCGGCCCGTCGTCGTCCACCGTGACGCTGAGATAGCGATGGTCGCGATGGCCGGTAATGGAGATCGACCGCGCAAAGCGCGCGGCGTTCGACACCAGATTGCCGAGGCAGCGCTTGAACGCCGCCGGCCGCACCGTGACGATCGGCGGCCCATGGAACACCACGTTCGCCTTGTGGCCGTTGCGCTCGGCGTCGTCTTTGAGTTCCTCCAAGAAGGCCGCCATGTCGGTCGGCGCCGCGCTCTCGCCGAGATCGCCGCGCGCGAAGGCGAGATAGGCCTCCAGCATGCGCGCCATCTCGTCGATGTCCTTCTTCATCGCCTCCATTTCCGGCGTTTTCTTCTTGATCAGCGCCAGTTCGAGCTTGAAGCGCGTGAGTACCGTGCGCAGGTCGTGCGAGACGCCGGCAAGCATCGCGGTACGTTGTTCGATGGCGCGTTCGACGCGCGTCTTCATCTCGATGAAGGCGGCCGCCGCTCGCCGCACCTCGCGCGCGCCGCGCGGACGGAAATTCGGCACGTCGCGACCCTTGCCGAAACTTTCCGCGGCGTCGGCCAGCTTTAGGATGGGCTTGATCTGGTTGCGCAGGAAGATGATGGCGACGCCGATCAGCACCAGCGAGGTGCCGACCATCCAGAGCAGGAAGATTTCCGAATTCGACGCATAGGCGGCGCTGCGCCGCGCGAACACGCGCATCACCGTATTGTCGAGCTGCACGCGAATTTCGACCAGCGCCGAGCGGCCGACCGTGTCGATCCAGTACGGGCGAGCGACCTGCTTGCGCAATTCCTCCGACAAAGTCTGATCGAGCAGCGAAAAGAACGGCTTCGGTCCCGGCGGCGGCATGTCGCTGAGCGGGAGAAAATCGACCACCAGGCCGAGCCGGTCCTGCGCGATGCGGCGGATCTGCGTGCGGTCGGCATCCTGCGGATAACCCTTGTAGACGTCGATCAACGCCGCGATATCGGCCACCACGCCCGCCGACAGTCGCTGCGTGACGACGTTCCAGTGTCGCTCCATGAACACAAAGGCGATCACCGACTGCAGGATCACCATCGGCAGGATGATGATGAGCAGCGCGCGCGCGTAGAGGCCCTTCGGCATCACGCTGTTGAGCCAGCGGCTCATCCGCCGCCAGCACGTCGGGGATGCGCGCGAGAACGGCGTGAATGCGCCGGATCGGGGGAATCGAATCGTACCAGCGCCACACTTCGGCGAGCCGCTCGAAGGCCGTGCGGATAGTGCGGATCCCGGTGTCGATGCTGGTCATGTGCCGGCCACCAGCCGGTAGCCGATGCCGCGCACGGTCTGCACGAACAGCGGATTGGCGGGATTGTGCTCGATCTTGCGGCGCAGCCGGTTGACCTGCACGTCCACGGCGCGTTCCGAGACTGTGCCGCCATTGCCGGCGAGCGCCAGCCGCGTCACGGTCTCTCCCGGCGTCGCCGTCAGGACGCGCAGCATCTCGCGCTCGCGGTCGGTCAGCCGGATGACTTCCTCGCCTTTGCGCAATTCACCGCGCGCCAGATGATAGACGAAGGGCCCGAAGCGGACGGATTCCACCGGCGGCGCGGCAGCCGGTTGCGTACGCTTGAGGATATTGGCGATGCGCAGCGAAAGCTCTCGTGGTTCAAATGGTTTTGACAGATAATCGTCGGCGCCCATCTCGAGGCCCTTGATGCGGCTCTCGGCGGCGTCGCGCGCGGTCAACATCAGGATCGGCACGCTCGACGTGCCGCGCAGCGATTTGGCGAAGTCGAAGCCGTTCTCGCCCGGCATCATCACGTCGAGAATAAGCAGATCGAAGCTCAGCCCGTTGAGCTTGGCGCGCGCGTCGGCGGCGGTCTCGGCGGTGGTGACGCGATAGCCCTCGCCCGACAGAAAGCGTGACAGCAGGTCGCGGATGCGGCGGTCGTCGTCGACCACGAGTAAATGCGGCGCATCGTCGGATAGCGTTGCGGGCAGCATCATCGATCTAAACCCCGTTCATTCCCGCAAGCGGGAATCCAGAGCTGCAATTGCGGTGCGAACCAATCCTGGGTCCCCGCCTCCGCAGGGACGAACGGATAAATGTTCGCGCTCATAACATGCCTCAGCCTCGGCTTTTCAATCGCTCAGAGCGCGCGATCAGGCGCAGCACGCCATCGCGATTGTCGGAATCGATCATGGCGGTAAGGAAGCGCCGCGCCACGTCGTGGGCGCCGGGGCCGAGTTCGGCGAAGGCGCGGGTGATGCGTTGCGTCTGCAGACCGGCAAGCTTGAGCGCCAGCCCCTCGCCCTTCGGCGTCACAAACAGCAGCCGCTGCCGGCGGTCCTGCGCGCCTTCCTTCTGCACCACGTAGCCCTGATCGATCATTTGCTTGAGCACGCGGCCGAGCGACTGCTTGGTGATGTTGAGGATCTCCAGTAGGTCGGCGACCTTCATGCCGGGATTGCGGTTGACGAAATGCAGCACCCGGTGATGGGCGCGGCCGAAGTCGAGCTTTGAGAGCACTTCATCCGGGTCGCCGACGAAATCGCGATAGGCGAAGAACAACAGCTCGATGATGTCCCAGATCGGCTCGCCCGGCGCGGCCGCAGCGCTCGGGCGCTCGGCCAGGCCGCTGCCTGCGGCGGCGATTTTGGCATTCACATTTATGTCAGCCATGTTGACATATTTTGTTTTTATGTTACAAAAGCGCCATTACAGACGAAAGGATCGTACCGAAACGCTCCTTTCCACCGGGTAGGTGGCGGCAACCGTCCGATAGGTCCGGTCCGGCCCCATTCATACCGGGTGTTACCCGCCGACGCAAAGTATTGGAATGGGCGCGAAAAATGCGCCATGACCGGGGCACGAAGCGGCACATGAGATCGCCCGTGCGACAATGAGTTGAAGGAGGAAGCGATGGCTGCGCAGTCCTATGACCGGCTCGAAGGGGTCATCTGGTACGACGGCAAGCTGGTGCCCTGGCAGGACGCCAATCTGCATGTGCTCAGCCATGGCCTGCATTACGCGAGCGCCGTGTTCGAGGGCGAGCGCGCCTATGGCGGCAAGATCTTCAAGACCCGCGAACACGCCGAGCGGCTCAAGCGCTCCGCCCAGGTGCTCGATTTCGAAGTCCCCTATTCGGTCGACGACATCGTCGCCGCCAAGCAGCTTGTCGTCGATAAGAACGGCAAGAAGGAAGCCTATGTGCGCCCGATCGCCTGGCGCGGTTCGGAGATGATGGGCGTCTCCGCGCAGAACAACACCATTCATCTTGCCATCGCCTCGTGGGAATGGCCGAGCTATTTCGATCCCGAGCAGCGTCTCAAGGGCATCAAGCTCGATCTCGCCGAATACCGCAGGCCCGATCCGAAGACCGCGCCCTGCCTCGCCAAGGCCGCCGGCCTCTACATGATCTGCACCATCTCCAAGCACCGCGCCGAGCGCCGCGGCTATGCCGACGCCATGATGCTGGACTGGCAGGGCCGCGTCGCCGAATGCACCGGCGCCAATATCTTCTTCGTCAAGGATGGCAAGATCCACACGCCGGTCGCCGACTGCTTCCTCGACGGCATCACCCGCCAGACCGTGATCGCGCTCGCGCGCAAGCGCGGCTTCGAGGTGATCGAACGCCGCATCATGCCGGAAGAGCTTAGCGGTTTTTCCGAATGCTTCATCACCGGCTCGGCGGCCGAAGTCACCGCGGTGGCGGAAATCGGCGGCCAGTGGAATTTCAATCCTGGCGGCATGACCAAGCAGTTGATGGACGACTACACCGCCGCCGTGAACCCGTCGGGCAAGGCCGCCGCGGCCTGATCAAATCTCTTTCTTGACCGCGACGCCGGCCGGCTCCTCCGGCCGCAGCACCGTGACATAACGCACGCTATAGCGCGCAAGAAAGCGGTCCATGCGCTCGTCCAGCACGCGGTGCCGGCTTTCGGCGGCATGCCGCAGCAACAGCGGGCCGTTCGGCACGACGACGACAAAACCGCAGTGGAAATAGTCCAGGTCCGGCCGCCGGCTGACAAAGCCGACGATATCGCCGGTCGCCAGCTTGCCGGCATTGGCGAGAAACACCGCGTGCGGGATGACGCGCATGGCGAAGCGCCGCTTGCTCAGGCCCTTCTGCGAGTCGACCGTCTTGCTGATGTCGACCGCGCCGTCCATGTCGATCCAGCGGCAGATCTTGTTCTCGACGTTGTGCTCACACCATTCGTAGAAATAGTGATTGCGCTCGAACCAGTTCACCAAGCCATGGCGGTAGCGGATTTCTTGCAGCGCATTCTCGAACGTGCCGATATCCTGCGCGCGCGCCGCCGCCAGCACGGTCTCACAATAAGTGACGCAATCGAAGGCGTCGTCGCGCAGCACGAACTGCTCCGGCCGTCGCGGCCCACCGATCAGCGTGTAGCCCTGGTAACGCGTGCCGCTCAGCGCGCTGGAAATAAAATCGATGCGCTGCGACACCGTCGCAAGGCCGCGCGCCTCTTGGATCAATCGCTCGATGCGCTTTTCGCTGGCAAGCGCAGGCCCGGCGCCAACCGCCCATGCCGCGCCGCCGGCGAACCATTGCAGGACGCTCCTGCGGCTGGCGCGCATCACTCGCGCACCACCACCAAGCGATCCGTGCCGGACTCCGCGCCCCAGATTTCGCCCGGCCGGCCAAGCAGCTGCCGCACTGAGGCGCCGCGTTTGTCGCTGCGGAAGCTCTCGAATTTCTCGCTCACGGGGTCGAAGCGAACGATTGCATTAGCCAGAAAATCGCTGAGCCAGACCTTGTCCTTGTCGTCGACATAGACCGCGTAGCAGCCGGCTCCGCTCTTCGGCAGCGCCCACACCTTCCAGGTCTTGGCGGTCGGATCGAAGCGGCCGACCTCGCCAGTGTGCCAGAAGCTCACCCATAACAGGCCCTTGGAATCCGACCAGATGCGGCGCGGGCCAACGCCCGCCTTGGGCGGCGGCACCACCATCGCGTCGCCGCTCACGGTATCGATCTTGGCGATGTAATCGCCGGCGAGCGAGGCGTACCAGATCTCGCCATTCGGCGTGGTGGTGATGCCGTAAGGCCCCGGCCCTTTCGGCGCCTTCCACGCCTCGACCTTGCCGGTCGCCGGGTCGACGCGGCCGTAGACGCCGTTCTGGCCGGTGAACCAGAGGATACCCTTGCGGTCGAAGGTCGCGGTGTTGAGATTGGCATCCGGGAAATTCGCCGGCAGCGGGAACAGCTTCACCACCTTGGTCGCCGGATCGACGCGCACGATGGCGTTCCGCCCGCCCTCGGTGACCCAGGCGGCGCGGTCCGGCCCCACGATCACGCCGTGCGGCGCCGCGTCTGGCCCAAGTGAAATCTGCGTCACCTTGCCGGTCTTCGGATCGAGGACGCCGATCGCACCTTGGCTTTGTGCCGTATACCAGACCATACCGTCTGGCGCTGGCGCCACGTCATGCGGATGCGCGCCGTGCGGCACGTCGAAATATTTGACCTCCGCCGCCAACGCCGGTTTGAGACCGAGCGCAAGCACCGCCACCGCGGCGGCAATCACACGAACCATGTCAGCCCCATTTCACGACCTGGCGCATGATCTTATCCGAAAACCGGTACCGGCTTTTCGGGATCATGCGCTCGCGCGTTTCACTCAGCCGCCTGCCGTTTATTCCAGCGCCCGGCCGCCGCGTCGTCGTCGGCCTTGGCTTCGACCCAGGTTTTCGCGCCGGCCTTTTCGACCTGCTTCCAGAACGGCGCGCGGGTCTTGAGATAATCCATCAGGAATTCCGCCGCCGCGAAGGCCGCCGCGCGATGCGACGAGGCGGTCGCCACCATCATGATGTCCTCGCCCGGCACGATCTGGCCAAAGCGATGAATGACAGTAACACCCATTAACGGCCAGCGCGCGAGCGCCTCGGCCACGTGGCGTTCGATCTCGGCCTCGGCCATGCCGGGATAATGCTCGAGCGTGAGCGCGGCGATCGGTTCGCCCGCCTCGTCGCCGCGGCAAATGCCGGTGAAGGCGACGACCGCGCCAACGTCGGTCCGCCCGCGCGTCAGCTTTTTCGCTTCGGCGGCGGTGTCGAACGGCTCGCGCTGCAGGCGCACGGTGGACAACGCAGTCATGGGGATAATGTAGCGCGCCCGCGCCCGTGACGCTAACCCCCCGTCATCGGCGGGAAAAAGGCGATTTCTCCGGCGCCTTTGATCGGCGTCTGCGGCTTGACGTGGGTGCGGTCGATGGCGGCGCGGATGATTTTGGGGTTCTCGAAGGCATGGGCATATTCTTCGCCGCGCGCGGACAGCCACGTCATCAATTCGGCCACCGTGCCGACGCCGGCCGGAATCTCGACGTCTTCTTCGGGTTTGCCGACACGCTCGCGCACCCAGGCAAAATAACGCAACTTGATCGTCATTAATCCATCATATAGCGCAGACCGGCGCGCATATAGTCCCAGCCGGTATAGAGCGTGAGGATCGCCGACAGCCACAGCAGCGTGATGCCGATCTGGGTCGTGGCGGGGAGGACGACGTCGCCGGCGTCGCCCGCAATCAGGAATCCAATCGCCACCATCTGCCCGAGCGTCTTCCACTTGGCGAGCCGCGTCACCGGCACACTGACGCGCAGCTCGGCGAGATATTCGCGCAGACCCGAGACCAGGATCTCGCGGCACAAGATGATCACCGCGGCGAATAGCGACCAGCCGCGGATGGTTCCTTCGGCCGCCAGCATCAGCAGGCAGGACGACACCAGCAATTTGTCTGCGATCGGGTCGAGCATGCGGCCGAGCGAAGACTGCTGGCCCCACATGCGGGCGAAATAGCCGTCGAGCACGTCGCTGATCCCGGCGGCAATGAAGATCGCCAGCGCCAGCCAGCGCAGCCACAGGCCGCCGCCGATGATGCTCTGCCAATACATCAGCCCCACCACCACTGGCACGGCGGCGATGCGCCCATAAGTCAAAAGATTCGGCAGCGCGAGCGGACGCGCCGGCAACGGTCGGGAACTGACGGTATTCATCGGAGCACAAGGAACACCCGCGCAGCCGCGAGGTCAACGCCCGCGTGTTGCGTTTCCCCGGCGATTACCGGATCGGCGGCTTGGGCAGCCGGCTTTTGCCCGGCTCCATCACGAAAGTCTGATCGAGCGAATACCACTCGCCGGTCGCGTCCGGGACGGGCGCCGGCCCGCCGTGGCGGACATAATCGCCGACCAGCGCCCGGGTGACGCCGAATTGCACGTCGGTTTCCAACTTGTCGTCGTCGTTCACATAAATTTGCGAGATCAGCGTCTTGAAGCCGTGCTTGAAAATCAGGAAGTGCAGATGCGCAGGGCGGTAATGATGCCGCCCGGTGGCGCGCACCAGATCGCCGACCGGCCCGTCGATCGGGATCGGATAGCCCGCTGGTTTCACGCTGCGGAAGCCAAAACGCCCTTGCGCGTCGGTTGTAAACTTGCCGCGCAGATTCATGTCGGCCTGATTGGGATCCTGTTGATCGTAGAACCCGTCCGGCGAGGAATGCCAGACGTCGACCTCGGCGCCTTCGATCGGCTTGCCGCTCTGGTCGCGCAGCGTGCAATTGACGAACAGCGCCGGCCCCGGCGTCGGCGAGCGCACGATCGAGCCGCCGTTTTCCGTGCGCGGCGAATTCAGGCGCCAGAAGGGGCCAAGCAGATTGGCGGTGGTCTCGGTCTGCCCCTTGTTGCCGTTGTTGAGCAGGCAGATCAGCGTCGAGAAGCCAAGCGAGCCGGACATCAGCACCGTCTCGTTGTGGGTGTCGGTGGTTTTCTTGCCGAGCGCGGTGACAAAGCCGACCGCCTTCTCGAACTCTTCCTCGGTCAGATGCACGTCGCGCGCAAAGGCGTGCAAATGTCTAACCAGTGCCGTGAGTATTTCGCGCACGCGCGGATCGGCCGTGTTCTTGAATGCGTCCACCACGACCGGCGTGACGTCGTCTTGTGTCTTGATGAACATTGCTCTCGCTTTCCTCAGCCTTCGTTCTCTTCTTCGTCATGGCCGGCACAAGCCCGGCCATGACGGGTCAATCAACTCGCCGCGTGCTCGTGAAAGAACTCATATATCTTCCGCGCCGTCTCCGCATTAATTCCCGGCACCTGAGCAAGATCGGGCAGGCTCGCCCGCTCGATCGCTTTCAGGGTGCCGAAATGGCGCAGCAGCGCGCGCTTGCGGGTCGGCCCGATGCCCTGAATTTCCTGCAAGCCGGCCTCGCGGATATCCTTCTTGCGCCGTGTGCGGTGCGAGCCGATGGCAAAGCGGTGCGCCTCGTCGCGCAACCGCTCGATGAAATACAAGAGCGGATCGCGCGGCGGCAGCTTGAACGGTGCGCGGCCGCGCATGAAGAAAGTCTCGCGCCCGGCGTCGCGATCCGGGCCCTTGGCGATGGCGACCAGCGGCACGTCGGTGACGCCGATCGCGGCCAGCGCTTCGGCCGCCGCGCTGAGCTGCCCCTGCCCGCCATCGATCAGCACCAAATCAGGCCAGGGTTGCTCGTCGCCCTCGTCCGGCCCGCCGGTGAGCACGGCGGCGAGCGCGGCATCCGCCGTCAGCCGCGGGTTCTCCTCCAACAATCTCTTGAACCGACGCTGCAGCACTTCGCGCAACATGCCGTAGTCGTCGCCGGGCGCGAGCTCCTGCGAGCGGATGTTGAACTTGCGGTACTGGTTCTTGCGGAAGCCTTCCGGTCCCGCCACCACCATGGCGCCGACCGCATTGGTGCCGCCGATGTGGCTGTTGTCGTAGACTTCGATGCGCCGCGGCGGGCGCGGCAGCGCGAAGGTCTCGGTCAACGCCTTCAACAGCTTTTGCTGCGACGAGGTATCAGCGAGCTTGCGCGCCAGCGCCTCACGCGCATTGGCCATCGCATGCAGCACTAGCTCCTTGCGCTCGCCGCGTTGCGGCACGCCGACCTCGACCTTGCGCCCGCTCTTGGCGGTGAGCGCCGCCGCCAGCAGCACGCGTTCCTCGAAATCGTGCGATGCCAGCACCAGGCGCGGCGGCGGCTTGTCGTCGTAGAACTGCGCGAGAAATGCGCTTAGCACCTCGCCGGCACCGAGCGCGCGGTCGGCCTTCGGAAAATACGCGCGGTTGCCCCAGTTCTGCCCGGTGCGGAAGAAGAACACCTCGACGCAAGTGTAGCCGCCGGCCTGATGCACCGCGAATACGTCGGCCTCTTCCAGCGTGCGCGGATTAATGCCTTGATGCGACGTGATCGCCGACAGCGCCGCCAGGCGGTCGCGGTAGACCGCGGCGCGCTCGAAATCGAGCGCCGCCGAAGCGGTGTCCATTTCCGCCGCCATCTCCTTCTGCACCAGCCGGCTGCGGCCAGACAGGAAATCGTTGGCTTCACGCACCAGCTCGCCGTAGCCGGCGAAATCGATCTCCTGTGTGCACGGCGCCGAGCAGCGTTTGATCTGATAGAGCAGGCAGGGCCGCGTGCGCGCTTCGAAAAACGAATCCGAGCACGAGCGCAGCAGGAACGCGCGCTGCAGCGCGTTGATGGTGCGGTTGACCGCGCCGGCATTGGCGAAGGGCCCGTAGTAATGCCCTGCCCGCGTGCGCGCGCCGCGATGCTTGAGGATCTGCGGCGCCCAGTGGTCGGACGTAATCAGGATGAAAGGGAATGACTTGTCGTCGCGCAGCAGCACGTTGAAGCGCGGGCGCAGCCGCTTGATCAGATTGGCTTCGAGCAGCAGCGCTTCGGTTTCGGTTTTGGTGGAGACGAATTCCATCGTCACCGTGCCGGAGATCATGCGCACGATGCGGTTGTCGTGACCGGCCGGCCGCGTATAGGCCGTCACACGCTTCTTGATGTTCTTGGCCTTGCCGACGTAGAGCACCTCGCCCTTGGCATCGACCATGCGGTAGACGCCGGGCGACGACGGCGCGTGCTTGACCGCGCGCGCAATCGCGGCGCGGCCGGCGGCCAGCGTGCCGGGAGGCTGCTCCGCGGTCTCCAGTTCGGGCAGCGCCTGCTCGTCGTCCTCTTCACGCAGGTTGCTTGTCGGATCAATGTCTTTGGGCGTGCCGTTCATGGGAGTTTGAGCTTAGACATATAATGCGACATTGGCGGCCAACAATTAGCCGGCGTCCGCTTTAGCCCCGAAAGCCGGCATTGGGCAACGCGGCAAGATCGCGACGAAAAACTCACAGCGGCTCGATCAATTCGATCCGGTTGCCGAAAGGATCTTCGACGTGGCGCCGGTCGCAGCCTTCGATGGGCTCGTCTTCGGTCACCTTGTAGCCGGCCTGCTTCAATTTCGTCTCGAGGTCGGCCAGGCCGTCGACGATGAACGCGGGGTGCGCCTTGCGAGCCGCGATGAAATTCTTGTCGACCCCGAGATGCACCGTCACCGCGCCATTCTCGAACCAGCAGCCGCCGCGCGCGGCAAGCTGCGGCGGTTTGGTTTTTTCCGCGAAACCCAGCATACCGCTGTAAAATGCGCGCGCCTCTTCTTCCCGGCCTGCCGGCATCGCAATCAGGACATGGTCGATCCGGTGAACCGGCATGACAGACCTCGTTTGGCTCGTTTCATTATCCCATGATCGAATATCCAGCGTCGATAGGGATTGCGGCGCCTGTCACAGGCCCGATAAGCTCCGGCCCTCATGTCCGTTTCGACCCAAGACCCGCCCAAACAAACGCCCCCGAACGCTCGTGAGCCGCAAGGTCTTGGCGGCGGCATCGCATCGCTCGCGGACGACCAACTTTACGCGCTGCAGAATTCCTTGACCCTCGACGGCCGGGTCAGTTCCTATCCGGCGAGCGCGCGGGGCTTCTCGGTGGCGAATAGCTATTTGCTGACGCAGGGCGACGCCGCGATGCTGATCGACACCGGCTTTGGCAAGGACGAGCCGGTAATCAGGGCGCAGATCGAGCAGTTGATCGCGCCGGGACTGCCGCTGTCGATGTTTCCGCTGCGGCTCAACGAATTCATGTCGATCAACAACGTCGAGAGCTTCGCCGGGCATTTCAACATCGACCAATGCTACACCAGCAACCCTGACGCGGCGCTGTGGTTCGATTTCGGCGCCACGGCGAACGGCCGCAGCGTTCTCGACGCCATGAAAGTCACCGCCGTCACGCGGGCCGACACGATCGAACTCGGCAAAGGCGGCCGCACCATCGACGTCACGCAGGCGCCGCTTCGGCTGATCGCAACGCGCTGGCTCTACGACCGCGCGACCCGCACGTTGTTCTCATCCGATATGTTCACGCACACTTGGCGCGACAGCGCGACGGGGCCTTGGGTCGTCACCGAAGCAGATGACGACTCAACGTCATTGCGCGATGTCCGATCGTTCATGCTCAACACGCGCTATTGGTGGCTGGAAGGCGTTAAGACCGACTCGATGCGGCGCGGCATCGGCGACATATTCGACAAATACGACATCGACACCATCGCGCCGGGTTACGGCTGCATTTTGCGCGGCCGTAAGGTCGTGGCGCGGCACTACCGGATGCTCGATGAGTTTCTTAATAGCTGCGACAAGAGCGTGGCCGTGTCGCGCTATGTCGGCCGCGACGAGGAGCGTTGAACCATGCTCGACAAGACGGACATGCTCGCCATGGTGCCGGCCGACAGGATGCCGCGCGAGATCGCGCCGGGCGTGTTCTGGATCGGCGACTGTCTGGTGCAGCGCCACAAGGGCAAGATCTACCACGGCTATAACGCCGCCTTTCTGGTCGCCGGCGAAAATGCATCGTGCCTGGTCGAGACCGGCCATCCGAAGGACTTTCCGGTCATCGAGCGGCACTTGAACGAGCTGTTCGCCTGCGGCGTGCCGCCGATCAAATATCTGTTCGTTACCCACCAGGAGACGCCACATTGCGGCGGTCTTGGCCGCGTCCTTAAGACCTATCCGGAAGCCATCCTGTGCGGCGACGTCAGCGACTATCACCTGGCGTTTCCGCAGTACGAACACCGCATGCGCTGGATGAAGGAAGACGACGAGATCGACCTCGGCGGCAGGACGCTGCGGGTGGTCGAGCCGGTGATCCGCGACCTGCGCACCACCTGGTGGGCCTTCGACACCGCGGAGCGCGTGCTGTTTCCGGGCGACGGCTTCGCCTACAGCCACTATCACGAAGACGGCCACTGCGGCCTCCTCGCCGAGGAAGCCGTCTCGCTCGACCTGCCGGACGTGTCGTCGACCTTCGCGGACCTGGCGCTGTTCTGGACCAAGTTCGCGGACATGAACGTCTATTGCGACCGGCTCGATCAGCTTATCGCGCGGCTTGGCGTCAAGACCATCGCGCCGACGCACGGGCTGCCGATCACCGACGTGAAAGCCACGGTGCCGAAAGTGCAGCAAGGCCTGAAGCAGGCCGCGCTGATGCCGGAGTCGGGAACGAACGAAAAAGTAGCGCCGGTGGCCTGAGCCGCCGGCCCGGTTGGTCTTCAACGACGGCTGGCGAGGCTGTCTACTTGGCTGCTGCGATCGTGTTGGCGCGGATCACGTCGCCCCAGAGCTTGATCTCGCGCTTGAGCAAGGCGGCTGCGGCCTCCGGCGTTTCCTCTCCGGGCCCGAACTCATCCATACCGCCCTCGGCAAAGCTCTTCTTCACTTTGGGGTCGGCGAGCGCCACGCGCAACGCGGCGTTCAGCTTGTCGATGATCGGGCGCGGGGTGCCGGCCGGCGCCAGCAACATGTGCCAGAAATCAATATTGAGCTTCTTGTAGCCGAGTTCTCCCAACGTCGGCAGGTCCGGCAAGCCGGCGAACCGCTTCCTGCCGATGATGGCGTAGGCTTTGAGCTTGCCGGATTTGATCAAAGGCCCCGAAACGATGGCCGATTGCGACTCCAGGTCCACTTGACCCGACAACAGGTCGACAAGCGCCGGACCGGCGCCGCGATAGGGAACCTGGATGGCTTTCACGCCGAACTCCTGGGCGATCAGCACGCCGGCCAAATGAGCGTATGAGCCGACGCCGGGGTGCCCGATCCTGACGGTGTGGCCGGGGGTTTTCATCCAGGCCAGCAGTTCCTTGAAATCCTCCGGCGGCAGGCTCGCCGGCGCCGCAAGGGTCGACGCAGCGGTGTTGATCAGGCCGATGGGGGCGAAATCCTTGACTGCATCGAATGTGAGGCCCGGATAAAGCGACATGCCGGCCGCCAGCGCCACCTGGTGGATCATGAACGTGTAGCCGTCGGGCTCGGCACGGGCTCCGCGCGCGGCACAGATCATGCCGCCGGCACCGCCGACGTTTTCGATCACGATCGTCTGGCCCAGCGATTTTTGCATGGGGTCCTGGAGAATGCGCGCGATCGTATCGGTCGCGCCGCCCGGCGGGAACGGCACCAATAGGGTGATGGGCCGGCTGGGATAGGTTTGCGCCGAAGCGGCGCCGGTTGCCAAAAGACAGGCGGCGAGAAACGCCGCCGCAAGCGCGCGTGCGAAGTGCATGATTCCTCCCTGTAAGCCGCCTGTCGTTTTTTGTTGTCTGGCGGTCGTGACATATTCGCCTTTTTTTCGGCGCTTCCGCAAGATGGCGGCGAACTGGATTTCCCGAAGAATCTTGAAGCCCGCGGTTCAGTTCAGCCGCAGTTCCGTAATATGACGCGGATCGGGCTTCAGCTCGCCGCGCTCGACGCGCTTGACGATATCGGTCAGCGCCGCGTTGGCGCGGCAGGCGAGCCCGACCTTTTCACCCTCGCGCACAATCAGGCCGTTGAGGAATTCGATCTCGGTGCGCCGGCCCTTCTCCATATCCTGGCCCATCGAAGGGCGCTGCGTTGATGCGGTGCGACCGGCGTCCTTAAAACGCTGCTCGTCGCACGCACGTGCGGCGTCCTCATCGCCTTCGCCGGCGCGCGCGATCGTTTCGGGAGCCAGGTGCAGAATCTCCTCCAGTTGATACCCCTGCGCCTGGCCGACGCGAATCGCTTCGCTGCCGAGACGCGTCGCAAAGCGCCGGATCGGATCGTTCTTCAGCATGTCGCCGCCACCGAGGCCGGTGCAGGCCGAGAGCCCGTTCTGCATGGCGTTGGCGACCAGCTTCGACCAGCGCTCGCCCCACAGATTGTCGGTCACCTTGGCGCTGTCGGCATAGGCGACCAGCCGGCAAACCTCCTCCGTGCGCTGCGTGATGCGGCCGTGTACTTCGCCGGTGCGAAATACGGTGTGCGCCGCCCCGTGCTTGGCGGCGCCGCGGTGCACGTGGCCGGGCTCCGGCAGATTGACCGTGATGCTCGAGGCTATGCAGCCGAGCGTCTTGCCCCAGCCGACGATGCCGGCGATCGTTTCTTCATTCATGCAATTCTGCAGCGAGACCACGTAGCCGTCGGGCGCCAGATATTGCCGGATCAGCATTGTCGCCCAGGCGGTGTCGTACGACTTCATGCAGACGAAGGCGATGTCGATTGGCTTCTCCTTGGCGAGTTGCTGCGCGTCCGTCACGTGCAGCGCCCGCACCGGCACGGTGAATTCCGGCTCCTTCATGGCGTGCGTCACGCGCAGGCCGTGCTGGCGCATCTGTTCGACATGCGCGGGCCACGGATCGATGAACGTCACATCCTCGCCGGCCTGCACCATATGGGCGCCGGCATAGCCGCCGACCGCACCCGCTCCGACGATAGCAATCTTGCGGCCCATTCCCTTCCTCCCGATGTGCTTTTTATTGTTCAGCGGCCGCTCGCATCATCGGCTTTTTCTCAGGCCTTCGGCAAGGCGCGCTGCCGCGCGCTACTCCGCGCCGTCGCTGTCGAGGGTGCGCCAGGCGATGTGCTGGCCGCCGTCGACCGCGATCACCGAGCCGGTGACGCTTCTCGCCTGCGCGAGGTAGACAACCGCCGCGGCGATCTCCTCCGGCGTCGGCCCGCGCTTGAGCGGCACGGACACCGCCTGCGCGGCGAATTGCTTCGGCGATTGGCGCGGGCTCGGCAGCGTCGGGCCGGGCGCCACTGCATTGACGCGCAGTTTCGGCGCCAGCGCCTGCGCCAGCGTCACGGTCGCGGCGTGCAGCGCGCTCTTGCTCAGCGTGTAGGAGAAAAAGCGCGGCGTCGGCTTGAGCACGCGCTGGTCGACGATGTTGACGATCGAGACGTCGGCGCGCTCGGGCGCCTGCGCCGCGAAGGCCTGGGCCAGGAACACCGGCGCGGTCAGGTTAACGGCCAGCGTGCGTTCGAATGCGCCGCGATCGAGCGTGGCGATCTCGTCTTCGTCGAACTGGCTGGCATTGTTGATCAGGAGTGTGAGCGGCCCGAACGCCGCCGCCGCCGGCATCAATCCGCGCAAAGCCTCGGCATCGGCAAGATCGGCGAGTACCACGCGCGCTTTGCCGCCGGCGCCCACGATCTCGCCGGCAAGTTTCTCGGCTTCGGCGCGCGAACGATGCGCGTGCAGCACCGCCGCGTAGCCGGCGCGCGACAGCGCAAGCGCAATCGCCCGGCCGATGCGGCGCCCCGCCCCGGTGATCAGCGCCGCGCGCGGCTGTGTCTCGTCGTTCGCCATCCCGCCTCATCCCTGCCGCCGTCATACGCCAGAGCATCCGTCGCTGCTACCGTGCGCATGGCGGCGTTCTGTTCCATATTCCTTCGTGCACTTGGTAGACATAGTAAATGTTTACTGAGCGAAGATGGTAAATCTATATGACGAATAGGCATCTCTAACAGTTCTTTAGGGATAACGACTGCTGTTTACTAAACGATTTATGACCGCTTAACTTAAAAGGCCCGATAAACCCTTCACGATAATCGCGAGTTCCGCCCAAAAATTCGGCGAGTTCGCACGCGCTGAAAGCGCGAAGGTGAGTGGAGGGTAAGATGAAAAAAACGCTGTTCGCGGCATCACTTACAGCTGCATCCATCGCAGCCGGCGCGGCTGCCGCAGCCGATCTCCCGGGTGGTCCAGCGCCCTATTACAATCCGCCGGCCAGCGTCTTTAACTGGAGCGGCGTCTATGCCGGTCTCAACCTCGGCTATGGCTGGGGCAAGGTGACCAACACCGAAGCCAACCCGAGCGGAATCCTAGGCGGTGGCCAAATCGGCGTGAATTGGCAGAGCGGCCAGTTTGTCTACGGCGCCGAAACCGATCTGCAGGGAAGCGGCGCCGATGACACGTTCGCGGGGTACAAGTTTTCCAATCCCTGGTTCGGAACCGTGCGCGGACGTGCCGGCTACGCTTTCAACAATGTCTTGCTCTACGGCACGCTTGGCCTTGCCTACGGTAGCCTGAGGGGCGACCTCGGCGGTGCCGTTGAGACCCACACGATGGCGGGATGGACCGGTGGCCTCGGCGCGGAAGTCGGCTTGACGCCGAACTGGTCGGTGAAAGGCGAGTACCTGTACGTCGACCTGGCGGACGGCAGCTTTGCGATCACCGGCATGGACAATGGTTATCGTGCGAACATGTTTCGGTTCGGATTCAACTATCACTTCTGAGCGGCACGTCATCGCTCGCGTGGCGGAAAACCCCGGGCCCCACGGTCCGGGGTTTTTCTTTCGCGCGACCATGCCGTTGGGCATCGGAGCCGCGACTTAAGTCTTAAGTAATCCTTTACCACGTTGCAGGCGATGGCCAGTCTTGATCAAGGCAACAACGTGGCATTTCATCGGCGCAATTGAGATTATACATTCAATAACTTGGTTCTGTAGTGTGTCTTTTACACACTAGACGTACCATGATTTTTGAATACTTATGCGGCCTCGATTGTGGGGGGCCACAGTGACGGAGGTTTGGTGATGAAGCGTTTGGTTTTGGCGAGTCTCGGTGCGCTCGCCGTCGTGACAATGATGGGGGCGGCGAACGCGGCGGATCTACCGCGCCGGCACGCGATGCCGACCAAGGCGCCTATGTATGAGGCACCGTACAATTGGACCGGTTTCTATGTCGGCATCAACGGCGGCGCCGGCTGGGGCCATTCGAATTGGGATGCCTACGGCACCGGTTTCAACACGTCGGGCGGTCTCGTCGGCGGCACTGTCGGTTACAACTATCAAGTGGGCCAGACCGTGTTCGGCCTCGAAGGCGACATCGATTGGGCCGATCTGCGCGGCAGCGGCACTTGCGGCGGTCTCTCGTGCGAGACGCGCAATGATTGGCTCGCGACGGCGCGCGGCCGCCTCGGCTACTCGTTCGGACGCGTGATGCCTTTTGTCACCGGCGGCGGCGCGTTCGGCGACATCAAGTCGTCGCTCGCCGGCTTCGGCAGCCAAACCACCACCCGCGCCGGCTGGACGCTCGGCGGCGGCGCCGAAATCGCCATCGCCGGTCCGTGGAGCGCGAAGATCGAATATCTTTACGTCGACCTCGGCAAGGCAAGTTGCGGTATCGCGGCGTGCGGCGCCACGACCGACGTGAACTTCACCAGCAATATCGTGCGCGCCGGCGTCAACTACCGCTTCTGATCGGCGTCACGTTTAAAGCAGCAAAGAGCCCCGGACAAAGTTCCGGGGCTTTTTCGTTTCGACGGCACAACCCCATGCGCAATCATGGCGCAATCGGGGCAATTGTTGCCGTTTGGCCGCAGTCGGCTGCGCTCGCGATGCGGCGCAGGAACCCTTTTCAAGCATCGCGCGTTTATTGCGCAATCGGGGGACGGCGCATCCGCGACCGTCCGCACAGATTGCAGTGAGGTGCGTCATGAAAAAGTTGTTGCTTGCAAGCGCGGGCATCCTGGTGCTCGGCGTGGTGTCGGCGTCGGCCGCCGACTTGCCGCGCCACCGGGCGATGCCGGAGAAGACGCCGGTCTATGTGCCGCCAGCCTGGAGCTGGACCGGACCCTATATCGGCATCAACGGCGGCTGGGGCTTTGGCCGGTCGGACTTCTCCGCCCCCTCCCCCACCGGCTCGTTCGATACGTCCGGCGGGCTGGTCGGCGGCACGCTCGGCTACAACTATCAACTCGACAATAACGTGGTGTTCGGGCTCGAAGGCGATATCGACTGGAGCGATATCCACGGCAGCGCCCCCTGCGCCGGCACGACATGCGAAACCCGTAACAACTGGCTGGGCACGGCACGCGGACGCGTCGGCTATGCCCTCGGCAATTTCATGCCCTATGTCACCGGCGGCGCCGCCTTCGGCGACATCAAGTCCTCGATCGCCGGGGTCGGCGACGCGCGCGACACCAAAGCCGGCTGGACCGCGGGCGGCGGCATCGAGGCGCATATCAGCGGACCGTGGTCGGCCAAGCTCGAATATCTCTATGTCGATCTCGGCCGCGGCGGCTCGGTGCTCGGATCGGACTCCAAATTCCAGACCAACATCGTGCGTGTCGGTCTGAACTATAGGTTCTGAGCGAAACGGCGCGCGGCAAACGGCAGAGCCCCGGACTTGCTCCGGGGCTTTCGTTTGTCCGCGGCGCGTTACGCCGCCACCTTGGTCGCGGCGAAGGCCGGCACCTGGGCGCCGAATTTGTCGTGCCAGGCCACCAGGCGAGGGTGGTCCTTGCGCCAGTTCCCGCCGAAGCGCAGATCGCAATAGCCGAGCACGCAGGCGAGCGCTATCTGTCCGACGTCGGGAACCGGTGTGAGCGCCGGCGGCGCGGCCTCCAACGCCGCCAAGCCACGTGCGACCTTGCCGGCCTGGCGATCGAGCCAGGCTTGCACCTTCTTGTCGGCCGGCCGGTAGCGGTCCTCGTAGACCTGCAGCACCGAGGCATCCAGGATGCCGTCGCACAGCGCCTGCAGCCGCAGCGCCGCAAAGCGCGCCGTCGGCTCGCGCGGAATGATACGGCCGCCACCGGCGAGGTGGTCGAGAAGTTCCAAAATCACGCGCGAGTCGTAATAGACAGTGCCGTCGTCGAGCACCAGCGCGGGAATTTTCCCAAGCGGGTTCTGAGCGCGGATCGAATCGCCCGGGTCGTTGAGATCGGCTTCGCGCACGTCGATCTTGTCAGCGAGGCCGAGCACGTCCATTGCGATGCGCACCTTGCGCACGAACGGCGAGGCGGGAGAAGAACGTAGGATCACTGGCAGTAATATTCCTCCGCGACAGGCGCGGGGGGACCCGCTACTGGTGAAGATCGAGAATAACTCAGCGGGCGGCCGTTGCCGGCGCGCCCCGATACGCGGTCAGCCGGTCACGACCAGGTTCACGGCCTTGGGGCCTTTGCCTTTCTTGTCCGGTTCGACGTCGAAGCTGATCTTTTGTCCTTCGTTTAGACCTTTCAATCCGGCAGCCTCCACGGCGGTAATGTGCACGAACACATCGCGTCCGCCGTCATCCGGTTTCACGAAACCGTAGCCTCGCTCGCTGTTGAAGAACTTCACCACACCAGTCTGCGCCATCGGGAATGCTCCTCTCCCCGCACTGCTCCACCGCGCGAGCCCCACGCTCGGCGGCTCGGCCGGACATTCGCATTCGGGGAAAGCGTCAGCCGCGAACGGCCTCTGTCACTCCGCCGGCCCCCAACCAGGAGGCGGAACGTACCTGCCAATGACGGAACTACACACCAACTGGGCGCGTGTGGAAAGGGCCTACAACGTCACCGGCCGGCGGGCGCCCCCTCGTGGCTGAGCCAATCGAGCCGGAAGGCGCCCTTGCCATCGCGCCCGAGGATCCCCGCCAGCGCCGGCAACAGCACGGAAAGCTCGCTTTCCAGCGTCCAGGGCGGGTTGACCAGGATCATGCCGCAGCCGTTGAGACGGGCCGGGTCGCTGAGCGGCGCAATGGTCAATTCTGCACGCAGTATTTTTCCGATGCTCTGGCGCCGCAGGCTCTTGGCAAGCGCGTCCCGTTCGCTGCTGCCCTTGATCGGATACCACAGCGCATAGATGCCTGTCGCCCATTTGCGGTGGGCGGCGGCAAGACCATGCACCAGGCGGACGAAATCGTCGTCCTGCTCGAACGGCGGATCGACCAGCACCAGGCCGCGGCGCTCCTTCGGCGGCACATAGGCGCCGAGCGCGGTCCAGCCGTCGATTTCAAGCGTCTTGATGCGGGCGTCCCCGCGCAGATTTTGCCGCAACGCAGCGGCGGCCCGCGGCTCCATCTCGCAGGCGATCAGGCGGTCCTGCGGGCGCAGCCAGGCGCGCGCCAGCGCCGGCGAGCCGGGATAAGTCTTGAGCCGGCCTCGTTCGTTGAGCGCGTTCACCACCTCGAGAAAAGGCGCGAGTAGCGCGGCGACCGGCGCGGCGAGTTGCGCGGCCAACAGCCGCGCAATGCCGTCTTGCCATTCGCCGCCGCGGCAGGCTTCCGGACCGGCCAGGTCGTAAAGGCCGGCACCGGCATGGGTATCGATCACGCGGAACGCGGCAGGTTTTGCGCGCAAATAATCCAGGATGCGGCAAAGCACCGCATGCTTGAACACATCGGCGAAATTTCCGGCATGGAAGGCGTGGCGGTAGTTCACGAGCTCGCTCGAAGGATCGGCCTATAGCTGGCATTCATCGCCGGCATTGCCGAGCTTATGCCACAACTCGCTTCAATGCGGCACGCCGCGCAAGCCGAAATGGCTGCGCGGTTTGACGGAGCGAATTGGATAGGTCGCCTTGCGCCGCGGCGGCCGCAGAACCGCGGCGGATTGGCGCGTATCGATGGCGGACGCAGCGCCGGCCCCGGCGCGCCGCCGCTTGACGATCCGCAAGAGCAATCGGACGGGAATAAGCATCGCCGCGGCCACGCCGATCGCATGCAGGGCCGGCGGCAGCACCAAATGATCGGGCGAACCGAGCAGCCACATGACAAGGTAGCCGAGCCCGGCGAACCAGACCGCAAACGAAATATAGTCCCACACACGCGTCATTGCTTTGCGCTCCCCTGCGCATATCGCGTGCGGAACATTGCGGGTTTCTGTTACGAGAACCTTGCCCCAATTCTCGACGCGCCGGGGTTATCCCCACAACGCCTGCAGCCATCGTTAGTGGCGGCTTAACGCCATTGCCGACTCACGCACCGCATTTAGTCGATCGTGTTTAGACGTCGTTCATCCGCCGCGCACCGCCGGCATGGCGATGCTGTCGCGCTTGCAGGCGCGGCGGGTCACTTCGGCGCAGGCGCGAAACGAAAAATCCTTGTTCAAGCAAACGCGCACTTCGCTCAAGCGCTTGCTGTCGCAGGCGACCGCGATGGCCCCACGCGGCAATCCCGCATTGGCCTTGATGAAGGCCTCCGCCACATCGTCGGGCTTGACCGTGACCGGCTTGTCCAACTCGATAAATTCCGCGGGAATCTTGACGACCGCGCGGGCCTTGCGCACAGCCTCGAAATAGGCTGTTTGTGAAAGCCCCGAGCAGGTTCCGTGACGGTCCCATTCATGGAAGATCAGCCGCGGGCTCGGCATCAGGTCGAGCATGTTGCCCACGATCGTGCGGTCGAGCCGCGGCGCCGGCACCTGGCAGAACCCCGGAAAGCCCTGCTCGTATTGCGGCCAAAGCCCGTGCACCACGAAGGAAAACGGCCGCCCGCCACATTGCGGGTCGGGCGCCCGCTCGGGCGCGCGTTCATATGCGGCTTCGCAAAAAGATGGCGACCAGGAAAGCGCCAGCACATAAAAATCGAATTGGCCGGGCGCATTCTGCCGACGGTCTTGCGCCAAGGCGACGACGGCAAATAGGAGCAGGAAACTCAGCGCTACTGCAGCGGCATGGACCGCATTGTTCAGGCGATGACGAAGCAATACAGGAGACATCGGACCCCCCCCATCACACGGGAGGGGATATTGTACTTCACAAACCCAGGGAGTACTACCATGGGATGAGCCGGGATGGGATTCCGGCCGCCATTGGGATCTCTGGGCGATGGTCAATTTTGGCTGGGTTGCAATAAACATCATGCTCCGCGATTTGGGGCTGCTTATTCGCAACAGCGCAGAAAATATGAAACTGATGCCCCCTAACCGGCTGGCCGTCGAGAAGGACAGCCAGGAGGCAGCAGATCAGACAATTCCTTTGATAAAAAGATGCATAGAAACATCAGAGAAAAAGTTAGCGCACTTAAAATGCAACCATATTGATGACGCCACACGCCGACTAAAGCTTTTCTTGAACCACAAATTCTCATGGTCGGAATTAAACACCAGGGCGCGAGCACTCCGCGATTCGGTGGAAAGTGAGCTGCGTTCCTACCTTTATTACCAATATCCAAAAGCAAAGGGGGACAAACTCCGAACCTGGAGAGAAGATTGGAAGGCGTCCTTTGCTGCGTTCCCTTCGATTACGAATGAGGCTTTTTGCGCAATCGACTGTTACGCTTTGGGCCACGATACAGCTTCTGTGTTCCATTCGATGCGAGTGGCCGAACATGGTCTTCGCGCGCTCGCTAAAGAGCGTCGGATCAAGCTGCCAAAAAACAAACAAATTGAATGGGCGACTTGGCAGGACCTAATCAAGGCCCTAGACACTGAGATTGCCGATATCGGCACAAAAAAGGCCGGGAAAGCGAAAGACGCGGCCTTGGAATTTTATAGTGGCGGCAGAGCCGATTTAAACGGCTTCAAGGACGAATACCGCAATTTAGTAATGCACGTTCGCGCCTCATATGACGAATACCAGGCGATTCGCGCGTTGACCAAAGTTCACGCGTTTATGGAGCGGTTAGCCGCTAAGCTCGATCATAAAGATACGCGTATCCGATGGGGGCTACGGTGATTTTGACCGGCGCTTCGCGGGTACGATCCGGGAAAATGTGCGGTCAAATCGCTGCGCGCTTTCCTCATCGGCTACGCCAAGATCGCGAGCGGTTTGTTGGAACCGCTCGTATTGATCCTGTTTATTCTTCGGCTTTGCCGTCCTTTTTGGAGTGGCGGCTTTTGCCATATGGCCTCTCAGTGACGAGGCGTCGCATAGGTGAGGCGCTTGCCTACAATCCCCTTCACGGCGCGAGCGGTTCGCTCCACGTCATCTACGCCAAGCCGCACGCGATTGGAATAGCGGAAATCAAACTCCGCGAGATAGCGGTGCAAATGCTTTTCTTTGCAATGCTGATACACACCTTTCATGCCGCGTTTGAAGATCGAATAATAGCCTTCGACAGTGTTGGTATGGACGTCGCCACGTGCATATTCGTCCTGACTGTGAGCTACCGTTTCGTGGCTCGCAAATTCTTTGCCGAGGTGCTTATACCAGCCTGCTTCATCGGTCATCATGGAGCTTTCGGGGGCCACGTTCTTGCGCACGACCGGGATAATGTCGGCTATCCGAGTGCCATCAACGTGGAAGCTGCGAGCGGAACCGCCGCGCTGTACCAAGGTCAGCACAACGTTCTTATGCGCCCAGCCGTCCTTTCCCTTTGGCTGACCTTCAAGGCGTCCGATAAAAGTCTCATCCGATTCGATAACTTCTCCAGAGCCGCCCATGGGAGTTATGCCGACGAAGCGCATGGCCTCACGGATGCGATGCGCCATGAACCAAGCGGTTTTGAGAGTGACGCCCAAAGTGCGAGAAAGCTGGTTGCTCGAAATGCCCTTTTTGGACGAGCAGAGCAAATACATCGCTTGCAGCCACAGGTTCATCGGGACGTGGCTGTCCTCGAAAACAGTCCCGACCTTCACGGTGAACTGCTTCCGGCACTGGTAGCACTTGTAGAGGCCAATACGGGTCGCTTTGCCCTTCATCTTGCCGATGCGCTCGACACCGCCGCAATGGGGGCAAACGGGGCCTTCCGGCCAAACACGGGCCTCAACCCATGCGTAAGCGGCGGCTTCGGACTGGAGGGCTTTGCTGGAAATAATCGAATTGGCCATGACACCTGTTTCCCTTATATAAATCAATGGTATCAGGCCAATGTGGGTTTGTCAAGTATAATATCGCCACACGGGAACCGGAACAAACCGGAAATTGATTTTTCGCAACGGTTCCAGGAAACCGTAGTGGAATAGAAAGAACATTTCAAGAACAAAAAGAAACAAAAACAGGACTGGTTATAACCGCCCGATTTTAGGGCTGCGCCATGTTGCAGCGGGGGTTGTAGGCCCAGTTGCGGTCGAGGCCGACCACGCACCATTCGACGCCCCAGGTCATGCCGATCATGCCGGTGTCCTCGCCGATCCAGTAGTTCACCCGGTGCTTGCGCCCATCGCTGACCACGGCAACCGCGCTGCAGTAGCGGCGCGGAATGGTCCGCGGGACCCAAGCGCGGAAGGCGATCTCGCGCACCCGTTCGAAGTCGAGGATCTGCAGGTCGGAGTTCCAGAACCGGCTCTCTTTTTCGGCAAAACGCGCGGCGATCTTGCCGAGCGCGGCCTCGCATGGCGGCAATACGCCGTCGTAGTTCTGCCCGCTCAAATAGAAGTTCTTTTCCAGCAACCCCGCCGCCTGCGCCGGCGCCAAGGTGCCGAGCCCGATCAAGGCCGCGGCCGCCAAGAATCGAATGAATCGAAAGAATCGAAAGAATCGAAAGCAACGAAACGCGTCAGCCATGACCGAACTCCCGCTCGACTCGCAGCACCTTATTCCAGTCTAGTTGCCGCGCCAATCGCCCAGCACCGCCTGCACCAGCGCGAGCGCCGCCACCGCCGCGGTATCGGCCCGCAATATGCGCGGGCCGAGAGCCAGGCGCACCACATTCGGCCGCCTAAGCAGCGCCTCCCGCTCCTCGCCGGCAAAACCGCCTTCCGGACCGATCAGCACGGCAAGCGGCCGGCAGGCGCGCGCGGCCGCAGCCAACGCCGCCACCGGGTCTTTTACCTCGGCATCTTCGTCGCAGAATACCAGCAAACGGTCGCCCCCAGCCGGCTCGATCGCCGCTTTGAACGGGACCGGCTCGGCGACCTCCGGCAAGGTCAATATCCCGCACTGCTGTGCCGCCTCGATGACATTGGCACGCATGCGATCGAGATTGACGCGCGCGACTTGCGTGTGCCGGGTGATCATCGGCTGCAGGCGCGCCGCGCCCATCTCCACCGCTTTCTGCACCAGATAATCGAGCCGGGCGTGCTTGAGCGGGGCAAACAGGAAATGCAGGTCGGAGGGCCGCGGCTGCTCCCGCATGCGTTCGCCAATAACGGCCGTCAGTGCCCGTTTGCCGGCGCCGGCGATTTGGGCCTGCCATTCGCCGTCGCGGCCGTTGAACAGCAACAGTCCGTCCGCGTCCTTGAGCCGCAACACGTTCAGTAGATAGTTTGCCTGGGCGCGGTCGAACGAGGCCGCAAGCCCGGCCGCCAGCGGGGCATTGAGATAGACGCGCGGGGTGCGGAAATCGTAGTGCGGCATGGTCGTTAATCATGACGGCAGCGGCGCAGCCGGGGGTCGAGGCCGGGTTACGCTAGCGCATGATCCCGAAAAGTGGGAACCGGTTTTCGGAAAAGATCATGCTCCAGTAAAATGTTAGGCAAGCACAGAGGGTTCTGAGCGGATCGCCCTCTATTTGGCGGGGCCTTGGCGAGGGGCGCCGATTGTGCCTGGATTGCCGTGATCCCGACGCATTCGGCCGCTTGGTATATACGGTCAATTGTACGCCAACCTGCTATACTGCGTCCGAGGCCGGAGAGGATCGAGTTATGAACTTGCGCCGGGCATTATTGATCGCCGCGTGCCTGATGCCGTTCGGCGGCGCGACGGCCGTTGCCCAATTTCCGCCGGCACCGCAGCAGGAACCTCCCTGCGTGCAGGAGTTCGGCAAGCTGCGCGACGAGGCGGGCAAGAAGGCGGTGGCAATCCGGGCGGCGAGCGCGCGCAAAGCGCCGCCGGCCGAGGCCTGTAAATTATTCAACGCGTTCTCGGCCGTGGAAGAGAAAATGGTGAAATATGCCGAGACCAATTCGGTCTGGTGCGGCATTCCTCCGCAAGTCATTACGCAGATCAAGCAGCAGCACGCCAAGACCGAGGAAATCCGCACGCGCGTTTGCCAAGCCGCCGCAGCGCCGCCACGGCCGGTGGGCCCGACCCTAAGCGATTCACTCGGCGCGCCCATTACTGACTCCAACAACATCAAGACCGGCCGCGGCACCTTCGACACCCTAACCGGTACCCCGCTCGGCAACCGATGAGCGAGAACGCCGGACGCGTCGCCGATGCGACCGGGAACTGGGTTGACGGTCTCGCGCCGCCATTCGCCCGCCCCTATCTGCGGCTCGCCCGCCTCGACCGGCCGATCGGATCCTGGCTGCTGTTGATACCGTGCTGGTGGTCGGTGGGCCTCGCCGGCATGCGCGTCGAACAATTCCCCAGCCTCTGGCACATCGTGCTGTTTTTCATCGGCGCCTTCGCCATGCGCGGCGCCGGCTGCACCTGGAACGACCTGGTCGACCGCAACCTCGACGGACTGGTCGAGCGCACCCGCTTGCGCCCGATCCCTTCCGGCCAAGTGACGGTCGCCGAGGCCACCATCTTCATGGCGCTGCAAGGGCTCATCGGTTTGCTGGTGCTGCTCCAGTTCAACCGCTACACGGTGATCACCGGCCTCGCCTCGTTCTCGGTGATCGTGATCTATCCGTTCATGAAGCGCATCACCTATTGGCCGCAGATTGTGCTCGGTCTGGCGTTCTCCTGGGGCGCGCTGATGGGCTGGCCGGCCGCGTTCGGCCGACTCGATTGGCCGGCGCTCGCGCTCTACGCCGGGTCGATCTGCTGGGTGATCGGCTACGACACTATCTACGCGCACCAGGACCGCGACGACGATCTCTTGATCGGCATCAAGTCGACGGCGCTGTTGTTCCGCGAGAAGACACGGCCGATGCTGACGGGCTTCTACGCCGGCGCGGTGGTGCTGATCGGCATCGCCGGACTGCTGGCCGGCGGCCAACTCATCTTCGTGCTGGGCCTGATCGCCTTCGCCGCGCAGCTCGCCTGGCAAGTGCTGCGCCTCGACATCAACGACTCCGCGCAATGCCTGAAGCTGTTCAGATCGAACCGCGACGCGGGGCTGATTTTGTTCGCCGCCATGTTGCTGGAGGCGGTGTTCTAACGGCGGTTCGACAGATCGCTAATACGCTTGGGAACGAAGCTCTTCAGCGCGGATGGCGGCCTCGCCCGCCGCCGCGGCGGCCGATTTCCGCGCCGGGCTAACGGCCTCCGGCGCATCGACATCGAACTCGTGGTCGATCTCCGAGCCCGTACGGCGTACCGCGCCGATCGATCCGGTCACGTCATCGTCGTCACCCGCGACATAGCCGTCCTGACCCGGCACCGCGACCGGCAGCTTGCTCGCCTTGGCGATCGAGCCGGTATAGGCCGGCGCGCCGTGCTTGCCCGCGTAGACCGCGCGCGCGCGTGCTGCCACCACCTCGCCGGGGATCGCATCTGGCCGGCAGGGGCGATAGCCGGGGCGGCGGTGCATCAGGTCCACGTGGATATGATCGTAGTGATAAACGTTGTAGCCGGGAGCCAGCACCGTCGTGAACGTCTGGCAGGCATAAAGCTGCACGTCGTGCAAGAAGCCTTGCTCTTCCGGCGTGCCGTGCCAGCCGTCCTTGACCGTGATCTTGCGTCCGTCGGCGAGCGTGAAGCCGGCAACGTCGAGCGCGTTGCCGAAGGCATGTTCCGACATGCTCGACGTGCCGGAGCCGACCATTTCGCGACACGAATAAGATCCGATCTGCCTGATCTCGGTGACCTGCGTCCCGAACCAGTGCAACGCTGCCGGCTGCACGCCGTCGCGGACCCAGCGGTCGAGCGCGGAGACCATCGGACAGGCGAGCGTGGCGGGCGGCGTCACCGCGGCCGGCGTAATTGCGGCCATCGTATTCGGGCCGAGCGCCGGCAGCGCGCGCTGCGGCAGCGGCTGGTAGACCGGTGCGTTATAGGCCGGCTGCGTGCGCTGATCGCGGCCGGGCGGCAGCACGGCATCGTCGGGAATGTCGTCTGGCCGCGCGACGCCGGGCGCATAGATCGACATCGGCTGACCGGCCGGCGGCGCAGGTGCGCGCTGCTCGGTCGCCGGTGCATAGGGTGCGGGCGTGTACGGCGCGGGCTCGGCTGCCGGCCGCGCCGCTGGCGGCGGTCCCGGCACCCAGCGCAACTGCTCGCCCTGCACCGGCGCGGGCGGCGCATAGCCCCGTTCGACCGGCGGCCAGCGCGGCTGCGCCACGTCTGCATTGGGAATTGCGCCGGGCGGCCGCAGATCGTCGCCGTAGCTCATCGCCGAACTTTCACCCAACAGCGCGACCTTGAGCGGAAAATCGGCGCCGCATATGCCCGGGCCTTCGATCGGCTTGATCTGCTCGACGCCGGCCCCGATCTTGACCGCGCCCGATTTGAGGCAGGCGACCTCTTCGTCATGCCGCCAGGCCGGACGTTCGCCAAAGTTCAAGAAACTGCGCCCGCAACCCGCGAGCGTCAGCAGCAGCACCGTCGTACCGGCGAGAGAGAGGCGGGTCCGGCCCTTCATGCCCGCAAAAATGCGGGCAGTTTCTTTAACGATGCATCAACGCTGACGCAGCGCGAATCCGTTAAGGATAAGGAATCCTTGCCGGCCTCACGGCTGCGCCGGCTTGATCCCCAGAGTCTTGCCGATCGCCATCACGGCTTCGGTTTGATCGGCAAGCGCCTTGGCGAACTCGGCCGGCGTGCCCGGATTGACTACCTGGCCGGTAGCGCTGAGCCGCGCGATCACCTCCGGTTCCGCGGCGATGCTGCGGATATCCGCCGCGATACGCTCGCGCACCACCAACGGCATGTCGCGCGGCCCCAACAATCCGACCAGGCCGTCGAACTCTAGCGATCCATAGCCCGCCTCCTTGCCGGTCGGAATATCCGGCAGCGCCGCCGCGTGCTGCAAATTGGTCAAGGCGATCGCTTTCACTTTTCCGGCCAGTATGCGCGGCCGCATGATGGCGTAGGCGCCGACAAAGGCGTGGATACGCCCCTCGGACAGATCGTTGATGGCCGCCACCGGATTTTTGTACGGTACCTTGGCCATCTGGAGTTGTTCGGTTTTCAGGAAGGCCTCGAACATCAGATCGTTGGCGCCCGTCACCGACGCATAATTGAGCTTGCCCGGCGCTGCTTTGATCTTGGCGACCAATTCCTTGACACTTGAAACTCCGAGTTCCGTCGGCACCGCCAGCACGATTAATGTGTTGGTCACGCGCGCAATCGGAACCAGATCCTTGATGTTGTAAGGCAACTTGTCGTGCAGCAGTGGATGCGCGGTAAATGTCGAGGCCGGCGCGAACAGCAGAACATGATCGTCATGCGCACCGATGACCGCGGTGATGGCGATGATCGCGTCGCCGCCCGGCTTGTTCTCGACCACCACCGGCTGGCCCCACTTGGCCGACAGCTTGTCGGCAAAGACGCGCGCGGTGATGTCGACGCCCGAGCCTGGGCCGAGCGGAACGATGAAGCGGACGGGGCGCGTCGGCCAGTTCTGTGCCGACGACGGGGCGCTGGTCGATACCAGCGCCGCTGCGACGAAAAAAATGAACCCGGCTAACCGAAACAACGGACGGCGCATTGGCGTTTCCCCAGCGTTTTTATTAACGACGAATTTGTGAATGGGCGCAGGAGTTTTGTCCAGCGCGGCAATCACTGGACCGCGGCGTTTGCATGGGACCTCGCTCAAGCATGCATTAATGCGGTGGCGGTGCAACCCGCGACGCCTGACATCGATAATTGGCAGCGGGCTGTCCTGGATTTGCTATTGATTTGCACTTGCCACGAATTTTTGCACTGCCGCATTTGTCGTCACGGCGAACTTTTCGGCGCGCAATCAATCGCTTGCCGCCGCCATTCCTCCCGGGCATGACGTGAAGCGCAATTTTTGCATCTGCGGCCCGGGATTACCTTCAGGGCACGGACGTTTTCTGCTAGCCTGGCCTCACATCAACAAGGAGGCACTGCCGTGGAGCTTACCTTGAAGTGGGATGTGCTCGCCGTATGCGCCGTGTTCGCTTTCGTCGGCGCGGTCTTGCTGGGGGCATTCTGAGTTCAAGCGGCCAGCGACGACGCCAAACCAATCATTGCCGGTGTGAAACCGGCCGAAAATTCAAACACCGGAGAGCAATCTTCTCCGGTGTTTTGTTTTTGCGCGTGCCGCGGCCTAAGCCGCGACGATGCTCGGTGTCGTCGGCCGGTCGTAATTGAGGATCGGCGCCAGCCATCTCTCGGCCTCAGCCACGCTCCAGCCCTTGCGCTTGGCGTAATCTTCGACCTGATCGCGCTCGATCTTGCCGACGCCGAAATAGTGGCTCTGCGGATGGCTGAAATAGAGGCCGCTCACCGCCGCGCCAGGCCACATGGCGAAGCTTTCGGTCAATTTCACGCCGATACGCTCGGCCTGCAGCAGGCGGAACAGCGTGCCCTTCTCGGTGTGGTCCGGCTGCGCCGGATAGCCGGGCGCCGGGCGGATGCCGCGATATTTCTCGGCGATCAGTTCGTCGCGACCGAGCGCCTCGTCCGTTGCATAACCCCAGAATTCCCGGCGCACGCGCTGGTGCAAGCGTTCGGCAAAAGCCTCGGCGAGACGGTCGGCCAGCGCGCTCACCATGATGGCGGAGTAGTCGTCATTGGCGCGCTTGAAGCGCTCGGCGACGACGTCCTCGCCGATGCCGGCGGTCACCGTGAAGCCACCGATGTAATCCTTGAGCCCGCTGTCGCGTGGCGCGACGAAATCGTTGAGCGCTTCGTTGTTGCGGCCCTCGCGCTTGGACAATTGTTGCCGCAGCGAATGCAGAACCGCGAGCGGCTTGTCGCACGCCTCGTCGGCGTAGACGAGAATATCGTCGCCCTGCGCCTGCGCCGGCCAGAAGCCGACCACCGCGCTGGCCGTGAACCAGCGCTCGGCCACGATCTTGTCGAGCATGGCGCGCGCATCCTCGAACAGCGACCGCGCCACCTGCCCGAATTTCGCGTCGTCGAGAATGGCGGGATATTTGCCTTGCAACTCCCAGGTCGAAAAGAACGGCGTCCAGTCGATATAGTCGATCAATTCCGCAATCGGATAATCGATCAGCGTTTTGGTGCCCAGAAACGTCGGCTTCGGCGGCACGTAAGCGCCCGACCAGTCGAGCTTGGGCGCATTGCCGCGCGCAGAAGCGAGCGGCAGACGCACCTTGTCGGCCTGCGCGCGCGCATGCGCGGCGGCCAACCTGGTGTACTCGCCGCGCAGCTCGGCGACGTAGTTGCCCTTGGCCTCGCGCGACATCAGCGACTGCGCCACGCCGACCGCGCGACTGGCGTCGTTCACATAGACCGCCTGGCCGCGTTTGTAGTTCGGATGGATCTTCACCGCCGTGTGCACGCGGCTGGTGGTGGCGCCGCCGATCAGCAGCGGCAATTCGAAGCCCTGCCGCTCCATCTCGGCCGCCACGTGGCACATCTCGTCGAGCGAAGGCGTGATCAGCCCGGACAGGCCGATGATATCCGCCCCCTCGGCGCGCGCGGTTTCCAAAATCTTCGCCGCCGGCACCATGACGCCGAGATCGATGACCTCGTAATTGTTGCACGCCAGCACGACGCCGACGATGTTCTTGCCGATATCGTGTACGTCGCCCTTCACGGTCGCCATCACGATCTTGCCGTTGGCGCCGCCGTGGCTGCGGCCATCCTTCGCCTGTTCCATGTAAGGCATCAGGTAGCCCACCGCCTGCTTCATCACGCGCGCGGATTTCACCACCTGCGGCAGGAACATCTTGCCGGAACCGAACAGGTCGCCGACGATATTCATGCCGTCCATCAGCGGGCCTTCGATCACGTCGAGCGGACGCTTGGCCTCCCGGCGCGCTTCCTCGACGTCGGCCTCGACGAATTCGGTGATGCCGTGCACCAGCGCATGCGCCAGCCGCTTCTCCACCGGCCGCTCGCGCCAGGCGAGATCGACCTCGCGCGCCGCCTGCCCGGCGCCGCGGAATTTGTCCGCCAGCTTGAGCAGCCGCTCGGCGGCGTCCGGCCGGCGGTTGAGCGCCACGCCCTCGCAGGCCTCGCGCAATTCCGGATCGAGGTCATCGTAGACCGCGATCTGCCCGGCATTGACGATACCCATATCCATGCCGGCCTTGATGGCGTGATAGAGGAACACCGAGTGCATGGCCTCGCGCACGCGCTCATTGCCCCTGAAGGCAAACGACAGGTTCGACACGCCGCCCGAAACATGCGCATGCGGCAGGTTGGCCTTGATCCAGCGCGCCGCCTCGATGAAGTCGACGCCGTAGTTGTTGTGCTCCTCCATGCCGGTGGCGATGGCGAAGATGTTCGGATCGAAGATGATGTCCTCGGGCGGAAAGCCGACCTGGTCCACCAGAATGTCGTAGGCGCGTCGGCAAATCGACGTCTTGCGCTCGAGCGTGTCGGCCTGACCCTTCTCGTCGAAGGCCATCACCACCACCGCGGCGCCGTAGCGGCGCACGATTTTGGCGTGCTCGATGAAGGCCGCCTCGCCTTCCTTCATCGAGATCGAATTCACCACCGCCTTGCCTTGCAGGCATTTCAAGCCGGCCTCGATCACCGAGAATTTCGACGAGTCCACCATCACCGGCACGCGGGCGATGTCCGGCTCGGCGGCGATCAGATTGAGGAAGGTCTTCATCGCCTCTTCGGAGTCGAGCAGCCCCTCGTCCATGTTGACGTCGATCACCTGCGCGCCGTTCTCGACTTGCTCGCGCGCGATGGTGAGCGCGCTGGTGTAATCGCCGGCGGTGATCAGCTTGCGGAATTTGGCCGAGCCGGTGACGTTGGTGCGCTCGCCGATATTGACGAAGGGGATTTCCGGCGTCAGCGTAAAGGCTTCCAGGCCGGACAGGCGAAGCTGCCGCTGGATTTCCGGAATCGGACGCGGCGCCTTACCGGCGACCGCTTTGGCGATGGCCGCAATATGGTCGGGCGTGGTGCCGCAGCAGCCGCCGACCACATTGACCAGACCCGCTGAAGCGAACTCGCCCAACAGCCCGGCCATGAACTCCGGGCTCTCGTCGTAATAGCCAAATTCGTTCGGCAGCCCGGCATTCGGATAGGCGCACACGTACGTATCCGCGAGACGGCCGAGCTCGGCGATATGCGCGCGCATCTCACGCGCGCCAAGCGCGCAATTTAGGCCGATGGTGATCGGGTTGGCGTGCCGCACCGCGTTCCAGAACGCGCCGGGCGTCTGGCCGGAGAGCAAGCGGCCCGACATGTCAGTGATGGTGCCGGAGATCATCACCGGAATGTCGATGCCGCGTTCGGCGCACGCCTCGGCAATGGCGTAGATCGCGGTCTTGGCGTTGAGCGTGTCGAAGATGGTCTCGATCAGCAAGAGATCGGCGCCGCCGTCGAGCAGCCCCTTGATCTGCTCGCCATAGGCCGTGCGCAACTGGTCGAAGCTGATGGCGCGGAAGCCGGGATTGCTCACGTCCGGCGAGATCGAGGCGGTGCGGTTGGTCGGCCCGAGCGCGCCGGCGACAAAGCGGCGGCGGCCGTCTTCTTTCTCGGCCAGCGTGGCCGCCCCGCGCGCCAGCGTCGCACCCGCATGGTTGAGCTCGTAGGCGATGTCCTCCATGCCGTAATCGGCCTGCGCGACGGTGGTGGAGGAAAACGTGTTGGTGGAGACGATGTCGGCGCCGGCGCGGAAATAGGCGAGATGAATGTCGCGCACCGCGTCCGGCCGGCTTAAATTGAGCAGGTCGTTGTTGCCGCGCACCTCGCGGTTCCACGCATCGAAGCGCGCGCCGCGATAGCCTTCCTCGTCGAGCTTGAGCGCCTGGATCATGGTGCCCATGGCACCGTCGAGCACCAGGATGCGCTGCTTCATCGCATCGGCAAAGACGGCGCGGATATTGGTCTTGAGCGCAGTCACTTAAAGCAGCTCCAAATTCAGGCGACCGGTTCCACTACCGGCCGCAAGCCCAGCAGATGGCAAATCGCGTAGACGAGGTCGGCGCGGTTCATGGTGTAGAAGTGAAAGTTGGTGACGCCGCGATCGACCAGGTCGATCACCTGTTCGGCGGCGACCGCCGCGGCGATCAGCTTGCGCGTTGCCGCGTCGTGATCGAGCCCGTGGAAACGCTCGGCGAGCCATGCCGGCACCGAGGCGCCGGCACGCGCGGCAAAATTGGTCGCCGCCTTGAAGTTCTGCACCGGCAGGATGCCCGGCACGATCGGAATATCGATGCCGCGCGCGCACACGCGGTCGAGATAGCGGAAATAGAGGTCGTTCTCGAAGAAGAATTGGGTGATGGCGCGCGAAGCGCCGGCGTCGACCTTGGCCTTGAGCATGTCGATGTCGGCGTCGACGTTCGGCGAGTCGGGATGCTTCTCCGGATAGGCCGACACGGAAATTTCGAAATCGCCATGCACGCGCTTGATGCCGGCGACCAGATCGGCGGCGTTGCGATAGCCGCCTGGATGCGGCGCATATTGCGTGCCCGCCGCCGCCCGCCGGATCGCCGCGCAGCGCCACGATGTGGCGGACGCCGGCGTCGTGATAATTGCGCACGATGGCGTCGACGTCGGCGCGAGTGGCGGCGACGCAGGTCAGATGCGCGGCCGGCGTCAGCGGCGTCTCGGCCAGGATGCGCTTGACCGTCGCGTGCGTGCGCTCGCGCGTCGAGCCGCCGGCGCCGTAGGTGACCGAGACGAAATTCGGCGCCAGCGGCGCCAGGCGCTCGATCGACTCCCATAGGATCGCTTCCATCTCCGCCGTCTGCGGCGGAAAGAATTCGAACGACACGTCGATGCGGCGGCCCTCGCCGTGGGCGAAACGACTGGCGCGGACGTTCATCACGCCACCTCCCGCACCGACGGCACCGCTTGCACGGCCCGGACGTCGCGCGCGAGCCACAGCGACACCGCGATCTTGCCTTCGGAACCTGGCTCGGGCGCCAAGCTCTTGTGCAGCACCGGCTCAAGGCCAGACGCCGTCATCCATTGTGCGACGGTCTCCGGTGCAAAACCCAACCGCCGATGCGCGAACTGCTCGCGCAGGAACTCCTGTTCATGCGGCGCGAAGTCCACCACCAGCAGCCGCCCGCCCGGACGCAGCACCCTCGCCGCCTCTTTGATCGCGCGCGCGCTGTCGTCGAGGAAGTGCAACACCTGGTGTACGATGACGACGTCGAAGGAATCGTTGCCGATCGGCAGGTCGTAGATGTCGCCCTGCCGCACGCTGCAATGTTTCAGCCCGCTGCGCTCCAGCCGGTCGCGCGCCAGAAGAAGCATATCGAGCGACAGGTCGAGACCGAGCCCGCGCTCGATCTCAGGCCCGAACAGTTCGAGCATGCGTCCGGTGCCGGTGCCGAGATCGAGCAATGAGCGGAACGGCTTGTCGGCGAGCGCAGCCCGGATCGCTTCTTCGACCGCGTCGTCGGCCACGTGCAGCTTGCGGATGCGATCCCATTCCGCGGCGTGGGCACGGAAGTAAGCCTGCGCCGCGGCAGCGCGCGCCTGCCGCACCGAGGCGAGCCGGGCGCGGTCGCGGGCAATGGTGTGGTCGGCCGGGTCGAGCCGCTCGAGCAGCGCGCGCGCCAGTTCGGCGCCGCCGCCATGCTCGGCCAGCCGGAAGAAGGCCCAGGTGCCCTCGCGGAAGCGCTCGACCAAGCCGGCTTCGGCCAACAGCTTGAGATGACGCGAGATGCGCGGCTGCGACTGGCGCAGGATGTCGGTCAAATCTGAGACCGTCAGCTCTGCCTCGGCCAAGAGCGCCAGCACGCGCAGACGCGTCTCCTCGCCTGCGGCCTTGAGGGCCGCGTTAAGTGCGTTGAAACGTAGCGTGGCGCCGGAGCTCATTGCGGCCTAACGATCGAAGGTATGGGCGCGTTCCCACTATATAAAGATATCTTTATACGTTGAAACGGCCGTCGGCAAGCCCGTAGATACGGCATTTACCGGAGTGGTTAGGAAATCCTGCCGATGGCAGCGTCATACCGTGGGGAGTCCAGAGGAACGGCCATGACCAGCAGCGATTCCAGTATCCGCGACGGCGAGGTGGCGGCCGAACTGCCCGAGGCATACGACGCTGGCCTGTATTACATCGGCCGCATCCGCACCCCTTGGAAGCACCGCAAGGACTGCCCGAAAAACGCCCGCGAATCCGACGCGGTCTGCACGGTCGAAGTCGATCCGCGCTGGCAGCAAGGCCTCAAGGACGCCGAAACCTGCAGCCATCTGGTGCTGCTCTACTGGATGAACCATTCGCAGCGTGACCTGGTGCTGCAGGTGCCGAGTCACTACGGCACGCAGCACGGCACCTTTGCGCTACGCTCGCCGGCCCGCCCCAACCCGATCGCCATGAGCGTGGTCAAGCTGCTCGGCATCGAGGATGGCAAGCTTTCGGTGGTCGGGCTCGACTGCCTGGACGGCACGCCATTGCTCGACATCAAGCCCTATTACGCCTCCACCGACAGCGTGCCCGAGGCGGTGGTGGGCTGGCGCAAGCGCAAGGAACAGCCGTAGAAAACGGCAATCCTTTCAATTGGTTCCACTTTACAGTGGAAATTTGAGGAACTGAATTTCCGGAACTTTTGAACCACCCCGGCGCTTGCCCCGACGAATGATGGATCACGGGATTCATCGGGGAGGCTCACATGTCCGCCAAATTCTTCACCGCCAGTTCGCTGACCGTGCTGATCGCAGCCGCTCTGTCGTGCGGGACCGCGCAGGCGCAATCGAAGTTCGCCTTTAACTCGCCGGCCGCGCCACAATACGGGCCGGTCGAAGACAACGATCAGGCCGCCGACGCCCAACTCGACCCGCGCCTGCAGCGGCAGATCGTCAACTACGCCAGCAACGAAGCGCCCGGCACCGTCATTATCGATACCCCGCATACCGTTCTCTATTTCGTGCTCGGCAACGGCAAGGCGATCCGTTACGGCATCGGCGTCGGCCGCCAGGGCTTCACCTGGGCGGGCGTGCAACACGTCGCGAAGAAAGCCGAGTGGCCGGATTGGTATCCGCCGTCCGAGATGATCGCGCGCCAGCCCTATCTGCCGCGCATGGTCGCCGGCGGCCCGGGCAATCCGCTCGGCGCGCGCGCCATGTATCTCGGCGGCAGCGAATATCGCATCCACGGCACCAACGATCCGACCACCATCGGCAAGCGCGTGTCGTCGGGCTGCATCCGCCTCACCAATGAGGACGTAGAAGACCTCTACAACCGCGTACAGGTCGGCGCCAAGGTGATCGTGCTGCCGCAGAACGCGCCGGCGCAGACCGCGCAGCACTCGCCGGCTCCCGCGCGCACCGAACGGATGTCGTTGAACGTCGACCGCGCGTCCAGCCTCTACTGATTTTTCACGTAACCTCCAACAACTTTGCCCGGCGCTTGCGCCGGGCCATTTTTTTGCGCCGCTACGCGCCGCGCCGGTTATTGATCTGAATCATCGCCGGGCCATCGCAACCGCTGGAAATAGGTGGTATATTCGCGCCCGCGCCTTGTCCGGCGAAGGGCGGCCCGCTTACATGATGCCAATTCACCGGGAGCCATTCAGATGCAACAGCCAAAGGCGCGGCCCAGCATGGGCCGCTGGTATATTCTGATTTTGATCAGTCTGATGTACCTGATTACTTATCTCGACCGCGTGAACATCTCGACCGCGGCGCCGGCGATCAGCAAGGAATTCGGCTTCGACAAGATCACCATGGGCGTGATCTTCAGCGCCTTCGTCTGGGCCTATGCATTGTTCCAGGTTCCCGGCGGCTGGATCGGCGACCGTTTCGGGCCGCGAAAGGTGCTCACCACCATCGTGACCTATTGGTCGGTGATGACCGCAGCAACGGCGTTCGCCAGCGGCGCGACCTCGTTCATCGTGCTGCGCTTCATGTTCGGCGTCGGCGAGGGCGGCGCCTTCCCCGGCGCGACGCGCGCCATGCAGCTCTGGTTTCCCAAGCACGAGCGCGGCTTCGTGCAGGGTATCACCCACAGCGCGAGCCGGCTCGGCGCGGCGATTGCGCCGCCGCTGGTCGTCCTCATTATGACCACGCTCGGCTGGCGCTCGGTCTTCTACATCTGCGGCGCGGTTGGCCTCGTTTGGTCGGTGCTTTGGTATTTCGCCTATCGCGATCTTCCGGAAGAGCACGCCTTGGTCAACGCTGACGAGCTCAAAGCCATTCGGGGCACCGACGCGCAGGGCAACGCGCTCGCACCCAACATCAGCAAGAAGCCGACCGTGCCGTGGGGCACCATGCTGCGCTCGCCCAACATGTGGGCGATCATGTGCGCCTATTTCACTTACGTCTATTGCCTCTGGATCTTCTTGAGCTGGCTGCCGTCTTACCTCATCGAGTTCCGCCACTTCACGCTAATCAAGGTCGGAATCTTTGCGTCGCTGCCGCTATGGGCCGGCGTCGTCGGCGACACCGTCGGCGGGCTGGCGACCGACTGGCTCTTGGCCAAGACCGGCAGCATCAAGCTCGCCCGCCGTTCCGTGGCGATCACCGGGATGCTCGGCTGCGCGCTGTTCATCGTACCGGCCGCCATGACCGAAAGCGCCTATACCGCGGTCTACTGCCTGACCGCCGCAATGTTCTTTCTCGAATGCACCATCGGTCCGTCCTGGGCGGTGCCGATGGATATCGGCGGCGAACACTCCGGCACTGTGTCGGGCATGATGAACATGGCCGGCAATATCGGCGGCGCGCTGTCGCCGCTGGTGTTCGGCATCCTCGTCCAGTTCGGCTCGTGGCAGGCGCCGTTTATCGTCGCGGCGAGCTTGCTTGTCTTGGGCGCCGCGGTCTGGGCTTTCTGGCTCGATCCCGGCGAATTGGCGGTGGAAAAGAAAGCCGCCGCTACCTGACAGGAGGCGCGCGGCCCGCGTAACGCAGCGTGGCCGCCACCTCCGGAATATCGCACAACGGCGCGCCGATGGCCTGCATCAGCGTCACCGGATCGGCTTTAAGCCCCGCGCGCGGCGGGTCTTCCAGATAGGCGCCCAAATATCGCGCGCGCGCGACCAGCACCGCGCCGAAGGCGCGCGCCCGCGCGTCGTAGGTGGCAAGCGCGGCATCGATATCGGGCCGCGCTTTGAGCGCATCGGTGAGCCACGCCGCGTTCAACGCCGCCTTGGTGACGCCGGCGCCGACATGCGGCCGCGCAACGAAGGCGGCGTCGCCCAACAGCAGCGCGCGCCCGGCGACGATGCGCAGCGACTCGAGATCGAAGAACGGCGCGGAAGGCGGCGATCACCTCGGGCCGGATCAGCGGCGGCGGAATGGCGGCGTGATGCCGGCCGGCAGCATCCGTGAACATGTCGCGCAGCGCAGCCGCGTTCGTCGGATGGTACCAGAGCCAGTTCATGCGCCGGCGCCCGGGCGTGAGGTCGTCGTCGGCGCCCGGCTGCAAATAAGACAGGAACATTTCGCGCGGCGGCAAATAGAAGGCGTAGGATTCGAACAGTTCGCCGCGCGCTTGTTGCGGAACAGCATTCTCTTCGATGACGCCGCGCCAGCCGACGTAACCGGCATAGACCGGCGCCGGAGCCGCCGGGAAGGCGCGCGCCCGCACGGTCGAATGCAGGCCGTCGGCGCCGATCAACAGGTCGCCTTCCATGCGCGTGCCATCGGCGAAGATCGCGGTGACGCCGCTTTCCCACTGCGTGATATCGTCGAGCTGCATGCCCGCCCGGTAGCACGCATCGGGCAATTGCCGGCGCAGCGCGCGATAAAGCAGCATCCACGAGGTCAATATTTTGACGAACGGCAGCTCGGCGATCACCGAGCCGTCGTGGGCAAGGCAAGAGCGCGACGAAAATGACCGGCCGATCGATTGGTCGACGACGATGCCGAGCCGGCGCATGATCTCGAACATCTCGACATGTGTGCCGATGCCGTCGCCGCGGCTGGCGAGATCGTCGGTGCTCTTTTCGAACACCGTCACCTCCCAGCCGGCCTGGCGCAGCAGCAGGCCTGCGAACAGGCCGCCGAGCGAGCCGCCAATGATCAATGCGCGACCCATTGCTTATGCTCGGGTTGTTTCGCCGGGTGCCTAGATGACAGCCGAGCCTAACGCCTGCCCTCGCGCCGGCAATTTTTTACCGGGTTGGCCCAGGGCCGCGGCCATCGGATAAACTCGGCTGCAAACTTGGGGGGAGACTCGCGTGTCCTTACACATTTACGGCATCGCCCGCACCCGTGCGTTCCGCGTGCTCTGGGTGGCGGAGGAACTTGAGCTTGCTTACGAGCATCTGCCGATCGAGATCGGCGATGCCGGCGCCCGCACGCCGGAATTTCTCAGCCTCAATCCCAACGGGCGCCTGCCGGTCATCGTGGATGACGGCTTTGTGCTGTTCGAGTCGCTGGCGATCACGCTTTACCTCGCCAAGAAGCACTCCCACGGCAAGCTCTATCCCGGCACGCTGGAAGGCGAAGCCGCGACTTGGCAGTGGACGTCGTGGGCACTCAACGAGGTCGACCGTGGCATGAACATCTGGTCGCTGCATGCCGTCCGTTTGCCGCCGGCCGAACGCGATGCCGCAAGGCGCGACGAGGCGCTGAAGGTTCTGGCGGCGCCGTTTAAGGTGCTCGACGCGGCGGTCGCGAAGCGGACCTATCTGCTCGGCGATGATTTCACGGTGGCCGATCTCAACGTCGCCGCCGTCATCAGCCGCGCGGCCGACATGGATCTTTCCGCCATCGCCAACCTCAAGGCCTGGCTTGCGCGTTGCTTGGAACGGCCGGCCGCGCGCAAGGCGCTGGCACTCAAGACCAGGGCGGACAACGAGACGCCACCGGACGTCATCCGCCGTATCGCCAAGATCAATCGCTTGTGAGGCCAAGGGGCACGCCGTTGGCCGGCAGCGCTGGGCGGGCTATACGTTGCGCCCCTTTTGGAGGAGCCGAGCGATGCGGATAGCGGCAATGGCGGCGGGCGCGGTCGGCGGTTATTTCGGCGCACGCATGGCGGCGGCCGGTCACGACGTGTTCTTCATCGCGCGCGGCGCCAATCTCGCGGCGATGAAGGCGAACGGCCTCAGGCTAGAGAGCGTGCACGGCGATCTGCATCTGCCCAAGCCGAAAGTCGCCGACGACCCCAAAAGCGTCGGTCCGGTCGACATCGTGCTGTTCGCGGTCAAGCTATGGGACACCGAAACCGCCGCCGAGCGGGCGCGGCCTTTGGTCGGCGCGAACACCCGCGTCATCACTTTGCAGAACGGCGTCGACAGCGTCGAACGCATCGCTCCGATCCTGGGGGCCGAGCAGACCGTCGGCGGCGCCGCCTATATTGCGACCGTGATCGCCTCGCCCGGCGTCATCAAACAGACCAGCCATTTCGCCAAGATGCGTTACGGCCGTGCCGACAAGAAACCCGACGCCGTCCTGCAGGCTTTCACCGACGCCGGCAAGGCGGCCAAGGTCGACGTCGATATCTCCGCCGACATCGACGTCGAGCTGTGGGAGAAATTCATCTTCCTGACCGCCATGGCCGGCGCGACCGGAAGCATGCGTTCGCCCATCGGCGCGATCCGCAGCGATCCGGAATTGCGCGGCTTCTTCCGCGCGCTGATGCAGGAGGCCTACGCTGTCGGCAGGGCGAAGGGCGTCGCGCTGGCGCCAGACTTCATCGAAGGACGGATGAAATTCTTGGATACGATCGAGCCCGGCATGAAGGCCTCGATGGCGCACGATCTCGAACGCGGCAACCGGATCGAGCTCGACTGGCTCGCCGGCAAGGTGCGTTCGCTCGGCCGCCAGTACAACATCCCAACCCCGGCGAGCGACACGGTCTATACCGTGCTCAAGCTTTACCGCATGGGGCGTCCGTAGCGGCGGCGGTCGGCTGCAACCGCAAGAACGCCAACCGGCCGGTATGGCGCTGCTTCTTCTCGCATCGCGCGCCGGCGGCGGGCGGACAACCGGCGGTCGGCGGCACCGCCGGGCCGCACGGGCCCCAGGCTAAAACCCTGAAAATACCGAGCAACTTTCCCCGTTCCGGCCAACGCCCGTGTCGCCATCAAATGCTCGTGAAAGAACCGACCGGGAACGGGGTTGTTATTACGGGGGCAGGATTGGCAGGCCCTGTCGTTCGTGCGACAAAACACCGGAGCACTCGATAACAGCCGTGCATCGGTCGTCGGCGGATATAGAAAAACGGTTGGCACTAGACTAAAGATAATGGACGGCAAACCGCACCCTGAATAAATGACAAGAAAAATGCCCTGGAGGATACGCCTTTGTTCGGTGCGCTTCTGAAAAAGCGGGACTTCTACGCCGGCGGTCTGATGACCCTGCTCGGCGCCGCGGTCACGCTCGACTCCCTCACCTATACGCTCGGCACCCTGACCCATATGGGGCCGGGCATGTTTCCCTTGATGCTCGGCATCACGCTCACCTTTGTCGGCGTGCTGATCCTGGGCGCCGCGATGGCCACCCCGCTCAGCAACAATGAACGCATCCTGCCTGAAAAGCCCGAATGGTTCGCCTGGGCCTGCATCCTGGCCGGTCCGGTCGCGTTCATCATCCTCGGCGAATTTTTCGGCCTGGTGCCGGCGACTTTCGCCTGCGTCTTGATCCCTGCGCTCGGTGATCGCACCGCCACGGTGAAAGGCTCGGCCATTCTCGCGGCCGGCGTCACCGTCTTCGGCGTGGCGCTGTTCTCCTATGTGCTGAAGATTCCGTTTCCGTTATTCCGGTGGGGCTTCTGATGTTCGAAACCGCGCTTACCGATCTCTGGTACGGCTTTGGCGTCGCGCTCGAGCCGCACAATGTCATGTGGTGCTTCATCGGCGTGTTCGTCGGCAACATGGTCGGCGTGCTGCCGGGTATGGGCCCGCTGGCGACTATCTCGATCCTGTTGCCGCTGACCTTCGGCATCAAGCCGGTCGGCGCCATCCTGATGCTGGCGGGCGTTTTCTACGGCTCGCAATACGGCGGCGCGATCTGTTCGATCTTGCTCAATCTTCCGTGCCATCCACCGCACGCGGTGACATGTCTTGACGGATTCCCGCTGACCAAGAAGGGCCGCGGCGGCGCCGCGCTGGGCATCACGGTCATCTCGTCATTCATCGGCGCGTCGTGGGGCATCACCGAGATGATCTTCCTGTCGCCGATCCTGGTGGTGGTGGCGCTTAAATTCGGCCCATCGGAAATCTGTTCGCTGATGTTGCTCGGCCTCTTGGCCGGTTCGACGCTGGCGCGCGGTTCGCCGCTCAAGGGCGTCGCCATGACCGTTTGCGGACTGCTGATCGGCATCGTCGGCAGCGACATCGAAACCGGCACGCCGCGTTTCACCTTCGGCATTCCCAATTTGTTCGACGGGGTGGAAATCGTCGCGCTGGCGCTCGGCATGTTCGGCATCGCCGAGTTCATGAAGAGCGTCAATCAGCTCTCCGAGATCGACACCAAATACACCAACGTCAAATTCAAGCGATCTGCGCCCGACGCGCGACGAATTCCGCCGCGCCATCCCTGCCATGTTCCGCGGCACCATCATCGGCAGCCTGTGCGCCCTGATACCGGGCACCGGCCCGACCATCGCCTCGTTCATCTCCTACGCGACCGAAAAGAAGATTTCGAAAACGCCCGAGTTGTTCGGCACCGGCATGATCGAAGGCGTCGCCTGCCCGGAAGCCTCGACCCACTCCTCGGTGCAGGGCGACTTCATTCCGACCATGAGCCTCGGCATTCCGGGCGACGCGGTGATGGCGCTGATCCTCGGCGCCTTGATGATCCAGGGCATCGTGCCCGGCCCGCAGCTCATCAGCGAGCACCCGGATATTTTCTGGGGCCTGATCGCCAGCTTCTGGATCGGCAACATCATCCTGGTGATCCTCAACGTGCCGATGATCGGCCTGTGGGTGAAGCTGCTGACCATCCCCTACAAATATCTCTATCCGAGCGCGATGTTCTTCGTGGCGATCGGCGTCTACTCGACCAACAACGACATGTTCCAGGTCGGCGAAGTCGTGCTCATCGGCTTGGTCGGCTATATCCTGCTGCTGCTCGACTTCCACCCGGCGCCGATCCTGCTCGGCTTCGTGCTCGGGCCACGCTTCGAGGAGAACTTCCGCCGCGCCATGCTGATCTCGCGCGGCGACATTTTGGTGTTCGTCAAGCATCCGATCAGCGCCGTGTTCATCGGCCTGTCCGCGTTGCTGATCGTTATGCAGATCGTCGTGCGGCTGCGCTCGCCCAAGGCGCTGCCGACCGAGATGGCATTACCCAGCGACCACAAGGTTCCGGCCGAGTAACGCGCTAGCGGAAAACGACCGGGCCCAGATAGGCGTAGGCGAACAGCGCGATCAAGGCCGCGATGAAAATCGCGGACGCGCATTGGCCGACGCGGTCGGGCCAGTCCTGTGTTTCCAATTCCTGCGCGTTGCCGTCCGCCGTCATGGCCGCAATACCTGGATCGTTACGCGCCCGGCCAAAAATGGCCGCCCGCGAGCGGTGCGGCCATAAGTTTCAGCTTGGGTCAATGCCACCCGCTCCAGAGGGGAAGGGCGGCAAGGGCAAGTCTGCCCCGCGACCGCGGACGGGCGCTTTCAGCAGGGTTATTGATTCAAATTAATGAACGAGGTTACGCTAGCTGCTGGTTTTGACCCATGGGCGCGCCGACCTCACGCAACGCGTTGGATCAGCATCCGTTCGTCGCGCGGCTAACACAGCTTATCGATCTCAAAGCCGCCGGTCTCAAGGCCCTCGACGATACCATCGATGGCGAACTGGTGATCCGCAAGCGGCGCGACCTGATCGCCGACGGCTACGAATATCGCAAGCTGTGCTTCGTCAAGGACGGCTACGCCGTGCGCTACAAGCTGTTGCGCAACGGCAAGCGGCAGATCCTCAACGTCATCCTTCCGGGCGACATCATCGGTCTGCCCGGCAGCTTCTATGAAAAGGCGGTCTACGCCGTCACCGCCATCACCGATCTGCGCATGAACGTCTGCTCGCTCGACGCCTACGTCCAGCTTTGCTACCGGCACCCGCAATTCGGCCTGGCGTTGAGCTGGATCGCGGTGCAGGAGGCGACCACCTATGCCGAGCACGTCATCGACGTCGGCCGCCGCACGCCGATCGAACGGCTGTCGCATTTCCTGATTGAGTTGCATGCCCGCCTCAAGGCGGTCGGCCGGGCCGAGAAGGCGCGCTTCACGCTGCCGTTCTCGCAGGAGGTGATGGCCGACGTGCTGGGCTTGAGCGTGCCGCATCTCAACCGCATGATGCAGCAGCTGCGCGCCGAAAAGCTGATCGCCGACAGCGAGCGCGTGGTCGAATTTCTCGACACAGATGCGATGCAGGCGCTCGCCCACTACCAGCCGCAGTCACTGGCGCCGATCCCGTTGCCGGCGCGCACGGCCTAGACGAAACGCGGAATTGGCCCGCGCTGCGGCGTGGTATCGGGCAGATCGACGAAGGCTTCGTCCACATAGCACCAACCCCAGCCTTCCGGCGGATCGTAGCCTTCCATAATCGGATGGCCGGTTAAGTGAAAATGCTTGGTGGCGTGCCTGTTCGGCGAATTGTCGCAGCAGCCGACATGGCCGCAGGTGCGGCACAAGCGCAGGTGCACCCAGGGCGAGCCGATCTTCAGGCATTCCTCGCAGCCGAGCGCGCTCGGCGTCACCTTGCGGATGTCGTGCATGTGCGGGCACTTTCTGCTCATCGCGCTCTCTCCTTTCCGGTGCGATGCGGCACCGTCACCGCCATGACGCCCGCGCCGCCGGCGGCCAACACCGCGGCGCCGATCATGCTCGCCGCAAAACCCGAGGCATAAGACGCCAGCCCGGCGGCGAGCGCAACGCCGGCCAATTGCGCGACGCGGCTCATGGCGTTGTTGATGCCGGAGGCGAGCCCCTCGTCGGCGTCGGCGACGCTCGAGAGCACGGCGGCGGTGAGCGGCGCGACCAGGACCGCGAAGGCGAGCCCGAGCAGGCCCAAGGGCGCCAGCACGCCGGGCGTGAGCGCGGCGTTGCGGCCGAGCGCCAGCCATAAGAACGAGACGGCGGCGGCGAGCGGTCCGGCAATCAACATGACACGCGCGCCGATCTTGTCGGCGACGGCGCCGAACGGCCGCGACAGCAGGCCGACGCCGAGCGTGAACGGCAAGAAGACAAGGCCGGCTTGCGTTGGTTCCAAATGACGGTGGTCGATCAAATCGAACGACAGCACGAAAAACATAATCGCCAGACCGGAGTAAATCAGCAGCGTCGCTGCGTTGAGCCCGACGAAGGGGCGGTTGGCGAGAAGCCGCGGCGGCGTCATCGGCTGCGCGCTGGCGCGTTCCCAGAAGGCAAAGCCGGCAAGCGCCGCCAAGCCAAGCAGTCCGGCGCTCAGCACCGGAATATCCACCGCACCCATTGTGCCAGGCCCGATCTGGCTCAGCGTCCACGCGATCAACGCCAACGCCAACGCCAAAATCGCCGCGCCGACGAGATCGAAGCGGCGCGGCTCGCGCACGTCGCCCGGCGCATGCATCATCAGCAGAACGATCGCCGCTATGGCCAGCGGCGGATTGATCGCGAACACGTACCGCCAGCTAAAACTTTCGGTCAGCCAGCCGCCGAGCACGGGGCCGCCGGCCGTGGTCAGCGCGGAGGCCGCCGCCCAGATGCCGATAGCGGCGGCGCGCTCAGGCTTAGGATAGGTCGCGCCGATCAATGCCAGACTCGCCGGGGTGACGATGGCTGCCGACGCCCCCTGCACCACCCTGAGCGCGATCAGCCAGTCGATCGACGGCGCAAATACGCAGGCCGCCGAGGCCAGACCAAACCCGGCGCAGCCGATGCCGAGCATGCGCGCCTTGCCGTAGACGTCGGCGAGCGCGCCGCCGATCAGCGTGAGCGCGGCCAACGCCAGTACGTAGCCGTTGAGCACCCATTGCACCGAGGCAAGATCGGCGCCGAACGATGCGCGCAGCTTGGGCAGCGCCACCGTCAGCGCCGAGCCGTCGATGAAGGCCATCGACGAGGCAAGCACGCAGGCCGCGAGCACGATGCGCCGGCGTCGCGGTGCGATCTCGCGTCCGAGGGCGCGCGGATCAGGCTGCGCGGCGATCACGCCGCTGTCGCAGGGCTGCACGAATGGCTGCGCCATAGCGGCCCATGCTTCGCATTTTTAACCGCCGCGCGCTAGGATTCCGCGGCACGCGAATCATCGGGGCCGGCCATGCGGCGCATGCTCGACGAAGCGATCTACTACCTGGCGGTGCCCATCCGCTTGTTCGGGCGTTCGCGGTGGGTCCGCATCGCGTTTGGAGCCGTTTGCGTCACGGCCGGCTGCTTCGCCGCCACGCTGTGGGCGCTCAACCGCTTCGTCCCCGCCGACACCGGCGTCGAGACGGCGCTGGCCATCATGAACCCGCCGCCGCCGCTGCAAGCCGTCACCCGCTCCTCTTACGTGATCGCGCCGGTCGCGGTCGCCCTGGGTGCTATCCGGAGCAGCATGGACGCTGCGGCGCCGCGAGAACTCGCCGGCAAGAACGATAATCCGGTGAGCAGCCTGCTGTCGAAAGCCGACATCGGCATCACCGTCGCGCGCGGCGCATTTGCCGTCAGCGGCCAACCCAACGAGCTTGCGATCAGCACACCGATCAACGGCACCTTGCGCGTCACCGGACAGATCGCCACGCAGGCCGGCAACATCACCGGCACGCTCACCGGCCTGCTCGACCGTTCGCTCGGCAACGGTGTCGGCAAGCTCACCAGCAAGGTGCTCGACCAGCGCGCCGATCTGCGCGGCAATGTGGTGGTGCATTCGCGGCCCGCAATCACCGCCAATTGGCGGCTGGAGCCCAATCTGACGTCGCAGGTCACGCTCGCCGACAGCGCGGTCACGCTCGCCGGACTCAAGATCACCGTAGCGAGCGAAGCGAAGCCCTTGATCGACCGCGAGGTCAACGCGCAGGTCGCCAGCCTGCAGACGCGATTGCGCAACGACCCCTTCATCGAGCGCGCCGCGCGCGCGCAGTGGGCCAAGATGTGCCGCTCGATCCCGCTCGGCGGCGACAAGACCGGCCTGCCGCGGCTGTGGCTGGAGATGCGCCCGGTGCGCGCCGCCGCCGCGCAGCCGCAGATCGACGGCCGCAACGTCACGCTCACGATCGGCGTGCTGGCCGAGACCCGCATCACGCCGGCGCAGAGCAAGCCGGACTGCCCGTTCCCGGCCCAGCTCGAACTGGTACCACCGATGGACAACGGCCGCGTCTCGGTCGGCGTGCCGATCGACGTGCCGTTCACCGAACTCAACAAGCTCCTAGAAGCGCAACTCAAGGGTCATCATTATCCCGAGGACGGCAGCGCCCCGGTCGACGTCGAGGTGCGCGGCGCGAGCATCGCCGCCGCCGGCGACCGGCTGCTGATTTCGCTGCGCGTGAAGGCGCACGAGAAAAAGAGCTGGTTCGGCTTCGGCGCGGAAGCGACCGTGAACATCTGGGGCAAGCCGGCGCTCGACGCCAAAAACCAGGTGCTGCGCTTCACCGATCTGTCGGTGGCCGTGGAATCGGAAGCGGCCTACGGCCTGCTTGGCGCCGCCGCGCGCGCCGGCATCCCCTACCTGCAAAACGCGTTGGCCGACAAAGCGGTGGTCGACCTCAAGCCGTTCGCCGCCGACGCCAAAAAGAAGATCGGCTTGGCGCTGGCGGATTTCGAGAAAAGCAGCGAGGGCGTGCGCGTCACCACCGCGATCAACGACCTGCGCCTCACCGGCATCGCCTTCGACTCGGCGACCTTACGCGTGATCGCGGAGGCCGACGGCACCGCCGCGGTAGCAGTCAGCGATCTGCCGCGGATGTGACCGGGGCCGCTGCTGCTATCCATTCCCCCGCATTGACACCCCCGCCCCCTTGCCTACATTAAAGCCAGTTCCGAGGGGTGCCCCGTTTTGGGCTGAGAAAAACCCTTTGAACCTGATCCGGGTCATGCCGGCGAAGGGACGGAAAGATGAACCCGCTGCAATCTCGCGTACCCGCGTGCGTCAGCGTTATCGGCGCCGGCATTGCCGGCACGTGGCAGGCGCTGATGTTCGCCAAAGCCGGCTGCAAGGTCGCGCTGTACGAACGCAGCGGCCCGTCGCTGACGCAGGCGACCGGCCATTGGGCGGGCGGCATGCTGGCGCCCTATTGCGAAGGCGAGACCGCGGAATACCTGATCACCCGCCTCGGCCTGCGCTCACTTGATCTGTGGCGCGAGACACTGCCTGAGGCCCGCTTCAACGGCTCGCTGGTGGTCGCGCATGCGCGCGACCGCGCCGACATGGATCGCTTCGATCGGCTTGCCGGCCCTCACCAGCGGATCGGCGCCGACGACATCGCCGAGCTCGAGCCCATGCTTGCCGGCCGCTTCCGGGAGGGCCTGTTCTTCACACAGGAGGGCCATGTCGACCCGCGACAGGCGCTGCCGGCTTTGCACGACGCGCTACGCGCGTCCGGCGTTCCGATCGAATTCAAATCGGCGGCCGCGCCCGACGATTTCGGCGGCGTTGTGATCGATTGCCGCGGCATCGCCGCGCGCGACGATACCTGCCCCGATCTGCGCGGCGTCAAGGGTGAGATCATTATCGTCGAGACACCCGAGATCGCGCTCTCGCGTCCCATCCGCCTGGTCCATCCGCGCTGGCCGCTCTATATCGTGCCGCGCTCCGGCAACAGGTTCCTCATCGGTGCGACCTCCATCGAAGCCAACGACGAGCGCGTAAGCGTGCGCTCCGCGCTGGAACTGTTGACCGGCGCCTATGCCATACACCCGGCATTCGGCGAAGCGCGCATTGTCGACATGGGCGCCGCCTTGCGCCCGGCCTTCCCCGACAACCTGCCGCGCGTCACGGTCGACGACACTCGCATCACCGTGAACGGGCTTTACCGTCATGGTTTTCTGCTGGCGCCGGCGGTCGCCGAAGTTACCGTCGCGCACGTGCTCGGCGAGCGCACCGACAACGAGGTGGTGCGATGCTCGTGATCGTCAACGGCGAGCGCACGGAGATTGCGGCGACCGACCTGCGCGGCCTGCTCGGCGAGCTGGATTACCCGGGCACGCATGTCGCCATCGCGGTGAACTATCAGGTGGTGCCGCGCGCGCGTTGGGGCGAAACCGCGTTGAACAGCGGCGATCAGATCGAGATCATCACGCCGCGGCAGGGAGGATAAGCAGTGCTTTCGTTCGTCCCCGCGCAAGCGGGGACCCAGAGCCACAAGTGCTGGATTCCCGCTTTCGCGGGAATGAGCGGGAAGTTGCAGGACGCAAGACCATGGTGAGCTTCTACGGCAAAGAATTTTCCTCACGCCTGTTGATCGGCACGGCGCTTTATCCCTCGCCGGCCATCATGCAGCAGGCCGTGCGCGCCTCCGGCGCGGAGATCGTGACGGTCTCGTTGCGGCGGGAATCCTCCGGCGGCCGCATCGGCAATGCCTTCTGGGACCTGATCCGCGAGCTCGGCGTCACCGTGCTGCCGAACACCGCCGGCTGCCGCAGCGTGCGCGAGGCGGTGACGACCGCGCAGCTCGCGCGCGAGCTGTTCGGCACGTCCTGGATCAAGCTTGAGGTGATCGGTGACGATGAGACTTTGCAGCCGGACCCGCTCGGGCTGGTGGAAGCCGCGCACATCCTGATCAAGGACGGCTTCGAGGTGTTTCCCTATTGCACCGAGGATCTGACGGTCGCACAGCGCCTGCGCGACGCCGGCTGCCGCATCATCATGCCGTGGGCGGCGCCGATCGGCAGCGCGCGCGGCATCACCAACCGCGAGGCGCTCAAGCTCCTGCGTGCGCGGCTGCCGGACGTAGCGCTGGTGGTCGATGCCGGGCTGGGCGCGCCGTCGCACGCCGCCGACGCGCTCGAACTCGGCTACGACGCCGTGCTGCTCAACACCGCCGTCGCTAAAGCCGGCGATCCGGTCGCGATGGCCAAAGCCTTCCGCCTGGCGGTCGAGGCCGGCCGCACCGCTTACGAGGCCGGGCTGATGGGCGCGCGCGACTTTGCCTCGCCGTCAACGCCTGTGGTTGGGACACCGTTCTGGCATGCCGTATCCTGATTGCTTCTATCCCGTCGTCGACAGCGTCGCCTGGGTCAGTCGGCTGGCCGCGCTTGGCGTCGGTACGATCCAACTGCGCGTGAAGAACCTCACGCATGAACAGGCGGTCGCGGCGATCCGCGAAGGTCTTGCCGTCGCAGGAAACGCGAAGCTCGTCGTGAACGACTATTGGCGCGCCGCCATCGAAGCCAATTCGCGGCATCTGCATCTCGGCCAGGAGGATCTGGCGGAGGCCGACATTCCCGCCATCCGCCGCGCCGGCCTGACGCTCGGCCTATCCACGCACGACGAGGCCGAGTTGGAGAACGCACTGCGCCACGCACCCGATTACATCGCGCTCGGACCGATCTATCCGACCACGCTGAAGGTGATGCGCTTCGGCCCGCAGGGGCTGGATCGCATCACGCAATGGAAGACGCGCATCGGAACCATCCCGCTGGTCGCCATTGGCGGCATCACGCTCGAACTGAGCCACGCGGTCTATGCCGCGGGCGCCGATTCGATCGCCGTCGTCAGCGACGTCACCCAAAACAGCAACCCAGATGCGCGCGTGCGCGCCTGGCTTGGCCTCGCCGCGCAGGCGGCGTAATAGACACGACCGGTAAAACCCATGGACGCCACCGCATCGCAAACGAGCCATCTGCGCGGCCGCCCTCGCATTGACACCTCTGCCCCTGCGCCTACATTAGCGCCATTCCGAGGGGTGCCCGGTGAGGGCTGAGAAAAACCCTTAGAACCTGATCCGGGTCATGCCGGCGAAGGGACAGGACACTTCGATGGAACCAGCGCTGACCATTGCGAGGCTGATGGGGCCGGTGCTCGCCATCATCGGCATCGGCATGCTGACGAACGGAGTGGTCTACCGCCAGATGGCCAGCCAGTTCCTGACCCTCTATCCCATGATCTACTTGTCCGGCGTCCTGGTCCTGCTCGCCGGCCTCACCATCCTCAACAGGCACCACGCCTGGACGCGCGATTGGCGCAGCCTCATCACCGCCGTCGGCTGGACCTTCACTTGCGCCGGCACCTTCCGCATCCTGGCGCCGCAATTCGTCACCTATGTCGGCGGCACCATCCTCACGCACGGCGGTTTTTTCGTCGGCGCCGGCATCGTCCTGCTCGCGCTCGGCGGTTTCATCACCTTGAAAGGCTATGCGGCGTAAGCGCCGTAGTGCCCAATCGGAGACAAGACAATGAACAAGCCCGTCACCACTGCCGATCTGGTCTCCCCGAAGGTCACGACCGGTTCGCTGCCCGCTTCGCGCAAGGTCTACGCGCGGCCGGAGGCTGCGCCCGAGCTGCGCGTGCCGGTGCGCGAGATCATTCTCGAAGCGAGCGCCAAAGAACCGAACCTGCCGGTTTACGACACCACCGGCGTCTATTCCGATCCGGACGTGACGATCGACGTCGAGAAGGGCCTCGCCCGCACCCGCATCGAGTGGGTGAAAGAACGCGGCGGCGTCGAGCAATATGACGGAAGACCGATCCAGCCGGTCGACAACGGCAACGTCACCGGCAAGCATCTCGCGCGCAATTTCCCCAACACGCCGAAGCCGTGGCGCGCGATCGCTTCTTATCCCTCCCCCCTTGTGGGGGAGGGTGGCGCGCCACAAGCGCGTTTACGCGCGTCTTCGACGCGCTATGGCGCGCCGGGTGGGGGGGCGTTCGGTTCGAACGCAGGGACCCCCACTCCTAACCCCTCCCCACAAGGGGGAGGGGAAAAGAGACCACACCCCCTCACCCAATACGAATGGGCCAAGGCCGGCGTGATCACCAAGGAAATGATCTACGTCGCCGAGCGCGAAAACCTCGGCCGCAAGCAGCAATTGGACCGCGCGCAGGCCGCGCATGACGACGGCGAGAGCTTCGGCGCTTCCGTACCTCTGTTCGTCACCCCGGAATTCGTGCGCAGCGAAATCGCGCGCGGCCGCGCCATCATCCCGTCCAACATCAACCACGCCGAACTCGAGCCGATGATCATTGGCCGCAACTTCCTCACCAAGATCAACGCCAATATCGGCAACTCCGCCGTCACCTCCTCAGTCGAGGAAGAAGTCGAGAAGATGGTGTGGGCGATCCGCTGGGGCGCCGACACGGTGATGGACCTGTCCACCGGCCGCAACATCCACAATACGCGCGAATGGATTCTGCGCAACTCGCCGGTGCCGATCGGCACCGTTCCCATTTATCAGGCGCTGGAGAAGGTCGACGGCGATCCGGTCAAGCTCGACTGGGAATGCTACAAGGACACCCTCATTGAACAGTGTGAGCAAGGGGTGGACTACTTCACGATCCACGCCGGCGTGCGGCTGGCTTACGTGCCGCTCACCGCCAATCGCGTCACTGGCATCGTTTCTCGCGGCGGCTCGATCATGGCCAAGTGGTGCCTGTCGCGGCACAAGGAATCGTTCCTATACGAGCGCTTCGACGAGATCTGCGACATCATGCGCCAATACGACGTGTCGTTCTCGCTCGGCGACGGCCTGCGCCCCGGCTCGATCGCCGACGCCAACGACCGCGCGCAATTCGCCGAACTGGAGACTTTGGGCGAGCTCACCAAGATCGCCTGGGACAAAGGCTGCCAGGTGATGATCGAAGGCCCCGGCCACGTGCCGCTGCACAAGATCAAGATCAACATGGACAAGCAGCTCAAGGAATGCGGCGAGGCGCCGTTCTATACGCTCGGGCCGCTCACCACCGACATCGCGCCCGGCTACGACCACATCACGTCGGGCATCGGCGCCGCCATGATCGGCTGGTTCGGCTGCGCCATGCTCTGCTACGTGACGCCGAAGGAGCATCTCGGCCTGCCCGACCGCGACGACGTCAAGGACGGCGTCATCACCTACAAGATCGCGGCGCACGCGGCCGACTTGGCCAAGGGCCACCCGGCGGCGCAGATGCGCGACGACGCGCTGTCGCGCGCGCGCTTCGACTTCCGCTGGCAGGACCAGTTCAACCTGGGGCTCGATCCGGAGACCGCGCGCGAATTCCACGACGAGACGCTGCCCAAGGAAGCGCACAAGGTGGCGCATTTCTGCTCGATGTGCGGACCGAAGTTCTGCTCGATGAAGATCACGCAGGACGTGCGCGATTATGCGGCGACGCTGAACGATCCGCTGTCGTCGGGAACGCTGACGCAAAAGGGCGTCATCGAGGACGGCATGGCGCAGATGTCGGAGAAATTCCGGCAAATGGGCGAGCAGGTTTACGTGGATGCGGCGAAGGTGAAGGAGAGTAATAAGGCGTTGTGATTTTTCGAGCTTTCGATTGATAGCGGGTAGGCACCGCCGCAAGCTAAGGTGCGACTTTACGAGCCCGCCGTCGGTGCTCTTGGTGCAGGCGTCGCTTCAAGTGTCGCACAGAAGGGTCGCGCTTCTCGGTTGCCCGTTCCTTTCGCCTAGTCGTTTGCTCCAAACTATATGCGTCTAATTGTGTAGACAGCCTTACAAAGAACTTCGAAACGATGTTCCAATATTCTATGGGCCAATCCTCATTTGTCTCAGGTTTGCGCTTTCCTTCGATCACGCCAACTATGTTAAAAATAGCATCCCGGCCTCATGGTGAGGAGCGCAGCGAAGCTGCGCGTCTCGAACCATGGGGCCGCCCCATCCTTCGAGACAGCGCTTCGCGCCTCCTCAGGATGAGGGCGGAGAGAGTTCTGATCGGGCGACCCCCTCACCCCGCCTTCAACTTCCTCGCCTTCCTTAAATCCGCGTTGATCCGCGTTTGCCAGCCATCGCCGGTCTTGCGGTAGGCGGCGAGCACGTCGGCGTCGAGGCGCAGCTTCACCGCCCGCTTCGGATTTTCGAGCGGCGGCCGGCCGCGGCGCACGACTTTCTCGCCACGACGGATTTCGGCGCGGTCGAAGAATGTCCTGGTCAGCACCGGCGCGTCGTCAGAATCGCGCCACGCGGCGGCGCCAGATTTCTTCTTCCTTGGCATGACAGTGCCTCATCGAAATGACGTGGCGGGCCTCGCCACGTTGCGTCCAGACCACGACGATCAAGCGTCCGTCGAGACGGCCGGCGGTGATGAACCGCGTCTCGCCGTAATCGAAGCGGTCGTTGATCACGGTGGCCGTCAGCCCGGCGAACACCTCGCCGGCCCGCGCGAAATCGAGCCCGCGATGCTTGAGCGTGAGATCGCGCTTCGCCGGGTCGAAGGTGACCGTCATCGCCGATTTATTGTACCCCCAAAAAACTGATCGGTCAACGCGAAGGGCATTGCGGCTTTGGCCTGTCCCTCATCGCCGGCAGACCGAGACCAGACCGCCCGCGAATGGCGCATAGATATCCAACTCCGTATCCTCGCGAACGCCGTAACTGACGCAACCATCATCATTGAGGCCGGAGAAACATCAGGAACGCTTGTGCAAGCGCAACATGCGCTTAAACAAGGGCGAAAGCTTTTTATTCTCGAAAGTAATTTTCGAAATTCGGAACTAAAATGGCCTCGCGCCTATGAGGAGCGCGGCGCAATCCGCGTCGCGGAATATGACGACATCCGACGCCACCTTATTCCCGCAAAGACTCACTAAAATTGACGAACTAACGCGGGGTGATCACACGTTTCTCGATCAGAGTGACGAATGTCTGTTTTTTGGTGACTATTCCGCACGGAAAGGTTTCTCGCATAGCGCTACGAATAGCCTCATTGCAAATTTTAAACGACCCGTAAAATACAAAGGCACACCTAGTTGGCAGTACAAGATTAGAGATATTAATGCGGCGGCACATGCATTTTCTCAAAATTTGGGCTCAGCGTTTTCGAAAATTACTCTCGTTCCTATCCCCCCTTCTAAATTAGAAAATGATCCTGAATATGATGATCGAATGATCACCGTGTTGCGTGCAATGCGAGCGCCTGCTGGTATAAGCGCAGAGCTACCTCATGCAATCAATTGCGACGCGATTGAAAATGATGGGCTTCGCTACGCTCAGCCCGCCTCCCGTCGCTACTTCACCGTAATCGCCAAGCCGCTGAGATCGACATTGACCTGCAGGCCGATCTGTTTGCCGGTGAGCGTGAGCCGCGCGCCCTTCTCGTTTTGTAGCACGATGACCTGCCCGCCGGCGCCGACCGCAACGCCGCCGCCGACGGCGACATAGACGCCGGAGACGTCGTACGGGCCGCGGATGTGGGTGACGGTGCCGCTAAAGCTCGTGCGCGAGGCGCCGAACACCAGGCCCGCGCTCAAGCCGCCGACCGTGACCGGATAGACCTTGCCGTGAAAAAATAGCGCGCCGTCGCCGCCCGAGGCGCCGACGAACCACCCGCCTTTCAACACCGCGAAGCGGATGGTGCCGCTGTCGGCGCGCGCGGCTCCCGAGGCGCAAACGCCCGCGAGCAAAGTCAGCGCGATCGAGGCCGCCCGCAGTCCGCGTGAAAGGCGCATGGTGTTTTCTCCCTATAACCGTGCAGGTGTTCGCCCTGCCCGTCCCAGCGGGCCGATCATGGAGCGCCACACGGCGCGCGGCAACCGCGGGCGCCTTCTTATCCCTCCCCGCTTTGCGGGAACGCACAAGAGGCACCGCAAAGAATTCGGGCGGTGATGCGCGGCTGCTCCCCTCCCCCTTGTGGGGGAGGGGTTGGGGGTGGGGGTCATCGTTATCGCAATCACCTCCACCCCGACCGCTTTCGCTCCGCTCAAGCGGTCGACCCTCCCCACAAGGGGGAGATTAAAGAAAGGAGACTTGACATTTATTCCTATAGGATTATAGTCCACATCGTCTCCTCCCCCTCCCGGGCAGCGCCGGGGCTCCGCCCGGGACCACTATGAATCCCTGCGAGGAGCTCGCTGACGGCGGTCGGCTCGGCCGGCCAAGTAGGTGTGGCGGCGCCACAAGCCGTGGAGGCGAACTGGCGCCAAGACACCGAACGGCACGCCAAGAGCTTGAGCCGAAAGCGCGGCCCGGCGCCGGAAGGAAGACGCCGCGATGGAGCGCCGAGAGGCGCCCGCGTTCCTGGCGACGGGAACGCGGCAAGACGGAAAGACTGGTGCGCCGCTCGGTGCTCCATCCCCTCGGCTTTTCGAGGGGGGAAAGCTGGTCCCCGCGCAGGCGGGGAAGACGACGGCCTACCCGGGGCCGCAAAGAATACGGGCGATGAGTCTTGCCTTGGCGCGAACCGGGCAAGCCCGGCGCGCGCTGCATTGGCTATTTGAAATTTGAATAGGCGACCGCACAAGCGAGCCGCATCCTCGGCGCAGCGGAGAGGCTGCCGCTACTTCAGCGACAACGCGAGACCGCTGAGGTCGGCGCTGACGATGAGGCCGGTCTGCCCGCCCGAGAGCGTGAGCACCGCGCCGCTCTGGTTGGTCAGCACCACCGCCTGCGCGCCGCGCCCGACGGCGGCGCCGGCGCCGGCCTGGCCATAGACGCCCGCGACGTCGGATGGCCGGCGGATATTGCTGACGGTGCCGTGGAAACGCGTTTCCGACGCGCCAAAGGTGAAGCCGTAGCTTAAGCCCCCGATCGACAGCGGATAGCTGCGGCCGTGGAAATGCAGCACGCCGCTGCCAGCCGAGCCGCCGATCACGAAGCCCGCCTTGAAGATCCGGATGCTGATGGAGCCGCTGTCGGCGCGCGCGGCGGACGATACGGCGACGCCGGCAAACGCGACGGTCAAGGCGATGAGGGCGGCGCGAAATCCGGATGAGAGGCGCATGATTGTATCTCCTTTTAGGTTTCCTGTTGCAGCTTGTGTGAAGCGTCCCCCTACTTCCCCGCCGCCTTGCGCAGCGCCGCGTTGATGCGGTCCTGCCAGCCGGGTCCGTCAGCTTGAAAAAAATCAAGCACGTCGCGGTTGATGCGCAGCGACACCGTCTCCTTGACGCCGGGAATCGATGGCGCCGCCGGCGGTAGATCCGCCGGCTTGGTGGTCACCGCCTTGAAGGCCTTCTCGGCCTCGGAGCGGCTGTCGCGGATGGGTCCTCGTGCCATGGGGCCTTATAACACGGCGCCGGAGAATTCGCTCCCCTGGGTCACCGCTTGAACAAGCCCATGATCTCCGCTTTCGCCAGCGTGGCGAAATGCAGATTGAAGCCGACCACGGCCGGCGAGGTGTCGGCGGTGACGTCGAGTTTGTCCTTACTCACCGCGAACACCGTGAACAGATAGCGATGCGGATGGTCGCCTTCCGGCGGGCACGGACCGAGGTAGCCGCTGGCGCCTAATTCGGTACGCGTCTGCAGAGCGCCCGCCGGCAGCTTGCCGCCCGGATTGCCGGCGCCGGCCGCGAGTTCGCTTACATCTGCAGGTATGTTCACCACCACCCAATGCCAGAAGCCCGAGCCGGTCGGCGCGTCTGGGTCGAAACAGGTGAGCGCAAAGCTCTTGGTGCCCCCCGGCGCGCCCGACCATTTGAGATGCGGTGAAATGTTGCCGCCGGCGCAGCCGAATCCGAAATTCGCCGACAGGATGTGATCCTTGCCGAGATAATCGCCGTCCTTGAAGCTGTTGCTGGTGACCGTGAACGCCATGTTAACGTCTCCTCTGCATCTGTGATTGCGCAAAGCGTAATCCGCTCGGGACAAATCGCAATGCCCTCCTCGCCGATCAACCTCTTCGACGCCGCGATTTATCTCGCCTTGTTCGTGGCCGTCGTCATGGGCTTCATGACCGGCATGTTGCGCAGCCTGGCGACGATCTTCGGCTATCTGGCGGCGGCGCCGATTGCGGTCATGCTGACGCCCTTGGTGTCACAATCTTTCACCAAGCTGCTGCATCTGCCGCCGACGCAGCCCTGGGTCGAATTCGTCGCCGTCTTTCTGGCGGCCGGCCTGGCGCTCGGCGCGATGTGCCGGGCCGCGGTCAACGAACTGGTCGGCGCGCAGGTGAGCATTCCCGACCGCGTCGCCGGCGCGCTGCTTGGCGCCGTCCGCGTCGGCCTCCTGGCCATCGTGCTGGTGCTGGTGTTCGACCGCATCATCCCGCCTGGACGTGACCCGACTTTCCTCAGCGGTTCGCAATGGCGGCCGGTGCTGTCGAATTTGGGCCGGCAAGGCTTGCAGACTCTGCCGCCCGACGTCGAGGCTTATATCGATCGCATGAAAAGACAGCGGGGCCTGTGAACCGCGGCGGTGGTAACGGGCATCGCAACTTTCCGTGCCATCGGTCATTATTGCGGGTACATTGACGCCTTGAACCCTTGAATTGTCAGAGGTGCGCCATGTCCGAAGTCACGTACGAGATCGTCGAGCATGACGGCGGCTGGGCCTACAAGGTCGGCGGCGTCTTCTCCGAGCCGTTTCCGACGCATGCCGCAGCCCTCAAGGCGGCGCAGGCCGCCGCCGCCGAGCAGAAGACCCCCGGGCAAACCGAAGAGATCGAATACGAAGACGAACAAGGCAAGTGGCACACGGAGACCGCGCGCGGCAGCGACCGGCCAGACACTCACATCAAGGACAAGGAGTAACCGCGCGCGGCGCGGCGCCGGCCGCTGCGCCGACGTTACGTCGCGCTGATGTTCAATTCCCTCACCAGCCGCTCGTATTTCACCGAGTCCGCCTTGGCCAGCTTGTCGAGTTTTTCCGGCGTGCCGCCGACCGACTCCAGCGAGCCCTTGACGAAGTTCTCCTGCAATGTCTTGTCGGTCATCGATTTCTCGATGGCCGCGTTCAGCGTGTTGACCAGTTCCGGCGGCGTGCCGACCGGCGCGAAGGCGGCGTACCAGGCCTCCAGCACCAGGCCCTTGTAGCCGGCGTCCTCCATGGTCGGCACGTCCGGCAACGTCGGCGCGCGCTTGGCCGACGTCTGCGCCAGGAATTTGAGCTTGCCGGCCTTCCAGTGCGGGATCATCGAGGTCGGCCCGAGGAAGGCTGACTTCACGTGCCCGGCGAGCAGGTCGGTCACCGCCTGCCCGGCTCCGCGGTAGGGCACATGCTCAAGCTTGATGTCGGCTTCCTTGGCGAACCAGAGCCCCACCACGTGCTGGTTGGAGCCGACGCCCGACGAGGCAAAGCCGAGCCCGGGATTCTTCTTGGCGTAGGCGACGTATTCGGCGACCAAACTCACGCCGAGCGAGGGATGCGCGGCGAAGATCTGCGGCTGGGTGGCGATCAGAATGATCGGCACCAGCGTCTTGGTGTAGTCGTAGCTGAGCTTGAGGATGTGCGGCGCGCTGGCGGCATTGTCGTTGGTGATGAGGATCGTGTAGCCGTCCGGCTCGCTCTTCATCGCTACGTCCATGCCAAGAATGCCGCCGGCACCGGTACGATTTTCGACGTAGAACTGCTGCTTGTAGGTCTGCGACATCATTTGCGCGCATTGCCGCGCGACGAAATCGATGGCGCCGCCAGGCGCGAGCGGCACGATGATGCGCACCGGCTTGTTCGGCCACGCAGCTTGCGCAATCGCCGGCGCCGCCAGCTTGGGCAGCATGCCGCCCGCGAGTGCCAGACCGCCTGCGCCTTTGATGAAAGTCCGCCGTCCGATGGTCGTCACAGAATTCTCTCTGTATCCGTTGGGTGTTGTTCTATTTGGCAGTGCGCTCAGGTGTATTTCGGATCGCGATCCAACAGCTCGATCGAGATGCCTTGCGGGCCGCGGATGAAGCAGATCTTGATGCCCGGCCGCGGCGAATGCGGCTCCTTGGTGAACTCGACGCCCTTCTTCTTGAGATCGGCGGCGACAGCGTCGATGCCGCTGACGGTCAGGCCGAAATGATCGAGCCCCTGATAGGGTGTCGTCGGCGCGGCATTAACGCCGTCGCCCGGCTTGACCTCGGCGAGGAAAATGTTGGCGCCGCCAAGCTTCAGATCGATTCGCGGTTTGCCCTGTTGCGTGCTGCGCAGCACCTGCGCGCCGAGCGTGCGCTCGAACCATTGCGCCATCGCCTCCGGGTCCGGCGTGCGCAGGTGGACGTGATCCCAGGCATAGTTCGCCATGGTGTTTCTCCCTTTGCGAGGTTTTGGCGCAAATTAGCGCATAGCCGGCGACCCGGCGCAACGGGGGCCTCCGGCTGCGACAAAGCTGCAAGGCCCGGTTGATCCGGCGATAACTGCGCCGCACGCGCCTTGCCTAAGCGCCGGCCAAGCCCCAGAGTGCCGCGCCTAACAACAAGCTATTTACAGGGAGAACTGCATGAAATCCGTCGGTTTTGCGTTGGCGCTCGCCGCCATTTGTTGCGCCGTCAACGCCGCCGGCGCCGCCACCACCGATGACGTCAAATGGATCAATCAATGCGTCAACGACAACAAAGGCGGCGCTGCGGCTGACGTAGTGCTGAAATACTGTACCTGCATGAACAACAAGATGAGCGACAACGAAACCCAGTCGATCACACAGTGGGAAAAGACCCACGTCGCCGAGCGCAAGGCCTGCGACCAGGAAGCCGGCTGGAAATAGCACACCGCTTATTCCGGCTTGTGCCCACAAAAATGCCCCTCTCCCAATGGGAGAGGGGCTTAAGGCGGGTGCGCCCCGCGCCCGCCTCTCGAATGACCAAATTATGACAGCCGGCGCCGGCGCCACGTTGTGCACAACCGCGCGCGCGTAGCGCGCATTTTGCTTCATGCGCCCGGCATTTTTGCTTACATGATGGGTATCCGGTTTGGGCTAAGCAACAATGGCGCGCGAGACCATTCACGCGGCGGGAGGCATCGTGGTGCGCGGCGGCCGCGCGCGGCCGCGCATTGCCGTCGTCCAGCGGAGCAAGGACGACGCCTGGGTGCTGCCACGCGGCAAGCTCGAACGCGACGAAAATCCGGCGGCCGGCGCACGCCGCGAAGCGGTGGAGGAGACCGGCCATCGCGTCGAAGTCTTCGAGTTTCTTGGCGCCATCACCTATCGCGCGCGCGGCCGGCCCAAGGTCGTGCAGTTCTGGCGCATGAAGGCGGACGAACGGCCGAGCCGTGACGTCATGAAGGACATCGTGGCGGTCGAGTGGTTGCCGCTCGCCGCGGCGGTGCGGCGGCTGAGCTATCCGCTGGAGAAGCTGTTCCTGCGCCACGTCGGGCGCCGCATCCTCAAACGGCGCCGCAAGCATGCACGGCGCAAAAGTACCGGCAAGCCCGCCAAGCGACACGGCGTCAAACGACGCAAAGGCACCAAGCGCAGCGCGCGGCGGTCGCGCCGCTAACGCGAGCGCACCGCAGCAAAGCGCGCCGCAATCTCGCCGTAAGCTTTGCCAAAATTTAATGGAAGCCGCGGCACCGATGGGCAATTCCGAACGCGCCATTCAGCGTGCGTTCAGGGGAAAAATGGAACCCTGCGCTCAAGACGAACGTTATCGCCGACAGTAAGTGTCGCAGGAACCCCCTGCATCGGCCGTTCAATCGAAACGGCCAAACGAATTGACCAGAGTGAATTGAAGCGAAGGAGTGCGCCATGACCAAGATGTCCAAGACCCTGACAGCCATCGCGGCCGCCGCGACTATCGCCGTCGCGGCCGTGGCCGTCTCGCAGCCGGCGCAAGCCCACTATCGTGGCGGCGGAATTGCCGCGGGCGTTATCGGCGGTCTTGCCGCCGGCGCCATCCTCGGCGCGGCAGCCGCCAACGGCCCCTACTACGGCTATGGTCCCGGCTATTACTACGGTCCCGGCCCGGTCTATTACCGTGGCCCCGGCTGCTACTGGACGCACCGGCGATTCTGGGACGGCTGGGGATGGCGTGTGCGGCGCGTGCGGGTTTGCGACTGACCTGATAGCCGCAATGGCGTAAAATACAAATCGAAAGGCCCGGGAATCGTTAAAATTTCCGGGCTATTTCGAAAAAGGGGTGAACCTAAACCATCAAAATTCCGACATATTTCCAGCCTGCCTCTTTTACAGGAGCCGGGACAGGCTTTAAGTTCACCGATTGGCGGTCGGCCCCGGCCGGCCCCGACCCTTGGAGGGAGAACGCTATGAAGAAGACCATCTTCGCACTCGCGACCGCCGCGACTATCGGCCTTGGCACCTTGGCTGCCCCGCAACCGGCGCAAGCCCGTTGCTTTGGCTGCGGCGTTGGGCTTGGCATTCTCGGCGGCGTCGCCGCCGGCGCCATCATCGGCTCGGCCATCGCCAGCCATCCTGGCTACTACGGCTACGACTATGACGGCCCCAGGCCGGTCGCTTGCGACGGCTACTGGGCCCGCCGACGGATGTACGACGGCTACGGCAACTTCATTGGCTGGAGCCGCCCGCGCTGGTTCTGCCGTTAATCGCGTAACGGGCCGCGTAACATTACACGATCCGGGCTGACGCGTTTCAGCCCGCGAGCGTGTTGATGCAAACGGTCACTTTATTCGCCGCGGCCGCTCCGGTGGCCGCGGCGATAACGTTTTTGTCGCTTGTATTTTCTGTAAGCGGCTAGCGCCGCATGTGGTCGAGCACCGCCTGTGTCGGCCAGCAATCGACCTTCAGCCCGTTCTTCTTCTGATAGGCGCCGAGCGCCGAGCGCGTCAGCATGCCGGCCTTGCCGTCGAGCTTGTCGCTGTAAAGCCCGAGCGCGGTCAGCCGCTGCTGCATCGATTCGACGTCTTTGGTGTGGAGCTGCGCATTCTTGCTCCAAGGATGCTCGAACGGTGTGCCGCCGCCGATCAGGTCGGCGAGATGGCCGACGAACAGCACGTAGAGATCGGAATAATTGTATTCCTTGATGACGTAGTAGTTCTTCGGCGTCAGAAAGGCCGGGCCATAGATGCCTTCCGGCAGCAGCAATGACGCCTCGGCGGCGAGTTCCGTTTGCGTCAGCTTGCGCCCATAGGCCGGCACATAGCCGCGCTTGAGCCATTCGGCGACCGGCAGCACATGGCTCGGCTCGGCGACGGTGCAATCGACGCCAGCCGGCGCGCGCACCTCGATCGCCCAGGGCTTGCCCGCCTGCCAGCCTTTGTCCCTGAGCTGCTTCGCCGCCGAGGCCAGCGCGTCCGGCACCGAATGCCAGATGTCGGCGCGGCCGTCGCCGTCGAAATCGACGGCGTATTTGTAATATTCCGACGGCAAGAATTGCGTGAGGCCCATGGCGCCGCCCCAGGACGAGCGCAAATTGGCGCGCGGCACGCCGTCCTGCAGCATCTTCAGCGCGTGCAGGAATTCGTTGCGGAAGAAATCCTTGCGCTGGCCGGCATAGGCTTGAGTCGCCAGCACCTGCAGCGCGTCGTGCGGCTGTCTTTCGCTGCCGTAATCGGTCTCGCGCGCCCAGATCGCCAGCACGACGTTGCCGGGCACGCCGAACGTTGTCTCGATGCGCGCCAGCGTGTCGCGGTATTGCGTCGCATATTTTTTGCCCTGGGCGGCAAGCCGGGCAAACGTCGGCTCTCGCAGATATTGCGCCGGCGTCTGCACGAACTCCGGCTGCTGCGGCTGCTTTTCCGGATGGCCGGGTAAAGCGAGATCGGGCAGCGCATAATTGGGTTCGAGCCCGCGGATGCCGGCATCGAACGTGGCGCGCGAAACGCCGAGTTCGTGCGCCTGCGGCCAAAGGCTTTGCAGCCATTGCTGAAAGGCGGCGTCGGCGGCGTAAGACGGCGCCGCGAAAACGAGGAAGGTGAAAAGAATCAGCGCGAAGCGCATTCGTCGACTGCGATCAGACCGGCGCCAGTTCGAGACGCCGTTCGATACGCTCGACCCGATCGGAAAGCCGATCGACACGATTGGACATTTCCGCAAGGCGGACCGTAACCTGAGCAAACCCGGTTTCCAACGCACCGACTCGCTGTTTCACCTCACGCATGTCGTCGCGCAGGCCATCGACCACGCCGCGAATGTGACGCAGGTGCTCCAGCACGATGCTTTCGGTTTCGGTCATAGAAACACTATAGCACGAATCCTCCGGCACAAAAACGTCCGATATTTCAGCCCGCGCGGCTAAACCTTGCCCACGCGCTCGGCGATCACGCGGGCGGCGGATGGCGGCAGCGCGCCGGAGCGCGCCATCACGACAAAGCGCGGCTCGGTGGCGGTGAGGCGAATGCGCAGCAGCGGCGCATAGGCCTCGGAAAAATAGAACGCCACCACGTCGTCGGCGCTGGGGAATTCCATCAGGACCAGCCGGTCGGGCGTGAACGTGCCGCAAAGCGGCGTCACCGCGCCGCCGCGCGCGATGTAGCGGCAGCCATAGGGCGCGATGACGTCGGGCACGCGCGCGATGTAGGGCTTGAAGGCTTCGACGTCGCGCATGCGGTGCGCGCCGATGGCGAAAGCATTGCCCTCGCCCGGCGGCAAAGCCCCCTCGACCGTGAACGCGGTGACGCCGGGCTTCGATTTGATCGCATCAAGAGCGGCGCCGTCATCAACCTGCGCGATCAGCGGCGCGCCGAAGCTCCACGGCTGCTCCAACGACACCGCCTCGCCGTCGGCGACGACGCGGCAGCCGGGCGGCAGATCGGCGGCGCGCAGGCCGGAGACGACGAGATAACGCATGCGACACCTTACGCGTGGCACTGGAGATGGCCCTACAGCCCGTTTTGGGTCATCGGCGCTTTCTTCAATACCGATGCAGACAATTCCACCTAAAGTGTTTGCGAACGCTACAACCTCTTCCGTTATTTGGTTTCGCGCATAGTCGCCAATAGATTTTCCTTGATATCAAGAGTTTGTTCGCGGACCCGCTTTGCTCGGCAAGTCAGATTTCAATTCAAGCTCAGTACCTTCGCTCGCCTGATCAAGCCAGAGCTGTTTGATATCATCTGGAGTAATTGATTGTAACGGTTCGCTCAGTAGCCGCATTGCCTCTCCAAAGAGTTCAACTTCTACCGCGAAAACTTCTTATACTTCAGCCGATGCGGAATGTTTGAATCCTGCCCCAACCTTCGCATCTTGTCGGCCTCGTAGTCCTGGAAGTTGCCCTCGAACCATTCGACGTGGCTGTCGCCCTCGAAAGCAAGCATGTGGGTGGCGATGCGGTCGAGGAACCAGCGGTCGTGGCTGATGATCACGGCGCAGCCGGCGAAATCCTCCAGCGCCTCTTCCAGCGCGCGCAGCGTATCGACATCGAGATCGTTGGTCGGCTCGTCGAGCAGCAGCAGATTGGCGCCGGTGCGCAGCATCTTGGCGAGGTGCACGCGGTTGCGCTCGCCGCCCGACAAGGAGCCTACCTTCTTCTGCTGGTCGGCGCCCTTGAAATTGAACAATGAGACGTAGGCGCGCGAGTTCACTTCCTTCTTGCCGACCAGGATGATGTCCTGGCCGTTGGAGATTTCCTCCCAGACGTTTTTCTTGCCGTCGAGCGTGTCGCGCGATTGATCCACGTAGCCGAGCTGCACCGAGGAGCCGATCTTGATGGTGCCCTTGTCGGGTTTCTCCTGGCCGGTGATCATGCGGAACAGCGTGGTCTTGCCGGCACCGTTCGGGCCGATGACGCCGACAATGCCGCCGGGCGGCAACTTGAAGGTCAGATTGTCGATCAGCAGATTGTCGCCGTAACCTTTGCTCAGCCCCTCGAAATCGACGACGTTCTGGCCGAGCCGTTCGGCGACGGGAATGGTGATCTGCGCCACGGTGTTGGTCTTGGCATTGGCGATCTTGAGCAACTCGTCGTAGCGCTCGTAGCGCGCCTTCGACTTGGCCTGGCGCGCTTTGGGCGAGGAGGAAATCCACTCGCTTTCACGCGCCAGCGTGCGTTGCCGTGACTCGTCTTCGCGCGCTTCCTGCTCCAACCGCTTCTGCTTCTGGTGCAGCCACGAGGTGTAGTTGCCCTCGTAAGGGATGCCGCGGCCGTGGTCGAGCTCGAGGATCCAGCCGGTGACGTTGTCGAGGAAGTAGCGGTCGTGGGTGACAATCAGGATGGCGCCCGGATAATTGCGCAGATGGCCTTCCAGCCAGTTCACGCTCTCGGCGTCGAGATGGTTGGTCGGCTCGTCGAGCAGCAGCAGGTCGGGCGCATCGAGCAGCAGCTTGCACAGCGCGACGCGGCGGCGCTCGCCGCCGGACAGCTTGGTGACGTCGGCATCGTCGGCCGGGCAGCGCAGCGCGTCCATGGCGAGGTCCACCTGGCTGTCGAGGTCCCACAGGTTCTTGCTATCGATCTGGTCCTGGAGCTTGGCCATCTCGTCGGCGGTCTCGTCCGAGTAATTGGCGGCGATCTCGTTGTAGCGGTCGAGCACCGCCTTCTTGGCCGCGACGCCCTCCATCACGTTCTCGCGCACGGTCTTGTTGGGGTCGAGTTGCGGCTCCTGCTCCAGGTAGCCGACGCGGGCGCCTTCGGCGACCCAGCCTTCGCCGGCGAACTCCTTGTCGATGCCGGCCATGATCTTGAGCAGCGTCGACTTGCCGGAGCCGTTGACGCCGAGCACGCCGATCTTGGCGTCCGGGTAGAACGACAGGTGGATGTTATCCAAGACCTTCTTGGCGGGCGGATAGGTCTTGGTCAGACCCTGCATGTGATAGATGAATTGGCGGCCGTTCATAAAACCCCTCGTAAAGTCAGCAAATCCGCGCCGTGTACGCCTTGCGCACTGGGTGACGCGATGTCGGGAAATTCGACGCTGATGTAACGGCGGTACCCGCAAAGGGCAAGCAGGTGGCGGCCTACCCGCGGCGGTAAAACTCTGGAAAGGCTGTTTACGATTTCCGCTCAACACGGTCTCTCGACTACCCGCTGTTAACTCTTGGCACGCCATGATCACCGTCATGAACCTGGCCTTGAGACCAGGCGACACAGGGATGTGCGGGCGAAACGTGCCCCGGCATGGCGGAGAATTGGGTTATGGGACGAGCGATTGCAGCCATTTCCGTTTCGGCCGTTGCCCTGCTGCCCCGTCCGTTCGCCCTGCTCAAGCCCGCGCTGATCGCCGTCTGGCAGGAATTGACCCGCGATATGAGCGGCCGCTACCGGCCCGAGCGCCATTACATGCGCGGCCCCGGCCCGAAATACCGGGCCAAGCACGGCCTGCCTCCCGTCTGATACCCCCTATCTTTTCGGTCGACCGGCTCTAAATTGGCGCCCCGGAACTTCGCGGGCGCAATCATTGGAGCTTGTGCGTATGGTCAACGCAGCCATCCTCGACGACTATCAGAACGTCGCGCTGAAATTGGCCGACTGGTCACCGGTCGCCAAAGACGTCGACATAACCATCTTCGACAAGCCGTTCGCCGGCCCGGATGAGGCGATCAAGGCGCTGCAGGGCTTTGCCATCATCGTCGGCATGCGCGAGCGCACCCCCTTCCCGCGCAAGGTGATCGAGGCGCTGCCCGACCTGAAGCTGCTGATCACTACCGGCGCCCGCAACAATTCCTTCGACGTCAAGGCGGCGGCCGAGCGCGGCATTCCCGTCTGCGGCACCGGCGGCTTCGGCAACCCGACCGCCAGTATCGCCATCGGCCTGATGCTGGAACTGACCCGCCATATCGGCTTCGAAAACGCCCGCATGAAATCCGGAGCGCCGTGGCAGATCACCATCGGCCAGGATGTCGAAGGCATGACGCTCGGCACCCTCGGGCTCGGCAAGCTCGGCCAGCGCGTCGCAACGATCGCCAAGGCGCTCGGCATGAAGGTGATCGCCTGGAGCCCGAACCTGACGCCGGAAAAGGCCAAAGAGGCAGGCGCCGACTACGTCTCCAAGGAGGACCTGTTCCGCAACGCCGACGTCCTCACCGTTCACGTCGTGCTCGGCGACCGCTCGCGCGGCCTGGTCGGCGCGCGCGAGCTCGGGCTGATGAAGAAGACCGCCTATCTGGTCAACACCTCGCGCGGGCCGATCGTCGACGAAAAGGCGTTGATCGCGGCGCTCACCTCGAAATCGATTGCCGGCGCCGGCCTCGACGTGTTCGACGTCGAGCCGCTGCCGCTCGACCATCCGTTCCGCAAGATGGACAACGTCGTGCTGACGCCGCATCTCGGCTACGTCAGCGAGCGTAACTACCGCGTGCTTTACACCGGCGTCGTCGAGGACATCCGCGCCTGGCTGGACGGCAAGCCGATCAGGGTGATCGAGGCGAAGTGACGTCGAAGAGGTCATCGCCGGCTTTTGACCTGGCCAACTCGCCGCAAAATGTCATCGGTGACCGTCATCGAGGGCAGAAGGGCTGAATAAAAAAAAGCCGCGCATTACTTCTGCGCGACCTTTAAGCGCTTCTCGGGCCGGGGACATCGGGGGGATGGGTGAGCCCAAGAGCGATTGCTTCACCAACACAGTTCGGTGTCATAAGTTCCCTGCCCAGTGTTCGAATTAGCACAGCACGAGAGCCGGATACTGGCCTGTTTTAACGGCACTATTATTACAATTTGTAATGTCGGCCACCCGACATATTGGTCGACTTCGTTCCGACAAAAGCGCATCCTTTCAATCATTGAACGCTCAGCCGAAGCGTCCCGGCGTTCGCGCCAACTTGACGAAAATTCGCGCTGTATTGTCCTCGTTCGAAAGCGAGGCGGAAAGTTCACATGCTGACTTCGACAAAGTCGAAGGTTGCGCCATTTGCCGTCATTCCAGACGCAGCCGCACTTGCGTCCGCCATCGTTGATACCGTTTTGGGTTCGTTTGAAACAAGGCGGACATTGCCAGATTTTGGCGCGTGATGGGTCGGTCGCGATTGCCCCAAAGCAGCCAATATATTGGAACCTTTTTGGCTGTGCGCGTGTTGAGTTGTGTATTCAGCCAAACGACTAGGGTCTGAAACGGCGCCGGTCATCGCGGACGCTGTTTGTAACACATCTCCGCGACGCCTCACTCTAAAGGAGGCTTTGAATGGATTTGCTATTGGTTATCGTGGTGCTCTTTCTGCTCTTCGGCGGCGGAGGATACTTCGGTCGCCGTCGCGGCTACTGGTGAAACAATTCTTTGCCGTCCGCGATGAAATTGATCGGATCAAATCTTGAGGATTCTACTCGGACCTCTTTTCTCGTAGGATCTTCTAAACTAGAGGCCGCCTCAATTGGGCGGTCTCTTTCATTTCAACACAGGCGTGAGACGCCGCCTACAGACCCAAAGCGGACAAACGGGCCGGCTCAGGTGCGCTGCCCAGAGCGAGGCCATCCGATAGTCCTCGCACCCGACTGTTCGCTAATGCGGATGGAAACATTGCATCGGTGAGGCGTTACACCCTATGAGGGACACACGGGTCCTGTCAGCAGGAAATATGCATCCCTTGTCGCCGCTTTGCCCAAGTTGCTCTCGACCGATGATTCTAGCCCGGACAATACCGGGCGTGCTCGACGAGCCCGAAGTCAACGTATTCGGATGTCGTAGTTGCAGGGTCGACTTCATAACGGAAGACCATTTAACAATATCAGGAACCGCCGTGCCATAGCCGTAGTCGATGGGATGAGCTTAGCGTGAAGCAGTATCGTCCAGAGATCGAAGCCCAGCCGAGGCTTCTTGTTTTGGCCGCCTCAGCTGGACGACTTCTTCTGCCATTTCGAACCAACGGCGCGGGTTTCCCCCGAAGGACTCATCAAAGGATCAAGCAATGATCGTATTTGAAACTATCGGTGGCGTATTCGTTCTGCTGTTTTTGGCAGCGGCAATGACGGGGATTGAGGGCGCCGAGGGTCGCTGACAAATTGAGTTGCACATTGCCATCAAATCTCGGCAAACCGGACATCGGCTACCGGTGCCGGACGCAAACGCTCCACGGCGCCGCGCTTCGATGTGCCGCCATCGCTACGGACAGCCGTAGGGAACCGCAAAGCCCTTCGCGCGTTCCCTTCGATGATTGACCGAATACAATTACAAGAGGAATAAGCTCATGCGTCTTTTACTCGGTGTCATTCTCGGAGTTTTTTTGACGATTGGATTTGCTTATGTTCATGACGCGTCGACAGGCCATCCTTCCGAATCGACGGCTCAGAGCAGCGTTCAGCAGCGCCCGATGGTGAACTGGGATGTTGTTAGTCTGGACTGGCATGGATGGTCCTCAAGCGTGCGTAACACTTGGAATAAGCTGGCGGCACGGTAAGACTCATGAAATTGAGTTTGTGAAGCTCGAATAGGCCGCCTCTGTTGGCGGCCTCTTGCATACAGGTTGCGGCATCCCGATTGAAAGCCGACATTGGCGATCATTGCTCACCGCCGCCAATTTATGGGTACACGGCCTTCTGTAATGGGCCCGATGAAGTCGAGTCCCCGAATGATCGTCACGCCGCCGAGCTCTCGCTTCTGTCCGTGGTCGACGCTGAGGCCGCCACACTATGCTGTTAGAGGGAGCGGTGAGCCTATCTAGATACGCGTGGTTCGTCGGATGACGGCCACTGGCCGTGTAACGGCTTCACCGATTCCACCGTCCCGGCGACGGGACTTCGGGCAGTAGGGCTTGTGTTTAGCCCACTTGCGTCTCTTGTTTCTCCTTGATCAAGCCTGCGCCGCGATCGGCTGCACCGCAGTCCACCGATAAGTTGTGCCGTCGACCCACATGCGGTGCAGGATCACTGCGATCTTGCGAGCGAGTGCAACATTCGCCCGTTTTGAACCTCGCCGCTTGGCGACGTCCATTCCCCAGCGTTTGAGTTTTGAGAACCGCGTTATGCGCGATAGCAGAACATTGGCCGCTTCATAAAGCGCCGTGCGCACCATCTCATCGCCAGCCCGCGTGATCCCGCCGGTGATGTCCTTTTCACCCGACTGGTACTTCCTCGGCGTGAGCCCGAACAGCGCCCCTGCCGCCTTCGACTTCGTGATGCGGCTCGGATCGTCCATTGCCGATTTGTAGGTTATTGCCACCAGCGGACCTACGCTCGGTACCGTCATTAGCCTCCGGCAGACCGCGTCTTCACGAACGATCGCCAGCACAGCCTTGTGTAGCTTTTCGTATTCCGCCTTCAAAGCGCCCGCGCCGGAAGCATCGCCCCAGCAATGCGTTCCAATGTGGCCTGGCCCGTCACCAATTCGCGAATCCGCGCTTCAAACCCCTTGCGCGTCACCGGGCCGACCTTCAGACCGAAACCGCGCAGGATCCCCCGGATGCTCAATTCCACGTCGATAAGCCGTCCGAGAAGCTGCTTGCGCGCAACCAGCAGCGCACGCACCTCCTGCGATCCCATCGACTTGGCGTGCACCGGACGGAACCAACCCATCCGGATCAGCTGGGCAAGCCCGCGCGCGTCCTTGCGGTCCGTCTTCACCGTCATCGCCGACAAGGCCGCCTTCACATGCCGTGTCTCCAGCAGGACGGTTTCGAATCCTGCCTGCGTCAGCCCCGCATGCAGCCACTGCGATAACGGCCCCGCCTCAAGTCCAATCTGCTTCACTGCAAAGCCAAACTCCTGAAAGAAAGCAATAAAAGCTTCGGGCTCGCTCGCGATCTTTGCTTCCTTCACGATCTTTCCCTGCGCGTCCACAACGCATACGCTCGACAGTTCCAATGACACGTCGATTCCGGCATAATGTTCCATGGCTGTCCTCCGTCTGCAGATGCTTGGGGCCGACTCACGTCGTGACCCCGTTTCATCATCTATCGGGGGACAGCCACTTCAACTGCTCACTCAGAGCAGGGCCCATTATGGCATCTAGAGATTTAGCAGCTTCGCCGCGTTGTTGTAGGCGATATCGGCGCGCAGGGATTCCTCGAGCGGCACCGTGTCGAGGAATTCGCAGCCCGGCCAGTCGAACGGATAGTCGGCGGAGAACATGACGCGGTCGCGGCCCAGCGCGTCGAGCGAGCAGCGCACCGGCGGCAGATCGTACATGCCCGAAGTCGTCACCCAGACGTTCTCCTTGAGATATTGCGACGGCGGCTTGGGCAGGTTCCAGCCGTACGGCGCCGAGCGGCTGTCGAAGCGCCAGAGCTGGAACGGCAACGTCTCGCCGAGATGGCCAAGCAAAAGTTTGGCTTTCGGATAGCGATGGAACACGCCGCCGCAGATGATGCGCAGCGCGTGCGATCCGGTCTCGATGCCCCAGCCCCACATCGGCCGCGCCAGCACATTGTAACCGGCAAGCGACGGCGGCTGCGTCACCGGATCGGCCGGGTGCAGATAGATCGGCGCGCCGAACGCCGCGGCGCGTTCCCAGAATGGATCGTAGGATCGGTCGTCGAGATATTTGCCGTTAGTGTGGCCGTTGATCATGGCGCCGCAGAACTTGAGCTGGCGCACGCAGCGTTCCAGTTCGTCGGCGGCGGCCTTCGGGTCCTGCATGGCCAGATGGGCGAAGCCGGAATAGCGGTCGGGCTTCTTCTGCACTTCCTTGGCGAGGAAATCATTCGAGGCGCGCGCGTTGCGGATTGCGGTCGCGGTATCGCGCTCGACTTGCACGCCCGGCCCGGCGATCGCCAGCACGGCGCGGGCAATGCCGGTCTTGTCCATCATGGCCAGCCGCTGTTCGCCGAAATTCGTCAGCGCGTCGTAAAGCTGCGCGGTCTTGGCCGGCGCGACGTCGACCATGGTCGGCCGCCAATAAGGCTCGGTGGCCGAATCGAGAAAATGCTCTTCGAGCGCGATCTTCTTGACCATTGGCGTCTCCTCACCCGCTGCGAAATTTTTTGTTGAAGGACCTGTACCGCATATTGGGCTATCGTGTACCATGATGCAAGGCGGCTTGAGGGCTGCCCTGTCGCGTAGTCCGGGTTGTCGATGAACCGTCACGTCACCAACGACAAGAGTCAGGTGCAAGTGATCGCGCGCGCGGCCACCATCCTGCGCGCGCTGGAAGACGAAAACGGGGGGCTCAGCCTCGGCCAGATTGCCCAGCGCGTGAATCTGGCGCGCTCGACCGTGCAGCGCATCGTCTCGGCGCTCGAAACCGAAAAGCTGGTGATCGCGGCAACCCCCAACGGCCGCGTGCGGCTCGGGCCGACCATCCTGCGGCTGGCGGCGTCCGTGCGTAGCGATTTCATCGCGCTGGCGCGGCCGTTCCTGGAGCGACTGAGCGAGGAATTGCACGAGACCGTCGATCTGTCGACCGTGGGCAAGGACCATCTGGTGTTCATCGACCAGGTGATCGGCCCGCAGCGTCTGCGCACGGTGTCGGCGGTCGGCGAAACTTTTCCGCTCTATTGCACCGCCAACGGCAAGGCCTATCTCGCGCAGCTCAGCGAGCAGGCGATCGAGGCGCTGATCGGGCGCGTCTACGAGGCGCGCACGCCGAGAACAATCACCAAGCTCGATACATTGCTCGGCGAACTGAAGGCCGCGCGCCGCGCCGGCATCGCCTTCGACCGTGAGGAGCATACCGCCGGCATCTGCGCCGCGGGCGTCGCGTTGCAGGATCCCCTCGGCAATGCCGTCGCCATCTCGGTGCCGGTGCCGACTCAGCGTTTCGAGAACGGGCGCACGCTGATCGCCGAACGGCTGCTCGCCACCAAGCACGCCATGGAGATGCATATGAATTCCGCCGCCGCCTGATAGCGGCAACCCCGCAAACGCAGAAACTCAAAGGGAGGATGCCGTGGCCAAAAAAATTCGCGGCGTGATGTTCGAAGAAAATCTTAAGAACAGCATGGGGCTGGAGTTCTACAACCTGTCCCACCGCTTCGGCTACCAATCGCCGAACTGGCCCTATTTCGAGGACGTCAAGATCGAGCGCATCCACTACATGGCGAAGTCGGGCGTGCTGTCGCAGCGCATCACCACCTCGATGCACAACACCACGCATATCGACGCGCCCGCGCACGTGATCCAGGGCACGCCGTTCATCGACGAAGTGCCGCTGCCGCATTTCTTCGGCTCCGGCATCGTGGTGTCGATCCCGAAGAACAAATGGGAGCCGATCACCGGCGACGATCTCGAAAAAGCCTGCGGCAAGATCGTGCGGCCGCGCGACGTGGTGATCATCAACACCGGCTGGCACAAGTTCTATGATGACTCGGAAGACTATTTCTGCCGCGCGCCGGGCTTCGTGCCGTCGGCCGGCGAATGGTTCGTCAAGAAGAAGGTCAAGGTGGTCGGCCACGACACGCAGGCCAATGACCATCCGCTCGCCACCGCCATCGGCCCGCAGCGCAACGGGCCTTTGCATCCTCATTTGGCGGAAGAATATCGCGAGTGGTCTGGCGGCCGCGACTGGAAGGACGATTTCCCGGAATGGGAGCCAGTGCACCGCATTTTGTTCAAGAACGGCATCATGGGCATCGAGAATGTCGGCGGCGACATCGACAAGATTACCGGCAAGCGCGTCACCTTCGCCTATTTCCCGTGGAACTGGGACCGTGGCGACGGCTGCATCGTGCGGCTGGTCGCCATCGTCGATCCGACGCAAAAATTCCGTATCGAAGCCGGTAAGACCTTCAAGCAAGGATAAACGCCATGCACGTCAAACGTTTCGCGGACGCCAAGGCTTACGATGCGCCCAATCATCGCGCTTGCACCTCGCTGCGCCTGTTCGGCGCCGAGGCCGGCGGCACCAAGGGTCTGGTTTGCGGGCTGTCGCACTTCCTGCCCGACGGCGGCGCCGGTCCGGACGCCTCGCCGCCGGAGAAGGTCTATTTCGTGCTGCGCGGCGAATTGACCGTCATCGTCAACGGCAAGGAGACCGTGCTGAAGGCGAACGATTCCTGCGTGATCGAGCCGAACGAAACGCGCGAGATCATCAACCGCGGCAACGAAGTCTGCTCGATCGTTGTCGCCGTGGCGATGCCGCCGAAGTGAAAACACAACGCGTCGTCCCCGCGAAAGCGGGGACCCAGTACTCACCGACAATGCCGCGATTACTGGATGCCCGCTTTCGCGGGCATGGCAGCAAAGAAAATACCGGGAGGACATCATGGCCGAAGCCTTTTTGAAAAATCCACTCGCTTTGTTCGACGTCAAGGGGAGGACCACCGTCATCACCGGCGCGTCGGGCGCCTTCGGCGCGCTGGCGTCGAAGACCTTGGCCGGCGCCGGTGCTAACGTCGTGCTGGCGGGGAGCAAGCAGGACGAGCTGAAAAAAGTCGCGGCCGAATGCGCGGAACTCGGCGGCAAAACCGAGATCATCGCGCTGCGGCCGAATTCGGAAGAAAATTGCGAGAAAATCGTCAAGGCCGCGGTCGACAAGTTCGGCCGTCTCGACATCCTGGTGGTTGCATCGGGCCTCAACAAGGTTGCCAAGATCGGCGATCTGAAGCCGGCGGATTTCCTCGACGTGATGGACGCCAACGTCACCCAGTCGTGGCTGATGGCGCGCGCGGGCGGCAAGCAGATGCTCAAGCAGGGTGGCGGCGGCAAGGTAATCCTCACCTCCTCGGCGCGCGGGCTGCTCGGCCATCCGGCCGGATATACCGCTTATTGCGCCTCGAAATCGGCGGTCGACGGCATCACCAAGGCGCTCGGTTGCGAGTGGGGCGAAAGCGGCATCACCGTCAACGCGATTGGCCCGACCGTTTTCCGCTCACCGCTCACCGCCTGGATGTACGAGGACACCGAGCGCGCGCAGACCGTGCGCAAGGGCTTCCTGGCGCGGGTGCCGAAGGGCCGCCTCGGCGAACCGGAGGATCTCGCCGGTCCGCTGCTGTTCCTCGCCTCGAAGGCATCGGACTTCTACACCGGCCATATCCTTTACGCCGACGGCGGCTATACGGCGGGCTAAGCCATGGCCAAAGCCCGCATCGCGGTGATCGGCGCCGGCCTGATGGGCCACGGCATCGCCCAGGTGTTCGCGCTCGCCGGTCATGACGTGACGATCTACGATTCGGTGATGGCGAGCCTCGACAGCGCCAAGGCGCGCATCCTGACGAATCTGAAAGACCTCGGCGACCATCAGAAAGCCGTCGAACGCGTGACGCCAGTCCCCCATCTGGCCACCGCCGTGCGCGAGGCCGATTACGTGGTCGAGGCCGTGCTCGAGGATCTGCCGCTCAAGCAGAAATTATTTGCCGAGATCGAAAAGCACGTGCGGCCCGATACGATTCTCGCCAGCAACACGTCGGTCATCCCGATCACCAAGATCATGAAAGGGCTCAAGCGGCGCGAGCGTGCGCTCGGCACCCATTGGTGGAACCCGCCGTTTTTGGTGCCGCTGGTCGAGGTGATCGAAACGCAATGGACCAGCCCCGCCGCGGTCGACTTCACCATGAAGCTGCATGCCGCCGCCGGCAAAAAGCCGGCGCATGTGAAGAAGGACGTGCCAGGCTTCATCGGCAATCGGCTGCAGCACGCGCTCTGGCGCGAGGCGATCGCGCTGGTCGAACAAGGCATCTGCGATGCCGAGACCGTCGACAATGTGATCAAGGCGTCGTTCGGCCGTCGGCTGGCGGCGCTCGGTCCCCTGGAAAATGCCGATATGGTCGGCACCGATCTGACGCTGGCCATCCACAAGTTCGTGCTGCGCGACATCGACAGCCGTCCGGGGCCTTCGCCTTATCTGAAAAAACTGGTGAAGAACGGCAAGCTCGGCTTCAAATCGGGCGAAGGCTTTCGCAAGTGGAGCCCGGCGCAGCAGCAGGCGCTCCGTTTGAAAGTGTTGCAGCATCTAAAAAAAGCGCGCGCCCAAGACGTTTAAAGGTCGCGCACAGGAGGAAACAATGACCGACAGCAAGACGATTTCACGTCGCACTCTGGTCAAGACCGGCCTCGGCGCATTGGCCGCGCCGGCGGTTCTGCGCGCCATTCCGGCGAACGCGCAATCGCAAGTGATCAAAATCGGGCACGTCAGCCCAAAGACCGGACCGCTCGCCGGTTTCGGCGAGGCCGACGGCTATATTCTCGAGCAGGTGCGCGGAATCCTGAGCAAGAGCCTGCAAAGCGGCGGCAAGACCTACAAGGTCGAGATCATCTCCAAGGATAGCCAGTCGAACGCCAGCCGTGCCTCGGAAGTGGCGTCCGAATTGATCCTCGGCGACAAGGTCAACCTGATCGTCGCCTCGGCCACGCCCGACACCACCAATCCGGTCGCCGACCAGGCCGAAGTCAACGAGGTGCCCTGCATCACCACCAATTGTCCGTGGCAGCCTTATTTCTTCGGCCGCAAGGGCGACCCGAAGAAAGGTTTCACCTGGACCTATCATTTCTTCTGGGGCCTCGAAGACGTGATCGGCGCGTTCCTGGCGCTGTGGGATGAACTGCCGACCAACAAGGTAGTCGGCGGCCTGTTTCCCAACGATGCCGACGGCAATGCCTGGGGCGATCCGAAGCTTGGCCTGCCGCCTGCTTTGGCAAGGGCCGGCTACAAGCTGCTCGACCCCGGACGCTACCAGCTCATGAACAACGATTTTACCTCCCAGATTTCCGCGTTCAAGGCGGCCGGCGCGCAAATCGTCACCGGCAACATGATCCCGCCCGACTTCGCCACCTTCTGGTCGCAGGCGGCGCAGCAGGGCTTCAAGCCGAAGATCGTCACCATCGGCAAGGCGCTGCTGTTCCCCTCGGTCATCGACTCGCTGGGCGAACGCGGCAACGGGCTCACCAGCGAAATCTGGTGGACGCCGCATCATCCGTTCAAGTCCGGCCTCACCGGCCAGAGCGCCCAGCAACTCACCGATGGCTACACCAAGGCAACCAGCCGGCCATGGACGCAGCCGATCGGCTTCCAGCACGCGCTGTTCGAAGTTGCGATCGACGTGCTCAAGCGCGCCAAGAACCCGCACGATCCGAAGTCGATCCTGGAATCAATTGTCGCCACCAACTACCAGTCGATGGTCGGACACATCCAGTGGACCGGCGCGCCGGTGAAGAACGTCACCAAGACGCCGCTGGTGGCCGGCCAGTGGCAGCGCAAGAACGGCAAGTTCGATCTCGTCATCGCCGAGAACAAGACCGCGCCGGAAATCCCGGTGGGAGGCAAGCTGGTGCCGATTTCCTGACGCACCACATCCTATGGCCCCGATCCTCGCGCTGGACAATATTTCGAAGCGGTTCGGGGCCGTGGTGGTTGCCGATGGCATCGACCTCGCGCTGAACGAAGGCGAGGCGCTCGGCATCATCGGGCCGAACGGGGCCGGCAAGACCACGCTGTTCGGCATCGCCACCGGCACGGTTGCGCCCGATGCCGGCCGCGTCGTTTGCGCCGGCGAAGACATCACGCGGCTGCCGCCCGAGCGGCGCTGTCGCAAAGGCATCGCGCGCTCGTTCCAGATCCCGCAGCCGTTTTCCGGCATGACCGTGTTCGAGAACGTGGTGGTGGCGGCGGCTTTCGCTGGCGGGGCCAGCGAAACCGCGGTTTATGACGCCTGCGCGGAGTTGCTCACCCGCTGCGGTCTCGCCGACAAAGCCAATCGGCGCGCCGGCAGCCTCACGCTGCTCGATCGCAAACGCCTTGAGCTCGCGCGCGCCCTGGCGACCAAGCCGCGCGTATTGTTGCTCGACGAAGTCGCCGGCGGCTTGACCGAGCGCGAATGCGCGACGCTGGTGACGCTGATCAAACACGTACGCGCAAGCGGCGTGTCGATCGTGTGGATCGAGCACGTGGTGCATGCGCTGATCGCCGCGGTGGACCGCCTGCTGGTGCTGCACGGCGGCAAGTTCATCGCCGAAGGCGATCCGCACACGGTGATCCGCAGCCCGCAGGTGGCGGAGATCTACATGGGGATCGCCGCGGATGCCTGATCCTCTTCTCGAGGTACGCGCTATCGACGCCTTTTACGGCGACTTCCAGGCGCTGTTCGGCGTGTCGTTGCGCGTGGAGCCGGGCGAGGTAGTGGCGGTGATCGGCGCCAACGGCGCCGGCAAGAGCACGCTGTTGAAAACCATCGCCGGCATGATGGCGCCGCGCTGCGGCGACATCCTGTTCGATGGCGCAACGATCGGCGGCGCGGCCGCTTTCAACGTGCTCAAGCGCGGCATCGCGCTGGTGCCGGAAGGACGGCGGTTGTTTCCGTCCCTGACGGTCGAGGAAAACCTCTTGATCGGCGGCCAATCGTGCCGCCCCGGCCCGTGGACGATCGAGCGCGTGTTTCAGCTATTCCCGGTGCTGGCCGAACGCCGCCGCCTGCCCGCGCCGGCGCTGTCCGGCGGGCAACAACAAATGTGCGCCGTCGCCCGCGCGCTGATGTCGAACCCGCGGCTGCTGCTATGCGACGAGATCAGCCTCGGCCTCGCGCCCATCGTGGTGCGCGACATCTACGCACAACTGCCCGCGATCGTCGCGGAAGGCCTGTCGCTGATCGTGGTCGAGCAGGACATCGCGCAGGCGCTGAAAGCCGCGCGCCAAGTCTATTGCCTGCAGGAGGGCCGCATCGCGCTGCAGGGCAAGGCGGCCGAGCTCACGCGCGAGGGCATTTCGGCGGCGTATTTCGGGGTGTGACGGCGATGCAATGGCTCAACGTCATCCTGCAAGGCGTGCTGATCGGCGGGCTCTACGCCATGTTCGCCGCCGGCTTGTCGCTGATCTTCGGGGTGATGCGGCTGGTCAATATCGCGCACGGCGATCTGATCGTGCTCGCCGCTTACGTCGCGCTGATGGTGACGCAGGCGTTCGGCGTCGATCCGCTGACCTCGCTGCTGCTGGTCGTGCCGATCATGGCTGTCATCGGCTACGCGCTGCAGCGCGGATTGCTCAATTTCACGTTAGGCGACGATCTGCTGCCGCCGCTGCTGGTCACCTTCGGCCTCTCCATTATCATCCAGAACGGGCTCTTGGAATGGTTCACCGCCGACAGCCGCAAACTGCAGGCGGGAGCGATCGAGATTCAGACATTCGAAGTGATGCATGGAGTCTGGGTCGGCTTGTTGCCGCTCATTCAATTTGGCGTCGCGGTGGCGGTGATCGCAGGGCTGCAGGCGCTGTTCTATTATAGCGCGCTCGGCCGTGCCTTCCGCGCCACCTCCGACGACCAGGCGGTGGCGCAATTGATGGGGCTCGATACCCGCCACGTGTTCGCCATGGCGATGGCGCTGTCGCTCGCCGTCGTCGCCATCGCCGGCGTGTTCCTGGCGGTGCGCGCCAATTTCGATCCGTCGATCGGGCCGGCGCGGCTGATCTTCGGCTTCGAGGCGGTGATCATCGGTGGGCTCGGCAACATGTGGGGCACGCTCATCGGCGGCATCATCCTTGGCGTGTCGCAGGCAATCGGCGCGCAAATCGATCCGGGCTGGCAATTGCTCGCAGGGCATATCGTGTTCCTCGTCATCCTGGCTGTGCGGCCGCAGGGGCTGTTCCCGAAGGTGTCGGGATGAGCCAAAGAAAATACCAAGTCGAGCACGCGACGCGCTCAAGCCGCGTCGGCGTCGCGCTGATTGCCGTCACGTTCATTGTGTTGGCGCTGGCGCCATTCTGGGGTGACCGGCAGACGCTGCGGCTGCTTGCCGAGATCTTGACCTTCGTCGCGCTGGCGAGTCTGTGGAACCTCCTCGCCGGCTATGCCGGGTTGGTGTCGGTCGGCCAGCAGGCTTTCGTCGGGCTCGGCGGTTATCTGCTGTTCGCGCTGGTGATCCTCGCCAGTGTGCATCCGATCGCGGCCATCCTGATCGCAGGGCCGATCGGCGCGCTGGTCGCCGTGCCGGTGGCGACATTGATCTTCCGCCTGCGCGGGGCCTATTTCGCCATCGGCACCTGGGTGGTGGCGGAGGTATTCCGCTTGCTCGCCTCGCAAATCTCCGTACTCGGCGGCGGTTCCGGCGTTAGCCTGCCCGCTGCGGCGGTGATCGCCATGGCACCGAGCCGGCAGATACGCGAATTCGAAATCTATTGGCTGGCGCTGGCGCTGACTGTCGCCGTGCTCGCCGCTATCGTTGCGTTGCTGCGCTCGCGCCACGGCCTCGCGCTCACCGCCATCCGCGACAACGAGCTGGCGGCGCAGAGCAACGGCATCGACGTTAGCCGCATCAAGTTCATCGTCTACGTGCTGACGGGCTTCGGCACCGCTATGATCGGCGCGCTCATCTTCCTGATGAAGCTGCGCATCTCGCCGGACACCGCGTTCAGCGTCAACGACTGGACCGCTTTCGTCATCTTCATCACGGTGATCGGCGGCATCGGCCGTATCGAAGGCCCTATCATCGGCACCATCGTGTTCTTCGCGCTGCGCCAGACGCTGGCCGATCTTGGCAGTCTCTACTTGCTGATGATGGGCGCGGTCGCCATCGTGGTGATGCTGTGGGCGCCGAAAGGGCTTTGGGGCCTGATTGCGGAACGCTTCGGCTGGCAGGCCCTGCCGCTACAACGGCGGCTGGTGCTGGAAAAATAAACGGGAGCACAATCATGAGCACGATCATTGATATTTATTGTCACATCTATCCGGATCGCTTTTTCCAGGAGATGAGCAAGGTCGCGCCTAACCTCAGCAATATCGGCCAGCGGCTGCGCGGCATCAAAAAGCTGTTCGATCTCGACGCCCGCTTCAAGGAGATGGACGAATTCGGCGACTACCGGCAGATCATCTCGCTGCCCAATCCGGCGATCGAGGATATCGCCAAGCCGGACGTCGGCCTGCAGCTTGCACGCATCGCCAACGACTCGATGGCGGAGCTATGCAGCAAATATCCGCAGCGGTTTCCGAGCTTTGCCGCCGCGTTGTGCCTGACCGACGTCGACGGCTCGATCAGGGAAGCGCAACGCGCGATCAAAGACCTCGGCGCGCGCGGCGTGCTGATCTACACCAACGTCGCCGGCGAATCGCTCGACCAGCCGAAATTCGAGCCGGTCTTCGCGTGCATGGCGGAACTCGATCTGCCGATCTGGCTGCATCCGGTCGGCACCGCGGCGATGCCGGATTATCCGGCCGAGAAAAAATCGCGCTACGAGATGTGGTGGTGCTTCCATTGGCCGTATGAAACATCCGTCGCCATGGTGCGCATGGTGTTCAACGGACTGCTCGACCGCTATCCGAAATTAAAGGTCATCACGCACCATCTTGGCGGGATGATCCCGTATTTCGATGGCCGCGTCGGCAACGGACTCATGGTCTTGGGGCAGCGCACATCGGATGAGGATTATTCGAAAATCCTGCCATCGCTGAAACGGCCGCACGTGGACTACCTGCACGACTTCTACGCCGACACCGCCATGTTCGGCGGCGGGGTGCCGGCAACACGTTGCGGGTATGAGTTTTTCGGCGCGGAACGCGTTGTTTTTGCTACAGATACGCCGCTCGGCCCGATTGCACCGACGATCAAAACGATCAAAGGCCTAGGCCTATCGCCCGCTGACGAGCGCAAGCTGTTCTGCGGCAACGCCGAGAAACTGCTCAAGATGAGTTTCGAATAATGACTTCTTCTCTCACATCTTGCGCCGTTATTCGGCGTTCGCCGGCTTCTTCTTGATCTTCTTGCTCTCGCTCGAGCCGACGCCATGCACCGGCGTCCAACTCGGCGGGTCGCTGGCCGGGAAACTCTCGTCGGAATTGACCGCAACCTCGTCTTCGTCGTGCTCGATCCGCCCGCGCTCGGCATCGATCGGACGCTTAGGTTTTTCGACCATATGTAGCTCCGAATTGCTGAACGACCGCCCATCCGGCGGCCAGTTTTGTTCAGAGTTACAACTGCTTAGGGCGTAAAAAGTTCCAGGGGCGAAAGCCGCGTAGCGCCACAACCTATTCCGCGGCCACCTTGTGGGCGGCGTCGAGTTTGGCCTTCACCACAACCTTGATGGCGTCATCGACGCGATCCTTGGCATAGCGGATCGCTGTCGGCAGATCGGCGAGCGGGAACGTGTGGGTGTGGATCTTGGTGGCGTCGAAACGCTTCTGCCGCATGAAGGCTTCGGCGCGATGTACCGCGCTCTTGCCCTCGCCGCGGATTCCGTAGACGTAGATGTTGTTGCTGACGATATGCGCGATATCGACCAAGGCCGGTTCGTGCGTGAAGGCGGCGAGGCAGACCTTGCCGCCGCGATTGGCCATATGCACGGCGTCGTTGACCGCCTTGCTCGCGGCCGAGCATTCGACGACGTAGTCGACGCCCTTGCCGCCGTTGAGCTTCTTCACCGCCGCGACGACGTCCGGCTCCTTGCCGATATTGACGGCATAATCGGCGCCGAGTTCGCGCGCGATCTTGAGCCGGTTGTCGCGTATTTCAGTAAGGATTACCGGCTGGGCGCCGAGCGCCTTGGCCACCGCGACCACCATCAGTCCGATCGCACCCGCGCCGCTGACGACGACGCTTTCGCCCGCGACCAGGCCGCCGAGTTCGGTGAGCGCATACATCGCCGTGCCGGCGGTGACGACCAGCGCGCCCTCTTCGTCCGACATGTCGTCGGCGATGGCGACCAGCGTATTGATGTTGTTGACTTGGTATTCGCAGAAGGCGCCGTCGGTGGTGAAACCGTTGGCGCGATGGCCCTTGTCGACGTCGCCGTAGTTGAGGCCGTAGTTGTGGCACGACGTATACATGCCCTCGCGGCAGCGCTTGCACTGGCCGCAGCCGGCGTGGATTTCGACGGCGACGCGCTGGCCGATCCTGTATTCGTCGACGCCCGGTCCGAGCGCCGCCACCGTGCCCATGTATTCGTGGCCCGGCGTGAAGTTCTTGTTGAACGGCAGGCCGCCTTGGATCATGCCCGGCGGGCCCTGATAGATGACTTCCAGATCGGTGGCGCAGATTGCCGCAGCATCGATGCGCACAAGCACCTCGGCCCGCTTCGGTACCGGGACCGGCTTATCCGTGAGCGTGAGTTCTCCCGGATCGCCCAATACCCAGGCTTTCATGGTGTCCGGAATTGGGAATTCCGCGCTCGTCTTCACGCCAGCCGGTGCGTACATGGAATCCTCCAACGCGATTGCGCTGAAGGTCGCGCATTGTCTCTCCCCGATTGTTGAGAAAGATCAATTCCTGCTTTGTTCCGAAGTCGCGTCGGCTCCCGCGCCAGCACGCCGCGGACGACGCTTTTAGGCAGCGCCGACGCCCAATGCATCACTCAATTTGCGACCGCCTCGAGACGACCCGCTTGCGAGGTCGGCGCGCCGAACTCGGCGGACAACGCGCGCGTCGCGGCGCTGACCTCGTCGCGGATGCGGGCGACGTGCTCCTCGCTCGCCCGCATGGTCGGCGTCGAGGCGCTGATGGCGCCGATCACGGTGCCGGCCTGATCGCGGATGGCGGCGCCGACGCAAATCACGCCAGGCAGATATTCCTCGCGGTCGATGGCGTAGCCGTTGCGGCGCACAGCGCGCAATGATTCCACCAGCGCCGGAAAATTCGTGATGGTGTTGTCGGTGAAGCGCTTCATGCCGCCGGTGAGGATACGGTGAATCTCGTCCTCCGGCAGCCACGCCATGATGGCCTTGCCGACCGAGGTCGCGTGCGGCGCCTCCAGTCTTCCGATCTTGCCGGTGTCGACGCGCACGGCGTGGCGCGCCTCGCGCACGGCAAGCGTGACCACCGCGTCGCCTTGCAGCGCGGCGAGATGCACCGTTTCGCCGGTGGCCTGGTTGATGTCTTCCAAATAAGGCTGCGCGCGGCGCGGCAGATCGACCTGCAGGCAGGCGTGCCCGAGATAAAGGATACGCGCGCCCAGCGCGTAGAGCCGGCGGCCCGGCACCTTGGCGACAAAACCGCGCTGGATCAGCGTTGCCAGCAGATGGTGGCAGGTCGAAATATTGAGACCGGTACGGTTGGAGAGGTCGGTCAGCGACGCCTCACCGCCAGCCTCGGCGATGGTTTCCAGCAGAAACAGCGCGCGATCGACCGATTGGATGTTGTGGCGATCGCCGACAGCACGCGAGCGCGGCGCGCGAGTTTTGCCTCGCGGCCCGTTCAGAACGGTGGCGTCCATGGTTTTGTTCTCCCTGGCCGCTAAGGAAATAGGAGCCCTGCTTTAAGTCAAGGAGATTTTCAGGATGACCAACGCTGTTTTCCCTACATGAAAAATGTAAGTTTACCGTTGGATTTCCGATTGACCCCGCGTCATGACGTTCAACGGTCGGGTTTGGCCAATTCCAACTCGATTTCCAGCGCGCCGCAGAGCATTTGCCCGAGGGCGATGTGCATCTCCTGGATTCGCGCGGTGGTAGCAGACGGGACAACAAGCAAGTGATCGGCGAGCCCGGCCATGTCGCCGCCGCCTTTGCCGCCGAACGCCGCGGTCGCCAAATTCATCGCCTTCGCCTGGCGCAGCGCGGCGATGATGTTCGGGCTCTTGCCCGAGGTCGAAATCGCGATGGCAACGTCGCCGGGCCGCCCGAGCGCCTCGATCTGCCGCGCGAAGACTTTGTCGAAACCGAGATCATTGCCGGCGGCGGTGAGCGCGGAAGTGTCGGTGGTCAAGGCCAGCGCGGCAATGGCAGCGCGGTCGGCCTTGTAGCGGATGGTCAATTCGGTTGCGAGATGCTGGGCGTCACCGGCGCTGCCGCCATTGCCGAAGAACATCAGCTTGCCGCCGTTACGCACCGACTTGACGCAGGCGCCAACCAGCCCGGCGAAGGCGTCCGCCAACGCCGCTTCGGTGCGCCGCGCCACGTCGTGGTGCTCGGCGAACTCGCTCTTGAAAAATTCTGACAGGTTCAATTTTGCCTCTTCATGCGGCTTCGCCGCGGAATTCCGGCACCGCGTCTCGCAGCACATTGTAGATGACGGCGCGCTCGTTGCGCGACAGGCCCTGCTCCAGCGTCGCCACCCAGCCCCGGATCGCCTCCAGCGACGGCTGCACCGGCTTGGTGGCGACAATGCCGGGAATGCCGATCTCGTTGGTTTCCTCGTCGCGCGCGAACAATATCTCGTGCAGCCGCTCGCCCGGGCGAATGCCGGTGAACGCGATCTGGATGTCGCGTCCCGGCTCGAGGCCGCTCAAGCGGATGATGCGTTCGGCGAGATCGACGATTTTGACCGGCTGGCCCATATTGAGCAGATAGACCGAGACGTCGCTGCTGCCGGGGCCGAGCGCGTGGGTCGCCGCGGTGATGACCAGATCGCAGGCTTCGCGGATGGTCATGAAATAACGCACCATGTCCGGATGCGTGACGGTGACCGGGCCACCGGCCTCGATCTGCGCCTTGAATTTCGGCACCACCGAGCCGTTCGACGCCAGCACGTTGCCGAAGCGCACCGCGATCATACGCGTGGCGTTTTTACCCGCCGCACGGCGCGCCAAATCGTTGTCGAGCGCCTCGCAATACATTTCCGCCAGCCGCTTGGTGGCGCCCAGAACGGAAACGGGCTCGATCGCCTTGTCGGTGGAGATCATCACCATGGCCGCGGCGCCGGCCGCCGCCGCCGCATCGGCGACGTTGATCGAGCCGAACACGTTGGTCTTGATGCCCTCGTCCCAATCCGTTTCGAGCAGCGGCACGTGCTTGAGCGCGGCGGCGTGGAACACCATGTCGGGCGCAAATTGCGCGACCAGGCCCATGATACGCGCGCGGTCGCGAATATCGGCGATACGGCCGGAGATCGCGGTGCTGGATTGTTTGGCTTTGAGCAGTTCCACCACCGCATGTAGCGCCGGCTCGGAATTCTCGATCACCAGCAGACGGGCGGCGCCGAAGGCGACCATGCGTTCGCAGATCTCCGAGCCGATCGAGCCGCCGCCGCCGGTGACGACGATCGCCTTGCCGGCAACGAAAGTCTCCAGCCGTCGGTAATCGATACTGACGCTCGGCCGCAGCAGCAGATCCTCGACCGCGACCGGCGCGAGCTGCATCGCCTGCCCGCCCGCATCGAGCGACGGCAACTGGCTCATGGTCAGGCCGAGCTTGCGCGCGCGGACCAGCAGCGCTTCCGGCCGCGCTTCCGGCGACAGCGCCGACGGCGTCAGGATGACGCGCGTCACCTTGGTGCCACGCGCCGAAAAATCCGCCACCACGCGTTCGAGATCGTCGATGTCGCCCAGTACCGGAACGCCGCGGATCGATTGGCCGCGGTCGGCCGCAGACGGCGACAACACGCCGACCGGCCAGATTTTCTTCACCGCGCCGCTTTCGATCGCGCGCAACAGGACTTCGGCGTCGGCCGCGCGCCCGAGCACCAGCGTCGGCGTCGCGTCGGCGACCTTGGCGCGTTGCAGCGTGCGCGCGTAATGGAAATAGCGATAGGCGACACGGGTGCCGCCGAGGAAAAACATCTGCAGAAACCAGTACAGCAGGATGGTGATCTTGCCGAAGAAATAGCCGCCGTAAATGTTGGGCGCGACCAGCACATAGTCGAGCGCAAGGAGCGACACCGCCAGAACGGTGGCGGCGCGGAAGATGTCGTAGAGATCGGGGACCGAGGTGAACCGCCATTTATTGCGGTGCAGCCCGAAGATCAAATAGACCGCCGCTGCGTAGATCAGAAAGACCGGCAGAAACTTGAGCCCGGGCAGCCGCTCATCCAGCGGCTGGCCCTCGAAGCGCACAAAAAACGTCAATACGATCGCCGCCGCGGTGGCGACGAGATCGTGCAGCACGATCAGAACCTGGCGCGGGGTCAGTTTCGGCAATGGCAACCTTTCCCTGATGGCGGGGAATTATACAGGGATTTTGCCGTTTACAGTGTTTTCCGGCGGTGGGAAAGCCGCAAATTCAAGCGGATTTCCAGGGAGTTAATAAGTGACGGCCGAACATAGCATGGCTTAGACCGACCGCTCTTTGGTCAACTGATCGCGCATTTTTCCATCGCTCAGCAACATCTCAAAATAGGCGATGGTTTGAATGAGCCCTTCCTTGAGCGGCGTGCGCGGCGCCCATGACAAAAATTCCTGCGCGCGCGAAATGTCCGGGCGCCGCTGCTTCGGATCGTCTTCCGGCAGCGGCCGGCGTACGATCTTCGAGCGCGCGCCGATCAACTCGACCACCATGGAAGCAAGTTCAAGGATAGAAAATTCGGTTGGGTTGCCGATGTTGATCGGTCCGGTCACCGAATCGCCGGTTGCCATGAGGCGAACGAAACCATCGATCATATCGTCCACGTAGCAAAACGAGCGCGTCTGCGAACCGTCGCCGTAAATCGTGATGTCCTTGCCCAGCAGACTCTGCACAATAAAATTCGAAACGACGCGTCCATCGTTCGGATGCATGCGTGGGCCGTAGGTATTGAAAATGCGCGCGACCTTGATGCGCAATTTGTGCTGCCGCCAATAATCGAAAAACAGGGTTTCGGCGCAGCGCTTACCTTCGTCATAACAAGAGCGCGCGCCGATCGGGTTGACGTTGCCCCAATAATCTTCGGTCTGCGGATGAACGCTTGGATCGCCGTACACTTCCGACGTCGATGCCTGGAAGATTTTCGCCTTCACGCGCTTAGCGAGACCTAGCATGTTGATCGCGCCATGCACGCTGGTCTTGGTCGTCTGCACCGGATCGTGTTGGTAGTGGATGGGCGAAGCCGGACAGGCAAGATTGTAGATCTGATCGATCTCAAGATAGATCGGGAACGTCACGTCGTGCCGGATGAGCTCGAAATGTTTATTGTCGAGCAGGTGCTCGATGTTTGTGCGGCTACCGGTAAAAAAGTTGTCAAGGCAAATGACATTGGCGCCCTCGGCCAGGAGACTTTCGCACAAATGCGAGCCGAGAAATCCGGATCCGCCCGTGACAAGGATGCGTTGTTGAAGATGCATTTTCCCGTCCAATTCGACCAAGTCGTGCTGAATACCGGCCAGTCCAATGCCGGATATGCATAGCGCTGCGGACTATGTTATCCCGCAAGCCGCAAGATCAACACGTTAGCACCTCATCCGCAATGCCGGTCCCTGCCATGCAAAATCCCGGCGAGCCACGATCGCAGGCCCACTTGATCGGCACGCTGCTGCAACTGTGGCTCGCAGGTGTCGCCCTGCGGCTCACCATCCTGGCGGTGCCGCCGGTCATTCCGCTGATCCACGACGGGCTCAGGCTCAACGCCACCCAGATCGGCATTCTCACCGGCCTGCCCTCGATGCTGTTCGCGATCGCCGCCGTGCCTGGCTCGCTGCTGATCGCGCGGCTCGGCATACGCACGGCGCTGGTGGTCGGGCTCGCCGTCACCGCGATCGGCGGCGCGCTGCGCGGCACCATCCCCGACGTGATGTGGCTTTACGCGACGACGGTAGCCATGGGCGCCGGCGTTGCCGTCATGCAGGTGACTATGCCGCCCGCCGTGCGCAGTTGGATTCCGCAGCACATCGGCTTTGCCACCGCCATCTATACCAACGGGCTGCTGGTCGGCGAAATTCTCCCTGTCGCATTGATGCTGCCGCTAGTGCTGCCGTTGGTCGGCGGCAGTTGGCAATGGGGCTTCGTGGTGTGGAGCATGCCAGTCGTCGTTATCGCGGCGCTGATTTTGACGCTAGCGCCGGCCAGCGGTCCGACTTCGAACACAAGCCGCCGCTGGTGGCCGGACTGGAACAGTCACTTGATCTGGCGGCTCGGCATCATGCTCGGCACCACCAACGCCACCTATTTCGCGACCAACGCCTTCCTGCCCGACTATCTCAGGGGCAACGGACAAGGCGACTGGATCAGCGCCGCGCTCACCGGGCTCAACATCGGCCAGGTGCCGGCGTCGTTACTGCTGCTGGCCATTGCGCACCGACTCGAGCGCAAGGCCTGGCCCTATGTCGCATGCGGGCTGCTCTGCGTGCTCTCGACCTGCGGCATCGTGTTCGGCTCCGGCGCCTGGGTGGTGGCCGCAGCGACCGTACAGGGCTTTGCCAATGCGGTGATCCTCATTCTCATTTTGGCGCTGCCGCCATTACTGAGCGCGCCGGACGACGTGCATCGCGTCACCGCCGCCATGTTCACCATCAGCTATAGCTGCGCGGTGATCGTGCCGGTGATCAGCGGCCTGTTCTGGGATCTGAGCGGCATCGCCAGCCTGGCATTTGCGCCGATCGCGATCTGCGGCATCATCCTGGTCATTCTGGCGCCGGCGATCAATCACGTGAAGCCGGCAGGCGCATGATCCCGAAAAGTGAAAACCAGTTTTCGGATAAGATCATGCGCAACTCAAGGAGTTGACCCGATGCGTCCGATTCCAGTGGGAGCGAAGGGAACCTATACGCTGCGGGTGACGCCGGCCCATCTCGCCAATCAGTTCAAGGACGTGAGCCTGCCGCAGGTGTTCGCCACGCCGATGATGGTGACCGTCATGGAGAACGCCGCGCTTAACGCGGTGCGCAAATACCTAGATCCCGGCGAGAGCGCGGTCGGCACGGTCGTCAACGTCCGCCATCTGGCAGCGACGCCGGTCGGCCATCTGGTGACCGCCGAGGCCGAGGTGACCAAGGTCGACGGCCGGCGCATCGAATTCAAGGTGAGCGCGCGCGACGAAACCGAGGAGATCGGCAACGGCACGCACGAGCGCATGGTGGTCGATATGGGCCGGCTCGATCAGCGGCTGGCGGCGAAAAAGCGGCCTTAAATCACAGGCCTGCACAAAGCGCTTGAAAGCGGATTTTTCCCGCAGTATGCATCAATAGGTACATCAAATGTATCTATACTGATGTTTCAGACATGATAACTGGCCCCCAAATGCGGGCAGCGCGGGCGCTGCTCGGCCTCGACCAGCGCCAATTGGCGCAAGCCGCGGGCTTGTCGCTGCCGACCATCCAGCGCATGGAAGCCAGCGACGGCGTGGTGCGCGGCAATGTCGATTCGCTGATGAAGCTGGTCGACGCGCTCTCCGCCAACGGCATCGAACTGATCGGTGAAGGTGCAGCGAGCAGCGGCGGTAGCCGCGGGGTTCGGCTCAAATGATGGTCGTCTACGCGCTCTACGGCGTGGCGGCGCTGATCGTTTTGGCACCCGTCGCGATCGCGCTCTGCGGTTCGCCGCGCGGGACGGCGGTGGTCTATGGCGCCAGCCTGATGATCACGTTGACGCTCGGCATGATCGCGCTGCTGTGCCTGTTCGGATATTCAAGCCCGACATCCACCGTGACCCTGCCGCTCGGCCTGCCCTGGCTGGGCGCGCATTTCCGCATCGATCCGCTCGCCGCCTTCTTCCTGGTGGTGGTCAATCTCGGAGGCGCGTCAGCGAGCATGTTCGCTCTCGGCTATGGGCGCCACGAAGACGCGCCGCAGCGCGTGCTGCCGTTCTATCCCATCTACATCGCCGCCATGAACCTGGTGGTGATGGCGGACGACGCCTTCAGCTTTTTAGTCTCGTGGGAATTCATGTCGCTGACGTCGTGGGCGCTGGTGATCGCGCATCATCGCATCGCTGAGAACGTGCGCGCTGGCTACATCTATCTGTTGATGGCGAGCTTCGGCACACTTTCGCTGTTGCTCGCCTTCGGCTTGCTCGCCGGCGCCGACGGCAACTATGCCTTCGATACCATGCGTGCCGCGCACCCGACGGCGGCGCTGGCCGCGCTGGTGCTCATACTCACTGTTGTCGGCGCCGGCTCCAAGGCCGGCGTGGTGCCGCTACATGCCTGGCTGCCGCTGGCGCATCCTGCCGCGCCCAGCCACGTCTCCGCGTTGATGAGCGGCGTGATGACCAAGGTTGCTGTCTACGGGCTGATCCGCATCGTGTTCGACTTGCTGGGACCGCCGGACTGGTGGTGGAGCATGCTCGTGCTTGGCGTCGGCGGCATCACCGCGGTGATGGGCGTGCTCTACGCGCTGATGCAGCACGATCTCAAGCGGCTGCTCGCCTATCACACGGTGGAGAATATCGGCATCATCTATATCGGGCTTGGACTGGCGCTCGCCTTCAAGGCCGCCAACATGCCGCTCGCCGCCGCGCTCGCGCTCACCGCTGGGCTGTTCCACGTTTTCAATCATTCCGTCTTCAAGAGCCTGCTGTTCTTCGGCGCCGGCGCCGTGCTCAATTCAACAGGCGAAAGGGACATGGAGCATCTCGGCGGCCTGATTCACCGCATGCCGCAGACTGCTTTCGTGTTTTTGGTCGGCTGCGTGGCGATCTCGGCGTTGCCGCCGCTCAACGGCTTCGTGTCGGAGTGGCTGACCTTCCAGGCCATTCTGCTCAGCCCGCAATTGCCGGCCTGGGGTCTGAAATTCATGGTGCCGGCGGTCGGCGCGCTGCTGGCGTTGTCGGCGGCGCTCGCCGCCGCCTGCTTCGTCAAGGCCTTCGGCGTGACCTTCCTCGGCCGCGCTAGGACGCCCGCCGCCGCGCAGGCGCAAGAGACCGACAGCAATTCGCTCGCCGCCATGTACTTCCTCGCCGCGCTCTGTCTCGTGGCCGGAATTCTCCCCGGTTTCTTCATCGACGCGCTCAACCCCGTGACCAACAGCCTGATCGGCGTCGGCATGCCGCATCAGGCCGGCGTCGAGTGGCTCTCGATCGTGCCGATTGCCGAAAGCCGCAGCTCCTATAACGGGCTCTTAGTGTTCGTCTTCGTCGTGATGTCCGGCTCGCTCGCGGCCTTTGCCATCCATCGCCTCGCTTCCGATAGACTGCGGCGCGCGCCGGCCTGGGACTGCGGCTATCCGGACCCGAGCACGGCGACGCAATATACCGCATCGAGCTTCGCCCAGCCGATCCGCCGCGTGTATGGCGCGACCGTGTTCCGCGCACGCGAGATCGGCGAGATGCCGCCGCCCGGTTCGATGGCGCCCGCGCGTCTCACGGTCGATCTGCACGACCTGATCTGGGACGCCGCCTATGCGCCGATCGCGAGCATCATCGGTTATGCGGCCGACCGGCTCAATGTTCTGCAATTCCTGACCATTCGCCGTTATCTGACACTGGTCTTCACGGCTCTGGTGCTCCTCCTGCTGGTGCTCGCCATATGGCCTTGATCCGTGATTTCATCTCGCAAGGGGCGGAGATGCTGCTGGTGCTGCTGCTCTCGCCGCTGCTCACCGGTTTTGTGCGCAAGATGAAGGCGCGGTTGCTGCGCCGGCGCGGCCCGCCTTTGTCGCAGCCTTATCGCGATCTGATCCGGCTGATGCGCAAGGACGTGGTGCTGGCGGAGAGCGCGTCCTGGCTGTTCCGTGTCATTCCCTACATCATTTTCGCCGGGACTTGGGTCGCTGCCTCATTGGTGCCGACCTTCCGCAGCGGGCTGCTGTTTTCCTGGTCGGCGGATCTCATCGCCATCATCGCGCTGCTCGGCAGCGCGCGCTTCTTCCTGGCGTTGGCCGGCCTCGACGTCGGCACCAGCTTCGGCGGCATCGGCTCGAGCCGCGAGGTGATGATCGCTTCGCTGGCCGAGCCGGCGATGCTGATGATCGTGTTCATTCTGGCGCTGGTCGCCGGCTCCACGCAACTGTCGACCATGGCCGCCTACATGGCGACCGGCGCGGTGGGCTTGCGCGTCTCGCTGGGTTTGGCGCTGCTGGCGCTGATCATGGTGGCGATTGCCGAGAATGCGCGCATCCCGATCGACAATCCGGCCACCCATCTCGAACTCACCATGGTGCACGAGGCCATGGTGCTGGAATATTCCGGCCGGCATCTCGCACTGATCGACCTGACGTCCGAACTCAAACTGCTGCTTTATGTCTCGGTGATCGGCTGCCTGTTCACGCCCTGGGGCATCGCCGGCCCGAATGCGGACCCGCAGACGATCGCGATCGGGCTTGCGGCCTACGTTGTGAAGCTCGCGGTCGGCGGCTTGCTATTGGCCGTGTTCGAAACCGCCATCGCCAAGATGCGCGTGTTCCGCGTGCCGGCCTTCCTCGGCGCGGCGCTGATGCTCGGTCTGCTCGGTACGCTGCTGCTGTTCGTCTCGAGGAGCTTGTAGAAATGGGCACCCTCAGCTTCGACGTCGCGCACATGCTGGCCGGCTCGCTGGTGCTGGTGAGCTTCATGCAGCTCTACCAGGACCGGCTCTACGCGCTGCTCAATACCTTTGCGCTGCATGCCTTTATCCTGGCGGCTTCGGTCGCCTGGCAGGCGTTCGTGCAGGACGCACCGCATCTTTACCTCACGGCGATGATCGCGCTGGTATTCAAGGCCATCGTCATCCCCGTGGCGCTGCATCGGATCATCGTCAAGCTCGGCATTCACCGCGAGATCGAGACCGTGGTCGGCGTCGGTCCCGCCATGTTGCTCGGCATGGGACTGGTGGCGCTGTCGATGGTGGTGATGCTGCGGGTGACCGCGGAAGCCGATCCGCTGGCGCGCGAGGATCTGGCGTTTGCGCTCTCGGTGGTGCTGCTCGGCCTGTTGATGATGGTGACGCGGCGTAACGCGGTGAGCCAGGTGATCGGCTTCATGTCGCTGGAAAACGGCCTGGTGCTGGCGGCGACCGGCGCCAAGGGCATGCCGCTGGTGGTCGAGATTTCCGTGGCCTTTTCGGTGCTGATCGCCTTCATCGTCATCGGCATCTTCCTGTTCCGCATCCGCGAGCGCTTCGACACCGTCGATGTGCAGGCGCTCGATAAGTTTCGCGGAGAGCGGCGATGATCGACGCGCTCACCGGCGTTCTGTTGATCCCGGCGGTGGCGGCGTGCCTGCTCGCCGTGCTGCCCGGCTATCGGCTGACCGCGCGGCTCAACGTGCTCGCGGCATTCCTGAGCTGCGCCACCGCGGTGTCGCTGTTCGTGGTCGAGCCGACGTCCGGGCCCTATCTCCTGGTGGACGACCTCAACAAGGTCTTCATCGTGCTGACGACCTTCGTCGGCTTCACTACCAGCGTGTTCAGCGCGAGCTACATCGGACACGAGATCGAGATCGGCCGGCTGACGCCGACCGCCGTGCGCTTCTATCACGCCATGTACCAGGTGCTGATGTTCGCCATGAACCTCGCGCTGGTAGCTAACAATATCGGCCTGATGTGGGTGGCGATCGAGATGGCGACGCTCACCACCGTGCTGATGGTCGGCATCTACCGTACCCACGAAGCGCTGGAAGCGGCCTGGAAATATTTTATTCTCGGCAGCGTCGGCATCGCGCTGGCGCTGTTCGGCACCATCCTCGTCTATATGGCGGCAAAGCCGGTGATCGGCGAAGGCCTCTACGCCATGGTGTGGACCGTGCTGGTGACCAAGGCCTCGCAATTCGATCCGGCGCTGCTCAACGTCGCCTTCGTGTTCCTGCTGCTCGGCTACGGCACCAAAGTTGGCCTTGCTCCGCTGCATGCCTGGCTGCCCGACGCACACGCGGAAGGTCCGACGCCGATCTCGGCGGTGCTGTCTGGCCTGCTGCTCAATGTGGCGCTTTATGCGCTGCTGCGTTTCAAGATGATCCTCGCGCTTAACCCGGCGGCGATCGCGCCCGGCCCGCTGATGGTGACCATGGGGCTGATCTCCTGCGTGTTCGCCGCCTTCATGCTGTACCGGCGGCGCGACATCAAACGCATGTTCGCCTATTCCTCGATCGAGCACATGGGCATCATCGTGTTCGCCTTCGGCATGGGTGGCCCGCTCGCCAATTTCGCAGCGCTGCTGCACATGACCATGCATTCGCTGACCAAATCGGCGATCTTCTACGCCGTCGGCCATATCGCGCAGGTCAAGGGCACGCAGAAAATCGCCGACATGGGCGGGCTGACGGTGAGCAATCCGGTGCTCGGCTGGGGCCTGGTGCTCGGCGTCGTCGCCATCGCCGGACTGCCGCCGCTCGGCATCTTCATGAGCGAGTTCCTGGTGGTGTCGTCGACTTTCGCGCGCGCGCCATGGCTGGCGACCATTCTCGTCTTCGCCATATTGGTCGCACTCGGCGGCCTGTTCCTGCGGCTCAACACGATTGCCTTCGGCGAACCGCGCGGGCCGACCGCGCCGGCGCAGGCGTCCTACGTGCCGATGTTCGCCCATCTCGCCATCGTGTTCATGGCGGGCATCTATATGCCGCCAGCCCTGGTCAGCGGCTTCCAGAACGTCGCCAGGCTATTGGGATAGCGCCATGCAACGCGCCGTCGTGACCGAGCAAGGCTGGAACGAGGCGATCGCCCAATTGGCGGCGGGCGAGTGCACCTTGCTCGGGCTATGGGGAGATCCGCCGAACGTGCATATGGCGACGATCGACGAGACGACCGGCGCCATAGCCATCGTCACCTACGCTTGCGCCGACGGACGCTTTCCCAGCGTCGGTGCGCTCCATCCGCCGGCGTTGCGGCTCGAACGCGCCATCGGTTCTTTCTTCGGGCTGGAGGCGACCGGCACGCCGGACACGCGGCCCTGGCTCGATCTCGGGTTCTGGGATGTGCGCCATCCGCTGGGGAACAAGCAGCCCGCGCAAAAGCCGGCCCCTTACGTCTTCCTGCCGGTTGAAGGCGAGAGCCTGCACCAGATTCCGGTTGGGCCCGTGCATGCCGGCATCATCGAGCCCGGCCATTTCCGCTTCACCGCCAATGGCGAGCATGTCGTGCGGCTGGAGCAGCGGCTCGGCTATGTGCACAAGGGCATCGAGTCCTTGATGGCCGGCGCGACGCTCGATGCCGCGGCAAAGCTCGCGGGACGCACCTCCGGCGACAGCACAGTCGCTTATGCGTTTGCGTTTGCGCTGGCCACAGAAGCCGCGTTGCAAGTGACGCCGCCGCCGCGCGCGGTCTACCTGCGCGCGCTGATGGCCGAACTCGAGCGTCTGGCCAATCATTTCGGCGATATCGGCGCGATCTGCAACGATGCGTCGTTCGCGATGATGCACGCGCAAACCGGCATCCTGCGCGAGCGCGTGTTGCGGGCCGCCGACGCTTGTCTCGGTCACCGGCTGATGATGGATGCGATCGTGCCTGGCGGCGTTGCGCGCGACATCGCGGCGGATGGCCTCATACAGGTGCAGGCTTTGCTCACGGAAATCCGGCGCGCGTTCCCGCGCCTGATCGAACTTTACGACAACACCGCCTCGCTGCAGGACCGCACCGTTACCACCGGCATCGTCAAGCCCGACTACGTGCGCCAGTGGGGTGCCGGCGGCTATGTCGGGCGCGCCTCCGGCCGCGGCTTCGACGCGCGGCGCAATGTCGGCTATGCGCCTTATGATGCGCTCACCTTCGAGGTGCCGGTGCTCACCGCCGGCGACGTCAATGCGCGGGTATGGATTCGCATCCGCGAAGTCGAGCAGAGCCTTAATCTGATCGACCAGATCGTCGGCGCGCTGCCGACCGGAAAAATTCACGTGGCCGTCGAACCGAACGGCAAGACGTGCGAAGGACTTGGTCTCGTCGAGGCGTTCCGCGGCGACGTGCTGGTCTGGCTGCGGCTCGACGGCAACAGACAGGTCGAACGCTGCCACATGCGCGATGCGTCCTGGTTCCAGTGGCCGCTGCTGGAGACAGCGGTCGAAGGCAACATCATCGCCGACTTCCCGATCTGCAACAAATCGTTCAACTGCTCGTACTCGGGGCACGATCTCTGATGCGCAGGACGCTATTGGAAAGCTTCACGCGCGGGCCGCTCACGGAAGCCCCGCCCAAACCCGACGAGGCCGGCCTCGCCGAGCTCGCGCAGAGCGTCAACCGCGCCGCGCGCGCCAAGCTCGGGCGCTCGCTGTCGATCCGGCAGGTCGATGCCGGTTCGTGCAACGGGTGCGAGCTGGAAATCCACGCGCTGAACAACGCGTTCTACGATCTCGAACGCTTCGGCCTGCATTTCGTCGCTTCGCCGCGCCACGCCGACGTGCTGATGGTGACCGGGCCGGTGACCAAGAACATGCGCGAAGCGCTGCTGCGCACCTACAACGCCACACCCGATCCGAAATGGGTGATCGCGGTCGGCGCCTGCGCCGCCGACGGCGGCCTGTTCGCCGGAAGCTACTCGGTCGCCGGCGGCGTCAAAGACGTGGTGCCGGTCGATCTGACGATTTCCGGCTGCCCGCCCAATCCGACGGCGCTGCTGGCTGGCCTCTTGGCGTTGCTGCAGACGGTGTCCTAGACCGCCACTTTGGTGAGGAAGCCTTCGACTTCGCCGCGCAGATTGGCGGCCACTTCTTCCACTAATTTCGACGCGGCGAGCACGGTCTGCGCCGACTGTTGGCTTTCGGTGGTGGCGCCAGCCACTTCGTTTAGAACCGTAACGATCAGCTTGGCGCCATCGGCGGCGCTGGTCACGTTTTGCGAGATCTCGGCGGTCGCGGAGTTCTGCTGTTCCACCGATATGGCGACGGCCGATGTGTACTCGTTGATCTCCTGCATGCGGTGGGCGATCCGCCCGATCGCTTCGACGGCTTTGTCGGTCGAGTTCTGCACTTCCAGGATCTGGCTGGAAATATCCTCGGTTGCCTTCGCCGTCTGCACCGCGAGCGACTTGACCTCGGACGCGACCACGGCGAAGCCACGGCCCGCTTCGCCGGCGCGCGCCGCTTCGATGGTGGCGTTGAGCGCAAGCAGATTGGTTTGCCCGGCGATGTTGCGGATGAGCTTGGTGACGTCGCCGATCTTGCGGGCGCCCTGCGCCAGCGCGCCGATATCCTGATTGGTGGTTTGCGCCTCTTCGACCGCGACCCGCACCACGTCGGTGGTCTGGTTCAGTCGGCGGCCGATTTCCGCGATCGAACTCGACAATTCGTCGGCGGCGATCGCCGCGGTTTCAACATTGGTGGATGCGTCGTTTGAGGTCTTCACCGCGCTTTCGGCGCGTTTCGACGTGTGGCCGGAGGCATTGAACAGGCCCGCCGCCGTCGTACGCATCTCACCCGTGCTGTCGGTCACCGTCCGCAGCAGATTCTCGACACGTTCGCGAAACGTCGAAATCGCGTTCTCGATGACGGCGCGGCGTTCTTCCTGGTGCAGGAAGGTCGTGCGCTGCTGTTCGGCCTGCCGCCGCTCGGTGATGTCCTCGTGCGTGCCGATCCAGCCGCCGCCTCTCATCGGATGGTTGGTGACCAGCAAGAGGTGGCCGCCTTTCGACTTGACCTCGTGCACAATGGTGCGCCCTTCAGCCACCGCGGCGAGAAATTCTTTCCGGTATTCCTGCGGATCGCGCGAGAAAGTGCCCTTGGCAATGCGTTTCGCCAGTACGTCGGATAACGTGGACCCCGGTTGCACATCGTCCGGCGTCAGTTCGTACATTTTGTAATATTGCGCGTTGCAGACGACGAGCCGCTCGGCGGCGTCGAACATGCACAGGCCCTGCGCCATACTGTCGATCGCAGTGCGGATTTGATCGACCTCGCGGCTTTGATGCCGCGTGAGTATGGCGCCAGCCAGACTCATCGCAAGCTGCGAAACAACGGCGGCAAGAATGACGGTGAGCGCCGTTGCCGACAAGGATGGGATGACTGAGATGGCCCAGTCCGGTGCAAAAATAGTCAGCCCCGCAAAAGTCAGTGCAAAAGACGCGAGCCCGACCAGCATGACGATCGACGAGACGCGCCTGAAATTGAGGGAGAAGAACATTTTGAGCGTCAATCCTTTGCCTAGTTCGGCGGCGGTAGACTATTCTCTGTCTGCTTTTTTTGCAGTTAATTGATGGTAAAGAGATCGTTAACAAAACGGCCGCGCCACGCTTGGGGAGTTGCGTCCGGGGAGGAAGACTGCGTGAAGCTTGTGCTGTTTCAGACTGCGCCGGGCGCCGAAATATCGCCGGGCGTCCTGACCGGGCGCGGAATTGTCGACATCTCACTGGCGGTGACCAAAAGTTACACGCCTCAGTTGACGATGCAGGGCATTATCGACGGGTTCGAGCGCCTGCGTCCTGCCTTGGATAAACTCGCCAAAGAAAACGAGGCGGTGCCGCTCGAGCGCGTGCGGCTGCGGCCGCCTTTGCCGCGGCCGGGCAAGATTCTCGCCTGCATCGCCAATTATTGGGAACACGCCCAGCGCGATGCCAGGCCGCTCAACATGTTCATGAAGAACCCCGACGCCGTGGTCGGACCCGGCGATACGATCGTGCTGCCCGAGTTCACGGTGCCGTGGATTTTCATGCATGAAGCCGAACTGGCGTTGGTGATCAAGGGGCCGGCCAAGATGGTCAAGGCCAAGGATTGGCGCAGCGCCGTGTTCGGCTATACGGCGATGATCGACGTCTCGGCGCGCGAGCAGGGCCGCAAGACCTGGCCGGCATCGCCGCTCACCAGCTGGCTCGGCAAGTCGTTCGACACCTTCGCGCCGATCGGTCCCTGCATCGCCACGGCGGACGAGATCGAGGACCCCAACGATCTGATCGTGCGGTTCTGGAACGACGGGCAGCTCCGCCACAACTACAATACCGACGACATGGAACACCGCGTTCCCGAACTGATCGAGTTCGCCACCACGGTGATGACCATGAACTCGGGCGACCTCATTGCCTGCGGCACCAATCACGAAGGCCTCGGCGCTTTGCAGGACGGCGAGACCGTCGAGATCGAAATCCAGAATATCGGCAAGATGTCGCTGAAAGTCTCCGATCCGCTGAAGAGAACATGGGAGCGTGGAATCTACATGGGCGTAGATTCGACGAACCCCGATGCCGTCAAGCGGCATCGCCCGCAGGGCGGTCCGCTGCCGCCGTAGAGGGAAGTGACGATGGACCAAGCCAAGAGCGAAATCCGCGACAATATGCAGATCGATTGGGATGCGCCCATCGGCATGGACGACGGCGTCGTGCTGCGCGCCGACGTCTATCGGCCGGTCGGCGGCGGCAAATACCCGGTCATTCTGAGCTACGGCCCCTACGCCAAGGGCCTGTCGTTCCAGGAAGGCTATCCGAGCCAATGGGAACGCGTGATCAAATCGGCACCCAATGTTCTGGAGGGCTCGAGCAACAAATATCAGAACTGGGAACTGGTCGATCCGGAGAAATGGGTGCCGGACGGTTACGCTTGCGTGCGCGTCGACTCGCGCGGCGCCGGACGCTCGCCGGGCGCGCTCGACGTCTGGTCGGCGCGCGAGGCACAGGATCTTTATCAGTGCGTCGAATGGGCCGGCACGCAAAGCTGGAGCAACGGCAAGGTCGGCATCAACGGCATCTCGTACTATGCGATGAACCAGTGGAACGCCGGCGCGCTCAATCCGCCGCATCTCGCCGCGCTGTGCATGTGGGAAGGCTCGTCGGATTATTATCGCGAGCTGTGCCGGCACGGCGGCATCCTCTGCGACTTCCTCTCGAGCTGGCATCCGCGCCAAGTGGCGAGCGTGCAGCATGGCGTCGGCGACCACGGCGCCAAAAGCAAGGTGACCGGCGAGCCGGTCGCCGGTCCCGAGACGCTGCCGAAAGAAGAACTGGCCAAGCTTTGCGCTGACACGCCGGGCGAAGCCAAGCGCCGGCCGCTGCGCGACGATTACTACGCCGCGCGCACCGCCGTGTACGAAAATATCCGGGCGCCGCTTTTGTCCGCCGCCAATTGGGGCGGCGTCGGCCTACACACGCGCGGCAACTTCGAGGGCTGGCTCGCCGCCGGCGCCAAGCAGAAGTGGCTGGAGGTGCACGGCGACACCCACTTCACGCATTTCTACTCGAGCTACGGTGAAGATCTGCAGAAGCGTTTCTTCGCCCATTTCCTCAAAGGCGAGGACACCTGGAGCAAGCAGCCGCGCGTCGCGCTCAACATCCGCCATCCGGGCGAGAAATTCGTCTTGCGCGCGGAAAGCGAATGGCCGCTCAAGCGCGCACAGTGGACGAAATATTTCCTGCAGCCGGACGGCCTCGCGCTCGGCACCGCCGCGCCCAAGAACGCGACCGCGTTGCGCTACGAGACGACTGGGGATGGCCTAACCTTCCGCACCGCGCCGGCCGACAATGCTCTCGAGATCACCGGCCCGGTCGCAACCAAGCTTTGGGTGTCGTCGGAAACCACCGATGCCGACCTCTTCCTGGTGCTGCGGCTTTTCGACCCCGCCGGGAAGGAGGTCACCTTCATCGGCTCCAACGACCCGCGCACACCGGTCGGCTTGGGCTGGCTGCGCGCCTCGCAGCGCAAGCTCGACCCGAAACGATCGCTGCCCTACCGGCCCTGGCACCCGCACGACGAGGTGTGGCCGCTCAAGCCCGGCGAACCGGCCGAGCTCGATATCGAAATCTGGCCGACCAGCATTGTGGTTCCGCCCGGCTATCAACTTGCCCTCACCGTGCGCGGCAAGGACTACGAAGTGGACGGCACCGATGCCGCGCTGCCCAATGCGCCCTACCCGATGAAAGGCGTCGGACCCTTCCTGCATATCGATCCGGATGATCGGCCCGCCCGCATCTTTGCCTGCGGCAACACCCTACATTTTGCGCCCGACAAGGCGCCATACCTCTTGTTGCCGGTCATTCCCGAGGGGTAGGCTTTCGGCGGTGGCAACAACAAGGAGACAAAAATGAAACCGATCCTTGTCGCCGCGCTCGCAGCGGGCGCTTTGGCTTTGGCCGCACCGGCCCACGCGGACACCTATCCGAATCGCACCATCACCATCATCGTTCCCTACCCAGCCGGCGGGCCGACCGATGAGACTGCGCGCGTGGTCGCGCAGTCGCTGTCGGAAAAGCTCAAACAAAACGTGATTGTCGAGAACGTCACCGGTGGCGGGACTATCATCGCCACCAACAAGGTCGCCAAGGCGACGCCCGACGGCTACACGCTGCTGCTGCACAATCTGCAGATCTCGGCCAACGTCACGCTCTACAAGAACCTTCCTTTCGATACTGAAAAAGACCTCATCCCGGTGATGCTGATCAACGAAAATCCATTGATCCTGGTCGGCAGCAAAACGCTTGCGCCAGACAACTTAGCCGAACTGCTCGCGCTGATGAAAAAACAGACCCTGAAGGCTGCAATTCCGGGATACGGCGCCACCGGCCACCTGACGACCACGCTGCTCGCACAGGCCGCCAAAGTACCCATCAACCAAATTCCCTATCGTGGCGCGGCGCCGGCATTGACCGATCTCTTGGGCGGCCATGTCGATCTCTACTTTGCCACGCCGCAGCAGATCGAGCCGCAGGTCAAGGCCGGAAAGGTTAAGGCTTACGGGATCACCGCCAAAGAAAAATCTGCCGAGATGCCGACCGCCGAGAGCCTGGTGACGGCCCTCGGGCCAAAATTCGACATCGTCTACTGGCAGGCCCTGTTCGCGCCGGCCGGCACGCCGCAATCGGTCATCGACACGCTCAATGAAGCGCTGCAGGCGACGGTATCCAATCCGGCGATCGTCAAGCACTGGCACGACGAAGGCATGTCGACTTTCCCCAAGGACCGGCGTTCGGTTGCGGCTGCCCGGGCGATGATGAAGAGCGAGATCGCCCGCTGGGGCGAGACGATCCGTGACAATGATATCCACGTCAGCCAGTAGCCTCTTGTTGCCGGTCATTCCCGAGGGATAAGCTTCCTCCCAAAAGCATAAAACCAGGGAGGATCGTTACCATGAGGCGCATTGTTGCCATTGTCTTAAGCGTGCTCGGCGTCCTGGCTTTCGCAGGACCTGCCGCCGCGGCCTATCCGGACCGTAACGTCACCATCGTCGTGCCCTACCCGGCCGGCGGACCCACCGACCAACTCGCGCGCGTGCTCGCCGAAAAGCTGCAGAAAAAGTTCGGGCAGAACTTCATCGTCGAAAACGTCACCGGCGGCAGCACGATCATCGCGTCCAACAAGGTCGCCAAGGCCGAGCCGGACGGCTACACGCTGCTGCTGCACAACCTGCAGATTTCCGCGAACCCGACGTTATTCAAATCCTTGCCGTTCGACACGTTGAAGGACTTCAAGACAGTGATCATGATCAACCGCAATCCGCTGGTTCTGGTCGGGCGCCCGGGCCTTGCGCCGAACTCGCTCAAGGAACTCATGGCGCTGATGAAGAAGCAGCACCTGAAAGAGGCGCTGCCGGGCTTCGGCACCACTGGGCACCTCACGTCGCGGTTGTTCGCGCAAGAGACCGGGCTCAAGTTCGACGAGATTCCATATCGTGGCGGCGCGCCGGCGGTGACGGACGTTCTCGGCGATCACGTCGATTTCTTGATCGGCACGCCGCAGCAGATGATGCCGCTGGTCAAGGCCGGCAAGCTCAAGGCCTACGCCGTCACTCGGAAGGGCAAGATGCCGGAATTCCCCACCGCCGACAGCATGGCCGAGCTACTCGGGCCGCAGTTCGCCATCTACTACTGGCAGGGACTGTTTGCGCCGTCCAAAACGCCGGACGCGGTGATCAAGACGCTGAACGCGGCGGTCAACGACGTCGCCAACGATCCGGAAGTCCTCAAGACGTGGACCGACACCGGCGTTGAGGCGTTCCCAAAGGACATGCGCACGCCGGCCGCGGGCGAGAAATTCCTCAAGAGCGAGATCGCCCGCTGGGGCAAAGTGATCAAGGACACCGACCTTCACGTCACCCAGTGACGTGGGTTCTTGCAGCCGGCGTTATTTCGCCGGCTGCAGCGCCTGTTCGAGCCAATCCCACATATAGGCCGAGCAGATGCTCTGGTTGTCGATCTGGCAGTGGTGATAGCCGCCCTCTTCGCGCGTGAAGAGCTTGAAGGTCTTCTGCTTTGCGCCGACGGCGTCGAAGCATTTGCGCGCCTCCGACAACGGGATCTGCTCGTCGCCCTCGCCGTGCAACATCAGGAACGGACAAGTTATTTTCTGCACCACACCGTCGAGCTTGAACCGTTCGAGGCGCTTGAGCGCGTCGTCCTGTGAGCTGGCGTTGAGCACCCAGGCGATATGCTGCGAGGCAACCGACAGCGACGGCATATCGGCCTTGGCCAATCGCTCGAAACGGTCGCGCCAGATTTTCTGGTAGTCCCACTGCGCGCCCCAGGCGATGCAGCAGGCGAAGCGCTGCTCAAAGGCGGCAGCGCGCGGAGCGTAATATCCGCCGAGACTGATCGCCATGATGCCGATGCGCTTGGCATCGACCTCGGGACGTGACGCCAGATAATCGAACACCGGGGTCGCGTAGTGCTCGGTATCGTGCCGCAAATAGAGATTGCGGAAGCGGATGCTTTCGCCGTTGCCCGGGCCGTCGACGATCAGGCAGGCGATGCCGCGCGCGACGAGATCGGCAACGCCTTTGAAATATTGAATCTCCTTAGTCACATCGAGGCCGTCGAAGAACACCAAGGCCGGCACTTTGCCGCCGCGGTTGGCCGGCTCGGCGTGCACATAGATCGCCGGCAGGCTGGCATCGTCGTAGGGAATTTCGACGTGCTCCGTGCGCGGCCGCTTGACGTATTGGGCGGCATCGCGAAAGCAATCGACGCCACGCCTATAGGCGTCGTTGCCCGCTTGGCTCTTCGGCTGCAGAAAGCGCTCGCCGACATGATAATAGGCGCTGGCGCGCTGCAGATATTGCGCGCCGCTGACCGCGTGGCCCGCGGCTATGCGCGCGCGCCCGCGATCCTCGACGGTGCGCGCCTCGCGCGTCCATTCGCGGAACCAGGCATCGTCGTCGCCGACGCAGCCTTTAAGCCGCAGCCCGATGCGATTGACCTCGCCGATTTCCGCGCCGCCCCACGGCGCCATATTCAGCCCGATCAGCAGGCCGTGCGACCAGCGATAATTGTCAGGAAAATAAGTGAAGGACAGTTCTTCGGCTGCCATCAGCTTGTCCACTCCCGTTCGAGCCATTCTATGACGGGGGTGAGCTTAGCGGCTTCGATGGCCAGGCGACAATGCCGAGCACAAGCGCAGGCAAAGAAGCGCGCCGGCCCGTAGCAGCCGACGTGTTCCTTTTGTCGAGATGTCAGATCAGATCGCTTCCGGCACCATCTTGATGGCGCCGCAGGGGCATTCGGTCGCACACAGCGAGCAGCCCTTGCAGTAGTCGTAGTTGAATTTGAAGCGGTTGCCGGGACCCAGCTTGATCACCGCATTGTCCGGGCAGACGCCGTAGCAGTTGTCGCACTCGAAGCAGTTGCCGCATGATAGGCAGCGCCGCGCTTCGTAGAGCGCGTTGGTTTCGTCGAGCCCGCCCTGCACTTCCTCGAAGGTGTTTTGCCGGCGCGGCCCTTCGATCATCGGCCGCACGGTCTTTGGCGCGTCGGCATAGTACCAGGCATTGAGCTTATCGAAGCTCGCCAGTTCGTGTTTTTCCGCCGGCGCGTAAACGTCACCGCGCAGCCAGGTATCGATGTGGCGCGCCGCCTTCTTGCCGTGGCCGACCGCGACCGTCACGGTGCGCTCGGAAGGAACCATATCGCCGCCGGCGAAGATGCCGGTATGACCGGTCATCATGTTTTGGGCGACCTGCACCGTGCCGTCCTTGATTTCCAGGCCTGGCACGCCGTCGAGCAGCGACAGGTCAACATCCTGGCCGAGCGCGAGCACCAGCGAGTTGGCCTCCAGCGTCTCGAATTCGCCGGTCGGCTGCGGGAAGCCCTTTTCGTCGAGCCGCATTTTCTCGACCGTGAGCTTGCCCTTGTCCACGCGCTTGATGGTCGAGAGCCACTTCATCATGATGCCTTCTTCGAGCGCCTCTTCGACCTCGAAGTCGTGCGCTGGCATGCGCTCGCGCGTGCGCCGATAGACGATGATCGCTTCCGTGGCGCCCATGCGCTTGGCGGTGCGCGCGGCGTCGATCGCGGTGTTGCCGCCGCCGTACACAACCACGCGACGGCCGAGCAGCGGCCTGTCCTCGCCTTCCATCGAGCGCAGCATCGTGACGGCATCAAGAACCTTCGACGCCGAGCCGGCCGGAATAAAGGCGCGCTTGCCGATATGCGCCCCGACGGCCAAAAACGCCGCGTCGAATTTGCCGGCCTTCGTCGTGTCGAGAATATTGTCGACCTTGGCATTGAGCTTGAGCTCGACGCCGATGTCCAGAATCCGTTTCACCTCCGCGTCGAGCACGTCGCGCGGCAACCGGTACTTCGGGATGCCGAAACGCATCATGCCGCCGGCGGCCGGGCCGGCGTCGTGGATCGCGACGGCGTGTCCCATGCGGCGCAGATGATAAGCGGCGGAAAGACCGGACGGTCCCGCGCCGACCACCAGCACGCGCTTGCCAGTTTCTTTCTCCGGCGGCGTGAATCGCCAGCTGCGTCTGATCGCCTCGTCGCCGAGGAAGCGCTCGACCGAATTGATGCCGACCGCTTCGTCGACCTGCGCGCGGTTGCAGGCGCTCTCGCAGGGGTGATAGCAGACCCGTCCCATCACGGCGGGCAGCGGATTGTCTTGCGCGAGCACGCGCCAGGCTTTTTCGTAATCGCCCGCTTCCGCGTGATAGAGCCAGTCCTGGATATTTTCGCCGGCCGGACACGCATGATTGCACGGCGGTAAGCGGTCGATATAAACCGGACGCATGGTGCGCCAGGAGCCGGTGAGATTGGCGAGGCTGCTGCCGCTATCGAGCGTGATGGCGAACGGGTGTTTCATCACGCGTCCTCTTCTTGCTCGAGCAGCTCGTATTCGACGATGTTGTGGTCGGCGATGGCTTGCAGGTGCGCCAAGCGCTTCGTACCGGCGGCATCCTTGAACAAATGCGCGAAGCGCCGCTGCGGCTTGAGATACTCGTCCACCGGCACCGGACGGCGAATTTTGCGGCTGTTGGTGACGGCGCCATGTTCGGCTTCGAAAACCGGAAACAGCCCGCATTCGACTGCCAGCCGCGCCAGACGGATGGTGTCGTACGACGCCGAACCCCAGCCGAGCGGGCACGGCACATGAATTTGGATATAGCGCGCGCCGTGGATTCCCATCGCCTTCGACACCTTGCGCTCGAGGTCGTGCAGGTCAGCGACGGTCGCGGTGGCGACATAGGGAATGCCATGGGCGACGGCGATCCGGGGCAGACTCTTGCCGGTGCCGAAAACATTGCCAGGCTCCGGGCCCATGGCCGGCGTGGTTGCCGTGCGTGCGGTGGGCGGCGTCGCCGAGGAGCGCTGCACGCCGGTGTTCATATAACCTTCGTTGTCGTAACAGATGTAGAGCACGTCATCGTTGCGCTCGAACATCCCGGACAGACAGCCAAAACCGATATCTGTGGTGCCGCCGTCGCCGCCTTGGGCGATCGCGCGCACTTCCGGGCGACCTTTCACCCGCATGGCCGCGGCCACCCCGGTCGCGACCGCCGCGGCATTGCCGAACAGCGAATGCAGCCAGGGCATTTGCCACGAGGTTTCGGGATAAGGGGTGGTGAAAACTTCCAGGCAGCCGGTCGCGTTGACCGCGATCAGGTTGCCGCCGGTGGCGCGCATGGCCACGTCCATGGCGTAACGCGCGCCGAGCGCCTCGCCGCAGCCTTGGCAGGCGCGATGCCCGCAGGTCAGCGCATTGGAGCGGTCGATCGAAGCCTGCACCGATCGCTCGGTGTCTGGCACCAGCCGGTTGCCGACGGTGAAGGTTCCTTTCTGATAGAAGCGGAGCTTCTGGGTGGCGGTTGTTATCGGAGCGTTCATCGGGCGTGCCTTTACTCTGCGGCCGTGGCCTGCGCGGCTTGGTCGAGCCGGCGCAGCAGATTTTCGGCGGTCGGCCCGGAACGGCGCACTTTGCGCACGTGGTGAAGCTCCTTGCCGATGATCTCTTCATTGAGGTCGAGGAAATGTGCGCCCTCCCAGGGCTGCGCGATGGCCCGGCGGAAAACGCGATGCAAGGACGCCCGCGTGATGGAGCGTCCGCCCAATCCGGCAATTACCGAATGGACCTGCGGCGCGGCCGGTGTATTGCGCAAGGCAAGATCGACATTGTTGGCAAGCTGCCCGCCCATGCCGACCGCGAAGCTCTTTTCGACCACCACGACATCCTTGCGGCCCGCAAGCAGCCGGCGCAACGCCTCGGTCGGGAACGGCCGGAACGACACGATGTTCACCAGGCCGATGCTGAATCCATCGGCGCGCATCTCATCGATGGCGTCCTTGATGGTACCGTTGATGGAGCCCATGGCGACCACCAGCATTTCCGCATCCTCGGCCTGATAAGTGCGCAGCAGGCCGCCGGTATCGCGCCCGAAGCGCGTCTTGAACTCTGCGGCCAATTCAGGAATCAGGCGCAGCGCCAGTGTCTGCTTGTAGTGCTGCAGGAAGCGTACTTCGGTGAAGGCATCTGGCCCCACCATGGCGCCGATGGAAATCGGGTCCTTGGGATCGAGCACCTGCACCGGCTCATAGGGCGGCAGATAGGCATCGACGTCGGCCTGCGTCGGCAGGTCGACGCGCTCGACCGCGTGGGTGAGGATAAAGCCGTCGACACAGACCATGACCGGCATCGACAGTTCCTCGGCCAGCCGGAAGGCCTGGATGTGCAAGTCGATCGAATCTTGATTGGATTCCGCAAACAGCTGCAACCAGCCGGCGTCGCGCATCGACATCGCGTCGGAATGATCGTTCCAGATGTTGATCGGCGCGCCGATCGCCCGGTTGCCGAGCGTCATCACGATCGGCAGGCCTAAGCCCGAGGCGTTGTAGACCGCCTCGGCCATGAACAGCAGGCCTTGGCTGGCGGTCGCGGTATAGGCGCGCGCGCCGGCCGCTGAGGCACCGATCGCGACCGAGAGCGCCGCGAATTCGGATTCCACGTTGATGAATTCGCAATTCTTCAGGTCGCCCGTTTTCACCATCTCGCCGAGCCCCTCGACGATGTGGGTCTGCGGCGTGATCGGATAGGCGCAGATGACCTCGGGGCGGCACAGGGCGATCGCCTCGGCGGTGGAGTGGGAGCCTTCGACTTGCTTTAGCATCCGATTTTCCTCACGCCTTCACCATGACCCGGGCGGCAGCGGCATCGTGCGCCTCGGTGGCGGCGGCAATATTGGCGTCGCCGACCTTGCCGGGGAATTCCTCGCGGATCGCCTTGGCGACCGATTCGAGGCGGACCACTCCGGTTAGCGCCGCGAAGGCGCCGAGCAGCGCAGCGTTCGGCACCGGGCGCCCCACATGTTTAAGCGCGAGTTCGGTCGCCGGCACCGTGACGGCATGGCCACGCGACAATTTGGCGACGATCGCGTCGAGGTGGAGATCGGCAAAGCTCCGGTTGGTATTGACTAGGAGGTAGCCGCCGTCCTTGAGCCCCTGCAGAACGTCGATCGCCTTGAACAGCGTCACGTCCTGGACGATCAAAGCGTCCGGCGCGGCGATCGGCTCGCGCAGGCGGATTTCCTTGTCGTCGATCCGGCAAAAGGAGACCACAGGGGCGCCCATGCGTTCCGAGCCGAAGCTCGGAAAAGCCTGGGCGTGTTTTCCCTCGAGGAACGCCGCGACAGAGAGAATAGCCGCCGCCGTGACGACGCCTTGGCCGCCACGTCCATGAATACGAATTTGGAACATTAAGGAGATTCCTGATCGACCTGCGGCAAAATAGGACCGCACGCGCGAGGGCGTATTGATTTGCCGCAATTTGAATCTTAGCGCGGCCGGCCAGCCAGCTGCACCGTCAAACAACTCGTTGATATTACGTAGTTTTAGAGCTTAACGATTTAGCCACGCTGCCCGTCATCAGCGCCACGCTCGATCAAGTCGCGCACCGACGCGAAAAGTTCCGCATTGGGACAAAACGCCGGCGCCCGGTCGATATTTTCCGGCGCGCGCACCAGCCATTCCTGACAGGTTTGATCGGCCCTGCAGGACTGGCAACTGGATACCGCGGAGCGAAGATCGCTGGCTAAGCGGCCATGGGCGAGCGTCGATGCGTCCAAGCCCAGCCGGTCGAGCATGGCGCACATATTCTGCCAGCGGTGGTCGGCGTCATACGTATTGGACATGACCATCCCCCTACGTAAGATTGCGTGCACATGGGCGCGTGCGTAATAGAATTACCAAACGGCGCGGGACCGGCCTTGATCTAGCGCAAACTACCTGCGGCGTATGTTACTTTGCCGCCATGCCGGCGCGCTCTGCCGCCTCGCACGCGAGTTCGGATTTCAACAGGGCGCGGAGGTATTTGCGGCCCTTGAGCGCCGTGCGGAAGCCGGCTTTCAGTTTAAGCCCTGCTCGCCGCTCAATTGATCTTGATACTGGCGCGCTCGACCAGGTCCTTCCACATCTGCACTTCGCGCGCGATCCGCGCCTTTAATTGTTCGGGACCTTCGGTCTGCACCGCTTCATCATGGCTCGCTCTAACCCGTTTTAGTTTTCTTTCGCGAAATTCGACAGCGCATAAAGTGAAACCCTTCGTCAGACGTGGAGCAAGGCGCGCCTACGGCGCCGTGTTCGCATTGCGGACACGTTGCGTGTGTCACCGCGTTGTCGATATAGTGCCGGCATTATTTTCAAATTCGCGCGGGCAAGGAAACGTCAATGGCAAAGCCGCTCGCCGGCATCAAAGTGATCGAACTCGCCAATTTCATCGCCGGCCCGCTGTGCGGCACGCTGCTCGCCGACATGGGCGCCGATGTGATCAAGGTCGAGCCGCCGAAAGGCGACATGGCCCGCGCGACGCCACCGATCCGCAACGGCGAAAGCGTCAGCTTCGTCGCGCTCAACCGCAACAAGCGCAGCCTGGTGCTCGATCTCAAGCGGCAGGAAGCAGCGGAGATTCTACTCAAGCTGGCGGCGCAGTCGGACGTCATTGTCGAAGCCTATCGTCCGGGCGCACTGGAGAAGCTCGGGCTCGGCGGCGCGCAAGTAAAAGCGGTCAATCCGCGCATCATCTACACGTCCGTTTCCGGCTTCGGCCAAAGCGGGCCTCACCGCAGACGCGCCGGCGTCAACCTGATCATCGAAGCGTTCTCCGGCATGCTGTCGGTGACCGGCGAACCGGGAAAAATGCCGATGCGGCCGGGCGTGCAGACCGCGGACGTGTTCGGCGCGCTGTTCGCCACTTACGCGATACTCTCCGGCCTGGTCGGCGCCGGCCGCACCGGCGAAGGCTTTGTCGCCGATGTGTCGCTTGTCGAGACCGCCATCGCGGCCTCGGCCTGGGAGGCGGCCGATTATCTGGAGTCCGGCAAAATCCCGCAGCCGCTCGGCAACAGGCACCGGCTCAATGCGCCGTACCAGTTGTTCGAGTGCAAAGACGGCCGCTATCTGGCCATCGGCACGCCTAACGATCAGCTGTTCAAGAACCTGATGACGATGCTCGGCCTGCAAGCGCATATCGACGATCCACGCTACATCTCCTATGCCAGCCGGAAAGCCAACGAGGACGCATTGATGGCGGTGGTCGAACCGGCCGTGTGCGCCTGGAATTCAGACGAAATCGAAGCGGTCTTGATGGAGGCGGGCGTGCCCTGCGCCTGCGTCAACAATTTCAAGCAGGTGTTCGACGACCCGCACATCGTCGCGCGCGGCGTTGTGAAAGACGTCGAGCATCCGCGTCTTGGTTCTATGCGCGCGGTGCGAAATCCGATTTTGCTCGACCACGATGGACCGACCATGGAGCGCAGCGCGCCGATGCTGGGCGAGCATTCGGAGGAAATCCTGCGCCAGCTCGGCTATCCGGCGGACGCGATTGCGGAATTCATCACCGCGGGTGTCACGCGCAATGCCGAGCCGAAAGCGGCGGTGCAAGCCGCCGAGTAGCGAGCGTTACGGCGCGGCCTTGGCGGCGCCGAACGGCGCGTTGCCCTCTTGGAATAAGTCGATCAGCGTCCCCGGCTCCGACTCGTCGCGTAGGCCGACGGTCATGCGCGGGCCGTTGACCGTGCGCACATTGGCGAGACGGCGCGGCTGCCAACCGGTCTGGCCGAGCACGTGGCGGATGACGGTGATTTCCTCGACCACGCCCTCAGTGACGCGGTCCGGCATGAAGTCGTGGGCGTGGCAGCGCGAACACAACAGCCGCTCGGGGAAATACGCGGCGCCGCAGGCCTTGCAGCGCCAGATGCCGACGCCTTCGCTCATTCCATGCACTCCAGGATGGCCGCGGCGGCGGTGCCGCCATAGCGATACAGCGTCATGCCATAACCGGTGGTCACTGCGCGACGCGCGCCCTGCACCTGCCGCTCGCCGGCGCGATGCTGGAGCTGCAGCACCGCTTCGGAAATGCCGTTGAGCCCGCCGGCCGGCCCGCCGGGTTGACCCGCCGACATCATGCCGCCCCAGGTGTTGATGGGCTTTCGTTTTTCGCCGATGTCGCGGCGCGCAAATGTCGCGAGGTCATGATCCGGGATCATGCCGAGATCGTCGAGTTGCGCCAGCACCATCGCCGGATAGTCGTCGTAGATGCTGGCAACATCGATGTCGCTCGGATTCGCGCCGGCGGTCTGCCAGAGCTCGCCGGCAAAGGTGCTGATGCCGGTCTGCAGACCGTCGCCTTCCTGGTTGTCGTAGTTGAAGCTGTTGCGGATGGCGCGCACGCGCACCGGCACGCGACCCTTTGGGCAGCGGTCGGGATGGGCGATGACAATGGCCTGCGCGCCGGCGACGACCGGCACGCAGTCATATCGCGTCAGCGGATCGGCCACCATGGGTGCTGCGAGATATTCCTCCATGGTCAGCGGCTCACGATAGACCGCGAACGGATTCTTCGCCGCCCAGGCGCGCTGCGCGATGGCCATGTGGCCATAATCGGACTTCTGTAGCCTGTATTTGTTCATCTGCCGCGTGGTCACCAGCGAATAGACGCCGTTCGGCCCGCCGTGGCCGAGCGGCGCCAGATGCTCGCGTGTCGCAATATTGTAATTGGCCGCGATCTTGGCGTAGCCGCCGAGGCCCGTGGCGTCGCCGGCGACGACGAGGATCGGCGAGGCCGCGCCGGTCTCGACGCCGCGCAGCGCGTGGCCGAGCATGTTCATCGCTGAGGAGCCGCCATTGGTGTCCTGCAGCAGCCAGCGCAGCGACAGGCCGAGCCGCCAAGCAAGATCGATCGCCGTGTCCGGCGCGAGCGAGAACGACGTCACCGCCATGCCCTGGATCTCGCTTGCGTCGATTGCGGCGTCCTTTAATGCCGCGACGGCGGCATCGCGAATGAAGGTGTGCGTCGATTGTCCGGATTGCGGACGGCGCACATAGGCCGATTGGCCAACGCCGATGATGGCCGCGTTATTGAACATCGTCATTCCGGATGGCTGAGCTTCGTTTTAAAAAGTTGTGGCGGGCACTACATCACGTTAGCATTTCCGCACCGTGACGCCAGCCCTGCACGCCAACTGAACAACGAGAAGAGATGATTCGCGCGGCCATCATCGGACTGGGGCGTTGGGGACGCTCGCTGGTGAATTCGGTGCACGGCACCACCGAAGACATCCGTTTTTTCGCCGGCCATACGCGCACCCGCACCAAGGCGGAAGATTTCTGCCGCGACAAAGACGTGCGCCTGGTCGACGACTTCGCCGCGATCCTGTCCGATCCTGCGATCGATGCCGTCGTGCTCGCCACGCCGCACAGCCAGCACGCCGCGCAGATCGCGCAGGCGGCGGCGGCGGGCAAGCACATCCTGGTGGAAAAACCGATCACGCTCGATCATGCGAGCGCCGTGGCCGCCGCCGTGGCCGCGCGTAAAGCCGGCGTCACGCTGGCGGTCGGCTACTGCCGCCGCTTTCATCCATCATTCGGCGAAATCCGCGAGCGGCTGCGCGACGGGAGGCTGGGCAAGATCGTCGGCATCGTCGCGCAGCACACCACCAGCACGCAGACGTTCATTGCGCCGGAGAATTGGAGGGCCGATCCAGACGAGGCGCCGGCCGGCGCGATGACCGCGGTCGGCCTGCACGCGCTCGATTTGATGATCGAATTCGCCGGCCGCGTGCGCGACGTGCAATGCGTGACCGGACTGCATGGCGATGGGCCGGCCGACGACACCACCACGGTGCTGATGCGCTTTGCCGGCGGCGCGACCGGCACGATCTTCTGCTCGGTCGCCACCGCTACTAATTTCACCTTCAGCGCCTACGGCTCGTTGGGCCTCGCCGAAGTGCGCGGCGCAGCGCTGCAACAGTTCCGTTTCGTGCCGATGTCGCAGCAGGCGCCGACCGGCCCGGTGCTGGCGCCGCCCGATCAGCTCGTCGACCACAGCGGCTTCAACATGCTGCGCGCCGAACTCGTCGAATTCGCCCGCTCGATCCGCGACAAACGCCCCTATCCGGTCGGCATCGACGACGTGCTGCACGGCATGGCGGTGTTCGACGCTTGCGTGCAGTCGGCCAAGACCGGCCGCATCGTCGAGATCGCGGAGCATTAGACCGCCCGCATTGGCAAACGCGGGCGGCCGCCAGCCGGATTACTTGTTCTTAATCTGCAAGCCGGCCTTGTCGATCACTTCCTTGTACATCGGCACCTCGCGCTTGATGCGGGCGGCGAAAACGTCGGGTCCTTCGGCCAGCACCGGCAGGCCGAGTTTGATGTATTTCGCCTTCATCTCGGGCTCGGCGAGGATCTTGCCGACTTCCTTGGCCAGCCGGTCGACGATCGGCTTCGGCGTTCCCGCCGGCGCAAACAGGCCCTGGAAAGTATCGGATTCGGCGTCCTTGATGCCGAGCTCGTCAAGGGTCGGCACATCTTTCAGATCGGCCCAGCGCGTCTTCGACGTCACCGCGATCGGCCGCACCTTTCCGCTGCTCAACAGGCCGGTGAGCGAGCCGTAATTGGCCACGTAAAAGTCGACGAGGCCGCCCAGCACGGCGGTATTGGCAGGGCCGGCGCCGGCATAGGGAATATGCTGCATGTCGAGCCCGGCCTTGATCTTCAACAATTCGCCGGCGAGTTGCGGCGTGGTGCCGACACCGGGGCTGGTCCAGTTCATCTTGCCCGGATTGGCCTTGGCCTGCGCGATCAACTCCTTCATCGACTGGATCTTGGATTGCGCCGGCACGACGAACACGTTCGGCGACGCGCCGATCACCATAATCGGGGCGAAATCCTTGAACGGGTCGTAGGGCACCTTCTGGTAGAGACTCGGGTTGACCACGAAGGCGCTTGAACAGACGAGCAACGTGTAGCCGTCCGGCGTCGCGCGAGCGACGACGCCGGTGCCAATCGAACCGCCGGCGCCGCCGCGATTCTCGATGATCACGGGCTGGCCGAGTGCCTTGCCCAACTCCACGTGGATCATGCGCGCGGCAAGATCGGTGCCGCCGCCGGCCGGGAAGCAGGCGACGATGGTGACGGGGTGATCGGGATATTCGGCGCGCGCACTGCCAAGCGCGATCGTGGCGAGTACCGCGGCGGCAAGGAGTGCCGTTAGGAGTTGACTAGTTCGGAAGACGCTGAGCGACGAAGAGACGATGGACATGATTTTCCTCCTGCAAGATGTTGCCTGTTTGTTATGTCGCTTTATGACGATCTTGATCCGCTTTGCCGCTTAAGTATTTCCCTATGCTGCCTTCTGCTTGGCCGAGAGCCGATTGACTTCCGCCATTTCCGCGTCGCTGAGTTGCCAGCCGATCGCCGCCGCGTTCTGATGCACTTGCTCCGGCGTGCTCGCCCCTGCGATCACACAGCCGACAAGAGGTTTTGACAACAGCCAGCCGAAGGCAAGCTCGACCAGCGAGCGGTTGCGCGCGGCGCAGAACGCACGCAGCTTTTCAACGATGTGAAAATTCTCGTCGTTGTAGAAACGGTCGGAATAGCGCTTGTGGGTCATGCGCGAGCCCGGCGGGAACGGCGCACCGGCGGTGTACTTCCCGGTCAGCATGCCGCTCGCCAGTGGAAAGTAAGGGATCAGCCCTAGCTGGTGCGCCTGCAGCGCCGGGATGAGATCAGTTTCGATCTGCCGCGACAGCAAGTTGTATTGATCCTGGGCGACGATGAACCGGTGCAGGCCGTTGTCGCGGGCGATGCGTTGCGCGTCGGCGAGTTGCGCCGGCGTCATGTTCGAGCAGCCGATGTAGCGCACTTTGCCTTGCGCGATCAGGGCGTCGAGCGCGCGCAGCGTTTCCTCAAGCGGCGTCGCCGGGTCTGGCCGGTGGTAATAATAGAGATCGATCCAGTCGGTCTTCAGCCGCTTGAGGCTCGCCTCGATGGCACTCGCGACATAGCGCGCCGAGCCGCCCTTGAGCTTGCCGTCGTCGTCCATGGCAACGCCGAATTTGCTGACCAGAAAAATTTCCTTGCGGCGCGCGCCCAGCACCTCGCCAAGGATCGTTTCCGAGCCGCCGCGTAGGCCATAGACATCGGCGGTGTCGAAGAACGTAATGCCGGCATCGAGCGCCGCGTCGACGATGTTGCGCGCCTGCGGCAGATCGGTGCGAATGCCGAAATTATTGCAGCCGAGCCCGAGCGCGGACACGCGGACATCCGTCGTGCCGAGCGGGCGCTCAAGCATGCGCGCCCTCGCCGAGCAAAGTCTTGGCGTAGCCGCCGAGGATCAAATCGCGTGCCGCCGGATCGAGCGCCGCCGCGCGCACGCGGGCGACGCAATCGAGGTTGCCCATGTCGAACGGATAATCGCTGCCGAGCAGCACGCGGTCGGCGCCGGCCTCCTTGACCAGGAATTCGAGCACCGACTTTTTGTGCAGGATGGTGTCGTAATAGAGCTGGCCGATGGATGCGGCCGGGCCGTTCGGCAGGTTCACTTTGGCCTCCGGACGCACGTCATAGGCATGCTGAAAACGCCCAGCCTGGTACGGCACAAAGCCGCCGCCATGCGCCAGGCAAATTTTCAGTTTCCGATAACGCTCCAAGACGCCGCCGAACACCAGCGTCGCCGCGGCAATCGTCGTATCGAACGGCAGCCAGACGAAGTTTTTCATGTAGTAGGATGACAGCCGCTCACCGACGCCGCCGCCATGCGGATGGATGAAGATAAAGGCGCCGAGCTCTTCCGCCGCCGCCCAGAACGGCGCCAGCGCCGGGTCATCGAGATTGCGCCCGTTCATGTCGGTGCCGATCATGGCGCCGCGCAAACCGAGTTTCGTCATGACGCGGCGCAGCTCGCCAGCGGCCTGCTCGGGCGCCTGCAGCGGTACGCTGCCGAGACCGATGAAGCGATCGGGCTGGCGCTTGACCACCGCGGCGATCTCCTCGTTCTGGATCGCGGCGCAGGCAAGCGCGAGCTTTGGGTCCTGATGGTAGAAAAAAGTGAATACGGTCGGCGACAGCACCTGCACGTCGACATCGTTGGCGTCCATGTCGCGCAGGCGCATGCCGACGTCCCAGATTTCGCTCGGCATCGGGTCCTGCACCACCTTGCCGTCGATCTCGAGGATCGCCTTCGGCGTGCCGCGGCCCTTGAGCACCGGCGCGACTTTCGGCGACTCTTTGGCGAGGAGGCGCATAGCCTCTTCGGTCAGGATATGCGTGTGAGAATCGACGGTACGGACTTTTGGCATCGGCGCTCCGGGTTACATCGCCATGGCCGCGCCGCCACTCGCGCGCTCGGCACAGATATCGGCGGCGATCTTCTCGGCCAGCATGATGGTGGGAATATTGGTGTTGCCGCGCGTGATCGCCGGCATGATCGACGCGTCGACGACGCGCAGGCCGCCGATGCCGCGAATGCGGCCTTGATCGTCGACGACCGCATCGGGATCATCCGCCCGCCCCATCCGGCAGGTGCCACAGATATGGAACGTCCCGGCCACGTTGTTGCGCACGTGCTCGGCGAGCGCGGCATCGTTGTTGGCCAACGTGGCGAGATCGATACGGCGGTCAGTCAATTGGCTGAAGACGACATCGGCCAGCGCCGGAACGGCGTCGAGCGCGCCGGCAACGATTGAGGCCTTGATCGCATTGGCGCGATTGAGCTGATTAAGCTTTCGGATTCTATCGGTGAAGCGTACGGGGAACACGGTGGTGCATAGCGCGCGCACCGGTTCGCTCGACACCAGCGCGATCATCCGGCGGAAACCGTCCATCAGCCGCTTGAGATCGATCTCCTCGCCCGTGAAATTGAACTCGATACGGGGTTCGCTCGCCGTAGCCGACTTCAGCGTGACGCGCCCGCGCGAGGCCGGCTTGAAGATCGCCGCATAGAAATTGGCGATTTGCGCGCCGAGCGCGCTCCACGACGACTTGCTGTGGCCGGCAATGAACATGTCGCTCGGCACCTCGGCCGACAGGCCGGAGGAATAGCGAAGGCAAGTTATCGGATGCGGCCGCAACGAGGCCGGCTGGCGTGCATTACGACGCAAATGCGCACCGACGAAGACGATCGGATGGTTCTGCAGATTGCGGCCGACGCCGGGCAGATCGGCAGCGACGTCGATGCCGAGCGCGCGCAACTCCGCCGCCGGCCCGATGCCGGCGCGCAGCAAAAACGCCGGCGAATGAATGGCGCCGGCGCAAATGATGATTTCGCCACCGTGGATATCGCGGCCGGCGCCATCAGTGACCACCGAAACACCGGTGGCGCGCCGGCCGTCGAAAATGAGCCCCGTAACTGTCGCGCCGGTCGTGATCGTGAGGTTCTTGCGCGCGCGCACGCCGGCATCGAGATAGCTCATCGCGGTCGAGGCGCGGCGCTGCGGCGTGTTGCTCATCGGCAGCGAGCCGTGGCCGTCGCGAAAATCCGTGTTCATGTCGGCGACGTGCGGCATCTGCCGCTCGCGCGCATAGCGATCGATGGCACGCGTGAGCGGCGGCCATTGCTCCGTCGGCGTACGGCGGATCGGAACCGGGCCGCTGTCGCCGTGCAGGTCGCCGTGAAAATCGGTGTCGGTCTCGAGCTTGCGGAAGAAAGGCAAAACCTCGTTCCAACTCCAGCCCTTGGCGCCCAGCTCGGCCCAGCCGTCGTAGTCGGCCGGCGTGCCGCGCAGCGCGACCATGCCCATGACGCTGGAGCCGCCGCCCATGATGCGGCCCTGGTCGAAGATCGTTTCCGGCGAGTTGTCGCGCGTGCGCCAATGGGCCTTCAGGCCCGGCCACATGTACGACTTGTTATAATAAGACGAGGCGAAGGTATCGAGCACATCGGCCGGCTCCTGCCCTGGCGCAGTGTCGCGGCCCGCCTCGATCAAGAGCACCGAACAGGCCGATTGCGCCGACAGCCGGTTGGCCAGCACGCAACCGGCCGAGCCGGCGCCGATGATGATCTTGTCATACCCAGTCACGCAAAGCGCCTTCCGAGGCCGCTCAAATGAGCGGCCTCGTGTTTGTCGTTTATTGCCGGGCGAGGCCGAGGATCTTCCGCGCCTCTTTCGGCGTCGCGATATCGCGGCCGAGCCCCTGCGCGATCTTCACCATGCGCTCGACCAGCACCGCGTTGTTTTTGGCGAGTTCGCCTGGCGCGATATAAGGATTGTCCTCGTAGCCGACGCGCACGTGACCGCCGAGCGAAACGGCGAGCGCCAGCAAGTCCCATTGCTTCTGCGGGTTCATCACGCTGACGTTCCAGATGCAGTTCTGCGGCAAGTGATCGACCATATAGATGAGCGCCTTTTCAGTCGGCGGCGTCCAGGTGCCGCCCGGCCAGCCGAGGAACAGCGTGGTGTAGGCCTTCTCCTTCAGATAGCCGCCGTGCTTGCGCACGAATTCGAGATTCCAGAACGCGCCGGTGGTAAAGCACTCGACCTCGAGCTTCACTTTGTGCTCGTCGGCGGCCTTGGCGTAGGCGAGCAATTCCTCGACCGGATGGATCGCCATCATGCGCTTGGGCGGGAATTGCGGATCGGGATTGAAATATTCGTCATGCGCGTTGAAGGCGACCGCCATCATATCGGGGCCGAGCCCCATGAGTTTGACTTTCTCCTCGATGCGCGCGCTGGCGACGCCGAACTGCATCACTGGCTCGCTGCGCGACAGGATCGCGTCGTTGAGCCGCTTCCAGCCTTCCTGGTTCATGCGCGAGACCTGACGGCCGTCCGGCTGCATGGTTTCTTCGAGCGTGCGGATGCCGTGTATGTGAGCGATCGCCGCGCCGGCCTTGATGCCATCGAGATATTGCTGCGCGACGCCCTCGATGTCCTCCTGCGGCGGGCAATAATGGTTGATCGGGTAGGAAGTTCTCGAATCGCAGGCGACAGTAATGATCAGCTTTTCCATGGCGTTTCCGGTCTTCGCTTTTTTCTGAGGGTGGTCCGATTACAGCAAATGGTGGGAGATGACTTCGGCGGTGTGACGCACCAGTTCCTGGTGCTTGAGCAGCGGATCGAGATCGCGGCCACTGACACCGATGGCGCCGATCGGCCGGTTGTTGGCATCGAAAATCGGCGCGGCGAGGCAGCTTGAGCCAAGCGCGTGCTCGGCCCGGTCGATCGCATAGCCGCGCTCGCGGGTCGCCTCAAGCTCTTTGGCGAAGACAGCGGGATTGGTGATGGTTGTCGGCGTGAAGGCGGTGAGCGGCTTGCGGGTGAGCAGCGCCCGCACCTCGGTCTCCGGCTGGAATGCCAGAATGGCTTTGCCGAGCGACGAGCAATGCGCCGGCGCGCTCTTGCCGAAGCGGGAATAGATCGTGGGGAGCGCCGGCTTTTCGACGCCGGCGACGTACATCACGCGATCACGATAGAGCACGCCGAGATTGGCGCGCTCGCCGGTTTGCTGCGCGAGAGCCTGCAGATGCGGGAGCGCTGCAACCCGCATCCGGTTGCGGTCGAGCAGGCTCGAGGCGAGCGGCAGCACGGCAAAACCCACCGACAGTCGTCCATCGGCCGGGTCTTGCGTGAGATAGCCAGCCGCAACCAGCGTCTGCACAAAACGGTAAGCGGTCGGCCGCGCGATGCCGGCGTTGATCGCCACTTCTGCCACCGTCAGCGGCCGGTCGGCGCCGGCCACCGCGTTCAAAACGGTCAGCGCCTTGCGCAGACTTTTGACGGCTGAACGCTCGGGATCGTCGGGAATGGCGGATTTGACAAGGGTTGAATGGGCCACGGCGATTGTCCTCATTGTGGACAGTTTGTTTGAATAATATTCTTTAGTTCTGCTTTGCGGTCAAGGCGGCCAAATTTTTGGGCAATTTGTTATGGACGCGGGCCATCATGACGTGCCGTGCCAAGCGGCACCCCGCGACGCTCGCATCGCGGCGAGACAAAAATCGGAGCGAGGGCGATGTAGTCCAAATACGACGCCGCGAGTCTCGAAACAGGCCGGCATCCAGAAAATGTGACCCCGCGCCGGGCACGACAGCGGCGCTCCGCACGGAAGCGTCGCGGCGCCCAATACGCTAGCCGTCGATGAGCGCGCTGGGTTTGGCGAAGCGTTCCAGCGCCGACGAATCCTCAATGAGGATATCGCGTCCGGCGGTTTTCACGCCGTATTTCGCCAGCATAGCCAGGTTGCGCGACAGATTTTCCGGCGTCATCCCCAGGCGCGACGCCAGCGTGCGCTTGTCGAATGCCAATTCGACGCTGTGCCGGTGGCCCTGTTGGGCATCGGCCTGCAGAATCCAGTTCGCCAGCCGTTCGGCGCTGGTGCGCAGTTTCTCGTTCTTCAGCGAACGCACCACCGTACGGTAGCGTTCGGCCAGTTCATTGACGATGGCGCGCGCGAAGGCGGCATCGCGCCCAAACACCTCGCGCACGGTCTGCGCCGGGATCATCAGGATCTGCGCCGGCGAGAGGGTGCGCGCCGACTTGAGATAAGGTTCGTCGCGGATCACCGCCGCCAGGATGAACGTGGTCACCGGCCGCATGATGTCGATCGTGGTTTCATGCCCGTTATGGGCGCTGAACATCTCGACCGAGCCTTCGACCACGATGTGCAGGAAATCCGGCAAATCGCCTTCGTTGATCAGGATGGTGTGCAAAGGAAAGCGCTGCAGAAACGCGGCGCCGACCAGCTTCTCGAAATTCGCTTCGCTCATATCGCAAAACAACGGCAGCGTACGGATCAGCTTCCAATCGGTTTGACGCACGATATTCTCCGGACTGCGGATATTGCCACGAATGCTGGCACTCTAGGACGGGGCCACTATACCAAACTTGATAAAAATCAAGTCACGACTGCCTCTAAGTCAATTCGTCAGACGATGTAAGCAAAGCCAAATTGCCGCATAGGAATTCGAAGTAATATTGATCATCGGCAAGTGCTTCACTTATGCCGGCTTGTAAGCGGTAAGTGTAGCCGCACTAAAGCATCCATGCCTGATTTCGCCAGCCCAAGCCGATTTCTTGCGCTCACCGCCCGCCTGCTTCCATGGCTGGCCGGCGTGACCACTCTCGCATTCTTTGTTGGCCTGGCCCGCACGTTGAAGGCGCCGGACGATTTCCAGCAGGGCGCCACTGTGCAGCTCATGTTCCTGCACGTCCCCTCCGCACGGCTGATCACATTGATCTGGGGCGTGATGAGCGTTGCCGCGATCGTCACCCTGATCTGGCGGCATCCGTTGGCCGACGCTGCGGCAAAAGCCGCGGCCCCGATCGGAGCGGCCTTCACATTTCTGTGCCTGGTCACCGGCTCGCTCTGGGAACGGCCGATGCTGGGAACCTATTGGGTGTGGGATGCGCGGCAAACATCGGTGCTGGTGCTGTTTCTGATGTATCTCGGTTTGATCGCACTATATTGGACCGAAGAGCATCTCGCGCGCGTGGCAAGGCTTGCGGCGGTCTTGATCCTCGCCGGCGCGGCGATGCTGCCGGTGATCAGATATTCGGTTTTGTGGTGGAACACCTTGCATCAGCCGGCCACGCTGGGCGGCATCGTCGTGCCGATGTTTCACTCGTCGATTCTCACGCCGCTGTCGCTGATGGCGCTGGCGTTCGTCCTTCTCTTCGTGACGCTGCATGTGGCCGCGATGCGCAACGAAATTCTACGCCAGCGCGTGCAGGCGTTGAGGCTGATGAAAGCCGTGCACGGCGAAACCGGGGAACTGCGGGCGCAATGATGTATTCAAATCGCGTTTGTCAGAAGCTGCATGACGAGCACATGGCCATGGAGAGCGAGACCGAGGAACGGCTCTATACGGCTTATGTGATGAATGAAGAGGCGCTTTAGACGGCTCGGATCGCCGCGCATTGATCGTTCGCTTTGAGTGCCGGGAGCAGCTGGTTTGGTTTGCCCCTTTCCAGCCGTTGCCACACGGGGAACCCCGGCCTGGCGCCGGGGCTTCTTCGTTCAGGGCGACGAACGGCGCACAAGCATGCCGATGGAATGCACGGCGAGCGCCAGACCGCCCGAAGAGGGTTCGAGGCCGACGGCGGTCACAAAAAACAGCGACCAAACGAGATAAGTTACCGCGCGGGTAAAGCCAATGATGCCGCGTGCCAGATAGTACATAAACCGCGAGGGAGCGTGCCGGAAGGTCTCATTTAGGCCGGTCCAAATACCCAAAGCGGACCGACCGCTGCGGCCACGTCAGCAAGCTCGGCCAGCACAATCCGTTGCAATCGATTCCAGCATGATGGGACGCGAATGGGTTTTCGTAAGCTCATCGCGGTGGATGAACCCCCAGGCACACGCCACCACTAATAGAACAATCCGCACTAGCCCTTCGCGTAATGTTGGTGGTTTTGTTCGCATGACGCTTCTTAAACTCCTCCTTTATGTTAGCCTCGTTGTTGTCCAATTGGCGGCTCAGATAAGGGTCAAAAATTCCTTCAGGAGTGGCGCCTCCCTGAGCTCTGGGGCGGCAATCATGTTCCAAGCTGGCCCGTCAACCGCTCGTGAAACGCAGAGCTGCGCTGGTCAAGCCCGCTAATCGTTACAGTGGCGCCATGTTCGCGGTACTTCGTTTCGATTGAATCCAATGCAGCGACGCTTGACGCATCCCAAATCTGGGAATGAGTGAGATCGATAGCCACTACCTTTGGATCGACGCCATAATCGAAGCGTTCCACGAGGTCGTTGCTGCTACCGAAGAACAATGGCCCGTGGACATCGTAGCGAACCGAAAGACCATCACGGCTGAGCGTACGCTCCGCACGAATGACATGCGCAACACGGCGCGCGAACAATACCATCGCGAGCAGAACGCCGGCGGCAACACCAAACGCGAGGTTCCCCGTGGCAACCGTACTCGCAATAGTGACAGCCATAACAATCGTTTCTGGGATAGGCATCCGCTTGAGCGTTGCGGGTTTGACGCTGTGCCAATTAACTGTTCGAAATCGCGACAATCATCATAACGGCGGCCAAAGCGACCATCGGTATCTGTGCCATTAGATCGCTCAGCCCTGTCACGAGCAGGAGCAGCACGAGTGCTGCGACGACCGTCGAAACGCGGGTGCGTGCCTGGCCAATCTTTACGTTGACGACAGTCTGTCCGATCATTGCGCATCCAGCGATGCCGCCGTAGAAGCCGGCGGCGATATTCGCAACTCCGAGCGCCCACGACTCACGACCTTTATGTGATCGGGTGTCAGTCAAATCGTCGACCAACTTTGCAGTGAGCAGTGTTTCCAACAGTCCAACGAACGCGACGCTGAGCGCTGTCGGCCAGATGATCTGCAATGTGTCGAGATTGAGCGGAACCAGAAGGGGCGTGATGCCCGGGAGACCCGGCGCCATCGAACCTTCGCCCCCGACATTGGGCACCGAGAGATGTTCGACCATGACGATCGCAGTAACGACGATAATTGCGATCAACGGCGCCGGTACTGCAGTGGTAAAGCGCGGCATGATCAGGATAATCGCCACGGAAAGAACTAACAGCGGATAGACGAGCCAAGGAACGTTGAGGACGTGAGGAACCTGTGCCCAGAAGATAAGAATGCCAAGTGCATTCACGAAGCCGATCATCACCGAACGCGGGATGAAACGCATAAGTCTTGCAAGCCCAGCCGCGCCAAAGGCGATCTGAACGACGCCTGCAAGGATAATGGTCGGAAGTATGTATCCAATGCCATGGACCTTGACCATTGGGCCGATCACGAGCGCGATGGAGCCAGCAGCCGCTGTAACCATCGCAGGCCGCCCACCGAGCGCCGACATGACGAGGCCCATTACGATGGATGAGACAAGGGCAGCCTTTGGATCAACGCCGGAGATGAACGAGAAAGAGATAACTTCGGGAATTAAGGCCAACGCCGTAACGAGTCCGGCGAGTGTTTCCCGAACGAGAAACTTTGGCGAACGAAGGACAGCGACCACAGACGGCGAGTCTTCAAAGCGCGACTGCGCGGGAGTGATTTTGACGAATTGTTTCGTCATCTTGTCCGTTGTCCATGCGTCATCACGAATTTCGAACTGCGTTTCAGACAGCTAAAGCTTCACCAATCTCCGACACACGCACGACGCATCGAAAACCGATATGCGTGGTCGATGTATCAAGAGGCTGACTCTGGCGCGCTGCCGGCCGGTAGCGCAGGCAATAGTTTGGCGCGCAGAGATGTGAGCCGCCCTTCACCACCTTGTTTGCCGCGTGATCAGCGCTCTCCTTCGGCTGACAACAAGATTGTTTCGCCGCGTCGGCGCGAGGTAAGCTGTAGGCACTTGCCGTCCATTCCCAAACGTTGCCGATCATGTCAAAGAGCCCATAGCCATTTGCGGGGAACACCCCGACAGGCGAAGTGCCTTCGTATCCATCTTCCGCGAGATTCTCCCAGGGAAAACGGCCTTGCCAAATGTTCGCCATCGCCTGCCCGCCGGGAGCAAATTCTTCGCCCCACGCGTAAGTCGCGCCTTCTAGTCCGCCGCGTGCTGCGAATTCCCATTCGGTTTCAGTCGGGAGCTCCTTGCCAGCCCAAGCGGCATAAGCAGCCGCATCCTCAAAGGTGACGTGAACGACCGGGTGGTTCTCGCGATCATCAATGGTGCACTCGGGCCCCTCGGGATGCTGCCAATTCGCGCCGGGGATGTAGGCCCACCACGCGCGGTAATCACTCAATCCGACAGGGCCGCGCGGTTTCGTAAAAACGAGCGAACCGGGCACCAAAAGCGAAGGATCAGCGTCTGGGTACACTGCGGGATCAGGCGCCCGCTCCGATGTGGTTAGGTATCCTGTCGCCCGCACAAACCCGCGAAACTCAGCGTTGGTCACCGGTCGCGGGTCGATCCAGAATCCATCAACTGTTTCACGACGAGCCGGCCGTTCCTCACGGTAGAACTTGTTCGAACCCATGACGAAATTGCCGCCTGGCACCCAAATCATGGATCCCCGGTCGTCTGCGTCAGGCGCACGGCTCGCCTTTGCTCCGCCGGGGAGAGGATACTGGTCTCCTCCAGAGCTTTCGCTGGCTGCAGCCTGAGCATCGGGCGCATTCGCGCTTTGAGCAACTGTGAACATAGAATTATGCGAAGGTTTTCGGCACGAAGTCGATCGGCGATCCGGGCGGGATGAGTTCTTCCTTCTTGGTGCTGTCCTCAAAAGCCCGAATGATGCGTTGCGCGTGTTGCATCACCCACCACCGAACATATCTTTGGTTGACTGCCTCTCGTTCTTTCGGGTCTTCCTTCAAGTGGGTAATGCGGGCGAAGCCGAGCGGCAGTTCCGGGTCGTGGAAATGCTGTTGTCGTTTGAAGTTGATTTTGAAATCTTTCCATTTAACGGCATGCAATTCGTCTTTCAGCCAGACAATGCAGGATTCGCGATTTGACATTTCCTGCTTGCCCAAGAAGAAGGGGCCTTGGTCAACGCCGTCGATCAGCCGGTCATTTGGCGGCTTGCAGCTGGCAAATCCCAACAAGGTCGTGAACATGTCGGTGACATGAACCATCTCGTTGCTTTCAGTACCCGGCTTGATGTGACCAGGCCAACGGATTAGGAGGGGCGTACGAATGCCACCCTCCGCCGAGCTGAAATATGAACCATCGAAGAAACCGCCTGTGCCGCGACCGGCGAGGTGATCCTCGGCGCCGTTGTCCCCGCACATGACCACAATGGTGTTGTCAGCGACACCGAGCTCATCAAGCTTATCGAGTAGCACGCCGAAGTCATGGTCCAGCATGAGAAGGCAGTCACCCCACTCGCCGTTGGTGCTTTTGCCCACAAATTCGTCACGCGCGCTCATCGGGAAGTGCATCAACGAGTGATTGAAGTAGAGAAAGAACGGTTTGTCCGCAGCTACGCTGCGCTCCATGAAGCTGATGCCGCGCTTCTGATACTCGAGATCGCAGGTCTTTTTTGTTTCCATAGTGAGCTGCTGATCCAGAATCGGCCACGCACCTTTGCCCTTCTTGCCTTCGTGCATATGCGAGAAGCCATCGCGCTCCGGCACGTAGTGTGGATCTTCCAACCACATGCATTCGTCGTAAGTGCGAAGCGGGCCGTACCACTCGTCAAAACCATGATCCGTCGGGAAGCGACCGTTTTCTGCGCCGATATGCCACTTGCCAAGGATCGACGTCGCGTAACCAGCTTCAGACAAAATCGACGCAATGGTTCGTTCCCACTTAACAATGCCACCGGCATTGCCTCCTAAGGCAATCGTGTGGTTACCGGATCGGATCGGGAATCGTCCCGTCATGAGCGCCGAACGGGTTGGCGTGCATTGCGGCTCGACGACATAGTGCGTGAGTTTGGCACCCTCCTTGGCAAAATTATCCATGCGCTTGGTGTCAGCGCCGCGCAGGATGCCGCCGCCATAGCAACCTAACTCGCCCATGCCTAGGTTATCGACATGGAAGAAGACGATGTTTGGTTTTTTAGGCGACATGTGATGCCTCTGAGTTGAGAATGCGGACGATCATTGTTTCGATCATGATTCCGGGTGCCAAGAATGGCGCAAGAGTTGGGTTGCGGGTAGCAATTAGTTGTCAAAAAGTGAAACGCGTTCAGCCGCGTCTTCTGGGCACACTTGCCGACAGAAAAGGCACCTGGAGAATGCCTTCGGCGCTCGACGAACGACTTTCGATTATGAAATGATCCGGGTCGCTATGGCTGTCCTCGCCAATCCTCGCCGCAGAAATGTCTGACGCATGTCGTTGAGCATGGCAGGGCTTCCACGCCACGTGACGCGGTCGGCGCCGATATTCAAACGCGGCGGGTCAATATCGGCAAACAGCCATTCTGATTCCACAAGATCAGTCGTCGCCGCACGATTGCGGAACGGTTCTCGCGTAACAGCAGGATAGTGGGCTCCGGCATCAACGTCGTTTTCGTCGATGAGCGCGCGCGGCATCTTCCCATGGAGCTAACTGATCGATTCGATCTCTCGACCATCTGACGACCTTCCCTTGCGGCACTTTTCGCCCCGTAACCATTGATATTTTATTCGTTTTTCAGGGTCAGGTTGGCATAAGGCTTGCTCGATTAGAGGCGTCGTTACTTGCTTGGAGTACGCGATGCAGGTCTTTGCAGCAGCGCGGTCGCCCTCGTCGCGCGCGACTGCTCAATTGTGCACCAGGACTGCCCAAGAGACGAGCAGTCAGTCGCTGTTACTGACCGAAGACGTGCGCTCAATCGGAGGTCCACCGGAGTTATTCGAAGGACTATCGCAAGCGGAACGTGAAATCGTGCTTAAACACGGGGTCCGGCGCGTGTTCTATCGCGGGCAAACGTTGTTCAATCAGGGATCAAAGAACAGCGGCATTTTCCTCATCGAAACCGGCCGAATTCGTGTTTTCTATACCGCACCGTCGCAACGGGAGATCACGCTTGCCTATTGGCTCGCGGGTAATTTCGTGGGCGGGCCGGAAATTTTCGGTGGTGGTGTACATCAATGGTCTGGCGTAGCCAGCAGCAACAGTAGCGTTGTCCACCTATCCGGTAGGGACCTACGTAAGCTGGTGGTGGAAGTTCCCAATCTCGCCATTGGCCTCATTGAAGGCCTGACATTTAAAGGCAAATGTTACTCCGCGCTGGCGCAGATGCTTGGCACGCGGTCGATCACCGAGCGGCTGGCGCAGTTGCTTCTGCATCTTGCCGATCTTTACGGCCTGAAGGATGCGGAAGGTATCCTGATTGGTGCCGCGTTCACCCACACCGATCTCGCACACATGGTTGGCGCCACACGGCAATGGGTCACTATTAGCCTAAAACGCCTGCACGAAAAAAACGTCATCATTTCCAGCAAATCCCGAATCATCGTGTGTCGTCTCGACGTGTTGCAAGAGATGCGCGGGCATAATTATTGATCTGAAACAGTGCCTCTCAAGGCAGCTTTGGGTGCTTGTGGGTGCGTAAAAACTGGGCAATTTGCCTTTCGTGGCAACTAATCAACGTCAATAGCCACAACGGAATTGCTCGAGATTGGACGGAGCACAAAGCTGGCCAGCAGGGAGCAGACGCACGAGATCTCCAACCACAGAGGGGTTTCGCTATGAGTCACAAATTCGATCGGAACGCCTTCGCCATGGCGGTGTTTTTGGTTGCTGGATTTGTGTGGATGTCGTCCGACGACGCACAGACCACCGCCATGATCGGCATCGGAACGCAAGACAACAAGAGGATTTGACCATGACGAGTTCAAAAGTTTTGCTCGCCGCAGCCTTCGCCTTGTCGTTTGTGCCGTCGGTGAGTGCCAAAACCATCGAAATCGGTATCGGTCATCAGAGCATGTGCACCGATACCTACAGCGCGGGGCTCGTCATCAAGGAACTCAAGCTACTTGAAAAGCACCTCCCGCACACCGGCAAATACAAGGACGTCAATTACGACATCAAATGGAGTGACTACTCTTCTGGAGCACCAATCACCAATGAAATGTTGGCGAATAAGCTCGTCTTCGGCGTTATGGGCGATTATCCGCTTATCGTGAACGGCGCAAAGTTCCAGGCCACCGACAGCCTGCGCAGCCTCTACGTCGCCGGCACCGGCTATAACCTGAGAGGTTCCGGCAACGGTATCGTCGTGCCGGTGGCCTCGAACTTTTATTCGATCGAAGATCTCAAGGGCAAGGCGATCTCGACACCGATTGGTTCCGCCTCTTGGGGCATGCTGCTCAAGGCTATGCAGGACGCCAAGATTCCGACATCGGCCTATGCCTTGAAAAATCAAGCTCCGGCGGTCGGTGCAGCTAATATCTCCACAGGCAAAATCGACGCGCACGCCGATTTCTGCCCCTGGTCGGAAATCATGGAATATCGCGGCACCGGCCGGAAAATCTATGACGGCTCGCAAACCGGCGTCCCCTATCTGCACGGCGTTGTCGTGCGCGAGGACTTCGCCAAGGAAAATCCCGAGATCGTCGTCGCGTTTATCGAGGCGGTCTACGACGCCGGCCAGTGGATCAAGGCCGATCCGATGCGTGCGGTTGAGATGATGGAGAAGTGGTCCGGTGTCGAGAAGGAGGTCCTCTATCTGTACTTCTCGAAAGGCGGCCTTTTGACTCTCGAACCAACCATCAAGCCTGCTTGGATCGATGCCTTGAAATTCGACCAAACCGTTCTGCAAAAGGAAAAGCTGAGTCCGCCGCTCGACTTCGACGCCTGGATTACCGAAACCTATGTCAAGGCTGCCTATAAGGATATGGGCCTAGATTACGCGAAGCAGAAAGCCCAGATCGTCGATCCCAAGCAGTTTGCCGGCTTTCCAATGGAGATCTGGCACGCTCGGGACGGCATAAAAAGCTACCCGACTATGGCCGAGTTCCTGAAGGCCGTCGCCAAGTATAACGCCGAAGGCGCCAAGCTGAACGCCACCTATGTCTACGACAAGGATACCGGACTGAAGGTGTTCGGCAAGTCGGCTTTCTACGTGAAGGCACCGAGTGGCGAGTTCTCCACCTTCCTCCTCAAGGGCGATGCAGCCGCCTACGCCAGCAAAGTTGGCGGCACGGTGATGACCTTTGACCAAGCATGGGGCTCGTTCTCCTCGTAATACTGGCAGATTCGGACCCGCTGCAGGCGCAGCGGGTCCGAAGCTGTCGAGACACATAGAGAGCCACCCTCGATATGCAGGCCGCACCGGCAATAAAAAATTTGACGCTAGCGTCGGCGCCCGAGGCCGATGATGCGACGGTCGCACGAGCGATCACCGCCCTGAGCGGCGATACGCACATTGCCGGACCAGCCATGAACGAAGCGCATGTGCCGAACGAACCGACGGTCCGGTGGACGGATGATATCGATTGGTCAGGCCTGGCGCGCAGCTGGGCGGCACGTCTCATGTCGCTGGCTGGCGGCCTTCTGATCTGGCATTTCGCCTGCGTCTACAAATTCCAATTCTTCATCAAGTTCGAAAACGTGCCGGCGCCACTAGTGGTGCTCATGGCCTTGGTCAAGCAGGCCCACGAAACAAAATTCTACATCCACATTATGGTCAGCATGGAACGCATCCTAATCAGCTTTTCGCTTGCGACGTTCGTCGGGATCTTTCTCGGTGTGCTGATGGGACGCTCGAAGCTCGTGCGCGTCCTTGTTGTTCCCTATATCGAGATCCTACGGCCAATTCCTGCAGTCGCGTGGATTCCGCTCGCTATTCTAATGTGGCCGACAGAAGAATCGTCAATTATCTACATCACATTCCTCGGCGCCCTGTTTCCGATCGTGCTCAATACCGTGCACGGCGTCGAGCAGACGCCCGAGGTGCTGGTGCGCGCGGCGCAATCGCTTGGTGCGTCTCCGCTGGACATCTTCTGGCACGTTGTGATGCCTGCCGCGCTGCCGTCGATCGCCACCGGGCTTGCCATCGGCATGGGCGTTTCGTGGTTTTCACTGCTCGCTGGCGAAATTATCTCCGGCCAATACGGCATCGGTTATTTCACTTGGAACGCCTATTCCCTCATCAACTACCCCGACATCGTGGTCGGCATGCTGGTGATCGGTGGGCTCGGCACGTTGTCCACAATGGCGGTGCGCTTGCTTACCAGGCCCTTGCTGTCCTGGCAGAGGAAGCCTCGATGACTATCCTCCCCCTTCGTTCGATGTACCGTGGGGCTGGATCACTGCGGATCGCCGTCGACGGACTCCGCCGCCGGCGCCGGCTGATCATCGGCTTCGCCCTTGGTTTTCCGATTTTCTTCTATTTCGCGATCCTCGCGGTCCTCGTTGTTAAATATGGCCACCTGCCGAACTACGTCACGCTTTACGACTGGGTTGCCAATGTGCGTCGTATTGTCGTCAGCACAAGCTCGGTCCGCGACATGCTGGCAATCATCGGCAACGAGTGGCTACTCGAGATCGGCCATATAGATTTCGAATACGGCCACGGAATCGCCGAATGGAGCCTGTCGATCATACCACACAAGCTCGTGCTGGTATCGTTGACGGGCGCCTTGATTGGCCTAAATGTCGGTCTTGTCGCTGATCGGAAATCGCTGGGCTCTACTGCACAGCAATGCACCCAAGCATGCCGGTTCGGCTTGCTGACCAGCGCCGGAGCGCTCTGCGCCAGCCTGACCAACGCCACGGTTTTCTCGGTTGCCTGCTGCGCGGCCCCGTCTTGGGTCGGTAGCCTCGCTGTTATTGGCGTCGAGACTTCGGCGGCCTTCGCACTCGAGCCGTATGGATTAGCGGCGTTTTTGTTCGGGATCGCCGCACTCGTCGTCTCAGCCTTGATGATTGCGCGTGAAGAAGGGCGTCCCGCAGTTGATCGCACGCCGCTAGCATCGCCACAAGGAGTTGTACCTTGCTGAGCGCCGTCACCTCAATGCCCATCAAAACTACGGCAGTCCGCACGTCGCCGCGCCACAAGGTTAATTCCGGTCTCGTCGAGATCGATAGTGTCACGATCGTTTTCGGCAAGGGCCGTAAGGCCCATAAGGCGATCGAAAAAACATCGATCCGCATCGAACCAGGCGAGTTCGTCTGTATTCTCGGACCGTCCGGCTGCGGCAAATCCACCTTGCTCAATACAGTCGCTGGCTATGTGAAGCCCAATAGCGGCGAAGTGCGCGTCGATCAAGAGTTAGTGACGCGTCCGGGACCCGACCGCGGCATGGTGTTTCAGCAATATTCGCTGTTTCCTTGGAAAACGGTAAAGGAGAACATCGCGTTCGGGCCGAAGGTCACGGGACAGTCGAGCACAGATTCAGAATCGGTCGCGAATACATTTCTTGAAATGGTCGGACTTTCTCGTTTCGCCAACCGTTACCCCCTAGAATTGTCGGGCGGTATGCAGCAACGGGTGGGAATTGCCCGCGCGCTCGCCAACTACCCGCGCGTCCTCTTGATGGATGAACCGTTTGGTGCACTTGATGCCCAAACTCGTTTGATGATGCAGGAGAATCTGCTCAACATCTGGGACGAATTCGGCACAACAGTGCTTTTCATCACACACGACATCGACGAAGCGATATTCTTGGCCGATCGCGTGCTCATCATGAGCGCGAGCCCAGGACAGATCATCGCGGATTTCGTGGTCAATCTACCGAGGCCGCGCGCCCCTGAAGTGATTGCCGAACCGACATTCGCCGAGTTGAAGCGTCAATGCATCGCACATATCCGAGCCGAGAGCCTGAAGGCCTTCGAGCAACAGAACCAATGAGGCTCGCTTCATGGCAATGCATTGGGCGCGATGGCCACTCGCCGTGGCCGTCTTTGTTACGACCGGCGTGTTTTTGGCAGCTAGCCGCGGCCGTGCCGACATGCTTGATATGACCGGTGTCGAGCCTTGGGATATGTGCGGCGAATGTCATGGCCTAGATGGCGCCGGCAATCGTATCAAGTTTCCGCGTCTGGCCGGCCAGAAGCAAACTTATATCATCAAGCAGATTGAGGACTTCCGTGCCGGCCGCCGTAAGAACGACGGCGGCCAGATGCAGAAGACGGCGACCGAACTGAACGTTGATGACATCCCGCGTGTCGCAGACTGGTTCTCACATCAATCGCCGCGGTGGCCCAAGATCACCATCGATGCCAAACCCGATCTCGAGCGGGCGCGAAAATTAGCACTGCTCGGCACCGGCGGCATGAAGGCGTGTCTGTCGTGCCATAGCACTGCCCAATTGGGGTTGTTCGGCGGCCCCCCGGTCGAAGCGCCTAGGATTGCCGGCCAACGCGACTTCTACATCGCCAAAGAACTTACGGATTTTCGCGATGGACGTCGCCACAATGATCCGGATCAGATCATGACTAAGATTGCGCGTCGTCTGAGCGACGCTGATATCGCCAGTCTGGCCATATTCTTATCCCAGAATCCGGCGTTGCACGACGAGGCGACGCCATAAACCTTCCGCTTTCGTCCACCGCCTGCTGCAGTGTTCCGTAATCTGCCTTCTGCGAATCCGCGTTCATCAAGTGCGATTTGAATTTAACTGTAAGCTGCGCACCACGAGTTATTGATAACTGCTGTCGGTTGACTCATCCTGGCGACCGCCATTTGAGCCCTCCTGTTCTGCCTTTTTCTCCATTGCCTCTTGTGTGTACCGAAAACCTAAACCCGGACGTAGTGGTGATGAAGTCCCCCAAGAATTGCATGTGAATTTATTGATCCGATTGGGTGAACGGGGCGAGAGACAGGCGTATCTTTGTCCAACGACCGATGCGTTCTGATCTCATTGTAGTAGTGAGCATAGGTTCGCAGGATACTGCGCAGATGTGCCTCGCCCAAGACGACGAAATGGTCCACACACTCGCGCCGGACCGATCCGATCAGCCGTTCAGCAAACCCGTTCTGCCAAGGCGAGGCTGGCGCGGTAGGCTTGTCCCGGATTCCCATGGCGCGCATTCGGCGTGTGACAATGCTGCCATAGATCCGATCCCGATCACGGATGAGGTAGCGTGAAGCGTCATCCCAAGGGAACGCCTCGGTTAGCTGGCGCGCAATCCATTCCGCCGTTGGGTTTGCTGTGACGTTGATCCAGACCAAGTCTCTGCGGTCCAGACGGACGATGACGAAGGCATAGAGCAGGTTGAAACCAATGGTCGGGACAACGAACAGATCCATGGCGGCAATGTTCGGCGCATGGTTGCGCAAAAAGGTGCGCCATCCTTGGCTTGGCGGTCCGCGCCGCCTCACCAAGTACTTGGCAACGCTCGACTGGGCGACTTCGAACCCAAGCTTGAGCAGTTCGCCATGAATACGCGGCGCTCCCCAAAGCGGGTTCTCCATGCTCATCCGCCGGATCAGCGCCCGCAGGTCCGCATCAATCTGGGGCCGCCTCCCCATGGGCGGGATTTCCGACGCCAGTAACGGCGAAAGCCCGCCCGATGCCATCGCACAAGCGTCTCAGGTTGGACGATCGTGAGGGCCTTCAAAATCGATGGAAACCAGCGATACAGTTGGATAAAGAACCAGCGATCGCTGTTTGTGAGCCGGACCCGACCCTGCACACTACGCCGCAGAACGATCAATTGATGTCGGAGCGCCGCGTTCTCGGCTTCAAGCCAGCTCTTCGACTTGAATGGCGCGGCCAAGACGGCCAGCAGGAAACCTAGCAGCGCGATCATGGTGCGCTGAGGTTAGGCGATTCCTTCGGCCAATCAATACGGATAAGATTTTTGGTACACACACCCAGGAGAAACATAGATTTAACCTCAAGCGAAGAGGCGTGATCTTCTTTCAAGATAGCCCTCAACGCCGAGCCGTTCCGAAAACTCCCAATCGATCCGATAAAGCTCTTCCAGCAGGTCGCCGATTAACTGCTTGTGGATTTCAAGATTGTGAATGAGCGATAGGCATTGCCGCCGACCGTAGTCGACGACTGGATCCGACGCCTGCTCGTTCATCCCCCTGATCACCGCCGCCAACTCGCGGACGGCAAGACCGGCATCGTGAGCCTTCACCAGCAATGAAAGCCGCTCGCAATCGGACCAGCTAAACACCCGTGCATTGCCGCAACGATGGCGGCAGATCAGGCCGCGCAATTCAAATAGCCATACCGCCAGCGGGGAAATCTTGAACATCCGCGCAACGACGCCGATCGTGAGAACATAACCATCCAACGCCACTGTCGGCCCGGCAGTGTCGGCACAACGGGCTGCGATAGCCTCGCAGTCGGCGGTTTTGCCACTGAACATAAAGCCCTGCCTTTGCCGAGATTTGGATGACCCAATGCGGCAGCTTCGGCAGGTATGCAGTTATGTTGTGCGGCTGAAAAGAAACTTACAGTAGTTCACATGCTAAATTCTGCCGATTACGCAGTCTATTGAGCCAAGAGCGGAAATTGGCTGGCGCTCACTGCATTGATCGCTTATCGCCCATAACATTGGAACTTTTGCCGGCGTTCACATGTCCCTATCGCGACTAAAACGGCATGTCCCAATTGAAGCCAATCAATGCCGCACCCAACACCGTGGACGCGCATAAATTGAACGCGATGGGCATTCGCACAAATTCGTGATCTCGGTAAGAAATTACCGCCTCAAGTGTTGCCAAGACCTTGTCCGAGTCCGATCTGATCGGTCGTGATGCAGGTAATCGAACCATGGGAGAAAGCGACGGCAGTTGAGTCGTCCCAGCCTCGATTTTGACAGGCATCGCATGACCGAGCATGAGCCCATCTCCGATGTGCCGACGCCGGATGAGGCACGTCAGGAGCTTGATCGGATTGTTACCAGCACGATCTTCCTTGCATCACCGCAGATTAGCTCGTTCTTGAGCTTTGTCGTGGAAGCCGTGCTGCACGGCAATAGTGACCGCATCAAGAGCTACACGATTGGTGTCGAAGTGCTGCGGCGCGGCGTCAAGTTCAATCCACAGTTCGATCCAATTGTGCGAGTGGAGGCCACGCGCCTGCGTCGGGCGCTGGGACTCTATTATTCGGGGCCTGGGCTGAACGACCCCGTAATCATAAATCTGCCGGTTGGACACTATGTCCCAACTTTTCGCCGCCGCGGTGTAAGCATGTCGGCGGCAGTGCCCGCGGGAGAGCCCTTCGTCCCGCTTCGCCGCCTGCGGCGTCTTGTGGCGGGCATGGCGGCGATCTTGGCGGTCGTTGGTGTCGGCTTGCTCGCCCTGTTTCTTCTGCCCAGATATAACAGTAATTCCGGTTCGCAGTTTCCGGCAACGACAGGGAGCATCGGCACGCAGCCGTCCGTAAGCAGTTTGCCGCCCGGCAACGGTATGCCGACGATCGAGGTTGAACCGTTGCACGTAGACCGTGCTTCCCAGTCTGGCATGATCTTGGCCGGCTCGTTGACCGAAAAGCTGAGGGATGCGTTTTCTCACTTCGATTATATCAATGTCATATCCGCCTCTTCGTCAGGCAATGGCGTGGTATCCGGCACATCGGCCGCGCAGTCGCCGGCGCAGTCACGCGCCGATTATCGCCTGTCAGGTTCTATTGAATACGACGACACCATCACAGATATCCGGCTGCAATTGGTCGACACCGCCGAGGGTACGATCGTCTGGTCACGCACATTCAAACGTCCAACAAACGCGATCAACCAGAGCGCAGGTGACGATAACATTGTCGCCACGGTCGCCAACACATTGTTGCAGTCCTATGGAGTCATTCGCTCCCACGACCTTATCAAATACCGCAATTCGACCGTGATGGACCCACGCTATCGCTGCAGTCTTGAGGCCACCGACTCGTTTCGTAGTTTCGACCGAGCCGCCTACGAAAGCGTCCGCGCCTGTCTGGAACATCTAACGACGATCGATCCGGGTTTCGCCATCGGGTTTGAAACCCTGGCCGTCATCTATAACCGCGATTACACAGTGGGCTATGACACGCCAGCGGGCGAACCGTCTGAACTTGACCGCGCGCTACGCGCGGCACGGCGGGCTATCGAACTCAATCCGGCGAGTAGCCATGCCTATCAAGACCTGATGGTGGTTCTGTACAGCCGCCACGATTTAGCCGCTGCCTTTGCGGCCGGCGACAAGGCGATGGAACTTAACAAATACGATATGCTGACGGTCGGCGGATACGGCGGACGGCTGGTCATGACCGGTGAGGTCGAACGTGGTATGGCGATGCTGCGACGAGCCAGTGAAAACAGTGAGATCCGTCCGTCCTGGCAAAACTTCTTTATGTTTCTCGGCAGCTATCTCGGCGGCGACATGAATGCGGCTAGGTTTGATGCCGAGCAGATCACTACGAACAGTTTTCCGTTTGGTCTAGTAGCACGCGCAATCACAGAGAACGATGCCGGGAATGCGGATCAGGCGCGCAAAGCGATCAATCGTCTGATCGAGTTGCAACCGCAGTGGCGCGATAATCCACGCCGCATGCTGGAATTGCAAATCTACGACCCAAAAATCGTTACCCGGCTCCTGCGCGACCTCGCTGCCGCGGGCCTGCCCAGTGGGAGCTGATGATCCCGCAATCAAGGGGTTGCGCCAGATTTGAGATGCCCCCGCGGTCTTGAGGACCACACGTGAGTCCGTCGATAATCGTGGGGTAGCGGATTTCAAACCAATCCCTGCAAGCTATCTAACTCATTTAAAACACTCATATATTGCCGCTATTTAGCTGCAAATTACTGCTCTAGGCTCGGCATAAGAGTAGGACCTGAATTGAGCATTCTTCCTCCGTATGGGCGGCGGCCACAAATTTAGCGCACCTGCCCGACGTTGCAATCACTTGCTGCAAGCTGACGATCAATAAAGAATGCGGGTCGACCATTAGTCGACCCGCATTCGTTTCGGAAGTACTCAGCGTTCAGATCAATGCCTTATTGCCTCTAAATGCCCAGATATGCCGATTGCACCCGCTTATTGTTTGCCAATTCTGCGCTGGTGCCGTGCATGATTACCTTGCCGCTTTCCAACACATAGGCCCGCTGCACCAGCGTCAACGCGCGGCTAACATTCTGTTCGACGAGCAAAATTGCGGTGCCCATGGCATGGATTTCCTGGATCTTCTGGAAAGTGACATCGACCATGACCGGCGCGAGGCCGAGCGATGGCTCGTCCAGCATCAGCAAACGTGGCTTCAGCATCAGACCGCGGCCGACGGCGAGCATCTGCTGTTCGCCGCCGCTCATCGTTCCGGCGAGTTGCTTTCGCCGTTCCGCCAGCACCGGGAAGATGCTGAAAACAAGCTCGAGCGTGTGACTGCGCTCGGCCTTGGCACGGGGGACGTACGCGCCGATCTCCAGGTTCTCCTGCACCGTCATTTCGGGAAATACCTGACGGCCCTCGGGCACGTGAGCGATGCCGAGATCGGTGACCCTGTAAGGCGGTAGCGAACCGACGGTGGTTCCGGAAAACGTGATCGTCCCCGAGGTCAGCCGCACCAGCCCCGAGATGGCACGTAAAGTGGTGCTTTTGCCGGCGCCGTTGGCGCCCAAAAGGCCGACGGCTTCGCCTTCGCCGACGTCAATGCTAACATCGCTGATCGCAGGGACCGAGCCATAACTGGCGCTCACTCCGGATAGGGACAACACTACGCTTCTCCCGGCGTTGCGATGTGCACATAGCCGGATCCCAGATAAGCGCGAACCACCTCCTGGTTCTCGACGATCTCTTTCGGGCTGCCCTCCGCAATCTTTTGTCCGTGATCGAGAACCACGATGTGACGCGCTACGGCCATGATAGCACGCATCACGTGTTCCACGATGATTATAGTCAGCCCGCGCTTCGACAACTTGCCCACCAGCGCGACGGCTTGATCGATCTCTGATGGATTGAGGCCCGCCATAACCTCATCAAGCAGCAGAATCCGCGGCTCTGTCGCCAACGCCCGCGCCATTTCTAGTCGCCGCTGGTCGATCGTCGTCAAATTACGCGCCGGCGTGTGCGCCTTGGCCGACAATCCGACAAATTCGATCGCTTCGTAGGCCTTCGCGCGCGCGGTCGCAGGCCTTTTGTCGCGCAGAAACGCGCCGGTTACCACATTCGCCAACACCGTCATGCCGCCAAAAGGTCTGGCTACCTGAAATGTCCGCGCCAATCCGTGCGCGCAAATATCATGCGGTCGCAAGCCGACGATCTCGCGGCCAAAAGCGGTGACCGAACCTTCGTCGGGCCGATGGAAGCCGGTGATCAGGTGGAAGCTCGTCGTCTTGCCCGCGCCATTCGGCCCGATCAGCGCGACGGTTTCGTTTTCAGTGATCGAAAAGCTCAAGTCTTGGACGGCGCGCAATCCGCCGAACCGTTTGCTGAGGTTACGGACGACGAGCGCTTCAGCCATCGACCGCAGCCTCTCGCGCCGGCGGTGCGCGCACAATCCATTTATAGGCGTCGGTGAAAACGCCGAGCAGACCGGTCGGCCGCCACAGGATGACGGAGATCAAAATGAAGCTGTAGACAGTCAGTTGCACTCCGCCGAGGCCGCTGCCGAGCCAACTTTGCAACAGCGCCGACGTAACCTCAAGCAAGATCGTGCCGATGACCGGCCCCCACAACGTCCCTATGCCGCCGACGATCGAGACCAACGCTGCCTCGACCGAAATGCTGAAATTGAACGCAGTGTTCGGATCGATGAAATAGATATACTGGACATAGAAGGTGCCCGCCAACGCCGTCAGGAACGCGCTGATCATGTAGATATTGCGTTTGACTTGCGGCGCGTTCACGCCGACGGCTTCGGCCGCGTCTTCATCCTCGCCGATGGCGACCAAGTAAAATCCCATCCACGAGCGCTCGATGCGATAGGTGATGGCAAGTCCAAGCGCCAGCATAGCCAGCGCGATGTAGTAGTACGGCGCCTTCGCCTCGAACTGCATCATTAGCGGCGCATTGCCGAGGTTCGGGATGGTCGTTCCCTCGGCGCCCCAGGCGAAATCGCGAAATTTGAGGAACAGCAGCATCAGAACCTGCGCCGTGGCGATCGTAGCGATGGCGAAATACGGTCCGCGCAGCCGGAAGCACAAGGCGCCGATTGGCAGGCTCGCCAGCATGGCGACGACCCCGCCGGCGAGCATGCCGATCCAAGGCGAGATTCCGAATTTGATTTGCATGATCGTCGAGGTGTATGCGCCCAATCCGAAATAGGCGGCGTGGCCGAGCGAAAGCTGCTTGGCGTAGCCACCCATCAGGTTCCAGGCCACGCCGATGAATGCGAACAGCAGAATCCTGATGCAGATGTCGACGGCGAAGTGGCTGGTTACGACGAGAGGCAGCACGATAAGGACCACCGCAAGCGCTGCGAGCCCGATCAACGCGGGAATACTGAGCCGTTGCATCAGCGGGCACTCCCGCCGGCCAGGCCGCTCGGCCGGAAAGCCAGCGTCAACAGCAGCATTGCGAAGACGACGATCAAACCGGAATCGGCACCGACGAACTGGATGCCGAGCGACTCGGCGATGCCCATCATCAGGCTGGCAATGAGCGCGCCTTTGATATTGCCCAGCGTGCCCAGGACAACGGCGACAAAGGCCATCAGCACGAACACCTGGCCGGCCGTCGGCGACGCCGGATAGAACGGCATGAGCAGCGAGCCGGCGGCGCCGGCCAGCGCGAGGGATACCCCGGTCGCAACGCAGAAGACGCGATCGGGGTTGATGCCCATCAGCATCGCCACCTCGGGCTTTTGCGCGGCGGCGCGCATTGCCTTGCCCATATCGGTAGAGTGAAGGAACACCCAGAGAATGCCGCTCAGCACCATCGCCAGGATGAAGGCGACGAGTTTCGCCACCGGCACGTAAAGCCCAGCGAAATGAAGGGCCAGGTCCGAGTAAGATGTGTGCAGGGTTCGGTAATTGGCCGTGAACAGCAGCAACGCGACATTCATCAACAGCAAGGACAGCGCGAAGGTGAGGAAGATCTGCGGCATATCGCCGAGCCCGAGAACCCTTCGGACCAAGAAATGCTGCAACCCCACGCCGATCACAAAGAGGGCCGGCATGGAGATAGTTAGCGACAGCAAGGGATCTATTCCGAAGTAAGTCGAAAGAAAGTAGCTGATATACATGCCGATCATCACGAACTCGCCTTGAGCGAAGTTCACGATCTTGACGACGCCGAAGATCAGCGTCACACCGATGCTGACAAGCGCATAAATCCCGCCGATGAGCAGGCCGTTGATGACGGCCTGGACCACTGTTTCAAACATCGCCGGTTACGACGCTTAGGATTTCATCAGTGGGGCACGCGCATCTGCCTTGGGGAAGATACTCGCCAGATCGGCGTGCTGCCATTGCACCCCGACCGGGTGGCCGTAGATGTTCTTGCCGTCCGGGCCAAACTTGACTTTCCCACCCGGGGCCATCGCTGCGTAACCCGACGAGACGTCAAGCGCGGCCAGTGCATCACGCACCTTTTGCGGATCGGCCGACTGCGCCCGCTCGATTGCATCGGCGAGCATAAATGTCTGCGCGACCAATCCACCGCCGTATTCGAACAGAAACTCCCCGTACCGCTTCTTGTATACGGCGTTCACTTTCTGCGCATTGGCGTCAACGTCGTGATTCCAATGCGCCACGCCCTGTAGGCCTTCCGCCAGTGCGCCGACATTCTTGTAGAAGTCCGGAACGACGAAGCCGCCCGAGCCTCCGTTGATTCCGATCTTGAGTCCGATCTGTTTGACCGTGCGCACGATCAGGATGAGGTCGTTAAGATAGGACACGGCGAACAGCATGTCCGCGCTGGAGGCCTTAACTTTGTTGAGAAGCGGACCGGCGTCGGCGAAGCCGGCTGAATACGGTTCGAACAGGACGACCTCCACGCCTTCGCTAGGAGCCTGTTCCTTAAGCCCGTTGGATGTCGAGGTGCCGAACGCCGTGTTCTCGAACACCACGGCCACCTTCGGCTTATCGCTCACGAGCCTAGACATTTGCAGCTGCGCTTTGGCAAACTGCGAGGCGCGGGCAAACGGCGTGAACGTGTAGTGGCGGCCCTTGTTGAGCATATCTGTGCTGGAACCGGTAATGATCGCGACCTTGGCCCGTTCGGCCACCTCGCTCGCGATGAGCGTCAATGCGCTGGCGTAACAGCCGTGAATTGCCGCCAATTTGTTGCCGCTGATCAGGCGATCGGTCTCTGTGCGCGTTACGGTGGTGTCGCTTTGCACGTCAGAGAGGATCAGGTTGAGTTTAGCGCCGCCGAGCGACTTGATACCGCCGGCCTCATTGACCATCTCGACCGCGAGCTTGGCGGCATTGACGCAAGCCTGCCCGATTTGCGCGAAGCTTCCAGTCACCGGGTAAAGTCCGCCGATGTTGACCGGCTCTGCCGCCCAGCCTCTGAGTGGGATCGCACCGAACGCGGAGGTGGCAAGCGCGCCTCCGGCTGCCTTGATGAGGAAGTCTCTGCGGCGTAGCGACTTTGTCGGCGTCTGACCTCGGCTCTTTTTCATCTTCGCCTCCCTGTGGCGTTAATTTGATCATTTTGTTCGGCGCGGTCCGTGACGAGACTCTTTGCCATTCTTGTCGTTTATCGATGCAATTGTAGAACTGCCCCGGGCCCCCCGATTATGCGTCAAAAATTGTATACAATATTATATCTAAGATTGCAAACATCATAGTTTTGACTTAACAAGCGCAATAACTTCTCGCGAGCCTAATCATGGTCCGCGAGGCGTCGTCATAATTTCAGACGTCTAAGGCTGGGTTTCATAACCCCGAGGAATTGCGAGAGTAGTCAATGGCCGCCAGCAGAAAACTTCGGCACAGGTCGCCGACGCGGGCCGCCAGTGTTCCGGCTAAGCGCCGTGCGCGGCAGCCTGCCATTGCCGGTGTTATCGCGACGCGCTTGGAGGAGGACATCGTGCTGGGTCGGCGTCACCCTCGGGAGCGGCTGATCGAGCAGGATCTCTGCGAACAATTCAATACGCATCGTGCCGACGTAAGACTTGCTTTCTTCGAACTCGAAAAAAAGGGCATCATCCAACGAATTCCGAACCGCGGCGCGATTGTGCGCGATCTCACGCCGAGTGAAGTGACGGAAATCTATGCGGTACGCGAAGAATTAGAGGTCATGGCCGTTCGAATTCTGCCATTCCCCGTGGTGCGTAGTGAAATCGACAAGCTCGATGATATTCAGCGCAAGCATAGCGCTGCAATCGACAGCGGTGATTTGCTGACGGTATTTTATAGCAACCTTTATTTTCACCGAACTTTGTTTGCGTTGTGCGGCAATGCTTGCCTCATCGAGGCAATCGAACAACTCGCACAAAAGGTCTACGGCATCCGTTCATATGCCAATGCCTTCCCGGATGCGCTCGATCGCGCGCGGCGTGACCATGTCGACATGATCGCTGCATTGCGGAACTCGGATCGCGACGCACTGACCACGCTTACACGGCGCCATCTGGAACCATCGCCCGCAGCCTATATCCGAGCCTACGAACGTCGCTTTGGCGAAGCCAGACGGGCGACAACTGTTAGTCCAGCGCCCTCCACCTTAGTCCAAGGACGCCAAATGCCGGTTTGATGACACAACCAAACAGGTGGCGCCTGTCCCCCTGCAAACAGACCTTTCAGAGTACGCCATGACACGTATCTTGATCACCGGTGCCGCCGGCAAAATCGGCAACGCATTGCGCCTGGGCCTACGCAGCAGCTATTCGCTTATTCGCCTCGCCGACATAGCCCCGCTCGGCACCGCCGCGGCCGGCGAAGACCTAACAACGACTGATATCCGAGATCTGGCCGCGTTGGAGCGAGCCATGTCGCAAATTGACTGCGTCGTGCATCTGGCCAGCGTGCCTGAGGAGGCCGCTTGGGAGACAGTGCTGCATTTAAATATTGAGGGCTGCTACAACGTGTTCGAAGCAGCGCGGCGCTGCGGCGTCAAGCGCGTGATCTTTGCCAGCTCAAACCACGCCGTTGGATTTCATCGACGTGAGCGCTTCATCGACAATACCGTCGATCCCAGGCCAAACTCACGATATGGGGTGTCGAAAGTGTTCGGCGAGGCGGTTGGCCGCCTTTATGCTGATAAGCACGGTTTAAGCGTTGCGTGTCTTCGCATCGGCACCTTCCGCACGCCCGATCGGCCCGTGGACGCACGGCAATTGCTCACCTGGATCAGTCACCGCGACATGGTGCAACTCGTGCGACGCTGTATCGACCACCCGAACTATCACTTTGTGACTGTGTACGGCGTTTCCAACAACTTACGCAGCCGCTGGGATAATACGAACGTAAAGTTTCTCGATTATCGGCCCGAGGACGATTCTGAAATATTCGCAGCTGAGATCTTGGCCCTAGGCGTGAAAGAAAACGGAATCGCGGCGCAGTTCCACGGCGCCCATTATTGTCAGATGGAATTCACAGGTGACACCTCGCAGATCTATTGATCGCGATAGGAAACCTCTTGCTGACCGAGAACGCCACTAAGAGCGGTTTATTCGATTAGGATGCGACACAGCCGGACAAAAATGGGAACCACCATGCCATTAAGCAAAGAAGATATTGCATTTCTGGAGTCCATAGACACGCCGACCGTTTGCAATGTGATCGAAACCGTCGCGCCCGAGCGACGCGGCTATGGCTACACGACGCGGCACCTGCATTGCCCTTTCCCCGATCTTCCGCCTAAGGTCGGCTTCGCTAAGACCGTGACCATGCGTGCCAAGGATCCAGTTTCGCTCGGCGGTCAGGGATATATGCAAAAGCGCCAGGATTATCTCGACTACGTTGCCTCACCGCCCAATCCGAGCTGGATGGTGATTCAAGATCTTGACGATCCCGCAGGCTACGGCGCCTTCTGGGGCGAGGTGCAATCGAACGTGCACAAGGCGCTCGGTTGCCACGGTGTCGTGACCAATGGCTGCGTCCGCGATATTCCGATGATCGCGGCTGGTTTTCAGCTTCTGGCCGGCGCAGTCGCACCCTCGCACGCCTTTGTGCATGTCGTTGATTTCGGCGGTCAAGTCACGGTGCACGGCATGGCCGTTCAAAATGGCGACCTGATCCACGCCGATCGTCACGGTGCGGTCGTCGTGCCGATGGACAAGATTTCAGCGATGCGCGGCGCGCTAGATTTACTGACGAATAAAGAAGCCCGTATCATCGCGGCAGCGCGTGCTCCGGGCGCAACCGTAGAAACCATCAAGGCCGCGATGAGCGGATGAACCGCGTCTCGCGATGTTCCGTAACCTGCCATTCTGCGAATCCGCGTTCATCCAGCGCAAAACCTTGGAAATCAACTCGCAATTCATTGGAATCAAATCTCTCTTAATTTGGCGCGACAAATCAACGAGGGGTGCGGTGGTGGACGCAGTCGCAGTCGAACCTGTCTCCACTATCGAATTCCCTGCTAACAGGGAAAATAACAGGGAAATTCGTCAAGTCCCGCTGGTTGGCGCGATCGTAGCCGCTGACACGCGAGGAAACTCATGAACTTACGGCTCAATTCCCTACTCAAAAGAACAGGGAAATATTTTTGAAGAACAGGGAATTTTGGTCCGCGATCAGGGAATTTAAACTCCGAATTCTGAAATCATTTCCGGATGGAGTTTTTAGTACACATAACCAGCGGCCGGAGGCCTTTCAGTGGGCCGAGGCGCCGGCCGGCACGAAGCCCAGCTCCTTCCAGATCGCTCGCGCTTCCGGCGTAATCATGCTCGCAATGAAAGCTCGGGCGATGTCAGGCGACGCCGCGGTCTTGAGCACGGCCGCTGAAAACGGCTCCTGGTTGTCGAATGGAGGCGGCAGGATGCCGGCGAACTTCAGACCTGGAGTCGTCACGATCGCGCTCTTGAAGCTGATCGCAACCGCGGCTTCTCCGCGCGCCACCGCCGCTACAATCTGGTGGCTACCCTTTACCAGCAACGCCTTGCGGCGAACCTCGTCTGCGAGCCCGAGTTCGACGAGCGTGCGGTCGAAGCTCTGCCCGAACGCTCCGCCACTCTTGGGGTCCGTGTAAGACACCGATGGGGCCGAGCGCAGGAACGCTTCAAACTTTTCCAGAGACGAGATGTCCGGCAACGGCGCATTGGTCGGCACGCCGACCCCTGCCAGGCTCACCGAAACCGGAGTTTGCGACACCAACAAACCCGCATCTTCCAGGCCCTTTCGTCCAGCCTCCGGCAGCACGACAACATCCACCGGCTTTCCGGCCTTGATGTCGGCAAGCATCGGCCCGGTTAGTCCGTAGCTGATTTCGACCTTGTGGCCGGTCGCCTGGGTGAACGCCGCAGCTAGGCGATCGAGCGGATCTTGCATCGCGACCGCTGCAAGGACGCGAATTTCGCCAGCCAGCGCGATAGATGTGCCGAGACCGAAAAGGATCAGTGTGACGACGATGCAGCGTAGCGTGGCCGAACGAACCATCGCCGGATGGGACAACTCCGTCGAACCGTTAAATCGACCGGGGCTCATTTCACTCTCCTCGTTGCCCTTCTTCGCAGGCGCTGACCGGGGGTTTTGCATGGGGCGACCGCGATTGCCAAGCCGTCACCCAGTCAAAACCGAGCAGTTTCGTTTTGGCCCAATAACAGTCGTCCTTCACTACGGCGGATATGTTGCCTTGTAGGACACATGGCTTTGGAAATTAGTTCTGAAATGGCCCCTTATTCCACCGAACTCATTACACGGCTCGCGATTGGCGGATTGCTGAACGCACCCGCAAGCAAAGATTAGCCCCCTACTTTTTGCGGGTGCTCCGCTGTTTTCTGCGAGGGTCTTTCAGCGTTGGGTTTTTCTTAATATTTAGGCGCCGCTGATCCTTTTTACTGAAATGATCATCGGCTAGAAACCCGGCGGAGCTAATTCCGGCGATAGCGCAAATGTCGTCCATTTCGTTGATGTCGCCAGTCACACCAATAGCGCCCACAATTTCTCCTTTGCCGTCGCGAACGAGTTGCCCTCCTGCCTCCAAAAACATTGGTCCATCTGCGATTCGCTCCAAAGACTGCACGAATAACGGCTTTTCCTTTGCCTTTTGCAAAACCATGCGTGAGGAGCGCCCCAGCGACAACGCCGCAAAAGCTTTCCCATAAGCGATTTCGAAACGCATCAAGGAGGCTCCGTCCTGCTTCTGGAAAGCCTTTATTCTCCCACCTGCATCAAGAACGATGGCAGCGAGAGCGTGACAATTATGCGCTTTTGCCGCAGCGAAAGTGCCTTCGATAATCTTCAATGCCTCTGCAAGGCTCAGTGCACGCACGGAGACTTCTCCCGACCGCAGAAAATAGATCCTTGAAAGACCAACATGCACTCTAAATGCTGTCAATGACCGCTCATACGCGTTCCTAAAATCGTACTGGACCGTTTATCGCAAGAATCCGAGCGATATCCACGGAACCGCCGCAACGACAAGAAGTCCGATTAACAATGCGAGCAGATACGGCCAAATCGGCCGCATGCCGTCATCCGGGCTGACCCGGCCGATAGCGCAGGCCGCATAGTATCCGATGCCGAACGGCGGCGCGAATAAGCCGATTCCCATCGCCAGGATAACCACGATCGCATAGTGCACCTCGTGGATGCCGATCTGGCGCGCGATCGGAAACAGCAGCGGGCCGAAAAGCACAATCGCAGGAATCCCTTCGAGCACCGAACCAAGAATCACAAAAGCGATGATTGACACGATCATGAAAGTGACTGCGCCGCCGGGTAGTCCCGTCATGGCAGCGGCGAGATCACGCGAAAAGCCAGATTGCGTAAGCGCCCATGCCATCGCGGTCGCGGCGCCGATGATGAGCAGGATCGCACCGCACAGCGATGCCGTGTCGACCAGCATTGGTACTAGTCGTGCCATCGGAAAGCTGCGGGTCATGACCAAGCAGACGATGATCGTGTAGGCAATGCCGATAGTCGATACTTCGGTAGCGGTCGCGACACCCTCAACCACTGCGGCGCGGATGAGAAACGGCAGCGCAAGTCCGGGCAGCGCGATCACAAAGGCACGCCCGGCCTCGCTCCATGAGGCGCGCGTCACGCCGGTAAGGTCGTCGTCCCGATAGCGCCACCAGACGATGACGCATAGCGCGAGCGCCAACACCAGCGCGGGTAACAGGCCCCCACTAAACAACGCCGCGATCGAAACGCCGGTAACCGAGCCGATGGTAATCAGAACGAGACTCGGCGGGATCGTTTCCGACATCGCGCCGGACGATGCGAGCAATGCGACCAGTTCGCCAGGTTTTGCGCCCCTCCGCTTCATCTCGGGAAACAGTACGGGGGCAACCGCCGCCATGTCGGCCGCCTTGGAGCCGGAAATTCCCGACACCAGATACATTGCACCCAGCAGCACATAGGATAGCCCGCCGCGCACATGGCCGAGCAATTTGGCGAGAAAATCCACCATTGCGCGCGCCATGCCGGTCGCTTCGATCAATAGACCAAGGAAGACAAATAACGGGACGGCGAGGAGGATAATGTGGCTCATCCCCTCATCCATGCGGTTCACCACGACGGTCAGCGGCGTCCGCGTCGTAATGGCGAGGAAGGCGAATGTCGCGATTGCAAACACGAAAGCGATCGGTGCACCCGCAAGCACGCCGACCGCAACGAGAAAGACAAAGAACACAATAAGCTTGTAGTTGCCCATCGCGATGAAAAGTGGCTTGAGCATCCACAAGCCGGTGCCGATTGCCGCGATGACTAACAATGCGAGAATGACCTGCCCAAGACCGCCCACGCGCACGAGCCGCAATAGCGCGAAGATCAGCATTAGCGCGCAACCGATCGGAATAGCGGATGCACGCCAGATATTTGGGATTTCCATGGCGGGTGTAACGACCGCCGCCTCATCGATGGCATATTCAACGCTCGAATGCAGGATCAGAGCGAGGAAGGCGATCGCTACCGCCACTGCAAAAGCTTCGAAGAAGGCGCGCCAGCGTGGCGGCGCACTCGCAACCAGCGTCGACATTCGCATATGCTCGCCACGGCGGAATGCGACCACCGCACCGAGCATCGCGAGCCATAGAAACAGAATCGAGGCAAGCTCGTCCGACCAGACAAGCGGATTGTGGAACAGGTAACGAGAGATCACGCCGGCCAGCAGAATGAGCACTTCTAGAGCAGTCAACACCGCAACCGGCACCTCGACCATGCGGCCGAGCCAGCGTTCGAGGCGTACCGCGGCTGAAGCTAAAGAGGAGGCCGGGACTATGGCCTCCTCTTTCTGAACCAAATCCATGAGGGACGCGGATCCTTGGGGGTTACGAAATCGGGCCGGTGTACTTTTCCAGCACCGACCACGCCTCGTCGCCGTACTTTCCCTTCCACTCCTTGTAGAAGCCCGCGGCCTGCAGCTTTTCGCGGAACGGCTTCTGATCGACCTTAATAAACTCCATGCCCTTGCCCGCCAGATTGGCCTTGAACGTCTCGTTTTGCTTCAAGATGTCGGCACGCTGATCGACCGCAGACTTGTTGAGATTTTTCGCGATGACGTCGCGTACGTCAGCGGGCAGCCCGTTCCATAGCTTGCCGTTGGCCAGGAACCAAAAGCCATCCCACATGTGGTTGGTCTCGGAGAGATACTTCTGCACTTCATACAGTTTTGCGAAGTAAATTATCGAGAGCGGGTTCTCCTGGCCTTCGGCTACCTTGGTTTGCAGCGCCGAGTAGACTTCGGAAAAATTGATCGACATCGGTGACGCGTCGAAAGCCTTGAACATCGACGTCCACAGCGGGCTTGGTGGGACACGGATTTTAAAGCCCTTGAGGTCGTCCGGTCCCTTGATCGGCCGTGTCGAGGACGTCATCTGCCGGTAGCCGTTGTCCCACTGCCGCTCCATCGCGTGCAGGCCTGACTTCGCGATTTGCGCGCGCACGTGGGCACCGAGGCCGCCGTCCATCGCTGGCCAGACCTTATCGTAGCTGTCCCAGATGAAGCCTAGGCCGTTAATAGATGCGACCGGTACCAGGGTAGAGAGGATTAGCCCGGACAGCGTGAAAAACTCGATCGCGCCGGATCGCAGCTGGCTCAACATATCCGTGTCAGAGCCGAGTTGGTTGTTCGGAAAAATCTGGATCTCCACCCGGCCGTTAGTTTCCTTTTTGATACGCTCCATCGCCTCCACGGCGCGGACATTAAGCGGATGCGCGACCGGAGAATTGTTAGCGTACTTGAACTGAAATTCCGCCGCACCTCTGGCGATCCACGGCATTGCGATCGTCGCGCTAGCGGCGGTGCCTGCCAGCAACAATGTGCGACGAGTTGTTCTGATCGTCATCGTCATTTCCTCCGTTGACTTTGTCCGACGCGAATGCTGGCGGCTCTTGTTTGAGGCCTTTACGGTGCGACCATTCGCGTTCATCGTGGTAAGATTGGATGGTCGAAAAAGTGACAGGATTAGAAGGCTATCAAAGAGCGGGGGGACGGTCCATGCCGAATACAGGAATCCGCCCGCGCGCTGTGATCGTCACCGGCGGCGCATCCGGGATTGGGCTCGCAACGACAGAGCGGCTGCTCGCATCGGGATGGCGCGTCGCGGCGTTCGACCGTGATCAGACTGCGACCACGAAGTTGCGCAACGCTTACGGCGACAAAGTGCGGGCTGATGTACTCGATGTTACCGACGAGCAGGCCGTGGAAGCCACCGTCAAGAGCGTTGCTGCAGCGTTCGGCCGCCTTGACGGGGTCGTAAATTCAGCCGGCATCGGCATCGACATAAACGTACTCGACACGTCGGTGTCGCAATTCCGCAACGTACTCGATGTCAATGTGACTGGCACGTTCATCGTCGGGCGCACTGCAGCACGTATCATGAAAGACCAGGGCACAGGCGCCATAGTCAACATTGCATCGATCGCCGGTCTGCGCGGATTCAAGGGTCGCGCCGCCTATGGCGCCTCCAAGGGTGCAGTCGCGATATTGACCCAAGTGATGGCGGTGGATTTGGCGTGTTACGGTATCCGAGTGAACGCAGTCGCGCCCGGCCCGATCGACACGCCACTAGTGCAGGCGATGCACCCGGTGGCGGTGCGGCGTGCAGTCCTGCATCACACGCCCATGCGACGCTACGCTGCGCCGGATGAAGTCGCGACAGCGATCCTGTTTCTGCTCGATAGCACACAGTCCAGCTTCATTACCGGCGCGATCCTGCCAGTGGACGGAGGTTTCATAGGTGCCGGATTGATGGAGCTCGAAACAGGCTCGCCCGAAAAAGATTGAGGCTGCGGACTTGGTAGGCTGGAACACAGCTACGGACCATGTCACTAGAGCGCAATTAACCCCTTCACTGCCGTCATGACCTTCTCCGGCGACAGCCGGACCTCGGCTTCCAGGGGTGGAGAGAACGGAATCGGGATGCGCGGCGCGGCAAGGCGTTTGGCGGCTTTCAAAACACCCGTGCCGACATCATCAAACACGCGCGCGATGATCTCGGCGCCAAACCCTGAGACCTCCACCGCCTCGTGCACGACTAGCAGCCGGCCGGTCTTCTTGACGGACGCAATCACGGCGTCCTGATCCCAAGGCCAGATCGTCCGCAGGTCAAACAGATCGACTTTAACCCCTTCCCCGATCAGAATCTCCACACCCTTTTTGGCGGCCGGCATCGCGGCGGACCACGAGACCACCGTCGCGGCGTTGCCCTCCGTAACTTGGCGAGCAACGCCGAATGGTATGGGCTCAATGTGTTCCGCAACGTCGCCTCGCACACCGAAAAGATCCTTGGGATCGAAGAACAACACCGGATCGTCCGAGCGGATGGCCTGCACGAGAAGTCCTGCAGTGTCTTCCGCGGTCGACGGTGTCACCACGATGACCCCCGGCAGGTGCGCAAACCAAGCTTCCAGCATCTGTGAGTGCTGTGCAGCAGAATTACGCCACATGCCATGCGGCATCCGCACAACCACGGCGGGCTTGGCCTGTCCGCCGAACATGTAGCGAATCTTGGCAATCTGGTTGACTAGTTCGTCCATCGCGCACATCACGAAATCGAAGATGCGCATCTCAATGATCGGCCGCGTACCGACGAGTGCCGCGCCGAGCCCAGCACCCATGATGGTTGATTCCGAGATCGGAGTAGAGACGGCGCGGTCAACTCCAAACTCCTCGAGGAAGCCCTTATACTGTCCCCACAGTCCGCCACGAGCAACGTCCTCGCCGAGCACCCACACGGTCGGGTCGCGCCGCATCTCCTGTTGCGCGGCAAGACGCCCAGCCTCGATCAATGTCACTTCGGCCACGCTACCGCTCCAACATCTTGGACATCATTAAACGCTGCGGTGGGTTCGGGCCACGGCGCGAGCAGCGCGTCGGCGCGCGCACGTACCATTTCTGCTTGAGCCTCGGCGACGATCTCGGCAAGTGCCTCGACAGCGACCCCACGTTCGCACAGTACCACGGCGAACCGGATCAAGGGATCTCGCTTACGTGCTGCGGAAACCTCGTCGGCATCACGCCACGCTGCGGTGTCGGTCGAGGTGTGACCCATCAAGCGATAGGTCTTAGCATGGACGAAGCGCGGTCCGTGACCGCGCCGTACCTCCGCCACCGCGGAGCCGATAATTGCATCGACGGCAATTACGTCGTTGCCATCGACGGACTCGGCCGGCACCCCACACGCTATTGCGCGCGCCAAGGGGCCAGGACCAGCCGTCACGCTATCGGCGCGGGTGAAAGCGGCAACTCCATTGTCCTCGCAGACGAACAATACGGGCAGGCGGTAAAGTGCGGCCCAGTTGAGCCCTTCGAGAAAGGGGCCACGGTTGACCGCGCCGTCGCCGAACATACAGGTGACGATGGCGTCGGACTTCTGCAGCTTGAGACCTTGTGCTGCACCGCACGCAATCGGGATTCCGCCGGCAACAACCCCGTTCGCGCCCAGCATGCCTACCGAGAAGTCGGCGATGTGCATTGACCCGCCTTTGCCACCGCAATAGCCGGTCGCCCGCCCAAACAGCTCAGCCATCATGCGCGCCGGCTCCGCCCCCTTGGCGATAGCATGACCATGCCCTCGATGATTCGAGGTGAGGCGGTCACTACGGCGTAAATTGATGCAGACGCCGGTCGCTACCGCTTCCTGACCGATCGATACGTGAAGCGGCCCAGGGATTTCGCCTGCCTTATGGGCAGCAAGCGCAGTTTCTTCGAAGGCACGAATACGCGCCATCGTGCGGTAATGGTCGATGAGACGACGCAAATTATCAGCGGCGTCGCTCATTGTACGGGAAGGTAATTGGCTTGCGTGGCGGCGTGCTGCATCATTCACCTTGGGCTCACAATGCACACTATACGAAATGCAATCTACCCGCGAGCCATTCGTGTTCAATCGCCGCGAGGCCGATCAACCAAAGGTGACCAAACGCTACGAGGCAAGCCTTACGCGACCAGAACTCGGGTGGAACGAGCAAACAGGGTATAGACTACATGATCCACATCTGGCGTCGAGCCGTTCGTGCGACTCGATCAACATCATAGGAGAGGAATAATGAAATTGCGGGACCTGTATGACCGGGGATTGAAGCTGCGACAAGCAATGTACGGCAAAGATATGGTCGAAAACCGAATGAGTGCATTCGGAAAATTCGGCGAACCTCTGCAAGACATCATCAATTCTCATGCGTACGGAGATATTTGGAACAGACCGGCGCTGCCGATGACAATGAAGAGCCTCACTGTTGTCGCCATGCTCGCAGCAATGGGGCGGCACGCCGAATTACGCGTACACATCAAAGGGGCGATAAAAAACGGGGTCACCGTCGATGAGATTCGCGAGGTTTTCATTTTGCTGACCTTATATGCCGGCATTCCAGCTTCGATCGAGGCGCATCGGATCGCTATGGAGGTCATGCAGGAACTCGGGATCCATTGACCGACCGTCCGCGCTTCCAGCATGGTTACAAAGGCTTCGTCACGCCACTCGATCGTGCGCCGTGGCCAATTGCTGATGACAAGACGGGATTCGACGTCGGTTTTTTTGAGCGCCTCAAGCAGCCGCACACCGAGAATTGCACCGGTCGCGACGGTGAGGCCAACGATCAGGCTTCGCCCCGGTATTCCTTCCTTGGGCGAACCGCTGGCCAAGTTCGATAACCGAGATCGTTCAATGCCTTGCTGCAACGCCCGGCTGTTCTCACTACTGCGCACATCACCACATTTTCGCCCCGCATAAAGCCCATCCGCTGTCCCTTTTCTTTCTATAAAAAATATTATATCTAAGAATACTTAGAGGTATAATGATTTTTGGAATACCCGGCAAATAAGCCCCTCTCTCGATAGCAATATCCAACGTCAATCGAACAACTTACAGAAACCCTTGGAGTTCGGACGTCATGCAGAAAACGATGAGCAAAGAGACGCCCCAGCCAGACGCCGCCGATGTCATCGATCTGCGGAAAACGCTGAAATGGCTGAAATCGCAAGGCGACTTGATCGAAACCGACAAGCTAGTCGATCCGGACCTCGAGGTGACCGGGCTGCAAAAGCACCTGGATGGCGGCTGCCCCGTTATGTTCAACAACGTCAAGGGCAAGCCCAATCACAGGGTCATCACCAACCTGTTCGGCGACATGAACGTGATCAACAAGATGTTCGGTTGGAAAAACGATATCGAGCGAACGCGCAAGATCGCCCAAGCCTTCCGCAAACCGCTGAAGCCGGTGATCATTTCCCAGGACGAGGCGCCGGTGCAGGAACACGTCATCCTCGATCCGGATGATGTCAACAAATACATGGTACCGATCCGCCATACGACTTACGAGACCGAGCTCACCGTCGGTTCCGGCATTCGCTGCATCAGCTTCGATCAGTTCGATGGCGGTACTGATCTCGGTTATAACCGCATGAACTTTCGTTGGGGCAACGTCGGTACGTTCCAGATTTCGCCCGGCTCGCATATGTGGCAGGTGGCGAACAAGTATTACGCGGACGATAAGCCGATCCCGATTTCTGTGTGCTTTGGGGTGCCGCCCGCTTGTACGCTACTCGCAGGTGCCGGCTTCGACTACGCCATCCTGCCGATGGGCTGCGATGAAATCGGCATTGCCGGCGCGGTGCAGGGCCGTCCCGTTCGCATGGTGAAGTGCCGAACAGTCGACGCCTACACTCTCGCTGACGCCGAGCTGGTTCTAGAAGGCTATATCCATCCGCGCGATCGCCGTTTCGAAACCAAGGAGTTGGAGGATGCCGGCGTCCAGGGTCGTTACCATTTCCATCCCGAATGGGCCGGCTATATGGGCAAGGCCTACAAGGCGCCGACTTTCCATGTCACTGCGGTGACGATGCGCAAGCCGGAGACCAAGCCGATTATCTTCGCGCTCGGCGTGCATACCCTCGACGATCATAATATCGACACCACTGTGCGCGAGGCAGCGATTTTTGAGTTGTGCGAACGGCTGCAGCCCGGAATCGTCCAGGACGTTGTTATCCCGTACTGCATGACCGACTGGGGCGGCTGCGTCATCCAGGTCAAGAAACGCCATCAAATAGACGAGGGCTGGCAGCGCAACTTCCTGGGCGCGGCGCTGTCGTGCTCGCAGGGCATGCGGCTAGCGATTGCGGTGAGCGAGGACACCGATCCCTATTCCATGGATGACATCATGTGGTGCATGACCACGCGCGTGAATCCGCGAACCGACATCCTCAACCCGATCCCGGGTGGGCGCGGCCAGACCTTCATGCCGGCCGAGCGCATGACCGCGGGCGACAAACAGTGGACCGCTTCGAACACCCAATTCGAGGGCGGCATGGGGATCGATGCCACGGTGCCTTTCGGCTACGAGAGCGACTTCCTGCGACCGGTCTATCCGGTTGACCGGGTCAAGCCGGAGGACTTCTTCACCAAGAAGGACATCGAGAACGCCAAATCGCGCATGGTTGGCTGGGTCCACTCCCTGGCGCGGACCGGACGCTGACGTTCGAAATTGGGGCCGGACGCCGTCGCAGGCTCTCGGTGCCGTCATTGTCCCCACCCGGTTGAGGTCCCATGCCGAAAGACGCCGAGTTTGGGCCAGACCTACTTCGTCACTGGATTAGTCGCGCAGCCGAGCGCGATCCAGATAAGTCTTATATTGTCTCGGTCGACGATCGAAGCACGATCAGTTACGGGCAACTGCGGCGACTGACCCGGCAGATCGCCACGTTTCTGGCCGCGCGCGGCATACGCAGTAATGATCGCATCGCCTTGCTGGCTGGCAACTCGATCGAGCACCTAGCCTGTTACATCGGCGTAATGGCCTATGGCGCCACAATTTGTACTATCCACGTCGAGATGAACCGCGGACACCTCGCGCAGATTCTGCAGACGCTGAGCCCGCAGCTCACAGTGTTCGATGCGGGATTGGGCCTCGACGATATCTTAGCGACGGCATCGGCGCGGTGCTTACCACTGGGTTCATTCGACGATTATGCCAACGCAGGCTTTTATAAATCCGTTGCTGGTTGCGAGCCGACGGACATCAACCTGACGAGCACCCGCCCACAAGATGATGCCTGCATTCTATTCACATCAGGTACCAGTGCCCGACCGAAAGGTGTGGTGCTGACATTCCGCGAACTCCTCGCCAACGTGGAACCGACCGCGGACGGTTTGGGCATGACCGTTAGCGATCGCATTTATGATTTTCGTTCATTCAACTGGTGCTCGGCCCAGGTTCTGAGTGCGTTGGCGCCCCTTAGCCGTGGCGCCTCCCTGATCCTAGGCCGAAAGTTCACCCGCAGTCGGTTTTTTCAGCACATCGCGGACCATCGCGCGACAATTGCTGCTGGCAACCCGACCACTATCAACATGCTGCTCAACAGCAATGATCCGCTAAATGTCGAAGCCTTGGCAAGCTTGCGGTTTATTATTTCTAGTTCGGCGCCACTTTTGAGCGAGGATTGGCGCCGTTTCGAGCAGCGTTTCGGAATTCCCATCGCTCAAAGCTATGGTTGCAGCGAAATTGGCTGGATCGCCACCAACCCAGGCGCCGACCGGCATATTGGCACCGTCGGTAAGCCGGCGGGCTACCACAAACTTGCGATCGTTAATGACCGCGGACAGCTGCAGCCGACAGGAGAAGCCGGTCATGTAGAGGTGGGCGGGTTTCCCGACAACGAGTATCGCTATTTCGGGGACGATGGAACGGTCAAAGTCCATAGTCGTGGTCGATTACGCACCGGCGACATCGGCTTTCTCGACGCCGACGGATACCTGCATGTCACCGGACGCGAGAAAGATTTGATAATCCGTGGTGGCATCAACATCTCGCCGCTCGAGATCGACAACATTTTACTGCAGCGGCCGGAGATTATCGAGGTCGCCACGGTGGGCGTTCCAGACCACACTTACGGTGAGGAAGTCGTCAGCTTTGTCGTAGCGCGACCGGGTGAAACCATCGACATCAACGACCTATTGCGTTACTGCAGCGCGGTCTTGCCCGCATTCAAGGCGCCCAAGCAGATCGTGCTCACCGAGCATTTGCCGAAGACCCCGCGCGGCAAGCTCGATCGCAAGGCATTGGCCGAGCAATGGATCTGCGACCATCACGAACTGATCTAGTTCGCGCATCCGAAGCGCACCGATTCAGGCGCGCTTTCGTAGCCGGGCGCGGTTATTGTCTTCGGCCTCGTAGACACGACGCGCTAATTCGCGGGTGGATGGAATCCTCAGACGCTTGTTTGGTCTCGCTTCGTCACGCGCCAGGTTTTCGATCATTGTCAGTAGCACGCGACGGATCATCGTAATATCGCGCGGGTCCACATTTTCGACCGCGATCCGGTTGACCTCTTCAGCCAGCGGCACAAGTTTGCGTTTGAGCCGCCGCCCCTTCTGGGTGAGAAACACGTAGACCATTTTCTTGTTATTAGGCATCTTCTTGCGCGTCACATAACCGAGCTTTTCCATCGCTGTGACCGCCGTAAAGGTGGTCGGCTCCATGAGGCCGGCGAGTTCGCTCAGCTCCCGCTGGGTGATGCCATCGCTCTCCCAAAGAATCCGCAAAAACGTCCACTGCCCCAATGAAACGGAATGTTCGGTCAGCCGCATTTGAAGCGCCCGCAACAGCGCCCGGGTCGCATCCTTCACAAGATGCGCCAGGCGGTCGTTCGGAATGGCTTCGCGCCAGCGCCGCAATATGGCATCGGTTTCGTGAACTTTCGGTTTATTCGGCCGCTTCATGACCGCCCTCTGATAATATGACTAGGCCACTTAGTCCAATGCGCGAATGCAAAACCTGACTGCCGGGTTGGGACCGCACCAGTGCTCACTCGACGACCCGAAGCGCACGTCACTTTTTGCCGCATTGCGGGAGCACAAATATCGGTAAATTCGGCAGCATTTGCCTCCATTGCGGTGCTGGCGCGGCGGCCGGAAACAGAGTACCATTAATCTTAGAGAACTAAGCACGGCGACCATCCGCTCTAACGATCTTGGGAGATCGCTCAACGAACAATAGCGCGTAGACTCAATTTTCAATAACGTCACGATGGTTGACCGGCACACGGGCCGGCCGCGCCAACGCGTTTAGAAATCAAGAAACAGTGGGAGGAAACGATGTCGATTTTGAAGCCGGTAAAACGCGGTTTAGCGATCCTGGCGTGCACATCGCTGCTAGGGGTTTTTGGCGCGCATGCCGCCAATCCGTACAAAATCAATGTGATCCTACCGTTGACCGGAGGAGCCGCATTTTTGGGAAAGGGCGAGCAGCAGACGCTGCAACTGCTTCAGTCGACCGTCAACAAGGAGGGCGGCATCAGCGGACAGCCCCTCGAATTCGTCTTCCATGATGATCAGACCAATCCCCAGATCACCGTGCAAATCGCCAACGGGATTCTTGCGGAGAAGCCGGCAGTAATGCTCGGTTCCAGTATTGTCGCAATGTGCAATGCGATGGCGCCGCTGTTGAAAGAGGGCCCCTTCGACTATTGCCTGTCGCCCGGCGTTCACCCGGCGCCGGGGAGTTACCAGTATTCAACAAGTGCGGACACGCATGCACTCATCGAAGCACTGGTGCGCTATTTCCGGTCGAGCGGAAAGACCAAGATCGCTTTCATGACGAGCACTGACGCCTCTGGCCAGGATGCCGAGCGCGGCTTCGATGATGTGCTCAAGCTGCCGGGGAATTCCGACGTGCAGGTCGTGGAACGCCAGCGTTTTAATCCCAAGGATGTCAGTGTCTCGGCGCAGATCGAACGGATCAAGACGGCTAATCCGCAGGCATTCATTGCTTGGTCAACCGGAGCTCCTATTGCGACTGTCTTCAAGGCCGTGCTGCAGGCAGGGCTCGATGTTCCCGTCGGCACCACTAACGGTAACCAGACTTATGCGCAGATGGAACAATACAAGAGCTTCCTACCAAAACAGCTTTATATTCCGACCTCTGTGTTCCTGCCGCACGAGGGTATGTTCAAGCTCGATGCCAAGGTCGAAGAGCAGCAAAAGAAGTTTCATGCCGCGTTCAAAGCAGCCAATCTGAAACCGGATAACATGTCGGCACTTGCCTGGGATCCGGCCAACATCGTGGTGGAAGCACTGCGCAAGCTCGGCACCAAAGCAACGGCGAGCCAAATCCGGGACTATGTCAACAGCCAGACAAGCCTTTCCGGCGTGAACGGGATCTACAATTTCAAATCCGTTCCGCAACGCGGTCTGACGGTCAAGAATGCACTAGTGAGCCGATGGGACCCGGCTGCCGATACCTGGATCGTCGTAAGTCAACCGACCGGCACACCGCTGCACAAATAGAACGACGGACTTCAAAACTTGACGAGCATCCTCCAGATCGTCATCGGCGGTCTGCTGCAGGGCGGCGTGTTTGCAATCGCCGCCCTAGGATTCTCGCTCGTCTTCAGGGTGACGAACGTCGTGAACCTGTCGCAAGGCGCATTCTGCGTCCTGGGCGCGATGGGGATGTATTATTTTCAGGTCAGTTTCGGTTGGCCGACCTTACCGGCCGCAGTCGCGGCGGTCGTCTGCGCAACCGCATTCAGCCTACTGGTGGGCGCGTTCACCTTCGTCCCGGCGGTGTCGCGGCTGCCCAGCAGCAGCGCGCTTGTGCTGACCGCGGGGCTTTTGACGTTCTTTATAGGAATCACTCTGGTCGTTTGGGGCAATCAACCCTACGCGCTGCCGCAATTCTCCGGCGAGGCGCCGCTCGTCATTGGCGGCTTACGGATCCCGTCGCAAGGCATTTGGCTCGCCGGCGTATCGGCGGTCATCATTGTCGGACTGTGGGTACTACTGCGGAAGACCACATTAGGCCGCGCGTTACGCGCCTGCGCGGAAAATCCCGCCGCGGCGCGGCTCATGGGGATTGATCTTCGCACCATGATACTGCTGAGCTTTGCGTTGGCCGCGATGATCGGATCGATCGGTGGCGTCCTTGTCGCACCGGTCATGTCACTACAGTTCGATAGTGGGCAATTTTTCACGATCTCCGGATTTATTGCCGTTGCCATCGGTGGGATGGGAAGTTTTGCCGGATCGATTGTCGGCGGCATTCTGCTCGGCGTCGCGGAACAGTTCGCCGCATATTATGTGTCGTCGTTGTTCGCCAATACTCTGGCGCTGGCCCTTTTGCTTGCCATTCTAGTGTTGCGGCCAGCCGGCCTGTTCCCGAGCGGTCCACCGCGCAGGAGCGATGTCCGCGAGGAAGGCCACGTACATCGCGCCGTGACCCGGTTGCCGGGCCGTCGCCAATTGGTTTTCGCCGTTAGCCTGCTTGTTGTGCTTGCGGTCGTTCCGGCATTGCCGATGCCGAACGGCCTGCTCCAGTCGTTGGTGATTGCCCTAATCCTGTACATCGCCGTGCTCGGGCTCGATGTGCTCATGGGTTATGCTGGCCAAGTCAGTCTCGGCCATGCCGGCTTTATGGCGGTCGGCGGGTATTGCGCGGCCATTCTGGCGACATCCTACGGATGGCCGCCGGTCGTTGCCGTTATTGTCGCACTCATCCTAAGCGTACTGTGCGCTTTACTGCTGGCGCTCACGACCGGACGTTTGCGCGGCCACTACCTTGCATTGGCCACGCTTACTTTCGGCCTTCTGGTTGACTCACTTACAGTCGGCCTCGTCGATCTGACCGGCGGCCCGTCCGGCCTAGTTGGAGTTCCTGCCTTCGAGGTCGCTGGCTTTTCCTTCGATACACCGCTGCGCATGTACTATCTCGCGCTGACGCTTGCCGCGATTCTTGTTCTGGCGCTCGAGGGCGCCATGCGCATGGGTTTTGGACGCGCGCTTAAGGCGGTGCGCTCGGATCCGCTAGCCGCGGCAGCACTGGGCGTAAATGTGAGTCACGTCAAAATCGCCGCGCTGTGCATCTCTGCGGCATTGGCGTCGCTATCCGGTAGTCTCTATGCCTTCAGCTTTCACTTCTTGTCGCCGGAGATGGTCGAGACGACGCGCTCGTTCGAGATGATAGCCATGCTGGTGCTAGGTGGGGAAGGCACCCTGATTGGCGGGCTATTTGGATCGCTGGTGCTGACGCTGTTGCCCACGCTGGTGCAGGATCTGGCGGTATTCAAGACAGCTGTTGAAGGCGCACTGCTTGTCATCATCTTCCTGTTCATGCCAGAAGGCCTATTTGGCCGGCTGGTGCTTTGGCTGAACAAGATTCCGCTCCGTAGGACCCCAATCGCTTATATGAGGGCGGGATCATGACTACGCCCGCGCTCGAATGCCGTTCGGTTTCGAAAATATTCGGCGGCGTAATGGCGGTCGACAATGTGAGCCTAACCGTTCCCTCCGGCAGTGTGTCTGCGCTGATAGGGCCGAATGGTGCCGGCAAGACCACCTTGTTCAACGTCGCGACGAACCTTTACGTACCATCGTCAGGCAAGGTCAGCTTTTTCGGCAAGAACGTGGCGGGCTTGGCCAGCCACCATATCGCCGCGCTCGGCGTCATCCGCACCTTCCAGACCGCACGCGTGTTTCCGGGTATGACGACCATGGAAAACATCCTGGCCGGCGCGCACTTGCACGTTCGCTCGCCCATGGTTTCGCAGATGCTTTGGAGCCGCGCTGCCCGACGCGAAGAAAAGGGCCTGATCGACAAGGCTGATGCGCTCCTTGATATGATCGGGCTGGGACAGTCGCGCGATGTCGCCGCTACTGATCTGCCGATTGGCGCGCAAAAGCTGATCGAGGTGGTGCGAGCGCTGATGGCCAATCCGAAATTACTGCTGCTCGATGAGCCGGCGGCCGGCTTGAATGATCGCGAGACGGCGGAGCTGGCGGTCTTTTTGCGCGCGATCTGTGATGCTGGAACGAGCATCATTGTCGTCGAGCACAATATGTCGCTGGTCATGGGTGTCGCCGATCTGGTCTTCGTGCTTGATGCCGGCCGGCTCATTGCGTCGGGCGCGCCACAGGACATCCAGCGGGATCCAAAGGTCATCGAGGCCTATCTAAGCCGGCCCGAAGGGCAAAGCCCATGACTCTCGAACTGCAACGCTTGTCGGCAGGCTACGGCGGCATGGATGTCATTCACGATATCGACCTAACCGTTCGGCCGCGCGAAATCGTAACTCTGATCGGGGCCAATGGTGCCGGCAAGTCGACACTTCTCAAGACCATTTCGGGGCTGGCACGTTCAAGCGGCGGAACAATCACGTTCGACGGCGCAAGGATCGAAGCCTCTCCGATCGCAATGCGAATGCGCCTTGGCATCGTGCATGTGCCGGAGGGCCGGCAGATTTTCTCCGGGCTCAGCGTTAGCGAGAACCTTGAATTAGGAGCCTATATTCACCGGCGCCGCTCGAACGAAGCGGACGCGCAGCGAGCCGAGGTCGCCACGCGCTTTCCGGTGCTGCGCGAGCGCATGTTGGAAGTCGCTGGGAATTTGTCCGGAGGTCAGCAGCAAATGCTCGCAATCGGGCGCGGGCTGATGTCGCGGCCGAAACTGCTGATGCTTGACGAACCCTCGCTGGGATTAGCCCCTCGGCTGGTAACTGAGATATTCGACCTGATCATAAGCCTGCGCGACCAGGGTCTAGCTATTTTGCTGTCCGAACAAAACGCTCAGCTTAGCCTAGCCGTCGCTGATCGCGGCTACGTCTTCGAGAATGGTCGCGTGGCCTTGACCGGCACAGGAAAAGAATTGCTTCAATCAAAAGACGTTGCTGATCGCTATCTTGGGATAAGTACCATACATGAGAGTTCTTCGCCTCGCCTGAAAGACGGTATTTCCAGACGTTTGCGTGACTTGCTGCGCTCTGCACCGAGAACATAACATTCTTGACGCGGCAAAGACAAAGACTGCGGCAAAGACAAAGACTGATACGTAGTTGTCCCTATCGTAAATCAAATCCGGACATATTGGTGATGCAGGCCGCCCAGGTGTGTGTACCGAAAACCTAAACCCGAACGTAGCGGTGATGAAGTCCGCCAAGGATTGCGTGTGACTTGATGTTCCCGACCCGCTGAACGGGACGAGATGCCGGCGTATCTTTGTTCAATGAGCGATGCGTTCTGACCTTGTTGTAATAGATGGGGTAATCGGCCGGCCGGTTTCGATCGCTGGAGATTTTGGGTGCTGCGCTTCAGGCTGATGGTGGAACGAGGTCCGCATTCGCGGCCTCAAGCATCTGAAGGAGAAGCGTGAGCCATGGACCATTCTGCCGGACTAGACGTTTCAGTCAAGGAGACCAGCGTCTGCATTGTGGATGACACGGGCAAGATCGTGCGGGAAGTGAAGGTGGCGAGCGAGCCGGAGGCGTTATTGGGGGTGTTGCAGGAACAGGGAATTTGACCTAGCAAAATCGCAATCATCACCGGATGACGTTTCAGTACACACAGCCCTGCAGCGACACGCCCTGGAGGTGGTCGATCCCGAGGCAAAGTCATAGGATTGAGACGAACCGTATTCGGACCGCCAATCAACTGGGGGCGGAAGGCGTGCTCGTGAAAGAGCTTCAGAAGATTGATTGCGGGCCAGACTTAATATTCGAGGCGCTGGTCGACGGGCCGGTCGGCGCGCCTCTCGTCCTACTGCTGCACGGCTTTGCGGAATCGTTCCACATGTGGTCGTCGCAGCTGCTCGGGTTAGCGGCGGCGGGATACCGGGCGGTCGCGCCGAGCCAGCGGGGCTACTCTCCCGGCGCGCGGCCGGATGCGGCGGACCTCGCGCAATACCACTTTGATCGACTGGTAGCCGACGCGATGAACATCGTCGCCGCCTGTGGTTACCTCGATCGCCGCTTTCACCTCGTCGGTCACGACTGGGGCGCCAGTATCGCCTGGGGCGTTGCGGACCGATATCCGGACCGACTTGCCTCGCTCACGGTGTTGTCGCGGCCGCATCCCAACGCCTTCAATCGCGCGCTTCAGATGCCGGACGGCGAGCAGGCGCGGCGCTCATGGCACCACAAGGCCTTCCTCGAGCCCGACGCAGGCGCGCGCGTGCTCGCTGACGGCGCGCGATGGCTGCGAGAGAGACTGGCGGGATCCGATGTGCCGGCGAATGCCGTCGAGCTGCATCTTTCGGTCATCGGCAAAAAAGACGCGATGGAAGCGGCGCTCGCGTGGTATCGCGCGCGCGGGGCGATCCGCTCGCCGCTCGGCGTGGTCCGCGTTCCCGTGCTCTACATTTGGGGAGACGCCGACGATACCGTTGGACGCATCGCAGCGGAGGGCACCCGTGAATTCGTGTCCGGTCCCTATCAGTTTGAGGTCTTGGCGGGCGTTGGTCATTTTGCCGCCGAGCAGGCTCCCGATCGGGTCAACGAGCTATTGCTGGCGCACCTGGCCACATATCCGGCGTGAATGCCACTCGCGCCGCGACTATCAAAGCAGCAAAGGTCTTCTATCCTCCAGCCCCTGGATAGACTATTAATGGCGACGGCAGCGACCCAAAGGTCCCTCTTTGTCGTTAAATGTGATCTGTGAATATGCGCCATTTTCCGAAAGGAATTTACGCTTGCCTCGTAGGCGCATTATTGTCCGTGAATTACGTTCATATAGCTGTAGCCACGGAACAAGTCGTAGGAGCCGGTGTAATTCGGTACCAAGGCGCAGAACCTGATGCCGCCTCACGCGCAGGGGCGCTGTATCAGGCAAAGCAAGATGCGCTCGAAAATTTCGTTCTCTACTTGCGAGGAAATGGCCAATTCCCGCCGGACCGGATGAGAACATATCTCGATCATAAAGATCGGATGGAGGCATCCGTCGATCAGTATCTAGTCGATGTGAGGGTTCTGGATGAACGCGTGGACGAGACAACGCATTTATACAGCATTAAAATCCGCGCGACGATAAACCTGCCAGCGTTCAATAAAGATACAGTGATGTTCTCTACGGTTCGATAATATGCAATCGGTTAACGGGCTTAGCTCGATGGAGCGGCCCAATTGAACGGGCCACGCCGCTCGGCTCGCATGAGTCGCTGGCGCGGGGGTCGCGACGATTTTGGCGCAAAAGGATATTGTCGTGCTCTTTCGACCGAAGTGCAACGCGTGTGGAGCGCCGTCCGCGAGCATCGAGGTGATCGCTCCCCATGAACTGCCAATGGAATGGGCTTCATGGCCCCATGCGCGCTACAAAATGTTCGATAAGTATCGCTCGGCGGCTTCCCACCAACTCCTCTATGACGGGCCGGGAGGCAGCAATGGCTCGGTCGGCGATGCCATTACGGCAGAACGCGCCGCCTCGATTGTTGCCGCATTTACCGGCGCCCTAACAGCGGAGAAGATGCAAGCGGCCGGATTTTACGATGGCGCCGGGTGGTGCCAGGAATGTCGAGCATTTTACTGTACAAAGCATTGGTCGATCTCGAGCACCGGCTATGGGTTCTGCCCTAGCGGACACAGCAAGAGTTTGGATCCGCACTGGAGCCCCTAATTTGCCGGGTTGATGTGGCATTTCTCGACGCCGCCAGATCTCTATCTAAGTCAGCTCCTTGGTGTTGCAGTATTCAATCGAGCTACTGGTCGCTCTAACCAAGGATAGGAACGTTGGCTGGATTTCAGTCCACAGTAACGTGCTGTTGATCAATCACGTTCGGCTGACGTCAGTGATAGCCGGTGTCCGCCCGCACCTTGCCGCGGAACACCCAGTATGACCATCCCGTATACATCAAAATCACCGGCAGCAGGAACAGCGTGCCCATCAGCAAAAACACCTGTGCGGAAGGATTCGATGCCGCCTGCCACAGCGTCAGCCGGTGCGGTACCACATACGGGAACAGGCTGATGCCGAGGCCGAAATATGACAGCGCAAACGCGGCGTCATTGAAGTCCTAGTGCCCGAGATGTCTGAGGAAGAAAGCCAGCGGCTTCAGCGAAGCGCGGACACCTTGCAGGCCGCATTGGCGAACCTGACCGAGTCATAAAGCCGCAGCCGAGCCAGCAGATCGAGTCCAGCGTTCCATTACGTTTCTATGGCGAATCCGAGGACAATTCACTCTGCTTGCCCACGCGCATCCGCTACACCATTCGGTAAAGACGTGATTACTTCCTCCAAGGCCTCCATACGGATTCCTTCTTATGGGAACGCTCATGGGAACGAGCGCAGTTTTTAGCTTTCAGTTATTGAATTTCTAGGAGGGAATGGCGCCCCACTCAGGACAAAAATACGAACACGTATGTAATTGAGATTACGCTGTAATTTTTGACCCGGAGCGATCGATGATCTACTGATCAACCTCTCGGCTGGCGTTTAGTGCGCACGGGATGACCATACCAGCGTGCGCGGTGACCGCGATTACGCCGGACGACTACGCGGCCTGCCAGTGTCCGAGCCTCCCGCCGGACCCGGAAACCGCGAATACGCCGCCGCGCTAGCTTCAGAGTCAGATTTCGCAATCAAAACTAGATTCGCTCGGGCTACAAATTTAAAATTGTCTTGCTGTATGTGCCCTTATATCTTTCGCACTGAACACGATTGGCACGAAAAAAAAATGTCAATATCAGCCCAATTTATCGGGTGATAATCATAGGTCGAATGGGCTCGTTCGGGCGACACCTGTTGCTAGAACTCTTTCCAATCTGGCTCGTTCTTGATGGCAGTGGCGAGCGCAGTCTGCATGCGCCGAACCGGTCCGCCCCCGTTGCTCGAGGCGGCGGCCCGCTTAGGCGCCGGCGTCGCCGGTTGCTTTTGCGCAGCCGGTCCACGCGATAGCGCGGCGGCGGGTCCTCGCGACGGCGGCGCGGCAGCCGGACGCTGCTCGCGCGTCCCCGCGGGCTGCGTCGCGGGTTTCGCCGCTGGCCGGTTTTCGGCCGCATTGTCGAGCTTGAAAAAAGCAACCCGCTCATCCATCGCCTTGGCCTGATGCTCGAGCGTCTTGGCGGTGGCGGCATTCTCCTCGACCAGCGCCGAGTTCTGCTGGGTGACCTCATCCATCTGCGTGAGCGCCTTGTTGACCTGCTCAATGCCGGTCGCTTGTTCGCTGCTAGCATTGGCAATGTCGGCGACGATCTCGGCCACCTTCTTGATTGAATCCACGATTTCGGTGAGCGAGGCGCCGGCTCGGTTGACCAGTTCGACGCCGTCCTTGACCTGACCGTTCGAGTTGGTGATCAGGTCCTTGATGTCTTTCGCTGCCTGCGAGGAGCGCTGCGCCAGACTGCGTACTTCGGAGGCGACGACCGCAAAGCCGCGGCCGGCTTCGCCGGCGCGGGCCGCCTCGACGGCGGCGTTGAGCGCCAGCAGGTTGGTCTGGCGGGCGATCTCGTCGATGACGCCGATGATGTCGGAGATCTTGCGCGAGGAGTCCTCGATCTTGGCCATGGCCTCGACCGCCTTAGCGACCACCTGGCCGCCGCGGTCGGCGACGTCGCGCGTCGTGCTGGCCGATTGGTTGGCCGCTTGCGCATACTCGGCGTTCTTCTTCACGGTCACCGAGATTTCTTCCATCGAGGCAGAGGTCTCTTCCAGGCTCGCCGCTTGCTCCTCGGTGCGCTGCGACAGGTCCGTCGTGCTGGCCGATATCTCCGCCGAGGCGTTGGTGACTTCGGCTGCCGAGGCCTTGATCTCTGCAATGGTCGAGCCGATCCGCTCCGCCGTCTTGTTGGCGTTTTCCTTTAGGATCGCGAAGTTTCCTTGATACTCGGCGGTAATGCGCTGGCTGAGATCGCCTTCGGCGAGCGCGTTGAGCATTTTAATGAGATCGCCCAGTGACTTGGCCACGTTCTCACACAGCAAATTGATCGCGGTGCCGATGTTGAGAACAAGGCCGGTCTTGCCTTCCAGATCGACGCGTTGGCTGAAGTCGCCGGCGACTGCCGCCTGGACAATGCCGCCTACCGTGGTTTGGAACTCGTCCGCCATCTTGGTCAAGGCGGCTTGGCGCTCGGCCTCGGCACGCGTGTCCTGTTCAACCTTCTCCACGACCTCGCGTTGCGCCTTCTCCGCTGCTTTCACCTTGAATTCGTCGACGGCCTTGGCGATATGGCCGATTTCATCTTTACGATCGAGGCCGGGCAGCATCACGCCGAAGTTGCCTTGCGCCAGTTCGCGCATGCCTTTGGTCAGAGCCGTGATCGGATTCGAGACCGATCGTGCCGTGAAGAAAGCGATCAGCACGCCGATCAGCAACACGATCGCACCAGTGATCTTCTGATTGAAGACGGTACCGGCGATCGAAGTCTCGACGGATGTCCGCGTCTCGCTGAAATTCTGCTGCAGTTCCCCCCTCACCTTCACGATCGTCGCCTGCATCTGGCTGATTTGCGGCGTGATTTTATTAGCGAAGAGATCGCGGACTTTGTGCAGCTGGTTGAGGATGGTTTCAAAATTCGTATTATAGTCCGCCAGCTCGGACTTAAGCGGACCGACCAGGGCGCGAACGTTCTCCGAGCCACCTGCTTGCAATGCCTCCACCGTAGCCTTTGCCTTCGCTAGGGCCTCTACGACAGCCGGCCTGCCGTCCACATTCTGGAAGAGCTCAGCTCGCAAAATCATGATGCGGTACGTATATAGCTGCGAGTCGAGCTTCGTCGCCAAATCTGTAAGGGACTGATCGGGCCCCGCTTTAACTTTATCGATCAATACGCGCGAGCGTGCCACCAAGTCTGTGCCTGCCTTGACCAATTTAGGGCGCGTCGCCTCAATTTGCTTCTCGGTATCGAACAGTAATTGCGTCGATTCCTGCGTACTGGCAAGAAGCGCCTGAACATCGCGATATTTTTCTTTCCGCTCTTCCGACGGCGTCGCTTGCTCTGCGGCTTGAAGAGCCGAACGCGTCATGGCTGCAACTTCGCTGTTCTCTTTTCGCGACGCCTCGTCGTAATCATAGACGTAATGAAGAACGCTTCGACGCAATCTCTCCAAATAATCTTCGGCTTGCAGTGTCCGAGTTGTATTTTCGGCTATTCCGTTCATCCTGGTGACGGAAATCCCCACGCCACCGAAGACCTCAACACCGTACAAAACGAGGCCCAGTGCCAAGATCACGAGTAAACCGAAGCCGCCGTAAAGCTTGAGTTTGATCGACATCGTGCGTTTCCTTGAATTGCCGCTGTGCGGGCTTGTCTTGTCGCCGGTTGTGACGGTTGAGATTCGGGCTACGCTGGCGCGAGTGTGTCCATCTCGCTTTGCTCGGAGAGTAGATGCTCGAGATTGATCAAGGTGATCATCGCATTGTCGACCGTCACCAGCCCTGCCAAGAAACTCGCCCGCGAATTGCGCGAGACCTGGGGGACGGGTTGGATCTGGGATGTATTGACTGCGACGATATCGAGGACACGATCAGCCAGCACGCCTACGGTCTTTGCACCGACCTGGACGACTATGATGATGTGCACAGGCGTTGCATCGGTCTTACCCTGACCGAACCGGCAGCGCAGATCCATGGTCGGAACCATCACGCTGCGCAGATTAAGCACGCCGTGCATATAATCCGGCTGATTTGGCAGCCGCGTAATATTCGACCAGCCTTTGATCTCGCGCACCGCCACGATGTCGACGCCGTACTGGTCGCCACCGATGGCGAAGCTGATGAATTCGGTGCGCTTCACCGCGCTGTCCGCGGCGCCGCCTTCTATCCAATCGTTCAGATTGAGCTGACCGACGACATCTGGCGAAGCAACAACTTGACTCACGTTCTAATGACCCATTTTTAAAGACCTCTTGCGAGAGGTGTTCGTCGGCATCAAGGCAGTGAAGGAGAATGACCGTGCAGGCGACGGGACCCGCGTTACCCACGCTTGGAATTTAGGCTAAAACTCTTCCATTATGTTTTAACCGCACAGCAATCAAAGATAACTTTATCGATTAATAAACTGGATTAGGAATGAACTCACATCGCCCACATTTGTGGTGATCAGGAGCAGGAATGAGATAGCCCTGAACATGTTTCACCGCCTTCAGAATGAAACAATTCTGAAGCCACAGGAGAGATATCCACAGCAACGCCGGCTGATTACCCTATCTTTGGGTTGCTTCTTCAAGGCGCTATCGGCGATGGGCTGCCGCTTTTTGGCGGCCGGCGACCCTCAACGAAACCGCTGTTACTGGGCGCTCGGCAACATGTCCTGCCTGCGCACTAGATCCGCTCGTCGCGGCGGTACCGTTGATCTGGAAGAAAGCGACCCGCTCGTCCATCGCCTTGGCCTGGAACTCTAGCGTCTTGGCGGTTGCCGCGTTCTCCTCAACCAGCGCCGAGTTCTGCTGCGTCACCTCGTCCATCTGGCTGAGCGCCTTGTTGACTTGCTCGATGCCGGTCGCCTGCTCGGAGGTGGCATTGGCAATGTCGGAGACGATTTCAGCCACCTTCTTGATCGACTCCACGATCTCGGTGAGTGAGGTCCCAGCCTTACTGACCAGATCGACGCCTTCCCTGACCTGACCGTTCGAGTTGGTGATCAGGTCCTTGATGTCCTTAGCGGCCTGCGACGCGCGCTGCGCTAGGCTACGCACTTCCGAGGCGACGACCGCGAAGCCACGGCCGGCTTCGCCGGCGCGGGCCGCTTCAACGGCGGCGTTGAGCGCCAGCAGATTGGTCTGGCGGGCAATCTCGTCGATGACGCCGATAATGTCGGAGATCTTGCGCGAGGATTCCTCGATCTTGGCCATGGCCTCGACCGCTTGGGCGACCACCTGACCGCCGCGCTCTGCTACCTCGCGGGTATTGGCTGCGGACTGATTGGCCACCTGCGCGTTCTCGGCGTTTTTCTTCACGGTCGCAGAGATTTCTTCCATCGAGGCGGAAGTCTCTTCCAGGCTCGCGGCCTGTTCTTCGGTGCGCTGGGAAAGGTCCGTCGTGCTGCCGGAAATCTCAGCCGAGGCGCTGGTGACTTCGCGCGCCGAGACGCTCAGCGATTGGATCGTCTCCTGCAGCTGCGCCATGGTCTTGTTAAAATCGTCCTTGATCTGGCGATAGGACTCGGTGAAGCCCTCGTTCATTCGCACCGTGAGATCGCCTTCGGCCAGACGTGCGAGCCCGGCGGCAAGCGCTTTCGTCGCCATCGCCTGTTCTTGGGCGGCCTTGGCCTGCGCCTCTATGTTCGTGCGCCGCTCTTGCTCGTTCTGGCGCTGCGCTTCCTCGCTTTGTTGGCGTTGCTGTTCGGCCGCCTGCCGCTGGTTAGCCGCTTCGGCTTCGAGGTTGCGCCGCTCGACGAGACCTTTGCGGAACACTTCGATGGCGCCGGCCATGGTTCCGATCTCATCGTGACGCCCGCCGTGCGGAACCGCCAGATCGAGATTGCCGTCGGCAAGACCGCGCATAGTCGAGGTGATTTCACGGATCGGCTTGCCAATCCCGCGCGCGAGCAAGAGCGAGACGATCAGTCCCAGAACGATTGCGCCTGAGGCGACGAACAGGAAGATGTTTAAGGCGTGCTGTGAGCGCTGCGCGATGTCGGAAACGTCGAGAGCGACTTCGATGACGCCAATTGGTTGGCCGGCGAAGTTGAGCAAGGGCATGGCCGTCACTGCGACTGGGGTGTCGCCGATGTGCGAATCGCGCACCCCCAGCTTGGAAGACATACCGGCAATACGATCTTCCACCGAAAGCAACGATTTCTCAGGAATAGTGCTGGCCAGAGTCGTGAACTTGTTCTCAGAATAGAGGTGGAACGCAATGTCTACGCCCAATCGCTTCTTGAGGTCTTCGGCAAGCGGTTGTCCGATAGTGGTGCCTAAGTCGATGACAGCAATCACGCGGTCGCCGATCTTGACCGGCACGGTGGCAAACATTGCAAGTGAGTTGAGAGCAGGCTCGAATCCAACTCGCGGCTGCCCAGTCGCGAGAGCCTGAACCACAGTTTGCCGTCGCTTAGTGACATCATCGCCAAAGGTACCTGGATTGTGCCATCGAAACAGGGCGATCCCCGGCTGCTTTTGCGTGGTGACCAGATCGTATCCCAAATCGTTCTTCGCGATGCCGTAGAGAGGTGCGAGCTTTTCACTCAGCCACGCGCGGTCGTTACTTTCGATGTGCTCGGCGATGCCGGGATAGGCGACAAATGCGCGGGCGAGTAACAAGCCGACATCTTCGCGGGCTTTCAATTGTTCGAGCACACCCTCATGGGTATTTTTTAATCTGGCCCGGACCGAAGCCGCGCCGAGCTCTTCCTGCTGCGAATAACCAAGCCAGCCGACGATACCGACCGCGATCGTCAACAGGACGATAACCGAAACCGCGATGCGTGAGCCGATTGAGCGAAGTTGAAACGAACCGAGGATTTTACCGATGCCATTACCGGCGGCTTTGCCTGTCTGCGTCTGAAGCAGTGCGGACGAATCCGCCGAAGATCGAAACAGCATCGTTACTCCTCACCGCGTGAGTCATGCCCGAGGGGGGGTATGAATTGTCGACTGCCGATCCAAAGCGCCGGCGAAAGCCAATCGGCAAACCCACGTTCCTCGAATTGACTGGCGGCAATGTAAGGTGGTCCGGTGAGGAAATAATTTAAGCGTAAATAGATGTGGATCGACAAAGTAGATTATGCGCGCGCACAACCGCGTCAGCGGAGGTATTTTGCGGTGGATTGAGCATGACGCGCCGGTCAGAACAAAACTGCGAATACGTATTTCATTGAAATACCATACTAAATTCATTGGGAACTTATGCAGAAGTTCCGATGTGAGTTTGGTTCCGATGCGGATATCGGAAACTCGAAGCGTTGGCGAATCCCTCGGAATGAAGATGAGACACCGCGGCGAGACGAACCCGGCTCAGTATTTTTCTATTTGCATGGTAGATTACGATTCGTAAGAAGGGCGATCGACATCGCCAGTCGCATCGCCGGACAGCAGCTCGGGCAGATCGATCAGCGCTATCATCGCGTTGTCGTTGGTTACCAGGCCGAACAGAAAGTCCTCAGTGACTCTTTGCGAAGCGCGCGGCACGGGTTGGATTTTATTTGTCTCAAATGAAACTATATCGAGCACGCGGTCGGCTAGCAGACCGATCTGTCGATCATCGATTTGAACGACGATGATAATGTGAGTGGGCGAGGTTTCGGTTAGCCCTTCGCCAAAGCGGCAGCGCAGGTCAATGATCGGCACCATGACGCCACGCAGGTTGAGGACACCGCGCACGTATTCAGGCTGCTTAGGCAGATGCGTAATATTCGACCACTCCTTAATCTCGCGCACTGCCATGATGTCGACGCCATACTGGTCGTCGCCGATAGCAAAGCTGATGAACTCGGCACGGGCTGCTCCAGCGATGTCGTTTGCTATGCCAACTGCGCTATTATTTTGGTTCGAATTGGCAACAGACGAAACAACGGCTTGGCTCATATTATCGCTCGCTATACGCCGCACCCTCGATAAATGGGCGCCAACAAGTTCACTGACAGAGATGAACTGATCGCGTTTCGAATGAATTAAAACGAAAAGCGCAGGCACAAAGAGTTTCTGCTAGATGGAATGACATTCTAGCACTACTTTGGCAGATTTTACGCGGGAATGAGGCCCTGGGGATTCCCGAATCACGTTTGCAATGATTCATGGGTGGTCGGCTTTTTGGAGGGCTGACCATGGTGGATACGACGTCGAGGTGGGAAGATGAGCTTAGACGCTGGCTCGAGCCCTTCCTGGATCGTTTAGGTCACAAGGCTCGGCGGCGGATGTGTCCGCTTTATGTTTCGGGACTGATTGGGCCGGGCGATCGCAAGAGCGTCCAGCCAATGGCGGCGCGGCTGGCGCCGGGCGACTATGACCAATTGCATCATTTCATCGCTGATGGCGTCTGGGACGCAGCGCCGTTGGAAGCAGAATTGCTCGTTCAGGCCGACCGGCTCGTCGGCGGCAAAAATGCAGTGCTGGTCATCGACGACACATCGATGCCGAAGAAGGGCGATCGCTCGGTTGGTGTAGCTCCGCAATATGCATCAACTCTCGGCAAGACGGCCAATTGCCAAACGTTGGTGTCGCTGACGCTTGCGCGCGGTGAAGTGCCGGTAATGGTGGCGCTACGTCTCTTCATTCCCGAGAATTGGACGAGCGATCCGGCACGTCTGAAGCGTGCCGGCGTTCCAATCGAGCATCGCACGGCACGGTCCAAGCCAGAGATCGCGCTGGCTGAGATCGACCGCGTGATCGCAGCCAGTGTTCGCTTCGGTTGTGTGCTGGCGGACGCGGGATACGGATCGAGCGCGCCGTTCCGTCATGCTCTGAGCGAACGCGGCCTCTTGTGGGCAGTTGGTATGTCGCGGCGCCAGAAAGTCTATCCGACCGATGTCACCATGATCTTTCCGACGGAGAAAGCCCGTAAGCCGCGCAAACACCATATCCCGGATGTGTCGCCAGTTTCTGCCGAGACGATGCTGGTCGGTGTAAAGTGGCAGCAGATCAGCTGGCGCTGGGGCACGAAAGGCCCGCTAACATGCCTCTTCGCGGCACGGCGCGTCCGCATCGCGGATGGCCAAAAACACCGCGTGTTCGATAAAGGTGTCGAGCGTATGCCTGGCGATGAAGTGTGGATTCTGGGCGAACGACGATCGAGCGGAGAGCAGAAGTACTACATCTCGAATCTGCCCGCTGACGTTTCGCTTAAGACGCTGGCAGCTGCCGTCAAGGCGCGGTGGATCTGTGAACAGGCGCATCAGCAATTGAAGGAAGAGCTGGGGCTCGACCATTTTGAAGGCAGGTCGTGGGCCGGATTACACCGACATGCCTTGATGACGATGGTCGCTTACGCCTTCCTTCAATCCCGCCGCCTCACCGCAGCGGGACGGAAAAAAAAGAGTCTCAGGTCCACCGCCACAACCGAGCATGCCGGCCATCAGACAAGCCATCCTCGACCTGTTCGTGCGGCCTCCACCACTACGATGCACGCACTGTGAGATGCTGCTCGCAGGCCGCCTTCAGCCAAATCTGCCAAAGTAGTGCTAGTTTATCGAGACACGAAAATCGTGGTGGCGTACCGACACTTGGTATTGAAATACCGAAAAACTCAAAAAATACACCGACCGATGATTGGAGAGTGTCGTCCGCGTCTGGTTTTCGGCACGGCGTTATTTTGCTACGTGCAATAGTTTTAGTGTTGGCACTTCGTGGCAATTCGGATTCCTGCATTGAACGATCGCAATCGGATAAATTATGAGCATTATTCGACACTGGCGCGGAATACGCCGGTAATGGCACTGTCCCTTCCGAAAATCATATCCGAGCGTATTGATGATGCAGCCCCGCCAAGATCGGAATGGCGACAATGGTGCCAGACCGTTGGACAGCTCGGTGCAAGGGCGCATCTTTCTGCAATGCCAAATGCGTGCGTGCTTGATTGTAATAGGCCGCATAGGCGGAAAGAATTCGCCGCAGGTGCGTCTCGCCGAAGATGACCACTTGATCCAGACACTCGCGGCGCAATGTGCCGATTAGACGTTCAGCATAGCCATTCTGCCACGGCGATTGCGGAGAGATCGGCCGATCGCGGACGGTCAGCGCTACTGAAATCGTTCGTGATAGAACCTCAGCCGCGCCCATCCACGACAGATTTCTCTGGATCGATCAGGAAGATCCATATCAGAGCGCCGGTGACCAGCACGGCTGCCGTCACGAAGAACGGCGCGATCCAAGAACCGTGCTGCACCAGCGCCCCAAATACCAACGGGGAGATCGAGGCGCCGACCGCGCCGGTCATATTCATGACGCCGGTGACCGTTCCGCTCGACGGTCCGGCGACATCCATGGGCACCGCCCAGGCCGGCCCCAGCACCATCTCGAGGAAGAAATTTGAGGCAGCGAGACAAACGATCGCGGTGACGGCGCTGCTGGTCGTCGCCGCGGGGATCAGAAACACCGCCGCGCCCAGCAGGGCAGGCGCCGCCACGATACGGCGGGAGAAATTGAGCCGTTTAGTGCGGCGGTAGAGCGCGTCGGTCAAAGCGCCGCCGAGGATATCGCCAATCATCGCCGTAATCAGCGGCACGCTCGCCAGGATGCCGACCGCCTTCAGCGACAGATGACGGTATTCCAGCAGATATGTCGGAAACCATGTGAGATAGAAATAGGAACCGTAGAAGAAGCAGAAGTAGCCGGCCGCGATGAACCACATGTTCTTCGAGGTGAAGATACGCTTCCACGGCACCGTTTGCATTTCGGTAGAATGGACGGCGGCGTCCGCCGCACCACCACGGATATAGGCGACCTCAGCCTCGTTGACCTGCGGATGCTCCTGCGGGCGATTGCGATACAGGATGGCGAAGGCGACGGCCCACACGACGCCCAGCAGCGCGAACGAATAGAACACCCAGCGCCAGCCGAACGCCGTCATGATGGCAACGGCGAGGAACGGCGTCGCGGCTACCGCAAGCCGGCTGAAGCAATGCGTGACCCCCTGGATGAAGCCGCGCTCTTCCTTTGGAAACCACAGCTGCATGGCGCGCGTCGCGGTCGGAAATGCGCCGGCTTCGCCGAGGCCGAACACGAAGCGCACGCTGAACAGCGAGACGAAACCGCTGGTTAAGGCGGTTGCCGCCGTCATCACCGACCAGAAAGAGACGATCGACAGTAAAACCTTTTTCGGGCCGAAGCGGTCGGCCAGCCAGCCGCCGGGGATTTGTCCGATCGCGTAGGCCCAGGCGAAGGCGGAAAACACCAAGCCCATTTCGACCTTGCTCAATCCAAATTCGCCCGCCATGGCCGACGCCGTGACCGAAATATTGGCGCGGTCCATGTAAGTAATCAGGTACATCAGACTGATCAGGAACAGGACGAACCAGCGGATACGCGATCGGGCTGCGCCAACAGACGCGCGGGCTTGTGTAGTTGGGGATGTGCTGATCGTCGTCAAAATCGTCTCCTGTACTATCGGGCGCGATTCGGGATAGCCCCAAAGACCGCTGGATTGGCGCCAATTTCAGCTAATTATGGTGGGTAAGTCTTGGTCGGCGGGCCAACACAGTCGGCCCGCCGACCAGGCACGTAATTGATTTATCGCAAATTCCCCGCAATTAGCCGCAGCATGGCGGCATACGAACCGATCCATGCCAAAAATAAGCAATTGTTCCGGGCCGACCTCAGCCATTTTCGAGATGATATGCGTGTTAATTTTAGCAATCGCCTCACTGTCAAATCAGATTCCGTAACCTGCCAATCTGCGACTCCGCGGTTTCGACAATTGCCATGGCGCCGCAAGCCCTTGTTGATTCAAGGTTTGTTTGACTGAACTATGTCGCGAAATTTGTGCAAATCGCTCGGATCATCGCTTTTATAAATCATGCGATGGCAATTAGCGCACAACACGGCAAAGTCGGCCGGCAGGTCATGGCTAGGCAGCATTTGACCCATCTCGACGTTCGAGGCCGTTTCGAAAGAACCTTTGTGATGCTTCGCCGTAGCTAGAATTCTTTCCAGTCCGGCTCGCTCTTGACGGCGGTTGCGAGCGCGGCCTGCATGCGTCTGACCGGTCCACCGCCATTGGCGGGGATGGCAGCTCGCTTCGGCGGTGCGGCTGTGTGCTGTTCGCGAGCGGCAGGCTTTGCCGACCGCCGATCTTCGGCCGCGGCGTCAAGCTTGAAGAAAGAGACCCGTTCGTCCATCGCCTTGGCCTGGTGCTCGAGCGTCTTCGCGGTGGCGGCATTCTCCTCGACCAACGCCGAGTTCTGCTGCGTCACCTCGTCCATCTGGGTGAGCGCCTTGTTGACCTGCTCGATACCGGTCGCCTGCTCGTTGCTGGCATTGGCGATGTCGGCGACGATCTCGGCCACCTTCTTGATCGAATCCACGATTTCGGTCAGCGCCGAACCGGCCCCGTTGACCAGATCGACGCCGCCTTTGACCTGATCATTCGAGTTGGTGATCAGGTCCTTGATGTCTTTCGCGGCTTGCGAGGAGCGCTGCGCCAGGCTGCGCACTTCGGACGCCACTACGGCAAAGCCGCGGCCGGCTTCGCCGGCGCGAGCGGCTTCCACCGCGGCGTTCAAGGCGAGAAGATTGGTCTGCCGGGCGATCTCGTCGATGACGCCGATGATGTCGGAGATCTTGCGCGAGGAATCCTCGATCTTGGCCATGGCCTCGACCGCCTTGGCGACCACCTGGCCGCCGCGGTCGGCGACGTCGCGAGTGGCGCTGGCGGACGCGTTGGCCATTTGCGCGTTTTCGGCGTTCTTCTTCACGGTCACCGAGATTTCTTCCATCGAGGCGGAAGTCTCTTCCAGGCTGGCGGCCTGTTCCTCGGTGCGTTGCGACAAATCGGTCGTGCTGGTGGAGATTTCCGCCGAGGCGTTGGTGACTTCGCCCGCCGAGGCCTTGATCTCGGCAATGGTCGAACCGATCCGCTCGGCCGTCTTATTCGCGTTATCCTTTAAGATAGCAAAACTTCCTTGATAGTCGGCTGTAATGCGCTGCGTTAGGTTCCCTTCAGCAAGCGCATTGAGCATGTTGATAAGGTCATTTAACGCATGGGAAACATTTTCGCACAGCAAATTGAGTGCGGTGCCAAAACTAAGTAAGAGTCCAAACTTGCCGCGGAGATCGACACGCTGCGAGAAATCCCCGGCCGTCGCGGCCTTAACGATGCCGCCCACCGCTACCCCGAACTCGCCGAGCGCTTTTTCTTTCTCCGCTTCGCGTTCGGCGGCCGTGCGGGACTCATTTTCCTTCTGTTCAGCCTCCATTCTCTCAATGCGCAGAAGGTTTTTCTTGAAGGTCATGGCAGCGCGCGCGTTATCCCCTATCTCGTCACCACGATCGGTATAAGGAATCTCGACGGCTTTGTTGCCGTTCGCGAGTTCATTGAGAATATTCGATATTCTGCCAATCGGCCGCGAAATGCCTAACTGAACCAGGGCGAATGCAAGGCCAAGCACGATGGCCATTCCTGTACTCATCCCGATCAAAGTCATTGTAATGGTATAATTGGTTTCGGCTGTGGCCTGCTTTGAATTGGCGCGCAAGTCTTGGTCCAGCGCCGCATTAACTTCAGCCAAGGCGTTGCGCGTTGCGTCTAGCTTCGAATCAATCGCTTCGGCAAGACTGAGCGCCTCAGCGCTGTGATTCGCCATCGATGCCTTTTCGACCCCTACGTATGCCTCGTAATTGTCTTGGGCCGTCCGTGCGATATCCTCGTACTTCGCGGCATACTTCGGGGCGAAGTTCTTGGCCGCTCCTAAAAAGGCGGTGGTAAGCTGCGCCTTGTTAGAAGCCTCATCGGCGACTTTTTTCATTTCGGTGCGGCCTGACTTTGCGACCATGAGCCACATAAGCCGACCTTGGTCCATCAGCTGGGTTTGCGCGTCTAGACCAGCAGTCAATGCCGTGACGTCGTGTTCAATAATATTGGAATACCGTGTGTCTATTTCCTTCATATTCGAAGTCGCGAACCAAATCGCACCGCCGGCCGCCAAACCAAGAAGAGCAAAGCATGCAAGAATTCTGTACAAAATTTTCAAGTTTGAAAATCGCATCATGGCTGAGCCCTTTGGAAAATTCATGTTGAAACGAACACGCGTTTATTCGCTGCGTGCCGAATAAGATCCAACTTTCGCGCGAGCGCAGATGGGCTGGCCACGAAAAAATCTTCGCCCATTGCGAGCCGAAGAAGGACTGTTGGAAAATGAACAATACGAATTTCGAATTGTTTAATTTTGAAAGCCGGGAGAAAATACTTTTTGCAATATGGATTAATATGCGAATCGATCGCACTAACCGAGCGCGGTATCAGGCTAGGTACCATCAATGACAACGAATTCATTGGGCAAGTAGCCAAGCCTCATGGCGACTGCGACCACTATTGCCTGCTCTATGTGAGACACTAGGCAAACATCCGTGTGAGACACTAGGCAAACATCCGTAATTGACGGATTAGCCAAATTGCGTAACGCAACAATCAAGCGAAGATGTAACTTTCGCCCAAGGATGCAACTGGAGGCCGCCTTGGTTGGTGGCCTCTGTCATTTTTGGTGGAAAGTAATCTGGACGCACAGTCAAACCATGGCTGATTGTCCTGCGTTCCTGTGCAAAAAGACGTTGGAAGAACTAAAGAACGAGGCGTTCGCTCAACTTGAGCGCCGCGGCTATGAAGTTCGCGGTAAAACACCAGCCCAAATTAGACAAATACTTAGGCGGCGCCCCGCAAAGCCAAAATCAATAGTGATCCGCCCTCGTTGAAGTGGTCCGACTTGAAGTATGTCTTCTGGCATCAAGGAGGACCGATATGCCGAGTGACCTGACTTGGCTTTTTTAAACCAAGCATTGTGAGAGAATGGCTTAAAAATGAGCTTGCCATGACGGGCATATGCCCGGCTTGCAGAGACCCGGGATAAGCGCCGCGCGTTTCGCTCGTCATGTGCCATAACCTGCCATTCTGCGAATCTGATCGCCCGGCCCCGCCGAGGCTTTGCGAATTCAAAATTTGTTTGACTGAACGATTTCCAAAAACAAATTTAAATTGCTTCGATCCGCCGTACGATGAATCATGCGATCGCAGTGTCGAAGGCTTCCACACGCAGACGCTTCTAGTTGAGCCGCTGCTGCGGCATACCGAATGATGGAATCTGTCCCGGCACGACGATATTGTCGCGGCCAAGCGAAGCGATGTCGCGAACGCCAAGATTGGCCATAGTGCGGCGTATCTCGGCATCGAAAATGGCAATCGCGCGGCGCGCTCCGGGCTCACCCGCGGCACCGACGCCGTAGAGCGCGGCACGTCCGATCGCCATCGCGTCGGCACCGAGCGCCAGACCCTTCAGGACGTCGCCGCCGCGCCGGAAGCCTGAATCTACGATGATCTTGAGCCTGTTGCCGGCCGCCGCGGCGATGTGCGGCAGCATCGCGATCGGAATGGCCGCGACATCGAGCACGTTGCCGGCATGGTTTGAGACGATAATGCCGTCGGCGCCGCACGCGGCAGCCTTCACCGCATCGTCGGGATGCAGGATGCCTTTGACGATAAGCGGCCGCGGCCAGAGGTCGCGCAATCGGCGCAGAAACTCCCAATCGAGCGAATCGTTGCGGCTCATGAAGCCTGCCACTTTGCCAGCCGTGTAGTCCTTCTCGCCGGCGGCCGCTGGCGGAAAATGGATGTTGGGAAAGCGCGGCAGCCGCCCCTCTGCGAGAACGTAGCGGCCGAGCGTACCAAACAGCCAGCGCGGATGGGTGAGTCCGTCGATCCCGCTTCGCAGCGTGACCCGCGGCGGAAAGTTGGCGCCGTTACGGATATCGAACTCGCGATTGTTGTAGGTCGGCGAGTCGACGGTGAGGACCAGCGCCTCGAAGCCGGCGTCGCGCGCCCGCGTTACGGTGACCAGCGCGGCCTCGGCGTCACGCCAGACATGGAGCTGGTACCACTGGGTGCCACCGCCCTCGGCCAGCACGGTCTCCATCGCGGTGCTCGACGTGCTCGCCAGGGTAAAGGGGATTCCGGCATCCGCCGCGGCGCGCGCCAGAGCGATCTCGGCGCGATACCAGACCCAGCCGGCAATTCCGGTCGGGCCGATCAGCAACGGCAGCGCGTGCTTCTTGCCGAAAAGGGTAATGCCCGGGTCGCGACCGGAGACGTCGGTAAGATCTCGATCAACCAAGACTGGCACCGTAAAGCCAAAGGTGCGAATGCTTTTGGCGATTTGCCGAACCTGGTGCGGGCTATGTGCTCGAGGGTTTTTCGGCTCGAGCCGGATTTCAGAAAGTGCCCGGTAGACCACTGATAATGATCCGGAGCTCAAATTTTGAATTTCATCACTGGTAGGTTTGGTGAAGCGCATTTGCATCAACGAATCTCCTTTCTAAGGAGACAAAGGCACATGCACGACGATCACTGAAGCAATTTCTATATAATCAAACGCAGTCTTCCCTATGTATTTTTAGAACCATGCGGCATGCGCAAATGTCTCCCAAAGGTGCGCCAGACCATTTCCGCTAGCGAACAAATGCGATCGAAAATATGGGGAGCGCGTTTAAACACTGCTTGGCTTGGTGCAACATGTATGGCGAGACGACTTAGTTAGCTAGCGACGCACCTGATACGCGCGGGCCTACCGAGATGTCGCAGAACGTCAGTTATGGAATATCTCGCAGGTCGGGAACTCCGCCGAATCAGAAGACCAACGCCTGCATTGGCCGCTACACGTTTCCGGTCAATTGGAGGATGACTCTGATAACGGCGTTCGTTGAGCTTGCAATAACATGCGAGACAAAACCAAGGTCTACTCCCAACTGCGAACCCAATAGGGGCAGGACAATTAGCAGCCCGATAAGAATCATCATCCCATAAGGCTCAAGCCGAGCAAGTGGTTTGGCTAATACATTAGGAAATAGCCCCACGGCAATCCGCCCACCGTCAAGCGGCGGTAAGGGAAACATGTTGAAGACCGCCAGAACGACATTGATGATGAGCGCGTTTTTAAGATTCAACGCAGCCCATTGAGCGGCGACGACTGGCAGATAAGCGATTAGGTGAAAGCTCAAGCCGGCAAGAATCGCCAAACCAATATTCATTGCCGGTCCCGCGGCCGCAACAAGCACCATACCGATACGAGGGTTACGAAGCGCCCGAAAATTAACTGGCACCGGTTTGGCGTATCCGAACAAGAACGGCGACCGCGCCAAAAGCAAGAGTCCGGGCAGAAGAATCGTGCCAAATGGGTCTATGTGCCGAAGCGGATTGAGGCTGACACGCCCGAGTCGTGACGCTGTTTCATCACCGAGGAAATGAGCAACATATCCGTGAGCCGCTTCATGAAAGGTAACGGCTAAAAGAATCGGCAATAGCCAGATCGAAACGACGTAAATCAGGTCCATACTAGATCATCCGAGGACAATTGGAGCACTGCCTTAGCTCCGAAAAGAACGATCTAACGATGAAATAGATGAAGAATTTTCGCCCCCCACTAATGGCTTGAACGGCGCGGATTGGTTGGGTCAGCTTGCTCTTTCTTCTCAAGCAAAAAACTGCCGAGGTTTGCTAGAACATCAGCCATCAGCACAGATTGTTCATCAGGCGGCGCCATTAAAATTAGATCAGCAAGCACCTCGGTCACTTTTGTCGCTATTACCGCCAGATTAGCCCCTTCGCTTTGTAATGAACTCTCCACTAATTCATGAATGTCACAGTGCAAACATTCGGACATAGAAACCTCTTTCATCCGGCGATTTCCTACTCAGGTGGCAACTGGATAGAACTTTTGCAATTCTTAAACGGTCGCGTAACTCGTGTAATGGAAAATATCTCATAAGCTCAGAAGGAAACAGAGGCCAACTCGATCACGCCACGCATTAGATTGCCTGATTTCTTAATGGGCTTGATAAAGCGTCGTAGCGAGGATTTACCCCCCAACCAAATCGGACTGGGGTCCTCAGCACTTATTCACACCTTCAGCAGAGCCTGTTCGATCGGCAGCGTGCGAATACGCTTGCCGGTCGCCGCAAAGATCGCGTTGCACAGCGCCGGAATGGCCGGCGGTAATGGCGGCTCACCCAGGCCGGTCGGAGAATGATCGGTCTTGAGGAAATGCACCTCAACCGGAGGCGCCTGCGTCAGACGCAACGGGGCGAATGTATCTAAATTGGTTTGTGTCACACGGCCATTGTCGATGGTGATCTTCTGATTCAAGGCTTCGCCAAGACCGTCGAGGATGGCGCCTTGCGTCATGTTCTCCGCTGCCGTCGGGTTGATGACTTGACTGCCAATGTCACCGACCGCCCACACCTTGTTGATCTTCACTTGCCCGTCATTGGCGACTGCCGCCTCCAATACTTCCGCGAAATAGCCGAGGTGACTGTAATAGACGGCAACGCCGCGGCCCGTGCGCGGCGGCAAGCTGCCGCCGCCCCAGCCCGTGACCTCGCGCACCTTTTCAAGCGCCGCGCGGGCGCGGCCGGTGTTGAAGCCCTCGCCCTTGCCGGGCAGCAGGTCGTCCTTGCCGAGCAGGTCGATCTGGAATTGTAGCGGGTCCTTACCGGCGGCGTGCGCCATTTCGTCGATGAAGGATTGAAAGACGAAGGCGAGCGCATTGTCGCCGGGCGCGCGCAGCGGCCCGGTGGGGATGCCGAACGGAATCAGCGAATAGCCGATGGATAGATTCGGCACACGGCCGGCCGGGAATGTAGCGGCCTCGAGATTGGCCGAGCGCGCGAACGCGCCGTTCTCGCCGAAGCTGACGAAGTGCTGCTGCCAGACGACCAGCTTTCCGTCTTGGTCGAGACCGCCCTTGAAGAAATGCCAGCCGGCCGGCCGGTAGAAATCGTGCTGGATGTCGTCGGCACGGTTCCACAGCAGCTTAACCGGCGTGCCGGCCACCTTCGAAATCCATGCCGCTTCGACCATGTAATCGTTCATCAGCCGCCGGCCAAAGCCGCCACCGACGCGCGTCATGTGGATGGTGATATTCTTCTGAATGAGCCCGAGCGTCTTGGCGACCAGTTGCCGTCCGGGTTCCGGATTTTGCGTCGGCGCCCAGATCTCCGCGTGGGCGCCTTGCACATGCGCGGTGCAATTCATCGGCTCGAGCGGGGCATGGGCGATGAAGGGATAGTGATAGGCGGCCTCGACGACACGCGCCGCGCTCTTGAGCGCGCCTGCCGCGTCGCCGTCATTGCGCAAACTCGCGGCCGGTGCTTTGCCGCCCAATTCAACCGCCTGGCGCGCAAAGCCTTCACTGCTTTGCTGCGCGGTCGCGCCTTCGTCCCATTTCACCTGCAGCGTCGCCCGCGCTTTTTCGGCTTGCCACCAGCTATCGGCCACGATGGCGACACCGGGCATCAGGCCGGCCAAATCCGTGCCGCCTCGCACCACAAAGGCGCGACGCACGCCCGGCATCTTGCCGACGGCGTCCACGTTGGCTTCGACAACTTTGCCGCCGAACACCGGGCATTTCTGGAACACGGCATAGAGCATGCCCGGCACGACGGTATCGATACCGAATAGTGGCTCGCCTTTGACCACCTTCGGGCTATCTACGCCCGGAATTGAATGACCGATGATTTTGTAGTCTTTCGGGTCCTTCAGCGTCACGCTATCCAGGTTCGGCACCGGCAGCTTCGCCGCCGCAGCCGCCAGCGCCCCATAACTGAGCGTGCGGCCGGAAGCTTTGTGCTGCACCGCGCCGGAAACGGCGTCGCATTCGCTTACCGCAACCTTCCAATGCCGGGCCGCCGCCGCGACCAGCATCTGCCGCGCCGCCGCGCCGGCTTTGCGCATTGGAGTCCATTCCAGCGGCGTCGCCATGCTTCCGCCGGCGACCTGCCGCCCGTATATGGAAGCGTCCGCGAGCGTCTGTTCGATGCGCACCTGGCTCCAGTCGACATCGAGTTCCTCGGCGATCAGCATCGGCAGCATCGTTTTGATGCCCTGCCCGATCTCGGGATTTTTCGACATGATGGTGACGATATTGTCGGGCGCGATGCGCACGTAGGCAGTAAGGGTCGCGTTCTCGGCAGAGGACTCCGCGGCAGCAACGAAGTCGGGTAAAGCGAAGCTCAGTAGCAACCCACCGCCGGCCGCTGCGCTGACTTTCAGGAAATCACGACGCGAAGCGCTGGCTGCGGTCAAGGCCGCAAGCGGATCGACGCTCCTGGACTGCTTCGACGAGAGACGAGCGTGCGACATGGCTCACGCTCCTTTCTTGGTAGCGGCGGCGCCGAAGTCGGTCTTGGCCGCCTGCTTGATGGCTTCACGAATCCGCGGATAGGTCGCGCAACGGCAGATATTGCCGTTCATCGCCGCGTCGATGTCCTGATCGGTCGGCGACTTGGTCTGTGCGAGCAGCGCAACCGCCGACATGATCTGGCCAGCCTGGCAATAGCCGCATTGGATCACATCGACGTCGAGCCAGGCTTTCTGTACGCGCGCACCGATCGGCGTGCCGCCGATGCCTTCGATCGTCGTGATGGCCGCATTGCCAACATCGGAAATCGCTGTCACGCAAGACCGCGCGGGCGCCCCGTCAAGGTGCACGGTGCAAGCGCCGCACAGTCCGGCACCGCAGCCGAATTTCGTGCCTTTGAGATCGATGACGTCGCGCAAGACCCAGAGCAGCGGCGTGTCGCTGTCGACATTGACCGAGTGTGTCTGGCCGTTGACACGGAACGTATAATTCATGATCGACCTCGCCAATTCACGCGCGCACGATCCTTATGAGGACGGCGGAACATGTCGTAATGGCTGATATATAAAAGGATGCTCCTATTGGGGAGTAACGCTCAAACGATTATTCCGCAATGGACATATGCGCCCTGTGCAGATTCGCCGCACACGGTATTGTGATTGCAGCACTGATATCGACATAATCAGCATGCTACTGTCGAAGGCAGTCAACCAATTACCGAGGCGAAAAAGACGGACTGCGTGGTGGCGGACGCAGTCCAGGTCGAACCCGTCTCCACTCTCGAATTCCCTGCTAACAGGGAAAAGAACAGGGAATTTCGTCAAATCCGCTCACTTTGTGAGATTTTAAAAGCTAACACGCGAGCAATTTCAAAGGCATTCAGCAAAATTACCTATGTAAAGGAACAGGGAATTATTTCGGCGGAACAGGGAATTTTAGCGCAGGAACAGGGAATTCTACGGATCAAATCCGAAATCATCATCGGATGAGGTTTTCGGTACACACAGGTCGCTTGGCGATGAAATTGACGGGCTTTAGCGTCATCACCACCTCGCCAGTCTGATTGATGACCTCGACGAACGAGGTGACCGCCCCGCGATCGGACTTTGATTTCGAGGGGACGGCCTTGAGCACGGTCACACGCACCGACAGAGTGTCGCCCGGGCGCACCGGCTTTAGCCAGCGTAGCTCGTCGAGGCCGGGCGACGCCAGGCTCGCTACGTGGGTAAGGTAGTGCTCGACGTAGAGCCTCATCATCAGGCCGGCGGTGTGCCAACCACTGGCGATGAGGCCGCCGAAGGGAGTGTGCCTGGCCGCCTCGGGATCGGTATGCATTGTCTGCGGATCAAAGCGCGTGGCGAAGGCAATCACCTCATCTGGCTCGACCGTTATAGGGCCGAACTGATGTACGTCACCTTCGACGTAGTCCTCGAAATAGCGATCGGTAATCGGGTGCGAAAACGTCATTGTGGCATCAATCGTATGAACTCTGCCGGCGCAGGCGGCCACACACAGCGACAACTCAGCTCATGAGTATAGATGGCCTTTTCGGCAAGGCATTATCGTGCAACTCCCAATCAGCTGCAATCTCGGCGCTGTCGGCTCCCACTGGCCCGATTGCCCGACGCACGTTAGCCGGTGTTCTTGAGAAGCGCATGGGGCACGCCAACAACGGCCGTAGGCTCGGTCATTGTCGCGCACCAGGTAGGTCTCGGGGCTGAGGTCTAGGGAAACGCCTCGGTGATCTGCTGGGCCAGCCACTCCGCCGTCGGATGCCGTGTCACCTCGAACCACAACAGTTGTCGCCGGCTGTGGCCCAAAACCAAGAATGCAAACAAGAGATCAAAGGTCAGCGTCGGCACAACGCACATATCGATGGCAGCAATCGCCTCAGCGTGATTTCGCAGAAAAGTCTTCCAGCTTTGCGATGGCGGCTTCGAAGGTCGTGCCATATATTTCGAGACCGTCGATTGGGCTACCTCAAAGCCAAGCATCAGAAGCTCGCCATGGATCCGGGACGCGCCCCACAGCGAGTTTTCCCTGCTCGTCCGCTGGATGAGATCACGCAAACTACGATCAATCTTCGGCCGCCCTGCCCTATTTCGGGATTTGCAACGCCAGAAGGCTTTAAACCCTGAGCGATGCCACCGAAGGATCGTCTCCGGCTGAACCACCTGGGTTGCACCGAGCAGGCTCGGCCAGAGCCTAGTCATCCATACCAGCAGAGCGCGGTCAATGCCGTGCAGTCGACGACGAGACGGCGCCCGCCTCAAAGCAACGTTGAGTTGATGACGGAGAAACAAATTCTCGGCTTCAAGCCGATACCGCGACTTGAACAGATCAGCGACGAACATTCCGAACGCGTGCAGGATCGTAAACATCGCCTTCAATGATGCGATGATTCTGCCTTACAATGCGAATCTAGGCCGGATAGACTTTTCGGAAGGGACAGCTACCTCTCGGGTCAGAGTTCGCCATTCGGCCAATGATTCGGAGGGTTTAGAGCGACATTCCCTACTCAGCGGAACAGGGAATTTTTGCGAAGGAACAGGGAAGTTGAACGCAAGAACAGGGAATTTGAACGGGGTATAGTCCAGATTGATTTCCGGATAACGTTTCCGAAAAGGACACGGAATGAATCCGATTTGATCCGCGCAACCGACGTCCGAAATGACCGAGGCCGATCTTTGTCGACACTTACACAAGGAGATCGAACTATGACCCAACGACTATCCGGCGTTTCGGACCAAGAAGCCGAAGGCGTTGCCAAAGACATCATCGCGGGCTCGAATTTGTTGCTTGGCCGCACTTCCAATCTGGTACGCATTCTCGCCAACCATACGCCTTTCCTCGGGCGCTGGTTTCTAGGCCTCGTTGCAGCGGTTCGCCAACCAAATGTCGGTGCCATATCGGACGTCCGCCTGCGAAACATCGCGACCATCAAGACCTCGATGGTCAACGAGTGCAAATACTGCGCGACGCATACCTCGATCTACGGGGAAGCGCTGGGTCTCACGCAACCGCAATTAGAAGCCCTGCAGAGCGACGCCTATCGGTCGAGTCCGCTGTTCGACGAGCGCGAGAAGGCAGTCATTGCTTGGGCCGAAGCAGTCACGCTCAACACGACTAAACGCGACAACGCTCTCTGGGAGACCATGCGCCGTCTATTCACCGATGCTGAAATCGTCGAAATCACAATGGCGTCGGCGATGTTTAATATGATCAACCGACTTAACGACACGTTCTGTACCGAGCTCGAGACTACCGAATACAATCGCCGCCAAGGCAATGCCGTGAAAGGCGTGACCGTCGAGGATATCGAGGCCTATGCAAGCCGATTTTCTGCATCGGGTAAGGCGCAGCGGCAGCACGAGAGCTCGGTTGCTGCAGAGTAACGTAACCAAGCCGTACTCTTAAATCGAACAAGTCGGCAGCGGCAGGACGCAGCCACGAGCCCTGAGCTAACATTCCATCTGGACCAAGGCCGGACACCGATCAATCGGCAATAATGCACCTCCCGAGGCGGCGAAAGTACGAACGAAGACAGCATGGACCACGGCATCTGGGCAACTTGGTACGATCTCGCCGACGATTCGCGCGGCCGCTTCCTTGATTGGCTGCACATGCATTACCTTCCTGCGCTCCAGCAACGGCCTGGCTTTGCCTGGTCGGCGCATTACCGCAACCAAGGTGGCGGCACTGCGATGCGTGCATTGGGTGACGATGTGCTTACCCGGCCACAGGAGGACATTGGCAGAGGCAGTCAATACTTGATGTTGGTGGGCGCCCCCTCGCCACATACATTCCTGGCACCATCGGTCCTGGACATCGAAGCATCAGCCGAATACCGCGACATGCTAGCGCTCCGGCAGGGCGTGCGAACCGCGATCTTTGCCGAGGAAACCCGGGTCAACGGTCCGGCCATCCGCTATCGGCCGCAGGGTTCGACGCCGGCGCCGGCTATCCAGATGGGCAGCTTCCGCGTACGCAGCGTCGAAGAGGAATTCGACCTTGGATGCTGGTATGCTCAATACCGACTGCCGCACATGGCCCAGATGCCCGGATGCATCGCAACGCGAAAGCTGGTGTCCGTCGCCGGCTGGGCCAAGCACGCGGTTCTATATGAGTTCGTCTCGCTGCAGGCGCGGCTGGAGAACTTCGAAGAGCCGCACGAGGCGCTGGCAATGGATCAGAAGCAATGGACGGGGCGCGTCGTGCGCTACACCATTCATACGCCAGGTTCGCCGGTGGTCGGCGAGCGCACCTGGCCGCCAGTATCATAATGCAATGCTCGCTCAGCGTCGGATCATCATCCGACGCACGCGAGCTTTTGACCCGCTTGGACGCTGGTCACCGCAGACCCTATCCAGATATTTATCGCGCGGCTCCAGTTCTGGTCGCTACCGTCGGAGTGTCGAACTGACTAACCTGCAGCAAGTAAGCTTCGCCATAGGTCGATGAAGAGATCTTTTGCTTCGATCTAGGGAGCAAAAGGCCTGGTGGCTGACGCCGGAGATATCGTCGAGAACATACGCGCAGCCGTCGCTGCCGAGGCCAGCGCAAACGATCCCGCATTCGTTGGCATCTTCCGAGCTAGAGGCGTTCGAATCGATCGCAACGACAATGCGCTCAAGCGGCGGCAACTGTAATTCCTGGATGCGATTCTCGTCGATCAAGCTACGCTTCCACAACGCGCCCTCGACATCCTCCAAGATCTCGGCGTTAAGCTCCTGCCGGCCTAGCCGCGTCCGCTCGTATTTGCGTGTGACGACCGAAAGAAATTTTCGTGCCAAATGCGCGCGGTTGTCGAATGTTGAGCCGCGGCTGACGATCGTGCCCGGATCGCTGATGATTTGCTTGAGCAGGCCGATCGGGCGCGGCGTGGTGGTGATGCAGACTTGAGGGTTGTTGCCGGTGCGCAGGCCGAACTGCAGCTGGTCCCAGGCCTCCTGGGCATATTGCCACTTCGCCAGCTCATCGCACCAGGCAGCGTCATGCTGCGGACCACGCAACTGATCCGGCTCGGTGCCGTTATAGATCGAGGCAACCGCACCGTTGGGCCAGGTTAGGCGCCGCTTAGAGGGCTCATAGGTTGGGCGATAATGCCGCGGATGGGTCTGCAACAGCCCGGTCAGGTCACACGCGCGACCATGGATTTACTGCGCCGCGTCGGCAGACAAATGAGCACGAAAGAACGCGGAAGCCGGCACGCCCTCGCCTCATCTTTCGTCCACGATGACGCGGCAAGCGACGCAGCTGATGGTGCATAACCGTTCGTTATTGTCGATACCGATAGCAGGGAATTATTTCGGCGGAACAGGGAATTCCGACGCAAGAACAGGGAATTTAAGCCGCCAAGGCCGAAATCATCGCCGGATCAGGTTTTCGGTACACACAGGATTGTCCGCCGAAACTTTAGCGAAGGCGGGCGGGGTGGGTTCATCGTCACGCAACGCGCTTATTGCCGATTGCACGTACCGCGTGCAATGATGCGGTTACATGAGGGTTGGCATATGGCGGCTCGAAAACCCGCTAAGTCATTCTGTTTCAAGCTTGGCAAAAAGTCGGCGCGGCGGGGCGCGGTTCGCTTCAAGCTTTCCACCTATCTGAAAAAACACCGGCTGCCCGCGCCGCCGAAGGTTTTTGGCCATCACGCACTCATTCGCAACTGGGGAATGCTGGGTAACAAGAAATATCACGACTGCGTATGGGCGGGTGCCGCGCACGAATCAATGCTCTGGAACAAAGAAGCAAATAGGACCGTAACCTTCAATGACGCGGGCGTGCTGAAGGCTTACGCGGCGGTCACGGGATTTAAGAAAAGCGATCCGGAAACCGACAAAGGAACGGACGCGCAGCATGCCGCATCCTATCGGCGAAAGACCGGCATGGTTGACGCAAAGGGCAAACGGCATAAGCTTGCTGCCTACTTGGCGCTGTCGCCTGGGAACATCGATCAGCTTATTCTCGCGATGTACCTGTTTAGCGCCGTCGGTATCGGTCTCAAACTTCCCGAGTCGGCGATCGACCAATTCCAGGCCAGAAAACCGTGGGATATCGTGCCCAGAATGAAACCAATGGGCGGTCACTATGTGTCAGGTGTCGGCCGCGATGCGAAAGGCAACATTGTCGTCGTGAGCTGGGGCCGCACGCAGCTTATGACACCGCGATTCTACCGAAAATATTGCGACGAAGTGACCGCCTACATCACGAAGGATATGTTGGTGCCGCCGATGAGGCGCTCCCTTGAAGGTCTCGATATCGAGCAACTGATGGCCGATCTCGAGGGACTGTAATTTCAAGCGCGATTACACCATAAAATTGCTCGACCCTGTTTTGCAACCCCTATAGACATCACTCGCATAGGATGTATGATGATTAACTTGGGGCTTTGTTTTGGGGGGCGCCATGTCGATCGCACGTATCGTGTCGGCCGCGCTTCTGTCGACGATTTTCTCGGGCTGTGCCATTCACCCGCTGCCTGAAGACGTTACCGGCCTCACCACCTACGAAATTGTCCGGCAAATTCGCTGCGAAGCGCGCCAGGGTATCTTCGACCTTGCGATCGGATGGCTCACGGCCGATGTCAATTTGGCGGACGGCAAGGTGGACCCTGCCTCCCGCCGCATCGGGCTTGAGTTCGCGGAGCATTTGCGGCCGATCCAGACATTTAATCCCAAACTTTTCAAAGGCCGCGTCAACAAGATCCTGACAGTGTTTTACGACAGCGGCATTGCCTACAATTTCAGTTTGGCGATGACCGAGAACAACAACTTCGATCCGACCATCGACCTTCTGAAGCCCATTTCGAACGGCGGCAAGTTTACCGCCGGCATCACCGCCAATGCCGATCGCCAGCGTCAGAACACGCGCGCGTTCACGATCACGGACACGTTCAGCGATCTCATCCAGAAGATTCCCGACGACTATTGCACGGGCCAAATCGTGCGGGAAAATTACATTTATCCGATCGCCGGCAAGATCGGTATCGCGAAGATGATCGAAGATTTTATTCGATTAACGCTGTTTGCCGACCTGTCCGGCGCGTCCTCCGGCGGCAAAAGTTCGGGGCCGCCGACTATGTCCGACACGCTGGAATTCATAACCACGTTCTCGGTGACCGCAACGCCGAAGGTCGTCTTCACGCAGATTGGAAACGCGCTGCAATTTGCTGATGCTTCGTTCAGTGCGAGCGCCAAGCGCATGGATGATCATAAAGTCACGGTCGGCCTCGCGCTCGGCAACGTAGGCGCAGCACAAGTCGGTGCGGTCACCTCGAGTCTCTTTGGTCCGCTTTTGACCGTGTCTCGCGGGGCCTCCGGCCCGGAACAAGCCGCCGCGGAAGCCGTCAATCAGGCACTTACGCAGCAGGTTTTCAAGCCGACCATCATCGTCTCACCGTCACCCTAGCTCAGGAGAGTCGCTATGGCTAAGAAAGCCAAAGTCACGCCCACCTATATGGAGGGTAAACGACCGCTGCGAATTGCCTTGCACGACATCGCACGCGTCATGATGATGATCAATCAAAAGAAGCAGATGAAACGCTTCCAAACGGCGGCGAAAAGCAAAAAGGCGTATGTCACCGTCGATGCGGACACGGTCAATTTCGTCAAGGATTACATGGTCGACAACAATCTGCACAATCATCCGATCGGTAAGCACATCGTCAATGCTGAAGGGATGACAGCGCCGGGCGATCCTTATGATTGCAATTTTGGCAAAGCCGAATAGCGCAATGCGGTCGGTGGGGCGAGACTGGTAAAGTTCCGCGGAGGGACCGGCGTTCACCATTGAATCCCTTATAAGAGATCCAGCCCCTCGCACCCTATCCGCGGGGGAGAGTCACGTGGCGAGACGCGTGTACTTAGAGTCCTTAGAAGTTTCGGCCTGTGTGTCCACTCGCCTTTCCAAACCCTCTCATTCGAAGGCCAATTTATTGGTGAGCTAGATGACAGGACTGCGAGACAAGATCGATCATATCGTCGTGTTGATGCTCGAGAATCGATCATTCGATTGTTTGCTCGGCCAACTTTACCCAAAAAGCGCAAGTTTCGAAGGGCTTAGCGGCCTGAAAACAAACCCTTATTCGACGGGAACTGGCGCGGTCCAACAAGTGACGGCCTGGAGCGATCCTACACTCGAACCCGGCATGATGACGATACCGGACCCCGATCCGGGTGAAGACTTTGCAGACATGAATGTTCAGCTTTTTGGCCTTGGCGGAGCGCCCAATCTTCAGCCGCCACCAATGAATGGATTTGTGGACAATTATATGCGGCAACCTGCCGCGGCGCGGCCTTATGACTTCCGCGCCCCCATGCACCATTTCACGCCTGACCAATTGCCCGTCATTAGTCTTTTGGCACGATCTTTCGCGGTTTCAGATCAGTGGCATTCGTCGGCTCCCTGCCAGACTTGGCCCAACCGCTTTTTTGTCCATACGGCAACCGCCGGCGGCTATGTCAACAATTCCCCTGCGCATTTTCCGTATCTTATGCCCTCCATCTTCCGCAGATTGCGCGACGTTGGCAGATTATCGCGCGTTTATTTCCACGACGTTCCACAATCGATCACTCTTGCCGATCAATGGCTGTTCGCCGCCGAGCAGTTTCGTCCGATCGAGGAATTTTGGGATGATGCAGACCACGGCAGCTTGCCTAGCTATTCGTTCATTGAGCCGCGCTATTTTACTGATGACGTATTAGGCCTGATCCCCAATGATCAGCATCCGCCGCATGACGTCGTGTACGGCGAGCAGCTCATTGCCAAAGTCTACAATGCGCTTCGTTCGTCGCCCGCATGGAAGAAGACGTTATTCATCATCACCTATGACGAGCATGGTGGCTGCTACGATCACGCGCCGCCACCGCCAGCACCGCTGCCCCAGCCGGTAGCTGGGCTCGACGGTTTTCTCTTTGATCGCTATGGCGTCCGTGTGCCGGCGGTTATCATTTCGCCATACGTCACATCTGCCACCATTCTGCGCACGGACACGGATGGTCTGCAGCATGCTGGACCTATCCGTCCATTCGATCACACGTCGATAATTCGAACTTTGCGCGATCGGTTTGATCCAAATGGGGCGCCCCTTACTGGACGCGACGCATTTGCACCAAGCCTTGATCTTGCGTTGACCCTCGACGAACCGAGCAATGATGGACCGGATCAGATTGTGGTGCCGCCCTATACGCCCACACCCGATGAAGTGCAAAGAGCAAAAGACGCGCCGCCGAACGACCTTCAACGCAGCTTGTGCTCGCTGACTGCGCATCTACCGCAAGCAGGAACGGATGTGCTCCAGCACATCGAGGCCCTAAGAACGAACGCATTAAAGATTGTCGTTCCGCAACACGATCGACTCACCGATGCGGCTGCCTTTATGCGGGACAACCTCAAGTCATTCCTTGGTCATCTGTAAACGTAAATAGACAGGAGGGCATGATGTTTGGCAGTACTATCCTTGATCTTGCGGTTGGGCTGATTTTTACGTTTTTGATGATCAGCCTGGTGACCAGCGCCGCAACGGAAGCCGCTGCTTCGGCGTGCAAATGGCGCGCAGCTACACTTCTAGACGGCGTCAAGGATCTTTTGAACGATCCTAATTTTACAGGACTTGCCCGAAGCCTCTATAATCACGCATTCGTAAATGCGCGGGCGGATGGCACCGCTCAAACGGAAGCCCAACTTGGCGCAAAGCCGTCGTACATTGATCCGAAGCAGTTTGCGAACGCATTAATCGACGTCGCTGCCCTTGGGCAGAGCACCGACATAGCCTCTATGCAGGCCCAGATAGCCAATAACGTCCCAAACCAACAGCTTCGGACCATGCTCAATGGAATTGTTACGCGTGCGGGCGGAAACATTAATCGTGTCCGAGACGAAATCGCCGCTTGGTTCGACGGTGGCATGAATTGTGTTGCCGGCGCCTACAAGCGCAAGACGCAGATATGGTCGTTTGTAATCGCGCTGGTCTTAGCCGGAGCGCTGAATGTTGACACGATCAAGATTGCAAACACTCTATGGCAACAGCCGATGATAACTAAGTCGATTGGTCCACCGTCCGGCGGAAAAACAGCGGTTGATGCCCTAAGTCAATTCGAAGAGCTCAATAAACTCGGCTTGCCATTTGGCTGGAATGATAAAGCGCGCACGGACTTCTCAAGCGGTCTGAATTGGCTATTCGTCATATGTGGTTGGCTCATCACTGCCATCGCAACACTGTTCGGTGCGCCGTTTTGGTTCGACTCGTTACAAAAGTTCGTGCAGCTAAGAGGGGCTGGCTCGTCGTAAGCGCTTTGCAGTTATTAGGCTAGCTGCCGGTGGGTAACACCCGCCGCAACGATATGGGTTGTTTCGCTGAAAGCTCGGAGACTGGTTGGAGAAATTGGCCTCTTTGGCGAAAGCCGGCGAGCGCTGCCTGCGTTGGCGCAGAACCTATTGGCGCGATCGTTGTACTAAGTTGCGATCCGCCAAATCACGGCTAGATGACGAATAAGTTGTTATGATAGTATATTGCATCTAATCGTTGATGGGGTCGCGGACTGAAACTCTGGCTTCGGGGGGAAGCGGTGTCAGACCCACTACCGGTTTTCATGAGTTTGATGCAAGTTTATTGGATTGTCCCACTTGGGATGATCGCGCTTTTTTATTACGGACGATTTCATTTTAACACGCCCGATTACGCTCTTGAATTGGACGTGCAAGACGGCGAGCAAGTTGAACAGTCGAATCGGCTTATCAGTTTAGCACCGCCCATATTCACAACTTCACGATCACGCTTTAATCGGTACTCGTTGCGATATATTCTCATCCTCGAAATTTTATTTTTAACAATGGTCTTTTTACCTAGCGTGATAGGCGACACCGCCGACATTCTGAAGCTCAAACTTCCAATCCTCAAATCGTCCGACTCGATTCAGCATAGCGCGCTGTTCGCACTGTTTGCTTTGACCGGATTGCTTTCATCTTTCCCGATTTTGAAGCAACTCGATGCTTGGATTCTGCGTCTGCTGCATGAGGCCGCATTTATTCCCGAAGAGGCTAAACGGCTTGCCGAACAACTTTATGCGGCATCCTTCTCTACCGACACATTGACAAAAAATGCGGTGCTTCGAACTTTAAACAAACGCGATACTATTCGCGTAGCGAAAGGGCGTTCGATCGGTTCGTTGGAGACCATGGTTTTGCAATTGCTGTGGCTTAGAACAAAGCTATCAAAAATTACGGCGACCGATACGAAATATATTAAATTCAAAGTCAAGCTGATGCGGGACTTGAACGATGTTGCGAGCGCTTCGAATACGCTAAAGGCCGAGCTCATCGGCTATTTTGAAGATCAGGAAGAAATAGTTCCGATAACCACCAACATCGACAACTACATTAGTGAAAATACCAGGCGAGCAAGAATCAAAGAGTTGAGCCAGAGACGTGAGCGCTTGTTAAAGACAACGAGCGCACTTTTTCGTCGGCTCTGTCTCATAACCGCCCTAATGGTCTATGCAACGGAATTTACCCCTGCCGACGTTGGCGAGCAACTCGGCAAAGTCGGGTTCAAGTTGGACGTGACGGCCACACCTGCGTGGGATTGGCAAACGGTCTTTAACGTTACCGCTACAGTTTTCATTGCGAGTTTAGTGTTCAATATCGTGTTCACCGGCATATTGCCGTTGTTTGGTCTCGAGAATAGTTGGACACAATCGCTCACACGCTCGCGTATATTTAGTTTCTCGCTCGTGGGAACGATTGTCTATGTGTTTGTTGTTTTGATCGCGATTTAATTCAAGAGGCGCTGTTGGTTAGGTGACGCGGAGCGCAATAAGTTCCCAGAAAATATCTTAATCGCGGCCTCCGCCTACGTGGTAGTCGTCGCTTGCTACTTAATTATCCAATTTGGTCTGAGGGGCAGCGTAAATTCGGCGCCATTATTCCTTAGCGCAGCGGATGCCGCAGCAGCGTATTTTCTGAGCGTATACATAGACCGCTCCATGCAGCGGCAACCGCGCTCGCTGATGCTGGCTTGTTTACAAGGAGGGGTTCAAGCCATATTGGCATTTGGCGGAACCTTCTTTTCTCCGATGCCACCGACCTCTTCGCTTGATCTCATGCAGTCGCTCGACATTGCCGGCTTCTCCGCTCTTCAATCTGGCATCACCGGATTCGTAATCGGTTTGGTTTTTCAGTACTACTATCAACGGACTGAATTTTCAGCGAAAACTGCCACCGGAATTGTTGTGTTGGGCGACATGGCGGTACGCCGTGCCTCGGTCGAACTCTAGAGGTCAGCTTCTGACACTCAGACATCGCCGCGATGGACCTGTTCGTTGTCCCGACCATCGGTTTCGATCTGCTCTATGCCTTAATCATCGTTCGGCTAGACCGAAGAGACCTCGTCTGGATCAACGTCACAAGACATCCGACGGCGGAATGGATCGCGCGCCAGCTAACCGAGGCATTCCCCTGGAATGATGCGCCACGTTACCTCATCCGCGATCGGGATCGCATCTATGGCGCCGTCGTCACGCACCGATTGCGCGCCATGGGCATCCGGGACAAGCCTACAGCACCGGCCTCGCCTTGGCAGAATGGGTTTGCCGAACGGCTAATCGGATCGATCCGACGCGAGTGTGCGGACCACATCGTCGTCTTGAGCGAGGCACATCTGCGTCGGATTCTGCGAACTTACGCCCGTTATTACAATGACATCAGAACGCACTGGTCATTGAACAAAGATGCGCCCGTCTCTCGTCCGGTTCAGCGAACCGGAACCATAAAATCACACGCCCTGCTCGGCGGACTTCATCACCATTACGTCCGCGTTTAGGTTTTCGGTACACACAGGATGAGGTTTTCGGTATACACCGCTTGCGGTGTCTTGTGAGATCCCTGACGTTCCTTTTCGCGAATCGCCATCAACACTTTGTCCGGCGTCGCCGGCAGATCGGTGATGCGCACGCCGACCGCGTCATAGATCGCGTTCATGATTGCCGGAATGGTCGGCACCAATGATAGCTCGCCGACGCCTTTGACGCCGAGCGGACCAGTCGGATCGGGATCTTCGACAATGATGGAATTGACCTGCGGCACATCGAGCGAAGTCGGCAGAATGTATCTGGCGAAGCCAGAGGTGTTGGTGCGGCCGCTTTCGAGCTTGTAGTCTTCCATCAGGCCTTGGCCGAGCGCCTGCACGATGCCGCCTTCGATCTGCCCTTCCACGCCCTGTGGGTTGACGGCGCGGCCAACGTCGTGCGCAGCCCAGATGCCGAGCACTTGCACTTCGCCGGTGACGGTATCGACCTCGACTTCGGCCACCTGGCAGCCGAATACATAAGACTGCCAGGGCCGGCCCGAGCCGTCGACCGGGTCGAGCCTGGCAGCGGGGGCGATGCCGAAGTTGGCGGAGCCGACCGGAACGACGCCGCGTTTCTTGGCGTTATCGACCGCCTCAGCCATGGAAATCCGATGGTTGGTCCCTTCGGCCCAGACCTCGCCATTGCCGGTGTGAATCAGCTCGACATCCACATCCCAGGCCTTGGCCATGACTTCGACCAGGCGTTTGCGCGCCTCGCGGCAGGCGAGGGCAACCACGTTGCCAACCATGAAGGTTTGGCGACTGCCGCCGGCGTGCCCAGGGCCCGGCATGCGTGCGGTGTCGTTGTCGCCGATCACCACATCCTCCGGCTTCACGCCTACCTCGTGCGCCGCGATCTGCGCCACCACGGTGAGAATACCCGCGCCGATCTCGGTTACGCCGGTAACAACCTTGACGCTGCCACCATCGTCGATCACCGCCCAGGCGGCAGCGCGGTCGGCCGGCGCGGGGCGGGCGATGCCGTACCAGCAGACAGCCATTCCTCGCCCGCGCTTGCGTGCCATTCGAGCTACTCCGCCGCTTCCCGTTTGTTGGCCGCCGCAAAACGCGCGTCCAACGCGCATAGCGGGCGGATGCCGCCGCGATTGAGATCGCCGCGTCGGTCACCGCGCGACATCGGCGCGCCGGCTTCCCAGCCGGAGGCTTTTTCGGCGGCGTCGAGCACGCGCGACAGGCTCACGGAGCCGAGCTTCTGCCGGGTATGGGTGACCGCGCCGTCGCGCATGGCGTTGATGCGGCGGATCTGGAACGGATCAACACCGAGCCTTTCCGCGCAGATGTCGAGATGGGATTCAGTGGCGAAAGCGGCCTGGAGCGCGCCGAAAGAGCGAAACGCGCCGGAAGGAGTGTTGTTGGTGTAGATGCCGTAGGTGTCGATCTTGATGTTGGGGACGACATAGGGACCGGCGGCGAGGACCGCCGCCTTGTGCACGACGTTTCCGGTCGACAGGCAATAGGCGCCGCCGTCGCAGACCATGGTCATTTCGTAGGCGCGAATGCGGCCGTTGCGCATGAGGCCCATGCGCAGCCGCGTCCGCGACGGGTGGCGTTTGGCGGTGGAGATGAAGGATTCCTCGCGGGTGAACACCAGCCGCACCGGGCGCTGAGTTTTCATGGCGAGCAGCGCCAGCATCCCCTGGTAGATCATGTCGGTCTTACCGCCGAAACCGCCGCCCACCGGGCTCATGATGAAGCGCACTTTGGCTATCGGCTTGGCAATGATGCGTGCCAGCATGCTGCGATGATGGGTGATATTCTGGTCGGGCGATACGATAGTCACCACGTCGTCGGAATCGACATAAGCGAGACCGGCTTCCGGCTCGAGATAGGCGTGCTCGATCGGCTGCGTGGAATAGGTCTGCTCGACCACCAGTTCGGCCTCGGCAAAACCTTTCTCCACGTCGCCGACCCGTATCGGGATGTGCTTGGTGACGTTATCGGGCGCGAAATCATGCAGCACCGGCGCACCAGGCCGCATCGCCTCGTCTGGATCGAACACAGCTGCAAGCGGTTCGTAGACCACCTTGATCGCGGCGAGTGCACGCTTGGCAGTGAGCTCATCTTCCGCCGCGACCGCCGCCACCGCCTCACCGACATAACGTACCTTGCCGCGCGCCATCACCGGCTGATCGTTGACGATCACGCCGAAGCCGTCCTCACCCGGCACGTCCGCGCTGGTAATAACGCTCTCAACGCCTGCCATGACTTCGGCGGCCGACGTATCGATCGACACGATGCGCGCGTGCGGATGCGGCGAGCGCAGGACCTGCACATGCAGCATGCCCGGCATGGTCATGTCGCCGGCATATTTGAGACGGCCCGTGACTTTGCTCGGCGCATCGACGCTGCGCACGTCCTTGCCGATGTAATCGCCCTGTTCGGCTTCCACTTCGGCAAATATACTCGCCGGCAGGCGGCCATTCTGCACATCGCGCGCCATTTCAACCGCGTCGAATATTTTCTGATAGCCGGTGCAGCGGCAGATATTGCCGCCGAGCCGCTCCTTGATCTCCTCGCGGTCGGCGAACGGATTGCTGCGCAACGCGGCGGTCGCCGCCATCACCATGCCGGGGGTGCAGTAACCGCACTGGCTGGCGCCGGTCTTGTGGAAGGCTTGTTGCAGCACGCTCAGCTCGCCGGTCTTGGCGAGCGACTCGATGGTGTCGATCCGCGCGCCTTGCGCCTTAGCCAGCGGCAACAGACACGACTTCATCAGCACGCCATCGACAAATACCGAGCAGGTGCCGCATTCGCCGGCACCGCAGCCTTCCTTGTTGCCGGTGAGGCTGAGGTCGTCGCGCAGGAAATCGAGCAAGCGCTGATGAGGCTTAGCATTGCGCGTAATCTTGCGGCCGTTGATCGTCGCTTCGAGACGGATGTCAGGCATAGGCCGCCTCCAGTTCCGGGGGGAGCGCCCCTGCGTCGGCGCCGGCGCGGCGCGCAGCATTGATCAACCCGCGCAGCACGAATCCGCGCACCACGTCGCGGCGATAGGCTTGGCGGGTGCGCGAGGCGACAAGCGACATCGGCATGTCCGCGGCCTCTTCCAGGCGCGCCGCGCTCAACGGGCCGCCGCGCAAGAAGGTTTCGACATCGCCAAGACGCCGTGGCACGGGACCAATGCCGCCAATGGCGAGCCGCACGTCCTCGAAGCCACGTCCTTGCGCGTCGAGCTTGACTAAGGTCGCGAGGCAGACGATCGATATGACCAGCGAACGCCGATGGCCAACCTTCTCAAAACTTCCACCATAGCCAGGCAAGGCTTCACATTCGACCGCGACCAGCAGTTCATCCTCTTCGAGCGCCGTCCGATTGGGGCCGATAACGAATTGCTCGAGCTTCATGCGTCGGCGCAGGACTCTGCCGCCGGAGCTTTTCGCCAACTCGACTTCCGCGTCGTATGCGATCAGCGCCGGTGTTACGTCAGCCGCCGGCGAGGCGTTGACGATGTTGCCGCCGATGGTGGCTTGCGCGCGAATCTGTTCGTCGGCAAACCATATCGCGCAACGGGGCATGCTAGGCAGCATGCGGGCGAGCACACGATCGTCGAGAAAGCACCGGATCGGCGTGGCAGCGCCGAGCCGCACCAGGTGATCGTCCACGCGCGATTCGCGCAAATCCGGAATGCGGGCCACATCGATCAGCACCGGGATTTCCACGTCTCCCGCCCGGCCCTCACGTGCCCAGGGCAGCGTGTCGGTGCAGCCGGCCACAACCCGGTAACGGCCGCGGTGGCGCTGCATCGCAGCAAAGGCCTCATTCAACGTGCTTGGCGTCAGATATTCGTCGCAGATGAGCATGACTTGGCGTTCTTTCGGTCAACGCGCGGACATCTGCTTGTCCAGCGCTGCTTTTGCGGCGCGAAACTTAGGCTATAAATAAATAATTCTATGCTCGTAAGCCTCCACTACTTTGACATGCATCAAAGCAGCTTCCTCATCGAATATAAAAGGTGAAATAAAACAAATTTTGGAGGAGTGTCCGTGTCCAAATTCTTTACGGCGCTGAGGACTTTCCGGAATACTTGGCCAGTGGCGATACTTCTTGCCGTCGCGGCATTGGCCACGATCTCACTTGACAGTGCGCGTGCTGAGTATCCTGATCACCAAGTCACAGTGATCGTTTGTTTTCCGGCCGGCGGCGGCACGGACATCCAGGTGCGAATGATCAATACGCAACTGAGCGAAGCGCTCGGCAAGCCGGTGATCATTGAAAACCGCGGCGGCGCCGGTGGTTCTATCGGCATCGCAGCGGTCGCTCGCGCGCCGGCGGATGGCTATACCCTACTCGCCTGTTCAAGCTCTTTCGTGGTCGATCCGAGTCTCTACGCGCATGTCGCCTACGATCCATTTAAGGACTTTGTGCCGATCATGGCGATTGGAGCATCCCCAAATGTATTCACGATTCCGGCGCAGTCCAAAATTAAATCGATGCGTGAGTTCATCGCCAACGCGAAGGCTAATCCGGGCAAACTGAACTGGACGAGTCCCGGCATTGGCACGACGCCTCAACTTTCCGGCGAACTCCTCAAGGCGAAGACCGGGATCGACATGCTGCATATTCCGTACGCTGGCGCCGGTCCGGCCATGACAGCCGTCATCACAGGCCAAGTCGACATGTATGTGGCCAATTATGGTTCGATCACCGGTCTCCTAAACAGCGGAAAAGTGCGGCCCATCGCGGTAACCTCGAAGGAGCGCTGGCCCGATTTGCCGAACGTCCCCTCGCTCGATGAGCTCGGGATCAAAAACGCAGAATCCGACAACTGGGCAGGTATTTTGGCCCCGGCTGGGACGCCGAAGCCGGTCATCGAACGGCTCGCGAAGGAGATCGCCGCGATTCTTGCCCGTCCGGATATTCGCGCAAAGTATGCAAAGCTCGGCTTGCCGGTGGTCGCCGAAGGCCCCGATGCCTTTCGTGCTCGCATCGCCCGCGAGGTCCCGATGTACAAAGAGGTCATCGAACAGGCGGGCTTGAAAATTAAGTAGGTTCCTTGGCTCATTCTATATTAGAGACTTCGCAATTATTCACGAGTGATTGCTTTGGTCAAACCGTCATCGGAGGGTGTTACTATGACACACCCGTTTCCCACGGCAGTCTGCGATGAGGTGAAAGTCTGAGACGTTTGACCTGACTTACATGGGCGGCATTGAGCGCGAGGAACGAAATCCAAGCCTGCTCGTTATGGGCAGAATTGCAAACGCGATTTGGCAAACAAAATCATTCATTAAACTGCTTACTGGCTTTACGGATGTTGACGGCTCTTCTCCGATTGACGATGCCGCCACCCAGTGTTTTGATAGCTACAAGGCAGCGAACGTTAAAAGCGTTGCTAGTTGGGGCAACATCACATGACAACCATTAGGCAATTGCTCCTTGAGAAGGGAAACAAGATCCATTCAGTAGGTCCTGAAGACACCGTATATGATGCCTTACGTAAGATGGCTGATGAGAACATTGGCTCACTAGTCGTTATGGAGGGCGACAAAATACACGGCATGATCACAGAACGAGACTATGCACGAAATGTAATTTTGAAGGGTCGTGCATCGCCCACAACTCGTGTCCGAGATATAATGGAGTCTAACGTATTGTATGCACAGCCTGATCAGTCAGTGGAAGAATGTATGGCGATTATGACCGACAAGAAGGTCCGCCATCTTCCAGTAATTGAGCAGGAAAAACTGATTGGATTGGTTTCGATTGGTGATCTGGTGAAAAATATTATTAGAGATCAAAAATTTATGATTGATCAACTTGAGCACTTTGTCCGAGGTTAAATATCACTTCCTCAAAGTAGAATTGGCACTAGTACGAACCGCTCCCGCTATTGCGACCGAAGACGAGCCTATAGCAGCTTGATCTCGACTTTACCTTTAATCCTCAGGGTATGTGACAAGTTAGGTTCGCTTTAGCTAACTTTCAAAGTGACGTTGTCCGACAATAGAATCTACTTTCTGTCTTGCTTCATCGAGGGCGTCTTCCTCGGTCGCATGCACCGTCGATAATTTTAGCTGCACAACATTGTTACGCTCGTCGAGGATCCGGATGTGAAATGTTGCGCTGTGTTGCAAAAGCATCAGGTGGTAGCCATGGTACGGTACTTTACTGAGTATTCGCTCTTTACTGAGTATCATCGTCCTCCTCCATTTCGTTTTAAGCCGACTTTCCTCGGTGATTCCCGGAGCACTTCAAACAGGAGTTAGTGCAGGCGTCTATCCGCAATCGCCTTATTACAGAACCGTTCGAGTTCTTCTTTAAGATGTAGCATGCGGCGTTTGAGATCGCCGACCATCGGATCATCGGCTGAGCAATGCGACAATGCTCGAGCGATCTCGTCTTCGAGCACCTGCTGGCGCCTTTCTAGATCAAAAATGTAATCTGGTTTTAGCACGATAATCCCAACGCTCGTACATGAGATTATTCAAAGGAAGAGCGGGCGCTACGGGAACGGGGGACTATGCCCTCACCGTGCCGAAAACGTCCGCCCACCTTACGCATCGAAGAAGCCGAAACTCCTCAAGCATTAAACTCCTTCGACGCACCTATAATAAAATACTGCGCCGCACCAAATGTCATTGACGTGGATCAGACAGGATTGCTGACCAATTTTTCAAAATTTGCGTGAGCAATTGAGGTCGATTTGAGCAGTCGCTTGAAAAGCTGCAGATCCATCCTAAATAAAAATAGAAAGTTGGACGTCTATGTTGTCCCCAGCCCCGGCGTCCAGGCAAGATTGACGCCAGCGGAGTCCCCCGTCTGGGGTCAATTCTTTTTATCTGCTCTGCTGCAGCGCCTAGCGTTGCGTAACGCCGCTTGTCGGCTGCAAAGCTTGGCTCAGTCACCCGGCAATCGGCTTAGAACTCATATGGCTTCGAGTATGCTTTTTGATTTGAAAGGCTTCGGTCCTTTGAAGGACAATACACCTCCGCTGCAATCGAGAAACCACTCCTCGCCAACTCTCCCCACTCCATACCAGGCTTGCTCATGGTTAGCGCTGCGATAATTCATCTGTGACAATTGTGACGATTGGCGCAACGCGAAAACGATATCTTTCTGACAATATTGAACAATTGCATACGGGGCCTTTCTGAAATCTCGCTTACTTCGCCTTCGGGGACGCAATGACTCGGCAACGCAAGGCACAGGTTCGGCCAGAATCGGTCGAGGAAACGAGCCAACTCGATGACGCACTTGCGATCCTCGCAGCGCATCGGCGGGACGCCATCCTCGAAGCGGTGGCGGTGAGCGCGAAGGAACTTCTGCGCTCTTCCAATCTCGAACAATCATTGCCGAAAGTGATCGAGCAAATCGGGCATGCCACCGGTGTCGACCGAGTGCACATCCTCAAGATCGATCCGGCCTCACCCGATCAAGGCCACATCGTCCAACATCATCTTTGGAGCGCATCAGGGATATGGACACCGCCCCATTTCAAGGATGCGAATGGCACAACCATGGTCGACGTCGGCCTCGAATTGTGGCTGCGGAGACTGGCCGCGGGCAATGTTGTCGTGGGCCACGTCCGGGACTTCGAAGAATCCGTTCGCAAGTTTTTCGAATCGGCTGACGTCAAGTCGGCCATCGCTGTTCCGGTGTTTGCCGAAGCCAATTTGTGGGGACACATCGGGCTTGACGACTGCCGCGATGAACGCGAATGGTCGCCCGCCGAGATCGATACGCTCAAAACGCTGGCGGAACTGATCGGTGCGACCGTCTCGGCCCGCCGCCACGAGGCCATCCTCGAAACGGTTGCGATGAGCGCGAAGGAACTTTTGCGCACAACCGATCTGCAACAGTCGTTACCTAAGGTTGTCGAGCGGCTCGGCCAAGCCACCGGCGTCGACCGGGTGCACATCATCGAGATTGATGCCGGCACGGCGCCCGAGCAAAGCCCGGTCGTCCAACACTGCGTCTGGAGCGCGCCCGGCGTTTCATCGTCGATCAATTACCAGGAAATCAGGGATCCCATGGCCGAAGTGGGACTCAAATCCTGGGTACCGAGGCTCAGCCGGGGCGAGACGGTTGTCGGCAACACCCGCGATTTCGAGCCCGCCGCTCGCGCCTTGTTCGAAAGGGGAAACGTCAAATCGGTAATGGCCGTCCCAGTATTCGTCGAAGGCCAGTGGTGGGGGCTGATCGCTTTCGATGAATGCGGGTTTGAACGTCATTGGGGACCTGCCGAGATCGATACCTTCAAAACGCTAGCCGAACTGGTTGGCGCAGCGGTCGCTCGTACACGTCATCTCAAAACTCTTGCCGATGCCAATCGCATCATAGAGAACAGCGCGACCATTCTTTATCGGCTCGGCCCACAGCCCCCATTTCCGTTGATCTTCCTGTCGCAGAACATTAGCCGGTACGGCTACCAGGCCGACGAACTGTTGGCCCATCCCGAGCGCTGGGTGCAAATCATTGACCCCGCCGACCTGACCGCCATGGTCGATGATATCCGGTCGATCAGCGAAGGCAAAATGGAATACAATGAAAAAGAATTCCGTTTGCGGAAGCCCGACGGTTCGATCGTGTGGTTTGATGGCCACGGCCGCGCCCTGCGTGACAGCGAAAACCGGCTGGTCGCCGTCGAGGGCATCCTTACCGACATTACCGACCGCAAGGTCGCAGCGGAGAAGATCGCAGCGCTGGCGCGGACCGACTCGTTGACGGGGCTTCCCAACCGGGCGGCGTTTCTTGAACGGCTCAATCTGGAATTCGCGCGTGCCAGACGCGGCGGCAATCAATTTGCCGTGCATTACCTTGATCTCGACCATTTCAAGGATGTTAACGACACGCTTGGCCATCCAGTTGGCGACGAATTGCTGTGCGCAGTTGCCGAACGTCTCACTAGCTGCGTGCGCGAGACCGATATGGTCGCCCGCTTCGGTGGCGATGAATTTGCCGTGTTGCAGGACGGCAACGTAGATAGCGGAAATGTCGAGATGCTGGCGGCGAAGATCGGCGAAGTCATATCCGCCCCTTACGGGATCGAGGGCAACCAGGTGTCCACCACCGCCAGCATCGGCATTGTTCCCTACCGCAGCGATGTTGCGGGTGTCGACGCCATGATGATGAAGGCCGACCTCGCCCTCTATCGCGCGAAGAACGAGGGCCGCAATCAGTTCCGCTTTCATGTCGCCGAACTCGACGAGCAGACCAGAGAGCGCATGATCATCGCCGAAGAGTTGCGATACGCGATCAAGCGTAGCGAATTCGAGTTGTACTACCAGCCGCAAGTCGAACTTAAGTCTGGATTGATCGCAGGGCTGGAAGCGCTAATCCGATGAAATCATCCAAAACGCGGGTTGCTGCTGCCGGAGACCTTCATTCCCATCGCCGAAACGACCGGAAGCATTGTCCTAATCGGGGAATGGGTGATCGAACAGGCTTGCCGGCAGATCAAGATCTGGAGCGATTTAGGGATTGCGCCGCCGATCGTCGGCGTCAATCTGTCCGGCGCGCAGTTCAAGCTGGCATCGCAACTCGATGAGATCGTCACGGCAAATCTCGCCCGCTATCATGTCGCACCCGAGCGGCTGGAGCTCGAACTCACAGAATCGGTTCTTATCGAGACGACGCAACGCCATGGCGACGCCTTTAAGCGGCTGCGAAAGATCGGGGTGCGGCTCGCGATTGATGATTTTGGCACCGGCTATTCCTCGCTCGATTATTTACGAGCATTTCGCGTCTCCCGTCTGAAGGTCGACCGGCGTTTCATCACCGATGTGGCGACAAGCGCGGACGACGCGGCGATCGTACGGGCGACCATCGGGCTTGCACATGAACTGGGCATCGAGGTGGTGGCAGAAGGCGTGGAAACCGATAAGCAGCGGGAGTTCCTGATCGCGGCCGGCTGTAAGGTCGTGCAGGGTTATTACTTCGGCAAGCCAGTGCCGGCGGCGACAGCGAGCGACCTGCTACGCCATAATTTTCGAATGGCCCAGCCCCGGTCGACGTCCGCAAAAGCGCGCCAATTACCGATCAATAGAACCGAGTCTCGTGGTTGAGATTGTCGCATGCAAAACAATCTTCAACCCTCGGGCTTGCGCGGCCGGTAATTGTCGGGGACATCGATCCGCCTACACGGCTCACAGCAACGATCGCCCCGTCTCCCGCAAGGAAGGCGGGGCGAATCGCTTGCATCCAAGCTATTAGATTTTTCAAGTAGCAACCAAGATAAACAGGGCTGTTACCCACAATTCACAATGGTCAAGCAGTGGGGGATAGATGGCGCTGCCAATAGCCGCCGAAATCAACTGAGGGCTTACGCTTCATTGCCAATCCAGTTAGATGCTGTACTTGCTCACCGTTGCTAATACGGCGGTTATCTTCTCGCCATGACGCTTCCTGTGCGTAGCGCAGCAGATATTGACCAGCGATGTGGTGATGATGGCCGATCTCAGCACGGCGCATACGGCTGAAAAACTCTTCCGCCCAATTCGTGCAAGCGCCGTCAAGGCTGTAAGCCTCTTCGTGGTTGATCCGCTTCACCTCGTAACGCTTGAGCGTAGCCGCAAACCGCTCTTGTGACGTATCATCTAGTCGAGTTTAGTTTGTGGGGCTGAACATGAACCAGCAATCCATCACTCAGGATAAGGCACTCCCCACACATGTGGAGGCCCTTAGAATTTTGGGGCGTGCGAATTCATTTAATGTGCGTAAAGTGCTTTGGGTTTGCGATGAGATCGGTATCTCTTTTGTGCGGGAGGATTATGGTCGGGGCTTCGAGCGAACAGACACCGCAGAATTTCTAAAGCTAAATCCCACTGGGCAGGTCCCTGTGGTCATGGACGGGGCGAAGGTAATGCGCAAATCCAACTCGATCGTGCGTTATCTCGCCGCCAAGCACCAAGCGACAGGCTTATATCCGAATGACCCCGCACAGCGGCAGGCCATCGAGCAGTGGATGGACTGGGTCGCTTATGACTTTACGCATGCCTTGCGAGGCGCCTTCCTCGGGGGCCAACTCAAAGAAGAGCCATGGAATCATCCGTGGTATGTTGAACAGGGCAAAAATGACCTTGTTCACGCCGTCGGCTTAATCAACGATCATTTGACAAGCAGTGGCCCTTATATGCTCGGCAAGCACTTTACGATCGCCGACATTCCTGTGGGGCTTGTCGTGAACCGCTGGTTTATGATCAAAGAATTAAATCGGCCTGATTACCCTGCTGTGGCCGCATACTATGAGTTGCTTAGCGAGCGACCAGCCTACCGAAAGCATGTCCGTAATGGCCTCCCATAGTACTCGCCCTGGCCGCAGTTAACTTCGACATCGCACGAACCAAAGCGCTCCTTGGAGATTTCGATGGATATTATTTTGTACTATGCGCCAATTGCGTGTTCGCTCGTCCCCTACGTCACGTTAACGGAAGCGAACGCGAACTTTGAAGTCCGGACGCTTAATTTGCGCAAAGAGCAGCAAAAGTCAGCCGACTATTTGAAGCTCAATCCGAAACACAAGGTTCCGCTGCTTGTGGTTGACGGGAAGCCGCTCAGTGAAAACGTCGCTATTCAGATTTGGATTGCCCGTAACTTTCCAAAAGCGAAACTGCTCCCAGACGACCCTTGGCAAGAGCTACAGGTGATCTCGATACTTTCGTGGTGCTCGTCTGGCATCCACCCTTATCTAGCCCGAATCAATTCACCATCGAAAGTTTGCGACCTGCCTGATACCGGCGACAGCGTCCGCAAAATGGCGGTGACTCCATTGTTTGAAAACTACAAGATTGCGGATGGCATGCTTGCCGGGCGAGAATATTTTTTCGACCATTTCACGGCGGCAGACGCGCATTTTTTCTGGTGCTTCCGTCGCGGCTTACAGTTCAAACTGGACCTTTCCGGTTTTTCGAATTGCTCGGCGCATTTCGAACGCATGACAAGCCGACCGAGCGTTCAGAAACTGCTCTCTTATGAAAAGGCGATACAAGAGGAGTTTGCCAAGGCAACGTAGAAACCAAAGCAGTCTTGGTGGAGGCGAGTTTCGTTGGATGTCGCCTATGCGACGGGGCAACTCATGCTCACGTTGGCAAGGTGTTAGGATGGCTCCAACGGGCCGAGCTAATACAGATCAGCGGTCGTTCACTCCGGGTCATCGATAGAGACAGCTTGCACTGTGTCCCCGGTTGGCAATAGCACTGCCAAATTCAAAAAGTGCTGCTACCGTTGTTTGCCGAAGTCCGCCCTCCCAATAGGTTAATCGCCTAATCAGGATTGTCCACTTGGTGACAGCAGCAGTTAAGCGGGGCTTACAGGTTGCCATTAATGCAGGAATACCGCGCAACGATTGGAATGCTGGCCGGAGCGGCCGGTGGCGCCGTAGCCATCGGCATCATGGAAGCGTTTTCCACGCGCGCCGCCATACCGCTCATGGCTATTCCGTTCGCCACATCCATTGTCCTCGTCATGGGTTCGCCAGATGTGGAAGCCGCACAGCCTCGTGCGCTTATCGGCGGTCACATCTTGGCGACCATTGTCGGTCTCTTAGTAGTGAAGATTGTCGGGCCTGAACCCTGGGCTGCCGCCCTCGCAGTCGGCCTTGCAACAGCGGCAATGCATTACACTCGCACATTCCATCCGCCAGCAGGAATTGATCCGCTCCTCGTTGTAGTGAACAACATGCCCTGGAGCTTTTTTGCTTGTACCGGTCGCAGTGGGTGCGGTTCTGCTCGCGCTTTTTGCATTCATATGGCACCTTCTCATCCGCCGCTATTCATGGCCAATACGATGGTGGTGAAACACGGAGTTCACCGTGATTTTCAATGTTTCCCAAACGGAAACGGCTAAACAAGCCATGTGGATATAGCGACAACTGCTACGGGTTGAACTGCGACGTGGAACGATTTCCGCACCACGTCAGCATTACCACCAACACCGCATATACGTGTTAGATCTTGCGGATACCCCTCTCTTAGCTTCCGCGTGCGTCGGTAGAATGATAGCGTTCACGCCGATCCCTGATCGTCCAGGGAATGTTGCATTAGATCACTCCCGCACTTCAGGACGCCCATGGCCGAATATCAGCTCTATTGCATCGCCCAGTCCGGCAACGCCTATCGTGTCGCACTGATGCTCAATTTGATCGGCGCGGATTGGGAACCAATCTGGGTCGATTTTTTCGCTGGTGGCGCCACCCGTAAGCCGGACTACCGAGACAACGTCAACGAGATGGGCGAAGTACCGGTGCTGGTGCACGGAAAGAAGAAGCTCACCCAATCGGGCGTGATTCTTACTTACCTCTCCGATCTCACCGGCAAATTCAAACCGCAGGGCGAGGACGAGCGGCTGGAAGCGCTGCGCTGGATCATCTTCGACAATCAAAAGGTCAACGGCTATCTGGGGCCTTACCGTTTCTTGCGCAATTTCGCCAAGCCTGCCGGCGATCCGGCGGTGATGGCATTTCTGAAAGGACGCATCGACGCCAGTCTCGCCATTGTCAACAAGCGGCTGGCATCGCACGCTTATCTACTGGGCGACCGACCAACCATCGCCGACATTTCACTGACCGGGTATCTTTATTATCCGGCCGAGGAGTTCGGCTTTGACATCGTCAAGGACCATCCAGCGATTGGGCCGTGGCTCGACCGCATCAAAGCCCTGCCTGGTTGGAAGCATCCTTACGAGTTGATGCCGGGCTATCCGCTCGGCACACATTGACGGTTTGGCCGAGCGCCCCTGACTCAATAAAGAACCCGCGCAGGCCAGCAGTGAGGAGCTAACTATGGGTAATGTTCATGATACGGGTGGTATCGACGAGAGCCACGGTGGGCTGCAAAAGCTTTACTTCGTATGTTTTTCCAACCCCGCCCGTCCGCCAGCTGAACTGGAAGCCAACTTGGAAGCTCATAAAGCTTACTTAAGCAAGCTTGAGCGTGAAGGAAAGCTGCTCGCGGCTGGGCCATTGCTCGGCGACGATGCAAAATATGACGGCACTGGATTGCTGGTATACCGTGTGTCGCAACGCAAGGAAGCAGAGGCTATTGCGCAGAGCGATCCGTTTCACGCCAAAGGCCTGCGTACCTATACGCTTAAGCCCTGGCAAGTTAACGAAGGCAGCTTCGACGTCCGGCTGCTATTTTCAGAGCGGCGCTTCAACTTACCATAGCGTGGCATCACCTTAAACTCACTATTCACGATCGGATGTTTTCCCGCCTTGCAACGCACGGCCGGTCCATAAAGCTGTGCCAGCTGACATCGCGCTCGCTGTTTGAATTGACAAACAAATCTGCCAACTGAGGCCGCCCTCACGAACAACAAGAATGATTTTGTTGCAATGAGGGACACGGCACCGAGCCATAAGAACAAAACACGCAGCAGTCTCCTGGTTTTGGTTTGAGCCGGTCCCCACAGCCCTTGCAGTCATAGAAGAATTGGCACGCGTCCGTAGGCATTTGCTCGGTCGCCGCATAGCCGCACTTCGGACAGGTTATTGTCGATTGCCCTATCATAACGAGAATCCGTCTTGGAAAAACTGGTCTAGGAAGATTTATGTCACACCAATTAGCGTCGGCAATTCTGCCAGTGATTGAACCTCTCGGTCGGAGGCGCCTGGCAACCGTTCCAGACGCTGGCCGTAACGGTTGCACCACACAACCCTCATGCCGAATGCGGAAGCGGCATATGCATCCCAGGCGTTTGAGGACTGGAATGAGATTGCGGATACCGGAACGTCAAGGCGATCGATGGCCAACTGATAAACCTTCGGATGCGGTTTGTAGACACCTACTTCTTCCACAGACAGCACGGCATCAAGTAGCGCGTCCAGCTTCGCCGCCTTTATGACGGCGTCGAGCATCCGCGGCGAGCCATTCGAGAGAATTGCCGTCCGCATGCCGGCCGCCTTCAGTCGCCTGAGAACGTTCGGCACCTCAGGAAATGGATCAAGCGTCAGATACAGCGTCATCAACCGTTCGCGCAGACCCGGCTTGTCGATGCCCAAGGTTTCGAGAGAAAAGTCGAGGGCATCGCCAGTCACCTGCCAGAAATCCACATGGAGCCCCTGGGCGGCGCGAAGCCAAGTGTACTGCAGTTGCTTATCGCGCCAGAGCCCCGTTAGTTTGTCGATGTTGTCGCCCAAGACGTCGCGGCATTTTCTGGCCGCGGCGGCGAAGTCAAACAGGGTGCCGTAGGCATCGAACACGCATGCCTTGATACCTGTCACCACATGTTTTTCAGCCCGAGCCGTCATCTGATGAATATCCTTCGCGTTGTGCGCGCCGATCTAAAACACTGTCGTCCGATCGGTCATGGCTGCCACGATGGCCGGCGAGAGCAGGAAGACCGTCGCCGATCTGTGGGATCAGGACGGAGACCGCTCCGCCGCAACGAGTTTGGGTTCGGCGCGATAAAAGTCGGGGAATAGGTGCTTGAAATTTTCAAGTTTTGGAAGATCGTTGAAGACGATGTAAGGGTTGTTTGGGTGATGGACAAGATAGTCCTGATGATAGGATTCGGCCGAGTAGAATGCCTGAAGGGACTCGACGCTCGTCACGATGCGCTGCTTGAACACGTGAGCCTGATCGAGCTGGGCAATGTAGCTCCGGGCGACAGCCGACTGTGAGTCATCGCCGTAGAAGATCGCCGAGCGGTATTGCGTGCCGACATCGGGCCCCTGGCGATCGAGTTGTGTAGGATCATGGGAAACCGAGAAATAGATTCTAAGAATCTGGCCATAGGTGATGATCCGCGGGTTGAAGGTGATCTTCACTGACTCAGCGTGACCTGTCCGCCCAGAACTCACGTCGTTATAATGCGCGGTGGCCTTGTCGCCACCCGAATAGCCGGAAACGACGGACTCGACGCCTTTGACATGCTGGAATACCGCCTGGACGCCCCAGAAACAGCCGCCAGCAAGAACTGCCGTTTGCAAGTTGCCGTTCGGCGCTTCTGGCATGTCAACCACAGGTGCCGGAATGATCGTGCCGGTTTCTGCAGCTCGCGCAGGAAACTGACTCAAGGCCACGGCGAGAGGCAGCAGCAATATCCATCCAATCAGATGACGTGTAAGGCGCGAGGGCAGCGGCATCTTCGTAAAGAATAGCATGGCGCGGATCCTTTTGCTTGCAGGATGGAGGCGAGAATCAAGTCAGGCTGACGAAGTCAAGTGGAACTGAGTTCATGCAGTAGCGCAGGCCCGTGGGCTGTTGCTCAAGGTCTCGTAGAGCAGCTCTGGAACCGGAACAGACAGCCCCAAGCTGCATTACGCTTCTGACTATTATTCGCTCGTCGGCCCAGCATGGTTACGTCCACTAAGTCCCGGTTAGCGAGACCACAGATTCGAGAATGAGGGCTCACCTCAGAAACGTGTCGTCAGATCGGTGAGCCATTGGGGAGACGCGGCGACGAGCGCCGTTTCCAGTACCCGATCCACACCGCTGAAGATCAGCGCCCCAGCAAGGACCATGATCGTCCCAAAGATGACTTTCCCGCCTTTGCCGGCCGCCATCATTCGCGTGCGCCAATGCAACAACACTTCCCGCGAGAACATGCCTAGAAGGAGCAGCGGCAGCGACGCGCCAAGGCCAAACACGATCATGATCACGGCAACCGTCTGGAGATTCTCACCGCGTGCGGCTGCCAGTGACGCGGCGCCGAGCGTCGGTCCGACGCAGGGGCTCCAGACTGCACCGAGCAGAAGACCGAGTGCGAACTGGCCATGCAGGCCGGAGGTCGAGAACCCGCCGAAGCGTTGTTCCGCCCAGTTGCTGACGGGGCCCGCCGCAACGGCGAAGCGGGTTTGTGCGGCGGGAATGGTCAGGACGAGACCAATCAGCACAAGGAGAACCGCCGCGACGGATCGGAAGACTGCCCCGTCGAATCCGATGGAGAATCCGATCGTCGCAATGAAGAGGCCGATCGCGGTGAACGAGACTGCCAGTCCTGCCGCCAACGCCGCCGGCCCGAGCCTGTTCTCGGCGACAGCCGCTCCGAGCACGAGCGGCAGGAGCGGCAGGACGCACGGGGACAGCACGGACAGGACGCCGGCTACGAACGCAAAGATGGCGCTGCTGATTACCACGTTCGCCTCGTGTCACTGAGCCAAGGTGGTCTTCAGCAGCCGACCGATTGAGTCGGGGTTCGTGTCGCCTACAGAGCGAGCTTTTTCGGTCTTACCTCGGAAGGCAATCAACGTGCTCTGCATGTTGGCGCCGAACCGCCGCACGACGTCCTTCTGACGGTCAAAGTCGACTTCGAAAACCGTTAGGTCGTTGTAGGCCGGCTCCTTGATCAGTCCGTCGATGATCGGCTTCTGTTGCTTGCAGGTCGGACACCAAGTCGCGGAGATATCGACAAGGATCGGGGTTCCGGCATTCTGCGTGGCGGCGAAGGTTGCGGAGTTGAATGGTTTGCGCTCGACCGCCTGGGCGGCAAAGGTCGTGGCAGCAACGAACAGCGTGGCAGCAAACATAGGCAATAACTTGGTCGGCATGGTCTGTCATTCCTTTATGCGAGACGTCTCATTACCGATAATTCGTTGGCAATGGGCCAGGCGTTACATCACCTCGCGCAAAGCTTGCTTTAAGATGATCACGTCGACGTGATCGAGACGTGAGCCTAGGACGTAACCATCTTCTGCGGCGCATCGAATTGATGATTGAGACCTTTTGAGCAGTGCTTTGCAACGACGGGAATAGCTAGTCAGACGGCATTCCGTCGTAGAGAGGGAACATGGTCGAGACGAAATTGAAGAATTCTAAAGTCATCGTGGCGACCTTTGTCATCGATGACTATCCGGAGAGTTATTGGGAGGACCAGGGCTACAACTGGTTCAGCGGATCGTGACAACGATTCCTGTCGACTTCTCATTGGAAGACGCCCTATTCTGCCCCGATCTGGCCTATTTGCGCGGCCGCCGGTCTCCAGCAAGCTCGATTACTGGCGCCGAAATTACCAAACGGGCGATGACGAACACTGTTCCTGACGACACCGTCACGGGAGCCGACCGGCGCCGGTCGGCTTTGATGGCCGCTGCTCAAGCCGGCGACGGCGCCGCCTACCAGGCGCTGTTGCGCGACTGCATTCCGGTCATCAAGAGCGTCGCGCGACGGCGCGGGGTGGCGGCTGACCGCATCGACGACGTGGTGCAGGACGTGCTGTTGACCATTCATCGCGCGCGGCAGACCTACGACCCTGGCCGATCGTTCACCGTGTGGCTGTGTGTCATTACCGACCGGCGAGCGATCGATCTTCTTCGCCGCACTCGCCGGCAGGACGTGCGCGAGATACACGCGCCGCTCGCCTTCGAAAGCCATGCCGATGAAACTGCCGATCCGGCGCAGGGGCTCGCTCACGCCGACGCGACAGCCACCGTCACCCGCGCACTCGCAAGCTTGCCTGCGCGCCAACGCGAGGCGGTGCAGCATCTTGTGTTAGAGGAGCGCTCGCTCGGCGATGCCGCCGCGCTGACCCAGCGCACCAAGGGCTCGCTCAAGGTCAATCTGCATCGCGCGCTTACGGCGCTTCGCGGTAGAATAGAGCCCAAGGAATAAGACCATGAATACATCCTCAAATACCGGCTCCACGCACGATCGTCTGATACGCGACCTCGCCACCAATCTGGCGCCGGTGCGGCGGCTACGGCCGCCGAGCGTGCGGGCGCTCGCATGGCTTGCGGTCGTGGTCGCGACCGCCGTCGTCCTCGCCATGATCGCCGACCTGTCGGCGCTGTGGCACCGGCTCGCCGCCGCGCCGGACATGTGGCTCGCAGTGACCGGCTCGGCATTAACCGCGATTCTTGCCGCCTTTGCCGCGTTCCAGCTCAGCTTGCCGGATGCGCGCCGCGCGTGGGCGCTGCTGCCACTGCCGGCGACGCTATTATGGATCGTCGCGAGCGGCGTCGGCTGCCTGCGCACCTGGTTCGTGCCCGGGACCCATGCGGCCGACCTGAGCGAGGCGAGCGATTGTCTCATCTTTATCATCGGATTATCGGTGCCGCTGTCGGCGTTGCTCATCATGATGCTGCGGCGCGCCTGCCCGCTGCAGCCGGGATTGACGGCCGCGATCGCCGGGCTTGCCTCGGCCGCCGCGGCCGCGACGCTGCTCAACTTTTTCCACCCCTTCGACGCGGCGGCTACCGATCTCACGGTGCACGCATTCGCGGTGGCTTTAGTCATTGTGGCAAATCGGGCCTTCAGCGGTCGCCTGCTCGCTACTAATTTTTCACACCCTGACGTAACCCGAGCGGGGGCTCGCTCGAACTAGGAGCGATGGGATGAACATCACCATCGTTAAACGTCCTCAGGAGGATCCAGCAATGACTCGTTCACGCATCATAATCGCTCTGTCCGCGGGCCTCATGTCGCTCTCGCTCGCCGGCGCGCCGGCGGCCCACGCCGACGATTTGAAGAAGGACACCATGTCGAAGGACGAGATGAAGAAAGACGACGGCATGAAGAAGGACACCATGTCCAAGGACTCGATGAAGAAGGACGATGGCATGAAGAAGGACGATGCCATGTCCAAGGACAAAATGGGTCACTAAGTTTGGCTCGCGGCCGGGTTCGTGCATCCGCGGGTCCGGCCGCGCCGTATACTTATTGACGCAAAGATTGGTTGCGATAACACGGCAGGCTCGCGATGACCGCTGAGACGATCTCTACCGTACCCGCCGACGCGACCATCCACCCCGGCTGGGTGCGCGTGTGTCATTGGATCAACGCGTTGGCGATTCTGGTGATGATCGGCTCCGGCTGGCAGATCTACGACGCTTCGCCGCTATTCAGCTCGCTCGAATTTTCCAAGCACATCGCGCTCGGCCAATGGCTCGGCGGCGCGCTGCTCTGGCATTTCGCCGCCATGTGGCTGCTGGTCGTCAACGGCATAATTTATGTGACACTCGGGCTCGCTACCGGCCGCTTCCGCCGCAAACTGCTGCCGATCACTCCGTCCGCGGTATTGGCGGACGCCAAGGCCGCGTTCACCTTCCAGCTCTCGCATGACGACCTCTCGCACTACAACGCCGTGCAGAAGCTGCTGTACACCGGCGTGATTCTTTGCGGCATTCTGATCGTGCTGTCGGGGTTATCGATCTGGAAGCCGGTGCAGTTTCAGGAATTGACCACGCCGTTCGGCGGCTATGATTTTGCCCGCTACGTGCATTTCTTCGCCATGAGCGCGATCGTCGGATTTCTCTGTGTGCATGCGGCTCTGGCGCTGCTGGTGCCGAAGAGCCTGCGCGCCATGATCATCGGAAAGTAGGACACCATGCGCACCCGCACCATCATTCCCGGCGTCGATCCCAAGCTACTGATCAAGGATGCCGCCAAACTGATGCCCGATCCGGCGCGGCGCGGTTTCCTGCGTGGCGCGGCGAGCCTCGGCGTGCTCGCTTTCCTCACCGGTTGCGACATCATCGATGGCGACAGCGCCGAAGGCGTGCTGCGCAAGGTTTCCGAATTCAACGACGGCGCGCAGGCGCTACTGTTCAGCAAGACGAAGCTCGCCCCGACGTTTTCCGAAAAAGACATAACCCGGCCGTTCCCATTCAACGCCTATTACGACGAGGACGAAGCGCCGGCGGTCGATCCGGCGATCTACAAGCTCGAAATCGCCGGCCTGGTCGACAACAAGAAGTCGTGGACGCTCGATGAGCTGCGCGCGCTGCCCGAGGTGTCACAGATCACCCGCCACGTCTGCGTCGAGGGCTGGAGCGCCATCGGTTCCTGGCAGGGCGCGGTGTTGTCCGATTTCCTCAAGCGCATCGGCGCCGACACGCGCGCCAAATACGTCTTGTTCGAATGCGCCGAGGGCTACACCAACACCATCGACATGCCGACCGCGCTGCATCCGCAGACGCAGATGTCGTTCAAGTTCGACCACAAGATCCTGCCGCGCGCCTACGGCTTCCCAATGAAGATCCGCATCCCCACCAAACTCGGCTTCAAGAATCCGAAATACGTGGTGGCGATGGAGGTGACCAACACGGACCACGGCGGCTACTGGGAAGACCAGGGCTATAATTGGTTTAGCGGGTTGTAGCACCCTCTCGCCTTGCCAAGCGCGGCGCGAAGCTATTGCATAGGCTGTCGAAAGCGGGATCATTCCAAACCAGTTTTCGGTTGAGGAGGCCCACCATGCGGAGCCTAACAACTTTCTTTCCGGCCGTGGCTTTGAGCGTGCTTTTCTTAGCTACAGCCTTATCGGCACAAACGTCAGCGCCTATGAAGGCGACCGCGCCGGAGAAGATGCTGGCTAGCGATAAAGCGAAGAAAATGCGCGCGTGCGAAAAGCAAGCTATACAGCAGGAAATTAGAATGGACGATCGTGCTAGCTTTGTTATGGATTGTATGGCGAGCAAAGCGCGACCAAACTGAGCTTCGTGATCCGACCGCGCGACTGTCGCCGGCTGGGCCAAGGGCGAGGTCTTGGCCGGGGAGCAGCCGGCCATCGTCGATCAGGGCCTATTCGATATGGTCCAGGCTAAGCTCAGCGAACAAAGGAACGGCCATACAACAACACGGATGAAGTCCGAGGCCCTGTTGATGGGCCGTATTTTTGACGACCGCGGCAATCGCATGAGCCCAACCCACGCCCACAGGCGAGGCATCAAATATCGTTACTATCTATCCTCAGCCATTCTTAATGGTCAGGCTGAGCGGGCTGGGTCAATGCGCCGAGTGCCGGCAGCCAAGATCGAGAAGCTGGTCGTCCGATCGGTTCGGGAACATCTCAAATTAAATGATCCAGTCGATGACCGGCTGCTTATCGACACTTATATCGTGCGGGTCGAGGTCCAGCCGGAGCAGTTGGTCATCTATCTAGCCCAGACCGAACAATACAAACGAGCGGCTGACGAAAACGCCCTGCGTGTTCCCTGGCAAAAGCCTCCGTCGAAGCGGCGTCGAGAGATCCTTCTGACTGGCCCTGTCCCGCCACAGAATGCGCGTCCCATACGTTCAGAATCCCGCGCGACATTGGTCGCATCGATCGCCCGTGGTCGGCGTTGGCTTGACGAACTCATCTCTAATCCAACGGCAACGACAGAAAGCATTGCTGAGCGAGAGGGGTGCAGCATTCGGAAGATCAATATGACGATCTCGCTTGCTTTCCTCGCGCCGGATCTGGTCAAAGCGGCGATTGACGGCAGGCTGCCTCACGGAATGGGCCTAGTCCGTCTTTGCGACCTGCCGGTCGAATGGTCCCGCCAGCACCAGATGCTCGGCCTCGCCTCTCAATAACTACGTCTATCGAACCAGTCTCTGCCTACAGCGGTCTCTGTTTCCGGGAAACGGGATTTCGAGGCCAGAGACAAAGGCGCCGAAACGACCTCTCAAATCCAGTTGCCCCTTTGCAGAGACTGATCGCTCTCAACAGATGCCGCCAATTCGGGGCTATTTGCCAATAGTGGGGAAATCTCTGCTAGTCGCAGACTGCGTGGTGGGCCCGGGAGAAGTACCACGATCTAGGTATTTCAATCACTTACAGTGTCAAACTTCTCTAACGGCGCTTACGGGCGCTAAAGGCATTTTTCTGGGCTGTCAAACCAGCAAATCTTAACGCGCGAGGTCTGCATCATGTCCGCTTCCGAAAGCGGACATTTGCATTGCACTATCCAATGTCTGCCTTGTGCCAACAACAGACCTATGGCATCGAGAGCCCCGCAATTCTCACGCCGAGCGTTCGAAATATCTGGCCGGAGTGCTTCCGAATGACAGGCGGAACATTGCGATGAAAGCGCTGGTGCTTTGATAGCCAAGGCTGAAGGCAACATCGCCCACGCTCATTCCGGTGCCGAGAAGCTCCAGTGCGCGCAATAGGCGCGCCTGCCTTTGCCAGGCACCGAAAGTAAGCCCCGTCTCAACCAAGAAATGCCGGGCAAAGGAGCGTTGGCTCATAGCGGCATAGCACGCTGCTTCTGCAAGCGGCAGGTCAGGACGTTCTGCAAGATCTGCAGCAACGGCGCGCAACTTCGCGCTCGTTGGTGTCGGCAGGTGCAGCGGCTCCTGCGGGAGAGCCGCGACACGGTCCAGCAGCACCTCGACAAGGCGACCGTCCGCGCCATCTTCGTCATAGAGCGCAGGTAACTGCACGACCGCCAAGATTAGCTCACGCAGCAACGGATTAACCTGAACGACTGCGCAGTGGATAGGCAGACCCGAATTCGCATCCTTGCGGATATAGATAGATCGAATTTCAGTGTTGACCGTGAGGCGAGTGACATGAGTCACGCCAGCCGGAATCCAGATCGCCCGGTTTGGCGGAGCCACCCAGGTACCTGTTGCGGCAGTGGTCGTGAGGGTTCCGCGTTCGGCGTAAATCAGCTGCCCGCGAGGGTGAGTATGCGGCGGGGTTTCCCGGGCCGCATCATAATCTCGCGCGCTGGCTACAATTGCTCTTGGACAATTGTAATCCACCGGCCGCGGCAACGATGAATCTACGCGCGGCCGGCGGAGAGTCCTTTGGCTGTTTTTCGACATTTGTTGTCAGCATAGCGCTAATGCGAGAGGCCGGAAATAGTTCATGATTGAGCCTTGGACAGGAATACGTTCGCACCGGAGCCACATCGATGAATACGTCAATTGGAAATGACATGGCCTTCTGTCAGGTCGCTCGGAGTTGTGAGGGATCACTATGAAACTTTCCCACCACAACAGCGCCATTGTCGATCAGTTCACGCGTCAGGCCGAAGTGTTCAACGTCGCGCCGAGCCTCACCAACGAGCAGGCGCTGCTGAACATCGTCGCCGCGACGCAGGCGGGGCCTGACGACACCGTGCTCGACATCGCCTGTGGCGGCGGCGTCGTGCTCTGTGCGTTCGCGCCGCGTGTGAAACATGCGACCGGCATCGACATGACACCGGCGATGCTCAACTTCGGACGCGAGCTTGCCACCAAGAAAGGCCTCGCGAACGTAACCTTCAAGCAGGGCGATGTGACCACGCTGCCGTTTCCCGACGGCTCCTTTTCGGTCGTGGTGACACGGTACACCTTTCATCACTTCCTCGACCCGCTCGCGGTATTCAAGGAGATAGTGCGGGTCTGCCGGCGCGGCGGCCGCATCGCAGTGGTCGATATGTACGCTTCGGAAAACGACGCCAAGGCGGCGCAGTGGAACCGGCTGGAGCTGTTGCGCGATCCGAGCCACGTGCGATGCCTGCCGTTGAGCGAACTAAAGGCGTTGTTCGGAAAGGTCGGATTGGAGCAGCCGGCGGAATCGCTTTACGGCGTTCACGACTCGGTAAAAAACTTGCTGGGCCGTTCGTTTCCAAACCCGGGCGATGACGCCAAGATCACGGCGATGTTCGCCGCGTCGGTAACGGACGACAGCCTCGGGATACCGGCAACCTTCGAAGCCGGTGAACTCTGGTACACCTATCCGACCGCGATCCTTTCGGCCGTACGGCACTAGGCGAGGGCGAGCGCCCGTTCGGACGCCGAAAGGCACGCCTCACCGCGCCCGGAGTTCACTAGAGAGCCACGAAGCTCAAAAGCGCGCTATGCGACGCAATAATCCACCTTCACCCATAAGTACGTTGGGCGCGTTCAATGTTCGGGCCAATTTTGACTGAAGCCGCCGGGTTTGTATGCCGGCCCACGTCCACTTCGCTCCGAAAGCAACCGAATTGTTACGTCGCCGCAAAACGACGCTACGTGCCACAAACGGACATCTCATGTCTGATTTAAAATGAAAGAGGCTGCCAACTGAGGCGGCTTCATCTCGATATTGAGTTAGTCAACTAACGTTTTGTTCTGGCGAGCGACTTTGCGAGTTCGCGAATTTGCTTGGCCACCAAATCGGCCGCCGGATTGCCCATGCGGTGTTTCAAGGTGCCGAGGCCAATCCGGACACTCGGCAACGCCGGGGTGACGGGCAGCACCTTAAAGTCCGGCCTTACCGCAGACATCGAAAGCACGGACGTGGGAAAGACCGTAAGAAACCGTCCAGTTGCAAGAAAGCGCATGCGCACGTCCGGTTGAGTGGCTGTGACAGCCCTGCGAGGAGGGTCGGTGCCGAGAGCGCGAAAAGCATCGTCGACGAGCTTGCCGGGTGCGGCTCCGGATGGCGGCAAGACCCAGGCTTCTGCGATCAGGTCAGCAAGGCTGAGCCGCCGGCGCCGGGCCAATCGATGCCGCGCGCCTACCACGACAAAATTGAAATCATCGAATAGAAACTCGAAATTAATCTGGTCATTGAGTTCCGTGTCCGGGCCGCGCGCCACAACGAGATCGACATTGCGGCCGAGTAGCTCCGTGTACATTTGCGAGGTGGATTCCAAACCGACGATGCGAAATGCGATACGGGGGTAGCGAGCTGACAGGCGTTCGACCACCGAGGACACGAAACTCGCAGCCAGGTGAAACCCGCAAGCGATGCGTACATCCCCAGCCTCTGGATCGGCGAGAAACTCAATTCTCTTCACCGCCTGCCGCAGATCATCGAACACGGCAACTCCACCATCAAGCAAGGCTCGTCCATAAAGGGTCAGTTCTACACCGTGCGGATAACGTTCGAGCAAGGGCAGGCCGACAGTGTCTTCAAGCTCAGCGATGGCGCGAGAAACAGATGGCTGAGTTGTATTGAGAACCGACGCCGCCTTTCGCATGCTGCCCGTCTCGGCAACCGCCATCAATACGCGCAGGTCGTGCAACTTCAGGTGTCGGCTTACTCGATCTTTGAGCTGCATGACCGCGATACGTTCTCCGTATAGCCGGATAGGAACTTAGCATTATCCGGTTATCGCCGCATCCGTTACGGTGCCTGTGACGCTTCCGATTGAAGCGGTATCCGAGCCAAACGGAGCATCCGCCATGAACCTCACACGTCGGCGAGTTCTTGTTGTTGGCCAGTGGCGCGACGGCAGGCGCGCTCATCCCATCTCAAAGCTTTGCCAACACCTATCCGGACCGGCCGGTTCGCATGATCCTACCCGTTCCGCCGGGTGGCACCGCGGATACCTGCGCGCGCATGCTGTGCCAATGGTTGTCTAATCGGCTCGGGCAGCCATTCGTCGTGGAAAATCATCCGGGTGCGGGAACCAACATTGGCACCGAGGTCGCCGTCCGCGCCGCCCCAGACGGATACACTCTGCTGACCGTCACCGCAAACAACGCAACCAATGCCACCGTCTTTCAGACGCTCAACTTCAACTTTGAGCGCGACATCGTCCCGGTAGCGCGCACCATCCGGGTGCCTCTGGTGCTAGAGGTCCATCCATCAGTGCCGGTCCGAAGCGTGCCCGAGTTGATCGCTTTTGCAAAGGCCGATCCGAGCAAGCTGAACATGGCCTCCGCCGGAATCGGCTCACCGGCTCACGTTGCTGGTGAATTGTTCGCCATGATGACCGGCATCAAATTCACGCACGTGCCATATCGGGGTGATGCACCAGCAACCACAAGCCTGCTCGGCGGACAGGTGCAACTGTATTTCGGATTCTTGCCAGCCTCGCTTGAGCACATCAGAGCCGGAAGGCTACGTGCATTGGGGGTATCCACGGCGACGCGCCTGGACACGCTTCCCGGTGTTCCCGCCATCGATAAATCTGTGCCTGGCTATGAGGCCACCTCTTGGAATGGAATCGGTGCGCCAGCCGCCACATCTCCAACGATCGTCGCAAAGCTTGACCACGAAATCAACGCAGCTCTCGCCGATCCCGATGTGAGGCTCCGGCTCACCTCTTTGGGAGCGATCGTGGATGGCTGCTCCGCAGCGGAATTCAAGACCTTCATTTCGGAAGAGATCAAAAAATGGGCGAAGGTGGTCCATTTCGCCGGCATCAAAGCGTAGAGCTAGACCGATGAGCCTCTCCAAAGCGAGCAGGACGATGTTGCGCACCGCTGCGCTGAGGGCGGCCCATCAACTCCTGGATAATCCGCCGATCTTCAAAGATCCGGTTGTGATTCACCTCGTGCCAGAAGCATTCCTTGACGAAGTGGCAGCCTCGCTGGGTGAAGATGGCGTCAGACTGCGGACTCTCTTAGCTCTTAGAAGCCGCTTCGCCGAAGACCTTCTGGCGCGAGCCGCGGCTCGCAACATCTCGCAGTATGTGATGATCGGGGCGGGCCTGGATACCTTTCCATGGCGCCAGCCGGATTATGCGCTGAAGATGCGTTTATTTTCTGCCGATCATCCAAACAGCATCGCTTGGACGCGCGCTTGGTTCCAGGAGCGCGGGCTTGGCGAACCGCCCAATCTCGTGATGGTGCCTGTCGATCTGGAGGACGGCCAGATCCGGGACTGTCTCGTCGCTTCCGGTTTCGACCCGCGCATTCCGGCATTCTTTTCCGCGCTCGGTGTCATCCAATATCTCACTCGTGCAGCTGTCGATTCCCTGCTCGCGTTTGTGGCATCGCTCGCATCGGGCAGCGAAATCGTCTTGTCATTCGTGCCCACCGCCGACGATTTGAGCGAAGAGGACGCGCTCTTTGCGTCTCGCGCAGTGCAGCGGGTTGCCACCGTGGGCGAGCCGTGGAGAACGCGGCTGCGGACACGTGATTTGGCGCAGCAATTGGGAGCGTTCGGCTTCTCGGAAGTATTTCATCTCACGCCGCAATCCGCATACGCGCGCTACTTCGCCGGCCGGCACGATGGACTTCGAATACCGGGTTTCGAGCAAATGATCTGCGGTACGGTTTGATGGCAGCTATCAAGTGACGTTGCGTCAGGATGCCTCGACGCGTGGCTAGCGGGGAAACGTGAAGGGGAGCTGCCGCACGGCGTCATCGGTACGGTGTTCGTCGACTATTCGACGACGCCGGCGACGTTCTGGGTCGGCAGCAACCACGACCACCGGATCGGAGCTGCTCGACTACGTCTCGGCAACGGAGCGGCTTGTGAGTTCGAGAACTCGCACGCCGGTGAAGGGATAAGACGGGCAAGGCCGCACGCCGTGGTCTTGCTCGTTTGATCTAAGATTTGGATTGGTGCATTTTCATGCTTGCTGGAAACACGGGGTCCGGAGTGCGCCGCATCCGTTCGGCGCGGGTAATGTCGCTGATGGGTTATAAGCTGACATTTGCGGTGCGCTAGCCCATGTCCGCTTTGCCCCCGAAAGCAGACATTGCAGTCCCGGTTTGACAATTCGGCCAAATACGAATGCAAAATCAAAGAGGGTACGGTGGGCCCGGGAGGACTCGAACCTCCAACCAGACCGTTATGAGCGGTCGGCTCTAACCAGTTGAGCTACGGGCCCTTCCGCACCTTCTATCAATGCCGGTGGGCTACGCGCAATGTCGCCCTCTCCTGCCAGGCAGCCAATTGGGCTAGTCTAGTCGCGTCCTCGTTTCGCCGGAGATCGAACGTATGCATGTTTTCAGCCTCGAGCGCGAGCAGCAGTGGAATCCCAAGCACCACGTCGAAAAGATTCTGGGCAAGATCGCCAACGGCGACGTCACCGTCGCCTGCTGGGAGCCCGGACAGATCAGCCCCTACCACTGCCATCCGGACGCGACCGAAATCTATTTCTGCGTTTCGGGCGGCGGCATCATGCGCACGCCGACGGAAACCATCGACATCAAGCCTGGCGCTTTTGTGGTGCACCCGCCCGGTGAAGTCCATGAATATGAAAATGGTACGGGCCGCACCATGTTGTTTCGCGTGCGTTATGGCACCGACATGCGCGCACATCACTGCGCCTGGCGCGGCAAGGCGGAATGGAAGCAATCGGGCGAAGATGCCGATTATTACCGGAAGCATCCGGTAGCATAACAATGTCATGGGCGGGCTTGTCCCGGCCATCCGCGCCTTAGAAACTCTTGTCATATAAGGAAGACCTGGATGCCCGGCACAAGGCCGGACATGACGGCATAACAGTTCACATCTTCAGCAGCCGCTTGGCATTGCCGCTCAGTATCTTCGCCTTATCTTCATCGCAAAGCGGCACCTCCTTCATCCATTCCGTGCCCGGTGGGTTCATCACGAACGGCCAGTCGACCGCAAACAAAATGTGATCGATGCCCATTTCCATCACGCAGCAGAGCAGCGCCGGATTGGAGAAGAAGCCGCTCGTGGTCACGTAGAAGTTCTTGCAGAAGATGTCGCGGAAGCTCATCGGCTTCTGCCCCGGCCGCTTAAGCGAGGCATCGATGCGCCAGACCAGGAACGGCAGCGTCTCGCCGAAATGGCCGAGGATGATCTTCAGGTTCGGGTGCGTGTCGAACACACCGGAGAGCACCAGCCGGATCGCCTGCGTCGCGGTCTCCACCGTGTAGCCCCAGCCCGGGCGCACCACCAGCGGGAAGTCCTTGGCGTAATCCTGCAGATAGACTTCCGTCACCTTCGGATGCGGCAGCGAGGGATGGAAATAGATCGGCACGTCGAGCTTTTCGGCGCGTTCGTAGATCGGCCAGTATTTTTTCAGGTCGAGAAATCCGCCGTTGGTCATGCCGTGCAGCATGGCGCCCTTGAAGCCGAGCTTAGTCACCGTGCGTTCGAGTTCGTCGGCGGCAGCTTTCGGATCGGCGGTGGGAAGCGCCGCGAAGGCCGCGAACCGCTTGGGGTTGGCCGCGCAAACCTTGGCCAGCCGATCGTTGACCCCGCGCGTGACGTCGGTGGCGATCTCGATCGGAAGCTTCTGGGCCGAAGGCGCGCCGTGCGAGAGCACCTGGATATCGATGCCGGCCTCGTCCATTTCCTTGATGCGTAGCGCGCCGAAGTCGTACAGCCGCTCTTCGGTCTCGTTGCCGCGGCCCGCTTCCATGCCGGTGAAATGCTTGGCCAGCTCGGGGTCCCAATAGTGTTCTTCGATGGCGATGACCGGGCAGTTAGGCTTTTTGAACATGACACGTCCCCCGCGGCTGGAGACCATTTCGTAGCAACCAGAGAATCCCCTGTCACGGATTCTTCACAACACGCGTTTCACAGAATTGTCATGCGTATAGCGCCTCGACTCTGGCCATGGAACTTGCTTTGGCGTTTTCTCCGACTCAGTTAAGCATCGGCCATGCTGCCGATTCTTCGAATCCTTCCAGTTGGTGGCGTATTCCTCGCCATTCTCCTTTTGGTCCTGGCGCTCGACGCACCGGAGCGGATGTACGCGCCATTCACGCCGGACACAGCGTCGGTACGCGGCGCATTGATCGCGCCCGACAATCATCCGGAATGGCGGCAATTCCTCATGCAGGCCGCGATCCGGCGCGCCGATGAATTGAATTGATTGCGCGAGCTGCCGGATTTGCCGGCGCGAGGCGAGCCTGTGCCACCCGCGCCCAAGATTGCCAGCGTGCCGATCGAGCGCGGCGAGACCGATCCCGACGTCGATGACGAGACCGGGTCGATCCTGCAGCTTCGGCCTGCGACCATTCCGATCGACATCGGCGAGCCCTCGGCGTTCGAATTGCCGGTGGCCGCGCCGGAGGAAAAGCCGCCGGTCATCAGGACGCCGCAGCGGGTGAAATCGCGCAATGAAAGCCGACTCAGGGGCGTGTCGCACAAGCGCCGCGCCAAGGCGCGGGCCAAACCGGATCCGTATGCGCAGTTCGATCTTTTCAAGGCGATCTTCGGCGACCAGAAATTCACTCCGCCGCCAACGGTCGGCGCCAGGATAGCGTCGCCCTAGCGCTGCCGCCCGCGCAGCTCGATCATCGATTGTCTAGGCGCGCGCTAAAACGATCCGAGGCAGGAGAAACGGCCGTCCCCTCGTTCCGCGCAACAATCAGCTGTTTGTCGCCGCTATTCTTAGCGGACGCAAAGGCGGCGGATGCGGTCTCTTGGCTCCGTGCTGTGTAGCCTTTGCGCTTGGCGGCGTAGTAATAGCCCGCGGCATAATAACGCACCGCGCGATTGGTATTGCCGCCAGCCACCTGATAGGCGCCGGCAAGATATTTCGCCGCATAGGTCATATTGGTGTCGGCATCGAGCAGGCCGGCGGCGGTGCCGCGATAGCCCATGGCGCGCGCGGTGGCGAGCTTGATCTGCATCAGGCCATAATTGCCCTTGTAGATCACGCGCGGATTGCCGCCGCTCTCGCGCTTGATCACCCGGCGCAGCAGATCCTCGGGCAAGTTGTTGGCAGCGGCGTGGCGGGCGATCAGGCTGTCGAGATTACCATTGGCGTCGAGGCGGGTCAGGCGCAGATTCTTTGCAGGAGCGGCGGACGCCGCGAGAGCGACAAAAATAGTTGCAAAGCAGATTTTGCGAATCATGTCGGCTCCATTTTTGGGGGATGCTCAGGCTTTTGACCGGGAACTCCGGCAAGTTTGTGACGCAACTGGGGTAAGCCGGATTGGTTCCATCACATTTTGATTCATGCCGTTGCAGGTTCCCAGAAGGGGTGACGTGCGTACCGCACGTTGATCCAGATCAAAGCGACCGCCGCCTGGCACCCTAATTTTTCGGGAACAAAGGGGGGCCCATGCCGACCGAAACCGCCATCACCATTGCCGGGATCGTTCTCGTGTTCGCGGTGTTTGCCATTTCGCTGGCCTGGGCCGACTATTACACGCGCGACTATCGCGCACCGGATTCGAAACACTTCTAGATACCCGCGCCGCCCTGCCCTCGTGTAATGTCCTCGCCATCAAGGACGGGAGGACATCGTTTCATGAGTAAGACGCTCGAGGATCGCCTGCGCGCGGTCGAGGACAGACTTGCGATCTTTCATCTGATCGCCAGCCATCCGCCGGCCGCCGATACCGGCAGCGACGGCTACTACCGCGACGCCTTTACACCGGACGCCGTCATCGATCTCGGCGGCGGCAAGGCGGCCACCGGCAGCGAGAACATCGCCGCGGTGGTCAAGACACCCGAGCACCAGGGCGCGATCGCCGCCGGCCTGTGCCACTTCGCCGGACTGCCGCGCGTCGAACTCAACGGCGACACCGCGGTGGCGATCTCCTATTTGCAGGTGCTGACGCCGAACCGCGAAGCCAAGCCCGTGGAGCTATCCGGCCATGGGCTGTCGAGCGGCTATCGCGTCCACCGGCTGGGCGCCAACCGCTGGGATCTCAAACGTACCGAAAGCGGCTGGAAGGTGACGCGGCGCGCCTATCGCATGCTCGATGGCAACGAAGAGGCGTGCGATATGTTGCGCGGGGCAGTCGGCGGTGCGTCGTAAAGCCGCTCGCCAATCAACGAATGGCCAGCCGCTTATGCGCGGCATTCGCCTGCTGTTCGGCCTCGGCGAACACGTCGATCACCGACGTAAAGGCGGCGGCGACGCGCGCGAGCGCCGGCCAAACATGCACGTTCGGCAGATCCGAAGCGCGAAGTGGAAACGTCGTCATTTCTCTCTATCTCCTAAGTCGTGCGAGCGGCAAAACCGCTCACCAGTGCGATGCGTTGGACAGGAACCGGCGCTCGATCTCGCGCTCGGTCTCGTCGGTGAATTTGCCGCCGCTGCTGGTGACGTAGCGGGCGATCTCGCGTTCGGCGTCGCGCTGGCGCGAAACCGCCATAGCCGCGAGCAGGCGGGTGAAAAAACCTTTGCCCTTGCGGACGTCGGATCGCGGGAGGGCGAGGTCTTGCAGTGCAAGCGCGAGGGGGGCGTAAGCCATGGGGGTCATCTCCTTCAAAAGCCCGATGATCCCTGTCGTTTCCGTGTCGTTTCTTGATGTTGTTGCAATGCAATATACTCCGATAGAGCCATAATAGAAGTCCTTGTGCCGCATGCGTTCCATGCGCCTGACTCATGCGCTGCATCGCACCAATGTCGCAATCGCATGCAACTGATTCCAAATGCGGCGATAAACGCCCAGCGCGCGGGCATTGTCGTGCAGGCGACATCGCCGCGCCGCTTTTCCGCCACACACGCGTTAACGAATGATTAACCGCGGCACGCGGCCTCGGGACCCGACGCGCGCGGCCGCGTCGGCAAACGGCCGGTTGCATTGCGCCCGGCAGGCTCCTATATACGCGCTGTTCCGATTTCGCCTGCCTTTCAGGTTCGCCCGTCACAGGGCCTTCCCCAAGAACAGCCCAAATCCGGATATGAGGCCCATGCGAATGGTTTGTATGGGGCATTGACGCCTTTGTGCGTTTCAAAAGGAGGCCATGATGGCCACAGGTACCGTTAAGTTTTTCAACGCCCAAAAGGGCTTCGGCTTCATCGTGCAGGACGGCGGCGGGCCGGATGTGTTCGTTCACATCTCGGCAGTCGAGCGCGCCGGCATGAGCAATCTCAACGAGGGCCAGAAGCTCTCGTTCGACATCGAAGCCGATCGCAAGAACGGCAAGTCGGCCGCTGCCAATCTGCAGGCGGTCTGACGCTAGACGACTGGAGAAGCCCCGCGCTTGCGCGGGGCTTTTTCTTTTTGTAGGTGAATGCCAATCATTCAGTTCGTCATCCCGCGGCGGCCCAAAAGGCCGGGCCCGGCATGGCGATAGACGAACAGGACAACGCCCATGGCCAAGAAACCAGGCACCAATCCCAAAGGCGAATTCGTGTTCTTCGACGTCGTCTATGAGGACGGCTCGCAGCGCTCCAACCGGCGCGTGCCGGCGGAACTCCTCAGCGGCCTCGAGAAGGACGCGCCGGCGCTCGGCTTCCTGATCGAGCAGGACCGCGAGATCGCCGAGAAATCCGGCCGCGCGCCGCTCAAGATCGAGCGTATCGCCCGCGTTGGCGCCAAGCCGGAAAAGATGATGAAGGCCGGTTGACGCCGACGTGACGGGCCTCACTTGCCGGCCTCCTCGCTTCCGTCCCCGTCTTGTTCCAGCCGCTCGCGCAGCATGCGCTGGAGCTCGGCCATGATGCGGGCATCCTCTTCCGGCGTCGTCTCGCGCGGCGGCGGCAGATTGATGCAGTCGCCTGACGGCGCGACGCAACCCCGCGCACGGCGGCAGCAGGCATGCGGGCAATTGCGCCAGACGCCTTCCTGATTGCCGACGAACCGGGCGAGCTTGCGCGCCAGCGCGCTGCGCATTTCCTCGACGTCGCGCGGCGCGTCCGACGGCGCATCGCGGCCGCCGTCAGGCTGCGTTGGACTTGGCTTCAGGCTTGGCTTCGATCGGGCTTGTTTGCTCATGGCGATGATCTCCAGGCGTGCGTGATCAATCCCACGCGCGGCTGCGCCGGGCTCCGCCTCCCCTTCCCTTGCCCCTCGCGAAAAGCGAGGGGGGTGGAGCGCCAGAAGGCGCCACCACTCGATGTCCCGCCTCCACCCTCATCGGGTTTCGGCGGGCGCGCCCAAAACGGGGGCGCGTCGCCTTCCGGCGCTCCACCTGCGGCGATTTCAGTCCCCGGCGCCGTAGCTTAGCCCACCCTACATGCGCCCTACTCCCCGATCTTCTCGCTCATCAGCACCAGCGCGCGGCGGTAGAGCTCGGCGCGGTTCCACTCGCGCATCACCTGGAAATTCTCGGTGCCCTGGCCGAACGGCTGGCCGGCCTTCCAGCCGTTGACCTTCAGCAGATTGGCGGTCGAGGCGAGCACGTCCGGCACCGAATGGCGCAGATCGACGCGGCCGTCGCCGTCGAAGTCGACGCCGTATTTGATGTAGGACGAGGGCAGGAACTGGGTCTGGCCGATCTCGCCGGCAAAGGCTCCTTTCAGGTCGGCGAGCGGCAGGTCGCCGCGCTGCACGATTTTGAGCGCGGCGATCAGCTCGCCCTGGAACAGCTCGCTGCGGCGGCAGTCGTGCGCCAGCGTCGCCAGCGTGCGGATCACCGGCAGCTTGCCGATGTCGCCGGTGCCGTTGTCGCTCTCCATGGTCCAGATCGCCATGATGAGGTTTGCCGGCACGCCAAATTGCCGTTCTATGCGGGAAAGCAGCGCGGCGTGCGCGCGCATCAGCTTCCTGGCGCGGTTGATGCGCGGCGGGATGACGCGGGTAGCGGTGTAGCGCTCGAAGCTCATGGTGAAGATGCCGTGCTGGCGATGGTCGAAGGCGAGCACGGCGGGATCGGGGGTGACGCCGGCAAAGGCGCGCTCGATCGTGGCTTGCGTGATGCCGGCGGCGCGCGCGTCGGCCGCCATCTGGCCGAGGAAAGCGCGGAAATCGCCGCCGCATTGGGCGGCCTGGGCGGGGAGCGCGAGGAGGAGCGTGAGGAGGAAAACTACGGACGATTTTTTGATCATGCGCGACCCCACCACTCCGCTCATTCCTGCGCAAGCGGGAATCCAGGGTTCCGGTTGATGAATTAGAGATTGCCGCCCTGGGTCCCCGCTTTTTGCGCAAGACGCGCTTCGCGCTTTCGCGCGGGGACGAACGGTGAGAGGCCGGGGCATGACAGAGGGGCACGCCTTGCGCTAACACTTGCGGCGGAAACGAAACCGCAAGGAGCGTTGCATGCCCAAGGCCTACTGGATCACCTGCTATCGCGAGATCAAGAACCCCGACAAGGTCGCCGCCTACGCCAAGCTCGCCGGCCCCGCGCTCGCCAAATACGGCGTGCGCTATCTCTGCCGCGGCACCCCGGGTGCGACCTTCGAGGCGGGGCAGAAAGAGCGCACCGTGATGTCGGAATTCCCCAGCCTCGACCAGGCCATCGCCGCGCATAACGGGCCGGAATACCAGGAGGCGCTCAAGGTGCTCGGCGACGGCGCCGTGCGCGACATCCGCATCGTCGAGGGGTTGGAGTAGGCTCAATCCGCTCATTCCCGCGCAAGCGGGAATCCAGGACGTAGGGTGGGCTAAGCTAAGCTAAGCTAAGCTAAGCTAAGCTAAGCTAAGCTAAGCTAAGCTAAGCTAAGCTAAGCTAAGCTAAGCTAAGCTAAGCTAAGCTAAGCTAAGCTAAGCGAGCCCACCATCAGGCCAAGCAACGTGAATGAGCGGTGGGCTCGGCGTGTGCCGCGCCTTAGCCCACCCTACGCCACTAAAAGAAAAACGGCGGGCCGAGGCCCCCCGTTTCGATTCCAGTGGAATGCTGAATTAGTTGTCGAGGAAGCTGCGGAGTTTGCGCGACCGGCTCGGGTGCTTGAGCTTGCGCAAAGCCTTGGCCTCGATCTGGCGGATGCGCTCGCGGGTCACCGAGAACTGCTGGCCGACTTCCTCCAGCGTGTGGTCGGTGTTCATGCCGATGCCGAAGCGCATGCGCAGCACGCGCTCTTCTCTTGGAGTCAAAGACGCCAGCACGCGCGTCGTGGTCTCGCGCAGGTTCGACTGGATCGCCGCGTCGATCGGCAGGATGGCGTTCTTGTCCTCGATGAAATCGCCGAGGTGCGAATCCTCCTCGTCGCCGATGGGCGTTTCCAAGGACAAAGGCTCCTTGGCGATTTTCAGGACCTTGCGCACCTTCTCCAGCGGCATTCCCAATTTCTCGGCGAGCTCTTCCGGCGTCGGCTCGCGGCCGATCTCGTTGAGCATCTGGCGCGAGGTGCGCACGATCTTGTTGATGGTCTCGATCATGTGCACCGGGATGCGGATGGTGCGCGCCTGGTCGGCGATCGAGCGCGTGATGGCCTGGCGGATCCACCACGTCGCGTAGGTCGAGAACTTGTAACCACGGCGGTATTCGAATTTGTCGACCGCCTTCATCAGGCCGATGTTGCCTTCCTGGATCAGGTCGAGGAACTGTAGGCCGCGGTTGGTGTATTTCTTGGCGATGGAGATAACGAGGCGCAGGTTGGCCTCGACCATTTCCTTCTTGGCCTGGCGCGCCTCGCGCTCGCCCTTCTGCACCATGTGCACGATCTTGCGGAATTCCTCGATCGAGACGCCGGTCTGCCCGGCGAGCTCGTGCACCAGCGAGCGGATCTCCTTGATGCGGTCCTTCTCCTTGGCGACCAGGTTCTTCCAGCCTTTCGCCGCCAATTTGGAGATGCGGTTGAGCCAGCGCGGGTCGAGCTCGTTGCCCATGTACTGCTTGAGGAACTCGTCGCGCGACACGCCGTAGCTTTCCGACAGCCGCATCAGGCGGCCTTCGTTGGAGACGAGGCGCTTGTTGATGTCGTAGAGCTGCTCGACGAGGCTATCGATGCGCGCCTGATTGAGCCGGAGCGACTTCACCTCGGAGATGATCTCTTCCTTGAGCTTCTTGTATTTGCGCTCCTGCGCCGGCGACAGCGAGGTGCTTTTCAGGCGGAACTCGATGTCCTGTTCCTGCAGGCGGCGCAGCTTCTTGAAGTCGTCGGCGATGTTGTCGAAGGTCTCGACCACTTTCGGCTTGAGCTCGGCTTCGATGGCGGCGAGCGACAGCGAATTCTCCATGTCGTCTTCGTCGTAATCGCCCTCGGCGGCGGCTTCGGCGGGGTCCTTCTCCTCGCCCTCGGCGGCGGGCTCGCCCGGCGCCTTGAAGGGGGTCGCGGCGGGGGGCGCGGCCGGCGGCGCCGGCGTCTGCACGACCTGCAGATGCGGCGCGCCGGGAACCGGCGTCGCGCCCGGCACCACGGCCTGCGCGATCGGCTTGCCGTCGGGGCCGATGATCACCGGCACCTGCATCTGCTTGGCGTCGGGGCCGGCGTAAGTCGCTTCGAGATCGATGATGTCGCGCAGGAAGACCTTGCCGTCGTTCAGTTCGTCGCGCCAGATGATGACGGCCTGGAAGGTGAGCGGGCTTTCGCAGAGACCGGCGATCATCGCCTCGCGGCCGGCTTCGATGCGCTTGGCGATGGCGATTTCGCCCTCGCGCGACAGCAATTCGACCGAGCCCATTTCGCGCAGATACATGCGCACGGGATCGTCGGTGCGCTCGGACGGCTCTTTCTTTTCGGTGGTGGCGAGCGCCTTGGTCTTGGCCTCGACCACCTCGCGGCCGGACTTGTCGTCATCGTCGTCGTCGTGCTCGTCGGCGGCCTTTTCGGTCTCGCCGTCCTCGCCTTCGGCGTCTTCCGTCTCGACGACATTGATGCCCATCTCCGAGAGCATCGCCATGATGTCCTCGATCTGCTCGGGCGACGTGGATTCGGACGGCAGCACGGCGTTGAGCGCGTCGAAGGTGACGAAGCCGCGCTTCTTGGCGGCCTTGATCATCTTCTTGACGCCGGCGTCGTTGAGATCGAGCAGCGGCAGCGGCGATTCCGGGGCGCCTTCGGCGTCCTTTTCCGGGGCCTCTTCCTTGACCTGCGCCTTTGCCTTAGTCGCCATAACTCGTCCTCTCCTTGGACCGGCCCCTGGGGGAAAAAACACCCCCCTATAAATAGGCAACAGCCAAGGGGCCAGGCGCCCGGCAAGGCCGCTGCCCCCCGAATCAGGTCGTTAGTGTGGTCGGAACCCGCTTAAGCTCCGATTAACTACATTATTACCGCGGGAATCGACCTCTTATTCCCTGCCGGTCCGGCACTCGCCCCGCCCTGCTAAGGGACTTGCGGGCCCTGCTCATAAGCTACGAACGCCTCGACCGGAAGAGGCTCCGAACCCCTCGATCAGGGCCTCGGTCCCTTGCATCTGCGACAAGCGGCCTTTGACGTCCCGAAGGCGCAAGTAATTGGCCTCATTGGCGTCCTGGCCAAGCGCCTGTTCGGCGTCCTTGAGCTCCTTAGTTAGTGAATGCCACTGCCGATGCAAGGCGACAAGCTGTTGCCAGGTCACCAAAACATCGTCCGGTGCGGCATCCGGCCGGGCGCCCCAGACCGACGCGGTGGTAATGGAGGCATCGATGCGCGCCATGGCCTCGGCAAGGCCGCGTCCCTCAAGCTCCGCGCGCACCGCCTCGGCGTCCGCCGCCGCGGCATGGGCGGCGATATCGATCAGCGCGCTTTTGAGCCGTTCGGCGTCGGCATGGTGGAACTCGAGCGACGCCAGTTCCTCCAGGTGATCGTGCAGCAGCCAAGGGTAATTGAGTGCGGCCTGCAGGATCAGCGCCTCGCGCCGCGGCACCGCGGTGCGATGGCCGCGATGCACCGGGCTCACCGCGAGCTGCCGGCTGACCACCACATAGGGCGTGTTCTTGCCGCCGGTTAACGGGCGCTGCGGCGCGCCGTTGCGCGGTTGCCAATTGGAATTGCCGCGCTCGCGGGCATTCTGCCGCCACGCCTCGCCCGGCCCGCGCTGGAAATTGCCGCGCGGCGATTGCGCCGGCGCGAAGAACTGCGCCAGCCGCGCGCTGAAATCCTGCCGGTAATATTTGCGCACCGCGTCGTCGGCGATGCCGGCGGCGACCTCGTTGATGCGCGCCTCAAGCGCGGCGCGCCGCTCCGGCGTCTCGAACGAATGTCCTTCGGTCTCGCGCGCCCACAGCATATCGGCGAGCGGCCGCGCCGCGCTGATCACGTCGTTGACCGCCTCGCGCCCGGCCGAGCGCACCAGGTCGTCCGGGTCCTGACCTTGCGGCAGCAGCGCGAACTTCAGGCTCTTGCCGGGTTTCAACCGCGGCATGGCGAGTTCGACGGCGCGAAAGGCCGCGCGCAAGCCCGCGTTGTCGCCGTCGAAGCAGAGCACCGGCTCGTCCGCCATCTTCCAGAGCAACGCGAGCTGATCCTCGGTGAGCGCGGTGCCGAGCGGCGCGACGGTGGCAGGAAAGCCCGCCGTCACCATGGCGATGACGTCGACATAACCTTCGACCGCGATCACCTCGACGCCCTTGCCCGCGCCGTCATGCGCGGCCTGACGCGCGCTGGCAATGTTGTAGAGCGTCGCGCCTTTATGGAAGAGCGGCGTCTCCGGCGAATTCAAGTATTTCGCCTGCGCGTCCTTCTCCAGCGCGCGGCCGCCGAAGGCGATGACACGTCCGCGCAAGTCGCCGATCGGGAACATCACGCGGTCGCGGAAGCGGTCGTAAGGCAGCGGGATGTCGTCGCCGGCAATCAGCAGCCCGGCCTCGACCATGTCTTCGACCGGAATGCCGTGGCTGCCGAGATGTTCCTTCAACGCGAAGCGCTCGGCCGGCGCATACCCGAGGCGGAATTTCAGTTGCGTTGCCGGATCGAGGCCGCGGTCGGCGAGATAGCCGCGCGCCTTGGCGCCCGCGCGCGAGGCAAGCGTCGCCTCGAAGAACTTCGCCGCCAGTTCCATGACGTCGTGCAGCGTCTTGCGCCGCGCGTCGCGCTGCTCGTCCTCGCGCGAGACGACCGGCAGCGGCACGCCGGCCATTTGCGCCAGCCGCTCGACCGCCTCCGGGAAGGTGACGCCTTCCGACTCCATGACGAAATCGAAGATGCTGCCGTTCTTGCCGGAGGAGAAATCGAACCAAGCCTGCTTCTGGTCGTTGACGAAGAACGACGCGGTCTTCTCCTTGTTGAACGGCGACAGGCCCTTGAACTCGCGCCCCGAGCGCGTGAGCCTGACGCGCTTACCCACGACTTCCGAGACCGGAAGTCGGGCTTTCAGCTCATCGAGGAACTGGGGCGTGAAGCGCATGGCATTGCCGCCGCGCCCAACACGCGGCGTTCAAGTCTTTCGGTTGGCCGAATCGGTCCGGCCATCATAGGCCGGCGAATTGAGACTTTCCGGGGCGGATGCAGGAACGGGCGCTGAGCGCCGGTATTCTGGCCGTTTTGCTCGCTATTCACAGGGGGCGAACGCCTAGCTTTCGCCTTGACATCACGTAAATACGTGTGTATATACATATGTTATCGAGGTACGGTCGAAGTTTCTATCTACCCCGCCCGAAAGGGTTCGTGTTGCGTATATTTAGCTGCTTCGAATCCGTCATAGCGAACCCTCGATGCTAGAAAACTATCGCAGCCCAACTCTTGGGGCCTTTCGCTATGACGGAAGAAGACGACTTTCAGCGGCTGTTTGCGAACGTTCGCGATTTCGCTTGGGATCCGAACAAGCGCGAGCAGGTGTTCAAAGAGCGAGGGATCGATTTTGACGACGCGCGCCATGTCCTGACTGGGCCGTGCACCGTGCGCCGTTCAGATCGCAAAGGCGAAGCGCGCTATATGATATTCGGCTTTCTGGCGGATGTGGAAGTCGTCTTTGTTTGTACGCTGCGCAGTGAACTGTGTTGGGTGATAACAGCAAGACGGGCGAGGCGCGATGAAAGAAAAAAATATCACAATCGTCTCCCGCGACACTCCGCAACCGGGCAAGATCAAGAGTGACCTAAAGCGGCTGCGCGAAACAACCGACGCCGAAATCGACGCGCAGATCGCCAACGATCCCGACTGGAGCGACGACTGGAATTGGGGCGACGCCGTCCTGGTCATCCCGCCCAAGAAAAAAGCGATCTCCATCCGCGTCGACGAGGACGTGCTGGATTATTTCAAGACCGAAGGCGCCGGCTATCAGCGGCGCATGAACGCGGTGCTGCGTTCCTACATGCAGCAGAAGAAGAGCAAGAAGCGCAAGCGGGCATAACCCAAACGGCCTCATGCTGAGGAGCACGCGAAGCCTGCGTCTCGAAGCATGTGGCCGCCTTATCCACCGATCTCGGGTTTACCCGAGATCGGACTATGAGCGCGCAAGTCCGGCAAGCCGGACTTGCGGTGACGCCGCGCATCGCAGCCAAGTGTACGCAGGCTGCGCCTGCTATGGCGCGGCTCCTGAGGATGAGGCCGGAGCGCCTACTGCGGCGGCAGGCCCGACTCCTGCACGACTTCCTTGGCGGCGGCGCGGCCCTCGGTGACGGTCTTGGCGAATTCCGCCGGCGTGCCGGCCGCCGGCACCTGGCCGCGGCTCATCACGTATTTCTCGACGAAGTCCTTGTTCTGGAACACGCGCCACACCTCGGCATTGAGCTTGTCGACGATTGCCTTCGGCGTTCCCGGCGGCGCGAACAGCCCATACCAGGTCTCCGACGGCGCGCCTTTGTAGCCGAGGTCGGCGAGCGTCGGCACGTCGGGCAGAAGCGGCGTGCGGATATTGTTGACCAGCGCCAGCGCCGTCATCTTGTCCGCCTTGATCTGCGAAATGATGTTGCCGAGCCCGAACAGGCCGATCGGCGTGGTGCCGGAAAGGATGGCGGTGACCGCCTCGCCGCCGCCGCGGAACGGCACGCGCACCCAGTCGGCGCCTTGGTCGCGCTTGAGCCGGTCCATGTAGACCACGCACGGGATCGAGGCGGTGAGATAATTGAGCGTGCCGGGCTTTGCCTTCGACAGCGCGACGAGCTGGTCCACCGTCTTGACGTTGAGGTTCGAGTTCACCACCAGCACCTGGATCAGATGGAACAGGTTGACAATGGGCACGAGTTTTCCCGGCTCGAAGGGAATCTTTTTGAACAGGAACTGGTTGTAGATCATCGTATCGGCATTGACGATGCAGATGGTGTAGCCGTCCGGCGGCGCGTCCTGGCACAGCCGCGCGGCGATATTGCCGGCGCCGCCCGGCTTGTTCTCGATGATCAGCGGCTGGCCGAGATTTTTCTGCATCGCGTCGTTCAAGACGCGCATGAAGACGTCGCTGATGCCGCCGGCGCTCGACGTGGTGAAGACGCGGATCGGACGGTTGGGATAGTCGTCGGCCGCGGCCTGCGTTGAGATGAGCGCCGCAACCACCGCGGCCACCGCAAGAATTTGTTTCATGAAGTCCTCCCCGTTTTTCTTCGTCACGTCCGGCTTTATGCTAGGCATGACGCATTACGTCAGCTTCGCTTTCACCAGCGCGCTCGCTTTGGCCATATCCATCTGCCCGGCATATTTGCCGCGCAGCGCGCCGATCACCTTGCCCATGTCCTTCATGCCGGCGGCGCCGGTGTCCTTGATCGCGGCCTCGATCGCGGCCGTCATTTCGGTTTCCGACATTTGCTTGGGCAGATAGCCGGAGATGATGGCGATCTCCTCCTGCTCCTGCTTGACCAAATCGGCGCGGTTACCCTTCTGGTAGAGCTCGACCGATTCCTGGCGCTGCTTGATCATCTTCTGCAGCACGGGGAGCACCTCGGCGTCGCCGAGCGGCGGCTTGCCGCTCCCTCGCGCCTCGATGTCGGCGTTCTTGAGCGTGGAATTGACCATGCGCAGGGTGGAGACCGCCCGCTCGTTCTTGGCCTTCATCGCCTCGGTCAAAGCTTTGTTGATGTCGTCGCGCAGCACGGGAAGCCCCTTTCATTGCAATTAAACAGCAAGCCCGATAGAAAACGTCCGCAAGTACATCTCAACGATGTGCCACAGAACATAAAAAATCGCGCTCGCAATTAATAGTTTCCACTGCCATCTAGTAAACCGGCCCGAATTCTTTGCCTGCTCGTCAATAAGACGTTCTATGCCGGCGATAACCCCCGGGTCATTAGGGAATTTTGGGTGCAGGCCGTCCCTAACCCTCATTAACTCATAGTCTTGTTGGGTAAGGTTCAGAATCTCCCAAACGTGTCTGCATCCGCACCAGAAGCTTGCGCCCCAGCATGCCACAGCAAGACCTAACGGAATTTTGCTGACGGAAAGCGTAGCCGTTTGAGTTTGAGTAATGGCGAACGCCATAGCCGCGCCCGCTGCGGCGAGTAAGAAGTAGACATGCTTGTCCATTGCGTTGCGATGGACTTTAAGCAGTTCCATGCGGATTTCGTTGGACATCGGAATGCTCAGGGCTCGGTGTGTGGCGCGCGGGGGGAGCCGCTTTCCTCTTGAACTTGCGGCAGAAAATCTGTCTGGGGGCGGCGTGAATCGGCCCCTTGCTTCGCTCACCATAATACGCAACTAAGAGGCCATGACCCAGACGAAAGCGACCCCCGGCGCCGGGACTTCCGGCGAGGCTTGGGCTGAGCCCAGGCCGACGGCGCTTTTGGTCCTGGCCGACGGAACCGTGCTGGAGGGTTTCGGCCTCGGCGCGACCGGAACCGCGGTCGGCGAGGTCTGCTTCAACACCGCCATGACCGGCTACGAGGAAATCCTCACCGACCCCTCCTATGCCGGGCAGATCATCACCTTCACCTTCCCGCACATCGGCAATGTCGGCACCAACGAGGACGACATCGAGACCGTCAACATGGCGGCGACGCCGGGCGCGCGCGGGGTGATCCTGCAAAGCGCGATCACCGCGCCGTCAAACTACCGCGCCACCAGGAGTCTCAACGACTGGCTTAAAAGCCGCGGCATCATCGGCTTGTGCGGCATCGACACCCGCGCGCTGACCGCGCTGATCCGCGTCAAGGGCATGCCCAACGCCGTGATCGCGCACGACCCTTCGGCCAAGTTCGATCTCGCGGCGCTCAAGAAAGAAGCCGCCGCCTGGCCCGGGCTGGTCGGCATGGACCTGGTGCCGATGGTGACCTCGGGCCAGCGCTTTTCCTGGGACGAGACGCCCTGGGTGTGGGACCATGGCTTCGGCCGGCAGGAGAAGCCTGAATTCCACGTGGTCGCCATCGACTACGGCATCAAGCGCAACATTTTGCGCCTGCTCGCCGGAACGGGCTGCAAGGTGACCGTGGTGCCGGCCAAGACCTCGGCCGAGGACATCCTGGCGCTCAAGCCCGACGGCGTGTTCCTGTCCAATGGCCCGGGCGATCCGGCGGCGACCGGCGAATACGCCGTGCCGGTGATCAAGAAGCTGATCGATTCGGGCACGCCGACTTTCGGCATCTGCCTCGGCCATCAGATGCTCGGCATCGCGGTCGGGGCTAAGACCATAAAGATGCATCAGGGCCACCACGGCGCCAATCATCCGGTGAAGGACCTGACCACCGGCAAGGTCGAGATCGCCTCGATGAACCACGGCTTCGCGGTCGACAAGGACACGCTGCCGAAGAACGTCGAGCAGACGCATGTGTCGCTGTTCGACGGCTCTAACTGCGGCATCGCGCTCAAGGACAGACCGGTGTTCTCGGTGCAGTATCACCCGGAGGCCTCGCCCGGCCCGCGCGACTCGCATTATCTGTTCACGCGCTTCGCCGACATGATGCGGCAGCCCAAGAGCGCAGCCAAGCGCAAGATCGCGTAAGCCCCAAACTCCGTTCGTTCCCGCGCAAGCGGGAACCCAGAGTCTACAGCGCAAAGCATTGGTTTTGGCCCCTGGGTCCCCGCTTTCGCGGGGACAAACGGGCGCTGGCGCGGCGCGAAATAATACGCGATAGAAGACGCGCATGTCCGACTGGATCAGCTTTTACGACTTCAAGCATTCGGTGATCTACGTGAATGCGCGTCACCGCGACGTGCATTACCGCACCATCGCGACCGACATCCGCGCTTACGTGCCGCGGCATTCCGCCAACGTGCTCGACTATGGCTGCGGCGAGGCGACCTCGGCCGATCTCGTGGCGGCGGCGAGCAGCCATCTCTCGCTGGTCGAAGCGGCGCCCAATGTGCGCGCGGCGCTGAAGGCGCGCTACGAGGGCAATGCGAAAATATCGGTGCTCACGCCCGACGAGGCCGCGGCGCGGCCGGACGGCAGTTTCGATCTCATCGTCATGCATTCGGTCGCGCAATATCTGAGCGAAGCCGAGTTCGAGCGTCTGCTGAAAGCCTTCCACGAGCTGGTCAAACCGGACGGGCTTGTGATCGTCGGCGACATCGTACCGGCGCGCCTCGCCGCGCCTTGCGCTGCGCTGGCGCTGCTGCGCTTTGCCATCGCCAACGGCTTCTTCTGGGCGGCGCTCGGCGGGCTGATGCGGATTTTCGTGTCGGATTATCTGCGGCTGAAGAAGACGGTCGGCCTGTCGCATTACGACGAGGCGGCCATGCTGGCCAAGCTGACGGCCGCGGGTTTTACGGCCAAACGCGCGCCGCGCAATATCGGCCACAACCAGCGGCGCATGACGTTCCTGGCGCGGCCGGCCTAGTCCCAGCCGCCGGGCACGCGGCCGGCCGGATTGGCGACGCGGCCGTTGGCGCGCTTGAGAGCGGCGATCTGATTCATCTCGTCGTCATCGAGCGTGAAATCGAACACGTCGAAATTGTCGGCGATCCGCTCCGGCTTCGACGAAAACGGAATGGCGGCGACGTCTTGCTGCAGCAGCCAGCGCAGCGCGACCTGCGCGACGCTGCGGCCGCGCTTCTCGGCGATGTCGTCGAGCACCGGATCGCCGAACAGCCGTCCGCGCGCCAGCGGACAATAGGCGATGTAGACAAGTTGGTGCCGGCGCGCGGCGGCGATGAGCTTCGATTGGTCGAGATAGGGATGATACTCGGCCTGCAGGGCAACGAGCGGCTCGGGGCAGAGCGCGACGGCCCGATCGAGCAGCGCGATGTTGAAGTTGGCAATGCCAATATGCCGCGCCAGCCCTTGCCGCTTGGCCTTGGCCAGCGCCGGCATTGTTTCTTCGAGCGCGATCTGCGGATTGGGCCAGTGCACCAGCAGCAGGTCGACATAGTCGACCTTGAGCGCGGCGAGGCTCTCGTCGACCGAGCGCGCGAAGTCCTCGGCGCGCAGGTTTTCGTGGCTGACCTTGGTGGTAAGGAAGATGTCGCCGCGGGCAAGGCCCGACGCCAGCATCGCCTCGCCGACCGCTGGCTCGGTGCCGTATTTGCGCGCGGTGTCGATGTGGCGATAACCGGTCCTTAGCGCCGCGGCGACGGCTTCAGCGGACATCCCGCCGGTCATCGCCCCGGTCCCGAAGCCGAGGACGGGGATTGTTCCGGCTTCCCGGGAAAACGCGAGGCTGGGCTGAGCGGTCATATTGGGTCTGTGGTTGCGGGCGGAGGGAGCGGACAGGCGTGCGGCGGCGACACTAGTATAGTTTTGCCAGCATTTGAGCCTCTTTTTCCGTCCACCGCTAATGCGCGCGCCGCCCTTCCCTGCCCACCGATTCGGGGCTATATGAGCCCCGCGCGCGAGGCTTGAGCCCTCAGCGCGATCCGGGGGAGCGCGCATAGGCGCGCCCTTTTTTTGTGCCTGGATATCTCGTCATTCCGGGGCGCACCGAAGGTGCGAACCCGGAATCCAGACACAAACATAGTGCCCGCTTCTGGATTCCGGGTCCGCGAGCTTCGCTCGCGTCCCGGAATGACGAATGGAAACCGCGAGCGAATGCCCAAAAGAACCGACATCAAATCGATCCTGATCATCGGCGCCGGGCCGATCGTCATCGGCCAGGCCTGCGAGTTCGACTATTCCGGCACGCAGGCCTGCAAGGCGCTCAAGGCCGAAGGCTACCGGGTCGTGCTGGTCAACTCCAATCCGGCGACCATCATGACCGATCCCGACCTCGCCGACGCCACTTACGTCGAGCCGATCACGCCGGAGATCGTCGCCAAGATCATCGAGAAGGAACGGCCCGATGCGCTGCTCCCCACCATGGGCGGGCAGACCGCGCTCAACTGCGCGCTCTCCTTGCGCAAGATGGGCGTGCTCGACAAGTTCGGCGTGACCATGATCGGCGCTACCGCCGACGCCATCGACATGGCGGAGGACCGCGCGCTGTTCCGCGAGGCGATGACGCGGATCGGCCTGGAAACGCCGCGGTCGCGGCTCGCCAACGCCTCCGAGTTGAAGAAGGCGGACCGCGAAAAATACCGGGCCGAGACGCAGCGTATCAACGGCCTCCAGACGCTCGAGGCGGACCGCGCGCAGCTGTTGAAGGAGTTCGAGCAGGAATGGGCGCGCGGCGAGCCCGCGCGGCGCGAGCGCTATCAGGACCAGGCGCTGATCGAGGCCTTGCAGGCGCTCGAATTTGTCGGACTGCCGGCGATCATCCGCCCGAGCTTCACGCTCGGCGGCACCGGCGGCGGCATCGCCTATACCAAGTCCGAGTTCCTCGAAATCATCGAAGGCGGTCTCGACGCCTCGCCGACCAACGAAGTGCTGATCGAAGAATCGGTGCTCGGCTGGAAGGAATTCGAGATGGAGGTGGTGCGCGACAAGAAAGACAATTGCATCATCATCTGCTCGATCGAGAACTTCGATCCGATGGGCGTGCACACCGGCGATTCGATCACCATCGCGCCGGCCCTCACGCTCACCGACAAAGAATACCAGATCATGCGCGACGCCTCGATCGCGGTGCTGCGCGAGATCGGCGTGGAGACCGGCGGCTCCAACGTGCAGTTCGCGGTCAATCCGGCCGACGGGCGGCTGGTTATCATCGAGATGAATCCGCGCGTGTCGCGCTCCTCCGCGCTCGCCTCGAAAGCGACCGGCTTTCCGATCGCCAAGGTCGCCGCCAAGCTCGCGGTCGGCTACACGCTCGACGAGATCGCCAACGACATCACCGGCGGCGCCACGCCGGCCTCGTTCGAACCGACCATCGATTACGTCGTCACCAAGATCCCGCGCTTCGCCTTCGAGAAATTCCCCGGCGCTTCGCCCGTGCTCACCACCTCGATGAAATCGGTGGGCGAAGCCATGGCGATCGGCCGCACCTTCCAGGAATCCTTGCAGAAGGCATTACGCTCGCTGGAGACCGGCCTCACCGGGCTCGACGAAATCATCATCGAAGGCTTCGATCCGGCCAAGGGCATCGACGATGCCGACAACAAGGCCGCGATCCGCGCCGCGCTCGGCACGCCGACGCCCGACCGCCTGCTCACCATCGCACAGGCCATGCGCGTCGGCGCCAATGACGAACTGATCCACAATGCCTGCCGCGTCGATCCGTGGTTCCTGGGCGAGATCCGCGCCATCGTGGAAACGGAAACCGAGATCAAGGCCAAGGGCCTGCCGGGAACGGCGGGCGCGTTCCGGCGGCTGAAGGCCAAGGGCTTTTCCGACAAGCGGCTCGGCAAGCTTACCGGCGCCGGCGCCGACGAGGTGATGGAAAAGCGCCGCGCGCTCGGCGTGCGGCCGGTGTTCAAGCGCATCGACACCTGCGCCGCCGAATTCGCCTCGCCCACGGCGTATATGTACTCGACCTACGAAACGCCGTTCGCAGGGACCGTCGTCGACGAAGCTGCGCCGTCGGACAAGAAGAAGGTGATCATCCTCGGCGGCGGCCCCAACCGCATCGGCCAGGGCATCGAGTTCGACTATTGCTGCTGCCATGCCGCTTTCGCGCTCAAGGAGGTCGGCTACGAGACCATCATGGTCAACTGTAATCCGGAGACGGTGTCGACCGACTACGACACCTCCGACCGCCTCTATTTCGAGCCACTCACGCCGGAAGACGTGCTGGAGATCATCGACACCGAGCGCACCAATGGAACGCTGCACGGGGTCATCGTGCAATTCGGCGGGCAGACGCCGCTCAAGCTCGCCGAGCCGCTGGAGAAGGCGAAAGTGCCGATCCTCGGCACCTCGCCCGATATGATCGACCTCGCGGAAGACCGCGACCGCTTCAAGAAGCTGCTCGACAAACTGAAGGTGCGCCAGCCGCAGAACGGCATCGCTACCTCGCTGGGGGCGGCGCGCGCCATCGCCGACGAGATCGGCTATCCGGTGGTGATCCGGCCGTCCAACGTACTGGGCGGACGCGCCATGGAGATCGTGCGCGACGCGGCGCAGTTCGACCGTTACGTCGCGCGTCTTGCGAGCGATCTCGACCGGCCGGGCGAGCTCGTGGTTTCCAAACGAAGCCCGCTGCTGATCGACCGCTATCTGTCGGATGCAACGGAAGTGGACGTCGATTGCCTGTGCGACGGCAAGGACACCTTCATCGCCGGCATCATGGAGCACATCGAGGAAGCCGGCATCCATTCCGGCGACTCGGCCTGCGCGCTGCCGCCGCATTCATTAAGCGAGAAGACCATCGCCGAGCTCGGCCGGCAGACCCGCGCGCTGGCGCTCGCGCTCAATGTCGGCGGGCTGATGAACGTGCAATACGCCATCAAGGACGGCGACATCTACGTGCTGGAGGTCAATCCGCGCGCCTCACGCACGGTGCCCTTCGTCGCCAAGGTGATCGGCCTGCCGGTGGCCAAGATCGCCGCCCGTATCATGGCGGGCGAGAGCCTGGCGAGCTTCAATCTGGCGCCGAGTCACTACAAGCACCGCGCTGTCAAGGAAGCGGTGTTCCCGTTCGCGCGCTTCCCCGGCGTCGACACCGTGCTCGGCCCGGAGATGAAATCGACCGGCGAGGTGATGGGTATCGACGCCTCCTTCGAGATCGCCTTCGCCAAGAGCCAGATCGGCGGCGGCGCCAACCTGCCGCGCTCGGGCACGGTATTCGTCTCGGTCAAGGACGCCGACAAACCGCGCATCCTGGATGCCGTGCGGTTGCTCGCCTCGCTCGGCTTCAAGACCATCGCCACCTCGGGAACCCAACGCTACCTCGCCGAACACGGGGTGCAGGCGACCAAGGTGTTCAAGGTGCTGGAAGGCCGGCCCCATATCGTGGATGCCATCAAAAACGGCGGTGTTCAGCTGGTCTTCAATACCACCGAGGGGACGGCGGCGCTGGCCGATAGCCGGTCCATGCGCCATGCCGCCCTCTTGCATAAAGTGCCGTACTACACCACTCTTTCGGGTGCCGTCGCCGCGGCGCAAGGCATAAAAGCCTATCTTGGGGGTGACCTCGAGGTGCGCGCGCTGCAAAGTTACTTCAGCGACCGGGCTTAAGGACGGTTCCCTTAAGCCTCGCCAGTGAGAGCGGCGGTGCGAGAATGGCCGGGAAGTCCGCGGTCGCGGCGCAGGTGAAACTGCCCGCGGTCAAGGTTTTTTTGACCGGCCCTCGGTACACATGACTCCGGTGCGCGGGAATCCGTGGCCGGAGTCGTATTGCGAGTGGATTGGACGGGTTTTTTGAGGGTGGAAGGGCTTGGCGGCGCTCCGGCGCATTCAAGACGTTTCGGGCGCCCGCCAGGAGGAGAAGGGACGATGGATAAGATTCCGATGACAGCGGCCGGCTATTCGACGCTCGAGGCCGAGCTCAAGCATTGTCAGCAGGTCGAGCGGCCGCGCATCATCCAACAGATCACCGAGGCGCGCACGCACGGCGACCTATCGGAGAACGCCGAATATCACGCCGCCAAGGAGCAGCAGTCGCTCAACGAGGGCCGCATCGCCGAACTCGAGGACAAGCTCGCGCGCGCCGACGTGATCGACGTGTCGAAGCTGTCGGGCGACACCATCACCTTCGGCGCCACCGTGACGCTGGTCGACGAGGACACCGACGAGAAAAAGGTGTGGCAGATCGTCGGTGAGCCAGAGGCCAACGCCAAAGCGGGGCGGATTTCCATCACCTCGCCGCTGGCGCGCGCGCTGATCGGCAAGACCAAGGGCGCCTCCGTCGAGGTCAACACGCCGGGCGGCGCCAAGGGCTACGAGGTGAAGAAGATCGAGTGGAGATAAGCCGCGCGACGCGCGAGCTTGCATTCGTCATGGCCGGGCTCGTTCCGGCCATTGTTTTTCGGCGCGGCCGTCAATTTTTACCGAAAATTTGCCTTAACAAATCCTTTGCAAAATCCCGCAAATGCGCCGGACCGCTTTAAACGACCGCCCATGCCTGTGGTGTAAAAGCGTTGCACCGACAATTTCCCTCGCAAGATTTCGTCAGGTTGCATGATAATCGCCGCGTTGATCGACGAATTGAACGGCGCGGTCGCCCACGGCACTGTCGGCCAGCGCGCCAAGATCGTCCACCGCATTACCGAGCTTTTCGCGGCCGGAGCGGCTGACTATTCCGACGATCAGATCGGATTGTTCGACGACGTGCTGATGCGGGTCGCCGCGACCATTGAGCTGTCGGCGCGCGCCGCGCTGGCCAAGCGCCTGGCAAGAGAGCCGCGCGCGCCAATAAAAATCAGCCGCTTCCTGGCGTCCGACGACGCGATCGACGTGGCGAGACCCGTGCTCGAACATTCACAGCGGCTGGACAGCGATACGCTCATGGCCACCGCCCGCACCAAAAGCCAGCAGCATTTGCTCGCCATCTCGCGGCGCAACTCGCTCGATGAAGCGCTCACCGATGTGCTGGTCGAACGAGGCGACAAGTCCGTGGTGCTGAGCACCGCCGGCAATCCGGGCGCGCGATTTTCCGACAACGGCTATACGCGGCTGACGACGCGGTCGGAAGGTGACGACGAGCTTGCCGCCTGCGTCGGTCTGCGGCGCGATATTCCGCGCCATCATTTGATGCGGCTTCTGGTCAAAGCCTCGCATACGGTGCGCCAAAAGCTCGAGGCGGCAAATCCCTCGATGTCGGCATTGATCGAGGACGCCGTGTCCGAGGCCGCGGCCACGGTCCTCGGCAAGGCCAGCGTGGTCGTGCGCGACTATACGGCGGCGCGCAGCCATATCGGGTCGCTGCGGGCGGCCGGCCGGCTCAACGAAAATGAAGTGGCGGAGTTCGCGAGATCCAATCAATTCGAAATGACGACGGTAGCGCTCGCGGCGCTTTGTGAATTGCCCATCGAGACGGTCGAGCAGGCGATGACTCACGATATGCCGGATGCCGTATTGATCGTGGCCAAGGCGCTCGGCATGTCGCGCGATACCGTCAAAATCATCCTACGGATGCGCGCGCGCGGACGCGGCATTTCGCCGGGCGAACTTGAGCAGTGCCTTGAAACTTTTGGGCGGCTCTCGCCGTCGATCGCCCGGCAAATCATCAAATGCCGGGACAATCCCTCGCTCGCACTCGGCGCACGCTTTACCCGCGCGGTGGCCGCCGTCGCGTGATCCGGGCCCGATCGGCCGTCTTGCGTTGAGCGCCGCTCAGCCGTCCTGTTCCATCGGCACCATGGCCGCATCCTTGGAATTGCGCAGCGTCAGCGAGGTTTTCACGTTGCGCACATTGGGTGCCGAGGTGAGCTTCTCGACGAAGGCCTGGAAGGTTTTCAGATCGGGCGCCACGCACTTCAGAACGAAGTCGATCTCGCCGGAGAGCATCCAGCATTCGCGCACCAGCGGCTGCGCGCGCACGAAGTTCTCGAAGGCGACGAGATCGGCGTCGGCCTGGCTCGCCAGATGCACCATGGCGAACACGGCCACCTCGTAGCCGAGCTTTTTCTCGTCGAGCAGCGCGCGGTAGCCCTTGATATAGCCGGCCTCCTCGAGCGCGCGTACGCGGCGCAGACAAGGCGGCGCCGAAATGCCGACGCGGCCCGACAGTTCGACATTGGTCATGCGGCCGTCGTCCTGCAGCTCTTTCAGGATTTTGCGGTCGATGGCATCGAGACGGGCGGGCAACGGCGGCTCCTGGTCCGGCAGGGCGAGCAGGAACATCCATACCGCGAAACATTGTTTCGCGAAAGATTATTGCGCAATCTCAGGCCATGCCGGCCGGCGCCAATACTAAGGCTGTGAGTCTAGGGGGTTGCGTATCTTGCATAGCTCCCCCGAAAGCCATACATCCTGCCATGCAAAACGAGCCGGTCACGAGCCGGCCAGGCCGGACGCCGTTGCGCCCGACGCCCGCCAGGGGGGCGCGCGAAATGCCCAAGACCACGCATGCCAAGGTCGTCATTATCGGCTCGGGTCCGGCCGGCTACACTGCCGCGATCTATGCCGCGCGCGCCATGCTGGAACCGATCTTGATTCAGGGCGTGCAGCCGGGCGGCCAGCTCACCATCACCACCGATGTGGAAAACTATCCGGGATTCGCCGACGTCATCCAGGGTCCCTGGCTGATGGAGCAGATGCAGAAGCAGGCCGAGCACGTCGGCACCAAGATCGTCACCGACCACGTGAACAAGGTGGAGCTGGCGCAGCGCCCGTTCCGCCTCATCTGCGATTCCGGCGATGTCTATCTTGCCGACGCACTGATCGTGTCGACCGGCGCGCAGGCGCGCTGGCTCGATCTGCCCTCCGAACAGAAATTCAAGGGATACGGCGTGTCGGCCTGCGCCACCTGTGACGGCTTTTTTTACCGCAACAAGGAAGTGGTCGTGATCGGCGGCGGCAATACCGCGGTTGAGGAAGCGCTGTTCCTCACCAATTTCGCGTCCAAGGTCACCGTGGTGCACCGGCGCGATGCGTTCCGCTCGGAGAAGATCCTGCAGGATCGCCTGTTCAAGAACCCCAAGATCGACGTGATCTGGGACACCGCGCTCGACGACGTGATCGGCAGCGACAGCCCGCCGAAGGTCGAGCGCGTGCGGCTGAAGAACCTGAAGACCGGCGCGGTCAGCGAGCGCAAGGTCGACGGCGTGTTCGTCGCCATCGGCCATTCGCCGGCCTCCGAATTGTTCGTCGGGCAACTACAGATGAAGCCGAACGGCTACATCGTCACCGAAGGCCATTCCACCGCGACCTCGGTGCCCGGCGTGTTCGCCGCCGGCGACGTCACCGATGACATCTACCGGCAGGCAGTGACCGCCGCCGGCCAAGGCTGCATGGCAGCCCTCGAAGCGGAAAAATTCCTGGCCGCACATGAGCATCAGCGCGCGGCGGCGGAATAGATCATGGTCGCAACCAACAAGTCGATGGATTGGGACAAGCTGAAGGTGTTCCACGCCGCAGCGGAAGCGGGCTCCTTCACGCACGCCGGCGAGCGGCTCGGCCTGTCGCAGTCGGCGGTGTCGCGCCAGGTCTCGGCGTTGGAAGGCGAGTTATCGGTTTCGCTGTTCCACCGTCATGCGCGCGGGCTGATCCTCACCGAACAGGGCGAGTTGCTTTACCGCACGGCGCACGAAGTGTTCATGAAGCTCGAGGCGGCGCGCACCAAGCTCACCGACAGCCGCGAACGGCCGAACGGCGAATTGAAGGTGTCGACCACGCCGGGCATCGGCGTGCATTGGCTAACGCCGCGGCTCGGCGAATTCCTCGATCTTTATCCCGACATCCATATCACGCTGCTCACCACCGACGACGAGCTCGATCTCGCCATGCGCGAGGCCGACGTCGCCATCCGCCTGCGCCAGCCGACCCAGCCGGACCTGATTCAGCGCAAATTGTTCTCGGTGCATTTCCACACCTATGCCTCGCCGGACTATCTCAAGCGTTTTGGCACGCCGCGCACGCACGACGACCTCGACAAGCATCGGATAATTCTGCTTGGCGGCAACGTGCCGGCGCATTTCGCCAACCGGCGCTGGCTGGTCGAAGTCGGCCGCGACGGCAAGGGTCCGCGCCAGCCGCAACTGACCATCAACAACGTGCTCGGCGTGCTGCGCGCCTGCCAGCGCGGCCTCGGCATCGCGATGCTGCCCGACTATCTAGTCGAGGAGAACGGCGGGCTGGTGCAACTGCTCGGCGAGGCCGACACGCTCGCGCTCGACGCCTATTTCGTCTATCCGGAAGAGCTCAAGGCGGTGGCCCGTATCCAAGTATTCCGCGATTTCCTGGTCGCCAACGCGCAGCGCTGGCATTTCTGATTTTTACGCAAAGGAAATTCTACGGCGGCGATTCCGCATGTCCGATATGCGGATGATTCGCGACTGGGCCTCTAAACGATTTGCGATTCAGCATGGCTGACATGCGGTGCGCGGCGTTGTTTGCGGGGCACATGCGCCGCATAATGAATATTCGCTGTAACGCTGGATGTTTCCTCCCAGAGTCACTGGCGTGCAGCATGTTCCCCTCTGGAATATTGCCGGTCCCCACACCGGCAACCTTCTAAACTGGGTCCCTTACGGGGCCCAGTTTTTTATCAGGCGCCACGATCGCCGCACGCGACAAGCGACGTTGAGCGAAGTCGCGCGACGTCAGCGCTCGCCTCGAATCACGCCGGCAGGCGAATCGTCCGCGAGCGCTCGCTTGAAAATAAATTGGAAGAATATGCGCCGCATTTTAGTAGGCGATGTTTTTGACGAAATCGTTTGCCGCTCGACCGCGCGCTGCTTTTTCTCGAAACGATGGCATCGGATCTGAGCGCGCGCTGCTGCCACCGGCGACCGCTCCGGCTGGCCATCATTCCGGTGTCACCGGCCCGCCCTATCCTGGGGGTTCGGTCGAGCCGCCATCACGAAGAAGTCATCGGGGGAAAACAGGCAAAACCGATCCGGGAACCGGCCGCATTGGCTGCCGTTGCATTAGGTTAGAGCCTGCGGCAATGCGGAAAAGCGTGCAAATCCGGGATTTCGCCCCCCCTGTGCAAAATAGCCACAGTCGGCTGGTGTTTAGCGTCGCCTTGTTGGGAAAAGCGTAACTAACACAGGACTATGGGATAGTATGCCCGCGAAATCGGGGGCCCTGGGCCCTCTGTTCAGGCACTAGGAGACGTTCTGGTGAAAAGTGCTCGATTTAACCGACTGCTGGCCACGACCGCGCTTGGCTTGGCCCTGGTTTTGGGAAGCCATGCCGGCATGGCGCAACAATCCCAACAGCAGATCGATTCGGCTGTGCCGATGCCGAATACTGACCAGTTGCCGCCGCTAACAGCGCAGGACGTCACGGGCGCGCCAGCCGCCGCCCCAAAGGCCGAGATCAAGCAAGACACCGCCGAGCCGGTGAAGGCCGCAGCCGCGCCGGTTGCCGCCCCGGTGTCCGCCACCGCGGACAGCGCGGTCGCCGACCATTTGCGCGACATGATCTCCGGCAAACTCGACCATATCGTCAGCCGCAAGGCCGACCGCGAGGGCGTGGAGCAATTCTACAAAGCGCGCGACTACAAGCCGCTCTGGGTAAGCGATGGCGCAGCCGGCGCGCGTGCCAAGGCTGCGATCACCTATCTTGGCCAGGTCGACACCGATGGGCTCAACCCCGCCGATTATCCAACTCCGGACTTTAAGACGGTGACCACCGCCAGCGCACTCGCCGAGGACGAGCTCAAGCTCACCGCTTCGCTGCTCACTTATGCGCGCCACGCTCAGATCGGGCAAATTCACTTCAGCCGCGTCGGCTCCGACATCGACTTCAAGCTGGTCGCGCCGGAGCCGGCCGAGGTACTGGCCAAGCTCGCCGGCGCCGCCGACGTGGCCGCAGCGCTCGATGGCTACAATCCGCCGCAGCCGGAATTCAAGGCACTCAAGGAAAAGCTCGCCGAACTGCGCAAGGGTGCGCTCGCGCCCAAGGCCGAGGAAGAAAAGAAGCCGGACCTCGTGCGCATCGGCGAAGGCAAGACCTTGCACGTCGGCATGAAGGACTCGCGCGTCGTGCAACTGCGCAAGCGCCTCGACATCGCCGGCGACAAGAACGACCCGCTCTATGACGACGCGGTGCGCGACGCGGTGAAGACGTTCCAGACCCAGTCCGACATCGACGTCGACGGCAATCTGGGACCAAACACGTTGCGCGCGCTCAACGGCGAGAAGAGGGTCGCGCACGGCCCAATCGCCGATCCGATCGACACCGTCATCGTCAATATGGAACGCTGGCGCTGGCTGCCGCGCGATCTGGGCAATCCGCACGTGATCGTCAACGTGCCGGATTACACGCTCACGCTCTATAACGACGGCAAGCCTTATTGGAAGACCAAGATCGTCGCCGGCAAGCCTGGCAAGGGCACGCCAATGATCAGCGCGGAGATGAAATTCATCACCGTCAATCCGACCTGGAACGTGCCGCCGTCGATCATCGAGAACGAATATCTGCCGGCGCTGCAGCAGGACCCGGACGCGCTCGACCGCATCGGCCTCAAGCTGACGCAGGACGCCGACGGTACCGTCCACATCTCGCAGCCGCCGGGCGCCGGCAATGCGCTCGGCCGCATCCGCTTCAACTTCCCCAACAAGTTCCTGGTCTACCAGCACGACACGCCGGACAAATATCTGTTCGCCAAGGACAAACGCGCTTACAGCCACGGCTGCATGCGGGTGCAGAATCCGCTGATCTACGGCGAGAAGCTGTTGTCGCTGGTCGACCCGCAAGGGCACTACACCGCGGCGAAACTTGAGAGCATGTTCGGCGGCAATGAAATCAACATCAACTTCCCGAAGAACATCTGGGTCCACCTGACCTACCAAACCGCTTTCGTCGACGAAGACGGCAAGCTGCAGTTCCGCGACGACGTCTATGGCCGCGACGCCAGGATGATCGCCATTCTCAAGGGCAGCGAGCGCAAGGTCGCCGACATTGCCATCGAACGTAGGCCGGATGCCTCGTCGAAGCCGGTGCGCGCACCGATCGGAATGTACGGCGGCGACAACGGCTACTCGTCGAATGGCGGCTTCTTCGACTTCCTGTTCGGCGGCCCGCATTCGGCGGCGGTGCCGACCTATCGGCCGCCGCATGCCGGCCCGCGCGTGGGTAACAACGGACGCTATTACTTCCGCTAAAGGCCCATCGTTCGCTAACGAAAAAAACGCCGGCGACACCATCGCCGGCGTTTTTGCGTTAGGCGGCCGATGGCGGTCGATTTTTCACAAAGCCCCTGACGCATCTGGGCGCCGGATTTCACTTGCACGCGACATTTCGTTCCAAACCATGTGCCATTATTCGGCTTCCTCCGGCGTTAATGACGAAACTGGAAGGTAGCGTGTCCTAGGGAAAATCCCGAAATATCCCTGAAAAATGTCCTTGCGCTCGACTTGATTCATTTCGTTTTCGCGCTGAGGGAATGAACTCCGTTCATGACCAAAACCTTCCGCCACATCGAGATCGACATTGCCGCGATTTGCGGTAACCAATTGTAGTAGGCCTTATCCCGCAACTACCGGTCAAGCTGTGCGAATTCGTTACAAAATAGCGGTCAAATGGCTGGTTACAGTGCCGGGGCCGAGGCATATTCATGATAATCTGAGTATTGGCGAGCGTTGAGCGTGTACGGAGAAAAACACCTTGACTGCACCATCTTAAGTGACAGTGCGGATCCGGCGATCCTTCTCCGACAGAAAACAACACATCCTATGTTTCGATTAGCGGGGCCTCCAATTCGTCGGTCAGTTCGCGATCACTGCCGCGGTTCGGATTGGCGAGACCTGCGTGCGCGACCTGGCGCGCGTGCCAGAAGCGATCGAGTTTCGGCTCGCCGCCCCAAGGAACGGTGAGCACGGTGCCCGGCTCGAGCTTGTGCACGCCTTCATAGATCGTGTGCGGCGCCATGATGTAATTGTGCCGCATGAAGCCCGCCGCGGCGTTACGATCGATGCGCGGCGTCCAGCCGGGATGCGCGCGCAGCGCCTTGAGCTCGGAGCCGAACAGGAACAGCTCGCCAAACTTGGCCCAGTAGAGCGGTTTGATGCCGAGCCGGTCGCGCATCAGCGTGAGCGCACGCTCGCGGCGATCCCACAGCGCTATGGTGAACATTCCGATCAGCCGGCGCAGCGTCGCTTCGACGCCGAACGCGGCAAACGACTCCAGAATGACTTCGGTGTCCGAATGGCCGCGAAACGAAATGCCGCGCGCGGTCAGCGAAGGCCTTATTTCCTCGTGGCTGTAAACCTCGCCGTTATAAATGATGACGTAGCGGCCATCGGCCGAGATCATCGGCTGATGGCCTGCCGGCGATAAATCGACGATGGACAGGCGGCGGTGAATGAGGCTGACGCCCGCCTCCGGATCGATCCATACGCCGTCGTCGTCCGGCCCGCGGTGCCGCAAGGTTTCGCTCATCGAAGCGGCTATATCGGCAATCGGCCGCGCCCTGCCTTGCGAACGGCCTGCAATAAAGCCTGCGATACCGCACATCCGTTAAATCCGAAACTGTCGCTGATTTAGCTACGCTTAGCGTTAGACGAAAAATTCAGCAATGGCGGACGTCTTGACCGCAACGTTGACTTTAACGCGCGCGCACGGTCCTTTACTGGGAAAAGCATGACCGGCGCAACAGCGCCACCCCATCGGTAAACTCTCATGACCGCACCGGACCCTCTCCTCGTCGAACGCCCGTCGGATGCCCTCGCCGTGTTGCGGCTCAATCGGCCGCAAGTGCGCAATGCGCTCAATCTCGAGGTGCGCGCGCGGCTCGCCGATGAGGTCACCCGCCATGCCGCCGACCCGGCGATCCGCTGCCTGATCATCACCGGCTCGGATACCGTGTTTGCGGCCGGCGCCGACATCAGCCAGATGGCGGAGGCGGGCCCGATCGAGATCATGGCTCGCAACCTGCAGAAATACTGGCGCACCATCATGGACTGCCCGAAGCCCGTGATCGCCGCCATCGAAGGCTATGCACTCGGCGGCGGGCTGGAACTGGCGCTATGCGCCGACATCATCGTCGCCGGCGAAGGCGCTCGCCTCGGCCTGCCGGAAGTCAAGCTCGGTATTCTCGCCGGCGGCGGCGGCACGCAGAAGCTGGCGCGGCTGATCGGCAGCAAGCGCGCCATGCTGCTGCTCATGACCGGAAAGATGTTCGGCGCCGCCGAAGCGCTGAGTATGGGCGCGGTCAGCGAGGTGACACCGGCCGGCCAGGCGCTGGCGCGCGCCATCGAGATCGCGACCGAAATTGCGGCGATGCCGCCGATCGCCGTCATGCAGATCAAGGAAATCGTCAATGCCGGTTTGAACGCCCCGCTCGACACCGCGCTGATGCTGGAGCGCAAGGCGCTCTTGCTGCAATTCGCCACACAGGACCAAAAGGAAGGCATGCGCGCGTTCCTGGAGAAGCGGAAACCGAAATTCGAAGGGAAGTGAGCGTGCGCGATCTGCAGCGGGGCGATCTGACGGTCGCGGTCATCGGCAGCGGCACCATGGGGCGCGGCATCGCGCAGGTTTGCGCGCAGGCCGGCATGACGGCGCTGCTGTTCGATTCGCGCGACGGCGCGGCGCGCGAGGCGGTGGCGGCGACCGACAAGGCGCTCGATGGTCTGGTCGCCAAGGGCCGCATGACGGCGGACGTCAAACAGGGCGTGATGAGGCGCTTGCGGGCAATCGGCTCGCTCGATGAGGTGGCGCCGGCCGGGATCGTCATCGAGGCGATCGTCGAGGATCTCGCGGCCAAGCGCGAGCTGTTTCGCGCACTGGAACAGCGCATCGCGCCCGACGCGGTGCTCGCCACCAACACCTCCTCGCTGTCGGTCACCGAGATCGCCGCCGGCTGCGCCAACCCGGAGCGCGTCGGCGGCCTGCATTTCTTCAATCCGCCGCCGCTGATGCGGCTCACCGAGGTGATCGGCGGCTTGCGCAGCGATCCCGGTCTGGTCGCGGCGCTTACCGGCTTCGTCCGCCGCATCGGCAAGCACCCGGTAGTGGCGACCGACACGCCCGGCTTCGTCGTCAATCACGCCGGCCGCGCCTATGGACCGGAGGCGCTGCGCATTGTCGCGCAGGGCATCGCTTCGCCCCGCGAAGTCGACTTGCTGATGAAGGAAGCTGCCGGCTTCCGCATGGGCCCGTTCGAGCTGCTCGATCTGATCGGCGCGGACGTCACCCATGCGGTGATGGTGAGCATCTACGATCAATATTTCGGCGAGCCGATGTATCAGCCCTCCGCACAACTGGCCGTGCGGGTGGCCGGCGGCTTGCTCGGCCGCAAGACCAAACAGGGCTTCTACAATTACGACAGTCCGCCGCAAGCAAGCGCGCCGACGATCGAGGTCGCCACGCAACCCAAGCCGGCCGCGGCCTGGATCGCCGACGAAGACGGTGGGCGCGAGCTGGCTGAATGGCTGGCGGCCGCCGGCATCAAGACGCAAATCGGCGGCGCGCCGGAGGCGGGCACGTTGTGTTTCGTGACGCCGCTGGGCGAGGACACCACCGGCGCCATTGTCCGCCTCAAGCTCGATCCCAAGCGAACCGTTGCCGTCGACATGCTGGGCGGCTTCAAGGGCCGCCGCACGGTGATGAAGACGCCGCTCACGGCGCCCGAAACCTTGGGCGCGGCGGTCGCGGCGCTTTCGGAAGGCAGCCCCGTGACCGCCATCAACGACAGCCCTGGCTTCGTGGTGCAGCGGCTGCTCGCCATGATCGTCAATGTCGGCACGCGCATTGCCGAACTGCGCATCGCTCAACCTGGCGACATCGATATCGCGGTCGAACTCGGGCTCAATTATCCGAAGGGTCCGCTGGCGCTTGGCGACACGCTCGGGGGACGTCGCGTGCTGGCCGTGCTCGACGGCATGCACGCGGTCACGCGCGATCCAAAATACCGCGCGACCGCCTGGCTGCGCCGGCGCGCGCTGCTCGGCATATCGCTGCTGACACCGGATTGATTGCCGAATTGAGATGGTACAGGCGGGTGGACTTGAACCACCGACCTCTGGTTCCACAGACCAGCGCTCTAACCAACTGAGCTACGCCTGCACACGCTCGCCGTCAGTGACGCGAGCGGCCGGAACCTAGGTTCAGGGCGCCATTTTGGCAAGCGGCTTTGGCCGGGTATATCGTCAAGCAAAAGCCCGGGCGTTTGCACGCCCGGGCTTTCAATCCGGTCATTAGCGCAGCGGATATGGACCGTTACGCGGCCTTACTGACGGCGCTCGTGAAGCTTTCCTTGATCGGCTCGATCGTCTCGGTCGCGACCTTCTGGGCGTGATCGGCAAGCTCCTTGGCCTGCGCGCTCACGGTGTCGAACTGCGCGCGCACATAGGTCGAGTAGAGCTCGACCACTTCGGCAGCCGACTTGGCCGACAGCACTTCGCCGAACAGGTCGAAAGCGGAGTTGCTGTTGGCGCGGGCGGTTTCGATCAGCTTGAGGCCGTAGTCCGAGTAGCCCTTGGAGGCTGTGGCATAGGTGTCTTCCAACAATTCCGTCGCGTTCTCGGCGGCGGTCTTCATCTTCTCGTAGCCCTCTTTCGCCTGCGCGACGCCCTTCTCGGCCATCTCGCGGAAGGCGGCGGGGACTTCCATGTTCGGCATGTCGAATTTCGGCATTTCGAACTTGGGCATTTCGAACTTCGGCATCTCGAATTTCGGCATCTCGAAGACGGACGCAGTAGTGGCAACCGGCTTCGACTTGGCTTTCGGCGTGACAGCCGCGGTCTGGACTTCAGCCATGACAATTATCCTTAGCTCGGAGGGCTGCTTCCGGCTTAAAAGCGAGCCACCGCCCTCGATAAATCGGCCCGCGCTTATTTCACGACCCGCCACGAGGGGCGCCCACTGGGGCGTCTAGGCGGGTGCTGTAAAAACCATATAGCACCATTTTTGGTGCATTGCAATAAAAATATTGCACTGCACAAAACCGTCATAAATTCAGTTGCGTAGGCCAATGCCTGCGCCAAATTGCATCCAATCCCAGCCCCGACGGGTGACTTTAGTGCTGGCCTGCCAGCTTGGTCACCTGCTTGCTCAATTCCTTCGCCTGATCGGTGAGCGCTGCGATCTGGCTCTTCACATAATCGGAATGCAGCGCCGTAAGTTCCTGGGCATCTTTGGCGTGCACCAGTTTCTCGGCGAATTCGAACGACGACGCGACGTTACGCTGGGTGAAGCCGATAGCCATTTCGCCGATCTCCTTGGCGCCGGTGCGCGCGGTCGTTGCCTGAGTCTCGGCGGTATTGACCGCGTGCTGCGCGGCGGAGATGAAGCTGTCGAAGGCCTGCTTGGCCTGCTCCACGCTCTTCTCGGCGAATGCACGCATTTCGGCCGGAATCTCGAAACTCCCATTGCCTTCCTTCGCCATGACATCCTCCTGCTTGGGGTCCCCGGCAGTTTACCGCCGGCCTTAACCCTGTATCTAGGGCGAGGAACGGCCCGCGCCAGTGCCGCATCCGTGCCGTTAAGGTTATATCCGCGTGGCCGTGGGGAACAGCCGCCGCATCGTGGACGCCTCGCCAAACCAGCCGTATTAAGGGTTCATTAGCCGTAACTTTTGTGACCGCGCAATGAATGGGCTTGAGTTCCAGTTCGCCTTCCTGAGCGATCAGCGGTTCGCGGCCCACGCCTTGAGCCCGGCGCCGGTATGGCTCTGGAGCACGGACGCGACGCGGGTGCTGTGGGCCAATCCGGTGGCGGCCGCGATCTTCGATGCCGCCTCGCCGGGCGCGCTTGCCGCCATCCGCTTCAAACCCGAGCACGCGGCAGCCGCACAGGTCGCACGCATGGCCGGCACCTTGCCGCAGGGCGGCGCGCCGCGACTCGAACGCTTGCGCGGATTCGGCGCCGGCTACGGCACCAGGCTGGTCTGTCTTTGCTCGCGCATCGCACTCGCCGACGAAAGTTCCGCCGTGCTGGTGGTTGCGACCGAGCGCGCCGGCCAAGACCTCGCTTTGCCGGACCGCGCGCAGCGGCTGCTTGCGGATCTCGATCGGCCGGCGGCGGTGTTCACCGCCGATGGCGAACTGATCGAAGCCAGGCCGGCGGCGCGCGAACGCTTTGGCGACAAGCGCGACCTGGTCGCACTCGGCGCCGAGCAACTCGCCCGCGAGGCGTCGCTCAACGGCCGCGCCGACGGAGACATCGCGGCCTGGCCGGCCACCATCCTGCGCCTCGGCGCCGGCGCGACGGTGACGCTGCTGGTCGCGTTTACGGCATCCGAGACCGCCGCCCGCGCGACGGCGCAGACAGCGCCCACCGTTCCTAACCCGGCTGTGGCGGAAGCGCTGCGGCGGCGTTTTCCGTTCCGCTTCGTCTGGCAGACCGATGCCGACAATCGTTTTACCCTCGGCACGGAAGAGTTCATCAAGGTGCTCGGCCCGAAGACCGCCGCCATGCTCGGCCGCCCCTGGGCGGACATCGCCGACGCGCTCAAGCTCGATCCGCAAGGCGCCGTGGCGAATGCGCTTGCCGCGCGCAGCACCTGGAGCGGCATCGTCGTGCCCTGGCCGGTCGACGATGCGGATCAGACTTTACCGATCGAGATGTCGGGCCTGCCGACATTCGATCGCGACCGCCAGTTCGCGGGTTATCGCGGCTTTGGCATCTGCCGCGACGTCGAACGCCTTGCCGCGCTGGAACAGCGCCGGGCGCAGGCCGAAGCCGCGCCGGCCGCGGTCAAAGAGGAAACGCCGGCCGACAATGTGCTGGCATTCCCGACGCGAGCCGAAGAGCCGCCGGCGCTCAGTTCCGGCGAGCGCAGCGCCTTCGAGGAGCTCGCGCGAGAGCTCAGCGCTCGGCTCAAGGGCAGCGCGGGCAAGAACGCGACCGCGCCGGCCGATCTACCGCGCGAGCCCGCCGCAGCGCTGCCACCGGTCGGCTCGCCGCCGCGCGCACGCAACGGCGATGCCGCCCGCGATCTCCATGAGGGGCGGCCCATTTTCGACCGGCTGCCGGTTGGCATCCTGGTCTATCGGCTCAACACGCTGATCTACGCCAACCGCGCCTTCCTCGACTGGACCGGTTATCCCGCGCTCGAGGCGCTGACCGAGGCCGGCGGTCTCGACAGCCTGTTCATCGATACGAAGGCCGAGCCGGCCAGCGGCGACGCCAAAAACGGCGGCAAGACGCTCACCATCACCACCGTCAACGGCCATCAGAAGCCGGCGGAAGGCCGCCTGTTCAGCGTACCCTGGAACAACGAGAACGCGATGGTGCTGATGATCAGCACGCAAGGCGTTGCCGAGGACCGCGGCAACGCGACGTCGCTGCGCCGGCTGGAAAACGAAAACGACGAACTCAAGTCGATCCTCGACACCGCCACCGACGGCGTGCTGGTGCTCGACCGCACCGGCCGCATCCTCTCGGCCAGCCGCAGCGCCGAGGCGCTGTTCGGCTACGAGGCGGCCGACTTCGCCACGCTCAGCTTCGGCGATCTGTTCGCACCGGAAAGCCGGCGTTCCATGCTCGATTATCTCGAACGGCTGGCGACGGGTTCAGGCCTGCTCGACACCGGCCGTGAGGCGATCGGACTGGTACGCCAAGGCGGCTTGGTGCCGCTCTACTTCACCATGGGGCGGATCGCCGGCGGCGAGAAGCTCTGCGCAGTGATGCGCGACGCCACCGCCTGGAAGCGCACCGAAGAAGAACTGATCAATGCCAAGCAGCAGGCCGAGAAGGCCTCAACCGCCAAGTCGGAATTCCTCGCCAAGATCAGCCACGAGATCCGAACGCCGCTCAACGCCATCATCGGCTTCTCCGAGGTAATGATGGACGAACGCTTCGGGCCGGTCGGCAACGAGCGTTACCGGCAATATCTCAGGGACATCCACAGCTCCGGCGGCCATCTGATCTCGCTGCTCAACGACCTGCTCGACCTGTCCAAGATCGAAGCCGGCAAGCTCGAACTCAGTTTCGTGAGCGTCAATCTGAATGACGTGGTGCAGCAATGCGTCGCCATCATGCAGCAGCAGGCCAATCGCGAGCACGTCATCATCCGCACCTCGCTGCCGGCGAGCCTGCCGCAGATCGTTGCGGACCCGCGTTCAGTGCGGCAGATTGCGCTCAACCTGTTGTCGAATTCGATCAAGTTCACCGGCGCCGGCGGCCAGGTGATCGTCGCCACCGCCTTGAACGACGACCACGAGATCGTGCTGCGGGTGCGCGACACCGGCCCCGGCATGAACGAGAAGGAATTGCAGACCGCGCTCGAGCCGTTCCGCCAACTGGCGACCGCGGGCCGCGCCGGCGGCAGCGGGCTCGGCCTGCCGATCAGCAAGGCGCTCGCCGAGGCCAATCATGCGCGGTTCCACATCACCAGCGAAGTCGACAGCGGCACCCTGGTGGAGGTGGTGTTCCTGGCGACGCGGGTTCTGGCAAAATAGCCACAAGGCTTTCCAAGCCGATACGCAACGCCTGCGAAATCGGCTAGCATCCCCCGGCATTGGGGGATGAGGCGTGTCATGTTGCGTCGGTGGGGGTCTGCGTTAGCGCTGTTTTGCCTGCTGTTTTACGGACAGTTCCCGGCCGCGCGGGCGGCCGAGCCGGTCGACCTGCTGCTGGTGCTGGCGGCCGACGTTTCGCGCAGCGTCGATGCGCAGAAATTCCAGTTGCAGCGTGACGGCTATGCCGCGGCGGTCGCCAATCCCCGCGTGCTCGACGCCATTGCCTCCGGCCGCAACGGCCGTATCGCTGTTCTATTCGCGGAATGGTCAGGCCTCGGCAACCAGAAAGTCGTGATTGACTGGATGCTGATCGACGGACCGAAAGCCGCGCAGGCTTTTGGCGACCGGCTGGTGGAATCGCCGCGCTCGTTTGCCGACCGCACCTCGATCAGCGGCGGCATCGACTTCGCGGTCACGCAGTTTGCGCGCGCACCGTTTGCGTCCGCGCGCTGCACCATCGACGTCTCCGGCGATGGCACCAATAATGCCGGCCGCGACGTCGGCGTGGCGCGTGACGAGGCTTTGGCGCGTGGCATCACCATCAACGGCCTTGTGATCCTGAGCGCCACCCCGTTGCCTTGGAACCCCGAGCACACCAATCCGCCCGGCGGCCTGGCGCATTACTATCGCGAAAACGTCGTCGGCGGGCCCGGCGCCTTCGTACTGGAGGCAAAGGACTTCAATTCGTTCGGCCAGGCGATCATCAAGAAGCTGGTCGCCGAAATCGCCGACGCGACTCCGGCGCGCTAAGTCGCAAGGGCATGATGCGCTCACCCCCGGCCATGAAAGGGTCACAGTCAATTCGATATACCGCATTGACTTATAAGCGTTTTTAACATTTCAATTAAGTTATGGGGTAACGCCTGGGTAAACCATAATTTCAATCAGATCGGCCTTGGCCCGCTGGCGGCGAAAACATTTAGCGGAGCCGGGCGCGCCGCCAAGCCCAACCGGCCGTCATGGAAAATCGGCCCTCGGGGGCAAAATTTAGGCGATATTATACTTCGCAAACCCAGCACTAGGAATGGGGCCGACCCCCAGGCGCCGGTTTTGATTTTGCGAGTGGCGTGATTTGCCCTAACTTCCTAACGAGGGTTAGGGGAAGTGCGCTCATGCGGGCCTTTATTGTGATCGGGTTCGGGCTGTTGGTTTCTGGCTGTGGGATCGCGGCACGAGTTGACGCCCGCAACGAATATCGAAATTCCGCCGAGAAATATAAGCAATGCTTAGCTGCCAATCCGAGCTCGCCGCAGCAATGTGAGGGGTTGCGGTTGGCCATGGAAACAGACGAACGCGAGTACAACAATCTCTCGGCTGGTCTTGAGCCGGGGATGCAACGATCATCAACAGTCACGGTATTAAGCCGTTGAAAGGCGGACACATGCCAGAACAAATCAAAATGACCCATAATGAACTGGCGGGTTTAATCGCCAAGGATGTCCGGCGTCACGCTCACTGCGAGGGTTTTAGGTCCATCTCTTTGTACCCACTCAGAGATGGCCAGATTTCTGGGGTAAATTGGGATGACGGCGGACCAATCAATTTTGGGGATGCAGATCAAGCGTCATGCGTGCATGCTCTGCGTGAGATCATTCCGCGTATGCAGCAGCAGTATAGTCTCGTAAGAGTGGCGGCCAACCGACTTAAATAGTCCCGTTGACGATACGCCACATGATGTACGCAAATCCTGCGGCAACGATAATTAAGACGGTGCCTGCGATTGCGCGCGCTGTTTTCGCGCCGAACGCAAACCATATTAGGCAGATCAGCACAGCAAAGCCGATTAGGATTTCCAAATTACCCCCCGTTTATGCGTCATGGCGCTGCCAGTAACCGGTGAACTCTTTCGACTTGCCGCTTTTCACGGCCACGCCAACAAATGCGTGCAGCACTAATTCCTCGGCAGTAAGTCGCCGTAGCGAACCCCGCACGGGTTGCTCATGTTGCTGTGGTGCTCGCATTTGGCGATCAAGTGCAGTAGGTCGGGCATCGTCACGGTGGGGCCGTACAGATCGAGCAGTGTTTCTTTCCGGTACTGGCCCTTGCGGTCGCAACGCGAACAGATCAGCCGCACCATCGGCTTTGGATATTCCCGTAGTGTCATTGACGTGTATCGGCGGGCGGGCGGCATAACGAATTTTAGTTTGCACGCTCGATCCCCGCAAGGCTGTCCGGCTGATCGTCCCGGCTACTTGACCACCCTCGGCCCTCCGGCTGCTTGGCGTTCAAGATGTCTCTGGCACATTATGCAGGATCGCCGCGCCTAAGAGGTCGCCCGCACATGGCGGCGAAAGACCTTGGGCTGACGTTTCCACTACGGGCTTGAATGAAAGCGGCTCGGCACCCTTTCGCCGGGCCGTTTTCTTTTCACGCGTGAATTCAGTTGTGCCCAATTTTTCAAGGGCTTTTCCATATCCGCGCAACCCATGGTGAGTGAAGCACGTCCCCTTACTACGGGGATGTAGATCACGGGTTGCTCAAACGGGCAATGTCGAGTAAAAGACCATTCTCGCGATCCTCCGCACACGGCCCTGACTGGTCGGTGCATCAACCCGCGAACATCCCCCCAATACTGACGCCACACGGCTCGACGTGCGCCCGTTTTCCAAGGGCGGTCGCGCGCGTCGAGCCGGGGATACATCGCAGAGGAACCGCCATGACCTTCCCATTCATCGCGCTAAGTCCGAAGGCCACGGCGAAAATGTTTTCGCCTCCACTGAGTGAACGCCTTGTTCGCAAGATGATCGCGGCCGGAATTTTCAAGCCGCTGATGATCGGCCGTCGAGTTCTATTTGCTCGCATCCGAAATCGAGGACGCGCTTAAGGAACTAGGGAGCCCCAAATGACACCGACAAACGAAGAAATTTTGAAGCAGGCCGCGAAAGAACAAAAGCGGCAAGAAAAGAAGAAGCAGGTCATTGCGTTTGCAACGGGTACGCTCGGCCTGAGTGGAAAGAAGGCGAAGGCGTTGCGGAAACTTGGGTCCGATTATTTCAAGCTCGCCGACGATGGCCTCCGGTTCCGAGGCGCGGGTGATCGGTTGGTAGCAATCGACTCGAAAGAATGCACCGAATTTTTTAAAAAGAAATTCGACTACTTGCTGACACCTGTAGCGGACACGGCGACATCAGAGCCGGGCGCGCTCGACGCCGACCTGATCGAGAAAGCGCGGACGAACGTCACCGCACGCGGTGAACTTTTCAAACAATTGCACGGCAACAATATCGACACACCGATACAGAATGCCGTCACGAAACAAAAGCTCGACGCGCTACTTTCCAAGCCCGTCGAAAAGAAATTGACCAATGGTGCGAACCCTTGGGCGAAAGACAGTTTCAATATCACGGCCCAAGGAAAGCTGACGGCCGTGCTGATTAAGGCCCACGGCGAAGCGGAAGGTCTTAAGCGCGCGGAAGCGATTGCCGCAGCGGCGGGCAGTCATATCGGGGCAACGAAACCCGCGAAGGTGTAACCATGGCCAAAAACCAATTTCGCAAATCGCAATACGACGCGCCGGTCCCGCCCGCGCCTAAAGAGATTGCGCCAACATACGTTCCGATTTTGAACGAACACGGCTCGCAAGTTGGCCACGTTCACGGAACGAATAGCGAAGCGACAGTGAACGGCCGTTTCGGCATTCAAAACGCCAAGTTGAAAAAGATCAACGGTCAAACCGTATGGCAGGGTCAAGCGCGCACGTCGCCGTCACAGCGCCGCGCGGCCGTCGCCAAGCTCACGCAGCAACGCGTCATTGCCAAAGGCAGCGTTACGCGGTCCCCCACGAAACCGAGTCTTGCACGCAGACCCGAACGGGGAGGATAAGCCATGTCGGATAAGCTCAAAACATTTTCGCATATGTCGCACGGTCTAGGCGACCATGCGACAGGTCACGCGGTCGCCCGGAATATCGCGCGCGACGGTGCACCCAAAAAAGTTTCGCCGGTCGCCGTTCATGACGGTATGACCAGCTTGCAAAAAGCCGGGATGAATATCGGCGGCCAAGGTCACGCGACAGTCGAGGACGGCGGCCAGCCGGGCGCGCTTCCGCACGCTTACGGTAGCGCGGCCTATTTGAAAACCGGGAAGGCCGTGCCGGTATCGCCGGGAATGCGCTCGCGCGTGAATGAGGATTGCCCGCAAGAGGACAACGGCCGCGAAGTGCTCGCGGAAGCCGTGAAAAGCGGGGGCCGATAATGGGAAATCAAAACCATGACCAGCGGGGGCGCTTCGCCAGCGGCGATAGCTCCGGCGGCAAGACGACGCAAACCGTGCGCGATGTCCAGAATTTGCGCGCGATGGCTGACGCGCGGAAATATCTGCACAGCCGGACATCGATAAGAAACGTCAAGCCCCCGGCAATGATCCCGAACACAAATCCGAACGCGCGTATGCAGCGCATTAATGTCGGCGGTGTTCCGCGCGGCGGCGGCGGAGGCGGCGGAGGCGGAGGCGGAGGCGGCGACGGGACCGGCGCGCATAGCGCGGGCATTCACGCCGCGACGAAAAATAAGGGACTCCCCGGCGCGGACGGCTTGCCGCACCAGCAGGTCGAGCAACAGCAGGCACAGCGCCAGCAGGCGCAAACGCAACCGACGCAAGCGGCGGCTACAGCGAACGCAAAACCGGCGCGCCGGTAATAATCGGAGAGTGTCATGGCAATGCAGATTGTTGGTTCAAAAATGCCCGCGAATAATGGCTATGGCCAAAATGGCTACAGCGGGCCGTCAAGCGACGTGGCGGACGCTATCCGCGCAAAGCACGCCGAGGGTGACGCGGGCGACCATATCGGCGACGTGATCGAGCACGGCACGGCGAAAAATGTTTCCGTTGATCTTGCCTCGCCGCAAACGCGCGACCTTGCAAGCAAAGCGGACGACAACCGCGACCCGTCGCCCGTACATCCGGCATTCAAGCGCCAGACTACGCCGTCGAAAATCGGCGACGTAATTGTCGGCGAATTGCCGGGCACACTAGGCGCATCGGCCGCGCCGCTTCCGAGTGATCCCTTTGTCGCCGACAAAAAGTGACGATTGGTGGTGGCGATTGCAGATCGCGCACTATCAAAAAATGCGAGCGGCCTGCATTGAGCACGGCGAAATGGATTCCGCCAAGATTTACGAAAGCGCAGAGGCGAAGGCAATCGAATGGGCTGGACGAACGAAAGACGACACGAAATCCCGGACCGGCTAAGCGATAGCCCTATCTCAAAACGATGGGGGTGCCGCACCGCGCCGCACCGAATACGCGATCTGGAATTAGCGATGATAATCGGCCGCACCCGGCCGCAATATGCAGGGCCACGGACTAAAGACGTGATCCTCGAAATTTTGGAAGCGACGGCGAGCGAGGTTATGCCGTGGCAAGTATAGCGACAACGATACGATGGCGGCGCAATTCGCTCGCGTACTATCACCGCCAAATGACGACACGCGCCGGACGCCGACGCCTCGCCGAGTACAAGAGATTTAGACGCCGTTGCATTCGCAGGGGCATATGGCCAACACAACCGAGGCACCGACCATGAACCCGAACCCCGAACTTTTCGACACGCGCAGTGGCAAGTTCATTGCGCCGTCGCCCGACACGATCAACGCGTTGACGCCGGATGTACGCGCAGCCGTTGAGAGTGTTCGGATGGCATCAGAGCGAACTCGACGCAGCGAACCTTGCCGTCGAGACGAACGCCGACAAACTCAAATCGGTGCAAGCCGAGATTGCGGCGATTGAGAAGAAAATTCCGCGTCTGACTTTTCACGATCTTATCAAGGCGCAAATTCGAGATACCCAGCTTCGCAGAGCAGGATTGACCTAAAGGGAGACTATCGTGCCGCTTGGAACAATTACGAAATACAACGACGACCGGGGCTATGGCTTTATCAAGCCGGTTGACGGGAGCAAGAGTGTTTTCTTTCACATCACGCACATGGAGGGCGACGCGCCCGCAATTGAGGGCGAGCGTGTCGGCTATGACCTGACAAAGAACACCGGCAAGAACGCCAAAGACGAAATGATGGCGACAAACATTCGATACGTCTAACCGCGCGGCGACAGGGATGGAGCAACGCGGCGAGGCCCGGTAGTGGCGCAACGGGAACTTTCGGCGAGTTGATCGGGCGCGCCCGCCGGGCCGAATAATCACAAGGTGGAGACGACCATGACTGAAACCGAAACCTTCGACGAACGCACCGTAATGATCCGCAACGCAATCGCCGCGTGCTTCAAAGCGAAAGAGGCGGCGAACTTTGCGAACGTCAAGGCGCGACTCCCCCAAGATTTCTGGACCGATTTCGATACGGGCGAAGAGCTATCCGACGAAGACGCCTTCCACGAAATCCAATCGACATTCACCGCGCACATTAAGCCGCCGGTCGAGCACGCCGCGCCTATGCTGATTAAAGAGGACCCGGCGGGCAATCCATTGCGCCCGGTCGAGCCGACGCGAGAAGCATGGGACGACGCGCCAGAATTGGACCCTGCACCGCCGGTCATGGCGGCAAGCGAGCCGGTCGAAACACTAGCCGTGCCCGTGGCGGATGAAAGCAGCGCGAAGCATGAGCCGAGCGTACCCGGGCTTTCGTTGCAGGCGCAGCTTGATGCTGCTCGCCGAATTGAGGGCGACCTTATCGGCGAGCAGCATTCGCTTCGTCACGCACGGCAGACGGCGGCGGGGGCACTTAATGATGCAAAGATCGCATACTCGCAGTTGGACCCCGCGCGTCAAACCCCGGCGCAGCTATCGGCCGAGTACCGCCGGGCTTCGCAGGAACAACGTGCTGCCCGTGCGCGCGGCGAGAAATGGGCCGTTCCGCCGGAACGCAAGCCGCGCGGCCAACGCGCCCATGTAGACATCGCACGCGCCTATTCGACAGGCGGCGACGGTAACGACTTCGCCCGCCGCCAAAACCGAACGGGCGACCGAAGGGGAGCCTTCCCGGCCATGTTCAAGGGTCAAACCAACAGCGATCCATCGCGCGGCAGTGTGCCTAAGCCAGTCACACCGCCGCCGCCGACTGTTCCGGCATTGGCGAAATAACATGATCTGGCGCTTGATCCGAAAAATTCTTTTCGCAGGCTTGAACTATGACAGTCCTCAGTCCCCAAACACTTTCCAATCTACTCTCGCTAATCGAGTCCGGCGAAAGTGTAAGTGACGCGAGCAGGGGTATCGGACTAGCGCCGGGATCAAAGAGTGTATTCGGTTGGCTTTCGGATGCCGAGCGCGAGCAGACCGATACATTCGACGTGGTGCCGGACCCCAAATCAAAATGGTGCATCGAGTGGAACGGGAAACTCGATTGGCTACATTTCCACTACGCCAAAGCTCGCGTTGACGGTCGCGCCAATCGGGCCATGCACTCGCCACCTATCAGACTCGAATTAGAGGAACGTGTCGCGGCGCGACTAGAGCACCGCATTCCCATAGTCGAGCCGTCGCCTATCGAGCAACACCTTTCCCCGGAAGCGTTGATAGAACGCGTGCGAGCTAGGGCCGTGGTCGAGCCGCCCCCGCCTGCACCGCCGCGTGCTCGACCGAGTTACGCCATCAAGCGCGCGCCCCCGCTCGAAACTACGAATGCGAATGGCCCTCCCGAGGAAGGCCGTTTCAGTATGTGCAGCGATAGACCGAAATCCAAAAATGAGCGCCGCGCCGGAACGGTCGAATTCGTGCCGGGCGAAGGGATCAAGCAATGGTAGCTCGACGCTTTATCCCTAAAGCTCCACAAGTTCACCGCAGCGTGCGCGGTGTCCAAGCGCCTTCAATCGGCGACCGGGAAGCGTTGCCGCGTGAACTGAAACACCTAAAGCCCGTCGAGCGCGCGCCGGATAAATATGATGCACTCTATAATGAGCGCGTTGCGGCTGGCAGCATTGAGCACAAGACCAGCAAGCAACGATGGCGCGAGATGGAATTACAAAAGCAGATTGCCGAACTCAAAAAGAAAATCGCTCGAACTTGAAACGCGGGCGGCCGAGGAGCGGCATAATCCGACATCGCAGCCCTACCGCGCAATTTGTGTTCGGCTTCAAGATTGCCGCTATCGTCTCGGCAAGATCGAAGCCGGGAGGCCGCAATGATACTGCGTGGCCCGAAACTCCATAACGATGGTTCATTCAACGAACGCCCCGGCAGTTGGTACGAGCGGCACGCCCAAAAGCGCCGAATTGGGCGGGAAAAGGCGCTCGCAAAGCTTAACGAAACGTTAACGGCCCTTAATCTGCCACAGAGGTTAATGGGCGTGGCCGTCCCGCCGTCCGGGGTCATAGCCATCCCGCCGCCGCCGGAAAACGCGCCAGCGGTCACTACAGGGCGAAAACCTTCCCCGAACCGAGCCGTCAGAGGGGTATTCGGCGCAGTCGAGAGGGCGGACTCCATATTCAGCGGTTTTTATTGCGTCGTCTGCCACACGCCCTTTACGCCGAAAGGGCATGGCCGACGCCAGCCGCTTTATTGTAGCAGCCGCTGTAATAGTCGAGCCGCCGTCGCCCGCCAGCGGGAGAAAACAGTAGACAAAATATACAAGATATAGTAGACAAAGAACGCCCCGGCCGTGAACCGGGGCCCGGAAATTCAGGTCGATAGAAGCATGTCCAAAGTGAAGACCGCACTCGCGGTCAAGCCGCCATTCGCACTCCTCACAGCGCACCCCGCGTGGCGCTTTTTCCCTATTGCAATCGGCCGAAAGAACCCGCCTTGTTTCGCGGATAATTTAGAGCTTGCATCGAATGATCGAGCGCAGATCGAGCGATGGGCCAAGCAATACTCCGGCTGCAATTGGGGCATCGCCCTCGCCCGTTCAAACCTAATCGTGCTCGACGTAGATCAAAAGCCCGGCAAGCGAGGGCGCGATACCCTTGAACGGCTAGAGCTTGAACGCGGTCAACTCCCTGAGACGTTCGAGGTTAGAACGCCGTCCGGCGGCCGTCACCTTTACTTCACTGAAACCGACATCGTGCGCCATTGCATGAAAATTGGCGCATTCGGTCCCGACATCGATAGCACCAATTATGTAGTCGCGCCCGGTAGCGTGCTCAGTGGTGCTGGCAATGACACCGCCGGAACCTATCGCACCACTGTCAGAGCGATGGTCCTACCCGCGCCGACTTGGTTTGCCGAATATCTCACATCATCCGCAGTCGGCGACAACGCCGCAGATCAAGCGCCCGAAGTCGAGCAAGACACACCGGACTTGATCGCCCGCGCCATTGACTATCTCAAAACAGACGCGAAGCCGAGCATTCAATTCCAGAATGGCGAGTATGCGTTGCTTCTCACTGCCGCGATGCTCAAAGATATTGGCATCAGCGAAGGCAAGGCAATCGAATTGCTCGCCGAGCATTACAATGTTCCGGGCCTGTGCGAGCCGCAATGGGAAGTCGGCGAGGGCGCGACCGCTGATCGACTTCACGTGAAGGTTCATAACGCGTGGGCATACCTCAATCAAACACCGCCCGGCTCGCGCTCGCCCGCCGCCGCATTCGCCGACGATCCGATTGACGCCGACGACATGGCGGCGCTCGACCGCATGGTGCGATGGTGCCGTGATCGGGAAGCGGCAATTGCAGACGGCACTATGCCGTCGCCTAAAGAAGCCAAAGCCATGAAGGGGAACAAGTCATGAGCGATCAAATAGAAAATGATCCGATGTTCACTTCCCCATCAACTGAACCGCAAGAAAAGCCGCTTGTGATCCTAAAGACCGGCGACGCGCCGCGCATCGTGCGGCGCATTAAGCGGTTGCTGATCGAGGCGTCGGCTAAAGACGATTGCCCGGCATCTGACAAGATATTCCGGCGCGCTGGGAATGACATCGTGCATCTGTCCCGCAACAGACTGAGCGATGAGGATCAAGCCCGTGGCAGAATAGATAATGGCCCCGCACGCGATGACGACTATCACGTCGCCGACGATTTGCTGATCCGCGCGGCGACACCCGGATGGTTTGGCGACCGCGTAGAACGCGAGATTGAGTTTAGAAAGCTCGACGCGGACGGCAAGCCGACAATAGCGGCGCAGCCATCCGTCAAGCTCTTGACCCGCGTCTCTGAGATTATTTCGTCGCCCGACTTTCAACCGATTAAGGGCACCGTCGAAACGCCGACGTTGCGCGCCGACTATTCGCTCCTAACGGAAGCGGGCTATGACCGCAAGAGCGGCCTCTATTACGATCCGGGCCGTGCTACGTTCCCGAGCATCCCGTCACAGCCGACCAAAGCCGACGCCGCTCGAATGCTCGAATTGTTCACGGGCGAGCGCGGCATCCTGAAAGATTTTCCGTTCACTGATGGTCCGGCGGAACCGAAAGGACTGAGCCTTGCCGTTTGCTTGGCAATGTTGCTTACGTCTGTTTGCCGCCGCGCACTTCGCACCGCTCCCATGTTCGCTATAGACGCTTACGAAGCGCAAAGCGGCAAGACGTTGCTAGGTCACATCGCGGGCGCACTTTCTACTGGCCGCGAGATAGCGACGCGGCCATGGCAGACCGATGAATATCAGCGCAAGAATGATTTGGCGATGGCGCTCGAAGCGGGCGACCCGGTATTGGTCTATGACAACTTGGGGCCGACCGCGCCGCTCACTGGCGACAGTTTCAATCTTGCCATTACCTCGCCGCTCATGGAAACGCGGCGGCTTGGCAGCAACAGCGGCATCGACAAGCTGGTGGTGCAGACGAATGCGCTACTGATCGGGACCGGCAATCATATGGTGATCGGGGGCGACATGGGCGAAGGTCGAGTCCTCTTGGTCCGCATCGTTCCCGACAAACCATTGTCCGCCCGCTCATTCCTTTATCGCGACCTGCTACAGCACGTTCTAAAGAACCGGCCGCAGCTTGTCGCCGCGTTGCTCACGATCTTGCGCGGCTATGCCGTCGCATCGGACAAACGCGAGCCGACTAAGTTTCGACATCGCGAATGGGGCGACTTGGTAGCAGGCGCGGTGCAATGGCTTGGCTTGCCTGATCCGACACTCGCCGAAAACCGCGCCAAGGTAACCGACCCGGAGCGTGAGGTACAAGAGAGTGTGATCCGCGCATGGGCCAAAGCATACGGCGACGCGTGGCTTGAGGTCGGCAAGCTAATCAATGACCCGACTATATCCGCCCTTCTCACCGGATGGCTTCACGTTCGCAAAGGTGGATTGCATTTCAAAACAGCTACGCTATTCTTTCGGGCACTAGTGGGAGTGCCGCGACTAGGCTTCAAGGTCGAGCACATGGCAGGCGATGGCAATCATAGACCCGCGCGCTGGCGACTTGCACCGGAGCGACCGGGCGACACAAGCCGCTTTGACGAATTTCGCGGATTGGCCCAAGCGCAAAAAGATTTCGATGATGAACCTATCGAGTGAGGAGCTATGACCATGAATGACAAACTAGCGAAGGCATGGGCCAACGAATTTGGCACACTGCCCGTTGACGCGGCCGACATCATGAACAACTCGCGCGTCAAGGCGGCATTCGCCACGGCATGTCAATGGCCGGTCGAGCACATAAGCGCCCGCGTGATCGGTCGCCATATCCAGCGGCTACTGGGTGACGGGGTAGTGAAGGTCCCGTCGCTAGGTCGAGCACAGCGATGGTCATTGAAGGTCGAGTTATGAAAAATATCGACAAGGCTTTGAAGCTCGCCTGCGACATCGAGCCGGATGGTGCGATCATTGAGGCCATGGCGTATTGCGCGGCCGACATCGTGTCGGCACTCGACCGGCTGACGGCGGCCGTCGCCATAGCAGGCGGCAATGACCTTGATCCGGCAATCCGGGATGCAAGCGAAACTGCGCAAGGATTGGCAGAGGCGGCGGCCGATTTCGGCGAGGACTGAGACATCATGAGCCATGAGCCTCGGCTGATTGACGTGCGGTAAATGCGGTCAAAGGGCTCTTTAGAGGGTCACTGAAAAAAGCCCTCTTATCTCTATTTTGTTTAGTGTAATTGATTTAGACCCCGTTTTTGTTTGGGTCGATTTGATATGCGTTGACCGCATTTACCGCAGTATGGCTAATGGTTTCCGTGCAAGTGCAATTGCACTTTTCAGCCGCCTAGCATGGTGCAAATTGAACTTTTCGTCCTCGAAAACGGTGCAATTTCCGCTACGCCCCTGCATATGGTATATGGTCGAACCATTGATCTACCACCTATAGTGGGCCAAGTTAACCATACTCTCTGCATACTCGCGCACGCGCGACTCCAAAATCGCATCAATATCGTGGTCATGGCCGCGTCGGCGGAGTCCGTTAACCATCTTTCTTAAGACCTGTGGCGCGCCGACCGTTTACCTTAACAACACATCATCAACGATCCCTTTTTAGTCCTATCCTTCGCCCAATTGTTAGGGTTGACGGGATCGTCACCCCCACCCCCGACCGCTTACCTTAACAAGTCATCCTCGATGCCCGGCCGAATGGTCACACCCGCACCAGCACCCGGCGCACCGACGCACGCAGCGTTCCCCACATAGCCTGCACCACCCGGTGCATCAGCGATCAAGCTCTGGTGTAGAACGGATCGAGCACGATCTGCGATCACGGACTTCGGTCCTAGCTTTGTGACTGTGTACGAATTTCGCAAGGAATTCTTTACCCTAGATGTCCAGCAAATCGCCGCTCAAAATCGGATTCGCATAACATATGCTCTGGAACATTCTGGATTTAATTCCTTGTGCAAATCAACGGATAGATGGTCGCGAGTGCGCGCGGGCCGAGTTGATGTCATGACCATCCGCGACGCGAGCGGCGCGGGCCTGCGAAGGCGGGAAGCGCGGGCGCGAAGGAGGCTTACTCGTTTACGTTAAGGCGCGCGCGCAACGCGTCGTCGCCATGAGGCTCATGAAGCACTGATACAATTCCTCCGGCGCGCGGAAGGATGGTCACCATGCGACCGTCTTGCTGCCGGGCAAAGTTAACGAGCACCCCGCCAACGCTGATGCGCAATGTGCCCGTATGCCTCCGCGCATTCCCGAAAAACAGAAAAAGAAAAACGAGAAATCGAATTCGACATTTAATACTAAAAAGAAGCCCCGACTTGCGCCGGAGCGCCGGATGACTATCTCGCCTTGATGCGCGCCATATGTTTTCAGCGAGACCGGATCGAACGGGCGATGATCGAGGACGATCTTTCGCGCCCTACCGACACGCGTCTCGATTACACCATTGAACCACTCGCCGCGAAGGAAGCCGCCGACTTCATCCGCCGCTTTGAATATCTCGGCACGCCCGGCCGCAATTGGGCAAGCTATGGCGCACGAACCAAGGCGGGCGAGCTTGCGGCGGTCGCTTGCTTCGGCCGTCCTATCCCCATGCCGTCAACTCACATTGTCCTAGAACGCGGCGCGGCCACATTATGGAGTGCACCGAACACCGCTTCATGGTTCATACCGAAGGCCGTCCGCCACGCGGCAAAAGATCGCGGCTGGCAAGTGTTCTTCGCCTACGCGGACCCGGCGGCGGGCGAAGTCGGAAAAATTTATCAAGCCTGCAATTGGCTGTATCTCGGCCAAGGCTCGCCGGGGCGCACCATCGGCGGCAAGCCCCGGCTCCGGGAATACTTCACAGATGGCAAGACGACGATCACAGAGCGTGCCTATCGAAAGCGCGGTCTCTGCATTGCCGACGCCGACTTGCTCGGATGGCAGCGCATCATGGTCCCGCCGAAACACCGCTATGCACATGTCGAGATATGGGAGAACGGCCGCCACATGAAGGCCGCCGAGCGCGCCTTGCGGGCGACCTTCAAGCCGTTGCCGCCTCCTTAATCCATTGGACGGCGCGACGGGCTTAAGCACGACGGCCGTTGTCTGCGCACGCTCGCACGGCTACACTCGGCACATGCCCGACGATGCGACGCCCGAGCCGGTGCGATTCCCTGTCGTGGTCGAAGTGAACCGCGTCAAGGTCGAAGTCGTTTTGTTGCTTAAGCCGGGCACTGCCGTATCGGTCGCCAGCACAAAGACCACGGCCGAGTCGAAGCGGCCGCGTTAACCCTCTCGTACGATTTCTCTTGAACAATCGAGTCCAGCATATGCTAGGCCAAATGCACGGCCAGCACGCCGCAACCCGCGCCCGGATAGGAGACCGCGCGCCGATTGTGAGCTTGTGCCATGTCCGCCCCCCTCCCCGCGTTCTCAATAATTCGCCTAGATGACGCGCCGCTGTGGCGTATCGCTGACGTGCGTCAACACTTCGGTGTTTCGGCGATGTGGATATGGCGCAAGACGCGAGAAGCGGGCTTCCCCAAGGCTATAAAGTTCGGCGGCCCTCGCTCCGCTCGCTTTTGGAAACGCATGGACGTTCTCGCATGGGAGCAACGGTACGCTCAGAATGACGCAGCATGAAGCCGTCTAGCAATTAGGAAATGCTCTCGTTAAAATTGCCGTTCGGGGCTGGTGCCAGTTTTCTAAATGGGGGATTGCCATGCGTATCGTTTGGCTTCCAATCTTGCTGTTGGTCGCGGGATGCGGGCTGGTGCGAAGCTCGCAAGTTTCGCAGATGGACACGAGCGCAATTCAAGCCGCCTCAGACAAAGACCTGTGCAACCCCTACGCCAATGGTCAAGTTGTCGCGGCAGAGCGGCAGCGGCGCGGGCTAGGCGATTGCAGTCCGGCGGGCGTGGCCTGCATCCAGAACGGCTTTGCTCCGGGGACGCCGGGCTATTTGAATTGTCGGCAACTAGCGATCCAGCAAGAAGCGGTGGACGCTCAGCGATGGAACAACGTGACACAGGCCGGGATAGCTATAATGCAAGCGAACCAACCTCCGCCGCCTGCTCCGCCGCAGATGGACGACCATGTGTGCGTTGCGCAGAACGGCACGTGGTATCGGTGTTAGCTCACGCCTCCGGGGGCGCGTTAGCAATCATAAAAGCGACCCGCGTTAGTTGAGCATAAAGCCAAACGACCCTTTCGGGCGATTCACACTCCCGCGCTTGCTCGACCAAAAGCGCCTGCCACCGTTCGAGTTGATTGCGCATCTATTTCATCTCCGAATCTGTCCAACGGAACACTAAGGGATCGGCGCGCGAGCAGTCAATCGCTCGCCTATGAACACTTTAAACTCCGTCCCGGCTTAGGGCAGCGCGGGCAGAAATGGTGGCGCTTTTGCGGGATGAAGTTAGTGCCGTCAAATGATCCGACCACAGCCGCCATGCAGCGGCGCAGTCAGCTTCGTATTGATGGCGATTGTATATCCTCGCCACGCCCTTGACCTTGTGGTTCAAGCACCGCTCAATGATGTGCGGCGCGACGCCAAGCCGGCCGAGGCCGCTGGCGAACGATCTCCGCAGATCGTGCAGCGTCCATGGCGCAATGGCGACCTTCGGTTTGATGGAGCCGGGCGACAATGGCTTGTCGGTGCTGGTCATCACATAGCGCCCGCGCTTTGGCGGCAGGGTGGCCTTCATCAACTCAGTGAGCGGCACCTTGTGGGCAACTCCGGTTTTCGTGCGCGACGCTGGCAGATTGATTGCGCCAGACGATATTTCTGACCATGACAAAGCCGCGATTTCATTTCTCCGGCAGCCAGTCAAAATCAGCATCCGCACGAATGGCCCGCTCGCGTTCCACACCTTCACAAGCTCCGCATCGGTCAACACGCGGTCGCGCTCGATCTCTCTATGTGGCCGCTCAATGCCGCGTTTCGGTGAGATTTGGATTTTGTCGCGCCCCTCGCACCATCGAAAGAATTTGCCCAAAACTTTCCAACTTGTGTTCGCTTCGGCGGGTCCGCGTGTCATAGCGGCATCGTCGATAACGGCAATCACATCCCGGCGAGCGATACTTGCGAGAGGACGATCCGGCCAAGCCTTCAAAGCCCGCGCCAGCACGCGGCGGGTATAGAGTGCCGTTGATGGCCGCAACTTCGGGACGTGCTTCAATTCAAATTCAGCGACGGCATCAGCGAACGTCTCATCGCTATCGTAGCCGAATTTCGCACGCTGCAATCTTTTCCGCGCCTCTGCTCGCGCCATCGCCAGCGGTATCGTGGGATATTTGCCTAGGCCGATCTTTTTGGATTTGCCTTCGGCGTTCCGCGTTCGTGCGGCCCACGATTTCTTGCCAGTTGACTGTATTATGAGATAAAGCCCCGGCTCTTTAGCGTCGGCAATTTCGAGACGCTTCCCCTGCGGCTTGACTTGAGCGACGCTGCGATCAGTGAGTACGGGCATCGGGGTAACACCGGGGAACGTGGCGACCGGGATGGATTGAGCGGAGACGTGATTTGATGTGATACCGACGATCAAAGGGCATGTGAAGCGTTGTTATTCGTTGAGATTGTCTGATCGAATAGTTAAGCCGCCATGAAAGGGTCACAGAGGCCGAGCACGGTTGGTGACGGCGCGACCGGTGGTATAGTCCGCCGGAAAACGACGCCCAAACAGCCGGAAATTCTCGCTTTGACTGCCGCCATCGGCTTAAAACGCATGGGATATGCCTTGCTGGCCGTGCTCGCGGTCGGCGTCGGCGTGTATGTCGCAGCGGGCTACCTGATCTCAGCCGACGCCGTGCGCCGTCAGGTCTTAAGCGAAATCCGCGCCGTTACCGGCTTGAACCCGATCCTGGGCGGCGGCGCCACCGTCTCGCTGTTTCCCACCGGCAGCGTGAGCTTCGCCGACGTGGTGCTCGGCGACGCCAAGCGGCCGGCGCTCACCGCCGAGCGGCTGACCGCCCGCCTGCGCTTCTTCCCGCTGCTCAGCGGCCGGGTCGAGATTTCGGACGTGGCGCTCGAACGACCGATCATCGTGATCGACACGGAGCCTAACGGAAAGACCAACTGGTCCGGCCTGATTGAGGCGCTGGCCCGCAGCCAGACCAAGGATGCGCACCGCGTTGCAGCGTTTTCCGAGATGCGGATCGACGATGGCACCGTGGTGGTCCATGACGAGTCGCATAAAGTCGACGAGATGTTGCGCGGCGTGGAATTTTCGTTGGCTTGGCCGGCAATCTCCAAGAGTTTCGGCGCCACCGGCCGCTTCGTCTGGCATGACGAGCCGCTCGACGTGACCATGACGCTTGCCGATTTTCCGGCCGCCCTGGCCGGAAACCGCAGCGGCCTGAAGCTGAGGATCGCGGGCCACCCGATCAAGGCGGCCTTCGAAGGCGGCATCAGCGTCCAGCCCACCCTCAAGATCGACGGCACGCTCGCCGCCGACACCACGTCGATGCGCAGTGCCTTGGTGTGGGCCGGCCAGAAGCCGCTGCCGGGCGGAGGGTTCGGTCATTTTGCGATCAAGGCGCAAGCTAATGTGATGGGCGGCACGATCGGGCTCAACAACGTCAATGTCGAACTCGACGGCAACACCGCCGAAGGCGTGCTCACCTTCGCCACTGACGGACGCAAAACGCTGCAAGGCACGCTCGCCGCCGATACTCTCGATCTGACGCCGTATGTCTCCACCGTCCGACTGCTCACGGCCAATCAGCACGACTGGAATAGCGGGCGCATCACGCTCGACGGCCTGTCTGGCATGGATCTCGACCTGCGCCTGTCGGCGGCGAATGTCACGATGTCCAACGCCAAGCTCGGGCGCACCGCGATCGGCGCCAACCTGCGCGGCGGCCACCTGGTGGTGACCGTCGGCGAAGCACAGGCCTATGGCGGCGTGATCAAGGGCTCGCTGACGCTCGCCAATATCGACGCCGGCGTCGACGTGAAATCGCAGCTGCAATTCAGCGATGTCGATCTGGAAAGCTGCCTCGGCCAGCTGTTCGGGCTGCACCGGCTCGAAGGCAAGGGCAACATCTCTTTCGCGGTCGAAGGCAGCGGCGACAGCGTGCTCGCGGTGACCCGCACCCTGAATGGCACCGCCAGCCTGATCGGCGAAAAGGGCGCGCTTGCCGGCCTCAATGTCGAACAATTGCTGCGCCGGCTGGAACGGCGGCCGCTCTCCGGCGGCGGCGAATTCCGCAGCGGACGGACCCCGTTCGACAGGATCGCGGTGGCGTTGAAAATCACCCAAGGCATGGTCACGGTCCAGGACGTGAAGATCGATGGCTCGGCGGTGCGCCTGGCGCTCGCCGGCTCAGCCTCGATTCCGGAGCGCGAGCTCGATCTCAAGGGCACGGCCAGCCTGATGGCGGCCGGTAAGCCTGAAACAGCCGCATTCGAGTTGCCCTTCATCGTGCAGGGTTCGTGGGACGATCCGATCATGCTGCCCGACGCCGAAGCCCTGATTCGCCGCTCAGGCGCCGCGGCTCCGCTGCTTAACGCCGTGCGCGATCAGCGCGCGCGCGAACTCGGCCCGTTCGGTGATCGAGCGGTTCATCGGCGGCCCTGCCCCCGCCATCCCGGCCGCCGAGCAGTCCGCCGCGCCGGCGGCCGCGCCAAAGCCCTGATAAACGCCTGGGTCAGGCGCTATCTTTCTTGCGCATGATCTGGTCCGAAAACCGGATTCCATCCTCGATCAAGTCGAAGACAGGCGTTTCGGGATCATGCGCGCGGACGGCCATTTGACTATCATTGCACCTGAAACGAATCACCCGCCGGTCCGAGACTGGCGCGACGGGGCGTGGATGCTGCACCCCTTTCTACGGACTTTGGTCAAGGTCGCCGTCGCCTCGCTGGTGGTGGGAACCATTCTCGCCCATTTCGGCATTACCGCCGAGCAATTGATGCACGAATTCGGCCTCTCGGCCGACCGAATTGAGGATTATGTTCAGAAAGGCTTCGCCTGGGCTTGGCCCAACGTGCTGCTCGGCTCGCTGGTGATCGTGCCGATCTGGTTCCTGGTCTATCTGTTTCGCCCGCCGGGCCGCAGCAGCAGCGACTAGCTCCGGCATGTGACGGCCGGACCGCAATACCGAACTTTCCAGCGCTTACAGGTTGCCGGGGACACCGCGTTGAATACCGATGAAACCGTGTCATGGGATGACCGACACAACCCGAGTGAGGTGAAGCGGATCGAACACGAGGAAACATATTCGCCGGATGGCGCCGTACGAATGGGGCGGAGGAATTTTTCGGCCATAGACGCCCATAGGTGCGCACGGACGGCCGTCTTGCGGGTCTGGCAATGAATCGGAAATCATCGGTCGAATTCGGCGGGTATTGGCAATGGCCCGTTGCTGTATAAATATTCCTCCGTGAAAAGTCCGGCTCGCGGTACAATTCCGGTGGAAACCGGTGCTATAATGGCGATGCAGGAGCCGAATCGATGCTTGAACGCTTTGCAATTGCGTTTACAGACGAAGCCATATTTAACAGCCTGGAAACTGCGCTGCGGTATACGGCAAATAAGCACCGCGACCTCGAAAAGGCTGCCAAAGCCGCGGCGGCTTCAGGAGACCCGCAGAAAATCGAGCGCGTGTTTGAAACGGCTATCGGCATCATTATTGCCGAAGCGCAATCAGGCCAGATCAAGCTGGACAAAACAGTGCTGGTCGCCCTCAGAGGCATCAAATTCGACCATCAGCACGGCACCGTTACTATCGGCGGCAAGACGATTTCGGCTGAGGTGCTCGTCGTTATTCCCGACTCGGCGGGAGCAACCGGCTAGAGCAGTTTCCACTTTCTGTGAATCGAGGGGATTCCCTTCGAGCCGCGAATAAGATTCTGTGGCCTTCTGATCAGGGAGGCCTGCGATGGGCTATTCGAACGACTTGCGGGTTCGGGTGATCCAGGTGGTCGAGAGTGGGGTGGCGGCGCGGGCTGCCGCGCGCCAGTTCGTGATCGGAGATTCGACGGCGATCCGCTGGGCGAAGCGGTGGCGGGAGACCGGCAGCGTCGAGGCCAGATCGAACAAGGGGCAGAGCCGGTCGCCGCTCAAACACCACGAGCAATGGCTGCTTGAGCTGGTGCGGCGGGAGCCCGATCTGACACTGGAGGAAATCCAGCGCCGGCTGCTCGATGAGCGGGAGCACAAGGCGGGGCTCGGCTCGGTCTGGCGGTTCTTCGACCGTCACGGCATCAGCTTCAAAAAAAAGCGTGCGCGCGGCCGAGCAAGACCGGCCTGACGTCGCGGCGGCGCGCGCCGCCTGGGCGCAGGCCCAGGCCGAACTCGCCCCTGAGCGGCTGGTCTTCATCGACGAGACCGGCACCAGTACCAACATGGCTCGCCTACGTGGCCGGGCGCCGCGCGGTGAACGGCTGGTCGGCAAGGTTCCGCACGGCCACTGGAAGACCACGACCTTCGTCGCGGGCTTACGCTCGAACGCGCTTACCGCGCCCTGCGTCATCGACGGTCCGATGAACGGCAACGCCTTCCTGGCCTATGTCGAGCAAATCCTTAGCCCCAGTCTCAAGCCAGGCGACATCGTCGTGCTCGACAATCTTAGCGCTCACAAGGTGGCGGGCGTGCGCGAAGCGATCGAAGCCGCCGGTGCAAGACTGCTCTACCTGCCGCCCTATTCGCCTGACTTCAATCCGATCGAGCAGCTCTTCGCCAAGCTCAAGGCCTTGCTCAGAAAAGCCGCCGAGCGTTCCGTCGAAAGCCTCTGGAACCGAATTGCAGCTCTTCTTAACGCCTTCTCGCCTTCGGAATGTACCAACTACTTCCGCAATGCCGGATACGCTCCACACTAAGTGGAAAGCGCTCTAGACCGCGATTGGCTGCTTCTTCCCTAAGCGCTCGGGGGGGTGCGAACGGGTGTCTGAGCCATAATGCCGGGCTATCCCGCGCGGGCGTCGGGCTGCCGGCGGCGCTAAGGCGGGCCCATCGGGCGCCAGAATGCGCGGCAAAGGGCCGTAATATCTGCCAACCTGGATGTTGGTGCGCGGCCTGAGCACAATCGAAACCAACCGGTCGAACAGCGCCTGGGCCGACACCGGCTTGCAGAGAAACTCGTTCACGCCGATCTTGAGCGATTCGAGAATGCGCCAGCGCTCGCCGTGGCCGGTGAGCATGATGATGGGAATGTCCGGCGTCGGGAAGACGCCGGGGGAACGCACGATCCGCACCAGCTCCGCCCCGTTGAGCAGCGGCATCTCCCAGTCGAGGAGAATGACGTCGGGCGCTACCTCGCGAATTTTTTCCAGCGCCGAGATTCCGTCGACGGCTTCGGTCACGTGCCTGACGCCGATTTGAACGAGCAGCCCGCGCACGATGGTGCGTATGTACGGACTATCGTCGACCAGCAGGACGTGCAGCTGCCGGATAAGACCCTCGGCGTACTTGGCATTGTGCGGCATGACCCGGTCCCCTCGGCCGGCCATATTCACCACGAAGTCTCACCGCGGCGTTAACGTGCGCCGTACCGCGTCCTGCCAGCCAGCATATTTCCGTTCGCGCTGCGCTGCGTCGAGGCGCGGCTCAAACCTGCGGTCGAGTCGCCATTGCGCGGCAAAACCGTCGAGGTCCGGGCAGAGCCCGGCCGCCCGTCCGGCGAGATAGGCGGCGCCCAAGGCGGTGGTTTCCATCACCACCGGGCGGTCGACGGGGCTCGCCAGGATGTCGGCGAGGAATTGCATGGTGACGGCGCTGGCCGCCATGCCGCCGTCGACGCGCAGGACCGTGGCGGCGCCGTCCGCCAGCGGCCAGTCGGCGGTCATGGCCGCGAGCAAGTCGCGGGTCTGGTAGCCGACCGCTTCGAGCGCCGCGCGCGCAAGCTCGGCGGCCCCGCAATTGCGGGTCAGCCCGAAAATCGCGGCGCGCGCCTGTGCATCCCAATAAGGCGCGCCCAGCCCGACAAAGGCCGGCACCAGGTAAACCCGCTCGGCCGGATCGGACTGCTCGGCCAGACCGTCGGCCTCGGACGCCTTGGTGATGATCTTCAGGCCGTCGCGCAGCCATTGTACAGCGGCGCCGGCGATGAAGATCGCGCCTTCCAGCGCGTAGGTGCATTTTCCGTCGAGTTGATAGGCGATGGTGGTAAGCAGCCGGTTACGCGAGGCGACGCGCTGCGCGCCGGTGTTCAGCAGGGCGAAACAGCCGGTGCCGTAGGTCGACTTCATCATGCCGGGCTTGAAGCAGCCCTGCCCGACCGTCGCCGCCTGCTGGTCGCCGGCCATGCCGAGCACGCGGATAGGCGCGCCGAACAATTCAGGCACGGTGACCCCGAACTCGCCGGCGCAGTCACGGACCTGTGGCAACAGCGGCGCCGGCACGTCGAACATTCGGCATAGCCCATCATCCCATCGTCTGCTTCCGATATCGAACAACAAAGTGCGCGCGGCATTGGTGGCATCGGTCGCGTGCACTTTGCCGCCGGTCAGTCGCCACAGCAAAAAGCAATCGATAGTACCGAAAGCGAGCCGGCCGGCCTTGGCCAGGCTGCGCGCGCCCGCGACGTTATCGAGCAGCCAGGCGATCTTGCTGGCGGAAAAATAAGGGTCGAGCAGCAACCCGGTCTTGGCCGCGATCTCCGGCTCCTGCCCGCTGCTCCGCAGCGCCTCGCAAAAACCGGCGGTGCGCCGGTCCTGCCAGACGATCGCGTTGTGGATCGGCTTGCCGGTGGCGCGGTCCCAGATGACGGTGGTTTCGCGCTGATTAGTGATGCCGAAGCCGGCGACGTCCTTGGCCGCCAAGCCGGCCTCCGCCATGGTCTCGCGCACCGTCGCGACCGTTGCCGTCCAGATCGCCTCGGGGTCGTGCTCGACCTCGCCCGGCGCGGGGTAGATCTGGCACAGCTCCTGCTGCGCGCTGGCGAGCGGTTTGAGCGCGGCATCGAACGCGATGGCGCGCGTCGAGGTCGTACCCTGGTCGATGGCGATGAGAGCGGTCGGCAACGAGCGTCTCCGCAAGGCGGCACAAGCGCATGATCCGGTACTGCGGATACCGGTTAGATCATGCGCCGGCTGAAAAGTCTGCGGAGATTAATCCAGCAGGACCAGGCTGACGATTGCCTCATCGTCGTCGGCATGTAAGCCGGTGGCCAATCGGCGCGGCAGCGGACCGTAATAGCTACCGCTCTTGACGACCTCGCGCGGCTTGGTCAGCACGGCCAAAAGACGGTCCTGCAACGCCTTCGCCGATACCGGCTTGCGCAGGAACTCGTCGACGCCGATCTTGACGGCCTCGATGACGTGCGAACGGTCGCCATGGCCGGTGAGCATGATGATCGGCACATCCGGGTACGGGAATGCCCCCGGCGCGCGCACCAGGCGCACGAAGGTCGGACCGTCGATCCCCGGCATTTTCCAATCGAGAATGACGACATCGGGCATCACGCGGCGGATCAGATCGAGGCCGATCTGGCCGTTCCGCGCCTCATGCACATTTTGTACGCCGATGCTCGCAAGCATCGTACGCACGACCTTGCGCATATTATGCTCGTCGTCCACCACCAGAACTTTGGCGGCGGCCAGACGCTCGGCGTCTTGTTTAGTATCTGTCGACATTAGCGGTCCGCTGACCCCCAAACGAACGTGCCGACTAAAGCATAAAGACGTAGCGGTACGCTGAAACCGGCCGATGAAATTGAGCCCAGCGCAGCAAGACTTCGTAAACCATGTCTGCCCTCAAGGCGGCGCCTGTAGCGATACGATGAACTGGCCGAGAGCGGCGGATTGCTCCGGCGTCGCCGTGAGGCCAAGCTTGCTGCGCCGCCACAGCACATCGTCGGCGCTCTGCGCCCATTCGTTCTCGACCAGGTACCGCACCTCGGCGCCGGTGAGATCGCCGGCAAAACGCGGCCCCAGATCGTCCAGACTTTGCGCGTCATTGAGCACGCGCTCGATGCGCCGGCCATAGGCGCGCAGCAGGCGGCGCGCATGCGGCTTGGCGAGGAACGGCCAGCGGCCGACGGTCTCCGCCGCCAGATCGTCGAAGCCGTCGGCCGGAAAATCGCCGCCGGGCAGCGTCGAGCCGGCGGTCCACGGCGGCGGCGCGCCGAAAAACGTTGCGAGCCGCGCCAGCGCCGCTTCCGCCAGCCGGCGGTAGGTGGTGATCTTGCCGCCATAGATCGTGAGCAGCGGCGCTTCGCCATCGGCGTCATCGAGGGTGAGCACGTAATCGCGGGTGACGTCTTCCGGCTTGTCGGCGCCGTCGTCATAGAGCGACCGCACGCCGGCGAACGACCACACCAGCTCGTCCGGCGTGACCTTGGCGCGGAAATAGTCATTGACGGTCTGACACAGATAAAGAATCTCGGCGGCATCGGGGGCCGGCGAATTGAGGTCGCCGACGAAGTTCTCGTCGGTCGTGCCGATCAACGTGAAATCCTGCGCGAAGGGCAGCGCGAACACCACGCGCCCGTCGGCGGCCTGCAGCAGATAGCCGCGATCGTGTTCGAAGCGCCGGTGAACCACGATATGGCTGCCTTTCACCAGGCGCACCGGCCGGGGCAATGGGCGGCGGATCACCGTATCGGCCACCTCGCCGATCCAGGGACCGGCGGCATTGACCAGTACGCGCGCGCTCGTCACCTCGCGGCGGCCGCGCGCATTGAGCACCAGTTCCCACTCGCCATGCCGCTCGGCGCGCACGCATCGGGTCCGGGTGCGGATAACCGCGCCCCGCTCGGCAGCGTCGACCGCGTTGAGCACGACCAGACGGGAATCGTCCGCCTGGCAATCGGAAAACTCGAAGCCGTAGCGGAACGACCGCTTGAGCGGCTGCCCGACCGGATGATGGGTAAGGTCGACATTGCGTGTCGCCGGCAACAACTTGCGGCCGCCGAGCATGTCATAGATGAAAAGCCCCAAACGCAGGACGAGCGCCGAGCGCAGGCCGGGCGCGGGCGGCAGCATGATGCGCAGCGGCCGGATGACGTGCGGCGCCATACGCAGCAAGACCTCGCGCTCGTGCAGCGCCTCGTGCACCAGCCGGAAGGCGCCGTGCTCGAGATAGCGCAGGCCACCATGGATCAGTTTGGTGGAGGCCGAAGAGGTGCCGGAGGCAAGATCGTTCTGCTCGACCAGCAGCACGCGTAAGCCGCGGCCGGCGGCATCGCGAGCCAATCCAACCCCGTTGATGCCGCCGCCGATGATCGCGAGGTCGTAGTCGGCCATAGCCTGCTGATTCGCCTGGTTCCGGGCAGAATGGGCGGCTTAGGTGGCGGCCTCAAGAACCGCGTGGGCCGAAAGGAGCGCTAGGCCACAAAATTCGCCGGCAATTGCAAAATCGCCGCGCTTTGACCATATCAAGCCTGTCTGATACGCGCCGTTCCACGCGTCCAACCCGGGACTTGGCCCGTTTCATAGCGCCCCATGCCGTCCGCCCGCCTGCTCGTCATCGAAGGTAACTCGCCGCAGACGCTGGCTGAGCACCTCGTGGTGGGCGGAACCCCGGCGCATCAGGGCTATTCCAACCTATTGCGCGAACTGCTGCCGGGCACGGTCGTCGACGCCTGCCATCCTGGCGATCCGGCCGCGACGCTGCCGGACGGCGAAGCGCTCGAAGGCTATGACGGCATCGCCATCACCGGGTCCTCGCTGCATGTTTACAATGGCGGCCCCGAAGTGACGCGGCAAATTGACCTGGTGCGCGCGGCGCTCACGACCGGAACGCCGATCTTCGGCTCCTGCTGGGGGCTGCAGGTGATCACCGCGGCGGCCGGCGGCAGCGTGCGCAAGAACCCGAGGGGCCGCGAGATCGGTTTCGGCCGCGGCATCCGCCTCACCGAAGCCGGCCGCAAGCATCCGATGTATGTCGGCAAGCTCGACGTGTTCAACGCGCCGACCGTGCATCTCGACGAGGTCGAGGCGCTGCCGGCGGGCTCGACCGTGCTCGCTACCAACGCGGTGTCGGACGTCCAAAGCGTGGAAATTCGGACCAACGGCTCGGTGGCCTGGGGCGTGCAATATCATCCGGAATATCCGCTGCGCGAGCTGGCGGCGATCGTGCGCCGCATCGGCACGCGGCTGATCGGCGAAGGCTTCTTCGCCAACGAAGACGATATGCAGACTTTCGCGCAGGACCTCGATACGCTCGACAAGGACCCGCATTGCAAGCGCCTGGCCTGGCGGCACGGCATTAGCAGGAACGTGCTCGAGAAGGCGCTACGCGTCAGCGAGGTGGCGAACTGGATCGAGTTCCAGGTACTGCCGACGCGGGTGAAGCGGGGAAGAGGATGATGGATTTCTCCGGCAAGGATGTCGTGGTCACCGGCGGCACCGGCGCGCTCGGCACCGCGGTCATCGCCGGCCTCTTGGCGGCGGGCGCGCGCTGCACGGTGCCCTATGTGCACGAAGCCGAAGCGCAGCGCTTTCCCCACAGCGGCGATCCGAATGTGAAATTGATCGCGGTCGCCGATCTGGCCGACGAGGCGATGGTGGCCAAGGTCTATGCCGGGCTGTCGCTGTGGGCGTCGATCCACATCGCCGGCGGCTTTGCGCCGGGCAATGTGGCGGAAACCGGCCAGGCCGCGCTGATGGCGCAGCTCGACAGCAATCTGGTGTCGTGTTTCCTGTGCTGCAGCGCGGCGGTCAACGCCATGGCGGCGGGCGGGCGCATCGTCAACGTCGCGGCGCGGCCGGCGCTGGAATGGCGCAGCGGCGCCGGCATGACGGCTTATACCGTGTCAAAGGCGGGCGTCGCCGCGCTCACGGTGGCGCTGGCGGAAGAAGTCGCCAGAGACGGAATTCTGGTCAATGCGGTGGCGCCCTCGATCATGGACACCCAGGCCAACCGCAAGGCGATGCCGAAGGCCGACTTCGACAAATGGCCGAAGGTCGAGGAGGTGGCGGCGATGATTCTGTTCCTCGCCTCGCCGGACAATAAGGTCACCCGCGGCGCTATCGTGCCGGTGTACGGGAAATCCTGATTTCCGCTCATTCCCGCGAAAGCGGGAATCCAGCGCCAGAATCGCAGAGCTCGAAAAAGCTCTGGGTCCCCGCTTTAGCGTGGAGAGGGAAGAAGACTCAGCCCGCGACTGGCACCAGTTCGAGCGGCGGGCGCAACAGGCGCTGCACCGCGCCGGAAGCGACGACGGTGCGGCTCTCCGCATAGGCCTCGTGGTTGGCCTCGATATCGTCGAGGTCGTAGAGGTAATTCACCATCAGCCCGTCCGCCTGCGCGATCGCCTTGTCCGAGGTGTCGGCCAGCCAATTGATGCGCTCGAGCCGCGCGCCATTACCGAGATGGAAGCGCGCCACCGCATCGACCGGCAGCCCGCGCCCATTGCGCGCGCGCAGGAAATACCAGGCCGCCGCACGCATCAGCGGCCCCTGCAGGCGCTCGGCCGCCTCCGGATTGCGGCTCCAGTCGGGATCGTCGAGCGCAACGAACAGCACCTTGTCGGTCTCGTTCAGCGCCGCCGAATTTTCCTGGGCGCGTTCGCGCTTGAGCCAATCCGCGAAATTCGTCACCGGCGACAGCGTCACGAAAGCCGACAGCTTCGGCAATTCGCGGCTGATCTCCTCGACCACCTGCTTGATCAGGAAACTGCCGAACGACACGCCGGCAAGCCCGCGTTGACAGTTCGAGATCGAATAGAACACCGCGGTGCGCGCCTTGTCGGTATCGGTAACCTCGCGCTCGGAGCTCAGGATCGGCATGATCGCGCCGGGAATGTCGCGGGTGAGCGCGACTTCGACGAAGATCAAAGGCTCGTCCACCAGCGCCGGGTGAAAAAATGCATAGCAACGCCGGTCGGAGGGATCGATGCGGCGGCGCAGGTCGTCCCAGTCGCTGATCTCGTGCACGGCTTCGTAACGGATGATCTTGTCCAGCACGATCGCCGGCGTCGACCAGTCGATGCGGCGCAGCACCAGAAAGCCGCGGTTGAACCAGGACGAGAACAGATGGACGAAGTCGTCGTCGACCGCGCTGAGATCGTCGCGGTGACCCAGCACGTCGATCAATTGCTCGCGCATGCGGACCAGCGCGGCCGTGCCGCCCGGCGCCAGGTTAAGCCGGCGGAACAGCTCCTGCCGGCGCGGCTCGGAGGCAGCGTGCAGTTCCGCCGCGGTTTCGTCATTCGGCTTCGCGCGCCAGGCGGCAATCGCCGTTTCCATGCGCGCGGGATCGGAGCCAAAGCGCTGGGCCAGCGCCTCGAAGAAGGCAATGCGCGGGCCGGTGGTCAGCTCGCTATAACGGCTGAGGATGTCGCGCGCGCGGGCAACGCCGGAGGCTTCGCCGCGGCTCGACAAGAGATGCTCGCACAGCTCGACCAGGCTCTCCGAGCGCGCGCTCGCATCGACGCGCCGGTTGCGCGCCAGCAAGGCGCGGCCGCGCTCGGAAATGGTCTGCAGAAGCTCTCCGAAGAACGAGGTGTTCATCACGACGTCCAGGGTTGCGCTTGAAGGCCCTATTTAACGCCACCCATCATATGATTCGGCAACCATGTGGCGATTTCTGGAAAGAAGCACAAGATCACGATCGCCAACATCATACATAGGACGTAGGGCGCCGTGCCCCACATCACTTTTGTGACCGGCACATCGGGCGCGATCGCATTGACGATATAAATGTTGAGCCCCACCGGCGGGTGGATCAGACCGATTTCCATGTTGATGGTCAGGATCACGCCGAACCAGACCGGGTCGAAGCCGGCAGCGGTGATGATCGGCAATAGGATCGGCGAGGTCATCAGGATGATCGCCGCGGGTGGAATGAAGAAGCCGCTGACCAGCAGAAAGAGGTTGATCATCCCCATCAGCACCCAGCGATTGAAGTGCGCATCGGCGATCGCCTGCGCCAGCATCTGGGTGAGATAGAGCGAGGTGAGCATGTAGCCGAACAGCACGGCGGCGGCGATGATCGTCAGGATCATCACCGACTCGCGCATCGTGTCGCGCAGGATGTGCCAAATCTGGTCTATCTTCCAAAGCCGGTAAATCAGAACCGCCAAAATGAGGCAGAGCGCAGCGCCGACGCCGGCCGCTTCCGACGGCGTCGCCACGCCGCCATAGAGCGAATACATGACGCCGAAAATAATCAGGAGGAACGGCGCGATCTTCGGGATCGACTGGAATTTTTCCTTCCACGAATAACGAAAATCGATCGCATGCGAGCGGAAGCCCCGCTTCCAGATGATAAAGATGGTCCACAGCATGAACATGCCGGTCAGCATGAGGCCCGGCACCACGCCGGCGAGGAACAGACGGCCGATCGAGGTTTCGGTGGCAATACCGTAGAGAATGAAGGTGATCGACGGCGGAATCAGGATTCCAAGCGTGCCGCCGGCGCAAATCGAACCGGTGGCCACGTCGTCCGGATAGCCGCGCCGCCGCATTTCCGGGATTCCCATCTTGCCGATGGCGGCGCAGCAGGCGGGCGAGGATCCGGTGAGCGCGGCGAAGATGGCGCAGGCGCCTAGATTGGAAATGACGAGACCGCCCGGCAACCGGTAGAGCCAGCGGTCGAGCGCCTCGTACAGATCCTTGCCGGCCGGCGAAGAGCCGATCGCGGCGCCCATCATCACGAACATCGGTATCGCCACGAGGGTAAAATCGTCGAGGCCGGACCAGAACGTCTCGGCAACGACGTGCATACTGTCGATGCCGTGAAAAAACAAAAGGAAGATGATCGATATCGCGCCGAGGCCAAACGCGACCGGAATTCCCGACATCAGCATCAAAAGGGTCGCAACGAGAACGACAATACCTTGCGAGGTCGGGCTCATGGGACGTCTCCCAAGGCTTGCTTGGCTTGGTCCCGCCCGAACTCCTCGAAGTCTTCTTTCGGCTTAAGACCGAAGGGAAGCGCCCTGCCCGTCACCAGGCAGAACAATTCGGCGAAGTATTGCAAGACCAGCAGCCCGAGACCGAATGGCATCGCCAGATAGGGAATCCATAACCGCGCGCGCCAGACCGTGTTCGAATGCCAACCTTCCGACCAAGCCTGATACCAATACTGCGTGCAGAGCACGAACAATACCACGCAGAAAGCCAACGACAGCACAATCGTAAACAGCGCAAGCCCATAACGGGCGCGCGGGCCGAGATAGAGCGGAAGAATCTCCACATTCACGTGGCCGCGCGTCATCAGCACATAGGGGCTACCGACGAAGGTCGCGGCGACGATTGCGTAGGTCACCACGTCGATCTGCCAGATCGTCGGCACATTAAAGAAATAGCGCACGATCACCATGTCGCAGATCACAAATACGGCGATACCGATGAGAATGGCCGCGAACACGCCGGCGACGCGCGACAGGAAGACGACCGTCCGGATGTACGTATCCATGAGTCTGACTTGAACTGGCGGCACTCGTTGCGGGGTGTCCCCGCGCAACGCTGACGGGGCGAGACGACATCGGCCGGCGAGATCACCCGCCGGCCGGTCTTTGATTTGTTTTGTTATTTAACCGCGAGGGCCTCGTCGATCAGCTTCTGGCCATCCGGCACCGCCTTGGCGAAGGTCGCGTAGGAGCTCTTTTTCGCCACGTCGAGCCAGGCTTGATAATCGGCATCGCTGAGGGTCACGACTTTGACTTTGTGATCCTCGAACGCCTTGATCGCGTCCTTATTCACCTCATCGGCCTTGGCCTCGTAATAGGCCTGCGCCGCCTTGCCGGCCTTGAGCACGGCGTCCTGTTGCGCCTTGTTGAGCTTGTCGAAGCTCTTCTTCGACATCAGCACCGGCTCATACATGAACCACAGCGCATTGTTGCCCGGCGCGGTGAGACAATTCGTCACCTCATAGAGGCGCATGGACTGGAAGGTCCCGAGACTGGTGTCGGTCGCGTTGACAACGCCGCTTTGGAACGCGTTGTAGATTTCGTTCGACGGCGGGCTGACGATGCTGGCGCCGGCGCTTTCCCACATCGCGGCGAAGGTCGGCCCAGCGGCGCGGAATTTCAGGCCCTTCAGGTCGCTCGGGTGCGTCAGGCAGCCTTTGTTGGAGGCCATGCCGCCGGCGAACCACGCGTCCGACAGCACGATCACGCCGTGCTTCTCGATCTCGGCGCGGACGTCCTTCATGAACGGCGAGGCGTTGATGCGCTTGGCTCGTTCCTGGCTGCGGATGAGGCCGGGCATCAGCGTCGCGCTGAACGCGGGCACCTTGCCGCTGGCGTAGTCGAGCGGAAACAGCGTGATGTCGAGCTGGCCGTTGACCATGGCGTTCCACTGATCGTTCGGCTTGAACAGCGAAGCGCCGGGATAGACCTGGATGGTGAGGCCGACATTGTCGGCCGCAGCCTGTTTGGCAATCATCTGCACCATGTCGTCTCGGACGTCGCCTTTGCCGCCCGGGAACTGGTGTGATGCCTTCAACGTCACTTGTGCCTGCGCCGAGGCCGTCAGCAAGATCGCTGCGGCGGCGCCAGCAAGAATTGTCGTTAGTGTCCTCATTCGCATCCTCCCGTTGCTCTTTATTGGCGACGGTAATACCGCCGCATTTGAATAGTGACCGGATAATAGCCAATACTGTCCATCGCGCCCAGTTGAACCATACCCGCGGCGGCTGCACAGGGCCATAGGCCTGTCATGAATTTCGGCCGCAAGTCCGCGGCGGCAATCAACAATTCCCGGACTGGTCAGCGTGGAACGATGGTCCTATAACCCCGGCCGTCATTGTTCCTTCCGCGCCCTTCAGGAGCTTCTCAACATGTCAAAGCCGTTGGCGGGTCTCCGCGTCCTCGAACTTGCCCGCATTCTGGCGGGGCCCTGGGCGGGGCAGATGCTGGCGGACCTGGGCGCCGACGTCATCAAAGTCGAGCGTAAAGGAGCCGGCGACGACACCCGCGGCTGGGGCCCGCCTTTCGTTGAAGGCGCCGATGGCAAACATATCGGCGCGGCCTATTTTCATTCCGCCAATCGCGGCAAGCGCTCGATCGAAGCCGACTTCGAGGACGAAGAAGGCCGGCGCATCGTGCACAAGCTGGTCAAGCGCTCGGACGTCCTGATCGAGAATTTCAAGGTCGGCGGGCTCGCCAAGTTCGGCCTCGACTACAAGAGCCTCGCGCCGGAGAACCCGCGGCTGATCTATTGCTCGGTAACCGGCTTCGGCCAGGACGGCCCCTATGCCGTGCGTGCCGGCTACGACCTCATGGCACAAGGCATGGGCGGCTTTATGAGCCTGACCGGTTATGCGGACGGCCCGCCGACGCGGGTCGGCGTCGCCATCTCGGACGTATTCACTGGCTGCTATTCGGTGATCGGCATCCTGGCCGCGCTCGCGCAGCGCGATAAGACCGGCAAGGGCTGTTACGTCGATACCGCGCTGGTCGATTCGACCGTCGGCGTGCTGGCCAACCAGGGGCTTAATTATCTTGTCTCCGGCGAGAGTCCGAAACGTATCGGCAACTCGCACCCCAACATCGTGCCCTATCAGGAATTCCCCGTCGCCGACGGTCACATCATTGTCGCCACCGGCACCGACAATCAGTTCGTCAAGCTATGTCATGTGCTCGGCGCGCCCGAACTTGCCGACGTACCTCAGTACAAGGACAATGTCGGACGTCTCGCGCATCGCAATGAACTGGTGGCCAAGCTTACCGTGCTGACGAAACGCATGCCGCGCGCGGAATTGCTCGGCAAGCTCGAAGAGCAGAAGGTGCCGGCGGGCCCGATCAACGATCTCGAGCAGGTGTTCAACGATCCGCAGGTCGTCTATCGCGGCATGAAGCTCGATCTGCCGAGCGACGCCGCCAAAAGCGGTCATATCCCCGGCGTGCGCACGCCAATCGTCATGGATGGCTGGCGCGCGGCATCGGAACGTCCCGCGCCGCGGCTCGGCGAGCACACGGCGGAAATCCTGAAAGAGATCGGCGAGGGTTGACCGCGATCAGGAGACCGCGGTCGGAGCCAGTTCCTCGATGTTGCTGACGACGTCGATCACCACCGGACGGTCGGCGGCGAGCGCGCGCTTGAACGCGGGCGCGATGTCGCTGGCGCATTCCACGCGAATGCCGAGCGCGCCCATGTCCTCGGCAAGCTTCGCGAAATTCATCGGATTGTAGGTCCACAATTCGCGCGACCGTGCAGTCGGCTCGCCGCCATAGGCGCGGTCGAAACCACGCTTCGACTGGTTGCCGCCGCCGTTGTTGTTGACGACCGTGATGCTGTTGATCTTCCAGCGTACCGCCGTTTCCACTTCGGCGATGTGATACCAGAAGCCCGCATCGCCGGTGAAAACCATCACCGGCTGGTCGGGGCACGCCGCCTTGGCGCCAATGCCCGCCGGAAACGCCCAGCCGAGATGGCCGGCGCTGCGGATATAGCTCTGCGTCGGCACGCGCAGATCGTACATGCCGCCCATCCACATGCCGGCATGGCCGGTGTCGACCACGACGATACCGTTGTCGGGCACATGTTTGGTGAACTCGGCGCAGAGGCGCGCCGGATGGATAGGCACGCTGTTCGATTCCAACGCGGGTTTGTATTTGGCGTACCATTCGCCGCGCAGCGCGGAAATTTCCTTGACCCAGGCTTCGCGCTTTTTGGCGCTCGCCTTGTCGGCCTGCTTGAGCATGGCCGCAAGCACCGCCTTGGCGTCGCCGAGCACGCTCGCGGCAAGCGGATAATTGCGGCCGAGCGATTCCGGCTCGATATCGATCTGGATTGCCGGCGTACCGATCTTCGGCACCGCCCAGAAATGCGTGGTCATGCCGCCGCTCTCGCTACCGATAAAGCAGACCAGATCGGCGCGGTTGACGGCGCGGTTGGCGCTTTCGCGCGAATAGCTACCGACCACTCCGATCGACAGCGGATGAATGCCAGGGATGCAGTCCTTGCCGTTGAGCGAGGTGGCGACCGGGATCTGCAGGGCTTCGGCCAGCGCGACCAATTCACGGCCCGCGCCCGAGGCGCGCACACCGCCGCCGGCGACGAAGATCGGCCGTTCCGCATTCTGCAACAGATCGAGCGCGGCCTTCACATGCGCGGCTTCCGGCTCGGGCCGGAACGGCGGTACATGGGCGAATTGCGCTTCGACGATCGCCTCCATCTCCGCTTCCTCGAGATCCACCTGCCCCTCGTTGCCGCGGAATTGCAGATGGACAGGCCCGGGCGTTCCCGAGGTGGCGACGCGGAATGCCTGGCGCACCATGTCGGGAATGCGCGCGACCTCGTCGATGGTGCCGTTGAACTTGGTCACCGGCTCGAAGGCCGGCACGTCGTCGATCTCCTGATAGACCTTGCGGAACTTGGTTTTCGGATCGCGCCCGCCGGTGAAGGCGATCACCGGCGAATGCGCCAGGTAAGCGTCGCGCAGGCCCGCGGCGAGATTGAGGGCGCCGATCACCTGCGCCATACAGATGCCGGGTTTGCCGGAAGCGCGCGAGTAGCCGTCGGCCATGTAGGCGGCGGATTTCTCGCCGTGGCAATGCACGCGCGCAATCTTGGTGCGCCGCTCCATCTCGGCGAAGGTGCGCCGCAGCACCGCCGGCACCATGAAGATGTGGGTGACGCCATAGCCCGCCAGCATGTCGGCAAGCACTTCGGCGCCGGTGCGCTTGGTATTGTGTCCGATATTGGTCATGCGTCGTTACCTCTCGACCTTTCCAGGGCGCAGCGCTTCGCGGTCACTTGATTGCAAGCGGGTTGACCGGCGAGCCGACCGCGCCGGTGATCGGGATCGCCGGCGCCACGAACAGGAACTCGTAGACTTTGTCGGCGGCGCAATCGTCGGCCAGTTCCTTGAGCTCGAAAATCTCGCCCATGGTCATGCCCATGATCGGGATGGTGATCCAGTGCCAGGGCTGGTTGATGTTCTCGCCTTCGGCGACCGGGTTCGGCCGCACCTCGCAGCCCCAGGTATCGCTGGCAAGCGCGGCAAGCTCGGTATCCTTGACGAAATCGAGCGTCTCGAAGCCAAAGCCCGGCGCGTCGCCGCCCGGATAGCCGTCCCAACTCCCGGCCTTCTGGCAGCGCTCCATCATGCCGGTGCGCACGATGACGTAGTCGCCGCGCTTCAAGCCGACGTTCTGCTTCTTCGCCGTGCCGTAGAGATCCTCGTTGCTGATGCCGTAGCCATCGTCGAGCGACTCGACGCCCTTGTAGCGCGCGACGTCGAGCAGCACGCCGCGGCCGACCATCTTGTTCTTGGTCTTCTCGATGCCGCACTTCTGCGCGCCAGCCGAGGTCACCTCGCGGCAGTCGTAGCCGTTCCACATAGAATTCTCATAGAACACGTGGCCGAGCCCGTCCCACTGCGTGCCGCATTGCAGCGGCATGGTAACGATGTCGTCGGCAGCGCGGATACCTCGCTTGTCGAGCACGCCGGAATAGGCGTCGGTGCCGGTGCGGATCATGGTGTGGATCGGATTGGTGCGGCCCATCGCCGGATATTTGCTCTTGGCGCCCTGCGGCCCGGTGTAGTCGAAATTGAGCGCAAGCGAGATCACCTTGCCCTTCTTCACCAACCGGGTGGCGGCGACGATGTCTTCGGCGCTGGTGTAATTGAGCGTGCCGATCTCGTCGGCCGGACCCCATTTGCCCCAGTTTTTGTATTTCTCGGCGGCGGCGGACATGTCTTTGCGGGTGAGTTTGCGTGCCGTCATGGTCGTTCCTCTTGGTTTGAACTTTCGAAAGGATCAAGACACCGGCGCCGAGCGGAAGCCCGCCGCCAGAAATGGAATCATGTGATGCAGCGCCAGCTTGACGTTGCCCGGATCGCAGCGGCCGTCAGTCAGCGACTGGATGCGCCCGCTGTTGGCCATGGTGTAAAACATCGCGCCGAGCATGAAGTGATAGCGCCACTCGATCTCCTCGCGCGGCTGCTGTGGCAACACTAACGCGACCGCATTAATAAATTTGCGGCTCGATGCATCGAAGGCTTTCGCGAGAATTTTGCGCGACGTTTTTTCCGGCTCGGTGCCAAGCCGCGCCCTGAGCTTGACGAAGGCCGGGCCGCCGAACTGCGGCTGCACACCGAGCGTCAACGCCGGCCGCAGGAAGGCGTCGAGAATCTGCTCCAGCGTCGGCGCCTTGCTCTGCTCGAAGCACAGCGCCAGCAGACGCAAGCGCTCCTGTGCGATCGGCGCCGCGCGTTGCGCGAACAGCGCCTCCAACAAGCCGTCCTTGGAGCCGAAGTGATAGGCAATGGAGGCAAGATTGACGCGCGCCGCCGCGGTGATCGCACGTAACCCTACGCCTTCCATGCCGTGCTCGGCGAACATGCGCTCGGCCACCGTGAGAATACGTTCGCGCACCGACGGCCCGCCCGCGGTCACCACCGGCTTGCGTGCGCGGCGTTTGGCCGCGTTCGGCTTGCTCGCTTGTCGTGCGGAGGATCGGCGCAACGCTTGACTCGAGGAGAACGATTTGGGAGAAGCGCAAAGTAAACAGTCGTTTGTTTAAAGTCAATCGACGGCGCAAATACGGGACAAAACGCACATGGCCGCGCAAGCCAAGAAGACGATCCTCACGGTCGCGGTGACCGGCAATCTCACTACCGTGCAGCAGAATCCCGCGTTGCCCTGCACGCCGGAGCAGATCGCCAATGCGGCGTTGGAGTCGGCCAAGATCGGCGCCTCAGTCGCGCATATCCATGTGCGCCATCCGGACGGACGGCCGAGCATGGAGCTCGCGCATTACCGCGAAGTGGTCGAGCGCATCCGCGACAAGAATTCCGAACTGATCATCAACCTCACCACCGGCCCTGGCGGCCGCTTCGTGCCGGGCAAGGACGACCCGCGGATCGCTGGGCCAGGCTCGACCCTCATTCATCCGCTCAAGCGCGTCGAACACATTGTCGCGCTCAAGCCCGACATCGCCACGCTCGATCTCAACACCATGTGGTCGGGCTCGGCTGCGGTGATCAACCCGCCCGACAACGTGACGATCATGGCGAACGCGATCCAGGAGGCCGGCAGCAAGCCGGAGTTGGAAGTGTTCGACTCCGGCGACATTCAGCTCGCGAACGTCCTGCTTGACCAAGGCGTACTCAAGCGGCCGCCGCTGTTTCAGATCGTGATGGGCGTGCGCTACGGCTTCATCTCGACGCCGCAGACCTTGATCTATGCACAGTCGCTGCTGCCGCCGGATGCCGATTGGGCGGCCTTCGCCATCGGCCGCTGGGAATTCCCCATGCTGGCGACGGCATGGTTCCTCGGCGGCCACGTGCGCGTCGGCATGGAAGACAATGTCTACATCAGCAAAGGCAAGCAGACGCAGAGCAATGCGGCGCTGTGCGAGAAGGCCGTTCGCATTCTCGACGACATGGGCGCCGAACTGGCGACGGCAAAGGAGGCGCGCGCGATCCTCGGGCTGCGCGCATGACGCTCGCCGGCTTTATATAAATTGAATGGAGGACCACCAAATGAAACTATCTCGCCGCTCCGCAATGCTCCTCGCGATCGCGATGGCAGGCGCCAACCTCACGCCGGCGCAGGCGCAAAACTATCCGGCCCGCCAGGTCAAGGTGATCGTGCCGTTCGCGGCCGGCGGCCCGACCGACGTGATGGCGCGGCTGATCGCGCAGAAGCTGTCGGAGAGCCTGAAGCAGCAGTTCTACGTCGAGAACCATCCCGGCGCCGGCGGCAATATCGGCATGACCATCGTCGCGCGCGCCAATCCCGACGGCTACACCATGCTGGTGGCGAGCTCAAGCTTCGTGGTCAACCCCAGCCTTTACGCCAAGAACCCTTACGATGCGTTCAAGGATTTCGCGCCGGTGACGCTCGCCGCCGCCTCGCCGAATATCCTGGTCGTGAACCCCGAACTGCCGGTGAAGACGGTGAAGGAACTGGTCGATCTGCTGAAGGCTAATCCCTACAAATATGCCATCGCCAATCCCGGCATCGGCACGACGCCGCAGCTCGCCGCCGAATTGTTCAAGCTGTCGCTCAAGCTCGAGGCCACCAGCGTACCGTTTGGCGGAGCCGCGCCGGCGATCCAATCGACGGTCGCCAATCAGACGCCGATAGCCTTTGCCGCCATGCCGCCGGCCGCGCCACAGGTGAGCGGCGGCAAACTGCGGGCGCTCGCGGTCACCTCGGCCAAGCGCTCGGCGGCGCTGCCCAATGTGCCGACGCTTGGCGAAGCCGGCATTGCGGAACAGGAATCGGAAACCATGCAGGGCGTGCTGCTGCCGGCCAAGACACCCAAGGCAATCGTCGATCTGCTCAACGCCGAGATCAAGAAGGCGATGGCGCTGCCCGACGTGAAGGCAAAATGCGCCCAACTCGGCTTCGATCCCGTGGCGGACACGCCGGACGAATTCGCCGCTTACATCAAGAAAGAAGTCGAAAAATGGGGCAAGGTGATCAGGGAAGCGAATATTCCGCAGATCAAATAACTCCTCGCCGCACCGCGTAACACCATGCACATCGTCGACATCCGCGAGACGGCAATCCCGCTCAACTCGACGCTCGCCAATTCGAGCTTCAATTTCAGCGAAATGACGACTTCGGTGGTCGCCGTGATCACCGACGTCGTGCGCGCCGGCAAGCCGGTCTGCGGCTTTGCCTTCAACTCCACTGGCCGCTACGCTTGCGGCGCGCAGATGCGCGCGCGTTTCATCCCGCGCCTGTTGAAAGCAAAGCCCGACAGCCTCCTCGACGGAGCCGGCCTGCTTGCGCCCGACAAATGCCTCTCCGCCATGATGCAGAACGAGAAATCGGGCGGGCATTCAGAACGCTCGGTCGGCATCGGCACCATCGAGGTAGCGATCTGGGACGCGCTTGCCAAGATCGCCGACAAGCCGCTGCACGTGCTGCTGGCCGAGCGCTTCAATAGCGGCAAACGCGCGGAGAAGGTATTCTGCTATGTCGGCGGCGGCTGGTATGCGCCGGGCAAGACCACCAGGGACCTGCAGGACGAGATGCGCGGCCATCTCGACGCCGGCTACACCATGGTGAAGATGAAGGTCGGCGGCATGGCGCTCGCCAACGATCTCGCCCGCATCGAGGCGGTGAAGTCGATCCTGCCGAAGGGCGCGCTGCTCGCGGTCGACGCCAATTCGAAATTCGATCGTACGGATGCCCTTGCTTATGCACGCGGCTTGGCGCCGTTCAAATTGCGCTGGTTCGAGGAGCCGTGCGATCCGCTCGACTACGCGCTGCTCGCCGAGATCGCTGGCCTTTACGCGCCGCCGCTGTCGACCGGCGAGAACCTATTCTCGACGCAGGACGTGGCAAACCTGGTACGCTTCGGCGGCCTCAGACCTGAACGCAACGATGTCATCCAGATCGACCCGCCACAGGCCTACGGCATCGTGCAATACGCGCGTACGCTCGACATGCTCCAGCGCCACGGCTGGCCGCGCGCGGCGCTGTTCCCGCACGGCGGCAACCAGATGTCGCTCGCCATTGCCGCCGGCTTCGACCTCGGCGGCGCGGAGTCCTATCCGGGCGTATTCCGCGATTTCGGCGGCTTTGCCGACGACGCCATAATCGCGAACGGCTACATTTCACTGTCCGACCGCCCCGGCATCGGCTTCGAAGGCCAGGCGCGGCTGTATAAGATCATGCGCGAACTGGCCGCTTGAGCGGTCTGCGTGAAGAAGGAGCCTGGACAATGCTCGGACATGCGCGGATCGTAACGATAGCCGCGGCGGCTGCGCTTATCGGCCTAATGCTCTGTCCCCGCGCGCAGGCGCAGAGCGTGACGCTGGGACAATTTCAACATCCCAAGACCCCGAAGGATCTGGAAATAAACAAGGCCTATATGTTCGGCGCCATCGACGGAGTGGTCGCCTACAACATAAGCTTGGACGACAAACTGTTTTGCCTGCCGGGCCCCGTCGCGAAATTGACCTTCGACCAGGCGACCGAAGTTGTCATGCGTTGGGCGCGCAAGACGAGCGGCTCGACCGATATCTCGTTGGGACATGCGTTGTTGTTTGCGCTCAGGGACGCCTATCCCTGCCGTCGGTAGCCGTTTGAAGCCGTTCAGTCGATATCGATAAACGTCAGCGGCCTCGCCACCATTTCCAGGGGCTTGCGCTCGGCGGCTACGCCCCAGCGCCAGGCCACCAGCCCGCCGGCGATCATCAGTGCGGCGCCGAACAGATAGCCGCCGAACACGCTCATGCGCGAACCGGTGTCGATCAGCGCGCCGAACAGCCAGGGACCGATGATGCCGCCGATGCCGGTGCCGACCGCGTAGAAGAAGGCAATGGCGAGCGCGCGGATTTCCAGCGGAAAGGTCTCGCTCACGGTGAGATAGGCTGAGCTCGCCGCGGCGGAAGCAAAAAAGAAGATCGCCATCCAGCAAAACGTCTGTGTTTCCGCCGTGATCAAGTCGCGCGCAAACAGATAACCGGTGCCGGCGAGCAGCACGCCGGAGACGATGTAGGTGAAGGCGATCATCGGCCGCCGCCCTTGCGTGTCGAACAGCCGGCCGATCAATACGGGCCCGAGGAAGTTTCCCGCTGCGAAGGGCAACAGATACCAGCCGATATGGTCCGACGGCACGTGATAGAAATCGGTGAGGATGAGCGCGTAGGTGAAGAAAATGGCGTTGTAGAAGAACGCCTGCGACGCCATCAGGCTCAGGCCCACCAGCGTGCGCTGGCGGTGGCGCTGGAACAGCGTCCGCGCCACCTCCCACAACGGCGTCGACCTGCGCGCGCGCAGGCGCACACGCGGCAAATCGTGTGCGGACGGCAGGCCGTCAAAGCGCGCCTCGATGCCGGCGATCACGCGCCGCGCTTCCTCGGCGCGGCCATGTGTCATCAGCCAGCGCGGACTTTCCGGAATCCACAGCCGCATGAAGAATATCACCAAGGCGAGGCTCGCCCCGATGAGGAAGGCGAGCCTCCAACCGACTTCCGGATTAATTACCGCCGGATCGAGCAGCACCAGCGAGCCGAGCGCGCCGATTGCCGCGCCGACCCAGAAGCTGCCGTTGATGACGAGGTCGCTCCAGCCGCGCACCCGCGCCGGGATCAGCTCCTGGATTGTGGAATTGATCGCGGCATATTCGCCGCCGATACCGGCGCCGGTGAGAAATCGAAAGAGCGCAAAGCTGGCGAGATTCCATGAGGTCGCGGTCGCCGCTGTGGCGATCAGATAGACCGTCAGTGTGATGAAAAACAGTTTCTTGCGGCCGAGCCGGTCGGTGAGCCAGCCGAAAAGCAGCGCGCCCAGCACGGCGCCGGCGAGATAGGCGCTGGCGGCAAGCCCGATATCGGCATTGGAGAATTGCAGGACGGGGCTTTGTTTCAATGCGCCCGCCAGCGAGCCCGCGAGCGTCACCTCCAACCCGTCGAGAATCCAGGTAACGCCGAGCGCGGCCACTACCAGGTTGTGAAAACGCCCCCAGGGCAGCCGGTCGAGCCGCGCCGGGATGTCGGTCTCAACGATTGCCTGCTCGGCCGCCATCGCTGCCCTCGCCGCACGCCCCTGCCAAGAATAGCGCCCGGACGGGCGCCGATGTTCGCCATATTACCGCGGGCGATCGAGGCAACGCGCCGTACACCCCTTTCCCTTCGGTGGCGCGGGCGCTATTGGATTATGCTCATGGACACCGACATCCTCCGCCGCCTGCACTACGCCGCCGCCATCGCCTGCGGCGTCTTCGCGGCGCTGGTGGTGCACATCGTGCTCACCGTGTTCGGTGTCGGGCTCGACGCGGCGCTGCGCGACGCCGCCGCCAACAACAAGCAGCAGCTCGCCTCGGCCCTAGCCTGGTGGGCGATCGGCGGCGCCGGCTTTGTCGGCGGCTTGGGTACCGGCGCCTATCTGATCGCGGCAGCCCGCGAACGCGATTTCGTCTACCAGATCGCGCGGCGTTTTCTGATAGCGCTGGTGTTCGCGGTTGCCACCGCCGGCGGCGTCATGAGCAAGACCGGCGACCTCGGCGGCACGGTGGACGTGATCGCGGGGCTGATCGCGCTCGGTCTCGGATTGATCTGCGCCTTCTGCGGCGCGCGACTCGCTTATCTCAACGCCGAGCAGGTGTAGCGAACATAACGAAAAATGGCGCCCCTCTCAGGGCAAAGAAGCGAACACGTATGCCATTGAAATATCGTTCTGATTCCAGGTGAGCCAGTTGCACACTGGCTTCGGCTCGTAACTATCGAGAATGGGTTAAATCTTGCTGCCAGACTCCCTTAGGTGCTCAGCAAGGCGCTCATATGAGCGTCTTGCGTAAGCCATTGGTATGCCGTCTATACTTGCCGCTTTTTTTCAAGCAGGGCGCTCAAAGTCTCGGGCAATGGACCCCTTGGCCTCCGGTACCCGATTCTTGCCAGTGCCTGGAACGCCGGAGACTGATCCGATTGGGGCTTTGGTAGTGTCCCTAATTTGACTTGGCGCCGATCAACCAAGCCTTCCCCGGCCTCCGCACGTTCCACACCTTATTCGGCCGCTCCCATTGCAGAAGCCGCAACTCGAAGACGCACCTCGAGGATCAAGGCGGGGCGTCGGAGATTTTCTATCTGTCCCGCTACAAGTTGAGCACGTTTGAATACCGCTACCGTCGCAAGTTGGACATGTGGTCGGCATTGAGAACCTGCCCCATATTCAGTCGATACTAGACAATCATTTTTGATGTTCTGCCAGAATAGCTGCTCTATCGCAATTTTTAATTTGAGAACACGCGCTAGTCACCATCGATATCCGTCCGCCGCAGCTTGATCTGTTCGGGCATTTCCCACACCCACTCACCGCGTCCACCAGTGCCGCGCTCACCTCGATGCCGGGCTTTGACGCCCATAGCTTTTTGCGCCCGTCTCAGCGTCGCTTTCGTAAGGCAACGCTCACCAACACTCTTTGGATGTCAGACACCTCAAAGAGTCGCTGCAACACGTCAACGTGCGTGCTAGCGGTGAAGGGCGTAACGTTGGCTGAGGCTCTAATCGCCGCTGGATGAAAGTTCAGTGGCAGGTCATAGCCACGAAAGTTTTCTCTGCGACTGAGGCCAAAATTGCATTTAAGACCCTGAAATCAATTAGTTATAAACATTGGCAATCAGTCGCGGCGACTGATATTCCAAAATTCAAGCGTGGATATCGCTAATAGGGCCCCAGAAAGCGTGGGCCATCAAAATGGATTATGTGGGGCGCGGAACGTTGTTCCGCAGAAGCCTATCCATAACGCGTCACTTTTTTCGTCAATTTGACCGAGGTCTTCATCGCTGTGTTCTGCATTGGACGGCTTGAAATTTAAGAATGACGCCCGGCCGCAACCGCAACAATTTTGGTTGCGGTCGGTCTCAACTCACTCCCAGACTAGAACTCTTTCCAGTCCGGCTCGCTGTTGACGGCGGTCGCGAGCGCGGCCTGCATGCGGCGAACCGGTCTGCCGCCGGCAGCGGCCGCACGCTTCGGCGTTGCGGTCGGCTGCTTTCTCGGCGCAGCGGCGGCGTGCTGTTCGGCCGCGGCAGCAGGCTTCGCCATCGGCGGACCATCGGCCGCGCTATCGAGCTTGAAGAAGGCCACCCGTTCGTCCATCGCCTTGGCCTGGTGCTCCAGCGTCTTGGCGGTGGCCGCGTTCTCCTCGACCAGGGCAGAGTTCTGTTGCGTCACCTCGTCCATCTGGGTGAGCGCCTTGTTGACCTGCTCGATGCCGGTCGCCTGCTCATTGCTGGCGTTGGCAATGTCGGCGACGATTTCGGCCACCTTCTTGATCGAATCGACGATCTCGGTGAGCGAGGCTCCCGCGCGGTTCACGAGTTCGACGCCGTCCTTGACCTGGCCGTTCGAGTTGGTAATCAGGTCCTTGATGTCCTTGGCCGCTTGCGAGGAGCGCTGCGCCAGGCTGCGGACTTCCGAGGCGACGACCGCGAAGCCACGGCCGGCCTCGCCGGCGCGGGCCGCTTCCACCGCCGCATTGAGCGCGAGCAGGTTGGTCTGCCGTGCGATCTCGTCGATGACGCCGATGATGTCGGAGATCTTGCGCGAGGAATCCTCGATCTTGGCCATGGCCTCGACCGCTTGGGCGACCACCTGGCTGCCGCGACCGGCGACATCGCGCGTCGCGCTGGCCGACGCGTTAGCCTGCTGGGCGTTCTCGGCGTTGTTTTTTACAGTCGCCGAGATTTCCTCCATCGACGCCGAGGTCTGTTCCAGGCTCGCCGCCTGCTCCTCGGTACGCTGCGACAGGTCGGTGGTGCTGGTCGATATCTCGGCCGAAGCGTTGGTCACCTCCTGTGCCGAGGCCTTGATCTCCGCGATGGTGGCGCCGATGCGCTCGGCGGTCTTGTTGGCATTGTCCTTCAGGACCGCAAAATTGCCCTGGTAGTCGGCGGTGATGCGTTGCGTGAGATCGCCGCCGGCGAGCGAACCAAACATTCTCACCAAGTCTTCAACCACGCCGGCGATATTGTCGCAAAGCGAATTCATCGTCTTGGCAAGGTTGAGCATGAAGTCCTTCTTGCCTTCGATCGGGATGCGCTTGGAGAAATCGCCACCGACCGCGGCTTCGGCAATACCGGCGATCTCGGTCTCGATCGCCTTCTCGACCGTCTCGTTCTTCCATTCCACAACCGTACCGGCGCGTTTGCCGTGCTGGTCGATGACCGGTGTGGCGACAAGGTGGAACTTCTGGCTGCCGACCGTGATGTGAGTTTCATGCATGCCCGTTAGCGAATCCAGAATTCGCCGTTGATGCGCCGGGTTCTTGTGGAACACGTCCATGCTGACACCGATCAGCGTGCCCGCGTCGAACGCCGGCAGAACCTTGCGCAGCTCGGGTTCGGCCTCGCGCAACATGTCCTGCATGGTTGTGTTCATATACAAGATGTTGTAGTCGCCGTCGGCCAACATCACGTTCGCGCTGACTACATCGAGCGCCGAGCGCACCCGGAGATTGATGACCTTCTCGGCGACCGAATGCTTAAACACCTCGGTAGCCCTGGCGATCTCGCCCACTTCATCACCGCGGTTCGCAAACGGCACGTCAACGATGCGGTCATTGGTAAGATCGGTCAGAACCGTCGCGATCTTGTGGATCGGGTAGGCAACGACGCCGCCGAATATCGACCAGATCGCCAACAGCATAAGCAAGAGTCCCGCCAGCGCGCCGGCTACCAGCAACAAGATATGCTGTCGCAATGCGGCAAAGTCTTTAGTCGTCGGCACGCTGCTCGAAAATACGTTCACCACGCTGCCATTGTTCTCGCCGATAGCCGACGCATGGCATCCGGCACAGATCTCCTGCTTGGTAACCGTCGAAACGCCCCACACGATAGGGATGCTGTATCGATAGGTATCGCCAACGAAACGGCCAACCGGTCTGCCCGTGCGCAATGCCTCCTCGTCGACAGCATCGCGCGCCGTCTTTGCTGGTTCCTTGGGAGCCGTTTGCGCCATATAGGCCGCCGTCTTTGGGCCCCAGACACTCCAAAGTTTGCCGTCATATTCCTTGTTGCGGCTTTCAAACCACGCGTTGAACACCTTGATGGCGACGTCCTGTGGATCATTCAGTCGCGCCCGCATTGCACTATCGACCAGCGAATTCAGTGAGCTCAGCTCTCTCTCCGAGAAGGCCTGCAGCTTTTGTTCGATATTCGAATATTCGAGGTAGCCGATAACGGCTACAGCCGACGCTGCGAACGTTAGGATGCCGACGCCGATAATCAGCGCGAACTTGGCTTGCAGCTTAAGATTCGTCCACAGAGCAATCATTGGTCATTTCCTTCCCGGCTCGACTCCAGGCTTAGCGCTTGATTCAGTCTTGCTCACAGGTTCACGCGTGCAACGCGGTCGCATGAGCGTCTGCGATATTTCAGTCACCTCATTTGAATCGAACTCGAATAACGAAACTTGCTGCATCGTGGGCCCCATCACGCGGCGATATCTTTGGCGTCGGCCAACAGATTCGGCAGATCAATCAGCGCGATCATGGTGTTGTCGTGCGTGACAAGACCGGACAGAAAGTCTGTACTGTTGCTTTGCGTGGCGCGCGGCACCGGCTGAATCTGCTCGGCTTCGATCGACACAATATCGAGCACGCGGTCCCCGATCAGACCTACTTGGCGGCCGTCGATCTGGACGATGATGACGATGTGCAGCGGCGTCGTTTCAGTCAGCCCCTCGCCGAAGCGACAACGCAGGTCGAGGATCGGCACGATGACGCCGCGCAGGTTAAGCACGCCGCGTACGTAGTCCGGCTGCTTCGGCAGATGGGTGACGTTCGACCAGCCCTTGATTTCGCGCACCGCCATGATGTCAACGCCATACTGGTCGTCGCCGATGGCGAAGCTGATGAATTCCGTTCGCGCCGCCGTATTCACGGCGCCTGCGGCGCGGATGTCCTCGGCGGCATCGGGACGGGAGGGAATGGCGGGTGGGGCCACGGTGACTTGAGAGATGACGTGGTTCATGGGCGAGCGTCCGCTTCTCGCAGTCGCATTTGGCTGCAAATTTCAAATCCGAAACATTAATGCAGGAACATTGCCAAAGTACTTAATTACCAGAGGACCTAAATCCACAATGTCGATCAATAAGCCAGTTTAAAAATTTTTGCGGTAATCGGCGGCCTGACGGACGCCAAGTTGCGGCATTGCCGGAAAAATTTCAGTGATCGCGGTAATTAGATATCGCTAGCGCTACTGGATTGACCCATGTTCATGTTCGCAAGGTGTTGGCCCAGTTTCAACGGGCCGGCCCGCCATGCACAGAACCGTTGTCCTTTCCGAAAATCATATCCGGACGTATTGATGATGCAGCCCCGCCAAGATCGGAATAGCGACAATGGTGCCAGATCGTTGGACGGCTCGGTACAAGGGCGCATCTTTCTGTAATGCCAAGTGCGTGCTTGATTGTAATATGCTGCATAGGCGGAAAGAATTCGCCGCAGGTGCGCCTCGCCAGTGATGACCATTTGGTCTAGGCACTCGCGACGTAGTGTGCCGATCAGACGTTCCGCAACGCCATTTTCGCCAAGAATTGTTCACGCGGATGAGCTCGACGAGGCGTCCCCATTAGGCCGCGCCTGAACTAACATCCATCGCAAGGAAATCTTGTTGTAAGCTTCAACGTCATGAAAAATAAGGCCATTAAAGCCAGATCACTCAACCATTCGCATCATAGTCGGATTGCACGATACTAAACAGGATATCTGTAAACGCGCTCCCGCGGCAGCAAATGCGCACGGACCGGCCCGCCGCATGCAGACAGCCGCCGCCGTCGACGGCGAGCTGGATTGGAAACAGTTCTAGCAGCAGCGGTATTCCAGCTCGCCTTAAGGCGTAATCTCGTTATTGCAATGATAATGTGAGGGCCTCCGCTTCGTGGAGGGCAGTATCACCGGCACGTCAATTTAGAAAACGAATTTTAGATCTGTTGCATATTAGGAATCCATTAGCATTGTCTTTAATTTAGGATTTAAAATCATTCGTTATTAAATTGGTCTAATTACGAATTGCGTATGAATTTGCGGATGGGTGGCGTCATCGCGCAACTTAACACAACTGGAAGCCATGGTGGGCAAGCAGCGCCTGGGAGCCCAGCGCATGCCAGGGACAATTCAGCGGCCCCGCGGACGCCATGGTACGCGCGTCCGATCCAATTAATCGTCATCTGTGGAATCATCTTGGTCGCGCTAGTCATTGCGGTGACGGCTAGCCTACTTTCAGATCTTCGCAACCGCGACATCGCCGAAAAAGAGCGCGCGCTAGGGAATCTAACATTCGTGCTCGCCGAGCAGATCGATCTTAGCCTTCAGTCTTTAGAGCTTATCCAGGCGTCCGAGATTGAGCGGATGCAAAGCCTCGGCATCGCGTCGGCAAAAGATTTTGAGCGGCAGATGTCCGGCTTTGACACGCACCAACGTCTCAAAGATCGTGTCAGTGCATTGCCATATATCGATGCCGTTGTGTTTACGGATGCAGAAGGAAAACTGATCAACTTCTCCCGCTCTTGGCCAATCCCGGATATGAAGGTTCCCGAGCAGGACCCTCACGGGGCATTCACCGCCAACCCACGCCTTACCTCCTGGGTGGGCGCCCCCATACGCAATCCCGCGACCGGGTCCTGGGTGGTCCCGATCGCGCGCAAGTTCACCGCCCCGAACGGCAAGTTCTTGGGTGTGGTGATGGGCGTTATAAAGTTGCAGTACTTCGAGCAACTATTTCAGACTATCGCGAGTGGGCCGAGTAGCACGATTGCGCTGTTCCGTCGCGATGGCATCCTGCTGGTTCGCTATCCGCATCAAGCAAGGACCATAGGGCAGTCCTTTGCCCAGAGCGGGTTCTTGAAAACGCTGGCAACATCCGACCATGGCGAGCACCGGCAAATCGGCGTGATCGATGGTCAGGAACGGCTGATTTCAGCTCGGAAACTCGCGCATTACCCTGTTGCGGTGGTGGTTACCACGACGGTAGCCAGCGCTCTCGCCAATTGGCAAGACGCCGCTATTACCATAATCGGCGCGGCACTCATCATAGCACTCGTGGTCGGCCTCGTCGTTGTGGTCTGTGTGTGGCTGGTCGGAAGAAAGCTCCGTGAGCAAAACCTTCGACTAGATACAGCGCTTAATAACATGTGCCACGGGCTGGCCATGTTCGACTCGGCGTCCCGGCTCATGGTTTGCAATGATCGCCACCGGCAGATCTATGGTTTTCCGCAGGCTTTGGCGAAGCCGGGCTGCGCGGTTCTCGACCTTGTCAAATACCGTGCCGCGAACGGAACCTTTTCCGGCAACCCAGAAGAATACGTCGATGACATCCGGAACAAAATGGCCCAGGGGAAGGTCATGGGCAGCGTGGAAACACTAAGCGACGGCCGCTTTATTTCCACCGTAAATCAGCCGATGGCGGACGGCGGCTGGGTCGCCACGCATGAAGATATCACCGAGCGCAAGCACGCCGATGAACAGCTGCATCGTATGCAAAAATTCCTCGATACAATCATCGAGCATGTTCCGGCCGCGATATTGGTGAAGGACGTCCCGAGCTCGACACAAGATGCGAATCAATGCCGCTATAGCTTGATCAACCGCGCCTGCGAGGAGCTTCTCGGTGTTTCCCGCACGGAAATCATCGGCAAGACCGTCGACGAAATTTATTCGGCGGAACACGCCAAATTCATCGCCGCCGAGAATAACGAGACGTTGCACTCGCAGGGGCCAATCATCGTCAAAGACCATTTGGTCCACACCCCCAGCAATGGCATTCGCCTGGCAACGGCTAAGAGCATCGCTATCCGGGATGATGACGGAGACGCGCAATATTTGGTGACCGTGCTCGACGACGTGACGGAGCGCCGACGCACGGAACAACGCATCGCGCATTTGGCGCACCACGATACATTGACTGACCTGCCGAACCGGGCGGCTTTCAACGAACAGTTTGGCGCCACGTTCGAACGGGCAGCGGCGAACAAAGAGCAGTTTGCCATTCTGAGCGTCGATCTCGACCGCTTCAAGGAAGTCAACGACCTGTTCGGACATTTGGTTGGCGATGAGCTGCTGCGCGAGATTACCCGCCGCCTGCAAGCGGCCGCCGCCTGCGCTTTCCTGGCACGCGTCGGCGGCGACGAGTTTATGCTGATCGTGACGGACGGCGCGCAGCCGGCGGCCGCCAAGGCGCTCGCCGAACGCGTGCTCGCTAGTTTTAAAGATGACTTCGAGATCGATGGTCGGCCGCTGCAGATGGGCCTTAGCATTGGGGGCGCGGTCTATCCGACGGACGGAACCGACGTGAAGACGCTGATGGTCAACGCAGATACCGCCCTCTATCGCGCCAAAACCGAACAGCGTGGATCGGTACTATTCTTCGAACCTGAAATGAGCACTCAGCGAGGCGAGCGGCTCGCATTGCAAAGCGATTTGCGATCGGCCGTCGCGCGCGGCGAACTGCTTTTGCATTACCAACCGCAGGTGCGAATGACCGGCGAAACCGTCGGCTTTGAAGCCCTGGCCCGCTGGCGGTGTCCGACACGCGGCATGGTCTCTCCCGGCACATTTATCCCGATTGCCGAGGAAAGCGGCCTCATCATTCCGATTGGTGAATGGGTCCTGCGCGAGGCTTGCCAGGAGGCGGCGTCATGGCCGCATCTCTTGACCATTGCGGTCAACGTCTCTCCGGTTCAGTTCTACCATTGCGACCTGCCGAGCCTCGTTCATTCAATCCTGCTCGAAACTGGGCTTGCGCCGGGCCGCCTTGAGCTCGAAATCACCGAGGGTGTGTTGATCAACGATTTTTCGCGGGCGGTTTCAATCCTGCGCCGGCTTAAATCACTCGGCGTACAGATCGCATTGGACGATTTCGGCACGGGATATTCTTCCTTGTCATATTTGCACTCGTTCGCCTTCGATCGGATCAAGATCGATCGCGCTTTTATTGGCGACCTGGATCACAACCGCCACTCGCTGGTCATCGTCCGCGCGATCATCGGTCTCGGCCATAGCCTTGAAGTTCCGATTCTGGCGGAAGGCGTCGAGACCGAAATCCAGCATGCGATCCTGGTGCAGGAAGGCTGCGACGCGATGCAGGGCTATCTGACCGGCTGGCCGCAGCCGATTGCGGCCTACGCAAAGCAGACCGGTCGTCAAGCGACCGCTCGGCAAAATTATGCGAAGGAAAGTTAAATAGCGATCACGCATTACGGCGGGAAGCGCACCGTGCGACCCTGACGTTCACACCGCCATCTGTCTCAAATTATCTGACGACGAATAAACAGGCCCATCTGTGTCACTCTGCGCTGTTGGACGACGATTCTCCGGCCACTCTCGGAATGAGGGCGCAGCGAGCGCTGTGACGGTCAGCTCGGCGTCCACCTTGGCAAACGGCCCACCGACCGTCCGATGACAGGCCGTTAGCCGATCCACAATTGCGCCTAACGGTTTCTCCAACTCGCTGGGGTCAACTGTCGGACCCAATGAATCTTCCAACCCGCTCTGCACACCTATCGCGCTTAAAGGTTTGTCCCATTCACTTGGCTTAGCTGTCCCGCCGATCTTCTCCCAGTTGCTCAGAACGGCTTCCCATTCGGCATCGCTGACGTGCGTATTGTATTCTCGCTGCCATCCGACACCGGGCGTGTGAACAATCGCCATGGTGCGCTCACGGCCCTCGCCATTCACCCATGCATGGTAAAGCTCGCCTGCGAGAGCCGTTGCCTGCCGGTGGGTGAGGCTTGCTGGTGCATCTTCGCGGAGAGCACGCCAGAAGTTTTCCAGATACGCATCCACCGCCGCCAAGCGGGCCTTCACTTCGGCGGGATCGTCCGTGCGGAGTGACAGCCGCACCGACTGTGCGCGTGGCGAGAGGATGACGGTTTGCGTTTCTCCGCCAACCGGAATGGAGAGTTTCAGGCCGACTGCCTTGCTTCTCACACGGACGGAATGCGGCGGACAAATTGACCGTAACGTGAGCCTGTACGCTTCACCGGACGGACCAATCGAAATAGCATTGTTGCTCACCCCTGTAGCACAGTCGGGCAAGCGCAACAGCTTGAATGGGCTCATCTTATTGAAGTGAAAGACTTCTTCAGTTGGATGGTGCCAGGGGCGGAATCGAACATTTTACCTAACCAATTGAATAACCGCGTGAAAAATAAAATCGATTTTCTCGTACCCGTAAAAACTACCCACAAATTTTAGGACACAAAAGGGAATCGAACCGCATCTAAGAGATCCCAAGCGCTCCAGTCCAGGTGAGCACGAAATAATGAGTAGACATGCACAACTATGTTTGGCACCCAACCGTGCATGATCAAGGACTAACCATCCGATCGGCGCAGAAGCGAACCCTTGAGCAAAGAGAAACTCACTGGTGCAAACGCGATTTATTTCTTTATTCTCGATAGCTGCTGCCGAGGGCCAAAGTGCGGCTATGGAATCTAAGCGAGGTTGTTCGAGGCAGATCCCGTGATCGACTGCGCGTCGCCGAACGGTCAGCGGGTTGCGTCCCAAACCATGTTTTTCAAATCGTCCGTCATCCTGATCGGACGATTTAGCCGGTCAGCATGTACATAATTAAGGTGCGGCGTCATCGTATCGACATCGGCGATGACCGCCGGCGGCATGTCTTCGAACCAGATATATTCGCGCACAGCCGTGCCAGGGTCGATCGCCTTCACAATCAGATGGCCGGCAAGACCATAGACGTTGCGCGCCGTGCCGGCCCGCGTCGGGGCGAGCGAATTTCCTGTCACCAAGTTAGACCAACGATCAATCCATTGAGCAAAGAGTGCTGGGCGAAGTCCCGCCCTCTTTGCCTCACGTAGTTGGCCCGATACGAATGAGCAGTTCGTCGACAAATTTTAAATACGCGCTTTGAAGCTGATCCAGCGAATCATAGTCGTAAATTTCAAAGCGCTCACACACACACGTACTCAAGAAATGCTTATATTGGCTGCAGCTAGGCATTTGACACCGAATCCATTCCCCAACGCTGTACGGTGACTGACTCGATCGCCTGAAACACAAAGCGCTCGAAGAACACGCCGATCGCGCCGATGACGACCAGCGTCGAGAGCATGACCCCGGCCTCGAGAAATTCCTTGGCATTGAAGATGATCTCGCCAAGACCGAGCTGCGGACTTGCCAGCAGTTCGCCGCCGATAACGCCGATCCAGGCACGACCGAACGACAGCCGCAACCCATTGATGACATAGGGCAATGAGCCCGGCCAGATCACCTTGCGGAACAGCGTCGCTTCGTCGGCGCCCATCACCGTCGCCGCGCGCAGCCAGAGTGGGTTGACCGCGCGCACGCCGGTCCACATGCTGTAGACCAAAGGAAAGAACGCGGCATAGATCACAACCAGGATGGTGGCGACGTTGCCGATGCCGAACCACAGCACGAACAGCGGCACCCAGGCAAGCGAGGGGATCGGCAGCAGCACGCTCAGCACCGGCTGGAAGATTCGCTCGGCTACCCAATAGCGCGCCATGAGTACGCCGAGCGGCACCGCGATCGCGAATGAAATCCCCAGGCCGATAAAAACCCGCAGCAAGGTGACAAGCGCATTCTCAATCAGGCTACCGTCGGCGAGCATCCGCCACGCGGTCCGCGCCACCGATTCGATCGGCGGCGTCATCGCGGTGGAATACATGCCGCTGCGCGCAAAACCTTCCCAGACGATGAGCAGCACAACGACGCCGGCCAGCCCGCGTGCGAAGGCAATCGCGGAAAAGCTTTTCATGCCGTCACCATGCCCCAGCGCACCACGGTCAAACGCTCGATGCGAGTGAACAGCTGACGTTCGAGCAAGATGCCGATCATGCCGATGGTGGCGATGCTGGCCAGCATGACGTCGGTATTGAGAAAAGTCTGTGCGCCGAAAATCAGCCAGCCGAGACCGCGCTGCACGGACATCAGCATTTCGACGGCGATGAGCAGGCGCCAGGCCTGCGCCAGGCCGAGCCGCAGGCCAACCAGGATATAAGGTAACGCTCCCGGCACCACGACACGCCAGAACATCTCGCGGTCCTGCGCACCCATCACCTGTGCCGAACGCAGCCAGACCGGTCTGACCGTTTTGACGCCCTTCCAGGTATTGATGATGACGGTGAAGCAGGACGAAATTCCGACCAGCAGGATGGTCGGGAAGTCGCCCAGTCCGAACCACAGAACGAACAGCGGCGCATAAGCGAGACCGGGAATCGGATAGAAAAATGTGACAAGCGGCAGCAGCGTGTCCTCGATCCACTGCCGCCGGCCCATGGCGATACCCACGGCAACGCCAATCACGGCGGCAAAAAGGAAACCGGCGACCAGGCGATAGAGCGTCGCCACGGTCGCCGCCAACAGAATACCGTTGCCGGCGAGACGAAAGAACGTTTCGACAATAATGCCGAGACCGGGCACTAGCTTCGGCGGAAACCCGCCATAGACGGCGAGAATCTCCCAAGCCGTTGCGATCGCCGCGAATGTGGCGAGCGGCAAGCCGATCGATAGTGCCCGTCTCATCGCGTGCGGTCAGGCTTTGGCGCCGGCGGCCTGCAGCAGACTGCGGTTGAGCAGCTTGCTCCAATCCGGAACCGCAGAGAGCTTGTTCTGGCTTACGAGGGTCTTGGATTCCGCCTCCAGATAACCTCGAAGAGCCGGCGTATAGTTCGGATTGACGTCGATCTTGGTCAACATCAGCTTCATCACCCTGTCGTCGACCGTGAAGCCCTTCTTCTTGAAATACTTGAGCACGATTTGCGTGGCTTGCTCGCGATGGTCGTTAAATTCCTTCACGCCGGCGAGCCAGCCACGTAGCAGGGCGACCACCGCGTCGCGCTTGCCGTCGACGACCGGTTTGTTGGCGGCGAGGATAACCGGCTGCAGGTCGAATTCGCTGTAGTCGACCAGAACCTTGCCGATGTTCTCGACTTCCGCCAATGAGGGGAACGGCTCGACGCCGGCGAAGGCATCGATCGATCCGGCGACAAGCGCCGATAGATGATTTTGGAACGTCACGTTGATGATCTGCACGTCCGACTTCGACAGGCCGAATTTCGGCAGGATCTTGTTCTGGAATACGAAGTCAGTGGCGGAGCCGAGCTGCGAGCCCACTTTTCGCCCCTTGAGGTCCTTCACCGATTTGACGCCGGATTTCACACTGGCGACGACCGACTGCGTCTTGGCGGCATAGAGCGCGACCGCGACCGCTTCCAATTGTCCTTTTGCCGCGCCGATAATGAACGGCGTCGCGCCGATCACGCCGACGTCGACGCGCCCGGCGATCATGGCATCGCGCGTGGTCTTGCCGCTGTCGAATTTCAGAATATTGACGTTGGCGCCGGCTTTCTTGAACAGGTCTTCCAACTCCGCGATCATGCCGATCGTGCCCCAGGACGTTTCCTGGAAGCCAAAATTCAGCGGCGCCATCGCGCCTTGCGCGCGGGCAGCCTTGGGCAGCGCCGATGCGGCCATCGCCGCGCCGGTAATGGCGAGAAAGTCGCGCCGTGGCAGTCCGATCTTGGTCATGATGTCCTCCCAGTTTTGAGCTTTATGCGTTTGTATTACAGCATTATTCCATTGCCGTTTTCCCACAGCCGGGCCACTTCGGTTTGATCGGCGTCGCCGCCGATCTCGGCCGCGGCCCTGACCCAGATTTCACGAACGCGATCGGCGAGCGGGGTCATGGCGCCGATCGAATGACCGAATTTGGCGGCGATCGACACGTCCTTGGCGATCAGGCCGAGCGCCATGCCGGTCGCGAATTTGTGCGTAAGCACCTGTGGGATCACTTTCTTTTCCAGTGGATGCTGGCGGCCGGTGCACATATGCACCAGCGCGTCGGCCATGATCTCGCTGTCGAGCCCAAATTTCCGCCCGATGGCGAGCGCCTCGATCAGGTTCACCAGCGCGCACGCGTTGACATAGTTGGCGAGCGCTTTGAGCGCATGACCCGAGCCGAGCGCGCCACAGCGGAAGACCTGGCGGCCGACTGCCGCAAAGACCGGCAGACAGCGTTCGACATCGGCGTCGTTGCCGCCGGCCATTACATCGAGCGTGGCGTCCTTGGCGAAGACGACGCCGCCCATGACCGGCGCATCGACATAATGAATGCCGCGTTTGGCGAGTTCGGCGCCGACTTCGATGGTCGCGCATGGATCGGACGTGCCCATATCGATGACCGTCGCGCCGGGCGTCAACGCCTGCGCCAGGCCGTCCTCGCCCAAGACGACGTCGCGAACGGCTGCGTCATCGGGGAGCATGGTGATGGCGGCGTCGGCGTCGCGCGCGGCATCCGCCAAACTCGTCGCCGCGCGGCCGCCGTGAGCGGCGGCGAATGTACGTGTGGCTTCGGACCGACGGTCATACAGCGCGAGTGCAAAGCCCTTCGCCGCCAATTGCGCCGCGATCGGCACGCCCATATTGCCGAGGCCGACGAAGGCGATGCTGCGGATCGGGGTCATGGGTCTCTCGCTCGCTACGTCTTCATCGCTTCTTGCATGAGATCGGTGTTGAGGATCTTGCTCCAGTCCGGCATCGCGGCGATTGCGTTCCGCGCCATCAGCTGCTTCGCCTCGTCGGCCAGATATTCGCGCAGCCCGGGCTTGTAAGTCGGCGTCACGTCGAGCTTCGACAGCATCCGCTTCACCACGGTCGCGCTGACGCTGAACCCCTGCGACTTGAAGAAGCCGAACACGACCTCCGCCGATTTCTGCGGGTCGGATTGAAACAGCTTGACGCCGGCGAGCCAGCCGCGCAGCAGCGCCACCACTGCGGCGCGCTTGGTCTCGACCACCGGCCGGTTGGCGGTCAAAATTACAGGCAGGATATCGAAGCCCGAATAGTCGATGAGCGCGACACCGATCCCCTCCACCTCGGCGAGCGAGGGAAACGGCTCGACGCCGGCAAAGGCGTCGACCGAACCCGACGCCAGGGCGGCAATGTGATTCTGATGGGGGATGTTGACCACGTGCACGTCCGCGCGCGTCAGCCCGAACTTCGGCAGGATCTTATCCTGGAACACGTGGTCGGTGGCCGAGCCGAGTTGAGAGGCAACGCGGCGGCCCTTCAGTTCAGCGATCGACTTGATGCCGGTTTTTTTGCCGGCCACGATCGAGTCGGTCTTGCCCGCATACATCGACATGCCGATCGCCACCATGTCGCCCTTGGCGGCACCGACCACGAAAGGCGTGCTGCCGAGGACGCCCACGTCGATGCGCCCGCCAACCATGGCGTCGCGCGTGGTCTTGCCGCCGTCGAACTTGTGAATGGTGACATTGCCGCCGGCATTCTTGAACAGATCCTGCGACTCCACCAGCATGCCGATGGTGCCCCAGGACGTTGTCTGGTAGCCGAAACTGAGGGGCGCCGCCGCGCCCTGCGCCCACGCCCCACACGGCAGCAAGCCACCTGCAGCCATCGCACCGACTCCTACGAGAACGTCACGCCGCGCCGGATATTTTCTCGTCATCGCCTCCTCCATCATTCTATCGCCGCCGCGATCTGGCGCGGAAACAGCTGTTCGCTCAGCTCACGGTGAATCCGAGCGCCTTGAACTTCTCTTTCGCGGCCGGCGTGACCAGCAACTGGAGCAGCTCTTCGGCCGCCTTTTTGTTCGTGGACCCGGCATGCACCGCGCCAGAGAAGGTCACTGCGCCCTGGATGGCCGCCGGGAGTGGCCCAACCAGCACAACGTCCTTGTTGGCAAGGATTTCGCTGATCTGGCCGAGGCCGATTTCGATCTCGCCCTTGGCAACTTCCTTCAGGCCGTCCGGTCCGCGGTCGCGCAGCTGCACCTTGGACGCGATCTGCTTGTCGAGGCCGATCTGGGCGAACACCTTGGCGATGTGAATGCCGCTCTGCCCGCCTTTGGCCGGGTTCGCATACATGATCGATTTCGCCGCCAGCATGGATTTCTTGAAGGATTCGACATCGTGGATATCGGGCTTCGCAGCTCCTGCCTTGACCGCGACGCCGACGCCCATGCTGCCGAGATCGCGGATGCTCGCGCCGTCGACCTTGCCTTGCGTGGCGAGCTTGGCGAGACCCGAATTGGTCGCCAGCACTACATCGCCTTGCGCGCCTTCGGCGACGCGCTTGGCGACGGCACCCGCGGTGCCAAATTCGAATCTCACCGTGTTGCCGGTTTTCTGCTCGTAGGATTTCACCAGTTCGCGCACCACCGACTGCACCGCACCGGGGCAGAACACCACGACGTCGGCGGCCATCGCCGGCATCGCAATCAGGCCCGCAAAGATTGCAGCAACAAGCGTCTTCCGCATATCTGCCTCCCGTCAGTGTGATCGCAAGTGACCCATGATTTCGCGCTGCGTCGCCACGAAACTCTCGCTCAAAGGATCGCGCGGCCGCGGCAGATCGAGTGTCAGCTCGGCCTTGATCGTTCCCGGATGCGCGTTGAGGACGATCACCTTGTCGCCGAGGAAGACGGCCTCCGACACGTTGTGGGTGATGTAGACGATCGTCTTCTTGGTTTTTTGCCACACGTCCGTCAGCAACAGCTGCATGTCGTCTCGCGTCATGGCGTCGAGCGCGGCGAATGGCTCGTCCATCAGCAGGACCTGCGGATTGTAGGCAAGCGAGCGGGCGATCGCGACACGCTGCTGCATGCCGCCGGACAATTGGTGCGGAAATACGTCGGCGAATTTCTCGAGACCGACCAGGCGCAGGAATTCAAGCGCGGTCTTCTGGCGCGTCGCCTTGTCCACCTTGCGCATTTCAAGGCCGAACTCGACATTGTGGCGCGCGGTCCGCCAGGGAAACAGCTGGGCAAAATCCTGGAACACGACGCCTCGATTCTGCCGGTTGCTGTCGAGCGGCGCGTCGCCGATGCGGATTTCGCCGCTGGTCGGGTGCAGCAGCCCGGCGAGAATATTCAGGATCGTCGTCTTGCCGCAGCCGCTCGGGCCCAGCAGGCAGAGGAATTCGGAATTGCGGACGGAAAAATTGATGTCCTTGATCGCCAAGACACGGCCGCTGTCGACCGTGTATTCGAAGCTGACGTTTTTGACTTCGATTTGATCCGCCACCTTGCCCACCTGTCCTATCGTGCGCCGGCGGCACCGCGCCGCTTTGCAAAGTCACTGCTTGCAAGTTCCGCCTGCGCCGCAGCGAAGATTTCATCCAAGGGCACGAGACGGCTGCCCTCTTTCGCCGATTTGAGCGACGCGTAGACCGCCGCGACCGCCTGGCATCCGTCCGCCGCCGACAATTCGCAAGGCGCGCCGCTGGCGATGCTACCGGCGAACATGTCCAACTCGTCGCGATACATGTTGCCGGCCGGCACGCCGAGTGCCTGGCGGTCGCCCGGGCCCTTGCCCCTCGCCTGCAGATAAAGCGTGGCGTTCTCGTGCAGCCGCTCCGGCGCCGCCCAATGCGTCTGGTCGATGTCATAGGCCATCAACGCGTCGGCGCCGGTCGCACGCACATTGAAGGTGCCGGGGCTGGTCCAGCTCGACACCACCGTGCCGAGTTTGCCGTCGGCAAAATGCACGGTCACGATCCATTGATCCTCGACCTCCGCGCCGGCCGGCGAATGGCGGCCGGCGCTGGCGCTGACCGCCGCGATATCGCCGCCGAGATAGCGCAGCGTGTCGAACTGGTGGATGGCGATCTGGCTCAATGAACCGCCGGGCGAACTTATCGAGTACCAACGCCAATCCTGCGGCGTCAGCCGCAAGCCGCGGTCGTTGGAGAAATTGGCCTCGATCTGGCTGAGTTTGCCGAGCTTGCCGGCATCGATGGCGCCGCGGATGGCGCGGATGCCGCTGAGCAGGCGCGCGCAATGGCCGATGACGATGCGCACGCCACGTGCGTTTTCGAGCGCGGCAATGGCGAGCGCGTCGCTCATGGTGTTGGCGATCGGCTTCTCGATATAGATGTGCTTGCCGGCGGCTGCCGCGCGGCGGGCGAATTCGAAATGCAGTTCGTTCGGCAGCGCCAGCGCGACGGCGGCAATCGCCTTGTCGGCGAGCACGGCGTCGAAATCGCGCGCCGGCAGACGACTGTCGCGCGAAAACGCCGATAGCCGCTCGGGATTGCGGCCGACACAGCAGACGAATTCAATTCTGTCGGAACCGCTCGCGGCCTTGGCCAGCACCTTTCCCCAGGCGCCGACGCCGATCAACGCGGTCTGCAGGCGCGCCATCATTCGCCCCCCGTGCCGGTGACGCTGGTGCCGCCGCAAACGAAAAGTGATTGCCCGGTGATGAAGCCGCTTTCGGGCGCGAGGAGGAACAGCACGGCGTGCGCGACGTCCTGCGGCGTGCCCAGGCGTTTCACCAGCACCTTGTCGACCACGGTCTGGCGCTTGACCGAGCCGTGCGGGTGGCCGCGGTTGAAATGCGCCGTTTCGACCGGTCCCGGCATCACGGCATTGACCGTGACGCCGTCGGCGCCGGTCTCGATCGCCACCACGCGGGTCATGCCTTCTAGGCCGGCTTTGGCGCTGGCGTAGACGACGCGCTCTGACTTCCCCAAGATCGCGCGCGAGGAAATATTGACGATGCGGCCGAACTTCGCGCGGCGCATGCCGGGCACGAAGCTCTGGATCAACACCATCGCCGCGCCGAGAGTAATGGTGGTGACGTACTGGAACTCCTCGATCGTCGCCTTCTCCAGTGGATTGGGCGCATTCTCGCCGGCATTGTTCACCAGGTAGCGCACCGGGAACTCGGCGGCCACGTCGTTCGCCACCTTGCGCGTCGCCGTCAGATCAGCGAGGTCGACCTGACGGAAATGCAGGTCGCGGTGCTGCAGCTTCGGCGCCGACCGCTGCAGCGCCACCACCGGTGTGCCGCGCTCGAGCAGTGCCGCGGCAATAGCTTCGCCGATGCCTGAACTGGCACCCGTCACCACCGCTGTTCCCGCCGCCACCATGCGATACGCCCGCCTTCGTGATCTAGAGGTAGTCGATGATCTTCCAGCTTCCCGGCTGGGCATTGACGACGTTCTTGGACGGGCCGCCCGGGCGCCGGTCGGCGTAAACCTTGCCTTCCTTCATCACCAACTGGATGTTCTTCTTCTGCTGCAGGCAGGTAATGTCGGCGATCGGATCGCCATCGACCGCCACGATGTCGGCGAGTTTGCCGGCCTCCAGGCTGCCGAGGTCCCTGTCGAGCTTGATCGCCTTGGCCGCGTTGATGGTCGCGGTCTGCAGCGCGTGCATTGGCTTCATGCCGAGTTTCACGTAGATGGCGAGTTCGTTCGCATTCGATCCCATTTCCGGATCGAAGCCCATGTCGGTGCCCATCGCGATATTGATGCCGGCCTTGAGCATCTTCCCGAACGTCTCGAAACAGTTTTCCTGCAGCTTCTTCATCTTGTCGGTGACGAATTTCGACGTGCCGATCCGTTTGCGAATTTCGATCGCGTGATCGGTGCGGTGCGAGAGCGTCGGCGTCACCCAGGCGCCCTTCTCCTTGATCATGCCGATGGTCTCGTCGTCCGAGAACACCATGTGTTCGATGGTGTCGACGCCGGCCTTCAACGCCATGCGCTGGCCTTGCGGCGTGAAGCAATGAACCGCGCAGATCTTGTGGAAGGCGTGCGCCTCGTCCACCACCGCGTCGAGTTCCTCCTGCGTCATGTTGCGGATATCCGGCTCTTCCTTGTCGGTGCCGCCGCCGCCGGTGACGCAGGTCTTGATCACATCGCAGCCAGCAAGCAGGTTCGTGCGCGCAAGCTTGCGCAGCTCCCACGGACCGTCGGCGGTCTGGAAACCGAGCCGCACCGCCGCGCGCGGCTGGATCAGCGCCAGATGCGAGCCGGTGATTGTCGTAAAGCCTGCGACCAGCATGCGTGGACCTTCGACGATCCCCGCGTCGAAGGCGTCACGGATGGCGCAGGCTTCCGCCACCAGCAGCCCGTGTTGCGAATTGAGGCCGAGATCGCGCAGCGTGGTGAAACCCATGTCGAAACAGAGCTGCGCATGAAACATGCCGTACATCTGCTGCAGCTCTGGCGTGATCTCCCACTGCGCGACGCGGTGATTGTGGAAGGTCAGGCAGTTGAACATCATGGTGTGCAGATGGATATCCATCAGCCCCGGTAGCAATGTGGCCTTGCCGCAGTCGACGACGTCGGCGCCTTGCGGAATCTTGATGCTCGCCTTAGTGCCGATCTTGTCGATGCGCTTACCCTTGAGCACGATCATCGGATCCTTGCTGGCCGCTGAGCCGGTGCAATCGATCATGCTGGCGGCGGTCACATATTTAAGCGCCGCCGAGTCAGACGTGGTTTCCACAGGTGCAGTCATCGGAGCTCCAACTTGCTCGTTTCGGGAATGGCTTGAATCAAAAACGGCTTTTCCGGCGACGTGCGGAACAACTCGATGGTCGCGCGAAACCGCTCGTACGTTTCCGGATTGATGGTCATATTGCGCGGCGCCCGCCCGGCGTCGAATTTGAAGGTCGCGAAGGTGCGGCGGATGTCGTCGGCATCGATGCCGCGGGTGATGAACACCAGACGCGAGCGGCGGTCGTCGCCATCCGGCCAGGCATCGAGGGCCACCGGTTCGCTGACGATGGTCTGCACCACCTGCACCGCGTAAGGCCGCCCTTCCACATTGAAGATGCCTTTTACGCGCAGCAGCCCGGCTCCGCGGAAGCCGGCCAACAAATTCATCCAAAGCACGAAACCCGGGAGCGTGATTTCTTCGTCGTAACTCAGCGTGAATGTGGACATCGCCGGATCGGCCGACGCAGGCGCCGTGGTCGCGGCATAGGACTGATCGTTGAGCCAGCCGCGGGCGGCGGCGCTGCGGACCGAAATGTCGAAGCCGGCTTGGTCGAGGATTTGTCGCGGATCCACGTCGCCATGCGCGGTCCGCAATTGCCGGGCGCCAGGATTGATGGCGGCGAGTTCCGCTGCCAACGTCTCCAGCGCGGCGCTGTCGGCAATGTCGGTTTTGCTGATGACGATCGTATCGGCCACCGCCGCCTGCTTGATCGATTCCGGATGCCGGGCGAGTTGATCGGCGCCGTGAACGCCATCAGCGAGTGCAATGACCGTGCGCAGCTCATAGAGGGCGCTGACGTGGTGATCGGTCAGCAGGAGTTGGATCACCGGCACCGGGTCGGCGAGGCCGGACATTTCGATCAGCACAAAATCGAAGTCGAGATCGGGCGCGTCATCGCGCCGGCGATAAAGATCGAGCAGACTGGTGGCGATCTCCTCGTGCACGTGGCCGCACAGGCAGCCGCTGTCGACGACGCGCATCAGTTTGCGCGGTGCCGTCACCAGCACGTGGTCGATGCTGACCTCGCCATATTCGTTGACGACGACGGCGGCGCAGGCGAAAGCGCGCGTCTTGAGCAAACGATTGACCAGCGTGGTCTTGCCGCTGCCGAGAAACCCGGTGACCAGCAGCACCGGCACGCGCGGCGGATGCGTCGCAAATGCGGACAAGAGCGTCTCCCTGCAAGCTCGCTTCTAATTTGTTGGCCGGCGAGCGTTTCGCGGGAGCGTAGGAACGCTGCTCGAATAGAGCAAGTGTATTTTAGTTATCGAATAAATAGATGTTATCTATGGACGGCGCCTGACAGATTTCGCCGCGCGCGGCTTATTGGCGCGCGGCTTCGACGGCTTGCGCGCCGCGTCCGCCGTTTCGCTGTAGGCCTCTCGAATCAACTCCGCCATGCGTAAGGCGGCGGCCGTGCGATGACCGTTGCGCCGCCAGAGGATGCCGACGCTTCGTTTCGGCGCCGGCTCGGTGAGACGCACAACCTGCAACCCGCTGGCGTCGACGATGGCGCCGGCCGACAGCACGCTGGCCAGGCGCGAGTCGCGAATGGTGGCCAGAATCGGCTCGATCGCGTTCATCTCCAGCACGACGTGCGGCTGCAATCCGGTCTCGGCGAAAAACCGGTCGACGAATTGGCGCGCGCCGAATTCCGGCGTGAGCAAGACCAGCGGCAGCGTCGCCAGTTCGCGCATCGGCATCGATTGGCGCGCGGCGTACGAATTCTTGGAGCCGACCACCAGCACCAGTTCCTCGTCGAACAGGCGCTCGGCGACGATCTGGTCGTTATCGTCGGAAACATAGGCGATGGCGAAATCGAGTTCGGCGTTGATCAGATCGCGCTCCATGTCGACGCGCGGCACCAGCCGCGCGGTGACGTGGACGCCGGGATAACGCAACGCAAATTCGGAGAGGATCGGCGGCAGCATCGAATGCGAGAACGAATGAAATACCGCCATGCGTAACGTGCCGCGCATTAAGCCTTCGAGTTCGGAAATCGCGAGGTTGCTCGAACTCGATCTCCTTGAGGATGCGCTCGCAATAGGGCTTGAACAGCCGGCCGGCGGCGGTGAGTTCGATCTCTTTCGTGCTGCGCTCGAACAACGTGGTGCCGACCATGGCTTCGAGTTGCTTGATCTGGTGCGACAGCGTCGGCTGGGTGACGTGCAGACGCGCGGCCGCGCGCGTGAAGCTGCGTTCCGCCGCAACGGCGAGAAAGTAACGAAGATGACGCAATTCCATCGGGTATTATCCGTGTCTGTGCGCAGGATAACCGTTGCCGGCGCTACCCGCCACCAAAGCGCCGAGGAGACATCTAGCGCTAGAATTGATGCGTGGCCTGAAGCGAATGCTCGATCCCAAAGGCATTCTCAATCCGGACAAGACGCTGTGATCCTCCTGCGCATGACGTTCCACCACCCGTACAGCAACATCAAGGCACATCAAAACCCGCCGACTTGAATTTCTCCTTGGCGCCAGCCGTGACGAGGCCACGGATAAATTTATCGGCTTCATGCTTGTTCTTCGCCGCGGCTTGCGCAGCTAGGCGCGGTTCTGCGTCAGGTAGAGTCTGACAAATAGACCGAGGCCCAGCGCGAGCTGAATGGAGGCTATGTTGCGGATTAATAGCGCAACTGCGTGTGAAGAAAGCGCAGTATATCGGATTAAAATCCTGGTGCCCAGGGGCGGAATCGAACCACCGACACTGCGATTTTCAATCTGATTTTTTAAGTGTGAAAACAGTGAGATACAAATCTTAAAGTGTCTAATCGCATAACGGAGATCAATGAGATAGCACGGATTTGTCTAACAATTAGCGAGCCCGGATTGCCGCCCAGCCGACTAAAATGGCCGCACTTATAAGGACGGCAGCGGCGGCGTAGGCCAGATACCCAGGCCAACTTCCGACATATTCATTCCCGATCCCAACCGCGAATGGAACGGGAAAGAGAAAGAAGATGGTTCGGCCAAGGATTTGTGCGGCGTTTTTCATGCTCTCAATTTAGGTGCTACCCCGGAGGAATGCTTGTGGCGTGCGTGCGCCCGAAGGCGGCTCAAACAGCAACACAACCCGCTGCGAGCTACACCGTGGACATTTCAGGCGGCTTTCCACTGACATCAATTTAGCAGTCTTACTTGAAGAGCGCCAAAAGCACCCCAACTGATTGAGAAGGGGCTGTATTCATCCTGCAATTCGTAATGCGCCTCTGCTTTTCCGTCTGAACAATCAGCAACAACAGGTACTTAGGAGGATTCATATGAAGTTTCGACCGCTTCACGACCGCGTCGTGGTTACGCGCATCGAAGCCGAGGGCAAGTCGGCAGGTGGAATCATCATTCCGGACACCGCCAAAGAGAAGCCTTCCGAGGGAGAGGTGATCGCCGTCGGTCCAGGTGGCCGCGACGAGGCCGGCAAGCTCATCCCGATCGATCTGAAGACCGGCGACTGTGTGCTGTTCGGCAAATGGTCGGGCACTGAGGTCAAGATCGACGGCGTCGAGTATCTGATCATGAAAGAGAGCGACATCATGGGTGTAATCGAACAGACCGTCGCCCGCAAGAAGGCTGCCTAAGGACTGTCGCGTCAAACATAACGGAGAACAAAAATGGCTGCGAAAGACGTAAGATTTTCAGTAGATGCGCGCGACAGGATGTTGCACGGCATCGATATTCTCACCAACGCTGTGCGCGTAACGCTCGGCCCCAAGGGGCGCAATGTCGTGCTCGACAAGTCATATGGCGCGCCGCGTATCACCAAGGACGGCGTCACGGTCGCTAAAGAGATTGAGCTTGAAGATAAGTTCGAGAATATGGGCGCGCAGATGGTGCGCGAAGTCGCCTCGAAGTCATCCGACTTCGCCGGTGATGGCACCACGACCGCCACGGTGCTTGCGCACGCGATCGTACGGGAAGGCGCCAAGTCGGTAGCCGCCGGCATGAACCCTATGGATCTCAAGCGAGGTATTGATCTTGCGGTCGAAGCGGTGGTCGAGGACCTGCAGAAGAATTCGAAGAAGGTCACCTCGAACGAAGAAATCGCTCAGGTCGGCACTATTTCCGCCAACGGCGATTCCGAGATTGGCAAGTTCCTTGCCGATGCGATGAAGAAAGTTGGCAACGAGGGCGTGATTACGGTCGAAGAAGCAAAATCCTTGGAGACTGAACTCGAAGTTGTCGAAGGCATGCAATTCGATCGCGGTTACATCTCTCCCTACTTCATCACCAACGCCGATAAGATGCGCGTTGAGATGGAAGACCCCTACATCTTCATCTACGAGAAAAAGCTCTCGGGCCTGCAGGAGTTTTTGCCGCTGCTTGAGGCGGTGGTGCAGACCTCAAAGCCGCTCGTTATCATCGCCGAGGATGTTGAAGGCGAAGCTTTGGCCACTCTCGTCGTCAACAAGCTGCGCGGCGGTCTCAAGGTCGCGGCCGTCAAGGCGCCGGGCTTCGGCGATCGCCGCAAAGCTATGCTCGAAGACATCGCGATCCTTACCGGCGCTCAGGCGATCAGCGATGATCTCGGCATCAAACTCGACAAGGTTACTCTGAACATGCTTGGCCGCGCCAAGAAGGTGACGATCGAGAAGGAAAACACCACGATCGTCAGCGGCGCCGGCAAGAAGGCCGACATCGAAGCGCGTATCTCTCAGATCAAAGTGCAGATCGAGGAGACGACATCTGACTATGACAAGGAAAAGCTGCAGGAGCGGCTGGCCAAGCTTGCTGGCGGCGTTGCGGTAATTCGAGTGGGCGGCGCCACTGAGATCGAGGTGAAGGAGCGCAAGGATCGCGTCGATGACGCGATGCACGCGACCCGCGCCGCGGTCGAGGAAGGCATCCTGCCAGGAGGCGGCGTCGCCTTGCTCCGCGCGGTCGAGGCGCTCAAGCGCGTTAAGACCGAGAACGAAGATCAGAAGCACGGTGTCGAGATCGTGCGCAAGGCGCTTTCCTGGCCGGCTCGGCAGATTGCGATCAATGCGGGCGAGGACGGCTCCGTCATCGTCGGCAAGATACTGGAAAAGGATCAATACAACTTCGGCTTTGACGCCCAGAACAGCGAATACGGCAACCTCGTCACCAAGGGCATCATTGACCCGACTAAGGTTGTTCGGGCGGCACTGCAGAATGCAGCGTCGATTGCCGGGCTTCTAATCACCACGGAAGCTATGGTCGCCGAAAGGCCGAAGAAGGACAGTGGGGCGCCGGCTATGCCTGGTGGTGGCATGGGCGGCATGGACTATTAAGCCCACTCTCAACCGAAATGATAAAGGCCCGGGATTTCTTCCGGGCCTTCTTTTTTCTTGCGCTGAAACCACCGTAGATTACGTAAGCGTGGGCGGCGTGATCAAACAAGGTTACTGATCTTGGTCTAAAGAGCCTGATCTGCAACACTTCAGACAAATCAGCGTTAGGAAAGACGATGGCCAGCGACGATAAGAACATTAAAACTAGCCCCTCGCCCAAAATTGAGACCGCTGTCAAGAAAGACGCTGTTGCGACGAAAAAAGATGAGGGCAAGCCGAAGGACAAAAGCACCTCAGATGCAACCCCGTCCAAGATCGGGGGCGACGAAAAATCTGCTAACTCACCCTCCGGTTATAGTCGGGGCGAGGGCCAAAAACCGGTTTCCAAAGCTTATAAGGATAATTGGAACGCTATTTACGCAAAGAAAAAGAAGAAGAAAAAACGATAATTGGATCAAGGGGACGCTGTTGCCGAAACTTCGTGTAAAAATAATTTCTGTTTTCCCGAACATCCAACCAGACCGTTATGAGCGGTACGCCCTTCCCGGAAAAGCCGATAAAATCTGACGATTAGCGTGGGGTTTGATCAGTTTTGGCGACGTCCGTTCTTGTTTGGTTGCGGCGTATCATTGGTCAATCGTTGGTCAACAACAGTTCGACGACGAACACTCCGAGCGCGTGCAGGATCGCAAACGTCGCTCTTAATGATGCGATGATTCTGCCTTGCGATGTGAATCCGGCCGGATTGGATTTTCGGCAAGGACTGCGTACTTACCCCGACGATAGTCAGGCTAGCGATTTCGGCAGCCGCGATACGCCGCACTTTGCTGCAGGCAAGCAGGCTTACCTAGTGCTATTATTCCCGCTTCGTAAGCTCTGTAAGCCCTTAAATTTTAGGTGGCCACGATGAAACGCGTCGTTCCTTTTGCACTAGCCGTTCTCAGTCTTTTTGCGTTTGCCGCGCCATCGCTGGCACAGCCGTATCCTAACCGCACAGTCACCATCATCGTCCCCTATCCCGCCGGCGGGCCGGTCGACCAACTGGCCCGCTTGGCGGCAACCGAGTTGTCGACAAAGCTGAAGCAGAATTTCATTGTTGAGAACGTCACTGGTGGTGGCACAATCGTTGGCACCAACCGCGTCGCTCACGCGGCGCCGGACGGATATACGCTGCTGGTTCATAATCTGCAGATTTCCGCGAATGCCACGCTCTACAAAAATCTACCGTATGATACTGAAAAAGACCTCACACCGGTTATGTTCATCTATCGCAATCCGCTGGTCATGGTGGGCCGAAAGACGCTTAAACCGAATTCGCTCAAGGACCTGGTCGCACTAATGAAGAAGGAGCGGCTAAAAGCGGCGATCCCCGGATACGGCTCCACTGGACATCTCGCCACAACGCTATTCGCGGAGGAAGCCAAGGTTACGCTCGACGAAATTCCTTACCGAGGCGGGACGCCAGTCATGACCGATCTCATGGGAGACCATGTCGACCTGTTTATTGGTACGCCGCAGCAGGTGGGGCCATTTGTTGCTGCTGGGAAGATGAAAGCATATGGGGTCAGCCAAAAAGACAAAATGCCAGAATTCCCACAAGCTGACAGCTTCGTGACGATGTTTGGACCCAAGCTCGAAATCGACTATTGGCAGGCGATGTTCGCGCCAGCCGGGACGCCGGACACGGTGATTAATACGCTAAATAAAGCGCTGGAAGACACCGTCGTTACCAATCCTGCAATCCTCAAGACTTGGGCGGCCGAGGGCGTATCCGTTTACCCGAAAGATCAACGCTCACCGGCAGCGGGACGCGCTATCCTCAAGAGCGAAATCGCGCGCTGGGGCAAAGTGATCCGGGACAACGATATTCACGTCAATCAGTAACGTGAAGCCAGCGCAATGCCCGCCCCGAATAGCCTGCTGCTTGCCGTTATGTTCCGCGATTTTCCTAGCATCCGCCTCTGTCGACCCGGCTGATGGCGGGGCTGGCATCCTGCTCCGCCAACGCCTCGATCTCGGCTGATACGGTCTCGAGCTCAGTAGCATGGCCCGTTTGTTGATTTCCCGCCTGCGATTCCGAATATCCGTGTATTAAGATGGCTTGCTCAGTTTAGGCTATTCTATTTGGTGATTAGCTTTGTTCTTTCTGTTAAAATGATGCAACCGCTTGTCACGATTCAACACTTCATTCGAATGCCGTTCAAATGCCATCCATATAGCTCAACAGGGGCGCCCTTTGACCAACTCGCAAGAAAAGCGCGTCAAATCTATCGCTGAGCGCAAGGGCTTTCGTTTGGACAAAGCAGGACACGGAAAGGGTCACGGCCGCTTCTACATCATCAACCTGGCCGAGGGAGGCAGGATGCGTTCCGGCGTTCTTGACCACGAGTATTCCTTCTCGTTGGAGGAGGCCTCGGCGTGGCTTGATACACAAGTGAAATGATCCGCCAGAAACGCCAAGCCCATCACTGACGCTACGCGTTGCGTTAAGTTCACAACTCGATGTCGACTACCAGTCACTCCTGGGACGCTGGGCCACACCAGCCGGGGAGGTAAATGGCTTCCTGGCTCTTTGAAAGCTTCATTGCCGCTACGATCGCGCGATCAAAATCAAGCTTGACGAGTTTGCGCCTGATCCGCCGCCGCAAAAAGTCCGCCCACAGAAATTCGCTGAACGGTGTCGTATCCTTTGCGAATCCCCCAGCGCGCCTCAATTCGCCCGCCAGAGAGCGAAAGGGATCGTCTATGAGGTCGCGCACCGATTTCGGAATATCCTTGTAGCCGCGCCGGCGACCTTTGTCGTCGAATGGATGCATCCAACTGCGATTGTCTAGAACCGTCCAAAAAGTATCCCGATCTACCATGCTAAGGTCGGCGACAACCGTAACCAGCACGTCTTTGACGCCTTCCTCGTGCAGTGCACGGGCCAAATGATGATGATCGATAACATAGTGGCGACCGCTAGGCCCAAGAATAACTGGGATCATATGCTTGCCGAGAAATTCCCCTGCTTTCTTGCCTTTCTTCTCCTGCCAGCCTTTCCGTTTTTCGCGGACCTCGCGCAGGCCCACAGTGATCTGGGTCGGACGCAGGTCCGCGATATTTACCGGCTTAACAACAGGTTCCCGAACGGCCATTGAATGTTCCTCCCTATGCTGCGTCTCCGCTTGAGTTTAGCGGGGACTGTTCCTTCATGTTGGAGAACATAGCACCGGTGCAGTAATCCCACGCCGGATGTCTGTTTAGGGTCTTAGCGACCGAGTCAATTAGCGCCCGTGCCGATCAATGTCCGCTATGCCCCAATATGCGCGTAACAGCGCATAGGAGGTTGCCATGTCTAGTTCGGAACCGATTCTCTCAGAATTTCTAACAGCGGAACAACTCGCCGCCGAACTGCGGCGGAAGGCGATCAGGATCATGGTCTCGTCGCGGTGACCGTTGCGGTTGCCGGCGCAGGCCGCCCTACGCAGCCGCTCGACCTCGGCCTCGGTCAGGTATTCCCGCGGCCGCAACTCGGCATTGGGTTTGCGCCGCGGCGTGGCGACGGTGCCAAAAACCGTGCTTGGAGCTGCCGGTTGTAACTGTGCGTTTGCCACGGAACGTCGGCCTTTGTTTCTTGCGACTGTCCCTTAAATGGCCCTTTTGCGCACAGTTGTTAGAACGAGCTGTTTGTTTGATCGTGATCATGATTAATGAGCCATTCTGAAAATCGGTCGAGTTCGCAGTATTACTGCCGACTTGGCCGACCGTGGTCGCTCACCTCGAGTGGGCGCCGTTACTCGGCTCCGGAAGTCGCCTCGGCGCGCCCCGAACCCTTTTTTCTGCGGTTTCCGCCGAGCTACGGGGTCGCGATGATGAGAGGGGCCGCTCGCGTGAAAAGGTCATGGGCCTTTATGCGTGCCGTCGCTGCGAAAAACGTAAAAAGAATTCCAGAAAAAGAAAAACGTAAAAAGAACAGCACGCGATCTGGCCGCGCTGGGAAATGAGAGGCGATTACGATGGGGTTACCCGCGCGCGCCGATCTTGTCCTGCGTTTTGCTCTCGAAATCACTGGCGTCATGGCGCTCGTGCAATTGTCCTTCAGGCGGCCCGCTGGCGCGGTTGACCATTCGCCCGCGCTTGACGGCCGGGCGCTCACCGATTTCTTTCGTCCAGCGCGTCAGGTTTTTATATTCGTGGGTTTGCAGGAATTTGCGCGGGTCGTTGTAGGAGGCGCCGTTCAACATGCCGTTGCCGTACCACGGCCAGATCGCCATATCCGCGATCGTATATTCGTCACCGGCGATGAATTGATTGTCTGCAAGCCGCCGGTCGAGCACATCGAGCAGGCGTTTTACCTCCATTGTAAAACGGTCGATGGCGTATTTGATCTTCACCGGAGCATAGGCATAGAAGTGCCCGAAGCCGCCGCCGACGTAGGGCGTTGAACCCATCTGCCAGAACAGCCAGTTCAGCGCCTCGGTGCGCTTGCTGCGATCCTTTGGCAGGAAGACGCCGAATTTTTCCGCCAAGTAGAGCAAGATCGCGCCGGATTCGAACACGCGTCGTGGCGGCTGCTCGCTATAGTCCATGAGCGCCGGGATTTTGGAATTCGGGTTCACCCCGACGAATCCGCTACCAAACTGGTCGCCCTCACCGATCCGGATCAGCCAAGCGTCATATTCCGCTCCACTATGACCAGCGGCCAGCAATTCCTCCAACATGATTGTAACCTTGACGCCATTAGGCGTCGCTAGTGAATAGAGATGAAGCGGATGTTTTCCGCGCGGCAACTCCTTCTCATGCGTCGCGCCCGCGATGGGACGGTTGGTGTTGCTATAGCGCCAATTGGGACTGTCGTCCTTCTCCCAGACCCAGACTTCCGGCGGCTTGTATTCAGGTGTGTCAGTCACGTTGGGCTCGCGTTTGTCGCTTGGTACATTGGCCGAATGAATAGAGTGGCGAGCGTGGGCTGTCCATTCATGGTTGTCGGCGTTGTCATGTTATGCGGCGGCTGCCCACCTGCGTATCCAAAGAAACACCCTCCGCTCCGTTCCAAGCCTAGAGTGGCAATGAGCGTATGCGTCGGCATTGAATGCATCAACAGAAATACTGCGCACAATCGCTGACTCGATCAGCGACGCAACCAGGAGCGCGCTTGGCGCGGCGGTTAGCCGAAGGAATCGCCTAACGTCAGCAGACCATGATCGCGCTGCTTTGTTTCGTACTGGCCGTTTTGGGGGCGCCATTCAAGTCGACACCACGACTTGAACAGATCAGCGACGAACATTCCGAGTGCGTGCAGGATCGTAAACATCGCCTTCAATGATGCGATGATTCTGCCTTACAATTCGAATCTAGGCCGGATAGACTTTTCGGAAGGGACACCTTGTCGTCAGGCTAGCACGCCAGATCGTCGAGACAACCGCCACCAACACGCTCTTGCCGCGCGTTTTCCTTCAAGCCAATTCAAACAATTCGGATGAATGGCCGCGCGGCGGTCGGATCGATCTCGACCGTGGCGCCGTTCTGGATGGCGCCTGTGATATCGACGTCGAACCCCGAGATCATTGTGAAGTCGGCGAGCGCCGCGCCCTGCACCATGATCGGATTCACCGCGTTGAGGACCAGCGCCACCGGCATCACCCCGCGCGCTTTCATTTCATGCAGCATCCACGCGGTCGCGACACCACCCTTGGCAGCATCGAGAACCAGCACGCGCCCCACATAGCTTTGCCCTACGAGCTTGTGCTGCGGGCGCGAAAAAACGCCGCGGATGCGATCGAGATCATAGCGCGCCGAGAATCCGTCCTTGGCGACCAGCGCCTGCGCCTGCACTTTGCGCCCCATGCCGGCGCTCGCATAGAACATTCGCTCGGTCATGAGGTGACTTTGCCCCCGGCGCAGGCGACGTCGACGCAGGCGTCCATCGACATCAACATTGGTCGATAGCCGTAGCCGCCAAGAATGTTGGTCAGCTTTGCCGAATTCGTCGCGAGCGCCTTCCAGCCGTTCGCTTCCGCCATCTCGCGCGCGTAGCTTTGATAGAAGCACATGCCGGCGAGCACGGTGCCGCCGGCTCGCTCGATCCGCTCGCTCAAGCCCATGCGATCGGCATCCGGCTTCACCTGCGGGCTGGTGACCGCGAGCAGCGGGATGCTCGCGCGCCGGCCGTCGAGCAGGTCGGCCAATTGCTGCATCTCGATCAGGCTGAGCTGCGGGGCCGAGAATACCACGAGATCGACCTTGTCGATGCCGGCCGCGTAGCTCGCGACGAAGGCGCGAATGTCGGCCTCGACGATCCTATGGCGGTCTACATCCAGGCCTGCCGGCATGATGTCATCGAGCCGTTGCGCCTCCGGCGTGATGCCGGCCATGTGAAACAGCGCGACCGAACCATAGCTCGCGAGCGCGGCGCCGAAATGCTTCATCTCGTCGGACGTGGGCACGCGGTCGATGCCCGTCAGGGCCGGCACCCGCCAGTAATCGCCGGCGAGACGTCCGACGATGCCGCCAAGCGCGCCCCATTCGTTAAGCTCGCGCGGGGTCCACGCGACGTCGACCACGAGGGTGGCCTGCCGCCGCTCATCGAGATGATAGCCATAGCGCGGCGTGCGGCCGGTCAAGCCGGCGCTCAAGGCCGAAGGCCCGCCCTCGAAATTGGAGCGTGCGCCGCAGACGCTGTTGGAATAGATCACGACGCCGGTGTCGCCATAGGCACAATGCTCGCCGCGCACCGGCGGCATGATCGTCTGATAGTTAATACAGGTGTCGGTCATCAGGACCCCGAGCGCCTCGAATGCCGCGATCGCGCGGCGCTCGAGATCGAGCATCCAGGGCTGCTGGCGCAGCCGCGCGGCAGCGGCAAAATCGGTGCCGCGCGGATCCGTGATGGTTGGAATCCGTACACGCCGCTGCTCGGCAGGAAGCTTGGCCAGCCGTTCGAGCCATTCAACACCGGCAACGCCGAGGGACTCGGTATCGGCCATGATGTGGGCCTGGTTTACCGGGACGAAGTCTTTCGCGCCGAGATACCGGCCCACCTTGATCTGATGGTCGATCGCCCATTGCACCGCCGGCCCAAGCTCGCCGGCGTGCATGGCCGCTTCTTCCTGGGTAAGCCGCATCCTACTTGCTTGCAGCTGTCGATGCCTTGAGCAGGGGCGTCCACTTGTCGACTTCCGAGCTCACGAGCTGACCGAGATATTGCGGGGTGCGCTGATTGGCCGGCGGCAGATCGGCGCCGATTTGTTTGCAGCGCGCGATGACCGACGGATCGTGCATGGCCTTGTCCACTGCCGCATTGAGCTTTTCGACGATCGCCTTGGGTGTGCTTTTCGGAGCGAACAGGGCGGACCAAGCTATCGTTTGCAAATCCGGCATGCCGGCCTCGACTGAGGTAGGCACGTTCGGAATCGACGGGGCGCGCGTCGTCGTGGTGACCGCAAGCGGGATGACCCTGCCGGCCAGAATCTGCGGCGTCGAGGTCACGACCTGATCGAACAGCATGTCGACCTGCCCAGCGAGCAATCCGTTCATTGCTTCGGACAGCCCGCGATAGGGCACGTGCTGAATCTGCGCGCCAGCGAGATGGACGTAGAGCAAGTATGTCAAATGCGAGATCGAGCCGATGCCCGCGCTGCCGCTCGTCAACGAATGCGTCTTGGCATATTCCGTGAATTCCTTGAGCGTCTTTGCGGGAAAGCCGGGTCTCAAATCAAGAACCATCGGCGTGGAAGCGACGAGCATGATCGGCTCGAAATCCTTGCGCGGGTCGTAGGCCAGATTCTTGTACAGCCCCACGGCGGCGGCGTGCGTACCTAGATTGCCCATCACTAGCGTGTATCCGTCGGGCAATGCCCGAGCGACTCGTGCGGCGCCGATCGAGCCCCCGGCGCCGGTGACGTTTTCGATGACGATCGGCTGACCCAGCGTCTGGCTCAGCGACTGACCAAACAGGCGCGCTAGAATGTCGGTGGGCCCACCCGCCGCAAAAGGAACGACGATCGTGATCGGTCGCGTCGGATAATCTTGTGCCGATGAAATCCCCGCTTGAGTGAAGAGCGCCGCTAGCGCACCAACGAGCGTAAGCAGCAGATTTTTCCTCGACATCGCTGCGCGCAACCATCGTGCCATCGATTCCTCCTATGCTTTGGCGGTTAACGTTTCTTTGGTCTTGAGCCGCGCGATTAGCCTATGTTGCGAAGGCGGCGGAATCAATGCGCGCGCAGTTTCGGCGTATATGGGAATGCAGCGCGCCGCAACGCCACCATTGGGCACATGCTGCGCCGCAGACTGCCGCATGCGCCTTACTGCTCGGCCTTAATCCCGAGCTCCTTCACCAGCTTCCCGTACTTCTCATAGTCGCTACGCACCAGAGCCGCAAACTTCGCCGCTGTTCCGCCGACAGGCTCCTGCGCGGATTTCAGCAGGTTCTCGCGAACGTTCTTCTCTTCGAGCGCTTTGCCGATTTCCGCATTGAGTTTGGCGACGATCGCGGGCGGCGTGCCGGTGGGAACGAAGACGCCGAGCCATTGGTCGAGCACCAGGCCCTTGATGCCTGCCTCCTGATAGGTTGGCACGTCCGGCAGGCTCGGCGAGCGCGCCTCCGTGCTCTGCGCGAGAATGCGAACCGTGCCGGCCTTGTAATGCGGCACCAGCGGCGTCGACCCGAGCGAAGCCACCTTGATATGGCCGCCAATGAGATCGTTGATCGCCTGTCCGCCGCCGCGGTAGGGCACGTGCTGCAGCTTGATGCCGGCGAGCTTGGCAAACCATTCCGCCACAATCTGCTGCTGCGAGCCGACCCCGGAGGTCGCAAAGCCCATGCCGGGCTGGCGCTTGGCCAACGCGATGAATTCCGCCAGCGTGTTCACGCCGAGCGAGGGATGCACCGCCAGGACGACAGGTTGGCGCGACAGCTGGATTACCGGCACCAGGGTCTTCATCGGGTCGACGTTCATCTTGAAGATGTGCGGCGCGCTCGTCACGAAATCGGGCACGACCAGGATCGTGTAGCCATCCGGCGCGGCGTGCGCGGCAGCCTCAACCCCGATGACGCCACCGGCGCCGGACTTGTTCTCGATAACGGTCTGTTGGCCCAAGGATCGGCTGAGCGACTCGCCGATCAAGCGCGCGGCGATGTCGGTCGAGCCGCCCGGCGGATACGGCACGATGACGCGTATCGGCCGCGTCGGCCAATCTTGAGCGTGTGCCGTAAAGGGGAAAATGACCAGCAGCGCGAGCAACGCACGACGTGTTGCCATCACAAAGAACTCCTGCTTCAAACCCGGTGGTGAAGATCATATCGGTGGGTGCGTTTTGCGCCTAGCCCACGATCAGCAAACAAGGTCGCACATGCCCTATTCTACCTATCTCCCCGAGCACATGGGCTCGGCCAAGCTCACGCCCGCCGGACCTTTCGTCGCCGGCTCTTACGCGGAACTCACGTTGACTTACACGGCTGGGACATTCGGCATCGACGACACCGGAATGCTCAAGGTGTCGTGGCGCACGACGTCGGACATGAGCAAGCCGCAGTTTAGCGATCCCAAGGCGGCGAACTTCACCACGGTCGAAGCCAGCAACGGTGCCAAGCTCGAAATATGGTTCGACCGCCTCAACATCAGGCCATGGGCGAACACGATCCTCATCCGCGTCGGCCGCGGCTATCTGCGCAAAGGCGACACGATCACGCTGCGCATGGGCGACCACCGCCAAGGGTCGCCCGGCTACCGGCTGCAGACCAATTGCGAGAACAAAGTCGCGTTGAAGACCAGCGTCGATGCCTTTGCGGCCTACGAGTTCACCGAGCTGCCGGATCAGCCTTGTTTTGATCTGATCCCAGGACCGGCGGCGAGCTGGAAGGCGATCTGGCCTTCACTCGCGATCGTCGGCCAGCCGTTTCGGCTCGCCTTGGTCGCCGAAGACATGTGGGGCAATCCGACCGGCCAAGCGAAAGCGCGGCTGAGCCTGACAGCATCGCAACCGGTGCGCGGCCTGCCGGACATGGTGGGGATCAAGCTTGGCGATGCGCCTTACGTGATCGACGGCATCACCGCCGAGGCGGCGGGCGATGTCGAACTGAACGTGACGGACGAGAGCGGCCAACGGCTTGTGCGAGCCAATCCATTGCGGGTGGTGAAGGAACCGCCGGCCTTGCGCCGCTACTGGGCCGACCTGCACGGGCAGAGCGGCGAAACCATCGGCATGGGCACGGCCGAGGAGTACTTCCGCTACGCGCGCGACATGGCCTTCGTCGACATGGTCGGCCACCAGGGCAACGACTTCCAGATCACCGACGCGTTCTGGCGCGAGCTCAACGAACTGACCGCCAAGTTCGACCAGCCGGGGCGGTTCGTCTGCCTGCCCGGCTACGAATGGTCGGGCAACACCGGCATGGGCGGCGACCGCAACATCTTCTTCCGCCGCGAAGGACGGCCAATCCGCCGCTCATCGCACATTCTCGTCGAGGGGCAGACCTCGACTCCGGCACTCTACACCGCGAAAGATTTGTTCGATGCCATCAAGGACGAGGATGCCGCCGTCATCGCCCATGTCGGCGGGCGCTACGCGGACATCAAGATGGCGCATGACGGGCGTCTCGAGCGCACGGTCGAAGTGCATTCGAGCTGGGGCACGTTCGAGTGGCTGCTGCATGATGCCTTCGACATGGGATACCGGGTCGGCGTCGTCTGCCACAGTGACGATCACAAAGGCCGCCCCGGCGCGACGCGTCCGGGCGCATCGACGTTCGGTGCAATCGGCGGTCTGTCCTGCTATTTCATGCCGGAGCTGACGCGCGATGCCCTGTTCGAGGCACTGCGGCGCCGCCACCATTACGGCACCACAGGCACACGCATCTTCATCGATGTGCATGGCACCTTCCCCAAGCCGGTATTAAGGTTCGACGACGACCCGCAACTCGCGCCGGTCGAAGGCATCCCCACGCGCGAGGCGCTGATGGGCGACATTATCCGGCCCGCCGCCAACACGATGCAGCTTGCCGCGGAGGTTATCGGCACCGCGCCGGTCGAGCGCGTCGACGTACTGGAAGGCAAGACCGTAGTGCACACGGTGCGTCCCTTCACCGCCGCCGATCTCGGGCGCCGCGTCCGCGTTCTCTGGCAAGGCGCGGAATATCGCGGCCGTGGCCGGGAGACCTTGTGGAAAGGACGATTGACCATTACGGGCAACCGGTTCACGCGTTTTGCGCCGGTGAATTTCCTCAATCCCGAGCGCAAGGTGATCGAAACCAAACCCGGAGCAGCGCTCTCCTGGACTTCGGTAACGACGGGAAATCTCGCCGGCATCGATCTCTGGCTCGAGGACGCACATCGCGGCACGCTACAGGTGGAAACGAACGTGGTGTCGGGCATGGTCGAACTATCGTCGCTCGCCGACCAGACCGTAGCGTTTGATGGAGGCGGCCTTGGCCGCAGGCTGTCGATCTATCGTTTGCCGGAAGCAGACTGGAACGCGCGCGTCAGCCTCGATCATTCGATCGCCTTCAGCGGCGGTGCTGATCTGCCGGTCTATATCCGCGTGACGCAGAGCGACGGCCATCAGGCGTGGACCAGCCCGATCTACCTGATTGCCTGAATCGGCGACAAACGGCGCCAGCGACAACTCAGCGCTTCTGGCGCGGCATGCCCGGCTTTCGCACCAAGGCCATCAGTTCGTTGAACAGCACATCGATCAGCTTGTACTTGCGCGAGCTTGCCGGCTGCACGATGCCGAGCGTGCGGTAATGCGGCGTGGTACCGAAATTGACGCGGCGCACCTTGAAGAAGGCATCGCCCTCGATCTGCCGCTCCGGAACGATGGAGATGCCGTGGCCGTGATGCACCATGGCCTCGATCGCCTCAAGCCAGTCGAGCTGCATCGTTTCGTCTATTTCGAGCTTCGCCTGCTTGATCGCCGCATCGATCACCCGGCCGACCGCGGCATTGGGACTATAGCGGATGAACGAATACTTTTGCGCCAGTTGCTTCGGATTGTTCTCGCGCGCGCCTGGGGGCGCGATGATGACGAGCCGCTCGCGCAGGAACGGCCGCCAATTGATATCGCGCAGAGATGAGTCGTAATCGGAGATGATCGCGGCATCGAGCGAGCGGCTGTTGACCTGCCGCAGCAGTTCTCCTGAGAAGCCGGAAACGATTTCGATATGCAGGTTGGGGTAACGCTGACGGATAACCGTGAGTACGGCCGGCATCAGGCCGGTGAGCGTGCTGCCGACCGCGCCCAGGCGGATGCGGCCTTCCACTGAATCGCTGAGCGTAAGGTCGTTCTGAATATCCGCGTAATCGGCGATCAGCGCGCGCGCCTTGGCAATGACCGATTTTCCGGAGTCATTGAGCACGGGCGGCCGCTTGCTGCGGTCGAACAGCTCCGCCTTCAGTTCGGCTTCGAGGCTCTTGATCTGGGTGCTGACGGCCGACGGGCTCAGATTGAGGACGCGCGCGGCACCGGCAAACGAGCCGGAATCGGCGATCGCGACCATCGTGCGGAGGGCCTGCAGGCTCATCGCTAAACGCGTAGCACAAGTTTAAAGAAACTGCAGCAAAAATTCACATTAATGCACTTTTTTTGGAGATCCGTCCGGGCTAGAATGCCCGACCTTCCGCAATTTCGGGCGACGGGCAGGAGCCAAATGAGCGACGTCATAGCGGTTTCGATTTGGCGCGGCCGTGGCGAGGGCCGCTACGTGGATTACGAGGTGCCACGCCTCGACAGCCAGACCGTGCTCGACGTGGTGACCTACGTGCAGCGCCACCTCGATCCAACCCTGTCCTATCGCTTCGCCTGCCGGGTCGGCGTCTGCGGTTCCTGCGCCATGACGGTCAATGGGCGGCCGCGCTGGACCTGCCGCACGCATGTCGAGAAGGTCGTCGCCGACGGCCGGGTCGAGATCGGTCCGCTCGCCAACCTGCCGGTCGTGAAAGACCTGGCGACCGACATGACCCGCTTCTTCGAAAAATGGCAGCAGGCCAAGGGCGCCTTCACACCGTCCAAGACACGGCACGACAAGGTGGCGCGTATCATGCCGGCGAGCCCGGCGCGCGTCGAGGTCGACAAGGCCATCGAGTGCATCAATTGCGGCGTCTGCTACGCGGCCTGCGATTCCGTGCGATGGAACCCGGACTATCTAGGGCCGGCCGCGCTCAACCGCGCCTGGACCCTGGTGAATGACGAGCGCGACGCGGGCAATAAGGCGCGGCTGGCGGCCATTGCCGCCGCCGGCGGCTGCCATTCCTGCCACACGCATCAATCGTGCGAGCAGCACTGTCCGCAAGCCATCAATCCCACGGCTTCCATTGCCGGCCTGAAACAGCGCACACTCGGCGCCTATTGGTCTGGAGCGTTGACGTGACGTTACGACTTTATCTTCTGCAGCGGCTGACGGCGGCGCTGATGGTGCCGCTGATCGTCGGGCATCTCGCGACCATCATCTACGCAACGCATCATGGCGTCTCGGCCGCCGAGATTCTCGGCAGAACGCGCGGCTCGCTCGGCTGGGCGTTGTTCTACGGCCTGTTCGTTCTGCTTGCGGCGATGCATGCCTCGATCGGCGTGCGCAGCGTGGCGGTAGACTGGACGTCCCTGCGCGGCCGCCCGCTCACGATACTGATGTGGGGTTTCGGTGTGCTGCTGCTGCTGCTGGGCGCGCGCGCTATCTACGCGGTCGTTGCATCATGAGCGGCCTGAACCAGCGCCTGCACACAGCCGGCCATCGACGCGACCTGTTCTGGGTCGCCGCCATGGTTCATCGCGTCTCCGGCATATTGCTCGCCTGTTTTCTACCGATACACTTTCTGGTCCTCGGGCTGGCGATCGAACGAACGGCGGCGCTCGATGGTTTCCTCAAGTGGACCGAACTGCCGGCGGTGAAAATTGCCGAGGCAGGACTGGTCTTCCTGCTGGCGGTGCACCTGCTCGGCGGCATCCGCGTGCTGCTGATCGAAAATCTCACGTGGCGGCCGATCCAGAAACGTTTGGCTACCGCTGCGATCGGCACCGCCGGTGTCGTTGCGCTGTTGTTTTTCCTGCGCGCGTTATGAGGCGGCGCAATGATTGAGGATCGCCAAACCGACATTCTGATCCTTGGTTCCGGCGGTGCCGGACTGTTCGCAGCCTTACACGCGCATCAGGCGAATGCCGGTCTCGACATCACGGTCGCGTCGAAGGGGCTGCTCGGAAAATCGGGGTGCACCCGCATGGTGCAGGGCGGCTACAACGTCGCGCTACATAAGGGCGACTCGGTCGAGCGCCACTTCATGGACACGATCGAGGGCGGCAAATGGCTGCCCAACCAGCAGCTCGCCTGGACTTTGGTGACCAAGGCGATCGAGCGAGTGCAGGAACTCGAGAACGAGATCGGCTGCTTTTTCGATCGCTTGCCCGACGGCACGTTGCACGGCAAGGCTTTCGCCGGGCAGACCTTCGATCGCACCGTGCACAAGGGCGATCTCACCGGCATCGAGATCATCAACCGCCTCATGGAACAGGTGTGGGAGCGGCCGATCAAGCGGCTGGAGGAATACCGTGCCCTGGCGCTCATTCCCGACGCCACCGGTAAGGCCGTCGCCGGCGTCCTGTTCCTCGACATGCGCTCGGGGCAGTTCTGTTACGTCGCGGCCAAGGCGGTCCTCCTGGCGACGGGCGGCGGACCGACCATGTATCGCTACCATACGCCGTCGGGCGACAAGAGTGTCGATGGCCTCGCTATAGCGCTGCGCTTCGGCTTGCCGCTGCGCGACATGGAAATGGTGCAATTTCACCCGACCGGTGTGCTGGCGGGCCGAAACACGCGCATGACCGGTACCATCATCGAGGAAGGCCTGCGCGGAGTTGGCGGTTATCTGCTCAACGGCGCCAAAGAGCGCTTCATGTTCGCGTATGACGAGCGCGGCGAGCGGGCGACGCGCGACATCGTCTCACGCTCGATGTTCGCGGAAATGCGGGCCGGGCGAACCACACCGCAGGGCGGGCTTTACATTTCGATGGGTCATCTCGGGCCCGAAAATGTGCGCCGACAGTTCAAGGGCATGGTGGAGCGTTGTGCCGACTGCGGATTTGATCTTGCAGGCGGCCTAGTCGAGGTGGTGCCCACGGCGCATTATTTGATGGGTGGCGTCGTATGTAACGTCGACACTTCGACCGAGGTTGCAGGACTTTACGTTGCCGGGGAGGATGCCGGCGGTACGCACGGTGCCAATCGGCTCGGCGGCAACGGCGTCGCCAATTCAACGGTATTTGGCGGGATCGCGGGTGAAACCATGGCGGCCGACATTGCCAAGGGCCTGGACTGGCGCAACAAGGACGCGCAGGCGCTGCATGCCGAGGTCGCGCGCGCTGAGATGCCATTTGCGCGCAAGGCCGGCGATCTCAACGGCTTGCGCGAGCGACTGCTCGACCTGATGTGGGACGATGTCGGCATCATTCGCGACGAGCCCGGCCTGAATCGGGCACTCGGCGCGCTCGCGCAACTCGAGGACGAATTGCTGGCGACAGGCGTCGCCGACAGCGACCGTGCCTTCAATCTCACCTGGTCGGACTGGCTCAACCTGCGTTCGCAGATCGACATCTCGAAAGTGTTTGCGCATGCCGCGCTGAAGCGCGAGAATTCGCGCGGCGCACATTTCCGCAGCGATTTTCCGGACCCTGGCGACCTGGCAACCTCCCGTTTCACGATCGTGCGCCAGCGGGATCGCCGGCTGGAGGTCTCGGACGCCCCGGTCGAATTCACCATCGTCAAGCCGGGCCAAACCCTTCTCAAAGGCCAGGAAGCAGCGGAGTGAAGCGATGATCCTACTCTCGACCTTGCAGCAAACAGCCGAAAAGCTGATGGCGACGGCGGCGATCGAAATCCCCGAAGATTATCTCGGCGGGCTGCGGCAGTGCGCCGACACCGAGAAGGGCGATCTCTCCGCCTTCGTTATCAAGGCCATGCTCGACAATTATGAAGCGGCTAAAGAAGACCGCCGCGCCATGTGCGGCGACACCGGCTGTCCGCGTTGGTATGTGAAGATCGGCAACGACGCGCAGGTCGAAGGCGGGCCGGTCGCACTTGAGGCGGCGCTGCGGCGCGCCACCGCCAACGCGACCGCGGACGTGCCGCTGCGGCCCAATCGCGTGCATCCGCTTTGGCGCACCGACCACAACAACAATGTCGGCATCGGCGCGCCTGAGATCGAGTATGCATTTCATCCTGATGCCGACTGGATCGAACTAACCACCGTCCATAAAGGCGGCCTGTTCGGCTCGGATTACCGCATGCTGTTCCCGGCGGACGGTATCGAGGGCATCAAGCGATTTTATCTCGACACCTTGATTGCTTTCGGCAGGCGCGGCCTCGCCTGCCAGCCGGCCATCGTCGGTGTCGGCCTCGGGGGCTCCAAAGATATCTGCATGGTGCTCGGCAAGCAGGCAGCCTGCTTACGTGTGGTGGGTTCGCGTAACCCCGATCCGAAGATCGCCGCCCTTGAGAACGAATTGAAAGAGCTCGGCAACTCCATCGGCATGGGAGCCATGGGGTTCATGGGCTCCTCGATGGTGGTCGACTGCCACATCGAAGTCGGCTATTGCCATACTGGCGGCATGCCGATGAGCGTGCATATGTTCTGCCTATCCTCGCGCCGCGCCTGCGCGCGCGTGCACGCCGATGGGCGCGTATCGTTCCGCACCGACCCGATGTGGTTCACTGACTATTTACGCCGGGAAGGCGTCGAGTGGCCAGAACAAGCTGCCGAAGCTGCGGAGTGACGCACGTGACCAAGCTCAACACCGTCCGTCTTCGCCTTCCCGCCTCGACAGCTGATCTTGCCGCCCTTGAGATCGGCACAGTGGTCTACCTCGACGGGCGCCTGTTCACCGCGCGCGAGGGCGTCTACAAGCGTGCGGTCGAAGACAGGTTTGGCTTGCCGGCCTCTCCCGACGAGCTCGGGCGTGCAAATTTTCACTGCTCGCCGGCCGCCTCGATCGGTGCCGACGGCAGCATGACGGTCGGAGCGGTGACCGCAACGGCCTCCTTCCGTTTCGCCAAATACATGGATGGCTGGTTCGAGGTCTCGCACTGCAATGTGATCATCGGCAAGGCCGGCATGACCAGCGAGGTCTACCGGCGCTCGTTTGTGCCGAACAGCGCCATTTATCTCACCACCGTCGGCTACGGCACAGGAGCTCTGCTCGGTCGCGGCATAAAGCGCGTGCCCGGCGTTTACTGGCGCAAGGAACTCGGGCTCGCGCAGGCCATCTGGGTGCTTGATGTGGAGAATTTCGGCCCGTTTCTGGTCGAAAGTGATCTTGCCGGAAATTCGCTGTTCGAACGCGAGAACGCGAAGATCGCTCCATCGATTGAAAAGCTCTATGCAGGCACACATCCCGCGACGCTTCGCCGCTTCGGCGAAACCGACGACAAGACCGACGAGCTTATTTGAGAAGATGCCGGCACGACTCCACCGTGACCTCAACCGACAGATCACATAGCGCGACGGACGCCCTCTCGCAGATGGGCCAGGCCGGCGCCATCGTGACCGGCAATGCCGGCAGCTATGCCGGAAAGCGCAAGGCGCTGGAAGCAGCCGGCGTGGTCGTCGTCGACACCCCCTTCGCAAATCGTCGCGGCGCTCGCCGCGCGCCTTAATGCCGGCCGTGCCGGCAGTCAACTCGCCGCCGCTGGTGGGCAATAAGGAACTCCCGTGTCAGCAGAAAATTCGCAAGCTTTGCGGCCATCCATGGCCATGGCCGCCTCATATGCGCCGGGCGTAGCCATGTCGGCGGTCGTCGCCTTCATCGGCTATGTCGCCGCGCCCTATGTCGCGCATGTCGCCCCGATCCCGAACATCGTGATCGCGCTGGTGGCCGGCATCGCGCTCAATCCGATCGCCGCGCGTCCGGCCATGCTGCCTGGCATGCGTTTCTGCGTGAGCACTGTGCTGCGCTGGGCGGTGGCGCTGTTGGGCCTGCGCGTCGGTTTGGCCGATATCGCCGCGCTCGGGCCGGCCACCGCTGCCTTGATCGTGGTGGCAATGGTGGCGACGGTGGTCTCGGGCTTTATTTTCGCGCGCTGGTACGGGCGGGGGCCGGGCTTCGGCGCGCTGGTCGGCGTTGGCACCGCGGTGTGCGGCGCTTCGGCGACGCTAGCGGTGTCCACGGTCGTACCGGATTATCCCGGCAAGCAGCCGGACATCGCCTTCGTCGTGGTAGCGGTCAACGCCCTCGCCACGCTGGCCATGCTGATCTATCCGCCGCTCTGCATCCTGCTGCATTTCGATCCGCAGACCACCGGCGTGATGCTGGGCGGCACCATCCACGACGTCGCCCAGGTGGTCGGCGCCGGCTATGCCGTTTCGACGGCGGTCGGCAACACAGCGGTGATCGTCAAGCTGTTCCGCGTGTTCCTGCTGCTGCCGGTGGTGCTGGGCGTGGGCTGGTACTTCACCAGGCAGGGCCTCAAGCACGGCGAGGCACGGGTGCCGGTGCCGGTGTTCGCCTTCGTGTTCCTGGTGCTGTGCGCACTGAACAGCATCATGCCGCTGCTGCCGTCGCTGCTGGCGGTCTACGCACCGGTCAAGAGCGCGCTGTCGGAAGCCTCGACCTGGGGCTTGCTGCTGGCGATCGGCGCACTCGGTCTCGGCACCTCGATCAAGACCATCATCGGTCTCGGCTGGCGGCACATCACCACCGTGCTCGGCTCGACCGCCGTCATCCTTGTCGTCGTGACCGCCGGCCTGCTGCTGATACGAATCTTCTAACCGTTCAGGTCGGTATCATCGTCATGAAGCCAGCCAGTAACGGCGCGCCCGCTCCCGAACTGCTGTTGCACTTCGCGTCCATCGTCGGCGAGAAATATGCGGTCACCGATCCGGCCGTGCTCGAGCCGTTGCTGGTCGAAGGCTGCGGCCTCTAGCCCGCTATGTCGGCTGGGGCGGTCTCGCAAATGCCTTTGCCAATGCCAAAGGTGAATTCAAGCCGGACTGGAAAGACCGCGGCGAATGACTGGCATCGGCGCGGCGACCTGTTCGACATCCGCCAGAAGTTGATGGAAGCGTCGGCGGCCTATTGTGCAACCTCGCAAACCGGCAGGATCGTTGCGTTTCGGCAGTAGCCATCGAAGCTACCAAGAGTTTTAGCAGAGCGCGAACAAGGGCGCCGCCCTGTTACCCCATAGAACCCGGGGCTGGCGCCGGATCGAGCAGCACGACCGGCCGGCAAACCCGCGCTGCTTAGCGAACAGAGTGCACGGATGCCACGCGGCTAACGTTGCTGTTGGCCCTAAAACCCCGAATTCCTCGAAGGACGAGCCATGCAGGTAAGGTCTCAGCAACCACGATCACTTCAACAGACCCCGCTAAGTGCCAACGGATTTTGCAATGCTTAACCAGTCACAATTTTTTTCTTTCATCGCAAGGATTTTTTCATCGTGTTGCCCCTTGTGCCGCAGCGAGTGAGCGCGAATTCGCATAATACCGATTATGGAATCTCGTCAACAGGGAACTCGCCCGCAACGCGCCAATCCGCAAATGGCATGAGCCCTTGCGCATGCTCGCTTTCTGAAAAAACAAAAAAGAATTTCCAAAAAAAAGAGCCTAACCCGAAAAAATATAAAAGACGCCGCCAGAAAAAGTTTATGCCACTTCCTGATCGGCAACACCGCCTTAATCACGTGGACCGATCGGCCGCCCACCGCGGTCGGTCGGATCTTGCGCTATCCGTTCCGACGTCATAGGTTCGGCCCATCGTCAAGAATTAGGCCTCCGCGAATTGGCCTAATGCCAACCGGCTTGCTTCGGGCAACGGTGGCTCGCATGGACGTGGCGGCGCTTCGGCGCCGCAAATAACCGGAGATATCAAAATGCCTGTCAAGATATTGGAGCTTAAAACATTCACGCGGGATGAATGGCTCGCTTTGGATAAGCAAACATTAAAAGATCAACTTGAAATACTTGATAGTGAATACCCCCTGGAGCTGTACACCGATGCCAGTCGCACTTATTCAACAGTGCGACGTATGAAAATAGAAAAAAAGATCGGCCTTCCTATAAACCTTCGTAGTGGTTGCGCCATTTCTGTAGAAACTGGAAAGGCGGCAAACACGATGACCGAAGATGAGTGGGAGAAGTTCTACTATGATCTATCTGAACGGCTCAACGGTGATTATCCCGGCTTATACAAGATTCTATTTTCACGCAAAGGAAACGGCAAAGGAAAGAATGAAAATTGAGCCGTGATTCCCCAGATGATTTCCGAACTGACGTGAATGTTGGCGCTTTTCCGGCTCCCCACAACACAAACGCGAGGTGCGGGCCGCTCCCCAGCCGCGGTGGTCCGCGACGATGACGATGAGGGGCAAGATGGTTCATAAATTCTCGGACCGCGCTGATGAGCAAAGAAAGGAGGCTGAAGTTGTGCGGCTCCGCACGCCTCGGAAACTGCTAGGAAGCTTCTCGGCGGCTGAAATAGGGCCAGAGCAGCAGCAGCAGCACAATTGTAGACACCCCGTTTTTGGCCTCTAAATGGGCCTATAACGAGCAAAAACCCCAAGGTCGGGGTTTTTACGTTTGGGTCTCCGGAACCGCTCGGCTGAGTTGAAATTCCCGCTTTCACCGCTAAGGCATCCGCAAAGGCGCCCAATGGTTCGGACTCCAACCAAGATTTTGACCTTTAAGCGCCTCACACGCGGAGCCCGTGACGAGACGTGGCATCTAGATTCAAACATCCATCAAAAGACCCGTTGGATATACCGAAAACTCCGGGCCACACGCACCGGGCAAGCGGAACGCGCATACTTGTACGTTGCGATGGCAACCTGTTTAGAGGCAGACGTAAAACATAGAAGCAAATTGGCCTTAGAAATTTTTCAGAACGACATCGACCTTTTCAAGAAGCTGTACGGCGAAGCCAAGTTAGACCTCGATCTGTTGTTTCATGTCGTTGAGGACAACATCACGTTGGGCGACTTGCTCGGCGAAGTTACCAACGTCGCAGACGTTCGTGGCTTGATAAGCAAGTGTGAGACGCTGCTTGATGCAATATCAGGCCGCACGCGGAGCTTCGGCGATCGCATCGCGCGGAATGCCTCCACAGTTGTCGGAAATGTCGAACGAAGCCGCTGATAGAGTTAGCCGCGCCTCATACCCGTCGTAGGGCTTGGCCCCACGAAGCCTGCCCTTTAATTGACGAGTCGCCCCGTCCACACAATTGTCGACTAGGTCCAAAAGCGCATCCGTGAGCGCGATATCGCGGGTAAGCATCGAAACGAAGATCCCAGGCGTAATGGTCGTCACCGAACTTGAGGCAACAGAAATACGTGGATCGAGTGTAAGCCAAGAGCAGCCAGACGAAGGCCCGGGTGAAGGACGTCCAAAATCATAAGAATGATAAGGCGTTCCACCAACGCCCATGGTGTGGGCGCGTAGGAGCTTGATCGCACATGGCAGCATGGTACGACATCAAACCTGACGGTAACGGCGGGACGGTGTACGACACAATCACACACCTGCCAGCGGAAGTTAACGGGTTCGTTCAAGTCGGGCTCTTCACTGCTGACGCCGACGATCTCGCTGACCTGTTGAACCGATTGGATATCGAGCAATCGGCGGCCGTGTCACACTGAAGCAGCCAAGGACCAGCGTCCCAGCCGCTGGTAAAGGTCGAGAGCGCGGATAATCGTGCCGATCACAGCACGGATTTAGATGCACGGTTCCTGCGGTAGAAAAATCCAGTAAAAATCAAGGCAAGGAAACTCACGAACAAGCTTCCCCCTGAAATGAGATTGGCCGCGCGAGAGTAATGGGCGGTTTCAGCCGTTTGCCGATCCGATAAAACCGCATCAATGAAAGGCTTGACCTTGGTGCTCTCAATCCCCCAGCATTCAACCAGCTTTGCTCCACACACGTCGTCGAATGCCCTCATTTGAAAAAGCTCGGCATTAGTCTTTTCTCTTAGCTCATCAGAAATGAGGCCAAACAGGTGTCGCTGCTGGGCGGGCGACAGCTTTGTTAGATCGCGAACAGATAAGTCGTAGCTCCCAAGGTCGAAGGAGCCGCGCGTGTCAACATATCCGCCATCGAATCCAAAAATTCCATTGAGAGCGCCTTCAAGATGTGGAAGCCAAAACATCGCTGCGGACGTGAGGACAAACGCTAAAGCGAATACCCCAACGCCTCGCAAGATAAGCTTGGTCCACATGGCACAGCTCCCCCTTTCTACCCCTCGCTATTATAGTGCGCCGGGACAAGCTTCGCGTCACTGTGGTCAACCTTCATCTTGGCCGAGCGGATTTGCTCGCGGTCGCGCTCGCAATCCTCAGCATAGGTCGCAGCCAAAAAACCGGGGGTACCGTGGGGCCACCCCCGCAATTGCCGCGTGCAAACCACGCGCACAGGTTTTAAATTTCGTCAATTGGGCCGCTTTCTCTGCGAGCTGCGGCGTGAAGATAGGAGACGCTGGAAGCCGCGAATAAGTTCGACGCCCGCCGCTCCACAAAAAACCAACAGCGTGTTCAAGGCCACTTGCTGAGTCGCGTTGGGATGCTCGGGCCCGTAAAAGATGAGCGCGAGCAATACGGAGCCAAAAATCATCGTCAAAAATGAAAGCGCGACGAGGCGCCTGGTTTCGCTATCCATGACACACTCCCCACCCGACAATATTTTGTCTGGGCAAATGGAGTGTGAGCTTAGGAAGTTCCGAGAAAGTTAATAGTTGTGGTCTTGCCCACATGACTCTCTCCCCATGCCATTTTTGGCTTTCGGAGAGAGGGCCTGGTCAAATCAACCGAGGAACTCTCCCAGCAAAAGCCGGAAGTTGGTTCCTCGAATGAGCCTGTCCAACTCAAGTCGAGAGAGGATCTAGAGATTAACCTGCCGCAGTGTTCCCGCGGTTTTTGGGCGCATACTGATAGCGTGCGCCTTGGGGACAGGCCAAACCATTAGTCTTATAGCCGCTGGTCAAGCCCCAAATCCGGGATGCCAGCGGCATGTAGATAGTTGCGACCGATTCAGGCAGAATTTGGGCTGGATAAACGAATATCCTCGGCCGCATAGGCAGGGGAAGGTTGAGTTTGCCCACGCGCTTGTTGAGGCCCGAGAGCGTTTCGAGTCGCGCGCCCAAAGGACAAGCGGTGGAACCTGTACCGCATTACGACCCCGGAAGATGGTGGCAATCTTCTTGGGACTTATCAGGGTCGCCGCGAAGCCAGTAAGGCTTTGGAGAAGGTAGCTTACGAGCCAGAACCGCACTGGTGATCTCAAGTGGCGCCGCCTGAATACGGGGAAAATCCGGGGACTTTATTCGCGTTCGGTTCGGGAGCAGGGAGCGGCGGTAATTGTTCTATAAAAGATCATGACCCAAACTAAGCAAAAGCAAGAAGAGCGCCGCACGCTCGACTCGGTCTTGGCCGCGCTCGATTTAGAGCCCGACGCCGATCCGGTCGAAGGCGAGACGCCCGATTTTACGTTTTTAAGTAAAGCCCGAACCATCGGTGTTGAAATCACCATGTACCATTCGGGCGAGTTAGTCGAAGGCGGCTTGCAGGTTCGTCGGCAGGCTGAAGCTGAATGGGATGCGCTGTCGGCGACCTCCGCTGAATTTCGAAATAAGCGGCCTGACCTACAAAATGTAAATGCCGGATTGACGTTCATTGGTCCGGTTCCGCCTAAGCGCGATCATGCCACGTTTATGGAAGAGGTCGCTGCATTCATAAAACAAAAGGAAGGCAAACTTGGGCCTGACAACATTGTATGTCGGCCACACACGTTCACCGGGCCGTTGATGAAGAAATATCTTAACACCGTTTATTTGCGAACAGATAAGCACGCCGTGTGGCATTCAAATTTAGTCGCTGGCTTTATTGCGCGGCCCGGTCCAAGGATCGCTGCGATTGTAGCAGACAAATCGGAAAAGGCTTTTCGTCCGGCGGATGAACTTTGGCTAGCAATTCAAGCAAGCTATCGAATTTCTGAACTAATCTTGACTACTGGAGGAGTAGAAGACTTCGTCGATGTTCCAAGTTTGGACTCTTACAAGTTTTCAAAAGTTTTTGTCTTGGCCTACAACGGCGCTTTCGAATGGAGTCGTGAGGTTGGATGGCGGCAGCTAACGGGCAAACCCAGCTCGGAAGACAATCTATCCTTTGGCGATCTAAAAGATGTCTTGGATGATCCAGAATGGCTCAGTGACCCGGACGGCAAGGCGGACAGCGAGGCGCGTAAAACCATAGCCGAAATGCGGGCAACTGAGACCACGACAAGCAAGACGACGACCGTGAAGCTGGAAGGTAGGGCGTTTCATGGCCCCGGCTGGCACATGCGTGCGGTCCTCGGACCGGACAGTGAAATTCAGCTGTATGATATTTACATCGCTGATAAATGGATTGGGTCACGTCGCACCGAGAAGCAGTGTCGCGAAACCCTTCGAAATGCTGGTTTCATCGTTGTTTAGTAGTGAACCATATCAATGCATGCCTTCGTGGTCGAAACTGGCAACACTGGTGCTAACCCGCTATGGCAAATAGAAACCTCGACGCCGAAGAGTTAAAGCGCGCCAATGAATTGCTGAAAGATATGCGGGAGGGGCTGACCAAATTAGCTGCTGGTGATCCTCTCTTGCTTTTCGCCTATCGCCGAAAGCTCATTAAAGAGCTTGGTTACGATGAGCGGGGCAAGCCCGGCGTCCGCGCTAAACTTAAGGCACTGAAATGGGGTCTACAGAACGGAAAATGCGCCCACTGTGGCGACAAAATGCCTATGAAATATTCGGAACTAGATCGGAAGAACGCTGCCGACGGCTACACTCCACAGAACACGGAACTTGTCCACGCATGTCTAGAAAGACCTGGTTCAGTCTGTTCGTTCATGACCCCACCTAAATCCATTGACGATGACTGCTAGTGTGCCCGATGTGCATTGAGCGTTGGCACACCGCGCACATCTTGTACGTAGCATCTCGGAATATCGACCCAGATCAAACAGAATATATTTACCCTGGGCGAATGATTCCTGCCGCAACGCACTTAGTCTTATCGTCATTGTAACACATGTGCGCGGTGTGCGGTCCGCGCTGCTGCACACCGCGCACACTTGATACGAGACACCTCAAATATTGGCCCGCATCAAAACTGCTTATATTCACCCCAGGTGAATAATTCGCTGCAAATAGCGCCCGCGAGCCGACATTAGCGCACCCAGATCAAGATTGGCTCTCCTGTAAATGGCCCATGCGGCAGGACTCTGCCGCATAATCTTAATAATGGAGCCTACTATGAAGCTTGATAATCAAGACCCCGAACTAACACTTATCGCAATCGCTGAGAACGAACCAACACGAGAATTTTTCGCAATAATCAAATTTCGCGATGTCGATGGAGAAATGCGAGAGATCAGAGTTCCTCGATCAATTCTCAGAAATCGAAAATTATTGAGAGATGGGCTTGCTACTGCCGGCGCCTATTTTTCTCTGTCCGATGACGTCAATGTCTCAGCTCTCGATAATCTCGTGACCAATGACAATCACGCCGCTCGATGGAAGTATGTTCCATCTGTCGGTTGGCAGGAAAATGGCAAAGCCTTCATTTTGCCGCGAAAAGTGATTGGCAAGTCAAGCTCACCTATTAAGCTAAAGCCGCCCATGTTTCAGTCGAGCACGCAACGCGTAAAAATTGGAAAGCGGGGCACACACGAGGCTTGGGTAGAGACCGTCGCAAAGCCGGCACAATTTTCGAGCGGCATGGTATTCGGAATTTGCTGTGCGCTTGCCGCACCACTTCTTCGGCCAGCCAAACTTGGCTCGTTCGGTGTGCTGATTTCCGGCCCTTCGAAAGTAGGCAAGAGCACACTGCTTGTTGCCGCTGCCTCGGTCATCGGAATCGGACAGGAAAAGGACTTGTCCAACTTTAAGACAACGCCGGCAGCGTTTGGTGAGCTACCCGCCTTATTTAATGACAGTCTACTGCCGCTGAACGAGCTTGCACTTTTGAATGGTGGCGCAAGCGAGCGGTACGAGAAGCTTCGCGATCTCGCTTATGGCATTGCCGAGGGTCGCGGCAAGACGTATTCGGATTTGGCATCCGACAAAATGCACGCACGAGAGTGGCGATGCGTGGCGTTAGCAAACGGCGAGGAATCCGCCGACCAGATTGCTGAGCGTGCGGGCGAAACGCGCTTGGCAGGCGAGGCTATCCGCTTCATTGACCTTAAAGCGACTTACGAAGATGACCCTGACATCTTTGATCGCACGCCTCATTCGGTTACGCCAATGCAGCGGCCTAAATGGTTTGAAGAGCAGTGCCGCAAGATTCGGAAAGGATGTAGCGCCAACCACGGAGTTGTTCTTGATCGGTTCATCAAATATTTGATCGGCGCTCGCAAGGAAATCGCCCGCGATATCCAGAAGCTGTCTAACGATTTTATGTTGATGGTCGAAAAGTCGGGCGATGCACTGGAAGTTCGGCATCTTGCCCGCTGCTTTGCCCACGTTTACGCAGCTGGGATTATCGGCGTGCGCTCCAAGTCGCTGCCGTGGGGGGAGCTGTTGGTGCGCAATTGTATCACGCGGTGCTACCGTAACGCTCGCTTGCAACTCAAATCAGAAGGGCAACTGCTGCAGCAAGGGCTTACGACGCTGCGCGAGAAACTGGCGAGCATCACGCTGCCCCATGTTCAAGTTGGCAAGGTTTCTTCGATCGCTGCTCGCTGCAAACGGGGCTTCTACCGCAAGACGTCTCTGGGCCAGGAGATTACGATTCACCCCGACGAGTTCAAATCTTGGTTCGATGATCGACGGCAGCCGAGCATTGTCCTCCAATGGCTGCGTTCCAAAAATGCGCTTCCCGGCAAGCCTGTGCCGCCGGCTAACCCCGGAATCGCTATCGTCTGGGCCGAGAGTCAGCCGAAATGGCCGGACGGATCGCGCCCGCGCTCAATCGTCATCGATCTGCACGGCGATGTCTTGAAGCCCTCGAATATCTAATCTCGCCGACCCTAGATGCGAAATGAACACGGGCCCTCATGGGCCCGTGTTTTTTCATGCGTTGGCTGGGTGGCAACACATGCGCACGGTGTGCGGGCACTCAAGCGCATGAAAAGCAAGCGAGACGACACTTGTAAATGAGGTGCGGGCCAGTAGTGGAGACCCGCAATGACAACAAAAATGAACACGGCAAAGAATAATTTCTCTGACCGTCATTCTCAACCTAACGAAAAAAAAGAAAAGCGGCACATTTCGCGCTTCGATTCTGGAGCCGTGCCCCGTTTATTGAACAGACAGCAAGCCGCATCGTACTGCGGAACAAGCACACCGACATTTGCGGCTGTCTGTCCGATCCATCCTGTTGCTCTTGGCAAAGGCAAACGACTGGAACGGTACGACATCCGACAGCTCGACAAATGGATCGATGCGCTCGGGTCCAAAGACACATCATCGAGAAAAGATTGGCTCACTGCTTGGGATGAAAAATCATGACAATCGTCCGCGTGAAAGGAGTTAAACGATATCGCGTCCGTGGCCGGTGGTTTGCATACCATCGCAAGACCGGCACCCGCATCAAAGCAGAATTTGGCACCGGCGCATTCTTTGCCGAACTAGCCGCCCTTGAGCGCAAACTGAGGACGACTGAAGCCCTTCCTGGGTCGCTAGGGCTTCTCTTCTCGGCATATCGAGCATCGCAACGGTTCGCAGATTTGGCGCCAGCCACCCGGCACGGTTATTCGCGGATGATGAACCTTGTTCAACCGATTGCCGATATGCCCCTGGTGGAACTGACGCCGCAGTTTGTTGCGGGGTTACGCGACCGCATCGCGGCTAAGCACGGTCGTCGTTAAGCCAATTACGTTATGGCCGTTATTTCGGTCGCCTGCGAATTTGGGAAAGAGCACGGCATTATGGGCGATAACCCGGTCAAAGGCGTGAGGCGTGTCCGGCGGGCTCGTGGAACCCCCAAAGCGAACCGGCCTTGGACCGAGGAGGAGCGGCGAACAGTGCTCACAGAGGTGCCCTATCAACTCCGCCTGCCAATCGCACTGGCCATGTTCACAGGGCTTCGGAAAGGCGACGTTCTCTCGCTCTACAAGAGCGCCATCCGGGCGGGGCAAATCTGGCGCAAAACAGAAAAGACCTACCAGGAGGTATCAATCCCGGTTCACCCTGATCTTGCGCGCCTGCTACAGGAGGCTCCCACTCATGATGCCGTCACGATGACAGCAACGACCCACGGTACTTCATGGACGGTAAGCGGCTTCAACTCGACATTCATAAAGGCAATCGCCAAATTGGAGCGGGAAGGAAAGGTCGGCGCCGGGTTGACGTTTCATGGCCTACGCCACACCGTGGGCACGCTGCTCGTGGAAGCTGGCATCAATCTCGACACGGTTCGCCGCTGGCTTGGTCAGAAAACGCTGGCGATGGCGATTCATTATTCCGAGACCGCCGATACGTCCAAACAGATGCGTGGCGCCATGAAAAAGTTCGACCCGCTGGGGAGCAAAACGCGAACAAAAGTGTCTAACACGAAGAAAAAAGTGTCTAACAAGTCCAAATGAGTTTGGGTAAGTCTTTGATTTAATGGTGCCCAGGGGCGGAATCGAACCACCGACACTGCGATTTTCAATCGCATGCTCTACCAACTGAGCTACCTGGGCGCCGAGTGTTGGTACAAGTCCTCAGAATTGCCTGCCAAACCGGGCAGGCCAGCAGAGTGCCGCGCGTTATAGAGGCCCTCCCCCGGGCTGTCCAGAACGCCCCCGGCCCTAAGCCTTAACCCCTAAAGCCGCGCGGAATCGCTGTTTCAGCACCGCCCCATCGCGCTCGGGCAGCACCCGCGGCGGCTCGGAAGCCTCGATCAGCACGCGGGCGAACAGGGTTTCGCGCAAGGTCTTCAACCGGCCGGCCAGATCGCGCAAGCCCGCCTCGTCGGTCACTTCGAGACACGTGGCAAAGCCGCAGCCACGGGCGACGCCGACGAGGTCGACGCCGCTCTGGGTGTGGCTCGGCTGCATGCCGGTCTCGCCATAGACGCCGTTGTCGAAAACGATGACGGCGAGATTGGGAGGCCTCTGGATGCCGATGGTAGCGAGCGCGCCGAGCCCCATCAGCATTTCGCCGTCGCCGGTGATCACGGCGACGCGCTTTTGTGGCTGCGCCAGCGCCAGACCGAGGCCAATCATCGCGGCGCCGCCCATGGCGCCCCACAGATAGAAATTGCGATCGTCGCCGCCGGCGGCGGCCAGGTCATAGGTCGTCGAGCCGAGGCCGGGCACGACCAGAAGATCATCACTGCGGCCTTCGAGCAACGTGGCCATGGCGGCGCGGCGTTCCAATCGTTCGCTCATTCGGTCCACACCTTCATTTTGTCCAAACTTTTTTGCCGATAAGCTGTTGCGACAGGATCACGGCGCCGATGCGTTCGTCGCCGAACACGTGCTGCACCGCGCGCTCGGCCGCGCCTTCGATCTCGTCCGACGTGTTCGCACGATAGACTTCCGCTTCGCACAGCTTGAGCACCGGTTCGACGATCGATCCCATCGGCACCTGCCAGGGATTGAACTCCTCCCACTCGCCGCGCATGGTGATCAACATCAGCAGCGGAAAGCGGCAGCTCCTGGCAAGCGAGAACATGTTGACGCAATTGCCGAGCCCGCTCGATTGCATCAGCAGCGCGGCCCGCTCGCCGCCGAGCCAGGCGCCAGCCGCTAGCGCCACACCCTCTTCCTCCGTCGTAAGAACGATATCGCGGATGTTTGCGTCGGCGCGGCAGCGCTCGATCAACCGCGAATGGCCGGCGTCCGGCACATAGCCAACCTGGCGGATACCGGCGCGCTTGAGCGTCGCGAACAGCCGGTCGGGCCAATCGGTCACCTGTACGTTCATGATCGCTCGCTTTCGTCTGTCTCTGCCGGCCGCTCGCCGTCCTCGTCTTCATCCTCTTTCACCGGCACCGCATAGACGCCGGAAAGCCAGCGGTTGAGATCGATATCGGCGCAGCGTTTCGAGCAGAATGGTTTGAACGCCTGGTCGGTTGCGTTGCCGCAGATCGGGCAGCGCGCGGAGGACGTCTTGCGTTCGATCTCGTTCATCGCTGGCCGGCCTTTTTCGCATCCATGGCGCGCAGCTCCGTCTTCAGGATCTTGCCATAATTGTTCTTCGGCAGCGCGTCGACAAAAACATAATCCTTCGGCCGCTTGAAGCGCGCAATGCGGGAAAGACACAGTGCGTCGAGCTCGGCCGCACTGGCCTCGCCCACCACGTAGGCCACCACCGCCTCGCCCCATTCGCGGTCGGGCCGGCCGATGACCGACACCTCGCGCACCGCGGCGTGGGTCAGCAGCACCTCCTCGACCTCTCGCGGATAGATGTTGGAGCCGCCGGAGATGATCAAGTCTTTGGAGCGGTCCTTGAGATGAAGATAGCCTTCTTCGTCGAACACGCCGATGTCGCCGGTGTGCAGCCAGCCGTGGCGCAGCGAGGCTGCGCTCGCCTCCGGATTCTGCCAGTAGCCGGACATGATGACACCGCGGCAGAGGATTTCGCCGGCTTCGCCCTGCGCCACCGGCTTGTCCTGCAAGTCCGCCACCATCACCTCGACGCAGGCGTAGGGCTTGCCGGCCGAGCCCAGCCGCTCGCGCCAGCGCGGATGCGCGCGATCGGCGATGTCCTCTTTCGACAGGGTGGTGATGGTCATCGGCGCTTCGCCCTGCCCGTAGATTTGCGCCAGCCGCGGCCCGAAGCGGTCGAGCGCGGCGAGCGCGTCCTCTACATACATCGGCGCGCCGCCCCAGATCAGCGTGCGGATGTTCCCGGCGTTGAGATTGGCGGGACAGGCGACCAAGCGCTTGATCATGGTCGGTGCTGCGAACATCGATAGACGAGGCCAATGATTGAACAGTGCCGCGATCTCGTCGGGCTCGAAGCCACCGCTCTCCGGGATGACCTGCACGCCGACCCGCGCGACGTGCTGCATGATGTAGAGGCCGGAGCCGTGGCTCATCGGCGCCGCGTGCAGGATAGCGTCGCCCGGTGTCACCGGATCGACCTCGCTGCCATAGGCGAGGCTCGCCATCGCAAGATTGTCGTGCGTGAGCATGGCGCCCTTCGGCCGTCCGGTCGTGCCCGACGTGTAAAACAGCCAGGCGAGATCGCCGCCCGTGCGCGGCACGAGCGCGATCGGATCGGCGGTGAACAACGCCTCGTAGTCGGCGCTGCCGATCGTTATCAGCCGCTCGAGGCTTTTCGGCGCATGCGGCGCGATGTCGGCCTCGATGCCCGCCGAGACAAAGCAAACGCGCGCGCCGGATTGCTCCAGAATGTAGCCAAGTTCGGTGCCGTGCAGCTTGGCATTGGCCGGCACCGCGGCAAGGCCGGCGTGCCAGATGCCGTACAGCACTTCGAGATAGGCCGGCGAATTCTTGGCGGCGATGGCAACACGGTCACCGGGCGCAAGCCGCAAGCGCTCGCGCAAGGCGCCGGCCAGCCGCACCGCGCGTTCCGCCAGCTGGCCATAGGTTATGACCACGCGTGTGCCGGTCGCCGCTGCCGGAAATGCCGGATGACCGAGAGCGGAGCGTTCGAGCCATGACGCGATGTTCATGGCGTGCCGTCTTACGTCGCGTTGAGCCAGCCGAAGCGGATCGGATAGCCCTCGCCGCCGAGCAGGCTCATGGTCTCGTACAGCGGCAGGCCGACCACGTTCGAATAGGAGCCGACGAGCTTGATGATGAAGCTGCCGGCGATGCCCTGCGCCGCGTAGCCGCCGGCCTTGCCGCGCCATTCGCCCGAGGCGAGATAGGCCTCGATGTCTTCTTCCGACAGCCTTTTGAAACGGACACGCGTTTCCACCAGGCGCTGGCGGAACGTCTCCTTCGGCGTCACCAGGCAGATCGAGGTGTGGACGCGGTGGTTGCGGCCCGACAGCAGGCGCAGGCATTGCGCCGCCTCGTCGAGCAACTCGGCCTTCGGCAGGATGCGGCGACCGACCGCAACCACGGTGTCGGCGGCCAGGATGTAGGCGCCGCGCAGCTCGTCGTCGAGCTTGACGTTGGAGAGCGCGACTTCCGCCTTGGCGCGCGCTAGCCGGTTGGCGTGGGCGCGCGGGATTTCACCGCGGAGCGGGCTTTCGTCGATATCCGCCGGCTTGAGCGCGTCCGGCTCGATGCCGGCCTGGTTGACCAAGGCGAGCCGGCGCGGCGAACCGGAAGCGAGCACGAATTTGGGCCGGCCGATCATGGGTTTAGCGGCTTTGTCATGGTGGTGAGATTGGCGCGGAAACTAGCGGAACGGGACTATTTTCACAACTCATTCATTGCCGCCGCCCGGCCGGCCGAAGCGCGCGCGGATCTGCGCCATTAGGTCGTCGCGCACGGCGCGGTAGGCGTCGAGCCGCTGCTCGCGTGTGCCCTCGATGCCGGTCGGGTCGATCGTCGGCCAGTATTCGACCTCCGCCGCATGGATGCGGGTCAGTTCCAGTGCCTTGTGATGCGCCGGCGGCGACAGCGTCACGATCAGATCGAAATTGAGCCCTTCCAGGTCTTCCACGTCCTCGAAGGTCATCGGCTTGTGCCGCGCGATATCGATGCCGACTTCTTCCATGACCGCGACGGCGAAAGGATCGAGGAAGCCTTTCTGCACGCCGGCTGAGCCGACATAAATCGATTTTCCGTAGAGCTGCTGCAACAGGCCGGCCGCCATCGGCGAGCGCACCGCGTTCATGCCGCAAGCAAACAGCACCGATTGTGGACGCGAACGGCGCTCGGACTCTGCCACCGCGCTAGCCCTTCCAGTGCAACACGCAGATCAACGTGAACAGCCGGCGCGCTGTGTCGAGATCGACCGTTACCTTGTCCTTGAGACGTTCCATCAGGATGCGCGAGCCATCGTTGTGGATGCCCCGCCGGCCCATGTCGATCGCCTCGATCTTGTCGGGCGTCGCGGTGCGGATGGCCTGATAGTAGCTGTCGCAAATCAGGTAGTAGTCCTTGACGATGCGGCGCAGCGGCGTGAGCGAAAACAGATGCGCCATCACCGGCGTGCCGTCCTCAAGGCGAATGTCGAACACCAGCCGGTTGCTGTTGATACTCAAATGCAGCGCGTAGGGACCGCCATCGTGCCCGACCGGCGCGAAGGTGTTCTGCTCGAGCAGGTCGTAGATCGCGACTGCGCGCTCGTGCTCGACGTCCGGGTTGGCGCGGCCGATCGATGCCTCGTCGAGAGTGACGGAGACCAGCCGCCGCTTGCCGCCAGCGGGCGTTGTCTTCGCCGGGCTCATCGCCGATTGAGGCGGATCGCCACCGAGCGGGCGTGCGCGAAAAGTCCTTCCGCTTCGCCGAGCGCAATGGCCGCTGGGCCGAGCGCACGCAACTGCTCCGGCCCGCATTTGAGCAGCGAGGTGCGCTTCATGAAATCGAGCACGCCGAGGCCCGACGAAAAGCGCGCGGAGCGCGCCGTCGGCAGCACGTGGTTGGAGCCGGCGATGTAATCGCCGATGGCCTCGGGGGTGTGCGCGCCGATGAAGATCGCCCCGGCATTGCGGATTTTCGACACCAGCGCCTCGGCGTCGGCGGCGGCGATTTCTAGATGTTCGGGCGCCAACTGGTCGACCAGCGCGACGGCATCGGCAAGCTTCGGCACCATGATGATGGCGCCGAAATCGCGCCACGACGCGCCGGCGACCTTGGCGCGCGGCAGCGTCTTGAGCTGAGATTCCACCGCCTTCTCGACTTGATCGGCGAGCGCGGCATCGTCGGTAATCAATATCGATTGCGCGCTGGCGTCGTGCTCGGCCTGCGCCAAGAGATCGGCGGCGATCCAGTCAGGGTTTCCTGTCTTGTCGGCAAGGATTAGCACCTCGGAGGGGCCGGCGATCATGTCGATGCCGACCTGGCCAAACACCAGGCGCTTGGCCGCCGCCACGTAGGCGTTGCCGGGTCCGACGATCTTGGCGACCGGCTGAATCGTCTCGGTGCCATAGGCGAGCGCGGCCACGGCCTGCGCGCCGCCGATGCGATAGATCTCGTCGACGCCGGCGAGCTTGGCCGCCGCCAATACCAAGGGAGAAAGCTTGCCGTCCGGCGACGGCACCACCATGACCAGCCGCGGGCAACCGGCAACCTTGGCCGGCACCGCATTCATCAGTACAGACGACGGATAGGCCGCGGTGCCGCCTGGCACGTAGAGCCCGACCGATTCGATCGAGGTCCACTTCGCGCCCATTTCGACGCCGAGCGCGTCGGTGAAGCGTTCGTCTTTCGGTTTCTGCCGCAGGTGATAGGCCTCGATGCGGTCGCGTGCGAGCTTGAGCGCAGCGAGCGCCTGCGGCTCGCAGGATTTCGCCGCCGCCTCGATCTCATCGCGGCTCACGCGCATGCCGACCTTGGCAAGATCGAGCCGGTCAAATTCCAGCGTCAACTGCTGAACTGCACGGTCGCCATAGGCCTTCACCTCGGCGAGGATGTTGCGCACGCTCGTTTCGACGTCCTGCGCCGCCTCGCGTTTGACGGCCAGGAAGGCGCGGAATCGCGCCGCAAAATCGGGGCTTTGGCTATCCAGTCGAAAGGGCATAAGCTGATCCTACCCGGATAGGTGAATGGGTGATGCGCAACCTCGCGTCAACCCTCCTTATTTAGACCGCTCATAGACCGCTCATTCCCGCGTAAGCGGGAATCCAGCCTTTTGTCCCTAGGCGAAAGCCGCCCTGAGTCCCCGCTTTGGCGGGGACGAGCGGAGCAGAGAATGACGCGTCGCCCGATCCAGGTTTGCGCATTCCACAAAAGCAAAAAGGCCCCGCCCGGGGGCGGAGCCTTGCTGGCGGAAAGCGCGTCCGATTACTTCTTATCTGCCTTCGCCTTCGCTTTGGCTTTCTTGTGGTGACGGTGGTGCTTCATTTTCTTCGGCGCCACGTAGTCGCAGGGGGCAAGGCAGACGCCGCCCGATGCCGAGCATTCGATCGGTCCGCGCACGCACATCGCGGGCGCACCGAGCTTGACGCATTCGCAGCCGACCCAAGCCTTGGCCGGCGTGCCGGTCGTGAACAGGAACGCGGCGCCAGCGAGCAGCCCCGCGACGATGACGATTTTACGCATTGGCTATTTCCCCCAAATTTGCGAAACGCCGACACTACGCCACTGGAACCGCAAAATATCAAGGGAGGCGTCGCCCGGCAGGCGTCGGCTAAGCGGTTCTAAACCGGAATACTCTGGCTTCCGATAGGGCGCCGAAGGTGGCTAGCCCTGGCCGGGATCGGGCGCACCGTCTTCGATCACTGCGTGAACCGGGCAGGCCGCCGTGGTCCAGGACGGCCCGAGATCGGCCAATTCGGCTTCCAGGCACTCGACTTCGAGCCGCAGGGTAGCCCCGCCGGAAAAGGTGATGGTCACCAGGCCCGCTGGCGCATCGGTCTCGGCAAATTCGACCGCCAGCAGATTGAGCACGGTATCCGGGCCGGCCGGGTTCACGGCACGGCATTTGCACGACAAGACCCGCTCGAAGCGCAGCGCGGTTCGGCGGCGGCGGTATTCCGGTTTGCCGGATTGGGCGCCTTCCCAGTCGAAACGGTTGACCGCCAATACCAGGCGTTTTTCCTGCGGCCGCCAGTGCACGTCCGCCACCTTGCCCACCGCGTCCTGCAGGTGGGTGGAGACAACCTCCAGGTCCTCCTCGTCGAGGACGACAAATTTGAGCTGGTCCATCACTGCCGCTCCCGGTCGAAAGGTAATTAGGCAAGGCCGCGGCGGGCCGCAAGGTCAGTAATTTACCGGAAGGCCGGCTCCAAGCCGGCCGCTGCCCAGCGGTCGCGGGTCGCGGGATCGGTGAGCGCCTTGAGCAGGGCCGCGGCGGCCGCGGGCTCTTTCGCCGCCTTATGGATTGCCGCCGTATAGGTGTTGGCGTTGTGCAGTTCGCCCGGCAGCGTGCCGACAACCTTAAGCCCCTTCACCGGCAAGGCCTCGCTGATGAAGGTGGTGCCGATCTCGGCGCGCTTCTCGGCGATCTTGGTGGAGACGTCGAGGCCGCCTTTGCACAGCACTGCCTTGGCATTGACCGCGTCGGCGATGCCGAGCCTCTCGAGCAGGCCGGCGAACATGATGCCGCCAGAGCCACCCGCCTTCGGGTCGGTGTAGGCAACGCTCTGGGCGTTGAGCAGCGCCTGCTTGAAGGCCTCGACCGTCGAAATATCGGGCGACGGCGCGCCCTCCGGCACGATCACGCCGGTCACCGTGCGCCCGAGATTCCGCGCGCTGCCGGCGACGACCAAGCCTAGCTTCTCCAGGTCGGCGGCGATCGATTCCGACACGATCACCAGATCGGCGGTCGCGCCATTGACGATGCGCTCGCGCTGGGCGAAGGCAGGCGCAAAGGTAATGTCGAGTTTGTTGCCGCTGGCGCGCTCGAACTCCGGGCCGATCGCCTCCACCATCGACTTCACGGCGCCGGCGCTCAGGACTTTCAGGGTCGGCACAGCGATCGCCCCACACTATGCGCTGATGCGCTCGATTGTTGCCCCGCAGCGCGCGAGTTTGTCCTCGACGCGCTCGAAGCCGCGATCGAGGTGATAGACGCGGTTGACCATGGTTTCGCCTTGCGCCGCAAGCGCGGCGATCACCAGCGACACCGAGGCGCGCAAGTCGGTCGCCATCACCGGCGCGCCGGTCAAGTGCTTGACGCCCTCGATGGTGGCGGTCTCGCCGTCGAGATGGATGTGCGCGCCGAGCCGCACCAGCTCCTGCACGTGCATGAAACGGTTCTCGAAAATGGTTTCGGTGATGCGCGAGGTGCCACCGGCCCGCGTCATCAGCGCCATCAGCTGCGCCTGCAAATCCGTGGGGAAGCCGGGGAATGGCGCGGTCGACACCGTGACCGGCGCGAGATCGGCGCCGTTGCGGGAAACGCGGATGCCCTCGTTGGTCGGCGTGATGGTGGCGCCGGTGTCACTGAGTACGTCAAGCGCGGCCTGCAGTAGTTCGGGCCGCGCGTTCTGCAACAGCACGTCGCCGCCGGTCATCGCCACCGCCATGGCGTAAGTACCGGTCTCGATGCGGTCGGGCAGCACCGCATGCCGCACGCCATGCAATCGCGGCACGCCCTCGACGACGATGCGCGCGGTGCCGGCGCCGGAAATCTTCGCGCCCATTTTGTTCAGGCAATCGGCGACGTCGCCGATCTCCGGCTCGCGCGCGGCGTTCTCGATCACCGTGGTGCCGTGCGCGAGTGCTGCCGCCATCATCGCGGTATGGGTGCCGCCGACCGTGACCTTCGGAAAAACGATGTCGCCGCCATGCAGGCCCTTCTTCGCGCGCGCGATCACGTAGCCGCCTTCGATCTCGATCTCGGCGCCGAGTTGCTCCAGCGCCATGATCAGCAAGTCGACCGGGCGCGTGCCGATGGCGCAGCCGCCGGGCATCGACACCTTGGCCTCGCCCATGCGCGCCAGGAGCGGCGCCACCACCCAGAAGCTCGCCCGCATCTTCGACACCAGCTCGTAGGGTGCGGTGGTGTCGATGATGTGCTTGGCCGAGATGTGCAAGGTTCGGCCGGAATTGGGATCGTCGCCGGGGCGTTTGCCGGCGATCATGACGTCGACGCCGTGATTGCCGAGGATGCGCTGCAACAGTTCGACGTCGGCGAGCCGCGGCGCGTTGTCGAGGATCAGGGTGTCCTCGGTCAAAAGGCTGGCGATCATCAGCGGCAAAGTGGCGTTCTTGGCGCCCGAAATCGGGATCGTGCCGTTGAGGCGCTGACCGCCGACAATCCGAATTCGATCCATGACGCCCCGCTGACGGCCCCTGTGGCCACGCAATACCTAAGAACCACGGCGGCCCGCCTGCAAGGCTTGGCCGCCCGCAGGGTTACTAGCCTTTCGGCCTGTGTGGGGCAATTTCGGGGGTGATTCCGGCGGAATCGTGCTCGCCCGCCTTGTCCGCGGCCTGCGAACGGGCCTTCATTTGCGCCTTGCGGCGTTTGAGATTGTCGCGCAACGCCGCCTTCAAGCGCTCGGCGTGCCTCAAATCGCCGGATTTGCCGCTTCCGCCCGTCATCCGCACAGGGATAAAAGGCCTCCCCGCGGCCGGCAAGCGGGACGCTCGACATCACCGGCATGATCGGATATTCGCTCGGCCCACGTGCTGCCGTAGCTCAGTGGTAGAGCACCCCCTTGGTAAAGTCATGAATGCGTAAGTTTTCAGTGACTTACGGGTGGCCGTAGTGGGATTAGACGGGGCAATTACAGGCAGAATGGGATTACCCCATAGCGATAGTCGGGTCTGGCTCTCGCTAACGTCACCCGCTATCCTGTCGCCGCGACGGACGACGGAGGTTGAATGGTGACGCTGCAAAAATCCTTCTACCGTAATGGCTATCAGTACCTCGAAAGGCTCCGGCAAACCGGGCTGCAGAGTTTTGATCTGGTGGGGCATACCGCCGAACCTGGCGGGCTTTACATGCACGAACTTACGCTGCCAGAGGTACGGCATTGGATCAACGGTCCCGAGCAAGTGACGCGGATCGAATAGGCTTTAGAGCGCGCCGGGATGAAAATTCAGTGTGCTATCCTTTTGGCAGCTATGCTCTGCGTGTCGACTGCGCACGGCCAAGAAGACGCCGCCGAAAAAGCGCGCGTCGCGCTGTCATACATAGACTGTGATAGCGATGGCGGTTTCACAATTCGGAATGGCCGAATAGGTCTTATGCTCAGCGGTCGCTTCGTTGCTGATACAATTTTGGGAGCAACCTACGTCGGAGATGTCTACGTCTGGGGCGGAGAGGACAAGCGCTACAAGCTCTTGTTTGCAGACGATCTCTCCAAAGCGACCTTGGTGGCTACGAACGGCCACGGCTCAGTTGATGCAAAATGTCATCGCATCCAAGACTAGCGTGCGTTAATGCTAGTCTATTTTCCCGGTTTCGCCTTCGCGATCTTGCCAAGCTCCTTTTCAAACTACCTGCGGCGATACCCCGTTAAGCGCGACGGCGCGGATAGAGTTGATCGATCCGGCCAAAGCGAACCGTAGTTTCACCGGGCGGGAGCCGAGAAAGCATATAACGAAGACTGTCCCCAAGATGATCCTCAGCATGGCGGTTGCAGTCATCAGGTTTCTTACTGTCGCGCGGCAGATGCTTGAGCGTGCGGATTAGTTCAGGGCAATCCGCCGTTATGTAGAGCGCCGGGCGCGTGCGCGGCGGAACGGCCGCCAGCATTCGACTTCGGATATTGTACCAGCCTCTGACGCGCGAGCCATCCGAGTTATCGGCTTTTTCAAAATGCAATCCACGATATGAGACACCGTCGATCTTGACGCTCATAGCCAACTCATCGGCAATTGATGGCGCATTCTCGCCGCGATTTGCTTGCTTGTCGAAAATATGCGGGTCAGCAGCGCCGCGCCGCACCGCGCACTTCCACTGTCCGTCAGCTTGGTAACGAAGTCCGCGAGCGATTTCCAACTGCACCGCCATGCGCGTGATTTCCGGGGCGGTCGCGCCAGTGCCCTTGCTGCTGCCAGCTTCCTCATTTGTGTACAGTTCGGCAAGGATCACGTAATCACCCTTGAGTGTCGGCAGTACGCGACCATCGGGCCACTTCAATGGCGTTCCATCAGAGATAGCGGCCCATATGACGGCACTGGGAGAACTATCCCCCCAATCCAGTGCCGGGACAAAGGTCCAACCGTTCGGAATGATTTCGACGGGGACAGACGGTATCAGGAAGTGATCCGACGCGGCGAACCAACAGGACTCGAACAGCCCTCCGCTTTCGACATCCCACGATCCGGTGCGCCAACTTCTCTCGTGCCCGGCCGAAATCGCGCTGCCGATGATCGTGTTTCCATAATTCGCGTCCGCGACCAGCAGCCTTTGATTTGAAGAGAGCACATCACACACCGCTCTGCGAGACAGCCCTAGCTTCGGATCGCCAGCAAGCGCCGGACCAATTTTAAAACCTTCGACCGGCTCCGGTGGCGGATCAAACCTTCGCTGCACCCATACGCCACCAACGCTGCCGGGATTACATGTCGAGCGTATGATCAACGGCGTGTCCGCGCCGCTGTGTCGGTTTGTTGAGAGCATACTTTTGTAGAAGTCATCAGTTGGCCACTCGGTAAGTTCCTCCCATAAAATTGCCTGCCACGAGGACCCCAACCACGTGGAAAAATCTTTCTGTTCCGCAAAGAAGCCGAGCACAAGCTTTTCACCAGTATCCCAATTCCACTCGTAGCGATTCTCGTTGTAGCGAGCGTGATCGCCAAAAATTGGAATAATTGTTTGCTCTAGCTGTGCCTTCACTTCGGTAAAGCCGGAACGGGACGGGCGTATCCAGATGCCCTTCCATGACGATCCAAATCCGCGCCCGACATGTTGCAAGAACGTCATCGCTTGCGCACGGGTTTTCCCAATCCCGCGTGGACCACTGTACAGGCACTCGCGTTCTAAACACGCAACGAACGCTTCCTGCCCCAATCCTTGCGGCGCGAGGTGCACTTGACGCATCTCGCCATTGGGCATTTTGACAAACGGCACCCATTCGTTTCCGCGCTGCTCAAAATGATGTATGCGGATGCGCTGCATGTCACAACACCGTTCGTCTGCGCGGTTGCGGTGCGCCGCTGACAGAAAACCCGCCAGACTTCGGCGTGCCGTCAACGTTCATGAATGGATCGCGCGAAACGCGGGTATCTCTCACCGCCGCCACCGGCTCATCATCAGATGGTGCGGGCGCGGGCATCGGCTTGACCGGCGGTGCGATATGCCCAACCGGCTCATTGCGCCTAGCTTCGGCAAGCTTACGCTCCTCCGGCGTTGCCATATCGAGCAGGAAGTCATTGACGTAGCCTTCGGCCAACAGCTTCGACGCGGGCACAGTGTCCACCTCGACACCGGCTTCTTGATATGCGCGATGAATGCTTGAGCCTTCGACGATGACAATTTCCGGGACCGGAGCAAGCAGCGTGTGGTCTTCCGTGTAAAATAAAATCGCCTCGACCAATCTCTTGCCCCCAAAGGTGCGCTCGTACTCTTCGACGGTCTCAGGCTCTTCGCCAATCGCTAAAACATTGACTGGCTCAAGCGGCTTCTCGTCATCGATTGGCGTGAAGTCGGCATCAAGAATTTGGTGGGTCGGCGGCGGTGCGATTTGCTTTTGGTTCAGGGATGTCGTGGGGCCAATGCGAAGGACACCTCCGACCAAATGGGTGTGGGCGACCCGCTCACCGTATGTCGAGGCTAAAAGACTCGAAGCCGCCTTGATTAAAAGGGCTGGCTGGGCTGGCACTTCGCGGAAGCACTGAATTAATCTCCCATCGCTGTCGCGCTTATAAATGTCGGACTTGTCAGCGCCTTCGCCATAGGCAAGCTCGAACGTCTCTTGGTCCATGCTTTTTGCATCTGCTGCCCGACGAGGACATACCTCCCAGAATGGAATTCCGGTCTGCGCTGAAAATAGCGGCTCCATGTGTGGAGAGGTTGCGGCCTCGATAATTCTTGCGTCAATGCGGGCCACGGCAACGGCCCTGACGAAGGCCATGTGCCGGTGATAGTAGGCGCGGGTGTCAAGATACGTGATCAGGAACGGCGATTCGGTCCGCTCCTCAAACTCATGCTGGGCGCTCAGCTTCTGCCACTGATAGATCGCTTGCACGCTGATCTTGTATTTCTTCGCAACCTCCTCGATGCCGCTGAACGGGCGCAGCATCGCGTCGAGCGTCGCGCGAAGCATCTTGGGGGTGTGTTTGGCAGGTCTTCCCACGGCGGGGCGCTCCTCATTGGAGGCCTCACGCCAGAGGGGTTTTTAGAACATGAACTCTATTTAAAATCAACCGGTGTGTTTCGAGCGGCGCGCGACGTGAACGCCATGTTCAGGGTCGTGCACCCGAGGGTCTTCTTTTTAGTCGTATTAGGGGTGTGGCGATTTTTCTCTTTTTTCGGAGTTTTGTTAGAGCTTTTTGGGCTGGCGCGAATGCCATGTTGGATCACACACCGTCTGACGCAGATCGTGGTTAACGAGGGATTGACCCCCTATCTCGCTCGGTCACCATCCATCAATCATTAACGAAACCACCCCACCATCCCCCAGTCTTTTATGAGCCTCTCCCCCAGCAGGGCGATGGCAACATTGAAATCAAAAGGGAATTCGCGGCGGCTGTCGGTAACCCCCACTAATCCGATGATGCCCCCACCTGTAGTGGTGTGCCAACTCACGCTTAATGCCCCAAAATGGGAGGGAAATCGCTGCGGAGGGTTAATAAAGGGTTAAGAAAAAGTGAAAAGGCATTAAGGATTGAGCACCGCCAAATCGACCTTTTGGGGAGTCGGTCGCTTCCTTCAATCCATCAATTGGGTGCGGGATCGCTTTTGGATGGCCATCTAGCGGGAGCTTGTAACGGTGGATTACACTCCCAGAGACAGTCTCAGATGTACTCCCCCCTTATTCCTATTACCCTCTGATACCTCTATTGGGAGTGTAACATCAATAACAACGGGCCTTTCTTTACAGGACGCCGTCGCGCCGACGTTGCTCCCACTTATCGCGTCGAGCTTGCGCTTCCGCTTTGGGCAGCATCCGTTTGTAGCCGCGCTGTACCCTGCCGCCGATGCGCAGTGTGTGCGGTTCGGACCATCCTAGCTGTTGCATCACGGTCGAAAGCCGGTGCGTCAGCACGGCTGTTTGCCGCTCTGGCGCAATCTTAAGCGCCACGGTCAACAGCCATGACGACGAAATACGTTCGTCGCCGCGTAGCGGATCGCTTTCATACGGTATCGCGTCGAGCTTGGCGTCGGCCGGTGCTTTGGCGTTGCCGCGCTCGATGATGACGGCGCACCGCGCGGCCCATTCACTCACATTGGCAAGTTCGTCGCGCCACGGCTCGAATTCGGTATGCGCCTCTTGCCGGGCCAGCGCTTCCTCCCACACCGAGTCCGGCAACGCCAGCGATGGCTCATGCTCACGTTCGGCAAGCTGCGCCTCTGCCCATAACTGATCGCGATCACGCGCTAAAGCGTCAATTAGGATTTTGCCGGTTTTGAACGGCGGCATTCGGCGATTGCCGTGCTGCGACCGTAGAAAGATCGAATCGTTGGTTGTTCCCCACTGTGCACATTGCCGCGCCACATCCATCACGGCACGGCCATAGGCAGGTCGTACGCGATCAACCTGCCGCGTGATCTGTGCCTTCAACTGGTCAACATCGGCTTTGCGCAGCCCGGCAAGATCAGCGCTTTCGATGGCCCATCGGCCGCGCACCGCTTCGGCAAGTTCCTTGTCGGAAATGCCGATGATTTTTTGATCGCTGAAATATGGTTTGCCATAAAGTACCTCAATGGCAAGTGACTTTGCTTTGTTTTCAGGCCCGACTAGGACCGGCATGTAGTCCCACTTACAGCCCGGCTGTCGCACGCGGCGCACCGACGCGATCAGCACCAACCGCGAAAAGGCTCGAACGAACGGGCTATCGTCTATGCCCAGATAATCCGTCATCCATGTATCAATGCGCGGCTTGCCGTCCCATTGAAATTCCAAGCTGTCGAGATAGTCGAGAATCGGATGGTACGAATTCAATCGGCATTTGAGGTTCACCGCGTCCCATAGATTGTCTTTGCCCGGATCGAAGTCGTAACGGTCACGACAAATAGTGCGGATGAGCAAGAGCACGTCGTCAGTGAGTTGTCCGACTTGTGAGCCGAGCAACTGTCCGGCGACGTAGCGGCGATCCGCGAACGTGTCATAGCTGCATTTTACGCCGAGCAAATCGAGCGCGATTTCCGCGTTGCGCTTGGTCGCCTTCGGCGCTACTTGAACTTTGCCGTTATAGACCCAATCGACAAACGGCGGGTCCGGCTGTTTGATCGGAACAATGTTGCTCATGGCGATGGCCTTTCACGTTCGCGGCGCACCCTGACCGGATGGCCATCGATGATGACGTAGTGCCGGACAAGTTCGGCGGTCCGTGCATTGTATTTCTTGATGCGTTCGTCGCGTTCCAATTGGCTGACGATTTTGTGCCAGTGCCTTGCCTCCCCGCGCGCGATCAAGATGGCGCTCAGCGACACGAAGCGATTGAATGTCGGACCGTCTAGATTTTGCGCAGCCCGATTCGCGACGCGGGTCTGGTAACTTTCACGGGCGACGCGCAGGCGGCGGCGCGCGGTCTTAAGGTCCGCCGTCTCATATTGGATTTCATCAAGCTCATGAATGAACGCGGTCACATCGGGATCGCGCGGCAGGATCAGCACAAGGCCGCCGCGTTCGTCGTAGTTGAACACAGCAGCCTTGCGTTGCAGCGCAGGCCGAAGCTCGACAAGCTCGGCATGGTCGAGCGCCAGCTTGGCGGCGGACTCGATTGGATCGAGGGCGCTCATGATACTTTCCTCCCGTCACTTGGGTATTGACGAGGCGCATCTTCATCGCCGAACTGTGCCGGTGCGCCAATATCGACGCGACCACCGGGAGACGACCGCTTCGTCTTGGCCTTTGCCGCCGCAAGTTTTTCAGTCAGGTCTTTGACGAGTGGCGTGAATGCCCGTGGTGCTGTGGCAAGACGCGCTTCAACCTCGGCCCGCAACGGAGCACGAAGCCGCAGTACCGGCCGTGTCGGGGATTTGCGGTTAAGCGGGAGTTTTGCCGGTACGTCGAGCGAGACGCCATAGAATTCTTCGGGCGTGGGGATTGTTATCGTCGGCGGCAAATCGACGACCGCGCCATAGAATTTCACGGCGCTGATGATGTCGCCTCCCGCAGCGGCGAATACTGCCGGATAGAATTTTGGGTCAAGTTCGTGGACGTACCGCGCGCCGTCGCCGTATCGACGCATAATCGACGTTACGTATCGATGGCCACGGCTACGCGAGCGGCCGACCTTAAGTTCGGCCAACGCATCGATCAGTTCTTGCTTCGTAACGGGGTCTGGGGTATCTGACACTTGCCAAGCGCCTCCTGAGCGCGAAGGTCTGTCCGGCTGATCCGTGAAGATCGAGCCTAGACATTACGGAAAGGCCCTTTTGAGCGGGGGCCTTTTTCGTTTTTAGGGGGGAGACGACACGCACTTACGAGTGCCCAATGGGCGCTCTGGCAAGCGAGGCTCGGAGAAAGCCCGCGAAAATCCTGTACACCGTTTCACACCGCGCTAAAAGGACCAATATCCTTTTTCGCGAAATTGCTCAGCGGCCTCACAGTGCGGCTGGCCTATCTACCTATCTATCCGCACCGGACTTCCTCAGAACGTCGCCTACGGGCCGCCGCCCTTCGGCTGCTACGCAATGAGTGGCGAGCCTGCGGTAACGGCCCTCGTATCTCGGCCCCACGTCTGCGCCGCCGCCGTTCTGCCGCTTCCCGGCGACACGCTACGCAACCGCCGCCGGAAGTGTATCGCTCCCCGCCATGGGAGGGATTGCGGCCGCAAATATGGCCGACGTATCGAGGCGACCCCGAAGCTCTGGCCGCTGCGGCGCTCAGGTGCGCGGCGCGCCATAGAGCCTGCCGCTTGATCGTCTCCACCTGCGCTGCGGCCGACGCCTTGGCGCTGGCGCGCCTGTCTACCCATGGCTTCGCCGATTCAGCGGCGACCGCCCCAATAGGATCGCCTTCCGCGCGGACATGGGCCATGGCTTTATCTCTCCGATGGCAGCAACTTGCGCGCGGCTGCCGCTGCGGCTTGGAGCCGGTTGGCTGCTGCTCGGTTCATTTCGATTTTCGCGGCTTCGGCGCGCGTAAATGTGCCGTTTCTTTTATAAGCAGCACCCCCTCCGGCCCTTCGATTGCCGCCGGACATCGCGCGGGCGGTTTCGGTGACCGACATGGGACGGCGCATTTGGCCAGCTTCAGCCTTGCGGCGGCGCTCTTCCTGATTTGAGGCGATCCACTCTTTCTTCAAATCTTCCACGTTTTGGATCGGCAGTGTTCGGTTCCACGCGCCCAGTGCGAGATTGAAAGCTTGTCTCGATGCCGAGACGGCAGATCGGCATTCTCTCGCGCGCCAGCGGGCGATGTCCAAGTTATGCGCCGCGTTGCGTAGGACTTCGTGAGGGGGAATTTGAGCGGCGGGGCGAGCTTCCAACGAGGGAGCCGAAACCCCGTTGGAAGCTCTAGCCCCATCGCCCATCGCCGCCGGAGGCGACGGCAATTCTTCATCAACGATGGCAGGTGCGTCCGGCGGCTCGACGGCCGCGACGACGGTAGTCGCGCCGGGCCGCTGGATCGGCGGTAGCGGGCGTTGCCAAAATGGTTTTTCGATTTCTGTGGTCATTGGGAGATTCCTTTTATGTTGCTCAGCCGCGCGAGCGACGCCATTCATCAAGAAAGGTGGTTTTCGGCATCGCGGCTTGCGCGGCGTCGTGGATGCGAATGCACTCGACAACTGCCAGATCGGCTGTACGCAGGTCGGCCTCGGCCGCCTCACATGCACGTTGCGCACTTGCGAGCGCGACATACTGAGCGCGGCGATCCGGGGAGATCGTCATCGGGTCAAGATCGATATCGATCCGACCGTTGCTTGTGAAAATATTATCCATCATGGTCTGCTCCGGGGTGTTAGATGTGGCCAGATTCCTTCGTGTATCGCCCAGCGGCGGAACCTCTTTCGCTCAGCGAGGTATTTTAATTTCGCTTGTGCCTGCTGTATCGGATCGAGGTATCCCTGCTTGATCGGTTTCCCCAATCGCCGGAGATAGAACTTTTGGTCTGGCCTCCGGTATTCTTTCCGCATCAACGCTTCGCTGATCCGCGATCCGTTCTGAGTTGCGCCGCAAGTTTGGCCTTCGCCCGGCTGCTCTGTGCCGAACCAACTCCACCGACGATACTTCTGTCGGGAGCAACCCAAGCCTTGCGTCCGCCCACGGTCTGGATTGTTGATCCCAATTTTCCATGGAAGCGGCTCACCCCATTCGATGTCATCAGCGGGCCGCATTGACCGCGAAGGCGCAACTCGCCATTGGGGGCGTGATCATATATGCCAAGCCGACCCTCGCCGACCTTGCCGGGCTTCGCCGTCCGTGCGCGCGCGGGATGCATAACATCATGACCCGTAGTCCTGAATTTTGTCATTGCTCATTCTCCTGCCGCATCGTGTACTTGATGCACGCTTCGATTTGCTTTTGAGTTTCGCTTACCGCTCGACGCCGCGCCTCATCGGATGTCGCGCCCAGTTTGCGATAGAATTCAAATGCCTGTCCGGCGAAGCGCCAGAACGCGCCCCGGCTCTCACGGTCGAAACATGCCGGTATGGAGATCATGGCGTCTGCTTTCGATGTTCGTTGATCCAGTTATAAACTTCGTCAGACGTGGCATACTTCAAGATGGTCGCTTCGTGCGGCGCGAGATTGGGATTTTCTTTTTTTGACCGCTGAAGGTACCAAAAGGCGCGCTCTCGACCGAGCGGCTGCCGCGCCGGATCGAACTGACGGTGCACCTGTGCGAAATATCCGTTGTGCCATGCAAACGAACGCAACAGATCGTACTCGCGTTGCTCGTCAAGACCATCAAGCTCGCTCACGGCACGCTCCAGATCAGGGTTTTCTCACAGGCTGCGCATCGCCGTAGGTGTCGCCCTGAGGCAGCGCTTTCGCCACCTTGCCGAACACAGCCTCCGGGTCTTGCTGGCGCACAGCGCCGTGGGAAGCGGGGAACGGCGTATCGGAGAGTGGTCTTTCTTGGCCGGTCAAATCTCCGACCGGCGCATCATTGTCTTTGTAGCCCACGCCTTGTTTGACCAGCTTGTCGAGAGCATCGTCGGCGACGCCAATGTCGAAATCGGAGAGCTTGGAGCTTTCCTCAACTCCGGCACTTGACGCGCTCGACCAGTCGTTTTGGCCATATCCAGTGCGCGCCATTTCCGCGCCAGTAATCGGGTCTTTCCGTACAGGCCCAAGACCACCGCGAGCGAGCCGCCCTTTGGTAATGTCGGACTTATAGGTCTCGCCAGCGGGGCGAGTCCCTTGTTTCAGCTTTGCCGGTGCGCCCGCTGGTTTCGGATTTTTTCCAGTGGATGACTGTACTGCCATGGCTCACTCCTCTGATGTAACTTGAGCGGGGATGATGCGAGCGCCTCGCTTATGCGGGGGCAACCCGAAACCGGGATGCCCGGGCTGTGGCGCGCCATTGATGATGCGGTCGCCCTCCGGCTTGATTTCCGGGAGCTTTCCATCCGCATTGAGCTTGGTGGAGACAACGGGAGTTCCCCGCTTGTGCGGAGGCAAGCCGAAACCGGGTTGTCCGGGTTGCGGCGAGCCGCCGATGATTTTGATGTCAGCCATTGTCGCAATCCTCCTCTGTGACGGTGGCGGGAAGTTTGGTTGCGCCGGAGGGGACCGCCTCTGTGAGGATATCCGCGCCGTTAAACGTCGCGCCCTCGATCTGTTGGCGAGTCATCCCACTGTGCACCATCGTTGGTGCCCGACGTTTCCCATATTGCGATGTGCTCAGTGTATCGAGCGGGGAAGCGCTTGACGCATCGGGCGCGCCCTCAATCAGATGCCGGGTGCCGTCCTGTGTGATCTGCTGCTCAGTGTTGCCCCACGAATGTTCGACGATGCCGCCCTTGGGCTTGCCGCCGTGGCGCGGCTGAATATCGACGGCAGGTAGCGAGCCTTTGGTGACCGCGTGACCGCGTGTCGACCGAAGGCCGTCTGGTGCGTTCGGCGTGACGAGCTTGTGGGCCATCGTGTCGCGCGTCTTCGCGTGTTCGATGCTGCGGTCGTGAATGTGATGGATTTTCAATTTTTCCGACATGATTTCCTCCATTACCGGCGCGCCGGTTTCGCGTTTGCTGTCGCGGCGAATTCCAGCGGCTGCTTCTCGACCTGCTGACGCTCGACCGGCTGCATCGGCATTGCACCCGCTGCTGACAGTTGCGCCAAGTTCATGCTGGCCGCTTTGTGGATACCAACGGTATGCGCGCCGCTCTTCGGCTGCATGGGCGCACCGCCGCCGCCACCTCCGCCACCGCCACCTCCGCCACCGCCGCCTGATCCGCCGCCCCCGCTGAATAAATTGGACTTTCGTTTCTTGAACGGAAACGAACGTGAACGCGCCGCGCCATTCGGCGTGGGCTGCTCAGCGCCGCCGCGTGCATCGCTACCGTGACCCTTTGCGTCCTTCATGACATCACCGCACGTTGCTGTTGAAGTAGCCGCCAAGCGAGTCGTCTCCAAACCATTCGCGCGCCTCTTTGAGCGACATTTCAAATTCCCAATCGCCAACAGTGGGGTTGGCGAAACTAGCCGTTACGATTCCATCTCGATATTTGAGCGAACTAAAGCAGGTACTGCCCGAACAATCCGCGCTCAGCGTCTTCGCGCGCGACTGGCGCGGCTTTGGTGTCGGCTTAAACAACGCACGTTCGGCGCGGAGACGATCTTGCTCCGCGCCCCAAGCTTTCCGCTGTTCAGCGGTGTATCGATTCCCCGGCGCTGGCCTTTCAAACTTTCGAGCCATGATTATCCCCGTAGTGGTTGGCCTGTCAGCGTAAGATTGGCGCTACGCGCGATGGCCGTGGCCTTCGTCGTACCGACCGCCCGGATCAACGAACTGATCGCCGTTGTCGCTGCCTCTTTCTCCGCAGCATTGCGGGCCATGCTGAGCTTTAAGAACGGATTCGTGCTGTTCGTGCGGCGTTCGGCATCCGTCACGCCATGCTTGTTCGTATCGTTCGCATCGTTGATGGTGCCGTTGCGCTTGGCGCGGTGGGCGCGAATGAGCAGAGCGGTTTTCGCGGCAGCGTCTTTCGTGTTGCCGCCCATGTACTCCATGCAGATACGGCCCTCTGCGGTCTTTGAAGTCAGCGCGGCGTCAAGCAAATCTTCAGGAATCGAAATGTCCGCGAAGCCTTCAACGGCGGCCTTAGGCGCTGGCAGGAGAAAATCGAGTTTCTGCCGCGTGAGACGCTCACGAACCTGATCGGCATGATCGACGGCAACGAGCTTCTCTCCATTCTCGCTACGGTAGATCAGTCGCACACCACTCCATTCAAACAAGTGACGCATGGTGCGGCTCAAAACATCGGCTTGCTCGGCGCTGCAACCCAATACGGTTTCTGCGTACTCGTAAAGTTTGCCCGCTTCGTCCAGATCGTGAAGCTGCTGGTCCAGTGTTTTCGTTTTCGTATCAGCTATGGGCATGGGGGTTTCTCCGGTTATGCGTGAGCAGCGGTGTCGGGCTTGCTCGATTTGGTGCGCGGCAGATTGCGAAGTGCCGCCTCAAGCTCGCTGAAAATGACGATTGAGCGCCGACCTACAGCGCGGGGCGTCACCGCACCTTCGCGGATAAGTCGTCTCAGGTGATGTTGGCCGATGCCGTAAGCCGTAGCTGCGGCACGCGGCGAAGCGCCACGCGTCTGCATTTGATTGAGTCCTGATCGTCGGGGGACTTCGCCGGGGTGATGCGTCTGTCAGTTAGGACGTGGCGCGGTATCGGCGAGCGACACGAACGTCGCACATGCGTTAACCATTGGCAATCGGTGACTTCTCACTAACGAAAACGGCGGCTTGTGGCCGCCGTCATTGCCTTTCTTCGCTGTCAGCCAGCTAGTCGTTTGACCGTCGCCTCTGTCCTGTGTCGCGTTTTTTCAGGCGGCGATCATAGAAAGCCTTTTACCAATTCTGGCAATATCGCAGTCACATTGCGGGTGAAGGAATTCCTAAACATCATGTGTCATTTCTGTCGCTCGTGGCCCGGAGGAAATCGCGATGGCTCTCACAGAGCAGGAATTTTACGCCGCCCTCGAAGAACATCCCGAAATCGGGGTAGCTTTTGCAAACGCCATCAAGGTCTGTTCGGAAAGTTGGCGCACGCCCCACGGCCTCCTGAGTTGGCTGAGGCAAGCACGGCGACAATTTGAGTTTAATAATGCTATACGCCGCTTGCTTGAAATTTACGGCAGCGCGACAGGCGTCCGTCGGCCAATCTCAGATTTTGATGTTTTGGTAGCTATTGTCGAGCGGGAGGCGCGTTCTCCAGTAGCGAAAATGGCAGAACTTGTTCGGAGATTATCGGAAATGGAGATATTGGCGTGAGTGCGAAGGCGATGCCAGAATTTCGTTGTGAAGTACGCCGACGCAGTACGCCACCGGACACGTGGACGTATTGGATTTTTCGGGACAACGTAGCCTTAGAAAGTACGCTCGAATCCTATGCTTCGGAGCAAGATGCTTGGCGAGCGGGCTACGCAAAAATCGAACAACTTAAGCAGCAGTTAGGGTCGATTAAGGGTCTCGAATGAGATGGAGTGACATATGACACTTACAGGGACCAACACTGAGCCGGTCCAAAACGCAAACCGACCGGAATTTTATTACTCAATCAAGATGATGTCCGGCGATCAAGTAGTGCCGGTTTTCGTCACATATGAAGCATTGCGGGAATTTGCTTCTCCCCCGGATGACAGCTTAAAGAGGCTAAGGGAATACCGGAACCAAATTGAAGAGATTGCGTCTCTAAAACACAGTGCCGGTCAAATCGAAATTGAAGGGATCGTCCGGGTTACCAAGGCGGATGTGCAGGCTCGGAAAGCGCGTTCATGATTACCAAAGCGCCGCGATATGTTCCGATCCTCACCGGCCTGTTCTGGATCGGAATCTCAATTATCATTTTGATCTTCTGGCCCCCGCCGGATGGTTTTCTTTATTGGATTCGCGGTGTAGTTTTCACAATACCCGCATTCGTCGGATTGCATTCTCTCAAAATTGGTATTTTCGCCTCTGATAATCGTGTTCGAAATCTTACAGAAGGTAATGCGGACAGGTAGAACTTCAAACCGAGGCATGGCAGCGAGAACTGTCTAGCCGCGCGTGAACATGCGCAGTATGGTTCGGCCCCATGGGAGCGCGCTCATCATTTGGACTCCACATACTTTTCCGCATACAAGTTAAGGGTGGTCCCATGCCTTGCCGCAATAGTCTCCATGAACTCCGGCCAGTTCTTGATGTAAACATGCCCGACGTGGTAGCCGAACTCGGTATCCACCCAACGGCCTAGCTCGTCCATTGACTTGGGCCATTGTTCGTTGTGGGCAAGTTTGAAGGTAAGTAGGAGGCCGACCGCCAATCCCTGTTTCTGTTCCTCGGTACCATATAACACGCCACCGAAATACCGATTAGCCACCGTCTCCGGCGTTGCTTGGACAAACTTTGCAAACAGTCCCATCAGTCACCTATTTGATCGTGGCCGCCTTCCTTATTTACTCTTGCGTGATATCGGTAGCATGGGCGTCATCGGCGGGTTATTGGAGTATTGCACCCAAGGGACGCCGCTAGGGTCAACGTCAACGCGCCATCCGTCTTTGGTCGCAACCCACTCATTCCCACGCTTCATCGCGACTGGTAAACCACCAACAAGAATGGACTTGCCATCGCGGCCGTATTTGCAACTACTCGATTTTGTTCTGGTCGGCGACATATCAGGCATCCTTTAGTGTTGTAGAAAGGCGACGCGCTTTTCCGTTGACCAGCATAAGGCGCACGTACTGCACGACTCCGTGCGCCCGATTTGCTCAGGGCAGACGAAACTGTCGGCAGGTTTCTGCCGCACGCTTTCGATGGTGATGGTTGAGCGCAGCGGGAACGTGCTGTTGCTGAACCTCATGGCGAACCGCGACCATCCCGCGTCACGAGCGAGCGCCCGGAGCGCATCAGCAATAACATCATCGGCCCGCGCCGTGTAGCCGAACACATGCAAGCCCGGATGACGCTCTAGCAGCGTGCGCCAAAGCTCGACATAGGCCAAAGAGTAGAAATCGCCCGCGCCGTGAAGCCGAACAACGAAATTCGGATGGTCAATTGCGAGCAGCGCCGCCTCACGTTCAAGTTTCCATTCCAAGTCCGGCCCGGCTTCCATCCGTTGCATCCACTGCATGTGGTTGCAGTAGCAAGAGCGCCAATGACGGCAGGCTGTCGGGCAGGTCCGCCTTTCCTCCAAGTTCAGGATGTATAGCGGGAAGCCGCGCCACTTGCCCTTTAAAATCTCTCCGCCGATCTTGCGCCAGTTGGTTCCGCTTTTCAGTGCCCAATGGTCACGCGGCGACACGACCGTTGACGGATAGATCGTGCGACCTTCCAAGATGGCCGGATGGTCAGGCGGCGGAAGCGACGCGGAGCGGCCGTTGACCGGGCGCGACGCGAAGCGTGCTTTCGTTTGCATCTGATGGCACCAACAAATCCGACCAATCAAGATTGAGTCTTGCGCGTTGGCGTTCCACCAATACGGCCGCAGTGTCTTTGCTTTTCGCCAGCATCCGCAACGCCGCGATAAGCTCAGCCCGCGCCGCTTTCGGGATCGTCGTAACCGGCGGCGGGAATAGACGGGCGACCGCTTCGGCGCGTGCCTTCATGGCATCGGCAAGCGCGGGCGTCATCTGCTTTGTCGCTCGATACCGCTTGCCATCCATCCCAACGCGAGTTGGGGATTTCTCCCCAACTGACTTGCGCGCCTTGGCGACCGTCTTGTGATCGATGCCGATGGCAGCGGCGATGGCACGGTCGGATTTTTCAGGATGTGCGGTAACTGCCTTAGCGGCGAATGCGTGCGCCGGGATGTAGGCGACGCCGCAATTACAGCCCGGCTTGGCTTTGGCCCCGCACTTGGAACAGCATATCATCATGCGGCGAGCGTAGCGCACAAGACTGAATCAAACGTGTGGAGCGATGCTTAAAATTCGACGAATTATCTTGGAGCCGTCTTAAGGCGGCGGCGCTAGGCTCGCGGCGATCCCCAATCATTCGGCGGGTCCAGTGCCTTCGGTCATTGGTCCGCATTTGGGCAGGAAGCGAAGAGGGCGGCATCGCTGTGCAGGCGGTCCGCCCTTTTTGTTTGTCCGCGCCGGGCGCGAGCACGTGCAAGCTCTAATCAAGAAGTTCGGGCCGGATGCCCGCCGATTTGGCAGATGACCGTCAGAAGCCGATCTTATCAATTGCCTCCCGCACCTTGGTAATCGAGAACACGACGTTATCATCATCCACGCCGTACTCATCGCCCGAATTCTTCTTGCCGTCTGTCCATCCGCCAATGGCATCGATCAAATCGCCCGGCACGTCGGCATTGACTAAGCGCCGCTTGGCGCGGTGCCTAAAACTATGCATCGGCGATTTAGCCGGGTCTGTGATACCAATCTTAGTTAGCCAATCGCGGAGGCGCTTGCTGGCCGAGTCCAGCCGTCCCGATATTAATTGGCCGGTGATCTTCTCAGGAAGGTGAGGTAAAAGGTCAGCCGGAAAAGGGATGCGCCGCAGGCTCGCGTCTGTCTTAGTCCCCACTACACAAAACCGGATGCCATCCTCGATCTGCTCGCTGGCGATTTCAAACGCTTCCCCGCGCCGGATACCCGTGGTCGCTAACAGCCGAACGAGAAGCCGATCGCTTTCACAGAGCCGATGCAAGTTGGCCCGTATCAGCACCATGTCATCGTCAGTGAACCGCTTACGCTTATCCGACTTCTTGCCTTGCTTGCCGACGACACCCTTGAATGGATTGAGCGTCAGCTTGCTTTCGTCGATTGCGAGATTACACAGCGCGACCAGCGGCACTAATTTCCGGCGCAATGTCGCGCTCTTGATCTTATCCCCGCCCCCGGCCTGCTCTATAAGGTGCTTAACGATTTTGCGGCCATCATCGCGCATACATTTGGCGAGCGGTTTGTTCTCCAAAACAGTTCGGAAGGTGTGCCAAATATCTCGCGCTTCCTTCTCGCGCGGGCCAGTGAGTCTGCTATGTCGGATGTAGGTTTCGAGCAAGGCGTCATCGCCAGTCTTGACGGGAGGCGCTACCCGCTTGGCTTCGTCGTAGGCTTTGAAGCTCGGCACGCCTGACGACGGCGCGGGCGAAAGAAGCTCCGCTGGCGAGCCGTTGGGTTCACGGCGAACGACGTTGCCACTCGCGTCGAGATACTGTAACTCGCGGTCGGTGGCGATGACCTGCTCACCATCGATCATGCGCAGGCCTGGCTCATAAGCGCGATGCCAGAACGGCGTCACCTTGGGGCGGCGCTGGTACATGAAAATCTTGTGTTCGCGGATCAGCGGCATTGCCGCGATTTTGGCAAGCTCCACATCGGGCGTGCCAAGGCTGCGCTCGACGATCTTCCGGCCGGGAGGCTGCAACCGGATATACCAGTTGTCAGAGCCGTGACGTTTGAATAGGTACTGACGCGAGGACATGGGGGACATCCGAAATCGGGTTTCACTGACAGCCTTTAGGTACACCCGATTACTGACAGTTTCAATGACAGTCAAAAACGTTCTAAAACCTTGGTAAATAAGCGTTAGCTGCCGTAGCTCAGTGGTAGAGCACCCCCTTGGTAAGGGGGAGGTCGAGTGTTCAATCCACTCCGGCAGCACCATTCAGGGCCGCGCGCCATGCTTTCCCGACGACATCTCCTCCTCGGTGCCGCCGGCGCACTCCTCACGTTCCCGGTTTTTGCCGCCGATCAATCGGCACGGGATTTCGTGATGGCGATCTACGCGACCTACAAGGGCAAGGACAGCAAAGGCATTATTCTCGACAACGCGCGCACGATCCGGCGCTATTTCGAGCCCACGCTCGCGGCTTTGATCATCGAGGACCAGAACGCCGCCGCCAAGCGCGGCGAAGTCGGCGCGCTCGACGGCGACCCGTTCATCGACGCGCAGGATTGGGAAATCGCCGCCTTCGACATCGCGGTTGAGGAGCGCGCGCCCGGCAAGGCGCGCGCCACGGTCAAGTTCACCAACTCTGGCACTCCGAAAACGGTCGTGCTCGACCTGGTCAAGCTCAAGAACGGGTGGAGGATCGGCGAGATCGCCTGGCGGCGCAAAGACAAGAACAAAACCTTGCGCGAGATTTTCCGCCAATAGGCGGTCAAGGAAAGACGTCTAGCTGGCCGCCTTGAGCCGATGACGCGGCGCTGCCTTGCGCCCGACCATTTCCGCGTATTCGGCGATGGGCTTCGGCCGGCCAACCAGATAGCCCTGGATCTCGTTGCAGGATTCGGCGGCCAGGAATTTGACCTGTTCCTCGGTTTCCACGCCCTCCGCCACCACCGGCACATTGAGCCCGCGGCCGAGCGCAATCACCGCGCGCACGATGGTGGCCGCCTGCTGGCTGTGGCCGAGATTCGCGATGAACGACTGATCGATCTTGATCTTGTCGAACGGGAACGACTGCAAATACGACAGCGACGAATAGCCGGTGCCGAAGTCGTCCATGGCGATGCGCACGCCGAGCGCCTTCAGCCGGCGCAGGATGGAAACCGCCCGGTTGAAATCGCCGATCAGCACGCCCTCGGTGATCTCCAGCTCGAGACGCGACGGCGACAGGCCGGTCTCCAGCAATATTTCGTGCACCAGCTTCGGCAGGTCGCCATAGCGGAATTGCACCGGCGACAGGTTGATGGCGATACTCAGCGGCCGCGGCCAGGACGCCGCCTCGCGGCAGGCCGCGCGCAGAATCCACTCGCCGAGCTCCACGATGATCCCGCTCTCCTCGGCGAGCGGAATGAAGGTGCTCGGCGAAACTAGGCCCTGGCGCGGATGGTGCCAACGCACCAGCGCCTCGAAGCCGGTGATCTCGCCGCCGATATGCGCCTGCGGCTGGTAGTGCAGCTCGATCTCGTCACGCACGATGGCGGTGCGCAGGTCCTGTTGCAGCGCGCGCTTGTCGCGCAATTGTTTGTCCATCGACATCTCGAAGAAGCGGATCGAGCCGCGCGCTTCCGATTTCGCGCGGAACAACGCGGCATCCGCGTTGGCGACCAGCGTCACCACGTCGACGCCATCCTGCGGGAATACGGCGATGCCGACGGTCAGCCGCACGCGCAGCGGAATACCGTCGATGTCGATATCGGTATCGAGCGCGGCGCATAGTTTCTCCGCCAGCGCCTCGGCGGTCGCCGGTTGCGGGCCGGTCGGCGTAATGACATGGAATTCATCGCCACCGACGCGGGCAAGGAACGCGCCCTGACAGGCCTGCTCCATACGGCTGGCGATTTCGCGCAGCAATGTGTCGCCGGTCGCGTGCCCGAACACATCATTGACCGTCTTGAAGCGGTCGAGGTCGATGCTGAGCAGAGCGAAGCTTTCGCCCGAGCCCTTGGCGAGATCGAGCGTGGCGGCGATGCATTCGTTGAACGCCGTCCGGTTCGGCAGATCGGTGAGCGGATCGTGGTGCGCCATGTGCGCGATCTGCTGCTCGTGGCGCCGGCGCTCGGTCAGGTCGCGGATGACGCTGATGAGATATTGCGGTTTACCCGCCGCGTCGTTCACCGGCAGCCGCGTCGTTGTGACGATGCGGGTGCCGTTGCCGGGCGTCACCACCGAATGCTCGTCGCGGACGATGATCGTTCCCGCCGCGATCAGTTTACGGTCCTGTTCCTCGATCTGCTCGGCGGTCGCCTGCGGCATGACCTCGCCCGCCCGCTTGCCGAGCATCGTGTTGCGGTCGACGCCGAGATATTGCTCGGCCGCGCGGTTGATCAGCAAGTAGCGCAGGTCCTGCGCGCCCTTCACGACGATCGGCGAAGGCACGTTCTCGATGATGGTGTCGAGAAACGCGCGCGTCTGTTCCAGCTCGTACTTGGCGCGGGTGCGCTCGCTGATGTCCTCGTGCGTCGCCACCCAGCCGCCGCCCTTGATCGGCTGGTTGACCACCTCGACGACGCGGCCGTCGGTCAACTCGACGGTGATGACATAGGTCTTGCCGAGCTTGAGCGCGGCGCGCAAGTCGTCGTCGTAGCGCGCGGGATCAAGCGGAAAGGTGCCGGCGGCGATGCGCGCGTCGAGCAAGTCGCGGATGGTGCAGCCGCGCCAGATGCGCTTGGCGTCGATGCTGTACATCGCCCGGTAGCGTTCGTTCCAGACCAGCAGGCGATTCTGCGCGTCGAACATGCACAGGCCCTGCACCATGTTGTCGATCGCGGCGTCGAGCAGCAGGTTCTGGCTGGCGAGTTTGCGCCGGATGTGCCAGCCGGAGATCGCACCGACCACGCAGACGCCGAACAGCGAGCCGGCGACGGCCGCCAAGACGACGGTCAGCGAGGTGAGCGACATCGCGCGGGCCGACAGGATTTCCATCGCCAGTAGCGTGAAGGCAAAGCAGAACATGCCAGCGAACGCGACCGTTCGCCAGTGACGGTACTTCGGACGGTAACTGCGTGCTCTCGCCATACAGTCCATCGCGCCGCGCCGTGCGGCCGAAAACAGTTCAGGATTTTCAAGAGCTTAGCGGGGCCGGCTTTGCGCCCGCGTTAATTTCAAGGTGTCACAATCTTTAATCGGCAATTAGCCATACGAAGACGTGAACGAGATGGACAAATTTTGCCCGTAAATTGCGATACGGCCGCCGTCAACGCGGCCTCAGGAAGGCGAAATCGCACCCTTGATCGGCGCCGAGGATTTCCTGGGCGTAAAGCTTTGCGTAACCGCGTTTCGGTTCCTCGCGCGCGGGCTTGGTCGAAGCAGCGCGGCGCTTGAGTTCCGCCTCGTCGACGAGGAGGTCGATGCTGCGGTTTTTCACCGACAGGCGGATGCGGTCGCTGTTCTTGACCAAGCCGAGCAGGCCGCCGGAGGCTGCGTCCGGCGTCACGTGCAGCACGATGGTGCCGAAGGCGGTGCCGCTCATGCGCGCGTCGGAGATTCGTACCATGTCCTTGACGCCCTTGGTGGCGAGCTTCTTGGGGATCGGGAGATAGCCGGCCTCCGGCATGGCCGAAACAGAATGAGGACCGGCATTCTGCAGCAGCAGGAAATCGTCGGCGGTGACGTCGAGCGCAGGATCGTCTATGCGCGCGGCGAGATCCTCGAGCGAGGTGAACACCACCGCCCTGCCCTCGCGCTCGAACAGATTGGCGTCGGCGGCCGAGCGCTTGAGGATCGCGCCCTGCGGCGCGAGGTTGCCGAACAGCGCGACCAGCCCGCCTTGCGGCTCCAGCGGCGACTTGCGCTCGGCGATGATGGTGCGGTCGATGAAGCTACCGGCATCGCCGGCGAGACGTTCTCCTAAAGTTTCGCCGGTCACCGTCATGACGTCGAGGTGCAGCAGGTCCTTGATCTCGCGCATCAGCGCGCCCATGCCGCCGGCGGCGAACAGGTCTTCCATGTAGCCATTGCCGACCGGCTTGAGGTTCACCAGCACCGGCGTCGTGTCGGACAATTCATTCAGGCGCTTGAGCGACACCGGCACGCCGGCGCGTCCAGCAATCGCGGTCATGTGGATGATCGCGTTGGTCGAGCCGCCGATGGCGAGCAGCACGCGCAGCGCGTTCTCCACCGACTTCTGATTGACGATTTTGTCGGGCGTGAGCTGCGAGCCGATCAGCCTCACCGCGGCGGCACCGGTCGCTTCCGCCGCACGCAGGCGGTCGGCATGCACAGCGGGGATCGCGGCCGTGCCGGGCAGCGCCATGCCGAGCGCCTCGACCAGACAGGCCATGGTCGAGGCGGTGCCCATCACGGCGCAGGTGCCGGCTGTGGTGGCGAGCTTGCCTTCGATCTCGTTGATTTCCTTTTCGTCGATCTTGCCGGCGCGGTATTGCGCCCAGAAGCGGCGGCAGTCGGTGCAGGCGCCGAGCCGTTCGCCGTGATGCCGCCCGGTCATCATCGGCCCGCCGATCAGCATGACCGATGGCCTGTTGGCTGAGACCGCGCCCATGAGCTGGGCCGGCAAGGTCTTGTCGCAGCCGCCCATCAGCACCACCGAATCCATGGGCTGCGCGCGCACCATTTCCTCGGTGTCGATCGACATCAGGTTGCGGAATTTCAGGCTGGTCGGATTGAGGAAGACCTCGCCGAGCGAGATGGTCGGGAATTCGATCGGCAGCGCACCGGCAGCGAGTACGCCGCGTTTGACCGCTTCGAGCAGTTCGGGGAAGTGCCGGTGGCAATTGTTGAAGCCGGACGGCGTATAGGCGATGCCGACCACCGGCTTTTCCAGCATGGCGACGGAATAGCCCATCGAGCGGGCGAACGAGCGTCGCAGATAGAGCGAGAAATCGCGGTCGCCGTAGTTGGTCAGGCCGTTGGCAATGCCGGTGGGCTTTTTGCTCATGCGGCACTCTTTTGCAGCCGAGCGAGGCCGGATGCAAGCCATAGCGACAGCGGATGGTGCGCCAGCCGGTCCGCCGACCTGGGATAGCGCCGGCGCAGCCAGCCGAGGCCGACCTCATGTAGAAACACCATGACCAGCAGCATGGTGAGGAACCAGCTCAGCAAATGATAGCGGGCGACGTCCCCGCGATAGAACAGGCCGACCGCGAGCTGCGCCAACGCCGCCGCGCCGAGCAGTCTTAGCCAGGGATCGAAGCGGCGGCCGCGCACGACGATATAGACAAGAATGGCGACGCCGGCGGCGTTGAGCGGAATGGTGGCATAGGATTCCGCCGGCCCGCTCAGCCAATTCGCCACTTGGCGCAGCACCCGGACGAGCCCGCTGAAATCACCGTGCCATAGTTGCCGCGTGGCCTCGACGTACGCGGACGGCGGCATGACCAGCAAATTAGGATCTCCCGCATTGGTGCTGAACAGCACGAAGACGTGGCCGTAGACCCAGTTATGCAGCGCCATCGAGAACACCGGCAGAAAGCCGATGCACAGTCCGGCGAGGCGCTGCCATTGCCGGCCATAGAGCGCGGCGGGCCCGGCGCCGAGCAGCAACACCGCCGCGGCGGGCACGACGATCGGCTTCATGAAGACGGCGAGCGCCAGCAGCAGCGCGCCGAAAAATGCCGGCATGAAATTTCGATCCGGCCCGGCCATGCTCGTACCGACAATCGGCAGAATTCCGGCGATGAAAAAAGCGTAGGCCGCGGGATCGGCAAATCCGCGCGCCGCCCATTTCTGGTATTGCACGAAGCTCGTGCCGAACAGGACGCCCACCGGCACCGCAACGAACAATATGATCAGCACGAGCGACCAGCGCTCCGGCAGGAAACGGCGGAACAGTGCCAGAGTCGCGAATGGAAGCGTCAGAATAAGCGAAAGATAGCCGAGATAGCTTTCTCCGAACATGATGTGCTCGAGTGCGCGGAAATAGCGTAGTCCTGGGCCGCCGTAATAAAAGACGCTTTCGCCGCCGCGCAGCGCTTCATAGACATTTCCGGCCAGCAGTTGCTGGAGAATCTGCCGCCCGACCCCGTCGTAGAACAGCCCATCGTCGCCGCCGTCGAACGGCCGTAAACCGCCAAGGATGCTGCCGTCGTCGATGGCGATCACAGAGAGCGCCAGGAGGATCAGGGCGGCCGGCAGCAGAATGCGCCGTATTCTGAACCGAACCAGCAGTCCCACGATGGCGAGCACGGCGATTGCGCCCAGCGCATCGGCGGCGATGATATGAATCCGCACCGGCCATGGCGGCGTGAACCGCATGGCGAGCGTGTCGGGTTTGATCGCAATGCCGAACACGCGGCGGCCGGCATCGGCGGGCTCAACGGCGCGGCAGCCGCCGTCCGGCCAGCGGGTGAAGTGCTCGTCCGCGCCCTCCCACATCACTTCGCCGCGCCAGCACAGTTCACCGCCGACGTAAGATTCCGGCAAGCGGACCATCTCGAACCACGGCATGGCGAGATGCCAGCGCTGTAGTCCTGCCCAGAATCGCCGATCGCGGTCGGCGCGATGCACATCGGGCGCGGCGGTGTACCAGTTGTAATGGCGCTCGTTGATGAAACCGAGCCGCAGCCAGACCGGATCGGAGTAATCGAGCGACGTCACCGCGCGCGAGGCGGCGCTTTTGTGCCAGATACCGTCGGCGGAAAAGGCGTAAAGTCTGTCCGGACGGCCTTCGTCCTGCCAACACCCGGTCGAGCCGGGCTTGCAGCGCACCGCCGGCGGATAGAGCGCGTCGAACTCGTGCGCCATCTCGCGATAGACGTCGGCGGGCAGCCCGCGCTGGAGCACCGGCGCATCCGGCAGGAATACATTGTGTCCCTCCTCGATGCGCGGTGGGGCCCACAAAAACTGCGCGGCGACCGCGACGGCGACAATCGCGACCGCAACGGCCCAGGTGCGCCCGCGCGCGCTCACCTCGCCGCTGAAAAGAACGACCGCCGCCGCCAGCACCAGCGCGTAGCCGGCAAGGCCATTGATCGGCAGGCCGACCGCGGCGAGCGCGAGCACGAGCACCGCCAGCTTGCGCGATCCGCCACCGGCCGAAGCATTTTCGGTCGCTGCTGTCATTATGCCGACGGTGCCCCTGGGTGGAAGCGCTTGCCTAGCATGGCCGGCGGATGCACGGCCCGTCGCGTATATCCCGTTACCGGGAAGCCACACCCGGCGAATCTCTTCCACAGATAAGCTGCGAGCGGTATCGCGCGGTAGAATTTATTGATTTCGGTCAATGCGCCACATTGGAATTCCAACAATCTCGCCTCGACAACGGCCCTGGAATTCTTCTAAAAAAGGGCCATCTGGGGCGGGGAAAACAGAATAATCACATGGATTACAACGCCTTTTTTTCGTCCGCTCTGTCCAAATTGCGGGACGAACGCCGTTACCGGGTCTTTGCCGACCTGGAACGCATCGCCGGCCGATTCCCGCATGCCTATTGGCATTCGCCGCAAGGCAAGCGCGATGTGGTGATCTGGTGCTCTAACGACTACCTCGGCATGGCCCAGCACCCGAAGGTGGTGGGCGCCATGGCCGAGACCGCGGCCCGCATGGGCACCGGCGCCGGCGGCACACGCAATATCGCCGGCACCAACCATCCGCTGATCGAGCTGGAGCGCGAGCTCGCCGATCTGCACGGCAAGCCGGCCGCGCTGGTGTTCACCTCGGGCTATGTCTCGAACCAGACCGGCATCCCGACCATTGCCAAGCTGTTGCCCAATTGCCTGATCCTGTCCGACGCGCTCAACCACAATTCCATGATCGAGGGCGTGCGCCAGTCCGGCTGCGAGAAGCAGGTCTGGCGGCATAACGATCTCGGCCACCTGGAAGAGCTGCTGAAGGCCGCCGGCCCGGCGCGGCCGAAAATCGTCATCTTCGAGAGCCTCTATTCCATGGACGGCGACGTTGCGCCGATGCATGGCATTTGCGATCTCGCCAAGCGCTACGGCGCCATGACCTATGTCGACGAGGTGCATGCGGTCGGCATGTACGGTCAGCGCGGCGGCGGCATCGGTGACCGCGACAACGCGATGCACCGCCTCGACGTGATCGAGGGCACGCTGGCGAAAGCGTTCGGCTGCCTCGGCGGTTATATCGCGGGCAGCGAGGAACTGATCGACGCGGTGCGCTCCTATGCGCCCGGCTTCATCTTCACCACCGCGTTGCCGCCGGCGATCTGCGCCGCCGCAACCACCGCCATCCGCCATTTGAAGACGTCGCAATGGGAACGCGAGCGCCACCAGGATCGCGCCGCGCGCGTGAAGGCGGTGCTCAATGCCGCCGGGCTGCCGGTGATGCCGTCGACGACGCATATCGTGCCGGTGCTGGTCGGCGACGCCGAGAAGTGCAAGGCGGCGGGCGACCTGCTGCTCGACGAGTTCGGCATCTATATCCAGCCGATCAACTATCCGACCGTGCCGCGCGGCGAGGAACGGCTGCGCATCACGCCGTCGCCCTATCACGACGACGCGCTGATCGACGCACTCGCGGAAGCGCTGGTCGATGTCTGGGACCGCCTCAAGCTGCCGACCCGCAATCGGGCGCTCGCGGCGGAATAGCCAAAACGTTGTCATTCCGGGACGGCACGAAGTGCCGGACCCGGAATCCAGATGCACATTCGGAATGTGTTTCTGGATTCCGGGTTCGCACGCATGCGCGTGCGCCCCGGAATGATGAATAAGGTCAATCCTCAAACGGCGGTTTCAGCGCGTCCACGGTCTTGAGCGTGCGCCCGGCACGGCGCGCCAACAGCGGCATGGCGAGCGAGACGAAGAAGATGCGCACGAGGTGATGCGCGCCGACATAGACCGGGTCGAGATTGAGCGCGAGCGCGAGCAGCATCATGGCGTCCACCGCGCCGGGCGCATAAGCGATCATCACCTCGCCGATCGGCAAGCCCAAGATGCCGACCAGTCCGGCCGCGAACACGGCGGTGACCGCAACCGCCACGGCGAAAGAGCCGAAGGCGGCGCCGATGAAATGCGCCAGCAGGCGCAACGGCGTGCCGGCAAAGCGCGCTCCGGTGACCGCGCCGAACGCGATCATCACCGTGTTGGTCACCCACCAAGGCATCAGCACGTGCACATAACCGCTACCATGCAGCGCAGCAGACGCGAACATGGAGCCGAACAGAAGGCCGCCGGGAAACCGAATGCGATAAGCGATGAGCGCGGCAACGGTCGAGGCGGCGACCAGAATCGACAGCTCGCCGAGTTGCGCCGGATTGAACACGCCGCCGACGCTGCGGACGCCGTGGCCGACCAGGCCGAACAGCGAAAGCCCGGCCGGCAAGCCGACCGCGATAATGACCACGCGCACTGTCTGCACGATGGCGACGGCGCGGATGTCGGCGTCGAGTTCGGTGGCGAGCCCCATCACCTGCGACAGGCCGCCGGGCGCCGCCGCAAGGTATGCGGTCATCTTGTCCCAGCCGTGCACCGCGCGCAGATAGGCGGCCCCGCTGACGCTGATGCAGATCATGGCCGCCAGCAGCACGGCGATGCTCAACGGATAGGCCGCCATGCCGTTCAGCGTCGCCGGCGTGACCACGGCGCCGAGCGAAATGCCGATCAGCACCAGCAGAATGCGCATCGGCAGCGCCGGCATCAGCATCGGCCGGCCGGCGAGCGAAGCGGCTGCCACCATCAGGATCGAGCCCGACAGAAAGCCGGCCGGCACACCCGCGAGCCCGAGTGTGAGCCCGCCGATGGCGGCAAAGACCAGCGTTTCCGCAAGATTGCGGGCGATGGCGAGGTGGTCGGTGGAGTGCTGCGGAGACAAGGGCTGGCGGCTCGTTGAGGGCGATGAATGGCGCGCGCGGGCGCTGACGTCAAATGCCGATGAAGGTCTCCCGCGCATTCCCGCGCAGGCGGGAATCCAGTTCTTGACTCCTCGGTCCCCGCTTGCGCGGGGACGGGCGGTGAGAGTGGAGGTTTTGAGCCATTCTCAAGACCTATCTATGCCGGCCTCAGCGGGGTAAAATCCGTGCCGAAGCCTGGACTTTACTCGATCTGGAGCGTGCATGCTGCAAGGCTGGGTCGTCATCGCGGTGGCGCTTGCGTATATCGGCCTGCTGTTCCTGGTGGCGAGCTACGGGGACCGCTCCCGCGGCCTCGGCCGCAGCGGCCGCGCGCGGCTGCTGATCTATCCGCTGTCGCTGGCGATCTATTGCACGTCGTGGACCTTCTTCGGGTCGGTCGGCTCGGCCTCGCGCACCGGCTACGAATTCCTCACCATCTACATCGGCCCGGCGCTGATGATCGGGCTGTTCTCGCCGCTCCTGGTGCGCATCGTGCGGCTGGCCAAGGCGCAGAACATCACCTCGATCGCCGACTTTACCGCCGCGCGCTACGGCAAGAGCCAGGCGGTCGCAGCCACCGTCGCGCTGATCGCGATCGTCGGCACGATTCCCTACATCGCGCTGCAGCTCAAGGCGGTGTCGTTCTCGCTCGAAACTATTCTCGCGCAAATCACGCCGGACACCGGCGTCACCCGTCCGCTGCTCGGCGATATCGCGCTGTTCGTTGCGCTGTCGATGGCGACCTTCGCGGTGCTGTTCGGCACGCGCCATATCGATGCGACCGAACACCAGGACGGCTTGATGCTGGCGATCGCCACGGAATCGATCGTCAAGCTGTTCGCGTTCCTGGCAGTCGGCATCTTTGTCACCTTCTGGATGTTCGGCGGCCCCGGCGCGCTGCTCGCGGCGGCGGTCAAAAGCCCGCAGACGGCCGGATTGTTCCTGCGGCAACCACCGTTCGACACGCTGCTCGCCAGCACGCTGCTGTCGTTCGTCGCGATCATCCTGCTGCCGCGGCAGTTCCACGTGGCGGTGGTCGAGAACAACAGCGAGAACGAGATCAAGCGCGCGGCCTGGTTGTTCCCGCTTTATCTAATGGCGATCAACCTGTTCGTGGTGCCGATCGCGCTCGCCGGCCTGCTGACGTTCCCGGCCGGCCACACCGACAGCGACATGTTCGTGCTGGCGCTGCCGTTGCAGACCGGCTCGAACGTCCTCACCATCGCCGCCTTCGTCGGCGGGTTGTCGGCGGCGACCGCCATGGTCATCGTGGAATTGGTGGCGCTGTCGATCATGGTGTCGAACGACATCATCATGCCGCTGGTGCTGCAGCGGCGCGAGGCGCTGATCAGCGGCCGCGACAATGTCGGCTCGCTGCTGCTAACCGTGCGGCGGATCGCGATCTTCGCCATCCTGCTGCTCGCCTACTTGTATTACCGCACGGCCGGCGACGCGCAACTCGCATCCATCGGCTTGCTGTCGTTCGCGGCGATCGCTCAACTCGCGCCAGCGTTTTTCGGCGGTCTGTTCTGGCGGCGCGCCACCGCGGGCGGCGCCATCGCCGGCATGACGGCCGGAATCCTGGTCTGGGCCTATACGCTGCTGCTGCCGAGTTTCGCCGACATCGGCATCGTCGGGCAATACATCCTCACCGACGGCCCGTGGCATATCGTGGCGCTGCGGCCGCAGAATCTGTTCGGGCTCGAGCTACCGCCGCTGGTGCATGGCGTGGTCTGGAGTCTCGCCGTCAATCTGGCGTGCTATATCGGCTTCTCCCTGCGCCATGTGCCGTCGTCGATCGAGCGGCTGCAGGCCAACGTCTTTGTGCCGTCGGATTTGGCGCCGATCGCGCCGACCTTCCGGCTCTGGCGCTCCTCGGTGACGGTGGAAGAACTCACCACCACGGTCGCGCGCTATCTCGGCGAGGAGCGCACCCGCACCGCGTTCGAGACCTTCGCCGGCACGCACCGCATCGGCCTCGAACCCAAGGACGAAGCCGATTTCCGGCTGGTGCGCTATGCCGAGCACATTCTCGCCTCCGCCATCGGCGCGGCCTCCTCACGGCTGGTGCTGTCACTGCTGTTGCGCAAGCGCACGGTCTCGAAGAAGGCGGCCTTGAAGCTGCTCGACGACGCCAACGCCGCGATCCAGTACAACCGCGAAATCCTGCAGACCGCGCTCGATCACGTGCGCCAGGGCATCGCGGTGTTCGACAAGGACATGCAACTGATCTGCTGGAACCGGCAATTCGGCGAAATCCTCGATTTGCCGCCGAGCTTGATCCGCGTCGGCAGCGGGCTGGCCGATATCCTGCATTTCAACGGCCGGCGCAGCGACGTCGCCCCCGAGCGCATCGACGATTTCGTGCGGGCGCAGATCGAGCGCTACATCTCCGGCAGCGAGCCTTTCCTCGAACGCTTCGCCGAGCCCGGCACGGTGATCGAAGTGCGTGCCAACCACATGCCCGACGGCGGCATCGTCACCACCTACACCGACATCACCCCCAGCGTGGAGGCGGCCGAAGCCCTAGAACGCGCCAACGAGACGCTCGAGCGGCGGGTGCGCGAACGCACCGAGGAACTCACGCGGCTCAACGCCGCTTTGGCGCACGCCAAGGGCGAGGCCGACGAGGCCAATATTTCCAAGACCAAGTTCCTCGCCGCGGCGAGCCACGACATCCTGCAGCCGCTCAACGCGGCGCGGCTTTACATCACCAGCCTGATCGAACGCCAAGGCGGCGGCGACAACAGCCGGCTGGTCGACAATATCGACGCCTCGCTCGAAGCGGTGGAGGAGATTTTCGGCGCGCTGCTCGATATTTCGCGGCTCGACACCGGCGCGATGCGCCCCGAACTGACCAGTTTCCGCATCGACGACTTGATGCGCCAGATCGAGCTGGAATTCGCGCCGCTGGCCGGCGCCAAGAGCCTCGTTCTCACCTTCATGCGCTGTTCGCTGGTGGTGCGCTCTGACCGGCGCCTATTGCGCCGGCTGGTACAGAACCTCGTCTCCAACGCCATCAAATACACGCCGGCCGGTCGCGTGCTGGTTGGCTGCCGCCGGCGTGGCGGCCGGTTGCGGATCGAGGTTTACGACACCGGCGTCGGCATCCCGGAATCGCAGCAGCGCGACATCTTCGTCGAATTCCACCGGCTCGATCAGGGAGCGCGGATCGCGCGCGGGCTGGGCTTGGGGCTCTCGATCGTGGAGCGCGTCGCGCGCGTTCTCGCCTGTGACATCGAGGTCAATTCGGCGATCGGGCGCGGCTCACGTTTCGCGATCACGGTGCCGCTGTCGAACGCGGTCGCGGTCGAACTGCCGGCGCGTGACGATATCCGCGTCGATGCCAGCCAACTCGTCGGCACCACCGCGCTTTGCATCGACAACGAACCGTCGGTGCTCGACGGCATGGAAACCATGCTGCACGGCTGGGGCTGCCAAGTGATCAAGGCGCCGGATCTCGCCGTCGCGCTGGCGGCGATCGAGGAAGGCACCATGGTGCCGAATGGACTGCTGATCGATTACCATCTCGACCACGGCAACGGCATCGAGGCAATCGCGGCGCTGCGGGCGCGCCACGGCGACCTGCCGGCGATCCTGATCACCGCCGACCGCTCGCCGGCCGTGCGCGAGCGAGCGCGCGCCGAAGGCATTCAACTGCTGAACAAGCCGCTCAAGCCGGCCGCGCTGCGCGCGCTGTTGGCGCAGTGGCGCGTGATGCGGGTGGCTGCGGCGGAGTGATCTTCCTTATCTCTCCCCGCTTGCGGGGAGGGTGGCAAGCGAAGCGGGCCGGGGTGGGGAGCGGTTGTCGCATACGGAAAGCTAATCCCACCCGATCGCGCTGCGCGCGGTCGCCCCTCCCCTTTCAGGGGAGGGATAAGCGAAACTACCCCTCCGCCGGGGCGCCCTGCGACCACTGGCCGGCTTCGATCTTGGCGGCGGCGATCACGGCTTGCGTGCGGCTTTCGACGCCGAGCTTCTGCAGAATGGCGGAGACGTGCGCCTTCACCGTCGCCTCCGAGACGCCGAGCTGATAGGCGATCTGCTTGTTAAGCAGGCCCTCCGACAGCATCATCAGCACACGCACCTGCTGCGGCGTCAGCGTCGCCATACGCGCCATCAAGGCGGCTGTCTCGGCGTCCGAGCCGGCGGTGAGATCGACGTCTGGCGGCGTCCACACCCCGCCGCCCAATATGCGTTGGATCGCGCCGCGCATCGCCTCGACGCCCAGCGTCTTCGGGATAAAGCCGGAAGCGCCGAATTCCATGCAGCGGCGGATGGCCGCGGGGTCGTCGTTGGCCGAGACCACGATGACCGGAACGCCGGGATATTGCGCGCGCAAATACATCAGACCGGAAAAGCCGCGCACGCCCGGCATGGTCAGGTCGAGCAGGACGAGATCGACGTCGCCGCCGCGTTCGAGCAGCTCGGCCACCTCATTGAAGGTTCCGGCTTCCGCGATATCGACCCATTCGAACAGGCCGGTGACCGCCTCACGCAACGCCCCGCGGAACAACGGATGATCGTCGGCAATTACCAATCGATAGTGCGAATTGTCATTCAACCTAAGCGCCTCACGAACATCCCGAACCTGTCCGGGCGCCCCATAATGCGCCCCCGCACCGACAGGCTTCAATAGGCTTGCGCGCGCTATTTCCGACTGCCCACGAACTGCAGGACGATCTCGCGGCTGTGCGACGCCCGCCGGTGTTCGACCAGATAAATGCCCTGCCAGGTACCGAGCGCCAATTGGCCGCCGATGACCGGCACCTGCAGCGATACACCGCTGAGCATCGTCTTGACATGCGCCGGCATGTCGTCCGGACCCTCCACGTCGTGGATCCAGGGTGCGTCTTGCGGAGCGAGCCGATCGAGCGCGGCCATGAGGTCGGTCTGCACGTCGGGATCGGCATTCTCCTGGATGGTGAGCGAGGCCGAGGTGTGGCGCAGAAAGATCAGCAGCGTGCCCTCGCCGGCACCGGCCTGTGTAATGAAGCTTGCGGCATGATGCGTGATATCGGTGAAGCCGGCGCCGCCGGTATCGAGACGCAGCGTCGCAGTCGCAATCAGTTGCGGCTTAACCGCGGTGATGGCTGATAAATTGGACACGTTCCACGCATGGCGCGGGGCGGATCAGCCCCTGCGCATCATGTCCTTCTGCAAATGGACGATCATTTCGACCAGCCGCCGCCAGGCATTCTCGAATGCGAGGCGGGCGCGCTCGAGGTCCGCGCGCAATTTCGCGGTGTCCTGATCTTTATCGCCCATCGGCGGCGGCGCCTGCGCTGCGGGCGGCGGCGGGTTTGCCGGCGGCGGCGTCAGGTCAGCCGGCGGGCGCGGCGGCGGTTCGTGCAGCGCCGCGACCTGCGCCTTCAGGCTGGCGACCTCGTCCCGCAGACGCGCGATCTCTTTCTCCAGCGCCGCGCGATCTTCGGGGACCGACTGGCACGCCCAGCCAACGGCATGCGGACTGCAGTAGGCGACCTGCCCGGTCTGATTGTCGAGACGCAGAAAACCATCGTCAACGCGATCGAAGGAAAAACGGCCCCGCGGGGTGCTGTTGGCAACGCCAGGCGCTTTCGGAGCGGCCGGAACGGCCTCCGGTTTCGGCGGGGTGGACGGATTGGGGGCAACCTGGGCAGCGGGTGGCGGCTCAACCGCCGGCGCGCCGCCCGAGCCGGACTGCGCCAGCGCCGGCGATGCTGCGAATGCCAGCAGGGAGGCGACGGCAAGCAGCAGTTTACGCATGACGACGTCCTCCGATTTCGGCGGCGGGACGTATGAGCCTACCACCCGCACACGGCCGCCAGAACCCGCGCGCCGCGTTCTCTCTTGACAGTCATATCGCAGTGCACGCGGACTTACGCAACGCGGCGGAAAATTTTTAGTTTTGTATTTAGCTTCATAGGCTTATGGCACAAAACCGGTTTCTTGACTCAGGGAAACCCGCTCAGTATGGTCCGCGCGGCTTTTAGGGCGGCGGGGTAGGAGCGACACCTTCAAGTTCACGCGAGTCGAAAGCATGGCTGACGGCACGCGCGATAAAGGCGATCGCAAGGAACCGCCGGACGATGAGGCTGCTCTCTCCGCGAGGCTCCAGCGTCTCGGCGAACGGCTCGGCAGTGCGAGCCGGCCATCCGAAAACGTGAACGGTCCTCGTCAGACCGCCGATGCTTCGGCCTATGCCCGCGGCTTCCGCATGTCCACCGAACTGGTGGCGGGCGTGGTGGTGGGCGCGTTGATCGGCTGGCTGCTCGACCGCTGGCTGGGAATATCGCCGTGGGGGCTCATTGTGTTTCTGCTGCTCGGCTTCGCCGCCGGGGTACTCAACGTGATGCGCGCGGCCGGCGTCGTGCGCGAAAGAAATCTGAACGATTAGCGACAACGACTAGCGATCATGGCCGTCGACCCCATCGAGCAATTCCAGATCCACAACCTGTTTCCGATCGTCAAGATTGGACACACCGAAATCGCGTTCACCAATTCGGCCGCCTTCATGCTGGCCGCGGTCGTCGCCATAACCGCCTTCCTGGTGATCGGCACCGCCAAGCGCGGCCTGGTGCCCTCGCGCCTGCAATCGGCCGCCGAGATCGCCTACGAGTTCGTCGCCACCACGGTGCGCTCGACCGCCGGCTCTGAAGGCATGAGGTTCTTCCCCTTCGTGTTCACGCTGTTCATGTTCATTTTGACCGTGAACTTCATCGGCCTCATTCCCTACACGTTCACCGTCACCAGCCACATCATCGTCACCGCGGCGCTGGCGATCACGGTGTTCCTGACCGTGTTGCTGTATGGCCTGTACCGGCACGGCCTGCACTTCTTCAATCTGTTCGTGCCGAAGGGCGTGCCGATCTACATCCTGCCGCTGATCGTCTTCATCGAGATTCTGTCGTTCATCTCGCGGCCGATCTCGCATAGCGTGCGTCTGTTCGCCAACATGCTGGCGGGCCATATCACGCTGCAGGTGTTCGCCAGCTTCATCATCCTGATGGGCGGCGCCATGGGCGCGCTCGGCTGGGCGGGCGGCGCGTTGCCGTTCGCGATGATCGTCATTCTCATCGCACTCGAGACGCTGGTCGCATTCCTGCAGGCCTACGTCTTCGCCATCCTCACCTGCATCTATCTCAACGATGCGATACACCCGGGCCACTGAGGCCCGATCGGAAAAGTAGAACCAGAAGGAGTAGGTAAATGGATCCAGTGGCAGCGAAATATATCGGTGCGGGCATCGCCTGCATCGGCATGGGCGGCGCCGGCGTCGGCGTCGGCGTCATCTTCGGCAACTATCTGGCCGCCGCCATCCGCAATCCGTCGGCTGCGCAGGGCCAGTTCGGCAACCTGATCTTCGGCTTCGCCATCACTGAAGCGCTCGGCATCTTCTCGCTGCTGATCGCGCTGCTGCTGCTGTTCGCGCTATAAGCAACGGACGCGGCGCTGGAGCTGACGATGGCCGAGCCGGCACATAACACGAGTACGCAGCACCCGGCCGAAGGGCACGGCGGCTTTCCGCCGTTCCAGTCGCAGACCTTCGCCTCGCAGCTTGTCTGGCTCGCGATCGCTTTCGTTCTGCTTTACGCGCTGATGTTGAAATGGGCGCTGCCACGCGTCGCCGGCGTCATCGAGAACCGCCAGAAGCGCATCGCCGACGACCTCGCCGAGGCCGAACAGCTCAAGCGCCAGTCCGACGAGGCGGTCGCGGCCTACGAGAAGGCGCTAGCCGACGCTCGCGCCCGCGCTCAGACCATCGCCAACGAGACACGCGAGAAGCAGCAGGCCGAGGCCGAGACCGCGCGCAAGACGTTGGAGGGCGGGCTCAACGCCAAGCTGGCGGAAGCGGAGAATTCCATCGCCGCCACCAAGCAGGCGGCCATGGCCAATGTCCGCACGATCGCCGAGGACGCCGCACGCGCCATCATCGAGCGGCTGGTCGGCAGCGCGCCGAGCGATAAAGCTGTCGCCGACGCGGTCGCTGACGTGCTGAAGAGGTAGGCCGCGCCATGTTTTTCGAAACGGAAACCTGGGTGGCGCTGGCCTTTTTGTTGTTCTTGGCCGGGCTTGGCTATATCGGCGTGCACCGCATGCTCGCCAAATCCCTCGACGACCGCGCCGCGCGCATCAAGGCGGAACTCGACGAGGCGCGCAAGCTCAAGGACGACGCCGCCCAGCTGCTCGCCGACTATCGCCGCAAGCGCGGCGAGGCCGAAAGCGAGGCGCAGGAGATCGTCGCCGGCGCCAAGGCCGAGGCCGAGCGGCTTGCCGCCGAAGCCAAGGTCAAGATCGAGGAATTCGTTTCGCGCCGCACCAAGATGGCCGAGGTCAAGATCGCCCAGGCCGAGGCGCAGGCCGCCGCCGACGTGCGTAGCGCCGCGGCTGACGCCGCGGTCGCCGCGGCCGAACGCATTCTCGCGCAGCAGACCAAAGGCCCGCTCGCCGGCGAATTGATCGCCAAGGGCATCGAAGACGTCCGCAAAAAGTTGAACTAGAGCGCGGCTCCGAGACGAGCCGACAAACGGCGGCGCGGATGCTCTGCCTCACGTCCGCTGTCAGGTGCAAAGCGAACACGCCGCAAGCATCATAAAGACGCAGGCCGACGGAGCCGGTGAAGCCGTAGTACCTGTCGGTCACGCGCGTAGGTAAAGGCGCGCAGCCGCCATTGCCGCGATATACCGCTCGATACAAGCAATTACGATTCGAGGCTCCAACGTCATGGACCCAACACAGGTTTAATGCTATCAGTATTTTAGGCGTTAGCTCGTCAATCGGCGCTAACGCTTGAGAGACACGATGGCCACCGCGTTAGAGTGGCACGCGCACTCCCCCTAAAAGGTCGAATCGACGGGTGGCTGCTTGGCGGACCACTTCCTCGAAACAGGGAGTTTGCTGTGCACAAAATTATCAAAGCGAATATTGAAAGATTCAAGTTACTTCTCCTAACTGAAACCGACCAAACGAAACGGGCGATGGAAATTCGCCTTCTTGCTGAGGAAGAGGCGAAGCTGACGCCAATACCTGAGAAGAAAGAAGCTTAGCTTTTAAAATATCGGTTCTCGTTCCAAATGCGCCAATGCGTCGGCTCGATGTCGATGCGTTTTTTCGTCGAAGCATCGACCCAATTATTTCCGCTCTTGTGGCACGGGAATATGAGTGCGTGGATTCCATGAAAGTCCATCACGCATAGCTCAAGATCCACCCCGGACGGCGCGATTGAAATTGGCAACCATTTGTCTGGTAATGGATGAACTTGGGCCATAAATAATCGGTGACCGGGTAATACGCTGACTGCATTGACTCACATCAACCTGCATCGAAAAAAGCCGCCTGTTATGGACTATACTGCAGGAGCTTCGTCCGGCCGGCGCATGTTCCGATGACCAAATACGACGTGTTCAACGGCGAACAGCACAGCGGCGCGATGTCTGCTTTTGGTGGCGGTCATTCCGCCGCCGCAGCCGAAGTCCGCATTCGAGGACAAAGCAGACCGTTGCTTGCCATCACCCCGGCGGCCTGGCGGCGGGTTTCTTCTTGGCAATCGGCTTGCGTTTGACCGGCGGCTTCTTGACCGGCTTGTCGCCGAGCGGATCGAAGCCGACATAAACCACATAGTAGTCGATCAATCCCAGCGGCTGCGGCAGCGGGAACGTGATGTCTGGATCGATATGCGTGAAGGTGACGCGATCGACCGCATTGTTCACGACCACCGTCTCACGGCCGAATTTCGACGCCACCGCCTTCGGCGCGACGCCCTCCTGCACCACCGCGATGCGCAGCGGCACGTCGACCGTGCCGGGGCCGCCGGCCGGACCGGTGATGATGCGGCCTTCGATGCCGACCTTCATGGTCATCATGCCGGCATTGATGTGGCATTCGCGCGCGGTGCGGATGATGGAGCCCTGGTAGCGCACGTCGAGCGCGGCCGGTTCGCTCTCGCCCGGCTTGCTGCCGATCATCAGCGTCGCGGCGCCGGTGCGCACCTGGACCTCCGGGCAGTCGATATCATCGGCCGAAATCTGGCCGGTGCCGCCGCCGGGGGCCGCATCCTGGGTCGCCTTCGACGACGAACTGAAAAGGTCGAGCGGCGACGACTTGAGCAGATCGCTTGTGCTGCCGCAGCCGCCAAGCGCGAGCGCCAAAGCCATAAGCGCGAATATGCTCGCACCGCTGCGCACGGTCTGTTCGGATCGTCCCCTACCCATTTGTCCGGCTCACGTTTTTTGGGGCGCCCTCGCCCTTCCCGCCTTTATAGCAAGGCAACCTTATAGCAAGCGAAGAGTGGCAAGCCCAAGGCGGCCAGGTTCAATCGACGTCGTCCTTGAGCCGGGCATAGAGCAGGTGGTCCTGCCATTCCCCGTTGATGCACAGATAGCTGCGCGCATAGCCCTCGCGCTGGAAGCCCGTCTTTTCCAGCAGGCGGACCGAGGCGGCATTGCTGGGAATACAGGCCGCTTCCAGACGATGCAGCCGCAGCGTGCCGAAGCAAAACGGCACCAGGCCGCGCATCGCCGCGGTCATGTAACCTTTGCGCGCGAACGGCGCGCCGACCCAGTAACCGATGGAGCCTGCTTGCGCCACGCCGCGGCGGATATTGGCGAGCGTCAGCCCGCCGACCAGCGCGTTATCGTCGCTGCGGAAAACCAGAAAGGCGTAAGCGAGATCGTTGCGCAGATCCTCGGCATAGCGCTTGAGCCGGCGGCGGAACGCACCGCGCGTCAGATCGTCGGCGGGCCAAGTCGGCTCCCAGGGAACGAGGAAGCCGCGGCTCTGCTCGCGCAAGGCCGCCCACTCGGCGAAGTCGCCGCTCTGCGGCGCGCGCAGCGTCACCCCCGCACCGGTGATGGCCGGCAGGCTTTCACTGCTGCTGACGGTGCGGAAAAACGCCATGGAGATTAGTCTTGCTTGCGCATGATCTTATCCGACCTTGCTTCGCCCGCCGAAGCGGGCTTCGCGAAGGCGGGAAACCGGTGACCACTTTTCGGGATCATGCGCGTACCCCCCGATTACGCGGCCTGGCGCATGAGACTTTCAGCGATCGCGGCCGTGCTGGCAAGGTGGTTGCCGGGTCCGAGCGCGGCGACCGCCGGCTTGCCGCGTCCGATCAGCGCACGGCCGGCGGCACGCGCACTCTCCACCGTCACCGCTTCGACCTTGGCGACGATTTCCTCAAGTGGCATCGGCCGGCCAAAAGCGAGCATTTGCCGCGCAAGTTGCCCGAGGCGCGCTTCCGAACTTTCCAGCGCCATCAACAAGCCGGCCTTCATCTGCGCCTTGGCGCGGGCAACCTCGCTCTCGTTCAGCGTTTCGGTGGCGAGCGTTACCTGGTCGATGGCGACCCGCATCAATTCAGGCGCATCGGCCTCGTCGGTGCCGGCATAGAGGGCAAACATGCCGGTGTCGGCATAAGGCATATGGAAGGCGTGGATCGCGTAGCAGAGCCCGCGGTTCTCGCGCACTTCCTGGAACAGCCGCGAGGACATGCCGCTGCCAAGCACGCTGGTGAAAACCTGCAAGTTGTACAGCTGTTCGTCGCGCACCGGGAGACCTTGCAGAGCCAGCGCGATATGCACCTGCTCGAGATCGCGCGTCTCGACCCTGGTGCCGCCGCCGAAACGCGCCGGCTCTGGCGCCGGCGCGGCCGGGCCGACGAAGCTGGCGAAACGTTTCTCGGCCTCGGCGACGATCGCGGCGTGCTCGACCGCGCCGGCGGCGGCCACCAGCATGTTGGGCGCGCGATAGTTGCGCGCGAGATAGGCGCGCAAGCGCGCCGGATCGAACGAGCGCACGGATTCAGGCGTGCCGAGTATGGTGCGGCCGAGCGGCTGGCGGGGGAACGCGGTTTCGTGCAGCCGCTCGAACACCAGATCGTCGGGCGCGTCTTCGGTAGCGCCGATTTCCTGCACGATCACGTTCTGCTCGCGCCGCAATTCCTCCGGATCGAAGTTCGGCTCCGACAGAATGTCCGACAGCACGTCAAGCGCCAGCGGCACGTCGGCCTTGAGAACGCGGGCATAATAGGCGGTCGATTCCGCACCGGTCGCGGCGTTGAGTTCGCCGCCGACCGCCTCGAGTTCCTCGGCGATCTGGCGCGCGCTGCGCCGCTTGGTGCCCTTGAACGCCATATGCTCGAGCAAATGGGAAATGCCGTGCTCGTCGGCGTTTTCGTTGCGGCCGCCGGTGCCGGCCCAGACCCCGAGCGTGGCGGATTCTAGATGCGGCATGCGGTCGGTGACCACCGACAGGCCGGAGGCAAGACGAGTGACTTCGACGCTCATGCCGGTGCTCCTTCACGCGCCGCACGCGACGCCGAAAAAACGAATTTTTCGATCTGCCCCTGATCGGCCGGCAGCACGCTGACGCGCTCCGTGCGCCGCGGCAGGTCGGCGAGCCACTCCGGCAGCGCCGGCGTAACGCCGCAAGCGGCGGCGACCGCGGCGGGAAACTTGGCGGGGTGCGCGGTCGACAGCACCACCATCGGTACCGGCGGATCGCGCGTTTCCTTCTCGGCTACGGCCAGCGCAACCGCGGTGTGCGGGTCTGCGCAGTAGCCGGCCTCGCGCATCCAGGCGCGGATGGTGGCGGCGCATTCCTGCTCGTCGGCGCGGTCGGCGGTGAACAGCGCGCGCATGTCCTTGAGCGCGTGCGAGGACACCGCGAAGCGGCGCGACTGCGCGAGCGAGCCCATCAGCCCGCGCACCGCTCCGGCGTCGCGGCCATAGGCGTCGAACAGCAGCCGCTCGAAATTCGACGACACCTGGATATCCATCGACGGCGAGGTGGTCGCTACCACGTCGCGCAGTTCATAGGCGCCGGTCGCGAAGGTGCGCGCCAGGATGTCGTTGACGTTGGTTGCCACCACCAGGCGGTCGATCGGAAGTCCCATGCGTTTGGCGACGTAGCCGGCATAGACATCGCCGAAATTTCCGGTCGGAACGGTGAAGGCCACCTTGCGGCGCGGTGCGCCGAGTGCGACCGCGGCGGTGAAGTAATAGACCGTCTGCGCCAAGATGCGCGCCCAGTTGATCGAATTGACGCCGGACAGCCGCACGCGATCGCGGAAGGCGTGATGGTTGAACATCGCCTTCACCAGCGCCTGGCAGTCGTCGAAGGTGCCCTCGATGGCGACGGCGTGCACGTTGGCGTCCGGCGCCGTGGTCATCATGCGCCGCTGCACGTCGGAAATGCGGCCGTGCGGGAACAGCACCACTACGTCCACCTGGGCGCGGCCGCGGAAGGCTTCGATCGCGGCGCCGCCGGTGTCACCCGATGTTGCGACCACGATTGTTGTGCGCTCGCCGCGTTGCTGCAGCACATGGTCCATCAACCGCGCGACCAATTGCATCGCGAGGTCCTTGAAGGCGAGCGTCGGTCCGTGGAACAGCTCGAGCACGAACAGGCTGGGGGCGAGCTGGATCAGTGGCGCGGTCGCCGGATGGCGGAAGGTGCCATAGGCCTCGCGCGCCATGCGCGCGAGATCGGCTTGCGGAATGGCGGCGCCGACGAAGGGCTTGATCACCTCGACCGCGACCTCGGCGTACGGCTTGCCGGCAAAGCCGGCGATCGCGTCGTTCATGACCGTGGGCCACGTCTCCGGCACGTAAAGGCCGCCGTCGCGGGCAAGCCCGGCCAGCATGACCTCGACGAAATCGAGCGGAGCGGCCTCGCCCCGGGTTGAGATGTAACGCATTGAATAGACTAAATTTTACGGTTCAAACGCGGCTTATCGGGGCACAGTAGCCTTGCCGCGAGGTTGGCACAAGAAAGTGCTCACGGGGGCCGACGCAGGCGGCCGGCGAGCCAGACGACGTAGACGCCGGCAAGCCCCAGCGCGAGGCCGAACCAGGTAATGGCGTATTGCAGATGGTTGTCGGGCAATGCGACCACGAGCTTGCCCGGCTTGGGCCAGCCGCCGGGCGGTGCCGGCGTCTCCTGCTCGATGTAGAACGGCGCGGCGGTGTGCCATTTCTTCGCCGCAGCGATCGCCGTGGAGTCGCGTAGATACCAGACATTGTTCTGCGGCTCGTCGGCCGGCGTGAACATGCCGCGCGCCTCCGGCCAGCGCATGACGCCGACGATGTCGACGACACCCTGCGGCACGCCTTGCGCGCGGGTGGCGGTATCCTTGCGGTCGGCCGGCACAAAACCTCGGTCGACCAACACGATGCTGCCGTCGGCAAGCCGCGCCGGCGCGAACACCCAATACCCCGCGCCCTGCACGTCGGGACGGAAGGCGGAGCCGGCGGTGTAGACCAGCGCCTCCTCTCCGGGGAGAAATTCGGCCGGGAATTTGACACGGGCATATTCATTGCCTGCAGGCACGAGCTGGGGCCAGCTCTCGCGCGGCGGCAAATCTTCAGGCGCGCGCTCCAGCCGCGCGGTCACGGTCGCGATCAGGTTTTCCTTCCAGACCTTGCGGTCGAGCTGCCAGATGCCGAGCCCGATCAGGATGGCGACGCCGGCGAGCGTGAACACCGCCGCTTCGATCAGCCCGTCGCCGCGCCTTTCGCGCGGCTCGCTCACTCGTCGCTCCGCTGCACGAGGCGGCCTTCCTGCGCCCGGTGATGGTATTGCAGCACGATCATCAGGCCCTTGATCGGCCGCAACGGCGCCAGCGTGACGAACAGGATCAGCGGCAGCCACAGCATGGCGTGCACCCAATAAGGCGGCTGATAGACCACCTCGGTGATCAGCGCCGCGCCGACAACGATGGCGCCGCCGATCAGAATCACGAACACCGCCGGGCCGTCGCCGGCATCGGCGAAATTGAAATCGAGACCGCAGCTCTCGCAGCGCGGCCGCAGCTGCAGAAAGCCCTGGAACAACTTGCCCTCGCCGCAGCGCGGACAACGGCCGCGCAGGCCCCGGGCGATCGGCAGCTGTTGCTCAGGCATGGATTGCGTTCTTTCCGTAAAAGCAAAAGGGCGGCGCGATCACGCCGCCCTCTCGAATGCCCCGCGTTAAACGGTCATTCTGGATGCGGCATGCCGGCGCCCCACACATATATGCAGGCGAACAGGAACAGCCATACCACGTCGACGAAATGCCAGTACCAGGCGGCGAACTCGAAGCCGAGATGCTGGGTGGGCGTAAAATGGCCGTTGATAGCGCGGAACAGGCAGACGATCAGGAAGATCGAGCCGATGATCACGTGCGCGCCGTGGAAGCCGGTCGCCATGAAGAAGGTGGCGCCGTAGATGTTGCCGCTGTAGTGGAACGCCGCGTGCGCGTATTCGTAAGCCTGCACGCAGGTGAAGGTCATGCCAAGCAGGATGGTCAGTGCCAAGCCCCATTTCAGGCCCTGCCGGTCGTTCTCCAACAGTGCGTGATGCGCCCAGGTCACCGTGGTGCCCGAGGTGAGCAGGATCAGCGTGTTGAGCAACGGCAGGTGCCAGGGGTTGAAAGTCTCGATGCCCTGCGGCGGCCACACGCCATGAGTGATGGCCAGGCGCCCATAATCGTGCACGTCGGCGGGGAACAGCGCGGTGTTGAAATAGGCCCAGAACCAGGCGACGAAGAACATCACCTCGGAGGCAATGAACAGGATCATGCCGTAGCGGTGCGAGATCTGCACCACGCGGGTGTGGTAGCCGTCGTACTGGGCCTCGCGGATCACATCGCGCCACCAGCCGATGAAGGTGTAGAGGATGCCGACGACGCCGAGCCCGAACACCAGCGGCGCGGCGGCGAACATGTGATGCATCCAGGTGATGCCGCCGACCGCCATCAGAAACGCCGAGATGGAACCGACGATCGGCCAAGGGCTTGGATCGACCAGGTGGTAGTCGTGATGTTTTGCGTGAGCCTGAGCCATCGTCGTCTCCGTTGACTTCTCTCGGTACGGCGCCGCCGGCGCCCCCTTTTCCCCGTTAAAGCTTGCTCGACGTATTGTCCGGCGCCTCGGCCACCGGCCGCGCCGGTTCGGGCAGCCGGTAGAAGGTGTAGGACAGCGTAATCGTATTGAGCGGATCCTGGTCGCGGTCATCGACGATCTTCGGATCGACGTAGAACACCACCGTCATTTCGCGCGTCTCGCCCGGTTTCAAGGTCTGCTCGGTAAAGCAGAAGCAGTTGATCTTGTCGAAATAGGCGCCGACCGTGGTCGGTGTAACATTGTACGAAGCCTGTGCCGCGATGGTGCGCGCGGCTTCGTTGATGACCTTGTAGCGGACGGTCGCCACTTCGCCGATGTGCAGCTTGATCTCGTTCTGCTCCGGCTCGAATTTCCACGGCAGGCCGGGCGCGACGTTAGAATCGAAGCGGATGGTCAGCTCGCGGGCGAGATCGTGTTGCGGCGCGGTGCGCGACACCTGCGTCGTGCCACCGAATCCGGTGACGCGGCAGAACATGCTGTAGAGCGGCACCGCGGCGTAGGCAGCGCCCACCATGGCCGCCACGAAGACGCCGCAGGCGGCGGCAATCGCCATGTCGCGCCGCAGACGCCGCTTGCCGGTCGCAGGTGTGGAATCGTTCATCATAGCGGGCGGACCAGCACGATCGGCCCCTTCACCAGGGTCACCACATAGAACAGGATTACCAGCGCGGCGAGCGACAGCGCGATGGCGATCGAACGCGACCGGCGGGCGCGCTTTTGCGCCTCGGTAAGAACGATGCCCTCGTCTTTCGGTTCGGTGTTCGTCACGATGCCGGTGCTCACGTCGCCAACCGGGCGATCAACCCGCCCCATCCCCGTTCAACCAACAGGACCGCAAACAGAAGAAACAGATAGAGGATCGAGAAGGCGAAAAGATGCTTGCTGGCGCGCTCGGCCGGGCGACGCTCGCGGAACACCTGCCAGGCCAGCACCAGCATGATCGCACCGGTGACAACCGCGGTCAGCCCATAGAGCGTGCCGGCATAGCCGAACACCCAAGGCGCGATGCCGAGCGGCACCAGGATCAGCGTGTGCGCCAGGATCTGCCGCCGCGTCGAAGCGTCGCCGGCGACCACCGGCAACATCGGAATGCCGGCGCGGGCGTAGTCCTCGGTGCGAGTGAGCGCCAGCGCCCAGAAATGCGGCGGCGTCCAGAAGAAGATGATCATGAACAGCAACACCGGCTCCGCCGACAGCGAGCCGGTCGCCGCGGCCCAGCCGATCATCGGCGGGAAGGCGCCGGCGGCGCCGCCGATGACGATGTTCTGCGGGGTCCAGCGCTTGAGCCAGACCGTGTAGATCACGACGTAGAAAAAGATGGTGAAGGCAAGCAGCCCGGCGGCGAGCATGTTGACCAACAAGCCGAGCGTGGCCACCGCAAAGCCCGCGAGCGTCAGCCCGAACGCCAGCGCCTCGCCCGGCTTGACGCGGCCCATCGGCACCGGGCGGCGCGACGTCCGCGTCATGACGGCGTCGACGTCGGCGTCGTACCACATGTTGAGCGCGCCGGCGGCGCCGGCACCGACCGCAATGCAGAGCAGCGCCGTGAAGCCGATCAGCGGATGCAAGCTTCCCGGCGCGACCGAAAGGCCGACCAGCGCGGTAAAGATGACCAGCGACATCACCCGCGGCTTCATCAGCGCGATATAGTCGCCGACGCTGGCGAGGCTCGGCTCGGCAAGATCGAGCCCTGCCCCGGCGGCTATAGGAGCGCGGAAGTCTGCGCCTTCGCTGACAAGCGACATCTAGTCCGAGCCCTTATTTAATTCGCGGCAGCGTCTCGAACTGATGGAACGGCGGCGGCGAGGACAGCGTCCATTCCAGCGTGGTGGCGCCGACGCCCCACGGATTGTTGCCGGCGGCGCGCTTCTTGATGAAGGCCTCCGCCACGCCAAAGAAGAACACCAGCACGCCGAAGCCGGCGATGTAGGAGCCGAATGACGAGACCTCGTTCCAGCCGTGGAACGCGTCGGGATAATCGACGGTGCGGCGCGGCATCCCGGCCAAGCCCAGGAAGTGCTGCGGGAAGAAAAGGATGTTGACGCCGATGAAGGTGATCCAGAAGTGCAGCTTGCCGATGGTTTCGTTGTACATGTAGCCGCTCATCTTCGGGAACCAGTAGTACCAGCCGCCGAAGATCGCGAACACCGCGCCCAGCGAGAGCACGTAATGGAAGTGCGCGATCACGTAGTAGGTGTCGTGCAGCACGCGGTCGACGCCGGCATTGGCGAGCACCACGCCGGTCACGCCGCCGACAGTGAAAAGAAAGATGAAGCCGAGCGCCCAAAGCATCGGGGTGCGAAACTCGATCGAGCCGCCCCACATGGTGGCGATCCAGGAAAAGATCTTCACGCCGGTCGGCACCGCGATCACCATGGTGGCGGCGATGAAGTAAGCCTGCGCGCCGGTCGACAGACCGACTGTGTACATGTGATGCGCCCACACCACGAAGCCGATGCCGCCGATCGCGACCATCGCGTAGGCCATGCCGAGATATCCGAACACCGGCTTACGGCTGAAGGTAGCGACGATCTGGCTGATCATGCCGAAACCCGGCAAAATCAGAATGTAGACTTCCGGATGGCCAAAGAACCAGAACAGATGCTGGAACAGCAGCGGATCGCCGCCGCCTTCCGGCGCGAAGAATGTGGTGCCGAAATTGCGGTCGGTCAGCAACATGGTGATGGCGCCGGCCAGCACCGGCAGCGCCAAGAGCAGCAGGAACACGGTCACCAATTGCGACCACACGAACAGCGGCATCTTGTGCAACGTCATGCCGGGCGCGCGCATATTGAAGATGGTTGTGATGAAGTTGATGGCACCGAGGATCGACGATGCGCCCGCGAGATGGATCGACAGAATGACAAAGTCCATCGCCGGTCCTGGATGGCCGCTGGTCGAGAGCGGCGCGTAGATCGTCCAGCCAGTTCCGGCGCCGAGCGTGCCCGGCTCGCCTTCGACGAACATCGAGGAGAGCAGCAGGATGAACGAGGCCGGTAGCAGCCAGAACGAGATGTTGTTCATGCGCGGGAACGCCATATCGGGCGCTCCGATCATGATCGGCACGAACCAGTTGCCGAAGCCGCCGATCATCGCCGGCATCACCATGAAGAAGATCATGATCAGGCCGTGCGCGGTGGCGAACACGTTGTATTCATGCGCGCTCGGGAAGAACTGCATTCCCGGATTTTGCAATTCCAGCCGCATCGCGATCGAGAGCAAGCCACCGATCACGCCGGCGACCAGCGCGAAGGTCAGGTACATGGTTCCGATGTCCTTGTGGTTCGTCGAATAGACGAACCGCCGCCACCCGGTCGGATGGTGTGCGTGGTCATCATGGGCGTCGTGTGCAGCCGCGTTGCTAGCCATCGCTGTTGTCCTTCAACCCTTTATCGTTGTCGCCCGCATTATATTCTTATTTTTATATGTGTCACTTCGCCTGGTCGGCTGCGGCAATCGCATTCTTCGGCACGGCGCTGTCGTCGTCAGCGAACTTCTTCTTCGCCTGATCGAGCCAGGCGGTGTAGTCCTTCTCGCTCACCACATGCACGGCGATCGGCATGAAGGCGTGATCGCGGCCGCAAAGCTGCGAGCATTGTCCGTAGTACATGCCTTCACGTTCCGCCTTGAACCAGGTCTCGTTGAGGCGGCCCGGGATGGCGTCGATCTTGATGCCGAACGAGGGAACCGAGAACGAGTGAATGACGTCGGCGCCAGTCACCAGCACGCGCACGACCTTGTTGACCGGCACGACCATCTCGTTATCGACCGACAGCAAGCGCAATTGGCCGGGCTTGAGGTCCTTGTCCTGGACCATCAGCGAGTCGAATTCAAACTTGGAGTCCGGATAGCTGTAGCTCCAGAACCACTGCTTGCCGGTCACCTTCACCGTCAGGTCGGCGGCCGGAACCTTGAGCTGATAGAACAGCAGACGGAACGACGGCACCGCGACGGTCACCAGAATGAGCACAGGCACAACAGTCCAGATGATCTCGATGAAGGTGTTGTGCGTGGTGCGCGAGGGCGTCGGGTTGGCGCGGGCGTTGAAACGCAGCACGACGATCGCCAGCAGGACCAGCACGAACACGGCGATAGCGGCGATCAGCCAAAGTAGAAAGTTGTGGAACCAGACGATGTCGTCCATGACCGGCGACGCCGACTGCTGCAAGCCGAGCTGCCAGGGCGAGGGCTGGCCGAGGCCGGCCCATGCGACGCCACCGGCGCCGATAACGGTCACGCCCGTGACCACAAAAGCGATCAACCGCTTGAGCATCAGCATTGTTCTTAGCTCTCCCTCGACGCGAGATTAGGCCTTGATGAGGCCCCTTTTTGCCGCCCACCGCAGGCAGGATGTCAGTTCGGCCCCGCTGAGCACAGCGTTTTGCCACGGGCGCGGCAGCGGTTGCGGTGCAGCGGGACGGGGGAATCCCCGACTCTCAAACCACAATTCCAGCACTACCGCAATGCACCTTATCGCCTCTTATTTGCCCGCAACATGCGACAAACGGCTTGCCCCCAAGGGAGTTTACGTGCCGCATTTAAGCCATTACCACGCGGCTTGGTTGACTTGCCGGCAGACTTCGTCGGCGAGCGGCCCCTTGCTTGACGGGGCCCCAGCGGGCATGACCAACGGGAATGAATAAACTGCTGACCGGGGAGCGATTCGCCCGCACTCATGCGACCGGGGCGCACGCGCCAAGGAATTGAACGATGGGCATTTTCGGGCACGAAAGACACTTGCGGCGGGTCTGGGCATGGCTCGCACCACTGGCGCTATCTGTGGCGCTTGCGGGCCTCGGCGCCGAACGGACCGCAGCCCAAGGCGCGGTCAAGTCGGTGCATAAAGATTGGCAGATCCGCTGCGATACGCCGCCTGGGGCCAAAAGCGAACAATGCGCCCTGATCCAGAGCGTCACCGCGGAAGACCGCGCCAATGTCGGCCTGACCGTGATCGTGCTCAAGACCGCCGACCTGAAGAGCCGGCTGATGCGGGTGGTGGCGCCGCTCGGCGTGCTGCTGCCGTCCGGGCTGGGGCTCAAGATCGACAATGCGGATATCGGCCGCGCCGGCTTCGTGCGCTGCCTGCCCAACGGCTGCATCGCCGAGGTGGTGATGGACGACGCGCTGATCGCCAAGCTGCGCACCGGCAAGACCGCGACTTTCATCATCTTCCAGACGCCCGAAGAAGGCATCGGCTTTCCGTTGAGTCTGGCCGGTTTCGGAGAGGGCTACGATAAGCTACCGTAGCGAAGCCGGATTCGCTTCGCCCACCATGCTCCTGGTCAAAACCTATCTCGATAAAAGCCCGATCCACGGTATCGGGGTCTTTGCCGGCGAAACGGTTCGCAAGGACGCGAAGATCTGGCGCTTCGTTTACGGCTTCGACCGCTTTTACAATCGCCGAACGCTCGCCAGGCTACCAAAGCAGGCCAAGGATTTCATCAAGCTGCACGGTTATCAGTGGGGCAAGGAAATCCTGGTCTCGATGGACCACGATACGTTCATGAATCATTCGGACAATCCGAACACCTATTTCCATAACGGCTACGTCCTCGCCCGCTGCACGATCAGCAAAGGCACCGAGATCACCAACGACTACCGCGCCTTCGAAGCAGCCTTCTGCGCGGCTTTTCTGAAGACGAAGAAACCGACGGAAAAATCGCGCTAGGCCCACTCCCGACTCGCCTATACCGGTGGGCAATCCAGCGCCGCATTGTGCCTTACTGCCGGCCTTGTGCCGGCCCCCGATGTCTTTACTGTTGCTCGCGGTCAATGAGGCCGGAGTGTTGATGTGGATATCGGTTTTGTCGGTCTGGGCGCGATGGGGCAATTGATCGTCCCGCGCCTGATGCACGCCGGGCATCGCGTCACCGGCTGGAACCGCTCGCGCGACAAGGCCGTAAGCCTCTTAGAAGCGGGGATGCTCTGGGCCGAAACACCCCGAGCAGTGGCCGAGCAATCCGAACTCGTGTTCTCCATCGTCACCGACGCCGAGGCGGTGAAGGCGGTGGCGCTGGGCAAAGACGGCGTCGTCGCCGGCCTCAAGCGGGGCGGCATCTATATCGACATGAGCACGATCGAGCCGGACGAAAGCCGCGCCATCGCGGCGGAGTTCGCGCGCGCCGGATCGATCATGCTGGACGGCCCTCTCTCCGGCTCGCCGGTGACCGTCGTACAAGGCAACGCCTCGATTATGGTCGGTGGCGACGAGACCGCTTACGAGCGCATCAAGCCGGTACTGCTGGCGATCGGGCCGAAAGTGACGCGCATCGGTGGCAACGGGCTCGCCTGCCAGATGAAGATCGCGGTCAATCTTCTGCTGATGGTCGAGGTAATCGCCTTCGGTGAAGCGGTGGCGCTCGCCGAGAAAGGCGGCGTCGCCCGCGACGTGGCGCTCGATGCGATGCTCAAGAGCGTCGCTGCCTCGCCGGTGCTCGGCTATCGCGGACCGTTTATTCTCGACGGCAAAATGCCGGCAGTGCCGCTCGCGGACGTCACGCTGCAGCAAAAGGACATGCTGCTCGCGCTCAATCTCGGCCGCACGCTCGGCTCGCCGGTGCCGCTTGCCGCCGCCGCCAACGAAATGATGAACGCCTGCCGCGGTCTCGGCATCGACGGCAACGATTTCGTGGTGGCGCATCAAGTTTATCGGCGTTTAGGAGGACAATCATGACATCATCTGCCGAAAAATTCGGAGCCGCTCTGGGCAAGGCCGTGAAGGCCACCGCCGCCGCCTGGAATGAAGGCCAGCCGGCGCCCGTCATGTACCGCACCAATTTGCGCGACGTGCCGAAGGTCGAAGGCCTCAAGCGCGACGACGGCTGGGTCGACATGCAGGTGCAGTTCCTGATCGACAAGAAAACAGCCGGCGCCGACCACGTGGTCGGCTGGACGGTGCTCAAGCCGGGCACGCGGCACGAGAACCACCGCCATCACAATTGCGACGAGTTTTTCATCGTGCTCAAGGGCAAGGGCATGATCTATACCGACCACGGCGACAAGCCGTCGAGCGAAGGCGACGTGGTCTATTCGCCGCGCGGCTGCTGGCACGGCTTCAACAATACCTCGGATGAAGACGTCGTGCTGATCTGGGGCTGGATGGGCGCCGGCTCGATCGAGGATTCAGGCTACGAAGTGCATCCGGAGAGCCACAAGTGAGTTTTACGCTTCGCGATATCGACAATCCTCTGATCAAAACCGGCATGACTGCGCAACTCGCCGCGCGGCGCGCGCGCATTGCGGCCGGCGAAAAGCCGCTCGGCTGGAAAGTCGGCATGGGCGCGCCCGCTTCTATGCAGAAGCTCGGCCTCAAAGCGCCGCTGGTCGGCTACTTGATGCAGCGCGCGCTCCTGCCGTCGGGCAGCACGGTGTCGCTGAAGGGTTACAGCAAGCCGGTGATGGAGCCGGAGATCGCCGTGCGCATGGCGCACGATCTTGCCGCCGGCGCAACGGCGGCAGCGGCGGCGGCGGCGATCAAGGAGATCGCGCCGGCGATCGAAATCGCCGATCTCGATCCGGCGCCGACGCCGGACAATCTCGACGCGGTGCTCGCCGATGACATTTTTCAACGGCACATGGCGGTCGCCGCCGCAGCCCGCGCCGGCGGCGCAACCTCCGGCTTGACCTCGCGGCTGATCCGGCACGGCGCGGAAACCGCGCGCAGCACCGATCCTGAAGCGCTGACCGGCAAGCTGCTCGATATCGTCGCGCATGTCGCTAACGTCGTGGCGGTGTTCGGCGAAAAACTATCGGCCGGCGATCTCATCATCACCGGCTCGATCACGCCGCCGGTGTTCATCGAATTAGACGAAACCGAAATCACGCATGCGATCGATCCGATCGGCGCGGTCTCGGTCCGGTTTTCACGCGATTAGAGGCGGCGACCCTCAGCGCACGTCGAGCACCAGCTTGCCTTGCAGGTGGCGGCCTTCGCTGACCTTGTGCGCCTCGGCGGCGTCCGCGAGCTTGTAGTGGTGGATCGCCGGCGGCCGCGCCGCACCGGCGGCCAGCAGCGCCAGCATCCGTTCGAGATGGGCGCGGTCGCGTATGACGTCGGGCTTGAGGGTCTCGACATCGTTGCGCGGCGGCTGGTAGCCCTCCGGTGCCGGCGCAATCCACACCAGTTTGCCGCCCGGCTTGAGTACCTTGTAGCTGCCGGCGCGAACGCCGCCGCCGACGGTGTCGAACACTACGTCGCAGACCGGCCCGATAGCGGTGAAATCTTCCTTGTTGTAGTCGATGACACGGTCGGCGCCGAGGCCGCGCACATAGTCGAGATTGCCGGCGCTGGCAGTCGAGATCGCGGTCGCGCCGATATGCTTGGCGAGTTGCACGCCGAAACCAGCGACGCCGCCAGCACCGCCCTGAATCAGGATGGTCTGGCCCGCCTTGAGGTGTGCCGTATCTTCAATAGCGGTGAGCGCGGTGAGGCTGATGAGCCCGAGCGCCGCCGCCTCGGCATGGCTGAGCGAAGCGGGCTTCTTGGCGATAAGCGCGGCCGGGATCGCGAGCTTTTCCGCATAGGTGCCTTCGATGCCCGGCGCGAGCACGCCGAACACGGCGTCGCCGAGCTTGAGATCGGTAACCCCGGAGCCGACAGCGCTGATCACGCCCGAGAAGTCGCGGCCCATGATGTGCGGGAACTGGTCAAGCTTGTAGCGGCCCTTGCCCCGCCGCACCTTGGGGTCGGCGCCGTTGACGGATGCCGCATGGATATCGACCACGACTTCGCCCTGCCCGGCTTTCGGGTCCGGTGCGTCGCCAAATTTCATCATCTCAGGCCCGCCATGGCCCATCAGCAGCATTGCTTTCATCGTGCTCCTCCACCAAACACACTGCATAGCAACCGGCACAAGAGATATCCATGATTCCCTGGGTCCACCTCGATACGGCGCAAGTACCCGGCGGCGGTGAACTCCGTCTGATGCAGCGTGGCGCGGAATTCTCGATCCGGCTGGGGCGCGACGAGTTGATGAATAGTCGCCTCAGCGCCACCGAGCAGGCGCTCGCGACCATCGCTTGCGAGAAAATTCGGGCCCGCAAGCGGGCAAATGGACGACCAACTATCCTGATCGGCGGATTGGGTATGGGCTTCACCTTGCGGGCAGCCCTGACCGTGCTGGGGAAGCAGGCGCACATCATTGTCGCCGAACTGGTGCCGGCGGTGGTGGCCTGGGCGCGCGGCCCGATGGCGAAATTGTCCGGCGACAGCCTGACCGATCCGCGCGTGCGCATCCACGAAGGTGACGTCGGCGATCTGATCAGGTCCGGCCGATTGGCTTACGACGCGATTCTTCTCGACGTCGACAATGGGCCGCAAGGAATGACCCGCAAAACCAATGACAGGTTGTATGACCTCAAGGGATTGCACGCCGCCCATACGGCGCTGTGTCCTGGCGGCGTGCTGGCGGTATGGTCGTCGGGACCGGACGCAAAATTCACGGCGCGGCTGCGTAAGACCGGCTTTAAAGTGGACGAAATTCCCCTGCGCGCCAAGGGACCGCGCGGCGGCGCGCGGCATTTCATCTGGACTGCGACGAGGGGCGATTAGGCCCGCCCCCTGCCCTCGCAGAATCGCCACAGAGGCCCTATCTGATGGCCTGAGGGCACCACCGGAGACAGTTTATGGACCCAGCCATTTCTTCCCTGATCGACCGCGCCGGCCTCGATAAGGCCAAGGTACGGCAACTGATCGGGCGCGGCCTGGACGGCGCCGACGACGGCGAATTGTTCCTGGAATATCGCCAGGCGGAAGTGCTGGTGTTCGACAACGGCAGGCTCAAGCAGGCGACTTACGACACCGCGCAGGGCTTCGGCCTGCGCGCGGTGAAGGACGGGGCGGTCGGCTATGCGCACGCTTCCGACGTGTCGGAAGCAGCCCTTGCACGCGCCGCCGAGGCGGTGCGCGCGGTGAAAGGTGGCCACAGCGGCCATTACGCCGACGCCCCCGGCCGCACCAACCGCAAGCTTTATGGCGACGAGAACCCGCTCGGCGAACCGGCCTTCGACGCCAAGGTGAAACTCCTGGAGACGATCGACGCTTACGCGCGCGCCAAGGACCCGCGCGTGCGGCAGGTGACGGCTAGCGTCGCCGCCACCTGGCAGGTGGTGGAAATCCTGCGCGCCGACGGCGAGACCTATCGCGACATCCGTCCACTGGTGCGGCTTAACGTTTCCACCGTGGTCGGCGATGGCGATCGGCAGGAATCCGGCAGCTATGGCGTCGGCGGGCGCGAAGGCTATCGGCGCTTCATCGAAACCCATGCCTGGCAACACGCGGTGGACGAAGCCGTGCGCCAGGCGCTGGTCAATCTCGACGCGGTGGCGGCGCCGGCAGGCGAGATGGACGTGGTCATGGGCTCCGGTTGGCCGGGCGTGATGCTGCACGAAGCGGTCGGCCATGGCCTCGAAGGCGATTTCAACCGCAAGAAGACCTCCGCCTTTGCCGGACTGATGGGTCAGCAGGTCGCGGCAAAGGGTGTGACCGTGGTCGACGACGGCACCATGCAGCAGCGGCGCGGCTCGCTCTCGATCGATGACGAGGGTACGCCGACCAACCGCACCGTGCTGATCGAGGATGGCATTCTGGTCGGCTACATGCAGGACCGGCAGAACGCGCGGCTGATGGGCATGAAGCCGACCGGCAACGGTAGGCGCGAAAGCCACGCCCACGTGCCGATGCCGCGCATGACCAACACTTATATGCTGGCCGGCAGGCACGAGCCGGCCGAGATCATCGCGTCGGTGAAGAACGGCCTCTACGCGGTCAGCTTCGGCGGCGGCCAGGTCGACATCACGTCCGGCAAATACGTGTTCCAATGCACCGAGGCCTACAAAATTGAGAACGGCAAAGTCACGGCGCCGGTCAAAGGCGCCATGCTGATCGGCAACGGGCCGACCGACCTCAACCGCATCACCATGATCGGCAACGACTTCGCGCTCGATCCGGGCATCGGCACCTGCGGCAAGAACGGCCAGGGCGTGCCGGTCGGCGTCGGCCAGCCAAGCTTGCGCATGGATCGCATCACAGTTGGAGGAACCGCCTGATGGCCCAGGCAGAGCGCAACGACACATCTCAAGCAACATCCCGCATTCGCGGCTGGGCGCGCAGCGCCGTCGACATCGCCGTCATCGTACTGGTGGTGATGGCGGCGAAGGCCGCGATCGCCGAACCGTTCTATGTGCCGTCCGGCTCGATGGAGCCGACGCTGCTGATCGGCGACGAATTGCTGGCGACGAAATTCCCCTACGGCTACGGCTCGGCGTCGTTGCCGTCGTTCATCAACTTGCCGATGACGCCGCATCTTCTCGGCGCATTGCCTAAGCGCGGCGACGTGGTCGTGTTCCGCTGGCCGGGCGACCGTTCGCAAATCTGGGTCAAGCGCGTGATCGGCCTGCCCGGCGACCGTATTGCGCTGCGCGATGGACAGGTTTGGATCAATGGCGAAGCAGCAGCCCTGCAGCCGGACGGAACCGGCCAGGCCGAAAACGAGGACGGTAGTCTCACGACGGCCGCGCGCCTGATCGAGACGTTGCCGGACAACCGCCAGCACACCATCTTCAAGCTCACGCCGCTTCAGCCGCTCGACAACATGGCGGAGACAGTCGTTCCGCCCGGCCATGTCTTCGTCATGGGTGACAACCGCGATAATTCGGCCGACAGCCGCGTGCCGTTGCGCGAAGGCGGCGTCGGCATGCTGCCGGTAGACGACCTGGTCGGCCGCGTCGACGGCATCGTCGGCTCCTGGGACTTGGGGATGAAAAGCCGGCCAATCTGGACCTGGCCGCAGGGCCTAAGACTGTCGCGGTTTTTCTCGGCGGTGCATTGAACCTGTCATGCCCGGCCTTGGGCTCATCCACGCCTTCGCAATAAATCGCTATCTGGTAAGGCGTGGATGGACGGGACAAGCCCGGCCATGACGATTTACCTCGTCACCCCCGAAATACAGCACGGCTTGTGGCGCGGGCGCGTAATCTTATCCTTGAGATAGCAACGCGCGGACGCCCCGATATAGCCGGGCCGCACGTAGGTCCAGGCGCGGCACTTGTTCTCGGCATCACAGACCGCTTTGCAAGGAGCGCCTGCGGCATCAGGTGTCGTTTCGAAGTTGCGATAATCGCCGCCGATGCGGTCGATCGAATATTCGATGCCGCCGCGCCGCGGTTCGATCACGCCGGCGCCGCGCACACCCGACACGCAGCATTTATCTTCGACGCGCGGCGGCACGTGGCTCTTGAGCCAGCAGGCAGCGAACGCGTTTTCCGTGCGCGGATAGGAAAAGCTCCAGGCCCGGCAGCGCGCGTCGCGCTCGCAGCGGGTGGCGCAGACGGCCGGATCGCCATTGCGGATCTGGAAATTCAAATAGTCGCCGCCGCGTCGGTCGTAACCGGTCTGCGCTGGCGCCGCGCCGGCTGCCGCAATGGCCCACATTGCGCCCAGGAGAATGACTCTAAACCGCATGCGCGCCCGCTCGGCTTTGGAATTGCCGTGACGTCCAGCCCCGGCGGCATGCTAGCGCACTTGCCGGCGTCTTCGCGCAGAAATTCTTCGCTAGAAAGAATGCGCCCGCTGGATCCGGCCGCGAGAGGGGAGGATCGCGGACCCCGGATCGAGCGGCCGACGAGAGGGCTCGGCCGTTTGGGTTTTCAGATCGCCTGGCGGGCCGGGCGGCCGGTCGGCGGACGGTGGAAACCGTTCTCCACATCCGGCAGCGGCTGCGCGGGCCTGACGCGGTACAGGCGGCGCTCGATCGCGCGTTCGCGCAGCAGCGCGGTCGGATCTTCCCAGAACGACCCCGACAGGGCGTCGTTCAGATCGGCACGAGTGATGCCGATATCGGCCAGCATGTTGCGGTCGAGGCCGGCCAACACGTGAGCGTCGCGCCGGTGGCGGCGCGCGCGCGCGATCTGTCTGAACCAATGCGTCAGAAACGCCACCAGCGAGGCGAAGGCGCGCGCCAAGGCGCCTCCGGCAATGGGCAAAACGGGGTAATTTGCGTTCATGTTCAGTCTCCATTCCTAAGGCACAGGCGGCAAACATCGTTCTGGCCGCGTGCCACAACCACCCGAAACCCTCACCCGATTCCTCTGGATGCGAGCTTTATATGGACCAGGGGGATTGATTAGTGAAACGAATGTTTTTAATCTGACCAATCAGGATTGGTGATATAATACGACCGGCCCAAATGGCCCGCGCCCATCGAGGACCAAATCCATGACCGCGCTGATCGACGTCGACCAATTGCGCACTTTCATCGCCATCGCCGAGACCGGCAGTTTCACCAAGGCAGCCGATGTCGTGAACAAAACCCAGTCCGCGGTGTCGATGCAGATGAAGCGGCTGGAGGAACGGCTGGAGCGGCCGATCTTCGCGCGCGACGGCCGCGCGTCCAAGCTCACCGAGGACGGCCAGCGCCTGCTCGATTTCGCGCGCCGCATCGTCAAGCTCAACGTCGAGACGCTGGCCGCGTTTTCCGACGCAGAACTGTCCGGCCGCGTGCGGCTGGGCGTGCCGGACGATTACGCCGACCGTTATCTGCCCGAGATCATGGCGCGCTTCTCGCGCGTCTATCCCGGCGTCGAACTCACCGTGATCTGCGAGCCGAGCGTGGATCTGCTGGAGCGCATCGACGCCAACGAGATCGACATCGCTATCGTCACCAATTGCGAGAGCAAGCGCATCTCAGAAACATTCCGTCGCGAGCGTCTCTTGTGGGTGACCTCGAACCGGCATCCGACCCATCTCGAGGAGCGCCTGCCGCTGGCGCTCGGCCGCCCGACCTGCTCATGGCGACGCATCGCCATCGAGCGGATCGAAAAAGTCGGCCGTCCCTATCGCATCCTGTATTCGAGTTCGAACGCCGGCGCAGTGGCCGCTGCCGTGCTTGCCGGCCTCGCAGTGTCGGTGCTGCCGGAATCGGGCTTGCGCCCCGGCATGCGCGTGCTCACCGCCTCGGAAGGATTTCCCGAACTGCCGAGTTGCCGCATCGGTCTGGTGCGCAGCGCGCATGAAAACTCGACGCTGGCCGACGCGCTGGCCGAGCACATCATCTCCTCGCTCGACAACCTGTCGGAAGCGCAGGCGGCGGAGTAATTTTTCTGTACCTCTCCCCGCATTGCGGGGAGAGGGAAGTACTAAGCAAGCGCTTGGCGGCGGCGTATTGCATAAATAATGGCATTCCAGACGACAGAGATGCCAAGGGCGACGACGAGGGCCGCCGCGGACCCAAGCGGCACTGCGATGAGATGCAAGACGAGCAACGCCACGCCAAATCCGGCAAGAGCGGGAACGGCGTTTGCCAGAACGGCCGCCGTGGCAGGGCCGCCAACGCGGCGATGCAGAATGAGCATGATGCTCATGTAGATGACCGGAAATACAGCAAGCACGCCGCTCCCCGTCGGACCAATTTGGAAGCTTAAAGCTACGACCACGCCGACGAGCGAAGCCACCAAACCCGCTCGTAACACGAAGTCGTACCAAGGCCGCGTTGTTGGTGGCATGCGCACGAGGCAAAATGGCTGGACGATGAAGATACAAGCGGTGAATACGATTAAGTTGAGGGCAAATGCCGACCAGGCAGTCCAATGGACGGGGCTGAGCGCAAAAACGGCCACGAGCCACATTACAAACGCAAAAGATATGCTGAGCCACATCGAGCGTCGTTGCGCGATCAGAACATAGGCCGTGAGATAAATCGCGGTAGCGCTGTTTAGTGCAAGACTCACAGCCGCGCTTGAAGAAATGAACGCGGCATCGTGATCAAGCGCCAGAAAAACATAGACTGGGCCGGCTGAGACCGGCAGCGTTGCCACCAGCGCTCCAATCGTAGCACCCAGTCGTTCGGCGACGATGGTCGCCGTTGTAACAACGAGCGCGGTAACCGCCATCTTCATGGCAAGCACGAACCACATCACGAGCTCGGGAGACATAAAGTCACGGCTCCACAACGAACGCCCCCTCACCCGGCTCGCACATTCGGTGCTCGCCACCCTCTCCCCGCAAGCGGGGCCAGGGAAGAATCAATACGCATACTCCTCGAAAATCGGTTCGACCGAGCCCTTCCACGGACCGTGGAATTTCTCCAGCAATTCCTCGGCCGGCGTGATGCCGTGCGCGACGCTCTCTTCCAGCGGGCGCAGATAGCGCGTCTCGTCGCGGCCGTTGCGGTCGAGATATTTGCGCCGCGCCAGTCCGCGCGTGGCAAAGCGCAGCGTCTCCTGCGCCAGGGTGAGCACGTTGCGGCCGCGAATCTCGGCGGCAAAGCCGAGCTTCGGCACATCGTCGCGCAATTTCTGCCGCTCGGCCGCGCTCCAGCCTTTCACCAGGTCCCAGCAGGCGCCGAGCGAATCCTCGTCGTAGAGCAGCCCAACCCAAAAGGCGGCAAGCGAAGGCAGACGCCGCCACGGTCCGCCATCGGCGCCGCGCATTTCCAGATAACGCTTGAGCCGCACCTCGGGAAAGATCGTGGAGAGGTGATTGGCCCAGTCGGAAATGGTCGGTCGCTCGCCCGGCAGCGCGTCGAGCTTGCCGGCGAAGAAATCGCGGAACGACTTGCCGGCGGCGTCGATGTATTTGTCTCCGCGCTTGATGAAGTACATCGGTACGCCGAGGGCGTAGTCGACCCAGCGCTCGAAGCCCATGCCGTCCTCGAACGCCCAAGGCAGCATGCCGGAGCGGTCGTTGTCGGTGTCCGTCCAGATATGCGAACGGAACGAGAGAAACCCGTTCGGCTTGCCTTCGGTGAATGGCGAATTGGCGAACAGCGCGGTCGCCACAGGCTGCAGCGCCAGCGAGACGCGCAGCTTTTTCACCATGTCCGGTTCGCTTGAGAAGTCGAGGTTCGCCTGTACTGTGCAGGTCCGATACATCATGTCGAGACCGAACGTGCCGACCTTCGGCATGTAGGCAGTCATGATCTTGTAGCGGCCCTTGGGCATCACCGGCATGTCGGCGCGGGTCCAGTTCGGCGTCATGCCGAGCCCCAGGAAGCCGATGCCGAGCGGTTTCGCGACCTCGCGCACTTGCGCCAAGTGTGCCATCAATTCGGAGGCGGTCTGATGCACGTTTTCCACCGGCGCGCCGGAGAGTTCGAACTGGCCGCCCGGCTCGAGCGAAATGGCGCCGCCATGGGTGACGTCGAACAGGCCGATAATGTTGTCGCCTTCCATGATCGGGTCCCAGCCGAGCAGGTCGTGCATGCCCTCGAGCAGCGCGCGGATGCCGTGTGCGTCGGCATAGGGCACCGGCCGGTGACCCTGCATCGTGAAGGCGAATTTCTCGTGTTCGGTGCCGACGCGGAATTGCGCCTTCGGCTTGCAGCCCGCTTCGAGCCAGGCGACGAGTTCGTCGCGCGTTTCGATGGGGGTCATGTCGATCTGGTCACGAGCCATGCATGTTTCCGGCGCGAAAAGGTCGCGACCTTAAACATGGGACGCGCGAAAGGGCAATGCGAGATGGCGGGTAGCTCTAGTGCGGCGTAGACGCGGCGGCACTTGATTTTGTGCCGCGTTCGTACCAGCCACGACTACGGTTGACGATCGCGACCACCGACAGCATGACGGGGACCTCGATCAGGACCCCGACGACGGTCGCCAGGGCGGCGCCCGAATTGAAGCCGAACAGACTGATGGCGGCGGCGACAGCCAACTCGAAGAAGTTACTGGCGCCGATCAGCGCGGACGGCCCTGCGACGCAATGCTGTTCGCCTGCCAGCCGGTTGAGCAGATAGGCGAAGCCGGCATTGAAATAGACCTGGATCAAGATCGGCACGGCGAGCAGGCCAATGATCAGCGGTTGCGCCAAAATTTGTTCGCCCTGGAAACCGAACAGCAGCACCAGCGTCGCCAACAGCGCGACCAGCGAAAGCGGTTGCAGCTTGCCGAGCAGGCTAGCGAGCGCGGCCTGACCGCCGCTCGCCAGCACGTTGCGGCGCAGGACCTGCGCCACAATGACCGGCACCACGATATAGAGCACGACCGAGAGCATCAGCGTGCCCCAGGGCACGGTGATCGCCGACAGCCCGAGCAGCAGCCCGACGATCGGCGCAAAGGCGAACACCATGATGGTGTCGTTGAGCGCCACCTGCGACAGCGTGAAGTGCGGCTCGCCCTTGGTCAGGTTGCTCCACACGAACACCATGGCGGTGCACGGCGCCGCCGCCAGGATGATCAGTCCGGCGATATAGGAATCGATCTGGCCGGCCGGCAAATAGGGCCGGAACAGATAGCCAACGAACAACCAGCCGAGCGCGGCCATCGAAAACGGCTTCACCGCCCAGTTGATGAACAGCGTCACGCCGATGCCGCGCCAATGCTCGCGCACGCGCCCGAGCGCGGCGAAATCGATCTTCACCAGCATCGGCACGATCATCAGCCAGATCAGCGCCGCTACCGGCAAGTTAACTTTGGCGATCTCGGCGGCGCCGATCGCCTGAAATACGCCCGGCATGACGTGGCCGAGCGCGATACCGGCGACGATGCAGAGCGCGACCCACACAGTCAGATAGCGTTCAAATGTCGACATGGCGGCCTCGTCAATTTCCCGCTCGTCCCCGCGAAAGCGGGGACCCAGCAACGACAATCGATACGACTGAAAGCGCGGCTCTGGATTCCCGCTTACGCGGGAATGAGCGGAGTTTGCAGTAGACGCTGGTAATCATGCTTTCTTTACTCTGCCTTCGCGGACGCCGTCGCGCCTTCGCTGCGGCCGATCGCCTTGAGCCGCGTGGTCAGCACGAGGCGGTCGAGTTTTTCGAGCGGCAGCGCCAGAAACAGTTCGATGCGGCGGTTGAGCATGCGATAGGCGTCCTTGAACGCCAGCGCGATCTCCGCCTCGCTACCTTGCGCCGTGCCCGGATCGGGAATGCCCCAATGCGCGGTGATCGGCTGGCCCGGCCACAGCGGACAGGTTTCGCCGGCGGCGTTGTCGCAGACAGTGAAGACAAAATCGAGATCGGGGCTGCCGGCCTGCGCGAACTCGGCCCAGGATTTCGAGCGCATAGCCGAGACGTCGTAATTGAACTTGCGCAGCAGATCGAGCGTGTGCGGATTGATCTTGCCTTTGGGCTGGCTTCCGGCGCTGAAGGCCTTGAAGCGGCCGTGGCCTTCGCGATTAAGGATCGCCTCGGCGATGATCGAGCGCGCCGAATTGCCGGTGCAGAGGAACAGCACGTTGTAGATACGCTCAGCCATTGGCAACTCTCTCTTTTTGTTTGCGCATGATCTGATCCGAAAACCGGTTTCCACTTTTCGGGATCATGCGCTACGCGCCGGCGCGCAGCACGCGGCGTTGAAGTCTTCGACCACCGGCGCGCAGATTTCCGGCCGGCCGCCGCAGCAGTCGCGCAGCATGAAATCGATCAAGCCGCGAAACCCATCGAGATTGGCGCGGTAGTTCATCGAGCGGCCATCGCGCTTAACCGCAATCAAGCCGCCGCGCATCAGCGCGGCAAGATGCGTCGACATGGTGTTGTGCGGCACCTTGCAAAATTGCGCGATCTCGCCGGCCGGCAATCCGTTCGGATGCGCAGCAACCAATTTGCGGAAGGCCTTCAGCCGGGTCGGCTGCGCCAGTGCAGAAAAAGCAGCCTGCGATTTCTTTGCGTCCATATGTCGAGACATATCGATATAATATGACGCGCGGATGAAGAAAGCAAGACATGCGTTATCGCCCGTATTCTTGGCGGCCCCGGGCAGGCCGGCTTCCCTTTTTCCGTTTCCCCCGAGGGGGAATGGAGCGCCGGGAGGCGCCAGAGGGTTTGCGAGACCCTCTTAGGCGGGCCTTGCGATCGGCCCACCTGCGCGCCCTGCGAAGGCGCGCGCCCCTTTGGTGCAAGGGGCGGCGCCTCCCGGCGCTCCACTTGATCAAGCTTTGCGCGGTCTGCGCAGCTTGACCGCGATGCGCGTTGTCGGCGCACCGCCCTCTCCGGCAAGACCGAGCGCGTCATGACGGCGCCGGTCGAACCTTCGAGGAACTAGGAATTTAATCCATACTGGCCCGAACGTCAAGGTTCCTATTTCGTTCTTTCGCCCGCCCCGCGCATGCGTTATTGGTTCCGCCATGCCGCAGTTTTCCCCGCACCAAGACGCCGCGCTCAATGCCGTCGCCACCTGGCTGAATGACAAGCCCGGATCGAACGGCACGCCGCAGGTATTCCGCCTGTTCGGCTATGCCGGCACCGGCAAGACCACCCTCGCCCGCCATTTGGCCGAGCACGCCGACGGCGAGGTGAAATTCGCCGCCTTCACCGGCAAGGCGGCCTCGGTGATGCGCGGCAAAGGCTGCAAGGGCGCCTCCACCATCCACAGCTTGATCTACCGGGCGCGCGAAAGCGGCGAGGAAATCCCCTCATTCGATCTGTGGGACGAGGCGCCCGCCTCCAAGGCCGAGCTAATCGTCATCGATGAATGCTCGATGGTCGACGCCGAGCTCGGCCGCGATCTGTTGTCGTTCGGCGTGCCGTTGCTGGTGCTGGGCGATCCGGCGCAACTGCCGCCGATCCAGGGCGGCGGATTTTTCACCGAGGCCGAGCCGGACGTGATGCTCACCGAAGTGCACCGGCAGGCCGCCGACAACCCGATCATCCGCCTGTCGATGGACATCCGCGCCGGCGAATATCTTGAGCCCGGCCGCTACGGCGAGACCGAAGTGGTCGCCAAGGCCGATCTCGATCCGCAGCGCGTGCTGGAGGCCGACCAGGTGCTGGTCGGGCGCAACGCCACGCGGCGCGCCTACAACATGCGGATGCGCGAGCGGCGCGGCTTCGACGGCGAATTTCCGGATGCCGGCGACAAGCTGGTATGCCTGCGCAACAACCGCAAGAAGGGCCTGTTCAACGGCGGGCTGTGGACGGTGAAGGAGCGCGGCGCGCGCCGAGGGGCGAAGACCGGCATCATGACCATGCGGCTCATGCCCGACGACGAGACGGCGACGCGCGGCGTGAAAGTGTCGGTGCGTCCGGAGTGCTTCACCGGCGGCATCGAAAAGGTCGATTGGGCGCGGCGCAAACCGTACGACGAATTCGACTACGGCTACGTGCTCACCGTGCACAAGGCGCAAGGCTCGCAATGGGACGACGTGGTGCTGTTCGACGAGAGCTTCGCGTTTCCCGACAGCCGCGAGCGCTGGCTCTACACCGGTGTCACCCGCGCGGCGAAGCGGCTGACGGTGGTGATGTAGCGATTAGCGGCGACGTCACATTTTCCGTTCGTCCCCGCGAAAGCGGGGACGAACGGGATATACCTTCGCTTCCACGGCGCAGGCTACGCCGCGGCTTTCGTCTTCGGCGCGAAGCGGCCGTAGAAAGTCTCGTTCTTGGCGGCGAGGTCGATGAGCAGCTTGCAGGGCGTAAAGCGATCGCCGTATTTCTTCTCCAGCTTGCGGCACATCTCGACGAATTTCTTCGTGCCCATCATGTCGATGTAGGACAACGTGCCGCCGGAGAATGGCGCAAAGCCGAAGCCGAGGATGGAGCCGACATCGGCCTCGCGCACATCGGTGAGCACCTTTTCCTCGAAGCAGCGCGCGGTTTCCAAAGCCTGCATCGCCAGCAGCCGGTCTTTCAATTCCTGTACGTCAATCTTATCCGGATCGAGCTTGACCGGTTGTAAGTCGGCCAGGCCGGGCCACAGTTTTTTCGGGCCGTTGGCCGGGTAATCGTAGAAGCCCTTGCCGTTCTTGCGGCCATAGCGCTGGCGTTTCTCGACCAGGTCTTCCAGCAAAATCTTCTGGCGCGGATCGACGGCCTGCGGCCCGAGATCGGCCTCGGTCGCCTTCAGGATTTTCCAGGCAAGATCGACCGCCACTTCGTCGTTGAGCGAGAGTGGGCCGACCGGCATGCCGGCCATGCGACCGACGTTCTCGATCATCGCCGCCGGTACGCCTTCCGCCAGCATCAGGTGGCCTTCGCGGATATAGGTGCCGACCACGCGCGAGGTGTAGAAGCCGCGCGAGTTGTTGACGACGATCGGCGTCTTGCGGATCGCGCGCACGTAATCGAGCGCGGCGGCGAGCGCCTTGTCGCCGGTTTTCTTGCCGAGAATGATCTCGACCAGCATCATGCGGTCGACCGGCGAGAAGAAGTGGATGCCGATGAAACGCGGCGGGTCGTTGAACTCGGTGGCGAGAGAAGTGATCGGCAGCGTCGAGGTGTTGGAGGCGAAGACGACGTTGTCGCCGATCACCGCCTGGATCTTGGCGATCAATTCGGACTTTACTTTGCGGTCTTCGAACACCGCCTCGATCACCAGATCGCAGTCCTTGAGCGCGCCGTAGTCCGGCGTCGGCGTGATCAGCGACAGCAGCCCATCGCGCTCGGCCGATTTCATGCGGCCTTTGTTGACGCGGTCGCTCAGCGCCTTGTGTAAGGCCGCCTTGCCCTTGTCGGCCGTCTCCTGGTCGCGGTCGATCAGCACCACCTGCAGGCCGGCCGCCGCGCTCACCTGCGCGATACCGGCGCCCATGAAGCCGGCGCCGACGATACCGATCTTCCTGAGATTGGTCGCAGGCTCCGCCGCCGGGCGGCGCGCGCCCTTGTTGAGCTCCTGCATGGAGACGAACAGCGAGCGGATCATGCTGGCTGCTTCCGGCGAGCGCAGGATCTTGGCGAACCAGCGCGATTCCACGCGCAGCGCGGTGTCCATGTCGAGTTGCAGGCCCTCGTAGACCACCTGCAGGATGGCGCGCGCAGCCGGATAATTGTCGTAGGTCTCGCGCCGGTAGATCGCGTTGGCCGGTGGAAACACCATCATGCCGGCCTTGGAATAGACCGGCCCGCCCGGCAGCTTGAAGCCCTTCACGTCCCACGGTGCCACGGCTTTGCCGCCGGCCTTGATCCAATCCTTCGCCGCCTTAATCAGATCGCCTGGCGGCACGACGTTGTCGACGAGCTTCATCGTCTTGGCGCGGTCGACTTTAAGCTGGTCGCCTTTGAGCAGAAATTGCAGCGCATCGGCAGGCGGCAGCATGCGCGCCACGCGTTGCGTACCGCCGGCGCCAGGGAACAGACCGATCTTGATCTCGGGCAGACCGAGCCGCGTCTTCGGATTGTCGGCGGCGATGCGCTGATGGCAGGCGAGCGCGAGCTCGAAGCCGCCGCCCATCGCCGTGCCGTTGAGCGCGCAGACCCACGGCTTGCCGCCGGTTTCGATGCGGCGATAGAGCTGCGACAGCTTGCGGCTCTCGTCGAACACGTAAAGCGCGGCGGGTTCCGCGCCCTTGGTCTTCACCAAGTCGGCGTAGATCGCCCCCATGCGCTCCAGCATGGTAAGATCGGCGCCGCCGCAGAAGGCGTCCTTGGCGGAGGTGATCACGGCGCCCTTGATGCCAGCATCAGTACTCACCTTCTCGACAATGGAGTCGAGTTCGGCGATCACGTCCATGGTGATGACGTTCATGGAGCGGTCGGCCATGTCCCAGGTGACCAGCGCAATGCCGTCGCTGTCGACATCGAATTTGAAATTCGGCATGACCTTCAACTCCTATGGCGGATACGGCTCGCCGTTCCTGTGCAGATAGCGCCGGCCTTTTTGATCGCGCTCCATCACCAGATCGACATCCGGGTAATGCACGCGTTCGGTCGCCGCGCGGGTGCCGACCTCGAAATAGACGGCGTCGCGGTCCGAGCGGTTGATCAGCTTGTGCGCAATGCCGCTGCCGGCCTTGAAACCGGCGGCGTCGCCGGTCTTGAGCACGACCTCGCCGTCATTCTCAGCCAATACCAGCTCGCCTTCCAGGATGTAGATGAATTCGTCTTCCTGTTCGTGCCAATGCCGCAACGCCGACATTTGTCCGGGTTCGATGCGCGTGATGTTGACGCCGAACTGCGTCAGACCGACGACGTCGCCCAGCGCCTGCTTGTGGCGGCGCTTGCACTCAGCCTGAAACTCCGCCGGATAAAACGTGCCGCTCTTCACCGGCACTTTGGCGATGTCGACCTTGGGCATGACTCTCAGACGCGCTCGATGAGCGTCGCGGTGCCCATGCCGACGCCGATGCAGAGCGTGATCAGCGCGGTTTCCTTGCCGCTGCGCTCCAATTCGTCGAGCACGGTGCCGAGGATCATGGCGCCGGTGGCGCCGAGCGGATGGCCCATGGCGATGGCGCCGCCGTTGACGTTGATCTTGTCGTGCGGGATGTCGAACGCCTGCATGTAGCGCAACACGACCGACGCGAAGGCCTCGTTGAGTTCATAGAGGTCGATATCGCCGATGCTCATGCCGGCTTTGGCCAGCACTTTTTTTGTAACGTCGATAGGGCCGGTGAGCATGATCGCCGGTTCCGAACCGATATTGGCGAAGGCCTTGATGCGCGCGCGCGCCTTCAAGCCGGCTTTCTTGCCGGCTTCCTTGCTGCCGATCAGCACCGCGGCGGCGCCATCGACGATGCCGGATGAGTTGCCGGCGTGATGCACGTGATTGACCGCTTCGATTTCCGGATAGCGCTGCACGGCGACCGCGTCGAAGCCGCCCATCTCGCCCATCTGCACGAAGGACGGCTGCAGTGCGGCCAGCGTCTGCATGGTGGTCGACGGCCGCATGTGTTCGTCCTTCGACAGGATCGGCAGCCCGTTCGGATCGCGCACCGTCATCACCGAATTCTTGAAACGGCCCTCTTCCCATGATTTCGCCGCCCGCTTCTGGCTTTCCACCGCGTAGGCGTCGACGTCGTCGCGCGAGAAGCCGTATTTGGTGGCGATAAGATCGGCGGAAATGCCTTGCGGCAGAAAGTAGGTCGCAACCGCGATCGAGGGATCGACCGGCCAGGCGCCGCCGGAGGCGCCGATGCCGACGCGGCTCATGGATTCGGCGCCGCCGCCGATCGCCATCTCGTGCTGGCCCGACATGATCTCGGCGGCGGCGAAATTCACCGCGTCCAGACCTGAGGCGCAGAAGCGGTTGATCTGCACACCCGGCACGCCGTCGCCGTAGCCCGCCACCAACGCCGCCGCGCGCGCGATGTCGCCGCCCGCCTCGCCGACCGGATCGACGCAACCCATCACCACGTCGTCGATCAGTTTCGGATCGAGCTTGTTGCGGTCCTTGACCGCGCGAAGCGCCTGCGCCGCGAGATTGAGCGCGGTCACCTCGTGCAAGGCGCCGTCCGCTTTGCCGCGTCCGCGCGGCGTGCGCACGTGGTCGTAAATAAATGCGTCGGGCATCGGCGTTCTCCTGCGCAGAGCTAAAGACTGCGCGCAATCAACAGCTTCATGATCTCATTGGTGCCGGCATAGATACGCAGCACCCGCGCGTCGCGGTACAGACGCGAGATCGGGTATTCGTCCATATAACCATAGCCGCCGAACAATTGAAGGCAGCGGTCGATCACTTCGGCTTGCGTGTCGGTGAGGCGATATTTGGCCATCGAGGCGGTGACGGTGTCGAGCTTGCCCTCGACGTGCTGGCCGATGCAGTGGTCGAGGAACACTTTGGCGATGGTGGTGTCGGTCTTGCAGGCGGCAAGCTCGAATTGCGTGTTCTGAAATTCGATAATCGTCTTGCCGAAGGCCTTGCGCTGCTTGACGTAATCGACGGTGAGCGCGAGCGCCCGCTCCATCATCGCCACGGCGTGCACGGCGACGATCAGCCGCTCCTGCGGCAATTCCTTCATGAGCTGGTAGAAGCCTTGCCCCTCTTCGGTGCCCAGCAGCGCCTCGGCCGGCAGCTTGACGTCCTCGAAAAACAATTCCGAGGTATCGGCGGAGTCCATGCCAAGCTTCTTGAGCTTGCGGCCGCGGCGGAAGCCCGGCGCGTCGTCGGTCTCGACCACCAGCAGCGAAGTGCCCTTGGCGCCGGCTTTCGGGTCGGTCTTGGCGACGACGATGATCAGGTTGGCGTGCTGGCCGTTGGTAATGAAGGTCTTCGAACCGTTGAGCACGTAGCCGTTGCCGGATTTCTCGGCCTTGGTGCGCACGCCTTGCAGATCGGAGCCGGTGCCGGGCTCGGTCATGGCGATGGCGCCGACTAGTTCGCCGGTGGCGAGCTTGGATAGCCAGCGTTTCTTCTGCTCCTCGGTGCCGTAATGCAGGATGTAGGGCGCGACGATGCCGGAATGCAGCGGCGCGCCGAAAGTGTCGAAGCCGGCAAGCGACAGTTCGCGGTTGATCACCGCCTCATGGGCGAAGGTGCCGCCGGCGCCGCCATATTCTTCCGGCATCGACGCGCAAAGCAGTCCAGCCGCGCCGGACTTGGTCCAGACCTCGCGCTCGTACATGCCTTTTTCGTGCCAGCGGTCGATATGGGGAGCGAATTCGTCGGCGATGAAGCGCCGCGCCTGCTCTTCGAGCAGGACGAGGTCCTCGGTCATCCACTCCGGCCGCGGAAGGTTGAGGGCATCCATGTCATGATTCCCGACGCGCGCCGCACCATAGCGCGAGCGCCCGCCGGGCGCGAGGGCGGGAACCTATCAGGCGGCGCCCAGCGCCACTGCGATATTGTAGCTAATAAAGGAGGCAATATAGGCGAGCGCCAGCATGTAGCCGAAGGTGACCGCCATCCATTTCCAGCTGCCGGTCTCGCGCTTGATCACGGCAAGCGTCGAGGCGCATTGCGGCGCGAAAATGTACCAGACCAGGATCGACAACGCGGTCGCCAGCGACCATTGATGTGCAAGCGCCTGGCCGATCTGTTGCGCGGCCGCCTTGCCGCCCTCGATCGAATAGACGGTGCCGAGCGCTGCCACGGCAACTTCCCGCGCGGCCATGCCGGGGATCAAGGCGACGTTGATCTGCCAGTTGAACCCGACCGGCGCCAGTACCGGCTCGAGCGCGTGCCCTAGCCATGCGGCGAGGCTGTAGTCGATCGCCGGCCCGGTCGCGCCGATCGGCGGGCGCGGGAATGACGCCAGGAACCAGATCAGCACCATCATGGAGAAGATGGTGGTGCCGGCGCGCTGCAGGAACATCTTCGCCCGCGTGTAGAGGCCCATGAGGACGCTGCGCGGCCGCGGCAGTTTGTAATCGGGCAATTCCAGCATGAAAGGCGGCGTCGGGTTATCGCGCCAGAAGAAGAACTTGGCCAGGAACGACACGCCGAGCGCGCTGACGATGCCGGCGGCGTAGAGGCCGAACATCACCAGCCCCTGCAGGCTGACAAAGCCCCACAGGTGCTTGGCCGGAATGAAGGCGGAGATGATTAGCGTGTAGACTGGGATGCGCGCCGAGCAGGTCATCAGCGGCGCCACCAGGATGGTGGTCAGCCGGTCGCGCGGATTGTCGATCACCCGCGTCGCCATGATGCCCGGGATGGCGCAGGCGAAACTCGACAGCAGCGGAATGAAAGCGCGGCCATGCAGGCCGGCACCGCCCATGATGCGATCCATCAGGAACGCGGCGCGCGCCATGTAGCCGAGATCTTCCAACAGGAGGATGAACAAAAACAGGATCAGGATCTGCGGCAGGAAAACGATCACGCTGCCGACCCCGTTGATGACGCCGTCCTGCAGGAAGCTCTGCAGCATGCCGGCGGGCAGCGTGTCGTGCACCGCTGTGCCGAGCGCGTCGAAGCCGGACGAGATCAGATCCATCAGCGGTTGCGCCCAGCTAAACACGGCCTGGAACATCACGAACAAGATGACCAACAGAATGACGAGGCCGATCACTGGGTGCAGCAACGCCGCGTCGAGCCGCGTCGTCAGCGTGTCCGGCTTGTCCGGCATGCGCACGGCGGCCTTGATCAGACGGTCGGCTTCGCGCTGGGCAGCGCGTAGGTCGGATGCGGTCGGCGCCTGCCAACCCGTTGCGCCGGTATGCCCCGGCATCGCCGCGGCCAACTCATCAAGCCGGCGCATCAGGTCGTCGGTGCCGCCGCGACGCACCGCCGCCGCGGTGATCACCGGCACGCCGAGTTCCGCCGACAACTTGTCGAGATCGATCTCCATGCCGCGCCGGCGCGCGATGTCGATCATGTTGAGGACTAAGAGCAGCGGCCGGCCGATCTGCTTGAGTTCGAGGACCAGGCGCAGCGCCAGCCGCAGATTGGTGGCGTCGGCGACGCAGACCAGCAGGTCCGGCGCGTTTTCGGATGCGAGGCGACCGAGCACCACGTCGCGCGTCACTTCTTCGTCGGGACTGCGCGCGCGCAGCGAATAAGTGCCGGGCAGATCGATCAGGTTGACGCTGAGGCCCGACGGCGTGCGCAGCGCGCCGCTTTTTCGTTCGACAGTGACGCCTGGATAGTTCGCAACCTTCTGCCGGCTGCCGGTGAGCGCATTGAACAGTGCGGTCTTGCCGCTATTCGGCGTTCCGATCAGGGCAAAATGCCGGACACTGGCTGCGGCTATTGCACTCATGATGAGGTCAGCAACCCGATCAGATCACCAGAATTGCCATCGCCTCGCGGCGCCGTAGCGCCACCGTGGCGGCATTGACGCGCACCGCGATCGGGTCGCGGCCAATTGCGCCCTCGTGCAGGACCTCGATGGTGGCGCCTTCGGTGAAACCGAGCTCGACCAATCGACGCTCGAGTTCCCCGCTCGGCAAATCGGACGCTTGGTCGGCGGCGGTAATGGTGTCGATCCGGCCGCGGAATCCTTTCCGGGCCAATCCTAAGGGCGCTGTCGTCAACGACATGGTGCTCTCGCTCATAACCGCATCATCCTGCATATGCCTATGATTATCATTTCCACCTTTCATCTGGATCACGCCATGATCTAAATCAAGTGAAATAGCCGAAATATTTCAGTAGCTTAGAATGATTATAAGGAAGCGCCCGACGGATTTGCGGCTGGCCGCGGCGGTGTCAGGATGCTAGGAGCGCCGTAAGGTCAGTAGCCGGGTAATTTATCGCAGTGATTCCAGCGCATACCGCCGCACGCCCGGCCAAGCCGGATCCGACCGATTCCGCGACCGCCTGGCTACGCCTCGGCGTCGCCGTCGTGCTGAGCACGATCGGCGGCGTCGGCATGTGGTCAGTGGTGGTGGCCCTGCCCGCCATCCAGGCCGACTTCGGCGTCGACCGCGCCGATGCCTCGCTGCCCTATACGCTCACCATGCTCGGCTTCGCCGCCGGCGGCGTGGTGATGGGCAAGCTTGCCGACCGCTTCGGCATCACGGTGCCGCTGGCGCTCGGCGCCACGGCGTTGATGCTCGGCTACGAGGCGGTCGGACACGCCGCCACGCTTTGGCAGGTGACGCTCGCCTACGGCTTGTTGATCGGCTTCGGCTGCTCGACTACCTTCGGGCCGCTGATGGCGGAGATGTCGCATTGGTTCGTGCGCCGGCGCGGCATCGCCGTTGCGATCGCGGCGGCCGGCAATTATCTCGCCGGCACGGTGTGGCCGCCGGTGGTGCAGCATTTCATCGCCACCTCGGGCTGGCGCGCAACCCATATCGGCATCGGCCTGTTCATCATCGCAACCATGCTGCCGCTGACCTACTTCATGCGGCGCCGGATGGAGGCGCATCACACCGAAGGCGCGATGCAATCGGCGGCGCGCCGGCAGGCCGAACTGCCGTTCTCGCCGGCAACACTGCAGGTGCTGCTCTTCATTGCCGGCATCGCCTGCTGCGTGGCGATGTCGATGCCGCAAGTCCATCTCGTCGCCTATTGCGGCGATCTTGGCTATGGCGCGGCGCGCGGCGCCGAGATGCTGTCGCTGATGCTGGCTTGCGGCATTGTCAGCCGCGTGGCCTCGGGCTTCATCGCCGATCGCATCGGCGGCGTGCGCACGCTGCTGCTCGGCTCGGTGCTGCAAGGCGTGGCGCTGTTGCTCTATCTGTTCTTTGACGGCCTCGTCTCGCTTTACGTGATCTCGGGCCTGTTCGGACTGTTCCAGGGCGGCATTGTGCCGAGCTATGCCATCATCGTGCGCGAATATTTTTCGCCCAAAGAAGCGAGCACGCGTGTCGGGCTGGTAGTCATGGCGACGGTGTTCGGCATGGCACTGGGCGGCTGGATGTCAGGCGCGATCTTCGATGCAACCGGCTCCTATCAGGCGGCCTTCCTCAACGGGCTCGCATGGAACCTGTTGAACGTTTCGATCGCGTCATGGCTGCTGTTGCGCACGCGTGGGCGACCCATGCTCGCGCGCGCCTAGAACGCCTCGTCAGGCAGTTCCATCGTGCTCGCCGCGCCCGACTGGATGCGGGCGAGGTGTGTCGCCGTTTCCGGCAGCATGCGCTCCATAAAGAAGCGCGCGGTGACGAGCTTGTTTTTCATGACGGACGCGCCGCCATTGGCCGATTTCGCCAGCGCGGCCTCCGCGATCCGGCACCACATGTAGCCAAGCGCCACCAGCCCGAACATGTGCATGTAGTCGGTGGCGCCGGCGCCGGCATTGTCGGGCTTGGCCATGGCGTTCTGCATGAACCACATCGAGGCCTGCTGCAGATGGCCGGCGGCGACGCCGAGCGGCGTCACGTAAGGCTTCATCGCCTCAATGGCGCTCTTCTCCTTGATGAAGGAGCCGACTTCGCCGAGGAACGCCATCAGCGCGCGGCCGCCATCCTTGCCAAGCTTGCGGCCGACCAGATCGAGCGCCTGGATGCCGTTGGCGCCTTCGTAGATCATGGCGATGCGCGCATCGCGCACGAACTGCTCCATGCCGTGCTCGGTAATGTAGCCGTGGCCACCAAATATCTGCTGCGCCAGCACGGTGTTGGCGAAGCCCTGGTCGGTGAGCACGCCTTTGACCACCGGCGTGAGCAAGCCCATGTAATCGTCGGCGCTCTGCCGCTCCTTTTGATCCTCGGAGCGGCGGGCAACGTCGCCCTTGAGCGCGGTCCATAAGACCAGCGCGCGACCCGCCTCGTTGAAAGCGCGAATGGTCATCAGCGTGCGACGCACGTCCGGATGCACGACGATCGGATCGGCGGCCCTGTCGGGATATTTGGTGCCGGACAACGCGCGGCCTTGCAGGCGCTCCTTGGCGTAGATCGCCGCGTTCTGATAGGCGACTTCTGATAGCGCCAAGCCTTGAACACCAACACCGAGTCTTGCCTCGTTCATCATCGTGAACATGGCAGGCAGGCCGCGGTTCTCTTCGCCGACCAGCCAGCCCACGGCGCCGTCGTAATTCATCACACACGTGGAATTGGCGTGGATGCCCATCTTCTCTTCGATCGAGCCGCAGGTGACGCCGTTCGGTCCGCCGAGCGAGCCGTCATCCTTGACCGTCACCTTCGGCACCACGAACAGCGAAATGCCTTTGGTGCCGGACGGCGCGCCTTCGATGCGCGCGAGCACCAGATGCACGATATTCTCGGAGAGGTCGTGTTCGCCGGCGGAAATGAAAATCTTGGTGCCGGTGATCTCGTAACTGCCGTCGGCCTGTTTCACCGCCTTGGTGCGCAGCAGGCCGAGATCCGTGCCGCAATGCGGCTCGGTGAGATTCATGGTGCCGGTCCAAACGCCTTCCACCATCTTGGGCAGATATTTCTTCTTCAGCTCTGGCGAGGCGTGGGCGAGCAGCGCGGCGACAGCGCCCTGGGTGAGACCCGGATACATGGCGAAGGCCATATTGGCCGAGCACAGCATTTCGTTCACCGCCACGGTGAGCGTCGCCGGCAGGTCTTGGCCGCCGTATTCGGCCGGCACCGAGATGCCGATCCATCCGCCCTCGACGATTTGCTTAAAGGCGTCCTTGAAGCCGGTCGGCGTGGAAACGCTGCCGTCGGCGTTACGCTTACAGCCTTCTTTGTCGCCGACGCGGTTGAGCGGGGTGAGCACTTCTTCGCTGAACTTGGCCGCTTCGCGCAGCACCGCTTCCACCACGTCGGGCGAAGCCTCGCCGAAACCGGGGAGATTGCCGTAACGCTCGAGATGGAAGACGTCGTTCAACAGGAACAACGTATCGTCCACGGGGGCTTTGTAGGTCGGCATCCATTCCTCCCGGCGTCCGGCGAGCACCGTTAACCGTTCGTTAGCTATTGAGCGATGGCGCCCGCCGCAAGAACAGCCGCGGCTTTCCCCAAGGTTTTGCAAGCGCAGCTACGGCGGAACCATCGCGTATCCGCATTACAGCCGCGTTAAGCCGGCGTCCACCGCCGGACGCGGCAAAAACTGCCGGCTAATTCGGGCACTCCGGGCAATTCTTAACCCCGTGTTTACCGTGACCGGCAAAAAGTCGGTGAATGGACTGCGGACCGTATCGGTATCCACACATTATTAAGCCGTGGCGGTTCTCCGGCGAGCCCCAGAAGCTCCGTCAACTCCACTTCAAACGTGGACGCGAGCAATGAAATTCGACGTTCCATGGAGTGTGAAAGGGGTTCGGCCGGAGGCGCTCCAAACCGCCGAAGAAGCCGCGCGCCGGTCCGGCATGTCGGTGGGCGACTGGCTCAACTCCGTGATCGTCAAGCAAGCCGTGCAAGCGGGAGTGCCATCGCCGCCACTCGCGGACGAAGATTTTCATACCGGCGAACTCGTCGGGGCGAACCATCGGCGCGATGGCCGCTTGCAGCATGCGGAGCCGGCATTCGCGCGCGCGGGGCCGACAGCCTACGCACCGAAACGCAGCCGCAACGAGCCCGCACGATCCGCCAGCCTATCGCCGCCCCCGCCCGCGGGAATCCCGAGTGTGCGGCTGCCACCGAGTCTCGATCGTGCGGTCGCCGAAATCGCGGAACGCCAGCGCACGCTCGGCGGCAAGACACCGGCGCGGCGCCGGCAGCCGCAAGCCGCCGCGGAGATTCCCGCGCCGCCGTCCCAGCCAATGCCGACGCAGAACCTGGCGGGCCTGGAAGAGCAACTGCGCAACATCACCAAGCAGATCGAGACACTGCGCAAGCCGGGTGTCGAACAAGCGATCAATGCCTTACGCGAGGAGCTCAGCGAGATCGGCCGCACGCTCAGCGACGCGATGCCACGCCGCGCCCTCGAGGCCATCGAAAAGCAGATCCAGAGCCTTGACCGGCGCATCGCCGAAGGCCGCCAGGCCGGCATCGACGCCGCCGCGCTCGGCGGCATCGAGCATGGGCTCGCCGAAGTACGCGACGCGATGCAGGGGCTGATGCCGGCGGAAAACCTGATCGGTTACACCGACGCGGTCGCCAACCTCGCGCACAAGATCGACCTCATCGTGGCCCAGAACGACCCGGCGACGATTGCGCAACTCGAGCGGTCCATCCTCACGCTGCGCGAGATGACCAACCATATCGCATCCAACGACACGGTTCAGGGGCTGGCCGCCCAGGTGCAAGCGCTGGGCGAGAAGATCGAATACATGGCGCAAGCGAGCGCCGGGTCCGGCGAGGGGGCGCTCAACCATCTCGAGCAGCGCATCGCCCTGCTCTCGGACACGCTGGCCGAGCGCGCGCAGAGCGGACCCGCGGTATCGCCGCGATTGGAAGCTCTGGTGCAATTGCTCGCCGACAAGATCGAACAGATTCAGAATTCGCGCGGCAACGGCGACGCCTTCGGCCATCTCGAGGATCATATCGTCAAGCTGGTGGAGAAACTGGACGCTTCCGATTCCAGGCTCGGCCATTTGGAAGGGATCGAGCGCGGCCTGGCCGATTTGCTGGTCCATTTCGAACATACGCGCGCGGATACGGACGCCGGCGCGCTACGCGCGAAAGACGCACCGGCCGTCGACGATCTCCGGCACGATATCGCGCGCACCCAGGACGCGTTGGAAGTGGTGCATGGCACGCTCGGCCACGTCGTCGACCGCCTTGCCACGATCGAAAACGACATTCGCGACCAAACGCGTCCGAATGTTGCGCCCGGCAGCGGCGGCGCGTTCATTCAGCCGGCTTTGCCGCCCGATGCGTCCGCCGCCGGCGCGATGTCACCAACGGCACCGCTGGCGCCGCCCGCAATGCGCCGGATGCCCCCTGCAACGCAATTGCCGATCGATCCCAATCTGCCGGACAACCAGCCGCTCGAACCCGGCTCCGGGCCGCCGCATTTGCAGGTCAATCCAGCCGCGCGCATCGCAGCCTCGGAAGCCGCTCTCGGCGCCCCACCGCCTGCCGCCGCACCGGGCGGCAAATCCAGCTTCATCGCCGCCGCCCGCCGCGCCGCCCAGGCAGCAGGCCAGCAACCGAGTGCCCGCGCGCCGCGCGCGGAACCGGTCGCGGCCTATGAGTCCACAAACACATCCCTGCGCGCCAGGATGATGAAGCGGGTCAAATCGCTCTTCATCGCGGCCAGCATCATCTCCATCGTCGTCGGAGCGGTCCAGATTGCCGGCAAGGTATTCAATTTCGGCAGTTCGATCACCAAGCTGGCGGAAGCTCCTTTCACAGCTCCGGTCTTGGACACCGTGAAAACCGAGCCGGCGATCGACATAACGGCGCCAGCACCCGAAGCGACGGGCAGTATTGCCGCCAAGCCGTTCGCGCCACCTGCGCCGCCGGCAATGGGACCGCTCGCACCACCGGCACCCGAGGGCAGTGCGGTCGCAGCCATTCCGCCGCTCGGCATGAACCAGATGCCGCCAACGGTGCCGTCATTGTTCGGCCCGCCGGTGTTCGCGGCAAAGAACGACATCACCGGATCGATTCCGCGTCCGGCCGACGATGGCCAGGCGGTTCGCCCGGCGGCGCCGTCAGGTCAACAATCGTCCGACCGGCTGCCGGTCGCCATTGGCGGACCCAAATTGCGCGGCGCGGCCGCGGCCGGCAATGCCGCCGCCGCTTATGCGGTGGCCATGCGCTTCGCCGAGGGGCGCGGCGTGCCAGTCAACATGGAGGAAGCGGCGCATTGGTACGAGCGCGCAGCCAGCAAGGGCTTGGTCCCGGCGCAATTCCGCTATGCCAGCCTGCTGGAAAAAGGTCTAGGCGTGAAGAAGGACCTCGCGCAGGCCCGCCGGCTCTATCTCGCCGCCGCCAACAAGGGCAACAGCAAGGCGATGCACAACCTCGCCGTGCTCTACGCCGAAGGCATTGACGGCAAGCCAGACTACGCCACCGCCGTGCAATGGTTCCGCAAGGCCGCTCAGCACGGCATTGCCGACAGCCAGTACAATCTCGGCATCCTGTGCGCGCGCGGCCTCGGCACCGACCAGAACTATGCCGAAGCCTATAAATGGTTCGCGCTCGCGACCATCCAGGGCGACAAGGAATCCGCCAAGAAGCGCGACGATGTCGCGGCCCAACTGGACCCAACCGCACTGGCCGCCGCCCAACAGGCGGTCAAAAGCTTCGTTGCCGAGCCACAGCCACCAGAAGCCGTCACGGTGCGCGAACCGCCTGGCGGCTGGGATCAAGCCGCCGGCGCGCCGGCACAAACCAGTTCGCGGCCAGCCAAGCCGCCGGCGCTCGGCACTTTCCAGATAGGAAAACGGTGAACAAGCACGCCTGATCGCGCAAAAGCGTGATCGCAGGCCGGTTCGTCGCTAAGATCGCGCTGACCATTGGCCCAGAGTCGCTGCTGGATCCGCAAGACGCGGCGTTGACCGCAAGGTGAACCTCGCAGCGGTGCGTTCCGGTGAGTGGCGCATTGGCCGCGCACTCGGGGTGACGCCTTTTGCAAATCTATCTTCCGATCGCCGACATGCCGGTGAACATCTTCCTGGTGCTGGGGATGGGGCTGGCGGTCGGCTACGTCTCCGGCATGTTCGGCATCGGCGGCGGCTTCCTGATGACGCCGCTATTGATCTTCATCGGCGTCTCGCCCGCAGTCGCGGTGGCAAGCGTCGCCAGTCACATCGCCGCCTCCTCATTCACCGGCGCGCTGACCTATTGGAACAGACGCGCGCTCGATCTTGCGCTCGCGCTGATGCTGCTCGGCGCCGGCATCCTCGGCACAGCGACCGGCGTCTGGCTATTCACGACCTTGCGCGCGCTCGATCAACTCGACCTGATGATCGGACTCTCTTACGTGACGCTACTTACGATTGTCGGCGGCCTGATGATCTACGAAAGCGTCCGCGCCGTCATGCGCGCGCGCCAGGGTCTACCGGCCACTATCCGCCGGCCCGGCAGCCATACCTGGTTCCACGGGCTGCCGTTCAAGGTGCGGTTCAAGCGCTCGAAAATATACGTGTCCGCGATTCCGGTCTGGGCGATCGGGTTCACCATCGGTTTCGTCGGCGCCATCATGGGCATCGGCGGCGGATTTTTGCTGGTGCCGATGCTGATCTATTTCCTGCGCGTGCCGACAGCGACCGTGATTGGCACCTCGATGGTGCTTACCCTCGTGACCATGGCCTCGGCGACGGTGATGCATGCGGTCACCAACCACCTGGTCGACGCGGTGCTCGCGTTGATTCTGATGGTCGGCGGCGTGGTCGGCGCGCAATTCGGCGCGCGCACCGGGCAACGAATGCGGGGGGAATGGCTGCGCCTCCTGCTCGGCCTCCTGGTTTTCGCGGTCGGCCTGCGCTTCGCGTTTGAGCTGGTGGCGCAGCCCGACGACTTGTATTCGATCCGTTACGTTAGGGGCGAATGATGCGGCGGATCGCATTCACGCTTCTCATGGTCATAATCGGCTGCGGCGCGCAGCCGGCCGCCGCCGAACGCCTGGTGGTGTCGCTGTCGAACCACCGGGTGGCGATCACCTCGAACTTCGTTGGCGACGAACTGGTGCTGTTCGGCACCATCGAGCCAGACGCCGGTAAGACCGCACGGCGGTCGGGCTATGATCTCGTCGTCACCGTGGTCGGGCCGCGCCAGACGCTGCGCACCCGACGCAAGCAGCGTGTGCTCGGCATCTGGGTCAATGTCGATTCGCGCGAATTCGTGCGCGTACCATCCTATCTCGCCATCCTGAGCAACCGCCCGGTGGCGCAGATCGCGCCGCAGGACACCTTGCGGCGGTTGCAGATTGGGCTCGATAATTTCCTGTTGCCGCAACACATCGGACCGGACATCGCCGACACGGTGCGCGACGAGCCATTTCGGCTGGCGTTCGTGCGCTTGCAAAGCCAGCACGGCCTGTACCGCGAAATCGCCGCAGCGGTGACTTTCCTGACGCCGACCGTGTTCCGCACCGCGATCCCGCTGCCGGCCGACGTGCCGACCGGCAGCTACGCGTTCGACGTCAAGCTATTTGCCGACGGCACCATGGTGGCGCGCACCGATTCGGCGCTGGAAGTGACCAAGGCAGGCTTCGAGCAATATGTCGCCGACGCCGCCCGTGACAACGGCTTGCTCTATGGCTTCGCAACAATGCTGATGGCGCTGCTCACCGGCTGGATCGCCAGCGTCGTGTTTAGGCGGGATTGAAAATCAATCTGGCAGGCAGCGCTTGGCGGCGAAGGCATAGAGCCGGTCCTCGCCCAGCATGTGCGCGGTGAACTTGAGCGTGCCGAACAGATCGACGAAATCGGCGTCGCGGACGTTTAAGCCACCGGTGAAAGCCCCGAAGGCCGGCATCACCATGCGCGTGCTATCTGCGGCAAAGCAGCGCCGGCTGACCGCGCGGCCGCGATGCGCGATGCGCGCCATCGGATGCAGATGGCCGGCGATTTCGCCGGCCGCGCCGGTCGGCAGATGGCGAAAGGTGAGCACGCCGACGCGCAACATCTCGTGGAACGTGCCGCCGATGTTAGCGGTCGGCTCGGGATCGTGATTGCCGGTGATCCAGATCCAGTCCCGGCCGCGCTGAAGCGCACGCAGATTATCGCGGTCGTCGCCGCTGAGCCGCGCCGGACCGCCACCGTCGTGGAAACTGTCGCCGAGCGCGACCACGCAGCGGGGCGCGTAATGCGCGATCAGGCGGGCAAGGCGCGCCAGCGTCGCCGCAGTGTCGTAAGGCGGCAGCAATTGCCCGCGGGCGGCGAAGCTCGAGCCTTTTTCCAGATGCAAGTCGGCGACGGCGAGCAGACCCTGGTCGGGCCAATAGAGCGCGCCTTCCGGATCGGCGAGGAAGGAAACGTCCGCGATGGCGACAATATGGTCCGCTCGTCCCCGCGAAAGCGGGGACCCAGCTTGGTCTGGATTCCCGCTTGCGCGGGAATGAGCGGGAGAAACTATCAACGCATCGCCTCCTTCACCAATTCGTCGGCGGCTTCCGCCAGCAGCGTATCTGACGCCTCGCCATAGACCGTCTCGCGCCCGATCTCCAGCAGCACGGGAACCGACAGCGGCGAGACATGGTCGAGCGCTTTATGGACGATTCGGCCCTTGATGCGCGAGAGCATTTCGCCCAGCCTTTTGATATCGAGCAGACCGGTAGCGGCATCGGCGCGCGCCGCCCGCAGGAGAATGTGGTCGGCTTGGTGCTTGCGCAGCACGTCGTAGACGAGATCGGTGGAGATGGTGAGCTGGCGGCGCGATTTCTCCTCACCCGGGAAGCGGCGCTCGATTAGCCCGGCGATGATCGCGCAGTTGCGGAAGGTGCGCTTCATCAGCGCGGATTCCGCAAGCCATGCTTCTAGATCGTCGCCCAGCATGTCCTCGTCGAACAAAGCGCTGAGCGAGAGTTCGCCGCGCTGGATGCGCAGGCCGAGATCGCCCAGACCCCACACCGCGAGCGCATATTCGTTGGCGACAAAGCCCAAGGGCTTTTGCCCCGCGCGCTCGAGCCGCCGCGTGAGCAGCATACCGAGCGTCTGGTGCGCCAGGCGGCCTTCGAACGGATAGCAGACCAGATAATATTTCTCCGCGCGCGGGAAGGTCTCCACCAAGAGATCGCCGGCGCGCGGCAGCAGCGAGCGCCATTGCTGAATCTCCAGCCACTCGCGCACTTGGTCGGGCAGCGCCTGCCAAGCGTGCTTGTCGGCCAAGATCGCGCGCACGCGCGCGGCAAGATAAGTCGACAGCGGAAACTTTCCGCCTTCATAGGCCGGCACCTTCGGGTCGGTCGCGATCGAGCGCGAGACATAGACCTCGTCCTCGACCAGCACCTCGTATTTGAGGATCTCCCCGGCGAAGACGAAGGTATCGCCCACCGCCAGCATCTCGATGAAATATTCCTCAACCTCGCCGAGCAATCGCCCGCCGCGCGGGATCATCGCGCCGCTTCGGCGCGAGCGCACCAGCCGCACCTTCAGCATGTCGGCTTCGACGATGGTGCCGACATTCATGCGGTAGCGCTGCGCCACGCGCGGATGGGTGATGCGCCAGCGGCCCTCCTTGTCCTGCCGGATTTTGGCGAAGCGTTCGTAAGCCTTGAGCGCGTAGCCGCCGGTCGCAACGAAATCGACCGCGGCGTCGAAATCGGCACGGGTGAGCGCCGTGTAGGGCGCCGCCGTTCGTACTTCAGCAAAGAGTTCATCGCTCAAAAACGGCGCACCGACCGCGCGGCCGAGGATGTGCTGCGCCAGCACGTCGAGCGCGCCGGTGCGTAAAGGCGGCGTGTCCTGCGCGTTCTCGGCTACCCCATCGATGGCGGCGCGGCATTCGAGCACTTCGAAACGGTTGGCCGGCACCAGCACCGCTTGCGACGGTTCGTCGAGGCGGTGATTGGAACGACCGATGCGCTGCATCAGCCGCGAGGCGCCCTTCGGTGCGCCAATGTTGATGACGAGATCGACGTCGCCCCAGTCGATGCCGAGATCGAGCGACGACGTGCACACCACCGCGCGCAGTTTTCCGGCCACCATGGCGTCCTCGACCTTGCGGCGCTGCGCGACGGCGAGCGAGCCGTGATGCAGCGCGATGGCGAGGTTGTCGTCGTTGGCGCTCCACAGCTCCTGGAACAGGAATTCGGCCTGGCTGCGCGTATTGACGAAGACGAGCGTGGTCTTGTGACGTTTGATCAGGTCGTAGATTTCGCCGAGCGCGTGCCGCGCCGAATGCCCAGCCCAGGGCAAATGTTCTTCCGTGTCGAGCATGGTGACCAAAGGCTGCGCACCGGCTTGCGCCAGCACAAGGTCGGCGCGCGCCGTTCCCGCCGTCGGCTGTGGCACCAGAAAGCGGGCGAGATCGTCGGGTTCGGCCACGGTGGCCGAGAGGCCAACGGTGACGAGCTGTGGCGCCAAGGCGAACAGCCGCGCCAGACCGAGCGACAGCAGATCGCCGCGCTTGGACGTCACCAGAGAATGCAATTCGTCGAGCACGACGCGGCGCAGCGTGCCAAACAAATAAGGCGCATCGGCCGACGCCAGCAGCAGCGCGAGTTGCTCCGGCGTGGTGAGCAAGATGTCGGGCGGATAGCGGCGCTGTCTTTGCCTTTTGGAAGCGGGCGTGTCGCCGGTGCGGGTTTCTAACTTCACAGCCAACCCCATTTCGCGCACCGGAATTTCCAGGTTGCGCGCGATATCGACCGCCAACGCCTTGAGCGGCGAAATGTAGAGCGTGTGCAATCCTGCACTCCGCGTACTGCGCGCTCCCTTCCACATTGCACCTCTTTCTTCACCTCCCCCCTTGAGGGGGAGCTCGACCGCCGAAGGCGGTCGGGAGGGAGGTAATTTTGCAGCCTTGGAAATTGCATCGTACCCCCCTCCCCAACCCTCCCCCTCAAGGGGGGAGGGAGCGCGCCGAAATCGTTGCGATGTTTGTTCGTAAAGCTCCACCAACGTCGGCAAAAACCCGGCCAGCGTCTTGCCGCCGCCGGTCGGGGCGATCAGCAGCACCGAATGCCCTGCCCGCGCCTTAGCCAACAGCTCAAGCTGGTGCGGGCGCGGCGCCCAGCCGCGGCCGGCGAACCAGCGTGCAAACAGGTGCGGCAAAAGCGGCGCGGCATCGCTGCGGTCCAAGGCGGTTGCGGGTTCCATGACGCGAGTCTAAGGCATATCTGAAAGCCGTGCGGAACAATGTGCTAGTCTCGAATCATGACCGAAGACCGGACGACCCCAGGAGAAGAACCGATGAGCAACGGCACAATGAGCAAGGTGTTCGGCGGCTCGCCGCTGGCGGTGCTGTTCCGTCTGGTGCTGGTGTCGGTCCTGGTCGGCGTCGTCTTATCGGCGCTCGGACTCGATCCGTGGAACATCATCCAAAGCGTCGAGCGGCTGATCCGCAACATCTGGAACATGGGCTGGGACGCGGTGCGCTATCTCTGGCGCTATTTCCTGCTCGGCGCGGTAATCGTCATCCCGATCTGGATCATCATGCGGCTGGTCAATGCGCCGCGCGGCAAATAGCCCTCTCCGGAAAAAATCAACTCGGCCAACTCTCCGCCGTGATGTCCGCCGCATCCGAGCCAACCATGGAGGCGAGCGAATTGCGGTGGCCGCGCTTGAGCGCGGCCAGCAAGTCGGCCTTGATCTCCGCTACCACGCCGATGCCGCGGTATACCAGCCCGGTGTAAAGCTGCACCAGCGTCGCGCCCGCCTTGATCTTGGCGATCGCGGTGGGGCCGGAGTCGACGCCGCCGACACCAATCAAGGGGAACGCGCCCTCGGTGCGCACGAAAGTTTCCGCCAGCATGCGGGTCGAAAGCTTGAACAGAGGGCGGCCGGACAACCCGCCCGCCTCCTTCGCCTTGTCGCGCTCGCGCAGCAAACTCGGGCGCGCCAGCGTGGTGTTGCCGACGATCATGCCGTCGACGCGATGCTTGCGCGCGATGCCGACCGCGTCGTCGAGATCGGACAGCGTGAGATCGGGCGCGATCTTGACCAAGAGAGGCACCAGTCCCATGCGCGGGCGCACGCGTTCGCGCGCGTCGAGCACGCGGGCGAGCAGATCGTCGAGCGCCTTGGCCTGCTGCAAATCGCGCAGACCCGGCGTATTGGGCGAGGAGACGTTGACTGTCAGATAGCTGGCCACGCCCGCGAAGGTTTCGACCAGCTTGGCGTAGTCGCCGCCGCGATCGGCGCTGTCGCGGTTGGCGCCGATATTGACGCCAACGATGCCGCCCTCGCCGGCGCGCGCCGCCAGCCGCTTGAGCGCCGCCGCCGCGCCCTCGTTGTTGAAGCCGAGGCGGTTGACTACGCCTTCGTCGAATTCGAGCCGGAACAGGCGGGGGCGCGGATTGCCGGCCTGCGGCTTCGGGGTGACGGTGCCGACCTCGACGAAGCCGAAGCCCAGCCGCAGCAACGCGTCCGGAACCTGCGCGTTCTTGTCGAAGCCGGCCGCGATCCCGACCGGGTTGGGGAAATTGAGCCCGAAGGCACGCACGGCGAGTTCGCGCGCGTCGGCCGCGGCCCGCGCCAACGGCATATAGCGCAAGGCCTTGATCGCCAAGGTATGCGCATCCTCCGGATCGAGGGCCCGCATCAGCGGGCGGGACAGCCGGTCGAAGAATCCGATCACCATGGATTCGACCCTATCGGCGGGGGTGCGGCTTGTTCAAGACAAGCGGCCAAGGAAACTGTTGCGCGAGGGGGGCGACTCAAGGCTATAATTCCTATAACTTGGACTACAATCTCATCCTCATCCGGGCCCACACCGCATGTCCCTGACGCACAACCAGATCTGGAATGCCATCGACCGGCTGGCGGCCCGCGCCAAGCTGACGGCCTCCGGGCTCGCCAAGAAAGCGGGCCTCGACCCGACTACCTTCAACAAATCCAAACGCGTCACACGGGAAGGCCGGCCGCGCTGGCCGTCGACCGAATTGGTCGCCAAGGCGCTCGCCGCCACCGGCACCAAGGTCGACACCTTCGTCAGCCTGATCACCGACGGCGGCAAGGTGGCGATCTCGAACGTGCCGCTGATCGGCTTCGCCGAAGCCGGTTCCGGCGGTTATTTCGACGACGGCGGCTTCCCGGTCGGCAAGGGCTGGGAGGAGATCGCCTTCCCTTCGGTCACCGACGAGCACGCCTATGCGCTGGAAATTTCGGGCGACTCGATGAAGCCGGCCTATCGCGACGGCGACGTCATCGTCGTCTCGCCGGCGGCGCCCGTGCGCAAGGGCGACCGCGTGGTGGTCAAGACCAAGGACGGCGAGGTGATGGTCAAGGAACTCAAGCGCAAGAACTCGAAGCACATCGAGCTCAAATCGCTCAACGCCGAGCACCGCGACCGCACGCTGTCGATGTCCGAGGTGCTGTGGGTCGCGCGTATCATGTGGGCGAGCCAATAGGCCGCGCGGCGCGGGAAATTTTTGGCGTGCTCGCTGTGAGCGTCGTTCGACCGGCAACGTAGGTGCAATCATGATGCAAAGCATCGTTCATCCCAACGCTTGCGCGTGTTGCGGCGACATGCTGCGCGCGCGGTTCGACCGTCGGCGCTTCCTTCATCTGACGGCCGGCGCCGGCATGCTCGCGGCATTTCCATCGCTCGCCTTCGGCGCGGAAGGAAACTACGACGCGATGCTGCTCACCTGCATCGATCCTCGGTTCCCTGAGCCGACCATCAAGTACATGGAACGCCGGCACATGCAGGGCAAGTACAGCCAATTCTCGTTCGCCGGCGCTTCGATCGGCGTGGTGGCGCCGGTGTTCAAGACCTGGGAACCGGCGTTCTGGGATAATCTCGCGACATCGATCCAGATTCACCACATTCCGAAAGTGATCGCGATGAATCACCGCGACTGCGGCGCGGCCAAGATCGCCTATGGCGAGGCGAAAGTTGCCAACGCCAAAATCGAGACCGAGACACACAAGGCCGCGCTGATGGAATTCCGCAAGCAAGTGGCGGAGAGACAGCCCAAGCTGCAGGTCGAACTCGGCCTGATGGCGCTCGACGGCAAGGTGGAGATGTTCTCGTAGTCGAAGACGTCCCTCACCCGTTCATTCCTGCGCAAGCGGGAATCCAGATTTGTTGCAAGAAAGAACAGGGTCCCCGCTTTCGCGGGGACGAGCGGTTCGATTACGCGCTCCGCGCCAGCGCGCCGTCGATCATGTTGACTGTGTTCTGCAGGCCGTAGACCGCGACGAAGGAGCCGAAGCGCGGGCCCTTCTCCTGGCCGAGCAGCACCTGATAGAGCATGTTGAACCAGTCGAGCGAGACGCCCGGCTTGCCGTCCTTGGCCTTCTTCTTCTGATCGAGGAACGGCTCGCGCCGCCCGACTTCGTAGACCACGTCCTGGATTTCCTCCGCGGAAGCCTGCGGCGTCAAATTCGACAACGCGTCGCGCAAGTCGGTCAACGCCGCGCGCTCCACGTCGGTCGGCTCGCGGAATTTCTTCGCCGGCTGCACAAAGTCGCGGAAATAATGGATGGCGTATTCGACCTGCGCGTTGAGCTTAGGGTGGCTCTGCGGCGTGACGCCCGGGCGGTAGCGGCCGATGAAGCCCCAGAGTGTCTCGGCGTTCTCCGCGTTCGACGACGACACCAGCGTCAGCAGCATCGAGAACGTCACCGGCATCTCGACCTTGGGCGGATTGCCGGAATGGATGTGCCAGACCGGGTTGGACAGTTGCTGCCGCGCGTCCTGCCGCCCATAGCCGTCGAGGTGCTGCTGGTACTCGTCGACGGTGCGCGGGATCACATCGAAGTGTAGGCGCTTGGCCGCTTTCGGCTCGCGATACATGAACAGCGACAGACTTTCCGGGCTGGCGTAACGCAGCCATTCGTCGATGGTGAGACCGTTGCCCTTGGACTTGGAAATCTTCTGGCCGTTCTCGTCGAGGAACAGCTCGTAATTGAAACCTTCCGGCGGCAACCCATCGAGCGCGCGACAGATTTCGCCCGAGAGCTTCACCGAGTTGATCAGGTCCTTGCCGGCCATTTCGTAATCGACGCCGAGTGCCACCCAGCGCATGGCCCAATCTGGCTTCCATTGCAGCTTGCAGCGCCCGCTGGTGACCGGAACCGTGAAGCGCTCCTGCGTCTCCGGCTCTTCGTAGGTGATCGTGCCGCGCTGCGCGTCGTGCGAGAGCACCGGTACTTGCAGCACAACGCCGGTTTTCGGATCGATCGGCAGGAACGGCGAATAAGTTGCCGCGCGCTCCTCGCGCAACGACGGCAGCATGATCGCCATCACTTTGTCGAAGCGTTCCAACACCTTGAGCAGCGCGCCGTCGAAGCGGCCGGACGTGTAGCACTGCGTCGACGACAGGAATTCGTACTCGAAGCCAAAGTGATCGAGGAACGCGCGCAGCCGCGCGTTATTGTGTTCGCCGAAGCTCGGGTGCGTGCCGAACGGATCGGGCACCTTGGTCAGCGGCTTGCCAAGATGCTTTTCCAGCATCTCCTTGTTCGGCACGTTGTCCGGCACCTTGCGCAAGCCGTCCATGTCATCGGAGAAGGCGATCAGCCGCGTCTTGATCTTGTCGTCGGTCAAGACGCGGAAGGCGTGGCGCACCATGGTGGTGCGCGCGACTTCGCCGAAGGTGCCGATATGCGGCAGGCCGGAGGGGCCATAACCGGTCTCGAAGATCACTTCTTCCTTGGGCTGCTTTTTCAAGCGTGCGACGATCTTGCGCGCCTCCTCGAACGGCCATGCGTTCGAGCGTTCGGCGACTTCGCGCAAGCGTTCGGCGGTTTCGGTTGCGGACATCATGATCTCCGGCGCGGACACTAGGAATCCAGCGCTCACACGTCAAATGTTCAATTCAAAATGGGCTGATTGGAAAATAGCGCAGCCACAGATCGGTAAAGCGGCCTTTCTCCCACAGCCGGAACAGCGCCCAGTTGAATGCCTGGCGCAGCACGTCGTTGCCGCGCTTGACCGCGATGCCGACACCCTCGCCGAAGTAACGGCTCTCCATGTACGGCCCGCCGCGGAATTCGCAACAGTTGCCGGAATTGGTGCCGTTGAGCCAGAACGCAAGCGAGATGCCGTCGCCGAACAAAAGATCGACGTCGCCTTTTTTCAGCGCAAAATGGGCGGCGTCCTCGCTCGGATAGGGATGCAGTTCGGCTTCGGTGAACAGGGTCTTAAGATAAGCCTCGTGCGCGGTTCCGGCGACCACCGCGATTTTCTTGCCTTCCAGCGCCTCCGGCCGCACGTCGTCATTGGGATAGTCGCGGCGCGATACGAAGCGCGCCGGTGTGCGATAGTAAGGATCGCTGAAATCCACGCGCTTGCGCGTCTCCGGCGTCTCGGCGATGGAGGCGATCACCGCGTCGCCGTTGTTGCTGTTCAGAGACGCGATCAACGTATCGTAACGCCGTTGCTGGATGGTGCAGGCGACCTTGATCTCCTCGCAGATCATCCGCGCCAGATCGACGTTGAAGCCGGCTGGCGCGCCATCCGGCCCGGCAAAGTCGAACGGCGGATAATCGGTTTCGGTGAGGAAGCGGATGATACTGATGCGCGACAGGTCCGGCCGTTCCGGCCGCCGGCGCGGGTCCCAGAACCCGGGGACTGCCGTCGGATTCTCGATGGTGTTGGCCGCCGGCGCGGCCGGCGGCTGAGCGGCCGGCTGCGCTGCCGCGAACGTCGCCGCGCTCAGCATGGCGGCGAGCAAGGGTATGACGCCGCCGCGCGCACATTGACCGCAAAACAAAACCATTAGCCGCCTCGAGGCTGGATTCGCGGCGACCATAGCATCGCAATTGCGGCGGGCCAGCCTTAATCGGCAGGGCGCCAGCGGCCTCAGGCGGCGGTGAGGTGCTTCTCGATCTCGTGGATCGGCAGCTTGACGAGGTCCTTGTGTACCTCGGTGCGTACCGCAGCGCGCAGCGCGTGCGAGTAAACCGGACGGATCATGCCAAGCGCGCGCGGCGAGGCAACCATGATGATCGACTTCGCCTTGCCCGCGGCGAGTGCCGCATCAAGGTGCTTGACCAAGTCCACGAGGAATGTCCGCTCCGCCTGGTCGTGCCAGTCGGTTTGCGTGACCGCGCTACTGCCAGAACCGGCAGAACTATGCGTGCGGCCCGGCCTATCGGCGCCGAGTTCGTGGGTCGCCAGATCCTTCTGCTCATAGACCGCCACGGTTTTGAGATTGGGAAACTTGGCGTCGCCGGTATTCTGCAATACCAGCGCCTTGGCGCCGTCGCAGACCACAACCCATTCGTCACTGTGGATCAATAATGCGGACATGGAAACCTCCTGAATACAACCCAAGATTAGAACAATCGCGTTGACCGCGCGTTGTTCTGGATCAAACGCCGGAGCCCCTATTTCGTTGCGAAAGCCCGTGTCAATTAGTCCCGTCCAGCAGCCGGCGGGCGATGACCTGGGCCTGGATCTCCGCGGCGCCTTCGAAAATATTCAGGATGCGAGCGTCGCACAGGATGCGCGAGATCGGAAATTCCAGCGCGAAGCCGTTGCCACCATGGATCTGCACCGCGTTGTCGGCATTGGCCCAGGCGATGCGCGCGGCGAGAAGCTTCGCCATGCCGGCTTCCAAATCGCAGCGGCGGCCGGAATCTTTTTCGCGCGCCGCGAAATAAGTGAGTTGGCGCGCGGCCATGATCTCCGCCGCCATCATGGTGAGCTTGTCGGCGACACGCGGGAAGCTGACGATCGGCACGCCGAACTGCACGCGGTTCTGCGCATAGTCGAGCGCCTGCTCCATTGCCGCCTGCGCCACGCCGATGGCCCGGGCGGCCGTCTGAATGCGCGCCGATTCGAAGGTCTGCATGAGTTGCTTGAAGCCCAGCCCCTCGACGCCGCCGAGCAGGTTTTCCGCTTTCACCTCGAAGCCGTCGAAGGCGATCTCGTATTCCTTCATGCCGCGATAGCCGAGCACCTCGATCTCGGTGCCGGACATGCCTTGCGCGGGGAATGGATTTTTGTCGTCGCCGCGCGGCTTTTCGGCCAGCAGCATGGACAGGCCACGATGGCCCTTCTCGTTCGGATTGGTGCGCACCAAAAGCGTCATCAGGTCTGCGCGCACCGGATGGGTGATCCAGGTCTTGTTGCCGTAGACCTTGTAGACATTGCCGTCGCGCACCGCGCGCGTCTTCAGCGAAGCGAGATCGGAGCCGGTGTTTGGCTCGGTGAAAACCGCCGTCGGCAGGATTTCGCCCGACGCGATCTTCGGCAGCCATTTTGCCTTCTGCTCCCCGGTGCCGCCGCCAAGAATGAGCTCGGCGGCGATCTCCGAGCGCGTGCCGAGCGAGCCGACACCGATATAGCCGCGCGACAATTCCTCGGACACCACGCACATGGACTCCTTGCCGAGACCCATGCCGCCGAAGTTCTCCGGGATCGTGAGACCGAACACACCAAGCTCGGACATGTGGCTGATGATGTCGAGAGGGATATAGCTGTTGGTTCGGTGCCAGCCCTGCGCGTGGCCGATCACCTCGCTGTCGGCGAATTTGCGCATCTCCTCGCGGATCGATTCGAGCGTGTCGTCGAGGCCGCAGGCGCCAACCGTGGCATTGTGGCTCGTGCGCATCAGTTCGATCAGACGGGCGCGCCGCTCCGCGGTATTGCCGTTCACAATCAAGCTTTCGACGTCGCCTTTGATGCGTGCGGCGACCTGCGCCGCCGACAGGCCGAGGTCGCTCGGCCGCACCAACTCGCCCTGGCTCATCGGAATCCCGCCGACGACCTGGGCGAGATATTCGCCGAGCGCGATGCGCACCAGCAACTCTTCGATCTCGCCAAATGTGCCGGCTTCTGTCATCCGCTCGGTGTAGGCGGCTAATTGGCGCACAGCCTCCACGTAGGTGGCGAGCCAGGACAGCCCATGGGTGGCGCGCTGCTCGCGGTCGATCAGACGGCTATCGGGCTTGCCGGCGACCACCACTCGCTCGCGCACCTTGGCCACGGCATCGCCGAGCAAGGCATCGAGCGCGGTGGTCGCCTCGCGGCTGAGATCGACCAAATCGAGCTCGGCGGTGGGGCGGGAGGCGGCGACGGGCATGGAAACCTCGGAACAGGCGATGACGGTGTGCCGGCTGCAGTAAAGACTCTACGCGTGCAGTGCACAAAAGCAAAGCAGGCTCTAAATTCGCGGGTTTCGCGGCCCTTTCAGGGCCCCGGAACTCCTCAAATTGCTACAAAATTAACCATTTCAAGCTTTCATCACGGGGATACCGCAGCACGGTGCCGCTGCCGTCGGTGAGTTCCGAACTAGCCCATGCGCCTCGCAAATTTATCGATTCTATTCGACCGCCTTACCGGGCTGCTGACCTCGATTTCGGTGCGCACCCGCATCGTCGTGCTGGCGCTGATCCCGGTGATCGGCTTCCTCGCCAACGGGCTCACGTATATCTCCGGCGAAGGCGATGTCGGCAGCGCCTTCGAGACCGTCAAGTATTCCGCCGCGCTCGCTGGTGCCAGCCGCGATTTCAAAAGCTCGATCGCGGCGCTGCGCATCATTGTCAAGGATTTCACCGCCGACCCCAGTGAAAATCTGGTGGTGAGCTTCCAGGAGGCACACGCGCGAGCGGTGCAAAGCCTCAACACCATCGCGGCTTCAATCGATCGCCCTCATGCCGAAAACATCGAGAGCCTGCGCAAGGACGTCATGGCGTTGCGCGACACCTTCACCGAACTGGTGCGGGAACAGAAGATCCTCGGCTTCGATGAAAATTCGGGGCTGCGCAACAATCTTCGCCAAGCTGGCAACGCCGTCGAGCGTATCATCAACGAGAACATGACCTGGGTCGCCGAGGCGGACGCCAGCAAATTGATGATGACGCTGCTGCTCATGCGCGAGTTTGAAGCCGAATACCGGCTCACGCAAAGCGATCTGACCAAGCAGCAATTTTTTGTTACCTACAAGAAATTCACCGATACGTTTGCCCTAATCGACGGCACGCCGGAGATGAAAAACTCGCTCGAGCGTGAAGTGAAGACTTATGCCGAGACGTTCGAGAAATGGATCAACGGCTATGATCGCGTGCAGCCGCTACGCGCGGTGATCGATATCGACAGCCAGAACATGCTGCCGCGCGCGGACGACATCATTGAGCGGGCGAGCGAGAGGGCGGAGGACGCATCATCGGGCCTGACCGCGTCGCAAGCCCACACGCGCACCGGAATTATCGTGGTCGGAATCGCCATGGTCGCGTTCGGCCTTGGTTTCAGCTGGCTGATCGGACGCAGCATCACGCGCCCGCTCAATGGCCTGTCCGGCGTGATGCAGCAACTCGCCGCCGGCGATACCGGCGCCCGCATTCCGGCCACCGGCGCCCGCGACGAGATCGGCGAGATGGCGCGCGCGGTGATCGTATTTCGCGACACCATGATCGAGCGCGAAAAGCTCGCCGCCATCCAGGCCGACGCAAGTCAAGCGCAAACGCAACGCAACAACAACATTGGCCTCACCATCACGCAATTCAAGCATTCCGTCGAAAGCGCGCTGTCCAAGCTGCGCGGAGCGTCCATGAAGCTCGAAATGAGTTCGACCGACCTCAACAAGTCCGCCGACGTCATGTCGAGCGAGGCGCGTACCGCCGAGCAACGGGTCGCCGCCGCGTCCGACAACGTCACCACCGCTGCCGGTTCGGTCGAGGAATTAGCCGCTTCGATTGGCGAGATCGCGTCGCAGGCGGCAAAATCAACCGACGTCGCCGGGCGCGCGGTGTCGGAAGCCCAGCGCACCGTCACCACCATGTCGGAACTGGGCAACGCCGCCACCCGCATCGGCGAGGTGGTCGGGCTGATTCAGGCGATCGCCGGGCAGACCAATCTGCTCGCGCTCAACGCCACCATCGAGGCGGCGCGCGCCGGCGAATCCGGACGCGGTTTCGCGGTGGTCGCCTCGGAAGTGAAGTCGCTGGCCGGGCAGACCGCGAAGGCGACCGAGGAGATCGCCGATCAGATCGGGTCGATCCAATCGGCAGCCGCCGATGCGGCGCGCGCAATCGAACAGGTCAACACCATCATCCAGGAAATGTCGGCGATCGCCACCATGGTGGCGGCGACCGTCGATCAGCAGAACTCCGCGGTTGCCTCGATCGCGGAAGGCGTCAGCCGAGCCTCCGGCGAAGCGCGCAGCGGTGCCGAGGCGATGAGCAAGGTCGCCGGCGTCACCATCGATGCTCGCTCGACCGCCTCCGATGTCAAGGGTCTCGCCGACGCGGTCGCGGCCGAGGCGGAAAATCTTGAAGCAGAAGTGCGGCAATTCCTCACCAACGTGCAGGCGGCGTAACGTCCTTCTCCCCACATGCGGGGAGAGGCGGCTGACACCCCTTGCAATGCGCGCCGTGATAACCGATCTCAGGGCGACCGATACCGTGCGGGGCTGAGCGTCTTGCGCATTCTCAAACTTTCGCTGGGAATCCTGGCTGACGCGTTCCGGCATTTTCTTGCCGACGACGGCTGGGCGATCGCGAGCCACATCGCGCTGTCCACGCTGATGGCGCTGTTCCCGTTCCTGATCGTCGTCACCGCGCTAGCCGGCTTTTTCTTCGGCTCGAAAGAACTCGCCGACGAGGCCGCGCGCATCCTGCTGGAAGCATGGCCTAAGGAAGTCGCCGGCCCGATCGCCCTCGACGTCGCCGGCGTGCTGACCGATACCCGCGGCGACGTGCTCACATTCGGTATTCTATTCGCGCTTTATTTCGCCTCCAGCGGCGTCGAAAGCCTGCGCATCGGGCTTAACCGCGCCTATGACGCGATCGAGCCGCGGTCATGGTGGCTGCTGCGGCTGGAGTTGATCGGCTACGTGCTAGTGGGCGCCGTCGCGATCCTGGCGTTCTCGTTCCTAGTGGTGCTGGCGCCGCTGATCTGGAACAAGCTGCTGATCTACGTGCCGACGCTGGAACCGTTCAGCAACCTGATCACCTTCGCACGCTACGCGGTGGCGGTGGTTGTGCTGGTGATTGCTTTAACGATCCTGCACCGCTGGTTGCCGGTCGGACGGCGCGGCTTCGTCGAAATTGCGCCCGGCATCGTCGCTACGATATTGCTCTGGCTCATCAGCGGCGCCACCTTCGGCCGCTACCTCGCCTATTACACGTTCGCTTACGTGTCGACGTACGCGGGACTTGCCTCGGCGATGATCGCGCTGGTGTTTCTCTATGTCTGCGCGGCGATCTTCATCTTTGGCGGCGAGTTGAATTCGGTGATCGCCAAAGAGCGCGCGAAAAAGAGCTAGCCGCCCGCCGCTTCCTGCACGTCCTCGAAGCTTTTCAGACCTGGCTGCGGGGCATTGACCAGGACCGCCATGTTGCCGGGCGGATGCTGGTTCTTCCACATCTTCATGTGCGCGAGCGGGATTTTGTCCCAGGCGAACACCTCGCTCATGCAGGGATCGATGCGCTGCTCGAGCACGAAGCGGTTGGCCTGTGAGGCCTGCTTGAGGTGGGCGAAGTGCGAGCCCTGGATGCGCTTCTGCCGCATCCAGACATAGCGTGCGTCGAAGGTGAGGTTGTAGCCGGTAGTACCGGCGCAGAACACGACCATGCCGCCGCGCTTCACGACCAAGCAGGAAACCGGGAAGGTCGCCTCGCCCGGATGCTCGAACACGATATCGACGTCGCGCTTGCCGGTGATGTCCCAGATCGCCTTGCCGAAGCGCCGTGCTTCCTTGGTCCATTCATTGTATTCCGCCGTATTGACCGCCGGCATCTGGCCCCAGCACTTGAAATCCTTGCGATTGATCACGCCTTTGGCGCCGAGATTGAAGACGTATTCCGCTTTCGATTCGTCGGATACGACCGCGATGGCGTTGGCGCCCGAGGCTGCCACCAATTGCAAGCCGAACACGCCGAGCCCGCCAGAGGCGCCCCACACCAGCACGTTGTCGCCCGGCTTGAGCGTGTGCGGCGAATGGCCGAACAGCATGCGGTAGGCGGTGGCGAGCGTGAGCGTGTAGCAGGCCGACTCTTCCCAGGAGAGATGATTCGGCTTGTGCATCAATTGCCGCGACTGCACGCGGCAGAATTGCGCGAACGAACCGTCCGGCGTCTCGTAACCCCAGATGCGCTGCGAGGGCGACAGCAACGGATCGCCGCCATTGCAGTCCTCATCGTCGCCATCGTCCTGATTGCAGTGGACGATGACCTCGTCGCCGACCTTCCAGCGATGCACCTTGCTGCCGACCGCCCAGACCACGCCGGAGGCGTCTGACCCGGCGATATGAAATGGATGCTTGTGCACGTCGAGGGTGGAAACGGGCTGGCCGAGGCCGGCCCAGATGCCGTTGTAGTTGACGCCGCCGGCCATCACCAGCAGCAGCACCTCGTCCTCGCCGATCGTCCAGGTCGGCACCACTTCGAGCTGGAACGATTTGTCGGGCGGTCCGTGGCGTTCCTTGCGGATCGCCCAGGCGTGCATTTTCTCAGGCACATGTCCAAGCGGCGGAATCTCTCCGATGTCATAGAGGTCTTTGAGCGGAGCCACGCTCTTCATCTGTGCCACGGCCGCCATCGAAATTCTCCCTGCGCTCTAAATAGTCTGACGCAATTTATGTTGCAATGCAACATTTCGTTTAACCTGCCTTGCCGGTATCGACGCACTCACGGCTTTCATGTTGAATGAGCCGGGGCCGCGGCCCGCTGCCGGCAATTGCGCCGCGCACGAAGGTCCGCGAGATCGCACCCGGGGAGAACGCCGTCATGATGGCAACGAACAGCATTATCGTCATTCTGGTCATCGGCTTGGTCGCCGGCTGGCTGGCCGGCAAGATCATGGGCGGCGGCTTCGGTATTATCGGCGACATTATCATCGGCATCATCGGCGCCTTCATCGGCTCGTGGCTGTGGGGTGTGCTCCGTCTCCCCGGTATCGGACCCTGGTGGCTCACCGCGATCGTCATCGCGACCGTCGGCGCCTGCATCCTCTTGTTCATCATCCGGCTGATAAAACGCTAGCGCCGGATCGCGCTCCAGCGCGCGGGCGAAGGGCGAGGCTCGCCCTTCGTCCGAACGGATGGCCCTTTCGGCGAGGGTTAAGGCCTTTCCAACTCACAGCGCGGTAAACGAATTAGCGCGAAAATCGCATTTCGCCGGCGACAGGCAGTGAGCTCTGCCGGCTTTTACAGTGAGTTCCAGGCCGAGGATGCCGCCGCCGCATTCGCCTGGTGACGGATTTTGCTATAATTCGGCCAAAGCGTCCGCGATAATAATTGCGGCCAAGGGAGCGCTTTAGGATGGGGACTCAATTGTTTCGAGCACGCCGGTCTACCGTTGCTGTGACGGCGTTGTCGCTGATGACGGGCGCAATTTTCATCGCCCCTGTCGCGAGCGCGCAAGCGGAAACCTGCGAGGACGCGGTCGGGCTCGCGGTCCTGTCCTCGCCGCTCGCGCCGTGGAAAGGCGTGCCCTTGCGCGTCATCATCGCCACGGAAAAGCCAGTTGACGGCGAGCTGTCGCTAATCGCGCCCGACGGCAACATCGCCGCCACATCTCACGACCGGCTCGACGGGCCGCCTTATGTCTGGTTCGCCGAGGTTGCCGCGCCGGCCGCGGGGACCTGGCATGCGACGCTGACACGCAACGACGCTGCTGCCGCATGCGGCAAGATCACGCGCGACATCGCCGTGCGCGATACCAAGCCGCCGGGGCTAAGCGCAACGCCGGGGAGCCTCTGGCCCATACGCAATTCATGGAATCGCGCGACGGAAAATCTGTTCTCCGCCTGGATCGAGAAGCTGTTCGACGCCCCGCTCGACCAGGAGCCGTCGTGGCCGGCGCTCTACAACGTGCTGCGCGACAAGTCGCGCAACATCCTGTTCAACTCGCTGGGCCTCGGCGAAGACAAAATTCCGATGGCGCTGAAGCCCGACTGCACCGATATGGTGTACTATCTGCGCGCCTATTTCGCATTCAAGATGGGCCTGCCGTTCGGCTATTCGCGGTGCTCGCGCGGCGGCGGCGGCACGCCGCCGAAGTGCTACCAGTGGTTCAGCATTGAGAACCCCGACGCCTCGCGCCCCGTCTCGGCCAAACAAAAAACCACATCGGGCGAAGCTGCGGGGAAGCAACCGGGTCTTGCAGTGTCGTTCGCCCGGTATTTGCCGGTTGTCGGCGACGCCGTTCAGTCCGGCGCCGTGCGCACGCTGGCGAGCGACGATAACACCGATTTCTATACCGTGCCGCTGAAGCAGGAGACGCTGCGCCCCGGCACCATCTACGCCGATCCTTACGGGCACGTGCTGATGCTGGTGCGGCGCGTGCCGCAGAAAGACGGCGCAGCGGGCGTCTTCCTCGCGGTCGACGCTGAGCCCGACGGGTCGGTCACGCGCAAGCGTTTCTGGCGCGGCAATTTTCTGTTCGTGCACGATCCGACGCTGGGCAACCCCGGCTTCAAGCGCTTCCGCCCGATCGTGCGCAGCGAGAAGGGCGACTTGCGGCGGCTGACCAACGCCGAAATCGCCAAGAATCCGCAGTACGGCGATTTTTCGCTCGAGCAGTCGAAGCTCGGGCTCGAAGACTTTTACGACCGCATGGACGAAGTGATGTCGCCGGCGCCGCTCGATCCGTTGCGGGCGATGAAGGAAGCGATCACCTCGCTCGAGGAGCAGATCAAGACGCGCGTCACGGCGGTCGAGAACGGGCGCAAGTTCCAGAACAGCGGCAAAGGCGAGGCGGCGATGCCGGACGGCGCGGCGATCTTCGAGACCAGCGGCCCGTGGGAGGATTTCTCCACGCCGGCGCGCGATTTCCGCCTGCTGATCGCGATCGACGTGGTGCGCGGCTATCCGGACCACGTGACGCGGCGGCCTGACCGCTACGCGATGCCGAAGGACAAAAGCGTCGCCGACGTGAAGGCCGAATTGCAGAGCGTGCTCGCATCGGAGCTTGCGGCGCGCAAGTTTACCTATACGCGCAGCGACGGCTCGCAGTGGACGCTGTCGCTCAAGGACGTCATCGATCGTTCGGCGGCGCTCGAGATGTCCTACAATCCGAACGATTGCGTCGAGCTGCGCTGGGCCGCGCCGGATAAGAGCGACGAGGCCTCGACCTGCAAGCGGCACGCGCCGGCGGCGCAGCGAGCGAAGATGACGAAGTACCGGAATTGGTTCCGCGAGCGGCACTGGCCGGCACACGCTTAAGCGGCCAGTGCAGTGACCAAGCTCGCCTTCTTGGTCGGCCTCGCGCTGCTTGCGGGCGCCACGCCTATTCTTGCGCAGGACGATCGGGTTGGATCCGCGCTCGATCGGCTGGTCGCGGCCTACCCCGACGCGTTCGCCGGGCATGACGCTAATACGCTACGTTGGCGCGATGGAACAGTCACGCCGGTAGCCGACAGCGCCGATGGCAAATCGTTTTCGGAACTCCTCCAGCGCGCTTCCATCGTCGATCAGTTTCGCATCCCGTATCCGCGCGGCCCGCTTGAAAAGCCTCCGGTCGTCAATGCCGATCCGGGCCGTTTCCGCAATGCCGGCTTCTTCACGAAGATGTACGGCGACTGCAAAAAGGGCGAGGTATCGTCGCACCTCGTCTCCGTCGCATGGCTGCCCAAGACTTTACGCAATAAGACTTGGGGCAAATCAATCCGCGTTACGTCGGTGAACCACGTCGACGAGCAATTGCGCGCGGTATCGGCAGAGATCGACGCACTGCCTGACAAGATCAAGCGCGCCGCATACCCGATCGCCGGCACCTACAATTGCCGCGCCGTGGCGGACACCGGCCAGCCGAGCGCGCACGGCTACGGCATCGCTATCGATCTCAACACCGCCTTCTCGGATTATTGGTACTGGCGGCCCCATGGCGACCGCATCGTCTATCGCAACCGCATGCCGCAAGAGATCGTCACGATCTTCGAAAAGCACGGATTCATTTGGGGCGGGAAGTGGTACCACTTCGATACGATGCACTTTGAATTTCGACCCGAACTGCTTGTGACGCAGTGAAGTAGGCATTTCCGTTCTCGATGACGGCATGGCGTTTGCAAGATTTCCGCTTTCCGCCGCCACTGAAGGGAACACGGAACCGGTGCGGGCTGATGCGACTGGCCGGGCAGCGTTCACAGCCTAGAAATTGCGTGCTGAACCTATGTTGCATTGCAACAAAGGCTAGGCCACACTGTCGCTTGCAGGCGACCGATGCGCGACAAACCATGGATCTTCCGCACCTACGCCGGCCATTCCACGGCCGCTGACTCCAACGCGCTTTATCGCAAGAACCTGGCCAAGGGCCAGACCGGCCTTTCCGTCGCCTTCGATCTGCCGACGCAGACCGGCTACGACTCGGACCACGTGCTGGCCAAGGGCGAGGTCGGCAAGGTCGGCGTGCCGGTCAATCACCTCGGCAACATGCGCGCGCTGTTCGAGGGCATTCCGCTTGGCACCATGAACACCTCGATGACCATCAACGCCACCGCGGCGTGGCTGATGGCGCTCTACATAGCGGTTGCCGACGAGCAGGGCGCGCCGCGCGCCGCGCTCACCGGCACCATTCAGAACGACATCATCAAGGAATATCTGTCGCGCGGCACGTACGTGTTTCCGCCAGCGCCGTCGATGCGGCTGATCAAGGACGTGGCGATCTTCACCACAACCGAATTGCCGAAGTGGAACCCGATGAATATCTGCTCCTACCATTTGCAGGAGGCGGGGGCGACGCCGGTGCAGGAACTCGCCTTCGCGCTGGCGACGGCGGTCGCAGTGCTCGATACAGTGAAGAATTCGGGCGAGGTAAGTCAGGAGAAATTCGGCGAGGTGGTCGGGCGCATCTCCTTCTTCGTCAATGCGGGCCTGCGCTTCATCACCGAGATGTGCAAGATGCGCGCCTTCGTCGAGTTGTGGGATGAGATCACACGCGACCGCTATGGCATCACCGACGCCAAGCAGCGGCTGTTCCGTTACGGCGTGCAGGTGAATTCGCTCGGGCTGACCGAACCGCAGCCGGAAAACAACGTCGCGCGCATCCTCATCGAGATGCTGGCAGTGACGCTATCGAAAAACGCGCGCGCCCGTGCCGTGCAACTGCCGGCCTGGAACGAGGCGCTTGGGTTGCCGCGGCCATGGGACCAGCAATGGTCGCTGCGCATGCAGCAGATCCTCGCCTACGAGACGGACCTGCTCGACTACGGCGACATTTTCGACGGCTCGGCCGAGATCGAGTGCAAGGTCGACGACCTCAAGCAGCAGGCGAAAGAAGAGCTCAAGCGCATCGACGAGATGGGCGGTGCAGTGGCGGCGGTCGAGTTGGGCTACATGAAACAACGGCTCGTTGAGTCGAACACCGCGCGGTTGGAGGCGATCGAGCGCGGCGAGCAGGTCGTGGTCGGCGTCAACAAATATCTCGAAACCGAACCCTCGCCGCTCACCGGCGGCATCGATTCGATCATGACGGTGTCGGAAGACGCCGAGCGCGACCAGCTCGAGCGGCTTAAAGCCTGGCGCGCGCAGCGCGACGGCAGAGCGGTTGCCGAGGCGCTCTCCGCGTTGAAACGCGCGGCGACCACGGGGAGTAACATCATGCCACCGTCGATCGCCTGCGCCAAAGCCGGCGTCACCACCGGCGAGTGGGGTTGGACGCTGCGCGAGTCGTTCGGCGAATACCGCGCGCCGACCGGCGTCGGCCGCGCCATGCGCAACGACGTCGAAGGGCTCGACGATATCCGCGCCGACGTCGATCGCGTCTCAAGGAAGCTCGGCCGCCGCCTCACCTTCCTGGTCGGCAAGCCGGGCCTCGACGGCCACAGCAACGGCGCCGAGCAGATCGCGGTGCGCGCGCGCGACGCCGGCATGCAAGTGGTCTACGAGGGCATCCGGCTGACGCCGGAGGAGATCGTCGAGGCCGCGCAAAAACAAAAGGCGCACGTGATCGGGCTCTCCGTGCTGTCGGGCAGCCATCTGCCGCTGGTGCAAGACGTGGTCGCGCGCATGAAGGACGCCGGCATGACGATGCCGCTGGTGGTCGGCGGCATCATTCCGCCGGAGGACGCGGCAGCGCTGTCGAAATCCGGCGTCGCCGCGGTCTATACGCCGAAGGATTTCGAATTGAATCGCATCATGAGCGATGTAGTGCGCATCGTCGACCAAGCGAACGGCGCAAATAACGTTTGATACGTCGCCAGACGCTGCCTGTTCGCTCAAGCTTCAGTTTTGCCCATCGCTTTGGATCTTCTCGCGCATTTCCGACGGCTTCATGCCATACCGGCGGCGAAAAGCTCGGTTGAAGTTGGGCAAGTCGCCAAAACCGATCTCAAACGCGACAGCACTGATGCTGCGATCTGCAAAACGCGCATCGCGCAGCATCAGATGGGCAGCTGCGAGGCGTTGCTGCAAGACAAATTCGGTAAAGGTGATGCCTTCGGCGGCGAACAACTGCCGGACATAGCTGACGGTGATTCCGTGGCGGCTGGCTACCCCATGAATCGAAAAGCTGAGTTGGCGAAGATTTTCCAAAATATCGGATTTGATCGTGTGCAGGCGGGCCGCGCGTATCCCGCTGGCGCTTGCCCGGCCGGCTTCGCCGCGGGCACGCGCAGGTTTCATTTCGTCGTCGTTCACAGCCCCCTCCACCTGCCGTATTTCGCCGGCTTAGGTGTGTCGCGGGGACCGCGAAAAAGGTTCAAATTGAGGGAACGACGGCAGCGCCGCGTTGAACTTTCACTTTTGAGATAGCGGCGGGGCAATTGTCGCCAGCGCCTGCGCCAGCCTGCTGGGGCTAACCGGTTTCATGAAATAGAAATCCATCCCGGCGGCGCGCGCGGCGGTCTCTTCGCCGGTCTCGATGCGGCCGGAAATACCGATCACCGCGATCCGCCCCGCCTTGCCCGGTAACGCGCGAATGCGCCGCGTCGCGCCGATGCCGTCGAGGCCGGCGAGCACGACGTCCATCAGCACGGCATCATAGCTGCCGCGCGAGACGGCATCGATTGCCGCCTCGCCGCTTTCGACGAAGTCGGCGCGGTGGCCGAGTTCGGTAAGGATCGTGTTCATCACGACCCGTCCATAGGGGTTGTCCTCGGCGCACAGGATCGACAAAGCGCGCGTGGTCGTGGCCTGCGCGCCAGCGAGTTCGGTCTGCGCGCCGGCCTCCACGCGATCAACCGGCACGCTGAGGCTGAAACTGGCTCCGTGCCCCGGCTTGCTGGTCACGCGCAAATCGCCGCCCATGGCCTCGGCCACGCGCTTGACGAAGACCAGGCCGAGGCCGGCGCCGCCGTAACGGCGCGCCACCGCCTCGCTCGCCTGCGCGAACGGACGAAACAGATTTTTGACGTCGTGCGGATCGACGCCGATGCCGGTGTCGGCGACGGTGAACACCAACTGGACACGTTTGCGGCCGGCGGGCTTGGCGCCGGCGGTGAACACGACGGTGCCTTCATGCGTGAACTTGACCGCATTGTCGGCGAGGTTTTCCAGCACCGCGCGCAGGCGCAGCGCGTCGCCGGCGACCAGTGCGGGCAGGTCGTCGGCGATCGCGATCTCAGTCTTGATGCCCTTGTTGCCGGCGCGCGCGGCGAGCGCGGTGCCGACCGCCTCGGCGAGATGGCGCGGCGCGAACGGCTCGTACCGCAAGGTGAGGCCTGCGGCATCGGTCTTGACCGCATCGACGATCAGGGTCGTGAGCGCCGACAGGTGTTCGGCGCCGTTCTTGATGGCAGCGGCCCAGGCGCGTTCGCGCGCGCCGATATCGGAAGTGGCCAACAGCTCGGACAGCGCGACGATCCCGGTTAGCGGTGTGCGGATATCGTGCACGACGCCGGCGAGCGCGACCTCCACCGCGCGCTGCTGCAATCTCGCCCGACGTGGCTTTGCCCGAGGCCGCTTACGCGGCCGTATTCGACCCTTACGCTTCACCATCCCCTACCCCGGGCCGACCATGCCACGGAAGTCGCGCTCAATCGAGCCCGGCCAGCTTACGGACATCGGCCGCCGTCGCGCCTTGCGCGCGAAGTTCGCGCAAGCCGGTGGCGAGCGTCGATTTCGACAGCTTATGGCCCTCGGCATCGAGGATCAGACGGTGGTGGTAGTAGCGCGGTGCTGGCCAGCCGAGCAACGCCTGCAACAGGCGGTGGACGGCCGTGGCGTGGAAAAGGTCGCGCCCGCGCACCACGTCGGTGACGCCCTGCGCGGCGTCGTCGACCGTCACCGCCAGGTGATAGCTGGTGGGCGAGTCCTTGCGGGCCAGGATCACGTCGCCCCAGGCCGCGGGGTCGGCGGCGATGGTGCCGGTCTCGCCCGCAGGGCCGGCGCCGGTCTCCTGCCAGGCAAGCGGGCCGGTGCGCTTGAGCGCGGCGGCCATATTGAGGCGCAGCGCGTAGGGCATTCCGGCGGCCATGCGGCGGGCGCGCTCGGCGGGGGCAAGAGTTTTCGCATCGCCGGGATAGAGCGGCGCGCCATCGGGGTCGCGCGGCCAAGAGGACTTCGCCTCGCGCTCCGCCACCAGCCGCGCAATCTCGGCGCGGCTTTCGAAACTCGGATAGACCAGACCCATGGCATCCAACCGGGCCAGCGCCGTGCGGTAGTCGCCGTAGTGCCCGGACTGCCGCCGTACCGGTTGCTCCCAGGCGAGGCCGAGCCAGGCCAGATCCTCGTAGATTGCCGTCTCGAATTCCGGCCGGCAACGCGTCTCGTCGATATCCTCGATGCGCAGCAGCAACCGTCCGCTCATAGCCTTCGCCATGTCAGCGTTGAGCAGCGCCGACAGCACATGGCCGAGATGCAGATAGCCGTTGGGCGACGGCGCGAAGCGGAAAACGGGTGGCATGCCTTTTCTATCTAGCGTCTCGCTTGCTACACCGATAGCGCATGACCCATTTCCTTCACACCGAGGCCGATCTGCAGGCGGGCTTAGCCCAGCTGATCCTCGCCGACCCGCGTCTCAAGCCGGTCGCCGACAAGGCCGGCGCCTTCAGCCTGCGCCGGCGCGAAGCTGGCTTTGCCGGACTGTGCGCGATCATCTGCGGGCAACAGCTGTCGACCGCGAGCGCCGCCGCGATCCGCGCAAGGCTTCTTGCGGCGTTCGATCCATTTCACCACGACACCGTGCGCAAGGCGCGCACCGATAAGCTCAAGCGGCTCGGCCTGTCGGCGCCCAAGATCAAAGCGATCCGCGAGATTGGCAAGGCGCTCGCCAAGGGCCACATCAATTTGACCGCGGTTGGAAACATGGAGGCCGACGCGGCACATGCCGCGCTGACCGCGCTGCACGGGGTCGGCCCGTGGACCGCCGACATCTATCTGCTGTTCTGCCTTGGTCATGCCGATGCGTTTCCCGCCGGCGATCTGGCGGTGCAGGAATCCGCGCGCATCGCGCTGAATTTGCGCAAGCGGCCGGACCCCAAGACGCTCATCAAGATCGCCGAGGCCTGGCGGCCCTGGCGCGGCGTGGCGGCGCACCTGCTTTGGGCCTATTATCACGTCGTCAAGCGGCGTGAGGGAATATCGCTCCAACCGGCAACCAAGAAGCCGCCAGCGAAGAAGAAAACAGCGACAAGGAAATCCAGAAATGGCTGATCTCGACGGCCCGCGCATCGAGCCGCGCTCGGGCAAGCCAAAGCAGCTTGTCGTCTTCCTGCACGGCTATGGCGCCGACGGCAACGACCTGATCGACATCAGCCGCGCCTGGCAGGGCCTGTTGCCGGAAGCCGCCTTCGTGGCGCCGCACGCGCCGCGCCCGTGCGGACAGGCGCCGGTGGGGCGTGAATGGTTTCCCCTCACTTTCCGCGATCCGAATGAGCGCTGGGTCGGCGTGCAAGCCGCGGCGCCGGTGCTCAACGCGTTTCTCGACGCCGAATTGCAGCGGCGGCAACTCCCGCCTTCGGCGCTGGCGCTGGTCGGATTTTCCCAAGGCACCATGATGGCGCTGCATGTCGGCCTACGGCGGGCGGTGAGGCCTGCCGCCATTGTCGGTTATTCCGGCATGCTGGTGGTGCCGGAGGACGTCGAGCCGGAGAAATTCGCCGCCGAGATCACAGCCAAGCCGCCGGTGCTGCTCATCCATGGCGATCAGGACGAGCTCATCCCGGTGCAGGCGGTGTTCCATGCCGGACAGGGGCTGGCCGCGCTCGACATCCCAGCCGAATGGCACATCTCGTCCGGAATCGGCCACGGCATCGACCAGGAAGGCCTGCGCCAGGGCGGCGAGTTCATCGCACGCCATTTCGCACGGAACTGAGCCACTTGCGGGTAACGCCCTCCCCCGACTTCACAATCCTGTCACGCTGCCCTATTACTAGCGGGTAGGCCGCGTGGCGGCGGCCATAAGGAGGTCGTAGAGGAGCCTCGCTTGAACGTGCACGTCTCGCCCAGCGGATTTCCGGCGCTGGTGCTTAACGCGGATTTCCGGCCGCTGAGCTATTACCCCTTGTCGCTGTGGTCCTGGCAGGACGCGATCAAGGCGGTGTTTCTCGAACGCGTGAACATCGTCGCCAATTACGACCGCCTGGTGCACAGCCCCAGCTTCGAAATGAAGCTGCCGAGCGTGGTGTCGCTCAAGACCTTCGTAAAGCCATCGACCCATCCGGCCTTCACGCGGTTCAACGTGTTCCTGCGCGACCGCTTCTCCTGCCAATATTGCGGCGACCGCGAGGACCTCACGTTCGACCATCTGCTGCCGCGCTCGCGCGGCGGCCACACCACCTGGATCAACGTGGTGACTGCCTGCTCGGACTGCAATCTGCGCAAAGGTAACCTGACGCCGACCGAGGCTAAGATGTGGCCCTCGCAGATGCCGTTCCAGCCGACGGTGCAGCATCTGCACCGCAATGGGCGGGCATTCCCGCCCAACTACCTGCACGAGAGCTGGCTCGACTACCTCTATTGGGACACCGAACTGGAACCGTAAGGCGCCGGCCATGGGCCGGGCCGTTCCGGCCCAATTTTCCTGAATTTGCCTGGATTTGACGCGCGTCAACGACATGGCGCGCGCATCCGCTAGCGTGCTTCCCGCTGGGGGCGCGTCAGATGGAGTTCGCGGTGTGAACAAGCCGACTGAGACGACCGAGCTTCAAGCGGCGACGCCCGTGGTGCTCGTGCCGGTCCCGCTGGTGTCGGCCCGCCCAAGACCGCGGAAAATGTGGCTGATCGGCGGCGTGCTTGCGCTCGCGCTCATCGCCGCTGTCGGCATCGCCTGGTGGCTGTCGAGCGGCACCAGCGCCGTGCAATACACCACTGCTCCGGTCACGACCGGCGCGGTAACGCGCGCGGTGACGGCGACCGGCACCGTCAATCCCGTGCTCACGATCATCGTGGGAGCATACGATTCTGGCGTGATCCAAGATCTTCAGTGCGATTACAACACGCAGGTGAAAAAGGGGCAGATCTGCGCCACGATCGATCCGCGCCCCTATCAGACCGTGGTCGACCAGAACAAAGCGAACCTTGCGGTCGCCAAAGCGCAACTCGAAAAGGACAAGGCCAACCTCGCTTACACCAAACTCGGCCTGGATCGCGCCGCCAAGCTCGTTCAGACCAAAGCGGTCTCCCAAGACACGTATGATAATGCCAAGAGCACTTACGATCAGGCACTGGCAACGATCGCGTTCGATGAGGCGACCATCCAGCAGCGCCAAGCCGCGCTTGATGCCGCGCAAGTCAATCTCGACTACACCAATATCGTCTCACCGGTTGACGGCACGGTGGTGTCGCGCAATGTCACCATGGGGCAGACGGTGGCGGCCAGTTTCCAAACGCCGACGCTTTTTCTGATCGCCACCGACCTCACCAAGATGCAGGTCGATACTAATGTAAGCGAGAGCGATATTGGCGGAGTCAAAGAGGGCAACAAAGCGAGCTTCACCGTCGATGCATTCCCCAAGCGCACGTTCGACGGCGCCGTGAACCAGGTGCGGCAGTCGCCGCAAACGGTGCAGAACGTCGTGACCTATGACGTCGTAGTCGGCATCGACAATACCGATTTGGCGCTCAAGCCCGGCATGACGGCGGCGACGCGGATCGTCACCGAACAGCACACCGACGTCGTTCGCGTGCCGAGCCAGGGGCTGCGCTATTCGCCCGGCGGGTCGGCGGCGGCCAATGTCCAGGGCCAGGCGCAAGTCTGGGTGTTGCGCGACGGCCAGCCGGTGGCCGTGCCCGTGACCGCGGGTCTCGACGACGACACCTTCACCGAAATCGTCAAAGGCGAGCTAAAGCCGGACGATTTGATCATCACCGCCGAGCAGCGTGGCGCCGGGGCCGCTCAGTCGCCGCGCCCGCGGTTCTAAGGGCAAACGGCCATGGCGGAACCCGTCATTAAAGTCGTTGGCGTTTCGCGGACATACCATGTCGGCGACGTCGACGTGCACGCGCTCAATAACGTCAGCCTCGTTGTCGAACGTGGCGAATTTGTCGCCATCATGGGGTCGTCGGGATCTGGCAAATCGACACTGATGTCGATCCTCGGCTGCCTCGACCGGCCGTCGAGCGGGCATTATTATCTGGAAGGTATCGATGTTGCGAAGCTTGGCGAACCGGATCTCGCGCGTATCCGCAGTGAACGTCTAGGCTTCGTGTTCCAGAGCTTCAATCTGCTCGCGCGCACCAGCGCAATCGAGAATGTCGCATTGCCCTTGTTCTATGCGGCGTCAGGCCCCCCGGGCGCGGCCTCGCGGACCGAGCGAGCACGGGCGGCGCTGAAAGCCGTCGGTTTAGGCGAACGGGAGCGCAATACTCCGGGACAACTCTCCGGGGGCCAGCAGCAGCGCGTGGCGATGGCCCGGGCCTTGATCAACGATCCAAGCTTGCTGCTAGCCGACGAGCCGACCGGCAACCTCGATACCCGCACCTCGCATGAGATCATGCAGACGCTGACGGCGCTCAACCGCGAACACGGTGTCACCATCATCGTCGTCACCCACGAGGCGGATATAGGCGCCTATGCGGATCGCATGCTGACCATGCGTGACGGTCAAATCATTTCCGATGAAAAGAAACGCACGTCGGTGGCGCTCGGTCCGGCGGCAGCGAAGCAGACGCTCGGTGACTTGTCCCTTTTGCATCCGCATGAAGCTACGCCATCAGTGAGCCAATTGGGCGCCATTTGGGCCTTCGCGCTGATGGTTATGGCGGCAGCGCTGCAGGCCATCAACCGCAACAAGATGCGCTCATTGCTGACAATGCTGGGGGTATTCATCGGCGTCGCGGCGCTGATCGCCATGGTGGCGGTCGGACAGGGAGCCAATGAGGCGGTGCTCAAGCAGATTGCAAGCCTCGGCACCAATCTTGTCGTGATAGTGCCCGGCGCAACGACGACCGGCGGCGTGCGGGGCGGGCTTGGAAGCGCGTCGACGCTGACGGTCAGCGACGCGCAGGCGATCCGGCGCGAGGCTTCCGCGGTGCGCGGCGTTGGCTATCTGATCCGCCAGTCCGGGCAGGTGCAATATGCAGGGCAGAACTGGACGACCGGCATTCAGGGGGTGAGCCCCAATTATCCGCCAATGACCAACTGGCAGATCGCGAACGGCCGCAGCATTTCCGCCGACGATATAAGCCAGGCGGCGCTGGTGGTCGTTCTCGGCCAGACGGTGGCGCTCCAATTGTTTGGCGCCAATGAGAACCCGGTCGGCGCATCCGTGCAGGTCAAGAGCGTGCCCATGCGCGTGATCGGCATTCTGGCCGCCAAAGGGCAATCGCAATTCGGCACCGACCAGGATGATCTCGTCATGATCCCGTTCAGCACCGCGGAGCGTAAAGTTCTGGGAGTTGCCGCGCCGACCCAACAAAATGCCGATACATGGGTTTATCCGCCGCCACCGAATCCCTATGGCCTGCAACCGCGTCTCGTCGGTTTCGTCAATTCTATGTATGTCCAGGCCATGGATCAGTCGCAGGTTCAGCCGGCGGTGCAGGAAGTGACGCAGACGCTGGCGCGCCGCCACCGCATCAAGCCGGGCGACGTCAATGACTTCACAGTACGAAACTTAAGCCAGATCGCGGAAACGGCCGAGGGCAGTAGCCGCATCATGGCGATCCTGCTCGCCGCCGTCGCTTCGATTTCCCTGCTCGTCGGCGGCATCGGCATCATGAACATCCTGCTGGTGTCGGTAACCGAGCGCACGCGCGAGATCGGCCTGCGCATGGCGATCGGCGCGCGCCGGCTGCACGTGCTGCTGCAATTCCTCGCCGAGGCGGTGTTCCTGAGCGTGACCGGCGGCATCGCCGGAATCATTATGGGCGCGGTTTTTTCGCTGGCGATCTCGCTCATTTTCGGCTGGTCGGCGCCGATCTCACCCACGGCCATTGCCGGCGGTTTCCTGTTCTCGGCGGCGGTCGGGATTTTCTTCGGCTACTATCCGGCACGCAAAGCCGCGCGCCTCGATCCAATCGAAGCGCTCAGATACGAGTAGGCCACATCCGCTGCAGCACGCCGTCGCGGCGGACGAAATAATGATAGAGCGCGGCCGCGACATGCAGGCCGACCAGCACCAGCAGCCCGTATTCGGCGAGGATGCTGTGCACATCGCCGGTCCAGCCCCAGCCGGGCACGCGCGTGCCGATCAGCTTCGGCAGTTCGAGCCCGAACATGATGACCGGGAAGCCGCGGCAGGAGGCGTTGATCCAGCCCAAGATCGGCACCACGAACAGCAGCAGATATAGCAGCCAATGGATGACGCGGGCGGACTGTACCTGCCACGGCGGCACGCCGTCTTCTGGCGGCGGCTCGGCGTGGGTCGCCCGCCAGGCCAGGCGAATGACGCCAACAGCCAGAACGATGATTCCGATCGAGAGGTGCAGGTTGATCAGCGTGTCGGGTTTGGTGTCGCGCTTGATGTCCGGCATGGTCCAGGCGACGATGAACTGGACGATCAGCAGGGCAAGGATCAGCCAATGCAACGTCCTCGCCGTGCCGGTGTAGCCGGCGGTCTTGCTCATGATTTGCTGAACCCTTGCTGAGGAACTTGCGGCTACCTATTCACGATCAGATGGTGATGTTGAGCCTGAGAGGGTTCCGTCATTGAGCGGCCACGAAATGAAGACGGTGACGCCGGATGTACGCGCACCTAATTCGTTTTCGTGGTCGTTAGTTTTTTCAGCCCAGTTTTTCATTTTCGCGCATGATCTTATTCGAAAACCGGCTCCCACCTTTCGGGATCATGCGCGTTTCAGCCGTTCCTTGTCGTAGCCGGCGACCCGCTTGTAACTCTCCGATAGAGCGACAAGTTCCGTCCGGCTGATGACGTCGTCGATGTTCTTGAAGGGCTTGTCGCCGGTACGCCGATAGACCTCCTGCAAAATGGCGTCGGGCGGCGCCTTGCGGTTGGCCAGCACAACCTCGGACGTGGCGGGCAGGCGCTTGGCCTCGTAGGCCCAGAGTGCGGCGACCGGATCGGCATTGGCGGTGAGTGCATCGGCGAGCGCGCGTGCATCGAGAATGGCCTGCGCGCCGCCGTTCGCGCCGCGGGGGTACATCGGATGCGCGGCATCGCCCAAGAGCGTCAGCCGGCCGAAGCTCCAGCGCGGCAGTGGATCCTGGTCGACCATCGGATATTCCAGGATGGCGTCGGCCGAGTGGATGAATTCCGGCACGTCGAGCCAATCGAAATGCCAGTCGGCCATAGCCGGGAGGAAATCTTCCAGCCGCCCGCCCCTATTCCAGTCGCGCGGTTTGTATTGCGGCGTCTCGATGTCGCAGACCCAGTTCACCAGTTGACGGCCCTGCGCGTCGATGTTGTTGCGGATCGGATAGATCAGGAGCTTGGCCGGATGATGCCAGCCGACGCGGATCATGCTGGCGCCGGACATGATCGGCTGCCAGCGGGTGACGCCGCGCCACATGTTGATGCCGGAATATTTCGGCGGGCCTTCGTTGGGATAAAGCTGCTTGCGTAAGCTCGAATGAATGCCCTCGGCGCTAATAGCGACGCTGCCGCGCTGCGGGGCTAGCTGCTTGCCGTTGACGTCCTCGAAATAGGCGACCGCCTTATCGCCGTCGTAGTCGACCCGCGTGCACTTGTGGCCGAGGATCACCTTGTCGCGGCCGGCGCGCGCAATGAAAGCCTCCAGCAGCACCGTCTGCAGATCGCCGCGGTGAATGGAGAATTGCGGCACGTCGTAGCCGGCGAAGCGACCGGCCGGCTCGCTGTAGATGTACTGGCCGAAGCGGTTATAGAAGCAATATTCGCGCGTGGTGACGGCAACCTTGGCGAACGCGTCCTCGAGCCCGAGCGCGCAGAGTTCGCGCGAGGCATGCGGCAGGATATTGATGCCGACGCCGACCGCCTTGAGTTCGGGCGCCGCCTCGAAAATACGGCAGGCGATGCCGGCGCGCTGCAGCATCAGACCCAGCGTCAACCCGCTGATACCGGCGCCGATGATGACCACTTCCATTGCGATTGATCCTATTATTTCCGCGTTAATCTAGCTCGGCTGCCTGTGGCGCGCGAGCGTGGTCTTGGCGCCCAAGGCGGCAACCACCGCCAAGAAGAACGAGAGCAACACGTCATAGCCGGCAAGCGAAATCCCTAAAAACCGCCAAGCCGCCTCGTCGCAGCGGATTAGGCTGATACGGTTCTGCAGCTGGTTCATAATATCGCGCGCGTTGCCAAATTCGTTGATCGGCCCGGAACAGTCGTTCGGGCCCGCCCACCATTTCCATTCGACGCCCGCGTGATAGGTCGACAGCCCCGTATTCCACAACATGGCGAGCATGATCGCCAGGAACCCAAGCAGCAAGACCTTGCGCGAGGCGCCGTATTTGGCGCCAAGCCACAACATCGATGACAGCGGAATGCTGAAATAGAACGCGATCCGCTGCTCGAGGCAGAGCGGGCACGGCAGGATCAAGAAGACGTATTGGAAGACGTAGACCGTGGCGATGCCGAGCGCGCCGATGACGGCGATGGCCGCGGCGGCGGTCAGTTGCGGGTCTTTGCGAGCAAGAGCGAGGCAGTCGTTCATGATGCGCACCGGGTGCCGCCAATAGCGTTGTTCAATTGGGATGGCAAGCGAAGCATTACGCCGCGCTCTTGGGGCGCCGTGCTCCAACTGGACCCGGGCAGCCATGTCATGCCAATGGTCGACTGCGAAATACGGCCTTTATGGGATAACGCCGCGTTCCTATTGAAATCGGACCCGTCAGAAAAGCTCTCGGCTGACGTCGGGCCAAGTTCGCAACCAACCGAGCGTGACATCGCAAAAAGCTCCTATTGGCAACACGAATAACGCTCCGGTGAGCCAGCTAATGCGACTTGGCCGTTCTGAATGTTACTTAGAGATGCCCACACTTAGCGGTGCCCGACAACTCGAACCTAGCACCGACTCTCTGGGTCGCCGAAGCACCGGCCGCTTTCGTTGACAAAGGTACCTTAATGCTATTAGCAGCATTTTGTTTGGTTACCCTCAAAGACCAAACGCCCATAAGGCGGAGCGATGCCAGTCCTTAGAATGATGGTGGGTCAGAACGCCAGTTCGCGCGCGCGGCCAGTTGCACGATGCTGAAGGGACGCTTTAGCGATTGGAATGCGATGAATATTGCCGCACTCCAGCGCGTGCCCGCCCATTTGATCCAGCCGCAAAACAGCCAAGTGTTGCAGTTGTTCGCCAAAGCGCGGATGGCGCCGCTGCTGAAGCGTCTCTATTATCTGAAGCGATCCGGCGTCTACCGTCAAAGATTGATCGGCGATATCGGCTTGCTCGTGGCAACTTTGCTCAAAAGGATTTGAGATGAGTCCGGCCAATTCGATCAACCAAATGTCGATCCTGGTGACGGGCGCGGCCGGTTTTATCGGAGCAAATTTCGTTCTCGAGTGGCTCGGTCTTGACCTACCCGCGGTCGTCAGTCTCGACAAGCTCACTTATGCGGGCAACCTTGATAATCTTGCGGGCGTCATGAATGACTCGCGTCACCATTTCATTTACGGCGACATTGGCGACGGCGAGCTTGTTGCAGACGTGTTGAAGCAGCACCGGCCCGCGGCCGTGGTCAATTTCGCGGCCGAGTTCGCATGTCGATCGCTCGATCCACGGGCCCGCCGATTTCATCACGACCAATGTTGTAGGGACTTTCCGATTATTGGAAGCAACGCGAGCGCATTACGACAGCCTCAAAGCGCCGGAAAAAGCCGCGTTTCGTTTTTTGCACGTCTCCACCGACGAGGTTTTCGGCTCTCTCGGTGTCGGCGAACCGGCTTTTGCCGAGACCAACCGTTATCTGCCGAACAGCCCCTACTCGGCGACCAAAGCAGCGTCCGATCATCTGGTCCGCGTCTGGTGCCACACGTTCGGGCTTCCGGCGCTGATCACAAATTGCTCGAACAATTACGGCCCTTATCAGTTCCCCGAAAAACTCATCCCCTTGATGATCCATCACGCGCTGACGGGTCTACCATTGCCGATCTATGGCGACGGTCAGCAGCGTAGGGATTGGCTCTATGTAGTTGACCACTGTGCCGCCATCCGCGCCGTGCTCGACCGCGGACGCATCGGCGAAACCTACAATATCGGCGGAAACAGCGAAAAAACGAACCTCGAAGTTGTTCACACCCTATGCGATATTCTCGATGCCGAGCGTCCACGCAAGGGTGGCGGCTCGTATCGCCAGCAAATCGAATTCATAGCCGACCGTCCAGGCCACGACCGGCGCTATGCGATGGACGCGGCGAAGATCGCAAACGAGTTAGGATGGAAGCCATCCGAGACGTTCGAGACCGGAATCCGCAAGACGGTGCACTGGTATCTCGACAATGCCAAATGGGTCGATCGCTTTGTCAGCGGCTCCTATCGCGACTGGCTGCAAAAAAACTATTCCAATCGGTGAGCCGCCACCTTGTAGTCCAAATGAAACCGGCCTTGGCAAAACTGCCCGCTCTGGTAGAGATGCTGCACTATTGGGTGACACTCAATAAAGGTCGATATTGGTGACGCAGAAGAAGGGACGAAAGGGCATTATCCTCGCCGGCGGCGCGGGGACCCGGTTGCATCCCGCGACATTGGCGGTGTCCAAGCAATTGCTGCCGATTTTCGACAAACCGATGATCTATTATCCGCTCTCGACTTTGATGCTCGCCGACATTCGTGACATTTTGATTATCTCCACCCCACAAGATACGCCGCGCTTTGAGCAATTGCTCGGTGACGGTAGTCAGTGGGGGCTTCGTTTCTCATATGCCGTTCAACCCTCGCCTAACGGACTGGCGCAAGCTCTTATCATCGGCGCGGATTTCGTCGGCGCGGACGATGTGGCCTTAATTCTCGGCGATAATGTCTTTTACGGTCACGGATTTCCGGTGTTGTTGGCGGACGCCTGCGACCGCGCCAGCGGCGCAACCGTGTTCGCTTATCGCGTCAACGATCCGCAACGCTACGGCGTGGTCGAGTTCGGCACGGACCAGAAAGCAATTTCGATCGAGGAAAAGCCACATAAACCGAAGTCGCACTACGCAGTGACGGGCTTATATTTTTTCGACAACGAAGCCGCCGGCATTGCACGGCGCGTAAAACCGTCCGCGCGCGGCGAATTGGAAATCACGGACGTGAACCGCGCCTATCTCGCGGCGGGCAAGCTCAAGGTGGAGATCCTGGGACGCGGCTATGCCTGGCTCGATACCGGCACCCATGAATCGATCCTTGAAGCCAGTCAATTCGTCGCGACCATTGAACATCGGCAGGGCGTGAAAATCGCCTGTCCGGAGGAAATCGCATTTGGCAAGGGTTGGATCGACGCGCATCAAGTCGCGCGGATGGCGGATTCGTTGGCCAAAACGAGTTATGGACAGTATCTCCGTCGCTTGATCCTGGACGAGCGGCAGCAATGAAGGTTGCAACGACAGCGATTTCCGGCGTGTTGCTCCTGGAACCGACGATCTACGAGGATGCGCGCGGATTCTTTTTTGAGAGCTTCAACCAGGAACGTTTCGACGATGCCGTAGGACGAAGCGTTGTCTTCGTACAGGACAATCATTCCCGTTCGGTCAAACACGTTCTGCGCGGGCTGCATTATCAATTCCACCGACCGCAGGGAAAGTTGGTACGCGTTGTATCCGGCGAAGTATTCGACGTGGCGGTCGATCTGCGGCGGAGTTCGCCGACGTTCGGAAAGTTCGCCAGCGGCGTGCTGTCGGCGGCCAACAAGAAGCAGTTCTGGATTCCCGAGGGATTCGCACACGGATTCCTGGTACTGAGCGATGCGGCGGAATTTCTCTACAAGACAACGGACTATTATGTGCCCGACGACGAGCGCTGTTTGATTTGGAACGATCCAGATATCGGAGTCGATTGGCCCAAGGGCATCGCGCCGTTCCTGTCGGCGAAAGATCTCTTGGGACTTCCGCTCGGCAAAGCCGAGGTTTTTGCATGAGGCTGCTGGTTACGGGCGCGCGCGGCCAAGTCGGATGGGAATTGAGTCGAAACTTGATATCGCTCGGCGACGTGGTCGCTCTCGATCGGCACGGATGCGACCTTTCGCAGCCCGAACTGTTGCCTAACCTCATTCGTAACATCAAACCAGACGTCATAGTGAATGCGGCTGCCTACACGGCGGTCGATAGAGCGGAGCAGGAGGAACAGCTTGCGACCACTGTCAACGGCACGGCCGTTGGCGTGCTGGCGCATGAGTCGCGCAAAGCGGGGATTCTGCTCGTGCACTATTCGACCGACTACGTCTTCGATGGTACGAAGCAGGCGCCCTACACCGAAGAGGACGTTCCGCATCCCATCAACGCCTATGGGCGTAGCAAATTGGCGGGCGAAACCGCCATGCGCCAGGCCGGCGACGCTTACGTCATCCTGCGCTCGAGTTGGATCTATGCCGGGCGCGGCCACAATTTCGTGCGCACGATCCTACGACTGGCGGACGAACGCGATGAACTACGCATTGTCGATGACCAGATCGGCGCGCCGACCTGGGCGCGCGACATTGCTGACGCAACGGCGCTGATTGTTCGCGCGGCTCGCCAGGAACAGGCCGCGGGTGATTTTGCTTCGGGAATTTTCAATCTGACTGCATCCGGAGCGACAAGCTGGCATGGCTTTGCTAAAGCCATTCTGGACGATGCAATGCGCCACGGCTTGCTGCAACGCGTGCCACATTTCAAGCCGGTCTCGAGCGAAGAGTATCCGACGCCGGCCGCCAGGCCGAAGAATTCCCTTCTTTCCAGCGAGCGTATGAGCAGACGGTTTGGCGTGAGGCTCCCCGACTGGCGGCAGCGACTCTCAGGCTGTATCGAGGAAATGAAAGCGGGCGAGTAGGTCACTTGCCTCCGCAGCGATCCTAGCCGCCCACCGACGGGCCCGGTCGGGAGTCCCGGTAAAAGCTGTTGATTTTGTTCGGCTTTTTGGTCAATTGAGAGGACGCGATTGGGCCTTCGCTGACAAACAAAATTGCGCAGCATCTGTAGTGCCGTATTGTGAGACTTGTAGCTTTGCTGCGGGAGTAGCGCATGCTCGATGCTTCGGCGAAAAATCCTCATTACACCAAGACCGGCGCCCCGCCGCTCGATTTTCAAGAGCATTTGCGTTTGCTCGATGAGCGGGGCCTCCTCACCCGCATCGACCGGCCGATCGACAAGGACCGCGAGCTGCACCCGCTGGTGCGCTGGCAATTCCAAGGCGGGCTCGCCGAAGATGACCGCCGGGCTTTTCTGTTCACCAATGTCGTCGATAGCGCGGGACGACGTTATGACATTCCGGTCGCCGTCGGCGCTCTGGCCGCCTCTTCGGAGATTTACGCCGTCGGCATGGGCAAGCCGGTCGCCGACATCGGCGAGGCCTGGACGCACGCGGTCGCGAACCCAATTCCGCCAATGGTTGTCGCATCCGGCGCTTGCCAGGAGGTCGTGATCAAAGGAGCGGACCTGCTACGGCCGGGCGAAGGGCTGGCGCGGCTGCCGGTGCCGATATCCACTCCCGGATTCGACTCTGCCCCCTACCTCACCGCGACGCTGTGCATCACCCGCGATCCCGATACCGGCGTGCAAAACATGGGCACCTACCGCGGCGCCCTGAAAGCGCAAGATCGCCTCGGCGTGCGCATGTCGTCGCGGCCGGGCGGCGCCGGCGGCTATCTGCATTGGCAGAAATACCAAAAGCGAAAGGTACCGATGCCTTGCGCCATCGTCATCGGCTGCGCGCCGGTGGTGTTGTTCACCGGCCCGCAGAAGCTGCCGCCCGATCAGGATGAGATGGCGGTGGCGGGCGGACTTGCCGGCGTGGCCATTCGCGTGGTCAAGGCGGCAAGCGTCGATCTTTATGTCCCCGCCGACGCCGAAATCGTCATCGAGGGTTTGATCGACAGCGAACTGCTCGAGCCGGAAGGTCCTTTCGGTGAAAGTCACGGCCACGTGGCGCTGGAGGATTTCAATATGTCGATGCAGGTGACGGCGATCACGCACAAGCGGGCGCCGGTTTTCGTCTCGATCATCAGCCAGGTGACGCCCAGCGAATCGAGCGTCATGAAGAAGGTGGCGTTCGAGCCGATGTTCCTCGCCCACCTGCGCAATCAACTCGGGGTGCGCGGGATCAAGGGGCTGCGGATGCACGAGCCCTTCACGAACCTGCGCAAGGTCATCTTCCTGCAATTCGCGCGGGGGACGGCGCGAACGGAAGTGTGGCGCGGGCTGCATGGGGCGGCGTCGCTGCGCGCCGATTGCGGCAAGATCTGCATTGCGATCAGCGAGGACATCGACCCGGACAATACCGACGCTATCTTCTGGTCTCTGGCCTACCGTTCCGATCCAGGCGTAGATGTTCATATAGAGCCCTACCGATCGGCGGGACACGGGCCGAAATCCGGCGCGCGGGAAGACTCGACGATCCTGATCGACGCCACGCTCAAGCACGACATGCCGCCGTTGGCCTTGCCCGGCCGCGAATTCATGGAGCACGCGCGCACGCTCTGGAATGAGTTGGGCCTGCCGGCCATTTCGCCGCGGTCGCCATGGCACGGCTATTCGCTGGGTGATTGGGACGCGCGCTTTGACGTCTATGCCCGCCGCGCGATCGAGGGGCGCTGGACGGAAAGCGGCGAGGAAACGTTCAAACGCCGGCGCGGCGGCGTGATCCCGGAAACGCCGACGCGTAACGTCGAGGGCGTCGGCAAAAAAACCTGAAGGCGATGGCATCATGATCCGATTTAAACCGATTGCAGTCCTCGTCGCCGCGCTCGCCGTCATCGCGGTGAAGCCCGCCAGCGCCGAGGACAACTATCCGACCCGGCCGATCCGCCTCATCGTCGGATTCGCGGCGGGATCGAGTGGCGACGTCATGGCGCGCATTGTCGGCCACAAGCTCGGAGAGTTACTGAAGCAGACCGTGATCGTCGAAAACAAGCCGGGCGCGAGCAGTATGGTGGCGACCGATTACGTCACGCGCAGCGCCAAGGACGGCTACACGCTATTGTTCGGTACCATTGCAACGACCATCAACATGACGCTGATGCCGGCCAAGGCGCCTAATGTCGAAAAAGACATGACGCCGGTCGCTCTCGTCGGCTCGATCCCCAACATCCTGGTGGTCAATCCAAAGCTCGACGTGACGGACGTGAAGGGCCTCATCGCGCTCGCCAAGCAAAAGCCCGACGAATTACTCTATGGCGCCTCCGGGCTCGGCAGCGGGCCGCATTTGGCGACCGAGTTGTTTAAGCAGATGGCCGGCATCAAAATGACCGGCGTCCTTTATCCCGGCAGCGGACAAACAGCCATCGATCTCATTTCCGGCCGCATCCAGGTAATGTTTGCGCCGGCACCGACGGTGCTCGGTCTGATCAAAGACGGCCGCGTCAAGGCGCTGGCAACCACCGAAGCAAAGCGCGCCAGCATTGCCCCCGACCTGCCGACGATCGCCGAAGCAGCCCTCCCCGGTTACGCGGCCGGACTTTGGTTCGGCATCCTGGGCCCGGCCGGCGTGCCGCGGCCGGTGATCGATAAGCTATCCGAGGCGACAAATAACGCCCTGAACGACCCGGAGGTGCGCCGGGAACTTGAGCGGCAGGGCCTGAATGCGCTGGGCGGCAGCCCGGATGACTTCGCACGCTTCATCAAAGGCGAGACGGAGCGCTGGGCCCGCGTCATCCACGCGATGGATGCGGCCCAAAGCAGCAAAGAAGGTGCGGCGGATCCTTAATTGGCAAGTCAGTGCCCGGAGCCATCCAAAAAAACCAGACGCCGCGTGCGGCTTTAATTAATTGATATCGTTTGGTTTTCAGGCCTGCCGGTAGCGGCCTGGCATTTGGTTGCGGGGGTAGGACCCGAACCGAACTTCCCAAATCCCTACGCAAATTCAACGTTGGCGCCGCGCGCGGCCGCCCCTGTGTTCGGTGTCAGTGACACACCGGTCTAGGTGCCAATCCTACACCGCGACCAGCGCTAGGCAAGTCCGGGGTGTGCCTTTCAGCACTCAGCTTGCATCGCCCACCGCGCCAGCGGGCCTCGCCGCCGGTCCGGCGGCCTTGCCGGCCGGCTTGCGCGGCCGGCCGCGCTTGCCGCCCTGCTGCCGTGCACGGTCTCCCGCCGCCTGCAGTCGGGCTACCCACTCGGGTTGCCGACCGAGCTCGGCGACCCGCTCCATCAGCACCGCGACGTCATAGCGGTCGCGCAGGAATGACTGCCAACCCGCTGCGGCGACTGCCGCCGCCACGTCGCGCGCCAGTGAGTTGCGGGCCTTGTTGAGTTGCTCGCGCAGCGCGGTCACCTGATCCGTGTAGGTCTGCATCGTTCTTCTCCAATCAGAAGTCCCCGGCTGCTATTTCGGTCGGTGTCGGCCGATTGCAAGGTCCTGAGTGTGAAACCGGCTGTCCACCAACGTGGCACGCGTAGTGTCCACCAACGCGGAGAGGAGGGGGTAAAAAGGAGGCCAACTTTTCGACGCATAAAATGTTTTTGGACACTTGCAGGCCGGCGTGAGAAATCGTGCCCCGGGGCGTTCCACCAACGAAAGTGAGACCGCACATGACCCAGACCCAGAGCGACGCCACCTACCGCGTCTACAATCACGACGCCATCATGCGCGTCGGCCAGTTTCTGCGCGAAAGTGAGCGCGACGACCTCGTCGACATGGCCCAGGAGGACTGCATTGTGGCCGCCGTGCAATGGTTTCTGGACGGGCACGGGCGCTGGTCGAAGGCGTACATTCGCCGCACCGCCGCGTGCTTCAGCCAACAGATCGAGCAGCTCGGCCAGTGCGAGCTCATCCCGGCCAGCCAGGCGCGCGCCCTCCTCGACGCCCTCAAAAACGGACGGCCGCGATCGAAGCGGCAGCAGCGGCGTTCCGCCAAAAGCATGAAACTAGCCGACCTGCGCCGGTTGATCGCGTTTTTCCGCGACCACGGAGAGCGGCTTAATGTGTGGATCGCGGGGTATTTGCAGATCGCCAGCCGCATCGGCTGGCGGCCAGGTGAGATAATGTCGATGTGGCTTAACGGCAATTACTTGCGCGCCTCCGCGGAAAAACACACAAACGAGCGCGGCCTTTGCGACATTTGTGAAATCGGCCTGCACGAATATCCGCGCCGGCTAATCAAAAAACTGGCGGCGTGGATCGCGGAAACGGGCGAGCTCGCAAATGAACGAGGCGGTCGCTGGAAATTGCGCGATCTCGTCAAGAAAAGAATCTCGCGTGCTTGCAAGAAATTGGGGATCCGGCCCATCAGCCTGTACACGCTCCGCCATGTCGCGATCGGATCCATGAAGCAAAGCGGTTTCACGCGCGAGGAAATCGCCGCAATCGTAAATCACGCCTCGACCCGCACGGCGACGGAACGGTACGGCAAGGCGCGAACTGGCGCTCGCCGGGCCAGAAAACGGTTTCGCATCGACCCTGCGCGGCGTGACTTGGTACGAAATACGGCGCGCGCGCACGGCCGGAAAAAGACGCCGGCCCCGAACTGACAATTGGGCGCGATGAGGCTCGCAAGATAATGTGTCGATTCCGGAATACAGCCTGGTGGCTTTTGTAATTTCCTGGCACGGCAGCAGCACACCGCCGTACGGCCGGTCCTGCCGAGTATACTAAATCCGTATGTGACACCAGATTCGTAGTCTGGGGCTGTGTTTGATAATTCCCGGTTATGTTGAGCTGGTGGCTGCGGCTAAGAACCTAATCAGCGCCAGCTTAGCGACAAGTTGCTCTCGGAGCGCCGTGGCCTACCGGCTGACCCAGCCCGCGATCAACTTGCAGCCGCGCTACAATATTGCGCCAACGACAATCATCGATGTGGTGATCCCGCGCTATGCGAATTGTCGTATTAAGAGGCCGCTTTGACGGTGTAATCAACCAAGGGCATTCACCACAATTATCGGTGGGTGGTAGAGGCGCTCGATGCCGCAGGGAATGTCTTAGCTGAAGGCAGCGCCGAGGCGATGTTTCCACCCTGACGCAGCGAACACACAGCTATGTGCGGTCGCTTCGCTCGCCAGAAAGTGTGAAGAGCAATTCAAATTGCTATGATTATATATTCATCACTGAAGCCATCTAGCGGTGAGCTCATTGTCTTCGGTTATATTGCCGTAGGCATCTTTAACCGACAAAGCAATTTCCGCTCTAGGATCGAGAAGTGCGGATCGACTTAATGCGTCGGCTCGAAAATAAAACAGAACCTTGCCTGTTACCGGCCTATCGTTGACCGAAATATTTTCGGTTCTGCGATCTAAACCTTGTTCAGAAGACATCGAGGATAAGTCGAATGGTCCAGCCGCGCTGACGCGCCCCTTTTCAGTTCTTGTTGCCGTCAATCTCCAATCGACCGCGAAGGTGGATGATTCTGTATTCCATATGCTGACTTCGAGAATTATACCCGTAACTTTGCCATAGGAGGCATTATTGGCCTCAAACACATTTATGTTGCGGATAGAAATATGAAGCTGAGGCTTTGGCTCCATTGCTCGTTGGTACATCTCAGGAGCCATCCCATAAATAAACAATAGCAATAAAACGGCTATCCAAGTTCGAGCGTCATACGCTGCTCCAGAAATTGATGCCGACACTCCTTTCGGAACCCATTTCCAAGCTCTTATCTTAGGCCACATTGGCCCAAGACCGGCAAAAACGATGGCCACGGCAAATAAAAATAATGCTGTCTCGTAATTGGCGCGTTGCGATATAGGTCTTCACCGAACGGCAGTCCGAAAAGGAGTGCGAGCAATTCGCATATTCCGAAAACGACCCTATCGCCGTATGGGTAATTCTCCAGGTCTCCCGGTGGCTTTTTAAATTCGTCAACCATGGCCTATCCCCTTTAGGCCAGCCTACCGCCCTTCCAGTTGAATAGCCGAGTCTTATCCCGCAGAAAATGCTGCTATTGTGACGTTCGCTGCCCGCGTTGCAACGGCTGGGGTCGCATGCGCATCACGAGGCTCTCGCGCTCAGCTATGCGGCGAGCCGTGAGGAAGCTATGGGAACGCCTACCGGTCGCCGCACATCTGGCCACAATTCTTACCACGCTCGGCAGCCCGCGTTAGCGGTCGGCTTGCTGCTGGTCCGGTATGTTAAATGACTCGGCATTTGGAAACGATACTTTTGCGGATTTCAAACATTCGTCTATCTGGCTCACGACCGTAGTCTGCACCCAAGCTGCGAGGTGCGATTTTGCAAGATTGCCGTCATTAGCAACAATTGGATGCGCAAGCTGCAATGCCGTGATCAGGCTGTCCGCAATTGAGACTGCAAATTCCGGGGTCACGTATTGCACAGGCGGGGAGACATAGGTGGCGGAAGATGGATCAGTTTTGGTTCGCAAGGCTTCAAGCATTCCCCTTACCTCCGCAAGGCGCATGTAAAATTCAATGGTAGCGTTTGGATGTGGCAGTAAGCCAACTCTATCGGCTACGGCTGGATAAACGATGGGATCGCCCCAAAAGTTTTTAGCTATGTATCGCGCATCTTGGCACGGAATTTTCAGTCCCTTAGTCGCTATCTCTGCGCAAACTTCGACAGCCCCTATGATATATTTTACGTACGCCGTCACCTCAGTTCTAACCGCATCGCTCACTTTGGCGGTGTCCTCCTGCCTCTGGCGAGCCAAGGTTAGGTACACGGCCCAAATAGCGCCACCAGCACCAATAATGCCGCCGATAAAACTTCCAAGCGCAGCCGCGACCTGACCAGCATCCGTGCGAAAGAGCGAGCCGACAAAGACCAAAAAAACAAGGCAAAGCGCTGCCAGTCCGAACGGCCAAAGCACGGGGCCCATCCGGACTATTCGGTCCCACGCGATCTTAAGCGTTTTCAATTTTCTGCCCCAATATCGCAGTCAATACGTCGCGCATTTCGCGATCTAATTCCGCCACATCGTACGCCGGAAGGTGTGGCAACCGTTGCTGCACCCCTACCTCGCCGTGATGCGCTTTACGTCCGACCACACGAAAAATGTGAGCTTCTTTTTCCCTCGGTCAAAGAAAAGCAATCCTCGTTCGCCGCTTCGGACGACAGAGCCTTCTACATCCCCCTCCGACAATTTAATAACATCGGTTGCATTCGTTCTGGTGTAAATGCCTTTTCCATTATCAACGCCCACAAATAAGCTTCCGAAGATAATCATAAGGAAGTAGGTGGCAGCAGACCCTGTCTCTGCCGTTACGATTTCAGGGAAAAATCCATGAGCGAGACCAGGTAACGCCAATGATGCAAAAATCGCCGCAAGAGCATAGCTCTGAATCAGAGTGCAAACGATCGAGATACCCAAAAAGGCAATGCTGAACCATTTGAGTCGCTCCAGCGTCTTGGCCCTGTGAGCAGCAATCGCTAATCGAATAGAAGCAACCTCCTCGGCACTAACAGGATGGTCAGGGATCGGGGGCGTTGCTATGTCCGCAAATCGCGCTCCCAGTTTGAAGCTTAGGTAACCCCCGGCGGCGAAAGGCTCGAACTCGTTGTCGCTTACATTCGCCACCTTTTTTGGCTATTCGAGCACGAGTGGTTCAATCTTCGCGTAGGCGTCGCCACGTGCCAGGGCTGATGCCGAGAGCTTTTGAGAATACGCGGGTAAAGTGACTCTGATCAGCAAAGCCGCATTGCAGAGCAATCTCAACAATAGACATCTTGGTATTCTGGAGTAATCCCTTGGCGCGCTCGACGCGCTGCATTGACAGCCAACGGTGCGGTGGCAAGCCTGTAGTTTGCTTGAATGCACGTATAAAGTGGCCGCGGGAAAGTCCACATAGTAATGCCAGCTCAGAGAGGCCCGGGTCGCCGCTCAAATCATCAAGAAGCCGGCTGGTCACGCGGCGTTCCTGAAGAGGCGTCAGCATTCCGCGACGCCTCAACCCGCGACCTTGTATGTCACTTCTGTTCAATCCGCCATACGTTGCAGCGAGGTGAGTGACCATGGCGAAGAAAACGTGGTCGGTGAAGAGCGTAGGTGCCTCATGAGGCCTCGCGAGCAGCGGATTAAGTGCCTGCGCGAGACCAAGCATCGTTTCGTCATATTGTGCAGCGGTAATGGAGCAGTTCAACCGCTCTATTTTCGGCTGCCTAAGTTCCGAAGTGACATCATCGAATGCAGTCTGAGGAATGAACGCGTTGAAAGAGTCAAAAGGATCTGACAAGTCAAACGTCCAAGTTTCGCGTAAATCGAGTGCGGCGAGCGTTCCCGCTCTGAACGCCGGGGCTTCGATAGTGCGGCCATTCTGCCACCCGGCATGCGCAGGTCTCGGTCGTAGGATTACGACTGCCATAAATACGGTACAGATTGGATTGGGATCTGATTCCCCGAGGCCCAGCCGATCCCTGCGATAGCGAGCAACGGAGAGATCTCCGCGCGCAAGGCTCACTGACGACATAGACTGGCTGTCGTCGAGAAGTTCCTTATTGATAAAAAAGGGATCGTCCGCGACGATCGGTCTTTGCGGATGAGAAAACGTCCCCATTTAACGCCCTGTCGCTACTTGGCTTCGTTCTGGCAGGCTGAATGGAAGAGCCCGCTCATCCGTTCTAAGGCAGCCTAAGGCATGGAGACGTAACATGCTACCGCTGCATCAGGATAAGATACCCGGCATCACGCAAAAACCGGCGTGAAGGGAATGTTCACGATTTTTTGAAAAGAGCGAAGGTGTGGGGATTACGTTGGGCGAGGGAACGCAGAAGAACAACTGCGGGGCGATACCCCTTCACATCGAAATGTCTTGATTGGCGGCGCCGGACTTGCGACGGCCGCCGGTTTGTCGATCACAGGGCCTGCTGCTGAGCCCTTGCCGGCAGGCACTCCCGCCTCGCATGGCAACAACCAAGGAGGACATCAGATGGACAAGGTTACAACCAAAGACGGCGCGCCGACGAGGACGACCCGCTTCCGATTTTGATACCTGTGGCTGGCGCGCAATCTCAAAGCGGTGAGCACGGACGCCATTATCGCGAAGTCAGCAAATGTCGGCGCAGAGCGAACACAGTCGTGCCGCGGAAATCTTTTGAAGCGTGAGCTAAATCAATGTGTGAACAATTTTACGTCCATCATCGCGACGTTCACCCCCATAAAGCTCTCGGATATCGTTCATCAGTGAGTTCATCGCAGCTCGCGGAAGTTCCTGACCGTGTTTGGTCGTTCGCGGGCGATAACAGGCAACTCCGATGGGGCCATTCCACGCTGGTTGCGCTCGGAGAAACGCCAAGCGTCAAGCGATACTTCTCCCGCTCGCGCGTGCATCGACCAGATTGATGATGGAATGATACGGAATGCCCGACTGCTCGGACAACCCGATTTCGCAGGTGCGGCTCGACGAATAGCCACGCCTGCAACCGGTTGGAATGGCCTCTTTGAGGCGGCGCAGCGCGTATTCGTTGAGTTCCGGCCGATTGAAGCCCTTGTCTCCGGCAAATCCGCAGCACAGCACGTCGGGAACGGAGACCACTTCGGAACTGCAGCGTTTCGCTATTGCTACCAACTTATCAACCTCACCCATCTTACGGACGCTGCACACCGAATGGATAGTGACCGGCTCGGCCAGCGGCACCAGCGCCAGACGCGGCATCACCACGTCGTGAATGAACTCGATGCTGTCGAACACCGGTAGCCGCGTTGCGCAGAACTGCCGCATCCGGTGCGCACAGGGGCTGGTGTCGAAGACGATGGGCCAGCGGGCGTTCTCGCTGGCTTCGCGCAGCGCCGCTTCCAGTTCCGCCGCCTTATTGTCGGCCGCCTCATTGAGCCCCTTGCTTTCAAACGCCTGCCCGCAACACAGTGCGGCCAGTTTATGCGGGTAGACCACATCAAAACCGGCCTTGCGGAACAGCCGTTCGGCCACCACCGGCAGCGCTTCGGTATCATCGCCGCGCTGCGCGCCCATCGTGCGGGCAGCGCAGCTCGGAAAATAGACCACGCGCTCCGCCGCCCACGCCTGGCGCGGCGCGGCCGGCTTGAAATGCACGGCGCGTGGAAGCGTCGGCGACCACTTGGGTAGCCGTCCTCCCGACAGCTGGCGCACGGCATCGAGCGCGCTCCGCATCACCCGCGTGCCGAAAATCCCATTCATCAGGTCGGACACCGTCAGCCCGGCGCGCAAGGCTGTGGTGACGGCGCCGTAATGATCGGCCAGCGTCGAAGCGACACGTCGCGCAACCGGCCCCTGACGCCGTGCACGGAGCGCCTTGATCAGCACACCGGTTTCGATATCGACTGGACACGCTGTCGCGCACAGCCCGCACGCCGCGCAGGTGTCGATGCCGGCGTAGTCGTAAAGACTGCGCAACTCGCTGATCTCCGCGCCGTCCGGCGCTTCGCGTTCGAGGCGGGTGATTTCGCGCCAGCCGACGATGCGCTGGCGCGGCGACAGCGTCAGCCCGTGCGACGGACATTTTGGCTCGCAGAAACCGCACTCGATGCACTTGTCGATGATCGGGTCGCATTGCGGCAGCGGCTTCAGATTTTTTAGATGCACGGCAGCGTCGGCGTTGATGACGACGCCGGGATTGAGCAGCCCTTGAGGATCGAACAGTGCCTTGATCCGACGCATCAGCGCGTAAGCTTCGCCGCCCCACTCGAGTTCGACGAACGGCGCCACGTTGCGGCCGGTGCCATGCTCGGCCTTGAGCGAGCCGTCGTATTTCTCGACTACCATCCGGCACAGGTCGTCCATAAAGCGGCGATAGCGCTCAACCTCGGCCGGTGCATTGAAGTTCTGCGTAAACACGAAGTGCAGGTTGCCTTCGAGCGCATGCCCGAAAATGATCGCGTCCGGATATCCGTGGGTGATCAGCAGGCGCTGCAACTCAAGTGTCGCTTCGGCCAGCCGCTCGATGGGAAAGGCGACGTCCTCGATGATGGCCGTGGTGCCGACCGCGCGCATGGCGCCTACCGACGGGAACATGCCCTTGCGCACGTTCCAGAACCGCGCGCATTCGGCCGGGTCGGTGGAAAAGCGCACGGGCCCGTTTGTGTGGAGGCCAGACAATGCCGCTTCGATGACGCCAATCTGCACCGTCAGCGTCGGCGCGCTATCGGCACGCGTCTCGACCAGAAGCGCAGCGCCGTCTGGCCCCAGCGTGCGGATGCCTTCCGGCAGGCCGGGCTTGTCTTCGACCGATCGCAGCGCTGCGCGGTCGGCAAGTTCCACCGCCGCGACCGGTGTGGTTTTCAACGCCGTCACCGCTCGGCACGCCGTTTCCAAATTGTCGAATAGGATAAGGGCGCTAGCCTTGTCGGCATATTCCGGCACGGTGTGGTAGGTGACCTCGGAGATGAAGCCGAGCGTGCCCTCCGAGCCGATCATCAAATGGGCGAGGACGTCGAGTGGATCGGTGAAGTCGACCAATGCGTTCAGGCTATAGCCCGTGGTGTTCTTCATGCGGAACTTGTGCCGGATGCGCGTCGCCAGCGGCGCGTTGTCGCGCGTCGCCTTGGCTAGCATGGCAAGCTCGGCCACGAGATCTTTGCGCCGCGTGAGGAATGCGGCGCGGCTCGCCGCATCGCGTGTGTCCAGCAGCGTGCCGTCGGCAAGGATGACGCGGATTCCCGCCAGCGTCTTGTAGCTGTTCTGCGCCGTCCCGCAACACATGCCGCTGGCATTGTTGGCGGCGATGCCGCCGATCATCGCTGTATCGATCGATGCTGGATCGGGGCCGATCTTGCGGCCGTAGCGCGCCAGGCGCCGATTGGCGTCGGCGCCGATGACGCCGGGCTGCAGCGCGATGGTGCTGGCGTCGGGACCGATCTTGCATCCACGCCAGTAGTCACCGAGCAGGATCAGGACCGAATTGGTAATCGCCTGCCCTGATAGACTGGTGCCGGCGGCACGAAACGTTACCGGGGTGCTGAGTCGCGAGCATTCGGCGAGCAGGAAGATCAATTCGTCTTCGCTCTCGACGACGACGGCGAGCTTGGGGATGAGGCGGTAGAAGCTGGCGTCGGTGCCCCAGGTCAGCAGGCGCAACGAATCGGTGATCAACCGATGCGCCGGGATACGGCCCGATACGCTCGCCAGCAACGTTGCATAGGCAGGCGGCAATGTCGGCGCTGCGCCTTGACGATGGTGAGATGACATTGGGGTCAGCATCGGTCGAGACCTTCAGACAACAAAGGCCAATCCGCGCGGCACCGGAATTAGCGTGAGACTGCGAATTCCCTGCGCGCCGCGAATCAGCACGCCTTCGATATCGGCCGTTGCCGACGGACCGGTCATGAGCACGGCGTATTTCGCCATCATGAAACGAGAGTCCTTGTAGGCATCATGAAGATTGGCAACGATATCGGCAGGGTCGAGCAAGGCGACGAGATGCTGCGCCAAGTAGCCCAACGCGTTGACGCCGAGTTCGGCTTCGCTCAGCCAGATTGACCCCGTTTCCGCGACCGCGAAAGCCGGCCTCACCACGGCAACATCGACGTCGTCGAGCTCGGCCGGCTGCTTGACATCTTGCAGTCGCTTGGTGCCGGCGACTTCTGGAACCGCGGAGCAAATGACCTTGGCCTGCGGGAAGAGCTCGCCGATCTTGGCGTTGAGATCGGTGCCGGGCGCGTAATCGACAAAGGTGCCGCCTAGCAGCTCGAAACCCGAGCGGAAGCTGTCGAGCAGCGATGGCACGTCGCGCTCAAATGTCGGGATGCACGGCATCGCCACCGCCGGGCTGGGCGCGTTGGCGCGCACTACGGCAAGTATCATGTCGCGGCTCGTGCTCATCGTCCGCCCCTGTTCTCGATATACCAATCCCGGAAGGTTTTTGCCGGCGGCTGCGGCAGCTCGCGCTGCCGCCCCCACGGATTGAACCAGTTGTAGATGACAAAACGCGGCAGATCCTCGATCGCCGTTTCGGTCGCAGCCACCGTCGCGCGAAACAGCTTGGGATTGCCGAACACTTTGCCGGCGGCCTTCATGGTCGCCTTCTTCACGAACGGTAGTTGGTTGCGCTCGGCGATGACGCGTCGCCATTTGTAGATCTGCTCGTGGATATTGATCTTGACCGGACAGACGCTGGTGCAGCTGCCGTTGAGCGTCGAGGCAAAAGGCAGATTGCTGTATTTGCGGATGTCGAATGTCGGGTCGATGATGACGCCAATCGGCCCTGAATAGGTCGCGCCATAGCTCAGGCCACCGCTGCGCCGATAGACCGGGCAGGTGTTCATGCACGCCCCGCAGCGGATGCATTTGAGCGAATACCAGAAATCCGCCATGCCCAGCCGCTCCGATCGGCCGTGATCGACCAGCACGATGTGCAACTCCGCGCCTTCGCGGGGGCCGCGGAAATGCGAGGTATATTGCGTGATCGGCGAGCCCAAGGCGCTGCGCGACAGCATCCTGATGAACACGCCGAGATGCTCGACCTTGGGGATGAGCTTCTCGATGCCGATCGAGGCGATGTGCAATTTGGGCAGGCTAGCGGAAAGGTCCGCATTGCCTTCGTTGGTGCAGACCACGAAGCCGCCGGTCTCAGCGACCGCGAAATTGGCGCCGGTCATGCCGGCGTCGGCGCGCAGGAAATACGGCCGCGTGGTGCGGCGCTGGCTTTCGGCGAGATAATTCACGTCTTCATTGCCAGGCTCGGTGCCCAGCGTGCGTGCAAACACCGCCGAAACGTCACCGCGCAATTTATGCACCGCCGGGACAACGATGTGGCTCGGCGGCTCGTCGTCGAGTTGCTGGATGCGCTCGCCGAGATCGGTCTCGATCACGTCGATGCCGCGCTTTTCGAGGAACGGGCGCATGTCGCATTCCTCGGTCAGCATCGACTTGCTCTTAACCAGTGTCTTTGCGCCTCTCACCGAGAGAATATCGAAAACGATCTGGTTGTGCTCGGCCGCGTCGCGCGCCCAATGGACCTTGATGCCATTCTTGGTCGCGTTGCGTTCGAACTCCTCGAGGTAGTCGGCGAGATGTGTGAGCGTGTGCTCCTTGATGTCGGAGGCGATCTGGCGTAGCTGCTCCCATTCCGGGATGGCATGGGCCTCGCGGTCGCGCTTCTTGCGCAGGTCCCAGAGCCTGGCGTCGTGGAACGCCTCATGCTTCTCGTTGGCGATGAATCGCGAAGCCGCCTCGGCATGGTCGAGCCGTTTCATTCGCGGGCTCCGTTGAGGATCTGCGCGATGTGAATGAACTTTATCGCAAGACCGAGGCGCTCGGCGCAGCCCTTTTGGTGCATTAGGCAGGACATGTCTGCCGAGACGATATATTCAGCGCCCGCACGCAGATGGTCATTGACCTTGTCATAGCCCATCTTGGCCGACACCGGCTCCTCGAACATCGCAAAAGTGCCGCCAAAGCCGCAGCATTCGTCCGGGCGCGTCGGAGTGACGAACTTAATGCCCTTGACCTTGCTCAGCAGGTCTAGCGGCTTGGAAAAAGGCGGCTCGTTGATTTCCGAAGCGGAGGCCGTGCGCAGGGCGCGCAAGGTCGAGCAGGTGTTGTGCAGCCCGACTTTGTGCGGGAATTCGGCCCAGGGAAATTTACCAACTTTGAGAACGTCGTGGAGAAATTCGACCAGCTCATAGGTGCTGGCGCGGACCTTTTTCACCTCGTCGGTTTGCGGGATCGCGTCGAAATGCGAACGCACATGATTTGTGCAGCTGCCCGATGGCGTGACAATGTAGTCGAATTCCTTGAAGTTCTCGACGAAGAGGGTTTCCGCCGGTGCCGCGTCGTCCTGGCAGCCGCTGTTCGCCATCGGCTGTCCACAGCAGGTCTGATCGAGCGGATACGATACTTCGGCGCCAAACCGTTCGAGCACCTCCAGCGTGGCAATGCCGACCTCGGGAAAAAAGGCGTCGACGTAACACGGGATGAACAGTCCCACTCTCATGACGCACCTTCCCTTCCTGCGGTTCCGGCCGGCGCCGGCGCTGCGAATGGGCGACAATCACCTTCTTTAAATCGACGTTACGTGCGCGGGAATGAGCAAGGCCGCCTCGCGGCGGCCCTGCAAGCGGTTTATTAGTGCAAGTTGATGATCGCCGGGTTGACGAAGTAGAACCCGACGCCGATCACGATGAGATACACCAGCAGCACGAGGGTCCAACCGAAGTTGTGGCGGATGACCTCGCCTTCGTTGCGCACGAATTTGCTAGTGGAGACGCCGACGCTGGCAGTCTGCGGCGCGATCGGCTTGCCGATCTCGGCGCCCACCGAGTTCAATGTCGGCAGCAGCAGCGGCGGGAACCCGAGCTGAACGCCGACTAGCGCCTGGAACTTGCCGAACATGGCGTTGGTCGAAGTGTTCGACCCGGAAAGCGCCACGCCGATGAAGCCAAGGATGGGCGCCAGCACGATGAACCACGTACCGAGATAGGAGAAGCCCTTGGCGAGCGAAGAGGCCATGCCGGAATAATTGAACACGAAGGCAAGACCGAAGATGAAAACGCCAACCAGCAAGGCTCCCCACATCTGGTGGAAGGTTTTGGCGAAGATGCCGCCGATATCGCCGCCCTTGAGTTTGCCGGCGAGCCCCAGCAGCACGGCGACAACCAGCCACGATGCTAGGATCGCGCTACCGCCCACCCATGGAGCGAACTTGAACGCCGCCGAGATGGTGGCCTTCGTTTCCGGAGCAAGCGCCTGCACCTGGACGAAATACCAGCCAACCGCCGGCAAGCTCGACCATGGACCGGTCCACGCGCCGACCACGATGACCAGCACGATGAACGGCATCCAGGCCAGCATCAACTCGCCACCGCTGAGCCCATGATCGCCGCTTTGTTCTGCGAGCTTGGACGCTTCGATTGGCTTACCGCCGTAACCGAGGATGCGGGCAGGCCGCCAGAACTTCAGCAACAACAACAAGGCGCAGAAGCACACGATGGACCCGGTCACGTCGGGCAAATAGGGTCCGAAATACACGGCGATCGGCCACTGGCCGGCGATATAGCCAAGCGATCCGACGATGGCGAGCGGCCAACCGTCCTTGAATCCTTCCTTGCCGGACACGAGGTAGATCAGCACCCAGGGCGGCAGCAAAGCGAGGACGGCAACAACCGTGCCGACAGAGCCGGACATCGCTAGCAGCGGATAACCGGTCACTGCAGCTATGGCGATAATTGGAGCGCCCAGCGCTCCATATGATACGGGAGCATTGTTGGCGATAGCCGCGACCCGGATTGCGTCGAGATCGCTGAGCCCTAGCGAAATAAGGATTGGCGCAACAACTGCCCAGGGATAGCCGAAGCCGACCAAGCCCTCGAGCAGAGCTCCGAACGCCCAGGCAAACAGCATGGTCTGCACCCGGACATCGAGCGTGCCCCGCGATATCAGCCATCGCCGGAAGTTTTCGAAGACGCCGGTGATGCCGAGCGTGTTGAACAGCACAAGGCCCCAGAACGTAATCCAGTCGACATACCACACGCCGGTCGCCGAGCCGTACACATAGGCCTTTATCCCGGTACCGACGGGCATTTTCCAGACCCAGACGGCAAGTACAAAGGTCAGGATCGACCCAAGCAGCACCGCGAGCCAAGCAGAAACCCGAAACACCGCTAAAAGCATGAGTAGAAACACGACGGGAATCAGGGCAACGATGCAGGTAAGCCCCAGATTACCAACCGGATCGACGATTTGCGTAAACATCACCTTCCCCCTTTTTCGGACGCCCCGTTCCCGAACTATTCAGCGGGTGTCACCTTGGACTCAAAACCCAGAGACGCCGCGGCACTGGCGGCCGACTGAGATTTTCTCCCCACCCAGGCGACGGCGCCGCATGGCCCATTCAGACGCACTCACCAGCCACTTGCCAAAGTGCGCAATGTGGTCATCATGGAATGACCGGTCTGACCAAAACGGCAAGATCGCCAATTTGGTCAGACCTGTCAAGCCGGTAAAGTTGGCCGTATACTCACCAGTGAAACCACGGCATGCGTAACAGGACCGTGCTTTGCTGGCCTGTGCGTCCTAAGCCTGAAACCTATGAGATAACTCCATTCAACCCGATGTCTGGTAATGAACGATATGGCGCGAAATACACTCGAGGTTTTATTCGATCAGGTAGAGCCGCCCGCTCGAATCAAGCTTTCAGAACTCGATTATCAGCCAGATCGAGAGGCTCATTCTTGAAGGCGCACTCAAGCCAGGAAATAAATTGCCACCCGAACGGGAGTTTGCCGAACTGCTGGGTGTCTCCCGACCCTCACTGCGGGAAGCGCTCCTGAAGCTGGAGGCACGAGGACTGATAAGCACGCGCCGTGGGAGCGGATATGCGGTGGCTGACGTCACCGCGCCGACGCTCACCGACCCGCTCGTGCATCTGCTGCAGCAGCACCCGCCGGCGGCATACGACATCCTGGAGCTCCGCCACGGTCTGGAAGAGATTGCGGCCTCCTTGGCAGCTACGCGTGCTACCGAGGCAGACCGTAAAGAGATCAAACGTCGGTACACCGCCCTCGCCAAGGCCGACAAGCGCAAGACCGATGCGGTGAAGGGTGCGGATGCCGATCTGGAGTTCCACATGGCGATGGCGGAGGCTTCGCACAATGTTGCACTCATGCACGTCATGCGGGGATTAACAAATTTGATTCGCACCAGCAGTTCCCGCTTCCGCGAGCGGATCTTCAGCCTTCAGGGAGGCAGGAATGTTCTCAATGATCAACACCGCGCGATCTACCAGGCAGTGATGAAAGGTGATGCCAAATCAGCCCGCGAAGCCGTGCATTTGCATCTGAGTTTTATCGAGACGACGCTGCGGGAAACCGATCGTGACGATGGTGCATCATCCTCCCGCTCACGATCACATACACCGTCAACGCCTGCCGCAGGAAGGTAATCCTTGCCTATGCCAACGCTACCGAGGGAATTTGAATATCTGTAACGCACTCGGCAACGTCTGGTCACGGCGATGCGTGATCGAGTGCCAAGTCATTGAAATGATGGCGCGCCCGAAGAGATTCGAACTCCTGACCCCCAGATTCGTAGTGTAGGATCGACCATTGAAATCATTGCGGTCCGTTACTGAAAGCTGGTGTTCTGATCGAATACCGTTGACCATTAGGTCCGGCTTACTGCTTAGCGAACATTCAACATCGCCAGAAAGATGCCTGCCATAGGCCAAGAATTGGACATTACGGGCGCCGCGTCGACGCGCGCCCCGTATCCGAGTTGGCGACTTTGCGGGTGCACTCGATAAAACGCTCTGCCAGCGGAGTGAGCGTGCGGCCCTTGACCGTGATAAACCCGACCGGAGCGGGAGGCGACACGGTTTTGATCGGCAGAACCTTGAGCCGCATGTGCTTGCCGCCAAAGCGCATGACGGAGGCGGGAATGAGACCAAGCCAGTGCCCCGTTTCGATCAAGCGCAAGTGAAGATGGAGCGACACCGTTAGTACCTTGGCCGATGGAGTTTCTAGGCCACTCCTTCGGAACACTTCGTCATGCAGCGACCGCGCCAGACTGCCAGGTTGCGCCAACACCCATGGCTCTCCTATCAAGTCGGCAAGCGTCAGGTTTCGCCGCTTGGCCCAGCGACTTTCTGACCCGGCGACGACAACGGTCGGCTCATCGAACAACGATTCCGCGACCAAGTCAGGCTCGGTCATCGTTGTGGCAATCCGCCCGAACATCAACTCAACTTTTCGATCGCGCAGGTTGTCGTATTGCTGAACCGCGATGTTCTCATGTAGCACGTGAAGCACCGCGCGCGGGAAATCTTGCGAAAACCGTTCGATGACGGCTGGAAGCAAACCTGCATCCGTCACGATTGACGAGCCGATCCGCAGTTCGCCAGTGTCCGGCTGTTTGATGAAATCGATCTGCTGCAGGCCTTTGCGCATTTCGTCGAACACCGCGACTCCGGATTTGAGCAACGCGCGGCCGTAGTGCGTCGGCTCGACCCCTGAAATGCTGCGATCGAAGAGCTTGACGCCAAGCGTGTGCTCCAATTCCGAAATCGTCTTGGACACGACGGGATAGGATACCGCCAATTCTTCCGCCGCCCGGGTCATGCTGCCCGCCTCGGCGACTGCGAGCGCAATGTGAAGGTCGCGCAGCTTGACGCGGCGACCGATCCGATCCGTCCATTTCATCCGATCTTGCACCTAGCTGAATGGTTAGGGGTATAGCCAATAATTAGAACTAATCAGCTATGTCAAAATCTGGCAAGTAACAAATCGCAAATTCCAAAGCGAGCGTTGCTCGCACAGAATTGAAGGGAGAAATGTCATGGCTGCAAATTCGAAATCACCGGTAACTGTCGTCCTCGTGCACGGCGGCTTTGTCGACGGCGCAGGTTGGGAAGGCGTCTACAACGTCCTGAAGAGGGACGGCTTTAACGTCAGCATCGTGCAGAACCCGACGACGACCCTGGCCGACGACGTGGCCGCGACCAAGCTCGTAATCGCGCAGGCGAAAGGGCCGGTCGTTCTGGTCGGCCACTCCTACGGCGGTGTCGTGGTCAGCGAAACAGGCACGGATCCGAAGGTCGCAGGTCTCGTCTACATTGCGGCGTTTGCCCCGGATAAGGGCGAGTCCGTTCAGTCCCTCATCGCAAATCCGCCGCCCGGCGCGCCGGTCCCACCGATCCTGCCGCCAGTGGACGGCTATCTGTTCCTCGACAGGGCGAAGTTCCGCGCTTCATTCGCCGCCGACGTCGGCGAAGAAAAGGCCGCGTTCATGGCCGACTCGCAGGTGCCGTGGGGCGTCGCTGCTCTCTCCGGTGCGGTCAGCGAGCCGGCGTGGAAGACCAAGCCAAGCTGGTATCTGATCGCGACCGAGGACAAGATGATCCCGCCGCCCGCTCAGCGCCAGATGGCCGCGCGCGCCGGCGCGACCGTCGCGGAAGCTGCCGGCAGCCACGCGATCTATGTCTCGAAGCCGGAGGCCGTGGCGGCGCTCATTGCCAAGGCGGCGACGAGCGTGAGCTCAAAAATAGCGGCGTGAGTTGCAAAATGGCAGTCAACTAACGCCGTCGAAGTCCGCCGCCGGCCTCGCGTTGAGGCTGGCGGCGCTTCAGCACTTGAAGAAAATTAGCGGCGTCTGGAATGGGGCAAAACCAGAAAACCACAATGTCGGCTCCATCTCTGCTTTGCCCCCGTAAGCGGACATTCAGCAGCGGCTCGGCATTGTCCGTCAAGCGCCAGCAGCGGACTTGGTCGCGGGCGCTCGGCCGGAGTGCCACTTCTCAATCTAAAGGGAGCAGCATCAACCCGGCTACTTAAGGGCCTGAACCGATTTCGAACTGATCGCAGCGACCATTGATACGAGCGCTGGCAAAGCCAAACACCACAATCCCACCCAGAAATACATGGCAGCCGCAGCCGCGCATCCCACGGCGAACCACGCAATTCCGCGGATGGTCCGGACGAATCGTGCCTTCAGCGCGGCGCGGTTGCCACCTCCGTCACCCCTCCACAAGTCCACCAAATCAAGAACCGCTTGGGTCGTATTCCCTGTCATGATGGTCGTTGGCGGCATCGAAGCAAAATGGACGCGCTGGACTGCGTTCTGAATTGCCATTGCGGCTATTCCTGTAAATCCTGCGAGGAGCGCTACCGGCGCATCGCTGTCAGGAAATGGGCCGAGCGTTACGGCCAACACGAAGAAGGCGATCAAAAAACTGGCTTCCAGCCCAAGCAACAGCATTAGTGCATCGAGACCTTTCTTCCTGAACACGCTGCCCAATACTCGCGCGACGACGACAATCAGTATGAATTCAGGAAGCGCGACGAGCTTGGCGATAACTCCGTGCGTGCCGAAGACAAGCGCGGCTCCCAGTGTCACGAAATTTCCCGTCACATGGGCTGTAAAGAGTCCTTGCAGCGCCACAAACCCCGCTGTGTCAACGAAGCCCCCATTGAAGCTGAGAAGTCCTGGAATCGCTAGCTTTCTCATCTGTGATTTCCCTTTGTTTAGGCTTCTCAAACCCGGCCATGCGATCACTCTGCTGGTTGGACGGATGGCGGCTGCGCGGCGTCACCTGAACGGCTCCGTCCAATGCTGTTCAGCCACCTGTTGAATCGATCGAGGTAAAGAAAGACGACCGGGGTGGTGTAGAGCGTCAATGCCTGACTGAGGAGCAAGCCACCGACCATCGAATAGCCCAGCGGTTGCCGCAGTTCGGAGCCGGTGCCATGCCCGAGCATCAGCGGCAAACCCGCCAATAACGCCGCCATGGTTGTCATCATGATCGGCCGAAAACGCAATAGACAGGCCTCGCGGATTGCCTCAAGCGGCGCCAGGCCGCGCTCGCGCTGAGCAACGATGGCGAAGTCCACCAGCATGATGCCGTTCTTCTTGACGATACCGATGAGAAGGATGACTCCGATAAGAGCAATCACGCTGAAATCAAATCCGAACAACATCAGCATTAAGAGCGCGCCGACACCAGCCGACGGCAGCGTCGAGAGAATCGTCAGCGGATGGATGTAACTCTCGTAGAGCATACCCAAAATGAGGTAGATCACGACGACAGCCGCAAGCACGAGCAGTGGCTCGCTCGCAAGCGACTGCTGGAAGGCCTGGGCGGTCCCCTGGAACGTCCCGGTGAGCGAAGCGGGAACGCCGAGTTGGCGTTCCGCCTGCTCAATCGCGGTGACGGCATCGCTCAGCGCGACGCCGGGAGCGAGGTTGAAGCTCAAGGTCACCGCGGGGAATTGTCCCTGATGGTTGATGGACAGGAATGTCGTCGGCGCCGTCGTCCACTTCACCAGCGTGCTCAGCGGCACCTGCTGTCCCGTGAGCGGCGATTTGACGTAAATGTGGTCGAGCGCGTGAGGAGATTTCTGCAACTGCGGCAGCACCTCCATGATCACGTGATAGCTGTTCACCTGCGTAAAGTACTGTGCGACCTGCCGCTCGCCGAATGCGTCATAAAGTGTGTCGTCGATCAGCTGCGGCTGAATGCCGAACCGTGCCGCTTGATCGCGATCGATCGTTACCGTCAGCGTCGTGCCCCCGGTCTGCTGGTCGCTCGCGACCTCGGTGAGCTGCGGCAGCGTCTTCAGTTTGGCCAGAATTTTCGGTGCCCATTGGTTTAGTTCGTTCAGATCGGCATCCTGCAATGTGTATTGAAATAACGATCGGCTCGGCCGGCCGCCGACGCGGATGTCTTGCGCCGGCTGCAGGAACAAGGAGGCGCCTTCGACGCTGGCGAGCTTGGGCTCAAGCCGATGAATGATCTGTGTGGCGGAGGCGGTGCGCTCACCGAGCGGTTTGAGCGTGATATACATGCGGCCGTTGTTCTGCGTCTGATTGCCGGTGGCGCCAACCAGCATACCGACGCTTGCCACTGCCGGATCGCTTTCCACTATGCGTCCGAGTTCCAATTGCTTGCGCGACATCTCGGCAAAGGAAATGTCCTGGGCTGCTTCCGAAGTGCCAATGATCAGGCCGGTATCCTGAATCGGAAAGAAACCCTTCGGAATGACAAAGAAGAGAAATCCGGAGAGCGCGATCGTCAGCAGGAACACGACTAGCGTGATCATGCGATGACGGAGAGCCACGTCCAGGCTGCGCCGATAGCCGGCAAGCATCAGGTCGAACACGCGTTCCGACGCCATGTAGATTCTGCCATGATGGACCTCGCGTTTTTCGCGCAGGAAGCGTGCCGCCATGACCGGTGTCAGCGTCAGCGCGACGAAAGCAGAGACCGCGATGGTCATCGTGACCGTGATGGCGAATTCACGAAAAATGCGACCGACTATTCCGCCCATCAGTAGCAGTGGAATGAATACCGCAACCAGCGACAGGCTGATCGATACGATAGTGAATCCGATTTCGCCGGCGCCCTTCAGTGCGGCTTGCACCGGGCTCAAGCCTTCCTCGACGTGGCGCTGGATGTTTTCCAACATAACGATGGCATCGTCGACCACGAAACCAACGGCGATTGACAGCCCCATGAGCGACAGGTTGTCCAAGCTGAAACCGGCGAGGTACATTAGGGCGAAGGTGCCGACCAGCGCCAGCGGCACGGTGACGCTTGGAATGACGGTCGCCGAAAGGCTGCGCAGGAAAAGGAAGATGACAAAAACTACCAGCGCGATAGTCAGCATCAACGTGAATTGCACGTCTTTGACTGAGGCGCGGATCGTCGTCGTGCGGTCGCTGATGATGTCGGTATGGATCGCCGGCGGAATGGCGGCCTGTAATTGCGGTAACACCGCCTTGATACTGTCGACCGTCTCGATCACGTTGGCACCCGGTTGCTTCAGCACAGCGAGAATTACGGCTGGTTTGTTGTTGGCCCATGCCGCGAGCTTGCTCCGTTCCGGCCCCTCGACAGCGTGGCCGATATCGCGCACGCGGACTGGCGCGCCGTTCTTGTAGGCGATGATGGCGTCGTTCCAAGGTTGCGCCTTGAGCAACTGGTCATTGTCATAAATCGTAAAAGTGCGGGTTGCGCCGTCGATGCTGCCCTTCGGGCTGTCGGTTGTTATATTCACGATCGCGCCGCGCAGGTCCTCGAGACCAATGCCCATAGCGGCGAGCTTTTGCGCATCAACTTGGATGCGTACCGCGGGCTTTTGCTGGCCGCCGATATTGACCTGGGCGACGCCGGGAATTTGACTGAGGTTCTGAACCAGGATGTTTTCTGCGTAGTCGTCGACCGTCGTGATCGGCAAAGAATCGGAATGAACCGCAAAGATCAGGATCGGGGAGTCGGCCGGGTTCACTTTGCGATAGGTCGGTGGAGAGGGAAGATCCTTTGGCAATTGCCCGCCGGCCGCATTGATTGCCGCTTGAATATCGCCTGCTGCCGCATCGATATCGCGGCTGAGATCGAATTGGATGGTGATCGATGAGACGCCGAGCACGCTCGACGAAGTCATTTGTGTCACGCCTGGGATTTCGGCGAACTGCCGCTCCAGAGGCGCCGTGACCGACGATGCCATGGTAACCGGATCGGCACCGGGAAGTTGGGTGGTCACCTGGATGGTTGGGAAATCGACTTGCGGCAGGGGCGCCACGGGAAGGAGTGGATAGGCGACCGCGCCGATGAACAATATCCCCGCCATGAGCAGTGAAGTTGCGATCGGCCGGCGAATGAAGAGGCTTGAAATCGACATGACGTCAGCGCTCGCTCGCAAGATTTTCGTGCGAGGGAACATCTTGGATGAGGGTGCCAGGTTGCAGGCGATACTGGCCGGCGACAACGATCCGCGTGCCGGGGGCGAGGCCCTTCTCGACCACCGATGTCCCACCGCTCATCTGCTCGACGCTGACGGGCTGTATGGCGACGGTCGAATCCGGCTTGACGACGTAGACGTACATTCCACTCGGTCCGCGTTGCACCGCAGTGGAGGGTACGGTTACAACTTGCGGTAAGGTCTTAAGCAACAGGCGAACATTGACGTATTGCCCCGGCCATAGTGCATAATTTCCGTTGGGAAAAGTCGCCCTCAGGCGCACGCTGCCGCTTGACTGGTCGATCTGGTTGTCCACGAAAGCTAGCGTGCCGGTTGCGAGCTGCCGCTGATCGTCGCGCCCCTGTGCGATGACTTGAAGCGGCGTCTTTGACACGCGCATCTGCTGCATGACTTCCTGCAGCTGGTCCTGCGGCAGTGTGAATTGCACATAGATTGGTTGCAGTTGCGTGATGACCACAAGTCCTGTCGTGCTCGCCGCGTGGACGATGTTGCCCTGGTCGACTAGCCGGATCCCGGTGCGTCCGGAGAGTGGCGCCCTGATGGTCGTGTAGTCGAGTTGGACTTGAGCAGCTTCGATATTGGCCTGATCGGCCTGGACGGTCGCTTCGAACTGCTTGACCAGCGCGGCCTGCGTATCGATCTGCTGCTGGGTATTGGCGAGGGGGCCACCCTTCTGGTAGCGCTGGAGGTCGAGCTTGGCGTTTTCAAGTTGCGCCTGGTCCTTGACCTTGGTTGCCTTGGCAAGATCGAGCGCCGCCTGGAACGGACGCGGATCAATCTGCGCGAGAATGTCGCCCGCGTTCACGTCTTGGCCCTGTTTGAAATCGACCTTCTCAAGTTGGCCGTCGACCCGCGTGTTCACTGTCACGGTATTGTAGGCCTGCACGGTGCCGAGACCGTCGAGGTAGACCGGAGCGTCCTCGCGCTGCGCGGTTCCGATGGTTACAGGGATTGCAGGCGCCAGCCGATGCTGCGCGATTTCATTGCCGGTGGTCGCCGCACCAAGCGCCATTCGCCAGGTCAGCAGGCCGCTCAGGACGAAGAGGCCGGCCGGAATAATCAGGAACCAGCGCCGATGCATTTCTTCCTCCTAGTCAACCACGGCCGTTACTTCACCCTCGCTACGGAAAATAAGCGGATGGCCATGCGGCACCATTAAATTGCCGTTCAAGAAACTAAATTCGAATTTATGAGAGAGGCTTTAAGCGGAAGGCTAAAGGCGGTGCAGGCGAGAGACGCCGCGGCACACGTAATTTCAGTCTATTGTCTGGCGCGCTCGCTTTTACCTTTAGTGCGGTTGCGGACAAACAATATCCACGGTGCAGCCTGGGCCGGCCGTTATCGCAAATTGGAACCCGTGCAACTTTACAATGGCAGCAACTAGGCTCAGACCCAGGCCCAACCCCTCGGTACGCCGACTTTTGTCTGAACGATAAAAGCGCTTAGTTACCTCTTCACGTTCAGCCTCGGGAATGCCCGGGCCAGTGTCTTTCACCTGGATTTTTGTCTTCCCATCACGGTGTTGCAAAGCGAGATCGACTTGCCCGCCCTCAGGGGTAAACTTCACGGCGTTGTCGACGAGATTAGCTACGGCCTCGAACAAAAGATCGCGGTCGCCGCGAACCGTCGCCTGATCTGTAACTTCGACTCGAAGAGCCACGCCTTTATCTTCGGCGATTGGCTCGTAGAGATCGCCGACCTCACGTACAAGTGGGCCGAGCGGGACCTGGCTAAATCCATCTAGCCGCCGGCTATGCTCGATTTCGGCAATACGCAACAAGGCAGTAATGATGGCCAACGATTGATCGAGGCCGCCGATCGCTTGATCGACGATAGTCCGCAATTCATTTAGCGTTGAAGCACGCGCCCTCCCCCGTTCAAGGCGCACGCGGACTCGCGTTAGTGGTGTCCGCAGGTCATGCGCAATGTTGTCACCGACACCGGCAATTTCACGGACAAGCGATTCAATATCCCCCAGCATTCGGTTGACGGTAACGGCAATTTGGTCAAACGTGTCGCCGCGGCCGCTGGTCGGCAAGCGCTCGCGCAAATCACTCGTCACGACACGTTGGATTTTTTGGTTGAGTTCCGTGACTCGAAGGTAAATACGCTGGCTCAGAAACATTCCGATAAGAATCACGATGATAAATGCTGGCAGCAGGCCCAATGCGAGGGTGCGCACAACGACCTGAGCAATTTCGGTGATCTCGTCGATCTGCCGGCCGATCACCAGACTTCTTCCGCCTGGCAAAGAATGCACGGCGATCCGAACATTTTGCATCGCACGCTTGCCGCGATCGAGGCGAACAACCACGGCGTTTGTCGGCACGTCGGGAACTAGACCAAGCGGGATGGACTCGATATTGCCCGCGATGCGACGACCGTCGGTAGCGAACAGGCCGGCGATCTTGATATGTTGAGGATCTTTGAGCAGCCGATCATTGATCTCTCGCAACAGTTGGTCCGGTGTATTGGATGCAAAGACCTGCAACTCATCGACCAGCAACGCATCGTACTTTGAAATCACGTAGACGGTCGTCTGCCTATACACGAACGCGAACAGTACCAAGGTGAACAGGAGCAAGGCACCGGCGACAGTAAGCACCGAGTAAAACGTCGGCGTGCGCGTAAAATCAGGCCGGCGCACGGAGGATAAATCCGATGCCGCGAACGTTGTAAATCATCGGCGGCTCATTCGGTTCATCCACTTTATGCCGCAGCCGCCCCATATGAACATCCACGAGGTTGGTTTGAGGAACGAACTTGTACTTCCAAACCTCTTCCAGCAGCATAGCGCGCGTGAGAACCTGATCTTTGCGGCGCATCATGTACTCGAGCAACCGGAATTCACGCGGCAACAGATCGATTATGCGGTCCCCGCGCCTAGCGGTGCGCTCCATAAGATCTAGCTCAAGCGATCCCACCCGCAACAGTGTATCGCGGGTCTCCGTCGGGCGCCGCAATAGCGCTTCGATCCGGGCGATGAGTTCAACCGTCGCAAAAGGTTTTGTCAGATAATCGTCGCCACCTGCACTCAATCCCCGCACCCGATCATCAACTGCGCCGAGCGCACTCAATACCAATACAGGCGTGCGCACACCTTTGGTCCGCAAGGCCTCAACAATCGTCAAACCGTCCATCCCCGGCAACAGGCGATCGACGATTACAACTTCTGCTTCACCTGAACGCGCTTTATCCAGTCCTTCGATGCCGTCGGCGGCCCACTCAACAACGTAACCGCGATCGGCGAGCTCCGCTCTAATTTCGCCGGCCGTCTCCTTGTCATCCTCGATGAGGAGTACTTTAGCCATCGCCCCGTCCCTAAACACCAATTCGGCCGAGACAGTTTTGCTTTGGACTGCTTCCGGCGCCGCTGCTGGCCCGCGGTTGGGCTTCCGGTCTTGGTCCCCATTCTGCGCCGCCGACGCACATTTTTCCATTGGTTCGCAATCATTTGAAGAAGTGCGCATGCCCCGGTCTGGGACGGTCCGAGGCGTAACACTTGCTTCTTGAGCGGCAGCTTTTTCGTTTGTTTGTCGCCATAAAACCACAGATGCTCTCCTTCCACGTTCGCGCTCACTCGCCTTAATGAGGTCCAACCCAGCCGGGATGCCCCATTTATGGCTGAAATATAATTTCGCGATCATAGAGGTGCTATTAAATTGATTGTTAGATTCTCAGTGTTGTTTCAACTTAAATCGGTCGACCTGTCGCCCCCATACCGCCGCTAGCTATTTCAGGAGACGGGCGGGCCGAAGCCCGCCTCGCCTCTGAATCGTCTTTGCTCAGAAATCGTGAGCGACACTCCAGTTGTAACCCTCGCTGCCGCCGCCATTATTGGCCGGGCTGTAGGCATCGAGACTGGTGTTTCCGCGCGGATCCATGGCGAACGCCTCGTTACCATTCGCGCGAGCGATCGACTGCGTATCTTGCGCGGTCGACTTATACGAGAACGGCAACACGTTCCCAGTGCCATTGCTAGCAATGACGGACTGAGCAAATGCAGGCGTCGCGACGACGGTCAGCAAAGCTATGATGGTCAGAAACTTTTTCATTTCACTTCTCCTGTGGTCTTCCTGGGTTTAAATTCATTCGTCGAGTGGAAGAGTTGAGCTCGGCGACACAGGTGAAATAGATCCCCGCATTGCGGACACCACTAAAATACGGTTCACAAAACTAAATTCCTTTTTATGAAGAGCGAAAGATTGTGCCGCTGACTGCTTTCGGCAGATTGACTCCACTTCGTGCCGCCGAATGACTGGCCGACATTGAAGACCGTCAGCAATGGTTTTCTGTGATGTGAAAGCGACTTGCAAAGAAGACGAACAGCTTCGTTCCGATTGCAAATCCATGGCCGGCAAGTTCGCGGCGGTCGAACGCATTGTGAGTATCTCGTACTCGAGACTAAAAACAAATTTAGTTTTCTAACGCCCAATTTAATGGAGGCGCTATCATCGCTGGTCTAGTTTTCCAGAGACGGTCGTTGATCGAACTGCGTTGTAACCGTGCATCAATCGACCAAGGGCAAATAGGGAGGTGCTGTCATGACCCGTACAGCCACATTGCCTGCGCTCAAAGCTGAATCCGGCCTTTCTCACTACCTAGAAGAAATCCGCCGGTTCCCGATGCTGGAACTGCAGGAGGAATACACGCTGGCGCGCAGTTGGCGTGAGCACGGCAATCGTGAAGCCGCGCACAAACTCGTCACCAGCCATTTGCGTCTCGTCGCCAAAACCGCCATGGGTTACCGCGGTTACGGCCTGCCAATGACCGAGGTGATCTCGGAAGGCAATGGGGGCCTGATGCAGGCGGTCAAGCGCTTCGAGCCCGAGCAGGGCTTCCGACTTGCCACCTACGCCATATGGTGGATCAAGGCCACCATCCAGGAATACATCCTGCGTTCCTGGTCGCTGGTGAAAATAGGAACCACTGCGAACCAGAAGAAGTTGTTCTTCAATCTGCGCAAGGCCAAGAGCAAGATTTCCGCACTTGAGGAGGGCGATCTGCGGCCCGACCAGGTGCAGCTGATCGCCAAGCGGCTGGGCGTCACGGAGCGGGACGTGGTGGACATGAACCGCCGGCTCGGGGGCGATGCCTCGCTCAACGCGCCGATCCGCGACGACGGCGATTCGGGCGAATGGCAGGATTGGCTGGTCGACGACGCGCCCAGTCAGGAGCGCATCCTGGCCGAGCATGAGGAAAGCGATAACCGCCATCAGGCGCTAATCGGGGCGCTGGACGTACTCACCGACCGCGAGCGGCGCATCTTCGAGGTGCGACGTCTCGCCGACGACCCCGCAACGCTCGATGATCTCGCTGCCGAGTTTGGTGTCTCGCGCGAACGCGTGCGTCAAATCGAGGGGCGCGCCTTCGAGAAGGTAAAGAAGGCGGTGAAGAACAAGATCGCCGCCATGGAACACCAGGCGGCGATAGCAGTGCACTTAGGAGCATAGGCGATACTCTCCAGTCCTCGACGAGGTCGAAGCGAGCCGCAATCGCCCATTTAAAATCGAATTTAGTTTTCTGAACGGCAATTTAGTGGTTCGCGCTGGCCTTCTACATATTTTGCGTTCGGGGTCTGGTGCATCAGCGACTTAATTGCGAGGTGTTTCATGTTGAACGACGAATCCAAACCAACGCTCACGTCTCTCGCAGGGCTCGAAACTCCGCTCGAACAATCGACTAGTCAAAGATCAACCGACCGCTTGTTGCCGCTGGGTGACATTGGCTTTGTTGGCCTCGGCCGAATGGGCACAGCAATGGCCGCAAACCTTGCAGCGTCCGGAGTTCATGTGGTCGCTTATGTCCGCCGCCCAGAGCTGATGTCCAGGCTTGAGGCGCTTAATCTACAGCCTACGACGGATATGACCAAACTTTTTGAATGCAACATCGTCATCAGCATGGTGTCGGACGACAATGCCGCACGCGAAATCGTGTTTGGACGCGAAGACGCCGGTCTGGTCGGTCTCGCCAAAGGTCTGATGCCCAGCGCAATCCATCTTTCGATGAGCACGATCAGCACGGCGACCGCGTCACAACTCGCGGGCGAGCATGCGCGTTATCGGCAGGGCTATGTTGCCGCGCCGGTTTTCGGCAATCCAGCTGCTGCCAGCGCACGCCAGTTGTTCATTGCCGCCGCCGGCGCACCACCGCACGTCGAGCTATGCCAACCACTCCTTGAAGCTATCGGTCAGCGAACATTTGTGATCGGTACCAATCCAGCGGACGCAAATCTATTCAAGCTGCTTGGCAATATGATGACCGCAACCGCACTGGAGACACTTGGCGAAGTGGCCGCCGTGATCCGAAAGCGCGGCCTCAATCCGAAGCTCTTCATGGATCTCATGACAAGCACATTTTACGGCGGGCGCGCCCATAGAATCTACGGCGACAAGATTGCCGGCGAAAATTACGAGGCCGGATTCGTCATGCCCTTGGCGCTCAAGGACGTCCGTCTTGCGCTGACAGAGGCAGATAACGCGGGGGCTCCGATGCCATCGGTTGGCGTAGTCCGGGATCGGATGATCACCGGAATCGCGCGCGGTCATGCTGACCTCGACTGGACCGCGCTCGGGCTAGTCGCAGCGGAGGAAGCCGGAATCAGCCCCGCTCAGCGGTCCTAGTCGCGAGCACTCACAGAAGGAACGAAATTATGACAAGTCAGGCTGAAACGATCGAAACCAATATGGAATTTGTCGACCTTCCGCGTACTGGGCTGAAGGTGTCGCGCGTCGCAATCGGCACCTGGGCGATTGGCGGGTGGATGTGGGGTGGAACCGATGAAGCGGAATCGATCGCAACGATCCGAGCCGCACTCGAGCATGGCATCAATGTCATCGACACGGCTCCCGTTTACGGGTTCGGCCGATCGGAAGAGATCGTTGGCAACGCCCTCGCCCAAGGGCACCTGCGCTCGAACGTAATTGTTGCGACCAAGGTAGGCCTCGAATGGCAGGGCGGCAAAGTTTCTCGCAATGCCAGCCGCGCTCGCATTATGCGCGAAGTCGAGGACTCATTGCGCCGGCTGCAAACCGATTACATCGACGTCTATCAGGTTCACTGGCCCGATCCACTGGTCATGATCGAAGAGACCGCCGAGGCAATGTCCGCTCTGTACAATCAGGGAAAGATTCGCGCCATAGGGGTGAGCAATTTTTCGGTCGATCAGATTGCACGGTTTCGCCGCGTGGCACCGCTGCATGTGCTGCAGCCGCCATACAATCTGTTCGAGCGGGGAATTGAGAACGATCTACTACCCTATGCCCGTGACAACAATATCGCGACGTTTGGCTATGGCGCACTGTGTCGCGGACTCCTGTCGGGGCGGATGCGGTCCGATACCGCTTTCGGTGGTGACGATCTTCGGCGCACTGACCCAAAGTTTGTCGCACCTCGGTTTGCACAATATTTGGCCGCCGTGGGAAGGCTCGATCAGCTTGCGCAGCAGCGCTTCGGCAAGCGCGTTATCCACTTGGCGGTGCGCTGGATGCTTGACCAAGGCATCACCACGGCGCTCTGGGGCGCGCGGCATCCCAATCAGCTGTTGCCGGTCGATGAGATTTCCACCTGGCGGGTCGATGCCTCCACCAAGGCCGAGATCGATCGAATCTTGCGTGAAACCGTAACCGAACCGGTCGGTCCTGAATTCATGGCGCCGCCGGCGCGCGCCATCGCAGCGTGAAGGGGTTCGTCGGCCCGAAAAATGGCGGCGTGGTGACGTAATGGCCAAGCTTGAAGCACTCAGAACGAGCAATGTAGCCGGCTTGGCCGAAATTGATCGCGCAGCAGGCGGCGCGGACCAGCGCCGAGAACGCGGCGAAGCGCCAAACTTCGAGGCCCCGCCGAGCGTAAAAGCGCCGCCGACAGTTCCAGTGCGGCCGGCGGCGGATCGGCTCGCGAGACCTGTGGTCGCCCCGTCATGGCGCGGGCCGCCTTCTCGGCGAACGGCGCTAATGATCGCAGGCATTCTCGCTGTCCTCGTTGGCTCGGCAGTGTCCTGGGTCCGCGGCGGCCGCTATGCGACGTCCGACGATGCCTATGTGCAGGCCGCCAAGGTGCTGGTAACGACGGACGTGTCCGGCATCGTGTCGGCGGTCGATGTTCGTGAAGGCCAAGCGGTCAAGCGCGGTGACTTGCTGTTTCGGATAGACCCGTTGCAATTCCAGATTTCGCTCGCCAATGCGCAAGCCAATTTGCATGAGGTCGCGCTCACCATCGAATCGATGAAGTCCGACTATCAGGTGACGCTGAGCAATGTCGCGGCGCAGCAGGCGCAGGTCGCACTCGATCAGGTTACCTTCAACCGCTACGCCGTGTTGGTCTCCGGTGATAATGTCGCCCGCGAGATCTACGACCAGGCGCGCTATACGCTGCAACTCGACAAGAGCAAGCTCGCCTCGTTGCAGCAACAGGCGCAAGTCCAACTTACTAAGCTCGACGGCAATCCAAACATTCCGGTTACCAAGCACCCACTCTATCGCCAAGCGAAAGCGCAGGTTGATGAGGCGCAACGTCAATTCGACCACACCTCCGTACGAGCTCCGTTTTCGGGCGTAGTCACACAGGTCGATGCGCTGCAGCCCGGCACCTATCTAGTGTCGCAGACCGCGGCAATGACCGAAACCGGTGCAGTAGCGCTGGTTTCCGATAGTCACGATTGGGTCACCGCCCAGATGAAGGAGACCGATCTCACTTACGTTAAGCCGGGAGATCAAGTTGACATCACGGTCGATACCTATCCCGGACAGGTGTGGTCGGGAACCGTGGAGAGCATCAGCCCGGCGACCGATTCGGAATTTTCGGTGCTCCCGGCGCAGAATTCGAGCGGCAACTGGGTCAAGGTGGTACAGCGGATTCCGGTCCGCATCGGGATCACGCACAAGCCGGGCGCGCCGGTCTTACGCACCGGCATGAGCGTCTATGTCAGTATCGACACCGGACATCGGCGCTCGCTCGGCGACCTCCTCTGATTGGGGAATGCCGCCATGACCGACGCAGAAGCCGCTCAATCGTCAAACGCCGCGAACCGGATCATCATCACCGTCTGCGTCATGGTGGCAACGTTGATGCAGACGCTCGATACCACGATTGTCAATGTGGCGATGCCTTATATTCAGGGCTCGCTCGCGGCCTCGCCCGACCAGATCACCTGGATTCTCACGTCCTACATCGTTGCAGCGGCGATCATGACTCCGCCAGTCGGCTGGCTGTCGGCGCGCTTTGGCCGCAAAAATCTTTTTCTAGTCTCGCTCGCCGGCTTCACAGTCGCGTCAATGCTATGTGGTACCGCTGAGACGCTTACCGAAATCGTTTTGTACCGCGCGGTGCAAGGCGTCTTCGGCGCCTCGTTGGTACCGTTGTCTCAGTCCACCATCCTCGACATCTTTCCACCGGCGCAGCGTGGCCAAGCCATGGCATTCTGGGTCATGGGCGTTGTGCTGGGACCAATCCTTGGACCAACATTGGGCGGCTATCTCACCGATTTTTATAACTGGCGCTGGGTGTTCTATATCAACCTTCCGCTCGGCGTTCTCGCCACCGCCGGTCTGTGGGCTTTTCTAAAGGACACCGGGCGCAATGCGGCGCTCAATTTCGACTTCTTCGGGTTTGCGGTGCTCAGCCTCGGCCTCGCAGGGCTGCAACTCATGCTTGACCGCGGCGAATTCAAGGACTGGTTCGGCTCGACGGAAATCATCATTTACGCTGTGGTTTGCGGCCTCGGATTCTATCTTTTCCTGGTCCACTTGCTCACCGCAGAGGCCCCGCTCATCCCGCCTCGGATCTTCCGCGATATGAATTTTTCCGCCGGCTTGGTTATGATCTTTGCGGTCGGAATGCTGGTGTTGGCAACCGCGGCGCTGCTTGCGCCCTATCTGCAGGTCCTCGCCGGCCATTCGATTGTCGAAACCGGCCTTTTGCTGGCGCCGCGCGGCGCCGGCACCATGGCCTCCGTCATTCTCTCCGGCCGCCTATCCAATCGTGCGGATCCGCGATTGCTGATGTTTGTTGGCATCCTGCTGATTGCGGAAAGTCTATGGGAGATGACCGGCTGGACGCCGAACATCGATGACTGGTCACTCACACGAAACGCCATCATCCAGGGTTTCGGCCTTGGCCTGGTGTTTACGCCGCTGCAGGTCGTCACGTTCTCGACTCTGCCTTTGGCCTTGCGGACCGATGGAACCGCGCTATTCAGCCTGCTTCGCAATATCGGCCTGGCGATCGGCGTCTCGGTGACTGCGGTGGTGCTCACGCAAACCACACAGATTATGCATGCCCAGATCGCCGCCAATGTCACGCCCTTCAACCGTAATCTGCAGAGCGGCGGCGCTTACCTTCTGTGGAACCCGACGCTGCCACAGGGAGTCGCCGCGCTAAACGGCGAGATTACCCGACAGGCTGCGATCATCGGCTATGTCAACGACTTCAAGCTGCTGTTCATCGTCAGTCTGTTGATGCTGCCCCTGCTGCTGTTGATGCGCTGGTCAAAAAGTGACGCTGGTGTCCTTGACCTGGGCGCAGCGGCTCATTGAGGAGAATGGCTTCCATGGTGACGGGATTTTTTATCGCCAAATGCCGGCGACCTGAGACGTTGGCTCAACCAGCCTCCCCGAACGATCATGGTCTGCCCGTTGTTATTTGCCGTGATGTCCAAACTCGGACAAGCTGCAGGAGTTCTTGCGTCGACGCTATTGGGCGGACCACACCATGAAACTTGGCATCATCGGCACTGGCAACGTAGGCTGCGCCTGCGCTATGGCGGCCGCCATTCGCGGCAGTGCGCATGAAATTGTGCTGGTTAACCGCACGCGCAAAACCGCCGAGGCTGTGGCGACCGATATTCGCTATGGCACGCCGCTCGGCTGCAAGGTCGACATTGTGGATGGTGACTATGACGCGCTTTCCGGCGCCGGCATTGTTCTGGTGACCGCCGGTGTCAATGAAAAAACCGGCGGCGCCATCGACCGCAACGACCCGCAAGGCCGGCTTAAACTTCTGGCTCAAAACGCACAGATCTATCGCGACATCATTCCAAAAATCGTGGCGGCGGCGCCTACTGCTATTCTGCTCGTCGTCACCGATCCGCCTGATCCGCTCGCTGATGTCGCGCGGCAGGTGTGTCCGCGCGCAACTGTGCTTAGCGCCGGTACCTTGCTTGATAGCCAACGGTTTCGCCTGCATCTCGGCAGGTACTTTGATGTCGACCCTGCCGATGTTGAGGCGCAGGTTATTGGCGATCATGGCACCTCGCAGGTGTTCCTATGGTCGTCGGCGCGGGTCGGGGGCGTTTTGCTCCCAGCGCTCTTGAAAAAGCGCGGCGCCACAATCGCGGCGCTCCGCGACCAGGTCGAACGGGACGTTCGCTACGCCAACATCACAATTATCGAAGGCCATGACGCCAGCCAATATGGCATCGGCATGGTATCGGCACGTATTTCTGAAATGGTTCTCAACGACGAGCATGCCGTCATCCCAATTGGCAGCCTGCAGACGCGGTTTGGGGTGACCCTCTCTCTGCCGAGCGTCGTCGGCAGCCGCGGCGTCATCGACGTCCTGGAGCCCGAGATGTCTGAGGAAGAAAGCCGAGGGCTCCAGCGGAGCGCGGACAACTTGCAGGCCGCATTGGCGAACCTGGCTAAGTCATAAAGCCGTGGCCGACATCCAATCACTAACGGAATGCTCGGGAGCAGAATTGCTGAGATTGCCAAGTGGGGCAAACTTCGAACTGAAGCTATAGGTTAAAGTCAGACCCGGTAGGCGGCAAGAAATGTCCGCACCGCAATGCCAACGACATGCGCAATACGTTCGCGCGTCGGGGGCGCCGCGAAATTGAACAGCATAGGCTTGAACATGGTGGCGTGGCAGGTCTCGATGAATTGCGCGGCTGCCACCTCGCAGTCGTCGATAGCGAGCACACCGGCATCGACCTGCGCGCGAAGATAGGCGGTAAGCTTGGCGGTGGCGACCGCCGGGCCTGTCTCATAAATCTTACGGCCGAGATCCGGCATGCGATCGGCGACCGCGATGACCGCGCGCAACGACGACAAGCGGCCTGGGTCGCCCATTTTTTCAACGAAAGCCATGCCGTGCCGCAGCAGCACGCCCTCGACGTCGTGGTCGTCGTGGTCGAACTCGAACACGCCCTCTGCCTGCATCGGACATTCACCGCTCACGATGTCGGCGAACAGCTCGTCCTTGTCTTTGAAATAGACGTAAAGGGTGCCCTTGGAGACCCCCGCCGCCTTGGCGATGTCACCCATGCTGGCGGCATCGAAGCCGCGCGCCAGGAACACCCGGCGGGCGCCATCCACGATCTGACGCCGTTTGGCGTTGTCTTCCTCAGCCTCGACCGGCCGGCTTTGGGTCAGTTCAGCAATCTCCGACATATCCAGGTTTTCCCCTCAAATTCCAATCCTGAAGCTGAGTCACCAGCATCGGCATCGGCGGCGGTTCCAATCATACCTTGGACTAATGACCGAACCGTTCGGTCAAAAAACAGTTGACAGCCTGTATACACGTACATAGTTTGACCGAACCGTTCAGTCAATACGGAAGATCACTTAGCTTGGATGGAGCGGAAAATGCAGCCGCAACGCATTGAAAACGATGAAGTTTCCTCTCTTCCCGGCCGGTTGGTGGGTGCCCGTGGGGCGAATGCCGCCCAAAGAGCCGCCCAAGCCGTCCACTTCGCCTTGGTCTCGAAAGCCAATACCGATGGGGGCGGGCCCGGAGAAAGCCAAGTCGAAATGCCGGCGGCGCGCCGCATTGACGCCCCGGCCAATGACCAGTCGCCCGTCACCAAACCTGCCGAGGCCCCTGCCCGTCGCAAGCTGTCGAAGAAGGCCTTGATCGGCGTGGCGGCGGCCATCGTGCTCGCCGCCGGCGGCTGGTACGGCTACCACTGGTTCACCGTCGGCCGCTACATCGTCTCCACCGACGACGCCTACGTCCATGCTGACGCGACCACGCTGGCGACCAAGGTTTCCGGATACGTCGCCGCGATCGGCGTCGCCGACAACTCATATGTCCATGCCGGCGACGTGATTGCCCGGATCGACGATGGCGATTACCGGCTTGCGGTCGACACAGCGCGCGACAAGCTCGCCACCCAGCAAGCGACGGTCGCGCGTATCGGCAAGCAGATTAAGGCGCAACGTGCGTCGGTCGAACAGGCCAAGGCGCAACTTGCCTCGGCGCGCGCGGTCGAGACTCGCACCGAGTCCGAATTAAAGCGCCAGCAGGATTTGGCCGCCAGGCAATTTGCCAGCCAGCAGACGCTTGAACAGGCACAGTCCAATCGCGACCAAGCGGTCGCCGCCGTGCAGAGCGCGCAGGCCGCGCTCGATGCCGCCGCCGCCAATGTTGACGTGCTCTTGGCTCAACAACAGGAAGCCGCGCGCCAACAGCAAGAACTCGAGACCACACTGGCCAAGGCCGAGCGCGATTTATCCTTTACGGTCATTCGCGCTCCGATCGACGGCGTGATCGGCAATCGCGCCATGCAAGTCGGCGATTACGTGCAGACCGGCCAGCGCCTAGCGAGCCTGGTGCCGCTCGCCGCCGTCTACATCGACGCCAATTTCAAGGAGACGCAGCTCGCGCGGCTCAAACCCGGCCAGCCGGTCTCCATCAGCGTCGACGCGCTGTCGAGTTGCGACATCACAGGAACCGTGCAAAGCGTGTCGCCGGCCTCCGGTTCGGTGTTCTCACTGCTGCCGCCGGACAACGCGACCGGTAACTTCACCAAAATCGTGCAGCGGCTTGCCGTGCGTATCCGCCTACCCGCCGCGGTGACTGACCAACGCCTATTGCGACCAGGCATGTCGGTCGTCGTCGACGTCAACACCAAACCGCAATCCACCGTCGCCGAAAACATCCGTTGGTCTACAGCCGGCGACGTTCCGCACTGGCAAGCCGCTCAGCAGTGAGGGGGACGTCATGAGCTCCCTCACCGCCACGGCCGCGCTTCCGGTCTCCGCCCAGTCCCCGTTGGGCGGCGCCGGAAGCGCGGATTTTTTGACGCCGCGCCGGATGCTGGCCTTCGTCGCGATGTGCTTCGGCATGTTCATGGCGATCCTCGACATCCAGGTCGTCTCGGCCTCGCTATCCGAAATCCAGGCCGGGCTTTCGGCATCGGGCGACGAGATCCCGTGGGTGCAGACGTCCTACCTGATTGCCGAAGTGATCGCGATCCCGCTTTCCGGCTTTCTGTCGCGGGCGCTGGGCACACGGGTACTGTTCACGGCGTCGGCGGCGGGGTTCACCGTCGCCAGCGTCATGTGCGGCATGAGCTCGTCGATTAACAGCATGATCCTTTGGCGCGCGGTGCAAGGCTTCATCGGCGGCGGCATGGTGCCCACCGTGTTTGCCACCGGCTATCTGCTGTTTCCCGGACCGCGGCAGAAATTCATCGCCCCCATCATCGGGCTGATTGCGACGCTGGCGCCGACCATCGGTCCGACCGTCGGCGGCTACGTTACCGATGCGCTGTCGTGGCATTGGCTGTTCTATATCAACGTCGTGCCAGGCATCATCGTGGCGGCGGCGGCCTACGCGCTCATAGATTTCGACCGGCCCGATTTTGCGCTGCTAGATAATTTCGACTGGTGGGGACTACTCTCCATGTCCGGTTTTCTCGGCGCGCTCGAATACGTGCTGGAGGAAGGGCCGCGCAACGAATGGTTCGACGACGGCACGATTACGTTGTTAGCAATCGTCTCCGCCTTGTCGGCTGCCGTGTTCTTCGTGCGCGTCTTGACGGCGCGGGTGCCAATCGTCGACCTGCGCGCTTTCGCCAATCGTAACTTCGCGCTGGGCAGCTTGTTTTCTTTCGTGCTGGGCGTCGGCCTCTACGGCCTGACCTACCTGTATCCCGTCTACCTCGCGCAGATCCGCGGCTACGACGCCTTGATGATTGGCGACACCATGTTCGTATCGGGGCTCGCGATGTTCCTGACTGCGCCGATCGCCGGGCAATTGAGCCAAAAACTCGATCCGCGCTTCGTGCTGATGGCAGGCTTCGTGCTGTTTGCCATCGGCACCTGGCAAATGACTTACGTAACCGCGGACTGGGATTTCTGGGAATTACTATGGCCGCAGGTATTCCGCGGCATCGGTCTGATGTTCGCCATCGTGCCGGTAACCAACACCGCGCTCGGTACGCTTAGCCCCGAGCGCGTGAAGAACGCCTCCGGCCTGTTCAATCTGATGCGCAATCTCGGCGGCGCCATCGGGCTTGCTGCCATCAATACGGTCTTCGACGACCGCATGGACCTGCATCTCGCCCGCCTGCACGAGCAGGTGAACTGGGCGCGCGAGCCGGCGGCCGAGACGCTGGCACGGCTTACGTCGCATTTCCAGGGTTCCGACGCGCAGCTGATGGCCCTCAAGCAGATGATGGGCATGGCGCGCCAGCAAGCCTCCGTGATGAGCTTTGCCGACGTGTTCATGGTCCTGACGGTACTGTTCGTGGTCCTGGCCCTGTTCGGCCTCATCATGCGGCGCCCGGAGCCGCTTGCGGCGGGCGCGGGCGGACACTGATCAGCGGCAACACGAAGGGAGCATCCAATGCCGGTACTGGCGCTGTTCGGAACAAGCATCGTCTTCAGTTTCGTCGCCTGGGGAACCATCACAGCGCACTTTATTTGGCCGGAATTGCGCGACCGCTCGCACGTTGACGCGCTGCGGCCGCTGCTCACGCTGCACACTTTCCGCTTTATCGGCCTGTCGTTTTTGATTCCCGGCGTGGTCTCGCCCGACTTGCCCGCCGCCTTCGCGACGTCTGCAGCCTATGGCGATATTGTTGCCGCCGTTCTCGCTTTACTGTCACTGGCGGCGATAAGAAACAGCCTGGCCATTCCGCTGGTCTGGGTTTTCAATATCTGGGGCAGCGCCGATCTGATTAACGCGTTCTACCAGGCCAACGCCGCCGGACTTTTGCCAGGCGAACTCGGCGCGGCCTTTTACATTCCGACGGCGATCGTGCCGCTCTTGCTCATCACGCACGCGCTCATGTTCCGCATCTTGCTGCGCCGCGAGCCCGCGGCCGCCTATAGCCGGCCGATTCGTTGACCGAGCACGCGAGGAGAGACGCAATGAAGCTCACAATTTTTGCAGCGACCGGCGGCACCGGCCGGCAAATGTTCAAACAGGCGGTCGTGGCAGGTCATGACGCCACCGCGGTCGTACGCAATCCGGCCAAGCTGATCGATAAAGGCGTGCGTGGTACTCGTCTCGCCATTGATGGATAGCCAATCTCCCTCGTGAAACGCGGTCCCGCGCGCCGCGGAAATGTCCTTATGGGAACGCTTATGCGCACGCTATGGGAACGAGCGCAGTGGCCGGACACCCTGTTGTTGAATTTCCGGGAAGGAAATGGCGCGCCGGTCAGAACAAAACTGCGAACACGTATATCATTGAAGTTCCTATTTGCCCGCACGTGAGTTGAAGGCTCCAGCGACAGCGCGAAAAACAGCTCATCGCGTTTTTCCAGGTCGTCGGCGACCGATTAATTGCACTTGCAGCCCACCGATTGCAGCCAGTTATGAATGAGCGAGATCGTCGCTGAGGGGCGGTTGCTTCGCAATCGACGATCGCGCTTTGAGGAGCGCGGCGGCCGGACTAGCTCACCCCGAATTCGGAGCCGTCCGGTTGGCATATCGAGTCGTCCGCCATGGCCGAAATCGATCGTATTCTGTCCGAGACAATCGTGGAGTGGGCCCGGAATTCATGGCTCCGCCCGATCAACTGGCGGCCTGATACCGTTCAGGACCGCGAGCGCGACACAAAAGCGCTGTTGATCAATCACGTTCGGCTGACGTCAGTGATAGCCGGTGTCCGCCCGCACCTTGCCGCGGAACACCCAGTATGACCATCCCGTATACATCAAAATCACCGGCAGCAGAAACAGCGTGCCCATCAGCAAAAACACCTGTGCGGAAGGATTCGATGCCGCCTGCCACAGCGTCAGCCGGTGCGGTACCACATACGGGAACAGGCTGATGCCGAGGCCGAGATATGACAGCGCAAACAGTGCGACGGCGCCGATGAATGGTCCGGCCTCTGAATTGGCACGATTAAGGGTGCGCCATTCCAGCCACGCCACCACTGCAGTGACAATCGGCACCGGCGTCAGCAGCGCGATGTCGGGCCACGAGAACCAGCGGTTGCGGATGTCGGGGAACGCGATCGACGTCCAAATGCTGACGACCAGTATAGCGGCGCACACGCCGAGGAATGCCCATCGGCCCTGCGTGCGCGCCCGGGACTGCATCGTGCCCTCGGTCTTCAACACTAGCCAGCTGGCACCGAGCAGCGAATAGCCGAACACCAGACAGACGCCAACCAGAATGCTGAACGGGGTGAAGCAGTCGAGGCTGCTTCCGGTGAACACGTTTCCGTCGGTCGTGAAACCCTGGACGAAGGCGCCAAGCACAATCCCCTGCGCGAAAGTCGCCAGCACCGATCCGTAATTGAACCCGTGGTCCCACAGAGTACGGTGCTCGCTGTCGCGGTAGCGGAATTCGAATGCCACACCGCGAAAGATCAGCGACAATACCATCACGGATATGGGAAAATAGACGGCAGGCATGATGATAGCGAACGCGACGGGGAACGCTGCCAGCAGGCCCATGCTGCCAAGCACAAGCCAAGTCTCGTTGCCGTCCCAGATCGGCGCAATCGAGTTCATTGCCAGGTTCCGCGAAGCCGTGTCCGGAGCAAGGCCGAACAGGATCCCGACGCCGAGGTCAAAACCATCAAGCAGCACATAGAAGAAAACCCCGACACCAAGGATAATCGTCCAGATCGGGACGAAATCGAGTCCGAGCGTCAGCGTTGTCATTGCGCTGCATCCCCGGTGTGCAAAGCGGGCAGCTCGGTGATCGGATGGCCCGACCGTCCACTGTCTACCTTCTCGTCTTCGGCAACCATCACTTCCGGCCCGCGGCGAACGATGCGCGACATCACGATCCAGCCAGAGGGAAAGATCACGGCATAGGCGATGACGTAGCCGAGCAGCGACACCAGCACATCCCACCCTGCAAGCGAGGGGGATACAGAATCGACGGTGCGCAACAGGCCGTACACCGTCCACGGTTGCCGCCCGGTCTCGGTCGTGACCCAGCCGGCGATGACGGCGATGAAGCCGAGCGGCGCCGCGAACTCAAACAAGCGCAGCAGGCGGGGGTTACGGAACAGGCGGTCACAGCGCCGCATCCAGTTGCCCCAGACTACCAGCGCCAGCATCAGAAAGCCGACTCCCACCATGATGCGGAAGGCGAAGAACGGAAAGATCACCGTCGGCCAGTCCTGGCGTGGAAACTGGTCCAGACCCTTCACAGTACCGTTCCAACTATGGGTGAGGATAATGCTGCCCAGCCTTGGAATCGCGATGTCAAATCGATTAGTCGCGGTGTTCTGGTCGGGAATTGCGAACAAGTTCAGGGGTGTCGGCGTCTCTGTCTTAAAGTCACCCTCGATAGCGGCGAGCTTGGCCGGCTGATGCTCAAGCGTGTTGAGCCCGTGCTGGTCGCCAAGAAAGATCTGCAACGGCACGAGCAGCAGGAGTAGCCACAGCGTGATCGAGAACATCAGCCGTCCTTCTTCGACGAACCGGCCTTTACGGATCAACCAGGCGCCCACACTCAACACCGCAAAACCTGTAGTGATGTAAGCGGCGCAGACCATGTGCGCGAAGCGATAGGGAAAGGACGGGTTGAACACGACCGCAAACCAGTCCACCGCGACGAATCGCCCATCGACAATCTCGTAACCCTGCGGTGTTTGCATCCAGCTGTTCGCGGAAAGGATCCAGAATGCCGAGAAAAGGGTGCCGACGGCGACCATCAACGCGGCGACGAAATGCGCCCAGCGTGGAACCAGCTTGCGACCAAACAAAAGCACGCCAAGGAACGCGGCCTCCAGAAAGAATGCTACAATGCCCTCATAGGCGAACAGCGGCGCGAGGATGTTGGCCGTGGCTGCGGAGTACCGGCTCCAATTGGTGCCTAACTGGAAGGGCATCACAATTCCGGACACAACGCCCATGCCAAAGGCGACCGAGAATATCTTGATCCAGAAGGAAGAGATCCGGAGCAGCACCTCTCGCCCAGTGACAATGTAAGCCCCTTCCATCGCCGCGATGAAGGACGCGAGGCCGATTGTGAATGCCGGCAGGAGGATGTGCCAGCCAATCACCCAAACGAATTGAAAACGGGAGAGGATCAGCGGGTCGAGTGTCATCGGTAGCCTTCCTCAGCCGATGAGGCGCGATGCGCGCGGCAGCAGATCATGCTCAAAGAAGAACCACCAAGGGTCCACGCAAGCTGGCGGCAGAACACTGTGCCCCAAGCAATTATAGCCAAAGAGGAGCTAGCTTAAGGTTCAATGGTTTTTCATGCCAAAGGCCCCGTTTTCCAAGGCCTCGCCACGTCAGCATTATCGTTTTTATGAGTGCATAAAAAAGACAGCAGCATTGACCTGATGTTTTGCTTCTCGTTCATTTTGTCCGCTTCGGTCTTGGTCGTGTAAAAGCGTCGTTGCAGAAGCATTAGGATGTTAGGCACGCTGGTGTAGTGCATGCCGAGCGCGCCGCGCTCCTCGTCTTCCGCGACCGCTTGGATCATCGAACCGAAATTGTCAGGGTTGATCTTCGTCCAATCGAGACCGCCGATATGGAGAAGGTAGGAGCGCGCGATCCGGCTGATGGCGACGTGCGCGCGAAATCGATCAAGCGCGTCGCAGCGGCAGTCGGCGAAGGCGCCCAGGTGGCGGCAGCGCTGCACTCTTATTTGGCCAGCGCTGAATCAAATCTCGCCGGCAATCCGGTCCTACGAGATGGCGTGGCAGAATAGTGTTCTGGCTGCCGGAGCCAGCGAGGAGACGATAATGACATTCCGCACGCCTGAACAGTCGACCGCAGCCGGCTCGGGGCTCGCGCAACCGGCCCTGGCATCCCACCCGATGGCGAACGAGCAGGTGCCCGCCGCCTATCGCTTCAAGCTTGGCGGATTCGAATGCACCGTGGTTGACGACGGCCCGCTCCAATTCGGCACGTTCAGTGCCGAGATGTTCAAGGGCTTCACCGAGGAGCGGATAGATCATGTCGTCGCCGCCAATTTCCTAGACAAGGGCAATTTTCTGATCGAACAGAATGCACTTGTCGTGAACACCGGCGCCAAGCTCGTTCTGATCGATACGGGCCTGGGATTCCGCAAGGTTTATGGTCCGCGTAGCGGACACTTGCTCGCCAATCTCCGCGCCGCGGGCATTGATCCCGCATCGATCGACGTGGTGGCCTTGAGCCACGCTCATCCCGACCACGTCTGGGGGCTCGTCGGCGAAGACCGCAAGCCACACTTTCCGAACGCTCAAATCTATATAACCCAGGCGGACCTCGAATACTGGACCGACGAAGCCAAGCTATCGCATCCGGCGCTTGGCCGGTACATCGGACCAATCCGCGACACGCTGCTGCCATTGCGCGATCGCATGATATTCCTGAAGGACGGCCAGGACGTCGTGCCAGGCGTACAAGCGCTGTCGACGCCCGGCCATACGGTCGGCCACACCAGCTTTGTGATCAACTCGCAGGGCGGCTCGATCGTCTATATCGGCGACCTGGCCCACCAGCCTCTGCTGCAGATGGAGAATCCGCGCGCCGAGTTTTCCCGCGATACCGATCCGAAGCAGGGCGTCACATCACGGCTGCGCGTGTTCGACATGGTGGCGAGCCAGAGGATTCCGATCATCGCGTATCACTTCTCCTGGCCTGGCATCGGCCATGTCGCTAAGAACGGTGACAATTACCGCTACGTCGCAATCGAAATGCAGACGGTGCTGTAGGTGGTCGGCGATCAATGAAGTTTTGGTCGGCGTCCTGCTCGCACACCGCTTCGTGCTGCCCGGCGCATCGAGTTTAGCGATCGCACTTTTCGCGCTCGACGCATCGGCTGCTTAGGCACATCGCGATCAGAATATGGCGTTTGCCGGAATAACTTTCGCTCCTCGGGGCGACGCAACAATTCGGTCATTTTCGAGCAAAGTGGACACTGAGCCGCGCTTACATAATTGGATTTATGAGTGCACGGCCTGTGGAGAAATCAACTCGTTCTTTGTGTGTGAGCACACCGTCTTATGGGAACACTTATGGGCACGTTATGGGAACGACCGCACCATGCCGACGCTCAGCAGTTGAATTTTCAGCAGGAATTGGCGCGCCGGTCAGAATAAAACTACGAACACATATGTTATTGAAATAACATTGTAATTTCTGTCCTCGACCCGCGCGCTTCCGCTTAGGATGGCTGAGCATACTGATCAACTCCGGCAAAATTAATTCGAAAGACGCCAAGCGGATCTTCCGCACCGTGGGCAATGATATCATTGCATCCTTAGTCACTCCGGCAATCCAATTTCGCGCCAGGCAACGACAAAGGGCTTGAACACCGCCGGCTCAAGCTCGTGGGTGCGCAATTGCCCGCGAATGGTGAAGGTCGGTTGAATTTCCAACACCTTCCGCGCGGCTGCCTTTGCGTCCGCTACACGTCCGATTCGCAAGAGCGCGGCCGCCAAAACGGCATAACAAACGCTGAACCGCGGATTGCTACGGATTGCGCTGCGAGCCGCATCCAGCGCCTCCATGTAGCGCCGGTTCAAAAAGTGCACAATCGCCAAGGCTTGGTTTGGGCGAAAATTATCGGAGTCGAATGGGCTCAAGCGCAGCGCCTGCTGCGCCCGCTCAAAGGCAAGGTCAACTCTGCCCATATAAGCAAGGATAACGGCGTTGAAGCCGAGTGCGAAGGCGTTGGAGTTGCTCAGTTCCAGCGCCCGATCGAACAGTTTCAGCGCCGTCGCGGTGTCGTGCTCATCGTAGGCGATGACGGCCGCCGCGACCGCCAACGCCGTCGCATCGTCGCTGCCGTGGGCAATCGCCGCGTGGGCATGCCGAATGGCCGTGATGCGGTCTTCCTCGCGAAATCCTGCGCGCGCAAAACGATGGTGGAAGCACCTGGCCAGAAACGCATGCGCGGCAGCGTAATCGGGCTGGAGCTTCAAGGCCTCCTCTAGCAGTGGGATCGCCGGTGCGGAGTTCCTCCGGTATATGGGCCAGAACGAAAGGCAGCGATCGTAAGACGAGATCGTAGGCGTTGAGGTTTGTGGGCCTTTGACGTTTGATGCGCTCAATTTCCGCCTTTCTCAGGCTCGGCTCGATCGCGCCAATCACGCACATGGTGATCTCGTCCTGCAGCGCGAAGACGTCTTCCATCACGCGATCATACTGCTCGGCCCACAGATGAGCATCGGTCGCTGCATCGATGAGCTGCGCGGTAATCCGGATCCGATTTCCCGCTTTGCGTACGCCGCCTACGAGCACGTAGCGAACGCCGAGCTTGTCCGCGACGTCCTTAATGGCCGTCGGCTTATTCTTGTACATAAAGGTCGAATTGCGAGAGGTCACCGACAGCCATTTGATGCGCGATAGCCCGGTTATGATTTCGTCCACCATCCCGTCGGCAAAGTAATCCTGTTCGGGGTCGCCGCTCATGTTCTGGAACGGCAGCACGGCGAGTGACGGTCTTTCGGATGATGCTCGAGCCGATACAGTAGTAGGTGCGCCGTTGGAGGGCATAATCTGTTTCTTGAGACCGACCAGCCGGTAGCCTCTTCCCTGAACGGTCAAGAGGTGGGTCTGGCCGCCCGGTCCCTCGTCGAGCGCTTTTCTCAGCGCTGAGACGTGGACCCGGATTGTGTTCTCGTCGACAACCAATCCGGACCAAACCCGGCTCATCAGCTCGTCTTTGGTGACTACTTCGCCCTTCGCCACGACAAGCGCGCAAAGAATATCGAACGCACGGCTGTTGAGCGGTATCGGCACGCCATCACGTGCCAACTGGCGCTGGCTGAGATCCAGACAAAATCGCCCAAAGCTAATCTCGTCACGATCCATCAGGTCGAACCACAAAGGCCGCCGCTTAAGAATAATTAAGCTCGTGAACAATGGACCTTAACCAGCCTCGCAGCTTACGGTCCAGCTACGAATTGAGCACAGCCCCAGCGTTCACCTGACGTAAAGTCAGGTCACGCAATCCGAGGAACGATGCCATGACCCTCGCCCGCAGAGCTTTCCTTCGCCTGGCGGCCAGCGCCGCCGCGCTGCCGGCCTTTCCGACTATTGGCCGGGCGCAAGCCTATCCGAGCCGGCCGGTGCATCTCGTTATCGGCTTAGGACCTGGCAGTGCGGGTGACATCATAGCGCGTCTGATCGGTCAGCGCCTGTCGGAACGGCTCGACCAACCATTCATAGTCGAGAATCGACCAGGTGCCGGCGGCAGTCTGGCCGCAGAAACGGTTGTGCGCGCATCGCCCGATGGCTACACGCTGCTCCTTACCAACTCGGCGAACGCAGTCAGTGCGACGCTCAACGAGAAGCTCAGCTTCAATGTGATCCGCGATATTGCGCCGGTCGCCAGCATCGCCCGTGGGCCGCTTGTTCAGGTGGTGCATCCCGCCTTTCCCGCCACGACGATCCCTGAATTCATCGCTTATGCCAAGGCCAATCCGGGCAAGATCAACTTTGGATCGTCCGGCATTGGCAGCCTGGGCCAGTTGGCGGGCGAGCTGTTCAAGGCCATGGCGGGGGTCAATATGGTGCACGTGCCATATCGCGGTCCAGCGGCTGCGGTGATGGGCCTCATCGGCGGACAGGTGCAGGTAGTATTCTCAGTCCTGCCAACGGCGATCGAGCATGTCAGAGCCGGGACGCTGCGCGCATTAGCCGTGACCTCGTCGGCGCGTTCCGAGGCGCTGCCGGATCTGCCGCCTGTGGGCGATTTCCTGCCTGGCTACGAGGTGAGCTTTATGGCAGGCCTCGGCGCGCCCAAGAACACACCCGCTGAAATCGTCGGCACGCTCAATAAAGAAATCAACATCGCCCTTGCCGATCCAAGAATAAGGCTCCGACTGGCCGATGTGGGCACCGTGCCGGTGCCGATGACACCTGGCGATTTCGGCAAGTTCCGCGCCGGCGAGGTCGAGAAGTGGCGCAATGTGATCCGGGTGGCGAACATCAAGCCGGAGTAATTCGTTCGGCTTCGCCGGGTATACTCCGTGTGCATCGAACCGCGCCGGTTGATGTCTGTTTATAGTTCAAGTCGGATCACACGATGAATGGTGTGCACGCGCTGGATACAGTCAAAAAAGAAGCCGACTTTATCGTCCGCAATTTCCGTTTCCAAAACGGCGAGATGCTGCCGGAACTCCGCCAGCACTGTGTGACACTAGGAACGCCCAAACGCGATGCGGCATGCAAGGTCACGAATGCTGTGCTGCTGTTGCACGGCACGAACGGCAGCGGAAAAACCGTTATTGACGGTCTTGGTAGCCAGCTCTTTGGAAGCGGGCAACCGCTCGACCGCGCCAAATATTATCTCATCATACCGGATGCCCTCGGCTGTGGCGGCTCAAGCAAACCGAGCGACGGCTTACGCGCCAAATTCCCGCGCTACGGCTACAACGACATGGTCGAGGCGCAGAAGTTGCTCGTCACCGAGGGACTCGGCATCAATCACCTGCGGCTGATACTCGGCCTCTCGATGGGCGCCATGCACGCCTGGATATGGGGCGAGAAATATCCCGACATGATGGACGCTCTGATGCCACTTGTATCGCTGCCGGGGCCAATCACCGGCCATAATTTGTTGTGGCGGCGGGTGATCACCGAGTTCGATTCGCTACGACCCAGACTACAACGGCGGCGATTACGTCAAACAACCTTCGCACTGGATCTTCGCGTTTCCCTTTCATCAGATCATGACCGAAAGTCGCGCGCGGACCTATGAAGCGGCGCCGACCAGGGCGAAAACCATCGAACTGTTCGATAAGATCGTCGATGACGCTCGCCGGCTTGACGCCAATGATTATCTTTACGGTTTTGAAGCGTCGTGGGATTACGATCCAGAGCCCAACCTCGACAAGATCAAGGCTCGCCTTCTCTCGGTTAACTTTGCCGATGATATGGCGAATACCCTCGAACTTGGACTGGTGGAGCGAGCCGTCGCGAAAATTGCAAACGCCCGTTCCGTTATCATACCTTCAAGCGATAAATCCCACGGCCATTTTGGCTCGCGGTACCCGGAGCTTTGGAAGCACTATCTCGAAGAACTCTTAAACTCCTTGTCATGAATAGGCCGAATGCAGACGGCGCTCGCCAATAGCTGACTAATGCAGCGCAACATAAAGGATCGTTCGGTCGCGTCGTTGGCTTCCACTTATTTTCCTTGCCTGATGAAATCAATAATTTCCTGACCGAGTAAATTGTCATTTGTATTAAGTGATGCAGTCGTCGATTGATGGTTATGACCGACAAGCCGCAGGAAACGGGGACATCGTGAACGCGCAACACACATTTTCGCGAATAGCTCCGCGCTATAAACATCAAGGAATGGATTATCGAACTCGGCGATGACAATGAATGTGGGCAACGTTGATTGTGCACCAAAGTTAACCGGTGATCGTTCCGGATAAAGACTGGCATCCGTACCGAAGTATTGCGGGATGCGACTCCCGTTTGGGTCATCGGCACGACTGTCGGCTTTAAGCCGACCGCTAATCAAAACGACGCCCGCGACGCCCGGTCCGCTAGCGCCGTGAATCTTGGGGTCAAACGCCCAGGTGGCCACGTGCAGCGCGCCGGTGGAGCGTCCAATAAGATAGATACGCTCTGGATTGCCGCCAAAGCGTTTCGCATTTTCCTTTAGCCACGCGACCACCCCACCTATATCCTGCGCTGCGGCAGGATAGACATGCTCTGGCGCGAGCCGATAGTTCGCATTGACTCCGAGAAAGCCGTGACGAGCAAAATAATAGAGAGCGTTCGCCGAAATTTCGCTGGTTCCGTTCTTGCTGATCGCACGACGGTCATTCTTGTCTCCCGTCGTCAGCGCCCCGCCGTGGAAGTAGACGACAATCGGAAGATTGTTTGCACCTTGGGGTTGGTATACGTCGAGCTTTTGCTTCGGGTCGGCGCCATAAGCTTCATCAGGAAACACCTTTACACCAGCCTTCGGTTCAGTAGCGAGTAAAGGCGCAAACAATTGAAGCGTTTCACGACCATACTTGTTGATGTCACTTTGGTATAATGGGTTGATTTCGGACAGCCTTTTTTGAATATCCTCCGGCAGGTTTGATGTCTGGGCCGAAGCTACGTTGCACCAAAGACTTAATGTCACGAGCCACGCAACAATCATCCACGGTTGTATTGACGCGCTACGAGCCCTCTTCCCCTTTGCTGCAATGCCAAACTGCGCCGAGGCGAGCATTCGGCCAGAAATGATCAGCCAAATCCAGCGGGTGGGCGGTTGCGATATCGTATGCATATGCCCCTCCAGAAGGCGCTAGTTATCAATTGATAAACTCGCGCTGTTTCATTGCCGTCCTATAGACTCAGGAAAGGCATCGTACTTGGTCAAACCAGTACATTGAAGGGGCACCTAGCCAGTCAGCCCCGGCGCCGACCGTTGTCGGTTGTTAGTCCAATAGATGGGGTAATCGGCCGGCAGCTTGTGGATAGCTGAAGAATTTGGGTGCTGCGCTTCAGGCTGATGGTGAAACGGGGTCACCGTAGGTACGGGCCCCAAGCATCAGAAGGAGAAGCGCAGCATGGACCATTCTGCCGGACTGGACGTATCAGTCAAGGAGACCAGCGTCTGCATTGTGGATGACACGGGCAGGATCGTTCGGGAAGTGAAGGTGGCGAGCGAACCGGAAGATTTGCTCCGGGTTCTGGCAAACCCCGTCTACCATTTTAAGCGGATTGGACTGGAAGCCGGGCCGTTGTCGCAGTGGCTGTTCAGTGCTCTGGCTGAAGCAGGCTTGCCGGTGATTTGTGTCGAGACGCGGCACATGCGGGCGGTGTTGAAGGCACAGATCAACAAGACCGACCGCAACGATGCCCGCGGCATGGCGCAGATGATGCGGGCGGGGATTTACCGTCCGGTACATGTAAAGACGCTGCGCAGCCAGAAACTTCGGATGCTGCTGACGCATCGCAAGTTGCTGCAGTCGAAGGCGATCGCCATCGACAATGATCTGCGTGGCACGTTGCGTAACTTCGGTCTTAAGGTGGGTATCGTCGGAACGGTAAAGTTCGAGGCTCGTATCAAGGAGCTGGTCGAGAACTTGCCCGACCTGGCTGAGTTCGTCGAGCCGTTGCTTGTTGTCCGGCGGGTGCTTCGCGAACAGATTGCCGTCCTACACCGCCGTTTGCTGGCCATCGTGCGGGACGATGAAGTGTGCCGGCGCCTGATGACGGTGCCCGGGGTTGGCCCGGTGGTGGCGCTGACTTATCGCGCAACCGTCGACGTACCTGGCCGCTTTCGTAACTCCAAGGCGGTCGGGGCGGTGTTGGGACTGACGCCGTCCAAGTATCAATCAGGCGAGATCAACCGATCTGGCGCGATATCAAAGTGCGGGGACGAGATGATGCGGGTGATGCTCTACGAAGCGGCCCAGGTCATGCTGACCCGCACCAACAAGTGGTCCTGGCTCAAGGCCTGGGCGATGCAGATCGCCAGGCGCCGCGGGATGAAGAAGGCGATCGTGGCGCTGGCGCGTAGGTTGGCCGTGATCATGCATCGCATATGGGTTGACGGCACTGAGTTCCGCTGGACCCGGGAAGAAGCAGCAGCGGCATGAGAGCAGTCCAGGATCACATGAGATAGGAGAACACTCGAGCTCCACCGAGCGGTGGAATGATGTCCCTCACGGGACGATGGATGAGGTGAGTTCGTTTGGTCGCTTGGACCTGCCGTTCGTCTGACGGTAAGGCCGTCCAATAGATTGTTCCGCCTCGTCTTCGACTCCCATCATGGAAGGGCCTTGGTGCCGATTCCGAAGAGAAGCACGAGCCCGTGAGCGACATCGACACCGTAGTGGTGGTGGATAGTCTGAAAGTGCTTGACCCTGAACGGCCGATTAGAGAAGCGACCAAATCGGGGAAATGCCGCGAACGACGCTAAGTGCCATTAGGCGACATCACTCGCTTGGTTTGAAATGAAAGAGGCCGCCAACCGAGGCGGCCTCGCGAGTGTTTGTTGTGCGGTAGGGTTTTTTACATGCCCTCGACGAGGAATGCGCGTGACTTCGTTGTTTTGGCAACGATTGCGCTTACTTCTTTCTGGTACGGCGAATTGTACCAAGCTTGTGCTTGCTCCTTGCTCGGCCTATTTAACGCGCTTCCATACGTTAACAGCCGCCCCGCCGCCCGTTGAGATACGAGCGATGGTCGTTGTCAGCTCGTCGCCCACAAGCGTGATGGTGCGTTTCAAATCGATGTTATCCCAGTTGGGATATGAGTTGCGCTCCACATGAAAAGTGATGGTGCGGGCCGCCGCGTCCACGGAATATGTGCCGTAATAAGCCTGCGTTCCCTTGGCATTGGCCATGTTCTCCTCGGGCGTTCCTTCAAGACGATTGTTCGACGCGACTTTGCGGCGCGCATCGCCCGAGTATTGGATCGAAAAGTAACCCGTGCGATCGAACATGAGAATGCCCTTCGGGTTGTCGCCGAACGGCTCGAACCGCGTACCATCGGGGCGCGTAGCGACGTCCGAAACGAGAAACCAGGTGCCAACGAGTTGTTGCTTCACGCTCTCTGCCTGCTGCTGCGCGATCCCGTGGCTTGCCATCCCCACGGTGAGAGCGAGGACCATAAATGCTGCGAGCGCCATTCTGTAAATTGCTCTCATGTTGGTTCGCTCCTTTGCTTGAAATCCGCATTCCCCGGATGACGTGCTTATTCCTATGCCTGTCGTTGATCCGACAGCACGGCAGCATTCTAATCCTGGTGACACTTGTAGACTAGTGGCCCAAAGTACCCCTTGTCCGCTATGGGTCTTGGTCGTGTAAAAACGCCTTGGCGGAAGCATTGACGCCTAGAGACATCGGCGATGTGGCCGTGCGTGGTCATTTTTTGGATTTGGCGGCTTTTCCGACTGTAGACGCGGCTGATGCGGATTGCGGCGATCCTCTGATGGCAGACGGCTTCGTGTCTGTGGCGATTATGCCCTCATGGCCGCCATGAGCGGTTGGATGCCGATGATGTTTATGACGCGCGTGAGATTATAGGCCAGCACGTGCAGCGCCATTTCGGTGGCCACGCGCGGCAGCGTCTTCATCAGGAAGTGGGTTGCGCCCATCCGCGCCTTGATCGTGCCGAAGGGATGCTCGACCGTCTCGCGCCGCAGGCGCATCTTCTCCGGATGCTCGTCGAGCCGGCGTTGCACCGCCTCAAGAACACGCTCATGCTCCCATCGGGTGATCCGGCGTTCCTTGCCGGTGGTGCAGGCATTTTTGATGGCGCAATCCTGGCAAGCGTTAGTCCAGTAGCGACGCAGAACCAGCCCTTTTTCCTCGACCGTGTAGTGGTAGGCGAGCTTCTCGCCGGCAGGACACATGTAAACGTCCTCCTCAGCCAGATAGCGAAAGTCCTGCTTGCCGAAGCGCCCTTCTGCCTTTGAGTTTGAGGTCATCGGCTTGGGCAGCGTGACGGTGATGCCCGCTTCCTCGCACGCCAGGATCTCCTCACTGCTGAAGTAGCCGCGGTCGGCAACTGCATCGAGGCTCTCCACTTCCAGCGTCGCCTTCGCCCCCTTGGCCACAGGTGAGAGCTGCGACCGGTCGGTCCCGACGTTGGTCACCTCATGCGTGATAATCAGATGATGTGTGGTGTCGACGGCAACCTGGACGTTGTAGCCCACGACGCCAGAGCCGCGGCCGCTAGTCGCCATCGAGCGGGCATCGGGATCGGTCAGCGAGATCTGCTGGTCCGGCGTGGCAAGCATAGTTACCTTGAGAATCTCAAGCCGCTGCATCTGCTCCTTCAGTTTCTCGATCTTCTCTTTCAGACGGCTGGTCTTGGTTTTGAGCGCCTCGGATGGTTCCTGCCGGTCGGCGCTGTCGAGCTGCTGCAGATAACGCGCGACGCTCTCCTCAATCTGCGCCATGCGCCGCTCCATCTTGGCCCGCGTGAAGTTCTTGTCGCGGTTGTTCACCGCCTTGAACTTACTGCCGTCAATCGCGACGCTGGCTTGCGTGAGCAGGCCCAAAGTGCGGCAGAGCGCAACAAACCGGGCGCAGACCTGCCGGATCGCGCGGCCGTTGTCCTTGCGGAAGTTGGCAATCGTCTTGTGGTCGGGAGCAAGCTGGCCCACCAGCCACATCACCTCAACGTTACGCCCCGCCTCACGCTCCAGCCGGCGGCTCGACTGCACCCGGTTGAGATAGCCGTAGATGTAGAGCTTCAGCAGCACCGACGGATGATAGGAAGGTCGACCGGTTACCTCGGGTTCGACCCCGCAAAATCCAACCTCATCAAGAGCGAGTTCATCGACAAAGACGTCTATGACGCGAACCGGATTGTCCTCTCCGATCCAGTCTTCCAGACATTCAGGAAACAGCGTGCTCTGACCACGATCCGCCCCTTCAACGAAGCGCCTCATCGGATCCTCCCGCAAATCGCGTGAGAATCTTATCGCGAGAATCAATTTCCGCGATGTGTTTTTACACAGCCAGGGTCATTTTCGACCGACGCATCTAGGCCCCAAGTCTGCCCGATGTCCGTTGTTGCCCCAATAGCCGACATGCCATCGCATGGCAGCGAAACGTGGCTTAGTGCCAACAACGGACATCCTAGCTGCACGCTATTACGTTGCCCAGAATCCCTATTAACCGGCCATGGCGTAATTATGCTGGACGAAAGCTTGACGACCGACCAGTTTGGCGTAGTTCGCGATCAGGGCCGGCCGACCCGTTAGATAGCCCTGCACCTCTTCGCAGCGTTCCTGGGTTAAGAATAATTGTTGAGCTTCGGTCTCAACCCCTTCGGCCAGGATCGGAATTTTAAGGCTATGGCCGAGAGTGATAATCGCGCGGACAATCGCCATTGAATGATGATTGTGCTCCAAATCGCAAATAAAACTTCGGTCGATCTTGATTTTATCGAAGGGAAACGAGTGTAGATAAGACAATGAGGAGTATCCGGATCCAAAATCGTCCATCGCGATCTGCACCCCGAGTGATTTAAGCGTACGGAGAATCGATACCGCGCGTGAAAAATCGTCGATTAATACGCCTTCGGTGATTTCTAGTTCAAGCCTGGCGGGAGCGAGCCCAGTTTCAAGCAAGATCGAATGAACAAGTCTGGGCAAGTCACCGTGGTGGAATTGGATCGGAGAGATATTCACGGCGATTTTCAACGGCTGCGGCCAAGATGCCGCTTCACGACACGCCTCGCGCAGAATCCATTCGCCCATCGGAATGATGAGTTTGCTCTCCTCGGCGAGAGGAATAAATTCTCCCGGTGAGACCAGCCCGCGTTTCGGACATTGCCACCGGACTAGCGCTTCAAAACCGATGACCTTGTTTGATTCCAACTTCTGCTGTGGCTGATAGTGCAAGAAGAATTCGCCCCGCGTGACGGCGAGTTGCATATCGTTCTGAATTTCACGGCGCTCGCGCAGCCGCGTACCTAGTTCTGCCTCGAAAAACCGCACGCACCCACGCGTTTCTGCTTTGGCTTGGTAAAGCGCAGCATCCGCATTGGCCATCAATGTTTTTGCGTCAGTGCCATCGGTTGGATATACGGCACCGCCGATACTCATTCCTAAATGCAATCTGTGACCGTCAACCACGAAGTCAAATTGAAATGCAGCAAGCAGGCGTTCGCCGAGCGCTTCGGCGGTTGCCGGATGTGGGCCATCTTTAACTATAAGCGTGAACTCATCACCGCCAACACGCGCAAGGAATGTGTCTGCGGCGACTGTTCGCATACGACAAGCGACCTCGCGCAATAGCCCGTCACCAACCAGATGTCCGTAGACATCGTTGGCTTCTTTGAACCGGTCGAGATCAATGCAAAGAATAGTGAATTGTTCAGCGCTTTTGGACGCCGTGTCGAGCGTTGCAGTAAGATAATCAACAAAGGTGGTTCGATTGGGCAGGTCGGTCAAGGAATCTGTGTGTGCCAGATATGAGACGCGCTCTTCCGAGCGTCTTCGCTCGGTCACATCGTCAACGACAGTCAATATATATTGAGGCGCACCATCGTCGTCCTTAATGACGGTCTTTTTTGCCGTCACTAAACGAGTGCCGTTATGGGATGTAAGGATGGGATGTTCCTGAGTGATCACCGCCTGGTCGGACCGCAACGTCTCAGTGTCGGACTGCACAATTAAATCGGCACGATCCTTCGGAAATATTTGGTGTGCGGTCTTCCCAATTAACTGGCTGCGAGAATCACCTGTAAGCTCCTCGTAGGCTCGATTGAACAAGGTAAAACGGCTGCCGCGAGCATCCGTGTCCAACACTACTACGTCCTTCACCACAATTGGGAGGGGAACGTGCTCGATGACTGTGTCCAGGAATTTCTGCGTGCGACGTAGTTCAGTCTCGGCCAGCTTGGCTTTGGTGATGTCGTGGATAGCGGTCAATCGAGCATCATGCCCCGAATAGACCAGAGCTCGCGAGTACACACTGACATCAATTATAGTCCCATCTGCCTTCGCGTGTCGTGCAAACACTTCGATTGATTGCTCCGCCGACTGCGTTCGCAGTATTTGCGTAAAACGCTCTCGATCCTCAGTTGACCACAAGTCAGACACCGTCATCGACATAAATTGTCCGTGACCATAGCCATAGTGCGCGATAGCTGCCTCATTAACCGCAAGGAAACGCAAGCTCTGCCGATCAATAACCCACATTGGAATTGGGTTGCCTTTGAAAAGCAGCTGGAATGATTCCTCGCGGCGGGTTGCCTTCGAGATGTCCTCATGGGTGGCTACCCAGCCGCCATCCGGCATCGGCCTGTGAACAACGGAAACGTAACGCCCGTCACTCAATCTATTTGTGATCTGATATGGCTTGTTTGCCGTTACCTCGTTGATCCGATCATTGATGTAGCTTTCATGATCGGTAGGCGCGTTTCCAACGGCAGTTCGATGTTTCAGGATCGTGTGAAGCGACGTACCGGGTTTTGTCTGCTCGTGGTTTAATCCGTATAACTCGGCATATCGTTTGTTGCAGACGATCAAACGCTGCAATGCATCGAACATGCAAAGCCCCTGCGACATGTTTTCAAGGGCTGCATCGAGTTGGAGTTTTTGCTGTTCTTTAACTTTTTCCGCACGGACCTTGTCGGTTACGTCTTCGTGTGTAGCCACCCATCCGCCGCCCGCCATTGGTTTATTTACGATTCGAATCTGACGCCCATCGGTGGTTTCTACAACGAAGCTCGTGGTCGTCCCCTGGGCGACGGCGGCATCAAGCTCGGCACAATATTGCTCAACGTCGCCGGAAAAACTGCCTGTCTCCTTGCGATGACGAATGAGCTCGTGAATCGTACATCCGGCCTTTACCACCTCTAACGACAACCCATACATCTCAATGTACTGGCGATTGCAAACGGCAATTTTCTTGGATGAGTCGAACAACAAAACGCCCTGTGGCATATTGTCGACAACAGTACTGAGTTGCAGTTTTTGCTCGTCAACCTCTTGTTGAAACCGCTTTTTGCCTCGCAACAATTGCCGCACGATGATGAAAACCATGGCGGCAATCGACAACGCCGCAAGGCCTCCCAGACCGATCATAACTAATACTTCCCTCTGCCAATTGGCGAGAGCTGCCGCAACGTCTACGCCAACCGCTACTAAAAGCGGCAAATGGCTCAGACGTTGGGCCGACAACAGAATATCCCTTCCGGTCATTGCTCCAAATTGGCGAGTTGAGCCACGGTCATTCGCTCCGAGCGCGTTGGTTGCGGCTTTGAATGTTTGGCCAATAGCAGCTTCGATGTGTGGATAGCGCGCCAGCAGCATGCCGTCATTGCGGAGAAGGGAGATCGAGCTTTGCTCCCCAAGAACGATCGATCTAAAATGCTCTTCGAAGTACGCGAGTTTAATTGTTCCCGAAAGCAGACCTAATACCATTTCCACATCAGAGTGACCTGACGATATATGGGAAGGACGTGATGGATTTGACGATTTTGGGATTGCGTTCGATATAGAGGATGGCTTGTTTGAGCTTGGCGCGCACGGCGTCGATGGATTTGAGGGCGTAGTTCTTAAAGATTTTCTCGCGGATTTCATCCCAGAGATTTTCCTTCGGGTTGAGCTCCGGCGAATAGGGCGGCAGGAAGAGCAGCGAGATATTGTCTGGAAGCGCGAGGTCGCCGCAGCGATGGTTGGGGGCGCCGTCGAGCACCAAGAGAATGTCTTGCCTGGCAAACTTTCGCGCGAGAATGTCGAGGAAGGCCTGGAAGCACGCCGTATTCGATGTCGGCATGATCAGATAGACGCAAGTCCCGTTCTTCGGACAGACCGCGCCGTACAAGTAGATGTATTCGCGAATGAGCTGGGAGGCGACCTCGGGCCTGGTACCGATTGGGGCCCAGCACGGCCGCGGGCGGTTGATCCGGCCGAACCGCGCTTCATCGGCAAACATGATCCGCAAACAACGGCCACGCCGGGCGGCAGCTCGCCTGGCCTTCCTCACAGCATTTGGAAAGCCGTTTTTTTAAATGAGTTTTGAACCGCGATGTTGCGCTTGGGATGAAAGGGACGCGGCATCAGCTTGCGCCAGCCATGTCGGGCCAGAAGATTATAGATCGTGCTGTTGCTGGTTTCGTGCCCGATAGCCTTTTCGTAGGCCGCCTTGAGATTGTGGATGTTTAACATTTCGCCGGCTCCAGCGGCTTTCGCAAAACGATCGAGCAGCGCCTTTTCTTCCGCCAAGGTCATGTTTTCGCGTTGGCGGCCACCGATCGGTTTGGGTTTGAGCGCCTTGAGCCCGCCGTGGTCATAAGCCATGTGCGCTCGGTTCACCGTACTCAATGACACGCCCATCGCTTCGGCAATCGAAGGCTGCGTCATCCCACTTTCGCGCAGCAGCACCATCTGAATGCGCTGGCGCTGTTCTGGGCGCCCTTTCCAACGCAGCGCTTTCTTTAACTGCCGGACTTGGCCATTGGTGCATTTGATCATCTGTTCCCTCCGAATCAGATGGTCAAAGAATCACACCTCGCGTCGAAGGGAAAACCCCGGAAATGTCCGCCACCCGGTACCCAGAATCTTCGATTCAATTAGCTATGGAGGCGGTATAAGAACTCGCCATCCGGAGCGGAAAACTTTCGGGCAACAACTATCATTCGATTTCCAGTGAGCGGGTCACGCGCCGGTTCACTTACGTACAAAGTCAACTGCGGATCCGACTTGAGTGCTTTGAAATAGTCCCGGTCGGCTACGCTGATTGCCGGCGATGGCCAACGGTAGCTGTCACTGACCAGCATTCCGGCTGAGTTGACCAGAGCAATGTTGTCGATATGGGGTAATCCACTGATGCTGTCTTTGAAGCTCTGATGCGTAGACAGACCAGACATTTCTCGCTCAAGGTCCTCGCGCGAAACTATTCTAAGAATTCGCATTCGATCGATTATCTTGTCTTGAACAAGATCGAGCTCATCGATCTCCTGATTGGTGTACTTGGAAAGCAGCAGGGCGGTATTTTCTAGTTCGCGTTCGCTGTTGGCTAACGCGCTATCGCGCGAATTTAAAATTGTTATCGCAGTGCCGATTACGATCGCCACAATCAGCGCGATTCCGCTTACGATGAGCAAAAATATCGGGCGAGAATCCACTTTGCCTGCGATAGCCGAATTACCAACGACGGGCCAAGGCCCGCCAGGGGCGGTTTGCGCCCGTTGGTGTTCAGATGTATCGACCTGCTTGGCTAAATCGCGCATGCCTAAAAAGCATGCACTATTAGAAATGCCACGCAGTTAAAAGCGAATAATCCCAATTTCTGAATCGAAGGTAACCATAATTTCTTCCTAACATAATTCCGTTTTGCCCCCAAAATCAGAAATTGAATAGTAGCCTCCACCACCACCTAACCTCCACCCCCATCATCCCAAAACTGCCTAGGTTCTGCCTAGAATTTCCATTGGCCTCAGCACCGGATGCGTCAACGTTGAGCTGTTCGGCTAGATTACTTTTTGTGAGATTTCCAACGTCCGCTGTTGTCCGAAAGCGGACAAGTTGTTGAGGCGCCGGGAATGTCCGCTAAGTGCCAATAGCCGACGTGCAGTACCAGAAAATTTTCAGCGGCCAATATCCGCTTCCACTTCAGGCAAGACTTCCGCCGCGACTTCACTATAGCCTGCGGCGTTTAAATGCGGCCCTGCCGGTGTCGAAATAGTGCCGCCGGAACGATTAGCCGCCCTGTGCGCATTTTGGAAGATGCCCGTCATTTCGATGATTTTAATGTTGCGTGCCGCTAGCTGAGCTCGAATCGCAGCTAAATTGGCGGCGGTATTCGTAATCCCGCCTCTACTTTCGTTGAGTGGCCAATATTCGAGAAGCACGAGCCGCGTTCCGCTCGGCACCGACTTGAGGCGCGCCAACATCCCGGCTGTGGTGTCGCCGTTGATGCCCATATTAATGACGCGGACATTGTCGCCCTTTGCCCTGAGCATGGCCTGTAACTGCGCGGGATACGATTGCTGCGGCGGCAGTCCTCTGCCGCGCGTATTGCTAGTTCCCAAGGCTACAACCGTGATTTGAACCGCGCTTGCTTCCACGATTCCTGTGAGCAGAATCATAGCGACCAAGCCGGAAAGACGGAGTATGTTACACGAATTCATGATGTCCTCCCTTCATTGTTTCATATGCGTAGGCTCCGCTGCCTATCCTTAGGCAGCAGAGACTAATTGCATTCAAATGCTTTTGGTCGCGGCCATCGCCCCCGGGCGACAGCGACAGGAAATGTTCTCAAAAATGGTACGACGTTGCAAGCAATTTTTCAGTCGGATCATCTCTGCTGACCCTCGCCGACCGGTGTCCGCTTTGATCTAATAACGGAAAAACGCGGGCGCGGTTGGATTGTCCGTTAAGCCACAAACGGACAGTTGAGGCACCCCGTCAGGACATCATAACAATATGAATCGCGGCGTGCAGATGTTACACGCGCGTGATTTTTGCAGTGTCGATCACGGAGGACCATCTGGAGATATCAGAGACGATGCGAGCCTTGAGCTGACTTGGAGTCGAGGCCTTTGGGTCGTCACTGAGGGCGTGAATGCGGTCAACAACCGCCGGCTCGGCAAGAACTGCCGCGACGTGTGATGCCAAAGTCGTTGCGATTGAATTCGGCAATCCGGCGGGAGCTACCAGTCCCACCCACCCGGGTACATCGAAGCCCTGCACACCCGCCTCCGAAACCGTCGGCGTGTTCGGCAGGCCAAAAAAGCGCTTTGCCGACGTAACCGCAAGGATGCGTACCTTGCCGCTGTTGACCTGCTGCACCAAAATCGTCGGTGGATCGACCATGAAGTCGATGCGTTTGGCGAGCAATTCCGTGAGCGCCTGCGCGCCGCCGCGAAACGGAACATGCTGAAATTTGATCTTGGTCATTTGCCCGAGCTGCTCGACGAGCAAATGTTGCGCCGATCCGATCCCTGGAGTGCCATAAAGCAGCGGCGTAGATGAAGAGCGCGCGGCCTTCAGAAGGTCCGGGAAACTACGGACGGGATTTCCTGTATTGATCGCGAATACATAAGGATACTCGGCGACCATGCTGATCATCGAAAAATCATCGACTGGCCTGAACGCCAGTTTCTGATACATGGCCGCGGCCGCGCTATACGAGCTGGCAAACAAAGCGAGCGTGTAGCCGTCCGGCGCGGCCCGCGCGAGCTGTCCTGCGGCGATCGTCGTCGCCGCTCCGGGTTTTGACTCGACAAGGACAGGCTGGCCCAGACGTTCCGACAGGCCCTTGGCGAGGATGCGCGCTGTGACGTCGACGCCGCCGCCCGGCCCAAACCCGTGAATCAGAGAGATTGGCCGTTCCGGCCAGGCTGCATAGGCGGGAATTGGCAATGCGGCCGCGGCAAGACCGGCCAGCACGGTTCGACGGCTGATGCGTGTCACGTGAATTTCCTCTTAGGATATCGGGGCAGTTGACAATCTGAGCTTGGGTTGGCCGGATGTCGTTAAGGCGTTCCGAAAAAGATAGAAAATTACTCCGAAAGAGGTCAAATTGCGCGATGAAGCCGATCCACGCGTTCGGTCCATTTCGCCTTGATTCCGAGGAGGAAATTTTGTTCCGGGGCACCGATCCGGTCGCGCTGGGACGGCGCGCCGTTGCGTTGTTGCGCGTTCTGGTCGAGCAGCCCGGCTTACCCGTGTCGAAGGGTGCGCTGATCGAGGCGGCGTGGCCCGGCTTGGCCGTCGAAGATAGCAACTTGACGGTTCAGATTGCCGCGCTGCGACGAGCTCTTGGCGAAGAAGCCGGTGGTGAACGCTGGATTCAGACACTCCCCCGCCGCGGTTATCGGTTTGTCGGGCCGGCCGTTAAAACTGAACGAAATAACGCGACAGTCGGCTCCGCCGTCGAAGCAACGCCGAGGCTTCCCGACAAACCATCGATCGCGGTTCTGCCGTTCCAGAACATGAGCGGCGATCCGCACCAGGAATATCTATCCGACGGGATCACCGACGACATCATCACCGGGCTATCCCGTCTCCGTTGGCTGTTCGTTATCGCGAGTCATTCATCGTTTACCTACAAGGGCAAAACCGCGGGGCTGGATCAGATCGCCAGGGAGCTTGGCGTTCGATATGTGCTTGAGGGCAGCGTTCGCGCCGCGGATCAGCGTATTCGCGTAACCGGAAAGCTGATCGATGTGGAGGCTGGCCAGCACATTTGGAGCGAGCGCTATGACCGGCCCATCCAAAATATATTTTACGTCCAAGACGAAATCACCGACTCGATTGTCGCAAGATTGGAGCCGGAGATCAGCGAGGCCGAGCGCGAGCGGGTCCGACGCAAGCCGCCCGAGCATTTTGGCGCCTGGGATCTTTATCAGCACGGCATGTGGCATTTCCTGCGTCACAATCCGGAGGGCTTTCATGCGGCGCGAGACTTGTTCATCCAATCTACCGAACTGGACCCGTCGTTCGCGCCGGCGCACGCAGGTCTCGCGCTGGTCTGTTTCTTTCAGATCGTGCGGGGGACCGCCGCTATTCCCGATTCAGTATTCGACGAGTTGCTTGCCGAGGCGCGCAAAGCCGCCGCGCTCGATCAACGCGATCCCTTGGCGCGCACGGCTCTCGGACTGGCATTTATGCAGCACAACCAGCTCGGCGATTCCATCGCAGAGCATCAGGCGGCGATAGAACTCAATCCGAATTCCTCGTTCGCGCGATGGAGCTTGGGCTATGCGCTTTTCCGGGCCGAACGCCTGGAAGAGGCCCTGAAAGAATTTGATTTGGCTTTGCGGCTCAGCCCGAGGGACCCGGCGACCTGGTCATACCTGACGCTCAAAGCCGGCACGCTTTATCAACTCCGCAGATACGAGGAGGCCGCCGCCTGCGCGGGCAGCGCCATGCGCCACCCAACCGCGGATTCGGCGTGGCCTGCAATTCATTTGACGGCGGCGCTGGGTCAACTTGGCCGACCGGATGAGGCCTTGGTCCCAATCGAATGGCTGATTGAAAGACGGCAACATTTAACGGTATCGGACTTCCAATCGTGGCCGCACAATCGAACACGATCTCCCAGGGATCTCGACCACATCGTCGCCGGCTTGCGTAAAGCCGGCGTTCCTGAGTAGGCGAGTACAATTGGAATTGCGCTTAGGAATCAAGATGTGCGCCGCTGGGTGGTTCCACTCATTAGCGAACAAACGGTCGCAAGCCAGACCCCGCCTTTGTCCGTTGTGGGTCATTCGTTACCGAGCTATTCAGCGCCCCCGCTGTTCAATGTCCGTTGTTACCCCAATAGCGACCGTTCAAAGCATCAGTCCGAATTGGCGCTAAGTGCCACAATCAGACACCAGGATTCGGTCTGAACCCCGAAGATCAATTGGCGACGACGGGGTTCAGCGGGATGAGCAGGGTGAAATTGGTGCCAATTGGCGACAATGGCCGAGTCAGCTCAGCGCCTAATTGCATTGATAGTGCGTTGACCAGTCGGGTACCAAGGCGCTTGCTGGTTGTCGGATCAAATTGCTTAGGCAGACCCACACCTTCGTCATGCACCGATACCAAAATAGTGTTCTTATCCGTTAGGACGAGCCGCACCGAGATCAAGCCGCCAGGACAGTCGGGATAGGCATACTTGCCCGCATTTGAAACCAGTTCATTGATGATGAGCCCCACAAGAATCGCGCGATCCGCTGCAAACTGAATCTCTTGGGGAGCGTCGAATTGTATCTTGCATGGAGCAACGGTTGTCTCAAGATCGCCGATAACCTCGCGCAGATACTCGACCAATTCGATATTCTCATAATCAGCGTTGTAAGCGAGGCGCTCGTATGCACGGCCCACGGCGTTAACACGGCTGGACGCTTCGTTGAGCCGTTCACTTAGTTCCGAATCACCGACCGCATTCGCTTGTAGTTGAAGCATGCTGGAAACTACCTGTAGGCTGTTCTTGACGCGATGATTGACCTCTTTGAGCAAAATTTTATGACGGTCGAGCGCGGCTTGCAGTTTGCGTTGATATTGCTGTTGCTCAATCGCCATCCCGAGGATGTTTGCAGCACCTTGTAAAAAGGCAATATCTCGCTCGCCGAACTCGCCCTCGGATTTGCTATCTACTTCCAGAACCCCGAACGGCGAGCCGTCACCCTGCAGAATAACGTTCATCGCGCGGCGAATGCCGTGCTCAATAAGCAATTCGGGAGTTCTGAACCGTTGCTCGTTTTCGAGATGGTTGGAAATAACGGGCTTGCCGGTGCGCAAAGCATAGCCAGCGGGGGAAGCCAAATCTGCCCCGACACTTGCTGAACCAACCACCCCTTCACCCCAGCCAACGCCAGCACGAACCAGGAGGCGGCTCTCGGCCGGTATATATTCCAATACTTTGCAGTATTCCGCCTCTAGCCCTTCGGCTGTTATGCGGGCGGTGTGTTGAAGCATGCCGATGAAGCTCGTGCCTTGCAGGGCAAGGACTCCAAGTTCGGCAAGAAGCTCCTGTTGTCGAATGCGCAACCGCAGGGCACGGCTGGTTAAAGTATCAGGATGACTATCACCAGGTGCCTGCTCTACGACCGGCGTGTTTTGGTCTGTTGAACTGCTCATACCCCTATCTAGCATATTGCGCGGGCGTATTCCCTTGTTCGATGAACTCCAACGGTCCGAATGCCCGCTTCGGGTCATTCGCGACCTAGCAATCCAGCGTCCGAACCGACCTTTGTTCGCTGTGCACCCGATAGCAACCAAATTTTGCGACGCAGCGAACGTAGCTATCGCGCCTGGGGCGCGGCAGTAGCGTTTCTTTATGATAGACTAGCCGCATGGACATCGACCTCGAAAAGATCGACGACACCGTCCTGGGGCTTTTATGGCTGACGCTGCATGACGAGAGGCGTGCCTGGAAGGGCTTCGATTGGGGCGCTCTGGACCGGCTGCATAAAAAGGGATTGATCGCGGAGCCGGCAAACAAGGCAAAGTCTGTGGTTCTGAGCGATGAAGGACTTCGCCGGGCGGAGGCGTTATTTCATTCGCTGTTCACTCGACCAGCGCCGTAAACGGCTGCCCGTTATCCCAGTGCCACGGCGGCGGCGACCAAACCATTCAGCGGCGGTTCCGGCCAATTAGAGAAGGCGACAAGATTTCAGCCCTGGGTATGCCAAGGCAAGCTCGTTCTCCTCCGTAACCGAGGAGTGCGACCATGCAAGACAATATCAATTGCGAACTATCAGTACCCAAGAGGATACCCTGGAACAAAGGAAAACTGACAGGCGCCAAGCCGCCACTGCGGCAGAAACACGTTTGGGCGATCCGAACCAAGCTCCAGATCGACCAACGAACCCGCGATCTGACGCTGTTCAATCTAGCCATCGACAGCAAATTGCGAGGCTGTGATGTCGTAGCGCTAAAAGTCGAGGACGTTGCTCCGAACGGCTATTGTGCAGATCGGGCAGCCGTGCGCCAGAGAAAGACCAAGCGGCCCGTCCGGTTTGAATTGACGGAGCAAACACGCCAGGCCGTGGACGCCTACATCAGGACGGCCGGTAAGAAGCCAGGTGAGTTCCTTTTCACGGGGCCGCGTGGCCTGGACCAGCGTATGACCACGAGGCAGTACGCTCGGCTTCTATCCTTTTGGATTGCCAGCATCGGACTGGACCCGCACTTGTTCGGCACCCATTCCCTCAGGCGGACAAAAGCGACGCTGATCTACCGCCGGACCGGTAACCTGCGTGCCGTGCAGCTCTTGCTCGGCCACACCAAGATCGAAAGCACCGTCAGGTATCTCGGCATTGAGGTTGATGACGCCCTTTCCATCGCGGAACAGGTCGACCTCTGATCTACCCGGGCGGAGCCGGATGCGTTCCGCCCGAATGACCCCCCTCCACATCCCACCTGAGCCCTACTGCTCAGGCGGCGATCCGTCGCGCGCTCGCATCGCGGGGCTGGTGCACAGGTGTGAACGAGTCAAAACGAAACATTTCGAAGCATTCCGAAGCATTTTGTAAAAGAGGTTAGGTTGTTGCGAATTGCTGCGTTTCGTTGCGAATTGATTCGGTCTGTTGCGGATACGATCATCCCTAGCCATATCCTCGGCATGGACAAGGAGATTGACAAAGGTCTCGCGGCGTTCGTTGCGACGTTGCAGGGACCGTTCGGACAAATCCCGTTCGAGCGCGCGGTGGTGCGCCACCTGCCGCTTTTTCTTGGCCTCCGACAGCGCGGCCTGACGTGGACCCGCGTCGCAAGCCTACTGACAGCCCGCGGCGTGCGGCGTGCCGATGGCCATCCAATTTCGGTCGAGCAATTGCGCGGAGTGGTCTCGCGGCAAATGCGCCACTCTGAAATGTCGGCATCAGATCGGATCGAGCCGATCGGCTTGGCCGATAGAAGCCAAGCTACGAGCAAGTCGTTATCGGCCACCAAACACAAGCGCGACAGACAACTGGCCTCTGCCAAACAACCTGACCGGGACGGCCTCCAACCAGTCGACGGGGCACCTTCCACCGTGAAACGGCCGAATGACATCCGAGCATTCATGACGCGCGCAGCGCGGCTCAGGGGCAGTTTCGACGACGCAAATTAATGGAAAGGTTGCCGCTGCTATCTGCGGCTTGCCGGCAGCAGCTTTAGTGCGTGGGGTGTGGAAGCCAAAAGAACTGGTCTTTTGCTGGTACTCTCACTAGCACCGCTAGCACACGCTAGTACGAGCTGGTCATCGTTGGGCGTGTTGGTATCTTGTTGGGAGCGTTGGTACGGCGCGTCACCGTGGCGCCGAATGTCGAAGCAGGGTGGCCATCGGTTGCCAGGGAGCTGATCCTGCCGGCGGAAGTTGGAATCGCCCCTGCAACGGGCGACAAGGCCCCGTAGAGAGCAAGAGCGGCTCGAACCGACCAATTGCCATCCCGGCGTTGGTGGCCCTGCTTGGCGCCCTACCGGGGTCCAGCCGCACTGCCCTGCAACAGCTCGCCAGCGGTCGGACACTGAGGCTGGCGATGCTCGGCGCCGATCACGGCCGGTAAGGTCGGATGGTCGCCATCCGGCGTTCTACGCACCCAGGGTGCCTTGGTCTGATATGAAACTCTCACTACGCGACGCCCCACTTCCCACCGATGCTTGCCCCACTTTACTTCGTCTTTCTGTGTCCATTTTTTATACATCGTTTTCGCGATGCCGCGCTTGACGGCATCCCGATCTCGAGGAAGCCTATGAGTGTCATCGAGCAAGGCGGCGCCAATGCCGCTGCTGCTCGGTGGCCGCGCGAGGGGCAGGTGGGGAAACATTCCCGCGCTGTCGGCGGTCAGCCCTCGACGTCGTAGACCGCTGGCGGTGCGGGGCCTCACGTGCGAAGTGAAAGCCATACACAAGAGCGGCTCGCCGGCAGCCCGTGCTAACCATGCACAAAGTCCGAAGCGAGGCCCATCCGGCGCGGAAACCGGCGCAAGAATGGGTCGATCGACTGAGCTGCCGGAGCCAAGTGGCGCCGCGCGGCGGTTGGCGGTTGACCTATTGGCGCCGATCCCGCCGAAGCATGGGATCGTGCGCAAGGGAAAGCGCAACGCGGCGCAGGCGGCGGAATATTCAATAGCGATTGATCTGCCGGAAACTCTGCCGATCACAGAAGTCGAAATTCGGGCGCTAGAAATTCTGCTCGGCCCCGATCTCAAAGAACTGCTTGCTGAGACCCCTGGCAAGCCACTGAAATATCGATCTGAATAGGCCGTTGACAGGATGCGCAGGGCGCTGCGCAATGGGGTTTAGAGGAAGTAGTCGGCAACGACTGTCCAGGCGAGTGATGACACCATGACCAGGCATGTTTTTCGGAATGTGAGTCAGGCGGAGGCAAATGGCCGCAAGCGCGCCGTATTGTATCTGCGCGTGAGCACCGGCCGGCAAGCCGCGGGTGATGTCTCATTGCCGTCGCAACGCGACATCACCACCAACCATTGCAGCACAAACAACTGGATCGTCGTCGACGAGTTTGTCGAAGCAGGCGCCAGCGCGACCGATGATCGCCGGCCAGTCTTCCAGGAAATGATGGAGCGCGCCTGCGATCCCAGCAAACCCTTCGATCGCATCGTCGTCTACGCCTACAATCGATTTTTTCGCAATGGCGCGGATATGGAACTTGCGATCCGTAAGCTTCGCAAACACGGCGTTGAACTTGTCTCCGTCACCCAGCCGACCGGCGATGATCCCAGCAGAGAAATGATGCGCCAGCTGATCGGAGTCTTCGACGAACACACCTCGCGTGAAATCAGTAAGAACACAACGGCTGCAATGCGCGAATTGGCGAAGCAAGGTTTTTGGAACGGAGCGACCCCGCCGCTCGGCTACAAAATTGTCGAAGCTGAACGTCGCGGTCAGAAGATCAAAAAGAAACTCGCCATCGACGCGGTGGAAGCTGAAACCGTAAAGTTGATCTTCAGTCTGTATCTCGAAGGCGACGGGGTCACCGGTCCGCTTGGGGTGAAGATGACTACCTCCTGGCTGAACAGCCATGGCTACCGAACGAGAGGCGGATCGACGTTCGGCGTCGGAACGGTTCATAAGATTTTGACCAACGCTTGCTACGCAACGGGATTGTGGCCCTACGGCAAGCGCGATTCCCGCAATGGCGGTCAGCACGATCCGTCGACAATCATTGAAATCCCGGTCCCAACTCTGATCGAGCCGGAGATTTTCCAGCGGACGCAAGCAAAACTGGGACAGAACAACCCGAGGACCACGCCGCCACGGCTCGTGAACGGACCATCCTTGCTGACCGGCATTGCCATCTGCGCTTCGTGTGGTGCCGGCATGACCAGGACGGGAACCAACCGCCGCGGAAAATCCTACTCGTACTATAGCTGTGCCGGATGTCAGCATAAGGGAAAGAGCGTCTGCAAAGGAAGACACATCCCTACCGCCACCCTCGACGGCATCATCATCAGCAATCTCAAGCAGCGTCTCCTGACGCCGGATCGGCTGGCTGCGTTGCTGCAGACACTGGCTGACCGTCAGACTGCCAAGACCGACGCCGTGGATCGCCGGCTACTGGGGTTGCAGCGCGAGGTCACTGACTGCGGGGAGCGCCTGCGGAGGCTTTATCGCTCAATCGAAGACGGCATCGTCGAGCTTGACGACATTCTCCGTGAACGCACCGCAACCCTGAAGTCCGAACGCGAGCGTGCCAAGGCTGCGCTCGATCGGGCCCGTGCGCAGTGCGGCACGGTAACGACAATCGATTCAGCGAAGATCGATGCGTTTGCGCGACTGATGACCGAGAAGCTGGACAATGGCGATACCAATGCGCGCAGGTCCTACATCCGCTCGATCATCGACGCCATCGAGATCGACGACAACGCCATAAGGATTGTTGGCAGCAAGGACGTATTGCAGGCGGTGATTGCCGGAAAACAGACCGCGAACGGGAATGTTCGTGGTTTTGTACGCAAATGGCGCGCCCGAAGAGATTTCGAACTCCTGACCCCCAGATTCGTAGTCTGGGGTGCATCGCGAAATCCGAGGCGCCCAAGGCCCACCACGTATCACTCCTGTGGCAGAGAGATCATTGATCTCTGCGACGGTCTTGGGGGAGCGGAAAATATGCCCGTCAAATCTGACACCAACTTCGGACAAGCTGTGAGTATATTTCTGTCGCTCGTTCAATCCGTGATACCAAGCAATATTCATCGGTCTGATGGGCAAGTTCCAGTTCGCCCGGTCCGATGATAACGGTCGGCGGCGACCCGAGCGCTACCATCAACGCGGACGCATCCGTGAAATAAGGCGCGGCCCGGATCGTATCGTCGACCCTCTCGACCTCACGCGCCACACGAATGACCTCCCCGACCCAAGGATTGCCCGGATCGGTCCAGACACTTCTGGCGTCAAGCAGCGTTTTCAATGCAACCTCCGGACCCAGATAGCTCGATAACTGCCCGCGGATTTGCCCGTGGTTTTGTGTGGGAATGGTGCGGATATCGATGCCGATCAATGCCCGGTCGGGAACCGAATTGATATTGAGGCCGCCCTGGATCGTGCCGACGTTGAGCGTCGGCGCGCCCAGCACGACGTGGCGAGCCACGTTGAAATCGAATTCTTTCAACTTTGCAACGGCGTGCGCGGCTTTATAGATTGCATTGACTCCCTTCTCGGGCATTGAGCCGTGAGCGGTTACGCCTTTCGTTTCGGCCTCCAGCCAAAGCGCGCCCTTGTGGCCGACGAGCGGCTTATTACCGGATGGCTCCGCCACGATAAGCGCCCCGACCGGGTCGAGCCCGGCTGTTGCAAGCGCCTCGGCGCCGGTACAGCCGGTTTCCTCACCGGCCGTGATCAGCAGCGTAATTCCGGGCGAGCCTACAAGCCGATCGGCGAGCACGATGCATGCGGTGACGAAAGCGGCGACGCCGCTTTTCATGTCCGAAGCGCCGCGTCCATAAAGCTTGCCGTCGACGATATCGGCAGCAAACGGGTCGGCGGACCATGGCTGCGCGCCAAGCGGGACGGTATCGAGGTGGCCGGTGAATGCCAGCGGCAGCCGATCCGATGCCCCGCCGATACGCGCGCGAAGTTGCGCCCGCCCTTCGCCAAAGGGAATGAGTTCGACGGCAAAGCCAGCGCCGGCCAACAACGCCGCCAAATGTTCCGCACAGGGGCGCTCGGCGCCAGGCGGATTGACGGTGTTGAAGCGAATAAGTTGCTGTGTCAGTTCGACTGAAGCATGCATGATCTAGCCGAAATAGGCATCGCGCACTTCTTTGCGGTCCGCAAGCTCGGACGGCGCCCCGCTGGTCGCCACCCGGCCTTTCGACAACACAAAACCGAATTGCGAGATGGCGAGCGTTTGATGCACGTTCTGCTCGACCAAGAGCACGGTAATGCCGCGCTCCTTGATCTGGCGGATGATGTTGAAATTCTCCTTTACCAGCCGCGGCGACAGGCCGAGCGACGGCTCGTCGATCAACAACAGCTTGGGCGCGCACATCAGTCCGCGCCCGATCGACACCATCGCCTGCTCGCCGCCGGACATGGTGCCGGCAAGCTGGTCGCGACGTTCGGCCAGCCGCGGGAAAATTTGCAAAATATCGGCCATACGTGCCTGCGTAGCCTTGTCCGATTTCTCCTGATAGGCGCCAACGCGCAAATTCTCTTCGACCGTGAGCTTGGGAAACACCTTGCGCCCTTCAGGGATGCAGGCGATGCCGGTCGCGATAATCTTATGGGTCGGAAATCGCGTGATATCGGCGCCGTTGAACACGACGCGCCCGGCCCGGGCGGGCGTCAGCCCGAGGATCGACCGCACCAGCGTGGTTTTGCCGGAGCCGTTGGAGCCAAGCAGACAGGTGATGCTGCCCGACTGCACGGTCAGCGAAACGCCTTGCAGCACGTCCGCTTTGTCGTAGGCGGTGTAAACGCTTTCGATCTCGAGCATAGTCGCCATCATGCTACCCCGAGATAGGCTTCTTGAACCTGCGCGTCGGCGGCAACCTCGCGGTACGGGCCCTCGGCGATCTTGCGCCCGAAATTGAGCACGATGCATCGATCGGTAATGCGCTCGATCACGCCCATCTCATGCTCGACGATGACGATCGTCAGATCCTTGTTACGCTCACGCACGAGCAGAATATCGTTCATCAGCTCCGCCGTTTCGTCGTGGGTCATGCCGGCAGATGGCTCGTCGAGGAGCAGCAATCGCGGCGCGCTGATGAGCGCACGGCAGATTTCGATGCGACGGCGGTCGATCATTGGCAGTCCGGCGACCGGCTCGAACAGGCGGTCCGCCAATCCAGGCTCAAACACCTCGACCAACGCGCGCGCGGCGCGGTAGTTTTCTTCAAACTCCTGCCTGAAGTCGGCCCGCCTGACCAGATTGAACCAAAGCCCCTGATTGAGACGCTTGTGGTTGCCGATCATTATGTTGTCGAAGATCGACAAAGGCAGCGACAGCCGTGAGCGCTGAAACGTACGGGAAATTCCGGCCTGGTAGACCGCGCGCGACGCCGCCTTGGTGATGTCGACACCATCGAATATCACGCGTCCCTCATCGGCTCCATAAATGCCTGTGACCACATTGAAGAACGTCGTCTTGCCTGATCCGTTCGGACCGATCAGACCGAGGATTTCGTTCGGCGCGACAGCAAGATCGAGACCGTCGAGCGCGACCACGCCGCCGAAGCGACGCACCAAGCCGCTGGCTTCGAGCAGCGTCGTCATGGCTGCCATCCCGAAAAATAGCGGCGCACGGGGCGCGGCAGCAAACCGTCCGGCCGAAACAACAGAACGCCAATCACAAGCAGCGCGTACAGAAAGAACCGGTATTCTTGGATCGTCTGCAGCTTTTCCGGAACGACCACGACGATAAAGGTCGCGACCACGAGCCCCCAGGGATTACCGATGCCACCGAGCAGGAGGATGGAGACCAGAATGAGCGAGTCGGCGAAGGTGTAGTTATTCGGCCCGACGAAGCCCCCGACCATTCCGAACAGCGCGCCAGCAATGCCGATGAGGAAGTTGCCAATCAGGAATGCCGTGATCTTCCAGCGTACGATGTCGAGACCGAAGCAACTCGCCGCGGTCTCGTCCAACCGCAGCGCGTCCAGATTGAGCCCGATCCAGGATTGCTCCAGCCGCCGGACCAGCACGAACGCACCAATCAGCAACAGCAGACTGACGGCGAAATAATTCATGTAGAACGAAATCGTCAGTCCACCGATCTCGATATTGTCGTTGAACGACCAGCCCAAGATGTTCATTCCCTTGACCTGCATGCCCTGCGGGCCGCCGAGCACGTCATTGACCTCAAGGAAAGTCTTGAACAACAGCGCGAAGGCGATCGTCACCACTGCGGCGTAATGCCCACGCGTGCGCAGCACCGGCAGCAGCAGCAGCGAGCCGACGAGCGCAGCCAACAGGCCGCCGATCAGCAGCACGACAAGATGCGGCACGACCGTATAGGTATTGAGCACGGCCGAGGTATAGGCGCCGATGCCGAAGAACGACGCGCCTGCAAAATTCAGCACGCCGGCATAGCCAAATTGAATGTTCAGGCCGAGTGTCGCCACGCTGTAAAGCAGCACGGTGACGACAAGCAGGAGGGTGAAATGATCCTCATGAAAGAATGCGGCGAGCGCGAGCGCCGCGCCAATGGCAAATACGCCCATGGCGTCCTCGTTATCGGCGAACGAGCGGCTCACACCATCGAATAGACCAAACCAGGCGGCGGCGACCGCAGCAGCTATGCCAAACGCGAGCAGCAAAATGATAAGCACTTGCTTCTCGGCGGCAAGCAGCGCGATCACGTAAGCGGTCGCGAGCGCCAACGCGATCAAGCCGGGCCACAGACCCGTGCGTATTTTGGTGCCCTCCTCCGTCATCGGCTTAGACCCGTTCGCTGATTTTTTCCCGGATCAGGCCGGTCGGCCGCCAAGCCATGATGGCGATGACCACGGCGAAGGCGAAGACGTCCTTGTAGGCGCTGGCGAAAGGCATGAGCACCGTGCCGATCGTTTGCAGAGCGGCAAATAGAAAGCCGCCGAGTATGGCGCCGTAGATACTGCCCAAGCCACCGATGATGGCGGCGGAAAAGCCGATGACGCCGAGATAAAGCCCGATGCCGAAATTGATTTCATTGTAGTAGAGCCCATTCATTACCCCGGCGAAGGCCGCCAGCGCGGAACCGATCGCGAAGGTGATGAGCACGATCGCGGTGAAATTGATGCCCATGGTACGCGCCGTCTCCTCGTCCTGCGCGACCGCGCGAATGGCCAGCCCGAGCTTGGTGCGGTTGAGCAGGAACTGCAGCCCGACGATCACCAGCACGCCGGCCGTAAGCATGAGCACGTTATCGAGTCGCAGATTGAAGTCGCCGAGGTTGACGGAACTCTTCGGCAGCAGCGCCGGAAACGGCTTCGGATTGGCGCCTTGCGGGTAGAACAGCCGTACGCTTTCGCGCAGAACCGTGCCCAACATCAGCGTGAGGAGCAGCGTGTTGAGCGGCGGCGCCGAGCGTAGCGGCATCACCAGATATCGCGCGATCAGCATACCGATCAACGCCATCGCCAGCATCGCCGAGACGAGCATGACGACAAGATCGAGCCACTGTGAATTGAGCCCGAGCGCGTGCAGTCCGGCGAAGGTCGCCAGCGCCATGAAGGCGCCGACGGTAAGCACGTCGCCATGCGAAAATTGGATGACGTCGAGCACTCCGAAAAACAGCGTGAAGCCGACCGCGACCAAGGCATACATCATGCCGAGCATCAGCCCGTTCATGACGTATTGCGCGAATAGGCCAGCGTCCATGCCTTAAATCTTGCGCTCGACTGATGACGGAGATGTAGCGGTGCTGCGCTCGGACGAGCCCGCTCCAGTCAGACTACTTTTGCCCCGGCAGCTTGCGCTTGCCGCTGGCGTATTCACTCGCGTCCCATTCCACGAACTTGCCGTCCTGGACGACGTATGTGGTGATTACCGGGACCGTGTTCTGACCATGATCGTCGAAAGTAATCTTACCGACGATCGAATCGCGGTCCCTCACATTGCCGAGATCGGCGATGACTTTCTTGCGGTCGGGGCCGACCTTCTCGATCGAATCGAGGATCATGTTCATGGCCGCATAGGCGAAGGCGCCATAGGCCTCGGGCGGATTGTCGTATTTCTGCGCGTTGTACTTTTCCATGAAGTATTTGCCGCCCGGCAGCTTCTCGGTCGGCGCACCTTCGCGGAAAGCGAGCGTGCCTTCGGCCAGGGGCCCGAGACCCTGAATGAACGCGTCGGAGACGATGCCCGAGGTGCCGTCGAACACCGCCTTGATGCCGAGCTTGTCCATCTGCGAGCGGATACGCACGCCGATGGGCGTCAATCCGCCGAAATAGATCACGTCCGGGTTGAGCGCCTTGATCTTGGTGAGCTCAGCGGTGAAATCCTGCTGGTCGGAGGTGACGCCGAAGGTGCCGACGATCTTTGCTTTGCCGATCTTGGCCAGGGCCTTGCTGAAATATTCGTTATGGCCCTTACCGTAGTCCGTGGTGTCGTGGATCACCGCCACGCTCTTGAAGCCAAGCTTGGAAATAAGTTCCGCATTGGCATCGTTCTGGTTGATCATCGTGCCGTTGACGCGATGAACTTCCGGATACTTGTTGCGATAGGTGATGTCGGGCAGCACGGCGCCCCACACGATCACCGGAAAACCGAACTTGTGGTAGACGTCGACTGCTGCAATCGCCGCCGCCGAGCAATAATGCGTGGCGCCGGCGATGATGTCTTTGTCGGCGGCCATCTTGGTGGCGACCTGCACCGCAACGTTCGGTTTGCACTCATCGTCGAGCACGACCAGCTCATATTCGTATTTCGCCTTGGCGTCGGCATTGCGCAGCTTCACGGCCAGATCCGCCGAATTGCGGCCACCGAGGCCGTTGACCGAGACGCCGCCCGTGAGCGGCCCGATGAAGCCGACTTTCACCTTGTCCTTGGCGTCGGCGGTTGCCGCCGCGAGCGCCAAAATCGCTGTCGCGAGCCCAATGGCTGCAATCTTGCCAATCCTGATCATTAGCCCCTCCACTGTATGAAGCATCGCCGCGCCGCGGCCCGAAATTTCGGCCTTTTGACCATGGTCGCGCAGCAGGGGCTCAGGCGCAAGTCGACATGTGTCGCCACTTCCGGGCAACTAGCCGCGCCACTGCTCGGATGCTGCGCACCTGGCCCCGGGCCCGTTACAGCCTTGCGCACCGATGGCGATGTCATAGGCATTGCCGTGCTGGCCGCGGCGCGGACACTGTGTCAGGTCACCGGAGAAAACTGGTGCTTGACGCCAGACCTGACGGTCATTTGCCAAATCACGAAATGCCCGCGATGGCCGCCGGCGACTGCCTCGGCAAGTCGCCAGCATGATCTCGCCGCCGGGCATTGGGTGCCGCGATTGTTGCGATAAAACCGATGCATCTTGGAGTTTGAACTCCCACGCCATGCCCTGGAAACTGCCGCACTACTACGTCGATAGCCTCGCCACCCAGAATGGCGGCGCGTATCATCCCGGCAGGGAGCGGCGGTCATCCGGTTTGGTCGTGTGAACGGCGAAATCCGGTGCTGGCGCCGCCGCGAGGGCTGAGCCCGGCAATCCAATAAAAATGCGAGTTTGCGAGCGTCCGGCAGGCGGCGCAGAACCGGTGAGCAAAAACGTGTAGCGAACTGTTGCCGAGCCAGCGCAAGGTGCACGCAAGTAGTTCTTCAACTCCCGACCCCCAAAATCGTAGTCTGGGGCGTGTTTGATAATTCCCGGTTATGTTGAGTTGCAGTCGATGGCGAAACAAGCTCCTGACCGGCGCGCTGACTGGCCACCGTCCGCACCTCGAATCCTTGGCAACTTCCAACTGCTGGGAGCCTACAGCTTGGCCCATCAAGTTGGACGATGTCACGCCGCTCGAATGGTGGCGGACCATGCCGGCCAATTACTTCGGCGAGCCCGAGTACGGGACGTGGGAGTTCACGCTCTTTGGTGCTTTGGAGGAGGAGCGGAAGCTCAACCCTCAGGAACTGCCGCCCGATATTTGGCCGCATTGGGCAGAAGGGGTGCCTACGCGCCTTCGGCGCAGCGGCTGGAGCGAAGGCTTCTCCAAGAACGGCGTCACCTATCGTTCGCGCCTTTCCACCTACACAATCGAGTTGGAATGGCGCAAGCCGCGCAATCTAAGCTCGCTCGCCGACAACTACCGCCATCTACCGGGCCTTTGACCCCAGCGTGACCCGAAGTCGAGCACTGTAAATGAACTTGAAGCCGGTCCTCGTAAGTGTCTGTTTTTTCGGATGAAGTGGTGGGCGCACCAGGGCTCGAACCTGGGACCCGCTGATTAAGAGGCCGCGGTCCTGCAGTCCCATTAACTCGACCGGCTGGCTGCGCGACACGGGCGCTTTTCGGGAAAGCGTGCAAGATCAATTTGTTAGCTGGTCGGAGTAGCAGGATTTGAACCTGATACAAACCCTTGATATTGCTCAAGGTGGTTCTGACAATCATGCCAGACGAGTAGGCAAATCCCGGTCAAGATAAACGGAGATTCTGACAGGCCGTTTCTCGCCGTCTCTTCCTAGGTCTTGCGAATGGCCGTGTCCCCAAGCTGTGGAAATTGCGCCAAGCCACGCGGCAACCAGCGGCGGGCACCGAATTCTTCTGCGGATAAGGATTTCGGTACACACAGCCCATCGTCGGTAGACAAAATGTGGCGGAATACCATCAATGGCCTCCCTTATCCCAGCGGAGCCATCCACGGCCAACTTTCCGGCCATTGTAACCGGCTTTGACCATTTTCTTAAGCAGCATCGGCGGTCGAAACCGTTCGCCATAGGCTGCCAGCAAGACTTCCTGTACTTGCAGGGTGAGGCTGTTGCTAACGAGATCCATCAGCTCAAACGGGCCGACCGGATGGCCGAGCCCGAGCTTGCAGGCGGTGTCGATATCGGCCGGAGCGGCCACGCCCTCTTCCGCCAGCCGCGTCGCCTCGATAAGCAAGGCGTGCAGCAGCCGATTGACGGTAAACCCCACGACGTCTTTGACCTGGATCGGTGTTTTTCCGGCGGATTGGCAGAGCTTTTTCACCGCGTCAACCGCGTGGCCATCGGTGTCTATTCCAGGAATAACCTCAACCAGCTTCATGCGCGAAACCGGAGAGAAAAAATGGGTGCCAAGAAAGTTTGGCCGCCGTGCCGGTGAAAGATAGCTGGCGAGCACTGTAATCGAGATGCTCGAGGTGTTGCTAGCAATCAGGCAATGGTCGCGGCAAATCTTGTCCAGCTGTTTGAACAGCGCACCCTTGATTGCTTCGTCCTCAGACACCGCCTCGATGACAACGTCGCAGTCGGCATAGTCGGCTAATTTGTTCGTAGTACGGATTTGACCGAGCGCGCGCTTGGCATGCTCTTGCGACCAGAATTGCCGCGCCACGCCTTTGTCCAGAATAGTGGAGATATTCTTCATTGCCGCGGCCAACCGGTCCTCGGCCGTATCGCTTAGACGCACGTCATGCATAGCCAGCGCGAAGATCAGAGCAATCTCCGAACCCATCATGCCAGCGCCAACGACGCCTATTTGTTGCTTGGCAACCATATTTTCCCCACCCCGATTTTGATGTACTTAAATTCTTTCGAGCATCAGTGCCATTCCGTGGCCGGCTCCAAGGCACATGCTGACGATAGCGGTGCGTTGGCTGTTTTCGACGAGGTGTTGCATGGCGACCATCGTCATACGCACACCGGTCGCGCCGGGCGGATGTCCAATCGAGATGCCGCCGCCGTAAAGATTCGTTCGTTCGCGTGATACGTTTAGATGTTTCTCGGCATGCAGACTGACTGCCGCGAAAGCCTCGTTGATTTCATAGTAATCGACATCGCCAGGATGTTTGCCGGTCCGCTGTAGCAGTTTTTCGATAGCCGGAACCGGCCCGCATCCCATGATGCGCGGCGGCACGCCCACGATCGTCCAGTCGACAATCCGGGCCAAGGGCTTGATCGATGCCGCCTCGGCAGCCGCTCGATCCGCAACAACGACGAATGCGGCGCCATCCGTTACACCAGAGGAGTTTCCCGCAGTAATGCGACCCTCTTTGCGGAACACCGGCTTCATTTTGGCGAGATCCCCGACCGTCACATGTGGCCGCGGAAACTCGTCGGTCTCCATTAATCGCGTCGTACGACGCTCAGGAACATTGATCGGCGCGATCTGGCGCGCCAGAAAACCCGACTGCATCGCGTCGCCGGCACGCTGTTGGCTCATCACCGCCCATGCATCCATTTCGACACGGCTGTAACCGAATTCATCGGTGAGATTTTCCGCGGTTTCGCCCATCAACTCGGTTGAAAACGGATCGCGATAGGCCCAATCAAGCGTATCGATCAAATCCTGACGCCCGCGCTTGAGACCCCAGCGCGCATTGGTGATGATATAGGGGCCGCGCGAGAAATTTTCGCCCCCGCCTGCAAGTGCGATTTGCGAATGGCCGCTTACGATCTGTTCGGCCGCAGTGATGATGGCCTGTGCCCCTGAACCGCAGGCGCGCGAAACGTTCAGAGCGCTGCTTTCAACCACCATTCCGGCCTCGAGCGCGATCACACGGCTCGCGAAATAGCCGTCATGATCGACAGGCAGAACATTGCCCCACACCAAGTGGTCGACCTTGGCCGGATCGAGCTTTGCCTTTTCCAGACAGGCTTTCGCTGCGTGGATTCCGAGGACCGTCAATGGCACGTCCCGTAGCGACTTACCGAAGTCGCCGAACGGAGTCCGCATGCCACCGGCCAAAACGATTTGCTTTGCGGCCATCCAGCACCCCTTTTCTTCATTTATGATCTTCGTCAATTCACATACCGCAGTGCAGCAAAAAATCAAAGATGTCGGTATGCATATCTCAGTAGCACAAGGAGAGCCGCTGACCGATGTAAGCGACGTGTAAGTGCGGACCCGTAAATTTGTGTTCGACGGTACCGCTTTGTAGATTATGCAGAGTCGGGGCAATATGGCCGCTAGTTACTGCTCTTATCAACAGACGGCCTTTCAAGAATGTCGAGGAATTGACTTCTGATTGGGTGTCAAACTCGAAGAAGTTTTCGGAAAAATACACAAGCATCCACGAGGGGGAGTGAACGATGTCCACGGCTCAGATGATCCCGACTTCGGTTAAGACCAACAACGCCAAGATGATCGGCGCTATATCCGCATCTTTATTTGGTTGGTCACTCGACCTGTTCGACCTCTTCATCCTGCTTTACGTGGCACCGGTCATCGGCGCTGCGTTCTTCCCATCTTCGCAACCAACACTGTCGCTCGCCGCTGTCTACGGTTCATTTGCGGTGACCTTGCTTATGCGACCTGTGGGTTCGGCCATTTTCGGACATTATGCCGACTCGCACGGCCGCAAAGGGGCCATGACTTTTGCCGTCGTCGGCGTGGGACTGAGCACGGCGGCCTTCGGTCTTCTGCCAACCATTCAACAGGCCGGCTTTATCGCCCCGGTCCTTTTTCTGATCCTGCGTCTTGTCCAAGGCGTGTTCGTCGGTGGTGTCGTGGCCTCGACGCACACGATCGGCACTGAATCCGTGCCTGCAAAGTGGCGTGGCGTGATGTCGGGCTTGATCGGCGGCGGCGGCGCCGGCATCGGAGCGCTACTTGCCTCGCTGGCATTCTTCATCACGTCATCAATTTTCCCAGGCGAAGCTTTTGCGGTCTGGGGATGGCGCTGCATGTTCTTCTCCGGCTTGCTGAGCTCCATCCTCGGAATCTTCGTGATGACCAGCCTAGAAGAATCTCCCTTCTGGCAAGAGTTTGAGAAAGCCAAAGCTGCAAAGCAGGCAGGCGCTCGTCCGGCCCCGCTTCGCGATCTTTTTGGCAGCAAATATCGTAATGTCCTATTCATAAATATTCTGATCACATTCGGCGGCGGGGCGGCTTATTACCTCACGTCCGGCTACCTGCCCTCGTTTTTTAAGGTCGTCAACGGATTGCCGAACAATATCTCGTCCGTGATCCTAATGGCGGGCAGCGTTACCACCATCATCGCCTCGGCAGGTGCCGGCGCGCTGAGCCAGAGCATCGGTCGCAAATGGACATTTGTTCTGGTCGGAATCGTCGGTGTGTTCGCCCTGCCATGGCTGTACAGTCATCTGGGTGCAACCAAGGACGTAACCGAAATCACGATTTATGCGCTCATAATCATCGTCATCGGGAACGCTAGCTATGGACCCGTGATGATTTTCCTCAATGAGCGTTTTCCGACGCAGTTCCGCGCCACCGGCACGGGGTTGTCCTGGAACATCGGCTTCGCCCTTGGCGGCATAATGCCGACCTTGGTCACGGCGGCAAGCGGCACCATGGCCGGCATCCCACACGTCTTGGCAATATTCACTTCTGGCATCTTTGTCGTCTATCTGTTCGGTGCCCTCATCATTCGCGAAACAAAGGACGAGATGCAGTAGCACCAAGAACATTAAACGCGAGAGGAACGGCCATAAAGAAAGCGATCAAGGCGCAATACAGCCAAGTCGCACGTGACGTAACTGCACACAGCGGCACCTGCCGCTGCGTGCAGGATGGCGACGAGCCCATCGCTTCGCGTTTGTATGATGCGTCGCAGTTGCGCGCATTGCCCGACGAGGCCGTACGAGCCTCACTCGGGTGCGGCAATCCCGTGATGCTCGCAAAGCTCAAACCAAGCGAGATCGTGCTCGACCTGGGCTCCGGTGGCGGCATCGACGTGTTGCTATCGGCCCGTGCCGTCGGGCCGGCCGGCAGAGTCTACGGATTGGATATGACCGATGACATGTTGGCGCTCGCGCGCGCCAACCAAGCGGCGTCGGGCTTGCAAAACGTCGAATTCCTTAAGGGCGAAATCGAAGACATCCCGATGCCCGCGAATTCGGTCGACGTCATCATCTCGAACTGCGTCGTCAATTTATCTGACAATAAAGATCGTGCCCTCCGGGAGGCATTTCGGGTACTCAAGCCGGGTGGTCGATTCAATGTCTCCGACGTTGTGACGCATGGGCCGATGGCGCCGCGGTTACGGCGAAACTTGCTGTTGTGGGCCGGCTGCATCGCCGGTGCGCTCGAGGATACGGAGTATGCTGCACGGCTTCGACAAACCGGGTTTGTCAATGTTGAAATCGAACCGACGACCATCTACAATCTAGACGATGCGCGAAGCTTCCTTGAAGCCCAAGGCATCCGTCCGACTAGCATTGGTCGACGAGTACGTGGAAAATTGCTGAGTGCCTTTGTACGCGCAGAAAAGCCCATGTTGGTCTGAACAGATTACCTGTCGCTGCCAAGGATCGGATTAAACTGAAGCATCGCGCTTAATGTGCTCGTGTTTAGGGGGATGAAATGAACGAAGATATCCTTAACTCCTCGCTACGCAGATTTCTCAAGACCGTGGGCATCACCTCGCAGCGCGAAATCGAAAATGCAATCCGCAAGGCGTTTGCCGACGGCCGTATCAAGGGCAAGAAGATGCTGCGGGCACAAGTGGTGCTGACCATCAATGATATTGGCCTAAACCATAAGGTCGATGGCAACATTGAAGTGGACTGAAGTTCAGCTGCAGCAGTTAGCAACGGATTTAGCTACGTGTTTCTGAATCCGAAGTTGCGGCCGATACTTCATATTGTACAGACAAAACGGCATCAATTTTCCGTCTATTGTCAGCTTATGGACGCAGCACCGTTTCGCCCGCTCGACATCCAAACAATAGGCATCCATCATCCCGTGGAAGCCAATTGAGAAACATTCCGAGCCCTGCAAGAGATCGGCAAGTTTTTCGCGCAGATCAGGCTCATTCCCGCAATTGCATTGTGTGTCGCAATCGAGCTGTTGCAGCAGCCGATCCCAGTCCGTGAAGTCGGCCACCCGCGTTCGCATGTACTGCTCGCCGACCAACCGGCTTAATGGCAACAACCCCCCGTCCTGCGCAATGATTGTATATGCCAGCAGCCCGCACCCGTAACCACATGACGTCGGCCTAAAGTCCGTCGCGAGCAATTTACCAGCGCTTTGGGATTCAATTTCACGCATGAAATGGCCGGCGGTAATACGCTCGCTGCGTCTGGAAAGGCGACGCGGATACCGCCCAGCCAGGACCACAGGCTGGAAATTCACACCGGTCAGGCGTTGCTGTGCTGCAAACTGGATGAGATCCCAAATACGGTGACTATTCACCCCCGGCACGAGTGTCACCGAAAGCACGACCTGTAGACCCGCTCGGCGGCAATTTTCGATGGCCTTCAGCTTTTCCGGAAATAAATTGCGGCCGCGAATGAAGACTTGGTCTTTGTCATCAAGACCATCCAGCTGCAAGTACACGCCAGTAAGACCAGCGGCGCGCAGCTTCGCCGCCAGATCGGCCTGTTGGGCAAGCAGCAAGCCGTTGGAATCAACCTCCATTTTCCTAAAGCCCATCGCGTGTGCCTGGCGGATGAAACCGATCAGATCAGGATGCAGTGTCGGCTCCCCGCCAGCGAACTGGATCGGTGTCTGACTGCCCCCTTCGGCACGGCGCAGGCTGTCGAGCGCAAAGACCAGCTGCGCCAATGTCATATCCGTTCCCTTGGCGGTCGCATTCGCCAGACAGATCGGACATGGTAAATTGCAGCGCGACGTGATCTCGACGATGGCCAAGCAGGTATGCTCCTCATGCGCGGAACATAACCCGCAATCGTCCGGGCAACCTTTTTCCTCTCGCATCGCCGTCTGCAGGGGCAACCTGACGGTGCCCGGCGACTGTCGCATCCGTTGATACGACTCAAGGTCGCTTGAGACGACACACTCGAAAGCGCCATGCTCGGGACAGTATTTGTGCATGACAACGCCGGTAGATGTCGCAACGACATTACCTTTGATTGTCCGCAAGCATTCGGGGCAGATACTTGTCACAGCGTGGTGGTAAGTGCCACCAGCCGAAAAATCAATGTGCGTATTTATTACTGGCGGGGCCGCACAAGGGTCACCGCCGCAGCAACTCTCACTCATGAGACTCAACCATGATGCTGGCGTAAACCAAGTTTCGTTTCAGTGCCGGCAAGTTGGGCGTCGTGATGACGACGCTACGTGTTGGCCAGTCAGCGGCGCCCATGCGGTCCTGGAGGCCCAGGCTTGCAACGATATCTTCCTCGAGGATTTCGCGGAACTGTGCTTCATTCTCAAGTTCGGTTACAAAGGTGATCCGAAAATGTCTGTCGCCGAGTTCGCTTATCCTCACTTTCTTCCACGGCTTGGACGGCAGGGACAGCACGGTAATTCTCCAGACCTCGCAGCTGCACATGTCCGCGCTTGATCGGATCGCTTCAGCTCATCTTGGCCCGGTGCGGCCGCTTCTCCCGCTTAATGCCGGGCGGCTCGTCCGAATAAACGCGGCAAGGAACACCGCGCAGCTGAACCGATCCGGTCGCCGGATCGTGCGGGGGATCGGCGTCAGTCAATATGTTGACGTTGTGCTTGCGCCAGGCGTTCGGATTTGCTTCGTCCTCCGGATCCCACCATCCGAATGCCGCCATTACGACATTAGGGTGCATGTACTCTGCGGTTTTCAGCCGTTGCTGGATTCGGCCCTTTCGGCTTTCGATGTAAATCATGTCTCCATTTTTTACACCGTACTTGGCGGCGGTGTCCGGATGCATTTCAACGATGGCTTCGGCCTTTCTTTTATGCATCGCTTTTATTTGCCGATAACCCGAGAGCATGTAGGCGCCCTCTTTGAAATTGGTGAGCACCAGCGGATAGCGCTCAAAGTCCTGCTCACGGAAGTGCGATGCGGCCACTTCCTTGAAATACGGCAACGGGCTCAGGCCCATCTGCTGCATCTGTTGCGAATACAGTTCTGCTTTGCCGGAAGGGGTCTGGAAATACGGCTGCCGATCTTCAAGAAAATATTTCGTCGGCAGCAATATGCGCTTTTTTACCAGCTCCTCGTATTTCAATCCTGAATCGACCAGCATCAAATCCAGGCATTCGCGCCAATCCTCCCAGAAATACTGGCCGAGGCCGACGCGCTTGGCCAATTCATTGATCATCTTGGCATCGGGCCAGGCTTCTCCGGGCGGTTCGATAACTTTTTGGTACGCCTTAACGAAGCCGAACCATGAGGGCCAGTAACCGATCGTATCATGCTCATGCGGAAGCGCGGCCGGAAGGACGATATCCGCGATCGCCGTGAACGAGGTCGGGAATATCTCGGCGACGACGAGGAAGGGCAGTTTCATGAACGCCTCGTAGGTACTCGAGGCGTCGGGATAGGTGAGAAGCGGGTTGGTCACATGAGCGAGGCCCATTTTGACCGGGTACGGGTCCTCGGTCAGAATCGTCTTCACAAGCGATTGGGTCGGAACATACGCCGAACCCATGGCGATCGGAAACTCTTGACCAATGGATTTCTCGACCGGACGGGGGAATTTGCGGTCGAAATAGAAACGGCCGGGACGGCTAAACTTGGCCGGCTCAATGATCACTTCTCCGCCATGCACGCCGATATTGCCGGTCAACGCCCGCAAGATGGTGACGGCACGGCAGACCTGCAGCGCGCACACCGAATTTTCGAGGGCGTTGCCCCAGAGGATCTGCGCGGGTTTAGAAGTGGCGTACATGCGGGCCACGTCTCGGATCGTTTGCACCTCGATCCAGGTTTCGGTCTGCACATCCTCAAGAGAAAACGTGGCGACCTCTTTGCGAAGCTCATCTAAGCCGACCGTATACCGCTCCACGTAGTCCTTGTCATAAAGGCCCTCTTCGATGATGACCTTGGCCATTCCCATGGCCAGAGCGCCATCCGAACCCGGTTTGAGGCGCAGCCAATGATGCGCCTTATCGCAGTAGCGATTTTTGCCCGGCTCCATCATAATCAGCTTGCAACCGCGCTTGAGCGCGCGGTCCAGCACGCTCTGCCGCATTCCACGAAAACTGCCGCCGGTATTTAGAGGATTGGCGCCCCAAATCACGATGCATTGAAACTCGGCATCGAGATCTGATTGTATCATCATTGTGCCGTATGTGAAATGATCTGCTGTCCCGACTTGGACTCCGCAATAATTGCCCGGAGTAATGACGTTTGGGGTCTTCAGATAGGTGCCGAAGCGTTGACCAAAAGCGAACTCCATGCCCTTGGGCTCGCCAAGGATCATAGCGATGCTTTCGGGTCCATACGTGTCGCGATAGAAAATCAATTTTTGGGCGATCGTGTCGAGCGCTTCATCCCATGAAATGCGCGTCCAGCGATTTTCGCCTTTCTCGCCCGCCCGCTTCATCGGATATTTGAGGCGGTTCGGATGAACAAACACTTCGGGGAAAGTGTACGGGCCTTTCGCATCCGGGCAGATATCGCAATGCAGCCCGCTCTTCTTGTCCGCCCTGGCTCGCACTAACTTGCCGTCTTCAATGTCAGCCAGCATCGCGCAATGATTGGGGCAGAGGAAGCAAAAGACCTGTTCCTCGGTTTGCATTGTCTTTCTCTCCTGTTCAAGCCACTAGTCGTCCTCAACCAGCGACGGTCAGAGCATTCGCCCTAAACGTGGAATCCAAACCCCGACCAATCGAACAACAGCACGACCGGATCGCGCGCGATTTGACTTATGGCAATTTGGGCAGAGATTATTTTGTGCAACTTACAAGTAACTTACACCGACGCGCGCAGGCACTTGTCGCCAACCTATTCTAACAACAAGCGTATTTGTCTTAGCGCCGCGCAAAGAGCGCGCGCCGATTTTTTGTCATAGCGCAAAGCCCGTCGCTCAAAAATCTTGTAAGCGATCAGTAAGAGCAAGCCTTTAGCTTTCCATTATCAGCGCCGTGATATTGGGCGCCTGCAATTGCTGTTGAATCTTTGGAATCGGCGGATTGCATAAGCCGGGAGGGAAAAAGCAATGAGCAAATCTAATATTCAAAGTGAATATCTTCCTCCGAAGGAGTTTATGCCGCGAAATTGCAAATTGCTCCCCGAATTGAATTATTCTGAAAAACTAAACCTCGCGCAGCTTTTGCTCGACTGCAATATTCCGGAACGATCCGAAAAAGTTGCGATCTATCACGATGACGAACGTATCACCTACGGCGAACTCCACGCTCAGGTTAATCGCTTTGCGAACGCTCTACGTGAACTCGGTGTCGGCAAGAATGACCGAGTCGTGCTTCGCTCGGCGAATAGTCCTGAGCATATTGTTTGGAATTTTGCCTGCTGGCGCATCGGCGCAATCCCAGTGCTTGTCAGCCACCTGAACCGGTCAAGCGAAGTTGCCTTTAAGTTGAACGATTCGGAAGCCGTCGCTGTCTGCGTGGATTCTGAAAATTACGCCGACGTGGGTATGGTGCGGGAAAGAAGCCCCCATCTGAAGCACGTTATCGTGCACGGTCACCGCATTCCTGGGACTCTCAATTTCGAAGAATTGTGTAAGAACCAGTCGCCTCGTGCTGAAAGCGAACTTATTTCAAAAGAGGATTTTGGGCGCATCATCTACAGCTCAGGCACGACGGGCAAGCCGAAGGCAATTCTAAACACGGCCGAAGGCATTCTTTCATTGATGGACACTCATTCGCGGCACGTCCTCAAGATACGTCCCGATGATGTATTAGGAGGACATCCATATTTCTCGTTCGCGTTCGGTGCGGTAAGTTTTCTTTATGCGCCATGGCGCTTTGGCGCGTCAATTTCGGTCATTTCTCATTTTGCTCCCGAGCGCCAATTCGAATTGATCGATCAGCACGGAATTACGATCCTCTTCGGCGTACCCACTGCTCTACGGATGATGTTGGGTGTTCATAACGCGGAGAACCAATTCGACCTCTCGACTTTAAGGCTTGCGCAGAGCGCCGGTGAACCACTACCGGACATAACGATACGTCAATGGCGTGAGCGTTTTGGCCAAACCATTCTCAATTCTCTTGGTTCGGGAGAATTGAATTACTGGCTATCCACCGCCGAAGGAATGCCAGATGACAAGCTTGGATCCAATGGCGTTTCGGTTCCCGGCTATGAAAATCTCGTAGTCGATGAACAGTTGAATCGCGTCCCGCCAGGTACCCCGGGCGAACTGATTGTTCGCGGACCAGTCGGACAGATGTATTGGCGCCGTCCTGACGATCAACAGAAAGCCGTATGCGGACCGGAGACCCGTTATGCAGGTTGGAGCCGTCCCGGTTTGTATTTCATTCAGGATGCCGACGGTTATTTTTGGTACAAGAGCCGTCTCGACGACATGATCGTAACTTCCGGGTACAAGGTGCCTGGCGGCGAGGTGGAAGTAGCGCTCAACAGCCACCCGGCTGTTCTCGAATCAGCGGTCATCGGTGTGCCGGACGACGAACGCGGCAATATCATCAAGGCGTTTGTCGTGCTCAAAGAGGGCGTGCGACCGAGTTCTCAGCTTGCTCAGTACCTGCAGGATTTCGTAAAACAGGAACTTGAGCCTTATAAATACCCTCGAATGCTAGAATTCACGAGCGCTGAGGCTCTGCCGCGAACGTCGACGGGAAAAATTCAACGCAAAGCACTAAGGGATCTTGAGCTTGCGCGCTCTGCGCGGGGTGAACGGCACAGTGATTCACAATTTGCCGCGGGCGTACGCGAGTCCGCCATGAAGGAATTTGAATCAGGACTTTATTGCGCCGAAAGCGTGCTGGCAGCACTCGCCAAGGCGCAGGGCATTGAATCCGAATTGATACCCAAGATCGCCACGACTTTTTGCAGCGGGATGGCACGCACGTGCGGTACCTGCGGAGCCCTCACGGGGGCCATGATGGGATTGAGTTTGGCATTCGGACGCAATTCTGCGGGCCAATCGGTGCAATCTTCGTATCGCGCCACGCAAGAACTGGTCGGCAAATTCGAGCAGGAATTTGGCGCCAAGAATTGCAACGATCTTCTTGGTTGCGATCTCGGCATGCCCGAGGGACAGGCGATGTTTCACGACAATAAGCTGCACGAGCGCTGTGCCAGATACACCGCGAGGGCAGCTGAGATCGCCGCATCCCTGATAGCGGACGCCCGTGTCTGACGATTATCGCGATGTTTCAGGGCGTTTCCGCGCCATATCGCAATGCACAATGCTTTGATCATCCTCGGTAAAGCGACGCGAACCTTGAGCAACTGGGTTTGATCTAGGTCATCTTAGGATCGCGCAACTTGCCTGATATTTTGGCTCAACGCGTCTGGATACGGTCTTTAGACAGATCGGATCTGCGTTATCAACTGGGTAGAAAATGACCGCCGAAGATCAGTTCACGCTGAAAGGCAGTGTTGCGCTCGTCTCCGGTGCCTCCAGCGGAATCGGCTTACATCTTGCATATGTCCTGGCGCGCGTGGGCGCAAAAGTCGCGATTGCAGCACGCCGAAAGGACAAGATCGAACGCGCGGCAGCGGACTTGATTTCGAGCGGCTATCAAGTGCTAGCAGTTCCTTTGGACGTCACCCAACCAAAAACAATTGCATTAGCCTTTGATGCAGTCGAAGGCGCCTTGGGCCAGGTCGATGTACTCATCAACAATGCCGGAGTCATTTACATCAAGAAATTTCTTGATCAGGAGGAATCCGAGGTCGACCGCATATTCGATACCAATCTCAAGGGAGCGTTCTTAGTCGCCCAGGAAGCGGCTCGTCGGATGGTCAAACTTGGCCACGGCGCGATCGTCAACATTGCATCGACCGCGGGCTTACGGGCGGCCGGTTTTCTCTCGAGCTATTCCGCGTCTAAAGCCGCAATTATTCGCCTCACCGAGGTCATGGCATTGGAGCTCGCGTCCAAGGGAATCCGGGTCAACGCGATCTGTCCTGGTAATATCGAAACGGACATGCATGAGGTCTTCGGTAAGGAATTGCAGCATTCGATCCTGCAACGAATACCGCAGCGCAAGTTCGGCAAACCGGAAGATCTCGATGGAGCCGTCCTACTGATGACCTCAGCGGCCGGGCGTTACATCACCGGGGCGACGCTGACAGTGGACGGAGGACAAGCGCTGAGTTGGATGTAGAACGACTCTCGCAATCAGGGCCAACACGCGGAATGCGTTCTTTAGAACAAATTCTCGAATCAGATGAAACCGCGTCGCTGCGGCTACGCCCGTTATTTCTCATCAACAAGACCGGACAGATAGAATGTGCAATAACAAGCGATGGTCGCGCTACCCATGCGAAATATTGCTGGGAGGCGCTTAATTGCGGTGCGCAATCGATGCGGCACTGCGGCGCAGTATCGTACGCGAAATCAAATTCGACAACTGCCGACAAAGCTAAATCCGCATCAGACGAAGGCTGCGAGAATTGCTGCGTGATCTCCCCAATGACGTCGCCGTTCTCGGGGTCATTGGTGGTCGGCCCACAGACTTTCGGAAATGCGAATATCGGCACTGTACTTCAATCCGTGGCAGGTCTTGCCGGAACATTTATTTCGAGGAATCTGAATAGTGGAATCGAAATGGGACTTGAGCTGATCCGATTCGCGGTCGGGGCGGATGGCTGTGAATTGTTCCTCGCCGATCTGCACGAAAAAGAGTTGCTATATGCCGCAGGCGTCGGTTCCGGCACCTTGGTGAACTCGTGGCGCGCTCGATCTAATCGCCCGGACGGAATACCGCGGCTTGCTTTCACCCAGCGCCGCAGCCTCAACTCGCACAATGGACACGCCAAAGGTCGGCTTGTGTCAGAGCAGTCCGACGAGGCGGAAGCAGGCTCTTTCATTTGTGTTCCAATTCCTGCGCCGGATGGTCGCACGATCGGTGTTATCAATCTAACCTGGGAGCGCAATAGCGTTCCGGTAGATGCACTCACCAACGCACTCTCTGCGTCGGCCCCTTCGATCGGTAACGCGATTTGCGCCGGATATTGGTGTCTCAGACAATCGATCAGCGAGGCCGCCGTCGGCGATGCGGAAGCGTCGCTGATTGCGATATTGAGCGCCGTTCAGGAGAAGTCGGGAGCTGATGCCGGGTGCCTCGTGATGTGGGGCGAGCGAGATTACAAGGTGAAACGCGTGGAGTCTTTTGGCGCATCGCCGCCCAATTGCCCTTGGTTGACCTCGCCGGAGGCCGCGCCCTGTTCATCCCGAAATACAGAGAGCTGTCTTAAACTCGTCAGCGTAGGTAAGTCTCACAACCACTGCCCTGGGCCATGCCGCCAGATGGAATTTGACGGAACGGTATGTTGTATTCCGGTTGCCGGCGGATCGACATCGGCCGGTCGCATGTTGCTCGGATTCCGAAAGGATCTGCTCTACCCGCGGGTGCGGCCGCTTGTCCCCATGCAGGTGATGATCCAAGAAATGGCTCTGCACATTCCGGAGCCAACCGTAGCGCGCCCCGTGATTCGCGGACGCAGTCCTCAACCACTCGAGATTCGATGTTTTGGGCATTTCGAAGTGGCTATTGGGAAGCAGAATCTGTCCGAGTCGTCATTCCAGCGCAGAGACGCGGTGACGTTGCTCAAGATACTCGTTCTGAGGGCCGGCCGGCAGGTGCATCGCTCTAAACTAATCGAATGGCTATGGCCGGAGACCGATGAGCGGACTGGCCTCAATCGTCTTCATGGTGTCGTACACGCGCTGCGCAATGCGATCGAGCCATCCGCTCAGCACCGGAACTGTCATTACTTGATCAATGAAGGTGACACTTACATTTTCCATCCCAAGAACGCTTCGATCGACTTGATCAGTTTCAAGGAATATCTTGGATTGGCGACGCGCAACCTGAAAAAAGATGGGTTCGTGCCAAACGGTGTCTCTTATTTGGAACGTGCCGTCGAGTTGTACCGAGGCGATTTGTACGAAAACGATGAGGGCAGTGAATGGTGCGACATCGAGCGCACCGCTTTACAACGGGAATTCATCGACGCATTGGCCACCTTAGCGCGCGCTTACCTGACACTGGGCGAGGGGAAACGGGCGATGTACGCGCTGCGCCGAGCGCTCGCATATGACTATTCGCGTGAAGACTTGCACACCGAATTGGTTCGTTGCCTCATTCGGTTCAGACGGCATAAGGAAGCCAGCGAGCAAATCTGTGATTGCGTGCGCTATCTGCGCGAAGAACTGGGAGTTGAGCCGTCTGCGGAAACACAGCGACTATTTCACTCACTCGTGAAATGGCCCCGAGATCCGCAGAGCAAATTGCCATGAGCAAGCAAAAACCGCTGCTAAAGGCGCATACTGCAACGCATCGTACGAAAACGATGCGTGAGCCGGATCTGCCGCTGTTGTTCGAGCGACAGCGGGCCAACGGCCAAGGTTCGTCGCCAGACGAACCTTCTTTGGACAAGAATATTCCCGCATGGGATGTGCGGGTGCCGATTTTCCAATGGGAAATTGACCCGACCGACACGGAACGCCCGTGCGGCAGCGCCGAAATAAAATACCGGGGCTGGGACTTCCGGATGTGGTGGGAAAAACATCCGGTCGGTCTGGTCTACGCATCGATTCAGGCAACGCGCGGGAGCCGCGAATCTGATTGGCAAGGCGGTTGGACGTCGCCGCCACATTCGACGCTCGCGGTCACGCTGGTCTATGACGAACAGCGGCAGGGTATCGTGTCTGTTCAAGGTAATGCTCGGGACTTGCGACCTTTCATCGATGCCTTTTTGATGGCATTCGGAGTAGGCCCATCCTTCTAGCTAGGCACTAGCGGCGCGCCGTCAATCCTGCAAAGCTCCAACAAGGGATTTGCACAAAAAAGGGGGAAAGAAAATGGGCCGTCTGAGCGGTAAAGTAGCTATCGTCACCGGAGCAGCGCAGGGCATCGGCGCGGCTTATGCGAAGGCCTTAGCCACCGAGGGCGCACATTTGAGTATTTGCGATTTGAAGGCACCGACCAGCGTCGTCAAGGAAATCGAAGCGACCGGACACAAGGCGATCGGTTTTGCCTGCGACGTCACAGATCCTTCCGCCGTATCCAAGCTGGTCGCCGAAACCGAACGGATATTCGGCGCGATTCATATCCTCGTCAATAATGCAGGAATCTTTGCAAGTCTGCCGCTCAAGCCGATGAGCGAGATATCTAGTCAGGAATGGGACCGGGTGATGGCCGTGAACGTGCGAGGCTCCTTTGAATGCGTCAAAGCGGTATTACCGCTGATGCGGCGTCAGAAATATGGCAAGGTCATCAACGTCGCGTCCGGCACGGTGTTCAAGGGCGCGCCGATGCTGCTGCATTATGTTTCATCGAAGGGAGCCGTTGTGGCCATGACGCGCGCAATGGCGCGCGAGCTCGGCAATGATGGCATCCGCATCAATTGTATCGCGCCGGGCCTTACCATGAGCGAGGGCGTGGTCGCCAATAGCGACTGGGCTGGGGCGCTGGTCAGTAACAACGTGGCCAGCCGCTGCCTCAAGCGCGATGCAACGCCGGAAGACTTGACCGGCACAGTGATCTTTCTCGCATCGACCGATAGCGATTTCATGAGCGGCCAGACGGTTGTCGTCGACGGTGGATCGGTTACCCACTGAACTTGCGGGTAAAATGGCTATCGCTATTTCGCATCACTTCTGCAAAAATAACGAAAGTCTAGGAGACCCCAATGAACGTCGTCCTGCAGGACCCCATCCGCGACAAGCGCGAACAAGAACGTCAAGAGCTATTCCGCAGGCGGTTCGTCGAAACAAGCCCGTGGTGGTACCGGGGCGAGTATCATCTTGCGTTCATGCTGGCGGTGACGGTCGGCACCATCGCCTTTTGCTGGATGCATATCGTCAACAGCGAGGCCTGGGAGTGGTCCTTGATCCTACCTTTTGCGCTGTTCGGCAACTGGGCGGAGTGGGCAGCTCATCGCTACATTTTGCATCGTCCGGTGCGCGGATTGGAGATGATCTACAAACGGCATTGTACCGTTCATCACCAATTCTTCACGCATCACAACCTCGGCTACAAAGGTCATGAGCACTGGCGGGCTTTGCTGTTTCCGCCATTCGCGCCGGTCGGTTTCATCTTGGTTTCAATCCCGCCCGCGATAATCATTGGATTCCTGATCTCCGCCAATGCGGGCTACATCGCCGTGCTCACCATGGCGGCGTACTATATAATGTATGAAGGCCTGCACACGTTATCGCACCTTGAAGACGATAAGTATCCGTTTCTCAAACACATTCCGATCATCAACACGGTGCGGCGGATGCATTACACGCATCACGTCCTGGGGTTCATGCAGACGAGGAATTTTAATCTAACGTTCCCGATTTGCGACGCGTTGTTTGGAACGAGCGATCTCGACCGCGGTCTTATTGGCACGGTGTTCAATGGCGCATCAGACGAACACATGCGCAAAGACCTGAAACCGGTGGATCCAGGCATCGCGGTGCCGATTATCGACGACGCCGCGAAAACGCCTGGAAAGGCTGCTTGACGGCGACCAGCCGTTTTGCATAGTGCGAACGCGTAGCGCTAACTATTGCCTATTACAATAGGACCAAAAGCTTACTATTGGCGGGCTGGAATTGCCCGCGTCCGACCTTAATCCATCGCCCCATATAAGAGCTCTTGGTACCTACGCCGGTGTAAGCCGCCTGTAAGTGCGGTCATTAATATTACTCCATCGATTAAAGCCACACAGCAATAATGGCGCGTGCGGGCTCGATAATTTGCGAGCAAAAAAGAGTCTAGGCGGAGGACTACTTATGAATAAACATCCATTGGATGTTGCGCCGAAGTCGTCGGAGACACGAACGCATTTCGGCGACATGCGCGGTTGGATCGAGCATCTGAAGAAAAACGGCGAACTGCACGAAATCAACGCCGAAGTCGATTGGAATTGTGAGCTCGGGACGATAACGCGGCGCGCCTTCGGCAACGGCGATGGCCCTGCTCTGTTGTTCAATCGCATCAAAGATTATACCGACGGCCGCTGCACCCAGGTGTTTACCGGGGGCCTGTCGAAGTACTCGCGCTTGGCCATGATGTTTGGGCTCCCCAAGGACGCCTCGATTACCGACTTAGTCGGAGCCGCGCGCAAAGCCTATTCGAGCCGTGTGCCGCCAGTCGTTGTCAAAACGGGCCCAGTCAAAGAAAATATTATCAAGGGCGACGACATCAATTTGTTCGATTTCCCCGTGCCGCTTTGGCACCGTCTGGACGGTGGCCGCTACATCAACACCATGCAGGGAACGATCACGCGCGATCTGGTGACCGGCCGCCTGAACGTCGGCCTCTATCGCGGCATGATTGGCAAGAAAGACACCATCCCGGTTTTGCTCTGGCGCCCGCAGAACTGGGGCCAGGACATGCTCAAATACAAAGCCAAACATGAAGAAATGCCGGTCGCCTTCGTCTACGGCTGGGAACCGTCGCTGCCGTTCTGTGCATCGTCGCCGATTCCGCCCGACGTGTCGGAATATGATGTGATGGGCGCGATCCGCGGCGCGCCGGTCGAGCTAATCGATTGCGAGACCGTGCCGCTGCAAGTGCCGGCGAGCGCCGAAATCGTAATCGAAGGCTACATTTCATCAGATCCCGATACTTTCGAGCTGGAGGGACCCTTCGGCGAATACACTGGCTACTTCGGCGGCGATCAGGCGCTTCGTCACAGGGTGCGCGTGACCTGCATCATGCATCGAAACAAACCGATCTTTCGCGGCACGCTGGAAGGCACGATGCCAAAAATGCTGAATGAAAATAGCATCATGAGTTCGGTGCAGCGCGCCGCATTGGCCTGGAACATTCTTGAGCGCTCAGGCGTGCCCGGCGTGACGGACGTGCATTGTCCGGCTGCCAATAACGGCACGACGTTGATGATTCAGATCAGGCAAACCTACCGCGGCCAGGCCAAGCAGGCCGCAGCTGCGATCTGGGGCTCGAACGCAGCACACATGCGTTACAAGCACATCTGGGTCGTAGACGAGGACATTGATATCCACGACTATGGCGCGATCGATTGGGCCTATGCCTACCGCGTCAATGCGGCAGAGGACGACATCGTCTTTTTTCCCGGCACATTCGGCTCTGCGATCGACCCGAGCACGCGGCTCAAATTTCGAGACGCCGAATTCTTCGGCACGGGCAAGTGGTGCCGCGTCCTGATCGACGCCACCGTCAATCTCGATTTCGAGGGCGAGAAAAAATACAACGGCGAACGCTACCCGCCGATGGTCAAGCCCGAGCCGCAAGATCTGGAATTGGTTGAACGGCGCTGGCACGAATACGGCTTTTGAAGTGGCGTAACGATGCCCTTCAAGATCGCAGTTGATCGGTAATTGACGGGGGCGTCCGGTGCCCCTGCAACGGGCCGGAGCGCCATCTGTCGGTAACGATAGCTACCAGTTACGGAAACGGGGGCTCAAGATATGACCAACGGTAACCCGTCTGAACTTTTAGATCAGAGACCGTTGTCTCGTCTACAGATAACTGTCTGGGTGCTTTGCGTGCTAGTTGCCATGATGGATGGCTTCGATACGCAGGCAATCGGTTACGTGGCCCCGGCGATCGTACAAGCCTGGGGGATATCAAAACTTGCGCTCGGACCTGTGTTTTCGGCCGGCTTAGTTGGCTCTCTACTTGGTGCCCTAATCTTTGGTCCGTCAGCTGATCGGTTTGGTCGCAAGCCAGTGCTCATAGTCTGCGCGTCGATCTTTGGCCTTGCGGCACTCGCTACGGCGAATGCCGAATCGACTCTGGTGTTACTGGGCCTCCGCTTCGTGACAGGTCTAGGAATGGGTGGTGCGATGCCCATTGCTATCGCGCAAACCTCAGAATTTATGCCTCGGCGCATTCGCGGCTTTGCAATGACGCTCACCTATTGCGGTTTCTCTATCGGCGCTGCGCTGGGGGGCTTAGCCGCCAATCAGCTTATTCAACGCTTCAGCTGGCAATCGGTATTTATCGCAGGTAGCGTACCAACATTAGTCCTTGTTTTTTGCATGGTATTTTGGCTACCGGAATCTATCAGCTTTCTGTTGAGCCATGATGATACCAGGGGGCGTGCTAAGATCATCCTTGGGAAACTCGGCCTGAACCCCTCAGAGATTCGCTACTCAGCGTGGCGGTCTGATAAACTAGCACTGACGACTGCGGTGGGACGCCTCTTCACTGCGGGACGTGCGCCGATCACCGCCGCGATCTGGCTGATCGTATTTATGAACCTAGTGGAGCTCTATTTTTTCACCAGCTGGTTGCCTACCGTCATTCACGGGGTAGGCATCAGCATTGGTTTGGCGGCCCTGGTGACAGCGCTTTTCCAGGTTGGTGGAACTCTGGGAGCACTGGCGATCGGACGTTTGATCGACATTTTTCGCAAGTTTCGTGTTATGTGCTGCGTCTTCTTCTCAGCTGCAGTGTTTGTGAGCTCGGTAGGCTACCTGCTCTCTCATACTGGCAGTTCATTGGCGTTTGTAAGCATTGCTTGCGCCGTGACACTGGCCGGTGTCTGTGTTGTTGGTGGCCAGATAGGAATCATTGCAGCAACCGCGACCATCTACCCTACCGAAATTCGTTCGGCGGGGGTCGGCTGGGCACTCGGCATAGGTCGGATTGGTTCAGTGGTGGGTCCCTTCATCGGAAGTGCTCTCATTGCGGGACAATTGCCGATCTTCGAGCTGTTTTTGATCGGCGCTGTGCCCGTAGCAATAGCTGGTGGCACCTCGCTCTGGCTTGACGCATTCACCCTCCGCGTGGCCCGAACTACGGCGCCTCAACCCGACGCAACATCATTAGCAGCCCGCTAAACACCTGGAAATCACTGTTCGTCGCATGAAAGGTGATGTCGAGAGCAACGATCGTTTGTTGGACGATCATAAGTATACCCTCGACGCGTTAAAGCGCCCTGCAAAGTCGATTATTTCGTGTGGAGCAATTGCCTCATCCGCTACAATGTTCCGTAACCTTCCATTCTGCGAATCCGCAGATATCGACAATAGCCACGGCGTCGCAAGGCTTTGTCGATTCAAGCCTTGTTTGACTGAACGAGTTCCCGAAACAAATTCAAATTGCTCGGATCTGCCGTACGATGAATCATGCGATGGCAGTGTCGAAGGCTTCCGCACGCAGACGCTTCTAGTTGAGTCGCTGCTGCGGCGTACCGAATAATGGAATCTGTCCCGGCACGACGACGTTGTGGCAGCCGAGCGAGGTAATATCGCACACGCCGAGATTGGCCATGGTGCGACGTATCTCGGCATCGAAAATGGCGAGCGCGCGGCGCGCTCCGGGCTCACCCGCGGCACCGACGCCGTAGAGCGCGGCACGTCCGATCGCCACCGCGTCGGCACCGAGCGCCAGACCCTTGAGGACATCGCTACCCCGCCGGAAGCCCGAATCTACGATGATCTTCAGCCGGGTGCCGGCCGCCGCGGCGATATGCGGCAGCATCTCGATCGGAATAGCCGCAGCATCAAGCACGTTGCCGGCATGGTTTGAGACGATGATGCCGTCGGCGCCGCACGCGGCAGCCTTCACAGCATCGTCGGGGTGCAGAATGCCTTTGACGATCAGCGGCCGCGGCCAGAGATCGCGCAATCGGCGCAGGTAATCCCAATCGAGCGTATCGTTGCGACTCATGAAGCCGGCCACTTTGCCAGCCGTGTAGTCCTTCTCGCCGGCGGCCGCTGGCGGGAAATGGATATTGGGAAAGCGCGGCAGCCGCCCCTCTGCGAGGACGTAGCGGGCGAGCGTACCGAACAGCCAGCGCGGATGGCTGAGTTCGTCGATCGCACTCCGCAGCGTGACCCGCGGCGGAAAATTGGCGCCGTTACGGATATCGAACTCGCGGTTGTTGTAGGTCGGCGAGTCGACGGTGAGGACCAGCGCCTCGAAGCCGGCGTCGCGCGCCCGCGCTACGGTGACCAGAGCGGCCTCGGCGTCACGCCAGACATAGAGCTGGTACCACTGGGTGCCACCGCCCTCGGCCAGCACGGTCTCCATCGCGGTGCTCGATGTGCTCGCCAGGGTAAAGGGGATTCCGGCATCCGCCGCGGCGCGTGCCAGGGCGATCTCGGCGCGGTACCAGACCCAGCCAGCGATTCCGGTCGGACCAATCAGCAACGGCAGCGCGTGCTTTTTGCCGAACAGAGTGATGCCCGGGTCGCGGCCAGAGACGTCGGTGAGCACGCGCGGCAGCAGTTTTATGCGGTCGAGCGCGGCGCGGTTGTCGCGCATCGCGATCTCGTCCTCGCTGCCGCGGTCGCAGAACTCGAACACCGCCTTCGTTAGGCGTCGGCGCGCCATACGACGCAGATCCTCGATGTTGAGTGCCTCGCGCGGCAGATCTCTCATGCGGCTCCCCAGTGATCCCACTGGGCTTCTTAGACCAAGCAGTGTGAGAAAGGAACTTACCGCACTGTTCGTTAATCCACCATTCTGCGAATTCGCGTTCAAAAGGCGCAATTCTCTTAAAGCCCGTCCCCCCAAAATCACGCCATCAGTAGCCGACGTCCACCGCCATCGATCATCAATTCGGTCAATGCCCACACCAAAGCGTCAACCCGATCGGGGGAATAACCCATCTCCTTGCGATTGAAGTCGACCGTAAAGGCACACATCTGATCCTCAAGCCGCGGGAACGGACCGACATGGTGTACCCGGCTCTGCTCATAAAGGGCGCTGATCGGCTCCGCCCGCGTCACCTTGCCGCGTGAAGCCCACACGGAACGATACGGCGCGTTCGGGTCGATCATGCGAAACGTGGTTTCGACCATGTCGCCGCCATTGTTTGTTTCAGCAATGATGCGGTCTCCCCGCCGTATATTCAGGAGTGAGACAGCCTCTCGCGCCCATTGGTGTGGCGCCATCACGCCCGAGATATCGTCAAGCACACGTGCTGGGGTCGCTGATGATCTGCTTGAGGAGGCCGATCGGCCGTGGTGTGGTGGTGATGCAAATCTGCGGATTGACGCCGGTGCGCAGTCCGAATTGCAATTGGTCCCACGCCTCCTGCGCGTATCGCCACTTGGCGAGTTCGTCGCACCAGGCCGCATCATGCTGAGGGCCGCGCAGCTGATCTGGTTCGGTGCCGTTATAGATCGAGGCAACCGCGCCGTTCGGCCAGGTCAGCCGCCGCTTCGAGGGCTCATAGGTTGGTTGATAATGCCGGGGATGGATTTGCAGCAGGCCAGAACCCGCTTTCGGGTCCGAGGCCGCCTTGCCGTCACCGACCATGACGTCGCGCGCATCAGCTGCGGTCTCGGCGATCAGCGCGATATGACGCCAGCGCCCAGCGGCCAACGGGGTGTCGCCACACATGTTTGCGCGGACCCACTCGGCGCCAGTATCGACTTCAGGCCGATCAGTTGGGCGACCTGGATAGTGAAAGCCAATGCATCCTCGATCGCTCGGGATCACCTGAGGACGCAGGCCAGCGTGCAGTGGACTTGAGCCGTCGCACCGTAAGCCTAAGGCCCGGCACCGTGTTTGGACGCGAGTGGAATGGGCGGATGCACCGGGTGGCCGTGCTTGCCGATGGCTTTGCCTGGAACGGCAAGACCTATCCAAGTCTGTCCAAAGTTGCATTCGAAATCACGGGCACTCGGTGGAACGGGCCAAAGTTCTTCGGCCTGCGCGACAAGTCATCGAACGGATCATCACCATGAAGACCAGATCGACGAAGCTAGTTCGCTGCGCGATCTATAGGGGAACTGGGCATTGTCAGGCCCTCCCGGTTGCACCCTCATATTATTTTACCGAAGTGCAACTCTATGTTCATTTTCATACTGTGACAAAATTGGAGTTATCCCCGTTTTACACCGATGAGCCTTGAGGGCGCGAGAGTTCAACACGCTGACAATATCCCTTTGATCTGGTACCCACTTTTCGGGGAGCAGCGCGACCGGCTTCAGGGTACGAACGCGGGCGTTTCGATAGGCTTTGATCTGCAACAATGCACCGTCATTATCGTGACGTAATACGCTCACAGTGAGATTAGCTTGCCTTTGAGTGCGCTATGGTCGATGAACGCGCTATCCGACGCGCCAAAATACGTGAAAAGTTGACGGAACTAAAAAGCGCGGCGATCGCCGATCTTGAACGCCGCGGTTATGAAGTTCGTGGCAAGACGCCGGCGCAAATCAGACATATGCTCAAGCGGCGCCCTACAAAGTCAAAATCAATAGCCTCCGCGCCGTTCGACGCATGACAATTTAATTAGACAACTGCTGTGCCCGGTCTGCTATTTGTAAC
>CAWGFV010000001.1:0-90000 GCA_963821975.1 uncultured Alphaproteobacteria bacterium | reverse complement strand
AGCACGCATCGTCCCTGAGAACATCACGCTGCTGCCGAAGACCACCAACGAAACGACCGGCGGCAATGCCTTCAACGAACGCGTTGTGATGGCGAAGAAAGGCGAAACGGTCGCGACCATATTGCGCGATCAAGGCGCCGCGCCTGAAGCGATCGCCGCGATCATCAAGGAGCTCGGGCCGCGCGGCCGCGACGGCGGCATTAAGGAAGGCGAGAAACTGCGCATCCTGATGGCGCCGGTGCCGGGCACCAAGGGTCCGCAGCCGATCCGCGTCATCGTCGCCACCGACGCATCGGTCGAAGCGGTGGTGGCGCTATCCGATACCGAGAAATATGTTTCGGTCGACGCCAAGAACTTCGGCGCCGATGTGGCCGATAATTCCGACGATAACAACGACCAAAACGACAAGACCGGCGTGACGCTCTATCAGAGCGTCTTCGAGACCGCACTGCGCAATCAGATTCCGCGTCCGATCATCGAAGACCTGATCCGTATCTATTCTTACGACGTCGATTTCCAGCGCAAGGTGCAGCCGGGCGATTCGTTCGAGGTGCTCTACGCCGGCGAAGACGAAGCGCCGGCCGCCGACAGCCGCAACGACGTGCTGTTCGCTTCCCTTACGGTCGGCGGCGAACCCAAGAAATTCTACCGCTTCCAGTCGCCCGACGACGGGATTGTCGATTACTACGATGAAAGCGGAAAGAGCGCGAAGAAGTTCCTGGTGCGCAAGCCGGTGGCCGAAGGCATCATGCGCTCGCCGTTCGGCCTCAGGCGGCATCCGATCCTCGGCTATACGAAGATGCATACCGGCGTCGACTGGGCGGCGCCGACCGGCACGCCGATCTACGCCGCCGGCAACGGCGTCGTCGAAAAGGCCGGCTGGGAAAGTGGCTACGGTAAGTTCGTGCTGCTCCGTCACAACAACGGCTACGAAACCGCCTACGGACACATGAGCGCGTTTGCGCGCGGCATCGATGAAGGCATGCGCGTCCGGCAAGGCCAGGTGATCGGTTTTGTCGGCTCCACTGGCCTATCCACCGGTTCGCATGTCCACTATGAAATCCGCGTCAACGGCCGCTTCGTCGATCCGATGCGCATCAAGCTGCCGCGTGGCCGTGAGTTGCAGGGCCCGATTCTGAACGCCTTCGAGCAGGAGCGCGAACGGCTCGACAGCATCATGGCGCGCAAGCCCGCGCGCGTTGCTTCGAGCGCACCGGCGATCCACTGACCGTTTCACCGCTCGTCCCCGCGAAAGCGGGGACCCAATCCTTCTACGATCTTAACCCTGGATTCCCACTTGCGTGGGAATGAGCGGCGCAATGCTTACGCCGCCTGCGCGAGCCTGCCGTTGAAGGTGAGGCCCTGCTTGCCGGCGGAGACGGTGACCTTCTCGCCGTCCTTGATCGTGCCGGCCAGGATCATCTCGGCGAGCGGGTCCTGTACCGACTTCTGGATCACGCGCTTCAGCGGCCGCGCGCCATAGGCCGGATCCCAGCCCTTGTCGGCCAGCCACTCGCGCGCGCCAGCATCGAGTGTGATGGCGATCTTGCGCTCGTCCAGGAGCTTCTGCAGCCGCGTCATCTGGATGTCGACGATGCGCGTCATTTCCGACTTCTTGAGCCGGTGGAACAGGATGATCTCGTCGATGCGGTTGAGGAATTCCGGCCGAAACGCCGCGCGCACCACGCTCATCACCTGATCGCGCACCGCATCGGTGTCCTGGCCTTCCGGCTGGTTGACCAGGAAATCGGCGCCGAGATTCGACGTCATCACAATGAGCGTATTGCGGAAGTCCACGGTGTGGCCCTGCCCGTCAGTCAGCCGGCCATCGTCGAGCACCTGCAAGAGGACGTTGAACACGTCCGAATGCGCCTTCTCGATCTCGTCGAACAAAATGACCTGATAGGGCCGCCGCCGCACCGCTTCGGTGAGCGCGCCGCCTTCGTCGTAGCCGACATAACCCGGCGGCGCGCCGATGAGGCGCGCGACCGAGTGCTTCTCCATGTACTCGGACATGTCGATTCGGATCAGCGCGTTCTCGTCGTCGAACAGATACGCCGCCAGCGCCTTGGTCAGTTCGGTCTTGCCGACGCCGGTGGGCCCCAAGAACATGAACGAGCCGATCGGCCGGTTCGGGTCTTGCAGCCCGGCACGTGCGCGACGCACCGCGGTCGAGACGGCCTGCACCGCCTCCTTCTGGCCGATGACGCGCTTGGCGAGTTCGCCCTCCATGCGCAGGAGTTTGTCCTTCTCGCCTTCGAGCATGCGATCGACCGGCACGCCGGTCCAACGCGAGACCACGCCCGCCACGTGATCGGCGGTTACGGTCTCCTCGACCATGGCGCCCTTGCCCTTGCCTTCTTGGGCTTCGATGGCGGCGAGCTTCTTTTCCAACTCGGGAATGCGGCCATAGGCCAGTTCGCCGGCGCGCTGGTATTCGCCCTTGCGCTGCGCATTGGCGAGTTCGGCGCGCAACCCATCGAGCTCGGTCTTGAGCTTTTGCGCGTCCGACAGCTTTTCTTTTTCCGCCTTCCAGCGGCTGGTGATGTCGGCCGACTGCTTCTCCAGCGCCTTCAATTCGGCTTCCAGAGTTTTCAGCCGGTCCTTGGAGCCCGGATCGCTTTCCTTCTTCAGCGCCTCCTGCTCGATCTTCAGCCGCACGATTTCGCGGTCGATGGAATCGAGCTCTTCCGGCTTGGAGTCGACCTGCATCTTTAGCCGCGCCGCCGCCTCGTCGATCAGATCGATCGCCTTGTCGGGCAGGAAGCGGTCGGTGATGTAGCGGTTCGACAGCGTCGCTGCCGCGACGATCGCGCTGTCGCTAATGCGCACGCCATGGTGCTGCTCGTATTTGTCTTTCAGGCCGCGCAGGATCGAGATGGTGTCCTCGACCGTCGGTTCGGCGACGAACACCGGCTGGAAGCGGCGGGCAAGCGCCGCGTCCTTCTCGACGTGTTTCTTGTATTCGTCGAGCGTGGTGGCGCCGATGCAGTGCAGTTCGCCGCGCGCCAGCGCCGGTTTGAGCAGATTGGAGGCGTCCATGGCCCCGTCGGCCTTGCCGGCGCCGATCAGGGTGTGCATCTCGTCGATGAACAGAATGATGCCGCCGTCGGACGACGTGACTTCCTGCAACACGGCCTTGAGCCGCTCCTCGAATTCGCCGCGGTATTTCGCGCCGGCGATCATGGCGCCGAGATCGAGCGCGAGCAGTTTCTTGTCGGTGAGGCTTTCCGGCACGTCGCCATTGACGATGCGCAGCGCCAGGCCCTCGACGATCGCGGTCTTGCCGACGCCGGGTTCGCCGATCAGCACCGGATTGTTCTTGGTGCGGCGGGAGAGCACCTGGATGGTGCGGCGGATTTCCTCGTCGCGGCCGATGACCGGATCGAGCTTGCCGTCGCGCGCGGCTTGCGTCAGGTCGCGGGCATATTTCTTCAGCGCGTCATAGGCGTTCTCGGCGGAGGCACTGTCCGCGGTGCGGCCCTTGCGCAGCGCGTTGATGGCGGCGTTGAGCGTCTGCGGCGTGACGCCGGCGGCTTTGAGGATCTTGCCGGCCTCGCTGTCCTTCTCCAGCGCGAGCGCAAGCAGCAGCCGCTCGACGGTGACATAGGAGTCGCCGGCTTTCTCGCCGGCCTTTTCGGCGGCGTCGAACACGCGGGCGAGCGACTGCGCCAGATAGACTTGACCGGCGCCGGCGCCGGTGACTTTCGGCAGCTTGTTGAGTGCCGCTTCAACCGCCTGCAGCGCCTGGCGGGAATTGCCGCCGGAACGATCGATCAGGCCGGCCGCCAATCCTTCCGGATCGTCGAGCAGAACCTTGAGCAAATGCTCGGGGGCGAATTGCTGATGGCCCTCGCGCTGGGCCATGGATTGGGCGGATTGCACGAAACCGCGGGCGCGGTCGGTGTACTTCTCGAAATTCATATTCGTCTCCCCTCGGCCCATGAAGGCGCCGCTAAATCGCGGGTCCCCGAAGGCGGCCCGCTCCGGCATTATGTGGGTGTCATTCTTGCAGTTTGAAGAGCCTTTTTGCCTGATATAGGTGACGGGTTAACGCCCTACGCCGGTAGAGAAAGTGCCCAAAAATCAATGCCAAACCAAGCCCGGATCGAGGCCATCTACCGCTACCCGGTGAAGGGGCTGTCGCCGCAACGGCTCGATCGCGTCGCGCTCGCGCCCGGCGCCACCCTGCCGGCCGACCGGCTCTATGCCATCGAGAACGGCCCCTCCGGTTTCGACCCCGCCGCCCCCGCCTATTTCCCCAAACAGCGCTTCCTGATGCTGATGCGCAACGAGCGGCTGGCGAGCTTACGCACCGACTATGACGAGGCGGGCCATACACTGACGATCCAATGGGAAGGCCGCGAGGCGGCCCGCGGCGATCTGCGCACCAAAGACGGCCGGCTGGCGATCGAAGCCTTCTTCCGCCGCTTCATGCCAAGCGAATTGCGCGGACCGCCCAAGGTGCTGTTCGGCGACCGCCACAGCTTCTCGGACGTGGCCAAGAAGGTCGTCTCGATCATCAACCTCGCCTCGGTGGCGGAGGTCGAGAACGCGGCCGGGGCGCCGGTCAATCCGCTGCGCTTTCGCGGCAATCTCTACGTCGCCGGCTGGCCGGCCTGGCACGAGTTCGGCCTGATCGGCCGCGAGCTCACGATCGGCCAAGCCCGGCTCAAAGGCGTCAAACGCATCGTGCGCTGCGCGGCCACCGAGGTCGATCCCGACACCGGCATCCGCGACGTGGCTGTGCCGCGCACGCTGATGGACAATTTCGGCCATGCCGACTGCGGCATCTACGCCGAGGTGATTGCCGGCGGCGAGATCGCAGTTGGTGCGGCAATAAAGGAAACGGCCGGCGCATAAGGCCGGCCGTTTCGCATCTGACGAAGTGTCGAAAATCAGCCGCCGGGCATCACATAAGCCGCGATGCGACCGCGCGGATAAACCGATTCCGCCACTGTGTGATTGTGATTGCCGGATACGATAATCGGGTTGCCGTTGGCATCGATGCCGCTGACCACGCCGACATGGCCACCGCCGCGGCGGCCCATCACCGCGATGGCGCCGACCTGCGGGCCGGCAACGCGGGCACCGTAATGCTCATAACCGAGCGCGAGATTGCCGCCGCCTGGATGACCGGTGCGCTTGAGCACCAGGTCCATGAAGGCGCCGCACCACAGGCTGCCGCGGCCGGTCGGGTTGGTACCGAGATATTTGCGCGCCTCGGCCACTAGGTCGTTCGACGTGAAGCCGCCATCGGCGGAGTTCGCATGCGACTGCGCTTCTGCGCGTGCCTCGGCCAGCGATTGGCGGCCATGGCGACGGCTGGGGCGGGAGGTGTCGACGGCGATTTGCGCTTTATTCGATGAATAACGCATGTCGCGGTCGGCAACGTCATTCTGCAAATTCGCGGCAGTCCGCGCGATTGCCACGGCACGATGGCTATGGTGATGCGCCGGCCTTGCGACGGCTGACGTTGCAAAAGCCGCAACCGCCACCGAACACAGCAAAATCGTCGCCCGTTTCTGGTTAAGTCTAAGTCTCATCAGATCAAGTCCCCTTATCATTAAAGCAATGCACCCGATACCGACAGAATCAGTATCGAGTGCATAGGCCTAAACAGCGACTAGATATGGCAAGATCATGATCATCGGAAGGAATTTTAGCGATATGCATAGCTGGTATTACTCTTTAAAACTTATAGCAAAGAGATTATACGCTAACGTACCACAATATATACTTCGTATGCACCGCGAATATAGAAACGTAGCGCAGTTTTACTTGCGGTCAAAGTTATCGTAGTGGATTCGCAAAGTTAAGTTGCAGTGCAACAATTAATGCTTCCGCGAACGCGGCGACCGCAGGGCTCAGACCTTGCGGCTGAGCAGAAAAACGGCCTGTTCCCCAAAAAGGTTCCAAAACCACCAGGGGGCATTGAGCCGCAATGGGCTACCCCAGGCGTTGAGCGCCACCGCCTTCTCCATTTTCACCCCGATCGCCTCACAAAGCTGGCGGAAATCCTTGATGGTGCAGTGGTGGATGTTGGGGGTGTCGTACCAGCTATAGGGCAGAATATCGGTCTGCGGCATATGCCCGGCAAACAGCAGCTGCAGCCGCACCTGCCAGTGGCCGAAATTCGGAAACGACACCACCGCGCGCCGGCCGATGCGCAGCATGTGTTCGAGCACCACGCGCGGATGGCGCGTCGCCTGCAGCGTCTGCGACAGGATCACGTAGTCGAAGGCGTCGTCCGGATAGTCGGCCAAATCGGTGTCGGCGTCGCCCTGGATCACGGCCAGCCCTTTGGCCACGCATTCGTTGACGCCCTCGCGCGACAGCTCAATGCCGCGCCCATCGACGCCGCGGGTGATGCTCAACAGCCGCAGCAACTCGCCGTCGCCACAGCCGACGTCGAGCACCTTGGCGCCGCGCTCGACCATTTCCGCCATGAGCACCAAATCGACGCGGGCGCCGCCCGGCGTGCGCGCGATATGAGCGACGGTGAGATTGCCGGTCATGGCGTCAGCTCTTACTTGGGCAAGCAAGCCCGCGCGTCAGTCCGCGAGCCTTGCCGGCGCCGTCGAGGAAACCGCGCACGATGCCGAACAATTCCGGCTCCTCGAGCAAGAAGGCGTCGTGACCCTTGTCGGTGACAATCTCGGCAAACGAGACGCGCGCGCTTGAAGCATTGAGCGCATGCACGATGGCGCGCGATTCCGAGGTCGGGAACAGCCAGTCGCTGGTAAACGAAATTACGCAAAAGCGCGTAGGCGTGCCTTTGAACGCATTCGCCAGTACCCCGTTGTAGTCAGCAGCGAGGTCGAAATAGTCCATGGCGCGCGTGAGGTAGAGATAGGAATTGGCGTCGAAGCGCTCGACGAACGATATCCCTTGATGGCGCAGATAGGATTCGACCTCGAAATCCGCGTCGAAAGAAAAGGTCGGATTTTCGCGGTCCTGGAATTTACGGCCAAACTTGCGATGCAGCGCCGCGTCGGAAAGATAAGTGATATGCGCGCCCATGCGCGCGACTGCGAGGCCGCGGCGCGGAAAAGTCCCTTCCAGATGATAGCGGCCACGCCTCCATTCCGGGTCGGCCATGATCGCTTGCCGGCCGACCTCGTGAAACGCGATGTTCTGCGCCGAATGGCGGGTGGCGCAGGCGATCGGCAGCGCCGAGAACACGCGCTGCGGATAGCTCGCCGCCCATTGCAGCACCTGCATGCCGCCCATCGATCCGCCCGCCACGGCGAACAGCGTTTCGATGCCGAGATGGTCGAGCAGAGTGGCCTGCGCGCGCACCATGTCGCGGATGGTGATAACGGGAAATTCCAGACCCCAGGGCTTGCCGGTCTTCGGATTGGTCGAGGACGGGCCGGTGGTCCCCATGCAGGCGCCGACCACGTTCGGGCAGATCACGAAATAGCGTTCGGTATCGATCGGCTTGCCCGGGCCGACCATGGTTTCCCACCAGCCGCCTTTGCCGGTCACCGGATGCTCGCTCGCCACGTGCTGGTCGCCGGTGAGCGCGTGGCAGACCAGCACCGCATTGGTGCGCTGGGCGTTGAGCGTTCCATAGGTCTTGTAGGCGATTTGGAATGGCGCAAGCTCCACGCCGGCATCGAGCTTGAGCGGCTTGTCGGCCCCGAAGCGCACGACAAGCGAGTCGCGCGGATCGTCCGCCTCGCGCGGGGCGTCCGCTGCAGGCGGGCTCGTCAGATTGACCTCAACCATGTCGCCTAGCGCTCCCGGCGCGCCGCGGCCCTGGGAAATAACTCCTCCCGGGTCGCGGGCCGTTTAGGTAGTAGGTGGCAAACTGTCAATGTTTTCCTTTATTTCAAGCCCCGGCCCTCTTATCAATGCCGCCATGAGCAAGCCACCCCAGGCACCCGCGCTGGACGATCTGCGCAAGGAGATCGACCGGATCGACGAGACGATGCACCAGCTTCTGATGGAGCGCGGCGAGATCATCGACCGGCTGATCGCGGTTAAGAAGAGCCAGGAAACCGGCTCGGCCTTCCGCCCGGCGCGCGAGGCCGAGATGATGCGCCGGCTGGTCAAACGGCACAAAGGCATCCTGCCGCTCGACACCGCCGAGAGCATCTGGCGCGTCATCATCTCGACCTTCACCTATATACAAGCGCCGTTTTCGGTGCATGCGGATCTCTCGGCCGGCGACGCCTTGATGCGCGATTCCGCCCGCTTCCATTTCGGCTTCACGGTTCCGTTCGTAGCGCATATGGGCGCCGCCGCGGTGGTGGCGGCGGTGTCGACCTCGAAGGGCGATCTCGGCTTGGTGCCGGCTTTCGCGGTGCCGGCGGCCGGTGCCTGGTGGAGCGCGCTCGAATTCGACGCGGCGCCCAAGATCATCGCGCGGCTGCCGTTCGTTGAGCGCGCCGACCACCCGGCCGCCTTGCCGGTGTTCGTGGTCTCGCGCGTCGCCGACGACGCCATGGCGACCGACGCCGCGGTATGGAGCGTGCGCGTATCCGGCTGGGGCGCGGGCGCCGCGCACGCGCTGTCGGCGCTCGCCGATTTCATCGCCGTTCCCGATCGCGCCTTCGACGGCGCCGCTCTGCTAATCACGCTACCGAAAGCCGTCACCCTGGAGGCAATCAGCGAGGCCTTGGTTAAGGCCGGGGCCACGGTTCGTTCGGCAGCCCTCGTCGGGAGCCACGCGACCCGCTATACGGTTGCCGCCGAGAAGTAACCCTTAAGCCGGCGATGACCGGATGCCCCGCTCGCGCGGTGGTACGGCAAGTTTTGAGGACCGCAATGACCGCGACCAGACCGCAACCGCGCCCCGGCGTGCTCGAGATCGCCCCCTATATCCCGGGCAAGAGCAGCGCGCCCGGCGTTGCCAAAATCTTCAAGCTGTCCTCGAACGAAACGCCGTTGGGGGCGAGCGAGAGCACGATCGCCGCCTACCGTACGGTGGCGGAACACCTGGAGGATTATCCGGACGGCTCAGCCTCGGCGTTGCGCGAAGCGATCGGCGGCGTGTTCGGGCTCGATCCTGATCGCATCGTCTGCGGCGCCGGCTCCGACGATCTGCTCAATTTGATCGCGCGCGCCTACCTTAGCGACGGCGACGAGGCGATCCACACCACGCACGGCTTCCTGGTTTACCCGATCGCCACGCTCGGCACCGGCGCAAAGCCGGTGGTCGCGCCGGAGAAAAATTTCACCGCCGACGTCGATGCGATCCTCGCGCGGGTAACGCCGCGCACCAAGGTGGTGTTCCTGGCCAACCCAAACAATCCGACCGGGACCTATATTCCGTTCGATGAGGTCAAGCGTCTGCATAAGGGTTTGCCTCCACAGGTACTGCTCGTGCTGGACGCAGCCTATGCCGAATACGTGCAGCGTAACGACTACGAGTCCGGCATCGAACTGGTGGCCACGTCGGAAAACGTCGTGATGTGCCGCACCTTCTCGAAGATCTATGGGTTGGCCGCGCTCCGCCTCGGCTGGATGTATAGCTCCGCGCCCATCGTTGACGCGGTCAACCGCATTCGCGGACCGTTCAACGTCAACGCGCCGGCGATCGCCGCCGGCATCGCCGCGATCCGCGACACCGCGCACGTCGAGACATCGCGCGCGCACAATACGCGCTGGCTCGCCTGGCTCACCGAGGAAATCGGCAAGCTCGGCCTGCCGGTGACGCCGAGCGTCGCCAATTTCGTGCTCATCCACTTTCCCGAAACCAAGGGCAAGACCGCCAATGAGGCCGACGCGTTCCTGACCAAGCGCGGGCTGATCCTGCGCCAGGTCGGCGCCTACAAGCTACCGAACGCCTTGCGCATGAGTGTCGGCACCGAGGAAGCCAATCGGCTCGTGGTTAAGGCGCTGGCGGAATTCCTGGGAAAAGCGGCGTGAGCAAACCGGCGCCTTTGTTCAACCGTCTGGCGCTGATCGGCGTCGGATTGATCGGTTCCTCGATTGCGCGCGCCGCCCGCGCGCAAGGCGCCGTGGGTTCGATCGTCGCCACGGCGCGCTCGCCGGCAACGCGCAAGCGTGTGGCCGAGCTTGGCCTCGCCGACCAGGTGGTGGAAACCAACGTCGCCGCGGTCGAAGGTGCCGATCTGGTCATCGTGTGCATACCGGTAGGCGCCTGCGGCGGGGTGGCCAAGGAGATCGGCCCGCATCTGGCGCCCGGCGCCATCATCTCCGACGTGGGATCGGTCAAGGGCGCGATCGTTCGCGACATGGCGCCGCATCTGCCGAAGACCGTGCATTTCGTGCCGGCGCATCCGGTGGCGGGCACCGAATACTCCGGCCCCGACGCCGGCTTTGCCGAATTGTTCGTGAACCGCTGGTGCATCCTCACACCGCCCGATGGCGCCGACGCCAAGGCGGTGGACAAGCTTGCAACGTTCTGGAGCCTGTTCGGCGCCAATGTGGAGACGATGGCGGCCGACCATCACGACCTGGTGCTCGCCATCACCAGCCATCTGCCGCATCTGATCGCCTACACCATCGTCGGCACCGCCGACGAATTGCAGACGGTGACGCGCTCCGAGGTGCTCAAGTTCTCGGCCGGCGGCTTCCGCGATTTCACCCGCATCGCCGCCTCCGACCCGACTATGTGGCGCGACGTATTCCTCGCCAACAAGGACGCGGTGCTGGAGATGCTCGGCCGCTTCAATGAGGATATCTCGCTGCTGACCAAGGCGATCCGCAACGGCGACGGCAAAGCGCTGTTCGAGCATTTCGAGCGCACGCGCGCCATCCGCAAGGGCATCGTCGATATCGGGCAGGATTCGCCGTCGCCGGATTTCGGCCGCCCGCATCCCGGGATTGAGCCGCTGGCGAAGCCTTATGCGGCCGACGGCGATTGATCCTTGACCGCTTATTGCAGCGCGTCGGCGATCGCCTTGCTGCAGGCGATGGTATCCGCCGCACCTTTCAGATCGCGGGTGCGCAATTTCGGCTCGACGAGCACGTTTTCGATCGCTGCGACGATCGCCTTGGCGGCGTCGGTCTCGCCCAGATGCTCGAGCATCATCGCGCCTGACCAGATTTGACCGATCGGATTGGCGATGCCCTGGCCGGCAATGTCTGGCGCCGAGCCGTGCACCGGCTCGAACACGGAAGGATACTTGCGTTCCGGATTGATGTTGCCGGATGGCGCAATGCCGATGGTGCCGGTACAGGCCGGGCCAAGATCGGACAAGATATCGCCGAATAAATTCGAGCCGACCACCACGTTGAAGCGGTCGGGATTGAGCACAAAATGCGCGGTCAGGATGTCGATGTGAAATTGATTCCATTTCACATCAGGGTAAGCCTTCGCCATTTCCTTCACGCGCTCGTCCCAGTACGGCATGGTGATAGCGATGCCGTTCGACTTGGTCGCCGAGGTCAGATGCTTCTTTGGAGTGGAGCGCGCTAACTCGAAGGCGAATTTCAGCACGCGGTCGACGCCGGTGCGGCTCATCACCGTCTCCTGTACCACCACCTCGCGCTCGGTGCCGGCGAACATGCGGCCGCCGATCGCCGAATACTCGCCCTCGGTGTTCTCGCGCACCACCCAGAAATCAATGTCGCCCGGCTTGCGGTTGGCGAGCGGGCAAGGCACGCCGGGCATCAGACGGACCGGCCGCAAGTTGACGTATTGATCGAATTCGCGCCGGAACAGAATAAGCGAGCCCCACAGCGAAATATGGTCGGGCACCCGATCGGGCATGCCGACCGCGCCGAAATAGATCGCGTCATGCTTGCCGATTTGCTCTTTCCAGTCCTCCGGCATCATGCGGCCGTGCTTTTCGTAATAGTCGCAGCTGGCGAAGTCGAAATTATCCAGTTGCAGTTCGAAGCCGTATTTTTTCGCAGCCTTCTCCAGCACGCGAACGCCTTCCGGGACGACTTCCTTGCCGATGCCGTCGCCGGGGATCACGGCGATGCGGTAGATGCGGTTTGTTTTCATGGGGAAATTGCTCATGACGCAGTGAAGGAAAGCTTCGTATTACATGCGGGCAACGCGATCAAGCGACCGCCCGCGGCGGGCGCCACGGTCTAGAACAGCGGCGGCGTATTGCCGATCCGGATCGGCCCCAGGAATACCGTACCGTCGTCGATGCGCAACGGAAGCGTGACCGCACGCTTGCCTTCCAGAACAGCCTGTTCGCCGAGCAGATTGATGCCGAGCGAAAAATTGGAGCTGGTGGCCTGCTGGCGCGCGACCCCGCCGAGACCGGGCAAGATGCGGTCGAGCGCGCCGGCAACCTTGTCCATGTCCGGCGACGTCTGCACCGCCTGCTCCACGTTGATCGAAGCAAGGAACGGCTCGAGTCCGGCGACGGTGACGCGCAATTGGCCGTCGAGCCGACCGTTCGCGTTGAGCGACAGGCTGCCGCTGCCGACCGCGATGGTGTCGCCCTGCTGCACGCGCGCCCGCTCGATGTCGATGCGACCGCCGGCCGCCTGGATTTCGCGGAAACGCGAGGACCATGGCTTGGGTGAAAAATCGTTCAAACCGCGCAGCACGGCAGTGACGTCGGCGTCGAGCGGATGCGCCGCGGCCGGATGTATGATGGGCGCCGCCGCCCGCCGCAGCCGCGTCACGATCTCGATGGCCGGATGATCGGTCACCGAGCCTTCGACGATGCGGCCGTGGACTTCGATGCGCTTGGCCTGCAACAGGGTCTCGCGTTTGCCGCCGCTGAGGCGGTCGACCTCCGGGCTGTCGAACACCAGCGACACGCGCTGCGGCGCCGTCGGCGTGCCGCGCACGCTCGACTGGCCAAGCTTCCAATTGGCGACGATGGTCGGCGCTTTGCCGGGGTCGGCGATGGTGAGTGGACCCTGAAATTCGGTGATCAGCAGGTCCGGCTGATAAATCTGCGCGGCGATCAGCATCCCGGCGGTCTTGATCTCGACCGGCGGCTGGTTGCTGCGGAACAGCGCGGCGGCCTTGTCGCACTCCACCTCGATGCGGAACGGGTAGCCGCCGATGCTCTGCGTGCCGCAGCTATAGATGCGGCCGGCCTTGGCTTCGCGCGCGCGCCAGCCGGAGATGGCGACTTCCGCCTTGCCGGCGGCGTAATGCCAGAACCAACTCCACCCGCCGATCAGCGCGACGAACAAAAAGAGCATGCCGATATAGCGCCGGTTGCGCCGGCGCGCGGAGCGGGATCGTCGGGGTCGCTTGGCCATCTTGGCTGTCACACCTGCCGAATGCGGCCTTTCTACGCCTTTGTTCTAACGCGCTAGACCGGCCTTTGGGTTGCGCCAAAACGACCGGCCTGTTACGCGAGCGCGGACCGCCGGGCTATCAATGGCGTGGTGCGATTCCAACCCCGATGAGAAAAAAAACCGACCAAAATGGCGAAGACCTGTGGGTTTTCGCTTACGGATCGCTGATGTGGCGGCCCGGCTTCGATTTCCTGGAACGGCGCGCCGCCCGCCTAGTCGGCGCCCACCGCGCCCTCTGCGTCTATTCCTTCGTCCACCGCGGCACGCCGGAGAAGCCCGGCCTGGTGCTCGGCCTAGACCGCGGCGGCAATTGCCGCGGCATCGCCTACCGAGTGGCGGCCGGAAAGCGCGTCGCCACGATCGATTACCTGCGCGCGCGCGAGCAGGTCACCAAAGTCTATCGCGAGGCACAGCGCTCGGTCTGGCTCGACGACGACCCGCAGCAGAGCGTGCACGCGCTGTGTTACGTGGTGGACCGCGGCCACCGGCAATATGCCGGCCGCCTGACGCTCGCGCAGCAATTGCACTTTGTGCGGCAAGGCCACGGCCGTTCCGGCGCCTGCCGCGACTACGTGCTGGCGGCGGTCAAGGAGCTCGAGACGCACGGCTATCGTGACGACGGCTTGCGCCGTCTGGCCGAGCAGCTCAAAGGCATCCACGAAGCGGCCGAATAAGGTTCAATCGAGCTTTGCATCGGCGATCAGCCGCGCCGTCGCCGTCTCGATGTCGTCCTTGAGTCGTTCGAAAAATACGTCCTTGTCGAGGCCCGGCGCGATCGGATCGAGAACCTCCACCTGCACCGTCCCCGGCCGCAGCCGGATCGAGCGGCGTGGCCAAAACAGCCCAGAATTGAGCGCGATTGGAACGCAAGGCACGCCTTCCGCAGCGTAAAGCTGCGCTACGCCGAACTTGTAGCGCGGTTCAGCGCCGGCCGCCCTCCGCGTGCCTTCGGGAAAGATGATGAGCTGACGGCCGCGCGCGAGTTCGACGCGCGCGCGCGCTGTCATGGCGGCCAGTGCCTGCGAGCCGGCGCTGCGATCGACCGGCACCATGCGGCCTTTTATCATCAGCCAGCCGAAAATCGGGAGCCACTGCAATTCGCGTTTGACGATGAAGAACGGATTGTCGAACAGCGGCAGCAGCGCGAAGGTTTCCCACGCCGACTGGTGCTTGGCGGCGACAATGACCGGACCTTTCGGGATCTTTTCGCGTCCCCTGATCTCGCAATCGATGCCCACCACGACGCGCAGCAGCACAAGGTTGGTGCGGCCCCACGCTTTTGCCACGGCCATGATGGCGCGATAGGGCATGAAGAACGTCGGCAGTGCGATGATCAGCCACACCGCCGTGTTCAGATAGAACAGCGCGTTGAAGATCAGGGAGCGAAACAAAATCACGGGCGACGCTCCTTCACGCGCTGTCGGTGTCGAAGTGCATGCGCGCGAGCGCAAACAGATACTTCAGATATTCCGCGAACAGCAAGCGGGCGGTGTCGAGGTTCGACCACCACGGTTGGTCTTTCACCTTCGGCGAGATCACCGGAAAGGATATCAGCGTCACGTCCGGAAGCTGATGTTCGAGTTCGGCCATGGCGCGCGGCATGTGCCAATTCGAGGTCACCACGATCAGCGAATTGAAATTGTGTTCACGCGCCCAGCGCTTGGTCTCCAGCGCGTTGCCGAAGGTGTTGAGCGCGGAGCGGTCGAGATCGATGCAGCAGGCAAAATATTTGGAATAGACCGGGGTCAGCCGCGCGATTTCGCGCGCGCGCGTATCGCGGTGCACGCCGCTGATCAAGAGCCGCTTGCCGTGCTCGGTCGCCAACAACTCGATCGCGTCCGGTATGCGCGCGGGGGCGCCGGTCAGCACAACGATGCCGTCGGCATTGCGGTCGAGCGTCACTTCCTCGGCCGGAATCTTGAGCACAAACCAGCAGAATCCGGCACCCAGCAGCACGGCGCCGGCGGCGCCCGCGGTCATGGTAAGAAAGCCGATGATACGCGCGAAACTGGCAAGCATGTTAATCGATCGTGCCGAGGGTCCGGTTCACGGTATGTCGGGAGGTCGCCGCCGTCACCAGTGCAATCAGCACGACTTGGCCGAGCACCGCGATATAGCCGGCAATGCCGATAGAGAAAGATCCGAACAAGGCCGACGTCTGTTCGGCCCCCGGCGTGGCGGCAAACCAGCCGCTGATGAGCGCGGCGAGCGCGAACACCACGACTGCGCCGCCGCCGCCGATGGCGCCGCCCTGCAGGCCGAGCATCAGAAAATGCCGCTGGAAGCGGCCGGCAATGAAGCCGTTCTTGGCGCCGACGAAATGCAGGACCTCGATGACCGGCTTGTTGGTCGCCATCGCGCCCCGAGTCGCAAAGGTGACCGACAGCATGGTCGCGGCGATCACCAATAGTAGAATCGTGACGCCGGCGGCGACCGCGGTTCCCGCCATGGCCCGCATGCGGTCGATCCAGCCGCGATGATCGTCGAGCGAGGCGCCCGGCACCTGTTCGGCCAGCGTCCGCCGCAGTTGCGAAATGTCGGGCGCGGCGCCGCGCGCGATCTTGACCACGATCAGGCGCGGCACCGGCAATTCGTCAAGCGTGAGCCCGCTGCCGAGCCATGGTTCCAGCAGCTTGGAGGATTCCGCTTTCGAATAAACCCGCACGTCGCCGATACCAGGGAAGGCGCGCGCGGCGGCCGCCGCTTTGTCCGCGGCAGCGTCGAGATCGCGGCCGGGCGCAGGGATAATCTGAATGGTCACCTCGCGCGCTACGTCAGACTGCCATTCGCTCGCCGCGCCGGCGACGAGCATCACCGCGCCGGTCGTGAGCGAGGCCAGGAATGTCATGATGGCAACGACCGCGATCAGCGCGCGCCCGGAGATCGAATTGCGCGGCACCAGCGGCGTATCGAAACGAGGTAGCGGACCGGCCGGCACGCGCGGCGGCGCCGTCATTTCGTCGCTGGTCGGATCGGTCATCAATGCCCTCAATCGTAAATGTGTAGCCTGCCCTCGTGCAGCACCAGCCGGCGCGCATCGTACTGATCCATCAAGGCGATGTCGTGGGTGGCGATCACCACCGAGGTTCCCGATTTGTTGAGTTCGATGAACAGCCGCAACAACCGTTGCGCCAGGCTCGGATCGACGTTGCCCGTGGGCTCGTCGGCGAGCAGCAATTGCGGCCGCGCAATCACCGCGCGCGCAATCGCGGCGCGCTGCTTTTCGCCGCCCGACAGCACCGGCGGCAGCGCCCACATCCGCTCGCCGAGGCCGACCCAGTTCAGCAGCTCGATCACTTCGTCGCGGTAGGTGTCTTCCCGCCGGCCCATCACGCGCAGCGGCAGCGCGACGTTCTCATAGGTCGTCATGTGTTCGAGCAGGCGGAAATCCTGGAAAACGATGCCGATCCGTCGGCGTAACGTCGCCACCGCATCCTTCGACAGGGTGGCGACGTCGTGGCCGAACTGGGTGATCAGACCGCGCGTCGGCTTGAGCGAGAGGAACAAGAGGCGCAGCAGCGAGGTCTTGCCGGCGCCGGACGGGCCGGTGAGAAACTGGAAGGAATGCGGCTCAATCCGGAACGTGAGGTCGCGAAGAACCTCCGGCCCCAGGCTGTATCGCAAGCCTACGTTCTCGAATCGGACCACGCCCCTCTCCGAAAAATTGCCTTTTAGATCCGTGGAACGACCCTGGCCGGCAGGCCGCGAAGCCGTCCCCACATACCGTCCGCGGCCCTTGTAGCGGTCAAGAACTGCGCTTTTACAGCATTATCGCGGCGCCGCCAGCGTCCTGGAGCTGCCGAAGCCGCCCTATCCCCTGATCCGCCCAGGGCTGGGCATGGTTTCCAATCCATTAACGGTCGCCTGCTAGGTTTCGTCCCCAAACCGGCTCCGATGACATGCTGATCGTCTGCCCTAACTGTGCCACCTCCTACATGATCGACCAGGCTGCGGTCGGCCCGGCCGGCCGTACTGTGCGTTGCGCCCGCTGCAGGGCGTCCTGGTTCGCCGGTGGCCCCGAGCCCGATGTGACTGCCGTCGCGGAAACCGCAGCCGCGGAAGCGCAGCAGGCGCGTTCCGACCGCGCCGATGCGCCGCCGCAGGCCACGGCGGCGACGGCAGCGCAAGCCGCCGACGCGGACAAGCAGGGCACCACGCAATCCGAGTCGGCCGCTGCAACCGAGGTCAAGTCGCCGCGGATCGAGCCACTGCCATCGCCCAGGCCTACAGTCCCCGCCACGACGGCACCGGCCGAGACGCCGGTCGCTCAGCCCGCGCAGGCGCCTGAGCCGGTCATGATCACCGACGCGCCGCCGCTGGTGCCGCCGCTCGAACATGAGCCGGATGCGGCCGAACGCGATTCCGAAGCCGAAGCGGCCGCCACCTTCGACGCCCGCCGCAAGCGGATGCAGGCGCGCCGCAAGCAATCGCGCCGCTCGTCGCGCTGGACCGCGATCGTTCTCGTGCTGATCGCCGTCAACGTAACGCTGATCGGCGCGCGCAACGAAGTGGTGCGTTATCTGCCGCAGACCGCTTCGTTGTTCGCAGCCATCGGCCTGCCGGTCAACCTGCGCAATCTCAAATTCGAGAACGTCAAGCTGTCCGCTGAAACCGCTGACGGCATCAGCCTCCTGATCGTGCAAGGCACGATCGTGGGCGAAACCGGCAAGCCGGTCGCGGTGCCGCGCCTGCGTTTCGCCTTGCGCAACGCAACCGGCCAGGAGGTCTACAGCTGGACCATGGTGCCACCGCGCAGCATCCTCGAGCCGGGCGAGCGGCTGCAATTCCGCAGTCAAATCCCAACGCCGCAGGTCGACGCCACCGATGTGATGGTCCGCTTCTTCACCCCGCAGGACGCCGGAGCGAAATAGCACATGACCCCGAAAAATCCGGGCAGCTTTTCGGACAAGATCATGCGCAAGGATTGAACCCGATGGCGAAGATTCTGATCGCCGAAGACGATGCTGCAATCCGCGATTTGGTGGTTCGCGCGCTCAACGAGGATGGCCACGAACTGACCGCGGCCAGTGACGGCGTGGCCGCGCTCGATGCGCTCAACCGCAAAAACGGCGATTTCGACCTGCTGCTGACTGACGTGCAGATGCCGGTCATGGACGGCATCGCGCTCGCGCTTGCTGCCGGGCGCGACCATCCGGACGTCGCCATCATGCTGATGACGGGCTTTGCCGACCAGCGCGAGCGCGCGCACGGGCTGGACGCGCTGGTGCACGACGTGATCGCCAAGCCGTTCTCTCTCGATCAGATCAAGGGCGCCGTGCGCGAGGCGCTGGTGCAGCGGCACTAGCGATTGCGCGTCCGCGCGCCAAAACCGAATAATCAGAAGTCCTTCAGCAGCCGCTCGATATAATCGAGCTCGAGCTGCGGCCGGCTGCTCTCGCCGTAGCGCTTGCGCAGCTCTTCCAGGATGCGGCGGGCACGCTGGGCGTCGATCTCGCCCGGCACCTTCACGTCGACGCCATCGTCTGGATTTCGGCCGCGGCGGCCCATCTCCCGGCCAAGCGGATCAGTTTCTGAATTCGCGCGCTGGCGGCCGTTGCGGCCGGGCTGACCCGGACCCATGCCCATGCCGTTCTGCTGCATCGACTGCGCCAGCCCTTGCGCGCCCTTGCGCATGGCCTCGAGCGCGCGGCCCTGGCTGTCGACCGCGCTTTCGGCATCGCCTTGGCCGAGTTCGCCTTCCGCTTCGCCCATGGCTTCGCCGGCGCTGCCGAATTGGTCCATATCGCTGTTGCCCTGGCCCTTTTCGCCCTGGCCCGGCTGCTTCGGACCGGGATTGCCGAGCCCGTGTTGGCGCAATTGGTCAAGCAGCTTGTTGAGGCGGTCGCGCAAGCCCTGCTGGTCCTGCCGCAGATCGCCGAATTGTTGCTGACCCTGGTCGCCCGGCGGGCGATCGCGACGCGAGTCCTGGCCCTGCTTGAAGGTCTTGTCGCGCAATTGCTGCTGCTTGCGGATCATGTCGCCCAGTTCATCGAGCGCCGACATCATGTCATCGTCGCCCTCGTCACCCTGTGCGCCCGGGCGCGCCGTCTGCAGATTCTCAAGCATCGCCTGCATTTCGTCGAGCAGCCGGCGCGCGGCATCCTTATTGCCGGAACGCGCCAGGTTTTCCAGCCGGTCGAGCATATTCTTGAAATCGCGCTCGCTCAGCATGCGGGTATTGCGGTCGAGCGGACGTGAAAGCTGCTGCGGATTCTTCCGCACCTCTTCCGCCAGCGCCTGCAGGTATTTGTCCATGGCGGCGCGCAACTGGTCCATCAGCTTCTTCAGCTCTTCGTCGCCGGCGCCGCGTTCGAGTGCCTGGCGCAAGGCGTCCTGCGCTTGGCGCAGCGCCTGTTCGGCTTGGCTGACGTTGCCCTCCTCGAGCTGCACCGCCATGTCCCACATGCGCGCCACAACTTCGCGCAACTGGTCGTCGGTGTTGGCGTGGGCGAGGTCGAAATAGATCGCACGCAAGCCGAGATAGACCCCGACCTCGGGCGTAAAGCTCTCCGGCGCGATAGTGAGTGCATCGAGTGCCGTGAGTACTATGGGTTTGGTGGCGGCATCGAGCGCCAGGATACGGCGCTGCTCGATCAAGGCGCGCGCCACCGGCTTGACGAAGATGCGCTGCGGCAGCTGGATCTCGGCCGGCTCGCTGCGGCCTTCATTGCCGGCCTCGTCGCGCGCCACCAGCGTCACCTCGACTTTGGCGCCAGCCCAGGGGTGGGCGGTGAGGTCGCGCGTGGTCTGCGCCGCGCCCGAACGGGCGCGCGCTTGCGGCAGCGTCAGCGGAAATTCAGGCGCCTTGAACAGCGGACGCGCGCCAGCCGGCGTGTCGTCATCCTTCAGCGCAAAATCGGCGTGCGCTTCGACCACGCCGTAGTCGTCTTCCACGCGATAGTCGATCCGCAGAGCCCCGCGCGCCTGCCGTTCGGGCGTCCCGATCAGTTCGATTTTCGGCGCGCGGTCGGGGATCGCGGTAAAAGTCCAGGCCAATTCGCTGCTGCCAACTCCATGCAGCGTCGCCGAGCCGTCGCCCTTGATCAGAAAGCGCCGCTCCTCGCTGCCCGCCGGCAGAGCCACGCGCGCATCCACTGGCACGGCTTCGAGGCCGCCCTTGCGCTCGACGTCAAAGCGCACGTTGCCGCTGGAGCGGATCACGAGTTCGCTGCCGGCCGGCACGGCGATCGGCGCGCTCGCTTGCGCGGTTTCACCAGGACGCAAGCCGGCCAGCATGACCGGCGGCCGTCCCGTATAGTTCGGCGGCGTCACCCAGGCATCGATGCGGAAATTGGCCGGCGCCACCACGCCGTGCCAATCGAAGGCGGCGGTCACGCGCCTCCAGCGCTCGCCGCCGGCGGCGAAGAAGGTCGCCACCGCCAAAAGCAGCACCAGCGCGCGCAGCGCCATCGGATCGCGCATCGATAGCCGCGGCGACGGCCATCCGGCCTTGAGCTTGCGCGCCGAAATCAGCGCGCGTTCGACATGGGCACGCCAGAGCGCCCGCGCGACGGGATCGTGGCTGTTGGCAGCAATCTCGTCGGCGATTGCGGTCGCCGGCCGGTGCGTCTCGCCGCTGTTGCGGTCGAGCCGGCGCAAGCCGTCGGCGACGCTGGGCAGCCGTACCATTGCAAGCGGCGCCGCCGCGATGAAAGTGACGACGACGAACAACAGCAAGCCGATGGCGCGAGCCAGCGGCGGCAACACCAGCCATACACCGGCCCAGGAAAACGCCAGGAACAAGCCAAGCGCGGTCGCGAGCACGGCCAAAGCCGGCCAAAGCCGCTCCCAGAACAGGCTGCCGCGCGCACGCTGGAGTGCCCGTGCGAGCAGGGTCCGCGTCGGGTTCGCCTGCTGCTTTGGCTGCTCGTCCAAACCGTCCAAAAGCCGCTCCGTCGCTCAGGGCTAAGGCGATTCTCTGATCGAATAGGCTACCACGCAGGCAATTCGCGGGCCATGCGCGGGTTTCATGGGCCTAAAGCCAATCCGGCATGCGATCGAGCGCAATCAATTGGTCAACTTCAAGGCGGGGGCGAACAACGGACCATTGCTCAGCATTAACCAACACTTCCGGCACCAGCGGCCGCGTGTTGTAGGTCCCGGCCTGCACCGCCCCATAGGCGCCGGCCGACATCACCGCCAGCAAGGCACCGGCCGCCGGTTCCGCCAGGTCGCGGTCGAGGGCGAGGAAATCGCCGCTTTCGCACACCGGCCCGACCACGTCGGCGCAAATCCAGCGGGCGGAAGGCGAAGCCTCCGCGACCGGCCAGATCTCATGATGCGCGTCATAAAGTGTCGGCCGGATCAGGTCGTTCATGGCGGCATCGACCACGACGAAATTCTTCGCCTCGCCCCGCTTCAGGAAGAGTACGCGCGTCACCAGGATACCGGCATTGCCGACGATCAGCCGGCCCGGTTCGAAGATCAGCCGGCAATCGAGATCGCGCGTGGCGCGCTTGACCACTTCCGCATAGGCCTCCGGATGCGGCGGCGGCTCATTGTCGTCGCGGTAGGGAATGCCCAGGCCACCGCCGAGATCGACATGCGAAATCGCGTGCCCGTCGCCGCGCAGCGTGCGCACAAACTCGGCCAGCAGCGTGAACGCATTGCCGAAGGGATCGAGATCGGTGATCTGGCTGCCGATGTGCATGTCGACGCCGGCGACCTTGAGGCCGGGCAGCTTGGCAGCGCGTGCATAGACTTCGCGCGCGCGGCTGATCGGAATGCCGAACTTGTTCTCGGCTTTGCCGGTGGCGATCTTGTGATGGGTCTTGGCGTCGATATCAGGATTGACGCGCACCGAAATCTTGACGGCGCGGTCCTTAGCCGACGCGATCGACGAGAGCAGTTCGAGTTCCGGCTCGGATTCCACATTGATGCAGAGAATGTTTTCGTCGACGGCGAGCGCGAGTTCGCGCGCGGTCTTGCCGAGCCCCGAGAACATGATCTTGTCGGCCGGCACGCCGGCGAGCCGCGCGCGCATGAGTTCGCCTTCCGACACCACATCGGCGCCGGCGCCGAGCTTGGCGAGCGTGGCGACCACGGCCTGGTTGGAATTCGCCTTCATGGCGTAGCAGACGAGCGCGTTGACGTCGGCGAAGGCGCCGGCAAACACTTTGTAGTGCCGCTCCAGCGTCGCGGTCGAATAACAATAGAACGGTGTCCCGACCGCCGCAGCAAGCGTGTCGAGGCCAACCGCCTCGGCGTGCAGAACGCCGCCGCGATAAGCGAAGTGGTGCATCTGACACGCTCAGTTCAGCAGATCGTCGAGAGGGATGTGTTTTTTCGGACCCTGGGGCGACAGCGGCAGACCATTGGGTCCGAGCGCCGTATTGTCCTTGCTCTGCCCGCCGATCGGCGAGGCAATGGGGTTGCTCATCGGGTTCGGGTTGGCCAGTTGCTCGCCCGCGAGCGACGCGCCGGGCGGCGGATCGAGCGGCCCTTTGCGGCCGCAGGCGGTGAGGCCGAGCGACGCAACGAGTGCGCCGATCAGGGCAAGGCGAAAAACCGGACGGTCGGGAAAACAGCTCAAACAATGCTCCTTGGGTGGCCGGCACCATAGCAAACCAGGCGATCAAGGCCAAACCTGGTTGGACAAGGTCAGGATTTCTCCTTTTCGAGCTTGCGCAGCCATTTCTTCGCCTGCGTACGCACGTTTTTAGGCGCCGTGCCGCCGAAACTCGTCCGGCTTTTGACCGAGCGGTCGACCGACAGTACCGAGAACACCGATTCAACAATGCGTGGCTCGATTTCCTGCATGGCGGCGAGCGGTAGCCGGTGCAGGGCTACGTCCGCCTCCGCCGCCTTGGCGACGACGCGGCCGGTGACATGATGGGCGTCGCGGAACGGCATTTTCAGGGTCCGCACCAGCCAGTCGGCGAGATCGGTGGCGGTGGCATAGCCTTCGCCCGCCGCCTTCTTCATGCGCACGGTATCGGGCTCGAGATCGGCCACCATGCCGGCCATCGCGGCGAGCGACAGGGCAAGCGCGCCAAGTGCGTCTATGGCGCCCTCCTTGTCCTCCTGCATGTCCTTGGCATAGGCGAGCGGCAGGCCCTTCATGACGATGAGCAACGCCGTGAGCGCACCGATCACGCGGCCGGTCTTGGCGCGCACCAGTTCGGCGGCGTCCGGATTGCGTTTCTGCGGCATGATCGAGGAGCCGGTGGTGAACTTGTCCGACAGCCGCACCATGCCGGTGAGCGGCGAGGTCCAGATCACGATCTCTTCGGCGAGCCGCGACAGATGCACCGCCGCAATCGAAGCGGCAGCCAGCGTCTCCATGACAAAATCGCGGTCGGAGACGGCGTCGAGCGAATTCGCAGCCGGCCGGTCGAAGCCGAGCGCCTTCGCCGTCATATCGCGGTCGAGCGTGAACGAGGTGCCGGCGAGCGCTGCGGCGCCGAGCGGCGACTCATTGAGCCGCTTGCGCGCGTCGGCAAAGCGGCCGCGGTCGCGCGCCGCCATCTCAACATAGGCGAGCAGATGATGACCGAAGGTCACCGGCTGCGCGGTCTGCATGTGGGTCAGCCCCGGCATCACCGTGTCGGCGTGCGCCAGCGCCTTCTCGGCGAGCGAGCGCTGAAAGCCGCTGAATGCCGCATCGAGCGCATCGATGGTGTCGCGCATCCACAACCGGAAATCAGTCGCCACCTGGTCGTTGCGCGAGCGCGCGGTATGCAGCCGCCCGGCCGCTTCCCCGATCAGTTCGGAGAGCCGGCCCTCCACGTTCATGTGGATGTCCTCCAGCGCCCGCTTGAAGGAGAAGTTGCCGCTCGCGATCTCTGACAGGATCGTGTCTAGACCGTAAGCGATCTTTTTCGCATCGTCCGCCGTAATGATGCCTTGCTTGGCCAGCATGTCGGCATGGGCCTTGGATGCCGCGATGTCCTGGCGGTACAGAGCCTTGTCAAAATCGATGGAGGCGTTGATCTCCTCCATAATGGCGTCGGGACCTGAGGCAAAACGTCCGCCCCACATTTTGTTGCTCATGTTAGTGCTCTTGGCATAACCAGCCGCTCATGCCCGAAAATCCAAAGCCCAGCACCGCCAAAACATATCTGGCCATGATCCTCGCCGGGGGCCTCGCCGGCGTGGCCATCGGGCTGGCCGGGGTATACGGGATTGCCACCCTTACAGGCAATGCGGCCGGCGATGCCGCCTGCCGGCCGGCGGTCGAATTGGCCAAGAAACTGGCCCCTTTGGCGCGTGGCGAGGTGGCCGCCGTTAACGTTGCCAAGAACCCGCTTCAACTGCCCGACCTCTCTTTCCAGGATGCCAGCGGCAAGCCGCTGACCCTCGCCCATTGGCGTGGGCGTACGGTGCTGCTCAACCTGTGGGCCACATGGTGCGTGCCCTGCCGCAAAGAAATGCCGACGCTCGACGCTCTGCAGGGCAAGCTGGGCGGCCCCGGCTTCGAGGTGGTGACGGTTAATATCGACACCCGCGATCCGGAAAAGCCGAAGGCCTTTCTGAAACAGATCGGCATCGAGAAGCTCGCCTATTACGCCGATCCGGATGCCAAGACCTTCCAAGACTTGAAGGCGATTGGCCGCGCCTTCGGCATGCCGACGACCTTGCTGGTGGACCCGCACGGTTGCGAGCTCGGCACCATCGCGGGACCGGCCGAATGGTCGAGCGACGATGCGGTCAAGCTCATCCAGGCGGCGCTTGGAAAAAGCTGATCGTTGAGCCGCGCGTTTCCGCGAAAACGACGGTACGGCAAATCTGACGACGTTAAGCGGTGATATTGACGTTCTGCCCGACGCCGGCGGCAACGTTGGCGAGGCTCTGCACGTTCTGCTGGACGGCGTCGATAATCTTTACGACCGACGCCGCGCTGTCCGCATTCATGCGCATCATCGCCGCCGCGGCGGCCATTTGCTCGCGGCTCATCTGGGCGCCAACCATGGCTGTGGCGAGGGATGCCGGGTCCATGCAGATCTAATTGTAGGGCACCCACGTCAACGAATTATGAAGACCCTGCCCGCCTTGACCGCCGAGCGAGCGCCTTCACGCGAGCAAACTGAGAACCGGGCCCGTTGACGACGTTGACGATGTTGACGACGCCGATTGGCTGTGCTGCCGGCTTGTTGGAGCGTACTTAATTTTTACGTCGTCTGCGTCTTAAGGCGGGCCAGCGCCGCCTGGACCACCAGGTTCGCAGTCCCGCTGAGTTTGGTCTGCTGGGCGCCGAAGAGACTATCGCTCATGCCCGACATCGTGGCCTGGTTCGACGCAACTACCGAGGCGTTGTAGCGACTATTTTGCAGACTCTGCCAAGCAAACATCTGGCCAACTCGAACGGCACCGATGCGGTACATAGTGATGCGGCTCCTGCGCGGCGGCGAGGTTAGTGCCGCACAGTTAATCAAACGTTACCCGATGCCAATTCTGCCGGCTTCGGCCTGCGGCCGCTTGACGCGCGGATCGACGCCGCTATACTTAACCATATGGTTTACTATAGACCCACAGCGCTGGATCGCACTTTTGCCGCGCTCGCCGATCCGACTCGGCGGGCGCTGCTGGCGCGTCTGAGCCGGACCGACGGCCTTTCGGTCAGCCAGTTGGCCAAGCCATTCGCGATGTCGTTGCCGGCTGTCATGAAGCATCTCGACGTGCTGTCGGATGCCGGGCTGGTCACCCGCAGCAAAAGCGGCCGCACGGTCGCCTGCCGGTTGCGCGCCGAGCCCATGCACGAAGCCAACGAATGGCTCAACCGCTACCAGCGCTTCTGGAGCGACCGTCTCGATCAACTCGCCACTTTCCTGGAGGAAGAACCATGTCCACCGCAACCGCCGTCAAACCAAGCCTCACCATCAAGCGCCGTTTCAACGCGCCGCCCGCCAAAGTCTTCCAAGCCTGGACCGACCCGGAAAAAGTAAAGCGCTGGATGGGGCCCGGCGAGGTCAAAGCGTTGCGCGTCGAATCCGATCCGCGCACCGGCGGCCGCTACCGCTGGGTGATGCAGGCGCCAAATGGCGAGGAGCATGACGTTAGCGGCGTCTATCGCGAGGTGATCGTCAACGAGAAGCTGGTGTTCACCTGGGCCTGGAAAACGACGCCGGAGCGTGAATCGTTGGTCACTGTCACATTCAAGCAAGACGGCAGCGGCACGATCATGACGCTGACGCACGAGCAGTTCTTCGACGAGGACGCGCGCGACCGTCACCAGTACGGCTGGAACGGCGCGATGGAGAAGCTCGACAAATATCTCACCGCTTAAACTCGCCGCTTTTTGGAGGAAGACCGATGTCCACCGTCACCGCCGTCAAACCCAGTCTCACCATCAAGCGCCGCTTCAACGCGCCGCCAGAAAAAGTATACAGCGCCTGGACCGTCGCCGAAAAAATGAAGGGCTGGATGGGACCCGGTAAAGTCTTCTTGGCGCAGGCCGAAAGCGACACACGCGTCGGCGGGCGATACCGTATCGTCATGCATGACCCGACCAGCGGCAAGGATTTCGACATCAGCGGAGTATTTCGCGAGGTGATCCCAAATGAGAAGCTTGTCTACACATGGCACGCAACGCTGACACCCGAAGACTATACGCTGATCACGGTGACCTTGAAACGCCACGGCACCGGCACCCTGCTGACGCTGATACACGAGCCGTTCCCTGACGATGCCATCCGCGACAGCCATAACCAGGGCTGGAACGGCGCGATGGATAAGCTCGACAAATACCTCACCGCATAAACACGGGAGTGACCCATGCCTCACACTTGGTCGCACGGACATTTCTATTGGAACGAGCTGATGACCCGCGATGCCGGGAAAGCCAAGAAATTCTACGGCGACACCGTCGGCTGGACTTTCGAGGCCATGCCGATGCCGGACGGCACCTATTGGGTCGCCAAGATGGGCGACCAACCGGTCGGCGGGTTGTTTCCGCTGACGAGCCCGCAGTTCGACGGCGTGCCGGAAGGCTGGATGGCCTATCTCGCGGTCGACGACGTCGATGCGCGAGTCAAGAAAGCGCAAGGCTCCGGCGCCAAACTTATGCGGCCGATCTTCGACGTAGCGGGCGTCGGCCGCATCGCCATCCTCACCGAGCCGGGCGGCGCCGGCATCGGCTGGATGACGCCGCCCAAAGCGTAAAGCCCACGACAAAGGAGGACGATCATGATCAAGGTAAGTGCATTCCGTTGGGTACCCGACTTTGCGCGCGGACTGGTGACCTTCGTGTCCGCTGGGCGCTGGAAGAAGCGGAGTTGCCCTATGAAGCGCGGCTGATCGGGCCGGACGATCAGAAATCGAAAGCCTACCGCGCGATGCAGCCGTTCGGGCAAGTGCCCGCCTACGAAGAGGACGATTTCGTGCTGTTCGAATCCGGCGCCATCCTGCTGCACATCGCCGCCAAGTCGCCGGGGCTGATGCCGGCCGACGAAAATGCCCGCGCGCGGACGACCGCCTGGATGTTTGCTGCGCTCAATTCGATCGAGCCATACATCCAGAACCTGACCGCCATCGACCTTTTCCATGCCGATCAGGGCTGGGCGAAACAACGCCACCCGGGTGAACTGCAAATGGTCGAAGGCCGACTGAAGTCGCTGAGCGACTGGCTCGACGGTCGCCAGTATCTCGAGGACCGTTTCACGGTCGCCGATCTGCTGATGACGACTGTTCTGCGTATCCCGCGCCACTGCGATCTGGTCGCGCGCTATCCGACGCTCGATGCCTATCGGCTGCGTTGCGAAGCGCGGCCGGCCTTCAAGAAGGCGCTCGACGCCCAGATGGCGGATTTCGTCGACCAGCCAGCGGCGGCTTAGCGCGTCGGCACCGGCTTTTCGCCGCGGTAGTCGTAGAAGCCGCGCTGCGTCTTGCGGCCGAGCCAACCGGCCTCGACGTATTTAACCAGCAGCGGGCACGGCCGGTACTTCGAATCGGCCAGCCCCTCGTGCAGCACCTGCATGACCGACAGGCAGGTGTCGAGGCCGATGAAATCGGCCAGTTCGAGCGGTCCCATCGGATGATGGGCGCCGAGCCGCATCGCGGTGTCGATCGCCTCGACGTTGCCGACGCCTTCATAGAGCGTGTAGATCGCCTCGTTGATCATCGGCAGCAGCACGCGGTTGACGATGAAGGCCGGGAAATCCTCCGACACCGCGATGATCTTGCCCAGCTTGTGGACGAAGGCCTTGCTGGTCTCGAAAGTGGGGTCGTCGGTAGCGATGCCGCGGATCACCTCGACCAACTCCATCAGCGGCACCGGATTCATAAAATGGATGCCGATGAAACGCTCGGGTCGGTCGGTCGACGACGCCAGCCTGGTGATCGAAATCGACGAGGTGTTGGTGGCGATGATTGCTTCGGGTTTCAGCGACGCGCACAGATCGGCAAAGATCTTGCGCTTGACGTCTTCCTTCTCGGCCGCCGACTCGATCACGATGTCGCAGCCTGCCATGGCGTCGTATTTTTCCGCCGCCGAGATGCGCGCTAGCGCGGCCTTGCGGTCATCGTCGCTGATCAGCTTCTTGCCGACCTGCCGCGCCATATTTCCGTTGATGGTCGCCATGCCGGCCTTGATGCGGTCGCTCGACACGTCGTTCAACAGTACGGAATAGCCCGCCAGCGCGCAGACATGGGCGATGCCATTGCCCATCTGCCCGGCGCCGATCACCCCCACGCTCTTAATATTCGACGCCATGTTTTTTGTCCGATCGATGCGAAGACCCGGCTCTTGGCTTCGGTTTCGGCATTTAATTCGAATTGCCTCTATTCACTTTTACGCCGAACCGCCGGATGACACCACCGGCGGAACGGCTAATTTGCAGCATGGTCAACGCTTGACCTTATCCAATTCCGCCGCCAGTTCGGGCAGCGCCTGATAAAGATCGGCGACCAGACCGTAGTCGGCGACCTGGAAGATCGGCGCTTCCTCGTCCTTGTTGATCGCGACGATCACCTTGGAATCCTTCATCCCGGCGAGATGCTGGATGGCTCCGGAAATCCCGACCGCGATATAGAGTTCGGGCGCCACCACCTTGCCGGTCTGACCGACCTGCCAGTCGTTCGGCGCGTAGCCGGCATCGACCGCCGCGCGCGAAGCGCCGACTGCAGCGCCGAGCTTGTCGGCCACCGGCTCGATATATTTGGTGAAGTTCTCGCGGCTTTGCATGGCGCGGCCGCCCGAGATGATGATCTTCGCCGATGTGAGTTCCGGACGATCGGATTTCGACAGTTCCTCGCCGACAAACGACGACAGTCCCGGATCGGCCGCAGGCTGAGCATTCTCCACGCTCGCCGAGCCGCCCTCGCCCGTCGCCTGGAAGGTCGAGGTGCGCACGGTGATGACCTTCTTGGCGTCGTTCGATTTCACAGTCTGGATCGCGTTGCCGGCATAGATCGGCCGCTCGAACGTATCGGGCGCGATCACCTTGGTGATTTCGGAGATCTGCATAACGTCGAGCAGCGCAGCCACGCGCGGCATCACGTTCTTACCATTGGTAGTCGCCGGCGCGACGATGGCGTCATAGGAGCCGGCGAGCGAGACGACGAGCGCGGCGAGCGGCTCCGCGACGGAATGCTCGTAGAGCGCGCCGTCCGCCAGCAGCACCTTCTTCACGCCGTCGAGCTTGGCGGCGGCATCCGCCACCGCTTTGCAATCTTTGCCGGCCACCAGCACGTGCACATCGGCGCCGAGCGCCTTGGCCGCGCTGAGCGCCTTGGCGGTCGAATCCTTGAGCACTTTGTTGTCGTGCTCGGCGATCAGAAGCGTGGTCATTACAGCACCCCCGCTTCGTCTTTGAGTTTGCCGACAAGCTCGGCCACCGACGCAACCTTGGCGCCGGATTTGCGTCCCGGCGGCTCCGTCGTCTTGAGCACCTGCAGCCGCGGCGTGATGTCGACGCCGTAGTCCGCCGGCGTCTTGTCGGCGATCGGCTTTTTCTTCGCTTTCATGATGTTCGGCAAGGATGCATAGCGCGGCTCATTGAGGCGCAGATCGGTGGTGACGATCACCGGTGCCTTGAGCTTCACCGTCTGCAGGCCGCCATCGACCTCGCGGATCACAGTCACGCTGTCGCCGTCGATGGAAATCTTGGAGGCGAAGGTGCCTTGCGCCCAGCCGAGCAGCGCCGCCAGCATCTGGCCGGTTTGATTGCAGTCGTCGTCGATCGCCTGCTTGCCGAGGATGACGAGCCCGGGTTTTTCTTCGTCGATGATGCCCTTGAGGATTTTCGCCACCGCCAGCGGTTCGACCGCGCCTTCGGCCTTCACCAGGATGCCGCGGTCGGCGCCCATGGCGAGCGCGGTGCGGATGGTTTCGGAAGCTTGTGCCGGTCCGATCGACGCCGCCACGATCTCGGTCGCCTTGCCGGCTTCCTTAAGGCGGATCGCTTCTTCGATGGCGATTTCGTCGAACGGATTCATCGACATTTTGATATTGGCGAGCTCGACGCCGGAGCCGTCCGGTTTAACGCGAATCTTGACGTTGAAATCAACTACCCGTTTCACGGGCACGAGAATTTTCATGATCTGAATCTGCTCCTCGGGCCACCATCCCCGTTATCCGGGCCCGGAATTTGGTGCGCCGCACCCTAATCGCCGGCTTATTCGCGGTCAACGCCGCCCAGCACTTAGCGCGACAAGGCCCGGTCGACAAAATCGCAGAGCTTGGCGTCGACCCGATGCAACCGTAACACGCGGTCGTCGGTGCCAAAATCGATACCGAGCTGTTTTGCCCGGTCGGTCCGTTTCACCATGGTGAGGCTGTCTTCCAGATCGACCAGCAGCGTATTGGCGTCTTTGCCGCGGTCGAGGATCAAGTATCCCCCTCTTCCGCGCTCAACGTGTCGAAGACGTCCGGCCACGCCGACATCGTGCAGCCGACGCCGATCTCCTTGTTGAATTCTTTGATCATCCGCCGGTCCGACGTGTCGCGATTAGCGTGCTCATCCCACGCGCAGCCGCCGTGCCGACAAATGCACCCGCCAGCAGGGCTATCGACCCGCAGGTAAGATTCCATCGTCGCGTCATGACAAGGCCTCGCTTGGCTCAGCCCCCACCGATCAGTCGAGAAACCAAGGGCTTCGGTTCAAGCTACCGGTTCTGTCCCGGCACCCACAGTACATCGCGCGCCCCTTTATCGTTTGCGTAGCGGCCGGCGACGAATAGGTAATCCGATAGTCGGTTGACGTATTTGAGCGAGGGCTCCGAAACGCCCTCGCCCGGTCTGTCCTTGAGTTCGACCATGACCCGCTCGGCGCGCCGGCAGACCGTGCGCGCGAGATGCAGATAGGCCGAGGCCGGGCTGCCGCCGGGCAGAATGAAGGATTTCAGCGGCTCCAACTCGCCATTGAGCCGGTCGATCTCCCCTTCCAGCCATGTCACCTGCGCGTCGGTGACGGTCAACCGTGCCCCGCCCGGCCCTTTCTCGGCAAGGCACAGATCGGCTTCGACGTCGAACAGGTCATTCTGGATGCGGCCGAGCGCGGCATCGACTACGGCATCGTTGGCGGTATGTAGCCGCACCAGGCCGATCACCGCATTGGCCTCGTCGACCGTGCCATAGGCCTCGACCCGCAGGTCGTATTTCTTGCGCCGCGCGCCCGAGCCGAGAGACGTCGTACCGTCGTCGCCGGTGCGGGTATAGATGCGGTTGAGCACGACCATGGAGACCTCGCCTAGCGCTTCGGATTCGGAGTAGGCTGGTATTGTAACCGGGTTTTCGGCCTAAAAAACGGGGGTGAACGTCATGCGATTTCTGGTGATTGCCATAGCCGCCGCACTGCTACTGCTGCCGCCCGCCATCGCGCCGGCGCAGGCCTGCGGCGCTGCCGCGCATTCGGCCAAGGCCGCGTCCATCGATCTGTCCGCCAAGAAGCACAAGAAGAAGATGAAGAAGACCGCAAAGGCAAAAAAAGAGAAGGTCGAATACATGCGCGCAGCGCCGATGTAGCGAGCGGCGCGCCGCTCATCCTTCAAGCCTCGGCCTTAGGCCGAGCGCCTTGTGATGGCGGATTTTCGAGTCCTACCGCCCCATCGCCCAAATCGTCGCCATGATGACAATGATGGCGACGAATTGCAGCAGGACGCGCAGCCGCATGAGCTGCTGCGAGCGGTTGGGTGAGCCGCCGCGCATCATGTTGACGAGGCCGAGCAGCAGGACGATGGCGACCGCCACGATCGCCGCCGGCACCAGATAATGCGACATGAAATCCGACATGGCGCGGGCCTTCTAGCACCGGGGAACGCGCGCGGCCACCGCATCTGACAATGTTGTACCCCGTGAATCCGATTTAAATCCGCCTACAACTTTGACTCGCGCTTCGGTTGCAATTCGCTTAGCATCCACCGGTAGAGTATTTTGTGGGGTGCGTATGGGGGTTGCAGCTCGGCCGAGAGATGGGGTAATCGGCCGGCAGCTTGTGGATAGCTGAAGATTTTTGGTGCTGCGCTTCAGGCTGATGGTGAAACGAGGTCACCGAGGTAACGGGCCTCAAGCATCAGAAGGAGAAGCGTGAGCCATGGGCTATTCTGCAGGATTGGACGTTTCGGTCAAGGAGACCAGCGTCTGTATTGTGGATGACATGGGCAAGATCGTGCGAGAAGTGAAGGTAGCGAGCGAGCCTGAAGCGCTGCTGCAAGTCTTGAAGAATCCCGCCTCCCACTTCAAGCGGATCGGACTGGAAGCCGGACCATTATCGCAATGGCTGTTCAGTGCGCTCGCCGAAGCGGGCTTGCCGGTAATCTGTGTCGAGACGCGGCACATGCGGGCGGTGTTGAAAGCACAAATCAACAAGACCGACCGCAACGATGCACGCGGCATAGCGCAGATGATGCGGGCCGGGATTTACCGCCCGGTACATGTAAAGACGCTGCGCAGTCAGAAATTACGAATGCTGCTGACGCATCGAAAGTTGCTGCAGTCCAAGGCCATCGCTATCGACAATGACCTGCGCGGCACCTTGCGCAACTTCGGCCTCAAGGTCGGGGTGGTCAGGACGGTAAAGTTCGAAGCCCGCATCAGGGAGCTCGTCGAAAACTTGCCCGACTTGGCCGCTCTGGTCGAACCACTGCTCATTGTCCGACGGACGCTTCGCGAGCAGTTCTGCGTCCTGCACCGCCGCTTGCTTGCTATCGTGCGGGACGATGAGGTGTGCCGGCGCTTGATGACGACGCCCGGTGTAGGCCCCGTGGTGTCGCTGACCTATCGCGCGACCGTCGATGTACCGGCGCGCTTCAGGAAGTCCAAGTCGGTCGGGGCCGTGTTTGGGCTGACGTGTGCCAAGTATCAATCGGGCGAGGTGGATTGGAGCGGCAGAATATCACGCTGCGGAGATGAGATGATGCGGGTCATGCTCTACGAAGCCGCTCAAGCCATGCTGCGTTCGAAGAAATGGTCCTGGCTCAAGGCCTGGGCGATGCAAATCGCCAGGCGCCGCGGAATGAAGAAGGCGATCGTGGCGTTGGCACGCCGGTTGGCCGTGATCATGCACCGCATATGGGTTGATGGCACCGAGTTCCGCTGGACCCGGGAGGCCGCAGTGGCATGAAGGTCGTAGGCAATCTAATACGATAGGAGGAATCTCGAGTTCCACCGAGCAGTGGAAAGATGTCCCTCGCGGGACGATGGATGAGGTGAGTTCGCTTGTCCGCTTGGACCCGCCGTTACACTGACGGTAAGGCCGCCCAAGAGATTGTTCCGCCTCGTCCTCGAATCCCATGATGGAACGGCCTTCGTGCCGATTCCGAAGAGAAGCACGAGCCCGTGAGCGACATCGACACTGCAGTGGTGGATAGTCTGAAAGCGCTTGACCCCAACCGGCCGATTAGAGAAGCGGACAACGGCCGCTCGCGGGTGTATTTTGTCAAATCCAGCGGCAAGCCCGCGACCGGCCCCGTTGCCACTGAATTCACCGGCGGCAGCGTCGGCGACTGCCCTGAACTCGACTGCATCCGTGCATCGTTGGCCGGCGACGTGATCGAAAACGCTGCACGCAGATCCATTTGCGAGGTCAGTGTGTCGCGTCGCCTGCCAGGCTCGCTTCCACCCGCAGTCATGCGGGCCGTCGAAAAGAAGCGAAAAATTGCGCCTAAATATAATTGGGCCGCATTGGCTGCAAAGACTCCCTACTTCGACCCACTCAGCGACGACGAGTGGCAAAATGTTTGGCGGCAGATAACGTGCGCAAGCGCTGGTAAGAAAGCGCATAGAACCGAAAACGTCAGATCGCTCAATTCAAAGCGTATTCGAATGCTCGTCGATCGAGCGGCCGCGCGGTCCGGTTGGTTTGGGGATTCCTTCTCCGAACTTCACTTTCCGCGGCCCGTATTGGAAGAAACATTAAAGGAACATGCTGCGCTTTTGGGCCGCATCAGCGACCTCAGGCGAGAAGCGACGATTTATTTTCGCGAGCGAGACGATCTATTCACCCTTAGTCTTCTCAGAAAGGGTCTTTTTGCCGCGTCCCGCGCGGTAAGCAGAAACATGAAGTCTACCCGCAGCTATTTACAGTGTGCCCAATCGGTTCCCAGCGCATCAAAGCCAGAACGGGACTCGTGGATGGGTTTGCTTATGCTGGTTTGGAAGCAAGAATGCCATTTGCCAACCGATAACTCGAAACATCTTAGGAATTTTATTATGGAGGCTTTGCGACCGTACATGCCGCACATTAAAGAGCGGATGCGTGCCTCTTTTCAGCGACATTGCGCGCATCTTCGGATCTTGGCTATAGACGGTGTTGGGCGCGACGTATTTCTGCCAGCCGGCGACGGCGAGCGCCTTGTCGAGAACATCCGCGGTCTGCGCGACGGAATTGGGAGAGGTGAAGATCGTGGTCGCCGGGCTGGCGAAGATTTCCTTGGGGCCCGAAACGCGCGGCAACCGGCTGCTATCGAACGTTGCGCCATTGTCCGCTTTTTCCGGTTCGGATTTCGAACAGCCGCCGGCAAGCAGCGTCAGGCAGGCGAATGCGAAGATGAGGCCGTGTGATTTGCCGCGCCTGATGCCGCCAAACCGTTTGTCGCCGCCCATGATCAATTCCTCCGTCGGGATGGTTATATCTGAAAACAAAAGTCCGCCGTGTCCGGCCCAGGTCCGGCCGGCACAGCGCAATGTTTAGTCACGGGTACTATGGGTTTGGTTCAAGGGCGCTACAGATAGCGCCGCAGATCGGCCGCCGCGGCCTCGGGCTTGCGATCGAGCTTGAACGGCGCAACGAAGCGGCCCTGTTTGTCCATCAGATAGACCAGCGCGGTGTGGTCCATGCTGTAGTCGCCGTCCTTTGTCGGAACCTTCTTGGCATAGACACGATAGTCCTTCTCGACCGCGTCGATCGCCTTCTGGTCGCCGGTCGCGCCGCGCAAGTGCGGATCGAAGCTCGACAGATAGTCCTTCATCACCGCCGCCGTGTCGCGCTCCGGATCGACGGTGATGAACAGCGCGTTGATGCGGTCGGCGTCCTTGCCGAGCAAATGCAGAACTTCCGACATTTCGAACAGCGTGGTCGGGCAGATGTCTGGACAGTGCGTGTAGCCGAAGAACACCAGCATCGGACGACCCTTGAAATCCTGCTCGTTGATCGGCTTGCCGTCCTGGTCGATCAGCTTGAACGGCCCGCCGATCGCCGACGGTCCGCCACCGGTTCCCTGATATTGGGTCGTGAACAGAATAACGCCGAGGAAAATGACGAGGCCGGCCAGAAAGGCGGAGAAGACCAGAAGAATATGCGATGTTCGGGCCGTCATCTTGCTTCACGCATCAGAAACACGCGGCCCAGCCGGCGCGCACGACTTCGAAGAACACCGCGGTGCCGTAATAGGCCCATAACACTCCTGTCGCCGCCACGATCACGCCTGCGCCGAGCGCGAGCAGCAGCATCGGTCGCGGCAGTTTGGCGGTTGATATGATCGCGGACATCGCAAGCCTCCAGCAAAATCCTTAAAGTCAGATAGGACCAATCCCAGGCGGCGGCAACACGTTGAGGCTGCGACCGCCTGCCGCCGCCTGAATTAACTATTGTGACACAATAAACGCTTGCAATTTCGACGTTTTCGGGGCCCGCGTTGACTCGACTGGGCAAAGCCGCGATGAATAGGCCAGAATCCGAATAGAGCCCTTGATGGGTATGGAGAACCTGATGCGTAGCGCTTTGGCTATAGCTCTTGCGATTTCGATGTCGACGGCAGGCGCCGCCGTGTGGGCACAGAATGCGCCCGCGCCTGTTCCGGCTGCTGCGCCGCCACCGGCGGCTGCCGCCGCGCCCGCCCCCGCTCCCGCGCCTGTTGTTGCCAAGGCCAAATGCGAGAATCCGAACGCGCTCGGCGTCGAACGCATCGTGCAGATCGACACCACCGGCGGTCCCGGCTTCGGCTTCGAGCACTTCAAGGCCTACGACTTCCTGCGCGACAAAGAAGTCGTGCTCACGTTCGACGACGGTCCGTGGCCGGGCAATACCGAGCGCGTGCTCAAGGCACTGGCCGACAACTGCACCAAGGCGCTGTTCTTCCCGATCGGCAAGCATGCCGGCTGGCATCCAGAGATTTTGAAGGAAGTCGCGAAAGCCGGGCACACCATCGGCTCGCACACCTGGTCGCACAAGGATCTCACCAAGTTGACGCCGGACGAAGCCAAGGCCGAGATCGAAAAGGGCATCGCGGCGGTGAGCATCGCGCTCGGCAACGAGCCGGTGGGGCCGTTCTTCCGCTTCCCGGCGCTGCGTCACCCGCCCGAGATGGTCAAATATCTCGGCGAGCGCAATGTCGGCATCTTCTCCACCGATATGGACTCGTTCGATTTCAAGATTCACAAGCCCGACCAGGTAATCAAATCGGTCATGACCAAGCTCGAGAAGCACGGCAAAGGCATCATCCTGATGCACGACTTCCAGCACGGCACCTCGGAAGCGCTACCGGAGCTGCTCAAGCGGCTCAAGGCCGGCGGCTACAAGGTGGTGCAGGTGGTCGGCAAGACGCCGATCGAGCCGCTGCCGGAATACAAGGAAGCGGTGCTCAAGGAGATGGGCGGCGGCCTCGACGAGGCGCGCCCGATGTCGAGCGTGATCCAGACCATCCAGGGCAACTAATCTTCCGTTCGCAATTCAAGCCGGCCGCGCAAGTTTCGCGCGGCCGGTTTTTTTATGGCGCGGCGTGCGCGGCTCTATGCAACATGGCTTGAAAGGCCTTGAAGACCTTTTCCATCTGCGGCGGCTTGTAGGGAAACAGGTCTGGCGAATCCATCGAGTGCACGATCATTGCCGTGCCCACTTCGAACACCAGGAGCTTGCCGTCCCGCGTCTCCGCGCAATCGATCGGCAAATAGTCGAGCCCTGTGCGTTCGGCGATCGCCGTGAAGGCCGCCGCGTGCCGGACCGCGAAATCGCCGTCGAAGTCGGCCATGAAGCGCGCTTCCTCGGCGCGCCTCGCCGCATCGTTCGTCATATTGGCGTTGAGGTAATGGATCATCCAATGCTGCGACACCGCCATGTGAGCCACATAGGGACGGCCGTCGATGAGCACGATACGGCATTTGCGGAATAGTCCATCGCGTTTGCTGTAGTCGACAAACGGCGCGACGTAGAATTCATCCTCCGCCCATTCGCGCAGATAAGCGTCGATCGCCGCGGCATCCTCGAATTTCACCAGCCCGATCCCGGCCTGCGACCAGAACGGCCGCACGATGATCGGAAACCCGCTGCCATCGAGAATGGATTCAATCGCGACCTCGCCGGCGCCGATCTTGGCCAGCGTAGCGCGACCGATGCGCACATTCATCGGCATGACGACGCCCGGCGCGGATTTCAGCAACTCCCAGGTGCCGGCCCGCGTCAGCCGCGCGATGCACTCGGGCGCATTGATGACCGGGCGCGGCCACAACTTGACGATCTGCATAACCTCACGCAGCGCTGACGCTGCCGCATCCGATCCATCGATCGCCACCAAAGCGACGTCATGCTCCGGCGGGTCCGGCAACGGTGCGCCCGGCACGACATACATCATATCGAGCACGATGCTTGAGCCTTCCAGCATGAACTCTAGCGGCGTATTGGCCATGAAATCGCCGGGGGCCATGAAGGCGAGCAGCTTCAGCGGCGGTTCCGTATCGACGGCGGCCGGGCGCCGGTAAATCCGTTGCAGATTCAGGGCGGCCGACTGCAGTTCAAGGCGATCCTGCGGCCGGCCCTGCAGTTGGGCAATGGTTGAAAGATCGAGCAGCGCGGCGGCGTCGTCCGGCTGCGCTTGCACCCGGTGGACGAGATCGTTCCACACCGGCGCGAGATCGAGCCCGTCGAACGCCATCTTGCAGAGCGCCGGCAATCCGATCGGCGTGGCCGGAGGTTGGCTAGCAACGAAATAATTCTTGTTGACGTAGTTCACGCGCTTTCCCCTGCTTAAGCCGCACAATCTGTCGCCGCAGCCGCGCCAATTCGCAAGACCGCCTTTAGCATCGCGTCGATATCGCGCTGCTCTGTGCGGTGATTGACGATGGCCGCGCGGATCGCGAGGCGGTTGCCGATGATAGTCGTGGACGGCGCCGCGATGCCGGATTCGTGCAAATCCGCGACGATCTTCGCATTCAGGCGGTCGGGGTCGGCTCCACGATAGCGGAAGCAAACGATGTTGAGTGAAACCGGGGCGAGCAGTTCCAGTTCGCGTGTAGTAACGATCTTAATCTCGAGATAGCGCGCCAGCTGGCAGGTGCGCGATATCATCGCGCCCAGCGCCTCGGTGCCGTAGACCTTCAGCGTGAACCAGGTCTTCAGCGCGCGAAAGCCGCGCGAGAGATCGGGACCGAAATCGCAAGGCCACAGCGTGCCGGCGGCGAGGCCGCGCGTCTCGCGCCGCAAATAGGCCGCCGGCGACGCAAAAGTATCGCGATGCAACGTGCCATCACGCACCAGAATGAAGCCGGCGTCGTATGGCACCTGCCCCCATTTGTGGAAATCGAGCGCGATCGAATCCGCCTGCTGGATGCCGGCGAGCCGCGGCGCGATGTCAGGCGCCACGATGGCAAGCGCGCCGATGGCGCCGTCGACGTGAAACCAGATTTCTTCTTGATTAGCGATGTCGGCCAGCGCCGCCAGATCGTCGATGGCGCCGGTATCGACCGAGCCCGCCGTGCCAACCAGGAGGAAGGGCGTAAGCCCTGCGTTGCGGTCTTGCGCGATCGCTACTTTAAGCGCGTCGACATCGATCTGGTGATGCTCGTTCGTGGGAATGACATGCAACGCCGCGATGCCAAGGCCAGACAAATCCATGGCCTGGCTAATGCAGCCGTGCGCGGCAGCCGACGTATAGGCGACGAGGCGCTTGCCGGCCGCTGCGACACCATCGCGGCGCACGTCTGTTCCCAGTTCGCGGGTACGCGCGATCAGCACGCCGAGCAGATTGGCCATCGACGTGCCGGTCACGAACAGGCCGCTCGCGGTGTTGGGAAATTCGAAAAGCTTGCGCAGCCAGTATGTAATCTGCCGCTCGACCTCGATCGGCATGTGATCGCGGCCGCCAAGATTGGCGTTGAGGCCGGCGGCCAGCATCTCCGCCAGCATGCCGGGCACGTTGCCGCCGCCATGCACCCAACCCATGAAACCTGGATGGGTATTGCCAGTTGCGTAAGGGAGAATGTGGCGCATGAACTCGTCATGCACGGCGGCAAGATCGCTCGGCCCGTTCGGCACGGCGGCCCGGAAGCGGGCGCGCTCTTCATCCGGGATCGGCTGCCACACCGGACGCTCGCGGATGCTCTCGATGTAATCGAGAATATCGTCGAGCATGCGGTGGCCTTGCGCGCGGGCGCTCCGCCAATCCGCGGGATCGAGACTGCCGCCGGAAGTCGAGAAGGGTTCTGTCGCCATGCCGCCGGCAAGGTTTCATTAATAGATTAATAAAATGTATCGTTAACGAAACGTTAACGCGCCGCCGGTCACTTGCGGTGGAGATTCTCCAGCGTGGCGAGCATCGCGACCCTGGCCGGCGAATCCTGGTAGGTGCGAATAAGCTCTTCGGCTTCGCTCAATTCGGGTTCGGCTTCGCAGCCGTGCCCCGCCGCCCAGACCAGCGCGGTCAAAGGCTGGTAAGCGCCGAGCCGATCCAGCAGTTCGCTATAAGGCCGCGGGTCGTCGGCTTTCGGCCGATAGACTTTGGCGATGTCTCCGTCGATCTGATTGAGAGTTGCCTGACACAGTGGCGCGGTCATCTCGAGATCGAGCACGGGCAGGTATTTCAACACCTGCCATGGCGCACTGATATCGTATTTGTCGTTGAGCATCGCGACCGCATCGCTGGTGCGGTGATCGAGCTTGCGCGCGCCGGCCAGCGCCTGCTCGCGATATTCACCTTTATCGGCGAAGGAGAGCCAGGCCTTAAGATGCGCCTTGGGCGTGAGCATGGAGAACCGTTCGGGATATTCACGCACCTGCCGGCCGAGGTTTTTCTCGTCGCGCAATTCCCGCAGTTCGACAACGTCGAAATTCGTGTCGCGATAGGCACTTGCCATGGTCTCCCAAGCCTGAGACTCCGCATCGCAGGAACAATCATGGCCGACCAACCACTTCATCGCCGCGAGCGCGTTCGCGACTGGCCAGAAGATCTCGCTATAAGGCTTGGAATTCGGCGTTTGCAGCGCCAGCGGCTTGACCTGCCGGCGCAATAACGCACGCGCCTTGTCGCAGATCGCCGGCGTCGGCGTGAGATCGAGGCGGCCGAGAAAGCCGAGCGGGAAATCGCCGCGCTCGAGCATCAACTCGGCGTCGCTCTGGCGCCGGTCGAGGGTGCGAATATGCGCAAGGAGTTCTTCTTGCTTGGTGCTGTTGCGCGTGTCGAGAAACGGCGCCCACTCCCACAGCGGCGCATCCGCTGGCAGCTTGGCGAGGTCGGCATTGTATTTTTCGAGCGCTTCGGCGACACGGTCGTCGGCCTCATTGCGCATCTGCTGCAGCGGCACGATGGCAAGGCACAGCAGCAGGACCGCACCCTAGACAAATCCGCCGACCAGACGCGGCCCGATGACGGTGTGCAGCGGCGGAATGAGCGCCCAATAGCTGACCGCCAGGACGAGCGGCGGTACTGCGGCAGGAATGACGAGTGGCCGTAGAAAGGGCGGCAAGCTCGGCCGGGAAAGCAACTCCAGGACCTCGAAGGTCACGATGCCCGAAGCCGGGATCAGAACGGCCGCCGCGATCGCCGACGGCCAGGTCATGGCGCCTTTAACGCCGGCGATCAGCGCGATCAAGGCCAGCAGGCCCCAGAGAACGATGATTTCGATCGCGGCATAGGCTTGCGCGTAACCGTTGCCAGCCGCGTCGCTGCCGACGAGATCGGACAGCGTCGCCAGCGCCAAGACCCAGAACATAAGGGCCAAAACGCCGAGACCAATGCTGACGACGATCGCGACGGGAGCAGCTTTTACAGGTTCAACCATTCATCCCCTTTCAATGCCCGGAAGGGCAGGCGCCCCGGTATGTCGCCGTGAAGGGACAGGGGTTCAAATGGCTATAACATGGCCGCCCACGCCTGGCAGCGTGGCTTATGGGACGGTGCGCCGCGTGAAGGCGGTGAAGATCGCGGAAGCCGCGGTGGCGTGATCGTAGGCGATGCGGCTCGCCACCACGAACAACGTAGTCGCCAGCACCAGTTGCAAGGCGCGCTCCGGGACGCAGATCGCGAAATAGCTGCCGACAAAGATGCCCGGCAGCGAGCCGATCAGCAGCGAGGCGATGATTTGCCAATCGACCGAACCCATCATCCAGTGGCCGAGGCCGGCGATCAATGTGAGCGGTACCGCGTGCGCGATGTCGGAGCCGACGATCTTGGCCATCGGCAGGTGCGGATAAAGTAAAACCAGGACGACCACGCCGATGGCGCCGGCGCCGACCGACGAGATCGAAACCAGCACGCCGAGCAGCGCGCCGACCAGCACTGTGGTGACGGCGGTGCGTTTTGGATCGAGTTCGCCGACGCGCGCGCGGCAAACCGCGACGATCGGGCCGCCGAACACCAGCACGAACGCGGTCGCAAACAGCGCGATACTGAGTACCAGTGTGATCAAGCTACCGGCGGCATCGCCATTGAGATTGAAATGCGACAACACCGCAATCGTTATGGCGGTCGCCGGAATGCTGCCCGCCGCCAGCCGGCGTACGACGCGCCAATCGATGCTGCGCGCCAGCCCGTGCACCAGAGTACCGCCGGTCTTCGTGGCCGCCGCATAAAGCAGGTCGGTGCCGACGGCGGTCGCCGGATGAATGCCGAACATCAGGATCAGGATCGGCGTCATCAACGAGCCGCCGCCGACGCCGGTCATTCCGACCAACAACCCGACGGCGAAGCCCGACAGTGAATAAAGCGGATCGATCATGCGGAACGGCCTCAGCGTGACCGGTGTTATGGTCCCGTGCGGACTCTAAACACATTCTGAGCCGACGGTCATCTCCATGACGCCTTTGCAGGCGGGAGGTTCCACAAATGCATTTCAATGCAGCGGCCATTCGCGCAATTTTTTGCGCCGGATGGGTGTTATAACGTTGAAATAATGCCTATCTCAAAAATAATGTTTTTTCGTAGCGCTATCCCTTCCTAGGGAGCGGTAACGTGCCTGAAATTGTGACTCTCACCATCAATCCGGCGATCGATATTTTCGTCAATGTCGACCGCGTCGAACCGACCCGCAAATTGCGCTGCTCGCCGCCCAAGCGAGATCCCGGCGGCGGCGGCATCAATGTAGCGCGCGTTGCCCACCGGCTGGGCGCGGACGTGCTGGCAATTTATCCGATCGGCGGCCAGATCGGAAAATTGTTGCAGCGGCTGGTCGAGCGCGAGGATATCGCCAGCCTGGTCACGCCGTCGCACGTCGAAACGCGCGAGAATTTCACCGCTTACGACGAAACGAGCGGCGAGCAATACCGTTTCGTGTTGCCGGGCTCGCAGCTGCACCGGGCCGAATGGGAAGCCGTGCTCGATCGCCTAGCATCATTGACCGAGCGGCCAAAATTCGTGGTCGCCAGCGGCAGCGTGCCGCCGGGGGCGCCGGACGATTTTTTCGCGCGCGTGGCGCGGCAGGCCAAGACGCTTAGCGCCAGATCCGTGATCGACACCTCCGGCCCGGCGTTGGCGGCGGCGCTCGATGAGGGCGCCAGTATCATCAAGCCGAATCTGGTCGAGTTGAAGGAATTCGTGGCGGCGGCGCTCGAAACCGACGAAGACCGCATCGCCGCCTGCCGCAAGTTGACCGCCGATGGGCGCGCCGAGATCGTCGCGCTTACGCTGGGCGATCAAGGCGCGATGCTGGTGACGGCCGAGCGCGCATGGCGCGCGCTGCCGTTGCAGATCGAAGCGGTGAGCACGGTCGGCGCCGGCGACAGCTTTCTCGGCGGCCTGGTTGCCGCGCTCGCCGGCGGCAAGCCGCTGGACGAGGCGTTCCGCGTCGCGGTCGCAGCGGCGTCGGCAGCGGTAATGATGCCGGGCACCGGCCTGTGTCAGCCGGAGGACGTGAAGCGTCTGTTGCCCGAGGTGAAGATCAAGGAGATCGCGCGGGCGCTGGTATGACGCGGACGCGCATATCCTTCTGCACCGCCTCGAACATCCCCATCCAAACGATCATGGGCCAATAATAAAGCAATAGCATTTGCCATCCCTCGTGTCCGGTTCGTAAGCAGAAACGCGAGCGATCGACACGCAGTTCCGGCCCTCACGCGAGCGTGTATCAGCGTGATTTTGCCGATATCGACCCCGTGACGTCGCCGCGCGAGGCCGTCGTGCAATAGCGGCTGGCGTAGGTCTCCGCCAACTTCTGTATTTCGCCGGCGTAGGCATTGTGATCGGTGCCGGTCCATTCGCGCGCGAGATCGCCGAAGGTCACCGGCCGGTGCAGCCGGCGCATGGCCTGCTGCACTTGCTCCTGCACCTGGCGCGTGCGATGGGCGACTGGGTCGGGAACGCGCATGGTCGAATACATCAAGACATGTTGCAGATGCGCGAGCACGCCGGTGGCGGCATCCTTGAAGCGCTCGCCCGGCCGGCCCGAAATGGCGGCGCCGACGCCGGCAAAATTATTATCGGCCGGCACCACCGAGGCTGGCACGCCATTGGGCCGGCGGAAGGTGAGGTAGTTGGTCTCGATCAGCATTTGAAAGAAGGCGTAGTCCCAGCGAACCGCCACGCATTGCGCCGGCGGCCGCGCCACGCAGTTGCCGATGCGCTGATAGAGCGACGCGAGGTTGGTGAAACGCGGATCGATCGTGCGCGGCGGATTGTGCTTGGCGTTGCGCTCGCTGACGAAATCCATGAGCGCGGCGGGCCGCACGCATTGCGGTACCGGGTTGTCGGCGCCGGCGAGAATGCGCGGCAGCGCGGCGGCTTGGCTCACGCTCGGCAACAACAGTAACGCAACCAGTACTACTCGGAACAGCATCAACACCCGCCTCAGACCGGCGGGCACCTAAGCTGAATTTGGTTAATTTTCTGCAGACACGGGCTGTACGCCCGCCTTCGCTGAAGCTTCGGCGGGCAACCCTCGCGATTTAGGCTGGCTTGCCAACCGAAGCGCCACCGATCTCGGGTCTACCCGAGTCGGCAATTATAATACTCAAGTCGGCTATAGCCGACTTGAGTAGCGCGAATGTTGGAGCGGGCGAAGGGAATCGAACCCTCGTATGCAGCTTGGGAAGCTCGACGGATTTCAGGCGCGCCAATGACTTAGCTGTAAAAACTGTCCAAATGCGCTCTAAATCCATCAATGGGTTACGTCTTAAGCGTAAAATATTTTTAGGTTGAGCGCGCACGTTCAGGAATGGTGCCCAGACGCTCGCCGGGCAGCTAAGAAGCAGATAGGCCGGATCGCCGCGGATCGACCGGAGCCGGGCAAACGATCCGCTGTTAAATTCAGCGATGCTTTAGACGAGTACATGATTCACCTAAAAGATCGTGCGGCTAGGGCCGGTAAAGAGGCGTCATGGGCGAAGCGGGTTGAAGGTCTGGCCAAACTGTACTTGCGACCGAAGTGGGGGAAGTGGTCGCTGGCCACGATGTCGGACAACCCCGCCGCTGTTCGTGACTGGCACGCCGACCTAGCCGCGCGGGCACCTGTATCAGCCAATCACGCCGCCCGCGTGGTTCGCGCCGTCTACCGGCACGCGGCTCGGCTCAACCGATCTCTGCCCCCCGGGCCTACCAACTTCGGCGGTACGCTTCGCCAAGGAAGTACCACGACAAGCCGGGCTTCCATTCGATCAGTGGCCGAAGTGGGGAATTGCATGGGCCAAGATCAAGAGTCCGACGCGACAAGCTTTCCACTTGCTACAACTGCTCGTTGGCGGAAGACCCGGAGAAATTTGCAGATTGAAATGGGCCGACGTGAATTGCCGTAGCCGTTCAATCACCATCCGGGCGGCTAAAGCCGGGCATGATGTCATCGTGCCAATGTCGGCGGCCATCGCTCGCACTTTGAAGTTGGCGCGCGATGCGAGCGATCGCAAAAGCGAATGGGTATTTCCCGCTCGCGCTGGCGGCCATCTTGTACAGTTCAACGAGCCGGGGTTGCCCGCACATGGCCACGCTCTCCGGCACTGTTACAGAGATGCGGCGTTGGCTGCTGGTGTTGACGAGTTTTCGGTGCGGCTGTTGATGGGCCATTCCTTGCGAGGAATTTCGCAAGAGTACGTGACGCGGGCGGTCGTCATTTCGGGGCCATCGCTTCGATCAGCGCAGCGGGCAATTTCAAAGTGCATTGTCATGCTGCTAGGATCGTGAGGCGACTCTCTTGCCCGCGCTGCCCTTAAGGCCGGGCACAAGGCGCCGACCGCCCGGAGCTAGCCTCCTCACAGACCAGTCTTCGTTACGCGCACGGCATACACCGCATTCCGCCAATCGGAGGCCGGCTGGGACGCCCCCATTTTGTCGGTCGCGCGCGACATAAGGACCGCATCACCCGCGCCCTGGGGATTCCATTCGATTCTAAATGTCTGCCACGACCAGTCGGTTTGATTGCCAAGCTCGGCGGCCTGCCAGGTCTGACCGCCATCCGTCGAAACGTCTACGGAGGCGACGCCGCCATCGGCCCAAGCACGGCCCCAAATTTCGATCAGTTCTTTTCCTATTTTGGCGCCTGGCGCGGGACTAACGATCAACGATTCTGGCGCAACTTGCCAAACCGGCCGCGTGCCACCATCAGGATTGTTTGTCGAAGGAGAAATCGGATCGTTATAAAGAAGCGTAGTGAATGGGCCATCGGCGCGCCGATCGGCGAGTTCCAGATGCGACAACCATTTGACGGAATTCGTTCCGTAACATCCCGGCACAAGCAGGCGAAGCGGATAACCATGCAACGCGTCCAGCGGCGCGCCGTTAATCTCATAAGCCAACAGAACGTCGCCATGCGATAGCCGATCCAATGGCAAGTCCTTTAAATATGGGCCTGAACGGATACCATCAAACTCACCGTAATCGTGCCCGAACGACCACAGAAAGCGCGCCGCGGGCAATACACCCACCTCTTCCAAAAGCGATTTAAGGTCCACCCCGCCCCACAAGACATTGCCAATTCGGCGTGTAGGCAATTGAGGTCGCTTCGGGTAGCCGGCGCATTGATGGAAAGCTTGAATTTCGCGTTTAGGAAATTGTCGAATTTCATCAAATGTGAACGTCGCATTATCGCGAACAAGCCCAGTGATACTGAGTGTCCAATTTTCAATATTGACGCGTGGGACGCCCATGTGAGCCAGCACAAAGAGATCGCTTTGAGGAGTAATTCTCTGAGTTAACTCGTGTGGCGCTAGCGGTACGTGACGGAATGTTTGATGCGGCTCCATCGCGACTGACCGCCCGACATTTTCATAAAGCTGGTCGTTCGATGCAGAGGGCATGCAATCACCATTAAATTCAGGTCTGGCTTAAACCGAAAGCTTCAGCCGGCGATGATTTTAACAGATTCCCCACGTATGTTCCGAACCGTCCGATCAGATTGGAACATCTCGATATGGCTTTGGCCTCACCGCCTTGTCGCATTGGGAAGATCTCGACCTGCACAATTGCGATGTGCGCGCTGCGGCCGTATCCCCAATTTGGTCTCGTCCTGTAGGAAGTTCAGCCTTCGCGAGTTTCGAACGCGAAGCTTGGCAAATACGAGAGATGTCAGGGAGAGCAACCTTTGCTCGCGTAGAACGAATTGCAAGACAACACGTGCACTGTGGGACAATTGTGTTTTTTTGAAAACGACCTCAGCTTAAGAAATAAAAGTGTACCGCCAGAACCACGGGTCAGGGACCCGCGCGGCCTGAAGTCGTTGCAACCTACCTAATCCAACGCGTTAGGTTGATCGCGCGGCCGATTTCTAATTCTCGCTATTTTGCTTGCGATGCTTTGAAGGGATCCTTGAGAGCTTCGTATTTGTCGAATTCGACATTGTACAACTCACCATTAACGCGCTCGACGTGGCGGATATACACGTCCTGGATCATCTCGCGCGTATCGGGGTCGACGGCGACTGGCCCGCGCGGGCTCTCCCAGGCCATGCCCTTCATCGCCGCGATGAGGGCGTCGCCGTTAGTATTGCCGCCGGTCTTCTTCAGCGCCTCGTAGATGAGATGCATCGCGTCGTAAGCCGCGACCCCCACGTGGTCCGGCCGTAGTCCGTTGCTCACACGCTTGAAGTCCTCCACAAAGACCTTGTTCATCGTGGACGGGTGAGCGGCAGAATATTGCAAGGATGTTGTAATGCCGAGCATCGCATCGCCCATTTGATTGAGTACATCATCATCCGTGATGTCGCCAGGACCGATCAGCTTGATGCCAGACGTTTGCAGGCCGCGCTCCATATATTGTCGCAGGAAACCGCCCGCGAGACCGCCGGGAACCCAGACGAATAGGGCTTCCGGTTTTGCATCGCGGGCGCGTTGCAAAGACGCCGAGAAATCCTGACTTTGCAGCGGAACGCGCAGCGATTCGACGATCTCTCCGCCCTTCGCTTTGAATTCGCCGATGAACGCTTTCTCGGTCTCTATACCCGGCGCATAGTCCGCCACCAGCGTGACGACCCGCTTGATGCCATTCTTGATTGCCCATCGCGCCATCGGCACCGTTATCTGGGCCTGTGTCGCGAAGGTCCGCACAATATAGGGTGACCGCTGGGTAGTGATCGATGCGGATGACCCCGTAACGATCTCCGGTATTTTTGCTTCGGCGGAAATCGGCGCCACCGCGAGCGCGGGCGGTGTTGGATTATAACCTGTGAGGATCGCGACCTTGTTCACGACGACAAGTTCCTGGGCGATGCGCCTCGCCTGGTCCGCAACCCCGGCATCATCGCGTGTGATCACCTCAATCTTCTTGCCCGCAACATTGGCTCCGTATCGCTCAACATAGAGCTTCACGGCGGCCACCATCTGCCTGCCGTTCTCGGCGAATGGCCCCGTTATCGGTGCGGACAATCCGATTTTTATAGTCTCCTGAGCCCATGCCGATCCGACCGCGAATACGGCCACCGCGCCGGCAATGGCGAGCGATCCAACCCAAGCTCTCCGTGCATTCATGACCGTCTCCCTTGGTCGCAGGTACCGCGTGCGCACTAACAGGATACCTATTCGATTTTCAAAACTTGCTGATGCCAGCACGCATAGCTGCCCTGCGGGCATTGAAGGGGTGCGCGCCTGGTTGGCAGCACATCAAATTCATTGCTCATCTTTCGACAGAATAGACCCATTGCGGACCTAAAGCATTGCGGGATTTAATGCTGCGAGTAAGGGAGGCGGACTCGATCGGCTAGCCAGGTCGAATCGATTAAAAAAGATTCAAGCCTGTCGCCAGGCCCCCTCGCGTTTGCGAATTTGGGAGTGAAAATACGATGGGCTTTATGGACATGCGGCAATGGATCACCCGTCTCGAAAAGGAGCGAGAACTGCGGCGAATCACGGCCGAGGTTGACTGGGACCGCGAGATCGGGGCCGTGGCGCGACGCGTTCTCGAGAAGAAGGGGCCCGCACTCCTGTTCGAGAACGTGAAGGGCTACAAAGACGGACGTTGCGGAAAGCTATTCGTGAGCGGCCTTGGCGCACGATCACGCCTGGGCCTCGCCCTTGGGTTTCCGCGCGAGGTTTCCAATCGCGAACTTGTCCAACACGTGATGAAGAAAAACCGTGAGACGATTCCCTCGCAGGTCGTCGATACCGGGCCGGTGAAGGACGTTATCATTCGAGGCGAGGCCATCGACCAGACGGAGTTCCCGGTTCCCAAGTGGCACTACCTTGAAGGCGGACGCTACATCCACACCTTCTCTGCCATCGTGACCAGGGACCCCGAGACCCGCGTGATGAACGTCGGTCTCTACCGGGGCATGATCGGTCAGAAGAATACGACGCCATTCCTCCTCATTAAAGGCGGCCAGCACTGGGGCGCCCACTTCGCAAAATGGGCCGCCCGCAAACAGCCTATGCCGGTCGCGTGTGTAATTGGCTGGGATCCCATCATGCCCTTCCTGGCCGGATCGCCACTCCCGGTCGGCGTGTGCGAATGGGACGTAATGGGCGCGTACAGGGGTGAGCCGGCACAACTGGTGCGCTGTGAGACGGTGGACCTGCAAGTTCCGGCAAGCGCTGAGATCGTCATCGAGGGGACTATCAGCGACGATCCGGCGACCTACGAGAATGAAGGCCCGTTCGGCGAATTCACCGGGTACGTTTCCGACCTGCCCACGCCGCGGCCGACCATGAAAATCGACTGCATCACTCACCGTCGCGACCCAATCTTTTGCGGCACACTGGAGGGCACGCTGCCGGGCTCCTACAGCGAGAACAGCGTGATGTCCTCGGTGCAGCGGGCTGCGATCGCCTGGAACATTTTGAATGGCGCCGGCATTCCCGACGTCCTCGACGTCTACGCCCCGCCCATCACCAACGGCGTCAACATCCGCGTTCAGATCAAGAAACATTACCAGGGTCAGCCCAAGCAGGTCGCGGCAGCGCTTTGGGGTAACAGCGCCGCCCAGTACCGCTATAAGAATGTCATCGTAGTGGAAGAAGATATCGACCCGGCGGACGACGAACAGGTGGAATGGGCGTTCGCGCATCGCGTGAACGCCGGAGAAGGCGGTGTGGTTATCTTTCCTGGGATTTTTGGCTCCCCCATTGATCCAAGCACGCCGCTGGAAGATCGAGACGTAAAGCAGCTCGGGACCGGCCTCTGGAACCGAATGCTGATCGACGCTACGCGCTCGTGGAAAAACCCGCGCCAGGATAAATGGGGCGGTGAGCGCTTTCCACCGACAGTGCGACCTTCCCCCGAAGACGAAGCGCGCGTGAGAGCCCGCTGGACGGAATACGGCCTCGGCGATCTGTAATGGAGACAGAGAGCGGTTACCGTCGGGAAAGAACTGCTCATGCTTGACCTCGGAAACAGCTTTCTCTCCAGCGTTGAGCGTGATCCCGACGCCCTCGCCATCGTCGACGGGTCCGTGCGCATGACCTATGCGCAATGGTACCGGCGCGTCTCGGCTGTCGTTTCGGGCTTCGATGAGCTGGGCCTGATGCCCGGTGATCATCTGGTGACGCTGCTGCAGAACCGCTGGGAAGCAGCGACCATCCACTGGGCTTGCCAGATTGCCGGCATCGTCATCACTCCAATCAATTGGCGGTCCAAGGCCGACGAGATCGACTATTATGTTGAAAATTCTGAAGCAACGGCGATCATTTTCGAGCAGGCGTCAGCAGACGCTCTGCGCGAAATCATGCGAGGCAAGGTCGCGCAAGCGCATTGCACTTGCTGATGCGCGGGGCGATGAAATACAATTTGAGACTTTGCTCAAACGCGAGAGCGCCGATGCCAAGCCGCGCGTCGGCGCTGACGCGTGGTCGGTCATGCTCTACACGTCCGGCACCACGGCCAAGCCGAAAGGCGTGCCGCGGCGTCAGCAAGCGGAACGTGCGGCTGCCGTCGCTCATGTCGCTCAGAATCAATATGCACTCGGCGAGCGAACTCTCGGTGTTATGCCGCTCTATCACACGATGGGTGTACGCTCGTTACTTGCAATGTCGTTAATCGGCGGCGCATTCGTATGTTTGACGCGGTTCGAGGTCCCGAAGGCCATCGAACTCATCGCCGCTGAGAAGATCACAAACCTCTATCTCGTTCCGACGCTCTACCACGACCTCATTCATAACGAGCGCTTCACCACGTCCGACGTAAGTTCTGTGCGCAAGCTCGGCTTTGCGGGCGCCTCGATGACCGATGGGCTGCTTAGGGAACTCAACGCCGCGTTCAAGCCCGATCTGTTCGTCAACCACTACGGCTCCTCGGAAATCTATACCCTCACCATCGATCAGAACGCGCCGGCAAAACCTGGCTCGGCGGGCCGGGCCGGGATCAATCAACGCATTCGCGTGGTCAAGCTCGGAGCCAAAACGCCCGAGGAGACCGCGGCCGCAGGTGAAGAAGGCGAGATCATTGCGCTGCTGGCAAGCGACGAGGCTTTCGAAGGCTATTGGCGGCGACCGGAGGCGAATGCCAAGGCCTTGCGCGATGGCTGGTATTTCACCGGTGACACCGGCTACCTCGACGCCGACCGCGACCTGTTCGTCACCGGCCGCGTCGATGACATGATCATAACCGGCGGCGAAAACATCTCTCCGGTCGAGATCGAAAGCTGTCTTTCGTTGCATCCGGAGGTGTCGGAAGTCGCTGTCGTCGGTTTGCCCGACGAGCGATGGGGTAAGATCGTGGCCGCCTTCATCAAACGGCGCGGACCGGTGAGTGACGAGGATCTCGACCAGTTCTGCCGCACGTCGGGCCTCGCCAATTTCAAACGCCCGCGCCGCTATGTGTTCGTCAACGACATTCCGAAATCGCCGGTGGGCAAGCTACTGCGCCGCAAGCTGGTGGCCGGCGAATTCGAGATCGAGGATAAAGCACGCTGACAAGGAACCGCTGTATGACTTCGATGGCTTTTGACGATCCGCGCCTGGCAAGACTTGACGGTTTCGAGGTTGATCTAGCCGTCGAAAAGCTGCGCGCGGACATCATTCTGCGCCGTCCACCGCTCAACGTGATCGAGATGCCGCAACGCGATCAACTGCGACTGGTTTTCGAAGCGCTCGACGTAGACGAACGTGTGCGCGTCATCGTGCTGCGCGCCGCAGGCGAGCATTTTTCTAGCGGCGGCAACATAAAAGGCTTCATGGAGGCTTCGCCCGAACACGTTTCAAAACTTGCTTGGAATATCGCGGCCCCAGCGCGCTGCTCGAAACCGGTGATAGCCGCCAATCGCGGCTATTGTTTCGGCGTCGGCTTTGAAATCTCGTTGGCCTGCGATTTTCGGATCGTGTCGGAAACCTGCTTCTACGCGCTGCCGGAACAAAAACTTGGACAAATCCCAGGATCCGGCGGCTCGGCACGCTTGCAGAAGATTGTCGGTATCACACGCACCAAGGATATCGTGATGCGTTCCAAGCGCATTCCCGGCAAACAGGCGCTCGATTGGGGCATCGCCTCCGAATGCGTCCCCGATGCTAAGCTCGAGGCGGCGACCGACGCTTTGGTCGACGAACTGCTGTCGTTCTCGCCGCTAGCGCAGCGTACTGCGAAGAAGCTCCTCAACGATACGGAAGACTCGACGCTGTCGATCGCGATCGAGTTGGAAGGGCATTGCTATAGCCGGCTGCGGCAATCTGATGATTTTCGCGAAGGCGTGGACGCGTTCCACAGCAAACGGCCATCGAATTTCAAAGGAACTTGAGCCATGGCGCCCCGCGATGAGCGTTCGCGCCAATAAGAAAGTCGACTGCCAAAGTGACTGGTGGCCATCGCTGTATAGCGGTGACTGCAAATTAAATGAAACCAAAAGCTTGAGGGCGCGCCATGAGCAAAATGAAAACATTGATGTTCCTGCCAATCGTACTTGCACTATCTCTCGCTTCGATAATCACCGCGCGAGCGCAGGTCACTGACTATCCGAACCGACCGATTCAGGTGATCGTGCCATTCGCCGGCGGTAGTGCGAGCGACGTTGTCATGCGCGTCCTTCTGCAGGAAATGTCGAAGTCGCTGGGCCAAAATTTCATCGTCGAAAACCGTCCCGGCGCGGGCGGCAACACCGGTACAGCGACGGCGGCAAAGGCCGCGCCCAATGGCTATACACTTGTGATGAGCACGTCCGGTCCCCTCGCGGCCAACAAGACGCTGTTCAAATCACTCGGCTACGAGCCAGAGAAGGATTTCGCGCCGATCTCACTATTCGCGATTCTGCCGAACGTCATTGTGATCAATTCCAAGCTCCCGCCGAAAACACTCATGGAGTTCATCGCATATGCAAAGACGCATCCGAAAATTAACTACGGGTCGGTCGGCGTCGGAAGCTCACAACACCTCGCCGGCGTCTATTTTGAGCAGATTACAGGCGTGCAACTTACGCATGTGCCTTATCGTAACATTGCACAATATACGCCGGACTTCATCGCTGGCGCGGTGCCACTCGGATTCCAGTTCCTACCGAACGTACTCAGCATGCTACAAAGCGGCGACGCCCGCGCGTTAGCTGTCACCAGCAGGCAGCGCATGACCGCGCTGCCCGACGTACCAACAACTGCAGAAGCCGGTTTGAAAAACTATGAGACATTCGGCTGGCTCGCTCTGCTTGCACCGGCCGGGACGCCAAAACCGATTATCGAAAAGCTATACAATGCGCTGGCTGAAGGGGTGAAAAGCCCTGCCGTTCGCGCCCGCTTCACCCAGTTCGGTGCAGAGCCGGTTTCGCCGGGACCGGAGGAGCTACAGAAGTTTATCATCTCCGAAACTGCAAAGTGGCGGGATATCATTCAAAAAGCAGGCATTCCGCCGATGTAAGAGGACTAAGGTCTAGCGGATAATCTTGCGGATCGGAAACCATCAAGGGTAGGCCGGCTGGAGCGAGCGGAGAAGTTTTGGCGGTTTTTGATCGTCAATCCACGTAATTTTGTGAACGTTCAATGCAATATTGCCCTCATTGGAGTCGGTAGTGATCTACAAAGATTTGCGCGGCTTCATAAAGCAGGTCGATGGCCTCAACGCGCTTCGGCACGTCGAAGGGGCTGACCCGCATTTCGAGATTGGCGGCATTACCGAGGTCGCGGCCGGCAGCCCCGACTGCCCGGCGCTGCTGTTCGACCGGATTAAAGGTTATCCGAAGGGATTTCGCGTCTTCACAAATGCCACAACTACGCCGCAGCGCGCGGCCCTTGCGCTCGGCATTGACCCAAGGCTCACGCCACTCGACGCGCTCAAGGCTTGGATGGAGAAGCGCAAAAAACTGAAGACGCAGCAGCCGGTTGTAGTAAAAGACGCGCCATTTCTGGAACATTCGACCACCGGAAAACGCGTCGATCTAGAGATGCTGCCGGCACCCTATTGGCACCGCAAGGACGGCGGACCCTTCATCGGCTCGGGTTCGCTGGTCATCATGCGTGATCCCGACACCGGCTGGATCAATTGCTCGATCTACCGCGTCCAAGTCCATAGCAAGAGTAGAGTCACCATTCAGTTCGACCACGAAGGTCGACACGGCGCGATCATCGCCCGGAAATACTGGGAGAAGGGCAAGGCCTGCCCGATCGCCGTAGTCAACGGCGAGGACCCGGCGTTATTCATTGCCGGCTTCGAATATTTGCCGACCGGTCAGTCGGAATATGACTTCGCCGGCGCGATCAAGGGCGCCCCAATCGAGGTGCTGACTGGGCCCCTCACCGACCTGCCACTGCCCGCGCAAGCCGAGAGCGTCCTTGAAGGCGAGTTTCTGCCAGCAAGCGAGCTGACGTTGCCAGAAGGCCCGTTCGGCGAGTTCACCGGCTACTACGCTGCCGATGAGAGGCCGTGCGCGGTAATGGAAGTGAAGGCTATCCACCATCGCACCGATCCGATCCTGCTCGGCTCCCCGCCAATGAAACCACCGCGCTTTCACTTCGGCCTGCCGTTCCGCGCCGCCTCGATCTGGAGCAACTTAGAGATGGCCGGCGTCACCGACGTGGTCGGCGTATGGCAGCATGTTGCGCAGCTCATGACCGTGGTCGCCCTCAAGCAGCGCTACGCTGGCCATGCCAAGCGAGCGGCATTAATCGCCGCAGCCAACAGTTATATGGGACGACTTATCGTGGTGGTCGACGACGATGTCGATCCGTCTAACCTCGCTGACGTGATGTGGGCGGTGACGACGCGCTGCGAACCCTCGGAGCAGATCGACATCGTACGCAACGCTTGGAGCTCCGCACTCGATCCACGTATCACCGCTGAAAATAAAAACTCCGGCAGCACCTCCCATTCCAAGGCGATCATCGAGGCGGTGCGGCCATTTGGCTGGATGGAAAAATTTCCGCCGACGTCGGCGCTGACACAGGAAGAGGTGCGGGCTATCGAGAGAAAATGGGGCGCGACAATCTCGGGACGCGCTTCCGTCAAGTCATCCTCAAAAAGCAAATCGAAGAGCCATCGGAAAAAATAGGAAAGACCGTCGTCCGCATCCGCGCGGAGCAGGTCTGTACTAGTGGGATCGGCTCATCCGTCAAACACGAAGGCCGCATGATCCGATAGACGGCGTTTCCTGGGCGCTACTCCTCGACCCGATAGTTGCCGCACGCACGCAAGAGTCCATATGCATTGCGCATCCGATTATGGCTCGAACGGCTTCTCCTTGGCGAGGCGAGCCTCGGCCTCCTTCGCAACATCGAGATCGAAAAGCTGCGCACGCGTGACTTTCTTTTCGACGAAGTGGAAATATTTTCCGCTCCAGAAGTCCTGCATCTGCATGATTGAGTCGACGAGCGGCATGCCGTTCTCGTTGATGTAGGACCAGTGCGGCGCGATCGCCTTGACTAGGCCCGGCTTGTTGAGCGCGGTGTTCTTGGCAAGGATTTCGACGATGTCAGGATGTTTTTCCGGTGCAAGCGCCGCAGCGTTGAATTCCTTCGCCGCATGCAGATAAGCCATGGCGAAGCGCACCACGACGTCGCGGTTTTTTTCCAGGAAATCTTTGCGAACCACGTATAGGCCGATTGCTGCGTCGGGCACGATCTGGTCACCGGTAGCGACGATTGGCCCCCACTTGTTCTGCTGGGCGAACACGCCGAACTGCCAGGCGAGGTCGGTTGCATCTACCTGCCCGGTGCCCAGCATCTTCATCAGATCTGGTTGCGATATGTTGACGACCCATTGCACGTCGCTGGCCGGGTTAAGACCGACCTTCAGCAGCGCCTGCGCCATGTTGTATTGGTTGATGCTGCCGAGCGCGCCGACGCCGATCTTCTTGCCCTTAAGTTTGGCGAAGTCAGCCATCGATTTGACACCCTGGTCGGCCACCGCCTGAGTGACGTTGTCCAGCGTATAGGCGAAGCCCTTCTTGTTGTTGCCGCGGTCGAGAAAAATGACGAGCGGTGCGCCTTTGGCGATGCTGTTGAATAGGCTGGCGTTTGGCGTCATGAACGTCATGTCGAGTTCGCCGGCGATCATCGCGGGAACGGCCATAGCTCCGTCAATAAAGGATTCGGTCTCGACTTCGATGCCGAGTTTTCGGAAATAGCCTTTGTCGCGCGCGATGTAGAATGCGCCGCCGGTGATGAACGGTCCCTCGCCGACTCGGACTTTATCTGCGGCGTTGACGGCGTCTGGCGTTATCAGCGCAATTGTGGCGACCGCCAAGGCCAGAATAGCGATAATCCGGGCATTGCTTTTCATCGTTCTCTCCCTGCCGTATCAACGGCCATCATGCGAAACCCAAGGCGCCAATTTACGGTCGGCCCATTGCTGAAATTTGATTATAACCGCGCCCATCACTGCAAGCACCACAAGGCATGCAAAAACCTTCTCGGTCTCCATCACTTGCCCGGCGTTGATCAGAAGATACCCCATTCCACTCTGACTTGACCCGCCGATCATCTCGGCCGCAATGACGAGGATGAAGGCGACGCCCATTCCGAGCTGAAGGCCCGAAAGGATGCTGGGCAAGGCGGCCGGGATAACTACCTTGAGCTGGATCTGTCGCGTGTTGGCGCCCAGATCCTGGGCCGCTTTGATAAGCCCGCGATCGGTCTGCCGAATTCCGGAATATGTGCTGATCACGACGGGAAAGAACGCCGTGATCGCGCTGATGACGATGCGATAGGCTTCCCCCGTGCCGAGCCAGATGATCAGCAGCGGGATTAGTGAAATCTTCGGCAACGGGTAGAGCGCGGCTATCCACACATCGGCCACACGCGCGACGATCCGCGACATCCCCATCAGCAGGCCCAGCGCGACTCCGGTCGCCGCAGCGATGAGGAAGCCGACAAAAATGCGCAGCAGCGTGACTCCAAGGTTATATTCCATGGTGCCGTCGGCAATCATCCGCCACAGGTATACGGCGATAGACGATGGCGGCGGCAGGAAGATCGGCGCAATCCCGCGCCAGCGCACGAGCATTTCCCACGCTATCAGGAAAATCACGACGCTTAATGCGGGAAGCGCCGCCTCTGCAAGCCGCGTTTTGCGTTTGCCGTCCGGATTCACGAATGACCTGCCACTATTTCCGCCTGCTGCTCCATCGCCCGCATCACCTCCTCGCGAATTAGGTGAAACGTTCGATCGAACAGCGTGCCGAATTCCGGGGAATTGATCATCTCGAGCGAGCGCGGCCGCGGCAGGTCCACCGGGATCACCTCCTTGATGCGGCCGGGACGCGCCGTCATTACCACCACTTCGTCGCCGAGCAGAATTGCCTCTTCGATCGCGTGCGTGACGAACAGTACAGTCTTGTGGGTTTCATCGAAAATGCGCAGCAATTCTTCCTGCATCACGATCTTGGTTTGCGCATCGAGCGCGGCGAACGGTTCGTCCATCAGCAGAATCGGCCGCTCCATGATGAGCGCGCGCGCCAGCGCCACCCGCTGGCGCATACCGCCGGACAATTGGCCGGGCAGATGGTTTTCGAAGCCGCGTAGACCAACGGAAGAGATCAACGCGCGAGCGCGCTCGTGTCGCTCATTGCGCGAAATACCGCGCATCTCCAATCCGAAGGCAACGTTGTCGATGACGCTGCGCCAGGGGAACAGATTCAGATTTTGCCAGACCATTACCGAGTCCGCACCGAGCGGGCGCGGGTTGTCGTCTTTGCCCGGATATTGAATCCGCACCGTGCCCCCAGTCGCCAATTCGAGGCCTCCGACGATTTGGATCAGCGTGCTTTTGCCGCAGCCGCTCGGGCCAAGCAGACATGAGAAGCGACGGGAGCGGAATTGATGGCAAAAGTGGTCGAGCGCCACCACCTGGGTGGGCTCCTCGCCCCAAATTTGGGTTACGTCTTCGACCACAACGTCCATGCGCCTGCCCTCGCGGGAATAGCCTTCCATCGACCTTAGCAGCAAAGTACGGGCAATTGGACCAGACGCTGCATCACATCCGCCCGTTCACAGAAACTCCGATCGTTATATGCGCCATGCGGGTGCCATCCGGTGGCTCAGCCCGGCTTTGTCCACAATCGTCCTGCCGATCCTTTCAGCCTCGGCGATCACACTCCGCCCGTCGGCAAGACGTGTGAATTCGCCATCGCGATAGACGATCCGGCCATCGACCAACACAACGCGCGCGTCGGTGCCCTTGCCGGCGGTGACGAAACTCGACAGCGGCCGGTGAAGGACACCGACATAGGGCTTGTTCAAGTCGAACACGGCGATGTCGGCGCGCTTTCCCGATTCCAGCGAACCAATCTGCCTTTCAAGCCCAAGAGCCTTGGCCGCGTTGATGGTCGCCATTTCCAGCGTGCGTTCGACTGGCATGCGTGTTGGGTCGAGATGGCGGACATGCTGCATCAAGCTGCAGACCTTCATCTGCTCGACCATATCGACGGAATAATCGACCATGGGCCCGTCGGTCCCCAACGCCACATTGACCCCGGCGCGGTGGGCATTGGCAAAAGGCGATATGCCGCCGCCGCGTATCGCCTCGCTGGTCGGCGTGTACACGAAGTGGCATCCGACCCGCGCCATATGCTCGATGTCTAGCTCGGTGACGTGAATGCCGTGGATCAAGACCCATTGCGGGTCAAGGATGCCGAGCTGCATCAGATAGCGGACATCGGTGCGGCCGGTTTCGCGCAGGTACTTTAGAAAGCCCTTCTCAAGCGAAAACGTGCCGCCTGAAATATGCGCAGTGATCTTCAGACCGAGACGTTTGGCGAGCCCATGGCCGCGGCAGATCAAATCCTCTGTGCTCATACCGGCGGAAACCCAATGGGCGTTCGACTCGATCGCTATACCGAAACGCACTAGTCCATCATATTTGCCGTCCCAGCGGCGCACCTCCTGCTCGAACTCGGCCAGCGCATCGTCGAGGCTCAGTGGATGGTATGGGTTGCCCGGCGTTTTGCAGCGCAATTCTTTGGCATAGACTTGACGAATGCCAAGTTCGGCCTGCGGCTCGATTGAAGCCTTAACGAGATCAGGCGTCGTAGTCGTCACCGAATGATTGAGTGAGCAGGTGGTGCCGGTCGCGAGCATTTCCATGCCTGCAACAGTGCTCGACACCCGCATCGCTTCGGCGTCCAGCTTGAGTGATAGCGGCAGAAGCAGGTCCGTCACCCAATCTTCCAACAGGAATCCGTCGGCGAGCCCTTTAAACAAGGTATACCAGTGATGCTGATGCATATTAATGAGACCCGGCAAGACGATCGAGCCAGACGCATCAATCACCACGTCGAAATTGCCTATGGCAGGGGTTTGCGCGGATGAGCCGACGGCAGAAATTTTAGAACCGTCGATCGCAACAAATCCATTCGGATAGACATTGCGCGCGGCATCGACCGAGACGACGTACCCATTCGTGATTAGGACCCGACTCATCGCGTCACAGCCCGAATGAACAATTCTATCAATTGCGTCATTATGGTCACCCACTGCCGTTTCGGATTTTTACTTTATTGATATTATAGCCGTTCACAATATCCATTGTGCCACAGCGATGGCGGCGCGATTTGTCTCTCCTGAATTCGATCGGTCGAATACGACGCTTGATTATCAGATTGCACCTTGGGCGAATACCGCGAGACTCCGAGGCCATAATCGTCGCTGGATCCAAGTGTAGTGGCAAGTCACACTTGGATTAGAATCGAGGGTTGATCGGTGTCGCAGTGGGGTATCTCGCCTCGATGATCTCGCCTGCGGTGAGACATATTTCCTCTTGGAAGCGCCCGGAAACCAGCTGAATTCCCATCGGGACGCCATCCACGAGACCGGTCGGGACCGAAAGTCCAGGTAGGCCAAGGATCGAAACCGCTAACATCGGATGATGGGCATTGAGCATCTGTGAGACAGCCTCGTCACCCTGTTGATCAAAGTCGACGGGGAAGGGTCGTTGCCAGGAAACCGGCATAAGCAAAAGCGGATAGTACTCAAAAAAGAGAAGCCATTCTCGTAAAATCGAAGCGCGAGAGGCAAACGCCTTGATATAGCCGTCGAAGTCGAGTTCGGAGGCGTAGGCCATGGTAGACACGCGCGCGCGTCGGAGCGCTTCATCGCCATACCGCTCGATCGCATTCGCAGCGCCGTCTCTTTGTTCGGTGCGTATCAGTGTGAATAGAAGACGTGCGGCCTCCTCGAAGCGGGGCGGAACAGTTTCCTCCACTTGATATCCTGCATCTTCGAGCCATCGTCCCGCTTGTCGGATAGCAGAAGAAACGGCCGGGTCGACCTCCGTTCCTGGTGACTTCGCGAACATCGCAACCCTTACCGCCCGCCGATGGCGCTCGACACTTAGTTCCGCCGGAGTCCACCATGGATCGCGCGCATCCCTCGCCGTTAGCGCCGTAACGCCGAGCCGCAAATCGCGGATTGAGCGTGCAAGCAACCCTTGGACATTGGTCAATTGGGTGGTGAGCGAATTTTCTTGGGACGCACTTGCGTCGAATGCGGGAGCGCGGCCGAGCGTCGGTCTGATGCCGACGACGCCACAGGCATATGCCGGATAGCGGATCGAACCGGCTCGATCGTTTCCATGGGCGAGAGGCCCGATACCGGTCGCGATCGCGACAGCGGCGCCACCGCTCGATCCCCCGGGTGTTCGCTCCGCGTCCCAAGGATTTAGCGTACGTCCATGCAGTGCGTTGTCGGTGAAGTAGCGGGCGCAGAACGCTGGAACGTTGGTGCGCCCGATAATGATTGCTCCAGCTTTACGCAAGTTAGTGACTGACGGACTATCTGCGCCCGCAATTCGATCCTTATAGGCGACGACTCCATTAGTAGTGGGCCGCCCCGCAAAGTCGACATTAATCTTAATCGTGACCGGGACACCGTGGAGCGAGTTGAGGGGCTCTCCCTTGCGGACGGCCGCATCGGCGCAGTCGGCATCGGCGAGCGCTTCGTCAGCAAGAAGGTCGACGACGGCATTCACCTGCGAATTGACTTCCTGGACGCGGGCGAGGCAACTCGCCACGGCTTCATGACTCGATATTTGACCTGTGCGAATGCCATGGGCCAAATCGACCGCCTGCCAGCGCCAAAGTTCGTCGCCTTTTGAGCCTGTCATTACCGTCATCGTTTCGTCATGCGGTGATTAAAGGCGAGTTCAGATGATGCTCATTATAAGCACAATTGGCCCGCAACTGATTGGAAATTATTTACCGCAGAGATCAAAGGAGTCGAGTTACAATCTGACGATACGAAGACAAATCAATAATGTTTTTGGCTTGTTCAGTTTCGACGTTATGAATCGTAGAGCTAATATATCCCACCCCGAGACTTAATGCGCATTTGATCGTTCGAATTTCCGATTCAGCGTCACCTATAGTTTTAAATGCTCTAAATTTGTATGCGGCCTTATCGCCAAATAAAAAAAACCATTTGCCGTCTCGCTCGAACGGCGCAGAAAGAAAAATGTCATTCTTGGAAAACAAGTTCATTTAGGCCCCATATAGTACAGATTGTCTACTTGCCATTGAATTGTGATGTTCGCGCGCTTTTCCAGCGGTTCTCCGATTTTCGATCAGTTGAGACGGCCTTGCTCATTTCAAGATCCGGGCCTGCTTGGTAATCTTGATAAAATCACCTTCTGACTTCAGGTACTACAGCATCTTTTAGTCTTCGAGCGCCGACGAATAGTGTTTACGCGCGACGTACTGTAGCTACAGAAACCGACCGCGGCGCCGTATTCCACGCCGATAGGCTTCGCGCTTTGGTGCATTCTGTCGGCGCGTCATTCGCATCGAAAAAATACCACATCCCGCCTGGATCTGGCGCAATTGCAGACTGCCAAAGCACTGCAAAATCACTATCCCCATACCGTGCGCCTTTTGGTGACTGCATCATGTTTGTCATGCGCCAGAACGCGCACGTTTTGTTACATTTGAAACCACCCCGAAGCCCTGTGCGCGAAGGCAGAAGCGGGTAGTGATTAGTTGACAAACTAAGCTAGCAGCTTTATTTTTTATTAACATTTTAGCGACGGATTATTGCCTCTTTCACGGTGTGCCGGTCGCAGCGAGAGGGGTCTAATTTTGATGAGGTGCGCGGTGTTTTAAAACTGCGCACCGCCGCGAAAATTCCTGAGGATCTGGCTAAGGGAGGATAAAAACATGAACGGATTACCCCGCAAGATTAACAGGCGGACCGCTCTCAGCGGTATCGGCGCAGGCGTCGCATGGGGCCTGTCGTCCATTCAGGTCCGGGCGCAAGCTGCTCCGGTCGTCATGAAGCTCGGGACGCAAACGCTTAATGACTCCCAACACGAATGGATGAAAATTTTTGGCCGGTTGGTCGAGGCCGGCAGCAATGGACGGATCAAACCGGAGCTTTATCCAAGCAGCCAACTAGGCACCGCACCGCGGATGATCGAGGGCACGCAGTTCAATTCGATCCAGGGGTTTGTCGCGCCGCCCGAGTTCTTGAGCGGCGTTGACGGCCGGTTCGAGGTGCTCGGCTCACCCGGTTTGTTCAAAAACGTCGAACACGCTCAGCGCGCTATTCAGGATCCTGAATTCAACAAAGCCTTTCTGTCGTTGGGCTCCAACAAAGGACTCAAGGGTATTGGCCTGTTCATCAATGCTCCAACCATCTTCAATACTCGCACTAAAATTGCGAAACTGTCTGACTTCGCCGGCCGCAAAATCCGCGTTCTCGCCGCCGCAGTCCAGATGGAGCAGCTGCGCAAGCTGAAGGCAACGCCGGTGCCAATGCCGCTCGGCGATGTGCTACCGGCGCTGCAGCAGGGCACGATTGACGGAGTAATGAGCGTACTGCCGGTGCTGACTGCGTTCCGCTATTATGATGCTGCCAAATATATTCTGGAGTCGAATCAAGCGATGGTCAGCGTCGTTACGGTATTGAGCAAGATCTGGTACGACAATCTATCACCAGATCTGCAGTCTGTCGTTGCCGACGCCGGCCGGCGGGCAAGCGTCGAGGTCTTTCCCTGGGCCGTTGAATTCATTGCCAAGCAGCGCAAGGTTTGGACAGCGAGCGGTGGCGAGTTGGTGCAGTTGAGCGAGTCCGAGCATGTCGAGCTTACCAAGCTATTGAAGCCGGTTGGCGCCGAAGTGACTGCCGCGAAGCCGCAAGAAGCGGCGCTCTACGCATTGTTGCAAAAAACTGCCGAGAAGACTGCGTGAACATCGCAGTTTCCGTATGGATCGTGTATCGATGTTCGACAATCCACCGACAAGCAACTTCAGGCTTGTCGGCGGCAACATCGCGCGTCTAAGCCGATAATCTCTGCAGCGCGCCGGTTGTCCATAGTGGCGATTTCAAGCGTGACATTATCGGCTAGCCGGAAAAGCCTGTCCATGTCGTCATAGTCGTCAATGTGGACGTCATCGCTATGGCGAAACATGTATATTCGCTTTAAACTTTTCATCATACGTTTGCCACCTGCCTTGGGTCGGATCGTGAGCATCACCGCCGCGCCGAAGATTGCTATTACTCGGCTATACTGAATAAAGGAAAAAACAAGCGGAGCTACGAATGACTGATAATCTATTGCGTGTCGTGCACACGCTCCTTGCGATCATCCGCGGCATGGCTGGCGCATTGCTCATCTGCAGTGTCGCTCTCAATTTTGCTAACATTATTGGACGCTATTTTATCCATTCCTCGATCCCTTGGGCGGAGGAGGCGATGTTATTTCTGATGATAGGCTGCGTGTTCCTTGGCAGCAGCGCTGTCGCATGGTCCGGCCGACATATCCGCATGGACATCGTATATCGTCTCATGCCGGAAAATATTCGCACAATCCTCGATCTGTTTTCTGAATTCGTCTTTTTGATCACCGCAATCGTTCTCGTGGTTTTCGCTTGGCCGGTGATCCGACAACTTGTGGCATTCGATCAGCGAAGTCTGGCAGCCAATATTCCGCTCGCTATTCCGCAGGCAATGGTTCCGATCGGACTTTTGATTATGGCGTTTATGGTAGTTGCGCGTTTCTTCACGGGCCACTCTCGTCATTAGCGAAGCATTTAGAGATAAGTTGGCGGGGATCGGCATCGATGCTAACAATATTCATATACTTCATTCTGCCCGCGATACTCTTGGTTCTTGGTATTCCGATATTTTTGACTCTTTTCGTTACGTGCATCGTCATCGTTTTGGTCACGGGCTTGCCGACCGAATCTATTCAAATTTACATTTTTGGAAGCCTCGACAACTATCCGTTGCTCGCCGTTCCATTTTTTGTGTTAGCGGGCGAAATAATGGCGCAAGGAGGCATTGCTCGACGGATCGTCGTGTGGGTGATTTCGTTGGTCGGCGGAATACGAGGGTCGCTCGCGGTAACAACTGTCGCAGCATCGGAAATCTTTGGCGCTATGACGCACACCGCGGTCGGCACTGTGATCGCCGTTGGGCGGATGATTTATCCTTCGCTGCGCGATAACGGCTACGACGAGCGCTTTTCGGTTGGGCTTATTGCGTCCTCGGGCGCCATTGCCGTTGTCATACCTCCATCGATTGCGATGATTATTTACTCAATGGTGGCGCAGCAATCTGCAATTGCTCTGTTTACTGCAGGCGTTCTGCCGAGTCTTCTCATCGGGTTCGTCGACGCAATCTACGTCATGTCCTATGCCCGAATTAAAGCCGTCCCGTTAACAGCTGGCGCGCGATGGGCTAACATTCTAACTTCTACAAAAGACGCGAGTTGGTCTATCGGTACAATCGTCGTCATCTTCGGCGGCATTTACGGCGGCATATTCACGCCAACCGAGGCAGCCGGCGTCGCAGTCGTCTACTCGCTTTTCATTACCATGGTGATCCACCGCGAAGTTGGCATGGCCGAACTTAAACACATCATCGTGAACGCGGTGGCCTTAGTCTCTCAAATCATGATGATTGTGTCCGCGGCAGGCATCTATGCCTCGCTACTTACGACCAGCGGAATCCCTCGGCAGCTTGTCGCAAAAATTATTGCGCTCGACTTGCCTGAATGGGCGACACTCTTGTGCCTTAACGTTGTGCTCCTAATGATGGGGAGCTTTCTCGAGCCGCCAGCAGCCATATTAATCCTAACGCCGCTCCTCCTCCCGATCGTTCAAGCCGTTGGTGTCGATCCAATCCACTTCGGCATTATCATGGCCGTCAATTTGAGTATCGGCATGTACTGCCCTCCGTTCGGCCTCAATCTTTTTGCTTCGCAGGCGGTATTCGAGACACCGCTTGGCAATATTTACCGCGGCGTTCTGCCATTTGTGGCGATTAATTTTATGACGCTATTGGTTATCACATACGTGCCAGCAATTTCGATGGCACTTCTCGGCCACGCGCACTAACCCACTTGCTCGACATATTCCATCAAGAGGAACTTCTGATCAGCTGTCCCTGGAACGACGCCTGGGCAGCGGGTTTTACCGTTGCGTCAAAACGGGCGGAAACGCGTTCGCATTCGAACATTGATTACAGGAACATCAAGTGGCTTTTGCCCTGACGCCGTCCACATCTGACCCAGACCATTAAAAGGTACTGGAAATGTGGTCGTGTGACCCTCTCGTCATGTCCTACCATTCACGCTAACATTTAGTTTGACTATGCTCTTGGCGTCACTGGTGGATAATCATATTGTGGTCTTTCGCCACGCGCGTTTCGCGAAAAGAGACCCTTTGCACGACTAATTCAACCGCCGCACTAAATGGTGAAATACATACGCTAGAGGATCAGTGGCGCCCAACGTTATTTTCCACTGACGCCAGCGACTTTCACGGCTTTAGCCCACAGCGACTTATCCGCTGCTATTATCGCCGCAAATTCCCCAGGTGAATTACCGAGCGCATCGACGCCAAAACTGGCCAGCCTCTTCGCAAATTTCGGGTCCTTTGCCTCGCGAGAGACGAAGGCCGAAATCTTATCGATAATTACTTTTGGCGTCCCCGCGGGAGCCATCAGCCCGTTCCAGGTGAGCGTCTTGAAGTGTGGATAGCCGGACTCGCTTACCGTCGGGACATCAGGAACTTGAGGCATTCGCTGGGGACTGGATACCGCCAACAGCCGGATGGTGCCTGCCGTTGCCTGCGGAAGCGCATCGGACAGGTTTGAAAACATCGCCGGAATATGACCCGCAATAACGTCGGCCAGCGCCGGCGCGTTCCCCTTGTAAGGGACATGGATCATTTGAAGGCCAGCATCCTTTAAAAACAATGCCATCGACAGATGGTTAAGGCTGCCCACACCTGCCGATGAATAGGAAAGCGCACTGGGCCGAGCGCTAACATAGGAAACGAACTCGGCAAGCGTCTTCGCCGGAAAGTCCTTGTTGACGACCAAAACAAAGGGGTTTGTCGCAATGATGCTGATCGGCTCAAAATCCTTGACTGGATCGTATGGTGTTTTCCTCATTGCCGGCAGGATTGCAATTTGCGGCAAGGCCGCCATGAACAACGTATAGCCGTCATGCTGCGCGCGCGCGACCGCTTCAGCCGCGATAGCGCCCCCCGCCCCTCCGCGGTTTTCGACTATAAATTGCTGGCCGAATTCTTCGCCGAGCCGCTGCGCAATTATGCGTGCAATGCTATCCGTATTTCCGCCTGCCGCAAACGGGACGATAATGACTACTGACCGTTGTGGCCACTCTGCGGAGTGAGACGGCATGGCAGAACTCAAATTGATCAAAGCGATCAAAAGGACCAAAAAAGCCCTTGAAGCTTGCATAACCGCACTCCTTCCTTGCAACGTTGCGAGCAGTTAGATCAAAGCGGCTTATTAAGTTCGGGCAGTTCGAACTCCTGCCACCCTGGAACATCGGAAGCTTCGGCGAATGGTTCACCGAAAGGCCGCGTGGCATCAACACCAACCGCGGCAGACATGCGAGCCGCAGTGGCGACGCTTTCCCTGACTGACGGATCGAGCGGACCCGCGGGAGTTTGATCGATGACGAAAACGTCACGGTCTGGTCGGACGCGAAAGCACATCGCCCATTCTACGTCGGCTGGATCGTGCACATTGATGTCCGGCTCGACGACAATCACCCATTTCGGCCGAATATTGCTGGCTATGGTGGCTAGGATCGCCTGACGCGCCTCACCTGCGAACCGTGGGCGCATGGCGATCACCACGTAGAAGGAGACTCCACCCGAAGGCGGGATCGCTACCCGCGCGACCGTTGGAAATTGCGCTTTCAACAAACGAAGGATCGAAGCCTCGAACGGAATAGCTTTCAGAATGTGATTTTCGGTGACCGGCTTGCCGGTAAGCAGCCCCTGAAAATAGGGCTTATGGCGGTGGGTAATCGCGGTGATGCGCGCCACGGGTTTTGGAGAGGCGGGCGTGTAATATCCCGTGTACTCGCCCAGCGGTCCCTCCGAAGCAGTGACGGTTTGGTCCACCTCGAATTCGATGACAACTTCGCTTGTCGCGGGCACCTCGAGGTCGATTGTCTTGCAGTGCGCCAGCTCAACCGGGGCACCCCGCAGCCCGCCCGCAACATGCCAGTCGTCGGTATGGTCACTCGTTTGTACTTGGCACGTATAGGCCAAAACAGGATCAACGCCGATGACAATGGCGCCATTCGCTTGGATACCCAACCGCTGGCACTTCGTCAGATATTTCCCAAATCGATGAAACGGCTGCGCAAAAAATGAAAACGTATCCTTCCCGGTAATCTGGGCGCGATAGTGTCCGATATCCGTCACACTACTTTCTGGGTCCTTAGATACAAAAATGCCGGCGGTAATATATGGGCCGCCATCCTTCGGACTGTAGGTCGGGATGGGAAACCGGGTGATATCGATGTCTTTGCCCATAAGAACCACATCGTGGCAGGGCGCCGCAGCAGAAAGTACGGCGGGCGCAATAGGACGATCCAAACCACCCAGTACTTTATCAAAGATTGTTTTTTCTGTTGCCTCGAACGCCAGCAGGGCCTTGCTGCGCGTCGAGTAAAGACCTCCAACGAGAGGAAATTCCGTGCCGTTCCGGTTGAATAAAAGCGCTGGTCCGTTACGGACATAGCTCTGTTTTAAAGCCTTCCCGACGTCAGTCCGCAAATCGATCGGGCGATCAATGTCGACCAGTTCCCCGTGCTTGCGAAGCACGTCCAGAAATTCGCGAAAGTCTTGATACGGCATTTCGATTACCGTTCGTCTATCGGCCTAAGACCTGTCCAGACGTAGTTTGGCTCGCCGCGGGATGTCGAATTCCGGAAGGCCGCACTCTTTCCACACGGTCAGCGCCTTCACCATCATGTCCTTCGGCGGCAGCGAGAACGTACCAGAGTTGATCTTTTGCGTCGCGTCGAGAATGAGCTTCGAGCCTTGCCAAACGGTCCCGCGCGCGTCACGCACCGACGGATCGATATGAAGCGGCACATAGACGTCATCGATGATTACCGTATCGCGCTGCGGGCTGAACCGTGAGTTCAATGCCCAGTCCACATGGCTAGAATCCCGAATGTCGACGTCGGCGTCGACGACGGTGATCCGCTTTAGTAGCGTAGTATCGGCAATGGTCCGACCAACGCGTTTGCCGTGGCCGGGGAATTGTGGGGTCATCGCCACGATTCCATGCGCCAACAGGCCGCCGAAGGTCAGATCGATCCAGACATCATGCACAGCCTGCTCTCCGATGTGATCGCGCAAAGTCTGCAGGATAACACCGGCGTTTATTAGGCTCTGGATCGTCGTGCTTTCAGAAGGCGGCATCTGGCTTGTGTAGCCATAAAATATTGGATCACGACGATGCGTGATCGCCGTTACGCGCGCGACAGGACGTTTTTCTACCTGCCCCATATAACCTGCGAATTCGCCAAATGGACCTTCGTCGTCCCGCTCGCCAGGTGCGATTTCCGCCTCCACGATGATTTCAGCATTAGCAGGCACTGCAAGATCGATTGTCTTACATCGGACTAAATCGATCGGTTCGCGCTTCAACCCGCCGGCCAGTTCTATCTCGTCCCGACCATAGGGGAGGTTTGCAACGGTCGCCAAATGGACAACCGGTTCCGTCGCTATCACCCACGCAATCGGCGCCTTCTTTCCCTTTTCAGTCCACGATTGCACATTTCGTGTCCCTTGACGATTAGGCGAGAGATTAACGACCACGCTACGACTATCTCGCACCATCGTACGGTAGACCGCCATATTCGCGACACCAGTGTCATGATCGCGGGTAACAACGATCGTGGTGAGGTATGGCGCCTTGTCCTTGCCAGGTGTCCAAGTCACGATCGGCAATGTGTCTAGGCTAACATTCTGACCAGTGACGACAACCTCCTGGCACACACCGCTATCAACTATCCGCGGCTTGATCGGGTTGCGTATCGCGCCGACGACCGTATCATTGATATCCTCCACGTCGCATTGCAATGCCACCGCGACACTTGCAGGACAGGCGCCCAGGGCGCCGGTAACGACAGGAATTTTGGAGCCCTTGATGTTCTGAAAATACAAACCAAATCGTCGATCGATCGGAAGGGCCTGGTACATCCATTTTGCCAGGCAAGCGACTTCCCAATTGTGATCTACTTCACGATTGATACGCTTGACGAGGTTTTGCTGTTCAAGTGTAGCCAAGTAATCTCGCATATCTCGAAACGGCATGATGCTACCCCTTGCAGAACTACATGAACCTATCGGTCGTATCGACCTTTACGCACGCGTTGCATTCCCGGCGTTTAGGGAAATGCCGAAATAAAACATTACGATGGAAATCGCCGCCTCACGCGCATCCTGGGTTAGTTGCCGCGTGAAGTAATCGACGTGCACCTGAACTTGTTCATCGATTCGATGAAGGAGCTGTTTTCCTTGCGAGGTCACGACCGCGTAATTAACGCGTTGATCGTGTTCACTGGGAAGGCGAAGGACAAATCCTTTTTCCTCAAGAGATTTCAACATATTTGACGCAAACGCCGGAGCTATATCGAGTTTTTCTGCGACTTCTTTGACCCGGAGCTTCATCTGTGGACTGCCGTAAATCTGTATGAGCGCTTGATGCTCAAGCGGGTCGAGCCCGCCAAGTTTTGCCTGTTCCTCAATTAGCCTGAACACTTTGCGAAGAACGAAACGCGCCTGCGCGACGCCTTCGAAATAGTGGTGCCGATTGTGCACCGTCCGCGATTTAATCGCCTCTTTCCGCTTTCTTTCCAGCCTGCTCGCGTCGATGACAATGGTCATGGATATTCCTACTAATGCTTTATCTGTATGGGCGGGTCGCCATTTGTTGTTGTAACAATAAAGTTGTAGACTAAGATTGTCAAAAAGGTTTTCTAACAACCCTTATTAGCTTGTCAGTCACATCCGCAGCCTGTCTGACCTTCAGACCGCGGATACTGCGCGGAGATCGGCCAGAGTGAAACGCAACCAGGAAACTGACATGGCGTTGCTTGCAGAGGAAGGCCAGATATCTGTCGCCGGAATGACGCTCGAGTATCGTTTGATCGGGGCGCCGCCTTCAAGGTCATCGACAATAGTAATGCTGCACGAAGGGCTTGGCTCAGTCAGCACGTGGGGTGAATTCCCACGCCGCCTATTCGAACGCACTCACGCTAGCGTATTTGTCTATTCGCGCGCCGGCTACGGAGCATCTCCTCCGGTCGAGCCCGGCCTTCCGATCGACTATATTAATCGTCACGCGCTCGACGTTCTACCCAAAATCTTGGAAGTGATCGGATTTAGCCAAGGACTACTGCTGGGTCACAGCGATGGCGCTTCGATGGTAACCGCTTATGCCGGGAATGTTGCAGACCCTCGTGTGCGTGGTCTCGTTTTAATGGCGCCGCATTTTTGCGTTGAGCCGGAAACTCTCGCGGAAATCAGGAATGCACGAAAGGCATTTGAAACTGGCAATCTACGCCAGCGTCTTGCGCGTTATCACAATTATGTCGACACGGCATTCCGGGGATGGAATGATGTGTGGCTCGATCCAAGATTTTCTGCCTTCAATCTCAGTGCGGAGCTAGCAAGGATCTCTGCCCCGGTGTTGATCATTCGCGGTGACGGAGATCACTACGGAACACATCGACAGGTCCACATGGCAAAAGAAATATGTAAGGGCCCGCTCGAGACTTTGCTGATGCCGGATTGCGGGCACGTGCCACATCGCGAAAAGCCCGCACAGACTGTTGATGCGATCGCTCGGTTTTACGAACGCGTCCAATCTGACAGAATTTGAAAGTCGTAGCCAAAGACCTAGCGATTGCTCGTGCGCTTTGCGACGAGGGCGCGCTCGACAACTTCGCCGATCGCCAGCAGATCGTGATCTGCGCCGTCAAACCGCGCTAGCATCAAACCGACCGGGGCCTCTCCATTTTCATGGCAGGGCAAACTCAAAGCGCAGCCGTCGAGGAAATTGATCAGGGTTGGGTTTCGCAGCACTAGCAGATTGATCCGATGGTATAAGTCGTCGTCGCGTTGAAGGCCGCCGATTGGGGGCGCAATAATGGGTACGGTGGGCATAGCCAAGACATCAAAACCGCCAACGCGAGATCGGATCGCCTGAATCAATTCGCTTCGCCGTCGCAGCAGCCATAAATAGTCAGCCGCGCTCACACTACCGCCTCTTTCGATGCGCACCGCGACACGCGGATCGTACCGGTCGCGGGCGCGCGCGAGTAGATCACGGTGCCAGCTGTAACCTTCAACCGCAGGGAAGGTCGCGACCTCTGCCGTCTGACCGACCTCGGCAAATTCGGGAACATGAATTTGTGACACTTTTGCGCCGGCATCGACGAGAGCCGCCAAAGCCGACTCGAAGGCTCGGCTGACATTGGCATCGACATCGTCGAATACGCGCGACGTCGGCACCGCGATCCGCATGTTCTGCAGGACCACCGAATACCCAGTCTTACAGGGCTGATCGCTCAAGACGGCGTCGAGAATCCGGCAACATTCAACGCTGCGGGTAAGCGGGCCAATCGAGTCGAGGGATGTCGACAACGGTAGCGTACCCGTAATGGGGATGCGCGCGGCGGTCGGCTTGAAACCGACGAGCCCGCATAGGGCAGCCGGTATTCGGACCGACCCACCGGTATCGGTGCCAATCGCAGCCATCGCCATGCCATCGCAGACGGAAATTGCCGCTCCGGATGACGATCCCCCTGGAATACGGCGCGTTGTGCGGTCGTACGGATTCGCCGGGGTTCCGAAGTGAGGATTGAGCCCGAGGCCAGAAAAGGCAAACTCGGTCATGTTTGTCCGCCCCACAATAACCGCTCCGGCTGCACGTAAGCGCGAGACGACGACCGCGTCGGCTGAGGCCGGCGCGGCATCCCCAAGCACTACCGATCCGGCGGTGGTCGGAATGCCGCGAATATCGAATAGATCTTTGATAGAAATCGGGATGCCCCCGAGCGGCCCCGTCCATATTCCGGCCAGCCGACGTCGATCGATGGCTTCGGCATCGGCAATCGCCGATTTACCGAACACCCGCACGAAGGTGCGTGCGCCCTCGCCCGACGCAGCCTTCGCGTGGTCAATACATTCCTGGACCAGCGCCCGGCTGGTAGTTGCACCCGATTCCAAGGCCGAACGAACGGCCGCGATCGTCGCGTTCATGGTTGCACCGCCCGCTCGCCGCTGCGGTTTCTATTCTGCCGCGTTAGACGTAATAATGGATTTCAAACAGCAGGCAGCCACCGACAGACTTGAATGGGCCGTGCGGCGCACCTGGTGGGCGACAGGCATATGTCAGGGGGTCAAATGATTTGCCACCATTGCCGTGCTCGTCATTCCCGACGGTCAAATCGCCGGATACGAGGAACACCTCTTCCCAATAATCATGCACAAATGGCTTAGTCGTAAACACGCCTGGCGCAAACTTTAGGAGCCGGGACCGATTACCGTTTCCGCCAGCTTCATCAAGCGAGCCGGCCAGGATCTTCTGTTGAATTCCTTCGGGATAGCCCGCTGGGGTGGCCCACCCGGTCGTCATATCGATCTTCTTGAATTCGTCGTGTAGCTTCGGGTTCTTCATCGGCTGAGTTTCCCTGTTTGGTGCGCGGCCGCCTTAGACCTGCCGGGTTACGTTGCGCTGGAAGGCGAGGATGTGCTCGCGCATGGCATTTTCCGCAGCATCCGGTCGCCGGCTCTGAAGAGCAGCGACGATCGCGCGGTGCTGGGCCAATACATTGCGATGATGGTCCGGATCGCGCAACGAGATGAACCAGAAGCGGAGCGACCGCTCGTGCAGGCTGCGCAGAACATCTGCTAATACAGTATTACGCGCTGCGCGTGCCAACGTGTCATGGAATTCTCGATCGAATAGCATCATCTTCTCGACGTCACGTTGATTCGTCACTTTTTCCGACGCATCGACAATTCTTTGAAGATGTTGCAGTTCGGAATCGTCAGCTCGGTCGGCCGCGAGGCGGGCGCAATAGCATTCAGTCACGAGCCGGACATCGATGATTTCCATTACCTCGTCAACGCCGACCGGCGCAACCATGACACCCTTCCGCGGCATGATCATTATGAGGCCATCCATCATTAAGCGGTGGATTGCCTGATGAACGGGTGTTCGGCCGATCTTCAACTCTTCCGAGATCGCAGCCTCACTGAGGACCTCACCCGGCCGATAGCCGCAGGTAATGATGCGTAGTTTAATTTCGTTATACGCCTGATCAAGCAGTGATTTGACCGGCCGCGATCCCACGAGTGTACGAGCAGATGTGGCGCGCGCCGAGGCTGACTGCTTCCTCATCTATCCTCCCTTACCCTTCCACTGGGAGAACGGCGATATCGTAGGCGTGCACAATCCGTCGAGCGAGGACGGGATCGAATAATTCGAATGAGAATCGCTTTGATGGGCGAATGCCTCCTTGGGCCGCCAAGGTCCCACAAAACATTGCCGTCCCCTCGGCCAATAAGCCGTTCGAAGCAAAGCCGACAATGATCACGTCCGGCGGCAGCATGGCCGCCGCGGATCCCTGCTGATACAGCCGCTGCTCTCCGCCCTCGGTGATCCAAGAGCGTAGCTCCAACGAATCCCAATGATCGCGCACGTCATCGAATGCCCACAGTTCGGGGGCCATTGGCTTGTCGCACATTTGTTTCGAAAAGGTGACGCAGTAGGTCTCAACCTTTCGGTCGGTGTGATCAGAACCGACGCCGACCCAGAGCCGCTCCGCGTCACGGATCAACACCAGTTCCACCTCACCACTTGAGTTCTCGCCGGTCGCCTCAATTTGTGATGACGTCGTCAGCCGCGCGGCCGAGACGCGGTAATAGATGGGCGCTGATTTTGGCCGAGCCACGCCTAAAGCCTCAAGCTCGCTAATATGCTTTTCGCGCGCTATCGGATCGCGGCCGGTCCAACCGGCAATAACAGCGGATCGTAGAGCGATCGGTTGGCTCTCAAGTTTGCCGTCACGGTGTGTACGAAAATTCAAGGTCTGCACGGATAACGATTCTTTCATTTTTCACGGTGTCGGGACCGACGCTCTCTTCTGAGCAGTCTCCAGGATGGCGTCAACCATACCGACATAGCCGGTACATCGGCATATATGTCCGCTCAGCATCTCGCGAACTTCTTGCTCGGACGGATTGACGTTCTCGCGCAAGAATGCCTCGGCGGAAAGCAAAATGCCAGGCGTGCAATAGCCGCACTGCAAGCCATGATGCTTGCGGAATGCGTTCTGCAAATCGTTCAGCTTCCCATCTTTGTCGGCAAGACCCCGCACGGTATCAACGCGCCGGCCCGCCGCCTGCACCGCGAAGGTTAGGCAGCTGCGCGCTGGCTTGCCGTCAATTAGGACGGTACAGACGCCGCACACGCCGTGCTCGCAGCCAACGTGGACCTCCGGTCGGCCTAGCACTTGTCGCAAAAAGTCACTCAGTAGCATGCGTGGCTCAGTCAGGCCGCGCACCTCTTGGCCGTCCAGCGTCATGATAATGAGGTGCTGTTGCCCCTCTTTCAGTTCGAGCATTTCTTCGCCTCCTCGATGACTTGGCGGCCGAGGCGTCGCACCAATCCACGGCGATAGACGGCGGTGGCATGAGAATCGTCCGTCCCGCCAAGATCCCAAGCGAAATCGTTGAGCGCATCGTCGATCCCACTCTCGTCCAGCCCAGACCATTCACGCACCGTCGGCTTCTCTGCAACTCCACCGACGCCGAGCCGGGCTGTCTTTCCAGATACCATCGCGGCGACCGCGCATATGGCGAAATCGCCGTGCCGCTGAGCCATCTCCGCGAAGGCATATCCAGCACCGGGCTTACGCGTCGGAAATCGCACGGCCGTAATCAACTCATCGGGTAGTCGGGCGGTGGTCAACATGCCGGTTTGGAAATCATCGCACGCCAGCACGCGTATGCCGCGTGACGACGTCATGACAACGCTGCCGCCGAGAGTGGCGAGGCACAGCGGCAATTCGGAGCTCGGATCGGAATGGGCGATACTACCGCAGACGGTGCCACGACTCCTCGTCTGGAAATGCCCCACATGCGGCATGGCCGCGTTCAACAAAGGCGCCCGTTCGGCCAGCTTCGGCCACGCCATAAACTGCGCCTGCGTCGTCGACGCGCCAACCTCTATTTCACCGTTACTTTCGCGAATATATGCGAGTGGGGCTAGATCGGAGACGTCGATTAGCACCTGTGTCTCGATGAGACGGAAATTCATCATCGCTACCAGCGACTGGCCGCCAGCGATAATGCGAGCATCTTCACGCCATCGCGCCAACGCCTGCACTGCCTCGTCGATATTTGCGGGCCGCAGATAGGTGAACGATTTCGGCTTCATGTGCCAAATCCAAGCGCATTGAGCAAACGTCGCCACCAGGACTGCTTAGCTTGGCCCGCTGGCGTCGCGCCGCCGGTTATTTCCGAAACGAGGCGTTGGAAAAACTGATTGATTAAAACCTTGGTCGCCCCATCAAGCATGCGCCCGCCGACAGCGGCTGCCTTACCGCTTATTTCGGCGCTGTATTCGTATTCGATCAGGGTTCCGGCGCCCTGCGGAGCCAGGCGCACACGGGCGCTTCCGACTGTAATTCCGAGCGCGCCTTCCAGGCCGCCGGATAAAGTAGCAGCACGCGGCGGATCAAGGTCAGAGAGCGCAACCCGCGCGGCAAAGCGGCCCTTAATGATGCCGACTCCGAGCGAGACGTCGGCACGGTAGCTGTTAGGGCCGACCAGATCGAGGCTATGACAGCCCGGAATCGTGCGCTTCAATATTTTTGGGTCGAGCAGCGCGCGCCACACCACCTCCGGGGCGACCGGAACGCTCAATGTTCCTGAGCCCGCTGTAGCCTTAGCGCCAGCCTTCGGTGCCTCAAGCGACGATACCCGACGCGCGGTGCTTGGCGACCTCTCGGCTTCGCCCATAAGCGCTTTGACGCGAGACGGTGTAAGCGGCAGCTTGACGTCCTTGACTCCGAGAGCATCGGCCACCGCATTAGCGATGCAAACCGGCGTGCTCATTACATTGCCCTCAGCTAGCCCCTTAGCGCCGAGCGGGGTGAACGGCGATGGGCATTCCATGTGTAGGATGATGGGGCGCGGAACTTCGCAAGAGGTCGGGCAGAGATAATCGGCGAAGGTACCAGACAGAAAGCTGCCGTCGGAGCTGTAGACAAATTCTTCTAGCAATGCACATCCAACGCCCCAACCGAACGAGCCGTAGATTTGGCCCTCGGCGATCAGCGGATTGAGAATGCGTCCGGCGTCATGCATGGTCACGTATTTGTCAATACGTACCGCTCCAGTGTCACGGTCAATCTCGACGCCGCAATAATCGAAGACGAAGCCATAGGTCAGCGAAGTATTGATTTGGTCAGCATCGTTCGGCGGCTCCAGTTCCGGCGCCGAGTAAGAGGCGGTTTCGGAAATGCCCGGCGCCATCCCCGTCGGCAGTTCGCCGGGCGACCAGTGCGCGGTGCCGGCAACGCGCGAGAAGCGAATACTGTTATCGGGATTGTCCTTCGCAAATACCTTGCCCTTGCCAAATGCGACCTGCTCCGCAGGGACGTTAAGTGTTTGGCTTGCAATTTCGCTAAGCTTGCTACGAATTTTGATGGCGGCCATTTGCGCTGCAACGGCCGTCGACGAGGAGAACCGACTGGAATAGTTGCCGGTGGCGATCGACCACGGATCGCGTTGGGTATCCCGCTCCATATTGCAGCGAATATCGTGCGGATCGAGGCCGAGTTGTTCGGCGACGATCTGGCTCAGAATGGTCGCGTGGCCCTGGCCCTGCGGCAGGCTGTCGGCTGTTACGCTTACGGCACCGAGGCAATCGACATTCACGGTGGCATAAGCAACGTTTCCACCCTTCGGTCCGGCCTTACGGCGCTCCTCTACAGGTACGATCGTGCTGAGATAGCCCATATTAGATTGGGCCGGCTCCACCACCGCCGCGAAGCCGATGCCGTAAAGACGACCGGCGGCGCGCGCTTCGTCGCGCTTGCGCCGCAGGTCGGCCAAGCCGCCATCCCGTTCAGCCAGCGTGGTAGCCGTTTGGTAGTCGCCGGAATCGATCAGCGCGCCGGCCGGCGCACGATATGGAAACGAGCCGGCAGGAATGAGATTTTTGCGAATGACATCGAAAGGATCGAGCCCGAGTTCGACCGCGACCCGCTGCATTAGGCGCTCGATTGCAAAATAGATCTGCGGTCCGCCGAACCCTCGCACCATGCCGGACGGCGTTTTGTTAGTCATCACCAGCTTGTTGGTTATGCTCATGTCCTTGACGCCATAGGCGCCGGTCATGATGCCATGCTGGCGATAGAGCGGCCCCGGCATAGGCGGACGCAAATATGCTCCGTAGTCGTCGATCTGCTCAAAGCGCAGCGCAGTGACGGTGCCGTCCTTCTTCACCGCGGCCTGCGCGTGGATGATACGGTTCGGCGCGGCGATTGCCGCAGCGAGATGCTCGAAACGGTCCTCTACCCATTTGACTGGTCGGCGGGTGCGCTTGGAGGCGACGCACATCAACACCACGTAAGGGAAGATGGCCTGCTTCACCCCGAAACCACCGCCCGAATAGGCCGGGGTGCGGATGCGCAGCTGCGCGCCCTGGCAGCGCAGCGCCTTAGACATCACCGGATGAACCGTGAATGGGCCCTGAAAATTGCAGAGGACGTCGTAGACGCCTTCACCGGGCTGATAGTCGGCGACAACCACATATCCCTCAAGCGGGGTCTGTGAGTTGCGCGGATAATCGATCGTCAGTGAGACAACTTGGTCCGCCTCGGAAAAACGCTGATCTGGATCGCCATAGGTGAAATGGCGGTCCGACGGAACATTTGAGCCGACTTCGGGATGCACGAGCGGCGAGTTTTTCTCGAGCGCGCGCAGAGGATCGATGACAGCGGGCAGCTTTCGGTATTCGACTTTTATGTCATCCAATGCGTCCTCAGCGAGGTAACGATTTTCGGCGACGACGACCGCCACTGCCTCGCCGACGAACCGCACTCGGTCCGTCGCCAGCGACCATTGATCCATCGGCTGACGCAGCACGATGATAAATGGATCAGTGTCCGCTTTGATGTCGCTACCGGTTAGCACTCCGACCACGCCGGGGCGCGCTGCAGCCCTTGAGGTGTCTATGGATAAAATTTCGGCATGAGCATGGGGCGAACGCAGAATGGCGGCGTGTAAGGTGCCCGCTCGAACCGGCAGGTCATCTGTGAAATAACCACTGCCGGTTAACAGGGTGGCGTCCTCGACCCGTTCGACTGGACGGCCGAGCCAACGCTGTTCCGGCGCCGGGTTCGAAGTTGACGAGGGGTTCGCGACCATGGGGATTGCAACATGTAATACTATTGTGATATTTCATATATCTTCCACATCCTCCGGGATGTCAACCGCGAAATAGATCAATTCCGAGCAGCAAATCAGTAGGCCGGTGGCGCGTGGCAACGAGGACAAGAATATGAACGGGACTGTTGAGAGCGACCATACGGTCGTGGTCGACGAAAGTGTCGCCCCCAACGCACTTCGCTTCTCCGCGGTCTTCAACGTCGCGGTTTCGTTTATCGACCGACATATCACTGAGGGACGCGGCACCCATGTCGCGTTGCGCCACGGCGCCGACGAGATCACCTATGCCCAACTCGCTGAGAATATAGGCCGCGCCGGCAATGCATTGCTGAAGCTAGGGCTTATTCCCGGCGATCGCTTGGTCATGGCGGCGCTCGACGCGCCGATGTTCTTCTATGTCTTTTGGGGCGCCATCAAAGCCGGGATAATTCCGATTGCCGCTAGCACGTTTCTAAACGGCTCCGATTACCGGTACTTGATCGCCGACGCGCAATGCGCCGGATTTGTCTACTCGTCGGCCCTGGCCGCAGAAATGACGGACGTTGCGCGTTCTTCGCCGCAGCCGCGCGTCGTACTCCCGATTGACGGACCCAAGTCCCTGTCCGCGCTCATCGCCGCCGCCTCACCTAAACTCGCGCCGGCGCCTACGACACCAATGACGGATTGCTTCTGGCTCTATTCCTCCGGGTCTACTGGCCACCCGAAGGGTGTCGTTCATATCCATCGGGACATGGTCGTGACCAGCGAACGATACGGACGCAAGGTCGCGGAACTCGAGCCCGACGACATCGTTTTCTGCGCGAGCAAGCTGTTCTTCTCCTTCGGCTTCGGCGGCGGCATGACCTTCCCGCTCTGGGTGGGGGCGTCGATCGTCGTGCAGCCGGAACGGACGACCGCCGAGCTTGCTCTCGATTATCTCGAGCGCTCCGGTGCAACGGTATTTTTTGGCGTTCCCACACTCTACGGCCAGATGGTTCACGCCTATGAAAACCGGCCACGCCGTCTGAGCGCATTGCGACGTTGTCTTTCCGCAGGGGAAGCCTTGCCGGCCACGATCTTCAATCGGTGGAAGGAACTGACCGGCGTATCGATCCTGGACGGCATAGGTTCCACCGAAGTGCTGCATATTTTCGTCTCCAATCGTATCGACGACATCCGGCCTGGCACTTCCGGCCGGCCGGTCCCCGGCTACGAGGTCAAGATCGTAGGCGAGGATGGCAACGTCGTACCAAACGGCGAAATCGGAACGCTTTGGGTCAAAGGCGAATCGAACGCCCGCTGCTACTGGAACAACCCGGAAAAGTCGCAAGCAACGATGGTTGGCGAGTGGCTGAATACCGGCGACATGTATTACGTCGACCCTGACGGATATTACGTCAATGCCGGGCGGGCTGATGATATGCTGAAGGTCGGCGCCATGTGGTGCTCTCCGATCGAGATCGAAGCGAAGCTGCTCGAGCATCCAAAGGTGCGCGAAGCCGCGGTGATAGGTCGGCCCGACGAGGACAATCTCATCAAGCCGGCTGCCTATCTCGTGCTCAGGAATCCCGCGGACGAAAACGATACATCGGCCGCTGAACTGCAGAAGTTTTGCAAAGAACACTTGGCCGGATTTAAGTATCCGCGCTGGATCCATTTTGTGAGCGAGCTGCCCAAAACGGTCACAGGAAAAATCCAGCGCTTCAAGCTCCGCCAGAGCGCAACTTAGAAGCTGCCACGCGCCGCTGATTCATTTCGAAGTCCGACGGCGACTAAGCGGCTCAAACCCGACCCCAAACCTATTTACGGAAAAAAGAAAGGAAGACTGCAATGACCTTTGAGGCTCCAATTTCACGCTGGCAGGAACGGATTTTGCCCGAATGGCTTGATTACAACGGCCACATGAACGTCGCCTATTTTATGCTTGTATTCGACCACGGCACAGACGCCTTCTACCCACTGATAGGCCTCGGTAAGCCTTATCGCCAACTCACTGGAAAGTCGACTTTTGCCGTAGAAAGCCACATCACTTATCAGCGTGAATTGAGCGTAAGTGAGGAAGTCAAAGTTACCACACAGTTGCTGGGCTTTGACACGAAGCGCATTCACTACTTCCACACCATGTGGCACGTCGAAAAGAAGGTGCAGATGGCCACACTTGAGCAACTTGCTTTGCACGTGGATCTTACGACACGCAAAGTCGAGACCATGCCAGAGGAATCGCAGCGCTTGTTGCGCGAAGTTTGGGAGACGCACCAGCATTTACCCAAGCCCAAAGAACTAGGAAGCGTAATGACCCTGCAGTCAAAAAAGAAATGAGGCAGGGCTCAAGTCCGGAAACACCGCAACTGCGCTGACGCCAACTGCAGCTGCGTTGATAGGACCCTGTCAGTAATGACCTCTATTACACGGGCTCAGTGTGGGGCCCGATAAGCTTGGTGAGCTCGGTCACCTCACCACGCTCGATCAGAAGCGAGCTGTCTACTACCTTTTCCAAGAGCTTCGGGGTCGATTCTGTGATCAACAAGCCGAGACTGGGTCGCGTCTGTCGAAGCCGCGCGAGTGTATCGGCATAAGATAGCGCAAGCACTGGCGCCAGTCCTTGGAATGGCTCGTCGAGCAGGACGTAGCGTGTGCCGACCATCAGCGCACGACCAAGCGCGACGATCTTTCCTTGGCCGCCTGAGAGTACCCCCGCCGCGCGCTTCCTTGTGATCGCCAGCTCCGGAAGGAGCGTATAGACCTCATCGAGGCGACGTTCGCGTTCAATCGCAGGGAAAGACAGGGCGATGGCTGGCAGCAGCAGATTATCCTCGACCGAAACTTCCGAGATCAACCGACGATCCTCCGGTGCATAACCGATGCCGAGGCGGGCGCGATCATGGACAGGCACCGTAGCCAGGTCGACATCTTCGAACAGTATGCGGCCACCTTCGAGCGGCAACAGCCCCATGATACAGCGCAGCGTGGTTGTTTTTCCCGCGCCATTGCGTCCGATCAATACCGTCGTGCGTGACGAAGCCACTCTCATGCTTACGTCGCGGAGTACGAGCTGGTCATGAAACCGGACCCGGACTTTTTCCAACCGGAGCATTAGCCGATTCCTATCACGCGCTCGAGCACGTGCGAACTGCGCAAAATGTCTTGCGGGGGACCACCCGCGATAACCTGACCAGCGTCCCACACCAGGACACGGTCGGCGTAGCGTTCAACGACATCCATGTCGTGTTCAACGAACAGGGCGGTAACATTTTCGGCGCGGAGGACGCCGACGATGGTATCCATGAGGGCAAATTTTTCCGCAGTACTGACCCCGCTGGTGGGTTCGTCGAGCAGCAACAGTCGCGGCTTTAGCGCCAAGGCGATGGCGATATCGGCGAGTTTTCGCAAGCCTTCCGGCAGGTTCACGGTCGGCCCGTGCGCATTATCGCCGAGCGACATCAGATCGAGCAACTCGAGCGCCTTGTTCCGGTAGGCCTCGCGGGCCATCGGTGTAAAGGCCTGCCAGATGCCGTGTTGTGCGGCGACTGACAACATCACATTCTCGATTAACGAGTGACCGGAAAATAACTGCGGGATCTGGAAAGCGCGGGCAATGCCGCGTCGCGTGATAGTGCGGGGCACCAGATTGGTAATACTGCGCCCTTCGAAGGTGACGCTTCCGCGCGTCGGGCGTATGTATCCAGTGCAGAGATTAAGAAACGTTGTCTTACCAGATCCATTGGGGCCGATGACGGCGACGAGTTCATGCGGATAGATATCTAGATCGACACCATCCGCCGCCTTAACCCCTCCGAAGCTGATGTGCAAATCGCGCACCGAGAGGATTGGATTCACGGTCTTGCCTTTCGCGTCCTGACTCGCTGAAGCAATCCGTAGAGGCCTTGCGGCAAGAAGAAGATTACAATCAGGAGTGCCGCGCCGACGATCGCATTCCAGGCGTCTGGTGCGTAATCGGCCGCGAACGTTCGCACCAGTTCGAAGAAGAAGGCGCCGATAAATGCTCCGGGCACGCCGGTGGTCCCGCCGAGGACGGCGATCAACACCAATTGGCCGGAGAACGTCCAATAGGACAACTCCGGCACGACATGACCGATTGCCAATGCGGTTATAGCGCCGCTAAGGCCGGCCAAGGCCGCTGAAATTGTGTAGGCCGCCAGGATTACACCGCGCGCAGAGACGCCGAGATACTCAAGCCTAACTTCATTAGCGTGGATCGCCGTAAGCGCCTCGCCAAGAGGGCTTTTCAGGTACCGATCGACGAGGAGTGCCACCGCCACCATCAGCGCCACGGCGGTCAATTGCAGTACAAGATCGAATTCGGTGCGGTCGAGGGTCAGGCCGAGCACCGTCGGGGTCGCCACCCGCATCCCGTCGGAACCACCCGTCAGATTATAAAGTTTGGATAGCAAAGTGAAGAAGACCATGGAGATGGCGAGATTGAGCATGGCAAAAAATATTGCGCGATAGCGAGACAAAAACGCTCCGATTACCAGCCCCGCCACCATCGTGATTGCAGTCGCACAGATAAGCAGAAGAAATAGCTCATTCACCCCGACGCTGATCATCAGGAAAGCCGTCGCATAGGCACCGATCGCGACATAGAGCGCGTGGCCAATTGAAATGAGCCCTCCCCGCAGCAGCATGGCAACGCCGAGCGCTGCCAGCCCCTTGCCGATCGCTATAGTAAAAACGAAGCCAAGCCATGGCACCGCGACCGGCAGCGCCATTGCCGCGATCGCCAGCGCGAGGAGTTGCCACACGACCATGTCAAATACGCCGCAGACCGATGGACCCGAATAGACCATAAGGGCGAACGAGCAAGACCGCGACCATGACCAGATAAGGGACGACTGGCTGAAATTCCGGCGCCCAATAAATGGCTGAGGCGCGCGCCAGTCCGACCAGAACTGCGGCGAGCGCAGCACCTTCAATCTGGCCGAGTCCACCGATCGCCGCGACGGCAAAGGCGAGCACAATCGCTTCGGCCCCGAGGCCGGGGGCTACTCCGATCATCGGCGACGCCAGCGCGCCGCCAAGCGCCGCCAGAAAGACGCCGAGCGTGAACGCCAGAACGAATATGCGCCGGACATCGATGCCGATCGTCAGCGCCATCTCCTGGTCAGCCACCACGGCGGCGATAAGCTTGCCGATGCGCGTGTGCTTAAGCATCAGGCGTAGACCGATAGCCACCAGGATTGCCAGCACTATTAGCAGCAGCTGATAGTTAGGATACACGATGCCGCTGATGTGGCTGACACCAAACAGTTGTACCGCCGTATCCTGAGAATACGGTTGCACGCCGAAGATCATCTTCTGCATGTCTTCCAGCACCAGGAACAGCCCGAATGTCACCAGGATCTGCAATGCCTCCGGGCGGCCATAGGTCCAGCGCAGCAGCGTTCGCTCGATCAACGGCCCGAGTGCGACCGCGATTAGGATCGGGCTAAGCAACAGGGCGGCGAGGCTTGCGACAACCCACCCGTGCGCTGTCAACCACATCCCAATCACGACGCTTAGATAGGCGCCCAGCGCATAGAAACTTCCATGCGCTACGTTGAGTACTCGCGCGACGCTAAACACCAAAGTCAGACCTACCGCGACAAAGAAGATCAGCGCGGCATCGACCAGTCCGTCGACGATTACGGGTACATAATTGGTGAACATCGTCCTATTTATAAGATCCGGGTTTTGGAGCTTTCGCCAACACCGCCGGTGTCAGCTTGCTGATCCACGCGATCGGATCCGTTCCGACCGGGGGCGTCACTAAGTCCGCCGGATAGCGGACCATTTTGCCCATGATCGGGAACGGATAGCTGGAACTCTTCTGCGTTACACCGACGATCTGATCCACAAGTCCGTCATTGTCTTCGCGCAGTGCGAGGGTACCGGTCAGCGTGTTGACCTTGATTCCCTTGGCCGCGGCAACGAGTTCATCGCGAGTCGGCCAGCGGCCTTTGTTGGTAGCGAGCGCTTTGTCGTAGACCGCCTTCACAGTGTAGAGGGTATTGGCCATCTTGAACGACGGAAACACAGGATATTCGTTGAAACGCTTGCGATAGTCGTCAATGAAGGCCTTGGTCAACGGATTGGCCTGAGCTGTCGACGACTTCCACCAGCCGTCGCCGATCACGCCGATGATCACACCATCGGGAAGCAAGGTGCCCGCGTTTTGCAGCACGGATTCGCCGAGCGCCAGGATCACCTGGCTGCTGGTGAAGAGTTCGCGCGGAGCGGCTTGGCGAACAAAGTTCTCCAAATCCGCGCCCCAAAAATTCGAGAAAATAACGTCGGGCTTAGCTGCGACCAGACGCGAAATCTCGGTGTTGAAACTGGGCGAGCCTAGTTTGGGATACAGTTCAGCAACGACCTCAACATCGGGTTTCAGCGCCTTCAGGGTTTGTTTGAAGATTAGCCCAGCATCACGGCCAAACGCATAGTCCGGATTAATGATGGCTATGGTTTTCACGTTCGGCTTCACGGCTAGCAGGTAGAGCGCGTCGGCGACGAATTCCGGCACTGTGCTGCTATTAGTGCGGTAAACGTATTTGTACTTGTCCTTGAGGAAGAGCTGATGGGTGTCACAATTCCACATGAAGGTCGGCATTTGCAGCTGCTCGGCAATCGGCGCCAGTGCAAGGCAATTGGCGCTTGAAAGCGCGGCGATCATGGCTTGGTTTTTACTATCCGACGCCAGCTTGCGAAATTCCGCTACTACCGCATTGGTGCCCTGCCCTTCGTCAACATAAATCGGCTTGACTGGCACGCCCCCAATGCCACCGGAAGCATTGATCTGGCCGATGACGACGTCGGCGGCGTTGCGCCCCGGAACCCCATATGCCGCCCCCGGTCCGGAGGTAAAGGTGAAGATGCCGAGATCGACCTCGGTGGGCTTGCTGGTCTGCGCCGTCGCCGGCGCACTAATCGCGGCGAGCAACAATGCAGCGATGGCGGATTTGAAGAATTTCATGGTTGGTCCTCCCACTGTGGCAGCGTCCTGAACACCCTGCCGGTACAAAGCGCGGGCTATCCGCGCGGCTCGGCACTGCCACTGCAATTCACGACATCCGAGACGTTCGTCGTGGACGACCTCGGCAGAAGGTATCTTATCTAAAAGGTGCACAGCCCTTCTGTGATGTCAAGGTGATATTTCAGTGTTCCGCGCCCTCGCGGCGCCGTTTAAATAGGCAAAATCGAATACTCACGAGAAAATGGTCGCCTCACAGGGCTCGGCCCGGAACAATCGCGCCGAGCCAACTTGCATATCTCGAGCCGCCCGAATGTTTCATTCTTGGCGAGCGATCGCTAAAGTCCAATTCCATAAAAAGGGTGCCAGAGGCTTGCCGACCAACGACAAAGCGAATCCGGCAATCCAGTGCGTCAAATTCGATTCGGCAACAGTAAATGACACCAAATATTCCGTGGAGAGAACCATGAAGGTGGTCTTGAATTGAGCTGTCGGATCCTGCTTCAGTTTAAGCTCCGCAGCGCTGGCTAAACTGGCCGTGTTAAAAGGTCTGGATCGGCGTCAACGCGATCCACACGGACCGATTCTGGGCAGGCAAATTGTGTCCCCGACCGAAAGTGGTAGACCCGATTGGCTACTCAGCCTTGAACGAAATGACGGAGATCTCGTGCGCCTCGTTGAAGAATTTGGTCCAGCCGCAGCCGGTCCGAATGCGGAACTGATGATTGTTGAAATCCCGGATGGGCACCCCTGGAAGATTTCCGAAGTTGTTGGTTACGAGTTTGTTGTGGTCAATGGCAATGTTTCTTAGCGAAGAGATTGGATAGGCGTCTTCGGATCAATTGAAATAGTTTTTAGATCGGTTGGCTCAGGCTTCAAGGTGCTACGAAGAAAAGCAATTGAAGATCTAGTTACCACTTGAGGCTGAATGTCATCCTTTAACAATTACCCCGAGCGCCGGCCGTTAGGACACGCTCGCGACAATTCCGGTAATGCTCCCCTCAAGCCGCGCGACGCGAGCACTCTGATCGTCTGGCGTCAGGGTGTTGGGGGCGCGGAAGTATTGATGGGTCGGCGCTCGCGTAATGCGGCATTCATTCCAGACTTCTTCGTCTTCCCCGGTGGTCGGGTCGATCCCGGCGATCACGCTGTCAATGCGGCTACACCGTTCGATCCTGCCGCCATCGAGCGCATGGATGTGCGCGGGGATACCTCACTAGCCAAGGCCCTCGCCATCGCGGCAGTGCGTGAGACCTTCGAGGAAACTGGTTTGATGCTTGCTGAGAGCGGCGACATTGGCGAGGCCGCAAATGCTGAATGGGCGCATTGGAAGGCACACAGCCTCGCACCCCGGCTTCACAGCCTCACTTGTTTTGGCCGTGCCATAACTTCGCCTATCAGTCCGATCCGATTTCACGCGCGCTTTTTCATCGCTAGCGCGGAAGCGCTGCAAGGCGAACTCGCCGGCTCTGGCGAGCTCAGCGAACTCTCCTTCTATCCCGTAACCGACGTGCTTGCGCACTTGCCGGTCGTTGACGTAACCGAATTCATGCTCAATCGCGTTAGCAGCTACGCCGCCGCCTCGCCCGAATTCAACCCGCTGACGCCAGTATTCTCGTATAAGGACGAGGTTCCATTCGTTCACTACGAGTAAGTGACCGTTGCGAGATTGTATCGTTTGGCTTGCCGCTCGAATTTGTGGGCTGGCTCCTATGATGCAATTATTTAAATGCGCGCCATGAATACAAGTGCGCAAGAAAGAGAGACAAATGCGACGCCTGATCGTTGGCCTGACGGGTGCAACCGGCGCAATACTCGGTGTGCGACTCCTTGAGGCGCTCAAGGACTGCGAGGTAGAGTCCCATCTTATAATCAGCAAGTGGGCCCAACGCACGATCGAACATGAAACGCCGTACACCGCTAAACAAGTGCGAGCGTTAGCCAGCGTCTACCACAGTTCAGCTAACATGGCGGCTGAGATCTCGTCGGGTTCGTTTCTTACCGAAGGCATGGTAGTGATTCCCTGCTCGATGCGTACGCTGGGCAGTATCGCCTGTGGTTACGGTGAACATCTTGTGCATCGCGCTGCCGATGTCGTTCTCAAGGAACGGCGCCGATTGGTCCTCGTCGTGCGCGAAATGCCATTATCTGAACTGCACCTCGAAAATATGCTGAAGCTTGCTCGCGTGGGCGCAACAATCCTCCCGCCAATGCCGGCTTTTTACAACCACCCTAAAACTATCAACGATATGGTCGACCATATCGTGGCGCGAGTGCTTGACCAGTTCGGCATTTCCGCGCGTTTTGCCAAGCGCTGGGACGGTCGTATAAAGAATTCTACGAAAGCAGGCGACGAACGGTTAGCGAGCACGGCCGACCCACCAGGATAATTCCCCGCCTCCTATCATTTTGGCCCGAAACGACAATGTCTCGCAGCACCTGAGCCAGCTAGGTGGGTTCCCGGAATTGTTGCACCTAACGTCCGCCATCATTTTTACGGCATAGAATCAATCTTAGCTCAACCAGCCGTCGAGAAACCCGAGAATGCACAAATCCATCCCCGTCTCCTTCTGATGCTTGAGGCCCGTATCCGTGGATCGGTGTCGATGAGTTGACCGAATTTGAATCGCCCGAGCTTTACATTCGGCTCATGAGCTTGTCACGCAGCACCGTCCCCGGAATGCCGATGAAAGTCAGGAGCAGCGCCAACGCCTACATGGCCGGACAAGTTTGGGTCAGAGACCGTTTCCATCTCACGCAGATGCGCGACGGTGAGATCATCGGTCCACTAGTTGAAGAGGTTGACGAGAATGGCCATAAGCTGCCGGCGCGGCGCGCGATCAAGGGTTACATCCACGAGAACCCGCTCATCAGTGCCGACTATATTCAAAAGCTCTCCGCTGCTGCAACATGCGAAGCCGAACGACGCGCATGGATTTTGAACGATTGGAACGTGAGCCCCGGCTCGCCGCTTGGCGATCTGTGGGCTGACTACAAGAATGAGATCCTGGTGCCGCGTTTCATAGGCGATGCAGTTCCCGAGACTTGGAAAATTTATCAGTCGTTCGACTTTGGCAGCGCGAAGCCATGGGCCGCGCTGTGGATCGCGGTGTCAGATGGATCGGATGTGACCTTTGCCGACAGGTCCGTGCGCTCAACGCTCAAGGGTGACGCCTACATTGTTTCGGAACTGTACGGATGGACCGGGAAAAAAGATGTTGGCCAACGAATACCACCGGCCGAGATCGCGCGCCGCATCATCGCGCACGAGCAGCGGCGCGGCTTCAATAGAATTTCCGGGCGTGTTGCTGATACCTCGATCTTTGCAAACCTGGATGGCCGTGGTGTGTCGATCGCAAGCAACATGGCGCGCGCCGGCCTGATATTTGAGCACGTCTAGGACGGAGCGACACAAGAAGCCGCGTCAAGCAGCGGCGTTGATCGAGCACTACCGGATAAGACGGCGGCCGCGGCGCCGGCAATAAACCCGCGCCGACCAAGACCGCGCGGCCGAAGGCGCCGAAGTCCGCACACCCCCAGCATCGACGGAAGGCTGGCGCGATAGACGCCGCCGCCGCAGACGACTGCCGGCGTCTCCCTTGTAAAATGCACGAAGTGTTGTATGGCCGTTGTATAGGCCCATCTATTAACAGCATTTTTCGCCGTACAGGTTTTAAATAACCTACTGCAATCAAATACGATTTATCAATGGAGCGGGCGAAGGGAATCGAACCCTCGTATGCAGCTTGGGAAGCTGCCGTTCTACCATTGAACTACG